>NZ_STFZ01000008.1 GCF_005222845.1 Rhizobium sp. FY34 | reverse complement strand
TTCGCCCATTGGGCGTCTGTCAGTACAAAACGATCCATCCAAAGCGTGAATCACATTCGCGCTGATTTGTGAATCCCCACAGACCCTAAAGCTCTGGCCCTGTCCCCAATTGTAATTAGCGCAGAACATCCTTGTGGATAGAACCGGTGCTGCACGGATCGACGCCATAGGCCGGCGCGCAGGCGCCCTTGTTTGCTGCAACCGTGCTCGGCGCCATGAAGGAGCCTGCAAGAATAACCAATGCCGCACACGCAAAAAACAGTGCGATGGACTTGCCCATGGAGGAGTGCCTTTCGGGAGATGAAATAGGATTCACGGTGCCAACAGTGTAAAATGAGGAGGCTGCGGTTTACGAGCCGACGCCCTATAATTCAATAGAGCATCTTGCTGAACCGGGCGTTAACGGCAACCTGTGGATGACTGCGTCTTTTGTGTCACATTAGGAAATGTGAAGACAGGCGGGGCGTGGCCCTGCCTGTCACATCGGCGATATCGCAAGGGATCAGAAAAGATCAGGCAGCCTTGCCGCTCTTGGTGAACTGGCCCTGAACGCGGTACTGCACCAGATAGGAAGCCAGGATCGATGACACGAGTGTCGGGCTGATGCCGAGGCCTTCCAGCGTGCGGCCTTCCCTCTTTGCCGTCTCCGAGACGACATTGTCCTTCTTTAGCAGCGTCACCTGGTCGCCGGTGAGCGGCGGCGTGATGAGTGGCACTTTGGCGGCAATGCGACCAATCAGCGAGGCAATGCCGAAAGGCAGCGAGACGAAGGCGCGCTTGCGATAGGTCACCCGCAGAACCTCTTCGAGACACTGCTTGAAGGTCAGCACTTCCGCGCCGCCCAGCTCGTAGATTGCGCCGGGCTTTGCCTTGCCATCCACGGAGCGGCCGACAGCTTCCGCAACGTCTTCGACAAAGACCGGCTGGAACTTGGTGTGGCCGCCGCCGATCAGCGGGAGGAACGGCATTGTGCGTGCCATATCGGCAAACTTGTTGAAGAAATTGTCTTCCGGCCCGAAGATGATCGACGGGCGCAGGATCACCGCATCCGGCAGCAGCGACAGAATGGCGTCTTCCGCGCGGCCCTTGCTGGCGGCATAGGTAGAATCAGACTTGGCATCGGCACCGAGGGCCGAAATATGGGTAAGCTTGGCGCCTGCCGCCTTGGCGGCTTCGGCCACGGCCTTGGCGCCGAATTCCTGCACGCTGTCGAACGAGTTCTTGCCGCTTTCAAACAGAATGCCGACACAGTTGACGACGAAGGACGAGCCGGCGACGGCCTGATCGATCGAGTTGCGGTAACGCAGATTGGCCTGCACCAATTGGATCTGGCCAACATAGCCGAGCGGACGCAGGAAGCCGGCTAGATCCGGACGGCGCACGGCGACGCGAATCCGGTAACCGCGCTTTGCCAGCGCCCGAACCACATGCCGGCCGACAAAGCCAGAGCCCCCGAACACTGTGACGAGCGGCGGAATGTTGGACAGGGTCATGGGGATGCTCCGAAAGCCTGGAAGGGTCGATATCTACTGTCTCTAGCCCAATCCTTGCCCGAGGTGAAGTCTTAGCCGCTGCGCTGCGACATCAGACATCGGCAAAATCGCGGGCAAAATTGAGAAATGACAACCGTGTGGATCGGCTGGTGGCCTCAAGCGCCTTCAACGACGACGAGTTCGCCATCTGCCGCCTCTTGGCGGATCTTTGCTGCGATCTGATATTCGGGCGAATGGAAACAGTCGATGGCGTCTTGCGCCGAGGCAAACTCGATCACCACATTGCGGGCGCGGGCCGTCCCTTCAAGCTCGGTTGCCGGGCCGCCACGGGCCAGAAACAGGGCGCCGTATCGGTCAAAGGCCGGCTTTGCGGCAGCAACATAATCCTTGTAGCGCTCCGGGTCTTTCACATCGATCCGGGCAATCCAGTATCCCTTGGCCATCCTCGTCTCCTCTTTGATTGTGTCTTTTGAATTCAAACTGCCTGTTGCATCTCGGCCAGAATGGCGCGGGCAGCGGAAAGCGGATCGGCGGCCTTCACGATGGGGCGCCCGACGACCAGATGGCTGGAGCCTGCCTTCAGCGCATCAAACGGGGTAACGACACGCTTCTGGTCGCCGGCGTCTGAACCTTTCGGACGAATGCCGGGGGTGACCACGGCCATATCCGGGCCGACGATCTTGCGCACGGCAGAGGATTCCTCGGCCGAGCAGACAATGCCGCCCATGCCGGCGGCCCGCGCCTGTTCGGCGCGTGTCAAAACCAGCGTATGCGGGTCGTATTCATAGCCTGCCTCGCGCAGATCGGCATCGTCCATGGAGGTCAGAACCGTCACGCCGAGCAGGCAGAGGTTCGACCCCTTGGCCGCGGAAACGGCGGCTCGCATTGCCTTGGGGTAGGCATGCAGGGTGAGCATGGAGACACCCATCTTGACAATGTTTTCCACACCGCTTGCCACCGTGTTGTCGATGTCGAGCAGTTTCATGTCGAGAAAGACCTGTTTTCCCTCGGCCACCAGATCACGGGCAAATTCCAGCCCGCCGGCAAAGACCAACTGGTAGCCGATCTTGTAGAAGGAGATGTCGCTGCCCAGCGTGGCCACCAGCTTTTCAGCCGCAAGAACCGTTGGAACATCGAGCCCGACGATCAGGCGGTCGCGTGGCGTCATCATCTGTCTCCTTGCCAGAATTCCATGGGCGTCCAGTCGCATGTGAGGCGGCAATCGACAAGAGTGGTGGCAAGCGAGAATGCGAAAAGATTGCCCCCGCCGCCCGGCTGGTCGCGGTCTCTCGCGATCGGCGCACCGCTCCGGTAGCATTTCAGCAGCGTGCCCACCCCGCCATGGCCAATAAAGGCGATGGGGAGTGCCGGATCGTGATCGCAGAGAACGCGTGAAACGGCTTCGACGATGCGCGCCTGCGCATCCTGTGCGCGCTCCCAACCATTAAAGCTGTCTGCCGGATTGGCAAAGAACCAGTCGGCTGCTGCCTCAAACGCCGGCGGCGGCAGGAAGCCGGTCGCCGAGCGGTCGTTTTCATGCATGGCCTCATCGATCTCGGATGTGACCGATGCCGCCTCGGCAAGGGTTGCCGCCGTCTCGACGGCCTTCGTCTCGCCGCTGGAGACGATGCGGGCGAGGCGCCGCACCCAGGGTGCCTGTGCGGCCTGTCGTGCCCGTGCCAGCCCGACATCCGACAGGCCCCAGTCTGGAACCGGAACCGCGGGATCGATGTTCACCTGGGGATGGGTGATGTAGACGCCAAACATCGGCAGGCAGCCTTCGTCAGGGGCGGGTGTAGACCCAGAGCTGCGCCGGGGGAATATTGCGCACGACGAAATCAAAATGCTTGATCTGGTAGCGATCGGGCCGCGCCACGATCGGTGAGATCGGACCATAAGTGATCTGCATCATCGGGCGGCCGCGTGGCATGCGGTCAAGCAGGTCTTCCAGAAGATCGATGCGCTTCTGCATCGGAAAGCTCAAAAGCGGGATGGCGGAGATTACGCAGTCGAATTGCTGGTCGCGGAAATTCCCAAGCGTCTTGTCCAGGTCGAAGGCATCGCCATTGATGAAGTTGACACGGGGAAATGTCTTGGTGAGGTGCTGGTAGAAGGGTGTGGAATATTCCACGGAAACCAGGTTTTCCTGGGCAATGCCCTTTTGAAGAATGGCCTTGGTGATGATGCCGGTGCCAGGCCCCAGTTCCAGAACCGGAAGGCCGGATTGCGGCGTTATGATGCTGGCCATGCGCCGGGCGGTGACGCCGGATGTGGGCAAAATGGCGCCGACACTTTTCGGTCCGTCCATCCAACCCTTGAAGAATCGGATTTCCTCATCGAATTTGCGGCCAAGCCGCTCTTTCAGACGCAACTCCATACATGGTCTCCCGGCGCTCATGGCCTGATGTGATCGCGTCCTGATGACGCAAATTCATGAAAAAATGTCGCATCTAAAATGCGGCAAAAAAAGGGACCGGCGAACCGATCCCTGATCTTTATACCCGCATGGGCATCAATACATAGAGTGCATCATCGCCGGCGGTATCCCTGACCAGCGTGGGCGAACCCGCATCGGCCAGCATGAAAATGGCATCCTCGCCCGATAATTGGGCGGTGATATCGAGGAGATACTTGGCGTTGAAGCCGATCTCCATGGCATCGCTCTCATAGCCGACAGCGACTTCTTCCGTCGCACTGCCGGAATCCGGGTTGTTGACGGTGAGCAGCAGCTGCCCTTCGCTCAGCGCCAGCTTGACGGCCCGGCCACGCTCCGACGAAATGGTCGAAACGCGATCCACCGCGCGGGTGAAGCTTTGGCAATCGACGCGCATTTCCTTGTCATTGCCGGTCGGAATGACGCGCTGGTAATCCGGGAAGGTTCCGTCGATCAACTTGGATGTCATGACGACCTGACCGATGGTAAGGCGGATCTTTGCGTCAGACACCTCGACCGTGACGATAAGATCCGGATTGTCCATGAGCTTCTGCAGCTCGCCGACCGTCTTGCGCGGAATGATGATGCCCGGCATGCCTTCCGAGCCCGAAGGGGCTTCGATATCGGCGCGGGCAAGACGATGGCCATCGGTTGCGACGGAGCGCAGCTTTAGCTGCCCGCCAGCCTCGATCGTGTGGAAGAAGATGCCGTTCAGGTAATAGCGCGTCTCTTCCGTCGAAATGGCAAACTGGGTGCGATCGATCAGCATCTTCAGATCGGTCGCCTTGATCTTGAAGCTATGGCTGAAAGTGCCGGCCGTCAGATCCGGGAAATCCGATTCCGGCAGGCATTGCAGCGAAAACTTCGAGCGGCCGGACTGCACCGTCATACCGGCGCCATCCGGATTGGTGGCCAGACGCACTTCTGCGCCATCGGGCAGCTTGCGCACGATTTCATAAAGAAGATGGGCGGGCACGGTGGTGGCGCCAGCCTGCTCGACCATGGCCGGCAATTCCTCGGTGATCTCCAGATCAAGGTCCGTCGCCTTCAGCGCCAGCTCACTGCCCGATGCCTTCAACAACACGTTGGACAGGATCGGGATCGTGTTGCGACGCTCGACCACGCGATGCACGTGGTTCAGCGATTTCAGGAGGTTGGACCGCTCAAGAGTAATACGCATGGACGCTATCGCTTTCGACCGTACCGGTCCTCACGATGGGACCGTCTGTTCTATTCTTGTCCGTCGGCTGGTCGGACGATGTGGACGCGCAAAATGGCAGACAATTGACGGAAAAGGCAAGGGGTGGTGGTCCATGGCCGGCGCAATTCGCGCAAGCGGCTGGCCTATCGGCCTCGCTATCCACATTTTCTCTATCCCAAACAGGGCGATGCGTGTTCCACATCGCCCTGGGCCATGCCGCCGCGCTTGCTGAATACCCGCCGCTACCCCATAAAGGCCACTTCAAGAAAAAAGGCGACATGACATCGTGACGGAAGACGACAAGGCCTCGAGCCGCACCTATCGGATTGCCAATGTGGCAGTGCCGGCCCGGCCGCTGGAGCCGGCGCTCTATCTGGTGGCAACGCCGATCGGCAATCTGGGCGACATGACGCTTCGGGCGCTGGAAACGCTGGCGGGTGCCGATGTGCTGGCCTGCGAAGATACCCGCGTCACCCGCGTTCTGCTCGACCGTTTCGGCATTACCGGTAGGCCCTATGCCTATCACGAGCACAATGCCAACGAGGTGGGGCCAAAGCTGATCAAGGCGCTGGAGGAGGGAAAATCCGTGGCGCTGGTCTCTGATGCCGGCACGCCGCTGGTCTCTGATCCGGGCTATCGGCTGGGGCAGCTGGCGATTGAGGCGGGCCACCGGGTGGTGCCGATCCCCGGCCCCTCGGCGCCGCTGGCGGCCCTTGTCGGTTCCGGCCTGCCTGCCGATGCCTTCCTGTTTGCCGGCTTCCTGCCGGTGAAGGAAAAAGGTCGCCGCGACCGGCTGGCGGAGCTTTCGAAAATCCCCGCAACCCTGATCTTCTTTGAATCGCCGCATCGCATATCCGATACGGTGCGCATTGCTGCTGACGTGCTGGGACCTGCGCGGGCCGCCTGCGTATGCCGCGAACTGACCAAGACATTCGAGGAATTTCGCCGCGGCACGCTGGGCGAGCTGTCGCTCTATTACGACGACGAGCGTATGGTGAAAGGCGAGATTGTTCTCGTCATCGGCCCGCCCGCCTTCGACGATATTCCGGCCGCCTTGGATGTGGATATCATGTTGCGCGAACTGGCCCTTTCGATGCCGGCGACGAAAGCGGCCGCCGAAGCGGCACGGCTTACCGGCCTGTCACGCAAGGATCTCTACCAGCGGCTGATCGAGTTGAAGGATGACGATGGCGGCTGAGGACAGAGGCAGGCGACGGCGCAGGGCGGAGCGCTACGGACGGTTGTCCGAATATGTCGCGGCCGGTTTCCTGATGATCAAGGGCTACCGCATCCTTGCCCTTCGCCACCGCACGCCGATGGGGGAAATCGACATCATTGCTCGTAAGCGCGATCTGGTGATCTTCATCGAGGTGAAAGCGCGTGCCCGCTCTGCCGATGCGGTGGATGCCGTGGGTGGTGCCACGCAGCGGCGCATTCGCGATGCAAGCGACCTCTGGCTGTCGCGCCGCCGCGATGCCCATCTCCTGTCACAGCGATACGATATCATTGCCGTGCAACCCTGGCGTTTTCCGGTGCATATCCAGGATGCATTTTGACGGGAAAATGCATGGCTGTGCAATATCGGCTGTTCCTGTAACCGGGACGTCATAAATCCATCAAGGACCTGTCACACAAGACCGCTAATCCACCCTCATCCAAGCCAATGGAAAAGAGGGACGATCCATGTTCAAGAAGCTTAGCCTGGCGGCTGCCGCACTGGCCCTGTCTGCCTCCGCATCGTTTGCCGCGACTGAAGTCACCTGGTGGCACGCCATGGGTGGCGAACTCGGCAAGAAGCTCGAGGAAGTCGCCACCAAGTTCAACGAAAGCCAGAGCGAATACAAGGTCGTCCCGGTTTACAAGGGAACCTATCCGGAAACCCTGACGGCTGCCATCGCCGCGTTCCGCGCCAACCAGCAGCCGGCCATCGTACAGGTTTTCGAAGTCGGCACCGGCACGATGATGGCCGCCAAGGGCGCCGTCTATCCGGTCTACAAGCTGATGAAGGATGAAGGCGAAGCCTTCGATACCAAGTCCTTCCTGGCGCCCGTCGTCGGTTACTATTCCGATACCAGCGGCAACATCCTGTCGCTGCCCTTCAATTCTTCCACGCCGATCATGTATTACAACAAGGACGTCTTCAAGAAGGCTGGCCTTGATCCGGAAGTCGCCCCGAAGACTTGGAAGGAAGTCGAGGAGTTTTCCAAGAAGATCGTGTCCTCCGGCGCTGCAAAATGCGGTTTCACCTCGGCCTGGATCACCTGGGTTCAGACGGAAAACCTGTCTGCTTTGCATGACAAGCCGTTCGGCACGCTGGCAAACGGCTTTGGCGGCACGAGCGCCGAGTTCAAGTTCAATGGCGACCTGCAGATCAAGCATTGGGCAAACCTGAAGAAGTGGCAGGACGAAGGCCTCTTCAAGTATGGCGGCCCGGTGGGCGGCGATCAGGCAGCCACCATGTTTTACGCCCAGGAATGCGCCATCACGATGAACTCGTCGGCTGGCCGTGCAGGCGTCATCAACAATGCCAAGACCTTCACGCCGGGCTTTGCCCCGCTGCCTTACTATGACGACGAGATCAAGCAGCCGAAGAACTCCATCATTGGCGGCGCAACGCTCTGGGTTCTGAACGGCAAGGACAAGGCCACCTACAAGGGTGTCGCCAAGTTCTTCTCCTACCTGTCCAAGCCGGAAGTCCAGGCCGACTGGCACCAGTTCACCGGCTATCTGCCGATCACCAATGCCGCCTATGATCTGGGCAAGAGCCAGGGTTACTACGCCAAGAACCCCGGTTCGGACATTTCCATCGAGCAGATCACCCGCGGCACGCCTTCGGACAATTCCAAGGGCCTGCGTTTTGGCAACTTCACCCAGGTGCGCACCATCGTGGATGAAGAATTCCAGTCGCTGCTGGCTGGTAAGAAGGACGCCAAGCAGGCTCTCGACAGCGCCGTTGAGCGTGGCAACAAGCTGCTGCGCGAATTCGAAGCCGCCAACTGATCGCCTTTGACATGATGGGAGGGCCGGCATCTGCCGGTCCTCCTTATCGTTTGTTCGGCAACTTCCGGCGGGCATTATGGAAACGAAAAAGACAACCTTCAACAACCGCCTGCTGCCCTATCTGCTTCTGGCGCCGCAGCTTTTCATCACGCTGGTCTTCTTCATCTGGCCGGCCGGCCAGGCGGTCAAATCCTCCTTCGAGCGGGAAGACCCTTTTGGCCTGTCGACGAGCTTTGTCGGGCTATTGCATTATCAGCGGCTTCTGGTTGATCCGAACTATCTCGATGCGCTCATCCGCACCGGGGTGTTTGCGGTTGCCGTTACCGCCCTTTCCATGCTTCTCGGGCTTGCCTTTGCCGCCGCCGTAGACCGGTTGACGCGCACCGGACGCATCTACACCACGCTGCTTGTGTGGCCCTATGCCGTGGCCCCGGTCGTTGCCGGCGTGCTCTGGTGGTTCCTGTTCAACAGCACGACCGGCCTGATGCCCTTCGTGCTGGAACGCTTCGGAATCGACTGGGATCATGATCTGAACGGCACGCAGGCGATGATCCTCATCATCATTGCCGCTGCCTGGAAACAGATCTCCTACAATTTCCTGTTTTTTCTCGCAGGCCTGCAATCTGTGCCGCAATCCTTGATGGAAGCGGCCGCCATTGATGGCTCCGGCCCGGTCAAACGCTTCTTCACCATTGCCCTGCCGCTTCTGTCGCCCACCACTTTCTTCCTGTTCATCATCAACGTGAACTACACGATGTTCGATACCTTTCCGATCGTGGATGCAACGACGGTGGGTGGGCCGGCACAGGCGACGACCACGCTCGTCTACAAGGTTTACCAGGATGGCTATCTGGGTCTCAACATCGGCTCTTCCTCTGCGCAATCCGTGCTCTTGATGCTGATCGTCATGGTGCTGACCTTCGTGCAGTTCCGTTATGTCGAACGCCGCGTGCAGTATTGAGGACCGATCATGGTTGAAAACCGCCCTTTCCTGACCTTCCTCACCCACGCTTTCCTGATCCTCGGTTTCGTCATCGTGGCGCTGCCGGTCTATGTGGCCATCATTGCCTCCACGCATGATGTCGCAACCCTGATGAGCAATACTGTGCCGCTCTGGCCGGGGTCGCATTTCATCGAGAATTACAGCGAGATCCTCACTGGCGCGTCTGCGGCAAACGGGCTGCCCAACTATTCGCACATGGCGCTGAATTCGCTGGTCATGGCGGTGGTCATCACCGTGGGCAAGATCACGATTTCGATCCTTTCTGCCTTTGCCATCGTCTATTTCCGCTTTCCCTTCCGCCAGCTGGCCTTCTGGATCATCTTCGTGACCCTGATGCTGCCGGTCGAGGTGCGCATCATGCCGACCTACAAGATCGTTGCGGATCTCGGCATGTTGAACTCCTGGGCGGGGCTTACCATTCCGCTGATCGCGTCTGCCACCGCCACATTTCTGTTTCGCCAGTTCTTCATGACGGTGCCCGATGAAATGCTGGAGGCGGCGCGCGTGGATGGTGCCGGCCCGATGAAATTCTTCTGGGATATCCTCCTGCCGCTGTCGCGCACCAATATCGGTGCGCTCTGCGTCATCCTCTTCATCTATGGCTGGGTGCAGTATCTCTGGCCGATGCTCGTGACCACCGATCCCGGCTATTACACGCTGATGATGGGCATGAAACGCATGGTGACCGTGCAGGACGGCGTCATCCAGTGGCAGCTGGTCATGGCCGGTGCCGTGCTGGCCATGCTGCCCCCCATCCTCTTGGTCATTTTCATGCAGCGGCTGTTCATCCGCGGCCTGACAGAAACGGAGAAGTAACATGGCTGGCATCACAATCGCCGGTGTGTCGAAAATCTATACGGGTGGCGTGAAGGCGGTGAAATCCGTCTCCATCGACATTGCCGATGGCGAGTTCATCGTGCTCGTCGGCCCATCCGGCTGCGGCAAGTCCACGCTTCTGCGCATGGTGGCCGGGCTGGAAGCGATTTCCGAGGGCGAGGTGTCGATCGGCAATCGCGTCGTCAACCGCATGGAGCCCGCCGAGCGCGACATCGCCATGGTGTTCCAGAACTATGCGCTTTACCCGCATATGACCGTCTACCAGAATCTCGCCTATGGCCTGAAAAACCGCGGCACGCCCAAGGCCGAGATCGAGGCGCGCGTGGCGGAAGCCGCCCGCATGCTGGAGATCGGCCCCTATCTGGAGCGCAAGCCGCGCGCCCTGTCCGGCGGCCAGCGCCAGCGCGTGGCCATGGGCCGCGCCATTGTGCGCAAGCCGGCTGCCTTCCTGTTCGATGAACCGCTGTCCAACCTCGATGCCAAGCTGCGCGTATCCATGCGCGGCGAAATCAAGCGGTTGCAGCGCAGGCTCGGCACGACCTCCATCTATGTCACGCATGACCAGCTGGAAGCCATGACGCTGGCTGACCGGTTGGTAGTGCTGAACGGCGGCGAAATCGAGCAGATCGGTTCGCCGCTCGAGGTCTATCACGCACCGGCCTCCACCTTTGTCGCAAGCTTTATCGGCTCTCCGGCGATGAACCTCGTCTCCGGCGAACTGCATGGCGACAAGCTGGCGATTGGCCCGGCGCTTATCGATCTGCACGGCAAGGCGCCGGCATCCGGCCCGGTCACTGTCGGGCTTCGCGCCGAAGATCTGCATCTGGCGCGTCCGGGCGAAGCGGCCTTCGCCTTCAAGCTTGATTACATCGAGGAACTGGGGGCGCAGCGCCTGGTGCATGGCCATGTGGGCGACCAGTTGCTGACTGCCTCGCTGCCCACCGAAATGGACATTGCCGACGAACTGATGCTGGCAATCGATGCAGACCGGCTGCATTTCTTCACGACAGCCACGGGAAAGCGTATCGGCGACGGCTACGCTGCCAGAACCCCGCAGGCCGCCCGCCAGGTGAGCCACGCCTGATCCGGCCAGTCCCACCGGGGTCCGTCTTCGAAGGCGGACCCCGTTGCCATCACCGGCGCGCCGTCCTACATCAGGCAGGCAAATTGACAAGGGACAGGGTATGGCCAAGATCCGCACAGTCGCGTTCCAGATGGACCACGTATCGAGCATCAACATCGCCGGCGACAGCACGTTTGCCATAGCGCTGGAGGCGCAGGCGCGCGGCTACGAACTCTTTCATTATACGCCCGACCGGCTGAGCATGCGCGACGGCCGCATCTTCGCCGCTGTCGAGCCGATGGCGCTGCGCGATGAAAAGGGCAATCATTTCACGCTGGGCGAGCGTCAGCGCATCGATCTGTCGACGCTGGACGTGATCCATCTGCGCCAGGATCCGCCGTTTGACATGGGCTATATCACCTCCACCCATCTGCTGGAGCGGCTGCACCCCAAGACACTGGTGGTGAATGATCCGGCCTGGGTGCGCAATTCACCCGAAAAGATTTTCGTCACCGAATTTGCCGATCTGATGCCGGCAACGCTGATTTCCCGCGATACGGGGGAAATCGCCCGCTTCCGTGACGAGATCGGCGATATCATCCTGAAGCCGCTCTATGGCAATGGCGGGGCTGGCGTCTTCCATTCCGCCCGCGACGACCGCAACTTCACCTCGCTTCTGGAAATGTTTTCCCAGATGTATCGCGGCGAACCCTATATCGCGCAGGCCTATCTGCCGGCGGTGCGCAAGGGCGACAAGCGCATTCTGCTGGTGAACGGCGAGCCGGTGGGCGCCATCAATCGCGTTCCGGCAGAGCATGATGCGCGCTCCAACATGCATGTGGGCGGCCGCGCCGAGGCTACCGAACTGACGGGTCGCGAAAAGGAAATCTGCGCCCGCATCGGGCCGGCCCTTCGTGAACGCGGCTTCCTGTTTGTCGGCATCGACGTGATCGGCGATTACATGACCGAGATCAACGTGACCTCGCCGACCGGAATCCGTGAAGTAAAGAAGTTCGGCGGCGCCGACGTGGCTGCACTTCTGTGGGATGCAATCGAAGCAAAGCGGGGTTGACCCGGCCATCGCGCCTGTGAGGCGGCGCCGCGGCGCCCCTCTGCTCTTCCTTTGTTCCGAAAATGCAACCGGAAGCCCACTATAGTTCGCGAAAAAGGCGAAATCGTTCGGTAAATGTTCTTGTTTTAGACCTTGGACTGTGCTTGATTGTAGATCTGAAGTCCGACAACCCATGGGGGACGGGCGGACACGAGAGGCGGGCAGGTGAGCATGGTCGCGCGAGTCAATACGGTTGCATTCCAGGGTATCGAGGGCGTGCCGGTCGATGTTCAGGTCATGGTCGGGCCGGGAAAGCTCGGCATGCAGATTGTCGGTCTGCCGGACAAGGCGGTGGCCGAAAGCCGCGAACGGGTGCAGGCGGCCCTGCACGCCTCCGGACTGGCCCTGCCGCCCAAAAGGGTGACGGTCAATCTCGCGCCGGCGGATCTTCCCAAGGAAGGCTCGCATTTCGATCTTCCCATAGCACTTGGCCTGATGGCGGCTCTGGGAGCCATCCCTGCCGATGCGCTGTCCGGCTATGTGGTTCTGGGGGAGTTGAACCTGGATGGAACACTGGCGCCGGTGGCCGGCGCTCTGCCGGCAGCCATTGGCGCCAATGCGCAGGGCAAGGGCGTTATCTGCCCGTTCGACAGTGGGGCGGAAGCCGCCTGGGCCGGCGCGGAGATCGACATTCTCGCCCCGCGCAGCCTGATTGCGCTTGCCAATCATTTCCGCGGTACGCAGGTCCTGTCGCGTCCGCTGCCGGCCGTGCGGGCAGCCCCGGCCAATCTGCCGGATCTTGCCGATATCAAGGGGCAGGAAAGCGCCAAGCGGGCGCTGGAAGTGGCAGCGGCCGGCGGCCATAATCTGCTGATGATTGGTCCTCCCGGTTCCGGCAAGTCGATGCTGGCGGCGCGCCTGCCATCCATTCTGCCACCGCTCTCGGCTGCCGAATTGCTGGAAGTCTCGATGATCCATTCGATTGCCGGCCAGCTTTCCGGCGGCAAGCTATCGGATCGCCGGCCGTTTCGCACGCCGCATCATTCCGCCACCATGGCGGCACTGGTCGGCGGTGGCCTGCGGGCCAAGCCCGGTGAGGCCTCGCTTGCCCATCATGGCGTGCTGTTTCTCGACGAGTTCCCCGAATTTACGCCGCAGGTTCTCGATGCGCTGCGCCAGCCGCTGGAAACCGGCGAATGCGTCATCGCGCGGGCCAATCACCGGGTTAGCTACCCGGCCGTCATCCAGCTGGTGGCAGCGATGAACCCCTGCCGCTGCGGCATGGCTGGGGAGCCGGGGCACACCTGCGCGCGCGGGCCGCGCTGCATGAGCGATTATCAGGGACGCATCTCCGGGCCGCTGATGGACCGCATTGATATCCGCATTGATGTGCCGGCGGTTTCGGCTGCCGATCTCATCCGGCCGCGCCCGGCCGAAAGCAGTGCCACGGTGGCGGCACGCGTGGCGCGGGCGAGAGAACGCCAGCGCCTTCGGTTTGCCGAGGCGGGCTTGGCTGACATTCGCACCAATGCACGCTGCTCGACCGCTCTCATCGAGGATTTTGCCGAGCCCGATGCGCCCGGCCTGCAGCTCTTGCGCGATGCAGCGGAGAAACTGAAGTTCTCGGCGCGTGGTTATCACCGGGTGCTGAAAGTGGCGCGCACGCTGGCCGATCTGGACGATTCAGACAGTGTCGGGCGCATTCATCTGGCGGAGGCGATTTCCTACCGCATTGCCGGTGAGCGGCTGACGGCGGCGGCGTGAACTCCACGGGGAGGGGTTTGGGGCGTGCCGCTCGCCGGGGCTTAGCGTGCAGCGATATAGACGGCTGTGCCGGCTAGGATGCTGGCGGCTGATCGATTGAGCGTCTGCAGCGCGCGGGGCTTCTTGAGGAGGGTGCGGGCGCGCGAGGCGAGCAGGATATAGGGAAGGAGAACCGCCATCAGAACCATGAACGTAATGCCGACCAGCACGCCATAATCGCCAAAGCCGATATCCTGGAGGGGAAGAAGCGTCGGTGCCAGCGCCACGTAGAAAAGCATTGTCTTTGGGTTGCCGAGCGTCACCAGAAGGCCGGAGAGGAAGGACAGGCCAAGGCTCGGGGCGCGTTCAGCCTTGATGTCCTGCGCCAGAAGCCCGGTCGTCCAGAGCTTCCAGGCGATAAAGATCAGATAGGCCGCACCGACATATTTGATGATCAGGAAGGGCGTCGGGAAGGTCTGCGCAACAATGGCAAGGCCGAGAATGACGGCGGTCAGATAGACGAGATCACCCAGGATAAGGCCAAGCCCCATGAAGAAGGTCGGGCGAAAGCCGGAGCCCAAGGCGCGGGCGATAATCGCCGTCATGCCGGGCCCAGGAATGGCAGCCGCGATGAAGAGTGCACCGGCATAGGCAATCATGGCAGTCAGCGTCATCGGTTCCTCCCCGGTTGGCGCAGGCTTAGCGCATGAGAGCCCGGATGAAAACCGGTTTTCTGGCGGCTGCAGAAATCCGCTCTGCGGATGAACTGGCCGGGCGTAAGCAAGGGCAGAGGTATAGCAGGGCAGGGGGAAAAGCTATGTCAGACGCCCGTCGAGCCGAAGCCGCCGACACCGCGGGCAGTATCGCTGGTCGAGGTCGTCTCGATGACGCTGGCCTGCACAACGGGGGCGACGACGAGCTGGGCGATGCGCATGCCGCGCTCGATGGTAAAATCGGCCTCGCCGAGGTTAACGAGCAGCACCTTCACCTCGCCGCGATAATCGCTGTCGATGGTGCCAGGCGTGTTGAGGCAGGTTACGCCATGCTTGAAGGCAAGGCCGGAGCGCGGTCGCACCTGCACTTCGAAGCCCTGCGGGATTTCGAAGATGAAGCCGGTCGGCACCAGGGTGCGGGCGCCGGGGCAAAGCGTGAGCGGCTCCTCGATGGCGGCGCGGATATCCATGCCGGCGGCGCCTGCCGTCTCATAGGCTGGCAGGTCGAGCCCTCCTGCATGCGGCAGGCGGACAAGCTTGAGGGTCGGGCCGATGATGTCGCGCATGGTGCAGTCCTTTTCTCGTTCTTGCGCAGATCATCGCGCATGTTTGCCCGGTCAATTGCATAATCGGCCTGAAATCGCTAGATACGCGGCAACTCAAAGGAATTGCTAGACATGGCCGAAAGCATTGCCGAGGCGGTTTCCCGCCGCCGCACCTTCGCGATCATCGCGCACCCGGATGCGGGTAAGACCACGCTGACTGAAAAGCTGCTGCTGTTCGGCGGTGCCATCCAGCTTGCCGGCGAGGTGAAGGCGAAGAAGGACCGTATCCAGACGCGCTCCGACTGGATGAAGATCGAACGCGAGCGCGGCATTTCCGTCGTCACCTCGGTGATGACCTTCGAATTCGATGGCAATGTCTTCAACATTCTCGATACACCGGGCCACGAAGACTTCGCCGACGATACCTATCGCACGCTGACGGCGGTAGATGCCGCCGTCATGGTCATCGATGCGGCCAAGGGTATCGAGCCACGGACGCTGAAACTGTTCGAAGTTTGCCGCATGCGGGATATCCCGATCATCACCTTCGTCAACAAGATGGACCGCGAAGCCCGCGATACGTTCGAGATCCTTGATGAGGTGGAAGAAAAGCTGGCGCTGGATACGGCACCCATCACCTGGCCGGTCGGGCGCTCGAAGAATTTCTGCGGATCTTACAATCTGGCCAACAATACCTATCGCGGCTCCGATACGCAGGTCGAGCCGACGCCGGTGAACGGGGCCGAGAGCGTTGCCGGTCACCTGCCGGAAAACGAGCGTGCGGCCTTCATCGACGAGCTTGAACTGGCGCGCGAGGCCTGCCGGCCTTTCGATCGCAAGGCCTTTCTCGAAGGTCACCTGACGCCGGTCTTCTTCGGCTCGGCTTTGCGCAATTTCGGCGTGCGTGATCTCATCAATGCGCTGGGTGATTTTGCCCCGCCGCCGCGTGACCAGGTGGCGGATGTGCGAAAGGTGCATGCCTCGGAAGAGAAGATGACCGCCTTTGTCTTCAAGATCCAGGCGAATATGGACCCCAACCACCGCGACCGCATCGCCTTTGCCCGCATCTGCTCAGGCAAGCTGGAGCGTGGCATGAAGGCAAAGCTTGCCCGTACCGGCAAGCTGATGGGGCTTACGGCGCCGCAATTCTTCTTTGCCTCGCAGCGTCAGCTTGCCGATACGGCCTATGCCGGCGACGTGGTGGGCATTCCGAACCACGGAACGCTGCGCATCGGCGATACGCTGACGGAAGGCGAAGCTTTGGTCTTCCAGGGCGTGCCGAATTTTTCGCCGGAAATCCTGCGCCGCGTGCGCCTGGAAGATGCGATGAAGGCGAAAAAGCTCAAGGAAGCCCTGCAGCAGATGGCCGAAGAAGGCGTCGTGCAACTGTTTTCGCCGGAAGATGGCTCGCCGGCCATTGTCGGCGTGGTGGGCGCGCTGCAGCTTGATGTTCTCAAAGAAAGGCTTTCGGGCGAATATACCCTGCCGGTCTCGTTTGAAATGTCGCGCTTTTCAGTCTGCCGCTGGATCTCCTCGGATCAGCCGGCCGATCTTGAAAAATTCTTGACCGTCAAGCGCGGTGATATCGCCCGCGATCTGGATGGCGATCCGGTATTCCTGGCGCAGGATGCGTTTTCGCTGCGCTATGAATCCGAGCGTTATCCCGCCATCAAGATGGTCGCCATCAAGGAATATCAGGTCGCCACGGCGGCCTGATCTCGTCATGAATTTGTGCGCGGGGGCCTATTCCCCGCGCGGAAAACGTTTGTTTTCTTCCAGCACATTCAAATCCATGTGGTTGCGCATGTAGCGCTCCGATGCCTTTTGCAGCGGCTGGTAGTCCCATGGAAAATAGGCGCCGTTGCGCAGCGCCGGATAGACCACCCAGCGGCGTGCCTGGCTTTCGCGCACCGCCTCATCGAACTGCGGCAGGTTCCAGCGGGCAAGCATGGTCGAGGTCAGGCGGGCCAGTGTCTCGGCATGTTCGGGCCTGTCTGCAAGGTTTGTCTCCTCATGCGGGTCAGCCTTCAGATCAAACAGCAGCGGCGGATCGACGTCGCAGAGCGTCAGCTTGAAGCGCCCGTCACGAAGCCCGATGAGCGGCGCAATCGATCCTTCCGCGGCATATTCCATCGGCACGGCAGGGCGGGCGTCACGGCCGGTGGCAAGCGGCGCAAGATCCTCGCCATCCGTCCAGCGGGCAAGCGAGGCGATGTCGATACCGGCAAGGCCGGCCAGCGTCGGCGTCACGTCCAGCGTCGAGACCGGCTGTGTGATCTGCAATGGCTGCCAGTCCGGTGCGGCAATCATCAGCGGCACACGGGCGGAGCCCTCAAAGAAGCACATCTTGAACCACAGGCCCTTTTCGCCCAGCATGTCGCCGTGATCGGAGACAAACAGAACAATCGTGTCATCTGCCATGCGGGTGCGGTCCAGCACGTCGAGAAGTTCGCCGATCTTGTCATCGACATAGGAAATATTGGCGAAATAGCCCTGGCGCGCCCGGCGCACCTCGTCTGGCGAAATGTCGAAGGCACGAAAATCGCAGGCCTCCAGCAGGCGTTTGGAGTGCGGGTCGAGATCCTCGAAGGCGGGATTGTTCCCCGGCGGGTCGAGTTCCGTGCAATCCTCGTACAGATCCCAGTATTTGCGCCGCGCCACATATGGATCATGCGGATGAGTGAAGCTGACGGTCAGGCACCAGGGCTGCTCGTCCTTGCGGCGAGACAGATCATAGAGCTTGGCAGAGGCGTGATAGGCCACCTCGTCGTCATATTCCATCTGGTTGGTAATCTCGGCCACGCCCGCACCCGTCACGGAGCCAAGGTTGTGATACCACCAGTCGATCCGTTCGCCGGGCTTGGTATAATCCGGCGTCCAGCCGAAATCGGCCGGATAGATGTCTGTCGTCAGCCGTTCCTCGAAACCGTGCAACTGGTCCGGTCCGACGAAATGCATCTTGCCTGATAATGCCGTGTGATAGCCGGCGCGGCGCAGATGATGGGCATAGGTCGGGATATCGGAGGCAAATTCCGCTGCATTGTCATAGACGCGCGTGCGGCTTGGCAGCTGGCCGGACATGAACGAGGCTCGCGCCGGCGCGCAAAGCGGGCTTGCCGTATAGGTGTTGGCGAAGCGGACGGACCGCTTCGCCAGGGCTTTGAGATGCGGCGCATGCAGAAAATCCGCGGGCCCGTCTGGAAACAGCGTGCCATTCAGCTGGTCCACCATGAGGATGAGAATGTTCGGGCGGGTCATGCGATTATCCTGCTGCGGTCGTAAATGTGGTTAGAGGCCGAGGCTTTTGGCGACGGCTGCAAGGCCGGGCTTGCCATCCAGCGTCGAGACGCCGGCAAGCCAGGGCTCGATGGTTTTCGGATGCGCCCTCAGCCAGGTCTTGGCTGCAGCCTTTGCATCCTCACCGCCAAGGATCGCTCCCATCAGCTCGTTTTCCATGCCGATTTCGAATGTCATGTTCTTCAGCAGTGTCGCGGCATTCGGGCAGGTTGTCGACCAGCCGGTGCGCGCCAGCGTATAGACTTCAGCCCCGCCAAAATTGGGTCCGAAATAGGCATCGCCACCCGAAAGATAGGTCAGCTTGAACTTGCTGTTCATCGGATGCGGTGCCCAGGCCAGAAACACGATATCGCCCTTGTCGCGACCGGCGCGCTCAACCTGCGCCAGCATGGCCTGCTCGCCCGATTCCACCAACTCCCAGCCCTTCAGGCCGAAATCATTGGCATCGATCATCTTCTGGATATTGGCATTGGCCGGTGCGCCCGGTTCGATGCCGTAGATCTTCTTGTCAAAGCCGTCTGCCAGCTTCTGCAGATCGGCGAAATCCTTGACACCCTTGTCGGCCACATAGCTTGGCACGGCCAGCGTAAACTTTGCGCCTTCCAGGTTCTTCGTCACGACCTCGATCGCCTTGGCGCTGGTCAGGTCGTCGACGAATGCCTTCTGGGCCGGCATCCAGTTGCCGAGGAAAACGTCGATCTCGCCATTCTTCATCGACTGGTAGCCGATCGGCACGGAGAGCGTCTTGACGTCGGCTGTGTAGCCAAGCGCTTCAAGGACCACGGAGGCAACGCCATTGGTGGCGGTAATATCCGTCCAGTCCGGATCAGACAGGCGGATCGTCTTGCAGGCGGCAGGTTCTGCGGCCATGGCGCCGGAGGCGGCGAATGCGGAAAGCATGATGCTGGCCAGAAGCCGGCGTGTACGGCAAGCGGTTTTCATTGCGGTTCCCCTTTTTTATTTGATCTGTTTATGAAACGTTGCGCGATAAAGTCTGTGAAGCCTGATTGTTTTGATGGCAGCCAAAAGGATTTTTTATGGGAGAGCCGAAGCTGGATCTGGGATGGATGCGGGTTTTCCAGGAGGTGGGCCGCACCGGAAACCTGACGCTTGCCGCAGAACGCTTAGGTCTCAGCCAGCCCGCCGTCAGCTACCAGATCCGCCGTATCGAGGAACAGATGCAGGTCAGCCTGCTGGCGCGCCAGCATCGCGGCGTTACGCTGACGGCTCAGGGGCAGATGCTGTTTGAAACTGTGTCGCGCATGGTGGCCGAAATCGATGCTCTGACCCTAAGTTTCCGCCAGCGGCCGCAGCGCCCGGCGGTGCGGCTGAAGACGGACTATGCATTTTCGTCACTCTGGCTGATGCCGCGCATGCATGCCTTTCGCAAGCGCCACCCGGATATGGATATTCAGATCGTTGCGACGCACCGCACGGATCACGAGCTTCCCGAAGATGGCGAAGTGGCGGTGGTGTTCGGCACGCGCGCGGAATTCGAACGGGTCGGGACGCTTCTGATACCTGAGCGCGTCGTGCCGGTCTGCGCGCCGGGCTTTCTTCTGGCCAATGGCCCGCTGCAAAGGCCGGATGAAATTGCCGCTGCCACACTGCTGCATCTCGATACTCAGGGACCATCTCCCTGGTATGATTGGGCGAGCTATCTGAGAGAGCTTGGCACCAGCCATGAACTGTCTGCCGACCAGGGAGAGCTTTGCTTCAATACCTATTCGCTGGTCGTGCAGGCAGCCATTGCCGAACAGGGGCTGGCGATCGGTTGGCTGGGCCTCTTGGATCCGATGGTTTCCGCTGGAATGCTGGTGGAGACCGGGCCGGTGCTGACCTCGCCGGATCGCGGCTACTGGATCTTGCCACCGGCCGAGTGCAAGCCTGAAACCGATCAGGTCTGTGCGTGGCTCGCCCTGGAATTTTCCGGTCCCTCGAGTGGCTGATCGCTGACGAGATCGTCCAGGAATTCGTCGCACCAGCGTTTCACATCATGCACCAGCAGGTGATCCATCATGCCACGCCAGCGCTCGATGCGCTCTTCCAGCCCCATACTGATGGCGCGGGCAATGGCATTGCCGGTGCCTTCCACATCATAGGGATTGACGAGAAGACTACCTTTGAGCGCACGGGCTGCGCCGGCAAATCGCGAAAGCACCAGTACGCCCGGATCTTTCGGGTCCTGGGCGGCGACGAATTCCTTGGCAACCAGGTTCATGCCGTCGCGCAGCGGCGTCACGAGGCCGACTTTGGCCAACCGGTAAAGGCCGGCCAGCACGGGGCGGCCGATCGAGCGGTTGATATAGCGGATCGGCACCCAATCGACGGCACCCAGCGCGCCGTTCACCCGGCCCGCCTGTTCGGCCACCATGCGCTGCATCTGCTCATATTCGGGCACTTCGGAGCGGGATTTCGGCGTGATCTGCAGATAGGTCACCTTGCCCTGATAGGCCGGGTTGCGGTTGATGAAGCTCTCATAGGCATCGATGCGCTGGGTAATGCCCTTGGAATAATCCAGCCGGTCGACGCCGATAATGAGATCGCGGTTTTCCATGCTCTGGCGGGCCTTGCGCACCATTACGCTATTGGCAGCCTTGCGGGCATATTCGGCAAAGGCTGCCGTCTCGATGCCGATCGAATAGAAATCGCCCTTGAAGGTGCGCCCGTTGGAGGTGAAGAGCCCGTCGCCAATGGCATTGCCAAAGCCTTCGCGCACCAGACAGCCGCGAAAATTCTCAAGATCGTGATCGGTCTGGAAGCCGACGAGATCATAGTGCGACAACCCGCGCATGATTTCCTCATGCACCGGCATGGCAAACAGCACATCGGCCGGCGGCCAGGGAATGTGCAGGAAAAAGCCGATCTTGTTCTTGAAACCCATCTGCCGCAGTTCGGCGGCCAGCGGTATCAGGTGATAATCATGCACCCACAAGACATCATCCGGCTTGATGAGCGGTGCCAGGCGCTGGGCAAAGAAGCGGTTGACCCGGAAATAGCCGGCCATTTCCTTGCGGGCATATTCGGCCAGATCCAGCCGATAATGGCAGATGGGCCAGAGCACCCGGTTGGCAAAGCCGTGGTAATATTCCTCCACATCCGTCTTCGTCAGATCGGTCACCGCATAGGTAATGTTGCCGCGCTCGGTCAGGTGCAGCGGCGATGGTTCGCGCGTGCCGCTGGATTTTCCGGACCAGCCCATCCAGACGCCGCCATGCTCTTCCAACGCGGCCTGCAGCGCCACGGCCAAACCGCCGGCGGGCGCTGTGCCGTTCTTTTCCGGCATGGGGACGCGGTTGGAAATCACGATGAGACGGCTCAAGGGGTCACTCCTTCAGGATGCTGGCAGGGTTGGGGCGCTTCAGGATGTTGCGAGCTGCTTCAGGATCGTGCGCAAGGCTTCGGGCGAGGCGAGTGTTTCCTGGGCAGCGGTTTCATCCGTCGGCGCGCCGATGCGAATGGAAAGGCCGCCCAGTTCGTTTGCCGCCTTGAACATGGCCTCGTCCGTCAAGTCGTCGCCGATGGCGATCGGACGGCGCCCGGCAAAGGGCTCTTCCTCCAGAAAGGCGCGGAGCGCCGCGCCCTTGCTGGCGCGGGCGGGGCGGATTTCGAACACCATCTTGCCGCGCTGCAGGGCAAAATCAGAGCCAGCCTCTTCCAGCGCCGAGCGCATCACGGCCTCCAGCGATGATTGCCATTGTGGCGCCTGGCGGTAGTGGGCGGCAACGGCGGCCCCCTTGTCCTCGATCAGAACGCCCGTCCAGTCAGCGGTTACGCGCTGTAGCGATCGCTTAAGGGTCGCAAAATCGGCACTGCAGTCTACGCTGTCCATATGGCCGTTGGCGCGGCGCCGTTCGGCGCCATGCAGGCCGGCAATCGGCAGCAGTAGCGGCTCAAAAAGCTTGTCGGCATAGGAAACGGCACGGCCGGTCACCAGGGCCAGCGCGCCCGAAAGTTTCCCAGAGACCGCCTGCAGATGCTTTGCCAGATCATCCGGCACGACAATGGCGTCCGGCGTCTCTGCCAGATCGATCAGCGTGCCGTCTATATCGAGAAACAGGGCGAAGGCCTGTGGTTCAGCCCGCAAAAGGCTCAGCAAATGCCCATCCGGCTGCAAGGAGTGGGCCTTGCTCTCACGTGATGTGTTGGTCGCGTCCATGACACGGGAAGTAGGCCGGGCTTGCCGGAAGGCAAGAGCAGGTGGCGATTGTCCGTTCGTGGCAGGCCTGCCGCAGCTGTCATGAAAACGACATGAGGCGCTTGCAAGACGCTTGCCGACCGGAAAACCCGTGGTAACGATCGCTTAATTCTTTAGGTCGATCTTTGATATATCGGCCCGCATGGGCGCGCGGAAAAAGTTTGGAGCAGGACAGTCATGTGCCGTTGGGCCGCCTATCGCGGTAATCCGCTGTATCTCGAGGATCTGGTCTCTTCCCCTGCTCACTCGCTGATCGAGCAGAGCCATTGCGCCAGTCGTGCCAAGACCGCCACCAATGGCGATGGTTTTGGCATTGCCTGGTATGGCGATCACCCGGAGCCGGGCCGTTACCGCGATATCCTGCCGGCCTGGTCGGATTGCAATCTGCGCAGTCTTGCCCGGCAGATCCGCTCGCCGCTGTTTCTGGCACATGTGCGCGCCGCAACGCATGGCGCCACCCGGCGCGACAACTGCCATCCCTTCGTTCACCGCAATTGGTCATTCATGCACAATGGCCAGATCGCCGGTTTCGACCGTATCCGCCGGCGCATGGAAGCGCTTTTGTCGGATGAACTGTTCGAAGCACGCAGCGGCACGACAGATTCGGAACTGCTGTTTCTTTTGGCACTGCAGATGGGCCTGGAACAGGATCCGATCGGCGGCATGTCCAAGGCCATCGCCACTGTGGAATGTCTGGCGCGCGAGCATGAGGTCAGTCCGCTGGTGCGCTTCACCGCCGCCTTTTCTGATGGCACCTCGCTCTATGCGGTGCGCTATGCCACCGACAACAGACCGCCGACACTCTATGCAGCGCCCATGGGTGGCAATGCCGGCTATTGCCTCGTCTCCGAACCGCTGAACGATGATGTGGATGCCTGGGTAGAGATCGCCGATGGCAGCGCCATCATGGTGACGGATGCCGGCCTTACCACCTTCTCCTTCGTGCCGCAGGACATGGCGAAGGCGGCATGATCGTCAGACACTGGTAAACCGCGCCGCAATCGTCTCGGCCAGCCGCATGGCCACCTCATCCTTGCCGAGATCCGGCCATTGCGCGATGCCATCTTTGGCGATCAGCGTCACGCGGTTGCGATCACCGCCCATGATGCCGGTTGCCGGCGACACATCATTGGCAATGATGATATCTGCCCCCTTGGCGTCAAGCTTGCGCCGGCCATTGGCCTCGATATCCTGCGTTTCGGCGGCAAAGCCCACGACGAAGGCCGGCCGCTGCGCGTGATGGCCGAGGGTTTTCAGGATATCCGGGTTTTCTGCAAGCAAGAGCGGCGCCGGGGGCTCGCCCGGCTGCTTCTTGATCTTCTGACCTGCCGAAGCGGTGACGCGCCAATCGGCAACGGCGGCCACCATCACGGCAATATCGGCGGGCAATGCTGACAGGACCGCCGAGAGCATCTCCTGCGCCGTCTCCACATGCAGGGTTTTGACGCCGGCCGGATCGGCAATCGTCACCGGACCGGAAATCAGGGTCACCTCGGCGCCAAGCTTTGCAAGGGCTGCGGCAATCGCATGGCCCTGTTTTCCCGACGAGCGGTTGGCGATGTAGCGCACCGGATCGATCGGCTCATGCGTCGGCCCGGAGGTGACGATGGCTCGCTTTCCGGCAAGCGGCTTGTCCTGTGATGACAGGAGCGTCACGGCTGCTGCAACAATCTCCAGCGGCTCCGCCATGCGGCCGGTGCCGGCCTCGCCACTTTCCGCCATCTCGCCTTTCATCGGGCCGATGAAGTGGATGCCATCGGCCTTCAGCACCGCGCTGTTGCGGCGCGTTGGCGCGGCATTCCACATGACCGGGTTCATGGCAGGCGCCACCAGCACCGGGCGATCTGTTGCCAGAAGCACGGCGCTGGCCAGGTCATCGGCCAGCCCATGCGCCATCTTGGCCATCAGGTCGGCGGTAGCGGGAGCCACGATCACAAGGTCGCATTCGCGCGCCAGCCGGATATGGCCGACATCCTGCTCGTCTTCGCGGGAAAACAGATCGGTATAGACATGGCTGGCAGACAGGGCGCCCACGGCAAGCGGCGTGATGAATTCCTGTGCCGCCCGGCTCATCACGGGCCGCACGCTCGCACCCCGTTCGCGCAAACGACGGATGAGATCAAGGCTTTTATAGGCGGCAATACCGCCGGCAATGATCAGAAGGATGCGCTTGCCGTGAAGCTCCATGGATGTCTCCCGTGTGTGACGGTTGGGGTGCAGAGCGTGTGCGCCTGCCCCCTCATCCGCCTGCCGGCACCTTCTCCCCGAGGGGAGAAGGGGATTTGCCGCAAGGCCTGCGGTTCCCCTCGCCCCAGCGGGGAGAGGTCCGCCGAGCAAAGCGGAGGCGGGGTGAGGGGGCGGCTGGTACAGACGCCAAAGACCTTACCGACTTCTTGCCCGGACCCTAAGCGGTTGAGCCACAACATGCAATTGCCGGCCATGCACCGGCATTACATCTGCGAGGGAATGAACAGTGCCATGGCGGGAATGAAGATCAGAAGCAGGATGCGCACCAGATCCATGGCGACGAAGGGGATCAGGCCGGAAAAAATGGTCGAGAGCTTCACATCCTTCACCACTGAGCGCAGCACGAAGGCATTCATGCCAACGGGTGGCGTGATATAGCTGATTTCGGTGACCACCACGACGAAGACGCCGAACCAGATGAGATCAAAGCCGGCAGCTGCCACCACGGGATAGAAGATCGGCACCGTCAGCGTGATCATCGACAGGCTTTCAAACAGGCAGCCCAGCACCAGATAGATGGCAAGGATGATGAAGATGATCGCCCAGGGGCTTTCAAAGCCGGACAGCGCGCCCTGTAGATCGGCTGCCATGCCCGACAGGTTGACGTAATTGGTAAAAGTCAGCGCGCCGAACAGGATGAAGAACATCATCGCGGTGTTCTTGGCTGTCTCGTAGAGCGTGCGGAAGGTTTCCTCCAGCCTGAAGCGGCCCTTGAGAATGGTCAGCAGCATAGCGCCGGCGGCCCCCATTCCGGCCGATTCTGTTGCGGTGAAGACGCCCAGATAAATGCCGCCCATGACGAAGATGAACAGCGCCAGTGCGCCCGCCACGCCGCGTGTGGCCTTGAGCCGCTCTTTCAGCGGCAGTTTTTCCTCGGTCGGCAGGTCAAGTCCGCGCAGTCGCACCGAAATGACGACGGCCAGCGCATAGCCCGCCATGCCGATAATGCCGGGAATGATGCCGGCGAGAAACAGCTTGCCGATATCCTGCTGGGCGATGATGCCGTAGAAAACGAAAATCACCGAAGGTGGAATGAGAATGCCAAGCGTGCCGCCAGCGGCAATCGAGGCGGTCGACAGGCTGTCGGGATAGCTATAGCGGCGCATCGAAGGCAGCGCGATCTTGGCCATGGTCGCAGCCGTTGCCAGGGATGAGCCGCAGACGGAGGAAAAGCCGCCACAGGCCAGAATGGTGGCGATCGCCAGCCCGCCTTTGCGGTGGCGAAGCCAGGCATGGGCTGCCTTGTAGAGATCATCGGCGACGCCCGACTGCACGACGAAATTGCCCATCATCAGGAAGAGCGGCAGCACGGAGAGCGAATATTCCCGGCCATTGTCGAAAAAGGTCTGGCCGAGCAGCGCAAAGGCCGGTGCCATGCCGATGATCGACATAGTGCCGACAAGCCCCACCAGCGCCATGGAAAAGGCGATGGGCATGCCACAAAACATCAGCGCCAGAAATACGACGCAGCCGATTGGCCAGCTCATGGTTATTCTTTCACATCAGGAACGGGAAAAGACGTGTCGAAGCGTAATCAGTCCCGCCACGCAGGTGGTCGCAGCGCAGAGATAGGCAAAGGGCGCGACCGGCAGGTGAAGGCTCACTGTCGTTTCGCCATAGCTTGCAAGATCATGGCCATAGACCATCAGCCGCCAGGACACGAGACCGAGGACCGCAGCCGACAGGAGCCGCACCACGGCCCGCCGCGCCGGCTGTACCCAGTCGGGCATATAATCGGTCACGAGATCCACCGTGACATTCTCCTCGTCGAGACACACGGCCGGCAGGCCAATGAAAATGGTCGAGACGAGAAGAAGCGCGGTCAGTTCCGTTGCACCCTGCAGCGGGCTGTTGAAGATGTAACGGCCGAGAACATCCAGCAATGTCACGAACATCATGGCCAGCAGCATCAGCCCGCAGATGAGGGAGAGCGCCTTATGCGTGGGCGTCAGCGATCTGGCGGGGGATGTGGACGGTAAAGATCCGCCGCTCATTGGCCCTTGGCCGCCTTGGCGATCTCAGCCTTCATTTCGGCAAGTGCTGCCTGCACATCGACGCCGGTGGAGGCGGTTTCAGTAAGCTTGGCATCGACGACCGGCTTCAGGCCCGCTTCGATCGCCTTCACCTGCTCAGGTGTTGCCGTCACGAACTTGATCTTGCCATCCATGGCCGCCTTGCCGGCCGTATCGGCGGCATCCCAGGCCTTGCCGGCCAGACGCGCCAGGGCTTCGCCGGATACGCTGTCGATGGCCTTTTTGTCGGCATCCGAGAGTGCGTCCCACTTGGCCTTGTTCATCGCCACGTAGAAGGACGTGTTGTAAAGGCCGCCCGGCACGACAAGCGCCGTATCCAGCATCGGGATCAGCTTGAAGAAGGCAACCGATTCAAACGGAAAGGTAATGCCATCGGCAACGCCGCTCGACATGATCTCATAGGTCTTGGAGGAGGGGCCCTCGACCGGCACGCCGCCGAGCGATTTCACCAGATCGGCCACGATTCCGCCGCCAACACGCAGTTTCGCGCCCTTGACCGGTTCGGCCCCCGTTACGTCACGGCCCTTCATGAAGATCTGGCCGGGGCCGTGGGTGAAGACACCCAGCACATGGACCTTGTCATATTCGCCGGCCTTGCGCAGCGTTTTGTCGAAAACGCGCCAGTAGCCGACCGAGACCGATTCCGCCGTATCGCCGAGGAAGGGTATTTCGGCGATATTGGTGGTCTTGAAGCGGCCGGGATTATAGCCCTGCACGCCATAGGTGATATCGGCCACGCCATTGACGGCAAAATCGAAATGGGCGGCCGGCGGTCCAAGCGGCGCCTGCATGATGTTGATGGTGACGCGGCCATCGGTTGCCTGCTTTGCGGCATCCGCATAGGGCTTCATGACATTGGTGACGAGCGGATGGGCCGGCGGCAGCCAGTTGGCCATGTTGAGGACGGTCTGCGCCATGGCTCCGCTTGCGGAAAAGAGAGCGGCAGATGCGGCAAAGGCAATCGAAAGGGCACGTCTGGAAATGCGCATAATATCACTGGCTCCGTTGTTCGGTTCAGCTGTTCCCGGACTTCTTTGTTGAAGCCTCAAATTTTTACTATGCGTAGTTGAACCGAAAAGCGGGAAAACTGCAAGGGTGTTTTCGACCATCGATCGGAAGACCATAGCCGCTGAAAACGCGTTGCAACACGGCCGATGCAGCGCTACACAATAAGGCCTGGCCGGACGCGGCCTGCCGCCCGTGGCGCTCTTCAAGGCGCTTGGTGAATGCGTCCACATACCTTTCGCCTCACGCATCGAGCATGCGTTTCTTCCGAGCGACGAACGGATCAGCAAGACGGGCACTGATGACGCCGTTCGTTCAGGGAGATGACGACATGCGTGATTTTCGCGACGCCAAAACCATGGCCAAGGCGCTCCGTTCCGGATTGGAGGAACAGGGGATTTCAATAACCCATTCCCGCGCTTTGGAACTGGTGGCCAGCCAATTTGGCTATGATGACTGGAATGTGCTTGCGGCCAAAATTGCGCAGGTGGGCGAGGCAAAGCCGGAGCCTGTTCTGCTGCAGCCGGGCATACCGGTCATCCGCATTTTCGCAATCGACATGGCGCTGGAATTTTACCGGGATTTCCTGGGTTTCCGCCTTGATTGGGAATACCGCCACGGCCCCGGTTTTCCGGTCTATCTGCAGGTCTCGCGCGGCGCACTCATCCTGCATCTGAGCGAACATGCGGGCGATGCCTCACCAGGCGCCAAGGTCTATGTGCCGGTTTCCGGCGTGGAGGCCTTCCACCGGGAACTTACGGCAAGAGGTTGCCGCTTCACACGCCCAAGCCTGGAACAGATGCAATGGGGGCTCGACATGATGGTGACCGATCCCTTCAGCAACCGGATCATCTTTTCCGATCGGGAGATCAAGCGTTGAGCCTCATGTCTTGCATGCCACGGGTGCCGATCACGGCGCCCGCTCAGCTCGCCTGAACGGCGATATAGATCAGCGTTGCGGCGATGACCCAGAGCGCTGCCCGGCCGCCACGGCTATGCTTGGCTTCCGATTTGCCGATCGCTTCGGCTGTGGCGTCATCAAAACGCACGCCATGCTCGGTCATGTGCAAAAGCTGCTGGTGGAATTTTTCGGTCTTGGCGGCGATTTCGGGCGCGGCTTCCGCCAGCTTCATCGCGGCCTTCAACCCGTCGCGCAGATCGGCAACGATGCGCTTGGGGCCGAGATTGTCGCGGATCCAGCTTCCGACGACAGGTTCTGCCGCCTTCCACATGTTGAAGCGCGGATCGAGCATGCGTGCGACGCCCTCCACCACAACCATGGTCTTTTGCAGCATGATCAGTTCCGGCCGCGTCTGCATTTCGAAGAGATCGGTCACTTCGAACAGCAGAGCCAGCAGGCGCGCCATGGAAATGGTTTCCGCCGGCTGGCCGTGGATTGGCTCGCCAATGGCGCGGATCGCCTGGGCAAAGCTTGCCACGTCATGATGCGAGGGCACATAGCCCGCCTCGAAATGCACTTCTGCCACGCGCAGGTAATCGCGGGTGATGAAGCCGTAGAGGATTTCGGCGAGGAAGCGCCGTTCCTTCTTTCCCAGCCGCCCGACAATGCCCATGTCGACGGCAACGATCGTTCCGGCCGGATCGACGAAGAGATTGCCCGGATGCATGTCGGCATGGAAAAAGCCGTCGCGCAAGGTATGGCGCAGGAAGGACTGGATCAGCGTTTCGGCAAGCTTTACCAGATCATGACCGGCAGATTGCAGCCCCTCGATATCCGACATCTTGACGCCATCGATCCATTCCATGGTGATGACATCGCGGCCGGTGCGTTCCCAATCTACCTTCGGCACCCGAAAGCCCAGGTCATCCTTGGTATTCTCGCCGATTTCCGAAAGGGCGGCTGCCTCCAGGCGCAGGTCCATTTCAAGCTTGGTGGTCTGCTCCAGCGTGCGCGTTACCTCGACCGGGCGCAGGCGCCGTGCCGATGGCATGAGGCGCTCCTGCATGCGGGCAATCAGGTACATGCTTTCAATATCGTGGGCAAAGCGCTGGCGCACGCCGGGGCGCACGACCTTGACCGCCACATTACGCTCACCTTCCGGATAAAGCACGGCGGCCTGATGCACCTGCGCAATCGAAGCGGCGGCCAGCGGCTCATCGAAACGCGTGTAGAGATCATCGATCGTGCGGCCCAGCGAGGTCTCGATATTGGTCTTGGCCACGTCCGTCGGGAAAAAGGCCATGCGGTCCTGCAGCATGGACAGATCGAGCGCCCAATCGACGCCCACCACATCCGGTCTTGTGGCGAGAAACTGGCCGATCTTGACATAGGACGGCCCCAGCCGATCGACCGCCCTGGTCAGGCGCACGCTGCGGCTTTCCTGGATGGAGGCCGGGCGGGTGAAAATCTGGGCGAGCGATTTGGCTGCCACGACGATCGGCGGCAGGCCTTGGCTCGGCAGTGCGGCCACCACGCCCTCGCGCACGAGAACCCAGCCAACCCGCACAAGCCGGAAATAGGCACCGATCGTGCTCATTGGCTGGCTCCCGTCGCAGTTCTTGCGGCTCTCATGCGATTACAGTTTCCAGCCGGAATGCAGGGCGGCGATACCGCCGGTGTAATTGGTATAGGTCACGCGGGAAAAACCGGCAGTGCGGATCATCCGGGCAAAGTCTTCCTGATTGGGAAATTTGCGGATGGATTCGACCAGATACTGGTAGGGCTCGGCATCGCCAGTGATCATCTTGCCAAATTGCGGGATCGCCTTGAACGACCATTGGTCATAGACGCGGTCGAGCAGCGGCATTTCCACTTCGGAAAATTCCAGCACCAGCAGGCGGCCGCCACGCTTCAGCACGCGATAGGCTTCCGACAGCGCCACATCGATGCGCGGCACGTTGCGGATGCCAAAGGCGATCGTATAGGCATCGAATGTGTTGGCCTCGAAGGGCAGTTCCTCGGCATTGGCCTCGACGAAGGTGAGGTTGTCGGAGAGCTTGCGCTTGGCGGCCCGTTCGGCGCCGACGCCGAGCATCGATCCATTGATGTCGAGCACGGTCGCATGCGCCTGGCGGTCGGAGGCTTCCACGATGCGAAAGGCAATGTCACCGGTGCCGCCGGCCACGTCCAGAACCGTGTAGGATGGGTCCTTGCGCGGGTGTAGGCTTGCCACCATCGCATCCTTCCACACCCGGTGCAGGCCGGCCGACATGACATCGTTCATGATGTCGTAGCGCTTGGCCACCTTGTGGAAGACGTCGTTGACCAGACCCTGCTTTTCGCCTTCCGCCACGTCGCGAAAGCCGTAGGAGGTTTCCATGCCACCCTGGGCGGAGGTTCGGCTTTCGGCCATCGCTGTGTCATCCTCTTGATACTCGGGCGCGACCATAGCGAAGTCGGCAGAGCGATACTATCTCTTGGCGTGCTTGCGGCACTATAGCGCTGGTCTATAGAGCACGCAGCACGCTGTTGGAAACAGGAAGTTAGGTAGCTCATGCCCGAATTGCCAGAGGTGGAAACCGTTCGTCGCGGTCTGTCGCCCACCATGGAGAACGCCACCATCGCAAAGCTGGAGACGCGCCGGGCGGACCTGCGCTTTCCCTTTCCCGATGCCTTTGGCGAGCGTGTCTCGGGCCGGCGTATCATCGGCCTTGCGCGGCGGGCGAAATATCTGCTGATCGATCTCGATGACGGCATGACGGTGATTGCGCATCTGGGCATGTCCGGCTCCTTCCGCATCGAGGCAGGGGATGAAGACGATCTTCCCGGCGATTTCCACCATCCGCGCTCAAAGGATGGCAAGCATGACCATGTGCTCTTTCATCTGGAGCGCGACGGCGTGGCAAGCCGCGTCATCTACAATGATCCACGGCGTTTCGGCTTCATGCATCTGTGGGCGCGCAGCCAGCTGGATCTCTATCCGGCCTTTGCCGGGCTCGGGCCGGAGCCGACCGGCAACCTGCTGGATGCCGGCTATCTCGCCACCCGCTTTGAAAATCGCGCCCAGCCGCTGAAGGGCATGCTGCTTGACCAGACGGTGATTGCCGGCCTTGGCAACATCTATGTCTGCGAAGCGCTCTGGCGCGCCGGATTGTCACCGCTGCGCAAGGCCGGCACGCTGGTGAGCAAGGCCGGCAAGCCGAGGCCGGAGCTTGTGGCGCTGACCGACCATATCCGCCAGGTGATTGCCGATGCGATTGTAGCCGGCGGCTCGTCCTTGCGTGATCATATCCAGACGGATGGCTCGCTCGGTTACTTTCAGCACAGTTTCTCGGTCTATGATCGGGAAGGGCAGGCCTGCGCCAGACAGGGCTGCTGCGGTACGATCGAGCGCATCACCCAGTCCGGGCGGTCCTCATTCTTCTGTGCGCTTTGCCAGAAATGAATCGGCGAACAGGAGCTTAGCGGCAAGACTTCGCGCAGATGGCAAAAATCCGCGTTGACTGAGGCCCGCATTCCGGTTATATCGCCGCCCACAGTTGGGAAAGCCTTGATGGCTTCCCCCATTGCTCCCAAATTGCTGGATGACAGGTCGCAAGGACCGAGCGCGGCGGCGGGGGAGTTTTTATTCGAATTCGAAGAGAGGCAGAGATGGCCAATACAACTTCGGCGAAAAAGGCGACCCGCAAGATCGCACGCCGCACTGAAATCAACAAGGCTCGCCGGTCGCGGGTTCGTGGCTTCATCCGCAAGGTTGAAGAAGCCATCCTGACGGGTGATGTGGCGATCGCCGCCGAGGCTCTGCGTGTTGCTCAGCCGGAAATCCAGCGCGCGTCCAACAAGGGCGTCCTGCACAGCAACACCGCTTCGCGCAAGGTGTCTCGGCTGGCGCAGCGTGTGAAGGCCCTTTCGGCCTAATTTGGTCATAAATGACTGTCATGAATGTAGCCCGGTCCCTGACCGGGCTTTTCGTGATTCTTACCCTTCAAAACTTGTGGTGCCGCATACGAAGCCGCCACATGACAGGCTGGTGACAGCCGCGTGACATAAAAAATATAATAAATTCAAATGTTTGCGAGAGGATGTTGCTATGGCCTATCTCTTGCCGGGGGTTCTTTGACCGACCAACTGAGTCAAGAGAATTTTTATTTTTCGGGCTTCCCGGACATCCTGACCAAGGCCGGAATTTGAATCTCTTTGATTCGACAGGGATTCTTTCCAAAGGGGGGGTGTCCGAGTCAAATTGAGACCTCAGAGTCAACGCTTCGCCATTAATTTAGCGTAAAAATCCTCGTTGATATCCCCCCCTGATCCTGCCTTAATAGGTTCAGCAAGAGGCACGGGGAACTCCCCGGAAGGCAGAGGATAGAAGCCGGTGAACCGGTGTCCCGGCCTTTAAGCACTTGCGACGGGTTAAGGTAACTTCCCGTTTTTTCACATAACTTGAGGTTGTGTGCCGGTAATCGTTCAGATTCCGGGTCACCACCTTTGTGCCGGATTTTGAAGCCAGATCCCGGCTCTGGAAGAACCGACGGTCAAGCACATCTTTACGAGGGGTGTATTTGAACGGGACGCTTGGGGAGCGTCGGATGACCGGATCGGGCGACCGGCCGGACATCACCTCCGCAATCTTGCGGAGCACGGAAACATTAGGCGGCTGCGGCTGGTTCTTTCGAGGGGAACCATCTGCTCCGCAACAACGAGAAAAAATGGTCCTGACGGGCGGTGACAGCCGACCTTCGGGGTGAAACATCAAAAGGCGGCACAAGAATGCAGATGAATACGGTATCGGCCCGGACGCTTGAGGGTGGCAACCAGGCGGTGAAGGCTCTCGATTCAGTTTGCTCCCAGGCGGCAGGGGAAAATTCCGAAATGAAGCATGATGCACTGTTTGAGCGGTTCAGCGCGCGTCTGAAGGCTCAAGTCGGTCCGGAAGTCTATGCAAGCTGGTTCGGTCGTCTGAAGTTGCATTCCAACTCCAAGAGCGTGGTGCGCCTCAGCGTTCCGACCACCTTCCTGAAGTCGTGGATCAACAACCGCTACCTCGATCTCATCACCACGATCTTCCAGGCGGAAGATGCCGAAATCCTCAAGGTGGAAATCCTGGTGCGCACGGCAAGCCGTGCTGCCCGTCCGGCTTCCGAGGAGCGCGTCGTACCGGTTGCCGATGTGGCCCCGGCCGCTGCCCAGCCGCGCCGCAGCGGTCCCCGTGAAATCGGCCAGATCGCAACCTTTGCGCCGCCGAGCCCCACGACGGCCTCTGTCACCCGCTCGGTGCCGGCTGGTCCCCTGTTCGGTTCGCCGCTCGATAGCCGCTATACGTTCGATACCTTTGTCGAAGGCCCGTCCAACCGCGTGGCGCTTGCCGCAGCCCGCACCATTGCCGAAGCCGGCGCCAGCGCCGTGCGCTTCAACCCGCTATTCATCCATTCGGGTGTCGGGCTTGGCAAGACGCATCTTTTGCAGGCGGTTGCCAATGCCGCTGTCGGCTCGTCGCGCATGCCGCGCGTCGTCTATCTGACGGCGGAATATTTCATGTGGCGCTTTGCCACTGCCATCCGCGACAATGACGCGCTGACGCTGAAGGAATCGCTGCGCAATATCGATCTTCTCATCATCGACGACATGCAGTTCCTGCAGGGCAAGATGATCCAGAATGAGTTCTGCCATCTGCTCAACATGCTGCTCGACAGCGCCAAGCAGGTGATCGTCGCTGCCGACCGGGCGCCCTGGGAGCTGGAATCGCTCGATCCGCGGGTGCGCTCGCGCCTGCAGGGCGGCGTCGCGATCGAGATGGAAACACCCGATTACGACATGCGCCACGAAATGCTGAAGCGCCGGCTGGAAATCGCCCGCCAGGACGATGCGGCACTCGACATTCCCGACGAGATTCTCGCCCATGTGGCGCGCAATGTCGCCAATTCCGGTCGTGAACTGGAAGGTGCCTTCAACCAGCTGGTCTTCCGTCGCTCGTTCGAGCCGGAACTGTCGATCGAGCGCGTGGATGAGCTTCTCGCCCATCTGGTCGGTGCCGGCGAAGCTAAGCGGGTGCGCATCGAGGATATCCAGCGCATCGTCGCCCGGCACTACAATGTCTCGCGCCAGGAACTGGTGTCGAACCGCCGCACCCGCGTCATCGTCAAGCCTCGCCAGATCGCCATGTATCTGGCAAAGACGCTGACGCCGCGCTCCTTCCCGGAAATCGGCCGCCGCTTTGGCGGACGCGATCATACGACCGTGCTGCATGCCGTGCGCAAGATCGAGGATCTGATCACCGGCGATACCAAGCTCAGCCACGAGGTTGAGCTGCTGAAGCGCCTGATCAATGAAAACAACGCCTGATCGACAAGAAGGGAGGCACATGGACGAGAAACCGGACACCACCCGACACTTCTATGCCGAAAAGGCCGCAACCTATGCAGCCGATACGGTAGACCAGCCAGTGTCTGCGCATCTGCGCCAGTTCACTGCCGCCTTGGCGCCGCAGGCGCGCGTTCTTGAACTCGGCTGCGGCAGCGGCCGTGACAGCGCCGTGATGCTGGCCAAGGGGCTCACCGTGACCCCGACCGATGGCACGCCGGAAATGGCAGCGCAGGCAACAGCAAGCCTTGGGCGGCCTGTAGCTGTGCTGGCCTTTGGTGATCTCTGCGACGAGGCCGCCTATGATGCTGTCTGGGCCAATGCCTGCCTGCTGCATGTGCCGCGCGCAGATCTTGCCGGCATCCTGCGACGTATCCAGAGGGCTCTGGTGCCGGGTGGCCTGTTCTATGCCAGCTACAAGGCGGGCACAGCCGAAGGTCTCGACCGGTTCGGCCGCTATTACAATTTTCCCGATGAGATCTGGCTGAGACAGGCCTATGGCGCTGGCTGGTCGTCGCTTGTTCTCGAGGAAACCCGCGGTTCCGGTTATGATGGTGTGCCAACGCCCTGGCTGCATATGCTGGCGCGCAAGGCGATCTGACATCATGCGCAGTTTCGGGTGGCAAGGTTCAGGCTTTGCGGTTAGGACAGGCCATCACGGGGATGCGCCGCATGCAAAGACAGATGACCGCAATCGAGTGGCTGATGCTGGCCATGCTCTCACTGCTTTGGGGTGGTTCCTTCCTGTTTAATGGCTTGCTGGTGCAGGTCTGGCCGCCGCTGACCATCGTTGCGGCTCGTGTATTCGTTGCGGCGTTGGCGCTCTGGGGGGCGGTTCGGCTGTTCGGCCATGCCGTGCCCAGAAGCCGGGAAGTCTGGCTTGCCTTTCTCGGTATGGGCCTTCTCAACAATGTCATTCCGTTCACGCTGATTGTCTGGGGCCAGACGCATATTGCCAGCGGCCTTGCTGCTATCCTCAATGCCACGACGCCGCTGTTTGGTGTCATTGCTGCGCATTTTCTGACGAGTGACGAGAGGCTGACAGCAAACCGCCTGGCGGGCGTCGTCATCGGCATTCTCGGTGTTGCCTGGATGATCGGCCCCTCGGTTCTCGGCCATGTGGGGGATGCGCTCTGGGGCGAACTTGCGGTGCTGGGTGCCGCCTTCACTTACGCCTTTTCCGGCCTTTATGGTCGGCGTTTCAAGCGCATGGGCCTGCCACCGATTCTTCCGGCGGCCGGTCAGGTCACCGCCTCGACCGTTCTCCTGGTGCCTATCGCGCTTATGGTCGATCGGCCCTGGACGCTGCCGGCACCGGGTCTTGAAACATGGGCCGCCCTTCTGGGGCTTGCCCTTCTGTCCACCGCCGTCGCCTATCTGCTGTTCTTCCGCATTCTGGCCAGTGCCGGCGCCACCAATCTGATGCTGGTCACCATTCTCATTCCGCCAAGCGCCATCCTCTTGTCAGCGCTGGTGCTTGGCGAACAGCTGGAATGGCGCCATCTCGTCGGTCTGGTGCTCATTGGGGCGGGACTTGCGGCCATTGACGGGCGGCTCTGGCGGCGCGCCCTTGGGCGGCACAGGGCCTGATCGTCAGCAGGCGAGATCGGCCACCACGGCATCAAGGATCAGCATGCCGGACGGCGTGCAGCGTATGCGCGAATTGCCCAACCGTTCGACAAACCCGTGTTCCAGTAAAAACTGTTCGCGTGCCGGATCAAGCTCGCGCCCGGATAGCTGCTGCCAGCGCACCAGATCGATGCCTTCGCGCAGGCGAAGTCCCATCAACAGCAGTTCGTCGGCCTGCTCTTCGCGCTCCAGCATTTCCTGCTCCACCATGCCATGGCCCTCGGCCTCGACAAGGTCGAGCCAGGCTTCCGGCTTGCGCTCGGTGGCGGTGGCAAGCTTGTTGCCGGCACGGGTCAACCTGCCATGCGCGCCGGGCCCAACGCCTGCATAATCGCCATAGCGCCAGTAGGTCAGGTTATGGCGGCTTTCAGCACCCGGCTTGGCATGGTTGGAGACCTCATAGGCCGGCATGCCGAAGCCTGCGGTAATCTGCTGCGTTGCCTCGTAAAGCTCGGCGGACTGATCGCCATCCGGCACCACCAGCTTGCCGGCCTTGTGCAGGCCGAAGAAGGGCGTGCCCTCCTCGATCGTCAGCTGGTAGAGCGACAGGTGATCGACAGCATAGGAGACCGCTTCATTCAGCTCTTTTTCCCATTCCTCCACCGTCTGGTTGGGGCGGGCATAGATGAGATCGAAGCTCATGCGCGGAAAGATGTCGCGCGCCAGCCGAATGGCTTTCAGCGCATCCTCGACATTGTGCAGCCGGCCGAGGAATTTCAGGTCGCGATCGTTGAGCGCCTGCACGCCAAGCGATACGCGGTTGACACCGGCCGCCCGGTATCCGCGGAAACGATCGGCCTCGACGCTGGACGGATTGGCTTCCATGGTCACTTCGATACCGGCCGGCACATGCCAGCGGCTGGCGATGCCGTCGAGAATGGTTTCCACCGTCCTCGGGTCCATCAGCGAGGGCGTGCCGCCGCCCATAAAGATGCTGGTCACGGTTTTCGGGCCAGACAGCGCCCGCATCGTGTCCATTTCTTTCAGGAAGGCTGCCGCAAAACGCTCCTGGTCCACCGGCTGGTGGCGCACATGGCTGTTGAAGTCGCAATAGGGGCATTTGGCCGCGCAAAACGGCCAATGGACATAGAAACCGAAGCCCGGTTCGCCGGTATCGGGCAGCAATGGGGCGTCGGTCAGCAAGGATCAGCCTCCAAGGCCGGTTTCAATGAAAATCTTGAAGGCGCGGGCGCGGTGGGAAAGAGCCTCCGCATCGCCGGGCTTCCAGCCATGCTTTTCATCGCCGCTCATTTCACCGAATGTGGTGTCGTAGCCGAGAGGTTGGAAGAGCGGATCGTAGCCAAAACCTTCGGTGCCGCGTGGCGGCCAGGCGATTGTGCCCTCCACTTCGCCGCGAAACAGTTCCGTATGGCCGTCCGGCCAGGCCAGACACAGCACGCTGACAAAGCGTGCTCGGCGCTGGTCGGCGCTGGTCGCGCCTTTGTCGGTCAGTGCGTCCTGCACCTTTTGCATGGCCATGGTGAAATCGCGCGTGCCGTCGGCCGTTTCCGCCCAGTTGGCGGTATAGACGCCTGGCGCGCCATCCAGGGCATCGATGACCAGGCCGCTATCATCCGACAGAGCCGGCAGGCCCGACGCCTTGGCCGAGGCGAGAGCCTTGATCGCGGCATTTTCCTCAAACGTCGTGCCGGTCTCATCCGGCTCGATGAAGTTCAACTCGGCGGCGGATTTTGCCGAAAAGCCGAATGGACCGATCAGATCGGCAATTTCGCGGATCTTGCCGGCATTGTGGCTGGCGACAACGATGGTGCGGGTCTCGAGCTTGCGCATCACATATGTCCTATTGAATGTTCCAGAGGGAGGGGCTTGCGCATTCCAGGCTGTTGCCGGCGGGATCCCGGAAATAGATCGAGCGTGCGCCGCCCGGCCAACGAAAATCGGATTCGATCGCGATGCCGTGCGCCAAAAGGTGCGCAACCATGGCATCCAGCGCCGTTTCGGCCACACGAAAACAGGCATGGCCGGCACCTGATGTGCCATGCGGCGGAACGGGCAGGGCCCCCTCCGGCGCAGGCTTGACCGTTTCCTGCGGATTGAAGAGCAGCAGCACGCCCGGTCCGCAGCGATAAAAGATATGCCGGTTTCCGGCACGCGCAATCATCTCAAGCTGAAGCACGCCGCCATAAAAGGCTTCGGCCGCGTCGAGATCATCCACGTAAAGAGCCGTTTCCAGCATGCCCTCGATCATTGCCCCACCCTCCGGTTCAGCCAATCGCCTGCTTCTGCAGGGCCACCAGTTCGGCAGTACCGGCAGCGGCCAGGTCCAGAAGCGTCATCAGTTCCTCGCGCGAAAACGGCTTGCCTTCCGCCGTGCCCTGCACTTCGACAATGCCGCCAGAGCCGGTCATGACGAAATTGGCATCGGTTTCAGCCGCCGAATCTTCCAGATAATCGAGATCGATCACCGGCTGGCCGGCAAAGATGCCGCAGGAAATCGCAGCGACATGATCCTTCAACACACGGTCCAGCTTGATCATCTGGCGCGCTTCCATCCACTTCAGGCAATCATGCAGCGCAATGAAACCGCCGGTAATGGCCGCCGTGCGGGTGCCGCCATCCGCCTGGATGACATCGCAATCCACCGTGATCTGCTTTTCGCCCAGCGCTTCAAGATCAATGACGGCGCGCAGCGAACGGCCGATCAGGCGTTGGATTTCCTGTGTGCGTCCGCCCTGCTTGCCGGTGGCTGCTTCGCGCTTCATCCGGTCGCCGGTGGCGCGCGGCAGCATGCCATATTCGGCCGTGACCCAGCCCTTGCCGGAATTGCGCAGCCATGGCGGGGTCTTTTCTTCAAGGCTTGCCGTGCACAGAACATGCGTATCGCCAAACTTGACCAGGCACGAGCCTTCGGCATGTTTCGAGACGTTGCGCTCGAAACTCACCTTGCGCATCTGGTCGGTTTTTCTGCCTGAGGGTCGCATCTTGTTCTCCTGACGGTTCAGTGAAGGCGTCTTAAGGCCGTGGCGGCGCTTTTGCAAAGAAAAAGCCGGGGCAGGGGGCGGCTACCGGTGGCCGGACGACAATTCCCTTTTGCGAAGTGGCCGCAACGCATTATATTTGTCATCGAACAATCATGATTGGGTAACATGCGGCAGATGGATCTTCAAACATCGGGAGGAAGGGAAGGCGCTTCCGGGCTCGATGAGCGCTCGCGCGAGATCTTCCGCCGCATTGTAGAAAGCTATCTCGATACGGGCGAACCGCTCGGATCACGCAGCTTGTCGCGGCTTTTACCCATGTCGCTGTCGCCGGCCTCGGTGCGCAATGTGATGAGCGACCTGGAAGAGCTTGGCCTCATCTATGCGCCGCATATCAGCGCCGGACGCCTGCCCACCCAATCGGGCCTGCGCTTCTTCGTCGATGCCTTCATGCAGGTGGGCGATCTCTCCATCGAGGAACAGGCGAATATCGAGCGGCAGATCCGCGCCGAAGACCGCGCCCAGCCGATGGAAAACCTGATGACGGAAGCAACCCGCATGCTGTCGGGCGTCTCGCGTGGGGCTGGCATCGTCATCACCGCCAAGAGCGATGCGGTGCTCAAACATGTGGAATTCATCCGCCTGGAGCCAACCAAGGCGCTGGCAATCCTGGTTGGTGACCATAACCAGGTGGAAAACCGCATCATCGACCTTCCGGCCGGCGTGACCTCGTCGCAGTTGACGGAGGCCGGCAATTTCCTCAATGCGCATCTGACCGGGCAGACGCTGCCGGAATTGCGCACCCAGTTGAAGAGCCTGAAGGAAAAGGTGCTGAGCGAGCTTGACGCCCTGTCTCAGGACCTGGTGGAACGCGGCCTTGCCATCTGGTCGGGCGATAGCGAGGAGGGGCAACCCGCTCGCCTTATCGTGCGCGGTCGTGCCAATCTTCTCGAAGGGCTGGCCGGCGCCGAGGATTTGGATCGGCTGCGCCTGCTGTTTGATGACCTGGAGAAGAAGGATAGCCTCATCGAGATCCTTGAGCTTGCCGAAAGCGGTCCGGGCGTGCGTATTTTCATCGGATCTGAGAATAAGCTGTTTTCGCTATCGGGCTCCTCGCTCATCGTCGCGCCCTATCGCGACGAGGAAGATCGCATCGTTGGTGCCGTCGGTGTTATCGGTCCGACCCGCCTGAATTATTCCCGCATTGTCCCTATGGTGGACTATACCGCGCAGGTTCTGGCGCGGCTGACGCGCAAGCCCTTATAGGCAGCCTTTGCTTATCGCGCGCACAAGCCTTGATTTTTGAGGCGCAAACCTCGATATCGGGCTCAATTCCCAACCATTTTACCGGAGAACGTCATGACCGACGAGACGAAGAAAAACGGACCTGACGCGTCAGAGACCGAGACCGTGGTGGATGCCGCGGCCGCGTTCGCCAATGACGGCGCCACCGAGGCTGGAGAGGCGCCGGCTCCCGATCCCATGGAAACCTTGAAGGCGGAGAATGAGCAGCTGCGCGATCGCTTCCTGCGGCTGGCGGCCGAGATGGACAATCTGCGCCGCCGCACCGACCGCGAAGTGAAGGACGCCAAGTCCTATGCCGTCACGGCCTTTGCCCGCGACATGCTGGCCGTGTCCGACAATCTGCGCCGGGCGCTCGATTCCATCCCCTCCGATACCAAGGATAGCGAAGATGCCGGCCTGAAGGCACTGATTGAAGGTGTCGATATGACCGAGCGTGCCATGCTGTCGGCTCTTGACCGTCACGGCGTGAAGAAGATCGAACCGGAAGGCCAGAAGTTCGATCCGAACTTCCACCAGGCGATGTTTGAGATTCCCAACACCACCGTGCCCAACAACACGGTGCTGCAGGTGGTTCAGGCGGGTTATGTGATCGGCGAGCGTGTACTTCGCCCGGCCATGGTCGGCGTGTCGAAGGGCGGTCCCAAGGCATCGGATGTGGCGGCCGAGGCAGCAGCCGACAAGGCTTGAGCTATCAAAGATCGAGTCCACGAGAAAAGGCCCGCTTCCGGCAAGGAGGCGGGCCTTTTGTCATTCATGAAAACTCAAAAATCAGGCGGCGTTAGAGGCCTGTTCCTCGTTGAGGAAGGCATAGATGGCCGACGCCGAATCGGTGGCGCGCAGCTTGGCCACCAGATCCTGGTCGCGCAGCACGCGGGCAATGCGCGACAGTGCCTTCAGGTGATCGGCTCCGGCCCCTTCCGGTGCCAGGAGCAGAAACACCAGATCGACCGGTTCGTCGTCCAGTGCCTCGAAATCTACAGGGGATTCAAGCCTTGCAAACAGGCCCTTGATGGCGCCGATGCTGCCCAGCTTGCCATGCGGAATGGCAATGCCATGGCCAACGCCAGTCGAGCCCAGCCGCTCACGCTGCAGGATGACGTCGAAGATTTCACGCTCCGGCACACCGGTCAGCTTGGCGGCCTTGGCTGCGAGTTCCTGCAATAATTGCTTCTTGGAATTCACCTTGAGGGCTGGAATTATCGCATCTTGCTGCAGGAGATCTGCCAACGCCATTCTGTTCATCCTTCTGTCCCCTCGCACGGGGGGAATGGGAGTGCCGGTTAGGGCACTCCCGTCAGGCTTATCCCTTGATACTGGCCGCGTCGATCCAGCCAATATTGCCGTCGTTGCGGCGATACACGATATTCAACTGTTGAGCCGGGTTTCTGAAGAAGAGAACCGGATCATCCGTCATGTCGAGGGCCATCACGGCCGTCGCCACAGTCATGGTCTTCAGCGGTTTCGAACTTTCAGCCACGATGGTCGGAGCAAAATCCTCCGGCACTTCGTCGGCCTCGTCCGGCACGCTGTCCATCACCGTATAGGCTATTTCCGCATAGCCGTTCTGGATTGCGCCAGCATGGTGGTCCTTCAGCTTGCGCTTGTAACGGCGCAAACGCTTCTCGATGCGTTCTGCAGCGGCATCGAAGCTCAACTGCGGATCATTCGCCTCACCTGCGGCATGCAGGATGACGCCCGTATCGAGATGTACCTTGCAGTCTGTCGCAAAACGGGAGCTGGATTTCTCCACAATCACCTGCCCCGAATAGCCTCCGTCAAAGTACTTTGTAACCGCCTCCCCTATATGGTCCACAATCCGTTTACGGAACGAATCGCCGATTTCCATATGCTTTCCGGATACACGCACGTTCATGGAATTCTTTCCTTCTTGTCGTGACTTGCGGGTATCAGTCTACGTCAAGCGGGCCACTCATCCAAGCGTCTCTCGTGAGACCATGCTGATTTCAATCGCAATTGCGCTTTATCGAGCGTTACCGTTCGGGGTGGCTTTTTTAGTGTTTGCCGGTGCGGCGGGCTTCTAAAGGGGGGCGTGACAAAAGTCAACGCTCGCGGGTGAGACGTGATCGGTTGTGGCGTCACCCGCCACAGATTTAACGAGCTATGGCGCCCTGAACGGCCTTGACCGACGCTGTCATTATGCGGTGATGCCAGCCATCGCCCGTTTTTCGCGCCGACGTTGCACCGATGACGGAATGTTCATGGCTTCCCGATACTTGGCAACCGTTCGGCGGGCAAGTTCCACCCCGCCATTCTTCAGGCTGATGACGATATCGTCATCGGACAGAACGGCATCCGGTGTCTCCTTTTCGATCAGCATGCGGATGCGATGGCGAACGGCTTCCGCCGAATGGCTGTCGCCGCCTTCGGCCGAGCTGATAGAGACAGTGAAGAAATATTTCAGCTCGAACAGGCCGCGCGGTGTCAGCATGTACTTGTTGGAAGTGACACGGCTGACGGTTGATTCGTGCATCTTGATGGCATCTGCCACCGTCTTCAGATTGAGCGGACGCAGATGATCGACGCCATGTAGCAGGAAGGCATCCTGCTGGCGTACGATCTCGGTTGCCACCTTCATGATCGTGCGGGCGCGCTGATCGAGGCTGCGGGTCAGCCAGTTGGCATTCTGCATGCATTCGGACAGAAAGTTTTGGTCCTCGCCCTGGCGGGTGGCGTGCTTGGAAATCGTCTGGAAATAGGTCTGGTTGACCAGCACGCGGGGCAGGGTGTCCGGGTTGAGCTCGATCACCCAGCCGCCATCGCTGCCGGCGCGCACCACCACATCGGGCATGATGGATTCCGATACACCACCCTGGAACAGGCTGCCGGGGCGCGGGTTGAGGGCGCGGATCTCGGCCAGCATGTCGACAAGGTCTTCGTCATCCACGCCACAGATCTTGCGAAGGGTGGCGAAGTCGCGCTTGGCCAGAAGGTCGAGATGGGCCACCAGCGCTGCCATGGCCGGATCGAAGCGATCCTTTTGGCGCAACTGGATCGACAGGCACTCGCTGAGCGACCGGGCGAAGATGCCAGCCGGATCGAGGGTCTGAAGACAGGTCAGCACCCGCTCGACCTCGCCAATGCCAGTACCAAGCCGCTCGGCGATATCGACGACTTCGCCCTGCAGGTAGCCGTTTTCATCCAGCTGGTCGGTCAGGTACTGGGCAATCAGCCGATCAGCATAGCCGGAGACGAGGAAGGGGATCTGTTGGTCCAGATAGTCGCGCAGCGTCACGGCACTGGCGACGAAATCGTCGAGATCGAAGCTCTCGCCGGCTTCGCCGCCCGGCATCGATTTCCACTGGCTCATCAGTTCCGGCGCATCGGGCCGGCGGGCCGGCGCATCGTCGGGGAAGACGTTCTCGAAATCGCCGTCGAGTCGGTCTGTCAGCTGTTCTGGCTTTGCCGAGCCATTGTCGAACCAGTCCGGGTCGCTCTCGCTGGAAAATTCGCGCGCATCATCGCCGCCGCCGGCGTCGGAAAAATCATCGGCAGATGTCTGCCTATCGCTGCCCGTTTCCCCATCACCTGACGAAAATTCAAGCAGAGGATTCTTCTCCACCTCCTGGGCAATGAACTGGTTCAGCTCGATATGCGTCATCTGAAGCAGCTGGATGGACTGCATCAGCTGCGGAGTCATGACGAGCGACTGGGATTGGCGCAGGAAAAGGCTGGCGGATAGAGCCATGGCGAACGCGAAACTCCCTACAAATCCTCCTTTTGCACCTCTTTCGACGGACGAAGGAGGTCACGCAGAGCACTTGGCCCAAAAATTGCTTTTTTAATAGATTTGGTCAAGCGTGCAGGTGATCTGAAAGCAAATTTCTTGTCAGTTCTGCGTCAGAGACTGAACTTGTCACCGAGGTAGAGACGACGCACATCGGCATTGTTGACGATATCGTCGGCACGGCCATGGGTCAGCACTTCGCCCGCGTGGATGATATAGGCCCGGTCGATGAGGCCCAATGTCTCGCGCACGTTGTGGTCCGTGATCAAAACCCCAATGCCGCGTGCCGTCAAGTGGCGCACGAGATTCTGGATGTCGGATACAGAAATCGGATCGACGCCAGCAAAAGGTTCGTCCAGCAACATGAAGGCCGGGTCTGTGGCCAGCGCGCGGGCAATTTCAAGGCGCCGACGCTCGCCGCCGGAGAGCGCCACGGCAGGCGATTTGCGCAACCGGCTGATATGGAACTCTTCCAGCAGTTCGTTGAGTTTGTTTTCGCGCTTCTTGCGGTCCGATTCATGCACTTCGAGCACGGCGCGGATGTTTTCTTCCACGGTTAGCCCGCGAAAGATCGAGGCTTCCTGCGGCAGGTAGCCGACGCCGAGGCGTGCCCGGCGATACATCGGCATGCGCGTCACGTCATTGCCGTTGATGGCAATCATGCCCTCATCGACCGCGACAAGCCCTGTGATCATGTAGAAACAGGTGGTCTTGCCGGCGCCATTGGGGCCGAGCAGGCCAACAGCCTCGCCACGCCGTACGATCATGGAGACCCCGTTGACGACGCGGCGCGTGTCATAGGTCTTGGTCAGGCCATGCGCGATCAGCGTGCCGTCATAGCGTGCCTTGTCGCGCGGGTCGAAACCTTCGGGTGCGACCGCCTCGGGGCGCCGGGAAAACAGGGACATCGTGTCTGGTTACTTTTGCTTAAGGCTTCTGGCGGGACTTGGGGTCGAGCATGATCTCGACGCGGCCACCGCAACTGTCGAGCTTGGCTTCGCCTGTGTTCATCAGGACGGTCAGCTTGCAGCCACGGAACACATTGGCGCCATCGGACAGCACAACCTGCTTGCCGGTCAGCACGAAGGTTTGCGTTGCCATGTCGAACACGCCGTTCTCGGCTGTCGCCTGCTGGGCGGCTGACGTGATGAGAACCTTGCCGTCCATGTAAATCTTGTCGATATCGGTATCGCCGGCCGTTACCGACGAGCCTTCGCCCTTGTAGAGGACGGTCATCTTCGTCGTCTTCATGGTCGTCGCGCCCTGCACGACTTCCACATTTCCGGTGAAATAAGCCTTCTTTTCCTCGTCCTTGATCTCGAGCTGATCGCTCTGGATCTGGATGGGCTGGTCATTGGACAGCTTCATACCATCCATCTTCTTGGTGGTGGAAGACTGGGCAAGCGCGGGCGAAGCCAGCGCAGCAAGCGCCATGCCGGCTGCAAGACAGGAAAGGATCGAATGGGCGTTGGGACGGCGAAGGGTCATGGGGCCGGGCTCTTGTTGCCTTGATGGGTGAGTGCGGAGCCTGCCAGATTGACCTGGACCTGACCCGCAAAGAGGATGGTTTTACCGTTATCTGTTATCTTCATCGACTTCGCAACAATCGACGCCTGCTCCATCGTAATCCGTACCGGAGCGGATGTCTCCATCATGCTGCGCGGTACGTCGAGAACGGCATCCTCAAAATTGGCCGTGATACCGTTGCTGAGGTCCACCTGGAAGGGCTTGTTCATGTCCAGGCGATCGGCCGAACGATCGAAAATGCCGCCTTGCGCTGTGACGCGTGCAACTACATCATCATTCAGCGGCATGGCCGCCTTGACATTTTCCAGAGTGATCATGTTCGGATTGAGGAGATCTTGGAGCGCGCGGGTGGCGGTCATCGAATAGGACATGCCCTTGTCATTGCGGCCGGCAATGGCCGGGCTTTCCATGACGATCTTGCCGTCCTCGATCTTGGCGCTCTGGATGGTGATATTTTCGGGCAGGTAGGCCCGCACGAAGGAGACGGCGATAAAAATGGCCGAAATGACGGCGGCCGCTACCGGCAGCATAATGCGCAAGCGTCGCACATGCCGCGAATGCGCAAGCGCCGCCTTGTAGGCGTCACCCGTCGCAGCGGCTTCAGGCATATCCTGTGATGTACGAATCAGTTTTTGCAGCATGAAAACCTATGTGGCCATCTCGGTCGCGGGCGTGGCCGCATTCGGTCCGGAACTTCCTTCGGCGCCCAATATGGCATTTGTTTATCAACAAACAATAATGAGCGACACAAACACGTGTAGTCACGATGGCGCGACCTGCCAAGCAGACATTTTCGATAACGCGGATTCTGCGGCAATTCCATTGGCGACTGGTGTAGCCATGCCGCATTCTCTTGCGAAGGCTGTGCCGGCACATTAGGGTCTGAGTTGGTATCGGCGGAGTTTGCAGGTAGCCAGCCGACATAGAAATGGGCGGGGGTCGCGCTTGCGGGCAGGGCGATTCGGCTGGGTCGGAGCTCTCCGCAAGCCCTCTTTGGACATGAAGGAATGATCGATGGATCAACAGGCAATCGCGGACCGTCGGCAGTTGCGCCGCAAGCTCACCTTCTGGCGTGTGGCGGTGGCCGTGCTTCTGGTCGCCGTCGGCTTCACCTTCTATGCGACGCTCAGCGAGCGGGGCGCAGGAACTGGCCGTGCGCATGTGGCGCGTGTCGATATTTCCGGCGTGATTACCGATGATCGTGAATTGCTGGAGCGGCTCGATACGATCCGCCGCAGTTCCAATGTCAAGGCGCTGGTGGTGTCGATTTCCTCGCCTGGCGGCACGACCTATGGCGGCGAGAGGATCTACAAGGCGCTGCGTGCCGTGGCTGCGGAAAAGCCGGTCGTGTCCGATATTCGCACATTGGCAGCTTCCGCGGGCTATATGATCGCCTCTGCCGGCGACACGATCATTGCCGGCGAAAGCTCGATCACCGGTTCGATCGGCGTGATTTTCCAATATCCACAGGCCAAAGACCTTCTCGACAAGATCGGTGTTTCGCTGGAGGAAATCAAATCGGCGCCCCTGAAGGCCGAGCCTTCGCCTTTTCACGCGCCCAGCGAAGATGCCAAGGCAATGATCCGTGCCATGGTCATGGACAGCTATGACTGGTTCGTTGATCTGGTGGCGGAACGCCGGGGATTGCCGCGCGAAGAGGTGCTGCGTCTGGCCGATGGCTCGATCTTCACCGGCCGTCAGGCGCTGAAGGTCAAGCTGGTGGATGCGCTCGGCGGCACGCCGGAGATCCGCGCCTACCTCACCTCGCGCGGCCTTTCGCAGGATCTGCCGATCGTCGAATGGAAACGGGAAGAGGACAGCAACCTTCTCTCGTTGACCTCCGCCATCAGCGGTCTTGCCCGTCTGGCCGGTTTTGATCCGGCAGGCGCACCGTCCGCGGTCCAGAATTGGCTTGGCCGGAACTTGTTCCTTGACGGTCTTGTCTCCGTTTGGCAGGTTGGTAAGGATTGAAAATTCAATCCTTTCAGGGGGAAGCCGTGATCAAGTCAGAACTGGTGCAGATTGTTGCGGCCCGCAACCCGCACCTCTACCACCGCGACGTCGAGAATATTGTGAATGCCGTTCTCGATGAGATCACCGATGCGTTGGCCGCCGGCAATCGTGTCGAGCTGCGCGGTTTCGGCGCTTTCTCCGTCAAGAACAGGCCGGCGCGCTCCGGTCGCAATCCACGCACCGGCGATACGGTCTTCGTCGAGGAAAAGTGGGTTCCGTTCTTCAAGACGGGTAAGGAACTGCGCGAGCGGCTCAATCCCGATCTGGTCGATGAGGATGATTGATCGCGAGTGACGCAGGGTTGCGCCTTGGCCTTGAAAGCGCCTGCTTGCGTTCTATTCTTCTGATCGAAACGGCTGCGCCTTCTGGCGCGGTCAAGGCTGCATCTGTCGGGAGCATGTGATGAACCGGATCAAGAAAATCGTCAGCCTGTTGGTTTTCATACCGCTCGCCATAATTCTGATAGTGCTATGCGTTGCCAATCGCCAGAGCGTGACGCTGGCGCTCAATCCGTTCCAGCCCAGTGATCAGGTTCTTTCCCTCTCCGGACCGTTTTTCGTCTTTCTGTTTCTCGCTTTGCTGGTCGGCATGTTGATCGGCTCAGCCGCCACCTGGCTTGCCCAGGCGAAATACCGCAAGCAGGTGCGCACGGAAGCGCGCGCCGCATTGCAGTGGCAAAAGGACCGTGTTCGCCCGGATGCCAAGCGCAGCAGCGATACAAAAGCTCTGGTGCCTGCCGCAAAAGCCTGACGATTGATCCGCCGTCACCGGATGCCTCACAGCTCGGTGGCGGGTGTCGTCAGCGCGGCGTTGAAATTGGCGAAAAATTGCTGCGCGAGCTTCTGCGAAGTGGATCCGATGAGGCGTGAACCCAGTTGCGCCAGCTTGCCGCCCACCTGTGCCTCGGCCTTGTAGGTCAGGATCGTCTCGGAACCTTGCTCCACCAGCACGACATCGGCAAATCCCTTGGCAAAGCCGGCAATGCCGCCCTTGCCTTCGCCGGAAATCCGGTAGCTTTCCGGCGCCTTGATATCGCCCAGCGTCACTTCGCCGTTGAAGCTGGCGGAGACCGGGCCGATCTTCAGCCTAACGGTGGCGGCCAGTTCCGTCGGTGATGTCTGTTCCAGGCTCTGACAGCCGGGAATACACTGGCGCAGGATGTCTGGATTATTCAACGCTTCCCACACGACAGTACGCGGTGCCGCAATTCGCTCTTCACCACTGATATCCATGATCGTCCTCCCGAGCCTGCCTCCCCGCAGACCCTTCACCTTCCTGTATCGCAGAAGGGAAAGCGCTTTGCCAAGGGCCGTGCCAATGCTATTTGCACGGCAAAGCCTTAAAGACAGCGGATTGACGCGTTGAACAAGAAACCTGAGCGGCCTGCGCCGCGTTCCAATCAAAAGCCGGCCACGCCGCAGCGTCGCGATGGTGGTGAAACCCGATCCTCGTCGCGTCCGCAAAAGGCGCTGAAGACGGAAAAACCTGATGCGGGTGCCCAGGCAAAGCAGATCGCTGCCGAAACCCGGCCGCTTCTGCCACGCAGCGGCGATCTGCCGATGGAACGCGTGCCTGTTATTCTGGAATCCGGCGGAGCCGGCGATTTCCACCTGATCGACAGCGGCGCCGGGCTGAAGCTTGAGCAATATGGCGATTACCGTGTGGTGCGGCCGGAAGCCCAGGCGCTGTGGCAGCCGACGCTACCCGCGCATGTCTGGGAAAATGCCGATGCCATTTTCACCGGCGATACGGATGAAGATGGCATGGGGCGCTGGCGTTTTCCCCGCGCCGCCCTTGGTGAAACCTGGCCGCTTTCGCTGCTCGACGTTGATTTCCTTGGCCGCTTTACCGCGTTTCGCCATGTCGGCGTCTTTCCCGAGCAGATCGTCCATTGGGCCTGGGTGAAGGAACAGGCGGAAAAAGCCGGGCGGCCCGTGAAGGTGCTCAACCTGTTCGGCTATACAGGTGTTGCCTCGCTGGTGGCCGCCGCTGCCGGTGCTGAAGTGACGCATGTCGATGCCTCGAAAAAGGCGATCGGCTGGGCCCGCGAGAACCAGGCGCTGTCGCGGCTCGACAAGGCGCCGATCCGCTGGATCTGCGAGGATGCCATGAAGTTCATCCTGCGCGAGGAACGGCGCGGCAATAGCTATGACATCATATTGGCCGATCCGCCGAAATTCGGTCGTGGCCCGAATGGCGAGGTCTTCCATCTCTTTGAACAATTGCCGCTGATGCTGGATGTCTGCCGCCAGATCCTGTCGCCAAAGGCCATCGGCCTCGTGCTGACGGCCTATTCCATCCGCGCCAGCTTCTATTCCATCCATGAACTGATGCGCGAAACCATGCGCGGTGCCGGTGGCATCGTCGAATCGGGCGAACTGGTGATCCGCGAGGCAGGCCTTGATGGCCAGACGCGTGGCCGTGCCCTTTCAACATCTCTTTTCAGCCGCTGGGTGAACCCATGAACGACGACGAGCGCAGCATGGCCGGACGCCCCGGCACTGGCCGGGTGGGCCAGGTGAAGGAAGTCACCAGCCTTTCCAACCCGATTATCAAGGATATCAAGGCGCTCTCCAACAAGAAGGACCGCGAGGAAAGCGGCACCTTCATGGCCGAGGGGTTGAAGCTCGTCATCGACGCGCTGGAACTGGGCTGGACCATCCGCACTCTGGTCTATGCCAAGGCGGCCAAGGGCAAGCCGCTGGTGGAGCAGGTGGCGGCCAAGACCGTGGCGCGTGGCGGTCTGGTGCTGGAGGTGAGCGAAAAGGTTCTCTCGTCGGTCACCCGTCGCGATAATCCGCAAATGGTGGTCGGCATCTTCGAGCAGCAATGGCAGCGCCTGGAGGATCTTCACCCTGAGCAGGGCCAGACCTTCGTGGCGCTCGACCGCGTGCGTGATCCGGGCAATCTCGGCACGATCATCCGCACGGCGGATGCGGCGGGCGCTTCGGGCGTGATCCTGGTCGGCGAATCGACCGATCCCTTTTCGCTGGAAACGGTGCGGGCCACCATGGGCTCGATCTTCGCCATGCCGCTTTACCGCGCCGTGCCGAATGATTTTCTCGCCTGGAGCCGGAAATCCGGCGGGCAGATCGTCGCCACGCATCTGGCGGGCTCTGTCGACTATCGCACCATCGACTACAGGAAGAAGCCGACCATTCTCCTGATGGGCAATGAGCAATCAGGCCTGCCGGAACAGCTGGCGGGAGCGGCCGATCGCCTGGCGCGCATTCCGCAGGAGGGCAGGGCGGATTCGCTCAATCTGGCCGTGGCAACCGCCGTAATGCTGTTTGAGGCACGTCGCCATCTCCTGGCGCTGGAGGCCAAATGACGACGAGCGAAGTAAAGCCCACGCTGTTTTCCCGGCCGCTGCCGATCTTTGTCTTTGTTGTGCTGGCAGTGCTGGCCGACCAGTTGATCAAGATTGCCGTGGAGGCCTATCTGCCATTGCAGGAAATGGTGCCGGTCATTCCGTTCTTGGCGCTCTACCGGACCTATAATCTCGGCGTCGCCTTCTCCATGCTCGATCATCTGGACAGTTCGTTCATCATCGGCATGCGGGTGTTGATCGTCATCTTCGTGCTCTGGCTCTGGCGCCGCACGCCAAAGGACCGGCCATTTGCCCATGCCGGCTTTGCCTTCATCATCGCCGGCGCCTTTGGCAATATCATCGACAAGCTCGTTTATGGCCATGTGGTGGATTACATCCTCTTCTATACACAGACCTGGTCATTTGCTGTGTTCAATCTGGCCGATAGTTTCATCACCGTCGGGGCTGGCTGTGTCATTTTGGACGAGATTTTGCATTCCAGGCGCAAGGAAAGTGCAAAATAACGAGCCGCAGTCACAATTGACTGCGGCGTCGTAAGTAAAAATGAAGGAAAGCTGTGTTACTGCACGCAGCATGCGCGAACTTGCCGACCTGCAGGCCCGACTTCGATCCGCGTTTGGTTCGGATACCACCGACCAGACTGTGGCACCCGTGGGACCGGGTGTTGCACCCGTGGAACTGCCGCGCCGCCAACCTTCGGCACAAACGAGTGTTCTGGCAAGCTTTCTCAACCGCGTGGGCGCCATGAGCCGCTTCGCTGGCCTGGAGGCAGGGGTTGAAGCGGTGGATACCGGGGTTGGTTCACCCTCTTGCGCCGATGGGCTTCTTTCGGCCGGTTCTCGATCTTTCCTTGAAAGCAATGATCTTCTTGCCATTCCAGCGGTGGTGCGCTCTTTGGATGGCATGGTCCAGGCGGCAAACCGCAGCTTTCGCACCGCGACCGGCTGCCCGAACCCGCAGGGACAGACGCTCGAAGCACTTGGCCTGCCACTGTCCTGCGATGTCTTGGCGCAGCCGCGCGATATCGAGATTGCCAGCGGTGAGGGCGTGAAAATCTACGCCTGGCAGGATGTCGTGGTGCGCGATGCGGTGAGCCGCGATCTGATGATCCTCAGCGCCGCCCGCGATGTCACGGCCGAACGCCATCTGGCCCATCTTCGCGAGGAAGCACGCCTGCATGCCGAGGAGGCGAGCGCTGCCAAGAGCCGGCAGCTGGCAACCGTGGTGCATGAGTTGCGCACGCCGCTCAACGGCATTCTGGGCATGGGGCAATTGCTGCACCAGACGGCTCTGACGCTGGAGCAGAAGAACTATATCGGCGGCATTCGCCAGGCCGGATCGGCACTTGCGCAGCTGGTCGATGACCTTCTCGACTATTCCACCATCGAGGCAGGCCGCTTTCGTCTCAATAGCCGTGCGGAAAACCTGCGCCAGCTTCTGGAAAGCGTCGTGGAAATGCTGGCGCCGAGGGCGCATCAGAAGGGCATCGAGATCGGCTCAACGGTCTCCTTCGACGTGCCGAGCCTGATGGATTTCGATCCGGCGCGCCTGCGCCAGGTTCTTTTCAACGTCATCGGCAATGCGGTCAAGTTCACCAAGATCGGTGGCGTGCTCATCCGTGTCAACCTGGATGGACGCGACATCGTCATCACCGTTGCCGATACCGGTCCCGGCATGACAGCCGAGGAACGCCAGCGGATTTTTGGCGAGTTCGAGCAAACAGGCACGGCAGATGAACGCAGCGGCGGCACAGGCCTTGGCTTGTCGATTTCCGCCCGCATTCTGCATGAATTCGGCGGCTCGCTCTCTGTGGCCAGCGAAAAGGGCGTGGGCACTACCTTCTCCATCCGCTTTCCGGCTCTGTCTGCGGAAGCTGGCAAGGAAGGCAGCGACCGAATGCTGCTTTTGCGCTCCTCGCGCGTCCTGCTTCTGGCGCCTGTTGGCCCGGCGGCCACGGCAACATTTGCAACGATCGAAACCCTGGGCGGCCGCTGCCGTCATGTGAAATCGGTCGAAGAGGCCGATTGGGCCATCGCCCAGATGGAACGCCAGGGGGTCGCCTTTACCGACATGGTGGTCGATCATCGCATCTGTGGCCTTGAACAGATGGGACCCGCCGCGCAGGACCTGCGCCGCATTCTTCTTGTCAGCCCCGAGGAACGCGGGACGCAGCCCTGGGATGTCTATGATGCCTGGCTGATCCGCCCGCTGCGCGAACAATCGCTGGTCGATGTGCTGCGCGGACGTCTCGGCGGTGCCGCCGGCCGCCAGCTGGCCTCGGCCATCGCGGAGCCGCAAGCCGCCCAGACCGACCGTCGGCACGTGGGGCTCTCGGTGCTTCTGGCCGAAGACGATCCGGTCAGCGCCATGATGGTGGGGGCGGTACTGCGCAAGGCTGGCTGCATCGTGCATCATGTCTCGGATCTGGCAGCCCTGCAGAAGGCAGCGCTGGCGGATGGCCATACCGATCTCATCATATCGGATATCCACATGCCGGATGGCGACCTGGCAGATGTCCTGCCGCTGCTTGGCCGGGGCGGTCGTGCCGCAAATGCATCGGCGCCGCTTCTGGTTCTGAGTGGCGAGACCGATAGCAATGTCACCGATCGCGTCATGGCCGGCGGTGCACGGCGTGTGCTTCAAAAACCCATCGATCCGCAGCAATTGCTGGAAGAGGTCCGCTCGGTTCTTTCGGCGCGCCCCCTGCGCGATGCATCGTGAAAGCCCTCTACTGATGCGCGTCCCTGCCTTGCGCAGGATCCATGTCACTTTCCTGTCGCAGATCGGTGTTTTATGGGGAGAATACTGGGGACGGGTGAATCGAAATGACTATTGACTTCATCGAACGTGACGTCGCGTTGGACGTTGACCATCCACGCGTGCTGACGCTGGCTCGCTCCGAGATCCTCGGACGCATCGGTACGCTGGAGACGCGGCTTGCTCGCTCGGCCCGCGAAGTCGATGCGGCCCAGGCGCTGCGCTACCGCGTTTTCGTCGAGGAAATGCATGCGCAGCTGCCGCAGGATGCCATGCGGCGCAAGCGCGACATGGACAGTTTCGACGAGATCTGCGACCATCTTCTGGTGGTCGATACGGCCATTGATGGCGATCCGGAAGACCAGATCGTCGGCACTTACCGGCTTCTGCGCCAGGATGTGGCCATGGCGCATGGCGGATTCTATTCATCGTCTGAATTTGATATCGAGCCCTTGCTGGCACGCCATCCGGGCAAGCGCTTCATGGAACTGGGGCGCTCCTGCGTGCTGCCGCATTATCGCACCAAGCGCACGGTCGAACTTCTCTGGCAGGGCAATTGGGCCTATGCGCTGCGCCACAATATGCATGCCCTGTTCGGCTGCGCATCCTTCCCCGGCGTGCAACCGGAAAGCCACGCGCTGGCTCTGTCTTTCCTCCACCAGTCGGTGCTTGCCAAGGGTGAATGGGCCGCATCCGCCCGCCCCGAACTGCATTGCGAAATGGATCTAATGCCTGCCGAAGCCATCAACCCGAAGCGGGCGCTGATGGCCATGCCGCCGCTGATCAAGGGCTATCTGCGGCTCGGCGCCATGATCGGCAATGGTGCCGTCGTCGATCAGGCCTTCAACACCACCGATGTGCTGGTGGTGCTGCCGATCGAATCCATTTCCGGTCGCTATATCAACTATTACGGTGCCGATGCCGGTCGCTTCGCCAGTTGAATCTAGTAGCCTTGTTCAAACCAGCCGGATCGGTCCCTGGTATTTGGCCACCGTTTCATCCGATGTCAGGAGAAGCATGCCGTCGCTGATGGCTTGCGCAATCAAGATGCGGTCGAAGGGGTCCTTGTGGATGAGGGGCAGGGTTTCGAGAACGAAGGCGTGCTGCGTATTCACGGCTACTTCCTTAAAGCCATTCGCCAGAAGAGCCCTATGAAGCAACCGCGGTTCGACATTGAATCCGTCCCGTCTCAAAGCACGTTTTATCGTCAGTTCCCATAAGCTTGCCGCACTGAAGAACACATCATTCTCGTCATCTTCGAGCAGATTGCGCATCTCATTGGTCAGGCGCGGGGCGTCATCTGCAAACCACATGAGAATATGCGTATCAGGAAGAACCTTCATTTCGGCTCGCCGTAGAACATCTCCTCGATTTCCTTGGCAAACATGCTGTTGAAGTCATCAGGGACGGTGGCTTGGCCTTTCAGAAACCCTGCCCGCCGCTTCGTTTTCGAAACGGGTTTCTCGTCTACCGGCAGCGGCATCACCTGCACCATGGCCTTGCCGTCCTTGGCAATCACGAAAGCTTCGCCATTTGCTGCCTCCTCGACAAGGCGGGACAGATGGGTTTGGGCGTGCTTTATAGTGACAGTCTTCATGGCAGGCACCCGAGTGGACTTCAGCCCGGAAGCTTAATCCACTCGGGTCCTGTCAGCAAGAAGGCTCACATGCCGGCATTATAGGCGGCAATCGCTGCCATATTGACGATATCGCTATCCTTGGCGCCCATCGAGGTGATCTGTACCGACTTGTCGAGACCGACAAGCAGCGGGCCGATCAGCGTCGAGCCGCCCAGTTCCTCCAGCATGCGTGTCGAAATCGCCGCCGAATGGATGGCCGGCATCACCAGAACATTGGCCGTGCCGGAAAGCCGTGTGAAGGGATATTGCTCCATGCGCGTGGTATTCAGTGCAATATCGGCCCCCATCTCGCCATCATATTCGAAATCGAGACGGCGCTGGTCGAGTATCTTCACAGCTTCGCGCACCCGCTCGGAGCGTTCACCCCGCGGCTGGCCGAAGGTGGAATAGGCAAGCATGGCGACGCGCGGCTCATAGCCCATGCGCCGCGCCATGCGGGCCGCTTCCACCGCGATATCGGCCAGATCCTCGGCAGAGGGCATGTCATGCACGGCCGTATCCGTGACAAAGACGGTACGCCCGCGCGAAACGATGATGGAGACGCCGATCACCTTGTGGCCGGGCTTTGCATCGATGCAGCGGCGAACATCCGCAAGCGCTGTGGCATAGTTGCGCGTCGTGCCGGTCACCATGGCATCCGCATCACCCAGCGCCACCATGCATGCGGCGAAATGGTTGCGGTCGTTGTGGATCAGGCGCTGTACGTCGCGTTGCAGATAGCCCTCGCGCTGAAGCCTTGCATAGAGATAGTCGATATAGGCTTCCACGCGGGTGGAAAGCCGTGCGTTGACAATCTCGATGCCCGGACGGTCAAGCTCGATGCCGGCGCGTTCGGCCGTCGAGCGGATGATGTCGTCGCGGCCGAGCAGGATGGCGGTGCCCAGTCCCTGCGCATTGAAGGACACGGCGGCGCGCATCACCTGCTCTTCTTCGGCCTCGGCAAACACCACGCGCTTGGGTCTGCGGCGCACCTGCTCGTAAATGCCCTGTGTGGTGGCGGCAATCGGGTCGCGCCGTGCCGACAACTGGCGGCCATAGGCATCGAGATCGGCAATTGCCTTGCGTGCCACGCCGCTGTCCATGGCGGCCTTGGCAACCGCCACGGGGATTGCCGAAATCAGGCGCGGATCAAACGGAACGGGAATGATATATTGCGGCCCAAAGCGTGGACGTACACCCTGATAGGCGGCGGCAACATCATCCGGCACATCCTGGCGTGCCAGATCCGCCAGCGCCCTTGCGGCGGCAATCTTCATGGCGTCGTTGATCTGGCGTGCCCGCACGTCCAGCGCACCACGGAACATATAGGGGAAGCAGAGAACATTGTTCACCTGGTTCGGATAGTCCGAGCGCCCGGTTGCCATGATCGCGTCATCGCGAATGCGCGCCACTTCCTCCGGCGTGATTTCGGGATCGGGATTGGCCATGGCGAAGATGATCGGCTTGTCGGCCATGGAACGGATCATCTCGACGCTGAAGGCGCCCTTCTGCGACAGGCCGAGCACCACGTCGGCGCCCTCCATGGCCTGTTCCAGCGTGCGATGGCCGGTCTTGCAGGCATGCGCGCTCTTCCATTGGTTCATGCCATCGGTGCGGCCCTGGTAGATGACGCCCTTGGTATCGCAAAGAATGATGTTTTCCGGCGCAAAGCCCATGGCCTTGATCAGCTCGATACAGGCGATGGCGGCAGCGCCTGCGCCATTGCAGACGAGCTTGGTGGTCTTCAGGTCGCGACCGGTCAGCTCCAGCGCGTTGATGAGACCGGCGGCTGCAATGATCGCCGTTCCATGCTGGTCGTCGTGAAAGACCGGGATATCCATCAGCTCGCGCAAGCGGCTTTCGATGATGAAGCATTCCGGCGCCTTGATATCCTCAAGATTGATGCCGCCGAAGGATGGGCCGAGAAACCGCACGCAATTGATGAATTCGTCGACATTTTCCGTATCGACTTCCAGATCGATGGAATCGACATCGGCAAAGCGTTTGAAGAGAACGGACTTGCCCTCCATCACCGGCTTGGAGGCCAGCGCACCGAGATTGCCAAGTCCAAGAATGGCCGTGCCGTTGGAAATGACGGCGACCATATTGCCGCGCGTCGTGTAGTCGTAAGCGGTTTCCGGGTCGGCTGCGATGGCTTTCACCGGCACGGCAACGCCTGGCGAATAGGCCAGCGACAGGTCGCGCTGGGTGGCCATCGGCTTGGTCGGCGTGATTTCCAGCTTGCCGGGGCGGCCGCTGCTGTGAAAGTCGAGCGCTTCCTGCTCCGTCACAGAGGCGCGCTTACGGGGCTCGCCCGAGGTCGGGCGGGTTTCCTTGGCAGACATGTCTCCTCCAGCATGTTGTGGGCATCGCCCGAGTTTCGGACGCGCTCTGTTGTATTGTCCCGGGCATAATCGATAAGGTCGCGGTTCACTGCGCGCAACAGAAAACCACCGGGAAATCCTTGGAACGCTCTATCTCAGAAACCTTGAATACAGCCGCGCTGATGTCTGCGGAAAGCCGTGCCACGGCCACTCCGATGATGGAGCAGTATATCGAGATCAAGGCGAACAACCCGGATTCGCTGCTCTTTTACCGGATGGGCGATTTCTACGAGCTGTTCTTCGAGGATGCGGTGGAGGCGGCCCGTGCGCTCGGCATTACGCTGACCAAGCGTGGCCAGCATATGGGCCAGGACATCCAGATGTGCGGCGTGCCGATCCATGCCGCCGATGATTACCTGCAAAGGCTGATTTCGCTCGGCTACCGCGTCGCCGTCTGCGAACAGGTGGAAGATCCGGCAGAAGCGCGCAAGCGCGGCTCCAAATCCGTCGTGAAGCGCGATGTGGTGCGGCTTGTTACCCCCGGCACGCTGACGGAGGACAAGCTTCTTTCGCCCTCTGAATCCAATTATCTGATGGCGCTTGCCCGCATTCGCGGGGGAAGCGAAACGCTGATGGCGCTGGCCTGGATCGATATCTCGACCGGCGTCTTCCGGGTGGCGGAAACCACGCCGCTTCGGCTTCTGGCCGATATCCTGCGCATCGAGCCGCGCGAGCTGATCGTGCCCGATACGGTCTTTCATGATCCAGAGCTGAAGACGACCTTCGACATTCTCGGCCGCGTGGCCGTGCCGCAACCGGGCGTGCTGTTTGACAGTGCGACGGCGGAAAACCGTATCACGCGCTATTTCGGCGTCGGCACGCTGGATGGCTTCGGCACGTTTTCGCGCAGCGAACTTGCCGCAGCGGCAGCGGCCGTCGCCTATGTCGAAAAGACCCAGATTGCCGAGCGCCCGCCCTTGAGCGCGCCGGAGCGGGAAAGCGGCGGCTCTACCCTCTTCATCGATCCGGCCACCCGTGCCAATCTGGAAATGACGCGCACGCTGTCTGGCGATCGCGACGGCTCGCTGTTGAAGGCGATCGACCGCACCGTGACCGGCGGCGGCGCGCGGCTGCTGTCCGAACGGCTGATGTCGCCGCTCACCGATCCGGCTCAAATCAGTCGTCGGCTCGATAGCGTGGCCTTCCTGATCGACGAGCCATCGCTGTGTTCCGATCTGCGCGCCGCGCTGAAACATGTGCCGGACATGCCGCGTGCTTTGTCGCGCCTGGCGCTGGATCGGGGCGGTCCGCGTGATCTCGATGCCATCCGCCAGGGGCTTGCCGCTGCGCGACGCGTCTTTGATCTGCTGTCGGTCGCACTTTTGCCGGAAGAATTGTCGCAGGCGCAGATCGATCTGCAGGCGCTGCCGGCCGAGGTCGAGCAATTGCTGGCCGAAACGCTGTCTGATGACATGCCGCTGATGAAGCGGGATGGCGGCTTTGTGCGTGACGGCGCCCATGAAGAGCTGGACGAGGTGCGGGCCCTGCGCGACCAGTCGCGGCGTGTGATTGCCGGCCTGCAGCTGCAATATGCCGAAGAGACCGGCATCAAGTCGCTGAAGATCAAGCACAACAATGTGCTCGGCTATTTCATCGAGGTGACCGCCGGCAATGCCGGCCCTATGATCGATACGCCGGACGCCAAGGCCCGCTTCATCCATCGCCAGACCATGGCGAACGCCATGCGCTTTACCACGACCGAGCTGGCCGATCTGGAAACCCGCATCGCCAATGCCGCCGACCGGGCGCTGACTATCGAGCTTGCCGCCTTCGAGCGCATGACGGCAGCGGTGCTGGCATCAGCCGATGCGGTAAAGGCCGGCGCGCGCGCACTTGCCATCATCGATGTGGCGGCAGGCCTCGGGCTTCTGGCGGAGGAATGGAATTATTGCCGGCCGCAGGTGGATGGCTCGCGCCAGTTCAACATCGAGGGCGGTCGCCATCCCGTGGTCGAGCAGGCGCTGCGCCGGCAATCCTCGGGCTCGTTCATTGCCAATGATTGCGATCTATCGCCCAATAGCGATGGCGGGTTTGGCGCGCTCTGGCTGCTCACCGGCCCGAACATGGGCGGTAAATCGACCTTCCTGCGCCAGAATGCGCTGATTGCCATTCTGGCGCAGATGGGCTCCTTCGTGCCGGCCCATGCAGCACAGATCGGCGTCGTCGATCGGCTTTTCAGCCGCGTCGGTGCCTCCGACGATCTGGCGCGCGGTCGCTCCACCTTCATGGTGGAAATGGTCGAAACCGCTGCCATCCTCAACCAGGCAACCGACCGTTCGCTGGTCATCCTCGATGAAATCGGACGCGGCACGGCAACCTTCGACGGTCTGTCGATTGCCTGGGCGTCCGTCGAGCACCTGCATGAGGCCAACCGCTGCCGGGGCCTGTTTGCCACGCATTTCCATGAGTTGACGGCGCTGTCTGAAAAGCTTGGACGGCTGTCGAATGCCACCATGCGGGTGAAGGAGTGGGATGGCGATGTCATCTTCCTGCATGAAGTGGGGCCCGGTGCGGCCGATCGTTCCTATGGCATCCAGGTGGCAAAGCTTGCCGGCCTGCCTGATGCAGTCGTTTCGCGCGCCCGCGATGTGCTGAACAGACTGGAAGATGCCGACCGCAAGAACCCGGCAAGCCAGTTGATCGATGACCTGCCGCTGTTTCAGGTGGCGGTGCGCAAGGAACAGGAAAGGCGGGGACCGTCCAAGGTCGAGGAGGCGCTGAAGGCGCTCAACCCCGATGACATGACCCCGCGCGAGGCGATGGATGCGCTTTATGCGCTGAAGAAGCAGTTGGGGTGACAAGGCCGACAGCTGGAGGGGCGGTGATGATGCCCCACACCTTGCCGCTTTCCCCATGCATGATGACCTCAAACATGATAGAGGCCATCTTGACCCTGTCTAAGGCCAATCGAGGCGCGCTTCCTTGCTTTCCGTCCCGCTGCCATTCATCGCCGGCCTTGCCTTCGCGCTGACACTCTTTCGCAATCTGCGGGGTGTGGAAACGGGCGGTTCTCGCTTTTATCTCTTTGTGTTTCTGGCAGCTTACGCCGTGCAGGGCATGATTGTCGGCCTGCGTTTCGGCTATGGTATCGAGGCGCTTGGGCCTGTCCAGCCAATCACTGCGGCAGCCATGCCGCCGCTTGCCTTTCTCGCCTTTCGGGCTCTGTCTGCCTCTCCCATCCACCATTCCTGGCTGCATCTGGGCGCACCGATTGCGGTTGCCTGCGGGATCACATTTGTCTGGCCGCTGGTGGATATTCTTCTCGTTTCAATTTTTCTGTTCTATGCGGTGCTTCTTTACCGGCTGACGCTGAATGAGCCGGAAGCCGTGGCCGAAGCATCGCTGGATCGAACGATTCCGGCCTTGCGCGCGGCGCGGCTGACTGCCGGGCTGATGGCGTTTTTCGGTCTGGCCGATGGCCTGGTGTCGATTTTTGTCGCGCTTTACGGACCAGCCTATGTGCCGCTTGCGGTGAGCGCCATGAATATTGCCGCCATTGTCGTGGTGCTTGTCTATTATTTTGCGCCGGAACCACGAAGCGGCGGCGGATCGGCCATGACGGTGGCTGTCGTCCAGCCGACGGTGGCGGATAAGGCGCTGTTGTCGCGCGTGGAAGCCGCCCTTGATGCCAATGACCTCTATCGTCAGGACGATCTGAGCCTGGCGAAACTGGCGCGCCGCGCAGGCCTGCCGGCCCGCGAGGTGTCGATCGCCATCAACCGGATCACAGGCCTCAATGTCTCGCAATTCGTCAACAACAGGCGCATCCGGGAAGCCTGCCGGCTGCTGGAAGAGACCGAAAAGCCGCTGACCGAGATCATGTTCGATTGCGGGTTTTCCACCAAGTCCAACTTCAATCGGGAGTTTCGCCGCGTGACTGATGCCAGCCCGTCGCAATGGCGTGCACTTCGCCGCGCAGCCTGATCCGGTAACCCCTGGGAAACCAAGTCTTGCGAAACATCAGCGGGGCAGGGCATGTGGCGCGGGGGCGAAACCGGATGGCAAGGCAAAGAGCACCAGTGTGCCGGTTTGAGGCATTCGACCGATTTGATTGTGCAAAGCGACAGCGAAACGGTATAGCGCCATACGGGAGCCGCACCGGCAGGATAACATGGCAAGACACGAAATAGATTATTCGGAACTTCTGGATCTGGCGCATCTGCGCGAGGAATGCGAGACGATCGCGCGGCGCAGTTCGACCAAGCTTCTGGAAATGCGCGCCGCTCTCCTGCCTGTGCTGCGCCGGGCCAGCAATGAAGGCCGCGACCGGGCGCGCGCCGCACTTTCTGTCGATGGCAGCGGCCTCAACTGCGCCGAGCGGATTTCCTGGGTTCAGGACCAGCTGATCTGCATCATCTATGAAACGGTTGCCAAGCATCTCTACAGGACGGCAGCGCCGCATGTGACGGTCACGGCGGTGGGCGGTTATGGTCGTGGAACGCTGGCGCCGGGCTCGGATATCGATCTCCTGTTCCTGTTGCCGCCCAAGAATACCGAGGACATGCGCAAGGCAGTGGAGTTTCTCCTCTATGTGCTTTGGGATCTCGGCTTCAAAGTGGGCCATGCGACGCGCACCGTGGATGAATGCATCGCGCTTTCCAAGCAGGACATGACGATCCGCACTGCGATCCTCGAAACGCGCTATCTTTGCGGCGCCAAGGCATTGGCGAAGGAGCTGGAAACCCGTTTCGATGCGGAAATCGTCAATCATGGCGGTCAGGATTTCATCGCTGCAAAGCTTACCGAGCGTGACCTGCGCCACCAGAAGGCCGGCGATACGCGCTATCTGGTGGAGCCGAATGTCAAGGAAGGCAAAGGCGGTCTGCGCGATATCCAGACACTGTTCTGGATTGCCAAATATCACTACCGCGTGCGCGATACGGCCCAGCTGGTGAAGCTTGGCGTGCTATCGCGCCAGGAACTGCGCCTTTTCCAGAAGTCCGAGGATTTTCTCTGGGCCGTGCGCTGCCAGATGCATTTTCTGACCGGCAAGGCGGAAGAGCGCCTGTCCTTCGATATCCAGCGCGAGATTGCCGAAAGCCTCGGCTATCACAACCGCCCGAACCTTTCGGCCGTCGAGCGCTTCATGAAGCATTATTTCCTGGTGACGAAGGATGTCGGTGATCTGACCCGCATTCTCTGTGCCGCACTGGAAGAAGAGCAGGCAAAGCCGGCACCCGGCATTTCCGGCGTGATTTCCCGCTTTCGCAAGCGCGTGCGGAAAATTCCCGGCAGCGCCGAATTCGTCGAAGACCAGGGGCGCATTGCGCTGGCGGATCCGGATGTGTTCAAGCGCGATCCGGTCAGCCTTATCCGCCTGTTTCATGTGGCAGACCTGCACGGGCTGGAATATCACCCGGATGCGCTGAAGGCGATTACCCGCAGCCTGTCTCTGATCGATGACGATCTGCGCGAAAATGCCGAGGCAAACCGCCTGTTCCTCTCTGTGCTGACCTCGCGACTGGAGCCGGCACTGACGCTTCGCCGCATGAACGAGGCCGGTGTGCTCGGCCGCTTTATTCCAGAATTCGGCAAGATCGTCGCGATGATGCAGTTCAGCATGTATCACCACTATACGGTGGATGAGCATCTGATCCGCGCCGTCGAGGCGCTGTCGGATATCGACAAGGGCCGCTTTGCCGAAGAACATCCGCTGGCCAATAAGCTGTTGCCACATATCGAGGAGCGCGAGGCGCTTTATGTCGCTGTGCTACTGCATGATGTGGCCAAGGGCCGCCAGGAGGATCATTCGATTGCCGGCGCCCGCGTGGCGCGCAAGCTTGGACCCCGCTTCGGGCTGAAGCCGAAACAGGTGGAACTGGTGTCATGGCTGATCGACCAGCATCTCTTGATGTCGATGGTGGCCCAGACGCGCGACCTGCATGACCGCAAGACGATCACCGATTTTGCCGAAAACGTGCAATCGCTCGACCGACTGAAAATGCTGCTGGTGCTGACCATCTGCGATATCCGCGCGGTTGGCCCCGGTGTGTGGAATGGCTGGAAGGGCCAGCTTCTGCGCACGCTCTATTATGAAACCGAGCTTCTGCTGTCGGGCGGCTTTTCGGAAGTGTCGCGCAAGGAGCGCGCCAAGGCCTCCGAAGAGGCACTGGCCAAGGCGCTTGGCGACTGGAGCCAGAAGGATCGCAAGACCTATTCGAAGCTGCATTATCAGCCCTATCTCCTGTCGGTCGCGCTGGAAGATCAGGTGCGCCATGCCACCTTCATCCGCGATACGGACAAGGCCGGCCAGGTTCTGGCGACCATGGTACGCACCGATAGTTTCCGGGCCATCACCGAAATCACCGTGCTGGCGCCCGACCACCCGCGCCTCCTGTCGATCATTGCCGGTGCCTGCGCCGCAGCCGGGGCCAATATTGCCGATGCGCAGATCTCCACCACCACGGATGGACGCGCGCTCGATACCATTCTCATCAATCGCGAATTCCAGAACGATGAGGACGAGTTGCGGCGTGGCGGCACGATCGGCCGAATGATCGAGGACGTGCTGTCGGGCAAGAAGCGCCTGCCGGAAGTCATTGCCACCCGCGCCAAGTCCAAGAAGCGCAACAAGACCTTTACCGTGCATCCTTCGGTGACGATCTCCAACACGCTGTCCAACAAATTCACCGTGGTCGAGGTCGAGTGCCTTGACCGTACCGGCCTGCTCGCCGACATGACCGTGGTGCTGGCCGACCTGTCGCTGGACATCCATTCGGCGCGCATCACCACCTTTGGTGAAAAGGTCATCGACACTTTCTATGTGACCGACCTTGTCGGGCAGAAGGTCAGCAATGAGAACCGTCAGGGCACCATCCTGACACGGTTGAAGACGGTGATCTCCGAACAGGAGGACGAATTGCGCCGTGGCATGCCGTCCGGCATCATCGCACCGGACCCGGCAGCTGTTACCACCGGCAATGTGCCGCGCAAGAGCCGGGCGGACGCATGAGCCTCGTCAAGAAATTCGCCACCGTCGGCGGCGCCACGCTCGGCAGCCGCATTTTCGGCTTTGCCCGCGAAACGATGATGGCGGCAGCGCTCGGCACCGGGCCGATGGCCGATGTGTTCTACGCCGCCTTCCGCTTTCCGAATCTGTTTCGTCGGCTGTTTGCCGAAGGCGCTTTCAACGCCGCCTTCGTACCGCTGTTTTCCAAGGAAATCGAGGCAAACGGCCTTGATGGTGCCAAGCGCTTTTCCGAGGAAGTCTTCGGCGTGTTGTTTTCGGCGCTGCTGATCATCACCATCGGCATGCAGCTTTCCATGCCGCTTCTGGTGCGCTGGATCATCGCACCCGGTTTTGCCGATGATCCGGAAAAGACGGCAACCACCATTCGTCTCGCCGTGGTGATGTTTCCCTATCTGATGTGCATGTCGCTGACGGCAATGCTGAGCGGCATGCTGAATTCGCTGCACCATTTCTTTGCTGCCGCTATTGCCCCGGTCTTCCTCAATGTGGTGATGATCGCTGCGCTGTTTTACGCGCTGTGGACGGGTTCCGATCCGGCACAGACCGCCTGGTATCTGGCCTGGAGCGTGCTGGTGGCGGGTATCCTGCAGCTGGCTGTCGTCTATGTCGGCGTGCTGAGGGCCGGCATCAGCATCCGCTTCCGCATGCCGCGCATGACACCGAACGTGAAGCGCCTGCTGATCCTGGCCGTGCCGGCCGCCATTACTGGCGGTGTGACGCAGATCAACCAGATCATCGGCCAGGCGATTGCGTCCAGCAAGGAAGGGGCGATTGCCGCCCTGCAATATGCCGATCGCATCTACCAGCTGCCGCTTGGCGTCGTCGGTGTGGCCGTTGGCGTCGTGCTGTTGCCGGAACTGTCGCGGGCGCTGAAGGGCGGCCATATGAAAGAGGCGGCGGGTATCCAGAACCGTTCGCTGGAATTCGTGCTGTTCATGACACTGCCGGCGGCCGGTGGCATCTGGGTTCTGTCGGATGCCATCATCCGGGTGCTCTATGAGCGCGGCGCCTTTTCAGCGGACAATACCGCCGTGGTCGCCTCTATTCTTGCCATCTATGGTCTCGGCCTGCCGGGTTTCGTGCTCATCAAGGCGCTGCAGCCGGGCTTTTATGCCCGCGAAGACACCAAAACGCCGATGCGTTTCACCATGCTGTCGGTGGCGGTCAATTCAGGCCTTGCCATCACGCTGTTTCCCCTGATCGCCGAGCGCGGCATTGCCACGGCGGAAGCCGCTGCCGGCTGGATCAATACCGTGCTTTTATTTGCAACGCTGCTCTATCGCGGCGATCTCAAATGGGAATGGGCGCTTGCACGGCGCACCGGCCTGCTTCTGGTGGCGACCGGCATCATGTGCGCGGCCCTTACCTATGCGCTCGGTCATGCCGGCGTCTGGCTTCAACCGGAAACATCGCTGCTGCGGCAGGTCATTGCGCTGTTTGGGCTGATCGGCCTTGCCATGGTCGTCTATTTCGCCAGCGCCTTCCTGATCGGCGGTGCCGATCTCGGCATGATCCGCCGCAACCTGAAGCGCAAGCCGAAGACCTGAGAGCCGAAGTCCTGAGAGCTGCGGCCCGTCAGGACTTTCCGCAATGTACCCAGCGGCGCTTCGGGCCGACATCCACATGGATGATGCCGTTGCAGTAACGCCCGATCCCGCCAATGCCCGGCGCCGTAGAGGCTGCGGCAATAATCGTGCGGTCGGATACGCCCGGCACGCGGATATCGGCGGCAAGACAGCTCGTATGCTGCGAACCGCCGGATCGCGGCCGATGGCCGGAGGTGACGATCGGCTTGCGACCGGTCTCTGACGCGATATGCGCCAGGATTGCTTCCAGCTGGTCCGGGAAGCAGGCGGTTTTCACGCTCACCCGTTGCACGGTATAGGTCGCGCTGTAATCCTCCTTGAACAGATTGCCACGGCGCTTCTTCGCTCCGGTGTCCTCCGCTGCCAGGGCATTGGTGAAGGACAGGACGCTGGCCAGCGCGACGCAAAACAGGATGCGCATGATATCTCCGTCAGCTCGGCGCCCCGCATGAGACGAGGGGCTGTTGAAAGTGATGGAGCATTTCGTTTCAGAAAGTGACATGAGTAAGGATAAATTTGCTCAAATTAGTGATTAGTTCGCCTTAAATCCTAATTTTCATTAACCATTTATGGCGGTGCCAAGGCAAAACCCGATAGTCGGTCGGTTCACTGTGCCCTCACGCCACTGAGCCGCATAGGTCCTCTGGGCAGTGCGCAGGGGCTATGCCGCCATGAAATCGGCTCTCTGGTGACCAAGCCTCTTGATCCCTGACCCTTCGGCGTGCTTCAAGCGCGCCGTTAGCACCATGGCCGTCAGGGGCAGGACGCGGAAAGATCTTCACCCTTTCCGATGACCTGTTTTCCCGAAAGCCTGTGGCCCTCCACCAGCCTGATGAGGACATCATGAACAGTTTCCAGCCGCTCGTTTTTTCCGGCGTCCAGCCGACGGGCAATCTGCATCTCGGCAATTATCTCGGCGCGATCCGCAAATTCGTGGCGCTGCAGGACAATAACGACTGCATCTACTGCGTCGTGGACCTGCATTCGATCACCGTACAGCTCGTGCATGAAGACCTGCGCGGCCAGATCCGCGCGATTGCCGCTGCCTTCATTGCCTCGGGCATCGATCCGGTCAAGCACATCGTCTTCAACCAGTCGGCCGTGCCGCAGCATGCGGAACTGGCCTGGGTCTTCAATTGCGTTGCCCGCATCGGCTGGATGAACCGCATGACGCAGTTCAAGGACAAGGCCGGCAAGGACCGCGAGAATGCCTCGCTCGGTCTTTTGGCCTATCCGAGCCTGATGGCCGCCGATATTCTCGTCTACCGCGCCACCCATGTGCCGGTCGGCGACGACCAGAAGCAGCATCTGGAACTGGCCCGCGACATTGCCCAGAAGTTCAATATCGACTTCCAGGAGAAGATCCGCGCGACCGGTACCGGCGTCGATATGGTCGTGGGCGAGGAGCCGATCCATGGCTATTTCCCGCTGGTCGAGCCGCTGATCGAAGGCCCGGCGCCGCGCGTCATGTCCTTGCGCGATGGCACGAAAAAGATGTCAAAATCCGATCCCTCGGATCTGTCGCGCATCAATCTGATGGACGATGCCGACGAGATCCTGAAGAAGATCCGCAAGGCAAAGACCGATCCGGAAGGCCTGCCCTCGGACCTGGAAGGCCTCAAAGGCCGCCCGGAAGCGGAAAATCTCGTGGGCATCTATGCGGCCCTGTCCGACAAGACCAAGCAGGAGGTGATTTCGGAATTCGGCGGCCAGCAGTTTTCCGTGTTCAAGCCGGCGCTGGCGGATCTGGCCGTGCATGTCCTGTCCCCGATCACCGGTGAGATGCGCCGCCTGATGGACGATACGACGCATATCGATGCGATCTTGCGCGATGGCGGCGAGCGTGCCGGCGCCCGCGCCGAAAAGGTGATGAACGAAGTCAGCGATATCATCGGCTTCCTGCGCTGAAAATCCTGCCACTTTCTCTGCATGGCAGACCCGCTGATCACGCATGATCAGCGGGTTTTCATTTTGTGTGATTGGTATAAGTTCGGCCCGAACAACCAGGTCGGGTAGGCGAGGAGAGCGGTCATGGTTTCAAAGCGGCTTTCACGGATGGAGGGCCATAGGCGCAAGTTCCTGGCCGTGATCGATGGTACGCCGGAATGCGAGCGCGCCGTGCATTATGCAGGGCGTCGGGCCAAGAACTCCAATGGCGGGCTCATTCTGCTGTTCATCATTCCGGAAGGCGATTTCCAGCAATGGCTGGGTGTCGAGCAGATCATGCGCGCCGAGGCCCATGAAGAGGCGGAGGCTGCCATGGCGAAGGCCGCCCAACAGGTGCGCGATTCAATCGGCATCGATCCGGAAATCGTCATCCGCGAAGGCATGGCGACGGAAGAAATCAATGCCGTGATCGAGGAAGACCGGGATATCGCTATCCTGGTGCTGGCGGCCGGTTCCACCAAGGAAGGTCCCGGTCCGCTCGTCACATCGCTTGCTGTGCGCGGCACGGCCTTTCCCATTCCCGTCACCGTTCTGCCAGACACGCTGACGAATGACGAAATCGACGCGCTGTGCTAATACCAAGTGTCAATGATAGGAACCTATTGCGTGGGACCTGAGACGTTCACCCGGCAAGGAGCATACCGGAGAGCGATGCTGTTCGCATCGGTCGAGGATTGCGACATAGCCGGTGAACGAAATCCGGCCCATGCGAAGGACCGGGCGCTTTTGCCTCCCGGACTTTGTCGAAAATCCTCGCCGGACCGAAAGGTCCGACTGCGGTTTTCTCCTAGCCGGAAACCAAAATCGCTCCGGCGCAATAGGTTTCTATCATCGACACTTGGTATAAGGCCACCCTTGATCCTCTCCGGTAAAATGCGCACTTGAATGCAAACCTGAACCGGATTATCTTCTTTGGAAGAATTCTAAACTGGCGCTGAAAAGCTGCCGAGGAGACCGCACATGTTCATCCAGACCGAAGCAACGCCGAACCCTGCCACCCTGAAATTCCTGCCCGGCAAGGTCGTGATGGAAAAGGGCACGGCGGATTTCCGTTCGACCGAGGAAGCGCAGGCCTCGCCGCTTGCGGCGCGCCTGTTTGCCATTCCCGGCGTCACCGGTGTCTATTTCGGCTATGATTTCGTCACCGTCAGCAAGGAAGCCCAGGAGTGGCAGCATCTGAAGCCGGCGATCCTCGGCTCGATCATGGAGCATTTCATGTCCGGCCAGCCGGTCATGGGCGGCTCGGCCAGCATGGCGGAAGTGACGGACGAAGAAGGCGAATTTTTCGAGGCCGGCGATGAAACCATCGTGGCCACCATCAAGGAATTGCTGGAAAGCCGCGTGCGCCCGGCCGTGGCGCAGGATGGTGGCGATATCACCTTCAAGGGTTTCCGCGAGGGGACTGTCTATCTCAACATGAAGGGCGCCTGCGCTGGCTGCCCGTCATCCACGGCCACGCTGAAGCATGGCGTGCAGAACCTGCTTAAGCATTTCGTCCCCGAAGTGCAGGCAGTCGAAGCGATCTGATCTTCTGATGATAGTTCTCGCCATCGATACGGCCGGGGTGGATTGTTCCGCCGCGGTCTATGACGCCGAAGCGGATGCGGTGCTTGCAACAGTGTCCGAGCGTATCGGCAAGGGCCATGCGGAACGGCTGATGGCGATGATCGACGAGGTGCTGGGTAAAGCCCGTCTACCGTTGAAGGCTGTCGGGCGCGTGGCCGTCACCATCGGCCCCGGCTCGTTTACCGGTATCCGGGTGGGCGTTGCGACCGCGCGTGGGCTGGGCCTTGCGCTACCGGCAGAGGTTGCGGGTGTCACAACGCTTGAAACCCTGGCAAACACCTATCTTTCAAACCATCCGGATCGGGCCGTTATTGCCGCCATGGATGCCAAGCGCGATGAGATCTATGCGCAGGCCTTTGATGTGAAGGGTGAGGCGCTGGGCCAAGCTCTTTCGCTTTCGCTGGAAGAACTGCGCCAATTGGCGCAGAGGCATGATGCGGCGGTGACCGGCTCGGCAGCGGTGCTTCTCGCCGGGGAAGCGCCATCCGGTGAGCCCGACCGTTTCGATATCGGCATGGTTGCCCGCATGGGTGCCAGGGCTGATGTTGGTGCAGCACGACCGAAACCGCTTTACCTGCGCGGCCCGGATGCTAAACCCCAGGACGGATTTGCACTCGCCCGCGCCTGACCGAACCGATGTTTGACGATTATCTCAGCTGGAAGCCCTTTTTCGATATCGTTCCTTTGCAGGAAGGCGATTGCCGTGCCGCGTCGGAACTGCACGGTCAGCGCTTTGCCCGGCAGTGGAATGATGGTGAAATCTCCGGCCTTCTATTGCAGCCCGGCGTCTTCGGTTTTGCCGCCTTCCAGACCAATGCGTTTTTCAGCCGGCCGCTGGGCGGCTTCGTTCTGTCGCGCGAGGTTGCCGGCGAGGCCGAAATCCTCACCATTGCCGTGACGGAAAAGGTGGCGCGCAGCGGCCTTGGCTGGCGGTTGATGCAGGCGGCGCTGCGCGAAGCTGTCGAGCGCGGTGCTGAAACCATGTTCCTCGAAGTGGAGGAAAACAACCGCGCCGCCGTCGGGCTTTATCAGCGTCTGGGCTTCCAGCAGGTGGCGCGCCGACCCGCCTATTATGCAAGTGCCGATGGCACCCGGTCGGCAGCGCTTGTCATGCGGCGCGATCTTCGTTAGTCCCTGTTTTAGACCAAGACTGTAATACAAGGCCGGTACACGATGACGGACCTCACCAAATCCCTGGAGGAACTGTGTGCCGAGCGTGGCATGCGGATGACCGACCAGCGGCGCGTCATTGCCCGCATCCTGCAGGAGTCCGACGATCACCCGGATGTCGAGGAGCTCTATCGGCGCTCGACAAGGGTAGACGCGCGCATTTCGATTTCCACCGTCTATCGCACCGTCAAGCTTTTCGAAGATGCCGGCATTATCGAGCGGCATGATTTTCGCGATGGCCGCTCGCGCTACGAGACGGTGCCTGAAGAACATCATGACCATATGATCGATGTGAAGACCGGCCATGTGATAGAGTTCCGTTCCGCCGAGATCGAGGCTTTGCAGGAACGTATCGCCCGCGAGCATGGCTTTCGCCTTGTCGGCCATCGGCTGGAGCTTTATGGCATCCCGCTCGACAAGGACGACACGTGATCAATCGGCTGCGGATCGGCGTCATTTTTGTCACCCTCTCGCTGGTGACGCTGTTCCTGATCCCTTTGCAGCTTCTGGCCCTCTGGCTGGATTGGCCGCTGCGCCGCACCCTGCCGCGCCTTTGGCACCGCATTGCCTGTCATATGCTGGGTATCCGCATTCGTCAGCATGGCAGGCTGGAAAGCCGCCGGCCGCTGATGCTGGCCGCCAATCATGCCTCGTGGAAGGATATCCTCGTGCTTGGCGCCGTGGCCGATGTCGTCTTCATCGCCAAGGCGGAAGTGGCGGGTTGGCCGGTGTTCGGGCTTCTGGCCAGGTTGCAGAAAACGATCTTTGTCGTGCGCGAGCAGAAGCGCAAGGCCGGCGAGCAGGTGAACGAGATCGCCGATCGGCTGGCAGCGCGAGAACTGGTCGTGCTGTTTCCCGAAGGCACGACCTCTGACGGCAACCGGCTGCTTGAGGTGAAATCATCGCTGTTTGGCGCAGCGGCGGCCGCCGTTCCAGGCTCACCGGAAGGTGTTGTCTATGTCCAGCCGGTATCGATTGCCTATACGGGGTTTTATGGCATGCCGATGGGCCGCTATCATCGGCCGATTGCCGCCTGGCCGGGCGATATCGAAATGGTGCCGCATCTGATGGGCGTGCTGAAGGCTGAAGCGCTGGAGGTCGATGTGGATTTCGGCGAGGTGGTCGAGTTTCGCGCCGAGACCCATCGCAAGGTGGCAGGCGCGCTGGTGGTCGAGCGGCTGCGCAACATGTTGCGCCAGCGGCTCTATGCCAACAATCGATGACGTCTGCGACCCGCGCCCGGTGAAACATCCCTTCTAATGCGGGCAATCTTGCAGTAAAGAAGCGCCCATGACCGACCAGACCGCCACATTCACAGCCGCAGCCAAGGCCGGCGCCGACATTGCCAACACGCGCAAGGTGTTCATCAAGACCTATGGGTGTCAGATGAATGTCTATGATTCCGTGCGCATGGGCGATGCGCTGGCAAGCGATGGCTATGTCACCACCGACAGCATGGAAGAGGCGGATCTCGTTCTCTTGAACACCTGCCATATTCGCGAAAAGGCCGCCGACAAGGTCTATTCCGCGCTTGGCCGGTTGCGCGACATGAAAAAGGAGCGCGCCGCCAATGGCCGCGAGATGATGATCGGCGTGGCCGGTTGCGTCGCGCAGGCGGAAGGCGAAGAGATCCTGCGCCGGGCACCTGCCGTTGACGTGGTCATCGGCCCACAGACCTATCACCGCCTGCCGCAGGCCCTGAAGCGCGCCCGTGCCGGCGAGCGGGTGATCGAGACCGATTACGCGGTCGAGGACAAGTTCGAGCACCTGCCGAAGGTGGACAAGGCCGCCACCCGTTTGCGTGGCGTCACGGCCTTTCTCACGGTTCAGGAAGGCTGCGATAAGTTCTGCACCTTCTGTGTCGTGCCCTATACGCGCGGGTCCGAAGTGTCGCGGCCGCTGGCCCAGATCGTGGATGAGGCAAGCCGGCTGGTGGAGGGCGGCGTGCGCGAGATCACCCTGCTTGGTCAGAACGTCAATGCCTGGCATGGCGCGGGTCCGAAGGGCGAGGCCTGGGGCCTCGGCGACCTGCTCTACCGGTTGGCGGAGATTCCGGGCCTTGCCCGTCTGCGCTATACGACAAGCCATCCGCGCGACATGGACGACCGGCTGATCGAGGCGCATCGCGATCTGCGCGCGCTGATGCCCTATCTGCATCTGCCGGTGCAGGCCGGATCCGACCGGATCCTGAAGGCCATGAACCGGCGCCATACGGCGGCCGACTATCTGCGTCTCATCGAGCGCATTCGCACGGCGCGACCCGATATTGCCCTGTCGGGCGATTTCATCGTCGGTTTTCCCGGCGAAACGGATGCGGATTTCGAAGATACGCTGCGGCTTGTGGAAACGGTCGGCTATGCGCAGGCCTATTCGTTCAAATATTCCACGCGTCCTGGAACTCCGGGCGCCGATCTTGGTGCGCAGGTGGAAGAGCATGTCAAAGGCGAACGGCTTGAGCGCTTGCAGGCTCTGCTTCTGAAGCAGCAGCAGGATTTTGCCGAAAGCTGCGTCGGAAAGATCATCGATCTGTTGCTGGAAAAGCCCGGTCGCATGCCCGATCAGCTGATCGGGCGCTCTCCTTGGCTGCAGTCTGTGAATCTTGATGCAAAAGCATCGCAAATCGGTGACATTGTTTCTGTACGAATCATCGCCGCGGGACCAAACAGCTTGTTTGCCGAGAGAACAGAGCGTTAAATGGTTTCCAGCCACCGAATGGGAGCGTGACTCATTGAACGGACGTGAATTGGTTTCTTCACCCTCGCGCAACAGCCGAACCGCCGCGATAGACGCCAATCACTTCGTCTTGACCTTTGAGAATAACCGGCTCGCCAGCGAACTCTTCGGACAATTCGATCAGAACCTGAAGCTTATGGAACAGAAGCTTCACATCGAAGCGGTGGCGCGCGGCAATTCCGTCAGCATTACCGGTGAGCTTCTGGCCACCAACCAGGCGCGACGGGCGCTGGATTTCCTCTATGAACGCCTGCAAAAGGGCGCCTCGGTTGAAACCTCCGATGTGGAAGGTGCACTTCGCATGGCCATTGCGGCAGATGACCAGCTGACCCTGCCGACGCTTGAGCGCAAGGCCAAGCTTTCCATGGCGCAGATTTCCACCCGCAAGAAAACGGTGCAGGCGCGCACGCCGACGCAGGACGCCTATATGCGGGCGCTGGAACGGTCCGAACTGGTATTCGGTGTTGGCCCGGCCGGCACCGGCAAGACCTATCTGGCCGTCGCCCATGCCGCCCAGCTTCTGGAGCGCGGCGCTGTCGATAAGATCATCCTGTCGCGTCCGGCCGTCGAAGCCGGCGAGCGCCTGGGCTTCCTGCCCGGCGACATGAAGGAAAAGGTCGATCCCTATCTGCGGCCGCTCTATGATGCGCTCTATGATATGATTCCCGGCGACAAGGTGGAGCGGGCGATTGCCGCCGGCGTCATCGAAATCGCGCCGCTTGCCTTCATGCGTGGACGTACGCTTGCCAATGCCGCCGTCATTCTCGATGAGGCGCAGAACACAACATCCATGCAGATGAAGATGTTCCTGACGCGTCTGGGTGAGAATGCCCGCATGATCGTGACCGGCGACCCGAGCCAGGTGGATCTGCCGCGTGGCGTCAAATCCGGTCTTGTCGAGGCCTTGCAACTGTTGAGCAGTGTCGAGGGTATTTCCGTCGTGCGCTTCAAGGATACCGATATCGTGCGCCATCCGCTGGTTGGCCGCATCGTTCAGGCCTATGATGCGCAATATGCCGTTCAAGACGAGAGCGAGGATGCAGGCCGCTGAGACGCGGCTGAAAAACGCTTATGCCAGACCTGGACATACAGATCAGCGTGGAAGACGAGCGCTGGCCCGACGAAGAGACGCTTGCCGCCATGGCCGAGCGCGTGGTCGGGGCTGCGGCCGCATTCATCGCCCGCGAGGAAAACCAGCCTTTTCCCCCGCATGCCGCCGAGCTTTCTCTCGTCTTTACCGATGATGCGGCCATCCGCGAGATCAATGCCGAATGGCGCGGCCAGGACAAGCCGACCAATGTCCTGTCCTTTCCGGCCTTTCCCATTACGCCGGGCAAAATGCCGGGCCCGATGCTGGGCGATATCGTCATTGCCCGCGAGACGCTGGAGCGGGAAGCCGCCGACCTCGATAAGCCTTTTGATGAGCACCTGACGCATCTGATGGTGCACGGTTTTCTGCATCTTTTCGGCTATGATCACATCGAAATCGACGAGGCTGAAAAAATGGAAGGCCTCGAGACTCGTATTTTGGCCAGGCTTGGACTATCTGACCCCTATGCGGGACAAGACCCGTTGGTGTAAACTGGAACCATGAACGACATTTCGACACACGCCGCGCATGACGGCAGCGGTTCGGACCAATCTTCCTCTGAAGAGGGTGGCAGTCCGCTCAAACGCGAAGCGCCTGGGCGGTCGCCCAATTCATTCTGGTCGCGGGCATTCCGGCTGTTGCGGCCATCGCAGGGCGAACGCCTGCGTGAGGACCTCGCCGATGCCCTGATGACGGATACAGCCGTCAGCGGCGCCTTCTCGCCCGAAGAACGGGCCATGCTTCACAATATCCTACGCTTTCGCGAGGTTCGCGTCGAAGACATTATGGTACCCCGCGCCGATATCGAGGCGGTCGATGTCAACACGACGCTTGGCGAATTGCTGATCCAGTTCGAAGAGAACGGTCGCTCGCGCATGCCGGTCTATCGCGAGACGCTGGACGATCCGCGTGGTTTCGTCCACATCCGCGATCTCTTGTCCTATCTGGCCAAGCAGGCCCGCAACAAACGTCGCAGTTCCTCCAAGATTGCAGAGGAGCCCGACGGCTCTGCCGCCCTGGTCTTGACGACAAAGCCGGCGCGCACCCCGCGCGCCGCGTTCGATCTCGGGCGCGTCGATCTCGGCAAGTCGGTTGGTGATGCCGGGCTGATCCGCAAGATCCTCTTCGTTCCGCCCTCCATGCTGGCTTCCGACCTTTTGCAGAGCATGCAGGCGGCCCGCACCCAGATGGCGCTGGTGATTGATGAATATGGCGGCACCGACGGTCTCGTCAGCCATGAAGACATCGTGGAAATGGTGATTGGCGATGTCGAGGATGAGCATGACGATGAAGAAGTCATGTTTTCGCGTACCAGCGAAGATGTGTTCATCGCAGACGCCCGCGTCGAGCTCGAGGAGATCGCGGCGGCGATCGGCTCCGATTTCGACGTGCGCGATCAGTTGGAAGATGTCGATACACTCGGCGGCCTGATCTTCTCGGCGCTGGGGCGCATTCCGGTGCGCGGAGAACTGGTGCAGGCCGTTCCCGGTTTTGAGTTTCAGATCCTGGATGCCGATCCGCGCCGGATCAAGCGGGTGCGTATCGTGCGTCGTCGCCAGATGACGGCACGCCGTCGCCTGTTGAAGGGTGAAACCGAGCAGCCGGCGCTGGAGACACAGACCCTTGCCGCGCCCGTATCGCCGGCCAATCCGGAACAGCATGGACCCTGACGCCTAACCTGCGCTAACAAGGATTCGAACCTGGCCGGACATTGTCCTGCAAGCTCTCGATCGTTGCGCAATAGGGAAGGGGAATTCATGGAATGGCTTGCCAGCAGGGTCATCCTTCTCTGGGGTGCAAGGCGGGCGGGGCTCGCCGTGCTTGCCGGCGCCTTCGGCGCACTGGCCCAGCCACCGTTTTCCTTCGTTGCGGCGCTTTTCGTTTCCTTCACATTTCTCGTCTGGCTGATGGATGGCTCGGCCACGGCGCCGGGCTCCGGCCTTTTCGCGCGCTGGCGCTCGACCTTCTGTCTCGGCTGGTTGTTCGGCTTCGGCTATTTCGTGGCCGGTCTTTGGTGGCTCGGTAATGCGCTGCTGGTCGATGCCGATGAGTTTGCCTGGGCGCTGCCGCTGGCCGTGCTTGGCCTGCCTGCCGTGCTCGCCATCTTCTATGGCATGGCGACCTGGATCGCCGGCTTGTTCTGGTCCGACGGCTTTGGTCGTCTGGCTGCGCTGGCGCTGGGTTTTGGCCTTGCCGAATGGCTGCGCAGCTTCCTGTTTACCGGCTTTCCATGGAACGCCATCGGCTATGGCGTGATGCCGATCCCGGTGTTGATGCAGTCGGATGCGGTCATTGGACTGTTCGGTGTCTGCGCGCTTGCCGTCTTCGTGTTGTCTGCGCCCGCACTTCTCGGCACGCGGCGCGGCATGGCGGGCGGCCTGTCGTTGGCCGTGCTGCTGGCGGCAGCCCATATCGGTTATGGTTTCTATCGGCTGGGTCAGGCACCGGATATTGCCGCGCCAGATGCAGGCGCCAGTGCAGGCACGATCGTGCGCCTTGTGCAGCCGGTCATCGACCAGGCTCGCAAGATGGAAAATGCCGATCGCATCGCCGTTTTCGAGGAGCATCTGAGCCTCAGTGCCCTGCCGCCGAAACCGGGTGCCCGGCGTCCCGATATCATCGTATGGCCGGAAACTTCGGTGCCCTTCATCCTGACGCAGAACCGGGACGCACTGGCGCGCATTGGCGATGTCTTGCAGGACGGGCAGATCCTGGTTGCGGGGGTCGTGCGTTCGGAGGATGCTGCACCCGGCCAGCCGCCGCGCTATTATAACTCCGTCTACGCCATTGACAGCCAGGGCCAGATCGTTGCCGCCGCCGACAAGGTGCATCTGACCCCATTTGGCGAGTATCTGCCCTTTGAAGACTTCTGGAACGAATTTGGCATTGGTAATATCGTCGATATGCCGGGCGGCTTCACAAGCGGGGCAAGCCGCACGCTATTTACCCTGCCCAGCGGCCAGGTGTTTTATCCGCTGATCTGCTACGAGGCGATCTTTCCGGATGAAATCACGGCGGCTGTTGGGCGTGCTTCGGCGCTTCTCAACATCACCAACGACGCCTGGTTCGGCAATACGCCCGGCCCCTATCAGCATTTTCTACAGTCGCGCCTACGGGCTGTTGAAACGGGTCTGCCACTGATTCGCGGCGCCAATAGCGGGATTTCCGCCATGATCGATGGTTATGGGCGTATTGCGCGTGGACTTGATTTTGATCAAAAAGCTGTCATTGACTCCACTCTGGGTGGTTCCGCCCACTCTATTTGGAGCAACTATAGTCGACAAACGCACTTCTGGTTGATCATTGTGACGCTGGTTCTGATTGCAGGAGTTTCGCGTCTGGGTTTAAAAATACGGCTCAATTGACCAGAAACCCCTAAGATTGCATAGTGCTTTGGCCTCGTGTGTTGACATATGCTGATGTTCGCCAATTGGGCACTGGCAATATTAGTTATGGTATATGTTTACACGTTAAGCGGGTCGCGGGGAAATTCAGCAACTTAGGACGCTTGAGAATGATAGAGAACAAGAAGAAGCCGAACCCGATCGACATCCACGTTGGAAGTCGTATTCGTCTTCGCCGCACCATGCTCGGAATGAGCCAGGAAAAACTGGGTGAAAGCTTGGGAATTACGTTCCAGCAGATCCAGAAATACGAGAAGGGCACCAACCGGGTCGGCGCAAGCCGCCTGCAGAATATTTCCAGCATCCTGAATGTGCCGGTATCCTTCTTTTTCGAAGATGCACCCGGCGACCAGCCGGTCAATCAGGCTGGTATGGCCGAGGCATCCAGCTCCAACTATGTCGTTGACTTCCTGTCCTCATCCGAGGGCCTCCAGCTCAATCGGGCTTTCGTCAAGATTTCGGATCCCAAGGTTCGCCGAAAGCTGGTCGATCTCGTCAAGGCTCTGGCTGCTGAAGCCGACGTGGAGTGAACCAATATTCAAGAGGCAATTGCCGAGCGGCCATCTGGCCGCTTTTTTTATGGCCGATTTTGACAAGAATCTGCATTCCGGTAACCTCTCCTTGTCGTATAAAGATATATTTATGTGGTTGTGTCCTTGTCTTTGATGTCTGAACTGACTACGACAGTCACCGGTTTGTTCTTGAGGGGAATCCCAGCATGCGCGCCAATTATCTGTTTACCAGCGAATCCGTTGCCGAAGGCCATCCGGACAAGGTTTGCGACCGTATCTCCGACGAAATCGTCGATCTTGTCTATCGTGAAGCCGCCAAGACGGGTGTCGATCCCTGGAAGGTTCGCATTGCCTGCGAGACGCTGGCGACGACCAACCGCGTTGTCATCGCCGGCGAGGTTCGCCTGCCGCCGAGCCTGATGAAACAGGACAAGGACGGCAACAGCGTCATCAATCCGTCCAAGTTCAAGGCTGCTGCCCGCCGCGCCATCAAGGACATCGGCTACGAGCAGAATGGCTTCCACTGGAAAACTGCCAAGATCGATGTGCTGCTGCACTCGCAGTCGGCCGATATTGCCCAGGGCGTGGACAATGCAGCAGACCAGCAGGGCAATGAAGGTGCTGGCGACCAGGGCATCATGTTCGGTTACGCCTGCAACGAAACGCCGGACCTGATGCCGGCGCCGATCTATTATTCGCACCGCATCCTGCAATTGCTCGCCACGGCCCGCAAGGTAGGTGAAGGTGATGCTGGCAAGCTCGGTCCCGATGCCAAGAGCCAGGTCACGGTGCGCTACATCGATGGCAAGCCGGCAGAGGCTGTATCGATCGTGCTCTCCACCCAGCATCTCGATGACAGCTGGGATTCGGCCAAGGTTCGCCAGGTCGTTGAGCCTTACATCCGCGAAGCGCTGGGTGATCTGAAGATTGCCGATGACTGCAACTGGTACATCAACCCGACGGGCAAGTTCGTCATCGGTGGTCCCGACGGTGATGCCGGCCTGACCGGTCGCAAGATCATCGTGGATACCTATGGTGGGGCAGCTCCGCATGGCGGCGGTGCATTCTCCGGCAAGGATACGACGAAGGTAGACCGTTCGGCCGCCTATGCCGCCCGCTATCTGGCCAAGAACGTTGTGGCCGCCGGCTTTGCCGACAGCTGCACGATCCAGATTTCCTATGCCATCGGCATTGCCCAGCCCCTGTCGATCTATGTCGATCTGCACGGGACCGGCAAGGGTGCTACGGAAGACCAGGTTGAGGCGGCAATCCGCCAGGTCATGGATCTTTCCCCAACTGGAATCCGTCGCCATCTTGACCTGAACAAGCCAATCTATGCAAAGACTGCATCCTACGGCCATTTCGGCCGCAAGGCGGGTCGCGATGGTTCCTTCTCCTGGGAGAAGCTGGATCTCGTGAAGCCGCTCAAGGAAGCAATCAAGGGCTGAGCATGTCATCTGAGGAGACCGAGCGCAGGTCACGCGCCACCGAGGCGTTTTTCGGCCGCCGCAAGGGGAAACCTCTTCGCGAGCGTCAGGTCGACCTGATGACGACGCTCCTTCCAAACCTGATGGTCGATCCGGCGCAACCTGCGCCGGATGACCTGAAAACGCTGTTTCCTTTTGCCGTTGACACACTGCGGCTGGAAATCGGCTTTGGCGGCGGGGAGCATCTCGTTCACCGCGCCGTCGAAAACTCCTCGACCGGATTTATCGGCGTGGAGCCTTTCGTCAATTCCATGGCGAAATTGCTCGGCCGGGTGGACGAGCTGGAACTGCACAATATCCGTGTCTACAATGATGATGCGACGCAATTGCTCGACTGGATGCCTGAAGGCTCAATCGACCGGATCGATCTGCTCTATCCCGATCCCTGGCCGAAGAAGAAGCACTGGAAGCGGCGCTTCGTCTCTGCGGTCAATCTGTCGCGCTTCCATCGCGTGCTGAAGCCGGGCGGGCTGTTCTGCTTTGCCTCCGACATCGATACCTATGTGAACTGGACGTTGCAGCACTGCCGCGATCACGGGGGTTTCGATTGGACTGCGCAGGAGCCGACTGACTGGCTGACGCCGTTTGCCAACTGGCCGGGCACGCGCTACGAGGCCAAGGCTAGGCGCGAAGGACGATCCTCTGCCTATCTGACCTTCCGCCGAACCTGAACTCGGGATTTCTGATGGCCCCTCAGCGTTGGGGCAAAACCGTCAGTGAAGACTGACGGTTTTCAAATCGTCTTCGGCTGCCTTGAAGAAGGTGCTGGAGCGATTGTCGGTCAAAAGGATCGGCGTACCATCGGCACCGAACAGCGCCCAGAGATCCAGTGCCGGATCGATATCCGGAGCTTCCGGGAAGCATCGGGATACTTCTTCCGAGCGCATCTTGCGGATATAGCCGACTTCGCCGGAACCGAGATGCGCAAGCTCTGATTCTGTCAGGCGTGCCGTTGCGTGTTTGAGGAGCATTCTTGCCTCCGACTTCGGGTATTCAGCATTGCTGCCATAAACCCTAGTCTGAGACGGAAATGTTAATTTTTCGCACCATGCGCTCCGGTTCCGGACGGATGAGGTCAACCGAAAGGAGACCATTGCGAAGGCGCGCGCCGTCCACCTGCATTCCGTCGGCCAAAACGAATATGCGCTGGAACTGGCGCGCCGCAATGCCACGATAGAGATACTGTCGCTCGCCCGGATCGCTCTGGCGTCCGCGAATGACCAGCTGATTTTCCTCGACGCTAACCTCGAGATCCTCGTCCGAAAAGCCGGCCACTGCCAAAGTGATTCGCAGTCGTTCCGGCTCGCCCGCCACTTCGGCACGCATACGTTCGATATTATAGGGCGGATATCCGTCATTGCCCTTGGCCAGGCGCTCAAGGGTCTTTTCCATCGTATCGAAGCCCAGCAGCAGCGGGCTGGCAAATGGCGTCATTCTGCTCATGTTTCAGTCCTTGAAATCAAGCGACCAGTGGCGCACCCCTGCGGCATGCGCCGTTTTATTGACCCCCCATATGGTGCGCCGAGCCAGGCAGCGCAAGCGCTTTGCAACGCTCGCGCAGGCCGCTCCATCAGAGCTTTGCATCGACCTGCGCTGCCAGCGGAATGGCCGGCTGGGCACCGGCGTTCAGGCAGGCAAGCGAGCCGGCGACGGCTGCACGGCGAAGCGATGTTGCGAAATCCAGTCCTTGGTCAAGGCTTGCCGCCAGATAGCCGCAGAACGTATCTCCGGCACCGACCGTATCGACCGGTTCGATTCTGAGGCCCGAAGCGCGAACCAGTTCGCCCTCGTTGATGGCAACGACACCATCGGCGCCGAGCGTCACGACAAGCGTCTGGCCGGTGCGTGCGCTGAGTTCGCGCATGGCATCGATCCGCTCGTCTGCGCCAAGCGTCTGGCGGCCGATCAGCAGTTCGAATTCCGTCTCATTGGCAACCACGATAGAGGCGAGACCAGCAAGCCGGATTGCATCCGGCGTCAGGGGGGCGGTGTTGAAAATGCTGCGCACGGATTTGTCCCGCGCAGCACGGAAAGCCTGTTCCACCGCATCGGCCGGCACTTCCATCTGCAGCATCAGGATGTCGGTGGCGCTCATTGCAGCAACGGCTGCTGAGGCATCGGCCGGCGTCATCGTGCCATTGGCGCCGGGAACGACGGCAATCATGTTCTCGCCATCGCCGCCCACCAGGATAAGGGCCGTGCCCGTGGGCTCCGTGACATGCTTGACGCTTGAGAGGTCCGTGCCAGCCTCAGCCAGAAGCGCCAGTGCCGGCTCGGCAAAGCCATCCTGTCCCACGGCCCCTGCCATGCGCACGGTCGAACCGGCGCGTGCCGCGGCTAGGGCCTGATTGGCGCCCTTGCCGCCGGCGGCTGTCGAGAAGCTGGAGCCCGGCACGGTCTCGCCCGGCTGCGGCAGCCGTGCCGTGGTGGCGATAAGATCCATGTTGATGGAGCCAAAAACGGTGATCATGCGGATGTTCCTGCGTGCAATCGATGTGTTGGCGCGGACACTGCCCGACCGGATCAATCCTCGTCAACCACCCTCAGCTTCAGAAGGCCTGTTCGGCTCTCGATGCTGCGTTCCGGTCGCGTTTCGGCAAGGGGTGGCGGCACCTGTTCCAGTTCGAGCGCGCCGATGCGGGCTCCGCGTCGCGCCAGCTTGTCCGACGAGGTGAGGATTTGCTCCACATCCTTCTGCGCCGACTGGAAATGCGCCTGCAGCTTGCGCGTCCGCTCATCCAGCCGCAGGAGATCGTCCATCAACAGCGCCACCTCGGCCTGGATCAGATGCGCCTGTTCGCGGGTGCGCTGGTCCTTCAGGAGCGCTTGCAGGACCTGGATCGACAGCATCAGCAGTGATGGCGATACGATAACGATGCGCAGCCGCTGCGCCTTCTCGATGGAGGCGCCGAAATGCTCGTGGATTTCGGCAAAGATCGATTCCGACGGCACGAAAAGGAAGGCCGTATCCTGTGTTTCGCCGGAAATGAGGTATTTGTCGGCAATATCCTTGATATGCACTTCCAGATCGCGGCGGAACTGCTGGGAGCCCGCCTTGCGCGCCTCCGGCTGCGTCGCGTCACGAAAGGCATGCCATGCCTCCAACGGAAATTTGGCATCGATCACCAGCGGCGGTGCGCCATTCGGCATGGTGATGGTGCAATCTGGCCGCAACCCGTTCGACAATGTCGTCTGGAAGCCATAGGCGCCCTGCGGCAGTCCGTCGGCAACGATGGTTTCCATGCGGCCCTGGCCGAAAGCGCCGCGTGTCTGCTTGTTCGATAAAATGGCCTGAAGGCCGACGACATCCTTTGCCAGCGTCTGGATATTGTTCTGCGCCGCATCGATCACGGCGAGCCGCTCCTGCAGCTTGCGAAGGTTGTCATGCGTCGATTTCGTCTGCTCGGTGATGCTTGAGCCCAGCCGGTGCGACATGCCATCCAGCCGCTGGTTGATGGCGCGGTTCAGCTCCGCCTGCCGGCTGCCCATTGCGTCCGTCATGGCCGAAACCCGTCCCTGCATTTCGGCCTGCGCGCGCAGAAGCTCGGAAAAACGCATATCGGCTTCGGCCCTCTGCCGGCTTGCTGCACGCCGCTGGACAAGCCAGACCAGCACGAGCAGGCCGAAACCGAGGACAAGCAGCAGCGGGTTTGCGCCATCGAGAAGCGAAAGCGCCTGGTCGTTGAGGGAAAGAAACGGGTTCTGCATGGCCAAAGGCTAGCGGAGAACTTCGGCTAACGGAAGATCAAAACGGGAACATTGTGCAGATTCCCCGTAATTCCTGCGCTTTGACCGGTTTCATCCCTGCAAAAACTGGGCTATGGGAAAAATTATGACCATCAAGCCTCTCATCATACTTCCCGATCCCGTTCTGCGTCAGGTATCCGCGCCCATCGAGCGCGTCGATGCCGACGTGCTGAAACTTGCCGACGACATGCTGGAAACCATGTATGAGGCGCCGGGCATTGGCCTTGCCGGCATCCAGATCGGCGTGGCGCGCCGTATTCTCGTCGTCGATGTATCGCGCGAGGGTGACGAGAAGACGCCGCTCGTCATCATCAATCCGGAAATCCTGCAGTCTTCGGATGAGCGCTCGGTCTATGAGGAAGGCTGTCTGTCGATCCCGGACTATTATGCCGAAGTGGAACGTCCCGCCGCCGTCACCGTCCGGCATATCGGCCGCGATGGCAAGGAACACCTGCTGGAGGCCGATGGCCTTCTCGCCACTTGCCTGCAGCACGAGATCGACCATTTGAACGGGGTCCTGTTCATCGATTACATTTCCCGCCTCAAGCGCGAGATGGTCATCAAGCGGTTTACCAAGGCGGCCAAGGGCAAGGCAGACTGATCCTGCTTGAACACGGCCCGCCCGGCTCCTATGATAGAGATGTTATCGAGGAGGAATACCCATGGGTGACCTGCTGATCCGCAATATTCCCGACGCCATCCGCCAGAGCCTGACCGAACGTGCCGAGCGATCGGGCCGCAGCGTTTCGGAAGAGGTGACAGCGATCCTTCATCGGGAACTTAGAGACCTTGCGCCGTCCAGCCCGGAGCGGGCAGGACATCGCCTGCGGTCTCTCATGTCCAATGAGGCGAGTTGGACTGATGAGGAAATCGCCGCAATCGACGCTGCCCGGTATGCACCGGATCGGCCGCCGCCACGGTTTCGGGAATGATCGTCCTCGATACGAACGTTTTTTCAGAGCTGCGAGGTCGTCTCTACAGCGATAAACTGATGCGATGGCTCGACGGATTTGCAATCTCCGACGTGTTTCTGACGACGATTACCATTGCCGAAACGCAATATGGTCTGTGCCTGTTGCCGCAAGGCGCGCGCAAGACGAAGCTGATGGAAACCTACGGTTTACTGGAGGCAGAGTTTCAGGACCGAACATTGCCGTTCTCGGCGCCAGCGGCGCACCGCTACGGCGTCATTTCTGCGCATCGCTATTCCATTGGCCGGCAAATCGAAACAAAAGACGCCATGATCGCCGCAATCTGCCTGACGCACGGCGCGACACTCGCCACGCGCAACACAAAAGACTTCGAGGGGCTTGATCTTCACCTCGTGAACCCGTTTGAAGACGGCTGACGAACAGGACAGGTCGAATGGCACTCCGCATCATTTTCATGGGCACGCCCGAATTTTCCGTCGCCACGCTCCGGGCTCTGGCCGAAGCTGGCCACGAGATCGTGGCGGTCTATACGCAGCCGCCGCGCCCCGGCGGGCGGCGCGGGCTCGATCTGCAGAAATCGCCGGTGCATCAGGCAGCCGAGCTTCTGGGCGTGCCCGTTGCAACACCGCTCAATTTCAAGGACCCGCAAGAACGCGCCCGCTTCAAGGCGCTGGAGGCCGATGTCGCAGTGGTGGTGGCCTATGGCCTGCTTTTGCCGGTGGACGTGCTTCAGGGCACAAGGCTCGGCTGCTATAATGGCCACGCCTCGCTTCTGCCGCGCTGGCGCGGTGCAGCCCCCATCCAGCGGGCCATCATGGCCGGCGATGAAAAGACCGGCATGATGGTGATGCAGATGGAAAAGGGGCTCGATACCGGCCCCGTCGCGCTGACGGCAGAGGTCTCTATCGGACAAAACATAACGGCTGGCGAATTGCACGATGAGTTGATGCAGGTCGGCGCGCGCGCCATGGTGGAGGCCATGGCAAAGCTTGAAATGCAGGATCTGCCGCTCACCCCGCAGCCGGAAGAGGGCGTGCTCTATGCCGCCAAGATCGACAAGGGCGAAACGCGCATTGACTTTTCAAGGCCGGCGCCGGACGTGCACAACCATATTCGCGGGCTTTCTCCCTTTCCCGGCGCCTGGTTCGAGGCGCAAGTCAATGGCAAGCTGGAGCGTATCAAGGTTTTGGCGAGCGTGATGGGCGAGGGGACAGGCGAGCCCGGAACCGTGCTGGATGATCAGCTGACGATTGCCTGCGGCGCGGGTGCCCTGCGCCTCACGCGCCTGCAAAAGGCGGGGGGCAAGCCGCTTGCCGCGGTGGACTTCCTGCGCGGCACGCCACTGCCGGCCGGAACCAGGCTTCCCACCGGTGCGGAGCCCGCCTGATGCCGCGTTTCAAGATGACCGTCGAATATGACGGCACGCCCTATGTCGGTTGGCAAAGGCAGGAAAACGGACGCTCGGTACAATCGGCGCTGGAGGATGCGATCCTGTTGTTGACACGCGAGACGGTCAAGATCCGCGCGGCAGGCCGCACGGATTCGGGCGTGCATGCGCTGGGTCAGGTCGTGCATGTCGATCTGACGCGCGCATGGGAGCCCCACAAGCTGCGCAATGCCGTCAATGCCTATCTGATGACGGGCGGTGAAACGGTGTCTGTGGTTGAGGTGGAGCGTGTGTCGGAGGGCTTTGATGCCCGCTTTTCGGCGCTGCGCCGTCATTATCTTTACCGGATCATCTCGCGCAAATCACAGCTGGCCATCGAGGCCAAGCGCGCCTGGTGGGTGTCGAAGGATCTTGACCATGAGGCCATGCACGAGGCCGCCCAGATGCTTGTCGGCCATCATGATTTCACCACCTTCCGCTCTGTGCATTGCCAGGCGAAGAACCCCGTGCGCACGCTCGACCGGCTGGATGTGACGCGCAGCGGCAACCTCATTGAAATCCGCGCCTCTGCCCAAAGCTTTCTGCACAACCAGATCCGCTCCTTTGCCGGCACGCTGAAAATGGCCGGCGAGGGCAAGATGACGGCGGATGATGTGCGCGTGGCACTGGAGGCGCGCAGGCGCTCCGCCTGCGGGCCGGTTGCGCCGCCAGAAGGGCTCTACTTCATGCAGGTGGATTATCCGGCCGATGCCGGATCAGCCGGGATAGACGCCGAGAAAGCGCTCCAGCACGTCGGCGATGAGGAGTGACGGCACGATCAGCACCATGGTGAGGGTGGAGATCAACAGCCTCTGTTCGCCCAGGAAGATCCTGAAGATGCGCGATAGCGAGACGATGAGTGCCACAATGGCGGCCAGCCAGACGAGCGCGACAAGGCCGGTGGCAGACGGCAGGAGAATGAGCAGCACGCTCAAGAGGCCGTAGAAGTAAGAAAACGGCAGCGAAAGCCAGTTGGCGGTAAAGACGATGGCCGGGAAATGACGCCCGATGCCCAACAGCAGGCACAGCGTTCCGGCCAGAACCAGCGGTAGCAGCCAGTTGGCCGTCTCCAGCATGGCCATGCGGACAAAAAAGATGCCACCGAGCGACTGGCCGGGCGGCAGCCCATCCAGATAGGCGAGCCGCCACCAGATCCACGAGAAGCCGATGGCCGGAATGCACCAGGCAATCGCCCAGAAGGACCGCATCATGCCCCGGTCGGTGATGTCGAGATACTGGAGGCCGGAGCGGTCGCCTTTGACCAGCAGCCAGAGGCCGAACAGATAGAGCTTCACTTCAGAAATGGGCGGCAAGGGACAGGCCTCGGTGGGATGCTGCGAACGCAGCCTGACGTGGGATCGATCTCAGGGAAGGACAAGTCCCATCGATCGCTCAAGACTGTGCATGGTATAGAGCGGCGGCAGGCAGATGAGAAGCAAATAGGCGGCACGACGCAGCCAGTTTCCGCCAATCACCGTGTGCAGCATGCGCCAGGATAGCGCCACCACCAGCACGATTGAGGCCAGAAGCGCACTCATCTGCAACAGCCAGAGAAGGGTGGATTGGCCGGGCAGCATCACAAGGGCAAACAGCGGGCCGTAACTGACCCATAGGGCTGGAACCGCTGCCCAGTTCAGCGCCACGACCAGCGTGCGCACAAGCGGGCGAATGCCGAGAAGAAACCCAAACACCACCACGGCCAGGATGCTGGCTGTCCAGCCGGCGGTTTCCACGACCATCACCTGCAAGCCATAGGTGAGGCTGTAGCGCCCCGGATCGGGCAGCACCTGCAGGAATTCGATGCGGCGCAGAATGGCGTAGAAGACAAGTGGCGGTAGGCAATAGACCCAGGCCCAGAAGGAGCGGATCACGCCATCGTCGGAAATATCGAAATGGGAAAGCCCGCGCGCATCGCCCTGGACCAGCAGCCACAGGCCGGTCATCTGGTGGCGCAGGTCAAGCAGACGCGGCATTCTCAAACCAGCGCGCGAGGAAAAGACCATAGATTTCGGTCAGGGTTTCCAGATCAGCCACGGCCACCCGTTCATCCACCATATGCATGGTCTGGCCAACAAGGCCAAATTCCACCACGGGGCAGTAATCCTTGATGAAGCGCGCATCGGATGTGCCGCCGGTGGTCGATAGCTTCGGTGTGTTCCCGGTCACGGTCTCGATCGCGCCAGACAGGGACGAGACGAGCGCATCGTTTTTTGTCAGGAAAACCTGGCTTGGCCGTTCCGACCAGCGAAGATCGTAGCGGAGCGGAGCGCGTCCCGGCCTCAAGGTCCCGTCGGCGCAGGCGGCATCCAGCCGGCGGATCAGTTCGGCCTGCAGGCTCTCTACGCTCCACAGATCGTTGAAACGGACGTTGAAGGCGAGCGTCACCTTGGCCGGAATGACATTGGTGGCCGTATTGCCCGTGTCGATCGTCGTGACTTCGAGGTTCGTCGGCGGAAAATTCTCGGTGCCGGCATCGAGCGGCGGATGCATCAGCGCCTGGGCAATCACGGCGGCAGCGCGCAGCGGATTGTCGGCAAGATGCGGATAGGCAACATGGCCCTGCACGCCGTGAACGGTGACGAAACCGGAGATCGAGCCGCGCCGGCCAATCTTGATCATGTCACCCAACTGGTCCGGGTTTGTCGGCTCGCCGACAAGGCAGGCATCCCAGCGCTCGCCTTTCGCCGCTGCCCATTCCAGAAGCTTGACCGTGCCATTGATGGCCGGGCCTTCCTCGTCGCCGGTGATGAGGAAGGAGATCGAACCCTGCGGTGCGCCATGCTTTTCGATATGGCGGGCAATGGCTGCAGCAAAACAGGCGATGCCGCCCTTCATATCGACGGCGCCGCGGCCATACATCATGCCCCCGGCAATGTCGGCGGCAAAAGGTGCATGCGTCCAGGCGGCGATGTCCCCCACGGGGACCACGTCCGTATGACCGGCAAACATCAGATGCGGCCCGGTTTGGCCCAGCCGCGCATAGAGGTTTTCGATATCCGGCGTGCCGGCTTCCGATGCCGTGAGGCGCTCGACGGCAAAGCCGAGCGGTGACAGCATGGCTTCAAGCACCGAAAGCGCGCCGCCTTCCGCAGGGGTGACGGAAGGGCAGCGGATCAGCGTGCCAAGGTTTTCGACGGGATCTGTCGCGGCCATCGGTAAAGCTTTCCGGTCAGTCGCGCAGCAGCTCGTTGATGCCGGTCTTGGAGCGGGTCTTTTCATCGACGCGCTTGACGATTACGGCGCAATAGAGATGCGGTGCGGGCAGGCCATTGCCCATGGTGCCCGTGCCCGACGGCATGGAGCCGGCAACGACCACGGAATAGGGCGGCACTTCACCATACATGACTTCGCCGGTGGCGCGATCGACGATCTTGGTCGACTTGCCGATATAGACACCCATGCCGAGCACCGATCCTTCGCGGATGATGCAGCCTTCAACGACTTCCGAACGGGCGCCGATGAAGCAATTGTCCTCGATGATGGTAGGGCCGGCCTGCAGCGGCTCCAGAACGCCACCAATGCCGACGCCGCCGGAGAGATGCACATTGGCGCCGATCTGCGCGCAGGAGCCAACCGTCGCCCAGGTGTCGACCATGGTGTTTTCACCGACATAGGCGCCCAGATTGACGAAGGAGGGCATCAGCACCACGCCCTTGGAAACATAGGCCGAGCGGCGCACGACGGCATTCGGCACGGCGCGGAAGCCGGCGGCGCGAAACTGGTTTTCGCCCCAGCCTTCGAACTTGGAGGGCACCTTGTCCCACCAGGTGGAGGCGCCGGGGCCGCCCTTGACCACTTCCATGTCGTTGAGACGGAAGGAGAGAAGAACCGCCTTCTTCAGCCACTGGTGCACTGTCCACTGGCCATCCTCACCACGTGCCGCAACGCGCAGCGTGCCGGCATCCAGAAGGTTCAGCGCCTCCTCGACGGCATCGCGGATTTCGCCCTTCGTGCCGATGGTGACACTGTCCCGATTATCGAAGGCTTTTTCGATCGTCGCTTCGAGGGAGGAGAAATCCTTGGCTTCGGGGCTGGTCATGGGAATTCCTTGGATGTCAAACGGAACGTGATGAGGGGAAGCGCTCTGCCGACTGGCAAAACAGTGCCTTTTGCTCTAAGCGACCGCCACTCAAGCGTCAATGCGATTTGGAGCCAGGATCGGCTGTAGCGGCGCAACCGCACACTTCCGTAAACACTTCGGTCCTAAAATTAGGCATCGGCGATATGACCACGAAGGACAAGACCATGGCGACAGGCAAGCAGGACCGGTTGAGACGCGCGGGCGGGGTGTTCGATCCGCTGAAGGACAGTTCCGTCGACAAGCTGCGGGCTCGCTCCATTCCCAAGACCCCGCAATCGGTATCGCCCTCCTATAGGCTTGCCTATACGGACGAGGATTTTCTCTGCCGCGACGAACTTCGCCCGGTTCGCCTGCAGCTGGAATTGTTGAAGCCGGAAATGATGCTTGCCGAAATGGGCATCCAGTCCACCGTCGTTCTGTTCGGCGGCGCCCGCATCCCGGCCCCCGGCGCGGATCCCTGGGCGGCGCGCAATGAGGTTCAGCGCAAGAACCTGACGGAAGCCTCTGTCTATTACGAAGAAGCCCGCAAGTTCGCAGCGCTCTGCGCCAAAGAATCGGCGCATCACGATCATCAGGAATTCGTCGTCATCACCGGTGGCGGGCCGGGTGTGATGGAGGCCGGAAACCGCGGCGCATCCGAAGCCGGCGCGCCCACCATTGGCCTCAACATTCTCCTGCCGCATGAGCAGGCGCCCAACCCCTATGTAACGCCGGCGCTCAGCTTCAACTTCCACTATTTCGCCATCCGCAAGATGCATTTCCTCATGCGGGCGCGGGCGATTGCCGTGTTTCCGGGTGGTTTCGGCACGCTGGACGAGCTGTTCGAGGCCGTGACGCTGATCCAGACGCGGCGCATGGCGCGCATTCCGCTGATCCTGTTTGCCGAAAAGTTCTGGAACACGATCATCGATTTTCAGGCGCTGGCCGATTTCGGCACGATCGCGCCGGAAGACATGGAACTGATCACCTTCGTGGAGACGGCCGAGGAGGCCTGGAAGGTGATTGCCGACTTCTATGAACTGGAAGAAGCCCGCCCCTGAGGCGTCAGGAGCGGGCTTCCATCCCGTGTCAGCAGTGGGCGGACCGCTTACATCGGGCTGTCGGGCATGTCGTCGATGGAAATCACGCCGTCCTTGTTGCGGTCCATGCGGGCAAACATCTTGTCCACGGCAGCGGTTGCCTCGGCGCGGCTGATCTGGCCGTTCTCGTCGGTATCGGCCATGCGCACCATGGCAATGCCGGGCATCATGCCGCGCTGGCCCATGCCGTCGCGCATGCCATGGCGAGGGCCGTCGCCGTGGTGACGGCCGGGGCCGCCTTCGCCATCGGCCATTTCATGGTGACCGGGCTTGTCCTTGGGGCCGCCGGCCGGTGGGGCCGTACCGTCTGCCATGTCCATATCACCGGGCATGTTGCCGTTTTCGGCGCGCTCTGCCTTGCGGCTTTCACGCCAGGCTTCCATGCGGGCCTGGCGGAATTCGCGCATTTCGCCGGGCGTCAGCGTGCCATCCTTGTTGGTGTCGGCCTGCGCAAACAGGCTCTCCTGCCAGGCGGCGACTTCTTCCTTGGAAATCTTGCCGTCCTTGTTGGCGTCGGCATTTTTCAGCAGGCGCACAAACATCACATCCTGCATCATGGCGCGTTCAGGGCCGCCGCGGCCGGGACCGTCATGGCCAGGACGACCGGAGGCAGCAAAGCTTGCGGGGGCTGCGGCGCCAAGCAGAAGCGTCGCGCCCAGCGCTGCGAGAGCATAGGTCTTGATCGTCATGGAATGTTTCCTTGTCCGTTATTGGTATAGGGACAAGGTAGGGCGCCGTGGCCCGCAGGACCACTTAAACATCCGTAACCTCCATGAAGCTTTGGTAATCTAACGGGCCAGAATGGCTTGCAGGAAGCTCGTCAGGTCATCGGTCATATGATCGACATTCGGATCATCGTCTTCGGCTTGTTCCCAGCGCTCTATGATGAAATCACCAAGATTACGCGGCACGAGCAACACCGTTTTCATGCCTAGCGCACGCGGAACCACGAGATTGCGCGGTAGATCCTCGAACATGGCGGCATGGCGCGTATCGATGCGGTTCAGGCTTGCAAACTTGTCATAGGTCTCGCCGGCAGGCTTTGGCACATAATCAGCTGCCACGATATCGAAAATATCGTCGAAATGATCCAGAATGCCCAGCGCACGGGCGGCGGCTTTGGCATGTGACACAGTGCCATTGGTGAAGATGAACTTGCGGCCGGGCAGCGCCTTGATCGCATCTCCCAGATCCGGATGCGGCAGCAGCGCCGAGTAATCGATAGCATGCGCCCGTTCCAGAAAGGCGTTCGGATCGATGCCATGATGCATCATCAGGCCTTTCAGCGTCGTGCCATGCTCATGGTAATAGCGCTTTTGCAGCGCGCGCGCCTCTTCCCGCTCCATCTGCAGCAGTTCCGCGACGAAATCCGTCATATTGCGGTCGATCTGCGAAAACAGGTTGATGTGATGCGGATAGAGCGTGTTGTCGAGGTCGAAGACCCAGTCACGGATATGCGCAAAGGCGGCGGGATCGGGCGTGTTATCGAGCTGTGGCATGCGCGCTTTATGCACCGGGCCGGCGCGAAAAGAAAGTGCGGCGTACCGTACAGGCTTGCGTCTGGCTTGGCGGGCCGGAAAGGGCGTGATAGCCGCCATGCATGGAACTCTGGATCCCCATCACCATTGCCGCCGCCTTCCTGCAAAACCTGCGGTCTGTGCTTCAGAAGCATCTGCAGGGCTCGCTTGGCACACGCGGCGCAAGCTTCGTGCGCTTCGGCTACGGCTTGCCCGTGGCGGTTCTCTATGTGCTCGCACTGCATGTGATCGGCGGCTATCGCCTGCCGGGCCTGAACCTTGGCTTTGCCTTCTGGGTCATCATTGGCGGGCTGGCGCAGATCTATGCGACCATGATGCTGGTCTATCTGTTTTCACTGCGCAATTTCACCGTCGGCACGGCCTATTCGAAGACCGAACCCATGCAGGCGGCGCTGTTTGGCCTTCTCATTCTGGGTGAAACGCTGAGCCTAGGCACAGTGCTGGCAATCCTCACCGGCATTGTCGGGGTGATGATCATCTCGGTGGCCCGCTCGCCGCTGTCGCCCTCCGGTCTCTTGCGCGCTTTGGCCAGCCGCACGGCGCTGATCGGCATTGCGTCGGGCGGCGTGTTCGGTATTTCCGCGGTTGCCTATCGCTCGGCCTCGCTCTCGCTGGATGGTCCGAATGCAGTCATGCAGGCGGCTTTCACGCTGGCCTGCGTGACCGGTTTCCAGACGCTGTATATGCTGGTCTGGATGCTGGCGACCGACAGAAGCGAGATCGGCAAAGTTGTCCGCTCCTGGCGTACCTCGTCGCTGGTGGGACTGGCGGGCGTGGTCGGCTCGGCCGGTTGGTTCACCGCCATGACACTGCAACAGGTGGCCTATGTGCGGGCGCTCGGCCAGATCGAGCTTGTCTTCACCTTCATGGCCTCGGTCTTTCTGTTCAAGGAAAAGATCAACCGGCTGGAAGTGGCCGGATGCCTGCTGATCGTTGCATGCATCCTGGCGCTTGTGACCCGCTCCTGATCAGGGAACGATCAGTGTTCCGGCACCACCTTCGGTGAAGATCTCCAGAAGCACGGCATGCGATGTCTTGCCGTTCAGGATGACGACGCCCTGCACACCGGCCTTGATCGCCTCGATGCAGGTCTCGACCTTGGGGATCATGCCGCCGGAAATCGTGCCATCCTTGATCAGAGCCTGCGCCTGGGAGACCGAAAGTTCCTTGATGAGGTTCTTGTCCTTGTCGAGAACGCCGGGAACATCGGTGAGGAAAAGCAGGCGGTCTGCCCGAAGTGCACCGGCAATCGCGCCAGCAAAGGTATCGGCATTGATATTGTAGGTCGCACCGTCACGGCCCGGAGCAACGGGGGCAATCACCGGGATCATTTCCGACTTGGCAAGCAGATCAAGCAGGGTCCGGTCGACTTCCACCACTTCGCCGACAAAGCCGAGATCGAGCACGCGTTCGATATGGCTGTCCGGATCGATGACGGTCTTGCGGGCCTTTTCGGCAAACACCATGTTGCCATCCTTGCCGCAAAGGCCAATGGCCCATTCGCCCGTCTGGTTGATGAGCGCGACGATTTCCTTGTTGATCGAACCGGCCAGAACCATTTCGACGATCTCGACCGTCTTCTGGTCGGTGACGCGCAGGCCGCCCTCGAACTTCGATTCGATGCCCATCTTGGTCAGCATGGCACCGATCTGCGGCCCGCCACCATGCACGACGATCGGATTGACGCCTGATTGCTTCAAGAGTGCGATATCCTCGGCAAAGGCCTTTCCGAGCGCGGAATCGCCCATGGCGTGGCCGCCATATTTCACGACGATGGTCTTGTTCTCGTAACGCTGCATGAAGGGCAGGGCCTGCGCCAGAAGACGGGCCTGCATCTCACTTTCGGAAGGGGACATCACTACACCTCTGGAACCTGCGGTGCGGCCTTGTACCCCATGTTTTTGACGGAGGAAATAATCTGAAGGCAACAAATGCCCGTAACCAAAACCAGAAAGCGCAATTGTCTCAGTCTGTGCTATGGATAGTGCATGGCGGGTCTTTGTTAAGCAAACCCACATTGACAGCTGCGCCCAAGACAAGGATTCTGAACTTTCCCTGGGCCTGGCGATCGGCACCTGTTGGATCGTGCCGTCGCAAGATTGCCGAACAGGGCCAGCAGAACTGTCGGGATCGGGTTTCGACGAAGCCTTCTGAAATCGAGAAAGTGCATGGATCGATGACAAGGCCAGACCAGAGCGAAGGGGACCGCCCCCGCGACGAAGTACTTGCCGGCGAATATGTGCTGGGCGTGCTCTCAAGTGAGGCGCGCGCCAGGGTCGAAGCGCGTCTTCGCACCGACAAGGCCTTTGCCGCCATCGTTGCGCGCTGGCAGGAAAATCTCGGCACGCTGGACGATGAATATACCACGATTGTCTCATCGGATTTCGCTTTGCCACGCCGGGATACCCGGCCCTTGGCACTTCCGGCCCGTTCCGGCAATGTCCGGCTGATCAGCTCTCTCTGGGCGTCGGTCGCCTTCTGGCGCGGCCTTGCGCTGGGTTCGATCTTCCTGCTCGTGGGCACGATCCTGAATGCGGAACGGACGACGGTCAGCCGGGCAGGAGCGCCCGTGCTTGCCAGCATGAAGGGTGACGGAAACAGCGCGCTTGGCCTTATTGCCCGCTATGATGCGAAAAGCGGCATACTGCAACTAGCACCCTTCGCCAATAGTGCCTCCGGTCAGCAGTCCCTTGAAGTCTGGCTGATGCGCGGCAGCGATCCGGCGATATCGCTCGGCGTCCTGCCGCAAACGGCTGAGGGCGCGGGCGCGCTTGTGGTGCCGCAAGCCCAGCGCGCCAGGCTACAGGATGGAAACGCCACGCTTGCCGTCAGCCTGGAACCTCTCGGTGGCTCGCCGGCTGGACAGCCGACGGGCGCACTTCTTGTCTCCGGAGAGACCCGTATCCCGTGAGACGGTCTCAGGCCGACCGGCCGACCGTCTCGCAGATGGCGCGGCGCAACTCATCCAGTCCTTCGAACTTTTCCGAAGACGTGGAGAGAACGTCCGGATAAGCGGCAGGCCGCTTGCGGATCTTTTCGCGCGTGTCGGCCAAGAGCTTCACGACGGCCGGCGGCTTGATCTTGTCGGTCTTGGTCAGCACGATCTGGTAGGAAACGGCCGCCTTGTCGAGCAGGTCCAGCACGTCGTCATCATTCTTCTTGATGCCGTGACGGCTGTCGATCAGCACATAGACGCGCTTTAGCGTCGCGCGACCGCGCAGATAATCGAATACCAGCTTTGTCCAGGCTTCCACATGGTCCTTCGGCGCCTGTGCATAGCCGTAGCCGGGCATGTCGACCAGCGCCATTGGCGGCATGTCGCCGGCCCCGCCGGAATAGCCCTCCGGCACGAAATAGTTAAGCTCTTGCGTACGGCCCGGCGTGTTGGACGTGCGTGCAAGACCCTTTTGGCCGACCAGCGCATTGATCAGCGATGACTTGCCGACATTGGAACGGCCGGCAAAGGCCACTTCCAGCGGGCCTTCCGGTGGCAGGAACTGCAGGGAGGGTACGCCGCGGATAAAGGTCCACGGGCGGCCGAAAAGCGGCCTTTCCTCGGGTGTCGGTGTCGTTGCCATGTCGTTTGTCGCCATTGTCTTTGATTTAGCGCCCGGCTTCACGGTTTTACACCGCAATGTCAAGGCATCGGCCAAAAAGGCAGCCCGTAAACGAAAGACCCCGGACAAGGCCGGGGTCTCTGGTCGGTGTTATTTATTGGCGGGCGATTTTCGCTTGAAGAGCCCCACCAGATTGTCGAGCAACTCGATCTTTGCGCCGTGGCGCTTCATGATGAGCGCCTGCTGCGTGATCGACAGCGTATTGTTCCACGCCCAGTAGATCACCAGACCGGCCGGGAATGAGGCCAGCATGAAGGTGAAGACCAGCGGCATCCAGGTGAAGATCATCGCTTGGGTCGGATCCGGCGGCGTCGGGTTCATGCGCATCTGCAGGAACATGGTGATGCCCATGATGATCGGCCAGACGCCGATCATCAGCGCATGCGGAACGTCAAAGGGAAGCAGGCCGAACAGGTTGAACAGCGATGTCGGGTCCGGAGCCGACAGATCCTGGATCCAGCCGAAGAACGGCGCATGGCGCATTTCGATCGTGACGTAGATGACCTTGTAAAGCGAGAAGAAGATCGGGATCTGCAGTACGACCGGCCAGCAGCCTGCAATCGGATTGATCTTTTCTTCCTTGTAGAGCTGCATCATGGATTGCTGCAGCGCCATGCGGTCATCGCCATGCTTGGCCTTCAGTTCTTCCATTTTTGGCTGCACGCGCTTCATCGCCGCCATCGAAGCATATTGCTTGCTGGCCAGCGGGAAGAACAATGCCTTCACCACGATCGTGGTGCACAGGATCGCCACGCCGAAATTGCCGAAATAGCGGAAGAAGAAGTCCATAAGCTTAAACATCGGCTTGGTGATGAAGTAGAACCATCCCCAGTCGATCAGAAGGTCAAAGCGCGGAATGGAGAGCGTCTGCTCATAGCCATCGACAAGCGGAACTTCCTTTGCGCCGGCAAAGATCAGGTTCTTCAATTCGGAGGTCTGGCCGGCGGCGATGCTGATGGCGTCGGTCTTGTAGTCGGCCTGGTAGCGCGACTGGCCATCGGTGAAATGCGTGAAGCGCGCCTCATAGGGAACAGCCTGCGGCGGTACGAGTGCCGAGGCCCAGTACTTGTCGGTAATGCCAAGCCAGCCGCCGGTCGCCTTCGGATTGACCGAGGCTTCCTTCTCGATGCTGCTATAGCTGTGTTCAGAAAGTCCGCCTTCCTTGCCCAGAACGCCGATGAAGCCCTCATGGATGACGTAGACCGAGGCATGGTCCGGCTTGTTGTAGCGGGTCACGCGGCCATAGGAGGCCAGGTTGACGGCTTCACCGGTCGGGTTGGTGATCTTGTCGGTGACGGTGAGCATGTAATGCTCGTCGATCGCGACCGAACGGGTGAACACGACGCCCTTGTCATTGGTGTAGGTCAGCGTAACGGGCGTCTGTGCCGTCAGCTTGTCGCCGCCAGATAGGGTCCAGACCGTGTTCGGTCCAGGCACCGAGCCGGAATTTTCACCGGCGATATAGCCGATTTCGGTGAAATAACCCTCGCGCGTATCGGCCGGCGACAGGAGCGTTATGGTCGGGCTCTTCGTATCGACGGTCTCATGATAATCACGCAGGTGCAGATCATCAAAGCGTGCGCCGGTCAGATTGATCGAACCGCTGACAGCCGGCGTATCGATGATGACGCGTGGCGAACGGGCCAAAGCCTGCTCGCGGGTGGCGCCGGCGGCAGCCTGGGTCGAGCCTGGCAGGCTTCCGTTGACGGCAACGCCGGGTGTCGGACTGGTCTGCGGATTGGCGGCCTGCAACTGTTCCTGCTGCACGCGACGCGCTTCTTCTGCGACGCGCTGCGCCTCGATCCTCGGGTTCATATAGAGGAATTGCCAGGCAAGAACGATCAGCACCGAAAGCCCGATCGCGATGAAGTAATTGCGGTTCTTTTCCATCATGCTTTCCTGGAAAGGGTCTCCTCGGACCGCTTATGTTTCGGCCGGCTCTCCAGGCGTTCGGAAAGCGCCGCCGTAATGTCGTCGAAGGATGCATTGAGCATCTCGCGCCGGGCGACGATCACATAGTCATGACCGTCTTTCATTGCAAACCGGGCGGATTGCCTCACCGCTTCCCGAAGGCGTCGCCGCATCCGGTTCCGCTCGACGGCATTGCCCTGCTTTTTGGTCACCGTGAAGCCGACACGCGCCGCCTCTTCCGGTGCCTTGCGATCCAGCACTTCGAGGAGAAAAAGACGGCCACGCCGCTTTTCGCCCTCCCGGACAGCAAGAAACTGCGGCCGGCTTTTCAGCCGCCCGACAGTCTTTTCGCAATTGTCTTCGGTCGTCATCGCCCGGTCATTCGACGGGCATGCCGGCCTTAAGCCGACAGACTCTGGCGGCCACGCGCACGGCGGGCAGACAGAACCTTGCGACCACCCTTGGTGGCCATGCGGGCGCGGAATCCGTGACGGCGCTTGCGGACAAGCTTCGACGGCTGGTAGGTACGCTTCATTTTTTTAACACCGCGGTGTGCGGTCCTTCTTGGGTTTGCCCCCCTTGAGGAGGACAAGAGCGTTGATGGAGACGTATCGGCATGGAAAAGCGCGCACGCGCGCCTGATCAGCCGGACGTGGGCGGCTTATAAGAGGGTTCCGCCGCAAAAGTCAATTGTCACCGGCATTCGCGATCGCGTGAGCAAGGTTTTGGTGACTGTCACCACCATGGCGATAGCAAAATACCCCTCACTTTGCACCCGTGAATAGTCGGGTCCGCCCAAGGTTTTCTTTCAAGTCTTCCTTAATAATCATGAGCGTACATTAGTAGATGCTGGGGGAGTGGGTGCTGATGTGCCGCCAGCGCGCAATTTTGGAGAAAGTTTGAAATGAAAATCGGTGGGAAGATCAATCTGCTGGTCGGGTTGATGGGGTTAGTGGCGCTGATCGTCGGCGGCCTTTCTCTGTTTGCAATATCCGAATACAGCCGCCGCATGGATGCATTCAGCAACGCTGCTGAACGCGCCTACAAGGGTGAGAGCCTGAACCGACTGGTGACAGCCGTTGTCATGGAAGCGCGTGGTATCTATGCGTCCAAGACGGCAGTCGAAACGGAAAAGTTCGGCGAGGGTCTCGTCAAGAATCTCGGCCAGATTGACAAGCTTCTCGCCGAATGGCAGCCACTCGTGCCCGCCGCCGAGAAGGTGGCATTCGAAGCCATGTTGAAACGGGCGCAGGAGTTCAAGGCATTTCGTTCCGAAACGGTCCGGCTTGGCAAGGAAGAAGGCCCGGAAGCTGCCAACAAGCAGGGCAATAACGAAGCCAACCGCAACAACCGCAAGGCGTTCCAGGCAGAGATCGACGCCATTGTCTCACAGGACAAGGTCGAACTTGACGAAGTGCGCACCGGTGTCGGCTCTCTCGGAACGACGCTTTTCATCCTGATCGGCTCCATAACCCTGGTCGGCGTCGTGGCCGGCTGCGCTGTCGGTATCCTCTTTGCCCGCCGCTCGCTCAGTGCGCCCATCGTGGAACTGACCAATGCCATGAAGCAATTGGCCGGTGGCCATTATAACACACCGGTGCCATCCGTCGGTCGCCCGGATGAAATCGGCGACATGGCCGGTGCTGTCGAAGTCTTCAAGCGCAATGGCCTTGAGGTGAACCGCATGAACGCCCAGGAAAGCGGCATGCGGGCGAAAAGCGACGACCTTCAGGCCCGCATGGCCTCGGTTCTGGCTGCTGCGGCCGAAGGCGATTTTACCTGCCGCGTCAACAAGGAATTCGGCGAGGAAAGCCTCGACCGCTTTGCCCGCAATGTCGATCAGCTGCTTGGTACCGTGGACGAGGGTCTGCGCCGCACCGGCGATGTGCTGAAGCGGCTTGCGGCCGGCGATCTGACGGAGACCATGGCCGGCGATTTCCGCGGCGCATTTGCCGAACTGCAGCACAATGTCAATGATGCCATCACCAATCTCGCCAGGACCATGAGCGAGGTGCGCAATGCCACAAGCTCGATCAGCAGCAATTCCAACGAATTGCGCACAGCCGCCGACGACCTGTCGCGCCGCACCGAGCAGCAGGCAGCAGCCCTTGAACAGACCTCTGCCGCCCTCGACGAGATCACCGCCGTGGTGAAGACCTCGACCACGCGGGCCCAGGAAGCCAGCACCATGGTGGGCGAAGCCAAGGACAGCACCGCCCAGTCGGCCACTGTCGTGCGCGAGGCGATTTCCGCCATGGGCCGCATCGAGCAGGCCTCGCGCGAGATCAGCCAGATTATCAATGTCATCGATGAGATCGCCTTCCAGACCAATCTTCTGGCGCTGAACGCCGGTGTTGAGGCAGCCCGTGCCGGTGAAGCCGGCAAGGGCTTTGCGGTTGTCGCCCAGGAAGTACGCGAACTGGCGCAGCGTTCCGCCAATGCCGCCAAGGATATCAAGACGCTGATCACCAAGTCCGGCCAGGAAGTCGCCGGTGGCGTCAATCTGGTCCAGAAGACGGGCGAGGCGCTGTCTGAAATCGAGACGCGGGTCCTTGCCATCAATGATCATATCCAGTCGATCGCCACCGCATCGCGCGAGCAGGCAACCGGCCTCAACGAGGTCAACATCGCCATCAACCAGATGGACCAGGTGACGCAGAAGAATGCCGCGATGGTGGAAGAGACATCCGCTGCCACACACAAGCTGTCTCAGGAAGCCAATACGCTGTTTACTCTTTTGTCTCACTTCAAGGTCGAACAATCGACGGCAAGCTATGGCGCGGTGTCTCAGGCTAGCTATGCCGCAGGTGGTGGCTACGCATCACAGTCTGCTGCCCGTCCGTCAGCCCCGGCGCCCCAGCGCAATGCCGGGCCCCGCGTCGCCGATGCACGCACGGTCGCCAAGCCCTCTCCGGCCCGCAAGATGATGGGCAATCTCGCCCGCGCCCTGTCGCCGTCGCCGGCGGTGGCAAGCCCGAGCGGCGAGAACTGGGAAGAGTTCTGAGCCGAACCTTCCAGATGACACGATGATCAACGACGTCCGGGGCTGGAAAAACCCCTCGGGCGTCGTTATTGTTTGCTGGAAGCACATCCTGCGCCGCTTGCGCATCCGATGAACCTTGCAACGGAGACCCGCATGTTGAACGAGGCGGAGGTTTCCGCCCCGCTGAGATCGGGTGCGGAGGCCGGGGTCGATCTTCCCCTGCAACGCATGCCGCGGCGCTTTCGCGGCCTGTCTGGCCAGCTCTTGTGGCTGACCGTGATCTTCGTGATGTTTGCCGAAGTGCTGATCTTCGTGCCCTCCATTTCCGTGATGCGCATGACCTGGTTGCGCGACCGGCTGGATACGGCGGCGGCGGCCGGTATCGTCATCGACGGCCTTCAGCCGGCCGAGCTGCCGCGTGCGGTGCAGGATGATACGCTGCTGGCCACCGGCACCAAGGTGCTGGCGCTGCGCAAGGATGGTACCTCGCGCCTGCTGGCCGCCATCGACGTGCCGCCGCAGGTGGATGACCAGTATGATCTGGCCGCCGAAACAGCGCTTGGCTCCATGCATCATGCGCTGGATACGCTGCTGTTTGGCGGCGGGCGCGTCATGCGCGTCTTCGGGCCGATCGGCGAGACGGACATGATCATCGAACTGGTGATGACCGATGATGCGCTGCGCAAGGCAATGATCGGCTTTTCCAAGCTGATGTTCGGCATTTCGCTGCTGATCTCCGTGCTCACGGCCTTGTTCATCTATCTGGCCATCAACCGCATGATGATCGGCCCGATCCGCCGGCTGACGCATGGCATGCAGGTGTTTTCCGAGCGCCCGGAAGATCCGGCGCGCATCTTCCGCTCCGGCCGTGCCAAGGGCGAGCTGGCCGTCGCCGGACGCCATCTGGCGGCCATGCAGACCGAGTTGCAGCGCACGCTGAAACAGCAGAAGAACCTCGCCGATCTCGGCCTTGCCGTCTCCAAGATCAATCATGACATGCGCAATATCCTGGCCTCGGCGCAGCTGATGTCCGACCGTCTGGTGGATGTGGACGATCCCATGGTGCGCAGCTTTGCGCCCAAGCTCTTGCGCACCATCGATCGGGCCGTCGGCTATACCAATGAAGTTCTGGCCTATGGGCAGGCCTCGGAGGCAGCCCCACGCCGCCGCCTGCTGCAGCTTGCGCTGCTCTGCCAGGATGTGCGTGACATGCTGGCGCTCGATCCCGAAGGCGGTATCGAATTCATCGATCAGGTCGCTCATGATCTGGAAGTGGATGCCGATAGCGAGCAACTCTTCCGCGTCATTCACAATCTCAGCCGCAACGCCGTGCAGGCGCTGGTCCAGGCCGATCCGCCCGAGGATGGCGGCGCGCGGCGCATCCAGCTATCGGCCCAGCGTGTCGGCAGTGTCGTCAGCATCATTATAGACGACAATGGTCCGGGCATGCCGCGCAAGGCGCGCGAGAACCTGTTTACTGCCTTCAGGGGGGCTGCACGCTCCGGCGGCACGGGGCTGGGGCTCGCGATCGCCCGCGAATTGGTGCTGGCCCATGGCGGCACGATTGCGCTTGTCGAGAAGCCCGGTCCGGGCACGCAATTTCGCATTGAAATTCCCGATCGCCCCGTATCGCTGGAGAACTATCGCGTCCGCGCTTGAAAATTTCCATTTAAAAACAAATATTTATGACGATATTGCAGTAAAATGACAAAGGCTTCGGCAAAATCGCTTGCAATCCAAAGCGGGACCCTTTAGAGAACCGCTCACGCCACCGGCACTGCCGAGGCACGCACCCGTAGCTCAGCTGGATAGAGCACCAGACTACGAATCTGGGGGTCAGGAGTTCGAATCTCTTCGGGTGCGCCATTCATTTTCTTTCTGCAAATTTTGCTATGAAATGGCCGCTGACATGACAATGTCTGGCGGCTTTTTGCTGTTTTTCCCGTCGTTGCAACATCAAAAAAGGCGGCGAACGGGTTCGCCACCTTTTTATCAGTCTCAGGCGCGCTGGAGCGGCCAGCCGTCCGCTCCAGCAGGCAGTCAGACGGTTTTGTAGCCCCGGTCGAAATAGATCAGCGCCTGTCCGTCGTCGCGGGTGTGGATGGCCTCGACCTCGCAAAACAGCACGTCATGGGTGCCGCCATCGGCCACTGAGCGAATGCGGCAATCAAACGAGGTGAGCGCATCTTCCAGCCGGTGGCAACCGGTGCCCGTTTGCGCCCAATGGGCGGCGGCAAAGCGCTCGTCCACCGGTGTCTTGCCGCCGAACAGGCGGCTGAGCGGCTCGTGCTCGCCCGCCAGCACATTGATGCAGACCGCCTGGTTGGCGCTGACAGCGGCAAAGGCCGAGGAGCCACGGTTCAGGCAGACCAGCAGCGTCGGCGGGCTGTCGGTCACGCTGCACACGGCCGTTGCGGCAAAGCCAGCGCGGCCTGCGGGGCCATCCGTCGTCACGATGGTCACGGCAGCGCCGAGACGGGCCATCGCATTGCGGTAGGCGAGGCGATGGTCCTCGTCGGCGGGTGCGATGGCAGCGGGTGCAGCGGCAGCAGACATGCTTCATTCTCCAGGAGGTCGTTAATCCCACTTTACGCAGGTTCAGGTCTGCGGTTCAGCGGTGGTGGACACGAATTGTCAATGTGGTGAGCGCGTGCCGGCTTCAGGCGCCGCTCTGGTCGTTCAGGAAATCCAGAAGTGTCCGGTTGAAGCTTTCCGGATAGACGATGTTGACGGCATGCGCACCGCTGTCCGTGACAGACAGCGTCGCGTTGGCCAGACCCTCGGCAAGCCGCAGCGAGCGCGTATAGGGCACCAGAAGGTCATCCCTGGTGGCAATCACCAGAGTCTCTGTGGTGATCTCCGCCAACCGGTCGTCCACGTCAAAGGCCCGCAGTGCAGCGATGCGGCGGGTGACGTTCTCACGCCCCTGGAAATGGGCAAGTCCATGGGCATCGTCATGCGCCATGCGCTCGGCATTGTCGCTCATCCACCAGGCCGGATAGAGAAACAGCGGCTGCGCCTTGACGAAAGCCTCGACGCCGGAATTTTCCAGCAGGCTGAGCCGCGTATCGAAGCAGCGGCCGGAATGTGGATCAGCCTTGCTCCAGGCATTGATCAGCACGAGTTTTTCGATCAGCTGCGGTCGGCGCAGCGCCATATCGAGACCGATCAGGCCGCCCAGCGCATGGCCCATGAAGTGCATGCGCTCGATCTTCAATTCATCGACGATGGCAAACACGTCATCGGCCATGGCGGCAATCCCGCCATCTTCCGGCACATCACCGCCGGTGCGTCCGCAGCCGCGATGGTCATAGGTGATGACGCGGAACTGCTCTGAAAGGGCAGGGATCTGCGGTGTCCAATAGGCACCCGATCCGCCAAGCCCGGACGAGAGCAGGATGGTGGTTGCGTCAGGGGCGGTTTGGCCGTGGATGTCGTAATGCATGGCGTTTCCAAATGTTGTGGTGTGGACCCCCCCCCTCTGGCCTGCCGGCCATCTCCCCCTCAAGGGGGGAGATCACCATGCACCACCACAGTGCCTTCTCTCTGCGAAGGTAACGGATGAAGGAGCCGAGGTTCAGATGGGAGGATGCAAGCTGTCGTCTTGCCGATCTCCCCCCTTGAGGGGGAGATGGCCGGCAGGCCAGAGGGGGGTAAACCACACTCAGAGACCCACCGTTCAGCCCTTACTTCTTCCCGATATGCGCGACCGTTGCGATTTCCACCAGCGCGTCCGGCTTCACCAGGCCGCACAGCACGCAGTAGCGGGCCGGCTTGTCGCCGGGGAAATATTCCGCATAGACCTTGTTGACCGCCTGGTAATTGGCCCAGTCGGTGACGAAGATATGGTTCATCGTCACGTCATCCATCGTGCCGCCGGCGGTCTCAATGACGGATTTGATCGTTTCCAGCACATGCCGGGTCTGGGCGCCGGCATCGCCCACATGCACCACGTCATTGTTCTTGTCGAAGGGCAGCGTGCCTGAGACATACAGGATGCCATCGGCAAGCGTGCCGGGCGAATAGGGGGCGATGGGCTTGGCCGTGCCTTCCGGAACGATAATGGTCTTGGGCATTGTCATTCTCTCCGTTTTCAGTGTGAGATTATTCGGCAGCATCCGCAGGCGCTGCCTGGCTGATCGCGCCGCAGAAATCATTGACGGTCGCCACCCAGCCGAAGAATTTTTCGACATTGTAGACGGTCGCCTGCTGGATGAAGTCGGGTCCGAGGTGATGGGTGGCATCCTCCAGCATCACGCCGAAATATTCGAGGTGAAAGGCGTCGCGTAGCGAGCTTTCCACGCAGACATTCGTGGCAATGCCGACAAAGACCAGATTGCGGATGCCGCGGGCGCGCAGCACCGAGTCCATATTGGTGTTGAAGAAGCCGGAATAGCGCGTCTTCGGCACCAGGATGTCGCCCGGCTGCGGCTGAAGCTCATCGACAATGGCATAGTCCCAGGTGCCCTTGGCCAGCAACTGCCCCTGTAGCTCGGGACGGGCGCGCATGGTTTTCAGCGCATTCGACTTGTGCCAGTTGGGTGATCCGGGGCCGCCGGCCTCGACATAATCCTTGTCCCAGCCGTTCTGGAAATAGACGACCAGCACGCCGGCGGCGCGCGCTGAATCCAGCGTCTTCTTGATGTTGGAAATCGTGCCCTTGGCGCCGGCAATGTCAAAACCGGCAAGATCCACATAGCCGCCTTCGGTGGAATAGGCGTTCTGCATATCGACGACGACGACGGCCGTTTCCGAGGGCTTTAGCGTGATCGGCTCGGGCCGGGCCGGCAGGGTCACGCTTTTTGTCCGTTCCGGGCGCGGCTGATAGCCTGCAACAACCGCCTCGCTCATTCGGCGGCCTCCAGCATCTGGTTGACATGAGCGCGGCTCTTCATCAGCGGCTGCACATATTTGCCGAATTTCTCGATGCCTTCCAGGAAGTCATCAAAGGTCAGCATCACGCCGCCGGTGCCGGGCACTTCGCTCATCTCATCCAGCATGGCGGCCACTTCGGCATAGGAGCCGATCAGCGTGCCCATGTTGATGTTGACGGCGGATACCGGGTTCGACATGTGGCGCACATTGGTATCGGTGCCGGATTTGGTATCGGCGGCACTTTGCAGGCCCAGCCACTTGATGGCTTCCTCGTCGGCGCCGGCCTTATAGTGTTCCCACTTGGCAAAGGCTTCCTCGGTGGTTTCCTCGGCGAGAACCATGGTCAAAACGAAGGAGCGCACGTCGCGCCCGGTCTTCTGCGTTGCAGCCAGCAGGCGTTCATTGGTCGGCGCAAAGGCCTTGGGCGTATTGACGCCAACGCCGAAGCAGAAGCTGTAATCGGCAAATTTCGCGGAAAAATCCATGCCGGCATTGGATGAGCCGGCGCAGATCAGCTTCACTTCGCCTTCCGGAACGGGCTTCATGCGGCAATCATCCATCTGGAAATGCTTGCCCTTCAAGTCCGATTGACCGGTGGTCAACAGGTCCTTCAGCACGGTCGTGTATTCGCTCAGATATTCGTAGCGATCGGAGAAATAGTCATCGCCCGGCCACAGGCCCATCTGGCTATATTCGGGGCGCTGCCAGCCGGTGACGAGGTTGACGCCGAAGCGGCCGCCGGAAATGGAATCGATGGTGGTCGCCATGCGCGCAACGATCGCCGGCGGCATGATCAGGGTTGCGGCCGTGCCGAACAGCTTGATCTTCGAGGTCACGGCGGCAAGGCCTGCCATCAGCGTGAAGCTTTCCAGGTTATAGTCCCAGAATTCCGTCTTTCCGCCAAAGCCGCGCAGCTTGATCATCGAGAGCGCGAAATCGAAGCCGTAGGATTCAGCCTTCAGGGTAATCGCCTTGTTCAGCTCGAAGCTCGGCTTGTATTGCGGTGCATTTTCCGACAGCAGCCAGCCATTATTGCCGATCGGAATGAAGACGCCAATTTCCATGTTCTTGCTCCCTCTGTGTTCGGGCCAAGGGCCCCGCTATGCCAGAAGAAAAGCAAATGGCGTGCCAATATTGAAAAGACTATAGAATTCAATAGCTTGTTTCGCCGCGATCGAAAAAATTTATCAAATGGTCAAAAATTTACCGGGTGATCAATAAATTTTGGGCGTTTTGCCGTGCGAACGGGCGCAGATCTGCCGATTTTTTGATCTTCATCAAGGGAGCGGAAATTTACAGCAGTATTCGGCTTCGGCTATCACCCGAGCCGCAAAGCCATCAGCCGCATCGCGCCCGCAGCCGGGCAAGGCTCGGCACGTCGATATGTCGATTGGCGGTAATAGTGATGATGCCGGCGCTTTTCAGCTTGGAAAGCTGGCGCGACACGGTCTCGATCGTCAGGCCGAGATAGTCGGCGATATCCAGCCGCGACATCGGCAGATCGAAGACGCGTCGGTCATCGCGTGCATCCGGCTCCAGATGCGTGGCGATGAGCAAAAGCAGGCTTGCCACCTTTTCCGAGGCGGTTTTGCGCCCCAGCGTCACCATCCAGTCACGCGCCTCGTCGAGTTCGCGCAAGGATTGATCCATCAGCCGCTTGCGCAAGGCAGGGTTCTGCTCCAGCAGGCGTTCCAGCATGGCCTTGGGCACGCGGCACAGCTCGACATCGGAGGCCGCCTCGGCCGTGATCGGGCTTTCGGTCGCATAGAGCCGCCCCACCAGATCGGGCGCAAACTGCAGCCCGACGATCTGCTGGCGCCCGTCCTCCAGTGTCTTGGACAATTTCACCACGCCACGCATGACATTGTCATAGGCGGCCACATCGGTGCTCTCGCCGACCAGTTCTTCGCCGACCGCCTGCGCCACCTGGCGGGTATGGCGGGAAAGCTGCGTCAACTCGTCAGGCGTCAGCGCACCGCACATCCCCTTGTGGCGCACTTCGCAACTGCGGCAGAGCGCGGGGATCTCGGAATTGTGGATATCGCGGCGGGTCATGTCCATGGCGATACAGATATACGCGCTTGTGAGCGCATGCACCATCCGGCTTGATCTTGATCAAGGAAATGGGTGCATCCCTTTCTATTCTGGGCCGGAAAGGAAGGCCCCATGCACCCAGATCTGCTTCGCCGCTATGCGGCACCTGCGCCACGCTATACGAGCTATCCCACAGCACCGCATTTCCATGCCGGTATCGGCGGGGAAGATTATGGCGCCTGGCTGGCGCGGGAGAATGGTGAGGCTCCCCTGTCGCTCTACCTGCATGTGCCCTTCTGCGATCGGCTTTGCTGGTATTGCGGCTGTCACACCAAGCAGGTGAAGCGCTATGATCCGGTGGGGGCCTATGTGGCGGCTCTGGAAGCGGAGATTGCCCTGGTGGCAAGCCATCTGCCGCATCGCCGTGCCGTGGAAACCATTCATTTCGGTGGTGGCTCGCCGACCATTGTGTCGGTGCCGGACCTCGTGCGGCTGCGCGCGGTGCTGGAACAGCATTTCGATATCCTGCCGAGCTGTGAAATCAGCGTCGAAATTGATCCAGGCTATGTGGATGCCGTCAAGCTTGCCGCCTGGCGGGATTTCGGCATGACGCGGGCAAGCGTCGGCGTGCAGGATTTCGATCCGGCGGTGCAGGAAGCGATCAATCGGCCGCAAAGCTTCCAGCAGACGGATCGCGTGGTGGCGCTTTTGCGGGAACTGGGCATTGGCGGCATCAATCTTGATGTGGTCTATGGCCTGCCGTACCAGACGCGCGAGACGCTGAAGCATACGCTGGACATGTCGCTCTCCATGCGACCGGACCGTTTTGCCATTTTCGGCTATGCACATGTGCCCTGGATGAAGAAGCACCAGACACTGATCGACGAGACGGCGCTTGCCGGCATCGAGGAACGCTTCGAAATGGTGCAGCTGATTGGCGAAGTGCTGGAAAAGGCCGGTTATCTGGCCGTCGGCATCGATCACTTTGCGCGGCCCGGCGACAGTCTGGCGCAGGCGCTGGACAAAGGTGCGGTAAAGCGCAATTTTCAAGGCTATACGACGGATGCCGCACCGGCGCTGATCGGGCTCGGTGCGTCCGCCATCGGTCGGGTTGGCGTCGGCTATGTGCAGAATATCGTGGCGACCGGCGACTATATCCGCGCCGTCAGCGAAGGGCGCCTGCCGGTGGCCAAGGGCTTTGCCTTGAGCGATGTGGACCGCGCCGTCGGTGATGCGATTGAAGCGCTGATGTGCTCCTATGGCTTTTCCGTGCGCGCGCTGAAGGAGCGCTATGGCCCGGCCGCCGAAGTGGTGCAGGCGCAGGCGGCCCACATTCACCAGCAGGATCCCGATCAGTTCACCGCCTTTGACGGCGATCGCTTCGAGGTGCTGCCCAGGGGCCAGCTCTTCGTGCGCACCATTGCCTCGCGCTTCGACCAGTATTTCGGTCGCGGCACGGCCCGCCATTCCGTGGCAGTATAAGACCTATCGGGCACCCCAGGAAATGAAGGCCGGATTGGCAAAATCTGCCATGTCCGGCCGGTTCTGCTTGCCATAGGTCAGCGGCACACCATCGGTCGTTAGCGTCATGCCGCCGGCAGCTCGCAACACGGCATCGCCGGCCGCGGTATCCCATTCCATGGTGCGACCAAAGCGCGGATAGACATCCGCCAGCCCCTCCGCCAAGAGGCCGAATTTCAGCGAGGAGCCGATATTGCGGCATTCCGAGACGCCAAGTTCCAAAAGATAGGCGGCCGTCTGGGCATCCTGGTGCGAGCGACTGGCCATCGCCACCGGTGGCGTCGTCACTGGCCGGGCCTTGATCCTATGGCGGGAAAGCACTCTCTGCTTCTGGTCAACCGAAAGCTTCCAGGCGCCGTCCGGGCTTCCCAGATAGGCTATGTCCAGCACCGGCGCATAGACCACGCCCGCCACCGGTACGCCGTCTTCAATCAGCGCGATATTGACGGTAAACTCGCCATTGCGGCTGATGAATTCACGCGTGCCATCCAAAGGATCGATGAGCAGGAAGCGCCCGGCGGAAATATCCTGCACCACGCCCGCCGCGACCTGCTCTTCGGCCACCACCGGCACATCGGGCAGCTTGTCGCGCAGCATGGCAAGGATCACCTCTTCGGCGCGGATATCGGCCTCCGTCACCGGGCTGTCATCCGGCTTGGTCTGCACCGAACAGCCGCGTGCATAAATGTCGAGAATGACGCGGCCGGCAGCCAGCGCCGCCTGTTCGAAGATGTCCAGCATGCATATTATCCTGTTGATCCCAAACCCTGATGCGTCACGGGGCGTAGAATTGCAACGTGTGGGCATGTCGCATTCCATCCGAATTTTTCCGCCGTCAGGCTTAGAGGCCGATTTTCTTTGGCGCCTCCCCGCCCTATGGTGCGGCCCGCAATGCCGATGGACAAGAAGGAAGACCTCAAATGCGCTGGAAGCGGACGATGCAATTGCTGGACGTGCATGCCGAGGGCGAAATTGGCAAGGTCGCCATCGGCGGCGTGCCGAAAATCCCCGGCCTCACCACGGCAGACAAGCTGGCCTGGCTGAACAGCGACCCGAAAGGTCAGGAACTGCGGCGTTTTCTCTGCCTGGAGCCGCGCGGCAATCCCATCGGCTCGGTCAACCTGCTGGTTCCGCCCAGCGATCCTTCGGCCGATGCCGCCTTCATCATCCTGCAGCCTGACCAGGCGCATGCAAGCTCCGGTTCCAATTCCATCTGCGTCACCACCGCATTGCTGGAAAGCGGCATGGTCGAGATGCAGGAGCCGGAAACCATTGTCATTCTGGAAACGGCGGCGGGGCTTGTCCGGGCCAAGGCCACCTGCCGGGATGGCCGCTGCGAACGCGTCGAATTGACCATGGTGCCCTCTTTCGTGGCAGCGCTGGATGTTGCGCTCGACACCCGCTGGGGCCAGATCACGCTTGATCTGGCCTATGGCGGTGTCTTCTATGCGCTGGTGGATGTCGGGCAGGTTGGGCTGACCATCGAAAAGCACAATGCTGCGGCGCTGGTCGCGGCCGGCATGGAGCTGAAGGCTGCCGTCAATGCCGCCTATCCGGTGGTGCATCCGGAAATCCCGGCGGTCTCCGGCGTCGCCTACGTGATGTTTCGCGATCGCGATCCGGATGGCGCCGTGCGCACCTGCACCACCATGTGGCCGGGCCGTGCCGACCGTTCGCCCTGCGGCACGGGAAATTCCGCCAATCTGGCCACGCTTCACGCCCGTGGGCTGGTGAAAGAGGGCGATGTGTTTACCTCGCGCTCCATCATCGGTTCGGAATTCCAGGTGGGCCTGAAGGGACTGACCAAAGTCGGTGATCGCCCGGCCGTCATTCCCACGATCAGCGGTCGCGGCTTTACCTTCGGTCAGCAGACGGTAGCGCTCGATCCCTTCGATCCGCTCGCCAACGGCTTTGCCATGACAGATGTCTGGGGGCCGTCTGCCGGCGACATTCCCGGCTGACGTCCGGTCCTTGGTCTTTAGCGTCTTTCAACCTGATGGGATCATTGCGTAGCCAGATGCTTCAGCACCTCCGGTGCGGCTGCGATGCGCCGGATGTCAGAAAGCCTCATGCTTGATGTTGTGGATGCTTGAAGGCAGATGCTATGCGAAAGACAAACATGAATCAGCGGAACAGCCCCATGAACACGCCCAGCAAAACGATCAGCATTCGCCGCCCGGACGACTGGCATCTTCACCTGCGCGATGGCGGCGTTCTGGCCGGCGTGATCGGCGATACCAGCCGTCATTTCGCCCGTGCCATCATCATGCCGAACCTGGTGCCGCCGGTGGTCACCACGGCAGATGCCAGGGCCTATCGCGAGCGCATCGTGGCGGCCATTCCGGCCGGTGATCGGTTTGAGCCGCTGATGACACTGTATCTGACGGAACACACCGATCCCGACGATGTGGAAGAGGGCCTGAAAAGTGGCCTCATCACCGCGGTGAAGCTCTATCCGGCCGGCGCCACCACCAATTCGCATGGCGGCGTGCGGGATCTCGACAAGGCCATGCCCACGCTGGAGCGCATGGCCAAGATCGGCATGCCGCTCTGTGTGCACGGAGAGGTCACAACACCGGAAGTGGATATTTTTGATCGCGAGGCGGTGTTCATCGATGAGAAGCTGGATGTCATCCGCCGCCGCCTACCGGATCTGCGCATCACCATGGAGCATGTGACGACGAAAGATGGTGTCGATTACATTCTCGGTGCCGACCGCAATCTCGCCGGTTCCATCACCACCCATCACCTGATCATCAACCGCAATGCTTTGCTCGTCGGCGGCATCCGCCCGCATTACTACTGCCTGCCGGTTGCCAAGCGCGAACATCATCGCCAGGCGCTGCGCAAGGCAGCGACATCCGGCGATGCCCGCTTCTTCCTCGGCACGGATTCCGCCCCGCATGTCGATCCCTTGAAGGAATGCGCCTGCGGCTGCGCCGGCATCTATACATCCATCAATACCATGAGCTGCCTTGCGCATGTGTTCGAGGAAGAGGGCGCGCTTGAGCGGCTGGAAGCCTTCACCTCGCTCAACGGCCCGGCCTGGTACGGGCTGTCGCCGAACACGGACATGATGGTTCTGGAAAGGCGCGAACAACCGGTCGATTTCCCGGCAAAGATCGATACGGAAGCCGGTCCCGTCACGGTGTTTGATCCGATGTTTCCGCTCCATTGGGCGGTGCGTTGATCCGGCACGCATTGGTTTCATTTTATCAAACACGGTAACCAATCAGACAGACTTCATCTCTACGATGCGCTCAGGCTTGACGCATGAGCGCGTCACCCACAGGCGGGCATGATGCTTGATTACCAAACTCTGCTGATATCGCTGGGCGTTTCCGCTCTTTGCCTTCTTCTTACCCTGTTCGGGACATGGATGGCGAGGCGTCGGGATGGGTTCCTGCTCACCTGGGTGATTGGGCTTGCCTTCATGGTGCCCGGCATTTTCACCTATAGCCTCTATGCGGAATATCCCAACCGTTTCATTGGCGTTGTCTGCACCAGCCTGATGCTCTGCGGCTTTTCCACCATCTATGCCGGTGCGGTACAGTTTCGCCTGGATGTGTCGCCATGGCGCCGTGCGGCCTGGGCAGCGCTTGCCATCAATGCCTTCACCATTCCCACCATGCTGTCCGGTTATGATGGCCTTGCCTTCATCTGTCTCAACCTGGGCTGTGCCGGCCTGCTGTTTGCCACCGCCTGGCATTATTGGCAGGCCCGCAGCGAATCTCTCGTGTCGCTCGCCGGCATGGCCGCGCTCTATGCCCTGACCGGCATATCCTTCCTGCTGTGCGCATCGGTTCTCATTCACGATGGACACATGGTTCTCGGCTATGCGCCGACCAATTGGGCCGAAAATTTCAATATCGCCATCAGCATTGCCGGCATGACCGGCGTGGGCGCCATGTCGCTGATGGTGCATCAGTCGCGTATCACCGAGCATCACCGGCGCGAATCGCTGACGGATGCGTTGACCGGCCTCTCCAATCGTCGCGCTCTGTTTGAAGCCCACCAGACGCAGATGTTCAGCCATGAGATGGCGGTGATGGTTTTCGATCTCGACCGTTTCAAATCGATTAATGACCAATATGGCCACGCCATGGGTGACCGGGTCATCTGTCTGTTTGCCGAGGAACTTAAGACTGCGATGGGCGTCAATACCGTAGCGCGCCTCGGTGGTGAGGAATTTGCCGCCGTGGTCAGAAACGCAGCCCCCGGCTATGCGGAATGGGTTGCCGAGCGCATTCGTCGCAATTTCGCTGAGCGCGAGACCGAGGTGGACGGCCAGCGCCTGCGGGCAACCGTCAGTGCCGGTATCGCCTATGGCCATGGCGCGGGGAGCAGTTTCGACAGTATTTTGAATGCCGCCGATGGTGCGCTTTATCTTGCCAAGCGCAATGGCCGCAACCGGGTGGAGCGCGCGCCGGAGCCCCTTCATGCCGAAGGCGGCAGCCTGCGATCTTCCGCGTGATTTTCTGGGCCGGTAGACTGTTTCTGCCGCTGGTTTCAAAGCTCCGTTGCTGCTATTGCCGCCATAGGCAGACGCGATGGAGAGCAGCATGATCCAGATGATTTATCCCGAACGCACGCTGATGGCGGAGCTCATGGCCAAGATGCTGTGGGAAATCGGCGCGGTGCATTTTCGCCCGCAAGAACCCTACAAGCTGGCCTCGGGCATGGCGAGCCCGATCTATATCGATTGCCGCAAGCTCCTCTCCTATCCGCGCATCCGCTCCGCCATCATGGATTTTGCCGCCTCCACCGTCACGCGAGGCGTCGGTTTCGAGGCCTTTGATTGCATTGCCGGTGGCGAAACGGCCGGCATTCCCTTTGCAGCCCTTCTCGCGGACCGCCTTGGTCTGCCGATGATCTATGTGCGCAAGAAGCCAAAGGGCCATGGTCGCAATGCCCAGATCGAGGGCCATATGCCGGAGGGTAGCCGTGTTCTCGTCATCGAAGACCTGACGACGGTTGGCAGCAGCATGTTCCAGTTCATCGATGCCATCCGTGCCGCTGGCGGCGTCGTCGATCATGCCATCGCGCTCTTCTATTACGGCTTCTTCCCCGAGGCCGAAGCCCGTTTTGCCAATGGCAAGGTCACGCTTCATCATATCGCCACCTGGCGCGAGGTTCTGGCCGTGGCCCGCGCCCAGAAGCTTTTCGATGATGCAACGCTTGGCGAAGTGGAAAGCTTCCTCGATGCGCCGCTTGCCTGGTCTGCCCGCAATGGCGGCGTCAGCGAATTGCCGGTCGCCTGACACTAGCGTTTTTCTACCACCTGATTTAATCGATTGAAGAACAGCCTGATGGTGCCGAGGAGGATAAGATGATCTTGTGTTGCGGTGAAGCGCTCATCGATATGTTGCCGCGTGAAACGACGCTCGGCGAAAACGGCTTTGCCCCCTATGCCGGCGGCGCCATCTTCAACACAGCCATTGCGCTCGGCCGCCTCGGCCAGCCGACGGGCTTCTTCACCGGCCTTTCCGATGACATGATGGGCGATATCCTGCGCACCACGCTGAAGGATAGCCATGTGGATGCGCGTTTCTGCGCCACCTCATCGCGCCCCACGACAATTGCCTTCGTCAAGCTGGTCAATGGCCATGCAACCTATGCCTTCTACGACGAGGGAACCGCCGGACGGATGCTGTCGCGCGAGGATCTGCCGGAGCTTGGGCCGGAGATCGAGGCCATGCATTTCGGTGCGATCAGCCTTATTCCGGAACCCTGCGGCGAGACCTATGAAACGCTGATGGCACGCGAATATCAGACCCGCGTGATTTCCTTTGATCCCAATATCCGCCCTGGCTTCATCAAAGACCGCGAGAAACACCATGGCCGCGTGGCGCGTATGGCCGCCATGTCCGATATCATCAAGTTTTCCGATGAGGATCTGGAATGGTTCGGCCTGGAGGGCGATCACGATACGCTGGCGAAATATTGGCTGGGGCAGGGTGCAAAGCTCGTCGTCATCACCCGCGGTGCCGAAGGCGCGGTAGGCTATACGGCAGGTTTCAAGGTGGTTGTTCCCGCCGAACGGGTCACGGTGGTCGATACGGTGGGTGCAGGCGATACGTTTGATGCGGGCATTCTGGCCTCGCTGAAGCGCCAGAACCTGCTGTCGAAGGACAAGGTCGCAAGCCTTTCCGAACAGGCGGTGAAGGATGCTCTGGAGCTTGGCGCAAAGGCTGCCGCTGTCACCGTCTCGCGAGCCGGCGCCAATCCGCCTTACGCCCACGAAATCGGGCTTTGAGATAGCAGGCGGCGGGGGGATCGGCTGGCCTTGCGCCGCCACATCCCCGCAGCAGTCAGGCTTGTCCGAACGGATTGACGATGCGCAGGCGGTCATCAATGACGAGGCCGTCCTGCATGTCTTCGGAGAGCAAGGTGTCGCACCCGGCTATGAGTGCGGATGCAACAATCATCGCATCATAGACGGAAAGCCCGTAACGCTCGGATACGGCCAGACCCTTCTCGTGGGTCGCTATCGTGACCGGCTCAACAGTCAGCAAGACACGGATCATGTCGAGAAACACATGCGTGTCCGACCACGATATCCGTATCTTGCGCCGTAAAACATTGGTGATTTCGTTGAGGACCTGAACGCTGATTGTGCCACCTTCAGCAAGGACGGCCTCTGCCTGATCGGCCTTCTGGGAATCGCCGGAGGCGAGGTAAAGCAGCACGTTCGTATCGACGAACCTACCGCCCATTCGCCTCATCCCGATCGAATTTGAAGTCAGCCGGCAACCGTCCCCGGAAGGCGCGCAGGCGCTGAAGGAGGTCTGCGGGAGTGGGCTTGCGCGCGACATCAAGCTCGCGCCAGTCTGCGGCGCGAATTTCTATGTCGTCGCCTTCCTTCAGCTTGAGCGCTTCGACCACGCTGGCGGGAAGACGGACGGCCAGGCTATTGCCCCATTTGGCGATCTGCATGGTGACCTCCGGATAGATATACCTGGTGCTTAGCGTATATCAATTCGGAAGCCTCATCAAGCAAGCTGCCCGATTCCAGTTGCTCACACCGTCTCAGCCGATCAGTGCCTTGACGAGGCCGGCAGTCGATCCGTCCTGTCCGTCCGTGGCAGCCTTGCCCTGAATGACCGGCAGAAGCCCCGTCGCCAGTTCCTTGCCAAGCTCGACACCCCATTGGTCGAATGAGTTGATCTTGAACAGCACGCCTTCCACGAAGACGCGGTGCTCATAAAGCGCGATCAGGCGGCCAAGTGCAAAGGGCGTCAGCTGGTCATGCACGAAGGTGATCGACGGGCGGTTGCCGGTAAACACGCGATGCGGCGCGATATGGTCGATCTTGGCTGCGTCCATGCCGGCTTTCGTCAGCTGCGCCTTGGCCTCGTCCAGCGTGCGGCCCTTCATCAGGGCTGCCGATTGGGCCAGGCAATTGGCCATCAGCAGCTCGTGCTGGTGGCGCAGATGCGGCTCGAAGCCGGTTTTGGCAATCATGAATTCGGCGGGTATTACCGTCGTGCCCTGGTGGATCAGCTGGTAGAAGGCGTGCTGGCCATTGGTGCCGGGCTCACCCCAGACGACCGGGCCGGAATTGCCCTCGACCGGCGTGCCATCGATGGTGACGCCCTTGCCATTGGATTCCATGTCCAGCTGCTGGAGATAGGCCGGAAAACGCGTCAGGCGCTGGTCATAGGGCAGAATGGCGCGCGAGGGATAATCCAGAACGTTGCGGTGATAATAGCCGATAAGGCCCAGCAGTGCCGGCAGGTTCTGACGCACCGGCGCCTCGCGGAAATGCGTGTCCATGGCATGCGCGCCATCGAGGAACTTGCCGAAATTTTGAGGGCCAATGGCCAGCATCAGCGGCAGGCCGATCGCCGACCAGATGGAATAGCGCCCGCCGACCCAATCCCAGAAGCCGAAGACACGCTCGCTGTCGATGCCGAAGGCCGCCACCTTGTCGAGCGCCGTGGAAACGGCGCAGAAATGATGCTTCACCGACCCTTCACCCAGCTTTTCGGCAATGAAGGTCCGCGCCGTGGCCGCATTGGTCATGGTCTCGATGGTGGTAAAGGTCTTCGAGGCGATGATGAACAGGGTGGTTTCGGCATCCAGAAGTTTCAGCGTATCGGCAATATGGGCGCCATCGACATTGGAAACGAAATGCGCGCGCGGGCCATCATGGAAGGGGGAAAGCGCCAGCGTTGCCATGACCGGGCCAAGATCCGAACCGCCAATGCCGATATTGACCACATCGGTGATCGCCTTGCCGGTGGCACCCTTCATGGTGCCCGAGCGGATACCATCGGCAAAGGCTGCCATGGCGGCAAGCACGCCATTCACATCCGGCATCACGTCGCGCCCGTCCACCAGGACCGGCGTGTTCGCCCGGTTGCGCAGCGCCGTATGCAGCACAGCGCGGTTTTCGGTGAAGTTGATTGCCTCACCGGAGAACATTGCCGCGCGCTTTTCCGCCACGCCGCCTTCGACAAACAGGCTTTCCAAAAGCGCCATGATCTCGCCGTTCACGGCGCATTTCGAATAATCCATCAGCAGATCGTCGAATGCTGCGCTGAACCGTTCAAAACGGCCCGTGTCCGCAGCAAAGGCTGAGCGGATATCGGTGGCCTTGGTCTTTTCCGCAGTGGCCTTCAGGTGTTTGACGATCGCCTGCATGGATTTTCCTCGCGCTTTATTCAGTCGATTGGGAACCTATTCGCTTTCCCGGCCAAATCAAGCGCGACTTAATCGATTCGCATCCTCTAGTGGCCAGCAGCCGTCTGGAGCGTGCCGCCCACCGTCTGGCCGAAGCGGTCTATCTGCTCGGTATAGGTCCGGCGGGTATTGGGGTCGAAAATGGCAATCGGCGCACTCACCGCAACGCTTGCCGCACCGCCCACCGTCTGTGCCGTGCCGAGAGCTAGCGCGCCGATGCTTTCACCCAGCCCGACGGACGAATCCGTCACTGCCTGGCCGGCAATCAGCCGGTTGCCGAGCAGCTTCACCACTTCGGGGCTTTCGGCAAACTTGCCATGGTTCAGCTTGTCATTGCTCTGAAGTGCCGTCAGATCGAGAACGGTGATGCCTTCCTTCTCGAGTTCCGAGCGGTAGGGTTCCTGCGTCGGGTCAATCTGGCCGAGCCGATCGACATTGCCGGAAATGCGCTTGGACAGCGCCAGCGCCCGGTCATCGCGCGAAACGAACAGCGTGAATTTCGGCTTCTGCTTTCCCAGTTCCTGCATCTGCTGGCCGAACACATCGACATCGAGATCCGGCGAGGCCAGGATGACGTTCTGGATCTTCGGCGAGATCTTGCCATCGCGAATGGCCATCTGGCGCAGCGCCTCTATCGTCAGCCAAGATCCCATGGAATGCGCCATGACGGTGACTTCGCCGACGCCCGGTTCCTGCGCAATGCGGCGCAACATGGTTTCGAGCGCATCGCGTGAATAGTTGGCGCTTTCCTTGTCGTAGTTATAGGCAAATATGCTGCCACGCGACGGCCAGGTGAAGAGAATGGGTGCCACATCGGCACCGCTGTCATGGACGATCTGCGCAAAGCGGTAGACGGCGTCTTCGTAGCGGTTGTTGAAACCATGCACGAAGACCAGCACGCGCCGGCTCTTCGGCAGGTGACCCTTCAGCCACTGGCGCGCCTCTGGAATCGTGAGAGAGTTGACTGCCACGGTGGTGAAGTCGCGTTCCGGGTCGGCCGGCAGGCGCTTGGGCCATTGCACCTGCCCGACCGAACGATTGGCAGCGGGCGGTATCGACACTTCAATTTCCGTAGTTTCCGGTTCACGCCCACGCTCGCCGGAAAACAGAACGCCGGGTGTCGGGCTTTCCTTGCGCGTCGTGGCGACCAGCACATTCACGACAGAGGTGTTTCTGACCTGAAGCGAGGTGGGGATCAGCACGCCTTCCGCGCGGCTTGCGCAGCCGGACAGCAAGGCCAGCATGACTACGGCGGCAAGGGCGCGCTGTGCGCAAGAGATAGGCCTGATCACATGAACACCGGCAGTGTTGTGCAGCCGGCCCACCGGGGCCGGCCTCTCAAGCCGGTAGCTTTACCGGGCAGGGGGTGCAGCGTCCATCCCGCGCCGTTCATTTATTGTGACGATATTTCAGTATCGTCACTTTGGTCGCAGTTCGCGCCGCAGGATCTTGCCCACCGGGGTCTTCGGCAGGTCGTTGCGGAATTCGATGAAACGAGGGCGCTTGTAATTGGTCAGGTATTCGGCGCAATGTGCCTTCAGCGCGGCTTCCGTCAGCGCCGGATCCTTCTTCACCACGAACAGTTTCACCGCTTCGCCCGAATGCTCGTCCGGTATGCCGATGGCTGCGCATTCCACCACGCCCGGATGCATCACGGCCACTTCCTCCACCTCGTTGGGATAGACATTGAAGCCGGACACCAGGATCATATCCTTTTTGCGATCGACGATCTTGATATAGCCGCGCTCGTCCATATAGCCCATGTCGCCGGAGCGGAAATAGCCGTCGGCGGTCATCACCTTGGCGGTTTCGTCCGGCCGCTTCCAGTAGCCGGCCATCACCTGGGGCCCGCGAATGCAGATTTCGCCCACTTCGCCAAACACCAGCACTGTGTCATCCTCGTCGCGGATGGTGACCTCTGTGGAGGATACCGGCAGGCCGATCATGCCGCTGAATTCCTGCACGTCGATACGGTTGGCCGTTGCCACTGGCGAGGTTTCCGAAAGTCCGTAGCCTTCGGTAATCGGGCAGCCGGTCATCTTGTGCCAGCGTTCCGCCACCGGCCTCTGCACGGCCATGCCGCCGCCAAACGCCATCAGCAGCGCGGAATGGTCGAGTTTCTGGAACTCGGCATTGTTCATCAGCGCGTTGAACAGGGTGTTGAGGCCGGGGAACATGTGGATCTTGTGCTTTTCCATCTCCTTCACCAGCGCTGGCAGATCGCGCGGATTGGCGATCAGCACATTGTGTGCACCAAGCGCTACGCCCATCAGCGAATTCACCGTGAGCGCGAAGATGTGGTAGAGCGGCAGCGCGCAGAGAAAGGTGATGATCTCCGGTCTCTGCTTCTTCAGGAAGGCGCTTTCCAGCCACCAGGCCATTTGCTCCTTGTTGGAGAGAAGATTGCGGTTGGTCAGTATGGCGCCTTTGGAAACGCCGGTCGTGCCGCCGGTATATTGCAGGAAGGCGATATCATCGAGATTGGTATCGGCCGGTTTCAGGCTAAGGCCAGCGCCGGCCGCCATCACGCGCTTGAACGACAGCGCCGCAGGCATGGACCAGGCGGGCACCAGTTTCTTGACGCGCCGCACGATCAGATTGACGATATGGCCCTTCAGGCCCAGCATATCGCCCATGCTGGTTACCACCAAATGCTTGACCTGGGTCTTGTGCACGACCTGCTGCACCGTATGGGCGAAGTTTTCCAGCACGAACAGGGCGCGTGCGCCGGAATCGTTCAGCTGGTATTCCAGTTCGCGCGGCGTATAGAGCGGGTTGACATTGACCACCACCAGCCCGGCCCGCAGGATGGCATAGACGACCACCGGGTTCTGCAGCACATTCGGCATCATCACCGCCACGCGGTCTCCACGCTCCAGCCCCAGCGATTGCAGCCAGGCGCCGACCTGCCGTGTTGCCTCTTCCAATTCGCGAAAGGTGATGCCCTTGCCCATGCTGGAAAATGCGGTGCGATCGGCAAAGCGGGCGCAGCTGTCCTCGAACAGTTGCGCGATCGAACGATGCGCCAAAGGCGGCAGTTCTGCCGGCACGGTGGGCGGGTAGGAGGCGAGCCAGATCTTCTGGGCCGCCGGATGCGTCTGCGCATGGGAAACTTCGGTCATGGCGGTAGCTCCTCCTTGTTTATCAGTCCTGCAACAGGCCTCCACTCCCGATGCACAACCTTTTTCACGTGTCCGGCTTATCTATGCACCGGATTGGTCGTCACGCTAAATAACTTTGACGTAAGCGTCAATGATACTCAAGAACAAGGCCTTGGGATAAATCGGCTCTGATCGGCACCGGCCGTCGTCCGCCGGATGCCGCTTTCGTCTCCGGCTGGGGATCGGACAGTCTTTCAGCTCCTCTTTCTTCTATTTAATATAATTTTCAGGCGCCGGTGACACTCTCCCCGTTTTCGATTGGGAGGCAGGATCAGGATTATGGCAGAGGCTTTGCGGGATGCCGGTGCAACGGTTCGACATTTCGAGCTGGACGACATACCGGCCGTGGCGCGGCTGTTTCTGAAAACCTTCCGCAAGGGGCGGGCGGCCAGCGCCACACCATCGCCGGTCCTTCTGGCGCAGTTGCGGCAGATCTATTTCGAAACGCCCTGGTATGATCCGCAGATCCGCTCCTGGGTTTTTGTCGATGAGGCGGGAGAGGTGCACGGTTTCATCGGTGCCAATGTCGTGCCGATGGAATACGAGGGTCGGCCGCTGCGGGTTGCCTATGCCGGCGCCCTGACAGTCGAGGATTCAGCCCTGCATCCGCTGGCCGGCGCGCGGCTTCTGCGCAGTTTCCTCAGCGGCCCGCAGGATATTTCCGTGACCGAAACCGCCAATGCCACGGCTGCGCGCATGTGGCAGAAACAGGGAATACCCCTCAATACCGCCTATAGTCTCAACTGGATCCGGCTACTGCGGCCGGCCGCCGGCGCCATGAGCATTCTGGAGCGCAAACTGCCCGCAGCCCGGCTGTTGTCGCCACTGGCCCATGGCATCGACTGGGCTTTCGCCCGCATGCTGTCTGATCCATTGCGCCCGCGTGTCGAAGCCTCGCCGCGCAGGCTTTCTTTCCAGACCGTGGAGCGTTCAGAGTTTGATGCCGCTGCCCTTCACCTGAAGGATTTTTATGCACTGCGTCCCCGCTGGGATGCGCCCTCGCTCCATTGGTTTTCCAGCCATGCCGCGGTGAAGCGCAATTTCGGCGAGCCGCGCTATCGGCTGGCGCTTGGGCGCGATGGACAGCCGGCGTCGGCCTATGCCTATTTCCGCCGGCGCGATGATTTTGCCTGGATGCTGCAATCGCTGGTAACGCCGGAACAGGCGGGCGATCTTGTCGATGATATGCTGTTGGATGCAGATAGCTATGGCTGCGCCGGCATTCGCGGTGCAGCCCAGCCCTGGCTGAATGCCGCGCTGATGAGCCGCAAGAGCCTCTTCCTGTCGCGCACCTTCTTCCTCGCCCATGCCCGCGACAAGACGCTGTTACAGCCCTTTCTCGCCGGAGAGGCTCTCGCCAGCGGGCTGGCCGGCGAAAGCTGGATGCGGTTGATCGGCGACGATTTCCGCGACTGAAACTGTCGCCTAACCCGGCATCAGAGCATGGTCAGCGGCGCGGCGTGCAGATAGTCCGCCACCTTGCGCTTGGCAGCGATATTGCGCCAAACGGCATCCACCTGGTCGGGCGAAAGGCCGGCGGCTTCCGCCACTGCCTCGCGGGTAATGCCATGGTCCAGCCCGTAAAGGCACAGATCCATCAGATGATAGGGCAGCGAGAAATAATACTCGTCTTGGCCCTGAGGCAGCGACCAGGTATCGGTCGTCGGTGGCCTGCGGCAGATCTCTTCCGGCACGCCCAGCGCCTGCGCCAACTGGTACACTTGCGTCTTGTAAAGATGGGCGATCGGCTTGAAATCGGCGGCGCCATCGCCGTTCTTCACGAAGAAACCCTGGTCATATTCCAGCCGGTTCGGTGTGCCTGCCACCGCAAAATTCAGCCGGTCGGCATGGTAATATTCGATCTGCTTGCGGGTGCGCTGCTTCATGTTGGCCGCAGCAATCATGCCCAGGTAGACATCGAGCGGCATGCGGTGCCGGCTCTGCTCTCCGTCCGGATTGGCCACCACCAGCCAGGAAATATTATAGCCGCGCCCCGCCAGCGCATCCTCCAGCACCACCTTGCAGCCCCAGCCCTCGTCAAAATCCGGCACGACCTGGCGAATAAAGCCATCGCGGCGAAGGTAGCATCCGGCTGCCGCAAGGCTCGGGCCGATATCTTCCAGCACCGTCTCCACGCCGATGGCGGCCGCCAGCGCCTGGCCAAGCCGCAAGCTTTCCGGATCGGAATCATGCTCGGGCATGAAAATGCCGGTCACTTTCTTGCCCCCCAGCGCCCGTGCGCAGAGCGCTGCCGTGACGCTGGAATCAATGCCGCCCGAAAGGCCAAGCGTTGCCCCGCGCTTGCGTAAGCCTTTAAGCACGCTTTCGCGGATCCAGGCGCAGATGCGCTCGATCTCCGCTTCCGCATCCAGTATCAGGCTGTCCTGGCTAAATGGGCCGCCTGTCGGTGCGGTGCTCGGCGTCTGCGTCATGCCACTTTTCCTTCCATCTCATCGGTCGATATCTGTCCCGCAGAAAGCCGGATCTTGCCGCTTGTCGTTTTCGGCAGGCTTGCGTGAAATTCGATCAGCTTTGGCACCATGTAATCTTCCAGATGCTGCGCGCAGTGGCGCAGGATCATCTTCTCTGTCAGGCCGCATGCAGGCTCCACCACGACATGCGCCTTCACCACCTGGCCGAAAATTGCATCCGCCACACCTTCGACAGCCGCTTCCAGAATGCCGGGCAGGGCATAGAGAGCCCGCTCCACCTCCTGCGGGCTCACCTTTTCGCCGCGCGTCTTGATCATGTCATCTCGCCTTGCGACGAAAAACAGGCATCCGTCGCCATCGCGGTGAAACAGATCGCCGCTGCGCAGGAAGCGCTGGCCGTCAATCTCGAGAAAGGCGTGCTCCGTGGCCTGTACATCCCGCCAATAGCCGGTCATCACATGCGGCCCGCACACCATCAACTCGCCGGTCTCGCCATCCTCGACCGGTCTTCCATCTTCGCCGACGATCTCGACCCGGCTGATGGAGAGCGGATACCCGACGGACAGCGGCTTTGTGTCTATCGTGTCCGGCGGCAGAAAGCTGGTGCGGATGCATTCGGTCTGGCCATACATCAGGTAAAGCTGCGTGGCGGGCAAAAGCCGCCGCAAGGCAGCGGTCGTTGCCGGTGGCATGGCCGCTGCCGCGCTGGTGATATAGCGAAGATGCGGCAGAAGGTCGGGGCTCAGATCCTGCAGGTTGGTCAGCATCGTCGCCATGGCCGGCACCAGGGGAAAGCCGGTGACCTGTTCTGCCTGCAGCCGGGCAAGGATGGCGCGCGGAAAGGCAAAGCTGCGCTCAAGCACCAGCGTTCCTCCCGCCATTATCATCGTCACCATCTGGGTGATGCCATAGCCGAAGGAAAGCGGCAAAACGCTCAGCACCACGTCATCACTGCGATTGCCAAGATAGGCGCCGATGGAAGAGCAGGCAGCGCCAAGGCTCGCATGGCTGTGCATGACGCCCTTCGGTGTGCCGGTCGAGCCGGATGTGTGGATAAGCAGGGCCAGGTCATCCAGCGGGAAGCACGTGCGGGCGGCAGGGCTTGCGCCGGTTGCGTCCAGTGCGCTCAACGCCTCGAACCGCAGGGCATCCGCTTGCGCCGGCGCTTCGACCAAAATCACATGCGCCGGCCTTGCAAGCCCGGTAACCCCTGCAAGTCCCGAAAGTGCCGCCGTGATCATGCCGGCGGACCGCGCATGGGCAATGATCGCCCTCGGCTCGGTCTTGGTGGCAATCGTGGACAGCTTGTCACTCTTCAATGAAACATGCAGCGGACAGGCCACCGCGCCGATCCGCCAGGCGGCAAAGAAGGCGATGACCGCCTCGCAGCCATTGTCGAGCAGAATGAGAATACGGTCGCCGCGGCCGATGCCGAGCCCCTCTAGCGAAGCGGCAAGACCCTCGACGCGCGACAGAAGACCGGCATAGGTCAGCCGCGTCTCGCCGGCAATCACGGCAAGCCTGTCTGGCCGGGCTCCAGCATGGCGCAGAAGATAGGTCTCAAGGCGCATGCGGCACTCCCCGCGTTGCGTCTCAGGCCGCTTTCAGTTTCGACGAGAGATAGGTTGAAACGCGCTGGATACTGTCGAGGTTCTCCGGCACGATCTCATGATCGGCTACCGAAATATGGTAGGTGCTTTCGAGAAAGGCGATCAGTTCCAGAACGCCGGTCGAATCCATCACGCCGCTGTCGAGCAGCGACTGGTCATCCTCGACACTGGCATCAGCGCGATACAGAAAATTGTCGGCAATGAATTCGCGAATGGATTGATGATAGGAAGCTGGCACGAGATTATCCCCTAGATCCGCCGTCACCCCCTGTTTGCAGGTCCGGTGGCGATGTCAAATGTGAGGCCAGTCTGCCCGCCATTCCCTGAATCTTTCGCTAAGATGGAGGGAGGGAGCCGCAAAAATGCACCAAAATGGCGAAGGCATGTCGGGCTTCCGAGCGAGCGGACAATCCTTGGAGCATCGGTTGCGATTGGGGAACATTAAAATGGTGCCGCTTGCAGGACTCGAACCTGCGACCCCATCATTACGAATGATGTGCTCTACCACCTGAGCTAAAGCGGCCCGCGCGAAGCATGAAGCCCTGCGGTGTGAGGCGGCTGATACAGCGAATGGAAAAGGAATTCAAGCCGGGAATTTCGCCTTTTGCAAACTCTTTGCGCCATTTGCCATGATGGCGCCATATGCCGGGTGGAGGCGCGGTGCTTGCAGTTCCTCCATTGAGAGGGTACCCAGAGCGCTGAATAGCATATGTGCCAAGAATAGGGATTTTCCGTGAGCGGGTTGGAAACGGCAATCAGGACAGCGCTGTCGCGCGCCGACCGCGGCGACGCCAATGCCCGCGCCCGGATCTACCAGTCCGCGCGTCAGGCGCTGGAAGCCGGTCTGGTCAAGCAGGAGATCACCGATCCGCAGGTGATCGAGGCCCAGCGCGTGCGGCTGGAGCACAAGATCCGCGAAATCGAGTTCGAAGAGCGTGAACGCCTGCGCGAAGAGGCGCGGCTGGCACGCGAGGCCGACATGGCTCCCGCCGTCGTGCCATCGCGTCAAAACCCGCCGCCGGATGCCGGCGCGGATGATGCATTGCTGGGCGCCGACCATGTTTCTGCCCAGCGGGGCGGGCCGGCCAACGGCTTTGCGCGGGGCCATGAGCCTGATCTCGGCGGCCAGACGCGGAGCACCGGCGTTTCCCGGCCCGCATCGGTCCCCGGCGATCCTGCGGCTGATCCGGGCGGTCTGGATGATCTTTCTGCCCGGCGCGACATTTCCGCAGGGCTTGCGCCCCAGTCCGATGCCGATTCCGGCGAACTTGCCGAACCAGTGCGCGCCGAAGCCGGCGTTGATCGGCTGGCGCCTCTCGCACCTATGCCCGGACCACGCGGTAAGCAGTCGCGAAAGGCTGCAAAACTTGCCAAGCTCGCCAAGGCCCGGCAGGCGGAACTGAGCGCCGATGATGCGCCGGGTATTCCTGGTGAAAAGCGCCCGCGAAAGCGTCGTGGCTTCCTGTCGCGCCTGTTCATCTCTGTCACCCTCTTTGCATTTTGTGCCATGGGCCTCTGGTGGGCCTATAGCGGCGGCCTGTTCCTGACGGCTGCCGAGCGCGACACCAGCGTGCCGAACCCGCCGGCAAGCGTGGCCGAAGAGGATTTCACCGGCCAGCCGGCAAGCCCTGCCTTTGATCCGCAGCAGGGTTTTTCCGATGACTGGCTGGAAGTCTATACGGCCGGCGGCAAGGCGCAGGCGAGTGCGGGCAAGGATGCCAGCGTGGAAACGGTGGCCATGGCCGATGGTCCGGCCCTACGCATCACCTCGCGTTCGCCGCAGGCATCCGGCGACGTGGCCATTCCGGTGCCGGTGGAACTTTTGCGCCAGTTGGGCGGCAAGACCTCGACCATTGCGCTCACGTTGCAATCGGCCGGTGATAACGGCGTGCAGCTGGCCGTGCGCTGCGATTTCTCCAGCCTCGGAACCTGCTCGCGCCACCGGGTGATGGCGCTGCAGGAAAAGTCCGATACGCTGTTTCGCATCACCTTTGATCGAACGCTTGCCCCCAACCAGCCGGGACGCATCTTCATCAACAGCGATATCCTCGGCGGTCGCCAGTCGGTGCTGCTCTATTCCGTGCGCATCCTGCCCGGCCAGTGAGCCTTTACGATTTGAAGGCGTCGGGACCAAAACCGAGGATCTTGTCGTCAATTGTGCCGATCGCCTTGATGTCCTTGCCGGCATAATCCAGCGACAGAAGAATATGGCGGATGATGTTGAGCCGTGCGCGGCGCTTGTCATTGGCGCGCACCACTGTCCAGGGGCTGGTTTTGGTGTGCGTCTTGTCCAGCATCAGGTCGCGCTTGTCGCTGTAATCGCTCCAGCGGTTCAGCGCGGCAATATCCATGGGTGAAAGCTTCCACACTTTCAGCGGGTCATGGGCGCGGTCGTGAAAGCGCTTCAGCTGCATTTCGCGGCCAATATTCAGCCAGAACTTGAAGAAATGAATGCCGTCATCGACAATCAGCTGCTCGAAGGTCGGTGTCACTTTCAGGAAATGCTTGTGCTGCTCCGGCGTGCAGAAGCCCATGACAGGCTCCACCCCGGCGCGGTTGTACCAGGACCGATCAAACAGCACGATTTCGCCCTTGGTGGGGAAATGAGTCACGTATCGCTGGAAATACCATTGCCCTGCCTCGGTTTCCGTCGGCTTGGTCAGCGCCACCACGCGTGCCGTGCGTGGGTTGAGATAGGCATGAATGGCAAAGATCGTGCCGCCTTTGCCTGCCGCATCGCGCCCCTCAAACAGCGCCATCACTCGCTTGCCGCTGTCCTTCAGAAAGGTTTGCGCCTTGACGAGTTCGATCTGCAATGTCTTCAGCTCGCTTTCATACAGGCTGTTGTCGAGCTTCTTGTCGTAAGGATAGCCGCCGGAGATCAGTGCCTTGTCGGAAATCCAGTCGGGAAGTTTCGGGTCGTCAATATCGAAGATACGGCGCTTGCCGCCAATCTCCAGTTCCACGGCGCGGCTGCCACTTGTCCCATTCTCAACCGTCATGCACGTTCTCCAAAGGGTTTGTCTTTTGTCTTTCTACAGCAATGAACGGCGGAAAATGCCGGTTCCGTCAAACTTTCCGGTGTTTAACGGCAAATTTTCCTGACCTCCCGCATGACCGATGTATATCTGTCATGGCGCAAGGCTATCACCACCCGTTAGAGCGGGTTTTGGTCAGATCAAACCCGCTCTAAGTTGAAACAATTGCAGCCGTCACGGCAAGAGGCAGGAATGGCATCCAGGCAGCGGGGCAAGACAATGCGCGAGCGCCTCTCGCGTCTCTGGCTGGTTCTGGCAACCGTCACCCTCATGGCAGCACTTGCCGCCATGGCGGGGCTGGATGTCTCGCTCGTCGCCATCGGCTGGCTGCTGGTCGTTCTGTCCGCCTGGTCTGTGGTTCCGGCTGCTCCGGATGAGGCCGAACCGGTGGCGGCCATCATCGAACCTCACGCCCCACGCGATCCTCTGCCGGATGTCGCGGCCGCCTTTGCCGCACTCGACATGCCGGTCTTCGTGCTGGCAGCCGATGCCAATGTTCTGTGCCAGAACCCGGCGGCGGAAAAATCCTTCGGCTCCATCACGCCGGGAATGCATCTGTCTGCGCGGCTGCGCTCGCCCGGCATTCTCGACATGGTGCGCGAAACCATTGTCACCGACCAGCCGAACCAGATCGAGCATTCCGAGCGCCACCCGTCCGAGCGCGTCTATATCATCCGCATCGCGCCGATCGAGCCGGCCAAAGGCGAGGGCGACATGCCGCGCCTCTATGCCCTGTCGTTTCGCGATATTTCCGAATTGCGGCGCATTGACCGCATGCGGTCCGATTTTGTCGCCAATGCCAGCCATGAACTGCGCACGCCGCTTGCCTCTCTGCGCGGCTTTATCGAAACCCTGCAGGGGCCGGCCAAGGGCGATGTGGCGGCCCATGAGCGCTTCCTCGGCATCATGTTCGAACAGGCCACCCGCATGAGCCGGCTGGTGGATGATCTTCTCTCTTTGTCGCGGCTGGAACTCAAATCGCACATTGCCCCCAGCCAGCGAGTGGATCTCGTGCCACTTGTCGGGCATGTGCGTGACAGTCTTCTGCCGCTGGCGCAGGAACTGGGCATCGAAATCCGCATGCATCTGCCAGCGGGCAAGGTGGAGGTCACCGGCGATCGTGACGAACTGGTACAGGTCATCGAGAACCTCATGGAGAATGCCTGCAAATACGGGCAGGAGGGCGGCTTTGTCGATGTCCATCTGCGCAACGAACCCGGCCAGCCGGTGGAACTCAGCGTTGTCGATCGCGGGCCGGGCATTCCGGCCGAACATGTGCCGCGCCTGACAGAGCGCTTTTACCGCGTCAGCGTTGCCGACAGCCGCTCGAAAAAGGGCACGGGCCTCGGGCTTGCCATCGTCAAGCACATCCTCACGCGCCACCGTGCAAGGCTGATCGTCAAATCCGAACTGGGCAAGGGCACGGACTTTACCGTCCGTTTTTGACATAAAACCCCAAGTCCGCTTGGCGTCGATTGAAAATATCTAATATTTTCAGCGACATGAATTGTCACAAATGTTTCACGGAACTGACATAAAAGCATGGGGCGAGGGCGGCTAAGACAGAGCTGCCTGACGATCGGCGAGAGCGAGAGCCGGTTGCAGACAGAATTCACACAAGCCCATGACGGGAGATCATCATGAACATCCTTAAGCTTTCCGCAGCTGCCCTGGTGGCATCCGGCGCATTCGCCGGCGCTGCCGTTGCGCGCGACCAGATCCAGATTGCCGGCTCGTCCACCGTTCTTCCCTATGCATCCATCGTTGCTGAAGCTTTCGGCGAAAACACGAAGTTCCCGACGCCCGTCGTTGAATCCGGCGGTTCCGGCGCTGGCCGCAAGAAGCTCTGCGAAGGCGTGGGCGAAAACACCATCGACATCGCCAATTCTTCGTCGCGCATCAGCAAGTCCGACATCGAAACCTGCGCCAAGAACGGCGTAACGGCCATCCAGGAAGTGCGCATCGGTTACGACGGCATCGTTTTTGCCTCGGAAATCACCGCTCCGGATTTCAAGTTCACCCAGGCTGACTGGCACAAGGCTCTGGCCGCCAAGGTTCTGAAGGACGGCAAGATCGTCGACAACACCTACAAGAACTGGAAGGAAGTCCGCGCCGACCTGCCTGACCAGCCGATCCTCGCCTTCATTCCGGGCACCAAGCACGGCACCCGCGAAGTGTTCGACGAAAAGGTCATCGTTGACGGCTGCAAGGAAGACGGCACCTATGACGCTCATCTGGCTGCTGCCAATGGCGACAAGGCTGCTGCCAGCAAGGCTTGCGCCCAGCTGCGCACCGACGGCGTGTCGATCGACATCGACGGCGACTATCCGGAAACGCTGGCACGCGTTGCTGCCAACAAGAACGGCATCGGCGTCTTCGGCCTGTCCTTCTACCAGAACAACACTGACAAGCTGCGCGTCGGCACCATGGCTGGCATCGTTCCTTCGGTGGAAACCATCGCTTCCGGCAAGTATCCGGTCTCGCGTCCGCTATACTTCTACGTGAAGAACGCTCACCTGGACGTCATCCCCGGCCTTCAGGACTATATCGAGTTCTTCGTATCCGACGACATGGCTGGCCCGAACGGCCCGCTGGCTGCCTATGGCCTGGTTTCTGATCCTGAGCTGAAGAAGACCCAGGAAATGGTCAAGGCTCGCACGCCGATGGCACCGTTGAAGTAATCGTCTTTGTCTCTGGCGGCGCGAATTATCGCGCCGCCAGTTTTCATGTCATCTGGAAGGTGCGGACAGAAAAATGAGCGTTGGCATCCTTATTCCCGTCTTGTTGGTGCTGGCGGCACTGGGATTTGTGCTCGGCAAGCGGCAGGCCCTTGCCCTGTCCGATAGCCAGAAAACCAAATTGCATTCGCTGCCCGGTTATTACGGACAGACGGTCGCACTGTTTACCGCAGTGCCGGCACTCTTCCTGCTGGGCGCCTGGCTGATCCTTCAGCCCATGGCGATCGAAAGCCGCATTGGCGGCATGATCCCCGACAGCGTTATTCCCGAAGGCGGCGCGCGCAGCCTGGTCATGTCGGATGTGCGCCGTATTGCCGGTGGCCTTGATGCCGTGCTGGCGCTTGGTGGCATGGGCGAAGACGAGTTGGTGCGCATCGGCGAAAATCTCTCCACCGTGCGCTCAAGACTTGCTGAAGTCGGCGTTGCGCTCGTCGGTGATGTGCCGCCGGTGGTGTTCGAAGCAGCCAGAGCCTATCGCCAGGACGTCAAGACCGGCAATATGGCCATGAGCGTTGTTGTGCTTGTGCTTGCGGTTGCTCTTGGCCTCTGGGCCTACCGGCGCATCCAGCCGGATATGCGTGCCCGCAATGTCACCGAAAGCTTCGTCAAGTCGCTGCTGATCGCCGCCTCCATGGTCGCCGTTCTCACCACGCTTGGCATTGTCGGCTCGCTGGTGTTTGAAACGATCAGCTTCTTCAAGATTTATCCGGCAAGCGAATTCTTCTTCTCCACGGTCTGGAACCCGCAGTTCCGCGGCGGTTCGGAGCTTGGCATCCTGCCCTTGCTGTGGGGCACGCTCTATGTGTCCCTGATCGCGCTTCTTGTGGCTGTTCCGATCGGCTTGATGATCGCCATCTACCTGGCTGAATATGCCAGCAAGACGGTGCGCAGCCTTGCCAAGCCCGCCATCGAAATGCTGGCCGGCATTCCCACCATCGTCTACGGTCTCTTTGCCCTCATCACGGTCGGTCCGTTCCTGCGCGACTGGCTTGCCCAGCCGCTGGGGCTTGGCACTTCTTCGTCCTCCGTTCTGACGGCTGGCCTCGTCATGGGCATCATGATCATCCCCTTCGTCAGTTCGCTGTCGGATGACATTATCAATGCCGTTCCCCAGGCCCTGCGCGATGGGTCCTACGGCCTTGGTGCCACGCAATCGGAAACCATCAAGCAGGTTGTTCTGCCGGCAGCCCTTCCCGGCATCGTCGGCGCTGTCCTGCTCGCCGCCAGCCGTGCGATTGGCGAAACAATGATCGTGGTGCTCGGTGCCGGTGCAGCGGCCAAGCTCGACCTCAACCCCTTCGAAGCCATGACAACGGTGACGGTGAAGATCGTCAGCCAGCTGACTGGCGATACCGAGTTTGCCAGCCCCGAAACGCTGGTGGCCTTCGCACTCGGCCTGACCCTCTTTGTCTTTACACTCGGGCTCAACGTGCTGGCCCTCTACATTGTCCGCAAATATCGGGAGCAGTACGAATGACCGACATCACCGCAGCGGGAATTCCGCCGGCTGAAACCCAGAAGAAGTCACTGCTCACCCTCGATGACCGCACCCGCCGGCGCAATGCTGCCGAAATGCGGTTCCGCATGATGGGCAAGATCGGGGTGCTGATCGGCATCCTGGCGCTTGTGGGCCTTCTCACCTCCATTCTGTCGAACGGCCTGTCTTCCTTCCAGCAGACCTTCATCACGCTCGACATTCATCTGGACCCGGCCCGTCTCGACAAGAGCGGCAACCGCAACCCGGAAGAAATTGCCAAGGTCACCACCTTTGGCTATGCGCCGCTGATCGAAAAGGCATTGTCCGAAGCGATGACGGCCAAGGGCATCCTGGGCAATGGCGTCACCGTCAAGGCCGCCGCCGAACTGATCTCCAAGGAAGCTCCGGCCGATCTGCGCAATTACGTGATTGCCGATCCGCAAAGCATTGGCCAGACCGTGTCCTTCAAGCTGCTCGCAGCCGGACGCATCGACGGCTATTACAAGGGCCGAGTGACGATGGAGAGCGCCAAGCTCGATCGCAACATCTCGCCCGAGCAGCTCCTGCTCGCCGACAAGCTGAAATCGGCGGGGCTGTTGACCACGAAGTTCAACTGGTCCTTCTTCACGGCTCCAGATGCGTCCGACACCCGCCCTGAGGCCGCCGGCCTCGGCGTTGCGATCATCGGCTCGCTCTACATGATGCTGATTGTGCTGGTCCTGTCCCTGCCCATCGGTGTCGCGGCCTCGATCTATCTGGAAGAGTTCGCACCGCAGAACAAGTTTACCGATCTTATCGAGGTGAATATCGCCAATCTGGCGGCCGTTCCCTCGGTGGTCTTCGGTATTCTCGGTCTTGCCATCTTCATCAATTTCGCCGGCATGCCGCAATCGGCTCCGGTCGTGGGTGGCCTGGTTCTGACGCTGATGACCCTGCCGACGATCATCATCGCCACGCGTGCTGCCTTCAAGTCGGTGCCGCCGTCGATCCGCGATGCAGCGCTCGGTGTCGGTGCCTCCAAGATGCAGGCCATCTTCCACCATGTCCTGCCGCTTGCCATGCCCGGCGTTCTCACCGGCACCATCATCGGCCTTGCCCGTGCGCTGGGCGAAACCGCACCGCTGCTGCTTATCGGCATGGTGGCTTTCGTACGCGAATATCCTGCCGGTCCGCCGGACGGTTTCTTTGATCCGGCATCGGCGCTTCCGGTGCAGGTCTACAACTGGACACAGCGCGGCGACCCCGCCTTTATCGAGCGTGCCTCGGGGGCGATCATCGTGCTTCTCATCTTTTTGATCACTATGAATATGGTGGCCATTATTCTGCGCAGTCGCTTTGAGCGCCGTTGGTAGAGGGATCGTGACGATGAACAGTATTTCAACGATGATAACGACGACGACGAGCACGACGAAAGCAGCGACAATGAGCGAGTCTAAAATTTCCGCCCGCAATGTTCAGGTCTTCTACGGCGAAAAGCATGCGCTGCGCGACGTGAACATTGAAATCCGCCCGCGCTCGGTCACGGCCTTCATCGGCCCCTCGGGTTGCGGCAAGTCCACCTTCCTGCGTTGCCTCAACCGCATGAACGACACGATTGCCAGCTGCCGTGTTGAAGGCAGCATCGGCATCGATGGTGAAAACATCTATGATCCGAAGGTCGATCCGGTGCAGTTGCGCGCCAAGGTCGGCATGGTGTTCCAGAAGCCGAACCCGTTCCCGAAGTCGATCTACGAGAATGTTGCCTATGGTCCGCGCATACATGGTCTTGCCCGCAAGAAGTCGGATCTCGACGATATCGTCGCATCTGCATTGCAGAAGGCAGGTCTCTGGAACGAAGTGAAGGATCGCCTTCAGGAATCGGGCACCGGTCTGTCGGGTGGCCAGCAGCAGCGCCTGTGCATCGCCCGTGCGGTGGCCGTCTCGCCGGAAATCATCCTGATGGACGAACCCTGCTCGGCGCTCGATCCGATCGCGACCGCCAAGGTCGAGGAACTGATCCACGAACTGCGCAGCAATTATACCATCGTCATCGTGACGCATTCCATGCAACAGGCCGCCCGCGTCTCGCAGCGCACGGCCATGTTCCACCTCGGCCTGCTGGTCGAGGAGAACGACACCGACAAGATGTTCACCAATCCGGATGACCAGCGCACGCAGGACTACATTATGGGTCGCTTCGGCTGATCCTGACCTGTCGCATCTGTCACCCAGATCTCCATTGCGAGGAATATAACGATGACGTCCCACATCTTTTCGGCCTATGACGAAGACCTGAAATATCTCAACCGCCGGATCTCGGAAATGGGCGGCCTTGCCGAGCAGATGTGCGGTGATGCCGTGCGGGCTCTGGTGAATTCCGATGCCGCCCTGGCGCAGAAGGTCATCTCCGACGACGTGATCCTCGATCACGCTGAACGCGAGATCCAGGAAAAGGCAATCGTCACTATCGCCCGTCGCCAGCCCATGGCCAGCGACCTGCGCGAAATCATCGGTACGCTCAGGATCGCTGGCGATCTGGAGCGCGTCGGCGATCTGGGCAAAAACACCGCCAAGCGGGTGATTGCCGTGCAGGGCACGGGCGTGCCGCGCAAGCTGGCCCGCGGTATCGAGCACCTGTCCGAACTGGCGCTCATTCAGTTGAAGGAAGTGCTCGACGTGTTTGCCAACCGCTCGGTGGCAAAGGCTGAGGCCATCCGCCAGCGCGACGAAGAAATCGATGCCATGTACACCTCGCTGTTTCGCGAGCTGTTGACCTACATGATGGAAGATCCGCGCAACATTACCACCTGCACGCATCTTCTGTTCTGCGCCAAGAACATCGAGCGTATCGGCGACCACGCCACCAACATTGCCGAAACCATCTACTATATCGCGACCGGTGCCCAGCCTGAAGGCGAACGTCCCAAGGACGATTCGTCGAACACGCTCGGCGCGGTCGCCGAATAGGGCTGGCTGACGGAAAGGCCTGAAGCATGCTGCCGAAAATTGCGGTCGTGGAGGACGAGGAGGCTCTCAGCGTCCTCCTGCGTTACAACCTGGAATCCGAGGGCTATGAAGTCGATACGATCCTGCGGGGGGATGAAGCGGAAATCCGTCTTCAGGAACGCCAGCCGGATCTGCTGATCCTCGACTGGATGCTGCCGGGTGTTTCCGGCATCGAGCTGTGCCGTCGCCTGCGCATGCGCCCGGAAACCGAGCGCCTGCCGATCATCATGCTGACGGCGCGTGGCGAGGAAAGCGAACGCGTTCGTGGCCTGGCCACCGGCGCCGACGATTATGTCGTCAAGCCGTTCTCGACGCCGGAACTGATGGCGCGGGTGAAGGCCATGCTGCGCCGTGCCCGGCCCGAGGTTCTCTCCAGCGTCCTGCGCTGCGGCGATATCGAACTGGACCGCGAAACGCATCGCGTTCACCGCAAGAGCCGTGAAGTGCGGCTGGGGCCAACCGAGTTCCGGCTTCTCGAATTCCTCATGGCATCGCCCGGCCGCGTCTATTCACGGTCACAGCTGCTCGATGGTGTCTGGGGCCATGATATCTATGTCGACGAGCGCACCGTCGATGTACATGTCGGGCGCCTGCGCAAGGCGCTCAATTTTTCCAACATGCAGGATGTCATCCGCACCGTGCGCGGTGCCGGCTATTCCATGGAAGCTTGACGCCCACCCATTTGGTGGTCTTTTCAAAACCCGGCCGGCGACGGCCGGGTTTTTCGTGTTCTGCGGTTACGGCATGCAGGCCGAACGGCAGGCACAAAAAAACGGGCGCGCGGCCCGTTTCTTTTGTGCGTATGTCAGTGTCCGTTCAGGCGCGTGCGGCAGTGTTGGCGGCTCTGCGGCGTTCGGTGACCGGCTGGTAGGCAAGGCGACCATGATATTTGCAATAGGGCGAATTGTCCGGAGACTCGGCGCCGCAGAAGTGAAAGTCGTCCTTCAGCGGGTCGCCCATCGGCCACTTGCAGGTGCGCTCGGTCAGTTCCGTCAGAGCCAGACGCTTGGCCAGCGGCACGACGACATTGCTGGTCGGAACGAGGATACGCGGCTGCGCGGATTCCATCTCGACTTCGGCCTTGATGGCTGTGGCGCCCATGGCATGGGCTGTAGTCGGGCGTGCCGCAGGCGCTGCCGGGCGTGCCGTGAAAGTTGTTGTTGCTGGTGCTGCGGGCCGCTGAGCCGGCGCCGGACGCTTGGTGGCGGTGCGGCTGGCAGCATTGTTGCCGCCTGCCTTGACGCGGCCCGGAAGGCATAGCCTGTGTACTTTGCCGATCACGGCGTTACGGCTGACGCCGCCAAGTTGCGCCGCGATCTGGCTCGCGCTCAGGCCCTCCGCCCATAGCCGCTTTAGCTTTTCGACGCGTTCATCTGTCCAGTTCATGCTGTCTCTCCGCCTTGAGCGCTATCACAAGACAGAATCTCTCACCGTTACGGCGAAATAAATTTTCGCCGCGCATACTACATCTATACTTTTGGTGACTAGTTCCGCCGCATGCAGTCTAGTAATTGATCTTTAACCTAATGGTCGGGGGACTCGCTGACAAGAGTCCGGCGAATCGCTGCGAATCGATTTCCGGGTTTTCCCCAACTTGCTGTCCGGCAGAGTCATTTTTGTCACAACTTACGCAACGGCTGCCGCTCACCCCATAGGTATGCAAATCCCCGTGTATTCAAGGCCTTTTGTTGACAGAATGCGGTGAAATGGAGATAGTGCGCCTGCCGCCCGCAAAGGCGGCATTTTTAATTTCGGGCGGTGCGTGCCGTCCGTTGGTTCATATCTGCCCAAGGAGTGATGTCGCCATGGCTGAAGCCGCGCTTTTCGACACGTTTGCACGGGCTCCGCTGCGCTTTGAGCGCGGCGAGGGCGTCTGGCTTGTGACGGAAACGGGCGAGCGATATCTGGATTTTGGCGCAGGCGTTGCCGTCACCTCCTGTGGCCATTCCAATCCGCATCTCGTTGCCGCCTTGAAGGATCAGGCCGACAAGGTCTGGCACCTGTCGAACCTTTACGAGATCCCCGAGCAGGAGCGTTTGGCGCGCCGGCTGGTGCAGGCCACGTTTGCCGACAAGGTCTTCTTCACCAATTCTGGTGCGGAAGCGCTGGAATGCGCCATCAAGACCGCGCGTCGCTATCACTATTCCAAGGGCCATCCGGAAAAGTTTCATATCGTGACTTTCGAAGGTGCCTTCCATGGCCGCACGATTGCAACGATTGCTGCCGGCGGCCAGGAAAAATACCTCGAAGGCTTCGGCCCCAAGGCTCCGGGCTTCGATCAGGTTCCGTTTGGCGATCTGGATGCGCTGAAGGCGGCGATCACCGAAAACACCGCCGCCCTGCTGATCGAGCCGATCCAGGGCGAGGGCGGTATCCGCACCGTCTCCAAGGAATTCCTCAAGGAATTGCGCGTGCTCTGCGACGAGCACGGCCTGCTGCTGATCTTTGATGAGGTGCAGTCAGGCGTCGGGCGTACCGGAAAATTCTTCGCCTACGAATGGACCGGCATCGCGCCTGATATCATGGCCGTGGCCAAGGGTATCGGCGGCGGCTTTCCGTTCGGCGCCTGCCTTGCCACGGAAGAGGCCGCGTCCGGCATGAAGCCCGGCGTACATGGTACCACCTATGGCGGCAATCCGCTGGCCATGGCTGTCGGTAATGCCGTGCTCGACGTGGTGCTGAACGACGAGTTTCTGGAAAGCGTCCGCGATGTCTCGCTCGTCTTCCGCCAGGGTCTGGCGGCACTGCAGGATCGTTTTCCGGGTGTGATCGAGGAAATCCGTGGCGAAGGCCTGATGCTCGGCATCAAGGCGCGTGTTCCGGCGGGTGAACTCGTCATGGCCATGCGCGATGAGCATATTCTCGGCGTGCCCGCCGGCGATAACGTCGTGCGTCTCCTGCCGCCGCTGGTGGTGACAGCCGAGGAAGCCCGCGAAGGCATCGCCCGGATCGAGCGCGCCGCTGAAAAGCTGCAGAGCCAACAGTTGAAGAAGTCGGCCTGACGGCCCCACCCCCCGGAAACAGCGGGCCGCCGGATGGCGCCCCCGATGGAATGGACCATGGCATCACCCAAGCATTTTCTCGATCTCTCGGCCGTTTCGTCCGGGGAATTGCGCACCATCCTTGATGATGCGCTGACGCGCAAAATGGCCACCAAGGCCGGCACGGCCGATAAGCCGCTGGCTGGCAAGATGCTGGCGATGATCTTCGAAAAGCCATCGACGCGCACCCGCGTGTCGTTTGATGTCGGCATGCGCCAGCTCGGCGGCGAAACCCTGTTCCTTTCGGGCACGGAAATGCAGCTGGGCCGCGCTGAAACCATTGGTGATACGGCCAAGGTCCTGTCGCGCTATGTCGATGCGATCATGATCCGCACCACGGACCATAACCGTCTGCTGGAAATGGCCGAGCATGCCACCGTGCCGGTCATCAACGGTCTGACGGATGAAACCCATCCCTGCCAGATCATGGCCGATCTCCTGACCTTCGAGGAACATCGTGGCCCGGTCTCCGGCAAGACCTTTGCCTGGACCGGTGACGGCAATAATGTGCTGCATTCCTTCGTCGAGGGTGCTGCCCGCTTCGGTTATCGCATGAACATGGCCGTGCCGCTGGGTTCGGAACCGGGCGACAAATATCTCAACTGGGCGCGCAACAATGGCGGCGAAATCATGCTGTGCCATGATGCCGAACGGGCGGTTCAGGGCGTCGATATGGTCGTTACCGATACCTGGGTCTCGATGAACCAGGAGCACAAGGCGCGCGGCCACAATGTCTTCCAGCCTTATCAGGTGAATGCAGAGCTGATGGCGCGTGCCAATCCGCAGGCGCTGTTCATGCATTGCCTGCCGGCACATCGCGGCGAGGAGGTTACCGACGAGGTGATCGACGGTCCGCAGTCCGTTGTCTTTGATGAGGCGGAAAACCGCATGCATGCGCAAAAATCGATCCTTGCCTGGTGTTTCGGCGCCGTCTGATCCGGTTTTACGCAAGCGTTACGTCCCGGCCGGCACCTTTGCCGGCCGCTTGAATTGAAGGGCCTGCCTCCCCATCTGTCGGGCTTCAATCGTGCCGCGCGCCAATTGGCGCCGGCGCATCAACACCACATCGTCGGCCTGATTGCCCCCGGTTGAGCGGTTTCGCTCGGCTGTATTATACCAAGTGTCGATGGTAGAAACCGATTGTGCCGGAGCGATTTTGATTTCCGGCTAGGAGAAAACCGCAGTCGGACCTTTCGGTCCGGCGAGGATTTTCGACAACGTCCGGAAGACAAATGCGCCCGGTGCTTCGCATGGGCCGGATTTCGTTCACCGGCTATGTCGCAATCCTCGACTGATGCCTAAGCATCGCTCTCCGGTATGCTCCTTGCCGGGTGAACGTCTCCGGTCCCACGCAATAGTTTCCTATCATTGACACTTGGTATTAGGTGCGAAATGGATGGCTCCGGCGCGAAGGAGTAAGTCATGGCAGAAGCCGCAGTAGACCTCAGCGAACTCAATCTGGCGGGTGATGACCGCGTGGTTCCCTTCCAGATCGATGGTCTGGATGTGCGTGGCCGCGCCGTGCAGCTTGGCCCGCTGCTCAACACCATTCTGGCCCGTCACGATTATCCCGCACCGGTCGCCCGGCTTCTGGCCGAAGCCATCGTGCTGACGGCATTGATCGGCACCTCGCTGAAATTCGATGGCCGCTTTACCGTGCAGACCAAGGGCGATGGCCCTGTGGATCTTCTGGTTGCGGATTTTTCCAGCCCCGACAGCCTGCGCGCCTATGCCCGTTTCGATGAAGACCGGCTGAAGGAGGCGCAGGCGAATGGCACTGTGTCGCCGCCGGCGCTTCTGGGGCAGGGCTATCTCGCCTTCACCATCGATCAGGGGCAGGGCATGCATCCCTATCAGGGCATCGTGCCGCTGGATGGATCGTCGCTTGAGGAAATCGCCGGCGTCTATTTCCGCCAGTCGGAGCAGATCCCGACGCGGGTGCGCCTTGGCGTTGCCGAACTCATCGATCGCGATCCGGAAGGCAAGCCGCGCCATAACTGGCGGGCCGGCGGCGTGCTGGCGCAGTTCCTGCCACAGGCGCCGGAACGCCTGCGCCAGCGGGATCTGCATGGCGGCGATGGAGATGAACAGACCCATGATCATGGCGATGACGACGCCTGGGCGGAGGCCCGCATGCTGGTGGAAACCGTGGATACGGACGAATTGACCGATCCGCAGGTCAATATCGAACGGCTTCTGTTCCGGCTTTTCCACGAGCGGGGCGTGCGCATTTATGAGCCGCAGGCCGTGCTCGACCGTTGCAGCTGCTCACGCGACAAGATCAAGGGCGTGCTGGAAGGCTTCACCGCCGAGGAAATCGAGGCGAGCCTGGAAGACGGGGAGATTTCGGTAACCTGCGAATTCTGTTCGACGACCTATCGCTACGCGCCGTCGGAATTCATTCCGGCCTGAGACATGTAATAAGGGCCGAGGCATCGGCCCTTGCTACGTCTGCTGAAGCTCAGTTCAGGATGCGCATCAGGCCGGGCGCATCCAGGGAGAAGGCGGGGATTTCGACAAAGAAGGTCTCGCCTTCATCGCTTTCCATCTGGTAGTGGCCAAACATCATGCCGGATGGTGTGTCGAGCGGACAGCCGGAAGAATATTCATATGTGTCGCCGGGCCGCAGGCGCGGCTGTTCCCCCACGACGCCCGGTCCTTCCACTTCGTCCACAAGGCCGTTCTGGTCGGTGATGTGCCAGTAGCGATGCACCAGCCGCACGGTCAGCTCGGAATGGTTGGCGATAACGATGCGGTAGCCCCAGACATAGCGGCTATCGTCCGGATCGGATTGCTCCTCCAGAAAATAGGGCTCGACGGCCACTTCAATATCTTTCGTCATTGCGCGATACATGGCGACACCTTCATCTTATACCAGATCGCCATGATAGAAACCGACAGGCTCCAATCATCGAAATTTGGTATTACCTGTACGGATATCATACAGGATGGGCGCGAGGTCAAGAAATCCGCCCGCGCCCGGATGTGGTCAAAGCCTGATTTTTAGCGGTTAATCCTAACCGCGATGGTGAATCGACCTTTTATGCCGAGACTTTCGAAAGCGCTGCCGCCAGATCGTCCACCAGATCGTCTTCGTCCTCGATCCCGCAGGAGAGCCGCAAGGTGCCGGCAGAAATGCCAAGCTCGGCGCGGGCCGCATCTGTCAGGTTCTTGTGCGTTGTCGTGGCGGGATGGGTGATCAGGCTCTTGGCATCACCCAGATTGTTGGAGATCTTGATCACCTCCAGCGCATCCTGCAATGCAAAGGCTGCGTCCTTGCCGCCCTTCAGTTCAAAGCACACAAGCGTCGAGCCGCCGGTCATCTGCTTGGCGATGATATCGGCCTGCGGATGGTCCTTGCGTCCGGGATAGATAACCTTGGCCACCTTGCTCTCATCCGCCAGGAAATCGGCAATCTTGGCAGCGCTCGTCGTCTGCTGTTTGACGCGCAGCGGCAGCGTTTCCAGGCCCTTCAGCAGCGTCCAGGCATTGAAGGGCGACATCGCCGGACCTGTGTGGCGGAAGTAGTCCTGCAGGTTTTCGGCAATCCACTGCTTGTCGGAAAGGATCACGCCGCCCAGGCAGCGGCCCTGGCCATCAATATGCTTGGTGGCGGAATAGACCACCACATGCGCGCCAAGCTCCAGCGGCTTCTGGAAAAGCGGCGTGGCAAACACATTGTCGACCACCAGCTTTGCGCCCACCTGATCGGCCAGCTTTGCAACGCCGGCAATATCGATCACTTCCAGCGTCGGGTTGGTCGGGCTTTCGAGGAAAAACACCTTTGTATTGGGGCGGATTGCCGCTTCCCAATTGGCAAGATCGCGGCCATCGACCAGCGTGCATTCCACGCCATATTTCGGCGCCAGCGTTTCCACCACCCAGCGGCAGGAACCAAACAGCGCGCGGGCAGCCACAATATGGTCGCCGGCCTTCACCTGGCACAGAATGGCGGCGGAAACCGCAGCCATGCCGGAGGCCGTGGCGCGTGCGTCTTCGGCACCTTCCAGCGCTATCATGCGCTTTTCGAACATGTCATTGGTCGGGCTGCCGTAACGGGCATAGATGAAACCGTCCGTCTCGCCCTTGAAACGGGCCTCGGCTGCGGCGGAATTCTCGTAAACAAACCCCTGCGTCAGGTAGATCGCTTCCGAGGTTTCGCCATACTGCGAGCGCAGCGTGCCTTCGTGAACGAGTTGGGTTGCGGGGCGCCAGGTCTTGGTCATGCGTGTCACCACTTCGTAACAAAAAAACCGGTCGCAAAAGCAGACCGGTTTCGCACCCGGTCTTTTTAGCCACTTATTTAACGTGGCTGCAAGCCGACCGGCCAAATCACCACGGGATAAGCGAGGCATACGCCCAAGCAGTGCTTGCGTCAATTCCCTGCTTTTGCTTTTGTCGCCGCAATAAAGGACGGGTTCACATGAAACGCAATGCGGGCATTCTGGCAGATCGTGCCATCGGCGAACTCTTCCAGGAGGGCCGGTTGAAGAGCGAAGCCGCGCTCGATACGGACCAGATCCAGCCGGCAAGCCTTGATCTGAGGCTCGGTTCCAAGGCTCTGCGTGTGCGCGCCAGCTTCATGCCCGGCCCCGGCCATACGGTGGCCGACAAGCTTGAACGGCTGACCCTGCACGAGATCGATCTTGAAAACGGAGCCGTGCTGGAAACCGGCTGCGTCTATATCGTGCCGCTGATGGAAAGCCTGGATCTGTCGGCCGATCTGTCAGCCTCCAGCAATCCGAAAAGCTCGACCGGGCGTCTCGATATCTTCACCCGCGTCATGGTGGATCGGGCGCAGGAATTCGACAAGATCCCGGCCGGCTACAAGGGACCGCTCTATCTGGAAATTTCGCCGCGCACCTTCCCGGTCATCGTGCGGCGTGGCTCGCGCCTGTCGCAGATCCGCTTTCGCACCGGTCACGCGCTTCTGTCGGAAACCGAGGTTATGGCCCTGCATGCGACTGATACGCTGGTCGCCAGCGAAACGCCGAATGTGTCGGGCGCCGGCATTGCCATGTCGATCGACCTGAAGGGCACCGGCCCGGATGGGTTGATCGGCTATCGCGGCAAGCACCATACCTCGGTCGTTGATGTGGATCGCAAGGGCGCGCTGGATGTTCTGGATTTCTGGGAGCCGCTCTATAGCCGTGGCCGCGACGAACTGATCCTTGATCCGGACGAGTTCTACATTCTGGTCTCGCGCGAGGCCGTGCATGTGCCACCGCTCTATGCCGCCGAAATGACGCCCTATGATCCGCTGGTCGGCGAGTTTCGCGTGCATTATGCCGGTTTCTTCGATCCGGGCTTCGGCCATGCGCCGGCCGGCGGCTCCGGCAGCCGGGCGGTGCTGGAAGTGCGCAGCCATGAAGTGCCCTTCATTCTCGAACATGGGCAGATCGTCGGTCGCCTCGTCTATGAACATATGCTGGAGCGCCCGCAGGGTCTTTATGGCTCGGGCCTCGGCTCCAATTACCAGGCGCAGGGCCTGAAACTGTCCAAGCATTTCCGTTGAAACAGGGCGCATCAACCCGGTAGTTCGCTTGTGAAGATGCGCGGACTTCACCGCCGTATTTGCGATTTTTGCTTGAACGCGCCTGCGTCTTGGTGCTACCTCTCCAGGTCAGATGCGGGTGTAGCTCAATGGTAGAGCAGCAGCTTCCCAAGCTGAATACGAGGGTTCGATTCCCTTCACCCGCTCCATCTCTCCGCTCACTGTTCCTTCTTGGGCGGGCTCGGGTTGTGCGGTGTCTTTTTCCAGAAAAACGGGTTCGTGCGCAATTCGTTGAGCGCCCGCCAGGCGGCATAGGAACTCATGAACCAGTGCAGCGGCACACCGATCCAGCGCCAGCCCACCATGCGTTTCTCGCGCTCGATCATCGAGCCGATCCCGAGTGCCAGAAACGTCGCATAGCTGCCAAACACATTCACCGTATCGATGGCAAACAGAGAAAGCTTTAAAAGCGGGATTGTGGCCACGGGCGTCGTTGCCAGCGTCAGCAGCGTGGAGCCGAAAAACAGCAGGATCAGCGGATGACCGAGCGCTGAGATCAGCATGCCGCCGATCAGCAGGTGAAAGACGAGCGTGGCCCTCAGCCCCATTTGCCGCATGGTCGTCAGCGGATGGCGGGTCATCACCAGCCAGGTCTGCAGCCAGCCCTTGAACCAGCGGCGGCGCTGGTCGGTCCAGACCTTCATCGAGACAGGGGCATCTTCCAGCGTCTGGCAACGCAGCGTTTCGGATCGGTAGCCGAGGCGGTAGAGACGCAGGCCAAGATCGGCATCCTCCGTTACGTTATACGGGTCCCAACCACCCACTTTGCGCAGCACATCGGTGCGAAAATGATTGGATGTGCCACCCAGTGGCATGGGCATCCGGTAGCGCGATAGCATGGGCAGAAGGCCGCGAAACAGGGCGGCATATTCCACCGCAAACAGTGTGCTGACATGGCTTTCCTGCATATTGGCAATCACCAGCGGCGCCTGCAGGCAGGCCACATCCGGACCGCATTGGCGAAAGCGCTGGCAGGCCTCCATCAACTGTTGCGGATGCGGGCGGTCTTCCGCGTCATAGACGGCGAGATAGTCGCCGCGCGCCGCCGGCAGTGCATAGGAGAGTGCCTTGGGCTTGGTGCGCGGATGATAGGGCGGCACTTCGACGATCTCGAAATGGGGTGGCAGGTTCAGCGCCTGGAAAGCCTCGATCGTCTCACGGTCATCCGCTTCGCAGACCAGCTTGATATCCAGCCTTGAGCGTGGCCAATCCAGCCGCATCAGGCTCTCAGTCAGCTGAGGTGCCATGTTTGCCTCGCGGTAGAGCGCCACCATCACCGTATAGCAGGCGAGCGGTGCCTCTGGTGGTGGCACCGGCTTTGGCTTGCGCACCTTGTGCAGGATGACGGCCAGGATACGCAGGACAAGCGAGGAGAGATAGAGCAGCGAGATCACCGCATGCATCAGCGGCAGCAGCGCGCCCGGTACCCAGAAAATCGCCGCCGCCAGCAGCGTCAGGAGCATGCCGCTGATCATGCCCTGGCGCCCCGTGGCCACGATGCGCGCCGAATGCTGCGGCTGGTTGTCGAAAAGTTCCGATACCGTGTGGCGCACGCGCCGCCTCGCGCCGGCTGCCCAGACCGCGCGGCGAATGGCGCCGGGCGTGGTGATCACAAGTCCGCGGCCAAGATCCGGCAGCCGCATCAGAAGTGCTGAAAATTCCGCCAGCCGTGCGGCTTCCGGTACGATGGCCACCTGCGGCGCCCGCGCCTTGTGGTTGAGGCGGATCTGCGTCGGGCGTTGCAACTGGATGTCCAGCCCCTCCAGGTCCTGCACTGCCGCGGGGTCGATCCTGGCGACAAAGGGCAATCGAAAGGCCCTGGCGAGTGCACCGAAATAGGCCTCCTCGCGCACGCGGCCGCTTGCCAGCAGTTCCGTTTCAATAGTCGTGCCGTTGCGGTGCGCCCTGGTGCAAAGCCATGCCAGCAATGGCTTTGACAGGCCAAGCGCCCGCAGGGCCGCGATCTCTGTTGCATGGGCCGTGTCGTCCGGCACCGGCTTTTCCGGTGCCTCATCCTTGCTGTTGCGCCTCCCCAGGCCTGGGATGGCATCTGTCGGCGGATATTCCCCTAAATCCGTCAAGCTGGTACACCACGTTGCGCAGGCTGCCCCCAACCTGACCCCGAGCGCATGATAGGCATACACGCCATGGTTAAACAATCAAATTGTAAGGATCACTCAGAGTTCCGTGCATTCGCTCTGATATTTCTTGCCTGGGTTGGGTTTTTTCCCTTGAAAGCACTGGGCCAGACGCCGTCTGACATGCCGCTGCTGATGGATCCGGGCGAGCGCCTGGCAAGGCCTGACCTCCAGAACCTGGCGCGTCTGCGGGTGCTGACAACGGTCGATTTTCCGCCCTTCAGCTTTGTCGATCAGACCGGCCGGCTGTCCGGCTTCCATGTCGATCTGGTGCGGGAAATCTGCGCGGAACTTGCCATCGAGCCGAAATGCCAGATCCAGGCCATGCCCTTTGCCGATATCGAAAAGGCCCTGTTGGAGGGAACGGGTGAGGCGGCCGTGGCCGGTATCGCAGTCACGGCGCCGCTTCGCGAAAACTTTGCCTTTTCAAGGCCCTATCTCAGCATTCCGGCGCGTTTTGCCGTGCGTCGCACCCTGGATATCTCGGGCAAGGCCGCAGAAGCGCTTGCCACCCGCCCGGTCGGCGTGCTGGCCGGCACGGCGCATGATCAGATGCTTGCAGCCTTCTTCCCCGCGCTTAGGCGCGTGGCCTATGACAGCCAGGAGAGCATGCTTTCGGCCCTGAAACAGGGCGAGGTGGATGCTGTATTTTCCGATGCCTTGCGGCTGCCCTTCTGGGTGGCCAGTGCCGATTCTGAAGCCTGTTGCCGCCTTTTTGATGGCCCCTATTTGTCGCAGCGCTTCCTCGGCGAAGGACTGACGATCATGACACGCAAGGAGAGTGGCCTTCTGCCCGCTGCCATGGATTATGCGCTCAACCAGCTGATCCGCAAGGGCAGGTTGCAGGACATCTATCTGCGCTATTTCCCCAACGGCTTTTACTGAAAAAGAGTTGGCCCTGAAAAATGTGTGGGCATGGCCCCGGTTACTGGCTTGCCCAGATGATGCGTGCCATCCACTCCACCTCGGCCATATCGAACACGCGGTTGGCATGGGCGGGGTTGAGCGATGTCAGTTCGATGGACCGCACGCTCTGGCGCAAAAGAATCTTGGCCATGACCTCGCCCTCGCGGGTTTTCACCACCACCCGGTCGCCGCGGCGCACCTGCGCGCCGGGCTCGACGATCAACCGGTCGCCGTCGCGGTAAAGCGGCAGCATGGAATCGCCCTGCACTTCAAGCGCATAGACACCGGCCTTGCGCGAGGCCGAGACGGGAAAATCCACCACATCCCAGCCCTGGCCGGCTGGAAAGCCGCCATCATCGAAAAAGCCGCCGGCGCCGGCCTGCGCAAAGCCTAAAAGTGGAATGGCGCCCGTTTGCGGCGGAAAGGCGCCGTCCGGCAGGCCGTGGCGCGGTGCGTCCAGAAGCTCGCTCTCATGGGTTTCCTGCGGCACATAGCTGACAAACTGGTCCAGCGAAGCGCCGGTTGCCTCCAGCACCTTGGCAATCGATTCCGTCGAGGGCCAGCGCAGCCGCCCGTCCGGCCCCAGCCGCTTGGATTTGTTGAAGGATGTCGGGTCGAGCCCCGCCCGGCGCGCAAGGCCGGACGCCGTCATCTGATGGCGTTCCGCCAGCGTGTCGATCGCCATCCAGATCGTATCATGCGACAACATCACCGTTCTTGCTCCAGCGCCTGCGGCGACCCGGTCCATCAGGAAGGGGAGGGTGGCAAGGCGAGACCTGCTCATCATGGCGGAATCCATGGCCGTGCGGCACGATGCGTCTGCATCCGCCAATGGCCAGGATCGGGCCGCTCACGCGTCCCGATGCCTCAAGATTTAATGAAACCGCGTTCCTGAGTAAAGAGGGAAAGGAATAAAATCCTTTCCTGCAGGCATGTCAGGCGACCAGCGCCATATTCACCTTGCCGAGCTTGATCACCGCCTGGGTGCGGCTATCGACATTCAGCTTCATCAGAATGGCCGAGACATGCGCCTTGATCGTGGCTTCCGAAACGCCAAGCTCATAGGCAATCTGCTTGTTGAGCAGGCCTTCGGCCAACATGGATAAAACGCGGCTCTGCTGTGGCGTCAGCGTTCTCAGCCGCTCCTTCAGCTCCACCACGGCCGGATCTTCCTCCGCCTCGCGCGCCAGCCCTTCGGGTGCCCAGAGACCGCCGTTGAGAACGGTTTCGATGGCGGTGCGGATATCGTCGAGCCCGGATGATTTCGAGATGAAGCCGGAAGCTCCCAGTTCCAGCGCCCGCCGCACGGTGGCCGCATCGTCGCTGGCCGAGACGATGACGATCGGCAGGCTGCAAAATTCAGCCCGAAGCGACATCAGGCCGGAAAAACCGCTGACACCCGGCATGGCAAGGTCAAGCAGCAAAAGGTCTGCGTCCGGGTGGTCGCCCGCCATGCGGCGGGCGGCTTCGAAAGTCCCGGCTTCGATAATGTCCGGCTGCCGGGCAATATCACTCAGCGCCTGGCGCAATGCGCCGCGAAACAGGGGATGATCGTCTGCGATGATGATTTTCAGTGTTTGCATTTCCACGCCCCCTCCCAAGAGCATAGCCTGCGTCCTCACCCTTTGATTATTAGACCCGGTTGTGACTTGAAACAAGCCCCCGAGACAAGCTTAAGTTTCAAAGCGGTCATGTATGACTGGTCATGTGCGGTTGGGAGCCGGTGCGGTCTCCGGTGCGCTTTCACCGATGATGGCCATGAAGCGGCGCATGAAGCGCTCCATGATCGACAGGGTTTTTTCCACTTCCGCGTCGCTCGGCAGTCGTTGCGGCGTGGACGCTGCGTCCAGCCGCTTTTCCAGTGCATCCACACGTTTTGCGAGAATGTCGAGTTCCTGTTCAAAGGCTGCGCGCTCGTCTGCGGCCAGACGGCAAGAAAGACCATCGGCCGCCTCGCGGCAATAGCTCACGGCCCCGGTCTGCTGGTCAAGTCGGATGAAACCCTGCTCGGTGCGCTCCATGCGGTAGCGATTGGCGCCGGGTTCCTCGGCGGGCTGTTGCGCCAGGGTTGAGAGCGCAGGCAGGCCCGCAAGCATCACGTAAAAGGCAAATAATCCTATCCGCATCGTCACATCCTCCTGATTGGGCAGCCGTTCCCCCGTCTTGGCGCTTGTACCCATGGACAAGCAGCACGGTTTGCGGCAAAGCCTGCCGGTCTCCACTGCGACAGGAGCCGGTCATGGCCAGCATCATATATAAGATCGTCACGCAGGATTTGTGGCACAAGGCCTGCAAGGCTGGCATTTTCGATGGTGCCCCGGTGGATCATGCCGATGGCTTCATCCATTTCTCGACATCCGCCCAGCTTCGTGAGACCGCAGCCCGTCATTTCGCCGGCCAGGCGGGTCTGCTGCTCCTCGCAGTCGATGCGCAGGCGCTGGGCGATAAGCTCATGCTTGAGCCCTCGCGCGGCGGTGATCTCTTTCCCCATCTGTATGCACCGCTGCCGCTGTCGGCCGTCGTGTCTGAAACGCCGCTGCCGCTTGGGCCAGATGGCGACCATGTCTTTCCGGAGCTTGCCTGATGTCCCTCTTTGATCTCGCCCGCACGGCGCTGTTCACGCTCGATGCGGAAGCCGCCCATGGCCTGTCGATTGCCGCGCTGCGGTCCGGCCTCGTGCCCGCCTGCCGGGTGCCGCCGGATCCGCGCCTGAAACTCACGCTTGCCGGCCTTGTCTTCCCCAATCCGGTCGGCCTTGCCGCCGGCTATGACAAGAATGCCCAGGTGCCCGAGGCGATCCTCAATCTCGGCTTCGGCTTTACCGAGGTTGGCACGCTGACGCCAAAGCCGCAGGCCGGCAATCCGCGCCCGCGCATCTTCCGCCTGGTGGAGGATGAGGCGGTCATCAATCGCCTCGGTTTCAACAATGAGGGGCATGAGGCCGCCTTCACGCGGCTGACGGCGCTGAAGACCAAAGGCATTGTCGGCGTCAATATCGGTGCCAACAAGGATAGCGAGGATCGCATCGGCGATTATGTCGCGGGCATTCACCGCTTTGCCGCTCTGGCACGCTATTTCACCGTCAATATTTCCTCGCCCAACACGCCGGGCCTGCGCGATCTGCAGGCGCGCGAAAGCCTTGCCGCGCTTCTGTCGGCCGTGCTTCTGGCGCGCGATGAAGAGGCGGTGCGCATTGGCCGCACGGTGCCGGTCTTCCTGAAGATCGCGCCGGATCTGACCGAAGAGGGCATGGATGATATCGCCGCCGAAGTTCTGTCGCATCCGCTCGATGGCCTGATCATCTCCAACACGACGCTCGCCCGCTCCGGGTTGAAAAACGAGGCAAAGGCCAATGAGGCGGGCGGACTGTCGGGCAAGCCGCTGTTTCACCGGTCAACGGCGGTCCTTGCCCGCATGCGCCGGCGCATCGGTCCGGCTCTGCCGATCATCGGCGTGGGCGGCGTGTCGAGTGCGCAGACGGCTTTGGAAAAGATCCGCGCCGGTGCCGATCTCGTGCAGCTCTACTCTGCCATGGTCTATGGCGGGCCGGGGCTTGCCGTGGACATCCTGCGGGGTCTCTCGGCGGAAATGGACCGTCTCGGCACGACATCGATCCGCGATCTGCGCGATACCGGTACCGATCGCTGGGCGGCACGACCGCTCTGATCGGTCCTAAGCTTTCAAGCTTGAGCCGAGAGCACCATCGCCCAATAGGGACGGCTGGTGGAGGGAGAGCGCGCCATGGCAACGCCCACGGCGCGGTAATCGCCCAGCATATTGATGAGATGCTTGGGCGAATCGATCCAGGCCTGCACGGCCTCAGTCACGCTCGCCTGGCCGCTCGCAATATTTTCAGCTGCCGGCAGGGCCACGCTGTTGCGCTTCATCCGGTCGCCGAAATCATCGCCAAAGCCAATGAGGTGCTTCATCTCATTGGCCTTTGCCATGCGCACGGCCTGTTCTGCCGCCGCCCGCCCGGTCGGGCCGCTGGCGCCAAGCGCTGAAAGCCCGTGGCGTGCCCGCAGCGCATTGACGAGCGGCAGAGCCGCGCGCGTATCGTCTGTCGCGCCATCGACGGAGGGTGTGGAAGGACCGCGAAGCGTCGTGCAGCCGGCAAGCGTCAATAGGGAGCCGCCGGAGATGAGAAGAAAACCGCGGCGGGTAGGGTAAGAAGGCAGGTGTGTCATTATCGCCTGTAGCTGAAAATGCGCAAAAGGATGAAGGCCGGGATGACGATCGTGGCGCCGAGGACGAGGTAATCGCCCACCGCGCCGAGCGCGCTGAAGCCGCGATGCCACAGGTCGATGAAGAAGTCGCGCAAGCCGTGGAACACGTCCCAGGGGCGTATATCGAACACGGCCATGATGAAGCCGACAATCAGCGATACGACGATCAGCTTGACGATCGTGCGGCCCGGACTGTCGCCAAGCGCTCTGTTGATCTGGTCGGACATTGCGGTTTTCCTTCTTCGTTGCGGCAAAACAGATAGGTCCGTCGCGACACGCCCGCAAGCTTCGTCGTCATGGCTTGCTGCGATAGAACTTGTATTTTTTTATGGCTTGGCGCAGAAGCGCCCATCCTCTTGACGCATCGAAGCCCATGACCCCCACCCAATTCTCGTCCGGCGATGCAATCGCCGATCGCCGTGCCGATTATGCGCGCATGCTGGCTGAGGCCGGCGATTTTGCCGCCGCTGCCGAATTGATGGAACAGGCGCTGGAGCTTGTGCCCGGCTGGGCCGCCGGCTGGTTTCGCCTCGGCGATTACCGCGAAAAGGCGGGCCTTGCGACAGGCGCCGTCGCGGCTTACGGCCAGGTTGAGACGCTGGATGGCACCGGCATTTTCGGCGCCGGCCTCAAGCTTGCGTCACTCGGGGCCGCCCCCATGCCGCAGAGCCCGCCTTCAGCCTATGTCGAAGGCCTGTTTGACGATTATGCTGATCGTTTCGAAGTCTCGCTTGTCGAAAAACTGAACTACAGCGTGCCGCAAAAGCTGTTTGCGTTGGTCAAACCCCATGCACCGTTTGAACTGACTGTCGATCTCGGCTGCGGCACCGGCTTGTTCGGCGCCGAAGTGGCAGGCGTCACGGCCCGGCTTGAGGGGTTTGATCTGTCTGCCAATATGCTGGCCAAGGCCGGCGAAAAGCGGATCTATCATCATCTGGCGCAGGCCGATCTGTCGGCATCGCCGCAAAGCTGCGGCCTGTTTGCCGAAACCCTCGCCATGCAGCGCGCCGATCTTGTCTCTGCCGCCGATGTCCTGATGTATCTCGGCAGGCTCGATGCGCCCTTTCTTCTGGCCCGCGCGCTGTTGAAAGCCGGCGGCCTGTTTGCCTTTTCCGTGGAAGATGGCGGGGAAATCCCAGAGGGTTTTGGCCTGCAATCCTCGCTGCGCTACGCCCATAGCCAGACCTATGTGCGCGACCGGCTGGCCGATACAGGCTTTGAGGTCGTCGATATGATGAAGACCGATATTCGCATGGATGCCGGAAAACAGCTGTTCGGCATTCTGTTTCTTGCCCGGCTGGTAACCTGAGCGGATGCTTTCTTGCCATTTCAAGTCAGCCTGCGGCGGCATCTTGAAGCAGCCCCTGTTGCGGTGCACAATTGCGGAAAAGAAGCAGGGGAAAATCCGCTTGTCGCAGCACCAGAAAAAGGCTCTCGGCTTTTACAGCGCCGATCCGTCCAAGCACACGTTCTGGGAGGATAGCCAGGGCCTCATCACCGGAGCGCTTGTCTCCGGTCTCGGCTTTTATCTCCTTAACCGTGTCGGCCTGTTGACGGGTGGCACGGCGGGCGTCGCCTTCCTCATCCACTATGCCTTCAACATTTCCTTTGGCCTTCTGTTTTTCCTCGTCAACCTGCCTTTCTACTATCTGTCCTTCAAGCGGCTGGGCCTTGCCTTTTCGGCAAAAACCTTCATCGCCATCGGCCTTGTCTCCGTCGTCACGGAAATCGAAGGGCGCTTTCTCGTCATCGATTACCTGCATCCCTTCTGGGGCGCGCTGATGGGCGGGCTGCTCCTGGGTTATGGTCTTTTGGCGCTCTATCGGCATAGGGCAAGCCTCGGCGGCGTCGGCATCCTCGCCATCTATATCCAGGAACGCTTCGGCATCCAGGCGGGCCTTATCCAGCTTGCCTTTGATACGGGCGTCATGGCCGCCGCCTTCCTGGTGCTCGATCCGCAGATCGTCATCTGGTCGATTGTCGGCGCCGTCATTCTCAACCTGTTCCTGGCGATCAACCATCGCTCGGACCGCTATATCGTGGTGCGCTGATGGCCGATGCACGTTCCTCCAAAAGTCCGGTCGGTTTCTGGGCCTCCAGTTCCGAGCGCCATTCGCTGCTGGAAGATGTCCAGGGCGTCGTTGCCGGCTCCATGCTGGCAGCGCTCGGCGTCACGCTTCTGTCGTCGGCGCATCTGTTGATCGGCGGCACGGCGGGCCTTGGCTTTCTCCTGCGCTATTCTACGGGCCTCAGCTTTGGCCTGGTCTTTTTCCTCGTCAACCTGCCTTTCTACTGGATCGCCTATAAGCGGCTGGGCCTTGCCTTCACGCTGAAAACCTTCTCAACCGTGGCGCTCACCTCGCTGCTCACCGAAATCCTGCCCGGCCTCATCCCGATTGGCGCCATTGATCCGCTGGTGGCGGCGCTGTTTGGCGGTCTTCTGCTCGGCACTGGCATGCTGGCTCTGTTTCGCCACCGCTCAAGCCTGGGCGGTTTCGGCATCCTGGCGCTCTACCTGCAGGACAAGTTCGGCTGGCGCGCCGGCTTCGTGCAACTGGGGCTGGATTTCGTCGTGCTTGGCGTCTCCTTCTTCGTCGCCACGCCTTTCGTCATCCTCTGCTCGATCATTGCCGCTGTGATGCTCAACCTGACGCTGGCCATCAATCACCGCACGGACAGGTATATCGTAAGGTAGTGTTGTCTAATTTAAATATCTGTTTCACGTTCACCCATTGACAGATGGTTGCGTGAACAGAATGAATAATGTCCTGAGGCGTAATTCGTGAGTCGGAACTGACGGGTAAAGAAACAATACTCGCGGCGATTTTGGGGAAGATAGTTTCCAAATCAGTGTTACACTTCGGTGTCTGGTTACCTTGGTTAAGATGAATTCAAGGTCCGGATCTCTTATGCCAACGGTTTGATCAAGGACTTCACTGTAGAAATCGATGTCGTGAAATGAAATTGTGGATTGAGGCCGCAGCCATTCTTAGGGAGGTGATGCTGACCTCATGCTCGACGTCAACCACCGTGCAGACCGGTAGAGTGTGCGGTAAGACGTAATAATTGTGCGAACGAGATTTATAATTGAATTATCAGAGTGTAATGCTTTTAAGTCGGTTTCTATGTCGGCAGCAGGTGCCGGTTTGTTCTGCAAGTATCGCCGTAGGCTAAAGGATTTCAGGGGGAATGATGATCAAGTGGGGATGTTTGCTAGGAGTTGTAGTTTTCGCCGGTCTTTTGAGCGGCTGCACGACAACGGGTCCGGATGGAATAAGCGTCACGCATATCAACAAGAAAGCGGTATCTGGAGAGCGCACAATGCTCGGCCACGCAGTTCTCGCCAATCGGGATTGCACATCTGGTAACGTACCGAATACGCGCATTACCGAGTCGCCAAAGCACGGAAAGACCGAAATTGTAAATGAAAAAGTGTTTCGAGGCGATTTTAAGGGGGATTTCGCCAAGTGCAATAGCACCAAATTCCCGGCCAGTGTAGCATACTACACGTCCACTCCGGGCTATATTGGCAAGGATGAGCTCAGATCAAGAATTTCCTTTCGAAATGGAAAGATCAGAGATTTCATCGTAGAGATCGATGTCGTGAAGTAAAGCTCTGGAAGTCCGGGCGCCGGCCTACGCACGGATCTCTCTGCCGTTTGCCGGTGTGATGTTGGGGGCGTCTTAACGCCTCCAACTGATCAATGTAGCAAATTGCTGATCACGCGGCCTTTGCCGGCTGATCGACCGGGTGCTGCGAGCGGAAGCCGACGGCGAGCCGGTTCCAGATGTTGATCGCACCGATCGCCACCGTGATGTTGACCAGTTCCTGCTCGCTGAAATGCTGGTGCAACGGCGCGTATGCGCTGTCGGGAATGCCGGTTTCGGCAATCTTCGTCACGGCATCGACCCAGGTCAGAAGTGCGCGCTCCTTGTCGTCATAGACAGGCGATTCCCACCACACGCTCATCAGGTTGATCCATTGCTCGGAAAGCCCGTCATGGCGGGCCTCCTTCACATGCATGTCGACGCAGAAGGCGCAGCCATTGATGATGGAAGCGCGCAGCTTGATCAGATGGATGAAGCGGCGCTCCAGACCGCAAGACTGCACGAAGTTTTCAAGCGTCAGAACGGCCTTGTAGGCCTCGGGCGCGGCCTTGAAGAAGTTGAGGCGGGGCTGCATCAGGTGATCTCCTGTCGGTGAGGCCGTCAGTCCTTGCGACCGGCGGCGCGCTGGTTGAGGTTCAGGAAGGCGCAGCCGCGTGCTGCAATGCCTCCGTCGTCTTCCGCGGCCAGACCCTCAAGGATATCGGCCATGGATGTCTTGGCGAGTTCCGCGCGATAGGCGCGTTCCGCCTTCAGCATGGCGGCATTGATGCCGCAGGGCTTGGTAAAGTAGCGACCGGGCAGCGGATTTGGCCCCCGCTGGCGGATCTCGGCGCAGCGAAAGGCGGGCTGCGGGCCTTCGACGGCAAGCACGATATCGAGAAGGCTGATCTCGGCAGGCGGTTTTGCCAGTCGATAGCCGCCCTTCGGCCCCGGAACCGTTTCCAGAAGCCCCGCTCCGGACAGTGCCTGCAGATGCTTCAGGAGGTAACTGGTCGATACGCCGTGGAATTCGGCAAGCGCTGCCGCCGACAGAACGCTGTCACCGTCAAGTCCGCTCAACAGCCCCACGCAATGGATGGCCTGTTCGACGCCGTCACCCAGCTTCATCGGTCCGTCTCCTTATCATGGATAAAAGTTATCCATGATTCTGTGCGACGTCAAGCGCTCTTCTTTTTGCGGAATTTTGTCTTACTTTGGGAAGCGTGGATAACAGCCTGAACGACCCCCAGCCAACTGCCCTGCCGGACCTTCTGCCGCGACCCTTCCAGAAATGGTTTGCGCAAAAGGGCTGGTCGCCGCGCGCCCATCAGATGGAACTGCTCGCCCGCGCAATTGTGGGCGAAAACATGCTGCTGATTGCCCCAACCGGCGGCGGCAAGACGCTGGCCGGCTTTCTGCCATCGCTGACTGATCTCACGCGGCGCGGCAAGCTTGCGCCCGGTTCTGCCTTTACCGGCGTCCACACGCTCTACATCTCGCCCTTGAAGGCGCTTGCGGTGGATATCGAGCGCAACCTGATGAAGCCGGTCGAGGAAATGGGGCTTGCCGTCACGGTGGAAAACCGCACCGGCGATACGCCGCAATCCAAGCGCCAGCGCCAGAAGCTCAGCCCGCCGGATATTCTCCTCACCACGCCGGAACAGCTGGCGCTGCTCTTGGCCAACAGCCAGTCCGAGCGCTTCTTCAAGGATCTGAAATTCGTGGTGCTGGACGAGCTGCATTCGCTCGTCACCTCCAAGCGCGGCCATCTTCTGGCGCTGGGTCTGGCGCGCCTGCGCCGTCTGGCGCCTGGCCTCACCACGATCGGCCTGTCGGCCACGGTGGCCGATCCGATGGACCTGCAGCGCTGGCTGGTGGCGCAGAACAATGCCGATGGTGAAGTCGTCTCCAGGCCCGCCGGCCTCGTGCATGTCACCGGCGGTGCGCCGCCGGATATCCATATTCTCAACAGCGATAAGCGCATTCCCTGGTCCGGCCATGTCGCGACCTATGCCATTCCCGAGGTCTATGAGGAAATCCGCCGCCACAAGACAACGCTGATCTTCGTCAATACGCGCTTCCAGGCCGAGCTTATCTTCCAGGAACTCTGGACGATCAACGAGGACAGTCTGCCGATTGCCCTGCATCACGGTTCTCTGGATGCCGGCCAGCGCCGTAAGGTGGAAGCCGCCATGTCCGCCAACCGCTTGCGGGCGGTCGTTGCCACCTCGACACTGGATATGGGGCTGGATTGGGGCGATGTGGATCTCGTCGTGCATGTCGGTGCTCCCAAAGGCGCATCCCGGCTTGCCCAGCGCATCGGCCGCTCCAACCACCGCATGGATGAACCATCCAAGGCCATTCTCGTGCCGGCCAACCGGTTTGAGGTGATGGAGTGCCAGGCAGCGCTCGATGCCAATTATCTTGGCGCGCAGGATACACCGCCGGTGGGTGAGGGGGCGCTGGATGTGCTGGCCCAGCATGTGCTGGGCATGGCCTGTGCTGAGCCTTTTGATCCACTGGCGCTTTACACGGAAATCACCAGCGCCTCGCCCTATGCCTCTCTCTCCTGGGACATGTTCGAGCGGATTGTGGATTTCGTCGCGACCGGCGGCTATGCGCTGCGCGCCTATGAACGTTATGCCAAGATCCGCAAGATGGCGGATGGCCGCTTTCGTGTCTCCAATCCGCAGATCGCCCAGCAATACCGCATGAACCTCGGCACCATCGTGGCGGCCGCCGAGCTCAATGTCCGCCTCGTCAAGCGCGGCGCCAAGGGTGGTCCGGGTCGTGGCGGTCTGTCGCTCGGCAAGGTCGAGGAATATTTCATCGAGCAACTGGTGGCCGGCGATACATTCCTGTTTTCCGGCAAGGTCCTGCGTTTCGAGGGCATCCGCGAAAATGAATGTCTCGTCTCCAATGCCGCCTCGCTCGATCCGAAGATCCCGGCCTATGCCGGCGGCAAATTCCCGCTTTCCACCTATCTCGCAGACCAGGTGCGCGGCATGCTGGCCGATCCCGCCCGCTGGCATGTACTGCCCGCTCAGGTGCGCGAATGGCTGTCGCTCCAGGGCGAAAAATCCATGCTGCCGGCGCGCGATGAGCTGCTTATTGAAACCTTTCCACGCGGCCAGCGCTTCTTCCTCGTGGCCTATTGCTTTGAAGGCCGGCTGGCGCACCAGACGCTCGGCATGCTGCTGACGCGCCGGCTGGAGCGTGCCGGTGCGCGCCCTCTCGGCTTTGTCGCCACCGATTATTCGCTCGCCATCTGGGGCCTGAACGACATGGGCGCGATGATCGCGACCGGTGTTTTAAGCCTTGCCGACCTGTTTGACGAGGACATGCTGGGCGATGATCTGGAAGCCTGGCTGGATGAAAGCTTCATGCTGAAGCGCAGCTTTCGAAACTGCGCGGTGATTTCCGGCCTCATCGAGCGGCGCCATCCGGGCAAGGAAAAGACCGGCCGACAGGTCACGGTCTCCACCGATCTCATCTATGATGTGCTGCGCAGCCACGAGCCGGATCATGTGCTTCTGGAGGCAACAAGGCGCGATGCGGCATCGGGGCTTTTGGATTTGGCACGGCTTGGCGCTATGCTGGCGCGAATCAAGGGCCATGTCGTGCATCGACCGCTGGATCGCGTTTCGCCGCTTGCCGTGCCGATCATGCTGGAAATCGGTCGCGAAACGGTGGCCGGCGAAGCGCAGGATGCGGTTCTGGCCGAAGCCGCCGAGGATATGATCCTCGAGGCGATGGGATGATGTCTGGCTGCGGGTAGGGTGGATCGATCGGCGAAGTCCGCCCCTCACCCCAACCCTCTCCCCGTCAAGAACGGGGCGAGGGGGATCGAGACTTTCTGCCTCCGCGATGGATCCTGCGGCGCAGGCGGCTCGGCAAGCGGTCTCCGCATCCACGTTCCCTCGCCCCGCTTGCGGGGAGAGGGTTAGGGTGAGGGGCAATCGATACAAAGGAAACGGCAGGCACGCCTTGCCACAGAAGACGACGATGATGAATCCGCGACTGGCCTATGCCCCATCCGAGATGATCAGCCCGTTTACCGGCGCCGAGATCGCCATCAATGGCGTGGCAGCCCTGTGCGATCCGCTGGGCGGGCTCTATCTGCCGGATCACGGTATTCTTGTCGTCTCCGATCTGCATCTGGAAAAGGGTGCAGCCTTTGCCAGGCGCGGCATGATGCTGCCGCCCTATGATACGCTGGCAACGCTCAACATCTTAACCGCCGTCATTGCCCGCTATGATCCAAAGACGGTGATCTCGCTCGGCGATAATTTTCATGACCGACGCGGCTCGCAACTTATGCCGGATAGCTTCCGCACCATGATCGGTGAACTGGCGCGCGGTCGTGACTGGATCTGGATCAACGGCAATCATGATCCCGATGGAACAACCGGCCTGCCCGGCCAGAGCGCCGACGAGCTTGTGCATGGCGGCCTCGTCTTTCGCCATGAGCCGAGCCTGGTCGCCGGCAAGGGCGAGGTGGCCGGCCATCTGCACCCGTCCGCCACCGTTGGCCGGCGCGGCAAATATGTCCGGCGCCCTTGCTTTGCCACCGATGGCACACGGCTGGTCATGCCCGCCTTCGGGGTTCTGACCGGCGGTCTGGACTTGAAGCATAAGGCCATGCACGGCCTGTTTGACCGTGCCGCCCTGATCGCCCATCTGCTCGGCCGCGACCGCATCTATTCCGTGCGCTTCGATAGCCTGATCGGGTAGGGTCAACCGAAGCCGGGTCTATCCGTCTGCATGGCATTTACATGATGCATAATTTGCACTATATTTAAGGAGTAAAAGGCATGGGCAGGCTGGTGCAGATCGGCAACCTGATCATCCGGGTCTATGCCAATGACCATCTGCCGCCGCATTTTCATGTCATCACGCCGGATGCCGATGCTTTGGTGGACATTGCAACCCTGTCGGTGCTGCGGGGAAGCCTGTCGCGCAAGGCGGAAGAAACGGCCATGAATTGGGCAAGGGCGAACCAAAGGTTGATTGCCGATGAGTGGAACAGAACCAACCCGCGTTTTCCCATTGCGTGAAACAGGTCAGAGCATGGATATGCCACGTATCAGACAGGTGACGGCCTTGGCCTATCCGCTTGTTTCGATCGAATGGGCGGATGGCACGGCATCCACCGTCAATCTTATCGGCTGGATCGCCACCGGCGGCGGGCTTCTTGCGGCTCTTGCCTCACCTGCCGTCTGGTCCAGCGCATATGCGGAGGATTTTGGCGCCACCCTTGCCTGGGACGGCGATGATCTCGCCATAGACGCCTTTCATCTGCGCCAGATTGCCGAGGATCAGCGTGATTTTGGTCTGAGCGATCTGAAGGCCTGGCAGGAGACGACCGGACTTTCCAACAACGAGGCCGCCGATTTCCTCGGCGTCAGTCTGCGCAGCTGGAACAATTATCGCAGCGGCGCGCCCATCAGCACTGCCGTCAAGATGCTCTTGCGCGCCAGCCAGCGCGATCCGCTTCTGATGCATGCCCATTACCGGCCGCGTCGCCCCGGCCGGCCAAAGCATGTCGCCTGATACCAATCTGCGCGATCACCGATAGCTCTGTTCGCCCACCGCGCTCATGTCGAGCGAAGCACGGGCAATCGTCAGGAAGCGGTCGAGCGGGCAGGCGCCCTCCACCGTCTCGGTCTCGCAGCCGGGGATAGAAACCGATGCTTGCACCGGTGGCGAAGCGGCATCGATCACCGAGGCATTGCGGATCTGGTCAAGTGTCGGCGCGGTAAAGCCAAGCCGCACATAGGCTCGGCCGCTCGCATCATGCAGCCGCTCGAAGCTCAGAGCGCCCGTCGGCGGCGTTTCGTCATCCACATAGGGCGGCAGATGCCAATGCAGGCCCAGCATGGCTGCCACTTCGGCCTGCTGCGTGTCGCTGGCCATGAACAGCAGGAACCTGGCATTGGGCGGCCCGTCGGACACCGTCGCATCGCTCGGGTCTTTGGCCACAGCCAGCAGGATCTGGTTGAGGAAATTGGAGGCATCGCGCCGTGCAACATAGGGCACGCGGTTGCTGATATCGTATTTCATCTGGCGCAGTGCCGACAGGCGGATGATATCCTGCGCCCCGTCCAGCTTGCCGAAGGCAACCTCGTTCATCGGAAAATCATTGGCATATTGCAGCAGGAACACCTGCGCCACGGCGGCAGCCTCGGTCAGCGGGCCCTTGACGGAAACGCTGGCCGGCTTGCCGTTCTTCGGTTCCTTGACCTCCATCGTCCAGGGCCGCTCGACCATCGAGCAGGCGCTTGTCTCGCAGCCCAGTACCGCATCAAGCTCTTTCAGCAGAGGCTGGGCCTTCGCCTTCATGGTGTCGAAACTGCCGCCCGCCGCATCCAGGATCGCGGCCTTTGCCGTCTCCACGTCGATGGCTCCGAGTGCTGCATCCGAGGCGGCATAGAGCACATCCACGTCAGCGGTCTTGTTGAAGCCGACGGAAAGCCCGCAGCCGGGGAACATGGCAGACAGCACGGTATTGCCGGTATCGATGGTACGCTTGACCGAGCCGTTCGCCCAGCCGAACACATCGCCCGGTGCCGGGCAGCCGCTTTGCGGCACAAGCCCCTTGTCGCGCAGCATGGAAACCTCCCAGGCGCCCAGCTTTCCGGCGGCCTGTGCGCCATGCGCGGTCAGCATGCCGTCTGCTGTGTCCCATACGGGCCATGCTTGCGTGGAATAATGCAACAGGTCCTCACTGTTGGTTTGCGGGCGCACCCCGTGGCGCATCACGGCCACATATTTGTCGGGGGTCAGCGTGGCAGCGCCTGCCGCGCTGAAAGTGGCCGCAGCCATGAGGCTTGCGAAGAGGATGGGTTTCAAAACCATGGGCGTTCCAGAAGGGAAAGGGCGGCAAGCCGCGTTCGAAGGGGCATGGCACCTACGACCGGGAGCACTCTGTCCCGAGGGTTGGCGTAATGATATTACAACACCTGTGTGCGACAGGTTTGTGGTCAAAATTGGCCATCCATCCAAGTCTCTTCCCGCCATTCCCGGTGCAGACAGCCCCGTCCCTGGCCTACCCTTGTGCTATTCCTTGCGGAAGATCACGCTGGCTCCCCAGCCGGTCAGCACCGCAATCAGCACGCAGAACAGGCCATAGGCGATCGGCTTTTCGTGCGCGGCATCGGTGATCGCCTGTTCCAGGCCGGTCTTGACCACCCGCAGCGGTAGGTCCTTCTGCATGATCATCTCGCCGCTCTTGAACAGATAGGCATGCACCATATGAATGCCGTCCGGCACATTGGCCGGCAGGCGCACCGTGGCGCGAAACAGGCTGGGGCTGACAAAGCGCACGCCCGTCGTGTCGCGCTGGTATAGCCCATTGGTCAGCTTCAGCCGGCGATAGGCCTCGCGAAAATCGGCGAGCAGCGAGGCATTGCCGACAAAGCCGGTCGGCGACAGCGTCAGGTGGTCAATGCCGACAGGAATGGAATTGAGAGCCGATGCGCGCTGAATATCGTCGAGATGGCGGGTGCTGGCAATCGAATAGGATTCCGGCACCTGCTCGAATGTCATGGAGCGCGTGTTCATCCAGATGCCGAAGACACGTTCCTTGCGCCGCACGGTGGCAAAATCGCGCGGGCCTTCCAGCGTCACCACGACATCATATTGGCCGATGGCCAGAAACAGTTCGTCGGCATTGGTCAGCGCCCCGAAGATCGTCAGATCTGCGCCGCGAAAATCCGAGGTGATGGCGATTTCGCTGGTGGACGTGCCGATTTCCAGCCCCTCGCGGATCGTCGGCGTTTCGCCTGTCAGAAGCTGGGCAGGTGCGGGCGCGGCAAAGGCCAGCGCTGCGAAAAGAGTGAGTGCGGCAGACAGGAAACGCGTCATGGGCTGCCAAAGCCTCCGACGGAAATCGAATAGATGTCGGCGGGTGTGAGCACGAGATCCACGGCAAGTCTGAGGCCCACGGCCAGAACCAGAAGGCCGAGCAGCGCTCGCAGCTGTTCGCCGCGCAGCTTCTGGCCGACGCGCACGCCATATTGCGCGCCGATCACGCCGGCCACCATCAGGATGGTGGCAAGCACGATATCGACGGAATAATTGGTCGCTGCCTGCACCATGGTCGTATAGGCGGTGACGAAAATGATCTGGAACAGCGAGGTGCCCACCACGACATTGGTCGGAATGCGCAGCAGATAGATCATCGCCGGCACCATGATGAAGCCGCCGCCAACCCCCATCACCGAGGTGAGGATGCCGATGCCAAAGCCGAGCGCCACCACCGGAATGGCCGAGAGATAGATCTTGGATTTCTTGAAGCGCATCTTCAGGGGCAGGCGATGCACCCAATTGTGCTGGCCGGGCCGCTTCAGTGGCAGTTTTTCGTTGCGTGCGGCGCGGCGCATGGCACGCAGGCTTTCCGCCAGCATCAGGCTGCCGATCGTGCCGAGAAAGACCACATAGAGCAGCGAGATGATCAGGTCGAGCTGTCCAAGCCTTCTCAGCCAGGAGAAGATCCACACACCAAGCGTGGCCCCTGCAAGGCCGCCCATCAGCAGCACGGAGCCCAGCTTCATATCCAGCGTGCCGCGCCGGAAATGGGTGATGGCGCCGGAAATGGACGAGGCCACCACCTGGTTGGCGCCGGTTGCGACCGCCACCACGGGCGGGATGTTGTAGAAGATCAAAAGCGGCGTGATGAGGAAGCCGCCGCCCACCCCGAACATGCCCGAGAGAAAGCCCACGGCTGCGCCCATGCCCAGGATCACGAAGATGTTCACCGACAGTTCTGCAATCGGCAGATAGACAGTCACGGGCGCCTCACGATCAGCAAAAGCTTCGCCGTCCCGGGCGGTAGCGCGATGGGGGAAACCGCCCGTTGCGGCGTTCTGAATTTTCAGCGGCGCAGGCGGAAAACCGCGCAATGCCGATACCCGTCATGCGACGGCTGCGGGCATGGAGTCAATTCATAAGCGCTTTACAGTGCCTTATTTCTAAACGGCATGATGAAGAGCGCGCTCAGGCGCCCTTCGTCTCGTTCTTTTCCAGCAGCTTGCGCACCAGCGGTTCGGAAATCGTGCCGTCCTCGGCCAGACCATTGGCCCGCTGGAAGGACTTGATGGCCGTCACCGTCTTCTTGCCCATCATGCCATCCGCCTGGCCGGCATCATAGCCATTGCGGTTGAGGATCGCCTGGATGTTGCGAATGGCCTTTTCCATGTCCACCGAAGCTGTCGTAACGCCCTTGCCAACCCACTCGTCCGGCACGCTCACGCTGTTGCTGCGCTCGTTGACAGCTTGCGGCTTCCACATATCGACGGCGATCCGGGCCGCCTCCAGGCGTTCGGGCTTCAGCGCATTGGCCACTTCGTCGCGCTTCTGGCCGGCATCCTTGTCGCCGCCCTTGGCCGCGATGGCGAACCACTTATAGGATTCTTCCAGGTTCTGCGGCGTGCCATTGCCGCGCGCATGCAGAATGGCCAGGTTGAACTGGCTGTCTACTATGCCCAGATTGGCCGCCTTGGTGAACCAGTCCACAGCCGCCTTGTAATTGGCGGCGCCGGCGGCGCCGGAGGCGTAAAGCACAGCCAGGTTGTGCATGGAGCTGGCATTGCCGGCGGCAGCCGCCTGCTCGTAGAGCGCCATGGCTTTCTTGATGTCCCGCCCGATGCCGGTGCCTTTCTCGTAAAGGCTGCCCAGGCGATATTGCGCCGGTGCAAAGCCCTGCTCGGCGGCCATGGCATACCAGCGGGCGGCTTCCGGCAGGTCGGTTGCAACGCCGTTGCGGCCTTCGGTAAAGCGGGCGCCGATCTCAAACAGCGCCTGCGGATCGCCATTGGCGGCGGCATCGGCCAGCGATTTCGGCCCGATGGTCTCAGGCACTGTGATCCGTGGTGTGGCCGCGGCGGCAGCCGGAGCCACGGTGGCATCCGTCTGGGGTGCGCCAAGCGGCGCTGCCGTCACGGTCGCATCCGCCGGCTGTCCGGGTTGTTGCAGGGTTTGCACATCCTGTGCCGGTGCCATCAGGTTTGCGTGCGCCTGCTGGGCAGAGGATGCCTGCACTTGCGCTGCATCGTTTCTGGCCGGCGGCGTCATGGCTGCGGGCTGGCTCTGGCTCGTCTGCTCGCTTGTGATCGCCACCGTCGGTGTCGGTGCCTTCTCGCTGCGTGTCAGCGTGCTCACCAGCGGCATGGCCATCAGGGCCAGAAGAATGGCACCAACGGCCATTAGGATCGGACGGCGATGGCGGGCGAGCAAGCCCTTCAGGCCACCGGCATCGACCTTGGCCTTGATACGCTGCTGCTTCGGCTTGGCGGCCACCTGCATCGGGTCGGTTTCCTGGGCCGCAGCGGTTGCGGCGCGGCGGGCGGCGGCTATGTAGTCGATCCGCTCGCCATCCATGGCAGGCGTGGAGCCGCTGGCGGCCTGTGTGGCCCGCACGCGCTCCAGAATCTTGCGCAGGTCCGGCGTGCCGGAACCCGGTTCCAGAAGATCATTCTCGTGGCCATCGGCAAGATCGCCGGGATCGAGCGACGGCGCCGGATCGATCACTGCGCGCTTTTGCTTCTTCTGCTCTGCCTTTGTCGATGCTGCGGGCTTGGTCGCCTTGGCCTTCGTGCCTGTCTTGCCCGGCATCAGTCGTTTCGTCAGTCCGGCCAGAAGGCCGGTCCTGGATGCAACGGGTTCTGCCGCTTCATCGGGTTGCGAAACGTCTGAAAGGTCGATGCCGCTGGCGGCGTCATTCATCAGGTCATCGGTCGTGCGGGCCAGCACGCTGCGTTCGGCAGCGCGCTTCTCCTCGGTGGGGCCAGCAATGGGGGCCGCGGCAAAAGGCGGGCGGATCTCATCAGAGGCCACAGCCCGGTCGCGCTTGGCCGGCTCCAGAAACGCCTGGTCCAGATGCGCCGGTTCGCGCGCGATGTCCTGCTTGCGCAAAGCCGCCTGGTTGCGCTCGATCACCGCATGGTTCATCAGCGAGCTTGGCGGTGCCGCAAGCCTGTCTTCCATCGTGTCCAGCCGGCTGGCAATCTGTACCAGCGTGCGGTGCAGGGCCTCGAAGGTCTGGTGCGTGCGCTCTTCAGAGCTGCGCGCCAGCTGCTCCAGATGGCGCAGGTCTTCGGCAAGCCCGATGATGGCAGCCGTATCGCCGGGCGAGGCGGCACTTGCCGTGCCGTTGCGCGCATAGGCTTCGATCACGGTTTCGGCGGCCTGCCGGGCGGCTTCCAGAATATATTCGTCGCTGGTGGCCATATAGCCTTCCAGCGCCGACATGCGCTCATCGAAATGGGTAACCAGTGCTGCCCCTTCATGCTGCGGCTCGCTGAGCAGGCTCGACAGATGGGCAATCTGTTTTTCAAGGTTGATGATAGCCTGGTTGTCGCCAACCGGCCCGCTTGTCGCCTCGTCCAGGCGCGCGGCAATCGCATCCAGACGCACTTCCAGTCGTTCAAGTCCGGCCTCGTCCTGCAGGTCGGAATGCCGGCCCATATCGTCGATCCGGCGCGTCAGGTCGTCCAGCCGGTCTGCCAGTCCGTCGCTTGTCTGTTCCAGCGCCAGCGCATCGATCTTGCGCGACAGGTCGGAAATATAGCCGGTGAGATCACCCTGCGGGCCGTGCTTCATCGTCTCGGCCAGTTCGTCCAGCCGGTCTTCCAGGCGCTGGGCATCCTGCACATGGGCCAGGCTGTCCATCCGGTCGGCCAGAAGCGCCAGGCGCTCTTCCATGCGGCGCAGCATGGCCTGTTCCTCGGCATCGGCGCGCGGGCTGCGGGAAATGGCAACGGCCCGGCTGATCTCGTCCAGGCGCTCGTCCAGCTGCGAGAACTGGTCGTTGAAGGTCTGTGTCTCGTTCGGGCGGGCGATGAGTTCCTCCATCGCCGTTGCCATCATCAGCACCTTGTCTTCCAGGGCGCGAATGGCGGGGCTGTCGGCCATGGTGCCCAGTTCCGCCTTGATGCCATCGATGCGATAGGCCAGCGCGATCAGTTCCTTCTGGATGGAACCGGTATCGATATCCTCGATGCGGTCTTCCAGTGCGGTCCAGCGGCTTTCCATGCGCTGTACGGATTGTTCCGTGGCCAGGCCATCGATCAGCCGGCGCAGGTCTTCCAGTTCGCCGCGCAGTTCAAGCGCGCCCGATGGCGTCCTCTGGCTCAGAACATCGACGCCATGCGCAAGCCGGCCCAGATCCTCGCGCAGGTCGTCGCCGAAATAGGTATCGGCCGAAGAGTGGCGCAGGGCCTGCACGTCGCCGCGCAAGGTGGACATTTCGCGGGCAATGCTGTCGGAAATATCCTGTTTCAGCTCCCGGCGCAGGCTGTGCAGCGCCTGGGCCATGTCCTGAATGTCGGTATTGGCCTTAATGTCCGTATTGGCAAGCGGCCGGCTATTGGCGCGCGGCGGTGCCTCGGCTGTGGGCTGCGGGCGGGCAGCCGGCGCAGGTGCGGGGAGATCCGGCTGGCGTGCCGCGGCGTGCCCGGCTTTCGGGCCCCGTTCACGGCGGCCTTCACGGTCGCGGCTGGCATCCAGAATGCGCTGGCGCTGGCGGATCTCGTTCAGCATATCGATGTCGATACGGGGCGAGCGCGGGTTTTCTGGAGGCGCCCGATACGGCTCGCTGGCACTGGCACTGGCGCTGGCCGCGACCGATGGGCCGGTCGCGCCTGTGCCACGGCCGGATGTCTTCAGCAGACCGGCGATGCGGGCTTCCAGCCCTTCGATCGTGCGGTTGAGCGCATCAAGCGAAGAGTTTTCTCCACGAGGATGAGAAGTTAGGCGTGATCCGTTCATATCTTGCTCGCTTCGCACACGTCCTGGGAGTTCTGGCCCTGAAGTCAACCACTGATCAGTTCCGTGCGGAGGGTGCATGCATCGTCACAACCTAGGTCTCGAAACGTGCTCGGAACTGGTCTGACGTTAGGTCTGCTTCCTCACGGTCAGTGAAGCCGACGCACGACGCACGACGGCTGGTGTCATCATTTCGCGAAACGTAGTTAATACCGTGTTAACATCGTCCATTCTTTTCGCCCGATCAGCGGTCACCCCTGCAACTGATGCGAAAATTCTACACGCAAAGATTCCATTGCCTGCGGTTTTTTGTCGGATTGACGTTTACGCGCACGTCAATATTTTATACGGTCATGAATACCGGTCGATCCGGTCGCTGATTTGGAGGAGTTCGCGAAATGCCCGTCTACAAGGCCCCCGTTGCCGATACGCTGTTTATCTTGAAGGACGTGCTCGGCATCGAGCGCTACAACAACCTTCCCGGCTTTGCCGATGCAACGCCGGACATGATTGAGGCGATTGCCTCGGAAGCAGCGCGACTTTCGGAAGAAGTGCTTTTCCCGTTGAACTATTCCGGTGACCAGGAAGGCTGTAGGCGCGCCGATGATGGCTCGGTCACCACGCCCAAAGGCTTCAAACAGGCCTATGATGCCTATCGCGAAGGCGGCTGGATCGGGCTTGCCGTGCCGGAAGAATTCGGCGGCCAGGGCCTGCCCTATACGCTGCATGCCGCGCTTGGCGAATATACATCTGCCGCCAATATGTCGCTGATGATGTATCCGGGCCTCACCCAGGGCGCCATCGCGGCCATTCTCGTACATGGCAGCGATGCGCAGAAGCAAACCTATCTGCCGAAGATGATCGAGGGCTCCTGGTCCGGCACCATGAACCTCACCGAGCCGCATTGCGGCACGGATCTCGGCCTGCTTCGCACCAAGGCACTGCCGCAGGCAGATGGGTCCTACAAGCTTTCCGGCCAGAAGATCTTCATCTCGGCTGGCGAACACGACATGACGGACAATATCATCCATCTGGTTCTGGCGCGCATCGAAGGTGCGCCCGCCGGCACCAAGGGCATTTCGCTGTTCATCGTGCCGAAATTCATCGTCAATGATGATGGCTCGGTCGGTACGCGCAATGGCGTTTCCTGCGGTGCGCTTGAGCACAAGATGGGCATTCACGGCAATGCCACCTGCGTGATGAATTATGACGATGCGACCGGCTATCTGATCGGCGCGGAGAACAAGGGCTTGAACGCCATGTTCGTCATGATGAACGAGGCACGCCTCGGCGTCGGCCTTCAGGGTCTCGCCATTTCCGAAGTCGCCTATCAGAACGCCGTGTCCTACGCCAAGGACCGTCTGCAGGGTCGCTCGCTCTCTGGCCCCAAGGCGCCGGAAAAGGCTGCCGATCCGATCATCGTGCATCCCGATATCCGCCGCACGCTGATGACCATCAAATCCTTCAACGAGGCCGGCCGCGCCTTCATGCTGTGGACGGCGCTGAAATCCGATATCGCCCACCGTTCCTCGGATGCAGCCGAGCGTCAGGCTGCCGATGATCTGCTCGGGCTTGCCACGCCGATCCTCAAGGGTGTGCTGACCGACAAGGGTTTTGACCATGCGGTCATGGCCCAGCAGGTCTATGGTGGCCATGGCTATGTCGAAGAATGGGGCATGAGCCAGTATGTCCGCGATGCGCGCATCGCCATGATCTATGAGGGTGCCAATGGTATCCAGGCACTCGATCTGGTCGGTCGCAAGCTGGCGCTGAACGGCGGGCGTGCCGTCATGGCCGCCTTCAAGGAAATCGGCGATTTCTGCGACGAGAACCGCGAAAACGAAGCCATGGCGCCCTATACCAAGGCGCTGAAAAAGGGCCTCAACGATCTGCAGGCCTCCACCATGTGGTTCATGCAGAATGCCATGGCCAAACCCGATAATGCCGGTGCCGGCTCCACCGATTACATGCACCTCTTCGGCCTCGTGATGCTCGGCTATATGTGGGCGAAAATGGCGAAATCCGCGCAGGACCTCCTGGCTGCCGGCGACGAGCGGGGGGATTTCCTCAAGACGAAGCTTGTCACGGCGCGCTTCTACATGGACAAGATCATGCCGGAAACGGCACTTCGCAAGGTCCGCATCGAGGCCGGCTGCGATACGCTGATGGAACTGGCCGCCGAGGCGTTTTGAGAACCACTTGCGCCGACGGGCTCCCTCCCCCTTGTGGGGAGGGTGGGGGAGGGGATCTTCACGGTTCTCAACCCCTCCCCGTCGCTTCGCTCCGACCCTCCCCACAAGGGGGAGGGTTGACCCGAGGATGACGCCCCGTAAGCGCGATAGGCTGGCGAGGCACAAGAATTTCAGGCGCCCCGCGCGCCCAAGGGAGAGAGACAATGACTGAAGTCTATATCTACGACCACGTGCGCACGCCGCGCGGACGGGGCAAGAAGGATGGATCGCTGCACGAAGTGCCCTCCGTCCGTCTCGCTGCGAAAACGCTGGAAGCCATCCGCGACCGCAACGGGCTGGACACGGCAACCGTCGATGACATCATCATGGGCTGCGTCGATCCGGTCATGGATGCCGGCGCCGTCATTCCCAAGGCTGCCGCCTTCGAGGCCGGCTATTCGGTGAAGGCGCCCGGCATGCAGATCTCGCGCTTTTGCGCGTCGGGTCTCGATGCGGTGAATTTCGCCGCCGGCAAGGTCATGGCCGGTTCCGATGATATCGTCATTGCCGGTGGCGTTGAAAGCATGTCGCGCGTCGGCATGGGCATGTCGGGCGGCTCCTGGTACATGGACCCTTCCGTCAATTTCCCCGGCTATTTCATGCCGCAGGGCGTGTCGGCTGATCTGATTGCCACGAAATACGGCTTCACCCGCGATGATGTGGATGCCTATGCGGTGGAAAGCCAGAAGCGCGCCGCCCATGCCTGGGCAAACGGCTATTTCTCCAAATCCGTCATTCCGGTGAAGGACCAGAACGGCCTCACCATTCTGGACCGCGACGAACATATGCGGCCCGAAACGAACATGCAGTCGCTGGCAGCGCTCAATCCCTCCTTCCAGATGCCGGGCGAAATGGGCGGTTTCGAAGCCGTCGGCCTGCAGGCGCATCCGGAAGTCGAGCGCATCACTTACGTCCACCATGCCGGCAATTCGTCTGGCATCGTCGATGGCGCCGCCGCCGTCCTCGTCGGCTCGAAAGCCGGTGGTCAATCCATGGGCTTGAAACCCCGCGCCCGTATCCGCTCCTTCACCAATATCGGCTCCGATCCGGCCCTCATGCTCACCGGCCCGGTGGATGTCACGGAAAAGCTTCTGAAGCGCACCGGCATGTCGATTTCTGACATTGACCTCTTCGAGCTGAACGAAGCCTTTGCCGCCGTCGTGCTGCGCTATCTCCAAGCGTTCGACATCTCCCACGACAAGATGAACGTCAATGGCGGGGCGATTGCCATGGGCCATCCGCTCGGTGCCACCGGCGCCATGATCCTCGGCACGGTGCTGGATGAGCTGGAGCGGCGCGATCTGAATACCGCGCTTGTCACGCTCTGCATTGGCGCCGGCATGGGCACGGCCACGGTCATCGAACGCGTTTGATGGGGGTCCTAACCCTCCCCCTTGTGGGGAGGGTGGCCGGCAGGCGGGAGGGGTTTTTACGGCAAATTCCCCTCCCCAACCCCTCCCCACAAGGGGGAGGGGCTTAACCCCGCCAGATCGCACCGAATTCGGAGCGGCGGCGACATCGGCACAATTTCAAGGGAAGAGGTACCCCATCATGAGCACCTACAAGAATTTCACCGTTGAAACCGACGCAGACGGCATTGCGCTTGTCACCTGGGACATGCCGGACAAGTCGATGAACGTCTTCACCGTCGAGGTGATGCAGGAAATCGATGCCATCGTCGATGCGACCGTCAAGGATGAGGCCGTCAAGGGCGTCGTCTTCACCTCCGGCAAACCTGCCTTTTCCGGCGGCGCCGATCTCACCATGATCCGCGGCATGTTCGATCTGTTGCAGCAGGAACAGGCGAAAAATCCCGAAACCGCCATGCAGACGCTGTTTACCGAAGCCGGCCGCATGACCTGGCTGTGGCGCAAGATCGAGACCAATGGCAAGCCCTGGGTTGCCGCCATCAATGGCGTGTGCATGGGCGGCGCGCTGGAACTGTCGCTTGCCTGCCATGGCCGCGTCGCCTCCAATTCGAAATCCGTCAAGCTGGCGCTGCCGGAAGTCAAGGTCGGCATTTTCCCCGGTGCCGGCGGCACGCAGCGTGTCTCGCGCCTTGCCAATACGCAGGATGCCCTGCAAATGATGACGACGGGCCAGACGCTCACCCCGCAGCGCGCCAAGGCGATGAACCTCGTGCATCAGGTGGTCGAGCCGGATCAACTGGTGCCTGCCGCCAAACAGATGATCAAGGATGGCTTGAAGCCCGTCGCACCTTGGGATGAAAAGGGCTTCAAGGTTCCCGGTGGCGGCATCTGGACGCCAGCTGCTGCCCAGCTTTGGCCGGCCGCTCCCGCCATCCTGCGCCGTGAAACCGCTGGCAATTATCCGGGCGCGCTTGCCATCCTCAAATGCGTCTATGAAGGCCTGCAGCTGCCGTTTGATACGGCCTTGAAGGTTGAGCAGCGCTATTTCACGCAAATCCTGCGCACCACCGAAGCCTTCTCGATGATCCGCTCGCTGTTCATTTCCATGCAGGAACTGGGCAAGGGCGCGCGTCGCCCGGCAGGCGTGGAAAAGAAGAAACTCACGAAAATCGGCGTCGTCGGCGCAGGCTTCATGGGCGCCTCCATCGCCTATGTCACGGCAGCCGCCGGCATTGCCGTCTCGCTGATCGATCGTGACGAGGAAGCCGCCGCCAAGGGCAAGGCCCATTCGGAAAAGCTGGTGGCAGACCAGATCGGTAAGGGACGAATGACCAAGGAAGACGGCGAAAAGCTGCTCTCCCTTATCACGCCCACCGCGGATTATTCCACGCTCTCGGATGTGGCGCTCGTCGTCGAAGCCGTCTTCGAAGACCGTCAGGTGAAGAAGGATGTCATCGAAAAGGTCGAGGCCGTCCTGCCGGAAGCCGCCATTTTCGCCTCCAATACCTCGACCCTGCCGATCACCGGCCTGGCGAAAAACTCCAAGCGCCCCAAGCAGTTCATCGGCGTGCATTTCTTCTCGCCGGTCGAAAAGATGATGCTCACCGAAGTCATCCTCGGCGAGGAAACCGGTGACGAGGCGCTGGCCGTCGCATTGGATTACGTCGCCCAGATCAAGAAGACGCCGATCGTTGTCAACGATACGCGCGGTTTTTATGTCAACCGCTGCGTCTTCCGTTACATCAACGAAGCCTATGACATGCTGATCGAAGGCGTGCCGGCCACCATGATCGAAAATGCCGCCAAGATGGCCGGCATGCCGGTCGGGCCGCTGTCGCTCAACGACGAAGTCGCCGTCGATCTCTCCCAGAAGATCATGAAGGCCTCGATTGCCGATCTGGGCGAAGCCTCGGTGAAGCCGGAGCATATGGCGCTGGTCGACAAGCTCGTGAACGATCTCGATCGTCGCGGCCGCAAGAATACGCGCGGTTTCTACGATTATCCGGCAAAGCCCGCCAAGAAGTTCCTGTGGCCGGGCCTCAAGGATCTCTACCCGCAGAAGCCGGCTTCCGAGGTGGATGTGACCGTGCTGAAGCAGCGCCTTCTCGTCACCATCGCGCTGGAAGCGGCCCGCACCATGGAAGAGGGCATCGTGACGGATCCACGCGAGGCCGATGTCGGCTCCATCCTCGGCTTCGGCTTCGCGCCCTATACCGGCGGCACGCTGTCCTATATCGATGGCATGGGCGTGAAGACGTTCGTGGCGCTCTGCGAAACGCTGGCTAGCCAATACGGCACTCACTTCAAGCCAACGCCGCTGCTCCTCGACATGGCCGCCAAGGGCGACACCTTCTACACGCGCTTTGATCCCTATGGCGCGGTGGAAAAAGCTGCGTAATCAAGGTCTCGCCCCGTCCTTGCGACCCCACCACAAGGGGGGAGATACGACGCAGCAGTCACACCATTCCTGCATCAAGGCGTGCGGCCGGGTTAAGCCCTCCCCCTTGTGGGGAGGGTTTGGGAGGGGACTTTCTTTCTATGCAAACCCTTTCCCTGGAAATGCAGGGAAAGGGTTTTTCGATGGCGGCTGGCGCTTGGCGCTCACACCAGCCAGCCGGCTGTATTATTATTTCATCGCTGCGTTCAGCTTCGTCTTCCAGCCGCCGCTTTCCAGCTGCTTGCGCATGAAATCATCAACGGCCGCCTTCAAAGCGGGGTCCTTGCGCAGCAGATAGGCATTGTCGAAATGCGTGAAGGGCTGCGCCACGGCTGCCGGGCACAGAACGCCCTCATGCAGCTTGGATTGCAGATCCACTTCCACGCCATCCGTCACCATCACATCGGCGCGGTTGGCGGCAATCTCGTCGAAGATCACCTTGTTGTCGGGAAACACCTGGATCGGCGCCTTGGTGAAGCGCTCATGGGCAAACTTGTCATTCGTTCCGCCCGGATTGACGATCACCCGTACGGATGGCTGGTCGATCGCCTCGATGCTTGTATACGTGTCCTTGTCGGCGCAGCGCACGATGGGGCGCTTGCCGTCGCTGACATTGGGAAGCGAGAAGTCGCCCACCTCGGCGCGGGCCGGGTTGACGGTCACACCGCCCAGAAGCACGTCGAACTTGTTGGCCTTGAAGTCCTCCAGCATCGTCTTCCAGGTCGTGGCGACGAATTCCGGCTTCACGCCGAGCGAGGTTGCCAGGTCTTCGCCCATGGCAATGTCGGCGCCGGTCAGCGCGCCATCGGCACCCTTGTAGCTGAAGGGCTTGTAGTCACCGGTGGTGCCCATCCGCAACACGCCGGCCTGCTTGATGGCCGCCAGCACGCCCTCATCGGCGCGGGCTGGCTGTGTTGCGATGAACGCCGCTACTGATAGCGCTAACATATGTGAGAATTTCATGAACTATGCTCCAAGGTTGCCGGGGGCCTTGCAGCCTTGTCCGAATGCCTCAGTGCTAGCAAGAAGGGTGCCATATGTCTGGCATAGGCGCTTCATCTCTCGCATATACGCAAATTATATCCATGCTTATGCGTTGGGTTTGGGTCGCATAGATCCTCAACCTGAACGGCGTCATCCTCACTGCCATTTCGTGCACGCATCCCCTCGTGCCACTCGCAAATTCAACCACTTAGCTCCTTCCTCATCCCCACATCCCAAACCTGTGCTCATAATCCACCTGCCTCCGCTGCCGGAGTGTTTCGCGAGACGGTCGCGGGCAGGCGGGGCCGGTGCCTCATGGTGTTGTCGTAACGTGCGGCGGCCTCATGAGGAGGTGAAAGCCATGGCGGCGCAAATGCCTGGCCTATCAAGTCCTCCCCGGACAGCCATGTCCGGTTCGGTTGAGCCGTGCAAGCATCGGGAAACCGCTGTGCAGTGGGATGAGGCATTCATCTGTAGGGGCAGGGATGCCCTGACAGGACACCGAAGGCCACGCAAGGGCGGAGCCATTCTCATTTTTCACCAACGGGCATTCGCCCTTGCGTGGCTTCTCCTTGCAACCGCGATGGCCGTTCTGCGGCCCTTGGCGGCGTTTCGGCATGTCAAACAGGAAAGGGAGATGTCACATGGCCATGAGCAAGGAAGAGCGTGCACGCGAGGACTGGATCTACGAAAACGAACCCCATATCAATGGGCTGACCGAGGGTCAGTTCGATCGCCTGCCGCCCGACGAACGGGACAGGCACTGCCAGATCCTGATGCAGGTTCCCGCCACCGTGCTCGGCTATTGGAAAACCTGCGACCTGTCCGTCTGCCGCCGCGCCAAACAATGCCGCGGCTTCCTCTCCAAGGCGCAGATCGAAAGGGGCGGCTATAATCGAGCCTATCCGCCCTGCACCGGCCCTGGCGGGCGGCGGCAGGGGGAAATGTTGAAGGCGCTCGACGAGTGCGAGCATCTCTTCGATGCGCAGATGCACCCGCTCCTCGGCAAGCGCAAATCCGGTGCCTGATCGCTTACGAACCGAGAAGCAGGTGGGCTGCCAGCGGCACGATCAGCGAAGTGGCGATGGCGTTCAGGGCCATGGCAATGCCGGCAAACAGGCCGGCCGTCTTGTCGACTTCATAGGCGCGGGCCGTGCCGATGCCATGCGAGGTCAGGCCCACGGCAAAGCCGCGCGCGGCATAATCGCGAATGCCCATGCGGTTCATCAAGGGCGTTACGATCAGCGCGCCGATAATGCCGGTGAGGATCACCAGCACCGCTGTCAGCGAGGGATTGCCGCCGAGCGAGGACGAAATCGCCATGGCCACGCCGGCGGTGGCCGATTTCGGCAGGAAGGACACCATCACGTCGTGCGGCAGACCGACAAGCGTTCCAAGCACAATGACCGAGACAACGGCCACGACGGAACCGACGAGAAGCGCCACCCCAATCGGCGCCAGAACACGCTTCACCTCGTGCCATTGCAGGTAAAGCGGTACGGCAATGGCAACGGTGGCCGGTCCCAGCAGGAAATGCACGAACTGTGCGCCGGCGAAGAACCTTTCGTAAGGGATGTGGAAGAGTGTCATCACCAGCGACAGGAAGAGGATGGAGATCATCACCGGGTTCAACAGCGGGTGTCGCTTCAGCCGCACAGAAAGCTCGACGGCGGCAATCCATGTGCAGACGGTCAGCGTCAGCCAGATCAGCGGCGAGGTGGAGAGATAGACCCAGAGATCGACAGGACTGCGCATCAGGCGCCCCATTTCTTGTCAAAGAAGCGCCGTGCGGCAATGAAGGTCCAGACGGTGGCCGCCAGCGTCACGGCGGCGGACAGAACCAGCACCAAGCCGATGGCACCGGCATGCGCCTGCATCACGCCCCAGAGCGAGACGACGCCGACGCCGGCCGGCACGAACAGCAGTCCGAGATTGGCGAGAAGACTATTCGCCGCTCCTTCCACCTGGGGAAAGGGTGCATAGCCTGCTCGCCGGCCGATCTGCAAAGCAATAAACAGCAGAACCAGGCCGATCACCGGACCGGGAAGCGGCAATTTGGTGAGGAAAACCAGGCTCTCGCCGATCAGTTGGAAAAGAAGGAGGGCTGCAATGCCGCGCAACATGGGAAGGATCTCCGGCAGGTCATGAAAGCACGGAACCTATAGCAAGAACCGCCGATCCGGTATCGCATCCGCGAATGGCAGCCATGCCCTGGCAAGATCTTCCGCAAGAGCGGACCCTTGCCCACGTCCACTGCAAAATAAATCATGTTATTCTGTTTGCAGTTACTAACATTCATCTTGCTGACAGGTGAAAAGTCGTATCTGAGCAAGTGGACGGTGCCGACCGTTCGCCCCGCTATTTGGCCGAAAGGCCGCTTTCACCTCATCCAAAGGACATCACCCGTGAAGAAGATCTTCGCCGCCGCTCTCGCTATTGCCCTGATCCAGCCCTTTGGCGCGTTTGCCGCGTCCAAAACCGTGGTGTTTCCCTCGGATGCGCCCGTTGCCAGTATCGCGATCCCGGAAAGCTGGAGCCCGGAAGAAACCGAAACCGGCATCGAGGCAACCTCGGATGACGGCGCCATCTACCTGTCGATCGATGTCGCGGATGAAAGGACGAGCGACAAGGTGATCGATGATGCCGTCGCCTTCCTGCAGGGCAATGGCGTCAATATCGATGGCTCGACGCAGAAGCAGTCGGAAGACGAGATCAACGGCATGAAGATGGCCAATTTCGATTGGTCCGGCACGGATAAGGACGGCCCGGTCAGCGTCGGCCTCTCGGTCGTCTCGCCCAAGCCCGGCAAGCTTCTGGTCATCACCTATTGGGGCACCAAGGGCGAACAGGAAAAGCATGGCCCGGCGCTCCTGGCCATCATCAACTCGCTGCACCCGGCCGGTCAGTAATCCGTCCATCGCCGCGAGCGTCAGCATGCTCCGGTTCCCGCCCGCAAGTCGGGAGCCGGATATCGGATCAAGTCTATGGAAGCTGCTGCATTCCCTGGCAAACTGCGCTAAATACGATCGCATAAAAATACCAAGGGGAAGGTCGAGTAGATGGTGTCTGAGGGGGAAGCGGCGTCTTCCGTAGAAAAAACGGTTGGAAGACGCAGCGGTATTGCACGCATCGAGGCCCGCGATACCTGGCTTGTGGCGCTCCTGTCACGCCTGCCGGCCTTCCGCTCCACCACCAAGGGCTCCAGCCCTTCGCAGGCCGCCTTTGCCTATGGTATGTCGCTTTTGATTGTCGCCATCGCCGTCCTGATGCGCTTCGTCATCGATCCCTTCCTGCCGCCGGGCTTCCCCTATCTCACCTTTTTCCCGGCCATCATCCTCACCGGCTTTTTCTTCGGCATGCGCCCGGCGATTTTAAACACCATCATCTGCGCGCTGGTCGCGTGGTACTGGTTCGTGCCGCCGGTGGAAAGCTTCGAACTCAACGGCCCCTCCATCACCGCGCTGTCGTTTTTCTTTCTCGTCATCGGCATTGATCTGGGCCTTTTGCAGCTTTTGCTCTCGGCCTATGCCGCGCAGGTGCGAGCCAGGGAAGAGCTGACGGGTCACCTTCAATTGCAGCAGCTTGTCTCTGAAGAGGTGGATCACCGGATGAAGAACCTGCTCGCCACCACCAGCGGCCTGATCTCGCTGTCGCAGCGCTATGCCGCGACACCGAAGGAGCTTGGCAGTCAGCTGCGCCTGCGCATCCAGGCCATGGGCCATTCCATCACCCTGTTGCGTGGCTCCCTGCATGGCGGCAGCGCGGATATGCGCGAAGCCATTCTGGCCGCCGTCGAACCGCTCGGCCTCAATCAGGGGGAGCGGCTGTCGTTTGAAGGGCCACGGCTCAATCTCAGCGGCGCCACGATCATCTCGCTCAGCCTCATCATGCATGAGCTTGGCACCAATGCTTTCAAATATGGCGCGCTTTCGCAGGATGCCGGGCAGATTTCCGTTACCTGGCGCATGGTCAAAGGCGAGGCTCCAGCCGGTGAAATCGATGCGGATCCGATGATCGAACTCGTCTGGCAGGAACGCGGCGGCCCGACCGTCAGCCCTCCCACCCGGCATGGCTTCGGTAATGAGCTGGTACGGCGCATGTCCACCAGTTTTGGCGGCGAATGCAGTTTCGATTTCGCCCCCGAAGGTCTGACGGTGATCTTCCGAATGCGGCCGGAAAACGTGCTGGCCTGATGCGTCAGGCCTGCTTGCCGGCGGGCAGCGTCACCGTCTGCGGCGATGCACCGCTTGAGGATGTGGCAAGCCACTTGTCGCGTTCGCGCCACAGCGCCGGCACGGCAAGCAGGGCAACACAGGTCAGCGCAATGGCCGTCTTGGTCAGTTCAGACAGTTCCGGTGTGCGACCGTCGAGATAGTAGACTCCGTAGACGATGGCGACATGCCAGACATAGACATAGAGCGAATGGCGGCCGAGAAGCTGCAGGAACTTCAGCGATAGGACCCAGATAATCGCATTGGCGATGTTCTGTACCCAGGCTGCCTTGTGTTTCGGCCCGGCAATGATCATCCAGGCAATCAGTGTGGCAGCGGCGACGAAGTTGATGAGGTAGACGGGGCCGAAATCGGCGCGGATCTCCATCGTTGAAAATTTCGCCGCCAGCTCTGCCGGTAGCATGCCATGCGCTGTCAGCAGGCGCAGCGGCAGGAAGAAACCGCAGACGAGCACACAGATCGTCGGGATGAAACTGTTCTGCGGCGAAAAGATCTTCGTCCACTGAATGCGGTCCAGCGCCGTCAGTGCGCCCAGCACCAGACCAGAATAGAACACGATCTGCCAGCCCAGAAGGTTGAACGAGACGCGCACGCCCTGATCATCAGGACGCATGAAGAAGATGTCGATCGGAACGGTGACAAGCTTCTGAAGCCCCAACTGCCCGGCCATCCACAGGATCAGCGATCCGGCCATCACATGCGCCCATTTGCCGTCGAGCACCAGCTTCACCAGTATCGGCGCAAAGATCATGTAGATGATATATTGCGGCAGGATATCCATGAAGGTTGGCTGGTAGATGAAGCTGGCAATCGCTGCCAGCCGCCATGGGTCGTCGAAGGTGGTGTAACCCAGCCAGTTGTACCAGATATAATAGGCGCCCGGCAGCAGCATCTGCGCCGCCAGCACGCAGATCACGATGCCTATTGCATAGCGGTAAAGCTCGAAGGCGCGGGAATAGATCGCCTGGCGACCGGCCGCATAGCCGTTCCTGGCCATCTTGCGGGCATAGACCATGCCGATCAGAAGGCCAGACAGGAACACAAAGCCCTGGGCATCCTCCACGAATGCCAGCTGGTTGTGGTTGATCTGTACCAGCCAGTAGCCGCCGGCGAAAATCATGTGGTTGATCAGCATGAACACGAGGAAATAGCCACGCATGCCGTCAATCAGATCAAAGCGTTTCATCGGTCGCGACTCCGTCCAGCGGACCGATGCCAGTGCTGCGGTCCGTGCTGCCTCTGCGGGCGGGATGTTTGGCGTGTAACGCGGAATAGGCGGCGCGGTTCCGCAAGGCAAGCACATAGCGGATCTGTGCGAATTCACAAACCCGTCATGAACCTGTCGTGGTATGGGATGGAACGCTGCTCACTCGGCGGCGGCGCGCCGTGCACCGGCCACCTGGGTAATATAGGCGCGCAGGGCCGCCGGCTTCACCGGCTTGTGCTGCAGGCCAAGCCCATAGCGTTCCGCCTGGGCACGCACCTCAAGGCTGCGGTCGGCGGTCAGAAGCAGGCCGGGAATGGGGCCGCCAAACAGTGCCCGCAACCTGAGAACCGCCTCTATGCCGGTGCCGTCGTCCAGATGGTAGTCGGCAATGACAATGTCTGGCGCTGCCTCGCGCGTGCCGGCAAGTGCCTCCACGGCAGCAATCGAGCCGGCATGCAGGACCGTGCAGCCCCAGCCGGACAGAAGCAGCACCATGCCATCGACAATCTGCGGCTCGTTGTCGATGCACAGAACACGAAGACCGGACAGTGGCTGCGGCATGGACTTGCCGCTCGGCTCTGCCCGGCTCGTGCGGGGGGCGGCCATGTCGCGCGGCATCCGCACCCTAAACATGGTGCCGCGTCCCGGTGTGGAGGCCAGTTCCACCGGATGCGACAGGACCCGCGAAATGCGATCGACGATGGAAAGACCAAGCCCAAGCCCGGCGGCGGTGCGCGCACCTTCATCCAGGCGGGCGAACTCCTTGAACACCGTCTTGAACTTGGAGGAAGGAATGCCGATGCCGCTGTCCAGAACGTCGATCACCACTTCATTGCCGCGCCGGCGCGCACCGACCAGAACCTTGCCGCTCCTGGTATATTTGATCGCGTTGGACACGAGATTCTGCACCAGCCGGCGCAAGAGCGTCGGATCGGTGCGCACGGTGAGCGAACTGGGCAGCACCTTGAATGTCAGGTTCTTCTCGCGGGCAATCGGGGCAAAATCGGTCTCGATCCGCTGCAGGAATTCGCCAAGCGGTACCGACGACACCCGCGGCTTCATGGCGCCTGTATCGAGCCGCGAGATATCGAGCACTGCACCGAGGATACTCTCCACCGATTCGAGCGCCGAATCGATATTGCGCACCAACTGGCTATTGTCGGAAGCGCCCAGCCGCTCCACCAAAGAGGAGGAATAGAGGCGCGCCGCGTTCAGCGGTTGCAGGATATCGTGGCCGGCAGCGGCAAAGAAGCGCGTCTTGCCATTATTGGCCTCGTCGGCTGCCGCGCGTGCCTCGGCCAAAGCCCGGTTAACGCGTGTCAGTTCCGCCGTGCGCTCCTCCACCCGCTGTTCCAGCGTCTCATTGGCCTGCTTCAGGGCCTGGGCGGCGGCCACGCGGTCCGTCATGTCGGTAAAGGTTGCGACAATGCCATCATCCGGCATGGTGTTGGACCGCACTTCGATGATGCGGGCTCCGCCGTCGAGCACCAGAGAGAAGGGCGTATCGAGCGTCTTGATGCGCCGGATGACGGTCTCGCTCTCCTCGATGGGCAGATGCCCGCGTTCGGTGAGGATCGCCACGATATCGGCCAGCGGATAGCCGACCTGGCCCACCTGTTCCGGCAGGTCGAGCAGGTTACGGAAGCGCCTGTTCCAGATCGCCAGCCGGTCGGAACTGTCGAACACGGCAACGCCCTGGTCCATCTGGGAGAGTGCTGTCTGCAGGATGTCCTGATTATATTGCAGGGCCTCGCTGGCCTGATCGAGAAGCCAGGCCGTATCGGAGCCGGCATCCTCGGCCTTTTGCAGGATCAGCGACAGGACAAGCCGTGCCGAGGATGAACCGATGGCGCTGCCGAGAAGCTGTTCGGAAAAGTGGATCAGTGCCATGTCGGCGGCTTCGTCCTCGCCCAGCTTGCGGCCTGCATTGTGCTCGTAATTGGCAAAGGAGCGCCGCATGCGTTCCTCGCCGAGATAGCGGGCAATCGTCGCCTTCAGGTCGCCGACGCTGACGCGGGTCTTCCAGCCGCGCGTGGCAAATTGCGAGCGCAGATGCCGCTTGACGAAGATACCGGCCTGGATGCGTTCCACCGGACGGGGATTACGCGACAGCGATCCGATGATGAAGGCAGCGCTGTTGACGAGAAGGCTGAGCAGCACGGCATTGACCAGCGGATCGGCCTTCGGGCCGGAAAACATCTGCGTGCCGGGCATCAGGAAATCGAGGATGGCGGCGGCCAGCGCCGAATTGTCCGGGCCGCCAAGGCTCGGCACGAAGAGAAGATAGGCCCAGGCGAAAAAGCCGAGACACATGCCGGCAATGGCGCCGCGCGCATTGGCTCGCCGCCAGAACAGGCCGGCAAACAGGGAGGGCGCGATCTGCGCGACGGCGGCAAAGGCCAGAAGCCCGATGGAGGCAAGCCCGGATTCGCTGTCTGCAGCGCGGTAATAGCCATAGCCCAGCATCAGCACGGCAAAGATCGCCATGCGGCGAATGCGCAGCAAGGTCTTGGCAAAATCATCGCGATGGCCGCCGGCCGTCATCAGCTTGCGGCGCAGGAAGATCGGCATGATGATGTCGTTCGATACCATGATCGACAGGGCGACGGAGGCGACGATGACCATGGCGGTGGCGGCGGAAAACCCGCCGATGAAGGTGATCAACGTGATCAGCGGCATTTCATGCGAAAGCGGCAGTTGCAGCACATAGAGATCCGCGTCGCCGGCGCCACCAAACAGGATGAGGCCGCCGATAGCCACCGGAAGCACGAAGAAATTGATGGCAATCAGGTAGATGGGAAACAGCCAGCCGGCCATTTTCAGTTCGCGCGGCGTGCGGTTCTCCACCACGGTGACATGGAACTGGCGCGGCAAGAGGATGATGGCAAAGCCCGACAGGCCGATCAGCAGCAGCCAGCGCGAGATCGGAGTCTCATAGTTCATCGCCTGTTCAACAAGCGGGCTTTGCGACGCCCTTGCCCAAAGATCAGCCGGACCGTTGAAGATCAGGAACACCACCGTCAGGCCAACGGTGAAGATGGCCACCAGCTTTACCATGGATTCCATGGCAACGGCCAGGATCAGCCCATCCTGATGTTCGGTCGCATCCGCGTGGCGGGTTCCGAACATGACCGCAAAACTGGCCATCATCAGCGTGACGATGAGGGCAAGATCGATGAAATACAGATTGCCGCTGCCAATGCCATATTCGCTCGGATTGACCATGGTGGAAACGGAATTCGAAACGGCCTTCAGCTGCAGGGCGATATAGGGAATGGCACCGACCAGCGAAATGACGGCGACAATCAGCGCGACGGCAGAATTCTTGCCGTAGCGGGCGGCAATGAAATCGGCCACCGATGTCAGTTTCTCTGCCTTGGCAATCTCCACGATGCGCCGCAGAAGCGGCATGCCAAGCGTGAATGCCAGGATCGGCCCGATATAGATGCCGAGGAATTCCAGTCCGCGCTCGGAGGCCAGGCCAACGCCGCCGAAATAGGTCCAGGAGGTGCAGTAGACGGCAAGGCTGAGCGAATAGACGACCGGGCGTCCTTGCTTGGGAACGCCCAAACGCCGGCTTCTGCGGTCGCCATAGCTTGCCACGGCAAACAGCAGGAGCACATAGGCGCAGGCTGACAGCAGGATCATCCAGCCGGGTAGCATATCCCCTCCGCATGCCGGCAGGATCCGGCTTCATTGTGGGTCGATGATAGGGGAAAAGCCGTGCCTTGGAAATCGAAGCCGTCTCGGCAAAAAGTTGAATGGAGAACCACGGCTTCCATGAACCGTCTCTTTCCAAGTCACATGGCTTGGTTATATTAGGCGAAACTTTAGATTAAAAAGCATAGAGCGAGAGGTACGCCATGTCGGTGGTCAGCGAATTCCGGTCTTTCATAGCCAAAGGCAATGTTGTCGATCTGGCGGTGGGTATCATTATCGGCGGCGCTTTTACCGGCATCGTGAATTCCATTGTCAATGATGTGGTGATGCCCGTCGTCAGCGTCATCATTGGCGGTATAGATTTCTCCAACTACTTCATCGGGCTGAATTCCAACGTCACCGCAACGACGCTGGCTGCCGCACGTGAACAGGGCGCCGTGTTTGCCTATGGCAACTTCCTGACGGTGATCATCAACTTCCTGATCCTGGCCTGGATCATCTTCCTGATGGTGAAGGCTGTGAACCGCATCCGCCTCACCGAGGAGAAGAAGCCGGCTGACGCCACACCCGCGCCGCCGCCGGCCGATGTGCAATTGCTCACCGAAATCCGCGATCTCCTGAAAACCCGCTGACCGGTTGGGTGATCCATCACCAAATTCGATCAGGCGCTCACCGAATGTCATGGGATTTCGGCGCGTGCCTGATTTATGAAGGCGGCAGATGGAGATTTGCAGCATGACCCTCAAGAACAGTCTTAGCGCCCGTGCGCTTGCCGCCCCGCAAAGCGGTATCGTCGAACTGGTGAACTATGCCCGCGGCCGCGAAGGCCTCATTCCGCTCTGGGCGGGTGAGGGAGACCTGCCAAGTCCGGATTTCATCAACCAGGCCACCAAGGATTCGCTGGATGCCGGCGAAACCTTCTACACATGGCAGCGTGGCCTGCCGGAATTGCGCCAGGCACTGTCGCGCTATTACGAGCGTCATTTCTCCGTCACACTGCCGATCGATCATTTCTTCGCCACCAGTTCGGGCATGCATGCCATTAATCTCTGCGTCCAGGCCGTCAGCGCGCCGGGCGATGAGATCGTCTACCTGTCGCCCAGCTGGCCGAACATCGTTGCCGCCATCGGCATCGCCGGCGGCAAGGCCGTGCCGGTGCCGGTGGATTTCGTCGGTGGCGGCTGGTCGCTGGATATCGCCAAGCTGGAAGCGGCGATTACGCCGCGCACCAGGGCGCTGTTCATCAATACGCCCTCCAACCCGACGGGCTGGACGGCAACCGAAGACGATCTGAAGGCCATTCTGGCGCTTGCCCGTCGCCATGGACTGTGGATCATCGCCGACGAGATCTACGCGCTCTATTACTATCACGGGCCGCGTGCGCCCTCCTTCATGGATATCCAGCAGGCAGACGACCGTATCCTTTACGCCAATTCCTTCTCGAAGAACTGGTCGATGACCGGCTGGCGCGTTGGGTGGATTGTTGCGCCGCCAGAGATCGGCCAGGTGCTGGAAAACCTCATCCAGTATTCAAGCTCCGGCCTGACGCCCTTCATGCAGCGCGGCGCGATTGCCGCCCTCGACAAGGGCGATGATTTCATGCGCGCCAATATCGAGCGGGCCCGCACCTCGCGCGATATCCTCTGTGATGCGCTGATTGCCACCAACCGCGTGCAGACACTGAAGCCCGATGGCGCGCTCTATGCGTTTCTGAAGATCGACGGCATCGATGATCCGCGCAAGGCAGCCTTCGACATCGTCGACAAGACACTGGTGGGGCTTGCACCCGGCACGGCCTTCGGGCCAGGCGGGGAGAGTTTCCTGCGCGCCTGCTTCCTGCGCGACCCTCGGCAGGTGACCGAAGCCGCAGGCCGGCTGGCGGAGTATATTGCCCGTCTTTGACAGGAATTTCCGGCCCTTTCGCTTCCTTTTGGCTCGATGTCGCTACAATTTGAACGAAAGCTGAAATTCTTTATTTTCTACATAAAGAACAATAGCTTACCGGAAAGGCTCCCGGTAAGCACTGATGAACCGGGACGTGGTTCGATGCTGCTCAAGACAAAGAGCAGGGAGCATCGACATGGCAGTTCTGGTAACCGGTGGCGCAGGCTATATTGGCAGTCACATGGTCTGGTCCTTGCTGGACGCAGGCGAGGAAGTCGTTGTTCTCGACCGGTTATCGACGGGCTTCCGCTGGGCAGTGCCCGATGCGGCGCGCTTCTATCTCGGCGATGTAGGCGACCGGGCCATGCTCGAGCGCATTTTCGAGGAAAACCGTATCGATGCCATCCTGCATTTCGCCGGTTCGATCGTTGTGCCGCAATCCATGACCAATCCTCTGGATTATTACGAAAACAACACAGCCAAGACCGCGCTTCTGGCAGATGCCGCCATCAAGGCCGGCATCGAGCATTTCGTGTTTTCCTCCACGGCTGCCGTCTATGGCGATCAGCCGGATGACGGGCCCGTGCGCGAAAACGCCCGTCCGGCACCGAAGAACCCTTATGGCCAGTCAAAGCTGATGTCGGAAATGATGCTGCGCGATGCGGCCTCCGCTCACAAATTCCGCTATGTGGCTCTGCGTTACTTCAACGTGGCGGGCGCCGATTCCAAAGGCCGCACCGGGCTTTCCACGGCAGGTGCCACGCATCTGATCAAGATTGCCTGCGAGGCAGCGCTTGGCAAGCGCAGCGGTGTCGATGTCTATGGCACCGATTACCCGACAGCCGATGGCACCGGGATTCGCGATTATATCCATGTCAGCGATCTTGTGGCTGCGCATTTGAAGGCGCTGGCCTATCTAAGGCTGGGCGGCGAGCCGCTGGTGGCCAATTGCGGCTATGGCCGCGGCTATTCCGTGCTGCAGGTTCTGCAGTCCGTGCAGCGGGTCGGCGGCGGCGGTTTCGAGACCCGGTATGGTCCACGCCGGCCGGGCGATGCAGCCGCCGTGATTGCCGATTCGACGCTGGCGCGACGGCTTCTGGGCTGGGCTCCCCGCCACGATGATCTCGATCATATCGTTTCGACGGCTCTTGCCTGGGAAAATGCGCTCTCGCTGCGCAGCATGGGCGATCTCAACGCCATTCACCGTCGTTTGGCGGCGAATTTCTGATCGACGCGGCAAAGCCTCAGAATGTCAAAATGCCAAAAGGCACCGGCAACAGGCGCGGTGCCTTGATAAGCGAATGGAAGGAGGGGCCTATGGCTGCCGTATCAGGCGACCATGCCCCAATCATCCAGGCCATCGGTGCCGAACATGCGTTCCAGGTTGAGGAAGCAGATCATGCCGCTGTCATGGGCGATAATGCCATCGGAAAAGGCGGAGCTGGATCCGGCAGCGGTGGGAACCGGCTGCAGGCGGTTGCCCGGAATGGTCATGATATCGGAGACCCGGTCCACCAGCAGGCCAACCGTCATGCCCTTGATATCGGCCACCACGATGGCCGAACGCTCGTTGACTTCCGTGTTCGGCATGCCAAGCTTGACGGCGAGATCAACGATCGGGATCACGGTGCCGCGCAGGTTCATCACGCCGATGACTTCATAAGGAGCGTGCGGAAGTGGCGTGACCGGCGCCCAGCCACGAATTTCCCGGATCGATGTGGTGCGCACGCAAAACTCCTGGGAGTGCAGGCGAAACGCGATGATCTCCAGAACTTCATCGCTACTGATTTGCACGGCATTCATCAGAATATCCTCCCAGCGTCGGTTGCGGGTATCGTATCGGGCCTGTTGGCAATGGTTGCATGGGGAGCATGCGCAAAACTGGATTGACCAGGCTGCTGCATCCACCGAACCACTATTGTCCAGTTCCGTCAGGATACGTCTTGTTTACTAATTAAGTATTAGCCGCGAAAACCATAAATTTTACGTGGGCTCGTCCGGCACGCATCTTCGCGGACCAGAGATTATCGGATAAGCGAGACCCATGTTCGCCCTTGCCGCCAGCCATAGTTTTTCCCAGGAGATCAAGCGCAGCCGCTTTCTCGCCACGGCCGGTGCCGTGTCGAGCGAGGAGGAGGCCCGTGCCTTTATCGCTTCGCATTCCATAACAGATGCCAACCACAATTGCTGGGCCTGGCGCATCGGTCAGGCCTATCGCTTCCAAGATGATGGCGAGCCGAGCGGCACGGCCGGCAAGCCGATTCTGCAGGCCATTGACGGGCAGGGGCTCGATCACGTGGCGGTGGTGGTGACGCGCTGGTTCGGCGGCGTGCTGCTGGGCAGTGGCGGGTTGATACGTGCTTATGGCGGGACGGCGGCGCTTTGCCTTCAAGCAGCGGAAAAGACGAAGATCGTACCGAGCATCATGATTGGCCTTGGTCTGTCCTTTGCCGATCTGGCGCTGGTAAAGGCAAGGCTTGGCGCCATAGAGGATGTGCGCCTGATCGAGGAAACCTTCAACGGCCACGGCGCCAAGCTGGCTTTGCATCTGCCGGCGCAGGAGGCAGGTAGCATTCTGCGCCTGGTGGCGGACCTAACGAGCGGCCGCGCCGTGATCGACCGCCCGGATTGACGGCGCTTGAGCCAGAACTTTCGCAAAGCACGCACTTGGTATTGCAGCCAGTGCGGGGTAGTTTCGCTGCAAAGACAAGGGTATCAGGACAGGGTGACGGAACGGGATGGCTGCCAAAACCACGCTCAATGCAAAGAACCTCGAAGCGCTGGGCACCGAGCGGCTGGCCGCATTGCTGATTGAGATCAGCACCGGCAATGCCGCCCATAAACGGCGGCTGCGGCTGGAACTGGCCGGCAGCCAGGGAAGTTTGGAAGTGGCCCGCGAAGTGCGCAAGCGCCTGGTCAGCCTGGCGCGTGCGCGCACCTTCATCGATTGGCGCAAGGTGAAGGGCGTGAAGCTGGACCTCGAAACCCAGCGCAGCACGATCGTCGACACTGTCGCGCCCGGCGATCCGTCTGAGGCCTTCGAACTGATCTGGCAGTTTCTGGCGCTGGCCGAGCCGATCTTCGAGCGCAGCGATGATGGCAATGGCACGCTGATCGAGAGCTTCCATGCAGCCTGCGCCGATGCGGGCAGGCTTGCGCAGTCAGCTGGCCTTGCGCCCCAGGTGCTGGCGGATCGGGTGTTTGCAGCGCTCAGCGGCAATGGCTATGGCCAGTTCGACACGCTGATTGCGCAGATGGCGCAAGCGCTGGGAAGCGATGGCCTTGGCCATTTGCGCCAGCGTCTGCAGGCCTGGGCGGCCGAGCCTGAAGAAAAACTGCCTGACAGCGAGCGTCGCGTGATCGGCTGGGGCAGTTCCGGCCCGGTCTATGAAGACGAGATCTACGGCCGGCATCGGGATAGTACCGTGAAACTGGCGCTGCAGGCGATTGCCGATGCGGAAGGCGATGTGGATGCCTATATCGCCCAGCAATCCAAAGCGAGCCTGCAATCGCCCATGGTGGCAACCGATATCGCCCGCCGGCTGCTGACGGCTGGCCGGTCGAGGGAAGCGCTCGCTGTGCTCGACAAGGCGCGCCCGCGCCCTGGCCATCTCATTCCGTTTGAATGGCAGCAGGCGCGTATCGATGCGCTGGAGGCGGAAAAGCGGCCCGAGGAAGCGCAGGCCTATCGCTGGACCTGCTTTGAGCAGAGCCTTGATGAGGATCATCTGCGCGCCTTTGTGAAGCGCCTGCCGGATTTCGACGATATGGAGGCCGAGGAAAGGGGCTTTGCCTTCGTACAGGCGGCCAAGGATGTGCACCAGGCGCTGGCCTTCTTCCTGCGCTGGCCGCAACCGGCGGAAGCGGCAAAGCTGGTGCTGCGCCGTCGCACAGAGCTGGATGGCGATCTCTACGAGTTGATGAGCGCGGCGGCCGAAACCCTTGCGGAAAAACATCCGCTGGCCGCCACGATTGCGCTGCGCGCCATGATCGATTTTACGCTGCAGACCGCCCGCTCCAGCCGCTACAAGCACGCCGCCCGGCATTTGCTACAATGCACTGCGCTGGAGGCCCATATCAGCGACTTCAACGGTTTGCCGGGCCACGATGCCTATGTTTTGGGCCTGCAACGTGTGCATGGCAAGAAGCATGGCTTCTGGAGTTTGCTCCGAAACTGAAGAGAACTGTACCTTGCCAACCCTGGAAAGATCACTGATTCAGATGCCCCATTCGAGCTTCCTCCAACTTGTTTGTTCAAACTTTGACGACGTACTGACAGCCAGTGCGCTTGGCTCACTCATTGAGGGTGGCGACGGCAACGATTCTGTCCGCGGGGGAGCCGCGGACGACACGATATTTGGCGGCTTGAAGCTTGTGCAAGGCGGCATCTCATCTACTCCAGAGCAGGCAGACACCCTGTTCGGTGGGGAGGGTAACGACATCATTTACGCCTCAGGAAGCAGCGACAATGCAGCCAGCTTGACGGGCAATGACGTTGGCACCGTAATTTATGGCGATGGAGGTAATGATACGGTCTTCGTAACGAACGCAACGGTATACGGTGGGACGGGCAACGATACCATTTCGACCGCTGCGGGTTTTGCCTATGGCGAGGATGGGGATGACACGATCCTGGGTCTCGGAGCGGGCTTCCAGCTTCAAGGGGGGGCGGGCGCTGATAGTTTATACCTGACTTCCGGCCAAGGCTTCGCTGATGGTGGAGAAAATGGAGATCACTATTTCATTGATGGGCCTATGCAGGCCACTATCACCGACTCAGGAAGTGTCGGTACCGACTATGTGTACTTGAACGCAATCGCAGATATCTCAGCTCTGCAATACGTTCGCGATGGGAATGACTTGGTCATATCGACCGTCAGCGATTTCAGTGATGGTACCGCCGAAGCTGGACTTAAAGTTCTTGACTGGTACAACAGTGTAGACAGCATGGAGTGGTTCGTCACGGCAGATGGCGGTAGCATTTCAGGTTCGCATTTCGTGTGAACTTGCGCGTCGGATCACCTAGACTGTTCTGGTGATCCGACGTGTCGGTGGGGCTGGATCGGAGCCCTCAGAGATAGTCCTCTCAGAGAACGATGCTTCACTCGTTCTTCCAGACGTTTCTGACGGCGCAATTCCGCCTGCTTACGCGCGGCGTCGTCGCCCGCAAAGTACTTAAGCCAACGATCGAGCGTGTCCTTCGCCAAGCGATGCACACGGCAATATTCCGTCCGCGTCAGTCCGCTGCGCTGCCAAGCCTCAACGTGAACTACCCAATAGGATTGCCGCGCCTTGCTGGGCATTCGTAGGACTTCCCGCCTTGTGTTTCGCCGGAATGGGCTTGCTCGCCTGGGGGCGATGACTGCCCAAGGAGCATCCTGCACAGAGCGATGCGATCCCGTCGATGACTGTTGGCGAGAAAGCCGAAGTGACGCATGCGGTGGAAGCCGGCGGGAAGCAGGTGTAAGAGAAATCGTCGGATGAACTCGTGAGGATGAATGCTCATGATCTGCTCGCGATCACATCCATTGCGCCGGTAATCTTTCCATCGGAAGGCAACATGGTCATCATCAAGTTCGACGATGCGGCTGTTGGCGATAGCGACGCGATGGGTGTATCGGCCGAGATAGGCGAGCACCTGGTCTGGACCGCCGAAGGGCGGCTTTGCATAGACGACCCATTCGATGCTGCGCGCACATGCTAGATGGCGGGTGAACAAGGCAGCGTCGTTGAGATGGGCGAGGTCATTGAAGAAGCGCAGTTCGCCCTGAGCGAAGGCCTTGGCGAGAGCTGCCAGAAAGAGCCGGCGGAACAGGCGTGACAGCACGCGCACTGGCAAAAAAAGAAGCCCGGTCGACATGCGATCCACGTCGACCTGTCCGGCGAGAGACCTCCACCCGGCACGACGCAATGGACATGGGGATGGTGGGTCATCGCCTGGCCCCATGTGTGAAGCACGGCGGTAACGCCGATCTCGGCGCCCAGCCATCTGGGGTTGGCGGCGATAGTCTGCAGTGTCTCAGCCGAAATCCGCATCAGCAGTGCATACACGACCGCCTTGTTCTGGAAAGCGATCTCGGCGACTGCCGGAGGTAGGGTGAAGACCACGTGGAAGTACGGGACCGGCAGCAGATCGGCGATACGGGCCGCGACCCATTGCTTGCGCGCCGCCCCCTGGCACTTCGGACAATGGCGATTGCGGCAGGAATTATAGGAGACACGTGTCAGGCCACAGTCGTCGCAAGTATCGACGTGACCGCCAAGCTGCGGCGTCCGGCAAGCTTCGACCGCACCCATGACGCGACGTTCGCCGCGGCCAAGGTGACCGGCGTTCTCTCGTCTGTAGGACGCCCCATGCCGCCGCAAGATGTCGGCGATTTCGAAGGCAGAGCGCACCCGACTAATAGCCCGGCGGCGTCACCTCCAGGCGCAATCGGTCGAGCGGGCTCGTCGTAGAGCAGATGGTCTTGTTGGAAACCTGCGTATAGTGGGCCGTGCTCGACAAATGGGCGTGACCGAGCAGAACCTGAATGATGCGGATATCGGTGCCATTCTCCAGAAGATGCGTGGCGAAGGAATGCCGCAACGTGTGCACGGTGACGCGTTTGGAAAGGCCAGTCGCGGTAACTGCTGATCGGCAGGCAGCGTTCAACACTGTCGGCTCGATGGGCTTGCTGGGATCACGTCCCGGAAACAGGAACGATTCTGGACGTGCGAGACGCCAATAACTGCGCAGAATTCCCAGCAACTCCACAGACAGCATGACATAGCGGGCTTTGCTGCCTTTGCCGTGACGGACATGGATCACCATCCGGGAGCTGTCGATATTGCGTATTCCGATGAAGCCGGCCACTGATTCCAATATCAAGCCGGCCAGTCATTCCGATTTCATTCCGGCCGGCGTTCCGATCTGAAGGCGGCCATTTGTCGGACGGATCCTGGGTCTGTTTGATGTTTGGATCTGGTTTCGTGCGACGTCAAGGCTTCGATGCTTCAGGAAGCGCTGGAGCGCGCTGCTTTCTCATGCTTTCACCGGTGAGCTCGATGCGGTAGGCGTTGTGGACAAGGCGATCCAGGATGGCGTCGGCAAGTGTTGGATTTGCGATGATCTCGTACCATCGATCCAGGGGCACCTGACTGGTGACTATGGTCGACCGCCGTTCGTAGCGATCCTCAATGATCTCCAGAAGGTCGCGGCGCTGGTCGTCATTGAGCTTCTCCGGACCCCAGTCATCAAGGATCAGCAGATCGGTCTTGGCGAGCGATTTGAGGATACGGCCATATCTGCCGTCACCCCTTGCCAGCGCAAGGGTGGCAAACAACCTGGGAACGCGATGATAGGCGACGGAGAAATCCTCGCGGCAGGCCTTATGGCCCAACGCGCAAGCAAGCCAACTCTTGCCGATGCCGGCCGGCCCTGTGACGAGCAGACTGTGGTGTTTGCGGATCCAGTCGCAACCGGCAAGCGCCAAGAACAGATTGCGGTCGAGACAACGTGCGGCGCGAAAGTCAGCATTCTCGATCTGCGCATCATGACGTAATTTGGCAGCTCTGGCGCGAGCTTCAAAGCGCTTCTGTTGGCGCACGGTAGCTTCACGCTCCAACAGAATGGCAAGCCACTCTCCATGCTCGAGGCCGCGTGCTTCGGATTGTGCGTCGAGTTCCTGGAAGGCTGTGGCCATGCCTTTAAGACCGAGTTCATGCAGCATGTCGATGGTGGGATTTGTCAGCATCGGTATCTATCCTCAATGAAAGTAGCCTGGGCCACGCAGATTGGCATGGTCGATGATTGCAGACGGTTCGGTGGAGTGTTTTGCGGCTTTATGGTTGGCCAGAAGCGAGGCGATGCTTTTGCAGTTCAAGCCTCCGATCTCGACTGCCCTGGCAGACACGACCTCGGCGCGATCGCGAGTGATATCGCGAAACAACCGCAGAATGCCCAAGCATGTTCGAAAGCCTTGTTCCGGGTGTGGACGGCTGGCGAGAATTGCGATCACCAAACCTTCGGTATTGGGCCCGATGGACGCGCCCCAGCGACGAAAGCGATCGGGCGTCCACTCGGCATATCGCCTGTGGGAGCTGGGCATGTGCTCCGGATCGGTTCCATGTCGAGGACCACCATACCGACGTTGATGGGCAGCGACACGCTTCCCGCGGTGAAAGATCGCGATGGTGCGCGCCGTTGCTCTCAGGTCGACCTGCTGACGGATGAGGCCATGTGGAACGGAATAGAGGAAGGTCTTGTATTCGACGTGATAGTCGATCGAGACACGGACCAATCGCCATTCCGCAAACTCGTAATCGTCACCGGGAAGGCGTGCGAGCGCTGCACGCTCGACATTCTCGAACAATTGCCGACGGCTGACACCAAGGCGACGCATGACATGATCGTTGATGCGATCAAGAGCCTGGCCAATGGCGGCATTGGCCTCTGCCAGCGAGAAGAAGGTCTGATTGCGCAAGCGTCCAAGGATGCAGGACTGGGCGAAACGAACGCCGTTCTCCACCTTGGATTTGTCTTTAGGCCGCCTCGGACGCGCCGGAAGAACACCAACACCGTAATGCGAGGCCATCATGCCGTAACTGCGGTTGATCTCGGGGTCGTAGAAGCTGGCGCGATTGACGCCCGACTTGAGATTGTCGGGAACGATCAGCCGCGGAACGCCCCCGATGAAGCGAAAGAGGCGAACATGCGAGCCGATCCAATCAGGCAGGGTCTGCGTCCATGTCGCTTCCGCATAAGTGAAGCTGGAAGCGCCGAGCACGGCGACGAAGATCTCCGCCTCACGGATCTCACCAGTCGTGCGGTCGACAATCGGTATCTTCTTTCCCGAAGAATCTACAAAGACCTTGTCGCCGGCGGCATGCTCCTGGCGCATCGTCGGAGACAGACGCTGTTCGAAACCCCGGAAAAGCTCACAGAAGCGGCTATATCCATAGCCATCGGGGTTTGAAGCGCGGTATTCCTCCCAGAGGATCAGCAGAGTGACGCCGGGCCTCTTGAGCTCAATGGTGAGTTCGGCCCAGATCGGTTCAGTCCGTCGTCGGGTACCTTGCTTGACCCCGTTGCGGGCGAAAAGCTTTGTCTCCAGCGCATCGTCGGTCAGGTCGCCCGGCAAAGGCCAGCTCAATCCGATCTCCGCCGCTCGCCGCAGATTATCCTGCACCGTGCTGCGCGCTATTCCTAACACGACCGCAATCTCACGGGCGCTGGTCCCGCTTCCGGCAAGCCGCAGCATTTGTCGTAACTGTCTCATGGTCAGCCTTCTCTTTGCCGGCATCGAAATCTCCACGTTGCGCGTGGTTCATTTGATGCCAAAGTTGCTGACCCAGGGGAGTATCCTTCAGTGCCGAAAACCGGCCGATCTTTGATTGGAATCGTGGCCGGCTTCAAATCGGAATGGTGGCCGGCTTCACGTCGGAATCCGCAGTCGATATCATGCACCTTCAACCCACAGACTTCCCCGACCCGCAAACCCGCCGCATAGGCGCATGTCAGCGCCACCCGGGCCTTCAGGCTGGAAACGGCCTCGAGGAATTGAACGACCTCGTCAGCCGACAGAATAACTGGGAGTGTGCGCGGCTTGCGCGCATACGGGATGCGCTCGGGCACATCATTCCGGCCCAACGTGATGCCGTAGAAAAACCTGAGAGCGCAGACGATCTGGTTCAGTGACGCCCAGGATATCCCTGTCGAGACCAGATGAACCTGGAAGGCGTGAACATTGTCAAGATCAAGCCGATCCGGTGACCGATCGAAATAGCGGCTGAACTTCTGGACGGCGTTGATGTAGGATCGCTGGGTTGCCGGAGACAGATTGCGGACCGTTATGTCCTCGATCATCCGGCGGCGAAGAGGGCTAAGCTCAGCCATCTGGACCTCCTGTCTGAAGGGTGGGTTGCAACACCACCATCCAACCAGTCAGGAGGCTCCGTTCAAAGCCTGCCCCCAATCGCCGCGATAGCGGCTTAGTTCAATCGCAGAAATTGAACATGCGGTAATCCGTCCACACCCCCTAGCCGCAGGTCTAGACATAGATCCTCAAATTCAGAGAACTCGTATGCCCGAAATACCCTGCCCAGCATTAGCCGCGCCAGATGGGGGCTCCTTGCCGCTTATACGCGTCCTCATTGACTGCGACTCTTGGGCTTCCCAAACGGCAATGAATCAGAATCTCTGGTGCGAACTGCAAACCGGAGA
>NZ_STFZ01000007.1 GCF_005222845.1 Rhizobium sp. FY34 | reverse complement strand
AGCCTGTAAAACGGACCAGAGCTTTGAGGCCATGATCTATATGGCAGCGGCTGTGATCAACTCACGATGAATCCCCACAGACCCTAGACAAGCATGGCGAACAAGGGGGCGGCCGGGCCGCCCCTCTGAAAATAGTCAGCGATAAAGAAGAAGACCGGCAAGGCCTGCAGTACCGACCAAGATGCGCCACCAGGCAAATGGCGCAAAGCCACGGCTCGAGACGAAGTCCAAAAGGCTTTTGACGACAAAGAGCGCCGTGATGAAAGCGGCGATAAAGCCGATGGCAATCACGCCCATATCGTCGAAACTCAGCGCATCCCGGTTCTTGTAGAGATCCAGCACGAAAGCGCCAACCATGGTTGGCATGGCGAGGAAGAACGAGAATTCCGCAGCCGAGCGCTTGTCCGTTCCCATCAGCAGCGAACCGACAATGGTGGCACCGGAACGCGAGGTGCCGGGGATCATCGCCAGGCACTGGAACAGGCCGATCTTGAAGGCGAGCGAAGGCGGATAGTCCATCACATCCGTGTAGCGCGGCGTAAACTTCATCCGGTCCACGACGAGCAGGATCACGCCGCCGAGGATCAGCATCACGCAGATCAGCATGGGCGTTTCAAACAGCACGGTCTTGATGAAATCATGCGCGATAGCGCCGATGACGGCGGCCGGCAGGAAGGCCAGAAGCACTGTCAGCACGAAACGGCGTGATTGCGCGTTGGAAGGCAGCGTCAGCGCGATATTCAGCAGCCGCTGGAAATAGACGAGCAGGATGGCAAGGATGGCGCCGAGCTGAATCAGCACCGCAAAAGTGTTGCCGGGCGATTCGAACCCCAGGAAATGGCCGGCCAACAGCACATGCGCGGTGGAAGAAACAGGAATGAATTCGGTCAGGCCCTCGATTAATCCGAGGATGAGAGCGCTGATGATGGACTGATCCGCCATTATTGATCCTTTGTTAACGGGGATGGGAACTATAGTGAAGAGAATACGCGTGCCGACCTACCAAACCCGCGAGACCGCCATATGTCAGCCACATTGCGGCAATGGTGATCGTGACTGATTCACGCCGAGAATAACAATCCTTCTTTTCGAGTACCGATGCCCACGCTCTACCATCATCCCATGTCCTCTGCCTCCCGATTCGTGCGCTTGATATTGGCGGAATATGGCTTTCAGACGGATCTCGTCGAGGAACAGACCTGGGAGAAGCGCCGGGAGTTTCTCGCCATCAATCCGGCCGGAACCCTGCCCGTCTATGTCGATGACAGCATGCGCGTGCTGTGCGGACCGACAGTGCTGCTGGAATTCCTGGACGAGACCCATGGTGTGCTGAAACGGGATCGCCGGCTTCTGGCCGAAGACCCATTCCAGCGCGCCGAGATCCGCCGGCTGACCGAATGGTTCCTCCAGAAGATGGAACAGGACGTGACGCGACCGCTGACCCGCGAACGGGTCTACAAGCTGCAGATGACCCAGGCGCAGGGCGGTGGCGCCCCCGATTCCAAGGTGCTGCGCACCTCACGCGCCAATATCCGCCAGCATATGAAATATCTGTCCTGGCTTGCCGGCTCGCGCACCTGGCTTGCCGGAGACCGGCTTTCCTATGCCGATCTTGCCGCGGCCGCCTCCATTTCTGTGCTGGATTATCTCGGTGAGATCGATTGGCAGGAGACACCCGTTGCCAAGGAATGGTATCAGAGGCTGAAATCGCGGCCGTCGTTCCGCCCCATGCTTGCGGAACGCATCCGCGGCATCACGCCGGTGTCTCATTATGCGGATCTCGACTTCTGAGAAAACACATGCGCCCTCTGCCTCGCCCGAAAAACAGGCGGAGCGGAAACGCAAGCTGTCGGCCTTCATCCGCGAGCAGGCGCAGGCGCAAGGCTTTGATGTCTGTCGCGTGACGCTGCCGACCTCCATTCCGCAGGCCCCTGCCCGGCTCGCTGAATTCGTGTCCGCCGGCCACCACGGCACCATGGCCTGGATGGAGGAAACACAAGAGCGGCGCGGTGATCCGCGCGCGCTGTGGATCGAGGTGCGCTCCATCGTCATGTTCGGCCTGAACTACGGGCCCGACGAAGATCCGCGCGGCCTTCTCGAGCGGCCGGATCGCGCCGCAATTTCCGTTTATGCACGCAATCGCGATTACCATGATGTCATCAAAGGCCGGCTGAAGGAAATCGCCACGCGCTTTGCAGCCCGCGCCGGTGAAGATGTGAAAGTGTTCGTCGATACCGCTCCCGTGATGGAAAAGCCGCTGGCAGCGGCCGCAGGGCTTGGCTGGCAGGGCAAGCACACCAATCTTGTATCGCGCAGCCACGGCTCCTGGCTGTTTCTCGGCAGCCTGTTCACCACCGCCGAGCTTGAGATCGACGCGCCGGAGCGCGATCATTGCGGCTCCTGCCGCGCCTGTCTCGACGCCTGTCCGACGAATGCCTTCCCCTCTCCCTACCAGATCGATGCGCGACGCTGCATTTCCTATCTGACCATCGAGCACAAGGGGCCGATCGCGCCTGAATTGCGCCCGATGATCGGCAATCGCATCTATGGCTGCGATGATTGCCTGGCCGCCTGCCCGTGGAACAAGTTTGCCGCAAGTGCTTCGGAAATGAAGCTGCAGGCGCGCGAGGACCTGAAGGAGCCGACAATCGCCTCCCTGCTGGAACTTGACGATGCGCATTTTCGCACGTTTTTCAGCGGCTCGCCGGTCAAGCGCATCGGTCGCGACCGCTTTGTGCGCAATGTGCTGATCGCGGCCGGCAATTCCGGCGAGACTGATCTGATTGCGCCCTGCCTTCGTCTTCTGTCGGATCCGTCCGAGGTGGTACGGGCAATGGCGATATGGGCGCTGAGCCGGCTGATGGAGCGGCAGGACTTCGCGCAGCTTGCGGCGCAACGACAGACAGATATGCCTCTGGTGGAGGCGGAATGGCAATTGGCAGGAGCTTGAGCATGCGGATGATGATTTTGGGCGCCGGTTATTCCGGTCAGGCGATTGCCGCGCAAATGATGGAGGCTGGCGAAAGCGTCTCCGGCACGACCCGCAGCGCCCAGAAGGCCGAACATCTGGCAAGCCTTGGTATACGCCCCCTCATCTTCGACGGCACGAATCTTTCCGATGCTCTGCGGACCGAGATGGAAGACACCACCCATCTTGTGCAGTCCATCGCACCGGGCGAGGCCGGCGATCCGCTGCTACTGCTTTCTGGGGGCGATCTGCGCCAACTGTTTCCCAAGCTTTCCTGGGCCGCCTATCTCTCCACTGTCGGGGTCTATGGCCATCACGGCGGCGACTGGGTCACCGAAGAGACCGAATGCCGGCCGGTCTCGCAGCGCTCCGTCGAGCGGGTGGCGGCCGAACAGGGCTGGATGGATGCCGGCGCAGCAGCCGGCGCCAGCATCGCCATCCTGCGATTGTCGGGCATCTATGGTCCCGGCCGCAACGGTTTCATGAACCTTGCCTCCGGCACGGCACGGCGGCTGGTCAAGCCCGGCCAGGTGTTCAACCGCATCCGCGTCGAGGATATCGGCGCTGCCACCCGCTTCCTCATCGAGCACCAGCAGGGCGGCATCTTCAACATCACCGATGATGAGCCGGCCCCGCCGCAGGATGTGGTGACGGAGGCAGCCCGGCTGATGGGGATCGCGCCACCGCCCGAGCAGGCTTTCGAAACAGCGGAGCTTAGCCCCATGGCCCGCTCCTTCTATGGCGAGAACAAACGGGTCTCCAACGCCAAGATACGCAACCTTGGATTTCAATTCACCCACCCGGATTATCGGGTCTCGCTGCGCCAGCTCTGGCAGGATGACTGCTGGAAGGCCTGACCGCAGGGCCTTCAGGCGCGCTTTCGGCGGCGGATTCAATGGGTGAAAATTCCATTTTATCCGTCTCTTGCGGACAGAAATACCCGTTAATCAGGGTAAACATCCGTTAACACTCGGGTTTTCGGGCCATATTTCGGTATCCCGAACAATAAAATTTCTGCGATTTTTGTGATCGACTGACTCTGGTGTTTCAGTGGGGATGAATTTTCCTATTTACCGCTGATTCATCATGGTTTTTTCCGGATGCATCGCCGGATATCATTAGCCGGCTTCCTATCACGAATATTACATGCCGTAACATTGCGTGATCACAAGGCCCACGTTTCTGCCTTTTTTCGCCCCGCTTAAGCCCCTCGACACGCATTTTCAGCGACGGGTTCACAGGGGACAACACGATTTGACGTTCAACAAACGCATCACACTTGCCGCGGTTGCCATCGCATCCATGTCTTTTATCGCCAATGCACCGGCTCATGCGGCGCCAGGTTGTGGTCACGCCTCCTGGTATGCCCTCGGCTCCAAGACAGCCTCCGGTGAACGCATGAACCCATCCAAGCTAACGGCGGCCCACAAGTCGCTCAGCTTTGGAACGCAAGTGAAGGTGACGAACAAGCGCAACGGCAAGAGCGTCGTGGTGCGCATCAATGATCGAGGCCCCTTCACCCGAGGCCGGGTGATCGACCTGTCGAAGGCCGCCGCGCAGAATATCGGCATGATTTCCTCGGGCACCGCCCAGGTCTGCTACGAGATCATCGGCTGAGACCCGCCGGCATCCTGCAAAGCTGGTCGGCCTTGCCCTTGCCACGGATCGCGGCTACACGCCGCAGGATCGGTTAAGGAGAGCACTACAATGCGACTGGGCGGACGGATGGCAGCGGCCATCGAGGTATTGGCGGATATCGAGGCGCGCAAGCGTCCTGTCGCCGATGCGCTCAAGGACTGGGGCCTTGGCCACCGCTTCGCCGGCTCCGGCGATCGTGCCGCCATCGGCAATATCGTCTATGACGCGCTGCGCATGCGCCTCAGCCATGCCTGGCTGATGGATGACGACAGCGAGACCGCCCTTGTCTATGCCGTGCTTCTGCGCCAATGGGCCTATACCCGTGATACGCTGGCAGCCGAATTGCTGGACGACAAGTTTGCCCCCACCCTGCCGGATCTTGCAGCCTTTACCAGCCGAGACCTGTCTGAAGCGCCGCTGCATGTGCAGGCCGATATTCCCGATTGGGTCGTCACCTCCTTCCAGACCGCCTTCGGCACTGACTGGCTGGAGGAGGCCAAGGCGATGGCCGGCCGGCCGACGCTCGATCTTCGTGCCAATACGCTGAAGGCCAGTCGCGACAAGGTGGTGAAGGCGCTCGATCGGTCCGGCGCCGTGGCCACCCGCATTGCCCGCAATGGTGTGCGCATTGCCGCCGGCGAAGGCTCCTCGCGTCTTCCCAATGTCACGGCAGAACTCTCCTTCCAGAAGGGTTGGTTCGAAGTGCAGGACGAAGGCTCGCAGATCGTTGCCGATCTCGTCCAGCCGCAGGATGGTCACCAGATTCTCGACTATTGTGCCGGCGGTGGCGGCAAGACGCTGGCACTGTCTGCTGCCATGAATAACAAAGGCCAGGTTCACGCCTATGATGCCGATCGCAAGCGGTTGGCCCCGATCATCGAGCGCCTGCGCCGTGCCGGCACCCGCAATGTGCAGGTGCATGATGATGTGCGCCAGTTGGCTGCCTATGAGAACCGCCTGGATACGGTTCTGGTCGATGCGCCTTGTACCGGCACCGGCACTTGGCGCCGCCGCCCCGATACGAAATGGCGTCTCACGCAGAAGAATATTGAGGAGCGCCAGGGCCAGCAGCTCGATGCGCTCACCTCCGCCTCTGCCTATGTGAAGCCCGGCGGCATGCTGGTCTATGTCACCTGCTCGGTGCTGCCGGACGAAAATGATGTCCAGATCCGCCGCTTCTGCGCTGACAACCCGCAATTTGTACCGCAGCCGAGCCTGCCGGTCTGGGACAAGCTATTCGGCCCTGACGCCCCCAAGCCGCATTCCGCCGATGGCACCATGCTGACGCTCTCGCCGGCGCGCACCGGAACGGATGGCTTCTTCTTCTGTCGCCTGCAACGACAGGCCTAGGACCGATCAAACCACGTTACCTGGTTCAAATGGTTCTAATGTAGATTGTTTGACACAAGATTTTATTTGCGCGATGACAGCGCAATCGGGGTCAAGCCGTAGCAGGAGATAGAGATGATCCGTAGAACGATTTTGAACGCAAGCCTTGGCTTGCTTGCCGCATCCGCCGCCTTCATCGTGACGCCCGCAGGCGCCGCGGAACCTGCCGCGGTCCTGACCCATTATGCCGATCTTGCGCATGCCAAGTTCGAGGATGCCCTGACCACCGCCAAGGCGCTGGATGCCGCCATCGACGCGCTGATCGCCAAGCCTTCGGCCGAAACGCTGGCCGCCGCCCGCGCCGCCTGGATTGCCGCGCGCGTTCCCTACCAGCAGACGGAAGTCTATCGCTTCGGCAATCCGATCGTCGATGCCTGGGAAGGCAAAGTGAATGCCTGGCCGCTTGACGAAGGCCTGATCGATTATGTCGACGCCTCCTATGGCACCGAAAGCGACAGCAATGCCTATTTCACCGCCAACATCATTGCCAATCCCAAGCTTTCCGTGAATGGCGAGGAGATCGACGCCTCCAAGATCACGCCCGAGCTGATTGAGAGCCTGCACGAGGCCGGCGAGGTGGAAGCCAATGTGGCGACGGGCTACCACGCCATCGAATTCCTGCTTTGGGGCCAGGACCTGCATGGCACCGGGCCTGGTGCCGGCGAGCGTCCGTTTACCGATTACGACAAGGCCAATTGCACCCATGGCAATTGCGACCGACGCGCCGATTACCTGAAATCTGCCTCCACACTACTGGTCAAGGACATGGCCGAGATGGTGACCGCCTGGGCGCCCGACGGCGAGGCCACCCAGAATGTGACCGCCGATCCGAAGGCCGGCATCACCGCCATCCTGACCGGCATGGGCTCGCTATCCTATGGCGAACTGGCCGGCGAGCGCATGAAGCTCGGCCTTCTCCTGCATGATCCGGAAGAAGAGCATGATTGCTTCTCCGACAACACGCATGCCTCCCACCTCAACGACGCCATCGGCATCGCATCCGCATATAACGGCACCTATACGCGCGTTGACGGCACGAAGATGACCGGCCCTTCACTGTCGGAACTGGTGAAGGCAAAGGATCCGGCCCTCGACCAGGAAATGACCGCCAAGCTCGACAAGACGCTGGCCGCCATGATTGCCATGGCAGACCGCGCCAAGACAGTCGAAGCCTATGACCAGATGATCGGTGAGGGCAATACGGCAGGCAATGCCGTGGTGCAGACCGCCATCGATGGCCTGATCGACCAGACCAAGACCGTCGAGCGCATCATTGCTGCGCTGGATCTCGGCGCTGTCCAGCTGGAAGGCTCAGACAGCCTGGACAATCCCAACGCCGTCTTCAAATAAGCGATTGGAGCGGGTCGCTGCGAGCGTCTTGCAGCGACCCGAACCCATAATGACAAAGCGCAAGGCCTCCCTCATCCTGCTTTCCGCCGTCTCCGGCGCATGGCTCCTGGCCCCCTTCGTCGCGCTTGGCGATGCAAGCCTTGACAGCCCTTTGCGACAGGACGTTTCGGCAAAAGACCAGGCCCGCGTCGCCTCCGTCATTCGCCCGACGCAGGATTTTAGCCGCGCCGAACCCTTCGAGGCCATGGCCGGCGGGGCCGGAACCTCGCGTGCAGCCGTCAATGGCAATGCCTTTTCTCAGTTTTCCGCCAATATCACCTTTGCCGAACAGGAGCAGTTCAAGCTCGGCAATGCGTTGTTCACAAAGCTCTGGGTGGCCTCACCCTCTTCCACGCAAGCATCCGATGGGCTTGGGCCGCTGTATAACGCCCGCGCCTGCCAGAGCTGTCACATCAAGGATGGCCGCGGCCATCCGCCGGAGGGCCTGGCAGATCGCACCTCGATGTTCCTGCGGCTGGCAAGGCCGGCGCGAACGCCCGCCGAACAGGCAGCGCTTGACCGGCACGAGGCGCTGAATTTCCCCGATCCGGCCTATGGCGAGCAATTGCAGGATCTGGCCGTGCCCGGCCTTGCCGCAGAAGGCGAAATGCAGATCGCCTATGACGAACAGCCCGTAACGCTTGGCGATGGCACGGTGGTTTCCCTTCGCAAGCCGAAATACTCCGTCTCGGATCTGGCCTATGGGCCGCTTTCGCCGGACACAACGCTGTCGCCGCGCGTTGCGCCGCCCATGCTCGGCATGGGATTGATCGAGGCCATTCCGGACACGGAAATCCTGGCCCATGCCGATCCCGACGACCGCAATGGAGATGGTATTTCCGGCAAGGCGGCCGTCGTGCGGGATCACCTGAGCGGCAAGCTTTCGCTTGGCCGCTTCGGCTGGAAGGCGCAGAATGCCACGGTGCGTGACCAGACAGCCGCTGCCTTTGCCGGCGACATGGGGCTTTCGACGCCGGACCGCCTCACCCCATATGGCGACTGCACGGCAAACCAGCCGGCATGTCTGTCTCTGCCCACGGGCGTGCAGGCGCGTCTCGGCGATAGCGAAGCGCCGGATCCGGTGATGGATCTTGTCACCTTCTATTCGAAGAACCTTGCGGTTCCCATGCGCCGTAATGTCGATGATGCACAGGTTCTGCGCGGCAAACAGCAGTTTTATGCGAGCGGCTGCGCCAGCTGCCATGTACCGAAATTCGTGACCCGCCGGGGCACGGACAATCTGGCGCAGGCCTTCCAGCTGATCTGGCCCTATTCCGATTTCCTGCTGCATGATATGGGCGAGGGATTGGCAGACGGACAAGCTGTGGGCCTTGCAACCGGGACTGAATGGCGCACCCAGCCACTCTGGGGTATCGGTCTGACGCAGACCGTCAATGGTCACAGTTTCTTCCTGCATGACGGGCGGGCGCGCAATCTCACCGAAGCCATCCTCTGGCATGGCGGAGAGGCGACCCGCGCCCGAGATGCCTTTGCTGCCCTGCCTGCGGATGACCGCAAGGCGCTTTTGACATTCCTGGAGTCGCTCTGATGCGCAAGATCATCGCTGCCCTGACCATGCTTGCCCTGTCCTCCACTTCAGCCCTGCCCCAGGATGCCAATCTGTCGCCGCCCCCGGAATTGACCCCTGCCGGCGCCCGCTTGGTGATGAGCAAGGTGGTAGATGGCTTCATCCGACCGGGTTACCGGCGCTTTGCCGAAACGAGTGGCCAGCTGACCTCCGCCATGATGCAGCTCTGCATGGCGCCTTCGCCTGAAAAGCTTAAGGCTGCGCGACAGGCCTTTGCCACGGCGGCAACCGATTGGGCGCGCATCGAAGTGGTACGGGTTGGTCCGGTGATCGAGAAGAACCGCTTCGAGCGCATCCTGTTCTATCCCGACCGCAAGGGCACCGGCCTTCGCCAGGTGCAGGCGCTGATTGCCAATCCGGATGAAACGGCCACAACACCGGATGGTCTTTCGGGCAAGAGCGTTGCGATGCAGGGTCTGGGCGCCCTGGAATTCGTGCTGCATGGCTCAGGCTCCGAGACACTGGCGACGGATGCAAACGGCTTTCGCTGCCGTTATGGCCTAGCGGTCGCCGGCAATGTGCAGAAAGTCGCAACCGAATTGCTGCAGCTCTGGGACAATCCGGACGGCATTGCCCGCGACTGGAAAAACCCCGGCCCGCAAAGTGCCGTGTTTCGCACCCCGCAGGAAGCCATGACCGAAGTGCTGGGCATTCTGGTGCATGCGGCTGAAGCCGTGCGCGACCAACGCGTCGAGAGCTTCTACAAGGGCGAGGCCAACAACACCTTTCCGAAACAGGCGCTGTTCTGGCGCGCCGGCCTTACTTTTCCCATGATCAATGGCAATCTGCAGGGCATCAAGACCCTGCTGGATACGTCCGGCCTTCGCGACCTCCTCAATGCGGACCAGCAGTCGATCATCGGCTCCATCGATTTCGTGCTGACCTCGCTGATGCGCGTCTCCGGCACGATCACCCCGGATGTGGAGGCTGCCGTGACCGATACAACCGAACGCCAGAAGCTTGATTTCGTCCTGCTCAACAGCCGTGACCTGATCCTGCGGCTGAACGACAGCCTCGGTGGCGGGCTTGGCCTTGGCGCCGGCTTCTCCTTCTCCGATGGAGACTGACATGGTGCGCAGCCCAGCCCTTGAAAGACGCAGTTTCGTGCGGGCAGCCGGGCTCTCCTTCCTCGCAGCCCTCTCCCCGCGCCGGCTATACGCGCTGGAGCGGGCGGACGCCGTCTATGCCTCCGGCTTTCGCGCGCAGGATGGCACTTACGGCATCGCAACCGTCAGCCTGCGCGGCGCGGTAATCGACCGCATTGCGCTTCCGGCGCGTGCCCATGGTCTGGCCTATTGCCGTGTGACCGGGCGTGGCGTGGCCTTTGCCAGGCGTCCCGGCACATTCGCCATGATCTTTGATCCGCAGGCAAAAGCCGAACCGGTGGTGATCAGCGCGCCGGAGGGCCGTCATTACTACGGCCACGGCCACTTCTCGCCGGATGGCCGCATTCTCTATGCCAGCGAGAACGATTTCGACGGCAATCGCGGCATGATCGGCCTTTATGATGCAACAGACGGCTTTGCCCGCATCGGCGAATTCGATGCCGGTGGTATCGGCACGCATGACATGACCGTCTCCGACGACGGAGGGTTGCTGATCATCGCCAATGGCGGCATTGAGACACATCCGGATTTTGGCCGCACCAAGCTCAATCTCGACCGCATGCAACCTTCGCTCGTCATTCTCGATGCCGCAACCGGAGATATCGTCCAGCGCCACGCTCTGCCCGAACCGCTCAGCCAGCTCTCCACCCGGCATCTCGATATCGACGAGGCCGGCCGCATCTGGTTTGCCTGCCAATATGAGGGGCCGCGCACCGACCTGCCGCCGCTTGCCGGCCATTTCAGCCTCGGCGAAGATCTACATTTCATCGATCTGCCGCAGGAAACGACCGAGCGGCTTTGCAATTATGTCGGCGCGATTGCCATCAACCGTCGCGAAAACCTGGTGGGGCTCACCTCGCCCAAGGGTGGGGCGGCCGTCATCCTTGATGCGAAAACCGGCAAAGTTCTGGCCGAAGAGAAAGTGGTCGATGCCGCAGGCATTGCCGCCGCACCGGATGGCATCGCGGTTTCCTCCTATGATGGCACGCTGGCCGCGACCCGCTCCAGACTTGCCTGGGACCAGCATCTGGTGCGCCTGGCATGACGATGCTGGCCATTTGGCCTATGCGCCCTATCTGAGGTTTCCATGAAGAAAATCCTCGTCCACGTCCTGTTCATTGTCATCGTCGTCAGCCTTGGCGCGCTCATCGGCATCTCGAATGTGCCGGGCACCTGGTACCAATCGCTGGAGAAGCCGGTCTTCAACCCGCCCAACTGGCTGTTTGGACCGGTCTGGACCATGCTCTATGTGCTGATCGGCTTTGTCGGGGCGCGATCCTGGCTTTCCGCCCCGGCTTCAGCCCGCACCCAGCTGTGGTTTGGCCAGATGGCGCTGAACTTTATCTGGACGCCCGCCTTTTTCGGCGCCGAAAGCACCCTCCTCGGCCTCATCGTCATCCTGCCACTGCTTACCAGCATCCTCATCTTCATCCGCATAACTTGGACGCGCGACCGCCTCAGCGCAGTTCTGTTTCTGCCCTATGCCGCCTGGGTGGGTTTTGCCACGCTGTTGAACCTGTCGCTTTTTCTGCTGAATTGATCCTCGCCACCGCACCACGCTTGCAGCGGCCGGCCCGCCATGCCAGTTTCGCAGCCGCGAAAGGACAAGCAGGCATGGACGAGATCGACCCCGGAGATTTCCGCGCGCGCGTGAAGCGCAGTTTCGAGCGCCAGGAGGCCATGCGCACCATTGGCGCGGAGCTTACCCGCGTCGAGCAGGCCATGGTCGAGATCGAAATGCCCTTCGATCTGAAGCTCACCCAGCAGCATGGTTTCCTGCATGCGGGCGTCATTGCAGCCGGGCTCGATGCCGCCTGCAGCTATGCCGCCTATACAGTCATCGAGCCGGAGGCCTCCATCCTCACCATTGAATTCAAGGTCAACCTGATGTCGCCGGGGCGCGGCGAGCGGTTTCTGTTTCGCGGCGAAATCACCAAGCCCGGCTCCACCATCATCGTCGCCGATGGTCGCGCCTATGCACTGAGCGACGGCCCCGCAAAGCTGATCGCCTCGATGAGCGGCAGCATGATGGTGATCCGCGGCAGACAGGATATTTCTGGATGAGCTTTACCCTCGAAACAATCGGCGACCAGAAGGTTCTCTTCGTCATGGCCGTGGATGCCGAATATGGCCCGCATCTGCGCGCCCGCTTTCGCCCGCTGATGACCGGCGTCGGGCCGATCGAGGCAGCGATTGCCATGACCGTCTGCCTGTCCAGCCTGAAGGCAGAGGCGCGTCTGCCGGATCTTACCGTCTGCCTGGGCTCTGCCGGTGCGCGGGATCTCGAGCAGACGGAGATCTATCGGGCGTCCAGCGTCTCCTGGCGCGACATGGACGCCTCGCCACTCGGCTTTGAGAAGGGCCGCACGCCCTTCCTCGACCTGCCGGCAAGCGTGCCCTTGCCGCATGGTATTCCAGGCTTGCAAAGCGCGCGTCTGTCGACCGGCGGCAATATCGTCTCGGGCCAGGCCTATGATGGTATCGATGCCGACATGGTGGATATGGAAACCTTTGCCGTGCTGCGTGCCTGCCAGCGTTTCGCAGTGCCGCTGATCGCCCTTCGCGGCATTTCCGATGGCAAGGCGGAGCTTCGCCACGTGGACGACTGGACGCAATATCTGCATGTCATCGACGAAAAGCTGGCGCAGGCCGTCGACCTGCTGTCGCAAGCCCTGAAATCCGGCGATTTGCGCCTCTGACCCGGTTGCGAAAAGCGGAAGTTTTCATTAAAGCCTCGCCATGACCCAGATAGCCCATCCCGACAGCATCCTCATCATCGATTTCGGCAGCCAGGTGACGCAGCTGATCGCGCGCCGTATCCGCGAGGCCGGCGTCTATTGCGAAATCCATCCCTTCCAGAACGCGCGCGACGCCTTTCTGAAGCTCTCGCCCAAGGGCGTCATCTTCTCCGGCGGTCCCGCCTCGGTGACGACGGAAGGCAGCCCGCGCGCGCCGCAGGAAGTGTTTGACACGGGCGTGCCGATCCTTGGCATCTGCTATGGTCAGCAGACGCTCTGCACGCAGCTGGGCGGCACTGTCGAAGGTGGCCATGCGGCAGAATTCGGCCGCGCCGATGTGGAGGTCAAGAAGGACAGCCCGCTGTTTGACGGTTTCTGGACCGCCGGCGGCCGCTATCCGGTCTGGATGAGTCATGGCGACCGCGTGACCGAACTGCCCGACGGCTTCGAGGTTATCGCAACGTCCGAAAACGCCCCCTTCGCCATCGCCGCCGACGAGAAGCGCCGTTATTACACCACCATGTTCCACCCGGAAGTGGTGCATACGCCGGACGGCGCGAAGCTTCTGTCGAATTTCGTGCACAAGATTGTCGGGCTCAAATCCGATTGGACCATGGCGGCCTACCGCGCCGAAATGATCCGCAAGATCAAGGACCAGGTTGGTACCGGTCGCGTGCTCTGCGCGCTGTCCGGTGGCGTGGATTCGTCCGTGGCCGCCATCCTCATCCATGAAGCGATCGGCGACCAGCTCACCTGCGTCTATGTCGATCACGGCATGATGCGCATGGGTGAGAGCGAGCAGGTTGTCGGCATGTTCCGCGACCACTACAACATCCCGCTCGTCCATGTGGATGCCTCCGACCTCTTCCTCGGCCAGCTTGAGGGCGTCACCGACCCGGAAGTGAAGCGCAAGACGATCGGTCGCCTATTCATCGAGGTATTTGAGGCGGAAGCCGCCAAGATCGCCTCTGATGGCAAGGGTGCACCGAAATTCCTCGCACAGGGTACGCTCTATCCGGATGTCATCGAAAGCGTCTCCTTCTCGGGCGGACCTTCGGTCACCATCAAGAGCCATCACAATGTCGGCGGCCTGCCGGAGCGCATGAACATGGCTCTGGTGGAACCGCTTCGCGAACTCTTCAAGGATGAAGTGCGCGCGCTTGGCCGCGAACTCGGCCTGCCGGATAGCTTCATCGGCCGTCACCCGTTCCCCGGCCCCGGCTTGGCCATCCGCTGCCCCGGCGCCGTGACGCGCGAAAAGCTCGACATCCTGCGCAAGGCGGATGCCATCTATCTCGACGAAATCCGCAAAGCCGGTCTCTACGACATCATCTGGCAGGCCTTTGCCGTGCTGCTGCCGGTGCAGACCGTTGGCGTCATGGGCGATTACCGTACCTATGATTTCGTCTGCGCGCTGCGTGCCGTTACCTCCGTCGACGGCATGACGGCGGATTTCTACCCCTATGACATGAACTTCCTCGGCCGCACCGCAACGCGCATCATCAACGAAGTGCGCGGCATCAACCGGGTCGTCTATGACGTGACGTCCAAGCCGCCCGGCACGATCGAGTGGGAATGACGCGCACATGAGACCAGGGTTTCCCCCGAAAACTAAGCGGGGGAAACCGGCTCTGGGCCGTTGCATTATCACGCCCAAGGCCGCCAATTCTGGACCATGTCAAACATCGCGCCTGATTCTATCCTACCTGAATCCGCACCCACTTTTGCGGGCGTCCTTGACCTTGCGCGGCTGCAACGCTTGGCCCTGACCGATGTCTTCCAGATTGCCAGCGCTTTCGGAACCTCCGGCAAGCAGGCCGAGGCAGCGCAGCTGTACAAGACCTGGATCGCGTATAACGACAGCCATCCGCTTCTCCACCTCGTCTACTTCAATTTTGCCGTGACGCTGCGCCAGCAGGGCGACATTCCCGGTTCCATTCATGCGCTGCGCGCCTGCCTGAAAATCGATCCGCGCTTTGGCCAGGCGCATATCAATCTTGGCCGGGCGCTGGAAGATAGCGGGCTGGCAACACAGGCGATCCAGCAATGGCGCGCCTATGCGGACATGACCGCCGATATCTCTGCCGATCGCACACTGCACCGATTGTTGACGCTGCAGCATATCGGCCGCGTCATGGAAAATGCCGGGCTGATGGAAGAGGCTGAAACCGTTCTGTGGCAGGCCATCGAGCTTCGTCCGGACAAGACGGAAGCCGGCCAGCACTGGAGTGCGCTGCGCCAGCGGCAATGCAAATGGCCGATCCTCACCCCGTCCGAACACGCCTCGCACCGCCAGCTGATCGACAGCATGTCGCCGCTGTCGCTCGCCTGCTATAGCGATGATCCGCTGTTCCAGCTGGCCAAGGCCTATCGCTACAACAAGTCCTTTGTCGGACGCCCCGACACCACGGGCTTTACCGCCAAGAAGCCTGTGCTGAAGACTGGGACGACACAGAAACTGCGTGTCGGCTATGTCTCGTCTGACCTGCGCGACCATGCCGTAGGCTTTGCGCTGCGCGAAGTGCTGGAACTGCACGACAGCCAGACTGTCGAGATCTATGCCTATTACTGCGGCGATCCGGTCGTCAACGATCCGACGCAGGAGCGCATGAAGGCGGCCGTCGCCGTCTGGCGCGATATCTTTGCCTTGAGCGATGCGGACGCCGCCCGCCAGATCGCCAAGGATGACATCGACATCCTGATCGACGTCAACGGCTACACGAAACATGCCCGCACGAAGATCTTTGCCTATCGCCCGGCGCCGGTCATCGTCAATTTCTGCGGCTATCCGGGTTCCATGGGCAGCCCCTTCCACCAATATATGATCACCGATGGCTTCGTCGCACCCGAAGGCTCTGAGATCTATTATTCGGAGAAAGTGCTGACGATCCCCTGCACCCAGCCGGTGGACCGCAAGCGGGTGATTGCGTCCAAACCGACACGTGGCGAGGCCGGGCTGCCGGAGGATGCCTTTGTCTTTGCCTGCTTCAATGGCATGCAGAAAACCACCGAGGCGACATTTGGCCAGTGGATGGAAATTATGGCGGCCGTGCCGAATGCCGTGCTCTGGTTGCTGACGGGCGGCGATACGGTGGACGAGCACCTGCGCCAGCTGGCAGAAAAGGCAGGCATTGTCCGCGAGCGGCTGGTCTTTGCACCCAAAGCCCCGAATGCGAAACATCTGGCGCGTATTGCCTGCGCGGATCTCTTCCTCGATACCTTCCCCTACGGCGCCCATTCGACAGCTGCCGATGCGCTGACCGTCGGCCTGCCGGTCTTGACCTATCCGGGAAAAAGCTTTGCCGCACGCTTCTGCGCCAGCATCGTATCGGCCGCCGGCATTCCAGAGCTGATCTGCGAAAACCCCGGCGCTTATGTCGAAAAGGCCATCGCATTTGCAAGCGCCCCGGACACATTGCAGGCCATCCGCCAGACCCTTGAAGCGCGGCGCGACACGAGCGTGCTGCGTGACATGCCAGGCCTTGCCCGCCGACTGGAAGAACTCTTCTGGCAGATGCAGGCTAAGGCCGAGCGCGGCGAAACGCCAGTGCCGGATCTTGCCAATCTCGACCTATATTACGAGATCGGCGCCGAACTGGTCGATGATAATATAACATTTAGCGACGACGAGACCTATCGGCGGCAATACCATGACAGGCTGGCCGCCTATCATGACTATGCGCCAATTGCACCGGACCGCAGGCTATGGCCCGCAGACCCGAAAGCCTGAAAGCCTGAAAGCCGAATTGGCTACCCATTACCCCAGATAGGCGGCAATCACGGCCGCCACCTGATCGGGGCTCAGTGATGCCATCTGCGAATCCATCAGCGCATTCAGCTGCGCGCTGCTGAGATGGGAAATATCCTGCGTCGACAGACCGGATACGCCGCGCGAATTGAAGGACACGATATCCTCGGTCGAGAAGGTCGCAAGGCTTGCATCGCTCAGCGCCGCCACCTGGGCTGCGGTCAGCGCACCCACCTGGGCCGGCGTCAACGCTTCCGCCTGCTCGGTCGTCAGCGAGGCAATGGCCATGGTGCTCAAGCCGGAGATGGCACTGGTGGAGAGCAGCTTGATCTCTTCGGTCGAGAAGCTGGCGATATCATCGGCACCCAGCGCTGCCGCCTGCAGGGCATTCAGCGCACCGAGCTGGGCGGTGGAGAAGGCCGCGACCTGCTCCGTGCTCATGGCCAGGACCTGATTATAGCTGAGCGAGCCGACCTGGGTTGGCGAGAGTGCCGCGATTTCCGTCGTAGACAGCGATGCGATGACCGCCGTTGACAGGCCCTTGATCGAGGTCGGGCTCAGAACCGCCAGTTCGGCGGTGGTGAAGGTGTCGATATCATCCGTGCCAAGTCCGGCCAGCGCGTCTGCGCTGAGGACTGCCAGTTGATCCGTCGTGAAGGCATCCACTTGGGCAGAGCTCAGCGCCGCCATCTGGGCGCTGGTCAGGCCCTTGATGCCGCTGGTGTTCCAAGCGGCAAGTTCCTCGGTCGACAGCGCGGCGATAAAGCCGGTGGACAGCGCCTTGATCGCATCCGAATTGATAGCGGTCAGTTCTGCAGTGGTGAGCTTTGCCAGATCCTCACTGGCCAGACCCGAAACACCGTCGGAGCTCAAGCCCGCGATCTGGCTGCTGGACAGCGCATCGATCTGCTCAGGCGTCATGGCGGCAACCTGCGCGCTGGTGAGGCCCGCAACCGCAGCGGCGCTGAGGGCGGCAACCTGCTTCGTCGACAGTGCCATGATCGCTGTCGTGGAGAGGGCCGCCAGCTGTTTGGAGCCGAGCGCAGCCACCTGCGCGGTCGACAGCGTGCCCAGCTGTTCGGTGTCGAGCGCTATCAGCTGCCCGGTTGACAGGCCCGACACGCCAGCGGTGCTCAGTGCCGCAATCTGGCTGGTGGAAAGGGCTGCAATCGTGCCAGTCGAGAGACCAGCAATCGCGTTCGAGCTGATGGCGGCAATATCGGCTGTCGAAAACGTCTCAAGCTGCGCGCTGTTGAGCACCGCGATCTGCTTGGAGCTGAGCGCAGCCACCTGATCCGGCGTCAGTGCCTCCACCTGCCGCGTATTGAGCGCGGCGATCTGCGCGGTCGAAAGCCCGCCAATGCCGGCAGCGCTCAGCACCGCCACCTGTTCGGTGGTCAATGCGGCAATCGTTGCCGTGGAAAGGCCGGCGACGGCAGACGAACTGATCGCCGCGATGTCCTTTGTCGAGAACAGTTCGAGATCCTCGGTTGCGAGCACGGCGATCTGGGTCGAGGTCAGCTGCGCCACCTGATCCGGCGTCAGCGCCTCCAGCTGGTCGGGCGCCATGGCGGCAATCTGGTCGGTCGAGAGGCCGGCAATGCTTGCAGTCGCAAGCGCGGCTACCTGGCTCGTTGACAGGGCAGCGATATCATCCGTGCCAAGCACGGAAAGCTGTTTCGAGCTCAACGCACCAAGCTGACCGGTCGTCAAAGCCTCGACCTGTACGATGCTGAGGGCTGCGATCTGGGTTGTCGAGAGCCCGGTGATCGCGTCCTTGCCAAGGGCGGCGATCTGGTCATGCGTCAATGCGGCGATGGTGCCTGTGGAAAGGCCGGCCACGGCGCGCGAACTGATGGCGGCGATATCAGCCGTGGAGAAGAGCGCAAGGTCGTCGGTGGTCAGGGCGCCGACCTGGGTCGAGCTGAGTGTGGCGACCTGCGACGATGTCAGTGCCTCGATCTGATCCGCGCTCATGGCAATGATCTGCGTAGTGGTAAGGCCTGGAATGCCGGCCGTGCCAAGCGCTGCCACCTGAGCGGTGGACAGAACGGCGATGTCGTCGGTGCCAAGCGCTGCCACCTGGCGCGAGGTCAAGGCCGCAACCTGGCCGGTCGTCAGCGCATCGACCTGATCTGTGGTGAGCGCCACGATCTGGCTGCTGGTGAGGCCGGCAATGCCCGCCACGCCCAGTGCCGCCACCTGTTCGGTCGAAAGGGCCGCAAGCGTTGCCGTTGCAATGCCGGTCACGGCACTGGAGCTGATCGCCGCCATATCGGCAGTGGAGAAGGTTTCCAGATCATCGGCGCCAAGCGCTGCCATTTGTGCGGAAGAGAGAGCAGCAACCTGCGCCGAGGTCAGCGCCTCCACCTGAGCCGTGCTCATGGCGGCGATCTGCGCCGTCGAGAGGCCGGCAACCCCGGCTGCGCCGAGTGCGGCAACCTGCTCGGTCGAAAGCGTGGCGATATAGGCGGTGCCAAGCGAGGAAATCTGCCGTGAGCTCAAGGCGGCCATCTGGGCCGTTGACAGAACGGCCAGTTGCGTGCTGCTCAGGGCGGCGATCTGGGTGGTGGAAAGCCCGCTCAGTGCCGCAGCGCTGAGCACGCTGACCTGTTCGGTCGAAAGTCCGGCAATGGTTGCGGTCGAGAGTCCGACAATGGCGTCCGAGGTAATGGCGGCCATATCAGCGGTCGAGAAGACATTGAAGTCGTCGGAACCGAGTGCTGCAATCTGCTTGGAATTGAGGGCGCCCACCTGCGTGGCGTTCAAGGCCTCCACCTGATCGGTGGAAAGCGCCGCAACCTGCGCGCTCGATAGGCCGGCAAGGCTCGCCGCACTTAAGGCCGCGACCTGATCGGTGGAAAGTGCTGCCATATCGTCGGTTCCAAGGACTGCCACCTGCGCGGAGGTAAGCGCTGCGACCTGTCCCTTGCTCAGGGCCTGGATCTGGCCCGAGGTGAGCGCGCTGACCTGTCTGGTCGACAGGCCCGATATGCCGTTGGCGCTCAGGGCGCCGATCTGACCGCTGGATAGCCCGGCGATGACGGCTGTCGTCAATCCGGAAATCGCATCGGCGGTGATGGCCGCCAGATCCAGCGTGGAAAAATTCGCAATATCATCGGCACCGAGAGCACCAAGCTGGGCGGAGCTCAGAGCCGCAACCTGCGCCGTGGTCAGCGCTTCGGCCTGAATTGTGCTGAGCGCTGCCATCTGCCGCGTGGTCAGACCCGACAGGCCGCCGGTGCTGAGCGCCGCCACCTGATCGGTCGAGAGGGCTGCGATATCCTCGGTCCCAAGCGCGGCAATCTGCAGGGAGGTCAGCGCCTTTACCTGCGCGGTGCCCAGCGCCTGCGTCTGCGCCGTGGTCAGCGCTGCCATCTGGCCGGTGGACAGTCCGGCAATGGCGGCCGTGCTGATGGCGGCGATCTGGTCGCTCGACATGGCGGCAATCGCGGCCGTGGAAAGCCCGGCAATCGCCGTTGCCGAAATGGCTGCCATATCCTTGGTCGAGAAGGAGGCCACGTCACTCGTCGTGAGGGCAGCCAACTGCGTGGAGGTCAGCGAACCGACCTGCGAGGGGGTGAGAGCCTCGGCAAGCGTAGTGCCGAGTGCTGCAATCTGCTTGGTCGACAGGCCGGAAATGGCGCTGGTGGACAAAGCGAGCACCTGCGTCGTCGTGAGCGCCCCAATGGCTTCCGAGGATAGACCCGCAATGGCGCCGGATGTCAGCGCTGCAATGTCCTTGGTGGAGAAGGCGGCCATATCGGCCGAATCCAGCGCGGAAAGCTGCGTGGAGCTCAAGGCCGCAATCTGCGCTGGTGTCAGCGCCTCCATCTGGCTGGAGCTGAACACGGTGATCTGGCGTGTCGTCAGGCCGGATATGCCGCCTGCGCTCAGAACCGCAACCTGCGTTGTCGACAGGGCTGCAATATCATCCGTTTCAAGGGCCGCCACCTGCTCGGAGGTAAGCGCCGCCACCTGCTTTGTGGTGAGGGCCGCCACCTGGCCAGTGCTCAGGGCCGCCATCTGCTTCGTCGTCAAGCCGGCAATGGCTGACGTGCCCAGTACGGCGATCTGATCGGACGACATGGCCGCAATCACATCCGTCGACAGACCGGCAATGCCGCCGGCGCTTAAGGATGCAATCTCCTGCGTCGTGAAGGTTGCGATATCAGCGGCATCGAGTACAGCCACCTGAGCCGAACTCAGGGCGGCAATCTGGGTCGTCGTCAGCGCTTCCATCTGCAGCGAGGTCAGCGCGCCGATCTGCTGCGTGGTGAGGCCCGCAATGGCCGTGGTGCTGAGCGCCGCCACCTGGGTTGGCGTCAGCGCGGTGATATCGCTCGTGCCAAAGCCCGGCATCTGGCCGGAACCAAGGGCGGCCGCCTGCTTGGTGCTGAGTGCTGCGATCTGCGTGGTGCTGAGCGCCTCCACCTGTTCGGAGCTCAAGCCGCGGATGGCGGAAGCGCTGAGGGCCGCCACCTGATCGGTGCTGAGGCTTGCAAGTTCGGTGCTGCCAAGGCCGACGACTTGGGCCGATGTCAGCGCCGCCATCTGCCTTGTGCTCAAGGCGGCGATCTGGGTTGTGGTCAAAGCCTCCATCTGACCCGATGTGAGGCCGCGCACCGCAGCCGTGCTGAGGGCGCCAATCTGGGCGGTCGACAGAGCGGCAACCGTTTCGGTGGAGAGGCCCGACAGAGCGCCGGAGGACAGAGCGGCGATCTCGTCCATGGTAAAGGTCGCGAGATCCGTGGCATCCAGGCCACCAAGCTGGGTGGAATTCAGGGCGGCGATCTGCGTCGAGGACAGGGCCTCGACCTGCGTGGAGGACAAAGCCTCCATCTGCGCCGCTGTAACCGACCGGATGGCAGAAGTGTTCAGGGCGGCAATCTGCGCCGTCGACAGGGCGGCAACGGCTTCCGTCTTCAGGCCCTGCACTGCGCGCGAATTGATGACGGCGATGTCGGCGGTCGAGAATGTGGCAATATCGCTCGCATCCAGGGCTGCCATCTGGGCGGAAGACAATACGGCGACCTGCGCCGTGGTCAGCGCCGCAACCTGGCTGGTGCTCAGGGCTTCAACCTGGCTCGCGGTCAGGCCGGTTACACCCTTGGTGCTCAGCGCCGCAATCTGCTCGGCGCTCATCTCCGCGATGTCTTCGGTGGTGAGAGCTGCAACCTGGGCAGCCGTCAGGGCCTTCACCTGCGCGGTGGAGAGGGCCGCCGCCTGCTGTGTGGTCAGCGCCGCAATCTGCGTCGTCTTCAAAACAACCAGGCTTGCCGTGCTGAGCGCCACAACCTGGCTGGTCGTCAGACCCGCCATGGTTTCGGTGGTCAGGCCCAGAATGCCCTTGCTGCTGATCGCGCCCATGTCGGAGGCCGAGAATGTCGCAATGCCGTCAGGCCCCAGTGCTTCGATCTGGCCGGAGCTCAGCACCTTTATCTGCGCGCTGGACAGAGCCTCGATCTGCTCGGTCGACATGATGGTGATCAACGCCGTCGACAGGCCGGCAACAGCACTGGTGCTGAGCGCTGCAACCTGGGCCGTGCTGAGCCGTGCCATATCTTCCGTGGAAAGACCCGCCGCCGACTTGCTGGACAGAGTGGCGATTTCTTCCGCTGTAAACGTCGAAAGATTGTCGGGACCAAGGGCCGCCACCTGCGCCGAGCTCAAGAGCTTGACCTGCGCTACCGACAGCGCCTGGGCCTGGGCGGTGGAGAATACCGCCATCTGTGCCGTCGTCAGGCCGGCAATGGCAGCGGTCGCCAGAGCGGCAATCTGCCCGGTGGTCAGGGATGCAACCGTATCGGTGGAGAGGCCGGCCACGGCCTTGGATGTAATGGCGGCCATATCGGCCGCCGTGAAGGTTGCCAATCCATCGACGCCGAGCGCTGCAAGCTGCGCTGCGCTGAGCGCGGCCACCTGCTGCGCCGATAGTGCATCGGCCTGGGCCGTGGAAAGCGCGGCCATCTGCAGGGTGGAAAGACCTGTCACGCTGGAGGTGCTGATGGCTGCGATCTGCGCGGTCGACAGACCCGCCACGATATCCGCGGAAAGCGCCTTTACCTGCTTTGCCGTCAAGGCCTTCATCTGCAAGGTCGAGAGCACATTCATCTGGTCGGAGGAAAGACTGGCTACCTGCGCGGTGGTCAGACCCGACAGTGCACCGGCGGTCAGAGCCGTGACCTGCGTTGCCGAGAGGCTGGCAATCACCGCCGTGGAAAGACCGGCCACCGCCTTGCTGCTAATGGTGGCGATCTCCGAGGCATCGAAGGCAACCAGCTGTTCTGTCCCGATCGCCGAAACCTGCGTCGAGCTCAAGACCTTGATCTGCGTGGTGGAAAATCCGTCCATCTGGGCGGGGGTCAGTGCCGAGATCTGCGCGGTTGTCAGGCCTGGAATGGCAAGCGTGCTGATGGCGCCAATCTGTGCCGTTGACCAGGTCGCAAGCTGCTCGGTAGTCAGGGCTGCCAGCTGCTTCGACGTCAGCGCACGCACCTGATCCGCCGAAAGGGAATCGATCTGCGCAGTGGACAGCGCGCGCAGCTGCGCCGTCGTCATGCCGGAGACAGCATTGGCGGTCAGCGCACCAAGCTGCGCGGTGGACAGGGAGGCGACACTATCCGTCGTTAGGCCAGCGATCGACTTGCTGGTGATGACGGCAATATCGGCACTGGAAAACGTGGCAATATCATCCGGGCCAAGGGCTGCAAGCTGCACCGAACTCAAGGTCCGCACCTGCGATACCGTCAGCGCCTCGGCCTGAAGCGTGGAGAAGGCGCCGAGCTGCTTGGCGGTCAGCGCCGCGATCTGGTCGGTGCGCAGTGCTTCCACATCAAGCTTGTCAAGCACGGCCAACTGATCGAGCGTCAATCCGACGACGGCGCTCTTGGCAATCGCGCCAAGCTGATCTGTGCTGAGAACATTGACATCTTCCGTATCCAGTGCCGCGATCTGGGCAGAGGTCAAAACCTGCATCTGCTTGGTCGAGAGCAGCGCCACATCTTCCGTGTTCCACGCAGCAACCGCCGCCGTGGACAGCGATCTAATCTGACTGGTGCTCAGGGAAGGAATGACCGAGCTCATACTGGAAACCCTTGATTGGTAATCAAAATTCGTTCTTCAACTCAAGCATAGCAGGCCATGCTGTCGTCCATGCAGCAAGCCTGCACATCGATCGGCAACAGCCATTCCCCTGCCCCTGAAGCCGGTCGCAGAACCCACCACCTGCCATAGGACAGAGCAAGGCATAGCCAGACTGGCTTGCCCGAAGCTGATATCGGATGCGGTATTCATCTCTGGATGAAAGAAGAACCATGTTCGTGCGAAAGACAAAAAGGGGTGCTTGCGCAGAGAACAACGCTACGGCAACATCGGGCAGCCGGTAGACCAGGTTTTATACGAGAGAAGAACGTTCGCTCAGCGCTGCCAGTAGGCTGATACGTATTTGCGCGTGCCACGCGTCTTCAGCTGGGATGCAAGCGCCTGACGCAACCGGGTAACACCACCCTTTTCTGCCGCGACCCAGAGAAAGCCGCCCTCTTCCTCCGCCATGCGCTGAACAGCCAGATCGGCAATTGGCAGGCCGTCACCACGCTTCAACCAGTGGAGCACAATGCCATCGGGCGCGATAACGGGATAATCCGACGGGATTCCGTTTTCCGATTCGAAGTAAGCTTCGCCTTTCGCATGCGGTGAAAGATTCTCGAGAATGCGCGCCATGGCCGGGAAGCCCGTCTCATCGGCAAACATATAGACAAGTTCTTCATCCAGCTGGCCGCTACCGCCCGGCCCGGTCATGCCGATGGTGACCCCGAGCGGCCGGGTGCGCAGCCATTCGGTCACGCGCCCGCCATCATGCAGATAGACGTCAAACACCAGCAAGCCTGCCGCCGCATCGCAACTGCGCGCCGTATAGACGGGGCGATGCAGCGCATTTTCCCCCTGCGGCCATATCGTCTGGCCATCGGCATCCAGGCTTGGCCAGGTGACATCTGCGAGACCCGCCGGCGGCAGGGCTAGGCGAAAATGGATGGACTGGCTGGTATAGTCGTCAAGATCGTGGCTCTGCAGGGTCACCCGCAGGAAGAGCGGACCCAGCGGCTGGAGATCAACCACGGTTGCGAAACGGAAATTCTTTGGCAGGCTACCGGCCGGTGCGGCATCTGACCATTGCAGGCCCCGCATCAGTTGCGGCACCGCTTCGGCCAGATGCACGATGATCGCGTCCTTCAATTCCGACAGAAAGGACTCGCTCGGCGCGCTGATCTCAAGCCGCACACCCTCTCCAGTGGCAAAGGCGCTGACATCACCAAAAGCGGTGCGACAGCGCACAGCATCCCCGGTATCGGTCACGATGGGAAGGTCATGCTCAGCAGCCTCTTCGATCAGCGTCTGGCGCAGAGAAGCAAAGGTCAGGCTGGAGATTTCGGCACTGGCCATGAAGTGGGGAAGGGTTGCATCGGCCATGGTTCGGATCTTTCGTCTCGCAAGAATTGGGTCAAGCCATGCGCATGGATGTGCGACTGCTTGCTGTAGCCGGCGAAAAACAGCCGACTACACGACGCTAGAATAGATGATAATTTCAGTCAACTATAGGCTCACGTCGCTAGGCGCGCAATCTGTGCTGTCCGCTCCCCTTCAAGCCAAGGCTACAAGCCCTCGTAGACAAAATGGTCGAAATCGGCAGGCTTTGCCCGCCCGGTAATGTCGAAGGCGACCATGCCTGCAAAGGCGCCGGTAAACGAACCATGTTCACCGCGGCCACCTTCGTCGGAAATCACCCCTGCATCCAGCACAGGCCCGATGGGCTGCCAGTTGCTGCCCTCCCCTGACCGGGTAAAGAATTGCAGGTCATTCTCCCGCACCTCCAGGGCCAGATGCACGGGACCATCGGCCACGGCCTCTCCGCTTCCCACCGGAAATTGCATGCGACCATGCGGGAAATCGCCGGGGCAGGTGAAGATGGTCACCACACGACCAAGCTTCTCATGCAGCGTGACGACCAGTGCATGGAACTTGTGGCGATTGTAGTAATGCGTCAGCCCCGCCACCTGCTGATAGGTTTCCGGCTGAAATTCCAGCACGGTTTCGGCCCGAAAGCTGTGATGTTCCTGCCGGCGCGCCACCAGCGCCTGCTCGAACCAGGAGCCGATGCTTTCGCGCCCGTAAAGCCGCAAATGGCCGGGGCACTGCGTCAGCGAGAAGATCCGCTCCGGCTCGGGCGTGCGCAGCCACTGAAAATCATCCGGCAGCGCCGGGCCGTGGAATGCATAGGTTACGCGTGCCGGCTTCACCTCGGGCACGGCATCCGTTGGCGCCTCCACCTCCACAGCCGGCACCACGCCACCTTGGGCGAGATAGAGCCAATCGTCGCGCCAGACGCATTTCTGCAGGCCCGTTTCGCGCCCCAGCGTGCAGCGACGCTTTGGCGCAAGCGGCCTGCCGCACAGATGCGTATGGTAAGCCTCACCTTGCGGTGTCTCGACATACTGCCCATGGCCGGCCCTTTGCAGAACGGCTTCCGGATTGTCCTTGGAGGTCATCAGATGCATGTGCGGATGCATCTCGTAAGGCCCATCGATAAAGCGAGAGCGTGCCATGGTCACGGCATGATCATAGCCGGTGCCGCCTTCGGCCGTCGTCAGATAGTACCAGCCATTGCGCTTGAAGAGGTGCGGCGCCTCGACCAGCCCGAGCGGACTGCCGGGAAAGATATTGGTGATCGGGCCTTTCAGCCTTTGTGTCTGCGCATCCCATTCCTGCAGCAGGATACCGTCAAATGCCGGATGCTTGGGTGCCCCGCCATAGCTTTCCGTGCGGTGGTTCCACTGCATGTTGACGAACCATTTGCGCCCGTCCTCATCATGAAACAGCGAAGGATCAAAGCCGGAGGAATTCACATAGACGGGATCGGACCATTCAGCATCGATCGTCTCTGCCGTCACGATGTAATTATGCGCATCCTTGAAGTTTCCATCAAGGCGCTTCACATCGGTATAGACGAGCCAGAACAGCCCGTCCGCATAAGACAGGCAAGGCGCCCAGATGCCGCAACTGTCGGGATTGCCGCGCATGTCGAGCTGGCTCTTGCGCTCCAGCGGACGGCGCACCAGCCTCCAGTTGACGAGATCGCGCGAGTGATGGATCTGCACGCCCGGATACCATTCGAAGGTGGAGGTGGCGATATAGTAATCCTCGCCGACACGGCAGATGGATGGGTCCGGGTTGAAACCCGGCAGAATGGGATTGCGGATCATCCGATGCTCCTCCTCACGATTGTCCGGTCCTGCACAGCCGGCCGCGCCTTGTCCCCAAACGCGGCCGACCGGCGGTCTCAGCGCAGAAGCGCAAGAGCCTCTTCGATACCCAGTGCGGCCGGTTGGGTGCAGGTCGTGACCATATCGACGAACCGCCCCTCCTCGCCGGATTTCAGAATACCGGTCATCACATCGATGCCATGCAGCGTGCGCTCCAGCGAGCAGCGCGGATCGCGCCCGTCGATCAGCGCCATCGCCATGTCGGCAAGGCCTGCCGTGCGGTAATTGGCGCGCGGCCCGCGCGGGCTTTCCTGGTTATCCTTGCCGAACGGATGATCCCATCCTGCCAGCGGCTGGATATCCATGTTGCGGCCGGAGGCTTCCACCGTGCCGCCGAAGAAATTCGGATCCGGCACGAAGATCGAACCTTCCGTACCATAAAGCTCCATATTGGCGTGGCGATGCGACCAGACATCCCAGCTGGCCGACAGCGTGATCGTCGCACCGTTTTCAAATTCCAGCAGCGCATGGATATTGGTCGGCGTTTCAACCGGAATGGTCTGGCCAGCCAGCGGCTGGCTGGTGATGGTGCGCGTTGTGCTTGCCATGGAAGTGAGCGCACACACACGCTTCACCGGCCCGATAAGGTTGATGAGATTGGCGATGTAATAGGGGCCGAGATCGAGGATCGGGCCGCCGCCGGCCAGGAAGAAGAAGCCGGGATTGGGATGCCACATTTCCATGCCGGGGCTCATTACATGGCAGGTCCCAGACGTGATGCGACCGATGCCGCCCTCATCGATATGCTTGCGGGCCAACTGGTGCGAACCGCCCAGAAAAGTATCCGGCGCGCAGCCGATGGCCAGCCCCTTGGCCTTGGCAAGCGCCCGCAACTCCTCGCCTTCTTCCAGCGAAAGAACCAGCGGCTTTTCCGAATAGACGTGCTTTCCGGCCTCCAGAATGGCCTTGGACACGGCAAAATGCGAGCCGGGAATGGTGAGATTGACGATCACGTCGAGCGCATCATTCTCAAGCAGGTCCTCGATGGACTGCGCCGCAATGCCATATTCCGTGGCGCGCAGTTCGGCGGCACTGCGGTTGAGATCCGCGCAGGCCAGCATGTTGAGGCCGCGAAGCAGCGGCGCCAGCGAAAGATAGGTGGTGGAAATATTGCCGCATCCGAGGATGCCGACGCCGAGTTCCTTGGCCATGGGATTTTGCCTTCAAAAAAAATCAGTAGCTGTCAAAGGAAGCGATCGACCGCATGATCAGCCGGTCGAGATCTTTGGGATTGTCGTGTTCAACGACGAAATGCTTGGCCGGCGTCTTCTTCAGCGCCACCATCAGGTCTGCCCAGGGCACCGTGCCGTGGCCAACATCCGCCCAACCATCCTCGTCGGCATTCTCGCCTTGTGGCGCGATATCCTTCACATGCACGGCGCGAATGCGCTTGCCGTAGCTTTCGATCCAGGCAAACGGATCGGCACCGCCGCGGATCACCCAGGCGATATCGGCCTCCCAGGCCAGATCCGGCCCGCCGGCAAAGATTTGCTCCTGCGGCGTGGAACCATCGGCCAGAGTCTGGAACTCGAAATCATGATTGTGCCAGCCGAACACAAAGCCCGCATCCTGGAAGGACTTGCCGGCTTCGCCTAGCCGCTGGCCAAAGGCGCACCAGCCGCTCGCATCGCTGGGCCGCTGGTCGGGCAGAAGATAGGGGCAGTAAATCGCCTGCATGCCCAGCGTCTTTGCGATCTTCAGCACCCGCCTCGGCTCCTTTTCCAGCATATCGATGCCGAAATGGCCGGTCGGCATGGTGAGGCCCGATTCGTCCAGATCAGACCGCAGGGCCTGCAGCGCCGGCTCGTCCATGGCACCGTAGATGCCGCCATAGCCTTCCACCTGTCCGTAACCCGCCTGCGCCAGTTTTTTCAGGACCTCGGACAGAGGCGGAAAGTTGCGCGCGCTGTAAAGCTGGAAACCCAATGTCGTCATGTCGTCCTCCTGGGCCTATTCCGCCCCTCTTTTGAACTCGAAAACTCAGCCTGCCATGCAGCAGGATTGCAGGTCATAAATGCGAAACTCAGGCACGCCGTCGCAAAGGCCGGCGGGCATAAATGTGATGCGCCGGTTCTCGCCAGCGGCAAGGTCGAAGGCATTGTCTGAAAAACGGCCTGGCGTTTCGGTCTCGATCATCACGAACAGCGCAAGGCCTGCCGCCTGCATCAGAATGTCGAAGCCGCCGTCTGGTGCAGGCGAAATACTCATCGTCAGCTGCGCCGGCAAAAGATCGAGCCCTTTATAGGTGCCGGGCACATGATGCCCCTCGCCGCCCATGCCGTTGCTGGCGGTGAAGCGCCAGGAGAGCAGGCAGTCCGGCGGAATGTCGCAGACCGCAATCGTCGCAACACTCACTGCCGCATCCGGTGAGCAGACGGCATCCACGTCTTTCAACGTCCGGCGCTCACCAGCCAGCGTCAGCAAGGACAGGGCAAGGCTGACCGTCACATCCTCTGGCGTATCGTTGACCAGCGACATGGTGATGTCGCAGCCATCCTCGGAGGGAATGGCGGCCATCGCAACGGGCTGGAAAAAGCGGCGTGCCATGTAATGCAGCACTTTCCAGCTGCCGCCATGATCGAGGCTCGACCAGGAGGCCACCGGCCAGGTGTCGTTCAGCTGCCAGTAGAGCGTGCCCATGCAATGGGGTTTCAGCGAGCGCCAGTAATCGACGGCGGTCTGGATGGCGAGCGCCTGCTGCACCTGGGAGAGATAGACGAAATTTGCAAAGCCTTGCGGAAAGCGGAAATAGCGGAACATGGTGGCCGCGATCCGTTCGTTGCCACCGACATTCTTCTGGTGCAGTTCCATCACCGGCGAGGCAATGTTCATGTCGCTTTCGCTCGCATAGCTGCGGATGACCGGTAGCGAGGTATAGGACTGGAAACCGAATTCCGAACAGAAGCGCGGGCGCACCTTGCGATAGTCGGCAAAGGGCTTGTTCTCGTGCCAGACCGACCAGTAATGCATGTCGCCGGAACCATCAGCATGCCAGGCATCACCATAGTCCAGATAGCCGGAAGCCGGGCTCGACGGCCACCATATGGCCTGCGGTGATGCCTTTTGCAGCGCCTGCTCGATGGTGCGGTTCAGCCGGTCATAGGAGACGAGATAGCGGTCGCGGTTTTCGATGGATTGCTGAAACCAGGTCAGCGCACCGACCAGTTCATTATCCCCGCACCAGAGCACGATGGAGGGATGCGAAACGAGCCGCCGCACCTGATAATCCACCTCCTGGGCGACATTCTCGAGAAAATCCGGCGTTGAGGGGTAGAGATTGCAGGAGAACTGGAAATCCTGCCAGACCATCAGCCCCATCCGGTCGCAGAGATCGTAGAACCAGTCGGCTTCATAGAAGCCACCGCCCCAGACACGGATCATGTTCATATGGGCATCGACGGCCGATTGCAGCAGGTCGTGCGTCTTCTCCTCGCTCGCCAGCGAGAACAGCGCATCGGCGGGGATCCAGTTGGCACCGCGGCAGAAGATCTCGCGGCCATTGATGCGAAATGCAAAGCGGTTGCCCGCCTCGTCCTTGTCCGTCAAAAGCTCCACCGTGCGAAGGCCGATCTGTCGTTTCACCGTCTCGGACGGGATTTCGACCGTCAGATCATACAGCGCCTGCGCACCGCTGCCGGCTGGCCACCAGAGGCGCGGCGAGAGAATACGAAAGACATGGCTTACCTTGGTTTCACCCGGCTGCACCGCAATATCGATCCGTATCTGATCATCGCCCAGCGTCAGCACCAGCGGCACAAGGCTTTCGGCCGCGGCAAACAGTGCCACCTCCACCGTCACATCCACCTGTTCGGCCGCATGCGCCTGGCTCACCACCACATGCTCGATGCGCGCCGGCTCCAGCTTCTTCAGCGCAATCGTGCCGTAAAGCCCAAGCGGTGCCAGCGCGATATTCCAGTCCCAGCCGAAATGGCATTGCGGCTTGCGCAGCATATTGCCGTTGGGAATGGGAGAATTGGCGGTGGAATAAGGAATATAGAAAGGCTGGGCCGCCTGCCGCTCTGCCCCTTCGCGAATGCTCGAATGGAACACAATACGGATGCGGTTTTCGCCCGCCTGCAACGCCTTGGAAACATCAGGTCTGTAACGGCGAAAGCAGTTATCTGCGTGTAAAACCGTAAACCCATTGATCTCTACCGTGGCAACCGTATCGAGATTGTCGATGTCCAGATACCAGTCGCCGCCGGTCTCCGGCAGCGTGAAATCCCGCTCGATCTTCCAGTCCTTGACTGCCACCCAGTCCAGCTCTTGTTCATTGCGCCCGACATAGGGATCGACGATCGCGCCAGCTGTCTTCAGTGCCGTGTGCACATCGCCCGGAATGGGCATCGGTGCCGTGGTTTGCCCGTCCAGCGACGAAAGCTGCCAGGTGCCTGCGAGATCAAGAACAGTCATTGGACTTTGCCTTTCGGGCCATTCTTTGCGGTCAAAGGCCCCCTCTGGCTGCCGCCATCTCCCCCACAAGGGGGGAGAAGCGAGACAATCACGACATCGATGGTGGAACTGGACCGATAGCGGCTCGCGGTCTCCCCCCGTGTGGGGGAAATGGCCGGCAGGCCAGAGAGGGCATTCTGTCTGCACGGCACGACCATCAGATGCGATCTTCCGTCTCGGCATCAAACAGCGATGCCATGCTCATGTCGAAGGCCATGCGCACCTTTGCTCCGGGGGAATAGCGGCGAGCGCCGCCAATACGCACCGACATCAGGTGTCCCGCATGGTTCAGCCACAAAAGATTATCGGCCCCCATCGGCTCCTCGATATCTACAATCGCCTCGTGCACCTCGCTGTGCATGATATCGCTATCAACGGCGATATGCTCCGGCCGCACGCCCAACACGACCTTGCGCCCGGCCTTCAACGGCTCGGATGTCTGATAGCCTTCCAGCGAGAAACTGGTACCATGGGTGCGAAAGGCCGCACGACCGCCTTCCTCAACTATTTCGCCAGAGAGGAAATTCATCGAGGGCGAGCCGATGAAACCGGCAACGAACAGGTTTTTCGGCTTGTTGTAGATAACGATCGGATCATCCAGCTGCTGGATGACACCACTTTTCATGATGGCGATGCGATCGGCCAGCGTCAGCGCCTCGATCTGGTCATGCGTCACATAGATCATCGTGTTCTTCAACTGCTGGTGCAGCCGCTTGATTTCGACGCGCAGTTCCGAGCGCAGCTTGGCATCGAGATTGGACAGCGGCTCGTCAAACAGAAAGACATCGACATCGCGCACCAGCGCCCGGCCGATCGCGACGCGCTGGCGCTGACCGCCGGACAATTCCGCCGGCTTGCGCTTTAAAAGCGGGCCGATCTGCAGGATTTCCGATGCTCGCGCCACGCGCTTGTCAATTTCCGCCTTTGGCACCTTGGCCACTTGCAGGCCGAAGGAGAGGTTCTTTTCCACGCTCATCTGCGGATAAAGCGCATAGGACTGGAACACCATGCCGATGCCGCGATCCTTCGGCTCTTCCCAGGTGACATTGCGGTCCTTGATGAAGATCTGCCCTTCCGTCGGCTCCAGCAGGCCGGCAATGCAGTTCAAAAGCGTGGACTTGCCGCAGCCCGACGAGCCAAGCAGCACGATGAACTCGCCATCGTGAATATCGAGGTTGAGGTCTTTGAGAACCGTAACAGCCCCGAAGGATAGGGAGAGGTCACGAATGGAAACGCTATTGGCCATGGAAATCAGCCCTTTACTGCGCCGGCGGCAATACCGCGGACAAACAATCTGCCGGAGACGAAATAGACGATGAGGGGCACAGCACCGGTCAGCAGCGTGGCGGCCATGTTGACATTGTATTCCTTCACCCCCTGAACGGAATTGACGATATTGTTGAGCTGCACGGTCATCGGATAGCTGTCGGGGCGGGTGAACACGACCCCGAACAGGAAGTCGTTCCAGATGCCGGTCACCTGCAGGATCATCGCCACGACGAAGATCGGCAGCGCCATGGGCAGCATGATGCGGAAATAGATCTGCCAGAAGCCCGCGCCATCAATGCGTGCCGCCTTGAACAGTTCTTCCGGCAGCGAGGTGAAATAATTGCGAAACAGCAGCGTCAGGATCGGCATGCCAAAGATGGTGTGGACGATGACGAGGCCGGTCAGCGTGCCGTAAATGCCCAGTTCCCTCAGCAGGATGACGATTGGATAGATCATCACCTGATAGGGAATGAAGGCGCCGACGATGAGGATCGAGAAGAACACGTTCGAGCCCTTGAAGCGCCAGTTGGCAAGCGCATAGCCGCTGACCGAGGCGACCGCGATCGACACGGCGACGGAGGGCACGAGAATGCGCACCGAGTTCCAGAAGCCGCGCGAAAGCCCATCGCAATTCAAGCCGGTACAGGCGCTGGACCAGGCCTTTGCCCAGGGCTCGAAGGTAATTTCCACCGGCGGCGAGAAAATATTGCCCAGGCGGATTTCGGGCATGCCCTTCATGGAGGTGACGATCATCACGTAGAGCGGCAAGAGATAATAGAGAGCGGCCAGGCCCAGCAACCCGTAAAGGATGATGTTGCGGCGCGACAGCATACGGCGGGGCTTGCGGCCGCTCGGACCGGACCCAAGCCTGCCCGACAGGGCGTCGGGACCGGAAGTGGCGGACTGGAGAGCGCTTGAATTAGCCACGCTTCCTTCCTCCAAATTCAAGATAGGCCCAGGGGATGATGATGATGGCCACCGTCAGCAGCATCATGGTCGAGGCGGCAAAGCCCTGGCCGAGATTCTGTGCCTGGAACATGTAGTCATAGACGTATTTTGCCGGCACTTCCGAGGCGATGCCCGGTCCGCCGCTCGTCTGCGCCACCACCAGATCATAGACCTTGACGATGCCGCTCGCGATGATCACCAGCGTGGTGATAAAGACCGGTCGCATCATCGGAATGACGATGAAGATGTAGGTTCTCCACATGGGGATGCCATCGACGCGCGAGGCCTTCCAGATATCCTCGTCAATACCGCGAAGACCGGCCAGCATCAGGCACATGACCAGCCCCGTGCCCTGCCACAGGCCGGCTATCAGCACGCCATAGATGACGATCTCGGGATTGTAGAGAGGATCGAATTCAAATGTCGTCCAGCCAAGGCTGCGCACGACGGATTGCACGCCATATTCCGGGTTGAGGATCCATTGCCAGACCAGGCCCGTGACGATGAAGGACAGCGCAAAGGGGTAAAGGAAGATCGTTCGGAAAGTGTTTTCGAAGCGGATCTTCTGGTCCATCAGCGCCGCCAGCAGGAAGCCGATGGCCAGGCTGAAGATCAGCGACAGAATGCCGTAGATCGCCAGATTCTGGATCGAGATGATCCAGCGCGGGGCAGCCCATAGCCGCTCATACTGGTCGAGCCCGACAAAGGACAGGCGCGGCAAAAGGCCAGAACGCGTGAACGAGTAAAGCACTGTCCAGATCGTGCCGCCGAGAAACACGCCAACGGCGATCAAGATCATCGGGATGGAGGCGATCTTGGAATTCAGGTTTCGAAAGAGCTGGCTTGGCCGGCCAGCCGGCACATGAGACCGCATGCGGCAGGATCCTCCTCATTGGCTGCAATTTTAGGCCCCAACCGTGCCACAGGCACAGAGCGGACCGGACAGCGGCCGCATTTCAGCAGCCACGATCCTTGCGGGCGCCATGCCTTCCATCGCTTCGGCATGGCGATCCGGCAGGCGCAAACACCTGCCGGTGCCGTCAAGACATTGTCAGTCGGCAGAGGCGATGATCGCGGCAAAGCGCTTCTGCGCATCAACCGGTGTCATCGAGGGCTTAGCGAAGAATTCGGAGAACAGATCCTCGAGCTGCTTCTGGGTATCGGCGGAAACCAGCTGGTTGACGCTTCGCACCACATTGCCCTTGGCAAGGATCTCCAGACCCTTCTTCATGCAGTCATTGGCCGCGGCAAGATCGATATCGCCACGGATCGGCAGCGATCCCTTTTTCAGGTTAAAGGCCACCTGTACCTTCGGGCTGACAATGGTGGAGGCCAGAGCTTCCTGCGCCTTGGACTTTGCCGCGTCCTTTAGAACGGGGAAGTAGAAGGCATCGCCATCGGTCGAGATCACTTCGTTCACACCCAGGCCCGGCAGGCAGGTATAATCGACTCCGGCCTTCTGCTTGGCGAGCGCAAACTCACCCTGCGCCCAGTCACCCATGATCTGGCCGCCAGCCTTGGCGGTGATCACCATATTGGTCGCCTGGTTCCAGTCCTGCACATTGCTGCCCTTGGACATACGGCGCGCATCGTCGGCAGCCTTGAACACCTTGGCGATCTCGGGACCGGCCGCGACCTTTTCGTCCTTGTCGGAGAACACCTTCTCGAAGGTGGGCTTTCCGGCAATGGCGATCATCAGCACGTTGAAGGCGCCGGTGCTCTGCCAGGGCTGGCCGCCGATGGCGAGCGGAATAATGCCCGCCTTTTCAAGCGCCGGTGCCGCTGCGACGAACTCGTCCCAGTTCTTCGGCACGGCAACGCCTGCCGTCTTGAAGGCGGCATTGGACAGCCACAGCCATTGCCAGGAATGGATATTGACCGGCGCGCAATAGATCTTGCCGTCGATCGTGCAGCTGGCAAGCAGGCTGGCCGGCTTGATGATGTCCTTCCATTTTTCCTTTTCGGCAACCGCCGTCAGGTCGCGCATCATGCCGGATTTGGCCAGTTCCTCGGCCTGGCGGCCATGGTTGAACTGGGTGGCACCCATCGGGTCGCCACCGGTAATGCGGCTGATCATGATCGGGCGGGCGGTGCCGCCGGAACCGGCGATCGCGCCATCGATCCATTTGTTGCCCGTGGCATCGAAGGCCGTGGCGAGTTCCTTCACCGCCGCCGCCTCTCCGCCCGATGTCCACCAATGGGTTACTTCCAGGTCCGTCGCGCTTGCATGAACCGCAGGCAGCATCACACTGGCCACGAGTATCGCTCTCAATGCACGCATATTCATGAGTCTCCTCCCTCACTGAAACGTTGCCGTAAAAAAGCTATGCCAAGTTCACCGACGACGCAACCTCTAATCCTTGTAAAATTTTTTAACCTATAGACTTTCCCTCAATGATTGTGGTCAACTTGAGAAGCCGCCCTGGGAGAACTTCGGATCAAAGTTTTGGTTTTTATACTTTTTTCGCGATTTTTGAGAAGGTCTTTATTTCGCAGTTGCAGCATCACCTGTGCGTTTGCGTTGTACAATCCAAAATTGATCGGACAGGACTGCGCCGTGAAAGCCCACTCGACAAAGTCACTGCAACGTTACAGTTATGAAATTTGGGAGAGGGTTAGACCGCAGGGGGCGCACTGTTTCCACGTCACGCCGGAGGAACTATAGTCGGTCGCTTGGAATCGGGTGAAGACGCATGGATGACAGCATTATCTCAAAGCCGCTGAGGCAGCCGGCATCGGGCGGACGTCCGACATTGAAAACGATCGCCTATATGACCGGGCTTGGCATCACGACCGTATCGCGGGCGCTGAAGGATGCGCCGGATATCGGCGCCGATACCAAGGAGCGCGTGCGGCTGGTGGCGGCACAACTCGGCTACCAGCCCAATCGGGCGGGCGTGCGCCTGCGCACCGGCAAGACCAATGTCATTGCGCTGGTGCTGTCCATCGAGGAAGAGCTGATGGGCTTCACCAGCCAGATGATGTTCGGTATTTCCGAGGTTCTGGCAGGCACCCAGTATCACCTGGTGCTGACCCCGCATGCGCACCAGAAGGATCCGATGGTGCCGATCCGCTATATTCTCGACACGGGCTCGGCAGATGGCATGATCATTTCCCGCACGGCGCCCGATGATGCGCGCGTCATGCTGATGAGCGAGCGGAACTTCCCCTTCGCCACCCATGGCCGCACGGATATGGGCATCGTGCATCCCTATTATGATTTCGACAATGAGAGCTTCGCTTTTCAGGCGGTGGAAAGGCTTGTCTTGCGTGGGCGCCGGCGCATTGCGCTGCTCGCCCCGCCCTCCAAGCTTTCCTACTACCTGCACACGCGAAACGGTTTCGAGCGGGCGCTGGCCCAATTCGGCGCCACCGAGACCGCCATGGGCCGCCTGACCAGCGAGGCGCCGCTTGATGATGTGCGCACCCATATGGAGGCGCTGATGCGCTCGGCCGATCCGCCGGACGGCATCATCTCGATCAGCGGCAGTTCCAGCATCGCGATGATTGCCGGGCTGGAAGCGGCGGGCAAGCAGCTGGGTGTCGAGGTCGATCTGGTGTCAAAACAATCGGCCGAATTCCTCAACTGGATCCGCCCCGAAATCCACACGATCAACGAGGATGTCCGCCAAGCCGGCCGTGAACTGGCAAAGGCGGTGATGGCCCGCATCGATGGCGTGGCGCCTGAACTCTTGCAGAATGTCAGCCGGCCCACCTGGTCGGCCATGGCGCCAAAGGCATGAGAGCGCACGGGTTTCAGGCGCGGATGGCCAGCCGCATGCCGCCCCAGTGCCGGCCATTGACGCTGATCGGTGCCGAAATATCCTTCATCAGCACGAACTGCCCGCCGCCCATATCGCGGCGATAGGTCTGCAGCAGAAACGGCGCATTGCTGCGACCGGCTGCAAGGCCGACACGATCGTTGAAAATGCGCCGGTTGCGACAATTGGCCGTATTCCAGGTCACGTCACCGGAACGCTGCGGCTGCGAGAATTTCTTGTTATGGGTCGGCAGGTAGCCATTCTCGTCGATGGCGGCGCAGAAGGCGATGCGCTCGTCGCTTGCCGCCACCCGCTCCTGCAAGGGCGGCAGCACGGCATCGGTAAAGTCGGTAAAGCGTGCGAGATATTGCACCGGGTCGGATCCGGCAATCGGCCGATATCGCCGGTCAAACAGCGCGCCCATATCGATACGGCCGCTGCGCACCGCCTCTTCGAACAACCGGCTGACCTCGCCGGCAATCTGCATCACGCTGTTGATATAGGGTGTATCGGGGGTTTCGAGGCCGGCACTTGCGGTGGCTTGGATCATCCTCTCGGAAATCGTCACCACTTCACCAACGCGAGCAGAGGCCTTCTGCAACTGGTCATTGGATTTCAGCACTGCACCGGCAGTCACGGCAATCGTGCCGGCAAATTCGCTGCATTCGCGATCGACGCTTTCCGTGGTTTGAGCGAGCGCCGAGGCGCCGTCCAGAATGCGCGCCATCACCTGTTCCACCTCGTGGAAGGAGCCCTGCACGTCCATGGCCGTGGATTTCACACCCTCGGCAGAAACCCGTGCGCCCTCGCCCGCGATGATCAGTTTTTCGATGCGCTGGCTGAGATGCAGCAAGGTCTGCTGGATCGACGATGTCGTTTGAGAGGTCTGAAGCGACAGAGCACGCACTTCGGAAGCCACCACGGCAAAGCCCTTGCCAGCATCTCCGGCCCGCGCTGCTTCGATAGCGGCGTTCAACGCCAGAAGATTGGTCTGGCGCGCGATCGTGCCGATCTCATCGGCAAGCCGGCCAACATCGGCAAGTGCGGCGGAAAACGAGCGGATTTCCGTGCCTATATCCTGCGATGCCGTGACCATGTGGTCGATGGCGTGGATGGAACCATCCAGTTGCTTGGCCTGCTCGCCCAGCACGGTGCGTGCGCTGCTGGCCAGTTTGTCGGTTTCGCCCAGCGCCTGCGCCACCTGACGGTTGGCTGCCGCAATGGATTGCGCCGAACCCGTGGCACGGGTCAGAAAAGCGGTCTGCTCGGAGGACTGTGCGGCTGTATCCTGGATCGTTCCAGCGATATCCACCAGATGCAGACCGAGCGCCGAAGCCTCCTGGGCCAGCTTTGCGACCGCATGGCGAAGCGCCTCATCACCGGGTGTTTTCGTGTCTTGATTGTCTGTATTCTGTGCAAGCGCGTTCAACACGTCCTCCCGCGGTTTGCGAAAGAATGCTCCAACATGTTTAACGGCAACTTAAGGGCGTAAAAAAGCGGCAGATATGCCAAAGTATGCTTTTTGGCTTTGCATCGCCAACAGCACCCCTTCTAAAAGGCGTGATCTGCGGGGCTTTGGGGCACGCGCATACACCTCCCCATTGATCGCTGCCCGGCCCGCCTGAATGCGGGCCAGCCAGCCGGTCACATTACATGTTGTCGAATGCCTTGGGGTCGATGCCAAGCGTCACCAGGTCGCGCGACTGGGGCTTGCGACCACCTTCAACGGCGGCGGAAGCGGCAGCGGCTGCACCGAAAACAGCGATGGCACGACCGATAAAGCCACCGCGCATGCTGTTGATCTTCGTAGACATGTTCATCTCCTTTGTGATGCCCTAAATATGGGATTCGAGGCGGGTTTCCGCAACGCACAAGGTTCGATGGGAGCCATGCAAGAGGTGCATGACCCGACATCGGAGCTTTACCATTTGGTAATTTCTTGAGCATTGCGCGCCAGATCGCGCCGCCAATCGACGAAGGAGACAGCATGATCACTATCTACGGAATCAAGAATTGCGACACGATGAAGAAGGCCCGCCTGTGGCTGGAAGCCCATGGCGTCGCCTACCGGTTCCATGATTACAAGGCAGACAGCATCGATTCTGCACATCTCATGGCATGGTCCGATGCGCTGGGCTGGGAAGCCATCCTCAACAAGGCGGGCACAACCTTCCGCAAGCTATCGGACGAAGACAAAGCGGGCCTTGACCGCGACAAGGCGATCGCACTGATGCAGGCGCAGCCCTCGCTGATCAAGCGGCCGGTGCTGGAAACCCATGGCGGCTTGACGGTCGGCTTCAAGCCTGAAACCTATGAGGCCCTGTTTTCCTCCCGCTGAACCGCAATAGGCCTTTCATGTCCAGGACCACGCGCGCCACCCAGGCGCTTGCCAAGGCCGGCATCGCATTTACGGCGCATAGCTATGACTACGACCCCGGTGCCGAGCGCATTGGCCTTCAGGCGGCAGAGGCGATCGGCGAGGAGCCGCACCGCGTCTTGAAAACACTGATGGCCGAGGTGGATGGCAGACCGGTCTGCGTCGTCGTGCCCTCGGATCGCGAAGTGTCGATGAAGAAACTCGCCGCAGCCTTTGGCGGCAAATCCGCCGCCATGATGAAGCCCGCTTCTGCCGAAAAGACGACTGGTTACGTGGTGGGCGGCATCAGCCCCTTCGGCCAGAAAAAGAACGTGCCGACAGCCATTGAAGCGACCGCCCTGTCCGAACCGCTCGTCTATGTGAATGGCGGCCAGCGCGGGCTGCAGCTGCGGCTTTCCCCAACCGATGCCGCGCGGTTTCTTGACGCCATCATCGCCGCCGTCATTGCCGAGGGCTGAGCGATGCGCACACCCGCCCCACAATGTCCTGATTGAATAATGCGAAAGACAGGTTGAGCCCATGACCCTTCATTCCAAGATCGAAACCGCCATCGACCCGGTGAAACTGGACAGGCTGGCGGAAGTCGCCGTCAAGGTCGGCCTGCAATTGCAGCGCCATCAGGACCTCGTCATCACCGCGCCGATTTCCGCGCTGCCGCTCGTGCGCCTCATCACCAGCCATGCCTACAAGGCCGGCGCCGGTCTCGTCACCACCTTCTATTCCGATGAAGAAACCGTGCTTGCCCGCTATGCCCATGCGCCGGATGCCAGCTTCGACAAGGCGTCAGGCTGGCTCTATGAGGGCATGGCCAAGGCCTATGACCAGGGCGCTGCACGTTTGGCGATTTCCGGCGAAAACCCGATGATGCTGGCCAGTGCCGATCCGGAAAAAGTGGCGCGCGCCAACAAGGCCAATTCCATTGCCTATAAGCCGGCCCTGGAAAAGATCTCCAATTTCGACATCAACTGGCATATCTGCTCCTATCCCAACCCGGCCTGGGCGCGCCAGGTGTTTCCCGGCGTCAGCGAGGAAGAGGCCGTTCACCTGCTGGCGGAGGCGATTTTTTCGGCCTCGCGCATCAACACACCGGATCCGATTGCCGCCTGGAACGACCACAATGCCAATCTGAAGAAGCGGTCCAGCTGGCTGAACGGCGAACGGTTTGCCGCGCTGCATTTTACCGGCCCCGGCACGGATCTCACCGTCGGTCTTGCCGATGGTCATGAATGGCATGGCGGCGCTTCGACCGCCAAGAATGGCGTGACCTGCAATCCCAATATCCCGACGGAAGAGGTGTTCACCACGCCACATGCGCTGAAGGTGGAGGGCATCGTTTCCTCCACCAAGCCGCTTTCGCACCAGGGAACGCTGATCGACAATATCCAGGTGCGCTTTGAGGCCGGACGTATTGTCGAGGCCAAGGCCTTAAAGGGCGAAACCGTGCTCACCAAGGTGCTGGATACGGATGAAGGCGCACGGCGCCTGGGCGAAGTGGCGCTGGTGCCGCATTCCTCGCCGATTTCAGCCTCGGGCGTGCTGTTCTACAACACGCTGTTTGACGAGAATGCCTCCTGCCACATCGCGCTGGGACAGTGCTATTCGAAATGCTTCCTCGACGGCGCATCCTTGACGCCGGATCAGATCCGCGCACAGGGAGGCAATTCCTCGCTCATTCATATCGACTGGATGATCGGGTCCGACAAGGTGGATATCGATGGCATGCGCGCTGATGGCTCGAAAGTGCCTGTCATGCGCAAGGGCGAATGGGCGTGAAACACAATCCTGTCTGACGACAGAAGGATGGCTTTCTCTGCCACATTGCTCGTCCCGGTCAGCCGGGGCGGGTCTTTTATGTCTTGCGGGCGCGCTTGGGTGCCGGTGCAGCAGTCACCAGTGCACGGGCTTCTTCTTCCTTGGCCAGACGCGCTTCGCGCAGGCGCTGGGTCTTTTCGTCACGGGCCACGACGACGGCATCAAGTTCCTCATGGGCGCGGTCGCGCGACAGGAACTGCGATTGCGTCTTGCCGAAAGCAATTTCGGCCTGCTGGCGCGGCTTGCTATAGGTCTCAGTCATATCAATCCTCCTCAAGTTGGATCTTCGCTCGACAAAAACAAAAAAAAGGCCAGGCAAGTGCCTGACCTCATTCGGGATCATGTGTTCAACAGTGCCGGTACATCCGCGGTCAAAGCAAACGGACCCCGTTCTGTTCAGGCAGCCTGAAGATTGCAGGCCGACATCTTGCCCGACTTTGCGTCGCGCTCGAGGTCGTAGCCGATCTTCTGGCCTTCGACGATTTCGCGCATGCCAGCGCGTTCGACGGCAGAGATGTGAACGAAGGCGTCAGCGCCGCCGTTGTCAGGCTGGATGAAGCCGAAACCCTTGGTGGAATTAAACCATTTTACTGTGCCAGTGGTCATGATGAACCCTTTCATAGCGCGTTGAGATTATCCGCATCACGACGTGATGCAGAGTATGGTGGCGATTTTTGAAAGGAAGTTCGTCCAGAGCACACACACGAGGCGGCGCGATAACCAAAGCTAAACAAGCAAAATTCGATAAACCATGAATAGAGGCATTGCGCCTATATGTCAACTTTTAGTTTCGAAGGTTGTATCTTTCTCGATCATCGCGCGTCTTGTGCGGACGCCAGACCCTTCGAGGATGGGCGATGGCCGCGTGTTTCCCGTCAGCCCTTGGCGGCACTTTTCTGCGCTGCCCAGACGCTTGCCAGAACTAGCGCCACGCCGAGACCCTGCACGCCATCCAGCCCTTGACCCAGCAGGCTCCAACCGAGCAGCACGGCGACAACAGGGCTGAGGAAACCGAGCGCTGAAGCCGCGGACGGCCCAATGCGGGCAAGGCCACGGAACCAAAGCAGATAGGTAAAGGCAGCGCCGATCAGACCGAGATAGACAAAGCCAATCAGGTTGCCAAGGGTCGGCACCGGGATCATCGGTTCCAACATCAGGGCAGCCGGCATGAGAAGCAGGCCGCCTGCTGTCAGCTGCCATGCGGTGAAGGTGAGCGGCGAAACGGGTGGCTTCCAATGGCGGCTGAGGACCGTGCCGCATCCCATGGACACGGCGCCGGCAAGCCCGGCTGCCACACCCAGCGGATCAAGCCCGGCGCCTGGCCGCAAGACCAGCATGGCCACACCGCAAAGCCCGGCGAGACCGGCCAGAATGGCGCCAAACCGGATCGGCGTGCCGATCCAGAGGCGCGCCAAGCCTATCACCACCAGCGGCTGCACGGCACCGACAGTGGCCGCCACCCCGCCCGGCAGGCGATAGGCCGCGACGAAAAGGCAAGCCCAGAAGAGGGCAAAGTTCAGGGCACCGAGCACAAAGCTTTTCCACCACCACGCGCCCTGCGGCAGCTGGCGAACGATGAGAAGCAGCAGCAGGCCGGCCGGCAGCGCCCGCAGCGCGGCCACGCTCAGCGGCACGCCCGCAGGCAGGAGCTGCGTGGTGACGATATAGGTCGATCCCCAGATAGCCGGGGCAAGGGCCGTCAGGCCGATATCGGTAAGGCGGGACATGAGACGCATTTCCATTTATCTTGACGTCAAGATAAATGCGGCGATAGTGGCGGCATGGATCATGTCGATAGAATTCTAAAGCAATGGCAGGGCGCGCGGCCTGACCTCGATACGGCACCCATGGGGCTTCTCGGTCGCCTGGGCCGGCTACATGCCCATCTCGTGCGCGAGACAGACGCAACCCTTGCCGAACACGGGCTGAACCGGGCGAGTTTCGACGTGCTGGCCACGCTGCGCCGCGCAGACGAACCCCACCAACTGTCTCCAGGCGATCTGCTCGCCGCGACCATGGTGACCTCTGGCACCATGACCAATCGCATCGACCAGCTGGAAAAACAGGGACTGGTGGCACGCATCGCCCACCCGCAGGATGGCCGCAGCACGCTGATCGGCCTGACTGAGAAGGGTTTCGACACCATTGACCGCGCCGTAACCGCGCATATGAAAAACCAACACCGCATGACGGAGGCTCTGACGCGCGAGGATTTCCAGGCGCTGGACCGGCTGCTGGCAACCTATCTGGCGGCGTTCGAAGGCGGTTAAAACAGGCTACCCTGTTTCGGCGGGCCCTCTGCAGGTTCCACGGGCTTTGCACTGCGCTTTTTTGAAGTGGGCGCAGAGGATGACGGGGTCGAGACCAGCGGCTCTGAACCCTCGCCCGCCAGCGCCGAGATGCGCCCATCGGCAAATTCCAGCGTAATCGCGGCACCTGCGGCAATCGCCTCAGCTCGCGTCAAGGGCTGGTCATTCTCGTCACGCACCACGGCATAGCCGCGCTGCAGAACATTCTTGTAGGAGAGCGATTGCAATACCCGGTCCTGCGCAGCCACTGCCGCCAGCCGCTGGCCCATGGCATTGCGCATGGAACTGTCGGCATGGCGCATCAGCGCAGTCAGCTGCAGGCGCTCGCGGCCGATATGGGTAACAAGCCTGGCCGGCAGCGCCGCAAGCGACACTTCGACCCGGCCGATGCGGCCGCGCTCGCGCATCAGCTGGCGCTCCAGACAGCGATCGGTGCGCAGCACGTGTTCAACAATATGCCGTCGGCGCTCGGCCAGCCGAACCGTCAGGAGTTCGAGCCGCAGCCCGGCCTTTGCCCGCTCCAGACTGCCGCGCTTGACCAGCGCCGTCTTTTCCAGCCCGCGGCCAAGCCCCATCGCCGCCTCATCAAAGCGACGGCGCGGCAGAGCCAGCAACTGATCAAGCGAGGGCAGCGCGCGCACCAGTGCCTTCAGGTTTTGCCGGCGTGTGTCCATCTGGCGCGAGGAGCAGCCACGCAGGCGCGCAGACAGCGCAGCAATCTGCGCCTGAAGATCGGCCTTTACCGGCACCGCCATTTCGGCAGCCCCGGTCGGCGTTGGCGCACGCACATCGGCGGCATGGTCGATCAGCGTCCAGTCCGTCTCGTGGCCGACGGCCGAAATCAGCGGAATATGGCTTTCCGCAGCAGCCCGCACCACCGCTTCATCGTTGAAGCTCCAGAGATCCTCAAGACTGCCGCCGCCGCGCGCAACGATCAGTACATCCGGCCGCTTGATCGGCCCATCCGGCCCAAGCGCGTTGAAGCCGCGAATGGCGCTCGCCACCTCGTCGCCAGAGCCCTCGCCTTGCACCTTGACCGGCCAGACGATGACATGCACCGGAAAGCGGTCGGCGATGCGGTGCAGTATATCTCGGATCACGGCGCCGGTCGGCGAGGTGATGACGCCGATCACCTGCGGCATGAAGGGCAGCAATTGCTTGGCCGCCGGATCAAATAGGCCTTCGGCGGCAAGCTTCCTCTTGCGCTCCTCGATCAGCGCCATCAGCGCACCGGCACCGGCCGGTTCCAGCGCCTCGATGACGATCTGGTATTTCGAGGAACCGGGAAAGGTGGTGATCTTGCCGGTGGCAATCACTTCCATGCCCTCTTCCGGGCGAAAGCGCAGCTTGGAGAACGAGCCCTTCCAGATCACCGCATCGATACGGGCCTTATCATCCTTCAGGGAGAAATAGGCATGGCCCGAGGAATGCGGGCCGCGATAGCCGGAGATTTCACCACGCACGCGCACATGGTCGAAGGCGGTTTCCACCGTGCGCTTGATCGAGCCTGAGAGCTCCGACACGGACATCTCGGCAAGATTGGTGGGGGAATCGGAAAAGAGCGGCCTGTTCATGGCATCAGTCTAGCCGATCGCGGGGCAGCTTTCACCCGCCGCAAAGACAAAAACAGTGTGCAACACTGGCACAGCGGCTTTGCAATTTACCAAGGCTTAAACCTGCCAGCGATCTTTTCCGGCAAAACGGCCCAGGCAGCAATCTTTGTTAGCCGCCTTGCGCCAGGTTGCAGGTCAGTTTCGTCATGCAAAGGGTGCAGCCCGTGCTTTTTCTTACCGCCGTTTCGCTGGGCCTTGCCGCCGGCACCACACGGAAGGCCGTGGCCATCGTGCTGTCGCCGCTGTTGCTCATCGCCGTCTTCGGCCTTGCCGCGATGGTGTCAGCCGGAGGCGTGTCCTTCATCGACCTTCTGATTGCCATTGCCGGGCTGAATGTGGGGCTGATCTGCGTTCTGGGCGCGATGCTTCTGGCAGCCGTGCTCAGCCATCCCGCCTCAACCTCGCGCCCATAGCCCGTCTTACAGCTTGCGCATCATGAAGAACCGGAAGCCATCCTTGTCGGCGACGCGGGCCGGCTCGAGAAACGCCGGCACGATGCCCTTTGCCAATTGCGCATAAAGCCCATCCGGCTTCAGCCGCATCAGGCTTTGCGTCTGCGGGTCCGAGGGGCAAAAGGCCAGAACATCCACCTTGGCGCCGCGCAGAAACGCTTCTGCATCCTTCGGCGTTGATAGCCCGATATGCAGTTCCGTCAGCATGCCGGATTGATTGCGGTGATAGGGTGCGGCTAGCACCCGGTGCGGCGTGAAGCGCAAAATGCTGGCACCGCTTTCCACCGGCGCTGCAATCACCGAAGGCGGCAGAAGCGAAAGCGCCCGCATATCGATGCGGCTCACGCATCTGCTGGCATTGCCCATCGGGGCGCTTGCCTGCGTCAGTGCGCTAATGGTGATGGAATTGCCGATGCCCTTGATACTGACAATGCCGAGGAAGAACCACACGACCGGCACCGAGAGAAGCACGGTGACGACATAGACAAAGCCGGCATTGATGTTTTCCGGTTCCGCATGCGACTGGCGGCGCAGATCGGTGATGATCAGCGACAGAGGCAGGATGGACAGCGCGCTGGCCAGATAGGAGCCACGCACCTGGATCAGCGAGACGACGAAGGCGGCGCTGATCAGCGCCAGCAGAACCAGGTGGATTTCCGGTTTTTCGCGATCGAGAATGCGAAAGGCGCAGATGGCCACGGCAAACAGGCCGACCGCATAGAAGCCACCCACGGTTTCCGGCAGAAGGCGGATCTGCGACAGGATGGATTGCGCTTCCGTCACCTTGCTCAGCCAGAGTTCCACCAGCATGGGATCAAGACCCGCCAGCGGACTGCCCAGGCACTGCGGCGCAATCAGCACGGCAGTCACCAGCAGTGCGGCGCCCAGACCTGCAAGCGTTAACATCCGGCCCTTTCCGCCCAGATGCCGGCCAAAGCGCGCCATTAGGAACAGGCCGCCGCCGCCCAGCGCCGAAAGCGCATAAAAGCCGAGCGAGAGATTATCGCAGGTCACCACCCCCCAGGCAGAGGGTGGCACGGTGGCAAAGAAGAACACCGAAATGGAAACGGACAGCGACAGGCCAAAGGCACGGGCTGCACGCCCGAAGGCCTCGCCATGAAAGGCCCATTGGGCGGCAATACAGGCGCAGGCCACCGCCACAACCGGCACGGTTTCCGCACCAATTGCAATGGCCAGCGCCGCCAGAGCCCCCGCCATCATATGGCTTGCCCCGGCGCGGCGCCGGTCCACCATCATGGCAGCGAGGAACATCAGGATGACCTGCTGCACATTGTGATGGTCAATCGCGCCCGGATGGAAGCGGATGGAGGTGAAGGCAAAGAGCGCGGCAAGGCCAAAGGCGATATGCATGGTTTCGACGCCGCCCATGCGCCGTCCGCCAAGTCCGGCGGCCGCCATGAACAGGACGGCCAGAAAAAGCGGCCAGACCGCAAGCGCCAGCATTTCCGCCTGCTCGCCTGCCCCGACAAATAGGGCAAAAAACCTTATCAGTGCGGCAATCGGCAGATCGACAAAGCGCGACCAGTGCATCAGCGTGCCGCCATCCAGCCCCAGCCGGTACTGCATCATATCGAACCAGCCCTGGCCGGCCAAAAGATCGCGCACCTCCACCAGACGCATCGCATCGTCATTGTCTGGACCGACATAGTCAGTGGCGCCCATGACATGAAACACCAGAATCAGCGCTACGAGCACCAGCGAATAGGCGGCAAGCGACGGCAGGAACAGGGCCCAGATGCCCATGGGCTGCCGGCGTTCGTCACCGGCCATGCCGGCTTCGCTGAAAGGGTGGTTCATCGTCTTTATCCTCGCAGTCACAAGCCGAATCCCGAGGCCGGGCGACGATCGAAACCTAGCTTTAACCTTCTCAAGAAATAGTAAAATCTTGGAAGCGCCCGGTCTGGCGATTCCGGTTTGCCGTGTATCGAGTGGAAATCATGGAAAAAGCCGCAATGAACGGGCTGCAGGTGGCCGTGCTTCTGCCCTGCTATAACGAGGCGGCGACCATTGCTTCGGTGGTGCGCGGCTTTAAGACAGCGCTGCCTTATGCGCGCATCTATGTCTATGACAACAATTCAACCGATGGCACGGCGCTCGCCGCCATGCTGGCCGGCGCCGACGTGCGCCGCGAACGGCGCCAGGGCAAGGGCCATGTGGTGCGCCGCATGTTTGCCGATATCGAGGCCGATCTGTACCTGATGGCGGATGGCGATGGCACCTATGCGCCGGATGATGCCGAAGAGCTGATCCGCACGCTGCTGACGGAACGCGCCGATATGGTGGTCGGCACGCGGCGCGGCGTGCATGACGATGCCGGCCGTCAGGGCCATGCCGCCGGCAACCGGCTGTTCAACCTTCTCTACCGGCGCCTGTTCGGCACGGATTTCACCGATATCTTCTCCGGCTACCGCGCCTTTACCCGCCGCTATGTGAAAAGCTTTCCCGCCGTCTCGACCGGCTTTGAGATCGAGACGGAAATGTCGGTGCATGCCTTCCGGCTCAAACTGCCGGTGAGCGAGTTGGAACTGGATTATGGCCGCCGTCCGGAAGGCTCGTTTTCCAAGCTTTCCACCTTTCGCGATGGGGCGCGCATACTCAGCATGTTTGCCATGCTGATGAAGGAAACCCGGCCTTTCGCCTTTTTCGGCCTTGTCGCGGCCGGTCTCTGTGCCTCTGGCATTGCCCTGTCGATCCCGGTTCTCACCGAATATGTCGCGACGGGCCTTGTGCCGCGCATGCCCACCTGGATGCTGTCGCTGGCGCTTGTCTCGCTCTCGGCAGTGGCATTGACGGCCGGCATCATTCTGGATTCGGTGGCGCGTGGCCGCAATGAAATGCTCAGGCTTGCCTATCTCAGCCAGCCGCAGGCAGCCTCCATGCAAAGCCCGGCGCTTGCCGTGACGCCAAAGGCCTTCGACGAGACCGAGACCCGCGCCGCGTGAAGAAGCTCATCCGTTTTCTGATTGCCGGCGGCTTCGGCTTCATCATCGATGCCGGGCTGACCTATCTGCTGATCAGCTTTGCCGGCTTCAGCCCGTTTGCGGCGCGCATTCCGGCCATCCTCTGCGCCATGGCATTTACCTGGGCGTTCAATCGCACATTCACGTTTGAACCCTCGCCGCATTCGCTGGCCAAGGAAGGCTTTCGCTATTGGGCGGTCGGCATCACCTCTGCGCTGTTGAACTACGCGCTCTATTCGCTGCTGATCCACCGCCTGCCATTGCTGCAGCCGGTGGCGGCGGTGGTGCTATCGTCCATGGCCGCCACGGCCTATTCCTTCTTCGGCTATTCGCGCTTGGTGTTTCGCCACCGGCGCATCAAGGAAGAGGATTGAGACGGCTTACACCGTCTCCCAGCCATCATGCTCGCTGGCGCGGTAGACAGCATCGATGAAGCGCTGGTTGGCGCGCGAGCTTTCCAGTGAAACGACCTCTGCCGCACCGCCCATGGCCTTGCTGGCAAAGGCTTCCGCTTGGCGCCTGTATTGGCGACTATCCGGGAAGCGGAAGATTTCCGAGCGGCCATGCTTCTGGTCGGTCAGTTCCACTTCTTCGGCGCCGTAACGATCGGCATTGAACGGCGATTTCACCTCGATGAAACCGTCGGTGCCGTGAAACACCATCTGCTGGCGCGCCGCCATCTGGGTGGAGATATAGAATGTCAGATCGAAATCCGAAAAATCCGCCTTGACGCTTGAATAGATGTCGGTGCCGAAATCCTTGTCGCGCACCGTCGTCGCCTGCACGCGCAAGGGCTCCTTGCCCGTCGAAAACCGTGTCGCCATCGTCGGATAGACGCCGATATCCGGCAGGCCGCCGCCCCCCAGTTCCGGAATATTGCGCATGTTGGAAGCGTCACGATTAAAGTAAGTGAACGAGCCCTGCACATGGCAAAGCCGCCCGACAGCACCTTGCCCCAAAAGTTCGCGCACCTTCAGCCAGACCGGTGCATAGGTGATCATGAAGGCTTCGGCGATCAGCACCTTGTTGGTGTCGCGCGCCGCAATCAGCCGGTCAATCTCCTCGGCTTTCAGTGAAATCGGCTTTTCGCAAAGAACATGCTTGCCGGCCTCGGCCGCCTTGATGGTCCATTCCACATGCTGGCTGGTCGGCAGCGGAATATAGACCGCATCGATCACATCGGAGGAAAGCATTTCCTCGTAGGACCCGAAGGCATGCGGCACGGAAAACCGGTCGGCCATGGCCCGTGCCCGTGACAGATCGCGGCTGGCAATGGCCGTGACCACGCAATTTTCCGCGTCCTGAATGGCCGGCACGACCGCCTGCTGGCCGATCTTGGCCGTGGATAGAATACCGAAACGCACCATGATTTCCTCCCAATATATCTGCCGGCGCACATTAGGGACGGGGCGAGCCGGATGCAATGATGTGGGGGTGGGGGAAGGGAGATGGCCAAGTCTATAGCGGCAGTAAATTAAATGGCTGCTATCGCGCACAGCAGACCACTTTAGCCGCTTTCGACCCATTTGCTGCCGCTGCCGGTATGTCCGCAAGTGATCGGTTCGTCGACATTTTTCAGAGGCTTGCGCGAACACTTTCGGTGGCACTTAGTGGTCAATAGCCCGATTCTCATCTGCCGATATCGCAGGGCCTATGACTACGCTCTGACGCCAACGAACTGAAAGTTTTGCGGCGCCGCCTACTTGCCACGGTTGGAGACCGGCGTCCTCCGCAGGAGCCAAGGAGAGGGAACCGGTTGCCACCAAGCTCACTCATTTAGGGAGTTTCCGTAATCCTGCCGACAAGCGCTGGCTTCACAACATCAAGCCATTGATTATACCGGCGGGCATGAAAACGTTGTCCGTTGACGTATAGAAACACGCTGTGCACCTCCCAGTCACCATAGAACCAGTACCCCCAGCCACTGAGCATTTCGAACACGCGGGCGATCGTATATTGGCTTCCTACCAAGTCACGGACAAAAAGGCCGTTCGGAAAGAGTAAATTCATCTTGTCGGTCAGGTCGTATCCATCGATTTGGTCGCGCTCGCTCCTGTCCTTGAAGAAGGTATCATCGGGATTTCCAAAGTCCTTACCGGCAAGCTTTACGTTAATAGTGTCATTCGTGCCCGCGCCGAAATCATCCCCGGTCTGGACTATCAGTTCGAGCGAGGTGATGCGTGTATCCGCAGTGAGAGGCGTCGCCCAAGCCACAATCGTCGAAGCGACTTCGGCGGTTATTCGTGTCGCCTTGCCCCCGAACGGCGACCCGACAATTGCTGACGGTTCGGGCAGCCCTTGCACATGCACGCCCAAGACCTGTTGCGTTCCAACCTTGTAAACTGGGGAGCCGCTGTTACCCGGCCAGGTATAGATAGCCGGATACCAGAAAGATGTGCGACTAAATGAATCGATCGGGCCATTGGCCGTCCACATCGTGTGTGATGGTGAACCGTCAGGGTTTGTCTTGTCGCCCGGATACCCAGCAACGGTCAGAGACGTGGTGCGAAGTTCGTCGTCGGTGGCAACCGTCGCAGTGAATCCCGTCCCCCCCCAATCAACCGCGGATTTGGGGACGATGACGGCGCCTAGATCATGGAGGGGATACTTGATAACGCCACCATTTGCATCGACTAAGTAGCGGATGTTGGCTTGGATACTGTTCGCCCGAGCGGTGTAGCTGGCATAGGGCTGAACCGATCCATCACGTGCCGGATAGACGGTGATCGACTTTGGAAAGCCAAGCTTCTTGTCGAAAGCGTTATGACCCGCCGTAACGACCACAGCGAAGGGGCCTGGCGTAGCAACGAGCCAACCTGAGCCGCTGTACCGACCACTCTGATATTCAATGACAAGGTCGCATATCCATTTGGTCGGCATGACGTCGGTCGGAGATACTCTAACGCGATTATCGACTACAGTTATGGTTGACGGCACGTCGGCGCCAACCATAGGCAACATCGAATGCGGCGGGGGTAGTACGACGCCAACATAGGCGCCGGTCATCTTTGCTCCGTACCAACCCTGCCAACCGTTCGTGTCCACACCGCCATGCTCGAAAGAGACAAATCGGACGCCTGTAGGATAGTCAATAAAGGTCGTTCCAACGCGCGAGAAAGGATAGGCGTAGTTAGGCAGGAGAGGCGTGCTTACCTCTCCCGTCGTGAAACTCTCAATGACGGTGTGGTTCACATCCAGCAAATTGACGGTAAGGTAATACTTTGAACCCGAGTCGCTGCGACCGCACATCCAGTCTTCAATACGGATGTCGGGCGACTGGTCGAGTTGCTCTGCGGTAAAGCCAGCGGCCACTAGATCAACGATCTGCTGTTTCCTGGACCAACCCCACGATGTGACGAAGTTGCTTTGACCAGCGCTCGACGGACAGGACCAAGCAACATTCTCTGTTGACCAACCGTTGCCGCCGGATGACAGTACCGTCCACCCGGTCATGCCGTTGGCGCCGTCGGGATTCTGAAGAAGGTTTCGATGATGCGATGGCGCGGTGGCGACTTTAACGGAAGCGCCCGTCATCTTTGCCCCGTACCAGCCTGACCAGTTCACTCGATCCGTGCCGCCATGCTCGAAATAAATGAACCGGACGCCGGGTCCATAACGATGGAAATCCCTCAAGATGCGCCGCCACGGGTAGGTCCAGCCACCCGCACGTGGCGTGTCTAGTTCGTTTGTCACCAGCGATTTGATAACATTTCCCTGCGCATCGCGCAGTTCAACGCGAAGCTCGTAGGAGCTGGGCGCATCGCAGCGACCGCACACCCAATCGCTTACGTAGATACGCGGCGCCGTATCGAGATAGTTTGGATCGAAGCCGGCGGCGACGAGGTCGATGAGCTGCGATTTCTTAGCCCAACCAAATGACGACACAAAGTTCGTTTTGCCAGCTGTTTCTGGACAGGACTCACCAGGTCCGTCCTCGGTTGACCAGCCATTCCCAGGCGACGATTCGATCGTCCAACCAGTCATTCCTTGACTGGCATCGCCGTTAACGATCAACTCCCGAAAAACGTCTTCAATCGCCATCTGCCACGCTGCTTCGGACATTGTCGCTCAAGTCTCCCCTGTCTTCTAAACAGGATATCCAACGTCAGTACCGATGCAAACGCAATTCCAGATGAATGATATTGAATATCCACAACCCAATTTATCTGCCGACAAGAGGCAACGACGGAAGGCATCATCGACGCCTGACGAACATCTAGAAACAGGCCGGCCCAATATACCAATATGAATGGTTGCCAACGCACTCTTCCGCGTTTCCTCGTCCTTTTCGGGAAGATCCGCTACCGCCATCAGCGTCTAGAATGCCCCACCACATGTCCCAAAACGTCCGCTCAACGTCTTTATCCCCCCTTTTGGCTCTGGCGTAAAAGCCTATTCTTCGGCTATTCCTAATCCCATGGAGAGCTCGAAAATGTCCGAGACCGCACTCATCGTCATTGATGTCCAGCAATCCTTCCCTCACCGCCCCTATTGGGATGCGGCGGATCTGCCCCGCTATCTGGAGCGCCAGCAGGCGCTGATCGATGGTGCCGAGGCGGCCGGTATGCCTGTCATCCAGATCTTCCATGTCGAGGATCAGGGTCCTTTTTCGAAGGAGAGCGGCCATGTGCGCACGCTGGACGGCATTCGCATCAGCCCAACCCGCATCTTCGAAAAGCGCCGCCATTCCGCCCTTGTCGGCACCGGTCTGGATGTCTGGCTGACGCAAAACGGCATCCGCCATGTCATCATTTCCGGCATCCGCACCGAGCAATGCTGCGAAACGACGACCCGCCACGCCTCTGATCTCGGCTTTGCTGTCGATTATGTGTCGGAAGCCACCCTCACCTTCCCGATGGTGGATGCACTCGGCGTCACCCGCTCGCCGGAAGAGATCCGCCGGCATACGGAGATGGTGCTCAAGGACCGTTTTGCCCGCATCGCAACCGTCGAGGATGCACTGGACACAGCAAGGCGTGCCGCATGATACAGCCGGCGGCGGACACGACACGGATCATTCCCGTTTTCATGGTCGTGCCGCCGCATGCGCTGCTTCTGGATATTGCCGGGCCGATGGAAGTGCTGCGCTATGCCAACCAGGCGCAGACGCAGGCGCGTTTCGAGTTACACTATCTGGGAGCCGCTCAGCGCCAGACAACCTCGATCGGCCTTGCGCTTGACGGGCTGGAACCGCTGCCGGAGAGCCTGCCGCCCGGCTCCATGGTTGTCGTTTCCGGCAGCATTTCGGCCCCGCCGGATGCGGGCGTGGAGAAGGAGCGGCGCGTGCTGTCGCGCTGGCTGTCGTCTGCGGTCACCAGCGATACGATGCTGGTCACCATCTGCTCCGGCGCTCTGCTGGCAGGTGCTGCGGGGCTGCTGGAAGGCCATGCCTGCACCAGCCATTCCGATTGCCTTGCCGATCTGCGCAAACTGGCGCCCACCGCGCAGGTTCTCGAAAACCGGCTCTATGTGGAGGATCGCCAGCGCTTTTCGAGTGCCGGCATTTCCACCGGCGTCGATCTCATGCTGCATATTGTGGCAAGGCTCACCACGCCGCAGGCCGCCCTGTCTGCGGCGCGCAAGATGGTCGTCTATCTGCGGCGCAGCGGCCATGATCCGCAGATTTCGCCCTGGCTTTCCGGCCGCAATCACATTCATCCGGCCATTCACCGGGTGCAGGATGCCATCATGGATGATCCCGCCGCCGATTGGTCCGTGGAGCGTCTGGCTGACATCGCCTGTCTCAGCGGGCGCCACCTGTCGCGCCTGTTTCGCGAACATTCCGGCCTGTCGCTGATCGACTATATCAACCTCATCCGGGTGACATTGGCGCGTGACATCATCAGCCAATCGCGGCTTGATCTGGAAAATGTTGCGGCCCGCACCGGCTTTGCCTCCGCCCGCCACCTGCGGCGTATCTGGAGCCAGCATTTCGACCAACCACCCAGCTTGCATCGTTTCTCCACCTGACCCATCACGCAAATTGAATGGTGCATGACATCCCACAGCGTTAGCCTTGTGCGATCGGCGCGGGAGACCGCGCGTCGCCCGTCATTCCATCAAGAGGTTTTCCGCATGCATCTGCGCCCGCTTGGCCGCACCGGCCTTTCCATCGCTCCTGTCGTCTTTGGCGGCAATGTCTTCGGCTGGACGGCCGATGAGAAGACCTCATTTGATCTCCTCGACCGGTTCTTCGAGGCCGGCTACAACACGATCGATACGGCCGATGTCTATTCCGCCTGGGTGGACGGCCATCAGGGCGGCGAAAGCGAGGCAATCATCGGCCAATGGCTGAAGCGCGGCACGGTATCCCGCGACAAGGCGGTGATCGTCACCAAGGTCGGTTACGAGAACAAGGACCGCAAGACGGGCCTTTCGAAGCGCTGGATCGAAGAGGCGGTCGAGGCCTCGCTCACTCGCCTCGGCACCGATTACATCGATCTCTATCTCGCCCACAAGCCGGATCCGGATGTGGCAATCGAGGAAACGCTGGAGGCGTTTTCAAGGTTGAAGCAGGCCGGCAAGGTGCGCGCCATCGGCTGCTCCAATTACAATGCTAGCCAGCTGCAGGATACGTTCGATGCGGCGCAAAAGGCCGGCCTGCCGCGCTTTGATGTGCTGCAGCCGGAATATAATCTCTATGCCCGCCAGAAATTCGAAGGCCCGCTGAAAGACCTCTGCATTCGGGAAGACATTGGCGTCATCAGCTATTATGCGCTTGCCGCCGGCTTTTTGACCGGCAAGTATCGCAAGGCTGAAGATGCGGCCGGCAAGGCACGCGGCTATCGCATGGCAGATTACCTGAACGACAAGGGCCTGCGGATTCTGGCCGTTCTGGATGCGATTGCCGCAGAGACCGGCGCCTCGCTTGCCACGATCGCCATCGCCTGGGTTGCTGCGCGCCCCGGCATCACGGCACCGATTGCCTCTGCCACCAGCCTCAGCCAGTTGCAGGCACTGCTGGAGGCCGGCACGCTGACGCTGTCCGACAGCCAGATGCAGGCACTGAACGAGGCAGGTGCCTGATGCCCGATATCCTCATTCGCGACGCCGAACCTTCAGACGAAGCGGCCTGGAAAAAGCTCTGGGCCGATTATCTTGCCTTTTACAAGGTGACGCTTGCCGATGATGTGACCGATCATACCTGGTCGCGCATTCTCGATCCCACCTCACGCGTTGCCATGCGCGTGGCGGAGGTGGACGGGCAAATGGCCGGCTTTGCCATCCACCATTTTCACGATTCCACCTGGGTGAAGACGCCGGATTGCTATCTGGAGGATCTCTTCCTTGATGAAAGATTTCGCGGCAAGGGCATTGGCCGGGCCCTGATGGAAGATCTCGTGGCCCTGTCTCAGAAAAACGGCTGGTCGCGGCTTTACTGGCATACCGACGAGGGCAATCAAACGGCGCGCAAACTTTACGACTCGTTCGTCAAGTCCGACGGACACGTGCGCTACCGCATCAAATTCTGACATGTCTCATGCGCGCCATCGGAAGAAATCGACGAAGGCGCGCAGAGATGGCCGCATCTGCCGGCGCGAGGGATAGTAGATGTAGAACCCATCAAAGGGCGGGCACCAGTCTTCCAGCACCCGCACCAGCCGCCCTGCCGCAATATCCTCCTCCACACGCCGGTCAAAGACAAAGGCAAGCCCGAGCCCGTCGATCGCCGCCTGGCGCATCAGGTGCTGGCTCGAAAGGATCAGCGGCCCGCTGACATCAACCACCACCGGCTTGCCCTGTTTCTCCAGCTCCCACCGATAGATTGCGCCGCTTGAAAAGCGGCGGCGAATGCAGCGGTGGCCGATCAGTTCACGCGGCTGTTGCGGTGGGGGGTTCTTCTCCAGATAGGAAGGCGCGCCGACGATTGTCCCCTGCCAGGGGCCGCTTGCCCGGACGGCCACCATATCCGCTTCCAGGTGTTCGCCCAGCCGCAATCCGGCATCAAAGCCCTTGTCGACAATATCCTCGAAACGGTCATCGGTGCGCAGATCAAACTCGATCTGCGGATAGAGCGTGAGGAATTGCGCCAGCCGCGGCATGATAAGCTCTTCGGCTGCCAGCATCGGCATGGTCAGGCGCAGGGGGCCTGCCGGCTGGTCGCGCCGCTCCGCAAGTGTTTCCAGCGCGGCAGCAATCTCCGTCAAGGCAGGCGTCAGGCGCTCAATCACCATCCGGCCTTCTTCTGTCGGCGCCACGCTGCGCGTCGTGCGCTGAAGCAGGCGCAGCCCGAGACTTTCCTCAAGAGACGATACCGCATGGCTGACGGCTGAGGGCGCGATCTTCAGCTCGGCTGCCGCCTTGCGAAAACTTCTATGTTCGGCCACGGCGGCCAGAACGGCGAGTTGAGAGAGCTGTGTGCGGTTCATTGTTCTAAATGATAGAACAGCCCGTTGGAATTTGCATCTATTTTCCTTCTCATCCGCAGGCCCTAGATTACAGTAATCGGCAGCCGCTCTGGTCTGCCTCGACAACACGGAGACCATTGCCATGCACACACGCACACTTGGCACGCTGACCACCTCGGCACTTGGGCTGGGCTGCATGGGCATGACCCATGCCTATACTGCCACGGTCGATGAACCGGCTTCGCTTGCAACGCTTGCCCGCGCCGTGGAGCTTGGCGTCACGCTTTTTGATACGGCGGAAGTCTATGGACCCTTCACCAATGAGGAACTGGTGGGCAAGGGCCTGAAACCCTATCGCGACAAGGTGCTGATCGCCACCAAGTTCGGCTTTACCATTGGCGACAAGGCCAAGGCTGCCCGCCCGTCAGGCACCGACAGCCGGCCGGAAAACGTGCGCGCCGTGGCGGAAGCCTCGCTGAAGCGGCTCGGTGTCGAGGTTATCGATCTTTTCTACCAGCACCGTGTCGATCCGGACGTGCCGATCGAAGAAACGGTCGGTGCCATGGCCGATCTTGTCGCGGCCGGCAAGGTGCGCGCGCTTGGATTGTCAGAGGCCAGCGCCGAAACCCTGCGCCGCGCCCATGCCACCCATCCGATTGCCGCCATCCAGAGCGAATATTCGCTATGGACCCGCGACCCGGAGGAGAATGGCGTGCTCGATACCTGCCGTGAACTCGGCATAGGCTTTGTGCCCTTTTCGCCGCTTGGACGCGGTGCGCTGACCGGCGCTCTGAAAAATCTCGATGGCCTGTCCGATACGGATTTCCGCCGGGGCCTGCCGCGCTTCCAGGCAGACAATTTCGATGCCAACCTGGCGCTCATTTCGATGCTGGAGCAGATGGCGGCAAACAAGGGCGTCACCGCCGGCCAGCTGGCACTGGCCTGGGTTCTGGCGCAGGGCGATTTCATCGTGCCGATCCCCGGCACCACCAAGATCGCCAATCTGGAAAAGAATGTCGCTGCTGCCGACATCTCCCTGTCGCCTGCCGAACTGCAGGAACTCGGCGATCTTCTGTCGCCCGCCAAGGTGAAGGGCGAACGCTATCCGGAAAGCATGGCCAAGATGGCCAACCGGTAGGGTTAGCCAGTAGGCAATAGGCAGTAGAAACGCTGCGGCATGTCAGCCCCTCCCCCTTGTGGGGAGGGGTTGGGGAGGGGCCTTCCTCCCCAACCGGCCAAGCTTCCCCTTCAGTAAATCGCCGCCCCAAAAACATTTCCCGCGTCACCGCCCCGTTTCTGCGCTATGAGAAGGGCCAACTGCTTTGACCAAGGAAATTCCGCCCATGTCACGCTCTCAAACCCTTGGTCCTGCCGCTTGACCGGTCTGTCCGACATAGCCGGCCTTGCGCGGCTGGGCTGCAGCGCCTTCTTTACCGATCAGGTGCGCGCTGAGGAAACCGAGCTTCTCGTGCGGCGCATCTCATCCGTCCACCGCGATCGGCTGGATGCAATCGATGCCAGCGGCCCGGTGCCGATCGAGCTTCCCCCCAATAGCAATACTGCCGATTTTGCCGTGGGAGACTGGGTTCTGGCCGCACCCTATACCGGGCTTCTGATGCGCCGGCTGGACCGCCAGACTGTGTTGCAGCGGCGCACGGAAGGCGCCTTTGGCCAGCAGCTGGCCGCTGCAAATGTCGATACGCTGTTCATCGTCACCTCCTGCAATGCCGATTTCAACCCCTCGCGGCTGGAACGCTACCTGATCATGGCCAATGAGGCTGGCACACAGCCGGTGATCGTCTTGACCAAGACCGATACGGTGGAGGATGCGCAGGTCTTTGCCGATCAGGCACTGGCGCTGCAGCGCGATCTGCCGGTCGTCATGGTCAATGCGCTCTCGCCGGATGCCACAGCACCGCTTCAGCCCTGGTGCGGCCCCGGCCGAACCGTGGCGCTGGTTGGCTCATCGGGCGTCGGAAAATCGACGCTCGTCAATACGCTGGCCGGCCCCGATGCTGAAACCCAGCAGAAAACCGGTGCGATCCGCGAGGCCGATGCCAAGGGCCGCCACACCACCACCGCCCGCTCGCTGCATGCCATTTCCGGCGGCGGCTGGGTGATCGATACGCCGGGTATCCGCACGCTTTATGTGAGCGACGTGACAGATGGCATCGATACGCTGTTTGCCGAAATCACCGAGCTTGCGCCGCATTGCCGCTTTCGCGATTGCACCCATGCGCATGAACCGGGCTGCGCCGTGCAGGCGGCCGTCAAAGCCGGCACGCTGGATGCAGCCCGACTGGAACGCTGGCGCACTTTGTCTTCCGAAAACCGCGATCGCACGCCGGTCTATAGCGGTCCGAAGGGTAACAAGACCCTGCGCAAGAAGAAATATTGAGTTCTGCGGCTTTATACCCCATATAGGTGTCATAGCGCTGCAGGCTTTGCGCGCGACTGTCGCCGAGACCGTGGCGAACGCACGTCCCCGCTCAACGGCACAAGAGATGCACCGGCAACCCGCCGGAGCCATAAGGATTGGAAACTTCCATGTCAGACCCGAAAACCGATGCCGTAGCGCAGGGCTACGAGCCCATTCCCTTTGCCAAGAAGCACCGCATCTCGGTGGAAGATGCCAAGGCGATCCTTGCCAAGCATGGCAGCGACCGTAAGAATGCCGACAAGGAAGGCCGCCGCGTCAGCCTGTAAGCCGTGCAGCCGCCGGAAGGCGGCAGCCCTTGCTCCCTTCTCCCTCATTCGTGGGAGAAGGTTCCGGCTACAGTGCAAAATGCGCTGAGCATGGGCAAAATTGCCCGGCAGTGCGAAGGCTCGATGGTTAGATCAAGGTGTGTTTCACCACGTCTGCAACACTATCAACGGTAATACCGCGCCGCTTGCAATAGGCCGACTCCAGCCAGGTGGTCAGCAGCTTCGCGCCCTTGCTTGAATTGCAGGAACGGCAACATAGTACGATATTCTCTCTGGTTATTATGTTTGCATCGTTGACGACATGCTCCCAGCTCCTATGGCTGCCTTTGCCGGTACCACCACCAAAGTTGCAGCGGCAATAGACGCAATACTTGTCTCGCTCGCGAACTTCTTGTTCCAGCCAGTCGGGAATGTTCCATCGGTTCATGCCGCTATCCTACTTATCCAGCCCCATTGACCGGGTAGACCGCACTGGCACAAACGGGCTTTCTACCAGTTTCCCTAGCATATCTATTGAGGCAAGGCCGGATGGCTTCAGCCGGATTGCACAGACTAGCAGGAGACAGCATTCTGAAATTTATTGGTGGTACCGTCGGCGTCATTTTCATCATCGGCCTGATCGTGGTCGTTTTGCTGCTCAAGCTGATCTTTTAAGGCGCGATGGCGACGGTTGGCTTTCGCCTCTGTCGACATTGCCAGGCCCCCCTCTGCCCTGCCGGGCATCTCCCCCTCAAGGAGGGAGATCGGTAAGACGCACCCGCTTCTTCCTAAGCAAAGCACTCGACGATGAAGTTGTCATCTGCACCGCAGCATTTCGGAAAGACAGCGAGGCTGGCTACACGGTGATCTCCCTCCTTGAGGGGGAGATGCCCGGCAGGGCAGAGGGGGGTACAAAGCCCTCCCCATAAAATAAATTCCATCCCGTCATCCCCGCCTCTCCAGCTTGTGCCTACACTCTCCCCATCCCGCAGCGGATACACCGGCAGGCGTGCTGCGATGCGGGGCCGGTTCGGGTCAGGCGGGTGAGATGCAAAACCCCATCATCCGAGTCCGTCAAAACTGTCTCCCCCCGACGACACGGCAGGAAGGAGAAGCGCGTCGGACGAAAGCGCCGATCCTTGTCAAGGCGCCCAGCTGCGCGTCGGGCACACCTGTTGGGTGTACAAGGGGAAGGACGGTGCAGGGTCTCATCGCCCGTTGTCCGCTCGGGTTTTCCACCCATGGAAACACCGGGAACGGCGATGGAAAAAGGCACCAGCCGGTCCTTTCAGGCAGAGAGGCCGAACCGGCGGATAAAAATGCCGAACGGGGCGCTGAAAGGTGTCACCCTAACAAACCCTTACGAGGCAGCTTTCAGCGCCCCGACCGATAGGTGACAAGGACAATTCAAGCCACGGATCGAACAGGTCGCGTGAACGAGGGCGCCTGCCCGATCTTTGACAGAGCCGCACCCAGACGCAGAACAGCCGGAAGGCAGTTTCCCGCATCCCGGCCGAAGCAATGTTTCAGGGCGCAGATCAGGCGCGCAGGCTGCCGCCCGTCGTTTTTTCGACATTGGCGACGATCTTGGCTGTCAGCGCGTCGAAATCCTCATCCGTCAATGTCTTGTCGACGGGCTGGATCAGCACTTCGATGGCAATCGACTTCCGGCCCTCGCCGACCGACGCGCCTTCGAACACGTCAAAGACATTGACGCCGGTGATCAGCTTGCGGTCGGCAGTCGTTGCAGCCTTGATCAAGGCACCGGCCTCGACGGACTTTTCCACCACGAAGGCAAAATCGCGCTTCACCATCTGGAAGGGCGAAAGCTCCAGCGCCGGCTTGGTGCGCGTCGCCTTCTTCTTCGGCTCAGGCATGGCATCGAGATAGACCTCGAAACCGGCCAGTGCACCCGACACATCAAGCGCCGAAAGCGTGTTCGGGTGGAATTCGCCGAAATGGCCAAGCACGACTTTCGGGCCCATCTTGATGGTGCCGGAACGGCCCGGATGATACCAGGCGGGACCGCCCTGCTCCACCTGCACATTACCCATCGGCAGGCCGCAGGCTTCGATCACGGCCAGCGCATCGGCTTTTGCATCATAGACATCGACCGGCTTGCCGCCGCCCTTGGCCGCATTCGACCAGGATTTTCCAGCGCCGGAAAGCGAGGCCGTGCCACGGCGGATACCGCCTGCCACGCGCCGCTGGGCATCGGGCGTGTCGCCCTCATAGGTGCCAGACACTTCGAAGATCGCCACATCGCCAAAACCCTTGTCGGCATTGCGCTGGGCAGCCGTCAGAAGCCCCGGCAAAAGCGAGGGACGCATATCCGACATATCGGCGGCAATCGGGTTGGCAAGCTTCAGCTGCGGCTTGCCGCCGCCAAACAGCTTGGCCTGTCCTTCAGAAATGAAGGACCAGGTGACCGCTTCCAGCATGCCACGCGAGGCGAGCGCTCGCTTCGCCGTGCGACTGCGCACCTGCAGCACCGTCAGGATACGACCATTCACCGTGCCGAGGCTTTCGAGCGGCTCGGGCCGGATCTGATCGACGCCATGGATGCGCATGACCTCTTCCACGAGATCGGCCTTGCCATCCACATCCGGGCGCCAGGAGGGCACGGCAACGGTTGCCATGCTCTCATTGCCCGAGACAATCTCGAAGCCGAGACCGGTCAGGATCTGCCGGCTCTCCTCGAGCGAAATCACCAGGCCCGTCAGGCGCTTCACTTCGGCGAAGGGAAAATCGATATGGCGTGCATCATGACCCTTGTAGCCGGCGACCTTGGCCTGCGCTGCCACACCACCGCAAAGATCCAGCACCAGCTGTGTCGTGCGCTCCAATCCCGGCATCATATATTCCGGGTCCACGCCACGCTCGAACCGGTAGCGCGCATCGGTGATGATACCGAGCGAACGGCCGGACTTGGCCACATTGATCGGGTCCCACAGCGCCGATTCGATCAACACGTCCACGGTGTTTTCATCGCAGCCGGAATGTTCGCCGCCCATGATGCCGCCGATGGATTCGACGCCCTTGTCATCGGCAATCACCACGGTATTGGGTGTCAGCTTATAGCTGCGCGTATCGAGCGCCAGGATCTCCTCGCCCTCCTTCGCGCGCCGCACGGTCAGATTGCCGGCAACCTTGGCCGCATCAAACACATGCATCGGCCGGCCCTGGTCGAAGGTCATATAATTGGTGATATCGACCAGCGCATTGATCGGGCGAAGGCCGATCGCCTTCAGCCGCGTTTGCATCCAGGCCGGGCTCGGGCCGTTCTTCACGCCGCGCACCAGGCGCAGCGCAAAGCCGGGGCACAGGCGCTCGTCATCGAGATCGATGGTGACGGTAACCGGCGTTTCGCCGCTGACGCTAAAATCAGGCGCTTTTGACGCCTTCAGCCTGCCGAGACCGGAAGCCGCCAGATCCCGCGCAATGCCGTAAATGCTTGTGCAATCCGGGCGGTTCGGCGTCAGATTGATTTCGATCATCGGATCGTCGAGACCGACATAGGCGGCAAAGCTGGAGCCGACCGGCGCATCGCCCGCCAGATCGATAATGCCGTCATGGCTATCGGAAATATTCAGCTCCTTTTCGGAGCACATCATGCCATGGCTTTCGACGCCACGGATATTGCCCACGGCCAGCGTCACATCGATGCCAGGCACATAGGTGCCGGGGCGCGCCAGAACACCAACGAGACCTTCGCGCGCATTTGGCGCGCCGCAGACGACCTGAACCGGCTTACCCTCACCAGTATCGACCATCAGCACCTTCAACCGGTCGGCGGACGGATGCTTTTCAGCAGACAGGACCTTGGCAATGACGAAGGGCCTATAGGCCGCCTTGTCATCGACATCCTCGACCTCAAGACCAATGGCCGTCAGGCGTTCGCAGATCTCGCCGAGGGTGGCGTCGGTATCCAGGTGATCCTTCAGCCAGGAGAGTGTGAATTTCATGTGTTCTATCCTCCTTGCCGGATTTACTGGCTCAACCCACCAAACAGCGTCGGCATGTCGAGCGGGCGGAAACCGTAATGGCTCATCCAGCGCACATCGGCGTTGAAGAAGTCGCGCAGGTCGGGCATGCCGTATTTCAGCATGGCAATGCGGTCGAGGCCCATGCCCCAGGCAAAGCCCTGATATTCATCCGGATCAAGCCCGCCGGCGCGCAGCACATTCGGGTGCACCATGCCGCAGCCGAGGATTTCCATCCAATCCGAGCCTTCGCCAAATTTGACGATCGGGCCGGACGAGCGGTCACACTGGATGTCCACCTCAAAGCTTGGCTCGGTAAACGGGAAGAAGGACGGGCGGAAACGCATGGTGACGCTATCGACCTCGAAGAAGCTCTTGCAGAACTCTTCCAGAACCCAGCGGATATTGCCGACATGGCTCTTCTTGTCGATGACAAGGCCTTCGACCTGGTGGAACATCGGCGAATGGGTGGCGTCACTGTCCTGGCGATAGGTCTTGCCGGGAATGACAATGCGGATCGGCGGCTTCTGGTTTTCCATGGTGCGCACCTGCACCGGAGACGTGTGCGTGCGCAGCACCTTGCGGTCACCGTTTTCATCCGGCGGGAAGAAGAAAGTGTCGTGCATCTCGCGGGCCGGATGGCCTTCCGGGAAATTCAGCGCCGTGAAATTGTAATAGTCGGTCTCGATATCCGGCCCTTCGGCGATCGAGAAACCCATATCGGCGAAAATGGCGGTGATCTCATCGACGATCTGGCTGATCGGGTGGATACGGCCACGCTCGGCCGGCGACGAGCGCACCGGCAGTGTCACATCCAGCGTCTCGGCGGCAAGCCGGGCGTTGATTGCCACATCGCGCAGCACGATCTTGCGGGCGGACAGCGCTTCCGTCACTTCGGTCTTCAGCGCATTGATCGCTGCACCCCGGCTCTGGCGCTCTTCCGGCGTCATGGCGCCCAGCGTCTTCAAAAGCTCGGAAACGGAGCCTTTCTTGCCAAGGGCTGCAAGGCGCACCGCCTCAATGGCGGGCTCATCGGCAGCCGATGCGATATCTGCCAGAAGCTGCGTCTTCAAACTGTCGAGATCGGACATTTTCCGTTTCCTGCCCTTTTTACCTCGCCGCCTTTCTGAAGACGGCCTCAGATCACATAGAAAAACCCGCGCCAGCCTGCCAGCGCGGGTTTCCCAATACCAGAATTCGTTTGGGAAGCGCTGGTTACTTGACCGCGCTTTCAAACTCGTTGGTGGTGCCGGCATCCTTGAGATAGACGAGAGCCTTCTTGGAGGCTTCGACCAGCGCGCCGAAAGCGGCCGGCTCATGGATTGCCATGTCAGACAGAACCTTGCGGTCCACTTCGATGCCAGCCTTGTTCAGGCCGTCGATGAAGCGGCCATAGGTCAGGCCGAATTCGCGGACAGCAGCATTGATACGCTGGATCCACAGAGCGCGGAAGTTGCGCTTCTTGACCTTGCGGTCGCGCGTTGCGAACTGGCGCGAACGATCCACAGCAGCCTTGGCGGCGCGGATGGTGTTCTTGCGGCGGCCGTAGAAGCCCTTGGCTGCCTTGAGGGTCTTGGTGTGCTTGGCGCGGGAAGTTACGCCACGTTTTACGCGTGCCATGTCATGATCTCCTTAACTGATCCAATAAGCGAAATGGTCTCAGAGACCGTTCGGCAGGTAGTTCTTGATGACCTTCTTGCCATCCGGTTCGGCCAGAACCATCGTGCCGCGAGCGTCACGAATGAACTTGTTGGACCGCTTGATCATGCCGTGGCGCTTGCCGGCGGCGGCAGCGACGACCTTGCCGGTGGCGGTGATCTTGAACCGCTTCTTGGCAGCCGATTTCGTCTTCATCTTGGGCATTTTGCTACTCCATATCTTGTATCGAAACCCGCTGACGAAAGGCGAGCTTCAAGCTATTCGAGAACGGCCACGGCATGCCCTGCCGGACCGTTCGGACGGGCGCTTATACCGACAGGCGGTCAAAAGCGCAATGGGGAAAAATCGAACAGCATCCGCGCCAGCAGCCGGAAGACTGCTGCGCCGGAAAAGCTGATATGCCGGCCTCAGCGAGGGGCCAGCACCATCATCATCTGGCGGCCTTCGAGCTTGGGCTCGGCTTCCACCTTGGCGATTGTTGCCGTGTCTTCCTTGACCTGCAAGAGAAGCTTAAGGCCCAGTTCCTGGTGCGCCATTTCTCGGCCGCGGAAACGCAGGGTCACGCGAACCTTGTCGCCATCTTCGAAGAAACGGTTGATCGCCTTCATCTTCACCTCATAGTCATGGGTATCGATGTTCGGACGCATCTTGATTTCTTTGATTTCGACGATCTTCTGCTTCTTGCGTGCTTCGGCCGCCTTCTTCTGGTTGGCGTATTTCAGCTTGCCCAGGTCGAGGATCTTGCAAACCGGCGGATCATTGTTGGGCGAGATCTCAACCAGGTCGAGACCTGCATCTTCCGCCATCTTGAGCGCCTGATCGGTCGGCACGGGGCCGAGGTTTTCGCCCTCTGCGTTGATCAGCTGAACGCGAGGGACGCGGATTTCCCGGTTGGAGCGCGGCCCGTCCTTGACTGGAGCGTCGGCTTTGAAAGGTCTGCGAATGGTCGTATTCTCCTCGAATGATTTCGGATCCCAGCGGCAATCACTGCGCTCGGCTAAATGTGCGGGCAATGTCGTCAACGCTGATGCGATGTCAATAGCATATTCGCGAAGAGAAATCACCTGCTGTCGGGATTTTGCGAATCTGTTTTATAGGGGGCGCAGTAAATACGGAGACAGGCCATGACGGATACCCCCCTTGACGGCATACCAAAGACAATCCTGGTCGGCGAGGCTGGCGATATCCGGGAGATCGCCGTACTCTATCAGGAAGCCCGTGAACTGGCGCGCGGCCCCATGCTGGTCTGGCTGGGCGGCTACCGGTCAGACATGACCGGCACCAAGGCGGCGGAACTGGCCAGACTTGCTGAAGAGCAAGGGCTTGCCTGCCTGCGTTTCGACTATTCCGGCCACGGCCAATCGGGCGGCGCCTTCCGGGATGGCACGATTTCACGCTGGCTCGCTGAAACGCTGGCGGTCATTGCCGCACATCCGACATCTGAGATCATTCTCGTCGGCTCATCCATGGGCGGCTGGATTGCCCTTCGTGCACTTGAGGAGCTGCGCAAGCAGGAACAAGCACCGAAGGTGCGCGGTCTCGTCCTCATTGCGCCCGCCCCCGATTTTACCAGCGACCTCATCGAGCCGGCCCTGAAGGATGAGGAAAAGCGCTCGCTGGAAGAGCGCGGCTATTTTGAGGAACCATCCGAATACAGTTCAGAGCCGAACATTTTCACCCGTGCCCTGATCGAGGACGGGCGGAAAAACCGCGTATTGCAGGGCATGATCGAAAGCGGCTGCCCGGTGCATATCCTGCAAGGCATGCGGGACGAAGATGTGCCCTATGCGCATGCCTTGAAGCTGATGGAGTTCCTGCCCGCCGATGATGTTGTGCTGACACTGATCCGCGACGGGGACCACCGCCTGTCGCGCCCGCAGGACATAGAGCGGATGCGTGCGGCCATACTTGCCCTGGCGTGCCCATGAGCCATGTCGCCCACTTTATAAGCCTAGACTAAAATGTCGCGATCTTAACCATAAATTGCGACAGATCCTGTTAATACTCTGTTCATAATTGACACCCCAACCCGGAGGCTCTTAACGTTTCGTTAGGATTTAAAGGGACGGGTCCATGATGAATGCCCACAAGATGCGGATGTTTGCCGCGATCCTCGCTCTGGCGATTGCGCCCGCCTCCGTGGCTATGCCCGCATCGCGGCCGTTTGCGCATATGGTGACGGGCAACATCACCTCGCAGCCCATCGGACATTATGAATTCTGCCAGACTCACAAGGATGAGTGCAGCATTCGCCTGCCCTCTTCCCTGCCCGCCAAGGTGACCGAATATGGCTGGGACATGATCCAGGAGATCAACACCGCCGTGAATGCGCGCTACGAAGCGCGCACCGACATGGAGATCTATGGTCGCGAAGAAGTCTGGGCCTATCCGACAACTGCCGGCGACTGCGAAGACTTTGTGCTTCAAAAGCGCAAGGAACTGGCAGAAAAGGGCTTTTCGGTGGCAGACCTGCTGATCACCGTGGTGCGCAAGCCGGACGGCGAAGGCCATGCGGTGCTGACGGTGCGCACATCGGAAGGCGATTTCATTCTCGATAACCTGACAGACGACGTGAAGCTCTGGACGGATACCAACTACACGTTCCTCAAGCGCCAGGCCTCGTTCAACACCGGCCGCTGGGTGACCATTGAAGATGGTCGTGACATTCTGGTGGGCGCGCTGCGCTGATACCAAGCGGCACAGTATGAAGGAAAGGGTCGGCTTGCCGGCCCTTTTTTTTGTGGCCGGCAGGGTGCCGGCTATCGTGTCGCATGCGCCCCCGGCCCTTCGCTTCAGGCTCGAGGAGCGTTCGTCGCTGCAATCGATTCACAGGATCGATTGCTTGGCCTGCGGCCAACCGCTCCTCACCCCTGCCCAATCAGAATGCCGGCCGCGAGAACAAGGGAGCCGCCGAAAACGACCTGGAAGACCGCACGCAGGAACGGCGTTTCCATATACCGGTTCTGGATGAAGGCGATGGCCCAGAGTTCGACGAAGACGACGATGGCGGCCACAATGGTGGCCGTCCAGAAATGCGGAATGAGATAGGGCAGTGCATGGCCCAATCCGCCAACCGTGGTCATAATGCCCGAGGCAAGGCCGCGTTTCAGCGGCGAACCGCGCCCGGACAGCTTTCCATCATCATGCGCGGCTTCCGTAAAGCCCATCGAGATACCGGCACCGACCGAGGCGGAAAGACCGATGAGGAAGGTGGACCAGGTATCGCCTGTGGCAAAGGCTGCCGCGAAAATCGGCGCAAGAGTGGAGACGGAACCATCCATAAGCCCGGCAAGACCCGGCTGCACATAAGTGAGCACGAACTGCCGATGGCGGCTCTGTTCCTCTTCCTGGCGCACATCCTCCGGCGCGTGCTTATTCCCCAGCATCTGGGCGATTTCGCCATGGCCCTGCTCGGCAAGCGCCAGATCGCCCAGCAATTGGCGCGTCGAGGCATCCGTCACATGCTTGATCGCCTCCGTATAGAAGCGGAAGGCCTGCGCCTCCATCAGCTCTGCCTGGGCGCGGATCGTATCGAGCGACAGATTGGTCATCAGCCAATCCGGCCGACGCTGGTAAAAGCCGCGCACATGTTCACGCCGGATGAGCGGTATATCCTCGCCGAAACGCTGGCGAAACTGGCTGATCAGCATATTGCGATGCGCCTGCTCCACCTCCGCCATATCGCGGAACACTTTGGCGCTGTCGGGTGCCGTGGGGGCAAGCGTTGCAGCATAGGACTGGTAGATCCGCGCATCCTCTTCCTCCGACGAGATGGCCAGAGCCAGAATTTCCGCTTCCGAGAGACTATCGAAGGCGCGACGGCCACTGCCGCGAAACAGGTTGATCATAATGGCAAACCTTTTTTAGAATTATTCTAAATCTAGTTCACCGATGAAAAACTTCAAGCGTTAAATCGCCCGCATTCCGATTATGTAAACAGCCCCTCAGAGACGAAAGGAACAGCGCCGGCAGGCGTGCAGATGCGCAATCTTTCGCCATTTCGGCTTGCAGGCACCGCAACAAAATGGTTTACGAGCGGCCAGCCTGGGCTTTTGCTCAGCATGACGTGAAAATCAAAGGCTTAAAGTTCATGAACCGCAGATCCTTCTTCCGCCAGGCCGGCGCCGCCGGTGTTGGCGCGGCGGCCGCGACCGCGCTTGCCGCCCCCGCCATTGCCCAGGAAAATCCCGAGATCACCTGGCGTCTGACGTCGTCTTTCCCCAAGAGCCTTGACGTTCTGTTCAACTCGGCGACGGAAATCGCCAAGAGCGTATCGGAAGCGACCGGCGGAAAATTCCAGATCCAGACCTTTGCCGCCGGCGAGATCGTTCCGCCGCTGCAAGCCGCTGACGCGGTTGCTGCCGGCACCGTCGAGATGGCGCATACCTGCTCCTATTATTATGTCGGCAAGGATCCGACCTTTGCGCTGGGCACAGCCATTCCCTTCGGCCTCAATGCACGGCTTGCCAATTCCTGGTTCTCGGTTGGCGGCGGCAACGAGCTACTCAACGAATTCCTCGCAGGCCACAATCTTTTCGCCCTGCCGGCCGGCAATACCGGTGCGCAGATGGGCGGCTGGTTCCGCAAGGAAATCAAGACCGTTGACGATCTGAAGGGCCTGAAGATGCGCATTGCCGGCCTTGCAGGCCAGGTAATGACCAAGGTGGGCGTGACGCCGCAGCAGATTGCCGGCGGCGATGTCTATGCTGCGCTGGAAAAGGGCACGATTGACGCAACCGAATTCGTCGGCCCCTATGACGATCACAAGCTGGGCTTCTACAAGGTCGCCAAGTATTACTACTATCCCGCATGGTGGGAAGGCGGCCCGACGGTTCACGCCTTCTTCAACCTGGAAAAGTTCAACGCCCTGCCGAAGGCCTATCAGCGCGTGCTGACGGACGCCTGCGCCCGCGTGAACGCGCTGATGCTGGAAAAGTATGACTCGCTGAACGCCAAGGCGCTGCGCCAGTTGGTGGCCGAAGGTGCTGTTCTGAAGCCCTTCAGCCAGGACATTATGGAAGCCTGCTACAAGGCGGCGAAGGAAACCTATGCGGAAATTTCTGCGGCCAACCCGGCCTTCAAGAAGATCTACGACAGCCAGCAGGCTTTCAAGAAGGATGGCTATCTGTGGCTGCAGATTGCAGACTACAGCTTCGACACCTTCATGATGATCCAGCAGCGCAACGGCAATCTGTGATCCGACACACTGCAGGGGCTGCATTCGTGCGGCCCCTCTTTGCATGAGGCTTCCGGGCCTCACGCGGCATTGCTGCCGGGCATGCCCGCGCAGAGCCTAGAGAGGCATTCTCAAGCGATGCGCTTGTAGAAAAAAGTCGTGTCGCAAAAACCACCCTGCGGCCAGAGCGCATAATCTGGAATGACACCAGCACGCTGCCAGCCCAGACGCGGATAGATGGCTTCCGCATCGCTGCCGGTTGCCGTATCGAGCACCAGGATGGTACGGCCGCGGCTTGCCGCCTCGTCTTCCACGGCCTGCATCAGCTTGCGTGACAGGCCAAGGCCACGGGCACTGCGATGCACCAGCAGTTTCATCAGATCGCCGCGATGCGGCTGGTTGGGCTTTTGCGCCAGCCCCACCTGCACGGTGCCGACGACCTTACCGTCACGCTGTGCAACGGCCAGGATGGTATGGCCACGTTTGACGCTTGCCAGCACGTCCTGCCAGTAACTGCGGGCATCTTCGGGTGCAAAGGGCAGCATGAAGCCGAGCGACGCGCCACCCTGGATGCAATCGGAGAGGACCTCGCAGAGATCCGGGATGAAGGGGCCCGCCTCTTCGGCAGTGATAATGCGGATATGTATCATAGAGCTTCTCTGTCAGCGGCCGCGGTCGAGCACGACCGCATATCTTGCGAGTTGATCGGAGGGGTTATGAAAGGAAAAGGCATCGCCTATATCCATGAACAGGCAATCGCCGGGATGCAGCCGATGCGTCACCTCCGGCAATTCCATGTCGAGCACACCCTCAAACAGCCAGATATGCTGCGTCATGGCGCGGCTTTCTTCGCGCGGCGGAAAGCTGACGCGGGCGCCGGGCGGAAATTCCACCTCGACGATATCCACCCGTGACGCCACGCCCGGCGGCGAGACGGAGCGGCGCAGATAGCCGCTCACTGGATCACGCCACAGGCGCTGCTGTGCATGGCGGATGAGCGGCGCACATGCCGGCTCGTCGGGGGCAAAAAAGGCCGAAAGCGAAAGCCCGAGTGCTTCGCAGAGACGCGCCAGGAGGGCGGCCGTCGGGCTCGCCTCCTCGCGCTCGATGCGCGAGATCATGGCCCGGCTGACGCCCGATGCAGCAGCCAGCCGGTCGAGCGTGAAAGACTGGCGGTTGCGCAGGATCTTGAGACGTTCCCCGACCTGAAGATCTGATGCTTGTTGTTCATTTTCCATGATAAGATCATGGAATTCTCTTATCATAGAGTCAAGTGGCTTTATCAGAGGAAGGCACATATCCGAAGCGACGGCGATGCGGCGGTTCCGCGATAGCGCAGGGACCTGTGCCCTTGCTAATCTAACAGTCGTGCTGCAGGGAGAAGATCTGCGGCGCCGGCTGCTTTTCGGAGTATCACCCCATGTCCACCCACCCGTCCGCCGGTGCCTCACCCCTGTCGATCGCCAGCATCGTCCTGTCGATGACGACTGCTTCGATCGGAAGCGGGCTGATGTTTGCCTATGCGCCTTTCATGCTGACACGCTCGGAGGCGGCAGGCTGGGCGCCGGGCGCCGCGGTGACCGCGGTTGCCTTCGGCGGCCTGATCGGCTGCGTGGTGTCTGGGCCGCTGATCCAACGGGTGGGGCATGCCCGACTGTTTGCCTGTTCCATGGCCATTGTCATTCTGGCCGCCGTCATCATTGCCGCAGATCTTCCGGCGATCTACTGGATCCTGGCGCGTGGCCTTTATGGCGCTGCGGCCAATTGCAATTTCATCATCGCCCAGAGCTGGCTGAACCATGCCGCCTCCAATGCCTGGCGCGGTCGGGCCATGTCCTTCTTCTATATGGCCTATGTGCTGGGGCTCGGCTGCGGTGCCTGGCTGTTCGGCCAGATCCCCACCAGCGGCAATCTCACTCCGCTTCTGACCGTTTTCTTCACGGCACTTGCCATTTTACCGATCGGCCTGACGCGCCTGCCCAATCCGCCGGCGCCGGCGCGTGTCAATGTCGATGTCGCCATGGCTTGGCGCATCTCACCGGTCGGGTTGATCGGCGTGCTGGCCTCCGGCGGGCTTTCCATGGTCGTGCAGGGTTTCGTGCCGATCTATGCAGCCGTCAACGCTGTGTCGCAGCGCGAGGTGGCGCTGTTGATGTTCGTCATGCAAACCGGTCTGCTCTTCGTGCAATATCCGCTCGGCATTCTATCCGATCGCATGGACCGCCGCCGGGTGCTGCTGATCACCTGCATCATCATTACCGGGGCTGCCACCGCCGCCCTGTTCACGTCTTTCTCGCAGATGATCGTGCTGATGTTGGTCTTCATGGTGTTTGCAGGCGCAGTGGAAACGATCTATTCGATTGCCAATGCCCATGCGAACGACCGGGCCGATCCCGGTGATTACGTGCCCTTGTCGAGCACGCTGCTGGTCGCCTGGTCTGCGGCAGCAACCGTGGTGCCGCTGGCCGTCACCGCGCTGACGCCGATCCTTGGGCAAAAGACCTTCATTGGCGCGGCCATGCTGGTGGCCATTCTTTACGCCGGTTTCGTCTTAAAACGACTTGCCCAGCGCGATCCGGTACCAAGCAAGGAGCGCGAGACTTTCGAACTGCGCAGCGCCCAATTGCCGAATGCCGCAACGCTGACAGACCCGCAGGCACTGGCACGCGACGGCGAGGCCACGCCCTAGGACCGACCAAAAGGCCATGGATCCAAGCCTTTGGCAGCAAGAAATCCGCCCAATGGCCCTTCCATCTCGCATTTACTTCAAATTTCCCGCTAGGCGATGAAACGCCTCGCTGCTATATGCGCGAGCCATGAGCACTGATCGTACGCCCCTGACCCATATCCGCAATTTCTCCATCGTCGCCCATATCGACCATGGAAAATCGACACTGGCAGACCGCCTGATCCAATCGACCGGCGGCCTTGCCGAACGCGATATGTCGGAGCAGGTCCTTGACTCGATGGATATCGAGCGGGAACGCGGCATCACCATCAAGGCCCAGACCGTGCGCCTGCATTATAAGGCAAACAACGGCGAGACCTATGTGCTGAACCTCATCGACACGCCCGGCCACGTGGACTTTGCCTATGAAGTCTCGCGCTCGCTGTCGGCCTGCGAAGGTTCGCTTCTGGTCGTGGATGCCTCACAAGGCGTGGAAGCCCAGACGCTTGCCAATGTCTATCAGGCCATCGACAACAATCACGAACTCGTCACGGTTCTGAACAAGGTCGATCTTCCGGCCGCAGAACCCGAGCGCATCAAGGAACAGATCGAGGAAGTGATCGGCATCGATGCTTCCGAAGCGGTGCTGATTTCGGCCAAAACCGGCCTTGGCATTCCAGACGTACTGGAAGCCATCGTGCACAAGCTGCCGGCACCGACGAGCGAAGCCGGCGAGAAGGGCCCGCTGAAGGCGCTGCTGGTCGATAGTTGGTACGACACCTATCTCGGCGTCATGGTTCTGGTGCGCGTGCTGGACGGCGTGCTGGCCAAGGGCCAGGTGATCCGCATGATGGGCACGGACGCGAAATACAATGTGGAACGCGTCGGCGTGCTCACACCGAAAATGCTGGCGGTGGATTCGCTTGGTCCCGGCGAGATCGGCTTCTTTACCGGCTCGATCAAGGAAGTGGCCGATACGCGTGTCGGCGACACCATTACCGAAGACAAGCGCCCGACCGCCAAGATGCTGCCGGGCTTCAAGCCGGCGCAGCCGGTGGTATTCTGCGGCCTCTTCCCTGTCGATGCGGCCGATTTCGAAGACCTGCGTTCGGCCATGGGCAAGCTACGCCTGAACGACGCCTCCTTCTCGTTTGAAATGGAAAGCTCGGCTGCACTCGGCTTCGGCTTCCGCTGCGGCTTCCTCGGGCTTCTGCATCTGGAAATCATCCAGGAGCGCCTGGAGCGCGAATTCGACCTCGACCTCATCGCAACGGCACCTTCCGTCGTTTACAAGCTGTTCATGACCGACGGCACCGAGCGCGAACTGCACAATCCGGCCGACATGCCGGATGTGGTGCGCATCTCGGAAATCCATGAGCCATGGATCAAGGCGACCATCCTGACGCCCGACGATTATCTCGGCGGGATTCTGAAACTGTGCCAGGACCGCCGCGGCATCCAGACCGAACTCACCTATGTCGGCAAGCGTGCCATGCTGACCTATCAGCTGCCGCTCAATGAAGTGGTCTTCGATTTCTACGACCGGCTGAAATCGATCTCCAAGGGCTATGCCTCCTTCGATTACCATCTCGATGCCTATCGCGAGGGCAATCTCGTCAAGATGTCGATCATGGTCAATGGCGAGCCCGTTGATGCGTTGTCCATGCTCGTTCACCGCTCGGCTGCCGAAAAGCGTGGCCGCGACATGTGCGAGAAGCTGAAAGACCTCATCCCGCGCCACATGTTCAAGATCCCGATCCAGGCTGCCATCGGCGGCAATGTGATCGCGCGCGAAACGATTTCGGCCATGCGCAAGGACGTAACCGCCAAGTGCTACGGCGGCGATGCCAGCCGCAAGCGCAAGCTTCTGGACAAGCAGAAGGCCGGCAAGAAGCGCATGCGCCAGTTCGGCAAGGTCGAAATTCCGCAGGAAGCGTTCATTGCGGCCTTGAAGATGAGCGACGAATAGGCTTCTCAAGCCGGACCATCTACCGCATAATCCGGCTTCTCACAGGGAGGCCGGATTTTTTCATGGCGCAGACGTCTCGCAAACAAAGCAGCATAGAAGTGGACGAGCGGCTGCTTTCGGAAGCCCGCGACCTGAAGCTCGACGTGTCGCAAGCCGCAACTGATGGCATTACGCGCGCCGTGAAAGCCGAAAAGGAACGGCTCTGGAAGATTGAAAACGCCGAGGCAATCCAGGCGGCGAATGACTATGTGGCGAAACACGGGCTGCCGCTCGCCAAATATCGGCTGTTCTAATGGCACGGTTCAAAGTCTATCGCATGGCTCAAAGTGAGGGCCTGGCCATAGACCTCCAGAGCACATTGTTTGATGGCCTTCAAACCCGCGTGATGGCGCCGCTGGTGCCGATCACGGACGTGGCCAAGCTCATACCTCGCCTCAACCCGCGCTTTGAGATCAATGACACCGTCTATGTGATGCTGACGGAGTTCATGGGCACTGTTCCTTCCGCGGAGATCGGCATGCTCGTGGCCGACCTTTCCGCGCGCGCAGACGATATCACCGCCGCAACGGATTTTCTGTTTCAGGGCTTTTGACGCGATGTGCCCCAGCAGAGCCCCGCAAGCATTCAGCCTGCGGAGTTGACGCTAACCAGCCCGGAGCTGCGTCGAGTTTGCAGCCTATCACGACAGGCCGACGCGCGCCGGAGCAACGGTTTTTCAAGTGCGGTCGTCTTCAGGCGGCAGGCACTGTCTGGTCATCCACATCCGCATCCGGCGCATTCTTCTTGATGGATTCGATGGCCTTCAAGGCCGAGGCCTTGGCCTTGTAGCCTTCCGACCCGAACATCTGCTCGCCATTGGAGGCCTTGAAACGAAAGCGAAATTCGCCGGCCTTGTCCTTGTAAACCTCAAATTTGTACATGACACCCTCTCCCATTTTTGATCGTTAATACAAGTTTACTTAAGGGGCAGCGGAGCAGCAAGAGGATTTTATTATATTCGAATAGTCCGCTTTCAGCCGGAATTTTGGCAGTCACGGGGCTCAAAGACCGGCGACGGCGCAGGTGACCGCGGCTATAGAGGATGACAGCCATAATGAACGAGAAGGAGCCGCGACATGACAGAGAAGGCACGCATCACCATTCACTACTGCACCCAGTGCAACTGGTTGCTGCGGTCTGCCTGGATGGCGCAGGAACTGCTGCAGACCTTTGGCGAGACGCTGGGCGAAGTGGCATTGCTGCCCGGCAGCGGCGGCATTTTTGAAATCCGGGTGAATGGCGAACTCATCTGGGAACGCGTGCGCGATGGCGGCTTTCCCGGACCCAAGGACCTGAAACAGCGCGTGCGCGACCTGACCGACCCGGAACGCGATCTCGGGCATCTGGACCGCACAAAAAATGCTGTAAAGCCGGAAGGCAGCGAAAGCCCGTAATTGCGGGGTTTCAATCCGGTATATCACGCAGTTGCAGCAAGAAATTTCGAGACTGACACAGAAAGTTCAAAAAGGTCGTTGACAGCCGAAGCAGGGACCAGTACATGGCTCCTCGTCGCCCAGATGGCGGAATTGGTAGACGCGCCAGCTTCAGGTGCTGGTACTCGAAAGGGTGTGGAGGTTCGAGTCCTCTTCTGGGCACCAAATTCCTTCTGGTCACGCTAGTGACTTGAAATGCCAAAACAAAAAAGCTCGGTTCGCCGGGCTTTTTTGTTGTCCAGTGCTTGGACACGGTAAGCCGATACGATCGGCTTCGTTAGAAGGTACTTACTCCCTTGGCAATTCGACGGGGTTGAGGCCCGGCACCCAGGGACGGTCCGGCATATTGCGCCCCGAATAGACAATGCCGTTCTTTTCGCAGCGATAGACCTGCACGGGGAAGTCTGGGAAGGCATCGCCACTGCGCCAGCGTCTGTATTGGGTTGCCGTCGTGCAATCGGCGCTCTCGGCATCCTTCTGCTTCACCCGCGCCGCTTCCGGCACCACGCCGGGCAGATCCTTGAAGGCCGGCGCCGGATTGCCCCAACTGGGTTGCCCTGCCCGCTCCTGCGCTACAGCCGGCACGGCGCAAGCAAGGCTAAGCACTGCGGTGATCATCAGTTTCATCTGGCGGCTCATGCGATCTTGCTCCTGCCGTTATGGATGGCCGGTTTGATGATCCATCATGTAGGCGTTCTCTTTGCCGCTTGCCATGCTGGCGCGAAACGATTGCGTGAACACGGCAGGGCTGTCTTTTCAGCCCGGCCGGCGAAAACCGGTCGGCTGCTGATAAAGCCAGCCGATGCGCGCAATGGCGGCATCGAGATTTTCGCGCGCCACGGTCATCGTATGGCCATTGGCATGCAACAGCGTCTCGCCGTCTTCCATGATGCCCACGTGACCCTTCCAGAAGACGAGATCGCCGCGCTGCAACTCAGCGCGGTCCACGGGTGTGCCGAAGCCCGCCTGCATATCGGAATCGCGCGGCGCCTTCACCCCGGCCATCATCATGGCCAGTTGCACAAGGCCGGAGCAATCAATGCCGAAGCCGGAGCGTCCACCCCAGAGATAGGGCGTGGCGAGAAATTCGGCGGCGATGGCAACATAGTCGACCGTCGGGCATTCGCCGATCGGCAGGCTGTGGCGGGCAATGATGGCCCCGCCGGTCGCCAGCAACAGATAGCGTGTACCGCGCGTTTCCGCTTCGCCCGTGACGGTGACGCGACTGCCCATGGACAGCGTCTGCAGCGGTACCTGGCGCAGTTCGGCTTGGGGATAGACGAAGGTGCGCGGCACCGTTATCCAATGGGTTGGCGGGGTCACCTCTGCGAGTTGGTCGTCTGGCAGATAACCGACATAGCCGTCTTCATCGGCCTGCACCCAGGCCCAGCCATCACGCCTGTCAAAGACACGCACGGGCTCTCCAAACAGAAGTTGCGTATCAATGCCACGGAGAAGGTCCGCTGCGGGCCGCAGGCCTGCCACCGGCGCCGAAACCATGGCAGGCTCACCTTCGGTGAAACGCTGCGCCTCCACGCGGCCCTGAAGCTTCGCATCGGCCAGATCGGCACGAAAGGCATGCAGGCGGCGATCGAGCGGCTGGGACATGGGGTAAACCTCCTCAGGCTGTGGTGCGGCGCGCCTCGGTACGGATGAGATCGCCCAGTTTATCGAGATAGAGCGCGCCAGCGACCGTGCGCTTGATGATGACGTTGCGCCGGTCGTCAGGATCACGGGCGCGATCCACCAATTGCAGCGTGCCCATCGTATCGAGCGCACGGGTTATGACCGGTTTCGTGACGCCCAGCGTGGCGGCAAGCCCTCGCACCGTGTGGGGTGGAGGCACCAGATAGATATGCAGCAGGATGGAGATCTGGCGCAGGCTCAGATCATGCGCATCCCGCCGAACCTGCTCCAGCGCAACCCGGTGCCAGAGGCCGAGCGCCTGTGTCGCGGTCAGTTCAGCGGGCATGACAACTCCAGACCATGATGCCTTTGCCACATATTCTTTCGAAACTAGTGGTTCGATTCCGACATTTGCATTCCTTAGCAGCACCCTCGTGAGCAAATGTCGCAATCATAAGAACCACTAGCAAGACCATGTTTCTAGTGGAATTTTCGAATTTGACATTTGATCGAAGAGCGTGCCGCAAACGGATATCAAATGTCAAATTCATTCCACTAGCGACTTCGCAAGAAGCTTCAGGCAAGCGAGCGGATATGCCGGTAGAGAGCACGAATGGCCTGCGCCTCACCGCCAATCGAAGCATGCGGCTTTTCACTAGGTGACCAGGCGTAGATATCGAAATGCACCCAGCTTGTGCTGGCAGAGACGAAGCGCTTGAGAAAGAGCGCTGCCGTGATGGCGCCAGCCATGCCGCCCGAAGGAGCGTTGGTGATGTCTGCGGCACGCGCGCGGATGTCCTTTTCATAGCCCTTGAAGAGCGGCAGGCGCCAGATCGGATCGTCTTCGGCAAGGCTTGCCTCGCCAAGGGCTGCGGCAAGTGCCTCGTCATCGGTGAAGAAGGGCGGTAGGTCTGGTCCGAGCGCCACGCGGGCAGCCCCGGTCAGGGTCGCCATGTCCACGATCAGATCGGGCTTTTCCTCGTCCGCATAGGCAAGCGCATCGGCAAGAACGAGACGGCCTTCAGCATCGGTATTGTCGATCTGCACGCTGATACCCTTGCGGCTGCGATAGATATCGCTCGGCCGGAAAGCATTGGCGGATATGGAATTTTCCACCGCCGGCACGAGAACGCGCAGCTCGATGTCGAGGCCCGCGTCCATGATCATCAGCGCCAGCGCCAATACATTCGCCGCACCGCCCATATCCTTCTTCATCAAAAGCATGGAGGCCGGCGGCTTGATGTCGAGGCCGCCGGTATCAAAGCAGACCCCCTTGCCCACCAGCGTCACGCGCTTTGCACCCTTGCGACCCCAGCGCATGTCCAGAAGGCGCGGCGCCTCAGCGCTTGCCCGTCCCACCGTATGGATCAACGGAAAATTCTGCTCCAGCAGCGCCTCGCCCAGGATCACGCTCACATCTGCGCTATAGTGCTGGCCAAGAGCGCGGAACACGCGCTCCAGCGCCTGCGGCCCCATGTCATTGGTCGGGGTGTTGACCAGATCGCGGGCCAGAAACACTGCCTGCAACTGCCGGTCCATCTCATCCGCATCCAGCCCCTCCGGCAGAGCAAGGAAGGCCTCGATCGGCTTTGGTGTCTTGTAGCTGTCGAAGCTGTAGCCACCCAGCCCAAAGCCAAGCGCCTGGCGCTCGGGCGAAAGCGTCGGACAATCCAGCCGCCATGTGCCTGCCGGCAGCGCGCGGGCGAGCTTGCCCGTGATGAAGGGCTGGTCGAGCGGATCGGAGCCAAGGCCAAAGAGAGCACCGCAGACCATTCCATCCGCTCCCGGCAAGAAAAGCAGGCTTCCGGCATCAGCCTTGAAGCCGGCAGACCGCGCCCAGGCACTAGCCTGCGCGGATGGGTGCCCCGCTTCCAGATCCGCCGGGGTCAACGCATGAACGGTCAGCGCCGGCGCTGAGGTGGGACGAAAAGGCGACGGTCTTTCGATGAACTGGTAGGGAGCCATGAGCTGCTTTCGAAACGAACTTAACGAACTGTTAGGGTTAACAGATTATTGCTTGACTACGGATAGCGCCAGCTCAAACGCCGCTTCGGCAGCGACAAGTCAGCGCATCGAGCCGAACCCCGCGAGTAGTGACGATGACCCGATCCAAAACCATATCCGCCAAGTACCGGCCATGGCAAATGGCGGTCTGTTGCGCTGCTCTTGCGCTGACGCTTGGCTCCTGCGCCACCCAGAAAAATGACAGGCTGACGACCGGTTCGGTTCCCAGCGTCAACCTTTCCAAGCCGATCGACAGCATGACCGCGCCAGAACTGGCGGTGGCCGAAAGAAGCATTGGCGCCGCTTATGATCGCAACCCCAAGGACCGCACGACCGGCCTGAACTATGCCAATATCCTGCGCATGAACGGTCGCAATACGCAGGCGCTTGCGGTGATGCAGCAGGTGGCCATCGCCAATCCATCCGACCGTGAAGTGCTGGCGGCCTATGGCAAGGCCCAGGCAGCTGCCGGGCAGCTGGAACAGGCACTGGTAACGATCGGTCGCGCCCAGACGCCAGACCGACCCGACTGGCGGCTCTATTCGGCAGAAGGTGCTGTTCTCGACCAGCTTGGCCGCTCGGATGAAGCACGCCGCAAATATCGCATAGCGCTGGATACCCAGCCCAACGAGCCGAGCGTGATGTCCAATCTCGGCATGTCCTATGTGCTGTCAGGCGATCTGCGCACGGCAGAAACCTATCTCAAATCCGCAGCTGCGCTGCCGACGGCAGACAGCCGGGTGCGCCAGAACCTGGCGCTCGTCGTTGGTCTGCAGGGCCGCTTTTCAGAAGCCGAGCAAATCGCCCGGCGGGAACTGTCGGAAACCCAGGCGGAAGCCAATGTGACCTATCTGCGCGGCATGCTGGCCCAGCAGAATTCCTGGGCAAAGCTTGCCGACAAGGACAAGGCCAAGCAGGCGCAGGCGACCAACTGACGTCCACGATATCCAAGCCGGCTTTCCAGACCTTCGGTCTTAGAGCTGCTTGACCATGAGTATCCATTCGCCCTCATCCGAACCGGGAAAGGGAAGGAAGGGACGCCTGGCCCATTCCGTGAAACCGCACTTTTGATAAAGCCGATAAGCCGGGTTATTGAAGCTTCCAACCATGAGGGTCAGGCGGTCTTTGCCGAATGATCTTGCGATCGTTTCGGCCTCCCATATCAGGCGTGCGCCCAAACCTTTGCCCTGGTACTCGGAATAAAGAGCCGCGGCCGAAATGTACCATGTTCCTGCGGCGATGTTCTTCAGTGCGTTCAAGGGTTTTACCACATCGGGTGTGCTTGATGCCGATACGGATGGTTCCGGAAGCACATATCCGTTTAGCGCACCGATGATATGTCCCTGATGTTCGGCAACACGCCAATTTCTAAAGTGCGTGAAATGGTCTTCAGCATTGCGGATCACGTTGCGTCCGACCTCGAACGCGGACTGCCCTGATGCCGCCATCTGTCCCCATAGAAACGAGGTCAGCCGGCGTGTCGCCATGTCGGCGAAAAGAACGAGATGGGCGCAATCGTCTTGCGTCGCGGTTCGAAAGGTTATGGGCGGGGAGGCAATGGGAGAAGACATCTTTTCACCGTGGCTCTGGAGGATTTCCGGCAAATTCGTTGCCTGTCACCCCCGTCTGATCAAGCGGGTTAACTGTCAGCACAATCAGAAACGATCCGCCACCTGAATGCCCGCCGGTCCCAGAATGACGGCAACCAGCACCGGCAGGAAGAACAGGATCATCGGCACGGTCAGCTTAGGTGGCAGAGCGGCGGCCTTCTTCTCCGCCTCGTTCATGCGTTCGTCACGACCTTCCTGAGCGAGCACCCGCAAGGCCTGGGCGACCGGCGTGCCGTAGCGTTCCGCCTGGATAAGCGCCGTGGTGACGGCTTTTACGATGTCAAGCTGCGTGCGTACTGCAAGATTGTCCAGCGCCACGCGGCGATCCGGCAGAAAGGAAAGTTCGGCCGTCGTCAGCACCATTTCCTCGGCCAGTTCCGGGGATTGCTGCGCCATTTCTTCCGCCACACGGCGCATCGCTGCTTCCAGCGATATACCGGATTCGACGCAAATCAGCATCAGGTCCAGCGCGTCCGGCCAGGCACGCTTGATGGAGTGCTGGCGCTTGCTGACCCGGTTGGAAATATAGATGTTCGGCGCATAAAAGCCGACATAGGCAAAGACGATGGTCACCAGCAACCGGATGGCGAAGGGCCGCTGCGCCATATTGCCCATGCCGAAAATCCAGATGGCAGCGGCCGTCAGGAACAGGAAGGGGAGAAGGAAACGGCAGACCAGGAAGATGTTGAGGGAATTTTGCGTGCGGTAGCCAGCCGCCTTCAGGCGATTGACCGTATTATCATCCACCAGCGCCTTGCGCAGGTTGAAGCGCTCAACGATCTGGCGCACTGGCTGGCTGCTCTGTGAACGCAGGGAGCCGCGGCTGGTCTCGGCACTCAGGCGAGCCCGTTCACGCGCGCGGATCTGCTCGCGCTCGGAGGAGACGGCGCGCATGCGCTTGTCGAGATCGCGCCCCTCAAACATCGGCAGGACGAGAGAATAGACGGTTGCGAACACCGCCACAGCCACAAGTATGGCCAGAAGCGTTGCCGGATTGGTCAGTGTGGCTGCGAGTTGTTCTGACATGGCCCGGCTTTCAGATGTCGAAGTTGATCATGTTGCGCATGACGAAAATGCCAATCGACATCCACACACCCGAAAACAACAGGATCAGGTGCCCGCGCGGATCGCTGAAGAGAACGGCAATATATTGGGGTGACGTCAGATAGACGAGCGTGGCGACGATGAACGGCAAGGCGCCGATGATGCAGGCGGATGCCTTGGCTTCCATGGACAGCGCTTGCACCTTGGCCTTCATCTTGCGCCGCTCGCGCAGCACCCTTGACAGATTGCCAAGCGCCTCGGACAGGTTGCCGCCCGCCTGGCTCTGCAGGGTGATGACGATGGAAAAGAAATTGACCTCGGGCAGTGGCATGGTCAACATCATGCGCGCACAGGCTTCCGGAATGCTGAGGCCCACCTGCTGCGATTCGACGACACGCCGAAATTCGCTTTTGACCGGCTCCTGCCCGTCGGTGGCAATCATCCGCATGGCATCGTTCAAGGGCAGACCGGAGCGAATGGAGCGCACCATGACGTCCAGCGCATTGGGCAGTTCTTCAAGAAACTTGTTCTGCCGGCGTTTGATGATGAAGCCGACAATGAATCGCGGGATGCCGACACCGGCGGCAAAGCCGATGCCGAGGACCGCAAGGATCGGCATGCCTCCCAGTAGCGCAAAGAACGCGACAAGCAGGCCAAACAGACCGCTATAGACATAGAAGCGACCAAGCGTGATCGGCAGGCCGGAGCGCGTCAGCTTGGCCTTGATGCTCTGATCACCGAATTTCTTATCCTTTTCCTGCTGCTTGCGTTCCAGATCCTTCAGCGAATCCTGCATGGACTTGCGGCGCTTGGACATTTCCTGCACGCGGTCGCGCGCGGCCTTTACCTTGACGCGGTCGGTTTCAGCCGTTCCCAGACGACTGACGCGGCTCGCCGTCTTCTTTTCCACCTCGATACGGGAATAGAGAAGACCATAGGCAAGTGCCGCCGCTGCGATGGCGACGAGGCCTGCAAGGGCCAGCACGGTCATATCCATTCCGAACATCCCTCAAAGGTCTTAATTGGTCTTGACTTCCATCTGGTCGAAAGCCGCCGAGAGGCGACGTTCCTCATTATAGTAGCGCGCCCGCTCCCAGAAATTCGGCTTGACGATGCCGGTCGAGACATGACGGCCGATCAGCCGGCCATTAGCATCCTCGCCTTCGATCTCGTAGCGCAGCAGATCCTGGGTGACGATGACATCGCCTTCCATGCCTACGACTTCTGAAATATGGGTGATGCGACGCGAACCATCGCGCAGGCGGGCCGCCTGGATGATGACATCGATCGAACCGGAAATGATTTCGCGCACCGTTCGGGCCGGCAGGCTGAAGCCACCCATGGCAATCATCGATTCCATACGGCTTAGGCATTCGCGCGGCGTATTGGCGTGGATCGTACCCATAGAGCCGTCATGGCCGGTGTTCATCGCCTGGAGCAGGTCGAAGACTTCCGGTCCGCGCACTTCGCCGACGATGATGCGTTCGGGGCGCATACGCAGGCAGTTCTTGACGAGATCGCGCATGGTGATCTCGCCCTCGCCCTCGATATTGGGCGGACGGGTTTCAAGCCGCACCACATGCGGCTGTTGCAGCTGAAGTTCGGCTGTATCTTCACAGGTGATGATACGCTCGTCGAGATCGATATAGCGTGTGAGGCAGTTGAGCAGTGTCGTCTTGCCCGAACCGGTACCGCCGGAAATGACGACATTGCAGCGCACCCGCCCGATGATCTGCAGGAGAACCGCGCCTTCCGGGCTGATGGCGCCAAACTTGACCAGCTGATCGAGCGTCAGCTTGTCCTTCTTGAATTTACGGATGGTCAGTGCCGGGCCATCAATGGCCAGCGGCGGCGCAATGACGTTGACGCGCGAGCCATCGGGAAGGCGTGCATCGCAGATCGGGCTCGATTCATCGACACGCCGGCCGACTTGGCTGACGATGCGCTGGCAGATGGAGAGAAGCTGGGAATTGTCGCGGAAGCGGATTTCCGATTCAATCGTCTTGCCGCCCACTTCGATAAACGTCTGGCCGGCACCATTGACCATGATATCGGCAATGTCATCGCGCGCCAACAGCGGTTCCAGCGGGCCATAGCCCAGAACGTCGTTGCAGATATCCTCGAGCAGTTCTTCCTGCTCGGCAATCGACATTGCAAAATTCTTGATGGTGATGATGTCGTTGACGATATCGCGGATTTCCTCGCGCGCGCTTTCGCCATCGAGCTTTGACAGCTGCGAAAGGTCGATCGTATCGATGAGCGCCGAAAACACCTGCGTCTTGGTATCGTAATAGCCTTCGGTGCGTGGCTGGCGCTTGCGGGCGGGCGCCGGCTGTGGCGCCAGCGGCGGCACTTGCACGGATTGGCGAAAGCCCGCCATATCGCTGGAAACGGCACCATCCTGCAGGATATCGGGGCCTGGACGCACGGGCGCGGCAACAGAAGCCGCCACAGGCGGCGGTGCAGGCGCAATGCCTGCCGGCTTTCCGAACCCTTCGTTTCCGCGTTTTCCAAACATCTGGCAATCCAGTTCTGACGAATAAAAGGCTTACTTACGTCCCAGCAGGGAAAGCATCTTGCCGAGCCCACCCTTTTTGTTCTTTTTGATGCTCGTGCGCCCGGTCAGGAGATGCGCAATCTGCGAGAAGGTTTCGGCCGTCGGGGATTTGGCATCCATTTCGCTGATCATCCGGCCGCTATTGGCCGCATTGCCAAACAATTGGCCATCAAAGGGGATGATCGCTATCGGCTCGATCTCCAGCGGCTCGATGAAATCGGCCGGCGTAATTTCCGGCCGCTTCGGCATACCGACCTGGTTCAGGATGAGATGAGGGGCGCGATCATTCGGCCGAAGCTTCTTCAAAGCATCGAGCATGTTCTTGGCATTGCGCAAATTGGCAAGGTCCGGCACGGCAGTGATGACCACCTCGTCCACCTCTGCCAAAACACTGCGCGTCCATTCCGACCAGGCATGCGGAACATCGAGAACAGCCATGGGCGCACTGCGCTGGAGAACATCGATGACCGGCTGGAAGGCGTTCCTGTCGAAATCATAGGCGCGATCGAGCAGCGAGGGTGCCGCCAGAAGCGAAAGATGCTCGGAGCATTTCGTCAACAAGCGATCGAGGAACACTTCGTCCAGCCGTTCTGGCGCATAGACGGCCTCGGCAATGCCCTGGGCTGGGTCCTGGTCGAAATCGATATTGGCTGTGCCATAGGCAAGGTCGAGATCGGCCAGAATGGTTTCCGTGCTGAACAGCGAGGAAATGCCGAAGGCACAGTTATGCGCAATCGTCGAGGACCCGACGCCGCCCTTGGCGCCGATGAAGGCAATCGAGCGACCCAGCGGTTCTGCCGAGGGATCAACAAAGATGGTCGCGATCGCCCCCAGAAGATCCGGCATTTTTACCGGGCCGACGAGATATTCCGAAATGCCGTTGCGGATCAGCTCACGGTAAAGCGTGATATCGTTGTGCTTGCCGATGAGGATGACGCGCGTCGAGGGATCGCAGACTTCCGCAAGCGGTGCCAGCTCTTGCAGCACGCGCCCCGGCTGGCTATCCGTCTCCAGAATAATCAGGTTCGGAGTCGATGTCGCAGCAAACATGTTGGCAGCAGCCGCAATGCCGCCACTTGTGACCCGCAGATTGACCTTGGCCATGCGCCGGTCCTGCCCCAGGCGCTCGATCACCCGGTGCATGACATCGCTTTCGCAAAAGGCATGCACGGAAATGCGCGGCAGCGGCCGCAGGGCATCCATATCGCCGGGCCGCGATGTTTCGGCAGCCTGGTCGCCATCGGCGCCGGGCGTCTTGATCTCATAATCGATCGCGTTCATCTTCGTCCCGTCCTCGCGCCTGGTTTAATTGGATGACGTGTCGCCGCCGGAGCGGTACAGGCCGATGACTGTCGAGCGCCGTGTGGCATCGATCGGTGTCTGGCCGCGCGGGCCGAGCAGATCGCCCGGATTGGCAACCTGAGCCGCGAGGTTGTTTTGCGAGGCACAGCCGAAATTGTACCAGTTGCGATTGGCGGATGTATTGTCCGACAGGTCTTCCGGCCACTCGCCGCAAGACGCGGTCACGGCTTTCGTTCCGATGAAGGAGAGGCGGATGGGGGCAGCATCGCCCGCAGCATCCGCTGCATAGCTCACCACCACCATCTGCTGTCCCTTGATCCCGGCTGACGCCAGGGTCTTGCGGATATCGCCGGAGAGCCTCGATGCCGCCGACGCATTCAGCGAACCCTGCGGCAGCTGAATCTGTATATAGCCGGACGAGGAAGAGGCGAAGTTCTGCGCAAAACCCTTGATCGTGTCGCGCATGCCGATCGGCAGCCGGCTATCGTTCGGGCTGACCGGAATATCGAGCGTGCTTTCGGCCTCGGCCAGCACGATCGGGTGGCGCTCTCGGTAGTCCATCGGGATGGAGCCGGTCTTCAGATCACCGGCGCAGGCGGACAGAAGTGCTGCGGAAAGCATCAGGAGGGCCGCACCATATGGTTTCGTGGTCATTCTCGTGTGCCTCTCACTTATAGATGAAGCCAACGGCGCCATGGTAGCTGCCGGCATTCGACTGCTCGGGGCGCCCATAGACCTTGTTGACTCGGTTGAGGAAATACATGGCGCCATCATTTTCCGGATTGAAATTGTCATCCGGCCGAGCGATCTGGTTGCGGGCGACGGGGCGCACGAGATAGGGCGTGGCGATGATCACCATTTCCGTTTCGTTGCGGACGAAATCCTTGCTGCGGAACAGCGTGCCGAAGACAGGCACCTTGGAAATGCCCGGTAGGCCGGACATGGCCTGGCGAACATTGTCCTGCACCAGACCGGCAATGACGATGGAACCGCCCGACGGCAGCTCGACCGTGGTGGAGGCCTCACGCTTGCGGATGGACAGATAGGTCGATCCGGGGACACTGGCCTGCGTACCGTTTCCGGTGACGGCGGAGCCCTCGTAAGTCGGTTCGGAAACGTTCGTCTCGATCTTCAGGCTGATGCGGCCGGCCGACAGGACGACAGGCCGGAAGTTGAGCTCGACGCCGTAATCGACCGTGTTGACGGTACGCGATACCGTCGTATCGCCCGTATCGGCGTCCCTGGATACTTCCTGTTGTCCGGCCAGACGATATTCACCGCCGACATAGAATTTTGCCTGCTCGCCGGAAATCGCGGTGAGGCTGGGCTCGGCCAGCGTGCGCATGACGCCGGCCTGTTCCATGGCATTGACATAGGATGCGATGCTGGTTGCACCGATCGTGCCCGCGACGCCGCCAAGGCCACCGACCGCAACGGCATTGCCAAGATTGGTGGGATTGGCAAAGGAAATGCCGCCGCTTGCATCACTGCCACTGGTCGAGATCGTGCCGTTGAAACCGAGCTGTTTCAGCACCTGGCGGCTGACTTCAGCCACGGTGACCTTCAGCGTCACCTGGTCTTCGCCTTCGATGGTCAACAGGTTGACGATCTGCGATTCCTGGCGGTCTTCGGCATAGATGGCGACGGCGCCATCGCCGCTGCTCTCGCTGGTCGCTGTCGTGTTGCGGGTCGTCGCCTCGCCCCCCTTCAGGAAGGCACGCGCCAAGCGTTCGGCCTGGGCTGCATCCTGCGGTGTGCGCACCGTGCCGGTCAGCACGATATTGTCGGAGATGATTTCGACCTTCACATCGGATTCCGGCAGGAAGCGGCGCAGGTTCTGCTGCAGGCCGGCAATGTCGCGCTCCACTTCCAGATCAAGGCTGACGATTTCCTCGCCGCCCGGCCCGAAGATGAAGATATTCGTCTGCCCGACGGACTTGCCGAAAAGGTAGATGCGGCGCGAAGTGCGGGTAATGGCATCGGCAATCGAGGGATCGGCCACGAGAATATCATGCGCATCTGCGGGAATATCGACGACGACAGCCTTGTTCAGCCCGAGCGGCAGGCGCTTTCGCACGCCACGGCCAGCTTCGGTGATGCGCACGACGCTTTGCTCGGCCGCCTGGGCTTGCCGCACTGACAGTTGGCCGGGTGCAAAAGCGGCCGGCAGGCCGGTGAAGGCGACGCAGAAGCACAGGCCCGCCATGGCAGAGGCACGAAATTTTGACTTCCAATGGTTCACGTGACCACTCCCGTTCATGCTCACTGCTGCTGCACCGGATTGGTGCTACCGCCATTCTTGACGATGGCGCCGGACTTGATGACCTGCACTTCCGCCTTGCCATCGCCGCCGGCAAGCAGGTAATCCGCCGCCTGCGTATCGGGCTCCTGCACATCAGCCACGGAGCGAAGTGCCAATGTCAGGCGGTCCGCCATCTGCTGGGCGACGACGATGACCTTTGCCTGTTCAGGCGTCAGTTCCAGCGTCGCGGTCGTGCCCACAACGGTCTTGCTGCCATCTTCCTTTTCCTGGATCTGCTGGTCGATCGCCAGAACCCGGATATTGTTGAGGACATTCTCGGTGAGGAACCGATCGCCATCGGAGCGCCGCACCATGATCACGTCGACGCGGTCGTTCGGCAGCACGAAACCGCCGGCTCCGGTGGCGACGGAGATTTCCGTGGCGACCGCCCGTTTGCCCGCCGGCAGGATGGAGGACATGATGCGATTGGAGGAATCGGCGACCTTTTCGGCGCGCACCGGCTCGCCGGCAAACATCGGCAAACGCACGACGGCGCCCTGCAATTCGGTCATCGCCTGCGGCCGGCTTGCCTCTGTGATAAAACCTTCCACGATGCCGCCTTCGGGCCACTCCATCCAGCGGATGGATTTGTCATTCAGCCGGGCACCGACAGGCAGGTTTTCCGCAGACACAAGCACATTGACCGTTGGCTCCTTGCGGATGACCTCGGTTGCCTGCTGCACGATGTTCTGGCCGCCCGTCATGCGCATGGCCAGCACACCGGCAAGACCGGCCGCGACGACAGCGACTGAAAGAATGATGATGCGGGCGGGTTTCATGGCCATTCCTTGCGGGAGTCCGAACTTTGATCGGAGAATGGCCTGCCAATGGTGTAATTATGGTTAATAAAGCGCTTCGCGAACTGGTTAATCCGCCAGTAACATCCGTTTGGAACCCATTAAAATGGATGGGCGAGAGCGATCAGCGCCTGGCTGATCGGCGTGCTCGAAAATGTCAGGAAACCGCCGGCAGCAATCGCGATGGCGTAAGGCACCTTCTTAGCGGTGACCAGTGAATGCGGCAGGGCAAGACCCATGGCCAGAACCATATCCGCCTTGGCACGGATGACAAGAACAAGCACGGTGACAAGGCCACCGGCAAAGGAAACGGTGACAAGGAAGGAGACGAGCGACGGATCGTAGCCGAACCAGACGGCAGAGGCTGTCAGCAGTTTTGCATCGCCACCGCCCATGACATTGGCGGCAAACAGGGCAAAACACACGCCGAAGACGGCAAGCGCCGCCAGAAACGAGAAACCGATCTGCGCCCAGCCAAAGCCGGCGAAAAGTGCTGCCGGCACAAAAAGCACAAGCAATGCCAACGAGATCCAGTTGGGGATCTTCATGGTGAAGAGATCGCTGACAGCCGCGATGGCCAAAGCGAGAGGCACGATCATCAGGCAAATGTTTGCGATCACAGTCGTTCCCCAAGGGCGAGCAAGGTATGGCTGGGATTTGACCCTTCAATGCATAAAGCCGCCATCAAGGCGGCTTCAGCATGAGGATCGAGGCCCAATCAGTACTTCGTCGAAGCAGTCGTCATCTTCGTGGAAACGTTGGTAAACGTCGTGCTCAGCGAGTTGCCAAGCGTCGTGGCGCCGGCGATCAGGGCAACCGAAATCAGGGCAGCGATCAGGCCGTATTCGATGGCCGTTGCACCCGATTCATCTTTCAGGAAACGTGCGAAAATCTTGGACATTGTACTCTCCTATTCCGGGGTTCTGTTCAGCACTGCCGACAACTGTTGTCCGCTGTTCGGTGAGGCCAAATTACGAACTGGCGATTTCCATCCGCTTAATAAAAAGGGTTAGGAATTTCCTAATTGAGCGTTACCGATTGCAAGGTAAACGAGCAGCGAACAAAATCGATCAAAATGAATCAATGCGCCACACTCAATAAGAACCCCCTGATAATGCCGTGGTTACAGGCGATTGCGTCAATCGACCGCGCATTGCAGACACCAAAACATGACAACCGGGACGAATCCAGCCTGTGCCAAAATGGAAAATCGGATGATTTCAGGACGTTAACCGCCCATTCACCATTCCGCTCCATGCTTGATTATAGAACACCTCTATCGAAGGCAGATCGAATATGCGCTGGAACGCCCTGGCCTTGCTGCTGGCCGCTGCGACGATGATCCTTGTCGGGGCCGTCGCTGACATCGCTTCCGCCGCCGCAGACGATAATGGCCTGCTGCGTGTCTACATGAACCAGGCACGCGTGCTGAGGCTTGATCGACCGGTGGCCAAGGTCATCATCGGCAATTCGAACGTCGCCGATGCAACGGTGGCCGATCCGAAGACGATCGTGCTGACCGGGCGCAGCTATGGCACGACGAACCTCGTTCTCCTTGATTCTGAAGGCAATGCCATTGCCGATGAGCGGATCCTGGTCTCCATTGACGAAGGAAACACGGTGCGCGTCTTTCGCCAGACGGAGCGCAGCGTCCTTTCCTGCACACCCAATTGCGAGCAGCATTCCAGTGGCGGCACCGGTGCGCCAGGCAAATAGCGCAGGCTTCGCTCTGTTCCACAGTGACGCAAAGTCTAGCAAGGCCGGAAACGAAATCTCAACACAATGGGCCTAGCGTCGCGGTCTTTACGGAGACTGAGCAAAGACGATGCGCGTGGATGATCCCCATCTCTCCCCCCAAGAGGCGCAGACAAGGCGGCGGGGTCCGTGGCGCAGGCTTTTGCGATCGCGCGATGGCGCAGCCGCCATCGAATTCGCCATTCTGGCCATTCCCTATTTCCTCATCATATTCGCAATCATCGAGACCTTCGTGGCCTATACGGCTGAACAGCTCGTCTCCAATGCGACGGACACGATCGCACGTCAGATGCGCACGGGGCAGATTACTGCCGGCATGAACCGTTCGACGGACAAGACGCGCACCCAGATGCGGGAAATTTTCTGCAAGGAAGTCTCGATCCTGATCAGTTGCACGCCGGAAGAGATTGCCACGCCCAACCTGCTTCTTCTCGACATTCGCAGCTTTGCGACTTTTGCCGACATACCGACGTCCATCCCACGCAAATCCGCTGGAGATTATGCGGATATCGATACGTCCGGCTTTGGATATTCGCCCGGCGGACCAACCTCGATCAACATGATACGTGCCTATTATCGCTGGCAGGTGATCACCGATCTCGTGCGCCCCTACATCACCAATATCCGCCCGACCGATGGTTCTCTTCCAAGCCACTTTCTGATCGTTGCGACATCTGCCTTCCAGAACGAGGATTACCCGTGATGGATGCGACGACAAAAGCGACCAAAGCCTTGACCGGCATCCTCATGCCGATCCGGCGCTTGCTGCGCGATCGCGCCGGCGTTGGCGGCGTGGAATTTGCCATTCTCGCGCCCATCCTCATCTCGCTCTACATTACCTGTTTCGAGCTGACGATCGGCTTCAGCGTTTCCAAGCGCGTAACAAAGGCGACGGCGACCATTGCTGACCTGATTACCCAGCAGAAGAGCGTCAACGAAACCTATCTCGGCACAATGGTGAATGTCTCAAACGCCATTTTCGTGCCCTATAACAGCTCGGCCGCCAAGCTGACGCTGAAGGTGACCGGCATTGTCATGGATGGCACAGGAGTGCCGAAGGTCGCCTGGTCCTGGGACCAGCTGAACGGCCGACCCTATGCGGTTGGCGCGACGGTGACCGGCGTGCCGAGCGACATGCAGGTGGCAAACTCCTTCCTCATTCGCGTCGAAATGTCCGTGCCGCATGAACTGCTGATGTTCCTGCCTGGCATCGTCTCTGCGGAAACCCGCTCCATCACCATCGCCCGTACCTATTTCTACCGTCAGCGCGTCGGGGATTCGATCGACTGCAGCAATTGTTGAGGCTTTGCCAAACGAAGACTGCAGCGTTATGAGACCTATTCCGCAACCGGCGGACAGTTTCTCTCAAGGCATGGTGATCAATGGCACGCGCCTTTCTTTTCGTTCTGGATTCCTTCGGCATTGGCGGTGCGCGCGATGCCAGCCGCTATGATGATCTAGGCGCAAACACGCTAGGCCACATCGCTGAGTTCTGTGCCGCAGGTGCGGCCGATCGCGAAGGCCTGCGACAGGGACCCTTGCGGCTGCCCAATATGGCCTCGCTTGGCCTTGTGCATGCGGCCAAGCTTGCCTGCGGCGATTTCCCGGCCGGAATGCCGGTGCCGGAGCGAATTTTTGGCCTGCATGGCGCAGCCGACGAGGTCTCACGCGGCAAGGATACGCCCTCTGGCCATTGGGAAATAGCCGGCACGCCGGTAACCTTCGACTGGGGTTATTTCGCCAGCGAAGGCGATGCCTTTGCGCCCGAACTGGTCGAGGCCATCTGTCGCGGAGCCGACCTGCCGGGCATTCTGGGCAATTGCCACGCATCCGGCACCGATATCATCGCAAGCCTTGGCGAGGAGCACATCCGAAGCGGCAAGCCGATCTGCTACACATCCACCGATTCCGTCTTCCAGATTGCCGCACACGAGACCCATTTCGGGCTGGAACGGCTGATCGCGCTCTGCCAGACCGTGCGCAGACTGGTCGATCCGCTGAATATCGGCCGCGTCATCGCAAGACCCTTCATCGGGGAAACGGCCGCCAGTTTCGAGCGCACCGGCAATCGCCGCGACTTTTCCGTGCTGCCGCCGCAGCCGACACTGCTCGACCGTCTGGTCGAGGCCGGCCGCACCGTGCATGCGGTGGGCAAGATCGGCGATATCTTTGCCCATCAGGGCATATCGCGGGTGATCAAAGCCAATGGCAACGAAGCCCTGATGAATGCCACGCTGACCACGATCGACGAGGCAGAAGAGGGCGATCTCGTCTTTACCAATTTCGTCGATTTCGACATGCTCTATGGCCACCGCCGCGACGTGCCCGGCTATGCGGCAGCACTCGAAGCCTTCGACAAGCGGCTGGGCGACGTGCATCGACGAATGAAGCCCGGCGACCTTCTGCTGCTGACCGCCGATCATGGCTGCGACCCGACCTGGCGCGGCACGGACCATACGCGCGAACGCGTTCCGATCCTTGCCTATGGTCCGGGCATTGCGGCGCGCACGATCGGGATGCGCGACAGCTTTGCCGATATCGGCGAGACGGTGGCGGCGCATCTGGGCATTTCCAGCGGCCCCTATGGACGGAGCTTCCTGTGACACATGATCTCCTCAAGGCAGAAATTCACTGCCATATCGAAGGTGCAGCGCCTCCTGCCCTCACCCTGAGACAGGCGCAGAAATATGGGGTGGACCCGACAAGCTTCATGCAGGGCGAAACCTATGCCTGGCGCGATTTTGCCGAATTCATTCAAGCCTATGACAAGGTCGCCTCGCTGTTTCGCACCGAGGAGGACTATGCCATCCTCACCGAAAGCTACCTTCTGGAGCTTGCCGCCATCAAAACGATCTATAGCGAGATCATCGTTTCGCCCGATCATGGCGATCGCATCGGCCTTGGTGCAGATGCCTATCTCGCCGGCATCACGGATGGCATTCATGCAGCGAGAGAAAAGACCGGCATCGAGGCCCGCATCATCGTGACCGGCGAGCGGCACTTCGGACCAGACCGGGTGATTGCCGCCGCGCACTATGCCGCGCGAAGCCACAATCCGCTGGTCACCGGTTTCAACATGGCCGGCGAAGAGCGTATGGGGCGCGTGGCCGATTATGCCCGCGCCTTCGATATTGCCCGAGATGCAGGCCTTGGCCTGACCATCCATGCCGGTGAAGTCTGCGGCGCCTTTTCCGTCACGGATGCGCTCGATCTGGTCAAACCCTCGCGCATCGGCCATGGCGTGCGCGCCATCGATGACCCTCCCCTCGTTCAACGGCTGGTGGAGGCAGGGGTGGTGCTGGAGGTCTGCCCCGGCTCGAATGTGGCACTCAATGTTGCCGCCAATTTTGAGAGCCACCCACTCAAGCCATTGATGCAGGCTGGCGTGCGCGTCTGCATCAACTCGGATGATCCGCCCTTCTTTGGCACCTCGCTTGCCCGTGAATATGAGCTGGCGAGCACCGTAATGGGCTTTTCCAAGCACCAGATCAACGCCATGACGCGGACGGCGCTGGAAGCGGCCTTTGTGGACGAGGAAACCCGCAGCCGGCTTCTGGCGCGCTTTGATCGGCATGCGGCTGGGGATGATGCGCTAAAGCTTGGCTGAGTGCTTGCGGGAAAGCCGATTTTCCGTGAAGAGATAGACAAAGGCACAGAAGAAGAGCGAAGGCAGGTTCTCATGGACGGCGTTACAGTCATCAATCATCCGCTGGTGCAGCACAAGCTCACCATCATGCGCCGCAAGGAGACCTCGACATCGAGCTTCCGCCGGCTGCTGCGCGAAATCTCGACGCTCCTCTGCTATGAGGTGACGCGCGATCTGGAATTGACGATGGAAACCATCGAGACGCCGCTCACCGAAATGCAGTCGCCGATTCTCGAAGGCAAGAAACTGGTCTTCGCCTCCATCCTGCGCGCCGGCAACGGACTGCTCGAAGGCATGCTCGAACTGGTGCCTGCCGCCCGCGTTGCCCATGTCGGCGTATATCGCGACCATGAAACGCTGCAGGCCGTCGAATATTACTTCAAGGCGCCGGATGCCTTGTCGGAACGTCTTGTCATCGTTGTCGATCCGATGCTGGCCACCGGCAATTCCTCGATTGCCGCGATTGAAAAGCTCAAGGAACGCGGCGCAAAGAACATCCGCTTCCTCTGCCTGCTGGCGGCCCCGGAAGGCATCAAGAACTTCCGCGAGGCGCATCCGGACGTGCCGATCTTCACCGCCTCCATCGACAGCCACCTGAACGAGAAGGGCTATATCATGCCCGGCCTCGGCGATGCCGGCGACCGCATGTACGGCACCAAGTAAGCTTCTCTTAACGCATCTGCCAGATATGCCCGCAACATCGGCTTGCGGGCATTTTTCGTTGAGGCCTGCGGTCTATGCTGCGAGCATTCCGCCGGAGCCTCGTCATCATGCTGCGCAATCTGATCGTCTTTGTCATGGCCGCCATGGCTGCCTCGCAGATCCCCTATCTGCTGGGGTTGACGGGCCTTTACCCGGCAGACAACACGCCAGACAGTATTGCCACGCTTGAAGCCCCCGCCTCCGAGACCAGTCCCTCGCCCGCATCGAGAAGTGGCACGGTGACGCTTGCCGCCGACGCCCGCGGCCATTTCATCACCACCATCCGGCTGAACGGCAAGCCGGTTGAAGGCATGATCGATACTGGCGCCACATCGATCGCCATCAATGAATCAACGGCGAGACGGCTGGGCTATTCGGCCAATAGTCTGAAATTCGAGCATAGCGTGAACACCGCCAATGGCGTTACCAAGGTGGCGCTGGTCATGCTGGACCGAGTCGAACTGAACGGCATCCGGGTGGACGATGTGCGCGCCGTGGTTGGTCGCGACGAGGCGCTGTCCGGCACGCTGATCGGCATGAGTTTCCTCAAGCGGCTTTCCTCCTTCCAGGTGAAGGATGGAACCCTGAAACTGGTGCAATAGCAAACCGGTCAGCTCAGCCGATCTTTTTGAGGATCAGCGCCCGCTCGGGCTGGGCCTTGTCGCCGACCTGGTAGAGCCTTGAAACACTGGCTGCGACATTGGCGGCTGTGCCCTGGTCTGGCGCATGCACGAAAGCGATCGGCTGGCCCTTTTCCACCTTCGTGCCGAGCGGCAATATCCGGTCGAAACCGACACGCGGATCGATCTCATCGGACGCCCGGCGGCGCCCGCCACCCAGTTCGACCACGGCCATGCCCAGCGCCCGCGTATCGCAGGCGACAAGATAGCCAGTCTCCAAAGCCGGAACCGGCGCGATGAACGGTGCGCGAAACAGATAATCATCCGGGCGGCTTGCAAAATCGGCAGGCCCGCCAAGGCCATGCACCATACGGGCAAAGACCTCGAGCGCCCGCCCGGACGTAAGCGCCGTACGGGCCTTTTCCAGCCCTTGCTCGACCGTATCCACCAACGATGATTGCAGCAGCATTTCAGCGGCAAAGGCGAGCGTCACGGTCTCGATGCGGGTACCGGCCTTCTTGCCTTTGAGAAACTCCAGGCAGTGAATGATTTCAAGCGCATTGCCGGCGGCATCCGCCAAGGGCTCGTTCATGTCCGTCAGCAGTGCTGAGGTCCTGACGCCGGCACCGTTTGCGACTTCCACCATGGAGAGGGCCAGCGCTTCGGCCTCCTCCAACGTTTCCATGAAGGCGCCATTGCCGAACTTCACGTCAAGCACCAGCGTCTGAAGGCCGGCGGCCAGTTTCTTCGACAGGATGGAGGCGGTAATCAGCGGCAGCGAATCGACGGTCGCCGTCACGTCGCGGATGGCATAGAGGCGCTTGTCGGCCGGTGCCACGTCACTTGTCGGCGCAATGATGGCACAGCCGGCCTGGCTGACCACCTTGCGGAACAGGTCTTCACGCGGCGCGACATCATAGCCCGGAATGGCAGCAAGCTTGTCGAGCGTGCCGCCGGTATGGCCAAGCCCGCGACCGGAAATCATCGGCACGGCGAGCCCGCAGGCGGCCACGATCGGCGCCAGCATCAGCGAGACATTATCCCCGACACCGCCGGTGGAATGCTTGTCGGCAATCGGCTTCGAGACGCCTTTCCAGGACAGGACATCGCCGCTGTCACGCATGGCGAGCGTCAGTGCTACGGTCTCGTCGCGCGTCATGCCGCGAAAGAAGGTCGCCATGGCAAAGGCGGCCACCTGGCCCTCCGAAATCTCGTTGGCGGTCATCGCACGGATGAAGGCGCTAATCTCGTCACGCGACAGTTCCTTGCCATCGCGCTTGCGACGGATGATCTCCTGCGGGATCATCGATCAGTATCCGCTGGACTTGGCGCTGGACGCACCGCCAGCTGCAACGCTGAGAATATCATCGAGCAGGCTGGAGGCGCCAAAGCGGAAGGTCGATGGCATCAGCCAATCGGGGCCCAGGATGGTTCCGGCCAGACGCAGGTAAAGATCGGCATCAGACACCGTCGAGATTCCGCCGGCCGGCTTGAACCCGACGTTCTTGCGGCTGTCGCGAATGGCCTGCAGCATGATATCCGCGGCTTCCAGCGTCGCATTGACCGCCACCTTGCCGGTGGAGGTCTTGATGAAATCGGCGCCGGCGGCAATGGCAAGCTCGGAGGCGCGGCGGATCTTGCCGCTATCCTTGATCTCGCCGGTTTCCAGGATCACCTTCAGGCAGGATTTCGGGCAGGCAGCGCGCACGGCCGCCACCATGTCGCTGACAGAGGCTTCATCGCCGGCCAGAAAGCCCTGATAGGGAATGACAAGGTCGATATCATCGGCACCATCGGCGACCGCTTTGTGCGTTTCGGCAACGACCTCTGCGACCGGCAAGTTGCCGGAGGGAAAGTTGACGACCGTTGCAATGCGCACGGCATGGCCTGCCCCAAGAATGGCGCGGGCCTGCGCTACGAAGCGCGGCCAGATGCAGATGGCGGCTGCGGTGCCAAAGGGCGTCTGCGCCCGCTTGCACAGGGTCTCGATGGCTGCGGCATCGCAATCGTCACGCAAATTGGTCAGGTCCAGCAGCGACAGCGCGAAGACGGCGATCTCGCGCGGGCTCAACAGTTCCATGGGGCTCTCTCCCGCATTCATCGGAATGACCATAATTATCCTTCAATCGATTAGAGGCAAGCCGCGACTGGCTGATGACAGGAGGCTGCGGGGCACAATGCCCTGCAGGCGGTCATCAGGGCAGCATATCCTGGCTGAACAGGTCTTTGAGAATGGTGGCCAGACGATAGCCACCCTTCGGCGCCATTTCCTTGGTTTCATCATGGCTCAGTTCGGCACCGGTCATGCCTGCGCCGAAATTGGTGATCACCGAACAGGCAGCAACCTTCAGGCCCATGTAACGCGCCAGGATGACTTCCGGCACCGTGGACATGCCGACGGCATCGGCGCCGAGCACGCGCGCCATGCGGATTTCCGCCGGCGTTTCAAAGCTTGGACCGGAAAACCACATATAGACGCCGGAATAAAGCGGCGTGGCCGTGCGGATCGCAGCATTGCGGATGGCGAGCGCCAGATCTGCATCATAGGCTGTCGTCATGCCGACAAAACGGCGATCGCCGCTTTCGCCGATCAGCGGGTTCATGCCGGAATAGTTGATGTGATCGGCAATCTGCATCACCGAACCGGGCGGCATATCCTCACGCAGCGAGCCTGCCGAATTGGTAAGGATCAGCGACTGCACGCCGATTCCCTGCAGCACTTCGATGGGAAAGCGCATGGCTGAGGCGTCGCCATGCTCATAGTAATGGGCGCGGCCAGACAGCATGATGACCGGCTGGCGACCAAGACGTCCGGCCACCAATTCGCCCACATGGCCGGTGACGCCGCTCACCGGAAAGCCCGGCAGGTCGCCATAGGAAATGCGGATCTTATCCTCGATCTCAGCCACGAGCGAGCCAAGGCCGGAGCCGAGAACAATGGCGTGGCGCGGCATCAGGCCGCCCAACCGATCCACCAGATGATCGATGACAGGCTTCATCCGAGAAGCTCGGTCTTGAACGAGAAGGGCAGAAGCTCGTCCATGGTCATCACCTTCTGCACGCCCTGGTCATCGCAGAGATAGATGCGGGTTTCTGGCCCGGCAAATTCGGCGATCTTCTGGCGGCAGCCGCCACAGGGCGGGCAAAGCGCCAGCTTTTCGGCAATTACCGCCATCTCGACGATCTTTTTAGCCCCGCCCATCACCATGGCGCCGATGGCCGTTGGTTCGGCGCACCAGCCCTGCGGAAAGGAAAGGTTCTCGATATTGGCGCCGAGATAGACCTTTCCGTCATCGGCGCGAATGGCAGCGCCGACCGGGAACTTGGAATAGGGCGCATAGGCGCGCGCCATCGCATCGCGTGCGGCTTCAAACAGTTCGTGCGACATGGTCGTCTCAACGCTCCTTGGTATAGGGCACGCCGCCGGCCTTGGGCGGATGGGCAATGCCGATGAAGCCTGCAAGCAGGATACAGGTCAGCACATAAGGCAGCGCCTGGAAGATTTGCACCGGAACTTCACCGATCCCCGGCACGGACTTGCCCTGCATGAAGTTTGCCATGGCATCGAGGAAGCCGAACAGCAGGCAGGCAAACATTACCGGCACCGGCTTCCACTTGGCAAAGATGAGGGCTGCAAGCGCAATATAGCCCTTGCCGGCCGACATATCCTTGATGAAGGCCGCCGACTGGGCAATCGCCAGATAGGCGCCGGCAAAACCACAGAGGAAACCAGCGACGATAACCGCACGGTAGCGCAGCCAGGTGACCGAGATGCCGGCGGTATCCACCGCACCCGGATTTTCGCCGACGGCGCGCAGGCGAAGGCCAAAACGCGTGCGAAACAGCACCCACCAGGAAATCGGCACGGCGGCAAAGGCAAGATAGGTGAGAATATTGTTGCCGGATATCACATTGGCATAGAGCGGGCCAAGGAAAGGCACCTCGCGCAAGGCATCGGCAAAGGGCAGCGTGATCGGCTGGAACCGGGCTTCGCCGGCAAGCTGCGGTGTGCGACCACCCTGGCTGAACCAGGCCTGGCCGAGCACCAGCGTGAGGCCGGCTGCGACGAAATTCAATGCGACGCCCGAGACGATCTGGTTGCCGCGATTGGTAATCGCCGCAAAACCGTGCACCAGCGAGAAAACGATGGAAATGGCGATGCCACCCAGAAGGCCAAGCCAGGGATTGCCGGTGAGATAGGCAACGCAGGCGGATGCGAAGGCAGCTGCCAGCATCTTGCCTTCCAGCCCGATGTCGAACACGCCGGCACGTTCGGAAAACAGGCCGGCAAGGGCTGTAAACAGCAGCGGGATCGATAGGCGAATGGTCGAGCCCAGAATGCTGACGAGAGTATCGAAGTAATCCATGTCTTCCTCCTCACGCCCGCTTCAAGCGCAGATACAGGTGAACAATGGCTGGCCGGAACATATATTCCAGCGCACCGGCAAACAGGATCACCAGACCCTGGATGACCACGATCATTTCACGGGTAATGTTGGGCATCTCGAAGGAGAGATCGGCGCCGCCCTGATAGAGGATGCCAAACAGCAGGGCTGCAATGACGATACCGACCGGATGGCTGCGGCCCATCAGCGATACGGCAATACCGACAAAGCCCGCACCGCCGACAAATTCCACCTGCAGGCGGGCGGACGACCCCATCACCGGGTTCAGCGCCATCATGCCGGCAAGGCCTCCGGAAATCAGCATGGCAATGATGACCGTGCGCGAATAGGGAATGCCGGCATAGACGGCGGCTGTCGGGCTGATGCCAAGCGTGCGCATTTCATAGCCAAGCTTGGTGCGCCAGATCAGCACCCAGACGAGGAAGGCCATCACGAGCGCGATCAGGAACGAGACATTGAAGGGTGCCGGCCCGAGCTTCAAACCGAACAGGGCCATCAGCCAATCCAGCTTCGGCAATTGGCCACCCTCCAGAAAGGTTCGCGTTTCCGGCGCCATATTGCCGGGCACGATCAGCACATTGACGAGCAGATAGACCATCAGCGCTGCGCCGATGAAGTTGAACATGATGGTGGTGATGACCACGTGGCTGCCACGGCTGGCCTGCAGCCAGGCCGGAATGAAGGCCCAGGCCGCGCCAAACAGGGCAGCACCGATAATGGCAAACGGCATGGTGACATACCATGGCACGTAATGATCAAGCGCCAGCGCCACCAACGCTGCCCCGAGACCGCCAAGATAGGCCTGGCCTTCCGCGCCGATATTGAAAAGGCCGGCATGAAAGGCGACGGCAACCGACAGACCGGTGAAGATGAAGCTCGTCGTATAAAACAGCGTGAAGCCGATCGCATCGCCACGACCAAGCGCGCCATCCACCAGAAGGCGCAGCGCCTCGAACGGGTTCTCGCCGATCGACCAGACGACAAGCCCGGAGATCAGGAAGGCCAGCGCTAGGTTCAAAAGCGGTATCAGCCCATAGGTGATCCAGTTGGGCAGGGGTACGGAAGCGGTACTCATGAATGTTTCGTCCTCATGCGGCGATGCCTGCCATCATCAGCCCCAGCGTCTGCTCGCCGGCATCGGCGGTCTTTTCGCCGACGACCTTGCCCGCAAACATCACGAGGATGCGGTCGGATAGGGAACGGATCTCGTCCAGCTCGACGGACACGAGCAGGATCGCCTTGCCGGCATCGCGCATTTCCACGATGCGGCGGTGAATGAATTCAATGGCCCCGATATCGACGCCGCGCGTCGGCTGGCCGATGATGAGCGCCTTGGGATCACGCTCGATCTCGCGGGCCACGACGATCTTCTGCTGGTTGCCACCGGAGAAATTCGCCGTCTTCAGCCTCGGGTTCGGCGGGCGGATATCGTATTTCTCGATCTTTTCGACGGCATCCGCCTGGATGGCCTTCAGATCGAGGAAAGGGCCTGTGCCATAGCGGGCATCGCGATGATAGCCGAGCACGGCATTCTCGTATTCCTCAAATTTGAGAACGAGGCCCATATGGTGGCGGTCTTCTGGGATATGGGCAAGGCCGAGCGCCCGCAACCGTGCTGGATCGGCACCGGCAATCGGTTGACCATCAAGCAGGATCTCGCCAGATACCGGCTTGCGGATGCCGGCAATGGCTTCCAGAAGCTCCGACTGACCGTTACCGGCCACGCCCGCAATGCCGACGATCTCGCCTTCGCGCACATCGAAGGAGACATTGTCGACCATGGTGACGCCACGGCTGTCCTTCACCGTCAGGTTCTTGACCGAAAGCAGCACCTTGCCGGGATTGGCCTCGCCCTTTTCAACCCGCAGCAGCACGCGGCGGCCAACCATCAATTCGGCCAGTTCCTCCACCGTGGTCTCTGCCGTCTTGCGGGTCGCGACCATTTCGCCGCGCCGCATGACCGAAACTTCATCGGTGATCGCCATGATTTCGCGCAGCTTGTGGGTAATCAGAATAACCGTCTTGCCCTGATCGCGCAGCACGCGCAGCACCTTGAACAGGTGATCAGCCTCCGCCGGGGTCAACACGCCGGTCGGCTCGTCGAGGATCAGGATATCGGCGCTGCGATAGAGCGCCTTGAGGATTTCCACCCGCTGCTGCTTGCCGACGGGCAGATCCTCGATCACGGCATCCGGATCGACATCCAGGCCGTAATCGGTCTCCAGTCGCTTAAGCTCCTTGCGGGCGCCAGTAACGCCCTTGGCGAGCAACTGCCCGCCTTCGGCGCCGAGCATGACGTTTTCCAGAACCGTAAAATTCTCGACCAGCATGAAATGCTGGTGCACCATGCCGATGCCGGCTGCAATCGCTGCCTGGCTGTCCTTGATGGTCAACGGCTTGCCATCGACACGGATCTCGCCGCGGTCCGCCTGGTAAAAACCGTAGATGATGGACATGAGCGTCGATTTTCCGGCACCGTTTTCACCGATAATGCCGTGGATCGTTCCCTTTTCCACCTTCAGATTGATATTCTTGTTGGCGTGTACGGCACCGAAACTCTTATCGATGCCCACCAGTTCGATCGCGGGATGCGGGCTCAAACGCCTTCACCTTTCCTTTTCCGGAAACCGGACATGGAAAGGGCGTAGGACGGATACCGCCATACGCCCTTCACAGGTTTCATTACATCGGGCAGGTCTTGTCCGACATGTAATCGTGAACCTTGACCGTGCCGGCAATGATGTCGGCTTTCGCCTTTTCGACGGCAGCCTTCATTTCAGGCGTGACGAGCTTGGCATTATTGTCGTCGAGAGCGTAACCGACGCCATCTTCGGCAACGCCATTGGCCTGGATACCGGCGGTGAACTTGCCAGCGGCCGCATCCTTATAGGCATTGTAGACGGCGAGATCGACGCGCTTGACCATGGAGGTCAGCACCGAACCCGGATGCAGGTAGTTCTGGTTGGAATCGACGCCAATCGACAGCTTCTTGTTGTCGGCTGCCGTCTGCAGCACGCCGAGACCGGTGGCACCGGCTGCCGCGTAGACGACATCCGCACCCTGGTCGATCTGGTTCTTGGTCAGTTCGCCACCGCGCACGGGATCGTTCCAGGCAGCGCCGGTCGTGCCGGTCATGTTCTGCAGAACTTCGATCTTGGCATTGGCAGCCTTGGCGCCCTGTGCGTAACCACAGGCGAACTTGCGGATCAACGGGATATCCATGCCGCCGATGAAGCCGACCTTGCCGGATTTCGACGCCATGGCAGCCATGACACCGACGAGGTAAGAGCCTTCCTGTTCCTTGTAGACGACCGAGCGGACGTTTGGCAGGTTCACGACGGAATCAACGATCACGAACTTAGTGTCGGGGAATTCCTTGGCAACCTTTTCCATGGCCGAAGTCCAGGCAAAGGACACAGCAACGACCGGGCTAAAGCCCTTGGAGGCGAAGTTGCGGATCGCCTGCTCGCCCTGCGTATCGCTGGTGGGCTCGAAATCGCGGAAATCGGTGCCGGTTTCCTTCTTGTACTGCTCGGCGCCCTTGGCGGCCGCTTCGTTGAAGGATTTGTCGAACTTGCCACCGGTGCCATAGACCAGCGCCGGCTTGATATCAGCAGCCAGCGCCGTGGTCGAAAGCGCCGCCATGGCAATGATAGTCAAAAGGGATTTCTTCATCGTGCAGCCCTGTTTTTTGCTTGTCATCGTGGGTCCCCCCGCACGCCCGTTGAAGGGCATGTCTGCGGTTGCCGGCCTTGTTTCATTATGCCTGGCTGGAGCTCATCCTTGCATGGCTGCAAAGGAAATTCACCAGAAATTTTTCATCTGGTCAAAAACGCAAAAACTGCCGAAAGCTTGAACAAAAAGAGCCGCAGACCTGATGAAATCCGCGGCTCCCTGCTCGCTCATGCAGCATTTTAGCCACTAATAGGGCAAGTGACGCCGGTACCACGCAGACCGCAATAGCCGCCCGGATTCTTGGCAAGATATTGCTGGTGGTAATCCTCGGCATAGAAAAACTCTGCAGCCGGCTCGATTTCCGTGGTGATCTGACCCTTGCGACCAGCCATCGCCAGCTCCTTCTGGAAGGTAGAGCGGGCGGATTTTGCCGCCTCCAACTGGTCCGGTGTGGTCGTGTAAATGGCAGACCGGTAAGTCGTGCCGATATCATTGCCCTGGCGCATGCCCTGGGTCGGATCATGCTCCTCGAAGAAGGTTTTCAGCAGCTGGCGATAGGTCACAACCGCCGGATCAAAGACCACTTTGACGATTTCCGCATGGCCGGTGAGGCCCGTCGTCGTCTCATGATAGGTGGGGTTCGGCGTCAATCCACCCTGATAGCCGACAGCTGTGACCCACACGCCGGGGATCTTCCAGAACAGGCGCTCGGCACCCCAGAAGCAGCCCATGCCCAGATAGGCGACATGCATATTGTCGGGATAAGGCCCTTTGAGCGGATTGCCGTTGACGTAATGATTGTGCGCAGTAGCCAGCGGATCGGAGCGGCCAGGCAGCGCCGCATCGGGCGTCGGCATCATCGTCTTCTTGTTGAACATATCGATCAGGAACATCATCGCCTCCTTGTTGCTCCGCCTTGCACCCATCGGCGGTCTAGGACCTCTCGACGAGCAGGCCATCCGGTCGCGGCCGCCGGTAGCCGACCATCCAGAACAGCAGGGACATCGCCGAAAGAACGGCAAATGCCGGCTGCGCAATGAGGATGGCGACGCCACTGCGCCAGGCCACGGGATGAATATAGTATTCAACCGAGGCTTTCACCAGTGCCAGCGTTTGCGGGCTGATGGCCTCCCAGTCGGCCTCGAAGCTGGTCAGGATCACGGATGAGGCAGACACGGACAGAATAGAATCAATAGCGGCTGCCGCGATGGCGGCCATCAGCGACAAGAGGCTCAGGAAGCGAAATAAACCGGCCATGCACGATCCTGAATAAGCGATCCGTCATGGACCGAGCGGCCGAAGCTAGCAGGTCTTTTGGGCTTGGCAATAAGCGAGTTTGAGGGGCCGGATCCACAGGCTTGAGGCAAGCTTTCGGGGACAGGTCATAAATCTTTCAGATTCCGGTTGCCTGCAGGAAAATCATCGGTATATATCCGCCCCGACCGCTGCTTCGCGTGAAACGCTTCGCAGACCTTGGCGACAAGGACAGGTGGCCGAGTGGTTTAAGGCGCACGCCTGGAACGCGTGTGTGCGTGAAAGCGTACCGTGGGTTCGAATCCCACCCTGTCCGCCATATTTCCATTTCCAATCATAGCCTATGATCAGGTGCCACATAGATAGAGCGCTGTGCGACCAGCCAGCAGCACAATGCCCAGCCGGCACCGGCGCACCAGCCACCCAGAACATCGGTCGGATAGTGGACGCCGAGATAAATGCGGCTCATGCCGACGATCAGGGTGAGAAACAGGGCCGCACCAATCATGAACAGGCGTGTGGCCCGCGTCGGCTGCGCGCGCGACAACAGCGCGCCTATCGTCAGATAGGTTACAGCCGACAGCATGGCATGCCCGCTGGGAAAGCTCAGATCCTGCACATCGACCAGATGCGGCACCACATCCGGCCTTGGCCGTGCGATAACGATCTTCAGCGCCGAACTGATGACCCAGCCACCCATCACAGAGATCAGCATAAAAATCGCAATCTTAATGCGCCGCGCCAGCGTGAGATAGAGCCCGGCAAGCAGGGTCATGATCGACAGCACCGTGACGCCGCCGAGCGCGGTGATGTCTTTTACAGCATGGCCGAGCCAGGCAGGCCCTATGGGCAGGGAGAGGTCACCCGGTTGGCGCAGCAGCAACAGCAGCGCCTCATCCAGCGCATGCGTATCGCCCTCCAGAACCTCTCCGGTCAGTTTCGCAAACAGAAACAGGCTACCGGCGAGCAAAGCAAAGATCAACAGCGTCGCAAGTTCCATCGAGACGACACGCTGCACCAGCCGCTGCGGCAATCTTTCATACGGCATGCCAACCTCTTTTACGCTGAAAGCCTCGAATGGGCCGGTTCATTCGCATCAGAACATAGGGCAAAGCGCCAAATGGCAAGCGAGTGAGAACGCTTCGGCTCCGGCACGTGCCGGAGCCGAAGCAATGCTCATGCGGTGGCGGATTTGGATTCGGCGGGAGTATCAGCCGGTCAGTTTCTGGGTGATCCATAGACCGCAGGCAGCGGCCGTGCCGGTGAGCACCGTTCCCCAGGCCATGTCCACCAGGCTCATGGTCAGCGGCCAGTTCTTCAGCGTGGCGAGATTGGTGATGTCATAGGTGCCATAGGCGATCAGCCCAAGGATGGCACCGGAGACAAAGGCCTGTACCCAGCTTCCGCCCGAAAGATTCGGATGAACGGCAAAATAGACGATGCCTGCAACATAGATGAGGTAAAAGGCACCGGCTGCAGCAAAATCCGGCCGGTCGCGCATCATCTCGCCCAGCTGGCTGCGATAGAATCCGGTCGCGACTTTGCCGAGCCAGACGAAATCGAGCGCGAAGAACACCACTGCCGTCGATAGGTAAGCCACCACATAGACAAACATCGGCATTCTCCTCGCAGCTTTATCAAGCCGTCAGATTTTCAGGATCGGCTGTATCATCCGCACAACCCAGCTGCTGAACTTCAGCGGCGCTTCGGTCACAGCCAGGCAGATGCAATCCTCGCCTTCGGTTGCCGTCGGCGTGTGCAGCAGGTTGCCATCGGCCTCTTCCAGGTCACCACGCTGAAACAGATCATCGCCATCGCGGAAGCTGCCCGACAGAACAAGCGTCAGTTCACGCCCCACATGCGTATGCTCCGGAACAGGCTTTCCAGCCGGGATCTTCAAAAGCCGCACCTGGGTTGCGGGATCGCCCGTATCGATGCGGATCTGGTAGGCACCACGCCCGAGAGCACGCCATTTTAACCCCGAAACATCGCTGCCCACATAGGACCGCAGCGGCTCGGGCAAGACGGCTGTTGCATCGGCAGATGGGCGAGAAACAGGCTTTTCCGCCACGCGGGCGGGCGCCGTTGCCACAGGCTCGCAGGCAATGCGTGCCTTCATCGCCTCCCAGTCATTGCTGGTTACCGGATGCTCGCCCACCACCTTGTCAAGCAATGCGCCGGCTGCCCCCTCCATGGCGTCGAGCGTGCGCCGACAGTTCGGGCAAAGGGCCAGATGGGTTGCGACAGCAAGGCTCCAGCCCTCGGACAGGTTGCCGGACGCATAATCGAGCAGCAATGCATCGCTAATGTGGTGATTGGTTTTCATCGCCGGCCCTCCAGCGTGGTCCGCAGTTTATCGAAAGCCAGACGTATTCGTGATTTCACGGTGCCGAGCGGTATACCCATGTCTTCGGCAATCGCCGAATGCGACGCTTCGTCGAAGAAGGCACGCTTCAAAACGTCCAACTGTTCGGGCGGCAGGGTCTCCATCGCCTTGCGCAACAGTTCTGCATCCTGGCGCCCCTCAAGCTCGACATCCGCCGGCGGTTCATTATCGCGCACGAAGGCGGGATCATTTTCGTCAAAGGCCGGGCGCCTGCGCCGGAATGCATCAATGCGCTGGTTGCGGGCAATGGTGAAGATCCAGGCCGATACATTGCCACGGCCAGGATCAAACTGCACCGCCTTGTTCCACACGGCTGTCATGGTTTCCTGCATCAGTTCTTCCGCAAGCTGCGTGTCTCTCGTCTTCATGGCCATGAAGGAGCGCACACGCGGCCCGTAATAGCGAAAGATCGCCTCGAAGGCATTCACATCGCGGTCCTGCCCGACAGCGGCCAGAAGGCGAGAAAGCTCGGCCTGCGCGATGTCCTGGTCTGTTGAAATTCTATCGGTGCGTTTCATTCTCTGGCCATGCTGAACGCGGGCGAGCAGGCTCACACCCACTTTCTCTTCTTTGTGGCACGTCCCTGCCATGATGGAAACAGCTAAGCTCATGTCGGCCTTTACGCCGCCCCCCCGAGGCCAGATCACTGCGAAAAAGAAAATTGCGGGAAATCCATTTGCGCGGCCGCCGCGTAAGCTTCAATCGATAGCAAACAACGGATATGCCCAATGGTTTCAAGCAATACGGACATTCGACGCATCGCAGTCATCGGCTCCGGGATCAGTGGCCTGTCTGCGGCATGGCTTTCCGCCAAGGCAAACCAGGTGGTGATCTACGAGGTTGCCGACCGCCTCGGCGGGCATTCCAATACGGCTACAGTATCCACCCCCGATGGCGATCTGGCCGTCGATACGGGCTTCATTGTCTTCAATGACAAGAACTATCCCAATCTCGTGGCGTTTTTCGATCATCTCGGCGTCGCGCACGAAGCCTCGGACATGTCGTTTGCCGCCTCCATCGATGATGGCGGCTTTGAATATTCCGGCACCGGCATCAAGGGCATTCTCGGCCAGCGCAGCAATGCCGCCCGCCCGCGCTTCTGGCGCATGCTGTCTGACGTGCTGCGCTTTTACCGCGAAGCGGAAGGTCTGATGAACCGGCGCGAGTTCGACGGCGTGACGCTTGGCGACTATCTCGACCGCGAGCGCTATTCGAAACCCTTCATCGACGATCATCTTCTTCCCATGGGGGCGGCGATCTGGTCGATGACGACGACCGACATGCGCGCCTATCCGCTGCATGCCTTCATCCGCTTTTTCGTACATCACGGGCTTATTCTTCTGTCGGGCCGTCCGCGCTGGCGTACGGTCACCGGCGGCAGCCGCCAATATGTGCAGCGCATTGCCGACGACTTTCCCGGCGAGATCCGGCTGAACTGCGGCGTTGCCACGATAGAACGGCTAGCCGACGGCAAGGTTCTGGTCACCGACAGGAAGGGCGGTACCGACCGCTTCGATGACGTGATCATCGCAACCCATGCCGATCAAGCGCTTGCCTTGCTGCTGGACGCGGATGCGCCAGAGCGCGAGATCCTTGGCGCCTTCCGCTATACCGACAATATTGCCGTGCTGCATTCGGACGAGCGCTTGATGCCCAAGCGCAAGGCCGTCTGGTCGAGCTGGAATTATATCGGCGGCAAGCGGGAAGACGACCAGACGCCACTTTGCGTCACCTATTGGATGAACCGTCTGCAGAACCTACCGGAACAGCATCCGCTCTTCGTGACGTTAAATGCCAGCCGCCCGATCCGTGACGACAAGGTGATTGGCACCTATCACTACACCCATCCGCTGTTTGATCTGTCCGCCATGAACGCGCAGCGGCAGATCTGGCAATTGCAGGGACGTCGCAACACCTGGTTCTGCGGCGCCCATTTCGGCAGTGGCTTCCATGAAGACGGGCTGCAGGCGGGTCTGGCCGTTGCAGAAGCGGCAACCGGGCTTCGCCGGCCCTGGCAGGTCGCAAACGAATCCGGCCGGATCGTTCTTCAGCCACTTCTGGAAGCGGCCGAATGAGTGCCGCATCCGGCATCTATTTCGGTACGGTGGTGCATTCCCGGCACCGGCCGAAGAAGCACAGCATGCGCTACCGCGTGTTTTCGCTGCTGCTGGATCTGGACGAACTTCCCTCGCTGGGTGCCGGCATGCGGCTGTTTGGCTATAATCGCACCAGCGTGTTCAGCTTCTTCGACAAGGATCACGGCCTGGGCGATAGCGGCGGCCTGCGCGCCTGGGCGGAAGCGCATCTGCGTGATGCCGGCATCGCACACCAGGACGTCCGCATCCGCGTGCTCTGCTACCCGCGGATATTCGGCTATGTCTTCAACCCGTTGACCGTCTATTTCTGCGAGGACCGCGAGGGAAACCTGCTGGCCTTGCTCTATGAGGTCTGCAATACTTTTCAGGAACGGCACACCTATATCATTCCCGCCCAGACGCTACAGGATGGCCGCGTGCGCCATTCCTGTTCCAAAGCCATGTATGTGTCACCCTTCGTGCCGATGGACTGCACCTATGATTTCGATATCACCCCGCCGGGCGAGCGGGTGAAGGTTGCCATCAACGAGCGTGACAGCGAAGGGGACCTTCTGTTTGCAAGCTTTGCAGGCAAAAAGTCACCGCTTTCAGACCGCATTCTGTTGCGCGCTCTGTTTACCTATCCGCTGATGACCATGAAGGTCATGGCGGGCATCCACTGGGAGGCGCTGCGCCTCTGGCTGAAGGGCGTGCCGCTTCATCGCCACCGCCCGGCTGCCAGCCGCGTGGCCAGTTCGGTGGAACATCCAGTCTTGAGTGGAGGACAAGAAACATGACTCATGCCGGACACGGAGATCCCCTCCTGGTGGCAGACCGCGCGCCGCTTTGGGAACGTATGCTGTGCCGAATGCTGGCACGCACCAGGCATGGCCGGCTGACCGTGGTTTTTCCCAGCGGGCGCGAGCATCATTTCGGCGAGGCCAGACCCGGCCCACTGGCCACCATTCGCTTCAACCGTTCGCGTGTGCTACGCCGCATCATGGCGGGTGGCGGCCTGGGCTTTGCCCGATCCTACATGGATGGCGACTGGTCGACACCCGATCTCGGCCAGGTTCTGGATCTGGCGCTGGCCAATGAAAAGGACTGGGCAAAGCTTGCAGCACCCACGGCCCTCATGGCGCGGCTGGCGCATCTGCGCCATCGCCTGCGCCGCAATTCCAAATCCGGCAGCCGCCGCAATATCGCCTTCCACTATGATCTCGGCAATGAATTCTACGGCAAGTGGCTCGACCGCTCGATGACCTATTCCTCGGCGATCTACACCCATCCGGATGCAAGCCTTGAAGAGGCGCAGCATGAAAAATATGGCCGTATCATTCGCGAGTTGAACATCGGGCCGGATGACCATGTGCTGGAAATCGGCTGCGGCTGGGGCGGCTTCATGGAACAGGCGATCCGTGAGACCGGCTGTCGCGTGACGGGCCTGACGCTTTCCAAGGAGCAGGCCGCCTTTTCCCGCCAGCGGCTGTCCGATGCCGGGATCGCCGGCCAGGCCGATATCCGCCTGCAGGACTACCGCGATTGCACGGGCCAGTTCACCAAGATCGTCTCTATCGAGATGTTCGAGGCCGTCGGCGAGGAGCATTGGCCGATCTATTTCGAGCAGGTGCGTGATCTGCTGGTGCCCGGCGGACAGGCGATGATCCAGGTCATCACCATCGACGAAAGCCGTTTCGAGCACTATCGCCGGCATGCGGATTTCATCCAGACCTATATCTTTCCGGGCGGCATGCTGCCGACGGTGGCAGGCTTTGGCGAGATTGCCGGCAGGGCACGGCTGAAGGTGACGGACTGCTTCCGCTTCGGCCTGGACTACGAGCGCACGCTGCTCGCCTGGGACAAGGCCTTTCGCGCGCTTTGGCCAAAGATTGCACCGCTCGGTTTCGACGAGCGCTTCTTTCGCACCTGGCACTACTACCTGCACTATTGCGCGGCCGGCTTCCGCAATGGCCGCATCGATGTCGCGCAGTTTCGTCTGGAAAATCCGGTGCGCTGAGAGGCGCTGCCGGTACTGGTATGGAAAAGGGGCTCGGCATGGCTGCCGGGCCTTTTTTTTCAGGAAAACCGCAGACCCGCCTACTGCGGCTTGCGCAGCATGCGGCGGGTAATGCGAAACAAGAGGCTCTTCGGCAGCGCTGCCAGAAACTTTATCCCGAGAGCCATTTTCCAGGGAAAGATGATTTCGTAGCGGCTGGTCTTCAGCCCGGAAACGATGGCATCTGCCGCCCCATCCGAGGAGACGAGGAAGGGCATCGGAAAGTCGTTCTTCTGGGTGAGCGGCGTATCGACAAAGCCCGGATTGATAATCCTGAGATTGACGCCCTCCCGCTTCAGTTCCGGATAGAGCGCCTGGCAGAGATTGTTGAGCGCCGCCTTGCTCGCCCCATAGAAACCGCCGCCCGGCAGGCCGACAAGGCCCGCAACCGATGCGATGACCGCAATCTCTCCATGTCTGCGCGCCACCATGTCGGGGATTACCGCTTCCAGCGTATGGCCGGTGCCGATGACGTTAAGATTGACGATCGCGGCCAGATCTCGGCTGTCGAAATGGCGCACGCTATCGCGCTTGTAGGTGCCGGCGGAAAAGATGGCGAGATCGATCGGACCATGTACCGCGCGGATCTCCTCAGCCGTCGCAAGCGCTGCCTCGCGATCAGTGATATCGAGGGGAAAGGAAAACACCCGGCCCGGATGGGCGGCGGCCAGTTCCTCCAGACCGTTGCCGCTGCGGGCGCTGACGGCCACGCGGTAACCCTCGCCAGCAAGACGCAGAGCAACGGCTCGGCCGATGCCGGAGCTTGCTCCGGTAATCCAGGCCAGCTTGCCGGACAGGGTGGGAGATGCGGTCGTTTCGCTCATGAAAGCCTCCATTTGCAATGGAATACGCAGTCCGGACGGTTTGGTTCTTTCCAGGCACTCCGGTGATCCGGCAGGCCATCTCCCATCGCGTGGCGACACATAGACATGGCCCGCTTCGGTTCTTGCGATCGTTCTGACGCAAGCGGCGCTTGCCGCACCGAAAACGGCATGCCAAAGGCATGGTGGACATGCGGATGAAACCGCAGGAGACCTGTTGTGAAGGACGAGACTGCCATGCCCCGGAAGATCATCATAGATACCGATCCCGGCCAGGACGATGCCCTGGCCATCCTGCTGGCGCTGGCAAGCCCGGAGCTTCAAGTGCTGGGCATTGTTGCAGCCGCCGGCAATGTGCCTCTGGCGCTGACAGGCAAGAACATCCGCAAAGTGTGCGAACTGGCCGGCCGCCCTGACATCAAGGTATTTGCCGGCTGCGAAGGACCGATGCAGGGCAGCCTGTTCACCGCCGAATATGTCCACGGCGCCTCCGGCATGGACGGGGCCGACCTGCCCGAGCCGACCATGCCGATCGAGACAAAGCACGGCGTCGATTTCATCATCGAGACGCTGATGCGCGAGGAGGCCGGAAGTGTCACCATCTGCACGCTTGGGCCAATGACCAATCTCGGCACGGCGCTGCAAAAGGCGCCGGAGATTGCTTCGCGCATCAGCCAGGTGGTGCTGATGGGCGGCGGGCTGTTTGAGGGCGGCAATGTCACGCCGGCTGCCGAATTCAACATCTTCGTCGATCCGATGGCCGCCGAAATCGTATTCGCCAGCGGCGCGCCCATCGTCATGATGCCGCTTGACGTGACGCATCAGGTTCTGACCACCAAGGCGCGTGTCGCCGCCATCAAGGCGCTTGCAACGCCGGTATCAGAGGCCGTTGTCGGCTGGCTGGAATTCTTCGAACGCTTCGACGAGGCGAAATACGGCACCGAAGGCGGACCGCTGCATGATCCGAACGTGATTGCCTACCTGATCAGGCCTGAGCTTTATTCCGGCAGGCTCTGCAATGTCGAGATCGAGACGCAGTCGGCGCTCACCAAGGGCATGACGGTTGCAGACTGGTGGGGCGTGACGGACCGGCAGAAGAACGCTACCTTCATGCGCGACGTGGATGCCGATGGCTTTTACGCGCTTTTGACCGAGAGACTGGCGCGACTGCAAGCCTGAAGTCCATGTAGGGCGCGGCGACCCAATGGCCGCCGCGCGCCTTGCTCTGTCAGAGGGTCTTCTTCAATGCCGCATAGGCAACCGCCATGCGGGCGGCGAGCGCGGCATTGTTCTTCACCAGCGCGATATTGGCTTTCAGGCTTTCGCCCTTGGACAATTCGTTGATGCGGGCAAGCAGGAAAGGCGTGAGTTCCTTGCGGCCGATGCCGCGCTCCTCTGCCTCGCGCACGGCGTCCGCAATCGTGCCATCGATAAACTCAGGCGTCAGCGCGAAGGCTTCCGGGATCGGATTGGCGATCAAAAGGCCGGTGCCGGTGCCAAGTCCGTGATGCAGGTGCATGGCCGACGCAATGTCTTCCGGCGTATCCAGCCGATGATCGGCCTTGTAGCCGCTATCGCGCGTGAAGAAAGCCGGAAAGGCATCCGTGCCATAGGCGATGACCGGCACGCGCTGGGTTTCCAGATATTCCAGGGTCTTTGCAATATCGAGGATGGATTTGACGCCGGCGCAGACGACAGCCGTCTTTGTGCGGCCAAGCTCGGTCAGATCGGCTGAGATATCGAAAGTCTGCTCGGCACCGCGATGCACGCCACCCACGCCGCCGGTGGCAAAGATGTCGATGCCGGCCAGTTCAGCCAGAAGCATGGTGGCAGACACGGTGGTGCCCGCCGAGGCCTTGCGCACCATGGCAACGGCAAGATCCCGCCCCGAGGCCTTCACCACACCCTTGGCCTGGGCAAGCGCCTCCAACTCGTCATGCTCGAGACCGGCGCGCAGCTCTCCGTCGATGACTGCGATGGTGGCTGGAACGGCACCGTTTTCACGCACAACGGCTTCCACGGCGAGCGCCGTTTCAAAATTTGCCGGAAAGGGCATGCCATGGGTGATGATGGTTGATTCCAGCGCCACGACAGGGCCGCCTCCGGCAAGCGCTTCGGCCACCTCGCGGCTGAGTTTCGGTTTCAGAAGGGTCATGGTCATTCCTTTCCACCGGTCAGCCGGTGCCTGTGCGCATCAAGAAAACGCTGTGAAAGTTCCGGGTGGACGCTGGCGGCACTTTCCGTCGTCAGCGCCCCGAGAAGCGCGCCGGTGCGGGCCGCCGCGTAAGTGTCCTGGCTTGCCATAAGCCCGTGCAGGGTGCCGGCAATCATGGCATCGCCAGCGCCCGTCATATCAAGAGGCCGGGCCTTAACCGCCGAAAACAGCTGGACACCGCCCATGCCAGCGACTGCCATGCCGCGAGCGCCCAGCGTCACCACGGCTTCGCGGGCGCCCTTCTGTTGCAGAAGCCGTGCTGCCACCTTGGCATCATCGAGGCTATCAGCGCCCTGCCGATCCAGCAGGGCATTGGCCTCGTCAAGGTTCATGAACAACAGGTCAATGCCCGACAGATCCTGTGGCAGGCGCATCACCTTGTGGGTGGACACGGCATCGACGGCAAGACGAAAGCGTGCGCTTCTGCGCCGGACCACGAGATGGCCAAGCGTTTCAGCCGGCAGATTGCAATCGGCAAACACAAGGCTCGCCGAGGCCAGATGCGACCAGACGCGATCAAGATGCGCCGGCTGAAACAGATCGAAAATGCCCATGTCGGCAAGGCCAATCACCAGATCACCGGCGGGATCGAGAATAGCGGCATATTCCGCCGTCGGGCGATCCGGGGTGACGATGACCTGGCTCACATCAATGCCGCACTCGCGCAAATGGGCAAGCAGCGCCGATCCGGTTTCATCCTTACCAAGAATGGAGATGAAGCTGGTAGGCGTGCCGAGCAGTGCAAGGTTTTCCGCAACATTGCGGGCTACGCCGCCGAAACTGCGCATGCCGTCAACGGGATTGGAGGTCTCCAGAACAATCGTGGTCTTTGCCCGATACTTCCGGTCAAAGACTGCGCCGCCAATGGCAACGGCCCTAGACGGTTCCGGCAGGACATAGCCTCGCCCCAGAATATAACCCTTCTGCACCAGCTGCGTCACATGGGCTGCCACCGTGGAACGGGCAAGCCCCAGCATGTCGGCAATCTCCTGCTGGCCGGCAAACGGGTTCTCCCGAATGATGGCCAGAACCGCCGCTTCCTGTTGTCCCAGATCGTCCATGCTCATCGCATATGCCCCTGCTGCCTGCAGAGGACATACAAACACATGTTTATTCTGTCAACCGTTGTTTACGGCGATGCAGGAGAGCCAGCCGGCTTAAACCAGGACAGCCTGCTCGACGCGGTCTTCCTGGCCGAAGAAACGCAGATAGCGCTGCACCTCATCCGGATCGCCGGTTGCCTTGCGCGGATTGTCCGATAGCTTGACGGCTTGGCGGCCATTGGCTTCGCTGACCTTGCAGACGATCGAGATGGGTTTCAGCCCATCCAGCTGGCTTGGCGCACATCCGGCAAAATCATTGGTGAGATTGGTGCCCCAGCCAAAGCCCATGCGCACCCGCCCTTCGAAATGGCGATAGGTATCGATGATGGCATCCACATCGAGGCCATCGGAAAAGATCAGCAGTTTCTGCCGGGGGTCGCGCCCCATCTTTTCCCACCAGTCGATGATCTTCTCGCCGCCTTCGATCGGCGGGGCGCTGTCGGGGCGAAAGCCGGTCCAGTCCGCCACCCATTCCGGCGCATCGCGCAGGAAAGACGTTGTGCCAAAGGCATCCGGCAACACGATCAACAGGTTGCCACCATAGAGCCGGTTCCAGTCCTTCAGAACCTTGTAGGGTGCAGCCTTCAGTTCCGCATCGCTATTGGCAAGCGCTGCCACGACCATGGGCAGTTCGTGGGCATTGGTGCCGACGGCTTCCAGATCGGAATCCATCGCCAGAAGCACATTGCTGGTGCCCGTAAAGGCCGGGCCGATGCCCTCCTTCAAGGCCTCGACGCACCAGCGCTGCCAGAGAAAACTGTGACGACGACGGGTGCCGAAATCCGAAATCCGAAGACCGGGAAGAGCGCGCAGCCGTTCCACCTTCTGCCACATCTTGGCCTTGGCGCGTGCATAGAGCACATCCAGCGTGAAAGGGCCAAGGCTGCGCATGGCCGAGCGCGACCGCAACTCGTTGATGATGGAGAGCGCCGGGATTTCCCAGAGCGTCGTATCCATCCAACGACCGTGGAAGGTCAGCTCATACTGGCCGTCCCGCTTGGAAAGCTCGTATTCCGGCAGGCGGTAGTTGGACAGCCAGGCGATGAATTCCGGCTCGAAGATCTGCGCCTTGCCGTAAAAACTGTTACCCGCAAGCCAGATCATTTCCTTCTTGGAGAGGCGAAGCGTGCGGGCATGATCCAGTTGCTCGCGCAGTTCCCGCTCGTCGATTTCCTCGGCGAGCCGCACGGATGTGGTGCGATTGATAAGCGAAAAGGTCACATCCGTGGTCGGATAGAGCTTCCAGATCATCTGCAGCATCAACAGCTTGTAGAAGTCCGTATCGATGAGGCTTCGAATGATCGGATCAAGCTTCCAAGTGTGATTGTAGACCCGCTTGGCGATATCAGTCTTGGTGGTCATGGCGGCCTCTGCCCAATGCTGCGCCTTGCGTGCAAGCGGACTGCATTGCTTCGACGGTGATAGGCATCCGGCGACACCTGATGGCTGGTTATCGAAAAAACCGGCGGCAAAGTCCAGAGACAGGACCATCAAATCGATTGATCCTGCCTCATTCCGGCGCAGGCCCGCCAGATCTGCTTAGCGCATGGACGAAGGCGCAGCGAATGCTTGCCATGGCTGACAGACGCGGACCATTTCAGACATGGCCGGTCTTCATCTTGGCCATCCTATCGGCCTAGTGGTTGATACCGCCTGCCTCCACGGCCTTCAAATTGAAGGCCGCCGCCATCAGGGCCTGGGTATAGGCATTCTTCGGCTCGCGGAAGATATCGGCCGACGGCCCCTCCTCCATCACCTTGCCGGCGCGCATGACGATAACGTGGTTGGCAAGCGCCTTGACCACTTTCAGGTCATGGCTGATGAACAGATAGGCGAGGTCGTGCTTTTTCTGCAGGTCGCGCAACAGATCGACCACCTGCGCCTGCACCGTCATATCGAGCGCGGAGGTCGGCTCGTCCAGCATCACGAAGCGGGGTTTCAAGACCATGGCCCGCGCAATGGCGACACGCTGGCGCTGACCGCCGGAAAATTCATGCGGATAGCGCCAGCGCGTGGCCGGATCGAGCCCCACTTCCTCAAGCGACCAGGCAACCTCGCGGTCACGCTCGGCCCCAGACAGCGAGGCTTGATGCACTTTCAAACCCTCGGCAATGATATCACCCACGGACATGCGCGGGCTGAGCGAGCCATAGGGGTCCTGGAACACCACTTGCAATTTGTCGCGCAGCGGGCGCATCTGCTTGAAATTATAGGCGCCGATATCGCTGCCGACAAAGCTGATCCGGCCTTGTGAGGAAATCAGCCGCGCCAGCGCCAGACCAAGCGTCGTCTTGCCGGACCCGGATTCGCCGACCACGCCCACCGTTTCACCGGCACGCAGCGTCACGTCTATGCCATCCACCGCCTTCACATGATCCACCACCCGGCGCAGGAAACCGGCCTTGATGGGAAACCATACCTTGATATTCTCACCCTGCATGACGACGGGGCGGGACGGATCGGCAAGCGGCGGTTCGCCGCGCGGTTCTGACGCCAGAAGATGGCGCGTATAGTCATGCTGCGGATGGGTGAAGACCTCCTCCACCGGGCCGCGCTCGACGATCTGGCCCTTCGTCATCACGCAGACCTTGTCGGCAAACCGCCGCACGATGCCAAGGTCATGGGTGATGAACAGGATGGACATGCCGTAATCCACCTGCAGCTTCTTCAGAAGCTCCAGGATCTGCGCCTGCACGGTGACATCGAGCGCCGTTGTCGGCTCATCGGCGATCAGCAGTTTCGGCCGGTTGGCAAGCGCCATGGCAATCATCACGCGCTGGCGCTGGCCGCCGGACAATTCATGCGGATAGGCCTTCAGACGTTTTTCCGGCTCGCGGATGCCCACCTGCAGCAAAAGCTCCAGCACACGTGTGCGGGCCGCAGCGCCCGTCACCACCTGATGCAGTTCAAGAATCTCCAACAGCTGCTGCTCGATCGTGTGCAGCGGGTTGAGAGAGGTCATCGGCTCCTGAAAGATCATGGTGATGTCGTTGCCGCGCACGCCGCGAAGCTCCGCCTCCGTCACGGTGAGGAGATCGCGACCGTCAAACAGCACTTCGCCGGAGGGATGGCTTGCCGAGGGATAGGGCAGAAGCTTCAGGATCGAATTGGCCGTGACCGACTTGCCGGAACCGCTTTCGCCGACCAGCGCCATGACCTCGCCCGGCGCGATATCGAAAGACACATGCTCCACGGCAAGCGTCTCCTGGCCGCCCTGGTGGAAGGCGACAGAGAGATCCCGGACGGAGAGAAGAGCTTCGGTCATGATGAAAGGCTTTCAAGAAGGGCGGTAAGGGATGTGTCGTCGGGGCGGATGATGGAGAGGGGTGCCATATCAACCGGACCAAGGAACGGATGGTCCAGCACAGGGACAGCCTGAAGCGCCAGGTCAAAGGTCATGAAAAGTGGACATTTGTGCACGATGGCGCAGGCCAGATGAATGGCATCTGGCAGCTTCACGCGGGATGCGCCAGCCCGCAGCAATGCTGCCAGATCAAGAACTCGATCATCAACTTCGCAGACGCAGAGCCAAGGGCTGGACATAGCCCAGGCCGAATAGAGGGACGCCATCACGCTGTCCTTCTCCCGCAGCGGCTTGACCATCAACTCCGCAAATGCAAGGCGGCTCGTCAAGAATACGGGAGCATCATCCGGCTTTTGAAGGGCGATCATCTGAAGCAATTGCCGTCCGATGAGACTGCCGGCTTCTCCGAGGCTGATCAGAACATTCGTGTTCAGATAGATCGGACCGGCGGGCCTCATTCCTTGTCCCATTCATCACGCAGCACACGAATGTCCGCCACCGCCTGTTCGGTGGAGATGGGAGTTCGATCCGCCTCACGCAAAAGCTGCATTTGCTGTGCCAACTCTTCGCTGGACATAGGCTTGCGGTCTTCCGGCTTAAGTGCCCAGTAGTTTTGCGCCCAGGTCTCCAGCTTTGCCTTGGCCACGAACGATGTCGCCTCCTCCACCTCCAGCACCACGCGCACGGTAGCGCCCGCCGCAAGACCCTCGCGCAGGTCTTCCGGCAGGTTTGCGACGGGGTAATGTTCACGCACGATCTTGTTCATGGCGTCCACCTTGCCGTTATACGCGTCCATGATGCCACAAATCGCCCCGGAAGACGATGCGGCGTCACCGATAGGTCTTGCGCGGGTCGAATGCATCGCGCACCGCCTCGCCGACGAAGATCAGCAAAGACAGCATCAGCGACATGGTGAAAAAGGCCGTGAGGCCCAGCCATGGCGCCTGAAGATTGTTCTTGCCCTGCGCGATCATTTCTCCCAGCGAGGGCGAGCCCGGGGGCATGCCGAAACCGAGGAAATCCAGCGAGGTGAGCGTCGCAATCGAGCCCGAGAGAATGAAGGGCAGGAAGGTCAGCGTTGCCACCATGGCATTCGGCAGGAGATGCCGAAACATGATCGTCCAGTCGCCGACACCGAGTGCTCGGGCGGCGCGCACATATTCGAAATTGCGGGCGCGCAGGAATTCGGCACGCACCACGCCGACAAAGCCCACCCACTGGAACAAAAGCATGATGCCGAGCAGCACGAAGAAGCCCGGTGGTAGGATGGCGGCGATGATCAGCAAGATGTAGAGCACCGGCATGGACGACCAGATCTCGATGAAGCGCTGCATCAGAAGATCCGTCCAGCCGCCGAAAAAGCCCTGGATGGCGCCGGCCGTCACGCCGATGAAGGCCGACAGTATGGTGAGCGCCAGGCCAAACAGCACGGAAATGCGAAAGCCATAGATCAACCGGGCCGTGACGTCGCGCGCCTGGTCGTCGGTGCCCAGCCAGTTGAGATTGCCCAGATTGCAGTTGGGATCTGCAGCCCCTTGCGGATAGCCGCTGCAGCGCTCGTCAGCGCCCATCAGCCAGAAGGGCGCCGTCGGAGCCGAATGGGGAATTTCCGAATTCACGGTCTGGTAGGAATAGCGGATCGGCGGCCAGATCATCCAGCCATTGGCGTTGATCTCGTCCTGGATGAAGGCCGAGCGATAATCGGTGGTGGCCAGAAAACCGCCGAATTTTTCTTCCGGATAGTTCACCGCCACCGGCACGAGGATCTCGCCCTTGTAGGAAACGAGGATCGGCCGGTCATTGGCGATCAGTTCTGCCGAAAGCGACAGGCCAAACAGCACGAGAAAGATCCAGAACGACCAGTAGCCGCGCCGGTTTGCCTTGAAATTCTGCCAGCGGCGCAGATTGGTGGGCGAGAGCCAGGGCTTGCGGGCAGGCGCCACCGGAACCGCTTCACGGGGCATGTTGGTTGCGGGAGCGCTCATCACACTTCCCTCTTTTCAAAATCGATACGCGGATCGATCCAGGTATAGATCAGGTCGGAAATCAGCCCGACGAACAGGCCAAGCAGCGAGAAGATATAGAGCGTGCCAAACACGATTGGATAATCGCGGTTGACGATGGCCAGATAACCAAGCCGCCCCAATCCATCCAGCGAGAAGATGTTCTCAATCAGCAGCGAGCCGGTGAAGAAAGCCGAGATGAAGGAGGCCGGGAAGCTTGCAATCACGATCAGCATGGCATTGCGGAACACATGTCCGTAGAGCACCCGCCGCTCGGGCAGTCCCTTGGCGCGCGCCGTCACCACATATTGCTTCTTGATCTCGTCGATGAAGGAATTCTTCGTCAGAAGCGTCGTGGTGGCGAAGGCCGACAGCGACAGCGCGATCAGTGGCAGCGTCAGATGCCAGAAGTAATCGACGATCTTCTGCCACCAGTTGAGTTCCGCCCAATTGTCCGAGACGAGGCCACGCAAAGGGAACCAGTCGAAGAACGAGCCTCCGGCAAACATCACGATCAAGAGGATGCCGAACAGGAAGCTCGGCACCGCATAGCCGACAATGATGATGCCCGAGGTCCACACATCAAAGGCCGAGCCATCCTTCACCGCCTTGCGGATGCCAAGCGGAATGGAGACGATATAGGATACGAGCAATATCCAGAGGCCGAGCGAGATGGAGACCGGCATTTTCTCAAGGATCAGATCGATCACCGAGGCATTGCGGAAAAAGCTCTCGCCGAAATCAAAGCGGATGTAATTCCACATCATGTCGAGGAAGCGGGTGAGCGGCGGCTTGTCGAAGCCGAACTGCTTTTCGAGCTTTGCAATCAGATCCGGATCAAGCCCCTGGGCACCGCGATAACGGCTGTCTTCGGCACTGCCCGCTTGGGTGAAATCCGAGCCGCCCGACAGACGATCGCCCGAATCAGTCCCCTGGATCTGAGCAATCACCTGTTCGACGGGACCACCCGGCGCAAACTGCACGACGAGGAAGGAAATGCCCATGATGCCGACCAGTGTCGGGATCATCAGAAGCAGGCGGCGCAGGATATAGGCGCCCATCAGGCTTTTCCGCCTTGGCGCGACAGGCGCCCGCTGGTCTTGATCAACATGGGAATGGTCATCGCTCCTGGCATGATCGGACGGGAATCACGTGGCAACTCTCATGGACCGGCGGACCGGCGAAACGCAAGGCGTTTGCGAAAGACCTCACTTGGCCCACCAGAGGTTGGGAAAGCCAATGCCGTATTCCGGCAGCGGATCGGGATGCGCAAGCTTTGCCCAATAGGCGATGCGGGTCTCGCCGGAATAGAACATCGGAATGACGAAGTGGTTGGCAAGCAGCACGCGATCGAGCGCATGCACCGCCGCCACCTGATCCTCCCGTGTCTGTGCCGAGATGATAAGGCGGATCAGTCCGTCCACCGCAGGATCGGCGATGCCGGCGAGATTTCGTGAGCCCGGCTGGTTGGCAGCGGCCGATCCCCAATAGACCAGCTGGTCGCTTCCGGGGTTCATCGTCTGCGCCCAGACGCCGAAGACAATGTCGAAATCGAAGCTGCGGACACGGTTCACATATTGCGAGGAATCCACGGTGCGGATGCTGGCATCGATGCCGATCTTCTTCAGGCTTGCCACGTAAGGCAGAACAGTCCTTTCCATCGAAGGGCTATTGAGGAGGATCTCGAAACTCATTGGCTGGCCGGTCTTGGCATTCACCATGCGGTTGCCCTTCAGCTCCCAGCCGGCCTCCTTCAAAAGCGCAATCGCCTTGCGCAGATTATCACGCACCTTTTGCGGGTCACCATTGACCGGATTGACATAGGGCTCGGTGAAAACGCGGGCCGGGATCTTATCCTTCAGCCCGTTCAAGATCTCCAGTTCACGACCCTCCGGCAGGCCCTTGGCGGCCAGATCCGTGCCCCAGAAAAAGCTGTCGACGCGGTTCAGTCCGCCAAAGGCGAGGTTCTTGTTCAGGTCCTCGAAATCATAGGCATAGTTTAGCGCCTCGCGAACGCGGGCATCCTTGAACGTGTCGCGGCGCAGGTTCGGCACATAGGCCTGCATGACGCCACGAGCGCGAAATTCGTTGCGCAAGGCTTCGCGCTTGACGCGACCGTCTTTGACCGCGTCAAAGTCGTATCGTGTCGCCCAGCGGCTGGCGCTGACTTCCTGGCGGTAGTCGACCTGGCCTGCCCGGAAGGCTTCAAGCTCCACGTCGTAGTCGGTGAAATAGGTATAGGAAATGACCTTGAAATTGTTCTGGCCGATATTGATCGGCAGGTCCTTGCCCCAATAATCGTCCCGCAACTCATAGCGAATGGTCGAGCCTGCCTGGAAGGCGCCGATCTTGTATGGGCCGGACCCCAAGGGGGGCTCAAGGCTGCCTTGAGAAATATCGCGGGCATTCCCTTGCGCATCCTTGCCCTCATACCAATGCTTGGGCAGGATCGGGAAGTCGCCGACAATTTTTGCCAGTTCCTTGTTGTTCTTCTCATCGAAGCGGAAGGTGACCTCACGCTCGCCAGTCTTTTCGGCGGCAACGACATGGCGATAGTAATTGGCAAGGGTGGTGCTGTTGGCCTTGGCGCTGTTGAAGCTGAACACCACGTCTTCCGGCACCACCGGCTGACCGTCCGCCCATTTGGCCTGCGTTCGAAGACGGAAAGTCACTGACGAGCGATCGTCCGGATAGGTCAGGGCTTCCGCAAGCAAGCCGTAGCTCACGCCAATCTCATCTTCCGAGGCAGAAAGTAGGGTGTCGTATAAGAGGCCCAGGCTGACTGCAGGATTGCCCTTGTCGACCAGCGGATTGAAATTGTCGTAGGTCCCATTGGCGGACATTCGCAGCTCGCCCTGCTTGGGTGCATCCGCATTGACATAGGGTAGCTGCTTGAAGTCCGCCGGCAGTTTCGGCGCCTCCAGCACCGAGATGGCATGGCGCCAGATCTGTTCCTGGGCCAGTACCGCCATGGGCTGCAGTGCCGCAAAGGCAGTTGCCAGCATGAGGAAACCGGTTCGCAGATGCGCCAATGGCATACAGTTTTTCCCTTGTTCTTTCGAGGTGATCGCAATGATAGGCAAAAACTGGCTAAAATACAGTGCGAAGCGCTCACAAGCTTTTTATCGGCAAGCCTTGCTCTTGCCCTGATCACGGCGCCACCGATTCAAAACCAGCGCAAATCAGTTTAGGGTGGGCGCAAATCAGCGGAAGCCAAGGCTCCGCCCGCTTGCAGGTAGTTAAGAGCCCATGCCGAATTTACCCCGATCGTCCCGTCCCTTTGCGTTAGGAACCCTTGTCCTTCTGGCCGGTCTTGCCCTGCCCGGCCTCTCTTTTGCCGACCAGCCGGCCAAGCAGGCTTTCGGCAGCGTCACACTGCCCACTGGCGGCGTGCCCCAGGTATTCGGATCCTATGCCAAGGGCTGCGTCTCCGGCGCCGTCGCACTGGCCGACGACGGACCGAACTGGCAGGCCATGCGCCTGTCACGCAACCGGCACTGGGGCATGCCGCAGACCGTGGCGCTCTTGGAGCGTCTTTCGCAGGATGCTGCACGCCTTGGCTGGGGACAGGGCATTCTGGTGGGAGACATGTCGCAGCCCCGCGGCGGGCCAATGCCATCCGGCCACGCCTCGCACCAGCTGGGCCTGGATGTCGACATCTGGTTCACGCCAATGCCGCAACGGCGCCTGACACCGGAGCAGCGCGAGACCCAACCCTTCACTTCCATGCTCGACAAGAGCAAGTTCCTGACCGTCGACAGCCGGAAGTTCACGCCAACGGCCGCGCAACTGGTGATGACGGCTGCCGCCTATCCGGATGTCGAGCGGATCTTCGTCAATCCCGCCATCAAGAAACGGCTCTGCGAAACCTGGACCGGCAATCGCGCATTGCTCGGAAAGGTGCGCCCGGCCTATGGACATGACGAGCATTTCCATATTCGCCTCGAATGCCCGCCCGGCATGGCAAGCTGCAAGGCGCAGGCGCCGGTGACGGCCGGCGATGGCTGTGACAAATCTCTAGCCTGGTGGTTCACGCCGGAACCCTGGGCCAAGCCTAAGCCTGCCGACCCAACGAAAAAGCCGCCACCGCCGCCGCGACCGATGATGGTATCGGACCTTCCGCCGGCCTGCGCTGCCGTGCTTGCGGCACCGGCCAATCGCTCGGTCTCGGCGGCCTACAAGGCCCCTGCCGCGCCCGCTGAAACCCTGGAAGACGCGCCGGGCACAGTACCGGATGATCTGTCGGACACTGCACCCATGCCGCGACCACGCCCTGCCAACTGAGGCCAAGACGCAACCGGCCTGCCTTGATATAAATCGTTTTAAAGCCTTTCCTTGCGCCTGTTGTTCGGTATAGAAAACCGAAGGTTAGAGGACATCCGAGGGACGGGGCCGTGTCGGACAAGCCATGCATTGCACTGATTGCGCATGATCAGAAGAAAACGGAAATGGCGGAATTCGCCAAGCTGCATGAAAAAGCGCTATCCGGTTTCCGGATCGTGGCAACCGGCACCACCGGCGGGCGCGTGCAGGAAGCCTGCCCCAGCCTCGATGTGACGCGGCTGAAAAGCGGGCCGCTTGGCGGCGACCAGCAGATCGGCGCATTGATTGCCACCGGCGAGGTGAAAATGTTGATTTTCTTCACAGATCCCCTGACACCCCTGCCGCATGACGTGGATGTGAAGGCGCTGACGCGACTGGCCACCGTTTACGACATTCCGATGGCGCTCAACCGCGCCACGGCCGAGAAGCTGATCGATTTCCAATAGACGTGAAGGACGGAGCCCTGGATGGCAAACGCGTTCGAGAGTGACAAGCCGGCCTTTCCGATCCTGATCGGCGATATTGGCGGCACCAATGCCCGCTTCTGGATCTTGAACGATTCCCATTCGGAGCCACAGCAATTCCCCAATATCCAGACGGCGGATTTTGCCAGTATCGATGCGGCAATCCAGTCGCAGGTCCTCGGCAAAACGTCGCAGCAGCCGCGTTCGGCCATTCTGGCTGTGGCCGGGCCAATCGAGGGCGATGACATTCCGCTGACCAATTGCGACTGGGTGGTGCGACCCAGGCAGCTGATTGCGGAACTGGGCTTCAGCGATGTGCTGGTGATCAATGATTTCGAGGCGCAGGCGCTGGCCGTTGCCTCGCTGCCGGCCGAATACAGAGATCCGATCGGCGAGGCGACACATGCCCCCATGGCGTCCCGCGTCGTGCTCGGGCCGGGCACCGGGCTTGGCGTTGCCGGGCTTTTGCATGCGCAGGATATGTGGTTTCCCGTGCCCGGCGAAGGCGGCCATGTCGATATCGGCCCGCGCAGCGCCCGCGATCTCCAGGTTTTCCCGCATATCGAACGCATCGAGGGCCGCGTGGCCGGCGAACAGATCCTTTGCGGACGGGGCATCGTCAATCTCTACCGCGCCATCTGCATGGCCGATGGCGTCGAGCCGGTCTATGCCAATCCGGCAGACATTACCGCACAGGGCCTTTCCGGTGCAAACCGCCAGGCTGGCGAAACACTCAGCCTGTTCGTCACCTATCTGGGACGTCTGGCAGGCGACATGGCGCTGATCATGATGGCCAAAGGCGGCGTCTATCTGGCCGGCGGCATTTCGCAGAAAATCGTACCGGCGCTGAAAAGGCCGGAATTCCGCGCTGCCTTCGAAGACAAGGCTCCGCACGCGGCCATGATGCGGCAGATACCCACCTTCATCGTTTCGCATCCGCAGGCAGCCCTGGCCGGCCTTGCCGCCTATGCAAGATCACCTGGCTATTTTGGCCTATCGACCGATGGCAGACGCTGGAGAACATGAGACTATGCGCCGCAAGGGCGTGCTTTCGAATCGTACCCGAATGCAACAGCCGTCGTTAATCTGTGCGGCGCGCTAGCAAAAGCTGCCATGACTGTTTAAGACCGCCACGCGCGGCACCATCGTCGCGATCTGATATGGGAACGTCTTGTTGAAAGCCGTCGAAACTGCCGATGAACGCAAGCGCCAGATTGATTCCGGCACCATTACAGGTGTTCTGAAGCGCATCATTGCGGAAAATGGCCGCGAGCACATGGCCGGCTATGCCTTTGCCATCCTCTGCCTTGTGGTTGTTGCCCTGTCCACGGCCTTTACCGCCTGGATCATGGAATCCGTGGTCAACGAGGCCTTTGCCAACAAGCGCGCCGATCTCGTTCTGTTGATCTGTACCGCCATTTTCACGGCCTTCGTGCTGCGCGGCCTGGCAACCTACGGCCAAGCGGTGACGCTGTCGAAGATCGGCAACAATATCGTCGCCGTCTACCAGCGCAGGCTGTTTACCCATCTGATGAAGCTTTCCGTCGGTTTCTACAGCGAATCCCGCTCGGCGCATCTGGCAGCCCAGATCAGCCAGAACGTCAACGGTATTCGCGACGTCTTGAACCTGACGGTGACCTCCACCGCCCGCGATTTCCTGACACTGATTGCCCTGATCGGCGTCATGATCAGCAAGGACCCGATCCTGTCGCTGATAGTATTTGCCGTGGCGCCGCCGCTGCTCTATGCCCTGCGCTACGTGTCCAAGCGCCTGCGCAGCGCCACGCGCGAATCCGTCGAGCTGAACAGCCATGTTCTCGGCGCCATGCAGGAAACCATCCAGGGCATTTCCATCGTCAAGGCGTTTACGATGGAGCAGGAGCTGAGCAACAAGGTCAACGGCATTATCGGCGCGGCCGAAAACCGGGCCAACCGCATCGCGCGGCTGACCGAGCGCACCTCGCCGCTGACAGAAACCTTTGCCGGTTTCTCGATTGCCAGCGTTCTGGGCTATGCCGCCTTCCGTTCCATCTATGATGGCGTGCCGCCGGGCGCCTTCTTTGCCTTCGTCGCCGCCTTGCTGATGGCCTATGATCCGGCCCGCCGCCTTGCCAAGCTGCAGGTTCAGTTGGAGCGCGCCGTCGTCAATGCCCGGATGATCTACCAGCTTCTGGATCTTCAGCCACAGCAGCGAGAAATCACCGATGCTAAGGATCTGGTGGTAACAGAGGCCAAGGTCGAGCTGAAGGGCGTTTCCTTTCAGTATGGCGATGGCCATCCGATCCTGTTGAATGTCGATATCGTCGCCGAAGGTGGCAAGACGACGGCGCTGGTCGGTCCTTCCGGTGCCGGAAAATCAACGATCATCTCGCTCATTCCACGCTTTTACGATCCAGTGGAAGGTACGATCCTGATCGACGGCCAGGATATCGCAACCGTCACCAAATCCTCCCTGCGCCAGCACCTCGCCTATGTGTCGCAGCAGCCCTACCTATTTGAAGGCACTATCCGCGACAACATCCGTTACGGGCGCCCACAAGCAAGCGATGCCGAGGTGGAAGAGGCCGCAAGGCTTGCCTATGCGCATGATTTCATCCTGGCCCAGCCGGCCGGTTACGACACACCCGTCGGCGAAAACGGCGTGACACTCTCCGGTGGCCAGCGCCAGCGCCTGTCGATTGCCCGCGCGCTGGTGCGCAACGCACCCATTCTGCTGCTCGACGAGGCGACATCGGCGCTGGACAACGAATCGGAAGCCGCCGTCCAGAAGGCTCTGGATACGGCCATGCACGGGCGCACCGTCGTCGTCGTTGCCCATCGTCTTTCCACCGTCGTCAAGGCTGACAAGATCGTCGTCATGGCGGAAGGCCGGGTGGTCGAGGAAGGCTCTCACGAGAACCTTGCGCGCCGCCCGGACGGGCTCTACGCTCGCCTCAACAATCTGCAGTCCCCTGTCTGATCCGACAGTCATACCAAATGGAGCCTGATCCCACATGAGCGAGCATGACATGAAGCTGGTGGTCGTGGGCGCTGCCGGACGTATGGGACAGACCATCATCCGGGTGATCCAGGATACGCCGGGCGTCAAACTTCATGCGGCAATCGAACGCGATGGCTCGCCCTTCATCGGCAAGGATGCTGGTGAACTTTCAGGCTCCGGCTTTATGGGCGTTCCCATTACATCCGATCCGCTGCAAGCCTTTCTGCATGCCGAAGGTGTCATAGATTTCACCTCGCCAGCCGGCAGTGTGGAATTTGCCGGGCTTGCCGCCCAGGCGCGCATCGTCCATGTGATCGGCACCACGGGTTGCTCGGAGGCGGATGAGGAAAAGTTCGCCGCCGCTGCCCGCCATGCGCGGATCGTCAAGTCGGGCAATATGAGCCTTGGCGTCAACCTTCTCGGCGTTCTGGTGGAGCAGGCAGCCAAGGCCCTGCCTTCCGCCCAATGGGATATCGAAATTCTGGAAATGCACCACAAGCACAAGGTGGATGCGCCTTCCGGCACGGCACTTCTGCTCGGGCAAGCGGCCGCCAAGGGCCGCAGCATCGACCTCAAGACCCAATCTGTGCGGGTGCGCGATGGCCATACCGGTGCGCGGCCTCAAGGCACGATCGGCTTTGCCACGCTGCGCGGCGGCTCGGTGATCGGCGAACATTCCGCCATATTTGCCGGTGAAGGTGAGCTGGTGACGCTATCGCATTCGGCGCTCGACCGGTCGATCTTTGCCCGTGGCGCGGTTGCTGCTGCCCTCTGGGCACGCATTGAAAAGCCCGGCTTCTATTCCATGCTCGATGTTCTCGGGCTTTCCCACTGACCGCATTCATTTCGGAGGAATTCATGAGCGGAACACTCGTCCTCGTTCGCCACGGGCAGAGCGACTGGAACCTGAAGAACCTGTTCACCGGCTGGAGAGACCCGGAACTGACCCCGCTTGGCGTGGAAGAAGCCACCGCCGGCGGCCAGGCTCTGGCCGACACCGGCATCAAGTTCGATATCGCCTTCACCTCGGTTCTGAAGCGCGCGCAGGATACCTGCAATATCGTTCTGGAAAAGGTGGGCCAGCCCGGCTTGGAAACCATTCGCGACCAGGCCCTCAACGAGCGTGATTACGGCGATCTGTCCGGTCTCAACAAGGATGACGCCCGCGTCAAATGGGGCGAAGAGCAGGTGCATATTTGGCGCCGTTCCTACGACATCCCGCCACCGGGCGGCGAAAGCCTGCGCGATACGGGCGCCCGCGTCTGGCCCTATTATCTCACCGAAATCCTGCCGCGCGTGTTGCGTGGCGAAACCGTTCTGGTGGCCGCGCACGGCAATTCGCTACGCTCGCTGGTCATGGTGCTGGACAAGCTGACAAAGGAGCAGATCCTTGGCGTCAATCTCGCGACCGGCGTACCGATGGTTTACAAGCTGAACGCGGATTCAACTGTCGCGTCCAAGGTGGTTCTCGGCGATATGTCAGGCGCGCACTGAGCACGCATCATTGATAGTTTGCGGGCGCTGCCGACCTTCGGTGGCGCCTTTTTACTGGGCGTACCAATAGGCCGTCAGAACGCCAGTTGCGGCAAAGACGGCGATGAAGCTCGATAAAATGAGGGTCGCATCCATGATCCTGTCTCCTGTTTGATCCTTCAATGCCTGGAGTGCCGATCTGGTTGCATGACGGACAAGCGGGCCCTGTGGCATGAACACGTTCCTGTCACAGGTTTGCGGTAGCGACGGCGCAATGATCCGTTACACTCACGCCAGCAACAAGTGATTCCCGCCCGTATGCGCTACGCTCTCTATTTCTCCCCGCCGCAGAACGATCCGCTGACGGTCGCCGCTTCGACCTGGCTCGGTCGCCATGCTTTTTCGGACAACACCCTGCCCTCCCCGGACATCGAAGGACTGACTGTCGAAGACTGGCGGGATCTAACGGCCGATCCCCGCCGCTACGGTTTTCATGCGACGCTGAAGGCACCCTTTGCGCTTGCCCCATCGCAATCGCCGGACATGCTGTTTGCAGCCTTTGACCGGTTCTGCGCGACAACGCCTGCGGCACGCATCGACAGCCTTGTTCTCTCGCAGCTTGGGCCGTTCTTCGCGCTCGTCCCCGGCGGGTCATCACAGGATGTCGATCAGCTCTGCGCCCGGATCGTCGAGACATTCGAACCGTTTCGTGCGCCGCTTTCTGCGGCCGATATTGCCCGCCGCAAACCCGAACGGATGACGCAGAACCAGCGCAGTCATCTGGAGCGCTGGGGCTATCCTTATGTGTTCGATGAATTTCGCTTTCATATGACGCTGACCGGCCCGGTTTCAGACGAACGACAGCCGCAGATGCGCTCCCTGCTGGAACAGCGCTTTGCCGCCTTTACAGGCCAGCCACTGGCCATTGCCCATCTGGCGCTGTTTGTCGAAACACAGGCCGGCGCACCCTTCACCATTCAACGGCACAGGGCGCTATGCAGCGCTGCCATCGAGGACGAGACCACCCCATGACCACGGAACATATCCTCACCAATGCCCGGATCGTGCTGGAAGACCGGATCATCAAAGGCTCCATACTGATCCGCGATGGACTGATTGCCGATATCAGCGAGGGCGTATCAAAGGCTGGAGAAGACCTGGAGGGCGATTTCCTGCTTCCGGGTCTGGTAGAACTGCACACGGATCACCTGGAGATCCATTGCTCGCCGCGGCCCGGTGTGCGCTGGGATGTGATGTCAGCCATTCAGGCGCATGATGCGCAGATCGCCACCTCCGGCATCACGACGGTCTTTGATTGTCTACGCTTGGGCTTCGATGAGGAAGGCGGCTTCGAAAGGGGCACCATGCACCACCTCGCCAGTGCCATAGAAACCGCCCAGAGAGAGGGCCGGCTGCGGGCCGAACATCTGATCCATTTGCGCTGCGAAGTGCCCTGCGCCGATGTGCTCGACCAGTTTTCCGATTTCGAGGGCGATGCCAATGTGCGCCTCGCCTCCTTGATGGATCACGCGCCGGGCCAACGGCAGTTCCAGAAACTGGAGCAATATATCTTCTTTTATAAGCGCAAGCGCGGCCTGAGCGACGCGGCCTTCGATGCCTTTGTCAAGCGACGGATGGAGGCCTCGGCCAGCTATTCGGCCCGCAACCGCGATGCGCTCGCCGCGCGATGCGCAGCCCTTGGCATTACTGTTGCAAGCCATGACGACGCAACGCTTGCGCATGTGGAAGAGGCGCGTGGCCACGGCGTGCGGCTTGCCGAATTCCCGACCAGTATCGAGGCTGCACAGGCATCGCATGCATCGGGTATGAGTGTGCTGATGGGCGCCCCGAATGTGGTGCGCGGCGGCTCGCATTCCGGCAATATCGCTGCGCGTGATCTGGCGGAACAGGGCGTGCTAGACGTGCTGTCGTCCGATTACGTGCCGCTCAGCCTGCTGCACGCGCCTTTCGTGCTCAGCGATTCCATCGATAGCCTGAGCCTTCCACAGGCGGTCGCGATGGTCAGTGCCACACCGGCCCGCACCGTTGGCCTTGACGATCGCGGCCGCATTGCGCCGGGTCTTCGGGCCGATCTGGTCCGCGTCAAGCGCGCTGAGGGCGTGCCGGTCAGCCGTGCCGTGTGGCGCCAGGGCAAGCGGGTTGCCTGATGCTTGACGAGGCAGCGTCATCCAGACCGGCAGGCCGCATGATCGTGGTGGTTGGACCGAGTGGTGTCGGCAAGGATACGCTCATCCAGTGCGCCGCCGAGCACTTCAAGGACCATGACGGCCTGCGCTTCGTTCGCCGCGCCATTACCCGCTCGGCATCGGCCGGTGGCGAGGATCATGAAAGCCTGAGCGAAGCCGAGTTCGAGGCCCGTGAGCGAGACGGCGGCTTTGCCGTTTCCTGGGCAGCACACGGCCTGCGATACGGCATTCCCCGCCACACGCTCGATCAGCTGCGTGCCGGCCTTTGCCTTGTAGCCAACGGCTCGCGCTCGGCGCTCCCCTTGTTCAGGCAGGCCTATGCCGATCTTCTTGTGGTGAATGTCACGGCGCGGCCGGAGATCCTGGCCGAACGGCTCGTTGCACGGGGACGCGAAAGCCGAGAGGATATCATGGCACGACTCCAACGCGGTTCCCTCACCGTGCGTGGCGACTACCATGTGGAAACCATCGACAATAGCGGCGCGGTGAAATTGGCTGCAGATCGTCTAATTTTACTATTAAAAGATGCATTGACCCCCTCAATTTCCGAGTAGAATGGGTCTCTTTACAGCCCTACAATGAAAATAGGCACACTGCGTGAGTTTGCGTTGAAGTGGAGGGTAGCAGAATGCCAGAAACACTGAACAATAATGCTGTCTATCCTGATGCCTTGAGAGACCTTGAATCGCGCATGGTGGCGTTGGAAATCATCTCGATGTCAGCTCTGGCACTCGCCATGGACACATCCGAGAATGCGGATGTCGATCAGGCAGAGGGCATCGCCAATCTCATCCTGGAAACCGTGGGGCGGCGCTGCGACGAATTGCATCTGTCGGCGGCAAGCCGCCGCTCGGCAACCTGTTATGCAGAACGCCTGCTGGGAACGGCGCTCCAATCGCTCTACACAAGAACGCAGTAACCTGCTCCAATGCGACCAGCACTTCGCATGCACCCCAGAGGGCCTCAGTGGGCCTCGTCCCAGTTCAGGGCGGCGCGGGCATCCACTTTCAGCGGTACCCGCATGGAAAGCGCCGGCAGAGCCGCCTGTTCCATGGTGTGGACAATGACCGGCAATGCCGCATCGATTGCCTCATCTTCCACCTCGAAGATGAGTTCGTCATGCACCTGCAACAGCATGCGCACCTTTTCGCCAAGCCCTGCCTGCGCCAGCGCCGGCTCGATCTGGATCATCGCACGGCGAATGACATCGGCCGCCGAACCCTGGATCGGCGCATTGATCGCGGCCCGTTCATTGAACGCGCGGACAGAAGGATTGGATGACTTGATCTCCGGATAATGCGCACGACGGCCGAAAATGGTTTCCACATAGCCATGCTCGCGCACGAAGGTCTTCGTCGCCTCCATGTAATCCTTGATGCCGGGGAAGCGCTCGAAATATTTCTTGATATATTCGCCGGCTTCAGAGCGCTCGATGGACAGCTGGTTGGCAAGGCCGAAGGCCGAAATGCCGTAAATAATTCCGAAATTGATGGCTTTTGCCCGGCGGCGCACATCAGCCGGCATGCCATCCACCGGCACGCCGAACATTTCCGATGCCGTCATTGCATGGATATCGACGCCATCAGCAAAGGCCTGGCGCAGCTGCGGGATATCCGCCACATGCGCCAGCACGCGCAGTTCGATCTGGCTGTAATCGGCAGAAAGCAGTTTATGGCCGGGGGTGGAGATGAAGGCCGTGCGGATCTTGCGGCCTTCGGCATTGCGCACCGGAATGTTCTGCAGGTTCGGCTCCGACGAGGAGAGCCGCCCCGTGGAAGTAGCGGCCATGGAATAGCCGGTATGGATACGCCTGGTCTGCGGATGCACATAGGATGGCAGCGCATCCGTATAGGTGCTCTTCAGCTTGGTCAGCTGGCGCCAGTCGACGATCTTGCGTGGCAGTTCCAAGCCCTGGGCTGCCAGATCCTCCAGCACCTGCGCGGAAGTGGACCATTGCCCGGTCTTCGTCTTGGACCCGCCGGGCAGGCTCATCTTGCCAAACAGGATATCGCCGAGCTGCTTGGGCGAGCCGACATTGAAACGCTCGCCGGCAAGCTCGTAGATCTCGTCTTCGAAGCTTGCTGCCTTCTGCGCCAGCTCGCCGGAGAGCCGCGACAGGATCTGCCGGTCAATGGTGATGCCGCGCTCTTCCATATGCGCCAGAACCGGCACCAGCGGCCGCTCCAGCCGCTCATAGACGCGCGTGAGGCCTTCTGCAGCAAGACGCGGCTTCAGCACCAGCCAGAGCCTCAGCGTCACATCCGCATCCTCTGCGGCATAGGTGGTTGCCTTGTCGATATCGACACGATCGAAGGTGACTGCCGATTTGCCCGAACCCGCCACATCCTTGTAGGGGATCGGCGTGTGTCCAAGCCAGCGCTCCGACAGCGAGTCCATGCCATGCGTGCCCTGGCCGGCTTCCAGCACATAGGAAATCAGCATGGTATCGTCAAAACCGGCCATGATGATGCCGTGTCGCTTCATCACGAGGTAATCATATTTGAGGTTCTGCGCCACCTTGAGCACAGAGACATCCTCCAGCAGATCCTTGAGCAGCGCCAGGGCCTCTCCCATCGGCACCTGACCATCGACAAGCTTGATCCCGTCACCGAAAAGATCGTCGGCCCCGCTCTTGTGGGCAAGCGGCAGATAGGCGGCGCGAATGCCGGTCGAGGCGGGTGTGGGGGCATTGTCCTGGATAGCCAGCGACACGCCGACCAGTTCCGCCTGCATGGGATCAAGCGAAGTGGTTTCCGTGTCAAACGCCACAAGACCTGTCTCGCGGGCAGCGGCAATCCAGCTTTTCAACGTTTCGACATCGCGAATGGTCACATAGGACGCGTGGTCGATCTTGGCGGTCGCAAACGCCTCGTGACGGGCAGCGGCAATTTCTACAGCCTTGGCGCCCTCGCCTGCCGGCTTCGTCGGAGCAGCGCCTGCTGAAGAGGGCGTGCCCTCGCTCTCCTGCGCTTGCGATGGTTCATTGACCGGATCGAGATCCGGGCCACGGGCCAAAGCCCCCCATTCCACCTGGATGTCGCAGGGTTCGATCACGCTCGCATCGCAATCACAGGCGTCTGCAACGCGGCGCGTCAGCGTACCGAACTCCATCGCCTTGAGGAAGGCGACGAGCTTTGGTCCATCCTGCGGTTCCAGGACGAGCGCATCGAGCGGCATGTCGAGCGGCACGTCGGTGCGCAGCTCCACGAGCTGTCGCGAAAGACGGGCAAGCTCGGCATTGGCGATGATGCTTTCGCGGCGCTTCACCTGCTTGATCTCGGAGGCGCGCGTCAGCAGCGTTTCCAGGTCCCCGAATTCCTCCAGCAGCTGGGCTGCAGTCTTTGGGCCGATGCCGGGAATGCCGGGCACATTATCGACCGAATCGCCAACCAGCGCCTGCAGATCGATCATCTTGTCGGGGCCGACACCCCATTTCTCGATGACATCGAGAATGCCGATCTGCTTGTCCTTCATGCTGTCGTACATATGGACAGTCGCGGTGACCAGTTGCATCAAGTCTTTGTCGGAAGAGATGATGGTGACATCGGCACCGATCGCTTCGGCCGCCCTTGCATAGGTGGCGATGATATCATCGGCCTCGAAACCATCAGTCTCGATGCAGGGAAGGTTGAAGGCGCGGGTTGCCTGGCGGATCAGGCCGAATTGCGGCACCAGTTCTTCCGGTGGCGCCGAACGGTTGGCCTTGTAATCTGCGTAGAGTTCCTTGCGAAAAGTCTTGGACGAATAGTCGAAGATCACCGCAAAATGCGTCGGCGTCACGCCCACACTGGTGTCGCGCGCATTGGTCAGCAGCTTCCACAGCATGTTGCAGAAACCGGAGACTGCGCCCACCGGCAGACCATCGGTCTTGCGCGTCAGCGGAGGAAGAGCGTGGAAGGCCCGGAAGATGAAGCCGGAACCATCGACGAGGAAGAGGTGATCGCCTTTTTTCATCGGCGATGGATAGCGCGACGGGGCGCAAAGGTCCATCGCGGGGCGCCGGATGGCAGGAGAAAAATCCGCGGCCGCGCCGCATTGTGACCCAAGAGTTCACGGCTACCCGTCATCACCGCAATGTGACACATTCGTCATCGGCGCTTCTCTTGAAACCGCCATTTTCGAACGCCATTTCCAGATCACCGGCGACTGATCACGCCGCAGCCTGACAGCTGGCAGACCCCCGCCACGTCAGGCCGGACAAAGGCCTTCCCCCCTCTCCGGGCCTTTGTCTTCCCTTCCCGCCACGGCCGTTCCCCTCCCCGGCCGTGGCGGTTCCTGCCCTCACCGCATTTTCTTTTCGAAAGACACGCTCTTACCGATGGTCTTGGCGAAGGATACGATGCTATCCATTTCCAGCTGCTCTGCGAATCACCCTCAATCGGGATTGGCTGGCGGCTTGGGCGGGAGACCATCCTTGCCGAGACATTGTTTATTGCGTGCTTCAGTTTCGTTTTGTCGGCAACGGGCAGAGGATTATCGCCTGCCATGGGCTTTGAACGCTCCGATTCAGCACTCTATCTTACCAGCCAGCTGGCCAAGGGCCTGTCGCGGGCGCTCCAGAGGCGTGCCGCAGCGCTCGGCTTCTCGCCCGGCCAGTTTCCGGTTCTTCTCGCACTCTGGCATGAGGACGGCCTCACCCAGCGCCAATTGCTGGACCGCATGGAGGTGGAGCAGGCAACCCTTGCCAACACGCTGGCGCGCATGGAACGCGACGGGCTGATCCTGCGCCGGCCGCACCCCAGCGATCGACGCGCCCAGATTATCTCGCTGAGCGACCGGGGACGCGAGCTGGAACAGATGGCAACAGAGGCCGCCGCCCAGGCTGATGACGAGATCTTTGCAGGCTTTCGTCGCTTCGAGCGCGAATTGCTGCTGGAATATATGCGTATGGCGATCACCAATGCGCGCAACACCGAGCGAGCCTGAGCGCCGGGCAGAATTTCGCCCCTTAATGGTTTTCTCGGTGCCCGGAAGGGTCTAACGTCCTGCGCGTCGAACCATTTTTCGCAAGGCAGATTCCCGCATGACCGATTTATCCCCCGTTCTCGACCAGGCCGACCGCAATCTGCAATCGAGCCTCGACCGGCTGTTCGAGCTTGTCCGCATTCCCTCCATCTCCACCGACCCGGCCTATAAGGCTGCATGCCGCACGGCGGCCGACTGGCTGGTGACGGTGCTGAGCGAGCTGGGCTTCAGCGCCTCGGTGCGCGATACGCCCGGCCATCCGATGGTGGTTGCCCATCATGAGGCAGCAAAACCCGATGCACCGCATGTGCTGTTTTACGGCCATTACGACGTCCAGCCGGTCGATCCGCTGGAGCTTTGGGAAAACGATCCCTTCGATCCGCAGGTGAAGGATATCGGCAATGGCCGCAAGGTGCTGACGGGCCGCGGTACATCCGACGACAAGGGGCAGTTGCTGACCTTCCTCGAGGCCTGCCGCGCCTACAAGGAGATCAAGGGTTCGCTGCCGGTCAAGATCACCATCCTGTTCGAGGGCGAGGAGGAATCCGGTTCGCCATCGCTGAAGCCATTCCTCGAAGCCAATGCGGCGGAACTGAAGGCCGAATATGCGCTGGTCTGCGATACCAGCATGTGGGACCCGGAAACGCCTGCAATTGCCGCCACGCTGCGTGGCCTGGTTGGCGAGGAAATCACCGTGACGGCTGCCGATCGCGACCTGCATTCGGGTCTTTTCGGCGGCGCGGCGGCCAACCCCATCCATATTCTCACCGAAATCCTCGCCGGCCTGCGCGACGAGACCGGCCGCGTGACGCTCGACGGCTTCTATGATGGCGTGGAGGAGACACCGACCAATATCAAGGCGAGTTGGGAAACGCTTGGCCGCACGGCAGAGTCTTTCCTCGGCGAAGTAGGCCTGTCGCAACCATCCGGTGAACAGGGCCGCTCCGTTCTCGAACTGACCTGGGCGCGGCCCACCTGCGAGGTGAACGGCATCTGGGGTGGCTATACGGGTGAAGGCTTCAAGACGGTGATCGCCGCCAAGGCATCCGCAAAGATTTCATTCCGACTGGTTGGCAGCCAGGACCCCGCAAAGATCCGCGACAGCTTCCGCGCCTATGTGACCTCGAAGATCCCGAGCGATTGCAGCGTGGCGTTTCAGGAGCACGGTGGCTCGCCGGCCATCCAGCTTGCCTATGATTCGCCGGTGCTGACCAAGGCAAAGGCTGCCCTGTCGGATGAATGGCCAAACCCTGCCGTTGTCGTGGGCATGGGTGGCTCGATCCCGATCGTCGGTGATTTCCAGACCTATCTCGGCATGGATTCGCTGCTGGTCGGTTATGGCCTGATCGATGACCGCATCCATTCGCCGAATGAAAAATACGACCTGAATTCCTTCCACAAGGGCATCCGGTCGTGGATCCGCATTCTGGCGGCGCTCTGAGCAGCAATCGCGCTGAAGAAAGGCGCTTTTTGCTCAATGCAGAAAGCGCCTGAAAAGCAAAAAGGCCGGGACAAGCCCGACCTTTCATTCCCGCCTCAATCTCTGCCAGTACATCCGTGGTCAAACACGAAACGGGTTTGGCATTTCGACGGCGCCGGTTCATCACCACCGCCTGTACCTTCATCGTCTCCCAGCAAGGTTAATATCCGGTAAAGATATTCGCACCTCCTGATGAACGGCGCGATCTGGTGTGATCGCCGGCACAGCATCGTCCTGCCGCTTAATCCTTAAATGGAAATGGCGCCCTGCGATTGCAAGGGCGCCATTTCGATTTTGGCTTTCCGACGATCCTTGAAAGGATCAGGCGGCGCGCAGGTTGTCTGCGGACATACGGCCCGAACGCTTGTCGGACACCAGTTCGTAGGAGATCTTCTGACCGTCGTTCAGGCTGCCCATGCCGGCGCGCTCAACAGCAGAAATGTGGACGAATACGTCCTGTGCGCCGTCGTCCGGCTGGATGAAGCCGAAGCCCTTGGTGGCGTTGAACCATTTTACAGTACCAGTAGCCATTACGATTCCTTTCTCTCGCAACGTTCAAAACTGTTGCGCACCTGACGGGCGCAACGCGGATTTCGTATTTGAAGAAAGGTCGTCATAAAGCGCATTCAGCGCTGCAGTGCCGCTTGTCAAACAAATATCGATGCGCTGAAGTAGCGTTTGCCGCCTGCGAATGTCAAGGTCGCACAAGGCCTTGCGCCTGCGGCACGCTCGCACTTCAAGAGGCTGAAGCGCCTATTTACACGAATCATCCAACCCGGAAAACGAAAGAAGCCCGGCGCGGGAGGAGGTGCGCCGGGCTTCTTGAAACTGACCAGCAACCGGGAGGAGGAGGTGTTGCTAGTCCCGTCGCCATTCGCTGGGAGGAGGAGTGCGTCTGGCGATGATTGAAATATACAGGGGATGCGCCCAAAAAACAGACGGTTTTTTGCACCGCAGCATTGCATTTTACGCATAGCTCTGTTCGCGTCTTGCCGAGGCGCCTGTGCAGGGCTAGGCTTTCACAATGAGCCTGCAAACCGTCAAAGATTTCTTCGCCGCCAAGGCCCCGGATATTCACGTCATAGAGACGGAGCAAAGCTCCGCGACCGTGCCGCTTGCAGCCCTGGCGCATGGTGTAGATCCGGATCAGATCGCCAAATCCATATGCGTGCGCGCCGGTGATGACGTGGTGCTGATTGTCGCCTCAGGCAATAGCCGCCTTGACAATCGCAAGTTCCGCGATCGCTTCGGGGCAAAGCCGCGCATGCTGGGTGCCGAGGATGTGGTCATTCAGACAGGCCATCCCGTTGGCGGCGTGTGCCCTTTCGGGCTTGCCCATCCACTGCCGGTCTACTGCGACCAGTCGCTACGGAAATTTGATCTGGTAGTGCCGGCCGCCGGCGCTATCAATGCCGCTGTGCGCATTGCGCCCGAAAGGATGGCGGAACTGACCTCCGCCATCTGGGTCGACGTGTGCCAGGAGAAACAGGCTGACCCTGATCAACAATAGCGGCTGTACCAGGCCTGCTTCTGTTCCATCGATGTCGATGCAACCAGATAGCCGATGGCAAAGCCGATGCCGCCGATCAGCGCCATCAGCGTCGTGGTGGTGGCGGGATGCCCGCGGATGACGCCAGCAACGGTGGTCGCCTCATCCTGCACGTAGTCTGCGGCCTGATTTGCACTGCGCGCAACATTTTCATAGGCATGCATGCCAAAATCCGACAACGTGGAGCGGATGCTGGCAATTTCGGCGCGCAATGCGGAAATCTCGGCCGTTACAGCGTCGTTGGCCTCGCTGACGGCACGGTCTATGCGGTTATGGGCCAAGCCCATGCCTGCGGAATCTACCATTCAAGGTCTCCTCGTCTGTCGATGAAATGTCTGGCGCTGCATGTCAGCACTGACGACCATCAACTGGCGAAGAGAAATTAGGTTCCATGCCGCACGTAACCCATCCGGCAGAAGATCCCGCCTGATGGTGAGACTGTTTCATGCTGCGCCGTGGGACTATCGACTTTGGGCCAGCGTTTCAGCCAGCGAAGCCAGCGCTTCCTTCTCGTTCATCCCCTTCTGCAGGGAATTGACGAGAATAAGCGCAAGCGCTTCGCCATCGGCGCTCGATTTACTGATCTGATGCTGGGCGCAGGCTGCATCGAAGACCTGCTGCAATAAAGAGAGCTGATCCGGGTTGACGGGGCGTCTCACAGTCTGTGTGCGCACGATAACCTCCAACTTCGGCAGCTTCCCCCCTGCCGGTTAATGCTACAGCCCCCTGCTATTGACCACCGGAAACGCAAGCTGACTTCTGTCATGCGTGCGGTACGTTCCTCAACCACGAGAACGAACGCGTGTTTCCAGCCGAACTATTTGTATTGGACGGCCATCACATGGCAACTGCAATTAATCATAGATGATTTAGCACATACTTAAGCTAGCAATACGCAAAGCCATCCTGGCGCGATTTTATCCAGAACGGCAATGCATGAAAGTATTCATCTCATCCCTATCCATCACCTACGGCGCTGGCCTGTCGCGCGGGCCGCGAGATCGGACCCAGTATTCCGCCTGCCTTAACGCCCCCTTAAATCGCCGCATTTAACCTGCATCCGGCATTCAACGGACGGTTAAGCTTTTGCGTTCCCACGCAGATTGCTGAAATATCCGCGGATCGGCCAGAAACGCCCGAAAGCCATATGGCAGGCCGGGCGCTTATTGCAGGCAATTGGGGAGCATAACCACAGTCCATGGCATCGGGAAACAGACCGCGCCAACGCGTTGAGCCTTCATTTGGCAACGAAAAAGCCTCAGACGATCTGCGTCTGGAGGCAGGCGAACGCATTGTCGGCCACGGATCGGGAAAGGAAGCGGCCAAGGCATCCGGGCGCAAGCGCGACGACATGCCAAAGCCTGCCCGCACTGCCACGTCACGGCGCAAGCGCCAATCCAGCGGCGGCTTCTTCGGCGCCATTCGCTCGCTCGTTTATTGGTGCATCGTACTGGGCATCTGGGCCGGCATCGGCGGGGGCGGGCTTGTACTCTATTACGGCGCGCAGATGCCAAGCGCCAGCACCTGGACCATTCCCGGCCGTCCGCCCAACGTCAAGATTACCGCACTGGACGGAACGCTGATTGCCAATCGTGGCGCAACCGGCGGCGAAGCGCTGGCGCTGGAGGAAATGTCGCCCTTCATTCCGCAGGCGGTGATGGCCATCGAGGATCGGCGCTTCTACGCGCATTTCGGTATTGACCCGCTGGGTCTGGCCCGCGCGCTCGTCAACAATCTGACCGGACGCAGCATCCAGGGCGGCTCGACACTGACCCAGCAGCTCGCCAAGAACCTGTTTTTGTCGCCGGAACGTACATTCGAGCGCAAGATCCAGGAAGTGCTTCTCTCCATCTGGCTGGAGCGGAAGTTTACCAAGGATCAGATCCTTGCCATGTATTTAAACCGCATGTTCTTCGGCTCGAACGCCTATGGCGTCGAGGCGGCCTCGCGGCGCTATTTCAACAAATCGGCGCGTGAGGTGAACCTCGGCGAGGCCGCATTGCTGGCGGGCCTATTGAAGGCGCCGACTCGGCTTTCCCCCGCACGCGATCCGGCCGCCGCCGAAGCCCGCGCGCAGGTCGTTCTCGGGACCATGCTCGAGGAAGGCTATATTACCGAGGATGAGGTGAAGACCGCCATGTCGCAGCCGCCGACCAAGGCGCGCAGCTACTGGTCGGGCGCCGAGCATTATGCCGCCGACGCGGTGATGGATGAGGTGAAGTCTCTGCTCGGCGAGGTCAAGAGCGATATCTCTGTGCAGACGACCCTTGACCTGCGGCTGGAGAAAAGCGCCGAAAAGACCCTGACGGAAATATTGAAAAGCGAAGGCGGCAAGCTGAACGCATCACAGGCCGCACTCGTCTCGATCGATGCAACCGGCGCAGTGCGCGCCGTCGTTGGTGGTCGCGACTATGCGCAGAGCCAGTTCAACCGCGCCTTCAAGGCCAAGCGTCAGCCGGGCTCGGCCTTCAAGCCCTTCGTCTATGCGGCAGCGCTGGAAGCCGGTTATCGGCCTGACACGAGAATGATGGACGGTCCGGTGAAAATCGGCAACTGGACGCCGGAAAACTATGACCAGAAGTTTCGCGGCGAGGTGACACTGTCTACCGCACTGGCCCATTCGCTCAACACGGTGGCCGCACAACTGGTCATGCAGGTGGGACCAAAGCCCGTCATCAGCATGGCGCATCGCCTGGGCATCGAATCGGAGTTGCAGTCGAATGCCTCGATCGCGCTCGGCACATCGGAGGTTTCGCTGGTCGAGCTTACGGCGGCCTACGCCCCCTTCATGAATGGCGGGTTGAAGGCCACCCCGCATCTGGTGACGCGCATTACCGATGCGAGCGGCAAGGTTCTTTACGATGCCGATTATTCCAACCCGCCGCGCGTGCTTTCCGAACCGCTGGTGGCCAGCATGAACGGCATGCTGAACCGGGTGATGACGGAGGGCACGGGCCGGGCAGCCCAGCTTGCCCACTGGCAGGCCGCCGGCAAGAGCGGCACCACGCAATCCTTTCGCGATGCAGTGTTCGTCGGCTATACCAGCACGCTGACCACCGGCATTTGGTTCGGCAATGATGACGGTACCTCGATGAAGAAGGTAACTGGCGGCGGCCTGCCCGCGAAGGCCTGGAAGACCTATATGACGGCAGCGCTCGATGGTTATCGGCCAACGCCGCTGTTTGGTGTCGGCATCCAGCCGGCGGCACCGCAGCAACCTTCCTCCATGTCGATCGGCGATCTCATATCCGGCGTATTGCCCGGCCCCTCGGTGGACCACTATCCACCGGCACCGGATGCACCGGCCGATGATGAAGCTGCCGTTCCGGCAGGTGCCGCACCGGGCGAATTACCGGTGCGCGACTACCGCGAATATCGCGGCCCCACCGACAATCCGGTGCCGCCGGGCGACATTGGATCAGGCCCCGTGCCGCCCGCCGACATTGGTGGGGCACCCGCACATGCCGCTCCGCGCCGCACAACGCTTTACGACATCATCATGGGCCAGTAGTCCGCGAGCACCCGGAACCTTCCAAACGCTTATTTTTGCTGGTCTGCAGGCCGTTTCTCGCCTTGCAGTCGGAAAAACCGGTCCTTATATACCCCGCATGACGCCAGCAGATGCTGCGGCAAATTCCCAGTTGAGGAACTGTCAGCGGAATGCCTTTCAGGGGGTTCCGACGGTTCGCTTTAAGGAGAGAGAAGAAAATGGCAAAAGTAATTGGTATCGACCTTGGCACCACCAATTCCTGCGTCGCCGTAATGGACGGCAAGGACGCGAAGGTCATCGAAAACGCTGAAGGCGCACGCACGACGCCGTCTATGGTGGCATTCTCGGACGATGGCGAGCGCCTCGTCGGTCAGCCGGCCAAGCGCCAGGCAGTCACCAACCCCACCAATACGCTCTTTGCAGTGAAGCGCCTCATAGGCCGCCGCTACGAAGACCCGACCGTCGAGAAGGACAAGGGCCTCGTTCCCTTCGAAATTTCGCGCGGCGACAATGGCGATGCCTGGGTCAAGGCAAACGGCAAGGGCTATTCGCCTTCGCAGATCTCGGCCATGATCCTTCAGAAGATGAAGGAAACGGCAGAAGCCTATCTCGGCGAAAAGGTCGAAAAGGCCGTCATCACCGTTCCGGCCTACTTCAACGACGCCCAGCGCCAGGCCACCAAGGATGCCGGCCGCATTGCAGGCCTTGAAGTTCTGCGCATCATCAACGAGCCGACTGCGGCAGCTCTCGCCTATGGTCTCGACAAGAAGGACGGCAAGACAATCGCCGTTTACGACTTGGGCGGCGGAACTTTCGATATCTCGGTTCTCGAAATCGGCGATGGTGTCTTCGAAGTAAAGTCGACCAATGGCGACACATTCCTCGGCGGCGAAGATTTCGACATGCGCCTCGTCGAGTATCTTGCAGGCGAATTCAAGAAGGATCAGGGCATCGACCTGAAGGGCGACAAGCTGGCTCTGCAGCGTCTGAAGGAAGCTGCTGAAAAGGCAAAGATCGAGCTGTCTTCGTCGCAGCAAACGGAAATCAACCTGCCCTTCATCACGGCAGATGCTTCCGGCCCGAAACATCTGACGATGAAGCTGACGCGCGCCAAGTTCGAAAGCCTGGTCGATGATCTCGTCCAGCGCACCATCGCACCGTGCAAGGCAGCCCTGAAGGATGCCGGCGTGACACCTGCTGAAATCGACGAAGTGGTTCTGGTGGGCGGCATGAGCCGCATGCCGAAGGTCCAGGAAGTCGTCAAGCAGCTGTTCGGCAAGGAGCCGCACAAGGGCGTCAACCCGGATGAAGTGGTCGCACTCGGCGCCGCCATCCAGGCCGGCGTTCTGCAGGGCGATGTCAAGGACGTTCTGCTCCTCGACGTGACCCCGCTGTCGCTCGGCATCGAAACGCTCGGCGGCGTCTTCACGCGCCTCATCGATCGCAACACGACGATCCCGACGAAGAAGAGCCAGACCTTCTCGACTGCTGACGACAACCAGCAGGCCGTGACGATCCGCGTATCGCAGGGCGAGCGCGAAATGGCGGCTGACAACAAGCTGCTCGGCCAGTTCGACCTCGTTGGCCTTCCGCCAGCACCGCGCGGCATGCCGCAGATCGAAGTCACCTTCGACATCGACGCCAATGGCATCGTGCAGGTATCGGCCAAGGACAAGGGCACCGGCAAGGAACAGCAGATCCGCATCCAGGCCTCCGGTGGTCTGTCTGACGCCGACATTGAAAAGATGGTGAAGGACGCCGAAGCCAATGCCGAAGCCGACAAGAAGCGTCGTGCGGTGGTGGAAGCCAAGAACCAGGCCGAAAGCCTTGTGCATTCGACGGAAAAGTCGCTGAAGGAATATGGTGACAAGGTTTCCGAAACCGACCGCAAGGCCATTGAGGATGCAATTGCCGGCCTGAAGGCCTCGATCGAAGCCTCCGAGCCGGATGCCGATGACATCCAGGCCAAGACCCAGACGCTGATGGAAGCATCCATGAAGCTTGGCCAGGCCATCTATGAGGCCCAGCAGGCGGAAGGCGGCTCCGAAGGCGGCAAGGCCGACGACGGTGTGGTCGATGCCGACTATGAGGAAATCAAGGACGACAAGAAGTCGGCCTGATGGTCGTCGAAATGGTGTTCATCTGATCGCGTAGACATCCGGCTGCCCCTGTGCAGCCGGAACCCTTTCGGGAGCCGTTACCTCTATGGCCAAAGCAGACTTTTACGAAACGCTGGGCGTCGCCAAAACGGCTGACGAAAAGGAGCTGAAGAGCGCCTTTCGCAAGCTGGCGATGAAGTATCACCCGGACAAGAATCCCGGCGATGCGGAATCTGAGAAGAAATTCAAGGAACTCAACGAAGCCTATGAGACCCTGAAGGATCCGCAGAAGCGGGCAGCCTATGACCGGTTCGGCCATGCGGCCTTCGAACAGGGTGGCATGGGCGGTGGTGGCGGCGGCTTTGGCGGCGGTGCCGGTGCCGGCGGTTTCTCGGATATATTCGAGGATATTTTCGGCGAGATGATGGGCGGTGGGCGTGCGCGCCGGTCGTCCGGCGGTCGCGAACGCGGCGCCGATCTGCGCTACAATATGGAAATTTCGCTGGAAGAGGCCTATGCCGGCAAGACGGCGCAGATCCGCGTGCCGACGGCTGTGACCTGCGATGTCTGCACGGGTTCCGGTGCCAAGCCCGGCACGCAGCCAAAAACCTGCGGCACCTGCCAGGGCACTGGTCGCGTGCGCGCAAGCCAGGGTTTTTTCTCCGTGGAGCGGACCTGTCCGACCTGCCATGGCCGCGGCCAGATCATTCCCGATCCCTGCACAAAGTGCAACGGCCAGGGCCGTGTCACGGAAGAACGGTCGCTGTCGGTCAATATTCCGTCTGGCATCGAGGATGGCACACGCATTCGCCTTCAAGGCGAGGGTGAAGCCGGCGCACGCGGCGGTCCGGCCGGCGATCTCTACATTTTCCTGTCGGTCAAGCCACATGAATTCTTCCAGCGCGACGGGGCCGATCTCTATTGTGCCGTGCCGATTTCCATGACGACGGCAGCGCTTGGCGGCACGTTCGACGTGGCGACGCTCGATGGCACCAAATCGCGCGTCTCGGTGCCGGAGGGCACGCAGCCGGGCAAGCAGTTCCGTCTGAAGGGCAAGGGCATGCCGGTTCTCCGCTCCTCGCAGACGGGTGATCTCTATATCCAGATCCAGATAGAAACCCCGCAGAAGCTGACCAAGCGCCAGCGCGAGCTGCTGCAGGAATTCGAGGAGATCTCTTCCAAGGAGAACAACCCGGAATCGACCGGCTTTTTTGCCCGCATGAAGGAATTCTTCGAGGGGTGAGTTGCGACCGGGCGCAAAGCGCACGCTCTAAACCTAAAGCGAGGGGCCGGGAGAGGCATAGGCTTCCCCGGCTTTTTTGTGTTTTGCCAGGTTGGCGAACAGTCACGCCATGGCGCTGAGGCTTGTGCCTGTCAGAATCACAGCGAAGATCAGAAGCCCGGCGGCAGCAGCCCGCCGGATGACCAGAGGCCGTGCATAGCCGCTGCCGGAGCGCGCAATCAGGCTGCCGAGGCAGATCCAGACACTGGCACCCATCAGCACAAGGCCTGCAAACAGTGCCAGCCAGGGCATAAGCGACACCATACCCTCATGCGGCATCAGCACCAGCGCAATGATCAGAGCCTTCGGATTGAGGCAGGTGGTCAGGAAAACGGCACGCGCATCCACGTCCCGCGTGTCCTGCGCGTCCGGAACGATCCGCCACAGGCGGATAGCCAGATAAAGCACCCATATGCCGGCCACGAGCTTTGTCCAGTCGCGGAGCAGCGGCCACTCATCAAACAGCGGAGCTGCAAGACATGCGACCGGGACGATGACGAGCAGGTAACCGAGGATTTCAGCAGGAATAAGCGACATTGCGGAAAAAAAGCCGCGACGATAGCCGGCAAGCGCCATCAGCGTATTGGTCGGCCCTGGCGTTGCCAGAAGCAGAAGCACGGAAAGAGTAAAAGTCGCAATCGTCATGGAATGTCGCCAGCCTGTCTTGCATGACCGGCAGGACTATCAGGTTTTCGATGACGCCGCTTGACGAGGATCAAACGGCGTCGGCCTGTCAGTAATGCGGCGGCCGCGTAATGGCCGGCGCGTCGAGTGAGCTTTCCTCCAGTGACAGGAAGCGCTCGGTCAGCCGGTCGAGCTTGGCGCGCGCCTGTTCCACCACCCGCCATTGCTCGGCGATCTGCTCTGACAGTTCGTCAATGGTCTTGGCCTGATGGGCGACGATTTCCTCAAGCTTGAGAATACGGTCACTGTCGGTTGGGATGGTATCGGACATGAAGCCACCTCTACTGCAGAGACGCGCTTCTCTCAACTCTGTTTCTTGCGCTTATAGGGCATCAGCATGATGGCAGACGCCATGACGGCACCGCTGAAGGTGAACGCCAGTGGCACCGCCAGCATGAAGACCACCAGAAAGGGCGTTTGCGAACGCGCTATGCGGCTGCCAAGCCCGCCCAGATCGAACCATATGGCGCTGCCGGCAATCGTCAGGCCAAGGAGAAATCCAAAAATGGCATTGATGGCCAGAAACCTTAGCATCTGCCAATGATCGGCGCGTGCTTCTTCTGGCGTCATGTCGTCGTGATTGCTCATGGCCCGGCTCCCGGCGGACTGGTGAACTTCAGGCGATACTAACATGATTTCACAGCCACAGCGCCATAAATTTGTACGGGCGCTTTGCCAGGGGACCCGAAGCGATTGACAACACCGCAAAACCGGAGCCTGCGACATCCCATTCCTGTCGCATCGCTTGCCATAGGCCTGCCAAACCATTAGCTGCTAGGCGCAATCAAATCGAAGCGCCATGGTTCAGAAAACCTCTCTCAACCGCCTGAAGCTCACCGACTTCCGCAATTATGCGCAAGCGACCCTGTCGCTCGACACCCGCCATGTGGTGCTGACCGGCGACAATGGATCGGGCAAGACCAATCTTCTGGAAGCCGTATCGTTTCTGTCGCCGGGCCGGGGCCTGCGCCGGGCGGTACTGGCCGATGTGACACGGGTGGGCGCAATCGGCGGGTTTTCGGTGTTTGCCGATATCGATGGTCGCGAAGGCGAGGTCTCCATCGGCACCGGCATTGATGGCGGCGAAGAGGGCGTCAGCCGGCGCCTTCGCCTGAACGGCACGCCGGCAAAGTCCGTCGAGGAACTGACCGATCATCTGAACGTCCTGTGGCTGACGCCCGCCATGGACGGGCTGTTTACCGGGGGCGCATCCGACAGGCGGCGGTTTCTCGACCGTCTGGTGCTGTCGCTCGATCCGGCGCACGGACGCCGCGCCGCCGATTATGAGCGCGCCATGCGCAGCCGCAATAAGCTATTGTCGGAAGGCCGCTTCGATCCAACCTGGTTATCGGGCATCGAAGTGCAGATGGCCGAGCTTGGCATTGCCATGGCAGCAGCGCGCACCGAAATGCTGGGGCTTTTGACGGCGCTGATTGCCCGCAGCGCAGAAACACCCTTCCCCTCACCGGACCTGGCGCTGTCCGGCTTCCTGGACGAGCGCGCCGGCCGGCCCTTTGCCGAGCTGGAAGAGGAGTTTCTGGCCACTCTGCGGGACAGTCGCCACCGTGACGCTGCGGCTGGGCGCACGCTGACCGGCCCGCATCGGGTGGATCTTCTGGTGCGGCACCGCGAGAAGGACATGGATGCCGAGCGCTGCTCGACCGGCGAGCAGAAAGCGCTGTTGGTCGGTCTGGTGCTTGCCCATGCGCGATTGACCGCCGATATGACCGGCCACGCGCCCGTGATGCTGCTGGATGAGATTGCAGCACATCTGGACGAGGGACGGCGGGCGGCGCTGTTTACTTTGGTGGACGGTCTCGGCGGCCAGGCTTTCATGACAGGCACCGATCGCGCTATGTTTTCCGCCCTGGGCAACCGGGCGCAGTTTTTCACCATCAGCCAGGGCAAGATCCTGATCTGACCTTCACCACCACAGACTGGAATGGCCTTATGGACCCATTGAGCCCGGACGAGATCGAACGCTACAAACGCCATATCCTGCTGCCGGAAGTGGGCGGCGAGGGCCAACAGAGGCTGAAGGCGGCCAAAGTGCTGGTGATCGGCGCTGGCGGGCTCGGCGCACCGGTCCTTCTCTATCTTGCTGCCGCCGGTATCGGCACCATCGGCATCATCGACGATGACCGGGTGTCGCTCTCCAACCTGCAAAGGCAGGTGATCCATGATTCCGGCACCCTGAACGAATTGAAAACGCAAAGCGCTGCGGATGCGATCGCGGCACTCAATCCGCATGTACGGGTGATCCGCTTCGAGGAAAGATTTGACGAAGCCTTCGCGGCAAGCCATCTCGGCCGGTTCGACCTGCTGATCGATGGTTCCGACAATTTCGATACGCGTTATGCCTCGGCCGACGCAGCAGAAGCGGCGCAAATTCCGCTCGTCACGGGCGCTGTCGGGCGTTTTGACGGCACCGTCACGGTGCTCAAACCCTTCGAGACGGATGCGGAAGGTCAGCAGAGCCCCACCTATCGCGATCTTTTCCCGATCAAGCCACCGGCGGGCCTGCTGCCGGTCTGCGCGGAAACCGGCGTCATCGGTGCACTGACCGGCGTCATCGGCACGCTGATGGTCATGGAGGCGATCAAGCTTGTGACCGGTATAGGCGAGCCATTGGTCGGACGGCTGCTCAGCTATGATTCGCTGAATGCCAGCTTCAACACGATCCGCTATCGCCGCCGCCAGAAGGTGTAATCCTCATGATTTCGATCCAGCCTTTGCCCGCTGATTTTGACGATTGGGAAACGCTTCTTTCCCTGATCCTCACTGCCTTCGCCTATATGGATGGCGTCATTGATCCGCCCTCCTCTGCGCATCACCTGACACCACAATCCTTGCAGCAGAAGGCAAGCGATGAGGTCTGCTATCTGGCGCAAGATGGGCACGAGATTGTCGGATGCATTTTCATGCGACCGGAGCCAGCGGGCTATCTCTACATCGGAAAGCTTGCGGTTTCGCCTGGCGCGCAAGGCCGCGGCATCGGGCGAAAATTGCTGTTAGCCGCCGAACATCAAGCCCGTCAACGCGGCTTGCCGGCCCTTCGACTGGAGACCAGAATCGAATTGACCGCCAACCACGCAACGTTCATGGCCTGGGGTTTTGCCAAGACGGCTGAAAAATCCCATACAGGCTATTCCCGCACGACATTCATCGAAATGCGCAAGATTCTCGAATGAGGCCCCGTTTCATAAATCGGCACCGGGTGAATGTCATCACCGGCTGAAAACCACCCTGGTTTTGGCGACCGGCAGCAGATACTTGGTGACGAGCGCCGTATTGACGAGCTTGCCGCCGGGTTCCAGCACCATTTTGTCAAAGAAGCGCACCTTATTGGGCTTGGCTTCGGTGCCGAGATTGACGAGATAGTTGAAGCGCGCCACCTTGCCCTCGATGACGACATCGGTGGTGCCGATCAGATCTTCGCGTGTGCCGGTATAGCGCCCTTCACCGGTCTTGGTGAAGCGCCAGGTCTTAGTATTCTTCTGGCCGTCGGAAAACACGAAATCTTCGCGCAGCACCAGCGTCTTGCCATCCCAGCGCCCGGTGAGATCAACGGTGAACTCTCGTTTCAGGCCATTGATGGCGCTGAAGGCGCCCGTCGCCGTTGTTTTCCCGGCAAAATACCGTTCAAGGGCCAGATCCGCTGCCTCGGCAGTCTGCGTCATCGTCACCATCGATAGCCCCATCATCAGCGAGACTAGACCCTTTTTCATGGGCGGCCTCCTTTCTTTTCTGATGGGCTCTACGCGCTATGTCCGAAACTGGATTGACGACCACTGCAGATCTACCGGTCAAGCCGGCGTGATCATTCAATATGCCGGCAGGAGAAGCGGGTCAGAGGCGTCCGGGCAGCACGCGGTTCGGCGGGCGGTGCCCGTCGAAGAAGGTGCGGATATTGATGATGACCTTGTCGCCCATGTCGATCCGGCCCTCAATGGTGGCCGAGCCCATATGCGGCAAAAGCACGGCCTTGCCCTCATGCGCCAGTTTCAGCAGCTTCGGATTGACCAGCGGTTCATTGGTAAACACGTCGAGACCGGCGCCGGCTATTTTGCCATCGCGCAGAAGCTGGATGAGGGCGGCCTCATCAATAATATCGCCGCGCGCCGTATTGACGATGATGCTGGAGGGCTGCATCAGCGCCAACCGGCGGGCTGATAGAAGATGGAAGGTGGCAGGTGTAGACGGGCAGTTGACCGAGACGATATCGACGCGCGCCAGCATCTGGTCCAGGCTGTCCCAATAGGTTGCCTCCAGCTCCTCTTCCGTTGCCGGGCTTACACGCTTGCGGTTGTGATAATGGATGGACAGGCCGAAAGCCTTGGCGCGGCGGGCAACGGCCGTGCCGATACGCCCCATGCCGACAATGCCGATACGCTTGCCACCAATACGTCGGCCAAGCATCCAGGTGGGCGACCAGCCGGCCCAGCCGGCCGGATTTTCAGTCAGCACCCGCGAGCCCTCGATCAGGCGGCGCAGCACGGCAAAGATCAGCACCATGGTCATGTCGGCGGTGTCTTCAGTCAGCACATTCGGCGTATTGGTGACGGTGATGCCTTTTTTCGCCGCCGCCTCGACATCGATATGATCGACACCATTGGAAAAGCTGGCAATCAGCTTCAACTGCGGGCCTGCCGCCTCGATCAGGTCCGCATCGATGCGATCCGTGACGGTCGGCACCAACACATCGGCGGTCTTTACGGCCTCGACCAGCTCTGCCTGCGAACGCGGACTGTCATCGATGTTCAGCGCGGCCTCGAAAAGCTCGCGCATGCGCGTCTCGACCGCATCCGGCAGCTTGCGGGTAATGTAGACCTTGGGCTTTTTCCTGGCGGTCATGGGCGTCCCTAAAGGCTCGTTCAGAGGTCGTTAACCAAGATCGGCGACATTCGGCGGATCAGGCGCTTTCTACCAGACCCACCGGCGAAGACAAACAAAACCTCATGCAAGGCGAACCCGTCCCACCGCGGCGGATCGAGTTTGAAGCGTTTGAAGCCCATCGAGAGAAGAACAATGCCGCGCACCATTCGCACATCCAGCCTCACCACCCTCGTCGTCCTGGCCATGTTGGGAATTTTCGGCGCGCCGGTTTCCGCCGATGCACAAGGAGCGGGCAAGGGTGCAAGCGGGTTGCCCCTGCCGCGATTCGTCAGCCTGAAATCCAAGCGTGTCAATATTCGCGTTGGACCGAGCACCGATTACGCAGTCTCCTGGATGTATCTCAAGGAGGGGCTGCCGATGGAAATCATCCAGGAATACGAAAACTGGCGCCGCGTGCGCGATGCCGATGGCACCGAAGGCTGGGTCAACCAAGCCCTTCTGTCCGGCGAGCGCACAGCCATTGCAGCACCCTGGATGCGCAGCAAGGGAAGCGATGTCTTCGTCAATCTGCGCCGCGACCCGCAGGGCTCGGCACAAACCATCGCCAGGCTCGAGCCAGGCGTCATCATCCGCATCAGGGAATGCAATGGTAACTGGTGCCGAGCGGAAGCCGGCACCGTAGAGGGCTGGGTCAACCAGGGCGAGATCTGGGGCGCCTATCCGGGCGAGGCCTTCAAATAAGGCCTGCTTCCCGGCCCGCTTCTTCGAGAGAGACCATCGGCCGCGGGCCGAAATGCTGGATGACAATGCCGGCTGCCAGGCAGCCAAGCTTGCCGCAATCCTCAAGCGACTTGCCGGCCGTGTAGCCGACGAGGAAACCGGAGGCGAAGAGATCGCCGGCACCGGTGGTGTCGAGCACCCGGTCAACGGCAATCGCCTCGATCTTAATACGCTCATCGCCCTTGACGATGACAGCCCCTTCTTCACTCAGCGTCACGGCTGCCAGCTTGCAATCGGCAGAAAGCGATGCGAGCGCCAGATCGAAATCCTCGGTCTCGTAGAGCGACAGAGCCTCATCACGATTGGCAAACACGATATCCACCGTGCCCGAGCGCATCAGATCGAGGAATTCATCCCGATAACGGCCAACGCAGAAGGAATCCGACAGCGTCATGGAAACTTCGCGGCCATTCTCATGGGCAATGCGAGCGCATTCGCGAATGGCTTCCTTGGCGCGCGGCGGATCCCACAGATAACCCTCGAAATAGGTGACCTTGGACTGGGCCACGACTTCGGGCTCCACATGCTCTGGCCCCAGATCGACGCAGGCACCAAGAAACGTGTTCATCGAACGCTCGCCATCCGGCGTGACGAAGATCATCGAGCGGGCGGTCGGCGGGAATTTGCCGTCCGGCGCCGTCTGGTAATGAACGCCCTGGGCGCGGATGTCGTGGGAAAAGATCTTGCCAAGCTCGTCTTCAGCCACTTTGCCGAAATAGGCAGCTTTGGCGCCGAAACTTGCAACGCCTGCGGCCGTATTACCGGCGCTGCCGCCAGAGGCTTCGTGGGCGGGCCCCATCAGCGCATAGAGCTTTTCTGCCCGTTCCGCATCGATCAGGTTCATGGCGCCCTTGATGATGCCGTTTTCCTCGAGAAACCGGTCATCGCAACGAGACAGGATATCCACGATCGCATTGCCGATGGTCAGAACGTCGAACTTGCTCATAAGGCCCCTTAATCTCCGAGAATTGGCGACAACCTTCCTCTTATAACGTTCCGCCTTTAAGAAAAGCAAAAAAGCTGCCGAGACGTCTAAGCGGGTTTCGTCATCCGGGCGTCATCATAAGGCGCTAGAACGGCTTCATCGAACTGTTGCTGGACCACGGATGAACTGGCAGGCCACGGTTTCGATGCTCCCCGGTTAACGGGGCTAAAGCGGGCTTTGCCCGCTTTCGTTTTTTCAGCATCTGCGCAAGGATCGGTTTGTCCCGCTGCGATGAATGGGTTAGACCCATAGGCCTCATTCCGTGAAAGCCTCGCAGTGTCGTCAGTCTTCGTCAATGTCGCCCCGGTCTTCCTGCTGATCCTGATCGGCTGGGTTTTGGCCCGCACCGGCATATTGCGCGAGCAGACCGGCGATGCGCTGGCCGAATTCGTCTTCAAGATTGCCCTTCCCACTTTGATTTTCCGCACACTGGCCGAAGCGCATTTCGAGGGCGCGTCGCCCTTCCGGCTCTGGATCGCCTATTTCGGCGGCGTGGCCATCACCTGGACGGTCGGCACGCTGATTTCCGCCTATGTTTTCCGGCGTGATACCAAGATAGGCGTGATTGCCGGCATGTCTTCGGCCTTTGCCAACAATGTCTTTATCGGCCTGCCGCTCGTCGGGCGTTCCGTCGGCGATGACGGTATCGTGGCGATCTCCATCCTGCTCGCCATCCATCTGCCGCTGATGATGATTGCCGGAACCATCCTGATGGAGCATGCGACGGCCAAGGTGGATGGTGGCGGGCGCCACAGCCTGATGGCCGTCTTCCGGCAGGTCGGCGCCAACCTCATCCGCAATCCGCTGGTGATCGCGCTCTGCCTTGGCATTTCCTACAATCTGTCGGGGCTCGGTGCGCTTCCCGTCGTCGTCAAAAGCGTTGTCGATCAGATCGCCAGCGTCACGGCAGCAGCAGCGCTCATCTCGCTCGGCATGACGCTGCGCAAATATCCGGTGCGGGGAAACCTGTCTCTCGCTAGCGCCATGGCCGTTCTAAAGCTTGCTCTTTTGCCGGCCTGCGTGTTTGCACTGGCGCATGTGCTGGGCCTGTCGACAGCCTGGACGGCGGCCATGGTGCTGACCTCCTCGGTGCCGACCGGTATCAATGCCTGGATCATCGCGACACGCTTCCAGTCCGGCCAGAGCCTTGCGGCCTCGGTCATCAGCATCACCACCATTTTCGGCGTGATCTCGGTCAGCTTCTGGGCCTGGCTGCTCAGCTGACGCGCAGGCAAGGGGCCTCCAGACAGCAAAAGGCCCGGACGAACCGGGCCTTTGAACGTAATGGGGTGATCAGTTGGTCGCCGGCGGCGCTGCCGGGTCCGGCAGAGGCTTCGGGCTGTCGGCCAGCGAACGAAGATAGGCAATCACGTTTGCCCGCTCGTCGTCCTTCTTCAGGCCGGCAAAGCCCATGGCCGTTCCGTTGATGTAGGCCTTGGGGGCTGCCAGGAAGTGGTTGAGATGCTCGTAATCCCACTTCTCCGCACCACCTTTGGCAAAATCCTTCATGGCAGCCGAGTAGCTGAAGCCCTCATGTGCCGCGATAGGCCGATCAAGAATATCCCAAAGGCCGGGACCGACCTTGTTCGGGCTGCTCTTGTCGGCCGAATGACAGCTGGCACATTTCTTGAAGGAATTTGCACCGGCAGCCACATCAGCCTTTGCCAATAGTTGCGCAATCGGCACAGCCGCTGCGGTCGGAGCGTCTGCTCCGCCGGCACTTGGCGCCTCTTCGGCAACGATCGTAAAGCCCGGCTTCTCCGGCACTTCCGAATGGAACAGCCCTTCTGAGGCGATCGATACGGACATCATGACAAAGACAGTGCTGAGCAAGGCCCCCACAGCCATGTTCGTATAGGCATTCATCCGCGAAAAGCTCCTTCCCGCCTGCCGGCCCACCCGCCGGAATCACAGGCGTCCCACCTTGAAATTCATCGAAAGCTATGTCTTTTGCAGGTCCGGTGCAACCTGAATCGCCAGACTGCCCCTGAGACCATTTGCCATCCTTGGGCCGCTCGAGAAGAAAAAAACATGCGCAATCCGGCTTTTGACAAGACCCTGGTGCTTATTCCCGCGCGCATGGCCTCCACAAGACTGCCCAACAAACCGCTTGCCGATATCTGCGGAGCACCGATGATCGTGCAGGTCGCGCGTCGTGCGCAAGAGGCCAAGGCAGGCCGCGTGATCGTGGCCGTCGACGACCAGCGTGTGTTTGACGTTGTGCGGGATGCAGGCTTCGAGGTGGTGATGACGCGTGCCGACCACCAGTCCGGCTCGGATCGCATCTATGAGGCCGTGCAGGCCGCCGATCCCGATGGCCGGATGGAGTATATCGTCAATGTGCAGGGCGACCTGCCGACGATCGAGGCCGAGGCAGTGCGCGCGTCGCTGCGGCCGCTCGACAATCCGCAGGTGGATATTGCCACGCTGACGGTGGAAATCGACATGGACGAAGACAAGGTGAACCCCAATATCGTCAAGATCGTCGGCTCACCGCTGTCCGATACCCGCCTGCGGGCGCTGTATTTTACCCGCGCCACCGCGCCCTATGGCGAGGGGCCGCTCTACCATCATATCGGCCTCTATACCTATCGCCGCGCAGCACTTCAGCGCTTCGTCTCGCTTGGCCCTTCCGTGCTGGAGCAGCGCGAAAAGCTGGAACAGTTGCGTGCGCTGGAGGCCGGCATGCGCATTGACGTTGAGATCGTTGACTCCGTGCCGCTCGGTGTCGATACTCAGGCCGACCTCGACAAGGCTCGTGCGATCCTCGCCAGCCGCTCTCTCTGACGGACATCCCCATGGTTTCGACGACCAATCGCATCGCCTTCCAGGGCGATTTCGGCGCTAACTCCGATATGGCCTGCCGGGACATGTTCCCGACCATGGAGCCTTTGCCCTGCTCGACCTTCGAGGATGCCTTTACCGCGCTGGAAAGCGGCGAGGCGGATCTGGCGATGATCCCGATCGAAAACACGCTGGCCGGGCGCGTCGCCGATATTCACCATCTGCTGCCGGAATCGCGCCTGCATATCATCGGTGAATATTTCATGCCGATCCGCTTCCAGCTGATGGTTCTGCCGGGCGTTGCACGCGAGGAAATCCGCACCGTGCACAGCCATATCCATGCGCTCGGCCAATGCCGCAAGATCATCCGCTCCAACGGCTGGAAGGCTGTTGTGGCCGGCGATACGGCAGGCGCCGCCAAGCTGGTGGCCGAGCGCGGCGACCGCTCGATGGCAGCGCTTGCGCCACGGCTTGCCGCCGGTCTCTATGGCCTGGAGATCAGGCAGGAAAATGTCGAGGATTCCGAAAGCAACGTGACCCGCTTCGTCGTTCTGTCGCGCGACGAAAACTGGACAAAACGAACAGACGACAAGGACCTGATCGTCACCACCTTCGTCTTCAACGTGCGCAATATTCCGGCAGCGCTTTACAAGGCGCTTGGCGGCTTCGCCACCAATGGCATCAACATGACGAAGCTCGAAAGCTACCAGATCGGCGGCACCTTCACGGCAACCCAGTTCTATGCCGATATCGAAGGCCATCCCGACGATGCACCGGTGCGCCGGGCGCTGGAAGAACTGGCGTTCTTTTCTGAAAAAGTGCGCATTCTGGGCAGTTACCTCGGTCACCCGATGCGCCGGGCGCTGAACGGCGGCTGACAAGCCGGCCCTGCCTCAACCAGGTCCATTCGGCCCTATTTTATCTTCTCTCGGTTCAGCCCTTGGGCGCCGGCGCTTTGTCTGCGCGGCGCACTCGGCAAAGGAGATCCCATGCTGCTTGGTATTCTTGCCGGCCTCTTGACGGGCGCGCTCTGGGGCCTCACCTTCGTGGCGGCTCGGCTGGTGCATCCGTTTTCGGTCATCGACATCACCATTGGCCGCTATGCCATTTTCGGCCTGACCTGCCTTGTCACCATGCTGCATCCGCGGTTTCGCCTGCGCGGCTTCGGCATCAAGCGGGCGCTGATCGGCATGGCTCTCGGCATTATCGGCTATGTCGGCTATTTCGTGCTGACATCGCAGGCGGTGCTTCTGGCAGGGCCGGTGGTTCCGCCGCTCATCATCGGCGTGACGCCGGTGGTGCTGCCAGCCATTGCCAATCTCATCGACAAGACGATTGCCTGGCGCAGGCTTGCCCTGCCGCTCCTGATGATCGGTGCCGGCATTACCGTCGTCAATCTGGAACTGGTGGCCAAGCTCGATGTGGACGGACAAAGGATGATGCTGGCTGGGGCCGGCTGCGCGATCGCTGCCCTTCTGGTCTGGGTGGTCTATGGCATCATCAACGCCCATATGATGCGTGGCGACAATCCGCCCAGTGCCACCGACTGGACGAACCTGCATGGTCTGGGCGCACTGGGCGGCGCCATTCTTCTCCTGCCTTTGGCCTCGGACACCTATGCCACGGCATCGTCCGATCAACTGATGCATTTCCTCGGCTGGGCGCTGGTGCTTGGCATGGCCGCCTCATGGCTTGCCACCTGGTGCTGGAGCATTGCATCGCACCGTCTGCCGCTGACACTGACGGCGCAGTTGATCGTCGCGGAAACCGTGTTCGGCCTGATTTTCGGCCTATCGATGGACCTGCGCTGGCCAACACCGTCGGAAGGCTTCGGCTGCCTGTTGCAGATCCTCGGCGTGTCGCTGGCCGTGCGCGAGTTCACCCGCCGCAAAGCCGCCTGATCAGCGGCTCCAGTCCAGCCAGTCGCGCGTCAACCGGTTGGCGATGGCGCCGCGCGGCGGGGCAAAGGGTCCGGCGCCGGCCGGATCGGCATCCAGCATGGTCGAAACCTCGGCCCGCGTGAACCAGCGGCAATCCTGAAGCTCCTGCTCGTCACGGCTGATCTCGCTCGACAGCGCTTCGGCAAAACAGCCGATCATCAGCGAATGCGGCATGGGCCAGGGCTGTGAGGCATGGTAGCGCACGCGCCCGATGCGGATGCCGGATTCCTCGAATGTCTCGCGGCGCACCGCATCCTCGATCGTCTCGCCGGGTTCGACAAAGCCGGCCAGCGTCGAATACATGCCCGGCGCAAAATGATGCCCTCGCCCCAGAAGCACCAGATCGCTCGCCACATCGACGGTGAGCATGATCACCACCGGATCGGTGCGCGGAAACATCATGTGGTTGCAGGCGGGGCATTGGCGCTTGTAACCGCCAAGCTTGCTCTCGCTTCTCGTTCCGCATTTGCCGCAAAACAGATGGGCATCATTCCAGTGGATAAGGCTGAGGCCCTGCGCCACCTCGCCCAGCGTTTCCTCGTCCGCCAGCCCGTCGCGAAAGGCCGAGCGAGCATCGGTGAGGCGAAAATGCAAAGCAAGCTGTTCGGGATCGGTCAGAACCGGCATGGCGATGCGCGGTGAACCATCCTGGCGAAACCCAAGCAGCACAGCCTTGGCGGGATCAGGTTCCAGCACCGGCAGTTCGTGGCGGGCAAACAGGGGATCAAGCCCCGCCTCACGCTGTTTCAGCACCAGCCTGTTGCCGGCGAAGGCGAGGATATGCGCACCGTCCCTATTCATCGCGTCTTCAAGGCTTTGATCGGTGCGGTGTTCCGCATCGCGGTCAAGGCGATTGCCGGAAAAGGCGGTGAGGCGGCTTGCCTCGCCATGCGGAGCATCGGTGTCGAAAAGGGAAAGCGTCATGGGCAAGGCTTTGCAAGGTTCAGAGGGCTTGGGTTTCAGAGGGCTTGGATAATGGCCGAGAGAAAGGTTTTTCGCGCCGCCTCGTCATAGGTGACGGCGGAACCGAAGCCCCAGATCGGCCCCGGCCAGTTGGGATCGCCTTCGCTGCGCGCCACCACATGCACATGCAGTTGCGACACGACATTGCCGAGCGCGCCTATATTGATCTTGCCAGCCCCCGTGACGCGTTTCAGCGCTTCGGCAACCCTGCTGACTTCCTCAGCCAGGACCGCCTGATCCTGCGGCTCCAGCTCAAAAATCTCGGTTTTATCCGGTCGCTGCGGCACCAGCATCAGCCAGGGCCAGCGGCTGTCGTTGAGAATGCGCAACTGGCAAAGCTCAAACACCAGAACCAGGTCGGAATCGCGCGCCAGCCGGGCATCGAGATGAAATTCGCTCAAGATTTTCTCCTGCATTTTGAAACTTGCTAGCAGTTTTTTGGCGGCTTGGCTTGCATTTGGTGTTCGAAACGACGATATGTCGCCTCGGGAGGTTGGTGGTGGACGAGCCACTCGCCAACCGGGTCAGGTCCGGAAGGAAGCAGCCCTAACGAGCCAGGCACGGGTCGCCGTGCCAGCCTCCCACCTCATTCTTCTTTGGCCAGCGTCCGGTCGGTCCGCAATCCGGCACAGGCCGGGGCGGCCTTGTCAAAGGCTGGCGGAACTTCATGAGCGACATAGAGCCGCCGGAACACGGGCCGACAGTTTCGGGTAACGCGGCAAGCGCCGGCGCAGGCTACCGGGTTCTCGCGCGCAAATATCGTCCCAAGGATTTTTCCGATCTGATGGTCGGCCAGGAGCCGATGGTTCGCACGCTGACCAATGCGTTCGAGACCGGCCGCATTGCGCAGGCCTATATGCTGACTGGCGTTCGCGGCGTGGGCAAGACGACCACGGCCCGCATTCTCGCCCGTGCCTTGAACTACAAGACAGCCGAGATCGACAAGCCAACCATTGACCTTCGTATCCCCGGCGAGCATTGCCAGGCGATCATGGAAGGCCGGCATGTCGATGTGATCGAGATGGACGCCGCCTCGCATACCGGCATCGACGATATCCGCGAGATCATCGAGCAGGTGCGCTATCGCCCGGTTTCGGCCCGTTACAAGGTCTATATCATCGACGAAGTGCATATGCTCTCGACGCAGGCCTTCAACGGGCTGTTGAAGACGCTCGAAGAGCCGCCCGAGCATGTGAAGTTCATCTTCGCCACCACCGAAATCCGCAAGGTTCCAATCACCGTTCTGTCGCGCTGCCAGCGTTTCGATCTGCGCCGCATCAGTGCGGCCGATCTTGTCGGGCTGTTTTCGACGATCCTGGGCAAGGAAGGCATTCCCTGCGAACAGGAAGCACTGTCAATGATTGCGCGCGCGGCGGAAGGCTCTGCCCGCGACGGCCTGTCGCTGCTCGATCAGGCGATTGCCCATGGCGGCGGCAGCGTGCAGGTGGAGACCGTGCGCGGCATGCTGGGTCTTGCCGACCGGGCGCGCATCGTCGATCTCTTTGCGCATGTGGTGAATGGCGATGTCACTGCTGCGCTCTCCGAATTTACCGCCCAGTATGAGGCCGGCGCCAATCCGGTCGTGGTGCTGACGGATCTGGCTGATTTCACCCATCTGGTGACACGCTTCAAATATATTCCGGACGCAGCCGAAGACCCATCACTGTCGGAAGTCGAGCGCCTGCGCGGTGCCGAATTTGCCGGCACGGTCGCCGTTACCACGCTGTCTCGCCTGTGGCAGATGCTGCTGAAGGGCATTCCGGAAGCGGAAAACTCCTCGCGGCCTGCCGGTGCAACAGAAATGGTGCTGATCCGGCTGACGCATGCCGCGCATCTGCCGTCACCGGAAGATGCCGCACGCCGTGTGGCCGAGCTTCTGAACGGCGGCGGCGATGCTGCATCACCGGCGCCACCGTCCGACAATGGCAATGGCGGCGCGCGCGCAAGCCTTGCACCGCAGGCCAATGTGATGGCGCGCGGCCTGGACCAGCCGCCCGGTGCCCGCATGACATCCGGGGGCCCAAGTGCGATGCTGGCTGCCGTTCCGTCTTCGGCACTGTCACCGGCACAGGCCCAGCCGATGGCCATGGGCCGCACGGAAGAGCGCCCGGCAAGCCGAGAGGCTACAGCCCTTCAGCCCAAGGTTCCGATTACTTCGCTCTCCGATATTGCCGAGCTTTGCACCAAGCACCGCGACCCCAAGCTGAAGGCGCTGCTGCGCGGCTTCGTACGGCTGGTCAAGGTGGATCCGGGCCGGCTGGAGATCAACCTTCCCGCCGATGCGCCGAAAAGCATCGTCAGCGATCTTCAGCGCCGGCTGGAGGAATGGACGGACATCCGCTGGATGGTCATCCTTAGCCGCGAGGCCGGATCGCAGACGCTTGCGGAGGTGGAAAGCCATGCCCGCGAGGCAAGACTGACCGATGCGCGGGCCGATCCGGACGTGGCAGCCATCCTGTCGCAGTTTCCCGGCGCCCGCATCACCGATGTGCGCATTCGCGTGACCGAAGAGGCGGGCGATCTGGACGAAGCACCGGCGCCGGCCGCCGTGGAAACCGCAGAGGGCGACATTCTGCCCGGCGACGATATCGAATTTTGACAACAGCAAAGGAGTGACCAAATGCGCGACATCATGGGCATGATGGGCAAGGTCAAGGAAATGCAGGCCAAGATGGAATCGGTGCAGGCAGAAATTGCCGCGCTCGACATCGAGGGCAAGTCCGGCGGCGGATTGGTTGTCGTGCGCCTCAATGGCAAGGGCGAGATGCTGGGCCTCAAGGTCGATCCGTCGCTTTTCAAGGAAGACGAGGTCGAGATCCTCGAAGATCTGATCATTGCCGCCCACAAGGATGCCAAGGAAAAGGGCGAGGCCATCGCTCAGGAAAAGATGGCGGGCCTGACGGCTGGAATTCCCCTGCCGCCCGGCATGAAGCTGCCGTTCTGATCTGGCCTTGGCTAGACTAAATGTTCGCCTGGAGTTCGGCGCGTAGCTTCGTGTGGATCGGCGCTGCTAGATAACGCTTCCGGTCTTGCGGCGCAAGCTGTTTGCCGAACAGGCGCATCATCTCAGGGACAGGGACTTTTTCTCCCGCAAAGGGCGTGAAGACCACGTCTTCGCCGGCACTCATGGCGCCGCAGACGAGAACCCGGCAGTAAATGCCGGGTCTGGCTGCCGCGGTATAGCGCTTGGCAAATTTCGCGTCACCCATGCGGGCTGAAAATGTATTGCAGGGAATGCGCGCCGATGTGGCTTCCAGCAGCACGCCTCCGGATAGCTGAAACTGGTCTCCGGCGCCAACATTGCGGTTGTCCAGCCCGTCGATCACCAGGTTTTCGCCAAACAGGCCAGGCGCCAAAACCTGTCCAAGCTCGCTAGCCCACCAGTCGAGTGTAAGGCCGCCCTCCACATAGACCGCCTGATCCGGCCCGCCGTGATATTTGCGATTGCAGATCGAATCACCCACCAGCCCGTTTTCATCGACCAGCACGGCACCACTCACCGGCACCTTGTTGATGCCGGTCTTATAGCTCTTGCCCGACAGTTTCTCGGGCAATCCCAGGCATATGGCGCTGACTTTCACGAGAGAAGCCTCACTGTGCGATTCCGTTTGCCACTCTTATCGTCTAAAAGCGGCGCATGGCAAAACGCGTTACCGGTCCCGAAATCGAAAAACTCATCCAGCTTCTGGCCAAGGTGCCGGGGCTTGGCCCCCGCTCCGCGCGGCGGGCAGCGCTGCATCTGATTAAAAAGCGCGAACAGTTGATGGGGCCGCTCGCAACAGCCATCGGCGAAGCCTATGACAAGGTGAAGGTCTGCTCACGCTGCGGCAATGTCGATACGGTCGATCCCTGCACGGTGTGCACCGACGATCGGCGCGACCATACGGTCATCATCGTGGTGGAGGATGTCTCGGATCTCTGGGCGCTGGAACGGGCAAGCGCCATGAACGCCGCCTATCACGTGCTGGGCGGCACGCTCTCCCCGCTCGATGGCGTGGGTCCGGATGATCTGAACATCAAGGGCCTGATCGACCGGGTGAGCGAAGGCGGGGTGCGCGAGATCATCATTGCCGTGAATGCCACTGTCGAGGGCCAGGCGACCGCACATTACATCACCGACCGGCTTTCGGAACTGCCGGTGAAGATTACCCGCCTGGCGCATGGCGTGCCGGTGGGCGGCGAACTCGATTATCTCGATGAAGGCACGCTGACGGCAGCGCTTCGCGCCCGAACGGCGATATGAGGACGATTGAGCCAATGCTGAGCCGGTTCGGAATCACCCCCCTCTGGCCTGCCGGCCATCTCCCCCTCACGGGGGGAGATCAGGGATGCAAGCGCTCCAACCCCACTCACCGCAGACCGAAGCAGGATGCTCATTGCGCTTCTACTTCGTTTTTCATGGAAGCGAGCGGTCGGCTCCAGCCAATCTCCCTCCTTGAGGGGGAGATGCCCGGCAGGGCAGAGGGGGGTATTCGCGCAAGACTTGCCACCTGCTGTTTGATTCTCTCCCTTCTGATTCCCCTCCCGGCGCTTGCCGCCCCCTCCAAATCCGAGGTGGAAGCACAGTTCCGCAGCTGGATCGCCAAGGATGTGACGCAAGAAGCAAGGCAGGCCGGTGTCTCGGCACCCACCATCGAAAACGCTTTCTCCGGCGTGAAGCTATACTGGGATCTGCCGGATCTGGTACCGCCCGGCACCACGCCCCCCAAGGAGCGCGACCAGAGCCAGGCGGAATTTGCCTCGCCCGGCGCCTATTTTTCCGAGCAGCGGCTGCAGGGGCTGGCCGCAACAGGCCGGTCGCTTTACGCCACCCATGCCGCAACCTTGCGCAAGGTGGAACAGACCTATGGCGTTCCGGGTGCGATCGTTGTCGCGATCTGGGGGCGCGAATCAGGCTATGGCCGCGCAAAGCTCCCCTATCCGGCGATCGGCGTGCTGGCCACCAAGGCCTTCATGTCCACCCGCAAGGAGATGTTCCGCACCGAACTGATCGACGCCCTGCGCATTCTCGAGCATGGCGATGTCACGGCTGAGAACATGATGGGCTCCTGGGCCGGCGCGCTTGGCCAGCCACAGTTCATGCCCTCGAGCTATGCCCGCTACGCCGTGGATTTCGATGGCGACGGGCGCGCCGACATCTGGAATTCAGTGCCGGACACACTCGCCTCCATTGCCCATTACCTGGCGCTGAAGGGCTGGCAACGCGGCCGCGACTGGGGTTTCGAGGTCAATATTCCGGCCAAAATCTCCTGCGCGCAGGAAGGGCCGGATCTTGCCAAGCCGATCTCCGCCTGGGCTGCCATGGGCATCACCCGCGTTGCCGCCAAGCCGTTTCCGTCGGGCGAGGCAAAGCTTGATGGCATGATGCTGGTGCCCGCCGGCCGGCACGGACCGGAATTCCTCGTCACGCCAAATTTCTACGTGCTGAAGGAATACAATAATTCCGACCTCTATGCGCTGTTCATCGGCAATCTGGCCGATCGCATCTCGCATAATGGTGGTGCGTTCGAAGCGCCATGGGGCGCTGTCGGCAAGATGCTGCGTTCCGACGTGCTTTCCATGCAGCAAAGCCTGCAGGCCAAGGGCTATGATGTGGGCAGAGCCGATGGGCTTGCCGGCTTCAAGACGCGCCGTTCGCTCGGCGACTGGCAGGCCAAGGCGGGGCTTTCACCCACCTGCTTCCCGGATGAGAGCCTGAAGGCAAAGCTGCGCTGAGTGTTCTTCGGCTATGCAGATCCTCCCTCAGTGGTGCAGGTCTAGCCGTGTCTTGTGGAAGATATCGTCTTCCGTGTCGAGCGGCGGAATGGCCTGGCGCTCGATCATGCGGTGCACGCGCGGCCCATCCGGCCCGGCATGCAGTTCGCGAATGCGCGTCCACACTTCCGAATCGGTCTGGGTACGGCGCTGATTGTGGCGCACATAATCGGCCCAGGTGGCGGTGTGATAGGTTTCCGTCCAGATATCCGGGTTTTCCAGATCGCGCATGAGCGCCCATTGCCGCGCACCATCGCGGATGCGGATGCGCCGCCGTTCCGACATCAGCGTCAGGAACTCGGTGACGTTTTCCTCCCGGATCGTGTAGTCGATCAGAAGCACGATCGGGCCGCTGCGCGGCTGCAGGTCAAGCCGCAGCGACGGTTCGCGAAACGTGTTCACGGGATCGAGGTTCAGGGTTTCGAGCGAGGGAAGCCCAAGCTTCCAGCCAATCAGCGCCCCAAACACCATGGCAAGACTTGCCAGCATAAGCGCGGTGGAGACGCCATAGGTTTCTGCAAGCGAACCCCAGAGCCAGCCGCCGACGGCGATGCCGCCAAAGGCCGCCGTCTGGTAGAAGGACAGCGCTCGGCCAACCACCCAGCGCGGGGTAGACAGTTGCACCGTCGTGTTGAACAGCGACAGTGACAGCACCCAGCAGGCGCCGGGCACCAGAAGCACGAGACAGGTGACGATGGTCGAATGGGAGAGTGCGGCCACGACAGTGCTCAGCGCAAAGCCGGTAAAGGACAGGCGCACGATCATTTCACTGGAGAACATTTCGCGCAGGCGTGCATTCAGCATGGCACCGCCGACGGCGCCAACACCGAAGGCGCCGAGCATGAAGCCATAGGTGAGCGGCCCACCGGCCACCAGATCCCGCGCCACAAGTGGCAAAAGTGCCAGGATGGCGCTGGCTGCAAGGCCAAACAGTGCCGACCGGAACAGAACATTGATGAGCTTGGGCGACATCGCCACATAGCCAAAACCGGCAGACAGAGCGCGCCCCAGTGTTTCGCGCGGCAATTTGCTGGCCCGTTCCTCCTGTTTCCAGCGCAGAAGCGCAAAGATAAGCGCGAAATAGCTGAGCGCATTGGCGGCAAAGGCGGCTGCTGCACCGAAGGCAGCAACGATGGCGCCGCCGATTGCCGGGCCGACACTGCGGGTGATGTTGAAGCCGACACTGTTCAGGGTCACGGCGGCCGGCAGCACCTCGCGCGGCACAAGATCGCCCACAGAGGCCTGCCAAGAGGGATTGTTGAGCGCCGTTCCGCAGCCGATCAGAAAGGTGAAGGAGAGCAGCAGCCAGGGTGTCAACAGACCGAGAAAGGCAAAGGCGGTGAGCAGTATCGACATTGCCAGCATGAAGGCTTGCGCCGTCAGCATGATGCTGCGGCGATTGTAATTATCCGCCAGTGCGCCCGCCACCAGCGAAAACAGCATGATGGGCAGCGCGGTGGACGATTGCACCAGCGCCACCATGTTTTCGGAAGAAGAAATCGCCGTCATCATCCAGGCAGCGCCCACGGCCTGGATCAGGCCACCGAAATTGGACGCGATACTGGCAATCCAGATGGTGCGGAATGTCTGGTGACCGAAAGGCGCCAGGGGGGAGACCCGCTCGGGCACGGTAAACCTCATGCGTAAGATACTATCGTCTGATGTCATCAAATTAGACGCCACATCACCGGCGGCAAGCGGAAAAGATGCCGCTTTGCAGGAAAGCGCGCTGCCCTTGCATTCTGGGCACCGACGGCGTATAGCACTTTTAAATTCTTGATCGTCAGATGAAGGGTGGGGCCTGACAAGGACCCGCTCTTTTTTGTTAGGCGGTCGGATCTGCAGCATCATCGCCGGGACGGCGACAGCGCCGAAAGACCAAATGCAGGATAGCCAAAAGGAACCGCGTCTCGTTGTCGAGACAGGCCTCGACCTTAGGGTCGCCGAAATCATCGAGCCGACGCTCGATGCCATGGATTTCCGTCTCGTGCGGGTCCGCCTCTTGAACCAGAATGGTTTGACGCTGCAGATCATGTGCGAGCGCAATGACGGCACAATGACCGTCCAGGATTGCGAAGCCGTGTCCACGGCCGTGTCACCGGTTCTTGATGTGGATGATCCGATCGACAAGGCGTATCATCTGGAAGTGTCTTCGCCCGGTATCGACCGGCCCATGGTTCGCAAGTCGGATTTTGTCCGCTGGAGCGGCCATCTGGTGAAATGCGAGACCTCCGTGCTTCTCGACGGACGCAAGCGTTTCCGCGGCAAGATCGTCGAGACGGACGAAAACGGCTTTACGCTGGAGCGGGATCAACCTGCCTATGGCGAAGAAGCGCGTGTGACCATTCCCTATTCGGCGCTGGCCGAGGGCAAGCTGATTTTGACGGATGATCTGATCCGCGATGCACTGAGAGCCGACAAGCTGGCCAAGGCGCAAGCCGCGAACCAGAACGGCGAAGACGACGAGTAAACATTTCAGCCCCTCCACCGGAGGGCTGCACAATTCGATCTACGGAGACCGACGACAATGGCAGTGAGTGCGAACCGGCTAGAACTTCTGCAGATTGCAGATGCAGTTGCGCGCGAAAAGGTCATCGACCGCGAGATCGTGCTGGCCGCCATGGCTGACGCGATCCAGAAGGCGGCCCGCTCGCGTTACGGCACCGAAAGCAATATCCGCGCCGACATCAACTCGAAGACCGGCGAAATCCGCCTGCAGCGTCTTCTGGAAGTCGTCGATCACGCGGAAGACTATACGACGCAGATCCCGCTGGCTCTGGCCCGTGACCGCAATGTCGATGCCAAGATCGGCGACTTCATTGCCGATCCGCTGCCGCCGATGGATTTCGGCCGTATCGCGGCACAGTCGGCCAAGCAGGTCATCGTGCAAAAGGTGCGCGAAGCCGAGCGTGACCGTCAGTTCGACGAGTTCAAGGATCGCGTCGGCGAAATCATCAACGGCACGGTCAAGCGCGTCGAATATGGCAATGTGATCGTCGATCTGGGCCGTGGCGAAGGCATCATCCGTCGTGACGAGATGATCCCGCGTGAAAACATGCGCTATGGCGACCGCGTGCGCGCCTATGTCTACGATGTGCGCCGCGAACAGCGTGGTCCGCAAATTTTCCTGTCGCGTACCCATCCGCAGTTCATGGTCAAGCTCTTCACCATGGAAGTGCCGGAAATCTACGACGGCATCATCCAGATCAAGTCGGTGGCCCGTGATCCGGGTTCGCGCGCCAAGATCGCCGTGATTTCCAATGACAGCTCGATCGATCCGGTCGGCGCCTGCGTCGGTATGCGCGGCTCGCGCGTTCAGGCCGTTGTCGGCGAATTGCAGGGCGAGAAGATCGACATCATTCCGTGGAGCCAGGATCCGGCCTCATTCATCGTCAACGCATTGCAGCCGGCGGAAGTCGCCAAGGTCGTGCTTGACGAAGATGCAGAGCGCATCGAAGTCGTGGTGCCGGATGAGCAGCTGTCGCTGGCCATCGGCCGTCGCGGTCAGAACGTGCGTCTGGCCTCGCAGCTGACCGGCTGGGATATCGACATCATGACGGAAGCCGAGGAATCGGAACGCCGCCAGAAGGAATTCAACGAACGCACCAACCTGTTCATGAATTCGCTCGATGTCGACGAAATGGTCGGACAGGTTCTGGCCTCCGAAGGCTTCGCGCAGGTCGAAGAACTGGCCTATGTGGATCTCGACGAAATCGCCTCGATCGATGGCTTTGACGAAGATACCGCCAGCGAAATCCAGATGCGTGCCCGCGATTATCTGGATCGCATTGAGGCGGAAATGGATGCCAAGCGCGTTGCACTTGGCGTTCAGGATGAATTGCGCCAGATCGAGGGCCTGACGGCCAAGATGCTGGTGGCCCTGGGTGAAGACGGCATCAAGTCGGTGGAAGATTTCGCCGGCTGCGCCGCCGACGACCTGATCGGCTGGTCCGAGCGCAAGGATGGCGAGACGAAGAAATTCGAAGGTCTGTTCTCGAAGTTCGACGTGTCGCGCGTTGAGGCAGAAAACATGATCGTGCAGGCCCGTCTTCTGGCAGGCTGGATCACCCAGGAAGATCTCGACAAGCAGATGGCCGAGGCTGAAACCGCCGAAGCTGACGAGGAGGCGGACGCCGCAGTTCAGGAATGATTGCGGCCGAGACTGCCGGTGAAACGGACGCTGACGATGGGGAGCTGGTCGTGAATGATCGCACCTGCATTGTCACGCGCGAGGCAACATCGCCGGACATGCTCATCCGTTTCGTGGCATCGCCGGATGGCGGTGTCGTTCCGGATCTGAAGCGGCAACTGCCGGGTCGTGGCTGCTGGATCAAGGCAGACCGCAGCCTGGTGGAGCGGGCCATGCAGCGCAAGCTGTTTGCCCGCGCGCTGAAGACGGATGTGAAGCCGTCGCCGGATCTCGGCGACCTGGTGGACCGGCTTTTGTCAGCCGATCTTGCCGGCATGATGAACATGGCGCGCAAGGCCGGCCAGTTCGTCACTGGCGCGACGAAAGTGGATGCGGCCATCCGCTCCGGCCAGGCCGCAGGCGTGTTTCACGCCGTGGATGCCGCAGCAGACGGCGTGAGAAAGATTGACCAGGCCCGCAAGGCCTGGCGGCTTGGAACGGATGCTGAAATGGAGATCGCCTCCTTCCGGCTCTTTACCTCGGCCGAAATGGACGAACTGATGGGTCAGAATGCTTTTATCCATGCTGCGGCGCTTGCCGGACAGGCGGGTGAAGGTGTAGTGAAACGCGCAACCATGCTCGATACGTACCGCAATGGCGGTCAATCCGGAGCAAATGGCGGCGCTGGCCGGTCAGAGACATGACGTGGTCACCGGCATTCGCCGGCAGCCGCATTGGACAGTTGTATTGAACGACAGGATTTGATGGTTTCCATCTCTGTTCCTGTCGGAAGGAACAGGAACGGATGACCGATAGTAAAGACGACAACACACTCAGCGTTACGGGCAAGAAGACCCTCACCCTGAAGCCTTCGGGGACGAGCCAGGGTACCGTGCGCCAGGACATGGGTCGCGGTCGCACCAAGGCGGTCGTGGTGGAGACGCGCAAGCGCCGCCCGCTGCGCCCGGAAGACGAAAAGCCGATCACGCCGGTTGTTGCAGCACCCGCGCCGCGTCCGATCGAACCGGCTCCGGCGCCGCAGCGCCCTGTGCAGGAGGCTCGTCCCCAGGCACCGCGTCCGCACCAGCCGAACCAGAACAATAACCGCTCGCAGCAGAATGCGCCGCAGCGCCCGCAGTCCACGCCGCAACGCCAGCCCGACCGGCCACGTGGTGCGGTTCTTCACGATCTGTCGGCCAGCGAAATGGACGCCCGTCGCCGTGCGCTCGCAGAAGCCCAGGCCCGTGATATCATCGAAGCCAAGCAGCGCGCCGAAGATGAAGCCCGCCGCAAGATCGAGGAAGCGCAGCGCGCCATCGAGCAGAAGGCCGAGGACGAGCGTCTGGCCGCTGAAGCCAAGCTTCGGGCCGCAGAAGCGCCCGTTGCGGCACCGGCGCCCGTCGAAGTGCCGGCTGCCCCGGCACCGGCACCAGTCGTTGCCCGCACAAATGATGGCCGTCCGCAGGCACCGCGCACGGTGACCCCGGCTGCTGCCCCTGCACAGCCCGGCGTCGTGCGTGGCCGCAAGAGCGGCGAAGAGGACGATGATCGCGGTCCCGCCCGTGGCGCGCCGAACCGTGGCAAGGTCACGGCACCGGTGCCAGCAAAGGTGCCTGCCCGCCCGAAGGTCGAGGAAGACCGACGCCGCGGCAAGCTGACGGTGACCACGGTCAGCACGGATGACGATGGCAATGCCCGTGGCCGCTCCATGGCCGCGACCCGTCGCCGCCAGGAAAAGTTCCGTCGCAGCCAGATGCAGGAAACCCGCGAAAAGGTTATGCGCGAGGTCATCCTGCCGGAAACGATCACCATTCAGGAACTGTCGCAGCGCATGTCCGAGCGCGCCGTTGACGTGATCAAGTACCTGATGAAGGAAGGCCAGATGATGAAGCCGGGCGACGTCATCGACGCCGATCTGGCTGAAATCATCGCCACCGAATTCGGCCACACGGTCAAGCGCGTGTCGGAATCAGACGTTGAAGAAGGCATTTTCAACGTCCAGGACGACGAAGGCGAACTGGTCTCGCGTCCCCCGGTCGTCACGATCATGGGTCACGTCGACCACGGCAAGACCTCGCTGCTCGACGCCATCCGCAAGACCTCGGTCGTATCGGGCGAAGCCGGTGGCATCACCCAGCATATCGGCGCCTATCAGGTCGAGCAGAACGGCCAGAAGATCACCTTCATCGACACCCCCGGCCACGCCGCCTTCACGGCCATGCGTGCCCGTGGTGCGCAGGCCACCGATATCGCCGTTCTGGTGGTTGCCGCCGATGACAGCGTGATGCCGCAGACGATCGAATCCATCAACCATGCCAAGGCTGCCGGCGTGCCGATCATCGTGGCGATCAACAAGATCGACAAGCACGAAGCCAAGCCGGAGAAGGTGCGCCAGCAGCTTCTGCAGCACGAAGTCTTCGTGGAATCGCTCGGCGGTGAAGTGCTCGACGTGGAAGTTTCGGCCAAGAACCGTCTCAACCTCGACAAGCTGCTCGAAGCCATCCTGCTGCAGGCCGAAATCCTCGACCTGAAGGCAGATCCGAGCCGCACGGCCGAAGGCACCGTCATCGAAGCCCAACTCGATCGTGGTCGCGGCTCCGTGGCCACGGTCCTGATCCAGAAGGGCACGCTGCGCCCCGGCCAGATCATCGTTGCCGGCGATCAGTGGGGCCGCGTTCGCGCCCTCGTCAACGACAAGGGTGTACACGTCAAGGAAGCGGGCCCTGCCATGCCGGTCGAAGTTCTCGGCCTGTCTGGTACGCCGGCTGCCGGTGACCGTTTTGCCGTCGTCGAGAACGAAGCCCGCGCCCGCGAGATCTCCGAGTATCGTCAGCGTCTGGCCCGCGACAAGGCCGCAGCCCGTCAGTCTGGCCAGCGTGGTTCGCTGGAGCAGATGATGAGCCAGCTCCAGAACACCGGCTTCAAGGAATTCCCGCTGGTCATCAAGGGCGACGTCCAGGGCTCGATCGAAGCCATTATCGGCGCACTCGACAAGCTGGGAACCGACGAAGTGCGTGCACGCATCGTGCATTCGGGTGCCGGTGGTATCACCGAGTCGGATATCGCGCTTGCGGAAGCTTCGAACGCCGCCATCATCGGCTTCAACGTTCGTGCAAATCCGCAGGCCCGCACACTGTCCGAGCGCGAAGGCATCGAGATCCGCTACTACAATATCATCTACGACCTGGTGGATGACGTGAAGGCAGCGATGTCGGGCCTTCTGTCACCGGAGCGTCGCGAAACCTTCCTCGGCAATGCCGAGATCCTCGAAGTGTTCAACATCACCAAGACCGGCAAGGTCGCGGGTTGCCGTGTCATCGAGGGCAAGGTCGAACGTGGGGCTGGCGTGCGCCTGGTGCGCGACAACGTCGTCATCCACGAAGGCAAGCTCAAGACGCTCAAGCGCTTCAAGGACGAAGTCACCGACGTGCCGATGGGACAGGAATGCGGCATGGCCTTCGAGAACTACGAAGACATCCGCGCCGGCGACACGATCGAGTGCTTCCGCGTGGAGCACATCACCCGCACGCTCTGATCGCGCGCAGGTTTTACCATCAAACGCCGGGCCCTTGGGTCCGGCGTTTTTCGCTACTGGCGCGGTATCTGCACGGCATTGCGTGCGATTCTCTTTGTGTCACGCGCACATTATAGTTGCCAAAAGAACTCAAGTTTATTATCGGGTAGACAAGACAGAGTGAGCGGAAGCTAGAGGTGACAACCCTGGGCTTTCGTATCCTGCGCTTGCCGGAGAAGGGCCTTTGCGGCGTAGCGCCTTCCAAATCATGCACATCCGGAGTTTGCCCATGTCGATCCTTCGCCCAGCCGCCGTGACTGCCGGATACCGGCTGAAGGGCAAACCGCGAGCCGCACGCGCCAACCTGCTGGTAGCGATCCTTGCCGGCGCCGTGATGGCCGCTCCCCTCGCCTTTGCCCAGACCGCACCCGAATTGGCCAGTCCGGCCGCAACCTCTGCGCCGATACAACCCGCCAGCGAAACGCCGCCTGTCCCTGCGATAACGGCAGCGCCCTTGGCTGAGGAGCAGGCAACAGAGTCCGAGGGACTTCTGACACAATTGCTGCAGCCACCCGGCCGCAGCGATATTCCCCATGACCTGTCACCCGTTGGCATGTTCATGGCCGCCGACTGGGTGGTCAAAAGCGTGATGATCGGCCTAGCGCTGGCCTCGCTGATGACATGGACAGTGTGGCTGGCCAAATCGCTGGAATTGGCAGGCGCAAGGCGCCGTGCACATGCGGTCATCAAGGCCATCAGTGGTTCGAGAACGCTGTCGGAAGCGCTCGCGGCCACCGAGCGCCGCAACGGCCCTGCCGCCCAGATGCTGCGCCAGGCAGCCCTTGAACTGCAGTTGTCCGAAGGTGCGCTGGATTATGCTGAAAACAGCGGCGTGAAAGAGCGCGTCTCCTCGACACTTGGCCGGATCGAGGCCTTTGCCGGGCGCCGTATGATGCGCGGCACAGGAGCACTGGCCACGATCGGTTCGGTCGGTCCCTTCGTCGGTTTGTTCGGCACCGTTTGGGGCATCATGAACTCGTTTATCGGCATTTCCGAATCGCAGACCACCAATCTGGCAGTCGTTGCCCCCGGCATTGCCGAGGCGCTCCTGGCAACCGCCATCGGCCTCGTCGCCGCCATCCCGGCTGTCGTGATCTACAATATCTTTGCTCGCTCCATCACCGGCTATCGCCAGCTTCTGGCCGATGCCGCAGCCGGTGTGGAGCGTCTGGTCAGCCGCGATCTCGATTTCCGCAAGGTTCCCCCTGGTATGAAGGCGAAATCCACGGTCTCGCTTGTCGCAGGAGAGTGAGCAATGGCCGGTGGCATCCGCGAGAACCACGGCGACGACCTGCCGGAAAACCATGAAATCAACGTCACGCCCTTCATCGACGTGATGCTGGTTCTCCTGATCATCTTCATGGTGGCAGCACCGCTTGCCACCGTCGATGTCAATGTGGACCTGCCTGCATCAACGGCCACGCCGGCGCAGAGGCCGCCGGAGCCGCTCTATCTGACGGTGAAGGAGGATCTTTCGCTCAGTATCGGCAATGATGTGGTGCAACGCGACCAGTTGGCCTCAGCGCTGGAACGGACAACCGGCGGCAACAAGGACACGCGGGTCTTTCTGCGGGCCGACAAGTCCGTCGATTACGGCCAGTTCATGGAAGTAATGAACCTTTTGCGCGATGCCGGCTATCTGAAGATCGCGTTGGTCGGACTTGAAACCCTTCCGGCACCGGCAGCCCCTGCAGTGGGCGCGCCGGCTGGAACTGCTCCATGAGCACATTCACGATGCATAGCAGTGCCTCCAGGGCGGGCGAAGCCGCTCTTTGGACAGCGGCTGCGATAATTGTGCTTGCCGCGCATCTGGCCGCAGCCGGCATCCTGATGCAGGAACGTCACGCCGATGATGCAATGGCAGGAGAGCCTCCTGCCATCATGCTGGAACTTGCGCTCGCACCGGAGGCCCAAGCGACGGAAGAGACGATTGCGGCCAGTGATATGGTAGACGCGCAAGAGGTCAAGACCGAACAACTGGAACCTGTGCAGGAACCGCAAGACCCGCCGGATACTCCACCGCTTCCCGAACTGCCACCACCAGAGGAGATGGCGGAGATAAAGCCCGAGCCAGTACCGCCTGAGCCGGTGATCGAGCAGCAGGAGCCAATGGAAGAGCCCGAGCCTGTTGCCGAGATGACCCAGACGATTCCCGAGCCCGTGCCGGAGCCGACACCCGAGCCTGTCGAGAAGGAGTTGCCAGTTCTCGACACTGTCGAAGTCCCACTTCCAGTATTTCGCCCGCCTTCCCCCGTCATCGAGAAGGCCGAAATACAGGAAATCAAGAAGAAGCCGGTTGCGCAGCGGCCAAAGCCCCAGCCGCAAAGGTCGGCTTCTGTAGCCAAGACGCAGGCTATGGCCGAAACGCAGGTATCGGACAGGACGGCAGCAACACGAACCTCCAGCGAGCCAGCGGGTTCGGTAGCCGATATCAAGAACTGGGATCGCAAGATCCGCTCGCTGATTGCACGTCGCGCCCGTTCCATTCGCTTCACCTGCCCTGCAAATTTCCAGGGTCGGCTCGTCACGTCTTCGATCACCTTCAATGTGCTGCGGTCCGGGGAATTCACTGGCGTATCGCTGTCGCGGAGTTCGGGCGTTCCGGATTTCGATTTGCGGGCACTTGAAATCGTCAAAGGCGTCGGACGCGGACCGGCACCGGTCGAAAACATGGTACGCACGATTCCCATCGAGATGCCGGGTTGTTAAAAGGCCTGGTTTGATAGCGGCTGCAGAAGTTGCGCCGTCGACAGAAGGGTTTCGCGATGCATTTCCTGCCTGATGACCTTGTGGATCTGGTCTGCGCCGTATTTGAAGCCAATGGCGTCTCCCCTCCATCGGCACTTTCGGTTGCCCGCGCCTTGGTGGCCGCCGAAGCTGCCGGTCAGTCCGGCCACGGCCTGCGCCGCGTGCCGGCTTATGTGAAACAGGTGCGCAGCGGCAAGGTGGATGGCAAGGCTGTGGCCATTTCCACGCGGGCACGTCCCGGCCTTCTCTCCATCGATGCGCAGTTCGGCTTTGCCTATCCGGCGCTCGATCTTGCCGTTGAAGAGCTTGCGCCACTGGCGCGCCAGCAGGGAATTGTAGGCGCTGCGATCCATCGCTCGCACCATGCAGGCGTCATGGCGCTGACGGTGGAGCGTTTTGCCGACCAGGGCCTGGTGGCCATGATGTTTGCCAATGCGCCCGCCGCGATGGCGCCCTGGGGTGGCAAGAAGCCACTGTTTGGCACCAACCCGATTGCCTTTGCCGTGCCGGTCGCTGGCGCAGAACCGATCATCATCGATCTGGCGCTGTCCAAAGTGGCGCGCGGCAAGGTGATGGAAGCCCAGCAGAAGCGCGTGGCCATTCCCGATGATTGGGCATTCGACGCCGAAGGCCATCCGACGACCGACCCGGATGAGGCAATGAAGGGCACAATGGCGCCAGCCGGGGGTGCCAAGGGGGCAGCGCTTGCCTTCATGGTGGAAGTGCTGTCGGCAGCACTCACCGGCGCGCATTTTTCACATGAGGCAAGCTCACTGTTTGACGACAAGGGGCCGCCGCCGGCGCTCGGCCAGTTCATCATCGCCATCGATCCGGATGCCGCGGCAGGCGGCAATTCTGCGGCCCGGATGGCACTGCTGGCGCAGGAAATGGCGCGCGAGGAAACAGTTCGGCTTCCCGGCCGTCGCGGACGCTCTCTTCGCCAAACCGCCCTGGAACAGGGTATCGAGATCGAAGACAGCGTGATGGACGCGATCGCCGCTCTTTAGAAGACAGATGCGAGATAAACGGAGAGCCTAAACGGAAAAAGCCTGCCGCGGGAGGAGGTGCGGCAGGCTTTTAAACTTGATCGGCAATTGGGAGGAGGAGGAGGAGGTTGCCGATCCCATCTGGCGACGCTGGGAGGAGGAGTGCGTCGCTTCGATGATTAATGTATAGCGACACATACGATTTGGAACAAGCGCGCTGCTGCATTGCAGCAATGCGCTGAGCGCAAGGCTTCGACTGTCTGAGCCCGGCAGTCTCTCAAAGAAAGAGCATATTCATCGCCTGTCGCTTCCGCTATAGCCATCAAGGAACGACGAGAGGGCCGAGATGAGCACAATCCGCACGCATGAGGGCGACATTTCCACGGCAGACGCCGCCCGCTATACCGGTGCCATTGCCATTGATACCGAGACATTGGGCCTGGTGCCGCGCCGTGACCGGCTCTGCGTCGTGCAGCTCTCCCCCGGTGATGGGTCGGCGGATGTCATCCGCATTGCCGCTGGCCAGCGCCAGGCGCCCAATCTGGTGGCACTGCTTTGCGATGCCAGCCGCGAAAAGATCTTCCACTATGGTCGCTTCGATATCGCCGTGCTTTATCACACCTTCGGCGTGCTGACGCAGAGCGTGTTCTGCACGAAGATCGCCTCCCGCCTCACCCGCACCTATACGGATCGCCATGGCCTGAAGGATAACCTGAAGGAAATGCTGGACGTGGATGTTTCGAAGGCGCAGCAGCAGACCGATTGGGCCGCCGACATTCTCTCGCCCGCGCAGCTTGACTATGCGGCATCTGACGTTCTTCATCTGCATGCCCTGCGCGACAAGCTGAACCAGCGGCTGATCCGCGACGAGCGGCTGGAGCTTGCCAAGGCCTGCTTCGACTTTCTGCCGACTCGCTCAAGGCTCGACCTTCTGGGCTGGGAAGAAACCGATATTTTCGCCCATAGCTGAAAACGCCCCTTGCCGTTAAATCCGGATTAACTGCCTCCTTCTATGGTCCGCCCTGGCGATGAGGAGATCGTCCGGCCCTGGGAGGCTCAAATGTACCGCGTTGCCGACCTTGTCCTGAAACTGGACGAGCGGGACTATCACGCGCGCCATTGCCTATACTTTTAGTAAATCTTTAAGATTTCCCGTATATATTGATTATATACACGGCACTCAGAACGCCATGAGGCGTTGCGGCTGCGATCCTTCGAACGATCGCCCATTTCTCTTTCGCCGAGCCGGTCTGTCCCTTCAACCGACACAGCGTGGAGCATAGCATGTTGCCCCCTGTAGCCGCATTGTCAGACGCGTTCCTCGGCAGTTTCAGCCAGTCACATCACACGTCGACGGACGCCCGCGTGCAGATTGGCGCGAGCGTGAAAGAGGCCGTTGCCCCGGCTCGCACCCTTCCCGTGCAGCTTTCCGGCGAAAGATCCTCTCTTCTTTCCCTGTCGGGCCAGTTGCAGCTGTCGCAGGGGCTTTCGGTGGTCGCGGAAACGCTGGGTGCCATTCTGAAGGTCGAGCGCCACAAAGGTGAAGCATTGACCGACTATGCCCAGCGCCTGGGAGAGGTGATTGCCGCCTTGTCGCCCTCGGAGCGCGTTGCGCTGCAAAAGGCGCTCAATCAGATGATGAAGGGCACGACCCTGCGTCTGTTGACCGATATCCTCAAGAACCCCGTCGGACCGGAAGCCACGCGGCTTGCCCTGCAGCTGGAAACGGAAGCCTATCTGGTGCGCGAACCGCTGACCAAGCAGGTCGTCACCTCCTATCGCCAGAATGGCGGCCATGACCTGCCCCCGGCAGTTCCGGCGAAACCAACCATCCTGCTGGAACTTGCCAAGAGCCTTTCCACGCAGACGGGCCGTGTCGCGCTCCAGACAAGCACTGCCGCCAATTCCAGCCTTGCACCAACACAGCCAGGCCTTGACGGGACGATGTCCAAGGTCAATGGCGAGACATTGTCTGCCTTTGTCGAAACGGCGCGCCTGGCTCAGGCAATCAAGGCCGCGCTGAAACTGACCGGCGAGACATCGTCATGGCCCACATCGCCCGGCCAGCCAAAGACGCTGGACGCGCCTCTCACACAGGCTTCAGCACGGACGCAAGCCGCAAGCGGCAGCGAGCGACCAGCATTCGATACGAGGCCTGCAGCGCAGAGAGAGAGCTTGCCGCACGACGCAACCTCCGCAGCCGGCGGAAAGTCTGCCGCACGCCTGCCTGCCAGCGCCACGGCATCACTTTTGCGCAGCGCGCCACAGGACAGGGCGCCGGACGATGTGACCTATGACGGGCCGGCACTTGCCCGCATGGGATCGCGCATCGACACCGCGACCCTCACGCACAAAACCCCCGACGGAACGCCCGCCACCGCCAAAGCCGAAGCGGCAATGGCTGCCCGCCTGGCCGAGGCGCAGCTGATCGGGGTTACGGTCGAAGAGATAGGGTCTGCCGATAGCTGGCTTGCCGATATCTATGCGCTGGAAGGCCAGGATACCGCGCTTGTCGCCGAAGCAGCACTGATCGCCGGTGGTGACATCCCGGAACAGGCAGTCTCGTCTGAACCGCCGGGTGCGCGTCTTGCCGGCGCCCTCAGCGAGCAACAGGAGAGGGACGTTCTTTCAGCCAATCAAAGCCCTGCAGACGCAATGCAGGACGATCAGCCTGGTTTGACGACCGGCAGCACCCCTCTTGAGGCAGAGGAGGCCGCACATTTACAATCAGTCACTGGCCGCGCCACAGAATCGCCAGCTGCGCTTCTTGCCAGTGCTGCTCAGGCCGGCCTGACGGCGCGTTCCATGGCTCGCGATCCCATTGGCCCGATCTTTGTGCCCTACCCGCCGCAAGGCGGTTACGAGGAGGACGAGAAGGATCTCATCGAAGCGGTCGAGGCAAGCGACGAGGACGGAGCGCGCAACCGCAATGGCGGACGTCGCCAAGGGGGCGGTGACACCGGCCAGGATGATGAGGATGGTGCTGACGAGGGCGATATGTTCGCGCCGGCCAATGCTGGAGGCATGACGGAACAGGCCTCGGATAGTCTGGAAACGAAGGCTTCACGGCTTGCCGCCGGCAGCAATGACGCCGAGGCCTATTACCAGCGCATGGCCGGCTGGTAGCCGCCCGCCACCTGCCAGATACGGACGATCAAAACCCAATGTACGGGCATGAAAAAACCCGCCGGAGATGATCCGGCGGGTTTCTGATTTTTGAGGTGAACCTCAACGATCAATCGTTGGTGCGGTTCTTCAGGGCTGCGCCCAGGATGTCGCCGAGCGAAGCGCCCGAGTCAGACGAACCGAACTGAGCCACGGCTTCCTTCTCTTCTGCGATCTCGAGAGCCTTGATCGACAGCATGACCTTGCGGTCCTTCTTGGAGAAGTTGACGACGCGGGCGTCGAACACCTGGCCAACCGAGAAGCGCTCAGGACGCTGATCGTCACGATCGCGTGCGAGGTCGCCACGGCGGATGAAGGAGGTGATGTCGTCATGGGCGACGAGCTTCACTTCAACACCACCGTCGTTGACGGCGATGACTTCGCACGAAACGACAGCGTTCTTGCGCAGTTCGCCGGAAGCGGCAGCTTCGCCAACCGCATCGCGGCCGAGCTGCTTGATGCCGAGCGAGATACGCTCCTTCTCGACGTCCACATCCAGAACGACAGCCTTGACGACGTCGCCCTTGTTGAACTCTTCGATGACCTGTTCGCCCGGACGGTTCCAGTCGAGATCCGACAGGTGAACCATGCCGTCGACATCGCCGTCGAGACCGATGAAGAGACCGAATTCGGTCTTGTTCTTCACTTCGCCTTCAACTTCAGTGCCGGCCGGATGGCTGAAGGCAAATGCCTGCCACGGGTTTTCCAGCGTCTGCTTCAGGCCAAGCGAGATACGGCGCTTGGACGGATCGACTTCGAGAACGACAACGTCGACATCCTGCGTGGTGGAGAGGATCTTGCCGGGATGAACGTTCTTCTTCGTCCAGGACATTTCGGAGATGTGGATCAGGCCTTCGATGCCCGGCTCCAGTTCGACGAATGCACCGTAATCGGTGATGTTCGTGACTGTACCGGAGATCTTCTTGCCGACCGGGTACTTGGCCGAGATGCCATCCCACGGATCCGACTCGAGCTGCTTCATGCCGAGCGAGATGCGGTGGGTTTCCTGGTTGATGCGGATGATCTGAACCTTGACCGACTGGCCGATGTTCAGGATTTCCGACGGATGGTTCACACGGCGCCATGCCATGTCGGTGACGTGCAGCAGGCCGTCAATGCCGCCGAGGTCAACGAACGCACCGTAATCGGTGATGTTCTTGACGACGCCGTCAACAACCTGGCCTTCTTCGAGGTTCTGAACGATTTCCGAACGCTGTTCCGCACGCGATTCTTCAAGAACGGTACGACGCGATACAACGATGTTGCCGCGACGCTTGTCCATCTTGAGGATTTCGAAGGGCTGCGGGTTGTGCATCAGCGGGGTCACGTCGCGGATCGGACGGATGTCCACCTGGCTACGCGGAAGGAAGGCCACGGCGCCGTCGAGGTCAACCGTGAAGCCGCCCTTGACCTGGTTGAAGATCACGCCTTCAACGCGTTCGCCAGCTTCGAACTTGGCTTCGAGCTTGATCCAGCTTTCTTCGCGGCGAGCCTTTTCGCGCGACAGAACAGCTTCGCCGAGAGCATTTTCGATGCGCTCGACATAGACTTCGACTTCGTCGCCAACCTTCAGCGAGCCGTCCTTGCCCTTTGCACCGAATTCCTTCAGCGCAATGCGGCCTTCGACCTTGAGGCCGACGTCAACGACGGCCATGTCTTTTTCGATCGCGGTGACGATACCCTTGGCTACATAGCCTTCGGCAAGGTCATTGGTTGCGAAAGATTCTTCGAGGAGGGCTGCGAAATCCTCCCGCGTGGGGTTTGCTAATGCCATGAAATCTCCTGGTCGTGTCCCTGTTCGGACACGGATGGCGCCGGTGGGTTTGAGTTAATCGTTCCCAAAGATCAAGTCCGCCCTCCCAGCAGAGAGAGCAATCCGGCGCGGGGACCTGGAACTTCGGGGTCTTCGTCATGCGCGGCTGACCGGAAAACCGGCAGGCCGTCAATTTTTCTTCAGCGCGGCATCGATGATCGATTTCGCAGCCTGAAACGCGGCCTCTATACTCATTTCCGAGGTATCAAGCAAGTGCGCATCGGCGGCCGGTTTCAAAGGGCTGTCAGCGCGTCCCATGTCACGTTCGTCGCGCTTCTTCACATCCTCGAAAATCGCCTCGAAATCCGCCTCTGCCCCCTGGCCAAGGATTTCCTCATACCGGCGTTTCGCCCGCACCTGCGCCGAGGCCGTGACATAGAGCTTCACCGGCGCATGCGGGCACACGACCGTGCCAATATCGCGCCCGTCGAGCACCGTTCCCGGCTCACGACCGGCAAAGGCCTGCTGCGCCTCGACCAGCGCGCGACGGACAGCGGGCATGACCGCAATCTTCGAGGCCGCTTCGCCAATATGATGGCGCGCCAGAACCGAACGGTCGAGCCCGGCAAGATCGACGTCCCGCGCCATTTTTTCGGCTACCGCCTCATCATCCAGCGGCAGACCGGCATCCAGAAGCGCTTTGGCCGTGGCGCGGTAGGTGAGGCCCGTGTCGAGATGCTGAAAACCATAGGCTTCAGCAATCTGGCGCGACAGCGTTCCCTTGCCGGCGGCGGCCGGTCCGTCGATGGCAATGGTGAATGTCATGGCTCATGTCTCCTCGTCAGGCAGCAATGATGGCCCGCCTCTAGCGGAAAATTGAGAGGCTGACCACAGAACGCCGGACAGTTCCGCCCGCAGATCCATGTCAACGGCCTGCAGCCGGCTCTGGCCGGAAAGCCGGAGCGCCCGCCATGAGGGCTCCGCCGGCGCCTGTGAAACCGGGGCGCCAAAGGCTGCAAACATGGCATCCAGTCGATCTGAGACTGCGGTCCGATCTGCCGTAGACTCCAGGAGCACCGTGCTGCCCGGCGTATTGAGACCGGCCAGCAGAAGGGCTGCCTTCAGGACAAAGGGCGAAAGATCAGAAACATCCGAATGATCCAGCCGCCAGTGGAGCGGGCTTGCCGCCTCGGGCCCCTGCAGGGTGACGTGATCCCCATGCGCCGACGATATCTGCACGCCCATGTGGCGCAGAGGCGGGATCAACACATCCGGCAAGACCGGCGCGGCAAATTCCACGTCCATAGGATAGGGAGCGACAAGCCCGGCGATCAGCGCGAGCGCAACCGGGGCATCCAACACATCAAGCGGCGCTTGCGGCGAAAGAAGCGCACCATTGCCGACACCCCGCACGGTGAGAGCATCTGCGTTTTCGCCAATGACGGCCCCCATCTGCGCCAGCGCCCGGCAGGCGGCATCAAGATCCGGCCCGCGGCAAAGACCGCGCAGATGGCTCTCGCCATTGGCCAGGCAAGCCAGCAGCAGGGCTGCAAGCGACAGCACGAGATGCCCGGCATCGCCTGGACCTTCGCCTGTCTCGACAGATGGCGCGCGCCCTTTGGCCAGACTGGTCTTCACTTTCGGCATCGAATAGCTTTCGCTGCGGCACAACCCTTTGGCCGCCGGGGCATCCTGCCCCTGCTGGCCGTGGCGCCTCCTAGCACAAACGGGTTTGCCGGTCATGGGCCGCTTGGGGCGCCAAGGCTGGAAATCCAGCAGTTTTGCCGGTAAAGTTTGCCTTTGACATGCTCTGGGACAAGCATTAAGGGGACCGGCTAGCATTTTAGCGCCGCCTTCGCGGCAACGCCGAATTGATCGGCCATTCTCACGAGGCTTCGACAGTGGCAAAAGCGGAACTTGGTACCAAGCGCACAGACCCGGATACGGGCAAAAAATTCTACGACCTCAACCGCGACCCGGTTGTTTCTCCCTATTCCGGCAAATCCTGGCCGCTCTCCTTCTTTGAAGAGAACACGGCCCAGATGAAGATGGAACAGGCCGAAGAAGAAGAAGTCGCCGAAGTCGATACGGACAATCCGGACGTCGAACTCGTCTCGCTCGAAGAGGGCGATGATGCGGCCGGCGGCGATGACATTCCCGATATCGGCGACGACGACGTTGAAATCGACGGCGACGACGACGACACCTTCCTGGAAGCCGATGAAGATGACGATGACGATGATGTCACCGGCATCATCGGCGTCGGCGGTGACGAAGACGAGGTCTAAGACCTTGAATTTATAGCCCGGACGAAAAAATCGTCCGGGCTTTTCATTTTTAGGCTTGCACTCTGAAACGACCGGACGTAATAAGCCGCCACCCCGACGGAAGCAGTGCTTCAACGGGGTTCCCGGAGCCGGAACTTACCGGCACCCTGATGGGGCTATAGCTCAGCTGGGAGAGCGCTTGCATGGCATGCAAGAGGTCAGCGGTTCGATCCCGCTTAGCTCCACCAAATTCTCCCCAACCTATTGAGATTTTCAGATAGCCTGGCTTTCAAGGTTTCTCGTTAACTCGTTTGTTACAAATCGCCCTACAAACCATGGATCATGGACGAGATGGCAAAACTTGATGGCAGCTCGTGTAAAAAACAATAAGGCCGGGCACGCTCGCTTGTCATGTTGATTTTTTTAACCTACAAGTAGGTTAGAAAAATCAACATGACAGGATTCGGCATGATTGTTGAGACGCAGGTTTTTCGAGATGAAGCTGACATTGATACTCGCCTTGATGAACTTGGCTTAGATCGCCAGCTCCTCCTGGAAGTCAGAGATGTTGCAAGGGGCGCGGCGTCAAATGCCACGCCGTTCCACCCTGCCAATGCGGCTGGGACTTTTTCCTATCAGGAAGGCTCCTGGGCCTTGCGGGACAGGTTTGTGGGCGACGAATGGGAAGTCGACCGTACTGAAGGCGTGGAAGCGATCAAAAATGAAAGTCGCGGTCTCCGTGTAGTGTTTTCGAACGTCGACATAGCGGCTCACGATGAGAAAAAGCCGAAGCCTCGTTCGCCCAAGGGTGCTGGCGCGGAACGTGCTTGTATGGGTAATCTTTTTGGCGCCGACCTCCCCGAATATGCTCGCGCGGACAGCGAAAGCACTGCCACGTATTTCATGATGGTCGACGAGCGTGGAGCAGCGGAACTCACACGACCTGTGGTCGAGGGCAAAACGTTCAGCGCCTATATCGAGCGCATCTATCTCTCAGACGGATCGGACATTGAACTTGACAAACTCCTCCTGGACGATGGAGACCGCGCGGATGATTTCGATCCAATGGTGGTCGCTCGCAAATAGCCGGAACTGCAATGTTCAACAGTAAACGGCTTGTCTTGGCTCGGACACGTCGGCGCCTTACCGCGAAAGGTCTAGCGGACCTAACTGATCTATCAGCTATGACGATCACTCGCCTGGAGAGAGGGGACAATAAGCCCGACCCTTCTACAGTCGAAAGGATTGCCAAGGCAGTCGGCTATCCAGCCGACTTTTTCTATGCCGATGATCCTGAAGACCTGAACATAGAGGCGGTCAGCTTTCGAAGCCTCACGAAGATGAGCGCCAAGGAGAGGGATGCAGCACTGTCGGCGGGCGCCTTAGGTCTTCAGTTGAGCGATTGGGTCGAGAGGCGTTTTTCACTGCCCGCTCCAAATTTGATCGACCTCAGCTACGAGACGGACGTCGAAGCGGCGGCCAGGTCACTACGTCAACATTGGGGTCTTGGTGAAAAGCCTGTCGGCAATGTTTTGGGTCTCCTAGAGACACAAGGGGTGCGGGTTTTCTCGTTGTCGGAGAATACCAAGACCGTGGATGCATTTTCGTTCTGGCGGGACGAGAAACCCTATGTGTTTTTGAATAACTTCAAGACGGCAGAACATAGCCTCTTTGACTCCATTCATGAACTTGGACACTTGGTCCTGCATCAGCATGCGGGACCCCAGGAGCAGTCGCGAGCAGCCGAACGAGAGGCAAATGCGTTCGCGTCGGCGTTCCTAATGCCAGCTAACGATGTGAAAGCTCGTGCGCCTCGTTTCATCGACACAAACGTGGTCATCAAGATGAAAAGCAGATGGCGGGTTTCCGCCATGGCAATGGCCTATCGTCTGCATGCGCTAGGGCGTCTGACAGAGTGGCAGTATAAGTCGATATGTATTGAGCTTGGAAAGCGTGGTTATAGAACGGGCGAGCCGAATGGCATCGAGCGCGAGACATCAATCGTCTGGAGGAAGGTCCTGGCTCAACTCTGGCAGGATCGCACGACCAAAAATGACGTTGCAGCCGAGCTAAAGATTCCACTGGATGAACTGGAAGGTTTGATCTGGGGGGTAGCGAGCACTGCCGTTTCCCCTCCGGGCAAGCGCTCGATTTCTCTAATTTAGCCTTCCCGGATTACTCGCCTTCAAGTAGTCGTCGGATTATCTCCGCACGCCGCCGCCATGTTCGAATGTTCGTCGGGGTGGCCTCGTACTCTACCGCTTCCGCGAGCCGTTCGGCATGGATCACCAAGCGGGCATGCGTATCGATGGAAAGGGCTTGTTGCATGGCGTCACTCCGTTTGCTGGAACGGGTTGACGATATGCGCGCAAAGTCACTATCCACCAGGATATTATTCCTTACATTTCAATGCCTTGATGTCGGATTTTCTGCCCTTCAAACCAATGAGTTTCAGAACTTCTGACTTCGGCGTTAACGGTGAAAGCAGCAGCACTTTGGGCCAGGGTGTTTTCGGGGTTGCCAACGGAAACCGGGCAATACAGAGTGATAAAGATTTGTAACAACGGTTGGCGGATCGATCCCGAAAACCTTTATTTTTCAATATTTAAGAGACTTCTTGGGGGAGCCCGCATAGCTCCACCAAAAATTTTTCCATACAAAATCGGTACAGATGAAGTTTTAGCTCTTAGCTTTTTGAAGCCTGGAACGGTTGAACACTGCCTGCTTCGATAGATCACCCAATCCCTTGGCGATGTTGCTACAGCCGGATTGAAGCGTAGCTTACACCTTGGGATGAGCCTTCTTCTAAATTGCAAAGATCAGGTGTACAAAAGGTGCGCTCGGGAGCCTGACATCTATGGCGTCGAGACTACGGTCTCGCCCGGCGTCTACTGCCTTTCGAAACTTCCCATCCACCGCCCCGCCTACCTCCGCGGCTCCCCGCCCGGCGCATAGACGCTTTTGCTCTCGAAGCGGAACTTGTGGCCGCATTGGCAGCGCAGCATGAATTTCTTCGGATCGCGGGACGAAAATTCCGTGGCAAATCCCTTAGGCATCTCGTCTATGGCAAAGTCCGGATCCTTGCGGCGCGGGTCATCATCCTCGGAAACCTCGGCAAAGCCTGAGTGTCCGCATTGGGGGCATTCGAGTTTTCGGGAATATCGGTCGCGTGCTGCCATGCCGCTGAATTAGAGGCTTCCAGCGGCACTGGCAAGATCGCAAACCCGTATTGGCGGGGAGGCTTGCGGCGCAAACACGAACAGACGAGATTGACGGCATGCCGAACCTGCCACTTCCGCCGCCTCTCCTTGCCTTTTTTGATCGCAGCGCCGTGGATGTGGCGCGTGACCTCATCGGCTCAACGCTTATGGTCCATGGCGTCGGCGGCATCATCGTGGAGACCGAGGCCTATATGCCGGATGATCCGGCATCCCATAGCTTCCGCGGCGCCACACCGCGCAACCGCACCATGTTCGGGCCGCCAGCCCATGCCTATGTCTACCGGTCCTATGGCATTCACTGGTGCCTGAACTTCGTCTGCCAGCCGGGCAGTGCGGTGCTGATCCGGGCACTTGAGCCCTTGGAGGGGCTCGATAGCATGGTGGCGCGGCGCGGCAGAAGCGTACTGCGCGAACTCTGCGCCGGTCCGGGCCGGCTTGCCCAGGCGCTGGGCATAGACCTCACGCTGGATGGCGCCTCATTGCTGATGCCACCCTTTGAGCTGGAGCTTTCGCCAAGCGGTGCGGATGTGGCCTCTGGCCCGCGCATCGGCATTAGCAAGGCCGTGGATCTGCCTTGGCGTTTCGGCCTCAAGGGCTCCGCCTATCTCAGCCGCAAAATGAGGCATGACTGACGAAGAGGCATTTTTTTGAGAAGACATGCCGAAAGCTAGTTTAAACTTCAAGCAATACGCGTATGATCCGGCATTCAAGGGCATTGCGCAGCCTGATCGGGCTGCTATGCATCGGCTTTTAAACTCTGCCTTCAGAGGGCTTTTGAGAATGACGGATTTCGAAACGACGCGCGCTCTGTTCCACATGCCGGACGGCGTGATCTATCTCGACGGCAATTCGCTGGGGCCATTGCCTGTGGCCGCCAAGGATCGCGTATCGGCCATGATGACCGACCAATGGGGCGCAATGCTGATCCGCGGCTGGAACGAGGCACGCTGGATGGAGATGCCACGCCGCATCGGTGATCGGGTGGGCCGGCTGATCGGCGCGCTGCAGGGCTCGGTGGTGATGGGCGACACGCTGTCGATCAAGGTCTATCAGGCGCTGGCATCGGCTATCGACCTTGCCGCAGAGCAGGACCCGAAGCGCCGGGTGATCCTGTCCGACAGCGGCAATTTTCCCTCCGATCTCTACATGGCGGAAGGCCTGATCAAGTCTCTCGATCGCGGCTACCAGTTGAAGGTGGTGGAGCCGGAGGCTGTGGAGGCTGCAATCAACGAGACGGTGGCCGTCACCATGCTCACCGAAGTGGACTACCGCACCGGGCGCCTGCATGACATGAGGGCGCTGACGGAAAAGGCGCATGCGGCAGGCGCACTGACCGTCTGGGACCTTGCCCATTCCGCCGGCGCCATTCCCGTGGACCTTGCAGGCGCCGATGCCGATTTTGCCGTCGGCTGCACCTATAAATATCTGAATGGCGGCCCTGGTGCGCCGGCCTTCATCTATGTCGCTCCGCGCTTTGCCGACAAAGCCCGCCCGGCTCTGTCCGGCTGGCTTGGCCATGAAAAGCCGTTCGCCTTTGATCTGAACTATCGTCCGGGCGATGGCATTGACCGCATGCGTGTCGGTACGCCGCCCATATTGGCGCTCAGCGCCCTTGATGTGGCGCTCGATGCCTGGGACGGCGTGGAGATGGCCGATGTGCGGGTGAAATCCATCGCACTTTGCGATCTCTTCATTCGCGAGGTGGAGGCCCGCTGCCCGATGCTGGTGCTCGGTTCGCCACGCGAGGGGCTGAAGCGTGGCAGCCAGGTCTCGTTTCTGCATGAGGAAGGCTATGCCATCATGCAGGCGCTGATTTCGCGCGGCGTGATCGGCGATTTCCGTGCGCCCAATGCCATCCGCTTCGGCTTCACGCCGCTTTATATCGCCGAGCGAGACGTGCATGCCGCCGTCGATATTCTTGCAGACATCATGACCAACCAGCTGTGGGATGCACCGCAGTTCAAGCAGAAGGCCCTCGTGACGTGAGCGCAAAGACCTATGACCCCGCCGAGGACGGCGCGCAAATGTCCTTCCGCGAGAAGATGTCCTATACGGATTATCTGCAACTCGATCCCATCTTGTCGGCGCAGAAGCCGCTGTCCTCCGCCCATGACGAATTGCTGTTCATCATCCAGCACCAGACATCGGAACTCTGGATGAAGCTTGCCATCCACGAGATCCGTTCCGCGATCGGCGCCATCCGCCAGGACATGCCGCAGCCAGCCTTCAAGATGCTGTCGCGCGTGGCACGCATTTTCGAACAGCTGAACAATGCCTGGGACGTGCTGCGCACGATGACGCCCAGCGAATATACCGATTTCCGCGATGCGCTGGGCCAATCCTCCGGCTTCCAGTCTTATCAGTATCGGGCGATCGAATTTCTGGCCGGCAATCGCAACCTTGCAATGCTGGGACCGCATAGCCACCGTCCGGACCTGATTGCCCATCTGGAGGCCATTCTCGCCATGCCGAGCCTCTATGACGAGGCAATCCTGCTTCTCGGTCGCAAGGGCTTTGATATCGGTGCAGACGGCGAGCGTACGGATTTCCGCGACAAGCGCGTTGAGAACGAAAACGTGCTGGAGGCCTGGCGGCAGGTCTATGCCGCACCATCGCAATACTGGGACCTCTATGAACTGGCGGAAAAGCTGGTGGATTTCGAGGATTATTTCCGCCGCTGGCGCTTCAACCATGTCACCACTGTCGAGCGCGTCATCGGCTTCAAGCGCGGAACGGGCGGCACGTCCGGCACGCATTATTTGAAGAAGATGCTGGAAGTGGAGCTGTTTCCCGAGCTTTGGCGGGTCCGCACCGTTCTGTAAGCGACCGCAATCAAGAACACGAGGCAGAGCGCATGCTTTTTCATCGCATCACCGATTGGGACGACGCCTATACCAATGGCGCCAATATTCCGCGCGGCGAGACCTGGCCTGCCGTCTGGGTGGAGCCGGCCAAGGCCTATCGCGATCGCCTCCTGGCCGAGGGTCGCGCCCGGCTGGATTTTGCCTATGGCGAGGGTGAGCGCCATCGCTTCGATCTCTTCCTGCCGGAAGGCACGCCGAAGGGTCTCGTGGTCTTCGTACATGGCGGTTACTGGCAGGCACTCGACAAGAGCTACTGGTCGCATCTGGCAGCCGGCAGCGTTGAAAGCGGCTATGCCGTTGCCATGCCAAGCTACACGCTCTGCCCTGAAGCGCGCATCGGTGACATCGTCCGGGAAATTGCCGCCGCGATTGCCGATGCCGCTGGCGATATCGATGGACCGATCCATCTGACCGGGCATTCCGCCGGTGGCCATCTGGTCACCCGCATGGTGGCGGAGAACTCTCCCCTGCCTGCGCAGATCAGGGCGCGGGTGAAAACGGTGGTCTCGATTTCCGGCGTGCACGATCTGCGGCCGCTTGTTGCAACAGGTCTCAATACCAAGCTCAGGCTTTCGGCAGAGGAAGCCGCTGCCGAAAGCCCGGTCCTGATGCGGCCCGGCGAAGACACAAGGCTGTTCTGCTGGGTGGGCGGCAATGAGCGGGCAGAATTCATCCGCCAGAATGCACTGATGGCCAGCATGTGGCTGGGGCTCGGGGCTGAAACCGGCGCCTATGTTGAACCGGATCGCCACCATTTCAACGTCATTGATGGACTGGCCGATCCTCGCCATCCGCTGACGCTGACACTGTTATCCTGAGCCCTGCCGCACTTTTATGATGGGTGATCTCTGCCTGCATTTCGCTTGAGACCTCAGACCGGCTAGGCTGCCTGAAAGCAGACGATTCGGGGTAGGTCCGGCGCCGCCAGGCCAGGGGTTTAAACCATGACACGCGACAGACGACGCAGGATGATTCGCATCCAGCGCACCGGCACCGGCATTGCGCTGGTGTCGTCCATTTCCTTTATCGCCGGCATGACCGATGCCATCGGCCTTCGACTGTCCGGTGATTTCGTCTCCTTCATGACCGGCAATACCACGCGGGCCGCCATCGCCCTGTCGGATGGCGATGTTCATCATGGTCTGGTGCTGCTGGCGGCCATCCTGGTATTCGTCATTGGCAATACGCTGGGTATTCTCCTTGCCCATGTGGTGGCACGGCGCATTTTTGGCGTGCTGGCCGGGGTTTCGCTTCTGCTGGCAACCGCCTCCATGCTGCAGGATCCGGCCCTGCATCTCATCCGTTTCTACATGGTGGTGCTGGCCATGGGCATGGTGAATGCCACCGTCGAGCATATCGAAGGCCTGCCGATCGGCCTCACCTATGTGACGGGTGCCCTGTCGCGGCTCGGTCGCGGCATCGGCCGCTATCTGCTTGGCGAGCGGCGTTTCGACTGGAGCATCCAGCTGGTGCCCTGGCTCGGCATGATCAGCGGTGCGATATCCGGCGCCCTTCTGGGGATTGCCCTGCCCAAGGACGCGCTGTTCGTTGCTGCCTTTCTGACGATGACCGTCGCATTATCGACGCTCTTCCTGCGCAGAACGCTGCACAAGCGCTTCAACCAGCGCCCCACGCCCTCTCCTACCCGCAAGTGAGCCGATGTTTTACCTTTCCAAGATCTTCTGGCTGCTGGTCCAGCCACTTTCGCTTGCCTTCTTCTTCGCCCTTGTCGGCAGTCTGCTTGCTTTTGCCGGCTATCGCCGCCTGAGCGGGTTGTCCGGGGCGCTTGGCGCCCTGCTGCTGTTTGTCACCCTCTACACCACGACCGGCAATGTGCTACTTCAGGCGCTGGAAGAGCGGGTGCCACGGCCGGCGCAGGAGCCGCAGTCAGTCTCCTGCATGGTCGTTCTGGGCGGGGCGGTGGAAAACGACGTGATGAGCACACGCGGCGGCATAGAACTCAATGCAGCAGCCGACCGCTATACCGAGACCTTGCGTCTGGCGCTTGCCCATCCACAGGCAAAGATCCTGATTTCCGGCGGCGACGGCTCCTTCAGCGGCCGCTATGAGGGAGAAGCCGGTGCATCGGATCGATTCTTTTCGGTGCTGGGCGTCTCGTCCGACAGGCTGATCAAGGAAAACACCTCTCGCAACACGTTCGAGAATACGCTGAACACGCGCGAACTTCTCGCGCAGCAGGGGCTCAGCGACTGCCTGCTGATTACGTCCGCCTTCCACATGCCGCGCTCGCTGGCGCTGTTTAACAAGGCCGGACTTTCGGTCACGCCCTGGCCAGTGGACTACCGGACGCAAGGCAATGTGACGCTCGGCCTCGACCTCACCCAGCCGTCGCTCAATGCGCAGAACATGTCCACGGCCGTGCGAGAATGGCTGGGTCTCCTGGGCTATTACGCCGCCGGGCGCATCGACTGGCCGTTTTGAAGCGCGACGCCGTTCTGATCTATTTTTTCGAGACCGTTACCATGCGCGCACCGCGCACCCGCACCGTCATCTCGCAAAGGCGGTCATCGGTGCGCTCGCAGTATTTCGGCGCCATCTTGAACACGAAGACCATATTGCCGAAGCGCTTGATGAAATCGTACCCGTGGATCTGGGCTGTGGCGATCATGAAATAGCCACCCTCCTTCACCTGCAGATAGAAGTTATAGGGGCAACCTTCATCGGTGCAGCCGACACCCTTCTTGGTGCCGCAGGTGATCTCGCCATGATTGGCAATGGCATCGATAATGCCATCATTGTTGATGTCCATCCGGGTGATGAAGCCCTCGCCGAAGGACGCATTCTGGCATTCCTTGCGGAAATGATCCTTTTCGTAGATCTCCGGGTCGCTCAGCAATTCCTGCTGCGCCAAAGCCATGACCGGGAAAAGCATGATCGCAATGACCTGCGCGATCGTGATGAAAATCTTTCGCACGATGTTTTCCTATCTATTCGCCTGTAGACACCAATCGCCTGTAGACAAAAGGCAGCGCCAATGGCCGCCAGCAAATTCCTTGGCTATGCTCTAGGATAGAGCACTTGCGCGACGCTGGTGCCGTGAGGGATGCACATGTCTTTGCTGACAATGCTGGATTATGCGGGCGTGGCACTGTTTGCCGCAACCGGAGCCCTGGCCGCATCGCGCAAACAGCTCGATCTTATTGGTTTTTTGTTCTTTGCTGCCGCAACCGGCGTGGGCGGCGGCACGCTGCGGGATCTCACTCTCGGTCAGGTACCGGTCTTCTGGGTCAAGGATCCGACCTATCTCATCATCTGCGCAGCCGTTGGCATTGCCGTATTCCTGACGGCGCATCGGATCGAGTGGCGCTATCACCTGCTCGTCTGGCTCGATGCGGTGGGTCTTTCGGCCTATAGCGTGATGGGAGCCGCCAAGGGTCTGGCGATCACCGGCTCGCCGACAATTGCCATCGTGACCGGCACCATGACGGCAACATTTGGCGGCATTTTGCGCGACCTGATTGCCAATGAGCCTTCGATATTGTTGCGCCCGGAAATCTATGTCACGGCGGCGCTGGCCGGAGCGAGCGCCTATACGGCGGCGCAACTCCTGGGTCTGCCGCCGGCTGCAAGCTCCGCTGCCGGCATTTTCATCGCCTTTGCCCTGCGCGGTGGCGCACTGCGCTACGACTGGACACTGCCACGCTATCGTGCGCGGCCAGGACGGCCAGCGGACGAAGCATTGCGCAAGCGTAGGAGCAAAAAGCGCTGAGTTTCAGGATTTCTTTTCGCGCAGGCGAATGATCACATCGACATGGGCGATTTCCATGCCTTCCGGCGGCTCCGGAAGATTCTCGATCTGCAGATTGCTGACCGGAATATCGAGAACCTCGTTACGGCCCTCGACAAAGAAGTGATGATGGTCCGACACATTCGTGTCGAAATAGGTCTTTGCGCTCTCGACAGCGAGAACGCGAATCATGCCGGCTTCGGTGAACTGATGGAGCGTGTTGTAGACGGTTGCCAAAGACACCGGGACGCCGGCGGTCGTCGCCTCTTCATGCAGTTCCTCGACCGTCAGATGCCGATCTCCCTTGGCAAACAGCAGGTCGGCCAAGGCCACACGCTGACGTGTCGGGCGAAGCCCGCAGCAGCGAAGTCTGGTTTCCACATCCGTAACGGCTTCAACCATTGTTGAGGCGAGCTCCTGCCAAGCCAGTATTGTCGAGTTTTCGATATAACTTTTGCGGGGCCAGCTTTCAATAGGTTGCAGCCCACCTGTGCGCCGCCACGGATGGAAATCGGAAAAATTGAACCGCAAGCCTCTGGTTTGACCGGCCAGCTTCCTATATGCCGACCTAACTTAACTCGGAACCGGCGCGCCGTCATCACAGGAAGCCGTTTCCGCGCGCTTCAATTTCAGGCGGTCTTGCTTTACATAGCGCAGGAACCGATGACGAGGGGGAACGGACAGGCCTCATGGACAGCAGACAATCCAGTTTCAGCTACGACGAAATACTTACCTGCGCGCACGGCAAGATGTTCGGGCCGGGCAATGCGCAGCTGCCTCTGCCGCCCATGCTGATGTTCCATCGCATCACGGAGATTTCCGAAACCGGCGGCCCGAACGACAAGGGCTTCATCCGGGCGGAATTCGACATCACGCCGGACCTCTGGTTCTTCCCATGCCATTTCGAGGGCGATCCGGTCATGCCGGGCTGCCTCGGCCTGGATGCGATGTGGCAGCTGACCGGCTTTTATCTCGGCTGGCTGGGTGAACCCGGCAAGGGCCGCGCCATTTCCACGGGTGAAGTCAAGTTCACCGGCATGGTGACGCCGAAGACAAAGCTCGTCGAATACGGCATCGATTTCAAGCGCGTCATGCGCGGTCGCCTTGTGCTGGGCATTGCCGATGGCTGGATGAAGGCCGATGGCGAAGTCATTTACCGCGCCAGCGATCTGCGCGTCGGTCTGTTTCAGGAAAAGGCCGCCTGACGGCCGGCGGCCGGGCCTGTAAGGGTCCGGCCCCTACCTCCCCACGATTTGAAAAGGTCCATCCAATGCGACGGGTAGTTGTCTCAGGCCTTGGTGTCGTTTCTTCCATCGGCAATGATGCCGCAGAAGTCACCGCCTCTTTGCGGGATGCCAAGTCCGGCATCTCCTTCTCCAGCGATTTTGCCGAGCATGGCTTCAAGTGCCAGGTCTGGGGCAAGCCCAATCTCGATCCGACAGATCTCGTCGATCGCCGCGCCATGCGCTTCCTCAGCCAGGGCGGCGCGTGGAACCATGTGGCGATGAAGCAGGCGATTGCCGATGCGGGCCTTGAGGAAAGCGATTATGCGCAAAACGAGCGCGTTGGCATCATCATGGGTTCGGGCGGCCCCTCCACCCGCACATTGATTGAAGCAGCCGAGATCACCATCAAGAACAACAGCCCGAAGCGAATCGGCCCGTTTGCCGTGCCGAAGGCCATGTCATCCACGGCATCCGCCACGCTTGCCACCTGGTTCAAGATCCACGGCGTCAACTATTCCATCTCTTCGGCCTGCTCGACCTCTGCCCATTGCATCGGCAATGCGGTGGAGATGATCCAGTGGGGCAAGCAGGACATGATGTTTGCCGGCGGCCACGAAGACCTCGACTGGACCATGTCGAACCTGTTCGACGCCATGGGTGCCATGTCTTCCAAGTATAACGAGACCCCGGCTTCGGCCTCGCGCGCTTACGATGTGAGCCGTGACGGCTTCGTGATTGCCGGGGGTGCCGGCGTTCTGGTTCTGGAAGAACTGGAACATGCTAAGGCTCGCGGCGCAAAGATCTATGCGGAAGTGGTTGGCTACGGCGCCACCTCGGATGGCTATGACATGGTGGCACCCTCTGGCGAAGGCGCCGTGCGCTGCATGCGCCAGGCGCTGGCAACGGTCGATGGCTCTGTCGATTACATCAACACACATGGCACCTCGACACCGGTTGGCGATTCCAAGGAAATCGGCGCCATCCGCGAAGTCTTCGGCGACAGGATCCCGCATGTCCAGTCGACCAAGTCGCTGACCGGCCATTCGCTGGGGGCGGCTGGCGTACAGGAATCGATCTATTCGATCCTGATGATGCAGGCCGGCTTTATCGGCGAAAGCGCGCATATTCAGGAACTTGATCCGGAATTTGATGGCGTGCCGATCGTTCGTGCCCGCATCGACAATGCCAAGATCGATATTGCCCTTTCCAATTCCTTTGGGTTCGGCGGCACTAACGCCACGCTCGTATTCCAGCGCTATAACGGATAAGCCCATGAGCGGACTAATGCAGGGTAAACGCGGACTCATCATGGGCGTCGCGAACAATCACTCGATTGCCTGGGGCATTTCTCAGGCGCTGGCAGCGCAGGGTGCGGAACTTGCCTTCACCTATCAGGGCGAAGCGCTGGGCCGACGGGTCAAGCCCCTGGCTGCCGAAGTCGGCTCCGATTTCGTCCTGGCCTGCGATGTCGAGGATCTCGCCTCCGTGGATGCGACCTTTGCGGCGATCAAGGAGCGTTGGGGCCGGCTTGATTTCGTTGTGCATGCGATTGGCTTTTCGGACAAGAACGAACTGAAGGGCCTCTACGCCGATACCAGCCGCGACAACTTCAGCCGCACCATGGTGATTTCCTGCTTCTCGTTTACCGAGATCGCCAAGCGCGCCGCCGAACTGATGGGTGACGATGGTGCCATGCTGACACTCACCTATGGCGGCTCCATGCGGGTGATCCCGAATTACAATGTGATGGGCGTCGCCAAGGCGGCTCTGGAATCCTCCGTGCGCTACCTGGCGGCCGATTATGGTCCCAAGGGCATTCGCGTCAACGCAATCTCCGCCGGCCCGGTGCGCACGCTTGCGGGGGCCGGAATTTCGGATGCACGCGCCATCTATTCCTGGAACCAGCAGAATGCGCCGCTGCGCCGCACGGCAACCATCGAGGATATCGGTGGCTCGGCGCTTTACCTTCTGTCGGACCTGTCGCGTGGCGTGACCGGTGAAATCCACTATGTGGATGCCGGTTACAATATCACCTCGCTGCCGGCTCTCGACCGGCTGCGCAACGCCGACACGGAATAGGCGCCTTCAAACTGCATACACAAAAGAGCCCCGGATCGATGATCCGGGGCTCTTTTCGTTGGTTCTCACTCGGGATGGGGAGAGCCTCTATTTCTTCGCCTGCAGCACCTTGAAGCGGGCATTGCGGCACACTTCGCCGCTTTCCTTGAATTCGGCGGCCAGAACCGGCTCATAAGGAAGGCCGCGATTGGCCACCATCAGCAGGCGTCCGCCGATTCTGAGCGCGCCTGATGCTGCCTTGATGAAGGCCTGGCCAATGCCCGGATCTGCCGCATGTCCCTCGTGGAAGGGCGGGTTCATGACGACGAGGTCGTATTTTTCCTTGACCGGCTCACCCGTCAGGTCCTGCCAGAAGAAGCGTGTGGGAAGCTCCGGGCAGTTGAGTGCCAGGTTCTTCTTGGCATAGTCCAGCGCCCGGTAATCGGCCTCGAAAAGGTCGATGCGGTTCACACGCGGCGAGGCTTCTGCCAGCATGACCGATAGATAGCCCCAACCGGCACCGAGATCGGCGGCATTGCCGTCGAAATCCTTCGGCAGACGGCTGGCGAGCAGTTCCGAACCCGGATCGACATGGTCATGCGAGAAGGTGCCGGGCACGGTCTGGAAGCGTGCGTCGATGATCTGCGCCGGGCGAGTTAGCTTGGCGATGGCCGCTGCGGCATCGGTCGGGCGGGTGAACCAGAGGACGACGCCATGGTATTTCGGCAGATGCTCGACGGCAAAGCCCAGGTGGAGCAATTGCTTGCGCAGCGGCTGGATGCCGTCTTCCTTGGAGCCGGCAATGACGATCAGGCCGCCTTGGCGCACACGCGCCAGCGCCTCTGCCGTATTCTGCTCGTTTTCCCCCCTGTGCTTGCCGCACAGGATCAGCGCGCTGTCATAGTCTTCGCCTTCCGGTTCCGGCACAACATGGGCACCAGCACCCGAGAGCGGGCGAAACAGGCCGCGCTGCGGCTGCACATTGGTAATGTCAGCGGCAAAGCCCTCCGGCAGGCGCGGACCGCTTTCAGCCGACAGGAAAAGAGTGCGGGTGCCTTCGCCCGGTAGCGGCAGTGTGCCCGTGGCAAAAGGGTGGAACAGCGTCTTGATGGCGTCGCGGATCATGGAGAATTCCGATCTCGAATAGGAAAAGGGCGCGGAAAATTCCCGCGCCCCAAGGATGCTAGAAAAGAAGCAGAGGCTTACTCGGCGGCTTCGCCGCCTTCGACCTTCTTGACTTCCTGGCCGGTCGCCTGATCGACGACCTTCATGGACAGGCGAACCTTGCCACGCTCATCAAAGCCCATCAGCTTGACCCAGACCTTGTCGCCTTCCTTGACGACATCGGTCGTCTTGGCAACGCGGTCGGACGCCAGCTGCGAGATATGCACGAGACCATCGCGAGCGCCGAAGAAGTTGACGAAAGCGCCGAAATCGGCGGTCTTCACAACGGTGCCTTCGTAGATGGCGCCGATTTCCGGCTCAGCCACGATCGAGTGGATCCACTTACGGGCCGCTTCGATTTCCTTGCCCGAAGCAGAGGCGATCTTCACGGTGCCATCGTCTTCGATATTGATCTTGGCGCCGGTCTTTTCAACGATTTCGCGGATGACCTTGCCGCCCGAACCGATGACTTCACGGATCTTGTCGACCGGGATGTTCATCACTTCGATGCGCGGTGCAAATTCGCCAAGCTGGCCACGGCTCTCGGAGAGAGCATTGCCCATTTCGCCGAGAATGTGCTTACGGCCGCCCTGAGCCTGGGCAAGCGCGACCTTCATGATCTCTTCGGTGATACCGGCGATCTTGATGTCCATCTGCAGCGAGGTGATGCCGTCAGCCGTGCCGGCAACCTTGAAGTCCATGTCGCCGAGGTGATCTTCGTCGCCGAGGATGTCGGAGAGAACCGCAAAGCGCTCGCCTTCGAGGATGAGGCCCATGGCGATACCAGCCACAGGCTTTGCCAGCGGAACGCCGGCATCCATCAGGGCAAGCGAGGTGCCGCAAACGGTTGCCATCGAGGAAGAGCCGTTCGACTCGGTGATCTCGGAGACGACGCGCAGCGTGTAGGGGAACTGCTCAGGCGACGGCAGCATCGGGCGGATGGCGCGCCAGGCAAGCTTGCCATGGCCGATTTCGCGGCGGCCTGGGGAGCCCATGCGGCCCGTTTCACCGACCGAGTAGGGCGGGAAGTTGTAATGCAGCAGGAAGCGTTCCTTGTACATGCCCGTCAGGCTGTCCACGTACTGCTCGTCTTCGCCGGTGCCGAGCGTGGCGACAACGATCGCCTGCGTTTCGCCGCGGGTGAAGAGGGCCGAACCATGGGTGCGCGGCAGGATGCCGACTTCCGATACGATGGCGCGAACCGTTTCGAGATCACGACCGTCGATGCGGCTCTTGGTGTCGAGAATGTTCCAGCGAACGATCTTGGCCTGCAGGTGCTTGAAGACGGCGCCGATCACTTCAGCGGTGTACTTCGGCTCTGCACCTTCCGGGAAGAAATGCGCCTTGACCTTGGCCTTGACGGCGTCAACGGCTGCGTAGCGTTCCGCCTTCTGCGTGTTCTTGTAGGCAGTGCGCAGTTCGGCTTCGAAATGCGAGAGCATTTCGGCTTCGAGAGCGGAATGATCTTCCGGCTCAAATTCGCGCGGTTCCTTGGCAGCCACTTCCGCAAGCTTGATGATCGCGTCGATGACCGGCTGGAAACCACGGTGGCCGAACATGACGGCGCCGAGCATGACGTCTTCGTTCAGTTCCTTGGCTTCCGATTCCACCATCAGGACGGCGTCCTGCGTGCCGGCAACCACGAGGTCGAGAACCGATTCGTCCATCTCGTCGAGATGCGGGTTCAGAACGTATTCGCCGTTGATGTAACCAACGCGCGCACCACCGACCGGGCCCATGAAGGGAACGCCCGACAGCGTCAGCGCTGCGGAAGCGGCAACCATCGACAGGACGTCCGGATCATTTTCCAGGTCGTGCTGGATGACTGTGACGACAACCTGCGTGTCGTTCTTGTAGCCTTCCGGGAAGAGCGGGCGGATCGGACGGTCGATCAGGCGGGAAACCAGTGTTTCCTTTTCCGAAGGACGGCCTTCGCGCTTGAAATAGCCACCCGGAATCTTGCCGGCGGCATAGGTCTTTTCCTGGTAGTTTACGGTCAATGGGAAGAAGTCCTGGCCCGGCTTCGGCGACTTGGCCGAAACGACGGTGGCGAGCACGACGGTTTCGCCATAGGTGGCAAGAACGGCGCCATCCGCCTGGCGGGCAATCTTGCCGGTTTCCAGCTTCAGCGGGCGGCCTGCCCACTCGATTTCGACGGTATGTGTATTGAACATGCTGTGTCCTTCGTAGCGCGGCAACGCGGCATCGACTTCCTCCTCGGAAGCCGGAAATGGCGGCGGCCTGCGCAATGTGACAAGATCACGGGCAAGACAACGGGAGGCTTTCGGCAGCAAAAGCGGTCACCCGCTTTCTATCCTCAAGGTGACCCGCACAGGCGGTGTCTCTTGAAACCTGCGTGCCGGCCAATCACGGTCGGCGAAAGCATCCGGCAATCCTGCCCCATGACAGGTCATCGGTTTCATTCGGCAGGTCCGGCCCATCCGGCCCGCCATCATCAGCGCCACCCTTTGCGGCGGCAGGTGCCGGGCAACAAAGGCCCGGAACGACAACCGGCGAACGATCACAACGACCGTCCGCCGGAATGTTTTAGCGGCGTACGCCCAGGCTCGTGATGAGCTTGGTGTAACGGGCTTCGTCCTTCTTCTTCAGGTAATCGAGAAGCGAACGGCGGCTCGAAACCATCTTGAGGAGACCACGACGCGAGTGGTTGTCCTTCTTGTGGCCCTTGAAGTGATCGGTGAGGTTGTTGATTCGCTCGGTCAGGACAGCAACCTGGACTTCCGGAGAACCGGTATCGCCTTCGCTGGTTGCATATTCCTTAATGAGGGCAGCCTTACGCTCTGCAGTGATCGACATCGGACAATCCTTTCGATGTGAGGATGAATAGGTCGCCAAAAGGCCGGGATGTCGTCCAGCCTTGGCCATGAAAGCGAGAGCGCGACAAAGCGCATCTCCAGCTGGCGGTGCCTATAAACTATTCGGGCCGCCTTGGGAAGAGGCACGTTCACCTGGTGCGTCCGGCCTGATAGGAACAATCCTCAGTTGTAGCAACGCGCGCGCTATCGGAAAGGTACAAGCCATGGCCAGATCTCTGCGAAACATGATTGCCCTGTCACTCTGCTGTTTGTTGCAAGCAGCCTTTCCCCTGACGCAGGCCGAGGCGAGCGAGAGCGAAATTGCGCAACTCGAGCTCCTCTTCGCCCAACCCGACAATCCGGAGGAACTGTTTGCGGATGAATTTCTCTCGGTTATACCCGAGGTCCTGGCAGACTTTCAGCATGATTTCGGTTCCGTCGAGGAAATCAATGAGAAAGTGGGCCACTACGTTATAGACACGAAGACGCATCAGATCCCGGTCACGATCAAGCTGGACAGACACGGGCGTATCGAAGGCCTTCTACTTCTCCAGGCGCAGCGGCGCACGAAATCGATGGCAGAGACCCTGGCCGCGCTGACACAGCAAAATGGCGATGTTTCCTATATTGTGCTGATTGGCACAGATACGGCATTTGCAAGGGCTGCAGACAAACCTCTCGCAGTCGCATCGAGCTTCAAGCTTGGCATATTGAAAGTTCTCAGCGACGATATCCAGGCAGGCATACGACGCTGGGACGACGTAGCATTGCTGACTGAAGCAAATCGGTCGCTACCTTCGGGTCGCCTGCAACTTTACCCGGCAGAGTCACCCTTCACTCTGCACAGTCTTTCCGCCGCCATGATCTCGGAAAGTGACAACACGGCAACCGACATTCTGATCCGGGTACTGGGCCGGCAGAGGATCGCCGCGTCCCTTTCGCTCACAGACCTCCTGACGACACGAGAATTCTTTCAATTGAAGGCCGATCCGATGCTGGCTGCGCAATACTCATCGGGCTCCGAAGAGGCCTATCAGGCTGTGCGGCAGATACTGGGCAGGCGTGATATTCCACCGATTGAAGCCGCATCCGGCCGCCACCTGGAAGGCGTTGAATGGTATGTTTCCGCGGAGCGTCTTTGCGCACTCGCGCAGGAGACTTCAACCGCGGATATTTTCGTCATCAATGCCGGCCCAGTTGCAGCAGATGGATGGGAACGGGTCGCATACAAAGGCGGCAACGAGCATGGTATCCTCAACCTGACAGCAGCGCTCGTGCACAAGAGCGGACGAAAGGCTTGCGTCAGCGTGACGATTAACCACGCCGAGCTGATCAACGAAACAGAGGTGGTTGCGCTGTTTGCCCGCCTAACTGAGCAGATGTCTAAGTTGCCCTGAAGCAGGGCCCGGCGGATGCAAGACATCCATCGGGTTTCATCTTAGCCGAACACGCGCTTGGGCCGGAACTCGCCTTCACCGATTTCACCAATGGCAATCAGCTTGCCATTGGCGAGTGCCACGGCTTCCGGTTCCGCCACCGGCGCATCGCGACCGCGCAGGATGATCGGATTGCCCATGCGCAGACGGTGCGCCTGATCATCCGTGATGCGGATCTGCGGCAGGGCAGAGAGCGCCTCACCGGTATCAACAAGGAAGGCATCGAGTGCGGCAAGCCGCTCGTCGCGGTCCTCGATCTGTTCGAGCGCAATCAGCTCGGCCAGCGGCACCATCATGTCTTCGCCGAAGGGCGCGACATAGGAACGACGCAGGCCCGAGATGTGGGCGTAGCAGCCGAGATCCCGACCGAAATCGCGCGCCAGCGAACGCACATAGGTGCCTTTGCCGCATTCGACTTCGAAGAAAGCGCGGTCCGTCTCGACCTTCAGCAAGGTCAGGCGGAAAATCTCCACTTCGCGGGCCGGGATATCCACCACCTCGCCATCGCGGGCCAGATCATAGGCCCGCTCGCCGGCGATCTTGATGGCGGAAAACTGCGGCGGGATCTGGCTGATGCGGCCGGTATAGGCCGGCAGGATGGCACGGATCTCTTCTTCGTTTGGACGATTGTCCGAGGCGTTCGTGACCTCGCCTTCAAGATCGTCGGTGGTGCGTTCCTCGCCCCAGCTGACGGTGAATTCGTAGATCTTGCGACCGTCCATGACGTAAGGCACAGTCTTGGTCGCATCACCGAGCGCAATCGGCAGCATGCCGGAGGCCAGCGGATCGAGCGTGCCTGCATGGCCGGCCTTCTGCGCATTGAACAGCCATTTGATCTTGCCAACGGCTTCGGTCGAACCGAAATCCACCGGCTTGTCGAGAATCAGCCAGCCGGAAATCGGCCGACCCTTGGGTTTGCGGGGTTTGGACATATTGCTCTATTCTTGTTCGTCGTCGCCGGCATCGGTGGAAAGGTCTCGAGCGACCTCGGGCGAGCGCAGCAGCGCATCGATCTTCTTGTAATTGTCGAAGCTCGTATCATCGCGGAAGCGCACTTCCGGCATGTATTTCATCTGGCGAAGCTGGCCGCCAATACGCCCGCGGATGAACTTGGCGTGGCGGTTGAGCGCCTCGATGACCTTTTCATGATCGGAAACACCCAGCGGCGTCACATAGGCCGTGGCCAGCTTCAGATCGGTCGACATGCGCACTTCGGAGACGGAAATCACCGTCTTTTCAATCAGATCGTCGCGCACTTCACCGCGCTGGAGGACCTGGGTAATGGCTGCGCGGACCTGTTCGCCAACACGCAGCATCCGCTGCGACGGGGCGGAAGTCGTAGGTTTGCTCATTTTTGTTTTTCTTTCCTTCGGGCCTTTTCATGGCGCGCATCATAGCAGAAACGCGTTGAAATGGCGCGGGCAGGCGCGTTCCATGCCTTGCCATGCAAAAAAGGTCAAGGCGAAGGCGCAATGCCTGCATCACGCAGTTAACGCTGGCGGGCGACCCCAAAGCCCCACAACTTCCCATTTCATCCCTTGACGTTTGAGAAGAATTGATCACTTTTAAGCCATCTCCTCGAGCAAGACACGCTCCTCGAGGACGGAACTATGGTGCCGGGCCCCTCTGGCGAGAGTTTTACGGCGCTCTCGCGATGTCGGTACCGCCTGCAAGCAAGCCGGCGGATTGAAAAACCATGAAATCTGTCAACATCCGAATTCCGGATGCCGCTTACCGCGTGCATCCTTTTACCGCTTCTCCGCAGTCTGCACTGGCCGGTGAGGTGCGCGCATGAGCGAGCCCTCTTCGCAAAGTTCAACGCTCGGCTATTTCCGCTGGGCCTTCATCGTCACCGTGGTCGGTCTCATCCTGGGCGGCATCCTGGGCTGGCAATCGACGGGAACGATTGGCGGCATGCTGACGATCTTCTTTATCTGCGCAGTCCTGGCAGTGCTGGAAATCTCGCTGTCCTTCGACAATGCCATCGTCAATGCCAACAAGCTGAAGGACATGACACCTGTCTGGCAGCAGCGCTTCCTCACCTGGGGCATACTGATTGCCGTCTTCGGCATGCGTATCGTCTTCCCGCTGCTGATCGTCGTGATTGCCGCCGGCATCGGCCCGATCGATGCCATCATCCTGGCTGCCTCGCAGCCGGAAGAATATGCCCGCATCATGAACGACGCCCATCTGCCGATCGCAGCATTTGGCGGCACGTTCCTGATGATGGTCGGCCTCACCTTCTTCTTCAACCATGAAAAGGACGTACACTGGATCGCAGTGCTGGAAAGCCGCATTGCGCGCTTTTCTTCGATCAAGGGCATAGAGATCGCCTTTGTTCTCCTGCTGATCATGTTGTTTTCGCAGCTTTTGCCGGAAGCGGAAGCCTCGGTCTTTGTGCATTCGGCGGTCTATGGTCTGTTGACCTTCCTGCTCGTCGAAGTTCTGGGCGGCGTTCTGGATGCCTCGCAGCGCACCATGAGCGAAGCAGCCAAGGGCGGCCTCGGCGCCTTCATCTATCTCGAAGTGCTGGATGCCAGTTTCTCCTTCGACGGCGTGATCGGGGCTTTTGCCCTGACGCAGAACCTCTTCATCATCGCCATCGGCCTTGGCATCGGCGCCATGTATGTGCGCTCTATGACCATCATGCTGGTGGAAAAGGGCACGCTTGCCGAATATCGCTACCTGGAACACGGCGCTTTCTATGCCATCCTGGTTCTGTCGATCATCATGTATGTGCAGACGCTCTACCACATTCCGGAAGTGATCACGGGTCTCGGCGGCGCCGGTCTCATCGGTCTGTCGCTCTGGTCTTCCATCCGTCACAACCGGAAGGAACGCGCAGAGGAAGAGCATGGCGTGCTGAACAGCAGCCAGGTTTGAAACAGACTTCAATACGACAATGGCAGGCCCTTCGGGGCCTGTTCTTTGAGCGGTAGGCTGCGAATACAAAGCCGACATGGCACGCGGCCTAACCTTGCGTACCACAAAACATGACTTTTCAAAGAAGGAATAAAGCGCTATTGGCATGAAAAGCCAAGGGCCCTGCTTAGCCCGTTTTGCCGCATCGGCTCTCGTTGAAAGGAAATTTTGCCATGGATCTTCCAACTTCGCCTGCCGAAGCACCCCGCCAGCGCCCTCAATTGCCGTCCTGGACACTCAGCGTCGTTGACGCCTTCGATGTGACGCCCACCATGCGCCGTGTGCTGCTGACCACGGATCATATCGCGGACTTCAGCTACAAGCCCGGTCAGGACATCGTCTTCCTGCTACCCCTTGAAACCGGCGAACTGGGCCGTCGCCACTACACGATCCGCCATCTCGATCGCGCAACCGGCACCATTGCCGTCGATTTCGTCATGCATGGCGATACGCTCGGCCCGCGCTTTGCCCGCAATGCAAAGCCCGGCGATACGGTCGAGGTCAGGGGCCCGCGCGGTCGCGTGCTCTTCCAGCCAGAGGCCGACTGGCACCTTTTGACCGGTGACGAGACCTGCATTCCAGCAATCCTGCACATTGTTGAAACCATGCCGGCGCAGGCGCGTGCCTTTGTCTTCATCGAGGTTCAGGACGAAAGCTGGCAGCAGCCCTTTGAGACCTCGGCACAGGCCACTGTCGAGTGGATCCATCGCGGCGCGATTCCGGCCGGCCCGAGCAGCGTGATGCTTGACCGCCTGTCGGCCTTTGCCCTGCCGGACGGACGCGGCCAGGCGCTGATCATCGGAGAGACGAGCAATGTGCGTGCCCAGCGTCACCACCTGATCACGCGCGGATTTGGTCGCGACCAGATCGCGTCCGAAGGCTACTGGCGCCCCGGCCGCGATGGCGGGCACGACCACGTGGACGACTGAAAAAAGACGTCTCTTGCCGGTCAGAACAGGGCGGCATCCAGATCATCATCGGATAGAACCGTGGTCAGCGGCGCTTCTTCCGGTGCTGGCGTTCCGAGCAACTGGGCATGCACTTCGCGCTCGGACGCCATCGTATAGGTACGGTTGATGCGCGGGCCAATAATGGCGATGGCATTTTCCAGCCCGTCGAGATCCAAGCTTTCAGACGGATCAAGCGCGATATCCTCGGCGCAACGACGCAGAACATCACCCAGATCGGCCTGGAAATCGAGCTTTGCAAGCGCGGCGTTCATCTGCTCGATGCCCTTCTTGCCCTCGCCGGCCATGCGCTCCAGATCCGTTTCCATTGCCTCGCCGACGGCATGAATCCGCTCCAGTGCCCGCGCCAGGCGTTCGTCGAGGCAGTCGTCCTCGTCGATCTCGCCCGATTGCTCCAGCAACTGCTGCGCGGCACCTTCGAGAACGCGCAGTTCCACGAGAATCTTTTCGGCGGCATCATCAAGATGTCCGGCAAAGATGCGCAATTCGGCGGTCACGACATTGATCGCCTTACCCTCCTCGCCGATCTTGCCACAGCGCAGGTTGGTATTGAGTGCCATGTAATGAATGTCGCCGCGCACGATCTGCACAAGCCCGATGCCATCGAGAAGAGCCTTAACGGTGGCGAGCGTGCGCTCGGTCATGTCGCTCGATGCCTTGGCGACGGCCTCGATCTCATGCACGGCAGCGCGAGCGTCGGAGACGCCCTTCTCCAGACCGCCAAGCGCCATGGCCGATTGCTCGTCCTCCTCACCGGCCATAGCGCGCTGGATCTGGGCGATCTGCAGGAGTTCGGACCGAAAACTGGCGATCGTATCGACAATCTTTGCGGTATCACGGTCGAAATCCTGGCGTGACTGGGCAAGCTGGGCCGAAACGAGGTAGCGTATAATGGCGGACAGGCGCTGGCGCTGGTCAGCCGACAGGTCCCGCGCCTCATCGCTCTCCAGATAATCCGAGAGAATTGCAAAGCTCGACTGGCAATGCTCGACCCGCTGACGGGTGATATCGCCGATCTGCATGGCAGACAGGGTAGAGGCGAGCTTGGTCTGGATACCACGGGCAATCGCCTTGACCTGATCGGCCCGGTCGGACAGCAGTTCGTGCTGCTTGCAGATCTGTTCGACGCCACCATTCAGGCTGGAGACGAGCGCCGGGACGGTCTGGCTGTAGCGCGCCAGAATGGCATCGCCCTTGGACAGAACAGGGCCGAGACCGCCACCAAGCTCGGCAAGCTTGTCGGAGAAGCTGTTGACCTGCTGGCTTCCTTCATGAATGCGCTGCAGGATTTCCTCGGCAAATCCGGCGAAATCGGCAATGCCCGCACCGGTGATCTTGGCCGTGACCGCAAAGGTGCGCAGGTAGCGCAACGTTTCCTGCATGCTGGCGACGTGCGGACGCAGCAGACGCTGCGAATCGGCAATCTCACGGAAGCGTTCCTGGCGCACGGCTTCGTTGGCGGTCAGGCTGGACAGGGTGGACACCGTGGTCGATAGCTCACCCATCGTCGCCTTGGCGGTTTCCTCGTCCAGCGAGCCCGTCAGAGCATCGATCGAGCCGATCATCTTGTTGAGAATATCAAGGATGGACAAAAGCACACCGCCGCCATCCAGAAAACGCTGCTCGATACGCGAACGCGCCTCTTCGAGACGCTCGGCATAGGCGTGGCGCTGACCAGGAAAGGCTTCATCCTGGGCGGTCTTTGCGATCAAAGCCACGAATCGTCCTCCAATTTCCAAATCTCCCACCGATCAGGGAAAAGCGCACCAAAATGAGACACGAAAGGTTTTTCCGAAGGTAACCTTCAGATGGCAGGCTGTAATCAGTCTGTTGTGAACCATCGACCTTAATGAGTGGCAAATAAAACAGTTCAATCATGGTCTGTGGTTAATTATTATTCAACCGAACCTAGAACAATCCGACACCATTCCTTCCAAGCGAGAAATAGTTACCCAGTTTTAGCGAGTTGTTAAACATGCGCCTTCACATTCGTCGAGCAATCCACACCCGGCGGATCCAGAGGAATGTCCATGGCTTTTGTTGATCCAGACTCACTTTCAGTAAAGTTCGATGGTCATTTGACCCTGCGGACCGTCAGTGCCAACCACGCAACACTGTTGCAGGCCCTGTCGAAGAACAAGTCCGTATCCGTAGACTTTGATGACGATGTCCAGATCGACCTCAGCTTCCTGCAACTGATGGAATCCGCCCGTATCTACGCCAACACGGCCGGCCGCACCATTTCTATAGCCAAGCCTGCCTCGGGCCAGCTCCACGATCTTCTCGATCGCAGCGGCTTCCTGCAGACGATGTCACCGAAAGATGCACGGTTTTGGCTGCACAAAGGAGACAACCAATGACCGCCAGCATCCTGACCGTTGATGATTCCGCCAGTATTCGCCTGACGACCCGCGTGGCCTTGTCCAATGCCGGCTACACCATCACCGAGGCTGTTGATGGCCTGGATGGTATCGCCAAGCTGAAGGCAGGCCAGTTCGACCTGATCGTCACCGATCTCAACATGCCCCGGATGGACGGTCTGACGATGATCCGCGAGCTGCGGAAAATGCCTGCGCATATGGGCGTTCCGGTCATCTTCCTCACCACCGAATCAGACAACGAACTGAAGAGCCAAGCCAAGGCGGCGGGAGCCACGGGCTGGCTGACGAAACCGTTTGATCCCGAAAGCCTCGTGAAGATCGCAAAGAAGGTGCTTGGCAGATGAGCTTTCCGGACCCCATCACCGTCTTTAGGACGGAGGCTGCGGAACTCCTCGAGCAGGTGGAGTCCGGCCTGCTCGATCTCAACGTCAACCTTGGTGACAAGGAACAGGTTGACGCCGTTTTTCGCGGACTGCACACATTGAAGGGCTCCGGAGCCATGTTTGGCTTCGAAGCCCTTGCTGCATTTACGCACCATTGCGAAACCGCCTTCGATCAGGTGCGCAAGGGCATTGTGCCAGCAACCCATGATCTGGTCACTGCCGTTCTGGGTGCGACCGATCACATGCGGGCACTGATCGAGGTTCCGGGCGGCGATCATGATGCGGTGAGCGAAATGCTGCTGGCACGGCTGAGAACCGCCGTGGCCGCAGCCGGCGACCCCGCTGCACAGGTTGCAAGCCAGGCACCAGCCAAGCCGCAAGGCACGACTTACCGGCTGACCTTCAGCCTGCCGATGAATGCAATGGCCAACGGCAACAATCCGCTCGGCCTCATCGATGAGTTGCGCGATCTTGGCGAATGCACCGTCAGCGCCGACCGATCCACCATTCCGGCACTGGACGATCTCAACCCGACGGACCTCTATCTCTCCTGGACCGTGGATCTGACCACCGACAAGGGACGCTCGGCTATCGACGACGTTTTCATCTTCGTCATGGACGAGATGCAGCTGACAGTGGAGGTAATGGGCGAGACGCCGGCGTCGGCACAGCCAGTCCATGTTGCATCCGCGGTCCCTGCCCCGCCAGCCGTCCCGTCCAGTCCTGCGCCAGCGCCCGAGGCCACAGCTGTCGCCCGTGCCGCTCCCCCGGCTGCCGATCCCAAGCAGGCAAAATCGAGCGAGAACGTGCGCGTTCCTGCCGAGCGCCTGGACGAGTTGATGGATCGCGTCGGCGAGCTTGTCATTGCGCAGTCGCGTCTCAGCCAGCTGGCCGGCGTCAGCGGCGACCTGATGCTGCGCGCCGTCTCGGAAGACGTGGAACGCCTGTCCGGCGAGCTGCGCGATACGATGATGGTTCTGCGCATGGTGCCGGTGGCCCAGCTTTTTGGCCGTTTCCGCCGTCTCGTGCATGACCTGGCCATTGAAACAGGCAAGACGATCGAACTGGTGACGGAAGGCGAGAGCACCGAAGTCGATAAGAGCGTCATCGAACGACTTGCAGATCCGCTGGTGCATCTGGTGCGCAATTCCTGCGACCATGGCCTGGAAACCGGCGAAGAACGCCGCGCTGCCGGCAAGCCGGCCGCCGGCAAGATCCTTCTTTCCGCCCGCCAGCAGGCCGGCGAAGTGATCATTACCATCAAGGACGACGGACGCGGCATCAACCGCGACCGGGTTCGCGCCAAGGCGGAAGCTTCCGGCCTCATCGCGCCCAATGCCGTGCTGAGCGAGCAGGAACTGCTGCAACTGATCTTTCAACCGGGCTTTTCCACGGCCCAGCAGGTCACAAACTTGTCCGGCCGAGGCGTCGGCATGGATGTGGTCAAGCGCACCATCGATGCGCTGCGCGGCACGATCAATGTTGTGTCCAAAACCGGCGAAGGCTCGGAAATCTCGCTCGCCATTCCGCTGACGCTTGCCATCATCGATGGTCTGCTGGTGCGCATCGGCAGCGGGCGCTACGTCATCCCGCTCTCGGCCGTCGAGGAATGCCTTGAGCTTTCCATCGATGACGACATGCGCTCGCGCGGCCGCAGCTTCATCTCACTGCGCGACAGCCTCGTGCCCTTCATCCGCCTGCGCGAGCTGTTCCGCACGGGCACCACGCCGGATCCGTTCCAGAAGGTCGTCGTCATCTCGACCGGCGCAGAGCGGGTCGGCCTGGTCGTCGATCAGATCATTGGTGACCATCAGACGGTCATCAAGGGCATGTCGAAATTGCATCACGACGTGGCGACCTTCTCGGGCGCCACCATTCTGGGCGACGGCGGTGTCGCGCTCATTCTCGACGTCGCGCATCTGGTCGCGGCAGGTCAGCAACAGGAGGCGCAGTTGCGCGCGGCAGGATGAGCGAAGCGGTCCGCAAGATACCCAATCAATTGTGGGAGGGACGCGAGGAACTTGAGGTTCTGACCTTCGACATCGCCGGCGAAATGTTCGCGCTGGAGGCGGTGAAGGTTCAGGAAATCCTCGACCTCCTGCCCGAAACGCCGGTGCCGGGCGCCAAGCCCTTCGTTGGCAGCGTCATCAATTTTCGCGGCAAGGTCATTCCGCTGGCAGACATTCGCCTGGCCTTTGGCATGGAAGCGACCACGACGACAATCGACAGCCGCATCATCGTGATCGAACTCGACGTCGAAGGCGAACGGACACTGACCGGCCTTCGCACCGACAAGGTAAACGAGGTGACCACACTTCTGAGAATCGCCAGCGAACCGCCGCCCAGCGTCGGCATGCGCTGGAGACCGGACTTCATCGAGTGCCTCGTTCGGCGGGACGGGGAATTCATCATCATACCGAATCTACAAGCGATTTTCTCGGCACAGAATGAGCGGACTCCCGCTCATCCGTTGCAGTCTTAAAGGCAACATGAGGGGGTAAACCATGCGTGCTACGATCAAACTGAAACTATCCGCAGCCTTTGGCTTCGTTATTGTCATGCTTGTGGCGGTCGCAACGCTCGGCATCATGAGCCTTGGCGACCTCAATTCAACACTGGAAAATGTGGTGGAAGGACCTGCGGCCCGCCTCAAGCTGGCCCAGGACATGAGCGGCGCGCAGTTGCAGCAGCTTCGCTACCAGAAGAACATGCTGCTGACCGATAACCAGGCCGAGATCCAGTCCTATGCAGCCCGGATCGACAGCTATCGCGGGGAATTCGACAGGGCATTTGATGCCGTCCTGTTGAAGGCAACGGAACAGGGCAAGGTCATATGGAACAAGCTGCATGAGCTGGAGATTGTTTATCGCAAGCAGGATGATCAGATCCGCGCCTTGATGGTGGCCGGTAATCAGCCCGCCGCCTACCAGATTTCAATCACGGAAAACCGTGCGACGGTGACCGAGATCGACAAACTGCTGGATGATATTGTTGCACTGGAAACCACGCGCCTTGCTGAAGCAAAGACAACCGCTGGCGCCGACTACCTGCAGACCCGCACGATCATGCTGTCGGTTGCAGCCGTGGCAATCGTGATTGCCTTGATTGCAGCTCTCTGGATCGCCCTGTCCATTAACCGGGGATTGCGCAATGCCGTTACGGCTGTGCAGAGCGTTGCCGATGGCGACCTCAGCTCGCTTGCAACGATCAACACCCGCGACGAGATCGGCGACCTTCTGGGCTTTGTGAACACCATGATCGAGCGCCTGCGCGGTGTCGTCGGCGATGCGCTGTCTGCCTCCGACAACGTGTCCACCGGAAGCCAGGAACTGTCGTCGAGTTCGGAACAGCTCTCCCAGGGCGCAACCGAACAGGCATCGGCTGCCGAAGAGGCATCGGCCTCGATGGAACAGATGGCCGCCAATATCAAACAGAATGCCGACAACGCTGCCCAGACCGAAAAGATCGCCCGCCAGTCCTCGCGCGATGCGGAGACATCCGGCCAGGCGGTGAACCGCGCTGTCGGCGCCATGCGCACGATTGCCGAAAAGATCTCCATCGTCCAGGAAATCGCCCGCCAGACCGATCTTCTCGCCCTCAATGCCGCGGTGGAAGCCGCGCGTGCCGGGGAACATGGCAAGGGCTTTGCTGTAGTTGCTTCGGAAGTGCGCAAGCTTGCCGAACGCAGTCAGGCGGCAGCGGCCGAAATCTCAGCTCTGTCGAGCGATACCGTGCAGGTGGCGACGGATGCCGGCGACATGCTGAGCCGTCTGGTGCCGGATATCCAGAAGACCGCCGAGCTGATCTCGGAAATCTCGGCGGCCTGCCGCGAGCAGGATGTCGGCGCTTCCCAGATCAACGAAGCAATCCAGCAGCTTGACCGCGTTACGCAGCAGAATGCCAGCGCATCGGAACAGATGTCGGCGACATCCGAAGAACTGGCAGCCCAGGCTGAAGAACTTCAGGCCTCCATCTCCTTCTTCCGGATCGAGAATGGCAACCGCCATCGTCCCGCGCCGGTGAAGTCCACACCGCCGGTTTCGAAACAGAATCCACCGGCAAAGCAGAACCGCGCTCCGTCTCGCCAGGCAGACCATTCTGTCAGCGGCCAGCAGGCACGCGCCAAGGGTTTCGCCCTCAATCTGTCCATGGGCGGACCGGATGACGATGATTCAGCATTTAGACAGAGCGCGTAAGCGCTCTGTCCACCATATTCACGCAAATTCCGTTCTGGGGGGATCGGATCAACTAGAACCGCTCACTCACGGGGATGAAATGTGATGCGACTTACAATTAAAACGAAGCTGAGCGCGACGTTCGGCCTGCTTCTGACATTGATGCTGGTTATGGGGGGATACAGCCTGTATGCCCTCAGCGATTCCGGCAAAACCCTCCACGATGTAATTGACGGTCCTGTTGCCCGCCAAGCCAATGCGCTTGGCATGGCAAACTTGCAGATGAAGATTGCCAGGGCTCAGCTGAGCCTGATCGAGGCGGAAACGCCCGAAGAAGTCATTCGACTGACCGCGGCAAACGATGCAAGCCGCAAGGCGCTGATCGAAAGTGCAGAATGGGCCGCGCAGAGGGCTGAAACCGATGCCGGCAAGAAAGCCTATGCAGACATCGTCAAGATGGTCGGTGACATTGCCCGCGTTGATGACCAGGTGCGCGTGCTGGTGAAGGCCGGCGACCGCCATGCGGCAATGGTGCTGGCACGGACACAGAGCGCGCCGCTGATACAGCAGATCGAGACTTTGCTGGAGGGACGGCTGGCCACCAACCGCAACCAGATGCAGCTGGCAGAAGACCATGCGGCCGCCAACCAGGCGATGACGGTTGTCGTCGTGGCGACAGGGCTTACCATTGCGCTGCTCGTCGGCAGCCTGACCGCCTTCTTCATCCTGCGGGGTATCCGGAACGGCCTGAACCTCATCCAGTCTGCCACAAGTGCCGTGGCGATCGGCGACCTGAACCTCAAACTTGAGGTCAAGACCAATGACGAGATCAAGGACGTCATCGATTCCGTCAACCAGATGACGGCAAACCTGCGCCAGACATCTGCGATTGCCGACCGGATTGCCGAAGGCGATATCAGCGTTGCCGTCAAGCCGCTGTCAGACAAGGATACGCTCGGCATTTCGATGCTGAACATGAGCCGTTACCTGACGACCACAGCAGAACTTGCCAAGGCCATCGCCGCCGGCGACCTGACCGTCGATGCGCGCCGTCAGAGCCAGGCCGATGCGCTGGGCATGGCGCTGGAATCCATGATGGAGCGCCTGCGTGGCGTCGTCGGCGACGCGCTGGCGGCTTCCGACAATGTCTCGTCGGGTAGCCAGGAGCTATCGTCGAGCTCGGAAATGCTCTCCCAGGGGGCGACCGAACAGGCATCGGCCGCCGAACAGGCATCCGCTTCGATGGAGCAGATGGCCGCCAATATCAAGCAGAACGCGGAGAACGCCTCGCAGACCGAAAAGATCGCCCGCCAGTCCTCGCGTGACGCCGAATCCTCGGGCAAGGCCGTGTCGCGTGCTGTCGGCGCCATGCGCACGATTGCCGAGAAGATCTCCATCGTCCAGGAAATCGCCCGCCAGACAGACCTTCTCGCCTTGAACGCCGCGGTGGAAGCCGCGCGTGCCGGCGAGCATGGCAAGGGCTTTGCCGTTGTGGCGTCCGAAGTGCGCAAGCTCGCCGAGCGCAGCCAGGCGGCAGCCGCCGAAATTTCGGCCCTGTCGGGTGAAACCGTGCAGATGGCGACGGATGCCGGCGACATGCTGAACCGTCTGGTGCCGGATATCCAGAAGACTGCCGAACTGGTGTCGGAAATCTCGGCGGCCTGCCGCGAGCAGGATATCGGCGCTTCGCAGATCAACGAAGCGATCCAGCAGCTCGATAAGGTGATCCAGCAGAATGCGGGTGCCTCAGAAGAAATGTCGGCGACATCCGAAGAGCTGGCGGCGCAGGCCGAAGAGCTGCAGGCGTCGATCTCCTTCTTCCGCGTCGAGCGGGCCACTGCCCACAACCGGCAGCAGATGCGCGCGACAGAGCGTCCGCTGACGGCACAGCGGCCTGCCTCTCGGGCTCAGTCCTCGCAGAACGTTGCCGGCCAGCAAGCGCGCGTCAAGGGTTTTGCCCTCGACATGTCGATGGGTGGACCGGACGCCGATGATGTGCATTTTCGGCAAACAGCATGAGTGAAAGCCCCGGCGCCTCGGCGCCGGCGCTTGTAGCGCAGTCCCATGATGAAGACTGCGCGCCGCCTATATCGTTAGCCAGAGGGTGAATGTCATCGGCCTTCGACTAAAAACATACTCAATTCGGATGGGGACTAACGATGCGCTTTACAATCAAACTCAAGCTGGCTTTCGCATTCGGGCTGATGACAGTCCTCATAATCGGCATGGCGCTGTACAGCACGTTCAGCCTGTCGACATTGAATCAATCTGCCAGCAACATGATCGATGGGCCTGTCAAGCGGCTTGACTATGCCCTGACCATTTCCGGCAAGATGTCGGAGGCCATTCGTGCCCAGAAGAATGCGCTTCTGGAGCAGGATGCAGCCGAGGCAGGCGAATACTATCGCGCCTCGGATCTCCTGATGGTCGAACTTCTCGATCTCGCAAAGTCGGGTCTTGCCATTGCCAGCGTCGAAGGCAAACCCTATTGGGAAACCCTGATCGTTTCCGCCAACAGCTTCAAGACCAGATCCGAGGAGCTTCCGAAGCTTCAGATGGCGGGCCAGCTCCCGGCCGCCATTGCTCTCTCCAATGGCGAGATTCGTCAGATTGCCGCAAAATCTTCTGAAGCGATCACGGCGCTTCTCGGCGTGCAGAAGCGCGGCCTTGAAAGGGCCGATGCTGCCAATGAGGAATTGTATGCGAACACACGACTGACCATGACGCTGGTGGCCGCAGGTGCAAGCATCTTGGCCATTCTGGCCGGCACCTGGATCGCGCTTGGCATCAACTCCGGCTTGCGCAAGGTCATGGCGGTTGCAGATGCCGTATCGATCGGGGACCTGAACCAGAACGTCGAAATCCGCACCAATGACGAAATCAAGGACCTGGTCGAGAAGATCAACCTGATGACCGCCAATCTGCGCAATACCGCAGAGATTGCCGACCAGATTGCCAATGGCAACCTCACGGTCGCGCCGAAGCCACTTTCGGACAAGGATACGCTGGGCAAATCGCTGGAAAGCATGGTGGCGCGCCTGCGCGGCGTGGTGGGTGATGCGCTGGCCGCCGGTGACAACGTGTCTTCCGGCAGCCAGGAGCTTTCATCGAGCTCCGAAATGCTCTCCCAGGGCGCGACCGAACAGGCATCGGCTGCCGAAGAAGCCTCGGCCGCCATGGAGCAGATGGCCGCCAATATCAAACAGAATGCCGACAACGCGGCCCAGACCGAAAAGATCGCCCGCCAGTCCTCGCGCGATGCGGAAGCCTCCGGCCAGGCGGTGAACCGCGCTGTCGGTGCCATGCGCACGATTGCTCAGAAGATTTCGATCGTCCAGGAAATCGCCCGCCAGACCGATCTTCTCGCCCTCAATGCCGCGGTGGAGGCCGCGCGTGCCGGGGAACATGGCAAGGGCTTTGCTGTGGTTGCTTCGGAAGTGCGCAAGCTTGCCGAACGCAGTCAGGCGGCAGCGGCCGAAATCTCAGCTCTGTCGGGTGACACCGTGCAGGTAGCGACGGATGCCGGCGACATGCTGAGCCGTCTGGTGCCGGATATCCAGAAGACCGCCGAACTGATCTCGGAAATCTCGGCAGCCTGCCGCGAGCAGGATGTCGGCGCTTCCCAGATCAACGAAGCAATCCAGCAGTTGGACAAGGTCACCCAGCAGAATGCCGGCGCATCGGAGCAGATGTCGGCGACATCGGAAGAACTGGCGGCCCAGGCTGAAGAACTTCAGGCCTCCATCTCCTTCTTCCGTGTAGACCATGACAACAGCGCCCGTCGCGCCGCAAGTCGCGCACCGGCAAAGCCGAGTGCGAGCCCGGCGCACAAGTCCAAACCAGTGCAACGCCCGTCCAGCGCCCAGTCTGTTGCAGCCCAGCAGGCGCGCGCCAAGGGGTTTGCCCTCGACATGTCGATGGGTGGGCCGGACGCCGATGATGCCGATTTCAGGGAAAGCGCGTAAGACCATGGCAACCTCGTCAGAAGCACAGTTCGTCACCTTCAGTCTCGGCGAGGAAATCTTCGCCGTACCGGTGGAAGTGGTCCGGGAAATCCTCGACCACGAAGAGCCTTTCAAGATACCGCATGGCCCGGACTACCTTTTGGGCCTTCGCGATGTGCGCGGTCAGGGCGTTCCGGTCATAGACCTGCGCCTGCGGCTGGGCATGGCGCGCACGGAAAAGACCCCGCATACCCGCATTCTGGTGCTGGATGTGCCGGTCGATGACCGCGTGCTGGCCTTGGGCCTTGTGGCGGATCGCGTCTTTGAAGTGGTGCCGTTCCAGAGCCATCAGATCGAGACGGCGCCGGATATCGGCATTCGCTGGCGCTCGGACTATATTGCCGGCGTCGTGCGGCGCAATGGCGGTTTTGTCGTGATCATCGATCTGGCCCGCCTGTTCTCCGATTCCGGCAACGCCCTGTCGGGCGTCACCCGCACCCAACAAGTTGCATGACGAGGATCGGCGTGGCAGCAGCATCAAAAGCCGTCCGTCAGTCTCTCGACGACAGTCTGAGCAAGCGCAACTTCGAGCGCATGGCGAAGTATATTTATGACTATAGTGGCATCAAGATGCCCGTGACCAAGGTGACCATGCTGGAGGGACGCCTGCGCCGCCGGCTGCGCTCGACGGGCATCGATACCTTCGATGACTATTGCGATTACCTGTTCGATGGCGGCGGCATGGAGACGGAGGCCGTCTACCTGATCGATGCCGTGACCACCAACAAGACCGACTTCTTCCGCGAACCGAAGCATTTCGAATACCTAGCCCAGACGGCTCTGCCCGAATTGCTGGAATTGGGCGATCCCTGCATTCGGGTTTGGAGTTCCGCCTGCTCGACGGGAGCAGAACCCTATACGCTGGCCATGGTTCTGGCCGAATGTCTCTCGCCGCGCAACGGCACCGGTTTCAAGGTGATCGCCACCGATCTTTCCACCGAAGTGCTTCAGACGGCACGGCGGGCAATCTACACTCAGGACATGATGATCCCGGTGCCTGCGGCATTTCGACGAAAATACGTGATGGAGAGCCGGGACCCGACGCGTGACGAGGTGCGCATCACGCCCTATCTGCGCCAGCATGTCGGTTTCGGGCGCATGAACCTCATGGACGAGACCTATTCCGTGCGCGAGCCCCAGCATGTCATCTTCTGCCGCAACGTGCTGATCTATTTCGACAAGCCGACGCAACAGCACGTGCTGTCGCGCCTCTGCGACTGCCTGGTGCCCGGCGGCTATCTGTTCATCGGCCATTCGGAAACGGCAACCGGCCTCAACCTGCCGATCAAGCAGGTGGCCAATACCGTGTTCAAGCGGATCTGATCATATCGACCCCGCCTTATGGCGGGTTCGGTTCGTCGAACGAATGGGAGGTCGTTCGGCCGAAAGGGTATCTGGTAGGCTCTTTCGTTGAATATCCTCACTGATACATGGCAGATCTTGCGCCAATGCCACCTTTCAGGAGGTTTTGGGACAATGATTGGAGGCCTGTGGTCAATCCTCTTCCCCTACAAAGGGATGCAGAGGCGGCGGCAGGCACCACCAGCGGATGGGAAGCGGAAAACAGACAATGCCCGGAAAAACTCGTGTTCTTATCGTCGACGATTCGGCCAGCATCCGTCAGACGCTGACCATGCTTTTGTCCGAGGATCCAGAGATAGAGGTGATCGGTACCGCCGCAGATCCGTTCCAGGCAGCACGCCGGATCAGCGAAGAGGTGCCGGATGTCATCACGCTGGATGTCGAGATGCCACATATGGATGGCATCACCTTTCTGCGCAAGCTGATGTCACAGCATCCCATACCCGTCGTGATGTGCTCGTCGCTGACCGAATCCGGCTCCGAAACGCTGATGCAGGCGCTGGAAGCCGGCGCAATAGACGTGATCCTGAAGCCGAAGATCGGTGCAGCCGATCATCTGGCCGAGAGTGCCGAACGGGTCCGGGCCGTGGTCAAGGCCGCCGCGAAGGCAAGGCTTGGCAAGTTGCGCCGCTTCAGACCGGCGGAGGCACCGCAGGCCAAGCTGACGGCGGATGCCGTTCTGCCGCCGCCGAAGATTGGCGCCATGGCGAAAACCACGGAAATGGTCGCCTGCATCGGCGCCTCCACGGGCGGCACCGAGGCCCTGCGCGAATTGCTGGAAGCCCTGCCGGCCAATGCACCGGGTATGCTGATCGTGCAGCACATGCCGGAAAAGTTTACCGCCGCCTTTGCCAAGCGCCTCAACGGCCTTTGCGAAGTGGAAGTCAAGGAAGCCGAGGATGGCGACCCCGTTCTGCGCGGCCATGTGCTGATTGCGCCCGGCGACAAGCACATGCTGCTGGAACGGCGCGGCGCCCGCTACCATGTCTCCATCCGCAGCGGCCCGCTGGTGTCGCGCCATCGCCCCTCAGTGGATGTTCTCTTCCGCTCGGCCGCCCGCGCCGCCGGCTCCAATGCCATGGGTGTGATCATGACCGGAATGGGTGATGATGGCGCGCGCGGCATGGAGGAAATGCACCAGGCCGGCGCCTTCACGGTGGCGCAGGACGAGGCGACCTCGGTCGTGTTCGGCATGCCGAAGGAAGCCATTGCCCGTGGCGGCGTGGACCGAATTGTGCCTCTGGAGCAGATCGCCCGCGAGATCCTGGCCGCGGATAAGCGACATTGACAACCGGGTGCCCATGAAGCCGACGTCGGGCAGATCCCGCAGTCTTATATTCGCCATTTATTAACCATGCTTCGCCAGAATGGGATCTGCACGATGACAGTGCTTCCCACGAGCGATGTCCGGCTCACGAACCTTCTTTCAAGGATCGACGATGCCCGTTATTACCTTCGCCAATACCAAGGGCGGCGCCGGCAAGACCACGGCTGTTTTGCTGCTGGCCACCGAGCTTGCCCGCCTTGGCCACCGCGTCACCGTTCTTGACGCCGATCCGCAGTACTGGGTCTCCCGCTGGTATGATGCATCCCAGCCGATCAGCCGGTTGACGGTGGTGCCCTATGTCACCCAGGCCTCGATCGACCGGCACCTGGAGGACCTGCGCGACAAGACCGATTATTTCCTCATCGATCTTCCCGGCGCGCGCAGCCCGCTTCTGGCCAAGGCGATCGGCCTGTCCGACCATGTGATGATCCCGATCCAGGGCTGCGCCATGGATGCACAAGGGGGCGCACATGTGCTGGAACTGCTGCAATATCTCGACGCTAAACTCGGTCTCAAAGTGCCGCACTCGGTGGTGCTGACCCGTGTCAACTCCATGGTAACGACGCGTGCGCTTCTGGCCGTGAAGGGCCTGCTGGCACAGCGCAATGTCGATGTCCTCAACACGCCGATCATCGAGCGTTCGGCCTTCCGCGACATCTTCGATTGCGGTGGCACGCTCTACACGATGAGCGAGGACCGGGTGAGCAATCTCGACCGGGCGCGGGAAAATGCCAGGCTTTATGCGGAAGAAATCCTGCGCCGCGTGCCGATGACCGTTGCAAGACCACAGATGGCGCAGAGCGCCGCCTGAACCGGCAAGATAGACCTCAAACGAAAGCGGTGGCCATAGGAGCACGGTCGCCGCTTTTTGTCGTCATTGCTTTGGATGATCCTCATCGTTCAGAACGCGCCAGGCGGCACCATCGAGATCTTCATACTGGCCGTTGCGCAGCGACCAGAGGAAGGCACCAAGCCCCAGACCACCCAGCAGCAGCGCCACCGGAATGAGATAGATCAGCATGTTCATGCCAGACGCACCTTTCCCGACAGCGCGCCCTCTTTGGGGCGGGCAGGGCTTCCTCCGCCGACATGTGAGCGCGCCAACCGGTTGAGCCGCAGCGCATTGGCAACGACGATCAGCGAGGACGTGGACATGGCAACCGAGGCGATGAGAGGCGTTGCATAGCCGGCAATGGCGATCGGAACCGCAATGACATTGTAACCGATGGCCAATGCGAAATTCTCGCGGATCAGGCGCCCGGCACGCCGCGACACCTCGATGGCCAGCGGAACCGCATCAAGATTATCATGCGTGAAGACGAAATCGGCAGCTTGGCGCCCAATATCGGCTGCGGTTGCCGGCGCAATAGACACATGTGCGGCGCTCAGAGCCGGCGCATCATTGATACCATCGCCAACCATCAGGGTGACCCGCCCGGCCTGTTTCAAAACCGCCAGCGCCTCCGCCTTGCCCTTCGGCGTCAGCTCCGCATACCAGTCGGCAATGCCAAGCCGGCTTGCCATGGCCGCCACCACAGGAGTGCGGTCACCCGACAGAAGCGCCAGCTGAAATCCCTTCTTCCGCAGCGTTTCAACAGCCATCCAGGCACCCGGACGGATCTCGTCTTCAAAGAGGAAGCAGGCCTCTTCCTGACCGTTGACAGACAGGACCACTTCGGAGCCACCGGATGCCGTTGCCTTGCTGCCGGGGCAGGCAAAGGCACGGCTGCCCAGCCGCGCTTCACCCTCGGCAAGAACGGCTATGATGCCTTCACCGGCCAATTCGCGGACGCTCGCAATGAACGGCATCGGGCCGCTATGGTTTGCCGAAAGAGCCTGGGACAGGGGATGGCGCGAATGGGCGGCAAGCGCTGCTGCAAGCGCCAGGGAATGAGGCTTTCCCTCGATGGCCGTCAGTTTTGGCCGGCCAAGCGTCAGCGTTCCGGTCTTGTCGAAGACGACCGTATCGATTTCCGCCAGCCGTTCCATGGCCGAACCATCCTTGACCATGACGCCGTTCTGGAAGAGGCGACCGGCCGCCACGACCTGCACCACGGGAACGGCCAGCCCCAGCGCGCAGGGGCAGGTGATGATGAGGACGGCAATGGCGATCAGCATGGCCTGCTTCCAGTCGCCGCCGAAAATGCCCCAGCCAAAAAAGGTGAGAAGCGCCAGAAGATGCACGGCCGGCGAATAGAGGCGTGCGGCGCGATCGGCAATCCTGCGATACTGCGCCCGCCCGCCTTCAGCCGCTTCCATGAGCGCAATGACTTCCGCAAGGAATGAATTGGCGGCAGTCGCCGTTGCCCGCACCACCAGCGAGCCAGTAAGGCTGACGGTTCCAGCGCGTACGGCATCACCTGGATAGACGGCAAGCGGCACGCTTTCGCCATTGACGATCGACATATCAAGATCGCTTTCACCTTCCACCACCACGCCATCCAGCGGCAGACGGTCGCCGGCGGCAATGGCGATCAGGTCGCCGGGAGAGACTTCCTCCACCGGCCGGTAGTCGCGGCTACCATCCGTCTGCACCACCATCGCGCCTCTGGGCGACAGACGGGCAAGCCCGGTAATGGCCGAACGCGCCCGGTCACGCATGATATGGTCAAGCGTGCGGCCAATCAGCAGGAAGAACAGCAGCGAGACGGTCGCATCGAACCAGGCATGATGGCCGTGGTGAATGGTCTCCCAGAGCGACACGGCATAGGAGAGCGTGATGGCAAGCGCGATCGGCACATCCATATTGGTGCGCCCCTGCTTCAGCGCCGCAAAGGCTGACTGGTAGAAAAACCGGCCGCCATACACCAGCGCCGGGGCAGCGATCATGGCGGAGATCCAATGGAACAGATCACGCGTGGAAGCCTCGGCGCCCGACCAGACGGAGACCGACAGAAGCATGATGTTGGCGGCGGCAAAACCGGTGACGGCGACGCCGCGAATAAGCTGCGACTTGAGGCGATCGCTGGCTTCCGCCTCGCTGGAAAACAGATGGGCATCATAGCCCGTTGCCCGCTTGATGGTGCGGGCAAGCTCGACCGGGTCTGTAGCGCCCGCTGGGCCCTCAGCGCGCCAGACGATAGAGACGCGTCGTGTGGACAGGTTGACGCGGGCCTTCTGGACTTCCGGCATGGAAGAAAGAGCCGTCTCGATGGCGGTGATGCAGGTTCCGCAATGGACGGCCGGGACGCTCAGATCCGTCTGGCGCAGCCCCTCCCCCAGATCCAGGCTTGCCAGCAGCAGCTCCTCGGAGGAGGGCAAGGCCGCCGAACGAGCCATATCGAGCGCGCCTTCGGTGCCAGGTGCGCAGCAGCTCATTGCGCCTCTCCCATCACAGCGATCCGCTGCGAATGATGGTGAATGCGCGCACCATCCTTCAGGGCTGTTACCTCGATGATCCAATGACCGGGCAGGACGGCCTGCTCTGCAAAATACTGACCCTGTCCCGCATCCTTCAAGGTCACGGTAAAATCCTGCCGATCGCCGACCGGGCGCCGAAAGCTGGCAGTCACCGTATCCGCCAGCACCGGCTGCTGCTTCGCGTCGAGGATCCGGTAGTCGACCCGCCCGTTGCCGATGGTGATGGCGCCGGACACTCCGCTGGCACTCAGTCGCTTGGCCTCGGCCACCTTGCCGTTGAACTGCTGGCTGGCGACATAGGTGTTCGGCACCACAAGACCGCTCCATGAATGCACAGCCTGATAGGCCATGTAGGCATTGACGGAGATGATGGTGCCGAAGAACAGGCATATGACGCCGAACATATGCCAGCCGGTGAAAACAAAAGCCTTTGGCGCACGCGTGATCATGTCAGTTGGCTCCCGGTGAATTGAAACTGGCTTTGTAGATGTCGCGTTCGTGGCTGGCGGGGTCCTCCGCGATGAAGCGCAGGCCGTCCCGCGCATCACTGAGCGCCGCCTTTGGCAGGGTGACGAAAACCTTGATGGTCGTCGCCTTGTCGGGCTCCACCGGAATGGCAAAGACGCGGTCGGAGTAATCAGCGGAGATGGAGGGGATCTTCATCTCGGCCTTTGTCAGCCCCTGCAGAGACAGAAGAATGGTGCGCCGCTCCGGGATCATGTTGAGGAGACGAATGGTATAGCCGTTGCGGATCGAACCGTCCGATTCCAGCACATATTGCGGATTGCGATCGTGCAGAACATTGAGCTCCAGCCGGTCGCGGCTGAGCAGTGCAACAAGGAGGCCAAGGCCGACGGCGCTCCAGACGCCGACATAGACCAGCGTGCGCGGCCGAAGGATGATCCGCCAGTTGAAATGGCGCACCTTGTCGCTGAAGGCACCTTCGGGCGTGCGCACACGCGAGGGATCGACGCTGGTGCGGCCATTGTCCGTGGCCAGCGCCATGTTCGATTCGTATTCGTTGAGCGTGGCATAGGCGATCAGCCCCCGTTCATGGCCGATCTTGTCCATCACGCTGTCGCAGGCATCGATGCAAAGGGCGCAGGTGATGCATTCCAGCTGCTGGCCGTCACGAATGTCGATGCCCATGGGACAGACTGCGACGCAGGCATTGCAATCGACACAGTCTCCAACCGGGACACTGGCGGCGGCCGTCTTCTTGACGTGCTTGCCGCGCGGTTCACCGCGCCAGTCGTTATAGGTGACCACCAGCGAACTATCGTCCAGCATGGCACCCTGAATGCGCGGCCAGGGACACATGTAGATACAGACCTGCTCGCGCATCAGCCCGCCCAGGACATAGGTCGTGGCGGTGAGGATGGCGACGGTGGAATAGGCAATGAAGGCTGCCTGACCGGTGATGAAGTCGAAGGCAAGCGTCGGCGCATCAGCAAAGTAAAAGATCCATGCGCCGCCGGTCGCCACGGCAATGACAAGCCAGATCGCATGCTTGACGAGACGCTTGCCGATCTTGTCCAAGGTCCACGGTCCGGCATCGAGCTTCATACGGGCATTGCGATCACCCTCCACGAAACGTTCGATGACGAGGAAGAGATCGACCCAAACCGTCTGGGGACAGGTATAGCCGCACCAGGCCCGGCCAACGGCAGAGGTGACGAGAAACAGCCCAAAGCCTGCCATGACGAGAAGCCCGGCGACAAAGAAGAATTCCTGCGGCCAGATTTCGATGAAGAAAACGTAGAAACGCCGATTGGCGAGATCCAGCAGCACGGCCTGGTCCGGCGCATAGGGGCCGCGATCCCAACGGATCCAGGGCGTCAGGTAATAAATGCCGAGCGTAATGGCCATGACAAGCCATTTGAACTGCCGAAAGCGGCCTTCGGCCCGCTTTGGAAAGATCTTCTTGCGCGACGCATAGAGCGGCTGCGCCGGTTGACCCGAGCCAGTTTCGTGGTTTTCCGGCTTGGATTGATCTGACGGATCTGGGCGTGCGGTCTCGATCGGCATGGGCTTCCATCCTTTGTTGCCCATCCTTGCCTTCAATGACCGGTCCATTCCTTGACCGAAATCAATTGAGGCTTGCGACCTTTGCGCTCATTCTGGAAAAGAGCCGGACTATGGGGTAGGATGAAGCGCAAAGTGGAGAGACCCATGGGCCTGCACAAACTGGAAATCGAAGTGACGGACGAGCTTCTGTCGCGCATCGACAGCGTGTCGACACGCACGAGCAATTCACGCGCAGACGTCATTCTGGACGCGCTCAAGGCGCATCTTCCGGATGAGGCGACGGACGGTATGGAAGAGGATCCCCGGCCGGCCAAGGTGCGCTTGCTCGACCAGCTCTTCGATGAGGCGTCCCGCCGCAACATATGCAGGTCGGATGACAGCATCCTCGAAGACATCCGTATCTTTCGCGGCGACGCATGATCAATGACTGACAGAATATACGTTGACGCGAATATTTTGATCTATTTCAACGAGGGTGACCCGGCGCGAAAGGCACAGGTCCGCCAGCTGCTGTCTGACTGTGTGGGCCGCCGCGATAGTTTGCATTCCAGTGAGCTGGTGCTGGGAGCAGTGCCTTCGCGGCGCCTGGCGCTACGGTGAAGATCTCGTTTCAGCCTATAGAATGCTGCTTCAGAACCCGGATTTCATGTCACTTGCACCAGTCACCTTGGCCATCATCGAGCGCGCCGCGCAACTGGGTGCTGAGATGAATATGAGGCTGATCGATGCCTTGCATATGGCGACCGCCGAAGCGCTTGCCTGCACCGTCTTCATGACGAACGACCGGGGCATTCGCGCCCCGGCCGGAATAAGCTTGCAGCATCTTGGCGAAATGGATTACTCGCCGCCGCCCAGCGCGTGAATGTAGACGGCCAGCTGCTTGACGGTCGTATCGCCCAGACGCACCTGCCAGCCCGGCATCATGCCATGCTTTGGCTGGCGGACCTGCTGGGCAATCCCCGCCTCCCCTTGCGCCTTCAGCCAGATGGCATCGGCCAGGTTCGGTGCACCGAATTCCCGGTTACCCTTGGCATTTTCACCATGGCAGGCGGCGCAATTGTCGGCAAACAACTGCTTGCCGGGCTCGATCATCGCTGCATCGCGCGGCTTGCCGGTCAGGCTGACCACATAGGCGGCAACCTGACGAATTTCCTGGGGCTGCAGGATCTCGCCATAGGCCGGCATTTCCGATGCACGCGTATCCGGGTCATCGACTGAGCGTATGCCATGGGCAATCGTCTGGTGGATCTGATCGATGTCACCGCCCCAGAGCCAGTCATCATCATTGAGGTTCGGATAACCGGCGCCACCTGCGGCACCGGACCCATGGCACTGCACGCAGTTGACCTTGAAGGCAGCGGCACCGGCAGCCGTGGCAAATTGCGTCATCTGCGGATCGGCAAGGATTTCCTGCAGCGACGACGTGGAGATCTTTTCCAGCATGCTGCCTTGAGCGGCCTTTGCGCCGACCATCTCGCTTGCCAGTTCGGCGCGGCTTGAATAGCCGAGCACACCCTTGGTCGCATCGGTGACCAGCGGAATGGCCGGATAGACCACCATATAGCCGATCGCCCAGACAATCGTGGCGTAGAAGGTCCAGAGCCACCAGCGCGGCAGCGGGTTGTTCAACTCGCGAATTCCGTCCCATTCATGGCCGGTGGTTTCGACGCCGCTGACATCATCAATATGTTTGTCGGCCATGATCAATCCTCCTTCAGAGGGATTTTTGCGGCCTCGTTTGCCGAGGTCTTCGCGCCGGGAAGAATGGTGGAGACCACCACGCCGATGAAGAAGATGGTCATTGCCAGGAGACCCCAGCTATCGGCGAAGTGACGCATTGCCGTGTAGACTTCCATGATCCAATCCTCCTCAACGATAACCGGTGGCATCGTCATAGGTCGAGAAGTCGACCAGCGTGCCGAGCATCTGCAAATAGGCAATCAACGCATCCATCTCGGTGAGCTTTGCCGGATCGCCATCGAAATCGCCGACCTTGGCTTTCGGGTAGCGCGCCAGAAGGCCGGTGGTATCGGCATTCGGATTGGCCTGCGCGGCAAGGTCTGCCTTGGCATTGGCCATCATCTCTTCGCTATAGGGCACGCCGACCAGGCTGTTAGCCTTCAGCTCCATGGTGACATCCGTCACCTTGAGCGGCGTTTCCTTGAGGAAGGCATAGGATGGCATGATCGATTCCGGCACGACGTCGCGCGGACGTACCAGATGTTGCACATGCCATTCGTTGGAATAGCGATCCCCGACACGGGCAAGATCAGGCCCGGTGCGCTTGGACCCCCACTGGAACGGGTGATCATACATGGATTCAGCCGCCAGCGAGTAGTGACCATAGCGTTCCACTTCATCGCGGAACGGGCGGATCATCTGGCTGTGACAGACATAACATCCTTCACGGATGTAGATATTGCGCCCGGCCAGCTCCAGCGGCGCATAAGGCCGCATGCCCTCCACCTTTTCGATGGTGTTTTCCAGGTAGAAAAGCGGCGCGATTTCCACGATGCCGCCAATGGAAACGACCAGAAGCGAACCGACCAGGAGCAGTGTTGCATTGCGCTCAACGAAATGATGCTTGTCCAGAAGAGACATGAAAGCAGCTCCTTATTCAGCCGGCTGGAGGCTTGCGGGCACAGTGCCCGGAAGCGTTTCCTGCCGCTCGTAACCGAGGATGGTCATGGTGATGTTGAAGGCCATGATCAGCGAACCGGCGAGATACATGATGCCGCCGACGGCACGCAGCACGTAATAGGGGAACATGGCGGCAACAGCTTCGGCAAAAGAGTAGACTAGGAAACCCTGATCGTCATACTCGCGCCACATCAGGCCCTGCTGCACACCGGCGACCCACATGACGGCGGCGTAGACAACGATGCCGAGCGTGGCGAGCCAGAAGTGCCAGTTGACCATGGCCATGCTGTAGAGCCGGTTGCGGTGCCACAGCTTGGGAACCAGGAAATAGATCGCTCCGAAGGAAATCATGCCGACCCAGCCGAGTGCGCCCGAATGCACGTGGCCGATTGTCCACTCCGTATAGTGGCTGAGCGAGTTGACAGCCTTAACCGACATCATCGGGCCTTCGAAGGTGGACATACCGTAGAAGGCGATGGCAATCACCATCATACGGATGATCGGATCGGTGCGGATCTTGTCCCAGGCACCAGACAGCGTCATCAGGCCGTTGATCATGCCACCCCAGGAGGGCATCCAGAGCATGATGGAAAAGACCATGCCCAGCGTCTGCGCCCAATCCGGCAGAGCCGTATAGTGCAGGTGGTGAGGGCCGGCCCAGATATACATGAAGATCAGCGCCCAGAAGTGGATGATCGACAGGCGATAGGAATAGACCGGGCGCCCGGCCTGCTTGGGCACGAAATAATACATCATGCCCAGGAAGCCGGCCGTTAGGAAGAAGCCGACGGCGTTGTGGCCGTACCACCACTGCGTCAGCGCATCCTGAACACCGGCAAAGGCCGAATAGCTCTTGACGCCAAGGAAGGAGACAGGGATTGCCAGATTGTTGACGACATGCAGCATGGCAATCGTCACGATGAAGGCGAGATAGAACCAGTTGGCCACATAGATATGCGGCTCCTTACGCTTCAGGATCGTGCCGAGGAAGACAACGAGATAGGCGACCCAGACCACAGTCAGCCAGATATCCACGTACCATTCCGGTTCTGCATATTCCTTGCCTTGTGTAATGCCGAGCAGGTAACCGGTCGCCGCCATGACGATGAACAGCTGATAGCCCCAGAAGACGAACCAGCCGAGACCTTCGCCGCCGAACAGCCGCGCGCGCGAGGTGCGCTGCACGACATAGAGCGACGTACAGATTAGGGCATTGCCGCCGAAGGCGAAAATCACCGCAGACGTGTGCAGCGGACGCATGCGCCCGAAATTGAACCAGGGACCGAAGTTAAGGTCCGGAAAAGCCAGCTGGAGAGCCACGACAACACCGACCAGAAAGCCCACCACGCCCCAAAACACGGTGGCAATCGTGCCGTATTTGATCACTTCATCGAAATAGGCGTCAGGATCGGACGGGCGCACGGATCTGGCGGCCGGCGCGAACTGAACGCGACGCAGCAGGACGATCGTGCTGGCAAGCAAAGTAAAGAATAGAACCCACATATGGGCTGAGAAGAGATCGTCGTGGGCAAAACCTGCACCAAGAAGCGCCAGGAACGCCCCTATGGTGAGTGCCACGATCGGTACGGTATTGTTCATCGGAACATCCCCCAAGGCGAACAGTCACGGGGTCAGGATCGACATGGCCGACAAACCCCTCCGTTCGTAGCCATCCCACGGCCCGGCAAGGCGAGCCTTGATCTGAATCAATGGGAAGCGCGAGGGGTGCCCCGACAAAAAACACGTTAAAGTTGATTTAGCAACTCTTTAAGATGTTCGCTCCATCCTCCAGCCTTGACGGGCATGCCGGCCCCGCACCTTGCCATGACGGCAGCCAGAACGGCGATTATCATGCGACTGTCTGCAAGCAAGGCAACTTGGCAGGGCTTAGGCCTTGCACTGATCGGTATCCTCTTCTTCGCCTTCGCGCAGAAGTATGATGCGTTTGAGGCGGTCATCCGGTTTGCGGATACGCACGAGGCCTACGAGTTGGACGAGATCCTGCTTGCCATTGTCATCATCGGCATCCTCAGCATCGTCTATGGCATATTGCGGATCTGGGATCTGAGAACCGAGCGCCGCCACCGCCAGATGGCCGAAAGGCAGGTGGACTGGATGGCCCTGCACGATCAGCTGACCGGCTTGAAGAACCGACACAGCCTGGACAGGACACTTGCAGCCTATGACCGCAAGGCAAGCGCCAAGCGCAGTTTCTCGCTGCTGGTCATAGACCTCGACGGCTTCAAGCGCATCAACGACCTGAATGGCCATCATGCCGGCGATCTGGTGCTCCAGGTGGTGGCCGAACGGCTGCGCGAGCAGGTTCCCGATACCAACATCTTTCGCCTCGGCGGCGATGAATTCCTGGTCATCGTCGATACGCCATCAATGGCAGCACCGGTTGCGCGGGCGCTCCTGCAATCGCTGAATCAGCCAGTCCCCTATCAGGGTGTCTCACTCGATATCGGTGCCAGCATCGGCCTTGCCACATGGCCGGATAATGGCGGCAAGGCTGTCGATTGTCTTCGCGATGCGGATGCGGCCATGTATGCGGCAAAGGCTGCGGGACGCGGCGTGCTGCGCGCTTTCGACAAGGAGATGGCGGAACGGCTGCGGGCGCGGGGCCTCGCCGAACGCAACCTGCGCCACGCAATCGCCTATGACGGTATCAAGCCATTTTACCAGCCGATCATCGACCTTCACAGCGGCAAGGTCTGCGGCTTCGAGGCGCTGGCGCGCTGGTACCTGGAAGACGGCACGGCAATCCTGCCCTTGGAATTCATTCCGCTGGCCGAAGAAAGTGGCCTGATCATGGAGCTTACCGACCGCCTGCTGCGACAGGCCTGCGAGGAGGCTGGACACTGGCCGAAGGATATTACGCTATCCTTCAACATCTCGCCGGTGCAGTTGCAGGACAAGCTTCTGGGCCTGCGCATCCTGCGCATTCTCATGGAGACCGGATTTGATCCGCGTCGCTTGGAAATCGAGATCACTGAAACGGCACTGATCAACGACATCCAGACAGCAGCCACCATTTTGAGCGAGTTGCGTACGGCCGGTATCTCCGTGGCACTGGACGATTTCGGCACCGGCTATTCGAGCCTTGCCCAGCTCTCCAATTTCAGCTTCGACAAGATCAAGATCGACCGCAGCTTCGTCGCCTCTTTCAAGGACCAGGAAAGACAGGAAAAGATCGTCAAGGCCATAGTCGGCCTCGGGATAGGCCTCGATGTCCCGACGACCGCCGAAGGCATCGAGACAAGTGACCAACTGGCGTCGCTGGCCGGAATGGGCTGCACCTATGGCCAGGGCTATCTGTTTGGCCGTGCCTTGCCGGCTGACGAAGTCAGGCGCCTGCTGGAACAAGAGAGCGAGACTTCACTGAGGAATACTATTGCCGTCTCGGCACAGGCCTAGCTGTTTTCGGCGTTCAAGAAAAATTCGGGAGTTTTAAACTGGTCGGAGTGGAGTGATTCGAACACTCGACCCCCACGTCCCGAACGTGGTGCGCTACCAGACTGCGCTACACTCCGTGACCAGTGGCGCCGATATAGACGACCACTTTTGTTTTCACAAGCATTATTTGACATTTTTTTGATGCGGCATGTCCGCACCCAGCACGTCTCTCGCCAAGGAATGCGGGACCATCGCTGGCCTGTGCATCTATCCGATCGCCAGCACAGGACGGGAAGGCAAGCCCTGTGCGCAAAGGCAAAGGGCTTGCAGAGACGGTTTATCGCCCGACGCTGTAATACTGGAAGCCGTAACGGGTGACTTCTTCGGCCGGATAGACATTGCGCAGATCGACAATGGCCGATTGCGCCATCAGCAACTTCAGGCGACGGAAATCCAGCGCCCGGAATTCGTCCCATTCGGTCACCAGCACCAGGGCATCGGCGCCTTCGGCAATAGCGTAAGGGTTGGCGCCGAATTCCACACCCGGCAGCATACCGCGTGCGGTTTCCATGCCTTCGGGATCGTAGGCGTGAACGATGGCGCCATTGTCCTGCAATGCCTGGATGATGGAGAGCGACGGTGCATCGCGCATATCATCGGTGTTCGGCTTGAAGGTGAGGCCGAGAACGGCGATTTTCTTGTCGCGTACCGAACCGCCGCAGGCCGCCACGACCTTGCGGGCCATGGCGCGCTTGCGGGTATCATTGACCGCCACCGTCGCCTCGATCAGGCGAACCGGGCTGTCATGGTCCTGGGCGGTCTTGACCAGAGCCATCGTATCCTTCGGGAAGCACGACCCGCCATAGCCTGGGCCTGCATGCAGGAACTTGTCGCCGATGCGCTTGTCCAGCCCAATGCCCTTGGCGACCTTCTGCACGTCGGCGCCGACTTTTTCGCACAGATCTGCCATTTCGTTGATGAAGGTGATCTTCATCGCGAGGAAGGCGTTGCCGGCATATTTGATCAGTTCCGACGTTCGGCGATCGCAGAAGAACAGTGGCGCGGAATTAAGGTAGAGCGGCCGGTAAACCTCGCGCATAACCTCGCTGGCGCGCTCATCTTCAGAGCCGATGACAATTCGGTCGGGTCGCTTGAAATCCGAGATCGCCGCACCTTCGCGCAGGAATTCCGGATTGGAGACGACGGCGAAATCCGCATCCGGACGCTCACTGCGAATGATCCGCTCCACCTCGTCACCGGTGCCGACAGGCACGGTGGATTTCGTCACCACCACTGTGAAACCTGTCATGGCATGGGCGATCTCACGGGCTGCGGCATACACATAGGAGAGGTCCGCATGGCCGTCGCCACGACGCGAGGGTGTGCCGACCGCGATAAACACGACGTCGGTATCTGCGACTGCGCTCTTGAGGTCCGTGGTGAAAGTCAGGCGACCGCCCTTGACATTCGACTTCACCAACTCGTCGAGGCCTGGCTCATAGATCGGGATCACCCCGGAGCGTAGCGCCTCCACCTTTTCCTCGACATTATCAACGCAGGTGACGTGATGGCCGAAATCGGCAAAACACACACCCGACACCAGACCCACATAGCCGGCACCGATCATCGTGATACGCATTTATCTCTCTCGCTGAACCCCCGGCAGACAGTATATCCGGGCTAAAGATTGGCTAGAAATGTAGGCTTATACGGCAGCGCACAAATATTCAAATATGATCTGCACTTCAGCCACCCCAGCGATGCGAATGTTGCTGACATTTTGGCCCTGACTGCTGGTCGCAACAGCGCTGACGCAAAAGACGACAATTGCGCCCGAAACAACCTGCCAATCTCAACCTCTGCAACCCTGTCACTTGCTCAGGCAGGGCTTCATAGAAAGCAAATTGAGGGACATAGCGCTCGCTCCGGGAAAATACCGAGGACCTGTCGTTTCTTGATCTACGTCAAGGTTGATCGGGTATCGGCGGCTAGGGTCTGGCCATCGACCACGGAACATGCCGCGGCCGGCCATGCCCCGAGGGGCTCGTAACATGGAGGCTCCGATGAGCAAGCCGATCACTCCAATTCTGGTCATTGCCTGCCTGGTTGCGGCGGCAGGTTATGGCGGCTGGAGCTACTGGAAAGCGCAACAAAACCTGATGCCGCCCGAACTCTATGGCGGCAATGGCCGGGTGGAATCGGATCAGGTGGATATTGCCACCAAAAGTGCCGGCCGGCTGGTGAATGTCACCGTGCGCGAGGGTGACAAGGTCGAGCCCGGCCAGGTTCTGGCGCAGATCGATACGGCAGAACTGCAGGCCCAGCGCGCCAAATATGCCGCCGATGTCGCCTATGCGGAAGCCTCCAAGATCGAGGCGGGTGCAACGGTTGACCAGAGAGCAGCCGAACTGCGGTTTCGCGAGGACGACGTGGCACGCAAGACAAAACTTGCCGCGACAGGGGCGGTGACGCAGGAAGCCTTGAACGAAAGCCTGTCCAACCGCGACGCCTCGAAAGCCGTTCTGGCGGCCGCCCGCCAGCATGTGGCCGCCGCAGAGCGTTCGGTCGAGGCGGCACAGGCCCTTGTGGCGCTCGCCGATACACAGATTGCCGACAATACGCTGTCGTCTCCCGTGCGTGGCCGCGTGCTTTACCGGCTTGCCAATCCGGGCGAAGTAGTTGCCAGCGGCGGCAAGGTTCTGACCATCGTGGATCTGGAGCAGGTTTATTTCGAAATGTTCGTACCGTCCGAGCAGGCGATCCGGCTGGCGGTCGGCTCTCCGGCCCGTATTGCACCGGACGGCACGGATATAGCGGTGCCGGCGCGCGTCAGCTTCGTCTCGCCGGATGCGCAGTTTACCCCGAAACAGGTGGAAACCCGCAGCGAGCGTGACAAGTTGATGTTCCGCGTCAGGCTTCGTACATCACAGAGCCTCATCGAGCGACATATCGATATCGTCAAGACGGGCGCGCGCGGCGTCGGCTATGTGTGGATCGGCTCCGAAAAGCCCACCTGGCCGGAATTTCTGCAAAAGCGCATTGCGGGCGATCCGCTCGATGTGGAGGAATGAGCATGGCGGCCGAACCTGAGACGGTCGTCCGCCTTTCGGCCGTCACCCACCGCTATGGTGATGTCGACGCGATCTCCAAGATCGACCTGAATGTACCGTCCGGCCGGATGGTCAGTTTCATCGGGCCGGACGGCGCGGGCAAATCGACGCTTCTCGGTCTGATCTCCGGGGTTCGCAAGGCACAGGTGGGAGAGATCGAGGTACTGGGCGGCGACATGCGCAGCAGCCGGCACCGCAACCGTGTGTGCCGCCGCATTGCCTATATGCCGCAGGGTCTCGGCAAGAACCTGTACCAGGAAATCAGTGTTCGCGACAACCTGCATTTCTTCGGCAAGCTGTTCGGCCAGGATTATCGCGAGCGGGACGCCCGTATCACGCGGCTTGCCGGTGCCACCGGCCTTTCGCCGTTCCTCGATCGACCGGCCGGAAAACTGTCCGGCGGCATGAAGCAGAAGCTCGGCCTTTGCTGCGCGCTCATCCATGATCCCGACCTGCTGATCCTCGATGAGCCCACCACCGGCGTCGATCCTCTGTCACGGCGCCAGTTCTGGACGCTGATTGAGGAGTTGCGCGGGGAACGTCCCGAAATGAGCGTGATTTTCTCGACCGCCTACATGGACGAGGCGGAGCAATGCGACTGGATTGCCGCCGTCGATGACGGACGCATCCTCGCCTCTGGCACGCTTGGCGAATTGCGGGCTAAGACCGGCAGAACCGACCTCGAAGAGGTGTTTGTCGCACTGCAGGCCGGTGACGGAGCGCCGAGCGCCGAAAAGCTCGTGATCCCCGCCTTCAAGGACGAGCTTGGTGAGCCGATCATCCGCGCTCGCAACCTTACCTGCCGCTTTGGTGATTTCACCGCCGTCAGCGATGTCAGCTTCGACATTGCCAAAGGCGAGATCTTCGGCTTCCTTGGCTCGAACGGATGCGGCAAGACAACCACCATGCGCATGCTGACCGGCCTTCTGGCCCCAAGCGACGGCGTGGCGGAGATCTACGGCCATCCGGTGGATGCCAATGATCTCTCGACGCGGCGGCGGGTAGGCTTCATGTCGCAGGCCTTTTCGCTCTACAGCGAACTGACGGTGCGCCAGAACCTTGTGCTTCACGCGCGCCTTTACCATCTGCCGACGCCCGACGAGCGTGCGCAAGCGCTGATAGCCCAGTTCGATCTTGCAGACCATGCCGACCAAGAGGCGGGAGACCTGCCGCTTGGACTGCGCCAACGTCTCTCGCTAGCGGTCGCCGTGGTGCACGATCCACAATTGCTGATCCTCGACGAGCCGACCTCCGGTGTCGATCCGCAGGCACGCGACGCCTTCTGGCGGATCCTCGCGGACCTGTCGCGCCAACAGAAGGTGACGATTTTCGTATCCACCCATTTCATGAACGAGGCAATGCGCTGCGACCGCATTTCGTTGATGCATGCCGGCCATGTGCTGATCTGCGATACGCCGCAGAACGTGTTGGCAGCAAGCGGCGAAGAGGAATTGGAAAAGGCCTTCGTTTCTTTCATCGAAAAGGCGACAGGAACAAAAACCGAGCCTGAAGCGCAAACGGCGCCGGAGATTTTGAGCACAAAGCCACCCGGCCGCAATCCGGTGCGTGACAGCTGGCGGCGCATTCTTGCCTGGAGCAATTGCGAGACCCTGGCGCTGGCACGTGATCCGGTGCGGGTTGCCTTTGCCTTTTTCGGATCGCTGATCCTGCTTCTGATCTTCAGCTACGGCACATCAAGCGACGTGACCGATCTTTCCTTTGCCGTCTATGACCGGGACCAGACCGCCGACAGCCGGGATTATCTCAGCAACTTCCAGGGATCGCGCTACTTCATCGAGAAGTCACCGATCCACTCAGCGCAGGAGATGGATGCGCGCCTCAAAGCCGCCGATATCACGCTTGCGCTGGAAATTCCGGAAGGCTTCGGGCGTGACGTGAAGACGAACGGCTCCTGGCAGGTCTCGGCCTGGATCGACGGTGCCAATACGCTGCGTTCGGCAACGATCGAAAGCTATGTCGAACAGGCGCACAGCACCTGGGCAAGCGGTCTTTCATCGGCAGATGCGCTGGGTAACTTCTCCATGTTGAATCGGCATCGCTACAATCCGACCAGCGAAAGCATCTATGCGATGGGACCCTCCGTTCCGGCCATCTTGCTGATGCTGTTTCTCGCCATCCTGATGGCGGTCAGCGTCACGCGCGAAAAGGAAATCGGCACGATCACAAATTTCTACGTGACGCCAACGCGCCGGCTGGAATTCCTGGTGGGCAAGCAATTGCCGTATATCGCGATCGGACTGATTAATTTCGCGGTCATGACGGCAACGGTGATCTTCGTCTTTGACGTGCCCTTGAAAGGAAGCGGGCTTGCGCTGACCATCGGCGCACTCCTCTACAGCATCGCCGCACTGGGCTTTGGCCTCCTGGTCTCCACCTTCACCACGAACCAGGTCTCGGCCGTGTTCGTGGCTGCCGTCCTTGCACTTTTGCCCACCATCCAGTTCTCCGGCATGTTGCAACCGGTCTCCACGCTGGAAGGCAGTGCCCGGCTGATGGGCTCGATCTGGCCGACCACTTACTACATGCAGATGAGCGTCGGCGCATTCACCAAGGGATTGAGTTTGTCCAGTATGGTGCCGCAACTGCTGGTGATGGCAATCTTTGGGCCCGTTTTCCTTTTCACGACGGCGCTTTTTCTCAAGAAGCAGGAAGCCTGAAGCGATGGAGAAATTGTACAACATCCTGTGGCTGGGCCTGAAAGAGCTTCAGTCCCTGATGAAAGACACTGTCATGGTGATCTTCATCATCTTCTCCTTCGGCTTCAGCATCTATTCCCAGGCCACCGGCACCGGGGAAACCATCCATAACGCAGCCATCGCCATCGTCGATGAGGACCAATCGTCACTGTCGCGCGGCATTACCGCCCTCTTTTACCCACCATACTTTAAATCGGCAGAGGCAATCGATGCAGATGCCATCGATTCAGCGATGGACCAGGGCCATTATACCTTCATCCTCGTCATTCCCCCGGATTTCGAGCGCGATATCCGCTCTGGACGCGACGCGTCCGTGCAGTTGAATATCGATGCGACCGCCGTCCAGCAGGCATCCATCGGGGCGGCCTATATTCAGAACATGGTGCAGACGGAGGTTCAACGCTATGCGGGCGGCATACCAGCCAACCGCAGCCTGGAACAGGGCCTGGTCCTGCGCCGTGCCTTCAACCCCAATGGTACGCAGGCCTGGTTCCGCTCCGTCGTCGCACTGGGTGACCAGCTCTCGCTCCTGACCATCGTGCTGACAGGCGCCGCGCTTTTGCGCGAACGCGAGCATGGCACGCTGGAGCATCTGATGGTGATGCCGCTGACCGCTTTCGAGATCGCGGTTGCCAAGGTCTGGGCCAATGGACTGGTGATCTTTGTGTCCTTCACGCTCTCCATGCTAATCGTCGTCGAGGGGATACTGGACGTGCCGATTGCAGGCTCGCGCCTGCTGCTCTTGTGCGGCACCGCCATCTATCTGTTTGCCGCCGCCGCCATCGGCATCTTTCTCGGCACGGTTGCCCGGACCATGGCACAGTTTGCGCTACTGATGCTGTTGACGGTCATGCCGATGATGATCCTGTCCGGCGGCATGACGCCGGTGGAGAGCCAGCCGGACTGGCTGCAATATGTCACCTGGTTCCTACCGTCGCGCCACTATATCAGCTTCATGCAGGCGATCGTCTATCGGGGTGCCGGACTTTCCGTCATCTGGAATGAACTCCTCGTCATGATCGTAATGGGCCTCGTCTTTCTCGGGGCGAGCATTCGGCTGTTTCGAAAATCAGTGCTTGTACTGAAATAGGTGGCGCTCACCCCGTCAGTCACGCCCGGAAAACTCACCGCGCACGATGCCGTGCCGCTGCAGCTTGTCGTAGAAGGTCTTGCGGGGAATGCCGAGCGCCTCGATCGTGCGGCGCACGTCTCCCTCATGGGCCTGCAGGGTCTGGCGGATGATATCAGCCTCCACCCGCGCCATGCGTTCCGGCAGCGCATCACCAATGGTGTGCGATAGGTCGGTCGCGACCAAAGGCAGCTTATCATTATCCGGCTCAAGACCCAGCACGAAGCGTTCGGCATAGTGGGTCAGCTCCCGCACATTGCCAGGCCATTCATGCTTGAGGAGATAGCTGGATACAGAGGCGGTCAAATCCGGCACGTCGCGGCGGAAGCGCTCGGCGGCCCGCTGGGCGAAATGCCGGAACAGCAGCGGCACGTCATCACGACGTTCGCGCAGCGGCGGGATGGAGAGCGTCACCACGTTCAAGCGATAATAAAGGTCCTCGCGAAAATCGCGCCGCTGCGCCGGATCGCCGAGATCCAGCTTGGCGGCGGCCACAACGCGCAGATCGACGGGGCGCACCTCGTTGGTGCCAAGCGGCGTCACTTCCCGCATTTCCAGCACGCGCAGCATATGCACCTGTGTTGCCTGCGCCATGCTTTCGATCTCATCGAGAAACAGCGTCCCGCCGCTGGAATGCTCGATGCGTCCAACACGGCGCTTCTGTGCGCCGGTGAAGGCCCCGGGCTCGTGGCCGAACAGCTCGCTTTCCATGATCTGTTCGGGTAGCGCGCCACAATTCAAGGCGACGAAATTGCCGCGCGAACGCCGGCTCCAGCGATGCAGCAGGCTCGCCACCACTTCCTTGCCGGTGCCCGTCTCGCCGGTCAGCAGGACATCGACATCCGTATCAGCGATCTGTTTCAGCGTCCGGCGCAGCCGCTCCATCACCAGTGTCTGGCCAATCAGCGAGAGGTCATCCTCTTCCCCTTCCACGCTTTGGCGCAATTGGCGATTTTCCAGAACGAGACCACGCTTTTCACCCGCGCGGCGCACGCATTGTACCAGCCGGTCGGCAGCAAAGGGCTTTGCGATAAAGTCATAGGCGCCGTCACGGATGGCTTTGACTGCCATCGGAATATCGCCGTGCCCGGTCACTAGGATAACCGGTATATCCGCATCAATCGACTTCACCCGCTCAAAGAGTTCCAGCCCATCGATGCCCGGCATGCGGATATCCGAGACGATCACCCCGAAAAACATCGGATGGAGAAGCGGCAGGGCCTCCCGCGCCGAGCCGCAGGCGGTGACGGAAAAGCCAGCCAGATCCAGTGTCTGGGCCGTGGCGCGCAACAGGTCACGGTCGTCGTCGATCAGGATGACAGGGCATGACTGGTTCATGGAGAAGCCTTTGTGAGTACGACGCCAAAACGGGTGCCGGACATGCTGCTTTCGACGGTAATGCGCCCGCCATAATCGCTGACGATATCCTTGGCGATCACCAGGCCGAGGCCGAGACCCGCTTCCTTGGAACTGTTGAACGGGGTAAACAACTGGTCGAGCACGGTCGCCGGAATGCCCGGGCCATTGTCCTCGATCACCAGTGTCACATTACCCGCATCGGCAATGGCAAAGGCATGCACACGGCCTTGCGGTTGCGGCTCGATGGCTTCCAGCGCATTCTGCAACAGGTTGATCACCACCTGTTCCAGCCGCAGCCGATTGCCCAGTACCAAGAGCTGACGATCCGGCAGGTCAAGCGTCAGCAGGTCGAGGCGTCCGGCAAACCGGCTTTTCAGCAGCAGGACCGCACCGCTCATCACATCGGCAAGACACACCGGCTCCGGCGCCGAGCGCCCCTTGCGCGACAGCGCCTTCAGATCCTCGGTAATGGTGCCGATCCGGTCGGTGAGCCTTGCGATTTCCTGCAAATTTTCTCCGGCTGGGCCCGACTGGGCGCGCTCCAGAAAGATCCGGGCATTGTCGGCATAGGCACGGATGGTTGCCACGGGCTGATTGATCTCATGCGCGACGCCGGCGGCCACCTGCCCCAGAATGGCCAGGCGATTGGCCTGCACAAGCTCTTGCTGCACGCCTTGCAGCCGTTCCTCGGTCACGCGATGATCGGTGATTTCCGCCTGCAACCGGTCGCGCGCCTGCGTCAGCGCCTGGGTGCGCTCGACCACCCGGCGTTCCAGTTCCTGACGTGCCGCCTGCTCGGTCGCAATCTTCGCCAGTATTGTCTGGCGACGGCGGATCAGAAATGCGCCGAACGCCAGAAGTGGTGCGAGCACCAGCAGCATCGACAGTTGCGCCTGGCGAATGCTTGACGCCAGCGCCGGCTCCACCGGCAGCAGATAGTTCAGTGTCCAAGGGGTGGAGGGGACAGGCACGGCAACGGCGACATAGCGCGCCAGACTTTTGCCCGGCAGCACGGTCTCGATCAACTGGCCGCCCTCGGCGAAGGTTTGTATCTGCCGGATGGGCAGGGCCGCAAGGGCGGCATGTCCGAACTGCAGGCTGGCACGCACCGCTTGCAAGACGTCAGAAGAGGCGATGCCGAGGCTCATGAACCGCCAGGAGGCAATGCTGGTCACCAGAACCAGGCCATTCTCATCCGTGACGAATGTGGGGCGAAGCGCATCGCGCCAATCGGATTCCAGCTGATCGAACTCCGCCTTCACGACCACGACGCCGATCGGCTTTCCAGCGCTTTCAACGCGATGGGAAATGTAGAGGCCAGGCCGACCGCTGACGCTACCCAGCGCGAAATGCTCGGCCCTTCCATCCCGCATGGCCTGCGAGAAATACTCGCGGAACGCATAGTCGCTGCCGACAAAACTCGATGGCTCGCGCCAATTGCTGGAGGCAATCGTAATGCCGCGCGTGTCAATCACATAGAGCACGGCGGCATTGGTGCCGAGGACCAGATCTTCAAGCTTGCGGTTCAGATCCTCGATGCGGCCCGCCACCGGCACCTGTAACGCGTCCTCCACATCGCGATCGCGCGACAGAAGAAGCGGCAGGGAGCGCGGCCGCTCCAGCACGGCCCGCAACAGCGCCACTTTCAGCCCCGCATCGACGCGCCCCTGCCGCTCGAGACCGGCCAGAGCCGTTACCGTGGCAAAATGGCGTGTCGCCAGAAGCGCGGTCGCCAGCAGAAGACAGGCCGACAGGCCGAATACCAGCCAGACACGACCCTGCACGCCGAAACGACGCCAGAACAACAAAGGGGACGGGACTATTGCGTCAGACATTTGCCATTTTGTGCATTAATCCGCCAAAAATACAAGCTCGTCCGTGCGGAATATCACACAAACGACAGCAGGCCTTTTGAGGGTCGATAAAATATTACTTTTGAATCAGATGCTTGCCGGAGCCCCTCGATCTGGCACGCCGCTTGCTGATCGTCTTGTCATTATCAAAAGACCGCCCCGGGAGAGCCGCTTCGGTTGGGGCGCGATGGAGGATCTATCGCATGGATTTGCATCTCGATGCCGCGGCGCCGCGCGGCAAAATTCCGCTCTATCGGCAGCTTTACGTTCAGGTTCTGGTGGCGATCGTCGCCGGCATCCTGCTCGGCCATTTCAATCCGGATCTCGGCGCCGCGCTGAAGCCGCTGGGCGACGCCTTCATTCGTCTGGTGAAGATGATCATCGCACCGGTGATCTTCCTGACCGTGGCCACCGGCATTGCCGGCATGTCGGACCTCAAGAAGGTTGGCCGTGTCGCGGGCAAGGCCATGCTCTATTTCCTGGTCTTCTCGACGCTGGCACTGGCCATAGGAATGATCGTTGCCAATGTCGTGCAGCCGGGTGCCGGCATGCACATCGATCCGGCCACGCTCGATGCCAAGGCGGTATCGACCTATGCCAGCAAGGCGCATGAATCGACCATTACCGGTTTCCTGATGAACATCATCCCGACGACCATTGTCGGCGCCTTTGCCGATGGTGACATTCTTCAGGTTCTATTCTTCTCGGTCCTGTTCGGTATTTCGCTTGCCATGGTTGGCGAACGCGGCAAGCCGGTCACGGACTTCCTGCATGCGGTAATGGCGCCGATCTTCAAGCTCGTCGCCATTCTGATGAAAGCCGCTCCCATTGGTGCATTCGGCGCCATGGCCTTTACCATCGGCAAATACGGCATCGGCTCGGTGGCGAACCTCGCCTTCCTGATCGGCACCTTCTACTTCACATCGCTGGTCTTCGTCTTCGTCGTGCTGGGCGCGGTTGCCCGCTATAACGGTTTCTCGATCGTGGCGCTGCTGCGCTACATCAAGGAAGAATTGCTGCTGGTTCTGGGCACGTCGTCTTCGGAAGCGGCCCTTCCCGGCCTGATGCAGAAGATGGAGCGGGCCGGCTGCAAGCGCTCGGTTGTCGGTCTCGTCATCCCGACGGGTTATTCCTTCAACCTGGATGGCACCAATATCTACATGACGCTGGCAGCGCTGTTCATCGCCCAGGCAACCGATATTCATCTGTCCTTTGCCGACCAGATCCTGCTCCTGCTGGTGGCTATGCTGAGCTCCAAAGGTGCCGCCGGCATCACCGGCGCCGGCTTCATCACGCTGGCAGCCACGCTCTCGGTCGTTCCGGCCGTTCCCGTGGCCGGCATGGCGCTGATCCTCGGCATCGACCGTTTCATGTCGGAATGCCGGGCGCTCACCAACTTCGTCGGCAATGCGGTGGCAACCATTGTTGTCGCGCGCTGGGAAAACGAGTTGGACGAGGCACAGCTTGCGGAAGCACTTTCCGGCCGCCTGCCGGCAGAGCCTGCCATGCAAGCTTCGCTGCAACCGGCAGAATAGTTTCCTCCCAAGGGAAAGGGGCCGCATTGCCGGTCTCAACAGAAGGCTCGCCGGCACCCCTCGGCGGGCCTTCTCTTTATCTGGATGTCAGGGACCGTTGACGAGCGCCAGGATCAACTGGTGCACATTGCCGCCGGGGCTAAGCTCCACCCGATCAAACTCGACATTTCTGGCCCGTTCCGCTTTGGACAGCTCGCCCAGCCGCGCCGTCAGCACCTGGCGGATCTTCTGGCAGGCGGGATCATTCTCCACACGAAGGCCAAGGCTGACATCCTGGATCTGCTGCACCAGTTCCTTGATGAAATCTCCGTGCACGCGTTCATGCTTTTCCACCCCGGCAATGAAGCGCGACCAGCTGGCCGCGACATCGGGCGATAGCCTGGCCGAGGGTTTTGGCAGCGTATAGGTGATGATGACCTTGGGTCTCGCCATCGTGATGGCGCAGGCAGCCCCCTGCGGCGTATAGGTCCGCGTCCAGGTCAGCTTGAAACTGGTATGGGCAATGGCGAGCCCGCCACGGGCCTCCGGTGCACGTGCGCCAATCGCCTCGTAAAGATCAGCACCGCTTGTGCCGGCAATGGCATAGGTCTTGACCTGCTCGACCGCCTTCCAATCGACGGCGAAGGCACTTTGCGAGGGCAAGAGCCATACCGCGAAAAGACCGGCCGCCACGGTGAGAAATCGTCTATCCGTCAAGCAAACACCCTTTCATGTCCGCCGGCTTGCCGCCGGCGGCGCATCATAGAGCCTGTCCGGATGACGGCAAGGGGATCAGCCGATGGCCATCAGGCTGGCATTGCCGCCGGCCGCTGCCGTATTGATCGAGGTCGAGACCTCTTCCAGCAGCCAATGCAGGCAATAGGCATCCGGTTTTGCCATATCCTCAACCCGCGCAGACTGCGCAAGCACCAGCGGTCCGGGCAGATCGGCAATCCGTGTCTGGGCAAGACGCACTACATCCGCATCGCCTTCGATCACGGCACCGGCGATAAATCCATCGGCTGCCCAGTCATGGGTAAAGCGCAGGCGGGCCGTAACGCTTGCTGGCAGGCCGGCCACTGCGGCCTGAAGAGCGGCAGGTGCATCCACCACGGCATTATTGCCGGTTGCCAGCACGCAGGCCAGCTGCGTGATCAAGCCATCCTCCGTCTGCGGCAAGAGAAGAATGCGGCCACGGGCATGCAGGGCATAGATATTCCTTTCGCCGACAGGGCCGGCCAAGTCGAGCTCCACGCCCAGCGCTGAATGGCTGCCGATGGCGCGGGCGAGGTTTGCCTGTGCAGTCTTCTGGCGCTCCTCCAGGAAGCGGGCGAAATCGGTCAGCGCCGGATCGAGATGCACCGAGCTCAGCTGCGGCGGTTCCGGCGCCATTTCGACCAGACGACCAAGATAAAGCGGGCCACCGGCCTTGGGACCCGTTCCGGAAAGTCCACGACCGCCGAAAGGCTGCACACCGACGACAGCACCGATAACATTGCGGTTCACATAAAGATTGCCGGCCTTTACCCGGCTCAATACATGGGCAATCGTTTCGTCCAGCCGGGTATGAAGGCCGAAGGTCAGGCCATAGCCCGTCTCGTTGATCTGGTCCATCAACCGATCCAGATCATTACGCCGATAGCGGATGACATGCAGAACCGGGCCAAACACCTCCCTTTGAAGATCCTTTAAGGAGGCAAGCTCGATAATGGTGGGCGCAACAAAGGTTCCGCGCTCCGCTTCAGGGGGCAGAGACGCCTGATGGATCCGCCGGCCAAGCCCGCGCATGCGCTGGATATGCGCGTCGAGGCCGCGCTTGGCCTCGTCGCTAATGACCGGACCGATATCGGTGGAAAGCTGATCCGTGTTTCCGATGGACAGTTCGGCAAGCGCGCCTTTCAGCATGGTGAGCACACGCTCTGCCACGTCTTCCTGCAGGCACAGCACACGCAGGGCCGAGCAGCGCTGGCCGGCGCTGTCGAAAGCCGAGGCAATCACATCGCCGACCACCTGTTCGGCAAGTGCCGAGGAATCAACGATCATGGCGTTCTGCCCGCCGGTTTCGGCAATCAGCGGCAGGGGTTTGCCGGAAAGCGAGGTGCGCCCGGCAAGCTGCGCCTGGATCAGGCGGGCAACCTCGGTGGAACCGGTGAACATGACGGCTGCCGTCTGGGGGGCGGCAACGAGCGCTGCACCGATGCGGCCATCGCCGGGCAGGAATTGCAACACATCGCGTGGCACGCCGGCCGCATGCAGGATGCGCACGGCTTCAGCGGCAATCAGCGGCGTTTCTTCCGCAGGCTTGGCAAGCACCGGATTGCCGGCCACCAGCGCGGCCGCCACCTGGCCGGTAAAGATGGCCAGCGGAAAATTCCACGGGCTAATGCAGACGACGGGCCCGAGCGGACGGTGGGACACCCCGAGCGTGCGCCGGGCCTGTTCGGCATAGTAACGCAGGAAATCGACGGCCTCGCGCACTTCGGCAATCGCATTGGGTGCAGACTTGCCGGCCTCGCGCATGATGAGGCCGAGAAGTTCAGCCATACGCTCTTCCAGGGCGTCGGCCGCCCGCTCCAGGCAGCTTGCCCGCTCAGCAGGCGGAACCTTACCCCAGGCAAGACCGGCCAGAGCCGCCATCTCGACAGCCTGTACAGCCGCTTTTTCGGTGGCCGCAACGACCACACCCACCGCATCCCTATGGTCAGCGGGGTTCAGCACAGCCTCAGGCGCTTCCAAAGATGCGGCAAAAGCCAGCAGCGGTTCGGCCTTCCATTCAACCGCGACACTGGAAACAAGCGCCTGCGACAGCGAGGCAAGTCCGGCTTCGTTGGAGAGATCGAGACCCGATGAATTGCGCCGGCTCTTGCCGAACAGGTTTGGCGGCAGGGCGATCTTCTCATGCGGCGAGCCCGGCTGGGCCATGGCCTCGACAACATCGACCGGATCAGCAATCAGCTCGTCTACCGCAATGCTCGCATCACCTATGCGATTGACGAAGGACGAGTTGGCGCCATTTTCCAATAGCCGGCGAACGAGATAGGCCAGCAGCGTTTCATGCGTGCCGACCGGCGCATAGATGCGGCAGGGGCGCGCAAGTCTGTCTGCCGCCACGACTTCCTCATAAAGCGGCTCGCCCATGCCATGCAGGCACTGGAACTCGTAAGAGCCGACGGTGAAATCCGGCCCGGCCATATGATAGATCGTGGCCAGTGTCTGGGCATTGTGCGTGGCAAATTGCGGGAAGATGACATCGCGCGCTTGGAGCAGCTTGCGGGCACAGGCGATATAGGAAACGTCCGTATGCACCTTGCGCGTATAGACGGGGAAATCGGCAAGCCCATCCAGTTGCGCCCGCTTGATTTCCGCATCCCAATAGGCGCCCTTGACCAGACGCAGCATGATGCGGTGCCCGGAGCGCCGTGCAAGATCGATGATATGATCGAGCACGAAAGGGCAGCGCTTGCCATAGGCCTGTACGACAAAGCCGATACCATCCCAGCCGGTGAGCGCCTCGTCAAAGCAAAGCTCCTCCAGCAGGTCCAGCGACAGTTCCAGCCGGTCTGCCTCTTCCGCATCGATATTGAGGCCGATATCATAGCTTTTGGCCAGCGCCGCCAGCGCCTTTACCCGTGGCAGAAGTTCCGCCATCACACGCTGCGCCTGAGCGCGCACATAGCGTGGATGCAGCGCCGACAGCTTGATGGAAATGCCCGGACCTTCATAGACACCGCGACCGGCGGCTGCCCGACCAATGGCATGGATGGCATTTTCATAGTCACGATAGTAGCGTTCGGCATCAGACATGGTGGTCGCCGCCTCGCCCAGCATATCGTAGGAATAGCGAAAGCCCTGATCTTCCATGCGGCGGGCGCGGTGCAGCGCTTCCTCAATGGTCTCGCCGGTCACAAACTGTTCGCCCATCATACGCATGGCCATATCGACCCCACGGCGCACCACCGGCTCGCCACAGCGGGCAATCAGCCGGGTCAGCGCGGTTGCAAGGCTGCGGTCATTGACGGTGGACGTGAGTTTCCCCGTGACGACCAGGCCCCAGGTCGCGGCATTGACGAACAGAGAACGCCCGCCACCCAGATGCGATTTCCAGTCACCGGCCGAGATCTTGTCACGGATCAGCGCATCGCGGGTGGCCGTATCGGGAATGCGCAGCAGCGCTTCGGCAAGGCACATCAGCGCCACACCTTCCTGGCTCGACAGGGAATACTCATGCACCAGGCCTTCGACACCGCTGCCGCGATTCTTGCCGCGAAGGGCTGTAACCAGTGTACGGCCCGTTTCGCGAATGGTCGTCTTTTCCGCCGGCGAAAGCCTTGCCGCCTGCAGAAGCGGCAAAAGCGCCTGGTGCTCCGGCAGCCGGTAGGCGGCGGTGATGGCCTGCCTCAGTTCCGACTGAGGCCGGATGGCAGGAGCGAAGTCCGCAAAGGGCGCAGGCGACGGGGATTGCGAAATCTGGGAGCCTTGAAGGGTCATCGGTACAATCTCGATCACGGAGGGGCTGAATGCACGGATGGTAACGCAGGATGCAATTTCACGCAGACTTTAATGGAGCTCATTTTCAGGCTATAGTACCAAATATGGCGAAGTAGACGGAGATAATTCCTATGGATGCGCCAAAACCAGTCGATCTGGATGGTTTCGACCTGAAGATCCTCGATGCGGTGGCCGACAATGGCCGCATCTCAGTGACCGAGCTTGCCGCCCGCATCGGTTTGTCGAAGACGCCCTGCAATGCAAGGCTGAAACGCCTGGTGGACGAGGGCTATATCCAGGGCTTCCGCGCCGTAATCGATCCGCAGAAACTGGGCCTCGATCATGTCGCTTTTGCGGAAGTAAAGCTCTCCGATACGCGGGAAAAGGCCTTAAGCGAGTTCAATCAAGCGGTGCGGCGCATCAAGGAAGTGGAGGAGTGCCACATGATTGCTGGCCGCTTCGACTATCTGCTCAAGGTGAGAACGCAAAACATCCGCCGCTACCGCGAGGTTCTGGGCGACAAAATCTCAAGCCTGCCGCATGTGGCCAGCACGTCCACATCGGTTGCCATGCAGTCCGTCAAGGAGCGCTAGGGCCGATCAGTTCATATACCGGTCACCAATGTCGTTTTCACTTAAGATCGTACCGTTTTCAGGCAAATCGACCTCGCCGGTTGTCGGGAATTCTGGCTCTATAGACATGCCCGAGCCGCAAGGCTTTGGGTTTTTCCCCCAGATTGCCCTGCCGTTCGGCGGGGCTTTTTTGCCTTCAGGGCTTTCTGCCAGAACAGGCAACGGAAGCAGGCGCCCTTGAGGGTGGCAGCCGGGTGGCCGAACAGTTCAGCCCGTGCTAACGCTCCAGCGCTCCAACGCATCAGAATCTCGAGGAAATCCATGAGCGTCCAGCCCACAGCCCGCGCCGCAAAAACCGGTTTGCTCGCGGCCGGCCCCAGCATCATGCTGCTCGGCATGCTGATGTTTGCGATGAATGATGCGATCGGCAAATGGCTGGTGGCCAATTATGGCCTTGGCCAGGTGATTCTGATCCGCAGCTTGGCTGCACTTGTCATTCTTGCGCCCTTTCTCTGGAGAAGCGGGCTGAAGCCGATCCTCAGCGTCGAGCGACCCGGCCTGCAGGCGGCCCGCGTGGCTTTCTCGACGCTCGAAATCTTCTGCTTCTACTATGCCGTCATCTATATGCCGCTTGCCGACGTGATGACCTATTGGCTGGCAGCCCCCATTTATGTGGCCGCCGCCTCGCCGCTGCTGCTGGGGGAAAAGGTCGGCTGGCGCCGCTGGAGTGCCATTGCCATCGGCTTTGTCGGCGTCATCATCACGCTCGAGCCATCCACCGCAATGTTCACACTTCCGGCGGTCATTTCGATCATCGGCACAGGCGCCTTTGCCTTCATGATGCTGTCTGGCCGAAGCCTGCGCCAGACGCCGGACAAGACGCTGGTTTTCTTCCAGCTTTCTGGATCGGCACTGGCCGGGCTTTTCATTGCGCCCTTTGATTGGGCACCGCTGACCTCAGTGACGGAAGGCCTGCTGCTCTGCCTGCTTGGCATCGTCGCCATGGGCGCGCATATGCTGGTCAACCGCGCCCTGAAGATATCCGATGCGGCAACCGTGGCACCGCTTCAATATACGCTGCTGCTCTGGGCCGTTCTGTTCGGCTGGATCTTCTTTGGCGAAGTGCCGCGCACGCCCATGGTAATCGGCGCGACCCTGATTGTCGGCTCCGGCCTCTTCATCTTCTTCCGCGAACGGCAGCTAAAGAAGCACGAGACGGTTCTGCCCGCCATACCGGAATAAAGCTAGCCGGCAAACGACGTAACCTCAGTCCTTTAGCAGGCCCCGGCGCGCCAGATTGGCCATCAGGGCACCGGTACCAAAACGCCATTCCGGGCAGGCATCGCTGCGGTTGACAAAGTTGACCAACCGCCCAAGCTCGGGCGCCGAGATCTCCACCCGGTCCCCCACTTCATGGGTAAAGCCCTGACCCGCGCCGCGCCTGTCCTTGACCGGGGCAAACATGGTGCCGAGAAACAGCACCGCACCGTCCGGATACTGGTGATTGCGGTTGAGAAGCTGGGCTGCCAGATTGGCCGGGCTGCGGCTGATGGCGCTCATGGCACTTTCACCGGTCATGGTGAAGCCATCTTCGCCCTCGACCAGCAGTGAGACTCGAACCCTATCCAAGGCCTGCAGCGTGAAATCGCCGTGGAACAGGCGGATGAAGGGGCCGATGGCGCAGGAGGCATTATTATCCTTGGCCTTGCCGAGAAGCAAAGCCGAACGCCCTTCCACATCGCGCAGATTGACATCATTGCCAAGAGTTGCGCCGACAACCTCGCCGTCGGAACGAATGGCCAGCACGACTTCCGGTTCCGGATTGTTCCATTGCGATATCGGATGGATACCCACCTCTGCCCCGCATCCGACAGAAGACATCGGTTGCGCCTTGGTAAAAATCTCGGCATCCGGGCCGATGCCAACCTCCAGATATTGCGACCAGAGGTTCAGGCCCTGCAAGAGCGCCTTCACCTTGGCGGCCTGTTCGGAACCGGCGGCAATACCGCGCAGATTATCGCCGATCACCGGCGCGAGTTGCGCCCGGATGGCCTGTGCACGCGAGGCATCACCGCGCGCCTGCTCCTCGATCACCCGTTCCAGCATGCTGTCTGCGAAGGTAACGCCGGCGGCCTTCACCGCCTGAAGGTCGATGGGCGCGAGGATCTCCCCCTCGCTTCCATCAAGAAAGGCCTCGAGCGGACCCAGATCGGGAAACGAACCAGTAACGAGAGTGGACACCAGATCCGGCCGCTCCAGCGCCATGGAAACCGTGGGGCCAAGCTCGGTCACGTCATGAACCTGCCGATCGCGCACCAACACGACGCAGGGCCCGCCCTGCGCCTTCGACCAGACGCGCCCGATCAGGATCGCACCGTCATCCCTTGGCAAAATATCGGCTGCTTGGAGTTTTTTTGGAATGCTCACAGGATCCTCCCGGTCCATCAGCGCAGATACGGCTTGCGCCATCACATCCTCCTCAAGATGCCTGCCCTATGCTCCGAGCGTTCTAGCGACCGGGCCTGCAGTTGTCCATCAGAACGGCTCTACGCTGAGCAGGACGCGCTTTGGAAGAGTGCAGAGGTTTTCTTGATCTGTCAGGAATCCGGCATGCGAAATCCAAGGAGTTTTACCAGGCAGTTCGAGACCGAAGTGGTACGCAAGTGGTTTGATTCCGACATTTTCATCCCAGCACACTCGCGAGCAAATGTCGGAATCAAGAGAACCACTATCAAGACTATGATTCCAGTGGAATTTTCGAATTTGACATTTGATCAGGGAGTGTTCCGCAAGCGGGTATCAGATGTCAAATTCAATCCACTAGACTGATCGATGCCGGCGAGTGGCTAAGGATTTGCAGAAATCAATTGTTTCCGCGCAACCCGGAATGCGCACCGCCCATATCCCAATTCTCACCCGAAGTCTTGCAAGGTCGAATGTCTATGAGCTCGTTTGCGCCAATCTCTGAGGTCGCCGCCATACCAAGGCGGATAGTCTCACCGCAGAACACGGCAGCGACCTCATCGACTGGATTTTATTTCGATGAATTGGACCTGATCAGACGATCTCGATTTCGGGGAATGGAAAGATGAATTTCCCCCCCTTAGCAAGATACTCTTTCTCACGCTGCAATATGCCTTCCTTGAAATGCCACGGAAGCACGAGGAAGTAGTCCGGTTGCATCGCTCTTGCCTCAGCTTCCGAAATAATCGGGATTCGAGTGCCCGGAGTGACCTTGCCAAATTTTTCGGTGTTCACTTCCGCAATGGCCGGAAGCTCCTTTTCCGTAATGCCGCAGAATTGCAAGGTGACATTGCCCTTCGTGGATGCGCCATAGCCGATCACCGTCTTGCCATCGGCGGCCAAGGCCTTCAGCAATCGGGTAAGGTCTGCCCTGTGGCGATAAACGCGATCCTCGAATTCACGGAAGGGGCGCACGGTGTTCAGTCCCATGCGATCTTCCTGCTCCAGAAGCCAGTTGATCACTGCGCTATTGGCCTTGTGCGTCGACCCCTTATGGGCGGCCGTCACGGCAAAGCTTCCGCCATTGATGCCGTTCATCTGTACATCGACCACGCGCATGTCGGCCGCGGCCAGAATAAGGTTTACGACACCGAGGCTGTAATATTCCAGATGCTCATGGCAAATGGTGTCATAAGATGTGGTCCGCAGCATCGAAGGCATATAGCTCTGTTCGAAATGCCATAGGCCATCGGCTGCAAGCACCGAGGCAATATCGCGTGCAAATGCAATCGGATCATCCAGATCATAGAACATGGCGATCGATGTTACGATCTTGGCTGACTTCTGGCTAACCTTGCGGAAATTGTCGGCCGTGAAGAAGTCCGGGACCAGTTTTACATCGTCCGGATAGTATTCGCGAAACTTCGCTCCGGTGGGATCGATCCCAATGCGCTCGATGCCGGGCACGGTGTAGGCCTTGAGCGAGGTGCAGTCATTAGAACCAATGTCAAGAACGACATCTGTCGGGGCCAGGGCTGCGAATTTCTCAAGAAAACCGATCTTGTTCGTGAGATGTCGAACCATTGAGGCGTTGAGGCCTGAACGATAGCCGTAGTTGTCGCCGTACATTTCCGACGAATTGTAAGTATGGGCGAGCTGAAGCAGGCCGCTATCCTGACACCAGACCAGATCCAGGGGGCCTGATGTTACAGACTGCCCTGGAGACGGAAACACACCGGTCAATTCTTGATGACCAAGCTGCAACACGCTGACCAAATTCTTGGAACCACTAATGCGGCACCCGGAAATTTGCTTATAAGGTTCGTCCATTGTTCATTGCTCTCCGGGATCTTACAAACTTTGCGGGAAGTTTTAACGGTTCGCGACCAACCGTCAACCGTATCTTGAGTGGTTATTCCATATGAAATTTCGGGAATTGAGTACGTCAGGACGAAAGCTTCGGGAGAAGCACGTAAAAGGCCTGATTCTGCATCCTATCCAGGCCAGAGCGGCGAGGCAAAATTGACCGCGGTCGTCACCTGGCACCGCTCCATTGATGCATGGTGAGGTAAGCGAGGAACGTTGATCATAACTGAGACTTGCTTCCTCGATTCGGTCGCAGAATACTGGCGTGACGTCTTTGGTGTGGTATTGGTTGATCGGCAGTCGAGGGCGAGTTGACGTGATTTTAAAATGGGCTATGCGCAAAGTCTTCCGGGAGGCTGATCGCTATCGCGATCAGAAGCGTTGGAGCGAAGCCGCGCAAGTCTATCGAAGCGGCCTCGATCGGTTTCCCTCGGCCTGCGGTCTCTGGGTGCAATACGGGCATATGCTCAAGGAGCTGGGCCAACAGACCGAAGCGGAAGAAGCCTATCTCAAGGCCCTCTCCCTAAAACCTGATGATGCCGACATCCATCTTCAGATAGGGCACCTTTATGTATTGATGAAGAACCCGCAGAAGGCCGAGGCCTGCTACCGCCGCGCGGCACATCTGGGATCCAGGGATCCTCATGTCAAACGTTTTGTGCAGTTGTCGCTCGAGGATGGGTCTGATGCACTACACTCCGCCGAAGATTTCTTCTTTCAGGGGGACCGCCATCGCGACAAGGGGCTATGGCGCGAGGCGGCGCAGTTCTATGAGAAGGGATTGGTAAGGTCTTCGCGTCCATTCCCCTATCTCGTCCAACTCGGCAACGTTCTCAAGGAAGCCGGCGATCTCGACGCTGCGCGCCAGGCGTATGAGCGCGCACTGGCAATCGACAGGCTGGATGCCGATCTGCATCTCCAGATCGGTCACCTTGGACAAAGGGCCGGCAAACGTCAGCAAGCGATGGAGAGCTATGAGCGAGCTGTCGCCCTGGGATGCCGTGATCGATTCGTATTGGACACACTTTCCCGTAATGGCAGGGCGCACATGGTGACACGGCACGCTCTCGCAGGCTTCCTTCCAGACCACCGCCGCGAGGAATTTCTGAAAGGAGATCCGGCGATAAGTTTTGCCGGAATGGTGTTGGAGGCATCGTCCCGCCGCGAGGACCGCCTTGGCCAGGGCAAGCGTGAACAATGACCCCTAAACGTATTTTCTGGTTGGGCGCCGATAATGTCCTCAATGGCATTGAAGTTTGCCAGTTGCGCGAGATGGGATTTGAGGTTTTCAACCCAGCCCGTGCAACATTGATTAATAACGTCTCAGCTGGCCTGATGATCGACGGCAAGCTGCAGACGACCCTGGCGCGGGACATACTTGCCAAGCTCATGGCGACGGATTTTTTTGGCAGACGGCTGACGCCAGAGATTGCGGACCTCGTCGAGAGTCATTTTGATGCGGTCGTCATTGCGGGTAATCCCGCATGGTTGCGGGGTTTCGTCGAGTCTTTCCGCAGACCAATCATATTCCGGACCTATGGTATCGCGCAAAACCTGTCCGAATATCTGATCAACGCCGGCCTTTGGGAAAGGCTTGTGGGCCGGGATAATTTTACCGTCATTCCTTTTTGCCCCGAATCCATCGAAGAGGAAAGCCGGTGGTTTCACGACCTGTGCCAGGACTATGTGCCCTACAGGCTCGCTGATGATGTGTATTCCCATTCCGGCTTGTGGAGCCGCGTAAAAAAACACGATCCGGTCATTGCCACGTCCATACCGGATCTGGAGGATCCTCTTCATCGGACAGCCTATGAAACCTTCAACATGGAATATCCGCACAAAGTCTTCAGGATCTACGGCTCCCAGCAACGCCATCATCCGGATGCACGGGTCTTGGGAAACATCGAGCGGCAGACTTTCCTGCGAAGTCTCGCGCAGTCGTCTGGCTTTTTCCACCCACACCGCGAGTGGGCTGGCGATCTTTCCCCCATCGAAATGATGGAACTTGGCGGACCCGTGCTCTATGCGCCAGGCTCGTTGCTGGCGCGCCTCTTGCCCAGGAACACACCCGGCCTGATAGACAACAGGGTCAGTAGCGAACGCAAACTACGCTATCTGCTTAACGACGATGCGCATTTCATATCCGATGTGATAAGCTGTCAGGAAGCCGTACGGCAACGTTTTGAGCGCATTCGCGTCCGACCCGTCTTCGAAGAGGTCTTTTCTAGACTTCTTGGCAACATGCCCCAGAGGACGATGCTCGCTGAAACGGAAAAGAGCGATTCCCCCAGCCACTTGTCCGCCCCGATTGACATTGGCGGGCATCGCAAGCCTGCGAGTACACGAACAATCGCGCTATTCATGCATGCTGATGGACTGAATTCGTTCTTCGGCGGTGGCTGCCACCTCCTTGAAGGAGTGCGACCGATGGTGGATGCAGTGTTGCGAACAACCAACCGCACGACGGACTTTCACCTCCTGGTAAGCTGCCTGTCTTCACAGAAAAGCGACGTCTACGATCGATTCGCAGCAGAGATCCACAGCGGACGCATGGAGCTTCACGTTATCGAAGCCGAAGATGGAATCGGTAGTGAGTTCATTGAAGAACTGGCACGGCTGAGTTTCATCGAACGGCTGAACAGCCGTGAGGACGTTTGTCTGGCCATCATTCCTCACCCCACACTCTTTCCAGAAAGCCTGCTTCTGGAGCACCCTGTTTCGCTCTATTTACCAGACTATCTTCCTCTCCTGCTTGCAAATGTCACGTCAGGTCGTAGCGATGGCCAAGAGGCTGAGACTGCAAATGTCGCGAGAGCTCTGATCGGCAGGGCATCGACTATCTTTACGGCTCGGGAGGCGGGAGCCGGTCCACTGGTCGCCGCCGGAGTGATCGAAGCAGCTGCCGTGGACAGATTCATCGCTCTCCCGCTTCGACCTGTTTCCTGTGAACAAGCGGCCTTGCGTGATTCGAACCGGGAAAACCGGATGGAAGATCGCATCGCAGGGCGCCGCTTTCTCTTTTACCCCGCAGCCAACCGACCGGGCGGGAACATCGCGTTCTTCCTCAAATCATTCGCCTCGCTGCGACAGATGCATCCTGACCTTCTGGCCGTGCTGACCGAACCGCTGGCTGCCAATTCGCCGGCAAGAGCGATCGCCGATACCTTCAGTCTTCATCCGCATCTGGAAATCGTGCATCAAGCGAGTGACGCCGATATCGCTTGGCTCAACCGAAACGCGGCCGTTGTCTGCATGACATCCACCCGTGAGAACGGGTTTCCCGCGCCGCTGCGCGATGCGCTCACCTATGGTGCTCCGGCGATCGTGATGCGATTGCCGGAAATTACCGAGATTTTGGGAGATGAAGGGGAGCATCTTCTCCTGTGCGCACCTCTCGACATGGCGGATTTCAGCGAAAAGGTCGAATTCGCCCTTGAGCAGCGTGATCGCGTATTGCAGGGACAGTCGAGGGTTCTGGCTCTTCTCAACGAGAGGGGGGCAACTGACATTTTTGCCCAGAGGCTGAATCAGATGCTGGGTATCGCGTTGGGGAACGCGGTGGATAGGGACAAGGCATGCGTATAGGGATCATGGTACCTGGGCTGTTGCCCCATGACGCAGTGGGCAACGATGCCTTGGGCATGTACAATGCGCTCATACGCCGCGGCTTCGAATGCCATATTTTCACAGCGAATGGTGAAACGCGACATCCAGTCCCAGTCTACGGCTATGATGATCTCCCCCTGCTGCTCGGACGCAAGGATGATCTTGTTATCTATCACTACTGCATTGCCGATCCACGCGGACTTCAGGTGTTACGGCGGGCTCAGGTCAATGTCGTAGTCAGATATCACAATGTCACGCCCGCATCCTTCATGATGAAGTATGATCCGGATTTTGCCAGGTGGTGTCGCCAGGGCCGGGAGCTTCTGGCGGATTTCAGCCAGTTGCCGCTGATTGGAATTCTCAGTGACTCCGACTACAATGGCGCCGAAGCCGCGCGCCTGTGCCCGCCGGAAATTGCGGCGGCGACCTTGCCGCCGTTTCACAGGATCGAAGAACTCTTCAGCTTTGCGGACGATCGTGCCATTCAGGCGAAACTGTCCGAAAACTGGTTCAATATCCTGACTGTCGGTCGGATCGTGCCCAACAAGGCGCTTGATATCATGCTTGAGGCGTTTGCAAGGGCGCTGAAGGACGATATTTCCGGTGTTGCCTTACACATTGTCGGCCAACGCGATCCCCGGTTATCCGGCTATTGGCAAATGCTTGACGAACTGATCGAGCAACAGGAGATAGCCGCATCGGTCGTTTGGCATGAGGGAGCCTCTGCAACGCGACTTGCGACACTTTACCGAAATTGCGATCTCTTCTGGACAACCAGCCAACACGAAGGCTTCTGTGTTCCCGTCGTTGAAGCCATGGCATTCGGCCTTCCTGTGCTGAGTTCCAGCCAGGCCGCCTTGCCAGAGACCTGCGGCAGCGCAGCTATTCTGGCCGATGGGGTTGAGGAAACGGCGAGTGAACTCGCCCGTCTTGTCACGGATGACCTTTTGCGCATGGAACTGGCTGAAAACGGCCGCTTGCGCTATCGCAATGTTTTCCGACTGGGTGATCTGGAGCGCCAGTTTGTTTCAATCATTGAACGCTTTTCCGATCTTTCGCAGCATGTCGGCGATGACGCCTCCGCGCCGCTCGCCGGCGACTGGTTCGGCATACCGGACGCTGAAATTCTGGCTCGAAAAGCCCTTGAATGCACTCCCCAAACTTCCGCCTACCAGTTTTCAGGCTCTGAGCGGAGAAGGAACTTCATCGATTGGACGATCCGCCAGGGTCGCCTGCTCTCCGCAGATGTGCGGGAATGCCTGCGGTCGGAGGCGTTTCGCCACTTCGCCGAGGAACTTCATGTACCGGAAACGGCACTACACCTGAAGCCTCAGATGCGTCTGGCATGGCATTTCGATGCTGAGGCGAGAACTGGCTTTACCCTGGATTCCGCGCAGGACGTGGCCGCATTTCTCAGGTGGTACCGGGAAAATGCAGCGACCTCCTATGAGCCCTGCTTTTCGTAAAGGGCAGTTATACCAAGTGTCGATCGGTGGTTCGGAAGCTCGCTGTCGAGACCATGCCTTGGAGCCAGATGCGAGGGAATGACGGGCTCGGCCACCAATTTCCACATTTGTAGGGCTTACAACAGGCAGACACTGCCGGTGAAGGAAATACGTCCAATTCGCCGCCTTTTCCGATTCTGGTATATTTAGGCTCTTCGCTCCAGTGTTGCTGGCAGCCCGTCCTGCGGACGTAGTGTCAGACGCGCGCCGGGGATAGCGACATGACCGTCGGGAACCACGACTCGAAAATTCCTAGCAAGGATGGCAAGGCACAGAACGGCTTCGGTCAAACCGAAATGCAGGCCGGGGCACACCCGTGGACCACTGGCAAAAGGAATGTAGCTATAGGGGATGGGCTTTCGCCCGTTCATGAACCTTTCGGGCTTGAACAGGTGAGGATCTTCAAAAAGCTCTGGCGTACGATGCAGGAGCCACGGCACCATCAGGATGAGCGATTGCGCCGGTATGTCAATGTCTCCGAGGCGATCCGCTTTCATGTTCTGACGCGCGAGAATGGGGACCGGAGGGTAGAGGCGCAGGGTTTCCTCGATCACCGCCTTGCACAGTTCCAGTCTGGGAACATCATCCATGGTTGGCACCCGATCACCGCAAACGCGGTCTATCTCCTGATGCAGCGCCTTTTCAACCCAGTGCGCGCGCGACAGCAGGTACCATGCCCATGTCAGGGTCGCCGCCGTGGTTTCATGCCCTGCCATGAAAATCGTGGCGGCTTCGTTGCGCAGGGCGATGACATCGAGCTTCAATTCGGGATTGCGCTGTCGCCGGCGAATCAGAAGGTCCACCATGGAGTGGTGATCACCGCGCCCAGCAAGGTGATCTTCCACCACCTTATCGACAATGCCGTGAATTTTCCTGACAGAAGAACGCAAGGACGGCGTTTTCATCACGGGCAATCCATTATCAAAACCGATGAAGTAGGCCAGATTGATACTATCGATCAGCGATTGGTATTTGGTAAAGCTGTCGGTGACGGCATCTGCCCTGTCCTTGCCAAGGTCGTTGCCGAAAACGCTGCGGGCAATGATTTCTGCGGTCAGTCCGGCCATTTCGTGCAGCACGTTGATTGTCCTGCCCGCAGGCAGGGTTTCCCAGCGCTGCACCAGTTCCTGAGCCGTGGTCTGCATGATGGGACCGAAACTGGGCACACGGTTCATGTGAACAATGTCGGAAACCAGCGCTCTGCGGTTCTTCCAGGTCTCTCCGTCGGAGATAAACAGCCCGTCTCCAAGCAGAACTTCCAGTGCCCTGCGCATCTGCGGGCTCTTGCGCTGATAGTTCTCGTGCCGCTTCACCACGACTTCCCGGATGAATTCCGGGGAATTCACCAGCACGATCTTCCGGCCAAGCAACTGGATCGAGTCGATCTTGGACCGGAAGTCATCCTCCCGCCATATGGACAGAAAATCCTTGCGAGCATGCAGCAGGAGTTGCAGTTTTGTCCCGCGCGTCGCGTCAAATGGGGCCGCATGTGCCGGTTCAAAACTGTTAGAGGTCAGTCGATCAATGTATCTGATGGGCGCACTTCGCCAACCGAACATGGCATTCCCCTGCTGCTACGATGAAAATGCCAAAGACCCGAATCCCAGAAGATCGGCAGGTGTCAGCGATGGTGACGTCTAAACTGTTCTAGAATATCTGCGAGCGTCTGTTCGAGCGGAATTTGTGGTTGCCACCCTGTTGCCAGTTGAAGTGCGGAACAATCCCCTTCTGCTGAGGGAATATCGGAAGGTCGCGACCGCTCCGGATCCTGTTCCACATTGATCGGCGTTCGGGCAAGAGAAAGCAGCGCCCCCAATATATTGCGAACAGGCACGCTTTGCCCGGAACAGATGTTGAATACACTCCGCATGGGAAGGTCTTGTGATTGTTGCAAGAGAGAAACATATGCACGAACCACATCGCGAACGTCCAGAAAGTCGCGCAAGCTTTCAAGATTTCCAACGAGCATGGAAGAGGCTTCACGACTGCTTTCTATCCGTGCGATTTGTGCGGCAAAACTCGGCACCACGAAGCGTTCATCCTGTCCGGGTCCAGTGTGATTGAAGGGACGCACGTTAATGAGCCGGTTTGTTGAAGACAGAATGTCCGCAAAAATTGCTTCCGCCGCAATCTTGGTTCGCCCATACACGTTCAATGGCTTGATCGGTGCACCTTCGTTGACGCGTCCACTCAGGAAACTGCTCCCATAGACTTCCGAACTGCTGACGTTGAGTACAGTAGCCTTCGGCGCATGTTCAGCAATCGCTTCGGCCAGGGCGATCGCCGAGCCAACATTAACCCTCCAAGTGCTGCCTGGCTTCGCAGTCACGGTTGACCGGGCTGCCAGATGCATAACACAATCAGGTTGAACTTCGCCGATGATCTTTTGCATGGCCGCAACGTCAGTCACATCACCCCGAATGCAGCCTGGTCGGTTTCCACGTGTCAGCAATGACAGTGTGGCCTTCGGATATGCCAGCTTCAGTGCGGTCACCAGGTGCGAACCGACGAAGCCGCTTGCGCCCGTAATCAAGATCTTTCCGAAAGTCTCCAAAGCGACGCCCCCGAACTGCTATGGTTTTTGCAACTATGATAACCCGTTGAAGGGTGATGTTGTTATCCACATCTTCCATCCGTCACCAGCGGGAATAGCGGTGAATTCAGTCAAGGGAGATGAGGTTCGAGACGATATAGCCGCATCCGCACCGACCACGCATCTGACACTTTCGCCAAGACCAAGCGCATCGTCTTGAAGCGGATCGGCATCGCAACCGGAAACTATGGCTCCGCCTCAGGCGACAGAGAATAGCTGGGGATGACGACTATCCTGCATAGCCTCATCCCAGCTTGGAACGTGTTTTCCCTGGCCTCAGTCTCAAGGCTGCGAATGCTTGGCCAGCTGGCTCGTCATTTATGGCTCTTCTCTTCAAAGATCTTTGAACCGAACAGCATGTTTATTTCGCGCTTGAACGCCGCGCGGCGATCGTTGTTTCGATAGGTTGCTCGGGCTGTAGAGATGAAAGTTTCGTCTGCAACGCTATCGGCCGCATACTGACGCACGACGTTTTCCGCGTCCCATATCGCTTCATTCACAGCTTTCAGCTGTGCGTAGAGTTCTAGAAGCCGCGCATCGCCATGTTGCGGCAGATCTTGCGCGAGTTCCGACAACTTTCCGAGCTCGAACGTCACATTGGCCAATTTGCCGGCGTCCTCAATGCGCTCTCTCTTGATCTCGAGGATCGAGATCTTGTCATAGAGTTCTCCGATGGAAACCGGAACAAGGATGAATTCGCTCATGGAACCTTTCCGCCGAAACTTCCCAGGATTCAGGAAGAATTATTCGACTATCTTGCGTGCCTTGCTGATTAATTCGAAAATAAAAAGGGCAATTAAGCCCAAAAATATCACGAGGAGAAGTACATCGCACCACGTGAATGACAGACCGGCAGCGACGAAGGTGGGAGCGCCGATTGTCATGATCGCGAGATTGAGGACGACAATGCCGATGCGCATCTCCGTGGGGCCGAAGCCTGCGACATCGATTTTAAACTCTCCCTGAACAAGGCTGTAAACCAGGACGTAAACCGCCAGCATGTGATACGCGGTCAGCATGAGCAGCGCCACATCGAGACGCACCCAGGGCGACAATCCGATGCCTATGGCGATCAGGAGATTTCCGATCAGATCGACTGTCTGATCCAGAAAAAATCCGAACTTTGGACGCTCTACACCCCGTACGCGGGCGACCGTTCCATCGAGGGAATCGCCAAGCCAATGAATGACGATGCCAAGGTTGGCGAGCCACAGATACCAAATCTCGATATTGCCAAGACTGTAACCGGTGAGAACAACCAGCGCACCAAAAACCCCGAAGCCCGTCAGCAAGTCCGGCGTGACAAAGCCGGGAAGCCTCTTCGCGATAGCAATCAGCACACGCCTTTCTGCCGCCGCGATGAAACTGCCGTTGTGACGTTGAACTGAAAAATTCGATGGCATGGCGCGACTTATTCGAGAACTGGTGTGTAGTTGCAATTATCGGCCTTGCCGGAATCGGCAAGAAATTCATCGGATGTCTGATATCTGGCGGACCGCATAGCGGCGCACTGGTCCAGAAACCCGGCGACAATCGTGCTGTATTGCCGCGGGCTGATGAATTCATCAGAACCATTGGCAGCGACAGGCGGACTCCCGTTCTCCACCCAGTTCACAATCGTCTCTGCCCATCCCGTCACATCGTCGGTCGGCAGGAAGCAGGCGTCTGCCCCGGCGACTTCGCGATGTGCAGGTATGTCGGACACGATTACCGGAACACCCAGTTTTCTTGCCTCGACTACAGGTAGGCCGAAACCTTCGTTGAGAGAAGGCATGAGCAAGGCGACTGCGCCTTGTAAAAGATTGGTCAGAGCGGGGCTGGAAAGCCCCGAAATCGGATGTATGTGTCCGCGGGTCGCATCGCATTTCTCAAAGCGATCGAGGATATCGGCCCCGTTCCAGCCGATGGAACCGACGATGACGAGATGCGGCGCGGACGATCCGGCCGCGGCCACGAGCTTTCGCCAAACGTCCAGAAGAAGCAGGTGATTCTTGCGCGGTTCTATACTGCCGCACACGACAAAATAGCGCGACGTTGAAAGTTCCGATGCAACCGATGATGTCGAGCTGAAAACATCGGCAACCGGCAGGGCCTGCGCAAGCGTGGGTAGCGCAGACTCACGATGTCGCGCAATTGCACTGCTAACCGTTTGCCGGACATGCTCGGTCGTCACGATGAGCGCCTGCGCGTAGTCCGCCGTTGTCTTGATCATCCTTGCATGATGTCGGACAGATGAGGGCGCCACATGATCCGGCATGTCCAGCGGGATCACGTCATGCAGCATGAACACGGGAGTAATGTCAGGCCTCTTCTTCAGCCAGCGCATCAGGATCGGGATCGCCAGCATGATCTGGCCAATATTCAGGTAAACAGTGCCTTGGGGGAGGCATTTCTTTGCGGAACGGCCGAAGGAAAATCCGGTGGCACCGATCAGGCGCAACATACGCCGCAACCGCGTGAAAAACGACATCGGCTTTCTATTTTGCTGCGATACACCCGGATTTTCATGATGTCCATTGAGGCGCTCCACAAGCGCAGCAAGGCGCAGATCATGCTCATGAGACTGATTTTCAGCCCACATCGCCTCAAGCTCACGAAGGCCGCGACGGACGCGCTCCGCTTCGTATATCCGAATGCCCCAAGCCGTCGGAAGAACACCAACCACCAACCTGTCAGGCGCCGAGAACAGTTCGTTTGCCAGGACAAGCTCCACCCGATCTATGCCACGCGGAGTCCGACTGAGCGGCCCGAGGAACAATCTGGTCACATCATATGCAAGAGGGGCTCGCAATGGCGTGGCTCCGATCACTGGTATTTGCCGCAGTCTTGACACTATGGTGCCACTTTGGCAAGCCGAGCATGATCGCTACGGCGTGCATAACGCATCGTCTGAAAGAATATCCGATGAAGAAATCACCTGTGGCGCCCACGGTCATGATTGACGGCTTCAATCTTGGCCTGTCTCGAGGGACGGGAGTTGCAACCTATGCCCGCAATCTCAGCTACGAGTGTCATAATATCGGCCTGAAAACCGATATCCTCTATGGATTGCCCTGGGTAGAGCACAACCATTCAAAGCTTGCTACGGAGATATCCTTCTTCGATTCGGAGATGTCTCCATCACCTTTTGCAATGGCATTCAGAACAGCTAGACGCTTCATGCCCAGGCCTGGTGGCTATCGGCCCGTGGAGATCCCGATTTCGGGCGAAGTCATAACGCGCCCGCTGGCGTCACGCCTTCCCTACTTCGACAAAATCAGGAACGTTTCCGACCTCTACAGCGCAGCGGAGTACCAGTATGCCATGACCGGCCGCTTTCAGAGGGTCCGGAATGTCGGCGGGGCGCAGGTGATGCACTGGACATACCCCCTACCACTTCGGCTTTCAGGGGCGCGCAATATTTACACACTGCACGACCTTGTACCGCTGCGACTGCCCTATGCTACCTTGGATAGAAAATCCGCTTATCTTAAGCTTGTCCGCCAATGCGTGCGCGAGGGCGACCGTATCGCAACGGTATCGGAAGCATCCCGCGCAGACATCATCCGCATGCTGGATTGCCCGCCCGAGAATGTGGTGAACACCTATCAGTCTGTGGATTTTCCAGATCATCTTCTCAACATGTCGGAGGATGAAATCCGGGCCAAGGTCGAGGGAATTTTCGGACTAAACTACAAGAAATACTTCATGTTTTTCGGCGCCATAGAACCCAAGAAAAATGTCGGTCGGATCATCGAATCATTCTTGAGTTCCGGGATTGATGCGCAGCTTGCACTCGTTGGACCAACAGGCTGGCAGTCTGAGCAGGAAATGCGCTTCTTCAATTCCGTGTCCCAACAAGCCGCCAGACTTGGGGTTGGCGGATCATCTCAAGGGCAGAAGTTGTTCCGCTTTGAGTTCGTTCCTCTTCCACTGCTCGTCGCCCTCATCAAGGGAGCTCGGGCAACGGTTTTTCCGTCTCTCAGCGAAGGCTTTGGCTTGCCCGTGCTTGAAAGCATGATTCTGGGGACACCCGTGATTACCTCACAGATAGGAGCCACGGCGGAAGTGGCAGCAGACGCGGCGCTACTTGTCGATCCATACGACACACGGGATATTGCGGAAGCCATGCGAGCGCTTAACGGTGATGACGAGTTGCGAGACAAACTCAGCAAATTGGGGAAGGAGCGCGCGCAGTGGTTTGCGCCAAGCCGCTATCGTGAGAGACTTAGAGTTCTCTACGACGGATTGATTTCATGCCCATAAAGACGAATGAACCTCTCATCGACAGCAAAGGGAAGAGCACTCCACAGGCGGCCAACCCTATTTCTTGGCAAGAGGCAATGGTTTCAGGGCATTCTCGCGCCGACTTGAAGGGGCAGCGTGCAGCGGTATTTTGGTTGACTGGCTATTCGGGGTCAGGAAAATCAACGATAGCAAATCACGTGGAGCTTCAACTCCATGCAGCAGGGCGACACACCATGCTCCTCGACGGTGACAACATCCGACATGGACTTTGTCGCGACCTTGGGTTTAGCTATGAGGATCGAGTAGAAAACATTCGTCGCGTGGCCGAAGTCGCCAAGTTGATGACAGAAGCCGGTCTGATTGTCATCAGTTCGCTCATCTCACCCTTTCGCGCGGAGCGTCAAGCTGTGCGCGACCTGTTCCAAGAGGGTGAATTCATTGAAGTCTTTGTTGATACGCCGCTTGAAGAATGCATCAGACGCGATCCGAAGGGCCTGTATAAACGTGCTATGAGGGGCGAAATTCGCGACTTTACGGGAATAGACTCGGCCTATGAGGCTCCGGTGCAACCTGAAATTCATCTCCAGACACTGCAATACGGCCCAGAGGCACTGGCAGCAAGCATGATCGCATTTCTTGAAAGTCGTGATGTATGCTGATACGAGCAGACTTGATTTTAATGTATGCCAAGGCGCGTGGCTCAGGTAGGTTATCTCCAAGAGAGGCCAAGGCCTTTGTTTGTGGTTGGTTTGAAGTGAGGTAGGTTTTGTTTGTTGCTCCAGGGCAGGTCGAAATTGCGATCGTTGGAGCGGGATGCCGACTTCCAGGCGCAAAGAATCGAATTGAATTCAATAATTTGATCTCCTCTGGAGTTTCTGCGGTCGCAAGCGGGCCGCAGGGACGCTGGAATGTCGACAAGTTTTTGCATCCCAACCCCTCGATGCCGGGGTTTTCCTACACATTCGCTGGCGGTTATCTCGAAGACATCTTTGATTTCGACCCTGTTGTATTCGGCATGTCACCGCGCGAGGCCATGGAAGCCGATCCGCAACAACGGCTTCTGCTTGAAACGGTCTATGAGGCGCTTGAGGATGCTTGGATGCCTCGTAGCAGCCTGCGTGGCAAGGATGTCGGCGTCTATGTCGGCGCTTCGAGCCTAGATCATGGCAGTATCATGGCGGCAGATCCGGCAGCCATCGATCGCTACTTCATGACCGGCAATACGCTCTCGGTGATCTCCAACCGCCTGTCGCACAATTACGACTGGCGCGGGCCGAGTTTCACCGTCGATACGGCCTGTTCCTCATCGATGGTGGCCTTCGTTCAGGCAATATCGGACCTGGCTGCCGGTCGGGTGGAGACGGCTATCGTTGCCGGCGTGAATTTGCTCTTGAATCCAATGTCCTTTGTCGGATTTTCGCGTGCATCGATGCTATCGCCGACCGGTCTGTGCCGACCTTTTTCAAAGGGGGCGGACGGGTATGTTCGTGGCGAAGGCGCCGTCGCGTTTGTCCTAAGGCGCGCAGACGCAGTCGTGCCGGGTTCAGCCAGGGCCTGGGTCCTGGCAGGAGGCATGAACAATGACGGCCGGACGTCAGGCATCGCACTGCCAAGTGCAGAAGGACAGGCCAGACTTCTCGACGAAATCTACGGCGGCGCCGACATTTCACCGGACAAACTTGCATTCGTTGAGGCGCACGGCACGGGAACGCAGGTGGGTGATGCCGTCGAAGCGAGCGCACTTGGTGCGGCGCTGGGCAGGAAGCGTTCTTCACCGCTGCCCGTCGGATCCGTAAAGTCGAACCTGGGCCATCTCGAACCAGCATCGGGTGTGGTCGGCATTCTGAAAGCCATCCACGCGCTGGAGACTCGACGCCTGCCAAGGTCGCTGCATCTCGACGAACTGAACCCCTATATCGATTTCAACGATATCGGAATTACTCCCGCCGTGCAGGCCATCGATCTTGCGCGCGAAGGACAAGTGTTCTGCGGGGTATCCTCGTTCGGTTTTGGCGGAACAAATGCGCATATCGTATTGCGTTCGGCCGAAACTGTAGCAAAGCCCGTGGCTGGCATTCACGAACAATCGCCCTATCTGGTACTGTCGGCGGCGACACGTGAAGCGCTCCTTGAGAACGCCGCCCTGCATGCCGATGTTGTTGCCAAAACGGGCGCACCCGATACCGTCGCTCTTGCCCTAAACAGCGCGCGCGATCGCCTGCCCCATCGCCTCGTTGTTCCCTCAGGGGATGCACATGGCGTTGCAGAAGCGCTACGTGCCTTTGCCGAAGGCCGGAAAGAAGCTCGCGTCATCGAAGGCACGGCGCTTCCTGCCCCGAAGATCTGCTTTGCAGTTTCCGGCAATGGCACACTGACTGTCGATCTCACGCGGGCAGCGTTCACTCACAATGAGACCTTCCGCGCCAAGTTCCTTGAGGTTGCGGAGATATTCCGCGCGCAAACCGGCGACAATCTCGAACATGATCTTTTTGCAGAGGATTACGAAGAGCGGAAGTCCTCGGCCTCCTTCCTGCAACCATTGATGTTCGCGTTTCACTACGCGATAGCTGGAACCTACATCGCAATGGGCGTCCGACCGGATCTGATACTCGGACACAGTTTCGGGGAGATTTCGGCGGCCTGCATCGCGGGCGCGATCACACTCGAAGATGCGGCGACAATAATAGCGGTCAGGGCGGCCTGCCAGGAGCGCATGCGTGGCCTTGGAGGCATGGCGGTCTTTTCCGCAGGGGTCGATGAAGTTGCCGCCCTGATCGAAACCGTCGATACCGCTTCACTGGAGATTGCCGCCGAGAACGGACCGTCTTCCACCACTGTGACCGGCACGTTTGCAGATGTCAAAACGATGATTGCGGCTGGGCGCCGCAAACGAATCGCAGGGCGGATGCTGGACCTGCAGTATCCCTTCCACTCGAAACTTCTGGATGAGCTGGAGCCGGAGCTTCTGAAAGGCCTGTCCTCCATCCAACCCCGCCAGCCGCACACTCCCTTTATCTCAACTGTTGCGGGAGAGGCCGTCGGAGACCGTCTTCTCGATGCCGGGTACTGGTGGGAGAACTTTCGACGTCCCGTTGCCTTCCGGCAAGCCGTGGAAACCGCCCATTCCCTTGGCGCCAATCTCTTCATCGAGATTTCGCAGCGCCCCATTCTCGTAACAGCAATCGGCCAGACCCTGTCTGCGCTCGGCTCGGACGCGCGCGTGATCACCAGTCTTCAGGCCGAGAGCGGTGAGGAACTGCATGATCCCATGGCGGGCGGCATTGCCCGCGCCGTCGCCAACGGCGCAGCCACAAGCGGAGATGCCGCACGACTTGCATTTGTTGATCGCTCGATTGCCCTGCCGCACTATCCTTGGCAGAAGCGCACTTTCCACTTTGAAGAGACTCCTCAACATCTCGATATTTTCGGCTCCGGCCGCAGCCATCCGCTCATAGGCGAGCGTCTCTTCAAGGGTTCGCAGGAATGGCGCGTTTCGCTGGACAGTACACTCGTCCCCTACCTCGCCGATCATGTCGTGGATGGGGAAGTTGTCGTTCCCGGATCGGCGATCGCCGAGATGATGCTGGCGGTTGGACGCGTCATCAACGAAGCCACACCGCTTTCCGTTGAAGATCTCGATATTCTCCAGGCGATGACACTGCCTTCGGACAATCTTCGCGAGGTCTGCATACGGCACATGCCCGCAACAGGTGTTGTTGAGGTGCTCAGCAGGCTTCAACGCAATTCCGGCGATTGGACACTCAATGCACGTGGCCGGCTCACTCCGGCCTCGGACATCCTGCCCTGGTCTTTACCTGCCGCCGAACATTTCAGCCCTGTGGATGTGGACGGGGTTTATCGCAAGGCCACGGAAGTGGGCATGTATTATGGTCCGGCATTCCGCCGGCTCAAGAGTATTCTGCGCCACCACTGGACGATCCGCCTTGAACTGGAGCCGGTAGCAGTCGATGCGGCCTCTACGAGACCGGCCCATGTTCTGCATCCAGCGAGTATGGATGCGTGTTTCCATGCACTTTTCCATGAACTGGAAAACGACAACACGACGGGGCGCAGAAGCTATCTGCCCATCAGGTTCGGCAAAATCACGGTTTTGCAGGCCCACGCCGGCATTGCTTCCGCCATTTTGAAGATCGACACCAAGACGGACCAGTGGCTTTCGGTATCGGCAACCCTTTTCGATTGCGAAGGCAATACCGTTGCACGGCTCGAAAAGGTTCTCCTTCGCTCGGTGGTTTTGTCCCAGGGCGATGAGCCAGCGCATCTTCTGGGTACCGAACTCTGGCGAGACGAGGATGTTGAGGTTGAGCCGGAGTGGCTGACTTCCCATATGAGGGCCTCGCAGGTCACCAGTTGCGAAGATGCGCTTGCCCTTCTCAACGCGCACATGTGTTCAGTTGCCTATGACGCTCTGCGCCCGCTCTGCGACACGAAACGCCGTGTGGACTTGCGCGAAGCAGTTGCCCGTTCCGCCCTTGCTCCGGAAGCAGTGACCTATGCTGAAACCCTGCTGACGAACCTAACGGGTGCAGGCATCGCCGAATGTCGCGACGATGGCTCATGGATCTTGCCAGCCCGTAGCGGATTGCCGGAAGCGGAGCGAATTCTCGCGACATTCATCGCTGACTATCCTTCCGCCGCATCCGAAATCATGCTGGCTGCCGGCACGATGGGCGGGACCAGTGAGTATCTGGCAACGGGTAAGCCACTCGTGCATCGCGAGGCGGTGGTCAAGCGATTTGCAAGCGACACGCTTCTTCTGAAACCGGCAACCGATGCCCTCAATGCACTTCTCAACGCACTGATCGACAGGGCAGATCCTGTCAGGCCGCGCGTCGTCATTTCAGCCTCTCACGCCGAGGGACTTCTCTCCGCACTCGTGCCGCTGGCGACGAGCCACAGAATACGGCTCGCCATTGCAGGCAGGAATCACGCTGAGGCCCGACATCTGGCGATACAATTGCCGGAAAACTGCCCGGTTCAACTTGTCGATCTGTCGGATGGCCTATCCCTGCCGCGCGCGGGCAGTTTCGACCTTGTCCTTTCCTCGTTGTCTGTGCGACAGACGAATATTGATGAAGTCGCCGAGAAACTCGGCGGTATGTTGACGGCAAAGGGTGTCTTTCTGGTCGTGGGGATACAGCCGTCATCTTTGCTCGACTTCTATTTCGGTGCGCAGCCTCACTGGTTCACGAGCAAGCAAGGCAGTCATGCTTCGGTCGAAAGACCGCCTTCTGCCGAAGAGGTGATCAACGGGATGGCTCGGTCTGGCATTCACCACATCGAGAAACTGACAACCGACATCTCCAAATGCTTCATCATTGGTGGCAGGCGTGGAAAGGGCGACGCAAAAGCTGTGCCCGCAGTGAAGTTGCTGCATCGCGAAAATTGCCGCGTCGCCCCACTTCTGCGTGATGGTCTTGCGATATCCGCCGGCGTGCCGGAACAAGATCAGCGCGATACGGTTTGTCTGCTCGTTCCTGGCCAAGCAAATGAGCAAGGTGAACTGCCGCTGTTGATCGAATTGGCGATGGACGCAGCCAGCCAGGGAGATGGCAGGCTGTGGTTCGTGACATCTGCGGCATTCGGCGAGGATGTGCGCCCGGCAAGCGAAGCAATCTGGTCTTTTTGTCGTGTGCTGACAAACGAGTATCCACAGCGAGATATCCGTTTGCTGGACTATAGCCCGACAATCGAAGCAGCCGAGATTTCCGCTCGAATCGGCGCCGTTCTGGCAGATCATCGCAATGAGAGAGAAGTGCATCTTGATGCCAAAGACCGCTTCGCAGTCAGGATCGTTCCCTTGCAGCAGCAATCTGCCGGCACGCCGCAGGCGCTGACCCTGACGCTGCCGCCTGGTCGAGGCATCGCCGATCTATCATGGCGCCCTTCCAATCGGAGAGAGCCGGATCAAGGCCAGATCGAGGTCGAGGTCGAGGCAACGGGACTGAACTTCCGCGATGTCATGCTTGCCATGGGACTTCTTTACGACGACGTTCTGGATGGTGGAGTAGCAGGCGCGGTTCTCGGATTCGAATGTGCAGGCCGCGTGACCTCTGTCGGCAAAGGTGTCACAGGCCTTTCCATCGGCGATCATGTATGCGGGGTCGCCAGCGAGGCGTTTTCCACACATGTGACAGCGCCCGGTTCGAACTTCATCAAGATCCCGGAAGGCCTGGATCCGCAAAAAGCGGCAACCATTCCCGTTGCGTTTCTGACCGCCTGGTATGGGTTGGTGGAGATGGCACGGCTGAAGGCGGGCGAGACCGTCCTAATCCACGGCGCAGCCGGAGGGGTTGGGCTGGCGGCGCTGCAGATCGCCAAGGCCCGCGGCGCAAAGGTCGTAGCGACTGTCTCGACCCCGGACAAGCGGGCGCTTGTGCAGCTTCTTGGTGCCGATGCCGTTTACGATTCCCGCACGACCGATTTCCAGGAATATGTGAACAACCGCCATGGCGGTGTCGATGTGGTACTGAACAGTCTCGCAGGCGATGCCATGCGTGCCAGCTTGAAGTGCTTGAAACCTTTCGGCCGCTTCGTGGAACTCGGCAAACGCGATTATATCGGCAACACGGAAATCGCGCTTCGCCCCTTCAGGCGAAACCTCTCCTATTTTGGCGTAGATGTAGACCAGCTTTTCTCCGATCACCCAAAGGTTGCCGCGCGTGGCCTTTCTTACATCCTGAAAGGTTTTCAATCCGGCAGGTTTATTCCTATACCCCATACTGTTTTCCGGGGAGAATTCGCAGCGGAAGCCATGCGGCTGATGCAGGGTGCCGGGCATATCGGCAAGATCGTCATATGTCCGCCGCGAATCGAGGCTCCCGGAGATGATCGAACCGCAATACCAGGACCGTTTAAACCGGAGGAAGGCACGCAGCTTATCGTCGGTGGCACCGGTGGGTTCGGTTTCGCCACCGCTCTCTGGCTGGCGGACAGGGGAGCCAAACATATCGTTCTGGCATCCCGAAGCGGTCGGCTGGGCGAGGAGGAAGCCGCGCAGCTTGGGCAATTTACTGCTTGCGGAACAACTCTGACGGTCCTGCCGCTGGATGTGTCCAATGCCGTTGACGTGGAAGCGCTTGTGCTGCGTGTGTCGCAGACCATCGGGCCGATCAGCGGCGTCTATCACGCCGCAGCGGTGCTCCATGACGCCCTTGCCGCAAATCTCCTGCCGGAACAGATCTCATCCGTGCTCTTGCCGAAAGTTGAGGGAACGTTCAATCTCGATCGCGCAACCCGTTCGCAGCCAGTCAGAGATTTCGTGGTTTTTTCCTCCGAGGCCTCGCTCGTGGGCAATCCGGGACAATCCGCCTACGCCGCCGCCAATGCCTTCATGCACGGGGTCGTTAGGCAGAGACGAAAGGCAGGACTACCCGGCTTGGCCGTGGGATGGGGTGCCATTTCGGATGTCGGCATCCTGGCACGCGATGCAAGCGTTGCTCGCAAGCTGGAGCGGGCGACAGGCGCGCAAGGGCTGAGGGCTACAGAGGCTCACGCCATGCTTGGGGACCTCTTGGCGCGACAATCGACACTCACGGATCCCGTAGTCTATTTCGGCAGAATGCGTTTTGAAAGCGTCGCACGGGATCTGCCTGTGGTGCAATCACCAACGTTCGGCCTCTTGTTCCGGTCGGACGGTGAGATGGAAGCCGGCATTGAAAGCGATCTGCTTGCACTTCTGGCAACGAAGCCACAGGATGAGGCGATGTCGATCCTGACGGGCGTCATTACCGCGGAAGTGGCGGAGATTCTTCGCGTTTCCCCAGGTGATATCGACATTCACCAGCCTCTCGGCTCACTGGGACTGGATTCTCTCATGGCCCTAGAGCTACGCATGAGTCTTGAGAGCAAGTTTGGATTGGAACTGCCGCTGATGGCAATTACATCTGTGCAAAACCTTAAGGATCTTGCCTCGCGCGTTCTGGAAATCCTGCATGCATCCGTCACAAATGTTGATACGGAGAGTGACGGGCTGCAAGATGCCCTTTATCATATGCATGTCGGCTCCAGGGACGACACATCCGAGGTAGTTGAGACCATCTACTAGTGGATTGAATTTGAAATCTGTTACCCGCTTGCGGAGTGCTCTTCGAGCCCATTTCAAATTCGAAAATTCCATTAGAAACATCGTTATGCGAGTTGTTCTCATGATTACGACATTTGCTCGTGAGGATAGTGTTCAGGGATGCAAATGTCGGAATCGAACCACTAGGGCTTGGCACCGGTTTCGGCCTGGTGCTGTTATCTAACTTGTTCTGGGGGGCATCTGCCGTAATGGCCAAGGCAAAGAATACAGGCCGGCTTTCTGCTGCCGAGCGCGCATCGCTGTTGCAAACATCAAGAATCACCGCGCCTGTGACGGTTCAAGTCCGTCCGTCCCAGGTGGTCGTGGAACGAGATGTGTCGTTCGAGACACTGCCGGGTTACAAGACGATTCAGATCCAGAAGCAGGCCGCCGACATACTCGGCCTTAGCAATCCTTTCTACCGTAAGCATCAGGCGCGTGCGGGAGCGCGGTCGGTGGTGGACGGCAGGGGCATTCTCAATTTTGCATCCTACGACTATCTGGGCCTGAACGGGCATCCACGCATAACCGAAGCTGTCTGTGCCGCGGCCCGTGAATGGGGAACGAGCGTCTCGGCCAGCCGGCTGACAGCCGGTGAGCGGGATTGCCACCGACAGTTCGAGGCTCGGCTGGCTGAAATCTATGGAATGCAGGATTGCCTCGTTCATGTCAGCGGGCACGCCACCAATGTTTCGACAATTGGAAGCCTGATGGGTCCGAAGGATCTGATCGTCCATGATTCGCTTGCCCACAACAGCATCGTTGTAGGCGCTCATCAGTCTGGAGCACATCGGATCGTTTTTGCCCACAACGACATCGAATCCCTTGCCGAAATCCTCAATCAACATCGCGATCGCTATGAACGGTGCCTTATCGTCACCGAGGGACTTTTTTCGATGGACGGTGACGGACCGGACCTCGCAGGGCTTATCGAACTGAAAACGCGCTTCGGAGCGTGGCTTATGATCGATGAAGCGCATTCGCTTGGGGTTCTCGGCGCAACGGGACGAGGATTGGCGGAACGCCAGGGAATAGATCCCGCGCAGGTGGACATATGGATGGGCACGCTCTCCAAAACGCTTGTCAGTTGCGGCGGGTACATTGCAGGGCCGGCGGCGTTGATCGAATACTTGCGGTTCAATTCACCGGGCATGGTCTATTCTGTCGGCTTACCCGTGCCCGCGACCGTGGCCGCCATGACGGCGCTTGAGATCATGTTCGATGAACCCGATCGGATCCGCAGGCTTCAGGCAAATGGGAAACGTTTCCTTGATGGCGCCAAGGCCAGGGGACTGGATACGGGAACGAGTTGGGGACTGGCGATAACGCCCCTTATCCTGGGTGACAGCCTGCGGGCAGTGATGCTGGCCGACCGCCTTTTCCGGCGGGGTATCAATGCTTTCCCGATCATTCCGCCAGGTGTTCCCGAGAAATCCGCGCGCCTTCGGTTTTTCATATCGGCCTCCCACGAACCATCGGATATCGACGCCGCCGTCGATGCCGTTGCGGAAGAATTCGAGACGCTTTCTGCAGAAGGAATATCCGTCGAGACAGTCGCGCGGCAGATGCGCTGAGCGCGGCCTGGGGAGCATCCGACACGATGAGGTCGATTATCATATCGGGCGCTTCCAGCGGCATCGGGGCCGCGCTGGCAAGACAACTGGCTGGACCGGATGTCCGGCTTGGCCTTCTCGGGCGCAATGCTGAGCGTCTTCACGCCGTCGCGACAGACACTGAAAGGCGCGGCGCGATCTGCCGGGTCGGTTGTTTCGATCTCACGGACAGGGCTGGTCTTGCCGCCTATTGCGCTTCATTCGAAGCGGAAGGTCCGATCGATGTCGTCATCGGCAACGCAGGAATTTTGGCGGGGCGCAACGGAGATAGTGGGATCGAGGATGCAGATACCGCAATCAGAGTGGTTTCGACCAACCTTTGCTCCGCGATCGATCTTGCCGCCCTCTGCGCGCCCGGAATGCGTGGCAGGGGTTGCGGCAAGATCGTGCTGGTCAGTTCGCTGGCGGCATTCTCGCCGCTTGCGGATGCGCCGGCCTATTCGGCAGCGAAGGCCGGATTGGTGGCATACGGTCTAGCCCTGCGACAGGCCCTTGCTCCTGATGGAATCAATGTGGTCGTTTCCTGTCCCGGTTACGTAGAGACCCCCATGGGCGCTATCCACATGGGGTCTCGTCCGATGGAAGTTTCAGCACAGGATGCCGCCCGCCGTATCATCGATGCAATGGAGCGAAACAAGGCTGTTTCCGGCTTTCCATTCCCGCTTTACTGGTCCGCCCGATTGTCCCAACTGGCACCCGAGTGGATCCGTCGCATTGCGACCGGCGGGCTCAGATTTCACGTCCGACGGCATGATTGAAACGACCTGCACAGAAAGTAGCAGACCTCCAATTCACTGAACTTGCCTGGATCTCAATTATTTCTTCGTATTTTAAAGAATATAAGGCATCAGAAAACTTGAAGAAAATGGCGCGTGTCATTGTTTTTATATCACATTCTGCGGCTGAATTCCGCGAGTTGGCGCGCGTTCGCCCTTGTTGATTGACGAAACAGCCAACGGTCGCTACTTCTCAAATGAAGGTACCTCTTTGCGAGCATTCATGAATATCCGCTTCACGTCTGATGTATCGTTGAACTTTGGCAAGTTGCGATGCTCCGTTGTCATTGCGTGCCTTGTTCCGGCTCTGGTCGGGGCGGGATGCACAGCTTTGCCATCCCAAGGGCCGTCTTCTGCCAAGATCATTGACGATTCGTCGGATAGCAAAGCCAAGAGCGGCGCTCCCGTCATCCCGGCGGGGTATGCGGTGGTCGATATCGACCGGCATGTCACCGATGTCATTGCGCGCCAGCCATCCGAATCACTTCATGGCCGCTTCGGCGAACGCCGCCCAGCGCCTGCGCAAGCGATTGGAGTGGGCGATACGGTGCAGGTGGCGATATGGGAAGCCTCCAGCGGCGGCCTGTTCTCCAGCGCAGCGCTTGATGGCGGTTCAACCGGGCAGCATTCCGCAGTTATTCCGCCCCAATTGGTCGGGAACGATGGCTCGATTTCGGTGCCATTTGCGGGGCGTATACGTGTAGTCGGCCTAACCCCTGCTGACGTCGAGCAGAGGATCGTTCGAGAGTTATTGAGCAAAGCGATCGATCCCCAAGTCATCGTGACGATCCGTGACAATATGTCGAGCAGAGTAACCGTTCTCGGCGATGTGACGACCGGTGCTCAGGTTCCGCTTTCTCCAAAGGGAGAAAAGGTGCTGGACGTGATTGCAGCCGCAGGGGGAGTGCGCACGGCCCCGTATGAAACTTTCGTGACACTGATACGCGGTGACAAGACCGCGACGATGGCGCTGCAACAGATTGTCAGCAATCCGCGTGAGAACGTCTATGTCATGCCAGGAGATACGCTCAGTCTCCAGAAAATGGCCCGCAGCTTCACGGTATTCGGCGCCGCTGGTAGCAACAATCTGATCAATTTTGATGCTCAGGGGATTACACTTCAGGAAGCCTTGGCGAAAGCTGGCGGCCTGCGTGACAGTCAGGCGGATCCGTCAGGTGTCTTCCTGATGCGACGGGAGCCTGTCGAACTGGCGCGGACGCTCGATCCCTCTATTCCGATCACTGGGAACGGCTATGTCAATGTGATTTACAGGCTGAATCTGCGTAACACGGGCTCCTATTTCCTAGCGCAGCAATTCCCGGTTAAAGACAAGGATATTCTCTATGTCGCCTCTGCACCATTGAATGACCTGCAGAAGTTCCTAACGCTGGTGCAAACGGTTACCGTTCCCGCTTATCAGGTGAGGGATCTCGCCAACTGAACAACGCTGAAAGCAGGCTATCTCGCATGAGAGCGCGGCACGGGTTGAACACTGCAGTTGCAGGTTTTCCAATTCTGTTGATATCGGGTGACTTTTGCTCGTTTCTCTCCAGTCTATGCGTTGAAGCAATGAGAAGATCCGTTACGCGATCGATAGTGACAATGGCGGGTGGCGCAAACCTTTAGATGGCAACACTCGTAGCGACCTTCGGACCACCTGGGGCATTTGTGCATTGGTCCCTGTATGCGCTCAATACCATGACCGGCATCCTGCTGGGCAACTACGACTATGTGAGTGTTGCGACCGTTCAGGACTTCCGAACCGCGCTGGCTTCGCGCCAAAGCAACAATGTCCACCTCTATACGGATGCTCCTGAACGGGGGCTATCTTCGGCGTTTATTCAAGGGCGGATGCCCTTTCTGGCACTGAACGAGGATCCGGCTGACATCATCGGTTTCATGCTCCGAACATATGACATGGACTGGAAGCAGGCAGTCCGACAGACAAACCTCTCATTTGCAGCAACGTCTGAACTCTTCGTATCACCAATGGCACTGCGCATATCGCGCAGCAATGGTCTGACTATCGGCCATTTTATCCGGCAAGTGCTGCAGCACCTGGGCTTGGAAGCCAGCGACGAGCAATTCGACCACATTGTTCAGCGACTTCTTCCCGATGGTACCCCTGCATCGAAAGTGGAGGAGGCCATCCTCTCACAGATAGCCAATTCCGCCCCAATCGGTACAGGCCTTGACCTATCAGGCCCGGAGTTGCGGATTGTCGAGGCGCTCCATGTCTCGATGCGCCGTGGAGAAAACGGTGAGGGGCCTGGGGAGTTTCGATGGCCAGCCGAGCTTCTTCTTGGCAAGGGCGGCATGGATGAACTGTTGGACCAACCGATCGAAATGGTGGGACCGGCCCGGTGCCTTGTCTATGGTCCCTACCTCTACCTGCCCATCGGGGTTTGGGAACTTACTCTTGCTCTCGAAGTCGATGAGAATGGCTCAGGAAACTCAATTGATGTCGATGTTTTCCACGGTGTTGTCTTGCATATGGAAACCTTCAAGTTGCCGGCAAAGGGCAGGATGGCCTTGATCATCAAGTTTTCAGTGACAGAAGGCCGGGAACCTGTGCAAATTCGCGTCATTCAGAGAGAAGGCGCGATCGAAGGAAAGCTGCATATAGGCGATATACAGATACGTCGGATAGCAGAGACAATGTGACATGCCAGACTATTTTCACGCGCTCCAATGATACGGCATTCTTCTCTCCCGGCGGCACTCTGCCCTCGTCAGTCTCCTCTGAAGGGTTCGTCAATGAGGATAGGGTACCGGGGGGCAGGGATAGACTTGCATGCCGACAGACACACGCATAACGTTAGCCGCAGGAAAATATCGGCCAAAATCTACATCTCTTTTTTATGACTGATACAACAAATGACCGATTCTGAACGCAGGACATTCGCAGATCTCTCGCCTAGAGTTCAACCAAGCGGGAGACCTCTGCCGCCTATGAACTCCTATTCTCAGAATTTTGAGGACGTCCTGCTTAGAAGAGCGTTGCAGGATATAGAAAGGGGATTTTACGTAGACGTTGGAGCATTCGATCCAGACAATCATTCCGTCACGAAGTATTTTTATGATCAAGGATGGAGTGGCATCAATCTGGAACCTCATCCCGTGTTCTACAAAAGGCTTTGCGAGAGCCGGGACAGAGATATAAACCTGAACATTGCTGTATCCGACTTCAATGGTACAGGTCAATTTCAGTTGGTTGAGCATACGGGAATGTCATCGCTCAATGATGATTTCTCGGATTTCGTGAGGTCGAATTGGGAAGTCATCCCAACGGTGACACCCGTCTCAACGCTCGATGTCCTTATCCGTGAATATGCGCCTGACAAAACCATCGATTTCTTGAAGATTGACGTGGAAGGTCATGAGACGGCAGTCTTACTTGGCGCAAATCTGAGGATTCATCGGCCCAGAATCATCGTTGTGGAGGCAGTACGTCCGTTTTTGCAGGAACCAACCTGGCTCGATTGGGAACCAGAAATTCTGGCGGCCGGTTATCATTTTGCATGGTTCGACGGTTTGAACCGATTTTATGTTCGTGAAGAAGACAGCGAGCGTCTTGCCTATTTTCGCGTGCCCCCTTGCTGCTTTGACAGTTTCTCCATCATCGAACATCAATGGGGTCACTTGGAAACGGCCAAGCCTTCCCAGCCAGCACAGGAAGCTACGCCTTCACCGAGCGGTGATGCCCCTTCGCAGCAAGGCAGTGGCACACTTTTCTCAATACAGCACGATGCCCGAGCCGTCTTCCGATATCTTATCGGTCGCTGGCCGTCGGAAGATGAGGTTTTGCAATTGGTCGGTAGCGATCCGACCACCGCTCCAAGTGTCGAACGGGTGTTACAACAGATAATTTCGACGAGAGAATACGAAGTTCATAACGCAACTTCTCTTTCCAATCGTAAACTGTTCTTCTTTCAACTACCCAATTCTGGCGGAACATCGATAGCAAATGCCATAAGATCTGCATCAAATCACCTGCTCATAGCTCCCTATTTCGGCAGAAATACAGATCAATATAAATTGATAAAAGAAAATTTATCAGAATTCAAAGGATACAATATATACTTTGGACATATTTCACGAGATATCTTCAATGCCGTTGAAACAGGACATGAATATCTGATTAATTTCAGGCATCCTGTCGCTCGCGCTTTTTCCCTCTACAACTTCTTTCGTAACGATGAAAGATTGGCGGCAAGGGACGACCCAATGTCACAGATGAACATGTTCTGTGCAGAAGCGGCACGTTCTCTTAGCTTTGCTGATTTCGTTGCATCGGAGCATCCGAATATCCGGACATGGATATCCGATTTTCAGTTCAAGCAGCTGACGTCCAATCCATGGTCTCCAGATCAGCCGTCAGGACATCTGGATGACGTGTTCGGTTTTGTGAAAAAGGCACTCGGCCTTTTTGTCTGCGAGTTCAGCGAGATTTCATCGCGGCGTCTGTGCAGCACGTTAAATCTGCCCGCAATTCCCTTTGACAATACGTCCTATGACAAACCAAACAGCGTGTCCGAAAGCGAAATTCGCGACGAGACGATCGATCTGATCCTCTCCCTCAACCAGCGTGATCTCAAAATATACCAGTTTGCTGTTGACCAAGTGCTGTCCTGATAATGGCATGTTTGCCCAGATGAGACCTTTTGCCCATGTCAAATGAACCTCGCCCGCTGCCGTTCTCTCCCGAGGAACTGACGCGCATCCTCTACACGCACTTTCTCGGTCGTGCACCGGAAGCCGACGCAATGCGCAGTTGGCCGAAACTCATCCGCGAAAATGGCGATGCGAGCTTCGCGATAAAGATGCTCATGAACAGTGAGGAGTTCATGTTGCGGCACCCGCGGGAGGCGCTGGCAATGCGGGCACATGACATTTTGCAACGCAAGCCGCGGATCGTGGATGTCGGCGCGCAGACACTGGGCCCTGGCAGTCATGTCTATGATGCGCTGCTTCAGTTTTGCCCGACCGAGATCACCGGCTTCGATCCGCTACAGGAGCGGCTCCGGGAGCGTGAAGCGACAGAAAGCGGCCATCAGATGACGCTTCACGGCTTTGCGCTGGGCGACGGGAATACCCACACTTTATATGTCAACAATATGGATGCCACATCGTCGCTCTACCCGTTGAACGACGAGGGGAACCGGTTTTTTCCCCTCTTGGCCGATCTACAAACAGTGCGAACGGAGACCGTGGAGACAAAGCGCCTTGATGACGCCATTCCCCATGAGCAAATTGACCTTCTGAAACTCGATGTTCAAGGCGGGGAATTGCTTGTGCTCGAGAATGCCTCTGCGGTTCTGGCCAGAACCGCGGTCATCCATTGCGAGGTGGAATTTTCTCCGATCTACAAGGGACAGCCGCTCTTTGCAGATATAACCGCATGTCTGGCCAGGCACGGCTTTTATCTTCTCGATTTCTCTACGCTTGGCCGCTACTCGCATGCCAATCGCAGCGGGCTGGAGAGTCAAGACCGTCTGATGTGGGCCGATGCCGTGTTTATATGCGACAGTGAAGATCCCCAAATAAGGGCTGCTCAGGCTCTTTGCGCTGCTATCATTTACAACAAGCTGGCGCTTGCTGCCCATTTGCTGGGGTACTAGTCCGATGCATGTAGAGAAGCTGTTCTTTTTTCACAATCCCAAAGCGGCAGGTAGCTCTCTCATCAAAGCGCTCGAAACGAGACTGACTGAAGCCCGGCGGTCTCCGCACATCGCACACACGATCCGTGAACATGCGAGATTGCAAGGAGACTACACACCATTCGCTGGTTACGACGTTTACATTGGCCACTATTCAAGAGAGGCCTTTAACGCTGTCAGAGACGGGCATCACTATATAACGAATTTCAGGCATCCATTCACGAGGATTGTATCACTCTACAATTATTTTAGACTTGCAATACCTCCTGCACGACGAGATTCAAGCGATGCTGAAATCGATTTCTACGCAGTCGATCTTGCCAAACATGTGAGCTTTCGTGAGTTCGCCAGAGATCGCCATCCCCATATCCTGACATACATCAGCGACGCACATTTCCGGCAACTCACGGCCTCGCAATGGGTATTCGAGGAGGGCTCTCATAGTATCGACGAGGCATGCGACTTCATCGATCATGCACTTTGCTACTATGTATGCGAATATCCAGAGCTCTCGCTGCGCTGGCTTCGGCAGAAGATGGGTATCGAATTTGTGCCGAGGATCAATTTGAACCATGCCAAGGCCGGATATGTGCAGCCCTCGGATGTTGATCAGACGACCTTCGACATTGTTATGGAGATGAATCAGCGGGATATGGCCATCTACCGGCATGCGGTGAAGCGCTTGCTGGAACGAGAAGGAACGTAACCACTGTTCCTCTCCCACATTACTGGCTGCCGTCTAGTGTGTCCTAACGACGACGCCATCGTAAGGCTCGTCGGCGGACTGCTGTTCGAACAAAACGATGAATGGACGGTCCAGCGCTTACGCTACATGACACTTGAGACAATCGCCACGATGGGCGATGATCCCCTCATCAGCCTGCCAGCCGCAAGCTGACCCATTCCCGGTTTTGTCCGGAGGGCGCGGCGATTGCCGAAGCTATACCACTCCCAGGGACACGATCGGCATTGGCATCACACCCGTTCAGAAACTGAAAATGGCCGCGTGAATTCTATCGATGAACCCCGTTAATACGGGGAGGATTACCGGAAGGATCGTTCCCAGATTCTTTGTCGTTAAAAGCCGACGAAGAAAGCGCCTGTAGTGCCCCACATGGTGAGCAGTTAAACTTCGCCTCGGGCGGTGCGACATATCCGGTATCTGCCTCGCATAGACGTCGCCGAGGTCCATTTCATCGTAGAAATTAGCATAACGAGACAAGAATACCTGCTGCAACTGCTCGCTCATCCCCCAATAGCGCAAAGGCTTCGCAAGATTGATTTGCCCTATAAGCTCTTGCCCCCTGAATGCGCTCAATACCAGGCTGGGATCCACTCCGATGCCAATCTGCTTGCATAGTCGGTCGATCGTCGTCTCGGTAGAAAAGCAGACTTCGTTGTAGGAAAATCTCTCAACTTCTGAGACCTCGATCCAGTCCTTCAGATAACTCAGTTGTAGATCGATTGAAGGTATAGCGTCGTCGATTGTTACGATTTCTGAGAAGGGCAGTTCGCCGAGTTTTCTGGCGCGCGCGCCGTTGTCCACCATCGAGAGCGCCATTTCCCTTGGATCACGGTAGGATGCATTCGCAAGAACTCTTCCTTGCCTGATCCATTGCGCGACACCTGGATCCAATCTGCCATGCGTCTTCAGGACGACGGCTCGCCCTGCTGCCTTTCTCTCAATGCGCTCCAGAAACGGGACTGTTATCGTGTCGTAGTAATTTTCGACTTTGAAACGGCCAGGCTGACGAATTCGGCAAATACATTGCCCCCCCGTCAGAAATATTTCTTCGGTGATCTGATATAGAAATGTACTCGCTGACTTCGTAATGCCGTAGCAGATATAGATCATTTGGAATGACCTTCGCCGGATCTTTTCCTTGAGCCCATTTGATGCAGTTTCATATTTGCTGAGCTAGCGGTTCGATTCCCACATGTGTATCCCTTGGCAGCGCCCTGGCGAGCAAATGGCGGACTGAAGAAAAGCACTCGTAAGACTATGATTCTAGTGGAAAATTTGGATTTTACACGCGCTCTAGTCACGGGTCGCAACGGGGTATCAAATGTCAAATTCATTCCACTAGTGACATCAAACTGTCTCACGACATTTGGGTTAGAGCGTGGCATAAATACTCAGAGCAAGTTCGACATCATCAAATACGCGACCGCGACCTGCTTTCAGCACCAGCGCTCGATTACAATATTGTTTGATCGTGTAGGCGTCATGGCTGACGAGAATCATCGCGCAATGTTTACGTTTGACGAAAAGTTCTTCATGGCATTTGCGCTGGAATCGTTGATCCCCAACGGCGATCACCTCGTCGATGAGAAAGCAGTCGAAATCCACGGCAAGCGTCAGGCCGAATGCCAGTCGCGTTCTCATACCCGACGAGTAGGTCGCCATAGGCATGTGCAGAAGCCGCCCCAGTTCGGCGAATTCGTCAACGATCGCCACCGCCTTTTCGACGGGAACGCCATATACGCGCGCGATGAACCTGATATTGTCATGACCAGTCATTGCGTTTTCAAAGCCACCGCTGAAACCGACCGGCCAGGACATGCTCATGCCACGATGTATTATGCCCTCGGTCGGTGGCTCCACACCGGCGATCAGTTTCACAAGCGTTGATTTGCCGGCGCCGTTCTGTCCAAGCACCGCTATCTTCTCACCGGGACCGATCGAGAAGTTGATCCTGTCCAGGACGGTCCGCTCGCCCAGTGGCGTCTGATAGCGCTTGACGAGATTTTTGATTGATATGATCCCATCCGCGGGACGTCGCTGTTGGGTGGACGATAGGGCACTGCCAGGCGCCAAAGGTTGAAGCCCGAACTCGCTGCCGACTGTCGGGGAAACCGCTTCTGCTGTCACGCCCGATGCTCCATGGTTGCGCTGATCAGACCTTTGGCGATGCGGTATATTGCAAATGCCAAAGCGGCGATGCCAAGCGTCATCAGGAAGCGATAGGGCAATTGCGGTAGATCGGGCACGTTCGGCTCGACCACTTGCTGGAGATAAATCCGCCGGTTCTGGGCTTCCTGTCGTGCTTTTTCGAACTGGGCTGCTGCAAATGCCATCTTCTTGACTGCGATGTCCCGTTGTAATGTGAGGATTTCATAGTCTTGGATTTTCGAAACGACGGATTTCGGATCTCCCACGATCGTCTTGCGCAAGGTGTCAACCTGATCGCGATACGCCCGAATCTGTTCGACAAGCGGCTTCAGTGATGGCGAATTGGGTGCGAGTGCCCGCTGCTGACCCAGAGCGGCCTCCATCCGCGTGATTTCCGTCACCATCCGGTTCAACTGGTTCAGGGAAGCCTCGGATTCCTTACCAGGATCGAGGATCATATTCGTATTTCGGTAGGCTGAAAGCTTCGCTTCCACACTGGCAAGCTCAAGCTGTGACTGGTCCAGAAGGTCCTTTGCGAAAGCCTGCGCATCCAGATTGGCTCTGGAGTTGAGTCCGTTGACGAACTCTTCGGAAATGCTCAACAGCGCATTCGCCATCCTGTTTGCATCGTCCGGCCGGAATGCCCGCGCCACAAGCGTGACAATGCCTGTAACACTGTCCAGCTTGACATCGACGTGCCGCCTATAGGCACGATAGAAGCGCTCCTGGTTGTCCTTGCTGAACATTGAGGGATAACGGTTGAATACGTCGGCTTCTGGACGGGACATGATGTCCCTCACTCCATGATCCTGTTCCATCACACGAGCGGCATCGCGGGAGCCGATATATTCAATCAACGCATAGGAATCGTCGTCCGAACGCGCACTGACCTGTCCCTGGCCAAGAGAAGACAGCGACCCGGTGTCCATATTTCCCGGCGAGCGCAAGATAAATTTCGTTTCGGAGACATAGATATCGGATGCGATAAACGCGAAATAGATGATGGCGATGAAAACGGGGAGCAGGAAGACGCATCCAAACAGGCCATAACGGCGCCACGCAGAAGGTGCAGGCTTAAGCCCGAAGGTTGTTTCAACGACGCCAATATCCGCTTCCGCATCACTTGTGAGTGGAACAAGTTCGATCTGCGGCGCGATTGCCGGTGCGATTCTTGCTTCTTCTCCCTGAACTCTGATTTTCATCTGTGGTTGCATCGGGTCCCTAGTGAAGCTTCACGTGTTTTTGAGCCTTCTCGACCAAGGGCAAGCCCACGCTCGTCAGGAGAAGACCCCAGATAACAAGATATGGTACGCTCCATTCCGTAGGAACGTGTGAACCAAACATGCCAGCACGAAACATTTCGAAGAATTGCACCAGGGGCGACCACCACAGCAGATCCTGAACTGATTCCGGCAACCAATTTACCATGTAGAATGCGCCGGTAATCGGCAATGTCAGATACAGCAAGGGCGGGACAAAATGCCCCAGGGGCTCAACGATCTCGGTTATACCTGCAATGATGAGGGAAAAGCCGAATGAAAACCAGGTGAGCAGCAGCCATGCGCTGATCACCAGTAAGGGATCCTCCAGCGTGTCGATGTACCCCAGCAGGTTGAACACAACGTAGGTGATAAAAAATGCCGTCAATCCGCCGATCGATTCCAACGCAGCACGAGCAATAAGGACATCCAGAAGACGGATATTGCGATGGAAAAGCAAAGCAGCGCCATGACGCAACGCGTGAACGGATTTGCCGCTGATGTGACGCCAGAGCGTCAGCAAGGAATATCCGGACAAGGCAAAGGGAATGAGGCCAATGCCCTCATGTCCCTTTTCGATGCCGGTCAAAGACCACATCAGCATGACACCGGAGGTCATCAGCATGGGCTCACCGACAATCCAGAAAAAGCCGAGATTTTCGTGGCCGAAGCGTCCGAGTGCCTCGCGGATCATCAATGCGCCGATAACACGGCGCTGGATGGCCAGGGCGCCGAAATAACTCTGTTGCGCGCCTGTATTCTGGTGTGAGTTGGTCTTGGGATAGCCTGTCAATGCAGATGCTCCCCCGCGCCAACCATCAGAACCCAGCCGATGGAGAATGCTGCAAGGCCCATCACGAAGAATGTGATGACCGCTTTGAACCGCTTCGGCTCTGATGGATAATCCGGTAGGTTGGGCCTGACAACCTGCTCGACATAGATGTGTTGCCGCCGTGCTTCCTTCATTGCGTCATCAAGCGATTGCAGCGCATTGGTCAGGAGTTTGTCCGCCAATTCGCGCTTGAGCACGAATTGTTCGTATTCTTCAAGTTTTCCCGCCAGAGCATCGTCATTGCCGGCCAGTTCCCTCTGTTGCGCGACGATCCGTTCGTCAAGCGCGGCGATTCGCGCCTTTAAGGATTGTATCGACGGGTTGCGGGGGGCGGTGGTGGTCAGTTGCTGCAACTGAGCCATCGCGTTAACCTTGTCGGCCGTCAGTTTGCCGATTGTTTCGAGGGTTCCAGCTGCCGACATCGAGGGATCCACGATAAGCTGGCTGTTACGGTATTCAGTCAGTTGCGACTGCGCATCCACAACATTGGCTTCGGCGCGGTTGACCTCCTTGCGTGCCGTTTCAATCGTGTCAGTCTGCGCCCTAACATTGATTCGGTTCACCATTTTCTCGGCGAGAACCAACAATGCCTGTGCCATCTGGTGCGCATCTTCTGGACGCGAAGCGGTCACCTTCAACTGGACAATACCCTTAACGGCATCCTCGGTAACCGTCACATGATCAGTAAAGAAGTCATACAATGCTTCCTGGGTGTCCGCGCGCCAGAAATAAGGATATCGCGTTATGATATCGGCTTCGGGCCGACTGAAAATTGCCCTGACGTCAACCGCCTCGGCGCTGAGTTCAGCGAGTGCATCGCGTGACGAGAGATATTTCTCGATTATATAGGCATCATCCGCAGTCTTGGCGATGCCGATGGTGCGAAACAGAACATCTAGTCCGGTAATCTGCGGTGATGAGACGCTGCGAACGATGAAGCGAGCTTCCGATGTGAAGCGGGGTGACGCAACAAAGGAATAGTATATAGCGGCGAGGCACGTTGGGATAACAACTGCTATCCAGAACAGTATTTTCGTCAGCCGACTGCGCCTGCGCTCCAATCGGGCATAAGCGTCAGCGGGACTGGTCGTTTCGCCGGTCATTGGCGCCAAAGCACGATGGCTGTCGCCATCGATGCGCTCCAAAGGCCTTTTGAATGCGAAGTTCACGCGCGCTTCCCATTCCCTGTTTGATCGAGCCGTCCTGTCACGACAGCAATGTGATCGCGTTGCGTCTTTTGATGATGATTGCGAAACACCGGGTTCGCAATCGAATATCCGCTATAGCTTAAACCACGTCAATGCGCGCATTCGCAAGCAGGGCCCGTAACACGGACCAACTGCCCCGAACAGGGCAGCCTTGCCAGGCTTCAAGCTTTAAAGCGGTGAGCAGATATGTTTCGCCTAGAAGATTTCCATCTGTCAGATATCAGCCGCCCTTGCGTATGAGGAGACCAAAGCACGTGCTCGCAAATCCGTCGATACTCAACTTCAGGTGTACGGCGTTCGGTGCCCAGTCGGCAGCCATATCCGGCGTCATATCATGTGTCCACGGCGGAATGTCGATGAATTTGTCCAGTGGCTTGCTGCCGACGGAAAAGTCCAGTTCGGCGACATAGTGTCCGGCTGCTCTCAGCCGATCGGCAATCTCGCGGAAATGCCGACGCTGGAAAAGCACCGTTGGCCAATTGTCGATCGTTTCGGCGTCATTCATGAAATTGAATTCGGTGGTGTGAACGGCGACGCCGCCAAGCCGAACAGTTTTCAGAGAATTCTCGATGAAATTCAATCCCTGCCCGATCGAGCCAAGATGTTCGAGCGAACAAATCGACCAACAGAAGTCATAGCCCTGCAGGTCATCCGGAATGGCATTCATATCGACATAGCGCAGGCTGGCATTCTGTTCGAACACACTCCGTTCGACGAGATTTTCGTGGAATGCCGCTTCAAGCGTTTCGGTGTGTTGCCGCGTGTCTGTCCATCCGAGGCCGGATGAGTGCTCCGGCGCAAGGTCCGTGACCGTTACCTTGATGCCTAGATTGGCGAAGTAACTCGCCAGGGGTTCCCGACCGCATCCGAAGCCGAGGCCCAGCGCCCCTTCCTTGAGAAGATCATTTTCGTAAAGGGCCTGCAGAACGAATGCATATTCCCATAGCTTTCGATGGAAGACGACAGGTACTTTCAACTGGCTGCACCAGTATGAAACCCAAGGGCTTTCCATGTCGGCCTGTGTCGAGGGCTTTGACTTCAAACCGATATGGGCGGCCTCGACATTATCGGCCGGCGGCAGGGCCTTTGCCAGGGCGGCAGCCAGTTCATACCCGAAATACTTCAGGTTAAGGGCCATAGCATCCAGGTTTTTCAACTTCATTGCAATGGGCGAGAGATTTGGATGCAACTGGTCGTTTGTCAGCACCGTTGCCAGATGGTTCACATCGATCGCGCATTGTTTGAGTGCTGCGCTATAAACATTATCTTCAGTCATTCGGAATCCTTGGGGTGCGAATGAAGGTGCAAGTGTATCACGAATAGATATCCGGCTGGGTCATGCCCGTTCACGCTGCGATGCGACGAAGCGACAGAAATCCTCCAGAACGGGATAGTCATCTGCGACAGAAGGATAAAGTTCTAAATTGAGTTCATCCTCAACGGAAATGATGAAATGAACCAGCATCGCTGAATCGAGCCCGATACCCAAAAATGTGTCGGAAGGTGAAATCGTGTCCGCGTCGACTTCCAGCATCGTGGAGAGTTGATTGACGCAGAAGTCAAGAATTGCGGCTTGGTCTGGCATGGCTTGGCTTTGCTCCAGTCAGGCGGGCATGGCAGACATCGCCGCCGCGATGTCGAACGAATTTGGTGCATTCAATAATTCCAGCTGATTCTCAAGCCACAATTGTCTTGTCTTGTATCTCTGGATCTTACCGCTGGTGGTCTTGGGAATGGTTCCCGGACGGATGAAGACAATACGGGAAAGGGCAATATCATGGCTTTCGCTGACAGCCTTGCGGATCGCGGCAATGACCTCACGTTGATCCAGATCATGGCGTCTCGTGCGCTCCACCTCCTGGACCAGAATGACCTGTTCGCTGCCATGTGCGTCGGGAACTGTAAAGACGGCACAATGATCCCGGCGTAGCGCCGCGTGGGATGCCGCCGCCGTAGCCTCAATGTCTTGCGGGTAGTAGTTCACGCCGCGGACTATGATGAGGTCCTTGATCCTTCCGGCGATATAGAGTTCACCGTTGTCATCGACAAAACCCAGGTCCCCTGTCCGGAGCCAGCCGAAGCCCTGGCCCGTTTCATCGGTGATGCTTGCCTGGAATGTTTCGTGACTTTCTTCCGGGCGATTCCAATATCCCTTTGCCACGCTTGCTCCGCGCAGCCAGATTTCACCTAGGAGACCGCGCTCTTGGCGAGAGCCGGAGGTTTCATCGACGATTGCGATTTCGAGGCCGTCCACAGCCGTGCCGCATCCGGCTATGTGCCAAGCGTCGTCCTGCGAAAGCGGATGGGCTATCTTGCGATCGCGCAGGTTTTCTGCACTGACCTCGCGAATTTTGGGCCCATGCCCCCGCGGCGCGGCACTTGCCACAAGTGTTGCTTCCGCCAACCCATAGGTAGGGTGCATGGCCGATGCGTGGAAGCCGTAGGGTTCGAAACAGGCGGCGAACCGGGAAAGGGTTACAGGACGCACCGGCTCCGCACCATTGATCGCCAGTTTCCAGCCGCTGAGATCGACACCCTCCATCTGCTCAGGCCGAAAGCGATCGACACAAAGATCATAGGCAAAATTCGGCGCTGCCGCCACTTCCGCCTGGAACCGGTGGATTGCCCTTAGCCAGTTCAGGGGGCGGTGCATGAAGGCCGACGGAGTCATCAGAATGCTAGTTGCGCCCACGCTAAGCGGTTGCAAGAGGTTCATGATCAACCCAAGGTCATGGTAAAGCGGGATCCAACTGACGTGATTTGAGCTGCCGCTATTGCCAAGCCGCCGGCGCATCATGTCAAGATTGGCCAGCAGGTTTCCATGGCCCACCATCACGCCCTTCGGGACCGAGGTAGAGCCGGACGTATACTGCAGAAAAGCAAGGCTATCGAGCGACAGAGGCTGAGCGGTGTAGGGTTGATGGGTCTGGGTCAATTCTACCGTGATGTGGACCAGATCGGTCTCATCGATGTATTGACGCAACGGCGCATTTAATGTCTCCCCGCCTGCCTGCGTCAGTATAAGCCGGGGGGTGCAGTCGGCAATGACTGCTGCGCTGGAATCTCGCCCTGCGGTCTTGCGCGGAGGCATAAGTGGCACTGCAACCAGCCCTGCCATCAAACAGGCAAAGTATGAGACGACGAATTCCACACCCGTTGGAAACAAAAGCAGTGCACGATCGCCCGGCTTGGCCTCGGTAGACAATCTGCAGGCCAAGGTACTGGCTTGCTCATGAAGCTCCCGAAAAGTAAGGGTCTTTTCTTCACGCTGAGCGTCGGGGATAAATACCACCGCTTTATGGTCCGGTTGCGTCTGCGCCCTGTTGACGATCATATCCACAAGGGACGAGTAGCATTTCATTTGCAGCACCGGTTGCGTTACCAATACCATTACTATTAGTCAGAAAATCGACCATTCTCAACCCGGTATGATCGGTAGCATAACTGGATGATAGGAACCGATTGCGTCGGTTCGATTTCGTTCACAGGCCACGTCGCAATCCTCCACCGAGGCGGTCAGCATCGTATTCCAGTATTGTCCAGTATGATCTTGGTCGGATGACCGTCTCGGGTTGCACACGACCCGTGTCTTGTCATCACGACTTGGTATAACTATCCATATTGTGATTTATGATGCGTGCTCCCGTTGAGTTCTTGGTACGTTTCTGGTGAGTTCCGCTGAGGTGAAACGAGCAATCCGTGGACGCAGAGATATATGGCCGATGAGTTTGGCGGTATCGCATTGTCGATAGATGAGGCCGGACGTGATGTCCTTCCGAGCATGGAGGTGCAGATTCCCGGCCGCCGCAACGCGGATGGGACTGTGTCATGCCTGCATTTACCTCCTTTTCGCAGTATGATGTTTGGCCCGTTTCTCCGCCTGAAAGCGGGGCGATACTATCTCGAGATTGAAGCCGTCCCCGGAACTCCTTTGCAGCGTGGCCAGCCGATCTTCGGCGTTGAGGTCATCGCCCAGAACCGAATTCTGAGGGGGTGGAGAGATTTTACCCCAGCAGAATTGACGGAACGTCCACAACGCATCTATTTCGATGTTCCGTTCCATCTGGGCATCGAAGGTGGTGCGGACGTGCCATTCGAGTTCCGCTTCACGTCATTCGGAACCAGCGCGTTCAAGGTCGTGAGGCTGGTTCTTGTGCATACCCCTGGTGCGCCGGTGCCAGAAGTGCCCGCTATGCAGTGGCGTCTGCTCGGCAGGTTGCGCCTGTTCCCGCTATCTGGCGGGGTGGTGATTTCGCCATTGTCCGTTGGCTTTCTCAAATTCGGGCGCCCCTGGGCCTCTCTCTATCTTCCTGCTGGCCTCTGCAAGGTGGAGCTCGGGTTGACCCTCCTGAAGCTCAAGGATCCGGTTCGGGAAACACTCGAGATCAGGGTTGTCACGCAGGAGGGCATGTCGGTCTGCTCGGAAGTCTTCAATGGCAAGGATTTACTCGGCGGAAACGCCTCGTTGCTCTTCGAAATGCCAGCAGACATAAGCTACGATGCCGGGTCGCCGCACCGGCTTCATGTCGAAGTTCGACAATTCGGCAATGCCACGCTGCGCATTGAGAAACTGAATATACATCGTGTCGATGCCTTGGCGACCGAGCCTACAAGACCAATATCACGGCCGTCCCTGAAAATTGCCGGCAACAAGAAAAGAATCATTATTTTCGGCAATTGTCAGGGCGGTATACTTGCCAATGTCCTGCGTCACCATAGCGCTTTCTCGGGGCAATTTTTGGTCAAGCATCACAGCATGGAGTTGCCGGCCAACTTGCATGAGCAGGGCAAACGCGATCTCGAGCAATGCGATATCCTTTTGGTGCAGGATATTCGCGAGTGGGAGCAATATCCGCTTCGCGACTATGTGCCCGAGACCGTGAAGCAGCTTCGTTACCCCTGCGTCCGCTTTGCCTCGCCATGGCCGTTCGACGCCTTTAACGGACCCGATGACAGATTTGCGAGAAATAAGGACTATCCCAACTTTGAGTTTACATATTTCGATGGCCTGCTGGGGCGACTTCGCAATGAAATACCCGACCAAGAAATGCGTTTCGAGGCCTATCGCAGTCTGTCTTTGAAAGGGTCAATCGATCCCAAACGTCTTCACGTCTTTGAGGAGAAGAGATTGCAGGCGATGGACGAGAAGTTCGATATCGGTATCGGGGCCTTTATTCTCGACAATTTTCGCAAGCATCCGGTTTTCTATACCACAGCCCATCCGAATGGCCCCATCTTGCGAATGCTGTTGAAATACATCGCGCGTGAACTGGGAGTTCAACGGTTTATCTGGCCAACCCGACGTCTTGATGCCCTGCGCAACCTCCAGATTCCTGTACATCCGCTTGTGGCCCACAAGCTGGAACTCAAATGGGCGAATGAAACCACCCTCTATCGTCTGCAGGGGAAGAAAGTCACCTGGGAGGATTACGTGCGCAAATACATCTCGTATTATGGATAGGTTCCACCGTCGAGATTTGGTATCAAACGGTCGACACGCCATCAGGGTAATCCTCCCCGCGAATAACGGGCTTCAAAAGTAGAATTTTCTCGGCAAGATGCTTGGCTGTCAATCGGCGCGGAAAGTTGACCCCATATCGGCGTCCAATGTTGCCCCCCATGTTGACGATCAGCACCTGGATCGCCCGGCGCTG
>NZ_STFZ01000037.1 GCF_005222845.1 Rhizobium sp. FY34 | reverse complement strand
GCAAACTCGAAAGCCAGCCATGGCGGATCATGTCTATCGGACGCAGAGAATGGGCCAATGGGTTCTGATCAATGAGGACGCGTATTAGAGCGTGTACATGTTCTTTGCTACGATGACAGGCGGTGCGACCCGGTCACGGGATAGGACCAAGATGACGACACGATGCGCAGGATCAAGGTCGGCGGGAACCTGCAGTTCATCTGCCGCGCCTCCCTGTCCGATCTCCCACTAGAACGCAAAAACCGCCCCCTTCAGATGGGAGCGGTTATTGATTTATGTTTGAAGTGGTTGCGGGGGCCTGATGGCACCGAGACTTGTAAACTTACTGCCTTGGGGCATATGAACCGTCGGTAGGGCCTCTGGGGTGGTTACGCGTCTTGATGAACTGGCGATCGTCAGCGTTATACGTTCACCGACACGGCCGTACGAGAGCCCGATTTCAGTGTTGACTTAGTCCCAGATCGGCGTTCCGGTCTTGCTGCGGCAAACTGCGGTCCAGAACATTGGGCATGATAACCTGTAGCCCCCCCCAGCCATCCGGCAAGCTCCGCCATCTCTGTTTCGCTATCAGAGCATTGTCGCGGATGAGCCGCTCGAAACGAGGCAGCAGGGCGCGCAGAAGCACCAAACGCCTCGCCTGAGCAGGCTTCATGCCCGCACACACTACTACGTTCAAGCCTTTCACCAGAACAAGCAACCATTCCAAGACCGGCCTTTGAGCGTCACGCTGCCAATGAATTAGATACAGCGCGAGCCGATCTATCAATACCACCCAAGCTTGTTGACAGATCCCCAAAAAACCTTTGAAGTTAGTAGCACAAGGATACTGGGGAGGCCGCCTCTTGGAAGATCAACAAATTTTGAGGTTAACCGCAGCGCAGTATTACGAGTTGTCTGACTCCGAATTTAGAAAGAGCTACGAAAGTGAAATATTTCAAAATATTCTAGACTTCCTGGAAACGAGGATTCGGCTTGAGATAATCGGAATTATACGTCGATTTGGTCTCAAAGGTGATGTCCTATTCGAAATTCGCCAGAAGACATCAGCATCCGCATACTCAAAACTACAAAAACAAATAATAAAGAAGCAGTCAGAGTTTGGAGACCGCGAATTATACATATTTGATGCTGTAAAAGATCTGATTGGCGTGCGATTAATTTGCATGAACGGAGAAGTAGAGAAAAATATATTCAATCATATACTTCACGTGGAAAGCTTAGAGGTGCAAGCTGAAGGATTGGAATATTATTCCGCACCATTTCGTGAATATACGCTATCAAAAGACATACATGATGACCTTTCGTCAATAATAGCGAAATTGAACTCTTCTTCAATTAAAAAGAGAAAAGTTGAGAAGAAGTCGAAAACATCGAACTACGAATCTTTGCATTTCTACGTTAAATTCGCGTCCAAAGTCGACAATTTCCTCTTACATGGTTTGGCGGCAGGTGGGGCTTGGGTAAGCGAAAGTGAAAGAATCCGCGACGGAGCCGAAAGCGAGTATCTGCTTGAGCTCTACGAAGAGAAATTCGGAGATTTCGAAAAAAGTCTCCTCGGAATATTTCCTATAGAATTCCAAATACGCACCATTACAGATCATCTATGGGCACAGGAAGAACATAGGTTTGTATACAAGGATGTTAGCGCAGGCCCGTTCAGTACGGAGGCCCGCGATAGAATCGATGTACTAAAAGGTGCGTTTACCGGGCTCAAGTTTGCCTATTACAACGTCGACAGACTTAGGAGTCTTATTCGGAATGTAAACAAAGAAAAAGACATACCGCCCCCTTCTTACACAGGAAGAAGCAAGGACATAAATTCGATACGCTTCAGATTCTTTCATCCCTCAGAGGAGGATGCTGAAGCGAGATTTCGATATGTTGAAAAAATATTCCAAGAACACGGCCAGGATATTGCTGCAGATCTTGTAGTTAGCGAAATATTAAAGTTATACGATTTAATAGATCAATCTAAAGAAATCCAGGAGGCCAAATCAAGAAAGCCTTTTGACACAAAGCTCTGGGGAAAAGAGAGATTATTCTATCTGTTCCTTGCTTATGTAGCTTTGTTTTCGAAGACGAAATCACTTCCGAAATCCGTGGCAGTCAGCCTGAATAAAAAGCTCGACCTAGTCGATCTTGTCGGTGAAGCAGCCTTCATGACCTCGGTGGATGATCCGCAAGGATGCCTGAAGCTGGCGTCTAAGATTTATGAGCGAGTAGAAACGTTCGATCACATTGCACGAAGCCTGGTTCTATCAAAAGAAAATGAAAGGACAGCAGACGACAGAATATTTTGGGATCCTTTGGTGGGAATTAGACTTGCCTCAAGCTTTTTTCTACAAAACGAATTCTCAGGAGCTAGACGCGCGTTAATGGACGTATTCAAGCTTGGAGAAGCTAGTGACTATGTCTCTTGGCACGCACACCCATTGTCGAAAGATTTTCAAATTTCAGAAATATTGATGCGATTTTCGCAGTATATATTTTTTAGAAGTTTTGGCAACGAGGACAGACTTCTCAACAGTTTCCAGGAATTGGTGCTCGTATTTAATGCGATGTTCAACAACAACGAAAAGGAATACAAATACGAAACATACCGCTCTTATAGCTGGTACTATGCACTTCTGAATTTTCTATATACTCAAGACACTTTACTGCCAGTAGAGCTTGAGGTTCATAAATTGCGCTGCCGAACATACCTCAAAGATCACCTTAATGCTGCCCAAACCTCTCCCGCGTTCCAGAAGCCAGAGGTGCAGTTAATGCTCGTCTACCTGCCGATACACACGGCCGATCATGACGATCGTGAACACCAGGTGGTCGACAACCATGCACGTTTCAAACAAGAGATTGTGGAACATCGGTCCTACCCACAAGTGGCCGTCACTTATATGGTTCGTATGGCCGATAGGCTAAGGCGACGCGCCTTGGACAAAATTAGGAGAGATCCTAATATTACATTTTTATCATACGCAAGAAAAGACAAGGAGCTGGCGGAAAGTGTTGCGCTTCATCTACGAGAATTAGACGTAAATATTATTTATGACGAAGATTTTGATCGGGGCGGTGAGGGAGTTTATTCGCAGATCGAGAAAGCCATGGCCGATTCAACGAGCGCCATATTGCTAGTAACAACTGAATATCTTAAATCAAGCTGGGCGACAGAAGAGAGATCATTCTTGATGGACAAAAGAAGACGAAAGGAATTGAGACTTTATGTACTAGTTGAAGGGGTAACTGATGACGAATTACGCAGCAAGGCCCCGCTCTTGTCAACGTTAGTGTACTACTCGGGAAAAAAAGACCAATTAAAGAATTCGCTGGACAAAATTGCCGCTGACATCCGCAGGCCAATTCAACGCAAATCGTGATACATGGCCGCGGGAAGCGTAAGCGTTAAGAAGGGTCTGGTTGCCAGATGCTAGTCAACGCTAGGGCGCCATAATTCGTTCGGGCGCAGTCTCATAAGAGTTCGGCAAGTTGGATTCGGATTCGCTACTTCGTGCAATTGCTATCGTAGGTCGATCCATTCATTCAGAGTTCGGGCAACATCATAGGCCATTGCTTCGCTCCGATCATCATCGGCTAGAGCGCTCAAGGTCTTGCGCAACTGTGCAGGGATTCGGTCACGCAGCTGAGTGACACTTTTGAGAGACATATCATAAGTTGGCAATTGCGCGCCTCGCGGAATCCGCATCCGTTGAGGTAAAATGTTAAGAGCAATGGCCACGTCTCGCGACGCGCCGCCGAAGGCACCGAGCGGGATACATGGCAAGCCGGACTCAAGAGCAAAAATTGCCTCTTCGACAATACCTGGCATCGCTCCGAGGTATGCATCCTGCGGATTGTCTAACAAGCCCATTTTACCTCCGAGTAGAATACGAGCGTTACTAAGACCGGTAACCGCCTTTCTCGCAGAGGAGTAAGCCGTCGCAGTTTCAACAGCCTTTACAAGACCAAGCCACGCCCTGAACTGTTCGTCATCAGCAAGACGGATCCTTGACGGACCTTCACCAATACGTAGACCGTCATCAACAGAGCGAGCAAGCAATAGCGCGTTTTGGAAGTGAATCAGCGTTTTAACTACTGACGCCCCCTCTCGTAGAGCGTTATTAAACTCAACGAACGATGCGCCGCGCAAAATCGGTTCGGGTACTATGTGTATAAAAGGCGCTTCAGAGCCAGAAGAGTAGGCGCCAGCCAGATGCCTGAACATCGAAAATGTCAGTCCTTTAGGGTCGAGGTTACCAGCATAGACAATCTTCGCACCGGCGCGGACCAGAACAGTGCATATCGAGAACAGTGCTCGGTCAACCTCCCGAGCTGGCAGGCCAAGGCGAGCCCGATCTGGCGCATCGCTCACCGAGAGCGCCACTAGCCAGCCCTTAAGTGCTGTCATGATAGCTCCCCAAGTGTGGCTAGCCGCGTCGAGGGTGACAGCACACTGAGAGCTTTGACCAAAAGTCCCTCCTCAATTTGACCTAAAGGGGGATCGGGATAGACGATGATACCTGGCAACGTCTTCGCATCTATCAAGTCGAAGAGCTCCGGTGGCCGGGGAAGCATCAGAGCCTGATTGCGATCCTTGGTTATGCGCACTGCCTGCCTCTCGAACAAGTCGCAACGCAATCCCTCCGACAGAACCTCTACCAATAGCGGCTCAATCCATTCAGTAGTTCCAGGCATTGAAGAGACTCGGACTTTCGGCAGGTTTGCACCATACGGATATGTCCGACTAGTTCGCCTTTGACCAACGTCAGCAAGTACGATCGGCCGCCGCTTTCGCTTAGCCGTGGTGAGTTCAAACACGCACCACGGTCTAGAGTCATATGCGTCAGAGACGATCGCCAGAAGCGTGCCTTTGCCAATCTCCTCCTCGAAGCGATCGCTGAAATCCTCTCCAGGGTTCAACTCCTTCGCGTCGTAAAATGTATGGAGCGACACATCCTGACTTTTATCGTTCACGAAGGCGACAATTGCCGAGGCCGTAGCATCGCCATCCGCTTTAGCGTGGCTCACGAAAATCTTTTCCTGCCCGTCTCCACCTCCCAAGAGAGCTAATCGACGCCGAATTTGGTAGAGCGTATGTAGGAGCAGTCGACTATCTCGGGCGGCGACTGACATCCTCCCGCGTGCCCAAGCCTTTCGGTAAGCGTACTGAATCTTGGCCGCCGCATCAGACGGCAGCACAGGATCACCGGAAGGACTGCCAAAAGGAATGATGAAGTCGACATTGCCGCGCGCAGCGATCGCCTCTCTCGTCTGCTTGATGTAAACGTCCCATTCGTCGACGTTTTCTTGCATAACGTCGTCATGGAGTAGTATGATCGCGTTGTGTTCTGCACGAGCTAAATCGACAGCGGCTGGTAGGGCGGAGATGCCATCCCATGGCGTACTTGCAAAACGCACGGGCACCCGATAGGCAACGCCGTCCCTCTCCATGCCTATTCCATCGAAATGTTTCGATACCAGCTCAGCGATCCGTGCACCGTCATCTGATCCATCTGCCCATATCACGTGGATACGAAGCAGATCGATAACACGATGGACCTCAGGCGATCCGATATCCGCATTCATAGGTTACGTTCCATTCGGGGTCGCGAGTTGTCAATCAGCCTCTTGGAAGCCAAATTTGCTCTCTCGATAGCATCGGTTAGCGCCACCGGGTTGGCAACGATGTCATTCCACGAGATCCAAACGGCGTATTTGCTATCGATATTGTCCTGAAGGCGTGATGGCTTCTCCGTACCGTTATTAGCTAATAGCGGTAGCATCGGAAGCAAAACACCGACTAATCCCATCTGTTGAGACAAGGATGCATGAATTTCCCAGTCAACGTACTTACGTTGCCACGTATTCTCTCCGCAGAGTAATATTGTGCAGGAGCTACCATGGAGGTGATATTCCCTGATGCGCCGCATGATGTAGTCATGGTTGCTGCTGTCTATGCGTCTCTCGAGAGAATTGTCGGTAAGTAGTTGCAGACTGTCATGCATCTTTTCTGAGAGGTTATCACAGTAGGCTTGATCGCCACCGTGATGGTAACTAACGAAGATGTTTCGCCGCACTTGCCGCCTTTGATTGAAGGGGTTACCGATCATTGCCGCACCGCACCGCACCAGCTAGTGCTTCTAAAGTCACCTAGAAGCCCGCGGATCGCGAGCCGAGTGTACACCTTCTTATTATTTTTGATCCATAAAATTCTTAGCGTATTTCTCCATCCACTCTTTCACTCCCACGGATGGATTGGCCGCAAGTTCTTCAATAATGGCTTCCATGAAAAGCTTGTCGCCGATGTGCTCGCCGAGCGAGCGATAGGCTTCGAATTGCGTTTCCGTGAAGAATTGATCAGCGGTCGAGTGATGCGGAAACGTTGGCTCGTCAAGGCGATATCTCCTCAAGAATTCGCTTTCGTTGCCAGTCAATGAAAGCTTCACATAAAGGAGATATCCGATCTCCCATGGCTGGGTTTCGTTTCCAGTCGGATAGCGAACCTTGCAAAACCGAAAATGTGAGCGGCTGAAGCCCGATTCCAGCACGCGCAATTCGTCAAGTTCGGCATCAATGTGAATGCCCATGTCGATATATGCAAGTCGCTGCAGATTGGTCAGCGCATGGAAGGTCATACGAGGATCCGCCTCGCCATCTATTGCGACGATGTACCGGCAACGACGCCTTAGCAACTCATAGACACCCAAGTTTTCAATGTGCCCACCGTCGGAAATGTTGACGTAGGGGAGGTGCTCGTCAGCGCTCGCCATATATTCATGAATGAGATAACGAAGCCCTGGCCCTCGATGCCACCAACTCCGGCGCTCTTCAGCCCGCTCGTTTTCATCGCCATCAGGCTTTTCCAACCACGCATTCAGTCGCGCGTTTATCAACGTTAGCCAGAAACTCGCGCGTCGCGTGGTTCGCAATCCCATTTGCGGCGACACAGCGGCACCAGAGAGAGCCATGGCCGCCGCCAGGTCAAGCGTCGGATTTCGTTGCTCCCACACCTTGGTGTCATGATAGTCGATGAGGTTGCTTCCGGTCATGATCGGCGTGAAAGCGAATACGTCCGACAGTCGACCACGCATTTTAGGTTCTTCTGATCCCGGAGCATTCAACGCGCAATTGACGATCGGAAAGAAGGAAAACTTTGCTTCGAAGTCGCTCAGTCGCGGCGGTGTCTCACCAGCGTTGGCATGAATAAACGCGGTAGCGAGCTTAGCCCGATAGTAGCGGTGAAGAGAAGTCTCATTTACATCGACTGCACACCAGAGAAAAACGCCCAGTGCAGCCATGAAGCCTAAAGCGAAGAGGGTGTAAAGGGGGGGCTGCTGGCCGAAAATCGTATAGAAGGCGTGTTCGACAAGCAGAAGCAAAAGCACTGTTAAGATCGTCATCGAAACGGAACGAGCATTCGCGTACGTCGCAAACACTGCACCAAGGATCGCTATAGCGACGCCGCCAACGAGAAGGGTCGCGGACAGATCGTCCATCCCCAATGTCGAAACGAAATTTTTCGTTAGCCAGGCAATTCCGTTGTGAAAAGCCCCCAGAACAATCCACATGAGTGGCAAGCAAAACATGGCACCCAACAACAGGTGCCATCTCGTGACATCCTTTAATTGCAGCGTTTGTGTTCGCGAAACTGCACTGAGTATGATCAATGCTGCAATTGGGAAAACCCAACCTAGCCAAGTCGAGACGTTGATGTGCTCTAGGGCCACTCGGACGGCGCGTTCCATCGCGGAGAAAAATGCGATTGCAGCGATCAAGACGAGTACGTTCACGAAGATTCCGTAGGTCGATCGCATGACCAAAAGCAGACGTTCGAGAGAACCTCCTGAAAGAAAGCTGGCCCGCTGCCGAACCCCCATCAGAAATTTTGATTCTTGCTCGGTTCGCTTAAATGGCTCCTGATCAAAGCGGAGTCCGATATCCTCAGTGGTATCGGCCCGGCCGATTAAGGATGTTAGGAAACACCCGGCATATCCGCCGCCTGAAACTGTCGAAAGGTAGTCGAATTCCGGCAAGAGGTTGCGACGGGCAAGTGCAGCAAGAACGCCAAGGGAGAACGTGGCGCTACGAATCCCACCACCAGACAGGGCAAGCCCCGCCGCCCAATCATCGCGGTCAATTTTGTAAGTCGACCTGCGATCACCTACGGCTTGTTGCTCCAACTCGGCAAAAGGTTGGATGCCACCAGCAGGTCTCCATTTGGCATCCGGCAGCCCCTCTTCTAGCGTGCGTCGTCCGATTGATAGGCCGGGGTTATAAGACGTTGATCCACCTTCTAACAAAGCGAGACCACGCTCCAACTCCCGCAGGACGCCTTGGACGCGATAGAGTTCGGCTCGAAAGTCATCGCTGGAATCAAGCGCATCCAGTGCACCGCTCACACTCAATGGATGCCATTTTGCCGTGAACGGCCTGACTGATGAGTTGAGGGTGTGCCAGACCAGGATCTCGAACGTGCCGCATCCGACGTTCTCCGCAGTGATCTCCCGCGCCCTCTTGAATAGCTCAACTATGCTCTGCAAGGCGCGCTTTTCGACACCACGTCCGTAGGAAAGACGGGCAGTAGCAATTCGAGAAACGAGTTCGGTCCTGAACTGATGGGCCGCGGCTTTGTTGGACGCATCCTCCGTCCATCCGCTGCTGCCATAGGCTTCGAGAAACTCTGGGCCGAAGAGGCCCGTTTCGGACCGAGCAGGCAGTCTCGATCTGATGTTTAAGCTTGTCACTCCGGCCTCCGGATCGTTTGGCGACTCAATTGCAGCAGTTCTGGTTCTTCGAGCATCAGCGGCCAGTAGACTTAAATGAAGGTGACCGAGTAGCTTTAAGGCGTCAGCCCCTTAGTCGAAAATCTTGTCATCACTAACTGAATATCGGGCGGCGCTTTGATGGAATTGGAACGGATCGTCGATAAGCCGGTTCATGTTCAACGAATACGTCGTATTCAGCCAGTCAAGAAAGTCCGAGCATTCGTCTTCAGGGTACACCCGATGGCCTCTGGCATTCTTGTAGCGGATGTTTTCGAGAATTTCCTTTGGAACTTCCGGCGCCTGCTTGCCGAAATAGAAGAAGTGATTCGAGATCAGCACGCGATCGGTCCCCGTATCAGTCTTGATGTTATGGATATCAGGAGAGCCGTCTGGGCGACTGTGGTGGGAGTCTAACTGCTGCCAGATGCCGTCGTGCCGACGATAGATGTTGTCACCCAGCATCATCGTTCGGCTTCCGTTTCGGACAGGCCGCTTGTCTCTAAATCTCGGATCGGCCCAGTAATTGTCAAAGGTCAACGTTTCGGTCACCTGCATCGCAAAAACGCAGCGCCCGACAGCACCGAGCTTGGCACCACCCATCCCGATTATCCAATCGCCCTCCCGGGCCATTTTTCGGACCACTGGCTTGCAGGTTGCGAGCGTGCAAACGCCATGGAATGGGTTCGGCGCAAAACCAAAGTCCCGCGCGACAACATATATGTAGACGGCCATAGATCAGCAGCGCGAGGTGGAAGGGACGTGGACAGGAGCGCGTGAAGACCCGTCAGGCTCCTGGAAATCATTGTCCACGCCCTCGACGGCGTCGATTATTTTGTCCGGGTTCCAGTTTACAAGAGCGCTACCGTAGTCCTCAAAAGCCGGCGGAATGTCAGCTTCGGTACCACCTCTGGTGAACACACCGACAATCCGCTTGCCGAGTTCGTGAGCCTTCTTGATTTCCCAATTCACCCAAGGCCGCGCGTGGGTTTCTTTTCCGATCAAAACGATGACCGTCGACGCCCAAGACATCTTCATCCTGAGAAGACGCTTGATCGCATTGTCACTCACCAGGCCCTTGGCTAGGCGCTCTTTGTTGGCTGGCTTTGCGCGGATTGAACTGTTTCGGATCTCGTACCCCTTTCGGCTGAGGGAGTCGGTAAGCCTTGTGACGTGTTCGTCATCGGCATGATGATGACTAATAAAAACGTGACGCCTATTTGCCATTTCCCTTCTCCACTTGCTTGACGAATCTTATACCATGGGTTGAATTAGTGTGCGATGGTTCGGGGAAGTTTTATGACCGGAAAATTGTTCATATTCGAAGGCCCCGATGGGGTCGGCAAAACAACTGTCGTGCAGGCACTGAAGGAAAAGTTTGCAGGCACCGCCTTCGAATTCCTCAGTTTTCCAGGTCGCGATGAGGGGACGCTTGGTCACGCCATCTATCGCATCCATCACGATCCTGAAGAATTTGGCATCAAGGTCATGTCGGAACTCGCTCGACAGACACTGCATGTCGCGGCGCATATCGATGTAATCCAGACGCGCATCAGACCATGGATTGCAGACGGAAAGTACGTTGTCCTCGACAGGTTTTGGTGGTCGACCCTTGTATACGGCAGCGTTGGTGGTGGTGACCAAAAGGCGCTGGCAGAGCTCGTTGTCGCCGAACAAACCGTGTGGGGCGAAATCAAACCAGCGGCCGCATTTCTCATCGACCGTGACGGCCCGATTAACCGGAGAGAAGACCTATCCTACTGGCATAAACTTCGCAGCAGTTACGCCAGGCTCGCAGCCGAAGAGAGCAACAAATATCAGGTCCAAGTTGTGCCGAATACTGGATCCGTGGCGGAGGCGGTCGATCGCGTCGAGGCAACTATTTCAAATGCCACTCGTCCGTGAGTTCGTATTCTGGGATCCTCGCAAAGGCACATTCGGCGGGGGGGTGTCTCGACTGCAGTGTCGAAGTCACAACTGCAGAAAAAGCTGGCTGCTTGGCTAGATTCGATTGGCCCAAGTGGGGGCGTGGATCACCGTTTGCGCGGCTGACCTATGATAAGGAGGATTTTCGATGGCTGCTCGATCGCTCGGACTGAACGAATATCAAACGCTGGCATCACGGAGCGACCGAACGCGCGACAAAGGCAACGGCTTCGACCTACCGGTTTTGGGGCTTGTCGGCGAAGTTGGAAGTCTCCTCAGTGAAGTCAAGAAGCGGCAACGCGATACGGCGGCCATCATCGGCTACGAGCAGACGGTCCTTGAAGAACTCGGGGACACGCTCTGGTACCTGGCGATTATTGCCAATCATGCAGACATAAAACTAGCTTCCTTGGTGAGCGATGGATCCGGCACAGATTTGCCGTTCTCCGCCTTACAGCCACAGCATTCCCTACCCCTGAATACTCCAAGCGCTCAGTTCGAAAAAACACTTCTGCGTCTGGCGGCCGTGACCGGCGAACTTGCTGCTGCCGTCGATGGATCTCATGGGGACAAAGTTCTCCTGCAGATGCGATTGAGCAACGTTTTGCAGCACCTTGTCCAGGCGGCAAATGAGGCAGAGATAATCCTAGATGCTGCCGCCCGCGCAAATCTTGAGAAGACCGAGGATCGGTGGCCTCAGGAGCGGGTGTATCCCGAATTGTTCGATGGCGCCTTCCCTGCAGATGAACAGTTACCGCGAACCTTGCACATTGACATTTACGAACGCGAAGCGAGCAACGATAAAAGGTATGTGCTCCAGAGCTGCAACGGCTTGTTTATCGGTGATCGTCTGACTGACAATATTATGGAGCCAGACGATTACCGGTTTCACGACGTATTTCACTATGCATATGCAGCCGTCCTTGGGTGGTCTCCGGTCACTCGTGCGCTTCTCAAGCGGAAGCGTAAGAGCAAAATCCGCGTCGATGAGGGCGAAGATGGCGCTCGCGCGGTGCTCATCGAAGAAGGTGTAGCCACCTATGTTTTTGGAATCGCGAAAGACTTCGACTTCTTCGCCAATCAGAAGCCAGGTGACCTCAGTCTGACCCTCCTGAAAAACGTCCGGCAATTTGTCCGTGGGTATGAGGTCCACGCCTCTCCTCTTTGGTTGTGGGAAGACGCTATCCTTCAAGGCAACCATGCATTCCGATACCTCAGAGAAAAACGTCGCGGTCGGGTCCAGGTTGATGTAGAGAAGCGGTCGCTGTCGATAGAGGAGCTTCCACAATGAACACCGCTCAGTTTGTAGAGAAACTGGCCGATCTCTCGTTCAAGGATGCCTTCAATCCATATTCTGACGCCTGCGACGACTTTGATCAGGACGACGCCCCTGCCATCCGGCGGACAAACTTAAAGCTCGTTCTTGACGCAGCAATCGAAGGGAAAGTCGATTCCATTTGGATCGCCCGCGATCTTGGATATCGTGGTGGGCGGCGTACTGGTCTTGCCCTCACCGATGAAGCCCACTTGACGGATCACTCCGTGCTGTATGGCGACCTGCCCCTTGTCCGCGCGACCAAAGGCCCGGCGTTGGCAGAACGAACTGCTAGCGTGATCTGGCAAACACTTAACCGCATTCAGCGCCCCGTGTTCCTCTGGAACGTATTTCCTCTTCATCCGCATGAACCCGGTGACCCACAGTCTAATCGCTGCCATACTCGCTCTGAGCGCAATGCTTGCCGACCCCTGCTCACGTGGCTCCTTGAGGCTCTCAACCCGAGGGTAGTGGTCGCGGTCGGGCGGGACGCCCAGCTTGCACTTGCCGATCTTGGAATCGACGCGATGCAGGTACGTCACCCTAGCTATGGTGGACAAAGCGATTTCATTTCCGGGATAGAGGGACTGTATGGTTTACCGTCCAGCTCCAGTTCTAATCAGCAACTCGCGATGTTCTGACAACCATTCGAAGAATACAGCACGAACAAGCGGTAGTTCATAGGATAATAACGGAGGCCATTGTGGTGATCACTGAGCCACTATAAGCTTTCGCATGCAGGCTATTTACATTGAAGATGCGATGAAAGGCGCGCCTGCGAACCGCTAGTGATCGTCAGCAATGTCTTTGGGAACTGAATCCGCATTTCAGGCGACACCTGTTTTTCCGGGCCGATGACGAGCTTGAAAAGCCTAAGCCTGCGCAAGTATCAATAACGTCTGTCGTGCATAGGAGTTTGGGAAATGCAGGCATCAAGCTATTGGAGGCGATTTACACCATCGAATTGGCATTTGTCGCGCGTTCTTTGGGATGCTTTGGTCGGCTACGATGTATTTGTTTCTTATGCTTGGGTTGATGGCCGTCCATATGCCCACGCGCTTGCAACGGCGCTCCGAAATGCAGGCTACAGATGCTTTCTCGACGACAGCGAGATGCCCGGCGGCACAGAGCTGGGATCTGCTCTTAGTTTAGCGCTGCGACGTAGCGCTGCACTCGTAGTGGTGACCACGCCAGGGGCACTGGCTTCTTCCGCAGTTCGCAGCGAAGTGGATGGCTTCGCTGCGCGTGGCCGCCACGTGGTGCCAGTATTCCTGGATCCAAGTTTGAGAACGAACGGCACAGGTTCTGTATTGTCTTTGCTTAGACAACGCATTTGGCTTGCCGAAGATCAGGTAACCAGCACGCCATCCGCCGCGGTTATCACTCGGTTGATTCAGACGTTTCGGTTCGTAAAACGGGCCCGATTACGGTCTCTCGCCATTGGGATCGTCGCATTCTGCTTTGCTACCCTAATAGCGGCGGCATTTTTGCAGTCGCAGTTGGCTACAACAGAGCGGCAGCTAAAAGGCGTACAGGCGCTGACGCAAAGGCAACCGACTGAGGCCTTAATGCTCTTAGCCGAGGCAAAAAGACGATGGTTCTCTGACCCTAGTATATTGCAGCAACTTGAAGCATTCGAGATTTCGTCGTCTCCAACTGTCTGGCGTTACGTCGTCGGTGATGCTGTATCCGGTGTAGCCTGGCTTTCAAACGATCGTTTTGCCGTGGCTTCCGCAAATGGAATGGGGTATGTTTGGGACACGTTTAGCAGCGAACAAACGATCTTGCCTGCGAGAACGGCAGACACACCGGAAGAACATGATAGCTTCGCGGCGGGCACAATACCGCTGTCGGACATCCGAGTAAGTCCTGAAGGCAACTTTCTTGCAACCATCGACTGGCGCCATTGTCTACGGATTTTTCCGATCAACGCAATCGCCTCAGTAACAGCAAATTCAGCCGTGAGATGCATTAACTCTTCGTCAGGAGAGGACAGCAGGCATCCATTCGCGATTTCGCCAACAGGAAAAATTGCTATCGTTCGACAGAACTCGATCAGCATCCTGAGTGCCCCGAGCTCGATCGTTCAAATCCCAATGCCCAGCAGGGGCGAGATCAAGGATCTGGCATTCGACAAGTTTGATCATATCCACGTGCGCTACTCGAACAATATCCTGGTATCGGTTGATAAAACCAGGGTGATGAAAGAGGGAACATCCCTAAGCTTGGGTCAGTGTTCGGATGGTCGAGCTTGGTCTATAGCAGAGGGCGATGAGCTTGTGTTTGTGGGCCGAGAATTGACGCAACCGGCAATTCGTTTATCCGGCAATGCTCCGTATTTGATTTCGCCCAATTGCGCAGGCTACATTGATGGCAGAGGTGACTTGTTTAGCCTTCTAAAGCCATCGCAGAAGCTTAAAGAGAAATTTGCGACCGATTGGCAATACGATGGCAACATGGTCCGTGTCAGCTTCTCGGACTCCGGCAATCTTGCAGCGGTGGCACAGCATGACGGCACGATCCAAGTTCTTGAAGTCAACACCGGGGCCCAGAGGTCACTCTTAGGACATACCCAGCGCGTGTTCGACATGGCGTTCAGTCCTGATGAGCAGTTGCTGCTGACTGGAAGCTTAGACGGCACGGCTCGAATCTTCGAGGTTAACTCTGGCTTCGCACACGAAGAGGGAGAATATCCAGGCGCGGAGGCCGTCTATTCTTCCGTTTCAAATGACAAGCCAATCGTAAGCGATCAGGCCTACGAAGCGATCGAAGATCTTGAGCCATCTCAGCCCCTTTTTGTAAATGCGCTCGACAAAACGACCACGGGAAAGGTTGAAGTGCGCGCCGACTGGCGCGCGGGTAAGCAGTTCTTTCTGGCTGATGGGGACACACAATACACTGCGGTGTGCTCAGCCTTCGGCTGTCCAGCGGGAAGCGAGGTGAGGAGGCTTCGACTTGATCTCACAGCGAGCGGCAACAACGTTCAAGCGCGGGCTACCGAGGACGGTCGGTTTCTCGCGGTTTTAGACATAGGCAACGCGATACACGTTTTTGATTTATCGCGCCCAAGTGACGCCCCCCTGTATACTTTGCGTGATGACCAGATCCGCAGTGCGACTTTTGATAGTAGCGGGCAGCGCCTTTTTATGTTGCGCGGCGATCGCCTTGTCATCTTGTCGGTTGGGGCAGTCGCACTCAAAGAAGCCTTGCAAGACAAAATCAGATTCTGCCTGTCTGCAGAGGAGCGGATGACATATCTTAACGAATGGAAATTCTTAGCTTCATGGATAGCTAACCGTTGTCGCAGCGAAAGGTAGCCGTGCCGCTTTTAGAATCTGTTGGGCTTCGGTTTTTGTTCGAGTTTTAGAATATCTGTTGAAATTCGACCTTGATGTCAAAAACCCTTCTTGCCGTAACTGGCTACAGCTTGCCACTATCGCGCATTGGTCCCGCTTGCAGGCTATGTCGTGTTGGCCGCATTGGCTCAGATGACTTTGAGGATATCCAGTACCGCCTCGCCATCCATCGCTTGCTGTTCGAACAGCACCGCCGTCAACCGATCAAGCGTGTCCCGCTGCGCATTGAGCACATCCACCCCGTGCCCGAGCGCCTTCTCGAGCCGGGCATGAACACGAGCGGCAAGATCCGGTTGCGCTTCAAGCACTGGAGTTATACGCGTCCTCATTGACTGCGACTCTTGGGCTTCCCAAACGGCAATGAATCAGAATCTCTGGTGCGAACTGCAAACCGGAGATTT
>NZ_STFZ01000006.1 GCF_005222845.1 Rhizobium sp. FY34 | reverse complement strand
GGCGCAAACTCGAAAGCCAGCCATGGCGGATCATGTCTATCGGACGCAGAGAATGGGCCAATGGGTTCTGATCAATGAGGACGCGTATAAGGTTGGATCGATCCTCAGGAAGATGATCAGATCATACATCGCTTCAAGCGGAGTACCCCATTTGAGTGCCGAGCCGGACAGGACCCAACCGGGCGCTCTTCCCATGGCCGCCTCAAGCAGCGATAGCCGCTCTGGAACGGCACGAGGCGTTCTGTAGGGTGGATCGGTTGGCATCCAGAAGAAATCATCCGTGTCGAGATGTACAATCTCGAGCCGTTCTCCCAGCATTCGCCCGAGGGTCGTGGTGCCAGTACCGGAGGCACCCATAATGTGTATCCGTGTCATCTGCGCCTTCATTTCCACCCGCTATTCAACCAGACGGAATTCCAGCATCAGGTTGCGCTGCAGCATCGAGTGATTGTCATCGGAGACGAGCATGATGTGGCTGCGCCCATCGGCGCCGGCGACAACATCAATGCCTTCCATATTGTCGATCTGATAGGCCATATCGGCCTCGATCTGCACCGGTCCGTCGAGCAACGCGCCGGGGCGGATATCTTGGCCGGCGATCCGCCGGATGCGCATGCCGACGCCGCCAAGAAAACTGAAGCGGCGCTCCAGCAGCAGAAGGTCGCCACCCGGCAGGAAAGCGCCGTCCGTGACATCCCACGGATCATTACGCACCACCTTGAACTGACCCCGCACAGGCCCTTCCAGAATGGCGGCAAAAAGATTGCCGTTCCGATCGACGCTGTTCTCGGCAATGGTCAGCACGGTACCGCTGTGCGGGCTCTGAGGCGGCGCAACCACCACAGTCTCCAACCCGCCATTGCTGCGCAGCTCGCGTTTTGGAATAAGGATGTTGAGGCTGCGTAGTGGCCTTTGCGTCTCAAAGCCCGGATCGGGATAGACATCCACGCGGTGATCCCGCTCGAAGCTGACAAGAACCTGCCCGTCGCGCAGCGCAAGCCCCTCGGCATCGATATCGCCCTTGTAGTGGGGAATATTGCCGCGCGCATCGACCATGGAACTGATCGACAGGTCTGCAAGACCGGCCAGAAAGCCCTCACCATCGCGGGTGATACGGCCTGTCAGCCAGTGGCCGGTGTCCAGAACGGACACGAACTGCGAGCCATCCGGCCGGAAGCGGATGCTCGACAGCGATCCGAGCAGTTCCTCGCTGGAGGTGAATTCCAGCCCGCCAAGGAACTGGAAGGAGCCGAACCGCGTCTCATCCGAGCCGGATTTGAACTGCGTGATGCGCTTGACTGAGACCGGTGCCGCCAGCGTTTCCGCCATGACCGGAAACGCCGTGCAGAGTGCAGTGGACAGAAACAGCGCCGTCAGCGTCAAACGAGAAATGGCCAAGAGATATCAGCCCGCCCGCCGCCGACCGCGGCCAGAGCCTGCGGCATTTTCATCAAAGAGCGAGGCCAGCTGTTCCGTCATCGCGCCCGCCAGCTCATCGGCATCGACAATGGTCACGGCACGCTTATAGTAACGCGTCACGTCATGCCCGATGCCGATTGCCAGAAGCTCGACCGACGAGCGGTTCTCAATCTGGTCGATCACCGCACGCAGATGGCGCTCCAGATAATTGCCGGGATTGACCGAAAGCGTCGAATCATCGACCGGCGCGCCATCGGAGATCATCATCATGATCTTGCGCTGTTCTGGACGACCGATCAGCCGGTTATGCGCCCACATCAGCGCCTCGCCGTCGATGTTTTCCTTCAGCAGGCCTTCGCGCATCATCAGGCCGAGATTGCGGCGCGACCGGCGCCAAGGCGCATCGGCAGACTTGTAGACGATATGGCGCAGGTCATTCAGGCGACCGGGCGTCGGCGGCTTGCCACCCGCCAGCCATTGCTCGCGGCTCTGGCCACCCTTCCAGGCCTTGGTGGTAAAGCCAAGGATTTCCACCTTCACGCCACAGCGCTCCAGCGTGCGGGCCAGAATATCGGCACAGGTTGCCGCAACCGTGATCGGCCGTCCGCGCATCGAGCCGGAATTGTCGATGACCAGAGACACGACCGTATCGCGGAATTTCGTATCGCGCTCGCGCTTGAACGACAAAGGCTGCATCGGATCGATGATCAGCCGCACAAGCCGGGCCGGGTCGAGATAGCCCTCTTCAAGGTCGAAATCCCAGGAGCGGTTCTGCTGTGCCATGAGGCGGCGCTGCAAGCGGTTTGCCAGCCGGCCGACGGCACCCTGAAGATGCGACAGCTGCTTGTCGAGAAAGGCGCGCAAGCGATCGAGTTCGGCTTCGTCGCACAGTTCTTCTGCAGAAATCTCCTCGTCAAAGGCTTCCGTGAAGATGTGATAATCCACCTTCTCGTTGAAATCGTCGAAAGGACTGTTGGGGCGGCGCGTCTCGCCGGGCGTTTCGGACTGGTCGTCATCCTCATCCGACATATCGTCGTCGGAGATTTCGGCGCCATCCATTTCGCCGTCTTCAAGCTGTTCTTCGGCAGCACGGCTCTCTTCGGCCGGCGCCGCATCAGAGCCCGCATCCTCCTCGACCTCGTCATTCTCGGTCTCGTTGCTGCGCGGCTGCTCCTCGTCGTTCTCGTTCTCCATCTCCTCCGTCTGGCTCTCGTCGTCACCATAATCCTCCGCCATCTGCATGGAGGAGAGCATGTGGCGCACCAGCCGGCCAAAAGCCTGCTGGTCTTCCATCACGGATTTGAGGTTTTGAAGTTCGGTGCCGGTCTTTTCCTCGATGAACGGGCGCCAGAGATCCAGCACCTTTCCGGCACTGGCCGGCGGCTTTACGCCCGTCAGCTTTTCGCGCACCAGCATGGCCATGGCCTCGCCGAGCGGCGCATCTTCCTGGCGCTCGACGCCGGAAAAATTCGCCTTGGAATATTTTTCGGCATTCATGCTGGAAATATTGCTGGCAACGCCTGCCATGCGCAGCGAGCCGAGCGATTCGACGCGCGCCTGCTCCACCGCATCAAACACCGCGCGGGCATCCGTGCCCTGCGGCGCCATCGTCGCATGCACAGTGGTATCGTGGCAGGCAAGGCGAAGCGCCATGGAATCGCCTAGACCACGGGTCACGGCAAGTTCATGGGCGGTCGGCCGCTTGGAGATTTCCGGCAGGCGAATGCGTTCGCCTGCCATGCCCGGCCGCTCGTTGGCGAAGGAAACCTCCACCTCGCCGCTGCCGGCAATCGAGCGCACGCATCCGGTGATTGCCCGGCGCAGCGGCTCGGTATCCACCGGTCCGCCTGCCTTCGCCTTGGTGTTGTCGCCGCGGCCTGCCATGTGCCTCTACCTTGTCAGTCTGCCCTACTGCCTCAAGCGCCGAGAACCATGTTCGCAGCACTTTCCTTCAACTCCACGCCAAAGGCGCGCTGGTACTGTTCGGCCACCAGCGTGCGCTCCAGTTCGTCGCACTTGTTGAGGAAGGTGATGCGGAACGAGAAGGCCACATCGCCGAAGATTTCGGCATTTTCCGCCCAGGTGATCACGGTACGCGGGCTCATCACGGTCGACAGATCGCCATTGACGAAGGCCGAACGCGTCATGTCGGCAACGCGCACCATCTTGGATACGGTTTCGCGACCTTCCGCCGTCTTGCCGAAGCTCTTCACCTTAGCGGCAACGATATCGACTTCCTTCTGGTGCGGCAGATAGTTGAGCGTGGTGACGATGGACCAGCGGTCCATCTGCGCCTGGTTGATCTGCTGCGTGCCGTGATAGAGGCCGGTCGTATCGCCCAGACCCACCGTGTTTGCGGTGGCAAACAGGCGGAATGCCGGGTGAGGACGGATTACCCTGCTCTGGTCGAGCAGCGTCAGGCGACCGGACGATTCCAGCACGCGCTGGATGACGAACATTACGTCCGGACGGCCGGCATCATATTCGTCGAAGACCAGCGCCACATTGTGCTGATAGGCCCAGGGAAGGATACCGTCCTTGAACTCGGTGATCTGCTTGCCATCCTTCAGCACGATCGCGTCCTTGCCGACGAGATCGATACGGCTGACATGGCTGTCGAGATTGATACGCACGCAGGGCCAGTTGAGGCGCGCGGCGACCTGCTCGATATGGGTCGACTTGCCGGTTCCGTGGAAGCCGGAGACCATCACGCGACGATTGTGGGCGAAGCCGGCAAGGATAGCCAGCGTCGTATCACGGTCGAAAAGATAATCGGGGTCCAGCTCGGGCACATAGGGGTCGCCGTTGCTATAGGCCGGGACCCGCAGGTCCGAATCAATGCCGAAGACATCCCGAACAGAAACAGTCGTGTCCGGGAGGTTTGTAATATCAAGATCGATTTTGCTCATCACCACTCCACGCCGCACCTTCTCCGGTCCGGCTGCAATCCTTGCTGCCATGCACTTAGGGTCTGTTGACTATCAGGATTCACTGAATATGCGACGCAAATCCGGATACTGAACAGGCCCCAGAACGACTTAGCAGAAACCAGCCTGCTTTAACAATTGGTAGGCTTGGATGACAGCGCGAAAACGTTCTTCCGAACCGCGATCGCCGCCATTGGCATCCGGATGATGCTTCTTCACCAGTTCCTTGTAGCGGGTCTTGATTTCCGGCGCCGTGGCACCGGCCGTCAGCCCCATCGTATCGAAAGCCTTGGCTTCCAGGGTCTTCAGCTTGCGCACAACCGGCTGCGCCGCCCGCGCCCCCGCTTCACCGCTACGCACAAAACCGAAAGGATCCTTCACATGATGGAAGCTGCCGGCGGAACCGGAACGCGTTGTCGCATGCAAAGGCGCATGCTTGGCAGCCTTGTTGACGCCCACCGTCCAGGTGGGACGATGGCCGGTAATGGCTTCCTTCTGGTAGCGCGCGATCTCGCCGTCCGAGAGGCCGGAAAAATAATTGTAGCCCTTGTTGTATTCCTTCACGTGCTCGAAACAGAACAGGAAGAACTGGCCTTCGGCATTGCGACCCACGGGTGCGCGATGGGCACCCGGCTTGTCACAGCCGTCCCAGGTACAGGTCGGTGCTTCGGCAACCGGGTCCTGCTCTCTTTTCCGGCGCGTCCGGATACGGTCGAAGTATTTGGAATCCAATTTCATGTGTCACCATTATGGGGTGCAGCGAAGGGCAGGGCAAGAATTGACAAAGCGGTTTGTTGCTGGTTGATGGGACGCCCTTTGCCAGCGCAATGAATTTGACATCTGATCCCCGTTCGCGGAACGTTCTCGGATGAAATCTCGGGCTAGAACCACCAGCCTCCAGGAGCAAGCCATGTCTGTCCGTTCCCGTATCGAAGCAACATTGCAGCAGCACCTGTCTCCACAGCGGCTGGAGGTGATCGACGAAAGCCATCACCATGCCGGCCATCAGCCGGATATTACCGGCACCGGCGAAACGCATATGCGGGTGCGGCTCGTGGCAGAGTGCTTCTCCGGCATGACGCGGTTGCAGCGGCATCGGACCGTCAACGACCTCTTGAAGCCGGAACTGGATGCCGGCCTGCATGCGCTTGCGGTGGAAGCAGCAGCGCCGGGCGAAACGACGCGCTGGTAGGAAGTCAGAAAGGCCCGTCAGGCTTTCGGCGGCAGGTCTTCGGCCGGGCGGATGCGCAGCTTGGTGATGCGGTTGCGCTCCCGCTTCATCACCGTGAAGCGCTTGCCATGGAAGGTGAAGCTCTGCCGTTCATCGGGGATCAGTTTTGATTCGTGGATGACCAGGCCGGCAATGGTTGTCGCCTCCTCATCCGGCAGGTTCCAATCCAGCGCACGGTTGAGGTCGCGAATCGGCACCGACCCATCGACAACGATCGAGCCATCGGCCTCTTGGCGCACACCCTGGATTTCCAGATCGTGCTCATCGGCAATATCGCCAACAATTTCCTCCAGAATATCCTCAAGCGTCACGATACCCTGCACCTCGCCATATTCGTCGACGACAACGGCAAAATGCATCTTGCGCCGCAGGAAGGCGTTCAACTGATCCTTGAGGCTTGTCGTATCGGGCACGAACCAGGGTTTTTGGGCGATCTTGGAAATATCGAGATCACGCGGCTCCATGTCCGGTTCGGCGAGCGCCCGCAAAAGATCCTTGGCATGCACGATGCCGATGATGTTTTCCGTCGATATGCGCCAAAGCGGCATACGGGTAAACGGGCTTTCCAGCACCGCGCGCACCACCACTTCCGGCGGATCGTCGGCATTGATCGCCCGCATCACCGTGCGGTGCTTCATCACGTCGGATACTTCCAACTCCTCCAGATCGAGAAGCCCGCCTAGCCGGTCGCGGTCAGCCTTGATGAAGGAACCTTCCCGATGCAAAAGGTCAAGTGCGCCGCGCAGTTCCTCATGCGCCGTCAGCATCGAGGTGCCCGCCGACAGGTTGATGCCGAATAGCGACAGCAGAAAGCGCACCATGGCGTTGACGCCGCTCGACAACGGCCCGGCTATGGCCACATAGATCCGCACCAGCGGCGCCACGAACATCGCAAACCGGTCCGGCGCCGAAATCGCCCAGCTCTTCGGCAGAACTTCGGAAAACACCACGAGCAGAACAGTCATGACGATCGTTGCGACCGCCACGCCCGTCTGACCGAACAGGCCGAGGAAGAGGCTCGTCGTCAGCGACGAGGCCAGAATATTGACCAGATTGTTGCCGATCAGAAGCGCGCCGATCAGCCGATCCCGCCGCTCGATCAGCTGGCTCACCAGCCCCGCCCGCGCATCTCCATTGCTTTCCAGTGTGTGCATGCGCGCCCGCGAAGCAGCCGTCAGCGCCGTTTCCGAACCGGAAAAGAAGGCTGACAGAATGATCAGCAGCAGGATCGAGACCAGCGTCAGCCAGTAATCGGAGAGGAAGATCCATAAATCCGGCAAGCTCACCTCATCAGTGCTTCATCAAGGAAGGTCTTCACTTCGGAAGTCGGCACATCATCGGCCACGAAGGACTGGCCAATGCCACGGGTCAAAATGAAGGTCAGCTTGCCGCTCTTCACTTTCTTGTCCTGGGCAATCGCATCCATGAGGAGTTCCGTCGAAGGAAGCTCTCCAGGTATGTCGGACACTTCGGTTGGCAGGCCAACCGCCTTCAGATGTGCTTCCACACGCCGCGCATCATCCGGGCTTGCAAGGTTCATGCGAGCGGAAAAACGATGGGCCATGACCATGCCGATGGACACGCCTTCCCCATGTACCAGCCGGCGGCTGTCATACTGGGTGGCGGCTTCCAGCGCATGGCCGAAGGTATGGCCGAGATTGAGAAGGGCGCGACGGCCGTTTTCACGCTCGTCTTCCACCACCACATCGGCCTTGGCCTGGCAACTGGTGGCAATCGCTTCGGCGCGCGCGGCACCACCCGCAAACACCTCGCGCCAGTTCTTCTCCAACCAGTCGAAGAAGTCCGGCTTGTCGATCAACCCATATTTGGCAACTTCTGCATAGCCGGCGCGAAACTCGCGTTCGCTCAACGTATCGAGTGCGCCGGTATCCGATAAGACGAGATCCGGCTGATGAAACACGCCGAGCAGGTTCTTGCCGTGGCGGCTGTTGATGCCTGTCTTGCCACCTACGGAACTGTCCACCTGCGACAGAAGCGTCGTGGGGATCTGCACGAAGCGCACCCCGCGCCGGACAATGCCGGCGGCAAAGCCGGCCAGATCGCCGATCACGCCGCCACCCAGCGCGATAATACAGTCATTGCGCTCAATACGCGCCGAAAGCGCCATGTCGCAGACGGCCGCCAGCGGCTCCAGGCTCTTGGTCTTTTCGCCAGCGGGCAGGGTCAGCGACACGGCTTCGATGCCATCCGTCTGCAGGCTGTCCATCAGCGCTTCCAGATAGAGCGGCGCCACATGCTCGTCCGTCACGATGGCCGCCCGCCGGCCCTTCAGCCGCGCGGTGATCTCGCCGCCAGCATGGGTGATTAGATCCGGCCCGATGAGAATGTCATAGGCGCGCTCGCCAAGCGGAACATGAACCAGGCGTTCGGTATTGCGGGATGCATCGATGGTCATGGGGTCTTGCCTTCCTCAGCCAAAGCGGCGATGGCAACAAGTACATCATTCGCCATGGTTTCCTTGCGAACGTCTCGGGATTGGACGGTCATGTCGGCTTCAGCATAGATCGGGTAGCGCTGGTTCATCAGGTTTTCCAGCGTCTGCTTCGGGTTCTCGGTCTTCAACAGCGGCCGGTTGTCCCGCTTGTTGACCCGCTCCCAGAGAATGTCCAGTTCCGCCTTCAGCCAGAGCGATACACCACCGCCCTTGATGGCGACGCGCGTACGCTCATTGATGAAAGCGCCGCCGCCGGTCGAGACCACCCGAGGGCCGCCGCCGAGCAGGCGCTCGATGACGCGGGTTTCAAGCGCGCGAAACTCGGCTTCGCCATAGGTGGCAAACAGTTCGGGAATGGTCATGCGCGAAACCCGTTCGATTTCCGCATCCGTATCGACAAACGGCAAGGACAGATGCTGCGCGACCAGCCGTCCGATCGCCGACTTCCCGGCCCCCATCAGGCCGACAAAAATCAGGTTGCGATGGCCAAGGCCGGCACGGGCCCGGTCGGCGAGCGACAGGCTTGCCGTCGGAGGTTTGACAAGATCGGGCATGGTGAGTTCCAAACTGTCCTCTCGCAGTCCTTTTCCCGCACCCTATCGACAAATGCCACGGGAGCGTCAAGCCAGGAGAGACGTGAAAGCTTGAGCAATCGGCGGTTCTTGCGCTTGTCTTTCGCATTCCTCATAAGGGTAGCTGAACCTTCGGGAGCCTCAATGCCTACTCTTTTCCGTTTTCTTCTCGTTCTGGGCATCCTTGGCGGCACAGTTTATGGCGGCATGGTCGCGCTTGTCTTCCTGGTCGAGCCGAGCGCACGCGAGATCACCGTTCGGTTGCCCTCCGAGCGTCTTAACCCACCCCAGCCGTGAGGCATGAATTGACCGATCTATCCGGCGCCCATGTGGAAGCCTTTCTGGAAATGATGAGCGCCGAGCGTGGGGCAGCCGCCAACACGCTTGAATCCTACCAGCGCGACCTTGTGAACCTGCGCGATTACCTGACACGCCGGAAAATCAGCCTGATTGCGGCAACCACCGCAGATCTATCCGGCTATCTCGGCCATCTGGCAGCCCAGGGCTTTGCCGCCTCCTCGCAGGCGCGGCATCTTTCGGCCATGCGCCAGTTCTATAAGTTCCTCTATGCAGAGACCCTGCGCACCGACGATCCGACCTCGATCCTCGATGCCCCGAAGAAGGCGCGCTCGCTTCCCAAAGTGCTGAGCGAGGCGGATGTCAGCAAGCTTCTGGCGCGCGCGGTGGAAGAGGCCGCAAGCGAGGAGCCCGGCCGCATCGCCCGGCTGCGCATGCTGGCTCTGCTGGAACTGCTCTATGCAACGGGCATGCGCGTGAGCGAACTCGTCTGCCTGCCCGTGAAGGTTCTCGATCATGAGGGCCGTTTCCTGATGATCCGCGGCAAGGGCAACAAGGAAAGGCTGGTGCCCCTGTCGCGCAGCGCCATTGCAGCCCTTGCTGCCTATGGCAGGGCGCGGGCGAGCGCCGGCGAGACCGATCGCCATGCCGACAGTCCCTGGCTGTTTCCCTCCATATCCAAGGAAGGCCACCTGCCGCGCCAGGTCTTTGCCCGCGACCTGAAGGATCTAGCCGCCCGTGCCGGCATTCGCGTCGCCGCAATTTCCCCGCATGTGCTGCGGCATGCCTTTGCCAGCCACCTCTTGCAAAATGGCGCGGATCTGCGTGTTGTGCAGGAATTGCTGGGCCATTCGGACATTTCAACGACACAAATCTATACGCATGTTCTGGAAGAACGCCTGAGAGAAGTGGTGGAAATGCATCACCCTCTTGCAAAAAGCGCCAAAAACCCTGATTAGAGCCCGGGCGGAGGGCGGCAGGACCGCCAACACGATCGGAAAACGGAGCTCATGCAGACTTATCTCGACTTCGAAAAGCCCATCTCCGACCTGGAAGGCAAAATCCACGAGTTGAAGAAGCTCGCGGCGGAAGATGAGAGCATTGACACCTCGGACGAGATCCAGCGCCTGGAAGTCCGTGTTCGCGAGGCGATGCAGGACATCTATTCCAAGCTGACCGCCTGGCAGAAGACGCAGGTCGCGCGCCACCCGCAGCGACCGCATTTCGTCGACTACGCCAAGCGCCTCTTTACCGAATTCACGCCATTGGCCGGCGACCGCTCGTTTGGCGAAGACGCCGCGATCCAGGCAGGCCTTGGCCGCTTCCGTGGCCAGCCGGTGGCGATCATTGGCCAGGAAAAGGGCCATGACACCAAGTCGCGCATCAAGCACAATTTCGGCAGCCCGCGCCCCGAAGGCTATCGCAAGGCGATCCGCGTTATGGAAATGGCCGAGCGCTTCAGCCTTCCCGTGATCACGCTCGTCGATACGGCCGGCGCCTATCCGGGCGTTGGTGCCGAGGAACGCGGCCAGGCGGAAGCAATCGCCCGCTCCACCGAAATGTGCCTTTCCCTGCATGTGCCGATGGTCTCCATCGTCATCGGCGAAGGCGGTTCCGGCGGCGCCATCGCCATTGCCACCGGCAACAAGGTCTTCATGCTGGAGCACTCGGTCTATTCGGTGATTTCGCCGGAAGGTGCCGCTTCCATCCTGTGGCGCGATTCGACGCGCGCACGCGAAGCCGCCACCAATATGAAGATCACAGCCGAGGACCTGAAGGGACTGGGCGTCATTGACGACATCATTCCTGAACCGCTGGGCGGCGCGCATCGCGACCCGGATATCGTCATCGACGCCGCCGGCGCCTTGCTGGAAAGCACGCTTGCCGAACTCGGCCAGATGTCCGGCGACGAGGTCCGCAAGGCCCGCCGTCAGAAATTCCTGGCAATCGGCCGCAATCTCTGAGAGCCTGAAGACCGGGCGGCGGGGCTTACCGCCACCCGATCACACAATTGTGCTGGCATAGCCGGCACGTTCGGTTAGGATAATGTAAAGCTTACCGCTTTATTATTGTCCGCAGAATGCGGTAAGAGCAGGGTGAGCCTGCACCCGTTTGTCGACCACATGATCTGAGTCCCATGCGCTTGAAAAACATCGCTTACGTGCTCCTGATGGCAACTGCCCTGGCCGGCTGCAACGATACGATCGACAGTGCTGTCGATCTGTCGACAGTCAAGAACAAGGTGGAACAGCCGCTGCCGGATCGGATCATCACCGAGATGCAGAAGCGCGACATGCCGCGCAATTCGCCCATCATGATCCGCGTCTTCAAGGAAGAAGGCGTGATGGAGATCTGGAAGGCGAAATCCGATAGCCGCTTCGACAAGATCGCCCAGTACCAGATCTGCGCCTGGTCAGGCAAACTCGGCCCCAAGGTGAAGGAAGGCGACCGCCAGGCGCCGGAAGGCTTCTACAACCTGACGCCCGCCCACTTGAACCCCAATTCCAAATACTATCTCGCGATCAATACGGGCTTTCCGAACCGTTATGATGCCGCCAATGGCCGCACCGGTTCCAATCTGATGATCCACGGCGCCTGCTCGTCATCCGGCTGCTATTCGATGACAGATGAGCAGATTCTGGAAATCTACGCCTTTGCCCGCGATGCCTTCAAGGGCGGTCAGGGTACCGTCCAGCTGCAAGCCTTCCCCTTCCGCATGACGGCTGAAAACATGGCGCGCCACCGCACCAGCGAGCATCTGGACTTCTGGAAGATGCTGAAGGTTGGCTATGACAATTTCGAAGTCACCAAGCGTCCACCCGAGGTGAATATCTGCGAACGCAAATATGTGTTCAACCAGCAGCTTCAGGGAACTGGTTCCTTCCAGCCCGGCGCTGCCTGCCCGCCCATGTCGACGCCGCCGGCGCTGACGGCGGCTCTCGGTTCCTATGACAAGGAATATCAGATGTCCTATGCCAAGGCGTTGGACAAGCTGGATGGCAAGGTCTGGTACGAGCCGACGGAAGCTGAGCGCAAGGCCGTGGTTGCCGCCAAGCGCAAGGGCCGTGATCTGGCCTATGCACCGACCGGCACATCGCTGGAAGCCGGCAAGCTGGTCGAGCCGCAGGAATTCGAAGTCCTGATGGCGGCCCGCATGGCAAAAACCAAGCCTGTGGCCGGCACTGCACTGGCCTCAGCCGCGCCCGCACCGTCGAGCAGCAGTGCCGTGAAACAAAACCGTGTCACGCCCGTTCAGGGTGCAGCACCGGGGCTTCGCACGACCATGTCCGTGCAGACGGCAATGGCACCCACTTCAACCGCGCCGCAGCAGGCCAGCGCACCGGCGCCGGTGAATGCGACGACAACCGCTTCTATTCCGGTTCCGGCGCCCAACCCTCTGGCCTATGCCGCTGTGCAGCCGGCGAGCACGGATGATGCCAAGAAGCCTTTCTGGAAGTTCTGGTAGGCGGCGCATGGCGCCTGACCCATTACATCTGGACCTGAAGGGGCTGAAATGCCCCCTTCCCGTACTGAAGACTCGTAAGCGCCTGTCATCCATGGCAGCAGGTGAGGAGTTGTCGGTTGCGACCACCGATCCGCTGGCCGGCATAGATATCCCGCATTTCTGCCATGAGGACGGCCATGTGCTCGTGCTCAGCGAGCGCCAGCCCGATGGCCATCGCTTCATCATCCGGCGCGGTGACGACGCCCAAAAATCCGATATCGAAAAAACCTGATCAGAAGCGCATGCCGGGCACGGCCAGCGGATTGTCCTCGAGCGCCGCCCGGTCCGGCCGGTCAATGCGCGGCTGGCCGGTAAAGGCTGCAAAGAGATCCGTCACAAAGCCTTCCTCCAGCCCTTGCGTGATCAATACCATGCGCGTCAACCGCTCGGACCCTTCCGGCCAGCGCGCCAGCCGCTCCGGCGGATGGAAGATCGTCTGCACGCCATGCAGCACCAGCGGACGGTCCGGATTGTCGGAAAGCTGCACGATCGCCTTCATGCGCAACAGCTTGTCACCATGCGCCGAGCGCAGGAGATCGATGAACATCTCGATGGCCATCGGATCGATAGGCCTGTCGTGAATGAGCGAAAACGAGCGGATATCATCGCCGTGGCGGTTCACATCATGATGGTGATGGGAATGATGGGCGGCATGCCCCTGATGCGATCCGTGGTCGTCGCCATCACCATGATGATGGTCGTGATCATCGTGACTGTGATGCACATGCGTGTGAGCCTCCTCATCATGCGCATGCTCCTCGCTCAGCCAGCGCGCCACATCGGCAATCTTGCTGTCGGGATCATAAAGGCCATTGATCAGCATAGCGACTGTGCCCGCCTCGGAGCTATCGCCATCAACGCGGGGCGCGCGCGGATTAAGCTCAGCCAGGCGGCGCATCAGCGCTGAAACCACAGCTGGCTCGGCAAGGCTTTGCTTGGCAATCACCAGTCGGTCGGCAACCGCCACCTGCTTCAGGGCCTCAGGGTGGCGGGCAAGCGTCGAGAGACCATGCACCGCATCCACCACGGTCACCATGCCATCCAGCTGAAAACTCTGGGCCAGAACAGGATTGCCCATCACCGCCTGCATGACAGGGGCGGGATCGGCAAGACCTGTGGTCTCGATCACCACGCGGCGGATCGGCTTCAGGCGTCCGGTCTGGATCTGGTCGATGAGCGAGGCAAGCGTCTCGACCAGTTCGCCGCGCACGGTGCAGCACAGGCAGCCATTGGAAAGCTCCAGCAGCGTATCGCCAGACGTTTCCACGAGAAAGTTATCGATCCCCACCTCGCCGAATTCATTGATGATGACAGCCGTATCGCGTGCCTGCGGATCCTTGAGGATACGGTTCAGCAGAGTGGATTTGCCCGCGCCGAGAAAGCCGGTCAGGATGGAAACCGGAATACGTTCGCTTGGCAGGGGCATGAGCAAAATTTCCTGGGTAAGGGATCAGAACGTCGCCGGACGCGGGATCGGCACCGGCACATTGGCGATCTGGCGGGCAAGACCCGCACCACCGGTCGCGCTCTTGGCCTCATCTTTTTCAGGCGTCGGTGGGGAAATGATGGTGGCCTCGCTGAATTGCGGCGGACGCACCATCTCGGTAATATAAGGCGAATGGACGACCATCCGGCCGGCATCGTCACGACCTTCGCTGCGCACCTTGGCCGCCTTCGGATTGCAGATGTCGGCGCTGATATCCACCACCGCATCCCGATCCGGCCCATAGGGTGCAAGCGATGCCAGCGGTTCGCCCGTTCCCTGCGGCGCTGTCAGTCCCTTTTGCAGGAGATCGGCGGATTCGTCGGCGCGGCCGGCAAGGCTGTCGGAACCGAGGACGACCGAAATGACACTGCGGCCATTGCGGGTGGCAGAGGAGACCTGATTGAAGCCAGAGGCGCAGATAAAGCCCGTCTTCATGCCGTTTGCGCCATCGAAGCGACCGATCAGCATGTTGAAATTGGGATAGGTCTTGGCACCGGTGGCAATGCCTTCGAGCGCGAAATAGCCGGCATAATCGGGAAATTCCCGCTTCAATTGGACGGCCAGAACTGCAAGGTCACGCGCCGTCGTATACTGACCCTTGCCGGGAAGCCCATGCGGATTGATGAAATTGGACGACGACATGCCAATCCGCGCCGCTTCCGCATTCATCATGGCGACGAAATTCTCGGTCGATCCGCCAACGGTTTCGGCCACGGCCACGGCCACGTCATTGGCGGACTTGACGAGCAGGATCTTCAGCGCCGCATCGAGCGTCATGGATGCACCCGGCTTCACATACATCTTGCTGGCCGGCTGATCGGTGGCGCGCTTGCTCATCACCACCGGCGTTTCGAGCGACAGACGGCCGCTCTTGATCGCCCGGAAGGTCACATAGGCCGTCATCAGCTTGGTCAGCGAGGCCGGATACCATTTACGGAAGGCTTCCTGATGGGCAATCACCCGGCCGGTTCCCACGTCGATAACCATTTTCGGATTGGCAAACGCAGTGCCGGACGCGCTGAACGCCATGGCGGCAGCCAGGAGGGTAGCGAGCGACATCTTGACGGCAGGCATGCGCAACAACCGGTAATGCAAGGAGAGACCTCGTCGATCGAACGGAATTCGCATCGCGCTTATACCGTTACTCTGGCCAACCAATGGCAAATATCATTGATTCCGTCAATTCCGCGGCGCAATATCAAAGCTGCGGGCGCTTCGCCTAAGCCTTTGCCAGACACAGGAATTCCAATGCCGATCTTGAACAGAGCCGCCGAAATGCAGCAGGAAGTCAGCGCATGGCGACGTCATATCCATGAAAACCCAGGCCTTTTGTATGATGTGGAAGAGACGGCTGCCTTTGTGGAGGCAAGGCTGCGCTCATTCGGGGTTGACGAGATCGTGACTGGCCTCGGCCGCACCGGCCTTGTCGGCATTATCCGCGGCCAGGGCTCGAGCGACCGGGTGATCGGCCTGCGTGCCGATATGGACGCACTGCCACTCGAAGAAATCAGCGGCAAGCCCTGGGCCTCCAAGACGCCCGGCAAAATGCATGCCTGCGGCCATGACGGACATACCGCCATGCTGTTGGGAGCGGCCAAATATCTGGCGGAAACGCGCAATTTCAACGGCTCGGTCGCCGTCATCTTCCAGCCGGCAGAAGAAGGCGGGCGCGGCGCGCTTGCCATGGTCGAAGATGGCATGATGGACCGTTTCGGCATTCAGGAAGTCTATGGCATGCACAATATGCCGGGCATGGCGCTGGGCAGTTTCGCCATCCGCAAGGGCGGCATCATGGCAGCACCGGACAAGTTCTCCATCCGCATTACCGGACGGGGCGGCCATGCGGCCGAACCCCACCGCACCGCAGACCCGATCGTTGTTGGCGCGCAGGTCGTCGGCGGGCTGCAGATGATCGCCGCGCGCAATGCCAATCCGCTGCGTTCCGTCGTCGTCTCTGTCACGCAGTTCCATGCCGGCACCACCCATAACATCATTCCGGAAGAAGCTTTCCTCGCGGGCACCGTGCGCAGCCTTGATGAAGCTGTGCAGGACCTGGCCGAAAGCCGCATCCGCCAGATCGCCGAGGGCATTGCTGCGGCCAATGATTGCGTGGCCGACGTCGAGTATGAGCGCGCCTGCCCGGTGACAATAAACCATCCCGACGAAACCCTGCATGCGGCAAAGGCCGCCATCGAGATTGTTGGCGCGCGAAACGTCAATACGGACGTCGATCCCAGCATGGCCGGCGAGGATTTCGCCTTCATGCTGCAGGCGCGACCAGGCGCCTATATCCTGATTGGCAATGGCGAAAGCCCGGGGCTTCACAATCCCGCCTATGACTTCAACGACGAAGCCATCGGCTATGGCATTTCCTACTGGGTAAAACTTACCGAACAGCGCCTGAACGACTGAAATGAGACCTGAAAGGGGAAAAGCCGGGCCACGCGGCGGCCAAACTTTTGCAAGCACACGGCTTGTATCTTGTCCGCCGCGCCGGGCTGAGCTATGTACCGACACGAGCTGCCCACATAGCTCAGCAGGATAGCGCACAGGATTCCTAATTCGATGCTCTTGATCGGAGAAGGCTAATCGGATCATAAGCATAAGCCTCTACGGTATCGACCAAGTACCGAATAGGCACCGAAAACTGCCAAATTGGTCCCGTAGCTCAGTAGGATAGAGCGCGAGATTCCTAATCTCGAGGCCACTGGTTCGAATCCAGTCGGGATCACCACCTGCACTTGTGACCGACCCGGATCATCAAGGTGTCGTGGAAACGCTCAAAAGGTTTGTCCCTACGAGCGCTGATATGTCCCTGACGCTTTAATAGGTCTGTCCCCAACCCTTCGATACCCCAGGACGCGCTCGAGTACCCGCATAGCGCCTATGCTGGCGGGACAACTCTAGACTTCGAACGCATCAGAGCCCGAGCGCAAGCTGATTGCGCAGGGGGTGCTGACTACCGCCTTATCCGAGCTGTCGATCAAGGAAGTTGCGGCGGGCCTCCTCTAGAAACTTCATTTTCCTTCGGGAGACAGATACCTGTGAGTCATGGGCGGCTATCTGAGCCAGCAGGACCTTCTGCTCCTCGGCGCTCGGAACATTGATCCTATAGTCGCTGACGAATTTCGCTGGCACACGCTTCTGACCGCCCATTCCAGTCATGTGAGGCGTTGCCTCGGTACGAAATGCGGCTGTTTGTATGAAATTGTGAATGATAACCGGATCGAGGTCACCTTTGCTTCGCAGCACGTGAAACTCGGTTGTGCCGAAACCGATACCATTTTGCAACTGAGTTGCGAGCGCGCCTTTTCCGTTCTCCATGCAAGGCGTAATCTTCGCGAAGAGCACGTCATTTTCACGGAAGTAAGTGTAGCCCTTCTGCACTTCCCTAAGCGGGCGCACCGTACGCTCTGTAATCTCACCCTCGGTGTTAACCGCGGCCATTGGCAAGAATGTAATCGCCGTGTCGCCATCAAGTCCCATAGCCTTGATCTCCGACTTGCTGGGGTTGAGCGTGAAGACATCTCCGATATGTAGAGCCTCACGTCCAGTTGCGGGCCGCAACGCCGCACGAACGATATCGTGCTTTGCCGTGATGGACGCCAAGGCTTCCTGCTCGCGGATTGCGACTGCTTGCTCAAGGTCGTTAAGCCGTTTGATTAGCCTTCTCTGCTCTTCTATGGAAGGTAAAACAATCTCAATGCCTTTGATCGCATCTTGCCGCAATTCGATCTGACCGCTTTGCCCCTTTGCCAGTCGTTCGATCTTGTCAAATCCATAGTGCCACAGTGCGTAAAGAACGTATTCCGGGAGGGCTTTTGATGGATCGATCCGGAGAATGGTGACGTGGCTATCGACCGTGACCTTGCCTTCGTCACGATCATAGAGAGTTACCCTGCCTGCGGTGCCCGTGCCTGTTGAATTTACAAGGATGTCGTCTCGCCTGAGCAATTTTTCTGGATCAACCCGGAAATCGGGATCGAGGTAGTGGCGCTCCGACAGGTCGATGGAACGCATACCCTTGAGTTGCCCCGACTTCAGAACGGCGATCGACGTCTTTTCCGTAGCATAGGAGGGCGATTTGCCCCTCGCGCAAAATGTTACCAGGTCACCGATCGTCGTGACCGGCCATTTCCCAGTTTTGGCTTTCGCCGCAACGGCGGTCGAGATCGTGTTTTCGAAATCAACAGCGCTGAACGACAGAAGCTCTGAGAGGCGCACAGTCTGCGCCCAAGACCTGAGTTCCCGAGGAACTTCGATCTGCTCCTTTCTGAACGACCGCCGGATCAGCGTGGATATCTTTCCCTCGGCGCTTCTGTCGTTCTCGTCGTAAAGCATTGAAGAGTTTGGCTTTCCCTCGTAAGGCCATAGCCCCTCGAAGCCCATGCGTTCCTTGAACTCATATCCCAGAAAGCGCTTCTGCTCAGCTGCCGTTGTCGGCGAATTCACGAGCAGCGTTCGCTGTGCGTAGGACAGGAGGAAGAAGAGGACCTTCTCCCTTTCATGGTCCTGCACAAACTTCAGAAAATCCGCCGACGCTCGCGATACGTCGGCTTCGGCCGACGTTTTACCTTTCGATGAGGTATAGGCCTGGCGATAAGCCATGTAGAGCTTGTGCGATGAAGACTGACCGTCCCGGACGATCGCCACGTATTCTTCAGTCGATATTCCCCAGACTGATTGCACGTACGTGGTCAGAGGATTCGCTATGCCGTTGATCGTGATTTCGGCAAATGTCTTAAACATCACGTCGACGAGACGTTGTACCGCCTTCCAGGCATCGTCTGGCTTCCTCCTAAGGAATAACGTTGCCGTCGTTACGTTAGCCTTCATGAAGGTCATCGAACCGAGGACCACGATGGAGACGATATCAAAATATTTCAGAAGTATCTCACGGGCACCACTCTCGATACCGATGTTGGAGAGGATGCTGACCGGGAATATGACGCCTGCAACACCGCCATCCTTCAAAAGCTGTTTGGTACGCTCTGCGAAGAGGCATTCGATGTCGTCGCTCTTTTCGGTCAACTTCGGCCAAAGCGTGAATGATTTTTCACCGTCCTTGATCGTCTGGCGGCATTGAGCGACCGAGTAAGGTGGGTTGGCCGCTATGATGTCAAAAACCTGGTTGTCCATTCCCCCCTGGTCAGAGTGGACTTTCAATATGCCGTGATACTCCTGGCTGAGCTGAAAATTGTCGAGCCCATCACCGCGAAACAGGTTGGCCTCACCGTCACCGTTCAAAAAGCACGATACCTTCGCCGTCTTGGCCAGGCGGTAGTCCTTCTCGATGCCGTAAACGAACTCTTTGGCCCACAGGTAATTCTCACCCCAAGCGCGAAGGTTCGCACGCTGGGAATTCGTCAGCTCTTTCTCATTTGTGGACTTCAACACCTCGTCGACACGATCCATGCCTTCGGTCAGAAAATGACCACTGCCGGCTGCATAGTCGAGGATGTAGGGAAGGAAGTTCGGATCAGCGCTCGAGATTTTGTCCCTGACAATGTCTTCGACGGGCAGACTGTCCATCACGAACCGAGCAACAGGAATTGGAGTGAAGAATTGACCGGATTCCTGTTTTACACTCGTGTTTAGGAGGCGCTCAAAGAACTCACCCATGAATGGTTGCTTATGTGTATACCGGAGCCGCTTACCCTGGAGGAGGCGAACGACATCACGAACAACGGCGGCGTTCTGCTGGAACGTTTTCCGGTCGTAGACTTCGATGAACGCGAATTCATTATTTTTGTAGAGACGCAGTTCGGTGAACATCCGCTTGATGTCCGCCTTGTCATCGTCCTGGAGAGTGACCAGGCGGCTCTCGATTTCAGAAACGGAATGGTCCGTCACGACCATTTTCAGGTAGTCTTTCAACCCTTTGCGATACAGATCGTTGAGCCTGCTAAGCACTTCCTCGGGGCTTTCCTCCGGAAGCCACTGGAAGTCCAGAGCAGCGTCTTTGTCGGATTTTTCCTCGTCCTTTATCTTGCAGATAAACAGATTGAATATCTTGTTGAAAGCGTTTGGCTTATCCGAAATGACATGACGCCTGAGAATTTCTGCGAAAGCGTTGAAAACCTTCTTACCGTCGTCGGACGCCATGTCGTGGAGGTCCGAAACGCGAAGCCGGCGCTGTTTGGGCTGATAGGGAGCCCCCTCGAAGATGCCCGCCTCGAATGTATGTCCATCCCAGGAGGCGTGCGTTTCACCGAGGTTGGAACCTGATAGACCTAGTGTCTCCAGAGAAACATATTCCCGCTCGATTTTCCCCCCGGAAATCTCCGAGGTGTAGAGGACGAGGTAGAGCGCGTCCCGATCCTGCAGCCAGTAGCTCAATAGCTGCCCACCTCGGCTGATAAGGTCGAATTTCGCGGAACCGTAGTCTTTACCGGGAGCCTTGCATTCGATCATCATAAACGCTTTTCCATCGCGTTTGATGAGTATGTCCAGGTACTTGTCGCCGACCCCCACCGGATAGGACTTTTCGAGCACAATACATTCGGGCGCATAGCCCTGCATCAACAGCTTGTCCACGCATTCAAGAACGACCCGATTTTCAGGCTTGGAAAGATCGCTTATCGTCCGCCTGTTTTGTTCAATCGAGCCGTAGTCAACGACCAGACCGCCGTCTTCGCGCTCCGAAATTTCCAAGCAAAAGCCGCCCCGGCCGTAACGCTTTGACCAAGTCGATTTCTTGCCATCGGACAAGGAAAAACCCAGCAGTTCGACAATGTCTTGCGGTCGGCTCATTGTATTCTCTTCTCTTCGGCGGATACCCCGATTCTATTGATAGAAGTCGGCGTAAGGCAAATTTCGCATTTCGCCGACGACTATGTCGTTTCAATCGTTTCCATCGGGTTCATGATTGATGAACTATTTTGGCATCCGACCAGATCGGTGTAATTCCTGAAGCCAGGTACCCGAGTTTATGACCGCTAGAAGTTGGGCGACATCTCATCTGCTTCGGTCACGGCAAACACCTCAAACTCCTCCCTGAGGTCTTCGAATGACATCGGATCGCACCCGTAGGTGCTGACGTCGGCAAGATTGACGATGTAGTCGGACATGATGCGGTTGGCACTGAACATGGCATACGTCTCCTGTTCCGCGCGCCGACGGCGGCGGGTGTGGGTCTCAATCGAATTGGAGCAAGGCGGCGACCCCTCTCGGGATCAGCGACCTATTCGAAACGGGAGACGGGCAATGGACATGCTAAAAATCCCTGATGACTGACGAGTGCGGAAAACGCCGACGCGGCGTGAGCCGGCACGGTCATATTCGCGCGGTAATCCTGCGAACCTGGTTCATCAATTTTGTCCTTTGAGCGGAATGGTCGTCGCTCAGGCCGTCGACAGATAAACCGGATTTGCGGGGTGTCAACCGGGCTCCTCCCGAAAAAGTTGACGAATCTTTTTTTGCAGGGCCCGGTTGATTTTCACTTTTTGTTCGCTATTTGTTTTCGCTATGACCCAACATCAGCATCACCTCATACGAATAGGTTGACCCCCGCCACCGCGATGACCGCGGTGACGTCCAACCCTTTTTGACCGAGGATGCCATGGGAATTGCCAAGCAGGCCGCAATCTTGCGCGCCGCCAGAAACTCCGCGTCGATCAGAAGCTATCACCCTGCGGGTACCGTGAAGTGCGACGGCGTGCGCCTGTTCCGCTCTCAGGCCGCACGCGATGTCGGCTGCATTCTCGATGTGAACCCTTCGGTCACCGCTTGGCGATGCATGCCATCCCCGTTCGGCGCTGACGGGATCGCCCATGTTCCCGATTTCCAGGTCTTCGACGAGGACGGCCGCACCCGTTATCTGGACGCCCCTGATCGCATTGTTTCCGTGGATGTCGCAATCATCACGGCGGAAGCCAGGCGTATCGGCGCTCACTACAAACTGCTCGATCGTTCCGAAATCTACGATGGATTCAGGCTGCGCAACGCGCGGGACCTGTTGCGCTATGCCGCCCATGAAACACCTCTCGGTGACAGGGTCCGCCTGCTGGCGGCGCTCGACGAACACGGCTCCCTGCCGCTCGCTGAATGCCTCAAGGCATTCCAGGAAACGAAGCCCGTCCCGGGCATCGCATCTCTCATTCTCCATGGCTTTGTCGAGGTCGATCTCGACGAGGCCCCGCTCGGCCCCGAGACGGCCGTCAGACGGATATCGCGGTGACGTCATCACCGCTGCCGTCCCTTTGCCTATGGAGAAGCTCCCAATGTCCTACGGATTTGCCAACCGGCCGAAATCCCCGCCACATCTGACTATCGCGGTTGCGCGATGCGGCGTCCGCGCCGCTCTCAGGCCTTTCCTTCGCCGCTGGAGGCTGGCCTTCATCGCGGTGCTCGTCACTCCGGAGAGTACGGCCGACTATTACCGCCGCGCCGTCTCCAGCCTCATCGACGACCCTACGAATGTCGACGAGTACGGGAATGATGCCGCCGTCGTGTTCACCGTTGCGGAAACCACAATCGACCCGCGCACTGTCTTCGATCGCATCAAGAATGCGCGCCAGGTCGTCGTTGTTACCGAGAACCGTGACTACCTCCCGACCGACTTCATCGCGGGTGCCGATCTGGTGGTGGACATCGCAAGTCCGACACCCGAGCACTTCATCGCGGCGGCGAGGGAGGCCAAGATGCCCGGAATGACCCTTGCACATGCCGAGTACTTATCGACGAAGTCGCTGGATGCCATCCTGGCAGGTGTCAGGCCGACACGGCCCCTGATGAGTTCGGTGCGCCAGATGAAACGCATGGAGGCGCAGGCAGTTGAGCCTAAGCCCCACCCCGCGAAGCCTGCCCCGCTGGGTCTCGCCGACATGCATGGCTACGGCAAGGCGAAGGACTGGGGCCTCCAGCTTGCCGCCGATCTCGATGCATGGCGCGCAGGCGAGATCGCATGGGAAGACGTAGACCGCGGCGCGCTGCTGTACGGTCCGCCAGGCTGCGGAAAGACCTCCTATGCAAGGGCTCTGGCAACGACCTGCAATGTCCACCTGATCGTGGCCTCGGCCGCGCGGTGGCAGGCGCAGGGGCATCTCGGCGATTACCTCAAGGCGATGAGAACGGCCTTCAAGGACGCCAGGAAGCATGCGCCAAGCCTGCTCTTCATCGATGAGTTCGACTCCTTCGGCGATCGTGAAAGCCCCACCTCCGATGATCATCATCGCGACTATCGTCGCCAGGTCATCAACGGCCTTCTGGAATGCCTTGACCCGTCCGAGGGCCGCGACGGTGTCGTCGTGATCGGAGCCACGAACAATCCCGACGGCATCGACCCCGCCCTGCTTAGATCGGGCCGGCTCGAAACCATGATCGAAATCCCGCTCCCAGACGCGGCCGCGAGACTGGGCATCCTGCGCCAGCACCTGAAAGGCCAGAAGATCGAGGGCGATCTCGGAAAGGTCGTTTCAACAACACGGTCGTGGTCAGGTGCCGACCTCGAGAAGCTTGCCCGCGACGTCCGCCGTCTCGCACGCCGACGCCGTAGCGCCATCACCGACAGCCTGCTTCTGGAAGTAATGCCCAAGCGATACGTCATGACGGATGACGAGCTTCGCCACGCTGCCGTTCACGAGGCCGGACACGCCATGGTCGGCGTACTGCTTGAGTGCGACGTGCTGATCGGTGTCCACATCGAACGCGACGTTGCCGCAGGCGGTGTGCGACAGAGTGCCGGCCGCGCCAGTTTTGAGCCTGCCGATGGCATCATCAGGACGTCTGTCCACTACGACGACAGGATCGCCATGCTCCTCGGCGGCATCGCGGCGGAGACCGTCGTGTTCGGGGCTTACGCCGACGGCGCGGGAGGAGCGCGTGGTTCGGACCTTGCTCTCGCCACGGATTTAGCCACGCGCGCGGAGCGCCACTATGGCCTTGGCGCGACGCTGTCGGTGGAACTCGGCCACGGCAGCCATCCGCTGGAGAGCATCCGCAAACGCGATCCCGAGCTTCGGCGGCTCGTCGAACACCGCCTTCGCAAGCAGTTCGACCGCGCGGTCCGGATTCTGACGGAAAGACGCTCCGCCCTCGATGGCCTCGTAGATCGCCTCGTCGCCCATGGACATGTCACAGGCGACGAGGTCCGCGCGATGCTGTCGAAAGGCTCCAGAGATACCGCATCCGTCGCCCCTTGACGGCTAGCGGGCGGTGCCGAGCCTCGTCTCCGGAGGCTCGGCACCGAAAAAGTTAATAAAGCACGCGTCCGCGGGTCAGACTTTAAGAACCTGTTAACTTCTGACGCGTAGGTAGCCGGTCCGGCCGAGGTGCACCATAACAGTGCACCAGAGCTCAGGATCAAAACGCCCTGTTATCGGGCGGCACGAAAACGGAGAAGCGAAATGCTCATACTACGAATAGGAGGTTTTGACTTCTCCGAACGAGGCTAGTCCTCTTTGTGAAAAGGCATCTCCTCCAGCCAATCTTGTGTGTCGCGTAGTGACAAGATGGAAGGAGCCGAGCTTGAACATCACCCATACCGTCGCGCGCAACATCGCGCTCAAGAAGGCCGGACTCGGCTTTGTCGTAGACCATCGCCGTTCCGCGGTGCCTGCGGCCGCATCCTCGCGCCACTACGAGTCGCCTGTGCTCCAGCTCAAGGTGAAGCACGGCCGTACCGAGGCCGGGGGCTGTAAAATATCGCGGCGGTTCTGACGACAGTCAGAACCGCGAAATTCCCCTTTACTGGAACGAGCCTACCGAAGGGCATGCCACGCGGCGTCCGGCGCTTCGTCAGGCGAAGACCGCGCGCGGCTTCACGATCTTCAAGGGCACCGTGGTTTTCCACGAAAGCGAGCTTGAGCACCGTGTCTCGACGGTCATCCAGGCGCGTCCCGACGTGCGTGAACTCCATTCGCAGTTCCCCATTCTGCCGTTCGCAGACGACGATGGCGTGATCCACGATCACACCATCGATTACTATGTGGTCTTCGATGACGGCTACCGCGTCGCCGTCGCGGTCAAACACGCCCGCAAGCGGGCGCAAATCCTCGACATGTTCGACCGTATCGCACGGCATGATCACTCCCATGTCGCAGACGACCTGCGTCTCATGACGGAAGAGGATGCGACCTACGAGGCGTTCTACAACGCCCACGACATCCTGCGTGCCCGGGAGCATTTCGACGAGGTCGAGTACGAAGCCGCACGATCCATCGCCAAGCGTCTCGTCGGACGCTTCCGCTTCGCCGAACTTCTGCGCGGGTGCCGCCACGTCGGAGCGCGACGCGATGCGGTGTGGCAACTCATCGACCGCGGCGAGCTGGTCCCGCTCGGCCCCGGGCGAATTTCCGACCTGAGCTGGCTGACCGCGCCCTCCTGATCCCCCCTTTCCAACACCGCCCTATCGTTTTCAACGGAGCATAGAGATTGCCATGCCGAACTACGCCCTGCCTGCACGCGTTTACCACCACTCGATCGTGGAGCTGGACGACACCGACCGCTTTACGACCGGCGGGCAAAACTACATTCCGCTACGCGACGACGGTGACGGCTACGTGATGCGTCACGAGGACGATGGCCGTGAGATTTTCATGGCTCACACGGAAATGCATCGTCTGCTGATGGAGAAGCGGGCGACTATCCACTACGGATACAACAGCGTTCCCCAACAGAGGCTGCGCCTCATTTGGGGCGATGAGACCTTCGAAGGCCTTGATCCCGAAAAGCGCGTCCTGCCCAGTTTCCGCCAGAAGCTCATCCAGCGTTACGAGGATGAATGCATCAAGGCGGGCGAGGCTATCCCGCGTTCGGAAGCGAAGCTCCAGCATCTCCTCGATGCATGGGCTGAAGAAATTCTCGGTGCCAAGAAGGGAAAGCGACGCAGACGCAGCGATCGTAAAATCACCTCGTTCGGGGCACCGACAGTGCGCCAGTTCAATCGGGACTATGCCGAATACTTGAGGTGCGGCAGGGAGACGCTGGCGCTCGCCCATCGCCATCATGGCCCCGGCAAGCGGCTCTTCATGAGCTGCCCAGACAGCATGGCGATCGCCCACCGCGGCGCGCGCCGCTACCTGTCGCGAAAGAAGCCCACGAAGGCCGACTGTTACCTGCAATATCGGGCCGAACTCTACGAGATCAACCAGTCGCGGACGACGAAGCTTCACCAGGTTTCCCGAACCAAGTTCGAGTCCATGATCAATCGGTTCGACGAGTTCGAGAAGGACGCGAGCCGCAATGGCGAGAAGTGGGCCATCGACAAGTACGCGAGGAACCTTCGGACCTACGACATCCTCGCCCCCGGCCAGCGGGTCGAGATCGACGAGGTGAATGTCGATCTCATGACGCTTCTCGTGGAGACCGGCCTGTACGAAGGTCTGCCCGAGTGGGTGCGCAAGAACATCCCGAAGGTGCGCATCTGGTTCGTGGCGGCGATCGATGTGGCGACACGCTATGTGCTCGCCTTCAGGGCGACATTCAATCCGACCGCGAATGCCGCAATCTCGGCGCTTCGCATGATCATGTCGGACAAGCGCCTCCTTTCGCAGTCGGTCGGTGCGAAGACGCCGTGGATCGGCATGCTGAGACCGAAGGAGGTCTATTCGGACAACGGATCGGCGTTCATCTCCGAGCGCACTCGCGCCGTCATGCAGGCTGCGCTTATCGGCACGACCTGTCCTCCTGCGGGGGACCCTGCGCGCCGGCCGTTCATCGAGAGCCTTTTCCACTCGATCGGGCCGATGATCGCCAACTACTTCGACGGCCGCACCTTCGGTTCGATTGCCGAGAAGGGTGATTACAAACCGGAGGATTTCGCCTCCGTGTCCACGGACGAGTTCGTCCGGATGTTCACCTATGCGGTCTGTGACATCTACCACAACAAGCCGCATGCCTCGCTCGGGGGGAACTCCCCGCACAACGCCTGGGTCCGCGCCACGCAGGAGTATCGTGTCAGGCACGTCCCGTCGGATGAAGAGATGCTCCAGATTTTCGGGGAGTCCGCAACCCGGACGATCTCCGACGACGGCATCACGTACAAGGGCATCACCTACGGCAGCGACGAACTCAATGTCCAGCGCATGCGCCACGGCAAGAAAGAGTTCGAGATCAAGGCCGATCCGGAAAATGTCCGTTGGATTGCCGTGAAAGGCGACGAGGGCTGGTTCACCGTTGAGAACACCGTTGGCCTCGTCGACGACATCTCGCTCGCGGAGTGGACGGCCGCGCGAAAGGAAGAACTCGCGCACAATGCCACGGAAGCCGAGGACGGCATGGCGGCGATGTATGAGGCCGTCAACAGGCTGCGGCGCGCGGGTGAGAACGCGACCGTCCGCGCCCAGCTGAATCCCGCGATCCCCGATGCGGAAGAGCATGAGCGCATGGAGCGTGAAGTCATGCGCGGCTGGAAGGCCGGCACGCGACGTCCGGGTCCCTTGCCCGAACTCGTCTCGGAGATGTCGCCACCTGTCGACCCTCTCCGCGGCCCGTCAAAGAGCGCCTTGCCGATCGGCCAACCGAAATCCGCAGCCTCGGCAACCGCTCATGCGACCGAGGACAGCCCCCCGTCGCAGGTGAAATCCCTTCCCTCCACTCTCGACTACAACGAGGACGACTGACATGACCGACACCAATCACATCGAGACGGCCGAGTTCGCCGCCATCAAGGCCAGGATTCGCGCCGACTATCTGACGACCGGTCGCGATACGAAGCTGGCGTCATATCTGCGGGAGATGACCGTCAACGTCGAAGATTGCGAGTTCGGCGTCGGCTCCAAGCGGCGCGCCCTTTTCGTGATCGGGGAGTCCGGAAGCGGAAAGACCCGATCGCTCCAGTATCATTTCGCGACGATGCCGGAATTTCGTCCCTACCGAAACGAATACGGGGAGACCGTGTCGCCTGTCCTGAGCATCGATGCGCCTCGGCCTTGCAACACTAAGGCGCTGGCGATCACGATCCTCGAGACGATGGGGTTGCCAACTCGGAAACGCATGACGGAAGACGCAATCTTCAATGTCCTCAAGTCACAGCTTCGCGAGCGTGGGATCAAGTACCTCCACGTGGACGAGATGCAACATGTCATGCGACACAACACGCCGGCCGCGATCCGCCACGTCCAGGATACACTCAAGAGTCTCGTCCAGATCGGCGACTGGCCGTTGCACACGATCTATTCCGGCGTTCCCGAGCTAGCCGCATTGCTGAGGGGTGACCCCCAGCTTGCGAACCGCTCCCGTGTCCTGCGGTACGAGGCCCTCAGCTGCCCGGCGGATGCACAGTGGATCGGGAACATCCTCAGGAAGGTGGCGACCGAAGGATGCGACTTGTCCTTGTCGGCAGAACTTCTTGATGAAGATTTCCCCGAAAGGCTTTGCCGCGGGGGCAATGGTGCATTCGGATCGATCATCGCGATGGTGCAGGAGGCCTGTTTTCGAGCCCTTGAACGGGGCCGCAAATCTGTCTCGATCAAGGATTTCGCCCGCAACTACGAGCGTGACACGGGTTGCATGCCCCGTGACAACCTCTTCAGCGCCTCCCGTTGGCGTGACCTGGTACCAGACCACGCGCTTGCAGACCTCGCTCCCGAAACAACCCCGCGCAGGAAAGGAAAGTCCCGATGAAGCTCCCTGTCTCTGTCCCGTTTCACGACGACGAAACGCCGCTTGGTTTCGTTTCCCGCCTCGCTGCGGCGAACGGCTACCCCTCCATGGGAGCCTTCCTCGATTGCACCGAAACGACCGCTCTCTCGATCGCCCGCGGTAGCGCCGAGGCGATGGCCTTTCTGGAAGCCTGGTCCGGAGAGGACCGCGAACGTTTGGCCAAGTTCGCGATCCGGAATGCTGACGATCGGCTGGGCTTCGCACTCGGGAATGCGCTTTTCGGCAGGGACCACCGCCGCGGCAACGCGCACCGGTTCTGCACACGGTGCATTCAGGACGACTTTCGGTTTGGCACGGGACGCAAGTTCTCGCGTCCGTATGTCCGGGCCTGGTGGGAAACGAGAGCGATCGAGACATGCCCGATCCACGACACATTGATCACCGAAGTCGCACGCGAAAACAACGAGGATGACTTCACCCAATTTGTCCGCTCCAACGAGCATCTGCTTTCCGAAGACAACAGGGCCGAGGGTAACGGCGCGCCGAGGGAATTGGACCGCTACCTGATCGGGAGAATTCGAGGTGAGGTCTCCAATCCTTTCCTCGACAGCTTCGAGGCCTATGTCGTCGCAGGGCTGTCGAAATACTTCGGCCGCTTCCTGCGTCGCTATCGCGGCCCAGACTGGCTTGACGATTCAGAGCGCGGGTTTGACGCCGTAAAGCTGGGCGAAGCCCATATTCGATCAGTGGTGTCGGAGCTTGTGCTCGGAGAAAGCGCCGCGCTGGAGGATGAGTCCGCGCCCATGGAACCAATTCCGAGATGGCTTCGGCGCAATCTCGACGCCCCCGCCTACGCGACCCTCATCGAGCTATTTCAAGACTTGGCGGAAAGGACAATGCCTTTGGGAGAAGGCGATATCTGTATTCTGCCTACCCGCAAGCGCTACCGTCACACCGTGCGGTCGGCGAGCGTGGAGTACGATTTGATGGAGCCACGAGTCACAGAACTCATGACGAAAGCCGGTCTACTGGAGCCCGAGGTGGAAACCAAGATGAAGCCTTCGTTCGACGCGGAGCTGGCGAGGCCAATCCTTGAAGCCGCACGTGACACTCTGTCTCTTACCGAGGCCACTGCCATCCTGGATTTGAACGGGCCGAGACTTCACGAGATCATTGATGCCGGTCTTCTGCCACGGGTGGAAACTGATCGCGGGGACCTTCGCATCTACACCCGGATCAGGAAGCAGGACCTGACTGATTTTCAGACGCGCCTGTTCGAACGATCGAAGATCGAGATCGATCTCGAGGACTATCTGCCAATTGTGAATGCCGCCCATCGGTGCAACTGCCAGCTTCGGGAGTTGGTCGAGATGGTCCTGGATGGCCAGCTTCATGATATCGCTCGAACCGATGACAGCTTTACGTTTCCACACCTCCTGGTGAACTTGAAAGAAGCTCAGGAGACGAGGCGGCTCGTGACCAAGCAGGCGATCGGGACCGAACTGCTGGCCATCAAAGAGGCCGCCGCTGTATTGAAGACAACGCAGGCCAAGGTCTATCCGCTGGTCGCGAGCGGCATGCTTGCAGCGGTCGAGAAACTGAATCCCGCGACACGTCGAATGCAGTCGTTCATCGAACCGAAAACGCTTGAGACTTTTCAGAGTCTGCATATCTCCGTGGCGGACATTGCCGCCATCTACGGCACCCGCGCCGACATCGTCGTACACCGAATGGAGCAATTGGGTGCCGAGCCCAGCTTCGATCCAGCGAAACGGTCAGGACGATATTATTGGCGGCGCGACTTGGACAAGTTCACTTTCGAGCCGCAGGCGGCCTAGCATCATTACCAACATTCGACGTTTCAAAGGCTCCGGTTTCGGGGCCTTTTTTATTGGCCAGCGGCCAGGAGACGCCCTCCGGGGACATAGCAATTAAAGCGTCAGGGACACATTTACTTGATCACCCTGAAAAAGCGCAATGAAATCAATGATACTGGCGCGGGTCAGGGACAAACCAATTAAACCGTCCCATGTCGCAGGCCCGCCAAAGGCGGGCCATGCAATCGTTGCCTCAATCAGTTCCAGCGCTCGAACGTGCGCGTACCGCTCACCATGCCACCACGCGGACCGGTACGGGTTACATCGCAGGAAAAATCATTGGCGCTGCAGGTTCTGACCCGCGACATGGAATTGCCATAGGGGCCGATACTGTTGCGCGTCGATGTACATTCGCCGCCTGAGCAACTGCGGTTCTGACTGGTTGCCCCGCCATAAATGCCCGTTGCGCTGCTTGAAGCAGCACAATTGCCATTGGCGCAGGTGACAGACCGGCCATAGGAATCGATCCGTGCCGGTGCACCAGCCGGATAGGCGCCATAATAGGTGTTCCAGGAGCCGTACCAGGGATAGGCCCGGTAATAATTGTTCCAATAGGCCTGGTTGAAGGCGACGACGGTGATGCCAACGGACGTGGCAACCGGCGCAGAGAGAACGACAGGGGCACCATTGAAGACGACCTGGATATAGTTCGCCGAAACCCAGCCGCGATAGGGGCCGAAGGCGATATCGCACCAGCTATAGCCGGCAAGGCAGCCGTGCGTGACGATGCGCATGCCGACCGGCACCGTGGTGACGACGGGATAGGCTGTTGAGGGACCGGCACGAAGATTGACGTTTCCAGTCGATACGGCAACGGTCGCAGCCGTTGCAGTGGATAGGCCAGCGGCCATAAGCGCAAGCGCAATCAGTAGTCTTTTCAGCATGTTTGCCTCCATATGGGCTTGCCGCCCTTTCGGCGGCATGGACAAAGACTGAGCCTCGCGCATGGCTACAGCTTTTCGCCAACGTTGTGTTTTGTATCGATTTGTATCCGACCTGGATGTTGTCGCGCACCGCAAGCGCCGAGAGCGGGCCGCCGGCCCGCCACAATGAGGGAACGCCCGGCGGATGGGATGGGGATTTAGTCCGCCGGGCGTGGGGCACCATCGCGTAATGCTGCCATTTCTGCCGGAAGTGCTGCCATCTCGGCCCGTGGGGGTGCGGCCCTGGTACACTACGGTTGCTGACCCCATCATTGCCTTATAGAAGGTCGCGGCCTCCGCAATGAGAGGGGGGTGCAATGCCGGCGAAAAGGTTGGATTTGGTCGGTTCCGGCACCCCCAAGGGCTTTATGAACCTTCCGCCACCAGCAATTCCCGTTCACCAGTAATGTCAGAGTGAAGGCCGATGTTTGCTGCCGATTGAACGGCGCATGTCATGATGTTGAATGTGATTGCCTATTTGTAACATTTTGTAGCATCTCCCGTTTTCTATTGATTTTCCGGCTGCGAAATGTCTCCTCCCACCATGGAACCAGATGCCAAGACGATCCTCATCGTAGACGATGACCCGGAAATTCGCCGCCTTGTCGCCGATTTTCTAGGTCGCGAAGGTTTTGTCGTCGAACTTGCCGAAGATGGACGCGATATGGACCGGGCGCTGGAGCGGCTGCAGCCCGATCTCGTCGTGCTGGATTTGATGCTGCCCGGCGAGGATGGCTTGTCCATCTGCCGGCGCCTTCGGGCGGCAAGCGACTTGCCGATCCTGATGCTGACGGCCAAGGGCGAAGAGGTGGACCGCGTCGTCGGCCTGGAAATCGGCGCCGATGATTATGTGGTGAAACCGTTCGGGCCGCGCGAACTTCTGGCGCGGATTCGCGCGCTTGTACGTCGTGCCTCTGCAAAACCGGTTGCGACGCTAACGCGCCGCTTCGCCTTTGACCGCTTCATTGTTGATCTGGAAGCCCATCAGCTGACAACCGATGCCGGTGAGATCGTGCCACTGACCAACGCGGAATTCGAGCTGCTCTCCTGTTTCGTGCTGAGGCCCCGCCGCGTTTTGTCGCGCGACCAGATCCTCGATTGGATCCATGGGCGCAGCGCCGACCCCTTCGATCGCACGGTCGATATCCTGGTATCGCGGCTGCGCAAGAAGCTCGATGCGCTGGACCCCGGCTGCAACCTCATCAATACGATCCGCAACGGCGGTTATCTTCTGACCGTGCCCGTCCGGCAGGTACCCTAGTGGTTCGATTCCGACATTCAGGCTTCCGAATAAGCAAGCAGGAGTATGATAGAGGTGGGGTTTGGACTTCCGGCACGCTTCTTTGCGATTGGCTCAAGCGCGCTGCTCGGCCTATGGCTTGTGTTGATTTCCTTTTTCTACTGGTCCAATGACCTGTCGCAGATCGAAACGCGTCTGCCGACCGGCCAATTGACTGCGATTGTCGAGCTCGTGGATGCGACCCCTGCAAGCCAGAGACCGCAAGTGCTGCACGCACTCGACTCCGTCATCCTGTCCGTTGCGCTTCTGCCGGGCAAAGACCAGCCACGGCCCGCCGAGGAATTGCGCGATGACGCGGATTTTTCAGCCTATCGCGCAGCGATCGGCGAGCGGCTTCTGTCGGTGCATAACGTTGACACGACAGACGGCATGATGCGCTCGCGTTCGCTGCGGCAAACCGCCCGACCGCTGGTGTTTGTCATTGCCATGGGTGGCGACCAGGTGCTCGTCATTTCGGCACGCACGCCCTTTATCGTGATGTTCTTTGGCCTTCCCGCCGGCGTTGGCGGCGGCCTGTTCGGCACTCTGTTTGCCTTCGTCGCCTTCGTGATGCTGCACCGGGAAATCCGCCCGCTGACGCGGCTGGCCAAGGCATTGGATGCAATCGATCCCTCCGGTGAACTGGTGCCGCTGCCGGTCATTCGCTCCACGACACCGGAAATTCGCGCGCTGATCCGCGCTTTCGAGCAATTGCAGAGCCGGTTGCGGGTGATGACGCGATCCCGCATGGCCCTGTTTGGCGGCATTCAGCACGATGTGCGCAGCTTTGCGACACGATTGCGCCTGCGGCTTGAACGGCTTCCCGATGCCAACGAACGCGAACGCGCCACTGCCGATATCAACGACATGATCGACCTCCTCGACAATGCGCTCCTCACCTCGCGTGCAGGCGTCGGCGCGCTTGACGAGGAAATGCTGGACATCGCCGACCTGTTGCGCAGTGAAATGGCGGATCTCTGCCGCGCCGACCTGCCGGCCAGGCTGGAAGCGATCCACTGCCGGGGTGAGGCCTGGATTATCGGCGACCGCCTGGCGCTGCGCCGGATGATCGGCAATATCATCGACAATGCAGTGAAGTATGGACAATTCGCCCATGTAAGCCTGACAGCTGATGAGCAGACGATCCGGGTCATGATCGAGGATAATGGACCGGGATTTGTGCAAGGCAATGAGGAATTGCTGCTCGAACCTTTCGTGCGCGCCGAACCGTCTCGGGCACGTGCCACCGGCGGCGCCGGCCTTGGCCTTGCCGTTGCACGCACACTTGTCGAGGCGCAGGGCGGCACGATCGACTTGGGCAATGGCAGGCGTGGCGGACTGGTGACGCTATCCCTGCCACGCTTCGTGCCCGATTGAACCCGCAAGCCCCGCATCTCCCAGGATCACGGCATGGGAGCAGACGCAATATTCCAGCCCATCCAGTCGCTGATCAGCCACCAGCCCCCCAGAAATATGAAGCCGGTAAAGGCCAGCGCTGCAACTGCAAGCAAAAGACCGCCGGCCACCGCCATGCCGTCGCGTTGCGCAAGGCCGAGCGCAATGAAGAAGATCGACAGGCCCGGCAGAATATTGCCGAAGGGAATGGGCAGCGCAATCAGCACGGACATCACGAAAATGATGGCACCGAGAAGGCGGAACGAAACCGGCCCGCAAAAGACATGCCAGCGTGGCCGCAACCAGGTTTCCAGCCAGGCAAGCTTCGGACCAAGGCGAACGGCCATGGCCACAAGCAGAGCCTGCGGCACCTTCACCTGCGCAAGCCTGTCAGGCAGAAGAAATCGATCGGCACCGATGACAAGCTGGATCGACAAAAGTGCGAGCGCCGTACCAAAGACCATGCCGGCCGGCAGACCTGGTGTCGGGATGATGGCGGGGATCGAAAAAAACAACAGCACCAGCGCGGTTGCCTTTTCCCCCAGCACGGACAGCAGTCTGCCAAGCGTCGCCGGCCCTTGGCCGAACTGTTCCGGCAATCCCAACAGGATGGGTGCCAGACCTCTTTCCACTTCACTGCGCATGTAAGACAATCGGGTGCAGCAGACAGGCAGGAGGTGGCAGAACAGGCGCAGCAGGTAAACAGGGCTTGATCGGCACGGAAGGTTTCCCAAGGGCGAAGGTTTGCGACACTCAGCCCGCCGCGTGTTTCATCGCGCTCAAGCCGGAAGCATCGTGCATGTGGGAAAGCCATGCGCGCTTGGCAAGGGCGCAGCAGGTAGGTAACACCGCAAAGCCAGCCACCAATGGTAGCGCTATCAACAATGGCCTAACTTCGATCGCCGGCGCGGATAGCCTCCATAAAGCGCATGCTTTCATGGTTAAGGCGGGCCTCGTCCATGAAGGCATCAAAGCATTCCAGCAGCTTGCTGCGCCGGCGCGCCACTTCGCTTTCCGGAAGTGGAGAACGTGTGAAGGAACCTATGCCTGTGAGGAAGGCCTGCGCCGAGGCGCTCAGCGATGGAAGAAGGTCTATTAGATAGACGCTCGGCTCTCGCTCATCGAGTACGGAAGCAACATAGCCAAACAACACTTTGGGAATAGCCAGCGCTTCCTGCCAGTCACAGGATGCGACAAGTTCCCGTATGAAATGCCCATCTACATGTTCTATCGTCATGGTCCATTCCTTGCCAGGGATGTTGAAACCGGAAGAAGGGTGCAGTCATTGCCCCTTTTTTTCTTCCGCCGACCGCATGCTCTTCGACCCGGATCAACGTGCCGCAGTACCATTCGGCCCAGCATCTCCAGTCATTCGACGAAAGCGGTAAATAATTTGGAAAAATGACTAAACAGAGACGCAAGGAAGTCAACTGGCTTGCGTTTTGCAAGGAAAATTTGAATCCGCTACGTTTCAGAATGAAACATTTATTCTCCAGAATCACAATTCGGCCTGTGCATAACCTTGCCTCTGCCTCAGAATGAGCCAGGCCGGACACAGGCTTTCGGCTTCGTCAGACCGGTCGGATATGCTCCATGCGGAAGCCAAGACCGATGAGGCGGCCAGCAATATGCGCCAGCAGCGGAAAGCGGGCAATCCCGCGAATGAAGGCGGGCGGTCCCTTGCGCTTTTCGTCACTGGCCTCATCCTTGCGACGACCGGACCGCATCATCAGTTGCAGCTTCTGTGTCGCCCTGGTGGGAAACAGGCGGCGTTTTTCGACAGCCGCAAGATGCGCATCGGTCAACTGACCCTCGCGCAGGGCCTTGCCCAGAATATTGCCGGCCGCAACAGCATCCTGAATGGCAAGATTGACGCCGACGCCACCGATGGGCGACATGGCATGGGCTGCATCGCCGATCGCCAGCAAACCCGGCCGCCACCATTGCTTCAGCCGGTCGATGCGCACCTGCAACAGGCTGACATCATCCCAGCTGCCGATTTCCCCCATGCGATCAGCCGGCAATGGCGAGACCTCACGCACCTTGGCGCGGAAATCCTCCAGATCGCCAGCACGATAGTCGGCAAAGGTACCGCGTCGCACGATATAGCCGCATTGCCAGTAATCGCCGCGATCAATCAGCACAAAGCCCTGGCGCGGCCCGGCATGGCCCATTGTTTCCGCCGGATCGCCCTTCTGTTTCGACAGCTTCATCCAGACGACCTCGCTGGGCAGGCCAAAACTTTCAACCTCAAGGCCCGCCTTTTCCCGCACGATGGAATGCCGGCCATCGGCTGCCACCACCAGCGTGGACTTGAGGGTGAGCGGCCCGTCCGATGTGTCGAGCGCCAGGCCCGTAACACGGCCGCCCTCTTCCAGCACATCGGTCACCCTGGCGCTCATCAGCAGCCGGAAATTTGGATGGCACGACGCTTCCTTTGACAGAAAATCGAGAAAGTCCCATTGCGGCATGAAGGCGATGAACTTGTTGCGCACCGGCAGGCGGGAAAAATCGGCCATGGTGATGGTGCGGCCACCCATTTCGGCCGAAAGCTTTGGCGCACGCGTATGCGGCAGCTTCAGGAAGGCCTCTTCGAGACCAAGTTCATGGATGACTTCGAGCGTCGAGGGGTGAATGGTGTCGCCCCGGAAATCGCGCAGGAAATCACTGTGCTTTTCCACCACCGTCACATCGACCCCGGCGCGCGCCAGAAGCAAGCCGAGCATCATGCCGGCAGGTCCACCGCCCGCGATGGCGCATGTGGTTGTCAGGACTGACCCAGCCATATTGCTTCTCCGCCGATACCATGCATTTCCAATCTATCGCATCTGGCACCGGCGGGCATGAAATTCAATGCGGCGCATCCGCCCTTGTGACCCGGCTCCGGCCCCTGTAAACGAGCGGGGACCAAACCGGACCTTTCGCATGACCAGCTTGAAGCGCAGCATCACCATTCTCGGCTCCACCGGCTCGATCGGTACGAATACGTTGGATGTCGTCACCCATCTGGGCGGTCGAGATGCGTTCGATGTGGTGGCGCTGACGGGGGCCGGCAATATCGAGCTTCTTGCCAGGCAGGCTAAAGCACATGGCGCCAAACTGGCCGTAACAGCGGATGAAAGCCAGTATGTGGCGCTGCGCGACCTTTTGTCGGGCACAGGGATCGAAATCGCTGCCGGCGAAACGGGGCTTTTGGAAGCCGCCAGCGCCCAGGCCGATGTGGTCATGGCCGCCATTGTCGGCACCGCAGGCCTTGCTCCCACGCTGGCAGCCGCCAGACGCGGGGCGGATATCGCGCTGGCCAATAAGGAATGTCTGGTCTCGGCCGGCGATCTGTTCGTCTCGGCGGTCAGGCAAGGCGGCGGCCGGCTTCTGCCCGTCGACAGCGAGCATAATGCCATCTTCCAGGTTCTGGAGGAAAACCAGCGCCACGCCATCGAGCGAGTGATCCTGACGGCTTCCGGCGGCCCGTTTCGCACCTTCACCCGCGCCCAGATGGCCGATGTGACGATGGAAACGGCGCGTGCCCATCCCAACTGGTCGATGGGTCTGAAAATCTCCATCGACAGCGCCTCGATGTTCAACAAGGCGCTGGAAATGATCGAGGCCATGCACCTGTTTGGGCTCACGCCGAGCCAGGTGGAGGTGATCGTGCATCCGCAATCGATCATCCATTCCATGGTGGGTTACACGGATGGCTCGATCCTCGCCCAGCTTGGCAGCCCGGACATGCGACACGCCATAGGCTATGCACTCGAATATCCGCGCCGCGCCCATCTGCCAGTCGAACGGCTGGATTTCGCCAGACTTGCAAGACTGGATTTCGAGGCGCCGGACGAGATCCGCTTTCCCGCCCTTCGCCTGGCAAAGCTTGCAATGACCCGCGGCGGCGTGCAGGGCGCCGTGCTGAACGGCGCCAAGGAAGTGGCGCTCGAAGCCTTCATTGCCGGCGAGACGGGGTTCCTGACCATGGCCGAGATCACCGAAGCCGTGATGGAGGAACTTGCCCATCTGCCGCAAGCCGGCAGCATGGACGACGTGTTTGCGGCAGACCTGGAAGCCCGCCACGCCGCCAAGCGCCACCTGGCGTAACCTCATTCAGGCGGCCTGCACCTCGCTCAAAAGTTCAGGATGTCGATCGAGCAGGCGCAACAGCTTGACCAGCGCAATTGGCGGCTGGGTCTTGCCGGTTTCGTATCGGGAAAAAGCATTGACACCGCCTCCGAAGATTTCACCCGCCTGTCTCTGGTCGAGTTTCAACTTGCGACGAACAGAGGCGATATAGGCCGGATCAACAAGCACCGCATTCACCTGCCGCTGAAACAGCCCGACGAGGTCGCTGAGCCGGTTGCCATTCTCCGCATCCAGCACCACTTCGCCGCAAGAGGGACAATAGTCTCCCTCAATGGCAGACAGGATCGTCTCTTTGCCCTTGTAGGTATAGGGCATATTCCGCGTCTCATGGACAAGTTCAGCACCACCGCAGCAGGGGCATTTCATCCTCAAAGCTCCTTGAACGACACGATCAGCACATCATCGATGACGGTCAGCTTGAGATAAACCGCATCCCCGAGATCCGTCTGTGTTCGGTAGACATCCTGCCAGATCGAATGGTCGGCATGCGTGGTCATTGATTTGAAGAAATTCTTCATCGTCAAAGCAAGAAGCACGCGACACATTCCATCCAGATCCACGATGCCGAGCGCTCGAGCACCGATAAAAGCAGACCCCGTGGCCCGGACCCGGCCACTCGTCACCAGCCGATGGACGCGCTCAAGCGGACAATGCGGTCTTTTCTTCTCCATGCAAATAACCTAATTGGTTAAATGACGCAAGCTCAGGCGTTTCGGCGGCGCCCTTCCATAAGGTCGAGAATGGCGCGGGCGGCATCGAGCACATTTGTGCCGGGGCCAAAGACGGCGGCGACGCCTGAGTCCAGCAGGAACTGGTAATCCTGGCGCGGGATGACGCCGCCAACCACGACGATGATGTCCTTGGCGCCCTTTGCCTTCAAGGCTTCGACAAGCTGTGGGGCAAGCGTCTTGTGTCCGGCCGCAAGCGACGACATGCCGACCACCTGAACCTTTTGCGTCACAGCCAGATCCGCCGCCTCTTGCGGCGTCTGGAACAGCGGGCCGGCCACGACCTCGAAACCGATATCACCGAAGGCCGAGGCAATCACCTTGGCGCCGCGATCATGACCATCCTGACCAAGCTTTGCCACCAGCATTGTGGGGCGAATGCCGGTGGCCTTGGCAAAGACGGCGAGACGGTTGGTCAGGTTTTCATATTCGGGATCACCCTCATAGGCCGGGCCATAGATATTGGAGACCACGTCCGGCACGGCGACATGATCGCCAAACACCTGGCGCATAGCATCGGAAATCTCGCCGACGGTAGCACGAGCACGCGCCGCTTCGACGGCCGCCTCCAGCAGATTGCCCTCACCCGTCTCGGCAATCTTGACGATCGACGCGAGAGCTTCTGCCACACGCGCCGGATCACGCTGGCGCCGCAGCTGTTCCAGCCGGGCGATCTGGGCATTGCGCACGGCTGTGTTGTCGATGGCCAGAATATCGATGGGCTCTTCGTTTTCGAGCCGGTACTTGTTGACGCCGACGATAATCTCTTCAGCCCGGTCTATGGCGGCCTGACGGCGGGTGGCGGCCTCCTCGATCAGGCGCTTCGGCAGACCATCGGCCACGGCCTTGGTCATGCCGCCAAGGCTTTCCACCTCTTCGATCAGCGCCCAAGCCTTGTCCGCCAGTTCCTTGGTGAGGCATTCGACATAATAGGAACCGGCCAGCGGATCGACCACCTTGGTCACGCCCGTCTCATGCTGAAGGATGAGCTGCGTATTGCGGGCAATGCGGGCGGAAAACTCGGTGGGCAGGGCAATCGCCTCGTCCAGCGCATTGGTATGCAGCGATTGCGTGCCGCCTAGTACGGCAGATAGCGCCTCATAGGCCGTGCGGATGACGTTGTTATAGGGATCCTGCTCGGCAAGCGACACGCCGGAGGTCTGGCAATGGGTGCGCAGCATCAGGGAACCCGGCTGTTTCGGCTCGAACTCCTGCATGATGCGCGACCAGAGCAGGCGCGCGGCGCGCAGCTTGGACGCCTCCATGAAGAAGTTCATGCCGATGGCAAAGAAGAAGGAGAGCCGCCCGGCAAATTCATCGACATTCAGCCCCTTGGCGAGAGCCGCGCGCACATATTCGCGGCCATCGGCCAGCGTGAAGGCAAGCTCCTGCACGAGCGTCGCACCCGCCTCCTGCATATGATAGCCGGAAATCGAGATGGAGTTGAAGCGCGGCATTTCCCTGGCCGTATAGGCGATGATGTCGGCAATGATCCGCATGGACGGTTCCGGCGGATAGATATAGGTGTTGCGGACCATGAACTCCTTCAGAATGTCGTTCTGAATGGTGCCGGAAAGCTCCGAGCGCAAACAGCCCTGCTCCTCGCCCGCGACGATGAAGCTGGCGAGGATAGGGATGACCGCGCCGTTCATGGTCATGGACACCGACATGTCCTTCAGCGGAATGCCGTCAAACAGGATCTTCATGTCCTCGACACTATCAATGGCAACGCCTGCCTTGCCGACATCGCCTTCGACGCGCGGATGATCGCTGTCGTAACCGCGATGGGTGGCGAGATCGAAGGCAACCGACAGGCCCTTCTGACCGGCGGCAAGATTCTTGCGGTAAAAGGCATTGCTTTCTTCCGCCGTGGAGAAGCCGGCATATTGGCGGATCGTCCAGGGGCGACCGGCATACATGGTGGCGCGCGGGCCGCGCACGAAGGGTGCAAAACCCGGCAGGCTGTCGAGGTGATCCATGCCCTGGAGGTCGTCCGCCGTATAGAGCGGCTTGACATCGATGCCTTCCGGCGTCTGCCAGGTCAGCGTCTCGGGCGCCGCCTTCAGTTCCTTCTCGGCAAGGGCCTGCCAGTCTACGATGGTTTTCTGCGACATCGTCGGTCTCCTCACCTCAAGTTGTCGTTGTTATTTCGGCGGATCTGGCATCGACCGGCAAATTGACCAGGGTGCCACCCGGTAGTATTATGCGGGCACAATCAGGATGGATCTGCCATGACTGTAAAGACATCTGTCTCCATTTCCGATCAACAGGACGCCTTTGCCCGCCGACTGGTTGAGGAGGGACGCTTTTCGAGTGTGAGCGCCGTTGTGCAACAGGGACTGGAACTGTTGCGCGAAGAGACGGAGATGAAAGAGGCGGAACTGGCAGCGCTACGGGCCTTGATTGAAGAGAGAAGCAAGGGGCCCTTTTTGAGCGCGGAGGAAAGCAGTCGCCGTATTGACGCGTTGATTGCAGCCAAGAAAGTTCAGTATGGGCTTTGATCTGTTCCGGTCCCCTGCAGCAGACCGTGACCTCGACCTGATTTTCGATCATCTGGTAGAGTCCTACATCTCGCTCGGAGACGACTTGCAGGACGCACTTGCTCGTGCGGCAGCACGTTTGAAAGCCATCGACCGAGATATGCTTGCGCTCGTCCATGCTCCGCACCAAGGGAATCTGCGGCATCAAATTTCGCCGGGATTGCGCCAAGTGACCAAGAATAGTGCGACTTTCTATTTCAAAGTGGATGAAGAAAAGCACGAGATGCGGATCCTGGCAGTATTCTTCGGCGGCCAGGATCATGAAAAGCACATCCTCAAACGGCTCGGCAACCGGCCTAGCGACGCATGACCATTTATCCGAGCCGCAAGACCCCATCTCACTCGAACTCCATGATCAGCTCATCCACCGCGAGGCTCTGACCGGCAGAGGCCGCGATGCGCTTGACCGTGCCGCGCCGCTCCGCTTTCAGCACGTTTTCCATTTTCATCGCCTCGACGGTTGCCAGCGTCTGGCCGGCTTCCACCGTTTCCCCAGCCACGACAGCAACCGAAGTGATGACACCCGGCATGGGGCAGAGCAGCATTTTCGACGTATCCGGCGGCAGCTTGACCGGCATGAGCTTTGCCAGTTCCGCAACACGCGGCGAACGCACGCGGGCCATGACATCCATGCCGCGCAGGCGAAGGCGGATGGCCGAACCGACGAGATCCACCTTGACGCCCAGGCTCTCGCCATCCACGGCAAAATGCGCATGGGTTCCGCCCGGATGCCACGTGCTCACAACCGACAGGCTGTCGCCGCTGTCCTTGAACGTCGCCAGTTCGGTATCAGCGCCGCCCGACAGGCTGACCGCATGATGGACATCACCCAGCTGCACCATCCAGTCGCTGCCCACCACGCGGGCATGATTGCCGATCGTGCCGGAAATCTGCGCAGCGCGCGCCTGCACCCGGCGCTGGATGACGGCTGCAATAGCGCCAAGCTTTTGCGAGGACGCCGCATCCGGCACGACGCCGGTAAAGCCTGAAGGAAATTCTTCCGCGATATAGGCCGTGGTGATCTTGCCGGAACGGAAGCGCTCCTGTTCCATGACCGCCGAAAGGAAGGGCAGGTTATGGCCGATGCCTTCCACTTCAAAATCATCGAGTGCGGCAGACATAGCCTCGATGGCGGAAGGCCGATCCGGCGCCCAGGTGCAGAGCTTGGCGATCATCGGATCGTAATACATCGAAATCTCGCCGCCTTCGAAGACGCCGGTATCATTGCGCACCAGAGTGCCATCCGGCCTTTCGCCTTCGGCGGGCGGGCGGTAACGCGACAGGCGGCCGATGGAGGGCAGGAAATTGCGGAAGGGATCTTCCGCATAAAGCCGGCTTTCAATGGCCCAGCCATTGAGCTTCACATCCTCCTGGCCAAAGGACAGTTTATCGCCCGATGCGACGCGGATCATCTGCTCGACAAGATCGATGCCCGTCACGAGTTCCGTCACCGGATGTTCCACCTGCAGGCGGGTGTTCATTTCCAGGAAGTAGAATTTGTTGGCCTTGCCATCGACGATGAACTCCACCGTGCCGGCGGAATGGTAACCCACGGCTTTCGCAAGCGCGACGGCCTGCTCACCCATGGCACGCCGGGTCTCCGGCGTCAGGAAGGGCGATGGCGCTTCCTCGATGACTTTCTGGTTGCGCCGCTGGATGGAGCATTCGCGCTCTCCCAGATAAAGCACGGTGCCATGCCTGTCGCCGAGCACCTGGATTTCGATATGGCGCGGTTCGGTGACGAATTTCTCGATGAAGATGCGGTCATCGCCAAACGAGTTCTTCGCCTCGTTCTTCGAGGATTGGAAGCCTTCGCGAGCTTCGGCATCGTTCCAGGCAATGCGCATGCCCTTGCCGCCACCGCCGGCAGAGGCTTTGATCATCACCGGATAGCCGATGGAGGCGGAAATGGTCACGGCCTCGTCGGCATCGGCAATCAGGCCCATATGGCCGGGTACGGTGGAGACACCGGCTTCGGCCGCCAGTTTCTTCGAGGTGATCTTGTCGCCCATGGCCTGGATGGCGCCAACCGGCGGGCCGATAAAGGTAATCCCTGCCTTTTCCAGCGCCTCAGCAAACAACGGGTTTTCCGAGAGGAAGCCATAGCCGGGATGCACCGCATCGGCGCCGGTCTTGCGAATGGCATCCAAAATCCTGTCGATGACGATATAGGACTGGTTGGAGGGCGCCGGTCCAATATGCACCGCCTCATCCGCCATGCGCACATGCAGCGCATTGGCATCCGCATCCGAATAGACGGCGACCGTCTTGATGCCCATGCGCCTGGCGGTCTTGATGACCCGGCAGGCGATTTCACCCCGGTTGGCGATGAGGATTTTGGAGATCATTGTGCAACCTCGCCGACCTTCGAAAACGTGCAAGCTTCCAAGAACTCAACCCCGAACCACGTAAGCACGTAGTATTGAAGCCATATTATGCCGCCAGGAACTTCGATGTTTTTTATGAAGTATTCTTTCAGTATATTTAAGCTAACCAAAGCCTCCTTTAGTTCCTCTTGGCCGCGCACATACGGCGTACCAGAAAGCTCATATGCCTCGCCACTCTCCGCATTAAATCCGCCAGCATTATAAAAAACGCCCGGAACATCTAGTAAAATTGATATTTTTTTATCCATTTCATCTACATCAAATGCGCCTTTTGCATAAATTTTCCCAAAAATATTATTTACGGACTCTCTGACTGAGTGTTCGTCATAATCAAGCGGCACATCTCCGAAATCTTTATCTGATGCTTTGCTGATGTTGTCGTTAAGAAGCTTAACGTGAAGTGTGTCAAGCTTACTTAGAATATCTACTGCGATAGCTTGATTTGGGTTTGGACTCGAAGTCGCGCTGACCAATAGATTTGCCCAGCTATCAATAAGTAGATTGTCATCAGGATCCGTCCATGACGCTTTTTCCAAAAGAGGGATCAGTATACGATTGGCTACCGGTTGAGGCATCGCACTCTCCAAGGCCAATCGTTTTGAAGCACGTTTGGCAATCTCTATGAGAACATCCTCTCGCTGGAGTCTTATAAGATCGCCTCTCAGTCCACGGTGCTCCGTGAAGGGTCTAATTGCATCTGTCAAAGAATCGACGAGACGACCCATGGCCGATGTAGGCACCTCAGCTTTTACTTCTGCTTTCGCAGATAGACCTATATCAAACTTTAAAGGGAGTTTTCCCTCGGTCATACGTCAACCCTCCCCCATCTCTTCAAAGGCGGCCGGAAAATTCTTGCGGGCCAGCGCTTCATTCAGCTTCAGCTTGGCAAAATAGGATTGCGGATCAAACCCGCGCTCGGCGACCAGCAATTCGCGCCCGAACAGGCGGCAGAGACGCTCGCCATCCAGATTGCCGCGCTCGAAAGGCTCTGCCCCGAAATGCTGCCAGAGCGCCTGCACGAAGCCGATATCAGCCAGCGCCACCGTCGGATCCATGGTGCGGTGACGAGGCATGGAGGTGAGCTTGGTGACCTTGGAATTGGCGCGGCGTAGCGTGAATTGCCACTGCGTGCCCAGAAGGCCTGCGGGAAAGCCGCGATGCTTGGGCATTTCAGGGATTTTTGCCATCAGGACTGTTCCGATCTCATCAGGGGCTTCCACATGGCATCACACCTCGAACACATCATCGAAGGATTCCGGAAAATTCTGCCTCGCCACCCGCTCGTCTATCTGCAGCAGGGCCTCATAGGAGGTGGGATCAAAGCTTCTATCAACCGCCACCACTTCGCGCCCGAACAACAGGTTCAGCCGGGCGGCATCAAGATTGCCGCGCTCGAAAGGCTCATCGCCGAACTGGTGCCAAAGGGCATGCAGGAAGGCCGCATCAATGCGGTGCTCCTTGGTGCCGGGCCGTGCCTTGCGCGGTATGGCCTTGATGGGCGTGGCGCCCTTGCCATTGGCCCGGCGGATGGTGAACTGCACGCCGGTGCCCGGCATGCCGGAGGGAAAGCCGCGATGTTTGATCATGTCGGGCGCGTTGGCCATGCTGTATTCCTTCAAGCCTTGGCGATCTTGTCCTGCGTCTTAGTCTCGAAGTCTTGTGCTTCGTGACGCTCGCGCAACTGGGTGGAGGGATCACCGGATGTGCGGTTGACCATGGCGCCGCGCTTGACGCCTGGCCGCTCGCCGACCTGGCGTGTCCAGCGCTGCACATGCTCGTATTCATCGACGGAGAGAAAATCTCCGGCATCATTATAGGCATCCTTCAGCGCCAGCCTTCCATACCAGGGCCAGATCGCCATATCGGCAATCGTGTAGACGCTGCCGGCCATGAATTCATGATCGGCCAGATGCCGGTTCAACACATCCATCTGCCGCTTGACCTCCATGGCATAGCGATCAATGGCATATTGGATCTTGATCGGCGCATAGGCGTAAAAATGGCCGAAACCGCCGCCGAGAAAGGGGGCAGACCCCATCTGCCAGAACAGCCAGTTCACCGCTTCGGTGCGGGCACGAAGCTCCGTCGGCAGGAAAGCGCCGAACTTTTCAGCGAGATAGGTGAGGATCGAGGCGGATTCGAACACTCTCAGCGGCTTGCCCCCATCCTTCGGCTGATGGTCCATCAAGGCTGGGATCTTGGAATTGGGGTTTACCTCGACGAAGCCCGAACCGAACTGGTCTCCCTTGCCGATATTGATCAGCCAGGCATCGTATTCGGCACCGGAATGACCGGCCGCCAAAAGCTCTTCCAGCAGGATTGTCACCTTCACGCCGTTCGGTGTTCCGAGCGAATAAAGCTGCAACGGATGGTTGCCGACCGGCAGTTCCTTGTCCTGCGTCGGCCCGGCAATCGGCCGGTTGATGCTGGCGAATGCGCCGCCATTACCGGGCTCCCAGGTCCATACTTTTGGCGGCTGGTAGCCGGCAGGCAAATTGTTTTCGGGCGGAAATTTGGCGTCGGTCATAAAATTCTGTCCTTGTTCTAGAACCCGGCGCAGTGGCGGGCCAATCCGGATATAGGAACCAGATTGCCGCCGCCGCAGGCCGGGCGTCATTTTTTATGCGCGGCTCAAACTCATTCGGCCGCCTCTGCCGGAGGTTTTGCGCCGGGATATCTTTTTCCCTTCAGCATTCCCTCCACGCTCAGGTCCTCATCGAGATCTGGCCAGTGGACACCATAAGGCGACAGCTCGATCTTGTTGCGCGCCTCCGGTCCCGCCGCCAGAAGAGGCGGATACCACCACAACGGGGTCACCAGCATCGCACCGTCGGCAAGTTCAACCAAGAGCGAAACCTCCGTGCAGTAGGCACGGATGGGCTCGAGCAGCTCATGTTCAATTTCCAAAGTGTTCATGCCACTTCTCCAGAAATTCATCCCGATGGTCTTCTACCACATTCAGCAAGGCGTTGAGTTCCTGATCCGTGCAACGCTGGTTGCGTGCGATGGCCAGACGCTCCAGCCAGACCTTGGTTTCCTTTCGGTCCTTGCGGATATGGATGTGAGGCGGCTCATCCCGGTCAAGACTGTAGAACTCGAACCGCCAGCCCTTCCATTCGAAGACCTTCGGCATCGCCCTGCCCTCACAGCGGAATCGTATCGTGCTTCTTCCAGTGCGTCGTCACCTGCTTGTTGCGAAGGCTTGCAAAAGCGCGAGCAATGCGGCGGCGCGATGAATGCGGCATGATCACCTCATCGATGAAGCCGCGCTCAGCTGCCACGAAAGGATTGGCAAACCGCTCCTCATATTCACGGGTGCGCTCGGCGATCTTGTCGGCATCGCCCAGTTCGGAGCGGTAGAGAATTTCGGTGGCGCCCTTGGCGCCCATGACCGCGATCTCGGCCGTCGGCCAGGCATAGTTGACGTCTGCGCCAATATGTTTCGAGGCCATCACATCATAGGCACCGCCATAGGCCTTGCGGGTGATCAGCGTCACCATCGGCACGGTCGCCTCCGAATAGGCAAACAGCAGCTTGGCACCATGCTTGATGACACCGCCATATTCCTGCGCCACACCGGGCAGAAAGCCGGGCACATCCACCAGCGTCAGGATCGGGATGGAAAAGGCATCGCAGAAGCGCACGAAACGGGCCGCCTTGCGCGAGGCATCGATATCGAGGCAACCGGCCAGCACCATCGGCTGGTTGGCCACGACGCCAACCGTCTGGCCTTCCAGCCGGATATAGCCGGTGATGATATTGCGGGCAAAGGCTTCCTGGATCTCGAAGAAATCGCCCTCGTCGGCAATCGCGTGGATCAGTTCCTTCATGTCATAGGGCTTGGCGGCACTATCCGGGATCAGGCTGTCGAGACGCATTTCAAGGCGCGCCGGATCGTCGAAGAAAGGCCGCACTGGCGGCTTTTCGCGATTGTTCAAGGGTAGGAAATCAAACAGCTGGCGCACCGCCTCCAGCGTCTCCACGTCGTTCTCGTAGGCCGCATCGGCCACAGAGGATTTTTTCGTATGGGTGGAGGCGCCGCCGAGTTCCTCCGCCGTGACGATCTCGTTGGTCACCGTCTTCACCACATCCGGACCGGTGACGAACATGTAGGATGAGTCACGCACCATGAAGATGAAATCGGTCATGGCCGGCGAATAGACGGCACCGCCGGCACAGGGCCCCATGATGACGGAGATCTGCGGAATGACGCCCGAGGCTTCCGCATTGCGGCGAAAGACTTCCGCATAGCCGGCCAGCGATGCAACGCCTTCCTGGATACGCGCGCCGCCGCTGTCATTCAGCCCGATCACCGGCGCACCAACCCGCACGGCCATATCCATGATCTTGCAGATCTTCTGCGCATGGGTTTCCGACAGCGAACCGCCGAGCACGGTAAAATCCTGGGAAAACACATAGACCTGACGGCCATTGATCGTGCCCCAGCCGGTAACGACCCCATCGCCTGCCACCTGCTGTTCCGCCATGCCGAAATCGACGCAGCGATGCGTGACATACATGTCGTATTCTTCAAAGGAGCCTTCATCGAGCAGCACATCGATGCGCTCGCGCGCCGTCAGCTTGCCCTTGGCATGCTGGGCATCGATCCGCTTCTGGCCGCCGCCCAGACGGGCCTGCGCCCGCCGCGCTTCCACTTCTGCCAAAACTGCGCGCATGCCGCCTCCCTGAAAATGCTTTGTCGCTGTTGTATCGCGTTGAAGCGACAGGCGAAACATGGATTTTCGTTGAATAGGTGGCAATGTGTAAGTTATAAATCTGCAAAGTGTATTTTGCAAAGTTGCGAACATGGCGATCGGCAAGCTTTATATCGGACGCAAGGTGCGGGAACTGCGCGATGGCGTGCGCGCCACCCAGGCGCAATTTGCCGAACGGATCGGCATTTCCACCAGCTATCTCAACCAGATCGAGAACAACCAGCGCCCGGTCTCGGCCTCCGTGCTGCTGGCGCTGGCAGAAACATTCGGCATCGGCATCGGCGAGCTTTCCACCGGCGAGGGTGACCGGCTTCTCTCGGCCCTTTCGGAAGCACTGACCGATCCGCTATTCCATGGCTACACCGCCAATCTTCAGGAATTGAAGCTTGTCACGCAAAATGCCCCCGGCATGGCCCATGCGCTGATTGCCGCGCATCAGGCCTATCGCCGCGCCAGCGAGCAGCTGGCGAGCATGGACGACAGGCTGGGACGCGCAGCGCTTTCGGAAGCCACACCCTATGACGAGGTGCGCGACTATTTCCACTTCGTCGACAATTACATCCATGACCTGGATGTGATGGCGGAGAAACTGGCCGCAGAGCTTTCCCTTGGCGGCGGCGAGAACCATGGGGCGCTCCAGCATTTCCTGTCCGTCCGTTTCGGCGTGACCGTTGAGCGGGCCGTGCTGAAGGATGACTTGATCCGCAGCTATGCGCCAGCGACACGCAGGCTTTCGCTGAATGCCTATGCGACGCCCGCCACGCGCGATTTCCAGATGGCGTTGCAGATTGCTCAACTCTACGCCGCCGATGTGATTGACCGCATTGCCCGCGAGGCGGGGTTTCGTGCAGCCGAGGCCACGGAAATCTGCCGTATCGGGTTGCAGAATTATTTTGCCGGCGCCTTGCTGCTGCCCTATGAGGCCTTCCTGAAACGCGCCCGCGACTTGCGCCACGACCTCGAACTTCTATCGGGGCATTTCGGCGCAAGCATAGAGCAAATCTGCCATCGGCTCAGCACGCTTCAAAGACCGGGACAAAAGGGCGTTCCGATCTTCTTTGCCCGTGTGGACCGCGCCGGCAATATTACCAAGCGCCACAGCGCGGCCAAGCTGCAATTTGCCCGCTTCGGCGCCGCCTGCCCCTTGTGGAATGTGCATCAGGCTTTCGAAATGCCGGGGCGCATTATCCGCCAATTGGCCGAAACGCCGGACGGCGTGCGCTATCTCTGTCTTGCGACGCAGATCACCAAGGGCAGCGGCGGCTTCCACGCGGTCCAACCACGCTACGCCCTGGCACTTGGCTGCGAGATTTCCTATGCCGACAGCTTCGTTTATGCCGATGACCTCGATCTTGCCAACCGCGCCGCCTTCGAGCCGATCGGCATTTCCTGCCGAATCTGCGAACGACCAAACTGTCCGCAGCGCGCCATGCCGCCGCTGAAAAGCCGGCTCGCCGTGGACCACGACAACCGTTCGATCGTGCCGTATAGGATTATGTAAATCCATAGGCCTCAACGAAAAAGCGGACCGCGTTGCCGCGATCCGCTTTTGAAAATCAGCACCTGTGTGACGGATCAGGCAACTGCCCGCGCCAGTGCACAACGCGACCAGAGCTGGTGCAGGGCACCGACCAGATGCTCGATATCGGCATCCGAATGCAGCGGCGTCGGCGTGATGCGCAGGCGCTCCGTCTTGCGCGGCACGGTCGGATAGTTGATCGGCTGCACATAGACATCCGAATGGTCGAGCAGCAGGTCCGAGATCCATTTGCACTTGGCCGCATCGCCCACCATGACCGGCACGATATGGCTGGGGTTTACCATATGCGGAATGCCGCGCGCATCGAGCGAGGCCCGCAGCTTGCGCACGCGGTCCTGATGACGGGCACGCTCGAAGGGGCTGTTCTTCAGGTGACGGATGGAAGCCACGGCACCGGCGGCCAGCGCCGGCGGCAGTGCGGTGGTGAAGATGAAGCCCGAGGAAAACGAGCGGATGAAATCGCAGACCGCATGCGAACCGGTGATATAACCGCCCATCACACCGAAAGCCTTGCCGAGCGTGCCTTCGATGATGGTGATGCGGTCCATCAGGCCTTCGCGTTCGGCAATGCCGCCGCCGCGCGGACCATACATGCCCACCGCATGCACTTCGTCGAGATAGGTCATCGCGCCATATTTATCGGCGAGATCACAGATTTCCTTGATCGGCGAGATATCGCCATCCATGGAATAGACGCTCTCGAAGGCAATCATCTTCGGCGCCTTGGGATCGGCAGCCTTCAACTTGGCTTCCAGATCGTGGAGATCGTTATGCTTCCAGATGACGCGCTCGCACTTGCCATGACGAATGCCTTCGATCATCGAGGCGTGGTTGAGCGCATCGGAAAAGATGATGAGACCGGGGATCTTCTGGCCAAGCGTGCCAAGCGTCGCCCAGTTCGAAACATAGCCGGAGGTGAAGATAAGGGCGGCTTCCTTGCCGTGCAGATCGGCAAGTTCCTGCTCCAGAAGAACATGGTAATGGGTGGTGCCAGAAATATTCCGGGTGCCTCCCGCACCCGCGCCACAGTGATCGATCGCCTCTTTCATCGCGTCGATCACGGCAGGATTCTGGCCCATCCCGAGATAATCATTGGAACACCAGACGGTGACATCGCGTTTGCCTTCCGGGGTGTGACGCGTCGCGCGCGGAAACTGCCCACGGTGACGTTCGAGATCGGCGAACACGCGGTAACGGCCTTCCGCATGAAGGCTGTCCAGCTCGCCCTTGAAAAATGCCTCGAAATCCATGTCTACACTCCAGAACCTGCACTGTTTTTTGGGTTCTGCACGCCGCCGCGTCAACCCCGGCAGGCATGATTGCGTCCCAACTGCGGCATTTGGCCCAATTTTTTGAACTATTCCAATTTGAATTTATGAACTCAACGATAAGAGAAAGTTGATTCACATCAAGATTGACAAAAAAATGGGCGGCTGACGCCGCCCAAGCTGCCTTCTGTGACTGTCAAAGAGAGGATTGAACCGCTCGCTTGGCCATGACCCGCACCAGATTGGCGCGATATTCGGCTGTTGCATGCATATCTTCCATCAACAGGCCCGGATCGACGGAGATGCCGGCGACTGATTCGGGCAGATAGGATGCACCAAGTGCGGCCTCCATCTCCGGCACGCGAAAGACACCGCCAGAACCAGCGCCGGTGACCGCCACACGCACGCCGGATGCCGTCTTTGCCACAAACACCCCGGTCAGCGCATAGCGTGAGGCCGGATTGGCAAATTTGGCATAGCCTGCCTTGTCCGGCGCCTCGAAACGGATGGCGGTGAGAATTTCCGTATCCTGCAGCGCCGTCTCGAACATGCCTTGGAAGAATTCATCGGCCGGGATCTCGCGCCGATCGGTGATGATGGTGGCATTCAGCGCCAGCACGGCCGAGGGATAATCGGCTGCCGGATCATTATTGGCCACGGATCCGCCGATCGTGCCCATATGGCGCACATGCGGATCACCAATCATGCCCGCCAGATTGCAGATGGCGGGACACAGGGCGCGGATCTCTACCGACGAGGCGACATCGGCATGCGGGGTTGCTGCCCCGATGCGCACCGTGCGGCCTTTGACGGTAATGCCCTTGAGGCCGGCGATATGGCGCAGGTCGATCAGGTCCGATGGCGCAGCAAGCCGCTGTTTCATCGTCGCAATCAGCGTCATGCCGCCGGAAATATAACGCCCCTCATCCTGTGAGGCGCGCAGGTTGACGGCTTCGTCAACCGAGGACGTACGATGGTAGCTGGTGGCATACATTGTCTGTCTCCTTCCCTTCTTGAGCCCTTATTCGGCAGCCTGACGCATCTGCACAGCCTGCAGCGCGCTCCACACCTTGAGCGGCGTGGCAGGCATGGAGAGCGTATTGATGCCGATGGCATCGGTGATGGCATTCATCAGCGCCGGCGGCGAACCGATGGCACCCGCCTCGCCGCAACCCTTGATGCCGAGCGGATTGCCGGGACAGGGCGTGTTCTGGTGCGACAGCGAGAAGGAGGGAAGATCGTCCGCCCGCGGCATGGCATAATCCATGTAGCTTGCCGTCAGAAGCTGGCCATTGTTTTCGTCATAGCGCACCTCTTCCAGCAGCGCCTGACCAATGCCCTGCGCCAGCCCGCCATGCACCTGGCCTTCGACAATCATCGGGTTGATGATATTGCCGAAATCATCGGCTGCGACAAACTGCAGGATCTCGGTCTTGCCGGTTTCCGGATCGATCTCGACCTCTGCAATGTAGCAGCCCGCCGGAAAGGTGAAGTTGGAGGGATCGTAGAAGGCGCTTTCCTTCAGGCCCGGCTCCATGCCGGAGGGAAGATTGTGCGCGGTATAGGCGGCCAGCGCCACCTGGAACCAGGGAAGGCTCTTGTCGGTGCCGGCCACTTTCACATCACCGTTTTCGATGACGATATCGGCCTCATCGGCCTCCATCAGATGGGCAGCGATCTTCTTTGCCTTCATCTCCACCTTGTCGAGCGCCTTGACGACCGCCGACATGCCGACGGCACCGGAGCGGGACCCATAGGTGCCCATGCCCATCTGCACCTTGTCGGTATCGCCATGCACAATGTTGACACTGGCGATCGGCACGCCGAGACGATCCGCCACCAGCTGGGCAAAAGTTGTCTCATGGCCCTGGCCATGGCTGTGCGAGCCGGTGAGCACTTCGATCGTGCCAACGGCATTCACCCGCACCTCCGCCGATTCCCAAAGGCCGACGCCGGCACCAAGCGAGCCGACCGCCTGGGAGGGCGCGATGCCGCAGGCTTCGATATAACAGCTCATACCGATGCCGCGTTTCATGCCACGCGCTTCAGACTGCGCCCGGCGGGCCGGAAAGCCATCCCAATCCGCCGCCTGCATGGCGGCAGACAGCGAGGCTTCATAGTCGCCGGCGTCATAGGTCATGATCACCGGCGTCTGATAGGGGAAGGTGCGGATGAAGTTCTTGCGGCGAAGCTCGACCGGAGAAATGCCCAGTTCTCGGGCTGCCGTTTCGATCGTGCGTTCCAGAAGATAGGTCGCTTCCGGCCGCCCTGCCCCGCGATAGGCATCGACCGGCACCGTATTGGTATAGACGGTGCGGACATTGGCGTGGATGGCCGGAATGGCATATTGGCCAGACAGAAGCGTGGCATAGAGATAGGTCGGCACCGCCGACGAAAAGAGCGACATATAGGCGCCGAGATTGGCGACCGTATCCACCTTCAGCCCGGTAATGCGGTGATCCTTGTCGAAGGCCATCTTCACCGTCGATACATGGTCGCGGCCATGCGCATCGGTCAGAAAGGCTTCCGTGCGGTCGGACGTCCACTTGACCGGCACGCCGGTTTTCTTCGACGCCCAGAGACAGACGATTTCTTCCGGATAGATATAGATCTTCGAGCCGAAGCCGCCGCCGACATCCGGCGCAATCACCCGCAGCTTGTTTTCCGGGGCGACATTATAGAAGGCGCTCATCACCAGACGCGCGACATGCGGATTCTGGCTGGTCGTATAGCAGGTGAAGTGATCTTCCGCCTCGTCATAAATGCCGAGCGTGGCGCGCGGCTCCATCGGGTTTGGCGACAGGCGGTTGTTGAGGATATCGATCTCGATGACATGGGCAGCCGCTGCAATGGCCGCATCGGTGGCTGCCGGATCACCGATCTGCCAGTCGAAGATGAGATTGCCCGGCGCTTCCGGATGGATCTGCGGCGCATCGGCGCCAAGCGCTGCAAGCGAGGTGGTGACCGCTGGCAGTTCATCGTAATCGACCATCACCGCTTCGGCGGCATCGCGCGCCTCGGCTGCACTGTCGGCCACGACGATCGCCACCGCATCGCCGACATAGCGCACGGTATCGATGGCCAGCGGACGCCAGGCACCCATTTTCATCGGCGTGCCATCCTTGGAATGGACCATCCAGCCGCAGATGAGATTGCCGATACCATCGGCCTGCAACTGCTTGCCTTCCAGCACGGCGATAACGCCCGGCATGCCCAGCGCTACTGACGCATCAATGCCGGTGATCCTGGCATGTGCGTGCGGGCTGCGCACGAAGAAGGCGTGCTTCATGCCCGGCACGACCATATCGTCGGTGTAGCGGCCTTTGCCGGTGAGGAAGCGCTTGTCTTCCTTGCGGGTGACGCGTGCACCAATACCTTCCATACCCATGTTCATTTCCTCCAGAGAAATAGGGATTAGGCAAAGGGCAATCGGCAATAGCGAGGGCAAGCGACGGCGCAGGCGCCGTCAGACGATTGCCCGGTGGCTACTGCCGATGCCTTATTCGGCGGCCTGGCGCTGTGCACCATGCATCTGTTCATTGGCCGACAGCACCGCCTTGACGATGTTGTGGTAGCCGGTGCACCGACAGATATTGCCTTCCAGCTCCTGGCGCACGGTGGCCTCGTCCAGCTGGCCGCCATGGCGGGCAATCATATCGACGGCGGTCATCACCATGCCGGGCGTGCAGAAGCCGCATTGCAGGCCGTGATGCTGGTTGAAAGCGGCCTGGACCGGATGCAATTCGCCCTGAACGGCAAGGCCCTCGATCGTCGTGACGGTGGAGCCTGATGCCTGTACCGCCAGGATGGAACAACTTTTGACCGATTTGCCATCCATGTGCACAACGCAAGCGCCGCACTGGGTCGTATCGCAGCCCACATGCGTGCCGGTCAGACCCAGCCTGTCCCGGATGAAATGTACGAGAAGCGTGCGATCATCGCACTCTCCCGCCATCGCCCGGCCATTCACCGTCAATGTCACTTTCGCCATTTTTGTCCTCCCTGGAGCCCTGGCAAGGGCCTGTGTCTCCTCAAACACAGATCCATCATTTGCCTTTTTTTCCGGGGGATCAACTGGTCTTTTTCTTGGCGGCATAAATGGTCAAGCATCAGATTGCCATTTTGTTAAGAAAAAGCGCAGATGTGCATATGGACTTCCGAAGACGGAATCTTATTCTCCTCGCGCGCGGAGTACCCTTGAGAGCCGCGGACGAGGAGGGACCGGCTTCGAAGCGGCCCAGGCTCATGGAAAACAGTGGAGAGAGTAATGAAGAAAGCTTTGATGTTTATGTTGGTAGGCCTGACGATGGCAGGCTGCACGCAGACGGAAAAGGGTGCTGGCATCGGTGCCGGCGCTGGCGCCATCATCGGCGGCCTTGCCACTGGTAACGTTCGTGGCGCAGCCGTGGGTGCTGCCATCGGCGGTATATCTGGCGCCGTGATCGGCTCCGTCGCCGAACAGCCCGGCCAGTGCTATTATCGTGACCGCTACGGTCGCCGCTATGTCGATAGCTGCCCACGCTGATAGAGCAACGGCACAGGCTGACAATCGCGCCAAAGAGGCTCCGGCGGTATTGCCGGGGCCATTTTATCGCATATGTGACACAATGGGTGTACCAAGAGAGCTGATATGTGATTATATTAGTGACGTGTTGAGCAGGGCGATGTAGCCCGCAGGGTGGGAACGACACACTGAGTACGAGCAATGATATGCCCGGCCCGAAAGACGCATTCGCCCATCGAAAATCCGGCGTTGCTGTTGCTCTCGCCGTGACCCTGGCGGTCTTTCCGGGCTACGCCCCGGATGCCTATGCCCTGAAGATCTTCGGCCTGACCCTGTTCGAGACAGAGGAAGAGACGGCAGAGGTGATCAATCCGGTGCGATACGATGCCATCCTCGACATAAAGGGCGACAAAGGCGAGCTGCGGGAGCGGCTGGAAACCACCACGGCGCTGGTTGCCGACAAGGGTCAGCCGGTCTCCGGCGATCTGGGACTGGTGGTCAAGGCTCGCGAGGACCGCGAAAGGCTGGTTGCCGTACTCTATGAAGAAGCCCATTATGGTGGCGTGGTGCGCATCAGCATCGGCGGAACGGATCTTGATCAGCTGCCGCCGAACCCGGTTTTCGACCACAACAGCCCGGTTCCCGTCACCGTGACGGTGGAAGCCGGCCCGAATTTCACGCTCGGAAGCGTGACGCTGGAAGGCGATGCAAAAGGCCTCAACCCGGACGATTACGATTTGAAATCCGGCAGTGCCGCAGGTTCCGTCAAACTGATCCAGGCCGGTGAACGCATTGTCCGCGACCTCAAGGCACAAGGGCGACCGCTGGCCGAACTGACCTCCCGCAATGTCGTGGCAGATCATGCGACGAACACGGTTTCGGTCACCTATGCGGCCAGAAGCGGACCTGTCGCCTCGATTGGTGCCGTCAGCGTCAAGGGCAACCGGGCGGTCGAAGAAGATTTCATCCGCCGCTATTCAAGGCTCGACGAACAGCAGCGCTACTCGCCCGACCAGCTGAAGAAGGCGGGCGAGCGTTTGCGCGAACTCGGTGTCTTCTCCAGCGTAACGATCCGGGAAGCTGACGCGCTGGCCGCCGATGGCACGCTGCCGCTGACCATCGAGATTTCGGAAGGCAAGTTCCGCTATTTCGGCGCAGGTGCCGACTTCTCCTCGATCGATGGTGCTGGCCTCTCCGGCTACTGGGGCCATCGCAACCTGTTCGGCGAAGCGGAATCGCTGCGCATCGAAGGCAAGGTGTCCGGCATTGGTGCCACGACCGATTACACGACCTTCGACTATTCGGCGGGCATCTTCTTTTCAAAGCCCGGCGCCTTCTTGCCGCGCATCACGATGGATGCCAGCCTCCAGGTGCAGCGCGAAACACCCGATGCATTCACAGCCGATTCCATCACGGCGCTGACGACGCTCTCCTATGAGCTGAGCGACCAGGATACCGTGAAAGGTGGCGTGGAACTGGCCTTCGTGCGCGCCGATGATGCGTTCGGGCGCAATGACTACCTGACCTTCTCGACACCCCTTTCCTTCGAAAGAGACGCCCGCGACAACAAGCTGGAACCGACGCAAGGCTACCGCGCGCTTTTGTCGGCCCAGCCGAGCTACGAATTCGAGCGCGGCACAGTTTTTTCCTCTTTCGAGGGATCGATTTCCGGCTATCTGGGTTGGGGCGAGGAAGACCGGCTGGTGCTGGCGGCACGACTTGGTGCTGGAACAATTGTCGGCGCAGACAGTGTTGCGGACATTCCGACCACAAGACGCTTTTATGCCGGTGGCGGCGGATCGGTGCGCGGCTATGCCTATCGCGAGATTTCGCCCTACAATGGCGAGAACGAGGCTCTGGGGGGAAAATCCTATACGATCGCATCTTTTGAGGCGCGGGTGAAAGTCACGGAAAAGGTCGGAGTGGTGCCGTTTTTTGACATGGGTACCGTGTCGACCGGAATCGTGCCGAATTTCTCCGATATCCGCATGGGCGCCGGTATAGGCCTGCGCTATGCCACGCCTTTCGGTCCCTTGCGGCTCGATGTGGCGGTGCCACTGGACCGCTATGACGACGGCAGTGCATACGGTATCTATGCCGGCATCGGACAATCATTCTGATGTCGCGCGCAAACGAAGATCAGGATAATCAAGTCCGCAAAACAGCCAAGGGTGAACCTGCGTTCATGACATCACCGTCCCGGCCGAAGACAGGGGTTCTGCGCGTCACGCTTGCCGTGACGGCGATGCTGCTTGCCCTGTTGATGGCCGTCCTGCTCTTCCTTGGCTTTGTTCCGGTCGGCAACCGCGTTGTCGGCAGCCTGGTCTCGTCCCTGCTGTCCGGGCCCGGCCAGCAGGTCGCACTATCAGCGCCGAAAGGTCTCCTGACCGGAAACCTGAAGATCGATCAGGTCCGCCTGTCCGATAGCCAGGGACAATATGCCGAAGCGCGCGACATTTCCGTTGACTGGTCGCCGCTTGCGCTGCTGCGCGGAACCTTCCATGCCGATCGCATCGATATTGGCGGTCTGATGGTCAACCGCCGTCCGGTGACTGAAGCCGTGCAGCCGCCGGCGGACAAACAGCAGACGGCGAGCGGATTTTCCCTGCCACTGGCCATCGAAATTGACGCCTTCCACCTGCCCGATATCGACCTTGCCCCGGCGCTGACCGGTCGCCGCTTCGAGATGACGGCGGAAGGCTCGGTGGATGCTACCGACGAGCGGGTGGCGCTGAAGCTTTCGACGCACCGCAAGGATACGCCGAATGCACTGGCAAGCGCCGATCTCGTCTATGCGCCGGGACAGAACGAGCTGAAACTTCAAGCGCTTGTGGCAGAGCCGCAGGGCGGATTGTTGGCGCGGTTGCTGCGCCTGCCCGGCGCCCCGGCGCTTGCCCTTGCTCTGGATGGACAGGGGCCGCTATCCAGCTGGTCCGGCCAGATTCGGGCAACGGTGGACGGCCAACCGGTGATCAGCGTCGATGGCCGGCATACGCTGACGCCTGAGGGTGCGCATCGCCTTGAAATCAAGGGTGGTGGCCAGCTGACCGATCTGATGCCGCAGACCCTGCGACCACTGTTTGCCGGGCGAACCGATTTCAATATCGGCGCGCTCGTGGCGCCCTCCGGACGCATCGAGATCCGCACCGGCGAATTTGTGACCGGCGCAATCCGGCTGGCGGCATCCGGCGCGCTTGATCCCTCCGGCGACAACAGCCTGACGGGCAGTGCCACGGCAACCAATGGCGCGGTCGCCATCGACTGGCCCATGGAAGGCACGCCTGTTCGCGTATCGCTCGACAACCTAAATTTCACTTTGACCGGCCCGGCGGAATCCTCGCGGTTCAACGCAACGGCTGCGCTTCGCACTCTATCGGCCCTGGACGCGCGCTTTGAACAGGTGCGCCTGCAGGCCGAAAGCGAAGACCTGAACCTGGTGCAGCGCGCCGGCAGCATCCGCACGCGGCTGAGCGCTGCCAATGCCAGTTTCGTCAATCCGGATATCGACCGGCTGATCGAAGGGCCGATCCGGCTCGACGCACCGATCCGGCTGGCTTTGCCGGCAATCGGCCTTGATGCGGCAACGTTTGAAAGCGGCAATGCATCCGGCACGATCAGCGGCGCCTATAATCTCGCCCAGCAATCGGTGAAGGGCAATCTGCGCCTATCGCTGAGCCCCGATGGACTTCCGCCCGAAGCTGGCCGCTATTTTACCGATATGATCGGCCTTGAAGGCTATGTGGACGCCGTGATTGGCGGCCGCATGAGCCTTGAAAACCTGGTGATGAAATCCAACCTCATCGAGGGCCATGGCAATCTGCTGCTGGATGGCGGCAAGCTCGACGCCCATCTGGCCGGCCGCATTGGAGATATCGGCCGCCTGCGGCCCGACGCCAAGGGCGCCGTCGGCTATGACATGACCGTTTCCGGCCCCGTGGAAAACCCGGGCGTTACCGCCGCGATCAACGCCGCCGACCTGCGCTTCAACGGCCGCGTTCTGGAAGGCATCAGCATCAAGCTTGCAGGCACGCTGCCAGCCGGCAGGCCACAGGCGACCATGGAAGCCACCGGCCGTGTGGATGGCAAGCCGCTTCACATCCGAACCCAGGCGCAGCAAGTGGATGGGCTGATCTCCCTGCCGGAAATATTGATCGAGGCCGGCGCCAATCGGGTGACAGGTGCGGTCGCCTTGTCGGATGCTTTTCTGCCACGCGGCAGTTTTACTTTTGAACTGCCCGATCTTGGCCTTCTTGCAACCCTTGCCGGCCAGCAGGCGAGCGGCGACCTCAAAGGCAGGATGGAGCTTTCAAATGACGCAGGCATTTTGTCGGCAAAAATCAATGCCGACGGCCAATCGGTAACGGCTTCGGGCGCCACGCTCAAAAACCCGGTGGTCGACCTTGCCAGCAGCAATGTTCTGGCGCTCAACGTCAATGGCACGATCCGGGCCGCCGAGATTTCCATCGGTGCGCAGCAGATCAGCGATGTGGCGCTGACCATAACGCAGACCGGCGCCAAGACCGGCTTTGATCTTGTCGCCCAGTATTCCGGCGCACCGCTGGGTCTGACCGGCAGTCTCGATCGCACCGATCCGGCCGGGATGATCCTTGCGCTCGATCGCTTCACCGCCAAGCCCGCCGGGATCAATGTAGATCTGGCCAGTCCAACCCGCATTCGCATGGCCAATGGCCGCACCGATCTGGGCACGATCACCCTGCGCGCCGGTGGCGGCACGATAGTGGCCGAGGGAAGCGCTGCCGAGCAGTTGAATGTCGGTGTGCGCATCAGCGAACTTCCCGCCGCACTCGCCAATAGTTTTGTGGATAAACTCGGCACCGAAGGTTTGGTCGGTGGCGTGGTGACCCTTGGCGGCGCCACATCCGCGCCGGTTGCCCGCTACAGCCTGGAATGGGAAGGCGCACAGGTGGCGCAAACCAGAGCGCAAGGCCTGAAGCCTCTGGCGCTTGCCGCACAGGGTCGCTTCGAAAACAATCTGTTGACCCTGACGCAGATGACACTGCGCAATGAGGACGGCATTTCCGCCTCGGCCTCCGGTACCGTCTCAACGATCAATCCGCAAAGGCTCGATCTGACAGCCGAGATCGATGCGCTGCCGGCTTCTCTTGCCAATCGCTTCCGACCGGACCTCGATATGCGCGGCATGCTGCGCGCCACCGCGAGACTGACGGGGACCACAACCGCGCCGGTGGCGGATTTCATCCTCGCGCTGTCGAGTGCCTCGACTGCGCAGACCCGTACGGCAGGCGTTGACAACCTGACCGCCAGTCTTGTCGGACGCTTCGAAAACGAACTTCTGAGCGTCAGCAATTTTACGCTGACCGGCAAAGACGGGCTATCCGCCAAGGCCAATGGCTCGCTGTCTCTGGCCGAGGGGCGGCCCGTGACGCTGCAGGCAGACCTTGCCTCCATACCGGCAAGCCTTCTCAATGCTCTGCGTCCAGGTCTTGGCGCAAGCGGCACACTATCGGGCGCGCTCTCCGCCTCCGGCCCGCTTGTCGCACCGCTGGCCGATTTCAAGCTCGACTGGGCGAATGCCTCGGTGGAAGCAACCCGCAGCGCCGGGATAGATGGGCTATCTGCCACCGCCACCGGGCGATTTGCCGATCAGGTCGTAACGCTGGAGACGCTTGGCCTTCAGGGATCGCAGGGGCTTTCGCTGAATGCGCGGGGCACAATCGGCGTGAGCACTGATCAACCGCTGAATGTGACGGCGGAATTTGCCCACTTGCCGGCACAGCTGGCCGACATTGCCCGCCCGGACCTGAAGGCGAGCGGCACGCTGGCCGGCAACATTGCCGCAAGTGGCACCCTTGGCGCACCTGTGCTGCGCTACGATATCACCGCAACCGATGCCGCCACGGCTAAGAGCCGTGAAGCCGGCGTGAACGCGCTTGATCTTCTGGCGCGCGGCACATTCGACCAGGGCATTCTGACGCTTGAGGAAACCCGGCTGAGCGATCCCTCCGGCCTGTCGCTGACGGCCAAAGGCCGCGTGATCCTGGCCGGGCCGCAAGCCCCGGTGCTGGATCTGAATGCCACGATTGCCGCTCTGCCCGCCAATCTCGCCAATAGTTTCGTGCCGGACCTCAATGCCGGCGGCGTGATTTCTGGCAGCATTTCGTCCACGGGTTCGCCAGAGGCGCCCGCCACGCGCTTTGATCTTAGCTGGCAGAACGTACAGACCCGCCAGACGCTGAGCGCCGGCCTTTCAGGTCTGTCGCTGGAAGCGCGCGGCAGCCTATCCGGCGGCACGCTGACGCTGGAACAGCTGGGGCTGACGGGCCCCTCTGGATTATCCGCCTCCGCCAAGGGCTCGGTAGGCCTTGCTGGAGAACGTGCGCTCAACCTGACGGCCAATATCGGCTCCCTGCCCGCAAGCCTTGCCGGCGCATTCCTTTCCGGCATCCAGACGGGCGGCACGGTGACCGGATCAGCCAGTGTGGGCGGCACGCTGGCAGCACCGGCGGTACGCTATGATCTGCAATGGGCCGATGGCGTCATTCGCCGCCAAGGCGATGCCGGCATCAGCGGACTGGTACTGAAGGCCGCCGGCAGTTTCGAGAATGGCCGCCTCACTCTTGGCGACACCCGGTTGCGCGGCCCTCAGGGCCTGTCGCTCGATGCCAGTGGCCATGTGGTGATCGGCGGCGAGGCCGGCCCACTTCCGAGCCTCAGCGCCAGCATCAACGCCTTGCCGGCAAGCCTTGCCAATGCCTTCATGCCGGGCCTTGGCGCCAGCGGCCAAATCACCGGCAAGGTCTCACCCCTTCCCGGCGCCGCATCCGGGCAGCGCTTCGACCTGACATGGAGCGGTGCGGAACTCGCCCAGACCCGCTCGGCAGGACTTGCGCCTTTCACCATTGTCACCAATGGAACATTGCAGGACAGCCAGGTCCGCTTTGAAACCCGTTTGAGCGGGGTCGCTGGCCTTGCTCTTGCCGGCAGCGGTTCGGTGGGACTGACAGGCTCTCTGCCGCTTGACCTGCGGATAGAGGGCGGCCTTCCCTTTGCGCTCGCAGCAACCCAGCTGTCTGGCCAGGGACTGGTTCTGAACGGCAGCGCCAATGTGAATATCACGGTGGGTGGAACGGCAGCCGCTCCGCTTGTGAGCGGCACCGCATCGACTGCCGGCGCACGGCTGATCGATGTTCAGCGCAACCTCGCCCTCAATGCCATCAATGCTTCGGTGACATTCAACCGCGACCGCGCAACAATTTCCAACCTGACGGCGCAGGTCTCGACCGGCGGCAGCCTGTCGATTGACGGATCGATCGGCATTGGCGCGGACTATGCCGCCGATCTGCGCATCGTGCTCAACAATGCCACTTATGTCGATGGCACGCTGGTCACCGCCACGGTGAACGGCGCACTGACCGTGACCGGGCCCTTACTGGCCGGACCGACGCTTGGCGGCAGCGTGACGCTGGTGCGAGCCGATATCACGGTGCCGGCCAAAATTCCCGCATCGCTGGCGGAAATCGACGTGAAGCACCGCAACGCGCCCGCGGATGTGCTGGCACTTCTGGCAAGTCTGCAGCCGAAGGGCGGAACGGGTGCGCGAACCGGTATCAATCTCGATCTGCGGCTCAATGCACCCAATGGTATCTTCGTGCGTGGTCGTGGCATTGATGCGGAACTCGGCGGGGCGCTCGGCATTCGCGGCTCAACAGTCGAACCCGATGTGACGGGTGCATTCCAGATGCGCCGCGGTCGTATCATCATTCTCACCAAGCGGCTGGATTTCACCACGGGCAAGATCACCTTCGGCGGCAGCCTCATCCCGCTTCTCGACATGGTCGCATCGACATCGTCGGGCCAGACAACGATCAATATCAATGTGTCAGGCATTGCCAACGATCCGCAGATCTCGTTTTCCTCGTCGCCCGCCCTGCCGCAGGACGAGGTTCTGGCACAGCTGATCTTCGGCCAATCCATGGCACGGCTTTCGCCATTGCAGATCGCCCAGCTGGCGGATGCGGCAAGCCAGCTTGCCGGCGGCGGCGACACCTCGCTGATCCAGACATTGCGAGCAAATCTTGGTGTCGATGACCTCGACATCAACACCGACGAGACGGGACAGACGAGTGTTTCCGTCGGCCGCTACATCAACAACCGGACCTATTTTCAGCTGGAACAGGGCGGTAAAAGCGGCGGCGCGCGGGCCACGATCAACCTCGATATCGGGCGCGGCGTGAAGCTGAAAGGCTCGGCTGGAACCGATGGCGGTTCGGGCGGTATCTTTTACGAAAAGGAATATTGAGACCGTTTTCATTCGTCCGGTATCGATCCACGGCACGAGCACAACCTGAAACGCGCCGTTGCACAGAAGATGCTCATAAAGGCACAATTTCACAACCTTAAGCTATATTAGATATCGCCAGAATTTTAATCATTGGCTCCTATTCTTCGACTCAAGTGCCGAGCAAGCACGTAGACGCAGACAGACTGCCGTCTTCGCTTCGCCATTAAGGACTGGGGAAAATGATGGGATTGAGCATACTGGGTACAGCTGGCGCAAAGGCAACGCTGGCTGCACTGAGCCGTTCGCAGGCCATGATCGAGTTTGACACGGCAGGCAAAATCCTGACGGCCAATGAAAACTTCTGTAAGCCCATGGGCTACAGCCTCGGCGAAGTGCAAGGCCGACATCACAGCATGTTTTGCGCGCCGGACTATGCCCGCTCGGATGAATACAAGGCCTTCTGGGCACGCCTAGGTCGCGGCGAATTTCAGGCCGCCGAATATATGCGGCTCGGCAAGGATGGCAAGGAAGTCTGGATCCAGGCCTCCTACAATCCGGTCATGTCCGGTTCCACGGTGGTGAAGATCGTCAAGATCGCTACGGATATCACCGCTGCCAAATTGAAATCCATGGAAGATGCCGGCAAAATCGCAGCGATTTCCCGAACCCAGGCCGTCATCGAATTTACGCCAAAGGGCGACATCCTGACCGCCAACCAGAATTTCCTCGATTGTCTGGGCTATAGCTTGTCTGAAGTGCAAGGCAAGCATCACAGCATGTTCTGCGAGCCCTCCTTCCGCGACAGCCCGGACTATGCGCAATTCTGGCGCAAGCTTTCAGGCGGCGAAGCCATTACCTCCGAATTCAAGCGGATCGGCAAGGGCGGCAAGGTTGCCTGGATCCAAGCCTCGTATAATCCGATCCTCGATAGCGAGGGACGCGTTTTCAAGGTCGTGAAATTTGCAACCGACATCACACAGCGTGTGCAGGCCGTGGCCGCTATCGGCGCCGGATTGAATGCGCTGTCGCAAGGCGACCTGAACTTCCGCATCACCCAGCCTTTCATCCCCGCACTCGAAAAGATCCGCACAGATTTCAATGCGGCGCTGGAAACGCTGCGCGATGCGATGGAGATCGTCGGTCGCAATGCGACGGCGATCGCCTCAGGCTCCACCCAGATCCGTCAGTCGTCCGACAGCCTGGCCAAGCGCACGGAGCAACAGGCCGCCACCGTTGAGGAAACGGCCGCAGCCCTTGACGAAATCACCCAGACCGTTGCAACCAGCGCCAAGCGCGCCGAAGAGGCCGGCAATCTGGTGGCACGCACGACAGCCGGTGCGACCAGATCCGGCGAGGTGGTGACCAATGCCATTTCCGCCATGAGCCAGATCGAAAATTCTGCCGGCGAAATTTCCAACATCATTACCGTGATCGACGAAATCGCTTTCCAGACCAATCTTCTGGCCTTGAACGCAGGTGTCGAAGCCGCGCGCGCGGGCGAAGCCGGCAAGGGCTTTGCCGTGGTGGCCCAGGAAGTACGCGAGTTGGCTCAACGTTCCGCCAAAGCTGCCAAGGAAATCAAGGCGCTGATCAATACCTCGACACAGCAGGTGCTGAACGGCGTCTCGCTGGTCGGTCAGACGGGTACGGCACTGCAATCGATCATCACGGAAGTGGCGGAGATCAACCAGAACGTCAACGCCATCGTCGAAGCCAGCCGCGAGCAAGCGGTTGCTCTCAAGGAAATCAACAAGGCCATCAATCTGATGGATCAGAATACGCAGCAGAATGCGGCCATGGTGGAGGAATCCTCCGCCGCCAGCCATAGTCTGGCCAATGAAGCGGATGCCCTGCGCACATTGATCGGGCGATTCAGCTTTGAGAAACACTCTTCGTTTACTGTGAGTGTTGCGCGACCCGATGCACGCCCTATCGCATCCCCGGCACGCTCACTCATGGCGAAGGTTGCCCGTTCCAGTTCGGGCGCAGCAACCGCCGTCAAGGCATCGGAGAATTGGGAAGAATTTTGATGGCAACGACGATCACCACCACAAGCTTCAGCGGCGAAACGCTTGAGATCATCGCATTTCGCCTGCACGATCAGGAATTCTGCGTGAAGACCACGACCATCCGCGAAATTCGCGGCTGGGCACCGTCCACCCCAATTCCGCATGCGCCGGCCGACGTCATCGGCGTCATGAACCTGCGCGGCTCGGTCATCCCGATCATTGACCTTGCCTATAAGCTCGGCATGAAGAGCACGGTGGCCAATGAGCGCTCAGCCATCGTCGTGGCGGAAGTCCATAATATGGTCATCGGCATGCTGGTCGACCGCGTATCGGACATCCTGACCATTCCTTCGAGCCAGGTGCAACCGGTTCCGGAAGTGTCCGCCTCATTCGACAAGTCCTTCTCCGAGGGCATTATCGCCAATGAAAACGGCATGATCTGCTTCCTGAACCTTTCCAAGATGTTCAAGGGCAGCGACCTGGAAGACATGGCGGCCTGATCAGCCAGGCACGTCTATCGATATCGCAAGGGCAGCGCGGGCAACCGCGGCTGCCCTTTGTCGTTGCTCAGCAGCCGCTGCTCTTGATCCGCCGCGGCGGCTGGACTACCAGACGGACAAAGATCGAAGTTCGGGAAATCACCATGCGTCTGCTTCTCATCCACACCGGCGGAACGATCGGAATGGCGCAGGGTCCGGGCGGGCTTGCGCCACTGGAAGGCCTGGTCGAGGCAGCGGTCGCAGAACGGCTTCCCGCAGGCGCAACCCTTGTTACACAGATATTCCTGCCCCTCCTGGACAGTGCCGATGTCGGGCCAAAACATTGGAACGCCATGCTGGATGCCGTGCGCGCACATGAAGATATGCCGGTGATCATCACCCATGGCACCGATACCATGGCCTATACCGGCGCTGCCCTTTCCCAGGCGCTGGCCGGTGAAAACCGCCGCGTGATTCTCTGCGGCTCTATGATCCGGCTGGGCGGCGGCGGCGATGCCGAGGGCAACCTTGCGCTTGCCATTGATGCGGCCCTGGGCAAGATCCGCCTTGATGAGCCGGCAGATGTATCGCTGGCCTTTGCCGGGCAATTGCTGCCGGCGGCCGGTCTCGTCAAGCATGACAGCCACGACCTGCATGCCTTTCGCACGCAGGTGCAGGACATGCCAAAGCCACCTGTCTCGCGGCGCTTCGATGCCCGCCGCCTGGCTATCCTGACCTTGAGCCCCGGCATGTCGGCGGATCTGATCTCTGCGGCACTTTCAGTTCTGGATGGCGCAGTGCTTAGAGTGTTCGGATCGGGAACGGCAATGGATGACCCTGCGGTCATTGCAGCCCTTGGTCATGCTGTGAAAGCTGGCAAGCGCATCCGTGCCGTCAGCCAATGTGAGGCCGGCGGGCTGGAACCCGGCGCCTATGCAGCCGGTGCCGGCCTGTGGAGCACCGGCGTGGAGAATGGCGGGCGCGAAACGCCGGAGGCCGCCCTCATTCACCTCTGGCTGAACTGACAAGATCAGAACCGGCGACAATTGCGAAAGGCGACCGCAAGGCCGCCTTTCGTCGTTCAATCGATGTCGATCACAGGTTTCAGCCGAAAATCGCCAGGCTGTTTTTCATCGTTACCCAGACGCCCCAGAGAAGCGGGATGCCGACAACCGCCCAAGCCATGGCGGCCTTGGCATCAAACCCGCCCTTGCCGATACCGAACGAGCCGGTTGGACCCGCATTAGCCGCAGCCGTCTTGGCCTGAAGGGCCGCTACTTCCGCATCCGGCATGAACCACTTGTCGGAGAGAGGTTTGACGAAGGCATTGGCAATGAGACCAACAGCCAGCATGCCAGCCAGGATATACATGGTGCTGGTGTAAAGCGCCGGTCCCGGTGCGACGCCGGCGGCAATCTGCGCTTCACGGATATAGTTGACGACAAAGGGACCGGCGATGCCCGCTGTTGCCCAGGCCGTCAGCAGGCGTCCGTGGATGGCGCCGACAAATTGCGTGCCAAAGATATCGGCAAGATAGGCCGGGATGGTGGCAAAGCCGCCGCCATACATGGACAGGATGATGCCGAATGCCAGCACGAACAATGCCTTCGAGCCCATCAGCGCCAGCGTCGGTGCCAATGCATAGAGCACGATGCCGAGGATGAAGAAGCAGAAGTAGGTGTTCTTGCGCCCAAGCTTGTCGGACATCGACGCCCAGAAGAAGCGACCGCCGATATTAAAGAGCGACAGGAGCCCGGTGAAACCCGCCGCGATGGCGGCGATCTGCGCCTTCTGACCCGCATCAAGCTGTGCGAAGGCGACGCCCGGCATGCCGATGAGAGAGCCGGCAAAGATTTCCTGCAGCATGGGCGAGGCCATGCCGATAACGCCGATGCCCGCAGACACGTTGAGGCAGAGCACGGCCCAGATCAACCAGAATTGCGGGGTCTTGTGAGCATTCTTCAGATGCACATGCCGATGGGTGATCATGGCTGTCTTGGAAGCAGGCGGTGTCCAGCCTTCCGGACGCCAACCAGCCGGCGGAATGCGATAGCCAAAGGCGCCGCCCATCATGAAGACGAAATAGATGAGCGCCATGACGACAAAGGTCTGCCAGACGCCGACGGAAACATCCGTCTTGAAATGCGTCATCAACAGGTTGGCAAGCGGGGCACCGATCATTGCACCGCCGCCAAAGCCCATAATGGCCATGCCGGTTGCCATGCCGCGCCGATCCGGGAACCATTTCACCAGGGTAGAGACCGGCGAAATATAGCCAAGCCCGAGGCCTATGCCGCCGATGACGCCAGCCCCAAGCCACATCAGCCACAACTGATGGAACATGACGCCGAGCGCGGCCACGAGAATACCGCCGCACCAGCAGCAGGCCGAGACGAAACCCGCCTTGCGCGGGCCGACGCGTTCCAGCCAGCCACCCCAGATGGCCGCCGAACAGCCAAGCAGCACGAAGAACAGCGTATAGATCCAACCGAGATCGGCCACGCGCCAGTTGCAGGCCGTGGTAAACAGCGAGCCGGCAAGCGTCATGCCGGTGCAGCTTGGATCTGTTGTGGGAATTGCGCGGCTCAAGGGCAGCCAGAAGACGCTGAAGCCATAGGCCATGCCGATGCACAGATGAATGGCGAGCGCTGCCGGCGGGACAAGCCAGCGATTGAAACCCGGTTTTGCGATAATTCGTTCTCGATCAAGAAAGCCGGCACTCGCCACGCTTCCCCCCGTTACGTTTGCAACTGCCATAGACAATACCTCCCTATGGAATGTCAGGACATAAAATGTGCTTTACGCCGACCAGAACAGCCGGCGGCAATGCATGCTCAAACCATGCTTTCCGGAACGCTCGGTTCCGAAAGCGATTCACCGGCAGCGGTTCCCTTGCCGCCCGGTGCCCCTTCCGCGGCATCGGCACCAAGGCCGATAGCGCTATCATCACCCTCATCCGGGCGTTTGATCTTGGCGGATGCAAGCACGACCAGCGGCAGAAAGCCGCCAATGCCGGCATCGATCATTTCGAAGAAGCGATGGCGCATGCGCTTCTCCCAGAACTTGTTGATATGTGTTGCCACGCCATCCACCCGCACCGCTTCCGGCTGCGAGGCAAAGAATGTGGCAATCTGGTTTGCCATGCGGACAAGCTTCTCATCCGTGTGATGAAGCGACATGGGGAATACCTCCTTGGGCGATCAAACGGTCGGCGCGGGTAAAGATCTCGAAATCATTGCCGCGCACGATGCCGATCAGCGTCATGCCGGCCTGGCTTGCCGTGCGGATGGCAAGGGCTGTGGGTGCTGAAATGGCAGCCAGCATGCAACTGCCGAGAATGGCGGCCTTCTGCACCATTTCCACCGACAGGCGGCTGGTGACGACCACCATACCCTCGGCAGGCTCCCATCCGCCAAGCAGGACTGCTCCCACCAGCTTGTCGAGCGCATTGTGGCGGCCGACATCTTCTCGCATCGCGACAAGCCCCTCGCCCGGAATATAGAAACCCGCGCCATGCACGGCGCGTGTCTCACGGTTGAGGGCCTGCGCATCGCCCAGATGCACCATGGCCTTGGCCAGTTCAGCTGCCGACAGCCGAAAACCGCCATCCGAGACATGCGGCACTTCACGCATCGCCTGCTCGATCGATTCGATGCCACACAGCCCGCAGCCAACCGGCCCCGCCATGCGCCGGCGGCGCTTGGTCAGCGCCTCGGCCGTACTATCCTTGAGCACCACCTGCAAATCTATGCCATCGCCCGCCGCGATCGGATCGACCGACAGGATTTCGTCGGCTGAACGGATGATGCCCTCGGCCAGCGAAAAGCCGACGGCAAAATCCTCCAGATCATCCGGCGTCGCCATCATCACCGCATGAGTGGAACCGCCATAGGAAAAGGCGATCGGCACTTCTTCCGGCACCGTGCGACTGCCGGTGACCATGCGACCATCGCGCGCGCATATTTCGTCCACGCTGCGGGTGGTGGGTATCATTCCGCCGCTTCCAGCTTGCCCATGATGCGGCGAGAACGACGGCTCAGTTCCTCATAATCCTCCTGCCAATCTGTCGGCCCGTTGGACGGTGAAATCTGCACGGCCGTGACCTTGTATTCCGGGCAATTGGTCGCCCAGTCGGAAAAGTCCGTGGTGATGACATTGGCCTGCGTATTGGGGTGATGGAAGGTTGTGTAGATGACACCCGGTGCGACACGATCGGTAATCAACGCCCGCAGCGTCGTTTCACCGGCGCGGCTTGCAAGATTCACCCAGTCGCCATCCTTAATGCCGCGCTGTTCAGCATCATGCGGATGCACTTCCAGCCGGTCTTCCTCATGCCAGACGACATTTTCCGTGCGGCGTGTCTGCGCGCCGACATTGTATTGGCTGAGAATGCGGCCAGTGGTGAGCAGAAGCGGGAAGCGCGGGCCTGTGCGTTCGTCGGTTGCCACATATTCCGTGCGGATAAACTTACCCTTGCCACGCACGAAGCCATCCACATGCATGATCGGCGAGCCGACCGGGAATTTTTCGTTGCAGGGCCACTGCACCGAACCCATCTTTTCCAGATAGTCATAGGAGACACCGGCAAAGCTTGGCGTGGTGGCGGCAATCTCGTCCATGATCTGCGACGGATGGCTGTAGTTCCACGACAGCCCCATGGCCTGCGCCAGCTTCTGGGTCACTTCCCAATCCGCATAACCGTTCTTAGGGCTCATGACCTTGCGCACGCGGTTGATGCGTCGCTCGGCATTGGTAAACGTGCCATCCTTTTCCAGGAAAGTGGAGCCCGGCAGGAAGACATGCGCGTAATTGGCCGTCTCGTTGAGGAAGAGATCGTGCACGACGACGCATTCCATCGCAGCGAGTCCTGCCGAGACATGCTTGGTATCCGGGTCGGACTGCAAAATATCCTCGCCCTGGATATAGATGCCCTTGAACGTGCCATCGACGGCGGCATCCAGCATATTGGGAATGCGCAGGCCCGGCTCGTTGCTCAGCGTCACACCCCAGAGCTTCTCGAAGGTTTCGCGGGTCGCATCATCAGAGACGTGGCGATAACCCGGAAGTTCATGCGGGAAGGAACCCATGTCGCAGGAGCCCTGGACATTGTTCTGGCCGCGCAGCGGGTTAACACCGACGCCCGGACGACCGATATTGCCGGTGACCATGGCGAGATTGGCAATCGCCATCACGGTGGTGGAGCCCTGGCTGTGTTCGGTAACGCCCAGACCATAATAGATCGCGCCATTGCCGCCCTTGGCAAACAAGCGGGCGGCACCGCGCAAAGCTTCGGCCGGGACGCCGGTAAATATTTCCGTCTCTTCCGGCGAATGCTGCGGCTCAGAGACGAAACCGGCCCAATCCTCAAATTCCGACCAGTCGCAACGCTCGCGAATGAAAGCCTCGGCGAACAGGCCTTCGGTGACGATGACGTGGGCGAGTGCGGTGAGAACGGCGACATTGGTGCCGGGCTTCAGCGGCAGATGGAAGGCTGCCTCCACATGCGGTGTCTTGACCAGATCAATGCGGCGCGGATCAATGACGATGAGCTTGGCGCCCTTGCGCAGCCGCTTCTTCAGCCGCGAGCCGAATACCGGGTGGCCATCCGTCGGATTGGCGCCGATGACAAGAACCACATCCGAATGCTCGACCGAATCGAAATTCTGCGTGCCGGCAGAGGTGCCGAAGGCCTGGCCAAGACCATAGCCGGTGGGTGAATGGCAGACGCGAGCGCAGGTATCGACATTGTTATTGCCGAAGCCGGCGCGGATGAGCTTCTGCACGAGATAGGTCTCTTCATTCGTGCAGCGCGAAGAGGTGATGCCACCGATGGATTCGCGGCCATATTGATACTGGATACGGCGGAATTCGGATGCCACATAGGCATAGGCCTCTTCCCAGCTAACCTCGCGCCATGGATCGGAAATCTTCTCGCGGATCATCGGATTGAGGATGCGGTCCTTGTGGCTTGCGTAACCATAGGCGAACCGACCCTTGACGCATGAATGGCCGCGATTGGCCTGTCCATCCTTCCAGGGCACCATGCGCACCAGCTCTTCGCCGCGCATTTCCGCCTTGAAGGAACAGCCGACGCCGCAATAGGCGCAGGTGGTGACGAGCGAATGCTCCGGCTGGCCGATTGCGATCACCGATTTTTCCGTCAGCGTTGCTGTCGGACAGGCCTGCACGCAGGCGCCGCAGGAGACGCATTCGGATGACATAAAGGCTTCATGCGCGCCGGGGGATACGCGGCTGTCAAATCCACGACCTTCGATCGTCAGCGCAAATGTGCCCTGCACCTCTTCGCAGGCGCGCACGCAGCGCGAACAGACGATGCATTTGGACGGATCATAGGTGAAGTAAGGATTGCTCTCATCCTTCGGCAGCCACTGGGCGTTGACCTCACCGGCACCGGAGCGCGCCTTCACATGGTTCTCGCCTTCATAGCCGTATCGCACATCGCGCAACCCGACGGCACCGGCCATGTCCTGCAACTCGCAATCGCCGTTGGCAGCGCAGGTCAGACAATCGAGCGGATGGTCGGAGATATAAAGCTCCATCACGCCCTTGCGGATGGCCTTCAGCCGCTCCGTCTGGGTGTGGACGACAAGGCCAGGTGCCACTGGCGTGGTGCAGGAGGCAGGGGTGCCGTTACGGCCCTCCACCTCGATCAAACAGAGGCGGCAGGAGCCGAAGGCATCGACCATGTCTGTGGCGCAGAGTTTTGGCACCTGGATGCCGGCCTCCATCGAGGCGCGCATGATCGAGGTGCCGGTCGGCACTGTGATCGCGCGACCATCGATGGTGAGCGTCACCATGTCGGTCGATGTCGATGCGGGTGTACCGTAGTCGATTTCAGGAACGAGGGGCATGGATGGCCTCCTGTTTGAACGTCTGGATGAACATAGGATTAGAGTAGGGGGTACTACCCCCCTCTGGCCTGCCGGCCATCTCCCCCTCAAGGGGGGAGATCGGAAAGGCGCAACTGTCAGCGGCCACCATTAGCCTTGCAGGACGAAGCACAGGCATGCGTCGAGTGTTTTTTGGCAAAGCGCTGGCCGCTTGCTGATCTCCCCCCTTGAGGGGGAGATGGCCGGCAGGCCAGAGGGGGGTGAGCCGCGTAAGCCGCATCATTCCGCAGCCTCCACCACAGGCGTGGCCGCAAAATCCTGCGGAAAATGCGTCATGGCGCTCATCACAGGATAGGGCGTGAAGCCGCCAAGCGCACAGAGCGAGCCGAATTTCATGGTGTTGCAAAGGTCTTCCAGCAGCACCTTGTTCTTTTCCGGCTCGATGCCCTTGGCGATCTTGTCAACCACTTCGACGCCGCGCGTCGAGCCGATGCGGCAGGGTGTGCACTTGCCGCAGCTTTCCACCGCACAGAATTCCATGGCAAAACGCGCCTGGTTCAGCATATCGACCGTGTCATCGAAGACCACCAAGCCTGCATGGCCGATAAGCCCGCCGGCGGCGGTGAAGGATTCGTAGTCAAAAATCGTGTCGAACAGCGAGGGCGGGAAATAGGCGCCGAGCGGCCCGCCGACCTGCACGGCCTTGACCGCACGGCCGGAAATCGTGCCGCCACCGATATCGTTGATCAGTTGGCCGAGCGGCAGGCCGAAGGCCGTCTCGTAAAGCCCACCATGCTTCAGATTGCCGGCCAGCTGGATCGGGATCGTGCCATGCGAGCGACCGACGCCGAAATCACGATAGAAAGAGGCTCCCCGATCCAGAATGACGGGGATGGAGGCAAGCGACATGACATTGTTGACCACTGTCGGCTTGCCGAACAGGCCTTCAAGCGCTGGAAGCGGCGGCTTGGCGCGCACAATGCCGCGCTTGCCTTCCAGCGAATTGAGCAGCGAGGTTTCCTCGCCGCAGACATAGGCACCAGCGCCCATGCGCACTTCCATATCGAAGGCGTAAGGCGAGCCCATAACGGAGGCGCCTAGAATGCCCGCAGCCCTCGCAATCTCGATTGCCTCTTCCATCATGGCAATGGCATGCGGATATTCCGAGCGCGTGTAGATATAGCCCTTTGTGGCTCCGACCGCGATGCCGGCAATCGCCATGCCTTCGATCAGAACGAAGGGATCGCCCTCCATGATCATCCGGTCGGCAAAGGTGCCGCTATCGCCTTCATCGGCATTGCAGACGATGTATTTCTGATCCGCCACAGCGCCGGCGACCGTCTTCCATTTGATGCCGGTCGGGAAACCCGCACCACCGCGACCGCGAAGGCCGCTTTCGGTCACCTCGGCAATGATGGCATCCGGCGCCATGGCAATGGCCTTGGCGAGCCCTTTGAGGCCCTGGTAGTGGCGGTAATCCTCCAGCGACAGAGGATCGGTCACGCCGCAGCGGGCAAAGGTCAGCCGCGTCTGACCTTTGAGGAAGGGAATTTCGGCTGTCAGTCCATGGGCCAGTGGATGTTCGCCTCCGGTCAGGAAGCCGGCATCAAACAGCGAGGCGACATCGGAGGCCTTGACCGGGCCGTAGGCGACGCGGCCATGATCGGTGCGCACTTCCACAAGCACTTCCAGCCACAGCATGCCGCGCGAACCGTTGCGCACCACGCGGACATCAAGGTTGCGGGTCGCAGCTTCGCTTACAATGGCGGCGGCAACCTTGTCTGCGCCAACAGCCAGACTTGCGGCATCGCGAGGAACGAATAGGGTCACGCTCATCGGCGCATCTCCGCAACCATGTCGGTCAGACAGTCTTCGTCCAGTCGGGCATAAAGCTCGCCATCCAGCATGGCAGCCGGCGCCTGGGCACAGAGACCAAGACAGAAGACCGGCTCCAGCGTCACCGCGCCATCGGCCGTCGTCTCATGCCAGTCAATGCCGAGCATGCCCTTCAGTTTCAGGGAGAGCGCATCGCATCCCATGGACTGGCAGGCTTCGGCGCGACAGAGCTTCAGCGTATGACGGCCTGCCGGATGGCTGCGAAAATCATGATAGAAGGTGACGACGCCATGCACTTCGGCGCGAGACAGGTTCAACGCTTCAGCAATCACCTGCCTGGCGCTTTCGGGAATATAGCCGAATTCCTCCTGCACCTTGTGCAGGATCGGCAACATAGGCCCTTCCAAGTGCCGACAGTGATCAATTATTTCGGAAACCCGGCTGGCCTCATTCGGCACGACCGCACGTATATTCATCTGTCAGTCCTCCCAAACCGACGCAAAGCAGGCCACACAAGCGTGTCGTTCATGGCCTGCTGCTTCGGATCTGCTGGAAATCGAAGCTATGTCAGCAAACCGCTCTGTTTTTGCTAGATGATAAGTTTTCCGTTTGCAGGCACTAGGTCAATAGCGGCTTTCCGTCGGACGATAGGACATTTCTATCAAAGGCAGATGCTGCAGCGCGGGATCTGGCCTCATGCAACAGGCCCGAGACCAAAGGCGTATGAGGTTCACGATGGGTTACCACGAGACCGACCAGATGTTCGGCATCCGGATCGGTGATCGGAATCATCCGGATCTGTTCAGGAAAACCGAAGGATTCCGCCACATTGCGCGGCATGATGGAGGCCCATTGGCCGGTGCGGATATGGGAAAACAATACGATCATCGAATTGGATTCGAGCGTGGGCTTGGCCCAGACGCCGGCTTCCGCCATGTGCTTGTTGATAATGCGGCGATTTTGCATGTCCGGCGTCAATAGACAAAGCCGAAGACCGGAAACTTCCTTCCACGTCACGCTATCGCGATCGGCCAGCGGCGTGCCAGCCGCCGCAATCAGGTGATAGCGCTCCGAATAGAGCGGCACGGTGGTGACGCGACCGAGCGGCTCATTGTCGAGATAGGTGATGCCGGCGTCGATCTCGAGATTTTCGAGCTGGCTGAGCACTTGCAAGGACGTGCGCGAGGTAACCGAGAAGGTCACATCCGGATGGCGGGCCTGGAAGGGCTCGGTCAGCCTTGGTACCATGGCCAGCGCCGTTGGAATGACGGCCAGCCGGATATGCCCGGCCAGACCCTTGCGGGCGGCGCGCATTTCCTCGCGCATCGTGCGGGTATCGCCAACGATGCGCCGCGCCCATTCCAGCACGCGCTGGCCTTCCGGTGTCAGTCCCTGGAAACGCGAGCCGCGCACGACCAGCATGACCCCGAGCTGATCTTCCAGCTGGCGGATGGCCGCCGACAGTGTTGGCTGCGAAATACCGCATTCCTCGGCCGCCCGGCCAAAATGCTGGGCACCGGCCAGCGCAATGAAGAATTCCAGCTTGTCGATCATATCGTCCTCCCGCGCCAGAAGACGCAAGGACAGTTGTGACCCTAGCGCAGGGTGTCCGTCAACCGCGGCCGACAGACGAGAGATCAGAGCCGGATCGGCGCGGATTTCTCCTTCAGAAGCCGCGCACTGCGGCCAAGGGCTGCATGTTCCTCATCATCCAGTTCCGGAAGAAGGTCCATCAGCACGCCGGCTGCACCGATAACGCGGGGCACTGACAGCGCAACATCGGTCACGCCTTCCACCTGCGGCGTGACGATGGACACCGACAGCACGGCCCGCTGATCGAGCGCAATGGCCTTGACGATGCGGGCAAGCCCGGCGCCAATACCGTAATAGGTCGAGCCCTTGCCTTCGATGATGCGATAGGCGGCATTGCGGACATTGTTGTCGATCTCGGCGCGCACGGCAGAGGTCAGCGGTCGCCCCACCTGATCGGCAAAGGAGGCAACGGATACCGAGCCGGCGCGCGCATTCGACCAGGTCAGCACTTCGCTATCGCCATGTTCGCCCAGCACATAGGCGTGTACGGATTGGGGCGAGATTTCCAGATGCCGGCCAAGCAGGCTGCGGAACCGCGCCGTATCGAGAATGGTGCCCGACCCGATGACCCGCTGGGGGCTAAGGCCGGAGAGCCGCGTGGTGATATCCGTCATGATATCGACCGGGTTGGAGGCAATCAGCAGGATGGCATCCGGCGCAACGGACAGCACTTCGCCCACCACCTGGCGAAACACGTCGGCATTGCGCTCCAGAAGCGCCAGCCGATCCTCGCCGGGTTTCTGGCTGACGCCGCAGGCAAGGATCACCACGCCGGCATCCTTCAGGTCGTGATAGGCCCCTGCCGAAACGGTAGTGGCCGAATAGAAGGGCGTGGCATGGGCGATGTCTTCCGCCTGCGCAACCGCCAGTTTTTCATTCATATCGACCAGCACGACCTCGCTTGCGGTGCCCGTCAATGCCAGCGCATAGCCCGCCGAACTGCCGACCATGCCGGCGCCTACGATCCCAACCTTCATCCCGTCCTCCTTCGCTGCAAGGTTCAAAGCCTATAGCGGCTGTTCGTCCAACGCATGACATGGCGCAAGCGCGCGATAAAAACAGGTGACGGCGGCCCTCACACTCTGGTTTAATGAAAAATGACAGGGGGGAGCTTGCAATGCGGCGATGGCCGGCGCTGACGGCTGCGACGATGTTCCAAGGCTGCTTTTCCTGTAACCAGGGAGGCCAAGCCCCGTGACCCCATTGCGCAACTTTATTGGTGGCAGCTTCGTCGCGCCCAAAACCGATGCGATGATCGAGGTGCGCAACCCGGCAACAGGCCTTGTCTTTGCCGGCGTTCCCGCGGCAACCGATACCGAGGTGATCGAGGCAGTGGCGCAGGCCGCAAGGGCGCAGAAAACCTGGGCCAGACTGCCGGCCATCGAGCGCGGCCAGGCACTGCGCAGGCTGGCGGAATGCCTGGAGCAACAGGCCGCCGCAATCGGTGCAGCGCTGGCGCTCGAGAGCGGTAAGAGCCTTGCCGATGCCATTGCCGAAGTGGGCTATGGCGTGGAGCTGATGCGCTATCACGCCGAATGGGCGCGGCGCATCGAAGGCGAGGTGATCGAGAGCGATACGCCGAACGAAACGCTGCTGCTGCAGCGCGTGCCGATCGGCGTGGTGGCCTGCCTCATCCCCTTCAACTTTCCAATCTACACGCTGGTGCGCAAGATTGCGCCGGCGCTGATTGCCGGCAATGCGGTCATCGCAAGGCCGAGCAACCTGACCCCGACCTCTGCCTTCGCCTTTGCCAGAGCCATCGAGGCGGCAGACCTGCCGGAGGGGCTGATCAGCATTCTCACCATGACGCATGAAGTGGCGGCAACTCTCTGCACCCGAGCCGAGGTGGGGATGATCACGTTGACCGGCAGCGTGTCCGCCGGCCGCATGGTTCTTGACTATGCCAAGCAGAACATTGCCAAGCCATCGCTGGAACTCGGCGGCAAGACGCCGGTGATCATCGAGCCGGATGCCGATCTCGACCGGGTGGCTACAATGCTGCTTGCGGCAAAAACCGCCCATTGCGGCCAGGTCTGCACCTCCGTCGAGCGGCTTTACGTGCATGCCTCTGTCCATGATGCGCTGCTTGACAGATTGCGGACCGGTTTTGCCGCCCGCCGCTTCGGCGATCGTGCCATGGAGCCGGATGTGATGGGGCCTCTGGCAAACGGGGCCGCCCGCGACAGGCTGCATGGCATGGTGACACGCGCCATTGCGGACGGCGCCGTGCTAGAATGCGGCGGCGTGCTGCCCGATGGTCCAGGTTACTTCTATCCGCCGACGCTGCTGTCACGCTGCCGGCAGGACATGGAGATCGTTCAGGAGGAAATCTTCGGCCCCGTGCTGCCCGTTCTTGCCTATGCCCATTTCGATGAGGCTTTGGCCATGGCCAGCGACAGCCAATACGGGCTCGCCTCAGTGCTGTTTTCCAACGATTATGCCAAGGTGATGCAAGCGACGACCAGCATCGAAGCCGGCGAGCTTTACATCAACCGCTTCCCGGCCGATCCCTATCAGGGCTACCATGCGGGCTGGAAACGCTCCGGCCTTGGCGGTGATGACGGCAAGCACGGCATGCTGGAATTCACCCAGACGCGGCTTGTGGTTCTGGGAGGACGATGATGCGGGTTGTTTCGCTCTCCACCCATGTGGTTGCCGTTCCACCGCCCCATATCGGCGGCATGTACTGGATCTTCGTGGAACTGGAAACGGCATGCGGCATCCGTGGTCTGGGCGAAATCTACGCGACCGGGTTTGACCCGAACGCCCTTGTGCCGCTGATCGAGGATGTCTTCCAGCGCTATCTGGAAGGTTACGATCCGCACCGGATCGAACGCTTCTGGCGCGCCGCCTATTCAAGCGGCTTTACCCAGCGCCCCGACCTCACCATGATGGGCATCGTCTCGGGCCTCGAAATTGCCTGCTGGGACATTATCGGCAAGGCAGCCGGACGTCCGGTCGCCGATCTTCTGGGCGGCACCGTGCATGAGAAACTGCGCGCCTATACCTATCTCTATCCGAAAAACGCAGCCGGCGAGTATGACTACGGTGATCCGGATCTGGCGGCAGACGAAGCCCGGCGCATGGTGGAGATGGGCTTTACCGCCGTGAAGTTCGATCCGGCCGGACCCTATACGCAATATAGCGGGCACCACCTGTCGCTCGGCGTGATGGAGCGCTGCGAGACCTTCTGTCGCAAGATCCGTGCGGCCGTGGGCGCCAAGGCCGATATTCTCTTCGGCACGCATGGACAGATGGTGCCGGCCTCTGCCATTCGTCTTGCCAAGCGGCTGGAACCCTATGATCCGCTATGGTTCGAAGAACCGGTGCCGCCCGGCCAGGAAGCGGCCATGGCAAGCGTGGCGCGAGCAACTTCGATCCCTATCTCCACCGGCGAACGGCTGACGACCAAGTATGAGTTCCAGCGCGTGCTGCAGGAAGGGGCGGCCTCCATCCTGCAAATGAATGTGGCCCGCGTCGGCGGTCTCATGGAAGCCAAGAAGATCGCCGGCATGGCGGAAGCGTTTTATGTCGAGATCGCGCCGCATCTCTATAATGGACCGGTCGGGGCTGCCGCCAGCATCCAGCTTTCCGCCGCAAGCCCGAATTTCCTGATCCATGAATCGATCATAGACTTCGGTGGCTTCCATGCCGAAGTGCTGAAAACGAAACTGAAGGTCGAGGACGGCTATCTCATTCCCTCGCGCGAACCCGGCCTTGGCGTGGAACTGAACCAAGATGTGATTGCCGCGCACACGCCCTATCGCGGCGAAAGGCTGCATCTGCAAATGGCTGCAGATGCAGCCGATGTGAAACAGTTTTCTCCGGCCAAGGGGTGACACGATGGTGGAGTTCGATTTCATCATCGTCGGTGCCGGATCTGCCGGCTGTATCCTGGCTGACAGGCTGAGCGAAAGCGGACACTACCGGGTGCTGCTGATCGAGGCGGGCGGCAGTGACCGCTCCTTCTGGCTGAAAATCCCGATCGGCTATGCCAAGAGCTATTACAATCCCGCGCTCAACTGGATGTATTGGAGCGAGCCGGAAGCCGAGCTTGGCAACCGTCGCATCTATGTTCCACGCGGCAAGGTGCTAGGCGGTTCCGGCGCCATCAATGCGATGATCTACCTGCGTGGGGCCGCAGAAGATTTCGACGACTGGAAGGCGGCGGGAAATCCCGGCTGGGGAGCAGACGACGTATTGCCTCTCTTCAAGCGTCTGGAAACCCATGGCGATGGCGCAGGCGACTGGCATGGAGATCGCGGCAAGATCCACGTGACGCCGATGCGGCGCGACATCCACAAGGCGAGCACCGTCTTTCTTGCCGCCTGCATGGAGCTTGGCCTGCCCGCCAATCGCGATTTCAACGGCGCAACGCTGGAGGGCGCCGGCGTTTATGACATCAACACTCGCGATGGGCAGCGCTCACATTCCGGTGCGGAATACCTGCGTCCCGCCGCCAACCGCCGCAATCTGACCATCGCCCAGAATGCGCAGGCGCAACGCCTGTTGTTTGGCGAAGACAGACGAACAATCGGCGTCGAACTGGTGCAGGAGGGGCAGACCCACCGATTCTATGCCGGGCGAGAGGTGATCCTGAGTGCAGGCGCCGTTCACACGCCGCATCTTTTGCAACTGTCCGGCATTGGCGATGGCCAGAACCTCCAGACGCTGGGCATATCGACGCGCCACCACCTGCCGGCCGTCGGTCGCAATCTGCAGGACCATCTCTGCGCCAGCTTCTACTATCGTTCCCGGCATCCCACCCTGAATGGCAGCTTTGCAAGCCTGTTGGGCAAGGCGAGCATGGGCCTGCGCTATCTCTTGAACCGAAGCGGTCCGTTTGCCATGAGCGTCAACCAGGCGGGTGGCTTCTTTCGCGGTGACGCGCGTGAGGAGCGCCCCAATTTACAGCTCTACTTCAATCCGCTGTCCTATCGAATTCCCAGCAACCCGAAGGCCGGATTGCAGCCGGAACCCTATGAAGGCTTCCTGATGGCGTTCAGCGCCTGCCGCCCAAAAAGCCGCGGCGAGATCAGGCTGTCCGATGCCAATGCCGCGAGCCCTCCCCTTATCCAGCCAAACTACCTGACGCATGCCGATGATCTGCGCGAAGCACTGCAGGGCATGCGCCTGATGCGCCGCATTGCCGGTACCGGTGCGCTATCCGACTGGGTGGAGGCGGAGATTTCACCCTCTCCCGCCATTGAGGAGGACGAGGCTCTGATCGACTACTTCCGGCAAAATAGCGGATCAATCTATCATCTCTGCGGCACCTGCGCGATGGGCCCGAACCAGCAGCGCGCCGTGGTGGATGCGCGGTTGAGAGCGCATGGCATACCGGGCCTGCGGGTCGTCGATGCCTCGATCTTTCCCAATATCACCGCCGGTAATATCAATGCCCCGGTGATGATGGTGGCAGAAAGAGGCGCAGAGATGATCCTTGCCGATGCGCGATAGCCAAAACGGCAAAAGCCGGACACGAGGCCCGGCCTTTATCAGTGCTCTTCAGAAAATCCAGCTCAGCCCGGCATAACGGAATTATGCACATGGGTCAGTTCCGACATCATCTGCTCGAGCTTCGTGCGATGCTCATCCGTCGGCGCATCCGAGATATCCGCACGAAGCGCAGCAATGCGCTTGTCGAACATATCGCGGCTTGCCTCTTCCTGGGGAATGGCAGATTCGGCAAGCACAGTGCAGCCAGTCGGCAGGATATCTGCAAAACCGCCGAAAACGACATATTTCTGCGTCGCGCCGGAGGCAAGCTTCACCCGGACAACACCCGCCTTGATGGTCGTCATCGTCGGGGCATGCTTTGCCAGCACGGTCATTTCGCCAAGCGTCGCGGGAATGATGACTTCCGTCACCTTCTCGGAAACGAGCAGGCGCTCGGGCGAAACCAGTTCAAAATCGAAAGTGTCGGCCATGACGGTCCACTTCTCAGGGGCGTTATGCGGAAAAGAGCGGCGCATGCTGTTGCATGCGCCGTCTGTTGATCATCAAGCGGCAGCAGCCAGCTTCTTGGCCTTCTCGATGGCTTCCTCAATGGAGCCAACCATGTAGAAGGCGGCCTCCGGCAGATGGTCGTAATCGCCGTTGACCAGGCCCTTGAAGCCCTTGATCGTGTCTTCGAGCGAAACCAGCTTGCCCGGCGAGCCGGTGAAGATTTCAGCAACGTGGAAGGGCTGCGACAGGAAGCGCTCGATCTTGCGGGCGCGGGCAACCGTCTGCTTGTCGTCTTCCGACAGTTCGTCCATGCCGAGGATGGCGATGATGTCCTGCAGAGCCTTGTAGCGCTGCAGTGTCGACTGAACCTTACGGGCGACGTTGTAGTGCTCTTCGCCGATCACGATCGGGTCGAGCATGCGCGACGTGGAGTCGAGCGGGTCAACGGCCGGATAGATGCCCTTTTCGGCAATCGAACGCGACAGAACCGTCGTTGCGTCCAAGTGGGCGAACGAGGTTGCCGGTGCCGGGTCGGTCAAGTCGTCGGCAGGAACGTAGATGGCCTGAACCGAGGTGATCGAGCCCTTGTTCGTCGTCGTGATGCGCTCCTGCAGGGCGCCCATGTCGGTGGCAAGCGTCGGCTGATAACCCACGGCCGAAGGAATACGGCCGAGAAGAGCCGACACTTCCGAACCAGCCTGGGTAAAGCGGAAGATGTTATCGACGAAGAACAGAACGTCCTGACCCTTGTCGCGGAAGTCTTCCGCGATGGTAAGACCGGTCAGAGCAACGCGTGCGCGTGCGCCCGGAGGCTCGTTCATCTGGCCATAGACGAGCGCGCATTTGGAACCGGCAGCAGAACCACCGTTTTCATGCGGATCGACATTGACCTTGGATTCGATCATTTCGTGGTAAAGGTCGTTGCCCTCACGGGTACGCTCACCAACGCCGGCGAATACGGAGTAACCACCGTGTGCCTTGGCGACGTTGTTGATCAGTTCCATGATGAGAACGGTCTTGCCAACGCCAGCGCCGCCGAACAGGCCGATCTTTCCGCCCTTGGCGTAAGGTGCCAAGAGATCGACAACCTTGATGCCGGTCACGAGGATCTGCGAATCCGTTGCCTGATCGACATATTCCGGAGCCGGCTGGTGAATGCCGCGACGGGCTTCCGTCGGGATCGGGCCGAGTTCGTCAACCGGCTCGCCGATGACGTTGATGATGCGGCCAAGCGTTTCGTCACCGACCGGAACCATGATCGGCGAACCGGTATCCATGACCTTCTGGCCGCGGACGAGACCTTCGGTCGAATCCATGGCGATGGTGCGGACGGCATTTTCGCCGAGATGCTGGGCCACTTCGAGAACAAGGCGATTGCCATTGTTGTCGGTTTCCAGTGCGTTCAGAATTGCCGGCAGTGCGCCGTCGAACGTAACGTCAACCACGGCGCCGATAACCTGCGTGACACGACCGACGGACGTGCTCGTGGACATCGAGGTGGTATTCAGGGTCGCTGCTCTAGCCATTGTGTCTTACCCTTCTTTCTTGGGCCTTCAGAGCGCTTCCGCGCCCGAAATGATTTCAATGAGTTCCTTCGTGATCTGGGCCTGACGCTGGCGGTTGTAGGATAGCGTCAGCTTGTTGATCATGTCACCGGCATTGCGCGTTGCACTGTCCATTGCGGACATCTGCGCGCCGTAGAAGGAAGCGTTGTTCTCCAGCAGGGCACGGAAGATCTGCACTGCGACATTGCGCGGCAAAAGATCCTCCAGGATTTCCTGCTCACTCGGCTCATATTCGTAGAGTGCGCTCGTTTCGGGCGCTGCATTTGCCTCGAACTTGGCCGGAATGATCTGCTGGGCCGTTGCGACCTGCGAAATCACCGACTGGAAGCGGGCGTAGAACAGCGTCGCAACGTCAAACTCCCCCGCTTCAAACAGCGTGAGAACCTTCTGCGCGACCATGTTCGCATTGGTGAAGCCAAGCTGCTTGACTTCACGAAACGTGACGTAATCCACGATGTTTTCGCGGAATGTACGGCGCAGAATATCGTTGCCCTTGCGACCGACAGTCAGGATCTTGACGGTCTTGCCTTCCGCAAGCAGCTTCAGCGCATGGTCGCGGGCCATGCGGATGATTGAGGAGTTGAACCCCCCGGCCAAGCCGCGTTCGCCCGTTGCGACGATGAGCAGATGCGTCTGGTTCTTACCGGTGCCTGCGAGCAGGAGCGGCGCTTCCGCATTGTCTGCGTTGGCGGCGCTCAGCCCTGCCAGGACATTTGTCATCCGTTCCGCGTAGGGACGAGCAGCTTCCGCTGCCTCCTGCGCACGGCGCAGCTTCGCCGCGGCGACCATTTTCATCGCCTTGGTGATCTTCTGCGTCGCCTTGACGGAGGCGATCCGGTTTTTCAGATCCTTAAGTGAAGGCATCCGTTATCGGTCCTTAGACTTTTGCGTTCAGGCGAAAGACTTGGCGAAGGTTTCCAGCGCAGCCTTCAGCTTGGCGCGGGTATCATCCGACAGCTGCTTTTCGGTGCGGATGGCATCCAGGATGGCCTTACCTTCGGTGCGCAGGTAGTTCAGCAGGCCCTGTTCGAACTTGCCGACATCTGCAACCGGCAGCTTGTCCAGATAACCATTGACGCCAGCGAAGATCACCGAGACCTGCTCTTCCGTCTTCAGCGGCGAGAACTGCGGCTGCTTCAGAAGTTCGGTTAGGCGTGCACCGCGGTTCAAGAGACGCTGCGTCGAGGCATCGAGGTCGGAGCCGAACTGAGCAAATGCCGCCATTTCGCGGTACTGCGCAAGCTCACCCTTGATGGAGCCGGCAACCTGCTTCATGGCCTTGATCTGAGCGGCAGAACCAACGCGCGAAACCGAGAGACCCACATTCACGGCCGGGCGGATGCCCTGGTAGAACAGGTCGGTTTCGAGGAAGATCTGGCCGTCGGTGATCGAGATCACGTTGGTCGGGATGAAGGCCGAAACGTCGTTACCCTGAGTTTCGATGACCGGCAGAGCCGTCAGCGATCCCGCACCGGCAGCGTCGCCCATCTTGGCGGCGCGCTCGAGAAGACGCGAATGGAGATAGAAAACGTCGCCCGGATAGGCTTCGCGGCCCGGCGGACGGCGCAGCAGCAGCGACATCTGACGATAGGCAACAGCCTGCTTCGACAGGTCGTCGTAAGCGATCAGGGCGTGCTGGCCATTGTCACGGAAGTATTCGCCCATGGCGCAGCCGGCAAACGGAGCCAGGTACTGCATCGGAGCCGGATCAGAGGCGGTTGCCGCCACGATGATCGAATACTGCAGCGCGCCACGCTCTTCGAGAACCTTGACGAACTGAGCAACGGTCGAACGCTTCTGACCAACAGCCACGTACACGCAGAACAGCTTTTCGCCGTCCGGGCCGTTATCGTGGATAGCCTTCTGGTTCAGGATCGTATCGAGAATGATGGCGGTCTTGCCGGTCTGGCGGTCGCCGATGACAAGCTCGCGCTGGCCGCGACCAACCGGGATCAGGGCGTCGATGGCCTTGAGGCCGGTCGACATCGGCTCATGAACCGACTTGCGCGGAATGATACCGGGAGCCTTGACATCGACGCGCGAACGACGGGTCGCATTGATCGGGCCCTTGCCGTCGATCGGGTTGCCCAGCGCATCAACGACGCGGCCGAGAAGTTCCGGGCCGATCGGCACGTCAACGATAGCGCCGGTCCGCTTGACGGTGTCGCCTTCCTTGATGTCACGGTCGGCGCCGAAGATAACCACGCCAACATTGTCGGCTTCGAGGTTCAGCGCCATACCGCGGATGCCACCGGGAAACTCGACCATTTCGCCGGCCTGGACATTGTCCAGACCATAGACGCGGGCGATACCGTCACCGACGGAGAGAACCTGACCAACTTCAGAGACCTCAGCCTCCTGGCCGAAATTCTTGATTTGATCTTTCAGAATTGCGGAAATTTCCGCGGCGCGGATATCCATCAGCCAACCTCTTTCAGTGCAAGCTTAAGGGTGGAAAGTTTGGTGCGGAGAGACGTGTCGATCTGGCGGGACCCGACCTTGACGATCAGACCACCGAGAATCGACGGATCGACGGCGACATCCAGAGAGACATCCCTGCCCGTCACGCCCTTCAGCGCCGACTTCAGTTCGTTTTCCTGCGCTTGCGAAAGCGCATGGGCCGAGACGACCTCGGCAGTCAGTTCACCGCGATGACGGGCGACGATATCGCGGTAACCGCGAATCATGCCTGGCAGCGCAAACAGGCGACGGTTGCCGGCGACAACCTTCAGGAAGTTTGCGACGAGACCCTTGATGCCGGCCTTGTCGGACAAAGCAACGATGGCACGCGCCTGATCTTCGGATGAGAAGACCGGGCTGGCGATCAGCCGCTTGAGATCATCGCTGTCGTCGATCATTGCCTGAAAACGGTCAAGATCTGCGCGCACCTGATCGATAGCGCCTGCTTCGAGCGCAAGCTCGAACAGGGAAGATGCGTAACGGTCAGCAACGCTGGAAGTCCGCTGGGATGTGTCTGCCACGGGCACAATTTCCCTGATTTTCATTCAAGCGCCTGGCCTGTTTTCGGAGGTCAGACAAACGCTTGAATTTGCTTCTTTTTCTTAATTTCGGCAGAGGCAAGCCTCAACCTTTTTCCGAAATTCGCGGTTCGTCTAGCATAGGACGTGGGGACTCGCAACACGCGCAGCACCCGAAACAGCCTCAGAAGCAAGGGCTTGCGACGATTCTGCGCCGATCTGTGCACAAATCGTGTTGACCGCCTGCACTGGCCGCACCCTCAGACTGCGAAGTAGCCGAGCACGTAAGCGAGCGGCAGGCCGCCGACAACAACCTGAAGCAGAGCCAGGACAATATTGCGCGGCGTGACAGCCCGGTCCAAAAGCGCCGAGAGCAGACGGCCAATCGCCGCCATGGCCATTGCGGCGCCAAGCGCCAGATAGGTCCAGTCCTGCGCCAGAAGCAGGGCTGCAAGAGCAAGGCCTAGATAGAGCCCGCCGCTGGCGCGTGTTGCGGCATAGCCATCCGGCGTCACCTCACCGACCATAAAGCCGCCAAGCTTGAGGGCCGTCTGCGGCAGGAGAAAAAGGAAAAGGCCGATAAGGGCCGCTGCTGCGGCACCAAAGAAAGCCAGCTGTTCGGGAAGTTCGCTTGGGAAATAGAGTTCCATGCCGGATCCTGGATCGAAATGTCTTTGGGGGTTGGCCGGACTTAGCAGGAGAGCGCTGATTCTCATAGAAAGCTTTGCGGATCGACATCCAGTTGCACATGCACCGTGCCGCGCACCTTCGGCCCATTGGCCAGCATCTGACGCAGATAGGCCTGCATGTCGCTGTTGCGCCTCCCATGCACCAGCAGCCGGAAGCGATGGCGGCCACGCACCAACGCAAGCGGCGCTTCGGCCGGCCCCAGCACGGCAATGCCGGAGACCTGTGGAGCGGCAGCGCGCAGCCCGCGCGCATGCGCTTCGGCATCGACCCGCGAATCAGCAGAGACGATGATGGAGGCGAGACGACCGAACGGCGGCAGCAGGGCCTTTTCCCGTTCGCCAATCTCGCGCTCGTAGAAGGCCGAGGCATCGCCGGATACGATCGCCTGCATGACCGGATGCTGCGGCTGATAGGTTTGCAAAAGTCCGTGGCTTTTCAAGCCGGTCCGCCCGGCACGACCGGTGACCTGGCTCAAGAGCTGGAAGGTGCGCTCTGCCGCGCGCGGATCGCCATTGGCCAGACCCAGATCGGCATCGATAATGCCGACCAGCGTCATCAACGGAAAATTATGCCCCTTGGCGACCAGCTGCGTGCCGATGACGATATCCGCCTCGCCCTTGGCGATCGCTTCCAGTTCCAACCGCAGACGCTTGACGCCGCCCAGAAGATCCGAGGACATGACGATGGTGCGGGCATCGGGAAAATGTTTTTCCACCTCTTCGGCAATCCGCTCGACACCGGGGCCACAGGCCACCAGATGGTCAAACGTGCCGCATTCCGGGCAGGCTTCCGGCGTCCTTTCCGAATAGCCGCATTGATGGCACTGGATCTGTTCCTTGAAACGATGTTCCACCAGCCAGCTGGAACATTGCGGGCATTGGAACCGGTGGCCACAGACGCGGCAGAGCGTGAGCGGCGCATAGCCGCGCCGATTGAGGAAGAGCAGGGCCTGCTGGCCCTTTTCGAGGGTTCTCTTCACCGCCCGCAGAAGCACGGGCGACAGAAAGCCGCCGCGTTCTGGCGCATGACGGCGCATGTCGACCAGATGCAGATCCGGCATGGCCGCATCGCCAAAGCGCGTCGGAAGATGGACCATGTGATAGCGTCCGGTCTGGCCGTTCACCTGACTTTCGACGGAGGGCGTGGCCGAGACCAGCACGACCGGAAAATCACCGATCCGGGCGCGCACCACGGCCATGTCGCGGGCATTGTAGAAGACACGGTCCTCCTGCTTATAGGCCGGATCATGCTCCTCATCGACAACGATAAGGCCCAGTTCCTCAAACGGCAGGAAGAGCGCCGAGCGCGCGCCGGCCACCACACGCACCTCGCCCGTCACCACCCCGCGCCAGACCTTTTCGCGCATGCGCGGCGCCAGATCCGAATGCCATTCGGCAGGCTTTGCGCCAAAACGATCCTGGAAACGCTCCAGAAAGCTGGCGGTCAGGGCGATTTCCGGCAGAAGGATCAGCACCTGCTTGCCCTTGCGTAGCGCCTCGGCGATGGCCTCGAAATAGACCTCCGTCTTGCCCGATCCCGTCACGCCATCAATCAGCGAGGCGGAAAAGCCGCCAGCCTGCATGCTTTCGACAATTTCCGAAGCTGCCTGTTTCTGCGGACCTTCGATGCGCGGTTCGACATAATCCGGATCGGGCAGCGCCACGACCGGCGGCGGCGGCAGGAAAACCGTCTCGAACAGGCCCTGCTTGACGAGGCCATCGATGACGCTGGGCGACACGCCGGCGGCATGCGACAGGCCGCTGCGCGTCCAGGGCAGGTCTTCCGTAACAAGATCGAGGATGCGGGCACGGGCCGGTGTCAAGCGTTCCGGCTGGCCGCCGCGAAAGCGCAGGGCCTCCACCATCGGTTCCGGATCAAGCGCTGCCGGCGCACGCACCGCCATGCGGGCAACCAGACCCGGCGGCGACAGCGTATAGGAGGAGACCCAATCGATGAAGCGGCGCATGTCCACTGTCAGCGGCGGACAATCGAATGCAAGCGTGATGGGGCGCAGCTTCTTCGGGTCAAGGCGCAGATCCTCTCCGCCATCCCAGACAACGCCGATCACCTGGCGCGGACCAAGCGGCACCTGTACGACAGAGCCCGACTGCACTGCCATGCCCTCCGGCACGGCATAGCTATAGGCTTCCGGCACCGGCAAGGGCACCAGAACCGGCACGGATCGGTTCAGCTTGGGCGCATCAAACAGCGCGCCGAAGAGATCGGACGAATCTTTTCCCATGGCGCGGGACCATGCCTCGACGCGGAACAAAAGGGAACCGAAATCAGGCGGGCACACTCTCTCCCAAGCGAACAAACCGCGCATCCGGTTGAGATGCCAGGTCAAGCACCGTGTGTTTCTCCAGCGCCCTCGTCACCTCGACCGGATCCCCCTCCAGTTCATCCGGCTGGATCATCTGGCCAATGGTGAAATCGAAGAGATCACCCTTCTTGTTCAACAGCTCGTAGAAAACCGTCATGTCGCGCAGTTCGGTCGACCATTTGGCAAACCAGTAGAACAGGCCGGAATTGCGCGCCTTCATGTGCATGGGCAGGATCGGCAGATTGTATTTGCGGGCAAGGCTGACGACGGACGTCTTCCACGGGCGCTCATTCAGCCGGCCATTATCCCAGTAGGCGATGCGGCCAGAGGGAAACAGCACGGTGACCTTGCCCTTTTCCACTGCATGATGGGTGAGCTTCAGCGTTTCGCGGGCCTTCAGCTTCGTCTTGTGCTGCTCGCGCCATTCCACCGGAATGATCATTTCCGAAAAGCGCGGATTGACGCGCACGGCATCGCGATTGGCAAAGAACACCATGTCCGGCCGGTGGGCCTTCAAGAGGTCAAACACCGCCACGCCATCGGCAATGCCTGTCGGGTGGTTGCTGACGAGGATGAAGCCGCCGGAGCTTGGAATGCGCTCGGCATTGTGCACGCGGATATCCAGATGCAGGATATCACTCAGATGCTCGAAGGACTGGAAGCCGGACAGGCTTTCGATTGCGTTGGCAAATTCGATCGCCTTGCCATAGCGCAGCAGCGCATAGAGAAATGGCCGCATGACCGGCCAGAGCGGATGGTGGATGATCCGTGTGCCGCGTTCGGCAATCAGCGTATCGACGATATGGCCGGGGCGGCCCTGGGATACAAGCGAGATCGCTTCTGCGAACTGGCCAAAGGTGGAGATGGGTTCACGGCGTTGCATAGGGTCTCCCGCCAACTGATCCATATTCTATTACAGCGCTGTATGATCCAGTACCAAATCTCGATGATACGAACCTATTGCGCCGGAGCGATTTTGATTTCCGGCTAGGAGAAAACCGCAGTCGGACCTTTCGGTCCGGCGAGGATTTTCGACAACGTCCGCGAGGCAAAAGCACCCGGTCCTTCGCATGGGCCGGATTTCGTTCACCGGCTATGTCGCAATCCTCGACCGATGCCAAAAGCATCGCTCTCCGGTATGCTCCTTGCCGGATGAACGTCTCCGGTCCCACGCAATGGGTTCCTATCATCGACACTTGGTATAACTATGACAACGCCTTGGCTTAGCGAATTGGTAACCCCACGCGCAGCAATGTGGAGCGCTGAAACAGAACGTCAACGGATATGCCGTGAACGAAATCCTCATCCTTGCAACGCCAGAGCTTCTGGACAAGCGCCGGCAGTGGCTGGAAAACCTTGGAAACGAACGGCGTCTGGCTGCCAATACGCTGGAAGCCTATGAGCGCGATACGCGCCAGTTCCTGGCTTTTCTCACCCGCCATCTCGGCGGGCCGGCCACGCTTTCCGATATCCACACGCTGCGCACGGCGGATCTGCGCTCGTTTCTGGCGCAGCGGCGTCGCGAAGGCTCCGGCGCCCGCTCGCTCGGCCGGCATCTGGCCGGCCTTCGCTCCTTCCTGCGCTATCTGGAGCGCAATGGCCTTGCCAATGCTGCAGCCGCCGGCGCCATCCGCGCCCCCAAACAACCCAAATCACTGCCCAAGCCGCTTTCGGATCGACAGGCGCTGGAACTGGTGACGACGCAGGCACAATTGCATGAGGAACCGTGGATTGCCGCGCGCGACGCAGCCCTCCTGACCGTGCTTTACGGCTGCGGTCTGCGTATTTCCGAAGCGCTGGACCTGACGCCCGCCGATGTGGCGCAAGGCGCAACCACGCTGCGTGTCACCGGCAAGGGTGGCAAGACGCGGCTGGTGCCGCTTCTGCCTATCGTTCCCCAGGCTATTGCGGCCTATCAGAAGCTCTGTCCCTATCATCTGGCCGCTGATGAGCCACTGTTTCGCGGTGCGCGCGGCGGCAAGCTCAATCCTGGCGTGATCCAGCGTGAAATGCAGAAGCTGCGCGGTGCGCTGGGCCTGCCAGACAGCGCCACGCCGCATGCGCTTCGCCATTCCTTTGCCACGCATCTTCTGGCCGGCGGCGGCGACCTGCGCTCAATCCAGGAACTGCTCGGCCATGCCAGTCTGTCGACCACGCAGGTCTATACCGGCGTCGATCAGGCACGGCTGCTCGACGTCTATGACCGTGCCCATCCGCGCGCCTGAACCAATCACGATTTTGCCGCGCCGCTATGCCATTAACCATAGGCGTTAAGCCTCCGTGGAGGCAAAGAACGGTAGGAAATCGGCCATGAACACGCACCCGGCCTTCGACATCTTTCGCTCCCCGCGCCGCCCGAGCGATATCGCTCTCTGGCTGATCGCCGCGCTGCATGCGGCAGCCTTCCTCTCCTTCCTACTGGTCATGGGCTTTGCCCAGCCGGCGCGGGCGCAAGGTCAGGATATGGCCTGCCGTGGCACGAACGTGCTGACGCAGTTGAAGGCGCAGAATCCAGCCGCCTATGCCAGGGTGGAAGCCGAGGCGGCCAAGGTGGAAAACGGCAAGGGCCTGTTCTGGAAGATCGACAAGCCCGGCCTTGCCCCCTCCTATCTGCTCGGCACCATGCATGTGACCGATCCGCGCGTATTGGCCATGCCCAATGGCGCCGTTGAGGCAAAAAGCAGTGCCAAGGTGATCGTGGTGGAATCCGACGAGATCCTCAACGAACAGCAGGCCATGGCCAAGATGCTGGCAAAGCCGGCGCTCACCATGATGACGGATGGCAAGACGATCCAGTCCTATCTGTCTGCCGGGGACCTTGCCAAGCTCGAGGCTGGCCTGAAGACGCGCGGCATTCCGCTTGCTGCCGTCTCGCGCATGCAGCCCTGGATGCTGTCGAGCTTCATTGCCCTGCCTGCCTGCGAACTCACCCGCAAGGCGCAGGGCGCCTCCTTCCTCGACAAGCAGATTGCCGAGGATGCGGTGCGCGCGGACAAGCCGGTAAAGGGGCTGGAAACCATGGAGGAACAGCTCTCGGCAATGGCCTCTATTCCAACCGATTTCCACATCAAATCGCTGATGGAAATGATCACGCTCGGTGACCGAATGGACGACGTCATGTTCACCATGACCGAACTCTATCTCTCCGGCGATGTCGGCATGACCATGCCCATGCTGAAGGCGGTTTCCCCGGACGGTGCCGATGGCGAAGGCTATGCAGAATTCGAAGAACGCATCGTCACCAAGCGAAACCACAGGATGGCGGAACGGGCTGCCCCCATTTTGAAGGATGGCGGCGCCTTCGTCGCCGTCGGTGCCCTGCATCTGGTCGGGCCCGACGGTCTGGTCAGTCTTTTGCGCCAGCAGGGTTTTGCCGTCACGCGGGTGGAGTGATACCCCTCTTCAGACACCCTTTGTCATGCGCGCCAGAACATTGGTCTTCCAGTAGAACTGATGCACCAGCGCGCCTGCGACATGGCCGGCAAGAAGCACCCAGAGCAGGATCTTCAACACATCCGCATGGACAAATCCAGCTGTCTCATTGCCGAAGTAATAGGCGCCGATCCCGGCAAGCGGCATGGCAAACAACAGCACATAGAGAAGACCATGGGTGATGTGGGCAACAAGGCGCAGCGGCAGCGGCTCGACGTCGGATGCCACGGGCACACCCTGCACAAAGCGCAGACAGAGGCGCACGACAGCCAGCACCAGAATGGCAATCCCGACATAGGCATGAATATTGGCGGAAGCCACATCATCCGGGGTCACCGTTTCGCCGCGCGCCACGAGCCTGTTCCAATGTTCCATACCATCGGCAAAAAGCAGGTTGAATAAAATCAGAAAAGCCATGCCCCAGTGCAAGGCCCTTTGTGGAATGGAATAAGAAAGCGGAGACATATCGTCACCTTTACAAAAGGTTACTGCTGTCTCCAAACTAGAGGACACCGCCTGTGTTACAAGCGGGGCCTTCCTTCATGTCGAAAATTTCGTCAAAAACTTGATGAATGACATGAGAATCGGCTTGAAGACCGCGGTGACAACAGATTCCGACAGGGGCGCACTCGTCGTCAGTGCACCACCGCCAAGCGCCGCGCAACATTGCCAAGTGCGGCCTTGACGATCAGGCGGTGGAACGGCGTGACGACGGCAATATAGATACGCCCGAACAGGTTCTTGCGATGGACCAGGGTTGTGACTGCAACCAAAGCCGCTGCTGGTCCCTGGTCAATGACATCGACAACCAATCGAAAGTCCAGATGAGAATCGTCAAACCCGAGCACGACCTGCCTGTCCGACGCGCTGACGATGGGAAAGAAGCCGATCAGGTTTTTCCGCGTCGCGGCAATATCGCGGGATGACTGCACCCCGAAAGGCTTCACAAGCGCGTTGCGCAGCCTGAGCAAAAGTCGAGCCCAGAGCGGAAACCAGCCAAGCGCCATATGAGCAGCATCGATTGCCAGGGGTCGCGGTTCTGCTGGAACAGTGAGCGCGTAACAATCTGCCCAGTCGGCCTGAAGAAGAGCAGGATGCGGCAATGGCACCTGTCTGGAAAAAGGCTTGGACGATGGGTGTGCCACAGCTTTCATGTGCGGATGATAGGCTCCGTTCCGCCATCCGGCCAGCACAAGAGTGCAATTGGTTATGCGACATGCGGTCACACAGCAAAAAGCCGTCGCCTGATCAACAGACGACGGCTTTGAAGACGCGAAGGATCGGGTCGATCACATGTGGATCGGCTTGAAGAAGGTGGCGAGTGCGGCCTCCTTCACGGCTTCCGACATGGTGGGATGCGCATGGCATGTGCGGCCGAGATCTTCCGACGAACCGCCGAATTCCATCAGAACGGCTGCTTCGTGGATCAGTTCGCCGGCGCCAAGGCCGATGATGTGAACGCCGAGCACCCGGTCTGTGTCCTTGTCGGCCAGAACCTTCACGAAACCATCGGTCGCCTGCATGGCGCGCGCGCGACCGTTTGCCGTGAAGGGGAACTTGCCGACTTTGTAGGAAACGCCAGCAGCCTTCAGCTCTTCCTCGGTCTTGCCAACAGAGGCGACTTCCGGCTGGGTATAGACGACGCCCGGAATGACATCGTAATTCACATGGCCATGCTGGCCGGCCAGAATTTCGGCAAGCGCCACGCCCTCATCTTCAGCCTTATGGGCGAGCATCGGACCCTTCACCACATCGCCGATGGCATAGATGCCGGCAACATTCGTGGCATAGTGACCATTGATCTCGACGCGACCGCGATTGTCGAGCACGACGCCCGCTTCTTCCAGGCCAAGGCCAGCGGTGAAGGGCTTGCGGCCGGTGGCAACCAGAACCACATCGGCATCGATTGTCTGGGCGTCACCGCCCTTGACGGGCTCGAACGTCACCTTGGCGCCGCTTTCCGTCTTTTCAACGCCGGTCACCTTGGCGCCGAGATTGAATTCGATGCCCTGCTTGGCAAGAATGCGCTGGAACTGCTTGGAAACCTCGCCATCCATGCCGCCAAGAATGCTGTCGAGATATTCGACGACGGTGACCTTTGCGCCGAGACGCGACCAGACCGAACCGAGTTCCAGGCCGATGACGCCGCCGCCGACGACGACCATGTGGCCCGGAACCTTGTCCAGCGCGATGCCGCCGGTGGAGGAGACAATGACCTTCTCGTCGATCTCGACGGCCACGCCCGGAATGCCGGCAACATCGGAGCCGGTGGCGATGACGATATTCTTCGTTTCCAGTTCCTGCACGGTGCCGTCGTCAGCGGTGACGGACACTTTGCCGGCCGAAACGATCTTGCCGGTGCCAATGAAGCTTTCGATCTTGTTCTTCTTGAACAGGAAGGCAACGCCATCGACGTTCGCCTTCACCGTCGCATCCTTGTGGCCCATCATCTTGTCGAGATTGAGCGTGGTGCCGGACACTTCGACGCCGAGATCGGCCATGCCGTGGCTGGCATGGGCAAACACTTCAGACGCATGCAGAAGGGCCTTGGAGGGAATGCAGCCGATGTTGAGGCAGGTGCCGCCGAAGGTTGCGCGCTTTTCAACGACGGCAACCTTCATGCCGAGCTGTGCCGCCTTGATAGCGCAGACATAGCCGCCGGGGCCGGTGCCGATTACGATGAGATCATAAGCCATGGAGTCCAGTCCTTCGTTCGGGCGTTCTATCTGCCGCCGCTGACATTCATGATGGCGCCGATCACATAGGATGCCTGCGGCGACAGGAGGTACAACACCGCCTCTGCCACTTCATCCGCCGTACCGGCGCGTTGCATGGGCACTAGGGGTGCCAGATCCCGTGCGCGATCCGGCAGGCCGCCGGAGGCATGGATATCGGTATCGATAATGCCGGGCCGCACGGCGTTGACGCGGATACCTTCCGCAGCCACTTCGCGCGCGAGCCCGATGGTAAAGGTATCAACAGCGCCCTTGGCCGCCGCATAATCCACATATTGTCCGGCACTGCCGAGAACGGCGGCCATGGACGAGATATTGACGATGGTGCCGCCCTTGCCGCCATGCCGCGTCGACATGCGCTTCACCGCTTCCGAAGCGCAGCGGATCTTGCCGATGACGTTGATGGCAAACATGCGCTCCAGCCGTTCGCGCGACATTTCATCGACACGGGCCGTCTGATCCACCACGCCGGCATTGTTGACAAGGCCATCGAGACGGCCGAACTCACGGTCTATCATCGCGAAAATCGCGGCTATCCCCTCCTCGGTTCCGGTATCGCCCTGCACAATGTGTGCTACGCCGCCCGCCTCCGTGATCGTATTTGCGACTGCCTCTGCCGCCTGCCTATTGGACAGGTAGTTGATAACGACTGCCCAGCCGGCAGCTGCAGCCTTCACGGCAACAGATGCACCGATGCCGCGACTGGCACCGGTGACAAGCAGGACTGGTTGTTGATCCGTCGGCATGTCGTCCTTCCCTACGAGGCTTTCTGCACAGCAAGCTTCAGGCCAAGCGCAATGAAGACCAGGCCGCTGGCCCGGTCGATCCACTGGCTGGCGCGCGAAAAGGCAGCCCGCATGCGTGGCGTGGTGAGAAAAATGCTCACACCGACGAACCAGGCAATCAGGCAGCTTGCCATGACCAGGCCATAGCCGAACTTCATCAGCATGGGCGTGTGGGCACTGACGGCAGTGGAGAAGATCGACAGGAAGAAAAACACCGGCTTGGGGTTCAGCGCATTGGCAGCAAAGCCGAGACCATAGGCACGCAGACCCGATTGGTGACGTGCATCTGCCGCGTCGCCATCCGCCGTCACCGACAGGTCGGCCCGGCCAGCGCGCAGTGCCTTCACGCCGATATAGAGGAGGTAGGCTACGCCGCACCATTTGACGATGTTGAACAGCGTGATCGACTGGGAAATGATCAGCCCGAGGCCAAGGATCGTATAGGTGACGTGAAACATCAGCGCAGTGCCGATGCCGAAGCTGGTGATGATTGCCTGTCGGCGTCCATGCACCAGAGACTGGCGCATGACCATGGCAAGATCCGCACCAGGCGAGACGATAGCGAAGGCGAAGATCGCCATCAGGGACGCAAGTTCGAGGAGATACTGATGGGTCATGCGAACAATCCAATGATCATCAGCACGAGGCCAGCCAGCGAACCGAGCCAGACGAGCGAGCGGATATAGGCAATGCCGAGAAGATAAAGCGGAATATAGCCGATGCGGCAGACAAACCACAGCCAGCCGCCGACCAGACCCCAGCCGCTCGCATCGCCATAGAAGGCCAGCGCAAGAATAAGGCCGACAAAGGCCGGATAGGTTTCGCGGTAGTTCTGCGAGGCGCGTTCGGCGCGTCCCGCAAGCGGTGACGCAGGTTTACGCCCCTCGTCGCGCGGCCCGGCATTCCATTTGGAGCCAAGTTCGCGCGTGGCGAGAAACCCCTGCAGCATGACATGGAGGACGAGAAGCACGATGCTGAGCACCAGAAGCGCCATATAGGGCGTCGCATGCTGAGCGATCTGATCCATCTCGTCCTCCTTCCTTCGTTATTAGAGATCGAGAACCAGGCGTTCGGGATCTTCCAGGCTTTCCTTGACGCGCACCAGGAAGGTGACCGCTTCCTTGCCGTCCACGATGCGGTGGTCATAGGAGAGCGCGAGATACATCATCGGACGGATGACGATCTGGCCGCCGACAACCATCGGACGGTCCTGGATCTTGTGCATGCCCAAAATGCCCGACTGCGGCGCATTGAGGATCGGCGAAGACATCAGCGAACCATAGACGCCGCCATTGGTGATGGTGAAGGTGCCGCCCTGCATGTCGGCCATGCCGAGCGAACCATCGCGGGCAGCCTTGGCGAGACGGCCAAGTTCCTTCTCGACGCCGGCAATCGACAGCTGATCGGCATCACGAATGACTGGAACGACGAGGCCCTTGTCGGTGCCGACGGCCATGCCGACGTGGCAGTAGTTCTTGTAGATGATGTCCGTGCCGTCGATTTCCGCGTTGACGGCCGGCAGTTCCTTCAGCGCGTGGGTCACGGCCTTGGTGAAGAAGCCCATGAAGCCAAGCTTCACGCCATGCTTCTTTTCGAACACGTCCTTGTAGCGGTTGCGCAGATCCATCACCGCAGACATGTCCACCTCGTTATAGGTGGTCAGCATGGCGGCTGTGTTCTGGGCATCCTTCAGGCGCTTGGCAATGGTCTGGCGCAGGCGCGTCATCTTCACACGCTCTTCGCGAACCGCATCCTGCGTGGCAGACGGTGCGCGCGGAGCAGCTGCAACCGGGGACGGAGCCGGCGCTGCCGGGCCCTTGGCGATGGCAGCGATTACGTCGCCCTTCAGAACCTGGCCACGCTTGCCGGACCCATCGACGTCAGACGTCGCGATATTGTTGTCGGCGGCAAGCTTGGCTGCAGCCGGTGCAGCCGGCATGGCTGTGCCGGAAGCGGCTGGCGCTGCAACGGCAGCCGGTGCCGGGGCAGCAACAGGGGCAGCGGCGGCCGGAGCGGACGCGGCCACAGAACCGGTAGCGCCTTCGGCGATCTGGCCGAGCAGCGCATTGAGGCCGACCGTTTCGCCGGCGGCAATGATGATTTCCGTCAGAATACCCGAAGCCGGAGCCGGGACTTCGACGGTAACCTTGTCGGTTTCCAGTTCAACGATCGGCTCATCGGCTTTGACCGTGTCGCCTACCTTCTTGAACCAGGTGCCGACGGTTGCCTCGCTGACGGATTCGCCGAGGGTTGGGACGCGAATTTCGGTGGCCATGATCTGTTTCCGTTTTTAACCGATGTCGTTGAACTTCAGACGGGGCGGCTGAACTCAGCCGCCGAGCGCGTCTTCGAGGAAGGCTTCGAGCTGCGCCAGATGCTTCGACATCAGGCCCGTTGCCGGAGAAGCGGCCGCCGGGCGGCCCGTATAGCGTACACGCTGGTACTTGGCATCAATATGCGCCAGCACCCATTCCAGATACGGATCGATGAAGGACCAGCCGCCCATGTTCTTGGGCTCTTCCTGGCACCACACCATTTCCGCATGGCGGAAGCGCGACAGCTCGTTGATCAGCGCCTTGGCCGGGAACGGGTAGAGCTGTTCCAGGCGCAGGAGATAGATATCATCGATGCCGCGCTTCTCGCGCTCTTCCAGGAGGTCATAATAGACCTTGCCGGAGCACATCACGACGCGACGGATCTTGGCATCCTTCTGGAGCTTGATCGGGCCGTCCTTGATGACCTCGGCATCATCCCAGAGCAGGCGGTGGAACGAGCTTTCGCCCGCCATTTCCGCCAGTGTCGAGGTGGCGCGCTTATGGCGCAGCAAAGACTTCGGCGTCATCATGATGAGCGGCTTGCGGAAGTCGCGCTTCATCTGGCGGCGCAGAATGTGGAAATAATTGGCTGGCGTCGTAACGTTTGCAACCTGCATATTGTCTTCGGCACACATCTGGAGCCAGCGCTCAAGACGGGCGGAGGAGTGTTCCGGACCCTGGCCTTCATAGCCATGCGGCAGAAGGCAGACGAGACCAGACATGCGCAGCCACTTGCGTTCGCCAGACGAGATGAACTGGTCGAAGACAACCTGCGCACCGTTGGCGAAATCGCCGAACTGGGCTTCCCACAGCGTCAGCGCATTCGGACGGGCCAGCGAATAGCCGTATTCGAAACCAAGCACTGCTTCTTCCGACAGCATCGAATTGATGACTTCGTAGCGGGCCTGGGTCGGCGAAAGGTTAGCCAGCGGAACATAGCGCTCCTCGGTATCCTGATCATAGAGAACCGAGTGACGTTGGCTGAACGTGCCGCGTTCGCAATCCTGACCGGAGAGACGCACCTTGTGACCATCAACGGCAAGCGAACCGAAGGCAAAGGCTTCCGCCATGGCCCAGTCGATGCCTTCGCCGGTTTCCACCATCTGCGCACGGTTGTCCATGAAACGCTTGATGGTGCGGTGGGCATTGAAGCCTTCTGGAATGGTCGACAGCTTGCGACCGATTTCCTTGAGGCTCTTCATCGGCACGGCCGTCTTGCCACGGCGCTGCTCGTCGGCATTGTCGGCCGAGCGCAGGCCCGACCACTGACCGTCCAGCCAGTCGGCCTTGTTCGGCTTGTAGCTCTGGCCGGCTTCGAATTCCTGTTCCAGATGGGCGCGCCAATCGGCCTTCATCTTCTGGTATTCGCCGTCGGAAATCAGGCCTTCGGCAATCAGGCGTGCGGCATAGATCTCGGTAACCGTCTGGTGGGCACGGATGACCTTGTACATCTTCGGCTGCGTGAACGCAGGCTCATCGCCTTCGTTATGGCCAAAGCGGCGGTAGCAGAACATGTCCACGACGACCGGCTTGTGGAATTTCATGCGGAATTCGGTGGCGATCTTGGCCGCATAGACAACCGCTTCCGGATCATCGCCATTGACGTGGAAGATCGGCGCTTCGATCATCTTGGCAACGTCGGACGGATAGGGCGACGAGCGCGAATAGGCCGGATTGGTGGTGAAGCCGATCTGGTTGTTGATGATGAAATGCAGCGTGCCGGCAACGCGGTGACCGCGCAGGCCAGACAGGCCGAGAATTTCAGCGGTAACGCCCTGGCCGGCAAAGGCGGCATCGCCATGCAGCAGCAGAGGCAGAACCTTGGCGCGTTCCTTCAGCGGAATGACATCGCCATCCCAGGATTTCGCCAGCATGTCCTGCTTGGCGCGCGCCTTGCCCATGACGACGGGGTTGACGATTTCCAGGTGGGACGGGTTTGCCGTCAGCGACAGGTGAACCTTGTTGCCATCGAATTCGCGATCGGAGGAGGCACCGAGATGGTACTTCACGTCGCCGGAACCTTCGACTTCATCAGGCTTGAACGAACCGCCCTTGAACTCGTGGAACACCGCGCGATGCGGCTTGTGCATGACATTGGTCAGAACGTTCAGGCGGCCGCGGTGGGCCATGCCGAGCACAACTTCTTCCAGACCATCCTGGCCGCCGCGCTTGATGATCTGCTCCAGCGCCGGGATGAGCGATTCACCGCCATCGAGACCGAAACGCTTGGTGCCTTTGTACTTCACATCGATGAACTGCTCGAAACCTTCGGCCTCGATCAACTTCTGCAGAATGGCCTTCTTGCCGTTTTGCGTAAACTCGACACCCTTGCCGGGGCCTTCGATACGCTCCTGGATCCAGGCCTTTTCTTCCGGGTTGGAAATGTGCATGAACTCGACGCCGAGCGTCGAGCAATAGGTACGCTGAAGGATGTCCAGCATTTCGCGAATGGTCGCGTATTCCAGACCCAGCACGTTGTCGATGAAGATCTTGCGATCGTAATCTGCCTCGGTAAAGCCATAGGCCGTCGGCGACAGTTCGTTATAATCCTCGACCGGGACGGCAAGGCCCAGCGGATCAAGCTTGGCATGCAGGTGGCCGCGCATGCGATAGGCACGGATCATCATGATGGCGCGCACGCTGTCGCGCGTGGCCTGCAACACGGCAGAAGGATCAAGAGCCTTGCCAGTGGTGGCGGCGGAAGCTTCTGCCTTGGCCTGAACCTTCTTCTCGATCACCTTTTCAACAACCGGCCAGTTGCCGTCCAGCGCCGAAACCAGATCGCCATGCGCGGCAATCGGCCAGTTCTTGCGCTGCCATGAGGCGCCCTGGGCGGCCTTCTTCACGTCTTCCGGATTGTCGGCCAGCGCCTTGAAAAAGGACTGCCATTCGGGACCGACAGAATTCGGATCCTCCTCGTAGCGCGCATACAACTGCTCGATATAGGCGGCATTCGCGCCATCGAGGAACGAGGTGATGAGAAACTGCTCGTTGGCTTCTTGCCGTGCCATGATCTCTACGCAGGCTTTGACGCCCGCCTCCTGACGTAATTGGGGGCCGGATCTTTAAGCGCCGACCGTCGCTTTCAGTCTGTTTATCCGCACCGAACCGGAAGATGCCAGTTTGAGCTGCGGTAAAAGCAGGCGAACCATCCTCTGATTCGCCTGCCCAAAGCTTATCAGCTTACGCTGATGTGGCGTCAGCCCTTGAGAACTTCAACCAGCGTCTTGCCGAGACGTGCCGGCGACGGCGAAACCTTGATGCCAGCGGCTTCCATCGCTTCGATCTTGGATTCGGCATCGCCCTTGCCGCCGGAAACGACTGCGCCGGCATGGCCCATAGTGCGGCCCTTGGGAGCGGTCCGGCCGGCGATGAAGCCTGCCATCGGCTTCTTGCGGCCCTTCTTGGCTTCGTCGATGAGGAACTGTGCAGCTTCCTCTTCGGCAGCGCCGCCGATTTCGCCGATCATGATGATAGACTGCGTGGCGTCGTCGGCGAGGAACATTTCGAGCACGTCGATGAACTCGGTGCCCTTGACCGGGTCGCCGCCGATGCCGACAGCCGTCGTCTGGCCGAGGCCTTCGTTCGAAGTCTGGAACACGGCTTCATAGGTGAGCGTTCCCGAGCGCGAGACGATACCAACCGAACCCTTGCGGAAGATCGAGCCCGGCATGATGCCGATCTTGCATTCTTCCGGCGTCAGGATGCCGGGGCAATTGGGGCCGAGAAGGCGCGACTTCGACTTTTCGAGCTTGGCCTTCACCCGCACCATGTCCATGACCGGAATGCCTTCGGTGATGCAGGTGATGAACGGGATTTCGGCTTCGATTGCCTCGATGATGGCATCGGCAGCGCCTGCCGGCGGAACATAGATCACGGTCGCATCTGCGCCGGTCTTTTCCTTGGCATCGGCAACCGTTGCGAAGATAGGCAGGCTTTCGCCCTTGGAGCCGGTCCAGGTTTCGCCACCCTTCTTCGGGTGGATACCGCCGACCATCTGCGTGCCGTAGTAAGCCAGCGCCTGTTCGGTGTGGAAGGTACCGGTCTTGCCGGTCAAGCCCTGTACCAGGACCTTCGTGTCTTTATTAACGAGAATAGACATTGTTTCCGGTCCTTCAGATTAGGCGTTGATCGCCGCGACGATCTTCTTGGCAGCGTCGTCCAAGTCGTCGGCAGCGGTGATCGCCAGACCCGATTCGTTGAGGATCTTCTTGCCAAGCTCGACATTGGTGCCTTCGAGACGCACGACCAGCGGAACCTTGAGGCCAACTTCCTGAACGGCGGCAACGACGCCTTCAGCAATGACATCGCACTTCATGATGCCGCCGAAGATGTTGACGAGGATGCCCTCGACCTTCGGATCAGCCGTGATGATCTTGAAAGCTGCAGCCACCTTCTCCTTGCCGGCGCCACCACCAACATCGCAGAAGTTTGCCGGCTCTTTGCCGTACAGCTTGATGATGTCCATGGTTGCCATGGCAAGGCCTGCACCATTCACCATGCAACCGATATTGCCATCGAGCGCCACGTAAGCGAGGTCCCACTTAGAGGCTTCGATTTCCTTGGCGTCTTCTTCGGTCTCGTCGCGCAACGCCTTGACGTCGTCATGGCGGAACATGGCATTGCCGTCGAAGGAAACCTTCGCATCGAGAACGCGCAGATTGTCACTCTTCATGACGATCAGCGGGTTGATCTCGAGGAGGGCCATATCCTTCTCGGTGAAGGCCTTGTAGAGGATCGGGAACAGCGACTTTGCGTCTTCAGCGGCTGCACCCGAAAGCTCGAGAGCCTTGGAAATGGCAGCAACGTCTGCTGCCGTCACACCGGTTTCCGGATCGATCGCGATCGTGTGGATCTTTTCCGGCGTATCATGGGCAACCGCTTCGATGTCCATGCCGCCTTCCGTCGAAACGACGAAGGCAACGCGGCCAACCGAACGATCGACCAGCAGCGAGCAATAAAGTTCGCGGGCAATGTCGGCGCCATCTTCGATATACAGGCGGTTGACCTGCTTGCCGGCTTCGCCGGTCTGCGCGGTCACCAGCGTGTTGCCGAACATTTCCTTGGCGTGGCTCTTGGCTTCATCGATCGAGAAAGCCAGGCGAACACCGCCCTTTGCTTCGGGCGGAAGTTCCTTGAACTTGCCCTTGCCGCGGCCGCCAGCATGGATCTGGCTCTTGACCACATAAAGAGGGCCGGGCAGCTGCTTTGCAGCAGCTTCGGCTTCTTCAGCAGAAAAGATCGCCACGCCTTCAGCGACCGGCGCGCCGTAGCTCTTCAGAAGAGCCTTGGCCTGATATTCATGAATGTTCATCGTCTAGTCCTTGGATCTTAGGCCGGAAGGCGATTACTTGAGGGAAGGCGCGATGGCCACGCAGGCTTCGCAGAGGCCGGCAACGGCGCCGACGGATTTCTGGAAGGCGGCCTGTTCCTCGCTGTTGAGATCGATTTCGATAACGCGCTCGATGCCGCCAGCACCGATGACAGTCGGAACGCCGACATACATGTCGTTAACGCCGTACTGGCCCGACAGATAGGCCGCGCAAGGCAGAACGCGCTTCTTGTCCTTGAGGTAGGATTCAGCCATCTCGATGGCCGATGCAGCCGGCGCGTAATAGGCAGAACCTGTCTTCAGCAGGCCGACGATTTCAGCACCACCATCACGGGTGCGCTGGATGATCTGCTCGAGACGCTCCTCGGTGATCCAGCCCATCTTGACGAGGTCAGTCAGCGGAATGCCGCCGATCGTGGAGTAGCGCGCCAAAGGCACCATCGTATCGCCGTGGCCACCCAGCACGAATGCCGTGACGTCCTGAACGGAGACATTGAATTCTTCCGACAGGAACAGGCGGAAACGGCCGCTATCCAGGACGCCGGCCATGCCGACGACCATGTTCTTCGGCAGGCCGGAGAACTTCTGCAGCGCCCAGACCATGGCGTCGAGCGGGTTGGTGATGCAGATCACGAAGGCGTTCGGGGCATATTTTGCAATGCCGGCGCCAACCTGTTCCATGACCTTCAGATTGATGCCGAGCAGGTCGTCACGGCTCATGCCGGGCTTGCGGGCAACACCGGCTGTGACGATGCAGACGTCTGCACCTTCGATCGCGGCGTAATCGCTGGCGCCCGACAGCTTGGCATTGAAGCCTTCAACCGGACCCGACTGGGCGATATCCAGACCCTTGCCCTGCGGAATGCCGTCGGCAATGTCGAACAGGACGATGTCGCCCAGTTCCTTCAGACTGGCCAAATGCGCCAGCGTGCCACCGATCATGCCGGAACCAATAAGTGCAATCTTCTTGCGAGCCATCGAAAAGCTTCCTCTCCATTCGAATGCACGGCCGGCATGAAAGCTGTCGACCGATGTCGGCAATCCGCATAGCTTTTATGCCAAAAAATGGCAACCGATTCTTTTGGGTGAAGCATTTTCAATCGTTTAGACGATAAAATTCTTACGTAAACGTAAGAAATTTTGTCACCAAAACATTAACCTGCATCACGTTTCTCGTGGTGCAGCGCAAGATAATCCGGGCTTCGCATCTCGAAGAGACGCGAAATTGTCCGGTCGAATTCAAAACCCTCGATACCATGCCTTTCTGTCAATAGTGCGTCAGGCTGGGCCGCAGCAGTGACGAAAATGCGGACCGATTTGTCGTAGAATGCATCGACAAGATTAATGAAACGCTTGGTTTGATTGCGTTTTTCAGGTCCCAGCATGGGCACGCCCTCAACGAAGACCACATCGTAACGGGCGGCAATCTCCAGATAATCTGCCGCGCCAAGCGGTTTCTCACAGAGATCTGCAAAGGAAAAACGCGCCGTACGACCGGCCACACAGGGCACATGGATGCTACGGCCCTTGCGCAGGATCTCGTCCGGCGCTCCCTTTACGCCATTCGTCACCTGCCGCCAGGCGGCCTGCATGGCAATCTCGGCCTGTCCGCCGAGCGGCGAAAGATAGACCGGCAGGCTTGCATGCTTTTCCATGCGGTAATCGATCGGCGAATCGAGCGAGGTGATATCGACATACTGCTTCAGCAGGACGAGGAAGGGCAGGAACAGGCTCCGATTGAGGCCATCTCGATAGAGATCATCCGGCGCCACGTTCGAGGTCGCGACAAGCACGCAACCGAGCGAAAACAATTCGGTAAACAACCGCCCCAGGATCATCGCATCGGCAATGTCCGTCACCGAGAACTCGTCAAAACACAGAAGCTCGGCCTCGGCAAACAATTGCGCGGCAACCGGCGGCACAGGATCGGCCTGCTTCGTTTCCCCCGCCTTCAGCTTCTGGCGATGCGCATGGATGCGACCATGAACATCCGCCATGAACTCATGAAAATGGCAGCGGCGTTTGCGCTTCACCGTTGCCTTGGCAAAAAACATGTCCATCAGCATGGTCTTGCCGCGCCCGACGGAACCATAAACGTAAAGACCGTGAATGCCCTGGTCAGAGCGCCTGCTCTTCTTGGCAAACAGCCAGCCGAGAGCGCTGGCCTTCCTAGCCGGCACGCGCTCGCGCAATTGCGCCAGCACATGATCGAGCTTTCCGGCAACCGCCATCTGGGCACCGTCCATCTGTAGCGTGCCGGCAGAGGTAAGCGAGTTCAGCTCATCGCTGACGCTGTTATTGTAGTCTGGGAGTTGTGCCATTGAAAGGCCCTGTGGCGCGGCAGCACGAAGGCTCCCGGTCTATCGGCTGAGGCTCAGCGGCTGCCCGGAATTGGTCGTTCCGTCAAAGCGGGTATCAGCGCTCTTGTAGACCCGACCAATGACATCGCCATTGCGGTTCTTGAACAGCACCGTTTTGCCGGACACTTCCCAGGACCCCATCATGGTGAGATCGCCGGCACAGCCGCGCGTTCCGCCACGTGCACCGCTGCCGAGATTGGTAAGCGTCAGGAACATGTCACAGCTTGCACCGCCGCTGCTGACCCGCCAGTTTCCAACCATGGATTCCTTTGTGACGTCGAGCGCTGTGGCCGGTGCTGCGCCGCCGGCACCACCGGGCGGCAGCGAGGCCACAGCCGTATTGGACGCCGGTGCAGCTGGAAACTGCGAAGGATCATCAATGCCCGGCGGCGGCAGTTGCCCTGCCTGAACGGAGGGAACAGGCTGAGCCTGCAGGGGCGCCGGCGACGGGAGATCGCTATAAGGATTGGACGAGGTCCGCTGGCAGCCGGCCAGCGATACTGCGACCAAAACACCGGTCACCACATATCTCAACTGCATTATAAAGCTCCCAATATCGCCTTCGCCCGCACCACGCGCACGCCTACCTTCGAATTATCGTCAAAGGTTGTGTCAAATCAAGCCATGGAAAGACGCTAATGCTTCAATTCAGACTCGACCTCACGCAGATGGGACGCAACCGCGTGAGGTCAAGAGGCCAGATGAGAAAGGTCAGACTCGACGCTCGACCATCATCTTCTTGATTTCGGCGATGGCCTTGGCCGGGTTCAGACCCTTTGGACAGGTCTGGGCGCAGTTCATGATCGTGTGGCAACGATAGAGACGGAAGGGATCTTCCAGATTGTCCAATCGCTCACCCTTGGCTTCGTCTCGGCTATCGATCAGCCAACGATAGGCCTGCAGCAGGACGGCAGGACCGAGATAGCGGTCGCCATTCCACCAGTAGCTCGGACAGGACGTCGAGCAGCAGGCGCACAGGATGCACTCGTAAAGACCATCCAGCTTCTGGCGGTCCTCATGGCTCTGCTTCCATTCCTTGGCCGGCGGCGGAGATACCGTCTTCAGCCAGGGCTCGATGGAACGGTGCTGGGCATAGAAATTGGTCAGATCCGGCACCAGATCCTTCACCACCGGCATATGCGGCAGCGGATAGACCTTCACGGTGCCCTTCACATCGTCCATGCCCTTGGTGCAGGCCAACGTATTGGCACCATCGATGTTCATGGCGCAGGAACCGCAAATGCCTTCGCGGCAGGAGCGTCGCAGCGTCAGCGTTGGATCGATATTGTTCTTGATATAGAGCAGACCATCGAGAACCATCGGGCCGCAATCGTCTACGTCGATATAGAATGTATCGATGCTCGGATTCTGGCCGTCATCCGGGTTCCAACGGTAGATACGGAATTCCCGGACGTTCTGGGCGCCGGCCGGCTTTGGCCAGACCTTACCCTCAGTCATCTGGGAGTTTTTCGGGAGAGCGAGTTCTACCATGATAAAATCCTAGTTTGCCGACAGGAAGTCCGTCTTCACATAACCCTTGCATCCGCCGAACATCGCGTTGCTGGCCCGAACCATGGCAACCGATTCGGCACGCTCAAGCACCTCAGCTTTGGTGCCGGGGCGCACGATGCAGGCAAGTTCTTTTGACATGAACTGGTTATCGATCACCAAAGATTCGTGGGCGCCCTTGGCTGCCTTCGCCGATTTCCAGACGCCAACTTCGTTGCTGGTGCGCGCCTCAATCCCGCCGGGAGCGCGCAGCTTGTATGACTCCGCGGCGATCAAAGGCTGCGCATCGACAACAGCGGCGATTACAAGCGAAAGAAAGGCAATCTTCCGCATCTCAGTACACACGCGCCTTCGGTTCGATCTTTGCAGGATCAATACCACCGGTCAGAAGTTCTGTGTGCACCGGACGGTAATCAAGCTTCACGTCACCGGCTTCGGAGACCCAGGCCAGCGAATGCTTGCGCCAGGTCACGTCATCACGACCGGCAAAGGCGCCATCCGTGTAATCCTCGCGGGCGTGGCTGCCACGGCTCTCCTTGCGCGCTTCGGCGCTGTAGACAGTCGTGATGGCATTGGCCATGAGGTTTTGCAGTTCCAACGTCTCGACCAGATCCGAGTTCCAGATCATCGAACGGTCGGTGACCTTCAGATCCTTCATCTCGCCCCAGATCGCCGACAGGCGCTTGCAGCCCGATTCCAGCGATTCCTGCGTGCGGAACACGGCGGCATCATCCTGCATGGCGCGCTGCATCTTGTCGCGCAGCACCGCTGTCGGCGTTGCACCCGAGGCATGACGCAGACCGTCGAAACGATCCATGATCTTGTCGCAGGCGGCGACATTGAGGGCCGGCACCGGAGACACGCGATCGATGACCTGACCGGCGCGGATAGCGGCCGCGCGGCCAAACACCACGAGATCGATCAACGAATTGGAGCCGAGACGGTTTGCCCCATGCACGGATGCACACCCGGCTTCGCCAACGGCCATCAGGCCCGGCAGCAGCCGTTCCGGATTGTTGCTATCGGCGTTCAGCACTTCGCCCCAATAGTTCGTCGGAATGCCGCCCATATTGTAGTGAACGGTCGGCAGAACAGGGATCGGCTCGCGCGTCACGTCAACGCCGGCAAAGATCTTGGCGCTCTCGGAAATCCCCGGCAGGCGCTCATGCAGAACAGCCGGGTCGAGATGGTCGAGATGCAGGAAGATGTGGTCCTTGTTCTTGCCAACGCCACGGCCTTCGCGGATTTCCAGCGTCATGCAACGGGAGACCACGTCACGCGAGGCAAGATCCTTGGCGGACGGCGCATAGCGTTCCATGAAACGCTCGCCTTCGGAATTGACGAGGTAACCGCCTTCGCCGCGCGCACCTTCTGTGATCAGACAGCCGGAGCCGTAGATGCCGGTCGGGTGGAACTGCACGAATTCCATGTCCTGCAGCGGCAGGCCGGCACGCGCCACCATGCCGCCACCGTCGCCGGTGCAGGTATGGGCAGAGGTTGCCGAGAAATAGGCGCGGCCGTAACCGCCGGTCGCCAGAACCACCATCTTGGCCGCAAAGCGGTGAATGGTGCCGTCATCGAGGTTCCAGGCTACGACGCCCGTGCAGCGGCCATCATCCGACATGATGAGGTCGAGCGCGAAATATTCGATGAAGAATTCGGCATTGTGCTTCAGCGACTGGCCGTAGAGCGTGTGCAGAATGGCGTGGCCGGTACGGTCGGCAGCGGCACAGGTGCGCTGCACCGGTGGGCCGGCGCCGAAATTCTGCATATGGCCGCCGAACGGACGCTGGTAGATCTTGCCTTCCTCGTTACGCGAGAAGGGCACGCCGTAATGTTCCAGCTCATAGACGGCCTTGGGCGCTTCCATGACCATGTACTGCATGGCATCGACGTCGCCGAGCCAGTCAGAACCCTTCACGGTATCGTAAAGGTGCCACTGCCAACTGTCCGGCGTCATGTTCTGCAGCGAGGCTGCAATGCCACCCTGCGCCGCAACCGTGTGGCTGCGGGTGGGGAAAACCTTGGTGATGCAGGCCGTCTTGAAGCCCTGCTCGGCCATGCCAAGCGTCGCGCGAAGGCCAGCGCCGCCAGCGCCCACGACAATCACGTCATAGGAATGGTCGACATAGGTATAGGCCTTGCCGGTCTGCGAAAGGGGAGTGATCGATGCCATGACGAGATGAACCTCAGAATGCGATCTTCAAGGCGGCGAAAAGACAGAGACCGCCGACCAGAAGCGAGAAGAACGAGTTGAGCACCAGGAGTGCAAGCTTCATCACTTCCGAATGAATGTAATCCTGGATGATCTCTTCCATGCCCAGCTTCATGTGCACGATGCTGGCAATAATCGTCAGCGCATTGATGGTCGCGACGAAGGGATTGGAAAGAGCAGAGACGACATCAGCATAGGGCTTGCCTGCATACATGATCAGGAAAACCACATAGAACAGCATGAGCGGAACAAGCGCCACCGAAGTGGTGCGTATCTTCCAGAAGTGATCGGTGCCGCTCTTTGCTGAGCCAAGGCCCCGAACCTTCCCGAGGGGAGTGCGCATATCCATAAAGTCAGCTCCTCAGCGAACGATCAGCACAACCGCCCAGACAAGGACGGTCAGAGCAATGGAGGCCACCAGATTGGCCTTGGCGAGCAGCGTCGCGAAATCCTTGTCAAAGCCGTAGCCAAGGTCCCACATCAGGTGACGCAGACCACCGATCAGGTGGTGCAGCATTGCCCAGGTGTAACCGAACAGAATAAGCTGACCTACGATGGAACCGAAGAACCAGTTCACATAGGCGAAGTATTCTTCGCCCGATGCGGCGGCAATCAACCAGGCCGCGACCAGAACCGTGCCAAAATACAGTGCGCCGCCGGTAATGCGGTGCATGATCGACATGGCCATGGTGGGTACAAAACGATAAATTTGCAAATGCGGCGACAGCGGCCGGTTTTTTGTCATATTCGCCATCATATCCTCGCGGCGTTCGGTGCGCATTCACGCGGGAGCGCGTCCGGCAATGCACCATGCCGAAGATATGTGCATTGCATCATCGGGTGATTTATCCATCGAACTGGCAGATCACAAGCCAAATTCAGAAGGATTTTAAATTTAATCGATTGGGGTCTCCAGCACCCCGCAGACTTCAGTCTTATCACGGCGGCCATTAACTGATGACGCAGAAAATCTTTCACTTTTTCACCAAGTTAGGATCCATTGAATACGGTTTGTGTTAACGTTGCGTTAACCACACGAACCGGAGCTCGCACCATGCTGGCGAAGTCTTTGAAAGTCGGCCTGTTTGTCGCCCTCGTTGTTCTGGCTGCGACCAGTTTCTCCAAGGCCGGCGAACGTGTTTCCGCTCGCCATGAATACACGGGCAGCAGAAGCGATAGCACTTCTCGGTCGGATATGCATCGACAGACAGCGGACAACCGCGACAGATTCGCGCAGGATCGGCAAAGAACCCGCCATGACGGCCAGAACCGTCAACGCGACGTGGTGGGAGGCGATGGCCTGCCTTCGGTGGTTGGCGGGCTCGGCACGTTTTCGGGCGGCATTTCCGCTGTGCGGCTGAAGGGCAATGGCATCTATATAGCCAGCGACGTCGATATCACCCGCGATCCGCGCCTGCCCTTTGGGGCGCCCAGCGTGAAGATCATCACCGTGGCCGAGGATTTTGCCGACACGCAGTTTGACGCCTCGAATGCCTGCGCCTATGAGAACGGCATCTGCATTATCCGCGGCAGCAACTGACCGGTCAGGTGAACCGCCAGACGGTGGTCTTCTTGACTTCGCTGTCTTCCAAGGCTCGCGTGACGGGCACCTGATAGGTGGCGAGCGGCTCCAGCCGCTCCTTCGGCAGATAGGCACGACCGGGATCACCGACGATCACCTGCCCTCCCCGATCCGCAATCCCGGTAAACCAGGGCAGAAGCTCTGCGGCAAAAGCACGGTCATAGAAGACATCGCCGGCCAGCACGACATCCTGCTCTATCGGCAGGCCGATGAGGTTGTGTGAGGTGAAATCGACGGAAACGCCATTCGCCTGGCTGTTCAGCGCAACAGCAGCCTGCGCCCATGGGTCGATATCGGCGGCCAGCACGTGGGCGGCACCGGCCATGCGGGCGCAGATCCCCACAAGACCAGAGCCTGCGGCGAAATCCAGAACCGACCTGCCAAGCACGATATGCGGATGATCGAGCACGTAACGCGCCAACCCCTGACCACCCGCCCAGGCAAAGGCCCAGAAGGGCGGCGGAAGACCGATCTGTTCCAGATCCTCTTCCGTTTTCAGCCAGAGATCATGCGCCTCGTCAGCCAGATGCAGCCGGATCTCCGGCACATGCGGCGGAGATCCGAGGCTGGTATTGGCCAGAATGAAGGCGCGCGGCTCGGTCTTCAGGCCGACCTCCTATTCGGCAGGAGATAGAGGCGGGTTGTCGAGCCCGCCCATGCGGCAGACCTCGAAATACTCCTCTTCCGTCACCGGCTGAACCGAAAGCCGCATGGAGGTGACCAGCGCCATCTTTTCAAGGCGCGGATTGGCCTTCACATCCTTGAGCGACACGGGCCTCGGCATATCGCAGACCGCACGGATATCCACGCAGTCCCAGCGCAGATCGCCTTCCGCCGTGGAATCGGGATGCGAGAGCGCGCAGACCTCGACCACGCCAACGACCTCCAACCCCTCATTGGAGTGGTAGAAGAAGCCCTTGTCGCCAATCTTCATGCTGCGCATGTTGTTGCGCGCCAGATAGTTGCGTACGCCTGTCCATTCCTCGCCAACCGCGCCCTTGGCCTTCTGCATTTCCCAGGACCATTTGAAGGGTTCGGACTTGTAGAGCCAGTATGCCATGCGCGCTTCAAGCCTCCGGCTTGTTGAAGACCCAGTTGAAGGCCCTGACCTCGACGGACTGGAAAAGACCGGCCTTCGTATAGGGATCGGCATCAGCGATGGAACGCGCCTCTTCGATGGTCTCGGCCTCGACGATCACCAGGCTGCCATTCGGCTTGCCGTCGCTATCGAGAAAGGGGCCGGCCATTTTCAGCACGCCGGATGCGTTCAGCGCGTTCAGATGCTCGACATGCGCGGGGCGGGTATCCATGCGGACGTTGAGGTGGCCGGGCTTGTCGGCGCATACGAAGGCGAAGAGGGCCATGGGTTCGTTCTCCTGTCTCTCGGTTATTCCGTGGTGATCGGTCGTGACATCAGCTGGTCCATCGCTTCTCGAACGCCAAGCTGGCCCTCGATGATGGCCGCCACCGCATCGGTAATCGGCAATTCCACCTGATGCCGTTCGGCAAGGCGCGCGGCAATGGCCGCCGTATAGGCACCTTCGATCAGCGCGCCGCCGGACATATCTGCCGGCTGCCCTTGCCCAAGCCCAATGCCGAAGCGCAGATTGCGCGACTGGTGGCTGGTGGCCGTCAGAACCAGATCGCCAAGACCGGAAAGGCCGCGCACGGTTTCCGCCTGTCCACCCATGGCGGTCACGAGGCGCGACATTTCGGCAAGCCCGCGGGCAATCAGTGCTGCACGGGCTGAATCGCCCAGACCCGCGCCCTCCACGACACCGCAGGCAATAGCCAGGACATTTTTCAAGGCGCCACCCAGCTGCACGCCGGCGCGATCCGTCGAGGCATAGAGCCTAAAGGTACGACCAGACAGACTATGCGCCAGACGCTCGGCGGTTGCCGTATCTTCGGCAGCCACTGCCATCGCCGTCGGCAGGCCACGGGCAATATCGGCGGCAAAGCCGGGACCGGAAAGAACCGCGATCGGGTGATGCGGCAGGTCCTGTTCCAGCACTTGCGTCAACAGGCGCCCGCTTGATCGCTCAATGCCCTTGGCACAGCTGACGATGACGGCATCAGCCGCCAAATAGGGGCCGTAATGGCGTGCGGCATCGCCATGCGCCTGGGATGGCATGGCAAACAGCACGATGCCAGCTGCCTGCAGGGCCTCCGGCTCGGCTGAGAATTGCAACATATCCGGCAAGGTGACGCCCGGAAGGGCTGCGTGATGCGCCCGATCATTACGCAGATCCGCCATCAGCGAGGCATCGCGGCCAATCAGCGTCACATCCGCTTTGCCTTCCAGCGCAATGACGGTGGCCAGCGCCGTGCCGAAGGCGCCGGCCCCGATAACAGCAATCGTGTCACGTCCGCTCATGCCTTGGCTCCACGTTTTCCAAATCCGATCAGGGTCTTGGCATCCTGGTCCAGCGGCCAGCGCGACCGGGGCGCAACAGAAATCTCATCGGCAGGAAGGCCCGCCGCCATGCGCTCAAGCCCCGCCCAGGCAATCATCGCCGCATTATCGGTGCAAAGGCTGATGGGCGGCGCGACGAAGCGGAAATGCTGCGTGTCGCACAGGTCCTGCAGCGTGGTGCGGATCACCTGATTTGCGGCAACCCCACCGGCCACCACCAATGCGGGCTGCGGCATCTGGGGAAAGCGCTCGCGAAAACGGGCAAGACCGCGACCGATACGGTCCTTCAGGGTGCGCGATATCGCATGCTGGAAGGAGGCACAGATATCGGCAATATCCTGTTCGGTCAGCGGCTGGATGGCGGTTGCTGCCTGGCGCACGGCCGTCTTCAGGCCGGAAAAGGAAAAATCAAGCCGGGCTTCGCCGACCAGCGGCCGCGGCAGGGAAAAGCGCAAGGGATCACCGGCACGAGCGGCCTTTTCCACCGCGGGACCACCCGGATAGGGCAGGCCCAGAAGCTTTGCCGTCTTGTCGAAGGCCTCGCCCAGCGCATCATCGATCGTGGTGCCCCATCGCTCGTATTCGCCGACGCCCTTCACCAGCACAAGCTGGGTATGGCCGCCCGACACCAGCAGCATCAGATAGGGAAAATCAATGCCATCGGTCAGCCGCGCCGTCAGCGCATGGCCTTCCAGATGATTGATGGCATAGAGCGGCTTGTCAGCGGCGCGGGCAATCGCCTTGCCGGTCATCAGCCCGACCAGCAAACCGCCGATGAGACCGGGGCCGGCAGTTGCCGCCACCGCGTCGATATCGGCAAGCGTCACGCCAGCGCGGGCAAGCGCCTCTTCGACCAGCCCGTCCAGCGCTTCCACATGGGCGCGCGCGGCAATTTCCGGCACCACCCCGCCAAAGGCGCTATGCTCTTCGAGCTGCGACAAAACGACGTCGGAGACGATTTCGCCCTCGCCGTTTGCGTGGCGAACCACGACGGATGCTGCGGTTTCGTCGCAGCTGGTTTCGATGCCGAGGATGCGCAGGAAGCGGGTCATGAAGCGTTCGGATGAATTGCGATGCCAGCCAAAGCCGGTTACGAAGCTATCGCGTAACAACGGATGACTTCAGATGCAAACAAAACCTTTCCGGATCGGCACGCGCGGCAGCCCGCTGGCGCTTGCCCAGGCCTCAGAAACCCGTGCCCGGCTGATGACGGCGCATGGCCTGCCGGAAGAGATGTTCGAGATCATCGTTCTGTCCACCAAGGGTGACCGCATCACCGACCGGCCGCTTTCGGAAGTCGGCGGCAAGGGCCTATTTACCGAGGAGCTGGAAGCCCAGCTTCTGACGGGAGAGCTGGATTTTGCCGTGCATTCGTCCAAGGACATGCCGACCATGCTGCCGGCGGGACTTGAACTTTCCGCCTATCTGCCGCGCGAGGATTTCCGCGACGCCTTTATCGGGCGCAGCGCACCGACGCTGATGGCGCTGCCGGATGGCGCCGTCATCGGCTCCTCCTCGCTGCGCCGCCAGGCGCTGATCCGCAGGCGCCGGCCGGATATTTCCGTGATCACCTTCCGGGGGCTGGTGGAAACGCGGCTGCGCAAGCTGGAGGAAGGCCAGGTGGATGCCACGCTTCTGGCGCTGGCCGGCCTCAACCGCCTGTCGCTGTCAGATGTCGCGACACAGCTGATGGACCCGCAGGATTTTCCGCCGGCACCGGCGCAAGGGGCGATCTGCATCGAAAGCCGGATCGGCGACCGCCGCGTTCTGGAACTGCTGGAGGCGATCAATGACCGCGATACCTGGGATGCCGTCTCCTGCGAGCGGGCATTTCTCGCCGCCCTCGATGGCTCCTGCCGCACACCGATTGCCGGCTATGCGATCTGCGAGGGCGCGCACCTGAAATTTTCCGGTCTGATCCTGACACCGGACGGCGCGCAGGAACATGGCGTCGAGCTGGACGGCCTGCGCGACGAGGCCGGCAAGATCGGCGCCAAGGCCGGCACAATGGTGCGCGCGGCCGCCGGCTCAGGCTTCTTCAGCGATTGGACCTGACGGCCATGCGGGTGATCGTGACCCGTCCTTTAGACAGCGGGCGCCGCACGGCCGAAAAGCTGCGGCAGCTCGGTCACGAACCTGTTCTGCTGCCGCTCACCCAACCGCGCCACCACCGCGAGGCAGTGGCAGAGGCTTTGGCGACAAAGCCAGCTGCGATTGCCTTTACCAGCGCCGAAGCCATCCGTGCCGTGTCGCCGGCCGATATCGAGGCGCACGCAAAAACACCGGTCTTCACCGTGGGCGAGGCCAGCGCAGAGGCCGCCCGCAAAGCAGGCTTTCTGTCCGTCACCGCCGGCCCCGGCACCGGGGAACTGCTGGCGCAGCAACTGGCCGAAAGAGGTATCGGCGCGCTGCTTTACCTGGCCGGCTCTCCCCGTTCACCGGCATTTGAAGAGGGGCTGGTGAAGGCCGGCATACGCTTTCAAACGGTCACAGCCTATGACATGCAGGAGACGGAATGGTCTTCGGCCGAGCTTGAAAGCCTTTCCCCCCGCCCCGATGCCGTGCTGTTTTATTCAAGGCACGCCGCAAGGCTATTCTTGAGCCACAAGGACGTCAGCCAGAGGTTGGGGCATCTGTCCGGTATCCGTGCACTGTGCCTCAGCGCGCAGGTGGCCGAAGCCATTCCGGCAGGGACTGGCCTTGATGTGGCGGTTGCCGCAAACCCCACCGAAGACGACCTTCTGCTTCTTCTTTCGTCGCGTCTGGAACCAAAATCCCTCTAGCCTCTTTCCATCCACCGTCTGGCTGACTAGGTTTACAGCAGACAGTCCAGAATGAGGTTGCCATGGTTTCCGATAAGCCGCCCCGCCGTTCCCGATCGGAGAAGACACCGGTGACGATCGATCTGGCAGCCGATCAGGCAAAGCCGATCGCAGGTCCGATCAGCAGCAATGGCACAGATCCGGTGGAAACACCGCCGGTCGAGAGCGTGACTGATACACCGGCAGCAGACCGGGTTGCCGATGAGCAGACGCCGGAGCCGGCCTTTGTATCGCCCTTCGCCACTGCCAGTGCTGCAAACGAAAGTGCCAAGGAAGACACGCCGGAGACCATAGCATCGACAGCGTCTGAACCGCCCTCGCCGCCGATGGATGAGCCAATGCGCGAAATGGCGACACCGGCGCCCCAGCCGCAGCCCAAGGGCACATCGGCCTCAGCACTGGCCGCCAGCGGCATTCTGGGCGGTCTGGTTGCCCTGCTGCTGGCCGGCAGCATGCAATATGCCGGATACCTGCCCGGCCTCAACAATCAAGCGCCTGCCACCAGTTCCGCCGCGCTGGACGAATTGCGCCAGGAGGTGGCGCAATTGCGCAATGCGCCCAAGACCGCTGCAAACCCGGATCTCACCGCCCGCATCGAAGCGCTGGAAGCCAAGGCCGGCAATGGCGTGTCAAGCGATCTGGAACAACGGCTGGTCGCACTCCAGGCAGAACTTGCCAGCCTCAAATCATCGACGGAGGGGACAGCCGCCGGCACGTCTCAACTGACCGAGCGTCTCGGCGCGCTGGAAACCGAGGTCAACCAGCCGGGTGCCGAACAGGCCGTGGCCCGCGCACTGGCCGCAGCCGCCCTGAAGGCTGCAACAGAACGCGGCGGCTCCTTTGCCGCCGAACTCCAGACATTCGCACAGGTCGCGCCGGATGATCCGGCCGTTGAAGCGCTGAAGGCCTATGCCGATCAGGGCGTGCCGACCCGCGCGGACCTTGCTCGCCGGCTTCCTGCCGCCACCAATGCGATTTTCGATACGCTGAACAGACCGGACCCCAACCAGGGTATTGCCGCACGGCTAATGGCGAGTGCGCTCAGCGTCGTGAAGGTAAGGCCCGTCGGCGACGTGGCCGGCGACACACCGGAAGCCGTGGTGGCCCGCTTCGAGGAGCGGGTGAAGAATGGCGACCTGAAGGCTGCGATTGGCGAATGGAATGCGCTGCCCGAGGCCGCAAGACAGGCTTCCGCCGATTTCCGTCAGGCGCTGGATGCGCGCATCGAGGTGGAAGACCTGATGAACGGCACCCTGACGCGGGCCATGACCAGTGCCGGTTCGAACGGCTGAGGAGACCTGAATGATCCGTCTGTTTATCTTCGCGATCGTGACACTGGCGCTTGGCTGGAGCTTTTCCTGGCTGGCCGACAGGCCAGGCCTCATTTCGATCACCTGGCAGAACCAGTTGATCGAGACGAGCCTGATGGTGGCCGCCACCGTCATCGTCGCGCTGATCTTTGCCGTGATGTTCGTCTGGTGGGTGATACAGACCATCTGGACCTCGCCGCATTCCATGCGCCGCTTCTTTCGTGCGCGAAAACGTGACCGTGGCTACCAGGCCCTGTCGACGGGTCTGATCGCCGCCGGTTCCGGCAATGCGCTGCTGGCGCGCAAGATGACAGCCCGCGCCCGTGGACTGCTGCGCGCCGACCAGGAGCCATTGATCCATCTTCTGGAAGCGCAGACGGCCCTCATCGAAGGGCGCTACGAGGAAGCACGCGAAAAATTCGAAAAGATGGCCGATGATCCGGAAACCCGCGAGCTTGGCCTTCGCGGTCTCTACATGGAGGCCCGGCGCCTGGGCGCCAATGATGCCGCCCGGCAATATGCCGAGGCTGCGGTGGAAACCGCGCCCTACCTGCCCTGGGCTGCGCAAGCCACGCTCGAATATCGCTGTCAGGCCGGCCGCTGGGAGGATGCCATCCGCCTTCTCGACCAGCAGAAAATCGCCAATGTCATTGACAGGAAGCAGGGCGATCGCTGGAAGGCCGTGCTTTTGACGGCGCGTGCCACCGAGCGTCTGGAAGGCGACCCGAAAGGTGCCCGCGACGATGCCCATGCAGCACTGAAGCTGGCTAAGGATCTGGTGCCTGCCGGCATCATTGCCGCAAAAGCCTACCTTCGCGAAGATAATCTGCGCAAGGCAGCCTCGGTGCTCGAAGGCCTCTGGAAGATCAAGCCGCATCCGGATGTGGCCGCCGCCTATGTGCGGGCGCGCAGCGGCGACAGTGCCGCAGACCGTCTGAAGCGTGCCGAGAAGCTCGAAGCACTGAAGCCGAACAACCCGGAATCCCTGCTGGCAGTTGCCTCAGCGGCGCTCGACACGAAGGATTTCACCAAAGCGCGGGAAAAGGCGCAAGCCTCCCTGCGCATGGATGCGCGTGAAGCGACCTATCTTCTGCTGGCCGATATCGAGGAAAACGAAACGGGCGATCAGGGCCGCGTACGCCACTGGCTGAACCAGGCGCTTCGCGCGCCGCGCGATCCGTCCTGGGTGGCCGATGGCGTCGTCTCCGAACACTGGCTGCCGCTCTCTCCGGTAACCGGTCGTCTCGATGCCTTCGAATGGAAGCGTCCGTTCGGCCAGCTGGAAGGCCCGATCGAGGAAGGCACGCTGGCGGCGGATACCGCCATTGCCAGCCTGCCGCCAGTCAAGGAGGCCCCCATTGATCCGGTTCTGGAGCCAGTCATTTCGGCCGAGCCCGCGCCTTCGCGCAGCCAGCCCTTAACCGTCGTAGCAGGCCGGGAGGAACCAAAGGCAAAGGATGTGAAGCCTGTTGCGGCTGCCGTGGCCGTCGCAACGCCAGTCGCAAAGCCGCTACCGATCAATGGTGCCGATCCCTTCAATGGCCGTCCGCCGGATGATCCGGGTGTCAAGGACACGACAGCCATCACCGAGGCGCCAACCCGGCTCAAACTGTTTTAAGGCTGCCGATGTTCGATCGTATTCTCGATTTCTTCCAGGATCTGGCCGCAGATCGGCCGCATGACACATTTGCGCCCGATGATCCGCGTGTCGCCTTTGCCGGGCTCTGCTTCCAAGTGATGGAAGCGGATGGCCGCGTCTCGGACACGGAACGGCAGCGTCTGGAGGCGCTTTTGCGCGAGCGCTACCAGCTGGACAAGAACCAGCTTCAAGCACTGATCGAGGCGGGGCAGGAAGCAGGCTCCGAGGCAGTTGACTATTATCGGTTTACCTCCGATCTTAAACGGCATCTTGGTCCGGATGAATGCGTCGCGCTGGTGGGAGCCCTCTGGGATCTGGTCTATGCCGATGGCGAACGCAGCGAGATGGAAGATCATGTGATTTGGAGGATCGCGGATCTTCTGGGCGTGTCATCCCGTGACCGGGTCGTGGAAAGACAGAAGGTTGCTGAAAGGACCGTGGGAGGCGATACGGGAGGCGACTGAGGATAGACGAATGCTGATGACCCCTCCCCGCCGGACGGACAAGGCTCCGATCCTGATCGTTCTTCACCAGGAACGTTCCTCACCCGGAAGGGTGGGACAGATGCTGGTGGACAAGGGCTATCCGCTCGATATTCGCCGCCCGGTGCTGGGTGATCCGCTGCCCGCCACACTGGCCGACCATGCAGGCGCCGTGATCTTCGGCGGTCCGATGAGCGCCAATGATCCCGAACCCTATGTCAAAACCGAGATCGACTGGATCTCCGTGCCCCTCCGCGAAAACAAGCCCTATCTCGGCATCTGTCTCGGCGCCCAGATGCTGGTGCGCAATCTGGGCGGCAAGGTCGGTCCTGACCACGAAGGCATGACCGAGATTGGCTGGTATCCGCTACGCCCCACCGAGCATGGCAGGCTTCTGATGCACTGGCCGAAAATGGTCTATCATTTCCACCGCGAAGGCTTTGATGTGCCGCGCGGCGTGAAGCTGCTGGCCGAAGGCGATACCTATCCGCACCAGGCCATCCGCTATGGCGAGAATGCCTGGGGCGTGCAGTTCCATGCAGAGCTGACCCGCGCCATGATGCATAGCTGGGTGGTGCGCGGCGCTTCCCGCTTCGTGCTTCCCAATGCCCAGCAGGGCCGCGAACACCTGGAAGGCCGGATGTTCTTTGATGCGCCGCTGAAGGCCTGGCTTTCGGAGTTTCTCGACCTTGTCTTTCGTCGTAAAGAAGCAGAGGCCGAACGACCGGCCCTGTCGAAGCTGAGCGCGGCGGAATAAACCCGATCAGGGATTGGACGGCGCGTCGAGATTGTCAATCTTGCGCAGCTTGGGAAAGCCCAGAGCCCAGATGACGGCCACGGCCAGGGTGCCGAAACCGCCGATGACGACCGCAGGCACGGCCCCCACGACATGTGCCATCGTGCCGGCGCGAAATTCACCGAGTTCATTGGATGCGCCGACAAACACCATGTTGACCGCATTGACGCGGCCCCGAACCTCGTCCGGCGTCCACAGCATGATCAGGCTTTCGCGCACATAGACGGAAATCATGTCGGAGGCACCCATCAGCATCAGTGCCGCGATGGACAGCCACACCGTCTGCGACAATCCGAAGATGACCGTTGCAATGCCGAAGAGGGCAACGCCGCCAAACATCGCAAGGCCTGCATGCTTGCGGATCGGATAGGCTGCCAGCAGCACGGCGACAACGATGGCACCAATACCGGGAGCGGCCCGCAGGAGGCCAAGGCCCCAGGGGCCAAGGTCCAGAACATCACGGGCAAAGATCGGCATCAGCGCCACCGCACCGCCAAGCAGCACGGCAAACAAATCAAGCGAGATAGCGCCGAGCACCACTTTTTCAGAGGAGATGAAACGGAAGCCGGCAAGGATCGTCGTCCAGCTGACGGCCTTGGAGGCGGCGGTGCGCTGAGCGGGCTTTGGAATGCTGATGATCAGCACCATGGCGCCCAGCATGAACACCAGAGCCGTGGAATAGGCCGCAACCGCACTTGCACCATAAAGCAGGCCACCTGCCACCGGGCCAAGGATCGAGGCCGTCTGCCAAGAGGACGAATTCCACGCGATGGCATTCGGCAGATCCTTTTCCGGCACCAGATTGGGTGCGAGCGACTGCACCGCCGGCCCCATGAAGGCACGCTCGACGCCGAAGACGACGAGGATGGCAAAGACCGGCCAAGGCGAGAAACTGTGGGTTACCGTCAGGAAGAGAAGGGCTGCCGTGCACAGGGCTGCGAGCAGCAGGCAGGTTGCCACGATCGCACGGCGATTGTACCTGTCTGCGACAGAGCCGGTAACAAGGATCAGCAGCAGTGAGGGCAGGAACTGGAAGAGCCCGATCAGCCCGAGATAAAGCGCATTGCCAGTGACATCATACATCTGCCATCCGACCGAAACGCTGACGATCTGGGTCGCGAAGGCCGCCAAGAACCGGCAGAAGAAGAAGCGGGTGTAGGAGCTGGAACGGAACGCGGCGAAGCGATCATCGGCGGCGGTCATCGACATAGTTTCGCTTTCGGCGTCGCACGATTTGAGGAGGCGGCGCCTGTTAAACATGATTCGCCATAGGCCACGCCTCGGCTCTTGCCGCTTAAGTCACCAATGTCTACATGTCTGTCAACTAGAGATATGGAGATATGAATGCTCGCGCTGTTTCAGACTATCGACCTGGCCCTGAACCTTTACACCTGGGTCCTTATTGCCAGCGCGATCTTTTCCTGGCTCTACGCCTTCAACGTGATCAATTCCAGCAACCAGTTCGTCGGTTCGATCGGCACCATGCTGTACAATCTGACGGAACCGGCTCTGCGTCCAATCCGCCGCTTCATGCCCAATCTGGGCGGTATCGACATCTCGCCGATCATCCTTCTGCTGCTGATCTTCTTCATCCGCTCGCTGATGTGGACGACGATCGTGCCGGCGGTGATGTGACGTCCCGCCTATAGCCGCCTTGCAGACCATGTGCGCCTGACAGTACGCCTGACACCCAATGCTTCCCGCGACGCGGTGGAAGGCGTGGAACCGTCGGGCGATGGCGATATGTGGCTAAAGGCACGCGTCACGTCTGTGCCGGAGGACGGCAAGGCCAACAAGGCGCTGATCCAGCTGCTTTCCAAGTGGCTAAAAGTTCCGAAATCCTCGATTTCCATCCTGTCCGGCGAAACAGCGCGCAAAAAAATCCTCCGGATCGATGGCGACCCGGAGGATGTGATCAACAGACTGGATAGACTGACGGCGCGCTGATTACTTCTGTGCGTTGTAGCGGTCGATCGCCTCGACGATCAGGCGCTTGGCAACAGTCACATCCTGCCAGCCGCCGATCTTCACCCATTTGCCGGGTTCCAGATCCTTATAGTGCTCAAAGAAGTGCTCGATCTGCTTCAGCGTGATGTCCGGCAGGTCGGTGTAATTGTTGATCTTGTCATAGCGCTGGGTCAGCTTCGGAGCCGGAACAGCCAGGATCTTCTCGTCCTTGCCGCCATCGTCTTCCATGATCATGACGCCGATCGGGCGAACATTGATGACGCAGCCCGGCACAAGCGGACGGGTATTGCAGATGAGAACGTCCACCGGATCGCCATCTTCCGACAGGGTATGCGGAACGAAGCCGTAATTGCCCGGATAGGTCATCGGCGTGTAGAGGAAGCGGTCGACGATCAGTGCGCCGGCATCCTTGTCCATCTCATACTTGATCGGATGGCCACCGACCGGCACTTCAACGATGACGTTTACGTCGTCCGGCGGGTTCTTGCCGATCTTGATCGCATCAATACGCATGTTTCTCCCCGAGAGCGTTTCATGGTGCAGCCTCGATACTGGGAAAACTGATGCATTGCAACACAGGCTTTAACAGCTGTAGCGAAGCTTAGCCGGCGACAGCCCGAGGCTGGAGAGGGAAACGGTCAGGGCCAGATGAAACCAATCTTGCGCAAGTGCACGCCGGCGAAATCCTCCATGCCCTCGGCAAGATCAAGACCGCCATGCCGGCGGAAGAACCGCGTTGCATGTTCGCTGTCTTCCAGGCACCAGACGACAAGCCCGTTGCAGCCGAGCGACTTCAACAGGCGCCGTGTCTCACCAAATAGCCGCCGCCCAAGGCCGATACCCTGGAATTCCGGACGCAGATAGATCTCGTAGATCTCGCCATCCTGCGGCAGCGCACGGGCGCGGTTGAGACCGATCGTGGCATAGCCGGCAATCGTGCCTGCCACATCCAGCACCAGCAGCGTGGAAGGGCCACGGGCGGCACGGCGCCACCAGGCCTCGTCCCGCCGCTCCAGCATTTCGGTGAGCGGCTTGTGGGGAATAATCCCGGCATATGCCTGATTCCAGGCCAACCGGTGAACCTCGGATACATCCCGAGCATCCTGCGGCTCTGCGCGCCGCACGTCGATGGATAATGTCTTCATGACAATACTCTGGTCTCGCCGCTGCCGGTGCGTTGCGGCCAGACCCGGAACAACCATCATGGTCGGCAGTATCTGGACAACGAACCAACATCCCAAGTTAATCTCTTTTTAACCCTGGGAACAAGACGGGAAGCCCATCGCAAGACACAAAAACCCCGGTTTGCACCGGGGTTTTTCGAAAATCGAGGCTGGCTGGCTTAAGCAACGCGTGCCTTGCCGAAGCGCTTGCGATCGTTCGGATCAAGATACATCTTGCGCAGACGGATGGACTTCGGCGTCACTTCCATCAATTCGTCGTCCTGGATCCAGGACAGCGCACGGTCAAGCGTCATGCGGATCGGCGGGGTCAGGCGAACAGCTTCGTCCTTGCCGGCCGAGCGGATGTTGGTGAGCTGCTTGCCCTTCAGAACGTTGACTTCCAGATCGTTGTCACGGGTGTGGATGCCGACGATCATGCCCATATAGACCTTTTCGCCCGGCTCGATGATCATCGGGCCGCGATCTTCCAGGTTGAACATGGCATAGGCCACGGCTTCGCCGGACTGGTTGGACAGAAGCACGCCGTTGGAACGGCCACCGATTTCACCCTTGAACGGCTGATAATCATGGAACAGACGGTTCATGATGGCCGTGCCGCGCGTGTCGGTAAGCAGTTCGGACTGGTAGCCGATCAGACCACGGGTCGGTGCAAAGAACACCAGACGCACGCGATTGCCGCCGGAAGGACGCAGTTCGGTCATTTCGGCCTTGCGCTCGGACATTTTCTGGACGACCACGCCGGAATGTTCTTCATCCACGTCGATGACGACTTCCTCGATCGGCTCCATCAGGGTGCCGTTCTCGTCCTTGTGCATGACGACGCGCGGACGCGATACGGCAAGCTCGAAGCCTTCGCGGCGCATGGTTTCGATGAGAACCGCCAGCTGCAATTCGCCACGACCGGAGACGAAGAACGAATCCTTGCCCTCCGATTCTTCAATCTTCAGCGCCACATTGCCTTCGGCTTCCTTGAACAGACGGTCGCGGATGACGCGGCTCGTCACCTTGTCGCCTTCGGTGCCGGCCAGGGGGCTATCGTTGACGAGGAAGGACATGGTAACCGTCGGCGGATCGATCGGCTGGGCTTCCAGCGCTTCCATTACGGACGGATCGCAGAACGTATCAGCAACCGTGCCCTTGGAAAGGCCGGCAATTGCCACGATGTCGCCGGCATGGGCTTCATCGATCGCCGTGCGCTCGATGCCGCGGAAGGCGAGGATCTTGGAGATACGGCCGCTTTCGATCTGCTTGCCATCCTGTCCCAGAACCTTGACGGACTGGTTCGGCTTGATCGAGCCGGAATGGATGCGGCCAGTGATGACGCGGCCGAGGAAGGGGTTGGCTTCCAGAAGCGTACCGATCATGCGGAAGGCGCCGTCTTCGTCGCCGACGCTCGGCTCCGGAACATGTTCCAGCACGAGGTCCAGCAGGGGGGCCAGGCCCTTGTCCTTCGGGCCTTCCGGCGCCACGTTCATCCAGCCATCGCGACCGGAACCGTAAAGGATCGGGAAGTCGAGCTGCTCGTCGGTCGCATCAAGGCTGGCGAAGAGGTCGAAGACTTCGTTGATGACTTCTTCATGGCGGCCATCGGGACGGTCGATCTTGTTGATCGCCACGATCGGGCGAAGACCAACCTTCAGCGCCTTGCCGACCACGAACTTGGTCTGCGGCATCGGGCCTTCAGAGCTGTCAACCAGAACGATTGCGCCATCCACCATCGACAGAATACGCTCGACTTCGCCGCCGAAATCGGCGTGGCCGGGAGTATCGACGATATTGACGCGCACACCCTTCCACTCCACCGAGGTGGCCTTGGCGAGAATGGTGATGCCACGCTCCTTTTCCAGATCGTTCGAATCCATCACGCGTTCTGCAACGCGCTGGTTTTCACGGAACGAACCGGACTGCTTCAGGAGTTCGTCAACAAGGGTCGTTTTCCCATGGTCAACGTGCGCAATGATCGCGATATTGCGAATTTTCATATTGAGGATCTCTGATGGCTCTGGCGCAAATGCCGCTGGCACGCCTGTTACTTTGAGGGGCTCTTACCCTGTTTTTCGCAAATGCGAAAGGGGGCGGGTGAATCATGGGTTAAGGGATGGGTTGCGGGAGGCCTCAGCCGCCACGGCCCTGATAGCGTGAAAGGCAGAAACGCCAGAAGGCAATGGCCGCAAGCACTGAAAGCGGGCCGGCGGCAAGCGTGGCGAAGGGCGCCAGGGACCCAAGATAGGCGACCGGCCGGCCAAGAAGAACAGAAACCGGCACATAGGCCATGTAACCAAGCGGAATGACGGTCAGCAGTGCCATCTGGAAGATGGGCGCGAAAATAGACGCCGGGTAACGCGACAATTCCCAGAAATCAAAGAAAATGCCGAAGAGATAGCGGGCGCGTCCGAGGAGTAGTGCGCAGGCACCGATCATGGTCAGCATGGAGGCCGTGATCAAAGCCGAACTGATCAGGCCGCCGACAATGAGGGTGAAGGTTGCCATGTTCCAATCAATGGAAAGCTGCGGCAGGGACCAGGCGATGATGCCAATGCCGAGAAGGACATGCCCGCCATATTCAATGTTGAAGCCGGAAAACACCAGATAGGCCCAGGGGTTGATCGGACGCACCAGAAGCGTATCGAATTCGCCGCCCAGCACGATTTCTTCCATGCGGCGCAACTGGACCAGCGTGAAGCAGGCGCCCAGCGCATAGCCCAGCGTGTGAAACCCAAGCAGCAAGGCCATCTGCGGCCAGGTCCAGCCCCCAAGCGTCTCGAAGCGGGTGAGGATAATCCAGATCGAGGCAAAAACACCAATATAGCCGAAGGCCTGAGCGATCCAGGAAATGATCAGGCTGGCACGGAATTCCAGCCGGGTGCGCACCCGTAGCCGCATGAGATAGAGGCACAGCGATAGAGTTTCACGCATGGCTCAGCCTCCCTGAACGACCACTTGCCGGCAGGCAAGCGACCAGACAAAGGCAACGAGCCCGCCCAGAACCACAGACCAGCCCATTCCGGCAGCGAGGTATATGATACCGGTCACGACATCACGCTCCCCCAGATAGATTGCCATGGGATGATAGGTGATCCACGAAAACGGCAGGACATGCGCCACTTTTGCCAGGCCTGACGGGAAAAACCAGATCGGCACCAGCCCACCGGACAGGACGGTGAGCAGGCCACGCAAGAACCATTCCAGCGAATGTGCATCAAACACCCAGAAGGAAAACAGGCCGATCAGGATGGCGCTGAGCATCAGGATCGCCAGGGACACGGCCAGAAAGCCAAGAAACAGGATGGCATGGCCAAGGCTGGCCGGCGGCTGAACACCATAAATCAAACCCATGATGGCAATGACCGGCAGCGATGTCATGACCCAGTCGAAAAGCCGCGAGCCAAGCTGTTCGGCCAGCAGCATTACGGGATAGTTGACCGGCCGCAGCAGCGTTGCACCAATGGCACCCGTGCGGATCGTCGTGCCGACATCACGCACGATCATCGTTGCATCCCAGCTCGACAGGATGGTACCGCCGATCAGCGCATAGGTAATCATCTGCGGCAACGATATGCCGTTCATTGTGCCATGCCCGGCAAAAACGGCCTGCCAGATGGAAATGCGGGCGAGGATCTCGATCAGCCCACCCAGAATGCGGACAAGCATTTTCGACCTATGCTCGACCTCCCGCTGAAATGAGGCCCGGATCAGCGCAAGAAAGGCGCTCATATCGCCGGCCTCGACTGATAATGCGTGCGGATGATCTCCTCGATGCCCGGCTCATGCAGACGTATATCGCGCAGATCCGCATCCGCCTTGAGTGCGGCCAGGAGCTGCACCAGCGAGCGGCCATCGTCCGGCAGGAGGAATTCGCGTACCAGGCCCTCACCGCCGCACAACTCGGCGCCTTCGACATGCACCGTCTCCGGTTCGCTGGAAAATTCCAGCGTCAGCCGGCGGCGCGCCCCGAAACGGGCCCGCATTTCGGGGATTGCACCGTCGAACAGAAGCCGCCCGTCATCGACCATGATCAGTCGCGGGCAAATCTCCTCGATATCCTGCAGGTCATGGGTGGTGAGAATGATGGTCGTGCCGCGTTCGCGGTTGATGCGTGACAGGAACTTGCGCACCACATCCTTGGCAACCACATCAAGCCCAATTGTCGGCTCATCGAGAAACAGGATTTTCGGTTCGTGCATCAGCGCCATGGCGATTTCAGCCCGCATGCGCTGACCAAGGCTCAAGTGACGGACCGGGCGCTGCAGAAAGGACGTCAGCCCCATCATCTGCGTCAGCTCGGATCGGTTGCGCTCGAAGACCTCCACCGGCATGCGGTAGAGGCGCCGGTGCAGTTCGAAACTTTCAAACAGCGGCAGTTCCCACCACAACTGGGTACGCTGGCCAAACACAGCGCCGATCTGCCTCGCATTGGCCATCCGCTTGGCCTGCGGATGGCGCCCAAGCACGGACACCTCACCGGACGAGGGCGACAGGATGCCTGTCAGCATCTTGATCATGGTGGACTTGCCGGCACCGTTTGGCCCGAGATAGCCGACCGCCTCGCCAGCCGCGATCGAGAAGGAAATGTCTTCTACCGCATGCACCGGCCGGGTGACCGGCGACAGAAAGCCGCGCAGGGCACCGATCACGCCCGGCTGCGGCACGCGCTGGACGAAAGTCTTGCGGACATTTTCGGCGCGGATGATCGGAGCCATGACGGGGAACCCTGATGAAAGGAGCTCCCCGATAGGAGAGTCGCATGAATTCTATGCGACAGTTTGGCGATTTTCTCGACAGCAATTTTGATGGGAACCATTCCCATCGAATATGGTCGAAATCCCTAGATCAGCAACACCTTAAGCGTCGCTACCGGAAAGCTCGCCCACCATGGCAAGACCTTTCTTGCGCAGCATGGCGTCTGGATCCGGAAGCTTGCCGCGAAAGGCCTTGTAGGCTTCTTCCGGATCGATGGAGCCGCCGACCGAATAGATGTTGTTCTTCAGCTTGCGCGCCATGACCGGATCAAACGCATTTCCGCTTTCCTCGAAGGCGGCAAAGGCATCCGCATCCAGCACTTCCGACCACATGTAGGAATAATAGCCGGCCGAATAGCCATCGCCGGAAAACACATGCTGGAAATGCGGGGTGGCATGGCGCATGACGATGGAGGATGGCATGCCGATGTCGGCTAGCACCTGCGCCTGCACGGCCATCGGATCGTCCACGGCCTCCGAACGAGTGTGGAACGCCATATCGACCAGAGCCGAAGAGGTGAACTCCACCGTGTTGAAGCCAGAATTGAAGGTGCGGGCGGCAAGAACCTTGTCGAGCAGCGCCTTGGGCATCGGTTCGCCGGTCTCGTAGTGCACGGCATATTGCGTCAGGATTTCCGGCACGGTCAGCCAGTGTTCGTAAAGCTGCGAGGGCAGTTCGACGAAATCGCGCGAGACGCCGGTGCCGGAGACGGACGGATAGGTGACATTCGACAGAATGCCGTGCAGACCGTGGCCGAATTCGTGAAACAGCGTGCGCGCATCATCCAGCGATAGAAGTGCGGGCTTGCCCGGTGCCGGCTTGGCGAAATTGCAGACATTATAGATGATCGGCAGCTCGCCCATGCTGCCATTCTTCAGCTGCAGCTTGTGCTGGCTCTGAAACGCGCTCATCCAGGCGCCGGACCGCTTGGAAGAACGGGCAAAATAATCGCCGAGGAACATGGCAATCAGCACGCCTTCCTCGTTGCGAACCTCAAAGACCCGCACATCCGGATGATAGGCGGGAACATCCTTCACTTCGGTCAGCGTGATGCCGAACAGACGATGCGCGACATCGAATGAGGCCTCGATCATCTTTTCCAGCTGCAGATAGGGTTTCAGTTCCGATTCGGAAAAATCAAACAGGCGCTCGCGCAGCTTTTCCGAATAATAACGCCAGTCATAGGGCTGCACCGCGCCATTGATGCCATCCTCGGCCATCAGGCCTGCGAGATCCGATGCTTCTTCCAGCGCCTTGGCGCGGGCCTTCGCCCAGACCTTCATCAAAAGAGCGTTCACATTGTCGGGCGTCTTTGCCATCGTGTCGTCAAGCTTGTAGGCGGCAAAATTCGCATAGCCCAGCAGCTTTGCCTTTTCGGCCCGCAGCGCCAGGATCTGACGCACGATTGCGACATTGTCGCGCTCGCCGCCATTTTCACCGCGCTTCACCCAGGCGCCGAACGCCTGTTCGCGCAGGTCCCTTCGGGATGAGAAGGTGAGGAAAGGCTCGATGATCGAGCGCGACAGCGTGACGGCATGCGCACCTTCCGGCGCTTCCCGTTCGCGCGCAGCCCCTGCCATGGCATCGAGCAGAAAGCCCGGCAGGCCGGCAAGCTCGTCGTCTGCGGTGAGGATCAGCGACCAGCCCTTCTCATCGCCCAGAACATTCTGGCCAAACTGCGCACCAAGCCCGGCAAGCGTCTCATTGATAGTGGCCAGTCGCTCCTGCTCATCCTTGGACAGCTTGGCGCCGGCCCGCACGAAACCCTTCCAGTGACGCTCCAGAACCCGCCTCTCCTCAAGCGTCAGATCCAGCGTTTCCTGCTGCGCATAGAGCGCATCGACGCGGGCAAAAAGCGCCACATTCATGGCGATCTTCGAATAGTGGCGCGACATTTTCGGGGCGATCTCACGCTCCAGCCCCTGGATGAGTTCATTGGTATGAGCGCCTGCCCTGTTCCAGAACAGAGCAGAGACACGCGAAAGATCGTCTCCGGCCAATTCCAGCGCAATCACCGTATTGGCAAATGTCGGCGCCTCGGAACTTCCGGCAATCGCATCGATCTCGGCCGAATGAACCTCAAGCGCCGCCGAAAAGGCGGCAGCGAAATCCTCGTCCTTCACTTTGTCGAACAGAGGAAGCCCATGGTGGCCGCTCCAGTCGATGAGGGCAGGATTAATCTGCGTGTGAATGGTCATAGGTGTCATCCTCTGCAAGCTGATGCGATGTGTATGAGCGAAAACGGCAAATCTGGAAAGGGAATGCAACTTACAGGCCTATAAGAAATGTTAACTCAATATTAGCAATTGACGGTTTTGCAACCTGTGACTACACCCACAACCATATCCGATGAATATGGATATAGTCCGGTGGAAATCACTTCCCTACACTGGTCCGGCAGCCAGCTCCCACAGGAGCATGCGCAAACGGCCAGAACAGAAAAGCAGAAGTTTGTCCTGCCTTCTGAAACCCGTGCGGTTTTCGAAGTGCCTGATGCTGCCGTGCCGGAACTGGATTATTCCGCCATATCCCCGCGCCTACTTCGCGAAGTTGCACTTCAGAAATATGTCACCGGCAAGATCGAGCAAGATGTCTATATCGCGCTGGCGCAGGAATTGCCGATGGAAGCCGTCGATTCAACCGGTCAAGTGCTGGATCTTTCGACCGTGACCGATGATACCGAATTCAATTTCGAGGAATATTACCGCGAACAGCGGGACCTTGCCGCAGCACTGGGCGACGAAGACAAAGCCAGCACGCTGAATTCCGTTCTGGGCTTCCTCAACGCCTGACGCCCTCGCAATCACCGAGACCAGGGTGCTGCCGATGATTTATCGCGCCGCACTGGCATTTTAGGCAGTTGCCTCTCTCCCAAAAAATAGTAAGGGTGCCTTAACAACCGGCGGACACGCATGGGCACTGCATCTGACATCCATATTCTAGGGTTTCTGCTGACGGATGGCGCGCGCCTGATGCGCAGCGCGTTCGAGCGGCGTATTGCAGGTGCAGGGCTTGGCATTACGCCCGGCGAGGCACGCACGCTTCTCAATATCCATGCGCTGAAAGACTGTCGCCAACTTGAACTTGCCGCACGCATGGGCATAGAGCCGATGACCGTCTGCTCCTTTCTCGACAAGCTGCAGGGCATGGATCTCATCTCACGCCAGCCGGACCCCAATGATCGGCGCGCCAAGCGTGTGACGCTGACCCCCGCAAGCGAACCGATGATCGAAGCGCTCAAGACCGAAATCAACGCCGTGCTTGCCACGGCTATGATGGGACTTGCACCGGAGGACGTCGAAGGCCTGCGACATGCGCTCACGACACTTTCCGCCAATCTCCAGGCGGATGCCGCGCCTGCCAGCGAACAGACAGACAATTCGTGACACAGACCAACCCTTCCGAGCGGCCACGCATGAGCGAGCGGCGCACGACATTTCTCGGCGCGCTTCTAACAACGCTCGGGCCTATTTCCATGGCCGTCTATACGCCCGCCATGCCGCAGCTTGTCACGGCCTTTGGCACGACGGAAGCCGCCATCAAGCTCAGTCTTTCGGTGTTCTTCGGCGGCTTTGCGCTGGCACAGCTGGTGGCGGGGCCACTCTCGGATGCGCTGGGCCGCAAGGCCGCGACGCTGATCTTCCTTACTATCTATCTCGTCGGCTCGCTGCTGGCAGCCTTTGCACCCAGCGTGGAGTTCATGCTGGCTGCCCGCCTGATCCAGGGCATCGGCGCCTCCGTCGGCGTGGTCGTCGGACGCGCCATTGTGCGCGATCTCTATACCGGCGCGCATGCGGCCCGGATCCTCAATATGATCGGCATTTTTCTGGCCGTTGGACCGGGCCTTGGCCCAACGCTCGGCGGCCTGACGCTGGCCGCCTTCAGCTGGCATGCCGTGTTTCTGCTGATGATCGGCTTCGGCCTTCTGGCCGGGCTCTGCACGATTTTCCTCCTGCGGGAAACCGTGGTGCCGGATCTGGGCCGGCTGCATCCGCTGCGGCTGGCGCGCAGCTATCTGGAGGTCGGCAGCAATCTGCAGTTTCTGACCGCATCGCTGGTACTGAGCGGCACTGTCGGCGCACTTTACGCGCAATCCACCATGCTGCCCTTCGTGCTGATCAACCGCGTGAGCCTGACGCCGACACAGTTTGGCGTCGGCATGCTGATGCAATCGGGCTTTTATCTTCTGGGCTCACTTGCCCTGAAACTTGTTGCCCCGCGGCTTGGCGGCGCGCGCTCTGCAGCTTTCGGCGTCACCCTCTGTGGCATCGGCGCCACCATCATGGCCCTGTCGATTGCCTTCGTGCCGCCCTTCTTCCTGTCGGTCATGGCGCCGGTTGCCATCTGCACCTTCGGCCTTGCCTTCCTGACACCCTATGTGCTGACGGTCAGCATGGCGCCCTTTGCCCATATTGCCGGATCGGCCTCGGCACTGACCGGATTTTTGCAGATGTCGGCCGGCTTTCTAGCCGGGATCGCGGCCGCTTGGGTGGGAGACCCGCTCACGGCCTTCGGCATCATCATTCCCGCCATGCAGCTCTGCGCGGTGGCCGGCTTCATCTGGCTGCGCGTTCTCATCCGGCGGACATGAAAAAGGCCCGCTTCCCTTTCGGGACGCGGGCCTCTTGATCACTCTGCGATCGATTACCGGCCGAGATTGCGCTTTGCGAGCGTGCGCAGGCGAAGGGCATTCAGCTTGATGAAGCCGGCGGCATCCTTCTGGTCATAGGCACCCTGGTCATCCTCGAAGGTGACGAGCTGGTCGGAATAGAGCGATTTCGGCGACGAGCGACCGATGACCATGACATTGCCCTTGTAGAGCTTCAGCGTCACTTCGCCTTCCACATGCTCCTGGCTCTTGTCGATCATGGCCTGCAGCATTTCACGCTCCGGCGAGAACCAGAAGCCGTAATAGATAAGCTCCGCATAACGCGGCATCAGCTCATCCTTGAGATGGGCAGCACCTCGGTCGAGCGTGATGCTCTCGATGGCGCGATGCGCAGAAAGCAGGATCGTGCCGCCGGGGGTTTCATAGACGCCGCGCGACTTCATGCCGACAAAGCGGTTTTCCACGAGATCCAGACGGCCGATACCGTTGTCACGGCCATAATTGTTCAGCTCGGCGAGAAGCGTGGCCGGGCTCATGCGAACACCGTTGATCGAAACCGCATCGCCCTTTTCAAAGCCCACCGTGATCACGGTTGCCTTGTCGGGCGCAGCTTCCGGCGAAATGGTGCGCATATGCACATATTCGGGGGCTTCAACCGAGGGATCTTCCAGAACCTTGCCTTCAGACGAGGAATGCAAAAGGTTTGCATCGACCGAGAAGGGTGCTTCGCCTTGTTTGTCCTTGGCAACCGGGATCTGGTGCTCTTCGGCAAACTTCAGGAGATCGGTGCGGCTCTTGAAGGCCCAGTCGCGCCAGGGCGCGATGATCTTGATATCCGGGTTCAGCGCATAGGCGGAAAGCTCGAAGCGAACCTGGTCATTGCCCTTGCCGGTCGCACCATGGGCGATGGCATCGGCGCCGGTCCGCTTGGCAATCTCGATCAGATGCTTGGAAATCAGCGGGCGGGCAATCGAGGTGCCCAGCAGATAGACGCCTTCATAAACGGCATTGGCGCGGAACATCGGGAAGACGAAATCGCGCACGAATTCTTCGCGAACATCCTCGATGAAGATCTCCTTGATCCCCATCATCTCGGCCTTCTTGCGCGCCGGCTCAAGCTCTTCGCCCTGGCCGAGATCGGCGGTGAAGGTGACGACTTCGGCGCCAAGTTCGGTCTGGAGCCATTTCAGGATGATCGAGGTGTCGAGACCGCCGGAATAGGCGAGAACGACTTTCTTCACGTCTTTGGGGAGTGCCATGTCGATGAGTTCCGTCTGGAGGGGCGGATCGCGAAACCCGCCGGATATCTTGATGAATGGCGGCACTTTTAGCGAGTTTACCGCGTGGCGCAAGGGCAGCGACGGCGCGAAGCCATCAGAGATGCCGACCGATGTTCATGCGCTGGTGGAGGATGCGGAAGTGAACAATCCTCTGGCGGGCTTCAGCCGGCAGGATAGCGACGGCGCATGTCTTGAATGAAGGCGTCGAAGTCAAAAGGCTCGGGCTCGCCCGATGCTTCCCCCTCGTCGATGGCCGCCCGGATGGCCAGCAAGCCATCATCCTGGTCGCGCAGCAATTCGAGTGCGGCCTGGATAACCTCGGATTCCGAGGCATAGTCTCCGGCACTGACCTTGTGATCGATGAATTCCGCAAGCGCGTCTTCAACAGTAATCGTTGCCATCCTGCCCATGCCCGATCCTTTGGCCGCAAGCCCGTCATGTTGACGATAGGTCGCAAGGATACCATATCCGGCAAGAGTGAGAACCAGGACAAGCACGGAGCCGCCCCATGACAATCCAGCACCCAGCCCTCGCAAAGGGCCATGTCGCCGTCGTCACCGGCGCAGCATCCGGGATTGGTCTTGCTGCGGCCAAGGCCTTTGCCCGCATGGGTCTCTGCGTGGTGCTCGCCGATCTGGAGGGCGACAGACTGGCAGAGGCGGCCATCTCAGTTGCCGCTCTTTCCGAAAACGGCGAGACGGATGTGGTGGCCATCGGCACCGATGTCTCCAGGCCGGACGAGCTGGAAGCGCTGGAGCGCGCCGTCATCCAGCGCTTCGGCCGTGTTCATGTGCTGATGAACAATGCCGGCATCCAGCCCGGCAGCGCGCTGTTTGGCCCGCAGGCCAATTGGGAAAACGCGCTGGCCGTCAATCTGATGGGCGTCGTCAATGGCAGCCGGATTTTCGGCCCCGGCATGGTGGCGCACAGGGATGCAGCACTGATCATCAATACCGGTTCCAAGCAGGGCATTACCACGCCGCCGGGAGACCCGGCCTATAATGTCTCCAAGGCCGGCGTAAAGGCCTTCACCGAGGCGCTAGAACATGAGTTGCGCAATACGGAAGGCTGCATGGTTTCTGCCCATCTGCTCATCCCCGGTTTCGTCTATACGGGACTGACGGCAAACGGGCGCAGCGAAAAGCCGGCGGCGGCCTGGACCGCGGAGCAGACAGTGGATTTCATGCTGGAAAGCATCGTGCGCGGCGATTTCTACATTCTCTGCCCCGACAATGACGTGGACCGGGCACTGGATGAAAAGCGTATCGCCTGGGCAGCAGGCGATATTATCGAAAACCGCCCGCCGCTGTCACGCTGGCACAAGGACTATGCAGCCGCATTTACGAGTTACCTTAAGACGTAGAATATTGACTTATCCCCCGATGGTTGTATAACCGACATTACAATCAGGAGGAGCTGAGATGTCAAAATTCTATGCCTGGGTGGTCCCTGCCTATATCAGCGGGTCACCCGTCGATCACACATGGGTGACAAGCTATGACAACCGCATCAATCCCTATCCGGATATTGCGGCGGTGATACAGGCTGGCCAATCGAACTGGTTTTGCTGGGGATCGTTTCATCCGAAGGGCGGCGCACCAACCCATCCGGATGGTTTCATCGGTAGCCAAGCGGGCAATGGCAGTCTCGCATCCTGCCTGGTGGAAGCAAACCAGCCATCCAATGGCAACCCTCCGGCGCAGGGCACGATCTTCACCTATGGCGTCGATGGGGTCTGCCACCAACTGGCAAACCAGGTGCTCTATGCCACCGGCGGACCGGGCATTGCACCGCTGACTGTCAAGGCAGCACGTGGTTACGCTCTATCCTCGTTCATTTATGGCACCTATGGCTTGCAACACGCCGCGTGGCAGCAGAAGATCGCCGCATGCACCGGCGTCAAACAACTGATGTCCGTCGCGAGAGGAGCAGAAGCAATGGCTGATCTGCCGGACGATTTCGAACAACAGGCCAGAGAGGCACTGGGTGACAAGCCAGAGGTTCTCAGCAAGCTCATGAACCTGCGTGGGCAGGTCCAGGCTTTCTCCATGCAGAGGACGCCGGGCTTCCTGCCGCCGGAGCCTGACTATCTGAATGCCCGCAATCAGCACCTGATCGACCAGGCGGCAGCCCTTCTGGGCCCGGACGATTTCCGAAAGCTCTTCGGCATCGAACCCGGCGAGAAGGTCAATCTCGTCGATCCGAACGTCGAACGCTAAGCGCTCACACCAAGACTGGCAGCGCAGCCAAAGACCATATAGAGCTTCGGGGATTGCATCATTGCGCGCGCCCCGAGGCCTTCCATGGATTTCCTGCCGAGCCTGCCCACTCTTGTCACCTTTACCGGCATGTGCCTGCTCCTGGCCATAACGCCTGGGCCAGACATGACTCTGTCGATCAGCCGGGCCCTGTCGCAAGGCAGCAAGCGTGCGCTTTACGTTGTCATCGGCACCACAACCGGCATCATGACCCACACCCTGCTGGTCGCCTTTGGCGTATCGGCGCTGATCACCGCCTCGCCGACCGCATTTTTCCTGCTGAAAACCGGAGGTGCGGCCTATCTTCTGTGGCTTGCCGTCCAGGCCGTGCGCTACGGCTCCAATCTGCGGGTGGAAGCGGTGGACGGGCCGCAGGTATCGGCCTGGAGCAATGTCTCGATGGGGCTCTGGGTGAACCTACTCAACCCTAAGGTCATCATCTTCTTCATGACTTTCCTGCCGCAATTTGTCACGGCGGAAGATCCAAACGTCACCCAGAAGCTGATTTTCCTCGGATTCTTCTTCATCTTCGTTGGCAGCCCGGTCAACGTCATCGTCATCCTGGCGGCCGATCGGCTGGCCAAATGGCTACAGGCCAATCCGAAGATCCTGCGCGGCATCGATTATACATTTGCCGGCGTGTTTTCTATCTTTGCCGTGAAAATCTTCATGACACAGGCGCGCTGAACTCAGCTCAGATCAAGACCCATTTGCCAGAAATCGGCCTCGAGCCGCGTTGCATCACGCAAGACAACCGAAAGACGCTGCATCCGCCCGGCATCCAACCCAGCCAGTCTGGCGTTCAACCAGTCCAGTTCCGAGCTTACCAACGCCTGATATTCATCGCCGGCATACATGTCGATCCAATCCGCATAGGGATTACCCTGACGCAGAGTGAATGGCTGTTGCCGAATCCAGCTGGCGATTTCACCATAGCCGATGATGCAGGGCGCAAGCGCCACATGCAGGTCGAGAAGATCACCGCTCATGCCGACGTCGAGCACATAGCGCGTATAGGCAAGCGTCGCCTTCGATTCCGCAAGCTGGGCCAGATCCGCCTCCGAAATCCCCCATTGAGCACAATAGCCGATGTGAAGGCCAAGCTCGACATCGACAATCGCCTTCAGGCTTTCAAGACCCTGGCGGATTTCCGAAAGGTCGCGGCTTTTGTAAACGGCCAGACCCCAAGCCCGCGCGAACTGGATGAGGAACAGGTAATCCTGCTTGAGATAGTGCTGGAACGCCGCTTCCGGCAGCGTGCCGGTGGCCAGGTCCCGGACAAAACGGTGCTCGATATAGGCCTGCCAGTCCGCCGCGTTCTGCTGCTTCAGGATCTCGAAGGATGCGGCCATGTCGATCAGTCGTCCTCGCCATGGCCGGCGATCATCATCGCCTCGAAGGCAAGGCGCTCGGTCTTGCGCATGCGCTCGGAATCCGATTTCAGCTGGCCGCAGGCAGCCAGAATATCGCGACCGCGTGGGGTGCGGATCGGCGAGGCATAGCCCGCCTGGTTGATGAAATCGGCAAACTTCTCGATCGTTGCCCAGTCCGAACACTGGTAATTGGTGCCCGGCCACGGGTTGAAGGGAATGAGGTTGATCTTGGCCGGCACGCCTTTCAAGAGCTTGATCAGTTCCTTGGCATCTTCCAGGCTGTCATTGACGTCCTTCAGCATCACATATTCGAATGTGATGCGACGGGCATTCGACACGCCGGGATAATTGCGGCAGGCCTCGATCAATTCCTTCAGCGGATATTTCTTGTTGATCGGCACCAGCATGTCGCGCAGCTCGTCGCGCACCGCATGCAGGGAAATGGCCAGCATGACGCCGATCTCGTCGCCGGTGCGGAAGATCTCCGGCACGACGCCGGAGGTAGAAAGCGTGACGCGCCGCTTCGACAGAGACAGCCCGTCACCATCCGTTGCAATCAGCAGGGCATTCTTGACGCTTTCGAAATTATAAAGCGGCTCGCCCATGCCCATCATCACGACATTGGTGACCTTGCGATCACCGGTCGGCACAAAGGCGCCGGGCGGTGTATCCGTGCCCGGAAAATCGCCCAGCCGGTCGCGCGCCAGAAGCAACTGCGACAGGATTTCCTCAGCGGTCAGGTTGCGCACCAGGCGCTGCGTACCCGTGTGGCAGAAGGAACAGGTGAGCGAACAGCCGACCTGGCTGGAAATGCACAGCGTTCCGCGCCCGTCTTCGGGAATATAGACCGTCTCGACCTCGACAGGCCGCCCGGCACCGCGCGGCGGAAACCGCAACAGCCATTTGCGCGTGCCGTCATTGGAAACCTGCTCTTCGACGACTTCCGGGCGCGCAATGGTGAAATGCGTCTTCAGCATCTCGCGCATGTCCTTGGCCACATTGGTCATGGCATCGAAATCGGACACGCCGCGAATATAAAGCCAATGCCAGAGCTGGCTGACGCGCATGCGCACCTGCTTATCCGTCACGCCCTTTTCGCGCAGCGCCGCAGCCATTTCCTCGCGCGTCAGGCCAATCAGCGTCGGCTTGCCCGATATCAGGTCCGGCTGCGCCACCAGAGGTTTTTTCACCGTGTCCGCCAATACCATGGCTTCGGAAACAGACATGCTCATGATCCCATTCGAACGGCTGCGCATCACGGCGCCTAAGCGCCGGGGCAGTCCATGATCTCGTCGTGTGAAATGCGTCTGCGGTTCATGATGTACAAGACATCGACCGCCTGTTGTGGCGCCCTTTATCACCAAATCGGCGGCACGTCACCCTCAGACGCAAAAAGGCCGGCCCTGCGGCCAGCCTCTATCTTGGCGTCGCTTGAAACGACGATTTTACTTGCAGGTCTCGATGCGCTTCAGCGCCTGGGAAAGACCAGCCAGCGAATAGGAATAATTGGTGGCCGTGCCGCGCAGCGACGTCGCCTTCACGGTCATGCTGGAGCCGGTCTTCATCGCCGCCACAAGGGCTGGCTCTTCGGCGGCATTTTCCACCCAGGCTGCCTTGTCCTTGACGAACATGACGAAGCTGCGCTTGTCGATGGTGACATTGACCTTCGAGTCAGCCTTCAGGGTATAACCCATCATCGACTGCGGCTCGTAGGAAATGTTCTGGCCGGGGCGCTGCGACACGATGAAGAACACATCGCCGTGATCGACGCTTGCGGGCTCTTTGGTGGTCGGAACGGACAACACATAGCAGACAGTGCTGTTGCCGGACTTGTAGGAATAAGCGCCCCAGTTCTTGAACTGCTCAAGACGGGTCGGCGCCGGAGACTGGGCCGAAGCCAACACGGTGCTGGCGAGCAAAAGGGTCGACGCGATGGCGATCTGTCTTACAAACATTGTGTCCTGCCAGTTTTCTCATTCAACGGCCGACCGGGCGGCGAGGGGCCGGGCTTGGTCGCTAATCCGTTAGACTTTGACTTAATTTCGGTTACCAAACCGTCAACGACAACCATCCGATGGGCTGAAGCATCGCCGGACCTGTGAAAAACAGTGACAGGATGGGTTGAAGCGGCACATAGCCCACTATTCCCGGATCTTGCCTCCGAGGCTCCAATGAAACGAGGATTTGGGCAAGAGTTGGGCCGCTGGGCGTTAACCGGCTGCCGGCTCAAGATCCGGGTCGTCCGCCAGCACCCGATCGGCAGCCTCATAGTGGCTGTCATTGATATGCGACTGGATCATTCTGAGTGCTGCGGCCAGCACGGCGATATCATCGGTAAAGCCAACCATGACGAACATGTCGGGCAGGAAATCCAGCGGCAGGACGAAATAGGCAAGCGCTGCAAGCAGTATGCCGCGCACCCGGCGCGGCGTGTTCGGATCCATCGCACAGTAATAGGCTGCTGCAACATCGCGGCTGAACGGCACGACCCTGACGGCGCGCTTCAGCGTCGGCCAGAATTTCGCCTGCACCCTGCGTTCCTGACGGGTCTGGGTATCCTCGTCGCCGGGAAGAAGAATTTCTCCGATCTTCACGTCATCCATGGTTGCCCTCCGATCTATTCGTCCTCAGACGCTGCCGGATTTATATGGCGCTTTGCGGGCACCACTTCAATCATGCCATATCACTCATGGCGCCGGGCGGACCTGTCGATCGCACGGGCAAGCTTGATGTCACGCTCCGTCACGCCACCCGAATCATGCGTCGTCAGCGTGATCTCCACCCGCGCATAGACATTGCTCCATTCCGGATGATGATCGAGCTTTTCAGCCGAAAGCGCCACTTCCGTCATGAAGCCGAAGGCCTCGCGGAAGCTTGCAAATCGCAGGCTTCTGGTGATCGAGAGACCATCCTGCGCCAACGTCCAGTCATTCAGGGTGGAGAGAGCCGCATGGATCGCCTCCAGCACCAGCTTTTCATCGCGCATGATGTTTTCTCACACTCTGCTCAAGACTGTCAGTAAAGGCTTTCTTCGAGATGGTGATCGGCACCGGCATAGCGCACATGGCTTTCCTGCAGCGGAAACACTTCTTCGGTGAGATAGGGCCCACCACCAACCGATTCCTTCGATGACATCAGCACGAACCGGCCAACAGTGAAGGGAAGCGTGTGGAAATTGCCGCGTCCGGCCAAGTAATGCACCACATCATCGACGCGGGAGGCGCGCAGCCGCGCAAGCGTCACATGCGGCATGAACTTTCGCGGATCGGGGGGAAGACCGACGCGCTGGCAGATCCGCTCAATCTCGCCTTGCAGGGCACTCAGTTCCGGCGAAGGAGAAACGCCGGCCCAGACGGAGTGCGGTTTTTTCGATCCGAACGAACCGGTTCCACTCAGGCTGATCTGGAATTCCTCGCGATCAACGCGGTCGAGACGGTTGACGATCTCATCGGCAGTGCGCCCATCCACATCGCCAATGAAGCGCAATGTGATGTGATAGCTTTCGACATCGATCCAGCGTGCACCAGGCAGACCACCCCGCAACAGGGACAGACTCATGGCGGCATTGCGCGGGACTTCGAGGGCGGTGAAAAGTCTCGGCATAGCGAACCTCCTCGAATCTCTTGCGTATATCTGACAGCGGAACACGCAACGGCGTTCCGCGCAAGCTATGATTTTTGCCCTGCAACAATCAATTGGCCGGCGTGATCGATTTGACGAAACGTTCCACGACCGGCAAGGACAGCTCCACCATGACACCGACGCCCTTGGCATTGGGGTGCATGCCATCTTCCAGCTGCAGACCGGGTTGCGTCACAACGCCGTCCAGAAAGAAGGGGTAGAGCGCCAGCCCGTGCTTTTCAGCCAGACGGCTGTAGATGCTGTTGTACCGTTCACCGTAATCGCCGCCCATATTGGGAGGTGCGATCATGCCGGCCAGAAGCACCGGAATATTGCGCTCCTTGAGCCGCACAATGATAGCTTCGAGGTTCTTTTCCGTCTGCTCCGGCGAGACGCCACGCAGTGCATCATTGGCGCCAAGCTCGAGGATAACCCCATGCGTGCCGTCTGGCACCGACCAATCGACGCGCGACAGGCCGGCCGCCGTCGTATCGCCTGAAACCCCGGCATTGGTCACCACAATATCATAGCCTTTGTCCTTCAGCGCCTTTTCAAGCTGTGCCGTATAGGATTCGGATGACGGCAACAGATAGCCGGCCATCAGGCTATCGCCAAAGCCGACTAGCTGGAGCGTTTTTGCCGTGGCCGCGGCGGCGGAACCGAGGGCGAGCCCGGCAATGACAATCACGTGAAGCAGGGCTGCTTTGAATTTCATGGAACTCTTCCCTAGATTGGACTGGTCTGTCGCGCTGCGGCATACGTATGTCGAGACATGCATTTCCGCAAAATATCGGCCTTTCCATGAATATAGGACGCTTTGACGTGACCAAAACCATCATTCAGCTGAAGAAGGCGGATTTGACGCTGGGCAGCGCCGCAGCCTCCGTCCATGTGCTGAAGGGAATTGATCTGGCGATCGCTCAGGGCGAGGCTGTCGGTATTGTTGGCCCCTCGGGTTCCGGCAAGTCGACCTTGCTGATGGTGCTGGCCGGTCTGGAGCGGCTGGACAGCGGTGAAATCCATATTCTCGACAAGGCCCTGCATGATCTGGGCGAAGATGCGCTGGCGGATTTTCGTGGCCGCAATATCGGCATCGTCTTCCAGTCCTTCCACCTCATCGCCAATATGACGGCGCTGGAGAATGTGGCCGTGCCGCTGGAACTGGCCAATGTGAAAAACGCCTTCGACATTGCCCGCAAGGAATTGACTGCAGTTGGCCTTGGCGAGCGGCTGAGCCATTATCCGGGCCAGCTTTCCGGTGGCGAACAGCAGCGCGTGGCGATTGCCCGCGCCCTTGCCCCCTCGCCGGCCGTGCTGATTGCCGATGAGCCGACCGGCAACCTGGACACTGAAACCGGACGGCAGATTGCCGATCTTCTGTTTGCCAAACAGGCCGAGCGCGGCACAACGCTGCTGCTCGTCACGCATGACAATGCGCTGGCGGCGCGCTGCACAAGACAGATCCGCGTGCGCTCCGGAGAAATCGCAGCCGACAGCGCAGTAACATCCTCCAGCGCGACCGCGGCCTTCGCATGAAAGCGCCAGCCCTGCCCCGCTTTTCCATTGCCATGAAGCTTGCTTTGCGCGAGCTGCGCGGCGGTCTCGCCGGCTTCTACATTTTTCTCGCCTGTATTGCGCTCGGTACCGGGGCCATTGCCGCCGTCATCTCCGTATCGCGGGCGATCACAGGAGCGATTGCCACGCAAGGCCAGACGCTGCTGGCCGGCGATATCCGCTTTGAACTCAACAACCGCGAGGCAACGCCGCAGGAGCGCGCCTTCCTCGACGGGCTTGGGCCGGTTGCCGTCTCCACCGGCTTGCGTTCCATGGCACGGCTGCCCGACGGATCGCAGCAGGCCCTGGTGGAAGCCAAAGCCGTGGACGGCGCCTATCCGCTCTATGGCTCGCTGGAAGCCGATCCCAACCTGCCGCTGTCGGAGCTGATCGGGCAGACAAACGGCGTCTATGGCGCGCTGGCAGCACCCCTTCTGCTGGAACGGCTGGGCATCAAGACCGGCGACGAAATCCTGCTGGGCAATGCCCGCATCCGCATCAGCGGCATTCTGGTGAAGGAACCGGATGCCCTGTCTGAAGGCTTCGGCTTTGCGCCGCGCCTTCTGCTCAGCCGCGACGGCCTGATCGCGTCCGGCCTCATCCAGACCGGCAGCCTTGTCGAACATGCCTACAAGATCAAGCTTTCCGAACCGCAACCGCGCGCTGTTTTGACCGAGCGGGCAAACCGGGAATTCCCGTCTGCCGGCTGGTCGATCCGCACCGCAGACCGCGCCGCCCCTTCGCTGACCGAAAACGTCGATCGCTTCTCGCAATTCCTGACACTGGTTGGACTGACCGCGCTCATTGTCGGCGGTGTCGGAGTGGCCAATGCGGTGCGCGCCTTTCTCGACGCCAAGCGCACGACGATTGCCACGTTCAAATGCCTTGGGGCGCCGGCCTCGGTGGTCACGCTGATCTATCTCTTCCAGATCCTGCTGCTCGGCGCGGTCGGCATCGTCATCGGCCTTGCGATTGGCGCGGCTGCCCCCTTCGTGGCACTTGGCTTCCTGCGCGATCTTCTGCCGGTTCCGGCGGAAGCGACCTTCTACCCATCCGCGCTGGGGCTTGCGGCACTCTTTGGCCTCCTCACCACCTTTGCCTTTGCCATCCTGCCGCTGGGCCATGCCCGCGAAGTGCCGGCAACGGCGCTGTTTCGCGAACAGAGTTTCGACCAGACCCGCCTTCCCTCCTGGCCCTATCTTCTGGCGGCCGGCATTTCGCTCGGCGCGCTGGCCGGACTGGCAATCTATGCCGCCGAGGAGCGCTATATCGCCGTGGTCTTCCTCGGTGCCGTAGCTGCCGCTTTCGTGCTGCTGCGCCTAGTCGCTGCCGGCATTGCAGCCCTTGCCCGCCGCAGCCCGCGTGTCAATTCCCCGGCCCTTCGCCTCGCCATCGGCAATATCCACCGGCCCGGCGCGCTGACACCTTCCGTAGTACTGTCACTTGGCCTGGGTCTCGCCCTCCTCGTGACGCTCGCGCTGATCGACGGCAACCTGCGCCGACAATTGACCGGCAGCATGATGCAGCAAGCCCCGAATTTCTTCTTTGTCGATATCCAGGGCAGCGAACGCGAAGGCTTCGTCAATGTTCTGAAGCAGCAAGCACCGCAGGGCACGATCACCGAGGTTCCCATGCTGCGCGGACGTATCCTGTCCTTCAATGGCCAAGATGTGGCGCAGATGAACGTGCCGCCCGGCGGGCGCTGGGTTCTGCGCGGTGACCGCGGCATTACCTATGAGGAAAACCTGCCGGAAAACGCCCGAATCACGCAAGGCGAATGGTGGCCGCAGAACTATACCGGCGAACCGCTGGTCTCCTTCTCCGCCGAAGAGGCCGGAGAACTGGGCCTGAAGATCGGCGATACCGTGACGATCAACGTGCTGGGCCGCAACATCACGGCTCGCATTGCCAATTTCCGCGAGATCCAGTGGGAATCCCTGTCGATCAATTTCGTCATGGTGTTTTCGCCCAACACATTCCGTGGCGCGCCGCATGCCTGGCTTGCCACGCTGACGGATGCCTCGGCAACAGCTGCCAAGGAGGGCGAAATCCTGCGCGCCGTCACCAATGCCTATCCGACCATCACCAGCGTGCGGGTGAAGGATGCACTGGATATTGCCGAACAACTGGTCGGGCAGCTGGCAACCGCCATTCGTGCCTCCGCCGCCGTGGCGCTGATTGCCTCCGTCCTCGTGCTGGCCGGAGCCCTTGCCTCCGGCAACCGGGCACGCACCCATGATGCCGTCATCCTGAAGACCCTGGGTGGCACGCGCAGCATGCTGATGCGCGCCTTTAGCTACGAATACATGATCCTGGGCTTTGCCACGGCCGTCTTCGCGCTGTTTGCCGGAGGGATTTCTGCCTGGTTCGTCGTCAGCCGCATCATGAAACTGCCGGCAAGCTTCCTGCCGGATGTGGCTGTGATGACGGTTGTCGGCGCGCTGGTGCTGACGGTCGGCATCGGACTTGCCGGCACCTGGCGTATTCTCGGACAGAAGGCCGCACCGGTTTTACGCGAGCTCTGAAGCCCTGTTTCGGCCCGGCGCAGATTAAATTTCAGTCACCTTGGCAAATAGAGCCCGATTCGCGTTCGATTCGGACCAAGCCCACTTGAAGCGGAAAGTGCCGGGCCGCATATTGAATGCAAGCTTGCTGAGGCTCCGCAGCGGCGCCGGGTATCGCGGACGTGAAACCCACCCGTCGAAACATCGGAGCTTTGAGAGGACAACAATGTCTGAACGTTACAATTTCCAGAACCGTGCGGCACAGACCGGTGCACAAGCGGGCGCGATGATCGACCAAGGTCTGCGTACATATATGCTGAAGGTCTACAACCTGATGGCGCTCGGTCTCGTCATCACGGGTCTTGCCTCGTTCACGACGTGGCAGCTTGCAGTCGAAGGCGGCCAGTTGACCGCTTTCGGTACGGCACTCTATGCCAGCCCGCTGCGCTGGGTGGTCATGCTGGCGCCGCTCGGCCTCGTCTTCTTCCTCAGCTTTCGCATCAACAAGATGAGCGTGGCCGCCGCCCAGACGACGTTCTGGATCTACGCCGCGCTGATGGGCCTGTCGCTGTCCTCGATCTTCCTGGTGTTTACCGGCCAGAGCATCGTGCAGACCTTCTTCGTCACCGCAGCCTCGTTCGGCGCGCTGTCGCTCTACGGCTACACGACCAAGCGTGACATGACGGCCATGGGCTCGTTCCTGATCATGGGTCTGTTCGGCCTGATCATCGCCTCTGTCGTCAACATCTTCCTGGCATCCTCTGCCATGGCCTTTGCGATCTCCGTGATCGGCGTGCTGATCTTTGCAGGTCTCACCGCCTATGACACGCAGAAGATCAAGGAAATGTATTACGATGGCGATGACACAGCCGTGATGGGCCACAAGGCGATCATGGGCGCACTGACGCTCTATCTCGACTTCATCAACCTGTTCATGTTCATGCTGCAGTTCCTGGGCAACCGGAACAACTAATCCATCGGCATGACGGATCTTCAAAGGGCGGCTCCAGGTGGGTCGCCCTTTTTCTATGGGCTCTGCTTGCGCGACACGCGAGGCACTTTTAATGTCGTGTCATCATCGAATGGAATTTTCGCACTCCCATGACTTTTCGCCTGCGCGACGCTTCAGCCTCCGACATTCCCGCCATTACCGACATTTATGCACAGAGCGTGCTGCACGGCACGGCAAGCTATGAACTGACGCCGCCTGATGCGCAGGAGATGCTGGCGCGCTTCAATGCCATTCGCACCAAGAACTATCCCTATATCCTGGCGGAAGATGCCGATGGCGCCGTGCTCGGCTATGCCTATGCATCCGCCTTCCGCACGCGGCCGGCCTATCGCTGGCTGGTGGAGGATTCCATCTATCTGGCACCGCAGGCGCAGGGACGCGGCATTGGCAAGGCTTTGCTGGGCGACCTGATTTCCCGCTGCACGGCGCTTGGCTTCAGGCAGATGGCAGCCGTTGTCGGCGGAGCAAGCCCGGCATCCGTCAAGGTGCATGCTGCGCTTGGCTTCGAAGTGGTGGGAAGGATGAAGGGCACCGGCTTCAAGCACGGCCAGTGGCTGGATACGATCTTCATGCAGAAAAGCCTGGGCGACGGCACGACGACATTTCCCGATGAAGCGCAATATCCCGGCACGCTGGGTCCGTAATTGCGGGACGCCTATTCGATCAGCTTCAGAACCTTGTCGAAGACCTTCAGCACCTGCGGCAATTCCTGGCCCCGCTTGAGGATCATGCCATGGGTGTTGACGACGCTATAGGCGCCCTGTTTGCCGGCAAGTTTCGGGTTTTTCTCGATACGAAACAGCGGCATTTCACCCGAACGCTTGAAGATGGAAAACACTGCCTTCTCCCGCAAATGGTCGATGGCATAGTCCTTCCACTCCCCCTCGCCCACCATGCGCCCATAGATGCGCAGAATGGCATCGAGTTCGCGCCTGTGAAAGGTCACGGGCACCGGGTCCCGATCCTGACGGTACTGGTTGAGTTCGACCACGACAGCACCGTCTGAACGGTCGCGTCCCGATATATCCGGCTGATCGGTCATCAATGCTCCAAGGCAATGCAACACATCCATGACAGTGTGCCTCAGCGGGGGCAAATTGCAAGCCATGCCACAAAACCAAGACAGGCTCACAGAAACCACTTTCCGCCCGATTTTGGCCAAAAGAGTGCCGGATTCGGCAGTCACATTGCAGCCTTCCCGTTGGCGCCCTGCGCCAAACCGGGTCCCGGTCTCCGGTGCTGACCTTACCCCCAAGCCCCTCAGCGCCAGAGGCCGGGCCTGTATCTCAGTAATTCCAGAAGAATGTCAGGATATTACGGTTCACGTTTCGGCCCTGCCATGACAATGGCCGCTCCGATAATAGCCGATGGCGCACCGCCGGGGCGGGATGTCTGCAACAGGATGGCGCACCCATCCTTCTTGGATTGCCCCATTGTGCGCACCGGCAGCGTGATCTTCAGCGCCTTGCCATCCCACATTCCAACTGTCTGCACATCATAGACGCTGTGCCAGTATTCCATCTGGCGGCCGCTATTTTCACCGCGCACTACATCCACCATTTCCCTCTTGGTGAAGTAGGCAACGACAATATCGGCCTGTCCCTGGCCGGGAGGCAGGGAAATCTCCATTTCGTCGCCCTTGACTTCAGCCGCGATCGGTACGGAAAGACCCATACCGCCGGTCTTCAACTGGTCCATGCGTCCATTGATGGCGGCAAGATCTGCACCCTTCACATGCTCGCGACCATTGATGATGGCCTGGGGTGTATAGACGCCGCTGCGACCCAGCGAATGGGCATAGCCATACTGGCGCTCGGTGTTTTCCTTGGAACTCAGCGTATCGGCCCAGCCGAGATAGTTCCAATAATCCACGTGATAGGACAGCGCCACGACATCGCCCTGCATCACAAGCTTCTTCAGGGCCGCATCCGCCGGCGGACAGGATGCGCAACCCTGCGAAGTAAACAGTTCGACGACGCCCTTCGGCGCCAGCACATCGCCGGCAAGGGCCGTACCGCAGGTGAGCAATCCGGCAAGCAGAATACCAACCCGTTTTGCGAGCGGCAGCATTGGCATTGGGGTGTTGAAGGTCATCGCGTGTCTTCGTTGCACAGTGGCATGGATCAGCATTTTGGCAAACCTAACCCGCGACCTCCATCAATCGGAAGTCACAAGGGGGTGAGACAGGGAGAAGTGCGAATCTTGCTCATGAAAATGCCGCCGGACAAGATGTCCGGCGGCATTTTTTGACAATTGCTAAAGATCAGGCTGCCAGATCGCGCAGAACCGTCTGCAGGATACCGCCATTGTTCATGTAGATCACCTCATCGAGCGTATCGATGCGGCAGAGGATCTTCACGTCCTTCACCGTACCATCGGCATAGGTGATCTTGGCGATCTTCCACTCGCGCGGCTTGATCTCACCGTCGAGACCTTCGATCGTAACGGTTTCATCACCCTTCAAGTCGAGGCTCTGCCAGTTCATGCCTTCCTCGAAGACGAAGGGAACGATACCCATGCCGACAAGGTTGGAGCGGTGGATACGCTCGAACGACTGGGCGATGACGGCGCGCACACCCAAGAGATTCGTGCCCTTTGCAGCCCAGTCACGCGAGGAACCGTTGCCGTATTCGACGCCGGCGAAGATGACCAGCGGCGTGCCTTCGGCCTTGTACTTCATGGCAGCATCGTAGATCGACATTTCTTCCTTGGACGGATAGTGGACCGTGTAGCCGCCCTCCTTGCCATTGGCGCCGAGCATGAAGTTGCGGATGCGGATATTGGCAAACGTGCCGCGCATCATCACTTCATGGTTGCCGCGGCGCGTGCCGTACTGGTTGAAGTCAGCAACACCCACGCCGTTTTCCATCAGGTAGGCGCCAGCAGGCGATGCTGCCTTGATGGAGCCGGCCGGAGAGATGTGGTCGGTGGTGATCTTGTCGCCGAACAGGCCGAGAACGCGCGCACCTTCGATATTGGAGATGCCCGAACCGGTCTTGCCCATGCCGACAAAGTAAGGCGGGTTCTGCACATAGGTCGACTTGTCGTCCCAGGCATAGGTCTGGCCATCCGGCACCTGCACGGCCTGCCAGTTGACGTCGCCCTTGAACACGTCGGCATACTTGCTTTCGTAGAGTTCGCGCGTGACGTATTTCAGGATGAATTCCTGGATCTCGTGCGAGGTCGGCCAGATATCCTTGAGGAATACCGGATTGCCATCTTGGTCTTCGCCGAGCGGCTCGGTCGTCAGGTCTTTCTGCACCGTGCCGGCCAGCGCGTAAGCAACGACGAGCGGCGGGGAAGCAAGATAGTTCGCCTGAACGTCCGGCGAGATACGGCCTTCGAAGTTGCGGTTGCCGGACAGGACACCAGCCGTGATCAGGCCCTTGTCATTGATGGTCTTGGAAATCGGCGCCGGCAGCGGGCCGGAATTGCCGATGCAGGTGGTGCAGCCAAAACCGACGAGGTTGAAGCCGAGCGCATCCAGCGAGGTCTGCAGGCCGGACTTTTCCAGATATTCGCCAACCACCTGCGATCCCGGTGCAAGCGAGGTCTTGACCCAGGGAGCCGACTTCAGGCCCTTGGCAACGGCGTTGCGGGCCAGAAGGCCAGCGGCAATCAGAACGCTGGGGTTCGACGTGTTGGTGCAAGACGTGATGGCGGCAATCGCCACATCGCCATGGCCAAGATCGTAGTCCGTGCCGTCAACCGCATAGCGATTGGCCAGCTGGCCCGGCTTCTTGTAGTCGTTTTCCAGAGCCGTTGCGAAGTTCGGGGCAATGGTTTCGAGCGCCAGGCGGCCTTCCGGACGCTTGGGGCCGGCCATCGACGGCACGACGTCGCCGAGATCGAGTTCCAGCGTATCGGTGAAGACGAGGTTTGCGCCATCGCCATCACGCCACATGCCCTGCGCCTTGGAATAGGCTTCGACCAGTGCAATCCGGTCCGTAGTGCGGCCCGACATGGTGAGGTAGTTGATGGTTTCGCCATCAACGGGGAAGAAGCCGCAGGTGGCGCCGTATTCCGGGCCCATATTGCCGATGGTGGCGCGGTCGGCAAGCGACATCGAATCCAGGCCGGGGCCGAAGAATTCGACGAACTTGGACACGACGCCCTTCTTGCGCAGCATCTGCACGACGGTGAGCACGAGGTCGGTCGCGGTAACGCCTTCCTTCACCTTGCCTGTCAGCTTGAAGCCGATGACTTCCGGCAGGAGCATGGAAACCGGCTGGCCGAGCATGGCAGCTTCAGCTTCGATGCCGCCCACGCCCCAGCCCAGAACGCCCAGACCATTGATCATGGTCGTGTGGCTGTCGGTGCCGACGCAAGTATCCGGATAAGCGATGGTTTCCCCGTCTTCTTCCTTGGTCCAGACCGTCTGGCCGAGATATTCCAGATTGACCTGGTGACAGATGCCAGTGCCGGGCGGCACGACGCGGAAGTTCTTGAAGGCCTGCTGGCCCCATTTCAGGAAGCGGTAACGCTCGCCATTGCGCTGATATTCCAGCTCGACATTCTTGGCAAACGCTGTCGGCGTGCCGAATTCGTCAACGATGACCGAGTGGTCGATGACGAGATCGACAGGAACGAGCGGGTTGATCTTTTCCGGATCACCACCGAGCGCCACCATGGCATCGCGCATGGCGGCCAGATCGACGACGGCCGGAACGCCGGTGAAGTCCTGCATCAGAACGCGGGCCGGGCGATAGGCGATTTCGTTTTCGACCTTGCCCTTGTTGCTCAGCCATTCGGCAACCGCCAGGATGTGCTCCTTGGTGACCGACTGGCCATCTTCGAAGCGCAGCAGGTTTTCCAGAAGAACCTTCATCGAGAACGGAAGGTTCGACACGCCGGCCAAGCCATTGGCTTCTGCCTTCGGCAGGCTGAAATAGACATAGTCCTTGCCATCGACGGTAAGCACCGATCGGCAGTTAAAGCTGTCGAGAGATTTGGTCACGGAAAAAACCCCGCTGATTATAGAGCCAACACGCGCGTGCGGACGCCTATGCACTTCATGCACATCAGGATGCGGGTACGACCATTTCCGCTGTCCGCACGAGAAGATGAAATCCTCAGGTCCGGCGCAAAGTGAAAATCACGCCGGCCGCTGGCGTGGTTGCGAAGCTTATAGATAATTTCTAAGAAGTGTTCCAGACGGTGAGAGGCCCGATGACCAGATTTTTTTCAACGCCGTCACCAAACCGGAAACGAAGGCAAACCTCATGCGGCTGATTGCCGACACGCTCTCGGCGCATCGCGGCGAGGACCTCATTTTCTCGAATATTTCCTTCAACTTAAGGAAAAGCGAGGCTTTGCTGCTGACCGGTCGCAACGGATCTGGAAAATCCACGCTTTTGCGGGTGGTGGCGGGCCTTATCCGCCCAGCCGGAGGCCGCGTGGAATGGGTCGGCAGCGAGGCCGAAACAGCTGTTCGGGCAGCCGAAGTTTGCCATTACCTCGGACATCGCAATGCAATGAAGCCGGAACTCACGGTTGCGGAAAATCTTGGCTTCTGGCGCGATTTTCTGGGAGACATGTCCGGCGGCACCGGCGCACCGATTGAGGAAGCGGCAGAGGCCGTCGAGCTTGGCTCCATCCTCCACCTGCCCTTCGGCTATCTGTCTGCCGGCCAGCAGCGGCGCATGGCCTTTGCCAAGCTTCTCGTGGCGCATCGCCCGGTCTGGATCCTCGACGAACCGACGGCCGCGCTCGACACCTCTGCCGAAGCGCTGTTTGCCCGTCTCATCCGAAATCATATGGCCAATGGCGGCATCGTTCTGGCCGCCACGCATCAGCCGCTGGATTTCGACGCCACGTATCGCCTGGAGATGACGGGTTTTGACTATAGGGATATGGGGGTCGGGATATGACGATGGTTCTGACGATGTCCACCCCCCTCTGCCCTGCCGGGCATCTCCCCCTCAAGGGGGGAGATGGGCTGGAGAACCGGAGCCGCCTGGCACTTCAGCCCATCGCGACAACAAGAATCAGTGTGTACCAACCAGCCTTTGGCGCAGACCAGTCTCTGAGCAAGGCGCCAACTTCCGTGATCTCCCCCCTTGAGGGGGAGATGGTCGGCAGACCAGAGGGGGGTCAGTCCAACAAAGGCATGCCCATATGACCGCCCTTTTGCTGCGCGACCTGAAACTCTCCGTGCGTGCTGGCGGTGGCGCGCTGATCGGCGTGCTGTTCTTCATGACGGTGGTGGCCGTCATGCCCTTCGGCGTTGGCCCGGACCTCAATCTTCTGGCCCGCATCGGACCTGCCATCGTCTGGATCGGGGCACTTTTGTCTGCGCTGCTTGGCCTCGACCGGATGTTCCAGACAGAACGTGAGGACGGCTCGCTTGATCTTCTGCTCATGCAGGAACATCCGCTGGTCGTGACGGTGCTGGTCAAATGCATCGCCCACTGGCTGGCCAATGTTCTGCCGCTGGTGATTGCCTCGCCGCTGCTCGGTCTCTTCATGAACATGAGCGAAGTGGCCATCGGCGCTGTCATGCTGACGCTGCTGGTAGGCTCGCCGGCACTGACACTGATCGGTTCGGTCGGGGCAGCCGTTGCCGTGACATTGCCGCGCGGCGGCCTGCTGGTGTCGATCCTCGTTCTGCCGCTCTGCATTCCCGTGTTGATCTTCGGCGTCAGCGCAAGTTACGCAGCCGTGGAAGATCCAGCACCCTTCCTGCCGCCATTTCTGATCCTTGCCGCCATCACGATGTTTTTTGCCGTGCTGGGGCCAGTGGGTGCAGCCTTGGCGTTGCGCAATGCAGGGGATTGACTAGAATCAAGTTCGGGCCGCCGGCTCTGCTTTAGAAGGACGCCATGACCGAAAGCCTTGCCATCACCAAGTTCAGCGATCTTGCCAACCCGACTCGGTTCCTGGCGCTGGCGCAGCGTATACTGCCCTATATGGCCGGCGTGACAGCCCTGCTGTTTGCCATCGGTCTCACCATGTCCTTCACCACCGAGGGTGATTACCAGCAGGGCGATACGGTGCGCATCATGTATATTCATGTGCCCGCCGCCTGGTTGTCGATGATGTGTTATTCGGTCATGGCCCTGTCGGCGATCGGCACATTGGTCTGGCGCCATCCGCTGGCCGATGTCAGCCACAAGGCAGCAGCCCCGCTGGGCGCCGCCTTCACGCTGGTGGCGCTGGTGACAGGCTCGCTGTGGGGCAAGCCCATGTGGGGCACATGGTGGGTCTGGGATGCGCGACTCACCTCCGTTTTCATCCTGTTTCTGATGTATCTCGGGCTGATTGCGCTCAACCGCGCCATGGATGATCCCTCGCGCGCGGCGCGCGTCAGCGCAGTTCTCATCCTTGTCGGCTTCGTCAATATTCCGATCATCAAGTTTTCCGTCGACTGGTGGAATACGCTGCACCAGCCGGCAAGCGTGATGCGCATGGATGGCCCGACCATTGACGGCGAGTTCCTGCGCCCGCTGCTGGTGATGGCGCTTGCCTTCACCATGCTGTTCTTCACGCTGCATATTGCCGCGATCCGCAACGAAATCTGGCGCAGACGCATTGCCACGCAGCGCCGCATGGCCGCACGCCTTGCCGGACGTGGAGACTGACACGATGAGCCATGCCTTTTACATTTTCACCTCCTATGGCGTGACGGCGCTTGTCTGTCTCATGCTGATTGCCTGGGTGTTTCTCGACGGACGCAGCCGCCGCCGCGAACTGGCCGAACTGGAAGCCTCCGGCATTCGCCGCCGCTCGGCGAGCACCGGGCAGGAGACGCGCAAGGCATGAGTGAAGAAATTGAAAGCCCGCGCCGCGGGATCATGCGCTATGCGCTGGCAGCCATTCCGCTTGCCGTCTTCGTGGGCTTTGCCGCTATCGCCGGCAAGATGCTCTATGATCAGGATGTCAACGGTCTTGATGTCTCGGCCATTCCCTCTGCGCTGATCGGCAAGCAGGCTCCGAGCCTCACGCTTCCAGCGCTCGAAGGATCGAATAGGCCAGCACTGACCGCCGGTGCCATTCAGGGCAAACTGACCCTCGTCAACGTGTTTGCTTCCTGGTGCGTGCCCTGCCGGCAGGAGCATCCGTTTCTGAAGGAACTGGCGAAAGATCAGCGCCTGACGATTGTCGGCATCAACTACAAGGACCGCAATGACAACGCCCTGCGGTTTCTTGGCGAACTCGGCAATCCCTATGACGCGATCGGCGTGGATCCGAATGGCAAGGCGGCGATCGACTGGGGCGTCTACGGCATTCCCGAAAGCTATCTCGTCGGTCCAGACGGTACGATCCTCTACAAGAAGGTCGGCCCTTTCGACGAGCGCAGCGTGATGCAGGACCTGCTTCCGGCCATCGAGAAAGCCTCTGGCAAGCCGCAGGTGTAATTTACGTATCACGTAGAGATACCAACTTGCCATTTTTAACGTATCAGTGCATGATACCAATCATGGTGGCGTCGCATGATAAAATCCTTCCGGGACAAGCAAACCGCTGCAATCGATGCAGGCACCTTGAAGAAGGGTTTCCCGCCAGAACTCATTCGGCGCGCCCAGCAATTGCTCACTGTGCTGGATGCGGCCAAGTCTCTGGATGACCTGCGGTCTCCTCCTGGCAACAGGCTTGAAAAACTGGCCGGCAACCGGGAGGGCCAGTACTCGATACGGATCAATGCCCAATGGAGGATATGCTTCATCTGGCAGAATGGCGATGCAGACAGTGTCGAGATCGTCGATTACCATTGAAATCACGCCTGGAGACGGACCATGTCGATCAGCAAAGCGCCTCCCATCCATCCCGGTGAAATCCTGCGGGATCTCTATCTCGAGCCGCTTGAGATGAGCCCTTACGCGCTGGCCAAGACATTGCGCGTACCGCGCACGCGCATCGAGAGGATCGTGGGCGAAAAGATCGGCATCAGCGCCGATACGGCCCTACGGCTGGCGAAGTTCTTCAAGACATCACCCGAACTGTGGCTCAATCTTCAGGCCGCCTATGACCTGAAGAAACAGCGGGACGCACTGGCCGAAGAACTCGCGCAGATCCCGGAACTGGAACAGGCGGCCTGAGCGCGCCTCAGAGCCCGCCCTGCCAGACCTTGATCGCATCGACCGGCCAGACCAGCATCAGCACATTCAGGGTCAGGTTGTCGCGGATGATATATCCGGTTGCCAGTTCGAAGAGGATCGCCAGAGTAACCGTCAGCCAGATCGGCGCACGGGCGGCAAACAGGAAGCCAAGCCCCATGAACAGCGTATCCATCGCCGAATTGAGGATGCTGTCGCCCTCATAGCCCACGGCCATGGTGGCGTTGCGGTAGCGGTCGATGATGATCGGCGAGTTTTCCAGAAGCTCCCAAGCCGCCTCGATGAGGGTTGCGAGCGCCAGTCTCTTGCCAAAGGATGCCTTGCGCAGCACACCCGTCGCCAGCCAATAGAACAGGAAGCCGTGGATGATATGCGACGGCGTGTACCAGTCCGACAGGTGCTGCGAATTGCCCGCCGTGTTCACGCCTGGCTCAAACAGTTTCACAGAGCCGCAGGCGCAGATCCATAGCCGCCCCATGCCATACTCGGCCAGCACCTGCGCGGCCAGAATGGCAAGCGCGACGAAAAACCAGTAATGCTGCGACCGCTGGGCGCCTGTCTGCGCCGCAAGGCTCACTTGCCGTCCTCGGGGCGCGGCTCCAGCGAATGCTTCATGATCAGCGGCATCTGGGCAAGCGTAAAGGCAATCGTGATCGGCATCGTGCCCCAGACCTTGAAATTGACCCAGGTGGCATCAGAGAAATTGCGCCAGACGACTTCATTGAGGATGGCGAGGAACAGAAAGAAGATGCCCCAGCGCAGCGTGAGCTTCTTCCAACCCTCGTCCGTCAGCTGGAAGGCGGCGTTGAACACATAGCCCAGGAGCGATTTGCCGAACATCAGCCCGACGAGAAGTGTCACGCCAAACAGCGTGTTGACGATGGTCGGCTTCATCTTGATGAAGATCTCGTCCTGAAGCCAGATGGACAGGCCGCCGAACACCATGACCACGATGCCGGACACGAAAGGCATGACCGGCAGATGCTTGAAGACGATCTTCGAGACCACGAGCGAAATGACGGTTGCGGCCATGAACAGGCCCGTGGCCACCAGCAAGGGCCCGCCCAGCGCCGAGAGGGCGGGGAACTTCCCAATCAGCCATTCGCCGCGCAGGTTGGCAAAGAAGAAGACGAGCAGAGGCCCGATCTCCAGCGCCAGTTTCAGGCCCGGATTCTGCTTTTCCTGGCGTGTCGGGGTCGTATCGCTTTCAAAGCTCTGCATCGGGTTCATCTTCATCTTGTCTGGGGTTTTCGGATGCAAACCCGGCTTCTGTGGCATCAATGCGTCACGCCGGCGATGGCAGAGGCGAAATCTTCTGCTTCGAAGGGTTCGAGATCATCAATCCCTTCGCCAACGCCGATGAAATAGACCGGCAACTTGTGCTTGGCGGCGATGGCGACGAGAATGCCGCCGCGCGCCGTGCCATCGAGCTTGGTCATGATCAGACCGCTGACGCCCGCCACATTGCGGAAGATTTCCACCTGGTTCAAGGCGTTCTGACCGGTCGTGGCATCCAGTGTCTGCAGCACTGTATGCGGCGCATCCGGATCAAGCTTGCCCAGAACCCGCACGATCTTTTCCAGCTCCGCCATCAGTTCGGCCTTGTTCTGCAACCGGCCGGCCGTATCGATGATCAGAACGTCGCATTTCTTCTGGCGCGCCTGCTCGAAGGCGTCATAGGCAAGGCCCGCCGCATCGGCGCCAAGCTTGGTGCCGATAAATTCGGATTGCGTGCGATCAGCCCAGATCTTCAACTGTTCGATGGCAGCAGCGCGAAACGTATCGCCGGCTGCCAGCATGACCTTGAGCCCGGAACCCGAGAGCTTGGCCGCCAGCTTGCCGATGGTCGTCGTCTTGCCGGTGCCATTGACGCCAACCACGAGAATGACATGCGGCTTGTGATTGAGATCGAGCGCCAAGGGCTTGGCCACCGGCTTCAGCACCTTGGTGATCTCGCCGGCCATGATGCGCGATACATCCTCGCCGCTCACATCCTTGCCATAGCGTTCCGATGACAGCGTATCGGCAATGCGCATGGCGGTCTCGACGCCAAGATCGGCCTGGATCAGCAGGTCTTCCAGCTCTTCCAGCGTCGCTTCGTCCAGCTTGCGCTTGGTAAACAGCGCGGTGATCTGGCCCGTCAGCTGCGAGGAGGTGCGCGACAGGCCTTCTTTCAGCCGCTGGAACCAGGTGAGCTTGGGTTGCGCGACGATTTCGACCGGCGCTTCTTCCACGCAGGTGGCAAAGCCCTTGGGCAGGGTGATTTCGGCAGGTGTGGTGTCAGCAGGCTCAGGAGGGTTGGCGTAACTGGCACCCCCCTCTGTCCTGCCGGACATCTCCCCCTCAAGGGGGGAGATCGATTCGGAGTTGCCGCTTTGCTCAACACTATCGAAAGACGAAAGTTTTCTCTCTTCCAGCAGATCAACCTTCGCAACGTCCATGATGGAATGGTTGTCTTGCCGCGGATCGATCTCCCCCCTTGAGGGGGAGATGTCCGGCAGGACAGAGGGGGGTGTCCCGGCATCACCCGCCGGGCCGCCGGCAGTTTCCATCTCCACCTCGGCCACCGGATCGATCGGTGACACGGGCAGATCTTCAGGCGTCAGGACAGAAGCTGGCTTTTCCTCGGCCACCTTGTCCTTGCCGAAGGTAAAAACCTTTTTGATGAAGCCGAGCGCCATGAAAAATCCGTTTCCTCACGCCGCGCAGGCGGCGGCAAGCTGCATGTTCAGATGTTTGCCGGTGTGGCCGGTAATCTCCACATCGACCAGATCGCGCGGGGCAAGACCCGGAGCGGCAACGACCGAGAAGTTCTCCGTATGGGCGAAACCACTCATCTCCACAAGGATGCGCTGGCGCGTACCGATCATTCTCTCCAGATGGGCATGCTGCAACGCCTCTCCCGCAACGCGAAGGCGTGACGCCCGTTCCTTGACCAGCGCCCGGTCAAGTTGCGGCATACGCGCCGCCGGCGTTCCCGGACGCGGACTATAGGGAAACACGTGCAGGAAAGAGAGGTCGCACTGTTCGGCATGCCGCATGGCATTGGCAAACATCTCTTCAGTTTCCGTCGGGAAACCGGCGATCATGTCGGCGCCGAAGCTAACCTCGGGCCGAAGTCGGCGAACCTGGCTGACGAAGGCGAGCGCATCCGCACTCGTGTGGCGCCGCTTCATGCGCTTCAGGATCATGTCATCGCCATGCTGCAGCGATAGATGCAGATGTGGCATGAAACGGGGCTCATCGGCCAGAAGATCCAGTAAATCTCTGTCGGCTTCAATACTGTCGATGGAAGAGAGCCGCAGGCGCGCAATGTCCGGCACCTGTTTCAGAAGCGTCTTGGCCAGAAGCCCAAGCGTTGGCGTGCCCGGCAGGTCGGCGCCATAGCTGGTGGCATCCACGCCGGTCAACACGATTTCGCAGTAACCGCCATCCACCAATTTTCGAGCCTGATCAACGACGGCACCCATGGGCACCGAGCGCGAATTGCCGCGACCATAAGGGATGATGCAGAAGGTACAGCGATGATCGCAGCCGTTCTGCACCTGGATGAAGGCGCGCACATGGCCATCGATGTGCTTCACCATCTGCGGCGCAGTGGCCTTCACGCTCATGATATCGTTGACGCGCAGCTTTTCTTCCGCCGAAACGCCGAAATCCGGCAGGGCGCGGTAGGAGGCGCTTGTCAGTTTCTCCTCATTGCCGAGCACCGCATCGACTTCCGGCATTGCGCTGAAGGTCTGTGCTTCGGTCTGGGCCGCGCAACCGGTGACGATGATGCGGGCATGCGGATTGTCCCGCCGCACCCTACGGATCGCCTGGCGCGCCTGGCGCACGGCCTCTCCCGTCACGGCACAGGTATTGACCAGCACGGCATTGTTGAGCCCCGCTTTCTCGGCCTCGGCACGCATGACTTCGGATTCGTAGGTGTTCAGTCGACAGCCGAAGGTAATGACCTCGACGCCGCTCACGAAACGCCGGCCTCGGGCATGGCGTCACGCTCGAAACCACCCGTCAGCGGATCAACCCGGCCGGACCATTCCCATTCGGCAGGGCCGGACATCAGGACATGGTCATCCTCGCGCCATTCGATGGAAAGCCTGCCACGCTGGGGGCTGGACGCCACGATGATATCGACCTTGCGTTCGGTGCGGCCGGTGCGGGCACCCGAAACGCCAGCGGCACAGGCGGCCGATCCACAGGCAAGCGTCAGGCCGGCGCCGCGCTCCCAGGTCCGCGTTACCATCTCAATCGGTGAAATTACCTGCGCCAGCGTGATATTGGCCTTTTCCGGAAACATCGGGTGGTTTTCGAGAAGCGGCCCGAAGCGTTCGAGGTCGAATGTCATCGGATCGCGATCGACCCAGAACACCGCATGCGGATTGCCCATAGACATGGCGGCGGGCGAATGCAGAACCGGCGCATCGATCGGGCCGATCTGCAACTCGATGCGGCTGGTATCGTAGAATTCTTCCGAGAGCGGGATCTTGTCCCAGGCAAAGACCGGATTGCCCATATCGACGGAAATCGTGCCGTCCTGATGCTCCTGCGCATTCAAAATGCCGGCCACGGTCTGGAAGGTGAAGGCCTTGCGGCCCGTTTCAGCAGCCAGCGCCTGCACCACGCAGCGGGTGCCATTGCCGCAGGCCTGCGCCTTCGTGCCATCGCAATTCAAAATGTCGATATAGGCATCGGTTCCGGCAAGCTTGGCATCATGGATGGCCATGATCTGGTCAAACACGGTCGCCGGATCGGCGGCCAGTGCAATGGCCGCCTGCGGCGTGACGCGGTCGCTGCGGCCACGCATATCGATAACCAGGATCTTGTTGCCAAGCCCGTTCATCTTTGCGAATTCGACCATCTGCGCCATGAAAAAATCACCTGTAGTGCGGGCGCGCCCGCGATTTACAGCCTATATGGCCGAAATCCGGCTGAATTTCCAGTGGCGCGACCGAACAGCTATTTTCCCCTGCGGCGCTCCACACAGGGCGCCATGACGCAGAGCAGTTCAAACATGATATTGGCGCCAGCAAGGGCAGTCATGCCAGCCAGATCAAACGGAGGTGCCACCTCCACCACATCGGCGCCCACGATATCCACACCAGCCAGCAGGCGCACCAGTTGCTGCGCCTCGCGGGTGGAAAAGCCACCGATTTCCGGCGTGCCGGTGCCCGGCGCCATGGAGGGATCGATGCTGTCGATATCAAAGGTAACATAGGTTGGCCCAGACCCTGCAATGGCGCGCGCTTCTGCCATCACGTCCACCGCACCGCGCTCAACAAATTCTTCCATATAGATGATGCGGATACCCTGGCTTTTCGCCCAGTCATGATCGGTCGTATCGTAGATCGAGCCGCGAATGCCGATCTGCACCATGCGCTTCGGGTCCAGCAGGCCTTCCTCGATGGCGCGGCGAAATGGCGTGCCATGCGTGTATTTGTTGCCGCCGAAATAGCTGTCATTGGTATCGGTATGCGCATCGAAATGGATAAGGCCAACCGGGCGGTCTTTCGCCACGGCGCGCAGCACCGGCAGCGTCGTCAGGTGATCACCACCCACGGCAAGCGGCATGGCACCGGCGGCGAGAATGGCGGTAATGCCGTCTTCGATCCGCTTCAGCCCATCCATCAGATCGATAGGATTGACCGACACATCGCCCACATCGGCGATATTGGCGATGGAAAAGGGCTCGACGCCCGAGACATGATGCACGCGGCGGATCAGGCTCGACTGGTTGCGCACTTCGCGCGGGCCGTGGCGGGCACCGGCCCTGTTCGTGGTGCCGCCATCCCAGGGAATGCCAACCAGCGCGATATCCAGACCTTGCGCCGAGGATACGGCCGGCAGGCGCATGAAGGTGGAATGCCCGGCAAAACGGGGCACTTCGGCGGCATCGACGGGCTGGTGAAATTCGGCACTCACGGCAGGCTCCCAAAATGGCATTGGCGATGGGCGTGGATGCGCCCGCCGCCAATGGAGCAGAGCCACTGACAGCTGTAAATGCTGCAACGCGAAAAACCCGGCGCTATGCCGGTATCAAACGTCGGGAACGTCGAAGACCTCGCCGGGCCGCAACGGGAGGAACCGCTCCGGTTTGATATTGGCGGCGGTCAGCGCATTGCGAAGTGCCGCGAGCGGCTCTTCGATGCCTTCATCCGTCAGCTTGACCGTGCCCCAATGATGACCCAGGGCATAGGAAGCCTTGGCAAGCTGCATGCCGGCCACCGCCTCTTCCGGGTTCTGGTGCTGCCCCTTCATGAACCAACGCGGCTCATAGGCGCCGATAGGCAGGATAGCGAGCCGGAAGGCCCCGTGCTTTTCCGCAGCCGCTTTGTAGTTGATGCCCTGGTGAAAGCCCGTATCGCCGATATGGTAGATCTTGCCGGCCGGCGTTTCGATGACAAAGGCCGCCCAGAGCGCCATGCGCCGATCGCCCAGCCCGCGTGCCGACCAGTGATGGCAGGGCTCGCAATGAATGGTGACGTTCTTGCCGACATAATCGCTGCTCCCCCAATCCATCACCGTGATGCGCGGATCATCCAGTGCCGGGCCGAAAATGGCATCATTGCCCAGCGGCGTGATGAAATGCGGGCGATGCATCTCCTGCAGTCTTTTCAGCGTCTCGATATCGAGATGGTCATAGTGATTGTGCGTGATGATGACGATATCGATGGCAGGCAGGTCTTCCAGCCGGATGCCCGGCCTGTTGACGCGCTTCGGCCCGGCAAAGGAGACGGGACTGGTACGCTCCGACCAGACGGGATCGGTCAGGATATTGAGACCGGCCACCTGGATCAGCATGGAAGCATGACCGACCATGGTGACGACGACACGGTTGCCGGTGACCCGCTTTTCCGGCACCGCTGGCGCAAACGGGCTCGGATAGGCGTCCGGCCAGGCAATGCTCTTGCCGTTGAAGCGCCAGCGCAACAGGCTGCCTATGCCCTTCTGCACCTCGCCACCCGGATTGAAGAATGTCGTTCCGTCGAAATGATCGGAAACCGGTCCCGTATAATAGCGGTTGGCAGCCATGGCTCTCCCAGTGGCAAGGCCTCCCGCCAGAAGTGCGAGACTGCCAATGCCGGTCCATTTCAGGAAATGTCGTCTTTTCATGCACTTTCTATAGGAAGCGATCAAACGCCGGACAAGCACGCAGCCATTGGATATGGCCGCAGCAATGCAGGGATCACGCAGGCTTGATATCTGTCAAGGTAAAGTCATTGCCGACAAACAGCAGCGACGCATCCAGCGCAAAGTCTTGACTCAAAGGGCCTCGTGCTGCTAATGCCGCGCCATCTGCTGAAAGTTGAGATGACTTTAGCCGCCGACCGGGACCCGTAAAGGTATAAAGAGATCCCGGAGGCAAACACCCGACAGCGCGATGCGCCCTCGGGTGCTTTTTGGCTATGCGTCTTGTTTTCAAGCGGGTGAAGCACGACGTTTCGGATCAGAAAATCCGGCAACGTTCAAAAGGATGAAACGATGTTCGAAAACCTCCAGGACCGTCTTGGCTCCATCTTGAGTGGACTGACCGGCCGTGGCGCATTGAGCGAAGCGGATGTGTCCGCCGCCCTGCGCGAGGTTCGCCGTGCGCTGCTGGAAGCAGACGTGGCGCTGGAAGTCGTGCGCTCCTTTACCGACCGCGTGCGCGAAAAGGCCGTCGGCGCCGAAGTTCTGAAATCCATCAAGCCCGGCCAGATGGTCGTCAAGATCGTTCATGACGAGCTGGTGGAAATGCTGGGCGCCGAAGGCGTCTCGATCGACCTTCATGCACCGGCTCCTGTCGTCATCATGATGGTCGGCCTTCAGGGCTCGGGCAAGACCACGACGACCGGCAAGATTGCCAAGCGACTGACCGACCGGGACCGCAAGAAGGTCCTGATGGCGTCTCTCGACACGCGCCGACCGGCTGCCCAGGAACAGCTGCGCCAGCTGGGCGTACAGACCGGCGTGGATACGCTGCCGATCATTGCCGGCCAGTCGCCGACCGATATTGCCAGCCGCGCCGTACAGGCAGCAAAGCTTGGCGGCCATGATGTCGTCATTCTCGACACTGCCGGCCGCACGCATATCGACGAGCCGCTGATGGCCGAGATGGCCGAGATCAAGGCCCGCTCCAAGCCGCATGAAATCCTGCTGGTGGCCGACAGCCTGACCGGCCAGGACGCCGTCAACCTGGCGCGCAATTTCGACGAGCGCGTCGGGATTACCGGCCTGGTGCTGACCCGCATGGACGGCGATGGACGCGGTGGTGCTGCCCTCTCCATGCGAGCCGTCACCGGCAAGCCGATCAAGCTGATCGGTGTCGGCGAAAAGATGTCGGAGCTCGAAGAGTTCCATCCGCGCCGCATTGCAGATCGTATCCTCGGCATGGGCGACATTGTTTCGCTGGTCGAGAAGGCTGCCGAAAACATCGACGCCGACAAGGCGCGCGCCATGGCCGAAAAGATGGCCAAGGGCAAGTTCGACCTGAACGACCTTGCCGACCAGCTGCGCCAGATGCAGTCGATGGGCGGTATGGGCGGTATCATGGGAATGATGCCCGGCATGGGCGGCATGAAAGACAAGCTGGCCGCTGCTGGCCTGAACGACAAGATGTTTGCCCGCCAGATCGCCATCATCCAGTCGATGACCAAGGCCGAGCGCGCCAACCCCGATATTCTCAAGCATTCCCGCAAGAAGCGTATCGCAGCCGGCGCCGGCACCGATGCCGCTGAAATCAACAAGCTTTTGAAGATGCACCGCCAGATGGCCGACATGATGAAAGCCATGGGCGGCAAAGGCAAAGGCGGCATGATGAAGCAGATGATGGGCGGCCTTGCCGGAAAGATGGGGCTTGGTGGCATGGGCGGCGGAATGGGAGGCATGGGGGGCATGCCTGATCTTTCCAAGCTCGATCCCAAGCAGCTTGAGGCGCTGGCCAAGCAGGCCGAAGCTGCCGGCATCAAGCCTGGCTCCATGCCGGGTCTTCCCGGCGGCGGGCTTCCAGGCCTTGGCGCACCCAGACTTCCAGGCCTCGGCGGCATGCCGGGCCTTCCCGGTTTTCCGAAGAAGAAGTGAGACGGAGCGCCATGACCGACAAGAAGGTGAAGGAACAGCTCGGCCAATATCGGCAGTCGATCGACAATATCGACGCAGCTTTGGTCCATATGCTGGCAGAACGTTTCCGCTGCACCAAGGAAGTGGGCATCCTCAAAGCCCAATATGATTTGCCGCCGGCAGACCCGGCGCGCGAGGAATACCAGATCGAACGCCTGCGCAGACTTGCCAAGGATGCTCATCTGGACCCGGATTTCGCCGAGAAGTTTTTAAACTTCGTTATCACGGAAGTCATCCGGCACCATGAAGCCATTGCCGCTGAACACGGCGAACCGAAAAAGACCGTCTGACGACGGCCCGTCACAAAGACCCAAGGAGTTAAACACATGTCCCTGAAAATCCGTCTCGCCCGTGGTGGTTCCAAGAAGCGCCCTTACTACCAGATCGTTATTGCTGATGCCCGCGCACCGCGTGATGGCCGCTTCCTGGAGAAGGTCGGTTCGTGGAACCCGATGCTGGGCAAGGACAATGAAAAGCGCATCGAGCTGAACGCCGAGCGCCTGAAGCATTGGATCGACAACGGCGCACAGCCGACAGACCGCGTTCTGCGCTTCATGGCAGAAGCAGGCCTGGCCGAGCGCCCTGCCCGCAGCAACCCGGAAAAGGCAAAGCCGGGCAAGCGCGCTGTCGAGCGTGCAGCCGAACGCAAGCAGAAGGCTGATGCCGCTGCTGCTGCCGCTGCAGAATAATTTACGTTAGCCTGCGTTTCGACGGGTGGCATGGCGACATGCCGCCCGTCTTTTTGTTTCCAAGGTGGAGAAGTCCTTCTAAAGAGGGACGGCAAGGCACCGGCAAGGAGAGACCCATGGGCAAGCTCGAAAACCCCATCCTGATGGCAACCATCGGCGCGGCCCAAGGTCTGCGCGGCGAAGTGCGGGTGCGCAGTTTCACGGCCGATCCGCTGGCGCTGAGCGACTACGGCCACCTGCACGCCATGGACGGCCGCGTCTTCGAGATCCTCGACATGCGCGAGGCAAAGACCGTGGTGATCGTACGCTTTCGCGGCATCAACGACCGTAACGCCGCCGAGGCGCTGAACGGGCTGGAACTGTTCATCGACCGCGATAACCTGCCGGACGAGGAACTGGAAGACGACGAATTCTACTATGCCGACCTGGAAGGGCTGGCTGCCGTGGACACCGACGGCAAGAGCTATGGCACGGTGAGCGGCGTCTTCGATTTCGGCGCCGGCGATCTTCTGGAAATCAAGGGGCCGGGCCGCCGGCCAACGCTCATTCCGTTTTCGGAAGCAGCGGTTCTGGAGATCGATCTGGAAGCCGGCCGCATCGTCATTGACCCCATGGCCGCCGGCCTGATCGACACGCCAGAAGACACCGATCCCTCCGCCAGAGGCCCGTCCGATGAAGGCAGCACAGGCGGCGAGGACTGAGCTTCATGACGTTCCGCGCCACCATATTGACGCTCTACCCGGAAATGTTTCCCGGCCATCTCGGCCATTCGCTGGCCGGCAAGGCGATGGAGCGCGGGCAATGGTCGCTTGAGACCGTGCAGATCCGCGATTTTGCCGAGGACAAGCATCGCTCGGTGGACGATACGCCGGCGGGCGGTGGTGCGGGCATGGTGCTGAAGCCGGATGTCCTGGCGTGTGCCATCGATTCGGTGGCCGATGATACGCGCCCCCGTCTGCTGATGAGCCCGCGCGGCCGCCCATTGACCCAGGAACGCGTGCGTGAACTTGGCCTGGGTGACGGTGTCGTCGTGGTCTGCGGTCGGTTTGAAGGTGTCGATCAGCGGGTGATCGAAGCCCGTGGGCTCGAGGAAGTCTCGATCGGCGATTACATCCTGTCCGGCGGCGAACCGGCAGCCCTGACGCTTCTGGATGCGGTAGTTCGCATCCTGCCCGGCGTCATGGGCAATGCCGCTTCAGGCACGCATGAAAGTTTCGAGACCGGGCTTCTGGAGCACCCGCACTATACCCGCCCGCAGGAGTTCGAGGGGCGTGCCATTCCCCCGGTTCTCACCTCCGGCAACCACGCCGCGATCGAAAAGTGGCGCCAGGCGCAGGCGCTTGCGCTGACGAAAGAACGGCGTCCGGATCTTCTTGTACCAAAAGCTCAGCCTGTCACAAAGTAATAGACCGTCAGCGCCGTTCCGACCGCAACCACGATCAGGCGCATGATCGTTTGCGGCACGCGCCGGGCAAGCCAGACGCCGGTATAGCCGCCAGCCGCACCGGCCGGCAGCATGATGAGCGCCTGCGGCCAAGCGACCACGCCGCCGCCGACGAAAATGACGATGGCAACGGCGGCAATCACCATGGCGAGAAGGTTCTTCAGCGCATTGAGGTTATGATAGGTGCCGCCGGCCGTCAGGCCCAGAACGGCCAGCATCATGATACCCATGCCGGCACCGAAGAAACCGCCATAGACGGAGGTGACCAGCTGGGCGACGATGCTGGCGGGCGTGTTGACCGGATGCTCGCCGGACAGTTTCGGCTTCAGCCAGGGGCCAGCAGCAAACATGGCCGTGGCGGCTGCAAGAAGCCATGGCACGATGGCGCGAAAGGACGGATTGTCGAGCGACAGAAGGATGAGCGCGCCCGCCGCCCCGCCGATGACCGAGACGACAGACAGGATCAGCGCACCGCGCCAGTTGCGGACAATCTCGCGCCGATAGGCGAGCGTGGAGGTGACATAGCCCGGAAACTGCACAATGGACGAGGTGGCATTGGCAGAGATGGGTGCAATGCCGGCAAGGGTCAGCGCGCCGAAGGTCAAAAACGTGCCACCGCCGGCAATCGCATTGACCGCACCGGATAAAAACCCGGACAGAAACAGCAGCCCTATCATGGCCAGACTCATGCGGCGACCTCCCAAACAGCATCGGGACGTGAGATATCCGCACGGTCGCTGCCCGGCAAGGCAGGGCAGAGCTTATCTTTTCGCGCGATTTCACCGGTCGACAGGGTGACAAGCGCACTGTTTTGCTGTAATGGCCCACGCGGAAATGGGATCAACTCCCGTCTACCACCAAGCAATGAATGGTGAATTCGCTCCCGCCCTTGTGGCAGGATCCTGCGGCAAGTCCTGGGGATCCGTGTTGAGCGCTCTGGCTGTTTGAGAAAAAGAGAAGGTTAGACCGATGAACATCATCCAGCAGCTGGAAGCCGAACAGGCTGCCAAGATCGAAGCCAAGCGCAAGCTTCCGGAATTTTCGCCGGGCGACACGCTGCGCGTCAACGTAACGGTTCGCGAAGGCAACCGTACCCGCGTGCAGGCCTATGAAGGCGTTTGCATTGCCCGCTCCGGCGGCAGCATCAACGAAAGCTTCACCGTTCGCAAGATCTCCTACGGCGAAGGCGTCGAGCGCGTATTCCCGGTTTACTCGCCGATGATCGACAGCGTTGAAGTCGTTCGCCGCGGTAAGGTCCGTCGCGCCAAGCTCTACTACCTGCGCGATCGTCGCGGCAAGTCGGCTCGTATCGTTGAAAACAACAACACGCGCACCCGCAAGCTGAACGAAGCCGAGCGCACCGCCGCTGCCGAGGAAAAGGCACGTCTGGAAGCTGAAAAGATTGCAGCAGCACAGGCACTGGCCGCCGAAAAGGCAGCCGCTGAAGCTGCCGCCAAGGCTGAAGCCGATGCAAAGGCAGCAGAAGCTGCTGAAGCTGCAAAGGCTGCCGAAGCTTCTGCAGAATAAGGCTTTCATAGCCTCACACTTGAAAGGGCGGTCCTTGCGGGCCGCCCTTTCTCGTTGTTGCTAGAGTATCAAGGGGAACCTTGCACCACGCCCTTATCGCGTTGCGGCAAGCCGCGGCAGATCTTCCAGCACGGCATCGCGGGCCCGAAGGCTGGCAGAGCCGACAAGTTTGCGCTCGTCCTGAACGAGTTTTGCAAAGACCAAGGTTCGTTTATCTTTTTGGGCCCAGCCGACAAACCAGCCCCAGGGTCGCGCCCGATCGAAGCTGCCATCAGCTTGGCGCGGATAGGCCATGCCGGTCTTTCCCCGCACCACCCAGCCGTCTGCAATCGGTATTTCCTCCATCGACCGGATCGTCATATCTATAGCATGAGCGCTGACCGGCAACTCTCGCCGCACCAGCTTGCGCAGAAAGGCCACCTGCTCGACAGGAGAAATCATCAGCGAAGAGCTAATCCAGGCGCGTTCCAGGCCATTGTTCTTACCAGGATCGCCGGATACATCGGCATTGCCATAGCCGAAACGCTCGGCATAATCATGCAACCGTTGCGCGCCGAGCGATCTGGCAATCTCCTGCGAGAACCAGACAACCGAATATTTGAGCCAGCGCGTCGTATCGGTCGGCTGCTTCCACGCCTCGCCTCCCCAATCCGGATAGCCTTGCTTAAAGGCGAGCACCGGATGATGCTCGTCTTTCAGGAAACCGGCATCAAAGGCCATGACGCTGAGCGGTAACTTGAATGTCGATGCGGGCGTGACGCGATCACCGCATCGCCCCTCTTCGAGCAGAACGCTGCTACTGCTTGCGTCCATGACCAGAGTACAAAGTACCTTGGCCTCAGCCTGAGAAACGCTGCAAGTGAGGACTAAAAGCCCCATAAAGTAAAATTGGCGCAACGAAAAATTCCTGTCATTGATGGGGCAATGACGATTATCCGCCCCATCATGACCACAAGAAGGCTAGCCCTCACATCTTCACAGCGGAATCCCAATGCTCGTCGGCCTTGCCGTCAACGATGCGCCAGGTGTCGTACCAGGTCGTCGTGTAGGTCTTGGACGAATCCTTCGGATCCTTTTCCGTGCGCACGAAGCCGACCGTGACCAGATCGCCTTCCGCAGTCACGAAAGCGACCGGCGATTTGATCTTGTCGGGCAGCGGCGTCTTTTCCTTCTTCAACACCTTGGTGAAGAAATCGATGACCGGGGCGCGCCCGGAAGCCACATTGGGATTGTGCTGCAGGTAACGTTCGGTCAGCAGTTCATCGGCCTTATCCCAGTGATTGGCCTCCAGCAGGTCGCGGATGATGTGGTAGACCACTTGCTTGTTGGCGTTCAACTTGGGGTCCGGGCTGGTGAACAGCACTTCGGCATTGGGCGCTGCAACAACTGCTTCCTGGGCATGGCTTGCAGCGCCGAAGGCCAGAAAGCTTGCAAGCGATGCGGCGAAAAGGGTTCCGCGCAGGGCATTCGATGTCATGACTAATCCTTGCCGTGGGTTTGATCTGCGCCACAGAATAGGCACTGCAACAGCGGCGCAAAAGAAGGCAGGTTTGCCACCCATAGTATGGGAAAGGGAACCAGCAGCCAGGGCAAACAGGTTTTTACAAGCAAAAATGCAGAAAAGCCCGGAAAACCGGGCTTTTGGATTCGCAGATGCCTTGCAACACAATCCGGTGAACGCCAAGCGCGCAAGCGCAAATGACGGTCGCTGCGGTCGATATTGGGGTCAGTACACTTCCGGCACATACATTTCCGGTGGCACCGGATGGCGGATATAGTCCGAATTGCGTATACGGCCTGGCAAATCGATCTGCTGCTTGGGTACATCCTCATAGGCCAGTTGCGACAGAAGATGCGCAATCATGTTCAACCGCGCCTTCTTCTTGTCGACGGCCTGAACCACCCACCATGGCGCTTCAGGGATATGCGTGCGCTCCAGCATTTCTTCCTTGGCCTTGGTATATTCCTCCCAATGAACGCGGCTCTCCAGATCCATCGGCGAGAGTTTCCACTGCTTCAACGGATCATGAATGCGCATCTTGAAGCGAAATTCCTGTTCCTCATCGGTGATGGAGAACCAATATTTGACCAGGATGATGCCGGACCGCACCAGCATGCGCTCAAATTCAGGAACGGAGCGGAAGAACTCTTCCAACTCATCCTTGGTGCAGAACCCCATCACGCGCTCGACGCCGGCCCTGTTATACCAGGAGCGATCGAACAGGACGATCTCGCCGGCTGTCGGCAAATGCGGCGTGTAGCGCTGGAAATACCACTGGTTTTTCTCCCGCTCGGTCGGCGCGGGAAGTGCAACGACCCGGCAGACACGCGGGTTGAGACGCTGGGTCACGCGCTTAATTGCGCCGCCCTTGCCGGCCGAATCACGGCCTTCGAACAGCACCACCATCTTCAACTGTTTGTACTGAACCCAGTCCTGCAGGCGAACGAGCTCGTGCTGGAGGCGGAAAAGCTCGCGGAAATAGACCCGACGATCAATGGACGGATCGTCGAGGCCGGACATGCCCTCGGCAACCAGATCATCCAGCCGGTCCTCTTCCAGCTGCATTTCCAGCTCTTCGTCGAAACTGTCGGCAATCTCATCCTTGATGCGGCTCAGCTGGTCTTTGATGGGGTCGGACACTGCACATCTCTCCGTTCTTCTGAAAACAGATCAATCATGTTTCAACGAAGGCTTCATGACAGATATGCAACGCGGATTGTCGATCTCCCGGCAGACCCGGATCGCAGACCGGGGCGGGCGACATCCCAAGGAAAACCGGCGCAATCGGCCAGACCAGCAGCCTGCCCCTTGCCAATCGCGTCATTTCCATGACAATCGGTCCTGTCACATGATCAGGAGCCGATGATGATTTCCCGTCGCACCACCCTTGCCGGGCTCTGCGCCCTTGCTCTTCTGCCGCTCGTTTCGACCTCCGCCCAGGCGGCCGGCCTGCCGGATCTGAAAGGTCGCCAGATCACTGTCGTCACGGAAAATGCCTATCCGCCCTTGCAGTTTGTCGATCCGAAGTCCGGCACGCAGATCGGCTGGGAATATGATGCGATGAACGAAATCGCCAAGCGCCTGAATGCCAAGCTAGGTTACCAGAACACCTCCTGGGATGCGATGATCCAGGCCGTATCGGACGGGCAATATGATATCGGCATGACCGGCATCACCATCAAGGAAGAGCGCAAGGACAAGGTGGATTTCTCCGATCCCTATATGCGCTCGCAGCAGTTCATGCTGGTGCGTGCCGACGAGACCCGCTTTACCGATGCCAAGAGCTTTGCCGCCTTGGAAAGCGCACTGATTGCCGCCCAACCGGGCACCACACCCTTTTACACAGCCGTCTATGAGGTTCTGGACGGCAATGAGCAGAATGCCCGCATCAAACTGTTCGAAACTTTCGGCGCAACCGTGCAGGCGCTGCGCGCCGGCGACGTGGACATGGTGCTGACCGATGGCACGGCTGGACAAGGCTATGTGGATGCCTCCGGCGGGGCGCTGAAGCTTATCGGCGGGCCGCTCGGCACGGAAGACTTCGGCTTCATCTTCAAGAAGGGCTCCGACCTTGTTGCCCCCGTCAATGCCGCCATTGCCGCATTGAAGGCGGATGGCACACTGGATGCGCTGAACAAGAAGTGGTTCATCGATTATAAGATGGGCCAGTAACCGCGCATGCAGCCCGCCCAGCGCGCAGCAGACAAGGCTGAGGAATTTCCCTGGTGGCTGGCAGCCTTCGCCGTGATGGCGGTGGCAATCGCCGTGGTGATTGCGTTCAGCGACATCTATGGCCAGGTCTTCCTCGTCGTGTCCAAGGGCATCGGCATCACCATCGGCGTGGCGCTCATTGCCTTTCTTCTGGCCACCCTGCTGGGGCTTGGCATTGCGCTGGCCGGTCTTTCCGATAGCAAGGCCCTGCGTCAGGCCTCGCGCTTCTATGTCGAGGTCATTCGCGGCATACCCATCCTGGTGCTGCTGTTCTACGTGGCCTTTGTCGGCGCGCCGGCTCTGGTTGCGCTTTATAATCTCATCGCAGCGCCGCTGGTCGAGCACGGCTTTCTCGATACGCTCCTGGTGCGCGACCTGTCGCTGCTCTGGCGGGCGGTCATCGCTCTCACCATCGGTTATAGCTCCTTCCTTGCCGAAATCTTCCGCGCCGGCATCCAGTCGATCGACAAGGGGCAGATCGAGGCCGCCAAGGCGCTCGGCCTGTCGCGCTTCCAGCGCTTCCGGCTCGTCGTGCTGCCGCAGGCGCTGAAGGTGATCTTCCCGCCGCTTTCGAATGATTTCGTCTCCATGGTCAAGGATTCATCGCTGGTTTCCGTGCTCGGTGTCTCCGACATTACCCAGATGGCCAAGGTCTATGCATCCGGCTCCTTCCGCTTCTTCGAGACCTATTCCATCCTCGCCTATATCTATCTTCTGCTCACCATCAGCCTGTCGCTGCTGCTGCGACGTGTTGAGCGACGGATGCGGGCAACCGGATAAGGCCATGTGCAGCGATATTGAACGGGGCGCAGAAAGCTGGTAAATCACCGGCCATGGGATCAAAATTCGGATGCCTTGCGAACCAGTTTATCGTGCTGCAGGACCATAAGCGTCTGCCGGCACGCTTTTTCGCGCGCATTTCCGGCGCTCTGAACAGCCGACTTCGTCGCGCCTGATCCGTGACGAACCGGCAGCGCTGCTGCCGACCAGACAATCCCGTTTACTTTCGACATCAGATGGATGGCAGCCATGAGCGCACCTCGTACTCTCTACGATAAAATCTGGGACGATCACGTCGTTTCGACCGATGAGACCGGCACCTGTCTTCTCTACATCGATCGTCATCTCGTGCATGAGGTGACGAGCCCGCAGGCCTTTGAAGGCCTGCGTCTGGCTGGCCGCCAGGTGCGCGCCCCGGAAAAGACACTGGCCGTTGTCGACCACAATGTACCGACGACGCCGGACCGCCATATCGGCATCAAGAACGAGGAAAGCCGTATCCAGGTTGAGGCCTTGGCTCAGAACGCCAAGGATTTCGGCGTCGAGTATTACTCGGAAAAGGACAAGCGCCAGGGCATCGTCCACATTGTCGGCCCCGAACAGGGCTTCACCCTGCCGGGCATGACGATCGTCTGCGGTGACAGCCACACGTCCACGCATGGCGCATTCGGTGCCTTGGCGCATGGTATCGGCACGTCCGAGGTCGAGCATGTGCTGGCCACCCAGACGCTGGTGCAGAAGAAGGCGAAGAACATGCTGGTGCGCGTCGACGGCCAGCTGCCGCCGGGCGTTACCGCCAAGGACATCATTCTCGCCATCATCGGCGAAATCGGCACGGCCGGCGGCACCGGCCACGTTATCGAATTTGCGGGCGAAGCGATCCGCGCGCTGTCGATGGAAGGCCGCATGACCGTCTGCAACATGACGATCGAGGGCGGCGCCCGCGCTGGCCTGATCGCACCAGACGAAAAGACTTTCGAATATATCAAGGACAAGCCCCGCGCGCCGAAAGGCAAGGCCTGGGACATGGCCGTGGAATACTGGAAGACCCTGCAGACCGACGAAGGCGCCCATTATGACCGCGTCGTGGTGCTGGATGCCGCCGCCCTGCCACCGATCGTTTCCTGGGGTTCTTCTCCGGAAGACGTGATTTCCGTTCAGGGCATTGTGCCCAACCCGGATGACATTGCCGAAGAAACCAAGCGCGTTTCCAAGTGGCGTGCCCTGGACTATATGGGCCTGAAGCCGGGCACGAAGATCACCGACATCCCCGTCGATCGCGTCTTTATCGGTTCCTGCACCAATGGCCGTATCGAAGACCTGCGCGCCGCCGCAAAGGTCATCGAAGGCCGCAAGGTCGCCTCCACCGTGTCTGCCATGATCGTGCCGGGCTCCGGCATCGTCAAGGAACAGGCGGAAGCCGAAGGACTGCATACGATCTTCCTCGATGCCGGCTTCGAATGGCGTGAGCCGGGCTGCTCCATGTGCCTTGCCATGAACGACGACCGCCTGAAGCCAGGCGAGCGCTGCGCCTCCACCTCGAACCGTAACTTCGAAGGTCGTCAGGGCTTCAAGGGCCGCACGCATCTCGTCTCGCCGGCCATGGCAGCCGCAGCGGCGATTGCCGGCCATTTCGTCGATATCCGCGAGTGGAAGTAAGCCTCGGGCCTTCTGAGACCACATGACACAAGCCGCCGGATGGACATGCCTCCGGCGGCTTTTTTTCGTCACCATGACGGGCGCTGATCCACACATCAAAAATGCGCGATTGACGGGCAGAACCGGCGCATTACCCTATGGTTTTCAACCGGGTTTTCCGATGCAATTGCAATCTCAAGGCTTCGCCGGCGCCCTTCCCTTGCGGGGCATAGCGTGACCCCAACCGTCGTTGCCCTGGCGCTGACGGCTGCCATCCTTCACGCAAGCTGGAATGCCTTTCTGCGCTCCGGTGCCGATCGGCTTTGGTCGATCACGGTCATGGGCATCACCGGCATCATCGTCGCCTTGCCCATCATGCTCTGGCTGCCCTGGCCAACCCCCACGGGCTTTGCCTTCGTGCTGGCCTCAGCCGTGCTGCAGGTGGCCTATAGCGTCTTCCTTGTCTTTGCCTATCGGCTGGGGGATCTCAGCCAAGTCTATCCCGTCGTGCGCGGTTCGGTGCCGCTTCTCGTTACGCTGGGCGGGTTTCTGCTGACCGACCAGACGATCGGGGAAACACAAATGCTCGGCGTGGCGCTGGTCGCGATCGGCATCATGAGCCTGTCCCTGGGCAAAAGCCGGGCACCGACCACGTCCATTCTCTGGGCGCTGCTGACCGGGCTGATCATCGCCAGCTATGCAACGCTTGATTCCACCGGCGTCCGGCATTTTGCAGATCCGCAGGCCTATGCAGCCTGGGTTCTGTTCACCTATGGCGTGCTTCTCATCCTTGCCTATGTCGTCATGCGCGGCCGGCTGGTGATCGACATCCGGCACTTTGAGACCTGGAAGGCACTGGGCGGCGGCATCTTCGTGCTGATCGCCTATGGAGTCGTCATCATCGCCTATTCCATGGGACCGGCGGGCCCGATTACCGCCATCCGTGAAACGAGCGTGGTGTTTGCCATGTTGATCGGTCGACTGTTTCTTGGAGAGGTCCTGACGCCCCGGCGCATTCTCGCCTGCCTGGTAGTGGCAGCCGGCGCCATTCTGATTGGCCGCTGACCGCTCTAAATAACCTGCACTTTCGTGCCCTTGCGCAGATAGGGCAGGAGCCGTTTCATATCGCGCAGGCTGATTGCCACGCAGCCGGCAGTGGGCTGATAACCCGGCTTGATAAGGTGGAAGAAGATCGCCGAACCGCGATGGCGCGCCCGCGCGGTGATGTTCCAATCGAGCACAAGGCAGATATCGTAGAGACCATCGGCACGCGCCATGTCTTCATGGCTGGGCTGGAAGGGTGCGCGCACCAGCCGGTTATACGAGGCATGGTCCGGATCGTCGCACCACAGCATGGAGGGGGCGATGCGGCGCAGGGCAAGCGGCGTCTTTAAACAGCGCACACGCTCGCCGCGCACGAAGCCGTAAAGCAGCGCCATGCGGGCAATCGGCGTTGCGCCATCGCCCTCGCGCTTGAAGGCGCTGCGGCCTGCCCGGCCGATGGCAGCTGGCACGGTCAGCGGCCCCAACTTCACGAAAGCGCGAGAAGGATTTGATGGCGCGGCCCGAACTGTGAGCGTATTGCCCTTGCGCACCCTGTTTTTCCCACCCATTTGTCTCACGCACAGTTGCCCTGGATATGATTTCGTTTGAATTCATAGCACAATGGCACTTACATCGAAGCTCCTCGCTGACAAGACAGGCGAGAAAAGGGAAAGGCGAAGACGGCATGGCAGCGCGCACCGTACTGCTGGTGGATGACGACGAGGACCTGCGCCAGACGCTGGTCGAGCAGCTTTCGCTTTATGAAGAATTCGCCCTGGTTCAGGAAGCCAATGCCACCAAGGCCATGGCCACCGCGAAATCGCGCCAGATCGATCTGTTGATCATGGATGTCGGCCTGCCGGACATGGATGGACGCGAAGCCGTCAAGCTGATGCGCAAGGGCGGCTTTAAGGCCCCTATCATCATGCTGACCGGCCACGACACCGACAGTGACACGATTCTGGGCCTGGAAGCCGGTGCAAACGATTACATCACCAAGCCCTTCCGGTTTGCCGTGCTGCTGGCCCGCATCCGCGCGCAGCTGCGCCAATATGAACAGAGCGAGGACGCCACCTTTACCGTTGGCCCATACCTGTTCAAGCCGAGCCAGAAACTGCTGACCACCGATGACGGCAAGAAGATCCGGCTCACCGAAAAGGAAGCGGCCATCATCCGCTATCTCTATCGGGCCGGCCAGAAGGTGGTGACGCGCGATATCCTGCTGGAAGAGGTCTGGGGTTATAATTCCGGCGTCACCACGCATACGCTGGAAACCCATGTCTATCGCCTGCGCCAGAAGATCGAGCGCGATCCCTCCAATGCCGAGATCCTGGTCACCGAAAACGGCGGCTACAAGATCGTTCCCTGACCGGATGGGCCGGGTTGGCGCTTGGAGAATAGCCCCGCCCGGCACTTCGACTTTGAAAGCAAGACGACACCATGGCGCTTAGCGACGATATCGGCCTTTTGTCCCAGGTGCCCCTCTTCCAGGGACTGGATGCAGACCAGCTGCGCCTGATTGCCTTTGGCGCAGAGCGCCGCAGCATAGGCAAGGGCCAGGCGCTGTTTCGCGAGCATTCGCCGGCCGAATGCGCCTTTGTCGTCGCCCGCGGCCGTTTTGATCTCTACACGGAGGGCCGTGACGGCATTGCCGAGCTGAACAGCTCCGTCGGCCCCGGCACGCTTTTGTCGGAACTGGCGCTGGTCACCATGGTGGAACGCAAGTTCACAGCCGTTGCCGCGCAGGATGGCGAGGTCGTGCGCATTCCCCGCACGCTGTTCCACCGCCTGCTGGAGGAATATCCAGCTGTGGCCGGCATTCTGGAAACCCGCATCCGCGAAAACCTCATGGCGCTGGCAAAAGCTGCCGCCGCCATGCAGGGGCGGTTTGCGTGAGGAACGCATAGGCGAGACCGAAAAGACAGGCAGAAGACGGCCCTATTCACATCCGAAACGTCGCTGTCACCGGCACGTGGTCGGACGGACGATCCCAGCCGCGGGCTTCCTTCAGCACCTCGATCTTTTCCAGAAACGGCCCGAGATCTGGCGATGACCAGATATGATCAAGGCGGCGGCCCTTGTTGGCGGCTTCCCAGTCCTTGGCGCGGTAGCTCCACCAGGTATAGAGCTTTTCCGAGGCCGGCACATGCTGACGCATCAGGTCCAGCCAGCCGCCCTTTTGCATCACCTCGTTGAGGCCTTCGGTCTCCACCGGCGTATGGCTGACGATCTTCAGCATCTGCTTGTGCGACCAGACATCATGTTCCAGCGGCGCAATATTGAGATCGCCGACGAGGATGGACGAGACGTCAGGGCTGGAGGCCTGCAAAACCTTCATCTGCTCAACGAAATCCAGCTTGTGGCCGAATTTCGGATTGATGTTGCGATCCGGCTCGTCACCGCCGGCCGGCACATAGAAATTGTGCAACCGGATGCGCCGGCCACCACGCTCGAAGATTGCCGAGATGTGGCGGGCATCGCCCACGCCGCAATAATCCTGCCGGTGGTCTTCGGTGAGCGGCACCTTGGAGAGGATGGCCACGCCATGATAGCCCTTCTGGCCATGCAGCACGATATGCTCGTATCCCAGGGCCTTCAGCGGCTCGAGCGGAAATTCCGCTTCCTGGCACTTGATTTCCTGCAGGCAGAGAATGTCCGGCTGCTGACGCGCAATGAACTGCTCGACGATGGGCAGGCGCAGCCGAACGCTGTTGATATTCCAGGTGGTGAGCGAAAAGTTCATATGAAAACCCCGACGTGATGGTCGAAGGTTTAGGCCGTTTTGCGGGTCAAGAGCAAGGGCAACGGTCAATTCCCCCTCTGGCTGCCGCCATCTCCCCCACAAGGGGGGAGAGCGCAGGAGGCGCTATTCTCACTCAATCAAAAAGGAATCGATGTGCCTGATGCACGAACCGAAAAGGCCTGGAGCAAGCGTTTGCCAAACGGTTCTCACCCCTTGTGGGGGAGATGGCGGCAGCCAGAGGGGGAAAGCCGCAAACAAGGGCCCTCTTACAGCTTGTGGACTTCGTTATAGGGAATGGTGAACACCTTCTCATCAAAGCGCACGCCGTTCTGCACATTGTAGATCATCACCGAAGTATCCTTGCCCTGCAGGTCGGTGATCGTCCATTGGCGAAGGTCATAGGTCTTCGGATCAAACATCATGGTGATGGTGCTGTCACCAAACACGGTCTTGTTGCCAAGCACGATGGTGGTGAGATCGCTCTCCTCCTTCACATCGCGCACCATTTCATTGGATAGATCGATACGATCGCCCAGAAGCAGGCTGAGCGGTGTCTTGGAAAGCGGATAGAGATCCCAGGTCTTCAGTTTCAGATTGCCGACAACGACATTATTTCCGTCGGCAATCACCCGGATTGGCGACGGATCTTCGAAATTGAAGCGCAGCTTGCCGGGACGCTCGATAAAGAACTTGCCACCCGTCTGGTCGCCGCGCGGGCTGAACTGCACGAATTCGCCCATCATGGTTCTGACGCCGGAGAAATGATCGGCGATCTTCTGGGCGGCAACGGACTTGCTGGTGGCTTGCGCCAATGCGGGAAGGCCTGGCAAGGCACCGGCGGCCAGACCGGCAAGGCCAAGCATGACATGGCGACGGTTGAGCAAGGCGGATGGCAACTGGGGCGCACGGGTGGTCATGTCTGGTATCTCCTTCATGCGTCTTATGTCGGCCAAAGGCGGCGGCTTCGTGACCGAAGAGGCGGCCATGGCACTGCTATCGGTCGATGATATCGGTCTCGGTCGGCACCAGGATCTCGCGCTTGCCTGCATGGTTGGCCGGGCCGATCAACCCTTCCTGCTCCATGCGCTCAATCAGCGAGGCGGCCCGGTTGTAACCGATACCCAGCCTGCGCTGGATATAAGAGGTCGAGGCCTTTCCGTCGCGCAGGACAATGGCCACCGCCTGATCGTAAGGATCATCGGAATCCGACAGGTTGCCCGTACCGGAGGGTCCGCCACCGCCTTCGCCGTCCTCATCGTCATCGACGGTGATCGCGTCGAGATATTGCGGCGCGCCTTGCGTCTTCAGATAGGCAACGATCTCCTCGACCTCCGTATCCGAGACAAACGGCCCGTGAACGCGCTGAATGCGCCCGCCGCCGGCCATATAGAGCATGTCGCCCATACCCAGCAGCTGTTCGGCACCCTGCTCGCCCAAAATGGTGCGGCTGTCGATCTTGGACGTCACCTGGAAGGATATGCGCGTCGGGAAATTGGCCTTGATCGTGCCGGTAATGACATCGACGGAGGGGCGCTGGGTGGCCATGATGACATGAATGCCGGCGGCACGCGCCATCTGCGCCAGCCGCTGCACGGCACCTTCGATATCCTTGCCGGCGACCATCATCAGGTCGGCCATTTCGTCGATAATGACGACGATATAGGGGATCGGCTTCAGATCGAATTCTTCCGTCTCGTACATGGCCTCGCCGGTCTGGCGGTCAAAGCCGGTCTGCACGGTGCGGGTCAGCACCTCGCCCTTGGCCTGCGCCTGCTCGACGCGGCTGTTGAAACCATCAATGTTGCGAACGCCGATCTTCGACATCTTCTTGTAGCGTTCCTCCATCTCGCGCACGGTCCATTTCAGCGCCACCACCGCCTTTTTCGGATCGGTGACGACAGGCGACAGCAGATGGGGAATGCCGTCATAGACGGAGAGTTCCAGCATTTTCGGATCGATCATGATCAGCCGGCATTTTTCCGGCGACAGACGATAGAGAAGCGACAGGATCATGGTGTTGATGGCCACGGACTTGCCGGAACCGGTGGTGCCGGCCACCAGCAGATGCGGCATCTTGGCAAGGTCAGCAATCACCGGCTCGCCGCCAATCGTCTTGCCCAGCGCCATAGCAAGCTTTGCCTTGCTGGCCTCAAAATCGCGGCTGCCGATCATTTCGCGCAGATAGACCGTCTCGCGGCTCTGGTTGGGCAGTTCGATGCCGATGGCGTTGCGACCGGGCACCACGGCGACGCGGGCGGCAATGGCGCTCATCGAGCGGGCGATATCATCAGCCAGACCGATGACACGCGAGGATTTGATGCCGGGTGCCGGCTCCAGTTCGTACAGCGTGACGACCGGGCCGGGCCGCACATGGATGATCTCGCCCTTGACGCCAAAATCTTCCAGCACGCCTTCCAGCATGCGGGCATTCTGTTCCAGCGCATCGGCAGAGAGCGTTGCATCGCGCGCGGCATGCCGCGGTTCGGCCAGCAGATGCACGGATGGCAGTTGAAAGCCCTCCGGATCGATAAACGATGTCTGCGCTTCGCGGGCAAGACGCGGGCCGGGCTTCGGCGGCGCGGCCGCCGCAACAACGCGGCCGGAGGTGCGCGCCGGCACTGAACGGCCAGCCAGTGGTGCGGCATCGAAAGCCGGCTCGTCGTCATCCTGATCTTCGTCATCGTCATCGAGCGAGAGCGACGGCGGCGAAATGCGCCGGCGGGCCGCCATCAGGTCGGACATGCCGCTATCGAGCGAGGGCTCCAGCCGATCGGCCAGCGGGCGGGCCTTGGCACGCACCGGCTCGTTCATCGTGCCGAATTCGTCCTCGTTGAAATCATAGGGCTGCTCACGGGCGGCGTTCGAGCGCGGCTTGATGCGCAGGACGCGGCGCACCAGCGCCTGCGCCATATACCAGTGATGCGCCAGCGCGCCGAGCGGCAGGAAGTTTGCGAAGCGGCCTTCGTCATCCTCGTCATCATCCTCCAGCGGCCGGGCGGCGGAGGCCTTGCGACGCGTCTGCACCGGAAGATCCTCGTCATCATCCTCGTTTTCCTCCGGCAGATCTTCCTGGCCCACAAGCCCACCGGCAAACAGCAGCAGGCCGATGGTAGGAACGGCGAATACAAAGCCAAGGACCATGGCCAGGACGCCAGTCGGATAGGTGCCGACAAACAGCGCTGGAAAACGCAGGATCATATCGCCGATGACGCCACCAATACCGTTTGGAATGGGCCAGGTGAGTGGTGCGGGGAAACAACCAAGCGTGGCCGAGGCCAGAAGCGTGCCCGCCACCCAGGCACCGAGGCGCGCAGGGAGCCGGTTGACGGAACGCCCGACAATGAGCGACAGCGACCAGGACAGGACCGGCAGAAGCATGAAAATGCTGGCAAGGCCGAGGAACTGCATCATCAGGTCGGCAAAGGTTGCACCGGAAAGCCCGAGGATATTGGTGGGGGCATTGTCCGTGGCGTAGGAGAAGCTCGGATCCTGAACGTTCCAGGTGGCAAGCGCTGCCACCGCAAGCGCCAGCGCCAGGAAGAGGGCAAAGCCGAGAAGTGCCAGCACCTGCCGCAGGATGAAGGTGATCAGCGCATGGCGGGTCGAATGCTGCGCCATTGCTGCCGAAGTGCTTCTGCCCATGATTGATCCAGCCCGACTTTCCGTTGATGCCGGGGCGCAAAACGCGGCCGCAGAGTGCTGCCGGAATGCGCCCATATACAAAAAGCCTAACCAATGTGGGTTAACGTGGCTTTAACCACGTGACGAAGGAAACTGTTTACCGACAACAAAAAGGCCCGGCGAAGAGCCGGGCCAGGAAGCGGCAAAAGCGCCGCGCGTATTTTTTTGAACGAAAGAAGGCGGGCGCCGGAGCGACCGCCTTGCCTTAAGATCAGGAGTGGTAGGCTGCTTCGCCATGCGAGGCAAGATCAAGACCTTCGCGCTCGGCTTCGACCGGAACACGCAAGCCGATGACGACATCAACCACCTTGTAGAGGATGGCGGAGATGATACCGCACCACAGGACGGTGACGATGACGCCCTTCAACTGATTGAACACTTGGGCTGCCGTGCCGGCATAGGTGGCGGCGAAATCTGCCGTCGAGTAGTCGACAATGCCTGCACCGCCCAGTGCCGGGTTGACGAAGACACCGGTGAGGAGCGCGCCCATGATGCCGCCAACGCCGTGGATGCCGAACACGTCAGCGGTGTCGTCGTAGCCGAACTTGTTCTTCACGGTCGAGCAGAAGAAGTAGCAGACCGGCGATACGATGAGACCCATGATGATGGCGCCCATCGGACCTGCAAAACCGGCAGCCGGCGTGATGACGACGAGGCCGGCAATGGCACCGGAAACCGCACCGAGCATGGAAGCCTTGCCACGCGAGAAGGTTTCAACCAGCGACCAGGAGAGAAGGGCCGCGGCAGTTGCGAGGAAAGTGTTGATCATGGCGAGCGCGGCATAGCCATTGGCTTCGAGGTTGGAGCCGGCATTGAAGCCGAACCAGCCAACCCAGAGAAGGCCAGCGCCGATCAGCGTCATGGTCATGGAATGCGGAGCCATCATGTCCTTGCCGTAGCCGGTACGCTTGCCGATCATGATCGCACCGATGAGACCTGCCACACCGGCATTGATGTGAACGACCGTGCCGCCGGCAAAATCGATGGCGCCGAAGCCGAAGATCATGCCCGACGGATCAGCGTACGCGCTCGGGCCGCCCCAGAACCAGACCATGTGGGCAATCGGGAAGTAGACGAAGGTGAGCCACAGGATGGAGAAGAGGATCACAGCGGAGAACTTCACGCGCTCTGCAAAAGCACCGATGATGAGGCCGGGGGTGATGGCGGCAAAGGTCATCTGGAAGCAGACGAAGACCAGTTCCGGGATCGCCACGCCCTTGGAGAAGCTTTCAGACATCGTGGTGACGTCGACGCCCGACAGGAACATTTTGGAGAGGCCGCCGACGAAGGAGTTGAGGCCACCGCCATTGGTGAAGGCGAGCGAGTAACCGTAGATCACCCAGATGATCATGGCGACGGCTGCAATCGTGGTAACCTGCATGAGGACCGACAGCATGTTCTTGGCGCGCACGAGACCGCCGTAGAACAGGCCGAGACCCGGCACCGTCATCAGAAGAACCAGAAGGCTCGAAACGAGCATCCAGGTCGTATCGCCCTTTTCAATGGTCATGGCAGGCGCCGCAGCAGGCGCTGCGTCCTGTGCAAAGGCGATGACCGGCATCATCAGGGCTGCCGAAGCGGCACCCAGACGTCCGGCCATGGACGAAAACTTGGAAAACGACATTAACTTAAACTCCCCTGATCAGCCGTTCTTAGAGCGCTTCGGTATTGGTTTCGCCGGTACGGATGCGCACGGCCTGCTCGATCGAATAGACGAAGATCTTGCCGTCGCCGATCTGACCAGTCTTGGCTGACGACGCGATGGCTTCGACGGCCTTTTCCACCATGTCGGTGGCAACCGCGATCTCGATCTTCAGTTTGGGCAGGAAGCTGACGGCATATTCCGTGCCACGGTAGATTTCGGTATGTCCCTTCTGGCGCCCGTAACCTTTAACTTCGGTAACGGTCAGGCCTTGAATGCCGACAGCCGTGAGAGCTTCGCGCACCTCATCGAGCTTAAATGGCTTGATAATGGCCATCACGATTTTCATCTGGTTTCCCATCCTTTGTTGTCTCGGCTGACGCCGACTCTCCTGGCCGCTGGTAGATCCGTGAGCAGCGACTAACGCCTTACATTCAAGGGCCGTGCCAGATTCCCGCCACAAATTAAGTTATTGAATTGTAAGGATGAATAAAAACGGGACAGGGTCAAATGCAATTGAGCGCCAATTAGGCGCTCAATTTAAGGGCAATTTTTCAATTTTGAACATTATTTAGTCATTTGCCCGTTTGCGAATCAATCCCTCCTGCGCCACCGACGCAACCAACTCACCGGAGCGGGTATAGAGGGCGCCACGCGTCATACCACGCGCACCGGATGCGCTGGGGCTGTCCTGAGCATAGAGCAACCAGTCGTCCAGCGCGCAAGGGCGGTGGAACCACATGGCGTGATCGATGCTTGCCGCCTGGACATGGGGATCAAAGATCGTCGTGCCATGCGGATAGAGCGAGGTATCGAGCAGCGTCATGTCGGACAGATAGGCCAGCACTGCTGCCTGATAATGCCGATCCTTCGGCACCTCTCCGGTTGTGCGCACCCAAATCTGCTGCTCCGGTTGCAGCTTTTCCTTGGAGACGAAGTGAACGAGACTGACGGGACGGATCTCGACCGGGCGCTTCTGCCCCCAATAGCGTTTCACCATTTCCGGCGCATGGGCGAGAAACATCTGCTGAAACTGCTCTTCCGTCATCAGGTGCTCGGGCTGCTTGACGGGCGGCATTGTTCCTTGGTGCTCGAAACCGGGCTCCTCGATCTGGAACGAGGCCGACATGGCAAAGATCGCCCGTCCATGCTGGATGGCCGTAACCCGGCGCGTGGTGAAACTGCCACCATCGCGCAACCGCTCCACCTGATAGATGATCGGCACCTTGGGATCGCCCGGCAATAGGAAATAGCCATGCAGGGAATGCACGAAGCGATCATCCGTTGTGGTGCGCTGCGCAGCCATCAGCGCCTGGGCAATCACCTGACCGCCGAAAACGCGCTGCCACCCCACCTGCGGGCTGACACCCCGGAACAGGTTGTCTTCCAGGCGCTCCAGATTGAGGGTTTCGATCAATTGCACCATCGGCGTCACGGTTTCGCAGCACTGCGGCATTTTAAACGGTCTCCGGCGGTAGGAAGCGGGTGACCGATGATCTATATGTCCACCAGACCATTCTCAAGTGCGGCAGGAGGAAAGCGATGTTGGATATGCTGATCGTAGGCGGCGGTTATGTCGGGCTTTCGGTTGCCGTGGCGACGAAACAGGCCGCACCCCACCTGTCCATCGAAGTTATCGAGGCAGCACCCGAACATGTCTGGGAGAAGGACGAGCGGGCGTCCGCCATCATCGCAGCGGCCACCAGCATGCTGGATGTTCTGGGTCTCTGGGATGAGATCCTGCCTGATTCGCAGCCGATCACCCGGATGATCGTGACGGATTCGCGCACTGCCGATCCCGTGCGCCCGGTTTTCCTCACATTCGATGGTGATGTGGAGGAAGGGCGTCCCTTTGCCCATATGGTGCCGAATGTCTCCATGGTGCGCGCCCTGCGCGGCGCCTGTGACAGACTGGGCATTGCCATTCGCCATGGCGTTTCCGCCACAGGCTTCAGCGCCGGCCCGCATTGCGCGACCGTCACGCTGTCAAGCGGCGAGACATTGGACAGCAAGCTGGTCGTGGCCTGTGATGGCGTGCGCTCCAAGCTGCGCGATCTGGCCGGTATCAAGACGGTGCGCTGGGATTATGGCCAGTCCGGCATCGTCACGACCGTCGAGCATGAGCGCCCGCATGAAGGCTGCGCCGAAGAACACTTCCTGCCGTCCGGCCCCTTTGCCATCCTGCCGCTCCCCGGCAATCGCTCTTCGCTGGTGTGGACGGAAAGCACTGCCGATGCCGACCGGCTAGTGGCCTCCGACGACCTGATCTTCGAGGAAGAACTGCAGCGCCGTTTTGGCTACAAGCTTGGCGCCCTAACCGTGGTCGGCTCCAAGAAGGCCTTTCCGCTTGGCCTGACCTTGTCGCGCGCTTTCGTGGCGCCTCGGCTGGCACTGGCGGGCGACGCAGCCCATGGCATCCATCCGATATCCGGCCAGGGCCTCAATCTCGGCTTCAAGGATGTGGCAGCACTGGCCGAAACCGTGGTGGAAGCAGATCGGCTGGGGCTCGATATCGGCGCGCTCAACATTCTGGAACGTTACCAGACCTGGCGCCGCTTCGACACATTCCGCATGGGCGTGACGACGGACGTGCTGAACCGGCTGTTTTCCAACGACATCACGCCAATCCGCATCGCACGCGATTTCGGGCTCGGCGTGGTCGAGCGCCTGCCGAAACTCAAATCCTTCTTCATCAGCGAAGCCGCCGGCACCAAGACGCCAAACGCGCCGCGCCTGCTGGAAGGTCAGGCCATCTGACATGGATTTAAGGATAGCAGAGGCTGGCGGCGGACGCCGTCAGTCCTCGATCTTGCGCGCCTCGGACATCAGCATGATCGGAATGCCGTCGCGGATCGGATAGGCAAGCCGCGCACCCTCCGAAATCAGCTCATTGGTTTCGCGACTGAATTTCAGCCGGCCTTTGCTGAGCGGGCAAACCAGCAGTTCCAGCAGCTTGGGATCAACCTTGGAAAGCTTCTCGTCCATCACTTAAGCCTATTGCAGAATGCTGTCAGAATCGCCGAAGCCACGCGCCAGGAAGATTTCGGTGATGGCAATCAGCGTATCGGCGCGGGTTTTCAGATCCGGCGCCTCCAGCAGCGCCTGCTTTTCCGCCGGCCCGAAGGGCGACATCATCGACAGCGAATTCACAAGTGTCCGGTTGCCGGCAAGCTCCACGCTTGCCCAGTCCGCTTCCAGCTTGTTGGCATCGAGATAGGCGCGAAACACCCGCAGCAATTCCTGCCGGTTCACCTGGCCTTCATCGTCATCCGCGGAAAGATCGCTCATGAAGGGCATCAGACGCACAGTGCGGAACGGATGGCCCTCGCCCACTTCCTCCATCACCCGGAAACGGCAGATGCCGCTGATCGAGGTGATGTAGCGGCCATCGCCGGTTTCGGCAAAGGAGGTGATACGGCCGATGCAACCGACGGGGCTCAGCGCCGGCTTGAAACCTTCCGGCTCACCGAGCGCCGGCTGCAACACGCCGATCAGACGATTGCCCGCAAGTGCTGCATCGAACATCGCAAGATAGCGCGGTTCAAACACATTCAGCGGCAATTGGCCGCCGGGCAGGAGAAGCGCTCCCGCCAGCGGAAACACCGGCACGGTTTCCGGCAGATCTTCACGCTTTACATATCGCGCATTGCCGACTTGCATGGGACATCTCCATCCGCTCGGTGCTTGACGCAAGCATTGCACCACTATGTGGTGCAATGCCCATATATCACAAGAGGCTTATAGTCGCTTGTGGCCATAGGATGCATCAGGAAAACAGGATGGACGACAGGCGCCGACGCGCCGAGATCGTCGCCGGTTCCTTCGGGCCCCAGATCTCAAAGAACTGCACGAGCTGACGGCGCGCGCCGTCATCGTCATAGCTGCGATCCTTGCGCATGATCAGCAGCAGATGATCAGCAGCCTCATCGCGCTTGCCCTGGACATTGAGGATCTTGGCAAGCTTGATGCGCGCTTCATGATCATCCGGGTTGAGCGCCAGCTGGTGCTCCAGTGCCACCGGATCACCCAGTTTGCGTGCCTCTTCGATCTGCTGGAGCTTCAGCGCCACGGCCTGGATCGGCGCCTGCGATGCGATATCCTCGGGAAGCGAATCCAGCATCTGCTGGGCGCGTTCCGTCTGGCCAAGCGCGATCAGGCATTCCATCATGCCGGCGGCAGCCTTGGCATTGTCCGGATCGGCCTGGAGGATGGCTGCATAAAGCTGGGCCGAGCCGTCAATATCCTGCGCCAGGAGTAGACCATGCGCCTCTTCCAGCGCCGCTTCGATTTCAGCCGCCTGGTCGGCGCCGGCCGGACCGGCGATCTTGTCGATGAACTGGCGAATCTGGCTTTCCGGCACCGCACCCATGAAGCCATCAGCCGGGCGGCCATTGACGAAGGCAATCACCGCCGGAATGGACTGGATACCGAGCTGGCCGGGAATGGAAGGATGGTCATCAATGTTGAGCTTGACCAGCTTGACGCGGCCCTGCCCCTCGTTGACGACCTTTTCCAGCGCCGGCGCAAGCTGCTTGCACGGGCCGCACCAGGGCGCCCAGAAATCCACCAGAACCGGCTGGCGGCGCGATTCTTCCAGTACATCCTTGGTGAAGGCAGCGGTCGTTGTATCCTTGATATAGCTCGCTGCCGGGCCAGCGGCCGATACAGGCGCAGCAGACGGTGAAGCACCGTAAGTCATCGTGCTGCTCATCTGGCCGCCATAGGAGGCGCCGTAAGGATTGTTCGTGCCGCTGCTCATGGAGATCTCCCGGAGATGGACGTCTTTTATTGAAGCCATATGCTGGCAAAGATCGTATGTCAGCCCGTGACTTTCAAGACAAGCGGATCGTGTCCGGTGGCTTTGAGAAAGCGCAGAAGATCATCGCGCCCGATCGAGGTTGTCGCATCGTTCGACAGCGGATGAGCATTGATGATGTCATGGCGCATGAGGTCTTCATCCAGCACGAAGGTGACGGCCCTGCCCGTATCGTTGATGGCGCCAAAGACAGTGACCGAGCCCGGCACGACGCCGAGGTATTCCAGCATCTTTTCCGGGCTGCCGAAGGAAACACGGCTTGAGGCGCCGATCAGCTTGTGGACGCTCTTTAAGTCTACCACCGCGTTTTCCTCAACAGTCAGCACGAAGAACTGGTCCTTCTTGTCTTTGACGAACAGGTTCTTGGTGTGCCCGCCGGGGATCTCGTCGCGCAGACTTTCCGATTCGGCGACCGTAAAGACGGGCGGATGGCTTTTCGTCTTATGGGCAATGCCCAAAGCATCCAGGAACAGGAAAAGATCATTCGCGGTCTTCGGCGCGGGCGCGGCAGTGGCTGTCATGTCTGGTGTCATGGTTGTTTTCGGGGCTTTCGCAAAGGCTTGAGGCGCATCGGATCGGGTGATGTGAGACGCGATTATAGAGAGGAGAATGCCTGTGCCACAAGCCGATCCGCGGCAAATCCCGGTCCCGTTCAAGACAGTCACGGATGCAAGCAGTTGCAGCGCAAGCTGGCACGGCAATCGCGCTCACATTCGAAAGCCTTGGAATAGATCGTTTAAAATCATAGACTTAACGGAAAAATTCGGGAAATTTTCAAATCGTGTCATTTCCCTGTTGCATTCAAAAACCAGTTGGGCCATATAGCCCCCGTCGCCGCAAGCGAGCGACACGCCGGCCCAGCGAACTACCCCGGGTCGAGCGATTGATGAGCGGGCGTAGCTCAGGGGTAGAGCACAACCTTGCCAAGGTTGGGGTCGAGGGTTCGAATCCCTTCGCCCGCTCCAGTTTTTCAAAAAACTGACGAAACAAGCAAAACAGCGCTCCGGCGCTGTTGTTTGCGTTTTTGTGCTTTGATTTCCCTTGATGCGATGCGCGGGCGCTTTGTCGCGCCCGCTGTAAAGCTTGCTTTCTCGGTCAGACGGGCATCGGCCCGATATAGGCCGATTGCGGGCGGATGAGCCGGCCCGTGGCCTCCTGCTCCAGCACATGCGCCGTCCAGCCCGCCATGCGGCCGGCCGCAAACACATTGGTGAAACTGTCGCGCGGGAAGCCAACCGCTTCCAGAACCAAAGCGGTGTAGAACTCGACATTGGTCTGCAGCGGCCGTAGCGGCTTCTTTTCCTTCAACTGTTGCAGCGCTGCCGCCTCCACCTTTTCGGCAAAGGCAATTCGTCCGCTCCCGTCACGCAGGGCACCCACAGCCCCCTTCAGTACGTCGGCACGCGGATCGCGCACCCGGTAGATGCGATGACCAAAACCCATCAGCCGTTCGCCCCGATCCAGCGCCTCGGCAAGCCAGGCCTTGATCTGCGCCTCCTCGCCAATCGCATCCAGCATATCGAGTACCGGTCCGGGCGCACCGCCATGCAAAGGCCCCTTCAGCGCACAGAGCGCGCCAACTACCGAGGAGAACAGGCCGGCCTTGGTGGAGGCGATGACGCGCGCGGCAAAGGTGGAGGCGTTGAGGCCGTGATCGGCCACCGTCACCAGATAGGTATCAAGTGCCCTAACCTGATCGGCCGCGGCTGGAGCACCATGCAGCATCTGCAGGAAATCTGCCGCATGGCCCGCCTGCGGATCCGGCAAAACGGGCCCCATCCCCTTTTGCCGGCGGGCAATGGCCGCGGCAAAGACGGGAACCGCCGCCACAGCCATGATGTGATGCGCGAACGTTTCGGCATCCGGCAGCGCCGAAAGAAGAAGCCGCAAGGCTTCCACGGAGGTAAGGCCATCAATACCGGGCAGCAGCGGCTGCATGATCTCGAAGGCCCGGATGCGGGCGCGACCCAAGCGCGCACTGATCTCCCCGGCGCTCGTTACTTCGGGCGCAAGATCCCGCCACAGAAGCTCCAGCACCTGCTCGAAGCGCCAGTCTGACATTTGGTGCAGATGATGGCCGCGCACGATGAGAATACCGGCTGCCCCGTCCACGTGGCTGAGACGGGTCTCGGCCGCCACCACATCATCAAGGCCCGGCGCGCCGGTGGCAACGAGGGTCTTGGCCGAGTTCTGCGTGGCCAGCACAGGAACGGATGGGGCGGGTCGGTTCATGATCGTCTCCTTGGGCAGATTGATTTCCGCTTGAGGATGGGCAGGAGTAAATATATCGTCAATCTTGATTCATATAATCAATGCCAAGAGCTGCCATGCACCAGACCGAGAAATTCATCACGGCCGAAGCCGCCTCCGCCGAACTCGGCATTTCCAAAGCAACGCTCTATGCCTATGTCAGCCGCGGCCTGGTCCACACCGGCGGCACCGAGGCTGACCCGCGCCGGCGGCTTTACAGCGTGCATGACGTCGAGGAGCTGAAGAAGCGCAAATCCACCGGCCGCAAACCGAAGGAGGCCGCAGCCGCAGCACTCGATTGGGGCCTGCCGGTGCTCTCCTCCGCCATCACGCTGATCGAAAACGGCAGGCTTTATTATCGCGGGCAGGATGCGCTTCACCTCTCGGATCAGGCAACGCTGGAAGATATTGCCCGCCTGCTTTGGGATTGCGGCAATACGGACCCCTTCGAAGACCCCAAGGCTGCTGCAGAGCCGTTTCAAGCACAGCTTCTCGCTGCAACCGCAGACCTGCCCCTGACTGAGCGGTGCCAGGCGCTTCTGCCCTTCGTAACAGCCGGGCGAGCAACCGCCTGGAAGCGTGACAATCGCCGTCTCTGGCCAGGAGCAAGCGTCCTGGTGCGCAGCATGGCAGGTGCTGCCCTTGGCCGCCAGCCGGGCATGGCAGCCACACACCTCTTCCTGGCGGATGCCTGGGGCCTCGATAGCCACGGCGCCGATCTCATCCGTCGCGCGCTGGTGCTGCAGGCCGATCATGAACTCAATGCCTCGGCCTTCGCCGTGCGGGTTGCCGCCTCCACCGGAGCATCGCTGGGTGCCTGCCTGAATGCCGGCCTATCCGCCTTGAGCGGCCCGCGCCATGGCGGCATGACGAGCCTGGTCGAACTGCTGTTTGATGAACTGGAAACCGTGGGCGATGCCGCCGATCTGGTGGAAAGCCGGCTGCGGCGTGGCGATGGCATTCCCGGCTTCGACCATCCGCTTTATCCGCAGGGTGATCCGCGCGCCAATGGCATTCTGCCGCATCTGCCGCCAGACAGGCTGCGCGGCGATCTTCTGGCGGTGATGGAAGAGACGACCGGCCAGCTTCCCACCTGTGATGTGGCGCTGGTTTCCCTTCGCCGCAGCCTTGGCCTGCCGAAAGGTGCAGCGCTTGCCCTGTTTGCCATTGCCCGCACCGTTGGCTGGATTGCCCATGCGCTGGAACAGAAGGACGATGCGCGGCTGATCCGTCCCCGCGCCCGCTATGTCGGCCCGAAAGCCGGCTGAGCAGACAAAATCAAAAAAAATCGACAGGGGCCGGGAATAAGTTCGCACCGGCGCGCGTATATAGGGGCATGAGCGACAAGAGACACCCTTTCGATGTCCTGAACCAGCTGGCGGCGCTTCGCCGCTATGCCCGCTCGCTCGTGCGCAATCCGGACGATGCGGAAGACCTGGTGCATGATGCACTGGTGAAAGCCTATGAACGCAAGAGCACGTTTCACAGCGATGGCAACCTGCGCAACTGGCTGCTCTCCATCGTTCACAACACGCATGTGGATCGCCTGCGCCGGTTCCGCTCGACAAAGGAACGCCATGAGGCGGCAGCCCATGTCAGCGAAACCGTGCATCAGGTCGATCCCGACCAGTCGATCCGCCTGAAGCAATTGCGTGAAGCCTTCTTTGCCCTGCCCGCCGAACAGCGCGATGCGCTGCATCTGGTGGCCATCGAAGGCCTCTCCTACCAGGACGCCGCCGATGCGCTGTCGATCCCGGTCGGCACGCTGATGTCGCGCGTTTCAAGGGCGCGGGCGCGATTGCGCGAATTCGAGGAAAACGGTCGGCGCCTGCCGGAAGGCGGCGTCGCCGGCCATCTGAAACTGATTGAAGGGGGGCGCGATGAAACCCGTTGACCCGATACAGCCCGGCGATGTGGAAGCCTATGTGGATGACCAGCTGGATGCTGGCCGCCGCATCGATGTGGAAGCCTATCTGTCGGGCAATCCGGAGATCGCTGCCCGCGTCATGGCGGATCTGGCGATCAAGGGCGAGCTGCGCCTGGCGCTGGCAGACGGCCATTCCCATGGCCGGCCACAGACCCGCGAGGCAGCCCGGCATCTGCAGGCAGCCCTGTCGCGTGGCCGCATGCTGAGCTCGCTGCAGCGGTTTGCCGCAACGGTGGCACTGGTGGCCATCGGCTGGGGCCTCAGCCACCAGTATGGCCCGCTGTCAGTGTCGGAAGTCGTGGCCTCGGTTCCGGCGCCCGCCTTCGTCGAGGAAGCCATACGCGCCCATGGCACTACCATGCTGCGCGAAACCATGGCCTCACAGACGGAAGCGCCGCGCTATGACCCGACCGAGATCCGTTCGGCAACGGCCATCGTGATGCCGGAAATCCCCAAGGACTGGACGGTCAGCGACGTGCAGATCTTCCCGTCCGCCTTCGGGCCAAGCGTCGAAATGGCAATCTCGCGCGGCAAGGATAGCCGCCTGTCGCTGTTTGCCGTGCGCCCCGGAAGCTTCAACGTGCAGCCGGTTTCCCTGCTGAAAGCAGGCGCCGTTCAGGCCTCCTACTGGCAGATCGGCGACGTCGCCTATGCTCTCGTCTCCAGCAGCGAGAGCCCATCCAAACTCAAGGACGAGGCCGAAGGCCTCGCCCGGTCCCTTTACTGATACAACCACAGGAGCACGCCATGAATCCGCGTTTCGGATACAATCCGGCCATCCAATCCCAGGCCGTTTTCGATGAAAGCCTGCGCAAGCACATGCTGCGCGTCTACAACTATATGGGCCTTGGCCTTGTCATCACCGGCCTTGTCGCCTTCTTCGTCTCCTCGACGCCGGCGCTCTACGTGCCGATCTTTTCGAGCCCGCTGAAATGGGTGGTGATGCTTGCCCCGCTCGCCTTCGTCTTCTTCTTCTCGTTCAAGATCCAGACAATGTCGGCCTCGACCGCACAAATGGCCTTCTGGGCCTTCTGCGCCGTGATGGGCCTGTCGCTCGCCTCCGTGTTCCTTGTGTTCACCGGCGCAAGCATTGCCCGCACCTTCTTCATCACCGCCACCATGTTCGGTGCCACCAGCCTTTATGGCTATGTCACCAAGCGTGACCTGTCGAAGTTCGGCTCGTTCCTGATGATGGGCCTGATCGGCGTGGTGATTGCCTCGGTCGTCAACATCTTCCTCGGCTCCAGCGCCCTGCAATTCGCCATCTCGATCATCGGCGTCGTGGTCTTCATCGGCCTCACCGCCTGGGACACGCAGAACATCAAGGAACAGTTTGCCGACAACTTTGACCAGGAGAGCCAGCAGAAGCTTGCTGTCTTCGGTGCGCTGTCGCTCTACCTCAACTTCGTCAACATCTTCCAGCTTCTGCTGAGCCTGACCGGCCAGCGCGAAGAATAACCCCAGTCCCTATAGAAGGAGGACATCATCCATGGACCACAACGACCGCCAAGCGATCGAAGGTCTGTTCGGCAAACTCTCCCATGTCGAGAGCCAATCGGGGCCACGCGACCCGGAAGCGGATCACTTCATCCGCGACCGGATCGCCTCCCAACCGGGCGCACCCTATTTCATGGCGCAGACGATCGTTGTTCAGGAGCAGGCGCTGGATGAGGCACAGCGTCGGATCGACGAGCTGGAATACCAGCTCTCGGCCCGGCCGGCCTCCGGCGGCGGCTTCTTTTCCAGCCTGTTCGGCAGCAGCGCCCATACCCCGCGCCCTGTCGCACGCGGCATGTCGGCACCGGGCGCAATGGCCGGTGGAATGGGTGGCCAGCCGCAGGCTGGTCCGCGCAACCCCTGGGCTGGCCAGCAGGCCCAAGGCATGGGTCAGGGCTATGGCCAGCCATCACGCGGCGGCGGCTTCCTCGCCGGTGCGGCACAGACGGCAATGGGCGTGGCCGGCGGCGTGCTGCTCGGCAGCGCGATTGCCGGCATGATGGGCGGCGACGAGGCCCAGGCGGCCGAAACGCCAGCTGAAGACGATACCGGCATGGATGACGCCGGAATGGACGAAATGCAGTTCTAAAAGCTGCTTGCGTAACGAAATGGCCATGTTTCTATGGCATGGCCATTTCATGAACACATCCTGTCGCAACTCCCGCTGTCCCTTGAGTGCTTGATGGCCCTACCCATAGAACCGTCGGCACATCTCGATCATCACCATGAACCGTCTCCGGGCGATGATCACGAAACAGCCCCGACGAGCTTTTCCAGTATTCTGAAATCCCTGGCCGGCGATGAAACGCGCGAGCGTATCTCTGTTGCCGATCTGCTGGCGACCATGCAGGACCGCGTCTTTGGCGCCCTGCTGTTCATCTTTGCCATGCCGAACATTCTGCCGACACCGCCCGGCACATCCGCCGTGCTCGGCATCCCCCTGGTGTTCCTGTCGGCGCAGATGGCGCTCGGCCAGAGCCCATGGCTGCCGAAGCTGATTGCCAACCGCTCCATGCTGCGCACTGACTTTGCCGGGATGATCGACAAGGCAAACCCCTGGATTGCCCGCGCCGAGCGCATGCTGCGACCGCGCTGGCCGGCTCTGTCGTCGCAGGCAGCGGAGCGGATTCTGGGCTGCTTCTGCCTTGTCCTGGCGCTCATCCTGGCGCTGCCCATCCCGCTTGGCAATATGCTGCCGGCGCTCGCCATCTGCATGATTGCCTTCGGCATTCTCGAACGGGATGGCCTATGGATCGCCCTCGGCACGGCTCTCGGCGTCGTTTCGCTGTTTCTCGTCGCCGGCGTCATCTATGCGATCGTCAAGAGCCTGATCTTTCTGCTCGCACATGCCTTGATGTGACGAGCCAGGCGCCCGATCGCATCAGAGGCTGAAGCCGGCAAGCCGCGCTTCCAGCCGGCCAATGCCCTCCACATCCGCATTGGCAAAAGCAAATCGCAGATAATCGTCCTGACCCGCGCCGAAATAACCGCCAGGAATACAGGATACGCCGCAGGTCTTTGCCAGCGCCTCCGCCACGATTGCGGAAGGCGTGCCGGCCAACGGATGGCGCACAAATGCGAAATAGGCCCCGACGGCTGCAAGCTGCCATTGCGGCAGCTTCGCCATCACGGCTTTCAGCGCATCACCGCGACGCAGGATTTCCACACGGTTCGCCTCGCGCCAGTCGGCAAGCAGAGGAAGGGCTTTCGCTACGGCCGCCTGAGCGGAACGCGGTGCACAGATCTGCAGATTGTCCATGATCTTTGCCACCTGGGCAATGAAAGCGGGTCCTGCGGAAATCGCCCCCAGCCGATGGCCGGGAATGCAGAAGCTCTTGGAGAAACTATAGAGCGAGACGAACCCGTCTTCCCAACCGGATTGCCGAAACAGGCCATGCGGCGCTTCGCCGGCCACAGGCAGGAAATCGCGGTAGGTTTCATCGAGAATGAGCCAGACGCCACGCGCCTTGCAGAGCGTGAAGATCTCCTCCAAGAGATCTGCCGGATAGACGGCACCGGTCGGATTGTTGGGCGAAACAAGCGCCAGCGCCTTCACCTGCGGCGTCAGTGCTGCGGCAATATCCTCGACCCGTGGCAGGAAGCCACGCTCCGGTGCGCAAGCCACGAAGCGGGTGCGGATACCCAGCATGGCAAGCGTCGTTTCGTGGTTGAAATAGAAGGGCTCCGTCATCAGCACCGTATCGCCGGCGCCGGCAACGGTCATGGCCGCGCAGATGAAGGCCTGATTGCAGCCGGATGTGACATGGATATTTTCCGGCAAAAGCGGGGCATCGTAAACCTGCGATACATGCGCCGCATAGGTCTTGCGCAGCACCGGATCGCCCTCGATCGGTCCATAGCCGGTATAGGCAAGCGACGAGGCCATCTCCCCCAGAAGCTCCAGCATATGCGGATGCGCCGGATAGCCGGGCACTGCCTGCGACAGGTCGATCAACGGCCCCTTGTCGCCCGCATAGGCACGCCCCCAGGCCTGCACGGCAGGCACCGGCGGCGGCGAGATCTGTTCGACATAGGGATTGAAGCGCGGTGGAGAGAGGGTCATGGTTCGGACTGCCTGAGACGAAAACTCTCCCGACTAACGGTGGAGGCACACCGATTGTCAATTGATTTCAGCCGCAACTTCAACCGATACTGCCGAAAGACAAGGCAATCGGCGCCAGCGCACAGAATGCGTGCAGATCAGCCGACAGGCATGGGTGGGAAGACAGAATGGGTTTCGACGCAGACAAACTGGCGGCTCTCAAAGCCAAATACGAAGACAGCGCCGGCGGCGAGATATTCGATCCGGCCTTTGCCAAAGTGGGTGAAAAGATCATCAAGAACGGCACCCGCGCCGCACCCTATGCGGGCGTACCGACCTTTCTTTCGGCCCCTTACCTACCTGTCGAGGCCGAAAACCCGGAGTTTGGCGACCTTCAGGTGGCCATTACCGGCGTGCCGATGGATCTCGGCGTCACCAATCGGCCAGGCTCGCGTTTCGGGCCAAGGGCGTTGCGGTCCATCGATCGCATCGGCCCCTATAACCATGTGCTGGGCTGCGCGCCCGTGCATGACCTGCGGGTGGCCGATATCGGCGATGTCCCGCTGCGCAGCCGCTACCGGCTGGAAATGAGCCATGAGGACATCGAAAAGCGCTTCAACCAGATTGTCGATGCGGGCGTCATTCCGCTGGCTGTCGGCGGCGACCACTCGATCACCCATCCGATCATGAAGGCCGTGGGCAAGAAAACACCGCTCGGCATGATCCACATCGATGCCCATTGCGATACCAGCGGCGCCTTCGACCAGACGAAGTTCCACCACGGCGGCCCGTTCCGCAATGCCGTGCTGGACGGCGTGCTGGACCCGACACGCACGATCCAGATCGGCATTCGCGGCTCGGCCGAATATCTCTGGGAGTTTTCCTATGAAAGCGGCATGACGGTGATCCATGCCGAGGAGGTAACAGGCCTCGGCATTCCGGCCATCATCGAAAAGGCGAAAGCCATTGTCGGCCACGGCCCGACCTATCTCTCCTTCGACATCGATAGCCTCGATCCGGCCTTTGCACCCGGCACCGGCACGCCGGAAGTGGGCGGGCTGACCACCCGCGAAGTGCTGGAACTGATCCGTGGCCTGAAGGGTATCAATCTGGTGGGCGCCGATGTGGTGGAAGTCGCACCACAATATGACGCGACCCACAATACGGCGCATGCTGGCGCGCAGGTTCTGTTCGAACTCTTGAGCCTGATGGTGTTCAGCCCTGCTCTAACAACCAAGGGCTGATAGACGTCCTCAGCTGCGGGAAAACACGTAATCGGTTTCCTGGCACAGCACTTCGCCGGGACGCAAGACCGCCTTGGGAAAGCCCGGATGGTTGATGGCATCCGGCCAGATCTGCGTTTCCAGGCAAAGACCGGCATAAGGTCCATAGAGCGTACCGGACAGGCCCGGCACCGTCGGCTTCAGCTTGAAGGCGCAGTAGAGCTGAACGCCGGGCTCGGTGGTGCGCACTTCCAGCGCTACGCCCGAATTGATGCTGCGCACCAGCGCCACCGAGCGCTTTTCGGTACGCTCCGGCGAGAGGCAGTAATTGTGGTCGAAATCCACCTGCGCACCAGCCGCGTCGGTGCGGCGCATTGGCCCAAGCTGGCGCAGATCCATCGGCGAGCCTTCGACCGGCACGAGCGTACCCGTCGGCACCTGGTTCTCATCCAGCTCCAGATAATGGTCGGCGGCGATCATGATGTCGTGGCCGAGGATGTCCTCGCGACCATCCAGATTGAAATAGGTGTGCTGGCAGATATTGGCGAGCGTCGGCTGGTCGGTGACGCTTTCGTAGATGACGCTCAACACGCCGTCATCCTTCAGCTCATAGGTGGCCGTTACCGTGCAATTGCCGGGATAGCCGCCACGACCATCCGCATCGGTCACCTGCAGGATCACCTTGTTTTCCGCATGCGCGATGATCGTCCAGTTCGTCTTGCCAAGACCATCGCTGCCGCCATGCAGATGGGCAACGCCGCTCTGGTTCAACTCCAGCTGATAATCCTTGCCGTCCAGCGTGAACTTGCCCTTGCCGATGCGGTTGGCGACACGGCCGGGCGTTGCGCCGAAGTAGGAGGAATATTTCGGATAGTCGTCAAAATTGTCGAAACCCAGCACCAGCGGCGCATCATGACCCTCCAGACGCAGATCCTGGATGACGGCGCCCCAGGTCATCACATGGGCGGTCAGCCCGCCGCCTGAAATCTTCACCCGGTAGACTGTTTCGCCCTTCGCGGTGGTGCCGAAGATTTCGCCCTGCGTCGTCATATCATGCGTCCTGTGGTCTGTCTGTTGAGGCTGCAACCTGCTTTATTTCCAGCCGGACCGCAATCTGGAAACGGTACAAGTAGCTACAGAAGACAAGCGCAAATATTTATTCAAAAAATCATCCTTCCGGTGTCACCAGCAAGAAGGGATTGCACCACACCTACTGGAAACGGAGAAAGAAGCATCCCAAATGAAAGGCACAACCAAAAGGAAGCCCCCGGAAATGACTGAAAAAATTTACATTGCTACCGTAACCATCTTGATGCGGGAAGAAGATGGGAGAGATCGCGAGAACGGAGATGCAATCCAGCGCGTATTTACAAAATCAAAGACGTACGACTTAAAATCTTCCGATACAGTTGAAGATTTATTTTCAAGAATACAAAAAGATAACAGCCCTCGGAACCCACGTGGCCCAAGTCAAATTGAAATCATCAACATCACGTTAAATGAAACTAGGCGCTAAGCCGTCCAAAAACCGTCCCAACGCTTGCACCTCTCAACGATGGCCGATATCCTTGGGATCATAAGGCGTCGTCTGGTACATCTCGTTGATCCAATTGCCGAATAGCAGATGCGCATGGCTGCGCCAGCGGTTCTGCGGCGCAAGCGACACATCATTATGCGGGAAGTAGTTATAGGGCATCTTGATGGGAATTCCGGCATTCACGTCGCGGAAATACTCGTCCGAAAGCGAGGTCGAATCATATTCGACATGGTTGAACATGTAGAGCCGGTTGCCCTTCTTCTCATGCACAAGGCAGACGCCCATTTCCTCCGATTCCATCAGGATCTCAAGCCCCGGCACCGTCTCGATGTCGGCGCGGCGCACCTCTGTCCAACGCGACACCGGCACCTGGAAATCATCGGAAAAGCCGCTGAGATAGATCGAGGACGGGCAGAGATTGCGGTGACGATAGATACCGAAAGCCTTTTCCCGCAGCGCGTGCTTGGGCACCTTGTGGAAGTGGTAGATGGCCGCCATCGCCCCCCAGCAGACATTCAACGTCGAATGGACATTGGTCTGCGTCCAGTCAAAGATCTGCTGCATCTCGTTCCAATAGGTGACGTCCTCATAGGCAAGCGTTTCCACCGGCGCACCGGTGATGATGAAGCCATCGAACTTGCGATGCTTGACCTCGTCCCAGGTCTCGTAGAACGACAGGAGATGCTCTTCCGAGGTGTTCTTGGCCTTATGGCCACCGATGCGCACCAGCGTGAACTCCACCTGCAGCGGCGAGGCGCCGACAAGGCGTGCCATCTGCACTTCGGTCTTGATCTTGTTCGGCATCAGGTTCAACAGCCCGATCTGCAGCGGACGGATATCCTGCCGCACGGCTGCGGTCTCGGTCATCACCCGCACCCCCTCGTTGACGAGGGCATCGAAGGCAGGCAGCGTATCGGGTATTTTGATCGGCATTTGCGAACTCGACAAAAACAAAAAAGCCGGCGGCGAAAAATCGCAACCGGCCCGTGGAAGGTTTTTATCTCTTCTCGCGGCCCTTTAGCGACTTGTTTAACGTGGCTGCAAGCCGGCCGGCCAAATCACCACGAAGTACCGCCTCAATAAGCCTTTCTGCCGCGCACGTCAATGTCTCGACAGGCGCGTCAGTCGCCGGCCATGCCTCAACCACATTGGTCAAAGATAAGGCTTGTGTTCGCCAACAGTTGTGACAGGCTCAAACACATAATTAACGATGCGCCATGCCGGACCGGTCACACGATCAAACCGCTTGGCCATCACCAGAACACGTCGCTTGTGCGGCTCCCATCGGAGCCCGAATCCCAGGAGGAAATCCCATGGCCAAAGGTCAGGTCCGCTCGAACCGCGAAGCCCGCAAACCGAAGAAGGACAAGGAAAAGCCTTCGACAGCGCCGGCATCCAGCTTCACTACCCAGTTGAAGGGCGCGGAAGCCTCGGCTCCCAAGAAGCGCTAGGTCTGTTCCATCAGACGCGCCATGGCGCGGCGGATTGTCTCCGGCGCGTTTCTTCGCATGTTCGCCTACCTGTTGCGCGATCGGCCTTTTGCATTTGGGGCAAGATGCGCTAAGGGCAGCGCATGACTGTTTCCACTTTCACCATTCTTCTCGGCGGCCATGTGGTGCGCACGGATCGGCTTTCGGCGCTCGTCGAAGGCACGCGCGCGATTGCCGCCGATAGTGGCATGCGCCATGCAGCCACGCTCGGCCTGACGCCCGAACTCTGGGTCGGCGATTTCGATTCAACCGATCAGGCGCTTGCCAATCGCTGGCCGCACGTCAAGCGACGGACCTATCCCGCCGCCAAGGCCGCAACCGATGGCGAAATTGCCATTGCCGAAGCCATTGCGCTGGGGGCCGAGCGGTTGATCCTGGTCGGTGCGCTGGGCGGCGAACGCTCAGATCACGCTCTACAGCACACGCTGCACGGTCTGGGCCTTGTCGAAGACGGGTTTGAAGTGATGCTGACCTCTGGCGAGGAGGAGGCATTTCCCTTTGCCAAGGACAGCGAGCTGGAACTGGACCTGCCGAAGGGCGCGCTGTTTTCCGTGCTTGGCTTTACCGCATTGTCCGGCCTGACAATCCGCAATGCCCGCTATCCGGTCCACAATTTTGCCCTCACCTTCGGCTCCTCGCGCACCATATCCAATGTCGCGGAAGGACCCATCGCCGTGTCGCTGAAAAGCGGCCGCGCGCTTCTGCTTGCCCGTCCCTATGACCTGACCGGAGCCTGAACCCAACATGGCACCTCCCATCCTGAAGCTCGATAACATTTACCTGAGCTTTGGCGGCGCGCCGCTGCTCAATGGCACCAATTTCCAGGTGGAGCCCGGAGATCGCATCTGCCTTGTCGGGCGCAACGGGTCCGGCAAATCGACGCTGATGAAGATCGCTGCCGGAATGGTGGAGGCCCAGTCGGGCGAGGTCTTCCGGCACCCCTCCTCAACCATCCGCTATCTGGAACAGGCACCGGATTTTGCCGGCTACAGCACGGTGCAGGCCTATGCGGAAGCCGGCCTTGGGCCGAGCGACGATCCCTACCGCGTTGCCTATCTGCTGGACCATCTGGGTCTGTCGGGCCAGGAAGATCCGGCCCAGCTTTCCGGCGGTGAATCCCGTCGTGCAGCGCTTGCGCGCGTCATGGCGCCGGAACCCGACATCCTGATGCTTGATGAGCCGACCAACCATCTGGATCTTCCCACCATCGAATGGCTGGAAGGTGAGCTGCAGAAAAGCCGCAGCGCCCTCGTGCTGATTTCCCATGACCGGCGTTTCCTCGAAAGGGTCTCGACGGCCACCGTCTGGCTTGATCGCGGCCTGTCGCGCCGTCTCGACCGTGGCTTTGCCTATTTCGAGGAATGGCGTGACAAGGTGCTGGAAGAGGAAGAACTCGAGCAGCACAAGCTTGGCAAGCAGATCGAGCGCGAGGAACATTGGCTGCGCTATGGCGTCACCGCGCGGCGCAAGCGCAACATGCGCCGTCTGGGCAATCTGCAGAGCCTGCGCGCCGATTATCGTGGCCATAAGGGACCACAGGGAACGATCCAGGCCAATGTCACCGAGGGACGCGAAAGCGGCAAGCTGGTGATCGAGGCCGAAGGCATTACCAAGCAGTATGGCGAGCGCCAGATCGTCACGCCGTTTTCCATTCGCGTGCATCGCGGCGATTGCATCGGCCTTGTCGGCCCGAACGGCGCGGGCAAGACGACGCTTCTGAAAATGCTGACGGGCCAGCTGCAGCCCGATAGCGGAACAATCAAGCTTGGTACCAATCTGGAAATCGCAACGCTTGACCAGAAGCGCGAGGACCTAAACCCCGAAGATACGCTGGCCCATTACCTGACGGATGGGCGCGGCGAAAGCCTGCTGGTCAATGGCGAGCAGCGCCATGTGGCGGGCTATATGAAGGATTTCCTGTTCCAGCCGGAACAGATGCGCACGCCGATCAAGAACCTGTCGGGTGGCGAACGTGCCCGCCTGATGCTGGCGCGCATCATGGCAAAGCCCTCCAACCTGCTGATCCTCGATGAACCGACCAACGATCTCGATATCGAGACGCTGGATCTCTTGCAGGAAATCGTCGCCGGCTACACCGGCACCGTCATTCTGGTCAGCCACGATCGTGACTTCCTCGACCGCACCGTAACCTCGACGCTGGCGCCCGCCAATCCCGATGCGCCGGATGGACGCTGGATCGAATATGCCGGCGGCTATACCGACATGATGGCGCAGCGCAAAGGCGCGCAGGATGAAAAACGCAAGGCCGATAAGGCCAAGGCCGAGGCCTCGGCACCCGCAAAGGGCACAAGTGATGCCCCGAAGGGCAAGGTGAAGCTGTCCTTCAAGCAGAAGTTTGCGCTGGAAAACCTGCCCAAGGAAATGGAAAAACTGCAGGCCGAGATGGCTGCGCGCGAAGCGAAAATGGCCGATGCCAACCTGTTTTCCAAGGACCCGGCCAGCTTCAACCGCATTGCCGGCGAGCTTGAAAAACTGCGTGAAAAGCTTGTGCAGATGGAAGAGGAATGGCTTGAACTGGAAATGCTGCGCGAGGAGCTGCAAGGCTAGCGCAACCTAATGTTAACTTTAACAAAGAGTTAACCCGATACCTATCTCGAAAGATCCAGGAACAATTCCCGAAATGGCACGTTCGATCGACAGCCCGGACAATTTTAGCGTCTGCTGAACCGGGAAACCGGTCAAGCAAAGGATTGTCCCATGTCGGCTCCCATGTCGCGTCGTCGGCTGGAAAGCACAGCCAAGGATCAACGGGTCTTGATTGTCGAGGACGAGTTCATCATCGCCCTCGACATGGCAGATACGATTGAAGACATGGGACTGACCGTCAGCGGCATTGCCGGCGGACGCGATCATGCGCTGAAGCTTGCTCATCACGCCGACATCGCACTCGTTGATGTCAACCTGTCTGACGGCGCGACCGGTCCGAGAATCGGTCGAGAGCTGGCGGCGCGCTTCGGCATCACTGTCATTTTTATGACCGCCAATCCTGAGCAACTGATTGGCAAGGCGCAGGGGGCACTCGGCGTGGTGGCCAAACCTGTCCTGCCGCGTGTCCTCGAACAGTGCATCGACTATGCGTTGGCAAGCCGGCTCGGTGGCATTGCCGTCATGCCACGCGAATTGCAGCTTTTTCCCGACACGCATCACTGAAAACGACGAAGCTGCGGGCGCTTGCCAAAGGCCCGGATGGCGATTACATCTCCGTCTGCTCTAACGGGGTGCCACACTGGTGGCTGAGAGACGGAAACGTCAACCCGCGGAACCTGATCCGGTTAACACCGGCGGAGGGATTAGACGGCTCGCACCCAGCGCCTATTCCCCGTTTTGACATAAAAAATGGAGGCGCGGATGCGTAAAACCCTGTCACTTACTATTGCGGCACTGGCCGCCATCGTCAGCACTTCGCCAGCCACTGCGCAGGAAAAGAAGGTGCTGACCGTCTATACCTATGAAAGCTTTATCGCCGATTGGGGTCCCGGCCCCAAGGTGAAGGCTGCTTTCGAAGAGACCTGCGCCTGCACGCTGAATTTCGTCGGCGTGGCCGATGGCGTGGCGCTTCTGACGCGCCTGAAGCTTGAGGGCGTCTCTACCGATGCCGATATTGCACTCGGGCTCGACACGAACCTCGTGCAGGAAGCCAAGGATACCGGTCTTTTCGAAGCGGCTGGCATCGATACATCCGCTGTCACGGTTCCGGGCGGCTTCAAGGAGGAGATCTTCCTGCCCTATGATTACGGCCATTTCGCCGTGATCTATGACAGCGAAACGATCAAGAACCCGCCGAAAAGCCTGAAGGACCTGGTGGAGGGCGATCCGGCGCAAAAGATCGCCATTCAGGATCCGCGCACATCGACACCGGGTCTTGGCCTGCTTCTGTGGGTCAAATCCGTTTATGGTGACAAGGCGCCGGAAGCCTGGGCCAAGCTGAAGACCCGTATTCTCACCGTCACGCCCGGCTGGTCGGAAGCCTATGGCCTATTCACCAAGGGCGAAGTGCCGATGGTGTTTTCCTATGTCACCTCGCCAGCCTATCACATGATCGAGGAGAACACGCAGCGCTATCAGGCCGCCCGCTTCGAGGAAGGCCATTACATCCAGATCGAAGTGTCCGGCATGCTGAAATCGGCCAAGGACAAGGATCTGGCGCGCCAGTTCCTTGCCTTCACGCTGTCGCCGCAGTTCCAGTCGATCATTCCGACCACCAACTGGATGATGCCCGCCGCAGCAACAGCTGCGCCCCTGCCGGCAGCTTTCGCCACACTGGTGCAGCCGGGCAAGACCTTCCTGATGAGCCCGCAGGATGTGGCGAAGAACCGGCAGGCCTGGATCGGCGAATGGCTTTCGGCCATGAGCATGAACTAAGAATCGATGCTGACGCGGGGCGAGAGACGGCGCGGACTAGCGGCAGGCATGGTGAGCCTTGCCGTCGTTTCCCTGCTCGTTGCCTTGCCAACGGTAGCCCTTCTGTCGGCGGCGCCGGCCACGCAGGGCCTGTCTTCTGTGTTTGACAGCTACACACTCAGCCTGCTGCGCTTCACGGTGCTGCAGGCGGTGCTCTCAACGCTCTTTTCCACGGCTCTGGCCGTGCCCGTCGCATTGGCGCTGGCCCGCCGCCCGCAGTTTTTCGGCCGGATCTGGATCCTGCGGCTGATGGCACTGCCGATGGGCCTGCCGGTTCTTATCGGCGCCCTGGGATTGATCGGCATTTTCGGCCGCCAGGGCCTGATGAACCAGATGCTGCTGACGCTTGGCCTGCAACAGCCCATCAGCATTTATGGCCTTTCCGGCATCCTGCTGGCGCATGTCTTCTTCAACCTGCCGCTGGCATGCCGCCTGATGCTGGCCGGGTTGGAACGGCTGCCAGCGGAATATTGGCGCCTTTCGGCAAGCCTTGGCATGCGCCCGCTTTGCGTGCTGCGCTTCATCGAGGCCCCGGCGCTGGCGCGCATCCTACCGGGTGCCGCCGGCCTGATCTTCATGCTCTGTGCCACCAGTTTCACGCTGGTGCTGGTGCTGGGTGGCGGGCCGGCCGCGACAACGCTGGAGGTCGCCATCTACCAGGCACTGCGGTTCGATTTCGATCCGGCGCGCGCCGTCTCACTTGCGCTGCTGCAGATGGGGCTGACGGCCTGCATTCTCTATGCCATCAGCCGCCTGCCGCCGGCAGATATAACAGGCGCCGGTGAGGGCCGCGCCAGCCGACGTTTTGATGGCCGAGGTCCCGGTGCCCGGTTCTGGGATATGGCCGTGATTGTCACGGCGACCCTGTTCCTTGCTCTACCGCTCGCAGCAATTGTCACAGCCGGGCTGAAAGCAGATCTCTGGCGGCTTGTGCACCTGCCCGCTTTTCATCAGGCAACCCTCACCAGTCTCAGCATTGCCCTGATGGCCGGCCTCTCCGCCATACTGGTCTCTATCGGCATGATTGCCGCAAAGGCTGCCGTCGCAGACCTGCGCAATCCACCAAGCGCGCTCACCCTTTTGTCCGGGCTTCTGTCTGCGCAATCATCGCTGGTGCTGCTCGTGCCACCAGTGGTGCTCGGTACCGGCTGGTTTCTATTGGTGCGACCAGTCTTCGAGGTCAGCCGTGCCGCACCTTTACTGGTCGCGGCCATCAACATGCTGATGGCGCTGCCATTCGTCATCCGCGTGCTGGCGCCAGCTTTCGAGACCCATGCGAGGCGCACGGACCGATTGGCGGCAAGCCTCAACATCAGCGGTCTTGCGCGCCTTCGCCTGATCGACTGGCCGATCCTGCGCCGGCCGCTTGCCATGGCGCTGTCCTTTGCCATGGCGCTATCGCTTGGCGATCTTGGTGCCGTTGCCCTGTTCGGCTCGCAGGATCTCGTCACTCTGCCCTGGCTGGTCTATAGCCGGCTTGGCAGCTACCGTACCAATGATGCCGACGGGCTGGCACTGATCCTCGGTCTCATTTGCCTGATCCTGACGGCGATCGGGACGGCTGGCCACAGGGAAGCGAAATGAGCGAAAATACGGCCGTGCGACTGGAAGAGGTAAGGCTTGGCCTTGGCGAGGCACGCTTTGCCTTTGATTGCACCTTTGCGCAAGGCCGGATCACCGCCATTACCGGCCCGTCCGGCTCGGGAAAATCGACGCTGCTCAATCTGGTCGCCGGTTTCGAACAGCCGGATCATGGTCGCATCCTGATTGCGGGCAACGACGTCACAGGTCAGCATCCAGGCGCGCGGCCGCTGTCGCTCGTCTTTCAGGACAATAATCTCTTCGGACATCTCGATCTTTTCACCAATGTCGGGCTCGGCATCCATCCCGGTTTGCGCCTGTCCAAGGATGAGAGACAGGCGGTCTCGGTCGCTCTCAAACGGGTGGGGCTTCAAGGCTTTGAGAAGCGCATGCCGGGCACCCTGTCTGGTGGCGAAAGACAAAGAGCAGCCTTTGCCAGAGCCCTTGTGCGCAAGCGCCCGCTGCTGCTGCTGGATGAGCCCTTTGCAGCGCTGGATGCTGATCTTCGCGAGGCGATGGCCGAACTTCTGCTTGATCTTCATCGGGAAAGCGGCAACACGATCCTTCTCGTCACCCATGATCGCGCAGAAGTGGAACGGCTGGCCGATGATGTCGTGTCTATCGATCAGGGCCGGGTTTTGGATGAGGCCGGCAAGATGCCATTTCCGCACAAAAACATGCCTGGGTGATCAGCAAATTTGACCGCCCTTCATAAAGCGTCAACCAGTCCGCCACATTTTGGACGTGGGGCGATGCGATGCCGCAATGCAAAATGGGTAAGGATGATTGCTTGCGCGCGCCACTGTTCTACTTAAATGAAGAACGGAGCGACACGCGAGCGACAGGCCATCCGCAGGACAGCGGCGGAAGGGCAGACGCCGTGGGATGCGCCGGATGGCGGGCTTGAAAGAATGACGGTTCCAGGTGAACGGACGACTATGGATACCAGCGGCACGGACCGCGTGATGGGAGCCTCCCGCAGGGGATGGCAAGGCCGTCGCGGTGCGCGCGCCATGCTGACGCTTCTGGCCGCCGCCACCATCCTTTCGGGCTGCCAAACTATTCTCGACCAGAGCTATCAGGCAGACGTCAAACCCTCCGCCAGTCCGCAGATCGTCGATGAGGTGCAGAAGAACGATCCACGCGCCCAGATGGGTGCGCGCGAGCACCCACGCATCGTTGCAAGCTATGGCGGCGAATATCATGATGCGAAAACCGAACGGCTGGTGGCCCGCATCACCGGTGCCCTGACAGCGGTTTCGGAAAACCCCAACCAGTCCTACCGCATCACCATTTTGAATTCTCCAGCCATCAATGCCTTCGCGCTGCCCGGCGGCTATCTCTATGTCACGCGCGGACTGCTCGCCCTGGCAAACGACGCGGCAGAAGTGGCCGCCGTGCTCAGCCATGAAATGGCGCATGTGACCGCCAATCACGGCATAGAGCGCCAGAAGCGCGAAGAAGCCGAAGTGATTGCCAGCCGCGTCGTGGCCGAAGTCCTGTCGAGCGATCTGGCCGGCAAGCAGGCGTTGGCGCGCGGCAAGTTGCGGCTGGCGGCCTTCTCGCGTCAGCAGGAATTGCAGGCCGATGTGATCGGCGTACGCATGTTGGGAGAAGCCGGCTACGACCCCTATGCCGCGGCACGGTTCCTGGATTCGATGGCAGCCTATGCGCGCTACTCTTCCGTGGACCCGGAAACCGACCAAAGCCTCGACTTTCTCTCCAGCCATCCCAATGCGCCGCAGCGCGTGGAGCTTGCCCGCCAGCATGCCCGCGCTTTTGGCCAGGAGGGCACGGTGGGAGACCGGGGACGCGACTACTATCTGACCGGCATCGACGGGCTTCTCTACGGCGACAGCCCGGATGAAGGCTATGTGCGCAACGATACATTCCTTCATGCCGGGCTCGGGATCCGCTTCGATGTGCCGGAGGGCTTTCGCATCGACAACAAGGTAGAAGCGGTCCTCGCCACCGGCCCCGACGAGACCGCCATACGCTTTGATGGCGTCGAGGCCGATGAGGCCCAGGACCTGAAGAACTATCTGACAAGTGGATGGGTCGCCGGCCTTTTGCCGGAAACGGTGCGCGACACCACAGTCAATGGTTTGTCTGCGGCCACGGCCCGCGCCACAGCCGAGCGCTGGGATTTCGACGTGACAGTGGTGCGGGACGGCAAGAAGATTTTCCGCTTCCTGACGGCCGTGCCGAAGGGCAGCACATCGCTGCAATCCACGGCTGATACGCTGCGCAACAGTTTTCGTCGCATGACGCCGCAGGAAATTACGCAGTTGAAGCCGCTACGCGTGCGGGTCGTCACTGTCGGATCGGTCGACAACATGACAACGCTTGCCGCCCGCATGATGGGCACGGATCGCAAACTCGACCTGTTCAAGCTCATCAACGCTTTGCCGGCGGGCGCCACGCTCTCTGCCGGCCAGAGGGTCAAGATTATTTCCGAATAGAAAAATCCGGGGCGGGCAGGCCGATCAGCCCACGGCCGCCATCTGCGGATTGATGGTCACAAGCGCCGACTTCAACTTCTCAATGGCACGGCTTTCGATCTGGCGCACACGTTCCTTGGAAATGCCCAGTTCAGCACCAAGCGCTTCCAGCGTCGCGCCCTCATCCGTCAGGCGACGGGCCCGAATGATCTTTTTTTCCCGATCATTGAGCTTTGTCAGCGCGCCATTCAGCCACTTCATCCGGCGCTCACCGTCAATCATGCCAGACACCTGTTCATCGGGCAGCGGTTCCCCGCTTTCCAGCATATCGAGCCGCTCGACACTATCGGTATCGCCGGCAATCGACGGCGCCTGCAGCGAGGCATCATTGCCGGACAGCCTTGCATCCATGGTCTGGACATCCGAAACGCTGACGCCCAAGGCTGTTGCAATCTCTTCATGGATGGCACGGGCAGTCAGGTTACTGTCGCCGCGCGCCAGCTTGGCGCGCAGTCGGCGCAGATTGAAGAAGAGCGCCTTTTGTGCCGAACTGGTGCCACCGCGCACGATCGACCAATTGCGCAGGATATAATCCTGCATTGAGGCACGAATCCACCAGCTGGCATAGGTCGAAAATCGTACGTCCCGCGCTGGCTCAAACCTTGCCGCTGCCTCCAGCAGCCCTACATAGCCCTCCTGTACAAGATCACTCATCGGCAGACCGAAACCGCGAAACTTGGACGCCATGGCAATGACCAGACGCATATGGGCAAGTGCAATCTGGTTGCGCGCGCCCTGGTCGTGATCGTCTTTCCAGCGGATGGCCAGATCTCGTTCCTCTTCACGGGCGAGATAGGGCGCCGACATGGCAATCTTGATCATATTGCGGTCTGCGGTCATGGCATTCATCGCGCTCTCCATGGAACTGTGTGACCCGACAGCACCGGATACCCCCAAAGGCCCGCAGGATGCGGACGCGAAAGGACATGCCCTGCTGCTTCCCTGGTGATGCAGCCGGAAGATCGGGACCCTGCCGGTGCGCTACAGCGAATAAACATTGCAAAAAGAGCAGCACTTTTCGCCGTACCGGCGGGAAAACGTTCTGGATCGGCAAAAGTTCCAACAAAAAAACCCGGCTTTCGCCGGGTTCTTGGGTAGAAGCATGAGGCAGCAGAAAGCCTCAGGCGGCCTCTTCGTGCGACTCGTCTTCTTCAATGACCTTGCTGCGCTTTGGGCCCTTGGCAAGATTGACTTCGACGAGACGAACAGCTTCCGTATCCGACATCTTGTTCACGGCAGCGATTTCGCGCGCCATGCGGTCAAGAGCGGCTTCATACAGTTGACGTTCCGAGTAAGACTGCTCGGGCTGGTTTTCGGCACGATACAGGTCACGAACAACTTCGGCGATCGAGATCAGATCACCGGAATTGATCTTGGCATCGTATTCCTGGGCACGGCGTGACCACATGGTACGCTTGACCCGTGCCTTGCCCTGAACGACCTTCAATGCACGCTCGACAAAATCCGTCTCGGACAATTTGCGCATGCCAATGCTGACGGCCTTTGCGACCGGCACCTTGAGGCGCATTTTGTCCTTTTCAAAATCGATTACGAACAGTTCGAGCTTCATACCAGCTACTTCCTGCTCCTCGATCGCCGTGATAGTTCCCACTCCGTGCGCCGGATACACGATCGATTCGCCGGTCTTGAAGCCGTGGCGCGCTGAAGATTTTTTCTGCTGGGTCGTCATACGTTTAACAAACTCCCTGTTACGCACCCGGTCGTCGTGGCCGGGGCCGGGTCAGTCAGGCCCGGATGAGACGGGGGAACCGTCGGGTGACTCCATACTGGTCCGACCAAACGCGCGCGAAAACAACATCCATACCGAGGTCGAGGACAAGATCCAAAAAGGGCTATGTCACGGAAACCGCGCCGGATGCTCTATTGCTTTCGTGATGTTTTTGGGCACGCGAATGCCGCTTTGTGGAACAGTTTTTGTTGTCTACCACAAAAATGGGAGGAAATCAATGATTTGCTTTCGCAGATGCACAGACGCAACTCCCGATTCCCTGCACAATCCTTAAGCAGGGTTAAAGGTAACCGTGCCAAGGGCCATCAATCGCCCTTGCCCGGTTCCGCCGAGAAATACTGCTCGAACTTGTTGGCGACGCCATCCATTTCCTTGGCTTCCGGCATGGCATCGCGCTTGACGGTGATGTTCGGCCATATTGCGGCATATTCCGCATTCACCTTGAGCCATTTGTCGAGGCCCGGTTCCGTATCCGGCTTGATGGCCTCGGCCGGACATTCCGGTTCACAGACTCCGCAATCGATGCACTCATCCGGATTGATAGCCAGAAAGTTCTCACCCTCGTAAAAGCAATCCACGGGGCAGACTTCAACACAGTCGGTATACTTGCAGCGGATACAATTGTCGGTCACGACATACGTCATGATTCACTCCAGTCACATCACGGTTGGCCTGCATCGACGACAGGAGTGCCTCGGCGGCCGGACAAGGCAAAACCAACGGACCTCTTGCGTTCAGCCCAGCTTTTCCTGTGTCCCTAATGGCTTTGAAAGCGCTTAGCAAGGGTAAACAATCCCGTCTGCAGCGACAAAAGAGAACGTTTGTTCTCAGCGCTTTGAGGGACAGCAGATCGCCTCAGCCATCAGGCCGCAACTTGCGCTGAGCCCGTTCAAAGGCCGAGAGCGGTGCCTGCTGTGGCGTCAGATCCTCGAAGAGAAGACGAGCCTCGGCGGGTGTTCCGCGCCTGGCGCCTGGCGCTTTGACAACGAGCACTACGTCTCGACGCTCCAGAACGAGTTCAAGCCGATCGCCGATCTTCAGCAACCGGCTTGGCTGGGTCACGGGCTGGCCGTTGACGCGCACGAAGCCTGCACCGATCAGGTCCTGCGCAAGCGCGCGGGACCTGACGAGACGCGAGAAGAAAAGCCACTTGTCGAGGCGCTGACGCTCATCTCCAAACGGCTTTTCCGACATCGCTACTTCTTCATCTGCTCCTTCAGGGCAGCGAGCTTGGCGAAAGGCGAATCCGGATCTACCGGCTTTTCCTTGCGCGGCGGCTTTGCCTCGAAGCGCTGCGGTTGAACCGGCTTGCCGCGGTCACTGCGGTCCTGCCGATCGGGACGATCTGCACGGGGAGGACGATCACCCTTGCCTTCCGGGCGGCGATCGCCACGCGGCTTGCCGCCATCCCGGTTTGCGCCGTCACGATTGCCACCTTCGCGGTTTGCACCGTCGCGGTTGCCACGGGCAGCCTGGTCAGGACGGTCCTCGCCACGGCGCGGATTGTCGCGGCGACCTTCGCCAGGCGCACGGTTTGCCGGCGCGCGACGCTCGCCCTGCGGGCGACCCGAACGCTGGTTATCGCTGCGCCCGCCACCGGGGCGCCACAGAAGAACGGGCTTCGGCTCTTCGGAGGCCGTAGCGTCAGACGCAGTGCTTGCCTCCGAACCAGCGACAGCATCCTGCGGGCTTGCGTCAACGGCATCAGCGGACGGCTGGCTCGCCGTCTCGGCATCCGCCGGAACGGAAGCCTCTTCACCTGCGGCATCGGCATCATCACCGTCCTGCGCCGGAACTTCATCAGCCACAGCCGGCGCGGCAGCGGATGTGCTCCCCTTCTGGCTGGCAAGGAAGGTCTGCGCTTCCTCGGCACTGACGCTGTCGGCGCGGTAGCCGAGACCCTTCAGGATTTCTTCCATATCGTCCGGCGTTGCACCCAGGATCGACAGCATAGCGGTGGTCGTCGTGAAGCGACGACCGTCATAGGCGCCTTCAGGACGCGCGGCAGGACCCGGCTTCCATTGCAGGAGCGGACGGATGAGATCTGCCAGACGCTCCAGAATATCGACACGCACGGCGCGCTTTCCAAGGAAGCGGAAACCGGCCAGCTTGTAGAATGTGCGCTCGAAGCTTGGATCGGTGACCACCGAGGTGCGGCCAGCGGCCAGCGCCGGGATCAGATCGCCATAGCCTGGCTTGTCGAGACCGTCATTCTTCAGCGCCCAGAGCAGCGTAATCAGTTCGGCCGGGGCAGGCTTGAGCAGGGCGGGCATAAAAATGTGATAGGCGCCGAAGCGGATGCCGTAGCGACGCATCGAAGCGCGCGCATCCTGGTCCAGCGTCTTGACATCATCGGCCACGTCGCGGCGAAACAATACGCCCAGGTTTTCGACCAGCTGGAAGGCCAGCCCCTTGGCCAGACCCTGCAGGTCTTCAGCGCGCGACAGATCGTCAAGCGGCTTCAGGACCGTGGAAATGTGATGGTTGACGAAGCGCTCGATACGCGCCGCCACATGATCGCGCGCATTGCCGGTCAATTGCTCGTCAGCCAGCACGATCAGCCGCGGATGCATGATGTGATCGCTGGCCGTCAGCTTTGCCACCGGCTCGCCGAGCCAGCGCACATAACCATCCGAGCCCACGGCCAGATCATTGTTGCCACAGGCATAGAGCCTGGCCGCCCGCGCTTCGAACTCCAGCGACAGAGCCTTCTGCGCAGCTGTCTGGACAGCCTTTGCATCCGGACCTTCCGTACCGGAAACCGGCGTAAACCGGAAACCGGCGAGTTGGCCGACGTGATGTCCTTCGACGAAGACATCGCCATTTACACTAATTTCAGCTTCCAGCATCGCATTCTCTCTCAGGCGCTTCATGAGCACAGATGTCCTGCGATCAACAAAGCGTTTCGTCAACCTTTCATGTAGCGCGTCGGACAACCTGTCCTCTATTTCCCGCGTCTTTTCTTGCCAGTGTGTCGGATGGGCAAGCCAACCGGGCCGGTTCGATACATAGGTCCAGGTGCGAATCTGCGCGATTCGCGCAGACAGCGTGTCTATTTCGCCGTCCATCCGGTTGGCGCGCTCTACCTGTTCAGCCATGAAATTTTCGTTCACGGCACCAAAGCGCACCAGATCGGAAAAAATCGTCGAAATCAGGTCGGCATGCTGCGCCGGCGTAATACGGCGGTAATCGGGAAGCGCACAGGCCTCCCAGAGGGTTTCCACCCGCCGGGGCGAGGTGGCGAGATCAACAATCTCGGGATAGCGCGAAAGGTAATCCAGCGCCTGGCTATCGGTGGCGGGAAGTGCGCGTGTCAGCCCCGGCACAACGGGCGCGACATCAAGGCTTGCCCGCAGATCGCGCAGCGAGGAATAATCCACCGCCTTGGAGCGCCACTGCAGCACTTTCACCTGGTCGAAATGATGGCCCTCAATGCGCTGCACAAGCTCATCATCAAAAGGCTGTACATGACCGGTCACACCAAATGTGCCGTCCTTCAGATGACGCCCGGCACGCCCGGCAATCTGGCCAAGCTCGCCGGGATTGAGATCACGGAACTGATAGCCGTCGAATTTGCGATCCTGGGCAAAGGCAACATGATCGACATCAAGGTTGAGCCCCATGCCAATGGCATCGGTCGCCACCAGATATTCCACATCGCCGTTCTGATAGAGCCCCACCTGGGCATTGCGGGTGCGCGGGCTGAGCGCGCCCAGCACCACCGCTGCGCCACCGCGCTGGCGGCGGATAAGCTCGGCAATCGCATAGACTTCCTCTGCCGAAAAGGCGACGATGGCCGAGCGCTGCGGCAGGCGGGTGATCTTCTTCTGGCCGGCATAAAACAGCGTCGAGAGGCGCGGGCGCTCGACAATGGTGATGCCCGGCAGCAGCTTTTCCAGGATGGGCCGCATGGTGCCGGCACCCAGAAGCAGCGTCTCCTCGCGGCCGCGCAAATGCAGAATGCGGTCGGTAAAGATATGGCCTCGCTCCAGGTCACCAGCCAGCTGCACTTCATCGATGGCAACAAAAGCGGATTTTGTCTCGCGCGGCATGGCCTCGACAGTGCAGACGGAAAAGCGCGCATTGGGCGGCGAGATCTTTTCCTCACCGGTCACCAGCGCCACATGCGCCACGCCCACTTTCTCGACCACGCGGGTGTAAACCTCGCGCGCCAGAAGCCGCAACGGCAATCCGATCACGCCAGAACCATGGGCAACCATGCGCTCGATGGCGTAATGCGTCTTGCCGGTATTGGTCGGGCCGAGGACCGCGGTGACGCCGCGACCGCTCAAGATCATGGGTTGGGAATTCAAAGACTATATCCGCACTGTGTGTTTGGCCGCCCGGTTCGTGACGCAACCGCCCCACACATGGCGTCGCCTCACCCAGAAGGCAAGCCACAACTCGCCATATGCCGGTCAAAGCGCTGAAAATCCTCCAAACAGCGGCTTTGCGACAAACCGCGGATGGCCTGGAACAGGCAACGAACGAATAGGCGACGAATCGCTGACTCCGAATGATTCAGCTTTTGTTCCTCCGATCGGCGTCACCCAGGGGCAACGCGGCAATGACTATGGAACAATAGGCGCGCCACAACGTTTTCGCCGCACATGACGACAGTCGTCGTTTGAATATGTATCGGAGACCACCCCATGAGCACCATCCTGCTCGTCATCCTTATTCTTCTCGTAGTCGGAGCGCTTCCGAACTGGGGTCATAGCCGCAACTGGGGTTATGGCCCTTCGGGCGGTCTTGGACTGGTGGTCCTCATCCTGATCATCCTGCTCGTGATGGGCCGGATATAAAACTGCATTTCGTGAACATAGAAGGAAACAGGATATGAAGAAGATTTTGGGCATTATGGCCATGGTTGGCATGCTGGCATCATGCACGGCGACGGAAAAAGGCACGGCGATTGGTGCGGGATCCGGCGCGATCATCGGTGGTGCCGTATCGAACAGCTGGGGCGGTGCAGCCGTTGGCGCGGTGGCCGGTGGCGTGGTCGGCGCAGCGATCGGTCAGTCGCAAGAGCGTCGCGGCTATTGCGTCTATCGCAATCGCAATGGCGGCACCTACGAAGCACGCTGCCGCTAAATACTTCTAAAACCATAAAAAACCGGCGCAGGCCTCTGCGCCGGTTTTTCTGTGTCATGCGTTTTCGAGTTGCCTAAGACGCAACAGCGCCTGTGCGATCAGACGAAATACTGACCACCATTGGCCGAAATCGTCGATCCGGTGATAAAGCCGGCCTCGTCTGCGGCAAGGAAGACGACGCAGCGGGCGATTTCTTCCGGTTGCCCCAGGCGCCCCACCGGAATCTGCGGCAGGATGCGCTCGTTCATCACCTTTTCCGGCACGGCCATCACCATTTCCGTACCGATATAACCGGGGCAAATGACATTGACGGTGACGTTTTTGGCGGCACCCTCCTGCGCCAGTGCCTTGGTGAAACCAATATCGCCGGCCTTGGCCGCCGAATAGTTCGCCTGGCCCATCTGGCCCTTCTGGCCATTGATCGAGGAAATATTGATGACGCGGCCAAAGCCACGGTCACGCATGCCCGACCAGACCGGGTGGGTCATGTTGAACAGGCCGGTGAGATTGGTGTTGATCACCTCGCTCCATTGCGCTGGCGTCATCTTGTGGAACATCGCATCACGGGTAATGCCGGCATTGTTGACCAGCACATCAACGGGACCGAGCGCCGCTTCCACCTTGGCAATGCCTTCCAAGCATGCCTCATAAGAGGATACATCCCATTTGAACACCGGAATACCGGTTTCGGCTTCGAAGGCCTTGGCCCTCTCGTCATTGCCGGCATAATTGGCCGCGACCTTGTATCCGGCCGCCTTCAAAGCGGTGGCGATGGCTGCGCCAATGCCGCGCGTGCCACCGGAAACCAATGCAACTCTCGTCATGCAAAAACTCCCCCCTACTGGACATTTTCCGGCCCTTCTGCGTGGTTGGGCCGGTTTGTTCTAAACCCCTGTACCGCTATTGGCTCAAGCCCTCACATGGCTTCAAAGCACATGGCAACGCCCATCCCGCCGCCGATGCACAGTGTCGCCAGGCCCTTCTTGGCGCCGCGACGCTTCATTTCAAAAACAAGCGTGTTGAGAACGCGAGCACCCGATGCGCCGATCGGATGGCCAATGGCAATGGCACCGCCATTGACGTTGACGATCGACGGATCCCAGCCCATGTCCTTGTTGACAGCGCAGGCCTGCGCGGCAAATGCCTCGTTCGCCTCGACCAGATCGAGATCACCGACAGACCAGCCGGCTTTTTCCAGCGCCTTGCGCGATGCCGGGATCGGCCCGGTACCCATGATCTGCGGATCAACGCCTGCCGTTGCCCAGGACACGATGCGCACCAGTGGCGTGATGCCGCGACGCACGGCTTCCTCTTCGCTCATCAGAAGGGCTGCGGCCGCACCATCATTGAGACCCGAGGCATTGCCGGCGGTGACCGTGCCTTCTTTGTCGAAAGCCGGGCGCAGCTTGGTCATGCTCTCCAGCGTTGCGCCGGCACGGATATACTCGTCTGCATCCACAGTCACGTCGCCCTTGCGGCCCTTGATGACGAAGGGGATAATTTCATCGGCAAAGCGCCCGGCCGTCTGCGCAGCCTCGGCCTTGTTCTGCGAACCAACGGCGAACTGGTCCTGTTCGTCGCGCGACAGCTGCCACTGGCGGGCTATGTTTTCCGCCGTCGTGCCCATGTGATAGCCATAGAAGGCATCTGTCAGGCCGTCCTTGATCATGGTGTCGACCATCTTCATGTCGCCCATCTTGGTGCCGCTGCGCAGATGCGCGCAATGCGGTGCCATGGACATGGATTCCTGGCCGCCGGCCACAATGATCTTGGCATCGCCCAGCGCAATCTGCTGCATGCCGAGTGCCACGGCGCGAAGGCCAGAGCCGCACAACTGGTTGATGCCCCAGGCGGTGGTTTCCTGCGGAGTGCCGGCCTTCATCGCAGCCTGGCGGGCCGGGTTCTGCCCCTCGCCTGCGGGAAGCACCTGGCCGAGGATCACTTCATCCACTTCCGCTGCACTGACGCCTGCGCGCTCCAGTACACCTCTGATTGCAGCAGCGCCGAGTTCGTGGGCAGGCACGTTTGCGAAAGAACCGTTGAACGATCCCACAGCTGTACGACCGGCAGATGCAATCACGATGGATGGCTGGCTCATGAAAATCTCCTCCAAATCTCTTTTTGGTTGAACATGAGACTGTCAAAGCTTTGCGCGCAAGTCAAAGGGGTCGAAGGGATGAATTTGATGTGTTTCGTTAAGTTTGCACGCAACCCTGCCTGACGCATCCTCTGTCTCGCATTGCACAAATCGATTGTCAGCTCCGATTGTTTGAGCGTAGAGTTGGTGCGGGAGAGAAATATCCAAAAACCATATTGACGGGATCAGGAGGCAATTATGGCAAAAACGGATGGTGAGGTTGTCATTAAAAAGTATGCCAATCGCCGCCTCTACAATACAGGCACCAGCACCTATGTGACGCTGGAAGACCTGGCGCAGATGGTGAAAAAGGGTGACGACTTTACCGTGCAGGACGCCAAGAGCGGTGACGACATCACCCACTCGGTCCTGACGCAAATCATCTTCGAGCAGGAATCCAAGACCGGCAATACGCTGCTGCCGATCTCCTTCCTGCGCCAGTTGATTTCCTATTACGGTGACCAGATGCAGATGGTGGTGCCGACCTTCCTCGAGCATTCGATGAAGACCTTTGCCGACCAGCAAACGCAGATGCGCGAGCAGATGACCCGCGCCTTTGGCGAAACACCGCTGACCAAGAACCTGCAGATGCCGATCCAGATGATGGAAGAGCAGGTCCGCCGCAATACGGACGTGTTCCGTCAGGCCATGCAGATGTTCTCGCCTTTCACCGCCCCCGGTGGCGCGGCTCCCGGAGCGGCGGATGCAAAGAAGGCACCGGATGCACGCGATCTCGACGATCTGAAGGAGCAGTTGCGCACGCTGCAAACGCGGCTGGACAACCTCGGCTCCTAAAGCCTTTTAACTTTGCCGATATGGAAGGGCTGCGGGCAACCGCGGCCCTCTTTTATGCGCGCCTCACCGATCAGATCCAGATAGAATCCAAACGGCAGGCAACAAAAAAGGCCGGGCAAAGCCGGCCTTCCGTTTACGCAATCTCAGGTGAGATTATGCGCTTTCCTTCGGCGTCAGAACCTGGCGACCGCGATACATGCCCGTCTTCAGGTCGATGTGGTGCGGACGGCGCAGTTCGCCGGAGTTCTTGTCTTCGACATAGGTCGGGGTCTGCAGCGCGTCAGCGGAGCGGCGCATACCGCGCTTCGACGGGCTCGTTTTTCTCTTCGGTACAGCCATTTTCGTTACTCCAAATTGTCGTGCAAAACATGCTCCGCAGCCCGAATTGGGCCGAACCCGACACGTCTCGATCTCGGAAATTTGCCGGGCTTATACATGGCAATCCGGGGCTTGACCAGTCCCTGCCGGGATTTTTTCCAGATCGGGTCGAATCAGGCTTCGTCGGCCGGCACGATCCAGGTTTCGGCAAGCGCTGCTTCGCGCCAGGCAATCCAGGCCGGATGCGCCTGCATGATGGCCATGTAATCCACCGTCGCGGCATCGACGTCAAGGTCGTAGACATCCAACCGGTTCACAACCGGCGCAAACATGGCATCAGCTGCCGAGAATTCGCCAAACAGGAAAGGTCCACCAGACCGTGCACGCATGGTCTTCCAGATCTGGGTGATCCGCGCCACATCATCCATCACACCGTCCGGCAAGTCGATCCTGCGCTTCGGCCGGCGGAAGTTCATTGGGCAGGCACCGCGCAGCGCGCGGAACCCCGACAGCATTTCCATCGAAATCGACCGCGCCATGGCGCGATCCGCCGGGTCGAGCGGCCAGATCCCGGCATCCGGATAAAGCTCGGCCACATATTCGATGATCGACAGCGATTCCCAGACATGCAGGCTGCCATGCTTGAGAACCGGCACTTTGCCGGTGGGCGAAAACTCGCGGAACAGCGGATTGCCACCATGGTCATCAAAGGGGATCAGCACCTCCTCGAAGGCAATGCCGGCAGCCTTGAGCGCTATCCATGGCCGAAACGACCAGGAGGAATAATTCTTGTTGGCAATGTAGAGAACCAGTCCATCCATGATCGTGCAACCTTACAGCCTATCGAGGGTGGGCAGAGGTTACACCGGCAGTTACAGCGGGCACCAACCAAAAATTCTGTCCTTAGTCATAAAGACATCTGATGTATTCGCCCGAACCATTGGCGCGTCGTTCGACCACCGTGGCAAGCCGCTGCATGCCGCGACCAGGCTTGGAGGCGACGCGGGTAATGGGATTGGGCAGCGAGACGGCGAGCAGCGCGGCCTGCCTGCGGCTGAGCTTTGCCGCCGGCACCTTGAAGTGATGGCGCGCCGCCGCCTCGATGCCATAGATGCCAGGACCCCATTCCGCGACATTCAGATAGATTTCCATGATCCGCTCCTTGGACCAGAAGAAATCCGCCCATAGCGCCAGCGGCACTTCCATGGCCTTGCGCACAAAGGAACGGCTGTTCCAGAGAAAGAGGTTCTTGACCGTCTGCATGGGAATGGTGCTGGCGCCACGGGTTGCCTCGCCCTCCAGCGCATCCTCCACGACGCCGCGCATCTGCACCCAATCGACACCGCCATGAGCACAGAACTGGCCATCCTCGGACATCATGACGGATTGCACCAGGACCGGCGCGATCTCGTCCAGCGACACCCAGCGCCGGTCATAGCCGCGCAGTAAGGCGGCATCCGCCAGCATAAGGGTGGAAATCGGATGCAGAAAGGGCAAAGCATAAAGAAGCACAAGCGCATAGGGTAGGATAAAGATTGCAGCGAGCGCCAGTGCCACGCGCCGCACCCAGAGCGAAACACTGCGGCCCGGTCTCGGCACGGTCTCTTCCTCCAAGGGCTGTTGTGGCTCCTCGTCGAGCCGGTCGGGCTCTTCGGGCTGCCGCTCGGGTGAGACGTCCAACTTTTTCCACTCGTTCTCTTCGATACTTGCCGTACATAGCTGCAGACGGGTTACAAGACCAGTGCAGCCGGCCTGTCCTTCCGGCTTTTCGGCAAATCTCCGTTGCAAGCCTCGTTTCGCCATGCCAATGAACCGCAATGACGCTCATGGATCACGATCACTTCGACCGCTATCTGCACGAATGCGCCGCAGAAACACAGGACCTGCTGTCCAGTCTTCTGGCCGAGGCGACGCTGGATGACGAGATCGCCCGCCCCGCCGGGCTTCTGGCTGCCATGCGCCACGGCACGCTGAATGGCGGCAAGCGGTTGCGGCCTTTCCTGGTATCGCAAACCACGGCACTGTTTGCCGGCAATGCATCGGCGGCGGCCCGCGTCGGCGCGGCGCTTGAATGCCTGCACAGCTATTCGCTGATCCATGACGACCTGCCGGCCATGGACGACGACGATACGCGCCGCGGCCAGCCGACAGTGCACAAGGCCTTTGACGAAGCAACCGCCATCCTGGCCGGCGACAGCCTGTTGACCTTCGCCTTCGATGTGATCGCCGCACCCGAAACCGATCTGCCGGACGACCGCAAGGTTCAATTGGTTCTGGCGCTTTCACGGGCTGCCGGCATTGGCGGCATGGCCGGCGGACAGGCGCTGGATCTGGCGGCAGAGACGAAGGCGCCTGATGAAGATGGCATCATCACTCTGCAGGCGATGAAAACCGGCGCGCTTTTGCGCTTTGCCTGCGAGGCAGGCCCGATGATTGCTGGCGCAAGTGCGGCTGACCGCGCACGCCTACGCCAGTTCGGTGAACAGATCGGCCTGGCCTTCCAACTTGCCGACGACGTGCTGGACGTGACCTCAGATGCCAAGACCATGGGCAAGGCGACCGGCAAGGATGCAGACCGCGGCAAGGCAACGCTGGTGGGCCGTCACGGGCTGGCCTGGGCTGAAACCCGTCTCGATCAACTGGTCACCAATGCCATCAACATCCTGGCATCCTATGGGGAAAAGGCTGATATTCTTGCGGCCACTGCGCGCTTCGTTGCCAACCGCAGCAGCTGATCACCACCCGATCCATTCGAAAATGTGACGCTTTCCATCAAAACTCGGCGCGTGTTGATGGCGCCTGCTTCCCCTATGGTGCGGGCATTGTCCACAGATCGAGTTTTCCAATGTCCGAATTGATGCACAACCTGCCGCAGCTTCTGGCCGCCTACACAGTTTACCTTGTTGCGGTGATAACGCCTGGCCCGGCCAATCTCGCCATCATGGGGACAGCGATGAATGAAGGCCGAAAGCGGGGCATTGTCATCGCACTTGGCATATTTACTGGCTCCTTTACATGGGCCATGGCAGCGGCACTCGGCCTCTCGGCCATTTTGACCCGCTATGGAGAGATTCTGCAGATCCTGAAGGTTCTGGGTGGCATCTACATGCTCTACCTGGCTTTCAAGGCAGCAAGAGGTCTTGTCCGGCCCGCATCGACCACGGATCTGGAGCGACCAACGGTAGAGACACGTCTCTGGCGCACGTTTCTCACCGGCTACGCCATTCATATGACCAATCCGAAGGCTATTTTCGGCTGGCTCGCCACCATTTCGCTGGGGCTTCCACCGGGGGCTTCGGCCGGTTCGGTCATGCTGGTGGTCTGCGGATGCCTGCTGACTGGCTTTACCGTCTTCATGACCTATGCGCTGCTGTTTTCGACAACCAGAGCCGTCCATCTGTACAAAAGCGCACGGCGTCCGCTGGATGCCCTGATGGCGCTTTTCTTCGGCGCAGCCGGTGCCAAAATGATTTCAAGCGCTTTGTGAGCATCAACGAAAAAGGCGCCGCTTGCGCGACGCCTTTTGCAATATCTGAAACCCGGCCGATCAACCTTGTGTGATCGGTGCGATCTGGATTTCCACGCGGCGGTTCTGCGCCCGGCCAGCAGGCGTTGCATTCGAGGCGACCGGCTGCGATGGGCCAAAGCCGAGCGTCGACATGCGGCGCTGATCGACGCCACGACCGCCGAGATAGTTGGCAACCGAAGCCGCACGACGCTCCGACAGTTCCTGGTTATGCGCAAGACTGCCGGTCGAATCCGTATGGCCGTTCACATCCACCAGCGTGCGGTTGAACTTGTTGAGCACCAGCGCCACCGAATCCAGCGTCGGGTAGAAGCCCGCCAGGACCTGATCCTGATCCGTCGGGAAGGTGATGTTGGACGGCATGTTCAAAATGATGCGATCGCCAACGCGGGTCACGGAAATGCCCGTGCCCTGCAGTTGTGCACGCAGTTCGGCTTCCTGCTGGTCCATGTAATTGCCGATGGCGCCACCGGCGAGCGCACCGACGCCGGCACCGATCAGTGCGGCATTGCGCCGGCCGACAGGCGAACCGCCGACGGCAAGGCCGGCAAGCGCGCCTAGACCCGCGCCGATGGCAGCACCACCGGCCGTGTTGGAAACCTTTTGCTGGCCCGTATAGGGGTCAGTTGTCGTGCAGGCAGAAAGATAGGTCGCGCAGAGAGCAACCAATGCAAGCTTCTTCATCATGGAATCACCGTCCCTGTCGTCGTCTCACTCGTCCATTACCATGAATTGCGGCAATACCGAGGAGGCCACCGCCATCGAATGACGCTATTCGGCTGCCGTCTTCCGGCCAAAGCGCTTTTCGATATAATCTGCCACCAGCACCTCGAAATCGGCAGCGATATTGGGGCCGCGCAAAGTCAGCGCTTTCTCGCCATCGATGAAGACCGGAGCAGCCGGCGTCTCGCCGGTTCCGGGCAGAGAAATGCCGATATCGGCATGCTTGCTTTCACCCGGTCCGTTGACGATGCAGCCCATCACCGCGACGTTCAGCGCCTCGACGCCCGGATATTTCTCGCGCCAGACAGGCATGTTCTTGCGGATATCGTTCTGGATATTCTGCGCCAGTTCCTGGAAGACCGTCGAGGTGGTGCGCCCGCAACCCGGACAGGCAGCGACCACCGGAATGAACTGGCGAAAACCCATGACCTGCAAAAGCTCCTGGGCGACCTGCACTTCACGGGTGCGGTCACCATTCGGCTCAGGCGTCAATGACACGCGGATGGTGTCGCCGATCCCGTGCTGCAGCACATAGCCCATGGAAGCGGCCGAAGCGACAATGCCCTTCGATCCCATGCCGGCTTCCGTCAATCCCAGATGCAGCGCATGGTCGGAGCGTTCCGACAGCATGGAATAGACCGCGATCAGGTCCTGCACCTGGCTGACCTTGGCCGACAGGATGATACGGTTGCGCGGCAGGCCGATCTGCTCGGCCAGTTCCGCCGAAATCAGCGCTGATTGCACGATGGCCTCGTGCATGACCTGACGGGCAGACAAAGGCGAACCGGCTTCTGCATTGCGGTCCATGAGCGTGGTCAAGAGATCCTGGTCGAGCGAACCCCAGTTGACGCCGATGCGCACCGGTTTGTCATAGCGGATCGCCATTTCGACGATATCGGCGAACTGCTTGTCCTTCTTGTCTTTGAAGCCGACATTGCCCGGATTGATGCGGTATTTGGCCAACGCTTCGGCACAGTCCGGATGATCGGCCAGCAACCGGTGGCCGATATAGTGGAAATCGCCCACAAGCGGCACATCGAGCCCCAGCCGTAGCAGCCGGTCGCGGATTTTCGGCACGGCGGCTGCACTCTCATCGCGGTCCACCGTGATGCGCACGATTTCCGAACCCGCCTTGTGCAGCGCCGCCACCTGGGCAACGGTGCCGTCAATATCGGCCGTATCGGTATTGGTCATCGATTGAACGACGACGGGCGCGCCGCCGCCGACAATCACGCCGCCGACATCGACGGCAACTGAGGCACGACGCGGTTTCGGATCATAATCGGCAGGCATCAGCGTCTCACGGTTTGTGGGAGAAAGTGCTTCTCAGGTGGATCAACCGACCCGCCTTGTCAACACCCGCGTGACATCACATTAGGACGCAGGGGCTGGACGATCCGCATGGCGGGCAAGACCGGAGAGACCCAGGACCACCAGATGCAGGAGCGCCAGACCGGCAAAGATGGCTGCAAGGCTCATATGTTCGGCAATGAAACCGATCAGCGATGGGGCGACCAGAATGCCGGAATAGCCCATAGTGGTGACCACCGACAGGCCGATGCCCTGCGCCATGCCCGGCAGATTGCCGGCGGCCGAAAAGGCAATCGGCACCATGTTGGAAATGCCGATACCGGCAATGGCAAAGCCGATGATGGCCATGGCGGGTCCGCTGGCAAAGCCTGCCGTCACAAGGCCGATGATGGAGGCAAGCGTGCAGAACCGCAGCGTATTGACCGCGCCGAACCTGTCTCGCACCAGATCGCCGGCAAAGCGCATGATCGCCATGGTGAACGAAAAAGCGCCGAAGGCAAGGCCCGACAGTTCCACCGAGGCACCCAGTTCTTTGCGCAGATAGAGCGCGCCCCAATCTATTATAGCACCCTCCGGAACCATCGAAAACAGCGCCACAAAGCCGATCAGCCAGGGAAGCGGGGAGCGAGGCAGCCGGAGTTTCTGCCTTGCGTCTTCAGGATGCGGCGTGTCGATGAGCAGCATCGGCCAGGCGATGGCCACCAGAAGGACAGCAAATCCGGTAACAAGCAGCGAATGCCCCACGACGCCAAACGTGGCGATCAGATAGCCGCCGCTTGCTGAACCGATAAGTCCCCCCAGGCTCCAGAAGGCATGGCAGGAGGACATGATGGAGCGACGCATGTGCTTTTCGGTCGCCACCGCATTGGCATTCATCGCCACGTCCATGGCACCGATAAGCCCACCGAAGAGAAAGATTGCGAGCGCCCCGGTAAAAACAGTGCTGACAAGGCTCAGGAGAATCAGCGTCGGCAGGCCAAGAACAGCCGCAATACGAGTAACCCAGGTTGAACCAAAGCGGGCAATCTGCATGCCGGCCAGCGGCATCATGACGATGGAGCCCAGCCCGAAGACCAGGATCATCAGGCCGAGCGCACCCTCGCCAAGCCCAAGCCGGCCTGCAAATTCCGGGATCTTCGGGGCCCAGGCTCCGACCATGAAGCCGTTCATCAGGAACATCAGAGCCACGGCCGCACGCTCGCGTGTGACGATGGGCGCGCGGTCAAAAGCACCCGTCTCGACAGTATTTTCAGTCATTGTTCTGGTCTCTCCCGGTCTTTCGACCCTCTGACAGTCCGGCCTCGATGATCTCGCACCCCGCCTCCCGCAGCGGCACGAACCGATCCGGGTCAACACCTGATTCGGTGACGAGGCAGTGATATTGGCCAGCAGCGGCCACCGCATAGGGTGCTGCTGCATCAAATTTTTCGCGCGTGGCTGCGACGATGACCTTGCGGCTGCGACCACAGACAAATCGCTTGAAGGCGGCATCCTCCAGGCGGAAGGCCGAGAGGCCGCCCTCGGCATCAATGCCGCAGGTCCCGACGAAGCAGATGTCCGGCCGGATAACGGACATGGCCTCGATCGCCCGCGCGCCAACGACACCACCAACAATGCGATCCAGGATACCGCCGATCAGGATCACCTCCACCAACGGCTTTTCGGCGAGCACGAGCGAAATGGCAGGGGAATTGGTTATCGCCGTCACCACACGGTCTTCGTGCAACGTCTCTGCGATTGCAAGATTGGTGCTTCCTGCGTCGAAATACACGGTGGAGCGCTGTGGGATGAGCGTGCTAGCCGTTTCAGCCAAGGCCTTCTTTCGCTCTGAAGCCACACCCATGCGCTGGGAAAGCGTCGTGACGCCGCGTGAGACCGGCAGGGCGCCGCCATAGACGCGTTCGCACAGACCGGCATTGGCCATGTCCCGCAGGTCACGACGAATCGTGTCTTCGGAAATGCGAAATTCCGCCGCCAGAGACGCCGCCAGTACCCGCCCGTCCTGTTTCAGACGCCGCAAGATTTCGGCCTGCCTTTCCTGCACCATCAAATCCGTCATGCACATCCATCCTAAATAACGCACAAACACGGATAAACGTGCACCACCGTGCGCGCAAGACACTAAGAACCCGGCACCCGTCACAACACGTGATCGTTGCATAGGCGGCGGCCCGCGCGGGCGATGCAGGGTAGGATTGAGGAAATGACAGCGCCACCCTCAGGAAATATCCGGGCGGGGTCAACGGGTACGGGAGGCGCACCCGTTTGGAATTGAAAATGGCCCCGGACGGTCAAAAATCCGCCCGCGGCCATCCAGATCAATTTTCAGCCTTCGTAGACGATCAGCAGGTCCTTGGCGTCGATCTGATCGCCCGGCTTGACGAGCACTTCGGCAAGCGTGCCATCCTTTTCGGCATGGAGCGCCGTTTCCATCTTCATCGCTTCGATGGAGAGCAGCACATCGCCGGCCTTCACCTTCTGGCCAGTGGAAACGAAGACGCGGGAAATGACACCGGGCATCGGCGCGCCCAGATGCGTCGCATTGCCAATCTCCGCCTTGCGGCGTGCGACTGCCCCTGTCGCGCCTTGTGCCCGGTCCGGCACTTTGATGCGGCGCGGCTGGCCATTCAGCTCGAAGAACATCGTGACGAGTCCCTGCGCATCCGCAGCGCTCGCCGCCTGATTGACGATCACCAGCGTCTTGCCCTTCTCGATATCGGCAAACAGTTCCTCGCCATCGGCCATGCCGTAGAAGTAGGCCGGCGTCGGCAGAACAGAAACCGGTCCATAGGTATCGGAAGCCAGCGCAAAATCTGTGAAGACCTTGGGATACATCAGGTAGGAGGCAAATTCGAAATCATCCACGGCACGCTCGAGCTTGCCCTCGATCACCTTGCGCTCGGCATCGAGATCGGCATCAACCAGCAGCGAGCCGGGACGTTCCGTATAGGGCTTGTCGCCCTTCAGCGCCTTCTTCTGCAAGGCCTGCGGCCATCCGCCGGGCGGCTGGCCCAGATCGCCCTTCAGCATGGAGACAACGGAATCCGGAAAGGCAATGTCGCGCTCGGGATTTTCGACATCCTCAACCGTCAGGTCCTGGCTCACCATCATCAGCGCCATGTCGCCGACGACCTTGGAGGACGGCGTGACCTTGACGATATCGCCGAACATCTGGTTCACGTCCGCATAGGTCTGCGCCACCTCGTGCCAGCGGCTGTCGAGTCCAAGCGAGCGGGCCTGCTCCTTGAGATTGGTGAACTGGCCGCCCGGCATTTCATGCAGATAGACTTCCGAGGCCGGCCCCTTGAGATCGCTTTCGAAGGCCGCATACTGGTTGCGCACCGCCTCCCAGTAAAACGAGATGCGGCGGATCCATTCCGGATCAAGGCCCGAATCGCGCTCGGTGCCGGAAAGTGCCTCAACGATCGAACCCAGGCAGGGCTGCGAAGTATTGCCGGAAAAGGCGTCCATGGCCGCATCGACCGCATCGACGCCGGCATCGATAGCGGCCAACACGGTTGCCGCCGAAATGCCGGATGTATCATGCGTATGGAAATGGATCGGCAGGCCGGTTTCTTCCCGCAATGCCTTGAACAGCACGCGCGCCGCCGCCGGCTTCAAAAGCCCCGCCATGTCCTTGACGGCAATGATATGCGCGCCGGCCTTTTCCAGTTCCTGTGCCAGGTTGGTGTAATATTTCAGATCATATTTCGGCCGCGCGCTGTTCAGCATGTCGCCGGTATAGCAGATGACCGCCTCGCAGAGCCTGTTCTCCTCCTGGATGGCATCCATGGAAACACGCATGTTTTCCACCCAATTCAGGCAGTCGAAGACGCGGAACAGATCGATGCCGCCTTTGGCCGCCTGACGGACGAAATATTTGACGACATTGTCCGGATAGTTGGTGTAGCCGACGCCATTTGCGCCACGCAGCAGCATCTGCAGCAGAAGGTTCGGCGCGCCTTCGCGCACCAGCGCCAGCCGCTCCCATGGATCTTCGGTGAGGAAACGCATGGACACGTCGAAAGTGGCACCACCCCAGCATTCGAGCGAGAAGAGATTGGGCAGCGCCCGCGCATAGATCGGCGCAATGCGAGCAATATCATAGGTGCGCATGCGGGTGGCGAGTAGCGACTGATGGCCATCGCGCATGGTCGTATCGGTCATCAGCACGCGCGTCTCGTTGCGCATCCATTCGGAAAAGCCCTTCGGTCCCAGTTCGTCTAGCTTCTGCTTGGTACCTGCCGGCACATCAGCCTCGATATAGGGCACGATCGGCTTTGCAGCCTTGTCGGAGGGCTTTGGCCTTCCCTTGGTTTCGGGATGACCGTTCACCGTCACGTCGGCAAGATAGGTCAGCAGTTTCGTCGCACGGTCCTGGCGCTTGACCTGCTGGAACAGTTCCGGCGTCGTATCGATAAAGCGCGTCGTATAGGAATTGTCGCGGAAGCTCGGATGGCCGATAATCGCTTCGAGGAATGTCAGGTTGGTTGCCACGCCGCGGATACGGAATTCACGCAGCGCCCGGTCCATGCGGCTGATGGCTTCCTGCGGCGTACCGCCCGAGGCTGTCACCTTGACCAGCAGCGGATCATAGTAACGGGTGATGATGGCGCCCGTATAGGCCGTACCGCCATCCAGACGGATGCCAAAGCCTGCCGCCGAACGGTAGGCGGTGATGCGACCGTAATCGGGGATGAAATTCTGCTCGGGATCTTCCGTCGTGATGCGGCACTGCAACGCATGACCGTTAAGGCGGATATCGGCTTGAGCCGGCACGCCCGATTCCGGCGTGCCAATGGCAAAGCCTTCGAGAATATGGATCTGTGCCTTGACGATATCGATGCCGGTGACGACTTCGGTGACCGTATGCTCCACCTGGATACGCGGATTGACTTCGATAAAGTAGAATTTGCCGGTATCGGCATCCATCAGATATTCGACCGTGCCGGCACCGACATAGTTGGTGGCAGCGGCAATCTTTAGCGAATAGCCGGCGAGTTCATCGCGCTGCGCCTGCGAAAGATAGGGGGCCGGAGCGCGCTCCACGACCTTCTGGTTGCGGCGCTGGATAGAGCAGTCACGCTCGAAGAGATGCACGACATTGCCATGCGTATCGCCAAGAACCTGGCTTTCCACATGGCGGGCACGTTCCACCAGCTTTTCGAGATAGACCTCATCCTTGCCAAACGCGGCCATGGCCTCGCGCTTGGCCTCCACCACTTCCTTTGCGAGATCCTTGGGATCGCGGATGGCGCGCATGCCGCGCCCGCCGCCGCCCCAGGAGGCCTTCAGCATCACCGGATAGCCAACCTCTTCGGCCATCCGCGCCACTTCCGCCATATCGTCCGGCAGCGGCAGCGTTGCCGGCACGACCGGCACGCCGACGGAGATTGCCAGATCGCGGGCGGCGACCTTGTTACCCAGCTGGCGCATGGTATCGGGCCGCGGCCCGATGAAAATGATACCTGCATCGTTGCAGGCCTCGACGAATTCGGGACTTTCCGACAGGAGTCCGTAGCCCGGATGAATGGCATCGGCGCCGGAGAGCTTTGCGACGCGGATCACCTCGGGAATGGACAGATAGCTTTCGATGGGACCCAGATCGCGCGCCAGATGCGGGCCGCGCCCGACCTGATAGCTCTCATCAGCCTTGAACCGATGCAGCGAGAGCTTGTCTTCCTCGGCCCAGATTGCGACGGTCTTGATGCCAAGTTCATTGGCAGCGCGAAACACGCGGATAGCAATTTCCGAACGATTGGCGACAAGGATTTTCGATATCTTCAAGACAGTCTCCCCTCACATTTACGGATAATGCTGCATCCGCGAAGAGAGACCTTAGCGGCTTTTCTGGGAAGTTCAATTTCCCGTGTTGTCCGCCGGTCGATTTATGTCAGCAAAATGTCAGGTAACCAATCCGACGCGGAAAGCTGTGGCAATCACATGCTGCCGGTTCTTGGCGTTGAACTTTTCCTGAATGATATTGATGTACCAATCCACCGTATGGCTTGAGATCTGTAGCTTCTTGGCAATCTCATTGGATGTCATGCCATCGGCCAGCAAGGTCAGAACCTCCATCTGGCGGCGCGTCAGTTCCGTGTCGATCACCACCTGCTTCTCCAGCTCAGCTGCATCTCCACGCAGCTCCAGCAGACGCCAGAAGCTCTTTCGGCCAGCAGCCTCGAACAAAGCCAGTTCCACCGGGGATAGATCGACAGGAAAACCACCAATACTGAACTGACCGATCAGGCCCGTCCTGCCATGGATTGGGAAAGCATAGCCATCAAACAGATCATGCTTGGCGGCATCCTGAAGAAGCCGCAGCACGCGCTTGCGATAAGGGTCATCCCGATAGCTGTGTATAGCATCGCGCCAGCGGAACGGCCGCTGGGCAATGGTCAACATGCGACGCACCGGGTCAATCATTCCGTATTTCTTGGAAAGATAGAGCTTGCGCCAACCCTCGGGCCAACGCCCTGCCAGCATCAGGTTATTGGGTTCCGAATTGGCGCGTTGGTAAAACCAGAGACCATAATAAGCGAAGCCGTATCCTGAAATAAGCGCATCTAATTCCGTGGTTAGTTCTGCCTGCGTCTTCGTCTCGTTGACTAATACCAAGAGCTGCAGAATAGAGTGAATGTTCACTCATACCCCCTGCCACTAAGAGGTGTGGCCGTTCATCGTTGAAACCATCGTCTTCACTGAATACGCCACACCTTCCCCCATGCTTGGTTAGCATTGACTGAAGACACATGGCGACATTTCATAGTGGGCTCTATTCTCGCAGAGATTGCAAGCGGCTTCTAGTCTCCTCGGCGTTGTGTCCAATGTTATGCGGTCTGTCATTCCCCAACGCCTCGGGCACGCGCAACACGTCCTTGATGCAACAGCAAGCCATTCCAATCATTGATCTTCCGCATTCCACCGTGAAAGATGGCCAATCGTCTCGATCACCGCTATGACGCACCCAGCGCGCAGGCGTGTGCCACGCGTTCACGCTACATACAGGTCAGATCCGCTAGAGATGCGCGATTGATCAAATCTCGAGGTAATGTCGTTGAGCTTGTTTCAGGTCTATGCGCGGGCGCTACAATATCTCGGATCGAGCAAGATCCGCGTATCCATGGTGGTCGTCGCCAATATCGTCCTTGCCGTCATCACGATTGCCGAACCGATTCTGTTCGGACGTATAATTGATGCGATTTCCGGCAATGGCGAGGTGACCCCCATCCTTCTGATGTGGGGCGGTTTCGGCGTGTTCAACACTATAGCTTACGTTCTTGTAGCGCGCGAAGCCGATCGGCTGGCACATGGGCGGCGCGCAACATTGCTGACGGAAGCCTTCGGGCGCATTATTTCCATGCCGCTGTCATGGCACCACCAGCGCGGTACATCGAATGCTCTGCATACGCTGCTGCGGGCCAGCGAAACACTGTTTGGCCTCTGGCTGGAATTCATGCGCACGCATCTTGCCACCATCGTGGCGCTGGTCCTGCTGGTGCCGACGGCATTTTCGATGGATTGGCGACTGAGCTGCGTTCTCGTCGTGCTCAGCATTCTCTACTGGTTCATCGGCCGCATGGTGATGAACCGCACGAAGGAGGGCCAAGCCTCCGTCGAAGGACATTATCACACGGTCTTCTCGCATGTTAGCGACAGCATCAGCAATGTCACCGTGCTGCATAGCTACAATCGCATCGATGCGGAAACCAAGGCGCTGAAAAGCTACACGGAAAAGCTTCTATCGGCACAATATCCGGTTCTCGACTGGTGGGCGCTGGCCAGTGCGCTGAACCGCATGGCCTCCACCGTCTCCATGCTGATCATCCTGATCATCGGCGTCGTTCTCGTTCGCGCCGGCGAAATCCGCGTCGGTGATGTGATTGCCTTCATCGGCTTTGCCAACTTGCTGATCGGCCGCCTTGACCTGTTGCGCCAGTTCGCCACGCAGATCTTCGAAGCGCGTTCCAAGCTTGAGGATTTCTTCCGTCTGGAAGATTCAGTGAAGGAGCGCGAGGAACCGGCCGGCGCCGGCGAACTCGGTGCGGTGCGCGGCGAGGTGGAGTTCCGCGATATTTCCTTCGATTTTGCCAGCACGACGCAGGGTGTCAAAAACGTCTCATTCATTGCCAAAGCGGGCCAGACCGTTGCCATTGTCGGGCCGACAGGTGCCGGCAAGACGACACTCGTCAACCTGCTTCAGCGGGTCTATGATCCGCAACAGGGCAGTATCCTGATCGATGGCACGGATATCGCAACCGTTACCCGCAAGTCGCTGCGCCACTCAATTGCCACGGTCTTCCAGGATGCGGGCCTTCTCAATCGCTCGATCACTGAAAACATCCGGCTTGGCCGCGAGGGCGCAACCGATGCCGAAGTGATTGCAGCGGCTGAAGCCGCTGCCGCGACCGATTTCATCGAAAGCCGGCTTGCCGGTTACGACACGCATGTGGGCGAGCGCGGCAACCGCCTGTCGGGTGGCGAGCGCCAGCGTATCGCCATTGCCCGCGCGATCCTGAAGAACGCCCCCATCCTGGTGCTCGACGAAGCCACCAGCGCGCTGGACGTAGAGACGGAACAGCGGGTCAAGGAAGCAATCGACCGGTTGCGCCAGAACCGCACGACCTTCATCATCGCGCACCGCCTCTCCACTATCCGCGACGCCGATGTGGTGATCTTCCTCGACCATGGCCGGATCATCGAGCAGGGCACCTATGATGAACTGAATGCCCTCGGCGGCCGCTTCGCCGCGCTGTTGAAGACAAGTGGCATTGTGACGGATGATGCAAAGACCATTCCGCAGGTGGTTCCCCAGCGAGCCTGATCCTGATTGACGGATGGTTGGATACCGGGAGTAAAATGGCGAGGCTGACCCGCCATTTTCATGTCTGGTCCGGCTTGCTGCCTGGCTCGACCGTAGCGCTGGAATCGGGCTTCTTTGGCTCGAAACTCTCCAAGGTCGCATCATAGCGTGGGTGCAAGGTCCCCATCATACGGTCCCACCAGGAAAAGGTGTGACCATAGTTGTACTTGAAGTACCCGTGGTGCTGGTCGTGAAACACCGTAGAGGCGAATGGAAAGGGGGTTCGGCCCGCCGGCGAGGCAAAGTGTTCGAAGCCCGCATGGCCCAGCATACCACTTACCTGATCGTAGAGCTTCTGTAGTACAAGCAGCTGCCAGGGGATCGGCAGAATGAACGGAATAAGAAGGTAGAAGGCCTGATTGAGGAAGCCTTCGACAAGCGTTTCGTGGTGGTTGGTCCACACGGTCGGCGCGACGCTTTTGTGGTGGAGGGCGTGGAAGCGATAGAATGGCTTCCAGTGCAGTAGACGATGGACCCAGTAAAACCAGGCATCATACAGCACCACCGAGAGACCAAGCATCAGCGGTCCCGTCCACCAGGAGAGCGCAAGTGGCGCTATCGTCCACCCCTGGGCTTGCGCGAATAATCCACCGGAAAAACAGAGTGCAATGATGGCGACCGAACCGGGCGCATGCGCCAGTTCCTGCCATTTACGCCGGTTGACGCGATGTTTCTGGATACGTCGTTCCGGATGCCGCGCGTTCATGACTTCGAAGAAGCCGCCGACTGCCGCCAGAACGATGAGAATGGCTGCAACGGTCAGACCAAACAGCACGGCGAAATCCAGGGCGAGCCCACGCCAACCCAGTTCGGGCACCGTGGCCGAAAGGGGTGCGAGCAGGGAATATTGGGCAAAAAAGCTCATCGGGGACCCGTCTTGACCGCGTCGATGTGTGTGAACCTAACCGAATGCACGAAAAGGAGCAATCATCGGCAGCCAGGGCAGTTTCCTATAAGCAAGGACCCGGACTTGCATGCGCAATCCGGGTCCCTGTTCATCAATCATGTCCCATACTGGTCAGTTGAGGAGGAATCCGTCCGCCTCTGAGACCGACGTACCATTGACCGTGACCTGCGCCTTGCCGTCTGCCATCGTCACAACCACGGCATAGGTCTTGCCCGATAGCGTCAGTTCGGCTGTAAAGCCCGTCCAGTCGCTTGGCAGAACCGGCGCAACAAACAGCCGGTCGCCTTCGCGGCGAATGCCGAGAATGCCCTCGACCGCCGCACGGTAGAGCCAGCCGGCAGAGCCGGTGTACCAGGTCCAGCCACCGCGACCCGTCAGATCGCTGACACCGTAGACATCGGCAGCCACGACATAAGGCTCGACGCGATACTTGTCGGCGGAGGTCTGATCCAGCGCGTGATTGACCGGGTTCAACAGCTTGAAGGCCTTCCAGGCATCGTCGCCTCGCTTCAGACCGGCCAGTGCCAGCACGACCCAGATGGCCGCATGGGTATACTGGCCACCGTTTTCACGCACACCCGGCGGATAGGCCTTGATATAGCCTGGATCCTTCGGGGTAGATGCAAAGGCCGGCGTGAAGAGGCGGATAAGCCCTTCCTTATCGTCCACCAGCTTGTCCATTACGGCATTCATGGCCTGTTCCTGGCGGGCGGGATCACCCTCGCCCGACAGAACGCTCCAGGACTGACCCAGCGAATCGATGGCGCATTCCAGATTGCCATTGGCGCCGAGCGGCCCGCCATCGTCGAAATAGCCGCGACGATAATAGGTGCCGTCCCAGCCAGCCGTTTCCAGCGCATGTTTCAGCGAGGTCAGGTGACGCGACCAGCGTTCGGTACGGACCGTATCGCCACGCTCTTCTGCATAGACCATGAAGCGACGAAGGGCAGCCGCCAGGAACCAGCCAAGCCAGACGCTGGTGCCGCGCCCACCAATGCCGACACGGTTCATGCCGTCATTCCAGTCGCCGCCCAGGATCAGCGGCAAGCCGTTCGAGCCGGTGCGGACAATGGCCAGATCAAGCGCCAGCGCCGCATGCTCATAGAGCGAGGCGGTGTCGGAAGAGATTTCCGGCTTGTAGAAGGCATCGTGCTGGCCAGGCGTCAGCGTGGCACCCTGCAGGAAGGGCAGTTCCTCGTTCAGGATCGCCTTGTCCCCGGTTGCCTGGATATACTGGTGTGCCGCATAGGCGAGCCAGACCACGTCATCGGAGATCGAGGTGCGAACGCCGGCACCCGTGCCCGGCAGCCACCAATGCTGCACGTCGCCTTCCTTGAACTGACGGCTGGCGGCATTGACGATCTGGCGACGCGCCAGATCCGGTTCGTGTAGCAGGAAGGCAAGCGTATCCTGCAACTGGTCACGGAAGCCATAGGCGCCGGACGACTGATAGAAGGCGGTGCGCGACATGATGCGGCAACCAAGCGCCTGATAGGGCAGCCAGGTATTGACCATGTTGTCGAGCGCCTTGTCGGGCGTCGAGATCTTCAACCGGCCGGTAAATTCCTGCCAGAAGTCATTGGTGGTCTGCAAAACTGCGCCGAAAGACGAGGCCTTGATGTCGGCGGCAAGGGCTGCCGCTTCCTCGCGTGTGCCGCAATCACCGAGATAGAAGGTGACGACCTTTTCTTCACCGGCTGCAAGCTCGATATCGCAGGCAAGTGCTGCGCATGGCGCGCCGTCCGGCTCCAGCGATCCGTTGAGCGCCGAACCGCTGGTCACGGCCACCGGGGCTGCAACCGTACCGAACCGGCCAATGAATTCGCGGCGGCTGGTGGTAAAGCCCGAAGCTGCAACATCGCTGCCGAAGAAGGCGGTGCGATGGAAATCGATGCTGTAGGGATTGGTCGCAAACAGGGCACCCGTTGCTTCGTCCCGACCGCTCAGAATGAACGGTTGCGTGCGCTGCGGGTTGTTGCCCAAGATCCATTCCGCATAACCATAGACACGCAGGCGACGCGCTTCACCGCTGGTATTGCGCAGCGTGATCTTCGACAGCTTGACCGGGCGGGTGCGATCTACGGTCTGCGTCAGGGTCAGGGTCAGGCCATCTTCCAGCGACTGGAACGTGGAATAGCCAAGACCGTGACGCGTCTCAAACGTCACCGATGGGCGGCGCGACAGCGCGGCAAAGGGTGTAGACACCGTGCCGCTTTGCAGATCCGCCACATAGAAGGCTTCGCCGGGCCGGTTGATGACCGTGTCATTCGACCACGGTGTCAGCTGGTAGTCGCGCGAGTTCTGGCTCCAGGTGAAGCCTGCACCTTCGGCAGAAATATGGAAGCCGAAGCTCTCGTTGGAAATGACGTTGATCCACGGATGCGGGGTCGTGCCACCACCCGACACACGAACGACATATTCCTGGCCGTCGGTGGCAAAGCCGCCATAACCGTTCCAGAAATCGAGATCCTTACCGGCATCATCACCATTGCCCAGCACGCTGCCGAAGTGATCGGCCGACAGAAGCTCGCGGCGATCCGTCTCGATTTCGGCACCACGCGGGGCCGAAAACAGCGAAACCGCACGGTTGACCTGATCCTCGATCTTGCCGTTACGGGCATGAAGAACGACACGCGAGGCGGCAATCAGGGCCGCCCAGGTTTCCTCGTCCATCAGGTCGCGGCGCAGCGCAAACACCTGCTGGCGGCCTTCGGACTGGCCAAGGCGACGAATGCTTTCGCTGATCTGGTCGATCGCGTGCTGCATGTCCTGCGCATAAGAGGCCGGCTTTTCATTGACGACGGCAAGATCGGCCAAGACGCCACGCGAACGCAGATATTCCTGCGCCGACAGGGCTTCCTTGACGACATCCATATCCATTTCGTCATTAATGCGCAGCGTGAAGATCGGCAGGTCGCCGGAGATGGAGAGACCCCAGAGCTGGCGTTGCGAGGCAAGGCCCGCTTCAACCGTTGCTGAATCGGCGCGCAGATACATGTCTGGATAGACCAGATAGCGGCCAAGATGCTGGAAGGCTGCGGCCTGCTGCGAACTGATGCCGATATGGCGCATCTGCACCTGCACGCGGGTCCAGGCCTGCGTCAGTTCAGAACCAAAGGCATCCGGGTGACGATAGCGCTCGATGGCGCCATCGAGATCCTCACGGCTCGGTGCAGCGATCGTCCAGAAAATGACGCTGACCTTCTTGCCGGCCGGTACGCGCACGACGCGGCGCAGCGACAGGATCGGGTCAAGCGTGAACCCATCGGTGCCCGACAGTGTTGCATCCGGATCAAAGGCTGCAGCTTCTGCCAGAGTTCTGCCACGGCCGATGAAGCGACGGCGATCGGTCTCGAATTCGGTCGGACGCGAGGAGCCGGCATTGTCAGCCGCCAGATGCGCAATGTGCATCGAGGCTTCGTTCGGGTTGCGCTTGTTGCGCCAGGCGCGGATCACATCGCCGCGACGACCGATCTCGGTGCGGATGAACATGCGCGAGAAGACCGGATGGGCGTTGTCGTCATCCTCGTTGGCAATCACCGGTTCCAGATAGGAGGTCACTTCGATGAAGCGGTCCTCGGTGCCGGTATTGAGCAGCGTCAGGCGGCGACCTTCCGCATCATGTTCGGTTGCCACGATACATTCGACAGTGCTGACAAGCGTGCCGACGGTCTTAACGAATTCGGCCTTCTCATCGCCGAATACGGTCTTCGTCTTTTCTCCCTCGGCGCGGCGCGGCTCGGCGGTCGTCGACCACCACTGGCCAGTCGTCGTGTCGCGCAGGAAGAGGAAATTGCCCCAGCGATCCTCGACCGGGTCCGGCTTCCAGCGGGTCACGGCAAGGCCGTTCCAGCGTGAATAGCCGGTGCCGGTCGCCGTCAGCATGGTCGAATAATGACCATTCGACAGGAAGACCATTTCGCGGTCGCGGCTTGCCGGGTCCTGTATGGTGCGGATTTCGGGACGCAGCAGATCGGCCTGGCCCTTGCCGGGCGTTTCAGGCTCATACTTGGAGCCCATGACAGGCACTTCGCGCGGCGCCTTTTCCTGCAGCAGCAGTTCGGCAGCTTCCACCACCGGATCGGCGTGGAAAAGCTCGCGCAGCTTGCCATTGTTGACGACATTGGCAATGGCTGCAATCGACATGCCATGGTGGTGGGCATAGTAGTTGAACACAACGGCGCATTTCTTGCCTTCCGGCACGCGGGTCGGGGTGTAGTCCACCGCATCATGGAAGCCATATTTGCCAAGCGCACCAACTGCCCGCAGCTTCTGCAGGTTTTCCAGCGCCTCAAGCGGGCGGTACTGGCTGGCAAGGATGGATGCGTAGGGTGCGATGACGGCATTCTGGCCAAGACCGCGCTTCAGACCAAGCGTCGGCACGCCGAAGTTCGTGTACTGGTAGTTCAGGTTATGGTCGCGCGCATTGAAGGCGGCTTCCGAAATCCCCCAGGGAATATTCAGACGACGGCCATGGTTCATCTGCTCTTCGACGATCAGATTGTTCGTCTGGTTCAGAATGCCACCCTGGCGCTCCTGCATGACGAGCGGCGGCATCAGATATTCGAACATCGAGCCCGACCAGGAAATCAGCGCACCGCGCGCACCGATCGGCACGACCTGACGGCCCAAGCGATACCAATGTTCGGTCGGAAGATCGCCCTTGGCAATGGCAAACAGGCTGGTCAGACGGCATTCCGACGCCAGAAGGTCGTAGCAGGCCTCGTCAAGGTCATTGCTTTCGACGCGGTAACCGATCGACAGCAGGCGACGATCCTTCCGGTAGAGGAAGGTGAAATCCATCGAGAAGGCGAGATTGCGGGCACGGTCGCGCAGCTGCGTCAGGCGCTGGCGCAGCGGTTCGATATTGGTCATGTCGAACGTGCTGTCGGCAATATGCGCTTCGCAGGCAGCCACGAGTGATTCCGACCAGCGAGTGACTTCAGTGCTCTGGGCAGAGCTAACCTCGTGATCGAGATTGGAGGCCAGCTTCTGGATGTCGCGGGCGAGAACCGCAAGGTTGATGATTCGGATCGAGGCAAACTCGTGCTCGCGCTTGACGGCTGCCAGCGCATTGCCAAAGCCGATGATGCGTTCTTCCAGGCGCCGGCGCAGCGGGCGAACCGTCTTACGGTCATCCGGCAGTTCCTTCAGCACTTCCGACAGGATGCCGGCGACATCGCCAATGCCATCGAGCGAAGCTTGAAGATGGGCCGATGGCGCTTCCGCCCATTCCCGGCAGGCCGAGGAAACCGCGATCAGGTGGCCGGCCAGGTTGCCGCTGTCAACGGTCGAGACATAGCGGGGTCCGAGCGTCTGAAGCGTATCGGTATGGTACCAGTTGAACAAATGGCCACGGAATTTCCCCATGCCTTCCACGGTGGACACGGTGTTTTCCATCCGCTCCAGCGTTTCCTGGAAGCTGATCCAGCCAAAATGGCGGGCGGAGATGACCGACAGAAGATAGACGCCGATATTGGTGGGCGAGGTTCGCTTGGCGACAATCGGTTCCGGCTTTTCCTGAAAATTGTCCGGCGGCAGGAAGTGCTGATCTTCGGTGACGAAGGCCTCATAATAGCGCCAGGTGCGGCGCGAGAACTTGCGCAACTCTATGGATACGGCTTCCGGCACAAAGAGGCGGTCTTCGGTTTCAGCCGACTGGCTGACATACCAGGCCACAAGTGGCGAAAGTACCCAAAGCAGCACGAAAGGCAGGCCGACGAGGAAGGCATTGTCGGCCGGCAGGGCTGCCAGCAACAGGGCGAGAACGGCTGCAACCGGCGCATGCCACATGGAGCGATAATAATCGAGCGGGCTGCCCTGCGCAGAGGACTGGATGCTGGCGGCGGTGCGCCATTCCAGCATCTGCTTGCGGCTGACAAAGAGACGGTAGATCGAACGCACGATGGCATCGATCATCCGGAAGGCGGAATCAGCGATGAAGACGATCCGCAGCGCGACCTGCGCATTGGCGGAGCGCACATCCGACCATACGGAATAGAAATGCGCGCTGGGCACGATATCGGTCGAGCGCGGCACGATACCGGTGATCAGCGACAGTGTCGGCGCGACAAACAGCGAGAAGATCAACAGGATCTGCCAGATAAGCGCGCCGAGCGGGTCCATGAAGTACCAGCCGAGAACCGAGGCGAAGAACCAGGCGATCGGGGTCAGCGAGCGGCGCAGGTTATCGATCATCTTCCAGCGACCAAGCGCAGTCACGCCGCGCATCGGATCGAGAATATACGAGAGAAGCTGCCAGTCGCCACGCGCCCAGCGATGCTGGCGTGACACTTCCACCTCGTAGCGGGTGGGGAAATCTTCCACCAGTTCCACGTCGGTCACAAGCGCGCAGCGGGCAAACGAACCTTCCAGAAGGTCGTGGCTGAGGACGGAGTTTTCCTCGATACGGCCACGCAAAGCCGTCTCGAAGGCATCGACGTGATAAAGGCCCTTGCCGGTGAACGAACCTTCGCCGGTCAGGTCCTGATAGACGTCCGAGACGGTAAATACGTAAGGATCGATGCCACGGCTGATGGAATAGACGCGCTGGAAGACCGAGGCATCCTTGCCCGTCGTCAAGGACGGGGTGACGCGCGGCTGCAGCAGGCCATAGCCATGGATGACGCGGCCGGAATGGGGGTCATGCACCGGACGGTTGATCGGGTGGTGCAGCTTGCCGACGAGCTTGGTCACCGCATCGCGCATCAGGCGCGTATCGGCATCCAGCGTCATGACATACTGGACGTTTTCCGGCACGGTATTGGCACCCTGCAGGTAACTCGTGTCCTTGTCGCCGCGCAAGAGAAGGTTCAGCTCGTGCAGCTTGCCGCGCTTGCGCTCCCAACCCATCCACACACCTTCGGACGGGTTGAACAGACGACGGCGATGCAGCAGGTAAAAACGCGTCTTGCCATCGAAAGCGTAACGATTGCTGAGCGTGGTGATCTCACGGCGGGCATATTCGAGAACTTCGAGATCGGCGTCGGTCTGCTCGACCGTTGCGTCCTTCCAGTCGCTGAGCAGCGCAAAATAGATGTCGCCTCGCGGGTTGGCGAGATAGTGGACCTCGAGATTGCGGATCAGTTCATCCACGGTATCGCGGTTGGTAATGAGGCAGGGCACGGCCACCAGCGTGCGCGCATCTTCCGGAATGCCGTTCTTGAATTCATAGCCGACAAGGCGGGCAGGCTTCACCACATAGGTAACCAGCGTATTGAAGAGGCCTGTTGCCCCTTCCGATGCCGGCAGGGAGAACATCAGCAGGAAGAGAAGGATGAGCGGAAGGGACATGCCCATGCTGGACAGGAACATGCCCACCAGCGCCAGCGCCAGGAAGGTCAGGAGCAGAACGGGAACGGCAACCGCCATCCAGTTCATCTTCTGCACCGTGCGGACGATGCGCTGGGCAAATGTCGGTGTATAGCCCACGGCAGCTTCCAGCTGCGGACGGTACATGCCGGTCAGGAAAGCGCCGACATTGGCCTTGTGCGGATCGGGCACTGGTGCGCTCTTGGCTTCTTCAGCCAGCGCAATGGCCGCACGCGCCACGTCGATTTCCGTCTTGCCGCAGAAACGGGCAAGCTTTTCGATCCGATTGCGATAGGAATTGCGCGATCCAAAGTCGAGCTCGTTATAATCGCTCTGCTCGCGCAGAACCTGATCGACAAGGCAGACCTCTTCGAACCAGACGCTCCATTCGGTATCGTCGATCTCACGCAGGCTCTTGATGATATTGCCCATCGTGACATTGCCGGAGGAGAGGCGGTTGTGTTCCGCCATCATCACTTCTTCGGTGTCCGTGCCGGCCTGCTCGAGACGCGCTTCCAGCCAGGCAATGGCAAAGCTCGGCGACTGCGACGCATTGCGCAGGCGATAGAGGAACTGCGTGGAAAAGGTGTTGTCCTCGGTCAGCTGCTCGATCTTCTTCAGAAGATCGGCGCAGGCCGCCTCGTCATTCAGCTTGATGATCTCGTCAGCGGCATCGTTCGCCTGCTGGCGCATACGGCGCGAGCGTTCGACGCGGATCGAGATACGGCGCAGGTTTTCGATCAGAACGAAACGCAGGAAGGATGGCAACGCCCAGAGCTCGCCGATCTCCAGCGACTGGTGCACCTGGAAGCCCTCGGCCATCGCCGTCAGGTTTTCGCGCGACACCGTGGAATGGGTATGGGCGACATAGAGCCAGGCCAGCGCCAGAACGCGCGGGATCTCGACACTGCCGATCGCCATGGTCGGCAGCTGCTTGTAGAACTTGCGCGGAAAATCGCGGCGGACTTCCTGGATCGCCTCTTCAACGATGTAATGGTTGTCGAGCAGCCACTCGGCGGCCGGCGTAATCGTCGCACCCGCTTCCACATCCCTGGCGGTGGAACGATAGACCCGCAGGATCTCCTTTTCGTTCTCCTTGTGCCGCTCCCGGAAATCAAACGTCATGAAGCCCGGCAGCGTCTGGGCACCGTCGCGCGCCAGCGCATCGCCGCAACTGCGCAAGGCCTCCGCATTGAAATAGGTCGCGCGGATCGCCTCGTTATGGTCGATCTGCTTGCCTTCAGTTTCACGCGTAGTCTGAGCGGGCGTAGTATGAAATGACATTGTGTCGGCTTCTAAGAATGAGGACGCTGGCGTGGCGGAAAAAGAGCGGGTCAGGCGCTGATGTGGCCGAGGAATGGCGCATCAGGCATGGAGAATGCCGGCGACAGCCTGAAATAGGCGCCGTCAAACGGGCGAACGGAGTGACAAAACCTGTTCACATGCTTCTCCAAATCTATGACCGTCTGCCTCTATTCCCTCAGGGATGAATGAAACCTGAACATAATCAGCCGGTTGGAATATAGGATACGATGCTTTTTTCGCGTGACGCTGCTCCGGACAAACGAAGCCGCAGACGGAAAGCACCACTGTTCATTTGGTTCCATGACATCAAGATCATCCGCATTCAAGCGGGATTCGGCGTAAGGTTTAGAGCGCGACCGGCACTATCGCCGGCATGTGCGAACGGGTAGCCAGGTATTACCCATGCCGACGCTTCCTGTTATGGTTCGGCATGAATACCTAAGCCCAGCCATAGACCAGAGCCTACCGCGGAGACCTGTTTCATGACGATACACCTAACCAATGACATGCCGGAGCTTGTGGCCATCAGACACTATCTTCACCAGCATCCGGAGCTTGGTCTCTCCGAGTTCAAGACTTCCGATTTCCTGGCGCAACAGCTTGCAGGCCTCGGCTATGAGGTCACGCGCGGGCTGGCAACCACAGGACTGGTCGCCACATTGAAGAACGGCACGAGCAACCGGTCGATCGGCATCCGCGCCGATATCGACGCCCTGCCGATCGACGAGGAAACCGGGCTTGAGCATGCAAGCCTTCATCCCGGCCTGATGCATGCCTGCGGCCATGACGGCCACACAACGATGCTGCTGGGGGCGGCAAAATTACTGGCTGAACGGCGCAATTTCGACGGCACAATCCATCTCATCTTCCAGCCGGCCGAGGAGAACTTCGCCGGCGCCAAGCTGATGATCGATGACGGGCTGTTTAAGCGCTTTGCCTGCGATGCCGTATTTGGTCTGCACAACGACCCCGCCATTCCCTTTGGCCGCATCGCAGTCAAGGAAGGACCGATGATGGCGGCAGCCGACGAGTGCATCATCACCGTCAACGGTCGTGGCGGCCACGGCGCCGAACCGCAGGAGGCCTTGGACCCCATCGTCTGCGGCGCCAGCATCATCATGGCTCTGCAAAGCATCGTCTCGCGCAATCTGCATGCGATGGATCAGGCCGTGATCACGGTGGGCGCCTTCAATGCCGGCAAGGCAAGCAATGTCATTCCCGAGCGGGCGCAGATGGCTATCACCGTCCGCTCCTTCGATGCCAAGGTGCGCGACATGCTGGAACGGCGGATCCGCGAAATTGCCGAGGGACAGGCTGCCAGCTACGGTATGAGCGTGACGATTGCCTATGAACGCGGCTACGAGCCGACCATCAACCACAAGGCCGAAACCGATTTCGTCCGGGATATTGCCCGCCGGGTGGTGGGGAATGACAATGTCATGGACCTGCCGCGACCATCGATGGGAAGCGAGGATTTCGCCTTCATGCTGGCGGAAAGACCCGGCAGCTATTTCCTGCTGGGCACCGCCCGCACGGACAATGACCCGCCGCTGCACCATCCGCGCTTTGACTTCAACGACGACGCGCTGCCGATTGGTGTGGCGATGTGGGTGGAAATTGCCGAAACCTGGCTGAAGCCCGCCTGACAATCACACGATCAGGCAATCAGACCCAGAACAAGACCTGCGACGAAGAGGAAGGCAAGACCGGCAGTGGCTGCGTGCAGGAACCGAGTGCGCCAGCCCGCCACAGAGGGGAGCCTGCGCGGCAGGATCTTGATGTCGGACGCAAGCTGCTGCTGCAATTCATGCATTCATATCTCTCCCTAGCAACGGCATATCTGCCGTTTTGCCGACATTAGCGTAACCCGACCGGATTGACAGGCATATTGTTCCACGCATCTGCGACTTTGGTGGAATATCATTGCAACCCTCTTGATCTCTGGTGCAGATGCGCAAGATTGGCGCGTGCTGCGGCGAATGGGCCGTATAGGGATTCTGGATGTCTGATATCGATGCGATCATCGTCGGCGCAGGCGTGATCGGCCTTGCATGCGCGCGTGAACTTGCAGGGCGCCAACTGTCGGTGCTCGTGCTGGAAACCGACAGCGCGATCGGCACCGGAACCTCATCGCGCAATAGCGAAGTCATCCATTCCGGGCTCTACTATCCGCCGGGAAGCCTCAAGGCGCGGCTCTGCGTGGAAGGCCGCCAGAAGCTCTATGAATTCTGCGCTTCCCATGGGGTGCAGTACCGTCAATGCGGCAAGCTGATCGTTGCCACGCAGGATTCCGAACTGCTCCTGCTGCACGACCTGTTGCGTAAAGGCGTGGCAAATGGTGTCCCCGACCTCGCCATGCTCTCGCAGGAGGAGGCGCAGGAACTGGAACCTTCGCTCTCCTGCATCGCCGGCCTGTTGTCTCCTTCCACCGGCATCATCGATAGCCATGGCTATATGCTGGCGCTGCAGGGCGATGCGGAAAATGCCGGCGCGACCATAGCGCTCAAAGCACCGTTTGTCGGCGCGCGTCGAGAGGGGAGCGGCTTTGTGGTCAGCGCCGGTGGCTCTGAGCCTCTCGATCTGTCCTGCGATATTCTCGTCAATACAGCCGGCCTGCATGCATCCGTCGTGGCTGGCGCCATAGAAGGCCAAGCTTCTCACACCATACCGCAGACGCGCTATGCCAAGGGCAGCTATTTCATGCTGCCGGGCCGCGCACCCTTCCGGCATCTCATCTACCCGGCACCGCATGCGCATGGGCTCGGCGTACATCTGACCATGGATCTTTCCGGACAGGTTCGCTTTGGCCCGGATGTCGAATGGGTGGACGCGATCGACTACACCGTCGATCTGTCGCGGGTGGCAGGCTTTGACGAAGCCATCCGCCGCTACTGGCCAGATATGCCGCAGCAAGCGCTGATCCCCGGCTACTCAGGTATGCGCCCGAAAATCTGCGGGCCTTCCGATCCAGCTGCCGATTTCCGCATCGACGGACCGGAGTTCCATGGCACTCCCGGCCTCGTCAATCTGTTTGGCATCGAAAGTCCGGGCTTGACGGCCTCACTGGCAATCGCACGTGAAGTGGCAGACCGGGTATCACCGGCCGCATAGGTTCAAATCGGCGCATGGGCCCTGATGACCGCCTTGATCGGCAGGTGATCCGAGGCAAGCCGTGCCAGCGCCGTATCATGCACATGCACCTGTTCGATCAACCCTGGCCGGTTCGACATGATGCGGTCGAGCGCCAGCACCGGCAGGCGCGATGGAAAGCTTGGCACGGCCGCCGGCATGCCGCGAAACGTTGCCGACAGAGAATTCAGCGAGGAGCGAACGCCCAGCCGCCATTCGTTGAGATCGCCCATCAGGATGGTTGGCTGGTCCTCGCGGGCATCAAGAATATCGAGGATCATGCGCGCCTGCTGCTGGCGCGAACGATTGAGCAGGCCCAGATGCGCGGCGATGACCCGCAGGACAGCGCCATCCTTCAGCTCCAGTTCGGTCAACAGCGCACCGCGAGGCTCCAGCCCCGGCAGCTTAACCTGATGCACGTCACGCACCACGCCATGGCGAAAGAACAGCACATTGCCATGCCAGCCATGCGCCTTGGCAAAGCCCGAAACCGGCACCGGCACAAGCCCCGTCTCGCGCTCCACCCAGTTGAGATCGAGAAGCCCACGGCGCTCACCAAAGCGGGTATCCGCCTCCTGCAGCGCCAACACGTCCGGCCCGATCTCGCGGATGACATGGGCAATGCGTGCCGGATCGAACCGCCCGTCCACGCCAACGCATTTGTGGACATTGTAGGAGGCAACCAGAAGATCTGACGGGTCGCGCCGGCCCGTCTCATCCTCGCGGACAAGCGCGCGTTGCTTGCGATTGCGAATGGAGGACAGGATGCTGGCGGGGAGATTGCTGCTGTTCATGCGGTGTTGCGGATCGGTTCAAAGGCCATCAGGCGAGTATAGCGCGCGCGGGCCATGCTTCCAGCCCCGATCACAGATAGGGTGAGCCAAGCCATAACACACGCTCAAAAAGACGCACGGCAAACGGACGTGCCTTCAATGCCTCCAGTGAAACCGGCTCGGCATTGGCAAGCGTGGCATCGATCTCTGCCTCGAGCGCCTGGGCGAAGGCTTCATCAAACACTTCCAGATCGACCTCGAAATTCAGCCGCAGCGAACGCGGATCCATATTGGACGAACCGATATAGGCCCAGCGTCCGTCCACCACCAACAGCTTGGAATGGTTGAAGGGGCCGCCCGCGCGCCAGATACGGCAATCGCCATCGAGAATCTGGTCGAACTGCGCGGTCATGGCCCGATCAACGAGCGTCAGATTATTGGCGGCCGGCACGACGATATCCACCTCAACGCCCCGCCGCGCCGCCGTGGACAAGGCACTGATCAGCTCCCGGTCCGGCAGGAAATAGGGGGAGACGATGCGGATGGTTGAGCGGGCAACGGAAAAGGCACCCATCAGCATCTTGTGATTGGTCTCGACGCTGCGGTCAGGTCCCGAACCGACGGCGCGGATCAGAACCGGCGACCCCGGTATTCCGCCCGGAGGCTCGATCCGCCAGCTCTCATCCGTCAGCACCTCGCCGCTGGCAAAGCGCCAATCGTCGGCGGCAAGCTCAAACAGATCCGCCACCACCGGCCCGGAGAGGCGGAAATGCGTATCGATGGCAAAGTCCTTGCCGCTGACGGCGCGTGAAAAGGCCTCGCGGATGTTCATGCCGCCGGTAAAGGCCAGTTCTCCATCCACCACCATGATCTTGCGGTGGGTGCGCAGATTGGCATAGGGCAGGCGCAGACCCATGATGACATTGCCGTTGAACACATCCACCGTCACCCCGCCATCGCGCAGCATGCCTAGCACACTCGGCACGGAATAACGGGCGCCGACTGCATCGATCAGCACGCGCACATCAACGCCACGCGCCACGGCCTGCGTCAGCGCCGTGACAAACTGGCGCCCGACCCGGTCCCGATCGAAAATATAGGTCTCCAGGATAATGCTGCGTCGAGCCTTGCCAATAGCATCCAGCATGGCACCATAGGCCGCGTCCCCACCTTCCAGCCTGGTGATCGCATTGCCGGTGGTGAGATAGTTGCGCGTTACGCGGTCGCCCAGCGTCTTCATGGCCTGAAATCTTCGGCCGAACTGCGTGGCCACCATGGTATCCGTCGCGTCGAAGGACACCATGTGCTCGAGGAAATTGCCTTTCAGCAATTCGCGCCGATTGCCCAAGACAGTGCGGCGGACCCTGTTGATGCCGGCGATCAGGTAGAGCAGGGCACCGATGATCGGCGACAGGAGGATGACGCCCACCCAGCCAATGGCCGAGCGCACCTCATCCTTGGTCATGGCCACGTGAATAGCCGCAGTCGCGCCCATGAAGACCGACAGGACAAATACGATATGCGGCCAATAGGGCGATAGAAAATCCAGCATCGCGCTAGATATAGGCGCCCTGCCGCAGGGTGCAATAATCCCGCTATCGCAAAGCCTTCTGGCTCAGGCTGCAGACAGCTGCGTCTGGAACACGTCGAGCGAGCGCTCAAAGATATCGAAGATCGTGCCGACCTGTTCCTCGGTGATGATCATCGGCGGGCAAAGCGCCATGGAATCGCCGACCGCGCGCGAAAACAGACCGTTCTCCTGCAGGATTGCAGCCAGTTTCGGTCCCAGCTGCCCAGTCGCAAATCCTTCGCGTGGCGCCAGCTCCAGCGCCCCGATAAGACCTATTCCCCGCGCTTCAATGGCCAGAGGATGCGCCTCGAGCGCCTTCAGGCGCTTGAGGAAAAACGGGCTGAGCGCCTGCACATTGCCGACCAGATCGCGTTCCTCAATGATCGCGAGATTTTCCAGTGCGACGGCAGCGGCCACCGGATGACCGGAGCCTGTATAGCCGTGGCCAAAAGTGCCGATGCGACCGGATTCCTCGGCAATCGGCTGATAGACACGATCATTGATCAGAAGCGCCGAAATCGGCTGATAGGAGGAGGAGAGCTGCTTCGACAGGGTGATGATATCCGGCTCCAGCGCAAAGGTGGTGGTGCCGAACATCTGGCCGGTGCGACCAAAGCCGCAGATCACTTCGTCTGCAATGAAGAGGATGTCGTGCTTCTTCAGGATAGGCTGGATGGCCTCCCAATAGCCCGCCGGCGGCACGATGACACCGCCGGCCCCCATGACCGGCTCGCCGATGAAGGCTGCAATCGTATCGGCACCTTCCCGCGCGATGAGTGCTTCGAGATCGGCTGCACACCTTGCGACAAAACCGGCCTCATCCTCGCCCTCCTGCGCAAACAGGCGAAAATGCGGACAGGTGGTGTGGAAAATACCGGGCAGCGGCAGATCAAACGAGCGGTGATTGTTGGGAAGGCCCGTCAGGCTGGCACTGGCCACCGTCACGCCGTGATATCCCTTGATGCGCGAGATGATCTTCTTCTTTTCCGGCCGGCCCAGAGCATTGGAGCGGTACCAGATCATCTTCATCGCCGTATCATTGGCTTCCGATCCGGAATTGGTGAAATACACCTTCGACATCGGCACCGGCGCCATCTGGATCAGCTTTTCCGCCAGATCGACGGAAGGACCATGGGTCTTGGCCGCGAATGTGTGATAATAGGGAAGCTTCGCCATCTGCCGGGCGGCGGCATCCACCAGGCGCTGTTCCCCGAATCCGACAGCCACGCTCCACAAGCCGGCCATGCCCTCGATATAGCGCTTTCCATTGCTGTCGAAGACATAGATCCCTTCACCGCTTTCGATCACCAGCGCGCCATCGCGCTCCAATGCCTTGGCATTGGTATAGGAATGCAGCTGGTAGGCCTTGTCGCGGGCCTCGATGGAATTGGGCTGGATCGTCATGGATGTCTGCTCCAAAAATCTGTGATGGGGTGGCGGCTCAGCGACCGCCCATGGCGGCCACCGGCGGCTCGGCTTCCGGCGGGATGGGGCTGCGATAGGCCTGCCCCTTCAGCCGGCGCTTGAGATCGGCCCAGGCGGCCTCGCGCAACTGGTCGCTTTGCAGCGCGGCGAGGCCGGTTGCGGCCATGGCTTTGGCCGTGTCGATCATCGCCTTGTGCGCATGGCTGCTCTTGCCCTGCGCCACCACCTGCCAGGTGTGCAGCTGGGTACCGATGGCAAGCGTCGGACCATAGGCCTGCACGGTTGGCACGACCCAGCTGACATCGGCGACATCCGTGGAGCCGCCCATCTGGCGCACCTCACTATGGGCGGGCAGGATGAAATCGGCGAGCGGAATATCGCGCTCTTCCAGGCGTTCCTGCGCCCAGCTTGCGGCAATATCTTCCGGCGTCAGCGTGGAACGGATTTCCTCGGCAAACCGGCGGTCCGCATCGTCGAAATCGGGCGCGCCCATGCTCTGCCAGACATCCTGCATGACATCCATCAGCGGCGTGTTGACGATGAGGTTGGAAACGCCCGACAGGATGATGTTTTCCATCTTCGTCTCAGTCATCAGCGCCGCCCCTTCAGCAACCTTCTTCACCCGCTCGATAAGCGGAAAGAGACCGGACAGTTCCGGCGCGCGCACCACGTAGCGCACCTTGGCATGTGCCTGCACGACATTGGGCGAAATGCCTCCGGCATCGAGCAGCGCATAGTGGATGCGACAATCCTGCTGCATATGTTCGCGCAGATAATTAACGCCGACGCTCATCAGTTCCACGGCATCAAGCGCGCTGCGGCCAAGCTCGGGGCTTGCCGCCGCATGCGAGGAACGGCCGGTAAAGGTGAAATCGATGCGGCAATTGGCAAGCGAGGTTTCGCGCTGCACGCCGGCAAAGGCGCTTGGGTGCCAGCAGATGGCGATATCGACATCCTGAAAGGCGCCTGCACGCACCATGAAGGCCTTGGCCGCTCCGCCTTCTTCCGCCGGGCAGCCGTAATAGCGCACGCGGCCGGGCGTGCCGGTGGCTTCCAGCCAGTCTTTCAAGGCGGTTGCCGCCAGAAGCGAGGCCGAACCGAGCAGATTGTGGCCACAGCCATGGCCGTTGGCGCCTGCCGTCAATGGCTCGTGATGGGAAACGCCGGCCTTTTGGCTCAGCCCAGCCAGCGCATCATATTCACCGAGAAAGGCGATGACCGGCCCGCCCTCGCCTGCCTCGCCGATCAGAGCTGTCGGGATACCCGCCACGTTCTCCGTGATACGGAAGCCTTGTGTCTCCAGCATTTCGCGATGGGCGGCAGTGGAAACCACTTCCATATAGCAGGTTTCCGGCGTTGCCCAGACACGATCCGAAAGCTCCTTGAACACCTCCCTGTGCCGATCGACGGCCTGGAAGATCTGGGGGAGATTACTGCTCATGGACATGGAATTCACCTGCATGCGACGATCAAGGAAGGCCAGACCCTAGCGCAGCATGGACAGAATGCAAACCTTTCCTGCAGGCTTCAACTTTGCCAATTTTCTGTGCAAAGGGCCGTTTCCAACCGTTTCCACTCGTCCACCTGTGGCAGGCCAATGCGCAAACAATCCGGCCGCTCGGAAAATCGGCGCACAAGAATGCCTGCTTCGCCCAGATGCTGGAACAGCGCCGGCGCCCGAGGGTCCACTAGATAGCGAAACAGCGAGGTACCACCTGACACCTGCAGCCCGGCACCCGCCAGCAAGCTGTCCAGCCGCCCTGCCTCCTGCTTCAGCTGACCGCGCATGGCGTCCTGCCACTTGCGATCGACCAGCGCTTCGAGCCCGGCATGTAGGGTCGGTCCCGGAATGGCCCAGGGGCCGAGCCGCACCGACAATTGCTCGGCAATCGCGGGTGGCGCAACGGCAAAGCCCAGCCGCAAGCCGGCAAGGCCATAGAATTTGCCAAACGAGCGCAGAACCGCAAGTCCCGGATGCACGGCAACGGCAACGGATGCATCCGGCTCCGCGACCTCCATGAACGCTTCATCGACCACCAGAAGCCCGCCCTTGGCAGCCAGCCGGCGCGAAAGATCGAAAATGTCCTGCGGCGCGATGAGCCGTCCATCTGGATTGTTGGGGTTGACCACAATCGCAAGATCCGCGCTTGCCAGCGCGCCGAAATCCGCCGTCTCCGTGACATCGAAACCGGCATGCCGGGCAAGCCTTGCGTGCTCGGCATAGGTGGGCGACAGCACTGCCGCCCGACGACCCGCAACCGAAAGACGGCCAAAGACGGCCTCGATCAGCAGCGGCAAAAGGATATGCGTGCCCGGTGCCGGCGCCAGATGAGCGGGTGATGGCGCATCATAAGCATTTGCCGCCACAGCCCTCAGGTGTTCAAGCGCTGCCGGCTCCGGCAGGCGGGAAAAAGCGGTGGTCGGAATGGGCGAATGGGGATAGGAGTGAGGATTGATACCGGTGGAAAGATCAATCCACGGCTGGAGCGCCTGCGGAAAAAGTGCCGCCGCCCGCGCCAGATTGCCACCGTGATCGATCGCCTGCCCGCTTTTGCCCTCTGTCGCGTCCCGTTGCTGATCCATGGCCTTCTCTCTCGCCTTTATCGCTCTGCTTATTGAACGGCTTGTCGGTTATCCGCAATGGCTTGTGGATCGCATCGGCCATCCGGTGATCTGGATCGGCAAGCTGATCGAACGGCTGGAAAGGCGCTTCAACCGGCTTGATCTGCCGTTTGACATACGCCGCCGCCATGGGGTGATCGCATTTCTCATCCTGCTCGGCGTCACGTTCGTCGTATCGCTGCTCATCGAGCGCTCGCTGCTCTGGCTGCCCTTCGGGTTTTTCGTGCTCGCCGTCATCGCCTCCAGCCTGATTGCGCAAAAGAGCCTCGAAGATCATGTACGCGCCGTGGCCGACGCACTGGAGAATGGCGGTCTGCCGGCAGGTCGCAAAGCCGTCTCGATGATTGTCGGGCGCGATCCGGACCAGTTGGACGAGGCAGGTGTCAGCCGTGCGGCCATCGAGAGCCTTGCTGAGAACTTTTCCGATGGCATCACCGCCCCCGCCCTCTGGCTTGGTCTCGGCGGCTTGCCGGGCGCCGCCCTCTACAAGGCCACGAACACGGCTGACAGCATGATCGGCCACCGCAATGCCCGCTACGGCGCCTATGGCTGGGCGGCCGCCCGCTTCGATGACCTCGTCAACTTGCCCGCCTCGCGGCTGACAGCACTGCTGTTCATTGCTGCGGCCGCGCTGGTGCCCGGCGCCTCGCCGCGTGCCGCCTGGAATGCCCTGCGCCGCGATGCCTCACGCCATAAATCCCCGAATGCCGGTTGGCCGGAAGCGGCCATGGCCGGCGCGCTCGGTCTGGCCCTGGCCGGTCCACGCATCTATGGCGGCGTGCTGGTGGATGATCACGTTATGGGAGAAGGCGGCAGGCGCGAGGCAACGGCACAGGATATCCGCCGGGCGCTCACCCTGTCGCGGGTTGCCGATCTCCTGCTCATCATCCTGTTCGGCATTCTGGCCGATGGCTTCAGCGCGCTAATCTGAGAAGCAGATCCAGATCGAGATGGCGCTCCATATGGGCGGCCAGACGATCGAGCACCTCTTCGACACCCTGTTCGTAATCCAGCCGCGTGGCCTGCCCACCCAGCCGCGTCAGCCAGGCGGAGCGCTGGCCATCATCGGCAAACAGCCCATGCACATAGGTGCCGCAGACAAACCCGGACCGCGAGACAGCGCCCTCGCCCTCGCCCCCGATACGGGCGAAGGGCCGAAGACGATCCGACCCCAGCGTTTCACCCACATGCATTTCATAGCCGGCAAATGATTGTCCATCCGTGGTCTGCCCGGTCACCGCCACCAGATGTTTCTGCCCGGTCAGCCGGGTCTCCACATCCAGATGCCCAAGCCCCGGCTCAATAACACCCGCCGGCCCTTCGATACCGTCAGGATCGGCCACGCTTTTCCCCAGCATCTGGTAGCCGCCGCAAAGACCAAGCACCGGCTTTCCCCGCCGCAAATGGGCGGCGATATCCACATCGAAGCCGGCGGCTTTCAGCGCCTGCAGATCGGCAATCGTTGCCTTGGAGCCTAAGAGCAGCACAAGGTCGGCATCGGCCGGCAGCACGCCACCGGGACGCACCCGCACAAGCTCCACCTGCGGCTCGGCATCCAGCGGATCGAGATCGTCGAAATTGGAGACATGCGGCAGGATCGGCACGGCGATGCGGATCGTCGCGCCGGCCTTTGCGGCAGGTGCCGAATTCAGCGCCAGCGCATCTTCAGCCGGCAGGCGCACCGCTTCAGCAAAATGCGGCAAAAGACCAACCGGGCTCCAGCCGGTAAAGCCCTCGATCATCCGCATGCCGTCGTCAAACAGCGACGGATCGCCGCGAAACCGGTTGACGATGAAGCCATGGATCATTGCCGCATCTGCCGCGTCCAGCACCAGTTTCGTGCCGGCAATGCTGGCGATCACGCCACCGCGATCGATATCGCCGATCAGTACCACAGGCACATCTGCGGCGCGGGCAAAACCCATATTGGCAATGTCATTGCGGCGCAGGTTCACCTCGGATGCGCTGCCCGCCCCTTCCACCAGCACCAGATCGGCATGCGATTTCAGTTTTCCAAAGCTTTCCAGCACGCGTGGCATCAGCCCCGCCTTCAAATGCTGATATTCGGCGGCCTTGGCATTGCCCTCAACGCGACCCTGAACAACAAGCTGGGCGCCGACCTCGCTCTGCGGCTTCAAAAGCACCGGGTTCATATGCACGGACAATGGCGCCCGTGCCGCGCGCGCCTGCAGCGCCTGCGCCCGGCCAATCTCGCCGCCATCCGCCGTCACGGCAGCATTGTTCGACATGTTCTGCGGCTTGAACGGCAGAACCTTCAGGCCCCGAAAGGTAAAGGCGCGCGCCAGCCCCGCCACCAGCAGCGACTTGCCGACATCCGAACCGGTGCCCTGGAACATCAGGGCCTTGGCGCTCTTTGTGCCCGTCATCAGAATTCTATCCCGACTTGCGCCTTCACGCCGGCCTTGAAGTGATGCTTCACCAGCGTCATTTCCGTCACCATATCGGCCGCCTCGATCAGCGCAGGCTTGGCATTGCGACCGGTGACAATGACATGCAGACCCTCCCGGCGTGCGGCCAGATCGGCAATCACCGTCTCCAGATCGAGATAATCATAGCGCAGCGCAATGTTCATCTCATCGAGAATGACGAGGCCAACCTCCGGCATCGCCATCACTTCCTTGGCCTTTTCCCAGGCGCGCCCGGCCGCTTCCACATCCCGCTTCAGGTCCTGCGTATCCCAGGTAAATCCCTCGCCCATTGTATGCCAGATCACCTTTTCGCCAAAGGTTTCCAGCGCCGCCCGCTCGCCGGTCTCCCAGGCGCCCTTGATGAACTGTACTACGGCGACCTTTCGGCCATGCCCCAGCATGCGCAGCGCCAGGCCGAAGGCGGCCGTCGATTTGCCCTTGCCCGGCCCGGTATTGACGATCAGCAGACCCTTTTCGATGGTCTTGGAAGCCACTTCCGCATCCTGCACCGCCTTGCGGTTTTCCATCTTGCGCTTGTGGCGTTCTGCCTGTTCCCCGTCGATATCCGCCATGGGCCTCTCCTCTTGAACGTCTGCGGTTGAAGTCGGAGGCGGGACTATAGTCGAAGCACCTCCTCCGGCAATGGCCGTTCGCCGGCATTGACACATCCGCGCCTAAGCGCATAGTGAACCAGCAACGGTCTTTTCCCGGCAACGGGGAAAGCTAAGAGGGAACGCGGTGCGGCCAGAATTGGCCTAAACCACGGCTGCCCCCGCAACTGTAAGCGGCCCCCGCCTGAAGCGGGAACCCGGCGCCGAAAGCCACTGAAGTTTTCTTCGGGAAGGCAGCGCATGGGCGATGAGCCGCGAGCCAGGAGACCTGCCGTTGACGATGAGGAAAATCCAGCCGGGCGGGGTGCTCCGGCAGGGATGAGTTTTTGAGCATGCCGGCAATCCGCCGTGCAGGCTTGCGCCCCGTTATGATTTGAAGACACGGGGCTCCAGGTGGATTTATCAGCACAGACAGATAGTGGAACGGTGATGGCACTAGAGGCCGCACGCGTCGTCGTCTTCGTATGCGAGACCTGCCGCAGCACCGGCCAGGCGCCGGATGCGCCGCGCGAGGGCGCGATGCTGGCCGAAAAGGTTAAAAACCTGGGCGAGACCGGGATCGAAATGCGCGCAGTCGCCTGCCTTGCCAATTGCAAGCGCGGCCTGAATGCCAGCATCCAGAGCGCTGACGGCTGGTCCTATATCTTCGGTGACCTGACCTTGGACAGTGCCGAGGACCTGGTGACCGGCGCCCGCCTTCTGGCTCAATCCACCGACGGGTTGATGCCCTGGAAGGGCCGGCCCGACAGCCTGAAGCGCGGCATGATTGCCCGCATTCCACCGCTTGATCTGCATTCCACACACATCCAGAAGCCGTAAGAAGGACCTCCATTCCATGAGCACATCGCTTGCCCGCATTCCCTGCACGGTCGTCACCGGTTTTCTCGGCGCCGGCAAAACCACGCTGCTGCGCCATGCACTGGAAAACATCAAGGGCAAGCGGCTTGCCATCATCGTCAACGAATTCGGCGATGTGGGCATCGATGGCGAAATCCTGAAAAGCTGCGGCGTCGAAAACTGCCCGGAAGACAATATCATCGAGCTTGCCAATGGCTGCATCTGCTGCACCGTGGCCGATGATTTCGTGCCGGCCATCGACAAGATCCTCGCTTTGCATCCAAAGGTCGATCATATCCTGATCGAGACCTCTGGCCTTGCGCTGCCCAAACCGCTGGTGCAGGCCTTCCAATGGCCAAGCGTGAAAAGCCGCGTCACCGTCGATGGCGTGATTGCCGTGGTGGATGGGCAGGCTTTGGCAGATGGCCGCGTGGCCGATGACATGGAAGCACTTGCCGCCCAGCGCACGCAAGATCAGTCGCTCGATCATGACAATCCGGTCGAGGAAGTCTTTGAAGACCAGATCGCCTGCGCAGACCTCGTCATTCTGACCAAGGCCGATCTGTTGTCGCCCGCCGAGCTTGAAAAGGCCCATGCCCATGTGAAGGCCCATTTGCCGCGCGCCGTGCGCATCGTCCATTCGGAATACGGCCAGATCGACCCTGCCGTGTTCATCGGCCTTGGCCTTGCCGTGGAAGATGACATCGAAAACCGCAAGACCCATCACGACGGCGAACTGGACCACGAGCACGATGATTTCGACAGCTTCGTGCTCGACATTCCGGCGATTGCCAGCCCGGAAGACCTCAGCGCCCGCATTGCAAGCGTCACCGAGGCGGAAAAGGTTCTGCGCATCAAAGGCTATGTGGAAGTCTCCGGCAAGCCGATGCGGCTTCTGGTGCAGGCGGTCGGCCCGCGTGTGAACCACTATTTCGACCGCGCCTGGACGGCCGGTGAAGACCGCCGCTCGCGCCTCGTCATCATCGGCGAAAAGGGCATCGATGCGCAAAAGATCGGGAAGCTGCTGGCCGCCTGATGCACATTCTTGCCACCACGTCCTCGTCGCTTGACGACCTGATCGAACCGGTTGATCTCAACCAGTCGCCGGGTGACGTGGTGGTGCTGTCCTTTACCGATAGCGACCTGAACGGCGTGGCCGCCGCCTGGGATCGGCTGGCTGATGGCAGGTTCTCCCTGCGGCTGGCCCAGCTGTCCGATCTTCGCCACCCGATGTCGGTGGATCTCTGGATCGACAAGGTGGCGCGTCATGCCAAGGTCATTCTGGTGCGGGTGCTGGGCGGCTATGACCGCTGGCGCTATGGCGTGGAAGAACTGTCGCATCTGGCGCGCGGAAAAGGCCTGCCGCTGGTGCTTTTGCCTGGCGAATGCAGCGAGAAGGACGATCGGCTGTCTGCCGCCTCGAGCCTCCCCCAGTCGCAGATCGATCATTTCCTCTCCTTCTTTCGCGAAGGCGGGCCGGACAACCTGAACCGGCTGGCTGAGGCGCTGCGGGATCTGGCCGATGGTACCAAGCCGCAGGCTGAAAAGGCCGTAACCGTTCCAAAACTCGGCTTCTACCGGCCCGGCAAAGGTGTCATTTCGCAAGCCGACGCAGTGGAGGGTATCGCCGGTCAAAAGATCCTGCCGCTTCTCTTCTATCGGTCCATGCTGCTGGCGGGCGATGTGGCGCCGATCGAGACGCTGGCCACGGCGCTCAAGGAAAAGGGCTTTGCACCGCTGCCGATCTTCGTGCCGGGCCTGAAGGACAAAGCAACGCTTTCCACCCTGTTTGATCTTTTCCAGACCCTGAAACCAGCTGCGATTATCGCGACGACCGCCTTTGCCAGCAATGCCGAACTGGATGGCAAAACCCTGTTCGATCGCTCAGGCGTGCCCGTCTTTCAGGCGGTGATTGCCACCACCAAGCGACAGGCCTGGGTGGAAAGCCAGCGCGGGCTCGGGCCGTCGGATCTGGCCATGCATGTGGTGCTGCCGGAACTTGACGGACGCATTCTGGCCGGCGTGATCTCCTTCAAGGATGAGCGCGATGCCGGCGGCGCCTATGGTTTTGCCGGCTTTGCCAATCGGCCGGAGCCGGACCGCGTGGCCGCCGTTGCCGAGCGCATCGCAAAGCATCTCGATCTCTATGCCGCGCCGAAAGCCGAGCGCCGGCTCACCATTCTGATGCCCGATTATCCGGGTGCAGCCGGTCGCACCGGCTATGCGGTGGGTCTCGATGTGCCGGAAAGCGTGCTGGACATGCTGCGCAGCCTTTTGAGCGACGGTTATGGCGTGGGTGATATTCCAGCCACGGCCAAGGACCTGATGGATCTTGTCCTGTGCGGGCAGGAAACCCTGCCTCTCCCAGCTTACGAGGAGTATCTTGGCCTGCTGCCTGCCGACGCCCGAGAGGCGGTGATAGCCACCTGGGGCGATCCCTTAGCCGACGAAGCATGCAGGGATGGAGCCTTCCGGTTCCGGGCCGTGCGTTTCGGCAATGTTACCGTAGCACTGGCACCGGATCGCGGCCGCGAGGCCGACCGGCGCACGGATTATCACGATCCCGCCCGCCCGCCGCGCCATGCGCTGATCGGTTTCGGCTGCTGGATGCAGCGGGAACTGCAAAGCCAGGCCATCATCCATGTGGGTGCGCATGGCACGCTGGAATGGCTGCCGGGCAAGACTGTTGCGCTGACAGGTGCCTGTTTCCCGGAACTCGTGACCGGCAATCTGCCGGTACTCTATCCCTTTATCGTCTCCAATCCCGGCGAGGCCGCCGTCGCCAAACGCCGCATTGCCGCCATCACTATCGGCCACATGCCGCCAATGCTGGCAGAGGCCGGCCTTTCGCCGCCACAGCAGGCGCTGGAACTGCTGGTGGATGAATATGCGCAGGCCGACGGGCTGGATCGCAAGCGGCGTGACAGGCTGGCGAAACTCATCGTCGAAAAGGCCGAGGAAAGCGGGCTGGCGCAGGAAATCGGCGTGAGCGGCCAAGAGGATGCCGATACGGCGCTGTCGCGCATCGATGCCTTTCTCTGCGATCTCAAGGATTTCGCCATCAAGGACGGCCAGCATGTGTTTGGCCGCGCCGATCCGCTCGATACGGACCCGCTCAGGATCGACAGCGCCGGGGCCGAGCGTGCCGCACTTCTCGGCGCGCTTGATGGCCGGTTCCTAAGCCCCGGCCCTGCAGGCGCACCGGCGCGCGGGCGTCGCGACGTGCTTCCCACGGGCCGCAATCTCTATGCGTCCGATCCGCGCACCATGCCGACACCGACGGCCTTTGAGCTTGGCAGGCTTGCCGCCGAAGAGGTGATCCGCCGCTATCTGCAGGACCATGGCGACTGGCCGAAAAGCCTTGTCTTTGATCTCTGGGGCAGCGCCACACTGCGCAGCGGCGGCGAGGAAGTGGCGCAAGGTCTGGCGCTGATGGGAGCAAGACCGATCCAGGACCCGGCGACCGGCCGTGTGACCGGTATCGAAGTTCTGGCGCCGGCCCAGCTTGGTCGACCCCGCGTCGATGTGACTTTCCGCATTTCCGGCCTGTTTCGCGACATGTTCCCCTCGCTGATTGCGCTTCTGGATGCCGCGGCCCGCACCATTGCATCACGCACCGACGAGGCCGAGGGCGATAATCCACTGGCAGAGACCGCCCGGCTTCACGGTATAATGCCGCACCGCATCTTCGGCTCGGCGCCCGGCACCTATGGGTCTGGCGTCGAAGAAAAGCTTGCCGATGGAGACTGGCAGGCGCGCGAAGAGCTTGGCCGCGCCTATCTTGCCATGACCAGCCATGCCTTTGGCGGCCCAGACGGCGAAGAACAGCCGGCAGGAGACGCCTTTGCCGAGCGCGTGCGGATAGCCGATCTTCTGGTCCATACGGGCGATGATCCCGGTCGTGACCTGCTCGACGGTTCCGGCGATGTCGCCTTTATCGGCGGTTTTGCCGCAGCCGTGGCAGCGCTTGGCGGCAAGGCGGACCTGATCGCGCTCGACACCACCGATCCGCAGCGACCACGCGCCCGTTCGATTTCTGAAGCCGTCACCCGCGTCGTGCGCGCCCGCGCTATCAACCCTCGCTTCATCGAGGGCCAGATGCGCCACGGGCCGCGCGGAGCCGCCGAACTGGCCGAAACCGTGGACCGGCTGGTGGGTTTTGCCGAAACCACGCAGGCCATTCCGCAAAGCCTAATCGAAGCGGTTTACGACGCATATGTCGCGGATGAGCGCGTGCGCGATTTCGTGCTCGACCAGAATCCGGAAGCAGCGGGCGCGATTGCCGAACGCCTTCTGTCGGCCCGCCGGCGTGGCCTCTGGCAGCCGCGCCGCAATTCGGTGGACCGCGAACTGGAAGTACTGCGCGGATGGGCACGCGAGAGGGAACGCGCATGACTGCATTGGCCGCTGCCCTGCCTCCCTCTTCTGCCCTTTCCATGGCGCGCGGTGCCTGCCCGGCACTTTCCGCCCCGATGCTGACCGGCGATGGTTATCTGTCGCGCGTGGCGCTGACGGACGGGGTGACGCCCGCGCAGCTTTCAGCACTCTGCACCCTGTCGAAGGCGCACGGTAACGGCATTCTGGATATCACGGCCCGAGGCAACCTTCAGGTCCGTGGCCTGACAGTCGCCTCTGCCGAATTGCTGGAACAGGCGGTGCGCAGCCTTGCTCTTCCCTTGCGTGAAGGTCTGGCGGTGGAATGGTCGCCGCTTGCCGGGCTTGATCCGGCAGAAACCACCGATCCGCGAACGCTTGGAGAGGCGATTATCGCATCGGCACGCGTATTCGAGGGGCAACTGGCGCCGAAACTCTCGGTTGTTCTGGAAAGCGGCGGGCAGATCCGGCTCGATCATCTGCTGGCCGATATCCGTCTGTCGGCTCTTTCTATCAAAGGCGACACCTTCTGGCGGCTGACGCTGGGCGGCACCGCCGCAACCGGCCGAACGCTCGGCGTGGTCAGCGACAGGGATGCGGCAGAGGTCACGCAAGCCCTCCTTTCGCATTTGGCAGAACTCGGACCGAGAGCACGGGCGCGCGATATTGAGCCGGCTCACCTTCCAGCAAGCCTGTTGGAGAAGGTGACACCCGTCGAACCAAGTGTGACAGCTATTAGCCCCGCTCCATTCGGACTGTTTGCCCTTGAAAGGGAACACCATGCGCTGCGCCTTGCGCTGGCCTTTGGCCAGGTGACGGCAGAAACACTCCATCGTCTCGTAGATAAGGCCGGGGCACTGGGGGTGACGCATCTGCGCCCCGCCCCCAACCATGCGCTGATCGCCTTTGCGCCGGAACCTGTGTGCCGCGAACTTCTGGCCATGGCCGAGGATGAGGGCTTCATCACCAGCACTGGCGATCCTCTCGCCGATATGTCCGCCTGCCCCGGCGCGCCCGCCTGCCAGTCCGGCCGGATCGAAACGCACGCGCTTGGCCGCTTTGCCGCCGATCAGGCGAGTGGCTTATTCGACGGGTCGCTCCACCTGCATATCTCCGGCTGCGCCAAGGGCTGCGCGCATCCGACGCCAGCCAGCCTGACCTTTGCCGCAATGGAGGATGCAACACATCTTGTCTTTGCCGGCAAAACCACCGATACCCCGCTGAAAAGGCTTGCCCCCCGAACGGAAGCTGCGGCACTGACCGCTCTTTCCGCGCTGCTGCGTCTGGAACGCCAGCCCGGCGAGACGAGCCGCGACTGTCTTCAACGCCTTGGTCCCGAGCGGATCGCGGCGGCGCTCGTCTGAAGGACCATGATGACCGAATATGACTATATCCGCGATGGCGATGCGATCTACGCCAAGTCCTTCGCGATTATCCGTGCCGAGGCCGATCTCTCGCCCTTCTCGGAGGAAGAGGCAGAAGTTGCAATCCGCATGATCCATGCCTGCGGGCTGGTGGAAGCGGCCGCGCATTTTCAGTTTTCGAACGATTTCGTCACTGCCGCCCGAACAGCCCTTCTCACCGGAAAGCCGGTGCTCTGCGATGCGCAGATGGTCGCGCATGGCGTGACACGCGCAAGACTGCCCGCCAGCAATGAGGTGATTTGCACGCTACGCGATCCACAAGTGCCGGAGCTTGCCAAGCGCGTCGGCAATACCCGCTCTGCCGCAGCCCTTGAACTCTGGGTCGAGCACATGGAAGGTGCGGTGATTGCCATCGGCAATGCGCCGACCGCACTTTTCTACCTGCTTGAAATGCTGGATCGCGGTTGCCCGAAGCCGGCGGCCATCATCGGCATGCCGGTCGGTTTCGTGGGCGCCGCCGAGAGCAAGGACGCATTGGCGGAAAACCTGCACGGCATTCCCTTTGCCATCGTCAAGGGCCGCATGGGCGGATCTGCGATGACGGCAGCTGCCGTCAATGCGCTGGCGAGGGCTGGCCTGTGAGCGAGATTGCCCCTGGAAAAGTGTTTGGCGTTGGCACCGGCCCCGGTGATCCGGAGCTTTTGACCCTGAAAGCGGTCAAGGCGCTGAATGGCGCCGATGTGCTGGCCTTCTTTGCCAAACGCGGTGCGCGAGGCAATGGGCGCACCATCGTGGACGGCCATATGCGCGCCGATGTGATCGAATTGCCGCTCATCTATCCGGTGACGGTGGAAGAGGACAAGGATACCGACAGCTACAAGCGCGCCATAGACGGATTCTTCGACCAGTCGGCGGACGCCATCGCCACACACCTGAAGGCCGGGCGCAATGTCGCGGTGCTGAGCGAAGGTGATCCGCTGTTTTACGGCTCCTATATGCACCTGCATTTGCGGCTTGCCCCACATTTTCCGGCCGAAGTCATTCCCGGCGTCACGGCCATGTCGGGCTGCTGGTCCATGGCCAATATGCCGCTGGTACAGGGCGATGATATCCTGAGCGTGCTGCCCGGAACCCTGCCGGAAGATGTGCTGGCCACGCGGCTGGCCGGCACGGATGGCGCCGTCATTATGAAGGTCGGCCGCAACCTGCCGAAGATCCGCCGCGCACTGGCCGCCGTCGGCAAGCTCGATGGCGCGATCTATGTGGAGCGCGGCACGATGGCCAATGGCGCCGCCATGCCGCTTGCGGACCGCGACGAGACGCCGGCACCCTATTTTTCGCTGGTGCTGGTGCCCGGCTGGAAACATCGGCCATGACAGGAAAGCTGACCGTCATTGGGCTTGGCCCCGGCAGCCCTCTCCAGGTGACACCGGAAGCACTGGCCGCCGTGGATGCTGCCTCCGATTTCTTCGGTTATGGCCCCTATGTGGAGCGCCTTGAGCTCCGCCCAGACCAGCGCGCCCATGCCTCCGACAATCGCGAGGAAATCTCCCGTGCCGCCCAAGCGCTGACGCTTGCCGCCTCGGGCGCAGATGTTTGCGTCGTTTCGGGTGGCGATCCGGGCGTATTTGCCATGGCCGCTGCCGTCTGCGAAGCGATGGAAGCCGGCCCGCCGGAATGGGCAAACGTGGATTTTGCTGTCGTTCCAGGCGTTACCGCCATGCTGGCCGTGGCCGCCAAGGCCGGCGCGCCGCTTGGCCATGATTTCTGCACCATTTCGCTGTCGGACAATCTGAAGCCCTGGAGCGTCATCGAAAAACGGCTGATTGCGGCAGCCGATGCCGGCTTCGTCATGGCCTTCTACAATCCGGTCAGCAAGGCGCGTCCGCACCAGCTGACGCAGGCCTTTGATATCCTGCGCGCCCATCTGCCGGGCAACGTTCCCGTCATCTTCGGGCGTGCTGCCGGCCGCCCGGACGAGAAGATCCGCATCGAAAGCCTGGACAGCGCCCGCTCCGACATGGCCGACATGTCGACCTGCATCATCATCGGTTCAGTGGAGACGCGGCTGATCCACCGCGACGGCGGCCAGCCGCTTGTCTATTCGCCGCGCAGCTGGTCAGCGGGAAAGGCCTGAGCGATATGGTCGGCAAGCGCATCCACCGTCTGGAACGCGGGCACGTCTGGCAGGACCGGACGACGGATCATGATGACCGGAAGTCTCAGACTGCGGGCAGCGACAATTTTGCCGTAGCTGGCAGAACCGCCGGAATTCTTCGACACGATCACCTCGATACGATTTTCCGTGAGGAGTGCACGTTCGTCCGCCTCGCGAAACGGTCCACGCGCCGTCAGATAAGTCACCTGCGGCAGGGCAAGCGGCGGCTCCACCGGATCGACGCTGCGCACCAGATAGATATGCTGGGGCGCCGTCTCGAAGGGAAGCAGCTCCTGCCGGCCAAGCGCCAGGAGGGCCCGGCGCGGCACTTCTCCCAAGGCATCAACGGCGGCCTCCACGCTATCCACCTCGTGCCATCGGTCGCCCTCCTGCTTCGTCCAGCCGGTGCGGTGCAAGGCAATCAGCGGAACGCCGGAGAGTTCGCCAGCCTTTGCGGCATTGGCGGAAATGCGGGCCGCATAGGGATGCGTGGCATCCACCAGCAGATCGAAGTTTTGCGCCTTCAGATAGTGTCCGAGACCCTCGGCACCGCCAAAGCCGCCGATACGCACCGGCACCGGCTGGGCGACCGGCACCTTCGTGCGTCCGGCAAGCGACAGTTCCAGCCGGAAGCGCTGCATATCCTTGAGGCGCTCGGCCAGTTGGCGCGCTTCGGTCGTGCCGCCGAGAATGAGAATGGAGTGCAGCATCATGGCTCCTGAGACATTACCCTCTCTTCTAGCCGCCCGGCCCTGGTTGTCCATCGTCGGCATTGGCGAAGATGGGCTTGCCGGTCTTGGTGAGGCGGCAAGACAGGCGATTTCGCAAGCGCAGACCGTGTTTGGCGGCAAACGCCATCTGGAGCTTGCCGGCGCGGCAATCACCGGACGGGCCCGCGCCTGGCCGCAGCCGTTTGATGCGAGCATGACGGATGTTTTGGCGCTTCGCGGAGAGAAGGTCTGCGTGCTCGCCTCCGGCGATCCCTTTTTCTTCGGCGTTGGCGTCACCCTTGCCCGGCATGTCGAGACGTCCGAATTGATCACCTATCCGGCGCCATCGGCCTTTTCGCTCGCCGCCTCAAGGCTCGGCTGGGCGCTGCAGGATATCGACACCGTATCGCTGCATGGCCGCGCGCTCGACCTCATCCGTCCGCTTCTGCATCCGGGCCGAAAGGTTCTGGCGCTGACCTCGGATGCGCAGAGCCCCGCAGCACTGGCGCAGCTGTTGACTGAGCTCGGCTTCGGCCTTAGCCGGCTCATGATCCTCGAGGCGCTGGGCGGTCAGAGCCAGAAGATCCGCAGCACGCTGGCAAGCGATTTCACACTGACGGATATCGACCCGCTCAATCTGGTGGCGCTGGAAGTGGAGGCCGAACCACAGGCACGCATCCTGCCGCTCGGCTGCGGGCTTACCGATGATCTTTTCGAGCATGACGGGCAGATCACCAAGCGCGAGATCCGCGCCATGACGCTCTCGGCCCTTTCCCCGCGTCGCGGCGAACTGCTCTGGGATATCGGTGCAGGCTCGGGCTCCATCGGTATTGAATGGATGCTTGCCCACCCTTCGCTGCAAGCCATCGGCATCGAGCAGCATGGCGAACGGGCGGAGCGCGCGCGCCGCAATGCGGCAGGCTTTGGCGTGCCGGGGCTGCAAGTCATCGAGGGCCAGGCGCCGCAGGCTCTTGCCGGCCTGCCGGCACCCGATGCCATATTCATCGGTGGCGGCGGCAGCGGCGATGGCGTTCTGGACGCGGCGCTTCTTGGCCTGAAGACGGGCGGGCGACTGGTGGCCAATGCCGTGACGCTGGAAATGGAGCAGGTGCTTCTGGATGCGCACGCCCGCCTGGGCGGAACGCTCACACGGATTTCGGTCGATCGGGCAGAGCCTGTCGGCCGCATGACAGGCTGGCGACCAGCCATGCCGGTCACCCAATGGATTTTTAACAAGAAAGGATAGAGACAATGATTGCCGCAGGAATTGGATGCCGCAAAGGCACGAGCGCTGAAACGGTTCTGGCCGTGATCGATGAGGCCCTGGCGGCTTGCGGACATGCCGGCAGCCGTCCGCAGATCCTTGCCACTGGCGAGTTGAAGGCTGAGGAAGATGGCCTTCTGGAAGCCGCAAAACGCCTGGGCGTCGATCTGATCGTCGTTTCCGACATGGACATGGAAGACGTATCGCCGCGCACGCTGACGCTTTCGCCGCACAGCATGGCGCATGTAGGAATTCCAAGCTTCTGCGAAGCCGCCGTGCTGGCCGCTGCCGGCACAAATGCGCGGCTGGTTGGCCCGCGTCACGTGGCACAGGGCGTCACCTGCGCCATTGCCATCAGCGGGGAAGCGGCATGACGGTTCATTTCATCGGCGCCGGCCCCGGCGCTGCCGATCTGATTACCGTGCGCGGGCGAGATATCATCGCCCGCTGCCCCGTCTGCCTGTTTGCCGGCTCCATCGTGCCGCGCGAACTGCTGGACTATTGCCCTGAAGGCGCCCGTATCGTCGATACGGCCTCGCTGTCACTGGACGAGATCGAAGCGGAATATCTGCGCGCAGCAGAGGCCGGCGAGGATATTGCCCGCCTGCATTCCGGCGATCTTTCCGTCTGGAGCGCGGTGGCCGAACAGATGCGCCGTCTCGACCGGCTGGGCATTGATTATACGCTGACGCCGGGCGTGCCTTCCTTTGCCGCAGCCGCTGCCGCATTGCAACGGGAACTCACCATTCCGGAAGTCGTCCAAAGCCTGATCCTCACCCGCATTTCCGGCAGGGCCTCCAAGATGCCGGAAAAGGAAACGCTCGCCAATTTTGCTGCAAGCGGCGCAACGCTTGCCATTCATCTGGCCATCCACGCCATTGCGCGCATTGTTGACGAGCTGACACCCTTCTACGGTGCCAATTGCCCGGTCGCCATCGTGGTGAAGGCCAGCTGGCCGGACGAGAAGATCCTGCGCGGCACGCTGGCCGATATCGCCGCCAAGGTGGCCGAAGACCCGATCGAGCGCACAGCGCTGATCTTTGTCGGGCCGGGCCTTTCGGCGGAGAATTTTCGCGAGAGCGCGCTTTATAGCACCGATTACGTGCGCCGATTCCGCTCGCCCAAGGATGCCCCCAAAGGAAATGACGAGGCATGATCGGACGGCGTAAACGGTGCCTGCCCAACCAGTTGTCCGTCGCGATCGAACACCAGGATTTCGAGCGCGATCTGTGGGCTGCGCAAGGCGCCGGCGGCCGTTTGCCAGGCCAAGGCTGCAATCCTCTCGCCAAGCGGCAGTCCATCGCGCGCCGCCAACTGAAAGGCGAGCGCCACCGTATTGGCACTGCGGATCTCGCCCTTCAGCGTTTCGCTGGCACCCAGATCTGCGGCCAACATGGCCAGCGCCTCCAGATCCGCCAGTCCGCGCTTGGAATGCACGTCGAGCATGCCCTGGGCGAGCTTGGTCATCTTGGCAACACCGCCGGCGACCGTGACCCGCTCCACCGGATGCCGGCGCAGATATTTGAGCATGCCGCCGACGAAATCGCCCATATCGAGAAGCGCGGTTTCCGGCAGCTGGTGATGCGCCTGCGCAGCTTTTTCCGAGGTCATGCCGGTGGCGCCCACCACATGGGTCAGACCTTCCGCCCGCGCCACATCGATGCCGCGCCAGATGGAATGGATCCAGGCCGAACAGGAAAACGGAATGACGATGCCGGTCGTGCCCAGCACGGACAGGCCGCCGACAATGCCAAGCCGTCCGTTCAGCGTCCTTTGCGCCAGTTCCGCGCCGCCCGGAATGGAAATCTCGACATCGAAATCAGCAAACTCGCCGGCAATTTCGGCAATGGATGCCGCAATCATCTGGCGGGGAACCGGGTTGATCGCCGGCTCTCCCGGTGGAATGGGAAGCCCTGCCCGGGTGACGGTGCCGACACCTTCACCGGCCAGAAAACGCAGGCCGGCGCCCCTTTCGCCATGCCGCAGCGTAGCGATGATCAGCGCGCCATGCGTGACATCCGGGTCGTCACCCGCATCCTTCAGAATACCGGCGCGGGCAAAGCCGTTGCCCAGTTCTTCCAGCGCAAGCGCAAAGCCGGGGCGCTGGCCACCGGGCAGCGTGACCTCCACCGGATCCGGAAAGCCGTGACCGAGCAGCGCAGAGCATGCGGCCTTCGCCGCCGCCGCCGCACAAGTGCCCGTGGTCCAGCCACGACGCAAATCACTGGCTCTTGCTTCTTCGCTTTCCGCTTCCATACCCGTTTCTATAGCGGTGACCGCACTCCGCGTCACCGGCAAAAGGTTTGCGCATGATTGTCGCCTCAGCCCTTGAGCATCTGGCGCACCGCCTGCCCGTGTTTTTTCCCGGTCATGTCTGGCTGGCGGGGGCGGGTCCGGGCGATCCGCGCTATCTGACGCTGGAAGTCATCGACGCGCTGTCCAAGGCCGATATCATCGTGCACGACGCTCTTGTATCCGATGACGTACTGGCCTTTGCTCCGCAGGCAGAGGTGCTTTATGCCGGCAAGCGCGGCGGCAAGCCATCGACAGCGCAGGAAGATATCACCCTGTCGCTGATCCGGCTGGCGCGCGAAGGCAAGCGCGTTTTGCGCCTGAAAGGCGGCGACCCCTTCATCTTTGGGCGCGGCGGCGAAGAGGCTGAAGCGCTGGTGAAGGCCGGCATTTCCTTCCGCGTGCTGCCGGGCATGACCTCGGCGCTGGCAGCGCTTGCCTGCGTGCGCATTCCCGCCACCATGCGCGGCATGAGCAAGGCGATCACGCTGGCGACCGGCCATGCGGCCGGCACCGAAGACGATCTCGACTGGCATGCATTGGCGCGCACGAAGGAACCGATCGTCGTCTATATGGGCTTGAAGACCCTGCCGACAATCAGCCGGCTTCTGATGGAGGGCGGACGCGCTCCGGAAACGCCGGCCGCCGTCATCATGTCGGCCACGACCGGCGAGGAGCGATTGTTGACGGCAACACTTGCCACAGTGGCCGCCGAAGTGGAGCATCAGGGCTTTGCTGCACCGGCCCTGATTGTCATCGGCGATATCGTCACCATGCGCGAACTTCTGGTGCCATCGACAGGAAACACGCCATGACCCGTGCGCTCATCATCGGCGCTCCGCGCTCCGGCTCTGGCAAGACCAGCGTTACCATCGGCCTGCTGCGCGCCTTTGCCCGTCGCGGCATCCGTGTGCGCGGCGTAAAATCCGGGCCGGACTATATCGATCCGGGCTTTCACCAGGCCGCCACCGGCCTTCCCGGCCTCAACCTCGACAGCTGGGCCATGGAGCCGGACCTGGTCGCCCATCTTTTACGCCAGGCGGCCAAAGACACCGACCTGCTGCTGATCGAAAGCGCCATGGGCCTGTTTGACGGTATAGATGGCGGCCAGGGGCGCACCGGTGCTGCCGCAGACCTTTCCCGCCTGCTCGGTATTCCGGTTCTGCTGGTGCTGGATGTCTCCGGCCAGAGCCAGACGGCGGCTGCCGTCGCCATCGGTTTCCGCCATTACGATCCGGCGGTGCGGATGGCAGGCGTTGTGCTGAACCGGGCCGGCAGCGAGCGGCATGTGCGCCTGTCAAAGGCTGCCATCGAACAGGCCGGCATGGATGTCGTCGGCGCCGTCATGCGCAATGGCGAACTTTCGCTGCCCGAACGGCATCTGGGGCTCGTGCAGGCAAGCGAGCAGCCGGCCATCCAAAGCCATATCGATCGGCTGGCGGACGTGATGGAGACCTCGCTTGATCTGGATGCGATCCTGTCTCTCGCCATCGAAATCGCGCCGGATCGCGGCGCAACCGGGGCTCATCTGCCGCCACCCGGGCAGCGCGTGGCGATTGCCTCGGATGCCGCCTTCACCTTCCTTTATCCGCACCTGGGCGCCCATTGGCGCGCAGCTGGCGCCGAACTCGTGCCCTTCTCGCCGCTTGCCGATGAAGCGCCGGAAAAAGATTGCGATGCATGCTGGCTGCCGGGCGGTTATCCGGAACTGCATGCCCCTCAGCTGGCAGCGGCTGCAGTCTTTCGCACCGGCCTTGCCCGGTTTGCCGAGACAAGGCCGGTGCATGGCGAATGCGGCGGCTACATGGTTCTCGGCGAAGGGCTGGAGGATGCAAACGGAGCGACGCATGCCATGACCGGGCTTCTGTCGCATTCCACCAGTTTCGCAACCCGCAAGATGAACCTTGGATACCGACAGGCGACGCTTCTGGCTGACGGACCACTGGGGGAAACCGGCCAGGTGATCCGCGGCCATGAATTCCACTATGCCAAGGTGACCGATCCCGGCACAGATGAGGCCTTTGCGACGATAGCCGATGGCACCGGCCAGCCGATCGGCCGTTCCGGTGGCAGGCGCGCTCATGTGACCGGCACTTTCTTTCACGCCATTGCCCGCGTGACGATCTGAATCTCACTCGATAAAGACGCGAACCGTTGCCGCCCGCCCCATGGCATCGATCACCGTCAGCGTCGAATAGCCGGCACCATCCGGCAGCCATTCGGATGTGCGCTTGCGCGACATCTCCTCGAGCGGCTTGCCATTGGCCAGCCAGCGGAAGGGCGCCCGTCCGCCCTGCAGCTTCAGCACCAATGGCGACAGATCACCACCGGATCTTGCCCCAAGATCGACGCGCGCGCCTTCCGGCGGATAGACGATCTGCGGCGCAGGTTCGCGCGAGGAAGCCCGGATAAGGCCGTTGGAAAGGGTCGAAAAGCGGCGCTGGCCAAGCGGCAGATCGGTGAGCGCCAGCCGCTGCGCACCGGGTGGGGCCGAGGGATGGGCGGTAATCGCAACGCCTGATCGCGCAAAGGCTTCAAACAAAAGCGGCGCCGCAGTGCCATAACCGGTAATGCCCGGCACGGCGCCATTGTCTGGACGGCCCACCCAGACACCCAGCACATAGCGCCCGTCATAGCCGACGGACCAGGCATCGCGGTAGCCATAGCTCGTGCCGGTCTTGTAGGCGAGGCCGAGCTTGCGGGCACCCTGAGGCGGCAGCACGTCCGACAGAATATCCGTGACGGTCCAGACGGCGACCGGATCAAGCAGCGGTTGGCCGCCCTCCCGTTTCGGCTCATCGCGCACGCCATCGCCTAGAATGACCGGCCAACCCTGGTTGGCCAGACCCGCATAGAGCTGCACGAGATCTTTCAGCGTCATGCCGACGCCACCAAGCCCGATGGCAAGCCCCGGCGCCTCATTGGCCGGCAGGACTGGTCGCACATCGGCACGGCGAAAGCGCACCATCAGCTTCGACGGGCCGACACCTTCCAGAAGCCTGACCGCCGGCACGTTGAGCGACAATTGCAGCGCCTGGCGAATGCTGACATCGCCCTGATAGCTCATGTCGAAATTGCGCGGCCGGTAGCCGGAAAAATCCGACGGCCTGTCCTCGATAATGGTTTCCTGCGCCACCAGCCCGTCTTCGAAGGCAAGGCCATAGATGAAGGGCTTCAGCGTCGAGCCGGGCGAGCGCGTCACCCGCGTCATATCGATCCAGCCGGAGCGCGACACATCGAAATAATCGGCAGAACCGACTTCCGCGACAATCTCGCCAGTCACCGAATCCGCCATCAGCATGGCAAGCGAGGTCTTCGGCGGCAGGTCGGATGCGGCCGCATTGGCCACCGCCTCCAGCCCTTCCTGAATGGATTTGCGCAGCGTCGTTACATGCCGCTGTTCACCGGGCGCCTTGCGCAGCGCCGCTTCCGCCAGATGGGCGGCCAGTGCCGGCAATTGCCGGCGCGTGTCCGGCACAGGCACCAGTGCTGCCCGTTCGGCCTCACTTTCACCGCCCAGAACGAGGGCGACATTGTCGCGCGCCAGAACGCCCTGGCGAGCGGCACGCGCAGCCTCCGGAAAGCGATCCGGCCGGCGTGCTTCGGGTGATTGTGGCAGGGCAACGAGAAGCGCTGCCTCCGCCGGCGACAACCGACGCGGCTCCTTGCCGAAATAGGCAAGGCTTGCCGCCCTGACCCCTTCCAGATTGCCGCCATAGGGGGCGCGCGTCAGGTAGAGATCGAGAATATCAGCCTTAGAGAGCCGGCGTTCGATTTGTACGGCTCGCACCATCTGCTTCAGCTTGGCAAGCAGCGAACGGTTCTCGCGTGGCTCGATCAGCCGTGCCACCTGCATGGAAAGCGTCGAGGCGCCGGAGACAATGCGGCCATGGCTGGCAAACTGCCAGACGGCCCGGCCCATGGCGTAAAGGTCGATGCCGGAATGATCGTGAAAACGTCGATCCTCATAGGCGACCAGCATGCGCAGGAACTGCGGATCGACATCGGCAGCCAGTGTCTTCAGCCGCCAGAACCCATCCTTGGTGGCAAAGGCACGCAGCAGATTGCCATCCGCATCCAGCACTTCGGCCGAGACGGCCCTTGCTGCCTCCAGTGGTGGCGGAAAGGCGCGATCGGCAGCGGCAAGGCAAAAAACAGCGGATACGCCGAGCGTAAAAACGCCCGCCGCACCCAATGTCCATTTTACCGCTCGCCGCATCGGCTTTACTGCGCTTCCTGCACCTGCATGCGGCCACTGGCCGTGCGGGCCGAAAGCTGCGGCCGGTACATATCTTCCACGCTGGCTGCCGGATGATCATAGGTGCCGGGGGTGACCGCACGCACCACATAGGCCAGCATGAATTCGCGATTGTCGCCCTCGCTGCGATCGAAGGCTGCCACAAAGCGGTCGTTGCGGAATTCCGTATGGGCCGCCTGCACCTCACCCACCCATTCGAAATTGGCAAGCTGGGCGCTGTCGACCAGGCTTGGATTGTCGATCTCGAACCCGGCGGGCAACAGGTCCTGAACTAGGATGCGCGAGGCCCAGGCATTGCTCTCGTTCACCGTCAGCACCACCACATAACGCTGGTTCTGCTCAACCTCGCTGACGCTCACCTCCTCGCCCTCCATCGTGTAATAGGCGCGGGAGATCCCGAATCCATCACCGCCCGCCGGCAGCGGCTGGCTGGGTGTTGCTATCGTCGTGACCACGGCAGACACCGGATCGGTTGACCGATTGGTGAGCGTGACCGGGCTTGCCAGCAGATCGTCACCGCTCAGCCGCTGGTCATAACGACCGGTCGTCACCTGACCGCCCACCTCCACCTTCAGCCCATCGTCACCCTTTTGCAGGGCACGGGCGGCCAGCAGCATCCAGACTTGTTCCTGCGTGCTGGTGTGGCGCTTGGCGCGCCACTCCTTGGCCACAACAGAGGCCAGTTGCGGAACGACTGCCGGCACAGGGCGGCTTTCGGCAGCAAGCGCCAGAACCGCTGCGCCATCGCGCAATTGCGAGCCATAATCGGAACGAGACAGGCTGACCGGCGTGACGACCGACTGTTCGGTCATCTGCAGCGCCGAGGCAAACACCGTTTTCGACCGCTGCGCATCACCATAGAGCGAAAGAGCAGCGGCCAGATGCGCCTTGGACAGCGGCGTTGGGAAATCATTCAGCATCGTATCGGCATAATAGCGCAGGTCACTGATCGAAGCCTTGCGATTGCGGGCCAGCACATAGAGCGTATAGGCGACCGAACTGCCCTGATCGCGGATATTGACGTCATAGGCGAGCGCGTTCTGCAGGTTCTCAAGCGCCTGCACCAGCGCCTGTTCTGGCACGTCATATCCCTGTTCGCGTGACCGGGTGAGGAAGTCCGTTACATAGGCATCGAGCCAGCGATCGCCGGAGCCTGGCCCCCAAAGGCCAAAACTTCCCGCCGATGACTGGTAGGACAACACGCGATGGATCGCCTCCTGTATGCGGGTCTTGACCGCCGGATCATCCGCCACGCCATTCTGTTTCGACAGTTCCGACAGATAGAGAAGTGGCAGGGCCCGGCTTGTTGTCTGCTCGGCGCAGCCATAAGGGTAGCGGTCGAGCGACATCAGAAGCGCCGGAATGTCGAAATCGGCAGAGCGCGTCACGCTGAGCGCCACGGATGCGCCGGCAAGCTGCGCATCGGCCAGCAGATTGCCATCCACGGTCAGGCTCTGTCCGGGAGCGAGCGCCAGAACACGCCGTTCCGTCACCGGCAGAACCGCCGGGCGCACCGGAAGATCAAGACGCTGCTGCAGCGACCCGATGCCATTGCCCGATAGCGTCAGCGTCACGGAGCCATCGCCCGGACGGATGCCGCGGATCGGCAGGCGAACCGTATGCTTTGCCCCGGCCTCCAGCCGAATGCTGCGGGTCGCGCGCGCCTCTTCGGTGCCGACAAAAGCATTCGTCGTCACCGCCAGCTGGTAGTCGCCGGCAGGCGCATCGGTATTGGCAATGTCGAGGCGCAGGCTTGCCTCATCACCCGGTGCGAGGAAGCGCGGCAAGCTTGCCGTCAGCACCACCGGATCGCGGATCACCACATCCTTCGTGCCATGACCCACGCCGCTTTTCGTCCAGACAACCGCCATGACGCGCACAGTGCCGTTAAACTGCGGAATATCGAAGGAGACGCGGGCCTTGCCCTCGCCGTCCAGCTTTACCGGGCCGGTGAAGAAGGCCACCAGCTTTTCCTTGGGCGGGCTTCCCTGCAGGGCAGTGCTTCCGCCATCACCGCCGGTGCGCAGCCGACCGGTCGCGCCGAGCGACCCATCGATCAGGCGTCCGTAAAGATCACGGATCTCAAGCCCCAGGCGCCGCTGGCCAAAATACCAGTTGTCCGGTGCCGGCGGCTCGTAGCGGGTCAGGTTGAGGATGCCGACATCCACAGCGGCCACCGTCACATAGGCCTCTTCATTGGCACCCGCCCCTTGAACGGCAAGGGCAATCTCCAGCGGCTGGCGCGGCAGCGTCTTTTCCGGCGCCGTCAGGTTCACCACCAGGTCCCGGCTTTCCGGATCGACCTTCAACCAGGTAATGCCGATGGCGCGCATCGGCATGCGGCTCTCTTGTGCATTGCCGGGCCGGTAGAGCGTTGCCGTCACATAGGCACCGGCGCCGAAGTCTTCCGTGACGGGAATGGCCACTTCGCCGCCCGTCTCACTGAGGGCAATGTTTTGCACGGCAATCACCCGCTCGGCGCCGCTCATCACCATCAGCTGGCCGGCATAGCGCGAGGAGACCTTCAACTTGGCCGTTTCTCCGATCTTGTAGCTTTGTTTGTCAAGCGCCACTTCCAGCGCATCCGGCGTTTCGGTGGAACTTGCGGTGACGAACCAGCCGGCGTCAAATTCCACGCTGCTGGCTGGGCCATCCGGATCAGGACTTGTCACCTCCAGCCGGTAGCGCCCCCATTGGACGGGCACGGCCAGTTTGCCGCCGTCGGCGGCGACCACATTCAGCGTGCCATTGGCCACCTGCTTGGTGCGATTGACCGCCTCATAGCGCCAGGAACTGCCCTCGCGATACCATTGATAGTCCCGCTCGATCTTCACCAGTTTCCAGGTCAGACCCTTGGCCGGCTGGCGCTGGGCATTTTCGCCAATCATGATGACATTGAAATTGCCGATGGAATTTTCAGCCAGTTCGCCGGAAAATTCCGGCTTGATACCGATGCGGGGACCATCGGCGCGCACTGGAAGCTTCAGGATGCGCTCCACGGCCCGGCCGCCGCCTTCCTTCAGACGCACGACGATCTCGGCATCGGTCAGCTGTGTCGTATAGGCAAGCTCGGTTAGCCCACCATCAAAGCTGGTCTTGCCATCTGCGTCCAGCACGTCCAGCCCTTCGAGCGGCAGACGCTCGGCCTCGGAGGCCTCTTCGTCGGCCAGACCGAAGACATAGCCCTGGAAGGCCTCGCGGGTGCGGGTGCGCTTCAACACGATCTCGCCCTCAAGGCTCAAGCCCGCGGCCGGCGCGCCATAGAGATAGCGACCATCCACCGTCACCGGCACATCGTCGCCAACGACAATCTCCGTATTTTCGCTTGCAAGATCAAACTCGATACGGTCCGGCACGAAATCATCGATCAGGAAGCGCTTCTCGGCAATCGGCGATCCCTTGGGATCGGTAAACACCTGCATGGTCCAGGTACCGCGCATGGCGCTGTCCTGCACCGGCAGATCGACCGTATAGCCGCCAAGCGTGCCACTGCCCGACATCCACCGGTCCTCCACGCCATCCGGACGCAGGAAAACGAAGGTGAGCGGCAGGTTGTCGATGGCACCGGCCTCGCTATTGCGGGCGAGCAGCGCCGCATGCACCGTTTCGCCGGGCCGGTAGATGCCACGCTCGGTCCAGGCATAGATATCGATGGCACCGGGGGCCGGCCTGCCGGTCACGCCGCGATCCGACAGATCGAAACCGGCGCGCGTCATATCGAGGAAAACATAATCCTCCTCGCCCTTGGCAGCCGTCAGCACAGCCGGCACCATGGACGCCGTTCCGCGGATCAGGCCGGCGCTGAAGGTGGCGCGACCGGATGCATCCGTAACTGCCTGCCCCAGAACCTCGTTGTTCTTGGCCAGAAGCTGCAGCGTAATACCGGAGGCCGGTTCGGCGCTTGCCAGCGACCGCACGAAGACGTTCAAACCATCCGTGCCGGCATAGGTGGAAAGACCAAGATCGGAAACCACGAACCACTGGGTGGCGCGGTTATCCCATTCATTGACATTGCCGGTGCCAGACGTTGCCGTCAGCACATAGACGCCGGGCTTGCGCTTGGGCAGCACCTCATCGACCGGGAAGCTCGTCACCACATCCTTATTGACGTCCTGGGCAATGTCGATCGACCCCTGCCAGACAAGCTCGCCATTGGTTTCCTCGATCTGGTCGGCCGAATAGCCGTCCATCTGGGTGAGAAATTGCGAATTGGTCATCAGCGGCGCGATATTGCGGTCACCAATGCGGAAAAGCTTGAGATTGGCACTGGTGGTATTCACCGAAACAAGCGGAATGCCGCGCCGTGCCGTCGAAGGCAGAACGAAACTGTCACCGGTAAAGCGCACGGCGGGCGAGCGATCCTTGATATAGATGTCGAGATCGACAGTGGCCTGCAGCACTTCATCGACAGACGAGGGAAGGCCACGCCGCAGCGTCAGCCGGTAGCGCTCGCCATGCGTCAGGCCCTCGACGCAGATCTGCTTGTCCTTGGCTTCCAGCGCCTTGGGCGCGGCACCGTTCAACGTCACGAAAGGCGTATAATCCGTGCCCTTCACCAGCGTTTCGGAAAACTGCACGCAGGCGCGCGGGTTGATGCTGTCGGCATCGACGCTATGTTCCAGCACCCGGAAGCCCCAGCGCTCGCGAAGGCTGTTCAGCCGCGCCTGCACCGTCTTTGACGCCACAAAATCAAGGCTTGCCGAGAAAGCGTTGATGGCACCGCGATGATTCTCCTGGGCCTCCAGCGCCTCGCCGATCTGCGCCAAGGCATCGGCGCGCAGTGGCGCGGTGCGAGAAACATCATAGCCATTGATGGCAGCCAACAGGGATTTCGTCACATAGTCCGCATCACCGCGGATGGTGCCGGCGGCGCGAGCCATCTCGATCCACAGCGTCGCATCATCCGGTTCGACAAAGAGCGCACCGGTCAAGGCATTGAGCGCACCGGGAATATCGCCATTGATGATATCAAGCTGTGCCGAGGCCTTCAGGCTCTCCAGCCCCTGGCCCTCGAAACCCGCCGGCATGTCCAACCCGTCATAGAGCGCATCCGCCTGCGTTTTCACCTCGGGGGCAAGGAAGGCCAGCCGTTCGGCCGCGCCAATATCCGGATCGGCTGCGGATGTGACAATCTTGCCGGCCACGGCGCCGGGAAAATCATTCAGCTGACTATAGTCGGATTTGAGGAAACACCATTTCGCCTTTACGTTGAAGGTAAAGGCCCGGCAGGAACGGTCACCGATGCAGGCGGTTTCGCACTGAGCCTGGGTCACGTTCTTCACCGTGCGCAGGTCAAAGCCGAGATAGTCGCTATCCTCGACAGTCTCGATCTGGCGGTCGGATTGCTGCGCCTGGAGGGGCTGCCCCAGAACAAGACCGGCCAGTAAAACGGATAAACCGAACCACGCACGCTTAGACATCATGTCCTCCCGAAGCTTGCGGCTAATATACGCGAGTCTTGTGACGATCACATGAGGTTGTCAATTGAAAGCATTGCAGCATTTTTGGTTCTATGGATTTGCCGGCGGTCTTGGTAGATGCTGAAGGTGAATGCAACGGCACGGAGACAGGCCACACCATGCCAACCTGCGAGAAAGACCCGATCCGGATCGTGCTGCGGATCGATTTTGCGCCCGGAAGCCGGCTCGGTCGCGGCAAGATCGAGCTGATGGAGCACATCCGCGATACCGGCTCAATATCTGCCGCCGGCCGGGCCATGGATATGTCCTATCGTCGCGCCTGGCTGTTGGTCGATCAGCTGAACCATATGTTCACTGAACCTGCGGTTGATAGCCAGCGCGGCGGAAAACAGGGCGGCGGGGCGCAGTTGACCCCGTTTGGCCAAGAACTGCTTGTCCGGTTTCGGGCCATGGAAAAGGCGGCCGAAACCGCCATGGCCGGCGAACTGGAATGGCTTCGGCTTCAGCAAAGCCATTCCGCCCCAGGGCAGGAGAAAGAGCCGGACTGATCACCGGCTCCGTCACCCTCAGTTCGATACGGGCTCAACGCCCGTTTCATCACTCTGTTCCGAGACCTGCATGCGGATCAGGAGGGCAATATCCCCCGTCAGCGCATCGACCTTGGCGTGCAGCGTGGCGATTTCTGCTTCGGCACGCAGGTTGGTTTCATAATCCAGCCGGGCGGCCAGACGATCCTTGGCTGCCTGGCGGTTCTGGCTCATCATGATCACCGGCGCCTGAAGGGCGGCCACCATCGACAGCATCAGGTTGAGGAAGATGTAGGGAAACGGATCGAAGGCGTTGGCAGCCAGCACCACCGTATTCAGGATTGCCCAGGCAACCAGGAACAGGGTGAAGCCGATGATAAAGTTCCACGAACCGCCAATGGCGGCAACGCGGTCAGCCAGGCGATCGCCAAAGGTCGAGCGTTCGGCAAAAATTTCGTTCGGGTCCTTGCTACCGCCCGGACGGCGCAGTTGTTCAGCGAAAAAACGGATGGTTGCATTCATGGCTCACCTCCAGATCGACCGGCCGCCTGCAGCGGGTCGCGGAGAAAGCCGATCAGGATCAGCTCTGCGCGGCCGCCACAGGTGGCGCGGTCAATCGACTATGATCGTTGTCTGGCATGATCCCCTCGGGGGTCGGTTTGAATAGGAAGACGCACGATGCGTGCGCCAGACCGCCGTATGCCTGTAAGGGACATGCGTCAAATGGAAAAGTCATCGAATGCTGCACTGAGGCAGGCGCTTGATGTCACGTTTTCGCGATCAGCGAACACCCAGCGCCACGGTCTTGATGATGGCATGCACAGGCATTCCCACCACCATGTGCAAACGCTGCACCGAAAGCGCGGTCAGGCGGGCCTGAACATATTCGCCGCCACAGGCCAGCTGGATATCCGCCGCCCCGTCACCGGTCAGACTGATCGACTGGATCGTCCCTTCCAACACATTGAGCGCGCTGATACCTTGCGGCCGCACAGTTGCCAGAAGCACTTCGCGGGCCGGAATGTGAACCCGAAGCGCGCGGCCCATTTCAAGCGCGCCTTTCGGCACAACCAATTGCGTGCCCGACAGGCCGATGGTGGCAAGGCCTGATGCGGCATCCACCGCGGTGACGCGGCCCGAGAGAACGCTGCCGGCTTCGCGACCGGTGGCTGGCGACACGGCACCGAGAATTTTGCTTGCATTGCCGGTCGCTTCCACCCGGCCATCGGCCAGCACCACGACACGATCCGCCAGCCGCGCCACTTCCGATACCGAATGGCTGACATAGAGGATCGGCAGGTCCAGTTCGTCACGCAAACGTTCGAGATAAGGCAGGATCTCGGCCTTGCGCGCCTCATCCAGCGCCGACAGGGGCTCGTCCATCAACAGCATGCGCGGCGCCGACAAAAGCGCGCGACCGATCGATACGCGCTGCTGCTCGCCGCCGGACAGATTGCCGGGACGCCGCTCAGCCAGATGGGCAATGCCCAGCATGTCGAGTATGCGCGAGGGTTCCTTGGCACCGGTGCGGGCGCGCCCGGCAAACCAGTGGCCGTAAAACAGGTTCTGGCGCACGGTCAGATGCGGAAAAAGGCGTGGCTCCTGGAAGACATAGCCAAAGCGGCGGCGATGAGGCGGAATGCTCACGCCCCGCGCACTGTCAAACAGCACCTCGCCATCCAGCACCAGCCGCCCCTCATTTGGCCTGGTCAGGCCGCCGAGCATACGCAGGACCGACGTCTTGCCCGAGCCGGAACGGCCGAACAGCGCCGTCACCCCACCTTCCGACTGAAAGACGACATCAAGCGTAAAATCACCCTGCCGATGACGGATTTCGACGGTCAGCGTCATTGCGGCTTGATCCTTTTCGACACCACATGTGCCAGCGCTTCGGAGGCCAGAAGTGCGGCCATGGAAATCGCGATAGCAATGAGGGTGAGGCGCAGCGCCCCCGCATCGCCACCGGGCACCTGGGTAAAGGTGTAGATGGCCGCAGACAGGGTCTGCGTTTCACCGGGAATATTGGAGACGAAGGTGATGGTGGCGCCAAACTCGCCCATGGCCTTGGCAAAGGAAAGGATCATGCCGGCCAGCACGCCGGGCAGGATCAGCGGCAGGGTGATGGTGAGGAACACCAAAGCCCGCGAGGCACCAAGCGTGCCGGCGGCCTCCTCGAGTTTCAGATCCACCGCCTCGATCGACAGCCGGATGGAGCGCACCAGAAGCGGGAAACCCATGACGGCGCAGGCAAGGGCTGCCCCGGTCCAGCGGAAGGACAAGACGATGCCGAAATTATCAGCGAGGAAAGCGCCGATCGGTCCACGCCGACCAAACAGGATCAGCAGCACATAGCCCGTCACCACCGGCGGCAGGATGAGCGGCAGATGCACCACGCCATTCAGCAGCGACTTTCCCCAGAAACGCCCGCGCGCCAGCACATAGGCAACCACGATGCCAAACGGCAGGCTGGCCAGCATCGCAACCAGCGACACCTTGAGGCTGAGCGAAATCGCGGCCCATTCCTGCGCACTGAGAGACAGATCACCCACAAGACACCAATCCGTTCAAACGACCAAACCGAACGCGGCCCCAGCCAAGGAATGACCCTATTTCAGAACCGTAAAGCCCTGCTGCCGGAAAAGATCGGCAGCCTTGTCAGACGATAGAAACTGCAGATAGGCGGCGACACCGGAATTCTGCGAGGCGGTCAACTGCGCCAATGGATAGATGATCGGCGGATGGCTGTCTTGCGGAAAGAGACCGACCACCGCCACGCCCAGATCGGCCTTCGCGTCGGTTTCATAAACAATGCCATAGGGCGCTTCGCCGCGCGAGACGAGCGCCAGCGCCGCGCGGACATTTTCGGCACCGGCGACCCTTGCCGAAACACGGTCCCAGACGCCAAGCTTTTCCAGTGCCGCCTTGCCATATTTTCCGGCCGGCACGCTCTCGACAGAGCCCATGGCAAGACGGCCATCGCCCAGCAGGCCTGAGAGATCAAAGCCCGGTGCGATCGCGACCGGCCGGGCATTGTCCTTCGGCGCGATCAGCACAATCCGATTGGAGAGGAGGTTGCGGCGGGTCTCCGGCTTTATGAGATGTTTTTCCGCCAGATAGTCCATCCAGTCGAGATCGGCAGACAGGAAGACATCCGCCGGCGCACCGGCTTCCACCTGCCGCGCCAGCGCTGAACTTGCCGCATAGGAAGCGGCAACCTCCTGCCCCGTGTCCTGCATATAGGCTGCATTAGCGGCATCGAGTGCCGTCTTCATGCTGGCCGCGGCAAACACCGTGATCTTCTCCGCAGCCAAAGCCGGCTCCGATGCAAGACCGAGTGCGACGGCGAGCACTGCTAGTCCTCGAATAGCCCAGTTGGCCACAGTCTTTCCACTCGACATTGCCGTTCTCCTTGATCGAAATATTTCGTGAAACATAACGCCTCACACGCAAATGAAAAGCGTTATGTTTATTCAGATATTTCGATTGTCGCCGATCTCTCCTCCATTGGTGAGCCGCCCCCGCCAGAGACTTGACGGATGACGACCATTTCCCACCTAATCCATGCGGTGGCGACACCGTCGCGAAACACGAGGACAGACCATGGTCGATACGCCTTCGCAACCGCAGGATAGCAAGCTGACGACCACCAAGCGGAAATGGGCTGCGCAGGGGAAGTTCCTGACCGGCCGCATCACCCGGCCAGAAACCGATCGGCTGCCACCCGGCCAGCACCTGGTGAAAAACTGGCCGGTACTGGATCTGGGCCAGCAGCCGCAGATTTCAGAAATGCAATGGCGGCTGGATGTGCGCGGCGCGGTGGAAAATGACCTAACGCTCGATTGGCAAGGGTTTTGCGCCCTACCCCAGACGCAGACCGTCTCCGACATTCATTGCGTTACCACCTGGTCGCGTTACGACAATGCCTGGCAGGGCGTGATGGTGCGCGAACTGCTCGATCTGGTGCATCCGAAACCGGACGCCGATGCGGTGATGCTGACCAGCTTTGATGGCTACACCACCAACCTTGCCCTATCGGACTTCGCCGCCGAGGATGCGGTACTTGCCACCCACTGGGAAGGCCAGCCGATTACCACGGAACATGGCGGGCCGATGCGCCTCGTTCTGCCACATCTTTACTTCTGGAAAAGCGCCAAGTGGCTGACACGCATCGAGTTTACCCGCAAGGATGCACCGGGCTTCTGGGAGAAGAACGGCTATCACATGCGCGGCGACCCCTGGGCAGAAGAACGCTATTCCGACGACTGACCACGGTAAAGGCAAACGGCCGCCCATGGGCGGCCGCTGAAAGTCCCGAGCAGGAAGGCTCTCACTTTTCCGGAAAGATCGGGTCCATGATGAAATTGCCGCCCTGATAGAGGGAAAGCGGCGCCGTCGGGTCGGGGCGACCGAGCGTCGCATCAAGTTCAGCGCGGTAGCTTTCGGCATTGTCCTGCGGCTTCCAGCCCAGATAGGTGGCGTGGGAATTGTCCCACCACCGGGCATCATTGTTGGAAACGCCCCAGATGATCGGGCAACCGAGCATCGGTGCCCGAAAGACGCAATCGATCAACAGCTTGAAATCGCTATAGGACATCCAGCTGGATAGCATGCGGTGGTTGCTGGGCTTTTCCATGCAGCTGCCGATGCGTACCAGCGCGGTTTCCTGGCCGAACTTTTCGAAATACATGCGGGCGAGCGCCTCGCCGAAGCACTTGGAAACGCCGTAGAGGCCGTCCGGACGCATCGGCGCCGTCACGTCGATATGCTGGTCCTGGCGATAGAAGCCGACCGTGTGATTGGAGCTGGCAAACAGAATGCGCGGATGGCCATGGGCCCGCGCCGCCTCATAAAGATTGTAGAGGCCAAGCAGGTTTGCATTGAGGATCTTGGAAAACTTGTCCTCCACCGAAATGCCGCCGAGATGCAGAATACCATCGCATCCTTCGACCAGCCGGTGAACGGCATCGGCATCACCCAGATCGCATTGCATCAGTTCTTCGTTAGGGCCGGCTGCCCCCAGGTCACTGATATCGGACAGGCGAAGCGTTTCGGCAGAAGAAGCAAGGCGCACACGCATGGCACGACCCAGCGCGCCGGCCGCGCCGGTAATCAACAGTCTTTTCACGAGATCCTCCTTGGACAGCGGTAGTCGAGACAAGACTTGTCTCGCCGCCAGATGGATTTATCATACATGTTGGCAGGAGAGCGTCAACACGATACAGCTATGTCAATCGGTTGACGAATCCTTGCCGCCAACCGCCAAGGGCAACGGAAAAAGGGATTTGCAGCATGAACATGGCCACGAAAAGCAGACCCGCAGGCGGCGCGGGCACGCTGGCGTCCCGGCTGGGCGATGTTCTGCGCCAGGCCATTCTGGCCGGTCAGTTCACGCCGGGCAGCAAACTGCCAAGCGAAGCGCAACTGGGCGAAACCCATGGTGTGAGCCGAACTGTGGTGCGCGAGGCGATCGCTGCGCTGCGCGCCGACCGGCTGGTGGAAGCGCGCCAGGGCGCCGGCGTCTTCGTGCTCGATCCGCCCAGCCCGGCATCGCCGGCCCCCATGTCGATTGAAAACATCGATTATGCGCGCGTTTCGTCGGTGATCGAATTTCTCGAATTGCGCACCGCCGTGGAGGTGGAGGCCGCAGGCCTTGCCGCCATTCGCCGCTCACCCGCCCAGGAAGAAGTCATCATCGACTGTCACTATGCGGTGCAGAGTTGCGTTGAACAGGGTAAGCCCAGCAGCGAGGCGGATTTCGCCCTGCATCTGGCCATTGCCGAAGCCACCAACAATCCACGCTTCCGCGACTTCCTGTCGATGATCGGCAAAAGCGTCATTCCGCGCGCAGCCCTGCGCAATGAGGAGACCGAAGAGGATCAGGCGGCCTATATCAAACTGCTCGCCGAGGAGCACAGCGCCATCGTCACCGCCATTTCGGCCGGCGATGAAGAGGGTGCGCGCGAGGCCATGCGCAAACATTTGCGTGGCAGCCAGGCCCGCTATCGGGCGCTTTTGCGCGAGCAAAGGCAATTTGTAAGATAACTTATTGACACTTGTATGGCGAATATATACGACCGGTAACGGAGGAGACACCTACAGAGGAAATTTGCAATTATGACGCCACAAGAGATCAAGGCGGCGCTCGGCGCTGGCCTTCTGTCCTTTCCCGTGACCCATTTCGATGGCGAAGGCCAGTTCCAGCCGGAAAGCTATCGCCGCCACATTGAGTGGCTGTCGGGCTATGACGCGCCGGTTCTGTTTGCCGCCGGCGGCACGGGCGAGTTCTTCTCGCTCTCCCCTGATGAAATTCCCGGCATCGTCAAGGCGGCCAAGGAAGCCTCCGGCGATACCGCCATTGTGTCCGGCTGCGGCTTTGGCAATTATGTTGGCGTCGAGCTGGCGAAATCGGTCGAAAAGGCCGGCGCCGATGGCATCCTGCTTCTGCCGCATTACCTGATCGATGCGCCGCAGGAAGGCCTCTACCAGCACGTCAAGAAAATCTGCCAATCCGTCGGCATCGGCGTGATGGTCTACAATCGCGACAATTCGGTTCTCACCGTCGATACGCTGCAGCGCCTGTGCGACGAGTGCCCGAACCTGGTCGGCTTCAAGGACGGCACCGGCGATATCGGCCTCGTGCGCCAGATCACCGCGACCATGGGCGACCGGCTGACCTATCTCGGCGGCATGCCGACGGCCGAACTGTTTGCCGAAGCCTATCTCGGCGCCGGCTTCACCACCTATTCCTCGGCTGTGTTCAACTTCGTGCCGGGTCTGGCTGTCGAATTCTACAAGGCGTTGCGCGCTGGAAACCGCGAACGCTGCGAAGAAATCCTGCGTGACTTCTTCTATCCGTTCATGGCGATCCGCAATCGCCGCAAGGGTTATGCGGTTGCCGCCATCAAGGCCGGCGTGCGCCTGCAGGGCTTTGATGCCGGCAAGGTTCGCCCGCCGCTCGACGACCTGACCAAGGAAGAAGAGGGCATGATGCTCGAACTCATCGGTTCCTGGAAGCGTTGAGGAAAGTACAGAACATGAAGATCGTCGCGGTCCGCACCCATCTTCTCGAACACAAGCTCGACGTGGCGTTCGAAAGCGCCTCCATGCGCTTTGATCGCCGGGCCCATGTTCTGGTGGAAATCGAGTGCGATGACGGCACGACGGGCTGGGGCGAATGCCTCGGCCCGGCTCGTCCCAATGCAGCCGTCGTTGCAGCCTATGCCAATTGGCTAATCGGCGAAAATCCGCTGGAAAACGAGAAGATCTGGGCAAGGCTCTACAATGCCCTGCGTGACCAGGGCCAGCGTGGTCTGACCATCACCGCCCTGTCAGGCATTGATATCGCGCTCTGGGATATCAAGGGCAAGCGTTTCGGCGTACCGATTTCCACGCTGTTGGGCGGGCGTTTTCGGGAAAGCGTCAAGGCCTATGCGACCGGCAGCTTCAAGCGCGATGGCGTCGACCGCGTCGAAGACAATGCCACAGACGTGGCCCGCTACTGGGCCGAAGGCTTTCACGCCACCAAGCTCAAGATCGGCTTTGGTGTCGAGGAAGATCTGCGTGTGGTGCGTGCCGCCCGCGAAGCCGTCGGCTCCGACATGCGCATCATGGTCGATGCCAATCACGGCTATGATGCGGTGGAAGCCATTCGCTTCGGCCAGGCGGCAGCCGAACTCAACATCGACTGGTTCGAGGAACCGGTGGTTCCCGAGCAGTTGGCCGCCTATCGCGAAGTGCGCGCCCGTCAGCCGATCCCGGTTGCAGGCGGCGAAACCTGGCATACGCGCTGGGGCATGAAGGAACCGGTCGAAACGCGCTGCGTGGATATTTTGCAGCCGGATCTGGCCGGCGTGGGTGGCTTTACCGAAGCCAAGCGGGTGGCGGATATGGCGGCGCTGCATGGCGTGCGCGTCGTGCCGCATGTCTGGGGTACGGCCGTTCATATTGCCGCTGCCCTGCAATTCATGGCTTCCATGGTGCCAAGCCCGGTGCGGCTCAACCCCATCGAGCCGATCCTGGAATTTGACCGCACGCACAATCCCTTCCGCCAGGCGATCATCAAGACGCCGATCGAGCATGTGAACGGTGTGGTCGTGATCCCGAACGGCCCCGGCCTCGGCATCGAGATCAACCGCGATGCGCTTGTCGAATTTCGCATGGGAGACGCATGATGCTGGTTCGCACCCTTTCGGGCAAGAAGCCGAAGATCGCGCTGCCGAAAGGCAGCGTCGATACGCAGATGCACATGTACCTGCCCGGCTTTCCAGCCCTTCCCGGCGGCCCCGGCCTGCCGGCCGGCGATCTGCCGACACCTCAGCAGTATCGTCAGTTGATGGACTGGCTCGGCATCGGCCGGGTCATCATCACGCAGGGCAATGCCCAGCAGCGCGACAATGGCAATATCATCGCCTGCCTGAAGGAAATGGGCGATGTGGCACGCGGCGTGGCCGCCGTCGGCGCCGATGTCAGCGACGCGGAACTCGACGCATTGGGGGAAGCGGGCGTCGTTGGTCTGCGCATCATGGACCTACCCGGCGGCGCCACCGATCTTTCGGCACTGGAAACCCTTGATGCGAAAGCTGCTGCACGCGGCTTGATGCTCGCCATCCAGTTCGACGGCAGCCATATTCTCGACCATGAGACGCGCCTTGCTGCGCTGAAATCCCGCTGGGTTTTCGATCACCACGGCAAGTTCTTCAGCGGCGTGACGGTTGAGAGCCCACAGATTGCCGCGACACGGCGCCTGATCGATGCAGGCAAATGCTGGTTCAAGTTTGCCGGCGTCTACGAAAGTTCCAAGAGCGGCGGCCCTGCCTATGAGGACGTGGCAGACATCGCCCGCATGCTTGCCAGCCATGCCCCCGAACGCATCGTCTGGGGCACCAACTGGCCGCACAATCTCGCCCGTGAACAGAAGGACTATCCCGACGACGCAAGCCTCACGGATACCGTGCTTGGCTGGCTGCCCGACGAGACGAGCCTTCACCGGGCGCTGATCGACAATCCGGAAGAGCTGTTCGGCTTGCCGGCTTGGACGGAGGCTAAAGCATAACAGACCAATGCCTGAGCAGGAGGCTCAGGCATTTCACCACGTGGAGGATAAGATGAAACTAACGAAGATTCTGGGACTTGCTCTTGGCGTCGCCATGGGCACGGCCATCACCGCGCATGCGCAGGAAATCACACTTCGCTCGGCTGACATCCATCCGGACGGCTATCCGACGGTTGAAGCGGTCAAGTTCATGGGCCAGCTGATTTCCGAGCGCACCAATGGCCGCATCAAGGTGCAGGTCATGCCGAGCGCCGTGCTCGGCTCCGAAAAGGACACGATCGAGCAGACACGTTTCGGCGTCATCGATCTCAACCGCGTCAACGCAGCGCCCTTCAACAATCTCGTCAAGGAAACGGTCGTATTCGGCATGCCGTTCCTGTTCCGCTCGACGGAACATATGCACAAGACGGTCGATGGCCCGATCGGCGACGAAGTGCTGGCTGCATTCCAGCCGCATGGCATGATCGGCCTCACCTATTATGATTCCGGCGCGCGTTCGTTCTACACCACGAAGAAGCCCATCGAAAAACTGGCCGATCTGAAGGGCATGAAGATCCGCGTGCAGCAATCGGATCTGTGGATTTCCATGATGCAGGCCTTCGGCGCCAACCCGACGCCGATGCCGATGGGCGAAGTCTACTCCTCGCTGGAAACCGGCGTGGTCGATGGTGCCGAAAACAACTGGCCGTCCTATGAATCAGCCCGCCATTTCGAAGTGGCGAAGAACTACACCCTGACAGAACATTCGCTGAACCCGGAAATCCTGGTGATGTCCAAGATCAGCTGGGACAAGCTGAAGCCGGAAGACCAGAAGATCATCAAGCAGGCCGCCAAGGAATCGACCGTCAAGATGCGTGAGCTCTGGGTTGCCCGCGAAAAGACCTCCGAGCAGAAGGTCCGTGCCGCTGGCGTCAATGTCATCAAGGTCGACAAGGCTGAATTCTCGGCTGCCATGAAGCCGGTCTATGACAAGTTCGTTACGGATCCGAAGCTGAAGGATCTTCTCGAGCGCGTTCAAGCCGTCAAGTAAATCGATGACGAGAAGGGCCGGCCCAGGCAACAAGGGGCCGGCCCTTTCTATTCGCAGACATGCGCGTCGGACGATTTGCGTAAAAAGGAACAGGGGAAATGATCAATTTCATGCGGACAATAAGGCCGGGCCTTTCCGCGCTCAGCCGTGCTTCACTCTATCTTGCAGGCCTCGGCATCATCGCCATGACGCTGATTGTCGGCTGGCAGGTATTTGCCCGCTATGTGCTCAACGATTCACCCAGCTGGTCTGAGCCTTTGTCGCTCTACCTCATGTCCTGGTTCATCATGCTGGGAGCAGCCGTCGGCGTGCGCGAAAGCGTACATCTGGGCCTCGATATCCTGCGCTATGCCATGCCACCCGGTATACAGAAGGCTATGGATTTCATCAGCCTTGGGCTTGTCGCATTCTTCGGCCTTGCCATGGCCTATTATGGCGTGTTGCTGGCTGAAGGCACCTGGACCGCGACCATTCCCGTGCTCGGCTGGCCGGGCGGCGTGGATTTCTTTCCCCTCGTCGTGGGAGGCGTCATGATCGCGCTCTTTGCGCTGGAACGTCTGGTCGATGTGATGATCGGCGAGAAAACCGCAGCCCATACCGAAGTGGCGGAGGTCGTCTGATGGCTTATACTATTCTCTTTGGCTCCTTCACCATCTTCATGCTGATCGGCATGCCGATCGCCTTCTGCCTGGGCATAGCCTCGCTGGCGACGATCCTCTATATGGGCCTGCCGCCGATCGTGATCTTCCAGCAGCTGAATTCCGGCATGAACGTGTTTGCCATGATGGCGATCCCCTTCTTCATCTTCGCCGGTGACCTGATGGTGCGTGGCGGCATTGCCGCTCGGCTGATCCGCTTTGCAGCCGGCATTGTCGGGCATTTGCGCGGTGGGCTTGGTCAGGTCAACATCGTTGCCTGTACCCTGTTCGGCGGCATTTCCGGCTCGGCCGTAGCCGATGCGTCAGCTGTCGGCGGCCTGATGATTCCTCAGATGGCAGCCCGTGGTTATGACCGCAGCTATGCGGTGAACGTTACCGTCAATGCAGCCATCATTGCCCTGATGATCCCGCCCTCGCACAATATGATCCTGTACTCGATCGCGGCCGGCGGCAATGTTTCGGTCGCCGATCTGTTCACCGCAGGCATCATTCCCGGCATCCTGCTGGCCGCAGCTCTGATGGTGACGGCCTATATCGTGGCACGCCGCCGCGGCTATCCTTCGGAACCCTTTCCGGGCTTTAGCAAGGTTCTCTACTACTTCCTGTCTGCCTTTCCGGGCATCCTCCTCATCGGCATCATCTTCGGCGGTGTGCGCTCCGGCGTGTTCACGGCCACGGAAAGCTCCTGCATTGCCGTACTTTACGCCTTCCTGGTTGCCATGCTCGTCTATCGTGAGCTGAACTGGGATGGTTTCGTCGAAGCCGTTATGGGCGCCGTGCGGACCACAGCCATGGTTCTGCTCGTCATCGGCACGGCGGCATCCTTTGCCTGGCTGATGGCCTTCCTGCAGGTGCAATCATTGATGATCGACGCCATCGGCGCGATTTCGGACAACCCTCTCATCGTACTTCTGGTCATCAACATCATCCTGCTGCTGCTCGGGACCTTTATGGACATGGCGCCGCTGGTCATCATTTCCACGCCGGTTCTTCTGCCGGTCGTCAAAGCATTCGGTGTCGATCCGGTGCATTTCGGCGTGGTGATGATCCTCAATGCCGGCATCGGGCTCAATACGCCGCCAGTCGGCACGGTGCTCTTCGTCGGTTGCGCGGTGGGCGGAATTTCCATCCGCGAGGCGATGAGAACGATCTGGCCTTTCTTCGGCGCAAGCGTCGCGGTGCTGATGCTGGTCACCTACATTCCGGCGCTGTCGCTCTGGCTTCCAAGCCTCTTCAAGTAAAGAAGACAAGCTCCTCCCACGAAACGAAGAAGGCCGGCGGATCGCTCCACCGGCCTTCTGTCTTGGGAGAAGACCCAAATCGCCGCCGCAGGTCCGCCAGTGCAGCAGCGCCTCCTCCTCTCAAGGATAGATGACACCCTTTCTCAGGATGATATTGGCGTAAAGCCGAGGCTCGCCGGTCTGCACGACCGTATGGGCGGCCTGCACCCTCGGATAGAAATCCGGCCCGAGCAAGGGATGCACAGCCTGCTTTGGTTCATGACGGGCGCAGCACTCGATCATTTCGGCATGCACAGGATCCAGCGCGTCGCGATCCTTGCCAACCGTCGAGCGGAAGATGGCTTCCGGGACGAAATCATCGATCGGCATAACCGACAGGATGGCATCCAGCACGGAGATCACGCCATGCCCATCCAGGCGCACCAGGCGCCGGCCATGTTCGAGACCCGGATAATTGCCATCAACGATGGCGATTTCGTCGCCATGGCCCATGGCCCTCAGCGTGGCCAGAAGATCAGGACTGAGAATGGGGTTGATACCCTTCAACATTTACGCAAGCTCCTTGAATAAAACACTTTGATCGGTGAGATAGCGCGCAAAGATGGGCAGGCTTGCGCCGCCAATGGCTCGTGCCTGCGCACCCACCGCACCTTCGATGATATCGGGAATGATGACGCCCTGCAGGTCGAGTCGCTCCACGGCGCTGACTGTGGCCGCCACGATGCGCGCCCGCACCCAGGCCGGAAAACCGCCATCGATGACGGCAGCGCCAAAATCGATCACCGAGGCGGCGGCCACGATCGCCTGCGCCAATGCTGCGCCGGTATCCTTGATCCAGATATCCATCGGCTCGCCGAAATCGACCCATTCATCGGCCGAATACCATAGCGGTTCCGGATCGATGCCGCGCTCCAGCAGCAGCTTCTCCAAAACAAAGATCGAGGCAATGTCGAGCAGCTGGCGGTTCTCGCCATTGGGACCGCGCACCGGCAGAGGACCGAGCGCGCCGGCGGTACCGGTGCGACCGGAAAACACAGCGGAGTTGAGCACGATGCCACCGCCGATAAAGGAGCCGATGAAAAAATAGACGAAATCCGGATAGGAAGGCCCCACCCCGAAAACAAGTTCGGCGCCGCAGGCGCTGGTCGCATCATTTTGCAGATAGACCGGATGACGGACCCGCTCCGACACCTGGGCATGCAGATCGAAATCGCGCCAGGCATCCATGGCGCCCGGCGGCGCGCCCACTTCATCGGCCCAGTTCCAAAGCTCGAAAGGTGCGGCAATGCCGACGCCGGCAATGCGCGTGCACTCATCGGCGCTCATCTGGCCCTCAAGCCGTTCCATGCCCGACATGATGATCGAGATGATTTCGTCCGGCTTCGGATAGGCATAGGTCTTGCGCACGCGGTGGCGGATGCCGCCGATAAAGTCCATCAGCACAACATCGGCACTGCGACGGCCAATCTTGACGCCGAAGGAATAGACAGCTTCCGGATTGAGGCTCATCGGCACCGAGGGCTGGCCAACCTTTCCGCGCACGGGTTCGCCGCGCAGCAGCAGCCCATCCTTTTCCAGCGCGCGCATGATGACCGAAACGGTCTGGGCCGAAAGCCCGCTTGCGCGTGTAATATCCGCCTTCGACAGCGACCCGTGCTGACGCACGAGCGACAGAACGAGCCGCTCATTATAGGCTCGCACACGCACCTGGTTGGACCCGCCGGCAAGACTGACGGCCGGTGACGACATTGCTGGCGGCTGGTTTCCATGCATGTTCATGGCTACCCCTCCCTAGGCACCCAATCTCCTCGACAGCGAGACTAGCCTTCGAGAATTAATAAATCAATCGGAATTAATTATTGACAGGTGCCGGAATTTTGATCTTAATGCACTCGTGAAGGCACGGACGACTTGGAGGGGGCGTCTGATATCTCGATCCGGTCCGCTGCCTGGCCATTAGCGCTTACACTCTGGGAGGAGCCCTATGAAAAAGTCCATTCTCACCGCCGCCTTCGCAACGCTTGCCATGGGCGTCGTATTCGCCGCACCGGCATCTGCCGCCGGCGTTTCGGCCTGCCTCATCACCAAGACCGACACCAACCCCTTCTTCGTCAAGATGAAGGAAGGCGCGACGGCCAAGGCCAAGGAACTCGGCGTGACGCTGAAGTCCTATGCCGGCAAGATCGACGGCGATTCCGAAAGCCAGGTTGCCGCTATCGAAACCTGCATTGCCGACGGCGCCAAGGGTATCCTGCTGACCGCATCCGATACCGCCGGTATCGTACCGGCCGTCAAGCAGGCCCGTGATGCCGGCCTTCTCGTGATCGCTCTCGACACGCCTCTCGACCCGATCAATGCCGCCGACGCAACCTTTGCAACCGACAACCTTCTGGCCGGCGAACTGATCGGCAAGTGGGCTGCTGCAACGCTGGGCGACAAGGCGAAAAGCGCCAAGATCGCCTTCCTCAACCTGACGCCGGCCCAGCCGTCGGTTGACGTCATGCGCAACCAGGGCTTCATGAAGGGCTTCGGCATCGACGTGGGCGACATCACCAAGATCGGTGATGAGAAGGATCCGCGCATCGTTGGCCACGACATCACCAACGGCAATGAAGAAGGCGGCCGCACCGCCATGGAAAACCTTCTGCAGAAGGATCCGGGCGTCAACGTCGTGCACACCATCAACGAACCGGCTGCGGCTGGCGCCTATGAAGCGCTGAAGGCTGTTGGCAAGCAGAAGGACGTGCTGATCGTATCGGTTGACGGCGGTTGCCCCGGCATCAAGAACGTCAAGGAAGGCATTATCGGCGCCACCTCGCAGCAGTATCCGCTGCTGATGGCATCGCTCGGCATCGAAGCGATCAAGAAATTCGCCGACACCGGTGAAAAGCCGAAGCCGACTGCTGGCAAGAATTTCTTCGACACCGGCGTTTCGCTCGTGACCGACAAGCCGGCCCCCGGCGTTCCCTCCATCGACACCAAGGAAGGCACTGCCAAGTGCTGGGGCTGATGCCCAGTTCCTTAAAGACTTGACTTGGAAGGGCGGCTACGGCCGCCCTTCTGCCTCATCCGCCGCACCTTCTGACAGGAGGCGGATAGACCCCTGCTCAATGAAATAATGATTCTTTCATCGCCGACCACACGAGGCGTTTCGCCTGGCGTCGGCCCTCACATCCTCGGGAGAGGCATAAGGGAGGAAAGCCAATGAGCGAGCCGCAAGCCGCCAGTAAGCCCCACATGGAATACGAAAAAGTTCTGTCCGGCAGTTCGACCCAGGTCGCCCAGTTCGATACGAACGACAAGACGCTCTTGCAGAAATTCCAGCACTTCCTGCATTCGAGCCCGGCTGCCGTCCCCTTGATCGTCCTTTTGCTGTCGGTCGCGATCTTCGGCACCATTCTCGGCTCGAAGTTCTTCTCGGCCTTCACGCTGACGCTCATTCTGCAACAGGTCGCCATTACCGGCATCATCGGCGCGGCCCAGACGCTGATCATCCTGACGGCCGGTATCGACCTTTCGGTCGGCGCCATCATGGTCCTGTCTTCGGTGGTCATGGGTCAGTTTGCCGTCAATTACGGCGTGCCGGCACCGCTTGCCATTCTGGCGGGCTTTGCCACCGGCGCAATCTGCGGCTTCATCAACGGCTATCTGGTCGCCCGCGTCAAGCTTCCGCCCTTCATCGTGACGCTCGGCATGTGGCAGATCGTCCTGGCGACGAATTTCCTCTATTCGGCCAATGAAACGATCCGCTCGCAGGATCTCGAAGCCAAGGCACCACTTCTGCAGTTCTTCGGCGAAAACTTTCGCTTCGGCGGCGCAGTCTTCACCTATGGTGTCCTGGCGCTCATCATCCTGGTCGCCATTCTCTGGTATGTGCTCAACCGCACGGCCTGGGGTCGCCACCTCTATGCGGTCGGCGACGATCCGGATGCCGCAGAGCTTGCCGGCGTCAACGTCAAGAAAATGCTGATCTCCGTCTACACAATGTCCGGCATCATCTGTGCGCTGGGTGGCTGGGCACTGATCGGCCGTATCGGCTCCGTATCGCCAACCGCCGGCCAGTTCGCCAACATCGAATCCATCACCGCCGTGGTGATCGGTGGCCTGTCGCTGTTTGGCGGCCGCGGCTCCATCATGGGCATGCTGTTCGGTGCCCTCATCGTCGGCGTCTTTGCGCTGGGACTTCGCCTCATCGGCACCGATCCGCAATGGACCTATCTGATGATCGGCGTCCTCATCATCGCAGCGGTCGCCATCGACCAGTGGATCAGAAAGGTAGCAGGCTAATGGCTCAGGAACCCATTCTCGCCGCCCGTGGCCTCATCAAGCGCTACGGCAAGGTTACAGCCCTCGACAATGCCGATTTCGACCTCTATCCCGGCGAAATCCTTGCCGTGATCGGCGATAACGGTGCCGGCAAGTCATCACTGATCAAGGCTCTGTCCGGCGCCGTACATCCCGATGAAGGCGAAATCACGCTGGAAGGCAAGAAGATCAGCTTCCGCTCCCCCATCGAGGCGCGCAAGGCCGGCATCGAAACGGTCTACCAGAACCTCGCTCTGTCGCCGGCGCTTTCGATTGCCGACAACATGTTCCTCGGCCGCGAGATCCGCATGCCGGGCGTCATGGGTAGCGTGTTTCGGGCGCTCGACCGCCCGGCCATGGAAAAATTCGCCCGCGAAAAGCTGTCGGAACTCGGCCTGATGACCATCCAGAACATCAACCAGGCCGTGGAAACACTGTCGGGCGGCCAGCGTCAGGGCGTGGCGGTTGCGCGCGCCGCGGCCTTCGGCTCCAAGGTGATCATTCTGGACGAACCGACGGCAGCGCTTGGGGTCAAAGAAAGCCGGCGCGTGCTGGAACTCATCCTCGACGTGCGCTCACGCGGTATTCCGATCGTGCTCATTTCGCACAACATGCCGCATGTCTTCGAAGTGGCGGACCGGATTCATATCCACCGGCTTGGCAAGCGCCTGACGGTGATCAATCCGAAGGACTACAGCATGTCCGACGCCGTTGCCTTCATGACTGGGGCGAAGTCCCCGGAACCGCTGGCCGCCTGACCTCCCGGTTGCCAGTTCCTGGGCTGCGCCGCTCGACAGAGCCAGCGCAGCCCTTTTCGGTTTCGGCCAGGCCCGCCCCCTCTGAGCTCACCTGTCATACGAGTTGTTGCGGCTTATTTTTGCATATGTCATATTTTTGCTTTTGATTTCGGCAGAATCGGGTTTCTATGGGCCTTCCCACTGGAAAGCCTGAAACCAGAGCCCTGATGCCATGCGCGCCGGACCTTGCTCCAGGCGGCTGAAGTAATTGGAATGACATTGTGACGACCGACACTGTAACGGGCGACGGAAAGCTCTCGGCTTCCCGCGCGCATGTAAGGGCTGCGGGCTGGGGCAAGGGACTTTCGATCCTGACGCGCATCACGGTAATGGCCTTGCGGCATCCCTGGCAGACAGGTCTTGCCATTGGTGCAACCTTCATCGCATCCGGCTTTCAATTGATGATCCCGCTTCTCTTGGGACGCGCGATCGATGAGGCGCAGGGCATTGGCGCTGGTGGTTCGGCTGCAAGCGTGGCGCAGGATGCGCTACTGGTCACCGCACTTCTGCTACTTGCCGTCAGCGTGCTGCGCGGGTTCTTCACAATGGTGCAGAACTATTACAGCGAAGCTGTCGGCCACCATATCGGCTACGAATTGCGGCTGGCCTGCTATGAAAAGATCCAGCGGCTTTCCTTCAGCTTTCACGACAGCATGCATTCCGGCGACCTGATCACCATCGGCCTTCTCGATCTGGAAGGTGTCAGGATGTACTTCTCCACCGCCCTGGTGCGAATGATCTTCCTGTCGGTGCTCATCGGCATCGGCGCCTATCTGCTGCTCTCGACAGATGTGGTGCTGGGCCTGCTTGCCTTGAGTTTCGTGCCCTTCGTCGGCTGGCGTTCCTCTGTCACGCAATTGAAGCTGCGGGCCACATGGCTTGATCTGCAGGAGCGGCTGGCCGTGCTGACACGGGTGATGGAAGAAAACCTTGGCGGCATCCGGGTCGTGCGGGCATTTTCGGCCCAGGACCATGAAATGTCGAAATTCGAAACCGCCTCGCGCAGCGCCTTGTCGCTGGCGCACCAGCGGGTTGGCATTCGCGTGGCCAATACCAGCGCCATGACCTTTTCCTTCTTCGGCGCCATGGGCCTTGTGCTATGGGTCGGCGGCACGAAAGTCATGGCCGGTGAAATCACCGTGGGCACGCTCGCCTCCTTCCTCACCTTCATGACCATTCTGCAGATGCCGGTGCGCCAGCTTGGTCTGATGGTGAATGCCTTTGCCCGCGCCTCCACCTGCGGCGCCCGGCTGTTTGGCCTTCTCGATCTCGACATTGCCGTCAAGGACGCGCCGCAAGCGCCGGACCTTACCCTGAGGGATGGCACGCTGCGGTTCGAGAATGTTGGATTTTCCTATCCGGCAGCCCCCGACAATGCCGTGCTGACAGATCTCAGCTTCGAAGTGCGGCGCGGCGAGACCATCGGTATTGTCGGGCCGCCAGGCAGCGGCAAATCGACGATCGCCCATCTCATTCCCCGCTTCTATGATACGACCGCGGGCCGCATCACCCTGGATGGTAAGGACATTCGCGACGTAACATTGCGCTCGCTGCGCCGTGCCGTCGTCGTCGTGCAGCAGGATAGCTTCCTCTTCACCACGACCATCGAGAACAACATTGCCTATGGCGACCCCTGGGCCAAGGAAACCCAGATTGCGCGCGCCAGCGAAAGCGCGCAGCTGCACAATTATGTGCTCGGCCTGCCGGCAAGCTATGGCACTGTGGTGGGCGAACGCGGCGTCTCGCTGTCGGGCGGGCAGAAGCAGCGCCTGTCGATTGCGCGCGCCGTGATGCTGAAGCCGGCCGTCATGGTGTTTGATGATTCAACCGCCGCCATCGATGCGGCAACGGAACAGCGCATTCGCAGCGCCATGCGCCTGAATGCCGGCGAACGCGTCACCATCATCGTGGCGCATCGGCTGGGCTCGCTGATGCATGCCGATCGCATTCTCTTCGTCGAGGAAGGCCGCATCGTCGAACAGGGAACCCATGCCGAGCTGTTGGCGCGGAACGGGCGCTACCGCGCACTCTATGATCTGCAGATCCGTCCCGGCGACGATGCGCTGACCGGCTGAGCCGGAGAGGAGATGACCATGGCCGAGGAACTGGAAACCGAGCGCGCCGATGTGCGCGACGATGGACGCCGCCCGCCCCGCGCGGTTGTCGGCTCGCACCGTATCGAAGAGGAAATCTTCGGCAAGGTGTTCGACAAGAACATCGTCAAACGCATCTGGGCCTTCGTGCGGCCCTATCGCGCCAAGGTGGCACTTGCCGTCGTCGCCGTTCTCGTCTTTACCGCCATGCAGCTCGCCATCCCGCTGATCATTCGCTACGCCATCGACCATGGCATGCAGCCGGGCGGCGATCGCAGTGCGCTCCTGGCCGCACTCATTGCCTTCGGCGTGGCCATCATCATCAATTACGGCGCAAGCTATGCGCAGGAAACACTGGTCGGCAATGTGGCCGAAGACGTGCTCTTCGATATTCGCCGCGCCATGTTTTCTCACCTGCAGCGGGTCTCCCTGTCCTTCATGGACAAGACGGAAGTCGGTCGATTGATGTCGCGCCTGCAGGGCGACGTGAATTCCATGCAGGAATTTCTGGAAACCTCAGTTCTATCGGTCGGCGATATCACGCTTCTGCTCGGCATCGTCGTGGTCATGCTCTACCTCGATTTCGGGCTTGGACTTCTGACGCTCTCTGCTTTGCCGGTTCTGTTCATCGTGCGTATCTTCTGGCTGCCGCGGGCGCGCAAATCTTTCATGGCCGCGCATGAGACGAATTCCGTGGCAAGCGGCGCGCTGGCCGAAGCCATTCATGGGGTGCGCGCCGTGCAGGGCATGGATCGCCAGTCGGTGAATTTCACGCTGTTTGATGACAAGGCATCCGCAAACCTGCGCACGCATCTCACCGCCGCACGCTTTGCCCAGGTCATGGTACCGATCGTCGACAGCCTGACGGGTGTGGCCATGGCGCTGGTTATCGTGGTTGGCGGTGCACGCGTTCTCGGCCAGGCGCTGGATGTCGGCGTGATGGTTGCCTTCCTCTTCTATATTCAGCGCTTCTTTGACCCGATCCGCTCGCTCACCTTGCAATATTCGGTCATGCAGCGCGCCATGGCATCCGGCCAGCGGCTGACGGATGTGCTCGATGTGCGCGTCGACATTCAGGACAAGCCGGACGCCAGGGCATTGTCAGCCGATATGGATGGATCGGTGGAATTCCGCGATGTCGTCTTTGGCTACAACCCCAAACATCCGGTGCTGAAGAATGTCAGTTTCAAAGTCAATCCCGGCGAAACCGTCGCCCTTGTCGGCCCGACCGGGTCAGGCAAATCCAGCTGCATGTCGCTGATCCATCGTTTCTACGAAGTGCAGCAGGGCGCCGTCCTCGTCGGCGGCCACGACGTACGGGATCTGACGCAGGACTCGCTTGGCCGGCAGATCGCCATGGTGCTGCAGGAACCCTTTCTGTTCACCGGAACGGTTCTGGAAAACATCCGCTACCACCGGACGGAGGCCACGCGCGAACAGGCAATCGAGGCGGCAAAGGCGGTCGGCGCGCATGATTTCATCATGCGCATGCCGGATGGCTATGACAGTATTCTTGGCCAGCGCGGCGGAAATCTTTCGCTCGGCCAACGCCAGCTGATCAGTTTTGCCCGCGCGCTGGTGGCCGATGCCAAGATCCTCGTACTTGATGAAGCAACCGCCAATATCGACAGCTATACGGAAATGCTGATCCAGAAGGCACTGGTGAAATTGCTGGAGGGTCGCACCGGCCTGGTCATCGCCCATAGGCTTGCAACGATCCGCGAAGCTGACCGCATCATCGTGCTGCAGAACGGCGAGCTGATCGAAAGCGGCAACCATGCAGAGCTGATGCGCAATGGCAAGCTTTATTCCCGGCTCTACAACTTAAACTATGCATCCTTTGATGACATTCCCGAACAGATCATTGAACAGGCCGCCGCAGAAGGTGCTACATAGCGGCAGCGCTGCCCCAGGCGGAACCTCTTGCCTGGCCTAACGTTGTGCTACCACAACCAAGGAGACGATCATGATCGAGTATAAAGAGGTGCAGGTTCCCGCAGACGGCAAGCCGAAGCCGGACGCACAAAAGCGCGCAACCCTTCCTGCCGGTCCACATGCACGCTCCAAGGCCGAAGGAAGCCTGGATGCGCCCGACACCTTAGAGAGCGCCGACACTCCGGAAAAGCACAAAAGCGCCACGCTTCCTGCCGGCCCGCATGCCCGCTCCAAGGTGAAGGCCAAGGATAAATCTTCCGGGACAGGCACTCTGCCCTTTGGCACTGAGGACGACCCTGAGACCCGCTCGGAGTGAGGAGAACGGCTGCGGCGCCTTGACCGCTTGCCGTCCCGGTCCCGCCGGTCTACACCCGCGATGTTTCATCGACGGACGGCGGGATCATGAGCAGCGAAACAATCACGCTTTACGAAGCCATTGGCGGGGACAAAACTGTCCGCGCCCTGGCCAGCCGTTTCTATGAGCTGATGGATGAATTGCCGGAAGCTGCGCGCTGCCGCGCCATCCATCCGCCGGATCTCTCCCAAAGCGAAGCCAAGCTCTATGATTATCTGACCGGCTATCTTGGCGGACCACCGGTCTATGTCGAGAAATACGGCCACCCGCGGCTGCGCTCGCGCCATTTCGGCGCTGCAATCGGTGTCGCTGAGCGGGATGAATGGTTGCTCTGCTTCTCTCGCGCCATGCAGGACGTGATCGAAAACCCGAAGCTGCGCGACATTATCTGGCCACCCATTGAGCGGCTGGCCCATCACATGCAAAATCGCGAGGAATAGACCGTTGACGCTTCAAGGCTTTCGTCCATTGATCCTGATGCTGTCCGGCTTTCTGGGTGCCTGCGGCGTGATGCTGGCCGCAGGCGCAAGCCATGGCGAGGATGCCCGTCTGCTCGGCGCGGCCTCCACCATGTGCCTTGCCCATGCCCCGGTTCTTCTGGCTCTCTATATTGCCAATCACCGGATCAAGACCGCCAATTCGGCTGCCCTCGTGCTTGGTTTGGGAACGCTCATGTTTTGCGGCGATCTGCTGTCGCGGCATTTCGGCCATGGCAGCCTGTTTCCCATGGCCGCTCCCGTCGGAGGCCTTGCCATGATCGCCGGCTGGGTCGTCCTGGGTGCCGGCGCCGTCTTGAAGGCACCGGAACAGTGACCTTTCCATCCGCCCTGACCACCCACCCCTTTCTTTCGTAAAGCCACACTGACGATTTTTTCTCCATCTCGATATCAATTCCCCTGCGTTCGAATATTCTTGCGCAATTCGGAGGATGGATGTCGAAGAGTAAAATCTTTTCGGAGGGCCCCTGGTGGATGTACCTCGTGCCGCGCAAGCGACCGACGTTTCTCGTCGGGCAGCTGGTGGCGTTCGGCTGCGCGCTGGTCGCCGGCCTGATCTGGTTTCAGGTGCGCGACATGCTGTTCGGTGCACCGTTCAACACCTTCTTCCCCTTTATCGCCATAGCAACCGTCTGGGGCGGGCGCAGTGGCGGTATCACCCTAATGCTGGCCGGCCTTGCCTTTGCAATCATGGTCTGGCTGAACATCCGCCCGATCGCGCTGACCGGTGCCTTCATCGCATCCTTTATCTTCGTCCTGCTCGGAGGACTGACTGTCGCCTTCATCCACGCCCTGCAGACCCTGGTCGTCGCCCTTGAGAAAGCGGAGGAACAGTCCGAGGTGATGGCAAGCGAAATGCGCCACCGCGTCGGCAATATCATGCAACTGGTGCAGGCCATCGCCCAGATGACGGCACGCTCCAGCAATGATCTGGGTGAATTCATGCCGCGTTTCGAGGGCCGGATGCGGGCGCTTTCGGAGGCCCATCATCTGTCCTCCGGGAACCGGCAAATGCCGAGCGACGTGGAAACCCTGCTGCGCACGCTTCTGTCTGCCTATGATCCGGAGCGGCTGCTTCTGTCTGGCCCGGCCATCAATCTCGATGGTGAATCGGCCCCGCGGCTGGCGCTGGTCATCCACGAACTGGCCACCAATGCCGCCAAATACGGCGCCCTCAGCGTCGCTCATGGTGTCGTCAAGATCGAATGGCACCTGACGCCTGGACTCCTCGAACTGTTCTGGAAGGAAGAGGGAGGGCCGGCCGTTTCGCCCCCGAGCCGCAAGGGGTTTGGCACGCGCCTGATTGCCGCCACGCTATCGCCTGGCGGCGCAGCCGATCTGACCTATCCGCCAGAAGGTCTTCAATGTCATATAAGTCTGTCACTACGGGTGCGAAACAGCCGTTCTGCCAACAGTCGTCCGTCCAGCTGAAGACCGCTCAGCGGATCTCGATGGCGGCCACCAGACGGTCAATCGCGCCGGAAAAGATCGACACGATATCAACCCTTTGCCGGTCACGCAGCCAGAGCATCTGCAGGCCATCCATGAGAGCAATCAGTTCGGCTGCGATATCGTCGGGCCTCACCTCTGGCCGGATCTCACCTGCGGCAATGCCATCGGCAACCACGTCACCGAATATGGCCATCAGGACTGCCGAGCGATCGCGAAACCAGACCTCGGCCGGATGATCGCGTGTCAGGCTTTCGGCATTCAAAATGGCAAAGGCACGCACGACACCGGCACTCTCGGTATTGCGCCGGACCTGCTCGACAAGCCCCACCAGAAGGGGCCTCCAGGGAAGCCTCAGATTATCCAGAGCCTTGGCGCTTTCCAGATCCCGCCGCGCCAGGATCGCTAAAAGCAAATGCACCTTGGTGGGGAAGTAATGCAGCAGGCCTGGCAAGGACAGACCGACATCCTCGGCAATCGCTGCAAAGGATGCATTCTGATAACCGTCCGCTGCAAAACGCGCCATGGCGGCCGTCAGGATGGCCTGCCGGCGCTCCTCGCCCTTCAGCGAGCGTCGATGACGCGGGTGTGCAGAACCGCGCGTCAGGTCCTCACTGCCATTGCCACTCATGCCGGTCTGTCTTTCGCGTGCCATTCGCGCTCCATCATCCCGTTCTATTGGGATTACGCAAAACAGCAACCGGCCACAGCATGCCGCACGGTCACAGTCATGGGAACGCGCACCGAAGGGACCTCGTTACAGGCCGGCCAAGACATGAAAAAGGCGAGACGCCAGGCGCCTCGCCTTCTCTGACAGGGGAGCGGTTACGGCGCCACACCCCGCCGAAGACTGTTCATGCCATGGAAAAGCCGGGATCGACACGACGGCGGCGCACCACGATCAGAGGCTTGGTCGGATTGCCGGCCCGCTCGAGGAATTCGATCTGTTCGCGCATGCGTAGCCTGATCTTCTTCAGGGACATGATGCGCAGGCTATCCGGCTGTGGCACTTTCTGCTCCTGCTCGATCCGCTTCTGTAAAAGCGTGTGCCGGAATTTGAGTGCCTTGAGCAGAGGGTTCATCGCTACATCTCCTTGGTTGCGCAGGAAACATGCCAAGCTCAGTCCCATAGTTCCAATTCATTGACAGAATAATATTGATAGGTATTCTCTATCACATGCCATTTCGCCCCAGCCACCGACAGCTCGAATATCTGGTCGCTCTCGATGCCACCCGGCATTTCGGGCGCGCAGCAGAGCAGTGTCACGTGTCGCAACCGACCCTTTCCGTGCAGATCGCGCTACTGGAGAAGCAGCTTGGTGTGAGCCTTGTGGAGCGTACGCCCGGCGCCATCGCGATGTCGGCTGTCGGCGCGGATGTCGTGGCCGCCGCACGAGAGGTGCTGGCCACGCTGGACGATATCGTCACGCTTGCCTCTGCCGGGCGCGACAATCTCGGCTCGCTGATGCGGCTGGGCGTCGTCCCCACCTTCGGCCCCTATTTTCTGCCCTTCTTCCTGCCGGAACTGCATAGACGCTATCCGGCCCTTCGGGTGCATGTGCGGGAAGATCGGCCGGCTCTGCTGGAGGAACAGGTGCGCAATGGCACAATCGACTGCGCGCTCGGCCAGCGCCCGCAAGAGGAAGACGCATTCACCTTCCAGTCCGTCTGCGTCGAACAGATCTTCCTCGGCGTCGCCGGCAATCACCGGCTGGCGCATCGCGGATCCGTCATGCTCAAGGAGTTGAAGGGCGAGCCATTGCTGACACTCGGGCGCGGCCACCGGCTTCTGGAAAATGTCCGCGAACTGGCGGCTCTGTCGGGCGCGCTGATGGCCGATGACTACGAGGGAACAAGCCTCGATGCGATCCGCCAGATGGTTTCGATTGAGATGGGCCTTTCGCTGTTTCCCGAGCTTTACGTGAAAAGCGAATTCATGCGCGAGGGCAATGTTGCGCTTCTGACCATCAGCGACTGGCCGGCGCATCGTGAAATCGGTTTTTTCTGGCGCAGGACCAGTGCCCGAGCCACGCATTTCCGCCAGCTTACAACTCTGGCCAAACAGGCCATGCAGGAAAAACAGGCCATGGTTCTGTCTCAAGCCTGACGCAATTGCACAATTCACTCCCTGCACGCGAGATTAGCACATTTGTCGTATTGCGCGAACACAGCGCAAGATGGCAACCTTGCATTTCACAGGTGAGGATGAACCATGTCAGACGCTGCAACTTCGGCTTCATCTCAGGTTGCCAAACCGGTCCGTTTCCCGGCCACTGACGGCTATTCCCTGGGTGGCTTCCTGTGGAGCGGCAACGGATGTGCCGACACGCCACGCCCGGTCGTCATCATCACCTCGGCGACCTCGGTTCGCTGTCGCTACTATGGCCGGTTTGCCGCCTATCTGCATGCCCATGGCTATGATGTACTGACCTATGATTATCGCGGTATCGGCGAATCGCGTCCAGCCCGCATGCGGGGGTTCAATGCCGATTGGGCCGATTGGGGCGAAAAGGATTTTGAAGGCGCGCTGCGATTTGCCGCCGACCGGTTTGGCGATCGGCCAACCCATATCGTTGCCCATTCGATCGGCGGCTTTGCGCTGGGTCTCGCACCCTCGGCAAGACGCATTCGCCGCGTGGTGTCGGTCGGGGCGCAATATGCCTATTGGCGCGATTATGCCCTGCGCGAACGCCTGCTCATGCTGTGGAAATGGCACATCGTTATGCCGATCCTTACCCGCATCTTCGGCTATTTCCCTGCCAAGCGGTTGGGCTGGATGGAAGATACACCCGCCGGCATTGCCACCGACTGGAGCCGGATGGGCGCCCGCTTCGAAGAGACCATCCGTCCGGGTCGCATGATCAATGGACGCACCGAAGCCACTCTTCTGCGCGAACGCTTCTTGCAGGTGACGGCGGCCATCCTGGCTGTCAGCCTGTCGGACGATCCGCACGGCACGGTGGGGGCCGTCAATCGGCTTCTCGCCTATTTCACCTCGGCCAACCGGCTGCACCTGCATGTAAGGCCGAAGGATATCGGCCATGATAGCATCGGCCACTTCGCTTTCTTCCATGATCGCTTTCGCGATACGCTCTGGCCACTGGCTCTCTACTGGCTGCGCCATGGCAAGGTGCCGGACGGGCTTTCAAAGTCGCTGATCGACCTCAACCGTCGCTGACGCTGCACGTTTCCTGACATAGCTGGCCCTGTTTGCCGGAGGTTGCGCACTATCGTATGACATTGTATGGAAGTGTACGCAAAGCACGAATGAGGCTTCTCCATGAGTGTCAAAACCCTGTCGGAAAGCATGGCCCACAAAGTAGAGCGGCAGTTGCGCGGCGATATCCTGACGCTCACGCTTTCGCCCGGCGCGCGCATTTCGGAACAGGAAATCGGCGAGCGCTATGGTTCATCGCGCCAGCCCGGCCGCGAGGCGCTGATCGCGCTGGCCAAGAGCCGGCTTGTCGAGATCCTGCCGCAGCGCGGTGCGGTCATTGCCAAAATTTCCGTCTCCAAGCTGATGCAGGCCGCCTTCATTCGGGAAACGATCGAGACCGCCGTCGTCAAGGCCGCCTGCAATGCCTTTCACTTCCACGCACGCACGCGGCTGGAGGATTGCCTGAAGGAACAGGAGCGTGCCGCTCAAGCCGGCTATCGCGCCGAGTTTCGCCGGTATGACGATCTTTTCCACAAGACGTTGGCCGAAGGTGCAGGCCTGCCGATGGCCTGGCAGGTCGTGGAGGACCTGAAGGCCCATATCGATCGCGCCTGTTGCCTGTCGCTGCATGCCGGCGACCGTCTGACCCAGCTGACGGAAGAACACCGCGCCATTATGCGGGCCATTGATGCCCGCGACGAGACGGCGGCCAGCGCCGCCATGACCAGCCATCTGTCGGAATTGCTGCATGACCTGCCAAGGCTTGAGGCGCAGCATCCGGATCTGTTCGAATAACCATCCACGGGAGAAGGAGACACCCCATGACCACCCGGATCGAAACCCGCCACGCCGTGCATTACAGCCAGTCGGAAGCCATGACGAGCGCCGAACTGCGCCAGAACTTCATGATCGAGACCCTGTTTGCAGCCGGCGAGATCAATGCCGCCTATACGCATTACGACCGCATGCTGGTTGCCGGCGCCATGCCGACGACAGCACCGCTTGTCATCGGAGCGGAATTCGCCAAGACCGTCGGTACGGATTACCTGCTGGAGCGCCGTGAACTGGGCCTCATCAATATCGGCGGCAAGGGCCGCGTCATCGCCGATGGCACGACCTATGAGCTGGACTCCCAGGACGGGCTTTACCTTGGCATGGGCGTGCGCGAAATTTCCTTCGAAAGCGCAGATGCCACCACGCCGGCGAAATTCTACATCAACAGCGCGCCGGCCCATGCAAGCTTTCCGTCGCGCATTGTCGCCAAGGCGGATGCGATTGAAAACCATCTCGGCGACCAGGCCACCTGCAACAAGCGCAAGCTCTACCAGTATATCCATCCGAAGGTTCTGCCGACCTGCCAACTGCTGATGGGCCTGACCCGGCTTGAACCGGGCAGCGTGTGGAACACCATGCCGGCGCATCTGCATGACCGGCGCATGGAAGCCTACGTCTATTTCGAGATCCCGGACGATGCCTTCGTCGTACACCTGATGGGACGCCCGCAGGCCACAGACCACCTCATCATACGCAGCGAACAGGCCGTTCTGTCGCCACCCTGGTCCATTCATTGCGGCTCGGGCACGACATCCTATGCCTTCATCTGGAGCATGGCCGGCGACAACCAGTCCTTCACGGACATGGATTTCGTGCCCATGAAGGACCTGAAGTAAGGATTTCCCCCATGAACCTGTTTGATCTTTCCGGAAAGCGCGCCCTGGTGACGGGCGCGCGCACCGGCCTTGGCCAGGGACTGGCGCTGGCGCTGGCGGGCGCTGGCGCCGACATCATCGCCCTTGGCTCTCGTCCCATGCCGGATACGCGCCAGAAGGTAGAGGCGCTTGGCCGACGCTTCGAGGAAGTGGTCTATGATCTTGCCGATCCTTCCGGCCTAAGCGCGGTCGTCGAAGGCCTCACCCAGGACGGCAATATCGACATCCTCGTCAACAATGCCGGCCAGATCCGTCGCGCCGACTTCACGGATTTCTCCGAGAAGGACTGGGACGACATCATGAACATCAACCTGAAGAGCACATTCATGCTGTCTCAGGCGGTGGTGCGCCACATGCGCGACAAGGGTCTTGCCGGCCGCATCGTCAACATCGCCTCGCTTCTGTCGTTCCAGGGCGGCATTCGCGTCGCCTCCTACACATCGAGCAAGCATGCGGTGGCGGGCCTGACCAAGCTGATGGCCAATGAGCTTGCCCCCAACGGCATTACTGTCAACGCCATCGCGCCCGGCTATATGGACACCGACAATACCGAAGCGCTGCGCAATGATGCCAATCGCAGCCGCTCGATCTTCGAGCGCATTCCCGCCGGCCGCTGGGGCGAACCCTCAGACCTTGATACGGCCGTGCTGTTCTTCTGCGCTCCTGCCAGTGGTTACGTCACCGGCCAGGTGCTTGCCGTCGATGGCGGCTGGCTCGCCCGCTGAGCCAAGCCTTTCTGTAAAGTGACCCGGCCGCAAAGATATTGTGGCCGGGTCAGCGGAAAATCAGGAGGCAGGTACCCTGTCTTCCAACTGGAAGGCGTGGGTTTCGGCAATCTTGAAGTCGAGGGACACGTCAAGGCCGGGCGCCAGGCCACCGAGCGCCGCATGTCCAAAGGGCAGGCGCACATCAACAGGTGCTGCAAGCTGTGTATCGACGCTCACCTGCACATGATTGCCAAGGAAGGTGATCTCGCGAACCGCGCCTGGCAGCACGCCCTCACTCTTGCCAAGGCGAAGGTCTATCCGTTCCGGTCGCAGGAGTAGCGAGGCCCGGCCTTGGCGAAAATCCGTTCCATGCGTCGGCACCCCGTCGATCACCGCACCATTGGCAAGTGCCAGCCTTGCAAACCGTCCGTTGACGGACACCACATCCGTATCGATGAAATTGCTGTCGCCAATGAACTCGGCGACGAAACGCGTCGAAGGATCGTTGTACAATTGCTGGCCGGTGCCGATCTGGTCGATGACGCCCTTTGAAAACACAGCGATTCGATCCGACAGACGAAGCGCCTCCTCCTGGTCGTGGGTGACATAGAGAATGGTCACTTCCGTCTGCTGGTGGATGCGGCGGATCTCATGCTGGATTTCCTCACGCAGTTTCTTGTCGAGCGCAGACAGTGGCTCGTCCATCAACAGAACCGGTGGATCATAGGCAAGCGCCCGTGCCAGCGCCACGCGCTGCTGCTGACCGCCGGACATGGCAACCGGCTTGCGATCCTCGAAACCTTCGAGCCTGACCAGAGACAGCATCTGGCGCACCCGCTCGGTGATTGCAGCCTTCGACCAGCCGCGCACTTTCAGCGGAAAGGCGATGTTTTCGCCGACGCTCAGGTGCGGAAACAGCGTGTAGCGCTGGAAGACCATGCCAATATTGCGCTTATGCGACGGCGTATCGAGGATCGTCTTGCCGTTCAGCAGGATATCCCCGCGCGTTGGCTGCTCGAAACCCGCCAGAATATACAGCGTGGTGCTCTTGCCCGAGCCGGAGGGGCCGAGAAAAGTCATGAACTCGCCGTGGTCGACGGTGAGATTGACATCCTTCACCGCCATCACAGGCCCGTATTGCTTGGCGATGCCAGTGATCTGCAGGAAGGGCGTCATGCTTTCAGTCCTTTTTTCACCGCCGCTGCAATCAGCATCAACAGCACGGTGACAATGATGAGAAGGGTCGAGGCCGCGGCAATCACCGGCGTCAGATCCTGCCGCAGCGTCGCCCAGATCTTGACCGGCAGCGTCTGCAGCGTCGGGCTCGCCATGAAGATGGCCAGCACCACCTCATCCCAAGAGGTGAGGAAGGAGAAGATGGCCGCCGAAAACAGGCCGTGGCTGATACAGGGCAGCGTGATCTGCAGCTTGGCGCGAAGCGGTGATGCACCGCAAAGCACGGCCGCATCCTCGATGGATTTGTCAAAGCCTTCCAGCGCACCGGTCAGCGCCAGAATGGAAAACGGCAGCGCCACAATCAGATGCGCGATGACAAAGCCCGTCGTCGTGCCATTCAGCCCGATCCTCAGGAAGAAGGCATAGAGCGCCACCGCCAGCACCACGACCGGCAGGATCATCGGTGTCATGAACAGGGCGCGCAGAGTGCTGCGTCCCATGAAGCGCCCGCGCACAAGCCCGAAGGAGGCAACAAGGCCGATTAGCACCGAAAAGAAGGTGACGATCAGGGCGATCCGAAAACTGGTCCAGGCCGCCTCAAGCCAGCGCGGATCGGACAACAGCGCGCCATACCACTTCAGTGTCCAGGAGGGTGGCGGGAAGATCAGCCATTGGGATGAGCCGAAGGACAACGCAGCGATGAACAGGATTGGCATCAGCAGGAAGGCGGCAGTCAGAACCGTGATGGTCAAAAGCGCCCACTTCCAAATCCCCAGGCTGTTGAAATTAAGCAGCATTTCAGGTCCTTTCCCCGCCGGCCAGGCCAAACAGCCGAAGCTGCAGTGCATAAAGGCTCAAGGTCACCACCAGAAGCACAAGCGCTGCAGCTCCCCCCATGCCCCAGTTGACCAGCGACTGGACGAATTGCGCAATCAGTTCGGCAAGCATCATATTGGCCGTGCCGCCGAGCAGCGAGGGCGTGACGAAATAGCCAAGCGACATGACGAAGACCATCAGCGCCCCGGCTATCATGCCCGGTGCCGCCAGCGGCAAAAGCACGAGCCTCAGCGACTGGAAGCGCGTGGCGCCGCAGAGGGCTGCGGCCTGCAGAATGGCCGGATCGATCTTGCGGATGACGCCATAGAGCGGAATGACGATGAAAGGCAGCATGATATAGGTCATGCCGATCGTCACCCCGATGAGATTGTTGACCATAGTCAGCGGCTGGTCGATGACGCCCATGCCCATCAGCGTCTTGTTGATGACGCCGGTTCTTTGCAGAAGAACCATCCAGGCATAGGTGCGCGCCAGAAGATTGGTCCACATCGACAAGAGAACGATGGCAAACACCACCATGGCCCAGCGCTGCGGCATGATGGCCAGCGTCCAAGCCACCGGAAAGCCGATGACGAGTGAGATGACAGTGACCAGCACGGACACGAAGAACGTGTTGAAAAAGATCTTCAGATAGGTGGAGCTGCCGAGCAGTGCGATATAATTCTGCAGCCCGAAAACCGGCTCGGTGACACTGCGTGACAGAAGCGCCAGCACAGGTGCGACGAAAAACACGAGAACCAGCAAGAGCGCCGGAAGTATCGACACGAAATCGCGCGACAAGACAGGCCTGCGACGCGCATTGCGCTTCTCATTGTCCGGTTTGGCAAGACTAACCATGGCCATCACGTCACGCTCCGTCTCGATTGCAGGGAACCGTAAGGCTGCCGCAGCAGCATGGCGATCTCGCGTTCCGCCCTGGCGAAGGAGCCCAGAGCGGAACGCTGAAACAGTGCAGTGTTACTTCGACTGCCAGGCGTACCAGCGCTCGCCGATCGCATCGCGATTCTTTGCCCAATAGGCCATGTCCGCATTGATCTGCGAGGCAGTCTGCTGGTCAGGCAGCGTCTTGGCAATGGCCGGGTCCATCAGCGCCGGAGACTTGACGTTGACAGGCGCATAGCCGGTGCCGGCTGCCATGTCCGCCTGCCCCTGTGCAGACGTGGCAAAGGCGATGAACTTCATCGCGGCTTCCTTGTTCTTCGTGCCTTTCGGAACAACAAGCGCGTCGGCTGCCGTGATATTCTGCGCCCAGGAGGTCTCGACATTGACGCCCGTGGCGGAAAGCGCCGTCAGGCGGCCGTTCCAAAAGGAGCCGAAGGGCGCTTCGGCAGAGGCCAGCAATTGCTGCGACTGAGCGCCGCCGGACCACCAGATGATATCGGCCTTGATCGTATCGAGCTTCTTGAAGGCGCGGTCGAGATCAAGCGGATAGAGCTTGTCAGCGGCAACGCCATCGGCCAGAAGCGCGGCCTCGATCACACCCGGCGCCGACCACTTGTAGAAGGTGCGCTTGCCGGGGAATTTCTTCGTGTCGAACAGGTCCGCCCAGCTTTTAGGGCAGGCAGTGGTCGCATCCTTGTTGCAGCCGATGACGAAGGAATAATAGAAGCTGCCAACCGAGTAATCGGTGACGAAACGCGGATCGAGCGACGACTTGTCGATCACCGAGAAGTCGAGTTTTTCCAGAAGTCCCTGGCTGCCGGCCTGGATGGCATAGTCGCCTTCCACATCAACCACGTCCCAGTTCACGCCATTGGCCTCGACCATGGCTTTGATCTTGCCGTAATCGGTGGGGCCGTCCTGAAGCACCTTGATGCCTTCCTTGGCGGTGAATTTATCGGCCCAGGCCGCCTTCTGCACGTCCTGCGTGGTGCCACCCCAACTGGTGAACACCATGTCGGCAGCAAAGCTCTGGCCGGCTACTCCCAGCAATACGGCCAGTGATGCGATGATGGTCTTGCTCGTCATGTTCCCTTATCCTTGTTTTAATCGCTGTTCGTGACTGCGCATGAAGGATTTCGGCCGCCGTGATGCTTCTTCTGGTCGTTCCGGCCGGAACCTGGTTTTCATCGAAAAAGGTCAGTGTTCTCCTGGCAAAAAGAAGGGTGCTGCCTTCATGATCTTGTTGTCGGCAACCTCGATCAGGTCGCGGATCTTCGGCAAAAAGGCCTGCCAGTCGGGATCGGCGGCCAGCCGGGCGCGCCGCGCCTCACGATCGTCGAGGCTCGAATAGGCCCAGATATGCACGATCTCGTTGATCGGGCCGATTTCCGAGAAAAAGTAGCCAAGCAGGTCGCCCAGATGCTTTTTCTGGATGGCGATGCCCTCGTCTCCCACCACCTTCAGATAGCCGGGAATGGCGCCGTTCTTCAGTCGATAGGTGCGGATCTCGTAAAACATCGGCTCACCGCATCACGAAGGGATCGGGGAACGGCATGTCGGATATGTTCAGCCAGACGGTCTTGGTGCGCGTATAATCAAGCACCGCCGCCATGCCGCCCTCGCGCCCGTGGCCAGACAGGCCATGGCCGCCAAAGGGCGCGATGGGAGACACCGCCCGATAGGTGTTGATCCACACAACGCCCGCATGAATGCCGCGGCTCATCCGGTGAGCGCGGGCAAGGTTCTGGGTAAACACGCCAGAGGCAAGGCCGTAGCGCGTGTCATTAGCCAGTGACAGCGCCTCCTCTTCCGTCTCGAAGGAGACGACGGAAAGAACCGGGCCGAAAAACTCCTCGACCATCGATGGCGAGGAAATACCGTCGCAATCGAGAATCGTCGGCGGGTAGAAATTGCCCGGTCCTGCCGGGCGCGTGCCGCCCGTCACCAGCCGGGCACCGGCGGCAAGTGAAGCGGCAACCAGGGCATCGACGTGATCCTGCTGGCGCTTTGTTGCCAAGGGGCCGACTTCGGTTGCCATGTCGAGCGGGCTGCCGATGCGGATCGCTTGCGCCTTCGCCGTCAGGCGCTCGAGAAACACGTCCTTGACCTTAGCCTCGATGATCAGGCGCGAGCCGGCAACGCAGGACTGCCCGGTGGCGGCAAAAATTCCGGCCACCTGCGCATTCACGGCACTGTCGAGATCGGCATCGGCAAAGACGATGAAGGGCGACTTGCCGCCAAGCTCCAGCGATGTGGAGGCAAGGTTCTCCGCCGAATTGCGTACCACATGGCGGGCTGCTTCCGGCCCGCCGGTAAAGGCCACATGGGCGACCTTGGCGTGACGAGTGAGTGCTGCCCCGCAGGAGGGACCAAAACCGGTGATGATATTGACGACACCCGGCGGAAAGCCCGCCTCATACACCAGCCGGGCAAACTCCAGAAGCGGTGCCGGGCCATCCTCGGAAGCCTTGACCACCATGGTGCAGCCGGCCGCCAGCGCCGGACCGATCTTCACCGCCGAGAGAAACAGCTGGCTGTTCCACGGCACGACCATGGCCACCACGCCGACAGGCTCGCGGCGCAGATAGACCTCCATATCCGGCTTGTCGATGGGCAGGACTGCACCTTCGATCTTGTCGGCAAGGCCTGCATAATAGCGATAATAATCCGCAACATAAGCAATCTGGGACGAAGTTTCGCGGATGATCTTGCCGGTATCGCGCGTTTCCAGTTCCGCCAGACGCGCGGCATTCGCCGAGATAAGATCGGCAAGCCTGTAGAGCAGCTTGCCGCGTTGCGTTGCCGTCATCTTCGGCCAGGCCCCCTCGTGAAGGGCGCGCTCCGCAGCTCTGACCGCACGGTCCACATCCATTTCGCGCGCTTCCGGCATATCCGCCCAGACGTCTCCGGTTGCCGGATCAAGACTGTCGAAGCGGGCCTGCCCGTCTTCGAATGTGCCATCGATGTAAAGCTGGAAGCGCTGCATCGCTCTACTCCGCAAAAGCCGGCATGACATCGGCAATGAAGCGCTCAAGCGAGGCTTTCTTGCGCTCAAACGGCATGCCAGTGTCGATCCAGAACGAATATTCGTCATAGCCCAGCGCCTCGTAGCGCTTCAGCTGGGCAATCATTTCTTCGGCCGTGCCGATTGCGAGATTGGCCTTCATCACCTCGGGCGAAACCACGGTATTGGCCGCCATATCCTCTTCGCTCAGGCGCTCGATCAGGCCCTGGTGGATCGGCCGCTCGTTCTTGAACCAGGCAAAGAAGTAGTTGTAGTAGACGCTGAGTTCCTGGGCTGCCGTTTCGATATCCGCCTGGTCGGCAGCGACGTAACTGTGCAGAAGCAACATGATCTTCGGACGCTCAACATCCGGCGACTTTTCGCAGGCCGCGTTGAAGCGATCCATCAGGCTGTTGATTTCCGTGTCTCCGCTCCAAAGCGGCGTCACCTGCACATTGCAGCCGTTGGCCACGGCAAAATCGTGGCTGTTGGGATCGCGCGCCGCGACCCAGATCGGGATGGGCGCCTGCAGCGGCTTCGGGGCAGACGTGGTGGAGGGAAATTTCCAGAACTCGCCATCATGGGCATAGTCGCCCTGCCAGATACCCTTGACCGCCGGGATCAGCTCGCGCATGCGCTGGCCGGCACCCCAGGCATCCAGCCCCGGCATCAGCCGCTCATATTCAAACGAATAGGCGCCGCGGGCAATGCCGATATCGAGACGGCCATCGCTGATGAGATCGGTCATGGCCGCTTCGCCGGCAAGCTTGATCGGGTGCCAGAAGGGCGCGATCACGGTGCCGGTGCCAAGCCGGACATTCGAGGTGCGGCGGGCAAGATCGGCAATCGTCACGAATGGGTTCGGCGCAATGGTGAAATCCATACCATGGTGTTCGCCGGTCCAGATCGCGTGCATGCCGCCCTTGTCGGCAATCTCGCACAGCTTCACAAACTCCTCGTAAAGGCTCTTGTGGCTCTGGCCTGCATCCAGCCGTTCCATATGGACGAAGAGAGAGAACTTCATTGTCAGGCCTTCCTGGCGATGGAATGAACGCGTCCGGCAATCTCATTGCCGAAATAGACGCCGAAATTGCCGATCGAACTTTCCATGGCAAAGCGCTTCAGAACATCGGCCGTGGCTGGGGTCTCGAAAGCCGCCTGCGCCAGCGTATCGATGGGTACAAAGCGCCCAGTGGAGACCGGGCCCTCGCCGGCAAAGGCACGATAGACGAGATGCTGGCGCCCGTCGGTGAGGCCCTCATAGACCGAATAAAGAAAGCCGATCGTCATCGGCAGGCCGGTCACCGCCTCCAGATGCGCTTTCAGTGCCTCGAGCGGATCGCCCTGATCGATATCGCAGCCGGGCAGGCCATAGGCCTCTTCGCCAATCACAAGCACCTCGCCCTGCCGCTCGACGACGGCGCTGAGACGCAGATGCCCGACAGCTGCAGAGGAAACTGCCTTGCCCGCCAGCAAGGGCGTGAAATAGCCGCCGCGCGCATAGCCAAGGCCGTTTCGGCCACTATTGTCGAAAGCCTCGACACGACCGAGAAGGATGACGTGATCGCCGGCATCGATGACCTGAGACAGGCTGCAATCGAACCAGGCTGCCACATCGGAGAGGATCGGCGCGCCATGCGGGCCCGGCGCCCAGTCGACAGTGGCAAAGCGATCCTCGACGGGCCGCGCAAACGTGTTCGACACATCCTTCTGCGCATCGGACAGAATGTTGACGCCAAATCCCTGTCCCGTCGTCATGGCGGAAAAATTGCGGGAGGTCTTGGCAAGACAGACCAAAAGAAGCGGCGGATCGAGCGAAACAGAGCTGAAGGAATTGGCGGTAAAGCCGATCGGCTTTGCGTCAGGGCCGATGGTAGTCACCACCGTCACACCCGTTGCAAAGGCCCCGAAGGCATCGCGCAGCGCCCGCGGATCATCAAGCGACATCGTCATCCTGTCACCTCCGGTGTAGCCAGCCATTCACGGAGCAGGCGGTTGACGTCATCCGGTGCCGTCAGATTGACCATATGGCGATGGCCCTCGATGATGCGCGCATAGCCATGCGGCGCAAGCTTTGCCATGGCGTCTGCCATGGCAGGCGTCGAATTGGGATCGTCCGACCCGGTCAGAAACAAAGCCGGGCACTGAACGTGCCGCCAGGCATCCGCATAGACGGCATCGCCTGCCGCAAAGGCACTGTAAGCCGTCGCATAGGCATCGTGATCCATCTGCGTCAGCCAGCTGCGCGTCAGGGCGCCAGCCCGATGGCTGATCTCGTCATCGCAAAACCAGCGCTTGACGGGGCCATCGACATCAATACCCGACACGGGAATGGCAGCGGCCCGCGCCAGAACGGCAGACTTTGCTTCGGCATCCCGCCTGTGCACGCCGTTCAGCAATGCGACGCGGCGGATGCGCTTGGGGAATGTTGCAGCAGCGCCGCCAGCAATCAAGGCCCCCATGGAATGACCGGCGAGATTGACGCGACCAAGCGACAGGCTTTCCTGAAACCGGCCGAACCAGGCAACAAATGCGGCAAGATCGCTACCTTTCGGCAAGGGCACGCTCTCGCCATGGCCCGGCATGTCCACGGCAATGATGCGGTGCGTCTGGCTGAGAGCGCCAAGCTGCGGACCCCACGCCTCCAGCCGCATGCCGACGCCATGAATGAGCACGACGGGTTCGCCCCGGCCCAGATCGACATAGGCTGTCCCATCGGCAGTGACCCGGCGCAGAAAGGGCTGCGGATCAAAACGCGCGGCAGAGGGTTCCATCGCAGCCATCGCCATCAACCCTAGACGCCGGCCGGATTGGCGAGATCCTGCTCAAGATCGCGCAGATCCTGATAGCGATCGCCAATGCGATGATGCGGACGACCGCCGACAGAGGCGCCAAGACCCACGACGATTTCGTCGGCGGCCGGTGCATCGGGAATGGAGGTCTGGATGGTGAGATAGTGCGAACGGCGGCCCTCGTCATTCTTGTCCATCAGCGGGATCATGATCGGCGCATTGGCCGGCCCGCGCGTATTGCAAAAGGCAAGATAGGATTTTGCGCCGACAGCCGTGCGGTAGTGATTGCCGAAACGCAGCGTATGGATGAGCGCCGAAGCATGTTCCAGCTCACCATCAAGACCGACCAGCGCCGTCTTGCCATAGGCCTCGACGGCAGCACCCGAGCCGACCGCATCGATGATCATGCCCGTCAAAAGCGCGCCGAGAATGGGCGCAGCCGCATGGATTTCCGGCTTCAGATCTTCGATATAGCCGCGCCCGGCCCAAGGGTTTTTCACAACGGCAAAGGCTGAAAACAGTTTCAGCGGTATTGGCGCCTCCTTGCCGCCCTCGATCAGGGTCGTTTCGATCTGCAGCAGGGTTTTCCGGATCTGGATGGTCATTGGCACACCACATTTTGACTGTTGATATTATGGTATGCCAAAGAATTTACGAGTCAAGCAACTTGTCTAAAGAGAATGTTTTTTTCTTTTTAGGAAATTACCGCGTGCATCTGCTTCTGCCCTGCCGCCGGAGCCCGACAGATGGGCAGGTGAAATTAGGCGGCTAAGAATCTCGCGGAATGGGGGTCGTTAGCTTTCCGCCGCCGGCACCTGCGCTGAAAGAACGGCGTCGGCAATAGCCGCAGCGGCCCGCACATGGTCTATGGCAGCCCGTTCCGCTGCCGCACCATTGCCGGCGCGGATCGCGTCGACGATCAATTGCATCTGTTTTGGTCCATCGACAGAACGCCCCTCGGTCTTGATCGTCATAGACCGCAAATGGTTGATCCGCACGGTCATCAGCTTCACGACGCCCCAGGCAATCTGCCGTTCCACGCGGGTAAACAGCGCTTCATAAAAGCCCGTGGTTTCCTCCAGAACGCTCCGCATGTCATTCAGCGCATAGGCTTTGCGAATGCTGGCAAGCGCTGCATCCAGTTGCGCGACGAGGTCAGGATCGCCTTTTTCAGCGCAGAGCTTGGCGGCCATGCCTTCCAGCGCACCACGGATCTCGTAGATCTGCCGGGCCTCGCCGATATCCAGCAGAGCCACCATCGGGCCCTTATTGGTCGGGTTGGTGACAAGACCTTCCGATTCCAGATGGCGCAGAACCTCGCGCACGATCGTGCGGCTGACCCCGAGCTGGGCGCAGAGATCGCGCTCGACAAGCCGCTCACCCGGCTTGAAATGGCCGCTGATGATGGCGTCGCGAACCTTTTCCAGCGCAAGCTCACGCAAAGTCTTGGTGGGGCGTTCAACGCGAATGGCCCCCTCGCCGGAAGAAATCATCATACCGAATACCCATGCAATCGTTTCGGGTATTATGGTCTACCAAAAACCGTCGAGCTGCAAGGGATTTACCGCTGCGGGTGTGACACATGCCCGGTGGAAAAGATCAGGCCTGTCCACCTGCATATTCAGCCGCCATCACCTGAAGCTCACCCCAGAGACTTTCTGCAAAGCCACGCAGCACCAGCAGCTCGTAAATATTGTCGCCGGTGCGGGCCAGATTGGCACCGATATGGCCAAGCAGGGTCATGACCGCATGACCGACAGGAAATTCGGCCGGGTGCAGATCCACCCCGGTTGCCTTGGCCAGAACCTGACGCACGTTCTGCCCGGATAGCTGGATGCGGCTGCGGCCATGCGTCTGGTCAACCACATGCATTCGTGCCCCGAACTGCCGCTCCAGCATGGCAATGGCAGAAGGACTATCGCACACCAGAAGCCATTGTCCCGGACCGGCCGGGCGAAGATCGGCGGCCTCACCGCCCTCCAGCGCCGTCAGGATATCGCTCTTTGTCACCGTGCCCGGTCGCGCCATGAGTTGCAGAACCTGGCCGGAAGAAGGCGCGGTGAGCGCGAGCCCGCCCAGCTGCAAGACACCCTCACGGACAATCGGCGGGCGGCGAACAAGCGGAAATTCGGTCATGCGGACCGGCGATTCAATGGGTTCAGACATGGAGCTTCTCATGGGCCGGATCGACAAACACAGGGCTGACGAGGCGCCCTATGGCAAACTCATTGCGCAGACCGTTCCAGATCTGCACCTCCTCGCCATGGCGGGATGCACCGCCCTTGACGAGGGCAAGGCCGATGGTGGAGCCGACATGCGGAGAAAAGCAGCTGGACGTCACATAGCCTTCGTCGTTTTCAAGCGTCGCTGCGGCATCCTTCTTCAGGATATGCGCGCCGCTGCGAAAACTGACGGTCGGATCGAGCGGCACGACGCCCACCAGTTGCGGTCGCATCGCATCGACAAGCCCTTCACGCCCGACCATCTGCCTGCCGATGAAATCCGGCTTGGCTGTCGAGACCATCTTTCCAAAGCCGAGATCGGCCGGCACCACCGTGCCATTGATCTCGTTATGGGTAACATGACCCTTTTCGATGCGCAGCACCGACAAAGCCTCCACGCCATAGGCGCAGATGCCGTGCGCCTTGCCAGCCAACATCACCGCATCGGCAATGCTTTCGCCGAAATCAGCCGGCACGGCGAGCTCAAAGGCCAGTTCACCGGAAAACGAGATGCGAAACAGGCGGCCCCTCAGGCGTCCGCCAAGCAGCGACACGTCTTTAGCGCCGAGATAGGGAAAGGCATCGTTGGAGATATCGTCGTCGACAAGCTGCTCAAGCACTGCGCGAGATTTCGGCCCTGCCACCGCCATCTGCGCCCATTGGTCGGTGACGGAGGCCAGCCGCACATCCAGCTCCGGCCACAGCGCCTGCGCACAAAACTCCAGATGGTTCATCACGCCAGCCGCATAGGCTGTCGTTGTCGTCATGAAATAGCGATCTTCAGTCATCCGGCTGTTGGTGCCGTCGTCATAGATGAAGCCATCCTCGCGCAGCATCAAGCCATAGCGCGCCTTGCCGACCGGCAGTTTCAGGAAGGCGTTGCAATAGATGCGGTTGAGAAACTCCGCTGCATCCGGCCCGCAGATCTCGATCTTGCCGAGCATAGAAACATCGCAAAGCCCGACCGCTGAGCGGACCGTCTTCACTTCGCGGTCAACGCTTGCACGCCAGCCGGTTTCGCCGGCCCTTGGAAACCAGGCGGAGCGATACCAAAGACCGGTTTCGACGAATGTCGCCCCATTCTTCTCAGCCCAGCCATGCAGCGGTGATCTGCGCACCGGCTGGAAGTGCTTGCCATGCGATGCGCCGGCCAGCGCGCCGAAGGACACAGGCGTGTAGAAGGGCCGAAACGTCGTGGTGCCAACCTCTGCCGGTGAAATGCGCCGCGCTTCCGCCAGCAGGCCGATGGCATTCACATTGGAAAGCTTGCCCTGATCGGTCGCCATGCCGTTCGTCGTATAGCGCTTGGCAAGCTCCACATGGCCATAGCCTTCCTGTACGGCGAGCCCCAGATCCTTCAGATGCACATCATTCTGATAGTCGACAAAGGCCTTTGCCTTGATGCCGGGGATCGACCAGAGCGGCTTGGCAGGTTCCGGGACGATCTCCCCCTCGACAAGAGGCATAGCGACGCCTGCATGGGCGACACCAAGATCGGCAAGAGCCGCCTCGGCAGCTTTTGCTCCAGACATCATGGCTGCCTGAAGGCCGAAGACACCGGCAGCCGATCCCGCAAGCGTGAGGTCCGAAAGACCGTCGGGCGCGAGAAAGGCTGAATGCTCGTCCGACCAGCGGGGTTTTCCGCCGCGATGGCAGGCCAGATGAATGACCGGCGAAAACCCGCCGGACATGGCGAGACTATCGATATCGAGCGTCTCCCGCTGGCCTTCGCGCCAGATCTCGATGCCTTCGACGGCTTTGCTTCCCTGCACATTCGACACAAAGCCACCGTGCACCAGCCGCGCCTTGCCGGAGTAAGCGATGGCCGCATCACGCCGGCTGTCGATGAGGGCCGCGACGTTTACGCCGGAGACCTCAAGGTCATTCGCCAGCGCATAGCCGCTGTCATTGGTGGTGAAGACCGCGACCCTCTTGCCAGGCGCCACCGCATAGCGATTGAGATAGCTGCGCATGGCGCCGGCCATCATCACGCCCGGAACATCATTGCCGCCAAACACCAGCGGGCGTTCTTCGGCGCCGGTGGCCAGAATGGCTTTCTTCGCCGCAATACGCCACAGGCGCTCCACCGGACGCATAGCATCCGGCACCGCCACATGCTTTTGCACCCGCTCGACCGCGCCGAACACCTGACCGTCATACCACCCAAAGGCAGTGATGCGCGCCATCACCTGGACATTGGCAAGGCTTTCAAGCTCGTCCACGGCCGAGCGCACGAAGGCAGATGCAGGGCGCCCATCAATCAGCGCGGTTTCTGAGAGAAGATAACCGCCAAGGTCTGCATTCTCGTCAATCAGGATCACCCGAAGCCCGGACCGTCCGGCGGCAAGGGCTGCCATCAGGCCCGTCGCCCCGGCACCGATGACCAGCAGATCGCAATGCGCCCAGCATTTCTCATAGGTGTCCGGATCCGCCTCATAGGAGGCGCGGCCAAGACCGGCTGCCCGGCGGATCACCGGCTCATAGAGCTTTTCCCAGAATCTTGCCGGCCACATGAAGGTCTTGTAGTAGAAGCCAGCCGACAGGAAGGGCGACAAAAGCCCGTTGACCGCGCCGATATCATGCTCGAGCGTGGGCCAGCGGTTCTGGCTTTGCGCTTCGAGCCCTTCATAGAGCTCGACCATGGTTGCACGTGTATTCGGCTCCGTGCGCCCACCCCGGCCAATCGTCATCAGCGCATTGGGCTCTGCCGATCCAGCCGTCAGCACGCCGCGCGGCCGGTGATACTTGAAACTGCGCCCAACCAGTTGCCGGCCATTGGCAAGAAGGGCAGACGCCAGCGTGTCGCCGGCAAAACCGGTCATCACCCGGCCGTCAAAGGTAAAATTCTGCGGCATCTGCCGGTTGATCAGGCCGCCGCCTGCAAGGCGATAGGAGGTCATGCGCGCACCGCCTTTGCATCGGCTGCATCCTGGCAGGCATAGACCTCATGCGTTGCCGTATCGCGCGACACCACCAGCCAGCGACGGCAACCGGATGTATGGTGCCAATATTCTTCATAGGCGCCGCGTGGATTGTCGCGCAGATAGACATAATCATGCCAGGCATCCGCACCCGCATCGGCTGCCGGACGCGGCAGAACTGCCCCTTTCACGGTGAACTCTTCCTTGGGTCGAAGCCCGCAATGCGGGCAAGGGATACGGCTGGCCATCGGTTGCGCTTTCGAAAAATCAGTGAAGGTTCGGCTGGGCGCCCTGGCCCTTTTCATCGATCACATAGCCGCGCCGGAAACGATCCAACCGGAAAGCGCGCGCCGTCTCATGCGGCTCATCACGGGCAATCAGATGGGCAAAGCAATAGCCGGAGGCAGGCGTTGCCTTGAAGCCGCCGTAGCACCAGCCGGAATTCAGATAGAGATTGTCGAGATGCACCCGGTCGATGATCGGCGATCCATCCATCGACATGTCCATAATGCCGCCCCAGGACCTGAGAACCCGAATGCGCGACAGCGCCGGGATCATCGCCTTGCCGGCCTCCGTCACATGTTCGACGGTCGCAAGATTGCCGCGCTGGGCATAGGAATTATAGCCGTCAATATCACCGCCGAACACGAGCCCGCCCTTGTCCGATTGCGAGACGTAGAAATGGCCGGCACCGAAGGTCACGACGCCATCGATAAAGGGCTTTAAACCCTCCGAAACAAAGGCCTGCAAGACATGGCTTTCCATCGGCAGCTTCAGATCGGCCATCTGCGCCACACGCGAGGAATTGCCGGCGGCTGCCAGCGCAAGCTTGCCGCAACCGATAAAGCCGCGCGTGGTCTCGACACCGACCGCTTTGCCGCCTTCACGGCGAATGCCGGTCACTTCGCAATTCTGGATAATATCGACGCCATGGGCATCGGCACCTCGGGCGTAACCCCAGGCCACCGCATCATGGCGCACCGTGCCGCCGCGTCTTTGCAACAACCCGCCCTGGATCGGGAAACGGGCATTGTCGTAATCGAAGAAGGGCAGCATGGAACGCACGGCGGCGCGGTCAAGCAGGTCCGCATCCACACCATGCAGGCGCATGGCATTGCCGCGCCGCGTATAGGCATCGCGCTGCGCATCGGAATGAAAGAGATTGAGCACGCCGCGCTGCGAAACCATGGCGTTGAAATTGAAATCCTGCTCCAGCCCTTCCCAGAGCTTCATCGAAAACTCGTAGAAAGGATTGTTGCCGGGCAGCAGATAGTTGGAACGGATGATCGTCGTATTGCGCCCGACATTGCCCGAGCCGAGATAGCCCTTTTCCAGAACGGCAATGTTGCGGATACCAAAGGTCTTCGACAGGTAATAGGCGGTTGCCAGTCCATGACCGCCACCGCCGACAATGATGACATCGTAATGCGGCTTCGGTTCCGGCTGGCGCCAGTGAGCTGCCCAGTTGCGGTTGCCGAAAAGACCATTGAGGAAGATCGAAAGTGCCGAATATCGCATCCGCGTCCGCCAGGTTTCAGGGATTGGCCTTGAAGCTAGGCGAGTGATCGGCAGTTGAATTGCAAAATAGAGACTTTTTAGTATAGAAAAAAGACATGCGTGATGATGTCTCCTCCTCGACGCAGCGCTATGGCTTCGCGCTGGTTCAGAACTTCGCCCTGATGTCCTATGCTTCGGCAACCGAACCGCTGCGCGCTGCAAACCTGATTGCCCAGACTGCCCTCTATGAAACCGTGCCGCTCTCCATCAGCGGCAAGGCCATTGCCTCCTCCTCCGGCTTGGCCATTCCCTGCCAGGACATCGCGCTTGTTGGGGGCCATTGCCACACGATTTTTGTCGTGGCCGGCGGCAATCCGGACGACTGGACCAAGGCGGCAGACCTGCATCCGATGCTGCGTCGGCTGGCGCGGCAGGGCGTGCGCATCGGCGGCATTTCCAGCGGCTCCTATCTGCTCGCGCAGGCAGGCCTGCTGGACGGGCGCGACTTCACCATCCACTGGGAACATGCGCCGGCTATGCGCGAGGCCTTTCCGCATCTGTTGCCCCGCCAGGCGCGCTATGTGCTGGATGGCGATCGCCTGACCTGCGGCGGCGGTGTCGCCCCTCTCGACATGATGCATGCGCTGATTGAGTCGCGGCTGGGTTCGGCCTTTGCCCGGCGCGTCAGCGATTGGTATTTGCACACCGCCGTGGCGGAACCAACGGCACCGCAGCGTGCCTCGTCGACTGAGCGCTTCGGAACCCATCATCCGGGCCTGATCACTATTCTGGAGACCATGGAAACGACGATCGAGCAACCGCTTGACCGGAGGGCCATGGCACGTCTGGTGGGGATGAGCCCACGCCATCTTGACCGGCTGTTTGCAGCAAAGCTCGGCATCAGCTTTCATGACAGTTACCACCGCATCCGGCTGGAACATGCCCGCCGGCTGCTGGAACAAAGCCCGCTCTCCCTGTCCGAACTGGCCTTCGCCACAGGCTTTTCCAGCGCCTCGCATTTTTCGCGGGCCTTCAAAGACCATTTTGGGCTGACGCCAAAATCCGCTAGAGCAATGCGGCGGGCGACATAGACGAAAGCCGCCGCGTGGACAGCAAAGAGGACCAATGGCCAAGACCCCGAAACCAATATCAGCATCCGGCAAGACGCCGCTGGGACAGGACCCGCATGCGGTCCGCGAGCCGCGCGCCAACAATCTGGAGCTGGCGATCGGCCATGAGGTACGCACCTATCGCAAGAAGCTCGGCATCACCGTTGCCGATATGGCGGTGGCAACCGGCATGTCCGTCGGCATGCTGTCCAAGATCGAAAACGGCAATATCTCGCCATCGCTCACAACGCTGCAGGCGCTGTCCAAGGCGCTGGGCGTGCCTCTCACCGCCTTCTTTCGCGGCTTTGAAGAACCGCGCAGCGCAAGCTTCGTGAAGGCCGGAGAGGGCGTCAACCTGGAGCGACGCGGCACCCGTGCCGGCCATCATTACAGCCTGCTCGGTCATATCGAGAACAACACATCCGGCGTCATCGTCGAGCCCTATCTCATCACGCTGAACGCCTCCTCGGATATCTTTCCGACCTTCCAGCACGAGGGCATGGAGTTTCTCTATATGCTGGAGGGCGAAGTGGTCTACCGGCACGGCGATAGCCTCTACCGGATGGAGGAAGGCGACAGCCTGTTCTTCGATGCCGATGCGCCGCATGGCCCGGAAGAACTGGTGAAGCTTCCGGCCCGCTACCTGTCGATCATCTCCTATCCGCAGCGGCAATAGTTGCCTTAAAAGAAAAATTTATTCTCAAGGATTGATTTCTCTCCGAGGCGCTGTTAGGCCTGTCTTCATCGAGAAATGGAGATCGCGGCCATGTGCGGCATTGTTGGTTTGTTCCTCAAGGACAAGACACTGGAACCCCGGCTCGGGGACCTGCTTTCGGATATGCTGATCATCATGACCGACCGGGGCCCGGATTCGGCGGGGATTGCGATCTATGGCGGGGCAGCCGGCGGCAAGGCGAAAGTCACCATCCAATCGGCCAATCCGGGCACGGATTTCGTCGGCCTGGCCGATGATCTGGAGAAAGCCGGCATTGCGGCCTCCGTTGTCGTGAAAAGCACCCATGCCGTCATTTCCATCGACGCGGCTCAACTGCCGGATATCCGCGCCGCGCTGTCGTCCATCCGCCCCAACACCCGCATCATGGGTTCGGGCGAAAGCGTCGAGATTTTCAAGGAGATCGGCCTGCCGAAGGATGTGGTAGCCCGCTTCGACGTGCGCGCCATGGGCGGCACACATGGCATTGGCCATACCCGCATGGCCACCGAAAGCGCTGTGACCACGCTGGGTGCCCATCCCTTTTCCACTGGCGCCGACCAGTGCCTGGTGCACAATGGCTCGCTGTCCAACCACAACAACCTGCGCCGCGAACTGGTGCGCGAAGGCATGACGTTCGAGACGCAGAACGACAGTGAAGTCGCCGCCGCCTATCTGACGGCCGAAATGGCCAAGGGCAAGGATCTGGGCCAGGCGCTCACCGGTGCGCTGGATGATCTCGACGGTTTCTTCACCTTTGTCGTCGGCACCAAGTCAGGCTTCGGCGTGGTGCGTGATCCCATCGCCTGCAAGCCGGCCGTCATGGCCGAGACCGACCAATATGTCGCCTTTGGTTCGGAATACCGCGCGCTGGTCAACCTGCCGGGTATCGAGACGGCGCGCGTCTGGGAGCCGGAGCCGGCAACCGTCTATTTCTGGGATCACGACAAGGCCGCCTGATCCTTCCCGCCGTCTGCCATCCGAGCCGCTGTAGTTTTCCCGAGAAAGTCCGACCATGCCCGTCTTCGATCTGTCTCAAACGCCTTTGCGCGAACTGAATAGCGCCCTGCACACGCTCGGCGCCGGCGCCAATGATACCGAATTCGAGGTCATCAATCCGCGCGGCCATCATGCGGTGGCCGTCGGCATCGATGCGCCCGTCACCGTCGAGATCAAGGGTTCAGTCGGCTATTACTGCGCCGGCATGAACGATGGCGGCACGGTAACCGTGCATGGTTCGGCAGGGCCGGGCGTTGCCGAAAACATGATGTCCGGCACGGTCGTCATCGAAGGCGATGCCTCGCAATATGCCGGCGCCACGGGTCGTGGTGGCCTCCTCGTCATCAAGGGCAATGCCGCCTCACGCTGCGGCATTTCGATGAAGGGTATCGATATCGTCGTGCAGGGCTCGATTGGCCATATGTCGGCCTTCATGGGCCAGTCCGGCCATCTCGTCGTCTGCGGCGATGCCGGCGAAGCGCTCGGCGATAGCCTTTATGAGGCAAAGCTCTTCGTGCGCGGCACGGTGAAAAGCCTTGGCGCCGATTGCATTGAAAAGCAGATGAAGCCCAAGCATCTGGCAAAGCTTGCCGAACTGCTGGAGCAGGCCGGCATCACCGATGTGAAGCCGGAAGAGTTCAAGCGCTACGGTTCTGCCCGCAAGCTCTACAATTTCAATATCGATAACGCTGACGCGTACTGAGGCGAGGAAAAGCCATGAGCTATCACAACCCGTTCACCCCGCCGCGCAAGTCCGCCACCTTCGATGACTATACGCTGGCCGAAATCCGTCGCGCCGCAGCCACCGGCATCTATGACATCCGTGGCGCCGGCACCAAGCGCAAGGTGCCGCATTTCGATGACCTTCTGTTTCTTGGCGCCTCCATCTCACGCTATCCGCTCGAAGGCTACCGCGAGAAATGCGACACATCCGTGGTGCTCGGCACGCGCTTTGCCAAGAAGCCCATCCATCTCAAGACTCCAATCACCATTGCCGGCATGTCGTTTGGCGCGCTGTCCGGCAATGCCAAGGAAGCGCTCGGTCGTGGTGCCACACTTGCCGGCACGTCCACCACCACCGGCGATGGCGGCATGACCGACGAGGAACGCGGCCATTCACAGACACTGGTCTACCAGTATCTACCATCGCGTTACGGCATGAACCCCAAGGATCTGCGCCGGGCCGATGCCATCGAAGTAGTTGTCGGCCAAGGCGCCAAGCCCGGCGGCGGCGGCATGCTGCTTGGCCAGAAGATTTCCGATCGCGTTGCTCATATGCGCAACCTGCCCAAGGGCATAGACCAGCGCTCTGCCTGCCGCCATCCGGACTGGACAGGCCCCGATGATCTGGAGATCAAGATCCTGGAACTTAGGGAAATCACCGACTGGGAAAAGCCGATCTACATCAAGGTCGGCGGTGCACGCCCCTATTATGACACGGCCCTTGCCGTGAAGGCCGGCGCCGATGTCGTGGTGCTGGATGGCATGCAGGGCGGCACGGCGGCAACCCAGGATGTGTTCATCGAAAATGTCGGCATGCCGACGCTTGCCTGCATTCGCCCCGCCGTCCAGGCGCTGCAGGATCTGGGCATGCACCGCAAGGTTCAGCTGATCGTTTCGGGCGGCATCCGCTCCGGCGCCGATGTGGCCAAAGCCTTGGCACTCGGTGCCGATGCGGTTGCCATCGGCACGGCGGCACTGGTTGCCATCGGCGACAATGATCCGAAATGGGAAGAGGAATACCAGAAGCTCGGCACCACCGCCGGCGCCTATGACGACTGGCACGAGGGCAAGGATCCGGCTGGCATCACCACGCAGGATCCCGAGCTTGCCGCCCGTCTCGATCCGGTGGCTGCCGGTCGCAGGCTTGCCAATTATCTAAAGGTCATGACGCTGGAAGCCCAGACGATTGCGCGGGCCTGCGGCAAGAACAAGCTGACCAATCTTGAGCCGGAAGATCTCTGCGCGCTCACCATGGAAGCCGCTGCCATGGCCCAGATCCCACTGGCCGGCACCAGCTGGTATCCCGGCAAAGGCAGTTTTTAAATCACGAATGGCCGCATCCGGCTCCCACGGATGCGGCCATTTTCAATTCCAACATGTGTCTCAATCCATAAAAACAGGGGAACGACGTGACACAGGACCTTTCGAGCTTCGCTGCAGAGCGCGGCATCAAATATTTCATGATCAGCTACACGGATCTGTTCGGTGCCCAGCGCGCCAAGCTGGTGCCGACCGAAGCGATCGCCGACATGCAGAAGGATGGTGCGGGTTTTGCGGGTTTTGCCACCTGGCTGGATCTGACGCCGGCCCATCCCGACCTCTTTGCCATTCCTGATCCCTCCTCCGTCATCCAGCTGCCATGGAAGAAGGATGTCGCCTGGGTCGCTGCCGATTGCGTCATGGAAGACAAGCCGGTCGAACAAGCACCACGCGTTGTGCTGAAACGGCTTGTGGCGGAAGCCGCGGCCATGGGTCTGCGGGTCAAGACCGGCGTCGAGCCGGAATTTTTCCTGATTTCTGCCGATGGCGAGAAGATTTCCGACGAATTCGATAATGCCGAAAAGCCCTGCTACGACCAGCAAGCGCTGATGCGCCGTTACGATGTGATTGCCGAAATCTGCGACTACATGCTGGAGCTTGGCTGGAAACCATACCAGAACGACCATGAAGACGCGAATGGCCAGTTCGAGATGAACTGGGAGTATGACGACGCGCTGAAGACAGCCGACAAGCATTCCTTCTTCAAGTTCATGGTGAAATCCGTGGCCGAAAAGCACGGACTTCGCGCCACTTTCATGCCAAAGCCCTTCAAGGGCCTGACCGGCAATGGCTGCCACGCGCATATCTCGGTCTGGGACAATGACGGCAAGATCAATGCCTTTGCCGACAAGGCCATGCCATTTGGTCTGTCAGCCAAGGGCAAGACATTTCTCGGTGGCATCATGAAACATGCCTCGGCACTCGCTGCCGTCACCAACCCGACGGTCAATTCCTACAAGCGCATCAATGCACCACGCACGATTTCCGGCGCTACCTGGGCTCCGAATACCGTGACATGGACCGGCAATAACCGCACCCATATGGTGCGCGTGCCGGGGCCCGGTCGTTTCGAACTCCGCCTGCCGGATGGCGCTGTGAACCCCTACCTCTTGCAGGCCATCATCATTGCTGCCGGCCTGAGTGGCCTGAAAAGCGATGCCGATCCGGGTCCGCACTACGATATCGACATGTATCGCGATGGGCATCTGGTGAAGGACGCACCAAAACTGCCCCTCAATCTGCTGGACGCGCTGCGCGCCTATGAGGAAGACAAGGGCCTGCAGGCAGCGCTTGGCACGGAATTTTCCGCAGCCTATCTCAAGCTGAAGCATGGCGAGTGGAACACCTACTGCTCGCAGTTCACTGCTTGGGAACACCAGACGACGCTCGATATCTGAGCAGTCGAAGCACTCTGCACCACCATCCGCGAGAGGCCCCGGCGAAAGCCGGGACCTGTTTTGTCATGCTTATTTTGAAGGACAAGCGCTTATGAACCTTGTGCTGACCGTTTCCTGCCCCACCGCGCGCGGCATTGTCGCGGCCATTTCCGGCTATCTGGCACAACAGGGCTGCAACATCATCGATTCCTCGCAGTTCGATGACCTCACCACGAAACAATTCTTCATGCGGGTGTCCTTTCTTTCCGAGGAAGGCGTAAGTGCTGCTGATCTCGAAAAAGGCTTTATCGCTGTGGCTGACCGTTTCGCCATGGTCTGGAACCTGCATGACGCCGAAAAGCGCGAAAAAGTGCTGTTGATGGTGTCGCGTTTCGGCCACTGCCTGAACGATCTCCTCTATCGCTGGAAGATCGGTGCCTTGCCGATCGATATCGTCGGCGTTGTCTCCAACCATTTCGATTACCAGAAGGTCATCGTCAATCACGACATCCCCTTCCACCACATCAAGGTAACGAAGGACAACAAGCCGGAAGCCGAGGCCCGGCTCCTGGACCTCGTCGAGCAGACGGGAACCGAACTCATTGTACTCGCCCGCTACATGCAGGTTCTGTCTGATCCGCTCTGCCAGAAAATGTCGGGCAAGATCATCAACATCCACCATTCCTTCCTGCCGAGCTTCAAGGGCGCCAACCCCTATAAACAGGCCTATGAGCGCGGTGTGAAACTGATTGGCGCCACGGCCCATTACGTGACTGCGGATCTGGATGAAGGCCCGATCATCGAACAGGATACGGTGCGCGTCACCCATGCGCAGTCGCCGGAAGACTATGTGTCCATGGGCCGCGATGTGGAAGCGCAGGTGCTGGCGCGTGCCGTCCACGCCCATATCCACCACCGCACCTTCATCAACGGCAACCGCACGATCGTCTTTCCGCCAAGCCCCGGCAGCTATGCATCCGAGCGGATGGGATGAAAAGCTACGGGCCGCCGCACACGTGCTCGTGGCGGCGGCAATCCTGAAGACGAAAAAACAGACCGGGAAGCACTTCCGATCAACGGCTTGGCTTAAATCTGCGGATCACAGGGGCAGCAATCTGCACCGCCACGATGGTCATAGCACCGATGACGATCCCGAGTACGGCCTGTGCTGCGGATGTCGCAATCCAGTGCAAGATACCGGACACATGGGTAGAGGCCGAGGCGACACCGGTTGCCAGCGCTTCGATCAGATGCTCGGGACCATGGTAGCCGATCTCAGCCATCCCATGCACTAGAATGCTTCCCCCCACCCAAAGCATGGCAGCGGTGCCAACCATGGCAAGAACCTTCAGGAAGACCGGAACACCAACCACCAGACCCTTACCGACCAGCTTCAGGATGCCGAGCGACGAACGGGCAAGGGCAAGGCCCACGTCGTCGGCCTTCACGATCAGGGCGACGACACCGTAAACCGCAATTGTGATCAGGATGCCGACAGATGCCAGGACTGCTGCCTGCGTGTAGATATTGGACAAGGCGACATTGGCGAGCGTCAAAGCCATGATCTCAGCCGAGAGGATGAAATCGGTCCTGATAGCGCCCGACACTTTCTGGTTCTCCAGGGCAACCGGATCGACCGAGCCCGAGACAGTTGCTTCATGTTCATGGGCGCCATGCGGCATCACGACTTCATAAAGCTTCTCTGCCCCTTCGTAGCAAAGATACAGACCACCAAGCATCAGAAGCGGCGTGATTGACCACGGCGCGAAATATCCGAGAAAAAGTCCCGCCGGCAGCAAAAACAGCAGCTTGTTTTTCAGCGATCCAAGCGCAATCTTGCCGATGATTGGCAGTTCCCGCGCAGGAGAAAGGCCAACCACATATCTCGGCGTGACGGCAGCGTCGTCGATGACCACGCCGGCGGCCTTCGCACCTGCCTTGGCAGTCTGCGCGGCGACATCTTCCAGCGAGGCGGCGGCAAGCTTGGCGATCGCTGCGACGTCATCGAGAAGTGCGAGAAGTCCGGTGGCCATGTGTTTCCCAATCTTTTCGGTCAGCGAATTTATGATACCAAGTGTCCGCTCGATCTTATCAACGGCGGACACAGTTCAGTCTGCGAGGTCATCCCACAATCACATGCGGAACATAGCGGGAGAGATTTGCCGTAATCGGCGATCTGTCCTCCCGAACGCCAAGTCCGCAAGCTTTATCCCCGACGATCCAGCTTCCCAACACGGCATAGCCGGCATCACTTTTAAACAGCGGAGCATGAGCCTGGATCACGAAACCTTCAGCGCCATAATCGCCTGGCGCCGACACAACTTCCTGCCCGGCGCGAAACAGCCGGACATTCTCCCCTTCGCGCGACAAGAGTGGCTTGATGACATAGTCGCTGAGATCGGCTGCCGCCGGATCATCGGCAAAAAAACTTGGCAGCAGATTGGGGTGGCCCGGATAACGCTGCCACAGCAGCGGCAACAGGCCTTTGTTCGACAACACTGCCTTCCAGGCTGGCTCGACGAAAACAGTACTCTGTTCGCGGAGCTGGGCCGCATAGGTTTCCTGAAACATGAACTCCCAGGGGTAGAGCTTGAAGCAGCGTTCGATGACGCGATTCTGCAGATCCGTATATTGCCCCCTGGCGTCGATGCCAATTTCGCGCATATCGAGAAACTGCACGCGATGGCCGGCCTGGACAGCACAATCCATCAGATAAACGGTGGTGCCCTGGTCTTCCGGGCTGTCGCTAATCGCTGCAAAATGGAAGATCCGGTCGCGCGAGAACTGACCGAACGCCTCGACCAGGCTTTCCTGCACGGAATTGAACTGATCCGTATCTGGGGCAAGATTGCCCGCTGCCATCTGGTCTGTCAGCCAATTGAACTGAAAATAGGCCGTCTCGAACACGGAGGTCGGTGTATCGGCATTGTACTCCAAAAGTTTCGCCGGCCCGTTTCCGTCATAGGCGAGGTCAAAGCGGCCATAGAGATGGCGATCATGCCGTTCCCAAGAACGGCGCACAATATCCTGGATTTCGCCAGAGATGGCCAGTCGATCGAGTGCCTCTTCGCTTCTGACAATGTCCCCGACGAGGTCAAGGCACATTTCGTGCAATTCCTGGCTCGGCCCCTCGATCTCATCCTCGACTTCCGCAAGTTCGAAGCAATAGGCAGCATCATCAACCCAATAGGGCTCGCCATACATTTCGTGAAAACTGAAGCCAACCGCATTGGCCTTCTCACGCCAATCCCGGCGCGGTGGTATGGAAATCCGCCGCATGTCACCCACCCGAGAAGAAGCGGCCACCAAAGCCACCTCGGCTTGCCGCATGTGTTTTCGCATTGAATGGCTTCATGCTCGTCGGCCCCGGCGCTTGCGTCAAACGTCCCGCGCCGGGCTTCTCCACAACCGGCGTGACCATCTCTACTTTCCGATTGTAGTAGATCGTCGTCGCGCCATTATAGGCACCTTCTTCCTCTTCTTCCTTCCGCCGGAACGTGAAGTAATCGTTGAGGTCCTTGATCCCGGACGACAGGACAAAGCCAGCCAATATCGGGATGAACACAGACTGGCCATCCAGATTGTTTGGCACCGTCATTCCACCCTGCTCAACACATTTGTAGAGGCCATAATCCATTTCGCATGCCGCCATGTTCGAAAATCGCGGCGCCGTTGCGAGATGAGCCTGCTTTGCATCCTCGGCCGCCGCCCCACAGACTTGCGGATCAATTTCTCCGGCTATGCACTGCTGGGCCGAAGCGAAGACCAAGGCCTCGTCCCTCGTGTAGAAGCTAAGCACAACGGCCGTCGCTGCGATCGTGCCGAATGCAAGGTCCGGAAAAGATCCGATCAGACGTCTGCGCATATCCGAACCTCAATAGGTCATGCAGGCGGCATTGAGGATGCCGATCACAACGGCAATCCCACCACCCCATAGGCCGGCCGCGACGTTGCCGTCGGTGATTTTCGAATGCAGATCCTTCATCGTGAAATTGGCGATGTAAAATGCCAGAATCTGGATCACGATGCCAATCACCGCCCAGACCACGTAGTCCACGAGGCTCACCGAATGGGCTGCGGCTGACGCAAGCGGCAAGCTGAAACCAATCAGCGCGCCAAGGAAAGCGACGATCGCGGCCAGGTTACCCTCCCGGATCAATTGGGCTTCCTTTTGCGGTGTCATGTGTGTGTAGAGTGCAGCAAAAGCCGCATAGCAGCCGAGACCAATGATAAAATAGGAAAGAAAGGCAGGCAAACCCGCCATGTAATTTGTCATTTAAAAAACCTCGTTGCAAACGCTGCAGCCGATGCATGGACTTGCCCCGGAAAAGGGGAGAGGCGATATCCGGTCATCGTGCCAATTATTTGAACTGTGCTGATTCACACAGTTAAGCGCCGAGTGCCGCCAGATAGGATTGTAAAAGGCATCCATGCGCTCTGCAATGGTTGTCTCTGTCTGGCATCGTGTTTGACAGGATGTTCTCCACCCCAACTCTGATTTCCACATCGTCAAGAAGGGTTGAATCCTTACACTGTCAACGAGCGGTCAATTCTGGAAGAGCTTATGGGCCGTTCTGATCAATCCGGCGCCCAGAAACGCAAAAATCCCGCAGCGTATTATGCTACGGGATCGGAGGGATTTTTGGTTGCGGGGGCAGGATTTGAACCTGCGGCCTT
>NZ_STFZ01000036.1:179307-520254 GCF_005222845.1 Rhizobium sp. FY34 | reverse complement strand
TTGAGCCAGAGACCGACGGTTATCGTTGCCCTCAAGGCCAGTTGCTCACCTACGCCACCACCGACCGCAACGGCTACAAGCACTACCGTTCCGACCCGTCCATCTGCCGCGACTGCCCGCTTCTGGCCTCCTGTACAGCAAACGCCAAGGCGGAGCGCACCATCACCCGCCATGTCTGGCAAGATGCCCGCGAGCGAACCGACGCCAATCGCAAGACAGCCTGGGGAAAGGCGATCTACAAGCGACGAAAGGAGACGGTCGAGCGCTCCTTTGCTGACGCCAAACAGCTTCACGGGCACCGCTATGCCCGCTTGCGCGGCCTCATCAAGGTCAGGTGGCAATGCCTGCTGGCCGCCGCCGCGCAGAACATCAAGAAGATCGCCATTGCAATAACCAAAGCCCCCAAGCCAGCATGTGCTTGAGGCTCTCAGGCCTGCTTTGGATCACTTAACCAACCTCCACGAACACCACCTGAGCGGCATCCCAGAAATGAGAAAAACCCGCCGAAAAAATCGACGGGTTTGTCAGCAGTCTGACGGCCGCGCCTTGCGCGGCCGTTTCTGTTTGTACGCCTCAGAAATTCGGCACGCGAATGTGAATTTGATGGCGAATGCAACACTGTTTATGCTTTCGCAGTGCATCTGCGCAGACTACCCCGCATGATGGTGATTCGAGACCGGCTCGAAACGCCGCAAGACCCACGGCAATGAGGAACCCCATGACGACCTTTTCCAATGCCCTTGTTGCCGTGCTGATGGCCGGTGCCGCCAGTCTGTCGGTGATTGCCCCCGCCCATGCTCTGGACGATCAGCAGAAGAAGGAGCTCGGCGCCTTCATTCGCGACTATCTGATCGCGAACCCGGAAATCATGCTGGAAGTGCAGGATGCGCTAGAAAAGAAGCAGCAGGACATGCGCATCAACCAGGCCTCCAGCGGCATCGTGAAAAACCGGGATGCGATCTATTCGTCACCTAGCGATATCACGCTCGGCAATCCCAATGGCGATGTCACCGTGGTTGAGTTCTTCGATTACAATTGTGGTTATTGCAAGCGGGCGCTCAGCGACATGGAAGAGATCCTGTCGGAAGACAAGAATGTCCGTTTCATCCTCAAGGAATTCCCCATTCTTGGGCCAGATTCCATGGCCGCCCATCGTGTGGCCAATGCCGTTCGGCTGCTCGCACCGGAAAAGTACCCGCAATTCCATAGGGCGCTTCTGGGGGGCGAGACGCGGGCCACCGAAGAAACGGCCATTGATGTGGCAGCCACTCTGGGCGTGAAGGAGGCCGCGATCCGCAAATCGATGGCCGACAATCCCAATGATCCACTCGTGCGCGCCACATACGAACTAGCCAACAATCTCGGGGCCACTGGAACGCCATTCTACGTGGTCGGCGAGGAAGCTGTCTTCGGCGCTGTCGGCCATGAAGAGCTTTCGGCCAAGATTGCCAACCTGCGCCAATGCGGCAAGGCAAGCTGCCCCTGAGATTTGCGTGCCCTGACCACGGCTTTCCCCTGTTATGCACGGCTTTCGCGGCCGGGGGCTTTCCCTTGACCGCATGCCGGTCTATAGGTGTCCCTGATTTTCTGACGGGAATTCCATGAGCAAGACGATCTTTGTCCTCAACGGACCGAACCTCAACATGCTGGGCAAGCGCGAACCCGGCATTTACGGAGGCAAAACGCTGGCGGATATTGAGGCGGATTGCATCTCGGCAGGTGCGGCACTCGGCTTTTCAGTCGAGTGCTTCCAGAGCAATCACGAGGGCGTTCTCGTTGATCGCCTGCATGAAGCCAGTGACCGCGCCATTGGCGTCGTCATCAATCCGGGCGCCTATGGGCACACCTCGATTGCGCTTCACGATGCAATCCGCGCCATCGCCGTTCCCGTCGTGGAAGTCCATATTTCCAATATCCACGCGCGCGAAGAATTCCGTCACAAATCCATGATCGCAGCTGCGGCCAAGGGCATGATCTGCGGATTGGGTCCTTTCGGCTACGTGCTTGCACTGCATGCCTTGCGCGACATAACCAGCTAAGAACAACAGAACACATAGGTTGACCATGTCTGAGAAGAAGAACGGTATCGACAAGGGGTTGATCCGCGATCTGGCGAACATCCTCAATGATACCGACCTGACCGAGATCGAAGTCCAGCAGGACGAGTTGCGCATCCGCGTCTCGCGCAATATCCCGGCAGCTCAATATGTGCAGGCGGCAGCGCCGCAATATGCGCCTGCACCTGCTGCTGCACCGGCCGCCGCACCCGCTATTGTCGCGGCCCCCGCCGGCCGCGATCTGTCCAATGCCGTCACGGCGCCGATGGTCGGCACGGTCTATCTCTCCTCGGCTCCCGGCGCCCGTGCCTTCGTTGAAGTCGGCGCCATGGTCAAAGAAGGCCAGACGCTGCTGATCATCGAAGCCATGAAGACCATGAACCAGATCCCGGCACCCCGCTCCGGCAAGGTGACCGAAATCATCGTCAACGATGCGCAGCCTGTCGAGTATGGCGAGCCGCTCATTGTCATCGAGTAAGGCATCCCCCATGATCTCGAAGATTCTCATCGCCAATCGCGGCGAAATCGCACTGCGGGTGCTGCGCGCCTGCAAGGAACTCGGCATTGCCACCGTCGCTGTCCACTCGACGGCCGATGCCAATGCCATGCATGTGCGCCTCGCCGATGAAAGCGTGTGCATCGGCCCGCCGCCCTCGCGCGACAGCTATCTGAACATTCACCAGATCGTTGCGGCCTGCGAGATCACCGGGGCAGACGCCGTGCATCCCGGCTACGGCTTCCTGTCGGAAAATGCTAAATTCGCCGATATCCTTGATGCCCACGGCATTACCTTCATCGGACCGACGGCGGAACATATCCGCCTGATGGGCGACAAGATCACCGCCAAGAAGACGGCAGTCGAGCTGGGCATTCCGGTCGTTCCGGGTTCTGACGGCGAAGTCCTGCCGGAAAATGCGTTGGAAATCGCCCGCGAAATCGGCTTCCCCGTGTTGATCAAGGCCACGGCCGGCGGCGGCGGCCGCGGCATGAAGGTGGCTCGCACCGAAGCAGAGCTTGAGGAAGCCGTATCGACCGCACGTTCCGAAGCGCTTGCCGCTTTTGGCAATGATGCCGTCTATATGGAAAAATATCTCGGCAAGCCACGCCATATCGAAGTGCAGATCGTCGGCGATGGCGCCGGCAATGCGATCCATCTGGGCGAACGCGATTGCTCACTTCAGCGGCGTCACCAGAAGGTTTGGGAAGAGGCCAATTCCCCTGCCCTCAACGTCGAACAGCGCATGAAGATCGGCGAAATCTGCGCCAGCGCCATGCGCAAGATGAAGTATCGCGGTGCCGGCACGATCGAGTTCCTCTACGAAAACGGTGAGTTCTATTTCATTGAAATGAACACCCGCCTGCAGGTGGAACATCCGATCACCGAAGCCATCACCAATATTGACCTGGTGCATGAGCAGATTCGTGTTGCCTCCGGTTCAGGACTGTCGGTGACGCAGGACGAGATCACCTTTTCAGGCCATGCCATCGAATGCCGCATCAATGCAGAGGATCCGCGCACCTTCGTGCCGTCTCCCGGCACGATCACGCATTTCCATGCACCGGGCGGTCTTGGCGTTCGCGTCGATTCGGGCGCCTATGCCGGCTACAAGATCCCCCCCTACTATGACAGCCTGATCGGCAAGCTGATCGTGCATGGGCGCACCCGCACCGAATGCATGATGCGTCTGCGCCGCGTTCTCGACGAGTTCGTCGTGGATGGTATCAAAACAACGCTGCCGCTGTTTCAGGACCTCGTATCGAACGAGGATATCCTGAACGGGGACTACGACATCCATTGGCTGGAAAAGTATCTGGCAGCCGAGAAGGCTGACGGATAGATATGGCTGGGCGGCGCGGCAGATACTATCCAGCGATTACTCCGGATGTTCTGCTGCGCGCCTATTCGATCGGGCTGTTTCCCATGGCCGAATCGGCAGACGACCCGGAGATATTCTGGGTCGAGCCGGAACTGCGCGGCATCCTGCCGCTTGATGCTTTCCACGTCTCACGCAGCCTGACGAAGGCGGTGAAGCGCAAACCCTTCGACATTCGCTTCAACACAGCCTTTGCGGATGTCATGGCCGGCTGCGCGGCAGAAGCGCCGGACAGGCCCAGCACCTGGATCAACAGCACAATTCGCGGGCTCTATACCGAGCTTCACCGCATGGGTCACGCCCATAGCGTGGAGGCCTTCGAGGGTGATGAACTGGTAGGCGGGCTATATGGCGTTTCGTTGGGTGCGGCCTTTTTCGGTGAAAGCATGTTCTCCCGCCGGACCAATGCCTCGAAAATCTGCCTTGTGCATCTGGTCGATCATCTACGCGCCCGCGGCTTTCGTCTGCTCGACACGCAATTCACCACGGAACATCTGAAAACATTTGGCGCCATCGACGTGCCGAAGGATGCCTATGCGAAGCTTCTGGTCGCGGCCATGGAAGGCGATTCGCTGGTGTTCTGAAGGCTTAGACGGCCGTCCGTCAGCTTGTCGTCAAATCCGCCGTCTCGCCAAAACCGATGATCAGCTTCGGGCTCGACATGTCGCCGCTCTCCTCATCCACCTGGACGGAATAGGCTGCAACGCCGATATGGCGGGCGGACATGGCAGTGGCGATCTTTTCGGCGGCAGCCGCGCTGGAGGCCTGGCGCATTTCGCCTGGTACAATATTGCCACGGTTCTTCTTGAACGGCAGAACGATGAACTTTTCAGCAAGCGACATGGTGAACGACTCCTATATGTTCCCTAGATGTTCTTCATCGTCTTGCAAGTCAAGTGAGGATGTAGAAGATCCGGAGATAAGCAATCGGGAGCTTTACCGTGCTGGCGCCGGCACGTCGGATTTCTGCTTGCAGCCGGTCAGCCACACGTCATAGATCGGGTGTTCGACGGCGTTGAGACCTGGGCTATCGGCAAACATCCAGCCGGTAAAGATGCGGCGGATCTTGCGGTCGAGCGTGATCTCGTCGACTTCAACGAAGGAATCGATGCGCTGCGCTTCGGTGTCATCGCGCGAATAGCACACTTTCGGCGTCACCTGCAGCGCGCCATATTGCACCGTTTCATTCACATAGACATCGAAGCTGGTGATACGGCCGGTGATCTTGTCGATACCGGAGAACTCCGCCACGGGATTTTCAAGACGGGCCGCAGAGGCGGGCAGCACAAGCGCCGTCGCGCCAAGAGCGAGACCGAGGAAAAGCGGGCGGAGGCAAGCGTTTCGCATCAGCGATATCACCACAATCTGAAACTGGCCCCACCGGACAAAAGGGGGCCAGTGCGCGTTAGACGGCAATTATGGCGCTAACACGGAGAAGGAAGGTTCAGGAGCCGGGCGTCCAAGCGTCATAGTCGCCGGTGACGCGTGCACGATCACCTGTGGCATCGAGCGAACCCTGCGGGCGGTAGGCCTGTGGCGTGCCTGTCATGTTCTGCACATGCGGCTTCTGCCAGTCACGCTCGACATAGGTTTCCTTGGTCGGAGGCGTGTCGGTGCGGTGATGCATCCAGCCATGCCAGCCGGGCGGGATGGCGGAAGCTTCCGCATAGCCCTTGTAGATCACCCAGCGGCGCTGCAGGCCATAGGATGCCATCGGGCCTTCGTAATAGACATTGCCGAATTGATCCTCGCCGACGCGCGTGCCTTTGCGCCAGGTAAAGAAGCGGGTGCCCATGGTCTGGCCATTCCACCAGGTGAAGATTTGCAGGAGGAGATTTTTCATGCTTTTTCCAACGTCCTCGCGAGAGACAAGGAATGTTTCCTTGCTCCGCTTATGCAATCTTGGGCCGTCTATGTCCAGTGGTTCGGCAACAGCCCACTCTTATTTGAGCCGCATCTTGAAGCCGACATGGCTGCGCGTAAACCCCTCTCGTTCATAGAATCGATGGGCCTCGGTGCGTGCTGCATTGGATGTCAGTTGCAGCAGGCGACAATCGCGCCGTCTGGCCTCCTGCTGCGCATGCGCCATCAGAGCCGCGCCTATGCCCTTGCCGCGCATGTCGGCACGCGTATGCACCGCTTCCACCTGGGCATCCATTGCGCCGCGCCCGCGCAGCGTGCGCAGGAACGTCATCTGATAGGTGGCAAGGATCTCGCCGCCCTGCTCTGCCACAAACAACTGTTCCTGCGGCGCCTGATCGATAGCGTGAAAGGCCCGCAGATAATCCTCGAGAGCCTCCGGTTCCGTCGTATCGCCATGGGCGCTGACAGTGTCCTGCGCGAAAAGATGGATCAACTGCGGCAGATCCTCTTCCTTCGCCTTTCGAATGATGACCGATCCTTGCGTCATCGGCATGTCTCCTGCGTACATTATGATAGATGATTACATTATCGCACCGGGACCGAGGGCGCCACCCGCGCCGTAGCAGGCAAAAGCGACACCAACATTACATCTTGGAAAGGTTCCCATCTTCGCCACATTTCTAACATGAACAGGGCAGTCATGTTTGGTCTGAGCCGGTCGGTTGCGCGGACCGACACCTTCAGCTCAACCGTCGAATATCCTTGCGGTTCCCCATTGATCATCTGGAACGGACGAAACCATGCGTGATGGCATTCTTCAACGCCCCTCCCTGTCGCTCCTGCTCCTGGCTGCCTGCCTTATTGTACCTGCCGGCAGCAGTTGGGCGGATGCACTTCCCACCTATCACCTGACGCTGGAGGACCACACTTTCCTACCCTCGCATCTGGAGGTGCCGGCCAATAGCCGCTTCCTGATCGAGGTGACGAACAAGGACGCCACGACCGGCGAATTTGAAAGCACCGAGATGAAATTCGAGAAAGTCGTCGTCGGTCAGGGGCATGTCACGGCGCATGCGGGGCCATTGGAGCCGGGCACCTACAAGTTCTTCGACGATTACCATCCGGAAGCGACAGGAACCGTCACCGCCGTCGCACCGAAGGAATAGAACCATGCTGGCAAGCCTGCTGATCGTTTTTCGCGAAATGATGGAAGCCGGACTGATCGTCGGCATTGTTCTGGCCGCCACAAGAGGGATCGCAGGTCGCTCCCGCTGGGTGCTTGGCGGCATTGCGGGCGGCATTGCAGGCGCCATCGTCGTGGCACTGTTTGCCGGCACGTTGGAGGAGGCATTTGCCGGCAATGGACAGGAAGTCTTCAATGCCGCAATCCTGTGCATCGCCGTCACCATGCTCGCCTGGCACAATCTTTGGATGGCAAGCCATGGCCGCCAGATGGCGCAGGAGATGAAGGCACTGGGCGCCGAAGTGGCCAATGGCGATCGTTCGATGTTGGCGATGGCCGTGGTGATTGGCATCGCCGTGCTGCGCGAAGGAAGCGAAGTCGTGCTATTCCTCTATGGTATTGCGATTTCGGCAGAGATCGGCCTTGGGGAAATGCTGCTGGGCGGCGTCCTCGGCATTCTGGGCGGGGCGGCTCTCTCCCTCCTCATCTACCGGGGGCTGCTCGCCATCCCCCTGCGCTTCCTGTTTTCGGTCACCTCTGGGCTCGTGGCCCTTCTCGCCGCAGGCATGGCGGGACAGGCTGCCGCGCTTCTGGCGCGCGACGATATCCTGCCTGCCTGGGGCTATGCGATCTGGAACACAAGCTGGCTGCTGTCCGATGGAAGCCTTGCTGGACGCGCCGCAACCGCACTCTTCGGCTACACAGCCCAGCCTTTGGGCATCCAGCTGGTCGCCTGGTTCGTGACGCTGATGGTGTTGTTTATCGGCGGCCGGATGATCCGCCAGTCGTCTGCCCATACCCCCGCCTCCGCCCGCGTGCCGGCCAAGGCATAGCCCAGACCTGGCAGACACAAGAAAGGCTGACTTTGCGCCTATTCTTCAGACGGCAAGCGGCTTTTCCATGATAATGGCTTCAATGCCGCTTGCCACACCGCCGCAGTTTTGCGTGCGATCGACCTCGACAAAGCCGAGGCGGCCATAAAAATTGATGGCGCGCTGGTTTTTCGGCTCCACTTCCAGGCGCATGATTTCGGCATCCGGAAAGCAGGTTTCCAGTTCCGCAAAAATATCGCGGCCTATGCCGAGCTTCTGGCAGGTCGGATGGACATAGAGCTGGTGCAGGATGGCGGTCTTCGTCAGGCTTGGCGACATGGCGGCAAAACCGATACCGCCCAGCATGCGCCCGTCATCGGCCACCAGAAACTCTCCATTCCGCTTGCCGATGCTCGCCTTGATCGCCGCGGCTGAATGCCAGGTCGCGACGATGCCGTTCACCTTCTCGACGCCGTAAATATCATCATAGGTGGCATGCCAGGTCTCGGCCAGCAATTCGCGGATGGCTTCGACATCGCGTTCGCTGGCGGTGCGCACGAAAAACACCATGTTCATAGTCCTCCTCAAACGACGGCACCGGCCACGCGCAAGGCGCGGACCGGTGCTCATTGACGAACAAGGTCCTTGTCAGTCCTCGAGACCAAGCTTGGCCTTCACCAGCGCCTGCACGGCCTGGGGATTGGCCTTGCCACCGGTTGCCTTCATCACCTGTCCGACGAACCAGCCGGCGAGCGTCGGCTTGGCCAGAACCTTGGCCACCTGATCGGGATTGGCAGCAATGATCTCATCCACGGCTTTTTCGATGGCGCCCGTGTCCGTGACCTGTTTCATGCCACGCGCTTCAACAATGTCTGCCGGGTCGCCGCCTTCGGTAAAGACGATTTCGAACAGGTCCTTGGCGATCTTGCCGGAAATGGTTTCCGACTTGATCAGATCGATAATACCGCCCAGCTGAACGGGAGAAACCGGTGTTTGTTCAATGCTTTTACCGGCTTTGTTCAAGGCACCCAGCAGGTCGTTGATCACCCAGTTTGCCGCGATCTTTCCATCGCGACCGGCCGTCACGGCCTCGAAATAATCGGCAATCGCCTTTTCCGACACGATGACCGAGGCGTCGTAAACCGAGAGGCCCAGTTCCTTGACGAAACGCGCCTTCTTGTCGTCAGGCAGTTCCGGCAGGTCCTTCTTCATCTCCTCGATGAAGGCATCGTCGAATTCCAGCGGCAGAAGATCCGGATCGGGGAAATAGCGATAATCATGCGCATCTTCCTTGGAACGCATGGAGCGTGTTTCACCCTTCCCGGCGTCGAACAGGCGGGTTTCCTGCTCAATGGAACCGCCATCTTCCAGAATGGCGATCTGGCGGCGTGCTTCATATTCGATAGCCTGGCCGATGAAGCGGATGGAATTGACGTTCTTGATCTCACAGCGCGTGCCAAAACCTTCGCCCGGACGGCGGACCGAGACGTTGACGTCGGCGCGCATCGAGCCCTCGTCCATATTGCCATCGCAGGTGCCGAGATAGCGCACGATGGAGCGAAGCTTCGTCATATAGGCTTTCGCCTCATCCGAAGAGCGCATGTCGGGCTTGGAAACGATTTCCATCAGCGGCACGCCGCAACGGTTCAAATCGACAAAGGACATGGTGGGATGCTGATCATGCATCAACTTGCCGGCATCCTGTTCCAGATGCAGGCGCTCGATGCCGATCTCGATATCCTCGAAATTGCCCTGGCGGTCCGGTCCAAGCGAAATGACGATCTGGCCTTCGCCGACGATCGGGTCCTTGAACTGGGATATCTGATAGGCCTGCGGCGAATCTGGATAGAAATAGTTCTTGCGGTCAAAGATCGAGCGCTTGTTGATCTGCGCCTTGAGGCCGAGACCGGTGCGCACAGCCTGCGCCACGCATTCCTCGTTGATCACCGGCAGCATGCCGGGCATGGCGGCATCGACCAGCGAGACATTGGAATTCGGCGCCTTGCCGAACTCGGTGGAAGCGCCGGAAAACAGCTTGGATTTCGACAGGACCTGCGCATGCACCTCCATGCCGATGATGACTTCCCAGTCGCCGGTGGCGCCGGCAATGAAGCGTTTCGGATCAGGCGTGCGGACATCGACAAGGGTCATGGAAAAAGCTCTTCATGCGGTCTGATTGGGTACTTTTCAGGTAGAGCAAATGGCGCAAGGGTGCAAGCTTTGCGACCGCTGCGGCGCAGTGCTTCAGAATTCGCGGCCGTAGCCGGTCGTCTCCGGCATGGCCAATTGCTTTGACATGCCGACGGACTGGACGTCCTGGTCAAGCTTCGGCGCATAGGCAACCGACAGCCAGTTGACGGAATAGCCATTCTTCTCGAAAAAATTCACCGCATCGGTGTTGTGCGCATGGGTTTCGAGTTTTGCCGAAAGAAACCCCTGATGCAGGATCTCGCCTTCCAATTCGCTGAGCAATGCCGTGCCGTGGCCTTGGCGCTGATAGGCCGGATCGATCCAGAAGTCGGTGATCATCTCATCCAGACCTTCGCGCGCCGCCCAACCGACAACGCCACCGCCCACCTCGACAACGGTGATCGTCAGCCAGGAGGCCTGGGTGAAATTGGAAAAGGCTGAGAGTGCATTGTCGCGCAGTTCTTCGCTGCCGCCGATGGGACCCATGGCCTGCGCCCAGGCCTTGAGGCCAATGTCGGTCAGAATTTCGGCTTCGTCCTGACGGGCATTGCGTATGGTCTGCATGGCAACCCCTGGAAGTGGTGGATCAAGTAAAACATCACACGCTGTCAATTCCAAGCAAAACATTGCGATAACTGGTTGATCCATCGTTCCATTTCATGGATTTCGCAGGTGCAGCATCCGCATTCATGTCCGAAGGGTTGCGGTGATCTTCATACGCAATCATGCGGAACTTGTGATCTGCGGAAATCGGCGGGGACATATCTTGGCCAACGGCGTGAAGCGCGCTACCATATTGGCTATGGATCACTTGAAAACCAAAGAGCACGAAAACCAACCACTCGGCCCGGCAGACGACGTGACGTCCGAGGTCGATCATGCCGCTTGGAAAGACGCAAAGGTCAAGGCAGCAGTCAAGCAGGCCAGTGATCGCTCAGTCATGGTTCCCGCGTCAGACGTGTGGGAGCACTTTGGCTTTGAACGTTAGGTTCACGCCGCAGGCACTGGCGGATCTTATCGACATCCACAGCTATATCGCAGCGACGGATGACGCGATGGCCGACAGGATCGTGTCCAGAATTAGGCAAGTGACTCTGCTTCTCGAAAGCTACCCAGTTCTTGGACGACAAGGCAGCGTCACCGATACGCGCGAGTTCCCTATTCCCGGCTTGCCTTACACGATCGTCTACAGATTGGTTTCAGACACTGATCTGGATATCCTAACCTTTGTGCATCAAAAAATGCGGTATCCACCCACCCGCATGTAATCAGCTTCGCAAGCTCGTCTCATTTTGCAAACGAACCCGCGACCGCCCCATATCCGGCGGTCGCCATCGTGCGGATCATACCCGCTTACCACCACTTCTTCGGCGAAAACGTGCCTGCGGCCTGCTCGATCACATGGGCCGTCTTGAACAGCGTTTCTTCCTCAAACGGTTTGCCGATCAGCTGCAGGCCAAGCGGCAGGCCCTTGCCGTCGAGGCCGGCCGGCACCGAGATGCCTGGAAGTCCGGCCATGTTGACGGTGATGGTGAAAACGTCCTGCAGATACATTTTGACCGGATCGGCGGCGAGTTCCTTGTCACCGATGGCAAATGCGGATGACGGGGTGATCGGCGCCAGGATCGCATCGACACCGGCGTGGAACACGGTTTCGAAATCGCGCTTGATCAGCGTGCGCACCTTCTGCGCCTTCAGGTAATAGGCGTCATAATAGCCGGCCGAGAGCACATAGGTGCCGACCATGATGCGGCGCTTGACCTCTTCGCCAAAGCCGGCAGCACGGGTCTTCTCGTACATGTCGGCAATATCCTTGCCGTCAACGCGAAGGCCGTAACGCACGCCATCATACCGAGCAAGGTTGGACGAGGCTTCCGCAGGCGCCACGATATAATAGGCCGGCAGAGCATATTTCGTGTGCGGCAGCGAAATATCGACAATCTCGGCGCCGGCATCCTTCAGCCAGGCCATGCCCTCCGCCCACAGTTTTTCGATTTCAGGCGGCAGGCCTTCGATGCGATATTCCTTCGGAATGCCGATCTTCATGCCCTTGAGCGACTGGCCGAGCGAGGCTTCGTAATCCGGCACCGGCAGATCGACAGAGGTCGTATCCTTGGCATCGACGCTTGCCATGCTTTTCAACAGGATGGCCGCATCGCGCACATCGCGGGCAATCGGGCCGGCCTGGTCCAGCGAGGAGGCGTAAGCGGCAATGCCCCAGCGCGAGCAGCGGCCATAGGTGGGCTTGATGCCGACCGTGCCGGTAAAGGCGGCCGGCTGGCGGATCGAACCGCCGGTATCGGTTGCGGTCGCGCCGGCGCAGAGATACGCAGCAACGGCTGCGGCAGAGCCGCCAGACGAACCGCCGGGCACCAGTTTCTCGTCGGAGCCTTCGGCCTTCCAGGGGTTAACCACCGGGCCGTAATAGGAGCTCTCGTTGGAAGATCCCATGGCAAACTCGTCCATGTTGAGTTTGCCCAGCATGACGGCGCCTTCGTTCCACAGGTTCTGCGTCACTGTCGATTCGTATTTCGGCTTGAAGCCGTCCAGCACATGGCTTGCTGCCTGCGTGTGAACGCCTTCCGTGGCAAACAGGTCCTTCACGCCAAGCGGAATACCCTCCAGTGCACCGGCCTTGCCCGCGCCCAAGCGTTCGTCGGAGGCTTTCGCCATATCGAGCGCCTTGTCGGCGGTCACAACCACATAGGCGTTCAGTGCGCCATTGGCAGCATCGATTGCGCCGAGATAGCTTGTCGTCAGTTCCACCGCGGAAAATTCGCGGGCCTTCAATCTGTCGCGGGCGTCGGCAATGGTCAGGCGGGTCAGGTCGGTCATGGTCGTGTTCAAACTCGTTTTCAATGCAGGAAAAGGTTGGAGCCGCGGCAGAACGCGTCTATTCGACAACCTTGGGCACGAGGAAGAAATTCTGGTCGGTACTGGGCGCATTGGCAACGATATCGTCGGCCTTGTCGCCATCGGTCACGGCATCGGCACGCAGGCGCATGGTGATCGGCGTGACCGAGGTCATCGGCTCCACACCCGTCACATCCACTTCCGAAAGCTGTTCGACAAAGCCGAGAATGCCATTCAGATGCCCCATCATGCGCTCGGCTTCCTCATCGGTCACGGCAATACGGGACAGGCGCGCAACGCGCTTTACGGTGGCAAGGTCGACGGACATGGACAGTTCTCCGGATGGAATTTCCCTCCCGCTATACTGACCCTGTCCGGCCTTCGCAACGGCTTTGGCCATGCCAGCCGCTAAGGGACAATGGGAAAATGCTGCCGGCGGCCGTTTTACAGGCTGCCGCCGGCAGAACGTCAATTCAGATCAGAAGGTCAGCGTCGTGCCGACCTTCGGCGTCTCAACGCGGGTCTTCAGCCCTTCCATACCCTTCACAAACTTGTCCGGCGTCTGGTCGATGATCGGGAACGTGCCGTAATGGCAGGGAATGGCGTGCTTGAAATCGAAGAAGCGCTGGCAAGAAAGCGCTGCCACGGCACCGCCCATGGTGAAACGGTCACCGATCGGCACGAGACCGATATCCGGCTGGTGCAACTCGTTGATCAGGCCCATATCGGTGAAGATATCCGTATCGCCCATATGCAGAAGCGAGGGCTCGCCCTCGAAATGCAGCATCAACCCATTGGCGCTGCCGAGCGCATGTGACACGCCGTCTTCGGTGATCTGCGCCGAGGAATGAAGCGCCTGGGTAAAGGTCGCGGTAAAACCACCAAAACCAACAGTGCCGCCGGTATTGCCCATTTCAAGCTTGCTGACCCCCTTGGAACCGAGCCAGGCGGCCAGATCCGCATTGGCGAGCACGACGGCACCGGTCTCATTGGCCAGAGCGATCGTATCGCCCACATGGTCGCCATGGCCATGGGTGAGGAGAATATGGGTAATGCCTTCGGCAGCCGCCTTGCGGTCCTGATCGGCAAAGGACGGGTTGCCGCTGAAAAAGGGGTCGATCAGGATTTTTGCGTCAGCAGTCTCGATCCGGAAGGCGGAATGGCCAAGCCAGGTGATCTTCATGGAAAATCTCCTTGTTTACATTGAGGAATGATGGGATGGCTCGGACAACCGAGCGGTGAATAGCGTATGAGTAATGGCCACGTTACGCAGGTCTCTCTCATATGGATCTGCCTTCCCATGGTGCAATATCATAGGGGCATCGTGACACTCAATCAAAGTTGTGTACGCAAGATGGCAGACGTGCAAGACGATGGCAGGCAGGCAAGGAGACGGGCAATGGCGGTGGCAACAATCGAGGAACTGGCAGAACGGCTTCTGCCCGGTCAGGCGGTGGCGGGTCTCGACCTTGGCACCAAGACGATCGGCCTGTCCATGTCGGATATCGGGCGCCGCTTTGCCTCGCCGCGCCCGGTGCTGAAGCGGGTGAAGTTTACCCAGGATGCCGAACTACTTCTGGCTTTTGCCGAGAAGGAAAAGGTCGCCGCCTTCATCATCGGCCTGCCGGTAAACATGGACGGATCGTCCGGTCCTCGTGTTCAGGCGACGCGTGCCTTCGTGCGCTCCATGAGCGACAAGACCGATATCCCCTTCGTCTATTGGGACGAGAGACTATCGACCGTTGCTGCCGAACGGGCCTTGCTGGAAATGGATGTGTCGCGGGCAAAGCGCAAGGAACGCATTGATTCGGCTGCCGCCAGCTTCATCCTTCAGGGCGCTCTCGACAGGCTGTCCTCGCTTGCCACCACGCCTTCAGGCGACGCATAGCGCGTTTTCCACCAGGCGGCGATCTCGCGGCGCTTGCGGAATGCGACGATGGACAGCACGGTCAGGCTATCGACAGCAATTGCCCGCGCCACCAATGGTGGAAGCGCCTGCGGGTCGATGCCGAGAATATTGCCGTAGATCTCAAACACCAGATCATGCGTCTGGCGCGTCAGCATGAAAAAGCCAAAGCTCATGTCGTAATAGGACAGGCCATACCAGGCGCCGAGCAGCATAACCGGCCCGGCCCAGAGGATCAGAAACCACTTCATGCGGTTCTACCTTTCATTGCCCTGTTCATGGCCCTGTCATCGGCCGGCAGCATGCTCCAGCGCACAAGCGCCATCAGGCTGAGCACGAGAGCCGGAATGGCGATATCGAGCGCCAGCACCGCGAAAAACACGAGCGCCAGAACCAGCAACGCAAAACTGTAGAAAGGGTTTCCAGACATGCTCGATACGCCAGATGGTGGTTAACAAAGAGTTAACGACCACGTTAGACATCGAGCAACAAAGCGCAACGCAAACCCCGGATCATGGTTAATGCGCACGCGGAGCTCTGTGCAAAACCACGGATCTCATACGTCTCAGCTGGCTGCCGGATAGAGCAGATCGACGATGTAGGAGGCATCAAAGCGCGAATCGAGCATGCCATAGGTGGCACGCCAGCCACCGGCCAGACGCGTTTCCAGGAAGGCATCGGCAATCTTGCCGGCGCCCAGCCGGAACAGTTCGGCGGCACCGGCGGCAAGCGCCATCTGCTCCACGAGAAGGCGTGCAGCCCCCTCGTCGCGCTCGGCAAGCGCCATGGCGGCGCGCAGCACATCGGTGGTCTTGCGACCGCTAGGGCCGAGATCCCGCTCCAGCGAGGCCAGCACCGCATCGAAGAGATCGCGGCCGCGACCCAGAACCCGCAGCACGTCGAGCGCCATCACATTGCCGGAGCCTTCCCAGATCGCATTGACCGGCGCCTCACGGTAATGGCGCGCCAGCGGGCGTTCCTCGACATAGCCATTGCCGCCGAGGCACTCCATCGCCTCATAGATCAGCGCAGGCGCGATCTTGCAGGTCCAGTATTTGATCACCGGCGTCATGACGCGGGCGTAAGCGGCATCGGACGGGTTGCTGCCGGCCTTGTCGAAGGCTTCGGCCAGCCGATAGGACAGCGCCGTTGCCGCCGCCACATCAAGCGCCATATCGGCCAGAACCCGCGTCATCAGCGGCTGATCGATGAGGTTCTTGCCAAACACCGAGCGTCCACGGCAATGGTGCACGGCTTCCGCCAGCGAAGCGCGCATGATGCCGGCAGAAGCCAGCGAACAATCAAGCCGCGTCAGCGTCACCATGTCGAGAATGGTGCGAATGCCGCCGCCGGCCTCGCCGAGCAGATAGCCGAAGGCATCGGTGAATTCGACTTCCGACGAAGCGTTGGAGCGGTTGCCGAGTTTGTCCTTCAGACGCTGGAAGCGCAGGCCATTGGCCGTGCCATCCTCCAGAAGGCGGGGCACGAGGAAACATCCGATGCCCTCCGGAGTCTTGGCCAGCATGATGAAACCGTCGCTCATCGGCGCCGACATGAACCATTTGTGGCCCGACAGGCGATAGACGCCCTCGCCCACCCGCTCGGCACTGGTGCGGTTGGCGCGCACATCCGTGCCGCCCTGCTTTTCCGTCAGGCCCATGCCGATTGTAATGGCACTTTTCTGGAAGGCCGGGCGATTGGACGAATCATATTTGCGCGACAGAATGCGCGGCGCCCATTCCTTGTGAACGCGCGGCGAGGCCATCATGGCAGCCACCGAAGCGCTGGTCATGGTGAGCGGGCACAGATGCCCGCATTCCAGCTGCGCCGACAGATAAAAACGGGCAGCCCTTGCCCGGTGCTGCGCATTACGGCTTTCCGGCGCATTTTCCCAGATCGAGGAATGCAGGCCGCTTGCCATGGAACGGCGCATCAGCGCATGCCAGGCCGGGTGGTATTCCACCAGATCGGCCCGTTCCCCGCGCGCGCCATGAGTGCGCAGCTTGGGCGGGCTTTCATTGGCCATGCGCGCCAGTTCCTGCGCCTCGGGCGAGGTCACATAGCGTCCCAACGTATCGAATTCCTCGCGCAGCGCCCGGTGCAGACCGGCGGTCAGATCCACCATCAGCGGATCTGTGCGATAGGCATTGATACCGGACCAGAGGCTTGGCTGGTTCAGCTCGTTATGAGGATCATCGGTCCGGGTCATCTGATTCATGGGGTGCTTCTAATCGAATTCCTTGGAAAATGCATGGGGATCGGAAAATCTCGTCCACAGCATCCGCTTGCCCGTCAGGCGCTCAGTCTCTATAGACCGCCTGTCACAAGCGGAGGACGTTTTCGTGGTCTCCTTTCCCCACCGCCATCTCCTCGGGATCAAGGGCCTGACCGAGCAGGATATTACCATCCTTCTCGACAAGGCCGACGAGGCGGTCAAGATCAGCCGGCAACGAGAAAAGAAAACCTCGACGTTGCGCGGTCTGACACAGATCAATCTATTCTTCGAAGCCTCGACACGCACACAGTCATCCTTTGAACTTGCAGGCAAGCGTCTCGGCGCCGACGTGATGAACATGTCGGTCGGAAACTCTTCGGTCAAGAAGGGTGAGACGCTGATCGACACGGCCATGACGCTGAATGCCATGCGACCGGACGTTCTGGTGGTGCGTCACTCCTCGGCAGGCGCTGCAGCGCTGCTCGCCCAGAAGGTCGCCTGCGCCGTCGTCAATGCCGGCGACGGACAGCATGAGCACCCGACCCAAGCGCTTCTTGATGCGCTGACCATAAGGCGCGCTAAGGGCAAGCTGGCTCGCATCATCGTTGCCATCTGCGGCGATGTGCTGCATTCACGCGTCGCCCGCTCCAATATCCTGCTGCTCAACGCCATGGGTGCACGGGTGCGCGTGGTAGCGCCTTCGACGCTTCTGCCCTCTGGCATCGCGCAGATGGGTGTCGAGGTCTTCCACTCCATGGAAGAGGGGCTGAAAGGCGCCGATGTGGTGATGATGCTGCGCCTGCAACGCGAGCGCATGTCCGGCTCCTTCGTCCCATCGGTGCGCGAATATTTCCATTTCTATGGTCTGGATGCCGAAAAGCTGAAAGCCGCCAAGGAAGATGCACTTGTGATGCATCCCGGCCCGATGAACCGCGGCGTGGAAATTTCTTCCGAAGTGGCCGACGGTCCGCAGAGCGTTATCGAAAGCCAGGTGGAAATGGGGGTTGCCGTGCGCATGGCGGTGATGGAAGCCCTTCTCCTCTCCCACAATTCCGATGCACGAGCCGAAGGATGGGGCGCATGAACACTTCCCTGGTCTTGAAGAATGTTCGCATCATCGATCCCTCGCGCAATCTCGATGAGACCGGCAGCATCGTCATCGGTGCCGATGGCGTGATCCTGGCCGCCGGTGCAGGCGCGCAGAACCAGGGCGTGCCGGATGGCGCAAGCGTGCGCGATTGCGCCGGCCTTGTCGCGACACCCGGTCTCGTCGATGCCCGCGTCTTTGTCGGAGAACCGGGCGCCGAGCATCGCGAGACGCTGGAATCGGCAAGCCGGGCGGCGGCATCCGGCGGCGTCACCTCTTTCATCATGATGCCGGATACCGATCCGGTGCTTGATGACATCGCCCTTATCGAATTCGTCAAGAAGACCGCGCGCGACAAGGCGCTGGTCAATGTGCATCCGGCAGCGGCCCTGACGCGCGGCCTCAAGGGCGAGGAAATGACGGAGATCGGCATGCTGACGCGTGCCGGTGCCGTTGCCTTCACCCAAGGGCGCCATGGGCTTGCCGATACGCAGGTTCTGCGCCGGGCCATGACCTATGCCCGCGAATTCGATGCCGTGATTGCGCTCGAAGCCCGCGATCCCTATCTCGCCGTCAATGGCGTGATGAATGAAGGCCTGTTTGCCAGCTGGCTCGGACTGTCCGGCGCACCGCGCGAGGCAGAGCTTATTCCGCTGGAGCGCGATCTGCGCATCGCCACACTCACCGGCGCGAAATACCATGCGGCGAAAATCTCGGTGCCGGAATCGGCAGACGCCATGCGGCTTGCCCGCAGCCGTGGCGCCAAGGCCACAAGTGCGATTTCCATCAATCACCTGTCGCTGAATGAAAATGACATCGGTGAATATCGCACCTTCTTTAAGCTTTCGCCGCCGCTTCGCACCGAAGACGACCGTCAGGCCATGGTCGATGCGCTGGCCGATGGCACGATCGATATCATCGTCTCCTCGCATGATCCACAGGATGTCGATACCAAGCGCCTGCCGTTTGCCGATGCCGCCGATGGTGCGATCGGGCTCGAAACCATGCTCTCGGCCGCACTTCGGCTGCACCATGCGGACCGCGTGCCGCTGATGCGGCTGATCGATGCGCTGTCGACGCGGCCTGCGCAGATCTTTGGTCTCGATGCCGGCACGCTGAAGCCCGGCGCCAAAGCCGATATCACGCTGATCGATCTGGATGAGCCCTGGCTCGTATCCAAGGAGACGATCCTGTCGCGCTCGAAGAATACGCCATTCGAGGATGCACGTTTCAGCGGTCGCGCCGTTGCCACCTATGTGGCCGGACGGCTCGTCCATTCGCTTTGAGGGGAACCTGACATGACCGAGCTTTTCACCTGGCAGATCACCTTGCCGATCGCGCTTTCAGCGCTTGCCTTCGGCTATCTGCTCGGCTCCATTCCCTTCGGCCTGCTGCTGACCAAGGCAGCCGGTCTTGGCGATATCCGCGCCATCGGCTCGGGCAATATCGGCGCAACCAATGTGCTGCGTACCGGCAACAAGAAATTGGCCGCCGCCACGCTGTTTCTCGATGCCTTTAAGGCCACTGCCGCAGCCCTTATGGCCGCCGCCTATCTGGGGCCGGAAATCGGGTCTGAAGCAGGCGTTCTGGCGGGCTTTGCCGCTTTCATCGGGCATCTCTTTCCTGTCTGGCTCGGCTTCAAGGGCGGCAAGGGCGTTGCCACCTATATCGGCACGCTGCTTGGCGTAGCGCCGGCCATGGTGCTGGTTTTTGCTTTTGTCTGGCTGACGATTGCCAAGGTCAGCCGTTATTCCTCGCTGTCTGCTCTGGTTGCAACCCTTGTCATTCCGGTTGCATTGTGGATAGTAGGCGAACAGAAGATTGCATTGGTCCTCTCCGCAATGACCTTGATTACCTATTGGAAACACAAGGCCAATATCGAGCGGCTGATCAATGGGACGGAAAGCAAGATCGGCCAGAAGGGGTAAGGCTGCATGGCATCCGACAGCGCGAAACCAAAGGGAATTGCGCTGTCGGATAAACAAAGGATCGCCTGGCTGCGGCTGATCCGAAGCGACAATGTCGGCCCCTCGACCTTCCGCGACCTCATCAACCATTTCGGATCAGCTGAATCCGCGCTTGCCGCCTTGCCGGAACTGTCGCGCAGGGGCGGTGCAGCGCGTAGCATCCGCATTGCCAGCACCGAAGATGCCGAGCGGGAACTGGAAACGGCTCACCGCCATGGTGCACGGCTGACCGGCATTGGCGAACCGGATTACCCGCCCGCGCTGCGCCAGATCGATGGCGCTCCGCCGCTTCTGGCCATGAAAGGCGATGCCGCCTCTGGCAGCCGCCCCTCCCTGGGCATTGTCGGATCGCGCAATGCTTCGATCAGCGGCGCCAAGTTTGCCGCGATGATTGCCCGCGATTGCGGACGCGCCGGCTACACGATCACCTCGGGTCTTGCGCGTGGCATCGATACGGCGGCTCACCGGGCAAGCCTCGACAGCGGAACGATTGCCGTGCTCGCCGGCGGTCTCGATCAACCCTATCCGCCGGAAAACATACCCCTCCTGGGTGACATCACCAGCGGCAGCGGGCTTGCCGTCAGCGAAATGCCGTTTGGCTGGGAGCCCCGCGCCCGCGACTTCCCCCGTCGCAACCGTCTGATTGCCGGCATTGCGCTCGGTGTCGTGGTGGTCGAAGCCGCCGACCGTTCAGGTTCGCTGATCACCGCGCGCATGGCCAGTGACTTCGGCCGGCTGGTCTTTGCTGTGCCCGGATCGCCACTTGATCCGCGATGCCATGGCACCAATGGCCTGCTGAAGCAGGGCGCCATCGTCACCACCGGTTCGGCCGATGTGCTGGAGGCGCTCGCGCCCCTGTCGCAGCTTGATCTCTTTCACCAACCGGTCGTCGAGGAGCCGGCAGATACCAGACCGCCCGGCGACATGGCCCCGCCCGATGACGACGACCGAGCAACAATTGCCTCGGCGCTTGGACCCACGCCCGTTGAGATCGACGATATCATCCGCCATACCGGCCTTGCCGCTGCAACCGTCTATCTCGTCCTCCTTGAGCTCGATCTCGCGGGTCGGCTGCACCGCCACCCAGGCGGCCTAGTGTCTCTCGTCATGTTTGTTTGAGATCGGGCGCGCACCATCCTGCAGGTCTCCCGCTTCGACATAGGCCATCTCGATGAGATAAGACAGCAGATGAGCATTCTCCCGCAATGCCACATTGCGCAACTCGCCCAGCATCTGCCGGATGTAGGCCAGATTGGCCTGACTCCTGTCGTTCGGCCCGTGTCTGCCACTGTCCTCGATCATCTCGCCCCACCAGATTTTGCCCGCCAACTCGCGCATTGCGAGCATATTACAGACACAACACGCAAATTTACACATCTCATCTAGGATTGCAATACGACTTTAAAATCGCAAAGGTTGTATTGACATCGGAAGCTAAAATCGGATTTGCCTCTTGACCGCAGGCAAAACGCCCTCCATGTCGAGAGGTCAGATTTCGGTTGGAGACAATCCTATTTCCCGCCGTCCGCACGCCTCAGAGAACAAATATGAATGTCGTCGTCGTAGAATCTCCGGCCAAGGCCAAGACAATCAACAAGTATCTTGGCCCCGGCTACAAGGTTCTCGCCTCCTTCGGTCACGTGAGAGACCTGCCCGCAAAAGACGGCTCTGTGCTTCCCGACCAGGATTTCGAAATGTCCTGGGAGGTCGATGGCGCATCCGCCAAGCGGATGAAGGAGATTGCCGATGCCGTGAAAAACTCCGACGGTCTGTTTCTGGCGACCGACCCGGATCGCGAAGGAGAAGCGATTTCCTGGCATGTCCTCGACCTTCTGAAAAAGAAGAAGGTCATTGGCGACAAACCGGTGAAGCGCGTCGTCTTCAACGCCATCACCAAGAAGGCCGTGCTCGATGCCATGGCCAATCCGCGTGACATCGATACGCCGCTGGTGGATGCCTATCTGGCCCGCCGCGCGCTGGATTATCTCGTCGGTTTCAACCTGTCGCCGGTTCTGTGGCGCAAGCTGCCCGGCGCCCGCTCGGCCGGTCGTGTCCAATCCGTTTCGCTGCGTCTGGTCTGCGACCGCGAAACGGAGATCGAGCGCTTCGTACCGGAAGAATACTGGAACCTGTCGGCTCTCCTGAAGACGCCGCGCGGCGATGAGTTCGAGGCCAAGCTCGTATCGGCCGATGGCAAGCGCCTGGCTGCCCGTGGCGTGAAGAATGGCGAAGATGCCGGCCGCCTGAAGGCTCTTTTGGAAGCTGCTGCCTATACGGTCGAAAGCGTCGAGGCCAAGCCCGTCAAGCGCAATCCCGGCCCGCCCTTCACCACCTCCACCCTGCAGCAGGCCGCCTCCTCCAATCTCGGCTTCTCGGCCTCGCGCACCATGCAGGTCGCCCAGCGTCTTTATGAAGGTGTCGATATCGGCGGCGAGACCGTTGGTCTGATCACCTACATGCGTACCGATGGCGTGCAGATGGCGCCGGAAGCCATCGATGCCGCCCGCAGCGCCATCAACGGCCAATTCGGCCCCCGCTACCTGCCGGAAAAGGCACGCTTCTATTCCACCAAGGCAAAGAATGCCCAGGAGGCGCACGAAGCCATCCGCCCCACCGATTTCAACCGCACACCGGAAAAGGTGCGCCGCTTCCTCGAAGGCGATCAACTGCGGCTGTATGAACTGATCTGGAAGCGCGGTATCGCCAGCCAGATGGCGTCAGCCGAAATGGAACGCACCACGGTCGAAATCCTCGCCGAAAGCGGAGCGGGTCGCGCCGGCCTGCGCGCCGTCGGTTCCGTCGTGCGTTTCGATGGTTTTCTGGCCGCCTATGTGGACCAGCGCGAAGAGGGTGATGGCGCAGAGGACGACGAGGATGGCCGCCTGCCGGAAATCAACGCGCGCGAAAAGCTCGACAAGAAAAAGGTCAGTTCCAGCCAGCATTTCACTGAGCCACCGCCGCGCTATTCGGAAGCCTCGTTGATCAAGAAGATGGAAGAGCTCGGCATCGGCCGTCCTTCCACCTATGCCGCGACGCTGAAGACGCTGAGCGACCGCGAGTATATCGTCATCGACAAGCGCAAGCTGGTACCGCATTCCAAGGGCCGGCTTGTGACGGCCTTCCTCGAAAGCTTCTTCACCAAATATGTCGAATATGATTTCACCGCCGACCTTGAGGAAAAGCTCGACCGGATTTCGTCCGGCGAACTCAACTGGAAACAGGTTCTGCGCGAATTCTGGGACGATTTCTTTGCCCAGATCGAGGATACCAAGGAACTGCGCGTCACCAACGTTCTGGATGCGCTGAACGAAGCGCTGGCGCCGCTGGTCTTCCCCAAGCGTGAGGACGGCTCAGATCCGCGCATCTGCCAGGTCTGCGGCACCGGCAATCTCTCGCTGAAACTCGGCAAATACGGCGCTTTCGTTGGCTGCTCGAACTATCCGGATTGCAACTTCACCCGCCAGCTGTCGGCTGACGGTACGGAAGCCGATACGTCCGGCCTCAATGAACCCAAGGCACTCGGCGCCGACCCGATGACCGGCGAGCAGTTGACGCTGCGGTCGGGCCGTTTCGGCCCCTATATCCAGCGCGGCGATGGCAAGGAGGCCAAGCGCTCCTCGCTGCCGAAGGGTTGGAAACCGGAAGATATCGACCACGAAAAAGCGCTGGCACTCATCAACCTGCCGCGCGATGTCGGCCAGCATCCCGAAACGGCCAAGATGATCTCTGCGGGCCTTGGGCGCTATGGTCCCTTCCTGCTGCATGACGGCACCTATGCCAATCTCGACAGTATCGAGGACGTGTTCACAGTCGGCCTCAACCGTGCCGTCACGGTTCTGGCAGAAAAGCAGAGCAAGGGTCCCGGTCGTGGCCGCACGGCGGTCGCCGCATTGAAGGAACTCGGCGAGCATCCCTCGGGCGGCGCCATGACCGTGCGTGAGGGCAAATACGGCCCTTACGTCAACTGGGGCAAGATCAATGCGACCCTGCCCAAGGGCAAGGATCCGCAATCGGTCAGCGTTGAAGACGCGCTGGCGATGATTTCTGAAAAGGCCGGCAAGGCACCGGCCGCCAAGGGCAAGAAGGCAGCCCCCAAGGCTGCCGCGAAAACTGCGGCCAAGGCTGCAAGCGATGGCGAGACCAAGGCAGCCCCGAAGAAGGCCGCCGCCAAACCGAAATCTGCCGCAAAGCCGAAGGCCAAGGCGGCACCGAAGGCAAAGAAGACAGGCACGTGACGAGAGAACCGCACGAAGGCAAACGATTGAAGGCCGGTGGCCGCACCCTCTCCCTTCGTGCGGGAAAGCCTCCCTCGCCCGACAAACAGGTGATCGTGCAGGGCGTCGTGCCACCACGCGAAATCCTGCTGGAGTTCATTGCCGACAATCCCGAGCGCGCCTCCAAGCGTGAAATCGCCAAGGCCTTCGGGCTGAAGGGCGATACGCGCGTCGAGTTGAAGGACGTGCTGCGCGATCTGGAAGACGAAGGTCTTTTGCAGAAGAACCGCAAGTCATTGGTCCGCCCCGGCGCGCTGCCGCCAATGACCGTTCTCGACATCACCACCCGCGACAAGGACGGCGACCTCATCGGCCGTCCGGCCGAATGGCCAGAGGATATGGGTGCGGCACCGGCCGTTCTCATTCGCCAGTCCTCTGGCGATCGTGCGGCAAGCAAGGCACCGGCGGTCGGCCTTGGCGACCGGGTACTGGCGAAAATTTTCCCCAACAAGGATCGCGCCGGTCCCGCCTATACGGCCCGCGTCGTCAAGCTGATCGACAAGCATCGCAATGCAGCACTCGGCGTCATCCGCATGATGCCCGAAGGCGGTGCGCGCTTGATGCCCATCGACCGCCGCGGCGAGGAAATGCAGATTGCCAGTGACGATCTCGGCGCAGCCAAGGATGGCGACCTGATCGAAGCCGACGTGCTGCGCGGCAATCGCTTTGGCCTGACCCGCGCCAAGGTGCTCACCGTCGTCGGCTCGGTTGCCACCGAAAAGGCGATCTCGATGATCGCCATCTACTCGCACGGCATTCCGCACATCTTCCCGCAAACCGTTCTCGACGAGGCCAATGCCGCCACGCCCGCCAGCATGGTCAAGCGCGAGGACTGGCGCCACGTGCCGCTCGTCACTATCGATCCGGCCGATGCCAAGGATCACGACGATGCCGTCTATGCCGAACTCGATCCCTCGCCGGACAATGAAGGTGGCGTGATCGTCACCGTCGCCATTGCCGATGTTTCCTATTATGTGCGCACCGGCTCACCGCTGGACCGCGAGGCGCTGAAGCGCGGCAATTCGGTCTATTTCCCCGATCGCGTTGTACCCATGCTGCCGGAGCGTATTTCCAACGATCTGTGCTCGTTGCGCGAAGGTGAAGACCGCCCGGCACTCGCCGTGCGCATGGTGTTTTCGCATGAGGGCCGCAAGGTCGGCCACACCTTCCATCGCATCCTGATGAAGAGTGCCGCCAAGTTCTCCTATCAACAGGCGCAGGCGGCCATCGACGGCAGACCCGACGACAAGAGCGGTCCTTTGCTGGAACCGATCCTGAAGCCGCTCTGGCATGCCTATGCGGTGATGAAACGTGGCCGCGACCGTCGCCAACCGCTCGAACTCGACATGCCGGAGCGCAAGATCAAGCTGAAGCCGGACGGCACCGTCGATACCGTCATCATTCCCGAACGCCTCGATGCCCATAAGCTGATCGAGGAAATGATGATCCAGGCGAATGTCGCCGCCGCCGAGACACTGGAACTCAAGCGCCAGCCGCTCGTCTACCGTATCCATGATGCGCCTTCGCTTTCCAAGCAGGAAGTGCTGCGCGAGTTTCTGGCAACGCTTGGCATTCCCATGGCCAAGGGCGGGCAGATGCGCTCCAACTCGTTCAACGGCATTCTGGCCAAGGCTTTCGATACGCCGCACCAGACCATGGTCAACGAAATGGTGCTGCGCAGCCAGAGCCAGGCAGTCTACAGCCCGGACAATATCGGCCATTTCGGCCTCAATCTGATGAAATACGCGCATTTCACCTCGCCGATCCGCCGCTATGCGGATCTGATCGTGCATCGCGCCCTGGTCGGGTCTCTCGGGCTTGGCGAAGGTGGCATCAAGCCGGAGGAAGAGGCACAGCTCGAGGATATCGCCGCTGAAATCTCGACCTTCGAACGGCGCGCCATGGCGGCCGAACGCGATACGATCAACCGGCTGATCGCCCACCATCTGGCAGAACGCGTCGGCCAGCAATTCGAGGGCCGCGTCTCGGGCGTCACCAAGGCAGGACTATTTGTCGCTTTGCCCACCTATGGCGCCGATGGCTTCGTACCCATATCTACGCTGGGCACCGATTACTTCCATTATGACGAAAGCCGTCAGGCACTGATCGGTGAACGCACCAGCCTCGGCTTCCAGCTCGGCGATACGGTGGATGTGAAGCTCGTCGAGGCGATCCCGCTTGCCGGCGCCCTACGCTTCGAGATCGTTAGCGAAGGCCGAAAGCTCGGCATCGCCACGCGCTCCTTCCACAAGTCCGGACGGGGCGGCGGGGCCAGGAAACCCGGAACCAGGCCGCCACGCCGCGGTCGGTAGGAGACAGACCATGTCAGTGCCCGGCGATCAGACGACACAGCAGCCCCTTCGTTATGGACAGGCGGATCGCCCGGAGCGCCCCATGGGCCGTTCCATCCTGCGAGGCTTCAAGGGCACCTGTCCGAAATGCGGTACCGGCCGGCTGTTTCGTGCTTTCCTCAAACCCGTCGATGCCTGCGCTTCCTGCGGCGAAGACCTGCATCACCAGCGCTCGGATGATCTGCCGCCCTATATCGTCATCTTCGTCATCGGCCATGTCACCGTCGGCGGCTTCATGATGACCGATATGGTCTGGCCCCTGTCGATGTGGACGCATCTAGCCATATGGGCACCGATCACGGTTCTGACCGCCATGCTGTCGATCCAGCCCATAAAGGGAGCGGTGATCGGCTGGCAATGGGCATTGCGCATGCATGGTTTCGGCGATGAGGACGAACACTTCGATCCCGGTCGCGGCGGCCCTGTCGAATGACCGCTCTGGGCATGCCTCAGCATGACGTGCCATCTGTGGACAATCCGTCCACAGCACCCTCTGTCGCGATGCGCCCGCGGCCCTCTGCCTCGCTGATCCTCATCGACCGCAGCCGCGCGTGTCCGCATGTCTTTGTCGGCCGGCGAGGCAGCGCGCATGCCTTCATGCCGGATCTCTACGTGTTTCCCGGCGGCAGGCGCGATCGCGACGACCACGCCCTGCCCTATGTCGAGGATCTCCATCCGGCGGCCCTTCAGAGCCTGCTGCGCAGCGGTCCGTCACGACTGACGCCGGCCGGTGCACGCGCGCTGGCCCTGGCTGCGCTTCGCGAGCTGGAAGAAGAAACCGGCCTATCGATTGCGCGAGACGATGCCTTTGGGCGTCGGGCTGCGGATCTGTCGAGCCTGCGCTATCTGGCGCGCGCGGTCACGCCGCCGGGCGCCGTTCGCCGTTTCGACAACCGTTTCTTTGCCACATTCGTCGATGAGGCCCGCATCGATTTTGCCTCCTTGCGCGAAAGCGAGGAGCTGAACGATTTCCGCTGGCTGGCGCTTGATGACCTGCAATCGCTGCGGTTGCCCGAGATACTTCACTGCATTTGCGCCGATTTGAAAATTTTACTTGAAGCGCAGAGTGGTTTGCCGTTTGGAAGCGAACTCTACAGATATACAAATCGCAACGGTCAGTTCCAGCGTAGTCGGTTGTAAGATGGATTTGCACTCAAAGGATTCCCAGATGTCGAGCGCGGCGGGCGGCAATGACGGCCACCCCGAAGAAATTCACTGGCCATCCCTCGTCGCCGCCATATCCGCCATCAGCGCGGTGGGCATCGCCATCGGTCTCGGCCTGCCGCTTCTCAGCATCATTCTGGAAAAGCGCGGCATTTCCTCCACCATGATCGGGCTCAATTCGGCCATGGCCGGCATTGCCGCCATGGCGGCAGCCCCCATCACGACGCGACTGGCCCATGAATTCGGCGTGGCGCGCACCATGCTCTGGGCCGTGGTGATTTCGGCCATCAGCGCGCTTGGCTTTTACTATGCGCAAGCCTTCTGGATGTGGTTTCCCCTGCGCGTCGCATTCCACGGGGCAACGACCACGCTTTTCATTCTGTCGGAATTCTGGATCAATGCTGCCGCACCGCCCAGGCGCCGAGGTCTTGTCCTCGGCATCTATGCCACCGTGCTGGCACTAGGCTTTGCCATGGGGCCGTTGATCTTCTCGGCGATCGGCAGCGACGGCATCCTGCCTTTCCTGATCGGTGCCGCCGCCATCATGCTCGCCTTCATCCCGATCTATATTGCCCGCGCCGAAAGCCCGGTTCTAGACGAGAAGCCGCAGAAACACTTCATGCGCTATGTCTATCTGGTGCCGACAGCCACCTGCGCCGTCTTCGTGTTTGGTGCGGTGGAAGCCGGCGGTTTGTCGCTGTTTCCCGTCTATGCAACCCGCACCGGCATTGCTGAATCGGACGCCGCCCTATTGCTCACCATCATGGGCATCGGCAACATGGTCTTCCAGATCCCCTTCGGCATGATCTCCGACAAGCTGAAGGACCGCCGTCCCATGCTGTTCCTGATGGCGCTGGCGGGCCTTGCAGGTGCATTGGCGCTTCCCTCGCTTGTTGGCAACTGGTGGCTCATGGCCGGCCTTCTGCTCATCTGGGGTGGCTGTGTGTCCGGCCTCTACACCGTGGGGCTCGCCCATCTCGGCTCCCGACTCACCGGATCGGATCTGGCGGCAGCCAATGCCGCCTTCGTTTTCTGTTATGCTGTGGGAACGGTGGCTGGCCCCCAGGCCATTGGCGCAGCCATCGATATCAGTGGAAACAACGGCTTTGCCTGGGCTTTGGCGAGCTTCTTTGCCATTTATGTCGTGATATCGCTTGGCCGCACCCTTTTCACCCGAGAACGGACTTGACTTTTCGGGCGCGATTTGTAGGTTCGCGCCAGATTTGCTGCGGACTGCGCACAGGCGTTCGCGGCTCGATTTTTATTTAGAGGCAGGAAGACCATGGCGAAAGCTACGACCATCAAGATCAAGCTGCTGTCGACGGCCGATACCGGTTTCTTCTACGTCACGACGAAGAACAGCCGTACGATGACGGACAAGATGACCAAGACCAAGTACGACCCGATTGCACGCAAGCATGTCGACTTCAAGGAAACCAAGATCAAGTAAGTTTGATCCGTTATCCAGATCAAAGGCGCGGTCCGCAAGGTCCCGCGCCTTTTGTCGTTTCAGGACGCAGTATTCCACACGCCGAACAACAGTCCATCGTAAACGGTCGTTCAGCCAGCACAAGGCTTCCTGGATCGGATCTCGGCTCAGCGAGCCCGGACGAATGACGAATATATTGGATGATATTGGAGAGGGATCCGGGGGTCGGTCAGCATGCAATGCGGCACGAGGAACCACGTATATGCATGCCGACCGACCGACCCCACGACCCAGGAGATGCGGCGGACCTGAGCATCATGGGGTATGTCTGCTCCATCTGGAGCTTGATCCCGCAACGTCAACCTCGCGTAAAAACGACAGGAAATCAACCTTTTCTTAAGCAGAGCTCAAAATGCTGCACAACATGGTTAAAAACAGGGCAGTTTTTCCGGCTGTGCAAACGGTCCTGCACCAGTAAAAGCGGCAGGATCTGACTTCACGAATACACATAGGCCAGGCGGCGTTCAGTCGGCCGGTGCCAATTGGCTATCGCATTTCGATGCGCGAAACAAAGCGGCACAGTGTGTCCCTGTTCATAAACGGTTGCTTAACTAAACAGTCCAGACATTTGAAAAATCTTAGGCATTGCGCGGCGCGATAAACTCGGAAAAAGGCCACCTCACCTAGCGTCAGGCGGCAGCGGCAACGACGCGATTGCGCCCCTGGTTCTTGGCCTCGTACAAAGCCTTGTCTGCCTGCTTCATCAACTGTTCCGGCGTATCGAGGCCGGACAGGTTGGTGGCGATCCCCAGAGACGCCGTGATGTTCAATGTGAGGCCTGTGCCGGGCAGATCGAAGGGAGCCTGCTCGATGATTCGGCGCAGGCGCTCGGCAATCGCGGTGGCGGAGGTGCCATCGGTATCAGGCATCACCACGACGAATTCCTCGCCGCCATAGCGGCAGGCAAGATCGGCGCCGCGCACGGTGGTGCGGATGCGTTTTGCAAATTCCTTCAGCACCTCATCGCCGATATCGTGGCCATAGGTGTCGTTCACCTGCTTGAAGCGATCGATATCGGTTATGCACACCGATAGCGGTCGCCCGCGCACTGCTGCGCGGTTGAATAGCGTCTTCAGGTGATTGTCGAGGTAGCGACGGTTGTTGAGGCCCGTCAGGCCATCCGTGACGGCCAGTTCGATGGTCTGACGGACACTGGAGCGCAGGCGGTCATTGTAGCGCTTGCGCTTGATCTGGGTCAGCGTGCGCGCCACCAGTTCGTTGGGATCGATCGGCCGGATGATGTAGTCGTTGACGCCCAGGTCTAGCGCCCGCACGACCACGTCCTCCTGGCCCAGATCCGTCACCAGCAGCAGCGGCAGGAAGCGCGTGCGCTCCAGCAGACGTAGTTGCGAGCAAAGCCGCAGCGGATCGTAGTCCTCGCTATTGCCATTGACGATCACCAGGTCGAATGCATTTTCTGCCGCCTCGAATACGGCCGCCTGCGGGTCCGACATGGCCGTCACTTCGGCCACGGGCTTCAGGGTGCGGATGATGCGTTCCTGTGAGCTGGCACGGCTGTCAACCAGAAGGACCTGTCCGGGAGCATCCATACTCTCCAGCCGCATGAAATCATCCATGCCGACATTGCGCGCCGTTTCGGCGCGGATGCGCAACTCGTCGCTCAGCATCTTCAACCGCACCAGGCTTTTCACCCGCGAGACAAGTTGCAGGTCGTTGACCGGCTTGGTCAGAAAATCATCGGCACCGGCTTTCAGGCCGCGTACCCGGTCGGCGGACTGGTCGAGCGCGGTCACCATCACGACGGGGATATGGGAAGTACGCGGATTGGCCTTCAGCCGCTCGCAGACCTCGAACCCATCCATGCCGGGCATCATGATGTCGAGGAGGATGAGATCGACGGCGGTATTGTCGACGATCTCCAGCGCCTTAAAGCCGTTGTCTGCGGTCAGCACATCGAAATATTCGGCAAGCAAACGTGCTTCCAGAAGCTTCACATTGGCCGGGATATCATCGACTACCAGGATACGCGCCGTCATTGTCCCCGCCTCTCCTCAGGCATCCCCGAGATAGGTCTTGATCGTCTCGATAAACTTCGGCACCGAAATCGGCTTCGATACATAGGCCTCGCAGCCGCCCTGGCGAATGCGCTCCTCGTCACCCTTCATCGCAAAAGCCGTGACGGCCACGACGGGAATGACGTGCAACTCATCGTCTTCTTTCAGCCACTTTGTGACTTCAAGTCCTGACACTTCAGGAAGCTGTATGTCCATGAGGATGAGGTCAGGGCGGTATTTGCGGGCAAGATCGAGCGCTTCCATTCCGTTGCGCGTCTGGATCGTCGTATAGCCAGAAGCTTCGATCAGATCGCGGAAGAGCTTCATGTTCAGCTCATTGTCTTCGACAATCATCACCCGCTTGGGCATATTACGCATCCTTAATTCCTGCCTTGCCGGCATATCTTTGAGATATAAGCTCGCAGGCGGCCGATTCCATCATCAGGTCAGCCGAGACTAGAGCGATTTGGTTGAAGAAAAGGTAATTTATATCCGTATGCGCGTTGACAAGGGAAAATCGCCTCCATTGGCCAAGCCGGATGAGACAGCAGCAGCGCTTTTGCAGTGGCTTGCCGGAGAACCTGACATGCTGAGCCGCTTTCTGGCGCTGTCCGGGTTGCAGGTAAACCAGTTGCGCACAGCGATCGGCGACCCCGGATTTCTGGCCGGCATGGTGGATTTCGTCATGGCGCATGAGCCGACGCTGATGGCCTTTTGCGAGGCAAGCAACTGGAAGCCCGAGGCGGTGGTGGCCGCCTGGCACCATTATTCCGGCCAGGGCCTTGATTCAGGCCAATTCGAATGAGTGAGACCATCGATCTGACCCATCTGCGCCTCAGCGACCGCCCGCTTGCCGTCTGTGATGTGGATGACGTGGTGCTGGAATTTCTCAACCCCTTCGACAATTACATCGCAAGCCGTGGCCACAGGCTGGTTCCCCGCTCCTATCGGCTGCACGGCAATATCGTTTCGGCAAAAGATGAAACGCCGGTGGATGACAAGGTGGTGAGCGAGCTGATCCTTGCCTTTTTCGAGGCGCAGGAGGACTGGCAGACGCCGTTTGGCGATGCGGTGGCCAGCCTGCACAGGATTGGCGAGGCGGCAGACGTCGTTTTCCTCACGGCCATGCCGCCGCGCTATACCCAGATGCGTCGTCGCCTCCTGGACCGGCTCGGCCTCACCTTTCCGCTTCTGGCAACCGAAAGCCCGAAAGGCCCGGTGATCCGCCAGATGCATGGCACAAGGCCGCTTCCCCTCGCCTTCATCGATGACATGGTCCATAATCACGTCTCGGTCGCACAGGCCGTGCCGGAATGTCTGCTCGTGCACCTGATGCCAACCTCTGCAATGCACCAGCATGCGCCAAAACCCATGGCGCCAGTCACCTCGGCGCAGGATTGGGAACACGCGACACAGATGATCCTTCGCCATTTCGGCAAAGCCGGCTGAATTTTCAGTGGTGCGGTCGGCCATCCACAGCCGCGTCACCGCCGGCTTCAATGGTCGCTTGTCGAGAGGACTTGGCAGGACTAAGGTGAGTTTGTTCAACCTTTGTTCCGGCCATGACCCCATTTCCTGCCACAGATCCGGGCTTCTGTCGCGACTGCCTGACCGGGCAGCCGGATGGACTTCGCCGTTGCCGCGCCTGTGGCAGCCCGCGCCTCGTCTATCACCGCGAACTGTACAATCTCACCATTGCCCATATCGATTGCGACGCCTTCTACGCTTCCGTCGAGAAGCGTGACAATCCAGAGCTTGCCGACAGGCCGGTGATCATTGGCGGCGGTAAGCGTGGCGTCGTGTCCACGGCCTGCTACATTGCCCGCATCAGCGGCGTGCGCTCGGCCATGCCTATGTTCAAGGCGCTGGAAGCCTGTCCCGATGCGGTGGTCATTGCGCCCAATATGGAAAAATACGTGACGGTTGGCCGGCAGGTCCGCACGCTGTTTCAGGAATTGACGCCGCTGGTGCAGCCGATTTCCATCGACGAGGCCTTTCTCGACCTGTCTGGCACCGAGCGGCTTCACCATGATCCGCCGGCGCGGATTCTTGCAAGGCTAGTGCGCCGGGTGGAACAGGAAATCGGCATCACGCTCTCGGTCGGCCTGTCCTACTGCAAGTTCCTCGCAAAAGTGGCGTCCGACCTGCAAAAGCCGCGCGGCTTTTCGGTCATTGGCGAGGCAGAAGCGCTCGCCTTTCTTGCGCCGCGACCGGTCACCACCATCTGGGGCGTCGGCAAGGCCTTTGCTGCGACGCTGGAGGCCGATGGCATCCGCACCGTGGGCCAGTTGCAGACCATGCAGGAAGGCGATCTGATGCGCCGCTATGGCAGTATGGGCCAGCGCCTGTTTCGTCTGTCGCGCGGCATTGATGATCGCACCGTCCACCCCAATGATCCGGCAAAGACCGTTTCGGCCGAAACCACCTTCTTTGAGGACATTTCCCGCTATGAGGATCTCGTGCCGATCCTGCGCCGGCTTTCGGAAAAGGTCTCATCGCGCCTCAAGAAGCAGGAGATTGCCGGCCAGACCGTGGTGCTGAAGCTGAAGACCGCCGATTTCAAGAGCCGTACCCGCAACCGGCGACTGGAGGACCCGACACAGCTTGCCGACCGCATTTTTCGCACCGGACTCAACCTTCTGGAAAAGGAAACCGATGGCGCAAAATTCCGGCTGATCGGCATTGGCGTGAGCGACCTCACCGACCCGGCACGCGCCGATCCGCGCGATCTTGTCGATGAACAGGCCGGACGTCGCGCCGCCGCCGAAGCGGCGATGGACAAGCTGCGCGACAAGTTCGGCAAGGCGGCGGTGGAAACCGGCTATACATTCGGCACGCGACGCCGCGATCAATGAAACGTGATGAGTTTTTCAGCTGCTTTTTCCAGGCGACATCAAGGCCGGACGCGGCGCATCTAAGCCTTCCTTAAACTTCGACGGGTAATGTCATATCTCAGTCTTGCGTAAGAGGTTTTGTGATGTTCAAGCGTGCGGCGATCGTACTTGCTCTGGTATCGAGTTGTGCGACAACGGTTGCCGCCGCAGACGATGCGCGCACTTTGCAGATCATCGTTTCGAAGGAGAGCCAGCAGCTCACCGTCTATGATGGCGCAAATGTGGTGGCGAGCTCCAAGGTATCGACCGGCAAGCCCGGCCATGACACGCCGACCGGCATTTTCTCGGTGCTGGAAAAGCGCAAATATCACGAATCCAACCTCTATTCGAACGCTCCCATGCCGTGGATGCAGCGGTTGACCTGGTCCGGCATCGCGCTGCATGAATCAAAGAGCGTACCCGATTACCCGGCCTCGCATGGCTGCGTGCGGCTGCCGGCAGCCTTTGCAAAATCACTGTTCCAGATGACGGCGCGCGGCGTGCATGTCATCATCAGCGATGAAACCGTGGCGCCCGTTTCCATTGCCCATGCCACGCTGTTTGCGCCGCCGGCACTCCGGCCAGCGGGTGATTTCCTGTCCGATGTGCCGCTGCGCCCCTCCAATGTCCACAGTTCCATCCAGCAGGTGGAAGTGGCGATGAACATGCCCCGATCCCCTGTTTCCGGCTCACGCCTTTCGGGCTCTTCGACGGTCATCGATCAGCCGCAGGCGGCAGAAGACGAGAGCGCGCCGCTGCGCATTCTCATCACCCGGCGTAGTGAGCGCGATCAGCTCGCCGACATGCAGGCCATGCTGACCGAACTCGGCTTTGATGCCGGTCCGGCCGACGGTATTCTGGGTACCGCCACGCGCAGCGCGCTTGCCGGCTTCAAGCGCTGGAAACAGCTGCCGGACAAAGGCCCGCTGCTGACTGAGCAGGTCGAGGCCGCCCTCTATGCGTCTGCCGGACGCCAGACAGCACCGAACGGACAGCTGATGGTGCGTCAGGGGTTCAAGGACATTCTGTCCGAACCCGTCGCCATCAAGGACCCGAGCCACGCAATCGGCACGCATTTCCTCACCGTCACCGCCGTGGACCGCGACAAAGGAACCGCCGCATGGCAGGGGCTGACACTCTCCAACGACCTGCCGGACGCGACTGCCAAACGGCTGGGCATCACGCTTGAGGCGGATCGCGGCCCGGACGCGCTGAAGAATGTCCTCGACCGGATCAGCATAGCCGATGATCTGCGGACGAGGATCAATGCGATGATCTCGACCGGGACATCGCTCACCATCACAGATCTAGGCCTTGGCCCCGAAACAGGCGACGGGACCGACTTCATCACCGTGACCCATCGCGGGCCGCGTGGCTAAACTTTGGCCGGCCCGCCTGCACGGTTCAGATGCTGAATCCGCCGATGGCCTCATCCTCTTGTTTGCAAATCCAATTCGCCTCCTCGAGGAGCATACATTACCGCCTCATGCAGTGATTCAAGCCGCTCGGACAATGATTCACCTGGCGAACCCAAGAGCCTGAAAACTATAGCTTTCTGAAGGAAACGCGATCCGCCGCCGTTTTGTCCTTGCCTACACCAATTCGACATCCAGCACGCCGGGTGCAGCCCTCAACGCAGCGGCAATCTCCGGCGAGATTCGATATTTTTCCGTCAGTTCCACCTCGATCTCCCGCCTTCCATCATCCTTGATGACGACAAAGGAAACGAGGCCATCGCCACGGGCATTCAGATGGCGGGCAACCGTCTTCAGTGGACCGGAATCGCGGACAAACACCCGCAGCGCCTTTTGCATCTGCACCGATTTTTCCTCAAGCGACTGGGCCGTCTGGATGCGAAGGCCTATGCCCTCCGGCCGCTCGTCGGCCTGCACGGTGATCACCAGCGATTTGCCGGGTTCCAGAAGATCGCGATATTGGGCGAGCGCTTCCGAAAACAGCACCGCCTCGAACTGGCCGGTCGCATCGGAAAAGGTGACGATCCCCATCTTATTGCCGGTGCGGGTCTTGCGCTCCTGTTTACCGGTGACCGTGCCGGCCAGACGTCCGGCATTGGCGCCGGCCTTCACCGCTGCGGAAAACTCGGCAAAGTTCTGCACGCGCATCTTGGCCAGCACATCCTTGTAGCTGTCGAGCGGATGGGCCGAAAGATAAAAGCCGAGCACGAGATATTCGCGCATCAGCTTTTCCGATGGCAACCACGGATTGAAGCTTGGCAGCATCAGGGTTTCCGGACCGCTCGCTGATGAGGAGCCGAACATGTCGCTCTGGCCGCTGGTCTTGCCTTCGGCGGCGCGCTGCGCATAGCCAATGATGCGATCCATGCCGCCGATCAGTTCGGCGCGATCGCGCCCGAAACCATCGAAGGCGCCGGCAGAGACAAGGCTTTCCAGCACACGCCGATTGACCTGCTTCGGATCGATACGCAGGCAGAAATCCTCAAGGCTTGCAAAGGGCTTGTCGCCGCGCACGGCAACAATATGCTCGACGGCTGCCTCGCCCACACCCTTGATGGCGTTCAGCGAATAGAAAATGCAATTTTCGCCGGTTTCGAACATGCGAAATGAGGTCTGGATCGAGGGCGGCACGACCTTGATGCCCAGTCGCGAAGCGTCCTGGCGAAAATCGTTCAGCTTTTCCGTATTGGCCATATCATAGGTCATCGACGCGGCGAGAAACTCGACCGGGTAATGCGCCTTCATATAGGCCGTCTGGTAGGACACGATAGCATAGGCAGCGGCGTGTGATTTGTTGAAGCCGTAATTGGCGAACTTCGCCAGAAGCTCGAAAATATTCTTCGCCTGGGGCTTGCCCACGCCATTCTTCACGGCGCCATCAATGAAGCGCTCGCTCTGCTGGTCCATCTCCGCCTTGATCTTCTTACCCATGGCGCGGCGCAGAAGATCGGCTTCGCCGAGCGAATAACCGGACAGGACCTGGGCGATCTGCATCACCTGTTCCTGATAAACGATAACGCCCTGCGTTTCCTTCAGCAGCGTATCGATCATCGGATGCACCGACTCGATCTCTTCCTCGCCATGCTTGCGGGCATTGTAGGTGGGGATATTCTCCATCGGGCCGGGACGATAGAGCGCCACAAGCGCAATGATATCCTCGATACAGTCGGGCCGCATGCCAAGCAGCGCCTTGCGCATGCCGACACTTTCCACCTGGAACACGCCGATGGTTTCGCCGCGCGACAGCATTTCATAGGTCTTCTGGTCATCGAGCGGAATAGTGGCCAGATCGATATGGATATCGCGCTTGGCGACGAAATCCACCGCCGTCTTGAGAACGGTCAGGGTCTTCAGGCCGAGAAAGTCGAACTTCACAAGGCCGGCCTGCTCGACCCATTTCATATTGAACTGGGTGACGGGCATGTCCGAGCGCGGATCGCGGTACATGGGCACGAGCTTGGACAGCGGGCGGTCGCCGATGACGATGCCGGCCGCATGGGTCGAGGCATGGCGATAGAGCCCTTCGATCTTCTGGGCAATATCGAGAAGCCGAGCGACAACCGGCTCCTTGTCCGCCTCTTCCTGCAGACGTGGTTCTTCGATGATCGCCTGCGACAGGGGCGTCGGATTGGCCGGATTGTTGGGCACCAGCTTGCAGATCTTGTCGACCTGGCCATAGGGCATTTCCAGCACGCGGCCAACGTCGCGCAGTGCTGCACGCGCCTGTAGCGAACCGAAAGTGATGATCTGAGCCACCTGTTCGCGGCCATATTTCTGCTGCACGTAGCGGATCACCTCTTCGCGGCGATCCTGGCAGAAGTCGATGTCGAAGTCGGGCATCGACACGCGTTCCGGATTGAGAAAGCGTTCAAACAGCAGGGAAAAGCGCAGCGGATCGACATCGGTAATGGTGAGCGCATAGGCCACCAGCGAGCCCGCACCCGAACCACGGCCGGGCCCGACCGGGATATCATGTTGCTTGGCCCATTTGATGAAGTCGGCAACGATGAGGAAGTAGCCGGGAAACTTCATGCGCTCGATGACCGACAGTTCGAAATCGAGCCGCTCGCGATATTGTTCCACCGTATAGCCCGGCGCCATACCCAGCGCTTCGAGACGACGCTCCAGCCCCTCGACCGACTGGCGGCGCAGTTCTGCCGATTCGGCGCGGTCTGCCTCGTCCGGATCCTCCGAGGCACCGGTAAAGCGCGGCAGGATGGGTTTTCTGGTTTTCAGGACGAAGGTGCAGCGGCGCGCAATTTCCACCGTATTGTCGAGCGCTTCCGGCAGATCGGCAAACAGCGCCGCCATTTCGGCCCGGCTTTTCAGATAGTGATCCGGCGTCAGGCGAAAGCGGGTATCATCAGAGACGATGGCATTGTGGGCAACGGCCATCAAAGCGTCATGGGCATCATATTCGGCCTTCGATGGGAAGAAGGCCTCATTGGTTGCCACCAGCGGCAGATCGTGACGGTAAGCCAGTTCTATCAGCCGCGTTTCATGCCGGCGGTCGAAATTACCGTGCCGCTGCAGTTCCACGTAAAGCCGGTCACCGAACACCCGCTTCAGTGCCAGAAGACGCTGCTCAGCCTGCGCAGGATGGCCCTCCTTCAGCAGCGGATCGATCGGCCCCGACGCGGAACCGGTGAGCGCGATAATGCCATGGGCGCCCTCCTCTTCCAGCCAGGACATGGCGATATGCACCGCCTGATGGCTGCCTTCGCCGCCAAGATAGGCGCGGCTGACGAGATCGACGAGCCGCTCATAACCGACGGAATTGGTGGCAAGCAGCACCAGAGACGGGAGCTTTGCCAGGCCCTGATTGGCGGATGAGCGCTTTTCATCGCCCAGATCCTGCATATCGATGGCCATCTGGCAGCCGATGATCGGCTGAATGCCGTCACCCACAGCCTTTTCCGAAAATTCCAGGGCAACGAAGAGATTGTTGGTATCGGTAATCGCAATCGCCGGCTGATTGTCGGAGGCTGCCTTGGTGAGGATCTTCTTCAGCGGCAGCGCACCTTCCAGCAGCGAAAACGCCGAATGCACCCTCAGATGGACAAATTGCGGCGTCGCCGCCTGACCGTCCATCGTCTTCATCCCGGTCACATCTGCCATATCGCCGCCATCCATTCTTTACATGGCATTTTCGGGTACGGGCAGGCTCAAGTCCAGCGCTAGCTTCGGTCGTCAACCGAAAAGGACGGACGTGCGGGCGTCAGAACGCCAGCATCAGGACGCCAATACTGGCGACAAAGGTCATGATGGAGGCGAAAGCGGCTACATCCCGGAGGAACTCAGTCATAAGCAGTCTCCCTTTTCCGTTATGTTTATAGTTTGTTCCGTTCATGTTCCCCTGTCAACAGAAAGAACGAAGACGGAACAAAGATTCTTTCGACAGGGGAAAGCGACCCCGCGGCAGCTTTTGCCCATGGCGTGATCGTATCTGTCACCTATCGCACGGCGCGCTGAAAGCTGCCTCGTAAGGTTTTGTAATGGTGACACCTTTCAGCGCCCCGTTCGGCATTTTTATCCGCCGGTTCGGCCTCTCTGTCTGAAAGGATCGGCTGGTGCCTTTATCCATCGCCGTTCCCGGTGCCTGTCCCTTGAGGAGACAAACCGGGCGGACAACGGGCGATGAGGCCCCGAACCGTCCTTCCCTATGCGTGCCCCACGAAGCCGCCCGCGATCTTCGATCGCGGCAAGCTGGCTTCGATTCAAATATTGGAGCATGTACCTTTCGTTCGGCTGCGCCGAACGGGACATGCTCACACACCCGACGCGCAGCTGGGCGCCTTGACAAGGATTGGCGCTTTCGTCCGACGCGCTTCTCCTTTCTCCCATGTCGTCGGGGGGAGACCGTTTTGACGGACTCGGAGCATGGGGTTTTGCGTCTTGCCCCCATGACCCGGACCGGCCCCGCATCGCCGGCACGCCTGCCGGTGTATCCGCTGCGGGACGGGGAGTGTGTAGGCATGGCTTGGAGCGGCGGGGATGAGATTTTTTATCGTGGTGTTCGGAGCCGTCACGAGGATCTGCGGAAAGGTGAGGAGGATCAGCGGGTTGGTGGTTTTCTGGTTAGTGCGTTCAGGTGGTTTACCCCCCTCTGCCCTGCCGGGCATCTCCCCCTCAAGGAGGGAGATCACCGTGTGGCCAATGCCCCAACCTAGAATAAACCTCTCGTCCAGCGCTGCCGCGTCTTTCGGACTGAGCGCGATCGACTGGCCGATCTCCCTCCCTGAGGGGGAGATGCCCGGCAGGGCAGAGGGGGGTATTCACGGGCACAGGTGTGCGGCACCGCCGTCTCTGCCGGCTCTGCGTCGCGTTACGGTTTACATCGCCTGCCCGCTGGCCTAGGGGAAGCGCGACACTCGAGACGACGCAAGGGCACAGACATGCTGATCAAGCAGAGCGACTATCACCGGATCTACAAGGTCATCAACAGTCTGCTGCTTGCCCAGAACGCCGACCCCGCGACGGCTTCGATGTATTTTGCCACCTTCGGCGCCTTCATCCTGAAGCAGCATTACAAGCTGAGCGCCACGCCGAAAGGCGGACTTGCCGCCTATAATCTCGGGGGAACGGTGGTGATGTTTGCCGACCATCGCGAGGATGGCTATGTGACCGGGGCCGGCGAAAATTTCCATTGCTGGGTGGAGGTGGAAGGCTGGGCGGTGGATTTCATGGCGCCGGCCTTTGCCGACAGCGCGCAACATTTGGCGCTGCCATCGCGAATGTTCCAACGACCGCTTGGCGCCATGGCAGGCTCTGTCAACGAGATCACCCGGTCCGGCGACTTCTTCTACCAATCAGAGCCGGAGGCCATGACACGACGCTTTGCCGATTGGCACAGCCATGGCATGATTGGCGACCTGGCCTCGATTGCCAGCCAATGGTTCCGCAAGGCACCCAAACAGATGCAGGTGGCGCTTTCTCTCAGCGATTCCAAAGGCATAAAGAAGAGTATTCCGCTTTCAGGTCATCCACTGTCGGGCAGCTGGTAGGCTCACCAGACCGTCTCAGAACTCGACGATCTTGCCGCCTTCAATGGTGACGCGCCGATCCATGCGCTCCGCCAGCTGATGGTTGTGGGTGGCAATCAGGGCCGCAAGGCCGGACTGACGCACCAGCGCTTCCAGCGCATCAAACACATAGGATGCGGTTTCCGGATCGAGATTGCCGGTCGGTTCGTCTGCCAGCAGCAGAAGCGGCGCATTGGCCACCGCACGGGCAATCGCCACGCGCTGCTGTTCACCGCCGGACAGTTCCGCAGGGCGATGGCTGGCGCGGTGGCCGATGCGCATGTAATCGAGCAGCTGGGCGGCGCGCTCTGCCGCTTCCTTCTTCGACAGACCGCCGATCAGCTGCGGCATCATGATATTTTCCAGCGCCGTGAATTCCGGCAGCAGATGGTGAAACTGGTAGACAAAGCCAATATCGCCGCGCCGGATGGCCGTGCGTCGGTCATCGGTCTGGTGGCCGCAATCCTCGCCATTGATGAAAACCTCGCCGGCATCTGGATGCTCCAAGAGGCCCGCCAGATGCAGGAGCGTCGATTTGCCGGTGCCGGAAGGGGCGACCAGCGCGACGATTTCGCCTGCATGCAGCTCGAAATCGGCGCCTTTCAGGATCGACAGCACCGTGTCGCCCTGGCCATATTGCCGGTCGACGCCTTTGAGCTTCAGGACGGTTTTGCGTGCCATGGGCGAAATCACTTCCTATTCGTAACGCAGGGCCTGCACCGGATCGAGCCTTGAGGCCCGCCAGGCGGGAAAGATGGTCGCAAGGAAGGACAGAACCAGCGCCATCATGACGACGGAGAAGGTTTCGCCAAAGCTCATTTCCGCCGGCAGCTGGCTGAGGAAATAGAGTTCCGGATCAAACAGGATCGTGCCGGAGACCCAGGAGAAGAACTGCCGGATGGATTCGATATTGAGGCAGACGATGACGCCGAGCGCCACGCCGGCAAAGGTACCGACAATGCCGATCGCCGCCCCCGTCATGAAGAAAATGCGCATCACGGCCGAGGAACTGGCGCCCATGGTGCGCAGGATGGCGATATCGCGGCCCTTATCCTTCACCAGCATGATAAGGCCGGAAATGATGTTCAGCGCCGCCACCAGCACGATCAGCGTCAGGATCATGAACATCACATTGCGCTCCACCTGAAGCGCGGAGAAGAAGGTCTGGTTGCGCTGGCGCCAATCGGTGATATGCACCTGGCGACCGGCAGCCTCCTCCACCAGCGGGCGCATGTCATCGACGCTTTCCGGATTGGTGAGGAACAGCTCAATCGACTGCACCAGGCCATCGGCATTGAAATAGGCCTGCGCTTCGGAAAGCGGCATATAGATGATCGTCGCGTCATATTCCGACATGCCGATCTCGAAGACGCCGGAGATGCGGTAGGACTTGACGCGCGGCGTAACGCCCATCGGCGTCACATCGCCTTCCGGCGAAATGAGGGTGATCTGGTCGCCGGCGCCAAGCCCAAGCGAGGCGGCAAGCCGCGAGCCGACCAGCACGCCATCGCCGGTGGCAAAGCCGGTCAGATCGCCCGAGCGGATATTGCCGGAGACTTCCTTCAGCTTTTCGATGTCTTCTGTGCGCACGCCGCGCACCAGGGCACCGGAACCGGCACCCTGACGGCCGGAGGCAAGCGTCTGGCCCTCCACCAGCGGCAGCGCCATGCTGACGCCGGGAACGGCCGAGAAGCGCTGTGACAGCTGTGCGTAATCGGTCAGCGGCTGATCGATCGGCTGGATGATCATATGGCCGTTGATGCCCAGAATGCGCGAGATGAGTTCGGTGCGAAAACCGTTCATCACCGCCATGACGATGATGAGCGTGGCCACACCGAGCATGATGCCGACAAAGGAGAAGCCGGCAATCACCGAGATGAAGGCTTCCTTGCGGCGCGAGCGCAGGTAACGCCAGGCGACCATGCGTTCGAAAGCCGAAAAGGGACCAGCGGCAGGCACTGCCGCCTGTTCTACCTTCGCCTTGTCCGTCGCGCCCTTGGCCATCTCGTCTCCCTGTGCTTGCTGCCGGCCTTTAAGGCGAGCCTGTGCTTTATGCTCAGGCCGTCGTCAGCCGGTTCAGCGCCGCTTCGACGGTCATCGTCTCGCGGGCGCCCGTCTTGCGGTCCTTCACCTCGACCTCGCCATTGGCGGCGGAACGCGGACCAACGATGAGCTGGACCGGAACGCCAATCAGATCGGCGGTGGCGAATTTCGTGCCGGCCCGGTCATCCGTGTCGTCATAGAGCACGTCCTTGCCGGACTTCGTCAGGGCACCGTAGAGCCGTGTCGAGATATCGTCGCAGGCCGCATCGCCCGGCTTCATGCTGATGACCATGGCATCGAACGGCGCCACTGATTCAGGCCAGATGATTCCGTTCTCGTCATGCGAGGCTTCGATGATGGCGGGAACAAGGCGTGTCGGGCCAATGCCATAGGATCCCATGTGGACAAGGTGTTCCTTGCCATCCGGCCCCTGCACCTTGGCACCCATCGGCTCGGAATATTTGGTGCCGAAGTAGAAGATATGGCCAACCTCAATGCCGCGTGCCGAGAGGCGATCGCTCTCGGGGATGGCGGCAAAGGCATCCGCATCATGCATTTCGGAGGTTGCGGCATAGACAGAAGTCCACTTGTCGAAGATCGCCTGCAGGCCCGCGACATCGTCGAAATCCGTATCGACGGAGGGAATGTCGAACTCGGTGAAGCTCTTGTGCGAAAACACTTCCGACTCGCCGGTATCGGCCAGGATAATGAATTCGTGGCTGTGATTGCCACCGATCGGCCCGGTATCGGCGCGCATCGGAATGGCACGCACGCCGAGCCGCGCAAAGGTGCGCAGGTAAGCGACGAACATCTTATTGTAGGAATGCAGCGCACCTTCCTTCGTCAGATCGAAGGAATAGGCATCCTTCATCAGGAATTCACGCGAGCGCATGGTGCCGAAGCGCGGACGGATCTCGTCGCGGAATTTCAGCTGGATATGATAGAGGTTGAGCGGCAGGTTCTTGTAGGACTTCACCGAGGAACGGAAGATGTCGGTGATCATCTCCTCATTCGTCGGGCCGTAGAGCATAGGGCGCTCCTGGCGGTCCTTGATACGCAGCATTTCCTTGCCGTAATCATCGTAACGGCCGCTTTCCTGCCAGAGTTCGGCAGATTGCAGCGTCGGCATCAACAATTCCACGGCGCCAGCGCGGTTCTGCTCCTCGCGCACGATGGCGTTGACCTTGTCGAGCACGCGCTTGCCGAGCGGCAGCCAGGAATAGATGCCCTGGCTCTGCTGGCGGATCATGCCGGCGCGCAACATCAGGCGGTGAGATACGATTTCCGCTTCCTTGGGATTTTCCTTGAGGATCGGCATGAAATAGCGGGACAGACGCATCGCGTTTTCCGTGTTTGAGGGCCGGCCCTGACGCGCAGGAATCGGCAACCGAATGGCTGGGTGTGGGGTCGCTACATAGCCGTTTCGGCGGGTGAAGGGAACCCGCGTTCATGAGCGGGACATATCCTTGCCCCCATGTTTCGAAACGGGACGAATGGCATAAATGTGCCATCCATGTGACGTGTCCGGTGATATTTTTGTCAACAAGAAAAATTTACGGAAGTGTAGCAATTCTGCCAAGATTCATGGTGACAAAGCCCAAACTCTAAGCTAGGTTCGGCTCATAAAAGAGGCAGGAAGTTCAAATTTCTGCCAATCGCGGTCAAGTCTTGGGAGGATCAGATCTTAGGCGCGCTCGCACGCTGCCCCGGCAACGGTTAAGGATCACGCGAAATTTTAAACAAGGCTTCAACGCCTTGTTTTTTTTTGCTTTGTCGCCGCCGGAGAAGGGTTTGGTCAGGCGGTTTTCCTCATCCCTGACTGCGAAAATCCGGCACGATTTGCGGCAGGGACGAGAGGCTGAAGCCCAGAAATTTCGAGGCGAGATACCAGGCGCCGTAGATCAATCCGGAAACGAGAGTGGTGATCAGAAGAACACGTACTCCGCGAAACCGCGCCGGTGCACTTTCTACCGTACCGGGCACGATGACACCCTCCTCGCCCTGGGTGCGCAAGCCGATCGGCAGAACGGCAAACAGCGTCAGCCACCAGATGATGAAATAGACCGCAAAGCCTGACAGAAATGCCATGGATGTTTTCCCCTACCCGTGAGCGGAGGTTTTAACCCGTTCGGCGCAAAGACGAAAGCACTTGTCTGCGAGACGCGGTGTCACACCTTTATGGCACGTCATATCTGCTCGAGTTCGACCAGCGTGCCTGAAAAATCCTTGGGGTGGAGAAACAGAACCGGCTTGCCATGCGCGCCGATCTTCGGTTCGCCATCGCCCAGAACACGAGCGCCGGAGGCCTTCAGCTGGTCGCGGGCAGCGAGAATATCGGCCACTTCATAGCAGATATGATGCATGCCGCCGGACGGGGTCTTGGCGAGAAAGGCGGCAATCGGAGAATTGTCACCAAGTGGTTCCAGAAGCTCGACCTTGGTATTGTCCAGTTCGACAAACACGACGGTCACGCCATGTTCGGGAAGTGCCTGTGCCTGCGAGACGCGGGCTCCCAGCGTATCACGATAGACGGCGGTTGCCGCTTCCAGATCCGGCACGGCGATAGCGATGTGATTGACGCGACCCAACATGACTTTCCTCCCGTGAAACAGACAGTATCAACCGGCGCGATACTCCGAGGACAACAGCATGCGAAGGAAGGAAGGGGTCTGTCGCCAGTCCCCCTCACCTTGTCATCACACCTTGCTGACAAAAACCGTGACGACAGGCTTTTTGCCCCAGGCGGTGTTGGCCGTCGAGCGCACCGCGCGGCGCACGGCCTCGCGCAAGGTCTCGAGATCCTTGCGGCGGCTGCGCGGAATGCTTTCCACTGCGCCCAGCACCGCATCATAGAGCGTATCGACCATGCTCTCGCCCTCGTCATCGAGTTCCGGCAGGCCATAGGCCTCGACATCGGGATCGGCGAGGAAATCCAAGCGGCTATCCAGCAGGATATTGACGGCCACATGCCCCACATAGGAGAGCTTCTTGCGATCTGAAATACCCATTTCATCAAGATCGCCGATCAGCTTGCCATCCTTGTAGATACGGCCATGCGGAATATCTTCGACCACCTGCACTGGGCCAGGCGCCAGACGCAGCAGATTGCCGTTGCGCACTTTCGGCACGGTCTTGATACCGGCTCCAAGGCCAAGCGTGGCCTGGGCCGTCAGATGGGCTGCTTCGCCATGCACGGGAACCAGAACCTCCGGGCGGATCCACTCATACATTTTCAGAAGTTCGTTCCGGCGCGGATGGCCCGACACATGCACCAGCGCCTGGGCATCGGTCACGATCTTGACGCCCTGCTCGATCAGGCCGTTCATGATCTCCAGAATGGCCTTTTCATTGCCGGGAATGGAGCGTGAGGAAAACACAACCGTATCGCCAGAGGTCAGCGCCACATGGCGCATCTCGTCTCGCGAGAGCTTGGCAAGCGCTGCACGCGCTTCGCCCTGGCTGCCGGTGAGGATGACCACCACCTTGTCACGTGGGATATAGCCATATTCATCCTCGGCGATGAAGGGCTTGATCCCTTCCATGATGCCGAGGTCACGCGCGACATTGACGACGCGCTTCAGCGAGGAACCGAGCAGCAACACCTCGCGACCGGCAGCCTCTGCCGCCAGGGCAATAGAGCGGATACGCCCGACATTGGAGGAGAAGGTGGTGATGGCGACCCGGCCTTCGGCACTTTCGATGACCTTGCGCAGGCCTTCCGATACTTCTTCCTCGGAGGGCGACACGCCTTCGCGCATGGCATTGGTACTGTCGCACATCAGCGCCAGAACACCTTCGTCGCCAACGGCGCGGAAACGAGCCTCATCGGTCAACGGGCCGAGCGAGGGATGCGCATCGATCTTCCAGTCGCCCGTATGCACGAGATTGCCAAGCGGCGTGCGGATGACAAGCGACATGGGTTCGGGGATCGAGTGGTTCACCCCGATTGCCTCGATTTCGAAGGGGCCGACATTGATGCGGTCGCCGGCCTGGAAAATCGTAATCGGGATTTCCGCCCGCGAGCCTTCATAATCTCGTTTGGCTTCCAGCATGCCGGCCGTAAATGGCGAGGCATAGACGGGCACGTTCAAGCCCGGCCACAGATCGTTCAACGCGCCGTAATGGTCTTCATGCGCATGAGTGATGATGATGCCCTTCAACCGGTCGCGCTGCTTGGCGAGAAAACGGATATCGGGCAGGATCAGGTCAACACCCGGCAATTCCGGACCGGCAAAGGTCACGCCGCAATCAACCATGATCCACTGGCGTTGCGCGGCCGGGCCATAGCCATAGAGGGCGAGATTCATACCGATCTCGCCAACTCCGCCCAGCGGCAGAAATACCAGTTCGTCCTGTTTTGCCATCATTCACTCATTTCACTGTAAAGGGTCGTCATTATCAAAGATAGAACACATCGCCGGCGGCAATGGACATCACGCGATCTCCGGTATCGAGTATCAGAAGTCCCTGATCATCGATACCGGCAAAACGCCCGTCTATGGAGCGATCCGGCAGATTGACACGGATTGGCTGCCCAATTCCGCAGGCAGCGTCTCGCCAGCGCGCCGTGACCAGCTTGACCGCCCTGCCCTCGTCCCAAGCCTCCAGCACCTCGGCCATCTCACGAAAGAGGTAGGAGAACAGTTCGTCAGCTGAAATATGGCAGCCCTGTTCCTGCAGCGAGGTAACACCATAGGGCGCATCATCCGGCCGATGGCGGATATTGATGCCGATACCGAGAACCACTGCACGGCGGCCATCTGCAAGACCTTCCGATTCCAGAAGGATGCCACAGGACTTCTTGCGGCCGATCAGAACGTCATTCGGCCATTTGATCTCAAGTGGTTCGGCCGTCAACGGCAGCACGCAGCGCAGCGCGCCATAAACGGCCAGCGAAACGGCAAGCGGCAGAGAGCCCAGCAGTTCCGGTGGTGCTGCATCGATCAGTAACAGGGATGCGTAAAGATTGCCAGTTTCAGAGGTCCAGGCGCGGCCGCGGCGGCCACGGCCTGCCGTCTGGCGGTCGGCGGTGATCCAGAGATGCCCCGGATCACCCAGCCTGGCACGGGCCAGGCATTCCGTATTCGTCGAAGTCGTCTCGCCCAGCGCCTCGTGGCGAAAGGCGTCGAGGGAGTAGCGGCTCCCTCCGGGCGTCACACTCAAAAGAACGACCTTGCAGCGGCGGTTGCAGCCGTGCCGAGCGGCCCACCAAACAGAACATAGGCGGTGACGAACAGGCCGGACAGGCCGAAGACGAGGCGCAGTTCACCGGCCGTGCGACCGAATTCGCCATTCGGCTCATCGAACCACATCACCTTGATGACGCGGATATAATAGTAAGCGCCAACAACCGAGGAGAGCACGCCGATAATGGCCAGCGCATAGAGCTTGGCTTCAATGGCGGCGACGAAGACGAAATACTTGGCAAAGAACCCGGCAAGCGGCGGAATGCCGGCCAGCGAAAACATCAGCGCCGTCATGACGAGCGCCATGAAGGGCTTTGTCGCTGCGAGGCCTGCCAGATCGCTGATGCTTTCAACGCTGCCACCATCCTTGCGACGCATCGCCATGATGCAGGCAAAGGTACCCAGCGTCATGACCATGTAGATCAGCATGTAGAGCGCCACGCCCGACACACCCGTTTCAGAGCCGGCGGCAAGACCGACCAGCGCATAGCCCATGTGGCCGATCGAAGAATAGGCCATCAGTCGCTTGATGTTCTTCTGGCCGATAGCGGCAAAGGAACCGAGCAGCATGGAGGCAATCGAGATGAATACGACAACCTGCTGCCAATCGGCAAAGGCCGGCATGAAAGCATCCGACACGACGCGCACGAGGACGGCCATGGCCGCAACCTTGGGGCCCGAGGCGAAGAAGGCGGTGACCGGGGTCGGCGCGCCTTCGTAAACGTCCGGCGTCCACATGTGGAAGGGAACAGCGGAAATCTTGAAGGACAGACCGGCTAGGATGAAGACGAGGCCGAAGACCACGCCCAGCGAGCGGGTTTCAGAGGTCAGCACGGCGGCAATCTCGTCAAAACCGGTATTGCCGGTGAAGCCGTAGATCAGCGACATGCCATAGAGAAGCATGCCCGACGACAGGGCGCCGAGAACGAAATATTTGAGACCCGCTTCCGTGGAGCGCAGGCTGTCACGGTTGATGGCCGCCACGACATAGAGCGCCAGCGACATCAGTTCGAGGCCGAGATAGAGCGCAATAAGATCATTGGCCGAAATCAGCAGCATCATGCCGAGCGTGGCCAGCACGAGAAGAACCGGGAACTCGAAACGATCGAGCTGCTCGGAGCGCGCATTACCGACCGTCATCACCATGGCGGTGATCGAACCGACAAGCGCGAGGACCTTCATATAGCGGCTGAAGGGATCGAGGATGAAGGCGCCGTTCCAGGCTTCGCCGGAGGTTGGAACGAGAACGAGCCAGAGGCCCGCGGCGATCAGGATCGCCACGGCAAGCCCGGTAACCGTCGGTGCCGACCGGTCGCCCGAGAAGACGCCGATCATCAGGAGCGCCAGCGCGCCGACCGCAAGGATCAGCTCGGGCATCGAGATCTGCAGGCTCGCGAGGAGGATTTCAGCAGTCATGTCCAGTCGTGTCCCGTCTCAGTGCACTACGAGTGCAAGTTTCTCAGCGGCCTGCAGGGCAGCAGAGTAGTTATTGACCAGCAAGTCCACCGAGGCAGCGGTCGCATCAAAGACCGGGGCCGGATAGACGCCGAAGAAGATCGTCAGGGCAACCAGCGGATAGAGAATGATCTTTTCGCGGGTGTTGAGGTCGAGCAGGCCCTTCAGGCTTTCCTTTTCCAGCGCGCCGAAGATGACCCGGCGATAGAGCCAGAGCGCGTAGGATGCGGAAAGGATGACGCCCGTGGCGGCAAATAGCGCCACCCAGGTATTGACCCGGAAGATGCCGATGATCGTCAGGAACTCGCCGACGAAACCAGACGTGCCGGGCAGACCGACATTGGCCATGGTGAGAATCATGAAGGCAACGGCATATTTCGGCATATTGTTGACGAGGCCGCCATAGGCCGCGATGTCGCGGGTATGCAGGCGATCATAGATCACGCCGACGCAGAGGAACAGCGCACCAGACACGATGCCATGCGACAGCATCTGGAAGATAGCGCCCTGCAGACCCTGCTGGTTGGCCGCGAAAATGCCCATGGTCACATAGCCCATATGGGCGACGGACGAATAGGCGATCAGCTTCTTGATGTCTTCCTGCATCAGCGCCACCAGCGAGGTGTAGATGATGGCAAGAACCGAGAGGCCGAAGACGAAAGGCGCAAAGTGTTCCGAAGCCAGCGGGAACATGGCGAGCGAAAAGCGGATGAAGCCATAACCGCCGAGCTTCAGCATGACGCCGGCCAGGATCACCGAGCCTGCGGTCGGCGCCTGCACGTGCGCATCCGGCAGCCAGGTATGAACCGGCCACATCGGCATCTTCACCGCAAAGGAGGCGAAGAAGGCAAGCCAGAGCCAGGTCTGCATGCCGGCCGGGAAGCCGAACTTCAACAGTTCGGTGATATCCGTAGTGCCCGCCTGCCAGTACATGGCCATGATGGCGAGCATCATCAGCACCGAGCCGAGCAGTGTATAGAGGAAGAATTTGTAGGAGGCGTAGACGCGATCCTTGCCGCCCCAGACGCCGATGATGATGAACATCGGTACCAGCGTCGCTTCGAAGAAGACGTAGAAGAGAACGATATCCAGCGAGACGAACACGCCGACCATGACGACTTCCAGGAGAAGGAAGGCGATCATGTATTCCTTCAGGCGCTTCTGGATACTGTCCCAGGAGGCCAGCACGCAGAATGGCATCAGGAAGGTCGTCAGGATGACGAACAACATGGAAATGCCATCGACGCCAAGATGGTAGGAAATGCCGGTGCCAAGCCAGGAGTGCTTTTCGACCATCTGGAAGCCGGGATTGGAATTGTCAAACCCGATCCAGATGAACAGCGAGACGACGAAGGTGAAGACGGTCGTGAGCAGCGAGACGTTGAGGATATTGCGACGGCCGAAAGGGCCATCCTCCCGCGTGAGCAGGAGAAGCAATACACCGACCAGCGGCAGGAAGGTGACCGTGGAGAGAATCGGCCAATCGGTCATCAGAGGGCACTCCCGAGCATCATCCAGGTGACGAGGGCTGCGACGCCAATCAGCATCGCGAACGCATAGTGATAAAGGTATCCGGACTGCAGGCGGACGACACCGCGGGTAATATCTGCAACACGGGCGGCAATGCCGTTCGGGCCATAGGCGTCGATGACGGCGACGTCACCCTTCTTCCACAGGAAGCGGCCGAGTGCCTTGGCGGAACGAACGAAGAGGAAATCGTAGAGTTCGTCGAAATACCACTTGTTCAGGAGGAACTGGTAGAGGACGCGGTGGTTTTCGGCCAGGCGCTTCGGTGTCGAGGGCGACTTGATATACATATACCAGGCCGTGACGAAACCGGTGAGCATGGCGGCAAACGGGCTCCACTTCACCCAGAGCGGCACATGGTGGAACTCTTCGAGGATCTGGTTATCCGGCAGGGTGAACAAAGCGCCCTTCCAGAATTCAGCATAATGATGGCCGAAGAAATAGCCTTCGAAGACGACGCCCGCAAAAATGGCACCGACGGTCAGAACCGCGAGCGGGAACAGCATGATCATCGGGCTTTCATGCACATGATGCATGACATCCGACGAGGCGCGCGGCTTGCCGAAGAAGGTGAGGAAGGCCAGACGCCAGGAGTAGAAGCTGGTGAACAGGGCAGCGATCACCAAAAGCGTGAATGCAAAGCTTGCAACGCCGGTATGCGAGGCATAGGCCGATTCGATGATGACATCCTTGGAGAAGAAGCCGGCAAAGCCCAGCATCGTACCCGGAATGCCCACGCCGGTCAGCGCCAGCGTGCCGATGGTCATGGCCCAGAACGTATAGGGTATGTGCTTGCGCAGGCCACCCATGTAACGCATGTCCTGCTCGCCATCGACGGCATGGATGACGGAGCCGGCGCCGAGGAACAGCAGCGCCTTGAAGAAGGCGTGCGTGAAGAGATGGAAGACGGCAGCGCCATAGGCACCAAGACCGAGCGCCACGAACATGTAGCCGAGCTGCGAACAGGTCGAATAGGCGATGACGCGCTTGATGTCGTTCTGGACGAGACCGACGGTCGCGGCAAAGAAAGCGGTGATCGCACCGATAAGGGTCACGACGGTCAGCGCATCCGGCGACAATTCGAACACCGGCGACATGCGGGCGACGAGGAAGACGCCGGCGGTGACCATGGTTGCGGCATGGATGAGAGCCGAGACCGGGGTCGGGCCTTCCATGGCATCCGGCAGCCAGGTATGCAGCAGGAACTGCGCCGACTTGCCCATGGCACCCATGAACAGCAGCAAGCAGATGCCCGTCAGCGCATGGCCCTTGTCGAGATGCATGCCGAAGAGGTTGATGACGACCTGACCGGCATCTGCGGCACCTTCAGCCGGCAGATAGGACTGGGCCGTGGCAAAGATCGTTTCGAAATTGATCGAGCCGAACAGGACGAAGATGCCGGAAATGCCGAGCACGAAACCAAAGTCACCGACGCGGTTGACGATGAAGGCCTTCATGGCGGCAGCCGAGGCCGACGGCTTCTTGTACCAGAAACCGATGAGCAGATAGGAGGCCAGACCCACGCCTTCCCAGCCGAAGAACATCTGCGCCAGGTTGTCGGAGGTGACCAGCATCAGCATGGCGAAGGTGAACAGCGACAGATAGGCGAAGAAGCGCGGCCGATGCGGATCGTGATGCATGTAGCCGATCGAATAGAGATGGACGAGCGTCGAGACCGTGTTGACGACGACGAACATCACCGCCGTCAGCGTGTCGATGCGGAACGCCCATTCGAAATCGAGACCGCCGGACTGCACCCAGCGCAGAACCGAGACCTTGATCACATCATGGCCCGAACCATGTGCCATGGCCACGTCGAAGAAGACGATCCAGGACAGGATGGCGACAACGATCATCAGACCGCTGGTGACATATTCCGATGCCTTGGCGCCGATCGAGCGGCCGAAAAGGCCGGCGATCAGGAAGCCGATCAGGGGAAGAAAGACGATAGCCTTGTAGATCATGACCTGATCAGCCCTTCATCATATTGACGTCTTCAACCGCGATGGAGCCGCGGTTGCGGTAGAAGACGACGAGAATTGCAAGACCGATGGCGGCTTCCGCAGCCGCAACGGTGAGAATGAACAGCGCGAAGACCTGACCGACAATGTCGTTGAGGAAAGACGAGAACGCGATCATGTTCAGGTTGACCGACAGGAGAATGAGCTCGATCGACATCAGGATGATGATGACGTTCTTCCGGTTGAGGAAGATGCCGAAAATGCCGATCGTGAAAAGGATCGCGCTGACGGTCAGGTAATGAGAAAGTCCGATTTCCATATTCGCTGTTCCTTGATCGCGCGCTCAGAGACCCTGGCCAGGCTTGACCTTGACCACTTCGACGGCGGTGGCCGGCGTGCGGGCCACCTGCTTGGAAATGTCCTGGCGCTTGATGTTCTCCCGGTGACGCAGCGTCAGCACGATCGCACCAATCATCGCGACGAGCAGGATGAGGCCCGAAACCTGGAAGAAGTAAACGTAATGTGTGTAGAGCACGTCGCCGAGTGCGGCCGTATTGGTGCGCACCTCCGGTGACGGGATCGGCATGGTGATCGCCTTTTCCGCTTCCGGCGTCAGAACCGAGCGACCGACGACAAAGATCAGTTCAGCGGCAAGGACGAGCCCGACCAACGCACCGATCGGCGCATAGTGCAGAATGCCGGACCGCAGTTCGGCAAAATCGATATCGAGCATCATCACGACGAAGAGGAAGAGAACCGCCACGGCGCCGATATAGACGACGAGGAGGATCATCGCGAGGAACTCGGCGCCCGTAAGAAGGAACAACCCGGCGGCGTTGAAAAACACCAGGATCAGGAAGAGCACGGAATGCACCGGGTTCCTGGCCGAGATGACCATGAACGCCGACGCCACCGCGACGAAGGCGAACAAATAGAAGAAAACAGCCTGCAAACCCATGGTGGTGCCTTTTCGTCATCCCCGGTGAGGCCTGTCCCCCACCATCAAAACCTGGCGGTCGATACCGGCCAGGCCCATGCTTGTGATCGATCCGGCGCAAGCGCGCCGAAAGTGTCGTTCAATCAGCGATACGGTGCATCGATCGACATGTTGCGGGCGATTTCGCGCTCCCAACGGTCGCCATTGTCGAGCAGGCGCTGCTTGTCGAAATAAAGCTCCTCGCGGGTCTCGGTCGAGAACTCGAAGTTCGGACCTTCCACGATGGCATCGACCGGGCAGGCTTCCTGGCAGAAACCGCAATAGATGCACTTCACCATGTCGATATCGTAGCGCACCGTGCGGCGCGTGCCGTCATTGCGGCGCGGACCGGCTTCGATGGTGATGGCCTGTGCCGGACAGATGGCTTCGCACAGCTTGCAGGCAATGCAACGCTCTTCGCCGTTCGGGTAGCGCCGCAGCGCATGCTCACCCCGAAAGCGCGGCGAAACCGGGCCCTTCTCGAACGGATAGTTGATCGTGGCCTTCGGCTTGAAGAAATAGCGCATCGACAGGAAGAATGCCGAGACGAATTCCTTCAGAAACAGCGAACTGACGGTCTGTGCCAGACTTGCCATTGATAATCTCCAACTGAGCCGGACGGGGCGCCAAAAATCAGGCGCCGGCCGTCAGCTTGAGTACGAATGCAGTAATGATAACCATTGCGAGAGACAGCGGCAGGAACACCTTCCAGCCGAGACGCATGAGCTGGTCATAGCGATAGCGCGGAACGAAGGCCTTCACCATGGCGAACATGAAGAAGACGAGAGTTCCTTTCAGAATGAACCAGATGATGCCCGGAACCCAATTGAGGAACCATACATCGACCGGGGGCAGCCATCCACCAAGGAAAAGAATGGTGGTGAGCGCGCAGATGAGCAGGATGGCCGCATATTCGCTGAGCATCAGCATCATGTACGGTGCCGAGCCATACTCGACCATGTAACCGGCCACGAGTTCCGATTCGGCTTCCGGAAGATCGAAAGGCGGACGGTTGGTTTCAGCCAGGCCCGAGATGAAGAAGATCACGAACATCGGGAAGAGCACGAGCCAGTGCCAGTCGAGGAAGGACGACGGCAGGCCGACGGCAGTTCCGATACCATCCTTCTGAGCCAGCACGATATCGCTGAGGTTCAGCGAACCGACGCAGAGCAGAACAGTGACGATGACGAAGCCGATCGAGACTTCATAGGACACCATCTGCGCGGCCGAACGCAGCGCGCCGAGGAAGGGATATTTCGAGTTCGACGCCCAGCCGGCCATGATGACGCCGTAGACTTCCAGCGAGGAGATGGCAAGTACATAGAGAATGCCGACATTCACATTGGCAATCACCCAGTTCTCGTTGAATGGGATGACGGCCCAGGTGGCGAGAGCCAGCGTCACCGAGACGAGAGGCGCCAGCAGGAAAACGCCCTTGTTGGCGCCGGCCGGAATGATCGGCTCCTTGAAGACGAACTTCAAAAGATCTGCAAAGGACTGGAACAGCCCCCACGGACCAACGACATTGGGGCCGCGGCGCAGCTGGACGGCAGCCCAGATCTTGCGGTCTGCGAGCAGGATATAAGCGATGAAGACGAGCAGGCAGACCAGCAGCAACAGGGACTGCCCGATCATCACGATCGCCGGCCAGAGATAGGTCAGGAAAAAAGAGTCCATGTGGTTCAAGCCTTTACTCTGCCGCAGCCTGGAAATTATTGCGGGCCAGTGCCGAACACTCGGCCATCACGGCCGAAGAACGCGCGATCGGGTTCGTGAGATAGAAGTCTTTGATCGGCGACGCAAACCCGGACTTCGACATGCTCACCGGTTTTTTCGACAGCGTTGCAATATCGTCGGCGGAACCGGCAGCGATCTCGTCGAGCGCATTGAAATGCGGATAGGCCGCATAGAGCTTGGCGCGCAGGGCAGACAGCGAATCAAACGGCAGTTTCTTGCCCAGCACGTCGGACAGAGCGCGGATGATCGCCCATTCCTCGCGGGCCTCGCCCGGTGCGAAACCGGCGCGGTTGCCCATCTGCACGCGACCTTCGAGATTGACCCAGGTGCCCGACTTTTCCGTATAGGCAGCGCCCGGCAGGATGACGTCGGCATGATGGGCACCGGCATCGCCATGGCTGCCGATATAGACAATCGTCTTGGCATGACGGGCCGAGAATTCCATCTCGTCGGCGCCGAGCAGGAAGAGAACATCCATCGACTTCAGCATGGTGACGGCATTGGCGCCATTGGCACCCGGCACGAAGCCGAGATCCAGCCCACCGACACGCGAGGCGGCGGTGTGCAGCACGCCAAAACCGTTCCAGTCAGCCGAGACAGCGCCAACGGCGCTTGCAAGGCTTGCGGCAGCGGCAAGAACGCTTGCACCGTCTTCGCGCGAAAGCGCACCGGGACCGACAACGATCATCGGCTTCTTGGCATTGCGCAGCTTTTCAACAAAGGCATGCGAGCCGCCAACCAATTCGTTCAGCGTATCGGGGCCTGCGCCGAGATAATCGTAGGAATAACGCAGCTCGCCGGCTTCGCCGATCACACCGATCGGGAAATTGCCCCGGCGCCAGCGCTTGCGGATGCGGGCATTCATCACCGCCGCTTCAAAGCGCGGATTGGAGCCGATCAGCAGCAGCGCATCGGCGTCTTCGATGCCGGCGATGGTCGGGTTGAAGATGTAGCTGGAGCGCCCGAGCGACGGATCGAGCTTGGAGCCATCCTGTCGGCAATCAATGTTTTCTGAGCCGAGCGACTTCAACAGTTCCTTCAGCGCATACATTTCCTCGACCGAGGCGACATCGCCGGCAATCGCGCCGATGCGGGCACCGGTGGTGGCCGATACGGCAGACTTGATTGCACCGAAGGCTTCAGCCCAGGTCGCAGGCTGCAGACGACCATCACGGCGCACATAGGGCCGGTCGAGGCGCTGCGTCTTCAGGCCATCCCAGATGAAGCGGGTCTTGTCGGAAATCCACTCCTCGTTCACCAGCTCGTTGACACGCGGCATGATGCGCATGACTTCGCGGCCGCGCGTATCGACGCGGATGGCCGAGCCGACCGCATCCATGACATCCACCGATTCGGTCTTACCGAGTTCCCAGGGGCGCGCGGTGAAGGCGAAAGGCCGCGAGGTGAGCGCACCAACCGGGCAGAGATCGACGACATTGCCCTGCAGTTCGGAGGTCATCGCCTGCTCGAGATAGGTGGTGATTTCCGCATCTTCGCCACGGCCGATCAGTCCGAGTTCGGAAATGCCACCGACTTCCGTGGTGAAGCGGACGCAGCGCGTGCAGTGAATGCAGCGGTTCATCACCGTCTTCACCAGCGGTCCGATATACTTGTCTTCGACGGCGCGTTTGTTTTCCGTGTAGCGCGATGCATCCATGCCGAATGCCATGGCCTGGTCCTGCAGGTCGCATTCGCCACCCTGGTCACAGATCGGGCAATCCAGCGGATGGTTGATGAGCAGGAATTCCATCACGCCTTCGCGTGCCTTCTTGACCATCGGCGTATTGGTAAAGACTTCCGGCAATTCACCATTGGGGCCGCCACGCACATCGCGCACGCCCATGGCGCAAGAGGCTGCCGGCTTCGGCGGGCCTCCCTTCACCTCGATGAGACACATGCGGCAGTTTCCCGCCACCGAAAGGCGTTCATGGAAACAGAAGCGCGGCACTTCGGCGCCAGCTTCCTCACACGCCTGCAACAGCGTGAAGTGATCCGGAACCTCGATCTCTTTACCGTCAACCTTGAGCTTTACCATCGTCACTTACGTCCTGTTTCCAGTCCCCTGCCCTCTTTCCGAGGGTTGGCGACACATTCCGTCACCGCAGCAGCGCCTTTGCCTGCGCGATCCAATTGTCCTTCGCAATACGACCGTCGAGCCCGAGCTCCTGGTCGAAATGCACCACGTCGTCTTCTGACCAACCGGCGATGTCCTTGAAGGACAGGACGCCCATGCCATTCAGCATCTCGCCAAGCTTCGGGCCGATCCCGGAGATCTTCTTCAGATCATCGGCAGCCTTGCCCTTCTTGCGCGCAGCAGGCGCAGCTTTCACCGCGACCGGTTTAACCTCTGGCACGGCGACCTTGCCGGGCGCCTTCGTCACGATCGACACCGGTTCAACCTTTGCCGTCTTGACGGTCTTTGCCGGCGCCTTGGGCTTGACGGCCACAGGTGCGGCTTTTGCTTTTGCCGGTTTGACCGGCTTCACGGCCTGCGGCTTTGCCACGTCAGGGGCCGACACTTCCGCTTTGGCGACCGGTTCGACCGCCACAGGTGCCGGCGCCTTTTCAGGGGCAGGCGTTTTAGCAGGTGCAGGCTGGGGCGCGGGCGCCGGCCCTGTCGTGCCCATGGCCGCCTGCATCATGCCGAAAAAAGCCGTTGCAAACTGTGTGCTGAGCGCCACGCCCGCCGCTGTTGCGGCAGCCATAGCTTCCATCGGATTGGTGGGCGCGCGCTCGGCAAACGGCAGGGTGAAGCCAACGGAGGATTTGTCCATTGGCTTGCCCTTGGCATTCTGACCGGCTTCGTCCACCATGATCTTTTACTCCGCTGCTTCCAGCACAGCTCCATGCGCGCTGGCATTGGCCGTATACTGGTCGATACGCTTTTCGATTTCCGGACGGAAATTGCGGATGAGCCCCTGGATCGGCCAGGCAGCCGCATCGCCCAGTGCACAAATCGTGTGCCCTTCGATCTGCTTGGTCACCTGCAGCAGCATGTCAATCTCGCGCTTCTGGGCATTGCCCTTCACCATGCGCTCGACGACACGCATCATCCAGCCGGTGCCTTCACGGCACGGCGTGCACTGGCCGCAGCTTTCATGCTTGAAGAATGCCGCGATGCGCCAGATCGCCTTGATGATATCCGTCGACTTGTCCATGACAATCATACCGCCGGTGCCGAACGAGGATTTCACCTCGCGCATGCCGTCGAAATCCATGATCGCATCGGCCATGTCTTCGCCCTTGACGACCGGGCATGATGCGCCGCCCGGAATGACGGCGAGAAGATTATCCCAGCCGCCGCGAATGCCGCCACAGTGGCGCTCGATGAGTTCGCGGAAGCTCAGACCCATCTGCTCCTCGAAGGTGCAGGGCTTGTTGACGTGACCCGAGACCATGAACAGCTTGGTGCCGACATTGTTCGGGCGGCCGAAGGACGAGAACCAGGAAGCGCCGCGACGCAGGATAGTCGGAGCAACGGCGATAGATTCGACATTGTTGACCGTCGTCGGGCAGCCATAGAGACCCATATTGGCCGGGAATGGCGGCTTCAGACGCGGCTGGCCCTTCTTGCCTTCGAGGCTTTCGAGAAGGGCTGTCTCTTCGCCGCAGATATAGGCGCCGGCGCCGTGATGGACATAGACGTCGAAATCCCAGCCGCATTTGTTGTTGGTGCCGAGCAGGCCGGCATCATAGCATTCGTCGATCGCCCGCTGCAGCTCTTCGCGCTCGCGCATGTATTCGCCGCGCACATAGATATAGGCGGTGTGGGCGCCCATGGCGAAACCGGCAATCACGCAGCCTTCGATCAGCGTATGCGGATCGTGGCGCATGATTTCACGGTCCTTGCAGGTACCGGGCTCGGATTCGTCGGCATTGACGACGAGGTAATGCGGACGGCCATCCGATTCCTTCGGCATGAAGGACCATTTCAGACCCGTCGGGAAGCCGGCACCACCACGACCACGAAGGCCGGAGGCCTTCATCTCGTTGATGATCCAGTCGCGACCCTTTTCGATGATCTCTTTCGTGCCATCCCAGTGGCCACGGCTCATGGCGCCTTTCAGCGACTTGTCCTTGAGGCCGTAGATATTGGTAAAGATACGATCCTGATCTTTCAACATGATCTGTTCCACCAGTCCGCCGCCACCAGAGGGTCGGCTTTTTTCAAATTCACCATGCGCCCTTTTCAGAAGCGCGGCCCGAGGATCAACGCTGTTTAAGCGTCCTTCACGGGTTCGTCTTGTCTGCCTCGCCAGGCGCATCCGGCTTTACGTCCAGGTTCGTACGCACCGGCTTGATCTCATCCAAGAGCGTGATCGGTCCACCGACCGGAGCGGAGGTGTGACGATCGACCTGCGGGCCGGTCTTGACCTCTGCGCCCTTGCCTGCATCGAAGGCATCGATGATTTCTTCCAGACGCTCGGGCGTCAGGTCTTCATAGGCGTCCTTGAAGATCATCACCATCGGCGCGTTGACGCAGGCACCCTGACATTCAACCTCTTCCCAGGACAGGGTGCCCGAGGCATTGGGATGCAAAGGCTGCGCATGGATCTTGCGCTTGCACACATCCATCAGGTCTTCGGAACCGCGAAGCATGCAGGGCGTTGTGCCACAGACCTGGATATGGGCCTTAGTGCCGATCGGCTTCAGCTGGAACTGGGTGTAGAAGGTCGCGACCTCCAGCACCCTGATAAAGGCCATGTCGAGCTTTTGCGCGACAAATTCGATGGCGGCCCGCGTGACCCAGCCGTCCTGCTCCTGCGCACGCATGAGCAGCGGGATGACCGCCGATTGCTGGCGACCTTCTGGATATTTGCGGATCGTCGCCTCGGCCCAAGCGGAATTATCCGCCGTAAAGGCAAAGGCTGTCGGCTGAAACTGATCTTCGGCTAGTCGACGAACGGACATTCTTTCTCACGCCTTATCAATTGATCAATGCGCACCGCGTCTTCGCGACATTCACGAATTCGCAGGCATAGCCGGACGTGCCTTTTTGCATGAATACGATCAGTTTCGATCCATTCGGCACGGCTGACTTGATTTCATACTCTTTGGAGAGCAGTTGCGCCATGGTTGCGTCATTGCTTCGCGATGCCGATGCCGGGCCATCGTCCAGCGCCTGCGAAACCGCAGGGCTGGCGATGAGACAGATCAGGCAGGCAAGCGTGACGCGATCCATCAGCGGTCCACCTCTCCAAAGACGATATCGATGGAACCGAGAACGGCCGAAATATCGGCGAGCTGGTGACCGCGGCAGAGGAAATCCATGGCCTGCATATGGGCATAGCCCGGAGCCCGGATCTTGCAGCGATACGGCTTATTGCTGCCATCTGCCACCAGATAGACGCCGAACTCGCCCTTCGGCGCCTCGACTGCGGCATAGACCTCACCGGCCGGCACATGGAAGCCTTCGGTATAGAGCTTGAAATGGTGGATCAGCGCTTCCATCGAACGCTTCATCTCGCCACGCTTGGGCGGAACGACCTTGCCGTCGATGGAGGAGACCGGACCGGTCTTGGCATCCGACAGAAGACGATTGACGCACTGCTTCATGATTTTCACGGATTCCGCCATCTCAATCATGCGAATGAGATAACGGTCATAGCAGTCACCGTTCTTGCCGATGGCCACGTCGAAATCAAGATCGGCATAGCATTCATAGGGCTGCGACTTGCGCAAATCCCAGGCCGCACCCGAACCGCGCACCATGACGCCGGAGAAACCCCAGGCCCAGGCGTCTTCGAGCTTCACCACGCCAATATCGACATTGCGCTGCTTGAAGATGCGGTTATCGGTGATCAGGCCGTGAATATCGTCGAGCGCCTTGGGGAAGGCATCGCACCACTTGCCGATATCCTCGACCAGTTCGAGCGGCAGATCCTGATGGACGCCACCGGGACGGAAATAGGCGGCGTGCATGCGCGAGCCCGAGGCGCGCTCATAAAACACCATCAGCTTCTCTCGCTCTTCAAAGCCCCAGAGAGGCGGCGTCAGCGCGCCGACGTCCATGGCCTGCGTCGTAACGTTCAAGAGATGCGACAGGATACGGCCGATTTCCGAGTAAAGAACGCGGATGAGCTGGCCACGGATCGGAACCGTGATGCCGAGCAGCTTTTCCACCGCCAGACAGTAGGCATGCTCCTGGTTCATCGGCGCCACGTAATCGAGGCGGTCGAAATAGGGCAGAGCCTGGAGATAGGTCTTCGTCTCGATCAGCTTTTCGGTGCCGCGATGCAGAAGGCCGATATGCGGATCGACGCGCTCGACGATCTCGCCATCGAGTTCAAGAACAAGCCGCAGCACGCCGTGCGCCGCAGGATGCTGCGGGCCGAAGTTGATGTTGAAGTTGCGAACATTGTGTTCATTCATTGGGCGCGCTCCGCGCTGGTGATTAGCGAATAGCGAATAGCGAATAGCTCGAACATTCCGCTCATGTCTTCTCCTACAGACTTCGGATCAACGCACGGATCATACGGCCGATTTCATCGCACTGATCCATCAGGCTTTGAAACGGTTGCGCCGGCAAGATGTCCACCCTGCGCGCAATGATCATATGCGTCTCCAACTCCTTCAGCGATCCCTAGGCAATCCGCAGATGCTGAATGAAATTTCCGGTGTTTTCCCGCCCGTGGTCATCCGCGATATTAGCCGCAACCGATGTGGCAGCCCTGCGGATCTGAGAGGTCAATCCGTATGTTTCATTCTTCGGAAACCCGCTTGTCGAGGCATAGCATTGAACCGCGAGTTCAATGGCTTGCTGCCAGACCTTCAGATCCCTGTAAGAGTTGATCGTCTGTCTCTTCCTTCATCTTGGGCAACAACTATTCGCTATTCGCTACTCGCTATTCGCCCTTACTGCCTATTGCCTATTGCCCGAACTACGCCTTCGCCTTCTCGTCACCGGGCAGCACATATTCAGTGCCTTCCCAAGGACTCAAGAAATCGAAATTGCGGAATTCCTGACGAAGCTCGACCGGTTCATAGACGACGCGCTTTGCCGCATCATCGTAGCGAACCTCGACGAACCCGGTCGTGGGGAAATCCTTGCGCAGCGGGTGCCCCTCGAAACCATAGTCCGTGAGGATGCGGCGCAGGTCCGGGTGACCGGTAAACAGGATGCCGTACATATCCCAGGCTTCACGCTCGAACCAATCGGCACCCGGATAAACCGCGCAGGCCGACGGAATGGCCACATCTTCGGCCACCTGCACCTTGATGCGGATGCGCATGTTCTGACGCGGCGACTGGAGATGATAGACGACGTCGAAGCGATTTTCGCGTTTGGGCCAGTCCACACCGCAGATATCGATGAAATTGACGAAACCGGATTGCACATCATCGCGCAGGAAAGTCAAAAGCGCGACGATCTTGTCGGCATCGGTCGTCAGCGTCAGTTCGCCAAAGGCGATCGTGGCAGAGCTTGCCAGACCCGGCCGCACTTCGGCCAGATAAGAGGCAAATTCATTGAGGGCTTCAGTCATATCCGGTCCTCGCCCTTAGCGTTCGATCGTGCCGGTGCGGCGTATCTTCTTCTGCAGCAGGAGCACGCCGTAAAGCAGCGCTTCTGCCGTGGGGGGACAGCCCGGAACATAGATATCCACCGGCACCACACGGTCACAGCCACGCACCACCGAATAGGAATAGTGGTAGTAGCCGCCGCCATTGGCGCAAGAGCCCATGGAGATCACGTAACGCGGTTCCGGCATCTGGTCATAGACCTTGCGCAGCGCCGGCGCCATCTTGTTCGTCAGCGTGCCGGCAACAATCATCACGTCGGACTGGCGCGGAGAGGCACGCGGCGCAAAGCCGAAGCGCTCGACGTCATAACGTGGCATCGAGAGCTGCATCATTTCAACGGCGCAGCAGGCCAGACCGAAGGTCATCCACATCAGAGAGCCCGTACGGGCCCAGTTGATCAGTTCGTCGGTCGAGGTGACGAGAAAACCCTTGTCGGCGAGTTCATTGTTGATCTCGCCGAAGAAAGCGTCGTCGCTGCCGATGGGCTTGCCCGTATTGGGATCGATAATGCCCTTGGGCTGCGGCGCGGTCAGGGTGGTCGTGCGATCTGCTACTCCCATTCCAGCGCTCCTTTCTTCCATTCATAGATGAAGCCGATGGTGAGCACGCCGAGGAACACCATCATAGACCAGAAGCCGAACCAGCCGATCTCACCGAACGACACGGCCCAGGGGAACAGGAAGGCGACTTCGAGGTCGAAAATAATGAAGAGGATCGACACGAGGTAGAATCGGATGTCGAACTTCATGCGCGCATCGTCGAAAGAATTGAAACCGCACTCATAGGCGGACAGCTTCTCCGAATCAGGCGCCTTATAGGCAACCGCAAACGGCGCGATCAAAAGCGCCAGGCCGATCACGAGGGCAATACCTATAAAAATCGCGATCGGGACATAGGAACTGAGAAGTTCAGTCATGGTATTCGATCCCTGCTTGCCAAGCAGTGCCCGGGCGGCACTTAAGCGAATGCGCGGCAAGCGAACGTGCATTGCAACAAGCCGTGACTAGCGCAGGCGTGAGCCCGGCGCAAGACTTTTGAGCGTCAGATCCAGCGCCAAAATGGCACACAGCCGACAGCCCACTATTTATTATTTCAGATTCGCCCAAAACACCCCAAATTGCAGGGGTCAAGTCCGTCGATCAGCAAAACATGATTGAATACATCATCATGATCAACTCGAACCCGGTAACAGCCGGAACACTTCGGAAACGGCATCCCAATTCGGAACGCAGCGCAAGCGCCTGATGACAGATAAGGGTACAGGCCGAAGGTCAAAAATCCGCCGGTCGGATTTATGTTAGAATAGGCCAATATTCAGAGAAAATCAGCAGCGCGGCGCAAACCATTCGCACTTTCGATTAGGATTTTTAATCGGAGAAGAAAGGCAAATGGCGCGAGTGACGGGGCTCGAACCCGCGACCTCCGGCGTGACAGGCCGGCACTCTAACCAACTGAGCTACACCCGCGCATTTGATCGGACGCACAACCATCCGAATGGGTCTTTCGACCTGCTTCCTGATTTCCTGGAATGGCGCGAGTGACGGGGCTCGAACCCGCGACCTCCGGCGTGACAGGCCGGCACTCTAACCAACTGAGCTACACCCGCATATTCCAGAAAAGAGGAGGAAACTCCTCTGCACCGACCGGCACCGCCAGTCGATGAGCGGCTCTCTAAGGGGTTCTCCGGGGGGTGTCAAGCGGGGTTAAAGACAAAACCGTGACGGAGTTGAATTTAATATCCACCCCTCCCCCAGGCCTCGCCGCCGCTTGTGGATGACGCAAGAAAAGCGCCGGTCCAGATGCCAGCATTTGCAGGGCTTTTGATGTTTTCCGCAGGGACGCATGACAAAAAAACGAAAAAATCTGCGAAAACACTCTTGCGTCTTTGCCGCGATCCGCATAGATCACGGCCACCGACGCGGCGGACATGATCCGAACAGCGAAGGGCGATTAGCTCAGTTGGTAGAGCGCCTCGTTTACACCGAGGATGTCGGCGGTTCGAGTCCGTCATCGCCCACCATTTTTCCCTTTTTTTGTTTATGTGTGCGGCTAGGTTGGGTTTTGTACTGGAAACTGTGCAAAACTGTCAGGATTGTTGGCCTTCTGATTGTCGCAGACAGTGCTGGCCAATGTCAGCTTTCCTCGAGCTCCGTATTCACCAGCGTCATATTTGTGCGAGTGCGCATTGCCTCATGGTGCATGCGGTGGAATCTAAGCCTCTACAAGTCGAATATATGCGTCAAATGACCGCCATCAGGCGTAGCGCGCAGATTCTTCGGAAGGCGTATCCTGCAGACGCTGCAACGCTGTGATCAGATAGCGGTGGTTATCCTTGATCAGCAAAAGATAGGCGCGGAGGGCCTGAACCGGGCGCGCTCGACCTTGCTCCCATTGCTTCAACTGATCGAGGCCAAAACCGAATGTGGACGCAAAATCCTTCTGCGTCATACCGGTCGCCGCACGGATCTCCTTCACGTCAAGCTCTGCGGATATATGAAGTTTAAATGGTTCCGCCTCGCCGCGTGCGACAGCCAAAGCTTCTGTCAGACCTTCGTGAATCAAATCGAACGCTTGTTTGCTCATACCATTGTTCCTCGCTTCAATTGGGCAATCCTGTTGGAGTATTCTTGCACGATTGCGTCTGTCACCGCTTTCAGCCTTCGACAAGCTGACCTTGACACTCTTTGCGAAGGCCGCAATCAGGAATACCGGCATGCGATTACCGGAATAAAAGGTAATGATTCGCGCGCCACCGCTTTTGCCCTTGTTGTTCGCGGACACAGCAAAACGCAGCTTGCGGCAGCCACCAGTGCCCTGGATTTCGTCTCCAGCCTCCGGATGATTGGCCAGGTAGTTGACAAGCCCTGCGATCTCATCGTCCGTCATGCCTGCGGCTATTGCAGACTTGCGGAAAGATGTGAGCTCCGAAACCGTTTGCATGGGGTAATACCAAGCGTCGACGATAGAAACCGATTGCGCCGGAGCGATTTTGGTTTCCGGCGAGGAGAAAACCGCAGTCGGACCTTATGGTCCGGCGAGGATTTTCGACAAAGTCCGGGAGGCAAAAGCGCCCGGTGTTCGCATGGGCCGGATTTCGTTCACCGGCTATGTCGCAATCCTCGACCGATGCCTAAGCATCGCTCTCCGGTATGTTCCTTGCCGGATAAACGTCTCCGGTCCCACGCAATAGGTTCCTATCATCGGCGCTTGGTATAATTGTATGTAAATTACGCACCTCGTCAAGCAAATTTCAGCACGCGCGTATCGCGTCACGGCTAGACTCACCCCGCCGCCTCTGTCACAAGCCGCGCGAGGGCGCGACCGCCGTTAGCTTTAGAACGGGGTCGGGCGGCAGATTGACGTCACGTTGCTGCCACGAGACCACGTGGCCGCCCTCAACTTCCCTTGATTACCCATGCCCGTCTGACAGGGTGTCGCCGCGCTCAGAGCGACAGCGAATCGCGGTGATCGACATACCAGTCGACAAAGGCCTTCACGCCGACATCCAGGCCGATCTCGGGCTTTGCGCCAGTCAGCGCCACAAGCAGGTCGGGGCTGGCAAAGGTGCGCGGCACATCGCCCTGCTGCATGGGCAACAGCTTCTTGCGCGCCGTCTTCCCCATCACCTTTTCAATCGTCAGAATGAAATCCATGAGGCCGACAGGCTGGCCGCCACCCAGATTGACCAATCGGAACGGCGCCTGATGCGACAGCGTGTCCGTGACGCCTTCTGCAGTCACACGATTGGCCTCGGCCGGCGGGATTTTCGACAGGGCAATGATTCCCGCCACAAGGTCGTCAATATAGGTGAAGTCGCGACTCATGCGGCCTTCGCCATAGATCTCGATCTCCTCGTCCTCCAGCATCGCTTTGACGAACTTGAACAGTGCCATGTCCGGCCGGCCCCAGGGACCATAGACAGTAAAGAATCGGAAGGCCGTGGTCGGCACCTTGTGCAGATGCGCATAGGAATGCGCCATCAGCTCCATCGCCTTCTTGCTGGCGGCATAGAAGGTCAGCGGTTCATCGGCCTTGTCGGCTTCGGCAAAGGGGATCTTCTCATTGGCGCCGTAAACGGAGGATGTCGAAGCGAGCATCAAGTGCTCGACGCCGACATTCTTGGCCAGTTCCAGGATGTTCCATGAACCGACAAGGTTGGAATCCAGATAGGCTTTCGGGTTCTCATTGCTGTAGCGCACACCGGCCTGCGCGGCGAGATGGATGATGACGTCCGGCTTGCCCACCTCCAGCGTGCTTTCCAGCAAGCGCTGATCCTCCAGCATGCCGATGACCGGCCGGAAGGTCGGGAACTGCGACAGGCCCGCATGGCGCGCCTCCTTGAGCCGCAGATTGTAATAGGGCGTCATGCCGTCAAATCCGGTCACCCGATGCCCCTCTTCCAGCAACCTGCGGGCCAGATGAAAGCCGATGAAACCGGCGGTTCCGGTGATAAGGTAATGCATGAATCTGGCTCCGGTCTGATTGAAGCCGGATAAAAGCCCAATCCCGGCACAGATGCAACAAGTTGCCTCGTCATCATACCGTTACAACTCTGGCGCCTTCCGCAGCAAGATAGAACCACTAATATACTTCACCCTAAATTAAGTACATTTGCATATTTTAATGCGCGATAGCAACGCATTAACCTGGGGGGCCAGTTCATGCTCAATACTCTTTCCATCGGCGCCAAGATCTATACCGGATTTGGCACAGTCATCACCATTCTTGCAGCGCTTGCCGGCTTTTCCGTCTGGAATGGCACGGAGGGCGAACGCGATTTTACCGATTACCGATCCGTGGCGCGCATCACCAACGAAGTCGGCCGCGTGCAGGCCAATTTTCTGGAAGCGCGCATCGCCTTCCTGAAATATCGCCAGAACCAGACAAAGGAGGCTAGCGACGAGGTGTTCGAGCGTCTGTCCACCACCAAGGGCATTACCGAAGGGCTGGTCGCTATAGTCGACGATGCCGCCACCAAGGCATCCGCGGCCAACTTTCTTGCGCTGATCGACAGTTATGGCGCCGCCTTCAAGACGGTGATGGCTGCGCAGGACGAGCGCAACAAGGCAGTTGCCGGCACGCTGGATGCATTCGGTCCCACAATGCAAGCCGAGATAAGCGACCTCGTCGCGGCACTGGAAAAGGGCGGCAATATGGAGGGCGCCTTCCAGGCCAAGATCCTGGAGGCCGACCTTTACGGCACAAGGCTTGCCGTATCCAAATTCCTCATAAGCAATGATGACGCGAGCCTGCAAGGCGCGGTTTCGGCGCATGGCGAGACGCAGAAGCAGTTGGGCGTCCTGCGCGCAAAGATGAGTGATCCGGGCCGGCTTGCCATGTTGGCGACGCTCGAGACCAATCTGACCCTCTATGGACAGGGCATTGCAGCCGTCAAAAAGGCCGTCCAGACGCGCAATACGGCGATCCGCGACACGATGGACATCGTCGGACCGAAGCTTGCGCAAGATGCCGAGGCCTTGAAATTGAAGACAAAGACGGTACAGGACCGGTTGGGGCCGGAAATCCAGGACGGTATGGAAAACGCCGTTCTGATGGCGGAAATCCTGGCCGGTCTCTCCATTCTGATCGCTGCCGCGCTTGCCTACAAGATTGCCGGCGGCATTGTCACGCCGATCAAGGCGATGACCGCGGCCATGGTACGCCTTGCCGAGCAGGACTTTTCAGTGACCATTCCGGGGCTCGACGACAGAAACGAGATCGGCCGGATGGCGAAGGCCGTCGAGGTCTTCAAGTTGAACGGGATGCGGGTGCGGGATCTGGCCGCCCAGGAAGCGGCTTTGCAGGAAAAGAATGCCGATCTGCAATCGAATATCGCAACCGTGGTGGCGGCAGCGGTGGCCGGCAATTTTTCGAAGCGCATCACCAAGCGCTATGAGCGGCCGGAACTGGATGCCTTTGCCGACAATGTCAACACGCTGGTCGCATCAGTCGATTCGGGCATTGCCGAGACACAGCGGGTCGTTTCGGCGCTGGCCAGCGGCGATCTCAGCCAATCCATGCAGGGCAATTTCCACGGGGCCTTTGCCGATCTCCAGAAGAACGTCAATGCGACCATGGCCAATCTGAGCCAGGTGATGCAGCAGGTGGTGCAATCGGCTGACGCCATTAATGGCGGTGCCGCCGAACTGCGCAAGGCCTCGCAGGACCTGTCACGCCGCACGGAGACGCAGGCCGCGTCCCTGGAGGAAACCTCCTCGGCGCTGGAAGAAATCACCGCAGCCGTGCGCACCTCCACGGATCGGGCGCAGGAATCCAGCCGCATGGTCAGCGATGCCCAGAAGTTCGCCGAGCAGTCCGGCTCGGTCGTCGAGAATGCCACAGCTGCGATGAACCGCATCGAGCAGGCCTCAAGTGAGATCAGCCAGATCATCAATGTCATCGATGAGATCGCCTTCCAGACCAATCTTCTGGCGCTGAATGCCGGTGTCGAGGCAGCGCGTGCCGGTGAAGCCGGCAAGGGCTTTGCCGTGGTTGCCCAGGAAGTGCGTGAACTGGCGCAGCGCTCTGCAACGGCTGCCAAGGACATCAAGCGCCTGATCAGCCGTTCGACCCAGGAAGTGGAAAGCGGCGTGACGCTGGTCAACTCGACCGGCGAGGCACTCAGGATGATCGAGCAGCAGGTCATCGGCATTGCAAGCCAGGTGAACTCCATCGCCACAGCCGCCCGCGAGCAATCGACGGGGCTGAACGAGGTCAGTTCTGCCGTCAACCAGATGGACCAGGTGACGCAGCAGAACGCCGCCATGGTGGAAGAGGCCGCCGCCAGCACCACACGGCTTGCCGAGGAGACGGCCAACCTGCTGAGCCTTACCACCCGCTTCAAGCTGGCCAGCGGCAGAACCAGCTACAGTCGCGCCGCCTGACACCTTCCAGCAACCATCAGGACCCTGCAGAAGGCCCCGCAGTACAGCGCTGCGGGGCCTTCGTCCGTTATGGGCAAGATACACACGGATGCCCCCACCCAGCCGCGCTCAGCCGGCAGGCTGTTCGCTGCGCGCTTCCTTCAGCATCAGCGACAGTGAGGCGCCGAGGATGAGCAGCGCGCCGACCCAGAGCGTGCCGCTTGGCGCATAGCCAAACACCAGCCAGCCGGCCAGCACATTGAGCGGCAGCTTCAGATCGTCAAAGGGCTGCACATAGGCTGCGTCAGCGGCGTTATAGGCCAGCGTCAGCAGATATTGGCCGATGGCCGTCAGGAGCCCGGCAGCCAGCAGCAGGCCAAGCGCTGCGCCATGCGGCACCGCAAAGCCGGCGCCAAGCGCCAGACCGGCATTGATCGGCGTCAACAGCACCAGCAGCCAGACGGTCACGGTCTCGGGGCGCTCATACTGCGTCAGGTTTTTCATGATCAGTGACGAGCCACCCCAGAGCAGCGCCGACAGAATGGGCAGGAGAGCGGCAGGGGAAAAGCCATCCGCCCAGGGCTGCAGAATGATCATGGCGCCGACAAAGCCGGTGAGCGTCGCCAGCCAACGATGCAGGCCGACGGTTTCTCCGAGAAACAGGCGGGCGCCGATGATGACGAAGAAGGGCGAGGTCATGACAAGCGCAATCGCCTGCCAGATCGGCACGCTGGCAAGCCCCGTCACCCAGGCCTGAACGCCGAGCGCTGCCAACAGAACCCGCATGAGATGCCGGCCGGGAAAGCGCGTGCGCATGGCCTTGACGCCAAGACGGTAGAGAAGCGGCAGCGACAGAACGAGCGCAAAGCCATATTGCCAGAAGGCGGTGGAGGCTGCCGGAAAGGCAAGTGTCATTGCCACCCATTGGGTGACCACATTGAGCGCGGCAAAGGCGACCCCGGCCAGAACCATATAGACAGCGCCAAGGACGGCGCGAGAGCGAAGCAGCGAGGTGGATTTCAGACTGTGCATGCCATTCCTTTTGTGTTTTCCAAACGCAAAAGGACGACAAGGAATGCAAGCCATAGGGCCATGCGGCGCCTTCCGCAGATGCGACAAGACGCAGGCGCACACCTTACGGCCCGCCCCTTCCCTGCTCTCTATCATCCGGACTGTATACCAAGTCTCGATGATAGGAACCCATTGCGTGGGACCGGAAACGTTCATCCGGCAAGGGAGCATACCGGAGAGCGATGCTTTGGCATCGGTCGAGGATTGCGACGTGGCCGGTGAACGAAATCCGGCCCATCCGAAGGACCGGGCGATTTTGCCCTCCGGACGTTGTCGAAAATCCTCGCCGGACCGAGAGGTCCGACTGCGGTTTTCTCCTAGCCGAAGCGCAAAATCGCTCCGGCGCAATAGGTTTCTATCATCGAGATTTGGTATGAACCGTCGGCTCCGGACTTCGACCGGATCTGCTGACCCCACACCGGCAAAACCGGTCTGGGCGCTCGCGGGCTCAAGACCATTGCTGGTCTCCCACCGCCGGTGGGGAATTTCACCCCGCCCCGAGAACGTTGCCGGACAACCGGCAGGTCAAGCAATAGGCAATGGTTCCCAGAATGGCAAGCTTGAAACGACAAAGGCCCGGCGCATTGGCCGGGCCTTCCGTTGTTTGAAAACCGTGAGCGGCCTGCGCGTCTTCGCGCCGGCTGCATCATGCGGCTCAGCTGTTGACAGCGTCCTTCAGGCCCTTGCCGGCCGAGAACTTGGGAACGTTGCGAGCCGGGATGTCGACTTCAGCGCCGGTCGAGGGATTGCGGCCCTTCGAGGCTTCGCGGCGGGAGACGGAGAAGCTACCGAAGCCGGCGAGACGGATGTCGCCACCGTTCTTCAATTCGCCCTGTACGGTTTCGAACACGGCATCGACGGCAGAAGCTGCGTCAGCCTTGGAGAGACCGGCCTTTTCGGCGACGGCGGACACCAACTCGTTCTTGTTCATGTTTCCACCCCTTTCAATGGTTTCACATCATGGATCTGTCGGCGGCGCTGATTTGGTCGCCACCTTCGGAAACCCAAAAGCTCCGCGAACGCTTGAAAAACAAGGGGTGTTAGGGAGTTTTCACAAAAAAGGCCGGGGTTAAGCCGGCCTTTTTTCAGTTTACGTGCCATTTTCACACAGGGCAGACGCCCATCAGTGCGCCAAAGTGGCGCCCGAATCATCAACGCCATCCACCGTGGCAATCACCGGCGTCTCCACTGTGCCATCCCATTCGATGGGCTGCGGCTCGCGGATCAGCGCATGGCGGATCACTTCACCCATGCGCGACACGGGAATGATCTCCATGTTGTTCTTCACATTGTCCGGAATCTCCGCCAGATCCTTGGCGTTTTCTTCCGGAATCAGCACCTTCTTGATGCCGCCGCGAAGCGCTGCCAGCAACTTTTCCTTCAGGCCGCCAATGGGCAGAACACGGCCGCGCAGGGTAATTTCACCCGTCATGGCAACGTTCTTGTCCACCGGAATGCCGGTCATGATCGAGACGATTGCCGTTGCCATGGCAACACCGGCAGAAGGACCATCCTTGGGCGTTGCACCTTCTGGCACGTGCACATGGATGTCCGACTTGTCGAAGCGCGGCGGCTCAATGCCGAAATCGACGGCGCGCGAGCGGACATAGGATGCCGCTGCCGAAATCGATTCCTTCATGACTTCCTTCAGGTTGCCGGTCACCGTCATGCGGCCCTTGCCCGGCATCATGACGCCTTCAATGGTGAGCAACTCGCCGCCGACTTCCGTCCAGGCGAGACCCGTGACAACACCCACCTGGTCCTCGCCCTCGGCTTCGCCGTGGCGGAAGCGCGGAACGCCCAGATAGTCGCTGATATTGGCCGCCGTCACTTCGATCGACTTTGACTTGCCCTTGATGATCTCGGTGACCGCCTTGCGGGCGAGCTTCATAAGTTCACGCTCGAAATTACGCACGCCCGCTTCACGGGTATATTGCTGGATCACGGCCATCAGCGCGTCGTCCGTGACCGAGAATTCCTCCGGCTTGAGCGCATGATCGCGGATCGCCTTGGGCAGCAAATGACGCTTGGCAATCTCGCGCTTCTCATCTTCCGTGTAACCGGCGATGCGGATGATTTCCATGCGGTCCATCAGCGGCGCCGGAATGTTCAGCGTGTTGGCCGTTGTGATGAACATCACGTCCGACAGATCGTATTCGACCTCGAGATAGTGGTCCATGAACGTGGCGTTCTGCGCCGGATCGAGCACTTCCAGCAGAGCCGAAGACGGATCGCCGCGGAAATCCTGGCCCATCTTGTCGATTTCATCGAGCAGGAAGAGCGGGTTGGACTTCTTGGCCTTCTTCATCGACTGGACGACCTTGCCGGGCATCGAGCCGATATAGGTGCGGCGGTGACCCCGGATTTCGGCCTCGTCACGCACGCCGCCCAGCGCCATGCGCACATATTCGCGGCCGGTGGCCTTGGCGATCGACTGGGCAAGAGAGGTCTTGCCGACGCCCGGAGGACCGACGAGGCACAGGATCGGCCCCTTGATCTTGGTGGCACGCGCCTGCACCGCGAGATATTCGACGATGCGTTCCTTGACCTTGTCGAGACCGAAATGATCGAGTTCCAGGACCTTTTCCGCATGGTGCAGGTCAGTCTTGATCTTCGACTTTTTCGACCACGGAATGGTCAGCAGCCAATCGAGATAGTTGCGAACGACGGTCGCTTCCGCCGACATAGGGCTCATCTGCTTCAGCTTCTTCAGCTCGGCATCGGCCTTTTCGCGGGCTTCCTTCGACAGCTTGGTCTTGGAGATGCGGTCTTCCAGCTCGGCCATCTCGTCGCGGCCGTCTTCGCCGTCGCCAAGCTCCTTCTGGATCGCCTTCATCTGCTCGTTCAGGTAATATTCGCGCTGGGTCTTTTCCATCTGGCGCTTAACGCGCGAGCGGATGCGCTTTTCCACCTGAAGAACAGAAATCTCGCCTTCCATGAAACCGAGCGCCTTTTCCAGGCGCAGTTTCACACTCACCGTTTCCAGCATTTCCTGCTTTTCGGTAATCTTGATGGAGAGATGCGAGGCAACCGTATCGGCGAGCTTCGAATAATCCTCGATCTGGCTTGCCGCGCCAACCACTTCCGGCGAGATCTTCTTGTTGAGCTTGACGTAGTTTTCGAACTCGGACACCACCGAGCGCGACAGTGCCTCGACCTCGACCGCATCTTCTGCCGGCTCAGACAGGACCGAAGCGGTGGCTTCGTAATAGTCCTCACGGGCCGTATAGGTATCGATCTTGGCGCGGGCACGCCCCTCAACGAGCACCTTGACGGTACCATCGGGCAATTTCAGGAGTTGCAGGACATTGGCCACCGTGCCGACCTTGTGGATCGCGGACGGCGCCGGATCATCGTCGCCGGCATTGATCTGGGTCACCAGCATGATCTGCTTATCGGACCCCATAACCTCTTCCAGTGCGCGAATGGATTTTTCGCGCCCGACGAACAAAGGTACGATCATGTGGGGGAAGACCACAATGTCGCGCAAAGGCAGGACCGGATAAATATCGCCGCCCTGTGCTGCAGACGCTGTATTCGTCATGTCATTTCCTTTCACTCGTCCCGTTTCCGGGAACCGGTCCGGATCGAAATCCGGACATTTCTTTCCTCCCCAAAGTGGAGGTTTTGAATGGTGTTTTCAAGCCTTGCAAAAACCAGACGACAGGGCCGGAGCGACAACTTGAAAAATCTACGCCGGAATGCTTACGCGTGACTGTCTTTGCGTCTCGCCTCGCCTGGGCTTGCCACGTGCCGATTTACGACAGGCACTGAAGTATCCTGGTCAGCAGGATCCCGCTTGCCGGATCAACCATCAGCCTTGCCGACCATGGATGTACAGCAGGCCTGAAATGGCTGAGGGGCCTCTGGGGCCCCTCGCCGTGTTCTCGCTGTCAATCAGGCCGAAACATTGGCCTTTTCATCCTGCCGATCGGCATAGATGTAAAGCGGACGGGCCGTACCACGCACGACCTCCTCGGAGATGACAACTTCCCGCACGCCTTCCAGCATCGGCAGTTCGAACATCGTATCGAGCAGGATCTTTTCCATGATCGAACGAAGGCCACGGGCGCCGGTCTTGCGCACGATCGCACGCTTAGCAATCTCGCGCAGGGCGTCCTCGTGGAAGTTCAGCTCCACGTCTTCCATCTCGAACAGGCGCTGGTACTGCTTAACAAGCGCATTCTTCGGCTCCGACAGGATCTGGATCAGCGCGTCCTCATCGAGGTCTTCGAGCGTGGCCAGCACCGGCAGACGACCGATGAATTCCGGAATGAGACCGAATTTCACCAGATCTTCCGGCTCCAGTTCGCGCAGGACTTCGCCGACGCGACGATCTTCCGGAGCCTTGACGGTGGCACCAAAGCCGATAGAGGTCTTTTCACCACGGGCCGAGATGATCTTGTCGAGGCCGGCAAAGGCGCCGCCGCAGATGAACAGGATGTTCGTCGTATCAACCTGCAGGAATTCCTGCTGCGGATGCTTGCGGCCACCCTGCGGCGGAACCGAAGCGACAGTGCCTTCCATAATCTTCAGAAGCGCCTGCTGGACGCCCTCGCCCGACACGTCACGCGTGATCGACGGATTGTCCGACTTGCGGGAGATCTTGTCGACTTCGTCGATATAGACGATGCCGCGCTGCGCCCGCTCGACATTGTAATCGGCCGACTGCAAGAGCTTCAGGATGATGTTCTCGACGTCCTCGCCGACATAGCCGGCTTCGGTCAGCGTCGTGGCATCCGCCATGGTGAAGGGCACGTCGATGATACGCGCCAGCGTCTGGGCAAGATAGGTCTTGCCGCAGCCGGTCGGGCCGACGAGCATGATGTTCGACTTCGCCAGTTCGACTTCGCCGTTCTTCGACGCATGCGCCAGGCGCTTGTAATGGTTGTGGACGGCGACCGACAGGATCTTCTTGGCCTGTCGCTGGCCGATCACGTATTCGTCGAGGACCTTGATGATGTCCTGCGGCGTGGGCACGCCGTCACGCGACTTCACCATCGAGGTCTTGTTCTCCTCGCGGATGATGTCCATGCACAGTTCGACGCATTCATCGCAGATGAACACGGTCGGTCCGGCAATCAGCTTGCGGACTTCGTGCTGGCTCTTACCGCAGAACGAACAATACAACGTATTCTTGGAGTCGCCGCCGTTGCTGCCGCTGACTTTGCTCATGTCACTTCCCTTCCAGCACACCGCTCGCCCGTCAAACAGGCGCGGACACTTCTCTTGCTGGCCGACACACCTCCACAGGAGGCCATATCCGCCTTGTCCCTGGGGTACTCTACCGGATGGGAACCAGATGTCCCCGGTCCGGTGGCAACGAAACCCCGTCCAGACCGAATGCTATGTCATAAGATTCAACACAGCATTAATAGTTACTCATAGCGCTTTCCCCGGCAGATTAAACCCCTGTTTTCGGTCACAACGGGGTGAGGCTGTCCGGGACGCCGCAAATGTCAATTCGCGGGAGCGCCTTCGAGTTCCTGGCGCGTGGTCAAAACCTTGTCCACCACACCCCAGGCAAGCGCCTCGTCGCAATCCATGAAGTGGTCACGATCGAGCGTCTTTTCCACTTCATCATAGGTGCGGCCGGTGTGCTTGACGTAAACTTCGTTCAGGCGCTTCTTCATCTTCAGAATGTCGCGCGCATGACGCTCGATATCCGAAGCCTGGCCGGAAAAGCCGCCCGACGGCTGGTGAACCATGATGCGCGAATTCGGCATGGCAAAACGCATGCCCTTTTCGCCAGCCGCCAGCAGCAGCGACCCCATGGATGCCGCCTGCCCGATGCACAGCGTCGAAACCGCAGGCCGGATGAACTGCATCGTATCATAGATCGACATGCCGGCCGTCACGACGCCGCCCGGCGAATTGATGTAGAGCGCGATTTCCTTCTTCGGGTTTTCCGCTTCGAGGAACAGCAGCTGCGCGCAGACGAGCGAGGCCATGTGGTCTTCGACGGGACCCGTCAGAAAGATGATCCGCTCTTTGAGAAGGCGCGAATAGATATCGTAGGAGCGCTCGCCGCGGTTGGTCTGTTCGACGACCATCGGCACCAGGGCCATAGCGGTATCAACGGGATTTCTCATGGTGTTCCTTTGTTTCATCGGGCGCCCGACGGCGTTTCCGCCCCAGGAATCGTCTTGATCGGTCTTTCTCCTACATAGAGTGTTGGAGCACGGTACTTCAAGACGGACGCGCCGATATCCTTAACTGCCTGTGGTTTTCATCAATGCACGGGCAATATCGTTAGCAATTGCCTTCGCTTTGCAACACCCTTTTAAACTCTGTGCCCGAGGATGTGTCACATCGCAGAACCGCGGCGGAGAGATCAGTTGGATATCAGCACAGCCATGCTCCTATGGGCAACGGAGGGCACGACCCTTGCCGTGCTGATGGTGGCCGCGTGGCTGCACGACCGCAGCCAGACGGTAACGGGCCTCTGGGGGCTTGGCTTTGGCATGCATGGCCTGGGGATTGCGCTGGTGGGCCTGCGCGGCGTCATTCCCGATTCGATTTCGATCGTCGTGGGAAACGGGCTTGTGCTTTTCGGCATCGTCTGCTGGTCGATCGGCATTCTCGCCTATGACGGAAAGCGGCCGCATATCTGGCTTGCCATCCCTCTGGCCCTTTGGCTCGCCATGCTGTGTGTCCCCTCGATCATGGCGCATTTCTGGGCGCGCACGGTGACATTTCAGCTCTGTGCGTCGCTGGCCTATCTGATGCTCGCCTACTACGTCCTCAAGGGAGGGCCGGATTCGCGGCTGGCAAGGCTGTCCTTTGCCGGCGTGGTTTGGATACAGGCGGGTTCGATGATCAAGATGGCCTTTGATGCCTACCGTTTTCGACCCGACGGCTTTGCGCAGATGCCCAATGTCACGACCTTTGCGGTTTCCAATATTTTCTGCCTGGTGGCGGGCATTCTCCTGGGGGCGCGCCTCTTGATGGCGCGCGCTGAGCAGAGGCTTCACAAACTCGCCATCAGCGACCCGCTGACCGGTGCGCTCAATCGTCGCGGCCTGCTCGACCGCTTCAACGACATGTGCCGACGTGCGCCACCGGCCAAGCCGCTAATGGCGCTGGTCATCTTCGATCTCGACCATTTCAAGCAGATCAATGACCGTTACGGTCATTCCATGGGGGATAAGGTTCTGGTGGCCTTCTGCCGCGTGGCCCAGGCATGCCTTGGCGAGCGCGGCACATTCGGACGCATGGGCGGCGAGGAATTCGCCTGCCTGATGCATGTGAGCGGCGCGGCCGAAGCAAGCGGCATCACCGAGGCCATCCGCCTGACGCTGAAGCATCAGGAAACCGCCGTTCAAGGCACTGACCAGACGATCTGCGTGACGGTCAGCGCCGGGATTTCCGTTTCTCCGGTCAGCAAAGCCGATCTCGACCAGATGCTGCTGATTGCCGACCGCGCGCTATATGCCGCCAAGGCTGCCGGCCGCAACCGTGCTGCACTGGCCTCCGGCGCAGAGAGCGATATTGCTATCATTGCCGGCTCGGATCGCTCGCCAGCGCCCGACAGCCTGCAAGGCACCGAGACACTGGCCCGCGGACAAGTGGTCCCGCTAGCCGGCGGGCGGGCTTAATCGCATTTCCCGCATTTCGCCTTGCCCTTGTCCCGACCGTTTGTCACATTCGGTGGCATTGTCACGGAGGCGTCTATGCGCAAGATTTCAGTCATCCTCATTCTTTCGACGCTTCTCTCCTCGGCACCGGCAGGCTTTGCCCAGCAGACATCAGATACGATTGCCCCGGAACGCGCGACATCCACCACAAAGGCCAAGCGCGTCGAGGCGAGCAGCTTCATGGTGGCGGCCGCCAATCCGCTGGCGGCAGAGGCCGGACGAAAGATTCTGGCGCAGGGCGGCAATGCCATCGACGCGCTGGTCGTGGTGCAGACCGTGCTCGGCCTTGTCGAGCCACAAAGCTCCGGCCTCGGCGGCGGCGGTTTCCTCGTCTATTTTGACGCGGCAACGGGAAAGCTTTCCACATTCGACGGGCGCGAAACGGCACCGATGGAGGCGACACCGAAACTGTTTCTCGATGACAAGGGCCAGCCCCTGAAATTCATGGATGCGGTGGTCGGAGGCCGTTCGGTCGGAACGCCCGGCACCGTGCGCCTCATGGAAGATGTCCACAAGCGCTATGGCAAACTGGCCTGGGCTGACCTGTTTGCGCCGGCGGAAATGCTGGCAAGCGCGGGCTTTCCCATATCGCCGCGGCTTGCCAAACTGGTGGCCGGCGAAGGTGATAAACTGAAGCGCTATGAGGACACGCGATCCTATTTCTTCACACCCGACGGCGCACCGCTTGCCGCCGGCACCGTGCTGAAAAACCCGGCCTATGCGCAGACCTTGCAGGCGATTGCGCAAGGCGGCGCCAATGCCTTCTATACCGGACCGATCGCCGAGGGGATCGTCAAGACGGTGCGCGAGGCTAAGGGCAATCCGGGTGTCTTGTCGCTTGCCGATCTTGCCAATTACCGCATCAAGGAGCGTGAGCCGGTCTGCATCACCTACCGGGCGCTCGACGTCTGCGGCATGGGGCCGCCCTCCTCCGGTGCCGTCTCCGTCGGGCAGATGCTCAGCATGCTCGAGAATTTCGACATCAAAAGCCTTGGTCCTGACAATGTCGAGAGTTGGCGGCTGATCGGCGATGCGCAGCGGCTGGCCTTTGCCGATCGCGAACGCTATCTCGCCGATACCGATTTCGTGCCGGCCCCGATCAAGGGCCTGGTTGCCAAGGATTATCTCGCAGAACGCGCAAAGCTGCTGGATGGTGACAAGGCCTTGGCCGTCGACCAGGTGAAAGCCGGTGAGCCGGCCTTTGATCATGCGCTGCTGTTTGGCCGGGATGCTTCCATCGAACTGCCCTCCACCAGCCATTTCGTCATCGTCGACGCCCAAGGCAATGTCGTCTCGATGACCACGACGATCGAGAACGGTTTTGGCGCGCGGCTGATGACCGGCGGCTTCCTGCTCAACAACGAGTTGACCGACTTTTCCTTCAAGACGCATGACAAGGGCGTGCCGATCGCCAATCGCGTCGAGCCGGGCAAGCGGCCGCGCTCATCCATGGCGCCGACCATCGTCATGAAGGATGGCAAGCCGGTTCTGGCCATCGGCTCGCCCGGCGGCAGCCAGATCATCGGCTATGTGGCACAGGCGCTCATCGCCTATATCGACTGGGGCATGCCGGTAGAGGCGATCGTAGCCCAGCCGCATCTCATCAACCGATTTGGCAAATATGACCTGGAAGCCGGCACCACCGCGGCGAATTTTGCCGAGCCGCTGAAGGCGCTCGGCTATGAGGTAAACCTCACCGAGATGACATCAGGCCTGCATGCCATCGAAATCGGCACCGGCGGACTTGTCGGCAGTGCCGATCCGCGCCGGGAAGGCGTTGCCGTCGGCGAGTGATCCACTCTTGCCCGCACCGTAGACAAGAGCTGTCTTGGTCGGGCCGTCCGTATCAACCCAGGCAAGCCGCTGGACCGACCGGAACAGTCGCCAGGCCAGGGCAGCGCAATTTCGGCTCGTGTCATCTAGCCCAAAGCGAAAGCTGAACTCGGCTGCGAGCGGCGTGTCAAGTGATCCGCTTCTGTACCATAGGATCACGGCACATTCCGCTTGAACGCCGGCAAAATCGATCTTTCCGCCATCAAAGACCTGCTCGACAATCGACAAACCACCGACGCGAACAAGGTCCTTGTCCAGATCGTCATTCAATTCCTGCGGCAGGCGGGCATAGGTCTGCTTGATATCGGCGAGGGCAACAAGACCATCAAGATCATCGATCCGCGCACGTGCGGAACGGCTGAACAGCGCCCAAAAACTGGAACTTTGTGCAGCAGTCCCGGTCTTGACGTCTTCCTCGAAGCTGACACTCTCCGGCCCCTGAGACACAGCCTTGCGTGGCCGAAACCGATGGTTATCGGCCAGAAGCCGGTCGCCATGGCGAAACTTCAAGGTTGCACTCCATGGCCCGGACGAATCGCACTTGCGTCTGAGCCGCAACATCATGTCAAACCGCTTGAAGAGCAGGCTATCCTTCGTATCCAGAAAGAACAGGTTTCGCGATACGCTCAGTTTCGGCCTCTTGGAGAGTGAAAATTCCACACTATCAAGCGTATCTTCCAGATCCTGCCAAAAATGGCTGATCGCCGATTGGCGCATCGATGCGTCACCGGCGAATTTATCTTTGTGCAGCATGAGCTTATATTCGCGCGAAGACAGTTTCATGTTCGAAAGACCCTTCTGAACGAGCTGCATTTCAGGATGCAATCAATCTATGATTGCGTCAATAGTATTCAGTTCGTCCTCAGACTTCCCCGCATGCGGTAAATCCGCTAGGCATCGTGCATGACATATATGCCCGATTTCCTCCGCATCGACCCCGCCACCCGCCATGTCTCGCTGGATGCCCGCCATCCGGGCTTTTACGGCGATCCGAACCGCGCCTACGCCGCGCTGCATGCCAGCTGCCCGACCTTCTACTGGGAGGAACAGAAGCAGTGGTTTTTCTGCGGCTATGACCATGTGAATGCTCTGTTGCGCGATCGCCGCTTTGGCCGCCAGATCCTGCATATTGCCAGCCGCGAGGAACTGGGCCTGCCGGAGCCTGCTGCCCATACGACCCATTTCGACCTTGCCGAGCGCCATTCGCTGCTGGAAATCGAGCCGCCGGAACACACGCGGCTGCGCACGCTGGTCAACCGCGCTTTCGTCTCCCGCCATGTGGACAAGATGAGCGGCGAGATTGAACATCTTGCCAACCAGCTGATCGACCGCTTCGAGAAGGATGGCCGCACAGAACTTCTCTCCTCCTTTGCCGATATAATTCCGGTCACCATGATCGCCCGGATGATCGGCATTCCCGAAGAGATGGGGCCGCAGCTGCTGAAATGGAGCCATGACTATGTCGGCATGTATATGTTCAAGCGTAGCTACGCCGACGAAGAGGCCGCCGACCGATCTGCGAAAGAGTTTGCCGACTATGTGAAGACGGTGATTGCCGAGCGCCGCACCAACCCGCGCGACGATCTGCTCAGCCACATGATCCACACCGAGCACAAGGGCCAGTTCCTGACCGAGGACGAGCTGGTTTCCACCACGATCGTGCTTCTGAATGCCGGGCATGAGGCGACCGTCCACCAGATCGGCAATTCGGTGCGGGTCATCCTGGAAAGCGGGCTCGATCCGCAGGCCATGTTCCAGGACGCGGCGGCAACCGAGCGAACGGTCGAGGAAACCCTGCGCATCTGCGCGCCGGTGCACATCTTCCAGCGCTGGGCCTTAGAGGATGTCGAGGTGGACAGCGTTTCCCTGAAGCGCGGCGACAAAGTGAGCCTCATTCTCGCCGCCGCCAATCTGGATCCAAACAAGTTTGCAGATCCGCTATCCTTCCAGCCGCAGCGCAATCAGGGCACCAACCTCTCCTTCGGCGCCGGCATCCATTTCTGCATCGGTGCGCCGCTGGCGCGGCTAGAACTCAACATCGTGCTGCCGCTGCTGTTTGAGCGTCTTCCTGGCCTGCGGCTGGCGGAAAAGCCGGTGGTCAAGGACGTCTACCATTTCCATGGGCTGGAACGGCTGGATCTGACGTGGTGAAGGCTCAACCGCGACACCCGTTTTCTGGCGCCGGCAAAAGGTGTATCCTCAAATCGGGCGAAACGGAGCACTGCCATGCGTCACGTCACGATTGCCGAAGCGAAGGAAAATTTCGACGCGTTGATCGCGCTCGTGCGTTCGGGTGAAAGAATCGTTCTGACCGAAGGCGGACAGAGCATTGTCGAGCTGAAGGCTATGCCGGCACCGAGGCAGCCTGTCGATATCGAAGCCTTGCAGCGGGATCTGGCAGAGCTTCGTGCCTCAATGACAGGCATTACGCTCGAAGAACTGATGAATTACCGCCATGAGGGTCACAATCGGTGACACTTCTCATCGTGGACTCGTCCGTTTCCGCATCCTGGCTGCTTCCTGACGAGGAAAGCCCGGAAGGCCGCTTCTGGCTTGCCCAAGTTTTCTCTCTTGGCGCTTTCGCTCCGACGATCTGGAACTACGAGATCCGCAATATCCTGCGCATCTGCGAAAAGCGTGGCCGGCTTGGACCTGTCAGCATGGCAAAAGCGCTTCAGACGCTAAAATCGCTGCCGATCCAGAGCACTGGCGTGTCGAACTGGGACCACATCATGTGGATCAGCACTCATCATAACCTAACGATCTATGACGCGGCCTATCTGGAACTGACGCTGCGGCTGGACGGGCAGCTGGCCACGTTCGACAAGGCGCTTGCGGCGGCGGCCTATGCCAATGGCGTGCTGGCCCGACCCTGACGAAACCCGGCCATTACGGCCGGATCACGTGCGCCGTAATATCCCGTCAGATCTGCGCCAATCCACCGTCCACCGATAATTCAACACCGGTGATGTAGCTTGCCTTGCTAGAAGCGAGGAACAGAATGGCTTCAGCAATCTCATCAGGATGCGCCATGCGGCCAAGGGGGGCTGCCTCTTTCAGATAGGCGGCAAAGCCGTTGATGGCATCCTCATCCATCTTCAACCCGTTTTCCATGATCGGTGTGCGGGTGACGCCTGGGCTGACCGTATTCACGCGGATAGCGCGTGCCTTCAGATCACTAGCAAAACTGCGGGCAAAGGAGCGCACGGCCGCCTTTGATGCATTGTAAGCGCTGAGCCGCGGCATGCCCTTATTGCCGACGATCGAGCCGGTCAAAACAATCGATGAGCCATCCTTCAAAACCGGCAGCAGGGTTTGTACCGTATAGTACACGCCTTTGACATTGATATCGAAAATCCGGTCAAACAATGCTTCGTCTGTCGCGCCCAAATCATTGTTTTCGGCAATGCCCGCATTGGCCACCAGAACGTCAAGTTTATGGCCATCGGCCTCTATACGCGCCTTCAAGGCCTCGAGATCGGCCGGCTTGGCAACATCAGCCACCACGCCGGTCGCACCGTCTCCCAATGTTTTGACCGCCTTGTCCAGATTGCCGGAATTTCGGCCTGTCACATAGACCACCTTCGCGCCACCGGCGAGAAACAACCTGGCGGCAGAAAGGCCGATACCGGTCGATCCGCCGGTAACCACAACCACTTGATTCTTGAAATCAGCGCTCATCGAAGTCTCCATATTTCGGAATTACCGTAATTCCGTATTTCGGTTTTATCGAAATATTGAAACCTGTCAATTGCCGTGCTAGAGCCTTCCTCATGGCACAATTTTTTCATCCCGCCCGCGAAGACATATCTCTGGTTACCATTTTGGCCGCGCTGGGCGATCCGCTGCGTATAGCGATCGTTCAAAGACTCTGGCTGGCTGGATGCGGGCAAAATTGCGGAGCCGTAGCGCCCTGCCCCGATATGCCGCGCTCAACGCTCTCCAATCATCTGCGTATCCTGCGCGAGTCCGGCCTTGTGAATACTCAAAAACAGGGCGTCGAGAATATCAACACGATCCGCAAAGACGATATCGAGGCCCGCTTTCCTGGACTGTTGGAGCGAATATTGAGCTTTCACACGCCCTGAGCCCAGACACTGCCCCAGCAGCGTACTGGCCCGCACCTGACGAAACCCGGCCCTTACAGCCGGATCACGTAGTCCTTCCTTGTCGTTTCAACCACTTCCCAGCTTCCCTTGAAGCCGGGCCTGAGAATATGGCGGTCTCCGGCTCTGAGGTGGATCGGCTCGCCACCATCCTCTGTGACGATCGAATAGCCCTCGAGAATGTGGAAATATTCCCATTCGTCATAGGATATCCGCCATTTGCCGGGCGTCGATTCCCAGACGCCGGCATAGAGCCCACCATCGGCCTCCTCCACATTCCAGGTGCGGAAGGTCGGATCTCCCGAGATCAGCCGGTCGGGCGCCGGAGCGCCCTCCTCCGGCTCGATGCTGGAAAGGTCAAAGGCGATGGCATGGCTCATGGCGCAGTCCTTCAGATCTTGGCGAGCGACTGTTGCAGATCGGCGATAATGTCTGCCACATCCTCGATGCCGACGGAGAGGCGCACCACATCCGGGCCGGCACCGGCTGCCACCAGCTGCTCTGGCGTCAGCTGGCGATGGGTGGTCGAGGCCGGATGGATGACGAGCGAGCGGGTATCGCCGATATTGGCGAGATGCGAAAACAGCGTCAGCCCTTCGACAAAGTTCTTGCCCGCCTCATAACCGCCCTTCAGGCCGAAGGTGAAGACGGCACCGGCGCCCTTGGGCGAATATTGCTGTTGCAGAGCATGGTTCGGATCATCCGAAAGCCCCGCATAATTGACCCAGGCGACCTTGTCATGCCCCTTGAGCCAGGCAGCAACGGTGGCGGCATTGTCGCAATGACGCTGCATGCGAAGCGGCAGGGTTTCGATGCCGGTCAAGATCATGAAAGCGTTGAAGGGCGAAATGGCCGGCCCCAGATCACGAAGGCCCAGCACCCGGCAGGCGATGGCGAAGGCGAAATTGCCAAAGGTCTGATGCAGCACGAGGCCGGCATATTCCGGGCGCGGTTCCGACAGCATCGGATAGCGGCCCGAGGCCGACCAGTCGAACGTGCCGCCATCCACCAGAATGCCGCCCATGGAATTGCCATGACCGCCGAGGAATTTCGTCAGGGAATGGATGACGATATCGGCACCATGCTCCAGCGGCCGCACCAGATAGGGGCTAGCCATGGTGTTATCAACGATGAGCGGCAGGCCGTGGCCATGCGCCACCTCGGCAATGGCGGCGATATCAACGAAGGTACCGCCGGGATTGGCAAGGCTCTCGATGAAGAAGGCCTGGGTGTTTTCGTCCACGGCAGCGGCAAAGCTTGCCGGATCTGCCGGATCGGCCCAGCGCACCTCCCAGCCGAAATTCTTGAACGCATGGCCGAACTGGTTGATCGAGCCGCCATAGAGCCTGCGGGCTGCGACGAAATTGGCGCCCGGTTTCATGATCGTGTGGAAGACCAGCATCTGCGCGGCATGGCCCGAGGCAACCGCGAGGGCGGCGGTGCCGCCTTCCAGCGCCGCCACGCGCTCTTCCAGCACGGCCTGGGTGGGATTCATGATGCGGGTATAGATATTGCCGAACTGCTGCAGGCCAAACAGTGCGGCGGCATGATCGGCATTTTCGAAGACGAAGGATGTCGTCTGGTAGATCGGCGTGGTGCGCGCGCCCGTCGTCGGATCGGGTGCGGCGCCGGCATGGATGGCAAGCGTCGAAAATCCGGGGTTGTGGTTGCTCATGACATATCCTCCCTGTCGTTTTTGGTCGCGGCTGAACCTGTCAGCTTGGAGGCGACTATAGAGAGCGATTGTGACGGCGCACAGCAGGTGATGAGGCCGAAGCTGGCGCGACCGGGGAAAATCTTGCCCCTGTCCGAGATGATTGGGGAATGTCTGACTTCGGTCATTTGACCAGGATCAAGGTGCCAGCGTCCGCCTCTGGCATGCTTGTCTCGTCCCACACGCCTCGGAGCAGATCCATGACCATGAACGATGCCAAATCCCATCTTGCACAACGCGTCGGAAAGCAGCTCGTCGATTGGTATTCCGATCTGCGCATGCGCAATGAGGACGAAAGGGTGCTGGCCAATCTCGACCCGGAAAGCCGCCGCCAGCTGGCACAGGATTGCAGCGTCAGCGTCGAGACCCTGATCGAGGTGGTGCGGGCCGGACGCCATGGCGCCGACGAGATGATCGAGATGCTGAAGGCGCTGCGGATCGATCCGGCGGACCTCCAGGCACACCGGCCGGACCTGTTCCGCGACATGCAGGTGACCTGCGCCACCTGTCAGGACAAGGGGCGCTGCCACCATGACCTGGACCAGGGCACGGCGCCGGTGAATTTTGCCGATTACTGTGGCAATGCCCCGGTCCTCACAGCCATGCGCTCAGAGCCGCCGCAGCTGCGTGACTGATGGCGTGACGCTGCCGGCAGACCTCAATGGTGGCCGAGAAGCCGCGGATACTCGATGACGGGACAGCGATCCTGCACGACCTGAATGCCTGCCGCCTCGGCTTTTGCTGCGGCGGCATCGTCGCGCACACCAAGCTGGGTCCAGATCACCTTGGGCGGGATACCCAGCGCCAGAACCTCCTCCATCACCTCTTGCATATGCTCCGAGGCACGGAACACATCCACCATGTCGATCGGCTCACTGATATCGGACAGCCGGCCATAGACGGTCTGACCGAGAATGGTCTTGCCAGCCTGCCCCGGATTGACCGGGATGACATGATAGCCCTTGGACAGAAGGAACCCCATCACGCCATGGCTTGGGCGCACCGGCTTGGGGGACGCACCGAGAAGTGCTACCGTTTTGACTGTTTTCAGGACACTCGCAATATAACCGTCGTCGTATCGATCGTGATTCATCGCTACTTCCTCCCGGATTGGCACTTGGCCATAACATAGTTTGCACTCTTTGAGTTTTAGGTCCTTTAAAGGAACAGTTAAGATGCTTGGTTTTCCTCGAACCCTCGGCCCAGTCCTTTGCGCGGCCCTTGGCCTGGCGCCTTTCGTTGGCGCGCCGGCGCAGGCGCAAAACATTTCCCGCTACACTTCCCCAGCCATGACCTGCGCCGAGGTCCAAGGGGTCATCGCACGGGAAGGCGCCGCCATCCTGCGCTACCCAGGCCGCACGGGCGTGACGCTCTATGACCGCTATGTCGTCTCCGACCGGCTATGCTTTTCCGGTGAATATGCCAAATCCTCCACCGTCCCGACCAGGGACATGGGCAAATGCCCCGTGCAGCATTGCGAGAAACGGCCAGATCCTGCCGATTGCGACAGCTTCCTGGAAGAAGGTTGTTTCGGTATGCGCTAGGACCGATGCAAAAACCGCTGGTTTCGCAGGCGCGGCCATCGGGATTTCGGCAGAAATTTATGTGGTATCGAAAAACCACACAACTAAGATCATGATTTCAATAGGTTATTTCTGAACCCCTCAAATCTGCCCGTCTTGACGGCACATCAGCCCATCCGTATAAGCCCGGCAGGCTGCACAGCTTTGAAAAAGGGTGCGCACCGAAAAGGCCGTCAAGGCTACTATCAAGCAACAAAAAACGCCCGCGGTTGGGGTTCGCCTCGCTCGGGATTTATCAAGAAGAGAGCACATTATGTCTACCTTCGTACAGAAGCCCGCCGAGGTGGAGAAGAAGTGGATCGTGATTGACGCCGAAGGTCTCGTCGTTGGTCGTCTCGCCACTGTTATTGCCACGCGTCTGCGCGGCAAGCACAAGGCAACCTACACGCCCCACGTTGACGACGGCGACAATGTCATCGTCATCAATGCCGACAAGGTTGTTTTCACCGGCAACAAGTACACCGACAAGAAGTACTACTGGCACACCGGTTATCCGGGTGGCATCAAGGAGCGTACCGCACGCGCCATCATGGAAGGCCGCTTTCCGGAGCGCGTCGTCGAGAAGGCCGTTGAGCGCATGATTCCGCGTGGCCCGCTCGGCCGTCGCCAGATGAAGAACCTGCGCGTATACGCCGGCTCGAACCATCCCCATGAAGCACAGCAGCCCGTCGCCCTCGACGTTGCATCGCTGAACAGCAAGAACGTAAGGAGCGCCTGATCATGGCCGATCTCTCCTCCCTGAAGGATCTCGCTTCGGCGACCGAAACCCAGGCTCCGGTTCACGTCCGCAAGGTCGATGCACTGGGCCGCTCCTATGCGACCGGCAAGCGTAAGAACGCCGTTGCCCGCGTTTGGGTCAAGGCTGGTTCCGGCAAGATCATCGTCAACGGCAAGGACTTCTCGGCATACTTCGCCCGTCCTGTGCTGCAGATGATCCTGCAGCAGCCGGTTGTTGCCGCTGCCCGCACGGGTCAGTTCGACGTGATCGCAACGGTTGCTGGCGGCGGTCTGTCCGGCCAGGCCGGTGCTGTTCGTCACGGCATTTCCAAGGCACTCACCTACTTCGAACCGGGCCTGCGCTCTGTTCTGAAGAAGGGTGGCTTCCTGACCCGCGACAGCCGCGTTGTTGAACGTAAGAAGTACGGCAAGGCGAAAGCCCGTCGTTCGTTCCAGTTCTCCAAGCGTTAATCGCTGGACTATCGGATATGACAAGGATCAGGCGGGGCTTCGGCTCCGCCTTTTTCGTTTCTGCGGCCGCTTGATTTATTCCCTGCGTTCCGCTTTTCTTTTTTTGATCCTGGCATCAAAAAACGCGATTTGTCATGCCACGCCGCTCGTCTCATAAGGGCTGATATTCCATCCGAAGGACCGAGGGGACAACCGTGATGAATTCCGCCTTCGCAGATCTGCCTGATCCGCCCTATTACGTCGTTACCTTTTCATCCTGTCGCACCGAAGGTGATCACGGCTATGGCGCGATGGCTGATTCCATGGTGCAGCTTGCCGCCGAACAGCCCGGTTTTCTCGGCGTGGAGAGTGCGCGCGGCACCGATGGCTTCGGCATCACCAATTCCTACTGGCGAGATGAAGACAGCATTGTGGCCTGGAAGGCCATCGTGGCGCATGCCGCAGCACAGAGGATCGGACGCGAACGCTGGTATGAGGCGTTTCAGGTTCGTGTGGCGCGCGTCGAGCGAGCCTATGGATTTGCACGATAGGGACGAAGGCCTTTTGCGGCCTTCGTCCCTATCGTGTGCGTCAGCCGAGGAAATCGACGGCGCCGCTTTCCAGGTCGTAGCGACCATAGACGATCTTCACTTCGCCCTTAGCCACTTTTTCAGCGACGATATGGCTGCTTGAGAGGATGACGCCGGCGCTGTGGCGCGCATTTTCACGCACGACATTATCGACATAGTCGCCCGGCATTCCAGCCATTGCACGGGCGGAGACAATGATAGGCTCCAGCATCGTGCCGATATGGCCGGGAAAGCTTGCTGACTTCCCCACCACGTCGCAGGCGGCAGAGACGGCGCCGCAACGAGAATGACCCAGCACCATGATCGTCGGGCAACCGAGATGCTCAACGGCATATTCGATCGAGCCCAGCACATCGTCATCGGCAATATTGCCGGCATTGCGACAGATGAAGAGTTCGCCAGCACCAACGCCGCCGAAAATCAGCTCGGGGCTGACGCGGCTATCGGCACAACCGACAATCGTTGCGTAAGGCGACTGGCCCTTGGCCGTCAGGGCGCGGTTTTCAGCAAGATTGCTCTCGCACAGTTGCGGAGCCTCGACGAACTTGCGGTTGCCAGCCTTCAGCCTCTCAATAGCCTGATCCGGCGTCAGCTCTGTTTTGGCCGCAGCCGGGCTTCCAAGGCCGGACATGGTGGCAAGACCACCGGCCAATGCAGCGCCGGCGGCCAGCGAAAACAGACCGCGCCGGCTCAGTTTCATGCAATCAACACACATTTCCAACTCCATCTTCATGGTTGCTGTTCATACAGGCCGCAGTCCGGTCAAAGGCGTGACCTTGGAGCCGAGGGCATGCGAAGACTCTGAGAACGACTGTGGACAGTATCGCGCGTCCCCGATTGCATCTACGCAGTCAGGATTGTTTCGATCGACGGGTAAGAGATATACTTCAAGACACTCTTATAAAAGAAAACTAACACATAAGCCGAGCCCGACACCAGTGTGCAAGGCACATCTTTTGCGTGTTTATCTTTGGCTGCGACATTTACACTTGAGCAGGCGATCTCTGGATGCAACTCTCAGCCCATTCCGGGCACCGAAACCTCCGCTTTCAGTAACAAGACAGAAGAACAGGCCATGCCGTCCAAATCCATCGACCATGCCTTTACGGCACCCTCCCTGCGCAGCGCAGCCAGCGACCCCACCTATGCCGGAGCGCTGTCCTTCATGCGCCGCCGCTACGGCAAGGATCTGACCGACGTGGATGCGGTGGTGCTGGGCATTCCCTTCGATGCAGCCACCTCCAACCGGCCCGGCGCCCGTTTCGGGCCGCAGGCGATCCGCCGGGCGTCGGCGATCTTCGACAATGATCCGCAATATCCGTTTGCCCGCGATCTTTTCGAACGGATGGCGGTGATCGATTATGGCGACGTGCTGCTCGACTATGGCAGACATCAGGAAACGCCGGCGCGGATCGAAAGCGTAGCCTTGGAGATCATTGCATCCGGCGCCTATCTTCTGGGTCTTGGCGGCGATCACTTCGTCACCTGGCCGCTTCTCAAAGCCCATGCCGCCAGACATGGGCCGCTGGCGCTTGTGCATTTCGATGCCCACCAGGACACCTGGGATGATGACGGCGCGCGCATTGACCACGGCTCCTTTGTGGCGCGTGCCGTGCGCGAAGGCGTCATCGACGCATCCCGCTCGATCCAGATCGGCATACGCACGCAGGCGCCGGAGGATTTCGGCATCCGCATTCTGCTTGGGCATGAGGTCGAGGACATGAGCGCGCAGGCGATTGCCGATGCGATCCTCGATCATGTCGGGACGGCGGCCTGCTATCTCACCTTCGATATCGACTGCCTCGATCCGGCCTTTGCGCCGGGCACCGGAACGCCGGTGGCGGGAGGCCCCTCCTCAGCCAAGATCCTCTCGGTGCTGCGCAAGCTCGGAGGCCTCGACATTCGCGGCTCCGACGTGGTGGAGGTCGCCCCCGCTTACGACAACGCCGATATCACGGCCATTGCCGGTGCGACCATCGCAATGTATATGCTGGGCCTCAAGGCCGAGCGGATGGCTGCGGCCCGTTAACAAACTGAATCATGAAGCGGATAAGATGATTCCGCTGCACCGGCTAACCCTCTGACGTTTCGGAACAATGATATGAGCGCGAAAATCTTCATCGATGGCGAACACGGCACCACGGGACTGCAAATCCGCACCCGCATGGCCAGCCGCCGCGACGTAGAGCTTCTGTCCATACCCGAAGCGGAACGCCGCAATCCTGCCCTGCGCGAAGACCTGTTGAACAGCGCCGATATCGCCATCCTCTGCCTGCCGGACGATGCGTCGAAGGAGGCCGTGTCGATGCTGTCTGGCAATAACCGGGTGCGGATCATCGATACGTCCACGGCCTATCGCGTTGCGCCAGACTGGGCCTATGGCTTTGCCGAAATGGATGCAGCGCAGGCCGAAAAGATCCGCGCCGCCCGCTATGTCGCCAATCCCGGCTGCTATCCGACCGGCGCCATCGGCCTCATCCGCCCGCTGCGTGCATCCGGCATCCTGCCCGATGGCTATCCGGTCTCGGTCAATGCCGTTTCCGGTTATACGGGTGGCGGCAAGCAGCTGATCGCGCAGATGGAAGACAAGAGCCATCCGGAGCATCTGGCGGCCAATAATTTCCTCTATGGCCTGACGCTGAAGCACAAGCATGTGCCGGAAATGACAATCCATGGCCTGCTCGACCGCGCGCCGCTGTTTGCGCCTTCGGTCGGCCGCTTTGCCCAGGGCATGATCGTGCAGGTGCCGCTGTTCCTCGATGATCTGTCGGACGGAACGACTGTCGAGAGCATTCATGCAGCGCTTGTGGCGCATTATGCCGGGCAGGACATCGTTACCGTCGTGCCGCTCGCCGACAGCGCCAAGCTGCCGCGTATCGATGCGGAAGAACTGGTGGGCGAAGACCGGATGAAGATCTACGTGTTCGGCACCGGTGCGCATATCAATCTGGTCGCCACGCTCGACAATCTCGGCAAGGGCGCCTCCGGTGCAGCCGTGCAGAACATGGACCTGATGCTCTCGGCGTGATGGGCTGATGCCATCAAACGTAATGATGCGCGGCAGGTCGTTCATTTTTACTGAACGATTTGTCGCGCATCGTCCATATTTCGCATAACAACCAATCTTGCTAGTCTCCCCCTATCAAATAGGGTGGATTGGCCATGACGCAGAGATTTCCCGTTTATTTCATTCCCCATGGCGGCGGCCCCTGGCCGTTCATGGAGTTTCCGAAGAATGCAGCCGGGCGCGGCCCCTGGGATGAGCTTGCCGGCTTCCTGCGCGGGCTGGATGCCGAAATCGGCCGGCGGCCCAAGGCTGTGCTGGTTGTGTCCGGCCACTGGGAAACAGAGCCGGTGCCGACGCTGAGCACCGCACCACAGCCCGGCATGCTGTTTGATTACTACAACTTTCCGCCGCACACCTATGAGCTTTCCTATCCAGCGAAAAACTCGCTGGACCTTGCCGCCCGCGCTCGCCAGCTGCTTGCGCAAGCCGGGATCGATTCGGCGGAAAATGACAGTCGCGGTTTCGACCACGGCGTCTTCATTCCTTTCATGCTGATCTATCCGGACGCCGATGTGCCACTGACGATGATTTCGCTGAAAGATACGCTGGATGTGGAAAGCCATATCGCTATCGGCAAGGCGCTGGAGCCGCTGCGCGACGAGGATGTGCTGATCATCGCGTCCGGCATGACCTATCACAACATGCCGATGTTTCGCAAAGCAGAGCCGGACCATGTGGCCCAGGCGGTGCGCTTCGACGATTGGCTGGCGCAGGCTGTGTCGGAAGCCGATCCACAAACACGTGCGCAGCGTCTTGCACAATGGGACCAGAACCCGGATGCGTTGGCCTGCCATGTGCCGGACCATGACCATCTGGTGCCGCTGTTTGTTGCAGCCGGCGCGGCCGGCAGGGATCAGGGCGCCCGCGTCTTCACGACAGATTTCCTCGGAAAGCCCTATTCCGGCTTTCGCTTCGGCTAAGCTTTAAGCGACAGGCGCGGCTGCATCGCGCCTGAATTCGCCGTAAAAGCCGCGCCAGTGCGCAACCGCATAGCCCAGCACCATCAGGCCGCCGGCCTGATGCAGAAGGCCGAGTTCAATCGGCACATGGGCGACAAGAGTGACAATGCCGATCGACGCCTGCAGGCAGACGAGACCGAACAGCTTCATGGCGCCGCGGGCATGAGTTGAGCCAGGAGCCAGCCGCATGGATTGCCACATGTGGATAAATGTCATGGCAAGCAGAAGATAGGCACCGCAACGGTGGACGAACTGCACCGTCTTCGGATTTTCAAACAGATTGATCCACCAGGGCTGCTGGATGAAAAGATCGGCAGGCACAAGCGCGCCATCCATCAGCGGCCAGGTATTGTAGGAAAAGCCCGCATCGAGACCGGCCACCAGCGCGCCGAGATAGATCTGGAACAGAGCGAGGAAGGCAAGACCGCCTGCCGCCAGATAGGAATGCCGGCTCGGCGGCTGATCCTGGATCTGCCGGGTCAGCCCGCGCATGATCCACACACAGCCCGAAAAGATCAGGCAGGCGATCGTCAGATGCGTGGCCAGCCGATATTGTGATACATCGGTGCGCACCGAAAGCCCGGAAGACACCATCCACCAGCCGATAAAACCCTGGAAACCGCCCAGCGCCAGAAGCCCGACCAGCGGCAGTCGCAGCCTTTTCTCGACGCGGCCTGTCGCCCAGAAAAACACCAGCGGCAGTGCAAAGATCAGCCCGATCATGCGCGCCAGCAGGCGATGGCCCCATTCCCACCAGAAGATCGTCTTGAACTCATCGAGCGACATGCCGCGATTGATCTGCTGGTACTGGGGGATTTGCCGGTAGAGTTGAAGTTCCTCCTCCCACTCTGCCACGCTGAGCGGCGGGATGACGCCATGGATCGGCTTCCACTCGGTGATGGAGAGACCGGAATCGGTCAGCCGCGTTGCGCCGCCAACCACCACGAGACAGACGAGCGTGAGAATGACAAGTTGCAGCCAGCGCCGGAGCAGTGTGCGGTTCTGGTCGATCCTGCGACTGGTCTCTTGACCACTCAAGACAATTGCATCCGTCGTCGCCATTTCATCTCCTGACATTTATCAACAATGCCGTATCGGTCCGGCGAGGATTTTCGACAACGTCCGGGAGGCAAAAGCGCTCCGGCGCAATCGGTTTCTATCATAGACACTTGGTATAACACCGTTGATTTGCATCAGGCGCCCGTGCAAAACAAGCCCTTGCGGTTTGCGGCATGCCGTCGCGGTGCCTCGATACGTCATCATCTGGGAGGACCATCATGCCCCTACGGCTGAAGAAATTCATCGGCACGATCCTTATCATCGTGCTTGTGCTGCTCTATGCGCTTTTGGCGACCACCATTGCATCGCTGGCGCTGTCAGCCTCGCCCTGGTGGGTGCATCTTCTCTATTTCGGCCTGTCCGGCATGCTATGGATCCTGCCGGCCATGGTGATCATCAAGTGGATGGCCGGCCCGAAACCCGAGCGGCGCTAATACGCTCTTTACCATGCTGCACGAAGGCCATCTCTGCGCGCCGGGCGTGTAAACGGCTTGTTGCGACATCAGAGGCTAGCCTAAAGCGCGAAAGCGAGGAAACACAGCGTGCAAGGCATGGGCAAGGCGATCAATCCGGGAGACATCGAGGCACGCATCAACGATGCGCAGTCCTGTCCCGTTGCGGCACAGACTTCGGCACCGGCGCAGGTGCCCCTGACGCTGTCGCTGACACGTGATCTTGCCACCATCGAGGATGACTGGCGACGCCTGGAGCAATGCCCCGCCAGTTCGCCGCATCAGGGCTATGACTGGTGCCGCAGCTGGGCCACCGTGCAGGGGCAGGAACCGCTTGTCATCATCGGGCGCCAGGCAAACCAGGTGGTGATGATGCTACCGCTGGAGATCGTCACGCGCTTGGGCGTGCGCACCGCACGCTTTCCCGGCGGACGTTTCAACAACCTGAACACCGGGCTTTTTGACCCGGCGCTGCAGCTATCGGTTCACGAGCAACAGGATCTGGCGGACAAGATCCGCCATTGCCTGTCAGGCCGGGCCGATCTCCTGCTGCTCGACATGCTGCCGGAAAGTTGGGCCCTGCATCGCCACCCGCTGGCTGACCTTGCCCATTTCGACCATCCGAATGCATCCTTCCAGCTACCGCTGCTGCCGAGCTTCGAGGCAACGCTTTCCCAGCTGAATGCCAAGCGCCGGCGCAAGAAATTCCGCACCCAGACACGGCGCCTGGAAGACATGGGCGGCTATGAACTCTATCTGCCGGCCACCGCCCAGGAACGCCATGATCTGCTCGATCTGTTTTTTGCGCAAAAGCGCATCCGCTTCGAGGCGCAGGGCCTGCCGGATGCCTTTATCGATCCCACCGTACAGCGCGTCTTCCACGCGCTGATCGACAGTGAACCGCGTGGTCGTGACCATCCGCTGGCGCTGCAGGCCATTCGCCTGAAGGCCGGCGGCGAAGGCGCGATTGCCGCCATTGCCGGCATCACCTCTCTTGGCGACCAGATCATCTGCCAGTTCGGCTCGATCGACGAGAGCCGGGTTCCCGATGCAAGCCCCGGCGAGCTGCTGTTCTGGCTGATGATCGAAAAGGCCTGCGCTGAGGGCTACCGGGTTTTCAATTTCGGCATTGGCGACCAGCTCTACAAACGCAGCTGGTGTCCCGTCGAAACGCGGCATCGCGATATCATGATCCCCATTTCACTGATCGGCCGCATCGCCACGCTCGGCCATGTGGCCGCAAGCCGGGCGACCGCCGCCATCAAGCGCCGCCCCCTCCTCTACCGCCGTCTCCAGCGCCTGCGCTCCGGGCAGATATTTGCCGCAAGAGACAATCGCCCCGATCCGGTGACGGAACGGGGCGAGGATTGATCGAAGAGATCGAGCCAGGTGTGGCGCCCGGCGTCTTTACAGAAGGTCAGGCAGCGTAACGACCGCTGGCGGTTGGCCGATCGTTCAGCGAAGACGACATGACCAGCACGTTTTCATGGCCCGCCGTCTCGTATTCGGCAGTCAGCTCGGCAATATCCTCGCTGCTGATCTTCGGCAGCGACAGGATGACCTCCGCTTTCGCGCCACGGGTCAGCCGCTCGAGACTGCGCACATCGGCATTGCCGCATTCCACCAGAACCACGTCATAGGTCCCGGCAAGCGCATCGAGAACCATGCCGAGGCGCTCGATACCGCGCATGGCCTGCGCCGCATCGGCCATGCCCTGCGGAATGATATGCGCATCCGACAGTCGGTCAGGATGGATCGTCTCGCCGAATGGCGTCGTGCCGCACAGAAGATCGGTAATGCCGGGCAGTCTGGTATTGTCCGCCATCAGCCGTGTCGGGCAGGCCGAACCGGTCATATCGATCAGCACCACGCTGCGATTGGCCTCGGCAATCTCGCGGGCAAGAAGAACGCTGGCCGTCGAGCCCTCATCGCCGGTGGGCGAGACCAGAACGGCAAGCGGGCTGCCGCGGCGCAGAAGATAGTCGCGCACCGCCTCAAGGCTGAGCGCCGCTGAGCCGGAGGCCAGTGCATCGGCATCCTCTTTGTCGATCGCAGCCACGGCAGAGGGCGGTGTTTCCGCCTCTGCCCCGGCATCATCGATGACGATGTCCGGTCGCGGCACATCGACGTCGCCGGGCGGCACCTGCCCGACTGGACGTTTCAGAGCCGCAAGATCGCGCTCCACCTGACGGGTGAATTCCTGCCGCTCATCCTCGCCCAGTTCAGCCACAGGCAGCGACTGTTGCACGGCTGCCGGCATGACCGGCGGCAGCGCCTGGAGCGCCATGGCTGGCGAAACGGCATCGCCTGCCTCGATTACCTCTTCCTCGCGGCGATCGGACGCGCGAAGGCCTCGACCGCTGAACAGGGCCGCGACAATGATGCCGATCACATGCAGGATGAGAGCGGCGAGCGTCATGACAATGGTGATCGGAATGATCTTCGGGAAATAGGGCTCCACCGGATCGATTGCGGTCGAAACGATGCGCGCATCCGCAGGCGTCGAATTGGGATCGACGCGCGAAGATGCCTCGCGGTAGCGGGCGAGATAGGTTTCCAGCAACTGCCGCTGCGCCGTGGCTTCCCGCTCGAGCGCCCGTAGGCCGACTTCTTCGTCACCGGAGCGGGCCGAATCGGCCTTCAGGCCGTTCAACTGCGCCATCAGCTGGGTTTCCCGCAGCTTGCCGACATTGGCCTCGCTTTCCAGGCTGCCGAGGATCTTGCGGGTTTCGGCCTCGATCTGCTGGCGGATGCCGGAGAGCTGGCCGCGAAGGCCTTTCAGGCGCGGATGGCCATCCATCAGAGCAATCGATGCCTGGGCAATCTCGGCCTGCACATTGGCCTCGGTTTCCTTCAGGCGCTGGATCATGGCCGAACCGACGACATCGCCGAGCGTATCGGAGTTGCGGCCGGATTTCAGCGCGGCGCGGACATTTTCAGCCCGCGCTTCGGCATTGGCGCGTTCGCCGCGCACGCGAGCAAGCTCGGCTGAAATATCGTTCAACTGCTGGGAGGAAAAGCTGGTATTTTCGCCCGACTGGAAAAGCCCGGCGGAGGTGCGGTAATCGGCCACCTTCTGTTCGGCCTCGCGCACGCGGTCACGCAGAGTTGCAATTTCCGGCTCCAGCCAGCGGGTGGCGTCGGTGTGGGTGCCGAGCTTTGCTCCGCTCTGCATGGTCAGATAGACCTCGGCCATGCGGTTGGGGATGGCTGCGGCAAGCTTTGGATCTTCCGACGCCATTTCAATGGCGATAACGCGCGATCCTTCGACGGGATAGACCTGCAGCTTCTCGCGGAATGTCTTGATCACCCGCTCATCGGAGGGAAGATTCATCGGATCCGGCTTCAGACCCAGAAGCACGAGCAGATTGGGCAGAGACGAATGGGCGTCTGGATCGAACTCCTTCAGCGCGCTGAGGTTCAGATCCCGCGCCACCTGCTGGATGAGATCCGCCGACTGCAGGATCTGCGCCTGGCTGACAATATTATACTGGTCGAGCACCGGCTCATTGGCGCCCTGCGGCTCCTGCCCGGCAATATTGGTTCCACGCGCCTCGATCAGAATGCGTGTCTCGGCCTTGAAATCAGGCGTCATGAAGCTTGCGCCGACAAAGGCAAGAACACCGACAATCGCGGTGGTGGCCAGGATGGTGCGCCGCCGATCCCAGACGGCCGCAAACAGCTGACCAATATCGATATCCGCATCCTGATTGCCGCTTACGCCTGACATGGCCTGCTCCACTTGTGACCTTAACATGGAACCGTAAAGGATCATGGTAAGCGTGACGTTAACGGCAGATGAAAAGCCCTGTCGTTACGTAAAGTGGCAAGAAAACATGTTTCAGTGTCCTATCTTTACCAGCCATTAACCCTAACGGACCGATAACAGCGTCAGTTGGTTTCTTGAGCCGGAGTTCCGCGCGGATGACATTCGCACGACGCAAATCCCCGATGTCATTGGTCCTGACCGCCTGTGTTATGGCGGGTCTGGCTGGGTGCGCATCCACACAGCCGGCGCCGAAATCGTTCAGCCAGGCAAGCCTGCAACCCTATCGTCTCGATAGCGGCGACCGGCTGCGGGTGGCGGTGTTCGAACAGCCAAGCCTGTCCAATACCTATACGGTAGACCAGGCCGGCTATATTTCCTTCCCGCTGATCGGCCAGGTGCCGGCACGCGGCCAGACGCTGGCAAGCCTTGAAGGCGCCATCGCCACGCAATTGAAGAAGGGCTATCTGCGCGATCCGGACGTGACGATCGAGGTTGATCGCTACCGCCCTGTCTTCGTCATGGGCGAAGTTGGACGCCCCGGCCAGTATTCCTATGTGCCGGGCATGACAGCGCAGAATGCCGTTGCCATTGCCGGCGGCTTCACCGCCCGCGGCAATCGCCGCGATATCGACGTGACCCGACGCATCAACGGCACTGTCATCACCGGTCGCACGCCGATTGCCAGCCCGATTCTTGCCGGCGATACGGTCTATGTCCGCGAGCGGTTGTTCTGATTTCGATGGCTGCCGCAACGCCTCTCAAGATCATCCACTGTTTTCGCTCGCCGATTGGCGGCATTTTCCGGCATGTCCGGGATCTCGTCGAAGAACATGCAAAGGCCGGCCACCAGGTGGGCATTCTCTGCGACAGTTCGACCGGCGGAGCGCATGAGGAAAGGCTGTTTGCAGCGATTGAACCGCATCTGGCGCTGGGTCTGATCCGGCTGCCGATCCGCCGCTCGATCAGCCCGACCGACCTGGCGGCACTTTACGCCAGTTACAAGCATATCAAAAGTTTGCAGCCTGATGTTCTGCACGGACATGGCGCCAAGGGTGGCGTTGTGGCACGGCTCATCGGCTCACTCCTGCGGGTGAACAGGTATTGCGTAGCCCGCCTCTATTCACCGCATGGCGGCAGCCTGCATTATGACAGGGCAACACCCGCCGGCCAGGCGGTGTTGCGGCTTGAGCGCTTCCTCGAACGCTTCTGCGATCAACTGGTGTTCGTCTGCGATTACGAACGCCGCACCTATTCGCAAAAGGTCGGCGCGCCGCGCATCCCCTCGCAAGTCATCTATAACGGCATTACCGAGGCAGAATTTGCGCCGGTTGCCCTTGCGCCGGATGCCCGCGATTTCCTCTATATCGGCATGATGCGCGACCTCAAAGGGCCGGACGTGTTCATCGATGCCTTCATGGCTACGGAAAAAGCGCTGGGGCGCCGCCTCTCCGCCACCATGGTAGGCGACGGCCCCGACAAGCAGCGCTACCGCGCAATACTGACAGAGCGCAGCCTGACCGATCGAGTGGCGCTGCTCGATGCCATGCCGGCCCGCGAGGCCTTTGCGCTGTCACGCACCATCATCGTACCCTCGCGTGCCGAAGCCATGCCCTACATTGTGCTGGAAGCGCTAGCGGCCGAAAAGCCGGTGATTGCCAGCCGCGTCGGCGGCATACCGGAAGTGCTGGGCACCGACAGTGCAGCACTTGCCATTCCCGGCGATCCGACAGACCTTTCCCGCCTGATGCTGGACGTGTTGCAGTCGCCCGACTGGCAGGCCCGCGTCATGCCGCGCCCGGACGCCTTCAAGACGGTCTTTTCCTCCTCCGCGATGGCGCAACAGATGCTTGATCTCTACCAGGGACTGGTTAGCTCAAAGCTTTCTTAGTATCTTCCTGATAACGCTGGTCATTGCGCAAAATGGCACAGTCTGCCCGATGCGCCTGACCGACGGATGGGATCCTTGCGATGAGCGAGCCGGCAAAGCAGGAAGAATTGGACGTTGACGCACTGCGCCGTAAGGTGGCGGAATTTTACGATCGCAGCCCATCCGGCCCGCAGGAACCGGTACCCGAACTCAACGCCTTCGCGCGCCAGATCGCCGAACAGTTCCGCGATATCAACACGACGCCATCCCTGCTGATCGGTCAGTTTCGCCTGTTCGAATTCCTCCTCTTAACCGTTATCGGCCTGCTAGCCGGCCTTTTTTCCGGCTTTGACGGGCAGACGGCGTTTTTCCTGCATCTTCTCGTCAATGTGACGCTGTCGGCGCTGACGGTGCTGTTCATTCAGGTGGCGGACGGCTACCAGATCCCGACCTTGCGCCTGCCGCGCCGTCAATTGCACCGGATGCTGATTGCCTGGAGCGCCGCTTTCCTCCTGGTCCAGGGCACAACTGCGCTGACCGATCTTCTCCTGCCGGCAGGACAGTTGATCGGCTGGTATATCGCCGGCATCGTCACTCTCATTGTCCTGCGGCTCACCATTGCCTTTGGTATTCGCAACTGGTCACGCAACGGCATCATGGAACGCCGCGCCGTGATTGTCGGCGGCGGACAACCGGCCAAGGACCTGGTGCGGGCGCTTGAACAGCAGGCAGACAATGACATCCGCATCTGCGGCATTTTCGATGATCGCGGCAGCAGCGCGCGTTCTCCCGATATGGTTGCGGGCTATCCCAAGCTCGGCACTTTCGGCGAACTGGTGGAATTTGCCCGGCTGGCGCGCATTGACATGCTGATCATCGCTTTGCCTGCCTCGGCCGAACAGCGCATCCTGCAACTGGTCAAAAAGCTCTGGGTTCTGCCGGTCGATATCCGGCTGGCAGCCCATGCCCATCGCCTGCGCTTTCGCCCGCGCGCCTATAGCCATGTCGGCACGGTGCCGATGCTCGACATTTTCGACAAGCCGCTGCGCGACTGGGATTCGGTTGCCAAGCGCATTTTCGACGTGGCGTTTTCGCTGATTGCCCTATCGCTTCTGTGGCCGGTGATGCTTGGCTGCGCGATTGCCGTGAAGACCACATCCAAGGGGCCGGTGCTCTTCGTACAGAAGCGCCACGGCTTCAACAACGAAGTCATCAATGTTTTGAAATTCCGCTCGATGTATACTGAGCTGAGCGATCCGACAGCCAAGCGCGCCGTGACCAAGAACGATCCGCGCGTGACCCCGGTTGGTCGCTTCCTGCGCAAATCCTCGCTCGACGAATTGCCGCAATTCATCAACGCACTGCGCGGCGAACTTTCGCTGGTTGGACCCCGCCCGCACGCCGTGCATGCCCAGACCGGCGATCGCAAATATGTGGATGTGGTGGAAAGCTATTTTGCCCGCCACCGGGTGAAGCCCGGCGTGACCGGCTGGGCGCAGATCAACGGTCTGCGCGGCGAGCTGGACAGCGACGAAAAGATCCGCGCCCGCACCGCCTATGATCTCGACTATATCGAAAACTGGTCGCTCTGGCTGGACCTGAAAATCCTGGTTCTGACGCCAATCCGGCTTCTCAACACGGAGAATGCCTATTGAGCGCGGTCGTCGATAGCGGGCATCGCCCCTTCAACCCGCAACTGGCGGCCGTACGCATCATCGGCTCGGCCATGGTGGCCTTCGGCGTCTTCCTGTCCGGCTTCGTCATTTCCGAACCTGCCCCTTACGAACTGATGCTGGTGGTGCAGATCGCCATCTGGTTCCTGCTGGGGCTAAAGATCTCGCGCGCCGTGGCGCCGTTGCTCATCCTGCTGCTCGTCTTCAACATTGGCGGAATGCTGTCGCTGACCGTGATGGCCGACATGTCCGGCGGTCCGATGTATATCGCCGTCTCGCTGTTTCTAGCGCTGACATCGGTATTTTATGCCGCCATCATCGAAGATGGGCATCAGCGCCTGAAGCTGATCTTCCAGGCCTGGGTGGCAGGCGCCACCATCACGTCGATCCTCGGCATTCTGGGGTATTTCCACGCCTTTCCAGGGGCAGAAGTTTTTACACTCTATGATCGCGCCAAGGGTGCCTTCCAGGATCCCAATGTTTTCGGTCCCTATCTGGTCGCCCCTGCCCTCTATCTGATGTATCGCCTGCTGTCCGACTCACTGGCCCGCTCGCCGCTTTATGTCGCCGGTCTTCTGGTGCTGGTGCTCGGCATCTTCCTGTCTTTTTCCCGTGCCGCCTGGGGCCTGTTCCTGTTTTCTGCCCTGGCGCTGGTCATTGTAATGCTTCTGAAAGAGCGCACCGCCGCCTTCCGGCTGAAAATCTTCACGCTGTCGATAGCCGCCGTCCTTCTGCTGATGCTGGCCATCGGCGGCGCCATGCAGTCTAAAAAAGTCTCCGATCTCTTCCTCAACCGCGCCAAGCTGGTGCAGGAATATGACGGCGCACGGCTTGGCCGCTTCGAGCGCCACAAGATCGGCTTCCTGATGGCCATGGAACGGCCTCTCGGCCTCGGCCCCATGGTGCTCGGCAAGATGTTTGGCGAGGACGAGCACAATGTCTGGCTGAAGTCGCTCACCACCTATGGATGGCTCGGCTTTGTCGCCTATGTGACGCTGATCTGGGCAACGCTGATCATCGGCTTTCGAGCACTTCTGCGCGAGCGCCCCTGGCAACCCTATCTGATGATCGCCTGGATCGTCCTTGCAGGCCATGCGCTGATCGGCAATGTCATCGACCTCGACCACTGGCGGCATATGTATTTGCTGTTTGGCGTGATTTGGGGCTGCCATGCGCTGGAATGGCGCTTCCAGCGGGAAAAACACAGGCTCGCTTAGGCTCTGGAGCACCACGGCCCTTGACCTTGCCGCTCCAGGGGCCAGATCATGTCTCATGATCACAGCACAGCAAATCCGCGCAGCGCGCGCCATGGTAGATCTCTCCATCGACATCCTTGCCAGCGAAAGCGGGCTCTCCGCCGCCAGCATTTCAGCCATCGAGCGCGGCGAGAATGCCGGCGACATGCAGGCCCTCACCCGGCTTCGTCAGACGCTGGAAATGCGTGGGATCGTCTTTCTGAGGCCCGGCGAGGATGATCCGGGCGTCGGTCCCGGCCTGCGCCTTCGATTGCGTGCCGGCGATGAAGGCATGCGACCGGAAAGCCTCAGTTCCGCCAATGATGGTTGAGCTTTGAGGCCAGATTGCCGCATCTGACGAAACTCCTGGAACATATCTTCGACATCGGCGTTGAACGTCGCATTCCGAAGAATATCAAGGAGTATCCCATGGTCCGCAGCAATAGTCTCTATCTCGTTATCGGCGCGCTGGTCGTCGCCGTCGTCGGGCTTGGCGCCTATGTCGTGCGCGAAGAGACAAAGCCGAAGGGCGTCGAGATGAGCATCACCAGCGACGGTGTCAAAGTCGAGGAAAATTGACGCGCATCAAGGACAGTATATTTGCACTTCATAAACTATATAAGTGCAAATTTGGTTGGGAACAATCAAGCCTTGGCGTCATTCATTGATAACCGGAGCGTGGGGGACAAGACATGAGCATTCATCTCGAACCGCAGCCAGCAGATATGCCCGGCTATAAGAAGGTCTGGAACGTCAGCGAATTCGCCAAGCGTTATCGCCTTGATATGCGCGAGGAAAACCGTCTGCAAAAGCTGCTCGGCCCATTTGCTTCTGAACAGGAACTGCTGATGAACGCGACGCGCACGCCGCTCTATCGCTGAGCAAGGGCACCCCTGCCCTGCTTTGCGCCGGACCTGTTGGCTGCCTGTGCCAGACACGGCTTTGCCATTCCGGCGCAGACACGACACCGCTCAACAAGTTTTCCCCAGCCGGCTACTTTGTTCTTGCACCGGCAACGTCAAGTCAGTATGGAGAACGTGCTTCGAAAGAAGCGGGTCGGGGCGTAGCGCAGCCCGGTAGCGCACTTGACTGGGGGTCAAGGGGTCGTCGGTTCAAATCCGGCCGCCCCGACCAATTATCCCTTGAAATCCCAGTCACACTGATTTCAGACGAGACAGACAGAAGTCGGTGAAAGCCGTCTTTTTTGTTGTGCGGCGGACAATATTTACCCCGCGTAAAGCCCAGTCCCTCACCGAAATGTGGAATCCCATTAGATACGGGTGCCAGATCCGCTTGTGGCATGGTGTTTGGAGCGACTTATCTTGCGGGAAATATCTTCTTGAAGCATTCGCCCCTCACCTGAGGCAAAACGTTGGTCTTGCGATTTCAAAAAAATCGTTCGCAAAACTGTCGCTTTATTTAAGAATTTCGCGAGACAGTCACTGCATCTTTGAAGGTGCGACTTTGGGATGCCATATGCTCAATCACAAAATCCGCAAAAGCCCGAACCTTTGGGGAAAGCTGGCGACTTGACTGCCAGACGAGAGAAAGTGATCCGAGCGGCACCATAAAGGATGTGAGAACCGGAATCAGTCCGCCATTCTGAATATATGGCTCCGCGACGTAAACGGGTAAGTGGGCCAACCCCAGCCCTGCCAAAGCTGCCTGTAATCCAGCATCCGTATTGTTGAATGTCAGCGCTCTAGGCAGGATAAGCCGCTCGTGGGGAGCTTTGAATGCCCAGGGAGCAACCCGACCGCTAGACGGGTATTTGAAATGAACACAAGCGTGCTCAGTCAAATCAGCCGGCATCTGTGGTCTGCCTCGACGGCAAAGGTAATCCGGACTACCGCAAACGACAAAGTGCTGCTGGCAAAGGGTGCGGGCGATCAACCCGCTATCGGCCATTTCGCCGCTGCGCACGACGATATCCACACCATCCGCAACAAGATCGACGACCCGGTCCTCGAAATCGACATCCAACTCGATGTCAGGAAACGAGCGTACGAAAATTGGCAGGATTGGCATGAACAGATGATGCCCGAAAATATGGGGCATGCTGACGCGTAATCGCCCTGCCGGATTATCTCTACTTTGCAGAATCGTTGCTTCAGCATCTCCAAGATCGTCGACAATGCGCTTGCATCGCTCGTAAAATACCGCGCCGGCCTCCGTCAGGCTCATTTTGCGTGTCGTACGGTGAAACAGCCGCACGCCCAGGCGTTTTTCGAGGCGAGCCACTGCCTTTCCGACAGCCGACGGTGACAATCCCATAATGCGAGCGGCGGCCACGTAACTCTGTTGTTCGGAGGTATGAATGAAGGCAGCGATGGCGCTCAGGCTTTCCATGGGACCTCAATTAAGGACATTTTGTCCGTTCAGTAACGCAAATTACCAATCTTTATCAATACTAAAGATAAAATATCCTTCACACATCCGAAGCCGAAGGATTTGCTATGAAGGCCATTTGTGTAACATCGACGCGCGGACTTGAAGTTCGTGACGTACCCCTCCCAACCGACCCGCCTGTTGGCCACGTGCTCATCGATATGGACTCAGCCGCAATCAATCACGGAGACAAGGCATTCCTGGCGGGGCCACTTGCCGGAGGCAATGTCGTTCCCACCAGCCGTTACGATGTGTGGGGCGCGTCTGGCGCGGGGGTTGTCATCGCCATCGGACCCGGCGTTCCAGCCGGTCTGCTTGGCAGGACGGTGGCGGTCTATAAATCGCTGAGCAGGAGCCCGGAAACGATAGGACTCTGGTGCGAACGGGCACAGGTTCCTTATACATGCTGCGTTGCCTTGCCGGCGGATGTCCGGCCGCGCGACTACAGCGGTTCGCTTGTCAACATCATGACGGCCTATGCCTTTCTCTCGGAGGTTCGGTCCGCTGGCCATCGAGGCGTTGTCGTTACGGCCGGGCGCTCGGCGACCGCCAGAGCCCTGGCGTCTATCGCTCGCCGGTGGAATGTACCAGCGGTCTTCGTGGTGCGCGCCGCCTCGGCTGAGCAGCAGTTTCCCGAATGCGATACGCAACAGGTCCTTGCTTTGAACGGCGAAAACTTTGAACGCGAGTTGGCGGTAATAGCGGCAAAAATGGCAACCACCGCCGTATTCGATGGCGTTGGAGGCGAACTGATCAGCCGCATTGCCCCAATCTTGCCGATGGATACAACGATTTACGTCTACGGGTTCCTAGGGGGCCCTGTGTCTGTGTCATTCCCGACATCTCTGATTATGGCCAAGAACATAACCATGCGGAGGTTCAGAGTTTACGAAAGTAAAGCTGTCAAGGATCCGCATCAACTAGCGGCGGCGTTGGATGAGCTCGCCGGAGTGATCGATGATTCCTTGTTCATGACCAAGATCGGTCGGGAATTCAGCTTCGAGAACATTGAGCAAGCGATGGCGTTTGAAAGTGACCATGGCGAAAAGGCTGTGCTTGTCCCTTAATTGAGAGGGATGCTGGGTTGTTAGCCATCTGCGATGGTTCATCCGCCCGATGCCTACCTTACAACGATGATGACTCACAAACAGGAACGCAAAATCGCTCGCAATAATCCTGCAGGCCGTCCGAAAACTCAGTTTGAACTTTGCGCTGCAGAATCTTGTTCTGCAGCGCGGCACCCATGGAAAAGCTGATGCTACTGCGTGCGAGATATGACGGCACTGTTAGCATCACGTTCTAATGAAATTTCTCGAAGGCGAGTTTTTGTTCGGTCTGGCTGAGTTAAGCGACAAAATCGGGCCCGCCGATTATTCAGGGGAACCTCTGTGGCAAAACTCGCTCGCATAAGTCGCAGTCTCGCGAAGGAAATTTGCGACACAAAGTATTCCACATTTCGGTTAAGGGCTTGCGCGTAAAGCGGGGCTTTCTATTTCCGCCAGGCTGCCAAGCTCCTGAATCTCTTCGCCTTTCGGCTACCAACCCCTTGCGGGTGCGTGGGCAGGCCGTTCCCACCTCGAAATTCCTAGCCTAAATATGGGGCCACCGCCCGCACAGGTCAACGCAGCACCCAAAACGATGAGCGAAACGGCCAGGCGATCATCATTACTGCCGGGCGAAAACCGGCCTCACCGCACCTGATCAAGCAGGCGTTTGCATTCCAGAAGGTCGAAAAGCGCTTCCTGCAATAGGGCCCGATCTTCCTTGCCGATCGAGCTTTTGCCGATCGTCACTTCCAGGTCGTCATCATCGTTTGAGCCGCCAAAGCCGAAGAAACGGCCACTGGGCTTGGCCTTCGGGCGCCCGACGATCTGGTCATCCTCGCCGCCGCTAACCTTCGGCTCGCTCTGGCGGTCGCTATTGGCCGCCATGATGGCTTCCATCGTCGCCATATCGCCCGATGCAATGGCGGTGACGAACTTGTTGCCATTGGTCTTCAAGAGCTTCTGCACGCCCTTGATTGTATAGCCGTGATCATAGAGGAGGTGGCGGATGCCCTTCAGCAGATCGACGTCTTCCGGGCGATAATAGCGACGACCGCCGCCGCGCTTCATCGGCTTGATCTGCGGAAAGCGGGTTTCCCAAAAGCGTAGCACATGCTGCGGCAAATCGAGGTCATCGGCAACTTCGCTGATGGTGCGAAAGGCGTCGGGGCTCTTTTCCACGTCTTCATCTCCCGGAATCGTCACGGCCCTTAAGGGCGCCGAACGATTCGCCTTCTTGTGCACTGGCGCAACACAGCCTTCAGCCGACTCACGCTGCGTCAATACGACCTTGGGCCGTATTTCAACGGTTTATGCTGGAGATTTCAAGCGCCGAAACAGATGATGAACAGGCGTATTGCAGTTGCGTCTCACACCGCCGGATTGGCCGGCTTCTGCTTGGCCTTGCGGGCCAAATGCGACTTGAGGATACGCTGCTTCAGCACATTGGATGCCTTGAAAGTCATCACCCGGCGCGGCGAAATCGGCACTTCTTCGCCGGTCTTCGGATTGCGCCCGATGCGCTCGTTCTTCGCCCGCACCTGGAAGGTTGCGAACGACGAAAGCTTGACGAGTTCGCCTCGTACGATGGCGTTACAGATCTCGTCGATCACGGTCTCGACGAGCTCCGCCGATTCCGTTCTGGAGAGTCCGACCTTGCGAAAGACCGACTCCGCCAAGTCTGCCCGTGTCACTGTCTTGCCGGCCATGACCCCCGCCCATCAACGTTCATTGTTCATCAATGAGGCGAACATTAAGTGTGTTGTTGGCTAGGGTCAAGCGCTTGTAAATACGAGATTACCAGCGAACGAGCAGCGCACCCCAGGTGAAGCCGCCGCCCATGGCCTCCAGCATCACCAGATCGCCCTGCTTGATGCGTCCGTCTGCGGCTGCGACCGAGAGCGCCAGCGGGATAGAGGCTGCAGACGTGTTGCCATGCATATCGACGGTGACCACGACCTTCTCGAGCGGGATGCCGAGCTTCTTGGCCGATCCGTCGATGATTCGCCGGTTGGCCTGGTGCGGAACCAGCCAGTCGAGATCTTCTGCCGTGGTGCCGGTCGCCTTGAAAGCGGCTTCGATAACATCAGTAATCATGCCGACGGCATATTTGAACACTTCACGGCCTTCCATGCGCAGATGGCCGACAGTGCCGGTGGTGGAGGGACCACCATCGACATAGAGCTTTTCCCGGTGCGCGCCGTCCGAGCGCAGATGCGCCGTCAGCACGCCGCGATCGGCAATCGTGCCCTCGCCTTCCTGCACTTCCAGCACCAGCGCGCCGGCGCCATCGCCAAACAGCACGCAGGTGGTGCGGTCATTCCAGTCGAGGATGCGCGAAAAAGTTTCCGCCCCAATGACCAGCGCCCGCTTGGCAAGGCCGGCGCGCAGATGCGCATCGGCTGTTGCCATGGCATAGACGAAGCCGGTGCAAACGGCCTGCACATCAAACGCATAGCCATGCGCCATACCGAGACGATTCTGAATATTGACGGCAGTGGCCGGAAAGGTGTTGTCCGGCGTCGAGGTCGCGACAATTACCAGATCGATATCGGCCGGTGTCAGACCGGCATTGTCGAGCGCTGCACGCGCCGCCTGCTCGCCCAGCGACGCCGTCGTTTCGCCCTCGCCGGCGATGTAGCGCTGGTGAATGCCCGTGCGCTGCACGATCCATTCGTCCGACGTCTCGACGATGTTTTCCAATTCCTTGTTGGGCACAGCACGCTTCGGCAGTGCTGACCCAAACCCGCGAACCACTGACCGGATCATGTTCGATAAATTCCTGTGCTCACGCTGCTTCTTCAGGACCTGCCGGCGGCAGGCGGCGAGCGTGATATGTTTTCAAATCCTGGGCGATCTTATCGTTGAGGCCATTCCGGGCCATGTCGTAGCCCACATCTATGGCAGAGGCATAACCTTCCGCATCGGTGCCACCATGGCTTTTGATCACGATTCCGTTGAGACCAAGGAAGACGCCGCCATTCACCTTGCGCGGATCCATCTTCTCGCGCAGCGCATCAAAGGCGCCCTTGGCGAAAAGATAGCCGATCTTGGCCATCAGCGTGCGCGACATGGCTGCCCGCAACAGCTCGGCAATCTGCTTGGCCGTACCTTCGGCGGTCTTCAGCGCAATATTGCCGGTAAAGCCTTCCGTGACCACCACATCCACCACGCCGCGACCGATATCATCGCCTTCGACAAAGCCGTGATAGGTGATAGTGGAGAGATTGGCCTCGCGGATCATGCGACCGGCCTCACGCACCTCTTCCTGGCCCTTAACCTCCTCGACCCCAACATTGAGCAGGCCGACGGTCGGGCTTTCGATCTCAAACAGAGCGCGCGCCATGGCGCCGCCCATCAGCGAGAAATCCAGAAGCTGCTGGGCATCGGCGCCGATGGTGGCGCCAATATCCAGAACAATGCTTTCGCCGCGCAGTGTCGGCCAGATGCCGGCAATGGCGGGCCGTTCGATATTGGCCATGGTGCGCAGGCAGAATTTCGCCATGGCCATCAGCGCGCCGGTATTGCCGGCAGAGACGACCGCATCGGCCTCGCCGGTCTTCACCGCCTCGATCGAGCGCCACATGCTAGACACATAGCGGCCGCGCCGAAGGGCAGCACTCGGCTTTTCATCCATGGCGACAGAGACGTCGCAATCGAAAAATGTCGAGCGATCCCTCAGCTTGGGATATTTTGCAATCAGCGGCTCGCATTCATCCTTGCGACCAAAGATGAGAAAGGTCACGTCCGGATGGCGCTCCAGCGCCTTGGCAGCGCCTGGAATCACGACGGAGGGACCGTGGTCGCCGCCCATCGCATCAAGAGAAATTCTGATCACGCGTTCCTGGTCCTTCTGTCCCGCGCCTGGTCGCACCGCGGCCAAAATACTGTTCTCGCCGCCCCATACAACTCATTGCCGGCGAAATGCAAACTCTATTCCTTGGTTTTCCAGTCCTTGAGCACCGCAAACGGATTGGGCTTGCCCTCATCCGTGGTCTCATCGGACTCGATATGATCGGAAAAATCGACGCCGGATTTGCGCGGATAGGGATTGATTCCAAGCGCCACGAACTCGGCAACCGTCTCGCCGGCATCGATCGTATCGCCGACAAACAGCTCCGGCGCATCCGGCCCATCCGGGTCGAGAACCATTTCGGCTGTGTCGCCGCCGGTCACGAGACGGGCAAGCTTGGAGCCTTCCGGCACGAAGATCTGCTCGAATTCCTCTTCAATGACGCTATCGACCGGCTCCAGCGTCACGACGCAGGCCTGGACGAGGCGCGCCTTGACCTTGCCCTTGACGCGCACGCCGTCCTTTTTCCAGCGACCGATCTGCATCTCTGCCGCCAGTTCCTCGACGGAAACGACCCTCCAGAGTGCAGCCAGCGCTGCGCGCTCGCGCACGTCCGCCTCCACCTTCACGGTCACCGGATTGGCGGAAATATTGCCAACCTTGACGGGATAGGAAAATGGCGGACGCGCCTGGTCATGATGTTCCTTCACTGTCGTCCCCGTCTCTCTCATTCATCTGGCGCGGGCATCGAAAGATCGCCACGCGCAATTCTATCTTCCGGCATGACCGCCAGTGCGGCCTCAGCCTTTATCATCCAGCGCGACAGGGCCAGCATTGAAGGCGGCGCCTCTTCCTGCGGATGTATGTTGCGAACCAGCGCTGCCGCAAGCAGCGCTTCGTCCCTTGCAGCCAGGGCTGCTCCATAGGCTTCCGCCCGCCCAAAGAACATGCCGGCGAGTTTTTTCATCCGCTTCGGCACGCTCTGGTCGCCGACACCAAGCTCGCGAATGGAGTGATCGATATCCTGAAAAAAGGCATCGACAATCTCCTGCGCCAGTTCCTGACCGCTGGTGGCCGAGGCCGTGGTGCGGCGAAAGAACAGAATCATCACGATGGACAGCATCTCGAAACGGCCCATCACCGTGTCGGGTACGTCCATATCTGTATAGAACAAAGGTAGCCGGGCGGCCGAAGTCAAGGCCGCGTACTGCCGGTCAACGATGATCCGGTTGCTATTTTTCTTGCCGAACAGCCCAAATATCATGAAAGCCCGCACTCTTCGTCGCCAAACCGACGGCTGGCCCGGCCAGCGTTGTTGCATGGAAACCAAAGCTGGTTTACCGAAGCAGGCACGAATTGCAATGCCGCAGCGGCGTCGGAGGCGCCCGGCCGGTACAAATGCTCCGGAGGGGCATGGTTGCCGTCGCTCTGTTCGCGGAATAGCCACAATGCTATTCCAGCAGGGAGACGATAAGCTTGGCCGGCGAGATACACATGAGGACAGGGTGTTGAAGAAGCGCGTGTTTGGGTCTGACGTGAACAAGATGGGGAAGGCCGCTGTCCTTGCGGTATGCGTATCGCTCGCGCTTTCCAGCTGCACCACGGGCATCGGCGAAACGATCTATAACGGCTATGTGCTCGACAAGGGCTCACTTGATCTCGTGCCGGAAGGCGCCAGCCGCGAGCAGGTCCTTCTCTCCCTAGGCACGCCCTCGACGACCGCGACATTCGATGGCGAAGTTTTCTACTATATTTCGCAGAAGCGCTCGCGCCCGGTCGCGTTCATGAAGCCCAGGCTGGTCGAACAAACCGTGGTTGCCATCTATTTCAACAAGCAGGGCACCGTTGCCCGCCGCGCGAGCTATACGCTGCAGGACGGCAAGGTCTTCGACACGATCTCGCGCACGACGCCGACCGGCGGTCGCGACCTCACCTTCCTGCAACAATTGCTGTCGGGCGGCGCAGGGGCTGCAGGCGGCGGCGCTGCGGCCTTCCGCAACATGATGGGCGGCAACTGATCCTTTCGGTCATGCCATCATTACCAGATAACCAGAACCCGCGGATCGCTCCGCGGGTTCTTCTCGTTTGAGGCATCTGTGGTGGCCGCTCAGGCGGCGAGAACGGCCAGAAGCAGCAGGGCGACGATATTGGTGATCTTGATCGCCGGATTGACGGCGGGGCCGGCAGTATCCTTGTAAGGGTCACCCACCGTATCGCCGGTCACGGACGCCTTGTGCGCATCCGATCCCTTCATGTGCCTTGTGCCGTCCTTGTCGACGAAACCATCCTCGAAGCTTTTCTTGGCATTGTCCCAGGCGCCGCCGCCAGACGTCATGGAGATGGCCACGAACAGACCGTTGATGATGACGCCGAGCAGTGAAGCGCCAAGCGCTGCAAAGGCAGACGCCTTGGAGCCGGAAATCATCAGCACGCCGAAATAAACGACGATGGGTGCCAGAACCGGCAGCAGCGAGGGCAGGATCATTTCGCGAATGGCAGCACGGGTCAGAATATCCACCGCCCGGCCATAATCCGGCTTTTCGGTGCCGGCCATAATGCCTGGATGTTCGCGGAACTGCTTGCGCACTTCCTCGACGATGGAGCCTGCCGCCCTTCCGACCGCCGTCATTGCCATGCCGCCGAACAGATAGGGAATGAGACCGCCGAAGATGAGGCCGGCGACTACGTAAGGATTGGCCAGGCTGAAGGAGATTTCGCCGACATCGGCAAAGTAAGGATATTGTGCGCCATGGGCGGCAAAGTAGCTGAGGTCATTGGCGTAAGCCGCAAACAGAACCAGGGCGCCCAAACCTGCCGAACCGATGGCATAGCCCTTGGTGACCGCTTTGGTCGTATTGCCCACCGCATCCAGCGCATCGGTGGATTTGCGCACTTCCGGCGGAAGGCCGGCCATTTCGGCAATGCCGCCGGCATTGTCGGTGACCGGGCCGAAGGCATCAAGCGCCACGATCATGCCGGCAAGCCCGAGCATGGTGGTGACGGCAATGCCGGTGCCGAACAGACCACCCAGCTGATAGGTGGAGATGATGCCGCCAACGATGACAATGGCCGGCAGAGCGGTCGATTCCAGCGAAATGGCGAGACCTTGGATGACATTGGTGCCATGGCCGGTAACGGAGGCCTGGGCGATGGAATTGACCGGGCGCTTGTTGGTGCCGGTATAATATTCGGTGATGACGACGATGAGCGCCGTGACCACCAGGCCGAGAATACCGCAGAGGAAGAGATTGGCGCCGGTGATATCCATGCCGGCCACCGTGCCGATGGAGCCCCAGCCGATGGTGACGGTGGTGGCGGCAGCCAGGCCGACAATCGACAGCAGACCGGTGGCGATCAGCCCCTTGTAGAGCGCCCCCATGATCGAGCCATTGGTGCCGAGCTTGACGAAGAAAGTGCCGGCAATGGACGTGAGGATGCAGGCGCCGCAGATCGCCAGCGGATAGAGCATGATATCGGCCAGCAGCGGCACGCCGGCAAAGAAGATAGCTGCCAGAACCATGGTGGCAACGACCGAGACCGCATAGGTTTCAAACAGATCCGCCGCCATGCCGGCGCAATCGCCGACATTGTCGCCGACATTGTCGGCAATCGTGGCCGGGTTGCGCGGATCGTCTTCCGGAATGCCGGCCTCGACCTTGCCGACCAGATCGCCGCCGACATCAGCACCCTTGGTAAAGATGCCGCCGCCAAGACGGGCGAAGATGGAGATGAGCGAGGCGCCGAAGCCGAGCGCCACCAGCGCATCGATGACTGCGCGCGAGGCCGGCGCATGGCCCAGGCCATAGACGAGCAGCGCGTAATAGATCGCCACGCCGAGAAGGGCGAGACCCGCCACCAGCATGCCGGTAATGGCACCGGACTTGAAGGCGATATCAAGGCCTGCAGCCAGGCTGTGCGAGGAGGCCTGAGCGGTGCGCACATTGGCGCGCACCGAGACATGCATGCCGATAAAGCCGGCGGCGCCCGAAAGCACTGCGCCGATGATGAAGCCGATGGCAGCCAATCCGGACAGGAGGAGCCAGGTGCCGATGGCAACCACGAAGCCGACGATGGAAATGGTCATGTACTGGCGCGTCAGATAGGCCTGCGCGCCTTCCCGGATATAGCCGGCGATTTCCTGCATACGCGGATTGCCCTGATCCGCAGCCAGCACAGACCGTGTGGCCCAGCCGGCATAGACGACCGACAACAGGCCGCAGACGATCACACCCAGTATCACTGTCATACGATTGTTCCTCTCCCAATGGACCGACCGCAAAAATTGCGTCGGCGTGGAACCACGAGCCGTTCTCCTCCCCAGGAACTCAGGCCGCCGTTCTGACCGCGAGATTGCGGTGACAGGAAAATGGCGTCAAGGGCTCAACCGACAAGGGTGACGAAGAAGCTACGTGTGACGAGGAATAAAGTCCGTGACAGAGATCAAACGGCTCAGGCAGCGCTTGCAGGACGGCTGCGCAGGATGAGCAGACCGATCAGGATGAGGCAGACGATGACGACCGGCCAGATGAACAGGTTCATGAAGGACCAGCCGAGCGTGGTGAACACCTTGCCGGACGAGAAGGAGGCGAGCGCCACCGTGCCGAACAGGATGATATCGTGGAAACCCTGCACCTTGTCGGCCTCCTGCGGCCGATAGGTGGAGGCGATGATGGCGGTGGAGCCGATGAAGCCGAAATTCCAGCCGATGCCGAGAAGAACGAGTGCCGCCCAGAAATTCCACAGCTCGATGCCCATATGGGCAATCACGGCGCAGCCCATCAGCGTGACGAGGCCGAGCGCCACGACTCGTTCTGCTCCCAACCGGGCGATGATCATGCCGGTGAAGAAGCTGGGGCCGAACATGGCCAGCACGTGCCACTGGATACCAAGCGTCGCAAGTTCCGTCGGGAAACCGCAGCCGATGACCATGGCCAGCGGCGCGCCGGTCATCACGAAGGTCATCAGCGCATAGGTGCCGATGCCGCAGAGCATGCCGGTAGCGAAACGCTGCGTCATAACAATCTCGCGCAAGGGGCGCGCAGGCTCCGAATGCGCTGTCGCCTTGACCATTTCCGGCAATTTGAGGAAAGCCAGGATGGCGATGGCACCGAGACACAAAGGCACAAGTGCCACGAATGTGCCGGCAAAGGTGACGGGCGCGAAAACATCCTTCGCCCAGATGGCAAGCTGCGGACCGATGACGGCCGAAATGATGCCGGCGCCAAGGATCCAGGATATCGCCTTGGGCTTGTAGAGCGATGGCGAGGCGTCGGCGGCCGCAAAGCGGATCTTCTGGGTAAAGCCGCCGGAGACGCCGATCAGCATCAGGGCAAAGGCAAACAGCCAGAAATTGGCCTGAAACAGCGCGATAGCCGCCAGCGCACCGCCGCTTGCCCCCAGAAAGGCGCCGACCATGAAGGCAGTCTGACGACCGAGAAAGCGGGACAGGATGGCGATGCCGATGGCGCCAAGCGCCGTTCCGATATTAAAGCCGGTAATCGGCGCGGTGGCCAGCGACTTGTCATCCGCCAGCAACTGATAGCCGGCCAGCGCACCGACGGAGATGGACAGAGGCGCGGCCGAGCCCAGAACAGCCTGGGCGCCGGCGAGCAGGAAGACATTGCGCTTGGCGGCACTCAGCTGCCGCTCCAGTCCATTGCCCCCTGCACTGTCCATGATAGGTAACTCTTTCCGTTACTTGGCAGTCTCTGTTCGGACCTGTTTGGCAATCCGGTCGAGAACCGCATTGACGATCTTCGGCTCTTCGCCCTCGAAGAAGGCCTGGGCGATCTCGACATATTCGGTGACAATGACGGCCACCGGCACATCCTTGCGCTCGACGATCTCGAAGGTTCCGGCGCGCAGGATGGCGCGCAGGGTGGAATCGATACGCGACAGGGGCCAGCTTTCCAGCAGCGAGGCACGCAGGAGCGGATCGATCTTCGTCTGGTCGCGCACGACGCCGGCGACGATGGAGCGGAACCAGGACGGATCGGCCTTCAGATAGGTCTCGCCATCCAGCTCTTGGCCCAGCCGATGCGCCTCATATTCGGCCACGACTTCCAGAACGCCGGTGCCGCCAATATCCATCTGATAGAGTGCCTGAACGGCGGCAAGGCGCGCAGCGCCCCGCTGGTTTGCCGGTTTCACCGGCTGCTGCAGGTCCTTCGCCATGGTTCAGCCGCCCAGTTTTTCACGCAGGTCGATCATGGTGAGCGCAGCGCGGGCTGCGAAGCCGCCCTTGTCCTTGTCGCTCTTCTTCACCCGTGCCCAGGCCTGTTCGTCATTCTCGACGGTCATGATGCCATTGCCGATGGCCAGCGATTCCGACACGGCGAGATCCATCAGCGCACGCGAGGATTCATTGGCGACGATATCGAAATGATAGGTTTCGCCCCGGATGACCATGCCGAGCGCGATAAAGCCATCATAATTGACACCGCCCTGTTCGGCGGCATCGAGCGCCATGGCAATGGCCGGCGGAATTTCAAGCGCGCCGGGAACCGTGATCACGTCGAAGGTGGCACCCGCCTCCTTCAGCGCCGAGGTCGCGCCGTCGAGCAGGGCATCGGCCATGTCATCGTAAAAACGCGCTTCGACGATAAGGAGGTGGGGCTTCGATGAATCGGTCATGGTTCGTCCTGGTCGCAATGCTGCGAAATAAGCTGTTGGGAATTGGCGCGGTCAAACCACGGCCAGCGCGGCTTGGCAAGCGATTTTCATCGCAGCAGCCCTGCGCCGGACGCAGGAATAGGACCATAAGCTTAACGTTGCAGCCGGTAGGCGTTACCCGGCGACGGGAAATTCCGCGAGCCGGGCGGCATAGCGCGCCATGGTGTCGACTTCGAAATTGACGAAATCGCCAGCTTTCAGGCCGCCCCAGGTGGTGACTTCCAACGTGTGGCGGATGAGGAGCACGTCGAAATCGGCGCCATCCACGGCATTGACCGTCAGCGAGGTTCCATCAAGCGCCACGGAACCCTTGGGCGCCACGAAGCGGGCCAGAGCGTCCGGTGCCCGCAGGCGGATGCGCACCGCCTCACCCTCATGGGTGATCGACAGGACTTCCGCCTTGCCATCCACATGGCCGGAAACGATGTGGCCGCCAAGCTCATCGCCGATCTTCAGCGCCCGTTCCAGATTGATCCGCGTGCCGACGCTCCAGGAAGAAATCGTGGTGAGCCGCAGCGCCTCTTCCCAGGCCTCGACCTCATACCAGCGCTCATTGCTGCCGGCACCGGCAAGCCTGGTCACGGTGAGGCAGATGCCTGAATGCGAGATAGACGCGCCGATCGCGATGCCGGCCGGATCATAGGCGGTGTTGACGCGCAGGCGAATGCCTTCGTCCAGCGGCAGAATTTCCGAAACCGTGCCGACATCCGTCACAATACCTGTGAACATTGAAATTCCCTCTCATAGTCGAAGCAGCAGTCATCGCCGAAGCGGCTGCGGCGAACGGATTTGTAATCCTTGGCCATATCGTTGTGCGTCAGCGGCGATTCAATGCCGCCCTCGCCGATCTCGCCCGGACCTTCAAACAATAGGATGCGGTCGATCAGGCCAGCATCGAGGAAGGAGCGCGCCACGGACGCCCCACCTTCCACCAGAAGCGACGAGATGCCGCGCGCAGCCAGTTGCGTCATGAGTGCCGGCAGATCGGCCGCCTCGAGGATCTCGACACCGGCTGCCGTCAACTTTTCGCGGCGGATGGCAAAGTCGGTCATCTCTGTGGATGGCGCCAGTTCGCCCCCCTCTGCCCTGCCGGGCATCTCCCCCTCAAGGGGGGAGAACAGGGATGCAACGTCTTGCGCACCAACTGGCGAAGATGCGGTGGCAGCGCGTTCGATATTCAATGAGGAGTGAGACGCAGACAGCGAGCCGATCTCCCCCCTTGAGGGGGAGATGTCCGGCAGGACAGAGGGGGGTGACGACACGACCGCCACGATCACCGGCACATCCCTTGCCGTCTTTACAAGCTTGGAGGCGAGCGGCAGGCGCAGGTGACGATCAAGCACGATGCGAATGGGTGAGCGGTCTTCCAGACCCCGCAGCCGGACAGTCAGTTCCGGATCATCGGCAATGGCGGTGCCGATGCCAACCAGAATGGCATCCGTGCGGGCGCGAAGACCATGCACCTGGGCGCGCGAGACAGGACCGGTAATCGCCACCTGTCCGGCGCCGTGGCGGCCGATCATGCCATCGCTGGAAACGGCAAGTTTCAGAGTGACATGCGGGCGCGCCTTCATCTGGCGCATCAGATAGCCGGAAAGGGCCTGGCTCCCCTCGCCTTCCAGCACACCGGTCTCGACCGTGATGCCGGCCTGGCGCAGGATGCCAAGGCCACGGCCGGAGACGCGCGGATCGGGATCGGTAAGAGAGACGACGACGCGGGCAATGCCGGCCGCTACGAGCGCATTGGCGCAGGGCGGCGTGCGGCCATAATGCGAGCAGGGCTCCAGCGTCACGTAAGCCGTGGCGCCACGGGCGGCCTCACCGGCCACAGCCAGCGCCTGGGTTTCGGCATGCGGGCGCCCGCCAATCGCGGTGACGGCAGAGCCAACAATCACCCCATCCTTGACGATGAGGCAGCCGACGGACGGATTGGTGGAGGTCAGTCCTGTATGCTGGCGCGACAGGCGGATGGCCGCCGCCATGAACCGCTCGTCCTGCGGCGTGGCGGCCATGGCTTAAGGCTCCACCTTGCTATCGCGACCGATGCGGGCGCTGATTTCGGCAATCACCTTCTCGAAATCTTCCGCATGGGAAAAATCACGATAGACCGACGCATAGCGCACGAAGGCCACATCATCGAGACTTTTCAGCGCTTCAAGCACCTGAAGGCCGATCTGTTCGGAGGAAATCTCACTTTCGCCGGAGCTTTCCAGCCGGCGCACGATGCCGGAGACGGCCCGCTCGATACGGTCATTGTCGACCGGACGCTTGCGCAGCGCAATCTGAAACGACCGCACAAGCTTGTTGCGGTCGAAGGGAACCTTGCGGCCGGTCTTCTTCGTCACCATGAGTTCGCGCAGTTGCACGCGCTCAAAAGTGGTGAAGCGACCGCCGCAATCTGGGCAGATGCGCCGCCGGCGGATGGAGGTAAAATCCTCCGCCGGACGCGAATCCTTGACCTGTGTGTCTTCGGAACCGCAATAGGGACAGCGCATCCGCGTAAATGCCCTTACAGGTAGGGGTACATGGGGAAACGGTCGGTCAGTGCAACGACCTTGCCGCGCACAGCCGCTTCCACCGCCGCATTGCCCTCGTCGGAATTGGCGACCTTCAGGCCGTCGAGAACCTCGACGATCAGGTCACCGATTTCGGCGAATTCCGCTTCCTTGAAGCCGCGCGTCGTGCCTGCCGGCGTGCCGAGACGGATGCCGGAGGTGACGAAGGGCTTTTCCGGATCAAACGGGATGCCGTTTTTGTTGCAAGTGATGAAGGCGCGACCGAGAGCACCTTCCGCGCGCTTGCCGGTGGCATTCTTCTTGCGCAGGTCCACCAGCATCAGATGGTTGTCGGTGCCGCCGGAGACGATATCGAGATTGTGCTTGATCAGCGTATCGGCCAGGACCTTGGCGTTCTTGACCACCTGGGCTGCGTATTCCTTGAATTCCGGCTGCAGCGCTTCGCCGAAAGCAACGGCCTTGGCGGCGATCACATGCATCAGCGGGCCGCCCTGGAGACCGGGGAAGACAGCCGAGTTGAACTTCTTGGCCAGCGCCTCATCATTTGTGAGGATCATGCCACCACGCGGGCCGCGCAGCGACTTGTGCGTGGTGGTGGTGGCCACATGGCAATGCGGGAACGGCGACGGATGCACGCCACCGGCCACGAGACCGGCGATATGAGCCATATCGACCATCAGATAGGCGCCAACCGAATCAGCGATCTCACGGAAGCGCTGCCAGTCCCAGATGCGGGAATAGGCGGTGCCGCCTGCGATGATCAGCTTGGGCTTGTGTTCTTCGGCCTTGCGGGCAACCTCTTCCATGTCGAGCTGGTTGTCGTCTTCACGCACGCCGTAGGATACGACGTTGAACCACTTGCCCGACATATTGACCGGCGAACCATGCGTCAGGTGACCGCCGGAATTGAGGTCGAGACCCATGAACGTATCGCCTGGCTGCAGCAGCGCCAGGAACACGGCTTGGTTCATCTGGCTGCCGGAATTCGGCTGGACATTGGCAAAGCCGACGCCAAACAGTTCCTTGGCGCGTTCAATCGCCAGCTCTTCGGCAATATCAACGAACTGGCAGCCGCCGTAGTAGCGCTTGCCCGGATAGCCTTCGGCATATTTGTTGGTCATGATCGAGCCCTGCGCTTCCAGAACGGCGCGCGAGACGATGTTTTCCGAGGCGATCAACTCGATTTCGTGGCGCTGGCGACCCAGTTCCTTCTCGATCGCGCCAAAGATGGCCGGATCTGATTCGGCCAGCGGACGGGAGAAGAATGCATCTCTATGCGACATGTCGGTGCTCCTGAAGAAACTGATGCGATGGCGTCTTAGCGGCACGCCCCGTGAAGGGCAATACGCAGAGCGACATTTGCGGATCAATCAACGATGTCGGATGGTTTCTGTCGCGCTTGTTCGAGCGGTTGCGCCACATTGCCCGTCTGCATCGCGGTCAGCCGTGCCATTATATCGTCCAGATTGCGGATCGTCACATCGCTCTGGGCAAAGGGGATCTCGATGCCGGCATCGGCGAAGCTGTGGTTGAGGGTAAACAGCAGATCGGAGCGGATCGACAGTTCCGTCCCCACATCACGCAGGAAGCAGCGCAGCTCGAAATCCAGCGCGTTGGCGCCGAAATTGCGGAAATACACCTCCGGTTCGGGATAGGATAAGATATCGGGATGGTCCATGGCCGCCTGCAGCATGATCGAGCGGGCCCGCTCAATATCGGAGCCATAGGCCACGCCGATCGGAATGATCATGCGGCCGATCTGAGAGCTCAGCGTCATATTCTTCACGGTGCCGGCAATCAGGTCGGCATTCGGGATAATCACGTCATGGCGATCGAAGGTCTCGATGCGAGTCGAACGTACGGCAATCTTGCGGACGGTGCCGGAAAAGCCCGACACCTCGATCCAATCACCTTCCTTGATCGGCCGCTCGATCAACAGGATGATGCCGGAGACGAAGTTTGAGACGATCGTCTGCATGCCGAAACCGACACCAACGGAGAGTGCACCGGCGATGATGGCGAGGTTGGAGAGATCAAGACCCGCGACTGAAATCGCCAGCAGAGCCGAGAGGATGAAGCCGGTATAGCCAAGGCCGGTTTTGATGGCATTGCGGCCGCCGGAATCCACATGCGTGCGGGGCAGGATCACGCGTTCGAATACGCGCTGCAGCCAGCGTGTGAGGAAAATGCCGAGCGCAAAGGTTCCGGCCAGGACTAGAAGCACCCGAGGTGACAAGCGGATGCCACCAAAATCGATGCCGTTCTGGATCAGCCGCCAGACTTCCGACAGTTCCGCCTCGCGCGCCCCCCAGGCCATGGCCACCAGCGGCAGGCTGACCATCAGCATCAGAAAGGCAACCAGGATGGAGACAAGTTCCATCGTTGACTGGCGGTCCCTCATGGCCGCACGGATCGGCATCATGATCGTGTGATGCAGAATGAAGGCAAGACCGAAGATGGTGAGACTCAACATAGTGGGCGAAAGCCAGGCCCGCGCGAGCGCCACATAGCCAAGGCTTGCCGCAACCAGCGACAACAGCGCCAGAAACTGCATGACCCGGCCGGCGATACGGAAGAAATCCGGGCTGAACGGCGTATCTTCCAGCATTTGCGCCTGCATGCGCGTCTCGCGGGCAATCATCTTCAAGACCTGGGCCAGACCGGTGAGCACGATGCAGCCGATGAGGATGCTGAAGCCTTGCAGAACAGCCGAGGCCGCCGGCGAAAACTTGAAATCCTCGGAGGCACCGTCGATGATCGTCTCGACGCTGAGCGAGGCGGCAAAGGCGATCGATAACCAATAGCAGATGCGCGCAAGGCTATCGCCCAAACCGACAAGCCGCAGCGATGGCTGGTTGGGGGTAAACAGCACATTGCCGATCCAGCTTGCCATCAGGAAGATAACCGACACGCCGAAGAGACCCGCCGAAAGATGGGTGACCGAGGTAACCCCCCATTCCAGCAGGCTGAGAACTACCAGCAGCGAACCGATCGCCACCAGTGACAGCACGAGCCGCATGAGATGAACGCCTGCCGCCTGGGCAATGAAGCGCACCGAATTGGGGGCAGCCTTGATCCGCCTTTCGAGGAAGATCAGCAGATAGTGCCCGGCCCCGATCGGCAACAGAAGCACCGCTGCCAGAATGGCAAGCGCAATCAGCAGGCGGTTTTCGAAATAGACCGTCACATCCGAGGCCGGCGGGGAATGATTACCCGCCTCCTCGCGCATGGTCTCGATGAAGTGACGCAGTTCAAGCCCCGCGGCACTCCAGCTCGACGGGGAAAGCGGCGACGGCTTCTTGTCGAAAAGATCGACGGCGGAGCGGCCGCGGATCACCCGGTCGATTTCCTCGATCAGCACTTCCGCGCGGGCTAAGGCCTGGCGCGCGGCAAGCGCCGGCTCTTCGGCGCGTGTCAATGCGTCATTCAGGCTTGCCCGGCGGGCGGCGAGCGCTGCAGGTTCCGTCTTGTCCTTGGCCGGTGGCGCGCCCAGTGCTTCAAGCTGGGCCTTCAGCGACCGGATCTGGACCTGTCCGCCACTTGCCATGCGCTCGGCGTCATTGCGCTGCACCGCAAGCTCGCCGCGCAAGGTCTCCAGCGCTTCGGTGGATGCCATGCCGGCCTGTAGTACCTCTTCGGCACGCGTAGCCGTCTGGTCCCAGCCAGACATCGCATTTTCCGGATCTGGCCCCTGCGCCCGAAGCGAAAGCGGCGCGAAAGCCACGAGCAGCAGCAGAAAAGGTAGGAGACGGCGCAGGTAAGACTGCCAGCAATGGGGAAAAGGATGGGGCATGAAGGGCTTTGATCTCGGCTGGGCGATGCGCAAGGTAGCGTAACACTACCCAATGAAACAGAAGCGTCGTGACGCTGCAATGCCCGCGAGCGCCGGCTGCGGTCCGCCCGGCGTTACCCACAACAGAAAACGGCGGGTTTTGATGCAACCCGCCGCTGTTTATCCGTCAGATGAGGAGCAAATGCCTTATTGCGGCAGCATGTCGTCATCGATCGAGCCCGAAGGCCGTTCGATACCGGTGGTGGTTTGCAGTGCCAGTTCCTGGTTTCCGTCACGCTGGTAGATGTCATCACGGAACTGAACGACACGGTCCCTGGCCGACCATGCAGTGATGTAGACGATATAGACGGGCACTTCCTGGGCAAGCTTGATCGGCGTATTGACGCGCGCGGCAATGACGCGCTCGATGGACTGGCGGTCCCAGCCGGGCGTATCGCGCAACAGCCAGGTCACCAGGTCGCGCACGTTCTGGACGCGCATGCAGCCGGAGGATTCGAAACGCATCAGCTTGTTGAACAGGCCCTGCTGCGGCGTGTCATGCATATATTCGTTATTGGGATTGTGGAAGTTGATCTTCGTCGACGCCATGGCGTTGATCTTGCCCGGATCCTGGCGGAACATCAGGTTCGGTGCCTTCGGCGCGTTCCAATCCACGGTTTCCGGCGCCACTTCCTGGCCCTTGCCATCGAAGAGGCGGATATTGTTGCGCGTCAGGTAGGTCGGATCCTTGCGCATCAGAGGCACGATGTCCTTCTCGATGATCGAGCGCGGCGCCGTCCAATAGGGATTGAGGATGACCTCGTAGACCTTGGAATTGATCGCATGCGTCGGGCGGTCGATACGGCCGACGACGGCCGTGTTGCGCAGTGCAACGCGGTCATTCTCGACGGCTTCCACATAGGCTGCCGGAATATTGACCATCAGGTAGCGAGGGCCGAGATCACCGGCCATGGACTGAAGGCGAACAAGGTTGGTTTCCAGCTGGCGCAAACGCACATCGGCTGGAATGTTTAGCGCCTTTACCGAATATTCGCCCAGTGCGCCGTCGGCCGGCAGCCCGTGGCGCGACTGGAAGCGCTTGACCGCGCCATCGACATAACTGTCGAATGCATTCGACATGCCGGCTTCACGCGGCAGGTCGCCGGCAATCATCAGACGCTGGCGCAATTGCTGCACGGCCGGATCGCTGACGCCAAGCCGCAGGACCTGCTGCGAATTGACTGTCGGCCAGCCGCCATTGGCCACGATTTCCTGATACTGGAAAATGGCCTGCTGGATATTGGGGACGCCAGCCGGCCCGAGAACAGGATTGTTGGTCGCGACATTGACCGCCGAACGGGATGCGCCCTTTGCGTCGAACTGATCATCCCAGGTGCCACGGCCCGGCGCGGAAATCACACCCTGCAACGCATCCTGCGCCAGAACAGGGGCGGCAAGCGAGGCTGCGCCCAAGGCAACGGCAGACCGCAACACGGTCCGGCGGGACATAAGTTCGGATTCGCTCTTTTTCGACATCATTCGATCCACGTTATCCGGCATCACCATCTGCAAGTGACTACAGGGATAGGGTTAACAAAGCGTCGCGCAGAACCGGATCCGCCATGATCCTCAAGGTGTTTGCCTGAGGATCAGCACCGGCATTCGAGATGGGTACAGTCCCGCCCCCCACGCTACGTCATCACTGCCGGTGTCATAGCAATATGGCCAATTCTTGTCATCGGAGCCGCACTCACTTGCGCGTGTTGCAACGTGATGGATTTCGCGCGGGAAGAGCCGTTGTTCCACCCTCCGGAACGCAGAAAACCGGATGCGCAGGGGAGGCATCCGGTTTTGAGGGAAAGACTGGAGTCGTTGGTATGCCGCAGCGCAGGAAGACGTGGAGAGAGCCGGTGGATCAGCGCTCTTCGTCTTGTCGGCGCCTTACATGCGGTAGGCGATCGAGTCGTTCCAGAAGCGGTCGAGACGCTGCAGCAGCTTGTTCATCTGGGCAAATTCACCCTCGCCGATGCCGCCGACCTTCTCGATGGATCCGATATGGCGTTCATAGAGCTTGCCGACAACTTCGGCGACGTCCTGGCCGGCCTTTGTCAGGCTGATGCGGACAGAGCGACGGTCGATGCGCGAGCGCTGGTGATTGATGAAACCAAGGTCCACCAGCTTCTTGACATTGTAGGATACGTTCGAGCCGAGGTAGTAACCACGCGAGCGCAGTTCGCCGGCCGTCAGTTCGGAATTGCCGATATTGAAAAGCAGGAGCGCCTGGATGGCGTTGACATCGTCACGACCCTGGCGGTCGAACTCGTCCTTGATAACGTCGAGCAGGCGGCGGTGAAGGCGTTCCACCAGGTGGAGCGATTCCATGTAGAGGCCGCGGATGGTTTCGTCTTGGGCGTCTGCTGCCGGAGTTGCCTGCGGCTTGATCTTGGTGTTCAACATGTCTGCCTCACTGTTTGTTTGGCGGTGTTTGCTGTCTTCCCGCCTTATGAGTGACACTATCGAATGCCTTTAAAATTCGACTTAAAACATACGGCTAACGGCAGCTTAACGGCACTTTCCCTGTGCTTGCCGCGCGGCGCGACTGCTTGACGCCATCCTATTTTACATCATTAAATCATATATTTACGTGAAAAATCCAAGAAAAACCGCAGGCACAAAGCTCAACTATCAGGGTAAATCAACCCTTACCCTCTCTTCCATCTTGCGGCGATTGTCGAGATAAAGCGCCAGGCGGAAGACGATATAGAGCGAGGCCACAAGGCCGTGCATCAGCGGGATCAGGACATTGTGGCCGAAAATCTCCGGCCAGACCTGGTACATCAACAATTGCGTGCCGGCCGCAATCACCCAGAGCACGGCCCCCCAGGATGCGGTCATCCAAAGCCCGAGCGAAACGACAGGAAAGACGACGGCCAGACCCGAGGCAGCGGCGCGCCAGGGAAGAGCCAGAAGGTCGAAACGGGCACGGCCATCAAACGAATAGCCGACAAGCATCGACCAGTATTGCAGGCCGAACCAGAAGCAGACGAGCGCGACGAGGCGCAGGAAGCCGACGAAGAGAAGCTCGGTCAGGCTGCGAGTCGGGGTGGTGGGTGAATCAGATTCCATAAATGTAAGGATAACCGGCTTCGCGCCGGCTCGCCAGCGCTGCGACAGGCTGCCCCTTCGCAAAACCGCAATCGCCGTGGTAAGCCCAAGCGCCGGTGATAGGAACCCATTGCGTTTCTATCATCGACGCTTGGTACAAGCCCGTGGCCGCGCAAGCAGCAACGCGAAACGACGACAGCGAGACCCGCCATGACTGACAAGACCCATCTCGTGGACGAGATTACCGGCCATCGCCGCATGCGGCGCAACCGCAAGGCCGACTGGACGCGCCGGCTGGTGCAGGAAAACCGGTTGACCGTCGATGACCTGATCTGGCCGATCTTCATCGTTCCGGGCGAAAACATTGTCGATCCGATCCGGGCCATGCCGGGCGTCAACCGCATGAGCGTCGACAAGGCCGTCGAGGCCATCCGGGAAGCTGCCGATCTTGGCATTCCGGCGATTGCCCCCTTCCCCGATATCGAGATGAGCAAGCGCGACGAGACCGGCTCGCAGATCCTCGATCGCGACAACCTGATCAACCTGTTCACCCGCGCGGTGAAGAAGGCCGTGCCGAATATCGGCCTGATCACCGATGTAGCGCTCGATCCGTTCACCAGCCATGGCCATGACGGCATCCTGAGGGATGGTATCATCGTCAATGACGAGACGGTGGGTCAGGTGGCGCGTGCCGCCGTGATGCAGGCCGATGCCGGCGCCGATATCATCGCGCCTTCGGAAATGATGGATGGCCGCATCGGCGCCATCCGCCGGGCGCTCGATGCCAGCGGTCACCAGGATGTCGCCATCATGTCCTATGCGACCAAGTTCTCCTCCGGCTTCTATGGCCCCTATCGCGAGGCGATCAATACCGGTGGCCTGCTGAAGGGCGACAAGAACAGCTATTACATCAACCCGGCCAACGGCACCGAAGCGCTGCGCGATGCGGCACTGGACGTGGAAGAAGGCGCCGACATGCTGATGGTCAAGCCCGGCATCGCCTATCTCGATATCTGCTGGCGTATGAAGGAAGCCTTTGGCCTGCCCACCTTCGCCTATCAGGTCTCCGGCGAATATAGCCAGATCAAGGCGGCAGCGATGAATGGCTGGATCGATGGCGATCGGATCATGATGGAGACGCTGCTTTCCTTCAAGCGCGCCGGCTGCGATGGCATTCTCAGCTATTTCGCCGTGGACGCCGCCCGCAAGCTGAAGGGCGCCTGATATCAAGGCCCCTCGGCCCTTTCGGGCGCGCATTTAAGAGATCAGTCACGCGACGCTTTTCGGCGCCGCGCAAAACCTCTATTGTGCAACACATGGCACATTCCCATATCTTCTCCAGACACCAAGGAGATCTGACCCATGTCGTTCGAGAACAGTCCCGTCGTTGCCGCCCCCGAGGATTGGCGCGCCTATAGCGGTGTGTTGTCGAGGCGCGTCTTTGCCTTCATCATCGATTATGCACTCGTGCTTCTGCTCTGCATTCCGGCGGCCGTCGCCGTGTTCTTCCTCGGCATCCTGACGCTCGGCCTCGGTTTCTTCCTCTATCCGGCGCTGTTCGTCATCGTGGCGCTCCTTTATTTCGGCACGACGGTGGGCGGCCGCGCGCAGGCAAGCCCCGGCATGCGCGCCATGGGCATTGCGGTTGCACGGCTGGATGGCCGTCGCATCGACTTCATGACAGCCGTCGTGCACATGGTGCTGTTCTGGATCCTCAATTCCGTGCTGACGCCGCTCATTCTCCTGGCTGGCCTGTTCATCGAGCGTTCGCGCCTTGTGCATGACCTTCTGCTGGGCACTGTTGTGGTCCGCACCAGTTGAAAACCGTATCCCTGAAATGGGATGGTTGACGTTTGCTGAAGTTGCGCCATGCTAAACTGATAGTCGGTGTTTGATTTGTTCAATTCCGGCGTTTGGCAGCGAAGGTCTATTTGCGCGCATGAACACACAGGCGACGCCATCACCGCAGTTCTACCTGACGGCCCCGGCTGCGTGCCCCTATCTTCCTGGTGAACTGGAGCGGAAAGTCTTCACCCATCTCGTCGGCGCACGCGCTGCCGAGATGAACGACCTGTTGACGCAGGGCGGCTTTCGCCGATCGCAGAACATTGCCTATAGGCCCGCCTGCGAAACCTGCCGCGCCTGCGTCTCCGTGCGCATTCTGGTCAACGAGTTCGAGATCGGCCGCAATATGAGGCGCGTCCTGTCGGGCAATAGCGACCTCGTCGGCACGATGATGCCGCCGCAGCCTTCCACCGAACAGTTTTCCCTCTTCCGCCGCTATCTCGATGATCGCCACCAGCGCGGCGGCATGTCGGACATGTCGGCGCTCGACTATGCGATCATGGTGGAGGATACACATGTCAACACGCGGCTGATCGAGTATCGCAAGCGGGTGCCGGGCGCCGGGCTTGGCGACCAGCCCCAGGGCGAACTGGTCGGCGTGGCGCTCAGTGACATGATGAGCGACGGGCTCTCTATGGTCTATTCCTTCTTCAACCCGGAAGAGGAGCATCGGTCGCTCGGCACCTATATGATCCTCGACCATATCAAGCGCACCCGCCAGTTGGGCCTACCGCATGTCTATCTCGGCTACTGGGTGAAGGGGTCTGCCAAGATGCACTACAAGACCCGCTTCCAGCCACAGGAGCACCTGATGCCCGCCGGCTGGGAACGCTTCCGCCTTGACGACAGCGCGCAGGACTAGAGCCGCAGATTGCGGGAGGAAAATCCCCATAGCACAACCATAGCGAGAGATTGGAGATGTGTGATGAAGGTAGAGGCGCTAGATTTTGGCAGTTCGCAAGGCATTGTTATTCCAATGGAAGTGCTGGATCGCATGGGTGTGAAACTCGGTGATCAGCTTGAACTGAGCGAGCAGGCGGGCCTGTGGTTTCTCAAACCGATCCGCCTTGACGCAACAGCAGAAGACGACATGGAGCGTCAGTTGCAGGCGGCGACGCTCTGCATGGAAAAATACAAGGTCGCGTTCAGGAAACTTGCTGACTAGCATGCCCTCTTCGGCCGGCGCCGATGGCGCCAGCCATTCGGCTCACCACTACCCGCTGAACTTGCCGCTGCGCGGAAAGCCCTTCGGCACGGTGCGGCCAACCGTTGCCCGGTCGGCAAGCCATTCGACCAGTTCGTCCTTGTTCTTGGAGAACACGCGACCGGCTGTATCTTCCCAGGTCAGGCCGTCTGCCATGGCAAAGCACTTGATATCCGAAATACCGCCATCCTTGTAACGCTGCAGGCGCACGCCCTTGCCGCGGATCATCTCCGGCAGCTGGTCGAGCGGGAAGACAAGCAGCTTGCGGTTTTCGCCGACGACGGCCACGTGATCGCCGGTGACGGTGACGATCAGCTTGGCCTCGTCCGGCATGGCGACATTCATCACCTGCTTGCCCTTGCGCGTATTGGCGACAAGCTCGGTCTCTGACACCACGAAGCCATTGCCGCCCGTCGAGGCGAGGATGACCTTGCGCGAAGGATCATGCACGAAGGCCGACAATACATCCTGATCGTTTTCCATATCGACCATGATGCGGATCGGCTCGCCATGGCCGCGCCCGCCGGGCAGCTTGTCGGCACCCAGCGTATAGGCCTTGCCGCCGGTGGTCAGCAGCAGAAGCTTGTCGGTCGTCTGGGCCGGGAAGGCCAGCCGCAGCGTATCACCTTCCTTGAAGGTGAGGCTCGACGTATCGGCAATATGGCCCTTCAGCGCGCGGATCCAGCCTTTTTGCGAGATGACAACGGTGATCGGCTCCTTCTCGATCATCGACTGCTGGATGGCCTCCAGATCGGCCTCCGGCGCATCGGCAAACTGCGTCATGCGGGCGAAAGGCTTGCCGCGGCCCTTGGCAAATGTCTTGCGGACATCCTGGATCTCGTGCTCGATCACCTTCCACTGCTTTTCATCGGAGGCCAGCAGGGCTTCGATATCGGCCTTTTCCTTGGAAAGTTCGTCGAATTCCTTGCGGATCTCGAACTCTTCCAGCTTGCGCAGATTGCGCAGGCGCATGTTGAGAATGGCCTCGGCCTGCACATCGGTCAGCTGCCATTTGGCCACCATCACCGGCTTGGGCTCATCTTCCTCGCGGATGATGCGGATCACCTCATCAAGGTTGAGATAGGCAATCAGCAGGCCGCCGAGAATTTCCAGACGACGGTCGATCGCCGCAAGCCGGAACTTCGATCGGCGGATCAGGACTTCCTTGCGGTGCCCCAGCCATTCCAGCAGCACTTCATTGATCGCCATCACCTTGGGCACGCGGCCCATGGACAGAACATTCATGTTGAGCGGAATGCGGTTTTCCAGCTCCGTCAGGCGAAACAGCGATTCCATCAGCAGTGTCGCATCGACGGTGCGGCTCTTGGGCACCAGCACGACGCGCACATCTTCAGCCGATTCGTCACGCACGTCTTCTAGAAGCGGAAGTTTGCGGGCAATCAACAGTTCGGCAATCTTTTCGATAAGCCGCGACTTCTGCACCTGATAGGGAATTTCGGTGATGACGATCTGGTAGCCGCCGCGGCCGAGATCCTCCATCTCCCACTTGGCGCGCACACGAAACCCGCCGCGACCGGTCTTGTAGGCATCGATGATCGACTGGCGGCTGTCGATGATCACGCCGCCTGTCGGAAGGTCCGGGCCGGGAATGAACTCGATGAGTTTTTCGACCGGCGCATCCGGATGGCGAATGAGGTGAAGGGCTGCATCGCATAGTTCATGCGCATTGTGCGGCGGAATGGAGGTGGCCATGCCGACCGCAATGCCCGAGGCGCCGTTTGCCAGAAGGTTCGGGAAGGCACCCGGCAGAACCGTCGGCTCCTCGTCTTCCTCATTATAGGTCGGGCGGAAATCCACCGCGTCCTGGTCGACCCCTTCGAGAAGCAGCGCCGCGACTTCCGTCATGCGCGCTTCGGTGTAACGATAGGCGGCAGCGCTATCGCCATCGATATTGCCGAAATTGCCCTGGCCATCGACGATCGGGTAACGCTGCGAGAAATCCTGCGCGAGACGTACCAGCGCATCATAGACCGACTGGTCGCCATGCGGGTGGAACTTACCGATCACGTCGCCGACGATACGGGCGCATTTCTTGAACGCAGAATTGGGTCGGATGCCCATCTCGCTCATGGCGTGAATGATGCGCCGGTGCACGGGCTTCAAACCGTCACGAACATCCGGCAGCGCACGGTGCATAATGGTCGACAAAGCATAGGCGAGATAGCGCTCCTCGAGCGCCGCCTTCAGATCGACCGGCAGGATGTGATCGTCGCCGCCGTCACCGGGCGGAGGAGTAAGGTTTTTTCCCATGGGCCTTGACTACCGGAAAGCCTGATTCCCGGCAAGAAAGCCATTCAACGCCCCTGTGGATGACCGCAGCTTCCCACGTACTCTCTTCTTGGAAAAGCCATAGACGTTGCCGACATGGGTCATATAGCATCGAGCATTCGAATTTGCTTGTTTGACGCCTTCGGGCTGCAGGAGGAACCACATGATCCATTTCCGCTCGACACGCCTGCTTCTGGCCAGCGCTGCCATCGCCGCGTGTGCCTCCCCGGCGCTGGCGCTGGACGGTCCCGACCTTGTCAAGAAGATGATTGCCGCCTCCAACCTCCAGCCGGGCAACCTGCAGTTGGGTGATGTGCAGGTGAGCGGCACGACGGTGACGCTGAAGACCGTAACGCTGGGCGACAACAAGGGTGGCCCGCGCACGGCCATCGGCGATATTGTGCTGGAGGGTGCCGCCGAAACCGGCGATGGTGGCTATACGATCGACAAGGCGCGCTTTGCCGATGTCAACCTGACCGAGGGCAAGACGACGATCACCGCCAGCGACCTCTACCTCTCAGGCGTCGTCGTTCCCGCAGACCCGAAGGTCGGCACTATCGATTCCATACTGTTCTACGACGAAGCCCATGCAGGGCCGGTGAATGTGACCGTCGAAGGCAAGCAGATCGCCGCCATCGGCGAAACCAGCATCACCATGGAACGCGAAGACGACAATTCCGGCATCAGCTTTACCGGCAGCGTAGACGGCATATTTGCCGATCTCGCCACCATCGACGATCCGAAGTCGAAGGAGGCCATCGACAGCCTTGGTCTGACAAAAATCAATGGCAAGATGACCATGGAAGGCGCCTGGGAAGCGGGACCGGGCACGCTGGAGGTCAGCGAATATGCGCTGGATCTCGCGGGTGTCGGGCGTCTCGACCTGGCATTCAGCATTTCCGGCTATACGCTGGCCTTCATCAAGTCGCTGCAGGAAACCACGGCCGCCATGGACGCCAATCCGAACAAGGAAGCGGCGCAGCAGGCGGCAGGCCTTGCCATGCTGGGCCTGATGCAGCAGATCTCGTTCAACAGCGCCGAAATTACCTTCGCAGATGATGGTGTGACGAAACGGGCGCTCGACTATTCCGGCAAGAGCCAGGGCGTCAGCGGCGAGCAGATGGGTCTGATGATCAAGGGCATGGCACCGCTCTTCCTCGCTCAGCTGAACATTCCATCGCTACAGAACAGTCTGTCGATGGCCATCAACAGCTTCATCGACAATCCGAAGAATTTTACGATTACCGCCGCGCCCGCCAATCCTGTTCCGCTGCCGATGATCATCGGTGCCGCGCAGGCTGCCCCCACTACCCTGCCGGACATGCTCGGCGTCAGCGTTACGGCGAATAACTGATCTGGTGCCGATTGCGAGCCCGGCCAGTGGCTGGGTTCGCGGTTACCGGCGTCAGGCGACACTTTCCAGCGTCAGCATCCGGTCACTTGCAACATTGCAGGCCGTCAGCAGGATTTCCGTATCGGCGGGCGGCAAAGGACGGCTGTAATAGAAGCCTTGCAATTCCTGGCAACCATTGCGGAAGGCCCAGTCTGCGATAGCCTGTGTCTCCACCCCTTCGGCAACGATCGTCACCTGCATGAACTTGCACATGGCAATCACCAGACGCAGGATCTCATCATTGCGCGGCAGGCCCTGGATGAGGCTGCGATCGATCTTGATGCAATCGACCGCCATCTCATTGAGGCGCGCAAGGTTCGAATAGCCGGTGCCGAAATCGTCGATCGCAATACGGATGCCGAGCGACCGCACCGACTGGAGATTGGCATGCACGACCGGATTGCTTTCGATCAGCAGGGTCTCGGTCACTTCCAGCTCAAGACGCCCAGGCTCGCAGCCATAACAAGTCAGAATACGCTCCACCATCGGCGCGAAATCGGCATCGCAGAGCTGGCGAAGCGAAACATTGACCGAGACCGCGACGTCGATGCCACGGCGCTGCCATTCGCAGCGCTGGCGCACCGCCTGCTCCAGAATTGATGTGCCAAGCTGGTTGATGAGACCGGACTTTTCGGCAAGCGGAATGAAGTCTGCCGGCGAGATCATCCCCCGTTCCGGATGGTTCCAGCGGGCCAGCGCCTCGACGGCGACCATGCGCCGCGCATGCGGTGCATAACGAGGCTGGTAATAGGGCTCGATCTGTCCACGACGCAGGGCCTCGCGCAGTTCCGCCAGCAGCTCCATTTCCTCGTCACGCCGGTTGCGCATGGTTTCGTCATAGAGGCGATACTGATTGCGTCCGGCAGCCTTCGCCTCGTACATGGCAAGGTCCGCGCGCTGCATCAAAAGCTCGGCATCCCGCCCATGTTCGGGATAGCGGGCAATGCCGACGCTCGGCGTCACCATCAGCTTGCGGCGCTCTCCATGCACGGGAAAGGCCAGTCGCTCGAGAATGCGCGACGCAAGGCTTGCGATGCGCCCCGGTTCATCGCGGCTCTCCATGGCGACGAACAGGAATTCATCGCCGCCAAGCCGGATCACCGCATCGTCCTGCATCCGCAATTCAAACAGGCGCCGCGCCACTTCCATCAGCACGCCATCGCCTTGCAGATGGCCGAGCGTATCATTGATGGCCTTGAACTGATCGAGATCAATGAACAGCACACCCAGATGCGCGCCTTTCAGATCCGCCTGCTTGACGAGCGAGGCAAACAAAGCCGGCATGGCCAGGCGGTTGGGAAGCCCCGTCAGTGGATCGTGATGCGCGCGCGTATGGGCCAGTGCTTCGGCCTCTTTCAACTCTGTCACATCGGTGGAACTGACGAGAACCGATGGACGGCCAGAAACCGGATCATGGCAGGAACGCACCGTCAATTCGTGCCAGCGCTGGCCAGAAGCGGTGAGCACTTCGGCAATCAGGCTGACCTCCAGCTGGCTGCGAATCTCCAGCATCAACCGCTCATAGTCAGCCGGATGGACGAAGCGCGCAGAAAGATCCTGCTGCTGACTATCGAAACTGGCGCGGGCGGCAGGGTTCGAATAGAGCGTTCGACCATCCAGTTCGTGCAGGGAAATCATCATCTGCGTGTGCAGAAGCGCATCGGCACTCCGGATTGTATCCGGTTGCAGACTTGCCTCACTTCGTCCCTCGCACAGCATGGCCATGCGACCATCATCGAGATGGGCGCCACTGAACCGCACATTCAGCGGAGATGGCACGCCGCGCGGATAGAGTGTCCACATTTCGGTAAAACTGGCACCATGGCTGATAAAATCGGCCTGATATTGCTGCAACCTACGGCTGACCGCCGGCGACATGTCGGATTTCAAATCGCGCGACTGCAACTCTTCCAGCGATGCGGCATTCCAGACATCGAGTGCGGCCGCATTGGCCCAGACCACCCTGCCCTGATCGATATCAAACAGCCAGACCGCTGTGCTGAGCTGATTGAGCGTCCAGCGGTCCTTTCTCCACTGGGGACTGGCAGGCGCGATCGGTTCCGGGCCAGCATGCGAACTGCTCATCAGCCCGTATCTCCACGGGCCGAGAAAGCTATGGCACCGTCGCAAAGCGTCGAAAGCGGCTTGAAGCCGGGCGTTGATTCAACACGCGCCATCCAGGCCTTGACGGCAGGGAAGCGATCCATGTCGATGCTCGCTTCATCGGAGACATGCACATAGCCGAAGACCGCGATATCGGTGATGCCATAATGGTCACCCAGCATGAAATGCCGGTCTGCCAGATGCGCGTCAAGCGTGGCGAGCCCCGTGGCCGCCCGCTGGCGCCAGCTGGCGATCTCGGCTTCGCGGCCGACCCCGCGTTCCGGCACGATATGGCCAAGGAAGCGCGCCGGAGAAATCATCGGCTCCAGCTTTGATTGTTCGAAGAACATCCATTGCAGGCTCTGCGCACGTTCCAGCGGCGAGCGCGGCATCAGGTCCGTGCCATCGGCAATCAGCCACAGCATGGCATTCGATTCACCGACGCCCTGGCCCTCGCCCGTGACGAGATAGGGCACGCTACCGGCCGAGTTGAGCGACAAGAATTCAGGCGATCGGGTTTCGCCCTCAAGCACATTCACCTCGACAACTTGAAAGGGGATTTCAAGCTGAGAGAGTGTCAAGAATGGCTTGAAGCAATTGCCGGAACCGCGCGTGACGTACAGCTTATACATCTAATTTTCCAAAAATTGACATACTGACCTATACGTCAAGAATCTTGAGATAAGGTTTCACACTGAAAACAGTTTTAAATATACCAATATATATCGCACACGGCTCACATCTTTATTTCTAAATATGATAACCTATCAAATAAAACTGAGCTTTAACTGATGCGCGCACAGACTGAGCACCCCACGTTCCTTGTCGTGCAATGCGCAGGGATCGATCTGCGTGGCAACCAGCGTGATGAGCGTCCCCATTCTGGCGGGCAGGCCAGCGCCCTCCAGCGACATTGCCTTTGCCGCCGGCCCAGGCGACTTGCAATTCTGCCTCACCGAGTCAAACCTGTGTCTGGCCATCTTTGCGCAACGGTTTCGGGTGTGGGTGCTGGATAGCCACAAGGGTGAGCCCCATGCCGATTGACACTCACGTCAAAGAGCGGTCTGCCTGTGATGCTGCATCGCCGTTAAAGGTATGCAGAGCCAATGAAAGCCAAGATGGATGAATGACGAGCCGAAAAGCGCAAAGGTACCCCCGAAAAAGCGCCGGGCATGGTTTTACCGCCAGAGCGAGGCGCCCACGCTTGCCGCGCTTTTGGGTGATCGCCAGCAACGGCGGCATTTTCTTCAATACTGGGTTCATGACAATATCTGGAATGGCATCAACCTGCTTGTCCATTATGGCCTGAAACTGCTGCCCATGGACGCTTGCACGCACTTTGGCGCGTCGCTCGGCAAGCTTGCGCAACCGCATGTCAACAAGAATGCCAGCGCGCGGGCGCGCGCCACCATTGCTGCCCTGCGGCCTGATCTCAGCGCCGAAGAGCAAGAGGCGCTGTTTTTGAAAAACTGCCAGACGCAGGGACGTATTCTGACGGAATTTTCGATCATTACCCGATTGAAGCACCATCTCGAGCGGCTCGAAGTGCACAATCTCGATTGGGTGGTTGAGGCCGCGAAACGCGGCCCGGTGATTGCGGTTGGGATGCATCTCGGCAATTGGGAGATCTGCCCCATTCTGCTCAAGCCCGTTGGCCTGACCCCTTATGTGAACTACACCCCTCCAGCCGGTCGCGCAAAGGCATGGATTGCCCAGCGCGTGCGGCGCAAGACCGGCGTGCATTTTCTGCCACCCGGCCTTCAGGGCATACGCCCGGCGGTGCGGGTGCTGAAAGCCGGCGGCATCGTCTCAGCCTTTTGCGACGAAGGCGTGGGTGGTTATATTCGCGGCCCCCTATTTGGGCGAGAACCCCATCTTGAGGGCAATCTGGCCATGACCATAAGGCTGGCGCGCATGACCGGGGCAACGATCTGCCCATGGTACAATCTGCGCCAGGATGGCTTCAGGTTCGTCTGTCGCGCCCTGCCGCCCATTACACTGCCGCCGGAGGACAAGCCCGGCGCGCGGCTCATGGAGGATATCGCCCTGCTGAATGCCGTGATCGAACCGGTGATTCTGGCAAATCTCGACCAATGGTATTTTCTCGACAGCAGCCTGACGGCACAGGCTTGAGATTCAGCCAGGCCAGACAGAGCCTGACACAGAAAGGGCCCCGAAAGCATAACGCTTTCGGGGCCCCTTTTCATTGGACAGAAGAAAACAATCAGTCCTTTTTCTGCGGCGGCATAACCCGCAGCGACAGTTCCATCAGCTGCTTGGGCTGGGCCGGTGCCGGCGCATTCATCAACAGATCCTGCGCCTGCTGGTTCATCGGGAACAGCGTGATTTCGCGCAGGTTCTTGGCGCCGACGAGCAGCATCACAACGCGGTCGATGCCGAAAGCGCAGCCGCCATGCGGAGGCGCGCCATACTGGAACGCGCGGTACATGCCGCCAAAACGCTCTTCCACATCCGCCTTCGACAGGCCGACCATTTCAAACGCCTTCACCATAAGCTCCGGCGACTGGTTACGGATGGAGCCCGAGGCAATTTCGAAGCCGTTGCAGACGGCGTCATACTGATAGGCCTTGATCGTCAGCGGATCCTGGGTTTCCAGCGCTTCCAGCCCGCCCTGCGGCATGGAGAAGGGGTTGTGGGCGAAATCGAGCTTCTTGTCCTCGTCGCTCCATTCGAAGAACGGGAAATCGACGATCCAGCACAGCTCGAACCGATCACGATCGACAAGGTTCAGCTCCTCGCCGGCGCGGGTGCGGGCTTCACCGGCAAACTTGTAGAATTTCGACGGTTCGCCGGCCACGAAGAAGCAGGCATCGCCCGCGTCAAGACCAAGCTGGGTGCGCACGGCTTCGGTGCGTTCCTCGCCAATGTTCTTGGCAAGCGGACCGGAGCCGGCAATCTTGCCGTCCTCTTCCTTCCAGAAGATATAGCCGAGGCCCGGCTGGCCCTGGCCTTGCGCCCAGGCGTTCATGCGGTCGCAGAAGGCGCGCGAACCACCGGTCTTTGCCGGGATGGCCCAGATCTCGACCTTCGGGTTCGATGCGATCATGCCGGCAAACACCTTGAAGCCGGAGCCGGCAAAGTGATCCGTGACATTTTCCATGACGATCGGGTTGCGCAGATCCGGCTTGTCGGAACCGTATTTGCGGATCGCTTCGTCATAGGCAATGCGCGGCCATTCCTTGGTGACCGGCTTGCCATCGGCGAATTTCTCGAAAACGCCGGTGATGACGGGCGCCATCGTGTTCCACACGTCTTCCTGGGTAACGAAGCTCATTTCGACGTCGAGCTGGTAGAATTCGCCCGGCAGGCGGTCGGCACGCGGGTCTTCATCGCGGAAGCAGGGCGCGATCTGGAAATAGCGGTCGAAACCGGCCACCATCAAAAGCTGCTTATACTGCTGCGGCGCCTGCGGCAGCGCGAAAAACTGGCCGGGATGGATGCGGCTCGGCACGAGGAAGTCGCGCGCGCCTTCCGGCGAGGATGCCGTCAGGATCGGCGTTGTATATTCGCCAAAGCCGATTTCGTTCATGCGGTTGCGCATATCCGAGACGATCTGCGTGCGCTTGACGATGTTCTTGTGCAGCGTATCGCGGCGAAGATCGAGGAAGCGATACTTCAGGCGCACATCTTCCGGATAGTCCGGCTCACCGAAGACCGGCAGCGGCAATTCCTTGGCAGCCGAAAGAACTTCGATTTCCTGGGCGTAAAGCTCGATCTCGCCGGTTGCCATCTGCTTGTTGATGGTGTCTTCCGAGCGGGCCTTGACGACGCCATCGATGCGGATGACCCATTCGCCACGCACGGTTTCGGCCACCTTGAAGGCGGGGCTGTCCGGATCGGCGACCACCTGCGTCATGCCGTAATGGTCACGAAGATCGATGAAGAGAACGCCACCATGGTCACGGACGCGGTGGACCCAGCCGGACAGGCGGACGGTCGCGCCGACATCGGACTTCTTCAGGGCGGCACAGGTGTGGCTGCGGTAACGGTGCATGGTCAAGTTTCCCGATATGTGACGGTCGAAAGGGCGCCATCAAGGCAGGCGCGTGACCGATAGAAAATCGGGCGGAAAAGCGCATGACCCGCCTGCTTTGTCAAGGCTGGAGGCGTGGGGCGTGGCGTGGGCTTTATCTCAGGATAGGAAGAGGGCCTAGCCTGACGACGGAGCTCCGGCGGATTGACTGCAATTTGAACGTACAAAGACGAGAGGGGGCCGAGCAGCTAGGTCCGCCGGTGGCCGATACCGTTGAAAAACTCGTACTCGTTCGTCTGGCGGTTATTCGATCATTTGCAGGCGGTGACTCGCGCCTCCTTATCGAAAATGTATCGTCCTGAGGTTTCGTCAGCGCATCGGTCAATGTAGTCGTTGGCGTGAAGCAGTCCCTTCACGACCACGCCAACGCTGATGAGGACGCCAAATCCAATTGCTGCTGCAATATATCTAAAAGCTGGGCGCATTTTGTTTCCCGCTGCATGTCGCTGTCTGTGTTTCACTGGTATCTAACAACAGATTGTTTGTGCAAGCGCTCCCAGTGGTCAAACTGCTGAGTTCTCAATTCAGGGTTGCTTTTGTTGAGCCTCCCTGATTCAATTCTCCAATGGATTTGCGGCGGATTGAGCGATGATGGGATGTCAGACTGCTCCGGCGCAGCTCTTCTACGACTTCTGCCTCAATGATCACGTTCCTGCTGACCATCTGCTCCGCGGAATTGACCGCCATCTTGATCTTGATGGTGTGCGGGCGCGGCTGAAGCCGTTCTACAGTGGAACTGGACGGCCGTCCGTCGATCCAGAACTGAATCTGCCTCGACCGCCGGCCGGCGGCGGCTGAGAAAAAACAGAATCAGGAGCGCACCGCATGAGCATAGTGCGGCGAGACCAAGAAGGACGTGACTGCCAAACTGTGTGAGTAGGCTGATGAGGATCGGAGGCGATGCAGCCGAAATCAGATTGAGCGGCAGCGCGATGCGTGACGTTGCTTTGGCAAATTCGGCCTTGTCGTAGAATACCAGAGGGATGGTGGCGCGGGACACCGCCAAAGCGCCGCTGCCCAGGCCATAGATCAGAATGAAGCCGGCGATTGTCCAATAGGCGCCATTGCCCACGATGAGCAGCAGCATGGCGACAGGCAGGCCAAGACCGGCGACAAGGCCGGTGGTGATCCCATCCCACCGACCGCCACCGAAGAAATCCAGACCGCGAGCACACACCTGAATGACCCCCAGCATAGAGCCGAAGGCAATCGCCTGCGACGTCGGCAATCCCTCCGCCTGCAAGAGTTCGATCAATACGGCAGAAAACCCGAAGGTCACGAAGGCGTTGAGCGCAATTGCTGTTACGATCAGAGCGAATGTGCTTTTGCGCGCGCCAGTCATCATCTCGGTTTTCGACTGTGAAGGGTTCACCGCCTCGCCCGCTGATGCCCTGCGCGGCAAGCCGAAGACATAAAATGGCAGGCAAACCAGCACCATCATTGCCGCATAGACAAGGCAGGTGCCACGCCAGCCGACAGCCTGCGAAATCAATGCGGTCGTCGGCCAAAAGATGCTGCTGGACAATCCCGTCACCAACATGAGTGCGCCGATGGCGCTCTTGGCGTTCCGGCCAGCGACTTCGTTCAGCATGATATAGGCGGCTGTGGTCAGCGTGGCGCTGCCGGCCGTGCCCAGGATCACCCAGGCGGCGAAATAGAGCATTGGCCCTGTTGAAACGGACAGCAGTACAAAGCCCAGCGCGGCAAGAACAGTTCCGGCCATCATGACGTGGCGGGCGCCGAACTGCGTGAACGCCTTCGCCAGCACCGGAGCCCACAGGCCCATGACGACATACAGGACTGAACTGCCCGCGAATACGACTTCGATCTTCATGCCAAGATCGGCGGCAATCTGCCGGCCGATGATGGCGGGAAGGCTGACCGTACCCCACCCAATGACCTGCGTCACGGCAAGGACGAAGAGGACACTGATGATTTTCCTGTCGGGTCCCGAGAACCACATAGAGGCCTGCCAATAACAATGAAAATTGCTGATTAGCAGGCTTCACATATCAATGGGATGACAGCTGGTTTTGCAACTGCCGCCACGACACCTTCTGGCGCAAACCCGCCAGCCCCCACGCCTCAATCCGGCAGAAGCACGCTTGCCAGATCGAGCGGGGCGGCGAAGGGCTCGCAGCCGGTGCCGCCATCGCCCTCCGGCGCGAGCTTGCCATCGATCAACAGATGCGCATGGCCATGGATCTGCGACCAGACGAGTTGTTCGACAGCCGCCCTGCCCTCCGGCGTGTCGCGCTTCAGGCGTTTCGCCACCGGCAACGAGATTTCCTCAAGCACGGCGTGCGCCGCGTTTGACGGCGGCCCGAGCGCCGGGTCGTCCCAGTCGAGGCGGTTGGCGGTGAACATCAGGCGGAAGAGATGCGGGCGCGTGCTCGCAAAGGCGAGATAGCCGCGGGCGGCGGCGCGCAGTTGTTCTGCCGGATCATCAGGGGCTTGCGCCATGGCGGAGCGCATCGAGGCTGCGAACAGCCGGAAGCCCTCGACGGCAAAGGCGGTCAGCAGGTGCCTCAGGGTCGGGAAATGATGTTCGGGGGCGGCATGGGAGACGCCGACGCGGGCGGCGATCTTGCGGAGCGAAAGTTCCTCCAGACCGAGTTCCTCCAGCATGTAGAGGCCTGTGTCCACCAGCGCCTTGCGCAGGTCTCCGTGATGATATGCCGTTCGTCTTGCCATTCCCCTTCATAACGGCCTCGAGGACAGCCTGTCAAAACCAATCTTGACAATGCCTGGTTTTGCGTCATGCTTGATCTTGTCACCGACAAGATGAGGATCCTATGCCATTCGATACGCTCTTTTCCGCAGCCAGCACGGCGGCCATGGCCGGCTGGATCGCCCTCATCCTCCTGCCCCGCTGGCCGATGCTGATCGCCGGCCTGCGCTATGCGCTGATCGGCGGGTTGTCGCTCACCTATGCCACTCTGATCTTCGTCTATTTCTTTCGCGTCGAGGCCGGCGGCTTTGGCTCCATTACCGAGGTGCGGGCGCTGTTTGCGAGCGATCCGGTGCTGGTGGCCGGCTGGGTGCATTACCTCGCCTTCGATCTCTTCATCGGCAGCTGGATTGCCGTGGAGGCGGACAGACGCCGGTTCAACCGTGTGCTGCAAGTGCCTATTCTGGCTGCGACATTCATGTTCGGGCCGCTTGGCCTGTTGCTGTTTTACCTGACATCGGCGACGCACGCCGCCCTCCTCGTCAAGAAGGTCTGATCCGATGACGCTGATTTTCCACGATATGCCGAGATTGCCCCATAGCCGGCCTGCCCTGCCGGGCATTGAGGCGCATGCCGCAAGCCGCGTTCTGATCGTTGCCATCGGGCTCTCGGCCGCACTCGCTGTGCCAAGCCTTGCCGCCCTTCTGCTGGATGAGCGCCTGTTGAACGGCATCAGCGTCTGGTCAAAGCCGCTGAAGTTTCAGGCCTCGCTGGCGCTGATGCTGGGCACGATGCTCCTGCTTTTGCCGCTGATCGAAAGCACCAGCAAGACGGGCTGGGGCGTCTGGCTGGCGAGCCTGACGGCCGCGGTGACTGCCACTGGCGAGGTCCTCTATATCACGCTTCAGGCGGCGCGCGGTCGTGCCTCGCATTTCAATGCCGAGACGCCGATCGAGGCAATGGCCTATAACATCATGGGCGTCGGCGCCGCGTTTCTGGTCCTGTCGAGCTTCGTCATCGGGCTCTACCTCGTCTTTCGCCCGGCGCAATCTTCGCCACGCGGGCTGCAACTCGGCGGCGCCTGGGGTCTGATCCTCGGAAGCCTGCTGACACTGGTGACCGCCTTTGCGCTCGGCGGCGGCCAGATCGATGGTCCCGGCCACTGGGTCGGCGGCATCAAGACTGACATCGGCGGGTTGCCGCTGTTCGGCTGGTCGCGGACCGGCGGAGACCTGCGCGTGCCGCATTTCTTTGCCACCCATATCATGCAGGCGCTGCCGCTGGCCGGCCTGATGCTTGACCGTTTTGCGCCCCGCTGGATCATACCGGGCCTTGCAGCCAGCGCGCTGATTTCGATCGCCGTCGTCGCCGCCACCTTCGCGCAGGCCGTGGCCGGACGGGCATTCTTCTGAACGGCTTCAGCCAACCGATCGATTTTCCTGATCGATGAATTCACGCTCTGCGCTGTTTTTACCCGTGTTGCATCGATAAGACGTGAGGAATGGTGCGGGGAACAATCCCGGTCGTGCCGTCCTTGCAGGAAAATCGATTGCGATGTCGACCATCCGCCCGCTCATTCCGCTTCTGGTCACCGCCGGCATCCTGATCGGCGGCAATGGCTTGCAGGGCACGTTCATTGCGCTGCGCGGCTCGGCGGAAGGCTTTTCGCCTTCCACGATCGGCCTGATCGGCGCCGGCTACAGTATCGGCTTTGCTGTCGGCTGCCTCAATGTTACGCGTATCCTGCGCTCCATCGGCCATATCCGCACCTTTGCCGCCATGGCTGCCATCTGCGCCTGCTGTTCCATCCTGATGCCGCTCATCACCTCGCCGCTGTTCTGGGCGCTGATGCGCTTTGTCATCGGCATTTGCGTGGCAAGCCTGTTTGCCGTGGTGGAAAGCTGGATCAATGCCAAGGTGACCAATGCCAATAGGGCGCGCACGCTGTCTGTCTATAGGCTTGTCGATCTCTCCTCGGTCACCGCCGCGCAATATCTGATCCCGACCTTTGGCGTGGAAGGTCCGGTGATCTTTTCGCTGATTGCCATGGCCATGGCCCTGTCGCTGGTGCCGATTTCGGTGGCCGACCGGTCAAGCCCTGCCCCGCCGGAAGCCATCAGCACCGATATCCGCGCGGTGTGGCGCATCTCGCCGCTGTCTGTCGTCGGCGTCATTGCCGTTGGCCTCAGCATGGCGGCGTTTCGCAATATCGGGCCGATCTATGCGCAGGAGATCGGCATGAGCATCACTTCGATTGCCACTTTCATGAGCGCCGGCATTATCGGCGGCGTGGTGCTGCAATATCCGCTCGGGATCTATTCCGACCGGCTGGATCGCCGCAGCGTCATCAGCTGGGCCACGATCGGCACCATACTGTCAGGCGGCTACCTGTCTTTCTTTGCCGGCACCGACGAGACGGCCAATATCATCGGCATCTTCATCTATGGCGCCTTTGCCATGCCGCTCTATTCGCTGTGTTCGGCGCACGGCAATGATTTCGCAAAGCCCGGCGAACATGCACTCGTTTCAGCAGGCCTTCTGTTCTTCTGGTCGATCGGCGCCACCATTGGCCCGCTGATTGCTTCGCTGCTCCTGCAATTCATCGGCCCGTCGGTGTTTTTCATCTATACCTCGTTCATCTTCATGGGCTTTCTGTTCTTCACACTGGTGCGCATGAAGGCACGGAAAGCCGTGCCGCCACCGCAAAGGCCCGGACGGTTTCGCGCGCTTTTGCGCACCTCGGCCTATTTCAACCGCATGGCCGGCGCTCCAGGCGATGAACGCCGTTCCGGCGACGAGGCGCCAAAGTAGAGGAAACTGCGGCAATTCGCGCTTTTCACCATATTGCTGACGGCTGCGCTCAGGTTTAAGCAGGCGCAGACACAGACCAACGCCACGTGGTTCCCATGCTTCGATTGTCTCGCCGCACGCTCCTGAAGGCCTCCGCAGGGCTTGGCCTCTATGGCGCAGGCCTTGGTGCGGCAAGCCTTCTGGATGCCAGAGCCCAGGCGGCAACGCCGATCCGCCTTCAGGCACGCCAGACGGATGCGCTTTTGAATGGCCAGCAGCTGACGCGCGGCGTGATGACCTATGCGGTCGATGATGGCGCGAGCGACCCTATGCCGCCGACCTTGCGGATGAAACGCGGCGAGGCCTTTGACGCCACATTCACCAACCATCTGGATGAGCCGACCACAGTGCACTGGCATGGGCTTCGCATCGACAACCGCATGGATGGCGTGCCCTTCCTTACCCAGCCCTATATCTATACGGGCGACAGTTTCGACTATCGCTTCACGCCGCCGGATGCCGGCACCTATTGGTATCACCCACATTGCAACACGCTGACCCAGATGGGTCGCGGCATGACCGGGCTGATTATCGTGGAAAACCCGGATGACCCGGTCTTCGATGCCGAGATTGCGCTGAACCTGCGCGACTGGCGGCTGGGCGGCGACGGCCAGTTCATCGAGCAGTTCAAGCCGCGCGATGCAGCCCGCACCGGTACATTCGGCACCGTGCGCGGTGCCAATTGGCAGGTGGAGCCGCGCTATACGGCACCGGCTGGCGGACTGGTGCGACTGCGAATCGTCGCAACCGACGTGACCCGCATCTATACGCTGAAGCTTCAGGGCGCTCTGGCCATGATCATCGCGCTGGACGGGCAACCGCTGCCCACCCCCACCCCGTTCGACACAGCCATGATTGCCCCCGGCCAGCGGCTCGATCTCCTACTACGCATGCCCGACGAGGACGGCGCCACCGTTTCGCTCCTCGATATCCGCCCGTCTGCGCCAAAGACGGTTGCGAGTTTTGCAGCCCTAGGCTCGACGCTGAAGCGCGACCTTCAGGATGTGAAAGCCTTGCCGCAAAATCCCTGGACAGCGCCGGACCTTTCAAGCGCCGAGGAAATCCCGCTTGTGTTGAGCGCCACGGCCGAAAACGCCGCACGCGATTCCATCTGCGGCACGCTGGGCTATTCCTTCTGGGCAATCAACAAGGTGCCGTGGCCGGGCGATACGTCGGACCCGAGCGCGCCGCTGGCGGAGCTGAAGCTTGGCAAAACCTATATCTTCAACCTCACCAACAATACGCCGCATGCGCATCCCATCCACCTGCATGGCATGAATTTTCAAGTGATTGCTTCGAACCTGCGCAGCGCTCCACCACTGATTTCCGATACCTATCTTGTGCTTCCGGATGAAAAGGTCCAGCTTGCATTAGTTGCCGATAATATTGGAGACTGGGTACTGCATTGCCATGTGATCGAACACCAGAAGACCGGCATGACCGCCTATATCCGTGTCACATGACGCGCTGTTCCAACAATGGGATGGCAAGCTTGTGACCAATTTCACCGAGAACCTGCGCATCCTGCAACCGGCACCGGGTGTTTTCGCCTATTACGATGGACGAATCGAGGGCAAGCGCCTGCATTCCGAAGAGCCAAACTGGCTGGATGACGGCGCCTATAGCCTGGGCACTGCCAGCTATGCCGTGGTCTGCGGGCAGGAGGCGCTCGTCTATGACACGCATATCTCGCTTCAGCATGCCCGGTTCGTGCGGGCGCATCTGGAGAGCCTCGGTGTTCTTGAGATAGAGGTTGTGCTCAGCCACTGGCACAGCGACCACATTGCCGGAAACCAGGTGTTTTTCGACTGCCCGATCATCGCCAATCCGCTGACGGCTCTGGCCATGGTGGACAATGAGGCAGACCTTGCCAAGAAGGACCCGCCGATTGCGCCTCTGATCCTGCCCAACCGGCTGTTTGACAAACGGCTGAGCTTGACGGTCGGCACCCGCCGTGTCGAGCTCCTTCAGTTCGACATCCACAGTGCAGATGGGACCGTACTGTGGCTTCCGGAAGAGCGTCTGCTGATGGCCGGTGACACGCTGGAAGATACAATCACCTATGTCTCGGAGCCGGAAGGTCTGCACCGTCATATTGCCGACCTCGAGCGGCTGGACCGCCTTGCGCCCCGCCATATCCTGCCCAATCACGGCAGACCGGAGCAGATTGCCGCAGGCGGCTATGATCGCGGCCTGATTGCCGCCAATCGCCTCTATCTACAGCGCCTTCTCGCCCAGATCGACGACCCGGCGCTTGATCGGCAATCCCTGAAGGATTTTGTGTCCGGCGAGATTGCAGAAGGCTGGATCTTCTATTTCGAACCCTATGAGCGTGTACATCGCGACAATATTAACGCAGTGCGGGCAAGCAAAGCGGAGCGCGGCCTTGCAAGAAAGACGGGATAACCAGCGCCGCCACCACACAAATGCCCCGGAGTGTTGACAATGGCGCGCGAAAGGGAAAGGAAGGTTGACCGATCCTTATCCTTTGCCATCGACTGAAGCTGATGATTGAAACCACCGCCGCACTTGAGGATGCCTGCCAAAAGCTTGCACAATCGGAATTTGTCACTGTCGACACCGAGTTCTTGCGCGAGACCACCTTCTGGCCTGAACTCTGCCTGATCCAGATGGCAAGTCCCGATCTGGAAGTCATCGTCGATCCGATGGCCAAGGGTATCGATCTTGCGCCCTTCTTTGCGCTGATGGCCAATTCCGCCGTGGTGAAGGTTTTCCATGCGGCGCGCCAGGATCTGGAAATCGTCTATCATCTGGGCAAGCTCATCCCGCATCCGATCTTCGATACGCAGGTGGCCGCCATGGTATGCGGCTTTGGCGATTCGATTTCCTATGATCAGCTGGTTCAGCGGATCAAGAATGTGCAGATCGACAAGTCGTCGCGCTTCACCGACTGGAGCCGTCGGCCGCTTTCGGAAAAGCAGCTGGATTATGCGCTGGCCGACGTCACGCATTTGCGCGACGTCTACCAGATGCTCAAGGCGAAGCTTGAAAACGAAGGCCGCACCACCTGGGTGGCCGAAGAAATGGCGGTGCTGGAAAGCGCCGAGACCTATGACATGCATCCCGATGATGCCTGGCTGAGGCTGAAATCGCGCCTGCGCAAGCCGCAGGAACTGGCCATTCTGAAATATGTCACGGCCTGGCGTGAACGCGAAGCGCGTGCCCGCAATGTACCGCGCTCGCGCGTGCTGAAGGACGATGCGATCTTCGAGATTGCCCAGCAGCAGCCGAAGGATAGCGAAGCACTGGGGCGCTTGCGCACCATACCCAAGGGCTGGGAACGCTCGTCTTCAGGTGCTGCCATTCTGGAAGCCGTCAACACGGCGCTTGCACTGCCAAAGACCGATATGCCGCATGCGCCAAAGCATGTGCATACGCCGGAAGGCGCGCAATCGGCCGTCGAGCTTTTGAAGGTCCTGCTGCGCCTGACCTCGGAAAAGCATGGCGTGGCGCCAAAGGTTCTGGCCAATAGCGAAGACCTCGACAAGATTGCCACCGAAGGCGAAAACGCCGATGTTCCGGCTTTACAGGGCTGGCGGCGGGATCTCTTCGGCGAACCGGCGCTGAAGCTGATTTCAGGCGCCGTGGCGCTGCGCTTCATCGACAAGAAGGTCGAGACCGTGGACATGCCGGCCTGACCCACGCGTGAGGGATCTGCCATGACCGCCGTGTTTGACGCAAAGCTTGCCGACCGCTTTGCCGGCATTGCCCTTGGCCATGTGACGCGGGAATATCCCAACCATCTGGCCCACACCTGGAATGGGGTGCAGGATGGCGGCACGCCGCGCCAGCTGCATCCGGTCTTCTACGGAAGTTTCGACTGGCACTCCTGCGTGCATGGCTACTGGCTTCTGGCCCGCATCCTCAAGCGCTTTCCCGCCGGCCCTCAAGCTGCGGCGATCCGCGCATTGTTTGCGGCACAGCTGACACCGGAAGCGATCGCCGGCGAATGCGCCTATTTTGCCCGGCCTCTGTCGCGCGGTTATGAGCGCCCCTATGGCTGGGGCTGGCTTTTGAAGCTCGCCGCCGAACTGGAGGGGCTTGAGGATCGCCGCTTTGCGCACCTTCTCCAGCCGCTGACGCAGGTGCTCGTCGAGAGGTTTCGGCAGTTCCTGCCGATTGCCACCTATCCGGTGCGTGTCGGCACGCATTACAACACCGCCTTTGCTCTGCGGCTTGCCGCCGATTATGCCGATGCAGCGCAGGACCAAGCCTTGCGGGGCCTGCTGACGCAGACCGCGCGCATATGGTACGGCGCGGATGAAAACTGCCCGGCCTGGGGCGAGCAATCTGGCGACGAATTCCTGTCGCCGGCGCTGATTGAGGCGGAATGCATGCGCCGGCTTCTGCCCGTAGACGAGTTTCGCCCCTGGTTTGACCGGTTCCTGCCGGAGGCGGCCCTGCAAAGTCCGCAGACCCTGTTTCGGCCGGCCAGCGTTTCGGATCGTTCGGACGGTAAGATCGCCCATCTGGATGGGTTGAACCTCAGCCGGGCCTGGTGTTTTCGCGCGCTGGCAGCACCACTTTCCCCGGAGGATGCGCGCCGCCCTGTGTTTGAGGCGTCAGCCGATATGCATCTGGATGCCGGTCTTGCGCATGTGGCGGGCGACTATATGGGCGAGCACTGGCTGGCAAGCTTTGCGGCGCTGGCGCTTGATCTGTCTTAAAAGCTTCAAGGAAATTTCGGCCCGGTTTCAAGAAGCTGTCATTTGCAGCACCTATGAGGTGATCCTCATCTTTCAACCATAGGTGCTGCCATGATCCGACTGCTTCTTGCCTCCGTCGCCCTCTGCGCTGTCATCAGCTCTGCGGCCTTTGCCGATGAAAAGGCTTTTCCGGCCAAGCTTGTGGCCCAGTCGGTCATTCCCGCCAACACGATGATCCCGGCACCGGCCGATGCCGCCGATTTCCTGAAAACCTCCGGCAAGTTCACCGCAAGCGGCAAGCGCACGGAAGCGCTCGGCACCATTCCCGGCAAGGATGGCGCACGACTGACGGGCCTGTCGCTGCCCTTTAACGGTCAGCCGCTGCAGGGCTTTTCCGGCATCAAGGCCATGGCGGACGGCACATTCTGGACGCTGTCCGACAACGGTTTCGGCGCCAAGGCCAATTCCAGCGACGCCATGCTGATGCTGCACCATATCAAGTTCGATTGGACTGCCGGCAAAGTCGAGCGCCTGGGCACGGTCTTCCTCTCCGACCCCAATCGCAAGGCACCCTTCCCGATCGTGATGGAAGGCGCGGCCAAGCGCTATCTGACCGGTGCAGATTTCGACGTGGAATCCATCCAGCCGGTGGCAGACGGTTTCTTTGTCGGTGAAGAATTCGGCCCCTATATCCTGAAATTCAACACAGAAGGCCAACTGACCGACGTGATCGCGACGCTGGCCGATGGCAAGCCGGTTCTCTCCCCGGACAATACGACGCTCTCCGTTCCGGCAAACCCGACCGCCAAGATGCCGGCCTTCAATCTGAAGCGCTCCGGCGGCTATGAAGGTCTTGCGATGTCGAAGGATGGCGCCAAGCTCTATGGCCTTTTGGAAGGACCGCTCTTCAAGGAAGACGGTTCCGTCGAAAAGGCCGACACCCAGACGGCCCTGCGCATCCTCGAACTCGATGCCGCTTCAAAATCCTGGACGGGTCGCAGCTGGCTCTATCCGCTGTCGGAAGGCGGGGCGGCCATCGGCGATTTCAACATGATCGATGGCACGACAGCCCTCGTCATCGAGCGCGACGGTGGTGCCGGCACCGCCGACAAGGCCTGTGCCGATCCGAAGAAGCCGGAACCCACCTGCTTTGACCAGCCTGCCCGCCACAAGCGCATCTACAAGATCGAAATGTCGGACGAAAATGCCGGCAAGGCCGTAAGGAAGATCGGCTATATCGACCTGATGAACATTGCCGATCCGGACAACAAGGCCAAGCAGGGCGCCAAGGATGGTATCTACACCATGCCCTTCGTCACCATCGAAAATGTCGATGTGGTAGACGCCACGCATATCGTTGTCGGCAATGACAACAACCTGCCCTTCTCCGCCGGACGCGCCGTCGACAGAGCCGATGACAATGAGTTCGTGCTCCTGGATGTCAGCGACTTCCTGGCTGCACGCTAAACCAGGGCTAGAAACGCCGGGCGGACGCTGTCTGGTCAGCGGCCGCCTGACAATTGTCATGATCTGTCGAGAGTGCCGCAGCACGACGGACGGCATCAACGCTTGCGCGGACCGGCAAAGCTTTTTATCTGTGTCAGGGGGCACATCTGGCACAAACTGCGCCCGATGGTGACATGGGAGACCGGGCGGCAACATGACCACATCGCAGAGGATCGCCCTGCGCGGCAGATCGGTCACATCCAATCTTCGGTGGTTGCTCCTGTTTGGCTTCATCGCCCTGACCGGCGTTATCTACATGATGGTGTTTGACGTCGAGGGAGCCTTCTTTATCGGTGCCATCTATGCGCTGGCCTGCAGCCTGCCGCTGATCGCCTATGAGACGGGGAACCTGTCGAAGACATTGGTCGAGCGCGTGCGCCGCCTTTCCACACCCCGCTATTTCCTCTCCAGCCTTGCCATCTATTTCGTTCTGTCGGGCATCGGTTTTGCGGCCGCGGGCACGTTGATGAAAATCACCGGACTTGCAGAGGCGAGCTGGTGGAACCTGCTCATCCTACGGCCGAAGCCTTTCCTCTATACGCTGGCCTTTTTCCTCTCCGGCATCACCATCCTGCGGGTACGCCAATTGCTCGGGCGTCAGGTCTTCATGAGCCTCCTGACCGGGCGGTATCGTCATCCGATCGAGGAGGAGCGCGTCTTCATGTTTATCGACGTGGTTGGCTCGACAGCCTTTGCGCGTCAGCACGGCGATCTGCGGGCACAGGAATATCTGAGTGAAGTCTTCGCCAGTTTTGCGCCCCATGTGCGCCGGCACGGCGGCGAGATCGATGATTATGTCGGCGATTGCGCCATCGTGACCTGGCCGATGAAGGAAGGCGTGGAACCGGCCCGTTGCGTCAACTGCCTGTTCGACATCCTGGACGATATCGAGAAGGACGCCACCTGGTGGATAAAGAGTTTCGGCTGCGTACCGAAACTGTCGGCAGCCCTCCATGGTGGTTCGATCGTCACGGCGGAAATCGGCGTTTTCCACCACAAGATCAGCTATTTCGGCGATGTGGTGAACACCACAGCGCGCATCGAGGGCCTCTGCAAGAGTTTGAAACAGCCCCTGTTGATCTCGCAGGATCTGCTGGCACGCCTGTCACTGCCACCGGATGTAGAGGCTATCCCGGCCGGCGCGCATCTCGTCAAGGGGCGCGACGAACCGATCGGCGTTCTGTCGTTGCGCCGCAAGACGATGCGGCAGAGCTGAGCAATCCTACTCGAATACGAAGGCGAGCCGCTTGCCCGTCAGCTTCGAAAGCTGTTGCAGGCGGCCATCGAGCCGCTCGCCGGCGAAATTGATGTATTCGTGCGGTACAACGAATTCCAGATCAAGATCGGGACTGCTGGCGCGCCGGATATAGAGGTGGTTGACGACGCCCGGCATCGAGGCGGAGAACAGGTAGACGACGCGCAAAAGCCCGCCCAGCAGCTTGGCCATTGCCAGAAGCCGCGGCGTTGCAATCTGCGACAGCGGACCCGTCGCGCCATCATCGTGCAGGCCTTCGAAGCGGTAATAATTGGCAAGCGCCAGATAGGCACGGCCCGGATGGGTGATGCCGACAAGCGAGGAATGGGCAATCAGGTTCAGCGCCTGAAGCCCGCGATAATCCGGGTGGGCGCGCCAGCTAATATCGGCCAAAAGGCAGGCGGCGCGGCGATAGCGAGCCTCTTCCGGCGTCTCCTCGACGCCAAAGAAAGACACCATATGGCCGGTCCAATCGGCCAGTTCCCGCGCATGGCGGGGCGAGCGGGCACGTAGAATGGCAAGCTGATCGGCGGCCAGCAGCAGCGGATCCATATCCTGCTCGTCGCGCGGCAATTGCGCGTAGAGATAGCCTTCGCGAACGCCTTGGGCTGAAAAGATAACGCGCGACGGCTTCATCACCGACAGCACTTCCTGCATGGCGACCGCACCGAAGGGCAGAAGCGCACGACGGTTCTTCGATACCGACTGCCAGGCGGGATCCTTGCTATCCTTGGACAGAACGACCTGCTCCAGGAAGTTCTGCATCTCGTTGAACTGCAACTCGTAGCCCTGCATCATGTGCAGCGGATAATTGGTAATTTCCATGTGCAGCTTGGCGATATTGCGCCATGTACCGCCCACCGCATAAAAGGTCCGCCCCTCGCCCATCGACAGAAGCTGCGCATCCTTCACATGGTTTTTTGCCAGGCTGCGGGCTTTCGACAAGACACCGCCCGAGGCTTCCGACAGGCGAAGCCCGCCAAGCGGCAGCGTGATGCCGCGACCGGTTTCGCGCCCCTTGATATCGATGAGTTCCAGCGAACCGCCACCCAGATCGCCGGCAATGCCGTCCACATCATTGAAACCGCTGATGACGCCAAGCGCCGAATACAGCGCCTCTTCCTCGCCCGACAGCACCTGCACAGGCTGACCGAGAATGGCTTCGGCATTTTCGATGAAGGAAGGCCCGTTGCTTGCCTCGCGGGCGGCAGCGGTTGCCAGCACGAAAATGCGGGTGGAGCCGGCCTGATCCGACAAAGCCTTGAAGCGGCGCAGCGCATTCAGCGCGCGGCTGACCGCCTCGTCATCCATGCGTCCGGTGGAGCCGAGACCCTTGCCCAGTCCGCAGAGCACCTTTTCGTTGAACAGGGTCGTCGGCGCGCGCGACAAGCCTTCATAGATGACCACGCGCACGGAATTCGAGCCAATATCGACAACGGAAACAGGAGCGCTTCCGGGGAGACGCCCCTGGGCTTCAGATCTTACCATGCATCACTATTTCTTGCGTCCGGACATGACGCCGGCAATGAGCTTCGGCGCGCTCGACTTCAGGGCTTCCCCACGCCCCGAAAGGCTTGGGTTGGTCATAAAATAGTGTTGCGCGTTGAAAGGCTCCTCGCCCCTTCGGACTTCCATACGTCGCGACGTCCCGTCGGCCAATATCTCGTAGCTCTGCTGGTTGTCAATCAGGTTGCCCAGCATGATCTGCGACAGGACCTGCTCATGCACAGTCGGGTTCAAGAGCGGCACCAGGGTTTCCACGCGGCGGTCGAGATTGCGCGGCATCATGTCGGCAGACCCGATATAGACAAGCGCTTTTTCCGACGGCAGGCCGTAGCCATTGCCAAAGCAAAAGATACGGCTGTGTTCCAGGAAGCGGCCGACGATCGACTTGACGCGGATATTGTCCGACAGGCCCGGCACTTTGGGGCGAAGGCAGCAGATGCCGCGAATGACGAGGTCCACATCGACGCCGGCGCGGCTGGCGCGGTAAAGCGCATCGATGATTTCCGGATCGACGAGCGAATTCATCTTCATCCAGATATTGGCGGGACGGCCTTCCTTGGCATGCACGATCTCCTCTTCGATATGCCGCAGGATCCGGGGGCGCATCGTATAGGGCGATACTGCCAGCTTCATGCTTTCCGGCGGTTCGCCATAGCCGGTGATGAAGTTGAAGACATTGGCCATGTCATGGGCGATCTTCGGGCTGCAGGTGAAGAAGGACAGGTCCGTATAGATCTTGGCCGTGATCGGGTGGTAATTGCCGGTGCCGAGATGGCAATAGGTTCGAAGCTTGCCGTCTTCACGGCGCACCACCATCGACATCTTGGCATGCGTCTTCAACTCGATGAAGCCGAACACGACCTGCACGCCAGCGCGCTCCAGATCGCGCGCCCAGCGGATATTGGCTTCCTCGTCAAAGCGCGCCTTAAGCTCGACAAGCGCCGTCACCGACTTGCCCATCTCGGCGGCATCGATCAGCGCCCTGACGATCGGGCTGTCATTCGAGGTGCGGTACAGCGTCTGCTTGATCGCCAGAACGTCGGGATCGCGCGCCGCCTGGATCAGGAACTGAACCACCACGTCGAAACTCTCATACGGATGGTGGACCACCATGTCCTTTTCGCGGATGGCGGCGAGGCAATCTCCGGCGTGTTCGCGCACGCGTTCAGGAAATCGCGCATTATGGGGCTCGAAACGCAGGTCGTCGCGCGGTGCCTTGGCGATTTCCGACATGGTATTGAGGGCCAGGAACCCCGGCAGGACGGCGACACGATTGTCCGGCACGCCAAGCTCCTGCACGACGAACTGGCGCAGCGAGATCGGCATTTCCGAATCGGTCTCAATCCGGATGACCTTGCCGCGACGGCGGCGTTTGAGCGCCGTTTCGAAGAAGCGCACCAGATCCTCGGCCTCTTCCTCCACCTCGATATCGCTATCACGAATGATGCGGAACGTGCCGGCGCCCTTGACCTCGTAGCCGGGGAACAAGAGGTCGATGAACATGCTCACCACGTCTTCCAGCGTGATGTAGCGGATCGTTGCGCCCTCGTCCGGCAGGCGGATGAAGCGGTCGAGCGTCGGCGGCAGGCGCAGGAGGGCAGTCATCGGTTCGCGGCCAAGCTTGCTGTCCAGCTGCAGGCCCATCGAGAAGCCGAGATTGGGGATGAAGGGAAAGGGATGCGCCGGATCGATGGAAAGCGGCGTGAGGATCGGAAACAGGCTGTCTTCGAATTCGGCAGCAAGCCATGTGCGGTCGTCGTCGGACAGCGCGGCAGGCCGCACGATCAGAATATCTTCGCGGGCGAGATATTGTTGCAGCACGGCGAGCGAGGCCTGCTGTTCCATCTGCAGATTGTCGATTTCCTTGAGGATATCTTCCAGCTGCTCGGCCGGCGTCTTGCCGTCGGGGCTGCGCACCGCAATGCCCTGGCGCACCTGACCTTCGAGGCCGGCGACGCGCACCATGAAGAATTCGTCGAGATTGGCGGCCGAAATGGAGAGGAAGCGCACGCGCTCCAGCAGCGGATGCGCCGTGTTCAGCGTTTCTTCCAGAACGCGCCGATTAAATTGCAGCCAGGAGAATTCCCGGTTGATGAACCGTTCAGGACTGGTGAGGAGATCAATCGCCTCGGCAGCATTGGCAATCGATCCGTCCTGCGTTTCCGACATCTGGTCCATCTTTCCCCCCTTAAGCGTCATATAGGCACCGGGCAGCGTTTCCCGGTCAACTCATGGCGCTTATAACTTTTCAACGACGGAACTGTGACAGTCAATCGATCTGGTCTTCACCAGCCAGGCTTTCGAGCACTTCTGCGGCCAGTGCCCTGGTGATGCGGGTGCCGCGCGACAGCGCCAACCGGTCAAGCCGCTCGACAGTGCCTTGCGCGGCCTGCATCGAGCGCTCCATGCGCGCTACGATATAGGCCACGATCCGGTCGTCGATGGTCAGCTGGCGATCGGCAAACAGCTTGATGATCACCTGTCCGAGCAGATCCTCGTCCGGCTCGCCGATTTCCACCACCGTGGCCGCCTTCAGCCGCGAGCGCAGATCCGGCAGCTCGACAGACCAGGACATCGGCCAGAGCCTTGCCGTCATCAGCAGGCTGGTGCGGTTCTCGCGCACGCTGTTGATGACGTGGAACAGTTCGTTTTCGTCAAAGCCCGCGCGGTCGGCATCTTCAAACAGGACAGGACCTGCGGCGGCAATCGTGGCTGCATCGGCACCGAGTTGCGGATGAATGTCGGTGGCGCCAGCCTTGTCGCGCCAGATATTGGCCAGATGCGATTTGCCGCAGCCGGCAGGCCCGGTGAGGATGACCACCGGCGCGTTCCAGTGCGGCCAGGCGTCGATCATGGCCACGGCTGCACTGACAGGCTCGGCGATCAGCAGATCGTCACGGCCCGTGGCTGCATCATGCGTCAGCGCCAGCGGCAATTGCTCGGCGCGCGGACGCTTTGGTTTTTCAAGCGTTTCGGTCATGTTTCGGTCGGAGGTTGTTGAAGGGCCTTGGCGTCCACGCCCGTCGTGTCATCCCAGGGCAGTTCGGCAGCGTGGCCGTAATAGATATCGCTCTGAAGATACCGCGAGATTGCAAAGCGGACAAGCACGCCGACGACGGCAGCCGCCGGCACGGCAATCATCAGGCCGACAAAGCCGAACATGGCGCCGAAGGCAAGCAGCGCAAACATCAGCCAGACGGGGTGCAGGCCGACGCTGGAGCCGACGAGCTTGGGCTGCAGGATGTTACCCTCGATGAACTGGCCGGCAAAGAACACCACCATTACCGCAATGATCCAGCCATAATCCGGCCAGAACTGTACGAGCGCCACGCCGACGGCAAGCACGAGACCGACAAGCGAGCCGATATAGGGAATGAAGCTGATCATGCCGGCAACAAAACCGATGAGCAGGCCGAAATTGAGCCCCACCAGCGAGAGCCCGACCGCATAGAAAATCCCGAGAATGAGGCAGAGCGAGCCCTGACCCCGGATGAAACCGGACACGGCCTGGTCCATCTCGTTGGCCAGTTGGCGCACGGTCGCCACCTGATCGCGCGGCACCCAGCTATCCACCTTGGCGACCATGCGATCCCAGTCCAGGAGGATATAGAAGGCCACGACCGGGGTAATGATCAGCAGTGAAATCACATCGAGAATGGTCTTGCCGGAATTCCAAAGCTGGCTGAGCAACCCGCCGAGAAAACCTGCACCCTCGCTCATCAGACTGGAGAAATTATCCTTGGCGGTCTGCACCTGGCTTGCCATCCAGCCGGGCAGGAAAGAATTCTCCGGGTTGGCAATCAGCTGCTGCAACTGCGTCAGATATTGCGGCAATTGCTGCGCAAACTGGGAGAACTGGCTGACGATCAATGGAATGATCAGCACCAGCGAAATGGCAAACATCAGGATGAAGCTGACGAGAATGAATGTGGTGGCCATCAGGCGCGACAGGCCCCGGCGCTCCAGCCAATCGGCCACCGGATCAAGGAAATAGGCGAGCGCCATGCCCGCGACAAAGGGGAGAAGAATGGTGCGAAAGGCAAGAAGGAAGATGACGAAAGCGAGAAGCGCACCAATCCAGAACAGCACATAACGTCGCAGGCTTGCGCCACTGATATGATAGGCCATGCCGGTTCCTCTTCACACGTATCCCGCCAAGAAAGGCATAGGCTGGCAATGACGGCAAGGTCAAGGCAGAGCGCGGAGCGGGCAGAGCGGGTCTGAACAGCTTGGAAAACCGGTCGAAAGGCCGGCTTGGTCTTGCATCCGGGCGCTCTCCGTGCCATGGCGACGCTTCTTCCAGGACATCCGGAGACAGGCGATGAGCGACACGGGCAAGAACGGTCTGACCTATAGCGATGCAGGCGTCGATATTGATGCCGGAAATCTGATGGTCGAGAAGATCAAGCCTGCGGTGCGCTCGACACGCCGTCCCGGCGCCGATGGCGAGATCGGCGGCTTCGGCGGCCTGTTCGACCTGAAGGCCGCGGGCTTTACCGATCCGGTTCTGGTGGCCGCCAATGACGGCGTCGGCACCAAGCTGAAGATTGCCATCGATGCCGATCGCCACGACACTGTCGGCATCGATCTTGTCGCCATGTGCGTCAACGATCTCGTCGTACAGGGCGCCGAGCCGCTGTTCTTCCTCGATTATTTCGCGACCGGCAAGCTGAACCCGGAACAGGGTGCGGCGATCGTTCTGGGCATTGCCGATGGCTGCCGCCAAGCGGGCTGCGCGCTGATTGGCGGCGAGACCGCCGAAATGCCCGGCATGTACCGCGATGGCGATTACGATCTGGCCGGCTTTGCCGTGGGCGCTGCCGAACGTGGCCAGCTGCTGCCGACCGGCGACCTGATGGAAGGCGACGTGATCTTGGGGCTTGCCTCATCCGGCGTACATTCCAACGGGTTTTCGCTGGTGCGCAAGATCGTCTCGCTTTCGGGCCTAGCCTGGGATGCCCCTGCCCCGTTTGCTGAAGGCAAGACACTTGGTGAAGCGCTGCTGACCCCGACCCGCATCTATGTGAAGCCGCTCTTGAAGGCGATCCGCGACACGGCGGCCATCAAGGCGCTGGCACATATTACCGGCGGCGGTTTTCCCGACAATATTCCCCGCGTGCTGCCTGACCATCTGGCGGCTGAAATCGATCTCGACAGCATTGCCGTGGCACCTGTCTTCTCGTGGCTGGCGAAGACCGGCGGCGTGGCCGCCCACGAAATGCTGCGCACCTTCAACTGCGGCGTCGGCATGATTGCCGTTGTCTCGCCCGACAATGCGGCAGCCGTGACCGAGGCGCTGACGGCGGAAGGCGAAACCGTCGTGACGCTGGGCCGCATGGTGGCGCGGGAAGCCGGCGCACCGGGCACGATCTACAAGGGCACGCTTGCCCTATGAGCCAGACGCGCAAACGCGTTGTCGTTCTGATTTCCGGCGGCGGCTCCAACATGCTGGCTCTGGCGGATGCCTGCGCTTCTGCTGATTTTCCAGCCGAGATCGTCGGCGTGATCTCCGACAAGAAGACCGCCGGCGGTCTTGCCAAGGCTGACGCGCGCGGCATTGCGACCTTTGCCTTCGAGCGCCGCGATTTTGCAGACAAGGCCGAGCATGAGAAAGCCGTTCTGGCTGCGCTTTCGGCCCTGAAGCCCGATCTGGTATGCCTTGCCGGTTACATGCGGCTTCTCTCGGCAGAGTTCATCCGCCCCTATGCGGGCCGTATCCTGAATATCCACCCGTCCCTTCTGCCGCTGTTTCCCGGCCTCCACACGCATCAGCGGGCGCTGGATGCCGGTGTGCGCGTCGCCGGCTGCACGGTGCATTTCGTTACCGAAGGCATGGATGAAGGCCCGGTTGTGGCGCAGGCCGTGGTGCCGGTTCTGCCCGGCGACACAGCCGATACGCTGTCCGCCCGCGTGCTGACTGTCGAGCACCGTACCTATCCGCTGGCACTTGAGCGCGTGGCTGCCGGCAAGGTGCGCATGACGACAGACGGCCGCGTCAAACAGGACGATGCCGTGGTGGACGCAAGCGAGAGCCTGATCAGCGCCTGAGCGGGTTTCAGGTGCCCATGGCGCCAAGGCTGCGATAAATCACATAGAAGGCCACGAGGAAGATCACGCCGGCAAAGATGCGGTTGAGCGTGTTCTTGTGGGCAGACAGCCGCGTGGCAAGAAGCGTGCCGGCAATGCCGCCGACCATGCCGCCTGCGATGAATTGCCCGGCAAGCACCCAGTCGACAAGGCCCGACAAGGAATAGTTGATCGCGGTTGCCAGCCCGAAGGTGGTGACGGCAAGCAGCGACGTGCCAACCGCATTGATCATCGGCATGCCGGTTGCAAACATCAAGGCCGGCACGATGAGAAAGCCGCCGCCAATGCCGAAGAAGCCGGAGGCGCCACCGGCGCAGAGCGCCACGCCGGCCGTCACTGCGCACATGCGCATATCGACCGGGCGGGCAGCGATTTCCAGAACCTTGCGCTGCTTCAGCATCAACACGCCAACGACGACCATGACCAGGCCGAAGATGAACAGCAGTTTCGAGCCATCCATCGCCTTGCCGAGCGTGGAGCCACCCAGCGCGCCGATGACGCCCAGAGCGGCAAAGACCAGACCGCAGCGCCAGCGCACATGGCCCTTGGCCGCGTGATTGACGAAGTTGACAAAGGCGTTGACGGCAACCGCCAGCGCCCCTGTGCCGATCGCCACATGCGGCTGGGCAACGCCCACGACATAGATGAGGAGCGGCGTGGCAAGGATCGAGCCGCCCCCGCCCAACAGTCCGAGGGTGAAGCCGACCAGTCCGCCCGATAACAGGGTGGCGGCGAGTGTGGATGTCATCAGAGCCTCCCGACCAGAAACCGGTCGTGAACGATCATGCCGACCAGCATGGCAAGGACGAAGACCAGGACCGTGGACGACCCGAAGGACAGGGCCGAAAGCGCCGGGCCGGGACAGAAGCCGCCAAGCCCCCAGCCGATCCCGAACAGGCCGGAACCGACCAGCAAAGGCCTGTCTATGGTGCGGTTCGTCGGGATCTGGAAGGTGTCGGCCAGAACCGGATGCGCCATGTAGTGCACGAGAACCATGCCGGCCATGGCAATAGCGACGGCACCGCCCAGCACGAAGATCAGGCTTGGGTCCCAGGCCCCGAACGGATCGAGAAAGCCCTGGACGCGGGCCGGATCCAGCATGCCGGACAAAGACAGGCCAAAGCCGAACAGCGTGCCGCACAAAAGGGCGGCGGCAATTTGGGGAAGATGCCGGATCATAGGCTGCCTCGCAGCAGTGTGACGGTGATGACACCGGTGGCCAGGAAGGTGACGACGGCAGCCATGGACCGGGGAGAGAGGCGCGCAAGGCCAAGCACGCCGTGACCGCTGGTGCAGCCAGACCCCATGCGCGAGCCGATGCCGACCAGAAGACCGGCGATGATCACCAGCGGAATGGAGGCCGTAATCGTCATCGGGGGAAAACTGCCGGTCATAAGGCGGTAGACGAGCGGGCCAAGCACCAGTCCGGAAACGAAGGCGCCGTTCATGAGAGGACTGGCCCCTTCAGCCAGGCGCCCGAGAATGCCGCTGATGCCGGCAATGCGGCCCGTCAGAATGAGATAGAGGATGGCAGACAGGCCGATCAGCATGCCGCCGGCAAGGGGTGCGAGATAGGGCATCATGGTTTCATGTCCTCGGCACAGAAAATGGTGAAGAGAGCCGCGATCAGCTGGGCGGTCTTCGCCTCCGTCAAACGGTAGAAGACCTGCTTGCCTTCCTTGCGGGTCTCGACAATCTCGGCCTCGCGCAGCACCGTCAGCTGCTGCGACAGCGTCGGCTGGTGCACATCGAGCTTGTCTTCCAGTTCACCGACGGAAAACTCGCCCTGCACCAGCGTGCAGACCAGCATCAGCCGCACCGGGTGGGCAAGCACTTTCAGGTGGCCGGCGACTTCCGTGGCGCGAGCCTCCATGGCCTTCGGGCTCATGCCCATGGCATTTTTCAGATCGAGGACATCACTCACCATCTTGCACCCTCCAGCGCATTCAGCGGAATCTTCAGGTAGCGTTTGCCGTTGGATTCCGGCTCGGGCAGGCGCCCGCCCCGCACATTCACCTGCAGCGCATGCAGGATCAACTTCGGCATCGGCAGCGTCCGGTCCCGCGCCTCGCGCAGATGCACAAAGGACTGCTCATCGATGCCGGCCAGATGCGGATTCTCCGCCTTCTGCTGGGCGACCGTGCTTTCGAAGCGCGGATGACGGCCGTTTGGCTGGTAGTCATGGCCGGTGAACAGACGCGTCTCATCCGGCAGCGCCAGGATATCGGCAATCGTATCCCACAGCACATGCGCACTGCCGCCGGGGAAATCGGTGCGGGCCGTGCCGCTGTCTGGCATGAAGATCGTGTCATGCACGAAGGCCGCATCGCCGATGACATAGGTGATGGAGGCGAGTGTGTGGCCGGGCGAGAACATGACCTTCGCATCGATCGTGCCGAGCTTGAAGGTTTCACCCGCGCTGAACAGCCGATCCCATTGCGAGCCGTCGGTCTGAAGCTCCGGCAAGTTGTATATGCCCTTCCAGAGCGCCTGCACATCCCGGACATGATCGCCGATTGCGGTGGGCGCACCGGTCTTCTGCTTCAGGTAATGGGCGGCGGAAAAGTGATCGGCATGCGGATGGGTGTCGAGGATCCATTCGACGCTCAACCCCTGCTCGGCAATATAGGCAAGGATCCGGTCGGCACTCTCCGTCGAGGTCTGGCCGGACTTCTCGTCATAATCGAGGACGGGATCGATGATGGCGCAGTGGCGCGTGGCCGGATCGCTGACGACATATTGGACGCTCCAGGTGCGCGGATCGAAAAAGCCCTTCACCTGCGGACGTTGAAGCGCGCGCTTCTCGAGAAAGGCAATGGCAGCTGACAGATCCATGCCGTAGCGCTGGCCAAGTGCCGGCACATCGGCAAGCGCGAGATGCTCATCGATGACCTGCGTGATGGCATAGAGAGACAGTGCCCGAAGGCCTGTGCCGCAATGGGCAAGCACCGGTCCCTTGCTATCGCGGACAGCACTGGCGAAGGCATCGACATCAGCATTCGTCAGGCCGGCCAACGTGACCGGCAGGAATCTGTAGGCAAACCCAGCCTCCGAGACAGCCTGCCGCTCGACGCGATTGCCAAGACTGCCGGCCTCGCCATCCGGGCGCAGGTTGATCAGCGTTGTGATCGCACTGCCCTCAAGACCGGCGATGTCGTCCAGCGAAGGCTGCTCTGCGATCGTCAGGCGATCATTGATCTGAAACTTCTGCATGGCGCACCTCAATATTCGTTATATGATTTTATATATTGTATATTGATCTGGCGAGCAAGGTCTATTTTGCCGAAGGCGGCAGGCGTGCCTCCAGGCGCCGACTGCCTCCAGACAGCAATGATGGGAGCATGACTTTTAGCAGGAGGCTTTATTCAGCCCAGTGTGTCGCGGTTCAGTGCCGCCCATTGCAGGAGCATGATGGTCTTGCCATCGCAGATCTCGCCGCTCTCGATCATGGCGAGCGCATCCGGCAGCCTGATCTCGAGAACCTCGATATCCTCGTTTTCCTCGTCAAGCCCGCCACCGTCAGAGACACGGTCCTCGATATCGATACTGGCGGCAAAGAAGTGAATGGTTTCGGTGACCGCACCGGGCGACATGAAGCATTTGAACAGGAAGCGCACGTCGCGCACCTGATAGCCGGTTTCTTCCACCGCCTCGCGGCGGATCGCCTCTTCGGGGTGGTCGCCGTCCAGAAGGCCGGCGGGCGTTTCGATCAGCCAGCCCGAATGGTCGTTGAGAAACGCGGGCACGCGAAACTGGCGCACCAGCACCACGACATCGCGCTTGCGGTCGTAAAGCAGGATCGTCGCGCCATTGCCGCGGTCATAGACTTCGCGATAGAGACGATTGGTTCGGCCGTTCGATCCGGTATAGTCGAAGCTCACCCGGTGCAGATGATACCAGTTATCGGAGAGGAGCTTCTTCTCGACGATCTCGATCTTCGCCCGCTCTTCGTCTTTCATGCCATGTCCTTTGCAAGCCAGACCCGGTTGTCGTGTACAGCCGCCCCGCCATAGGGCGCCACCGGATCGGCCCCGGTCAGAATATTGATGCCTTCGCCGTCGAGATGCGCCTTGTTGGGCCAGAGACCCTCGGCAATCAGCACGCCGCGCCTTGCGCCCGGCGTCACCCTGGCATGCAGGCGCAGGGCCCCACGCGGATTGCCGATGCGCACGATCTCGCCATCCTCGATCAAGAGGGCTGCCGCATCATCGGGATGTACCATCACCTCCGGCCGGCCTTCCTTGTCGCGCGAGCTTTTCGTTTCGGCAAAGGTAGAGTTGAGGAAATTGCGCGCCGGCGAGGTCGCCAGCCGGAAGGGATGTTCGGCATCGGCCGTTTCGATCACATCCACCTGATCCGGGAAGACCGGCAATTGCGCATGAGGTCCAAGCGCGCCGATGCTCGCCGGTGTCTTGTTCGGCGATGGGCCGTTTTCCCAATCCGGGCGGAAGCGGAACCTGCCATCCGCATAGCCGAACCCTTCGAGATAATGCGCCACCTCGAAAGAGGGCTGGCAATCGACCCATTTGTCGATCAGCAGCTGATCGTAACCGGGAAGATCGTTCGGCAAGAGCATGCGGTCGATATGCGTGCGCTCATCCATGCCAAAGCCCGGATAGTGATCGACGCCGAGCCGCTTTGCCAATTCCTCGATGACGAAGAGATTGGTGCGCACCGTGTCCGGCGGCTCCACCAGCTTTGGACCGAGCAGGATATGGTTCTGCCCGCCGCCGCGATAGAGATCGTCATGCTCGACAAACATGGTGGCCGGCAGCACGATATCGGCCATTTCCGCCGTCTCGGTCATGAACTGTTCATGCACGGCGGTAAACAGGTCCGGGCGAGCAAAGCCCTTGCGCACCAGACGCTGTTCCGGCGCAATATTCATCGGGTTGGTGTTCTGGATGAGAAGCGCCGTCACCGGGCCGCGATGGCGAAGCGCCACCGGATCGCCGGTCAGCACGCGGCCGATCTGCGACTGGTCGAGCATGCGCACATTCGGGTCCATATAGGCGGTGCCCATCAGCTCGCGCTTGTCGAAGCGGAAGATATCGCCATTGCTGTGGAAAGCACCGCCACCTTCATACTGCCAGGAGCCGAGCACGGTGGCGATGGAGAGCGCCGCATGCATGGCAACCGTGCCATTGCGCTGGCGGGTAAAGCCATAGCCTAAGCGGAAGAAGGTTTTGCTTGTCGTGCCGACAAGCCGGGCAAAGGCCTCGATCTCCTCCACCGACAGGCCGGTAATGGCCGAAGCCCATTCCGGTGTCTTCGTTTTCAGATGCGCCTCAAGCCCTGCCGGATCATCGGCAAACCTGTCCATATAGGCGCGGTCGGCATAACCGTCGCGGAAGGCCACATGCATGATGGCACAGGCAAGCGCTGCATCCGTGCCGGGCTTCAGAACGATTTTCAGATCGGCCTGCTTCATCGTCGGGCTGTCATAGACATCGACGACAACGATCCTGGCGCCGCGTTCCTTGCGCGCCTTCACCGCATGGGTCATCACATTCACCTGGGTGGCCACCGGATTGGTGCCCCATATGACGACGCAATCGGATTTCGCCATTTCGCGGGGATCAGGACCGCGCAAGGCCCCGGTGCCCATCACATAGCCGGTCCAGGCCATATTGGTGCAGATCGAGCCGAAGAAACCGGAATAGCGCTTGGCGTGTCGCAGGCGCTCGATGGAATCGCGCTGCACCTGGCCCATGGTACCGGCGTAGAAATAGGGCCAGATGGCTTCGGCGCCATCCAGTGCTTCGGCCTTCACAAGGGCCTCGGCAATCTCGTCAAGCGCTGCGTCCCAGGAGACCTCCTGCCAGAGCCCCTCGCCCTTGGCGCCCTTGCGGCGCTTGGGCACCAACAGCCTGTCGGGATGATAGAGGCGCTCGGCATAGCGGGCGACCTTGGCGCAAATCACACCGGCCGTATAGCTGTTGGCATTGGCGCCGCGCACGCGGCCGATACGGCCATCGGGCGTCAGGTCCACGTCGAGCGCGCAGGCGGAGGGACAGTCATGCGGACAGACCGTATGACCAGTGGCGTTTTTGGCAGAGATCGGGGTCGCAAGGTTCATGTCTTTCCTATAGGACAGAGCGGGCTTCGCCAAAAGCGGCTTTTGCCATACATCAAATCTATTCAAGCGACATAACAGGGTTCTGAATGAACTATCGGCACATCTACCACGCCGGCAATTTTGCCGATGTCCTGAAGCATGCGGTTCTTTGCCTGCTGATCCGCTACATGCAGAAGAAGGACAAGGCCTTCCGCGTGCTGGATACGCATGCCGGTATCGGGCTCTACGACCTCTCCTCCGAAGAGGCGCAAAAGACCGGCGAATGGCGCGATGGTATCGGCAAGCTTCTGGCGGCAAAGCTCGATCCGCAGGTGGAGACGATATTACAGCCCTATCTGGATGCGGTGCGCGAGCTGAACCCGAAGGGCGATATCACCCGCTATCCCGGATCGCCTAAGCTTGCCCGCATGCTGTTTCGCCCGCAGGACCGGCTTGCCGCCATGGAACTGCATCCGGAAGATTACGGCCGGCTGTCACGCCTGTTCGAAGGCGATTACCAGGTGCGCGTGACGGAACTCGATGGCTGGCTGTCGCTCGGCGCGCATTTGCCGCCGAAGGAAAAGCGCGGCATTGTGCTGGTCGATCCACCCTTTGAGGTGGAAGGCGAATATGAGCATTTGGTGAGCGGGCTTGCCACGGCCTATCGGCGCTTTCCCGGCGGCACCTATTGCCTCTGGTATCCGTTGAAGAAGGGTGCGCCGATCCGTCGCTTCCATGAGGAATTACAGGCGCTGGGCATCCCCAAGATGCTGTGCGCCGAGCTATCGGTGAAAAGCGACCGCGAGGCAACTGGCCTCACCGGCTCCGGCCTCATTATCGTCAACCCGCCCTTTACGCTCAAGGACGAGCTGCACCGCATCCTGCCAGCGCTGAAGGAGGCAATGGCGCAGGACCGATTTGCCTCGCACCGGGCCATATGGCTGCGTGGCGAAGAGGTCCTAGAGGAATGAATTTGACATTTGATACCCACTTGCGGAAAGCTCTTTGATCAAATGTCAAATTCAAAAATTCCTCTAGAACCATAATCTTGCTAGTGGTTCTCCGATTCCGACATTTGCTCGTGAGGGCGCTGCCAAGGGATGCAAATGTCGGAATCGAACCACTAGAGGAGACTTGACCGGAGCGCGCGGCGTGGGACATGGTTCGCCACGCCGTCAAGGGAGGTCGCCATGGTTTGCCGTATCCTATCCGCCGTCATCATGGCCCTGTTCCTGGCCACCGCCTCTGCGGCAAACGCGCAGGAACGCCCCACCGGCAATTTCGATTTCTACGTCCTGTCACTCTCCTGGTCGCCGACCTTCTGCGCCGGCAACCGCGGCAAAGACAGCCCCGACCAATGCGCGACCGACAAGCCCTTCCGCTTTATCGTGCATGGGCTCTGGCCGCAAAACGAGCGCGGCTACCCGGAATTCTGTGCCAATACGCAGCCGCGCCGCGTGCCGGAAGATCTGGGCCGCGCCTATTTCGATATTATGCCCTCCATGGGGCTGATCGGCCACCAGTGGCGCAAGCATGGCTCCTGTTCAGGCCTCAGCCAGGAGGCCTATCTCCAGACGACGCGCGAGGCTTTAAACAAGATCAAGCTGCCGGCGGATATCGCCACTGCAAGCGGCCCGTTGACGTTTTCGGCAGCTGCCATAGAGGACAAGTTTCTCGACGCCAATCCCGGTCTGCGCCCCGAATCGATTGCCATCAGCTGCGAGGGCAACCGGCTGGAAGAGGTGCGTATCTGCCTTGCCAAGGACCTTTCCTTCCGCACCTGTGCCGAAGTTGACCGGAAGGGCTGCACGATCAACCGCGTCAACGTTCCGCCACCGGCGCGCTGAACCATTTCACGAAGGACATGACCCCGATGAAACTGCTCTATTCCCCAGCCTCCCCCTATTCCGCAAAGTGCCGCATGGCAGCCCGCCATGTCGGCATCGACATCGAGGAGGTCAAAACCGATACGAATGCGGCACCGGCCGAGCTTCTCGACAACAATCCGCTGGGCAAGATCCCCGTGCTGATCCGCGATGGCGAACAGCCGATCTATGACAGCGTTGCCATCATGCATTTTCTCGATCGCCAGTCGGGTGGTCTGCTTTATCCGAAGAAGGACGAAAAGCGTACCGAGGCCGAAGTGCTCGAGGCGCTTTGCGACGGGCTGACCGATTGCCTCATCGCCATCATCTATGAGCGCCGCTTCCGCCCCGAGGAGATGCAGCACCAGCCGTGGATCGACAAGCAGTGGGAAAAGGTGGTGCGCGGGCTGGATTATCTGGAAGCCAATCTGCCCAAGACCGAGAAGAAGCTGAACGGCGGCCATTTCGCTCTTGCAGCGCTGATCGGCTATCTCGACCTGCGCTTTGCTGGCCAGTGGTCGGAGACCCGCCCGAACCTTGCAGCCTGGCCGACGAAATTCGCAAAGCTGTTTGCAGATTATGACAGCATGAAATCGGCGGCGTGAGCATAGGACTTGCACAAAGCGATTGACGGATTGTGATTTAAAAATCACAATCCGTCCGTGAGCGTCTTGAAGCAATCGACTACATTTCGTAAATGGATTGGCAAGCTCCGAGACGAGCGCGCCAAAGCATTCATTGCCGCACGCCTGCTGCGGCTTGCGTCGGGTCTTGCGGGTGACGCCGCACCCGTGGGTGGGGGCATTCGCGAGCTGCGCATCCACTATGGTCCCGGCTATCGGATTTATTTCATGCAGGTGGGCGATACTCTGATCATTCTGCTTTGCGGTGGGGATAAGAGTTCGCAGGAACGTGACATTGAAACGGCAAAGCGTATTGCTGCCGACTGGAGAGACGAGGATGTCTGAGGCCTTTACCGAGTTCGACCCAGCCGACCTCTTGAAGAGCAATGAGGCGATCGAAGCATTTCTCTCCGATGCGTTCGAGACAGACGACGCCGCCTTCATTGCAAACGCACTGGGCGTCGTGGCGCGCGCAAAGGGAATGACGAAGATTTCCCGCGAAACAGGCCTTGCCCGCGAACAACTTTATCGGTCCTTGAGTGACACCGGCAATCCGACGCTTGAGACAACGCTTGCCGTGTTGAAGGCGCTAGGCTTTCAACTGACGAGCAAACAACGAGCCGCCTGAAACAGAAAAGGCCGGAGGTTTCCCCCCGGCCTTTGTCCGATCCAGAATATGCGGATCAGAACTTGACGCCAACGCCAACCTTGACGGAATGATCGTCGAAGCCGCGCGACACGGTCGTGCCGCCCAGGTTGTAGTTCTTGTCCTGGTAGTCGGTGTAACGATATTCGACGCGTGCGGTGATGTTGTTGGTGACGAAGGTTTCAACACCAGCGCCGACCGTGTAGCCGGCAGTCGTCTTGCTGTCGGAACCGGCAGCGCTCGACACTTCGTGGTCACCGACAGCCAGACCGGCCGTGCCGTAAACCATGAAGGGGTTGAGATCATAGCCGAGACGGGCGCGAACCGAGCCGTTGAGCTTTTCTTCGCCGGTCACGCCATTGGCAGTGCCCTTCTGGTCGTTGTAGCCGAGGTCGGCTTCAGCACCGTAAACGATCTTGCCGCTCTGCATGTTGTAACCGCCGTAGACGCCACCGCCCCAACCGTCAGCACTTGCGTCGCCGCCCTTCTTGACAGTACCCCAGTCGTGCGAGGCGGTACCACCGAGGTAAAAGCCGGACCAGTTGCCGACCGGTGCGGCGGTATCGACGGCTGCCGGGGCTTCCGGGATCTGGGTCACTGCATCAGCGGCCTGTGCCGAAACGGCTGCAAGGCTGGCAACGGAGACCATCAGGGTCGCAATAAGAGTACGCATACTTTTCTCCTTTTCGATGCGGGCCGGGAGGTGCTGTTCCAATCGATGCCAGCGCCATCGTTCCCTGCTCGTTGAAAAGGAATTTGGTGGTCAATTGCGGAAATGAAAGTACCGAAATGTGAATTGATTGTGGCACATGCATGGCTGAATTTGGATGTTGCTTTGGCGCAACATGTATTTCGTTAACCCTAACAATAGGTTTATGGAAGTATTGTCTCAATAATATTACTCACACCCATGTGAATACACAATTACGTCTGCGTGATAAAAAACATATCTGGTTAACGATCCGAGCCCTTGATAGTGACGTAACGGATTTCTGACATGGCCAGAGGCCGCATGCGCCTGAAAGGACAAGAAAAAATCATGACCCATGCCCGAAACGTACTTGTCACCGGTGCAGCCAGACGCATGGGCGGTACCATTGCTGCCGATCTTGCGCGCCAAGGCTTTCGCGTTGCAATGCACGCCGACCAGTCGATTGCCGAGGCAGAGCGCCTTGCCAGCCTTCTGCGTGACGAAGGCCATGTGGCCGTGGCTCTTCAGGCCGATCTTCTTGATCTGGACGCCACAAGCCAGCTGGTTGACAGGGCAGCGGCGGAGCTTGGCCCCCTCACCGGCCTTATCAACAATGCCTCGATCTTCCGCCATGACACTGCCGATGCATTTGACGCTGACGTGTTTGAGGCGCATTTCGCCATCCATGTGCGCGCCCCCTCCATCCTGTCGGCGGCCCTCTTTCGCCAGCTGCCGGACGAGGTCGATGGCCTGATCGTCAACATCATCGACCAGCGCGTCTGGAAGCTCACGCCGCATTTCTATTCCTACACGCTGTCGAAAGCCGCGCTGTGGACCGCAACGCAGACCCTGGCGCAAGCCTATGCGCCACGGGTGCGGGTCAATGCCATCGGCCCCGGCCCCTCGTTCAAGAGCCCTCGCCAGGCACAGGAGGATTTTGACAAGCAGGTGGCCGCCGTGCCTCTCCGGCGCGGGCCGGAACCGTCGGAATTCGGGCGCACCATCCGATTTCTTTTTGACACTCCGTCCATCACGGGCCAAATGATAGCTCTGGATGGGGGTCAGCACCTGGCCTGGGAAACGCCGGATGTGGCGGAGATCATTGAATGAATGGAACGAAACTGCCCGAGGGCGGCGTTCTTTACGACGAATCAGACGAGGATGACGACGACATCGTTCTGCCGAGCGGTGACAGCGCGCGTGCGCTTGCCGAGATCGAGTGGAACGAAGGCCTGCCGAACGAAAGCGGCCTGAAGGGCGCAGACCTGATCGCCGAATTCGTCAAGCACCTGCCGAATGCGCCGGGTGTCTATCGCATGTTCAACGAAGCGGGCGATGTGCTCTATGTCGGCAAGGCCCGCAGCCTGAAGAAGCGCGTCGCCAATTACGCGCAAGGCCGCGTGCATTCCAACCGCCTAACGAAGATGGTACGCGAGACGGCGCAGATGGCCTTCGTCACGACGCGCACGGAAACAGAAGCGCTGCTGCTTGAAGCCAATCTCATCAAGCGCCTGCGGCCGCGCTACAATGTGCTTTTGCGCGATGACAAGAGCTTTCCCTATATCCTGATTACCGGCGATCACCGGGCACCTGCCATCTACAAGCATCGCGGCGCCCGCGCCCGCAAGGGCGAGTATTTCGGCCCCTTTGCCTCTGCAAGCGCCGTTGGCCGCACGATCAATTCGCTGCAGCGCGCCTTCCTGCTGCGCACCTGCACCGACAGCGTGTTCGAAAGCCGCACGCGACCCTGCCTGCTTCATCAGATCAAGCGCTGTTCCGGCCCCTGCACGCATGAGGTCTCCGATGTTGACTATGCAAAGCTGGTGGACGAGGCGAAGGATTTCCTCTCCGGGCGCAGCCAGAATGTGAAGGCGACGATCGCATCGCAGATGGCATCGGCCTCGGACGATCTCGATTTCGAGCGCGCCGCCGTCTACCGCGACCGGCTGGCCGCACTCTCCCACGTCCAGAGCCACCAGGGCATCAACCCGGCGGGCGTCGAGGAGGCGGATGTGTTTGCCATCCATCACGAGGCGGGGCTGACCTGCATCCAGGTGTTCTTCTTCCGCGCCGGGCAGAACTGGGGCAACCAGGCCTATTTCCCGAAAGCCGATCCGCAACTGACCGGTGCCGAAGTGCTGAACGCCTTCCTGGCGCAGTTCTATGACGACAAGCCGGTGCCGCGGCAGCTTCTCCTCTCCGAAACCGTTGAGGAACAGGACCTGCTCGCCCAGGCGCTTTCGGAAAAGACAGGCCAGAAGATCGCCATTCTCGTGCCGCAGCGCGGCGAGAAAAAGGACCTGACGGATCATGTCCTCTCCAATGCCCGCGAGGCGCATGGCCGCAAGCTTGCCGAAACCGCCTCGCAGGAGCGCTTGCTGAAGGGCTTTGCCGAGACGTTCGGTCTTTCTTATGTGCCGCGCCGCATCGAGATCTACGACAACTCGCATATCATGGGCACCAATGCGGTGGGTGGCATGGTGGTCGCCGGGCCGGAAGGCTTCGTCAAGAACCAGTATCGCAAGTTCAATATCAAATCGACCGACATCACCCCCGGCGACGATTTCGGCATGATGCGCGAAGTCATGATGCGTCGCTTCTCGCGCCTCCTGAAAGAGGAAGGCCTGCCGGATCGCACCACCAGCCAGCCCGGCGGCGAGGATGCAGCAGACGCAGGCTTTCCGGCCTGGCCGGATGTCATCCTCATCGATGGTGGCCAGGGGCAGATGTCTGCGGTTCGCAAGATCCTCGACGAGCTGGGCATTCGCGACGTGATCACCGCCATCGGCGTTGCCAAGGGTGTCGATCGCGATGCCGGACGCGAACGCTTCTTTGCCGATGGGCGCCATGACTTTTCGCTGCCGCCGCGCGATCCGGTTCTGTATTTCGTCCAGCGCATGCGCGACGAGGCGCATCGCTTCGCCATCGGTTCGCATCGTGCACGGCGCAAGAGAGAATTGGTGAAGAACCCGCTGGACGAGATTGCCGGCATTGGCCCCGGCCGCAAGCGGGCGCTTCTGCAGCATTTCGGCACGGCCAAGGCCGTTTCGCGCGCCGGCGTGACCGATCTGATGACGGTCGAGGGCATATCCGAGACGGTCGCCAAGCAGATCTACAATCATTTCCATGAGAACCGCGCGGGCTGATGCACCATAAGGACATCTTTCTGCGCGAAATGGAGTTGACGCTTCGGCTTCCAGGCATCAACTAGACGCATATCCAAGGATACAGATTGACCATGGCATCGCGCGCATACAACATTCCCAATCTCCTGACCTATGCGCGCATCGTCGCCGTCCCGGTGATTGTCGGCTGTTTCTTTATCGAAGGGCAACTGGAAAGCTCCGATGTGGCGCGCTGGACGGCGCTCGTCCTGTTCGCTGTCGCGTCCATTACCGATTATCTCGATGGCTATTTGGCGCGCATCTGGAACCAGACGTCGAATATCGGCCGCATGCTCGACCCGATTGCTGACAAACTGCTGGTGGCCGCCGTGCTCTTGCTGCTGGCCGCCGACCAGACGATTGCTGGCTGGTCGCTCTGGGCAGCGATCACGATTCTATGCCGTGAAATCCTTGTATCGGGCCTGCGCGAATATCTGGCGGCGCTGAAGGTGTCCGTGCCTGTGACCCGCATTGCCAAGTGGAAGACGACGATACAGATGGTGTCGATCGCCTTCCTGCTGGCCGGCCCTGCCGGCGACAAAGTGCTGCCCTATACGACGCAGATGGGCATTGCCCTTCTGTGGTTTGCAGCGCTTCTGACCTTCTATACCGGCTATGATTATTTCAAGGCTGGCGTCAAACATCTGGTGGATGAGGAATGATGGTCAAGCTCGTCTATTTCGCCTGGGTGCGCGAGCGCATCGACAAGCCGGAAGAGGAAATCGAGCTTCCCGACAGCGTCGTGACGGCCCGTGACCTGCTCAACTATCTGAAGACGCTCGGCGAAGGCTATGAGGCGGCGCTGCAATATCCCGAGGTGATCCGGGTTGCCGTCAACCAGGAACATATCGACCATGACGAGCCGATTGCCGGCGCCCGCGAAATCGGCATCTTCCCGCCGATGACCGGCGGGTGAAGACGCCATGACGACGATACCGACTATCCGTGTCCAGGCTGACAGATTCGACCTCCAAATGGAGATCGACGCACTGACCGCCGGACGCCAGGATATCGGCGCCGTGGTCAGCTTCACCGGTCTCTGCCGCGATGAAGGCGGCAGCCTTGAGGCGCTGGAACTGGAACATTATCCCGGCATGGCGGAGGCTGAGATGCGCCGCATCGGCCTTGAAGCCATCGAGCGCTTCTCGTTGCTCGGGCTCACCGCCATCCACCGCTATGGCAAGATTGCGCCGGGCGACACGATCGTGCTGGTCGTGGCCTGCGCGCCGCACCGGCAGGCTGCCTTTGATGGCGCCAATTTCGTCATGGATTTCCTGAAAACCGCCGCGCCCTTCTGGAAGAAGGAGCATCTGGCGGATGGATCGACCGGCTTCTGGGTCTCGGCAAAGGATGCCGATGATGCGGCGCGCGACAAGTGGCGCTGACAGCTGGATGATAGAACGGCGGGAACGGGTATGATTCCGATACTTTTCACTGCCCAATGTATTCTTCGACCGCTGACGGCGCATGACCGGGACGGCCTCATCGACCTTAAAACCGATCCTGCCGTGAGGCAGTTTCTGGGAGGCCCTCAGAAGGAGATGGTAGCCAAGGCAAGCGCCGAGGCACTGATCTTCGGAAATACGCTCAGCCTGGCATGGGCCGTTCGGCTTCGCGAACAGAAAGAGGCGGGTTGCATTGGACTTGTCACTGTCGCTCCTCATCACAATGAGAGCGATCGTGAGCTGTCCTACCAATTTCTGCCGGCTTACTGGGGATTGGGCTTCGCGTTTGAATGCACGCAGGCGGTGCTCCGACACGCTTTCGATATCCTAGGACTGCCCCGCCTGGTCAGCGAGACCCAGGCTGCAAACCGGGCCTCCCGCTCCCTCCTCGAACGGCTTGGCATGCGCGAGGCCGGAACCGTCGAGCGGTTCGGGGAACCTCAGATAATCTACGACATCGTCAATCCGCTGACACCAATCATTTCAGCATCTGCTCCCGCCGGGTGACGATGAGCAGAACAACAAGCCCTGAAAAGACCGCCACATCCCGCCAGATGACCGGGCCATAGCCGCTCCACAGTGTTTCGGCAAAGCCCATCAGGGCTGCACCAAGTGCCGCACGGGCCGGATAGGCATGGCCGCCCGCCGCTGCAATCAGCACAACCTTCAGACCGAAGACGAGGCCTGCGCCGAAATCCATCGTGCCGTAATGGGCGCTGGCAAGAATACCGCAAAGGCAGGCGACGAAAGCGGCTCCAGCATAGGCACTGGCAGCCACAGCGCGGGCGCTGATACCGCAAAGCTCCGAGGCCAGGGGATCTTGCGCCACCGCACGCCACTGGCGGCCCCAGCGACTGATGGCGAGAAAGACGCTGCCTGCACCCACCAACAGCAGCAGAACCGCAACGACCAGAGCCTGAACTTCTGTCAGGCTGACGGTCTGGGCGCCGCTTTGCCAGAGGGTAATTTGCTCGTTGAGGAAGGGCGGCAACCAGAGTTCCCGCGTGCCGGACAGGAGCCGCGCCGCCTCCATCAGTACCAGCGCCAGACCCAGCGAGGCGACGGTGAGCGCATTCGGCGTTCTCGTGGCCAAGGGCGCGACGATCCGCCGGCCGATCAAGGCGCCGCATCCGGTCGTCACGATGATCGCTCCGAGCGCTGCCAGCCCAAGCGCTGCCGGAAAGGTGAGGAAGAGCCGGTTCCAGCCCATATGCGCCAGCAGCAGGAACACATGGCCGGAAAAGGCAAACAGCGCGCCATAGGTGACATCCGCCCGCTTGGTGATCGCAAAGGCCAGCGAATAGCCGAAGGCGAGCGCGGCATAGAGCGCGGCCAGCGGCAATCCGTTCATCGATTGTTGAAGCGCGTAGAACATGAAACCTCCACATGAAATTATAACTATCAAAATAGCTTTTACCAGTTATATTAAGTCATGAGCTTTTCCTGGACCCCACACCGTTTTGCCGGCGGCGCGCTGGCGCTGGATGTCGCCAACAGCGTGATCCTGCGGTTCGACGCAGCGCGCAGTCTGGACCGCTTTGCCGTGCCCGAGCAGTTGCAGACCTTTGCGCCGGCGGCCTGCGAATTTTCCGCCGAGCGCGCTCTGTTTGGCGAGATCGCACCGATAAGGGCTGAAAACGAGACGGCATTCCTGGCCTTGCGGGAGGCCATAGACCGGCATTTTCGCGCAGTCGTAAACCATCAGCCGCAGGCGCTGCTTCTGGCCGATCTTCTGGAACAGGCGGCATTGCTGCTGCGGCAGAACCCGGACGCCAAGGGGCTTGAGGCCGCGACCGTGCATTCGGCGCTGCGGCTTCTGGCACTGCCCGAGCCTGAGCGCCTGAAGATCTGCGGCCATTGCGGCTGGCTGTTTCTCGACCGATCGAAGAACAAGAGCCGTTTCTGGTGCGACATGGCCGTCTGCGGCAATCGCGCCAAGGCGGCCCGCCACTACAAGCGTAAAACAGGAGAAGCGGAATGAAGATGAGGATTGCAATGCTCGGCGCTGTTGCGCTTCTGGCCGCCGCCTGCCAACGCGAGGTGGGCAAGCTGGCGGAATTTTCCGGCCATCTCTTCGTCTTCAACTACCGGCTTTCCAAGGCCAATTACGTGGTAACGCTGCGCACGACCGCGCCCCTTCCGGAAGGCGGTGTGGCGATTGCCCGTTTTGAGAACCCGCGCGGCGGCGACATGCTGGTCAGCGAGGCAAAACTCTTTCCGAAGATGGAGAAGATCGTGCTGGAAAGCCCGGACCTGCAATGTGTGCGCGAGGGGCGATCCTACGCGGTGAAGATCGATCTGGCCGATGCGCAGGGCAAGATTGTGCAACAGCTTGAAACCAAGGTGCTTGCCACAATCGACCAAAGCATCCTGCCGGCCAATTCCATCGTCGTTGGTCCGGCCTATGACATGAACCCGAAGGTGTTCAAGGCCGGCGGCGTAGTGGATCTTTCACCGGTGCAGGATTGCCCGGCCTGAACCGCCGTCTTCACGCCGCGTCGTACCGGTGCTACCACAGACAGCAATTGCCAGATGAGGGTGCAACATGTTCCGTGGTCTCTCCGCCTTTCCGTCCACCCCGACCGATGACAGCGGCATCGTCGATACCGATGCCGTGGCGCGTCTGGCCGAACGACTGGCGGCGGCAAAAGTCGATTCGATCGGGCTTCTGGGGAGTACCGGCGGCTATGCCTATCTGTCGCGGTCCGAGCGCCGGCGGGCGGTTGAGGCCGCTGCCGAGAGTGTGGCGGGGCGCATTCCGCTCATCGTCGGCATTGGCGCCCTGCGCACCGACGAAGTCATGGCGCTGGCCCGCGACGCAAAGGCCGGTGGCGCCGATGCACTGCTGCTGGCGCCCATGTCCTATACGCCACTGACGCAGGACGAAGTGTTTGCGCATTTCGAGGCCGTGGCCGCAGTTACCGATCTGCCGATCGTCATCTACAACAATCCGGGCACAACGAAATTCACCTTCGGGCTTGATCTGATCGTGCGACTTGCAACGCTGCCGACAGTCGCCACCATCAAGATGCCGCCGCCGATCGATGCAAGCTTGGAGGCGGAGATTGCGTCGCTGCGCGCGCGCCTGCCGAACGGTTTTCCCATCGGCTATAGCGGCGACTGGGTCGCGGCAGAGGCGCTTCTGGCCGGCGCGGATGCCTTTTACAGCGTGGTGGCCGGACTTTTGCCGCAGCAGGCCTTGGCCATGACGCGTGCCGCGCAAGCGGGCGACGCCGCCAAAGCACGGCAGATCAACGAGAGTTTCGAACCACTCTGGGCGCTGTTCAAGGACTATGGCAGTTTCCGGGTGATGTTTGCGATCGCCGACAGGCTTGGTCTCTTCAAGGCGGCGCCACCCCGGCCCGTGCTGCCCATTCCCTCTGCCGCCATGCCGCGCTTGGAAGAGGCACTACAGGGTCTTTCAGCCATATAGTGTCAGGGCTTTGCGGCCATCCAGATCACATGCCGTGCACCGCTGCGCTTGGTGCTGGCACGAACGCTCAGGGCTTCGACTGAAAAGCCGCAATCCTTCAACCGGCGGGTGAATTTTTCGTCCGGCCCCGAGGACCAGACGGCCAGCACGCCCTTGGGTCGAATTGCCGTATGCGCCGCACGAAGACCATTGTGGTCGTAGAGGCTGTCATTGCTGGTGCGCGTCAGCCCGTCCGGGCCATTGTCCACATCCAGTAGGATGGCATCGAACTTTCCGGTCGATGCACGGATGAGCCCGCCGACATCGCCGACATGGATCGACACGCGCGGATCATTCAGGCAGCCCTGGAACACCTCGGCCATCGGTCCCCGCGCCCAGGCAACCACCGCCGGCACGAGTTCGGCGACAACAATTTCGGCCTCTGCCGGCAGGACGGCAAGCGCTGCGCGCAATGTGAACCCCATGCCGAGCCCGCCGATCAGCACGGACGGCTTTTTCTGATGCCGGATCCGCTCCTCGGCCAGCACGGCAAGCTGCTCTTCCGAGCCGCTCAACCGGCTGTTCATCAGCTCGTTTGACCCCAGCATGATGGAAAATTCCTGGCCGCGCTGCTTCAGGCGCAGTTCGGACGTATCGCCGGGCACTTTCGCGCTATCGAGCTGGATCCAGGGCAGCATGGGAAGATCCTCGTGAGGCAAAACCAAAACAGGAAAGCCGCCCGCAAGATTTTCCTGCGGGCGGCTTTTTCAAATTGAACTATGCTTTGCCATCCCGGAACCGGGCGGCGCGCAATCAGCCGACGATTTCGGTTTCGGCGAACCAGTAGGCGATTTCCTGGGCAGCGGTTTCCGGAGCATCCGAACCGTGAACCGAATTTTCGCCGATCGACAGGGCGAACTGCTTGCGGATCGTGCCTTCGTCAGCATTGGCCGGGTTGGTGGCGCCCATGATTTCGCGGTTCTTCAGGATGGCATTTTCGCCTTCGAGAACCTGAACGATCGTCGGGCCGGAGGTCATGCCTTCAACCAGTTCGCCGAAGAAGGGGCGTTCCTTGTGAACGGCGTAGAAGCCTTCGGCTTCGCGCTTGCTCATCCAGACGCGCTTGGAAGCGATGATGCGCAGGCCATTGTCTTCGAAGACCTTGGTGATGGCACCGGTCAGGTTGCGCTTCGTTGCATCGGGCTTGATCATGGAGAAAGTGCGTTCGATCGCCATTGCGAGAAATCCTTGGTTGTCTAGGGATAAGTGGGCGGTGTTTAGCCGCCCCGAATCACGAAGACAAGGGGGAGCCGCGAATTTCACGGCTCCGTCATATTCGCGGTTCGTCAGCGGGGGAGCCCGCCACAGCATGCTTGAGAACGTCAGGCGACTGCGCGGCCCATGGCCCCATGCAGATCCAGGCAGCGCTCGAACCAGTCAAGAACCGGATCACCAGCCGGCAGCAGATCGCGCCCGGTGGTGATGCGGGCCCACTGGAACGCACCAAACAGGATATAATCGGCAAACAGCGGGCTTTCACCACCCAGATAGGGCTGGAACTTCAGCATGTGACGCATGGGCTCAAGCTGCGCCCGCAGCGTGACAAGCACATCATCGCGGCCGGCCACGACATCCTCCAACGTGCGGCCAAACAGCGTTTCGCGACTTTGCCGGAAATAGGCCTGGTCAGGCTCGTCCAGCATATCGTGAATGTCCTTCAGCGCAATTCTTGCCAGAAGTGGATGAACGAGCATCTGGGAAAAGCCTTCGACGAAGCGCGCCAGTGCCTTGCCGCCCTCCCCGCCAAACAGCGTCGGGCGATCCGGATAGGTGTCTTCCAGATAGAGCGCGATATCAAAACTGTCGCGGATCAGTATCTGGCCATCCTTGAGGATCGGCACGGTCTTCGAAAATCCGTTTTCCAGCGTCGGGACCAGGGTAAACGGCACCGGCTTTTCGACGAAATCCAGCCCCTTATGGGCAAGCGCCATCGATGCCTTCCAGCAATGCGGTGAAAAGGGGCGGCTCTCGTCACGTCCGCAAAGCGAATAGAGAAGTCTGGTCATGGCAGGTAGCCTCATTGCAAATGGAGGTCATTCAACCGCGCAGGGCATAGAAGATCAAATCAGGAAATTTCATCGGAACTATCACCCCTTTTTGACCGCCACCGTTGTAAGAACAGATCTCAACCAATGACGGGAGAAAGATGATGATCAATCATTTCCGAATGTTTGCCGATTATAACTGCTGGGCCAATGCCCGCATTTACGATGCCTGCGGCCAACTGAGCGACGAGGAGTTCCGCGCAGACAAAGGCGCATTCTTCGGCTCTGCCCAAGGCACCCTCAACCATATTCTTGCGGCAGACCGGATCTGGCTGAAACGCTTCACCGGCACCGGCGATGTGCCGACATCGCTGGGCGCCACTCTCTATGAGAATTTCGCCGACTTGCGCGCCGCCCGTGCCGCAGAAGACCAGCGCATCGTCGACTGGTTGGACGGCCTCACCGATGCCGATCTCTCGGCGATCATTTCCTATACGCCCGTGACGACGCCGAATAAGATCGCGCTGCCGCTTGGACCGCTCCTGTCCCATGTCTTTAACCACCAGACCCACCATCGCGGGCAGGTTCACACTATCCTGACCACGCTCGGACAGCCCTCCGCGGTGCTCGATCTCGTCTATTTCCTGCTTGGTGATGGCAAGCGCTGGCAATAGGCGCCCGTCTCTCTTGCATCGCAGCACGACTTCGGCCAAAACCGCGCCATGATTACCATCAATGATCTTTCCGCGCGTATCGCCGGCCGCCTTCTTCTCGATCACGCCAGCATCAGCCTGCCGACCGGCATCAAGGCCGGTCTTGTCGGCCGCAATGGCGCAGGCAAGTCCACGCTGTTTCGCGTCATCACCGGCGATATGGGCTCCGAAAGCGGGTCCGTATCACTGCCCAAGTCCGCCCGCATCGGCCAGGTGGCGCAGGAAGCGCCGGGCACCGAAGACAGCCTGATTTCCATCGTGCTGGCCGCCGACAAGGAACGCACCGCGCTGATGGAGGAAGCGGAAACCGCGACCGATCCCAACCGCATTGCCGACATCCAGATGCGCCTCGTCGATATCGACGCGCATTCGGCCGAAGCCCGCGCCGCCAGCATTCTGGCCGGCCTTGGTTTCAATTCGGACGCTCAGCTTCGCCCGGCCTCGGCTTTTTCCGGCGGCTGGCGCATGCGCGTGGCATTGGCGGCGGTGCTGTTTGCCGAGCCCGATCTGCTGCTGCTCGACGAGCCGACCAACTATCTCGACCTTGAAGGCACGCTGTGGCTGGAGGACTATATCCGCCGCTATCCGCATACGGTCATCATCATCAGCCATGACCGCGACCTTCTGAACAATGCCGTCAATGCCATCGTGCATCTCGACCAGAAGAAGCTGACCTTCTATCGCGGCGGCTATGACCAGTTCGAGCGCCAGAAGGCCGAGAACGACGAATTGCAGATGAAGTCCAAGGCGAAGAATGACGCCGCGCGCAAGCATCTGCAGAGCTTCATCGACCGTTTCAAGGCGAAAGCCACCAAGGCCAAGCAGGCTCAGAGCCGCGTGAAGGCGCTGGAGCGCATGGGCACGGTGGCGGCTGTGATCGAAGACCATGTTCAGCCGATCACCTTTCCCGAACCGGAAAAGCAGCCCGCGTCGCCGATCATCGCCATCAATGGCGGCGCGGTCGGCTATGAGCCAGGCAAGCCGATCCTGAAGAACCTCAACCTGCGTATCGATGCCGACGATCGCATCGCGCTCTTGGGCTCGAACGGCAATGGCAAATCCACCTTTGCCAAGTTCATCTCTGGCCGCCTGGCCCCGGAAAGCGGCGACCTGCGCCTGGCCCCCAGCCTGAAGATCGGCTTTTTTGCCCAGCACCAGCTGGATGATCTCGTGCCGGAAGACACGCCGGTCGAACATGTGCGCCGCCTGATGCCGGCCGCGCCGGAAGCCAAGGTTCGCGCCCGCGTGGCACAAATGGGCCTTGCGACAGAAAAGATGAACACCGCCGCCAAGGATCTGTCGGGTGGTGAAAAGGCCCGCCTGCTGATGGGGCTTGCAGCCTTCCACGCGCCGAACCTGCTGATCCTCGACGAGCCGACCAACCATCTGGATATCGACAGCCGCCGCGCGCTGATCGAGGCGCTGAATGATTATGATGGCGCCGTCATCCTGATCAGCCATGATCGCCACCTGATCGAGGCAACCGTCGACCGGCTCTGGCTTGTCAATGACGGCACGGTCACCACATTCGAAGGTGACATGGAAGAATATCGAGATCTGATCGTCTCATCCGGTAAAAAAAAAGAAGAAAAAGTTGATATAGGTCTCGATGCCGGAAAAAAGGCCGAGCAGCGCAAGGCCAATGCCGAAAAGCGGGCCTCGTTGGCGCCATTGAAGAAAAAGATCAATGAAGCCGAAGCCTTGACGGCAAAGCTTGAAAAGCTGATCAAGGCGCTTGATGCAGAGCTTGCAGATCCGGCGCTCTATGAGAAGTCTCCGGCAAAGGCTGCCGACAAGGCAAAGCAGCGCGGCGAGGCAGCAGCCAAGCTTTCCCAGGTAGAAGAACAGTGGCTTGAACTGTCTGCGGAGTATGAAGAGGCCATGAACGCTTGAAGAGACTGGACAGTCTCTTGGCGTAATCCGAGCAGTATTCTACAATTACGCCCGTGCGGCCATTGAAACTGCGTGGCACACCGCGCTTCATCCGGCTTCGCTTACACTTATTCGAATATAATTTTATCTTTTCGTATTTTTAGCACAATCTTAAGTACAAGCCCCACATCATTATAGCGTATTTGAAAGCAGATACACGGATCCCGTGCCGATCACCCAGGCGCGGCACCGATGTTTTCGCTCGCCTGGCAGACCATGAAACGATCATCACGTACACATGAAAGCCGCGGTCGTCCCGTCCGCGGAAGATGACGCATGGCTGCCGATGACGGAGGACGGCATACGGCAGCTGCCGTTCCGCTTCTTCCACCGCATGGAAGTGGCAGATGCGTGCCATTTCATCTCGGATTTAGGGCCGGCCGTCATGAAGACGGTATGCCCCCTTTCTGGATAGGCAAGATGCTCCGTTCAATGTCTCTGAAGACTTCACTCACCTCCGCATTTGCACTTTTGCTGCTGCTCCTGGTCTTGCAGGGAGGATTTGCGCTCTCTTCGATGCGTGGCATCTTCACCAATGTCGATGGTCTGGCCAATGATGCCGTTCCAAGCGTCGATATCACCAACCGGCTGAATATCTCGATCGCCAATCTGCGTGGCCTCCAGACACGTCATATCCTGACGACCGAGCCGAAGGCTCTGGATGAAGCCGACAAGGTGCTGGACAAGGAGGTCAAGAAGCTGAGCGACCGGATGGCGATCTATGAGCCGATGATCCATATGCCGCAGGAGCGCAGCGCGTTTGAAGGCTTCAAGCTGGCCTCGGCGGAATATCTACGGCTGCATGAACAGCTCGTCGCCCTGTCCCGCGCCGGCAAGAAAGTGGAAGCCTCCGCCCTGCTGACCGGCGAGATGGTCAAGAGCTATGAACGGATGGACGACTTTGCCGATCAATTCCGCGATGTGAACGTGGCCGAGGCAAAGCGCATGTACGAAGACAGTGCCGACCAGTTCTGGCAGTCGATCATCCGCAACGCCGTCCTGCTGGCAGCCGGTGCCCTGGCCGGCATTGCCGCCATGATCTTCGTCTCGCGCGACGTATCGCGTCCCATCGAACGTATCACCAGGCTGATGCGCCGACTGGCCGATAGCGACCTGACCATCCAGATACCCTATCTTGATCGCAAGAACGAGATCGGCGAGATGGCTGGAGCCGTCGAAGTCTTCAAGACAAACGCCATTCGCGTGCAGGCGCTGAACGCCCAGGAAGAGCGTATGCACCAGAAATGCGAAGATCTGCGCAATGCGATTGGCGGCATGGTCGCGGCGGCCGTCGAGGGCGATTTCACCCTGCGCATGAACCAGGACTTCGGATTTGCAGACCTCAACGCCTTTGCCGGGTCTATGAATGAACTGGTCGAATCCATCGACACCGGCCTTGGCGAAACCCGTCGCGTCATCGGCCTGCTTGCGGATGGCGACCTGACCGGCAGCATGCGCGGCCACTATACCGGCGCCTTCGCCGAACTTCAGCACAATGTCAACAGCACGATGGATACGCTGCGCGCCATCATCAGCGAAGTCAGGCATTCGATCGACCAGATCAATTCCGGCTCCGGCGAATTGCGATCGGCCTCCGACGATCTGGCAAAACGCACCGAGCAGCAGGCGGCCGCACTGGAGGAAACTTCTGCGGCGCTCGAGGAAATCACCACCGCCGTTCGTCAATCCACCGAGCGTGCGACAGTCGCGACGCGCAAGGTGGATGATGCCCGCCGCAGCACGGACAATTCCAGCACTGTCGTCGGCGATGCTATTTCGGCCATGCAAAGGATCGAGCAGGCCTCGGGTCAGATCGGCCAGATCATCAATGTGATCGACGAGATCGCCTTCCAGACGAACCTTCTGGCGCTGAATGCTGGCGTCGAAGCCGCGCGTGCCGGCGAAGCTGGAAAGGGCTTTGCCGTCGTTGCGCAGGAAGTGCGAGAACTGGCGCAACGGTCCGCCGGTGCGGCAAAGGACATCAAGGCACTGATCACCAAGTCCAGCGAAGAGGTTGGTTCGGGCGTGCGTCTGGTTACCGCCACCGGCGAAGCCTTGGCGCAGATCCGCCAGCATGTCGAAGGCATCAATGACGAGGTGCACCAGATCGCCTCGACATCTGCCGAACAGTCGAGCAGTCTGCAGGAGGTCAATTCGGCCGTCAGCCAGCTGGACCAGGTCACACAGCGCAATGCTGCCATGGTGGAAGAAACCACTGCCGGCACCAATCGACTGGCGGATGATGCCTATAACCTGTCCATACTGATCGCCCGCTTCAAGCTGGAGCAAGGCGAGCGGCGGCTTCAGCCCATGCCGGCCAATACCAATCCCGCGACATCTGCATCTCGAAAGCTTGCGTCAGGCGGCGCAAGGGCGCGTTAAGATCAAGCATATAGTTCCGACATTTGCATCGCTCACCAGCATTTTCGCGGGCAAATGTCGGAACCACGATCAATGCCATGATTTTATTGGGATTTTCGAATTCTACATTTGATCGGCGAGCGTTCCGCAAGCGGATATCGACTATGAATTTCAATCCACCAGCACCGTCCTTGTTGTGGCGCTGAATATACATTACCTTCTTGGCGTATATTCACGAGGTGACGCCATGCCGCTCTATGTGCGCGATGAACAGGTGAACCAACTCGCCGAACAGGCCCGCAAGATCCTCAAGGCCCCGACCAAGACGGACGCCATCCGCCAGGCTCTCGAGCGCGTGGTGAACGAGGAGGAGCAGCGGGTGCCGCTTGCCGAGCGATTGGCAAGGATCAAGCAGCGTTACCAGAGCATGGGAAGCGTCGATCCCAATTTCGATGAGAAGGCATTCCTTGACGAGATGTGGGGCGATGTCTGATGTTCCTCGATACATCCGCCATCATTGAATATTTCCTCGATGGGCCGGACTATGAGCGGATTTCGACCGCCCTGGCCACGTCCCCAATGCCTTTTTTCACATCGCCAACCGTGCTGTTTGAAGCAACCTCCGTGCTTGCCGGCAAGCGACAGATTGGCGTGGATGAGGCCACCGCGCTGATCGAGGCATTCCTCGCCGAACTGAACGCCGAAATTCTACCGGCAACGCGCGAAACGGCCATCGCCGCGCTCGATGCATTTTCCCGCTTCGGCAAGGGGCGTCATCCGGCACGCCTTAATTTTGGTGATTGTTTTTCCTATGCAGGTGCCAAGGCGGCAGGCGCCGGTCTCTTGTATGTCGGCGAGGATTTTCGCCGGACGGACCTCGCCTGAGCCAATGTCAGTCATCAATTGCAGAGGAGCAGCGCCATGGATCTCTTTCTCGAAAAGGACGACGATCCGCAGACGCTGGACTTCGTGCGCGCGCGCAACGCCCTGTCTGAAACCGCCCTTCAATCGCCGGAGTTTGAAGCGGACCGCGATGCGATCCAGTCCATGCTGGAGCGGGAAGACCGGCTGATCGTGCCGTCTCGCCGTGGCGACTGGCTGTTTGATTTCCGCCGCTCTCGTGACAATCCTCTGGGCCTGTGGCGCCGGCTGCCGGCCGACCAGCCCGCCACACCGGATGCAGCCTGGGAAACCGTCTTCGACGTCGACGCCTTCTGCGTGGCTGAGGGAAAACGCTGGATCTTCGGCGGCGCGAAGACCTGCCCCTGGGAGCCGACGCGCGTGCTGCTGATGCTGTCTGACGGCGGATCTGACCTAACACGCCTGCTGGAATTTGACGCAGAGGAAAAGCGCATCGTGCCCGGCGGCTTCGATACGCCGGCCGTTCGCTGCCATGCCAGCTGGCTGAGCCGCGACGAAATCTGCTATTTCGGCTCGATAGACGAACGCTCCGCCACGCAGTCCGGCTGGCCAAGGGTGGGGCGGCGCCTGAAGCGCGGCCAGAACCCGGCGGATGCGGCCATTCTCTATGAGGCGGCCAAAAGTGATGTGACCGGCCATGCCTTCGTTCTGGATCCCGCTCTACTGGGCAGCAAGGAGCAACGACAGATCCGCGTGTTTACTGCCAGCCATGAAATCGGCAAGACCAGTGTCCATGCCGAGGATGCAGGCGGACAGTTGCGGCGGTTCGACCTGCCGGTGGATATCGATTTCGACCTCAACCACAGCCATATTCTCTGGCACGCCAAATCCGATGCTGAGGTTGCGACCGGCAGCCTCGTGCTGCAGGGGTTTACGCCGTTTGGCGCGGCACCACTGGAAGAGACGCGCCGCACTCTCGTGCCGGCGGCCGCTGGCCGTTCGATCCGCCAGTTTGTGCTGTTGCGCGAATGGGCCGTCTATATCGTCGAGGATATGCTGCAGCCGCGCCTCTATGCACTCGATCTGACAATACCCAATGCAGAACCTCTGGCAATCGACCTGCCGGCAGGCGTTGAATCGCTCTATGTCTCGCCCCTCTTTTCAAACCTTCATCTGGGAGATGACACGCTTTGGGTGGTCGGCCAGGGTTTCCTGATGCCGCCGACCCGCTATGAGCTGCGGCTACAGGACCGCCGTGTGCCGCCGGCGCTTACCCCGCGGCAATCAGCCCCGGCCTATTTCGATGCGGACGGCATGCAGAGCACGCTGCTGGAGGCGGTATCTGAGGATGGCACGAAGGTGCCCTATCGTCTGGTGCTGCCGAAGACATGGACCATGGGCGAACTGCCGGTGCTGATCTATGGCTATGGCGGCTTTTCCGTCTCGCTGGGGCCGACCTATTCCGGCGTGACGGGCCGTTTTCTGGCGGAGGGCGGCGCCTATGTGCAGGCCTATATCCGAGGCGGCAGCGAGTTGGGCCCCGATTGGCACAGAGCCGCCAAGCGCCACGGGCGGCACAAGGCATTTGAAGATTTCGTCGCGATTTCGCGCGATCTCGTCAAGCGTGGTTATTCGACACCGGCGCGCATCGCCTGCACCGGCGGTAGCAATGGCGGGCTGCTGACGGGTGTGATGCTGACGCGCTATCCGGATGATTTCGGCGCCATCTGGTGCCGGGTGCCGGTTCTCGACATGACCCGCTTCCACATCTTTCCGGCCGGCAAGGCCTGGATGGATGAATATGGCAATCCGGACGACGAAGCCGACCGCGCCTATCTGCTCTCCTATTCGCCGCTGCACACGATCAGGCCGGCAGCAGATACCACCTACCCTGCCATCTATATCGAAAGCTCCAGCAATGACGACCGCGTGCATCCCTCGCATGCAAGGCGGTTTGCCAAGGCGCTGGAGGAGGCAGGCCATTCGCCGCTGTTTCACGAATATGGCTCTGGCGGACACGGAGGTGCGGGCAATTCCGCCGAAATGGCCGCCCGCACGGCCATGGGCTACAGTTTCCTGCGGCAGACCATCATGAAAGCTTGATCGGCTTTTCCCCTTGCGCGGCGGCTGAAACGCCGTGCAAGGGATCGCTTAAACGTTAGAGATCAGGCCGCAGCCAGCGCCTTTTCGATATCCTGGATCGAATGACCGGTGAGGTCCTTGTCGAGTTCGCCAATCAGCACATCCGACAGCGACTTGTGATAGACCTTGCGCATTTCGCCGAGCGTGCGCGGCGAGGCAATGATGACGAGGTTCTTGATCTTGCCGCTCAGGACCTGCTTGTTGAGCATATCAACAACACCGGAGCCAAAGGCATCTTCGTTCTGCTGGCGGTCATCCGGGTTGGCCGCGCTGCTGGGATGGCGGGCGCCGGACGAAATGGTCGAGGCGTCGATCTCATCGGATGCCATGGCCTTCAGCTTGGGATGCATGGCATCGCCATCGTTCTGGAAAAGGCTGAGCTTTTCACCGTCAGCGACGGCAATGACTGTGTTCTGCGGAAGGTGCATCGGAGTTCTCCATGGTATCGAGCGCCTGTACCCATTGCGGGAATGGCACTGCCTGGTGCAGTTGGCACTGTAACCCTTCAGCCTTCGATGTGTTCCCTCACCGGCCAGAATTGCCACTGCCAGCGCGGCTCGACGGAGATGTCGGCAAACTCTTGTCCTGTCTGGTTGCGGAGACGTTCTATTGCAACGCTCTAAAATGAGTGCCTCCTATACTCCGCGTTAACTATGTTCGTTGAAAGTATATCAACCTTCGCCCGTTGATTCCCTTTCATCCAGAGTTCCCGCCCCATGTCATGTCGCGTTCTGTGTGCCGCAGCCGTCCTTGCTGGCCTTCTCACCTCCTGCGCCGGTCGCCCCATGGGTGAAGGCGGAACGCTTGTCTCAGCCTTTGCGCCCTCGCAGGCTCGCGATGCGACCGACAAATTCGATGCCGATCAACCGGTCGCACTGACGCCTGTCGCCTGGGGCCGGGTCAATAATCCCGCAGCGCTTGCCGGGCGCACAATCGAAGTCGCCTCGATCTCCGACATCGTGCTGCGCGACAAAGAGGTCGTGTTGACCTTTGATGATGGCCCGATGCCGAAGAAAACCGAGAAGATCGTCGGCATTCTCGACGAATATGGGGTGAAGGCGACCTTCCTGATGGTTGGTGAAATGGCAAAGGCGCATCCCGACATTGCCCAGCTGGTGGCGCGCCACGGCCATGCGATCGGCAGTCATACCTATCGCCATCCGAACCTGCGCAGCCTGTCCTTCGAGGCAGCCCTTGCCGAGATCGAGAAGGGCCAGCAGGCGGTGCGCCTTGCCACGCACCAGGAGCCCGGTTTCTTCCGCTTCCCCTATCTCGCCGATACGAAGAAGCTTCGCAGCGCAACCTCAGCCGAAGGCATGGTGGTGCTCGATGTGGAAATCGATTCGAAGGATTATTTCAGCGTATCGCCGGCTGCTGTCGCCACACGCACGATGAGCGCGCTTCGCGCCCATCGCAAGGGCATCATACTGCTGCACGATATCCATAACCGCACAGCCGCCATGTTGCCCGCGCTTCTCACGCAATTGAAGGCTGAGGGCTACAAGGTCGTCCACCTGCACCGGGCAAGACCGTCTCTGATGATGGCTTCGCTCGATTGAGTGATTGATTGCGGATGAACGCAAAACGGCCCTCCCGAAGGAAGGCCGTTGTTCATCTCATTGTCCTTGGGAACCTATCAGGCCTTGAAGCCGCCGCGTACCGCAGTCTCTGCCAGCGGCAGGCGCGGGCTTGGCATTTCGCGGCCCTGCAGCGCTTCCGGCAGAAGCGAGGCTTCGCCCTGCTTGCCGATGGCGACGGCTGCATGCAGCACATGGCCTTCCGGCAGGTTCACGGCCTTGGCCATGGCGGCCTTGTCGAAGCCGGCCATGGCATGCGAGGCAAAGCCTGCCATATGCGCCTGCAGCGCCAGATAGCCCCAGGCAGTGCCGGCATCGAAAGTGTGGCTGCCGTTCTCGGATGCTTCCGTCTTGCCGGGCGCAGTGAAAGTCGTAGCGCTGGCGACGATGACCAGGGCCGAGGCCTTCTGCGCCCAGCTCTGGTTGAAGGGAATGATGGCGTCGAGAATGGGCTGCCAGCCGTCATCGCCGCGCAGGGCATAGATGAAGCGCCAGGGCTGGGCGTTGAAAGCGGACGGCGCCCAGCGGGCGGCTTCGAGCAGGCCGAGCAATTCTTCTTCGCTCATCGTTGCCTCGGTAAAGGCACGCGGCGACCAGCGGGCGGTAAAGACATCGGCGACAGGGTGGTCGGCGGTGCGGATAGGTGCGGTCATGAGATCAAGGCTCCATTGTGCGATGCCATGAGCTAGCAAGCCGTTTCGCACCGCACAAGAGCTTCCCATGGCGCAATCATCACCGAGCGTTTCAAAGCCCTGGCTTCACGCCTTCTTGACCCAGCGCCCTTCCGGCGATTGCTGCCAATAGGTCAGGCCGTGGCCCTGACTTTTCAACCGCTTCCACTCGGCGCGCGCACCTTCCAGCTGGGCGGCATCATAGCCGTCGAACATGAAAACCACACGCTCATAACCAGCCAGATCCGGCGGCTCGGCACCGTCCACCAGAAAGCGGACGGTCGCGCCATTGGCATTGTCTCCGGTCACGGTGAGAAGCACCGGCTGCTCAGCCGGCATCTCCCCACGATCGGTACCATGCGGCAGAAAGCTCTCCTCGCGATAGGTCCACAGATGCTGGTCGAGCAGGTCGCGGCGTGCCTCCCCCACCGTCTGCAACACGACGCGCCAGCCCCGCTCGACGCTCTTTTCGAGGAGAGCCGGCAGCGCATCCTCGAGCTTCGATTCGGTCAGGTGGTAGAAGAGAACCTCGGTCATGGTCCGGATCAGGCCTCGTAACGATCGCGGACCAGCTGGTCGAGCAGGCGTACGCCATAGCCCGATCCCCAGGACTGGTTGATCTCGTTGAGCGGTGAGCCCATGGCGGTGCCCGCCACATCCAGATGCGCCCAGGGTGTATCGCCGACAAAACGCTTCAGGAACTGAGCAGCTGTGATCGATCCGGCATAGCGCCCGCCACTGTTCTTCATATCGGCGAATTTCGAATCGATGATCTTGTCGTAATCCTTACCGAGCGGCATGCGCCAGAGCGTCTCGCCACTTTCCTCGCCGGCAGCCAGAAGCGCATTGGCCAGTTCGTCATCGTTGGAGAAGAGACCGGCATGCTGGGTGCCGAGCGCCACGAGGATGGCGCCGGTCAGCGTGGCGAGATTGATCATGATCGACGGCTTGAAACGCTCCTTGCAATACCAGAGCGCATCCGCCAGCACGAGACGGCCTTCGGCATCCGTATTGATGATCTCGATCGTCTGGCCGGACATGGAGGTGACGATATCGCCCGGACGCTGGGCATTGCCATCCGGCATGTTTTCCACCAGACCGAGAATGCCGATGGCATTCACCTTGGCCTTGCGGGCAGCAAGCGTGTGCATGAGGCCGATCACGGCGGCTGCGCCACCCATATCGCCCTTCATGTCTTCCATATTGGCGGCAGGCTTGATGGAAATGCCACCGGTATCAAAGACCACGCCCTTGCCGACGAAGGCGACAGGGGTTTCGCCTTGCGTGCCGCCCTTCCACTGCAGGACAGCCAGCCGCGGCGGACGGGCAGACCCTTGCGCCACGCCGAGAAGCGCCCCCATACCCAGCTCGCGCATCTCGGTTTCGGTGAGGATCTCAACCTCGACGCCCAGCGTTTCCAGCGCCTTGGCATGACCGGCAAATTCGACGGGTCCAAGCACGTTCGGCGGCAGGTTGACCAGTTCGCGCGCCAGGTTGACGCCAGCGGCCACGGCCTGAGCCGCCTCGAAAGCGGCTGCCGCTTCGGCATGAACGGCAGTAACAATCGTTACATCTATGGATTGAGGCGCCTTGTCATCGTCATCGGCCTTCTTCGTCTTGTAGGCATCGAAGGAATAGGCGCGCAACAACATGCCGAGCGCCAGATCGGCGGCCTTTTGCGCCGTCACGTCCAGACCGGGCGCATCGAGAAACACGGTGACGCTTTTGGCGCGCTTGAAAATGCTGGCGGCCTTGCCGCCGGCGCGCAGCCAATCATAGGATTTCAAGTCATCCACCTTGCCGCAGCCCAGAACCACCAGCCGCCCGAAGGGCGACTGATGCGGCGCGACGATATCGAGAACCGTCAGCCGCTTGCCCGAAAAGCCGGCAATGCCGGAGGCCCGCGCAATCACGGCAGCCGGATCGGCCACGGCTGCACCGGCGGCAGGGCCATCGCCCACGAGCGTGAGGAGAATACCGAGGTCAGCCTCATGTTGGGATGCGGATGCAAAGCGGATGGTGAAATTCGAGGACATTTTTTCTCCGGAAGACAGAGGCTGGATATTTCAACGACGTCTATCGCATATCTGGGACAGCCAGCGTTCGGCGCAAGGGCCGATTGCCTGTTGCGCCAGGAGCGCCGCGATCTCGTCACGATGGGGTGCCAGTAACCGGCAGAGAGCACCGAGAAGCGAGGCATATCCCGTTTGGCATTGCACGGCCAGTCGTTGCGCATATTTTAGGGAGCCTGTTTCGAACCGATTGCGGGCACATTCAGAATGCCCACAGACTGCATCACCTTCAAAATGACACAGGGCTAAAAAAAACGGTGGCGGGGCACAGCTTTGTGAGCTCCTCTCTGTCGCCATCCTCCTCCAAATTGCTTAAGACCGCAGATATTGTCGGCAGCACCACAGCCACCGGAACAGAATGAAGATCATCGAAACGTACATATTTCGGCGCGCGCTCCAGATGTTTCTGGTGACCCTGTTGCCGGTGCTGACGATCATCTGGACGATTCAGGTGCTTGGGCGAATCAATCTGGTGACCGACACCGGCCAGTCGATCGGTGCCTTCATCACGCTTGCTACCTTCATCCTGCCGACGATCATTCCGGTCGTTCTGCCGTTCGCCATTGTGATCGGCGTCACCCAGACGCTGAACACGATGAACAATGATTCCGAATTCGCTGTCATCGATGCCGCCGGTGCGGCGCGCTCGATCATCTACCGGCCGGTCATCGTACTCGCCATCCTCATGGCTGGCGTGTCCTTCATCACCACGAATTTTCTCGAGCCTGCCTCACGTGTGCGGGCCCGCGAAATGGTGGCTGAAGCCTATGCCGACCTTCTGTCTTCGGTCATCGAGGAGAAATCGTTCCGCAGCATTGAGGATGGTCTGTTTGTGCAGATTTCCGAGCGCCATTCCGGCCGTGTGCTGATCGGAATCTTCATGGTGGACTACCGTGACCCGGCCTGGGATCTCATTTATTATGCGCGCGAAGGCTCGATCGATCCGAGCGGCAAGACGCTGACGATGCGAGACGGCGAAGTGCATCGCAAGTCCGCCGACGGGCGAATCTCCATCGTCAAGTTCGTCTCCTATGCATTCGATCTGTCGTCGATGACCGAATCGACGGGCACGTCCTCGATCTATGCGAGCGACCGCAGTCTCGCCTTCCTCATCAACCCGGATCCGACGGACAAGACCTTTCTCAGCCAGCCGGGCAGTTTCCGCTCGGAACTGCATCGCCGTCTGTCGGACTGGATCCTGCCGATCGTCTTTGCGCTGGTATCGCTTGTGGTCGCCGGGAGCGCCCGCTCAAGCCGTGCCGCGCGGCTGCATCCGATGGTCGCGGCACTATCGATCTGCTTCATGATTCGCTGGCTGGCCTTCTATCTCGGCAATCTGGCCACCTATGATGCTGCCATCGTTCCGCTGATCTACGGCATCCCGGTCGGCATCGGCGCGCTTGCCGTCTTCATGCTCGCCACAAATCGAAGGCTTGAATTGCCGGCTTTCCTGACCAACCGCACGGCGCGCTTGATGCGCAAGGCGCAGGCCAGCATTGAAAAGATCGGTCCCGGACCGACAGGAGGCGCGGCATGATGTCCCCGACCCTCTTCCGCTATTTTTTCAAGCGCTACATCGTGACCGCCTGCTGGTTCATGATCGGCGTATCGGGCATCATCTTTCTCGCCGATTTCAGCGAGACGAGCAGGCGCATGTCGGCTTTTGTCGGCTATACCGTGCCCGGCGGCCTGCTGATGACGGCGCTGCGGCTGCCGCTCATTCTCCAGCAGACCGTACCGACGCTGACGCTGTTCATCGGCATGACGACGCTGATAGCTCTCAATCGACGTTCCGAACTGGTGGTCGCACGCGCCGCAGGCCTTTCTGTCTGGCAGTTTGCCATGCCGTTCATAGCCGGTGCCTTCATGGTCGGCGTCGCCTCGACTGTCGTGCTCAATCCGCTGGCGGCCTGGGGACAGGATCGCGCCACCTCGATCGAGACCGACTGGCGCAAGGCAAGCAATGCAGCCAAGGCATCCAACTTCCTGCCATGGCTGCGCCAGATCAGTGATGATGACGACACGATCATCGGTGCGAAGAGCTTCGATAACGGCGGACGGCAGCTGTATAATGTCGTGCTGTTCCACTTCGACAGGAACGGCCAGGTGGTCCTTCGCCAGGATGCGGAGTCGGCCATCTTGGAGCATGGTTACTGGCAGCTTAACAACGTGCTGGAAACCCGCTCCGACTCCGCACCCCGGCGCCTTCCTACGGCGCAGGTTCGTACCAATCTGAGGCCGGAATTCTTGGAAGAATCGCTTTCGAAGCCCGAGGCCGTTGCTTTCTTTGACATTTTAAGAAAAATTGACGTAGCGCGCTCATTCGGCATTTCGACGAAGGCGCTGGAGACGCAGTTTCATTCGCTCTTGTCCTTGCCACTGCTTCTGGTGGCAATGACGCTCATCGCCGCCACCGTTTCCCTCCGCTTCAGCCGCGTTGCACAATCGCGCTCGGTGATTCTGGGTGGAATCGTTTGCGGCTTCGTGCTTTATGTTGTGACGGTGCTTGTGAAAGCATTCGGGAGCAGCGGGGTTGTTCCTCCCTTCGTGGCGGTCTGGATTCCAGTCGTCGTCGCGATGGCACTCGGGGCAACGATTCTGCTTCATCAGGAGGATGGCTAGTGGCGGTAATTGACCGCGGGAATATCAGACGGCTTATTGCGGCCCTGCTGACCGGCACGGCTGTGTGTATCGCAGTTGCTTACCCGTTTCCCGTTCTTGCCCAGGGGTCTCCCCTGGCACCTGAAGTCGCCGACGGAGCAAAACTGCTCCTGCGGGCGAACGAACTTACCTATAACAAGGATGCCGAGCGGGTGACCGCTGTCGGCGGCGTGCAGCTGGTTTACAATCGTCACCGCATGGTGGCCCAGCGCGTGGAATATGACCAGAAGACTGGCCGCGTGATGGCGACCGGTAATATCGAACTCGTCGAGCCCGACGGTAACCGCATCTATGCGGATTCGCTGGATGTGACGGACAACTTCTCCGAAGGTTTCGTCAATGCGTTGCGCGTGGAGACGACCGACAATACCCGCCTGATCGGTGAAAGCGCCGAACGACTTCCCGACGACAAGATGGTGCTGAACAACGGCGTCTATACCGCCTGCCTTCCCTGCGCCGCCAATCCCGGCAAGGCGCCTCTCTGGCAGGTGAAGGCCCAGCGCGTCATCCGCGATGGCCAGTCCCACACGATTCGCCTGGAACACGCCAGGTTTGAGCTCTTTGGCATGCCGATCGGCTACCTGCCCTTCATCACGGTTCCCGACGAAACGGTCGAGCGCAAGTCCGGCTTCTTGTTTCCGCGCATGGCCATGACCGACAAGCTCGGCTTCGGCATGACAGTGCCCTATTATCACGTCTTCTCGCCCAGCATGGACGCGACGATCAGCCCGACCTATTACACCAAGCAGGGCCTTCTGCTGCAGGGCGAGATCCGCAACCGTTTCGAGACGGGTGACCATACGCTGCGCTTTGCCGGCATCAGCCAAAAGAGCCCCAGTGCATTCGACGCGGGAACCAGCGATGCCCGCGCGGAGCAGCGCGGCATGATCGCCTCGACCGCGACATTCGAGATCAATCCGCGCTGGACCTTCGGCTGGAACGTAATGGCCCAGACGGACAACAACTTTTCCAAAACCTACAGGCTGAACGGCGTCAATGCCAGCCCGTACACCAATGAGATCTATCTGACGGGCATCGGCGCCCGGAACTATTTCGACCTGCGCAACTACTATTTCGACATTCAGGACACTGACCACGAGCGCACCGCCGAAAAGCAGCAGGCCATCGTATACCCGTCACTCGACTATACCTATTACGCGCCGGACCCGGTGGCTGGTGGTGAATTTTCGATCACCACCAACTTCACCAATCTGTCGCGCAGCCGTGACGATTTCTACACGGAAGGCAATTCGACACGCTATCGCGGCGTCGAAGGCGGCTACACCCGTTTCACTTCGGAAGCGGAATGGAAGCGCACTTTCACCAGTGACGAGGGGCTGCTGCTGACACCGCTTCTGGCCGCGCGGGGTGACGGCCTGCGCCAGACGGATACCGGCGTACCAACATTCAACGGCGTCAGCTATGACGGAAACTACTCAGATTCCAGCGGCAACAGCCGCTACATGGTCACCGCTGGCCTGGAGGCCCGCTTCCCGATCCTGATGTCGACCGCGACCAGCACGCATATCATCGAGCCTATGGCGCAGATCTTTGCCCGTCCCAACGAGCAGCTCGCCGGCGCACTGCCCAACGAGGATGCGCAAAGCTTCGTCTTCGACGCGACCTCGCTGTTCGAGCGCGACAAGTTCTCCGGCTATGACCGGACCGAAGGCGGTACGCGCGCCAATGTCGGCATTCGCTATAGCGGCTCGTTCGACAATGGCATCGGCCTTCGCGGCATTGTCGGCCAGTCCTACCAATTGGCCGGTATGAACTCCTTTGCCACGTCCGACCTGGTCAATGCCGGTGCAGATTCGGGCCTGGAGACCGATGTGTCGGACTATGTCACCATGGCGGCCATCGACCTACCGAAGGGCTATAGTATTCAGGGCCAGGGCCGTTTCGACGAAAAGACGCTGGAACTGCGCCGGGCGGATGCTTCGTTCAGCTACAATCTGCCGCGGGTCAGCGGATCACTGGTTTACACGAACATTGCCCCGCAGCCGGAATATGGTTCCACGGATCAGAGCGAGTATCTGAAGGCGACCAACTCGGTGCGAATCAACGAGAACTGGTCCGTGACGGGCACCGCCACCTGGGACATGAACCGGGATGACCTGATCCGTCGCGGGGTTGGCTTCACCTATGCCGACGAGTGCACGATCTTCACTGTGGCCTATTCGGATGAACCGGCCAGCACCGACGCCAATGACTGGACGGTGACGGCACGCCTGACCTTCCGCACAATCGGTGAAATTGCGGTCGGGACAGAGACCGAATAGCGGGGTTGCCACGCTGCATGCCCGGATCGTCATTGTTTCGCCGCATGAAGTATGCAATCGAAACGGCAGATTGAAATTCGCGACAGCGGACGGCCTTTGGGCCGTCCCTGCATGAGGAGGGGAAAATGATGTTTGCAAGCGTCGCATTGCGCCGTGCCGCCCTTGCCGCCACGGTTCTCGCTGCATCTTTCGTGGTCGAACCGGCAGCACATGTTGCCATGGCCGCCAGCGAAGTGGTTGCCGTCGTCAACAAGACCCCCATTACCAATACGGATGTTGCCAAGCGCGCCGCCTTCCTGCGCCTGCAGCGCAAGGGCGGCAATCTGCCGAAGATCGCGCGCGACGAACTGGTCGATGAAGCGCTGAAGCGCGAAGAAATCGCCCGCGTTCGCATGTCCGTCAGCACCGAGGATGTGGATCGGTCGTTTGCGCGCTTTGCCGCAAGCAACAAGATGACAGCCGAGCAGATGACCAAGGTTCTCGATCAGGCCGGCGTGACCGCCGAGCATTTCAAGGCCTTCATCGCCGTGCAGATGAGTTGGCCGCGTCTGGTCAATGCCCGTTACGGCAGCGGCAAGATCTCCTCGGAAGAACTGGTCAAGCGCATGATGGAGAACAAGGAAAAGCCGGTCACCACCGAGTATTTCCTGCAACAGATCATTTTCGTCGTGCCGGATTCCAAGCGCGCCGCCATCCTCAACAAGCGCAAGGCCGAAGCGGAAAAATCGCGCAGCAGCTTTCCGGGCTGCGACCAGTCCAAGGAATTTGCCAAGACCATGCTGGATGTTTCCGTGCGCAGCCTTGGGCGCGTGATGAAGCAGGAACTGCCGGAAGAGTGGAAGCCTCTGGTGGAGAAGGCTTCGCCGAACGGTACGACGGGCACCCGCGTGACGGAGCGCGGCGTGGAATTCATCGCCATCTGTAAGCAGCGCCAGGTTTCGGATGATACCGCCGCCGAAGTCGTGTTCCGCGCCGAGGATATCGGCAAGGAAAAGCAGTCTGGCGAGAACCCGAACGAGGTCAAATACCTCGAAGAGCTGCGCAAGAAGGCGCAGATCGTGTTTCCCTGATCGGATTGCAGATGCCGAATTTGCCGCTTGCCCTGACCCAGGGCGATCCCGCCGGGATTGGTCCTGACATTTCCATTTCCGCATGGCTGCGCCGTGCGGAGCTTGGCCTTCAGCCTTTCCTCTATATCGGCGATCCGGTAGCGCTTGCCGCCCGCGCCCGCATGATCGGCGTTGATGTGCCGATCCGCGAGGCGACGGCCGAGACGGCCTGGGATCTTTTCGATACCGCCCTGCCCGTTTTCTCCGTGCCGATCGGCGCGGAAATCGAGGCCGGCCGTCCGCATGTGGCCTCGGCCCGCAGCACGATCAGCGCTATCGAGACTGCGGTGGCGCTCTGCCTTGCCGGCAAGGCTGCGGCAACCGTGACCAATCCGATCGCAAAATCCGTGCTCTACGAGGCTGGCTTCGGCTTTCCCGGACATACCGAATTTCTGGCGGATCTTGCCTCCAAGGCGACCGGCAATCCCTGCAGGCCGGTGATGATGCTGGCCGGACCGAAACTACGCACCATTCCGGTGACCATCCATATTCCGCTGAAGGATGTAGCCTCGACGCTGACAGAAGACCTGATCATCGAGACCTGCCGCGTCGCCGACCATGATCTTCGCACCCGCTTCGGCATGGCGCAGCCGCGTCTGGCCGTCGCCGGCCTCAACCCGCATGCGGGCGAGGACGGAGCAATCGGGCTTGAAGACCGCGATCTCATCGAACCGGCCATCAGCATGCTGCGCGCCGAAGGCATCAATGCCTTCGGGCCTCTGTCTGCCGATACGATGTTTCATGACGAGGCGCGGGCCCGCTATGATGTGGCGATCTGCATGTATCACGATCAGGCGCTGATCCCGGCCAAGGCGCTGGGCTTTGACGATTCGGTGAATATCACGCTCGGCCTGCCCTTCATCCGCACCTCGCCAGACCATGGCACGGCCTTTGGCCTTGCAGGCCAGGGCATTGCGCGCGAAACGAGCCTGGTGGCGGCCCTGAGAATTGCCAGCGAGCTTGCGGGCCATGCTGCCGGTTCCCCCCGCTGATGGCAACGCTGGACGGACTGCCGCCGCTGCGCGATGTCATCGATCGCCATGGACTGGATGCGCGCAAGGCGCTTGGCCAGAATTTTCTGCTCGACCTGAACCTGACCCAGAAGATTGCCCGCACCGCAGGTCCGCTGGAAGGCGTCACCGTGTTCGAAGTGGGGCCAGGACCGGGAGGCCTCACCCGCGCCATCCTGTCGCTTGGGGCCCAAAAAGTGATTGCGGTGGAGCGCGATGCGCGCTGCCTGCCGGCTCTGGCCGAGATCGAGACCTATTATCCCGGCAGGCTCGAGGTGATCGAAGGCGATGCGCTGAAGACCGATTTCTCGGCGCTGGTGCCGCAAGATGGCCCGGTCAGGATCATCGCCAACCTGCCCTATAATGTCGGCACGCAACTTCTCGTCAACTGGCTTCTGCCGCCGGTCTGGCCGCCCTTCTGGCAGTCAATGACGCTGATGTTCCAGAAGGAAGTCGGCCAGCGGATCGTCGCCAAGCAGGATGACAACCATTACGGTCGCCTCGGCGTGCTGGCCGGCTGGCGAACGGAAGCCCGCATGGCTTTCGATGTGCCGCCACAGGCCTTTACGCCGCCGCCGAAGGTGACCTCCACCGTGGTGCATCTGACGCCGCGCGAGACGCCCTTGCCCTGCGATGTGGCAAAGCTGGAGCGCGTGACGCTGGCAGCCTTTGGACAGCGCCGCAAGATGCTGCGCCAGAGCGTCAAGTCGCTGGGCGGCGAAGCGCTGCTCACCCGCGCCGAGATCGATCCGGCGCGCCGGGCCGAAACGCTGTCGATCGAGGAATTCGTCCGGCTCGCCAACCTGATCTGAGGCAGACAGGCTCGGATTTGAAGGCCTCTCCGGGGGCAAACTCCTGAAACATAGCGGGCTGATAGCTGCTTCGGGTCGCGAGATTCAGAGCTATGCGACCGGATTTTGCGGCAGGCCGTCAGCTTTGCGCCAGAAGCGGGCTATTCACCGAAGGATGTCGAATGGTAGCGCTTGACCCGTTGAAGGTCGTCGTCCACTGGGCGGTCAAGAGGCAGCCGCCCTTGGGCCGCGTGCAGAATTCTCACGCACGCTCCTATTGACAATCTGTGAGTTTGCTGGCTTTTCTCGCGAAGGTTCCGAGCACCTGCCGCCTGCAGACGCAAGTCACGGTAAAGCCCGGCATATGACGATTTTTCTCACCCTCGAAGCATTTCGTCGGTGGCAATGCAGGCTCCCATCACAGTCGAAATGCCTCTTTGGAGGAGTGAGTGATGTCTTTGCGACAATCGCCCGAAAACCGTTTTTTGACTGCCTCGCCCAGCAGAATTTTTGCCGCAACCGCACTGCCTATGATCGCCATCATGGTGATGAACGGGATGCTGGGTATTATCGACGCCGTCTTTCTGGGACATATCGTCGGTGCGGACGCGATGGCGGCCGTCGGCATGGCCTTCCCAGTTCTGATGCTGACGATCGCGCTTTCGACCCTTGTTAGCGGGGGAATGTCCAGTCTGCTGGCTCGCCAGCTCGGCGCCGACGACCGTAACGCGGCCAACGCGACCTTCGCCGGTGCGCATGGACTTGCGTTGACGATCGCTTCAATGCTGATCGTGATCTTCTGTGCGGGCGGGTGGGGCTTCTCCCTGCGCATAGCGGGCTCCGATGGCGCGGTTGCCGAAATGGTGTGGATTTTCCTGGCAATCACCATATTCGGAACCCCGGTACAATTTCTGCTGGGTATTCATACCGATGCCTGGAGGAACGAAGGACGGGCCGGATTGATGGCGCTGATGTCGCTTGGGGTCACGCTCATCAACATTCTGCTGAACTACATCCTGGTTGCGGTGCTGGAGCTCGGTGTTGCGGGTTCGGCCACTGGCACGGTTCTGGCGCAGGCGCTGGGACTGGTGCTTCTGGCCGGGCTGCGCCCGTTTCTTGGGGGCATGATGCCGCTCAACAGTCTCTGGCGGAACCGATGGACCGGTAGTTGGAGGCGTATTGTTGCGCTGGGTGCCCCCGTCAGTCTGGGTTTTATCGGAATGGCGCTTTCGGCCGCCAGCGTGGTTCTCGCCCTCCGTATAGGAGGCGCCACCGATTACGCCACGACTATTGCCGCCTACGGCATCGTGACACGCATTTTTGGTTTTGCCTTCCTGCCAATCATGGCGATCGCGATGGCGATGCAGAGCATCGTCGGCAACAATGTCGGTGCGCGTCTCTACACTCGCTCGGATGCGGTCCTGCGGATCGCTGCGGCAACAGCATTTCTCTATTGTTTTGCAGTCGAGGTTTTGTTGCTGAGCAAAGGCACAGTCGTCGGAGCAGCCTTTGTCGCTGATCCGGATGTGATCGGCGAGGTCGGCCGATTGCTTCGTCCCATGGCAGCCGTCTATCTCTTTTCCGGGCCAGTTCTTGTGCTCGGGCTATATTTCCAAGCCATCGGCCAACCGGCCCGCGCGGCTCTTCTGACCATGGTCAAGCCGCTTATCCTGTTGCCTGTCTTGGTCACGATCGCTGCGGCAATGTTGGGCGCGGATGCGATTTGGTTCGCCTATCCTTTGGCCGATGGCGTGGCCGCAGTCATCGCAACTCTTGTGCTCGCCGTCGCCCTGAATGCGCGGGGAACCGCCGGTATCGGGCTCAAGGCCCTGGGGAGCATGTCATGACAGTCAGAAACATCGCAGAAGCCAAGGCGCATGCAAAATCTCTGAGGAATGCACTTGCCGCCGACGGCACCGTGTTGGGCCATGCCCAGGCACTGGAACTGGTCGCCCGGCAGAACGGCGCGCGCGACTGGAACACCTTGTCCGCCCGCCTCGCTAACGCTGCTCCTCCTCCGTTCCATTTGCACCAAAGGGTGCAGGGTCGGTATCTTGGGCAATCCTTCAAGGGCGAAATCAGCGCATTATCATCCTCGGGCTCGCTCTATTCCGTGACTGTCCGTTTCGATGAACCGGTGGACACGGTCACCTTTGACAGCTTTTCCAATATGCGCCGAGTGGTAAGAGCTACGGTGGATATCAATGGAACGTCCGTACGCAAGACATCAAACGGCACACCGCATCTGATACTAAGCGCATTATGAACCCCGGTGAGTTGGCCGCGTCCGACTTTTGCGGTGGCCAATGACCGCTTCGGGCCGATTGTGTTGAAAAACTCGGGTGTTGCCTACTGGTCGAATTGCTGATTCAGTTCGAATATCGAAAGTGGAGCGAAGCAGACGCTGCGCCAGAGCGTCAAGTCTCTGGGCGGCGAAGCGCTGCTGACCCGCGCCGAGATCGATCCGGCACGCCGGGCCGAAACGCAGTCGATCGAGGAATTCGTGCGCCTCGCCAACCTCATCTGAGGCATAGACAGGCTCGGGTTCGAAGGCCTCTCCGGGGGCAAACTCCTGAAACATAGGTGAGCTGATAGCTGCTTCGGATAGCGAGATTCAGAGCTATGCGACCGGATTTTGCGCCAGGCCGTCAGCTTTGCGCCAACAGCGGTCATCCTGCCTTTCCTTAAAGCTGTGTGATCCATTCATGACCGGGATACATCGCCTCCAGCCAACTTCGTAGGTCGGCTTTTTCCTGAACGTGAAGCTTCGGCAACGCAGCCTGGAAGTCTGCTGCATCTTTGGGACGAATGTGTTTTGCCTTAAACATAAGGACGAGCGCAGGAGCGAGATAAGGAATTCCGGAGGGTGTTTCTCGAACGACAGTCGACCTGGGCAACCGGAACGATGGGTCGCGCTTATAAATCCAGATTTCGGGGGTGCCATGTTCGAGCATCATGTCTATTCGCCAGCAAGCGTTGGCCGTGTCGGCTCCCCACAATTGGTAGGTCTCTGGTCGAGGCCTCATTTCAGGAGCAAGATAAGCAAACGTGCCGTTATGGACCTCGAAAAAATCTAGGTCGGATAACTGGGCGCGAAAAAGATCGATATCCTCCGAAAGTATGCAGAACTCCAGGTCCTCATGATCACGGGTCTGGTAGCCATGCCACAGGTCCAGTGCCCAGCCACCGACAATGTACCAGGGCGAACTCTGATAGCGGAAGCGCTGAAAAAGCAGTTCCGGTGTCCAGGCATCCCACGCATCATCGGGAATATGCTGCATCCCCATCCTCTGCCTTTCCATCTACTCGACTGCCGCATTACTCAGTTAGGAATAACGGCCCTTCGCGTCGCGGACGATGATATCATTGATGCGTCTAGCTTTCCGATATCACATACCGCCAACGTCCGCTCCAGGCCGGGAGGCGTCTGCCGCTTTGCGGTAGCCACCACTAGACGCCGACATTCCTTGCTTGGGGGCTTATGCCCCTGGAAAGCAGTGTCTGCTGCGGTGCATGCCTCCAATGACCGGTTCTACGTAAGAGCCGCGGCGCTGACCATATCCACTACATGACCATTGGTGATGGCGACGCGAGGCAGCGACCGTAATCTGACAAAACGCGTAGGTCATGCACGCAGTCTTTCGGCAAATCTATAATGTCGCCCTCGCCAGTTTCGAAGATTTAATCATCGCACCCGCCGACCCATTGTGCTGGCGATCCAACGAGCACGAATCCACAAAAGGCATACATACCGTGTGCGTCAGTGCGAAGCCGCGAAACGTTCAAGTTTGGCAAGCGTTTGCTGCCCGAGTTCTTCAGCTCCAAAGCCCTTGGCTGTTTGGTATTCTGCAGTTGTGCTGAAGACCATCGTCAGCGTCACCTTGGTTGCACAATCTTGTTCTTCCATAGCAACGACGGCGTCAGCATGCTTGGGTCCGTTCTCGCCCCAAAGAAGCGTGTAGCCTATCCGGTTTTCGGGCCACACCTCGTTGTAAAGGTGGTGATTTGGGAAAACCGTTCCATCTGGCGCGATCATGTCGAAGATCCATTCACCGCCACTGCGCAGGTCGATCTTCCTCGTTCGGCAGGAAAACCCTTCCGGTCCCCACCAGAGAGGCAGCGTCTCCGGGTTCATCCACACGCCCCAAACGACGGATCGCGGCGCCTTGACGATCCGCTGCAGCACCATGGTCCGATCCGCTTCACTTTCAATATCGTGGGTCATTCCTCGCGTCCTTTCATTTTCTTCATCACAAATGCGTCCAGCCGGTCGAGTTGTGCTTCCCAAAGAGCTTCTTGTTGGTCGAGCCATGTTCGTGCAGGACCCAGAGCCTCGGGTACAATGGCGCAGGTGCGAACCCGCCCATCCTTCGCCGTGGTGATCAACCCGGCTTCCTCCAGCACCGACAAGTGCCGCATCACGGTTGGCAGCCGCAATCCCGTGGGCCCGGCGAGATCGGTCACGCTGACCGGACGCGCGGCGAGCTTCGTCAACATTGACCGACGCGTCGCATCGGAGAGTGCATGGAACAACAAAGAAAGAGCGGGTTCATGCTTAGCCATATTGCTAAGTTAACAAAATGGATACAGTGCGCAAGAAAAAACTTCGTCATTTTGCTAAGTGTTAGGCTGCCTGTCGACCAGACCAGATGTTCAGGCTTGCTTTCCCGATATCTTTTGCCCGACCGGACTTTGTGCCTTCTGCCGCCGTCGGCTTCAAGCAATCCGGCGGTTGGCTTGAACGTCAGAAATGGCGGCGCAAAACTGGATTCAGCGCTTCAAGCCGCATGTCCGCTTCGGCCCCAAAACGGACTTTACCTCTGCCGCACCGTTCCGCCTTAATCGCTAGGGCACGATGCTGTCTCGAATGGAAAACGGCCCCACCAGGGGCCGTAAACGCATCAGCGCGGTGTGAGGCTGGGTTCTTCCTTCAGCAGGCTCTCGACAAAGTCAAACAGGCCGAAGCGCCGGTCGCGGCGGATGCGCTCGGCATTGACGATGCAGGAGACATGGCCGAAGGCCTCGTCGAGATCATCATTGACGATGACATAATCATATTCGCGCCAGTGTTCGATTTCCGAGCGGGAATTGAGGAGACGCGTGCGGATAACCTCTTCCGTATCTTCGGCGCGGCGGTGCAGGCGTGATTGCAGTTCCGTCATCGAGGGCGGCAGCACGAAGATGGAGACGATGTCGGCCTTCATCTTGTCCTGCAATTGCAGCGCGCCCTGCCAGTCGATATCGAACAGCATGTCGCGGCCTTCCGCCATGGCGGTCTCGACGGGCTCGCGTGGCGTACCGTAGAAATTGCCGTGCACTTCTGCCCATTCCAGCAATTCGCCATTGTCGCGCATGCGTTCAAACTGCGGAATGGTGATGAAATGATAGTGCTTGCCACCGATCTCGCTGGCGCGCTTGGCCCGCGTGGTAACGCTGACAGAAATCTCGAGACTATGATCGTCGCGCAGCAGGTTGCCGGCAATCGTTGATTTTCCAGCGCCGGACGGCGATGACAGGACCAGCATCAACCCGCGACGGGCGATCTTGACGGGCGATGACGGCGCCGGGCTCATGCTCTACTCCAAATTCTGGACCTGTTCGCGGAACTGGTCGATCACGACTTTCAGTTCGATACCTGCCGCCGTTACCGCAGCCGAGTTCGATTTGGAACAGATGGTATTCGACTCGCGGTTAAATTCCTGTGCAAGAAAGTCGAGGCGCCGGCCAACCGGCCCACCTTTGGCTAGAAGCTCATCGGCAGCGGCAATATGGGCCTTCAACCGGTCGATCTCCTCGCGCAGGTCCGCCTTGGTGGCCAGAAGCACGGCTTCCGCATAGAGCCGGTCGCGATCAAGCCCGCCGGCCGCCTCCATCAGCATGGCGATCTGCGCCTGGAGGCGCCTGGCGATCTCTTCCGTGGAGCGGGCAGGATCGGCCTCCACCACGCCGACAAGCTGGCCGATCATCCGCACATGCTGGGAGAGAATGGCGGCCAGCGCTGCCCCTTCGCCAAGCCGCATGGCGACCAGATCATCCAGCGCCAGATCGAGCCCATCGACCACCGCCAGATCGCGCGCCGCCATGGCTTCGGGCAGATCTTCGGTCTCCTTGATTTCCACGAGACCGCGGATCGAAAGAAGGCTGTCGAGCTTCAGCGGTGCCTGATCAACCAGATCGCCCAATTGCTGGCGAAGGACGAGAACCGCATCCAGTGCATCCTGATTGAGGACGGCTTCGACCTTTGCCTCGGCCACAGAGACCGACAGCGAGGCCTGGATATTGCCACGGTTGAGTTTTGAGGAGACGCGCTTGCGCACATCCGCTTCCAGCGCCTCAAAGCCTGGCGGCAGGCGTAGCCTCAGATCCAGACCCTTGCCATTGACGGAGCGCAGTTCCCAGGCCCAGCGATATCGGCCCACTGCCCCTTCGCGACGGGCAAAACCCGTCATGGACTGCACACTCATACCCCTGACCCCTTTTGGAAAACGGACCGCCTTATGGCAGCCGTTCAATCAATTGCCTTTCGGCGGCTTTTCCGCGTCAGCGCCGCCGGGTAGGCCATCCTGCATATCGGCCTGACCTGCCGTTGCCCCGCCACCACCTGCACTGGCGCGATCCGCCTCGATCTTGCGCCAGCGCCTGACATTGGCATTGTGCTCATCCAGCGTCTGAGCAAAGGCATGACCGCCGGTACCATCGGCCACGAAGTAAAGGTCGTTCGTGCGCCAGGGATTGGCGACGGCCTCCAGCGCGGCACGGCCTGGATTGGCAATCGGCGTCGGCGGCAGGCCCTTGATCTGATAGGTATTGTAGGGCGTCTGCCTGTCGAGATCGGCCTTCATGATCGGCCGCTCGGACGGTTTTCCCGCCCCGCCGAAAATGCCGTAGATGATCGTCGGATCCGATTGCAGGCGCATGCCCTTGTTGAGGCGGTTGATGAAGACGGAAGCGACATGGGCGCGCTCATCGTCCTTGCCGGTTTCCTTCTCGACGATCGAGGCCAGCACGACAAATTCCTGCTTGGTCTTGATCGGCAGGTCCGGATCGCGCTTCTCCCATATCTGATCGACGAGACGCTCCTGTGCGGCGCGCATCTGTGAGAGGATCTCTGCGCGCTGGGTACCGCGCGAAAACTTATAGGTATCGGGCCGCAGAGTGCCTTCAGCCGGCTGTTCTCTCGGCAGGTTGCCTTCCAGCACGGGATCATCTGCCAGCCGTGCCATCATCTGATGAACGGTCAGGCCCTCCGGCATGGAGACGGAATAGAGGATGGACTTGCCCGATTCCAGAAGGTTGGCAACCTCCTTCATCGAGACACCGGCCTTGATCTCATATTCGCCGGCCTTCAGCGTCTGGCCGTCGCGCAGATAGCTGATGGTCATGTAGCGGAAGACGCGCGCATCCGAAACGATACCATTGCGCTCCAGGCTCTGGGCGATTTCCGCAAGCCCTGCGCCTTCGCGCACGATGAAATGCGTGTTCGTTTCCAGCGGACCGGGGTTCTGATAGGCTGAGATGACATAGTAGAAACCAGCGACGGCAATGACGCAGGCAAACACGATCATCGTCATTACGAAGTTCAGGAAGATGACGATCTGACTGCGGGCTTTCCTGGACCGGCGCGGTGGTTCAGGCACACGCTCGGGCTTCAGCGCCTCGTTCGGAGACTTCGGAATGATGGGCGCGCCGCCGGATGTGGCGTCGCGGCCAATTTCCCTATCGCTGTTGCTGTTCGTGTCGGTCACCGGCACTCCTTCTGATAGTCGAACATTCCGCGGTCAATGACCTTGCAATGCGGCGAAAACAGGGTTCAGAAGACGACAGCCCGGCTCTGTGCCCGGCAGAACCGTCTCGCTATCAGCCTTCGAAACGGCGCAGGACCAGGGAAGCGTTGGTTCCGCCGAAGCCGAAGGAATTGGACAGAGCAACATTGATCTCGCGCTTGCGTGCCACATGCGGCACCAGATCGATCGCCGTCTCCACATCGGGTGTGTCGAGATTGAGCGTCGGCGGCGCCACATTGTCACGGATCGCCAGCACGGAAAAGATAGCTTCCACAGCTCCGGCCGCGCCCAGAAGATGACCGATGGCGGATTTGGTGGACGACATCGAGATCTTTGAGGCAGAACTGCCGACCAGACGCTCGACAGCCCCCAGTTCGATTGTGTCGGCCATGGTCGAGGTGCCATGCGCGTTGATATAATCGAGATCGGCCGGTGTCAGGCCGGCCCGCTTGAGGGCAGCCGTCATGCAGCGAAACGCACCGTCGCCATCCTCGGACGGCGCGGTGATATGGAAGGCATCGCCCGACAGGCCATAGCCGACCACTTCGGCATAGATCTTGGCGCCGCGCGCCTTGGCATGCTCGAGTTCTTCCAGCACGACGATGCCGGCGCCCTCGCCCATCACGAAACCGTCGCGGTCGCGGTCATAGGGGCGCGAGGCCTTTTGGGGATCGTCATTGTATTTTGTCGACAGCGCCTTGCAGGCTGCAAAGCCGGCCAGCGAAATACGGCTGATCGGGCTTTCGGCCCCGCCGGCAACCATCACGTCTGCATCGCCCAGCGCAATAAGCCGGCTTGCATCGCCAATGGCATGGGCGCCGGTCGAACAGGCTGTGACCACCGAATGGTTCGGGCCGCGCAGCTTGTGCTTGATCGACACATGGCCCGAGATGAGATTAATCAGGCGGCCGGGAATGAAAAATGGAGAAATGCGGCGCGGACCCTTATCGCGCAGCGTGTAGCCCGCCTCGACAATGCCTTCAATGCCACCAACGCCCGAACCGATCAGCACGCCCGTGGCGCATTGGTCTTCATCGGTCTTTGGGTGCCAGCCGGCATCGGCCAACGCCATGTCGGCAGCGGCCACGCCATAGACGATAAAAGTATCGACCTTGCGCTGCTCCTTGGGCTCCATCCAGTCATCCGGATTGAACGCACCGTCGGTGCCAGCCTCGGTCGGAATACGACAGGCAATCTTGGCGGGGAGGTCTTCGACCTCGAACTCGGTGACCCGGCGAGCAGAGTTATGGCCAGCGATCAAGCGCGACCAGCTGATTTCCGTACCACAGCCCAGAGGAGATACCATTCCGGTACCGGTGATAACGACACGCCTCATGCCAGCGCCCCACCCCGCACGTCTATTCCAACATCATCGTAGTGAAACGGCCCGAACATGCCGGGCCGTCGATGAGCCTGCCCTTCACAGGACGGCTCTCTCATATCTCAATCGAGATTAAGCCTGAGCCTTCTCGATGAACTTCACAGCGTCGCCGACCGTCAGGATCGAGTCAGCTGCGTCATCGGGAATTTCAACGCTGAATTCTTCTTCGAAGGCCATGACGAGTTCGACGGTGTCGAGCGAGTCGGCGCCCAGGTCATCGATGAAGCTTGCGCCTTCGACAACTTTGTCGGCATCGACGCCGAGATGATCAATGACAATTTTCTTAACGCGCTCTGCGATATCGCTCATGTCGGTTTCCTCGACCTTTATCTTTCGGACTGCCTCACCGGCATCCGCACCCTGTTGGAACCCGTGACCGCCTTTATAAGGCCGGCTCTGGGCAAACTCGCTCACCCGAGACAAGACTGCGGACTTCTGATGCGCAAAAGGCGTCGAGTACGTCAGCATTCGGGGTGACTGTTCACAGTCATGGCCCGCTTAACACGGTTTCACCGCGCCGCAAAGCCAGAAAATGGCCCGCCATGCCGCCGCCAACAGGCAATGCTGTGGCAGGACGCAGCGGGCGCAACCCATTCAGATCATTGCCATGCCGCCATTGACGTGCAGGGTCTGCCCGGTCATGTAGCCGGCCTCGTTGGAGGCAAGGTACAATACAGAAGCCGCAATGTCTGCGCCGGTGCCCATGCGCTTCATCGGGATGGCGCCCAGAATGGCATCCTTCTGCTTGTCGTTCAGCTTGCCGGTCATCGCGCTTTCGATAAAGCCCGGCGCCACGCAGTTCACCGTCACGTTGCGCGTGGCGATTTCCTGGGCAAGCGACTTCGAAAAACCGATCATACCGGCCTTGGAGGCGCAGTAATTGGCCTGGCCCGGATTGCCGGTCACCCCGACGATCGAGGTGATGTTGATAATGCGGCCAAAACGGCGGCGCATCATCGGATGGGTCAGTTCGCGCGTCAGGCGGAAGGTGGCTGTAAGGTTGACTTCCAGAACCGCATCCCAGTCCTCATCGCTCATGCGCACGAAAAGGCCGTCCTTGGTGATGCCGGCATTGTTGACGAGGATATCCACGCCACCCATGTCGGCTTCGGCCTTTTCGCCCAGCGCCTTCACTTCGGCGCGGTCGGCAAGGTTTGCCGGAAACACATGCACCCGCTCGCCAAGTTCTGCCGCCAGCGCCTCAAGCTTTTCGGCGCGCGTGCCGTGCAGGCCAACGGTTGCCCCTTGCTTGTGCAGCAAGCGGGCAATCTCTTCGCCGATGCCGCCGGTGGCGCCTGTCACCAAGGCCTTGCGGCCGGTCAGATCAAACATAGTCTTATCCCTTTGCGTTCAGCCGAGGAGTGTCTTCAGCGCAGCCTCGATATCGGCTGGCGTATTGATGGCAATGCCCGTGACGTTCTTGTCAATGCGGCGGGCAAGACCGGTCAGCACCTTGCCGGTGCCAACCTCGTAAAGCGTGGTGACGCCATTGGCGCCGAACCATTCCACCGTTTCGCGCCAGCGCACCTGGCCGGTCACCTGGCTGACGAGAAGCTGGGCGATTTCACCCGCATCACGAACCGGCGCGGCGCGCACATTGGCAATCAGCGGCACGACCGGATCGTGTTTGACAACCTGGTCCAGCGCATGGGCCATGGCATGGGCGGCCGGCGCCATCAGGTCGGAATGGAAGGGCGCCGAAACCGGCAGCATGATGGCGCGCTTGGCTCCCTTTTCGGTGGCCAGTGCCGCAGCCTTTTCAACGGCCGCCTTGGAACCCGAAATCACCAGCTGTCCGCCGCCATTGTCATTGGCGATCTGGCAAATGCCACTGTCGCGAGCAGATGCACAGGCGGCTTCGACATCGGCCTGTTCCAGGCCGATGATGGCCGCCATGGCGCCTTCGCCCACCGGCACGGCCGATTGCATGGCATCACCACGGATGCGCAGCAGGCGTGCCGTATCAGCAATCGTGAAAGTGCCCGCAGCACAGAGCGCGGAATATTCGCCAAGCGAATGGCCCGCCACATAGGAAACCTTGTCAGCAAGCTTCAAGCCGCCGACTTCCAGCACGCGCATGACGGCCATGGATACGGCCATCAGCGCCGGCTGCGCATTGGCGGTCAGCGTCAGATCGGCTTCCGGTCCATTCCACATGATGTCGGAGAGCTTCTGGCCGAGCGCCTCGTCGACTTCCTGGAAAACGGCGCGCGCCTGCGGAAAGGCTTCGGCCAGGTCCTTGCCCATGCCGACGGCCTGGCTACCCTGGCCGGGGAATGTAAATGCGATGCTCATGGGATCAGTCCTTCCCTTTTTTGCCTTTCCATTCACATTCTCCACCGCCAAGTCAAGGCCGCCGGGCACTTGCAGCCCAGCGAAGCGGGCGATGCAGGCATTGATACACAGGTCTGTCGGCAAATGGGCCGGCGAAATTGCGGCACGACAACCCGGCGCCATTTCTCTTGCGTTGCAGCAAAAGCGGCCTACATTTGCGCGGCCCTTTATAAAGCCTGCCACAGCCTGCAAGACGGGAACACTCTCATGAAATTCAAGACACTCGGCCGCACCGATATCACGGTGTCCGAAATCTGCCTCGGCACAATGACCTGGGGTTCGCAAAACACGGAGGCCGAAGCCTTCGAGCAGATGGACTATGCGCTCGACCACGAGGTCAACTTCTTCGACACAGCCGAACTCTACCCCACCACGCCGCTTTCGCCCGAAACCTATGCCGATACCGAAAGGCTGATCGGCAACTGGTTCGAAAAGACCGGCAAGCGCGACAAGGTGGTTCTGGCGACCAAGGTGGCAGGTGCCGGTCGACCCTACATCCGCGACGGTCAGCCAATCACCGCCAAGGCCATTCACGAGGCGGTCGATGCCAGCCTTAAGCGCCTGAAGACCGACTATATCGACCTCTACCAGATCCATTGGCCGAACCGCGGCCATTTCCACTTCCGCGCCGCCTGGACCTACAATCCCTTCAACCAGGACAAGGCGCAGACCAAGGACGAGATTGCCGAAAAGCTCGAAGCGCTCGGCGCCTGCGTGAAGGCAGGAAAAATCCGCGCCATCGGCCTCTCCAACGAAACCACCTGGGGCACGCAGCAATTCCTCACCCTGGCCGCAGAGAAAGGCCTTCCACGGGTTGCCACCGTGCAGAACGAATACAGCCTGCTCTATCGCCACTTCGATCTCGACATGGCCGAAATGGCGCATCACGAGGATGTCGGGCTTCTGGCCTATTCGCCGCTTGCCGGCGGTATTCTGTCGGGCAAATATCTCGGCGGCACCAAACCGGCAGGCTCGCGCGGCGCCATCAATGGCGATATCGGCGGACGGCTGGTGCCCGAACAGGAGGCGCCGACAGGCGCCTATGTCACCCTTGCCAGGGACCATGGCCTTGACCCGTCGCAGATGGCGCTCGCCTTCTGCCTGACGCGTCCCTTCATGGCGGCCGCCATCATCGGCGCCACCTCGATGGAACAGCTGAAGCTGAATATCGGCTCCGCCGATGTGACGCTGTCGGACGAGGTGATGAACGCCATTGCCAAGATCCACCGGCAATATCCGATGCCGATCTGACATCCTCGTGCCGGGCTGCAGCTGCCCGGCACGACCCACCAATGCCGATTCACGGATCACTAACCCTGCCACCGCAATAGACTCGCTTTGCCCGCCGCTTCTGCCTTAAGGGTTTCTTTGGGTCCGCGAGCGTAGAATGTTAGGCGATCGAGATGTTCTTCGAACATCGCATCGCCGAAGGCGGGGAATCATGAGCGCAGTCAACAGCTTCTTCTCGAATGCCAATGCGGCATCCTATGTCGATACGCTGTTTTCGGCGTCTCGCCCGCCCGCTGGTGCGGGCTTTTCCACTATCAGCGGCTATACCAATTCCGTAGGTAATTCCGGCAATGATACAGCAGCACAGCGTGCGCTGTCGCGTATTGTCGAGATCCTGACGCTCGGCGGCGGCGACACTGACGATACTGCCAATATCGACGAACAGCTCGGCTATATCACAGGCGGCAGCGGAACCGATGCCGCCGATCAGATGACCGTGACCGGTCGCGCCATCTACAATATCGAGACAGGCGCCGGCGACGACGTGCTGACGATGAAAAGCGCCGATATTTCCGCAGTAAACCTTGGCGACGGCAAGGACACGCTGAAGACCGCCGGCTCGTTTGTCGGCAGCGTCGATGGCGGTGAAGGCGACGACGACATTCAGATCAAGGCCATGCTGGCGCTCGATATTCTGGGCGGTGCCGGCAATGACACATTGAAAGTTGCGGCCGACACCATTATCGGCCTGGATGGCGGCGATGGCGACGACACGCTGAACCTTGAAGGCAATCGTATCTTTGCAACAGGCGGTGCCGGCAATGACAGTGTCAGCATCCGCACGAGCAGCCCCGATGCCGTTGTCGAATACGGTTTTGGACGCGGCGGCGGACAGGACAAGCTTGCCAGCACGGGCGCCTTGAGCCTGCAGCTCGGCGGGCTCACCGAAAGCGACATGAGGCTGTCGGTGAGCGGCAATACGCTGTCGGCGAAAATCAATGGCAGCGACGACATGATTACGGTGACGCTCGACAGCGAGGCGCTCACCTATCGCTTTGCCTCCGAGAACGGCCAGACCGTTCTGAAGATCGGCTGATCTCCACACGGAGCTCATCCCCATGGAATATCCGGCCTCACCCTTGCATTCTCGGGAAATGCGCGTATAAGCGCGCCTGTTCGAACTGCCCGGTCTTCTGGCTGGTGGCTGTACGGAGGGTAGGTGCGCTGCAAGGCGAACCGCAGGAACCGCAGGGGTTCCGGCCTCCCGTGTCTCCGCTCTCGACCGTCTCGATCGTAACGCTTTTCTTGCAGGGGCCTCCCCCTTCACAAGACCAGTCGTTGAGGCTTAGCCGCCGGAACCGGGCATAGACAAAACGCAAGAAAGGCAAAGCTTACAATGGCTCTTTACGAACATGTATTCCTTGCCCGGCAGGATATGTCCGCTCAGCAGGTTGATGCCCTCGTAGAACAGTACAAGGGTGTCCTCGAAGCAAACGGCGGCAAGGTCGGGCGCGTAGAAAACTGGGGCCTCAAGTCCCTGACCTATCGCATCAACAAGAACCGCAAGGCTCATTACGCCCTGATGGACATCGATGCACCGGCAGCTGCCGTGCATGAGATGGAACGTCAGATGCGCATCAACGAAGACGTTCTTCGCTACATGACGATCGCCGTCGAGAAGCATGAAGAGGGCGCGTCTGCCATGATGCAGAAGCGCGACCGTGACGACCGTCCGCGTCGTGATGGCGACCGTCCCGAGCGTTCGTTCGGCGATCGCGATCGTGGTCCGCGTCCGGACCGTGGCCCCCGTGAAGGTGGCTTCGAGCGCCGTCCGCGCGAAGACCGTGCGTAATTCGAGAGCTTAAGGAGAAAACACCATGGCTGATGCATCCTCTGCTCCGGCACGTCGTCCCTTCCACCGTCGCCGCAAGACCTGCCCCTTCACCGGTGCAAACGCTCCGCGGATCGACTACAAGGACATTCGTCTGCTGCAGCGCTACATTTCCGAGCGCGGCAAGATCGTTCCTTCGCGTATCACCGCAGTATCGCAGAAGAAGCAGCGCGAGCTGGCCCAGGCCATCAAGCGCGCCCGCTTCCTCGGCCTTCTGCCTTACGTTCTGTCGTAAGATCTGACCTTCGAACCCGCCGGTTTCAACGACCGGCGGGTTTCACCCCTTTCGCGATGGGCGCGGATCGGAACCCTTGAAATTCCCATGTTGGGGATGAAGTACCTGAAACATTGATTCAGGTTCTATCCCCTAACTGCTCGACAGCAGGACAGCGAGACGTGACCGGATTGAACCAGACAGTGCTGACCACCGGCATCCTTGCCGGCATTGCCGCCGCCCTGCTCGTGCTGGGCGCGAATGCGCAGCCGTCGTTTGCCTCCGTGCTCTATGCGTCCTCGGCGCTTCCAGTGCTTGTCGCCGGCCTTGGCTGGGGCAACCGCACTGCCATCATTGCCATCATCACCGCCGCCATCATCGGAGCACTGCTCGTTTCGCCGATGTTTGCTCTGGCCATGACCATATTCACGCTGGTGCCGGCCGGCTGGCTGTCGCATCTCGCCAACCTGGCGCGGCCGGCCTCTGAAATCGGCGGCCCCGACGATCTTGTGGCCTGGTACCCGATCTCCGACATTCTCCTGCATCTGTGCGGCCTCGTGACGGTTGCGGTGATCATCCTGGGCGCCGTCATCGGCTATGGCCCGGAACTGACCGACCGCATGGTCGATGCCATGGTGGAGAGCTTCCAGCAGCAGAATTCCGCCATGGTGCCGGATGCGGCAGCGCTGGCGCAGACGAAATCGATGATCGTGCTGATGCTGCCGCTGATCCAGGGCGGTATCTGGGTGACACTACTGTTTACCGCTTTTTACGTGGCTGTGCGTATCGTGTCGCGCAGCGGCCGTGCGCTTCGCCCGCGCGAAGACATGCCGTCTGCCCTGCGCATGAACCGCAATGCGATGTTCGTCTTTCTCGCCGGTATTCTACTGACCTTCCTGGGCGGCGTGCCGGCCATGATCGGCGCCACGATCTGCGGCACGTTCGGTGCGGGCTTTCTGCTCTCAGGCTTTGCCTCCCTGCATCTGCGCACCAAGGGCAAGGACTGGCGCTTTCCCGCGCTGGTGCTCGTCTATCTCTCCTCTGTGATGCTGCTGCCGCTTTTGGCGGTCTTTGTCATCGGCCTCACCGATACGCGCCGGACGATCGCTTTGACGCCCGCCCGCAATACCGACACACCCAACACCTGATCTGACTTTCGAAAGGATATAACACCATGCACGTCATTCTTCTTGAACGCGTCGCCAAGCTCGGCCAGATGGGCGAAACCGTCAAGGTTCGCGACGGTTACGCCCGTAACTTCCTGCTGCCGCTCGGCAAGGCCCTGCGTTCGAACGCGGCCAACAAGGCCCGTTTCGAAGCCGAGCGTTCGACGCTCGAAGCCCGTAACCTCGAGCGCAAGTCGGAAGCCCAGAAGGTTGCCGAAACGCTTGACGGCAAGTCCTTCATCGTCGTTCGCGCCGCCGGCGAAACCGGCCAGCTCTACGGTTCGGTTGCCGCTCGCGACATCGTCGACGTTCTGGCCGCTGAAGGCTTCAACATCGGCCGCAGCCAGGTTGACCTCAACAACCCGATCAAGGCCATCGGCCTGCACACGGTTGTTCTGCACCTGCATGCCGAAGTCGAAATCTCGGTTGAACTGAACGTTGCCCGCACGCCGGAAGAAGCCGAGCGCCAGTCCAAGGGCGAAAGCCTGACCTCAGTTGACGCCATCTACGGCGTTGACGAAGACGCTCTGCGTCCGGAAGACTTCTTCAACCCGGATGCCGACGATCAGGACGAAGACGCCTGAGATTTTAGTTTAGCCACATGAAAAAGGGCCCGGATCTTATTGATCCGGGCCCTTTTTTATGTGCTCACACTGAGAATCTCAATTGGCGCGTGGCTTGGATGCCTTGTCCACCCGCACCACTACCGACAGGCCGGGATCAAGCTGGCCGGCCAGTTCCTGTCCCGGATCGATAGAGATCCGTACGCCGACGCGCTGGGCGATCTTGACGAAATTGCCGGTCGCATTGTCCGGCTTGATGACGGCAAATTCCGAAGCAGCAGCGGGCGAAAAGCGTTCGATATGGCCGGCGATGGCCCGGTTGCCAAGCGCATCGACCGTGATGCTGACCGGCTGGCCGACCTGCATGCCTTCCAGCTGGGTTTCCTTGAAATTAGCAATCACCCAGGCCTCGTCGGGAACAACCGACATCAGCTGGCTGCCGGCCGTGACATACTGGCCAAGCCGCGTGGCCACTTCGCTCACCCGTCCCTTGCCCGGTGCGCGGATCTCGGTATTGCCGAGATCGATCTTGGCAAGCTCGACCGAGGCCTCCGCACCGCTGACGGCGGCTTCCAACGAGCCGCGATTGACGAGAATGGTCGTCAACTGCTGGCGCGAAACCTCCAGCGCTGCCTTGGCCTGCGCCATGCCGGCATGGGCCTTTTGCAGTTCAGCCGACGTCTGTTCCTGAATGCTGGCGGTGCCCACGCCGTTACGGGCGAGGTTCTCCTGACGTTCTTCGGCGAGCCGCGCCTGGGTGAGAGCCGCATCGGCGCTGGTGACTGCCGCCTCGGCGGAGGCAATATTTGCCTGGGCGGTGACTTCCTGTTGGCGTGAATTCTCCAGTCCCGCCTTCTGGCTGGCAAGCGTGGCTTGCGCCTGCGCCAGCTTCTGCACGTAAATGCGATCATCGATCTTCACCAGCACTTCACCTTCTGTGACGGTCTGGTAGTCCGCGACCCGCACATCGACGACATAACCGCTGACCTGTGGGCTGAGCGTCGTCACGTAACCGCGCACATAGGCATTATCGGTCATCTCGACCGTGCTGTTGAAGGGCGGCAGACGCCAAGCATAGAGCACAAGGCCAAGCCCGATCAGGCCGACAAGGAGGATCATCAGGGTTGCGGGAGAAAAAAAGCGTTTGAACATGATGGAAAACCTAGTTGGATGCGTCCGTTGTCAAGGCTGTTGCGGATCGCGCTGCAAAAGCAGGCTTCCACTGGTCCCAGGCAAGGTGAAGAAGAAGAGCGGCAAGGCTAAAGGCGGTTATGACGAACAGCACGAAGAATGTATCGTTATAGGCGAGCACATAGGCTTCGCGCTGCACCTGCTGGGCGAGGAGTTGCAGTCCTTCGGCTTGCAACAGTGCGGGATCGGTAATGGTCTTTGCATAGCCCGCCGAAAGCTGCGAAACGCGCGCGGCAACGACCGGATTGCTGAGCAGCACATTCTCGACCAGCACCGCGGAATGAAACTTCTCGCGGATTGTCACGAAACTGCCAAGCGCTGCGGTTGTGACCAGCAGACCAGTGATCTGGGTAAACAGGAAGATGGCGATGAAGTTGACCAGATAGGCAGGCCCCTTCTTCAACGAGGAGCCAAAGCCTCTGGACATGACCGGCGGCAGGAACATCGCCGCGCCAAAGGCGATCATGCCCTGGCTCAGAAACATCTGTTCCGGCCGCGTCAGATTGTTGGACTGGCTGTCGAGAAAGGCACCGGCGGCAATCAGCACAAGCGCGATGACATGCGCCGTGCCCTGGAGATCCCGAACCATCAGGCGTGCGCAGACGGCGCAGCCAGCAAAGGTGGCCGCCAGAACGACGCCATAGAGCATCTGCATCTGGTCATTCTGCAGGCCAAGCTGCTGGAAGAAGCTGACAAGGGTGATCGATTGTTCCGACGAGATCGCCCGGAACATGATCATCACCGCGATCAGATGCAGGTTGGTCGGTGAGAAGATCCAGCGCAGATCCAGCAAGGGACTGTCCCGCCGCAGTTCGAACACGGCAAACAGTGTCAGGAAAACAATGGCAATGGCCAGAAGCACACCGAGCCATGGCGCCTCGAGCCACCAGTAGAAGCGGCCCAGCGTGAAGAACACCGCCAGGCATCCAAGCCCGACACCGAGCAGAAGATAGGTGAAGATATCCATGCGCTCCAGGACAGCGGTCCGAGGCGGCGCGGTCAGCGGCAAAAGGTAGATAATCGGCAGCGCCATAAGCGCAAGCCCGAGCTCCATCGTATAGAGCGACTGGTAACCGTCGAGCTCCATCAAAGGCGGGGAAATGATCCGCGCGACCGGTGCCGCGAGCAATGTGCCGATGACCGCGATGCTGAGGCCGGTGGTCAGCTTGCGCTCAGGCGTGAAAGCCTCCAGCACATAGAGGAAGCCGAGAGAGGATAGCGGGGCTGCCGCCATGCCGCTGACAAAACGCACAGCCAGCGCCGAATGCAGGTCGCTGGCCACGAGATTGAGGCCGGCGGCCAGTACCATGGCAACGATGCTGAGCTCGGCAAAGGGGCGAAGGCCATATTGCACGCGGATCTTGAACAGGGCGAGCGACAGGCTGACATAGGGCGCCATATAGGCGGCAGACAGGGCCGCGACTTCCGCCGTGGTGGCGGAGAACGTACCCTGCAACTGAGACAGATTGACCTGCACGAAATTCAGGCCGAGCCCCTGTACCAGGAACATGAACAGACCTGATGCAATGTAGAGCACGTTCTGCCAGGGCGATCTTTCCTCCGGCGGCTTTGGCTGGGCGGCAAGAATGGTCAGCTTAGGCATGGGCTGCCCTCCCCTGCCCGATGGCTAGGAGGTTGCGGTTCAACTGCGTCAGGACGCGCAGCGACACGGCGAGATCCTCTTGCGAAATACCGGCCACAAGCTCCATCCGAACACCGTGGGCAAAGGCTTGTGCCTTGATGCACGCCGCGTCGCCCTCCTTCGTCATGTGGATTTCCTTGGCGCGACGATCACTGTCGTCCGTGCGCCGCTCGATCAACTGCTGCTTTTCCATGCCATCGAGAATGCGCACGAGCGTCGGAGTTTCGATCTCCATCTCCTGCGCCAGATCCCTCTGGTTGAGACTTCCCCGCCGGCTGAGCGCAAATAGCACACGCGCACGCGTCAGGGTCAGGCCGGTTTCCTCGCTTTTCAGGTCAAAATACGATCTCAGGCGGCGGCTGAAAGCCGTCATCTCGTCAAACAACCTCTCGATCACGGTATGGCGCGACATTGGTAATCCAGACTTATAATTAGCTTCCTATCTATTATGGAGACAATTATTCCGCTGCCGCGATTTTTTCAAGCAACGCTTGCGGCAGGTCAGCCATGCCGCAGACGCAAAGCTGGTAGGTATGGCACGGGAGAAGCGCATTGCTGAAAAGCCGATGCAAGGGCTCATAATCGGCAGGCCGTATCCGGGTGATTCGCTGCAAGCCGGAGTCAACCGGATTCAGCGCAAGAGCTGGTATATTTCTTTTCCGACCGATCGGGCCTGTGAATCGGTGTGAGTTGCCGTTACACGCCTATCCTCTTTCCCGCGCTTGGCTACAGTGCGGCGCTGGCAGACAAGACAGATGGATCGAATGACATGAACGAAGTTGCGCGCAAACTTGGCAATGCAGCGCCGCCAGAGCCGCATTATCGCGAGGCTCCCAACAATATCGAAGCCGAACAGGCACTTCTCGGCGCGATCCTCGTCAATAATGATGCCTATTACCGTGTCTCCGACTTCCTGAAGCCGGTGCATTTTCACGAACCCCTGCACCGCAAGATCTTCGAAGTGGCCGGCGACATCATTCGCATGGGCAAGATCGCACATCCGGTGACGATCAAGACCTTCCTGCCGGCTGATACAAGGGTCGGTGACCTGACATTGGCGCAATATCTCGGGCGGCTGGCCGGCGATGCGGTGACGATCATCAATGCCGAGGATTATGGCCGCGCGATCTACGATCTGGCGCTACGCCGCGCGCTGATCACCATCGGCGAGGACATGGTCAATATCGCCTATGACGCGCCGCTCGACATGCCGCCGCAAACGCAGATCGAGGATACCGAACGGCGCCTGTTCGAGCTTGCCGAAACCGGCCGCTACGACGGCGGTTTCCAGACCTTTTCCGATGCTGTGGCTCAGGCCATCGATATGGCCGGGCAGGCGTTCGAGCGCGACGGCCACCTCTCGGGCATCTCGACCGGCATCATGTCTCTCGACAGCAAGATGGGCGGGTTGCAGCGCTCCGACTTGATCGTGCTTGCCGGACGTCCGGGCATGGGCAAAACCTCGCTTGCCACCAATATCGCCTATAATATCGCCGCCTCCTATGAGCCGGAAGTGCAGCCGGACGGCTCGTTCAAGGCGAAAAACGGCGGCGTTGTCGGCTTCTACTCGCTCGAAATGTCGTCCGAACAGCTGGCAACGCGTATCATTTCCGAGCAGACGGAAGTCTCCTCCTCGAAGATCCGCCGCGGTGACATTACCGAGGCCGATTTCGAAAAGCTCGTGGCCTGCAGCCAGATGATGCAGAAGGTGCCGCTTTACATCGACCAGACCGGTGGTATCTCGATTGCCCAGCTCTCTGCCCGTGCCCGCCGCCTGAAGCGCCAGCGCGGCCTTGATTGTCTGGTGGTGGACTATATCCAGCTGATGACGGGATCTGGCAAATCCGGCGAAAACCGCGTGCAGGAAGTCACCCAGATCACCACCGGTCTGAAGGCGCTCGGCAAGGAGCTGAATGTGCCGATCGTGGCGCTATCGCAGCTCTCGCGTCAGGTGGAAAACCGCGAGGACAAGCGCCCGCAGCTCTCCGACCTTCGCGAATCCGGTTCGATCGAGCAGGACGCCGACGTGGTGCTCTTCGTGTTCCGCGAGGAATACTATGTGAAGAACCAGGAACCGCGCGACCTGAACGATCCGAAATACCCGGAATGGGAACAGCTGTTTGAAAAGGTAAAGGGCACGGCAGACGTGATCATCGCCAAGCAGCGTCACGGACCGACCGGCACCGTCAAGCTCGCCTTCCAGTCGGAATACACACGCTTTGCGGATCTGGCCGATCCAAGCTTCACGCAATACGAAGAGCCTTGATCCCGAAACGCCCGGCAGATGCCGGGCGTTTTGGTTTTGTAGGCGTCAGCTAAAACCCGAAAGCGCGTAAGGCCGCGACGGTCAAAACACCCAGTCCGGCTGCTGGCAGCAGCGAAAGGCGCAAGGCGGCCAGTGCCGTGACCGCGCAGGCCAAGGTTTCCGCCAGACCCGTGGCCAGCGCCGTGGGTGCCACCACCGCCATCAGCACGGCGGGCGGCACGGTGGACAGCGCCTTCTGCGTCTTGTCGCTCAGGGTCAACCGCCGCACGAGAACCGCGCCGAACAGGCGTGTGAATGCGGTGGCCACCATCATGGCGAGGATGGCGGCAAGTGTTGCGGGGTCAAGGCTCATGCCGCCTGCTCCTGTCTGCCAAGCGGAATGAAGGCGGCGGCAAGCCCGGCCAGGGCGCCTGCGGCGATATACCAGGCGCCGGGGACCAGCGTGTGAACGGATAGCGAGGCAATCGCACTTGCCAGGAGCACGAGCCCCGTCTCGGTACCCTTCCAGAAGCCCATCAGCAGTACGATGAAGACGGCGGGAAAGGCAAAATCCAGGCCATAGACCGCCACATCGCCGATCAGAGCGCCAAACAGCGCGCCGGCAAGACTGGAGAGGATCCAGCTGAGATAGAAGGGAAGCGCCAGCCCGAGATAATAGGCTGGCGTCAAGGGCGTGAGCCGCGCTCTTGACTCGGCAAGCGCCCAGTTTTCATCGGCCATCACCAGAAGGGTCGGTATTTTCTGCCAGGGGCGAAACCGGCCAAGGCTGCGCTCAAGCGAAGCGCCCATCAGAACATGGCGAAGGTTGACGAGCAGCGCTGCAAAGCCGAGCGCCGTCCAGGACGCCGGATGCGTCCACAGGTCCATGGCGACGAATTGTGAGCCGCCGGCAAACACCAGCGTGCTCATCAGCGTGACTTCCGCGGCCGAAAGCCCTTTGCCGGCGGCCACTGCGCCAAACACGAAACCGATCGGCACGGCGGCCAGCACCAGCGGAACGATGTCCCGCAAGCCGTGCAAGATTTCGGCCCTTGTCGAATAATATATCATGAAGACCTCCTGGTGGCGCAGGGTTTACCGGCTTGGACAGGCGGCGTCTTGAAGGAAAGTGACCGGATCAGCCGGTCCAGCTCGGCTCGGATCACCCTATCGGCACCGGCGGCATCCGTGGTTTCCCCCCTCTGGCTGCCGCCATCTCCCCCACAGGTGGGGAGACGGCAAGACGAGATGCCGCCATCCGGCCATTGACGAAAGAGAGTGCTTGGATCTTGTTGATGGAACCTGTCATTGGCCACACGGGATCTCCCCCCTTGTGGGGGAGATGGCGGCAGCCAGAGGGGGGTACCGCAAAAATCGACGGTTGCGTCAGCCGGCGCGGAAGACGGCAGGCGTCAGGCCGGAGCGCGCCTTGAAATGGCGTGTCAGATGCGCCTGATCGGCAAAGCCGCAGGCAAGCGCCGTGTCGGTCGGGGTCGCGCCATTGCGCAGCAGATGGCGGGCATGGCGCACGCGCAGATCCGTCTGATAGGCATGCGGCGTTATGAAATATTGTTTGCGGAACGCCCGGATCATATGAGCGCGGCTGAGACCGGCCACCTTGGCCAGTGCCTCCAGCCCGACATCCTCGTTGAAATGTTCGGTCAGATAGGCGCGCACGCGGCGCATGGCGAGCGGTTCGGCATGCGTGGGCGCGCGAATGATATCGCTGCCGTGGCGGGCAAACATGGCAGCAAGAACGCCATACATGCTCTCCTCGCCCTCCAGCGTTGCCGCACCCTCCTCAATCGCGCGGTGGGCCCGGTTGAAGGCGCCGGCCAACGGCGCATCTGTGAGCAGCTGGCGGGCGAAACTGGGCGAGCCGTTGAAGGCGCGGCCCGTCACATCCTCGATGATCTCGGTCAGCATCTCCATGTCCGGATAGATCATCCGGTAGCGATAGCCTTCCGGCGCGCCGGGCTGGCCGTCATGCACCTCGCCCGGATTGATCAGATAAAGCGCGCCGGGACCGGTATGCTCGCGCGTTCCACGGATCATCGCCACCTGGCAGCCACGCTCGATCGCACCGATGGAGAACGTGTCATGCGAATGCGGCGAGAACTCGTGCGTGATAAAGGAGGCCGTCAGGCATTCCATGTCGCGGAAACGCCGGTCGCGCCAGAACCGCGTGTTTTCCGACCTGGATACCGGTGTCGCCTCGGCGGCCTGTTGCTGCGAAACATTGTGCATGACCGCAGATTAGCCTGCTTCGTCATGACCGTCTTGAACAAAAGTGATAGGTGATGGTCAAGATCCGACCACCCCGCCCGGCGACACGCAAACCATGGATGCCAAACGACATGACCATCGAAGACACCGTTCAAGAACTCGATTTTACCGAACTGGACCCCTTCGATGTCGCACCGCTTCGCCTGACGGTCGATCTTCAGGCGCTGACCGACAATTGGCGTGATCTTTCGGCCCGTTCAGGCCGGGCACGCGCGGGCGCCGTGGTAAAAGCCGATGCCTATGGGCTCGGCATAGAGGATTGCGGCACGGCACTTTATCACGCCGGCGCGCGCGACTTCTTCGTGGCCGTGGCCTCCGAAGGCGCAACGCTTCGCCCTTATGCGCCGGAAGCCCGCATCTTCGTGCTCTCCGGCATCTGGCCGGGCCAGGAAAGCCTGTTCTTCGATCATGATCTGGTGCCGGTTCTCGCATCCGAAGAACAGCTGGCCTTCTGGATGTCGGTGCTGTCGGAGCGTGGGCCCTATCCTTGCGCGCTGCAGGTGGATACCGGCTTCAACCGGCTTGGACTGTCTGTCGATGAAGCCATCGCGTTGGCGCAGGACGTCTCGCGCCCGGCAAGCTTTTCGCCCGTCCTCATCCTCTCGCATCTCCACAGCGGCGATACGGCAACCGCTGAAAGCAACCAGGCGCAGCTTTCCACCTTTGGCGAGGTCAGCCGTGCCTTTGAAGGCGTCGAGGCAAGCCTATCGGCATCGGCCGGCATCTTTCTCGGACAAGACTATCATTTCGACCTGACGCGTCCGGGCATTGCACTCTATGGCGGCGAGGCGATGAATGCCTTGGCAAACCCCTTGCGCCCGGTTGCCACCGCAGAGGCGCGCATCGTGCAGATCCGCGACGCCAAGGCAGGCGAAACGGTGAGCTATGGCGGCACGCACCAGCTTTCCCGTGACAGCCGGCTTGCCGTGGCAGCCGTCGGTTATGCCGATGGCTATCTGCGCAATCTCTCCGGCTCCGGCATTGCACTTCGCGAGACGGTCCCCCTTGGCGCCTTCGGCTTTGTGGCGGGCGAACGCGTGCCAGTCGTTGGCCGCGTGACCATGGATCTCACCATTTTCGACGTGACCGATATTCCCGCCCGCGACATCCAGGCAGGCGACTATATCGAGCTTTTCGGCCAGAACATGCCCCTTGATGAGGTTGCCCGTGCTGCCGGCACCATCGGCTATGAGCTGTTGACCGGTCTTGGTCTGCGCTATGAACGCCGCTACATTGATCCCGAAATTTGACCTCTGGTCAGCGGCCACGTGCCGCGCTATAAGAGAACAAAGGGAGATCGAAATGACCGAGATCCACCTGACCGAGGAAGAGCAGGCCTTTATCGACAGCAAGCTGCAAAGCGGTGTCTACAAAAGCGCCGAGGACGTGGTGCGCGCAGCGCTGCATTCGCTTGAATACAGCGATGAATTGACCCGGCAGATGATCGATGCGGCAGATGCGCAGGTCGCTGCTGGCGAAACGATCCGGTTCGAAAGCGCGGAGGCGGTGGCCGACTCGATCATTGAACGGGGGATGCGGCGATTAAATCGAAAGAGCTGATCTACGCCCTGCTGGCCGATCAGGATCTCCTCGAGATGTTCGTCTATATCGGTGAAGACGACATCATAGCCGCCACACGGCTCATTCGCCAGATTACCGCCAAGATCGAATGGATCGCCGCAAGTGGCTTCCCCGGCGTAGCTCGCGACGATCTACGCCACGGATTGAGGGCGCTTCCGTTTCGCAGGCGCTGCATCTACTTCCGCACCACTCCTGAACAAGTGATCATCCTGCGCGTGCTGCACGGTCATCAGCAACTCTCCTCCGATCTGTTTCCCGAAGAAGAACAAGAAGACTGACATTTCATGGCAAAGACCAAGACCCAATTCGTGTGCCAGAACTGCGGCACGATCCACACCCGCTGGGCCGGCAAATGCGATGGCTGCGGCGAGTGGAACACGATCATCGAAGACGATCCGATGGGCGGTATCGGCAGTGGACCCGGCAAGGTGCCAAAGAAAGGCCGGGCCGTCACGCTCACCACCCTGTCGGGCGAAACGGAAGAGGCGCCGCGCATCTATACCCGCATTGGCGAGCTGGACCGGGCCACCGGCGGCGGTTTCGTGCGCGGCTCGGCTGTGCTGGTTGGCGGCGATCCGGGCATCGGCAAATCGACGCTGCTGATGCAGGCCGCCGCTGCCCTGTCTCGCGAGGGGCATCGCGTCATCTATGTGTCTGGCGAAGAAGCGGTGGCGCAGGTACGTCTTCGTGCGCAGCGCCTGGGCGCTGCCAATACCGACGTGCTTCTGGCGGCGGAAACCAATGTCGAGGACATTCTGGCAACGCTTGCAGAGGGCAAGCGACCGGATCTCGTCATCATCGATTCGATCCAGACACTGTGGAGCGATACGGCTGATTCGGCACCCGGCACCGTCACCCAGGTGCGCACCGGCGTGCAGGCGATGATCCGCTTTGCCAAGCAGACGGGTGCCGCCATGGTTCTGGTCGGGCATGTGACGAAGGAAGGCCAGATCGCCGGACCGCGCGTCGTCGAACACATGGTCGATGCCGTACTCTATTTCGAAGGCGATCGCGGCCATCACTACCGCATTCTGCGCACCGTGAAGAACCGTTTCGGCCCGACCGACGAGATCGGCGTGTTCGAAATGTCGGACAAGGGCCTGCGCGAGGTTTCCAACCCATCCGAACTGTTTCTCGGCGAACGCAATGACAAGGCGCCGGGTGCAGCCGTTTTTGCCGGCATGGAAGGCACGCGTCCGGTTCTGGTCGAGGTGCAGGCGCTGGTTGCGCCCACCTCGCTCGGCACGGCACGCCGTGCCATTGTCGGTTGGGATTCGGCGCGTTTATCGATGATCCTGGCAGTTCTGGAAGCCCATTGCGGCGTGCGGCTTGGCCAACATGACGTCTACTTGAACGTTGCCGGCGGCTACCGCATTTCCGAGCCGGCGGCCGATCTGGCGGTGGCCGCAGCGCTGGTCTCTTCGCTGGCCAATACGCCGCTTCCAGCCGAATGCGTCTATTTCGGCGAGGTCAGCCTGTCGGGGGCGGTGCGCCCCGTCTCGCAGACGGCGCAGCGCCTGAAGGAGGCCGAAAAGCTCGGCTTTTCCAATGCCGTTCTGCCGTCCTCTTCCGCCGAAATGCCCAAGGGCAGCAAAAGCCGCTGGAACGAGATCGATGGCCTGCCGGATCTGGTGGTCATGATTGCCGGCTCGGCAAAGAACCTGGGGAAACCTGCGGAGGAGGATTGATCTTCCACCGGCGGGCTCGCTGATGTAAGAGGTGGCCGCATAAGGCAGCGCCAGGGCATAATCTGGCGCTTCCTCAGCCACCACAGCACCTTCCCGGCCAAACCGGGGCAGTCTTGGAGTAGACCATCCATGCCCATCACGATTTTCGACGGCATCGTCCTCGGCGTCACATTGTTCTCGGCCGTGCTTGCCATGGTCCGTGGCTTTTCCCGCGAGGTGCTGTCGATCGCCAGCTGGGCCGGTTCGATTGCCGCGGCCTATTACCTCTATCCGGTGCTTCTGCCTTACGCGAAGAACTACACAGCCGATGAACGCATAGCGCTGGCCGGTTCCGCCGGTCTGATCTTCATCGTCGCGCTGATCATCATCACCTTCATTACCACCCGGATTGCCGATTTCATCATCGACAGCCGCATCGGCGCGCTGGATCGAACGCTGGGCTTCCTGTTCGGTGCCGCGCGCGGCATTCTGCTTCTGGTAGTGGCCGTTGCATTCTGGAACTGGCTGGTGGATATCCGCTCACAGCCGGCCTGGATCACGCAGGCCAAGTCCAAGCCCTTCCTCGACACGCTAGTGTCAAGGCTGGAAACCGTCTTGCCGAGGGATATCGAGCCGCAGATCCGCGCCCGCATTCTTGGCCGTGGCGATGCAGCACCGGCAGCCGGCACGGATGCGGCGCCATCCGATGACGCTCCGGCAACCACGACGCCAAATAATTGACGCTTTGTCTCGATTGAGAGAGAGCCAGACGCCACCTTTTATGGTATGCACCCATCACAGGCCGGACCACGGGAACAAGCGATATCGCCCCTTCCGGCCTATTTCTGTTTTGGCACGACAAGGACCTGCAGATGAATCAGCCGGTTTCACATGATGTTTTTCTCGATCTGGATGGCGATACCCTGCATGAGGAATGCGGCGTGTTCGGCATTCTGGGTCATCCAGACGCCGCAACGCTGACGGCGCTCGGGCTGCATGCCCTGCAGCATCGCGGCCAGGAAGCGGCGGGCATCGTATCCTTCGACGGCACGCAGTTTCATACCGAAAAGCATATGGGACTGGTCGGCGACCATTACACAAACCCGGTGACGATCGCGAAACTTCCCGGCAATATGGCCATCGGACATACGCGCTACTCCACGACCGGCGAAGTGGCGCTGCGCAATGTGCAGCCGCTGTTTGCCGAACTGGAAGTCGGCGGCATTGCCGTTGCCCATAACGGCAACTTCACCAATGGCCTGACCCTGCGTCGTCAGCTGATCGCCGGTGGCGCCATCTGTCAGTCCACCTCCGATACGGAAGTTGTGCTGCACCTGATTGCCCGCTCGCGCTACGCCTCCACCACCGACCGTTTCATCGACGCCATCCGCCAGATGGAAGGCGGCTATTCGATGCTGGGCATTACCCGCACGAAGCTGATTGCCGCGCGTGACCCCACCGGCATTCGCCCGCTGGTGATGGGCGAACTGGACGGCATGCCGATCTTCTGTTCGGAAACCTGCGCACTCGACATCATTGGCGCGAAATTCATCCGCGACGTGGAAAATGGCGAAGTGATCATCTGCGAAATCCAGCCGGATGGCTCGATCGCGATTGAATCGCGCAAGTCCACCAATATGCAGCCGGAACGTCTCTGCCTGTTCGAATATGTCTATTTCGCCCGCCCCGATTCCGTCGTTGGCGGCCGCAGCGTCTATGTGGCGCGCAAGAACATGGGCATCAATCTGGCCAAGGAATCGCCGATCGAAGGCGATGTCGTCGTGCCCGTGCCGGATGGCGGAACACCAGCGGCGCTGGGCTACGCGCAGGAAAGCGGCATTCCCTTCGAATACGGCATCATCCGCAACCATTATGTCGGGCGCACCTTCATCGAGCCGACGCAGCAGATCCGCGCCTTCGGCGTGAAGCTGAAGCACTCGGCCAACCGCGCCATGATCGAGGGCAAGCGCGTCATTCTGGTGGATGATTCGATCGTGCGCGGTACAACCTCGCTCAAGATCGTGCAACTGATCCGCGATGCCGGCGCCAAGGAAGTTCACCTGCGTGTTGCCTCGCCGATGATCTATTATCCTGACTTCTACGGCATCGCCACGCCGGACGCCGACAAGCTGCTCGCCAACCAATATGACGATGTGGAAGCCATGTGCCGCTATATCGGCGCCGATTCGCTGGCCTTCCTCTCCATCGACGGCCTGTATCGCGCCGTTGGCGGCGAAGAACGCAATGCGGCCCGGCCGCAATTCACCGACCATTACTTCACCGGCGACTATCCGACCCGCCTGCTTGACAAGGATGGCGAACCGATGGGACGGAAGATCTCGGTGATGGCCAGCAACGGCTGAGGAGATCCGGTGCGAGCGCGGACAAGCGCTCCACCGTATGGGGTGAACGGGACATATCATGACAATCGACCTCACGGGCAGGATCGCGCTGGTGACCGGCGCATCGCGCGGCATCGGCTATTTCACGGCGCTGGCACTCGCCAAGGCTGGCGCGCATGTGATTGCCTGCGCCCGCACGGTGGGCGGACTTGAGGATCTGGACGACGCGATCCAGGCCGCAGGCGGCACCGCCACCCTGGTTCCCTTCGATCTCACTGACATGGCAGCCATCGACAGGCTCGGCGCCTCGATCTTCGAGCGCTGGGGCAAGCTCGACATTCTAGTGGCCAATGCCGGCATTCTCGGCGTCATTTCGCCGGTAGGCCATATCGAGGCAAAAGTGTTCGATAAGGTGATGCTGACCAATGTGACAGCCACCTGGCGGCTGATCCGCTCGGTCGAGCCGCTGCTCTTGAAATCAGATGCCGGTCGCGCGCTTATCCTGTCTTCGGGTGTGGCGACCGATGCGCGGCCCTTCTGGGGCGCCTATGCCACCTCAAAAGCTGCCGTCGAAATGCTCGGGCGCACCTGGGCTGCCGAAACCAAGCAGACGAAACTGCGCGTCATCAATGTCAATCCGGGTGCCACCCGCACCGCCATGCGGGCTCAGGCCATGCCCGGCGAAGATCCGACAACGCTGCCGCACCCCTCCGAAGTGGCCGAAAAGCTGCTGCCGCTCTGTGCGCCGCAGATGACGGAGACCGGCAGGCTCTATGTCGTGCGGCAGGACAAGTTCGTCGATTACCGCCTGCCGGAATAGACCACGACATCGCTCTTTCACGCCAATCAAGCAGTGCCCATGCGCCCCCGCGATCTTGCCGCCTATCTGTTCCTCGCCATTGCCTGGGGCCTGTCCTTCCTACTGCTTCTGAAGGTGGTTGCCGCCTTCGGCTGGGTGGGCGCCGTGACCTTCCGCTGCTTCATTGCCGCCGCCATCCTGATGGTGCTGGCGCGCACGACGCGCCGCCGCCTGGCCTTTCCGCAAAAATGGATGCCGCTGGCGATCGTTGGTGCCACGACGGTTGCCGGCCAGCTGATCGGGCTTTCCTATGCAACGCCGCTGATCGGCACGGCGATGGCCGCCATTTTCGTCGCCTCCATCCCGCTGTTTTCCATGGTGATTTCGCGGCTCTGGGGGCTTGAGCCGATCACACCGGCGCGGGTGGCCGGGCTGACGCTTGGCACGATCGGGCTTTTGATGCTCGTCGGCTTTCCGGCCGTGCCGATCACCACGCCCTTCCTGCTCGGCTGCGCGGCCATGCTGTTTTCCACCTTCTCGGCGGCCTTTGGCAGCAATTATGCCAGCCGACATCTGAAGGAGACCGGCCCCTGGGAGGTGACCATCGGCGCATTTCTCGCCGGCGGTATCATCGCCCTGCCGCTGCTGGCCGTGGTGCCGGTGCCCGGCGTGCCGCAGCCGATCGATTATCTCTATCTGGTCTGTCTTGCCGGCCTGATGAGTTCGCTGACCTATGTGCTCTATTTCGGCCTCGTTTCCTCGATCGGCGCAACGCGGGCGATCAGCGTGGAATTTGCCGTGACGGTGGTTGCCGTGCTGATCGGCGCGCTGGTGCTGGATGAACCGCTGACGCTGATCCAAATTGCCGGCGGCGTGGTGATCATCGCCGGCTGTGCGCTGGTGCTCGGCCTGATGCCGGCCAAGGCGAAGATCCCGCTACAACCCTGATCCGTTCCGCGCCACGCCCGCCTGCCGAATGAATATTTCACCTCGGCCTTTCTTGGCGAACATTTGCGCCTTGCCCTCCCCTTGACCGGGCCACGGTTGCGCGCCATAAGCTTTCCCATGAACACGGCCCTCTGCACCATCTGCGGGATCATTATTCGCTAGCGCACCGCTGGCCTGGCCGTTCTCGTCTCTCGACAGTCTTTAAAAGACACAGAACCGGTCAGGCCGGTCACGATCTGTATCGGGAGACTTTCGTCCATGAGCCATATGCTCAAGCTCACCAACACGCTGACCCGCGAAAAGGCGGAGTTCCAGCCGATCGATCCTGAAAACGTGCGCATGTATGTCTGCGGCCCGACGGTCTATGACTTTGCCCATATCGGCAATGCCCGTCCGGTGATCGTCTTCGACGTGCTGTTTCGCCTGCTGCGCCACATCTATGGCGAGGCCCACGTCACCTATGCCCGCAACATCACCGACGTGGACGACAAGATCAATGCCCGCGCACTGCGCGATTTCGGGGCGAAGATTGCCGATGGCTCGATGAGCCTCAACGAGGCGATCCGCGCCGTCACCGGCAAGACGGAAAGTCAATTTCAATCAGACGTGAAGGCTCTCGGCTGCCTTGAGCCGACGCATCAGCCACGCGCCACCGACAATATTGCCCAGATGATCGAGATCATCCAGCGCCTGCTGACAAAGGGCCATGCCTATGTGGCCAAGGGTTCGGAAGGCCACGAAGTGCTGTTTGCCACAGCCTCCATGGCCGATTACGGCCAATTGTCCAAACGCAAGCTGGAAGACCAGCAGGCCGGCGCGCGCGTGGCCGTGGAAGCCCACAAGACCAATCCCGGCGATTTCGTGCTGTGGAAGCAATCGGCCGATACAGAACCGGGCTGGGCCGCCCAATTTACCTTCGAGGGCGAAACATACGCAATCTATGGCCGCCCCGGCTGGCATATCGAATGCTCGGCCATGGCCAACCGCTATCTGTGGGAAGAGATCAAGGACAGGCTTTCGCCCAAGGGCAAAGCCCGCCCGCATGAATTCGATATCCATGGCGGCGGGCTGGACCTCATCTTCCCGCACCACGAAAACGAGATAGCCCAATCCTGCTGCGCCTATGACACCGATGTGATGGCGAGTGTGTGGATGCACAACGGCTTCGTGCAGGTGGAAGGCCGCAAGATGTCGAAATCGGACGGCAATTTCGTCACCATCCATGAACTCTTGGCAACTGAAAAATTCGGCGGCCGCACATGGCACGGTGGTGTTCTGCGACTAGCTCTTCTAAAGACGCACTATAGAGAGCCTTTGGATTTCACTGTTTCTAGTTTGGTAGACGCCCGGAAGGATATGGAGCGTTTTTTCAACGCAGGATCGCGCTACAACGCTTGGTCATTTGTGGGCGACTGGATGCGTGCGGGGCTGACAGAGCCGTATCCGGAAGTGCTGGAAGCTCTTTCTCAAGACCTTAACACGCCACTGGCGATTAGCATTTTGCGTCAGAAAGCCGGAACGAGTTTTAGTTTTGACAAAAACGAGGCAGTCCAGTTTGCTTCAACAGTTCAGTTCCTTAGCCTAATGAATCCCCAAAATGCTGGGAGCTTCGCTTCGAATGGACCATTGTCGGATAGCGTATCCATGGCTGCCCTGCGGATCCCGAATTACTGGGAAATGGTGGAGAGTTTACGCGTTTCTTTTAGCAACGGTGATCAAAATGCGATTGATCGGATAACCGAAGTTTTCAAGAACGAGGGCGAGCAGGTTGTCTTGACCGGTGACGGAGACTTTAGGCTTGAAGCTCTAAATCCCAACGAACGTGGTGAACAAGAGTTACAGGTCCAATATGCAATTGACCAACGCCTTGAACTGCTGAAAGCGAAAAACTTCGCCGAGGCCGACCGCATTCGTGATGAGCTGCTGGCCAAGGGCATCCAGTTGAAGGACGGCAAGGATGCGGCAACCGGCGAACGGGTGACGACCTGGGAGGTGAAGCGGTAACATGCTGCACCTGGTGGTCGGTCATACCCCCCTCTGCCCTGCCGGGCATCTCCCCCTCAAGGGGGGAGATCGATATGCCGCGCTCTCCTGTTCCTCTCTTGAAGATAAACCGGTGGCCGTTCTGCCGATCTCCCCCCTTGAGGGGGAGATGCCCGGCAGGGCAGAGGGGGGTATCCCGTCCAAATGGAGGCCGATAGCATGACTGAGATCCACACCGGCGGCTGCCAGTGCGGCGCCATCCGCTTTCGGGTCAGTGGCCCGCTGAAGAATGCCTCGATCTGTCACTGTCGCATGTGCCAGAAAGCGTTCGGCGCCTATTATGCGCCTCTCGTCTCTGTGAGGGGCACGGATTTCCAGTGGACACGCGGGGAGCGAAAAATCTTCCAGTCGAGCAATGTCGTGTCACGCGGTTTCTGCGCAGACTGCGGCACACCGCTGACCTATGAGGCACCGGATGGCATGGCCGTGGCAGCCGGCGCCTTCGATGATCCATCCACGCTGCCGCCCACCACCCAGTTCGGCACCGAAGCCAAGATCGTCTTTGTCGATCATCTGCCAGACCTGCCCGGCCACCCGACGGACGAAGACCTTGAACAGGCGCCGTTCCTGATCGACATCGTCTCCTACCAGCATCCAGACCATGATACGGCCGAATGGCCACCGGAGAAGCAGCCATGAGCATGACGGGGAATTTTACCGGTGGCTGCCAATGCGGCGCCATCCGCTTCCGGGCGGAAAAGCTCGGGCGCCCGTCGATCTGCCATTGCCGCATGTGCCAGAAGCAGTTCGGCAGCTTTTTCGGTGCCTTTGTCACCGCCGACCAGGCGCATCTGACCTGGACACGCGGCCAGCCGAGCCTGTTCCGCTCTTCGGCCAAGGTGAAGCGCGGCTTTTGCAACAAATGCGGCACGCCGCTCACCTATCACCATCCGAGTGGGGTGGAGATTGCCATCGGCGCCTTTGACCATCCGGAGCTTCTGGAACCGCAGGTGCAGGTGAACCATGACAAGCGCCTGCCGTGGATCGACAGACTGTTTGAGAAACGGGCCACCGGCCAAAGCCTCGACGAAACGGATATGGTCTCCTACCAGCATCCAGACCATGATACGGCCGAGTGGCCGCCAAAGGACGCATGAGCATGACCGATACCTTGCGCACATTCTATCCCGAAATCGAGCCCTATGAGACGGGCATGCTGGATGTCGGCGACGGGCACAGCGTCTATTGGGAACGCGTCGGCACGAAAGGCGCAAAGCCCGCCGTTTTCCTGCATGGCGGCCCCGGCGGTGGCATTGGCCCAACACAGCGTCGGCTGTTTGATCCGGCGCTTTATGATGTGATCCTGTTCGATCAGCGCGGCTGCGGCAAATCTACGCCCAACGCCTCGCTGGAGGCGAATACGACCTGGCATCTGGTCGCCGATATCGAACGGCTGCGCGTGTTGATGGGCGTCGAGCAATGGCTGGTCTTCGGCGGCTCCTGGGGCTCGACGCTGGCATTGGCTTACGCCGAGACGCATCCGGAACGGGTGTCGGAACTGGTGCTGCGCGGCATCTATACGCTGACGAAAGCTGAGCTGGACTGGTATTATCAGTTTGGCGTGTCGGAAATGTTTCCCGACAAGTTCGAGCGTTTTCAGGCACCGATCCCTGAAGGCGAGCGCCACGAGATGATGGCGGCCTATCGCCGCCGCCTAACGGGGGAAGACCGCGACGAGCAGCTGGCCTGCGCCCGCGCCTGGAGCCTCTGGGAGGGCGAGACGATCACGCTTCTGCCCAATCCCGCCTATTCCAGCAGCTTTGAGGAAGACCAGTACGCGCTGGCCTTTGCGCGCATCGAAAACCATTATTTCGTGCATGCCGGCTGGCTGGAGGAAGGTCAGTTGCTGCGCGATGCGCATAAGCTTCAAGACATTCCGGGCACCATCATCCATGGTCGCTATGACATGCCCTGCCCGGCGAAATATGCTTGGGACCTCGCCAAGGCCTGGCCGAAGGCGGATTTCCATCTGATCGAGGGCGCCGGCCATGCCTATCTGGAGCCCGGCATTCTCGACCAGCTGATCCGCGCCACGGATCGGTTTGCGGGAAAGAACTGAGAACGATGAGTAGCCTGGTTACCCCCCTCCGCCCTGCCGGGCATCTCCCCCTCAAGGGGGGAGATCGATTTGCCGCACTGGCAGCGGCCATTCTCAGGCGCGGAGTCTTTAGCCCTATGGCTCTAACCGCCAAGGATGACGGCAGAGGGTATTTGGGGCCGATTTGGGGTGGCAAGCGTACCGTTCTGCCGATCTCCCCCCTTGAGGGGGAGATGCCCGGCAGGGCAGAGGGGGGTAACGGCGGTCTGAAGATGACATGCCAGAGAGAGGCACTGACATGACACGGGAAAAGATCTATCTCTTCGACACGACCCTGCGCGACGGGCAGCAAACGCCCGGCGTGGATTTTTCCGTCGAAGACAAGATCGCCATCTCCAAGCTGCTGGACGACTTCGGCATCGATTATGTCGAGGGCGGCTATCCGGGCGCGAACCCGACGGATACGGCCTTTTTCGACAAGAAGCGCACCCGCGATGCCAAATTCGTCGCCTTCGGCATGACGAAACGCGCAGGGGTCTCTGCCGCCAATGATCCGGGTCTGGCCGCACTGTTGCAATCCAAAAGCGATGCCATCTGTCTTGTGGCAAAAAGCTGGGACTACCATGTGCGGGTGGCGCTCGGCTGCACCAATGAGGAAAATCTCCAATCGATCCGCGACAGCGTCGAGGCGGTCATCGCCTCAGGTCGCGAGGCGCTGATCGATTGCGAACATTTCTTCGATGGCTACAAGGCCAATCCGGATTATGCGCTGGCCTGCGCAACGACGGCGTACCAGGCCGGCGCCCGCTGGGTGGTGCTGTGCGATACCAATGGCGGCAGCCAGCCGCATGAGGTGCGCGCCATCGTCTCGGCCGTGATGGCCGCCGGTATTCCGGGCGATCACCTCGGCATCCATGCGCATGACGATACCGGCCAGGCGATTGCCAATTCGCTTGCCGCCGTGGAGGCTGGCGTGCGCCAGATCCAGGGCACGCTGAACGGTATCGGCGAGCGCTGCGGCAATGCCAATCTCATCACGCTGATTCCGACGCTGTCCCTGAAGGAAACCTATGCCAGCCGCTTCGAGACCGCGATCGATGCCGAGCGGCTGACGGAGCTGACGAAACTGTCGCACGCCTTCGACGAGCTGCTCAACCGCTCGCCCAATCATCAGGCGCCTTATGTCGGCGCCTCAGCCTTTGCCACAAAGGCCGGCATTCATGCTTCGGCGCTTCTGAAAGACCCGCGCACCTATGAACATGTGGTGCCGGAAAGCGTCGGCAATTTCCGCAAGGTCATGGTGTCGGATCAGGGCGGAAAATCAAACTTCCTCAACGCGCTGAAACGCCGCGGCATCGAGGTTTCCAAGGATGATCCGCGTCTCGACAGGCTGATCACCATTGTCAAGGAGCGCGAATCGGAAGGCTATGCCTATGAAGGGGCGGATGCGAGCTTTGAGCTTCTAGCCCGCCGCACGCTTGGCACCATTCCGGATTTCTTTGCCGTCGATGGTTTCCGCGTCATGGTGGAGCGGCGCTTCGATGCCAATGGCAAGATGAAGACCGTCTCGGAAGCCGTGGTGCGGCTTGTCATCGATGGCGAGCCGGTGATGTCGGTGGCGGAAGGCGACGGCCCGGTCAATGCGCTGGATCTGGCGCTGCGCAAGGATCTCGGCAAGTTCAACCGCGAGATAGAGGATCTGGAACTGGTGGATTACAAGGTGCGCATCCTGAACGGCGGCACCGAAGCCGTGACCCGCGTGCTGATTGAATCCATGGATGGCGATGGCACCCGCTGGTGGACGGTCGGCGTATCGGAAAACATCATCGACGCCTCTTTCCAGGCGCTGATCGATTCGATCGTCTACAAGCTGATGAAGAACCGCCACATGGCGGGGCGGCTGGCAGCGGAATAGTCAAATGGCCCTACAGGATCAAAGGACATTGAAGGAGAGGCCCCAGCCCTCCTCGCCATACCAATCCTGATCGGGTGCCACATCGCCCCAGCGCAGGCTGCGAACCTTCATATGTCCGCCGCCGCGAAAGGCGCGCATCAACCCCTCATGGCGACCTGGCGTCTCCTCCAGCCCTTCAGCCCAGACAAAGCTGACGCCCTGCAGGAAGCGCGCCTCGAAGCCGAATGTCCGGCGCTCGATCATCAGCATGCCGGCACGAGCCGTCACGCCGGTTCGGCGACCCGACGCATCAACGGCCGGAACTCCAAAGGGAAACAGCAGCCGGCCATTGAGGTGAAGACTGTCCACCCAGCGCGCCGGCGGATGATCGAGCGCGAAGTTGACATAGAGGACATCGGCCGGCTGCTGCGGCCAATCAAAGGCGCTGCCATGCACGACCGTCACCTGCGGGTAATGGGCAAGTGCAGCTTTCGCCATCTGCGCCAGTTTCGCGTCATATTCTACCGCCGTGACATGCCCGCTCTGTCCCACAAGCTCGGCCAGAATGGCCGAATAATAGCCGCTGCCGGCCCCCAGATGCACGACATGCTCGCCTTCCGTCACACGCAACTGGTGCAGAAGACCAGCATGCAGAGACGGGCTGCCATTGTTGACCGAACGCGACATATCAAGCCCGAGCAACACATCCTGATAGAGCACCACCGGATCCGCCGAGGGCAGCGCCCGGTAACGGTCCTGATCGCGGATATGCCATGGCGGTGGCCCGGCAAAGGCCTCTCGCGGCACACGGGCAAAGGCCTGCGCCAGCGGTTCATCTTGCTCGACAAAGGCGCGCGCCAGCATTTGCTGAGCATAGATACTGCGATGAAGGGGAATGCCACTCATTCGTGCTACTTCCGTTTGTGATCACGCGCAAAAGGTGTCGGATGAACGGCATTGATGCAAGCAGCAAACGAATGAATTGGCAGTGGCGGCTGTTCCGGCCTATGCAGGGGCCAAAGCAGCAAGAGGTCTCACGCATATGGCAACAGAAACGGCACAAGCGCCGGCACAGACCGGCGATACGCCGCAGGGCTTTGCCTATGCGCTCGCCGCCTATGGAATATGGGGCTTTCTACCGCTCTATCTGAAGGCGCTCGGGCATATTTCACCCTTCGAGGTTCTGGCGCATCGCGTCGTCTGGTCGCTGCCGTTTGCGGCCCTGATCCTGCTGATCACCAGGCGTTTCGGTGATATTCGGGCTGCCATGCGCTCTCGCCGCACCATGCTGATGGCGGCACTGACGGCAACGCTGATTACCATCAACTGGGTGACCTATGTCTACGCTGTCGGCTCAGGCCACGCGGTCGAAGGAGCGCTCGGCTATTTCATCAATCCGCTGTTCAGCATTCTTCTGGGCTCGATCCTGCTGAAGGAGCGGCTTGCGCCGGTGCAGATGGCGGCCATCGCGCTTGCTTTCGTGGCAGTCGGGATTCTCACCTGGGATGCCGGGCGCCTGCCGTGGATCTCGCTGACGCTGACCTTCAGCTGGGGTGCCTATGCCTTTTTGCGCAAGACGCTGCCGGTCGGCCCGAACCAGGGGTTTTTCCTCGAAGTGGCCATCCTGAGCTTTGCCGCCCTGCCCTATATCCTGTGGCTGGAGGCAAGCGGCACAGGGCATTTCACCCACGGAACAACATCCGATACCTGGCTGCTCGCCGCCGCTGGCATTGCGACCGCCGTGCCGCTGATGATCTATGCCAATGCGGCCAAGCTTCTGCGCCTCTCCACCATCGGGATCATGCAATATATCACGCCGACCATCATCTTCCTCATCGCCGTCTTCATCTTCCATGAGCCGATGAACCCGGTGAAGCTGTTTGCCTTTTCGCTGATCTGGGCAGCGCTGGCGCTCTACAGCTGGTCGATGCTGAAGGCCTACCGCGCCCGCTAAGAAAGGAATATCGATGCGTATCCTGGACATTCCCTTCGGCACCACCGATTGGGCGACCATTGCACCGACACAGCATGCCGGTGACACCGGCATGGCGACATGGCGAACGCAGAGATTCGGAGACATTCGCGTGCGGATGGTCGAGTACACGCCGGGCTATCTCGCCGACCACTGGTGCGAGAAAGGCCACATCCTCTTGTGCCTCTCCGGCGAACTGACGACGGAACTGGCGGACGGGCGCATCTTCGTTCTAAAGCCCGGCATGAGCTACCAGGTGGCCGATGGTGCCGAACCGCACCGGTCTTCGACCAAAACCGGCGCGACACTGTTTATTGTCGACTAAAGCTTTTCGATGACCGCCTCCTGCCCGTCATCCACCCGCTCGTCACCCACGGCATCGAGAATGGCCGGCACGATATCCTCGACCCGGTCGATGACCAGCGGCTGCACGAGATTGGCATTGTGGATGAAGCCCTGGCGCTTCATGTGGTCGATCAGTTCCAGCATCGGATCCCAGAAGCCGCCGATATTGGCAAATACCATCGGCTTGCGATGCCGGCCAAGCTGCGCCCAGGTCATGATCTCGACGATCTCTTCCAGCGTGCCGATGCCGCCCGGAAGCGTCACGAAAGCATCGGCGCGCTCGAACATCTTGTGTTTGCGCTCATGCATGTCCCTGGTGATGATCAACTCGTCCAACTGGCCGAGCGAATGGCGGGTCGCTTCCATATCGACCAGAAACTCGGGGATGATGCCCGTCACCTGCCCGCCATGCGACAGGACGCCCGACGCCACAGCCCCCATAATGCCCTTGGTGCCACCGCCATAAACGAGTCGCAGACCATGGGCGGCAATGGACTTGCCAAGCCCCCGGCCCGCCTCGAGATAGGCAGGATCACGGCCCGGCTGGGAGCCGCAGTAAGCGCAAATGGATCGAATTGGCACAGGATTCTCCGTCATTCATCACAGGCAACGACTAAGCGAGCCGTTCGACCTGCAAAACTGGCGGGAAATCAAGCTGTGAGCAAGTGCAAAACGGCCGGCATGCTTGTGAAGGCGGTGTGAAACCTGTAATTCCAAGAGAGTTTGGCGGTGATCCGTCTGGAGAGGTGCAATGATGAAAAACCGCGCTGGTTGGCTGGCGATTTCCGTGCTCGCGATTGCGACGATCCTGATGGTTTTCTTCGTCATGCCACGCCTTTCATCCGATACCAAGCCTGTCGGCGAGGTCATCAATGCGGCTGGACAGGAAATCAAGGATGCCGTCACGCAAGGTGGCGATGCCGCCCGCCAGCTCGTTGATCCCACACCGGAAAAGGCACCTGCCCAGGCCGCAAAGACCGATAGCCTGCCGGCACCGCAACCCGCAGCATCTAGCCCGGCCAAGACGGCGCTGATCATTCCAACCTTCGATGTTCTGCGCGTCGAGCCTGACGGTTCGACCGTGATTGCCGGTCGCGCCGAGCCGAAGGCCAAGCTCGAAGTGGCCGATCAGGTGGAAACCGTCGCAACGACCGGCGTAGACAAGGCCGGCGAGTTCGTCGCCATTCTCGACCAGCCGCTCGCGCCCGGCGACCACCAGCTTGTGCTGAAAGCAACCACGGAAGATGGCCGCACGGTGATGTCGGAGGAGATTGCCACCGTTTCCGTACCGGTAACCAAGGATGGCGAGCTGCTGGCGCTCGTCACCAAGCCCGGCGAAGCCAGCCGCATCCTTGCCATGCCGAATGTCAATCAGAAGACCAAGACCGAGCGCGTAGCGCTGGGCGGTGCGGAAACGGCCGCTCCCGCCCTGCCAGCGCCCGCTGCGCAGGCGTCGGCTGGCGTGGCAGCCGCACCGGTGGCGAGCCAGCCTGTGGCCCAGGTGGCAAAGCCGGTCGAGAGCGCTGCCGCTCCGGCCAACCCGGTACCGGATGCCGGCGATAAGCCGGCATTACAGGTAACTGCCGTCGAAATCGAGGGCGACCGCCTGTTCATCGCCGGCATTTCCAAGACCGGTGCGCGGCTGAAGGGCTATGCGGATGACCAGGCGATCGGTGAAGCGACCGCCGGCAGCGATGGCCATTTCGTCATCGACGGCATTATGCCGCTTTCCGTTGGCGAACACCGGATTGCCGTCGATCAGATTGGCGCCAATGGCAAGGTAATCGTGCGGGTCGAAGTGCCGTTCAACCGGCCGGCGGGCGAGCAGGTGGCAGCCGTGGCCACCGCACCGCAGGCTGGCGCATCAACGCTGACACAGATCGATGACGGCGCCTTTGACCGGCTGCGCAATGATGTCTCGCGCGCCTTCCAGCTGCTTGTCGCGCTTTATGCCGATGGCAAGATACCGACCGACGAACAGGTGGCGGCGGCGCGGTCCTCGATCTCCATAGCGTTGCGGTCGCTCAGCGAATACCGCCTGCCGGCTGGCGTCGATGCCAATACCAGCATGATTGCCGAAAATACGGTGAAGCAGGCCGCTGCAGCGCTTGCCGCGCTCGATGCCCTGCCCCGCGATGTTGCCTCGGTCGGCCAGAACCTCAAGGCAATCGGCGAAATGATTGCCCGTGCTGTCGGCCCCGTGCTGCCAAATGGTACGGTTGCACCGCTTGCCGCCGCCGCGACCGCTACGTCACAGCCATTGGCCAGTCGTACAATTGCACAGGCACCTTTGACGCAGAGCGAGGCTTCCTCTGTCATCATCCGCCGCGGCGACACGCTCTGGCAGATCTCGCGCCGCGTTTATGGACAGGGCGTGCGCTACACGACGATCTATCTCGCCAACCAGGACCAGATCGCCAATCCGAACCTGATCGAGCCCGGCCAGATCTTTGGCGTGCCGAAGGATGCGCTGCCGGATGATGAGGCGGAAAAACTGCATCGGCGCCTGAACCGCAGCTGATAAACAGCCACAATCGGCATGGCATTGACCGGAAGGCGTCGCGCAAGCGGCGCCTTCTCTACATGCGGACTTGCCATTCGTTGCAAAGTGCCTGGGTAAGGAATATGTGCAGGTCTCCTTCCGGAGGCATTCATGGCAGACAGACGCAAGACCGTATCGGCGGATTCAGGCAATCCGCTGGCAACGCTCGTAAACCTTTGGCCCTATATGTGGCCGTCCGGCCGGGCGGACCTGAAAGCGCGCGTGGTCTGGGCGACGGTCTTCCTGCTAATTGCCAAGCTGGTGCTGATAGGCGTTCCCTATTTCTTCAAATGGGCAACCGATGCGCTGAACGGAAAGCTGGACATGGTGGGCCTGCTGCCGGCCTTTCTGCTCGGCGCCGTGGCACTCGTCATCGCCTATAACCTCACGCGCATCGCGCAGCTGGGCCTCAACCAATTGCGTGATTCGCTGTTTGCCAGCGTCGGCCAGCATGCGGTGCGCCAGCTGGCCTACAAGACCTTCGTGCATATGCACCAATTGTCGCTGCGCTTTCACCTGGAGCGCAAGACGGGCGGCCTGTCACGCATCATCGAGCGTGGCACAAAGGGCATCGAAACGATCGTCCGGTTCACGATCCTCAATTCCGTGCCGACGCTGGTCGAGTTCCTGCTGACGGCAATCATCTTCTGGCATTCCTACGGCTTTGCCTATGTGGCGGTCACCGGCGTCACGGTCTGGGCCTATATCTGGTTCACCGTGAAGGCTTCCGACTGGCGCATCGCCATTCGCCGCTCGATGAATGCCAGCGATACGGATGCCAATACCAAGGCAATCGATTCGCTGCTGAACTTCGAGACGGTAAAATATTTCGGCAATGAAGACATGGAGGCCAGCCGCTTCGATGCCTCCATGGCCCGCTATGAGAAATCGGCCACCCAGGTCTGGACTTCGCTTGGCTGGCTGAACTTCGGCCAGGGGCTGATTTTCGGCCTTGGCACGACGGTGATGATGGTGATGTCGGCGCTGGCCGTGCAGCGCGGCGAACAGACGATTGGCGATTTCGTCTTCGTCAATGCGCTTTTGATCCAGCTGTCCGTGCCGCTGAATTTCATCGGCTTCGTCTACCGCGAAATCCGCCAGGGCCTCACCGATATTGAGCAGATGTTCGACCTTCTGGAGGTGGAAGCCGAGGTGGTGGACAGGCCGGATGCCAGGCCGCTTGCCATCCAGAACGGCAGCATCTCGTTCAAGAATGTTCACTTTTCCTATGATCCAGAGCGGCCGATCCTGAAGGGCGTCTCCTTCGAAGTGCCAGCCGGCAAGACGGTCGCCATTGTCGGCCCGTCGGGGGCTGGCAAATCCACCATATCGCGCCTGCTCTACCGCTTCTATGACGTGCAGTCGGGCTCGGTCGAAATCGACGGGCAGGATGTGCGCGACGTGACGCAGAAGAGCCTGCGCGCGGTGATCGGCATGGTTCCGCAGGATACGGTGCTGTTTAACGATACGATCGCCTACAATATCCGCTATGGCCGCCTGAGCGCTACGGAAGAGGACATGCTGGCCGCCGCCGACATTGCGCAGATCGGCCATTTCATCACCACCCTGCCCGATGGTTTCCAGACCATGGTGGGCGAGCGGGGTTTGAAGCTTTCCGGCGGCGAAAAGCAGCGTGTGGCCATTGCCCGCACCGTGCTCAAGGCGCCGCCGATCCTCATTCTCGACGAGGCAACCTCGGCGCTCGATACGACGACCGAGCAGGAAATCCAGGATGCGCTCGACCTTGTGTCGAAGAACCGCACGACGCTGGTGATTGCCCACCGGCTATCGACCGTCATCAATGCCGATGAAATCATCGTGTTGCGGGCCGGCGAGATTGCCGAGCGCGGTACGCATGCAGCGCTTCTGGAGCAGAACGGTCTCTATGCCTCGATGTGGAACCGCCAGCGTGAAGCAACGCAGGCCGAAGAGCATCTGCGCCAGGTGCGAGAAAGCGACGACATGGGCGTTGTGGTGCGGAAAACTCCAGCCGTTTGAGGCGTTTGGCACAGAGGCCGATCGGTCCAAGCGGCAACTTAGATCTTACTGCTTGCCGATGACATCCAACAGCGATCCGCTTGACCAGACTGCGACACGCGCCTACAGTTACATGTAACAGCTGTTGCGAGGTCGCCATGCCGACGCCTGTCAATCAAAGAGTGCAAAAGCGCAGGCAAGCATTGCGCGCAGCAGGCTTACGCCCGGTGCAGGTCTGGCTGCCGGACACCCGCCGGCCAGGGTTTGCCGAGGAATGTCGACGCCAGGCCCAGGTTACCGCTCATGCAGACGAAAGCGATCTGGATCTCAACATCTTTCTGGACGCTGCACTGTCAGAAATCGATGACGAGGAGCCTGCGTGAAGCGCGGCGATCTTGTCACCGTTGCTCTATCCGGTGATTTTGGCAAGCCTCGCCCGGCCCTCATCATTCAGGCGGATGCCTTCAACGAAACGGCAACAATCACCGTGCTTCTCCTCTCGGGCACGCTGGTGGATGCACCGCTGCTACGCCCTGAAGTCAATCCGACACCGGATAACGGGCTGAGAAAGCCGTCGCAGGTGATGATCGACAAGGTCATGACCGTGCAACGCGGTCGCGTAGGCGCACCCTTCGGCAGGCTCGACGATGAAACCCTGCTCTCCGTTACCCGTTCTTTGGCCGTCTTTTTCGGGATTGGGTAACGCATGTCGTAAACGGAACCACATTGCCCCCGGATGGGTTTGCCTGTAGTCAGCTAGGATCACGATCCAAGGCCGGACAATCTGGAGAACACCCGTTGGGCAATCTTTTCGACACTATCCGCAACACGCTCGTTCCGATCCACAAGGAAGGCTATATCTTTGTCATCGCCTTCTTCGTCGTATCCCTCGTTCTGGGGTTGATCGCGGCACCACTGTTCTGGATCGGCCTCATTCTGACGCTTTGGTGCGCCTATTTCTTCCGCGACCCGGAACGCGTCATTCCGCAGGATGACGATATCATCATCAGCCCGGCCGATGGCCGCGTGTCGTCTGTACAGATGGTGGTGCCGCCAGCCGAACTGGAGCTGGGCTCTGCGCCGATGCTGCGCATTTCCGTATTCATGAATGTGTTCGACTGCCATGTGAACCGTGCACCGGCGCGCGGCCGCATCAAGCAGATCGTCTATCGCCCCGGCCAGTTCGTCAATGCCGAACTCGACAAGGCAAGCGTCGACAACGAACGCAACGGTCTCGTTATCGAAACCAAGCATGGTGATCTGGGCGTAGTGCAGATCGCCGGTCTCGTCGCCCGTCGCATCCTGTGCTTCGTCCATCCCAACGAGCCGCTCGATGCGGGCGAGCGCTTCGGCCTCATCCGCTTCGGTTCGCGCGTCGATGTCTATGTGCCCGAAGGTGGCCAGCCGCGCGTTGCGCTCGGCCAACGCTGCATCTGCGGCGAAACGGTGATTGCCGAGTTCGGCTCGCCCAAGGGTCCGACCGTCAGCCGCCGCAACTGAGTGAACGGAGACTAGCATGCAGCCGAATGGCCATCCCGAACCGAACGACGACGATGCGGCCCGCGGCCCACGCCTGAGAGAGATCCCCCTTCGGCTGATGGTGCCCAACCTCATCACCGTGCTGGCGATCTGCGCCGGATTGACCGGCATTCGGCTGGCCTTCGAGGGGCGCTTCGAGCTTGCGGTCTCCATGGTGCTGCTTGCTGCCTTTCTCGACGGCATTGATGGCCGCGTGGCACGCGCGCTGAAAGCCACGTCGAAATTCGGCGTCCAGATGGATTCGCTGGCCGACATCATCAATTTCGGCGTGGCGCCGGCGCTGGTCCTCTATGTCTATATTCTCGACCGGGTCGGCTCGATCGGCTGGATCGCAGCACTTATCTACGCCATTGCTGCGGGCTTGCGGCTTGCCCGTTTCAACGTGATGGCGGACCGGGAATACAAGGCGAAGTGGCAGTCGGAATTCTTCGTCGGCGTTCCGGCGCCGATGGGCGCACTGCTCGTGCTTTTGCCGGTCTATCTCGGCTTTCTCGGCATGGAAGTGACCCGCCCCATCGCCTTTGCCGCCACCGCCTATACGGTGCTGATGGGCTATCTGCTCGTCAGCCGACTGCCCGTCTGGTCCGGGAAGTCCGAAACGCGGGTGCGCCGCGACCTCATGCTGCCGGTCCTGCTCTGCGGCGTGATCTATGTGGCGCTGCTGATGAGCTATACTTGGGAAGTGCTCTGCGTCACCACGCTCGCCTATCTGTGCATCCTGCCCTTCAGTGCGCGCGCCTGGAAGCGTCGCTATGGCACGCTGACCATCGAAGACGACCACGCAAACGTATAGTGCGTCGCAATAAGATAGCACTTAAAAAGCTTCGATTTATATTGCGCTGCAAAATAAAGCGTTGTTTTCACAACAGTTTGCGGCAAACAATGGTTAACGCATTACTGAAATATACAAGTTTTCTTGCCTGACAAAATTCCGCCCTGTTTTCTGACGATCAGGCCCACCGAACGCGATCACCAACAGAATCGCGCCGGCCTTTGGAGGAAAACAGTCATGGCAACCGAAAAGAAGAACACCCACACCGCCAAGCAGGATCTGCATGCACCGCTGCGTCCTCTGGGCATCAAGGCCGTTGTTGCAGCAGCATTGATGCTGAAGCGCAAGACCCTGAAATCGGCTTGAATTTTGGCGATCACCAGCGCGCGTTTGCGTAGAGCGGTGTTTTCAAAATAGCGAAAGCTGGCCGCCGTCTCCGGATGAGGCGGCCTTTTTTACCTTTGGCAGCGGCATAAGCGGCGCCACGGGCAATTGCAGGTCCGGCCCCATATTGGCAACCTTGTTGACCAGATCGGCAACCGGAATGGCCTCGAACAGATCATCCTGTGCCGGCTTCATCAGGGAGGCGACATCGCGCGGCTCCTGCGTCTTGCAATCCAGCCAGCGCGTAAAGTCCTGCGGATCGATCACCACCGGCATGCGCTCGTGAATGGGCGAGATGGCACCATTGGCACGGGTTGTCAGAATGGCTGCCGTGTCGACTTCCGATCCATCCGCCGATGCATAGGTTTCCATCAAGCCTGCAAAGGCCACCAGGCCACCGTGCTTCGGCCTGATCCAATAGGCCTGCGACTTGCCGCCTTCTTCCTTGGACGGGCGATGCCATTCGTAAAAACCTGAGGCCGGAACCAGCACGCGGCGATGGCGCATGGCGGCGCGAAACGAAGCCTTCTCGGCAGCCGTTTCGGCGCGCGCATTGATGAGCAGCGGAAAATCCTTCGGGTCCTTCACCCAACCCGGCAGAAAACCCCAGCGGGCCAGCATGGCGCGGCGGGACGGCAGATTGCTGCCGGGCGCCTGTCGCTCGCTTTCAACGACCAGCAAAATCGGCTGCGTCGGCGCGATATTATAGCGCTTGGGAAAATCGTCGATCTCGATGACGCTCAGAAATTCCAGGATGTCTTCCGGCGTCGCGGTCAGGGCGTAGCGTCCACACATGCAGGAGAAATGGCACCGGCCCTGCGCGGGGTCAAGCGTACAGCACAGACATGAAATGCTTGCGCGCGCGCAAGCCGCCTTTATGCTGGCCTGCATGACAATATCCGCTGCGTCTTTACCCGATCTGCAACTCGCCAATCCCTGCCCTGCCTCTTCCGCCATTCTGGAGCGCGACGGGCGTTACCTCTTGATCCGCAGGCGCAATCCGCCGGCGGCCGAACTGTTTGCCTTTCCGGGCGGACGCGCCGAACCGGGAGAAACGCCGGAAGAAACGGCGCTGCGCGAATTTCTGGAAGAGACCGGCATTGCCGCCCGCGAGCCTGAACTGTTTGCCACCTATGACTTGGAAACGCGCGATGAGGCGGGCCGGCTGATCAGCCACTTCTTCCTCTCGGTGTTTCGTGTCGTGGCGGATGGGGAGGTGGAAGCAATCGCCGCCGACGACGCGACGGATGCCGGCTGGTATAGCGTGGACGAGATCCGCCGCCTACCGGTGCCAGACAGCGTGCTGGAATGCGCCGAACGGCTGGCGGCACTGGAAAAGGCTCGCGAAGCCTCACCATAATATGCGGAAAATTGAAGCCCATGCCCCTCACCACCCGTCTTCTGCCGTTTGTCGTCATGTGCGCGCTCGCGGGCACCGCCTTTGCGCAAAAACCCGCCGCTGCGCCGAAGACCGCCCCGGAAGTAACCATACCGACAGAAGAAAAGCCCACGCCCTATGACGGACAGCTGTTGCGGCTTGCGGAAATTCTCGGCTCCGTCCACTACCTCAGAACGCTTTGCGGAGCCGATTCGGCCGATTGGCGCACCTCCATGCAGACACTTCTGGATGCTGAGACCGTCAATGAACCGCAGCGGCGTGAGAGACTGACGGCGTCGTTCAACCGGGGTTATCGGGCCTTTGCGGCAGTGCACACATCGTGCACGCCGGCTGCCCGGACGGCGGAAGAACGCTACCGTAACGAAGGTGCAACACTGGCTGGCGAAATCGCGGCACGCTACGGAAATTAGGTCTTTATTTACCTGTTTGACCGGGCGGGCGTGTCGTTTTGATAAAAGGCTGCTAGTGTTGTTAACGTGCCGGTAACAACAGGCACCCCTTGAAAGAGGACGTAACATGCAGACAGCGCGCAACGACATCGACGACATGATTGTGCACGAAAAGATGCAGGCAGCGCTGGAATACCAGAACGAAGCCTGGGCTGACGGGCGTGCAGACGGCATCGAGCCGGAAATCATCGCAGACGCAGCTATTGCGCTTGCCATGCGCGAAACCATCCGCATTCACGGTGAAGACGGTGCGGAAGCCATGCTGGAATCGCTGCGCGCCCGCATGCTTGCCGGCGAGTTTTCGCCTGAGCGGACCGTGCAGTAAACCATTGAACTGACTTATCATCCGACTTTGCAGCAGACTGGCCATCATTCCTGAAAGACGACCCATGAACACCGATGTGGCGATCAAGGCTGGCCCCTTTTTCCGGACCCTGGCGCTTGCGGCCGGCCTTGCCGGCAGCGTGCTGATGGTAAGTGTCGCAGGCCCGGCGCTTGCGCTGTCCGGCACAAGCGTGCCGGAAGCGGCACCGGCCGAGGAAAAGGCTCCGGCAACGGGACTTCCCCTGCCCGAGCCTCTGGTCAAGCCGAGCAGCGCACAGGCCGCAACGAACGACAGCGGTAGTGACGCGTCCACACCGAAGATCGAGATCCTGCAGGATCTGAGCAAGCTTCCGGAAGCGGTGCGCAAGACGCGCCAGGCGCTGGTCGAGGCGGCTGCTTCCGGTGATGTGGAACGGTTGCGCCCGCTGATGGCCTTTGATCCGGATGTGATGCAGCAGCTGGAGGCCGATGGCGGCAATCCGGTCGAATCCTTCAAGAGCCTGTCGGGCGATCCCGATGGACTGGAGATCCTTGCCATCATTCTCGACATACTGCAGACGGGTGCCGCCCATGTGGGCATCGGTACGCCGGACGAGATGTATGTCTGGCCCTATTTCGTCGGGAAACCGCTGGCCGGGCTCAGCGCGCCGGAAAAGGTGGAGCTGCTGCGTATCATCACCGCCGGCGATCTGGTGACCATGCAGGAAACCAACAATTACAATTTCTACCGCGTCGGCATCGCAGTCGATGGCCGGTGGCGACTGTTTGCCGGCGGCGACTGATATCGCTCGGCCACGCCCAAGCGACTTGCCTTGGCTTTCGCTTGTGCCTATCTCTGGCGCACAGAACCGGATTCATCCTGCCATGCCCGTCGCCTTCCTTGCCCATCGCAGTCTTGTCCTTGTTGAAGGCACAGATGCGCAGACCCTGCTCCAGGGTATCATCACCACAGATGTCGACAGTCTGGCCACCGGCGAGGCACGCACCGGTGCACTTCTCACGCCACAGGGCAAGATCCTGTTCGACTTCATCATCTGGCGCACGGCTTCAGGCTTTGCGCTGGAATGCGACAGCGCCCAGCGCGAGGCCCTGCTGCGCCGACTGACCATGTACAAGCTGCGCGCCGCCGTGACCCTGTCTCCCGGTGATGATGGCGTCACCGTCACCTGGGGTGATCACCCAGACTCTGCGGCAGGCGTGGCCGATACGGCCTTCGCAAAGGCCGGCATTGTGCTGCAGCGCATGCCCGGCGGGTCCGGCCCCGATGGCAGGGCGGACTACGATGTCCTGCGCATCCAGGCCGGCCTCGTCTCATCTGGCGCCGACTACGCGCTGCAAGACGCCTTCCCCCACGATATCCTGCTCGATCGCGATGGCGGGCTCTCCTTCCGCAAGGGCTGCTATGTCGGCCAGGAAGTGGTGTCGCGCATGCAGCATCGCGGAACGGCACGCCGCCGCGTGGTGCAGGTGTCTGCCGAAACGGAACTGCCAGCCAGCGGCACCGAATTGATGGCCGCCGGAAAGCCGGTCGGCACGCTTGGAACCGTTGCGGGCGCGCGTGGCCTTGCCATTGTGCGCATAGACCGGGTCGGGGACGCATTGGCACGCGGCGTTCCAGTCACTGCCAATGATGTCGCCGTCACGCTGTCGCTCCCGGCATGGACAGGGCTTGCCTTTCCGGTTGAGGCGCAAGAGGCAGAGACGTGAGCGGTAGCCTGTCCTCTGCCCGCGCCTGGCAGCGCATGCTATCCGGCCGGCGCCTCGACCTGCTCGACCCGTCACCGCTTGACGTGGAAATCGCCGATATTGCCCATGGTTTGGCCCGCGTTGCGCGGTGGAACGGCCAGACACGCGGCGACCACGCCTATTCGGTGGCGCAGCACAGCTTGGCGGTGGAGGAAATCTTTCGCCTCGCCAACCCTAACGCCTCGACGACCGACCTGTTGATGACGCTGCTGCATGATGCGCCGGAATATGTGATCGGCGACATGATCTCGCCCTTCAAGGCCGTCGTCGGTGGCGGCTACAAGGCGGTTGAAAAGCGGCTGGAAGCGGCGGTGCATCTGCGGTTCGGCCTGCCGCCGCATCCCACGGCGACGCTGAAGACACGCATCAAGAAGGCCGATACGATGGCCGCCTTCTTCGAAGCAACCGAGCTTGCCGGTTTTTCGACGGAAGAAGCCCAGAAATTCTTCGGCACCCCGCGCGGCGTGACCCGCGACATGCTGCGCATCGAACCGATGGCGGCAACCGAGGCGCAAAGCCTGTTTCTGGCACGCTTCCAGGCGCTCGATACCTCCCGCCTGCAGGAAACCTCTACCGGAGCGCGCCCCGCATGAGAGCCATCATCGTCTGCCCGCTCTCCCATATTGCCGAGCTAGCGGTGCGCCACCGCGCAAGCGAAATGGTCAGCCTGATGGCGGAAGGCCAGGATTTCCACCGGCCGGGCGTCATTCGCGCCGAACGCCACCTGAAGCTTGCCATGAACGATATCGCCTTTGCTGGTACCGGCGATCTGATTGCGCCGAGCACGCAGCATGTGGAGGAGCTGATCGCCTTCGTGAAGGACTGGGACCAGACGGCGCCGCTCGTCATCCATTGCTGGATGGGCGTATCGCGCTCGCCGGCCGCTGCCGTAATCGCATCCCTGTCGCTTGATCCGGACCAGGATGAATTTGCACTGGCAAACCGGCTGCGGCAGGTTGCCCCGCATGCGACGCCCAATAGCCGGCTGATCGAATTTGGCGACAAGGCGCTTTCCCGCAATGGCCGGCTGGTCGCTGCGATCAAGTCCATCGGCCGCGGTGCTGAAACGGATGGCCGGGCAAGCTTCGTTCTGCCGCTGACAGACTGATTGGAAATGCATTCAGCATTGATAGAGTGCCAGCCGTCACCGAAGATATCAGTGACGGCGGGCTGGCCTTTTACTGCGCCATCGTCGAGCGGTGCGCCCAGCCGGTCATGCGCTTTTCGATCCAGGCCATCAGCGCGTACATGACGATACCTTCGAAGGCGAGCATCAAGAGGCCCGCAAACACCAGCGGCACGTTGAACTGGCTCTGCGCCGAGCTCATCATATTGCCAAGACCGTAATTGGAGGCGACGGTTTCCGAGACGACCGAACCGACGAAGGCGAGCGTGATCGCCACCTTCAGCGAGCCGAAAAAGTAGGGCATGGAGCGCGGAATGCCGACTTTCAGCATGATATCCATCTTGCGGGCGCCGAGCGCACGCAGAACGTCCTCGGTTTCCGGCTCGATCGTGGCAAGCCCGGTCGCGACATTCACAACGATGGGAAAGAAGGAGATGAGGAAGGCCGTCAGCACCGCCGGCACTGTGCCAATACCGAACCAGATGACGAGGATGGGCACCAGCGCCACTTTCGGAATGGCATTAAAGCCGATCATCAGCGGATAGAGCCCCGCATAGATGGTCTTCGACCAGCCGATGAAGAGGCCGATGCCAAGCCCGGCCACAACGGCAATCGCAAAACCCATGGTCGTGGTGTAAAGCGTCTGGACAGAATTCTTCCAGATCGGCGACCAATATTTGACGATGGCGGCAAACACATCGGTCGGGGCCGGCAGAATGGTCGGTGGCATATCGAGGGCGATGACCAGCAGTTCCCAGAGGACAAACAGGCCGATCGTGTAAAGCCAGGGGGCGGCACGCACCCAGTTGATGCGGGCCATCACCGGCTTGCGCGGCGTGGCAAGGCTTGCGGAATTGTCTGAAAGCGCGCTCATGCCACTACCCTCGCCTTGGCGATTTCCCCGTGCAACTCATGCACCATGTCGTTGAAGCGCGTCTCGTACATGATCTCCAGATCGCGCGGACGCTCGAAGGGCACATAGTGTTCTTTCAGGATCCGGCCCGGACGCGCTGTCATGACGAAGATCTTGTCGGCAAGGAAGACCGCCTCGCGCAGGTCATGCGTGACGAGCACGATGGTGACGCCCTGGGCCGCATGCAGATCGCGGATGACGCACCAGAGTTCCTCGCGGGTAAAGGCATCCAGCGCGCCGAAGGGCTCGTCCAGCATCAACAGGTCCGGCTCATGGATCAGGGCGCGACAGAGATTGGCGCGCTGCTGCATGCCGCCCGAAAGCTGCCAGGGAAATTTCGAGCCGAAACCCTTCAAGCCGACGATCTCCAGCAGGTTTTCCGCCTTCTCGACATATTCTATCTTGTTGGCGCGCAGGCGATGGCGGTGCCTTTCGACAATTTCCAGCGGCAACAGGATGTTTTCGAGCGTCGTGCGCCAGGGCAGCATTGTCGGGTTCTGGAACGCCATGCCGACGATGGAGACGGGTTTCGTCACCTGCTGACCGGCCACGACGACAACACCGGTCTGGGGAATATGCAGACCGGTCACCAGCTTCATCAGCGTGGACTTGCCGCAGCCTGACGGCCCGACCACAGCGGTAAATTCACCCTTATCGACCCGCATGGTGAGGCCGGCAACGGCCAGCGTGCCTTCCGCGCCGCCATAGCGCATATCGACATTATCGATGGAAACGAGGTGGGACATGTTTTCTCCGTCCAGTCTCATGCAGGCCCAAAGACCCCCTCTGGCCTGCCGGCCATCTCCCCACAAGGGGGGAGAAGACGCGGGGCACCCGCCCAACCCGTGCTCCACCCACATTCGCGCTCGAAATGCGCAAACCCGTGCGGCAGGTTAAGCCCCTCCCCCTTGTGGGGAGGGGTTTGGGGCGGGGTTTTACGTTCAGGGCAGCATGCGTGCCGACTTCTCCGGCAGGTAGCTGGCATCGAACACGTCTTCCGCCTTCACATTGCCCTTCAGCCCCATGGAGACTTTCAACGTATCGATGGAGGCGCCGAGGCGGGTCATATCGACGCCACCAAAGCCGTTTGCGACCACGTAAGGCGTCTTGATGTTCATGGCATTTGCCATGTTGAGGCGTTCCAGCTCGATGGCGCTATCCAGCGTCTCGTTGCGCTTCAGAACGGCGGCGACGCCCTCGTCCGGCTTGGCCACGGCATCGGCAAAGCCCTTGGCCAGCGCCTTGAGGAACCCCTTGACCGCAGCCGGGTTCTTTTCAGCGAAATCCTTGTTCACCAGCACGGCGTTGCCGTAGAGGTTGAGTCCATGCTCGGCCATCAGGATGGTGGCGATGTCCTCGTCCTTGATGCCCTGCTTCTTCAGGTTCAGGATGACGGAGAAGGCGAACCCGAAGACCGCGTCGACATCGCCCTTGGCGAGCATGGGCTCACGCACCGGAAAGCCGACCGATTCGATCTTGATCTTGCTGTCGTCGATCTTCGCGACCTGCTTGAAGGCCTTCCACTGGGCAAAGGCGCCATCCGGCGGCGGAGCGCCGAGCTTCTTGCCTTCCAGCGACTTCGGATCGGTGGTGATGCCGAGCGACTTGCGGCCGACGACCGCAAAGGTGGGGCGCTCATAGACCATCATCACGGCCTTGATCTTCTGGCTCGGATCCTCGTCGAGGAACTTGATGACCGAGTTGATATCGCCAAAGCCCATCTGGTAGGCGCCGGTGGCAACGCGCGGAATGGCTTCCACGGAGCCGTTGCCACTATCGATCGTCACGTCCAGACCTTCGGCCTTGAAGTAACCCTTGTCGAGTGCCAGCAGGAAGCCCGCGGCTGGGCCCTCGAACTTCCAGTCGAGCGTGAACTTGATGGCAGTATCGGCAAAGGCAGGTGCAGAAAAACCGGTAGCAAGCGCCAATGCGGCGACGGCCGGAAGCTTGGCGAAAAGGCGGCGGGTCAGCATATCTTGGTTTCCCCCTGGAATGTTCTTGAGACACAGATCATCAAAGCCATTCTTGCCGCCGCTTGCAAGTCGAAATTGCACATTATGTGACCACATATTCTCCATTGCCTACGCATTGAGCGCAAGCCATGTAAACTTGCATGATCTGCCGCAAGTTTCAGCATATCCGGTCGCCCGCCAGCACCAACCACAGCTCGAAGCGCCTTTCCTTTTGCAGGCTTGGGGCGATATAACCGGGCTCCAAACATCTCGGCGGGGCCTTCATGCTGGAACTCATTCTGATCGCTTTGCTTTTTGCGCTGCTATTCTGGCAGCGCCAGCTTTCGCACCGTCTGAAGACGCTGGAGAAAGAGGTCAAGGCCCTGAAGAAGAGCCTGGCAGCACCCCTCTCCATAGCCGTGCCAGCGGTGCCAGAACCGGTGGCGCAAAAGCCGATCGAGACAGCGAAAGCTCTGCCATCTTCCGATATCAAGACGGCAGCACCCCAGACCATGGAGCCGAAGCCGCAGAAAACGCCCGCCCCCGCAATATCAACGCCGAAACCGGCCGCAAAACCGGCACCAAAACCGGTAAGCCACAAACCGGGCGAAAGCTTCGAAAGCCGGCTTGGGGCGCGCTGGACCGTGTGGGTCGGCGGGTTGGCACTGGCGCTCGGCGGCGTGTTCCTCGTGCGCTATTCGATCGAAAGCGGTCTGCTTGGCCCCGGCACGCGGCTTGTGCTGGCAGCCCTCTTCGGGCTCCTGCTGGCGGGTGCCGGCGAAGGTCTGCGCCGCCGGGCTCTGCCGAACCTGCCGGCCATCTATACGAATGCCATGGTGCCGGGCATGCTGACGGCCGCGGCCAGCGTAACGCTGCTTGCCACCCTTTACACTGCACATGCTTCCTATGGCTTTATCGGCACGACGCCCGCCTTCGTTCTTCTGGCGCTGGTATCTCTTTCAACCATAACCCTCTCGCTTCTGCATGGACAGGCGCTGGCCGGGCTTGGCCTGATCGGTTCGCTGATCACGCCGGCATTGGTCACATCGGATGCGCCCAATATCGGCGCCCTCTTCGGCTTCCTGTCACTGGTCTGGCTGGCCAGCAATGGCGCAGCCCGCATCCGCCGCTGGTTGCTGGTGCCTGCTCTTGCCAATTTCGGCATGCTTGCCTGGGTTGTTGCCTATGCAGTAAATGCAAACGTGCTGGATAGCGTGCCGCCAGGCCTGTCGCTGCTTGTCATGCTAACCGGCACCGCATTCCTCTGGCCCGGCCGTGCCTTCGAAGACACGGTCGAAGCGGCACCGGCGCCGGCCGGCGCCTTGCGGCGCCTGTTTCGGCTTCTCGGGCGCCGGCCACGTGGCATCATGATGTCAGTCTCGCTGGCAGTCATGTTCGGGGCGCTGACGCTGCTGCTTGTCGATACACCAGCATTCACCCACCCGGTCCTGATTTTCGTGGCCGTGACCGGCCTTCTGGCAGGTCTCGGTGCGGGGCGCCGCGCCGGCGCTTGGCCGGCACTGCTTGCCAGCACCGCGGCCATATGGGGTGTCGGGCTGACGGCGCTGTTTGACCTGTCGGACCTGTCACCGACGACAGCCGAGACCCAAGGCATGCTCGCCGCCATCGGGCCGGACGTGCTCGGGGCACTGGTTCTTGGCGCCATATTCACCGCCTGCGGCCTGCTTTTCCTGCGCCGCAAGGGCCAAAGCGATCCGGACATGGCCGCAGTCTGGGCCGTGCTTGCCTCCGCCGTGCCGGTGACGCTGGCCAGCATTACCTTCCTGAATTACGGCACGCTCGGGCGCGACTGGTTGCATGGCCTCTATGCTCTGGCGATTGGCGCAGCCCTGCGGTTTGTCGCCTTCCATCTTGCAAAGACAGACGAAGATCCTGCCGCCCCGAACCTTGCCCGCGACCTGCTGCTCATCGGCTCCTTTGCCGCCTTCACGCTGTCGCTGCATGCGCTGACCCATGGTCTTGCAACGACGATTGGCGTGTCCCTCCTCGGCTTCGCCTATGTGGTCCTCACACGATCCAGGCCCTGGCGCGGCCTGCCCTGGATGATGGTTGCCGCCACACTGGTGGTGTTCTTCCGCATCGGATGGGACCCCACAATTGTCGGCCCAGACCGGCTGGGCACGACACCGCTCTTCAACGCACTTTTGCCCGGCTATGGCATCCCGGCTATATTGCTGATTGCCTCTGCCTGGTTGCTGCGCCGCTGGCCGGGACGGCGGGTGCTGAATGCGCTGCAGGGGCTGGCAGCACTGATGGGTTTTCTCACCCTTGCCATCCTCGTGCGTCATGCCATGAGCGGCGGCGTGCTGGATGACCGTGCGCTGACGCTTGGCGAACAGTCGATCTATACGCTGCTGACCGTTGGCCTCTCCGGTGTGCTGATGACGCTTGACCTCAAGAGCCCGAGCACGGTCTTCCGCGATGGTTCGATCCTCGCCGGCGTTATCGCCACTATCAATGTGCTGGTACTGCATCTGGGCTCACTGAACCCTTACTTTTCAGGCGAACTCATCGGCAATTGGCCAATCGTCAACCTGCTCCTGCCGGGCTATCTCCTGCCGGCATTCGCCTATGCAGGCCTTTCCCTTTATGCGCGCAACAAGCGTCCCGGCCCCTACATGGTACTGCTGGCGCTGACGGCTGCGCTGCTCGGCTTCGCCTGGGCGACACTTTCGGTGCGCGGTGTCTGGCAGGGCACCAATATTGCCGATTGGAAGGGCTTTCTGGAGGGAGAAACCTATACCTATTCCGTGGTCTGGCTGGCGATCGGCGTCGGCCTGCTGACGCTCGGCTCAAGACGTGATGCGCGCTTGCTACGGCTGGCCTCGGCAGGCCTGGTACTGGTCTCGGTGCTCAAGGTCTTTCTCATCGACATGGCCAATCTCGAAGGCATCCTGCGGGCGCTGTCCTTCATCGGGCTTGGCGGGGTGCTGATCGGGATCGGGCTGTTCTACCAGCGTGTTCTGGCGCAGAAGACGGCAGTGACAACCCCCGCCGATTCGAAAGACATGCCGGATGCCTGAATTGCCGACGGACGCGCTTGCCGCGCGTTTCGCCCCGTTTGAAGCGCTTGCCGCCCAGTTGATAGACCATGCCACCGACAGCGATGATGGCGCCCATGATCTGGCGCATATCCTGCGCGTGTTTGGCAATGCTTTCAGCATCCAGAGCAGCGAAGGCGGCGATGGCGAGGTGCTGGCCGCCGCCGTTCTGCTGCATGATTGCGTGGCCGTCGAGAAGAATGCGCAGAACAGAGCGCAAGCATCAGCGCTTGCGGCGGACAAGGCAAGCCGTATCCTCTCAGAGCTTGGCTGGGCAAAGGCGCGAATAGCATCTGTCGCGCATGCCATTCACGCGCACAGCTTTTCCGCCAATGTGGCGCCGCAGACGCTGGAAGCGAAAATCCTGCAGGATGCGGACCGGCTGGATTCGCTTGGCCTCATCGGCGTGGCGCGCACCTTCTACATTGCCGGGCGCATGGGCTCGCAACTTTATCATGCCGGCGATCCATCCGGGATGAAACGTGACCTTGACGACCGAACCTATGCGCTCGATCATTTTCAGACAAAGCTGCTCAAGCTTGCCGATGGTTTCCGGACGCCGGCGGGTCGGCTCCTGGCGCAAGAGCGGCACCGCCAACTCGCTGCCTTCTACGACGCGTTCCTCTACGAAATCTAACCAAGGCATTTCCCCATGCGCATTGCAGAACTCAACATCTTTCCGCTGAAAAGCGCCCGCGGCATTGCCCTTCAACAGTCATCGATCAATGCCCTGGGGCTGGAGGGGGATCGTCGCTGGATGATCATTGATCCCACCGGCCATTTCATCACCCAGCGCGAAATGCCACTTCTGGCGCAGTTGCAAACGGCGACAGGCACGCAGGGTCTACGATTGAGGATGGAGGGCAAGGGCGAGATGGAGGTTGCCGCCCCGGCACCGGACAGGCGCCAGGATGTCGTCGTCTGGCGCTCCACGGTCAGCGCAGCACTTGCACCGGATGCCGTCAATGCCACGCTCTCGGCCTGGCTGTCGCGCGAAGTGCGCCTCGTGCATTTCGATGCCGATGCAAAACGCGAGGCCAGCGCCGAATGGGCCGGCCCCGGCACGCCGGTTTCCTTCGCCGATGGCTATCAGGTTCTGGTCACCACCACCGGCTCGCTTGCCGCATTGAATGCCGATATGGCAGCGCATGGCGAAGCGTCGGTCAACATGGATCGTTTCCGCGCCAACATCGTTCTCGACCATGCGGAGGCCTGGGCGGAAGACGGCTGGGGCTCGCTCGAAATCGGCGGGCTCGTGCTCTATCTCGTCAAGCCTTGCGCCCGCTGCATCATGACGACGCAGGACCAGGAGACCGGTTCGCGCGAGGGCGCAAGCCCGATGCCGGCCATGGGCCGTATCCGCATGTCGGCAGATCGGCGGGTACCCGGCCCGCTGTTCGGCTGGAATGCCGTGCCGGTGGGCTCAAGCCTTTTGTCCGTCGGTGAGGAGGTGCGTGTTCTCGACCGCCGCCAACCCTTTGCGATCAAGCATCGCTGACGCTCTCTGCATGCCCGTCATCTTGGCGGGCCGGCCCTATCCCCTGCCCCCGCGGCCCCTGAGCTTGCGGTGGCCAGCCTGTTTGAAATGCCGAGACACAACATGACTGGAAGAACCACTGGCCTTGTATTTTCCCTTGCAGCGGTAACCATCTTTGCCGCGCAGGATGTGGTTTCCAAGCATCTCGGCTCGCTTTATCCGCCGATCTTCATCATCATGATCCGCTACTGGGCCTTTGCCCTCTTCGTCATTCTCCTCAGCGCTCGCATGCCGGGCGGCATTGCCGGCGTAGCAAAAAGCCGGCGGCCTTTCCTGCAAATCACGCGTGGCGTGATCCTGGTGGTGCAGATCTGTTTTGCCATCACCTCTTTCGTGCTTGTCGGCCTGTCGCAGACGCAATCGATCTTTGCCGCAACGCCGCTGGTGGTGGCCGCGCTCTCAGTGCCGCTGCTCGGCGAAAAGGTCGGCTGGCGGCGCTGGACAGCCATTGCGGTGGGCATGTTCGGCGTGCTGATGATCATCAACCCGACGAAGGCCCATCTCGACGCCCGCATCATCCTGCCGGTGATCGGCTCGGTGATCTTTGCGCTTTATGCCATTACCACGCGGCTTGCCGGTCGGGTGGACAGCTCGGCTACCAGCTTTTTCTATACGGGCGTGGCCGGCGCCGCCGCCATCAGCTTTGTTGGCCCCTTCTATTGGACGACGCTGGCACGTGAGGACTGGATCTGGATGGCGGCTCTATGCCTGACGGGCATGAGCGGGCATTACCTGCTGATCCGCGCCTATGATCTGGTCGATGCCGTAACCGTGCAGCAGATCGGCTATGTACAGGTGGTTCTCGTCTGCGCACTCGGGGTGCTGATCTATGGCGAGGTGCTGACGATCAACATGATCCTCGGCGCACTTCTCGTCATCAGTGCCGGGCTGTTCACTATCTGGCGGGAAAGCCGGCGCGCGCGTCTTCAAAGATAACGGCATCCATCTTTCAAATAGGACAACCTTTTTTGCCCGGCTTTAAACCGGCATTAAGGTTAGCAATGCTTGAATGAAGCTCAGATCAGGCGACGGTCCGGTAACCATGTTCAAGGTGCCTGCTGTTGTATCAATGCGTGTATTTTGTACTGAGTAGAGCGTATTATGTCGAGTATTCACACCAATTTCGGCGCAACCGCGGCGCTTGCGACGCTGCGCGATGTATCCAATGATCTTGCCGTGACGCAAGGGCGGATGTCGAGCGGCCAGCGCATCGACCAGGCATCCAAGAATGCCGCCTATTGGTCAATCGCCACCACGATGCGCTCCGATGACAAGGCATTGGCAGCCGTCGAGGATGCGCTGAACCTGGGCTCTGCCACCGTCGATGTTGCCTATGAAGGGCTGGAAGCCGCAATTTCAGTGACTGACGAGATCAAGGCCAAGCTCGTCTCCGCTTCGGAACCGGGCGTCGACAAGCAAAAGGTCAACTCGGAAATCACCCAGCTCAAGGAGCAGCTGCAATCGATCGCAAGCTCAGCGAGCTTCAACGGCGTCAACTGGCTCAATATCAGCGACAGTTCGGACAATACGGCCGAACTTGCGGCCTCCTTCTACCGCGACACGAATGGCGGTGTGTATATGGAGACAATTGACATGGAACTGTGGACATCGGGCGGCAGCATCAGCCCGCTGATCGATGATCGTTCAACCAATACGGGTGGCGAAGCCGGTATTTTGACCAGCACACAATTTGCCGTAGATGCCGGTGCCGCGACCAATTACGTGCTCGTCGTGAATGACAGCAACAGCGCGACGGCGACGGAAATTGCTCTCACCAAGGACACAACATCCGACGAACTGGACGACATGATTGCCGTCGTCGACGGCATGGTGCAGATGCTGGCCGATTCCGGCGCCGGCTTCGGTGCGGTCCAGTCGCGCCTCGAAATCCAGACAAGTTTCGTGCATGATCTGCGTGACTGGATGGATCGCGGTATCGGCACGCTTGTCGATGCCGACATGGACGAAGAGGCAACCCGCCTCAAAGCGCTGACAGCGCAGCAGCAACTAGCGATCCAGGCGCTTTCCATCGCCAATAACGAACCGCAGAACATTCTCCAGCTGTTCAACTGACGGCGAAACATCACGCGCTCGAATAGCAAACAGCAATAAAACTCGCTTGGCTTATCGATAGCAGGATCTATGCTTGATGGTGACGTGAGCGAGGATTGCCCGATGACGCAGAAAAGCGCTGCCACCATGCCCTGGCTGATTATTGCCAGCGGCTCGCTGATTGCCATGCTGACCTTTGGCCCGCGCTCAGCCATGGGCTTTTTCCAGCTGCCCATGCTGGCCGATACCGGCTGGGACCGATCGACCTTCGGTCTCGCTATGGCCCTGCAGAACCTGTTCTGGGGTCTCAGCCAGCCCTTCTTCGGCGCGCTTGCCGATAAATATGGCACCGGCCGGGTGCTGGCCATGTCCGGCCTTCTCTATGCAGCAGGTCTGAGCGTCATGGCCCATGCGGCCGCGCCGATCTGGCTGCATGTCGGCGGCGGCATGCTGGTCGGCATGGCCATCGGTGCCGGCTCCTTCAGCGTCGTTCTCTCCGCCTTCGCCCGCAATGTCACCCCGGCACAGCGCTCCATGGCATTCGGCATCGGCACGGCTGCCGGGTCTGCCGGCATGTTCCTGTTTGCGCCGCTCAGCCAGACGCTGATCAATGCCTATGGCTGGTCCGACAGCCTGGTGCTGATGGGTGTGCTGATGCTGGTCGTGCCGCTTCTGGCCTTTCCGCTGCGCGGCAATTCCTCCTCGGGCACGCAGAAACAATCGGATGTGGAACAGAGCATTGCGCAAGCCCTCAAAGAAGCCTTTGGCCATCGCAGCTATCTGCTTTTGGTCTCCGGCTTTTTCGTCTGCGGCTATCAGGTGGCTTTCATCACCGCGCATTTTCCAGCCTATCTCGGCGATCTGGGCATTGATGCGCGCTATGCGGTGATTGCCATGGCGCTGATCGGCTTCTTCAACATCATTGGCTCGCTGGCTGCCGGCTTTATCGGCCAGCGCTATTCCAAGCCCTATTTTCTGGCGCTGATCTATATCGGCCGCTCGATTGCCGTCACGGCCTTCCTGCTCCTGCCGCAGACGCCCCTCTCGGTCATTCTGTTTGCCGTGGTGATGGGGCTTCTCTGGCTATCGACAGTGCCACCCACCAATGCACTGGTTGCCATCATGTTCGGCACCCGGCATCTGGGCCTTCTGGGCGGCATGGTCTTTCTCGGCCATCAGATCGGCTCCTTCCTCGGCGTATGGATGGGCGGCTATCTCTATGACCATTTTGGCTCCTATGATCCGGTCTGGTGGATCGGGGTAGGCCTTGGCCTGTTTGCCGCCGCCGTGCATTGGCCGATCCGCGAGCGGCCGGTCGACAGGCCTCTTGCATTGGCTACTTGAGGCTTATGCCGTCAGCTGCGCGCGCCTGTCCGTCTCTATACGGCCAAGCGCCTTCAGCGCGGCCTGCACGAAGCCATCGCGTGCGGCAATCTCCGTCATGCCGCGTGGCTCATAGACATGCCGGTGCAGGAAAAAGCCGCTGAGTCGAAAGGCCGCCGTCAGGGTCTGACAATTGGCGCCCTTGGTCGGCTCACCCGTCTGGGGACCGAGAAACGCCGGCAAAGGCAGGAGACGATCAGCATAGGGCGCGCCAGCCGCCGCCGAAACGGCCCGGCCGCTTTTCGGCGAGACATAGATCAGATCCTCGCGGGTGCCGGTGGCTGCACATTCGGTGAGGTCAAGCCCGAAGCCGAGATCGTTGAGCACGGCGAGTTCAAAGCGCACGAACAGCTCGCCCGCCCCTGCCGGATCGTCCATGTGGTCGAGGATCACGTCGAGCGCATCAAACAGATGCGGATGCGGATCACGCTCCGGCAACAGGCGCAAGAGAGCCCCCATGGCCTGTACGCCATAAACGGAGGTTGCACTTTCCATAAGCCGTGCGGCCCTTAGATGCACGGGCTCCAGCCGGTAATCGCCAAGATGTTCATCGAGCCTTGCGCGCCAGACGGCTTCCACCCGGTTTCCCGGTTGCAGCACCGGCTGCATGCTGCGCGAGCGGCCACCGCGCACGAGCCCCATATGGCGGCCGCGCTCGCGTGTCATCAGCTCCGCCACCACGCTGGTTTCCCCATGGCGTCGAACACCGATGACGATGCCTTCATCCTGCCATTGCATGGCGCACGCTCATTTCATGTTGAATTGCGACGCTATCTGACAAGTGCCTGCAATTGAATCGGAGTTTTACCGCATTTCGACAGCTGTCGGCCATAGGCGATGGAACAAACCGGCCGCCAGCGCTGTTGCTGGCCGCAAAACAATTTCCGGAGATCCCATGCGCCATATTCTGCTTTTAGCCACGGCCCTCGCCCTGCCCGCGACCCTTGCCCTGTCGGCACCACCCGCGGCCGCCCAGTCGCCCGACCTTGAGGCGGCTTGCGTCAATGTCGCCAAGAGCTTTCTGCTGTCTCCGGTCCTCAACACCGGTATCGTACAATCGTTCCCGGAACTCACCCCGCCCGGCGCACGCCTGACCTATACGACACGCCAGAACCCTGAGCCGACCGATTTCAACGACGAAGTGGAATGCACTTTCAAGAACAATACGGCGCCGCTGGAACTGGTGCAGTTCTGCATGTCGGACACCTGCTATTCGCAGGCCGCGGAAGAGCCGGAGCAGCGCCGGCGCTTCGAAGAGATCAAGGTGCTGATGATGCGGCGCAAATAACCGAGGCGCCGCAAATCCTGCCTTTTTGGGCATCAGCCCTTTGGGAATTCCAGACCCATTTCGCGGAACCGCTCCGGATCATCGCCCCAGTTTTCGCGCACCTTGACGAAGAGGAAGAGGTGCACCGGCTGTTCGAGGATCTCGGAGATTTCCTTGCGGGATGCGGTCGAAATCGCCTTGATGGCATCGCCGCCCTTACCAAGTGCGATCTTCTTCTGGCTGTCGCGCTCGACATAGATCACCTGCTCGATGCGCACCGAGCCGTCCTTGCGCTCTTCCCACTTTTCCGTTTCCACATGCGAGGAATAGGGAAGTTCCTGATGCAGGCGCAGGAAAAGCTTTTCGCGGGTGATTTCGGCAGCGAGCTGGCGCATCGGCAGGTCGGAAATCTGGTCCTCGGGATAATACCAGGGGCCTTCCGGCAGTTGCTTGGCCAGATAGTCCATCAAGTCATTGCAGCCGGAACCGGTCGTCGCCGAGATCATGAAGGTCTCGATGAACGGGATTTTTTCATTGGCCGCCTGCGCCAGCTTCAACAGATCTTCCGGGCGAACCTGGTCGATCTTGTTGAGCACAAGGATCTTCGGCTGATAGACTTCCTTCAGACCTTCCAGAATGGCATCCGCATCGCCCTTCAGGCCACGCTCGCTATCGACCAGAAGCACGATGAAATCGGCATCCTTGGCGCCGCCCCAGGCGGAGGTGACCATGGCGCGGTCCAGCCTGCGGCGCGGCTTGAAGATGCCGGGCGTATCCATGAACACCATCTGCGTGTTGTTATGGATGGCGATGCCCCGCACGATGGCGCGTGTTGTCTGCACCTTGTGGCTGACGATCGACACTTTGGCGCCGACCAGCCGGTTGACCAGCGTCGATTTGCCGGCATTGGTCGCGCCGATCAGCGCCACGAAGCCGGAGCGCGTGGGGCCGGTGCGGGTCGGGTCCACCGGTGTGGAGGGTGCCGCCTCGGGAAGGCCGGCCGTGTTTTCTTCTTCGCTCATCTGATCCTTCAGCCTTCGTCGGCGGGCTTTTGCCACACGCCTTCACGTTCCAGCATTTTCGTGGCGGCCACCTGTTCGGCGGCGCGCTTGGAGCGTTCCACGCCGGTTTCCGGCAGAACGCCTTTGACTTCCACCGTCACCGTAAAGCGCGGCTCATGATCCGGGCCGGACCGATCGTCGATCCGGTATACGGGGGTCAGCCCGAAGCGGGCATGCGACCATTCCTGCAGCTCGGTCTTGGCATCGCGACGGGCGGCATCGGCATGTGTTGCGCGGCCCTTCCAGTTGCGCAGGATGAAGCTTCGGGCTGCATCCAGGCCGCCATCGAGGTAAAGTGCGGCAATCAAGCTTTCTACCACATCGGCGCGCACATTCAGCATGCGCTTTCCGGTCAGCTTCTTCACATCGGCGCCGGTGCGAATGAACTGGTGAAGTCCAAGCTCATCGGCAATGCCAGCGCAGCTTTCAGCGCTCACCAGCTGGTTCAGGCGCACGGACAATTCGCCTTCCGCCGCATCGCGGAACGTGGCGAACAGAAGTTCGGCCACGCACAGGCCCAGAACGCGATCGCCAAGAAATTCCAGACGCTCGTAATTGGCAACCTTGGCCCCGCCAGTGCTGGCATGGGTCATGGCACGGTCAAGCCATTGCTTGTCGGCAAACTCGTACCCGATGACCTTTTCAAGCCGGGCGCGCTGATCTGCCGACAATGTCGTGCTGCGCATCAGTCAACCACCTTGAACAAGCGATCCCAACGCATGTTGGCCGGCCATTTCCAGATCTCGCGGAACGAGGTGTCATTGCCCAGCGAGAAGAAGATCATGCTGGCGCGGCCCACCAGGTTTTCCGCCGGAACATAGCCCACATCGAAGCGGCTATCGAGGGAATTGTCGCGGTTATCGCCCATGAAGAAATAGTGGCCTTCGGGAACGATGAATTCGCGGGTATTATCCCCGCGCGACACGGGCGACTGGTCGAGCGTGTCATAGGTTCGGCCATTGTCCAGCGTTTCACGGAACACGGGAACGTCAGAGCCCGGATCGAGGCGGTAATCGGAGGTGAAATTGCCGTCGGCCATTTTGGGAACCGGCTGGCCATTCAGCTGCAGAACACCGTTGATCATCTGCACGCGGTCACCCGGCAGGCCAATCAGGCGCTTGATATAATCGACATCGGGATCAGTGGGCAGGCGAAAGACGATGACGTCGCCGCGCTTGGGCTCACTGGCCAGGATGCGGCCGGAAAACAGGTCCGGCGAAAACGGCATGGAATAGCGGGAATAGCCATAGGCGAACTTGTTGACGAAGATGTAATCGCCGACGAGCAGAGTCGGCATCATCGAACCGGAGGGAATGGTGAAGGGCTGAAACGCCACCGTGCGGATGACCATCGCCAGCAGCAGCGCCTGGATGATGACCTTGATGTTTTCCCAAAGGGCGCTCTGCTTCTTCTCGACTTTTTCGGACACGTGCACGTCTCTCGCTTTCAACAGTTTCGGCTTCTCTAAACTCTTCCCCGCAAGCGGGCAATGGCATCAATCGGCAAGGATGCGCCGTCACGGCACAGCCGGACCGTCCAGCGGACGCGCCTCAATGACCACGAAGGCCTGGGCATAGGGAAATTCATCGGTAATGGTGAGATGGATGATGGCGCGATGCCCGGCGGGCATGAGTTCGGCCAATTTTTCGGCCGCGCCGCCGGTCAGGTGCATCGTCGGCTTGCCGCTTGGCAGATTGACGACACCCATGTCCTTCCAGAACACGCCTTGCGCGAGCCCTGTGCCGAGCGCCTTGGAACAGGCTTCCTTGGCGGCAAAGCGCTTGGCATACGAGGCGGCCCGTGTCTTGCGACCGTCGGACTTGCCTCTTTCAATATCGGTGAAACAGCGATGCGTGAAACGGTCGCCAAACCGCTCGATCGACTTCTCGACCCGTCTTATATCGATCAGGTCGCTGCCCATGCCAATGATCATGCGGTTCCTCTCGCCTGCCTCGGCACAATCCATGTCAGACCGAGGCGAAATTGTCGACCATCCGGCGCGGTGTCGGCGCGGAAACTAAATGTTCCCCGACACGGCGCGCATCATCTTAAATGCCGACAATCATGGCGATATCGCAGCAGAGCCGCGACTTCTACAGGCAGTGGGCGCATATCTGCGTCATGAAGCGCGAGGCTTCGCGACGGACAGAAGAAAAGCGCCTTGTCTTCAGCGCGATATTTCAGAGACCCTTGCGGAACATGCCGCGATCGATCTGGCGCATGCGGTATTCGAGTTCGATCGCATCATGCGATTCATTCAGATAGGCCATTTCGCGGTCCTGGACGCTGGGAGCACGGAGAGCGCGGGCGAAAGTCTTGAGCGGCTTAAACATGATCTTTTCCTTATGTTGCTATGCACAAGATACGATCAGTCGCGCTCGAGCACCACCGCTGGCTTGCCTCGGCAGCCCTGCGCCAGACGCATAGCAATGCGGCCATGCCTTGGCCGCATTGCTTAACAAATGCCCAAAAAGGCATCAGTCATAGACGCGCTTCACGGTCGAAACGCAGTCGAGATCCTTCAATTGCGCCAGAAGCTGGTTCAACTGGCGCAGATCCCAGACCTCCACTTCAAGGGCGAACTCGGAAAAATCCGCCTGTACATTGCCCATGGTCATCAGCCGGATATTGATTTCCAGCCGGGCAATGGTCTGGGCAATCGTGGCAAGCGTCCCCGGTTCATTGAGCGCCGTGATGGTGATCTTGGCCGGAAAGCGGGACTTGTTGGCCTCGTCCAGATCCCAGCGCACGTCCACCCAGCTTTCCGGCTGGTCATCGAACTTCTGCAGCGCAGAGGCCTGGATCGGGTAGATGGTCATGCCCTTGCCCTCCTCCATGATGCCGACGATACGATCGCCGGGCACGGCGCCCGCTGGTGCAAAACGCACCTCGACATTGCCGGCCAGTCCGCGGATCGGCAGGGGTTCGGGACCGCCGGACGGGATGGCGGCTTCGGTCGCCTCGCTCAGCGTGCGTTCATTGCCCGGCAGGCGGAACATCATGCCTGAGGCACTTTGCATATTGAACCAGCCCTGATCAGCGGCGGGCTTGATGGTGGTGCGCTCGTCCTTGTATTCGGGGAAGACGGCCTTCAGCACATCGAGCGACGACATTTCACCGCGACCGACGGAGGCTATGGCATCCTCGACATCCTTCTGGCCGAGCCTGTAGAGCGCCGGCTTCAGGATTTCGCGGGTAAAGGCCTTGCCGGCACGCTCAAAGGTGCGCTCCAGAATGCGATAGCCAAGGCCGGCATATTGCTTACGGATGGCCATGCGGGTGGCGCGGCGAATGGCGGCGCGCGCCTTGCCGGTCACAACGATTTCCTCCCAGGCCGCCGGCGGCACCTGTACGCCCGACCGGATGATCTCGACTTCATCGCCATTGGAAAGGCGTGTGACGAGCGGCATGATGCGACCGTTGATCTTGGCGCCGACCGTGGTGTCGCCGATATTGGTGTGCACCGCATAGGCAAAATCAATGGGTGTCGCGCCGCGCGGTAGCGCAATCAGCTTGCCCTTCGGCGTGAAACAGAACACCTGATCCTGGAAAAGCTCAAGCTTCGTGTGTTCAAGGAATTCTTCCGGATTGTCGCCTTCCGCCAGAGCCTCAATCGTGTGCCGCAGCCAGTTATAGGCGTTCGATTCCTTCGACAGAAGCTCGCCTTGCTCGCCGCCCTCGCCGTCCTTGTAGAGACTGTGCGCGGCAATGCCGAATTCGGCGATCTCGTGCATGCGCTTGGTGCGGATCTGCAACTCGATGCGTTGGCGCGATGGTCCGACAATGGTGGTGTGGATCGAGCGGTAGTCATTCTGCTTCGGCGTCGAGATGTAATCCTTGAACCGGCCCGGCACGACGCGCCAGCGCGTGTGCACGATACCAAGAGCCCGGTAGCAGGCAGGAATATCATCCACGAGAATGCGAAAGCCGTAGACATCCGACAGCTGCTCGAAAGAGAGCGACTTCGACTGCATCTTGCGGAAGACGGAATAGGGTTTTTTCTGCCGGCCCTTGGCAGACGCGTTCAACAGACCATTGGCGATCAGCAGGTCACGCAATTCGTCCTCGATCTTGGTGATCAGGCCCTCGTTGCGCGCCGAAAGCTCGGCCAGGCGCTTCGTCACCGTCTCATAGGCTTCCGGGTTCATGTAGCGGAAGGAAAGCTCTTCCAGCTCCTCGCGCATATCCTGCATGCCCATGCGGCCGGCAAGCGGCGCATAGATATCCATGGTCTCTTCGGAAATGCGGGCGCGCTTTTCCTGCGACATGTGCTCAAGCGTGCGCATATTGTGCAGGCGGTCAGCAAGCTTGACGAGCAGGACGCGCACGTCGTCGGAAATCGCAAGCAACAGCTTGCGCAGGTTTTCCGCCTGCTTGGCCTTTTTCGAGACAAGGTCGAGCCGCTTGAGCTTGGTCAGCCCCTCGACAAGCCGGCCGATATCCTCACCGAACAGTTCGTCGATCTCGGCACGGGTCGCCGTCGTGTCCTCGATCGTATCGTGCAGCAGCGCCACCGCAATGGTGGATTCGTCCAGATGCATGTCGGTGAGGATGGCGGCCACTTCCAGCGGATGCGAAATATAGGGGTCGCCACTGGCGCGCTTCTGCTGGCCATGCTTCTGCATGGCATAGACATAGGCCTTGTTCAGAAGAGCTTCGTTCGCTTCGGGCTTGTATTTCTGAACCCGCTCGACGAGCTCGTATTGCCGCATCATGCCGTGGGAGTTCCTTACAACACACTAGAAAATAAAAATGGCGCGCCAATCGGGAGACTGGCGCAGCCATGAGCATATAGACAAGCGATTTAATGCGACAGCATTGACGATTGGTAATCGTCAGTAATCGTCGCTCTTTTCCGGCGGAACCAGACCTTCGATGCCAGCCAGCAGCTCTTCTTCCGACATCTGGTCGAAAGTAACGGTTTCCGGCATGTCGTCTTCGTCCAGACCCTTGTCTCCACCAGCCGATGCGCCGCCATTGGCGGAAATCAGGCTCGACGGATCGGGCTCGGGCTCGTCGACTTCCACATGCTTCTGCAGCGAGTGGATGAGGTCTTCCTTCAGGTCGTCGGGCGACAGGGTTTCGTCGGCGATTTCGCGTAGCGCCACAACCGGATTCTTATCGTTGTCGCGATCGATCGTGATCGATGCGCCCTGGGAGATCTGCCGTGCGCGGTGGCTAGCAAGCAGCACCAGCTCGAAACGGTTATCGACTTTGTCGATGCAATCTTCTACTGTGACACGGGCCATTGCCTGTCCTTTGCGGTCGCTATTTCAGGATTTAGCATGCCCGATACAGGGATTGAACGCTAAATTCAAGTTTTTCCTCCGCCACCCCTGAATAGCAGAGCCACGGCCTCAAAATCTCCAGTAAACTCAACCTGCGGTTGCTTGGAGTTTTCCGAATCGTCACGTAAATGAATTTATATGAATAAGTCATAATGTATCGCGCTTAATCTTGTCCCGAAACGTAAAGTTTCGACAAACTATTTCATACTGAGCGATACCCAATGTATTTTAGGGGGATGGAGGACATATGTTCGACCCAAGAGAGAAGATTGCACTCTTCATTGACGGCGCAAACCTTTATGCGGCATCGAAAAGCCTTGGCTTTGACATCGATTATCGCAAACTGCTGAAAGCATTTCAGAAGCGCGGCTACCTGCTGCGAGCCTATTATTACACCGCCCTGATAGAGGACCAGGAATATTCGTCGATTCGCCCGCTGATCGATTGGCTGGATTACAACGGCTATAAGGTTGTCACCAAGCCCGCCAAGGAGTTTACCGATTCCATGGGCCGCCGCAAGGTGAAGGGCAATATGGACATCGAACTGGCCATCGACGCCATGGAACAGTCGGAGACCGTCGATCACCTCGTACTGTTTTCCGGTGACGGCGATTTCACCACGCTGGTCGAGGCGCTTCAGCGCAAGGGCCGCAAGGTCTCCGTCGTCTCCACCATGGCAACCCAGCCGCCGATGATTGCCGATGACCTGCGCCGCCAGTCGGACCACTTTATCGACCTCATCTCGCTGAAGGCGGAAATCGGTCGTGATCCTTCCGAGCGCGTGCAACGTGTGCCGGAGCCGGTCGTGGAACCCACGGAAGACTAATAGGATCTGGAGGCTCCCGGCGGTTGCTCGTCCTCCGCCGGGGCTTTCGTTCATTACGATGAGATTTGCACAGTAGGCGCCCGATTTTCGGCGGCGGGTGCAATCGCATGGCGCTAGAGTGACATCATGATGCTCACTCGCCCCGATGACGACACCCTTTATCAAGCGCTTCTCTGCCGCGATGCAGCCTATGAAGGCTTTGCCTTTGTCTGCGTGACCTCGACCGGCATTTTCTGCCGACTCACCTGCCCTGCACGGAAACCGCGCCGGGACAATTGCCGCTTCGAGACAGCAATTGCAGCCTGCCTGGAGGCCGGCTTTCGTCCCTGCAAGCGTTGTCGTCCCATGCTGCGCTACGGCGATACGGATCCGGCAGTGACCGGGCTTCTGTCCGCGTTGGATGCCGAACCGGCAAGACGCCGGACAGAGAGAGACATCGTCGCGCTTGGCCATGACACGTCCACGGTCAGGCGAGCCTTCAAACGGCGTTTTGGTATGAGTTTTCTTGAGATTGCCAGGTTACGGCGTATCAGCTCGGCCACCATGACATTGCATGAGGGCGCATCCGTGATCGAAGCGCAACTCGATGCCGGATTTGAGTCCGGTAGCGGCTTTCGCAGTGCCATCAATCAGTTGCTGGGAGCCACGCCTCAGGCTATTCGCTCCCAGAGCCTGATGAAGGCGCATTGGATCGAGACGTCGATCGGGCCAATGCTGTGCATTGCCTGCGAACATGCTCTGCATCTGCTGGAATTTGCCGATCGCCCCGCCTTGCCTACCGAGTTGAAGCGCCTGCAACAGCGCTCCGGTCATGGCATCATCATGGGCCGTACCATCGTCACAGAGCAGGTCGAAGAGGAATTGGCAGACTATTTCGCCGGACGCGCGGGCACGTTCACGGTGCGAATCGGAAGCCATGGCACGCCATTCGAACGTGATGTCTGGCGCGCCCTGCAGGCAATTCCTGCCGGTCAGAGCCAGAGTTATTCGAGCCTTGCCGCGTCACTGGGCAGACCGAGCGCTGTCAGGGCTGTTGCCCGCACCAATGGCGCCAATCAGATCGCTGTGATCATTCCCTGCCACCGCGTCATCGGCGCCGACGGAAGCCTCACCGGCTATGGCGGCGGTCTCTGGCGCAAGCAATGGCTGATTCGGCACGAACAGCAGATGCAAGGGATGGCAGCCGGAACCCATCAAATCCGCTGATCAAAAGCATTTCCAACATTCACTGGACGAATGCCCCCTTGTGCGGCAGTTTGCCGCCGTCACAGAAGATGTGAATTTCCTCCCACAAATTCACCTTTTGGCTGTACTTAACCCCTTCATCAACCCTCAAACCTTCACCCGTTTCCTTTCTGCCTGACCGGCGGAGAGGTTGCCCGTTTTCGTGCCTCACCGACAAGGATCAGGATCATGTGCACGACCGACCAAGCCGATCAAAGCCCCTCCGACCAGGCCCAGCGGAACACCCGCAATCAAGTGACCTTGGGCATGCGCTGGCTGAGCCTGGTTGTGCGAGGCCTGACACGGCGCCGGACCGGTAATTCCATCCGTGATCTCAGCGACTATCAGATGCAGGATATCGGGCTGGATGACGGACATCCGACCGTGCATGAAGCTATAAGCCGCAGCGCCCGGCAGGAAGCCCGGCTGCGGCAGGCGCATCAGGACGCACTCTATCTTGCCATCGGCATGAGAGGTCGCTGAGGCCTTGATTTGAAACGACAAAAGCCGGAATGCGCGCATTCCGGCTGATCATTTCCGAAGTCGATATAGGGAGCGGACCGTCAGCCGGTCTTCAAGAGCCGGCTCTTCTGCCGGTTCCAGTCGCGTTCCTTCTCAGTCTCGCGCTTGTCGTGCAGCTTCTTGCCCTTGGCCAGCGCCAGTTCCAGCTTCGCACGGCCCTTCTCGTTGAAGTAGATCTTCAACGGCACGAGCGTCATGCCTTCGCGGTTAATACCGACACGCAGACGATTGATCTCGCGCTTGCCGAGCAGCAGCTTGCGGCGCCGGCGGGGCTCGTGGTTGAAGCGATTGGCCTGCAGATATTCCGGCAGATGCGAATTGATCAGCCAGATCTCATTGCCTTCATCAGAGGCATAGGATTCGGCAATATTCGCCTTGCCTTCGCGCAGAGACTTGACCTCGGTGCCCGTCAGAACGATGCCCGCTTCATATGTATCGATGATTTCATAGTTGAAGCGCGCCTTGCGGTTTTCCGCAACGATCTTGTTGATGGTGCGCTGGCTGCCTTTGGGTGCCATGGATGTCTGGTTATCTCCGCCCGCTTGGGGTCTGGTGGCCCGATGTGCCGCCGGAATGGCAGCTGTTTTCACCTATGTAGTGTGTCGAGCGCCCAAAGGGAAGCCGGACATCCGCAGGGCAGCGTCCGGCCTCATAGGTTCAGTTCAACAGGCCCGCATGCTGAAGCGCTGCATCGATCGCAGCTTCCGTGCCCGGCTCCAGAGTCGACATCAGCGGCGAGCGCACCGTGCGGTTCAGCCCGCGGGTGCGCGCCAGCGCATATTTGGCGCCGCAGACGCCCGGCTCAAGGAAGATCGCCTTGTGCAGCGGCATCAGACGGTCCTGGTATTCGAGCGCCTTGGCGTAATCACCGGCAAGGGTTGCCTGCTGGAATTCAGCGCAGAGGCGCGGCGCGACATTGGCCGTGACCGAAATGCAGCCGACGCCGCCATGGGCATTGAAGCCAAGCGCAGTGCCGTCTTCACCGGACAGCTGGATGAAATCCTTGCCGCAGGTGATGCGCTGCTCGGACACGCGCTCCAGCTTGCCGGTGGCATCTTTCACGCCGACAATGTTCTTGTGTGCCTTGACGAGCGCGCCCATGGTTTCCGGCGACATGTCGATGACCGAGCGCGGCGGGATATTGTAGATGATGATCGGCAGATGGACAGCTTGCGCAATCGCGCTGTAATGCGCAAACAGGCCCTTCTGCGTCGGCTTGTTGTAATAGGGCGTGACGACCAGAAGACCATCGGCGCCCTGCTCCTGCGCATGCTGGGCAAGCTCGATCGCCTCGCGCGTATTGTTCGAACCGGCGCCGGCAATCACCGGCACGCGCTTGGCCGCCACTTCGATACAGATCTCGATCACCCGCTTATGCTCATCATGCGAGAGCGTCGGCGATTCGCCTGTCGTGCCGACAGGCACAAGACCGGTGCTTCCCTCGGTGATCTGCCACTCGACGTGGGCAGCGAAAGCCGCCTCGTCAACCGCACCCGCGTCGGTGAAAGGTGTGACAAGCGCGGGCATGGACCCTTTGAACATGCGAAGACTCCCCATCGACCGCACTTCATTGTTCGGCCGTATTAATTGCTTATGAGGGGCGCACCATAAAGCGGTGCCCATGGGACGACAAGCGTGGTCTTTGGTGTTTTGCAACAGATCGTGATGGCGCAATCGGTCGGCTTGCGGCATTCTGGTAAGGTTCCGTTAAGCAGACCGACGGCTAAGTAAACATACGGATTACGTCGTGTCGCGGGTGAGTGGATGAGAAAGTCGCTTTGGATAGCTGGCCTGCTGCTTTCAGCAAGCGCAGGCGCTCTTGCGGCAGCAACGCTGCCGGATGGAAGGCTTCCTTTGCCTTTGACCCGGCCCGATACCGTACGGTCCGCCGCCATGCCATCCCCGGAGATTACCGGCGCCATTCCACGCCCTTCCGCCCAGGGTGCGCCACAGGCTTCGGCGCAGGTCTTGGCATCGGGCCTTGATGCGCTATCGGCCCGCGATGCAGAAGGCGCACTTTCCGTACGCGATTCGCTGCCGCAGGGTTCGCTCGATCGGCATCTTCTCACCTGGGCCATCGCCACATCGGGACTGCGCAGCGTGCCGTCGCACGAGATTGCTGCCGCCCGCCAGGAACTGGTTGGTTGGCCCGGCTTGAACCGGCTGCGCGCCAATTCCGAACGGGCGCTGTTTCAGGAAAATCCGCCAGCCGCCGATGTTCTGGCAGCCTTTGGCCGCACCAGTCCCGAAACCCCGCAGGGCGCCATCACGCTTGCCCGTGCCTTGGTGGCCACAGGCAAGAGCAGCCAGGCCGCAACGGTTCTGCGACCCTTCTGGGTCGGCAACGCGCTCGACAAGGAGTTGGAAGATGCGATCCTGAAGGAATTCGCCGGCTTGATCACACCTTCCATGCACAAGGCGCGTATGGATTACCTTATGTATCGCGGCCGCACGGCACAGGCGAAACGGTTTGGCGATCTGGGCAAGGCGCAGTCGCTTTATGCGGCCTGGAGTGCCGTTGCGGGGCGTGCCAAGAATGCCGAAGCCCTGATCAACGCCGCAGCCCCCGCCTGGGGACGCGACACGGCCTATCTTTTCGTGCGCATCGAGTTTCTGCGCCAGCAGGATCGCTATAGCGAGGCAGCACGTCTACTGGAAGCTGCACCACGCGACACATCCGAACTGGTCAATGCCAGCGAATGGTGGAACGAGCGGCGCATCGTGGCGCGCGGCCTTGCCGACCAGGGCGATTTTCAAAACGCTTACCGGATCGTGGCCGGCCATACGGCAAAAAGCGCTGCCGACATTGCCGATGCCGAATTTCATGCCGGCTGGTATGCGCTGCGATCTTTGCGCGATCCCGCCACCGCCTCCCGCCATTTCGAGCGCATTCTTGCCGCCTCCTCGCGGCCGCTCTCTGCGTCGCGCGGGCTCTACTGGCTTGGCCGCTCGGCAGAGGCTGGCGGGCCTGGCAAGGCCGCCGACTATTATCAGAAAGCAGCGCGCTATTCGGCGACCTTTTATGGGCAGTTGGCCGCCTCGCGGCTCAACATGAAGACACTCGATGTCTCCTACCCCTCCCCGACCGAGGCGGACCGTCGCGACTTTGCCTCGAGAGAAGCCGTGCGCGCCATCGACCGGCTGGACGCGGCAGGCCATAGCCAACGAGCCGATGCGCTCTACCGCGCGCTTGCCGACGATATGACCAGCCCCGGCGAACTGGCAATCCTCGCCGCCCGTGCAGAACGCAACCGCAACCACGCGCTGTCCCTGGAAATCGGCAAGACGGCTTTCAACCGCGGCATCGATGTCGCAGCGCTCGCCTTCCCCGTTGGCGTTATTCCCCCGACGGCCAATATCGAAGGCTCAGGCAAGGCGCTGGCCTATGCCATTGCCCGCCAGGAAAGCGCCTTCAATCCGGCGGCCATATCGCCCGCCGATGCACGCGGCCTCCTTCAGATCCTGCCCGGAACGGCAAAGGGCGTCGCGAGCCGGCATGGCATTGCCTATACGGCGGCCAAACTGACCACAGATCCCGGCTATAACGCAACGCTTGGCGCACATTACCTCGGCGAACAGATCGATGCCTTCGGTGGCTCTTATATCCTGACTTTCATCGCCTATAATGCCGGCCCGCGCCGGGTGCCCGAATGGATCGAACGCTATGGCGACCCGCGCGGCAAGTCGATCGATGAGGTTGTTGACTGGATCGAACGGATTCCCTTCCCCGAAACCCGCAACTACGTGCAGCGGGTCATGGAAAACTATCAGGTCTACAAGGTACGGCTGGGACAAAGCGCGGATATTGAAAACGATCTGCGTTACGGTCGCCGCTGAGCCCTGCCTCGTCAGACACACCGCCTGATTCGTTTTAGCCTCCCCATGGTGCTCCCGATTCGCTAGACTGCCGCGATCGGTAGGGAGGGACGCGACCATGCAGAATTTCCAGCAGGGCTATATAACCGCTGCCGACGGCACCCGTCTGGCCTATCGCGACTATGGCACAGACACCGAATCGGATGTCAACCACGCACTGCCGCTGGTGTGCCTACCCGGCCTGACCCGCAACGCGCGGGACTTCCATAAGCTGGCGCTGGAGATTTCCGCATCGCAGACGAAGCCACGCCGAATTGTCGCAATCGATTATCGCGGCCGCGGCCTCTCCGACAGGGTGGAGGACAAGGCCAGCTACACCATCGTCACCGAAACGCAGGACCTCTGCGCGCTCCTCGATGTATTGGGTATCGAAAGAGCCGTCTTTATCGGCACATCGCGCGGCGGGCTGATCCTGCATGTGCTCACAAGCGTGGCGCCCGAGCGCATTGCCGGCCTCATCTTCAACGATGTCGGCCCGGAACTGCCCTTGCAGGGGCTTCTCGACATTCAGGCCTATCTGAAAACCGCACCGCGTCTCAGCCATTGGGATGATGCCGTCACCCATCTGACACAGATCCATGGACCGGCCTTCCCCGCTCTTTCGGACGGGGACTGGCAGGATATGGCCCGCGATCTGTTTGTCGAGACGGACGATGGTATCGTCGCAGATTGCGACCCGGAGATTGCCCGTGCCTTCAGCGCTGCCGATCTTGGCGCCCATCCGCTACCGTCACTCTGGGAACAGTTCGATCAGTTTCCAGATGTGGCCATGATGGTGGTGCGGGGAGAAAATTCGACGCTTCTGATGAGCGAGACAGTCAATGCCATGCAGGCAAGACGCCCGGCATTGAACAATGTCATGGCCATCGGCCAGGGCCATGCGCCACTGCTGCATCTGGGTTCAGTCAGCCGGGCTATCGCAGACTTCCTCAAAGAGGCTCCCTGACGACAGGCCAACAGCCGAAAAACATCATCACGTCAGATACATAGATCACACAACAAAAAACCCGCCTCAAAAGGCGGGTTTTTCGATCTTAGAGCAAACCGCTCAGGCGCAAATCAGAATGCGCGCTGCAGACGGAAGAAGCCGGTCCAAGTTTCGCCACCAGCAACCGTAGCCGAAGAGTCGGCATCCTGGTAGTTGGCAGTGATCTTGGTGCTGAGGTTTTTCGCGATCTGGTAGTCAACAGTCAGACCAGCGCGCCATGCATCGCGGCTGCCGGTGAAGTCGCCAGAGCCATTCGTGTCAAGCGTACCGAAGTACTGGAAAGCCGGAGTAACGGTGAGCTTGTCGTTGACGGCGATTGCGTATTCAGCAGCAACCGTCCACTCGGACTCTTCGTAGTAAGCGTTGGCGCCAGAAGCCCATGCACCGGAGAGACCGATCGTGCCCGGACCAACCTTTGCGTAGACGATTGCGCGCAGAGCGCCATTTTCCGTGTCGGTGTCGTAGGAACCGAGCAGGTTGCCGTTTACAACGCCTTCAGACAGACCAACGATGCCGCTGATGCCAACGTTGTTCGGGGTGCCGGAAAGGGCTTCCAGCTCTTCTACGCCGAGACCAGCGAAGAATGCGCCGCTCGTGTAGGTGTAGCGGATAGCGTTTGCACGCGTGTCGTTGGACGACAGGATGTCGGTTTCGCCGGAGAGATCGTCATCCCACCAGGTGTAGTGGAAGCCAACCTTCAGGCCGCCAACTTCGATGAAAGCCTGATCGATCTGGGCAGAGCGGCTGGTCGTGTTGTCAGCATCGCCACGCAGACCGATGAAACCGCGCAGAGCGCCGAATTCAGTGTCCGAACGTGCATCGACGTTGAGCTGCGCACGGGTGAAGGAATCCCAGTCAGAAGAACCCGATTCGTCCGGACCAACATTGGTCTGGAAACGAACGTAACCACCGATCTTGAGGCAGGTTTCCGTGCCCGGAATGTAGAAAAAGCCAGTGCCGAACGCGTCGCAAACGCGTACGTATTCCATCGGCTCCGGCTCGGCAGCGACAATCGCGTCGGCGGAATAAGCAGCGGTGCTGAAGGACAGAGCCGCAGCAGAGCTAAGGACGAGAGCTCTCAAGTTCATGTTGTTTTCCTCGGGACAATGTGGATAGCCATCAAGCAAACGATGCCGCCTGAATTGATTTTATTTAAACACCAATTCACCCGAGGCAGAACATAAATATGCATCAGAAGTGGTTCATCCGGTATCAGATGACAGCGAGTGTTGCGCATTCGTGACACAGTGCAGCACGGGCACGGCAGCCAGGTACCGTCCCCGTCCGCCCCACCTGATCCTGTGAACACGATTTGACCTAAGAGGTTAAAAAATCAGCAATTTTTGTTAACTGACGGAGCACTGAAGAATCGCTGCGCACGTTCGGATAGCGAGTCGCAAGGCTCAGTGTGGCGGCAATGCAGGTGCAAGCCGGCCCCTGATGGTGACGGCAAACGTAGGCGGCACCGAAGATGACGAGATGGAAGAGCGGCGAAAAGGAGAATCAGGCTAGCGCGGCAGGCGCTCACACGGCCGGAGAGAATCGCAAGCCCTGAGCCAACGCATCACGCCCAAGCATCAGATTGTGACAAGACTCAAGGCAGGGGGCGTGGCGAATACGGCCCTGCCCGACGCCGCGACGGAACGGTAAAAACCAACCGCTCCTAAAACGCAAAAAGCCCGGCACGAAGCCGGGCTTTCCGCAAATCCAGTCTAGGCTGAATTAGAACGAACGCTGCAGACGGACAAAACCCGTCCAGGATTCGGTTGCATTGTCCGGATCGAGATACTGTACCGTACCCTTGGCAGAGAAGTTCTTTGCCAGCTGGTAGTCCAGCGTCAGGCCAGCCTTCCAAGCGTCGACGTTGTTGGCAAAGCCGTAATCGCCGTAATACTGGAAGCCGGGGGTGACCTTCAACTTGTCGGTAACCTTGACAGCGTATTCGGCGGCAACAGCCCATTCCGAGACGTTGTAGTAGGCGTTTCTGCCGCTTGCCCATACGCCAGCCAGGCCGAGCGTGCCGGGGCCGAGATCAGCCGTTGCGATAACGCGAACAGCGCCTTCTTCGCGGTCGGTGTCGTAACCGCCGAGCAGAGCAACCTTAGCAGGACCGAATGCGCCGCCGACGATGCCGGAAATGCCGACGTTGTTCGGCTGGGTCGTGGTGGTCAGGCCTTCGAGTTCGTCAGCCGACAGACCAGCGTAGAATGCGCCAGCGGTGTAGGTGTAACGTACCGAGTTGAACAGGGTGTTGGAAGCCAGTTCGTCGGTTTCGCCAGACAGACCGTCATCCCACCAGTTGTAGAAGTAACCAACCTTCAGGCCGCCGAGCTCGATGAAAGCCTGGTCGATAAAGGTGTTGCGGTTGGTGGTGTTGTCAGCATTGCCACGCAGGCCGATGAAGCCGCGCAGAGCGCCGAATTCTGTGTCCGAACGTGCGTCGATTTCGAACTGGCCACGCGTGAAAGCGTCCCACTCCGACGTGCCGGCCTTGTCCTTGCCGATATCAACCTGGAAACGAACATAGCCGCCGATCTTCAGGCAGGTCTCAGTGCCAGGAATGTAGAAGAAGCCAGCGCCGAAAGCGTCGCAAACGCGAACGTATTCCATGGGCTCCGGCTCAGCAGCAACGATAGCGTCTGCAGCCTGGGCGCCAGATACTGCTGCGAGAGCAGCAGCGGAGCCGAGAAGAAGGCTCTTGATGTTCATAATGACCTCCAGTCAAGTTTCGTTAGGGTCTGGGTTAATTTGGCTGAAGGACAGCATCCCCTGCCCCATCCCCGTCGGTTATTAGAAGACAGACGATCCACCGCCTCGCTTCTGATGGAGAACATACAAGAGGAGTTGGTCTATGCAATCGCGAACTGCCCGGCCGGACCACTCGCACACCTGCTTCAACGGGCGCTGTTGCTGAAAGGACACAAAAGCGTGAGGGCGATTGTTCAATTTTTACATTTCGTTAAGAAAATCGTTGAGAGACAGGTATTTAGCGGGAAGCGCTCACAAAGCGCAGGTCAGGCGCTGCTTGCGGATGCTGGCGATGATGCGATTCTTCGATGAATGTTCGGGAGGGTTTCGCGACGTTTCGCGTAATGGCGGAGAGGAAGGGATTCGAACCCTCGATACCATTTCTGGTATACTCCCTTAGCAGGGGAGCGCCTTCGACCACTCGGCCACCTCTCCGGTGCGGTGGTGATTATTGCGGTCGGCTGGCGATTGCAAGGCATTTTCCGCATTGGCGGGCTTTTCCTACAGGAAAGTCCGCAAATCCCGCATCCATCAGCGCCAGCAATGGCTATTCAGCCCAGCAATTGCTTCAGGTCAGCCTCCGGATCGAGGAGAATCGCCCGATCCGGCTGGCGATCTGATTCCAGAAGCTTCTTGGCCGTCACATAGGCCTTGGCATCATTGATTGCATCGGCCGCCAGGAATCGATTCTGTCGGAAATACCAGACTGAATGGCTTCCTTCGCGCGCGCCGGGCCGCAGCAGAGTTTCGTCATAGCCGAGATTGAGGCCAGCAGTCTGAAGCTTCACATCATACTGATCCGACCAGAACCAGGGCTTGGGCACATAGGGCTCCGTTCCGCCGGCAATCGCTGCGGCGGCCGATTCTGCCTGGTCCACGGCATTCTGTACCGATTCTAGCCGGATGCGGGCATCGCCCCAGGGAAGACTTGCGCAATCGCCGACGGCAAAGATGCGACGATCGGATGTTCGCGCCTGACGATCGACCAGTATGCCGTTGCCAATCTCGAGGCCCGCCCTCTCGGCAAGCTCCCCATTCACCGTCACACCGATGCCGACAATTACCAGATCCACGTCAATCACGCTGCCATCCGACAATTCGGCGGAGGTTACGCGCCCCTTCTCTCCATTGAGGCGCTTCAAGCCGGTCGATTCACGAATGACGACACCTTTCTCCACATGCACGGCGCGGATGATCTCTGCCGTCTGAGGCGCGGCGACACGTTGCAGAATACGATCGGCCATTTCGATAAGCGTCACTTCCAGGCCCTTGTGGCGGGCAACGGCTGCCGCCTCGAGACCGATATAGCCGCCGCCGATGATCAACACGCGCTTGCCCGGCAGCAGGTCCTGCGCCAGACGATCGGCATCGCGCTTGTCGCGCATCACATAGACGCCCTGAAGATCGCCGCCCAGAGCCGCCGGCAGATGCCGCGGCGTCGCGCCGGTTGCCAGTACCAGCGTCTCGTAGCCGATGAAGGAGCCATCCTGCAGTCGCAGCCGGCAGCCGGTACGGTCGATCTCCTCTACAAACACCGAGAGCTTCAGATCGATATTGTTTTCGCCATACCAGCTTTCGGGACGCAGCAGCAGGCGGGGAAATTCCATTTCACCCAGCAGATATTTCTTCGATAGCGGCGGGCGCTGATAAGGTGCCACATCCTCGGCACTGAGAATTGTGATCGGTCGCTCGTCTTTGAGCGCACGCAGCTTGGCAGCGACAGAAAAGGCAGCCTGGCCGCCGCCCACGATGACAAGTCCGTCCGACATAGTGCCGTTCCTTATATAAATAGAGGCCAGCACGTGGCCTTGCGCAGCCGCTGCTTCACAGGCACGGGTAGCGCCGTCATTCGGCCGCGTCAATGGAATCCCACCTTGCGACATGTGTGGCGGAATCTTCACCTTTTTCAGTGAATTGACGGCATTTTATGCTTCAGCTTCAGGATGCAGCAGCGATCCATCCGTATGATGCGGGTGTAACAGCAATGGGAGGGTGCGATGCCCTTGGGATTACATAAGGAAACACCAAGATCGATTCCTCATGACGAGGTTTTTGAGAAGTTTCAGATCGACCGGCCCGGCAAGATCATTTTCGTCGGCCACCACCTGAGCACGAAAACGCATTTCCGCTGCCTCGTGCGCAAGATTTCACTCTATGGTGCAGAGCTGGAAGTCAGTCCGCATTTACCGGTACCGAAGAATTTCTTCCTCGAAATCCTCGGGGTTCGCGACGATATTGGCTGTACGCTCATTCGACGCGAGGAAGAAAAGGTCACGGTTGGCTTCAACATGCTGATCGATTCCGAATTCCTGCATCATGTGATCAAGCTCAGCTTTGCCTCGAGCCACTGATTGATGACACGCTGCGACGGGAGGCGCTGGAGGAGGCGCCTCCCGCTTTGGCGTACTGGCTCTTGCTCATCTCGATCGCCTGCCCTCGTCGGAAGGCAGGCTGCTCCGGTCTTGCGTGTGCGCCAAACACCCCTATGGTGTGGCCGTTTTCACCGATGACCGGACCCCGAGCATGACTGCCTTTCAGCGCTTCACTCCCCTTCTCGCCAGCCTGCCCTCCACAGTCCCGTTTGTCGGGCCGGAAGCAATCGAGCGCAATCGCGGCCTTGCCGTCAAAGCGCGCATCGGCGCCAATGAAAGCGGTTTCGGCCCGGCACAGTCGGTCTTCGAGGCAATCGCTGCGGCTGCGCGCGAAACCTGGTGCTATGCAGATCCGGAAAACTTTGCGCTGAAGCAGGCTCTGGCAGCCCATCTTGGCTGCGCACCCGCCAATCTGGCCATCGGCGAGGGCATTGATTCGCTGCTCGGCCAGATCGTGCGCATGGTCATTGAGCCCGGCATGACGGTTGCCACTTCGCTCGGCGCCTATCCCACGTTCAATTTCCACGTGGTCGGTCATGGCGGACGCCTCGTGACCACGCCTTATGTGGATGATCGTGAAGATCTGGACGGCCTTCTCGATTTGGTGAAGCGCGAGGATGCGCGGCTAGTCTATTTCGCCAATCCCGACAATCCGATGGGCAGTTGGTGGGATGCAGACGCGGTTCTCGCCTTTGCCCGTGCCGTTCCGGAAACCTGCCTGCTCATTCTCGACGAAGCCTATTGCGAAACGGCGCCGGCGGGTACGACACCCGCCATCAGCGCGCTTCTCGACCGACCCAATGTCATGCGCACCCGCACTTTCTCGAAAGCCTATGGGCTTGCCGGTGCGCGCATCGGCTATGTCATCACCACGCCGGACAATGCCACTGCATTCGACAAGATCCGCAACCATTTCGGCATGCCGCGCATCAGCGTCGCCGCCGCCATCGCGGCCTTGAAGGATCAAGCCTATCTGGCCGATGTCACCCAGCGCATCTTGCAATCACGCCAGCGTATTGGCGCCATCGCTCTCGCCAACGGTCTTTCACCCCTGCCCTCTGCCACGAATTTCGTCACCATAGATTGCGGGCGCGATGGCATCTATGCCCGCGCCATAGTCGATGGGCTGATGGAACATGGCATCTTCATCCGCATGCCGGGCATTGCCCCGCTCAATCGCTGCATCAGGATCAGCACAGGCACGCCGGCCGATATGGATCTTCTGGCCGATGCCCTGCCGAAAGTACTGGCGGCAATCGGCTGATCCAAGGGCTGAGCCAAACACGAAAGCCGCGCCGGTCTTGTCTCGACCGGTCGCGGCTTTTCGTTGGGCCAGCGCCGTCATGGCGCAATGCCAGCGGCCCTTCATTGTTTTTATTGTCGTAGCTTTCAGGCGTTCCGCACCGGCATCAGGCTGGCCAGCGCTCGACCTTGTCAGTGCATGGTCATCCACTCGCGGGCGGCACGCAGTGCCTCGGCAAGCTGCATCTTGGTCATCGAATGCGACAGGTCTGCCCGAAGTTCGGCCGCCCGGTCTGAGCCCTTGATGGCCGCGATATTCAGCCATTTGTGGGCCGCGACCAGATCGACAGGGCAACCGCGACCGGTGGCATACATCAACCCCATGTCGCAGAAGCTTTCAGCGCGAGCTTCGCCACCCATGCTGGCCATTTCGGAATGCTGCATTTCAAAGCGTGCCATCGGTCAAAATCCCTGTTTCGAGCCTGTTGTCGGTAGTCCCTGTCTTCTTCTTGCCCTTTCGGGCCCCGTGGAGATCACCGTCTTCAGCGGCTTTTTGATCCTTGCGGGCGGCAGGTTTTCCCTGCTCGTTTGATGTCCCCATACTGCCTGGCGGAGTTCAAAATTCGCCTAAAATGCATGATTAATTTGAAGAAAACAAAGTGCAAACGCTTGGTAAACTTGGGTTTTTGTTAAACATCACAAGCCCTGCGCATTAAGGATTTCAGCGCTTTTGGAAGCTTCCATTAACCATGGCGATTTTACCCTTCCTTCACCCTGTTTCGACGAGTGATTTTTCTCAAAGGCTTTTCCGGTCGTCGAAAGACCTCGAAAAATCAGGCACGAAGACCCGTTTACCTTTACGTGTGCGTAAGATAATTTGCGCTCTGGAATATCCGGCGCCGGGAGGAGCCTGCGCTTGGAGCCATTATGTGCAACGGGAGGAGAGACGACATGATCAGGAAGACGGGATTGGTGGCCGCCACGCTACTGGCATTCGCCGGCAGCGCATGGGCCGCAGAACCCATCGAAGGCAGCTGGAAGACGGCAAGCGGCGAAACGGCGGCGATTGCCAAATGCGGCTCGGCCTTTTGCGTGACGCTGAAAACCGGCAAGCATTCCGGCAAGCAGATCGGCAAGATGAGCGGCACAGGCGCCGAATACCAAGGTGAAATCACCGATCCGGAAGCCGACAAGACCTATAGCGGTTCCGGCTCTGTCAGCGGCAATGCGCTGAAGATGAAGGGATGCGTCATGTCGGTATTCTGCAAGACGCAGACCTGGACGCGCCTTTGAGGCTAAGGCCTGCTGCCGGCGGCTGATGCGCCGGCTATCGATACGGGGTGAACCGGCGCTTGCGCGGGTTCACCCTTTTTTTGCGAAACAGAGCGCCTTGGCGCCCTGCCTCGGCAAGGCCTGCAGCGAGACGCTTGGAAAGATCGGACAGACAAAGGGAAAGACGTAATTTGCTTGTTAGAAAGAGCACATTATAATGGCTCATGAGCAAACGAATCTTTTCCCTCTCTTCACCGCCCTTCATCAGCCCCGCGCCGTTTGAGCCGCAGATGTTCGATGATCCTGCAAAGGCCGTCGATGCGCTTGCCGCACTTTACGAGCGCAATACCGCCTTCCTGATCGACGGGTTTGGCGGGCTTGCCAAGGGCGAACCGGTCAGCGGACGCTATCGGGCCTGCTATCCGCAGGTGAGCATCGAAACGAGAAGCTTTGGCCACATCGATTCGCGCCTCTCCTATGGCCATGTCACCTCGCCCGGCATCTACACGACAACGATTACCCGCCCAAAGCTGTTTCGCCACTACCTGAAGGAACAGCTCGGGCTTTTGATGCGCAATCACAATGTGCCGGTCACCGTCAGCGAATCGACGACGCCGATCCCGCTGCATTTCGCGTTCCGCGAAGGCGCGCATGTTGAGGCCTCGTCCTCGACCGTCCTCAATGACATGCCGCTGCGCGATCTTTTCGATACGCCCGATCTCAACACGACGGACGATCTGATTGCCAATGGCGAATATGATCAGGTGCCGGGCGAGCCGGCGCCGCTTGCGCCGTTTACCGCGCAGCGCATCGATTATTCGCTGGCGCGCCTCAGCCATTACACGGCCACCAGCGCGGAACACTTTCAGAATTTCGTGCTGTTTACCAACTACCAGTTCTACATCGATGAATTCGCCGCCTGGGCACGCGAACTGATGGCGAATGGTGGCGAGGGCTATACGGAATTTGTCGAGCCCGGCAATCTCGTCACACCGGCCGGCAGTGACAAGCCGCCCGAATCGCTGGCCCGCCTGCCGCAAATGCCGGCCTATCACCTGAAGAAGAAAGGCCATGCGGGGATTACGCTCGTCAATATCGGCGTTGGCCCCTCGAATGCCAAGACGATCACCGACCATATCGCCGTGCTGCGCCCGCATGCCTGGCTGATGGTTGGCCATTGCGCCGGCCTGCGCAACAGCCAGCGTCTGGGCGATTATGTTCTGGCACACGCCTATATGCGCGAAGACCACGTTCTGGATGATGACCTGCCGGTCTGGGTGCCGATCCCGGCGCTTGCCGAAGTGCAAAAGGCGCTGGAAGATGCGGTTGAGGAAATCACCGGTCTCGAAGGCTTCGAGCTGAAGCGCATCATGCGCACGGGAACCGTTGCGACCATCGATAACCGCAACTGGGAACTGCGCGACCAGGCAGGGCCAGTCAAGCGTCTCTCCCAGGCCCGCGCCATCGCGCTCGATATGGAATCGGCAACGATTGCCGCCAATGGCTTCCGCTTCCGCGTTCCCTATGGCACGCTGCTCTGCGTCTCCGACAAGCCGCTGCATGGCGAGTTGAAGCTGCCGGGCATGGCAACCGAATTTTATCGGACACAGGTGCGCCAGCATCTGAAGATCGGCATCCGCGCCGTGCAGAAACTGGCCGCCATGCCCACCGAGACCCTGCATTCCCGCAAGCTGCGCAGCTTCTACGAGACGGCGTTTCAGTGACATCACGCTAGAGATGCGTTATGGTGATCTGCATATGGAGGCTCCTATGCAGATCACGTTCAATGTAGACGATGCCCTGTTGATCGAAGCCAAGGAAGCGACAGGTCTGCCCCTGACCGCGAGCCTGGAAGACGTGCTTCGTCGGTTTCTCATCATCGAGAAGCAAAGGCGTGCTCTGGATAAACTTGAAGGTACCGGCTGGGATGGCCCGCTTGAGGTACGTCCCAGCTTGGAAACGCTGGCGGCGGAATTTCGGGCGCTCACTGCACATAGGCAGCACACACCGTCAGAGGATCTCATGCGAGAGGGGCGCGCTGAGCGGTGAGCATCTTCGTCGTAGACGCAAGCGTGGTGATCAAGTGAGTCGTCAATGAGAGGGAAACGCCACAGGCGGTTGCCCTTGCCAAACGGCACCAGTTGATTGCTCCCGATCTGATCCTGCCGGAATGCGCCAACATCTTCTGGAAGAAGGTGCGGCGCGGCGAGCTGACGTCGGCAGAGGCACAGTTTGCCGCACGACTTATCGAAGGTTCCGACATGCAGTTGGCGCCGCTCCTGCCGCTTTTCGGCAAGAGCATTCAGCTTTCCCTCCTACTCGATCATCCGGCCTACGACTGCACCTACCTTGCGTTGGCATTGCAGGAACGCTGCCAGTTCGTCACGGCGGACGAAACGCTCGTCCGCAAACTGCAGCAAAGCGCCGATTCTGACCTGCGGCAGATAGCACTATCATTGGCGAATGCCGTTTAGCGGTCTGACGATCCTTCGGCCCTTCCCCTTGCCACCAGCATGGACAAAAGCGTGCCGACGACGGAACTGACGATGATCAGCAGATGTGCGTTGACCGACGCCCGGCCAAGCACACCCAGCGCACCTTCTTTGTGATCGGCACCGGAGCCGAGCGCGCCGGCAATGATGCCGGCCGGATAGGTGCCGATGCCGCCCGGCGCATGGACGGGCAGAACCGAGGACAGCTCTCCGCCCAATGCACCGCCAAAGGCTGATCCCAGCGGGATATCGGCGAGCAACAGCAGTACCCAGGCGAGCACCGCAATCTTGACGAACCAGTTGATCAGCGTCGCCAGCCAGGCGCGGATGAAGGCCGGGGTGTCGAGCGGCAGGCCGGCTTCGACTTCGCCGAGCATGCGTTGCAGCTTCACCGGCAGGGTTCCGTGGAGAAGACGAAACAGCGGGCGGCGCAACGCAAAGCCGAAGGCCGGCAGGAGCGCGAAGAGAACCCAGCCCACCCAGAGAAGCAAGCCGCCCTTTTCCAGCAGAAGTCCCGCCCCGGCCGCCGCCAATAGCGCATGCAGGTCGAAAAGCCGCATGACGAGGAGCGCTGCACTGGCTCGCGTGAAGGAAACGCCGAATTCCTGTTTCATCAATAGGGGAAAGCTCACCTCCCCGCTTCGAAATGGCAGCATGACATTCAACAGGTTATGCACCTGCACCAGCCGCAGAAGACGGGGAAACTGGCCGCGGGTTTCAGTGGGGAAATAATCGTGTATCCGCCAGGTGCGCAGCACATAGGTTGAGAGCAAAAGGCCCATGGCCGTGCACAGCATGGCCCAGCCGGCATCCTGCCAGCGGCGGACAATCTCGCCCCAGCCCCAGAACCATTCGATGAAGAAGCCATAGGCCAGCACTGCGCCCAATGTGACGAGCGTGGCTCCGTGTCTTTTGGTCCAAGATTTTCGTCTGGCTGGCATCTCATACATCATATAGTGAAGGCACGCGTGACGTCCGTTGACGTTGCAAGGACGGCGCGCCCAGCGTACCGAAACCATCGTGGTTTAGGAGAAAGAGCCAGTGCAGACAATTGCGGAAGCGATCAAGCCCTCTCAGGCGCCAATCGCAGATATTGAGCTTTCCATCGTGGTTCCGGTCTTCAACGAAGAGGAAAGCCTTGGGCCTCTGATTGCCCGAATCACGGATGCCATGGCCGCCTATGCCTTGCCATGGGAGCTCATTCTGGTTGACGACGGCAGCACGGATGCGACGCTTGCCAATGCAAGAAGCGCGCTCGGCAGACCGGGGCTTGATCTGCATGTGGTGGCCCTGCAACGCAATTTCGGCCAGACGGCTGCCATGCAGGCCGGCATTACCCAGGCGCGCGGTCGGTTGATAGCCACGCTGGACGGCGACCTGCAGAACGACCCCAAGGACATTCCGCACATGGTGGCGGAACTGGAGCGGCGCGAACTCGATCTTCTGGTCGGCTGGCGCAAGAACCGTCAGGATGGCCTGCTGCTGCGCAAGGTCCCTTCCTTCATCGCCAACCGGCTGATCGGCCGAATGACCGGCGTGCGCCTGCATGATTATGGCTGCAGCCTGAAGATCTACCGCGCAACCGTCATCAAGCAGGTGAAGCTGATGGGCGAAATGCACCGCTTCATTCCGGCCTGGGTGGCCGGCGTGGTGCCCAGTTCCCGCATTGGCGAAATGCCGGTCGCCCATCACGCGCGCCAGCACGGCACGTCGAAATACGGCATATCGCGCACCTTCCGGGTCATCCTCGATCTTCTGTCGGTGATGTTCTTCATGCGCTTCAAGGCGCGGCCGGGCCATTTCTTCGGCTCTCTCGGCCTCGGACTCGGCAGCCTTGCCGGCCTGATCCTCGGCTATCTCTTCATCGATAAGTTCGTCTTCGGCAGCCATATCGGCACGCGACCGCTCTTCCTGATCGGCGTCATGCTGTTTCTGTCTGCCGTTCAGCTGATCACCACCGGCATTCTCGCCGAGATGATTGCCAGAACCTATTATCGCGACGACAATTCCGTCAGCTACATCGTTCGCGATGTCTATAGCGACGAAGCGCCCCGCTGAACTGCTCAGCGGGAGGCCGTATCACGCAAGTGATCGAGCCCCTTGCGCAGGGTCTCGGTCATCTGGTCCACTTCGCTGCGGGAAATCACAAGTGCCGGTGAGGCCAGCATGCGGTCGCCGGTGGCGCGCATCACCAGGCCGTTTTCCAGGCAATGATTGCGCACAGTGGAACCGGCATCGTCGGGCTTGGCAAACCGGCGGCGGGTTGCCTTGTCGGCTGCAATCTGCACCCCGGCAATCAGGCCGACGACATCCACCTGACCGACGATCTCGTGGTCTTCCAGGCTTTTGAGCGACGCTGCGAAATAAGGGCCGATATCGTCGCGCACCCGCTCGACCAGCCCTTCCTCCTCGATGATACGCAGGTTCTCAAGCGCTGCTGCGGCACAGACCGGATGGCCAGAATAGGTAAAGCCGTGGTTGAAGTCGCCCGCCTCCTCGATCATGACGCGGGCGACGCGGTCGCTGACCAGCAAGCCGCCAATCGGCAGATAGCCGGATGACAGACCCTTGGCGATCGGCGCCAGATCCGGCTCGAAACCGAAATGCTGGTGACCGAACCAACTGCCGAGACGCCCAAAGCCGCAGATCACCTCGTCGGCCACCAGCAGGATATTGCGCTCGCGGCAGATGCGGGCAATCTCCGGCCAGTAGGTGTCCGGCGGTACGATGACACCGCCGGCCCCCTGGATCGGCTCGGCAACGAAGGCCGCGACATTTTCCTCGCCCAGTTCGTCAATCCTCGCCTCCAGCTCGCGCGCCATCTTCAGCCCGAATTCAGCCGGCGTCAGATCGCCGCCATCGGCATACCAATAGGGCTGGCCGATATGCGAAATGCCCTCGATCGGCAGGTTGCCCTGCTCATGCATGTGCTTCATGCCGCCCAGCGAAGCGCCGGCCACCGTCGAGCCATGATAGCCGTTGCGCCTGCCGATCACATGGGTCTTGGATGGCTGGCCCAGCGCCTTCCAATAAACGCGTGCCATGCGAAACCAGGTATCGGTCGCCTCGGAGCCCGAATTGGTGAAGAAGACATGGTTCATCCGCCCGCCGGTATGGGCGGTGACCTTCTGCGCCAGAAGCGTTGCCGGCTCGTTCGTCGTGCCGAAGAAGGTGTTGTAATAGGGCAGCTCGTTCATCTGCCGCGCCACGGCCTCGGCGATCTCACGGCGTCCATAGCCGATATTGACGCACCAGAGGCCGGCAAATCCATCGAGATATTTCTTGCCCTGCGCATCCCAGATGTGGACGCCCTCGCCGCGCGCGATGATGCGCGTGCCCTTCTCGTTCAGCTGCTTCATATCCGAAAAGGGATGCAGATGGTGGGCCGCATCGATGGCACTGAGATTGGAAAGGGCTTTCATCGCGTTCACGGCATCCTCCGCATACCAAAGGGCCGTTACGGGCTATGGCATGCCTGATTGTAAGGCGGTTTCTGATCGGCTACGAACATGGACCAAGGGGAACACGTTTGGCAAGGAGCCCTGTCGGCTCCCGCATGCGAACGCAAAAAGACAGGGCAATGGGATGACGAATGACAGCATGACGGACGGTGGACAGGCGCAGGCCGAGGACACAGCAAGCCCCGAGGCGCGCATCGAAGTGCTGCTGGTTGGCATGAACGGTGATCTGCGCGGCAAGATGATCCCGCTGAAGGCCGAGGACAAGGTGTGGAAGAACACCGTGCGCCTACCCTCCTCCACCCAATCGCTGGATATCTGGGGCGACGACAATGACGACATCACCCAGATTTCGCTGACGCTGGGAGATCCGGACGGCATCTGCGTGCCGGACCGCAATTCGCTGGCGGCGCTACCCTGGGGGCCAAAGGGTTCGAAACAGGTTCTGGCCACCATGCATCGCCTATCGGGTGAACCGCATGAGATCTGCCCGCGCGCCATCCTTACCCGCGTGCTGGAGCGGTTCAAGGAGCGCGGGCTGACACCGGTTGTGGCGACCGAACTGGAATTCTACGTCATCGAGCCGGATTTCCGCGAGACGGGAAAGCCGATGCCGCCAAAGGCGCTGGTGATGAATGGCGAGGTAGAAGGCTTCCAGCTCTATGACATGCGCGCCACGGCAGCCATGGAAGACTATCTCGATACGGTCCGCCGCTTCTGCAACGATATGGGCCTGCCTGCCGATGCCACAACGGCGGAATTCGGCCCCGGCCAATTCGAGGTGAACCTCCTGCACAGGCCGGATGCTATGGCCGCTGCCGATGACTGTATCTACCTGAAGCGCGTCGTGGATTTTGCTGCCCGCCGGCATGGGCTCAAAGCCACCTGCATGGCAAAACCCTATGGCGATCAGGCAGGCTCCGGCCTGCATGTGCATGCCAGCATCATCGACCGCGACGGCAACAACATTCTCGACGCACGCGATGGCGATCCGCTCAAGCTCAAATCCATCACGGCCGGCATGCTGCAGACCATGCAGGCGGCGCAGTTGGTCTTTGCCCCCTTTGCCAATTCCTATCGGCGCTTCCAGCCAGGTTCCTTTGCGCCCGACAAGATCGATTGGGGTTTTGGCCATCGCGGCACGGCCATCCGCATCCCGGATTCGTCAGGACCGGCAGCCCGCATCGAACACCGCGTCGCCGGCGCCGATGCCAATCCGCATCTGCTGCTCGCGGCCATCCTCGGCGGCATATTGCTCGGCCTTGATGAGACGCTCGATCCAGGCCCCGTCACCGCGCCGGGCAGCGAACCCGGCAATCCGGACGTGCTGACGCATGATTTCCTGACCGCCGTCGATCGGTTCCGCGCCTCGGATTTCATCCGCGATCTCTTCGGTGCCGAATACCAGCGTATCTATGGCGATACGAAACGCAAGGAGGCCATGACCTTCCTGCGCACCGTTTCCAGCTTCGACTACCAGACCTACCTGCCGAGGATTTGAGGCCTCACAGCCCCGCAGCAGTCTGATCCAGGGCGCCCTCCCGTGCCTGCACCTGGGCCATAGGGTGCTGCGGCTTGCGCACCAGCACCTTCAACTCGCCCGCATGGATCTTCAGATGCACATCGCGATCCATTGGCAGAAGTTCGCCATCGATCACGCAGCGCAGATCATGGCGCTTGCGGGGAAAATGCAGTTCCACCTCCTGCACGGTCATGGCGTTGACGGACTCATTGTCCTTGAGGCGCCCGCGCAAGATATCGATTGCCAGTCGGGCCACGCCCGTCGGCGTCAGCGGATCGGCCGTATAGAAACCGAGGTGCCCGCCTGTCACGCTATCGGCAAACAGCAGCGCATCGCTGCCAAACTCGTTGTTCGATACCGAAATGGCCGAAACCCTGCGACGACCCTGATGGCCTCTCGCATTGAACTCCATCTCAAAGACCGGCGGATTGAGCATGACGCTGAGGGCAGCGCGCGTGCTGGCGCGTATCTTGCCGAGTCTTGAGGCAAAACTCATCTGGTTGCGATAGCGCACCATGCGGGCATGCAGACCGGCGGAAAACTGGTGCACGAAGCTGCGCCCATTGGCACTGGCAATATCCACCTGCGCCACCTCCCCCTTAGCCAGCACGTCAAGCACCTGCCAGATATCGAGCGGCAGCTTCAAGGTGCGGGCAAACAGGTTCATCGTGCCGGCCGGTACGATCCCGAGCGCCAGGCCGCTCCGCCAGGCAATGCCGGCGGCAACCGAAATCGTGCCGTCACCGCCGCCGGCAATCAGGCCATCGACGCCTTGAGTGACTGCCACCTTTTCCATCGCATCAACCACGTCCTCTCCCGAGACGACACGGCATTCGATGCTATGCCCCTCGGCACGGAACACCTGCTCGGCCTTGCGGCAATAGGCATCCATGTCGGTCGTCCTGAAAGTGCCGCCGTCGCGGTTGAAAATGGCGATAAGGTTCATGGGCGCATGGGTTCCGGGACAAGAGGGCGGCATCACAACGGGGTAGCGTCAAAATGGTTGCTTGCGGCGCGGCGGCAAGTGTCAGACGCCTTATGCTCGCCAATCGTGATAATTTAGCGACCGCAATTTCGCCTCTCCCGCAACGCAAAATAGTATGGTAGCCTTATCAATAGAGCTTTCCTTGAAGGCTCGACCTCCTCCCAAATTCGGCCGGCGCCCAGGCGTCGGCCTTTTCTTGAAAATGCCATGACCGACGCTACAGCCGATCTTTCCCAAGCGCCGGCCCGCCACGAGGCCGCGCCGCTTTCTCCGCTCACCATTGCCCTGATCGAAATTGCGCTCGCCGTCGGTGGCTTTGCCATCGGCACCGGCGAATTCGCCATCATGGGACTGTTGCCGAATGTGGCTGCGACCTATGACGTGTCGATCCCGCAGGCCGGTCACGTTATCAGCGCCTATGCGCTCGGCGTCGTCATCGGTGCGCCAATCATTGCGGCACTCGCCGCCAAGCTGCCGCGCAAGACCCTGCTTCTTCTGCTGATGTCGGTGTTTGCGCTCGGCAATGTGGCAAGTGCGCTGGCGCCCGAATTTGCAAGCTTTACCGTGTTGCGCTTCATCACCGGCCTGCCGCATGGCGCCTATTTCGGCGTGGCAGCACTGGTGGCCGCCTCCATGGCGCCGCCGCACCGGCGGGTGCGGGCGGTCGGTCGTGTCATGCTGGGTCTGACGATTGCAACGCTGATCGGTACGCCGGTTGCCACCTTCCTTGGCCAGATGATGAACTGGCGCGCGGCCTTTCTGCTGGTGGCAGCCGTCGGCGGCCTCACGGTGGCGCTGATTGCCCTTTACCTGCCGAAAGACCGAGTGGCCGAAGGTGCAAGCATGCGCCGGGAACTCAGCGCCTTCGGGCGTCTGCAGGTCTGGCTCGCCTTTGCGGTGGCAGCCATCGGCTTCGGCGGCATGTTCTCGATCTTCAGCTATATCGCCAAGACCACCACCGATACGGCCGGCATGCCGGTTTCCATGGTCGCGGTGGTGCTGGCACTCTTCGGCATCGGTATGAATGTCGGCAATATTGTGGGCTCGCGCATGGCGGATTATTCGCTGAACGGCACGATCGGCGGCATGCTGGCCGCCAATGTGCTGATCATGGCCGTCTTCTCGCTCACGGCGCACAATCCAGTCATGCTGTGCATTTGCGTGTTCCTGACCGGCTGCGGCTTTGCCGCCTGCCCCGCCGTGCAGACACGGTTGATGGATGTGGCTGCCGATGCGCAGACGCTGGCTGCTGCAACCACCCATTCCGCCTTCAACATTGCCAATGCGCTCGGCGCCTGGCTCGGCGGACTGGTGATTGCCGCTGGCTTTGGCTATGGCGCCACCGGCTATGTCGGCGCCGTCCTGTCCGCGCTTGGCCTTGTCGTCTTCCTGATTTCGATTGCCGTCGAGAAGCGCGAGAGACGCCGAACTGCCTGACAGAGCCAGTGCCGCAGAGCTTTTCAGCCTGACGCACCGTCTCTTCAAGTCAGGCGCGAGCTTCCTGGATGACGACCACCCGATCGCCAACCTTGACGCGGGCGGCCAGGTCGATGACGTCGTGGTTCATCATGCGCACGCAGCCGCTCGACATGGCATGGCCGATGGACTGCGGCTGGTTCGTGCCATGGATGCGGAAATGCGTGTCATTGCCGCCGCGATAGAGATACATGGCGCGCGCGCCCAGCGGATTGTTGGGACCGCCCGGCATGCCGCCGGCATATTTCAGGTTTTTCTGCGGATCGCGACGGATCATGTTTGCCGTCGGCGTCCATGTCGGCCATTCCGCCTTGCGCCCCACATAGGCATTGCCGGACAAAGCAAGGCCGGCGCGGCCGACGCCCACACCGTAACGGATCGCCTTGCCATTATCGAGGACGTAGTAAAGGCGGCGCGCCGGTGTATCGACCACGATGGTTCCGGGCTTGTGCGGCGTTGCATAGGCCACTTCCGTGCGGCGCAGCTCCGGCTTGATCTGGTCGATCGGCACCGTCTTCAGCGGAAACTTTTCTGCCGGCAATGCAGAATAATCAGCCTGCGGGTTCATCGTTGCTGTGGAGCATCCAGCCAGAAACAGCGGAAGCCCGAAGATTAGCCCGCGGCGCGAGATCGACATGATTGTGTCCTTATTGCGGTCAATTCTTGGATTGACGGCAACTTACGGACATTATGGTTAACGAATAACTAATACAACCTTGAAGTCTATCTGCTGCGCGACAGATTTATCGGCAACGCAGGTTCCTAATCATCATCGCATGGCCAGCTGTCGGGCACAGACAGCCCCTGCGGAAGCTTCGTGTGCTGATCGCCACAGGCCAGCGCCACCTGATCCTGCTTCAAACCAGTAGCCTTGGTCAGGTCCAGCCCCTCGATGCGGGTCAAAAACATGAAGGCATTGTCGAAATCGACCGGGCCGTCGAACGTGGCATTGTGGAAGGTCGCACGCGATAGGTTCGTCATCGAGAACCGCGTATCGCCGATCTCTGCCTTATAGAAGATCGCCCGCCCCAGTTCGGCCTTGGTGAAATCGACGCCATGCAATTGCGCGCCAGTAAAATTGGCCCTCTGGATTTCGGCTGACAGGAAAATCGCACGATCGGCGCGAATGCCGGAGAAATCGGCCCGATGGCCCTCGGTCTTTTCAAAATTGGCGCCCGTTGCGTCTGAACGGGCCAGCGAAGCCCGCATCAGGCTGGCTTTGGTCAGATTGGCGGATTTCAGGCTGCTGCCGCTCAGATCCGTCATGCCAAAATCCACGCCAGACAGATTGGCGCCATCAAAGACGCTGCCGTTCAGCATCAGCAGGCGCTTCTTGCACTGGCTCCAGTCAACGCCCTGCGCCGCCTCGCTCTTGCATTTGCCAACCGCACTGGATGGCTTGGAGGGAACGAGAATGAACAGTCCGGCCGCCACCGCCACGACCGGCAGAAGCAAGCGGCCCCGGCTGCGGCGGCACCGCAGCCAAAGTTGTCGCAGGGTCCATGCTTTCATCGCGCGCGCTTTTGACGTCATGTGCTCACCCGTTGCCCGGCAATCGAAAGCCCGGCTCCATGTCTTCCCTTGTCAGTATAGCCTAAAGCGAAACAGGATGACACTGCGCCGGACATGTTACATGCTCGGATAGACCGGTCCCTCGCCGCCTTGCGGCGGAACCCAGTTGATGTTCTGGTTCGGGTCCTTGATGTCGCAGGTCTTGCAATGCACGCAGTTCTGCGCGTTGATCACATAGACCTCTTCGCCATCCTTCTCGACCCATTCATAGACGCCGGCCGGACAGTAGCGCGTCGAGGGACCGGCAAAGATGGCAAGTTCCGAACGCTTCTGCAGATCCATGTCCTTCACCTTCAGGTGAACCGGCTGGTCCTCCTCGTGATTGGTATTGGACATGAATACCGAGGAGAGACGATCGAAGGTCAGCACGCCGTCGGGCCGCGGATAGTCGATCTTCGTGTGGTTGGCCGCCGGTTCCAGCGAGGCCGCATCCGTCTTGCCGTGCTTCAGTGTGAAGGGCGAGGTGCCGAATATCTGGTTGATCCACATATCGATGCCACCCAGCGCCACGCCGATCGCCGTCCCGAACTTTGACCACAGCGGCTTGACGTTGCGCACCCGCTTCAGATCGCGGCCGATATCGCCGGCGCGCCATTCGGCCTCGATGGCCACAGGCTCGTCATTGGCGCGACCGGCAGCAATCGCCTCTGCAATCTTTTCCGCCGCCAGCATGCCGGACAGAACCGCGTTATGGCTGCCCTTGATGCGCGGCACATTGACGAAACCGGCGGAACAGCCGATCAGCGCGCCGCCGGGGAAGGAGAGCTTCGGCACCGACTGGTAGCCGCCTTCGGTGATCGCACGCGCGCCATAGGAAAGGCGCCTGGCCCCTTCGAACGTGGCGGCGATGGCCGGATGTGTCTTGAACCGTTGGAACTCCTCGAATGGCGAGAGATAGGGGTTCTTGTAGTTCAGGTGGACGACGAAACCGACAGCCACCAGATTGTCGTTCAGGTGATAGAGGAAGGAGCCGCCACCGGTCTTCATGCCGAGCGGCCAGCCGAAGGAGTGCTGCACGAGACCGGCCTTGTGCCGCTCAGGCTTCACCTCCCACAGTTCCTTGAAGCCAATACCGTATTTCTGCGGCTCGCGGCCCTCATCCAGCTTGAATTTCGCGATGAGCTGCTTGGCAAGCGAACCGCGCACGCCCTCGCCGATCAGCACATATTTGCCCAGAAGCGCCATGCCGCGCGTGTAATTGGGGCCGGGCTCACCATTCTTCTCGATGCCCATGTCGCCGGTCGCAACGCCGATTACGGCACCGTCACCATTGTAGAGCACGTCGGTCGCGGCAAAGCCCGGATAGATATCGACGCCCAGCGCTTCGGCCTTCTCGGCCAACCAGCGACAGACGAGACCCAGCGAAACGATGTAATTTCCGTGATTGTTCATCAGCGGCGGCATTAGGGCATTCGGCAGCCGCACGGAGCCGGCAGGCCCCAGAAACAAGAACTGGTCATCGGTCACTGGCGTCTGGAAAGGATGCCCCGTCTCATCGCGCCAATCCGGAAGCAGCCTGTCGATGCCGATCGGATCGACCACGGCGCCGGACAGGATATGCGCGCCAACCTCTGCCCCCTTTTCGAGGACGACGACGGAAAGCTCTGGATTGACCTGTTTCAGACGGATCGCGGCCGAAAGACCCGCAGGCCCCGCCCCGACGATCACCACGTCGAACTCCATGCTTTCGCGCTCGGGAAGCTCCATATCGCTCATGTCTCTGCTCCGCTTAAGCCACACCCCATATCCTCATTCTCCTTGTCAAAACGCGCACCGCTTGTCGAGCCGGCATGCGACAGTGAATGGTCCGGTTGGGCAGGCTCCTCCTCATTCCACCGAAAAGATTATATTACGCTTACGTACACGTCAATAATATCTCTGGAAGCCAGCCTCAATCAGGCGCGTGATTGCGTCCGGCCAAGCCGATCATTGTCGCCTCCGCGACGAGGAAACGCCCCGGATCAGGAAAAGATGGAGTGCGCCTTGCCCGATAGATGTGGAAACTCTCAATCGCTCTTGCAAATCTACGCCGAACCTCGGCTTCTTGTCAGCCAAAACCGGAACGCAAGGACCAAGCAATGCCGAAAGAACCCAAGCTTGAACATTCGGAATTCTCCGGCGAGTTCGAAGACGATGGCGTCACGGTTCTGGTGGATATATTCCGCCCGGCCGGCACGCAGAATGACTGGCAGCTCGAAGTGGTGAGCCAGGACGATTATGTTACCTCCTGGGACGAACCCTTCGGCACCGATCGCGATGCCTGGGAAGAGTTTCTGGCCACCGTCGAGCGCGACGGTATCCACTCCTTCGCGGAAGACGACGAAGACGACGTGGACGAAAGTGCCGCCAAGCACTGAGCCTGGCGAAAAGCTGAGACACGGCTGGCGCCCTGCCCGCGTTGAAACCCTGCCTCCGACGCTATAGGCTTGGCGCAGCAAACGCATACGAGAAGGATCGACCCCATGGATTTCGGCATTTCCGGCAAGCGCGCACTCGTGCTCGCCTCCTCCCGTGGCCTTGGCCTCGGCATCGCAACGGCCCTGGCACGCGAAGGTGCCAATGTGCTTTTATGCGGACGAAGCGGTGAGCGGCTGGCCGAAAACTGCAAGGTGATCAATGCGCTCGGCAAGGGCAAGGCCGACTGGGTCTGGTCGGATCTGGCAGAACCGGATGCGGTGGATCACCTGACCAAGGCTGTAGCGGAAAAGCTGGGTGGCGTTGATATCCTTGTCAACAACACAGGCGGCCCGACGCCCGGCACGGCCGAGGAAATGACCACAGCCAAGCTCGAGAGCTTCTTTCAGAGCATGGTGATGAGCGTCATTTCCGTCACCAACGCCTTCCTGCCGGCGATGAAGGAACAGGGCTTTGGCCGCATCCTGACGGTTGCCTCTTCCGGCGTCTTCGAGCCCATCCCGAACCTTGCTTTGTCGAACACGCTTCGCGGCGCGCTGGTTGGCTGGAATAAGACGCTGGCAACAGAAGTGGCGGGCCACGGCATTACCGCCAACCTTCTGCTGCCCGGCCGCATTCATACCGATCGCATCGACGAGTTGGACGGCGCCAATGCCAAGCGCACCGGGCGCTCGCTGGACGAGGTGCGCACCGCCTCCATCCAGTCGATCCCGGCTGGACGTCTTGGAACCGTCGAGGAATTTGCAGCAGTCGGCGCCTTCCTCTGCTCTGGCCCTGCGGCCTATGTGACGGGCAGCATGATCCGCGTCGATGGCGGGGCGGCAAAGTCGCTCTGACAAGCGCCTGCGGCCATCAAGCAATGGCATGGATTTGCATCTGGCTGGTCGGTTCAAAAACCGGCCGGCTTTCATATGAGGAGCTGACTAACATGCGATTGATCCGTACTGCCGTCACAGTGCTTGCCTGCCTCTTCATCCTCGTCGGCTTGATCTGGATCGGCCAGGGAACAGGCTATTTCCCCTATCCAGCCTCCAGCTTCATGATCAACCAGACGCCGTGGATTGCCTATGGTGCGCTTCTGGCTGCCGTCGGCGCCGGCCTGTTGCTGGCATTGCGCCGATACCGTCGATAGGCGAAACACTCTCAACTTTTCGCGATCGAACTCTATTTGGCGGACATTACCGAAGTTTAAGGTGCTTTTTGACCGCGTGAGGCGTTTTCTCGGTCTGCCGCCATTTCGCACTGCAGCATCATGGCGGAGGTTCCGCACTCGACGCTGTCAGGCACACTCATGAAAAAGCTCTGGTCCTTCCTCGGCATCACCATCATTGCTGGTGCCGGCGCCGTGTACTACCGGGATTTACTCCCCCCTGCCTTGCAACTCCCTGCAATCCAGCCGTTACTTGCTGCAACGGGCATCATCGATATGCCGGCCAAGGATGCGGCAGATCCCGCCCAGCACCGCTCCGCCTCCACGGGCGAGACGCGTACACCGGGCCAGCATGCCGACGGCAAGGGTCAGGGGCAAGGCAACCAAGGCCAAGGCCAAGGCCAGGGCCAGGGCCAGGGCGGGCGCCGCAATGGCGGGCCATCCGTGGTCAAGACCGTGCCGGCACGGCTCGGCACCCTGCCGCTCGACGTGACCGCCACCGGCTGGGCGGAGGCTGCCCGCATCACCACAATTGCCGCCCTGCAACAGGGCCTGGTGGTTTCCGTTGCCGCCCGCGATGGACAGGAAGTGAAGGCCGGTGATCTGATCGCCAAGCTGGATGATCGCACAGCCATGGCAGCCGTTGCCAAGGACAAGGCGAATATCGCCAGCGATGCGGCAGGCCTTGCGGAAGCCGAGGCGGCTCTGGCCCGCGCCGAAAACCTGCTGAAGCAGAACGCCCAGTCCCAGCAGGGCTTCGAGCAGGCGAAAGCCGCACGCGATTCGGCCGCCGCAAAGATCGATGCCGACAAGGCGACGCTTGCCGCAGATGTCGTGGCGCTCGAACACATGGAAATCCGCGCACCCTTTGACGGGCGGCTCGGCGATATAACGGTCAGCGAAGGCACCTTTGTCAGCGCCGGCGCCAGCATCGTTACCATCACCCAATATGATCCCATTCTGGTCGGCTTTCGCCTGCCACAGCGCTACCTGCCGCAATTGCATGTCGGCATTGTCGATGGCGCACCCGTCGATACGGATCCGGCAGCCACCGGCGGCGTGAAAGACCGGGGCAAACTGACCTTCTTCGACAATGCGGTGGACGAAGCCTCGGGCACCGTGCTGGTCAAGGCGCAGTTCAACAATGATAAGGGCACGCTCTGGCCGGGCGAGAACGTCAATGTGACGGTGCGTTTCGCATCCAATGAACAATCGATCATCGTGCCGACCGTTGCCGTGCGGCCCGGTGCCGATGGCAATATTGTCTACACCGTGGGCGAAGGCGCCAAGGTGCATGCCGCCAAGGTCAAGGTCCTGCGTGCCAATGGCGACGAGACGGCCATTGCCGAGGGTCTCTCCGCAGGTGACCATGTGGTGGTAGAGGGCCAGTTGCAGCTGGTGGATGGCCAGACCGTCGTCGAACAGATCGCCGGCAAACCGGGAGAACAGCCACTGCCGGTTGCCGATGCCAGCGCCGTCACGGGAGGCACCAAGCCATGATCCCAGCCTTTTGCATCAATCGGCCCGTGGCGACGACGCTTCTGGCCATAGGCCTCGTGCTCGCTGGCCTTGCCGGCTATCGCATGCTGCCGGTCGCCGCCCTTCCCAAGGTGGATTTCCCCACTATCAATGTATCGGCAGCATTGTCCGGCGCCTCGCCGGAAAGCATGGCGACCTCGGTTGCCACACCGCTGATCAAGCAGTTTGAAACCATTCCAGGCCTCGCCGAAATCTCGTCCACCAATTCGCTCGGCAATACCTCGATCGTGCTGCAGTTCGATCTCAACCGCAATATCGATGCCGCCGCCGCCGATGTTCAGGCCGCCATATCGCATGCGACGCGCCAATTGCCGAGCAATATGACGACGCCGCCCAGCTACCGCAAAACCAATCCGGCGGATGCCCCCATTCTGCTGCTGGCCGTCAATTCCGACGAACTGCCTCGCTCCAAGGTCGACGAGATCGCCGAAAACGTCATCTCCCCGCTTTTGTCGACTCTGTCGGGTGTGGCGGAGGTCAGCATCTATGGCTCGCAGACCTATGCGGTGCGCGTCGAGCTGGATCCGAGCCAATTGCAGGCGCGCAGCATCGGCGTCGATACCGTCACCTCGGCCATTGCCGGCGCCAACAACCAGATACCGGTCGGCTCGCTGCAGAATGGCAGCCAGCGGCTCACCATCAATGCCAATACACAGCGCACCAATGCCGAAGAATTTCGCTCGCTGGTGATTGCCACCAAGAACGGTGCACCCATTCATCTGGGTGACGTGGCAGAAGTGAAGGATAGCGTCGATAACCTCGATGCAGGCAGCTGGTATGACGGCAAACAGGCCATCATCCTCGCCGTACAGCGCCAGCCGGACGCCAATACCGTCGATGTGGTGAACGAGATCCGCGCCAAGCTTCCCGCTTTGGCGCAGCAATTGCCGCCCTCGGTCAACGTGCATGTGATGAACGATGCCTCCACCGCCATCAAGGATGCCATTGCCGACGTGCAATTCACCCTGTTCCTGACGATCGCGCTCGTCGTTCTGGTGATCTATCTCTTCACGGGCCACCTGATGGCCACCATCATCCCCGGCCTTGCCGTGCCGCTATCGCTGATTGCCACATTCGGCGCCATGTCCATGCTCGGCTACAGCATTGACAACATATCGCTTCTCGGGCTGACGCTCTCGGTCGGCCTTGTGGTGGACGATGCCATCGTCATGCTGGAAAACATCCTGCGCCTGCATGAGGAAGGCCTGCCAATGCGCGAGGCGGCCCTGCAGGGCGCTTCGGAAGTCAGCTACACCATCCTGTCCATGTCGATCTCGCTGGTGGCGGTGTTCATTCCCATCCTGCTCATGGGTGGCGTCGTCGGTCGCCTGTTCAACGAGTTCGGCATGGTGGTAACGCTTGCCATCATGGCGTCTGCGCTTGTCTCGCTGACGGTCACGCCGATGCTCGGCGCGCGGCTGTCGGCCCATAGCGGCCGCCCGCCGATGATCATCCGCTGGTTCGAGGCGGGCTTTTCGCGCACGCTGACCGGTTATGACCGCTCGGTTGCCTGGTGCCTGAAGCACCGTGCCATCGTGCTTGCCGCCTTTGTCGGCTCGGTCGCAGCGTCCGGCTATCTGTTTGCCACTCTGCCCTCCAGCTTCTTTCCGCAGGAGGATACCGGGCGCCTGTCGATTTCGACACGGGCTCGCGAGGATATTTCCTACACCGCCATGCGCGATCTGCAGGCCCAGGTGGCCGCGATCATAAAAACAGATCCGGCCGTCGAACACGTCACCTCCATTGTTGGTGGCAGCGCCAGAAGCCCGCTCAACAACGGCACCATGTTCGTCGAGCTGAAGCCGAAGGAAGAGCGTGCGCCGCTTGCCGATACGATTGCCAATCTGCGCAAACAGACCGCCAGCATTGCCGGCATCAAGACCTATATCAATCCGCAGCAGAGCCTTCGCTTTGGCGGGAGAAGCACCGCCAGCCAATACCAGCTGGTCATCCAGGCGTTGAATGCCGACACCACCAATGAATGGGCCAACAGGATCCAGGCCGAACTGCGCCGCGACCGCACGTTTACCGATGTCACGTCCGATGCGCAGAACGGTGCCATTGCCGCCGATATCGCCATTGATTCCAACAAGGCCGCAGCCTTCGGCATCACCAATGACCAGTTGCGCAAGACACTCGAAATGGCATTCGGCGGCTATACGGCCGCCCAGATCCAGTCGACCGGCGACAGCTATGACGTGATTGTCGAATTCGACAAGGACAAGCCATGGAGCGATGAGTTCCTGCGCGATATCAATGTCCTGTCGTCAAAGACAGGCACGCTGGTGCCTCTCTCGAACTTTGCCAGCGTCACCCGCAAGGCGGCCCCCGTCACCATCAACCAGACGGGCCAGCTGGTCTCTACGACGGTATCTTTCAACCTGCCGGATGGCGTGTCGCTCAGCACCGCGACAGCGCGCATCGATGCCATCAAGCAGAACCTCTCCATGCCATCGGATGTCTTCACCTCCTATGGCGGAACAGCAGCCATCTTCAAGGATTCGCAGGGCAATACCGGCCTGCTCATTCTTGCAGCCGTGGTGACGATCTATGTCGTGCTCGGCGTGCTCTATGAAAGCTTCATCCATCCGCTCACCATACTGTCGGGCCTGCCGGCGGCGGCCTTCGGTGCCCTGGTGGCACTGAAGGTGATGAATTTCGACCTCTCGGTGATTGCGCTGATCGGCCTGCTGATGCTCATCGGCATCGTCAAGAAGAACGCCATCATGATGATCGATGTCGCGGTGGAGCTGATACGCGACAAGGGCCAAAGTGCCGTTGTCGCCATTCACGAGGCCAGTGTGCGACGGTTCCGGCCGATCATGATGACCACTTTCTGCGCCCTGCTCGGCGCACTGCCGATTGCGCTTGGCTCCGGTGCAAGTTCGGAACTGCGCCAACCGCTCGGCATTGCGGTTGTCGGCGGGCTTCTCGTCTCGCAACTGCTCACCCTGTTCATCACGCCGGTCATCTTCGTCGAGATGGATCGGATGGGACGGGCTCTGTCGCGGCTGTTTTGGCGCGGCGACAAACAGCCCCCGGCCAATTCGCATTCGGTCGGGCACGTCACACCGGCGACGGCTGCTGCCGCCGAATAGTGTGTCCCACAGCGCGCAGCTCCCGCCAATCGACGGGTGCTGCGCATGCGACCTTGAAATCTTGCCTTTCCTGTGCGATCAGCGCGCCTCATCTTTTCGGGGGGCGCTGGTCGCCTTCATTGCGTTCGAGGCGCCAGACGCTTCGTTTCAGCTCATTTTTGACAGGAAGGACGAAGCCATGGCACGTGCGCTTGGGCTCGACTTTGGCACGACCAATACCGTTCTGGCACTGGCAGAAGCCGGTGGCACAACCACCCATTCGCTGCCGTTTGAAAGCAGCGCCGGCGTGACCGACAGCATGCGTACCGCGCTGTCCTTCATGAAGGATCCGACGCTCGGCGCCCAGGCGCTGAAAGTGGAAGCCGGCCAGGCGGCCATCCGCATGTTCATCGACAATCCGGGCGATTGCCGTTTCCTGCAATCGATCAAGACCTTTGCCGCCAGCGCCGCATTCCAGGCAACGCTCGTCTATGCACGGCGCCAGAAGTTCGAGGATCTGATGGAGATCTTCCTGCGCCGCCTCAAGGCCTATGCGGGCACGGAATGGCCGGACGAAATCTCGCGCCTTGTGGTCGGTCGTCCTGTGCGCTTTGCCGGCGGCAACCCGGATGAAGCGCTCGCCATCGAGCGCTATCAGGCAGCTCTCACCCGTTTCGGTTTTCCGGAAATCCACTATGTCTATGAGCCGGTGGCCGCCGCCTATTACTTCGCTCAGTCGCTACAGCGCGATGCCAATGTGCTGGTCGCCGATTTCGGCGGCGGCACCACCGACTATTCCCTCATCCGCTTCGAGCGCCATGCCGGCCAGTTGCGCGCCGTGCCGATCGGTCATTCGGGCGTCGGCATTGCCGGCGATCACTTCGACTTCCGTCTGATCGACAATCTCGTCTCGCCGGAAATCGGCAAGGGCAGCCATTTCAAGAGCTTCGACAAGCTTCTGGAAGTCCCCGCCGGCTACTATGCCAATTTCGGCCGCTGGAACCAGCTGTCGATCTTCAAGACGACGCGCGAGTTCACCGATCTCCAGTCGCTGGTGCGCTCGGCTGTCGAGCCGGACAAGCTCGAACTGTTCATCGACCTCATCGAACACGACGAAGGCTACCCGCTCTATCAGGCGATTTCGGCCACCAAGATGGCACTGTCGAATGGCGATGAAGCAGAATTCCGCTTTGCCCCGCTCGGCAGGGCCGGCCACCGCACCGTCAAGCGCAGCGATTTCGAAAGCTGGATCAGCGATGACCTGTCGCGCATCGAAGGCGCACTGGACGAGGTTCTGGAAAAGACCAACACACCGGCCAGCGACGTCGACAAGGTCTTCCTCACCGGCGGCACCTCTTTCGTGCCGGCCGTCCGGCAGATCTTTACCCGTCGCTTCGATGCAGACCGCATCGAAAGCGGTGGCGAGCTTCTGTCCATCGCCCACGGCCTTGCTCTCATCGGAGAAAGTGGCGACGTTGCCCAATGGGCGGCATGAGCCGCTTTATCGCGGGGGCTCGATAGGCTAAGATAAAACCATGATCTCAGCCAGAACCCTCGCCCCGGCGGAAGTTGCCGCTCTTTTGCATTTCTATGCGGATGCAGGCGTGGAATGGCTGCTGGAAGACGAGCCGGTCGATCGCATTGCAGCCTTTGCCGCACAGCAGGCCGCACACGCCAGCCAGAAACGCGAGCGGACAGCACAGCCAGCCGAAGCGCCGCAGGCTGCGGCGCGCCGCGCTCCCGGTGGTGACAGAAACGCTGCCGCGCCGCCTGTGCGCGCGCCGGCATCCGCCACAGCCCTTGCCATTCCCGATGCAGAGGCGATTGCCTCTGCAAGGCTTGCCGCCTCTTCAGCGCATTCTCTCGAAGAATTGAAGCTGGCGCTGGAAGCCTTTGGCGGCTGCAATCTGAAGAACGGTGCGCGCTCCACCGTGTTCACCGATGGCAATCCGGCAGCCGGCGTCATGATCATCGGGCCGATGCCGACCGCCGATGACGACCGCGACGGCGTGCCCTTTTCCGGGCGCCAGGGGCAATTGCTTGATCGCATGCTGGCAGCCATCGGCCTGTCGCGCCAAACGGCACTTATCAGCAATGTTGTGCCGTGGCGCCCGCCGGGCAATCGCCCGCCCTCGGCCGTCGAAATCGATATCTGCCGGCCCTTCATCGAGCGGCAGATCGAGCTTGCCGCGCCAAAACACCTGCTGCTCTTGGGCAATTTCACCGCACGCTACTTCTTTGGCGAAGATGGTACGATCTTCAATCTGCGCGGCGAGTGGCGGGATCTGACCTTCGGCAACATGACCGTGCCGGCGCTTGCCAGCCTTCACCCACAGGATCTGCTCACGGCACCGGCCAACAAGGCGCTCGCCTGGCGGGATCTCATGCTGTTTCGCAGCCGCCTGCCAGGGTAATACCAAGCGTCGATGATAGGAACCCATTGCGTGGGACCGGAGACGTTCATCCGGCAAGGAGCATACCGGAGAGCGATGCTGTTCGCATCGGTCGAGGATTGCGACATAGCCGGTGAACGAAATCCGGCCCATCCGAAGGACCGGGCGCTTTTGCCTCCCGGACGTTGTCGCAAATCCTCGCCGGACCGAGAGGTCCGACTGTGGTTTTCTCCTAGCCGGAAATCAAAATCGCTCCGGCGCAATCGGTTTCTACCATCGACGCTTGGTATAACAGCATCCTTAAGAAGCATTCTTAAAGTTTTATGAAAGCAGCCATGCAAAAGGCGCATGGCAGCGGCGCGGACATGATGCTTGAAGAAGCAATGCTGCGGTGCAATATTAGCAATGCGTCTTGGGAGGAACCCACTTCAGGAACCAAGGCCATGCGAATGCGCAACCGCCCTATTCATTCCGGCTTCGAGACCCTGCGTCTCGCAGGTCTCTCGCCCCGCTCTACCGAGGGCTATCACAGTTTCGGCTCGGCAACGAACGAGCAACTGACGGCCAGTGCTTTCGGACGCCGGATCGGCCTTAGCCGCCCGACAGCCGTGTTTGCCGATTTCCGCGAGCGTTGAGAAAAAACATGACTCTGTTCAATCCCATCCGTCGCCTGCGCAGCAATCTCGCCAGCATTTCGACTGCCGTGCGTGCCAGCAGCGAATATACCCGCTCTGCCGCCCGCATCCAGGATCAGGCCGCCTGCGCCGACAATGCGATTGCCGGCATCCCGATCTGACCGCCCTACAGAGACTGATTACGCGGCAGGCGACGACGCCTTCCGCGCTGCCTTGCGTTCAAGCCCCAGCTGGTGCTCGCGGTAGATGATGAAGATGCCGGCCGATACGGTAATCACCGTGCCAAGCAGCATCTGCCAGGTGGGCACATCGCCGAACAGCACATAGGCAATCGCTATTCCCAGAATGATCGAGGAATATTCGAACGGCGCAACCGTCGAAACATCCGCATGCCGATAGCTTTCCGTGAGGAAAATCTGCGCCAGTCCGCCGCAAAAGCCGGATACGACCAGAAACACCGCCTCCTCGAGCGACAACACCGCCCAGCCGAAGGGCAGGCTCAGCAGCGAAAACACCGAGGCGGTCAGCGAGAAATAGACGACGATCGTGGCGGTCTTTTCCGTGCGCACCAATTGGCGCGTCTGCACCATGGCAAGACCACCGATCACCGCAGATAGGAGAACGGCCATCGCACCGATGGCCTGGTTCTTTTCCATGCCGCCTGCGCCAAACAGCGACAGTTTCGGCCAGGTGATGATCAGCACCCCGAAAATACCAAGTGCTACAGCCGTCCAGCGGTAGACGCGGACCTGCTCCTTGAGAATCAGCGAGGCGAAAATGACGGCCATCAGCGGGGAAGCATAGCCGATGGCAATGGCATCGGGCAGCGGCAGGTGGATAAGCCCGTAAAAACCACAGGCCATGGCGGAAATACCCAAGAGCCCGCGCTTCAGATGGCCAAAGGGACTGTCGGTGCGAAACGCCGTCTTCAGATCGCCGTTCAGCGCGAGATAGCCAAGGATCGGCACCAGTGCAAAAGCCGAACGAAAGAAAGTGATCTGACCCGCCGGAATATCCGGCCCTGCCGATTTGATGCAGGTCTGCATGCAAAGAAAAACGATGACGGACAGGATCTTCATCGTGATCCCCCGTAAGGGATCCTGCGTTTCGGAACTCATACTAAGGCTCGTTGCGGCCGGGCCGAGGATGACGGACCGAATTTGAAACATGACTCGCGAAGCGACAGACTATCGAACTTGGCGGCGATCATTCATCACGAATGCTGATGCACCCATCAATTGTATCGAGGCTTCAGCCGAATCTTACGCCGATGGCTGTCCGATTTCAGCACGGCTTTAACAATCGTTCAGTTTTCGATGCAATATTGCCCGGAACGCGATTGTCAAAAGACCGTCTGATATCAATAGACACGTCCAAATCAGGGAACATCATGCGTACAGACACGGGTCAGATTGTGCATCTGGCAGATTACCGCCCCACTGACTTCGTCCTGGAACGCGTCGATCTTACCTTTGAGCTGGATCCGGCTGCCACTCGTATTGAAACCCGGCTGATCTTCCATCGCCGCGACGGCGTTGATTTCGGCCAAGCTTTGGTACTCGACGGCGATGAACTGACGCTTGCCGAACTGCGTCTCGATCAGAACGAGCTTCCGGCCGGACAGTTTGACGTAACGCCGGAAAGCCTGACGATCCGCGGCTTGCCGGAAAGCGTGCCCTTCGAAGTCACCATCATCACGATCATCAATCCGGAAGCCAATACCCAGCTGATGGGTCTATATCGCACCAATGGCGTCTATTGCACGCAGTGCGAGGCGGAAGGTTTCCGGCGCATCACCTATTTCCCCGATCGCCCGGATGTGCTCGCGCCCTACACGATCACCATCATTGCCGATAAGGCCGCCAATCCGGTGCTTCTGTCGAACGGCAATTTCCTCGGTGGCGGCAATTATGACGAAGGTCGGCATTTCGCCGCCTGGTTCGACCCCTTCCCCAAGCCAAGCTATCTATTTGCGCTGGTTGCCGGCGATCTCGGTGTCGTCGAAGACACGTTCACGACGATGTCGGAGCGCGAGGTCACGCTGAAGATCTATGTCGAGCACGGCAAAGAGGCACGCGCCGCCTATGCCATGGACGCCCTGAAGCGCTCCATGAAGTGGGACGAAGAGCGCTTCGGCCGCGAATATGATCTTGATATCTTCATGATCGTTGCCGTGTCCGATTTCAACATGGGCGCCATGGAGAACAAGGGCCTCAACGTCTTCAACGACAAATATGTTCTGGCAGATCCGGAAACGGCGACCGATCAGGACTATGCCAATATCGAAGCGATCATCGCGCACGAATATTTCCACAACTGGACCGGCAACCGCATCACCTGCCGCGACTGGTTCCAGCTGTGCCTGAAGGAAGGCCTGACGGTCTATCGCGATCACGAATTCTCCGCCGACATGCGCTCGCGTGCCGTCAAGCGCATTGCCGAAGTGCGTCACCTGAAGGCGGAACAGTTCCCGGAAGATGCCGGCCCGCTCGCCCATCCGGTGCGCCCGACGAGCTACCGTGAAATCAACAATTTCTATACGACGACCGTCTACGAGAAGGGCTCCGAAGTCACCCGCATGATCGCCACCCTTCTGGGCCGCGATACATTCAAGGCGGGCATGGATCTCTATTTCGAGCGTCATGATGGCGAGGCCGCAACCGTCGAGGATTTCGTCGCCTGCTTTGCCGAAGTCAGCGGCCGCGATCTGACGCAATTTTCCCGCTGGTACCATCAAGCCGGAACGCCGATGGTCACCGCGTCTGGCGCCTATGATGCAGCAAGCCAGAGCTTCACGCTGTCGCTCGAACAGATGGTGCCTGCAACGCCCGGTCAGTCGGTCAAGGAACCGATGCACATTCCGCTGTCCTTTGCGCTCATCCTCGACAATGGCTCGATTGCCGAGCCGGCCTCGGTATCGGGCGGCGAAGTCTCGGGCGATGTGCTGCATCTGACCGAGCGCAAGCAGGATTTCACCTTCACCGGCATTGCAGCGCGTCCTGTCCTCTCGCTCAACCGCAGCTTCTCGGCACCGATCAATCTCGATTTCAAGCAGGCCCCGGCCGATCTGGCTCATATTGCCCGCCATGACAGCGATCTGTTTGCCCGCTGGCAGGCGCTGACGGATCTGGCTCTGCCAAACTTGATACAGGCCGCCCGCGATGCACGCGAGGGCCGCGCAATCTCCTGCGATGACGCGCTTGTCACAGCCCTTCTGGAAGCGGCCGCCGATGAAACGCTGGAACCGGCCTTCCGCGCCCAGGCGCTGGCCCTGCCCAGCGAAAGCGACATTGCCCGCGAGCTTGGCGGCAATAATGATCCGGATGCCATCCATGCCGGCCGCCAGGGCATTATCGCCCTCATCGCCAAGGCCGGATCCTCCGTCTTCGAAACGCTGTTTGCGACAATGGCCAGGAACGGCGCCTTCACGCCGGATGCGGCAGGCGCCGGCAGGCGCGCGCTGCGCAATAGCGCGCTTTCCTATCTCGCCTATGCGGAAGGAGGCGCACAGCGTGCAGCGGACGCCTTTGCCTCATCCGACAACATGACCGACATGACACAGGCGCTCACCGTTCTGGCGCATCGCTTCCCGGATGACGCGCTGACGCATGAGGCTCTGGATACATTCCTCCAGCGCTTCAGCGACAATGCGCTGGTTCTCGACAAGTGGTTCACCATCCAGGCCACCATTCCCGGCGATGCGGCCCTTGCCCGTATCAAGGCGCTGATGGACCATCCCCAGTTCGTTGGCACCAATCCAAACCGCGTGCGTTCGCTGATCGGTTCCTTCGCCTTTTCCAATCCCACCGGCTTCAACCGTGCCGATGGCGAGGGATACCGGTTCCTCGCCCAGCAGATCCTGGCGATCGATCCGCGCAATCCGCAGCTTGCCGCGCGCATCCTCACCTCCATGCGTTCCTGGCGGTCGCTGGAATCACTGCGTGCCGATCTGGCCCGCTCGGCGCTTGTGGAAATCCAGCGCTCGCCGAAGCTCTCGGCCGATGTCGGCGACATCGTCGAGCGCATGCTGAAAGGCTGAATGTCGAGCGACCGGCACGGCCTCAAAAATGCCGTGCCACACGCCGTTCAGCGCAGTTAAACGGGTACAAGCGGAATGTTCCAAAACCGCTTGTTTCCATTATGGTTAAAATTTTCTTAACCTCGCCTCTGGACAAGCCGAATCGGCAATGATTCACTGCCCTTAGATCGCAAGCGGCATTGCGAATCACTCACGAGGGATATTCCAGAACGATGGCGGACGTGCAGCGGGAAACTGCGGCCGAAGGGCGGCTGCGTTTCAAATTTCCGGACCGGGCCACGCTGGCCTGGCTGATCTCCGGAGACTGGCAGGCATCCGTCAAGCGCCGGGTCTTGCGCCTTCCCAGCGCAGAACTGTGGCTGAAGCGCTCCATCCCGCTTCTCATCATCGCATTTCTGGCCGTGGTTGCGGCCTCGCGCCTTATGGGTCTCGTGTCGGAACGTGCCCGCATGGAAGAGGCCGCGCGCCAGACGACGGCGCTTCTGGCAGCGGCCAGTTCGGCGGCCTTTGTCGGGCATGATGCCGATTTCGCCAATGCCGACCGACAGGCTGCCGAAGCGCGCCTCGCCCTCTTCCTGCCGCAGACAAAACTGCAACCGGACGCGCTTGTCATTCTCGTCGACAATGCCGGGCGCATCTATGCCAGTTCGTCGGATGATGCGCCTTATCTTGGCGCACGCTTTGATTCATTCCTGCCGGAAATGGTCGCCCTGCGCCGCTTCGGCGATGACGACGGCATTATCGAAACCACCTTCAACGGCGTGCCACACTATGCCGCGATCAAGAGCGTTGGCGGTGGCGGTCTGATTGTCGCGGCCCATTCTCTCGGCTCGATCAATGATTTCTGGCGCCAGCAGGTCTCGCTCAATGTCACGCTGTTTACCGGCATTTCCTCGGTACTGCTGGTCATTCTCTACGCCTATTACATGCAGGTGAAGCGCGCCCGCGATGCCGACGAGATCTTTCTGGAATCCAACCTGCGCGTCGAAACTGCCTTGTCGCGCGGCCGTTGCGGCCTTTGGGATTTCGATCTTTCCAATCGCCGCCTTTTCTGGTCGCGCTCCATGTATGAAATGCTCGGCATGCCGCCCGGCAATAATGTCCTGTCCTTCAGCGAAGCTGCCCGCATGATGCATCCGGCCGATGGCAATCTGTTTGCTTTGGCGCGCGCTGTCGGACGCGGCAATACAAAGCAGATCGACCAGGTGTTTCGCATGCGCCATGCAGCCGGACATTTTGTCTGGATGCGAGCCCGTGCCCAGATCATGCGCTCCAGCACGGGGCGCACGCATGTCATCGGCATTGCCATGGACGTCACCGAGCAGCACCGGCTTGCCGAACGCTATGCCGAGGCCGACCAGCGGCTGGCAGACGCCATCGAATGCACATCCGAGGCCTTCGTCCTGTGGGATAAGAATGATCGCCTCGTGATGTGCAACACCCATTTCCAGCAGGCCTATGGACTGCCGGATGGCCTGCTTGTGCCCGGTACTGAGAAAAGCATCCTGATGGCGACCGCCGCACGGCCCGTCATCGAGCGGCGCATTGCCGATCCTGATCACAGCGGCTTTTCGCGCACCACGGAAGTCCAACTGGCTGATGAGCGCTGGCTGCAGATCAACGAGCGGCGCACCCGCGATGGTGGCATGGTGTCGGTCGGCACCGATATTTCACTACTGAAGCGGCATCAGGAGCGCTTGCGCGAATCCGAGCGCCGGCTGATGGCCACGATTGGCGATCTTTCCTCCTCGCAGAAAAAGCTGGAACGCCAGAAGGCAGAACTGTCCACCGCCAATGCCAATTACCAGGCGGAAAAGGAACGCGCCGAAGCCGCCAACAAGGCAAAGTCGGAGTTTCTCGCGAATATGAGCCATGAGCTGCGCACGCCGCTCAACGCCATTCTCGGCTTTTCGGAAATCCTGCTCAACGGCATGTTCGGCCCGGTCGGTTCGCCGAAATATAGCGAATATGCCCGCGACATCCACGAGAGCGGCAAGCACCTGCTCAATGTCATCAACGACATTCTCGACATGTCGAAGATCGAGGCCGGGCATATGCGCATCCATTGCGAGATGATCGATCTTGCCCCGCTGATCGAGGAAAGCCTGCGTCTCACCTCCATCCCGGCGCAGGAGAAGAACATCGCCGTCACGCAGCGTGTCACCGAAGGCCTGCATATGGCCGGCGACCGACGTGCGGTAAAACAGATCCTGTTGAACCTCCTGTCCAATGCGGTGAAATTCACCAATGACGGTGGCCGCATCGAATTGCGCGCCCGACAGTCGGAACGCGGCGTGGTACTGACCATTGCCGATACCGGCATCGGCATCCCGAAACTGGCGCTTGGCAAGATCGGCCAGCCCTTCGAACAGGTTCAGAGCCAGTATGCCAAGAGCAAGGGCGGCTCGGGTCTCGGACTTGCCATCTCGCGCTCGCTCGTTGCCCTGCATGGCGGGTCCATGCGCATCCGCTCCAAGATCGGCAATGGCACGGTGGTCGCCCTGTTCATCCCCCAGAGGCCGCCCGCCGCGGCGAAACAGCTGTCAGGAAAATCGACCGAACAGACTTCGACAGCCGCTTGAGATCCGCCTCGATCAGCTTCAGGCTTGGCGCATCGGCGCCGGCACAGAGCCGTTCGATAAGACCCGCCGGCGCATCCTTCGGCTCGAACCTGCCCTCGACACAGAGCCTTATGATCTGCGACAGCTCCGTATAAAGCGTCAGCGCCGCAAGGCAGGTATCGCGATCGTCGGCGGAGAGAAGATCGCCGGAGGCTTGGGCTAGCGCTGCCGCCGTTCCGGTGCGATCTACCGGCTGCACGGCACCAGTATCCGGTCGCATCAGCTGCAGATATTGCGCCAGGAATTCGATATCGATCAGCCCGCCCGGTATCAGCTTCAAATCCCAGCTGTCCTTCGGCGGCTTTTCCTTGTCGATCAGCGCCCGCATCTCGGCCACGTCGGCGGCGATCTTTGCCCAGTCGCGCGGTGCGCTCAGCACCTCTTCAATCACGGTTTCCACCTCGGCGATCAGGCTGTCATCGCCGCAGATCAGCCGCGCCCGCGTCAGCGCCATATGCTCCCAGGTCCAGGCCTCTTCCTGCTGGTATTTGCGGAAAGCACTGATACGGCTGGCCACCGGCCCCTTGTTGCCGGAGGGGCGCAGCCGCAGATCCACCTCGAAAATGATGCCCTCCGCCGTCGGGGCAGACAGGGCCGCGATCAGCCTTTGCGTCACGCGGGTAAAATAGCGAACGGCATCCAGCGGCTTTGCGCCATCCGATTCCAGCACATCCTGCGGATAATCATAGAGAAGGATGAGATCGACATCGGAACCGGCCGTCAGCTCGAAACTGCCGAGCTTGCCCATGCCCATCACCGCAACCCGCCCGCCCGGATAGTCTCCATGCGCCTGGCGCATCTCGTCCATCACGGCACCAAGCGCTTGCTCGATGATGAGATCGGCAAGATCGGTAAAGGCCCGCCCGGCCTGCACGCCGGTAATCGCGCCCGTCAGCAAGCGGATGCCGATCAGAAAGCGCTGTTCGGAGGCAAAGATGCGCAACCGGTCGAGCACTTCCTCATAGTGGCGCGCAGCACCGACAAAGCTCGACAGCCGTTCGGCCAGATAGTCGCGCGTCGGGATTTCCGCCATCAGTCCAGGGTCCAGCATGCCGTCGAACACATGCGGACGCGCAGCAACGATTGCCGCAAGCCTTGGTGCCGCCGACATGATCGTCACCACCAGCGACAAGAGACCGGGATTGTTGCCAAGCAGCGAAAACAGCTGGATGCCGGCCGGCAGGGCCTTCAGGAAGCCATCAAAGCGCAAGAGCGCATCATCGGCCCTTTTGCTGTCGCCGAAGGCAGCAAGCAGATCCGGCATCAGTTCCGTCAGGCGTTCGCGCGCCTCCACCGATTGGGTGGCGCGATAACGCCCGTAATGCCAGGTGCGGATCACGCGCGACATGTCTTCTGGTCGGGCAAAGCCCAGCTTGGATAGTGTCTTCAGCGTTTCCGGGTCGTCGCTCTGCCCGGTAAACACCAGATTGCCATCGCTGCCGGAAAGCTTCGCCTCCTGCTCGAACAGCTTGGCATAGCGGCGTTCCACCATGCGCAGCACGCCTTCCAGCCGCTGCGCAAAGCCGGCTGTATCGGCAAAGCCCAGCATCAGGGCAATGCGCTTCAGCTCGCTTTCGGTCTCGGGCAGCCGGTGCGATTGCTCGTCACGCACCATCTGGATGCGGTGCTCGACATTGCGCAAAAACCAGTAGCCGTCGGTCATCGCCGCGGCAATGTCCGGGGTGATCCAGTTGGCGGCGGCCAGCGCCTTCAGCGCATCCTCGGTGCGCCGTTCGCGCAGAGCCGGCATGCGCCCGCCGGCAATCAGCTGCTGCGTCTGCGCAAAAAACTCGATCTCGCGAATGCCGCCGCGACCCAGCTTCACGTCATGGCCCTTTACTGCAATCGCGCCATGGCCCTTATGCGCATGGATCTGCCGTTTGATCGAGTGAATGTCGGCAATCGCCGCATAATCGAGATATTTGCGAAAAACGAAGGGTACCATGTCGCGCAGGAAGCCCGCGCCGGCAGCCAGATCGCCCGCCATTGGCCGCGCTTTGATATAGGCGGCCCGCTCCCAGTTCTGCCCGCGCCCTTCGTAATAGATGAGCGCGGCATCGACCGGCACGGCAAGTGCGGTGGAGCCCGGATCGGGTCGCAGCCGAAGGTCCGTTCGAAACACATAGCCGTCGCCGGTGCGCTCCTGCAAAATGCGGATCAGCCGGCGCATCATCCGGCCATAGACTTCGGTTGCCTCGAAAGGGTCGGGCAAAATGCCGGCATCCGGGTCAAAGAACACCACAATGTCGATATCGGAGGAATAATTCAGCTCATGGGCGCCAAGCTTGCCCATGCCCAGAACGATCAGCCCGGAACCGTGGCTCGGCCGCGCCGGGTCGGCAAGCCTCAGCTTGCCGCTGCCATGGGCTGACAATAGCAGGTGATCGATGGCAGCTGCCACCGCCGCATCGGCAAGCCCGCTCAGCCAGCCGGTCGTTTCGCGCGCATGAAACAAGAGGCCAAGATCGCCCAGCGCCAGCAGGAAACTCACCTCGCGCTTGGCGCAGCGCAGCGCCACCATCACCTCGGCTTCCGAGGGGATCGTGCCATCGTCTCGGCCCCGCCAGCAATCGCGCGCCTGGGCAAGCGCTGCCGAAAGAAGCTCCTCCAGCGGCTGGGTTATGGCTGCGGCCAGAAGCGCCGGACGCAGGACGGCGATATCCTTGAGGTAAGGCGAGAGTGACAGAGCCGCGACCAGAAAATCGCGCAGCGCGCCGCCGTCAGCCAGCATTGCCGCAATCGCCGGTTCACCAGCAGCCATGTCCTTCAGCGCCGATAGGGCAGCCTTTGCCTCGGTCTGGTTGAATGGCTTGATGATGTCGGCTTGCACATCTGCCAGGCGTCGTGGCTTCTCCGTCACTATTCGTCCTCCCTGCTCTCCCGAGAAGAGTGTTTAAGGCTTTTGGACGGGGAAGACCATGGTGACCGTGAGGCCCGGCACCGGCGCATCATCGCCATGGGTGGCCGACAATTCCAGCCGCCCGCCATGCAGTCCCATCACCGCCTCCACCAGAGACAGGCCCAGACCCGTGCCGGGCTTGGATCGGCTTTCGTCGAGACGCACGAAACGTTTGCGCACGTCCTCACGCTTGTTGGCGGGAATGCCCGGCCCGCTATCGGCAATCGATAGCCTCAGCCCCTGCGGCGATTGGGCAAGCGAGACGCGGATCGGCTGGTCGCCCGTCGCTCCGGCTGCATATTTGATCGCATTGTCGAGAAGGTTGAAGATCGCCTGGCCGATCAGTTCGCGATTGCCCTGCACGGTCAGGCCCGGCTCGATTTCCGTCACCAGACAAAGCCCGGCTTCTTCTGCCACCGGCTCGTAAAGCTCGGCGCTATCGGAGGAGATTTCAGACAGATCGACGGCGCTCATTTCGGCAGCCATGGATCCGGCCTCGACGCGCGAAATCATCAACAGTGCATTGAACGTGCGGATCAGCTGGTCGGATTCGCCGATAATGCCTTCCAGGGCGAGCTTGCGGACCTCTTCCCGGTCCTCGGACAGGGCATCGGCGGCCTTGTTGCGCAAACGCGTCAGCGGCGTCTTCAAATCATGGGCAATATTATCGGAAACCTGGCGCAGGCCCTCGTTCAGCTTCTCGATCCGCTCCAGCATGGAATTCAGCGATTCCGACAAGCGGTCGAACTCATCGCCGGACATGCCGACAGGCAGACGCTGCGAAAGATCACCGGCCATGATCTTCGTGCTGGCCGCCGACATCCGGTCGATCCGCTTCAGCGCATTGCGGCCAATGCCGAACCAGATTATCAGCGCGCCAAATCCCATGATCGCCAAAGCCACCATCAACGCGCGGCGTACGATGAAGCGGAAGCGGCCCGGCTCACCGAGATCGCGCCCGACCATCACCCGCAAGCCATTGTCGAGAAAAAACACGGTGGCCGTCGCCACATGCGGACGCGGCGGGCCGGTCTCGGTAAAGGGCTCGTAACGGAAGGGCATGCCCGTCCAGCCCTCGCTGTCCAGCACGCCGGGTTCCACGGTCGCCACATTGCCGGCCAGCATTTCGCCGGTCGGGCTGGCAATCACATAGAGATTGGCGCCCGGCTGGCGGGCCCGGCGCTCCATCATGCGCAGGAGAAGGTTGATGCCGCCGCGATCATAGGCGCCGCGCACATCGCTCGCCTCCTGCGTCAGGGCCTCGCGTACCTGCTGCGCCAGAAGACGTTCCGACATCGCCGTCACATAGACGACAAGCACGGCGGCGCAGAAGGCAAACAGCACGATGTAGATCGCCGACAGCCGCACGGCCGTCGAGCGGAACAGCAGGCGCAAGCGGCTTTTCGACACCTTACGCCTCGTCCTTCATCATATAGCCGGCACCGCGAATGGTCTTCAGCAGCGGGCGGTCGAAATCCTTCTCGATCTTGGAGCGCAGACGCGACACATGCACGTCGATGACATTGGTCTGCGGATCGAAATGATAGTCCCAGACATGTTCCAGCAGCATGGTGCGCGTCACCACCTGGCCGGCATTCTTCATCAGATATTCCAGCAGGCGAAACTCGCGCGGCTGCAAAAGCACGTCCTTGCCAGCGCGCTTGACCTCATGCGACAACCGGTCAAGCTCCAGATCGCCGACGCGGTAGACCATTTCCTGCTCGGGCGTTCCCTTGCGCCGTCCCAAAACCTCGACACGCGCCAGAAGTTCGCTGAAGGCATAGGGCTTTGGCAGATAATCGTCGCCACCGGCGCGAAGCCCGGTTACGCGGTCATCCACCTGGCCAAGTGCGGAGAGGATCAGCACCGGCGTATTGACGCCGCGCTTGCGCAGCTCGCTGATCACCGACAAGCCGTCACGGCGCGGCAGCATGCGGTCGATCACCATCACATCATAGGCATTTTCCGAGCCCATGAAGAGCCCGCTGTCGCCATCGCTTGCATGGTCCACGACAATGCCCGCCTCGCGAAAGGCTTTCGTCATATAGGCCGCGGCCTCGAGATCGTCTTCAATCACCAGAATCTTCATATGCGGGACCATATCCTCCCGCTGGCCTTCCGTAAAAGCGGATTCCGCGCCGGTCTGCACATGCGTTGTATCGCTCTGCATCTTCTGGGCCTCCTGAAAATGAAAAAGGGCGCCGGACCATCGCCGGCCCGGCGCCCTGTCATGCATGGATCAGGCTGATCAGCCTTCGTTGATCGGCAGTGCGATGAAGCGGCTGCCGGCCTGCGATTCCACCTGGAACAGGGCGCGCGAGCGGCCATCCTTGCGGGCAGCCTCGATGATCTTGCTGATGTCGGCGGCCGTCTTGACGTCCTGGTTGTTGACCGAGGTAATCGTCTCGCCCTGGCGCAGGCCACGGGCAGCGGCATCCGAATCCGGGTCAACATCGGTTACCGATACGCCAGTGCCGTCTTCACTTGGCGCAACCGTGATGCCGAGGCTGGCAAGCGCCTTTTCACTCGAAGGCTGCGGTGTCTGTTCGGTCGGGCTATTTTCGGCCTTGGCGGCATCGTCACTGGCAAGATTGCCCAGCGTGACAGGCACGGACAGTGACTTGCCGGCGCGCCAGATGGTGACGTCCACCTTCTTGTTCGGGCCGAGCACGGCAACCTTCTTGGCAAGGTCGCGGGCATCCTTGATCGGCTCGCCATTGACGGCGGTGATCACGTCACCCTGCTTGATGCCGGCCTTGCCCCCCGGAGAATTGTCCTGCGGCGCAACAACCAGCGCGCCCTTCGGCTCGGCAAGCCCCAGCGATTCGGCAATATCCTGCGTCACCGGCTGGATCTGCACGCCAAGCCAGCCGCGCTCGACCTTGCCATCCTGTTGCAGGTCGGCAATCACGTCCTTGGCGGTCGAGGCGGGGATGGCGAAGGCAATGCCGACGCTGCCACCGGACGGCGAGAAGATCGCGGTATTGATTCCGACCACTTCGCCATTCAGGTTGAAGGTCGGGCCACCGGAATTGCCACGGTTGACGGCTGCGTCCACCTGGAGGAAATCGTCATAGGGGCCGGAGCCGATATCACGGCCACGAGCCGAAACGATACCGGCGGTCACGGTGCCGCCAAGCCCGAACGGGTTACCGACAGCCACGACCCAGTCACCGACGCGGGTCTTGGTATCATCGGCGAATTTCACATAGGTGAATTTGCGGTTGGCATCGACCTTGAGCAGCGCCAGATCGGTGCGGCTGTCCTTGCCGACCAGCTTGGCGTCAAGCTCGGTGCCATCATCCATCACCACCGTGTAGGCGGAGCCATCATCCACCACGTGATTGTTGGTCACCACATAGCCGTCCTCGGAGATGAAGAAGCCGGACCCCTGTGCCGTCGGACGCAGGTGATGCGGACGGGTCGGGTTCTTATCGGCGCGCTGTTCATTGCGGCCGTTGGGGGCGCCATTCTGGCCACCGTTGGGACCACCGTTCTGGCCGCCGAAATCGCGGAAGAAGCGCTTCAGCGGGTGGTCGTCCGGCAGTTCGTCAAAGCCGCGACCGCCGAAATTGAAGGAAAAGCCATTGCCGCTATTGTCGGATACCGGGGTCGCATCGGACTGCACCCGCACGGAAACGACGGCCGGCGATACGGCCGAGACCACATCGGCAAAGCTTGGCGCCTGCGGTGCATTGACCGTCACGGGTTGTGCGAAAGAGTCATAAACATGGACCGGAATGCCCGTGGAAAGCATGACGGCCGCGATACCGGCGACGGTCGTTCCCTTCAACACGGTCTTCAGCGTGGGGCGTCCGATTTTGCTCATGGTTCGATACCTTCTGTTCATTCTGCGTGGAACTGTCTTCTGGACTGGAGTGCCGGCGAACCGGCTGCGGTGGATGACTGAAGATATAGGGAGCCCCACGTTAACTGCACGTGTCCGCCAGGTGAATTGTTCGTAATGTTGAAGATAACGCGAAAATAGCAAAGGCGGATTACTTGCCCAGCAGCGCATCGATACGCGCCTGCTCTTCCGGCGTCAGCGGTTTTTCCACGCCGCTGCGGGTCCGGCGACGCGACATGACGAACACGCAAAAGCCGCCGACCACCAGCAGCACGGCCGGCATGGACCAGAGCGCAATCGTCTTGCCGCTGAGGCGCGGCTTCAACAGCACGAACTCGCCATAGCGAGACACGACATAATCGATCACCTGGGTGTCGCTATCACCGCCGACAATCCGTTCGCGCACCAGCACGCGCAGGTCGCGCGCCAGTTCGGCATTGGAATCGTCAATCGACTGGTTCTGGCAGACCATGCAGCGCAGCTGACCAGACAGGTTGCGCGCCCGCTCCTCCAGTACCGGGTCCTTCAAGACCTCGTCGGGATTGACGGCCAGCGCCGGCAGCGGTGTGAGAACCACGGCAAGGATGAGGAGTACGTAATAGAGACCCCCTCTGGCCTGCCGGCCATCTCCCCCACAAGGGGGGAGAGAATATGGGGCAACCGTTGGCGCGACAGCTTGCAAACCCGAAAGCCAGGTGACGAGGCGTCGGCTCCAGCCTGTCTCCCCCCTTGTGGGGGAGATGGCCGGCAGGCCAGAGGGGGTCTGTCCCTTTTGGCCGATCATTCCGCCGGCTCCATCGCCAGCTTTACGGGCTTGGCGCGACGGCTGGGCGCACCCACCCGAAGCCTGCGATCCGAAAGCGACACGAAGCCGCCGATCATCATCACCACCGCGCCACCCCAGATGAACAGGATCCATGGCTTCCACCAGATGCGCACGACGATACCGCCATCGGTCATCGGGTCGCCCAGCGAAACATAAAGCTGGCTTGCGCCAAAGGTCAGGATACCGGCCTCGGTGGTCGGCATGCGCCGCGCCGTATAGATGCGCTTGGAGGACCAGACATCGGCGACCACCGCGCCATTTCGGCTCACGGTGAAATGCCCGCGTTCCTCGGTGAAATTCGGACCGATCGCCTCACGAAGCCCGTCAAACACGAGGCTATAGCCGCCGGCCTCGGCGCGCATGCCGGGCTTCATCTCCAGCACATGCTCGGTCTCAAACGTGGTCACGGCAACAATGCCCAGCACGGTCACGCCAAGCCCCATATGCGCCAGCGCCGAACCGAAGGCGGAGCGCGGCAGGCCCTTGAAACGGGCAAAGGCGATCTTGAAGGCAAGCTTGCCGAAATTGGCGCGGTACCAGAGATCGGTCAGCGATCCGAAGATGAGGTAGAAGCCGAGCGCCAGACCCAGCGCCGCCAGAACCGGGCCGCCATTTTGCGCATAGAAGAAAGCAAAGCCCGCCACCAGCGCCATGCCCGCGACCACATAGATGCGTTGCAGGGCGCCCAAAAGATCGCCGCGCTTCCAGGCCAGCAGCGGCCCAAAGGGCACCGCCAGAAGCAGCGGTATCATCAGCAGACCGAAGGAAAGATTGAAGAAAGGCGCACCGACGGAGATTTTCTCGCCGGTCAGCGTTTCCAGCACCAGCGGATAGAGCGTGCCGGTCAAAACGGTGGCGGTCGAGACGGTCAGGATCAGGTTGTTGAGGACGAGCGCCCCCTCGCGCGAAATGGGCGCAAACAGTCCGCCGCTCTTCAGCTGCGGCGCCCGCCAGGCAAACAGCACGAAGGCGCCGCCAATGAAGAAGCTGAGGATGGCAAGAATGAAGATGCCACGCGACGGGTCGGTGGCAAAGGCATGCACGGAGGTCAGCACGCCGGAGCGCACCAGGAACGTGCCGAGCAGCGACAGCGAAAAGGTCATGATGGCAAGAAGCACCGTCCAGATCTTCAGCGCCTCGCGCTTTTCCATCACCAGCGCCGAATGCAGAAGGGCAGTGCCGGCAAGCCAGGGCATGAAGGACGCGTTTTCCACCGGATCCCAGAACCACCAGCCGCCCCAGCCCAGTTCGTAATAGGCCCAGTAGGAGCCCATCGCAATTCCGGCGGTCAGAAACGTCCAGGCCGCCAGCGTCCAGGGTCTCACCCAGCGCGCCCAGGCCGCATCAATACGCCCTTCGATCAGCGCTGCCACGGCAAAGGAGAAACAGACGGAAAAGCCGACATAGCCGAGATAGAGAAGTGGCGGATGGATGGCGAGGCCAAAATCCTGCAGCACCGGGTTGAGGTCCTGGCCTTCCGCCGGCGCCGGATCAAGGCGCATGAAAGGATTGGACGTGAACAGGATGAACAGCAGGAAGGCCACCGTGATCCAGGCCTGTACTGTCAGAACATTGGCCTTCAGCGTATCCGGCAGGTTGCGCCCGAATATAGCGACCAGCGCGCTGAACAGCGTCAGCGTCAAAAGCCACAGCATCATCGAGCCCTCGTGATTGCCCCAGACGCCGGTGATCTTGTAGACCATCGGCATCAGCGAATGGGAGTTTTCCCAGACATTGAGCAGCGAGAAATCCGAGACCGCATAGGCCCAGGTCAGTACGGAAAACGAAAAGGCGACAAGACAGAACAGCGTGATCGTGGCCAAAGGCGCCAGGTCCATCAGCGCGGTATCGCCACGTCTGGCCCCGATCACCGGCAGGATGGAGGCAATCAGCGCGGTCGCCAGCGCCAGCACGAGGGCATAATGGCCAATCTCGATGATCATCGGGTCGCCTCCTTCGGGTCTTTCCAGACGCCCTGTTCCTTCAGGCGGTCGGCCACTTCGCGCGGCATGTAGTTTTCGTCATGCTTGGCCAGCACCGAATCGGCCTTGAAGGCGTGCGCCGTGTCGAACGTGCCCTCGGTCACCACGCCCTGCCCCTCGCGAAACAGGTCGGGCAGGATACCGGTATAGCTGACAGGCACGCTGCCCCCGCCATCGGTTACCTTGAAGCTCACGGTCGATCCCTCGCCGCGCACCACGGAGCCGGCCTCCACCAGCCCGCCAAGCCTGATGCGGGTGCCGGGTGCCACATTGGTTTTCGCCAGATCGCTCGGCATGTAGAAATAGGCGATCGACTGGCTGAAGGCGAACATCACCAGAAGCACGGCGACCAGAATGAAGCCGACGCCGCCGGCAATCACCGTCAGGCGTTTCTGCTTGCGGGTCATTGCGTTGCTCCCTCCACCGGAATTCCGATCTCGCGCGCCAGAGCCAAAAGCCGGCGCCCCGGCTCGCCATCGGCCGGAAATGTCTTCAGGCCCGCCTGTAGCGCTTCGCTGGCCTTTGTCGCATCGCCCATCACCTGATAGGAGCGCACCAGACGCAGCCAGCCTTCGATATTGTTCGGATCGTCCTTCAGCTTTGCCGCCAGGCTGTCGATCATGCCCTTGATCATCTGGCTGCGGTCCGCCGGAGACATGTCTTTCGCCGCCGCCACGTCTTCAGCGCTCGGATTGCCAAGCATCTGCGGTGCAGCAGCAGTGGCCAGCGGCGCGCCACCATTCTTGGCGATATGCTCGTTGACCAGCGACGCCCAGGCGGCACCCGGCGGTGAATCCCTGGCCAGCGCTTCAAAGGCGCCGCGTGCCTCGGCCGCACGCCCGGCCTGCTCCAGCGCAAGCGCCACATAGAAGCGGGCGCGCATATTGCCGGCATCCAGCGCCACGGCCCGCTCAAAAGCCACGCGTGCCTCTTCCGTCACGATCCCGTCATTGGTGGCCACCAACGTTTCGCCAAACCCCGCCAGCCGCTGCGGGCTCTCGCCCAGAAGCCGGATCGCATTGCGATAGGCCTGGTCGGCATCGGGCAGGCGCATGGTGCGGAAATAGATCGGCGCCAGAAGGTCCCAGCCGGCGCCGTCATTGGGGTTCTGCGCCAGGTGCCGCTCGGCTTTGGCCACCAGAAGCGCCATGTCATTGCCGGGATTGGCCAGACGCGCCTCCAGCGGCTGCGAAGGCAGGCCGGGCGAACCGAGCGTGACGTAAAGACAGAGCCCGGTGACGGGAAGACAGAGGATCACGAAAGCCGTCGCCAGCCGGTGCCTCGCCGGTGCGCGCCCGGCAGGCGCGACCTTTGCCGCTGCATCGGCGACCGCCAGCAGGCGGCGGCCGATTTCGGCGCGGGCATAGCCGGCATCCTCTGCGCCGATCAGCCCCTGCCCCAGGTCACGGTCGATTTCGCGCAACTGGTCGCGGTAAACGGCAGCCTCGTCCTCGCCGTCTGCGACAGTGAGGTGCGACGCCTTCATCAGCGGCGCGATGAGAAGCGCCGTGACCCCGGCCGTGAAACATGCAAGTACGATCCATAACACCATGTAGGCCAATTACTTCAAGCCGGCTCCCTTTCCAATCGGAACCGGAGCGATGACACAAATTTGAGGCGTTTCGCCGCAATCTTATGGCAGACCTATCGCCGCTCGCGCTGTTGCGAGCCTTGATGTGTGTCAACCGGCATCAGGTCAAGGGCGACCATGTGCCGTCGGCATTGCGGCAGGCAACACCGCGCGCCTTCACATCCGGCCCTCCGGCAGACAGCGTATGGCTATATTGGCGGCAATTCTGCGATCCGACCTGATAGGGCGCGGCGGCCACCACTTCGCCCTTGGCGTTGCGTCCGCTCCAGGCCACCGGCTGGCCAACAGCTGTCGCTTCCAAAGCCTGATATTCAGCCTCCAGCGCCCTTTGCCGGTCACTCGTGCTGATATCCACGCCCGTGCGTCCGACTATGCCGCCCTGAAGGGCTGCAATATAGGGCGTGGCTGGCGCGCGCGCGGTAAATATCCCGCCCGAAGGCCCGCCACCGGTTGTGGTGCATCCGGCCAGAAAGGCCGCAGACAAAAGCGGTGACACAGCGAATTTGGCAAAGCGCAAGCGCATTCTTCTCCAACCGTTCTGGCATTCACATGCCGGGATAAAGTCACCTTGTGCATCAGGTTCCTGATTTGCCTGATCTGACCTTTTAGCGTTTTTGCAAACAAGGTCGAGACAGAACTTGAAAGTGTGGCATCTTTCTGTCGCCTACTCATGGTGATTGTAAGGCCATTGTGCGTCTCGACAATTTAGATTTTGACACAGGCTCGCCCCCTCCGGCGCAATCGGCCACCATCGATCAGATGCCGCCGGCTCAGGCGGCTTCCTTGGTCACGCCCGGCAGCGTCAGCACGGCGCGCAGGCCGCCATGCGTGCCGCGTGAAAGCTCAAACCTTCCCTGATATTCGCGGGTAATCTCGCCGACGATCGACAGGCCAAGGCCTGTGCCCGGCTTGCTTTCGTCCAGCCTGCGACCGCGCTTCAGCGCTTCCTTGATGTCATCGGGCTCTAGCCCCGGCCCGTCATCTTCCACCACGATCTCCACCCAGTTGCGCCGGGCCGGATCCGCCCCTTCGGGCGCAAGCGCCGGCGCAATCGTCAGCCAGACGCCTGAGCCGGCATAGCGGGCGGCATTTTCGAGAAGATTGCCCACAGTCTCCTCCACATCCTGTTGTTCCATGGCCAAGGACAGGCCGGAGGTCACCGATGTGAGATCGAAATTCTTGTCGGGGTTCAGCCGCCGCATCACGCGGATCAACCGCTCCAGCACCGGCTCGGCCTCAGTGCGGGCCAGAAGTGATTCGCGCTGGGCGGCAATGCGGGCACGGTTGAGATAGGATTGCACCTGCCCCTGCATCGCCTCCGCCTGGCTGCGCACCAGTTCGCCATGCGGCTTTTCCAGCAGCCGCGCCTCGTTCAAAAGCACGGCTATCGGCGTTTTCAGGGAATGGGCCAGGTTGCCCACCTGCATGCGCGCCCGCTCGACAATGCGCCGATTGCTATCGATCAGCGCATTCATCTCGACGGTCAGCGACTGGATTTCGCGGGGAAACTCGCCCTCAAGACGTTCGGCCTCGCTGCGCCGCACCTTTTCCAGCGCCCGGCGCGCCTCGTCCAGGGGCCGCAGACCAAACAGGATGGCCAACCCGTTCACCACCAAACTGCCAAGCCCGAACACGACAAGCGCGATGTAGAGATTGCGGGTAAAGCCGCGCACGTCATCATCGACGATGTTCAAATTGCCGGAGACGCGAAAGCGCGCCGCGCGGCCTTCGCTGTCCAGCACCACTTCCGTCTCCGCCACCAGGACGCGGTTCCCGAAGGCGTCGGTCGCCGGGTAAAAGCGCTCATAGCGATTGTTGAAGGGCACATTGAGAATGGTGGGAACGGCAATGTTCGACACGCCCAGCGAGGAGGAAGACAGCGGCGTCGCGGCAAAGGTGCCAAGCGGTTCGACAATCCAGTACCAGCCGGTTTCCGGCTGCGAAAATCGCAGGTCACCCAGTTGCGGATTGCCCGCAAGGCTGTTGTCGTCCCCGATGGTGACGGAGTTGATGACATTGTAGAGTTGCGCTCGCAGCAGATCGGTAAACGCCCGTTCCGAGGATTTGGCATAGAGCGCCGAAATCACCAGCGCGATCACCACCAGCGCCACCGCCGACCAGGCTGTCGCCAGAAGCAGAACGCGGGCGGTGACCGATTTAATGACCATTGGAAGGTGCTTGCATACGGTAGCCGAGGCCACGCACCGTCTCGATCAGGTCCACGCCGATCTTCTTGCGCAACCGCCCGACAAATACCTCGATCGTATTGCTGTCGCGGTCGAAATCCTGATCATACATGTGCTCGATCAGTTCGGTTCGTGACACCACCTGGCCCATATGGTGCATCAGGTAGGAGAGAAGCCGGAATTCATGCGAGGTCAGCTTCATGGCCATGCCGTTCACCGTCGCCTTTGAGGCCTTGGTATCGAGCTTCACCGGCCCGCAGGTCAGTTCGGAAGAGGCATGGCCGGCGGCGCGGCGAATAAGCGCACGCACCCGTGCCAGAACCTCCTCGACATGAAAGGGCTTGGCCACATAGTCGTCGGCACCGGCATCGATGCCCGCCACCTTGTCGCTCCAGCGATCTCGCGCCGTCAGCATCAACACCGGCATTACCTTGCCGGACTGGCGCCATTTCTCGACAACCGTGATTCCATCCATTTCCGGCAGGCCGATATCGAGGATCACGGCATCATAGGGCTCGCTTTCGCCCAGATAATGCCCCTCTTCGCCGTCGAATGCCTGATCGACCACATAGCCGGCCTCCTTCAGCGCATCGGTCAGCTGCCGGTTCAGGTTGACGTCGTCTTCGACCAGGAGAATGCGCATGTAAGCCTCGAAACGGATTGGCGGGAAGTCCTTTGCCGTCGCTTCTACTACATCGGCACCCGTACCGTCACCTTGCGCGGGCGCTCGCCGCTGCCCTGCACCAGAACGGTCACAACGCAGGTGCGGCCATCATTGGATGGCTGCGCCGAAAGCAGCTGCCCGCCGGTATCGCGCACCACTTTGGAGGCCGCATCACCGCAATCGCCGGCCACCAGAATCAGGTAGTCCAGCGCAGCGGCCTGGCTGACCGAGAGGCCAAGCAGCGCCGAGGCGACTATCCCGATCAGCTTTTTTGATGCCATGACTACAACTTCCGCTCACGGTGACGCACGGGTTTATGAAACAAACCAATGGGGAACTATGTAGCCAATGACGCCTGAATGGCAAATGAATGCGCCGCCCCCCTGTTCACGATCAGGACAAGGGCCCGCTTTTCGTTGCTGAAATCGACGTTCGGGCGGAAAGCCGGCCATAGATGGCAAAGATGCCGCCAACTGCCCCGGCAAGGCTGACAATCGCGTCGGCAAGCGCATTCTGGTCGCTCACCGAGATGTCCCGGCCGCTCATTTGGAGCAGCGAGGCACTGATCGCGATCAGCGCGCCCCAGACGGTTTTCGACTGATACCAGGTCTTGCTATTGTCCATCATGCATCTCCTTCGCGTTTGACGGGAATATTGGTTTCAAGTGCGATGCCGAGCGGCACCGCCCGGCCAAGCTGGCGCAGCCGAATGCGGAAACTGGTCTGCGCTGCACCAAAATCATTGAGTTCAAGGCTGTCGGTGTAGAGATAGAAAGGCCCCGCCACATCCACGCTGCGCATCACCGTGACGCCTGCCATCAGCTCCAGCCGGTAGCGGTCCTCCGGCTCGTCCAGGGGAATATCGGTGGCGGCCCAGTCATAGGCATCGCTTCGGGCCCGTCGCACCCAGCTGAAGGCCACGCCACCGGCCTGCCGTCTGCAACGCGCATGCACCGGCGCAAGCGGTGTCTCGGCGCGCAGGCCACCGGCAAACGAAAAGGGGCCGGCCTGTCCACCGCCCGTGCCCAGCGCCTCGACCAGCCAGTTCTGCGCTATGCCGCGCTCGTCAACCGTCAGCCCAAGCGGCACCACGGCCTCGTCCAGCACAACGACCGGCGATCCGGCAGGCGCGCCCGCCGCCATGCCATCCTCGGTGCCGGAAAGCCCGCGCAACAGCTGGCTGAGCCGCCAGTGATTCGGCGCCGTTTCTTCCGCCATGGCAAAACCCAGCACCTCCCAGCTGCCGCTGGCGCATTGCACCGCAATCCGGTTCGTTCCCGACAGCACGGAGGTCTCATCCGACGAGGACAGTCCGCCGAAAGACAGATCGATCTCGATTGCGCCGGAACGGTCAAAGCGACCCCAGACACCGGCCTGAAGGTCTGCCGACAGCCGGCCGGTCCGCGCCGGCCTGTCCACAGCCGCGCGGCTGCGATAGGCCTCGGTGCCAAGCGAACTGGAGAAAAGCACGCGCCGCCAGGGCCGGCCATAGACAGCGCCCCGCGCAAAGGCTTGCGCCTCGCCGCTTTCAAACCGCGGCAGGTCGAGAAGATGCACAACCGGCGAAAAGCCGGAGCTGGCATTCGTTCCCGCCGTGCGGCCAGGGGCAGAGGGTGCGGCCGCCAAGACCGCAGCCGGCTCGTGGCGGCGCGCCTCGACGCGGCGAACCTCGCCATCCTCGATGCGGGTCACGACATAGACACCGTCCGGTCCTTCGCTGAGGCGGATCGCGTCGCCCGCTTCCAGCGAAACCATCGCCGGCGAAAGCGGAAAGCTCAGGCTGCGCCGCGACAGGTGGTTGTCGCGCAGCAGCGCTTCCACCAGCGTCAGCGCCGCCTCCTCGTACAGCACGCCGGCCAGATCGGCGCGCAGCATGCGGTTGCTGCTCGTGCCTGCCCGGCGCGAGCGAACGCTTGCCTGCTCGTAATCCAGCAGCGGATTGGCAAAACTTGCCACCACTTCGGCGGCAAAATCGCTGTCATGGCCGCGCATCTCGCTCCAGGCCGACTCATCCTCGCGCTCGGCCAGCACATCGATCACCTGTGCGGCGAGCGCCGCCTTCGTGCGCGAGCGAAACACCAGCCGCCCGCCATCCTCCTTCACGTCGAGCAGATAGGCGCTGGCCAGCGGCTCGATCAGCGCGCGCGCCGATGTCGTATCGGCCTGTATATAGCCGATCAGGTCGCCGCTCACCTGAGAGACATCATGCTCGGGAAAACCATGGTCATGCAGAATGGCGGCAATGGCATCGGCCAGCGTCGTTGCGCCCAGCCTGCCGGTCAGCCAGTGGCCGGTGCGCCAGTTGTCGCCATCGCTCCACACCCAGAGATTGTTGGGAAAGGCCGGATAAGGCCGCGCATCCCAGGTCCAGACAAAGATATGCTCGGGATCGACCATGCCTTGCGGCGCGCCGCCACCCAGCCACCAGTCGAAATGCGCTTCGAGAAAGCGCCGCTGCATGCTGTCGGAGCGTGCCCCATTGGAAAAGTGGGGCCTTGTGCTTTCCGAGGATTTCGGATCGACAAAGACATTCGGCTGGTTGGCACCTTTATCGATCGCCGGGCAGCCAAGCTCAGTAAACCAGATCGGCTTGGAACCCGGCACCCAGGGCGTCGCAACGGCCTGCTCCGCGCCGCCCGTGCGGTTGAAATGCGGATTGCTCCACCAGTTCACCAGGTCCTTGTAGCGGAAAACCCAGGGCTTGCCCGAAAGTCCGTCGGTAATGGGTAAGCGGACACGGTTCTGCCGGTCCGCGCCGCTCGCATAGTACCAGTCATAGCCCTCGCCGCTCGCAATCGCCGCCGTCATCGCCGATTTGTCGTCTGCCAGGCGCGCGCCATCCGGATTGCCGCCACCAAGGTCGCTATCGCGCCAGTCAGACAGCGGCATGTAATTGTCGATGCCAACTGCATCGATTGCCGGCGAGGCCCAGAGCTGATCGAGATGGAAAAACACCTCGCCTGAGCCATCCGGCGGGTGGTAGCCGAAATATTCAGACCAGTCGGCACCATAGGTCAGCTTGGTGGCAGGCCCCAGAAGGGCGCGCACATCGCCTGCCAGCCGCACCAGTTCAGCGACGAAGGGAAAGCTGTTGCCCGCCCCGCGCACCTGGGTGAGCCCGCGGAATTCCGAGCCGATGATGAAGCCGTCGACACCACCGGCAGACAGCGCAAGTCCCGCATAATGCTGTGGCGCGGCGCGACCTTTCGGACAAAGTGGCGTTAGCTTTCGGACACGAAAACAATTCCTTTTGTGTTGTTAGCCCCGCCGCCCGTACTCATGCTGCCGGTCGGCGCAGCTCTTCCTGTTCTTCGGCCGGAATGAAGCCGTACGCGGATAGATGGTCAGCAGCATTCAGCAACATCTCCACACCCCCATGGGTGCCAGCACTCTCCGCCAAAGACCGGGTGCGGTCTCGCCTTCATGAATGAAGCACCAATTCTGAGAAACTACCGGCCCGGCGTCCATTTCGTCGGTCAGGTGATACACAGAACCGCCAGTGATGCGATCACCGGCCTTTATGGCGTCCTCAATCGAATGACGCCCTTTATGCAAAGGCAGCAGTGACGGATGATAGCCGATAGCTTGGGAGGCTACGGCTCTGACCTCGGGTGGTATGAATACAAAAGCGTGCGCGCAGATCAACAGATCGACAGGGTGGTCAAGAAGCCGCCATAGGCCTTCCCTCTTATAGCAGACGACCACGGCGCCTGCCTCCATAGCTGCAGTGTGCAACCGGTCTGTTTCGTCCGGGACTGCCACAAAGCCAATCTGATAAGATTGCCGGAGCTGATCAAACACCTGCTGGGCCAACCACTTTTGGCCAATGATACCGACCTTCATGCGCGGATCTCCGTTCCTTCAATATAGCGGAAGCCCTGGACGGCGCGGAAATGTCCGCCATAGCCGGATTTCATGCCCGCGCACTTGGCACTCTTCCCCTTGCTGCCGCCGTAGAGAACGCTGGAAACTTGCGTCCATTTTGGGTCGCGGCGCAGGGCCATCGCGAGACCGGGATGTGATGTGTGGAACAATGTCGGCATGGGTATTGCGTAGCGGTTTTGGCCACGCCGCCATGCCGCAGAGACCGCATTCAAAAACCGCATACCAACGACCGCGACGACATTCTGGCATAACAACCAGCCGGCAAGCGCGCGCCTCAACCATGCCGGGCCGGGTGGAAAACGCCACATGGGCGACAGGCTCACCGTCAACAAAGGCGACATAGCAAGTTGCCGCGATCATATGCGGAAGCTTCAGATAATGATGCGGCTCAAAATAGCGCCACCATTGCCAATTGGTTTGGCGGATTTCCACGGTGATCTTGGGTCGTTGCCGATGACACCTCCCGGTGAACTCACCCGTCGCGGTGTCATAGACCCAATCCGGGTCGAGCCAATCAACAATATCATAGTGACAAGACAGCAGAACCGCGCGCCCTTCGGTGCGCCGCCACGCCTTGGCAATCTGCCGGTCCACGACACTTGTGAACTCGTCAATGACGATTTCCTCCGGCTGATCGCACACGATCCGGGCAAGATCGGCCCGGAATTTCTCACCATTTGAAAGAACGTGGTAGGGCCGCAGCCATGCCGGAACCGAACCAAGACCTACCGAAGCAAGCGCCGTGGTCGCATCATTGAAGTCACGGTCAGGAGCAATGGCATCAATTATAGGTCTATCTTCCGGCCAATCGACACGAGCCATTCTATCCGTCTGGAAAACCCGCCGGCCAAGAGATGTTTTGCCTGACCCGGACGGGCCAACGACAAGCCCGATTTTCCATGGCGTGTCTTCGACCGGCAAATCGACTGTGATGTCAAAGCCGCTCCCGTCTTCGACGTTGAACAGCGATTTGACCCGTGCCGCCCGATAGCTTTCAAAATCCAAGCATGAATGATGGATGGAAATTTTCACGTTACCACCACTTTGATTTTGCAGTTTCGGATGGCTGTCAGCGCGTCATAGAGCAGGCTTTGGGCCTCCTGATCCTCACAGATCAGGATAACGCCCTGCTGGTGACGGTGTCGGTAGCGATTCCGACCGGGGGCTTTCGCCGGCAAGGGCGGCATATCAGTTTCGGTTGGCATGGTAGGCGTGTTTCCCTGTCGCTCCTGGCGATCGGGTGCGGGCTCGGATGGCCTCAGATGATTGATTGAGCCGCAGCGGCGGCATTTGATTTCCAGATCGTTAGAAATTGCGCCCTGCTTTGCCCTGAACAGAAGCGCGGAACAGGAACCGCATCTGATATTCTCCAATTGTGATTCACTCTCGACTCAGTCACATGTTGCCGGCCCTGCGCAGGGTGCGGGTGTGACAGTTGTCTTTCGGTGCTGTCGGACGGGTTCGGACGCTAATCTTGACCCCGTTGCTCGGGGTGTTTGCGCACCCCGGCCACCCGCTCAAAATGACGCGGATGCTTTGTCGGTGAAGCCGGCCCGCCGTTAAGACGCCCCCCAGCCTATTGCCGCAATCTCTTCGGGATTGGTTTTACTGTTCGCTTCAGCGGTCAGCATGGCAAGTTTCGTCTGGCAGGCCACAACATGGGCCTTGCCGTCGCTCCCGACCCGCTGGATCTGCAAAGCGTCGTGCTGCCGGAAAGCCCATGCGCCGTTTTCGTCCTGGCACCAAAAAGGAGTGCTCCAATCGGGAGAAAGGTCGGGCAAGAGGCTGTCGGTCACCGAACCCATGAGATTGATCTGGTCGATCTGCTGGCTCGGATAGATGTGCAGCGATCCGAGTGCATCAGATGTGAAGCCTCCGACAATGGCGGCCCCGCAGGCGCTGGTAATTGCCGAAAGGCGGATCTGCCGACAGGCATCCAGGGCGGATGAGGCAACGATCAAACCATAGGGTGCGACAACAGCCAGCATGGACGTAACTGTTTGGTCGCCTGCCCTGTCCCTCGGCCACGTAGTCGGTGTGCCGCCGGCTGCAATGAAATTGACATAGTCAGCATCGTCCTCCGCTATCAGATGCTGGCACGAGGAGCTGTAGATCCTCCCGTCATCGGCCACCCAGTACCAGGCACTGTGGTTGTAATTAAGCATACTGCCCTCCCGTCGATTTGGTGCCGTCCAAGGAACCGGGATAGTAATTCTCACCGGAGCCATTGGTGTTGATCACGCCGTTAAGGGATGCTGCATAGCGCGGTCCAATCGCGTTACCTGCTCCGGTAATGCTGGCGTAGAGCACATTGATATCGCCATTTGTCGCGACAACGAATGCCCCGAAGGACAGCGCGGTTGTCGCAAAGATCATTGTCGGCAAAACACTGGCTGATCTGATCACGCCGCTGTCAGCGGCGTAGAGGTGACCGACTGCCGCACCGCCCGCCATGATATGCGAGCCAGTCAGAAATATTGACCCGCCCGCGCCGCATGCGATGTGAGCACCGCCACCAGATGTACCCACGTGATACATCGTGCCGACCGTGGCCGACGCCCCAAAAACGGAAATGTTGCTCTGGCCGGCAGCGCCCTGCGGCGTGAAGCCGGAGACTGTATAGCCATCATGAGCCAGGATGATTCCAGGGCTCCCGCTGACGCCACCCACAACGACGCTCTGGGGAGACGCGTTATTTCCGACAATGGAGATGGTGCCCCCGCTTGCCGAGCGGTTCGTTTGGAATGATGAATAGGCGCCGTTCGCCACCGAAATCGTAGCCACAAACCCATTCAGGTCGAGTGAGCTCACGACATCAACTGCACGCTGAATTGTGGCGAAAGCAGCGCTTGCAGACAGGCCACTATTACTGTCATTGCCAGTCAAGGCATTGACGTAGTACGGCCTGTTTGCAACGAGAGACGGGGGATTGGCGACGCTGGACCAAAATTTTGTGCCGTCGTAAACAAAATCGACCAAGCCAATCATTTCTCCGCCTGACAGGCCTCTGCCAAACCGATCGACAACGTTTTTTGCCCCGAGCACGTTTAGGTCCAGGGTCACCGGACCTAGGTTGACAAATGGGACAAAGGCGCTGAACCGCAATCCGGCCACTAGAGCGATAGGCGCTGGTGTCAGTGTCGCCGTAAGCGCGTTCGCAGTTCCCCCGACCACCGCATAGGTCCATCGGCCAGATTGTGCATCGAGCGCCAGCTTTTCGATATATGCACCGCCGACCCTCTCAAAGAGGCGACCATCCGGCAGGGCAATGCCGTGGCCATCGGTTGGGACCGCATAGGACCAGGCCGTGCCGGACCATTCAGCGATCCGACCGATGTTTGCAGCCCATGCGCCTGTTGCGCCGGCCGGAACAAGATAGGTGTCGCCCTGGGCCGGGCTTGCCGGAGGCGCGGTCACCGTCATGGAATTGACCGCCAGCCAAGGAAGACGGTTGAGCTTCGTCACCGCCGTAATGCGGGTATTTACCCAGTCGCGGCTTGCAAGGAACTCGACATAGGCGCCGCCGATCCTTTCAAAGATACGACCATCCGGCAGGCCAATGCCATGGCCATCGGTTGGCACCGCATAGGACCAGGCCGTGCCGGACCATTCAGCGATCCGGCCGATATTTGCAGCCCATGCGCCTGTTGCGCCGGCCGGAACAAGATAGGCGTCACCCTGGGCCGGGCTTGCCGGCGGCGCGGTCACTGTCATGGAATTGACCGCCAGCCAGGGCGTCCGCATCATCTGCGCCATGGGTATCTTGCGGCTCATCACCCATTCGCGGCTTGCCAGCAAAATAGACGGATCAACCAGCAGGGTTACGTTAGCATTTTCGCCGATGACGATCTGGAATTCATAACGAATGTCTTCCAGCTGCCCTTCCTGGGCAGTTGGCTTGTATTGGCTGACGGGCTTTGCGACGGCGATCATCGCACCGGCTTGGTCAAAAATACCAAATTCGCGCATCCACCAGCCACCGACCTGGGTGGGAATGATCGCCGTAACGAGGATCGCTGAAGGGTTGTCCGGATCAGTCGCTACGCTTTCAACCGGCGTGCGCCATATTTCGCGCACCAGGGCGGTCGAGGCGGCGGTGGGATTGGTGTCAGCACCATTGCCGTCGCCAATGGCAAAATGGGTGATAACCACCGCAGCGCCACCGGCGGCGCTTTGCGCAAGCTTGGTCTTTCCGGCGTTGGTGATGAGAGAAAAATAGGCCTGTGCCATGGGTCACGCTGCCCCTGCGTTAATGCGAATGGTTCGGAGCGCATAGGCTCCCGCTCCAGAGAATGTCGAAATCAAATGCGATGCATCGCCCAGCCGTGGCGCCATGATGCGAACCGTTCGGCCTCTGCGTGCAGCGGCGCCAGGGCGAAGATTGATGTCACCGCGCACGCCATATTGAATGGCGACGTCCTGGCTGTGGCGCTTGGTGGCGGCAATCACGCGGGCAGCAGCGCGCTGGTTGGGCAGATCGAGCGGGGCGTGCCCATTGATGACGGTGTCATTGAGGAACAGCACGACCTTATGGGTGTCGTGGTGAGCTTTCGGGGTCTGCTGGTACCACTGCGTCCAACGGGCGGAAATGCCCAGCGTTTCCAATGCGCGGCGAACACCGGCAACCGTGCCGCTCATCGCGTGGATCTCCGGCGCCGCATCGATCATCGCCCGCAGCAGGTCTTCACGCATGTCGGCCGAGACGAAATCGCTCAAACCCCGCTCGATGACCATCACAGGCAGCAAGGCCGTTGGCGCCGTGAAGGCATCCTGGATCAGCAGCGAGGAAGGCTGGAACCGGGACAGCACAGCCGAAAGCGCCGAGACAAAATCGCGGTCACGTTGGTCGCTGATACCGGGCGGAACCAGCAGCGGGGAAATGAAATCACTCATCGCCCACCACCACGACATTGACGGCAAGGTTGCCAAGCACTGGAAACTGGAAGGTGGCAAGATTGGTAAATTCAAAGCTCGTCAGCTTCGCATCGGCCACGCGCGGCAAGGATTTGATCGCGGAGGTGATAACCGAGGGGGCGATCTGGCTTCCCAGTTCCTGCGTCCAGGGCTGGAATGCCGCCCGTGCCGCATCTTCGAACAAAGCCTGCTGGCCGGTTGCAGCTTCACGCACCCGCACGGTCAGCGCTATGTCAAACACCACAGCGATCGGGGAAAGCACGGATACATCATCGCCCATGGGCCGCAGTGTCTCCGGGTCCAGATAGGCCAGAACCTGCGCCTTCAGTTCATCAGTTGGCAGGCCGTTGGTCATCAGTGGATAGATGTCGATAGAGCCGGGCTCTGGCCTGATAACCGCGACATCGACAATCTGCGGGCTCACCGCCATGACGTGCTCGCGGTAGCCGTCACGCGGGCCGGACTTGGAAATCCTATGCAGCGCGTTGGCCGCACGCAGGCGAAACCGCTCCTGCTCCTCAATGTCGGTCCCACCGGAAACCACGCTCGTGTTGCCGGCCGAGGTGACGAAGGCCACCGGATCAAGGATGTCGGTCACCGCGCCGACGCTGAGGCCGTTCCAGGCGGCACCTGGCTGTTCGGCCGTCGCGGTGATCGAAGCCGCCAGCATTCCCGACGGGATAATCAGATCGGCATCCGTTGCGAATGTCACCGCACTGGCGGCGGCCACCCGCGTGCCCTTCGGGATCACCGTATCGAGCAGGCGAATGGCGGACAGACGGAATTCAAGGGTCGTGACGGCGGCCTGCGCCAAAAGCCTGTAGGTCGAAACACTGGCTGCGCGGTTTTCCAGATGAATGCCTTCGGAAAACACCACCGTGTTTTGCAACACGCCGGTTTGCGCCGCTTCGTTCAGGACCGAAAGCGCATAGGCCGCCACCTCGATCAGGAACATTTCGGTCTGCGCCGGGTAAAGCGTGCGGCCCGATACTTCCTCGAACTTCGCCTTGAACAGCGCCTTCAGGACGGCGGGGTCGCGCTCGAAAAACTCAGGTGCGCCAGCCGCGCGAAGCTGCTTGATGGTACGCTTGACGGGATCAGCCATTGTAGGACACCTCCGTCATGGTGATGTCTTCAAGCACCGACTGGACAGGCCGCCAGAACACCCGTGTCCTGAAATGCGAGAAGGCCAGCGTCAGTACCTCGACCTTCTCGACCGTCACGCGCGGTTCCCAGATGGTAATCGCATCCCAGATCTCGCGGGTCAGGTATGGAATGCCGATGGAGGGATGCTTGTCGATGGCGCCCAGAATATCGCAGCCCTTTTCCGGCTCGGTCGGAACAGAACCCTTCGGCGTCAAAACGATATTGGTGATGGATTGGCTGAGATCATCGACCGCCGTCACCACGTCGCCGTAGCTATCGGCAGCCACGCCCGTCTGTAGGTCGGCGCGGCCAACCTTCAAAGACCAGTGGCGGTGGGTGATTGTGTCCTTGTCGATCATGCCGACAAGGTAGCGGGTGGCACAAACGAAAATGACCGGACGTCGGGTCCGGTCATGGCGTGAGGTTGTCGGGGTCTGCTATCTAAGGGCGCAGAAATAGCGGGAATCAGTGTGGAGGGCAAGGCGATGGCGGATCAACAGGACCTATTGGCATTTCTCAACTATCCAAATGAAACTCTTTCCAATGAGTACAAGAGCTGGCTGGATTTGACTACAAACAAAGGCAAGGCAACGCTTGCAAAAGCAGCTATTGCACTTGCCAACCATGGTGGGGGCACGATTGTAATTGGCATGCGCGGCGAAGGTGAAGAGAAACTGCAATCACTGTCTTGCCCCGCTAATGTTCGGCGCTACACCACGGACTCCGTTAATGCAGCTATTAATCGATACGCTGACCCACAAATGCACTACGACGTGAATTTCGAGGTTCATCCTGAAACAGGAGTCGAACATGCATTTATAAATGTACCACCATCCACGGTGCCAGTCATGAGTGTCCGTCATCGAATGATTTGAGACAGACTGGCTTTGGAAGGATTGGAGTTTCTGGTCCGTCTGCTTGTTGATTTAAGCTGCTTGTTGCCGATGTTGCAATCGACGCTGCCTGATTGTGTCGCGTTTGATCCTTTTTCGCTCCAGCAGGATGGTATGACCGCGTCCGAAGTAGACGTCGGCGGGTGTCAGATTTCCGATGCTTTCATGGTATCGCTGGTGATTGTAGTACTCGACGAAGGCGGCGATCTGGGCTTGAAGGTCTTCGGAGAAGAAGTAGTTTTCGAGCAGGATGCGGTTTTTCAATGTCTGC
>NZ_STFZ01000036.1:43907-179297 GCF_005222845.1 Rhizobium sp. FY34 | reverse complement strand
TCGCCCATTGGGCGTCTGTCAGTACAAAACGATCCATCCAAAGCGTGAATCACATTCGCGCTGATTTGTGAATCCCCACAGACCCTAGGTCATTTGATCGACTTTGACCGTATCGAACCTATTAACTGTTGATGTTCGTTGCTTGTGTTCGCGTTAGGCTACAGCAGTCTCTGGGAGAAAAAACATGGCTATGAAATCCGATTTTCGTTCCAATCGCGGTGTCCTCCTTGGCCGATTTCATTCGTGCCGGATTGCTGTTCGCATAGCGTGCAGCCTGATACCGGCTCATTCTTTCCGAGCAAGCCAGTTTTACATTCAGATATGATGCCACGGTGTAGATTCCCAGGCACTCCTGCGCTCATTGCGGAAGGAAAATGGTGGCCGACTTTTACGCCGCCCGAAGCGGGACAATCCCGCCGCGACCGTGGTCAATTTTGCACAACCGCTCTCACCATCAGGTTCTATTCAGGCCGGTCGGACTGGCGACCAAGCCGCCCGCTCGGAAAAGAAACGCCTTGAAGACAAGGACGCTGATCAATGACATTCCTTGCAACACGCTCATCGCTGAGAATATGAGAAAAATGTTCAATAGTAAGATTAATACCTTCTGACAATTTTGTACGAGGTTTCCAGTCAAGAAGTGTTCGAGCCTTTGTGATTTCAGGTCTCCTCTTCCTAGGATCATCATGAGGCAATGGAAGATGAACTATTTTTGAGCGCGAGTTCACCATCTCGCGAATAAGCTCGGCAAGGCCAAGCACAGTAATCTCATCCGGATTTCCCAAATTAATTGGCCCTGTCACTTCCGGACCGGTTGCCATTGTGCGCGTGAGGGCCTCTACCAGATCATCAATATAGCAAAATGAACGGGTTTGCTCCCCATTACCATAGATTGTAATGTCAGCATTTCGTAAAGCTTGGACTATGAAATTGGAAATGACACGTCCGTCAGCCGCCTGCATTTTGGGGCCGTAGGTGTTGAATATCCGCACAACCTTGATTTGCACATTATGCTTGCGCTGATAGTCAAAGAAGAGGGTCTCTGCAGAACGCTTTCCCTCATCGTAACAGGCTCGCACGCCGATTGGATTGACATGCCCCCAATTCTCCTCGCACTGAGGATGCTGGAGCGGATCCCCATAGACTTCTGATGTAGAGGCTTGGACGATCGGAATTTGTGCAGACTTGGACAGGTCGAGCACGTTGCGCGCACCCAGTATGTTTGTCATCATCGTTCCGATCGGATCTGCCTGATAGTGAGAGGGCGATGCCGGACAGGCGAGGTTATAGATTGCATCTACCTCGAAAAAAAATGGATCCCTGACGTCACGATCAACAAGCTCGAACCGCCCAGTGTCAACAAGATGACTTACGTTGCTCCTCGGACCAGTTGAGAAATTATCGAGGCAAATGATGTGATTGCCTTCATCGACCAATCGGGCAACCAAATTCGATCCAATAAATCCAGCTCCGCCTGTTACCAGGATGCGCTTTGCCATATGGCTTCTCCGTTATTTCAGGTGACCTGGTGCAGTGACGCAAGCAGATGATTCGTCGTTGATTTTATATGTCCAGAGCCCGATCGTCTGTCCTGAACAGCTTGCATGTTTTGAACCCCGCCGACTTGAGACCTCTGGGAAAGCCTGGCAGGCTGTTGGAAAAAGACTTTCGCCTCATTTGCCTCCCCATGATTCGCTGAGTTCGGCGCGCTGCAAGCGGGCCTTGATCTTGGCTACAGCCAAAACTTTGTCCACATCACATGGGCCGGATTTGAAGAAATGGACGAGGTCTCCGGCGACGGACACGCCGAACTGCTCGATGATGGAACGATCGAAATCGTGTTCGTCTATCACAACGGTGACGAGGCCATCCGCAGGGCCAAACAGAAGACCTCTTCAACAGCCTGCTTGGGCTCACAAGGCCAGGAAGTCCAGTAAAGACATGCGACGTCTCTGCACTGTTCCTGGCGTAGGGTGTCCTGCAGCCTTGATTGCAGGCTGACGTCCATTCGGACGAATTCTTCTAGACAGAATTATATCATATATATAGCTTTATGGCATGCAGTCACGAAACATGCTGAAGTCCACATAGATCTGCCGAGAGAAGTTGCAAAACCATGACAGCCATGCCCACTGAACGCCTGAAAGTTGCCAAGGCGGACAAAATTGCGATAATCACCCTTGATAATCCTCCGGTCAACGTCGTGACACTGGCGCTCTACCTGGAACTGGCAGACCTGTTCCAGGAGGCGAGCAACTGGACCGACGTCAATAGCATCATCCTGACGGGCTCCGGTGGTAAGGCGTTCTGCGCCGGGCTCGACCTGAATGAATTCCTCGCGGCAACCGTCGAGGATGATCCCTGTCGCGCCCGGATCATCCGTCGCTGCTTCGAGAACATTCGCAAATGCGCCCTGCCGACAATTGCTGCCGTCAATGGGCCGGCGCTTGGTGCAGGTGCAGTGATCGCCTCGGTATGCGACATCCGCATCGCATCGGAAAACGCCCGCTTCGGCCTGCCGGAAATCAATGTTGGCCGTTGCGGCGCCACCGCCCATATGGGGCGCCACCTGCCGCAAAGCGTGCTTCGCCGCATGTTCTTCACGGGCTTGCCGCTCAGCGCGCAGGAAGCGGAGCGCTGGGGCTTCGTCGATCGCATCGTGCCGTTGGAAAAGCTGATGGAGGAAGCTCTCTCGCTTGCCACCATCATCGCAGCCAAGTCCCCTCTCGGCCTGCGGCTGGGCAAGGAAGCCTTGAACGCCGTCGAGTTCATGGGGGTAGAGGACGGCTACCAGCTCGAGCAGGGCTTCAGCACCCGGTTAATGACAACGGAGGATGCCCGCGAGGCAACCCTCGCCGTTGTCGAAAAACGCCTTCCGGTCTTCAAGGGCCGCTGAGGTGGCGCGGGAGGAGCACCATACATGTCTTTGCAACAAACCCCGACCGGGCAGAACATTCTCGTCAAATTTGACATACAGGATGGAGTCCTTATTGCCAGTATAGACAATCCACCGGTCAATGCCGGTTCCTGGGGCGTGCGCCAGGGACTGTCGGATGCCATGGCCATGGCAAGCACCGATGAGACGATCAAAGCCGTCGTCATCATCGGCGCCGGCAAGACATTCATTTCCGGATCGGATATTCGCGAATTCGGCAAGCCTCTGCACGAGCCTCTTGTGCCACAACTGATCAAAGCCATAGAGGCCTGTCCGAAACCAGTTGTCGCCGCCATTCATGGTGCGGGGCTGGGTGGCGGCTACGAAATCGCCCTTGCTTGCGACTACCGCATTGCCGCCGCGACGGCCGTGGTCGGCCTGCCTGAAGTACGGCTCGGCATCATCCCCGGAGCAGGTGGAACGCAGCGTCTGCCGCGGCTGACCGGCATGAGCAGGGCCATCGAACTGATCTCATCCGCTCGCCGCGTCAACGCGCCGGAAGCGGTACGTCTCGGCATGATCGACGAAGTCACAGCCGAGGATCTGCGCAGTGCCGCGATCGCTGCCGCCAAAACACTTGCCGGCCGCAAGCGGCTGGTGCGCGCCATGCCCATTCCGTCAGAACCCGCGGAAGCTATCGCCAAGGCAGAGAACGCGGCTAGCAAAAGTGCCAAAGGCCTGGACTCGGTCGATATTGCTCTCGATATCCTGCGCCGGACCATCTCGATGGATTTCGATGCAGCCCTGGCCCTCGAGCGCGAGGCCTTCGAAACCCTGCGCCTTGGCGAACAGGCAACCGCCCTGCGCTACCAGTTTTTTGCCGAGCGACAGGCCCAGCAACTGCCTGGATTGGACAAGGCAGTGCCACGAGCGGTCGAAAAAGTCGGAATACTGGGTGCCGGCACGATGGGCTCGGGCATCGCGATTGCGTTTCTCGACGCAGGCTACAGCGTGACGCTCATCGATAGAACCGACGAAGCGCTTGCAGCCGGCCTTGCCCGCATTCAGGACAACTACGCCAAATCGGTGGCTTCCAAGCGCATCAGCGATGAGGCGGCGGTCGCGCGTCTCGCCCATCTCGGCACGACAACCGACATTCAAGTGTTGGCAGACTGCGACCTTTTGCTGGAAGCGGTCTTTGAAGATTACGACGTGAAACTACCGGTGATGCGCCAGCTTGGCGCGCTTGCCCGGCCGGGCGCCATCATCGCTTCCAACACATCCTACCTTGATCTGGACCGGCTGGCGGAGGCGTCAAACCGGGCCGAGGACGTAGTCGGTTTGCATTTTTTCAGCCCCGCCCACATCATGAAACTGCTGGAAGTTGTTCGAGGTGCGCGTACCGCGCCGGATGTTCTCACAACCGCACTCGCCATTGGCAAGCGGCTCAAGAAAACGGCCGTCATTGCCGGTGTCGGCGAGGGGTTTATCGGCAACCGGATATACGCTGCCTATCGTCGCCATTGCGAATTCATGGTGGAGGACGGTGCCTCACCGCAACAAATCGACCAGGCCCTGCAAAGCTTTGGTCTGGCCATGGGACCTTTTGCGGTTTCGGACCTGTCCGGGCTCGATATCGCCTGGAAGATGCGGCAGCGCCTTTCAGCCACGCGCGATCCGCGCGAACGCTATGTCGCGATCGCAGACCGGCTCTGCGAGGCCGGCCGTCTCGGACGCAAGACCGGCGCGGGCTGGTATTCCTATGACAAGGCGGAAGGACGCGGACAACCTGATCCGAAAGCGGCACACATCATCGACGAGTGCCGTAGGCAAAGCGGCAGACCCCAGCGCAGCTTCAGCGATGTCGAAATCGTCCGCCGGGCGCTGGCAGCCATGGTCAACGAAGCGGTATTGCTCCTGTCCGAAGGCATAGCGCAGCGGCCCTCCGACGTAGATCTGGCGATCGTCAATGGCTACGGCTTTCCTGCCCACCGTGGCGGACCACTCTTCTGGGCTGCACGCCAACCTGCCCTGATGGTAGAGCAGGCCGTTGACGAACTGGAGCAGGCGGCGGGCTTCGGGTTCCGGCGTGCAGAAATCAGCGTCCTCCTGGCAACCCTTTCGATCTGAAACTCAGGTTTCCGGGATGGCGAATGTCCCGGAAACCCTCCGCCTCCAGCGACTTTCGAGATGATCTTCCCAAGCCAAGGGACGACCGCCCATCGGCCGTCCCCTCCCCTTCAATTTCTTGGCTCAATTCGCTATTTTGGCAGGGTATCGGCCCAGTCGGCAATTGCGTTTGCCGTTTCGACCGGCTTTTCCGCCGGCAGGGCGTGACTTGCATTGGCAATGACCGCCACGGTTACGCGGTCACCAAACTCGTCCTTTGTCTCCATGCGTGAACTTTCAGGCCGGAAAGGATCAGAACCCGCCTGCAGATCAAGAATAGGGGCAGTGCCGCCCGCCCACCAATCTTCTTGTTTGGTGATCTTGCGTGCATCGCGCTGGCTCTTGGTGACAGCTGCATACCACCCATCAAGCCAATGGGTTGGATCATTGCCTTCAGCGAAGAAGGCCAGTTTCAAGCCTGCCAGTTTTTGTTCCTTCGTTGATGCGGGATCATTGATCATCGTGATGGCGTCGGAAAGCTCGGCAGGCCATTTCTTCGCGCCGCCGGCCAGCAACACGATGCCGCGTGTCATGTCTGGGTGATCAGACGCAATGGTCTTTGCAATCCACTGACCGTATGCGTGGCCAGCAACGATTGCCTGGCCGCCTTCCGCCGCTATCACAGCAGCAAAATCATTGCCGAAATCATGAAAAGTAACATTCTCCATTGGACCGTGGGATTCACCAATGCCGCGTGGTTCCGGCAAGGCGACGCGGTAGCCGCGCTTGGCAAGCTGGTCGGCGAAAGGCGCAAACTCAGCCGAGCCGCGCCCGGTTGAGGCAATCATGACGATCAGTGGTCCATCTCCCCGGACCGAATAGGCGATCGTAGCGTCACCGTTTTTCACCTGTTTCAGATCCGCGCTCTGACCCGGCACGGCATGGGTAAGCACCATCATCGCGCCAGCACAAAGTGCGGCGATCTTTCTTTGAATATGCATTAAAACCTCCCAGTTGGCCGGGCTGTTCACCCGGTATCAATCAATAACATGCTTTATTGATTGATAGAAGATGGAGGCGTTCTCTTCCTTTGTTTATCGAGCCCTGCCCAAACCGGCGCAACGAGCAAATCCGCTGGGTTCCAGGCCTATTTGATCAGCTTCATATCGATGCGGACCATATCGCCGCGATAAAGCCCATTGGCGACAAGGATCAAGGTGCCGCTGGCATCAACGGCAAGCCGCTGCACCTTGGCGATCGGATCTGAAAGAGCGATATCAAGCAGCGTGGCGGTTTCCAGATCGGCGGAATCGATGGTCAGGATCTGGCGCGCATCGGTGATCGTCACACCTGGCAGATCGGCAACAAGACGCATAGCGGTTGTCCTGGAGTAATTTTCTTCCGGGATCAGACCACGCAGCCGTTCGTCGACAAACACATCGGCAAGCAGGAAGGGAACGCCGGCGCGCTTGTGCAGCCTGCGCAATTGCCGATATGCTGGCGCAACCTTGCCAACCTCATGGCTGTCCTGATCGAGCGTCTGGTCAGCCACATCCGATAGAATGAAGATATCGGCATTGCTGCGCGACATCAGCAAGCCGTTCCAGTCCGTCTGCACTTCGCACCACAGATCGCGGCTGGGCTTCTGGCGAACAAAGGTGCCCTTGGCGCGAAAACGCTGGATCAAACCTTCCTTCTCCAGGATATCGAGCGCTTGCCGGATGGTCATGCCCGCAACGCCGCATTCCTTGGCAAGCATCTCGACCGTTGGTATCTGCGCACCGACGGCCCATGTTCCGGTCTCGATCCATTTGCGAAACAGCGATGCCAGCTGCAGGTAGCGGGCGACGGAACTTTTGTCCAAAGCGCTGGCGGTCTGGGATCTCACCTTGGGTTCCGACATGATTGCATTCCTTCCATCACAACGATCGACGATCTGTGTGCTGCCCGCCGATAGACATGTGCATCATATAGAGTTTTGCTTTTTTGTCGGAAAGCCCTGTTGCTGCCCCGTACCGGCAAACCTTCGAGCAATGGCTTTTCAGGCAAGCTCTGCATCAGCCGGCGGTTCCTTTAAAGGCAATCCAGCAGATTGCCAGCTAAACACCGGCCCTGTCTCGCACCAATTGCGCCAGAATTTCCGCCCTTCGCCCTTTGGCAGTCTCGTCAATTTGGTCGTAGACGCTGTTTCCATGCGTATCGATGCCAACCGTCAATGGTCCCAGACGTTTAACGCGCATCCGGACAATACGGTAATGCGAGATCATTTCGGGCCATGCCACCTCCACGACCTCCTCGACGGCATCGGTCAGCACCGGTGCTGCGCCGCCGGGAAAGGACAGATAGACGCCGCCGCTTTCAGCCAGCGCCTCGGCACTCTCATGAGAAAGCCCTCCCTTGCCGCCGGTCAGGCGCAGGCCATAGCCCCGGATCAGCGGCGGCATCAGGGCGTTGAACCGCGTACTGGTTGTCGGGTTCACATAGTGGAGATGCCAGCGGCCATCGATCTCTTCCAGGGATGATCCAAGATGAAAGAGCACGCCGCCCGCAAGCTTGACCGGCGGCAAGATGCCTTCGGCCAATTCCCGGACCAACCGCTCATGCGTGGGTAGCCCGGCAGTCGAGGTGATTTCACCGGTCAGATATACGCGGTCACCGGGTTTGAGCAGCGCCAGATCAGCCGGATCAACGGGCAAGCTAAGGTCATAATCGTGGCTCATTCCATCCACTCCAATTCACCGCCTGGATGGATCCGCACTCGAGATCTGCGGCTGATCCAGCAATTGAAGGCGACGGCAATTGGCGTGAATCCGTGACCGGAACACCATTCAACATGAACGCCCAGCGTTGTCGTATCGCCGCCAGTGCCCATTGGCCCATAGCCAAGCCCGTTGATCGCCTTTGTCAGTCGCGCTTCGAGTGCGGCGACCTGCGGTTCGCGGTGCGGTGTTCCAAGCGGACGCAAAGTGGCCTCCTTGGCCATTTTCGCCGCATAATCGAACGTGCCGCCAATACCGACGCCGATGGCAACGGGTGGACAATGCTGCCCGCCGGCCTTGATTGCGACATCAAGCACATAGGCCTCGATTTCAGCCAGGCTGGGAAAGGTAAATAGCTCAAGTGCCGCCCAGCGCCCGGAGCCGAGCGCCTTGGGAGAACAGATGATTTCGACCCAATCCACGCCACTTTCCTGATCGAAGGTGACGATCGGCATGCCTTTGCCAGTATGCGAGCGCTCCAGCGTCAGTGGATTAGTGACGTGGCACAGGAGCGGTGGGTTGGCGCGGGCGACGAGATCCTCATAACCAGCCTTCAACGAGGCCTTGAAATCGGCGCGGATCGGACTTTGCGTGCCAAGCTTCACCAGAAAGACCGGAATGCCGGCATCGGAACAGACATAGGTGTCCCGCGCCGCTGCTAATTCTGCGCTGTGGAGCTGCATGTTGAGGGTCTTTTTGGCGATCTCGGAACTTTCGCCGTCTCTGGCGGCCTTCAGTGCCAGGATCGCGTCGTCCGGTACCCGCCGTAACGCGCGGTCGAAGAGCAAGCCTCCCAGTTCACGAACAAGCCTATCATCAGACATTGACGGTTCCCCTTTCCGGTGGTTCGTCAGTGGGGCGCAAAATCTCGAAGATCGGGCCAAGCCCTGCATAATCCATGTAGCCAAGGCGCGACAGCGGCCGGGCAATTGCGAGATCGACGCGGCCATCGTGAATGATGTTCTCATCGATATGGATGCCGAGAACCTCACCGAATATCACCATTGAGCGGACGGGCGCACCGCTCGCCGTCTTCAGTTCGACAATCTGGGACAGCCGGCATTCGATGGAAACGGGCGATTCCGCCAGCCGTGGGGCATGGCCGAGATTGCGTGCCTCGACGGACGTCAACCCGGTACGCTCGAATTCATCGACATCGGCCGAGAAGGGGAAACAGCTGTCATTCAGCTGTTGAACCAGAGCTTCCGTCGCCATGTTGACAACGAACTCGCCCGTCTCCTCGATGTTGCGCTGGCTGTCCTTGCGCCCCGCCGAGGAGAACATGACGAAGGGTGGTGCACCGGAGACCGCATTGAAGAATGAATACGGTGCCAGATTGGCGACGCCCGACGTTGAGCGGGTCGATATCCATGCGATCGGGCGCGGCGCGATCAGTGCGTTCCAGGGATCGTGAGCAAAGCCCACCTCCCTCGGGTTCTGGTGGCGTGGATCGTAAAACATCTCAAGCCACAGGCAGCACGCGGCCATGACGAGGGGCAAAGCTCAGCGCCACCTCGCTGCCCGGTTCGAAACGGCGGTCAGGATTGCTCTCTACCTGCATCGCCTGATCGCCCACTGTGACGACATAGTGCAGGACATTCCCAAGGAAGCTCACCGAGCCAACCCGGCCGATCAGCCTGTTGTTGTTCTCGTTGGCAACCTCGTGCCCGCCCGCCAGCACTATATTCTCCGGCCGAATGGAAACGCCGACCGTTTCTCCGGATCGCTGGTCGGCATCGGCATGACAACGGATCCGGACCCCGCCTCCGATCTCGACGGTCACGGCATCCGCGGAGCCGCCAAGGCTCTTGCCGCGCAGAATATTGGTATGGCCAATGAAGCCGGCCACGAATTCATTGGCAGGGCGGAAATAGATATCCTGCGGAGTGCCGAACTGCTGCACATGGCCCTTCTGGATCACCGCAATGACATCCGACATCGCCAGTGCCTCGGTCTGGTCATGGGTAACATAGACGGCGGTGATACCAAGTTCGGTCTGCAGCCGTTTCAATTCGGTGCGCATGCCCTCACGCAAGGTGGCGTCGAGGTTCGAGAGTGGCTCATCCAGCAGCAGTAGCTTGGGCCTATGGACGATGGCGCGAGCAAGCGCGATACGCTGCTGTTGACCGCCGGAAAGCTGGGTCGCCGAACGCGCGCCGTAGCCACCGAGCCCGACAACCTCAAGCGCGCCGTGGACGGCCTTGTCGATCTCGGCTGTGCTGTAGCGCTCAGCCTTGGAAACCTTGAGCGGAAAGGCGACATTTTCAAAAACGCTCATGTGCGGCCAGATGGCATAGGATTGGAATACCATGCCTATATTGCGCCGGTGCATCGGCACCGATACGCCGGCCGCCCCATCGAAAATCGGGCGTCCATCGAGCAGAATGCGGCCCTTGTCCGGCTCCTCCAGCCCGGCTATGCAGCGCAATGTTGTCGTCTTGCCGCAACCGGATGGACCGAGCATGGTAAAAAAGGTACCGGGCTCGAGGTTGAAATCCGCATTTCTGATGCCGCCGGCATATTCATTTTTGCCAGCCGGATACACCTTGCTGACATTGTCCAGTTTCAACATGGGTCTGTTCTCCCAGAAAGTGGTTCGGCTATGCCTTGTTCTTGGTCAAGGCGTAGAAAAGGAAAGCAAGGCAGGTCATGACGGCGGCCCAGACGAGACCGAAGGCCGCCAGCTCTCCGCCCTGACCATTGACCCACAGGTCATACATCCCCACCGCGACCACCTGGCTATTGGGTCCCGAAAGCAATGCCGCGACGGCCAGCTCCTTGGTGGCGATCAGAAAAATGAACAGCCAGCCAGACACCAATGCCGGCGACAGAAGCGGCGCCATGATGCGCCTCAACATGGTGAGAGGCCCGGCACCGGCAACACCGGCAGCTTCCTCCAGCTCCTTGTGGATCTGTAGGATGCCGGCATAGCTGTATCGCAATCCGTAGGGCAGGTAGCGCACGGTGTAGGTGATCGCCAGCGCCCAGATCGTCCCATAGATCGGCAAGGGGATCGATAGAAACACCATGAGAAAGGCGACACCCATGACAATGCCGGGAAACACCAGCGGCGCTGTCGCCAACTGATCGAGAAGCACCCCGCCTGGCTTGCGACGGGCGCTGAGCCAGCCAACGAAGAAGGTCAGTATGATTGCCGCTGTCGCCGCCACAACGCCGACGACAATCGTGTTCATCGCCAGCTCCCGATAGTATTCCGAGGCAAAGACCACCCGGAAATGATCGAGGGACATGGCTGGAAAGGCGGAAAGGCGGACCGCCCGCATGAAAGGCTGAAGCGCCAGCCACAAGAGGGCCAGAAGTGGCAAAAGCAAGAGAAGCACGAAATTGAAGAGCACGAGTGCTTCGGCTATCCAGCGATAGGAACCAAGATCGAACGGCCGAGGGCGAAAGCTCTTGCCGGTGATCGAGCTGTATTTCCCAGCATTTTTCGCAAGCCGACCATAGAAATAGAGAAGCACACCGACCACAAGCAGCAGCACGACCGAATAGGCGCTTGCATAGCCCAGATCCGGCGGAATGGTTTCCTTGATGGACTTGTAGACATCCGTGGTCAGCACATCGACCCCACCCGGCATGCCCACCATTGCCGGCACCTCGAAAGCCTCAATGGCGCGGATGAAAACAAACAGTGCCAGTGCAAGTATGGCTGGCATCGCCATTTTCACCGATACGGCCCAAATGGTCTGGAAAATATTGGCGCCGCTCATCCGAGCCGCCTCTTCGAGATCTGCATTGGCAACGCGGAACGTCGATGACAACAGCAGAAAAACGAGTGGTGACCAGAGGAACCCCTCGATCAGGACCATGCCCGACATCGAGTAGACATCTATCATGACGCCGCGCGAACCGGTCAACAAGCGATAGACATCATTCACTGGGCCGGCTCGCCCCAGCAGGAAGAGCCAGGCGCCGACATAGAGAATGTATGGCGTTCCAAGCGAGATAATTGTCGTCAAATAGGCCAGTGACTTGAGACGCATGTTGCTGCGCTCAACCAGCCAGGCCTGAACTCCTCCGAAAAGGAGTGCCACGACAGTCGAAAGCGTGGCGAAAACAATCGAGTTGTAGGTACTGGTCAAAACATCCGGAGTCGTCAGAAAACGGGCGAAATGCTGCAGGGTAAAGCCACCGAAACTGGCATCCGGATTCGTGATGGAAACAGACCGCCCGATCAAGATCGCGACGGCAGGCAACACGAGAATAGTCAGGATCGCGCCGAGCAAGGCGCTCATCCAGAGTGTCGGATTACGGCTCTTGCGCTGGGCCATTTGGGTGTCTGTCGATATGGAATTGAAACGCGTATCACTATTCGCCATCAGCGGCCTCCGCCCACTCATTTATTCGCCGCGCCACCATCAATGGAAGAGCCGCAAACCTGTCGCATCGAAAGGCCCGGGCTTTGAGAAGCCCGGGTAATGAGCATCACATGAAAATCGTGTTGACGATATCGATCCACTCGGCGAGATTCTTCTCGACGACATCGGGTGACATGAAATTTGCCTTGAACGGCTTTGGTCCGGTAGGCAGGAGTTCTGGATACTGAACGTTCACGTTTGGGTTGGACGGCAGATAGCTGGCGTTGGCGATGACCTGCTGGCCTGGATTCGAGAGAATGAAATCGATCAACAGCTTCCCGGCATTTGGATGCGGGGCATTCTTCACCAGACCGATCAGGCTGGCGCTGGACACGAGCGGCTCCATCCGCATCCATTCGACCGGCGCTCCCTTTTCCTTGCTGATGGGAACATGATGATTGAAAATCATCAAAGCGATAGGCGATTCGCCCAGAATGGTGCGATCGAGTACAGTGCGCTGGCTCGACGACATGTTGGTGATTTTTTGACCTGCAAGTTTCTTGAGGTAGGCCATGCCTTTCTCTTCGCCCATGGACATCAGCACGTTGCCGACGAACCCGGCGGCGCCGGTGGGTTCAGGTGTGACGGCCCAGGCCATTTGGCCCTTCCATTTCGGATCGAGCAGATCCTCGTAGGTTTTGGGGGCATCTTCAGCCGACACCAGATCGGTATTATAGGCGGCCGTCAGATAGTAGATGTTGGCGGCATGCCAATAGCCATCCGGATCCTTGAATTCGGCGGCCAGATTAGCAGCTGAATCAGGGACGTAAGGAGCGACCATTCCCGCGGCCTTCACCGAAGCATAGGTGCCGGTTCCGTCGAAGACGTCACCCAGGCGGTTTCCGGCCTGCCCTTCATTGATAACCTTGAGCGCCGTATCACCGCTGTTGCCGCGCGCGAATTCGACCTTGATACCAGGATAGGCGGCCTCGAAAGCGGCTACGATCGGGCGGACCGCCTGGTCGACGATCATCGTCGTGTACCAGACAACCTTGCCCTCGGCCTTCGCCGCAGCGATCAGCTGATCGTTTGCGGCGTACGCGGGAAGGCTCCACAGCGCAAGCCCCACAGCGCCAGCCAGCCAGGCAGCATTGATTGCAAATTTCATGTCATTCTCCTCCCTAAAATGGCACTGTCCGACCCTCCCGACACTGCCAAAAACTCCGATTAAATCTATAAGTCAGTTTTATGCGTTATACAAGATAGCCTTGTGGTCTTTACCCGGCCTCGCCCGCGACTTCATTCAAGGCAGGCAGATGGAAGACGCCCTCCCCCAGATAGGGCAGTTCGTAGTGAAATCCCTCTGGCAAAGGAATACGATGCGCGTTCAGCGTCATAGCGACCATGGTGTAATATCCCGTCACTGCCGTCAGCTCGACAACACCGACTTCGCCCCAACGCTCAACGATGGCGGCATAGGCATGGTTCGATGTATCGCCCCCGGCAAGGAGCTGCCGAACAAACTCGTAGATTTCCGCAATTTCCGGCGAATTGACGATATTGGGTCTGCGGCCAAGCCGCAGATCCTCGATCAGTTCAGCAGCCACACCGGCCCGTTCAGCCTCACGTGCATGGATGGCAAATTCTAGCAAGCTGCTCCAATGCCGGGCGGTCACGAGAATGGCAATTTCGTTCAGGGCAAAAGGTATGCTTGTTTCATAACGCAGAACCTGCCCGAGCTTTTGCCAGCGGTCCGCCAGAACGGGATTGTGAAGGGCCGCTCTCAAAGGCCCGACCAGTGTCCCACGCGGCCCTGAAATGATATCATTGTAAATTGCAAGCTGCTGATCGGACATGACGTCCGGGGTCGGAAAGCTGATCCTTCCCATATTCACTTCTCCTCCTTTGATAGTCCAAGCTCGGCAAGAATTGCCTTGGTATCGGCGCCCAGCAGTGGCGGCGCCTTGTCGAAAGATAATGTCGATCGCTCGAAGCGTAGCGGCGACACGACCTGAGCGACCTCACCTGCCAGTGGATGCGGCAGTTTGCGCAACATCTGGCGATGCTTTACCTGCGGCTCCTGAAACACCATCGGTACGGTATTGATCGGTCCGCAGGGTACCTTGAGTGTTCCGAGCCGATCCAGCCAATCTTCGAGATCCCGCGTCATCAGCCGCTCGCTGATCAGCGGATGCAGCACATCGAGATTGCGGACCCGATCGACATTTTTTGCGTAACGGGGGTCTGTCGAAAGCTCCGGTATTCCCAGTGCATCGACGAAACGGGCGAATTGCTCGTCATTGCCAACCGCCAACACCATGTGACCATTTCGCACCGCAAACACGTCCTGCGGCTGAATATTGGGGTGCTTGTTGCCCCGCCGCTCGGGTGCCTTGCCCGACACAAGATAATTCATGGCCTGATTGGCAAGCATGGCAGTGGCGACATCCAGCATCGCCAGATCCACGAAGTCACCCTTGCCACTGACATTGCGCTCGGACAGGGCAGCCAGCACCGAAATCGCCGCATACATGCCGGTCATGATATCGACAATTGGAATGCCGACCTTCTGCGGTCCACCGCCTGGCTGACCGTCTGGGGCGCCTGTCACGCTCATCAGGCCACCCATGCCCTGGATCATGAAGTCATAGGCGGCATCCTCGGCCATAGGTCCATCCTGACCGAAGCCCGTAATCGAGCAATAAATCAGTTTCGGATTGATTTCACGCAGATGCTTTGGTCCCAGCCCATAGCGATCCAGCGTACCGACCTTGAAATTTTCGAGCACGATATCGGAGATCTTCGCCAGTTCGCGAACGACATCCTGCCCCTCCGGAGAGGCCAGATCCAGTTCGATCGAGCGCTTGCCCCGGTTGACGGAGAGGTAGTAGCCGGACTCTGCCGTGGGTTCGCCGTCAGACCCTTTGAGGTAGGGCGGCCCCCAGCGGCGCGTATCATCACCAACTCCGGTGCGCTCGACCTTGATGACGTCAGCCCCTAGATCGGCAAGGATCTGTCCGGCCCATGGGCCGGCCATGATCCGGCTGAGATCCAGAACGCGGATATTGGAAAGCGGTCCTGCCATGGGTCAGCTCTTTTCAAATGTGAAGACAGCCTCGGGCGGAGCTGTGGGAGAAGAAGATGCGGGCGTATCATCGACAACAGCAGTGGCGGCAAAGGCCGGACGCATAGAAAGCCCGGCAAACCATGTCGCCAGATTTGGATGAGCATCGCGCCATCCAGTACCGGGCCACCGAAATTCCAACTGTCCCAGCGCGCAGAAAATTGCGATGTGTCCCAGCCCGAGCGGCGTCGCCGCCAGTGCTCCAGCTTCGGCGTCCAAGAAGGCTAAGACGGCGCGGATCTTGGTTTCGAAGGCGGCACAGAGCAGCGGCTCGGCCTTTCCCGCCCGAGCAAGCTCGATACGCCACAGAAGAAGGATATCGGTCATGCCGTCACCCAGCGCTTCCCAGCGCGCTTGGCACAGCCTTTCGCCCGCATTATCGGACACCAGCATTCCCGCCCTTGCCGCAAGATATGCACAGATCACCCGGCTGTCGAACAGGGAGGTGCCATCCTCGAGAATGAGCGTCGGGATCTTGCCCAGCGGATTGCTGGACAGAACATCAGGGTTTGGCTGGGCCATCATGGCGACGGTCGAGCGGATACAATCGACATCGCCGCTTTGTCCGGTTTCGTTGAGGACGATCATCACCTTGCGCACGAAGGGCGAGCGCGGCGACCAGTGCAACGTCATCATGTCAAACTCTCCAGGAATGGCAGAAGTGCCGCATTGAAAGCCTCCGGGCATTCAAAACAGGGCACATGCCCGGCGTTGGCGATGCTGGCAAAGTCGGCACCCGGAATACTGGCGGCCATCAATTGCATCGTCTCTGGCAGCTTTCCGTCCCGTTCGCCGGCAACCAGCAAGACAGGACAGGTGATCCCGCCCAGCACATCCGTCAGGTCGAAATCGGCAAGGGCTAGGGAACAGGCCGTAAAACCGGCGACCGGCGTGGCGGCAATCATCGCCTCCAATGTGTTACGTCTTGGGCTTTGCGGATCGGCAAGCCAACGCTCGGCGGTCGACCGCGCAAAGTCTTCCAGCCCCAGTTGCTGCACGGATGCAATGCGATCGCGCCATTGTTGGCCGCCGCCAGGTGCCGTCTTGGCCTGACCATCAGCAAGCAACAGGCCGGTAATGCGCGCCGGCGCCTGCGACACGGCGGAAAGCCCGGTTGGCACCCCCATGGAGAGGCCGACATAAGCCGCACGCTCGATGGAAAAATGATCCATCAATGCGATAACATCAGCACCAAGCAGGGCGAAATCGACCGCACCCTCTGGAAGAGCCGAAGCGCCGTGCCCTCGCTGATCATAACGCAGAATATTCCAGCGTTGGGACACAGCCTCCACTTGCGCATCCCAAATGGACTTGTCGGTCGCCAATGAATTTGAAAATACGACCCAGGGCGCGCAATCCGCAACGATATGCGTATAGGCGGCAAGCCCCTGAACGCCGATATGCCTACACTGTTGCATGGAACACTCCTCCGGCTGACGCCGTATCTCAATGGGTGTATGAGAAGTGACGAAGCCGTTCATCGCAAAGTCGGGTCGGACAGCAAGACCGTAGGGACCACAGTAAACAAGACCTGTTGTCCCCATCGCCTCCTTCGACCTTGACCAATAAAATTGTTAAGCTAGTTTTATGCCTTATAAAAATCGATCACTCTTCTGTCAATGCATTCTGGCTTGTTGAAGGGGATGATTTCGGGTCCTGTCGCAAATTTCCACGTTCAACATCCTATCCGCATTGGGCATAGGATTGCGCTTCACATGCCGCTGACGTTCATCTGAACAAGCCAAACTCGTGTATGGGACAGTTTAGGTTTGCGTCACGGCAAACCCAATATTACGACACCTATCAAGGCTCGCATTTTACCTCTGTCGATTTCCCGGTAACACACCCGCAACACAGAAGAGAGAGGAAATCGCCCCTTCGAAAAATCGCAAGGGCGCTTGACGAAACAATCCTGCCAGAGACCCTACGCCAAACACGATCAAACGCCGCAGCGACCACTATCTAGTTCTGAGGGCTTTTTCTGCCCTTGAACGCTGAACGCGATCGGATGGAAGTTTGCACAGGTAGCGCTATGGTCCCTGCCGCCATATCGCGCCGAACCACAACGTTTGGACCAATCTTGCAATTGTCACCAATCGTCACTCCGGCGGAGATGAGAGCACCAGTAGCAATCACACAGCCTTTACCAATACGAACATCACTGGAGATCATTGCGTGCGGTAAAATCGCGGTAAAATCGCCAATTTGGGCGCGAGCTCCGATGCAATTATAGGCAAAGAGATGCGTATGGACCCCGATGACGGCATTGGTTACGAGGGAAAACGGACCAATATAGCTTCCTTCGCAGATTGATGAATATCGTGATACAACCGAATTCGGAAAGATGAAGCTTGGCCATCGGCAGTTCGCCAAAGCTGGTCGTTCACGTACTTTCTGCGCGATCTCGGGATCGGTGATCGTAAGGAATGCATCAACCTCTTCACCGGCAACGCTATCGATTGTCCTCACTTCTTTTCCCAGAAGCAAACCGCTCGGTTTGTCGTCGACGACATGGCTGATAGTTGCGCCTGCATCCTCGAAAATGCCCATTAGGTTGTTCGCATTCCGGCCCGCTCCGACGAAAACCACATTCGGCACAACCGGAGTGAATGGAGAAGAAGTGCGTTTTGGTGGCTGCATCAATTTTCCATTTTGTAATTATGATCTAACTTGGCTGGATCGATTCCAACATTTGCATCCTCTAGCAGCACCCTCGTGAGCAAATGTCAGAATCACAAGAACCACTAGCGGAAGCCTGTGCTTGTAATTTCATTCCAAAGGAACCGCGAGCTCATGTTTCCATCATGCTATTAATATTTTTGTATCGCGCACAGGCGGACATCTAGTCTATTCAGAATAGTCAGGATTGGGAGGTATTTTTGATTATTGTTCTAACCTACGGGAAGGTTTTCACCACGTCTTTGGCCGAGACGCTCGCAGTCAGTTTTCCCGGCAACGTATACAAGTCACATTCTCTCCAACCTTTCTTTCCAAGGCTCGTTCAAGACTATGAATCTGTTGCTAAGGTCGATATATCCGGCCTGCATAAGTCAGTCAGTAATTACGAGCTTTCGAAACGCATGGATCTTGCCGATAGACGCGGTGAGGTTGTTACGTTTGTCAGCGGCGTCCGCGATCCCATTGCGCGCAGCCTTTCCGTGGCAATGCAGCTTTATCATGAATTGTTTGAAGAGCCCTCGGACTGGGACAACTCACCAGAGCTAATTGCGAAACGTATTTCGCAACAGATCGTCGATCTTTGGCAGACTGAGACTGTCGGCTACGATCCCAAACGGCTTTTGGCCGAGGCGACGGTCCGCTTCCATCTGACCTGGTTTCAGCAAGAACTCGCCACCCCATTCGGATTTGATGTATTTGGAACAGAATTCGACAAAGACCGGGGTTATACGATCTACACCAACGGCAATAAGCGCCTGTTACTGTTTCGCTATGAGAGTGGGCCTGCGGCGGTTGAACGGGGATTGTCCGAACTTTTCCAAAACCATAACTTTCATTTGTCTCACGCCAATTCCGGTGATGAAAAGCACACCGGTTCAATATACCGAGAGTTGCGGAAATGCTTCAAAATGCCGCGAGCAACCTTGGAAACGATCTATGCCAACCCCTCAGTCACGCAATTCTATACTGACGAAGAAATACGTCTGGCCGTCGATTGTTGGGCCGAAGATCCGTCACCCCTGGATGTGCGCAGTGTCGGCCAGTTGGAGCAAACTGACGTCACAGCTGTAAAGTCAGCACAGATCGTCAAGTTCAAGGCAACGGTTGTTATTCCACTATTTAATAACGCCGCATTCATCGGTGAGTTGCTCGACAGTATATTTTCTCAATGGCTACCGGAACTTGAATTGCTCGTTGTCGATGATGCGTCAACGGACACGGGGCTTGACATCGTCATGCAAAAACTCGCAACGCGCCCCGACATTGCCTCCACTATCCTTAGCCATGAGACAAATTGTGTTCATGCCACTCTTGCCGATATCGCAACACATGCGAGGGGCCAGATTATCATCCAAGCCGACAGCGACGACATTATGCTGCCGGGCAGGATCGAGAAAACCCTGAAGACATTTGACGACAATCCCCTTTGCCGTTTGGTAACAAGCAACGCGCTGATGATTTCGGAAACAGGCATCCCCATTGGGATGTTTGACATCGACCCCCAAGCCTTAGTAGTCAAGCGACCGGATGATACTGTCAGGAAATGGGGATCGTGGTGGATCGGCGCAACATCAGCCTTCCACCGCTCCGTCCTCACTGCTTTTGAAACCGTTGACCCCGAACTGTGCCCTTACGGCTTCGACCTCTTGTCACCATTGCGCGCAACATTGATCGGGACCCACCACCACCTTGCAGAACCTTTGGTTGCATGGCGACAGCATCGTAAGAATTCGCATCGTCTGGCGGGCACCTTCAGCAATCAACTCCAGCATCAGGAACGCAATTTTGCTATTGAGCTGATGGCGCTTGCACAGAGAATACGTGATGTGGAGTGGATTCGGAAGACGCGTTACTGCGTAACACCCGAAATCATTGAGGACGCACTTAATCTATCTCAAGATCTATTCTTTCAGAAATTCGAGATCTGGTCACGGGTTCGCAACAAAATGGCTGCGACAGCGAATGGCGTCGCGCTCAATTCCGACGGACAGGTTGGACTAAAGCCTCCGCCCGGTATTCCCGCAATCATGACTGTGTTGCCGGGACATAAATATCAGATGCGTGGTGGGTCGCCGATTTCCAATGCCCTTGCCACGTGGCGTGGCTTCCATACACCTGAAGAAAAGCATATCTGGACCTCCCGGTATGCTGCTGTTGCGCTCAGAATTTCCTCTCCGGATGTCAAGGTATTGGCGATAACATTGGGAGGCTCGTTGTTCTTTCCGCTACAGAAAGTCAGTATCAGCATTAACTTCGGAAAGCCGACGGAGGTGCAGCCTCCACAGGTTGGTCAAGAGGTTTTCCATATACCGCTGGATCAGGATTCGCTTGGTTCAATGCCATGGGGCAAGGATCTGGTCGTCCTCACAATCTTCGTCCCAGGGGCAGACGCGCCAGTCAATAGAAACCCGGATCATCCCGATGCTCGGGTCTTGGGAGTTGCGCTCTTCGCACTGGAGCCGGTTACGCATTTGGGAGGGCTGGAATGCGCAGAATAGTGCGAAGCTTGAAAACGCCGCATTCGCTCATGTTCCGGCACAGATTTCAATAGCATCGGACTTTAAACAGAAACAGCGAATTGGCTTGTTCAACGAATATTGGCTGGTGGAACGAATTTGACATTTGATATCCATGTGCGACTCGCGCTTCGAGCAAATGTCAAATTCGAAAATCCCACTCAAATCATAGTCTTGATAGTGGTTCACTTGATTCCGACATTTGCTCGCGAGGGCGCAGATAAGGGATGCAAATGTCGCAATCGAGCCGCCAGGAGGGACTCCGCGCCAAGCCGTATTCAAGTGGACATCTATCGGGTATTGTCGATTGTGTTGAGGCAGCATTGCCCCCATGTTCGGCGCACCATGGAGAGCCAATCGCATTGGTCATGCATGCAAGATGAAGACTGTCTTGTATTCAATGGAGACGGACTTTCAGCGATGTTGCGAAATGAATATTCCTGTTCAGCGCGCATGTAGTTTGGGATGAACAATTTGCGACAACTTATATTTAGGTCCACCAATATCGATGTGTTTGCTGTCGAATGCACAGGCTCAGACACGGTCATTGTTACATTCGACGCTTTTTCGGACGCTTTTAGTCAAGAGCGGCAGGGGTTTGGCGAGGCTTACTTTAAGAAAATTGGCGTAACCGCCTACCATTTTATTCATAAGCACAATCTCTGGTACAACTTCCCGGAGATGGCTGAGGCTCTGGTGCTGGTTAAAAGTCGGATCTCTGCTGGGCAATCGATTGTCACCTATGGAGCGAGCATGGGTGGTTATGCGGCGTATCGCTCATCAGGCTTACTCGACGCCCGCAAGGTCATCGTCTTTTCTCCCCAATATAGTGTTGATCCGAATCTGGTGCCCTGGGAAAATCGATGGCGAGAAACAACTAAAAATTGCACGCATTTTATGGATAGTTTGACGATCAACACTCGGTCCGAGATCTATCTATTCTATGACCCTGGAACCAATGATGCCAGACACGCCGAACTGATCAGTCAATATGGCTCATGCCTGCACATTCCGGTGCCATATAGCGGGCACTATAGTATAGCCATGCTGCAACAAATTGGGCTGCTAGATAGTACAATTCGGAACATTATATATGGAGATTTCGATGTTTCGACGTTGCAGAAAGAAATTTTTGCGAACTCGGATAAATCTGCGCATTTCCTACTGAATAAAGCGAAAGCCTTGCCATATAGCGCTAAAAGACAACGATTGGCGCTCCTATACAAAGCCGCTGCACTTTGTGAATCTGAGCCAGAATACGAATTGTTTCTGGGAAAAATACTTGTTGACTACGGTCTTTGGAATGAAGCTAAGGAGGCCTACCATCGTGGGTGGAAAAAGAAGCCCGATTCTCATCTGGGTTTGCTCAGCTATCTTGGCTTCCTGAATTTATGCGAGCGATACGCTGAAGGACTCATTATTTTTGACATGATTAGAGCGCAGGCGCCAGATTTCGCTGATGCTGTTGGTCTAAAGATAGAAAAGTTTGATCAATACCCATTTGGAAGAAACAGATTTCTCCGTGGTCTGAGATCAGTGCGGGGCCTTTTCTCAACAATTTCCATCCGCTAATTCTGCCCCGGACATCATTGGCGGAATTAAAGTCTGTCATACACACGGAATACTGCCACTATTGCATCGTGCAGTAAATTGGACACTTCGAATTGAACAAGAAACCGTGATTGGAACGGTATAATTGTGCTACACTCGAAATAAAATCCGCCGATCCGGAAAATACTCTCTCGACATGGAATACCTACCGGAACTACTGACTCTCGCGTCGCTGCCCTTGGAAATTCCATTGACTGGTTTTACCCGCATCCCGAACCTACCCGTACTACTCGCCCTCATAGGGCTTCGTCACTCTCCTCAAGGGAGCTTCAAGGTGATCTTTGATAACACGACGGTTGCGCTCGATCTTTGCCAGCACCTAGCAGATGGTCGTCGGTGAAACTTAAAACTCAGCAGCAAGTGCGGCAGGCGTCGCTCCCTCGCGTCTTTTCTGTTCGATCAAAGCATCCGGCTGGCCTTTGAGGACCCCTGAACATTGAAGGGGCACAAACATACGGTAGGCTGATTAAAGGTGAGCGGGATTGGTCGGAAGCCGGTATCGTCGAACGTGGGCTTTTCTTCCCATAGGTCTCTACTAGGTCTCTACGCAAGCTCAGGCGTTTCGGCGGCGGCCCTCCAAGAGGTCGAGAATGGCGCGGGCGGCGTCGAGCACATTTGTGCCGGGGCCAAAGACGGCGGCGACGCCTGAGTCCAGCAGGAACTGGTAATCCTGGCGCGGGATGACGCCGCCAACCACGACGATGATGTCCTTGGCGCCCTTTGCCTTCAAGGCTTCGACAAGCTGTGGGGCAAGCGTCTTGTGTCCGGCCGCAAGCGACGACATGCCGACCACCTGAACCTTTTGCGTCACAGCCAGATCCGCCGCCTCTTGCGGCGTCTGGAACAGCGGGCCGGCCACGACCTCGAAACCGATATCACCGAAGGCCGAGGCAATCACCTTGGCGCCGCGATCATGACCATCCTGGCCAAGCTTTGCCATCAGCATTGTGGGGCGAATGCCGGTGGCCTTGGCAAAGATGGCGAGACGGTTGGTCAGGTTTTCATATTCGGGATCGCCCTCATAGGCCGGGCCATAGATATTGGAGACCACGTCCGGCACGGCGACATGATCGCCAAACACCTGGCGCATGGCATCGGATATCTCGCCAACGGCACCGTAAACTTAACGCGGGGCGGGTACGATTTTGGATCCTGCCTTCGGTCAGGCGGCGTGCAGGCGTGCGATCTGGCGCCATGTTTCCATGGCTGTTGCTCGCAGCTCACGATGATGGGTGGATGAGATGTCGTGACGGGGAATGTGAAAGAAGTTGGCAATCGGGTGGTGGATGGAAACAAAGCGTTGAAGCTGCCTTGCTGACTTGAAGCGTTTCATGATCCTCTCACGCCTTCGGATCGGCTGATGGGAGTTTTCCGCCCGATTGTTCAAGCCTTTGTACGAGCGATGTTCGACACTGGGCATGATGTCGCGTTTTGCGGTGCCATAGGACCGGAGCTTGTCGGTTATCAACACACGGGGCGAACGACCTTGCCCTTTCAGAAGCTTTAGCATCAAACGCTTTGCAGCTTTGGCATTCCGGCGGCTCTGGACCAGAACGTCAAGGACGAAACCATCTTGATCGACGGCACGCCAGAGCCAGTGTTTCTTGCCGGCGATCGTGATCACAACCTAATCGAAGTGCCATTTGTCACGGAGCTTGCCGGCCGATCGCCTTCGGACATCATTGGCAAAGTGTCTGCCAAATTTCTCCGCCCAGAGCCTCACGGTCTGGTGAGAGACGATTATGCCACGCGCTGCCAGTATATCCTCGACCATGCGCAGACTGAGCGGAAAACGGAAATAGAGCCAAACGGCATGGGCAATCACCTCTGCAGGAAATTGGTGGCGGCGATAGAGAGGATCACGGGCAAGTCTGGTCATGCCGACAGATCCCACATTTTGCTCGACGACCAGTTAACGTTACAGTGCCGCCGGGACTGAACACCTAACCCGCGCATAGAGTTAACTGCTATGAAACGTCCCATTAGGTTCTAGACCTTCATTGGTTGCTGTCTCACACCTCAAAATCGACCCAAGTGACACAATGCTTTGCGTCTCACAGCACGACGATCGCTTGTCTGTGACTCAACTATAGGTATAGTAGAACCCACGGCGGTGAAACGGCGTGAGTGACACGATCATTGAAAGAGATACCGGGCGGTAAGCGCACTTCGATATCATCGACTTCGTCCCGGCTGTGCGTCCCAACCAACCCTACAAAATCAAGGCGACAAGCGAAGGGGATATTTGCGAATGACGGCGCATTACGCAGGGTTCATGCCGGGCAAATTCTCAACGACCAAGAGTGGTCAGAGCGCCTACCACGTTCCCATCAAGACGCCGCCTGGGACGGCCAAGATGAAGCCGTCCATTGCGTTCTCCTATGTGGGCAACCAACGCAACGGCCTCCTGGGCGTTGGCTTCACATTAAGTGGCCTGCTGACCATCGAACGAATGGGGCAGACGATGGCGCAGGACGGACAATGGACCGGTGTCGATTACTCTGCGAACGATCGATTCAATCTGGCCGGAGAGCGCCTAGTTGCGGTCAGCGGGGTTTATGGCGCATCCGGCACGGAGTATCGCACCGAGCGTGAGTCGTGGGCCAGGGTTGTCTCCTATGGCGACCGCGGCGGTGGGCCACAATGGTTCGAGGTCACAAGCCGCAGCGGCCGAAAGATGCTGTTCGGCTCGGAACCTTCCGCACGCGTTCCAATCCTGGGCGGCGAAACGGTTCGGGTCTGGGCGCTCAATCGCGTTACGGACCTAAACGGCAACTACTACACCGTGTCCTATGAGCTCGACGAGGCCAACGGCGCTCACCGACCAGATTCGATTGATTACACCGGCAACGATACTGCGCCACTCGCCTTGATCCCCAACCGGCGCGTGGAATTCAGCTATGAGGACCGCCCCGACCCGATCCGCGGATACCGTGGCGGCTACTCCTACAGCCAGACGCAGCGCCTCAAGTCGGTCGCCACCTATGTCGGCCCCGACCTGGTCCGAACCTATTCGCTCGGATACAGAGATTCGACGCTGACCCGCCGCAGCGAACTCGAAACCATCACGGAATCCGACGGCGAGGGTTTGTCCCTGCCGCCGCTGACGCTGACCCGGCCCCTTGAGCCTTCATCGTGGTTAGCGCCACCGATCAGGCTCCAGGCCGCGCCCGCAGGGGCGATCCCTGAGACTTACACGTCTCTGACGGGAGATCTTACAGGCGATGGTCGCACCGACTTGATGCTCTTCTGGACATCCGGCGACTCGGCGCTGCTCGCATACGCCGTTTTCCTGGCGCAGGCCGACGGCAGCTACGCCGCGCCGGTGATCAACACCACGCCCTGCTCGATGGCGGGGGGACAGTTTGGGCCTGTCCCGGTCGATATCAGCGGGAGCGGCCGCTCGGATCTTGTTGTCTTCTATATGCAAGCGAACCAGCTCGCCTGTTCGACCTTGGTTTGGGAGAATAGCGAATTCACGGTGTCGGATCCGACTCCTCTTCAATTCGATAGCCTGCCCCAGGGGCTTGTTCCGCAGGTGGTACCGATTGATCTGACCGGAGACGGAAAGAGCGATCTGTTCATCCCATTTTCCAACGCTAATCAGATGATGTCGTACTACATCCTCACATCAGATGGCGCGACCTATTCTCCGCTTGGAACCGTACAGTCCCTCAGCATTCCAATGGAGAGCAATTACTCGTCGATGATCTTTGCAGCGAATATTTCCGGATCACCCAGGCAGGAGATCGTCTGCGGCACCAGTGGTCTCGACACGAATGACATCTACGTACTGAGCTTCGATGGAGAAAGTTTCTCCGCGCAGAGTCCACTTCAACTGGACTGCGGAGTCGGTGACGGAAACTATCTGTTCCCGATCACCTCGACGGGTGGCGGCCTGACCGACGCCGCCTTCGTCTGGCAGGACGCCACGATGCGCCTATCGCTCAAGGTGCTGGTCAGCGATGGAACGCGGATCGTCGAGCCCGTCGAACCGCAACCCATCCTCGATCTCGGCCAGAATGCGCCGGCGATCTCGCCGGTCGACCTCACGGGCGACGGCCGCACGGACCTTCTCCTGTATGCGTTGGACGGGGCGGGCAACACCGTCGTGACGCCCTATCTGGCAAGCGGTGGCTCCTTCGTCGTTCAAGCGCCAATTCCCACCGGCCTCAACATCCAACCCTTCGCGATCGCGACGCCGGACATCTGCGGGATAGGAAAGAGCGATCTGTTGATTGCGGCCGCTGACGCCTCCGCGGGGCCGGCGCTCCAGTTCCATGTTTTCCGATCGTCCGCGCCCAGGCTCGGCCTGGTCGAGACGATCAGCAATGGCGCCGGCGGAACCATCTCGATCGCTTATCTCCCGACGACCGATCCGCGGGTCTATAGCGACACCCAGGCCCCATCGACAGACGCCAAGCTCGCGGGACGCGGCTCGGCTGCGGGCGTCGCGCCAGTGCAGTTCGGCTCGGCCGCTGGCGCCACCGCAGCTAGCGCTGTCAGGCATGTCATCGATATCCCGGGGAATCTCGTCTGGAGCGTGACGACCGCCGACGGCCGGGGACATTGCTACGCCAAGCAGCACCATTATGCGGACGGGCTTGTCTCCCTTGAGGGCAGGGGCTGGCTCGGGTTTGCAAGCTCAGCGGTAAGCGATCTTGATACGTCGTCGACGCATCAGGCGACCTATCATCAAGGCTTCCCCCTCACTGGAATGACCGCCACGGAATTCGTTGGCCGGACTGGATCGCCTTCGCCGCTCCGGTTGCGAAACTATGAGTATGCGGTCACATCAGGGGCGACGGACAAGGTCTTTATCGCACAGCTGCATCGACGGACAACGACCATCAATGCCGATTTCTCCACCGACGCTGCCTCGTACAGCGAAACTCATGGCTATGACGATTTCGGCAACCAACTGACGACGAGCTATGTCAGCGGCCCGCCCGGGGGCGCAGCCGACCTCTTTGCGACCCGCACCTTCGACAACGATAAGGACAACTGGTGTCTCGGGCTGTTGCGCAGCCTCGTCGTGTCCAGTGACGCGGCGGGCCTCGAGGTGCTGCGAAGAAAAGAACTCACCTACGATCCGGTCACGAAGCAACTTACGTCCACGAGCCACTGGAACTCTAGCGATCCGGGTGACAGCCCGACCTTCGCCTACGGCTACGATCCCTTCGGCAACCGGACGTCCGTCGCCGCCAGCAATGGTGCGCTGACGACCTGTGCGTTCGAGCCGGACACGGCCTACGCCTATCCCCGCACCCGCACGCGCAAGGCGTCGGGCAGCGTCGATCTCGTAGACACCTATGCCTACGATCGGCGCTTTGGAGTCAGCACCACGCACATCGACGCGAACGGCAATGTGCGATCGCGAACACTCGATGGCCTTGGCCGGATCGCCCAAACCTTCATTCCCGGGCCAAGCGGACCCGTGACGTTCACGACGATCAACCGGCAAAACGATCCGGCCGGCGGCTATTTGGAAACATCAACTCAGATCCAAAGCTGGGATGGCACGCTGAGCAAGGTTCGGAGCCGCCGTTTCGACGGGCTCGGCCGTCTCTACTCAACCACCTACGAAGGGCAGGGAAATCCGCCCGCCGCGCCACGGACCATGGATCGGAGGTTCGATAGCAACGGCAGGGTGGTGGGACAAACGCTGCCCTATCAGGTTGGTCAGCCCGTACTGTGGGCCACAAAGGCGTTCGACCCCCTCGGACGTCTGGTCGAGCAGGTAAGGCCGATCGGCGAAGGCGAAAATGCGGTCACCAACATATGGTACAGCGGCATCGATCGGACCATCGTTCGCGGCCAGGATTCGCCCGACGCTGTCACGACATTTGAGCGCGCGCAGTTCTACAATGGGCGGACGCGCGTGGTCGAACGCCGCGACGAGCTGGGGCGCTCAACCTATTTCCAGTTTGACCCGCTTGGCAGGATCACGTCCGTAACGCCGCCCACAGGCTTGGCTCAGACGGTGAATTATACTTCGCTTGGCACCAAATCGTCGGTTTACGCTCCGGAGATGGGACAGGCCAATCTCGCGTTCCACTACGCCAAGCGGCGCGTGAGCGTGACCTACGTCAATGGCGGCGGGTTCGAGGTGGAGCAGGACCTCCTCAAACGGCCGGTCAATATCTCGCTCCCGGGCGACGTGACCTATGCTCTGACCTACGACGGGCTGGGGCCAGGCAATCGACTGGGTCGGCTTACAAGCGTCACCGCGTTTCGCCAGGATAGCAGCGAACCGCTTTATAGTTGGCGTCTGCAATACGATCCCTCCGGCCGCCCGGCACTGTTACAGTTGACAATCCTTGGCGAGACGCTTGAGCAGCAGCGCTCCTACACTCCCGCGGGACTCATCGCGGCGTTGGTCTTCCACGACAAGGAAAGCACGCACTACAGCTACGACGGTCTTGCGCAGATCCGGAAGATGACCTTCCGGCAGGCGGATGGGCAGGAAAAGCCGATCGCGACCTACGACGCCTATAATGCTTTTGGACTGCCGGGGACGAGCCTCGCCGGCAATGGCGCCCAGCGACAGTGGCTCTATACGGGGCGCGGCCTGGTCCAAAGTCATCGGGTCGTTGGGCCGGGCCCAGATGGGGCGGTGCTTCTCTCGCGGTCGTTCGCTCATGACACGTTTGGCCGTATCCGCAGTGTGAAGGACACCGCGACAGGACGCGTGCGCGACGCGTTCGACTATGACGAAGCCGGGCAGTTGCAGGCGTGGACCGACTCCGAAGGCTCCGTCGCTCAGGTCCGGTTCGACGCAGGAGGAAACGTGCTCGCAACCGGCAGCCGTACAATCGCCTACGACGGCTCGACCCTCATCGTCACGCCAGCGACCGGCGAGCCTTACAGCCTCAGCTACGACAAGCTGGGCAACCGGAGCTCGACCAGCCAGGCGCCGGCGCAAACGTTCAAATACGACCAGATGAATCGGCTGATCGCCTCCGGACCGGTGGAATTGATCTACGATCACAATGGCCGCCGTCTCGTGAAGTCCGGCAGCGACGGCCGCCGGGCGATATACCTAACGCCCGACGACATCATCGATTCAAACGGATCCGCGGTCACGCGCGTGAAACTGCTGCGCGATCCCTATGGCGTCGCAGCCGTCATCGAGACCCCAAGCGACGGCCCGCAGCGCGCCTATTTCCTGGAGCACGACCACGTCGCCAGCACAATCCTCGTGACCGGGGACAATGGCGCCGCGATCGCCGAGCCCCGATATGAGCCCTTCGGACGGCTGCTCAACCCCAACCCCATGCTCAGCCCCTACATCCCTGGATTTGGCGGCCAGCCATTCGATCCGGAAACCGGCCTCGCCTATTTCAACGCCCGATATCTCGATCCCGACATTGGGCGCTTCATAACCGCCGACACCCAACTAGGGGGCGGGTTGACGACCACCAACGCCCTGAACCGATACGCCTACGCACTCAACGATCCGATCAATCTGGCCGATCCGAGCGGCCATGCGGTCTGGGAATGGATATTGTCGTCCATCGCGAGCGTGCTGGAAATCGTTGGGGGGGCCGCGCTCGCTGCGTTGGGCGCCGAGACCGCGGGGCGCGCACTAATCGGCGCCGGCGTCGGAGGGCTCGCCTACGACGTCCAGGGGGCGGCCCGGGGACAGGACTTCAGCCTCGGAGCCTGGGCGGTAGCTGAGGGCATGGGCGCGGTGGCAGGCATCTCCATGGGTGCCAGCGCGGAACCGGCTGGCGCGGCGGTGGCCATCGAAGATGCGGGAGACGCCCAAGAGTTTTTCGAATCCGAGTCCGAATCTGGATCTTCATCTGGATCGGCATCCGAATCCGCGTCTGATTTGGTGTCTAGATCCGAGTCTGAATCCGAAACGCGCTCGGAAATTCCTCAAATTCCGCTCGATGGAACCAACTCTGCGCCGCAGCTCCAAGAGTCGGAGCATTTCGACTTTGACGGGGACAACGGGGAGACGAAGATCATTGAACCCAGTTTTAGAGGCCTTCCGAAAGAACTCCGAGACAAAATTTTTGAGCATTTTCTAGATGTCGAATTTGACGCGATCTTTGACGGGCCTGGCGATCCATATCTCGGTGAAAAATATGAGTTCTTTGAATAGGGACCTCCGCGTCGCGGGCAATAGCCCGTTGCTGCAGCGATTGTGGGGTGACGGAGAGACCGAAGTTAGCAATCTGGATCCAAAATACAGGGGTCCGCGCATCTTGCGTTGCGACGTGCATGGATTGCTGCAACTCAACCTGTTAGGATAGCCTCGATTCTGGGAAGGAGATCAAGCATGCGCCCTAAATACCGTATTGCGCTGTCGGGCCGGCGCGGCGCCTTCGTCGACCGGGTGGCCCGCGAGCTCGGCCCCGTCACGGCGATTGGGGCGGACGGTTGGCTGGAGGACTGCAACGCGGTAATCGTCGATTGCACCGACGCGTCGCTGCCCCGCAACCCGGACGACTGGCGCCGGGCGCTCGACCAGGGAAAGCCGCTCGGACTCTTCGGCATGCACAGCGAAGACCAGGCCTTGCTGGCCCAGATAACCGGGCGTCCATTGAGTGGATCGATCCGAAGCCTCTTTGTGCGCGGGCCATCGCCGGGTAGGTCCGAGCGCTACACATTCACGATCGTTCCTCCGTATGAGGAGACCATGGAGCCGGTCGATGCGGTCGCCATGCTCGCAAGCCGAGTATTCACCAGCAGCCCAGTGCCGGTCAACCCTCCAGAGGCGATCAACAACCTCTGGCCGGTCGATTCGCAATATGGCGCGCTCTTCGCCAGCCGCCGGACCATGATATCCGGGTGGCAGGCCGTGGGGGTCGGGCCGTTCGATAATTCCCAGGTCACGTTCAACGCCGTCGGCCACTTCTTCCGCGCCAACGGCGATGGAGGCGACCAAGCCTATCACGTCATTATCCTCAGTCGCATGAGCGGGGTCATCGGACTTGCCCCGACCGACGCCACTAGGTTTGGATTCGGCCTTAGGGTAATGCCAAGCGACGCGCCGCAAAATGTCTATTCAACGCAGCCCTCGGGCTACAACTCGCCAGGGCCGCCGCCGAATTGGGGGCCGTTAGGGGAATATATCTGCACCAGCTTCGACGATGTGCAGATTCCCGTCATCGGCACGCTGCCGGGCAACTCCAGGCAGGAGACGTTCATCCTCACCCCGTCGTTCACCGAGTACCGCAACACTGTGACGACGCCCGGCATCGATAATTTCTTTGTCATGGCCGGCGATTCCACGACCTATAGCGACGTCCAGTTCAACATGGCCGATGATTTTGTCGGCGACGAACCATCGGCGGCGGGTCGATTCCCAGCACGACCTAACGACGGAAACATCGAATCCGACACGGATGCTTTTGTCGTGATCAGCTATTTTACATTCACCAATCCAAGTGTGGTCAATTTCACTTTCAAATTGGGCTTCTTCTTTTGGACCCCCGTTGGGAACAGCGGCGTGCGCGTGGACACCAGCTTCCAAACGCAGACGGTGCCCATCGACCTCGCGGTTGCGACGAAGCTCGCGCCTCTGAACTGACGGCCTGAGCCAAGTCGCCGAAGGCCAAGCGGTGTCATCGTCAACTTAACACGAAGAAGGGCACCGTCAACTTAACGGAATGTGGAATTTGGTGTGCAGCATCGTAAACTTAATGGATGCAGGGCCAGCCGAAAGACGCTGTCCGCAGATATTTCTCATGCTCGGGCACTATTCGCCCACAGGCTCATCGCCTCCGCGCGCAGTTCGCGATGATGGCCGGAGGTTATGTCGTGGCGCGGAATATGAAACAGGTTGGCGATCGGATCGTGGATGGAGACGAAGCGTTGTAGATGTCGCCGCGATTTGAGGCGCTTCATGATCCGCTCTCGCCGCCGGACTGGCTGGTGAGAATTCTCCGCCCGATTGTTCAACCCCTTGTGGGAGCGATGCTCGACACCCGGCATGATCTCTCGCTTTGCTGTGCCGTAGGATCGCAGCTTGTCTGTGATCATCACCCGCGGCGATCGTCCCTGGCCCTTCAAGAGCTTGCGCATCAGGCGCTTGGCGGCCTTGGCATTTCGGCGACTTTGCACGAGAACGTCCAACACGAAACCATCCTGATCCACAGCGCGCCACAGCCAATGCTTCTTGCCACGGATTGAAACGACGGCTTCATCGAGATGACACTTGTCCCCAAGTCGACCGGATGATCGACGACGGATCTCGTTGGCAAAGGTGCGGCCGAATTTCTCCGCCCACAGCCGGACGGTCTGATGCGAGACAATGATCCCGCGGGCAGCTAGCAAGTCCTCGACCATTCGCAGGCTCAGAGGGAACCGGAAATAGAGCCACACGGCGTGAGCAATGACGTCAGCGGGAAAGCGGTGTCGGCGATAGAGTGGATCACGGTCTGTCATGGCCCGTCATTCGCACATCAAATTCCAAATTCAGTTAAGTTGACGGTGCCTGGCGGCATAATCGAGGCGGAAATCCACTCAGCAAAACGCCCGAAACTGTTCAAAAAATCTGAGCCACCTCTGACTGCACCGTCCAATGGAGATTCATGCAACAAATGCCTTGATAGCCGGGCCGTTCCACATATGCGCCAGAGACAAACTGCCGCGGCGGCGAAGGCCCGCCTCATATTCCACCCAGTTCGTCACCTGGAACTGCTTTTTACCAATGTGATGTCGGCGGGTGGCGTTATGTTTATGCGGCATGCTGGATCAATCTTACTACTGTCGATCGCAGCCACACAGTTGCAAAACGTTGATATTTGGTCTCCGCACCAACGCCCCCTAATATTAGAGCCGTACAACCTTTCCATCAGTTGTCATCGGCACACCGTCCAGCGACAACGAGCAGGCTCTCAGCGGAATGTCGAGATGGCACGGGGTATCGCGCGTGCCGCCCGCTTCCGTGTTCGGCCCCGTCGAAAACAGGAAATTGCCGGCAAAGGACCGTGCGTCCATGCCAAGCCCTGCTTCCGGATTGTAAAGGCCAAGCGTGGTCCAATGGGCCCGCGGCTCCAGGCCCCAGCCGACATGTGCCATGGCAAAGGCGTCGGGATCATCAAAGCTGTCCATAAAGCTCTTCATGTATTCGGCCGTGAACCCGCCATCGATCCGGGTGACGAAGCCTTTTTCCACCGTCAGCGTCACCCGTTCACGGGCATACATCTTGAACGGCAGCAGGATATCGCCCTCGTCGATGACGATCACGCCTTCCGATGTCTGCTCGTCCGGCCAGGTCGCCACGAAGCAGCTCGGCCAGTGGTCCCAGCGGCCGGGCCTGTCGGCAAGACCATATTGCGTCAGGACCGGATATTGCCCAACCGCGCAACGGAAATCGGTGCCAGCCTTGGATGTTACCGTCATGACCTTTGCTTTTTCCAGGATTTTTTCAGCCGCCAGCACCCGCGCCTTGCCCTCCGGCGTCGGCATCATGCGCAGCATGACTTCCGGCGGCTCGACGGCCAGCAGCATCCGGCTTCCCGTTTCCAGGATTTCTGCCTGCTCCGGCGAAAACAGCAATTGCATCGTGTCGATAATCATGTCGCTGGCCTTGAGGGCGGCCAGTGCCGTCGTGTTGAAGGCCAGCGGCGTCTTGCCGACATAACCGGATTTGTCGCGGCTGAGCGCCCTCTCGCCATTGATCGGCGGCAGGTTTAACAGCGTGATGATGCCACCAAGCTGGGTCGCTGCAATGCGGCAGGTCGACACGATCTGCGGATTGGAATCATCGCTGGTCAGGATCGTCACCTGCTCGCCAGCCTTGACATTGCACATTTCCAGCACGTTTTTCCAGGCGATGACGAAATCCGCGTCGCTGATGGCCATGGGTTAAGACTCCTCGAAATGGTTGGGCGTTTAATTTTCAAGCTTGACGAATTTTCGGTCAAAGTGAACGAGCGGCGCGCCATCTGAGAGGCGGACATCCAGAACTCGGCCGAAAAAGACGGTATGTGAGGCTGTCTCGACACGCTCGGTGATCTCGCAATCGATATTGGCGAGCGCGCCGTCGAGCGCCGGGGAACCCGTTGTCAACTGACTCCAGGAGAAAGCAGCAAAACGGTCTGCCCCCGCCCTACCCGTCTGTCCGGCAAAATCGAGCGCTGCCCCCTCGCCTTCGCTGGCCAGAATATTGACGCAGAAGGCGCCATCCTTCTCGATCGCCTGATGCGCCTCGCCGTTTTTGTTGACACAGACCAGAATGGTCGGCGGATCCATGGTGACGCTGGAAATGGCGGTTGCCGTCAGCCCACGGCGGTCTTCGCCCTGGCCGGCCGTAATCACGCCAACGCCGCTGGCAAAGCGCCGCATGGCGCCTTTGAAGGCGTCGATCGGAGGATCCAGCATGGTCGAAGCCGCAGAGGAGGTCGTGGTCTCTTGCATGAATCAATCCTTCCAAATCGGGATACGGGCGATCTGCTTCATGATGAAGGGGCCGCAAAGAACAACGACGAGCATGCGCACGGTCTGAAAGGCCAGAACGACGGCGACATCGGCATGGCCGGTGATTGCCACGATGGCCACCGTTTCGATGCTTCCGGGTGCCGTGGCCAGGAAGGCCGTCAGCATGTCGATCGGCAGAAACAGCCGGAGCGCCGTGGCAAGAATCGCACTGAGCGCAATCAGCAGCAGGCACGACACCATCACGACGGGCACGATCCGCACCACATGCGACAGAGAATCGCGGGTGAACTTCAGCCCGACTTCCAGCCCGATAATGGCGAAGGTCAGCGACACGGAGGCCTCAAGCAGCTCGATGTGAAAGATACCGGATGCTTCGAGACAAGCGCCGACAACAAGCGGCACAAGCATGGCAGCGGCGGGGATCCAGCGCATCCTGGCGGCAAAGGGCGCAATCAGCGCCAGGAGCGCCGACAAGCCAATGGAGATCCAGGACGGAGCATCGATCGGATTTCCTGCAAGCTCGAGAAAGGGCGCATTGGGCAGGAAATGGGTGATCATCGAGACGGCGAAGATCACGCTGGCCAGCCTTGTATACTGCATCAGGGCCACCACACGACCATCGATGCCGCGTTCCTGGGCAATAATGACCATGGCGCCGGACATTCCCGGCAGGCTGCCGAGGATGGCTGGCATCTGCGCCACCCCGCCCCAGCGATTGATCGACCAACCAACAAAAAATGCCGATGCCAGTGTCAAGGCGGTGAACAGGATCAACAGGAGCCAGTTTGCCGAAACGTCCACAAGGATGGACGGTGTCAGGCTGCGGGCAATGAAAACACCGGCGAATCCTTGCGCCAGGATGTAGACGATACGCGGCATGCGCAGCTGTGTTCCGCCCACGCCGAAGACGATGCCGGCAATCATCGATCCGAGCAGTGCGGCGGCGGGAAAACCAACCAGGGTCAGGACAAAGGCCAGCAGAGCTGCCAACAGGATGAGCCCGGCCCAGGACAGGGCCTTGCCGCCTTGGCCTCGCCAGCCTTGCCGCTCGATATCTGCAATGCTCATGCGAACGGACCACCTGCAAAGGCAATGGCGCGCTCGACGAATGCGCCGACATGCAGGAGCCGCGCATCATCGCCGATACGGCCGACAAGCTGGACGCCCACCGGCAGGCCATTGGCCGATATCATCGCAGGAACGGTAACGCAGGGTGCATGCAGAACTGTCCAGGGACTGTTGAACACCGGCGCGCCGGTGGCGGTAAGGCCTTGCGGCGCTGTCCCCGGGGCCGGCAAGGTCATCAGGACATCGACCCCATCCATGAGGACCGCGAAGGCCTTGCGGCATTCGACGATCGCCTCGCAGGCGGCCTCATAGTCCGACACGCTGACCTTGGCTTTTTCGGTCAGAAATTCGCAGGTGACAGGCGTCAAGTGGTCCCAGAGCTTGAGACGTTCATGGGCAAGTGCGCGGGTGACCTCCCAGCCCATGATCGACGCATGCAACTCGTGCAGGCTGTCGAACCAGTCCGGCAGGCCAAGTGTCACCACCACGCCGCCTACCGCCGAAATCCGGCTGGCTGCCTGGTCCAGGGCCAGCATGGCCTCCGGCCCTGCCTGATCCATGCGCGAGGGAACCAGAAGACCGATCGTCGGGCTGGGTGGAATATCGTCGATGACAAGCCGCGAGCGGCCCGAAAGAGCTGCCGCACACCAGGCGGCATCCGTGACGTTCCGGGTAATGATACCCAGCGTGTCCAATTGATGGGACAGAACCTTGATTTCGGCGGCATCCAGCAGACCGAAGCTCGGCTTGTAGCCAACTACCCCGCAATAGGCGGCCGGACGAATGATCGAGCCTGCGGTCTGGGTGCCAAACGCCATCAACGCCATGCCGGCCGACACGGCGGCACAGGAACCGCTCGACGAGCCGCCCGGCGTATGGGTCGGGTTATAGGGATTGCGCGTCTTGCCGGGGCTGGCCATAGCGAATTCCGTCGACACGGTCTTGCCGAGAACCAGGGCGCTATCGGCCCGGCTCAGCGCCACGCAGGGCGCATCGCAGGCTGGCCGAAAGCCTTCATAGGCCGCCGAGCCATAGCCGGTCGGCATGTCAGCGGTGTCGATGACATCCTTGACGCCAATCGTGACACCGGCCAGCGGACCTCTCGGTCCCGCCTTGTCCAAGGCATGCGCGTCAGCCAGCACCTGCTCCGCATCGAGATATTTCCAGGCCAGGACATCGGCCTCATGGGCCTCGATCTGCGCTAGATAGGCTACGGCGATCGCGGTGACCGATAGTCTGCCGGCATGAACCGCACTCACCACGTCGCTTGCGCCAAGCGCCAGAATCTCTTTGGATGACAACCTGCTCATTTTTTCTCCTTGCCAGTGCTAGGCCGGCAAATGGCCTGGACGGCGATGAAACCACGGCCGGGCGCGCTCGATCTGGCCGGCCAGTGAAAACAGCAGCTCTTCGCCACCAAAGGCAGCCCCGAGATGCACGCCGATTGGCAGGCCGGATTGCGATTGACCGAAGGGCACGCTCATCGCCGGGCAGCCCGACGCATTGAAGGCGCATGTAAACGGCCCATGCGACCAGAACCGGTCGTAAAAGCCGTCCAGATCGCCGCTGCTGGCCATCTCGCCGATCAGCGGCGCAAGCTCGCCGGTCACCGGCGACAACAGAACGTCGTAGCGCTTGAAAAACCGCCCGAGCGCCCGCGCCGTCTGATGCAATTGATTGACCGCCGACAGATATTCGACGCCGCTGCGCTGTAATCCTTCGCGCACCCATTGCGCATTGACCGGCTCCAGTTCCGAGACCGGATCGGCCAGACCGAGCTGCCGGCCTCGGGCGAGAACAGCCGGCGCCACATTGACGCCGGCGATCACCCGCCAAGCCGCCTTCAAGGCATGCGCATCATATCCGGCATCGTCGACCAGTTCGACATGATGACCGAGTGACTCCAACATCCGCGCCGCCTCTTCGGTGCTGTTGACTATATCGGGATGGACCGGCGTTCCGAGCGGCGACGCCAGCGTCAGGCCGATGTGCAAAGGCCTGGGGTCACGGCTCACCGCTTCGAGAAAGGTTCCGCCGGTCGCCGGCGCCGCATATGCATCGCCGATATCTTGACCGGACGAGATATCCAGCAAAGCCGCATTGTCTCGAACAGTCCAGGACAGCGCATGCGGTGTCGACATGCCGGCAATGCCCTCCACGGCAACCGGTCCGAGCGGATTGCGCATGCGGCTCGGCTTGAACCCGAACAGACCGCAATGGGAGGCTGGCAGCCGCGTCGAGCCGGCTCCATCCGACGCATTGGCCATCGGCATGATACCGGCCGCGACCGCCGCGGCAGATCCACCAGAGGAGCCGCCGGGACCATGGTCGGTGTTCCAGGGATTTCGGGTGACGCCGAAGGCGGCCGGCTCGGTCGCAAAACTCAAAGCGAATTCCGGCGTATTGGACTTGCCGAGAATGACGAGGCCGGCGGCTTTGTAGCGCCCGGCCAGCGTGCCATCGCGGTTTGAGACAGCGTCGACGAACAGGCTCGAACCGGTCGACAGGATCATATCCTTGACTTCGAAACCGGTATTCTTGATCAAGAACGGTACGCCAGAAAACGGGCCATCCGGCAGGCCAGCGGCGATGGCCTCTGCGGCAAGGTCGATATGACGGTGCACGACCGTGTTGAGAACAGGATCGAGCGCCTCAATGCATGCCACCGCCGTTTCCAGCAGCTCGAGCGGCGTGACCGCTTTGGTTTGTACCAGCTCAGCCAGGCCCAGGGCGTCGTAGCGCTGGTACTCTTCGAATGTCATGGGCATCACGCAATCTGGGCCAGAAAGTCGGCCTTGTCCCAAAGATCCTGTGTTTCAACGAGCTGTCCATCGGAGATCTTGAAAAGATGCAGCCCCGGCAGGTCCACAGGCTTGGCCGCAGCATTCTCCGCTGTCGGCCTCGACGCCACATGGCCCGCCATGGTGTAGATCACGGCAATGCTATCGCCTGAACGGATCCGCTCGCGCTCGCGCCAGGCAACATCGGGCATCATCTGGAAAAAACCCTGCAGGCCGGCCTGAAGCGCGTCGCGGCCCATCCGGGTCTTGCCCATTGCCACTTCGACATGCCGTCCGTCGTCAGAATAGAGCGCTGTGGCGGCCGCAGCATCGTGGCGGTTGTAGCAATCATAGAACTGGTCGATAAGCTGATCGTGAGACAACATGGCGCATCTTTCGGTCGAGCCGGCCTGCGGCTGCCAATGCGATAAAGGATGGGACAAGGCGCCAAGCCGCGCCTTGTCCGTGCTGTGAGTGATTACCAGTCCATGCCGGCCAGTTTCTTGACCTGCGCCACATAGCCGTCGCGCTTAACTTCATCGAACAGGCGGGCGCGCAGACGCGGCGCCGGGCTGGCATTGACGTTTTCAAACAGGGCAACGCGGCCGGCAAGGGCGCTCGCGGTCATGTCCCAGATGAAGTTCATCAACAACTCCTTCTGCATGGCCGACACGCCATGACCCGGCAGCAGATCCTTGAGATGATGACCGATCTCCGGGTTCTCGTAGGCCGCCTTGCCGAACCGCATCACCAGTCCCTGCCCGCACATTTCCTGCAGGATGTGGATGATACGCGGATAGTTCTGGATTGAGTAAAGCCGTCCCGCCGTCAGCATGCCGACATCCGGCGCCATGACATCGGCTTCCGTCGGCTTGGCCTTGGCTTCGGCGGCATAGATGAAGGCGCGCAGCGTCTGGGCATATTCGATCAATTCGCCGAGCATCATCTGCACGGCCGGGATCTTGTCTGTGCCGAGCACCTCGATCACCATCTGGCCGGCACCGACGAACAACTCCGCCTTGACCGCAAGACGCGTCAGCACGTGCCAATGGGCAAAGACGCAGACCGGGCCATACCATTGCATGGCCGAGGGATCGCCCAGATTAAAGATGCGGTCGGTGGGCACGAACACATTGTCGAAAACGATGAACTGGTCCGCTTCTTCGCCGCGATGGCCGATCGGATGATCGAAGGGATCCGAACCGGGCTGCGAGACCATTTCGCGCGATATCATCTTGATGCCCGGCGTGTTGATCGGCACCGAACCCCAGATGCAGGCATCCGCCGGCGTCGACTGGATGCCGCCGAGATTGGTGAAGAATATCTCATTGGCCTGCGCGGCGATGGAGCCGACGGTCTTGGCGCCGGAGATGCGGATGCCGCCTTTTTCGACCGACTTGACCCGCAACAGAGAACCTTCGGCAGCCTTCGGATCGGAACGGTCGGTCTGCGGACCAGCCAGGCTTTCCGACGCCGTCAGGTTGTTTTCGCGGCCGAACGCGATATAGCGTTCGATGTTTTCGGCAAAATCCGGGCTGCAGCCGTCGATCAGCGATTTCTTCGCCTTGAAGGTCGGCAGATAGGCGGCCAGACCAACGGCGATAGCCGGCGCCAGATCCGGCGGACGCCCGAACGTGCCGCCCGTCTTCAGGCTGGTATATTCGATCATCTTGCGGCGATCCTCAAGATCGTCCTTGGTCCGCGGCACCTGCCAAGAACGGCTGACGATCTCATTGGTCGTCGGCTCGACATAGGTGGTGGCATCCGCATATTCGTCCGTGAACTGGTCATCGAACATCGATGCGAGAAGATCGATGCCCGCTTTGAGTGCCGGCTCGTCGGTGACTTTTTCAACGCGCTTGCCGCCGACCCAGAGCTGCCGCCCATCATCAAGCGATGCCTTGAATTCTTCGCCTGTCTTCAGGCGGGTGACGAGTTTCGTTTTGGTGGCTGACAGTGTGCTGACCATTGGTTTCTCCTAAACCCCTCAAGTCGGACGGCATGTTTCAGATTGTGTTCGTCAGACGATCGACAACCCATCATGTGCGTCAGTGTAGCTCGGCGGCCCATCGGGGGCCGACGCAATCAAGGTAACGCTGCCAACCATTTAAAATCAACCAGAATTATTGGTTGGAACTTTTTTTGATCTGCCTGTTAATTGGGCGTTTCAGTAAATATCGCCAATGTAATGCGCATAATTCGTCATTATACGACCGATATGTGCAATATCATCGCCATTCAGGCACAGAACGCCAAACTTCTCTGCCTGTTTTTTATCCGGATATTTTTCCATTTTCGACCGGAATTAATTCAACCAAAAAATATTGGTTGAATATTTGTTGACCGCTTTCAAAGCCTGATTATAGTCCTCCGTCAGACAGGATATCCGACCAAAAACGGCTGCTGGTTGACGTCCTTTCCGCAGACCGATTGATCGTGACGTCAAGACAGCGGAGTTTTCGATGACACCTCTCCCGTATGAATTGAGCAGCAAGCGGCACGCCGCAGGTGCATCAGTCCTGACGGCAGAGAAGTTCGTGCGGTTTGGAGATGCAGGTCATCATGATCGCCTCGACCCTGACGCCGGCCCGCCGCTCAAAGGTGATTTCGCTTCGCGTTTGCCAGGACTTTCCGGCGACGCCGCACCAAAGTCGCTCGACCGGCATGCGATCTTCAAGCTGATTGAGCAGATAGACCGCTCCGGTCGACTGGTTCTGCCACAGGATGGCCCGCAGATCGGCGCCGGGCTGCACTGTGCCGATCGGCTGGGAATACCAATGGGCCAGCGTTGCGCCACAAGCGATCGGTGTTTCACTGGCGTTCTTCATCGTGATGCTGATTTCCGACAGACCGTTGGCGCCGCGCTCCAGTGGCGTGGCGAGAGCCAACTGCGCCTGCAAGGAAACGACGACCGCGACAGTGAATGGAATATATCTCATGGAAGGCTCCTTCTATAATTTGGACAAGGCCTAGCATCGAGATATTTTCATGTAAATAAACTAAATAAAAAAGGGAACATAGATGTTTAGAAAAGCATATACCGCAATACTGCCTTCCGTTATGCTTGCGCTCTTGGCAACAAGTGCACTTAGCCAGGACATCAAGTCTATCGCCATTCTGACGCCGGAGCAGGGAACCGACTTTGGATGGAACCAGCAGGGCGTCGATGGCGCAAAGGCGGCCGGCAAGGCCACGGGCGTCGAAGTGATCACGGCTGAAAACCTCGGTTATGGCGATGTGCGCCCGACGCTGCGCGAACTGGCCGAGGACGGCAACACGCTGCTGATTGCCCATGCCAGCGGATACAACACGGCAGCACCCGAAATTGGCGCTGAACTGGGCGTCAAGGTGGCAATCGTCGACAGCCCGGCATCGCTCAAGAATGGCGCTGTCGCGGACTATACGGCCAGCGGCCATGAAGGCGCTTATCTGGCAGGTCGCCTTGCCGCCAAGATGTCACGGTCCGGCGCTGTCGGCATTGTTGTGTCGGGCGAGCCTCCGTCGTGGAACTCCCAGTCCGCAGCCTTTGCCGAAGGCGTCAAGGCTGAAAAGGCGTCGACGGTCATCCGTTATGCGGTCATCGGACCAGCTGCCTATTCCGATGCTGCCGGCGGCAAGCGCGTCACGGAATCGCTGATCGCATCCGGCGCCGACATCATCTTTGGCCAGGGCAATGGCTCGTCCTTCGGCATGCTGCAGGCAGTGGAAACCACCAAGGCCGTCGACGGGGGAAAAGTGCTGTTCATCGACGTGATCGGCGACAAGTCCACGATCGACAAGGGCTATCTGCTGAGCTCTGTTCTGTGGAACCTCACGCCGATCTATACGGCGATGATCGAAGACATTAAGGCCGACAAGTTTGGTTCGCGCAACTACGACATCGCCCTCAAGAACGATTCCGTCTCGCTGCTGAAAACACCGCAGATCCCTGACGATATCTGGACATCGGTGATGGCGATCCGCGACCAGATCGTCAAGGGCGACATCAAGGTGACCCCGAAATTCGACGCCGACTCCGTCCATGCCCTGGTCAGCGAACTCAAGTGAATGAACGGTCCGGGGGCGCCTCTCCCGCGCCTCCGGATCCCACGATGTGCAGATCAACGGCGGTAGTTCGATGACATCCACCCAAGCAGCGGCTCTAATGCCGAGCCAGCCGATCGTGTCGCTGAAAGGCGTCACCAAACGCTTTCCCGGCATCGTCGCCAACGACACCGTGTCTATCGATTTCTTCCCCGGCGAAGTCCATGTGCTTCTGGGCGAGAATGGCGCCGGCAAGTCGACGCTGGTCAGCATGCTTTCGGGGCTGCAACAGCCTGATGACGGCGAAATTCACATCGATGGCGCACGCAAGGCCATTCAATCTCCGCACCATGCCTTGTCGGTCGGCATCGGCACGGTGTTTCAGCATTCCATGCTGGTGCCCAGCCTGACCCTGGTCGACAATGTCAATCTTGGCGGCCGTTGGTGGCAGAACCCCGACCGGCCCGCCATTGCCGCCCGTATGAGCGAAACCGCCCGTTCGATCGGCGTCGATGTGACACCAATGGCCGTCACCAGCAGCCTGTCGCTCGGCGAACAGCAGCAGGCGGAAATCGTGCGGGCGCTGATGCGCGGCAGCCGTTTTCTTATTCTCGACGAAGCCACCGCTATGCTGACTCCAAAGGACGCGGAAAAGCTCGGCCTTCTGATGCGCCGACTGGTGTCGCAAGGCCTGGCCGTGATCTTTATCACCCACAAACTGAACGAGGCGGTGGCCTATGGCGACCGTATCTCCGTTCTGCGGCTCGGCAAGAAAGTCGGCGCCATCGCGCCAGACCAGCTGAAATCGCTCGGCCCCGAACGGGTGACCCAGGAAATCGTCCGGCTGATGTTTGGCCATAGCGAGGATGCCGCCCCCTCCGCGCCGGCTGAAGCCATGCCGCAACAAAACGCCGATCTGGGGGGGGCCGTTCTCGAAATCTTGGCACTCGAAGTGGACGATTCGGCCGTGCCGGTGTCCGGCGTGGAGCTGAAGATCCGTGCCGGCGAGATTGTCGGCGTCGCGGGCATTGACGGCAATGGCCAGAAACAGCTCGCCGAAGCACTTGCCGGCCAGAGACCGGTCCGCAACGGCCGCATCTATCTCGACGGCCTGCCGATTGAAGATATGTCCGTTGGCGACCGTCGCAAGCGCGGGCTGCGCTACGTGACCGACGACCGGCTGGGCGAAGGCACGGTCGGCGCCTTTCCCGTTTCCATCAATCTGCTGCTGAAACAGATCGGCGATGCGCCTTTCTGGCGCTCCGGCCTCGAAAGCCCCGCCCTGATCGCCGCCAACGCCCGCAGACAGGTGGTCGAGTTCGACATCCGCACGCCCAGCATCGAGACCCCGGCCGGCAAGCTGTCGGGCGGCAATATCCAGAAGCTGCTGCTGGCGCGCGAACTGACAGGTTCAGCGCGCGCCGTCATCTTCGCCAAGCCGACCTATGGGCTGGATCTGCAGAACATCGCGGCCTCGCGCCGGCGCATCCGCGAGGCCGCCGACAGCGGCAAGGCGGTCCTGGTGTTTTCAACCGAACTGGATGAACTGATCGAACTGTCCAACCGCATTGCCGTGATGTCGCAGGGACGGATCGTCGGCATCGTTGACAATGACCAATCCGCGCGCCAGCGGATCGGAGAAATGATGAGTGGTGTAGCCAAATGACTGCAAGTGTCTCCAGCACCGCCAAGAGCGGCGAGATTCCAACGACAAAGCGGGCCGAAGACCGCGGCGAAGCGACAAAGGAACGCCTGCTGACCCTGCTCCTGTCGGTGGGCCCGCTGATAGCGGCCCTTTTGATCGCCAGTCTCATCCTCGTTCTGATGGGCGTCGATCCGCTGGCCTACTATGGCTATATCGTCAAGCGCGGCCTGCTCTCCCCGACCGGGCTGCAGGCGACACTGACCGGCATGGGGCCCATGCTGCTGATCGCCGCCAGCCTGATCGTCGCCTTTCGCGCCGGTATCTGGAATCTGGGGGGCGATGCGCAATTCCTGCTCGGCGCCGTATTCGTTGCAGCATCCGCGCCGCTGCTGGTGCAGATCATGCCGGTCTGGGCAATGCTGATCATAAGCCTGGCGATTGGCGCAACCATTGGCGCGATCTGGTCGATCGTTCCGGCACTGCTGCGCGCCTATCAGGGCGTCAATGAAATCATCACCACAATGATGATGACCTTTCTCGGCATATCGTTTGCCAATGTCCTGGTGAAGCTGCTGTTTCTCGATCCGGCAACAACCGTGCCGCAAACCCGCACCCTTGCCGTTGAAGATCGTTTGCCGCGGCTGTTCGACACGACCGTGTCGAGTGGCGTGCTGATCGGACTGGCCGCCATCCTGATTGTCCACTTCATCATGGCCCGCACCTCCTTCGGGCTGAAGCTGCGGATCGTCGGCGCCAATGCGCGCGCCGCGATCCATGCCGGACTGCCCGTCTCGGCGCTGACGGTTGCGGTCTTCGCCATGTCCGCCGGGCTGTCGGGCCTGTCGGGCGCCACCGCAATCCTCGGCCAATACGGCAATGTGCGCGCCGACTGGAACCCGGCCTATTCGCTGACCATCGTTCCTCTGGTCTTTCTCGCGCGGTTCAATGGCTTTGCCACCATCGCCTATGTCTTCTTCTTCTCCATGCTGTCCATCGGCAGCGAGAGCGCGGCCCGGCGCATGGGCGTGCCCAACTACTTCACGCTGGTCACCATGGCCGTGTTGCTCATCCTGCTCGGCATTACTGAAATGCTGGATAAACGTCGCCGCGATCGCAAGGGGATCTGATCATGTCGCTGTTCACCGAAGCCTTCATGACGGCCCTGCTGGTCGGTGCCATTGCCGCCGGCATTCCCCTCCTGCTTGCAGGACTTGGCGAGCAATTGTCCGAAAAAGCCGGCGTTCTGAATATCGGCATCGAAGGCATGATGCTGTCCGGCGCCTATTTCGGATTCCTCATCGCCTGGAAGACAGACTCCGCCCTGCTCGGCTTTCTCGGCGGCATAGGCGGCGGCATGATCGTCGCGGCGCTGATGGCTTTGCTCTGCGTGCGCTTGGGCCTCAACCAGATCGTCATCGGTATTGCCCTGACACTGGGTGCCGAGGGGGCAACCGCGCTGCTGCACCATGTGCAGTTCAGCCAGAGCTATCCCCGGCTGTCGGCCCCCATGGTCTTTTCCATTCCCGGCCTGTCGCAGATCCCGGTTCTGGGAACCGCTTTCTTTTCCCGCGAGCCGATCGTCTATCTCTCGCTCGCCCTGGTGGGCGTCTTTGCCTATCTCTATCGCCGCACATACTGGGGCATCGCACTGCAGGCCGCCGGCGACAAGCCCGCAGCGCTCGATTCGGCCGGCGTCAATGTCATGCTGATCCGCTCAGGCGCAGTCCTTCTCACCGGCGGCCTAGTCGGGCTCGGCGGCGCCTTCATGGCGATCGTCGGGGCCGGCATTTTCGTGCCCTTCATGACCAGCGGCCAGGGTTTTATCGGCATCGTGCTGGCTATGCTGGCGCGTGGCCAGCCGATCTGGGTCCTCGGCGGCGCCATCCTGTTCGGCGCCTGCCTGTCGCTGACAACGGCGCTGCAGGTGGCGGGTGTCGATATTCCGACCGACGTCATCCAGATGCTGCCCTTTGCCGCCGTCATGCTGGTTTTGGTTTTTCTCGGGCGCAAAGCCAATCTTCCCAGCGCGCTCGGAGCCGCCTATGTGCGCGGCGCCCGCTGATCAACTGGGCGGCAGGCGGGACCGCCGCTCGCCTGCCCGCCTCGCTTCAGGCGGCATCGATGGTCGCCATGACCGCAGCCGCACCCGCGCCGATGTCGCAGCAGCCGGCGGTCAGCTTGTTGAGCGCCGCTCCCAGCGCGGCAACGGCGGTCAGGGCATAGATCGGCTGGGCCGTCGGCCCCATGTGGCCTATCCGAACCAGCTTGTTCAGCGTTTCGCCCCGTCCGGACGAAATCATCACGCCGTAATCATCGTGCATGATTCGGCGCAATTGCGTCTCATCGATGCCGGCCGGCAGCGCCACGGCAGTGGCCGTTGGCGAGGCAATATCCTCGCTGGCCGCCCAGAGCATGAGGCCCATGGCCCTGATGCCGGCCCGGCAGGCGGCAGCCGTTCGGGCATGCCGCTCCCAGACCGCCTGTGGACCTTCCGCCAGGTAGAGATCAAGGGCCGCCTCCAACCCGTTGATCTCCGCGACCGAGGGCGTGAACGGGAACGGTTGGTCCGGGCGCCAGGCATGTTCCCAATCGAGAATGCTGAGGATGGAGCCCTTCGGCGCACGCGGATTGGCCTTGATCTTGGCCCAACCTTTTTCGCTGATGGCGACAAACGACAATCCCGGAGGGCAGCCAAGGCATTTGTTGGGTCCCGTCACGAATATGTCGGCCTTTGCCGCATTCGGCAGGATCTCCATGCCGCCAAACGACGACACCGCATCGACGATCAAAACCGCTTTCGTTGCGGCGACCAGCGCGCCGATCTCGGCGACCGGATTGATCGTGCCGGACGGCGTATCGTGGTGACAGACCGCGACCACGGTGATGTCCGGACGCTGCTCCAGCATGGCTGCGACGTCAGCGGGATTGATAGCCTCGTTGAACGGCGTGCGGATCTCCAGGTAGTCCCGGCAGCGCGGCTCCAACCAGTAGCGATAGCCGTCGCCGTAGACGCCCGAGGCGAGATTGAGCACGACGTCATCAGGCGAGACGACCGATGCGGCAGCGGCTTCAAGCCCCAGCACCGGTTCGCCCTGCAAAATGACCGGCGGCTTGGCGGTCTGCATGGCTGCCATAAGCTTCTCGGCCACACGCGCATAGGTTTTGAGAAAACCGGGATCGTAGTCGTAAAGCACCGGGCGCCCCAGCGCCTGAAGCACGGCCGGATAACAGTTGACCGGACCGGTGGTCAGGGTGAAAATCGTTTCCTTGAAGGGGCGGGTCATGCTGCCGTGTCTCCTTGCATATACGGGTACATTCATCCAACCAATCACTACACCAATATGAATTATTGGTTGATTATTCGGTGTCACCATATGGCCGAATCTGCAAAAAGCAATTGCGTCGCAGCGGATTTTGGCTTAGTCGCTAGGGTAATTTGCGGCTTTAATGGCGGTGCTGGCTCAACCATAAGGCCAACCATAGGGGAAGCCAGAAGGTCAGGAGGCCGCAGACATTGAACAATGGCGCTGGGGAGGTTCGGCGCCCTGTCGCTGAGAGGACGAACTTGGACAAGCAAGCGAAACGTCAGGTGGCGGACATGCTGCCGAGCATGGGGCCGCAGGCAATCCGCAGTGACGGGGAACACGGCGATGTCGTTGGTTCGTTGCGCCGCATCATGGAAGAGAACGGCGTCATGCCGCCCGAGCGCGAGCTTGCCGAACGGCTGAACATCAAGCGTCACCAATTGCGCAAGGGGCTGCAGACCTTGCGCGATCTTGGCGAGTTGGAGCCGGCACGCGCCGGCCGGCGCACGACGGCCAATGAGACGACCGCCCAGAGCGGTCGGCTTGTGCTCTCGACCAATCCGCTTGAAGTGATGGAAATGCGCATGATGCTCGAGCCGGCGCTCGCCCGGCTTGCGGCGCTGCGAGCATCGCCCGCAGAAATCATCAGGATCGTCCAAGCAGCCAAATCGCCGGCCGGAATGAGCCCTAGCCAGGCCGACCAGATGTTCCACCGCGCCATCGCGGCGGGGTCCCGCAACAGCCTGGCCAGTGAACTGCATCTGCTGTTGAACCAGGTGCAGAACGACAGCCGCCTGCGCTTTGCCGAAAGCGACGACGAAACCACCGCAGAACGCATCGCCCAGCGCGATGCGGAACACCAGCAGATCGCCGAAGCCATTATCGCACGCGATCCCGACCGGGCGGAGAAATCCATGTGGGATCACCTATCTGTGGTCCAGCGCAAGATTGCCGCACGTCTCGGCGTCGGAGGCCTGGACGGCCTCTAGGGCCGGCAAGCCTCCGCTTCTCCCATCTTCCATCCATCACCTCTCGCGATTGCAGTCGCGCGATCCCTGAACCATGGAGTTTTTTCGGATGCCGCATTTCGATATTCTGATCATTGGCGCAGGTTCCGCAGGCTGCGTTCTCGCCAATCGCCTGTCTGCCGACGGCCATCGCCGCGTCTGCGTGCTGGAGGCGGGCGGCATGCCCACGGACCCTGACATCGATGATCCCTTGAAATGGCCGTTCCTCCAGGGGCGCCAGTATGACTGGGCGTTTGAAACCACGCCGCAGGCCGGAACGGCGGGACGCGTCCACGCCTGGCCGCGCGGCAAGATCTTCGGGGGCTCCAGCTGCCTGCACGCCATGGCGCATGTACGCGGCCACCGCGACGATTTTGCCGTCTGGGCCGAGGCGAGCCAATCGTCCCGCTGGTCCTATGACGGAATGTTGGCGGGCTTCATCGCGACTGAAGCCTTTACGGGGGAGGCAAGTCCTATCCGTGGCAAGGACGGTCCCCTACCCGTCTGGCTTCCCGGCGACGAGGTCAGCCCCTTGGCGCGTGCCTATATGCGCGCCGGCGCGGAAATCGGCGCGCCCGTGCTCGGCGACCACAATGGCGAAAATCTGAATGGCGTGGCAGTCAATTCGCTGACCATCCGCAACGGCAAACGTGTCAGCGCCGCCAATGCCTACCTCTTTCCCATCCTGCCGCGGCGCAATCTGACGGTTGAGGGCGGCATAACCGTGCACCGGTTGCTGATCGAAGGCAATCGCATCTCAGGGGTCGAGACCACGGCCGGCAATCAGGACGCGATCTACACGGCCGACACCGTCATCCTGGCCGCCGGCGCCGTTGCCGACCCTTTGCTACTGATGCGGTCCGGCATAGGAGATCCGGAAGTGCTGGCGGCGGCAGGCGTCGCCTGCCGACTATCGCGACCGCAGGTCGGGCGCAACCTGCATGACCATCTGCTGGGATCCGGCAATGCCTATCGGTCCAAGCAACCGATCCCCGTTTCCCGCCTGCAGCATTCCGAATCGCTGATGTATTTGAATGCGGAAGACCCGTCGGTTGAGGCCGGACGTCCCGATGTCGTGCTGGGTTGCGTGATCGGACCGTCGGCGTCGGAATGCCTGCCGCCGCTCGAGGTCGGCCAAGCCTATACGCTGCTGTTCGGCGTCACCCATCCCACCAGCCGCGGCTCCTTGAAAATCTCCGGGCCCGATATTTCCGACAAACCGATCATCGACCCGGCCTATTTGCAGACCGAAAACGACCGGCGGCTGTTTCGCCGGGCGCTTGATTACGCCCGCATGGCCGGTCACGCCAAGGCGCTGGACGACTGGCGTGCCGAAGAGGTTTTTCCCGGACCGAAGCCCATGACGGAGACTGAAAAAGACGCCTTCATCGCCAAGGCGGTCATCACCCACCACCACCCCGTCGGCACCTGCCGCATGGGGGCCGATCAGGAGGCCGTTGTGAATGCGGATCTGAGAGTGAACGGTTTGGACAATCTCTACATTGTCGATGCTTCGGTGATCCCGGCCATCACGTCCGGACCGGTTCATGCCGCCGTGCTTGCCATTGCGGAAACGTTTTCATCATCAATGTGACCACCTGCACAAAGTATCACGAAGACTTGCTGATTGTGTCTGCGAGTGGCTATTCGCCGCTCTCAATACCTTGGGGGCGTCCAATGACCGCTCTGCGAACATTATGGACAGACTTTCCTGGCTGATCTGAAAATCACCATGCATCAGGCCCGATCGTGTGTGCTACCAACCCCCGGCTCTGGCAGCACAACATCTTGCAAGAAACAGAACAGGCGCCAGGCCGATCAGATAGTTTAAGTGTTTGAAAACATATTCTTCTTGGTAAGAGCAGAATTATGGAGCAACCCTATGATTGGGCCTCTGCAGGCCAGACTGCGCGTGGATGGTCTGGCACGCTCATTCCTTCCTTGTATGAGTGTTCACCAACCAGCGTGCAGCAGCGCATGCCGCTGCTGCAGGACATCATAAGCCAGTATCGTGACGCAGGATAGCGTCCGTCAAGGTGGTGTAATTTCGGTCCTGGCGCCTGGCCGTCATGATCAGGCGGTTTTCATTGTACTTTGCGGCATCCAAAATACCCTGTGACCAAAAACGGCCGCCTGATATCGGCAAACCTATGATCCCTGCAACAACGCCAGTCAGACCCGGCAACGCCGGTATCCGTACTAATCTCACAAGGATCGGAGGCGAAAAGTGACGGCGCTCAGTTTGGTCGTTTCTTAAATTGAAAATGGACGGGATTAGTCTTTAAATTGGACGGCAATTGAATTAAGAATGGTCGCATGACTGAACGCTCGAATTCGAAGTTCCTTATCGATCGTAAAGCGCTGCCTCTTGTTGAGGCGGCGCTTGCCGATACCCGTGTAGTTTTGATATCCGGGCCTCGGCAGGCTGGGAAGACGACGCTCGCCCGCATGTTCTCGAACAGGGAACGACCATACATCACATTGGATGATGCGGGTACCTTAAACGCCGCCAAAGCCGACCCCACAGGTTTTATACGAGGGATCAAACGGGCAGTTATCGACGAGGTCCAACGAGTCCCTGATCTGATGCTTGCAATCAAGGCAAGCGTGGATGACGATCAGGAGCCGGGACGGTTTCTGCTGACGGGCTCCGCCAATCTCGCGACCATTCCGGCTATTGCTGACTCTCTCGCCGGCCGTATGGCAGTCATCCCGCTTCTTCCCTTTGCGCAGGCCGAAATCCGGTCAAGTCCGGGCCTCATGCTGGATCGACTGTTCGCGGGGGAGGAACCAGCCACTAAGGGTGAGGTTGTTTTGGGCAAGGAACTGATGAGCATGGTTCTGGCCGGCGGCTATCCTGAGGCCTTGAGGCGAACCACGGCGGCCCGGCGCGTCTCTTGGCTCGAAGACTATGTCAGTCTGATCCTAGATCGGGACGTGCGCGATATTGCCAATATCGATCAGCTCGATCGTTTGCCGCGCCTCCTGAACATCCTCGCGGAACATGCCGGGCAATTGATCAACAATAGCAGCTTCGGTTCGGCGCTGGGATTGTCTGGGGTCACCGCTCAGAAATACATAGCCATCCTAGAGCGGCTATTCCTTATCAAAACCCTGGTGCCATGGTCGAATAACCGGCTCAGCCGGCTTGTCAAGACGCCAAAGCTCCATTTCATCGATACAGGACTTCTGGCGGCGTTGCGCGAAGACGAACTGGCCAGGCTATCCGACGACAAGACCCGATTTGGCGCCCTGCTAGAGAGTTTCGTCGTCTCCGAACTGATGAAGCTGGCATCCTGGTCCGAGAGACGCGTATCGTTTTCGCATTATAGAACGAAGGATCTGGATGAGGTCGATGTCGTGATTGAGGATCGGCGCGGGCGGATCATCGGTATTGAAGTGAAGGCATCTGCGACCGTCAAGGCCGATGATTTTCGCGGATTACGTCAGCTGCAGGCAGCGGTCGGTGACCGTTTCGTGCGGGGCCTCGTCCTGCATGATCATGATCGCATTACACCGTTCGCCGAACGCCTGCAGGCTGCGCCAGTCTCAATCCTGTGGTCGATGTGAAGTGGACGTTGGTGCGGGGATCAGCAAACGTGCGGAAATCTGGTCTTTGATAGTGCCACTTATTTCGTTGCCGCCGTCGAGACTTGGCAATGAACGGATTTCGGGCGTCCGCAGGCGAGCATTCGGTTCACAATTGTGACGCCGATCGCAGCCTCTGTTTGTTGAGCGAGGAATGACCGAGCGCGCAAGCGCAGTCCAATGACGCCCTTGTATCGACCCATGGCGGTTTCAACCAAAGCTCTTTTGCAAAGCCGGTCGATGCCTGCCATTTCAGCCGGCCTTCTATCTGCATGGATGCTATGTGATCGTCACGCTGGCAGGATGTTTGGGCATGGCTTTGTTGCAGTGATCAGAATCCGGACGAGATCACCCTAGCGCTGCGGCGGAGTTGGTTTTGGCTGGCAGGCGGCCGCAAACTTCGCCAGACCTCACCCCGCAATGGACTGCTGTGCAGCTATCGAGTTGACGCAATTCGGGCGACCAAAAGGCAATTGCTCCATGCGGTTGCATAAAAACGCGCCGTTCGGCGTGGTGTAAGTGCACGGCTGGTGTTCAGGTCCGTCGTGCCCGAGCCAGAAATTGGTCGTCTTCGGTGTGTTTCGGGTGTGAAATTTCAATTTCATATAAACTGGCATGAAATCTGCGTCTCTCTTTCTGACTGGGATCAATCCAGCAATGTCAAAAGAGGGAACGTGATGACTGCCATTTCAAAACATGTCTTTCCGTTGAGGGTTGCGCTGCCGCGGCTCGGCCGGACGCTGCGCATTGGGGCCGCCGCTCTGACATTGGCCGCGCTCAGTGTTGGTACGGCGCTTGCTGCCGGAACCTTGCGCATCGGCATGACCGCATCCGACATTCCATTGACCACCGGCCAGACTGACCAGGGCGGCGAAGGCCAGCGGTTCATGGGCTATACGGTTTATGACGCCCTTGTGGAATGGGACCTGACCAGTGCCGACAAGCCGTCCAGCCTAGTTCCCGGTCTTGCCACGTCCTGGGCGGTTGATGCTGCCGACAAGACGAAATGGATTTTCAAGCTGCGCGACGGTGTCAAATTTCACGATGGCAGCGCGTTTGATGCGCAATCGGTGGTGTGGAACCTCGACAAGCTTTTGGTGCAGGACGCGCCGCAGTTCGACAAGCGGCAGGCAGCTCAGGGGAAATCGCGCATTCCGGCTGTTGCCAGCTACAAGGTCATCGATCCGCTGACGGTCGAGATCACCACCAAGGTTCCCGATGCAACGCTACCCTACCAGCTGAGCTGGATCCTCATGTCGTCGAAGGCCAATTGGGAAGCCCAGGGCAAGAACTGGGATGCTGTGGCGCAGAAGCCATCGGGCACCGGCCCCTGGATGATCGAGAGCGGCTTTACCCCGCGTGAACGGGTCGAGATGACACCCAACAAGGCCTATTGGGACGCCAAGCGCGTGCCGAAGCTTGACAAGCTCGTCCTCATCCCGCTGCCGGAACCTAATACCCGCGTTGCCGCTCTTCGCTCGGGCCAGGTTGACTGGATCGAAGCGCCGGCGCCGGATTCTGTTCCTTCCCTGAAGGGGGCCGGCTTCAACATCGTGACCAACGCCTATCCGCACAACTGGACATGGCACCTCTCGCGGGCTGAAGGCTCGCCGTGGAACGATATCCGCGTGCGCAAGGCCGCCAATCTGGCGGTGGATCGCCAGGGATTGAACGAACTGCTCGGCGGTCTGTCCATCCCTGCACAGGGGTTCCTGCCGCCGGGCCACCAGTGGTTCGGAAAGCCCAGCTTCAAGCTCGATTACAATATCGAAGAAGCCAAGAAGCTGATGGCCGAGGCCGGCTACGGTCCCGACAAGCGCATGAAGACGAAGGTCATCATCTCCTCCTCGGGCTCGGGACAGATGCTGCCGCTTGCCATGAACGAATACATCCAGCAGACGCTCGCCGAAATCGGCATCGACGTGGAATATGAGGTTGCCGACTGGAACACGGTGATCAACATCTGGCGCGCTGGCGCCAAGGATGCGAGCGCCAAGGGTGCGACGGCCATCAATTATTCCTACTTCATCCAGGACCCCTTTACCGGCCTCATCCGTCACCTGCAGTGCAACCTTGCACCGCCGGCCGGCACCAACTGGGGCTATTACTGTGACCCGGACATGGATGCCCTGTTTGAAAAGGTGCGCAACACCTTCGATGCCGCCGAGCAGGACAAGGTTCTCCAGCAGATCCATGAGAAATACGTCAACGATGCCCTCTTCCTGATGGTCACCCATGATGTGGCACCGCGCGCCATGTCCACCAAGGTGAAGGGTTATGTGCAGGCGCAGAACTGGTTCCAGGATTTCTCCCAGATCACCATCGATCTCTGATCGCAGAGGCTTTTCCAACGCTGCCTGCGCCGGATTTTCCCGGCGCAGGCTACCCGCCGCCACCCTCAATGACCGGAACGGATTGGGACCCATGCTTCTTTACGGCCTGAAACGATTGCTGCACGTCATTCCCGTCGCCTTCGGCGTCAGCATCGTCTGTTTTATGCTGATCCATATTGCACCCGGAGATCCGCTCGCCGCGATCCTGCCTTCGGATGCCTCTGCCGAACTGCAGGCGCAGATGCGAAGCTTTTACGGACTCGATCGTCCTCTGATCGTGCAGTATGGCCTATGGATCTGGCGGGCCCTTCACGGGGATCTCGGGGTTTCCATCGCCACGGGGCGTTCGGTCAGCGGCGAAATCGCCGCGGCATCGGTCAACTCGATCATCCTGGCGATTGCCGCCACGCTGATTGGCTTTACGCTCGGTTCGTTCCTCGGCTTCCTGGCCGGTGTCTTTCGCGGCGGCCTTGTCGATCGGCTAGCCTCCGGTATTTCGATGCTCGGCGTCAGCGTTCCGCATTACTGGCTGGGCATGGTTCTCGTCATTGTGTTTTCCGTCCATCTCGGCTGGCTGCCGGCCATGGGCGGTGGTCCGGGTGGCTCGGATGGCCGCGCGGTTGGCTGGGATTACATCCGTTATCTCGTGCTGCCGGCCATTACCATGTCGGTCATCCCGATGGGCATCATTGCCCGCACCATCCGCTCTCTGGTCGCCGACATCCTGTCGCAGGACTTCACTCAGGCGCTGGCGGCCAAAGGCCTGATGACACGCCAGATCCTGCGCCATGTGATCCGCAATGCTGCGCCGACGGCCATTTCCGTCATGGGTCTGCAACTCGGCTATCTGCTGGGCGGCTCGATCCTGATTGAAACCGTGTTTTCCTGGCCGGGCACCGGTTTTCTGCTGAACGGCGCGATTTTCACCCGTGATCTGCCGGTCTTACAGGGCACGATCCTCGTGCTGGCGATGTTTTTCGTTCTGGTCAACCTCATCGTCGATGTCGTGCAGGGCACGATCGATCCGCGCATCCAGAGGAGTTGAGGCTATGGCCGCCATCATCACGCAGGACAAGGCAATGGCCGTGGCGACGGTCGCGCGATCGCCTGGCTACTGGAGCGGTGTCGCCCGCAGGCTTTCGCGCGATCCGGTCGCTCTTGTCGCCCTGGGCCTCATCATTCTCCTCGTCGCCATGGCGATCCTGGCACCTTATCTGGCGCCCTATGATCCAACCAAGGCCAGTATGATCCGCCGGCTGAAGCCCATCGGAACGCCCGGCTACCTGCTCGGCACCGACGAACTGGGTCGCGACATGCTCTCGCGGCTGATCTATGGCGCAAGGCTATCGCTGATCATGGGCGTTATTCCGGTGCCGATCGCCTTCGTCATCGGCTCTGCCATCGGCATCGTCGCAGGCTATGTCGGCGGCATCACCAACACGCTGATTATGCGCACAGTCGATGTGTTCTACGCTTTTCCTTCGGTGCTGCTGGCGGTGGCGCTGTCTGGAACGCTCGGCTCGGGGCTCGGCAATGCGCTGGTCTCGCTCACCGTGGTTTTCATTCCGCAGATCGCACGTGTCGCCGAAAGCGTCACGACGCAGGTACGCCGGCTTGATTATGTCGATGCTGCCCGTGCGTCCGGTGCCAAGGGGCACACCATCATCCTCGTGCATGTGCTGGGCAATGTGCTGGGGCCAATCTTTGTCTTCGCCACCAGCCTGATTTCCGTCTCGATGATCCTTGCGTCCGGGCTCTCCTTTCTGGGGCTTGGGGTTCGTCCGCCGGATGCCGAATGGGGCCTGATGCTGAACACGCTGCGCACCGCCATCTATGTCAATCCCATGGTCGCCGCCTTGCCGGGGGTGATGATCTTTCTCACCTCGATCTGCTTCAATCTGTTTTCCGACGGACTTCGCTCAGCCATGGACGTGAAATCATGATGGACGCCGTACCAAACCCGTTAAACCAGCCAGGCGATCCGCGTGATCGGGGTGGACCAGCTCAACCGCTTCTCTCTGTTCGCGGTCTTGTTCGGCATTTCCCTGTTAAGGGCAGCGGCTTTCTCAAGCCGAAGAAAGTGGTATCTGCCGTTGATGGCGTCGATTTCGATATTTTGAAGGGTGAGACGCTTGGCGTTGTCGGCGAAAGCGGCTGCGGCAAGTCGACCACAGCGCGTGTTCTGATGCAATTGATCCGCCAGGATAGGGGCGAATTGCTGTTTGATGGCGAAAGCGTCGGCGGCACGCTGCCGCTGCGGGACTATCGCCGCCAGGTGCAGATGGTGTTCCAGGACAGCTATGCCTCGTTGAACCCGCGTCTGACGATCGAGGATTCCATTGCCTTTGGACCGCGCGTGCATGGTATCTCGCCAAGGGTTGCCATAGACCGTGCCCATGATCTCCTCCACCGCGTGGGACTGGAGCCGGGACGGTTTGCCGGGCGTTATCCGCATGAACTGTCGGGTGGCCAGCGCCAGCGCATCAATATCGCGCGCGCTCTTGCGCTCGAGCCTCGTCTGGTGATCCTTGACGAGGCAGTGTCGGCGCTCGACAAATCCGTGGAGGCGCAGGTGCTCAACCTGCTGCTCGACCTGAAACGGGATTTTGGCCTGACCTACATGTTTATTTCGCATGACCTCAATGTCGTGCGCTTCATGTGTGATCGGGTCATGGTCATGTATCTGGGAAAGGTCTGCGAGATCGGCACGCGCGATGCGATCTTCGATACGCCCGGCCATCCCTACACATCCGCTCTGCTTGCCTCCATGCCGAAAATGGATCCAGCCGAGCGCACCAAGGTTCCGCCGCTGTCGGGTGATCCGCCCAATCCCATCGATCCGCCACCCGGCTGTCGGTTCCATCCGCGCTGCAGCTTTTCCGAAGACATCTGCACCCGGATGCCGCCAGGCGTGTCGAGCGCAAAAACCCAACACTCCGTCGCCTGTCTTATGGCCGAACCCGGCGGGCTTCACAGCCGGGCCCCAGCCCTTCAGGAGAGCGGATCGTGATGAACCCCATGATTGAAATCGATAATCTCAGCGTGACCTTCAATCGCGGGCGAAAGCCTGTGCAGGCGGTAAACGGTGTCAGTCTTTCGGTAAAGACCGGCGAGGTGGTGGCGCTTCTGGGCGAATCCGGTTCGGGAAAAAGCGTGACCATGCGCTCCCTGCTAAGGCTGCATCCAAAAGGCACGACGATAACAGGTCGGATGCAGGTTGCCGGTCATGATGTGACGGCGCTGTCGGCCCGCCAGATTGCCGACTTTCGCGGCGCGGTCGCCTCCATGGTGTTTCAGGAGCCAAGGCTGGCGCTCGACCCGGTCTATACGCTCGGCGACCAGATCACCGAAGCGATCATGCGGCATGAAAAGCTGGGTCGCAATGAGGCTTTCGAGCGAGCGCTTGCGCTGTTTGAAAAAGTCCGTATCCCGTCTCCCGAACGCCGCCTGAAGACCTATCCGCATGAAATGTCCGGCGGAATGCTGCAGCGGGCGATGATTGCAATGGCGCTTGCGTGCAATCCCAGAGTTCTCCTCGCCGATGAACCGACCACGGCATTGGATGCCACCGTGCAGATCCAGATCCTGCTCCTGATCCGCGAACTCCAGGCGGAATACGGACTTTCGGTCATCTTCGTTACGCATGACATTGGAGTTGCCGCCGAAGTCGCCGACAGGATAGCGGTGATGTATGCCGGTCGGATCGTGGAAGAGGGAGCCGTCGCCGACATCATCCGCAATCCGCAGCATCCTTATACGCAAGGGCTGCTGGGCGCGCGGGTCGAGCTTGCCGGGCATCGTGACAGGCTGGTGACCATTCCGGGCGCACCGCCGGATCTGGCCGATATGCCCAAGGGCTGCGCCTTTGCGCCGCGCTGTGTGCGCGTGATGGAGGCCTGCGGGCAGGCTGTGCCGCCTCTCACCGGCACCAAGGGTGCGGGACAAGTGGCCTGCCTGCACTATGCTTAGGATGGTTGGGAAGATGATAGCCATGGCCGCATTGCGCCGAATGAGCAACCGCAGCACAGTTGTTGTTCATTCATGACGCATATTGTGCTGATAAACCCCAATACGCGCCAGGCAACGACGAGCATGATGGCCGGCATTGTGCGGGACCATCTTCCGCCCACCTGGACGCTGGAGGCCAGGACCGCCCGGCGCGGCGTGGCGATGATTGTCAATGACGCGGAATTGGCCGAGGCGGCAAGCGGCGTGGTGGAACTGGGGCTGGAAGCGGCCGGTGTCGCCGATGGCTTTCTCATCGCCGCCTTCGGTGATCCGGGCGCAGCCATTCTGCGGGCGGCCGTCACGGTACCCGTGGTCGGGCTTTGCGAGGCCGGCATGCTGGCGGCTGCGACAGAGGGTCGGCGCTTTGCGATCGCCACCGTGACGCCGGATCTGGTCGGCAGTTTCGCGGCCAAAGCCGCAGAACTCGGGCTTGCCGATCGCTATGCCGGCACGTGGTTGACGCAAGAAGAGCCCCGGAGGCTGGCCGCTGACCCTGAGGCGCTGCAAGACGCGCTTGAAATTGCTGTGCGCCAATGCTTTGAACTGGATGATGTCGATGCGGTGATCATCGGCGGCGGGCCGCTGGGCCAAGCGGCGGAGGCGCTTTCGGCGCGTTTTCAAAGGCCTGTCATTGCACCTTTGCGTGCAGCCGCCGATCGACTGGCAGCCCTTGTTGCCGAAGCTGACCGTTGAAAAGAGACGCGTGCGCGTCCACTATCCAGGCGGATGGAGGCGGAGAGAGAAGCGTGGCGAGAGACAAATCATTTTTGACGCAGGTGCGCCAGATATTGCCGGATCTCCATCCTGCGGAGCGGCGCCTGGGAGAATTGATTGCCGATTTTCCCGGCGAACTCGCCAGCTATTCCGCGCAGGAACTGGCAGCCCTTGCGCATGTCTCCAAGGCAACGGTATCCCGCTTCGTGCAGAGGCTGGGCTACGAGAATTATGAAGCAGCGCGCCGCCACGCGCGTGCGGAAGGCCGCACGGGGTCGAGGCTCTTTCTCGATAGCGCGAGCGATGGCTCCAAGCGGCAATCGGTCCATGCGCATGTCGCACAAGGACAACTCAATATCGAGGAAACCTTCGCGCCTATCAGCGATTCACAGGTGGACGCAATCGCCCAGGCCATTCTGGATGCCCGCAAGGTCTGGATCATCGGCTTTCGCAGCAGCCATCCCTTTGCAGCCTATATGCAATGGCAATTGACCCAGGTGATCGAGAATGTTCTCGCTATTCCCGGTGCCGGCGAAACCATGGGGGAGCATCTGGCAAGCCTGCGGCCCGAAGATCTGATAATATTTTTCGGCCTGCGCCGACGCGTTGCAAGTTTCGAACTGCTTGTCGAGCAAGTGACGCGCAGCAAGGCCTCGCTTCTATATATCAGCGACGAGGGTGCTCCGTTCGAGAAGCGGGCGACCTGGCACCTGCCGTGCCAAACCTGCGCGCCGGGCCCGCTGTTTAATCATACGGCCGTCATGGCGCTGTCGCATGTCTTGATCACGCGCTGCTTCGAAAAGGCCGGAGAACCGGGACGCAAGCGTCTGCGGCGCATAGAATTGCTGAACGACAGCCTTGAGGAGTTGTAGATTGCATCTGCAACAGGGAAAATTTCCTGCGCCGCCTTGATGTCATCGACTGTCACCTGGCTCAGCCCCGGCTCCTGCGTCCGGTAGCCATGCCATTGCAGAGTTTGCTGGAGCCTCGGAAAGGGAACCGGCGGCTCGGCGATCGCGATCCTCCCAAGAAACAGCATGCTTTACACCAGACTGTGTTTTTGCCAGCGTTCAAACCGACTGTGCCGCGTCTCTGCGAATATCTCGCGGCGTCTGGCCGAGCAGGCGCCGAACATTCCGACGCATCGCGAATTCCGTTCCGAAGCCAACGCGAAAGGCGATGTCTGAGATCGACAGTTTGCCGGCCATGAGAAGCGTTCTCGCTTTGTGAACGCGCACGTCGTTGAGATACGTTATCGGCGGCTGGCCCATAATGTCGCAGAATTCCTTCGCAAAAGACGCGCGGCTCATCCCGCAGGCCTTGGCCAGGGTCTCGAGGCTCCAGTGTTCGTCAAACCGTTTGTGAATAAGGGCAATGGCAGTCTGAAGTTTCGGATGCCTGATGCCCGCGATCCACCCCGTTTCGTAGCCGGATGACAGGATGTGGCGCCTCAGTTGTTCGATGACGATACCTTCCGCAAATCGGGCGCGGATGGCAAACTCACCCGGCTCCATGGTCCGGCCGTTAGCAAGATAGGTCCGGAATGCCTGAACCATGTGCGATGCCTGTTCCGACGCGTCGAGCAGGATGACGTCCGGCAAGCTGGGAAGAACTCTTTCCTCCACCGTTTCGGCAAGCTCGAAAGCGAAGCCGAGAAAACGGCTCTTGGCCCCGTCCCCGCCCCAAGCCTTTTCGAAGAAAACCGCCGGGAAATCGCTCAGCGGGTGAAACTGCGCTTCGTCCCAAAGGTCGGTCAATTTCGCAGCCGAAACCTTCGGGCCCGACGCGTATTTGATCGAGCCGCCGCGCGGCAGCAAAATGGACTGCCCGGCCGTGAGACGGATGTTGCGCCCATTCAAAAGGCTGATCCAACAACTGCCTTCGACCAGGATCAGATTGAAGCCGGGTCGAAACCCCTCCGTGCTAATCGCCCAAGGGGCCTTTAGCTGGAATTCGGTGATGTTCAGCTCTCTGAACGAAAGAGCTGCGAGAATATCGCCAAGCAGATCGGTCATCATTTGGATGATTTGTGCGAAAATTTGGATAATTGCAACTGTTTTATCTCCCATGCTCCGGTAGCTTTTTGGCTCCTAGGGAGAGGGAGGAGATAGGATGAAGAATCCAAAAGTCGCCATTATTGGCGCGGGTCCGGCTGGCATCACAGCGGGTTTGGCACTGAATAAGGCCGGCATTAATGTGACGGTCTACGAACGCGCAGAGGAGATTACGCCGCTTGGTGGTGCGCTGATCCTGAACGCCGTGGGTCTGACGATCCTGCGCCGGCTCGGGGTTGATGTCGAAGATATCTACAATGGCGTGCATGCCGAATTCCGTCGTTGGGACGGAAAAGTTCGGGCGCGGATCAACGTTTCCGAGGACTTGCTCGCTCAGGCCAATGCGTCCGGCTGGCAATCGGGTATGATGCGCAAGGAGCTTTACGCCAGAATGCTCGATGTCGTGCCCGACGATCTGATCGTCGCGGGCCATAAGTTCGAGCGCTACGAAGAGACTGCCGACGGCATCAAGATCCATTTCGCAAACGGCAAGGTCGAACATGCCGACGTCCTCGTGGGGTCCGACGGTATCCGGTCGCTGGTCCGCGGACAATTGTTCCCGGACACGCCGGAGCCCAAGAAACTCGGTATCGCGATCTGGCTCGGCTGGTGCGAGGCAGACGAAATCGACGTCAAGCAATGCGTCATCCAACACGACAAAAACTACCAGATGGGATATTGCCCGCTTATCTTCGAAGGCAAGAAGTGCTTCGAATGGTGGCTTGTCGAGGAATACAAGGGCGAGAAGCCACCCAAGGACGTGCCCGCCTATGTGCGCAACCTGGTCGGCCATTTCGCCGCCCCGACGCAGGAAATCATGAGCCGCACCGACACCGATGCGCATCTTTTTCGCTGGATCGTGGAGTATATTCCAGGGCTGAAACAATGGTCGAAGGGCCGTGTCACAATCATGGGCGATGCAGCGCATCCGACTTCCCCCTATGCCGCCTATGGCGCAGGGATGGCGATCGAGGATGGCTATTTCCTTGCCAAATTCCTGAAAGAAGCGGATCTGACCGATGCCAACTCGATCAAGGCTGCGCTGAAGCGGTACGAGGACCTGCGTCGCCCTTATACCAATTTCACCACCAAGTTCGCCCGTATTCTTGGGCGGGTCTATCACAACGTGCCCGGCCCGCTGCGCAGCCTTCGGGACTATCTGCTCGACAATGTCAAAGGGACGGGCCGGAAAATTGAAACGGGCATGACGGAAGACGCCGAAGCCCTTCTCAAAATGGTACTCAACGAGCCCTTCTGAGCGCGGCTCATCATCGTGGCCCCTTCGAAAGAACGGGCCACGATTGCGACACCTAGAGAGTATTTACCGCAAACTGGGGATCATTCTGACGGAGTGATTTTGTGACGAAAGCAAGCCGAGACACGAAGGACATATCCGCTGGATCTGGATAGGGCCGAGTGGCGCGGTGCCGATATCGTTACAAAGAGATGTCTTGGCGCGAGATTTTAGAGAGCGTGTTTCGACCTGATGGGATCGTATCATGGATCGAGACGAAGCGTTCTAGATGTGGCCATGACTTGAAGCGCTTCATGATCCGCTCCCGCCTGCGGGCTGGCTGGTGAGAATTCCCCGCCCGAACATTAAACCCTTTTCAGCGTGATGCACTACACTCGGCATGATCGCTTTCCTGCGCCGTAGGATCGCAGCCTGTCGGGGATCATTCAGGCGGCACGTTCCGGGCATCCGGGGCCCCGCTGTTGCAGAACAAGTTTACGATGCTACCCCGTTCATGTCGTCAGGCGGTCTTTGACGCAGACATTGTTCAACGTCACGGACATGTCACGACGAGCAACGGAATGCTGCTGGCGCTTGCCCGCCAGCAGCATTCCGAAGCGCTATTTCCGGTTCAAAACTTCGTTGCGAAATTGAGCCAGATCGTGTCGCCCTGGGCGCGATTTTCGGCCATAACGTCATGCTGCCAGGACGCGCTGATCTGCATGGCGGGGTTGATGCTGTAGGCCAGCGACGGACCGATCGCAAAGGCCTTGCCGCGGTGGCCGTCTGCCGGCGCAGTCGGGCCGGTGTCATCCGTCAACTGCTGCAGGTAGTAGCCGACAGCGCCGACACGGACCTTGCCGAAATTCCAGCCGACGGCATAATCAACGACCAGTTCGTTACCGCTCTTGTAGTCATTGTCAGTGTTCTCAGTATTGAAGATCATGCGCGCGGCCACACCAAATTCGAGGCCCTCAGGATCGAAATAGTGATAGCCAACCGTCGGCTGAAACGACCAGTGATTGAGACCGATATTGGGGAAGTCATTCTGGCCATACCGACCGGTCGGCGCGGCAATGTCGACGCCGAAGATAAAGCTCTGCTTCTGGTCAGGATACCAGGCGAGGCCGACGGCACCGACCATGTCGCCCAAACCGAAACTATCGTCAGAGGCGAAGGGCACCGACAGGTCGACATGGACCAGAGGCACGACCAGCTGTCCCCAGACCTTCGCTCCCGCGACCTCCAGGTCGGAAACATAGAGGAAGCGCAGGGTCTCTGAGACTGCCTTGACGTCAAAGTCGATCGGCAGCGCATTGCCATTACCATCATTGGTCTGATTGGCCGTGGAATAGCTCGTATGCGATAGGAAATAAAGGCCCGGATAGGGTGGGATCTGACCTGCGTAAAACTGCGGGGACCCGGGCGGGTATTGTGTATTGCCGTTTTCCGCCGCACCTGCCGCACTCACCGCCCCGCCCGATACCAGAGCGCCGAGAGCCAGACATTTCAAACTGTTCGCTATACCCATTCCGTCCTCCTAAAACATGAGATACTGGCGAGCACTCGGCCATTCCGACGAAAGCGTCGGTCACTCGATTGCCTGCGACACGGAACCAGCAAATCGGCAAAGAAGGAGCGTTCACCGCCGTGGCGGTGTCAGTCAGCTCCATCTGTGGCATTCCCCTCTCCCGAACCGTCAGCTGTTACACAGCTGCGGCAGATCCGCCTCGCCAGCAATGTTCCCTGCATTGCCGAGCGACCGCCTCATTCATGGATTAGAAGCGGAGTTGACATATGTAAAATCGTCATTCGGAATATTAAGTATTTACCGCCTGAATGCCTTGCCTGCCCTGTTCGCCGCTGTCCAGTGAGGCCCGAAACATCGTTGCCGCTTCCAGGATCTGCGCCCGCACCCAGGCCAACCCCGGATCCCGCGTCCGGTAGCTGTGCCATTGCAGCGACTGCTGGAGCGGCGGAAAGGGAAATGGCGGTGCGATGATCGCGATCCCGCCAAGGCCCAGCATGCTTTGCACCAGGCTGCGTTGCACCAGTGCAATGCGGGTCGTGCCGCGGATCAGAAGCGGCAGCGATGCGAAGGAAAACGTGCTCGCTTCCACCCGGATCGCCAGCCCGAACTGGCCGCAGATGCGCTGGGCGAAGCTTTCGCCGCCATTTGGCGGCTGCATCACCACATGCCCGGCCGCCAGCAGCGCCGCTTCGGTCATGGGCATATGCGCGAGCGGACTTTCGGCATCCACCACGCAACAGATCTCGTCTTCGAGCAGGTGTTCCGTCGGATGGCTGGCCGAGCAGAAGACGGCCGGCGCAATGAGCAGATCGGCTTCGCCGCGCTCCAGCAGCAGATGCGGGTAGTTCTGCTGCGGCTTGAAATCCACCTGCATGCCCGGCGCCTTCTGCGCCAGGATCTGAAGGAAGACCGGCATCACGGTGTGCAGCGAATAATCGGAAACGATGAGCTTGATGCGGCGCGTGCTTTCCTCAGGCGCAAAGGACGGCGTCGAGACCACCGCCGCCTCTATGCGCACGATGATGTCGCGCAGCGGTTCTTCGAGCGAAACAGCAAGCGGAGACAATTCCATCGCCCGCCCGACCTGGATCAGCAGTGGATCGTCGAAATAGTCGCGCAGGCGCCCCAAAGCATTGCTCATCGCCGATTGCGTGATGAACATTTCCTCGGCAGCACGACTGACATTGCGGACACGGATCAGCGTATCGAGAGCGGCGAGCAGATTGAGATCCAGGTTCTTGAAGCGCATGCGACATCCTCCATGTATTCACGGCGAAAATACAAATCATTCAATAAAGCAATTTTGTAAACAGTTTGATTGTCGTTAACTCTCGGTACCGGGGAGGACATATCGAAATGCGGGCTGCTTGCGGCCAGCGTTGTGATGGGGCCTCCCACGACATTCGCCGCAATCGGCGACCTCGAGGAGACCCAATGTTCAAGTATTTTCCGACCAATTATGTGTGGAACCTGTCTGTCAATCTCTCGATCGAGATGGGCGCGCGGATGGGCGAGATCGAGGAAATGTGTGCCCCGCTGCAGGAGGCTGCCAAGGCCCCCGATGCGGCCGGCACCCAGGCGTTCCGCGAAACCTGGATCAAGATGGCGGACAAGCTGGTCTCACTGGCAGACGACGATGAAGCCCTGGGCCGTTCCCTGTCGGCCGGAGACAAGCTGATCCGCGCCGGCAATTACATGCTGACCGCCGAGCGCCTTCTGGCGCATGGTACCGAAGGTCGCGTGGCGCTTTACCAGCGCTTTCTCGCAGCCTTCGAGAAAGGTCTGGCCCTGTCTGGCTCCTCATGCCGCCGGGTCGAGATCCCGTATGAAGGCAAGCATCTTTCGGCTCTCTATGTGCCGGCTGAGGGCGTCGATGGACCGCAGCCGCTGCTGGTGCAGGTCAACGGGCTCGATAGCACCAAGGAAATGAAACTTCTCGTTGGCCTGCCGGCATGGCTTGCCAAACGCGGCATTGCCTCCCTGATTGTCGATCAGCCGGGTACCGGCGAAGCGCTTCGCCTGCATGGTCTGACGGCCCGCTTCGACAGCGAGCACTGGGCAAGCCGTGTGGTCGACTGGCTGGAAGCGCAGCCCTTCGTTGATCCCAAGCGCATCGGCATGGAAGGCGTATCGCTGGGTGGCTACTACTGTCCGCGCGCTGTCGCCTTCGAGCCGCGCTTTGCCTGCGGCGTCGTGTGGGGCGCCAATCACGACTGGCGCGACGTGCAGAAGAAGCGCCTTGCCAAGGAAGGCAATTTCCCCGTGCCGCATTACTGGAGCCACGTCATGTGGGTCTGGGGTGCCAAGGACATGGACGAGTTCATGCAGATCGCCGAGAAGGTGCATCTCAATGGCGTCCTCGACCGTATCCGCGTGCCCTTCCTCGTCACCCATGGCGAAAAGGACAGCCAGATTCCGCTGCAATGGGCGCATGCCACCTATGAACAGCTGGTCAATAGCCCGAAGCGCGAATTGAAGATCTTCGACGAGCGGACGGGCGGCGTGCAGCATTCGAGCTTCGATAATTCGGTGAATGCCGGTGCCTATATCGCCGACTGGGTGGCTGAGGTTCTGGGCGGCAGGACCGCCGCCGCCTGAAAGCCTCCAACAGAAACGAACCGGATCTCAAAGGTCCGGAAGTGGGAGTAGAAGAATATGAATATCGTTGGTCCTGACTATCTCGTCTTCGGTGTCGATGACCTCGCAGACGCAATCGAATATCTGACAGCCTGGGGCCTGAAGCCGGTTGATGTGACGGACAGGGGCGGCCTCTTCGAGACGCTCGACGGAACCGGTGTCATCATCCGCCACAAGTCCGACCCGTCGCTGCCGCCGCCGCTGCCGACCTCCAACATGTTGCGCCAGCAGGTTTACGGCGTGCGCTCCGCTGCCGATCTCGACGCGATCGAAGCCGAACTTGGCAAGGATCGGCGCGTCACACGCCTCTCCAACGGCTCGATCGAAGTCAAGGACGACCACGGGTTCGAGTTGAAGTTCCAGGTCACGATCCGCCGTGAGCTCGACATGCCGGCCGAAAAGATCAATGCGCCTGGTGCCCCGGCCCAGCGCAAGCCGAACGAGATCGGCGTCTGGGAAGAGATGCCGGCCCTGCCCCGCACGCTCAGCCATGTCGTGTTGTTCGTGCCCGACATCGAGATCGCGACGAATTTCTACTGTTCGCGGCTCGGTTTCGTCATCACCGACGTCTTGAAGGGAGCCGGCCCCTTCCTGCGACCGAAGGCCAATGACGACCATCACACGCTCTTCTTCATCCGCACGCCGGACTACATGAAGGGTTGCGAGCACCTCGCCTTCCATATGGGCGGCCCGACCGAGCTGATGGTTGCCGGCACGCGCTTCGTGAAGAAGGGCTACCAGAGCTTCTGGGGTCCCGGCCGTCACAAATTCGGCTCGAATTGGTTCTGGTATTTCAACAGCCCGCTCGGCTGTCATTTCGAATACGACGCCGACATGGACAAGCACGACGACAGCTGGGTTGCGCGCGAAGCGCCGATGGGGGCTGAATCGTCTCAGATCGTGCTGTTCGAGATGCGCGAGAAATGGGCTCCCGGCGGCCCGCCTCCCGGCGCAAAGGGCTGAGAGGCCGGAGGTAAAGGCATGGGAGGAGAGCATGTCTAGCCATGCGGCACCAACCGGCTTTCAACAACAGGGTCAACGCCTCTGCCATAGGGACGATGTGGCGGAAGGCGAGGCGCGCGGCTTCGGGCCGCTGGAAGGCTCGAAGCGCAAGGTCATCGTTGTCCGGCGAAACGGAGCCCTGCACGCCTGGCTCGACGCCTGTCCGCATTACTCGACCGGCACGCCGATGGCCTGGAAGACCGATGCTTACCTGAATGGCGAGCGAACCCATCTCACCTGCCATTCCCACCATGCCCTGTTCGAAATGGATACGGGCCAATGCATTCTGGGGCCCTGCCTCGGACAGAGTTTGACACGAATTGAAATCGCTGTGGGCGAAGCGGGCGACGTGTTCGTCGTTGCACCATGCGAAGGAGGAGTAGCATGAATTCAGGTATCAGGAAGATCCTCGTCATCGGTGGCGGTTTTGCAGGCATGACGGCCGCCCTGCAATTGTCACGCCAGGGTTTCGAGGTCGATCTCGTCGAGATTGATGCCGGCTGGAGATCATACGGTGCGGGCATCAGCCTGCATGGCTCGACGCTTCGCGTCATAAAGCAGCTCGGTCTGATCGACCAGTTCATGCAGGAGGGTTTTGCGACCGACGGCGTTGAACTGCGCGGCCCGAATGATGCGGTGCTCATGAGCATTCCGACGCCGCGCGTTGCCGGACCCGAGATTCCGGGCGGCGGCGCAATCCTGCGCCCGGCGCTGGCGAAGATCCTGTCGCAGGCCGTGCGCAATTCTGCCACCAATATCCGCCTCGGCATGACCTTCACCGATATTTCCCAGGACGAAAACGGTGCAACAGTCACCTTCAGCGACGACAGCGTGTCGCGCTATGATCTGGTGATCGGCGCCGATGGCCTTTATTCGACTGTCCGAACCAAGGTCTTCCCCGATGCGCCGAAGCCCCGCTTCATCGGCCAGTCTGTCTGGCGCGCCATCCTGCCGCGTCCAGACGGCATTGATACGATCACCATGTGGATGGGGCCCAAGCTGAAGGTCGGCGTCAATTGCGTTACCGCGGACAAGGTCTATCTGTTCCTGACCGAAGATCGCGCCACCAATGAATTCGTGCCTCCGGAAACCTTCGTCGAAACTCTCCGGGGGCTGCTTGAACGCTTCCCCTCGCCGACGATCCGCAAGATTGCATCCGAGCTGTCGTCCGAGCATCACATCGTCTACCGCCCGCTTGAGCAGATGCTTCTGCCGCGGCCCTGGCATAGCAACCGCATCGCGCTGATCGGCGATGCCGTACATGCGACGACGCCCCATTTGGCTGCTGGCGCGTGCATTGGCATCGAAGATGCGATGGTGCTTGCAGAAGAACTCGTCAAGGGCAGCGACCTGCAGGGTGCCCTCACCGCCTTCGAAGAGCGCCGCTGGGATCGCTGCCGCATGGTGGTGGAGAATTCCGGTCGTCTGGCCGACATCGAGATCCAGGGCGGAAGCCGCGAGGAACACGCCTCGATCATGCAGCAATCCATGCGGTCGCTGGCCGGCGCAATCTGAACAAGAACAGGTGCATTGAGCGGACTGGGAGGCGGTTCGCCATGCACCTTCAATGAGGAGGAGAATAGACAATGTCGGGACAAAAATTTAAGGTTGCCGGAGCTGCGGCTCTCGTCATCGGTCATTGTGCAGGCATGCTCGATCTGATCGCGCTGCCGATCTGGGTTGGTGCTCTGGTGGAGCGACTTGCCTTCACGCCGCAGATGGCGGGTGCGGTCCTGACCCTTTTTCTGCTCGGTGCCGTTCTGGCAAGCGTCGTTCTGGCGCCCCGTTTCAACCGCATGAACCAGCGCCTGGTGGCCGCGATCGGCTTTTCGGTCACCGCTGTAGCATTCTTCATCGCTGCGGAACGAACACAGTTTGCCGAACTGGCCATTCTGCATCTCGTCGCCGGACTGGCCTTGGGCTCGGCCCTGTCTATGGTGCATGGCACGATGGGGCGGGCTGCAAATCCCCATCGGCTTTTCGCAATGGCGGGCATAGCGATTGGTCTCTTTGCGATCGTGCTTCTCGGTCTTATTCCGCAATTGATGATCGTGTTTGGAATTCCGGCTCTGTTCCAGACATTCGGTGGCGTCATGGCCTTTGCAGCCGTCTCGTCAATTCTCTTTTTTCCCAAGGTCGAAGGCGGCATTGCGGAAGAACGCCCTCCGTTCAGCCGTGCGATATGGCTGACGATCCTTGGCATCGGCTTCATGACCTTCAATCAGGCCATGGTGTTTTCCTTCGTGGAAGTGATTGGCAGGGCGCGCGGTTTCGAAGCCTCTCATGTTCTGGGGGTTCTGATTGCCCTGGGGGTCGTGAACTTTCTGGTTCCATCGCCGCTGGCCGCAATTTTGGAGAAGCGCATCTCCGCAACCGTTGTGACACAGGTCGGCCCGGCGGTTCAGGCCGTCCTCGCCATCATTGTCACGTCGGCGACCGCATTCCAGATCTGGGCACCGGCGGCGGCTGTTTTCGTCGCGGTGCAGATTTTCACCCATACTTTCGTCTTCGGCCTGCTGGCCCGGCTTGATCCCACCGGCCGTGCGGTGGCCGCAACCCCCGCAATGCTCATGGTCGGTGCAGCGCTTGGCCCCATCTTCGGGGGTGCCCTGGGTGAAAACCTCGGCTTCCCGGCGCTCGGACTTATGGCCTGTGTTGTGGCTGCGATTTCCATCTCGTTCTTCACCATCGCCCGCTCGGCTGGCGGCTCCTTGAAGGTTACAACTGCATGACTGCATTTCCCCCCATCACGCGGATCACAACCGGCCATGCCGATGACGGCAGATCCGTCCTTTCCGAAGTTGGCCCTTTGCCAACGGTCGTGGACGTTTCCGCAATCCCCGGAACGGTGTTTCACGAAGTCTGGTCCACCAGTGGCAGCCCGGCCGCCGTTGGCAACGGTGTCGATCCGACGCTGGGTCCGCTGGTGCTGCCGCCTCCCCCAGGCGGCACACGGATCCGGTTTGTCGACATTCCACCGGATACCGAGGAATTTCTGGAAAATGGCGCGCAGCAGATGGGTGATGCCTTCGAGCAAATCGGCGACAAGGGCGCATCCACCGTCAAGCAGAACTCGCCGCATCCCCTGATGCACCGAACGGAGTCGATCGATTACGGCGTGGTGATCGAGGGCGAGATGACACTTGTTCTGGACGACGGTGAGGTGCTCCTGAAACAGGGTTCGGTGGTGATCCAGCGGGGAACCAATCATGCCTGGGCCAATAGGTCCGGGCGGATGTGCCGAATGCTCTTCGTGCTGGTCTCCGGCACCTATGAGCCGGCTATAGCCGACGCGCTCGCCGGCCATTGAAGTCAATCCAGCAGGAATGAGGTCGATATGAAATTCGCCACCTATCATGACGGAACCCGCGACGGACAGCTCTGGGTCGTCTCGCGCGATCTGACCCGGTCAATTCCGGCAACCGGCATTGCCGCCTCGCTCCTTGAGGCAATAGAGAATTGGGATAAGGTCTCCCCGCGGCTTGGCACGCTCTCCGACAGGCTGAATGCCGGCGAAGAGCCCTTCGCGACACGCTTTGAACCGGAGCGGTGCCTGGCGCCCCTGCCGCGCGCGCCGCAATGGCTGGATGCTTCTGCCTTCCTCAACCATGGACGGTTGATGGACAAGGCCTTTGACAATCCGATCAATCCGGATTTCGAGATCATTCCGCTGATCTATCAAGGGGCGAGTGATGATTTTCGCGGGGCGCTCGCCGATGTCGAGTTTCCCGACGACGCGCTTTGCATCGACATGGAAGGCGAATTCGGCGTCGTTCTTTCAGACGTCCCGATGGGCACGTCAGCCGAGACTGCCGAGGCGCATATCCGCCTGCTCGTGCAGATCAATGACTGGTCCTTGCGCGCCATGGGCCCAAGGGAAATGCGCGCCGGCTTCGGCTTCCTGCAGGCCAAGCCATCGACCGCCTTTGCCCCTGTTGCGATCACGCCGGACGAACTGGGTGCCTATTGGGCGAACGGGCGCGTCGGTCTGACGCTGCATGTCGAGATCAACGGCCGTGAGGTCGGCCGCGCCCAAGGCAGCGAGATGCATTTCTCTTTCGGTCAACTGATTGCGCATTGCGCCCGCACACGCCGGCTCTCCGCAGGCAGCGTGGTCGGCTCCGGCACTGTGTCCAACGCGGACCGGGCCGCCGGTTCCTCCTGCATTTCGGAAATCAGGGTCATTGAACTTCTCGATGAGGGCGCATCCCGCACTCCCTTCCTGACCTGGGGTGACCGGGTGCGCATGGAAGCCCGGCTCTCCGATGGTTCGGCGCCCTTCGGCGTCATCGACCAGCAGGTGGTAAAGGTCTGATGCGCGTCCTGGTCACTGGTGCAGGTGGCTTCCTGGGGCGCGGCCTTACCGCCCGGCTCGCCGATACCCTGCCGCAAGCCAAACGCATCGTGCTCACCGATCGCGTGGTCGAGGGGCTGTGCGGGGCGGGAATGGAGACAATGGCCGGGGATCTCAGCGATCCGGCATTCCGGCGGGCCTTGCTCGATCCTGGCTTCGACCTTGTCTTCCATCTCGCGAGCATTCCCGGCGGCCTTGCTGAACGCGAACAGGGTCTCGGTCTCAACGTCAATCTGCTGACCCCGATCGGGCTTGCCGAAGAGGTCGCGGCGCAGCGACCGGGCGCTCGCCTCGTCTTTGCATCCTCGATCGCCGTCTACGGAGATCTGGGACAGGACAGGGTGACAGACGCGACCGTCTGCCAGCCGGAACTCACCTATGGCGCCCACAAACGAATGACCGAAATCCTGCTGTCCGACATGACCCGTCGTGGGGTCCTGTCCGCTATCAGCCTGCGTTTTCCGGGCCTCGTCGCTCGTCCTGCTACAGAAAGCGGCCATGGCTCGGCCTTCATGAGCCAGATTTTCCACAGCATCGCGGCAGGGGATGCCTATACCTGCCCGGTTGCGGCAGAGAGCGCCTGCTGGTGGATGTCGCGGCCTGCGGCCGTGAACATCCTGCTTCACGCAGCCGGTGCAAGCAATGCGGTGCCCACCGTGATCCAGCCTCCCGTGCTGCATGAGAGCGTCGGAAATGTCGCAAATGCCATCGCCCGTGTGACGGGCCAGATGGCGAAGGTTCAGTTTGGCGACGACGCCACCCTGCAACGTATTTTCGGCGCCATGCCGAAGCTGGATGCCAGCACAGCCAATTCTTTCGGCTTTCAGGCGGATCTCGATCTCGACGCGCTTGTGAAAGCCGCTCTTTCAGGAGACTGACCCATGAAGATCATTGACCTCTCCGTCGCCATTGAAAACGACATTCCTGCCGATCCGCCGGGGCTTGGCCCCAAGATCAGCTATACCAGCCATGCGGAAGGCGCCGAAGAGGTTGTGCGGTTCTTTCCCGGGCTCGACATTGCCGATGTTCCCGGCAGCGAAGGCTGGGCGGTCGAGCAACTCAGCCTGACGGCGCATGCCGGCACGCATCTCGATGCGCCCTGGCATTTCGCCTCCACGATGAACAATGGTGAGCGGGCCTGGACGATCGACGAAGTGCCCCTCGACTGGTGCATCCGTCCCGGCGTGAAACTTGATCTGCGCGATCTTCCGGATGGATATATCGCCACCGCAGCCGATCTTGAGGCCGCAGTGAAGGCGACGGGGCACGACTTGCAGCCCTTCGATATCGTGCTGATCAATACGGCCGCCGGTGCTGCCTATGGCCGGCCGGAATTTCTTGGGAAGGGCTGCGGTATAGGGCGCCAAGCAACGCACTGGCTGATGGACAAGGGCGTTCACATCGCCGGAACCGACGCCTGGTCCTGGGACGCGCCGTTTCCGCTCACGGCAAAGCGCTTTGCCGAGACAAAGGATGCAGGCCTCATCTGGGAAGGTCACAAGGCCGCCCGCGAAGGCATCTTTCTACATATGGAGAAGCTGACCAGGCTCGATGAACTGCCGCCTTCCGGCTTCACGGTCTCCTGTCTGCCGATCAAGATCAAGGGTGGATCGGCCGGCTGGTGCCGCGCGGTCGCGATACTCTGATCCGCCACGTCTCCAAGACGAATGGTTCAAGCGCGAGACCAGCGGAATGGAATTGTGTCCGTGTTTCAGTTCGCCAGTGCCATCAGGCGTAACGGGCGTCGTGCGCATGGCATGTATCGCCGGTGTGTGTTTCGGCCTGCAAAACAGGCTTTCGCACAATATTGGTGGTGGTCAACTTTTTCGGTGCAGATGACGTAGGCCTGAAGGAGGTTGATCTGTCCTAGCTGTCGCGTGCGACACGAAGTGCGCCCTGAAACGTCTTGAAGGCTGCGTAGCGCCTGTCATGCACGGCGCGTAACTCGCCGTCGCAGGCTTCATAGGCAGCACCCGCCTGGCTCATTGCGCCCATGGCGTCGTTTAATGTCTCGAAGCTTCGGCTGGCTGTCGCGCCAAGCATAGCAGCGCCCAGGAGTACGGGTTCTGCGGTCAGCGGTGCAACAATGGTCTTGCCGCTGGCATCGGCCAGGATTTGCCTGACGAGCAGGGACTGGCCAGCGCCACCGCTGATGACGACCTGTTCGACATATGCCCCCGCCTGTGATTGTGCATCCAGAATTTGCCGCAGGCCATAGCCGATACCACACAGGCCGGCAACGTACAACGATAGCAGGTGATCGAGATCACCGTCCATACCAAGTCCTGCAACGACGGCCCGCGCGTGAGGATCGGCAAAGGGCGCGCGATTGCCGAGAAATTCCGGAACGACATGCAGGCCTGCAGCAAGTGTTACGGCGTCGGATGCCGCGCGCAACCGTGCCTCTACGCATTTCGACAGGAAAAGGGGAACGCTCTCACCCTTGTTGCGTGCAAGCTCAAGTGCCTCGGGATAGGCCGGATGAAAAGCCAGGAGATGATCGATTGCCGCACCTGCCGCACTTTGCCCGCCCTCGTTCAGCCACATGCCCGGCACCATTGCCGAATAATAGGGTCCCCAGACGCCCGGCACAAAGACAGGTTCGCGTGTGGAGGTGAGCGTGCAGGAGGATGTACCGAATACATAGCCTAGATTGCGCTCAGGCTGGCCACCGATGCCAACCGTTCCGATTCCGCCGGCATGAGCATCGATCATTCCGGCAGAGACGGGTGTGCCAGGGATAAGGCCAAGTTCCAGAGCGGCCTCCGGTGTCAGCCCCTTGCCAACTGCTGTTCCGGGTTCGACGATGGTCTGACCGATGCGCGCAAAATTCTCCTGTGCCAACTCGCCAAGGCCAATCGCTTGAAAATAACCCGGATCCCAGCGCTGTTCGTGGGCCAGATAAGTCCATTTGCAAGTCACGGTGCAGGTTGAGCGGGAAAGGTCTCCTGTGGCGCGCCAGGTGAGAAAATCGGCAAGATCGAAGAACTGCCAGGCGTCCGCGAAGGTCTGCGGACGATGCTCCTTTAGCCAAAGAAGTTTCGGGGTCTGCATTTCCGGCGAGATCCGTCCACCGACATAATGCAGAACGGAATGCCCGAGCGCGTTGATGCGCTCTGCCTGCTCCACTGCCCGATGGTCCATCCACACGATGACATCGCGCAGATTGTCTTCCGAAGGCCCAACGGCAAGTGAACGCCCGCCATTCCCCAGCACGACCAGTGAACACGTGGCATCAAAGCCGATGCCGGCAACGCTTTCCGGCACAATTGCGCAGGCACGGAGGGCACCACGCACGGCCGCGCAGACAGCCTGCCAGATATCGGTGCTGGATTGCTCCACCATCTGATGGGCCTCGCGATAGAGGCGAATATCCTGCTTGCCCGTGGCAAGGCATGTGCCCCTGTCATCGAACACGCCGGCGCGCGCGCTGCCCGTTCCCACGTCAATGCCGATGAAATGCAGGCCGTCCGTCATGTTCTGTCCATTCCTCGAAGAACATCCATTTCCAATAGGTCTATTACAGATCGACGCTGTTGGGCAGGATAACAAGGTCGCGGATGACGACATTGCGCGGTCTGGTCAGCATGAAGAGAACTGCTTCCGCCACTTCCTGTGGCTGCATCAGGCTGCCATTTGCCAAGGCTTCCTCCATCTTTTCCTTCGGCCAGTCATCGAGAAGTGCCGTCACCACCGGACCCGGCAGCACCGCGCCGACCCGGACACCATGGGGCGCCACCTGCCGGCGGGTGCTGTGGACAAACGCCTGCACGGCAAATTTTGAGGCCGTGTAGATCGGCTCCCAGACGACCGGCACAACGCCCGCCACCGAGCTTGTAAAGAGTATGTCGCCGGATTTCTGGTTGATCATATGCGGCAGGACGGCATGAACAGAGCGAAAGGCAGCATTGATGTTGAGGTTCAGCATCTGGTCCCAGGCATCCGGATCGCCCTCGGCGACCGGACCGCCGATATAGGCGCCTGCATTGGCATGGAAGATGTCGAGCCGCCCGGCAAGATCAAGGATGCGCGGTAGAATGGCCGACAGGGCCGCCGGATCAAGCAGATCAACAACCAGTGGCTGGGCCCGAGGGCCGAGTTCGGCACATAATGCTCGTAACCTGTCTTCGGCGCGGTCGATCAAGACCACGGTCGCGCCGGCCGCAAGCAGTGCTTGGGCGCAGGCAAGGCCGATGCCGGATGCTGCGCCGGTGATGGCGGCCACCTTTTGGTTCATGCTTTGGTTCACTGTCTTGCTCCAATCGATCAGAATGGCATGCGGATCTGGATCTTGACGTCTTCCGGCAGGCCTTTGGCTGCCCTGTCGAAGGCGGCGATACTGTCTGCAAAATCGAACGTGTCGGTGATCAGCGGTTTCAGGTCGACTTTGCCGGAGGCAATCAGGTTCACCGCGCGGTCGAAATTATTGGCATAACGGAATACCGTCTCGATGCGCGCTTCCTTGAAGATGGAGGCCGGAATATCGAAGGCGACAGGCTCCACCGGCAGGCCGACCATGACAAGGGTGCCGCCCGGTCGCATCAGGTCGAAAATGCCCTGATAGGCTCTCGGGCTGCCGCTGGCTTCAAAGACGATATCGGCGCCCCAGCCATCGGTTGCCGCCATCACCGTTTCCTGTAGCGAGCTTTGCGTGATGTTGACCGGCGTGATGCCCGGATATTGTGCGGCAATGGTCAGTTTCGGTGCGCTCAAATCCGAAATCAACACGCGGGCACAGCCGCCGGCAAGGGCTGCCAGCGCGGTCATGATGCCAATCGGGCCGCAGCCGATGACCACGCCCACGTCGCCGGGCGTGATGCGGGCGCGGCTGGCTGCCTGCATGCCGACGGCAAAAGGCTCAACCATTGCGCCCTCGGCAAAGGACACCGTGTCGGGAAGCTTGTAGGTAAAGGCGGCCGGATGTACCACCTCCGGCATCAGCACACCATGCACAGGGGGTGTTGCCCAGAAGCGCACATCCGGGTCGACATTGTATATGCCGAGTTTGGAAGCGCGCGACGACATGTTGGGAACGCCCGGCTCCATGCAGACACGGTCGCCAACTTTTAGGTTGCGGACGTCAGCACCAACAGCCGTGACCGTGCCGGCGGCTTCGTGTCCGAGCACCATGGGTTCGCGCACCACGAAGGCGCCAATGGCGCCGTGCGTATAATAATGCACGTCACTGCCACAGACCCCGACCGTGTGGATGGCGATCTTCACATCCTGCGATCCTAGGTTTAGTGGAAGATCGATGTCGCGTAGCGAAAGTTCGCCCTTGCGTTCAAGCACCAGTGCTTTCATCGGTTTGGTATCCTGTTTTGCATCACGCCCTGAGCGCTTGGCCCTGCGCATCGAAAAGATAGATATGGTCCGCCGCAATTCCGACGTCCAAGGCATTGCCGGCAGCAATTGCCGGCCGACCGGGCACGATCAGCGTCACCGGTTCCGATCCACCTGTGGTATAGAACTGCGTCGATCCGCCGAGATTTTCAGAAATATCCAGTGTGAGCCTCAGCCGCGGCTTGTCGGTGTTTAGCGTCAGATGTTCCGGGCGTAGGCCAACCGTGATCCTTTCACCCTTTCGGATCCGGCCGGCCGCTGGCGAGGAGATAACGATGCTGCCACCGATGAAGGCGGGGTGGTTGACCGTGAGGACGCCGACACCGGCATCTGTCACCGTTGCATCGAGAAAATTCATCTTGGGCGAGCCGATAAAACCCGCGACAAACGTATTGGACGGATTGTCATAAAGTTCGGTCGGCGTGCCGATTTGCTCCACCAGCCCGGCGCGCAGCACCACGATCCGATCGGCAAGCGTCATCGCCTCCACCTGATCATGGGTCACATAGACCATTGTGGCTCCCAGATTACGATGCAGCTTGGCGATTTCGACACGCATCTGCGTGCGCAGTTCTGCATCAAGGTTGGAGAGGGGCTCATCGAACAGGAAAATCTTCGGGTTGCGAACGATCGAGCGGCCGATGGCAACACGCTGGCGCTGCCCGCCGGAGAGCGCGCGCGGTTTGCGTTCGAGGAGTGCCTCGATTTGCAGGATGCGCGCAGCTTCCAGAACGCGGGCCTTGATCTCGTCTTCCGGCAACTTTGCCATGCGCAGGCCAAAGGCCATGTTCTCGAACACGCTCATATGGGGATAGAGCGCATAGGACTGGAACACCATGGACACCTCGCGCTTGGCGGGTTCCTCGTAGGTCACGTCCTTGCCATCAATGGAAAGCTTGCCGTCGCTGACGTCTTCCAGCCCCGCGATCATGCGTAAAAGGGTGGACTTGCCGCAGCCGGACGGGCCGACGAAGACGACGAACTCTCCCTTTTGTGCAGAAAAACTCACGCCCTTGATGACACTGACTTCCCCGAATTTCTTCTTGATATCGCGCAGTTGCAGAAAGGTCATTTGGCATCAACTCCAGTGAGAGCAGCGGCCGCCGGAGGACTGCTGCGGCATAGTTTTCATGGATCTGTTTGAAGGATGGCAGCCGCGCAACGCTCGTCGGTGACGAGGCATTTCACGTATCCCGCCTTCAGAATGGCTTTGAGGATTGGCAGCTTGTAGAGCGCACCCGACGCCAGGATGGAATGGGGGACGGACTTCAGGTCCTCTGGCTTCAGCGACAGCACGCGCTCATTGAGCGGGTGATCCACCGGCCGGCCATCGGCATCGAGGAAGACGCCGAGAATGTCGCCGACGGCGCCAGCCTTCAGCAGGCTTGCGAGATTTTCCGAAACGGTCGGCGTATTGACGAGCAGCGATCGCGCGGTCATGTCGCCGCAGGATAGGAGCGCAACGTCGACCGAACGGGCACGGCGCATCGTTTCGCTGATGCCGTAATGCGACAGTAGCATTTCGCGGCTTTCGGCTGTCGGGAAATAGAGTGGCGCCGTCAGATAGTAGCATTCTGCCGAGATGGCGCGCGCATAGCCGGTAGCCACCTCGAACGTGCTGGATCCGGAGCCGCGTGTCAGTCCACCCATGACGGATGTGACCCAGCTATCGGAGAGCGGCCGAGGCGTGAGCCTTCGAAGGCCAGCCTTTAGCGTCTTGCCCCAGCCGACGCCAAGCCCCATGCCGTTCTGCAATAGCCGGTCGAGCAGCGCACCGGCAGCATCGCCGATCACCCGCTGCTGCTCCGCCTCGTCTTCAAGGGCTGGAACGACGCACACCTCGCTCAAGCCAAATTTGCCGGTCAGCTTCTGCTCAAGTTCGATGCAGTTGGCAAGCGGCAGGCGGATATCCACTACGACAGACCCATCTGTGCGCACCTGGCCGAGGATCTTGTTAACCCGCAGACGGGTGAGGCCCAGCTGGTCGGCAATATCCTGCTGGGTCAGCCCGCCAACAAAATAAAGCCAGGCCACGCGCGCGCGCACCTGTTGCGCATCCAGCTCCAGCTGGGAGAGAGGGCCACTGTCGGGGTCAAAGCTGTTCATCTATCTATCCATTTGTGCCGGATGCCTGGCTCATTTCTCGTCACGCTGTGCGAAAACCGCGTTTTAGCAACTGGGAAGAGGCTTCCAGTGCTGCGAGAATAGAGGTGTCATCACGCTCGAAAGGGTAGAAGACTTCAAGGAAAACCGGCACATGCGCAAGCCCGGCACGCCTCAGTTCGTCCGCCGATTGTGCCGGATCGACCAGGCCCTCCTCGGTGAAATCCCAATGACGGTCGAATTGGAAATCGGTCTGCTGGATGTGAACTGCGCCGATGACATCCGACAGACCGGTGAACCACGGCATCATGTTGTCGACCTGCGGACCGTAAAGCGGTTGATGGGTGCCGTGGCCCCAATCGACGCAGAGCTTCCACGGCACTGCACTGCCGGCCACATCGGTCATCATCCGGCGCGCCTGATCAATCGTCCAGGGCCATTCGCGCCGCATGGGTGTGGGCTCGACGAAGAGTTCACTCAATCCTTCGGATCGGGCGCGTTGGGCAAGGCGCAGCATGCGGGACACGAGGTCGTCATAGTCTCGCGCAGGGATCTCCTCTGCCTCGTGGCCATCGATACGCGATGCAATTGCCCCGAGCGGTCCGCCAACGGCGGCAATGCCCGCATTGGCGGCAAAGGCATAGGCGCGCGCCAACCAGGTCTCGGCATAATCGCGGACGGCCGGATCTGGATGCAACATCTGGTTATAGGTATAATGAGCAAGGCCGATGAAGGCGCTGTGGACACCGATGCCATAGTCTTCCGTTTCCCGGCGGATCGCTTCGGCCTGACGGTCGAGGATAGCCGTCGGCCACATCGGATCTGTGAGATCCAGGGAATATTGCACGAAATCCAGCCCCAGGCGCTCGCGCACCAAGGGTGCCCAGAGTTCTGGTGTGATCCAGCGCTTGACGCAGAAGGAGAGGTTGACGCCGAGACTGAGATCCGCCGTCATTTCGTCGCTCCCATGGTGAGGCCGCGTACCATGTGCCGGGACACGATCAGCGCGAAGATGGTGACCGGCAGCACGATGACGGTGCCCGTGGCCATGATCTTCCCCCAGGGCAGTTCATAACCGGACATGTAGGAGGTGGCGACGACAGGTGCCGTCTGCACGTTGCGGCGGGTCAGCACCAGCGCATAGAGAAGTTCGTTCCAGGAGAAGATAAAGGAGAATATCGCTGACACAGCAATGCCCGGCGCTCCGAGCGGCAGATAGATCTTGCGGAAGATGGTGAACTGGTCAGCGCCATCCAGTCGTGCTGCCTGTTCCAGGTCCGGCGGAATGGACTTGAACTGGTCCGTACAGATCCACACGACGATTGGCAGGTTGAAGGTGAGATAGATGAGGATCAGCACGAGGTGCGTATCGAGAAGTCCTGTCTGCAAGGCCAAGAGATAAACCGGCAGCGCCAGGACGATGGGGCTCATCATGCGGTTGGAGATGAACCAGAACCACAGGTCGGATTTGCCGCGAAACTCGTAGCGGGCCAGCGCAAAAGCGGCCGGCGCCCCCAGAAGCACGGCCAGCGCCGTGGTGGCACTGGCAATCAGCAGCGAATTGCCGACGGCGCCAAAGACCTTGGCATCGGCAAACACCGCCCGGTAGTTCTCGAGCGTCGGGGTGAAGAACAAGACCGGCGGCGAGGCCAGGATATCGGCCTGCGTCTTGAAGCTTGCCGCAACCATCCAGTAGAATGGAAAGAGCGAGAAGGCGACGACGGTCGCAAGGCCCAGCGCATGAAGCAGCGTTGACGTGGAAAGACGCATTACTGCACCTCCTTGTAGAGAATGCGGATGTAGAGACGGCTGATCAGGATGGTGAGTACCAGAAGCAGGATCGCCTGCGCCGAGGCGGTGCCGAGATCGAAGATGCGAAAACCGACGCGCTGGATATAGATGGAGACGAGATCGGTTGCCGATCCTGGCCCGCCGCGAGTCATAACGAAGACCATGTCGAACAGCTTCAAAACATCTGCCGAGCGCAGGATGAGAAGCGCCGTCAGTCCCGGTAGCAGATAGGGCAGTTGCACATGCTTCAGCAGCGCCCATTTGGACGATGTTTCGAGCCGCGCCGCTTCCTCGATTTCGCCCGGCACCATGGAGAGGCCGGCCAGGAAGATCAGCGCGCAGAACGGCGTCCACTGCCAGATGTCCATAATGGCAATGGCGGCAAAGGCGCCCGATGGAGAGCCCAGCCAGTCGAAGCCCCCGATTCCAATCATATCGAGAAACTGGTTTGCCACACCGAAATCGCGGTTGAAGATCAGGCGGCCAATTAGGCCGACAACGGCGTAGGTGGTGGCGAGCGGCACGACCAGCGTGACGCGGGCGAGCGCCTTCAGAAAACCCATGCCGGTCTTGTGCAGAAGAAGAGCGATGACGAGGCCAAGCATGATTTGGATCGGCAGCACGGTAATGTAGAAACGCGCTGTCGTGCCAAGGCTTGCCCAGAAGGTGCCATCGGAGAGAACCGAGACATAATTCTCCAGGCCAACGAAGGGAAAGCCTTCGCGCGGGCGGGCGATATTGTAGCGTCGAAACGAGGTGACCAGTGCGAAGATTGTCGGATAGATGCCTATCAGCAGCAAAGTCAGTACCGCAGGCGCCAGGAACCAGAAAGGCGTCCATTGCCTATAGCCTCGGTTCGGGACTCGACTTGGTGGTGCGGTCGTTTCAGGCATGGCTGTCTTCTTTCGTTCCGGCCGCGCGGTTGGCACGGCGTCCGTTACGTCATTCCAGGTTGGTGTGATTGGCCCGCATGATCTCTGCCGACACGCCCAGTTCATCCCGCAACGCAAGGATGACAAGTTCGAAAAGGATGTAGAGCGCCCCCTCATACAGTGAGCCCATGGGCAGGACCGAACTTGCCGCCCCCTGGTCCGTTGCCATAGTCTGCGCGGGAACCGGCAGAATGACGTCGGCAAGACCGGCCGCTGCGCCCTGCGGCTCTGCCGTCACCAAAAGCACCCTTGCCCCCGCCATCCGCGCCACCTTCATGAGCGCCGAGACGGTGGAGAAGGTGCCAGGGCCTGCCGAGACGATCAGGAGATCGCCAGCGTCGAGTGGTGGTGTCGTCATGTCGCCCACCACGCTTGCCTGCAGGCCAAGGTGATAAAGGCGCATCGCAAGCCCCTTTATCTGCAGGCCCTCGCGCCCAACGCCATAGAGCGCGATCCGGCGAGCCTCCGAGATTTCGCGCACCGCCGCATCGAAATCCGGCATGGCAACCTTTGATAGGCAGGCGTTCAGTTCTTCAAGGGCTCTTGCCGAAAGATGCAGCATGGCAGCAATCCGAAGCAGGGTTCATGATCCAGAGAATGCTTGAAAATCCGCCGCAGGTGCAGGCTTTGCCTGCCGGGCGTCCGGCGGCGGATTCACGCAAGATGTCGCTTACTGAAGAAGCTTCTTCTTGCCGTCGTAATAACCATCCTTGGCGAGGATTCCCTCCATGCGGCTGCCGATCTCCTTGGCGCCACCCTCGATGGACACTTCGCCCAGCATCATCTTGGAACCCCATTCCGCAACGACTTCCGAGATGGCCGGCCAGGCGGGGAAGCGCGGACGGAATTCCGGCACGCCAGCCTGCCAGGAAGCGACCATCGGCTCCACAAACTTGTACTTCGCCTTGACCGCCGGATCCTGATAGACCGACATGCGGCCGGAGACGCCGCCGGCATCCACATAGGACTTGGCGATATCTTCCGAGGTGGCCCATTGGATGAAGAGCCAGGTGGCCTTTTTCTGCTCTTCAGTGGCCTGCGAGGCAACAGCAAGCGAGAAGCCGCCGAGTGCTGGCAGGCGTCCGGCCGGACCTGCGGGTTCCGGAGCAACGGCCAAGCAGTCGCCAAGCTTTGAGGTGGCCGGATCGGCGAGCGTGCCATAGAATGCGGACCATTCGGTGATCATCGCCACTTGGCCCTGTGCCAGCGCATTGACGGCTTCCGCATGGTCAAAGCTAACGATGCCTGGCGGCATATACTTCATCATATCCTGGCGGAATTTCAGGCCCGCCTGGCTTTCCTTGCTCATCAGGTTGGACTTGAACTGCTTGTCGAGCAGCGAACCTCCGAAGGGCCACAGGAAGCGCATGAAGCTGTCGGCCGACTGGGTTTCGCCGCGCAGCGACTGAAGCGCATAGGCATACTGGTTTTTCGAGGCGTCCGTCAGCTTCGGTCCATAGACATTTGCCAGTTCGTCCCAGGTTGCCGGGGGCTTGTCGAAGCCGGCTTCCTTCAACTTGCAGGAATTATAAAACAGCAGGCCGGAATAGTTGTCGAAGGGAAGGCCATAGGTCTTGCCGCCCCAGGAGCCGAAGGCATTCAGCAGCAGAGGGAAGAACCCTTCCAGCTTCAGGTTGGGATCGGTGATCGTCTTGTCCTTGGTGAAATCGCTGACCGGCTCGATCCAACCGTTTTCGGCAAATTCGCCGATCCACACGAGATCCACCAGCGCCATCGTCAGGTCACCCTGGGATGTGAAATTCAACACCTGCTTCTCGCGGGTATTTTCGTAAGGGACGATTTCGTAGTTGACCTTGATGCCGGTCTTTTTCTCAAACTCCGGCAGCAGCTTGATGATCGCACGGTAGCCCGGACGATCAAGGAAGATGCCGCTGATTTCGGTGCCCTTGAGGGGCTTTGCTGCATCGTCCAGCCAATCGGCGAAGGCTGCAGCCGGCAGGCTTGCCGCCGCCAGTGTCAGCGCCAGCACGCTGGTATACATTTTCAAGAACCGCTTCATATCCACTCCTCCTTGAATGCCGCGTGCCCTTTGGGTCACGCGAATGAAACTGATTGATCTGATTGTCCCGTACACCTCAGGAATCACAGGCAAGCTTCCAACATGACCAGGCGCCGGCCGTGCCAGTCGTTGTCCGGCCATAGCTCCGCCTCTGGCGGAAAATGCCATTCCTATCGTTTTATCAATTGCTTAGGAGACCACCCTCTCCTCCTCACATGATCAATCGATACATATGTAATTTTAATTTTGCAATAGCATTTTTGCGCGAACTGTGATGTGCTCCACCAACCGATAACCGGCAATCCGGGTAGGAGATGACATGTCCGAACTCGACGTCTCGGCCCGTCTGGGGCTGGCAAAGAAGATCGCGCACTCCGCTGGCGCCAAGGCGCGTGCCTTTCTGGCCCGGCCACAGGATCTCATGTCGCAGCAGAAGGTCTCAACGCAGGACTTGGTCAGTGCGGCGGACACTGTAGTCGAGGCTCATATACGTCGGATGATCCGCCGTTCGTTTCCTGACGATGGCCTTGTCGGTGAGGAAGCCGGCTCCAGTCATGGCGGCTCAGGGTTCGACTGGGTCATCGACCCGATCGACGGCACCATGGCGTTCCTCGTTGGTCAGCCGAACTGGACCGTTTCCATCGCAGTGATGCACGAGGACCGTCCCATTGCGGGCATTGTCTATGCACCGATGCTGCGCGAACTTTATACAGCTGAGGAGGGCAAAGGAGCCTATCTCAATGATCGGCGCCTGACGATCAGGCAGGACTGGACCATTCGCTCCACCACCATCGGCTATGGCGCCACTGAGCGTGCTGACCCCGATGAGGCCGGGCGTTTCGTGGCGCGGCTTTACCGGGAGGGCGGCGTGTTGTTTCGCGTCGGGTCGGGTGCGCTGATGCTCGCCTATGTCGCCGCCAATCGTCTTGCTGGCTACTATGATCCGACGCTGTTTGCCTGGGATTGTCTGGCCGGCGTTATCCTCGTCCGCGAGGCGGGCGGCAAGGCACATTTTTCCGGCAACCTTCAGCAACCAGGCCCGATTTGGGCAGGCAATGACCATGTGTTTGCTGAACTGAAGAGGTTGGGCGCCAATTGATCGAAGTTAGCTAGTGGAACGAATTTTACATTTGATACCCGCTTGCCGGACGCTCATCGATCAGGATCACAATATCGATGCAGGCGATGACGTCGTGTTTGGCGCTATTGGTTGCTCGCAGCGATCAGCAAGCGGATTCGTTTAGGTGCGCGGAGCGGGTGATCCATTTGTCTTTTGGTCTGTCAAAAATGATACTCCCCGTGCGTCCAGAAAGACTGCTCTCAAATGGCGCACAAAGTCTGCCTGATCATGACCAAGCCGTTCAGCCAATTGGCGTTCGACATCCAGTCCAACCGACTGTACGTCTTTGAACTTTGCTGCACCCTTGTCCGACAGGAAAATCAGCACGCGGCGACGGTCGTGCGGATCGGGGCCGCGATAGACATCGGCGGATGCAACCATCTTGTCGATAATCTTCGTCAGCGTTGGGGAATCGACAAAGACGCGTGCGGCAAGATCGCCCATGGCGATACCGTTCTCGATCTTCACGGATTGAAGCACACGATATTGCTCGATCGAAATGCCATGTGCCCGGAGGCCAGCATCGAGGGTCTGCTCAATCTGGCGGTTCAAGCCGCAGATCAAATTCGACAGTTGCATTGAGCGCCTCCAGGTTGCTTCAGATTTCAATATTTTCCTCTACATATAATTCCCGCTGGTTTCAGGCAAGTCTCCGCAGGCTGCTTTGTGCTTAGAGATTATGCGAAATGGGGCGCTTCGATGCTGAAAATTTAGCCGGGCTGCGATGGTCGCACCGTCTAGAAGGCATTCGCAGCAGGTTGCTGCTGCAGCAAAGTTGGATTCGGTGAGATGGCACAATTCATGCGTCCTTAAAGGGAGTGCGACAGAATCCGCCATGCAGGGGAGTTCTGAAGGTGAAGACTGTCCGGATAGGTTTGCTGATTGCGCAACAGGGTTCGGCTGGCCTATGGGGGCCTTCAGCGGAAGCTTGTGGGCGGCTGGCTGTCGATGAAATCAACCAACAGAGCGGCATTCTCAAGCGACATGTTGAACTGCATGTCATCGATGCGGGGCCCACGGCGCAATCAGCTGGACAGGCGGCCATCCAGGCGATCGAAGAACTGAAAGTCGCAGGCGTTGTTTCGATGATACCCAGCGACGCGCGTGACTGCGTGGCGCGCGTTACCGGCGATCGAGTTCCTCTCGTTTATACGCCGCAATTTGAGGGATCTGCTGGGAATGTCATGACAACGGGCGAGACAACCGACGAATTGATGGCTCCTGCGCTGTGCTGGCTGATGGAGCGCCGGAGTGCCCGCCGCTTCTTTCTCTGCGGCAGTGACTATATATGGCCGCGTCGCAGCCTGAAGATCGCCCGGATGCTGATCGAACGAACCGGCGGTGTGGTCACGGGCGAACACTATGTGCCGGTCGGCGTTGCGGATTATGACGAGATCCTCGACGGCATTCGAAGCACGCGTTCGGATGTGGTCATTCCCTATTTCCTTGGCTCGGACAATATTTCCTTCAACCGTGCCTTCTGCGAGGTCGGCTTGTCGCCTCGTGTCTTGCGCTTCAGTTCGGGGATAGACGAAACCGTGGTTTACGGGTTGCGCGATGACGAGACCGAGAATGTCTACGTCTCCTCGGCCTATTTTGCGGCAATCCGTTCGCGCAACAACGGTGCTTTTCTCGAGCGCTACCACACTGCCTATGGCGAGAACCCGCCACCTGCCAATGCTTTCGGGCAATCCTGCTACGAAGGGATTTACTCCCTGGCTGCCATGGTCGAGGAGGCAGGAAGCTTTGATGCGGGCCGTCTGAGGTGTCTGTGGGGCCGGGTGCCCATGCGCAAGACGGCGCGCGGCCATGAAGTGACGCCGGCCGTTGGCAGTCGCCATCCCGTTCACTTGGCGCGCCTGGACGGCTATGAGTTTTCGATCATGGGCAATCTTTAAGAAAGATGCTTGCTTTTTCAAATATTGCATTATTAAGTATCCCTATGGTGATCATAACCAAGGGGAAACAAAACCATGATCCTGTCGCGCCGTCGCTTCCTGCATCGCTCTGCCGTCGCTTCTGCTGCGCTGATCGGCGCGCCCGCCATCCTGCGTCACAGCGCATCGGCTGCCGATAATCCGATTCTTCTTGGCGCGCTGCACGACCAGTCCGGCCCGCTTGCGGCATCCGGAACGCCGATGGTCTATGCGCTCAATCTGGCGGTGGAAGAGATCAATGCGGCGGGTGGCCTGATCGGTCGTCCGGTGAAGGCTATTCACTATGACACGCAGTCGAACATCCAGATGTATTCGCAATATGCACAACAACTCGCGCTCAAGGACAAGGTGGCCGTCGTTCATGGCGGCATCACGTCCGCCTCGCGTGAGGCCGTGCGGCCAACCTTTGATCGGTTCAAGGTGCCCTATTTCTACAATGTGCTTTATGAGGGTGGCGTCTGTGACCGCAACACGTTCTGCACCGGCACGACACCCGCCCAGACGGTAGAAAAACTTGTTCCCAGCGCCATGAATAAGGCCGGCAAGAAAGCCTATATCATTGCGGCCGATTACAATTACGGCCAGATCACCGCCAAGTGGATGACGAAATACGTCAAGGATAATGGCGGCGAGGTTCTTTCAATCGACTTCTTTCCCCTGGATGTCACCAATTTTGGACCAACGATTTCAAAGATACAGGCTGCCAAGCCGGATCTTATTCTTTCGGCACTGGTTGGCGGCAATCATACCGCCTTCTATCGGCAGTGGGCATCGGCGGGCATGAAGAGCCAGATCCCGATCGCCTCCACCACATTCGGTCTGGTCAATGAGCCTTCGACGCTGGACGCCACTGAGAGCGAAAACATTCTCGGTGCCTATGGATATTTCGAGGAATTGGATACGCAGGCCAGCAAGACCTTTGTCGAGAAGATCAAGAAGGCGCAACCGGATACGCCTTATATCAGCGAACTGGCTGCGGCCACCTATGAGGGCGTCCATCTTTGGGCCCTCGGCGTGCAGAAAGCCGGCTCGATAGACCGCATGAAGCTGATCGAGGCGCTGGAAAGCGGCATTTCCTTCGATGGTCCGAGCGGCAAGGTGCTCATCGACAAGGCAACTCACCACGCGACCCGCAACGCCTTCCTGGCGGAGGTCAAGGGCAGGAAGTGGTCGGTGCTGGAAAGCTACCAGGATGTGCAGCCGCTCGACACGGCCAGCGTCTGCGATCTGGTGAAGAATCCCAACGACACCAAGCAATACGTCATCAATCTTTAACCGCGATCCGCCGGGCGGCGTGATGTGCGCTGCCCTCCCATCCCTGCTTCAGGAGGCGAAGGGTCGACATGGATATCTACCTCATTCTTCTGCTCGACGTGATCAACGGCATGGCATCGTTATTCCTGCTCAGCCTTGGTCTCGCAATCATTTTCGGCATGATGAAGATCATCAATCTCGCCCATGGCGAGTTCATCATGCTGGGCGCTTACGCAACAGTCATTTCCACCAATGCCGGGGTCAATATCTGGATCGCCATGCTGCTGATCGCACCGCTCTTTGTCGGGCTGGTGGGATTGCTGATCGAACGCTGCCTGATCCGCTTTCTCTACGGACGGCTGGTAGATTCCATGCTTGCCACCTGGGGGCTGAGCCTGCTCATCATCGGCATTGTGACGACGATTTTCGGCAATACCATTCAAGGCGTTCCGACGCCGCTCGGCGGCTTTTCCATAGGCAACTACCGGTCGAGCTATTACACGCTGTTCCTGCTGGCCATGGCACTGGTGATGATAGCCATCGTCTACGGCGTGATGCGGCATACGAGGCTTGGCCTCATTGCTCGCGCCACCATGCAGAACCCGGCCATGGCCAATACGCTCGGCATCAATCCGGCCCGCGTCTACATGGGCACGTTTGCAGCCGGTGCTGCGGTCACGGGGCTTGCTGGCGGTTTGCTTGCACCGGTTTCGGGCATCACGCCGGTCATGGGCGGCGCCTATGTCGCCAAGGCCTTCATCACAGTGGTTGGCGGCGGTGCGGCCATGCTATCGGGCACGCTGTCTGCGTCCACGCTATTCGGCTCGCTGAACCAGATCGGCGCCTATTTCACCACCCCTGTCTATGGCGAGGTGATCGTTTTTACCGCCGCCATTATTCTCATTCGCCTTCTGCCTCAAGGCATATCAGGCCGGTTCTTGAAGGGGAATCTGTAATGTATCACCGTCTCAGCCTTATCGCGCAGGCGCTTGCGGTCGGCCTTGCGGCAATCGGCATCGCGCTTGCGCCGGGCTACCTGGAAATCTTCACATTGATGCAGGTAACGCTCTTTGCCGCCATGGCGGTCCTGTCGCTCAGCCTTGCTTTCATCTGGGGCTATGGCGGAATTCTCTCCTTCGGCCAGACAGCCTTCTTCGGCCTTGGCGGCTACACCTATGCGATTGCGGCGATCAACTTTCAGGATTCCACCTATGGCATCCTGCTTGCCATTTTCATCCCTGGGCTGTTTGCGGCCATTCTTGGCTACTTCGTCTTCTATGGCCGCATTTCAGATGTCTATCTCGGCGTCATCACGCTGACAGTCACGCTGATCCTGTTCAATGTGATCAACTCCACGTCCGGCGACGAATACCACATCGGCACGGCCATGCTCGGTGGCTTCAACGGCATTCCGGCGGTGCCCACCTTCAACATGCCCTTCGATCCGGCAAGCCCTTTGTCGCCGGAAGCATCGTGGTGGACGACCGGCAGTATGCTTCTGATCGTTTATCTCGGCCTTCGCCTGTTGCTGGCCAGTCCTTTCGGACGGGTGGTTGTGGCAGTTCGTGAGAATGAAGTCCGCGCCTCGCTTCTGGGTTACGATCCGCGCATGATCCGGCTGATCACCTTCATCATCGGCGGTGCGGTGGCTGGTCTTGCAGGTGCCCTCTACGTCAATTGGGGCGCCTTTGTCGGGCCGACCATCTTCAGCCTGTCGCTATCGGCGGAAATCATCATCTGGATCACTATCGGCGGGCTTGGCACCCTGCTCGGCCCGGTGCTCGGTTGCTTCCTGATCCAGTATATTGTCGCCAGCATCGGCTCGCAGCAAACCTTCAATTCCAACCTGGTGCTTGGGGCCGTTCTAATTATTTTCGTCCTACTCCTGCCCAAGGGCCTTGTTCCAACCATTCGCGACCTTGCCCTATGGCTTCTGGCCGCAAAGCCGGGAACCGGGAGAAGCGTCAAAGCCGAACTGAATGCGGCCTCCGGCAATCCACATCCGGTAGGAGCACCGTGACATGGCTGAATTGACACCTCTTTTGAAGACGGAACACCTGACGATGCGGTTCGGCGGCGTCGTTGCCAATGACGATATCAGTTTCACGCTACAGGAAATGGAGTTGCGCTGCCTGATCGGTCCGAATGGCGCGGGAAAGAGTACCTTCTTCAAATCACTGACCGGCCAGCAGACTCCGACCTCGGGCACCATCGCGTTTCGCGGGCAACCGATTGCGGGCAAGCTTCCGCATGAAATCGCCCGCATGGGCATTGGCATCAAGACGCAGGTGCCCAACGTTTTCAACGGTCTCTCTGTGCGCGAAAACATCTGGCTTGCCGCCCGCCGCAAGGCCACGCCCAACGGCCTGCCAAAGCTTGTGGCAAGCGTTCTGGACCTCATCCGGCTGACGTCGGAAAGTGAGCGGATTGTCGCCACGCTTTCGCATGGCCAGCGGCAATGGGTGGAAATCGGCATGGTGCTGGCAGCCGAGCCGGACCTCATTCTGCTCGACGAACCGGCGGCGGGCATGACCGACGAGGAAACGCTGCGCACCGCCGATATTATCCGTGATATCAACCAGTCGCGCGCCATTGTCGTGGTGGAACACGACATGGCCTTCATCCGGCTGATCGCCAAGACGGTGACGGTGTTTCACCAGGGACGCGTTCTGATCGAGGACACGGTCGACAAGGTTCTGGCGGACCAGCGTGTGCGGGATGTCTATCTCGGAAAGAAGGTGGCTGCATGACGACGCTGCTGGACGTGAAGGGGCTACGCTCCGGCTATGGGCGGATTCCGATCCTCGCCGGCATCGACATGACGATGGCGCAAGGTGAGTATCTGGGCATTCTCGGCCATAATGGCATGGGCAAGACGACGCTGATGCGCACCCTGATGGGGCATCTTCCAGCGACTGCCGGTTCGGTGGAGTTTCAAGGAAAGTCCATTACCCAGATGAAGACGTTTGAACGCTCGCGCCTCGGCCTCGGGCTGGTTCCGCAGGGGCGCGAGATCTTTCCGGATCTCAGTGTCATGGACAATCTGCGCATGGGTCTTGCTTCAGCGCCTAAGGAAGACAAGGCGATGATCGACATGGTCTTGCAGGATTTCCCGCGGCTGGTCCGTCTGCTTGACCGGCGCGGCGGCGCGCTCTCCGGCGGGGAACAGCAGCTTCTGGCGCTGGCGCGCTGCCTTTGCACCCGGCCCCGCCTGATCCTTCTCGACGAACCGACGGAAGGCATCCAGCCCTCGATCATCGAGGAAATGATCGAAACGCTACTGGCGCTGAGGCAGCGCTGGCAGCTTTCGCTGGTCGTCGTCGAGCAGAATCTCGAATTCATCACCTCTCTGTGTGACCGCATCCTGCACATCCAGAAAGGCCGCATGACCGGCGAACTGGACAGGCAAGCCCTTCTGGCCGGAGAGGTCGGCATGGGCGCCATGGCCTGAGCCTGCGGGAGACCCGTTCTCCCGCTCCACCCCATCACTGACGTTCAACACTCTTGTTACAACAGGAAAGGATACCCCATGTCCATTACACGCCCGACCATTGCAGATGTCGCAGATCTGGCTGCAAGCCTTCACATGAACATGTCGCTGGAAGAGGCCGCCGAATATCAGGCCCTGATGGGCGGCATGTTCGATGCTTATGACATCATCGATGCCCTGCCAAACCCTGTGCCGCTTGTAAAATATCCGCGCACTCCCGGCGCGAAACCCGAACCGGCAGACAACACCTACGGCGCATGGGCGATCAAAAGCGAAGTCAAGGGTGCCGCCGAAGGCAAGCTTGCAGGCAAGACAGTTGCGCTCAAGGACAATGTGGCGCTGGCGGGCGTGCCGATGATGAACGGTTCCACCACGCTAGAGGGCTTCATTCCCGCCGCCGACGCCACCATCGTGACCCGCATGCTGGACGCGGGCGCCACCATCCTTGGCAAGGCGGTTTGCGAACATTTCTGCCTGTCTGGCGGCAGCCATACCTCTCATCCCGGTCCGGTACATAATCCCTGGCGCATGGGCTATTCGGCTGGCGGCTCTTCGTCTGGCTCGGCGGCTCTCGTAGCGGCTGGCGAAGTGGACATGGCAATCGGTGGCGACCAGGGCGGCTCGATCCGCATTCCCGCCTCCTATTGCGGCATCTACGGTATGAAGCCGACCCACGGCCTCGTTCCCTATACGGGCGTGATGCCGATTGAATCGACCATCGACCATACCGGACCGATGACGGCTTGCGTTGCTGACAATGCCTTGTTGCTGGAGGTTCTGGCCGGTGCGGATGGGCTCGATCCACGGCAATATTCGCCGCAGGTCTCGGCCTACACCGAGGCGCTTGGCAAGGGCGTCGAGGGATTGAAGATCGGGATTCTGAAAGAAGGCTTTCAGTTGCCCAACCTTCAGCCGGAAGTCGAGGCAAAGGTTCGCGCGGGTGCCGATCGCTTTGCGGCTATGGGAGCCAAGGTTTCGGAAGTTTCCATTCCGGCGCATATGACCGCGCTGGCAGCGTGGAACCCCATCACACTCGAAGGCTTCGTCATGCAGATGATGCATGGCAACGGCATGGGCTTCAACTGGAAGGGCCTCTATGACGTTGGTCTTCTGGATGCGCATGCGGGTTGGCGGCAGAAGGCCGACGATCTCTCCCAGACACTGAAGCTGACCATGCTGGTGGGCCAGTGGGGCCTCTCGCACTATCGGGGTCGCTACTATGCCAAGTCCCGCAACATCGCCATTGCCGTCAAGGCTGCCTATGATGCGGTATTCGGCGACTATGACCTGCTGCTGATGCCTACCCTGCCATGCGTCTCAACGCCGCTTCCGGGCAAGGATGCCCCGCTTGCGGAAGTCGTCACACGCGCCTTTGAGATGACCGCTTCCACCAGCCCCTTCGACGTCACCGGCCATCCGGCCATGTCGATCCCCTGCGGGCTGTCTGATGGGCTGCCGGTTGGTTTGATGCTGATCGCAAAGGATTATGCGGAAGCCACGATCTATCAGGCTGCCAGCGCCTTCGAGGCCGATGGCGATTGGAAGACCTTCTGATGCGGACGATCACTGCCATCATCCGCTTGAAAGCGGAAGCCAAGGCGTGATGAAAGATGCGCTGCTGGCCCTGCTTGCCATGGTCAGCAGCGATGCGGCTCATGGGCTGTTGCCGGAAAACAGGGGCGGTGGTAACCAGCGCGACACCAGCGCTGATTGGCGGAATGCACTTCGATCAAGTGTCCAGTTCGAAAAACCCAATTGGATCATAGGCTTGCTTGCTGCTCGAATGAATCCGACATTTGCTTGCGAGGGTGCTGTCGATGGATGCAAGTGTCGGAAACGAACCACCAGGATTGATCGGTATTTGCGGTTTGGGCATGGCGCGGGCAGGAACTGGTTGTGGACCAAGACGCGCCTCTGTCCAGGGCCCGGCCGGACTACATCCTTTTTTCCGTGCCGCCGAATTCGGCAGTCACGGTCTTGCCGCAGAAGGCGACGAGATCGCCAACGTTCCTGATGCGGCTATCTGCGATGCGGGAGGTTGGTCCGGCAATCGATATGGCGGCATTGGCCGTCCCGGTTTCGTCGAAGATCGGTGCAGCGATGCAGCGCAGGCCGATCGAAAACTCCTCATTGTCCACTGAAAAGCCCTGCTGGCGGATCACGGCAAGCTCGGCATGCAGAGCCTCCACCGTCACGATGGTGTTCTGCGTGTGCCGTTGCATCCCCGTCTGGCTCATCAATGCCGTAACATCTTCGGCGGGCATATGGGCGAGGATTGCCTTGCCTGCGGCTGAGCGATGCATTTCGGCGCGCCCGCCCGGCCGCGAAATGGCCCGTACAGCCTGCTGGCATTGCACCTGGTTCATGCAGATGACTTCTGATCCATGCAGAACGAAGAAATTGACGGTTTCTCCCGTCGCCGTCATCAGCCGGCGCATGTGCGGGGCGGCCAGCGACAACAGATCACGGGACCGGGCGAAGGTATTTCCGACGACGAAGGCCTGCACGCCGACGCTCCAGCACATGGATGCCGCATCAAAGCGCACGAACCTTTGACGTTGCAGGGTGGTCAGGATGCGATGGGCGCTGGACACTGGAAGTGAGACGTCGCGGGCCAGTTCTTTGAGCGTCAATCCGTCGTCACACTCTCCCAACCGCTCCAGAAGCGCCAGCGCCCTGACAATGGACTGAACGCTACCATTCTCTCTAGTATTCTGATTTTCCATGATAATTTTCAATTCTTCGTTGGCGCCCGGAAATGATCTGCAGGTCAGAATTCCACATCGTGAAATTAATTCCAAGAGCCATTGCACAGGGAATGGTCATGCATAAGATCTAAGCAACACACGAAGGAGTGCAGCATGCAGGTCGGAGTTTACAAAGTAAAAATGGGTAATCCCGGCGATGTCTCCGACCTGGAGCGGCAGATTGAGGCAGGCGATATCAATCCTGCCGACATCGTGGCTTTAATCGGCAAGACGGAAGGCAATGGCGGCGCAAACGATTTTACCCGTGGCTTTGCGACCCAGTCCTTTTCGCTTCTTCTATCGAAGTATCTGGCGATTTCGCCGGAAGCGGTGTTGCGGCGTGTGGCATTTGTATGGTCGGGCGGAACCGAGGGTGTGCTCAGTCCGCATGCAACGGTCTTTACCCGTAGCGACAGCCCCCCGTCCACGACGAAGCGCCTGGCCATCGGCATTGCCGTTACGCGTGACCTTGCTCCCGAGGAAGTCGGCACCATGCTGGAGGTGCGTGAAGTCGCCGCCGCCGTGCGCAGGGCTTTGATCGATGCGGGGATAGATGACGCACACGATGTGCATTATGTTCAGGTCAAAGGCCCGCTGTTGACGCCGGCCGCCGTACAGGATGCAGAGCGGCGCGGCGTAGCACTGGTGACGCAGGATCCCAATGGTTCCAAGCCCTATGCGCGCGGCGCAACGGCGCTGGGTGTTGCGGTTGCCCTTGGTGAAGTCGATGAGGCTGATCTGGACGACAGCGTAATTGCCCGGCGCATGGATCTCTGTTCGTTGGTTGCCAATACATCGGCGGGCGGCGAAGTGCGTAATTGTGAGATCTTGCTGTTTGGCAATTCGGCCAAGGCTGGCGGCAATCTCCGGATCGGTCACGGCACTTTGCGCGATGTGATCGATACTGCGGGTATCTGTGATGCTGTTCGCAATGCATTTGACGATGAGGATGCCGTCATCGATCCGCAGCGTATCCGGGCCGTATTTGCCAAGGCAGAAGCCCCGGTTGGCGGCATGCTGCGCGGATGCCGCACCACGATGCTGTCGGATGCCGATATTAACTACGAACGCCATGCGCGTGCAGCGCTTGGCGCTGTGATTGCCTCCGTCACCGGCAATTCTCAGATCTTCGTCTCTGGCGGCACGGAACACCAATGCAAGCCGGGAGAAGCGCCAGTTGCGGTGGTCGTGAGTGTGTAGATTGTGGCCTCCCCTCCCCTCCCCTCCCCTCCCCTCCCCTCGCCCAACCGGGCTGAGTGGCTGCGCTATGTCGCACTGTTAAGGGGGAAGGAAAATATACGCGGCTGCGGCCATTCAAGATGGCGACCGAAGCTGCCGCCGAAACAACGGAGCGATAGAAATCCGTTGTCATGACAGAAACAGGGCGTTTGCCGGCTACACAGACCGGCGGCGGTCTGAAGCAATGAAAGAAGAACCAACAGAGGGATTTCGCCATGATGACATTGCATAGACGTCGCCGGCATCTGTCGGCGGCAACGGTTTTCGCCGTCCTTTCGGTCGGCATATTTTCCGGTTCGGCTCAGGCGCAAGACAAGGCTGCCATTCTTTTGCCCGGTAGCGCAAATGACCAGAGCTGGAATGCGCTGGGCTACGCAATTGTGAAAAGCCTCGAACCGCACGGCTTCACAACGGCCTATTCCGAAAACGTTGCCGATGCCGACGAGGCGGAAGCAGTGCGTGATTATGCGGGACAGGGCTATAGCATCGTGCTTGGCCATTCGGGGCGCTTCGTCTCTGCTATGCAGCAGGTGGCTCCCGACTTCCCCAAGACTCAGTTCATCGCCGTCAGTGGCAATGAGGGTGCCGAACCGAATGTCATGTCGGTGGATTACAACAATGCCCAGTTCGGTTGCCAGGTCGGGCTTCTGGCCGCCCGCATGAGCAAGACCCATAAGGTGGGTGGTATCTACGGGCTGCAGGGCGTGCCCAATATCACGGCACAGGCCGGTGGTTTCCGAGTCTGCGCGGAAAAGGCCGGCGCGCAGGTCACCATTCTCTACATCAAGGATATGGAGGATGCGGCACAGGCCAAGGAAGCCGCATTTTCGATGATTGCAAATGGTGCAGACGTTCTCACCGGCAAGCTCAATGCCGCCGAAGCCGGCCTGGTACAGGCTGCCAAGGAAAAGCAGGTCTATGTCACTGGACGCGGTTTTGACCAGACAGCCATCGCGCCCGACCTCGTGCTCACCAATATCGTCGAAGACTGGCCTTCGATGATTGGCAGCGCGGCGGATCAGGTAAAGCAGGGTAAGCTTTTCGGCACCTTCGTGCAATATGGCTATGATACCGGCAAGACCACCGGTGCCTCGCTGAAATACAGCGCTGACAAGCCATTCGGACCGGCCGTTACCCAGGCCGTTGCCAAGGATGTCGAGGCCATGGCCGCCGATTTTGCTTCCGGTACGTTGAAGATCGTGCCCACCGAGCAAGACGCGCGAAGCGGCAGTTGATCGACCAAGGATGAGAAGGAGGGCGGTAGTCGGCCGCCCTTGCAACCGCCGTTTCGGGGATCCGTATGGCTGCACTTCTGGAAATGCGCGCGATCGCCAAATATTACGGTCCCGTGCGGGCCAATGACGGCATCGATCTCGATGTGCGGGCGGGTGAAATTGTCGGGCTGCTGGGCGAAAACGGTTCCGGCAAGAGCACGCTGATGAAAGTGCTGTTTGGCATCGTGCCGCCCGATAGCGGCGGTATCGTCTTTCGCGGGCGGGAACTCTCGGGCCACCGCCCCCGTGAGGCAATGGGTGCTGGTATCGCGATGATCCATCAGCACTTCATGCTGATTGATGCGATGACTGTTCTGGAAAACGTTATGCTGGGCTGGGCCGAGGCCGGCAAGGTGTTGCGCCGCGGACTGATCGCGCAGCGCGTCCATGAGGTCAGCCGACGTCTCGGCCTTGACTTGGATCCGCATGCGCGCGTGGCAGATCTGCCGCTTGGGCGTCGGCAGCGCATCGAAATCCTGAAAGCTGTCCTGCGCAATGCCGAACTGCTGATCCTGGATGAGCCGACCTCCAATCTTGCGCCGGGCGAGGTGCACGATCTCCTCACCATTCTCAGCCGATTGCGCAGCGAGGGGAGGGGTATCGTCTTCATCACTCATAAACTGCCGGAAGTTTTGGACGTGTGCGACAGCGTGGTGGTGCTGAGGGCCGGAAAAGCCTCTCCCAAGGCTTCTGTCGTGGGTGTCAGTAAATCACAGCTTGCTGAAATGATGGTGGGACGCGATGTCGCTGCTCCCCATATCCTGAAAAAGATCGACAACCAACCTCTGCGGCTGGAAGCAAGGGCGCTCACAGGCGCAGGACTTGGGCCCCTCGACCTCGAACTGCGTGGTGGCGAAATCCTGGGGATTGCAGGTGTCGATGGCAATGGCCAGTTCGAACTGGCCGAAACGTTGAGCGGTCTTCGCCCAGCCGTTTCTGGCAGCTTGCGGCTTGATGGGCGCGACATTGTGCGGATGTCGTCTGCCAGACGCACACGCGTCGGGCTAGCCTACATGCCTGCGGACCGGTCCGCAACGGCACTCGTCAAATCGATGAGCATTGCCGAAAACCTGATGCTGCGCGACAGCCGCCGCCGGCCCTATTGCCGCAATGGGCTTCTGGATCAAGGCGCAACTGTCGAGAAGGCAAACAGCCTGATGGCTCAATTCGATATCCGTGCCAGATCTGCCGATACAAAGGCGGGCAGCCTGTCCGGGGGCAACCAGCAGAAAATCGTCATCGCCCGCGAACTGGACCGGGCACCGGCCGTGCTGGTTGCCCACCAACCGACCTGGGGTCTCGATCCGGGGGCGACGCGCTTTGTTCTCGAACGGATTGTGGCGCTGCGCGATGGCGGTGCTGCCATTGTCTACATATCCTCTGAACTTGAAGAAATATTGGCCATCAGTGATCGCATCGCCGTGCTGTCAGCCGGCCGGTTCGCCGGCCTTGTCAAAAGGGAAGCGGTCGAAAAGGCACAGCTCGGCCTGTGGATGTCAGGGCGGACGGCATGAACGAGATGCAACCGAACACGATCGGCACGCCCGTGCGGTTTCCCTTCCGCTTGCGAACCGATGGAATTCTTGCCCGTATTCTTTGGGCAATCGGGCTATCGATCGTCTGTGCGGCCGGGCTGATCGCCCTGGCCGACAAGAACCCGCTGGTGGCATTTTCCGCCATGCTCGCCGGCGCCTTTGGCTCCGCCCATCAGATCGGCGTGGCGCTCAACAAGGCGTCGCCCTACCTGTTTGCCGGCAGCGGCCTTGCGATATGCTTTCGGGCAGGCGTGATCAATATGGGATCGGACGGGCAGATTGCCTTCGGTGGGATCGGCGCAATGGCGACGATCATGGCTTGGCCAGGCGAGCCGGGCTTGGCGGCGGTAATTGTCGCCTTGCTTGCGGCAGCGTTTTGCGGCGGGCTCTGGGCAGGGCTGGCGACAGCTATTCATCTTGGGCGAGGCGTCAACGAGGTCCTCGTCACCCTGCTTTTGAATTTCGTGGCGCTGCTGTTTGTGCAACTTGTGTTGTCGGGAGTGCTTGGCCAGACTGGCGCCGGCTTTCTACAATCACCGCTGGTGCCGCGCACAGCATGGCTTTGGCGCGTTCCACTCTTCGATTTTCACATCGGAATCGCTGTTGCTGCCCTTGGTGCTGGCCTGCTCTCCTTCATTTTATGGAAGACGCCGTTCGGATTTGCGGTTCGCGTCGCCGGCCGTTCGCGGCTTGCCACGGCCTATGCCGGATTCTCCCTTGCCGGCATTACCTGGGGCGTGATGCTGAGTGCCGGTGCGCTTGCCGGGCTTGCCGGCGGGACGGAAGTTTTGGGACTGCATCACCGGCTCATCGAGGGTTTTTCCTCCGGTTTCGGGTTCAAGGCGGTGACTGTCGCTCTCTTCGGGGCACTGGAACCGGCAGCCGTGATTCCGGCCGCCATCTTCATCGGTCTTCTGGAAACTGGTGCGCTGTCCATGCAACGCCAGATCGGCGTTCCTTCCGCTCTCGTGGTCGTCATCGAGGCCATGACCATGCTGTTCATCCTCATTGCCACGGTGCGCCGCTCATGATTGACTTTCTCGCTGCTGCCATTCGAATTGCCACGCCACTGATCTTTGCAGCACTGGGCGGCATTCTTTCTGAAAGAGCCGGTGTGTTTGCCGTGGGCCTTGAAGGCATGATGCTACTCGGCGCCTGGGCAGCCGTTATCGGCACCTGGGGCACTGGTAGCGAAATGGCCGGGATAGCGGCCGCTGCGGCCGGTGGGGCAATTGCTGCATTGGCCATTGCCATCGTTACCGTTCGGTACCGGGCCGACAATATGGTGACGGGACTGACGGTGAATATTCTCGCACTAGGGCTTACCACCTACCTGATGCGTATCCTGTCGGGCAGCAATGGCCCCGTTTCCGTGCATCTTGATCCTTTGCCTATGATGCCAGTTCCGGGCCTGTCGCAGATTCCGGTGGTGGGAACGCTTCTGTTCTCGCATCCGCCGCTCACCTATCTTGCCGTCATCGGCTGCGTTCTCCTTGCCTTTGTGCTCACCCGCACGCAGGCCGGGTTGCTGCTGTGTGCTACCGGCGAAAATCCCGAGGCGGTGTTTGCCGCAGGGGCTGATCCGATGCGGATCCGGATGCTGGCCGTCATCGCCTGCGGTGGTGTCGCCGGCCTGGGCGGTGCGGTTATTTCCCTGCAACAGGTTGGCACCTTCACTGATGGCATGACGGGAGGCCGCGGCTATCTGGCCCTTGCATCGCTGATTGTGGGCCGGTGGAACCCTTGGGGAGCAGCGGCTGCATGCCTCGTCTTCGGCGCGGCCGAGGCCTTTGAGCTTCGGCTTCAGAGTTACGGCATTCCGGTCAGTTCCTACATCGTACAGATGGCCCCTTATCTTATCGCGCTCGGTGTACTGGCCTTGCTGGGTCGCACGGGCAAATTGCCGGCGGCAATCGGCAAGCCGCTTTAGTACCAAGTGTCGATGAAAGAAATCGACCCTTGGCATAAGATCCCCTTTGGAAGGACAACTGGAATGCTGGAGCAGATCGGCGATATCGCCGTGGCGCTGCGAAGCGGAGACATTACCGCCGAGCGTCTTCTCATACGCTGCCTCGAGCGCATTGAAAGGTTGGACCCTGCCCTCAATTCGTTCGTTTCCATCGACAAGGACGGTGCGCTGCATGCGGCCCGTGACAGTGATAAGCGGTTTGCCGAGGGATCCGCGCGCTCTGATCTCGAGGGCATTCCGCTGTCCATCAAGGATAATATCTTGGTAAAGGGTGTACCCGCGACCTGGGGAAGCCGGGCGTTTGAACATTTCGTGCCGGATCGCGACGAACTGCCCGTGGCGCGCCTTCGACAGGCAGGCGCCGTTATTCTTGGCAAGACGAATGTGCCGGAACTGACGCTGGAAGGCTATACCGACAACGACTTGTTTGGAGTGACCCGCAACCCGTTCGACCCTCGCCTCACCCCTGGCGGATCTTCCGGTGGTGCGGCCGCCGGCGTTGCAGCGGGTCTGGTTCCGGCTGCCATTGGTACCGATGGCGGCGGATCCATTCGCCGGCCGGCGAGCCATACCGGGCTTGTCGGCTGGAAACCGTCGATTGGCCGCATCGCCCGGCTCTGGGGATTTCCCAGCATTCTCTCGGATTTCGAAGTGGTTGGGACGTTGACGCGTTCGGTTGGTGATGCCTGCATTCTCGATGCTGCGATGAAGGGACCGGATCGGCGCGATCGCCGTTCGCTTGTGGCAAGTGCCACCTCCTTGCCAAAGCCTTCAAAGCTTCGGATCTTGTATGTGCCCCGTTTCGGCAGGGGCCCGGTCGATCCCGAAGTTGCCGCAGCAACCGCAGCCTTTGCCAATCAGCTTGCCCTATGCGATGCGGAGGTGACGGAAGGGCAGGTCTTTTTTGACCTCGAACAGGCGAATTCTATCTGGCGCGTCGTATCCCGCGCCGGCGTCGATTACATGATGCAATATTGCGATGGATTGCAGGCTGTCGCTGGCACCTCCGTTCGGGCCATGGCGCAAGATGGCCGTTCAATGCTGGCCAGCACATATGCCGGGGCCTTGGAAAAGGCAGTGGCGATGCGTTGCGCATTGGCAGCGCTTTTCCATGAATATGATCTGGTATTGACGGCAAGCGCTGCCTCGTTGCCATGGGCAGCGGAAAAACCTTACCCCGAAGAAATCGACGGGCAAGCGGCCGGTCCGCGCGACCATGCAATATTCACCGGCTGGGTGAATATTGCCGGCCTTCCAGCCGTCAGCCTGCCCGTTGCAACTTCACGAAGCGGCCTGCCGATCGGCGTTCAGCTTGTGGCCGGCTTCGGCTGCGATGACCAGCTTTTAGATTTTGCGCAAACGCAGACGATTTTATCTTGCCGGCCGGAAATGGCGTTTCCGCCCGAGCAGTTGGACGGTGTTACAGGCTATCCGTCCGAATGATAGGCGGCAAATCCGCCCAGGGCTCGGCGTCTGCCTCGTTCGCCTTCCATTTGTCTCTAATGCCCTGGCTCGGAAAAGGCTATTTCACTATCGTGACGGGGGAGGGGCTGCGACGCAGAGGTGGATCGGTTTCTGCCGTCGGCAAGCGCCTTGCTTGGGATCTCGTTTTGCATTTGACCCCAAGCCTGTCGGTTCGGTAAGCGCTGTGGCCGCATTTTTGCGATAAGGACCATTCCTGCGATATTCCCTTCGGGTGAACAGGGCAGGGGAGGTCGCTACGAGGCTCTACCACACACAGTGTTTCTGTCTCCCCAGGCTGTAAACAGCGGGCGACCTTTACAGCTGTAAAGTCCTTGGGACCCAGAAGAAACATGTTTACGTTTCGCTAACGAAAAATCCCTTGAAGAATCGGAGTCCCTCTGTCATCCCTGACGGAAATGATCTCGTAACGCGATCATAACCGTCAAGAGGGTAGAATGCTTCAACCGGCTTCTCAGAACGTCAGAGATACTGCATCGAAGATCGGGGTCTATACGTCGAAGCTGTCTGCAGAACTCAATGACATGCGCGAAGCCGTCTATCCGCCGTCAGCGCAAAAGACATTTGCCCGAACGTTTTCCACGCTCGATCTCGTTCGGCTTTTGAAGGTTCCAGAAAGCACGCTTCGACAGCTGACGATTGAAGGGAAGGGCCCCTTGCCGGAACGTGCCGACAATAACCGCCGCACCTATACCGTGGACCAAGTGAAGGAGCTGCGCTCGTTTCTGGCTTCTCTTCGGCCCGACGACGCTGCGGATCTTCTTCCCTATCGCCGCAAGGGTGAGAAACTCCAGGTTATTGCGACCGCAAATTTCAAAGGCGGCAGCTCCAAGACGACGACGTCCATCCATCTGGCGCATTTCCTTGGACTTCAAGGCTACCGTGTTCTGTGTCTCGACCTTGACCCTCAGGCGTCCATGACGGCGCTTTTTGGTATTCAACCGGAATTCGATCTGGGCGATAACGAAACTGCATATGCCGCCATTCGCTATGACAATGAACGCCGGTCTTTGGCGGATATCATCCGCCCGACCTATTTTCCTGGCGTCGATCTGGTGCCGGGAAATCTTGAGCTCATGGATTTCGAGTTTGATACTCCATCCTATCTGACGTCAAAGAACAGGGATGATCTCGGCCTGTTTTTTGAACGGTTGAGCAATGCTCTTGCGCGCGTCGATGATCGCTACGATATCGTCATCATCGATACCCCCCCCTCACTCGGCTACTCGACGCTGGCGGCTCTCTACGCCGCGACCTCGTTGATAATCACGGTTCATCCCGCGATGCTCGATGTCGCGTCCTGCAATCAGTTCCTCATCATGATTTCGGACCTCTCGGAGGTTCTTGGACAGTTTGGCGCCAAGTTCGAGCATGATTTTTTCCGTTTCCTGCTGACACGTGTGAACCCCAATGATGGTCCGCAGAAATACATGTCTGGCGTCATGCGCCGACTGTTCGGCGATGACGTTCTTGTGTCGGAGGCGCTTGAGTCCACGGCCATCGCAGGTGCGGCGGTCGCAAAGAAGACCCTTTACGAACTCGAAGCCGGCGAAGTCGGTCGTGAGGCGCTTAAACGTGCGATCGAGAGTGCCGATCGCGTTAATTCCGAAATTCTTGGCCTGATCCATAAGGTTTGGGGGCGTGGCACATGAAAAAGAGCATCCTTCAGAGAATGGCAGACGCCGAAAATCGCAGTGATGCGACATCGGCTGCCGAAGGCTCCGAAAAGTCGTTGTTGACGCGCCGTCACTCCTCGCCGGTGATTTCCAATGTGGGACGAGCGCTCACGCAGCTAACTGAAGACAGCATCATTTCTCTCGATCCAGATAGGTTGGAGCGCTCGCCTTATAAGGATCGCTTCGACAATGATGAAGAGGCCGAGAGAGAGCTGGAGGCTCTCAAGCTATCTATTGCCAGGGAAGGTCAGAAAATCCCTGTACTGGTTCGACCGCATCCCAGCAAAGCCGATCGCTATCAGCTTGCTTATGGCTACCGTCGCTGGGCCGCAATCAAGGCAATGATGGCGGAATCTGAGCGACCAGAAACCATCAAGATCAAAGCCTATGTCCGGGATCTGACTGATCGCCAGTTGATCGAGGAACAGTCTCTCGAAAATGGCGTCAGGGAAAACCTGACCTGGATCGAACAGGCAATGTGGGCGGTGCAGTTGAAAAGTGCCGGACTATCGCATCGTGCAATGTGCCCAATCCTTGGTCTGTCAGAAGCCGGGGTCTCTCACCTGTTCCGTGTCACCGACCTTATACCTGAAGATATCATTCATGCGATAGGTAGGGCAAAGGGTGTTGGCCGTCCGAAATGGACGGCGTTTTCCGAACTGCTGAAAGATTCAGGCAGGATCGAGCGTGTTCGCAAGATTGTTGAAACACCAGCATTTCGAACTGCGGAGAGTGCGGAACGGATCCTACAGGCGGTGCGCGCTGCGAGCGGCAAGCTTGAGACGTCAGGCACGACAGGCCAGGATGAGATCTTCGACTTCAGGCTTGGCGAGAGGGTCTTTGGTCGCATGAAAAGCACGCCATCTGGAGCAACTGTGACGATTCCGAAGCAGGAAACAGACTTTGCGCGCTGGTTGGTGGAACGAATGCCCGCGCTGCTGCGCGAATACAATCATCAGGACGGCTCCCCTCACTGAAAGAGTGGGCAGCCACAAGATCAACCGGTCGAGAAGGAGAGACCGTTACAAAAGAAAAAGGCCCCAAAACGTTTCCGTCGTGGAAGCCTCTCTCAATTCCTTAAGCAAGATCGAGAATCGCATTTCCACGAATCACAGTCAAGAGTCTTTGGCATCGTTTTGGTGAGCAGATTTCTTTTGCCTCACGAAAGGTGAAGAAAAATGCAAGGTGGAAATGTAACGACGCCCTTTGGGCGGCGACCGATGACGCTCGCATTGGTGAAAGATCAGCTTCAAACAGCGCAGAGCACTCTAGAGAAAGCTGTAGACAAGTGGAAAGTGTTTCGCGACGTCTGCGAGGCAAAGGATGTTTTTGGTTTCCAAGATCGTTCGCTTGCCGTGCTCCATGCTCTGTTGAGTTTCTATCCAGAGACCCACCTTGCCGATGAAGGTGGCCTGGTCGTGTTTCCCTCCAACGCACAATTGTCAATTCGTGCACATGGCATTGCCGGTACGACGCTTCGGCGTCACCTTGGCGCGCTTGTCGATGCGGGGCTTATTCAGCGTCGCGATAGCCCAAATGGCAAACGATATGCCCACCGTAGCAAGGCAGGCGAGATCGAGGACGCATTCGGCTTCAGCCTTGCGCCCTTGGCCGTGCGGTCTGATGAGCTTGCGCAGCTTGCACAGCAGGTCGCGGACGAGCGCCTTCGGTTCAAGCGTGCGAAGGAGGCTTTGACGCTGTGCCGTCGTGACGTCCGCAAGCTGATTTCGGCTGCTATGGAGGAGGGGGCGGCTGGTGATTGGACGGCAATTGAAGCCAGCTATGTGACCCTTATTGCCCGCCTTCCACGCACGCCGAGGCACGAAACTGTTCTTGCGGTGCTTGAGGAAATGAAGCTCCTGCGTACACAGATAGTCAAGCAATTGGAAACCCAATTAAAATCAGAAAAAATGGACGGCAATGCTGTCCATAATGAACGTCACATACAGAATACAAAACCTGATTCCACCTATGATTTTGAACCGCACCAAGAAAAAAGAGCGGGCGAAAGGTCCAACCAGGAATCGCAAAGGATTACCGAGCCGCTGAAGTGCTTCCCGTTGAGCTTGGTACTGAGAGCGTGCCCGCAGATTGCCGATTATGGTGCCGGCGGCAAAATAGACCAATGGCGTGAACTGATGTCGGCAGCCGTTATTGTCCGGTCCATGCTGGGTGTCAGCCCGTCAGCCTATCAGGAAGCCTGTGAGGTCATGGGGCCGGAAAATGGCGCAATTGCCATTGCCTGCATCCTTGAACGGTCAGGTCATATCCATTCACCGGGTGGCTATCTGCGCGACCTCACCCGCAAGGCACAACGTGGCGAGTTCAACCTTGGTCCGATGTTGATGGCGGCGTTGAAGGCGAATGCCGGATATGAACGGCGAAGCGCCTGAATATGTCCCATTTTATCTGTGCAGGAGGGCGAGAGTATTCACTCAGAGAAGGTCTGGGTATTGGTAGCATCTGCCAAAGGCCGATGCACGCCGTTTTCGATGTGTCCGACATCAGCGCCCTTGAGACATAAGTTGCTTAGTTGAGAAGAGAGGATTTTCGGCTCGTCGCAGCTCATTCAAGGGAAGCGAAGATGAGATAAAGAACTGGGCGTATGGGGGTCGGAACAGCGTTGGTGCAGGGACCAAATTTCAACGTTTTGCATTTATGAGGCCGGGTGTGATTATGTGTTGAGGTTTGACCCCTTTCGGCGCGCGAGAATGACCCCGGTCGGGTCAGATTAATGCGCTGAAGAAATTGCCGTTTCTCCTGCGTGACTGGGGTCAGCCTTCGGCGCCGATGGTGGGGTCAAACGCCACGCCGCAACACATGTCGGCGGCGCAAGGTTCTGGCGCGCCGATACAAAAGCCAACTACGGCATCCTCGACGATATCGCGTCGAACAGGATCAACATGAAGCTGATCGCCGACCATTGGGACGATCTGTTGCGTCTCGCCGGCTCCCTCAAACTCGGCGTCGTCCAGGCCGCTGGACTCACCCGAACCCTCCAGACCAATGACCGGCCAACCCGCCTCGCTCGCGCCCTGCAGGAGCTCGGTCGCCTTATCAAGACGCTTTATCTCCTGCGCTTCATTGATGATGAAACCTACAGGCGCCGTATTCTCATCCAGCTCAATCGCGGTGAAGGTCGCCACCAGCTCGCCCGCGTCATCTTCCATGGAAAACGCGGAGAATTGCGTCAGCGTTATCGTGAAGGTCAGGAAGACCAACTCGGAGCCTCGGGCTGGTCGTCAATCTTGTTGTGCTCTGGAACACGATCTACACGGATGCAGCCCTCAACCAGCTCATCACCGAAGGCTACGACGTCAAGCCGGAGGATGTCGCGCGCCTCTCCCCGCTCGGCTTTCGTCACGTCAACATGCTTGGCCGATACGCCTTTACTCTCCCCGAATTCGTTGCCCGAGGCGAACTCAGACCGCTACGCGATCCGAAAGCCGCCGACCCGGACGACGAGCCGTGACTTCCTTATGTAGATTTTCTGTTCCGTTGCTACTCAGACCCCGATTCAGGAGCAAGCCGAATGCTCGACAAATAGCATCAAAGACCAGTCACCGAGGACGGGCTCATCTGATGGTAGCAGCTCAATTCTAGTTTCGAAAATATTCAAAAATATAAAACCTTAAATAATTCTCTTAACGTCAAACACAATGCAAGACTGCCCCAGCGGAAATCAGCACAAGCTGATGTTGGGTGGTGAACGTGATGGAATTGAATGTAGTTTCTGCCGAACAGACAACAGGGATAGAGGACCATATTCCGAACCGTCTGGAGCCAGCACAAAATGATTATTTTGCGCCTTACTGGCGGAAATTTCGCCGGGATGAATTTTGGCGCTCGATCCCCTCTTGGCACGATGTTTCTGAACGAGTGTTCCTAGATGCGATGTGGCAAGAACAAAACGCAGTCATAAATAGGGAAAGATTAGAGCGGCTAGTCGGGCCGTTGGTGGATCCGTCCTTCCTGGACGACGCGACCGAGGGAATGAAGCGCGCGCCGATGGCGATGCGAATCTCGCCTTACATAATCAGTTTGATCAACTGGGCGGGGCCGATATCCGATCCACTTCGGCGCCAGTTTCTTCCACTCGGCTCGGAGATTGAGGAAGATCATCCTCTGCTTGGTCTTGATACACTTGGTGAACAGAGTGACTCACCTGTGGCAGGCTTAACCCATCGATATCGCACAAAGGCTTTGTTTCTACCGACGAGCACATGTCCCGTTTACTGTCGCTTTTGCACGCGCAGCTATGCGGTTGGTACGGACACCGAGGAGGTCGCGAAAGTCCGATTGGGTGCTGGACGTGAGCGTTGGAAGAACGCCTTTGACTATGTAGCGGAACACCCAGAGCTTGAGGATATCGTTGTGTCGGGTGGAGACGCATTTCGCCTGAAGCCGGACCAACTAAAAACAATTGGTGATGCGTTACTGGATCTTCCGAACGTCAGGCGAATTCGTTTTGCAACCAAGGGCCTTGCGGTGCAGCCGATGAAAATCATTACTGACCGAGGCTGGCTCAACGCTCTCACTGCAGTGTCTGAGCGAGGGCGCTATTTACGCAAAGAAGTGTGCCTTCATACTCATTTCAACCACCCGAACGAGATAACTGGTATCACCGAGGATGCTGCGGGACTCCTCTTTGAACGTGGGATTACTGTTCGTAATCAAGCCGTTTTGCTGAGAGGTGTGAACGATGGAGATGATTGTTTAGTCGATCTTGGGCGGCGTCTCAGCACACTGAACATTCACCCATACTATACATATCTCTGCGACCTCGTAACGGGGACAGAGGACCTCCGGACGACGATTGCTAGGGGCATTTCCCTGGAAAAGATCGTCCGCGGCACCACTGCGGGCTTCAACACGCCCACGTTTGTCGTCGACACGTTGGGCGGTGGCGGCAAGAGGGACGTTCACAGTTTCGAATACTACGATCCTGACTTCGGGCTGGCCGTTTATGCCGCTCCGTCGGTCAAGCCCGGAAAATTTTTTATCTCAGGAGATCCGCTGCGCGATCTCCGCCAGGACGTCAGGGACGTCTGGCAGAACCCGGCCACGCGAACAGAACTTATCGACAACGTCCTCAAGAATATCTGTCACCACTGCTAGCCCCGGATTTTCCGGTGCCCAGCAGCATGAATCCAATGCTTGTTCCAACAGGGGAGAGTTACTATGCAGTCAGGAAAAAACACGCTGTATGCCGCAGCGAATTCAGTAGACGTGCTTGGTCTCGGATGTGGTCCCGCAAACCTCGCGTTGGCAGCAGCCATCGAGGACGGGCATCAGGAATCCACCCTGCGGGCAATCTTTACCGAACGCGCTGACTCCGTTGAATGGCAGAAAAACATGTTGATTCCATGGTCTAGAAGCCAAACATCCTTCGTCAAGGATTTGGTTACGCTTCGAAACCCGCGAAGTGAGTTCTCTTTTCTGAACTTTCTCAAGGCGACCGGAAAACTTGTTGAGTTCGCGAACCTCGGCACACTTTTCCCCTATCGCATCGAACTGTCCGCCTACGTCTCTTGGGTCGCCGAGCGCCTGGGCAAAGTCGAGATATCCACTAGGCACGAGTGTACGGCGCTTCAGCCTGTGATTGAGGGCGGGCGGGTTACGGAATTTGAGGCATCTTTCAGTAACGGGCGGCGCATCAGAGCGGCCGACGTTGTGGTCGGGATCGGTCGCAAACCCAATATCCCAACTGCTTTCAAAGATCTTCCGGACGACCGCTGCGCTCATAGCAGTAAGTTCCTGTCGCTCGTGGACGCATGGAAAGGCCGCCGCGGACTTCGGGTAGCGGTAGTGGGCTCAGGCCAGAGCGCTGCGGAGATATTGCTAAGTATTCCTGAGGAGCTGCCGGAAAGCCGTGTCACTGTGATCATGCGGAGCTTGGGGTTTCGGAATTCCGAAACCAGTAAATTTCTGGACGAGTTTTATTTCCCCGAGTTCGTTGACGTGTTCTACGGATTGCCTGAAGCCGGGCGCCGGCTCGTTGCCGACGAGATCCGGCACACGAACTACGCTGGCGTAACGCCGGTTATGCTAGAGGCGCTGTACTCGAAAATTTATCTGGAGCGGCTTACCAACACTGCTCAGCACGAAATTTCGGGAAGCACCGAAGTCGTGGATGCGTCTGTTGCTGACGGAAATGTTCATCTCCAACTCCGAGACATGATGACGAATGAAGTCTCGGAAACGCAATGCGATTTTGTGGTCCTGGCAACCGGCTACGAAACAGGGCAACCAGCGCTGTTGGCCGATATAGGTGAGCTACTGATTAAGGACGCTACTGGGCAGTTCGTGGTGAACCGAAACTACCGGGTAGAAACAGAACCGGGCGTCGAAGCCAGCATATACCTTCAAGGCTATAGTGAAGCGACACATGGTATCACCGAAGGCGTACTCAGCATCGTGAGCATTCGCGCGCAAAACGTTCTTCAGGAGATATTCGAACGGCGGGCGGAAAGGCTTCGGAGGTCATCGGATAAAATGCGCGTTGCGAACTAGCCTCTCCATATCAAAGAGCTTAGCCCGCTGGAAAGGGACCCTGCCATGGTTTTGAATGCAATGAACTGGAATAGCCTGAAGCACGAATATGGGCTTGATGCCAAACGCTTGGTTCCATGGGAAGCACTGAAGGCTCCATTCGAAGGCGCCTGGTGCATTGTGCGCCCGAACACACATACAACACGCCACGCCCACCCCGATCGTGAGTTATTCATCGGCGTGGAGGGAAGAGCGCGCGTCGTCGTTGGTGACCACGTCTATGAAATTCAAAAAGGCGACTTCATCGCGATCCCTGCAGCAGTGGAGCATCACATCGAGAATTCCTACGACGACGATTTTCAGATGATGAGCATCTGGTGGGACGCAGACCTGGCGTCCAAGTATGTCAATGAGGAGGTTCCTTATAATGGCTAAGTTGATCGTGACTTGTGCCCCACCAACATCAAATGGCGATCTTCATTTGGGTCATCTCGCCGGGCCGTACCTTGCGTCAGACGTATTCACACGCATCCGGAGATTGCTCGGCGACGACGTGCACTACGTTTCATATTCGGACGATTACCAAAGCTATGTCGTTCGTAAGGCACGGGGAGAAAACAGGCCGCCTGAAGCCGTAGCACGGCAATACGGTCCTCTAATGGCCCGGACACTTGCTAAGGCTCGGATTGAGCCTGACCATTTTATGCATACCCTAGGCCTCGGCGATCACTACCTTGAGACATTGAGCTCGTTCTATCTTGCATTGAAGAGTGCCGGGACGTTGTTTTCTCAGAGAACGGAGGTGCCGTTTTCGCAAGAGCTTCAGCTCTGGGGCTATGAAGCCTTTGCCCGTGGAACATGCCCGAACTGTGGAGACCCCACGGATACCAGCCAATGCGAAGGCTGTGCCATGCCGCCCGATCTTGCCCGAATGCGCGATGTTCGCTGCATCGTGGACGGTCAGCCGATGGGATGGGTAGAAGTCAATCAACTTTTCCTGGACGTCGAGAAAAACCGGGCGGTCTTGCAAGAACTTTATCGGAGAGCTCCATTTAGGCCGGCGCTACGCGATTTCACATCGTTGGTTCTTGATGAACCGATCTTACCATGGGCGATATCGCGCCCACACGATTGGGGGCCGCGGGTCCCCGATGATCCGGCTGCGACACTTCACACTTGGTTTGGAGGAATAGCGGGATATTGCGCCGCGTCGCAGGAATGGGCACTCAAGCTTGGAGAGGAAGCTCTGTTCTCCAAATACTGGCGCGATAAAGAGACACGCTTGATACATTTTGTGGGGATTGACTGCGCGTACAGCCATGCCGTCGCATATCCGATTATGCTCGCACATCTGCCGGTGGCGCCGACTGTTGGGAATATTTTCACCAATCAATTTTTAAGCCTTCATGGGCATGACTTCTCCACCAGCAGAGGAGTCGCCATTTGGGCCAGCGAGTTTCTCGACAACATCGAGTCTGACAGCGCCCGCTTTTACCTGGCCTTGCGTGCACCGGAGACCACCGAGCAAGACTTCGATCTTGATGAGTTCCGCCTGACGATAAATGACTTATTGGCATCCCGATTGATGAATGCAATTGCATCTGTGCGGGACGGCAAAAACGAAGAACCGCTTAGCGGAGAGGCGTTCCAGGATGAATTCGGAGGAACGCTCGAATCTTTGCGTCAGCGCTTTATGAAGGCAAGCTCGGTCGAGAGTTTTTCGATGAATGTTCAAGGGGCGGTTCTCGTTGATCTTATAGGCCTTCTCGATTCCACCGATCCAAGGCAATTAAGGACCGTTTTGAGCATCTACAGTTTGATGGCAACTGCGATCCAGCCATCATTATCATCAGCACTGGCGGCGTTTCTACGCCTTCCCAATAAATGGGGCGTTGCATGGCTGTTGAATGGGGGATCCCTGACGGTCCCCAGTTCAGAACAAGTTGGAGAGCCCTCCCCCACGATTCAAGAGATAGGGCCTGACATAATCAAGAGGTTCAAGAGCACATTCGAAGCTGCAGTGAAGGCAGCCTAGAGACATGAGCGAAGGCGACACGTTCGACATTGCAGTAATCGGCGGCGGAATAGTAGGCAGCGCAATAGCCTGGTTTTGTGCTGATGCGGGGGCAAAGGTAGTGCTGATCGAGCGCAGTGAACCAGGTGCAGGCGGTGCGACATCTGTCTCGGGCGGAATTCTACGAGTGTTCGACCGAGATGTTCACGTGGCGCGCTGTGCGAAGCACGGAATGTCGATCTTCAAAAACTGGGGCAAATACGGGATGCCTGGTTCCGCAGGGTACGTCCCCTGCGGATTTGTCTACCTGCTCAATGATCATGACGTAATCGCAGCCCGTGGTCTTGCCGAACAACTGGACTCACGAGCCTATCCGGTCAAGTTCATCGAGAAGAATGCGATAAGGTCCCTATTTGGATGGCTGAAAGAAGGCGAGTGGGCTGGAGCAGTCCTCGAAGCGAAGGGGGGCTATGGGGAGCCGCGCAGAACAGCTGAAAGCTTGTCGAATGCCGCATATCTCCGAGGGGTAATTGCCTGCACGAACGAGACCGTACAATCGGTTCAGCCTGATCCCGATGGCGTCCGTATAGTCACAAACAAACGCATCCTCTTTGGGGGGAAAGCTGTGTTGAGTGCAGGAGCAGCAACAGATGCCGTATTGATAAAAAGCGGAATTATTTTGCGAGATGATCAGCGTATCCGTCCCCGCGCGATCGGCGTGCCCACGCTCGTTAGCAACAATGGTGGGATGCCCATCAGTCACACGGTCGTCGACGAACTGAATGTCACATATGTTCGACCGTTAAGCTCAGGCGCTTACATGGTGGGAGCAAACTTGGACAGGTGGGTCACGGATCCTCATGAGGTAATCCAATCAACATCTGATCAGGCCGAAGATGCTCATATGCGTGGAGCAAAGATCGCCCAATGCCTCGACGCAACGACAGTAGCAGACGGAGTTTGCGGGATCGATGGCTATACGATCAGCGGCCGCCCGGTGGTGGGCGTAGTCCCCGGTTTTAAGGAACTGTTCATAGCTGCGGGCTTCTCTGGCCGAGGTTATAAAACTGCCCCTTTTGTTGCGGCAGTGATAGCGGAAAATTTGGTCGGTCCGCCGCAGTCAGCGGTTTTGCGAGAAATGGTTAAGCATGGGTTGGGCGAGTACGCGCAGGCCCCTGCCCTCAACTAAAGCGAGACCGGCGTGTAGATGGCGCGAAATAGTATGAGGTCGCAATGAAACGCATTGATGGCATTGGGGCATTAAAGATCGGAGTAACAGCGGCCTTCGGAAGGCCACTTTCTATCCACACCAGAACCGTTTTCAACGCAGTTCATTCGGCAATGACAATGCAGCCGATGGCAATCCGCAATCGTATTTCGCTAATATGGATATCTGATTCCATGTCCCGCTTCGGAGGCATGAACGCTGCTCAATATCTCATCGCGCAGCAGGTAAGTATCGTCGTCGGACACTATTCCTCAAGCGCCGCAAACGCTGCCCGTGCGCACTACAGGGCGTGCGGCATCCCTCTAATTCTGCCTGCCTCAAGCGACGATAGACTTACAGAACGTCCGGTCGGGCGAGATCGCTGGCCTGATACATTTCGGCTATGCGCGCCCAATAGCCAACTGGCTTCTGCACTCGTGAACGCTATCCACGCCGCAATTGGGAATGGCCGAATTCACTTACTGATCGATGATTCAAGATACGGAAAAATCCTTGGCGCGGCGATTCGACGTGCGATTGATTTTGCCTCTGGCCTAATGTTGGTCACGGACGCGGAAACAGCGGATTGCTGTATTATCGTGGGCCATTTCGAGAGTGTCGTCAATCGGGTCAAGGAACGGTCCGCGATCGTATCTAACGAGCTCATCTTTATTGTGGATGACGGTGTTCATCCAAAAATCGCGGATCTTGTTCCAGCGCGTTGTCGTCACCGACTATTCGGCGTCGCTCCGGCGGCAAAAACACACGACTTGAACGCCAAATCTGACTTTTCGACCGGAGCGCATAATCGGAACGTGGGGCATACACCACCATTTTTCCTGGAGACTGTTGCTGCTGTCGAAATAGCAGTCCGCGCCGTAACAGAAAGAGGTCGCGCGGGACCCAGCCTGTCGAGGGCACTGGCTACTCGCGAATGGAAAACAGCCATGGGCAGGGTATCCTTCTCAATAGATGGCGACAACAAGGAAATCTCGTTCTCCCTGTGGGCATTTCGGGGCGAGAAATTCAGTACGATTGCCGAAATTACAAAATAATCGGTAGACCGGACACGCTGAATTCTCATTTCTAATAAAGGAAGAAGATCGAAATGATGTCGTCGCCGGCGCCTACGAACGCAAATTCCTATTCGAATAGCGAGCAAGAAATCTGGGGCGCCCTTCTTAAAGAGGCATGCCGGCTCAAAACTTGTGAACCCAAGCTCGCCGGTTTCATTGACCGATCGATCCTTGATTTTGGATGCTTTCAGCATGCACTTAGGGCGCAACTGGTTGCCAGGTTCTCTGGCGACACATTGCCCCCGCTTCAGTTAAGTGAGATTGTGGACGAAGCTCACCGCCTCGATTCCCGGCTAGTCCAAGCGGGTGCGGCAGACCTGATGGCCTACAGGAGTCGGAACGCCGCGTTCGGGAATTACCTGTCACCGTTCCTCTATTTCAAGGGATTTCATGCTCTCCAGGCCCAACGCATCAGTAACCATCTATGGGAGCATGCGCAGAGAGATTTAGCCGTCCATTTATATGATCGGATTTGCCAGGTCTCAGGGACCGACATTCATCCGGCAGTCAAGTTTGGGAAAGGAATCTTTATCGACCACGCTATTGGTTTGGTGATTGGTGAGACAGCTGTTGTGGAAGACGACGTCTCTCTGCTTCACAATGTCACCCTCGGCGCTACCGGGAATGACCGTGGCGATCGGCATCCGAAAATTCGGCGAGGAGCGATTGTTGGTGCTGGTGCCATCATTCTCGGCAATATTGATATCGGTTATGGCGCGCGGGTTGGCGCTGGGAGTGTCGTGATCAAGTCTGTAACACCGTACACCACCGTGGTGGGTACCCCGGCCAAGCCAGTTCGGAGGGATTTGGCTTCCAGAGCAGAATGTTCTTCCGGCGCCGACCACGACCAGTTTGATTGGGTGATCTATTGATCCGGCACGGTGATATTTCTACGCGGCATATTTGCAGCGCGGATCGTTGAAGAAGGCTTTGACTTTGTTGGGGTTGGCCGCGAGTTTGCTCATATGGCTTTCCGTTGCTGCCTTGAGTCTGGCCTTGGTCCTGACCGGTACAGCCGAGCCGATGGCGTGTTTGAGATCTGCGTTGAGGCGCTCATCCGGGTTCAGTTTCGGCGAATAGCTCGGCAGATAGAATATTTCGATCTGGTCCTTGCGTGCCTCAAGCCATGCCTTGACCAGTTTCGAGTGATGCGCACGTAGATTGTCGAGGATGAGAAAGATCTTGCGGTCCGCGTCTTTGATGAGTGCTTCAAGGAATTCGATCAGCCGGTCCGCGCCGAAGTTATCTTCAATAATCATCCAGCGGGCTTTGCCCTGATTGGTCACCGTCGAGATCATCGACAGTTTCTGCCGGCTGCCAGGCGCATAGGTGACAGGCGTTTCGCCCTTTGGGGCATAGGAGCGGCCGCGAACATCGGTGTTGACGACTGCCGTCTCGTCTCCCCAATGGATTTCCCCGCCTTCGGCCCGCGCCCGCGCCTCAATCGCCGGATAGGCCTCATCCAGCCAAGCCTTCACCGCCTCTGGCTTTTGTTCATAGGCCCGGCGGATTGGTTTCCGTGGAGAAAAACCCCAGCGCTTGAGATAGTTGCCAACCGCCCGGATCTTCAGCGCAACACCGCATTCTTGCTGGATCAGAATCTGCACAGCACCTCGCGTCCAAAGCGCAAACTCCATCTTCAACTGCTCCAGGCGCTTGTCGCAGATCAGCTTGCGGATATTGGCCTCTTGTTCGACGCTCAGGCTGCGGCCATCCCCAGATGACAGGCCACGTTCCTTTGGCTTTAGGCTGTGCGCACCTCCCGCTTCATAACGATCAATGACCTTGCGAACCGTCGGCCAGGTCAGCCCCGACAATTCAACGATCTTCATCACCTTGTGACCCGCCTTCCAAAGCCGGATCACCTGTCGGCGCCTCTCATGCAAGGCAGAATTCGAGAGCGTGCGTGTATCGGTTTCCATCCCAAATCATAACACTTAACAAGCAAAAATCATAATATATTCGTGCCGGATCTATAATACCCCTTCACCGCTTCATGCCGTGGACTTCATCGAAAAGCCACGTACGAAAAGCCGCAATCTTCGTATTGCTCCGCGCCCCTTCGGGACATACGCAGTAATAGGCAAATTGAGTAGGCCAATCAACGTTCATTGGCTTTATTAAACGGCCGTCAGCAATATGAGTTTCCACTAAAATATCTCGCACCAGTGCAATTCCTTGACCGGCTATCGCGGCTTGTACGAGGGATGTTTCATCGCTGAAGCTTGGACCACGGGAACTGTCGATGTCGGTGGCACCGTTGGCGCGCAACCACAGGGACCAGTCCGTCCTCTCCTCCTCATGCAGCAGCTGAAATCTCGTCAGGTCATCAAAACCCTTTATCCTTCCTCTGCCGCCCAAGAGCCCAGGGCTGCAAACCATGACCATCTCTATTGCGAAAAGGCGCTCACTATAGAGTCCATCGTAGTTACCCAGGCCGTGGCGGATCGCTACATCGACGCGATCTCTATCAAAACGGACCAGCCGTGTAGTCGTGTCGACATGTACATCGATAGTGGGATTTCGCTCCTGAAACCTCCCAAGGCGCGGAACGAGCCACTGGGCGGCAAAGGATGGCATGGTGCTGACGACGATCAAACCTTTTGAGGCATCGTCCGTGACTGCTTTTGTTGCCACGTTAATGATATCGAAGGCGACTTGCACTCGCTGGAGATAGTCAGCTCCTTTCGTCGTGAGCCTTACCATCCGATTCGACCGCTCGAAGAGCTTGGTCCCCAGTGCATCTTCAAGGTTTTTTACGTGCTGACTAATTGCCCCTGGGCTGATGTTGAGAGCCTCGGCCGCGATTTTGAAACTTTCGTATCGGCCGGCCATCACAAAAGCTCGGAGAGACATAAGCGGTGGAACTTTTTTTGGCATATCCGAAATAGTTTTACTAATGTTTGGGTCATGATTTCTGGTTTGCGCGTTCTGCGCAACCATGTTGATAACTGTACAGCATTTTGGGCGACTACGTACACGTGTATAGCTAACTACCGGTTAGCAGACGCGCTCGTCTCACGACCATTATGTCAATTTGACCATTTGAAGATCCACTGGTGGTTCGTCGGCGATAACCCGTGTCGGTGGATGCGCCAACAACGCAAATTGCAGTTCCGGAGTACCACCGAAGCAGAGGGTGCAAATGTCGCGAATATATGATGCCAATTCACAAATCGATTGGGTAGCTTCACGGATAGACCACGGAAAGCGCTTCACCTTATTTGGCAACCGTAACTCGGGTCACTCATATAAGATCGCGCTCATGCTTATGCTCGCGGAGGTTGAGTATGAGTACTTTCACGTAAATCTAGACATCGAGCGTGACGATCGCCCCGACAAGTTTCGACAAATCACAAAGTTCGGCGAAGTTCCAGTGCTATTGCATGGTGAGGTTGCAATATGCCAGTCAAATGCGATCCTCCTCTACCTCGCTCGACTGCTTCATCGTTTTGCCGGAGAAAATGAACGCGATCACTCCGAAATTGAACAGTGGCTATTCTGGGAGGCGAATAGAATAGGTTTTAGCCTTTCCAACCTGCGTCACATCAGAAGGCTTGGCATCGCTGCACCAGAACTGGAAGCTTACTACGAGAGTAGAGCTAGAGACGATCTCGACCGCTTGAATTCAGAGTTCTCGGACGGCAGAAAGGAGTTTCTCATAGGTGATCGCTTCACCATCGCCGATATCGCCTGTTGTGGCTACCTCTTCTTGGCATGGCAAGCAAAACTCGATCTGAACGAATGGGAAGGTGTGGCGAATTGGCTCGCACGCATCCAAACCGTTCGAAGCTGGACGGCCCCGCTGGACTTGATGTCGCCAACATAGCCGAGCCGATGCCGGTACCTTTTCGCCTACAAGAGTTGCATCGCAGGAGGGCAGGAATCGAAATGGAAGAACACGAGACCGCAGGGACCAACAGGGGAGCCCTATCAGGCGCGCTCGAAAACTTTGGCAGAGATTTCCAACGTAGGCATTACGATACTGGTAAGGCCAATAATGTTTACCTCCGCCTGAAGTGGATGCTGATCCACTACAAGTTTCGCCCGGGCCAGCAACTCCACATAGGGGAATTAGTCGAAAAACTGGCAACCAGCGCAACGCCGCTGCGAGAGGCACTAACGCGGCTTCACGCCGAACGACTTGTAACTGCCACACCCAACAAGGGTTTTTTCGCCAAAATCCTGTCGAGCAGGGAGATGCAGTCCTGGTATGAGTTGGCGTTTCTTCTCCTAAAGCAGTCGCTAGAGAGAAAGCCTGTTCTCATGAAACGAGAAGACGAGCTTGTGCTCGTACATGCTCGTGTACATTTGCAGGCGGAATCAAAATGCCATCCTGACCGCAGCGTAAGCAGTTATTGTCATGTTATTGAGACGATTTTTGAGCACATTTCCTATTGGTCTTGTAACGACGTCATTATTGATCACGTCAGGAATTTCAACTCTCAGACCAGATTCGTGAGGGCTATTGACCTTGAGATCCAGGGGAATCTGGAATTTATTGTCGGTGACATGTTGGAACTATTGGAGGAACTTAAGAACAGTAGAGCTGACAAAGCAATTGCTAACCTGAAAAGCCAGTTTACACGAAAAATTGCGCGTTTGGACGACTTAGCTAAAGAGGGAAACGCGCGTTCCCTTGCGTCGGAAAGCTCTCACGTGTTTCTGAGAGATATCAGTCAATGACCTGCTTCCCTAACGGTCGCATCTTGCGGGTTATTTTTCAATAGAAATACTATGCACCCAGCTCCCACCGCCAGCACAATCGAAGTGATCCACACCCAATCATATCCCATCGTGAGATCGAAAATGTAGCCCCCCGAAAAAGCACCCGCGGCGGCGCCGAGAGAGTGGCCTGCCGAAATCATTCCCATCGATAACCCCATAACACGCAAGCCGAGGTGGCTAGCCACTAGACTGGCGGTAACCGGGACAGTCGCGTAGTCGACCGCTCCAAACATCAGTGCAAAGACAACCAGCATTTCATAGTCAGCACCGACGTTGATAAGGACAATAAACGTCACTCCCCGGAGCAGGTATATCGAGCCGAGAAGCACAATTCTGTTCATGCGATCAGCTAACCACCCCGCTCCGATCATACCGAGCATATTGACCGCCGATAGCACGCCATACGCGGTAGCACTTGGAACGGGACCAAAACCGCAGAACGAGGCATAAGGCAAAAGGTGCGTTTCGATGACGCCTGCCGTAGTGAATCCGCAGAGCAAAAAGCTCCAGAAAAGAATGTGAAATGCCGGTTTCCTGATGACAGCGGAGACATCGACCCAAATTGAAGGAGTCGGTTCGCAATCGGAGGGCGCTATCGCAGAATCTCCCTTTTCAGTGAGCGTCCACCATAAAATAGGTATCAGAGCGAGACAACCGATCCCAATTGCGAGGAAGCTCCATCGCCAACTAAACGTCGTCAACACGACAGCAATGAGGGGTACGATAAGAAACTGTCCGCCTGTCGCTCCGGAAGTCGCTATCCCTGTCGCAAGCCCCCTGTTCCGGTCAAAGAGCCGAGCAACTGCGGTGGAGACGATATGGGTTGCAACAATTCCATAGCCAGTCGCAGAAATGGCACTAAAAGCGATGAGAAAGATTATTGCGTTGCTGGTCGACGAGACGATTAGGCATCCAACTCCGACAAGGAAAAGCCCGAGCGCCAACGTCAGCCGCACACCATGTCGATCGATGAAATGTCCTGCGAAGGGAGCAACTGTTGCCATTACCAATAGAGCCGTTGCAGCAGATCCAGAAACGAAACTTCGAGACCAGCCTAGTTCCTGCTCCCAGATTGGCATGACCAGCCCAAGCGTGGCACGGGCAGAAAATGCGAGTGCGAGAGCTAGAAAGCCAAACGTTACAACCAGCCACTGCAGGACTGATGATTTTGATCTATTATGGCTCATGCATGTCTCCGTGTTTGTTCACTCGAAAATTGCTGAAAAGTATTGCGTGGGCAAACGATGAATTTCGCATTCGTGTTTAGCCGTGCTAAATACCAAACCATGCGTATCTCCCTCCCCCTCCTTCAGACGTTCGTTATCGTCGCCCGATCCGGCCGCATGCGGGACGCCGCAGCCAGCATGGCGCTGACGCCGGGCGCGATCAGCCAACGCATCAGGGAGCTGGAAGATTATGTAGGTTATCGCCTGTTCACGCGAACGCAGGCGGGGGTGGAGCTCAACTCCGCAGGAAGATCTCTCTTTAGCGCTGTAGATGGCCCCTTCCAGGCTATTGAGGAGGTGGTCAGAAAGCTGGAAAGCCCCTCCTCAAGGAGGATCAGGATCAGCACGATGGGGTCATTTGCTGCGAATTGGCTTGTGCCTCGTCTTTCGGATTTTTCGCGGCTTCATCCTGATATTGAGATTGCGATGGAAACGGGCAGTCGTGTTGTGGATTTGAAGCGCGAGCCGATCGATGTCGCTATCAGGCATGGGCTCGGTATCTATCCAGGTCTCGAAGTCGCCTGGCTTATGGCCCCCGAGATGATCGTCGTTGCAAGCCCTGAACTGTTGCGTTCAAGATCACCCGTGGTGACTCCGGCCGATTGTCTCGGACTTCCGCTATTGCATGATATGGACCGTGCCGACTGGAGGCTATGGTTCGAGGCTCTGGAAGTAGAAGCGCCTCTTGATCTGAAAGGCCCATCGTTCTCCGACGACCATCTTATGGTCAGGGCGGCCGTGGCCGGTCAGGGGCTTGCACTCGTGCGCAACGTTTACGCAAGTGACGAGGTGCGTTCGGGGAGGCTTGTTTCGCCTATCGATACAAAATGGCCAACACGTTTCGCCTATTATGCCGTCAGCACAGCGGAGGCATTACAGCGACCAAGTGTGCGGCATTTTGTTGAATGGCTTGTCGCGGAAGCCAAACCTCAAGCACAACTGAGCTAAATTACGGCCATACATAGCCCAGTCGGTCTGAACCGCGCCGAGTTTGCCGGAGACCCCAACTCGTGAGAAGTAGGGTCTATGACAAGCAAGACGACAAACAAATTCTCCCCTGAAGTCCGCGCGCGCGCCGTTCGAATGGTGATGGAACATGAAGCCGATCATCCCTCCCGTTGGGCGGCGGTATCATCGATAGCCGCCAAGATCGGTTGCTCGGCGCATACCCTGCATGAATGGGTGAAGAAGGCCGAGGTCGACCGCGGCAAGCGTGCAGGTTTGCCGCGTGACGTGGCGGAGAAGATGAAGGCTCTGGAACGGGAGAACCGCGAACTTCATCAGGCCAACGAGATTTTGCGCAAGGCGTCAGCATATTTTGCGATGGCGGAGCTCGACCGCCCACTGAAGCGATGATTTCCTTCATCGACGAACACCGCTCGGTGCTCGGGGTCGAGCCAATCTGCAGACTGCTGCCGATTGCCCCGTCCACCTATTATGAGGTCGTTGCCAAGCGCACGGATGTGGGGCGCCTGTCGGCCCGCGCCCGGCGCGACATGGCCATGAAGGTCGAGATACGCCGGGTGTTCAACGAGAACTTCCAGGTGTATGGCGTGCGGAAGGTCTGGCGGCAGTTACAGCGAGAAGGCTTCGACATCGCCCGATGCACCGTCGCACGGCTCATGAGAATGAGAATGAGAATGAGAATGATGGGTCTTCAAGGCATCATTCGCGGCAAGCCAGTCAAAACCACTATATCGGACAAGTCTGCTCCATGCCCGCTTGACCGCGTCAATCGCCACTTCAAGGCTCCCGCGCCGAACATGCTGTGGTTATCCGATTTCACCTATGTCGCGACCTGGCAGGGCTTCGTTTACGTGGCCTTCGTGATTGATGCCTTCGCCCGCCGTATCGTCGGTTGGCGGGCAAGCCGGACTGCCCATGCGGGCTTTGTGCTCGATGCCCTCGACCAGGCGCTTCATGATCGGCGGCCCGTCAAACGCGGCGGGCTCATTCACCATTCCGACAGGGGCGTGCAATACGTGTCGATCAAGTATTCCGAGCGGCTGGCGGAGGCAGGCATTGAACCTTCCGTCGGGAGCGTCGGCGATTCCTACGACAACGCTCTCGCCGAAACAATCAACGGCCTATACAAGGCCGAGGTCATCCATCGGAAAGGACCATGGCGAAACTTCGAAGCCGTGGAGTTCGCCACACTCGAATGGGTCGACTGGTTCAACAACCGGCGTCTTCTGGAGCCAATCGGAAACATTCCACCCGCCGAGGCAGAAGAACGATACTACGCCATGCTGGACGCAACGGCCATGGCCGCATAACTTAAACCAAACGGTCTCCGGAAAACTCGGGGCGGTTCAAGGGGAGCCAGGTTGGACCGCCGACACCAGGCAGCAAAATGCTTCCAGTCCGAGGCGTAAGCCTTGCGGGTATTTGCCGAACTCGCCGCCTCGACGTAACCCCTTGCGCGATCGGCGAGGCCTGCGAGATGGGCGGGCGTCTGATCCTCGACGACGAGAGAGGGGAGGGGGCTTTCGCCTGACACCCCCGGCGCGGAAACATCATACCCGGGCGCCGTGCTGAGAGACGGCGCTGAGGTCTCCTCGACGTGAATTTCGGTGTTCTGCTCGATGATTTGGGCCATTCTCTATATAAAGATAAAGATGTCCGATAAAGCAACATTACCGGACGTAAAGGAGTAATGACAGCCTGTGTGGTTTAGGCAGAAATGTGAGCATAATCCGCACCTGTCGACTGCATGCGATTGCATAGATGCACGCTCCGTGCTCACTGCGACGGCTGGCGGCCTTCCCTAGTTCCGCGGCGCTCCTGCGCCAAGCTGCGATCGGGTTTATCTCTGCGGGTGGCGCACACGCCCTCGTTGACAAGATTACGGAACGTCTCAAAATCCTGATCTGTCAGAAGCGCGGCCAGTTCGTCGTGGCGTTATATGGAGGAGCACAGCGGCGATGGTGTCGGGTTCTTTCACGCGCCGCAAGACTGTATCACAGGTTGAATTGGAGGTTGACCGCTTCCGTATCATCGCATTCCTACAGTTCTAGCAGCAGATTTGCAAAAGTTCCGGAAAGCCCGTATATTCCGGAACAAAGGAGATCTGCCATGACGTCGATTGTGACAGCAGCTGCGGTTTCGAAGAATTTCGGTTCTTACCAGGATGCGGCCGTGCGAGAGCCGGTCATCATCACCAAGAACGGCCGGCCGCGCACGGTGCTCATGGCCTATGAGGATTACCTTCGTCTTGCCAAGCGGGACCGTCGTGTCGATCTGACGGCTGCGATCAGTGACGACGAGCTTGCCGGCACCGATGCATCGACTATGGAGACGGGCCTGGATCATCTCAATACTGAACTGCTGATGGAAAAGAATGCTGCCGATTGAACCCAAGGTCGGCTGGGTCTTTCGCTATTCCTATCTCTGGCATTGGCAGCATCTGGACGGAAGGGAGGAGGGGGATAAGGATCGCTACCCCTGGCATTCTTTGAAGAGGTGAAGCGCCGGTTTGTCGAGCTCGCCAGAATCCAACGTCACAAGGCCACCGCTCGAAGCGATTGAGTAGCTCGTCATCCTGTTGCTCGCCTTCAAGCTCCGCCGTCCAGCTCTGATCTTCGCCGTGATGTACTGCGACTTTGAGCCTTCAGAGCCGTCAGATCCATCACGCTCGATAAGGGATACTGACAACCAGGCTTTCGTGGTCTCCGGCCCCACGGTTTCTGATGCAACGACCCGCCATGACGCGCTCGCTATCATCGAGAACTACCGCCTCGACTGCCGCCCACGATGATCGCGCATTTGAACTCACCGTCTGCCGATGCGCCGCGTCCGAAGTTTTGCTGAAGGACCAGCCGTTCCGTAAACCCGCCGTGTTGCTGTCTGGGGGCGAGACCACGGTGACCATCCGGGGCAAGGGCGGCAGGGGTGGACGCAACAGCGAATTTGCGCTTGCCTTTGCGCTCGGCATTGATGGCTGCGCGGTGTCGGCACTGGCCGCCGACACGGATGGGATCGATGGCTCCGGCACCCATGCCGGTGCCTTTGCCGATGGCACGACGGTGCAGCGGTTGCGCGCTGCAGGCCATGACGCACGCCAGGTGCTGGCACGCAATGACAGTTACACGGGTTTCGAAGCGATCGGTGACCTTTTCGTCACCGGCCCGACGGGCACCAATGTCAACGATTTCCGGGCGATCGTGATTGGCTGACGGCGCGCCGAATGGTCAGCCATCCCGTGACGCAGTGATCGGTTCAGGCGGCCAGTAATGCGACCGCCAGAACGTTTGTCAGGGGGTGCCGCGGATCTTCTGAGCCTGTGCCAGCGCACAATCCTCCAGAAGTTCCAACGCACCCAGCGCCTTTTCGCCGGTCACGAAGGGATGCTGGCCACCGGCCGCACGTTCCTTCAGCCTGGCAATATTATCGAGAGCGCCGTCGCGTGTCGGATGATTCGACAGGAAGACATCCACGCCGGCCTCGGCTGCAAGGTCACGGAAGCGTTTGGCCGACTGCGAATATTCTTCAAGCCGTGCCGCGTTCGGGCCGAAGTTCAGCCCGGTGCCGCCCCAGAGGGCGGCCTCATGTTTTTCCGCTCCATCCATCACCGGCAGGATCAGCGAAAGCGTGCCGGGCGTATGGCCGGGGGTCACGTAAAGCTTGAGCGTGGTGTCGCCCAGCGTGATCGTGTCGCCATCCTTGATGGAGACATCGCGCACCGGCGGTTTGCCCCAGCGCGGATTGAAGAACTGCTGGTCGGGCTTTTCAAGCTCCTGCCAATCCTGCTCGCTCATGATGACCTTGGGTTTGTAGGTGTCGACCAGATATTGCTGGCCACCGTAATGGTCGCCATGGGCATGGGTGATGATCAGGTATTTGATGTCTTTGGGATCGAGCCGCAGCTTTTGCAGGCCACCTTCGATATAGCTCTTGGATTCGCGGTCGTTGTTGAGCGCATCGATAACGATCAGCCCCTCGGAGGTCTTCACGACCCAGCTTGTCACGCTTCGCGTGCCGACGAAATAAAGGTTCTCGAAGACCTTCGCCGGTTCGGCGGTCGAGGCGTTTTCAGGCCGCTCGGGGCGCGGCCGCTGCTGTGAGCCATTTGTGCGCTCGGCCGAAGCGGGGCGTTGCCCCGCAGTCATCAACGGTTTGGATAGATCGCAGACATTGGCAAGTCCCGGATAGGCATCGCCCGCTTTCATCCCCTGTTGTGCAAGCGCTTCCGGTGTCTGGGCTGCAGCCATGGCCGGTAGCGGCGCCAGAAGGGAGATCAGGGAGAGTGCGATTTTCTTCATGTCAGTATCCTTGTCCACAAGGTGATGCGTATTTTCCATCGGTGGTTTGATTTTATGGTCGAAGGTCTGAGACAAAAAGCTCGAACTTCGAGTTGATTTCATCTAAAAATCCGATGATGTTCAAATTGCCTTCCACCGAACTGCAGCAATGGGCGGTCCTGCGCGCGGCAGTGCAGGCCGGCAGTTTTGCCAAGGCGGCTCAACAGCTCAACCGCAGCCAGTCCTCCGTCAGTTACGCCATTGCCCGGCTGCAGGAACGGTTGGGTGTGGACCTGCTGCGCCTTGACGGGCGCCGCGCAGTGCTGACGCCGGCGGGCGAGCATCTGCTGGCGGAAGCCACGTCGCTGATCGAGGAAATGTCACGGCTGGAGGAGCGCGGACGCATGTTTGCCAGCGGACGCGAGGCGCGTGTGCGGCTGACCTATGACAGCATTGCCCCGCGCGCCATCATCTTCAAGGGCCTGTCGGCATTCCGCCAGACCGGTGCCTCCGCCGAGATCTTCGTCACGGAACAGGTCCGTCAGTCCCTCGAAGATATCGCGCCGGAGACCTATGATCTGGCGGTCACCTTCTGGGACAATCGGTCCCAATATGCCTTCTTTCTGCAAAATATCGAACTGGTTGCCGTTGCCCGCGTCGATCATCCGCTTCATGCCTACCGGATGCCGCTCACCGACACGCTGCTTTCACGCCACCCGATTGCCATCGTTGCCAATACGGGCGATGCGGCGTCCGGCTCGGCGTTCAAGGGCGAGCATGTTCATGTCAACACGCTGGAAGCGGCTCGTGAGGCGGTGCGCAGCGGTCTTTGCCATGCACGGCTGCCGCGCCATCTGGTCGCCGACGATCTGGCGTCCGGGTGTCTTCGAGAGGTGGAGGTGGCAAACAGAACGCGCCTCGTGCCTCTGGTCCTGACCTTCGGCAACGAAAAGATGGCCGGGCCGATGACACACCTGATCGCCCAGACCCTGAAGGCGGCCTTTGAGACCGCCTGACATGGCTCCTGACATCGGCCCCTGGACATGGTTGACGGTCCGTTCGACCCTGCGGATGCGGGTCCGGCAGATCCTGCCGCCGGTCCCCTGCCTGAATAGCAGACACGACTGATACTCAACCGCCAACACCCTCTATATCCGTTCGATGGCAGAAATGACGGCGGGACCGGATAAATACCATAAACTGCCCCCTATGCATGGTGCTGGCTGGTGTTACTGCTGCGGCAAGGTCCGGCCGTGATAAGGGCAGTGGCAAATCCCGGCAGGCAGGGTTTGACAACAGGCGGGACGGTGGCGATGAGGCGGTTTGATTTTGCGATACGGCTTGTGGCGGCGTTTGCAGCGCTTGCCGTGCTGATCGTCGCGCAGGGGCTTTTGAACCGCCAGATCGCGACCGAAGCGCAGCAGCAGGTTGTGCGTGGACGTTTCGCCGGCGATCTCGTCTCAGGACTGCTGGAATCGTCCGCCACCAAGCAGAGGCTGCGGGCTTGGTCGCTGCGCGCCTTGATCGGTGCAGCACATGAGGATGGAGAGATGCTGCGCGCGCAGATGGGCTCAACGCTCGAGCAACTCGATAAGATCAATGGTCAATCTCGCGAGCTTGATTATCTTGCCGGTGCATCCACCAATGACGAGGATGATCTGGATGAGGTGCAGCATCTTCATTCCGGCAGCGTCACGGCGCTGAAACGGCCATCGCGGAGCGGTTCCTCGCGATGCTGATTGGCACCTGGGGCAGTGCCTGAAACGTGCCAATTGCGTTTCATGCAATTTCTAACGGTTCTAAAACATCCCCGTTGAAGCCTTCCAAGTGGGACCCTATTAGCTGACTTAACTAGTCAACATTATGGGGTGGTGCGGATGACGAGGCCGATTTCAGGGCATGCCGGGCGGCGGATGGGGCGTTGCTCGGGTCGAGGTGTCGGGCGCGCTTCGGTGGTTTTAAGTGCGGTCCTTTCGCTCGCGTCTACCGCCGCGCAGGCCCAGGAACAGGGTACTGGCGAGGAAGAGGGGATTGTGCTGGATACGGTTTTTATCCTCTCGGCCGAACAGCAGTTGAAGCAGATGCCCGGCGTGTCGACCATCACGGCAAGCGACCTGGAGCAGCGGCCCGTGACCAACGACATCTCGGAAATCATCCGCCGGATGCCCGGCGCCAACCTGACCGGCACCAGCGCATCCGGGCAGCGCGGCAACCAGCGCCAGATCGACCTGCGCGGCATGGGGCCGGAAAACACGCTGATCCTGATCGACGGCAAGCCGGTGCTGTCGCGCAACTCGGTGCGCATGGGGCGCGGCGGGGAGCGGGATTCGCGCGGTGACAGCAACTGGGTTCCGGCGGAAGCCATAGAGCGCATCGAGGTCATCCGTGGACCGGCCGCAGCCCGCTACGGGTCGGGCGCGGCCGGCGGTGTCGTCAACATCATCACGAAGAAGCCGGAGACGCTTTCTGGCTCCGCCTCGACCTACGTGAACGTTCCGCAGGACTCCAAGGAAGGCCACACCGTTCGCGGCAACTTCCTGGTAGGCGGACCAATCAACGAAACGACCTCCTTCCGTCTGATGGGCAACTACAGCCGAACCCAGAACGACGCGGCGGACATCAATGCCGCAGCTTCCGCCGCAGCACAGGCAAACCCGCCGGCGGGGCGCGAGGGCGTCGTCAACCGGGACATTCGCGGTGTCCTCACCTTCGAACCGACTGATGACCACGCCATCGACATCGAGGCCGCCTATAGCCGCCAGGGCAACCTTTTTGCAGGAGATTCTCAGAACGCTGCGACCGGCGCGAATGCGGCCCGCCTGTCTTCGCTGGTGGGGGAGGAAACCAACAGCCTGAAACGCGGGTCGCTTGCGGCCACCCATCGCGGCACCTACGATTTCGGCGAATCGACCAGCTACATCCAGTGGGAGCGCACGCGCAACACCCGCCTTGCGGAAACGCTGGCCGGCGGCAGCGAGGGCTCGATTTCCGGTGACCTCACCAATAGCACCATTGAGCTCGACACATTGACGGCCAAAAGCGAATGGATCCTGCCGCTCGATACCCTCTTCGAGCAGAAGCTGACGATCGGCACGGAGTATCGCGGCGAATGGATGCATGATCCGGTCTCTGCGGCTCAGCCAGGCTCCAGCAGCGTTTCCTATCCGACAATTCCGGCCATCCCCCGCAACCTCGACCCCGACAGCAGCGACTGGTTGATCGGCCTTTATGCCGAAGATAACATTTCCGTTACCGACGACTTCACGTTGACGCCTGGACTTCGGTTCGATCAGCACAGCGCCTTCGGCTCGAACTTAAGCCCAAGCCTCAACGCGTCCTACACCGTCACAGAGACCATTATTTTGAAGGCCGGCATCGCAAGGGCCTTCAAGGCGCCGAACCTCTTTCAGCAGAACCCCGAATATATCCTGTTTTCAAACGGCAATGGTTGCGCCGTGAGAACCACCGGCGGCTGCTACATCATCGGCAACGAAAACCTTGAGCCGGAAACCAGCATCAACAAGGAGATTGGTATCTCCTACAACGACGACCTCGGCTGGAATGCGGGTCTCACCTATTTTCATAACGATTACCGCAACCGGATTTCGCCCTCGACCATCGCCGTCGCAGGCTTGAGCACCGCGGCCGTCAACGTCTACCAGTGGGATAACGTGCCCGAGGCCGTCGTCTCCGGCCTGGAAGGCAATGTGTCCGTGCCCCTGCATGAAAAGCTGACCTGGGCGACTAACTTCACCTATATGATCCAGTCGGAAAACAAGAGCGACGGCCAGCCGCTGTCGCTGGTGCCGGACTATACGATCAACACTTCGCTCGAATGGAAGGCGCGCGAGGATGTCACGCTGATCCTGTCTGCCACCCATTACGGTGAAACGCAGTCGCCCACCGCACGATCCTTCAATGGTTCCGTGGTCGACAACCCGGAACCCCGCAAACCCTATACGCTGGTCAATCTTGGCGCTTCCTACGAGATAAACGAGACCTATCGCATGACGGCTGGCATAAACAACGTCTTCAACGAGCGCGTCTATCGCGAAGGCAGCGGCAATAATGCAGGGGCAAACACCTACAACGAGCCCGGCCGCTCCTTCTACGTCTCGCTTGCAGCCCGTTTTTGATCGCAGCGCCGACCCGGGCACTCCTCCCTAGCACTCGCTCCGCACAGGCGGAAAACGGTACCGTTGCGGCGTGACCTGAAGGTCAGCCGTGGCGGTCGCGTTTCTGCCAGAGGTGAACCGCATGCTCCAGTGCGGACTCGAAGGACACGGCCCGGTCCTTTGCCAAGCAGAGCAGGGCGGCAGCGGCGGTTTTGACGATCGTTGCCTCGGCATATTCGTCCCGGGCAGCACCGGTCCACACGGCCCGCCAATATTCCCGCTGTGACAGGATCGGCGGTGTCGCAATCTGGCTGACGTCGCGCTGGGCCGGGACGATCACATCCTCGGACTGCCCCTCTACGATGCGATAGAGCGGCGTCGCTTTCAGCGGGGTGAACTGTGCAAAATCGCGCACCGATCCCAGGATCGTCACATCCTCTTCTCCGAGCTGCCGTGCGACATCTCGATAAAGATCCCGTCGCGACATCTGGGCTGCGCCCAGCACGATGCAGGGTGCTGCCATCGGGTTGACGAGGTGGGGCAAGGCATGAACCGGTGTGCGCGTTTCAAACAGTGGATAAAGGCCAAGCAGGCTCTGCATCTGCGGCAAGAGCGCCCCGATCGGCACATAGGCCAGGTTGGTCTGCGAAAGCGCCTGCGCCGCCTCGGCCACCGATAGGCATACCCGGATACCGGCATCGGCGGCGGCAAGCTCCAGTTTGCCGCTTTCCTCGCCATTGCCGAAAAAGCCGTGGATCAGCACCTTGTGCCCGCCGGAGGCGACGAGCCGTGCGGCGTGAATGAACCAGGGGGGATGACGCCAGCTCGCCGACACATAGGCCGGCCAGTCGAGATCGGGACGCCCGATTGCGTCCGGCACCGGCGGGATACGGCCCCGGATCGCCTGAACGAAACCTGCAAGCTCTGCCGTCGTGACGCCGCGATATTGAATCGTCATAAGCAGCGCGCCGACCTGGACGGGATCTGCCTCGCCGCTCAGGACGATGGCGAAGGCATCGCGGGCCTCCTCTGTAGTCATTGGACGGCTCTTGCCCGGGCCCGGCGACGTGATCGCGATGTATTTTGCCAGCCGGCGTTGCGGCGCGGCGTTGTCACCGATGGAGGCGATCCTTCTGGCAAGGATTGCCGGTGTCGGCGAAGCGTCGAGCCGGTCGCTGCGGGTGGCCGCGAGCGGCGCCATGGGCATCTGTGTCCTGCCCGTCCAGCCGTCCCCAAGGGTCCCGGCACTGGCGGTAAGGGCCGCCCCATCCTTCAGCATCAGCGCTTCCGTTTCCGTCACCAGGGTGCGGATCCGCTGGCGGATGGACTCGGCAAACGGCGTCGGCGACATACCGCGGCCGGTGCGGATGAAGATGCGGTCGCCGTAGATCTCCCGCAACTCGCCAAGCATCCGGCTCATCGAGGATGTCTGAAGGCCCAGTGTCGCAGCAGCGCGGCTGACGCTTGCTTCTCGCAGCAGTGCGTCCAGCGCCACCAGGAGGCGCAGTTGTTGAAAGCGCACGGCCTCGTCCCTCGTCGCGCTGGTTACTGGGGCACCTTCTTCCTTCGCCACCGTCATCTCTCCCGAAGCCTTTTGCGCATGGAGCAAATTAGAAGGAGTCAAAAACTTCTTCATTGACCTGATGCTGTCCAGTTACATATCTGACCGCAAAACTCAACTTATGCTTTGTCCCGTCGGCCATTCGCGCCTGCGATCGAGGCGGCAAAGGGGACGTCATGCGACATCACAGGTGTTTCTCCATCGCGGCACTCGCGGGCGCTTTCCTTGCGACCGTCGGGGCAGCGCCGACAATGGCCGAACCGCTGAAGATCACCCATGCGCAGGGCGTAACGGAGCTTGCCGTACCGCCGAAAACGGTGCTGACCTTCGATCTCTCGGCGCTCGATACGCTTGCCGCACTCGGCGTCGATGTGGCCGGCGTGCCTGAGGCCAACATGCCGAAATCACTGTCGCAGTTTAAGGACAAGCCAAAGATCGGTTCTCTCTTCGAGCCGGATTATGAAGCGGTCAATGCCTTGCAGCCGGATTTGGTCATCGTGGCAGGGCGGGCGGCGCCGAAATATGCGGAACTCGCCGCCATCGCCCCGACGATTGATCTGACCACCGATCCCAAGTCCTTCATGAAAAGTGCGGTGGGCAATGTCCGCAAGCTTGGAGAGATTTTCGGCAAGCAGGCCGAGGCGGACGCGGCACTGGCCCGCCTGGAATCCTCGACTGCTGCCCTGCGCACTGAGGCGTCATCTTCCGGCAAGGCGATGCTGGTGCTGACGACAGGCGGCAAGATGAGCACCTATGGCCGCGGCTCCCGCTTCGGCGTGCTGTTTACCGATTACGGTTTCCAGCCGGCCGATGAACAGATTGCCGCCGGCAACCATGGTCAGCCGGTTTCCTTCGAATATATTCTTGAGAAGAACCCCGACTGGCTTTTTGTCATCGACCGCGACGGCGCCATCGGCGAGCAGGGGGCTTCGGCTTCCAAGCTTCTCGACAACGACATCGTTCGCCAGGCGGCGGCCTGGCAGAAAGGTCATGTCGTTTACCTCGACGCCGCATCCTGGTACCTCGTCGGTGCCGGTTTGTCCTCGCTCCAGTCTTCGGTGGATCAGATCACAGCGGCGCTTGCCCGAAAATGAAACCGTGCCCGCTGGCCTTGACCGGATGGTGCGTCGGATCGATTGGTCCAGCCAAACCACTTTCAGAACGGACGTCTTCGTGTTGCCACGCCTGACCGCGATCCTCGTGCTGATGGGCATCCTGATTGGCGTGCTGGGGGTGGTGAGCCTCTTTGTCGGCGTCAGCGCCATTTCGCCTCTCTCAATTCTAACTGGCAACATCAGCGAGGCCCAGTGGCTGGTGCTGAGCGCAAGCCGCTTGCCGCGCACGCTCGCTCTCGTCTTTGCGGGGTCGAGCATGGCGGTGGCCGGCACCATTATGCAGATGCTGGCGCGCAACCGCTTCGTTGAGCCCTCTACCGTGGGAACGGTGGAATCGGCAGCCCTTGGCATGCTTGTCGTCCTGCTGGTTGCGCCGGACATGCCTGTTCTGGCGAAGATGCTGGTTGCGGCGGGCTTTTCGCTGGCCGGCACGACGATATTCCTGCTCATCCTGCGTCAGATTCCGTTGCGTTCGGTTCTGATGGTGCCGCTGGTCGGCATCATGCTCGGCGGTATCATCAGCGCTGTGACGGCATTCTTCGCCTATCGCTTCGACATGATGCAGAGCATGGGGGCCTGGGTGAGTGGCGATTTTTCTACCATTCTGCGAGGACGCTACGAAACACTCTGGGGCGCGCTGGGACTGGCAATCATGGCCTATGTCGCTGCCGACCGCTTCACACTTGCCGGTATGGGGGAAGCCTTCGCGCAGAATGTCGGGCTGAACTACCGGCGTGTGCTGGCGTTTGGACTGGTGATCGTCTCGCTGGTCACCGCATCGGTTGTCGTCACCGCGGGCATGGTGCCGTTCGTCGGTCTCATCGTTCCCAATCTGGTGAGCATGGCGATGGGAGACAATCTGCGGCACAGTCTTCCCGTCACAGCGCTTGCCGGTGCCGGTCTCGTGCTTGCCTGCGACATATTCGGCCGGGTCATCATCGCGCCCTATGAAGTGCCTGTCGGCACTGTGCTCGGCATCCTCGGCAGCATCGTCTTGCTGGCGATGGTCTTGAGAAAGAACGCCCGTGTCGCCTGACCAGAGACTGAGATCCACCCGGTTCATTCTCGGCTTGCTGCTGGCAGCAGCGCTGGCGGGTTGCCTGGTTTTCCTGACCTATGGTGCTCGCGGCAACTGGTCCTTCATCCTGACGTTTCGCGGCACGAAGCTTTTGGCGCTCACTTTGGTCGCTTATGCCGTTGCCGTTTCGACCGTCATCTTCCAGACGATTACCAACAACCGCATCCTGACGCCGTCAATCATGGGCTTCGATGCTCTCTTCGGTTTCCTCCAGACGCTGCTTGTCTTCCTGCTCGGCGCCAATGTCGTCGCCGGCATCGATGCGCGGCTCCTGTTTGCTGTCGAGGTATCGGTGATGGTCGGCTTCTCGCTGCTGCTGTTCCGTTTCCTGTTCTCCGACAGGCTACGCAGCCTGCATCTTTTGCTGCTGGTGGGCATATTCTTCGGCATCCTCTTTCGTAGTGCTGCCGGTTTCCTGCAGAGGATCATCGACCCCAGCGATTTCGTCGTCCTGCAGGACAGGCTGTTTGCCAGTTTCAACACGATCGATCCGACGCTTCTCGGGATATCCTCAGGTCTGATCCTGGCGGCGAGTCTCTTTGCCCTTCCGCTTCTGCATCGGTTGGATGTCATGGCGCTGGGGCGTGAGGCTGCGATATCGCTCGGTGTTGATCACCGGCGAACATCGATCCTGATGCTGTCGCTCTGCGTGGTGCTCGTCTCCGTTTCCACGGCGCTGGTCGGCCCCGTCACCTTCTTTGGGCTTCTGGTGGCAAACCTCGCCTATCTACTGATGCCAGTCGCGACCCATCGGCATGTGCTGCCGGCCGCTATCCTCATTGCCTTCACAGCGCTCGTGTTCGGACAGACAGTCCTCGAGCGCGCGCTAGGTTACAACACAGCGCTTGCCATCGTGATCGAATTCGCGGGCGGGCTGTTCTTCATCCTCTATCTGAGCAAGGGGCCTGCGCGATGATCGAGATCGTCAGTCTCAGCAAGGCCTATGGCGCCAGCACGGTTTTGGACGATGTCAGTCTGACGCTTGCTAAAGGCGGGTTGACGGCGATCATCGGGCCGAACGGCGCGGGCAAGTCCACCCTCCTGTCGATCATCGCGCGCCTGATGCTGCCTGACGCTGGCACGGTTCATCTCGACGGGCTTGATGTTTTCCAGACGAGAGGCGAGATGCTCGCAAGGCGGCTCTCGATCCTCAGGCAGGACAACCACATGGCCGCGCGGCTGACCGTCGGAGATCTTGTCGCCTTCGGTCGCTATCCCTACTCCAAGGGGCGGCTGACAATCGCAGACAAGACAAAGATCGACAAAGCACTGGACTATCTGAAGCTCAGTCCCCTAGCCGATCGTTATCTCGACGAGCTGTCGGGCGGTCAGCGGCAGCGCGCCTTCGTCGCCATGATCCTGTGTCAGGACACCGATTTCATGCTGTTCGATGAGCCGCTCAACAACCTCGATATACCACACAGCGTCGCCATGATGTCGCTGCTGAAACAAGCCAGCCGCGATCTGGGCAAAACCGTCGTCGTTGTCCTGCACGACATCAATTTCGCATCCTGTTATGCCGATCACATCGTTGCCATGCGTGACGGCCGTGTCTTCCGGCAGGGGAGCGTGAACGACATTATTGAGGCCGAAATGCTAGGTGAAATCTACCAGAGCCCGTTCAAGGTGCACGATCTGGATGGGCAGCGGATCGCGACATTCTACTGAGTGAGACATCTTGCGGCACGGTTTGCTGTGTCACCTCCAGGGCTATTTAGTAATGCGACAGTCGGGCCAGTTAGAGATGCGACAGTCTCGCCTCTTGATGCACTGGTCAATGCCAATGTCGGGAGCAAGGATGACGACTTTGAGCTTGGTCGAGACCATGAGCGGTCGGAGTCGTCATGTCCTTTTTGATCACCATGTCGCAGAAAGAATTGCATCGGGCTTGTCGCAAAGATTTTAACAGGCCGCAATTATCCCCTGAACGGGGTGGATTTCAGACTTTGTTAACT
>NZ_STFZ01000036.1:42579-43897 GCF_005222845.1 Rhizobium sp. FY34 | reverse complement strand
TCGAGCAGGATGCGGTTTTTCAATGTCTGGTGCCAGCGCTCTATCTTGCCTTGGGTCTGCGGATGGCCCGGCGCACCGTGGACCTGTTCGATGGACCGCTCTACCAACCATTCGCCGAGGTCCGAGGCGATGTAGCACGGGCCATTGTCGGATAGCAGGCGGGGTTTGTGTTCCACCCTTGCCGTGTCGCAACCGGATGCCGTGAGCGCCAGATTCAACGTGTCGGTGACATCATCGACTTTCATGGTCGTGCAAAGCTTCCAGGCGACGATGTAGCGTGAGAAGTCGTCGAGCACCGTGGACAGGTAGAACCACCCCCAGCCGATGACCTTCAGATAGGTGAAGTCGGTCTGCCACATCTCGTTCGGCCTGCTCGTCTTGTCCCTGAACTCGTCGCCAGCCTTGATGACGATGAAGGCTGGCGACGTGATGAGGTCGTGGGCCTTGAGCAGGCGATAGACCGAAGCCTCTGACACGAAATAGCTTTCCGTGTCGGTGAACTTCATCGCCAGTTCGCGCGACGACAGATCGACGTGGTCCAGCGCCATTTCGATGATCCGGCTGCGGACGTCATCGGGGATGCGATTCCACACCCGCGACGGAGCGGAATGCCGATCCTCAAGTCCCTCGAGGCCCTTGGTCTGGAGCCGATCATACCACCGGTAGAAGGTCGGCCGTGGAATGCCCAGCTTGTCGAGGGTTTGCTTCACCGGCAGGTGCGACTGCTCAACGATCCGGATAATTTCCAGTTTCTCGGAGGCAGGGTATCTCATTCCTCGTCTCCCCCATGCCCGATCATGCTTTTTTTGAGCAGCCGCAATTCGAGTGCCTGTTCGGCGACAACTTCCTTCAGATCGCGCGTTTCACGGCGCAGAACTTTCACCTCATCGGATGTAGCTGCACGCGCCGTATCCCCGGCCAGCCGCTTCTTGCCCGCTTCCAGAAATTCCTTCGACCAACTGTAATAAAGGCTCTCAGCAATGCCTTCGCGACGGCAAAGAGCCGCAATGGGCTTGTCGCAAAGATTTTAACAGGCCGCAATTATCCCCTGAACGGGGTGGATTTCAGACTTTGTTAACCTTTTGCAGTCCGAAGAGGCGCGCAAGCAGATCGTTCTGGTCGTTGACAGTCCAGCCACCGGAAAAGCCAAAGCCTTTCCTCAGCCACAGCATCGCCTCGAAACCCGCGATGGTTCGCCGCGCAGTGTTGAAGGACTGGAAGCCACCGATCTTCGGCATGTTCTTCTTCACGCGGAAATGGTCGCTCTCAATGCCTTGCTGGAGATGCTTGGTGACATAATGCACGGGATCTGGATGCT
>NZ_STFZ01000036.1:32210-42569 GCF_005222845.1 Rhizobium sp. FY34 | reverse complement strand
AGGACTGGAAGCCACCGATCTTCGGCATGTTCTTCTTCACGCGGAAATGGTCGCTCTCAATGCCTTGCTGGAGATGCTTGGTGACATAGTGCACGGGATCTGGATGCAGCAATCCATCGTCAACCGACGTTTTGATCGTTGAGGGGAAGGTGTTGGCGCCATCCGTGCCGATCTTGCCGGGCGACAATAACGGCTCGTCTTTCAGCATCTTGCGGAAGAAACGTTTGGCGGCATCGAGATCACGCTTCGCCGTCAGCAGAAAATCGACCGGGTTTCCGTGTTTGTCGATGGCTCGATACAGGTATCGCCATTTGCCGCGGATCTTCACAGAGGTCTCGTCAATCCGGACCGACCCACAGTGTGGGCGGCGGAACTGGCGAAGCCGCTTTTCGATCATCGGCGCATAGGCCAGAACCCACCGGTTGATGGTGCTGTGATTGACCTCAAACCCGCGCTCGCGAAACATCTCTTCCAGATCCCGATAGCTGAGCGGATAGCGGAGGTACCAGGCAACCGCCTGCACGACCAACCATGCCTCGAAGTGCCGCCCCTTGAAATCATCCTTCGACTGGCGCTTCAGCTTTTCGGCAATGGCATTCAGAATCATCAACGCGCTCCACAACTTTCGGAGCAACAATTTCTCTTCCCGTGATCAACATACCGTTAACCACGAAAATTTGCGACAAGCCCGGCCTGGTTGCAGGGTGCCGCATGATGGGCGGCACCCCTTTTTATGTTTCATCAGCCGCCCATCTGGGCAATGCGGCGCGTCATATAGGTGACATAGGCGGTTCGCGTCATCGAGCGACGACGGGCCTCGGTATCGATGAAGGCAAGGACATTCTCGTCCAGCACCATATTGGCCCGCACAGGCTTGCCGCTCTCGCGGATGAGCGGAATGCTGACCAGCGTGGCACCTTCGGGCGCTCGGGCCTTTTCCAGCGGTGTGGGTGCTGGAAGGGTACCGCCGTCACGTTCGGTATCGAGCGCCGCGTCTCGCAACGATTCCTCGGCGTTCAATATGGCTTCATCCAGCGTTTCGCCCATGGCGACGACACCATCGAGATCGGGAAAGACGACGCCATAAGCGCCGATCTCGCCATCAATAAAGGCAGGATATCTGATCATTTTTCCGGTCGTTTCGCTTCTGTGGTGGTGATGGTGGTGAGGGCGGGCCTATCTGGCCCACCCCGCTTTTTTGGCAATCGATCCGGCCACGCCGGGGGACACTTGCCGATGCCTTGGAACCTGTACGAAACCTTTTTCCGGGTGCCGGTAGATGTCGTGGGCGCTTCCGTGGCGGTCGAAGGTCCATCCCTCCGAAACAAGCCGTTTGATGATCTTTGCTGTGTTGGTCTCCATCACCTCTCCGTTTGTCTATGTGCAATTATATGCACCTTTTTGCGGAGGCGTCAATCATAATAAGTGCATATATTTGCACTTATTATGAGGGAGGCGGCACGCTGCGAGCCGTCTGTTTTGACCGATACCGGGCTCCGCTCGACAAGCGGACCCCCTTTGCTGCTGCTTGTGGTTTCAGGCGGCTTGTCGGACGGAAATGACAATATCCTGCCCAAGCACGCGCAAGGCATCCGTGAGAAGCCCCAGCTTGGTTGGATGGTCCGGATCAAGGATGCGACGGGCTTCCGTTTCTCTGCGATCCAGACGGCGGGCAAGTTCGCTCTTCGAAATTCCTGCCTTGCGGAAGGCCGAAATGACGGCCAGTTTCGTGGCAACCTCGGCCGGTACGGCAACCGGAAACCCTTCGCCTTCGGTTGGTGCCGGCAGCTCGCGTCCTTCGGCGGCGATGCCCCTCAACGCCAGAGCCAGAGCCTCGCGGGCGCTCTCCAGTGCCTCGGTGCGATCTGCGCCGAACGTGATGGCTTCCGGCACATCCGGGAAGGTGACAACCATGCCGCCGTCCGGGTCCGGGATGAGTATTGCGCGGTAAATGTAGTCCATGGTCATGCCTCCAAAATCAAACAATCCGAGATAAGCCGAGACTTCAGCGAAACACTTCGAGAGGCTGTCTCGGCATCAATTGATGCCGAGCTGCTTCTTGATGATCTGCACATAAAGGGGTGTCATTTCGCCGGATTTGATCGTTGTGGACCGTCCGTCATATGTCACCCTGTAGTGCGAACCCTTGCCGTTATCTTCGAAAACTTCGAAGGCCTTGCCTTCTTTTCTAGCCAGTTTTCGAAGCTCCTTGATCAGTTGTTCGCGCTTCATCCGGCCTCCTTTCCCGCCATTATGCTTCGCACATTTTTGTGCGAGATACAAGGGAAGTCGCACAAAAATGTGCGAGATTTACCGAGAGAATTTCGGCCATGCTAAGTGGAGTTTTCGAAGCCGACGACCTTACCGACGCCGACAAGCTCAACGCCCTGCTAGGCGGTGTGGACGGATTTGATCAAGATGAAGCCTGCGGCGATTGCGACGATTGATGCGAAATTTTGTTTGGTCTTCTCGCATCGTAGCGCGACGCGCTTGAAGCGTTTGAGTTTTCCGACTGCTTGCTCGATGCGGGCGCACACACCACGGTGCTGTCGAACATCTGAACCAGATCGGCCGACGTGCTCAGGCTGGCAAGGTGCTCGAAGAAAATCTCAAAAACACCCGCCTTGCTCAATCAGGAACAGCGCTTCCAGACACTGTTCCAATGTCCCTAGCGCTCCGGCAGGCCGCGCCAGGTGATATTGTTCACGGAGAAATAATGCAGGGCCTCCAAAAACAGCCGGTCATCTTGACCCTCGTCGCCCCGCCGTGGAAGCGAGGCGCGGAAAACCTCAAGCGCGACCGCCCAGTCCGTTTCTGTCATCTTCGTCAGCATCGCCGATCTCCTCTAAACCGGCAACCCATGAATCATCCAAATACTGGTTTGGGAATCGCAGAAATTAAACATACGGCAATCCGTCCACACCGCTTAGCGGGAAGCCACATAACACTCAAACTACTTTGCCATATACCAAATTTACCACAGAACATTAATAGCACTGAACATCTTTACCATATTGGAGCTAATGCTTGATCACATATTGGCCTTAACACGCAACCAACGGGAACGTCCAAACACGCATCCTGCAAACGAGGTTTGTGTGTTTTGTAGGATGCGTGTTTAGACGTTTTGCCTTCTAAACGTTTATACGTTTCAACGGAAAAAGGCTTTCCCTGGAAGACGTGAACCGCGGAGCCGCGCAGGTTCTGGCTGCTGCAGCCGCACGCAGTCTGCAAGGGTGGTAGAGCGAAGCGTCCCTTGTCAAGCGAGTACGGTTTGCAGCACCAAAAGAAGTCATCGGACCGAGGTGAACCCTGGTGAGCGCCCGCCAGGATCTGTTTTCGAAGCCTATGGCTGAGCCTCAGAAGAAAGGACGAGCGCAGCGAGTTCCAAAACGACCGAAGGGAGTTTGGGTGGCGGATCTTGAAATGTTTTTGTTTGGCAGGATACGCAAATTTGCTATACACAAATTGCGGCCATCGTCGGACGCGCCGACGATCAGGTTTTCACATTGATTGATTGCGCCCTTGATGACCGCGAAAGTCTCCAAGAGAGGAAGACCCAAGAGCCCCGTCGCTAAAATGCGGCAGGTCAATCTTCGACTTTCCGAGGCTGAATTTGCGGCGATGGAGGCGGCAAGCGCCAAAGCGGGACTGACACTGTCTGCCTTTGTCAGATCGCTATCGCTGGAAGGTGCCGGCGTGCGGCCATTCCTGACAGCCGACGATCGTCTCCTCTTCAATGTCCTGCTCGACCACTTGCGCAAGGTCGGCGTGAACCTCAACCAGGTGGCCCGATCTCTGAATTCCGGGCGCGTCGTCCATCCCGAAGAAGTCATGATCTCGCTTCGCAACGTCCAGCTTGTGACAACCGGCGTCGCCGTGGAGCTTCGCACTGTGACTAAGCGGGCTGGCAATATGAGGCGTGGCGATCATGGCTGACATGCTTGGAGGCTCCCTCGAGGAGGATTGGCAACGCGAGAAAGCCGGGCTCAGGGATGAGCAAGAACGCCGCAGGCGTGCCCGTGGTGCAGTTGGTGGCGCAGCTGGCGGCAATTCTTGCCGCCCGATCGGTGGAGGAGGGGGCTGCAGGGCAGAAGCTGGCGGCCGTTCTTTTTCATCTCCTGCAAAGCCGTTCGCGTCTTCGCAACGACGCCAGGTTGTGGTGAGGTTTAAGGCGGTGGCGACCGGCAGTCAGTCTGCCCAGGTCAAAGTGGCTTCCTATGGTGGCGGTATTCGCATCGGGCCAATGATGGATTACGTCTCGCGTGACGGCGATCTTTCGCTTGAAAATGGACGCGGTGAACGCCTTCAGACCAAGGCGGATTTTGCGCGCTTGGACGAAGAATGGAGCCCTCTGTTTCAGAACCGAACCGATACCGCGACGTTGCAGGTTTTCGTCTGGAGATCGAGGCGGGGCAGCATGTTGTCTACAGCGCGGATATCGGCAAGGGTGAGCTGGTGCCAGCGGTCATTGGCCACGCCGGCGCCGGCAGATTCGAACAGGACCTCGTGCAGCTTGATCGCTTCTAGGTGTTTAGTCCCGGCAATTGGTGGTGCATTGTTCAGCCAAGAATGGAGGGATGCGCTATGGGACAAATTCTACACGGGAGCGCCCGGACGACAGAGGCAGTCCGTCGAGCAATACAAAATAGTCAAGTGAGCCTGAGAGCACTTTCCACGCGCTACGGTATCAATCAGAAGACCGTGGCGAAGTGGAAGCGGCGCACGGCGTTGTCGATCACCACATGACGCAGCACGAGAGGATCTTTAGCAACGCTTCTTCCATCATCGACATCGCGACCGACAGATTGCAGCAGCCGGGCATTGGTGGCGAGCAGAACTTCGATTTCGCCGAGCGCCTCCTGCAGTCGCGCCATCGACCTGTCTAGCAGGGCATCGGAATACTACAACAGCGCCACCAGAGGGAGCGGAATAGCCGCAAGGCTCATGGACTGAGAAGCGAACCCGCACCAGCGATAGCCGAAAGGCTTAAGAAAAGATTGCCTCCGGCAAACCCGGTGCGGTTCAGCTCATACCAGGCTGGTAACCTCAGCTGCAGTTCTCACAGCCTGAACGGTTGCTGGAGCAGGCAGTTCGAAGAAGGGGCTTAGTCCGCGTTCGACGCGGGAAGCACGTATGGCAGACTTCAACGCAAAGAAGACCGAATTCGCCAGGACCAGGGGCGGCTCGCCGACCTCTTTTGAGGAATAAAGCAGGTTCGGGTCTTCCGGCACACGCTTGGCAAGTTCGCGGGGGAAGAGCATGACATTCATCTCAATCGGTACGGTGGAAATCGCCGGAGGCTTGTACCGCCATGTATTGTCGCTGGTCATCACTCCGGTGCTCTCACCACGCTGCTGATAGACGATGTTTTCTGTCAACACATAGCCTACGCCTTGCATGAAGCCGCCCTCAATCTGGCCCACATCGATGGCAGGGTTGAGGCTCTTGCCCATATCATAAATCAGGTCAACCCGAAGAATCTTGGTTTCTCCGGTGAGAATATCGACTTCAACCTCAGCACAAGCTGCATTGTAGGTGAAACCGATATAGGGGTTGACTGCCTCGCTGAAGGACCCGTTGGCCGCAATGGCAATCTCAGTCCCCTTGGGCTGCGCCGCATAGGGTTTGAACTCGATATTGGGAACGTCGCCCTCACCGCCACTGATCCGTGCATTGGCTTGAACCTGAAGATTAACGCGGGCGGAAAAGGCCATGGACACAATATTCTGCCAGATTGTTTTCCCCTTGCTGCTGGCGGGAGATGCCTGCCAGCCGTTATTGTAGTTCCAATAATCGATATTCTTGGTCACGCAATAATCATCACCTTTTACTTCACGTATGCCCTGAACGAAGGCCTCCATCCTCGCCTTCATCTCTGTGCAAGCGTTCTTGATCGCTGTGCCGTTATACTGCGTACCCGTAGAAGCTCCTGTACTCGAGGGATTGGGGATGACACGAGTATCGCTGCTTTCCACCCGAACCGTTGCCAGGGGCACGTTCAACGCATAGGCAGCAATCTGTGTCAGCATAGTCATCATTCCCTGCCCCATGTCCACGCCGCCCTGCTGGATGATGATGGAGCCATCGCTTTCGTAGATACTCAAAAGCGCTGTCGTCTGTTCAAGCATCACGAGATTGAAACCGGAGCCGTATTTCAGCGGAATAAGCGAGATCCCACGCTTGCGCCATTTGTTGGCACGATTGTAGTCCTCTACCTGGAGCTTGCGTCTGTCGAAATCACTCTTGTCTTTGGCGTAGGCCCAGACATCCTTGAGATAGCAATAGTCAAGGCGCTGCCCTCCCGGTGTCTCCTGATCCTCGACATATAGATTTTTCTGCCTGAGTTCGGCCGCATCCATGTCGAGCGCAACAGCGGCATCTTCAATGGCATTCTCGAGAATCAGTGTCCCCTGAATATCACCGAATGCACGGTAAGCGGTGTTGGGGGCCGTGTTGGTGCGACAGACATCAATGGTCGTCTCGTAGTTTGGAATGTAATAGGCGTTGTCCACGCGCAGCTGAATGCAATCGGAGACGATGAACGAGCAGTCGTAAAACGCACCGCCATCGCCCCACAGATCCCCTTTCAAGCCTCGAATAAGACCTTTGTTTGCCGGAAGCGTTTCGCCACTATCCACTGCCAGCTGATACTGTCCGAGATAGGGATGGCGTCGACCGATCAAGCCGCTATCGCTTTCGCGGGTCAGCGCCATATGAACAGGGCGATTGGCTGCCTGCGAGGCGATGGCGGCCATGCAAGCCGTGAAGGTGGATGGACCCGTCTTGCCGCCAAAACCTCCGCCAAGTTGACGAACCTGAACGCCGATCTCGTTATGCGGTTTGCCCAGCGCTTTTGCGACCGAATCCTGCACGCTTTTTGGGCTTTGCGTGGAGGAGTGCACGGTGATGGAACCATCATCGCGCGGCTGAACGACCGTGGCCTGAGTTTCCATATAGAAGTGCAGCTGACTGCCGACCTTCTGTCCGGTGGCAACCACCCTGCAGCTGGCCCCGTCGAGAGTGGCTTCACTGAGTTGCACTGTCATGTCGTCGGGGGCACGCGTCAATGCCCAATCAGTAACCGTGCCTGGACGTTTCACTTTCCAGATATGGGCCATCCAGCTTGCGGTTTGCGGGCAATCCGGGAAAATCCAGTCCCTGGCAAGCGCATCCTCGATAGACAGGACGGGCTTTTCAGAGCCGAGCGTTTCATAGGAAATGCAGTGTTCCGCCACGTAATCGGCAGCGGCTTGTGCGCTTCTCTCCGATGTTGCAAGAACCATGGCCAGCGCTTGGCCGGCATACATGATGGACCCGCCCGGCTGCAAGAAGAGCGGCTGATCACTGGCGTCTCCCGCCATATTGCTACCACCCCGGGGAATTTCGGCAGCGGTGATCAGTTGCGAGAACCCTCCCAGTCGTGCTTTGAGCACCTGCGAGAGCGCTTCCGCCGCAATGGCTTTTCCCGTCGATGGGTCCACGAAGCGATAGGAGCCGATCGCTCTTTGCGATCCGATCAATGCCCCGTACAGCGTGCCTGCGACCACTGGCGTTTCGTGGGTATATTTCACTTCACCCTGAGCCTGATACATGGCCATGAGCTTGATATAGGGCTCCGACAGCGGCTCCATGTATTGATTCGTCTGGTAGCTTTGATGGCCACCGCTCACCGGCCAATTCTGCCAATGCGTAACAGCTGACGAACGCAGCTCCGACGGTACAAGATCCGGATCGAAAACCAGAAGAGCGTTGAGCACAGCCTTGTAGAGATAAGACTGGGCCAGTTCCAGACGATAGGCATCCGTGAAGCCCTCGTTCGGCACACTCGCCATACGGTCTGCCCAGGAGGCAAGTTCGTCTTTCACTTCCTGTTCCAGAATGCCCAGCGCCTCTGCCACAATAGCGGGGCTGGCCGTATTCCCGTCCAAGAAGGCGATCGTATGTGCCGGCTGCCAGGCGTAGGGCGCGATGCCTCCCAGAACCAGATTGATGTAACTTATGGTCGGATATTGTGAACCGTGCGCCTCGAGTGTGAGGCAGGAGCCGGAATTGACAATCGTATGCGAATTCACTTCGCGAAGTGCAGTCTTTTGCGCCCAGAAAACACCGTCGCGATCCACCTGCACGTGATAGCGCAGCAGGAACAAATCGCTGGCAAGGTGAGGGTCTGCTGCACAGGCGACCATAAGTTCTGTGAGGGCTGACTGCCTGCGTTCTCCGCTGGAAATCAGAATGTGATCGACAACGGCGTCAGCCGCGCAAAGAGCGGTGGCAAGATCGGATGGGAAGGGCTCGCCCTTCTGGATATGGTGCAGAACCAGCATCGTGTTGCCTGCCAGCGTCGCCGCATTGCGCACCAGAGTTCCTGCAGTACGTCGCCCCATATAGTCCAGCATGGAGAGCGCACCGTGACCCTCCCGCCCATTCGGCCCAAGATAGGCAAGCAGTTCGCCGTAGGTCACGCCAGCGCCTAGGGAAAGATGCCCATGCTCCACGGAAATTCCACGCAACTCCTCTATCGAACCAATGCCGATGTAGGATGCTGCCTCCAGCACCTCGTCCTTGTAGATCCCGAAGGACGTATTGCCACTGACAAGGCGCGCGCGCGGATTATGACGCAGCAGGTCGATCGCCTCCGCAACACTGACAGCCTCGATCCAGATTTTGCCGTCGTGCTGGTAGCCAACAGGCTCCACCGGGTTTCTAGCCCCTTCAGGAAAGAAGATCTCAACCCTGTCTGCGACAGCAGCCGCATTGAAGGCCGGATCTACGCAGCATTTCATCAAGTTGGCTTCGTCTTCTGCCGTCCAGTCGCTGGCGAAGGTTTTCATGCCATCAAGCAGAGCGCGATAGCCGGTACAACGACAGAGGTTGCCATCGAACAGCTCCTCAATATCCTTTTTCGTGCGGTTATCGGGCTCATTGGCCAGGAAGCCGGTCATTGCCATAACCCAGCCGTTAGTGCAGTAACCGCACTGGGTACCGTTGTTCTTCGCCACCCTATGGGCGACCTTGTTCATGCATTCACGAACACTGCCCGTTCCCTCGATTGTCGTGACTGCAAGACCGTTCAGCGCCGCAACTGGCCGCAGACAGGAATTGATCGGCAGATGCACGGGCTTGTTCTCTGCCTCATTCCAGTGGGATACTACCACCGTGCAGCCACCGCAGCCCCCCTGTCCGCAAGGCTTTTTGGGCCCGGTCAAACCAATCTCCGGACTGCGAAGCCAGTCGATCAGCATGAGATCAGGAGAGGGTGACGCGATCACCGTTCTCTCGCCGTTGAGATAAAATGTAACATCGTGAGTCAACCGGGCTGTCACGCAATGATCCCCTTGCAATGTTTGATAATTCTCGAACTGCGGCTGAATTCCCTTCCACGTATAACTCGATTGTCTGGTCAATATCGCCATATATTTTACGATAGAGTGAAGCTTTTCGGAGCTTAACCCAAGCAAAATTTAGCGCATGAATAATCACGCCATGAGCAAATCGAGAACAAATGGAACATACAACTACTGGAATGATGCCCTAGAGAGCGACCTTGTGAGTGCGTAAACATTTACTAATGAATGACGATGAATCTGTCAATCATTGATTGCTTATATCACAGAAAATCAATTATAGATTGACCCTAGAAAGGCCACATGGCCCCTGAAGGCACTGTAAACTGAACGCTTCGAACCTACGATTTTCGACTATGTCTTTGGTTCAGGCTATGCGCAGGCATGTGCTATGATGGGCGTTGGTGCGCGGATAAGATTTCATTTTTCACCTATGCGACTTTTCACCTATGCGGCCTGGATCGAAAATAGCTTGATTGATCCAGCATGCCACACAAGCATAACACCGCCCACCGCCATCGTATCAGGAAGAAGAAGTTCGAGGTGGCGAACTGGCCGGCGTATGAGGCGGGCCTTCGCCGCCGTGGTAGCTTGACCCTTTGGGTAACGCCGGAAGCCCTTAGCGGCTGGGCTGCTCCACAACGCAAGACGAGCGGTGGCCAGCCGCCTGACTCTGATCCGGCGATCGAGACTACGTTGACGTTGGGCATGGTGTCATGCCATCATTTCTCTACAATACTGATTGTTGGGACGTTGCAATCGAGCCTCTTCAGAATCACATCCACCAGATGTGCCGCCTGCGCCGCAATTTCGGGTACACCCGTCAACTCACCGAATGCCGATCTGGCCGGTGTGTTTCGGCGTGCAAAATTGACCCCATTAGCGGGGTGATCGGCGTCCAATTTTGACCCCCTTCGGATTTATCTGACCATCCGTTTTTTGACGGCGGATGGAGAGGGAGTTGAAGCGAGTGGATACGATTGCGCGCGTCCGGCGGGCCTTCCATGTTCAA
>NZ_STFZ01000036.1:20440-32200 GCF_005222845.1 Rhizobium sp. FY34 | reverse complement strand
GCGCAGACTGAGCGGAAAACGGAAATAGAGCCACACGGCATGGGCAATCACCTCTGCAGAAAATCGGTGGCGACGATAAAGAGGATCACGGGCAAGTCTGGTCATGCCGACAGATCCCACATTTTGCTCGACGACCAGTTAACGTTACAGTGCCGTTCAACGTTCTCGTCGATCAGGACATTGTGTTTCCTGGAAGTTTTCGCTGATGCTGTGACGTCATCGCCTTCCCCAAAGGGCCTGCACCGTGATGCCGGTGATGGGTTCAGAATGGCGATAACGCTCACCGCACGGATGCGACAAACCAGTTTCAAGACAGCCTCTTCCGACGTCCGCCTCTACCAGCACATGGTCTGCGCTTCGCCAATAAGCAGAGACGGAAGGCTGAAGCATCTAATACGGGATAATAGCAGCGCAGCAAACATCGCTGCTCGGTATGATGGAATTTGAGAGGTCCCGCGTTGAGCTGCCGGATTGCGACACGTGATAAAACCGGATAATCACCCTCATGAATTTCTTAAACGGTCAAGCGCTGAAAACCAAAAGTGACGGACAAGACGCTGAAGGGGCTGTTCCTTGCGCATAGGCGGGAACTGCAAGCCTATCTCACCGACAAATTGAGGGATGCCGATACCGCTGCGGACCTGACGCAAGAGGCCTTCTTGCGTTATGCCGAGCAAAATCCGGCTGGCAGCGCCGTCGTGCTGAACGGGCGATCCTACCTCTATCGAACCGCACACAATCTTGCCGTGGATTACGTTCGCCAGAAGGCGAGGCAGAAAACGGATGCTGCAGCGCATGATGATATGGCAAATGTTGCGGATGATCGGCCTTCGCAGGAAGACGAGGCGGATGCCCGGCAAAAGCTGGATCGGCTGCGCTCGATCGTGGCGGAACTGCCGGAGCGGACACGGCAGATATTTGTGTTGAACCGGGTTGAGGGATTGAGCTACGCCGAAACCGCCGAACGCCTCGGTATATCGGAAAGCTCCGTGCAGAAACATCTGGCCAAGGCGCTGTTGCACGTCACCAAACGGCTTCGACCGCAATAGCGAGAAAAAGCGCAGGGACGTTACCGGACAAAGGCGCCCTGAACGTCTTATTATGGACTGCGTCTGAAGTGGCGGTGCAAGAACATGGGCCGAAGTGTGGAACTCCGAGACGACAAAGAACAGATTGAAGCGGAGGCTTCCGAATGGGTCATTCGGCTCGGCGGCGATCCACTTGATGCGCAGGCGCGCGCTTCCTTTCAGCGCTGGCGTTCGCAAAGCATCTATCATGCCGAGGCTTTTGAATTTGCGCACAACACCTGGGGCGATCTGGCGGGATTGCGTGAAGCCCCCGGCGCCCTGTACCTCGATCGTGTCTCCGCAAAGCCTGGGCCGGAACGGTCTCTTGCCGGAGTCGCCATGCCGCACAGGCCCCGCAGGCCATTGTGGCTGGGCGCCAGCATGGCCGCGATCTGTCTGGCCGCCATGATCGGCGTGTCGAATTTCTGGTACGGCAGCCCCATCACCCTGTTGGTTGCAGATTACCAGACGGCACCCGGCGAACAGCGCAGCGTGACCTTGCCGGATGGCAGTGTCGTGGACCTGTCGTCCGCAAGCGCGATAGCCCTGCATTTTTCCGATCGCGAGCGGCGTGTCGAACTGCTGGAGGGCGCCGCTTACTTCACCGCTGCGCCGAAGGCAGGAGCCGAAAACCGTCCCTTTGTCGTAGAGGGTGCGGAGGGAACGGCAACAGCCCTTGGCACGCAGTTTGTTATGGATCGCCTGTCGGACTCGGTTGAGGTGACGGTGGTCGAGCATGAGGTTCGTGTGAACCTGACAGATCCAGAACATCAATCTGCCAGCGCCATTCTCGCCCCCGGTCAATCTGTCCGATACTCAGCACGGACCGGCTTGGGCACGGTTCAGGAGAAGGATGTCGAGCTGGCGGCTGCCTGGCGGCAGGGAAAGCTGGTTTTTGATCGGGTGCCGCTGGCAGATGTCGTGGCCGAACTCAATCGCTATCGCCGCGGTCGTATTGCCGTCGGAAATCCCACACTTGCAAACCGCACGGTCAGCGGCGTGTTCGAGACCAGGGATCTCGACCGGGCGCTTGCCACCATCACGCATGAACTCGGCATCCGGTCTGCCTCCGTTCCGCCGCTCGTGACCCTTCTCTACTGAGCACGGCAAACAGCCGGTTTTGATGGCAGCAAAAAAGTCAAAAAAACCTTACCGGAAAACATGAGCGGATTCGTCTCATTTGCGAACCGGCGGAAGCAGCCTTCCGCCAGCGCAAACGAAAGTGACGAAAGGGTTTTGTAATGGGGGTAAAGGTGGGACACAGCGGCCGGAGCCATGATCTTCGCCAGCGGCTCGGATCGACGGTCAGCGTGGTTACACTGGCCATCGGCCTGTCGGTTGCCGGTTCACCGACTTTTGCACAGCAGGCAGCGTCGGCCAGCCCGGCTCAGCAACAATCCATTGCCTTCAACATTCCCGCGCAGAACCTCAACAGCGCGATCCTCTCCTTTGCGAACAAGGCCGGAATCCAGGTCTTCTACGATGTTTCTCGTGTCGAAGGCCTGCGCAGCACCGCCGTTCGCGGCACCTATTCCCCCGAACAGGCGCTGGCCCAACTGCTTACGGGCACGGGCGTCTCCTATCGCTTCTCCGGAAACAGTGTGTCGTTGACCAGACCGGAGGCGGCCGATGCCTCATCGACGGGTGCCGATGGCTCGACCGTGCTGGAGACAATTCTGGTGCAGGGGCAGGCGACAGCCACCACGGAGGGGACGGGGTCTTATACGACGCAGCAGATGAGCACTGCGACCGGTTTGCCGCTTTCCATCCGGGAAACGCCGCAGTCTGTCACGGTCGTGACGCGTCAGCGTCTTGAGGATCAAGGCAGTACGAGCCTGCAGGACGCGCTGGAATCGGCAAGCGGCATCGCTGTCCAAAAATATGACAGCGACCGGACGGAGTATCTCGCTCGCGGGTTCACCGTGGGGGAGTTCCAGTATGACGGCGTCGTCATTCAGAATGAGGGCGTCTATGATTATGGTCTCAGCAATCCCGACATGACGATCTATGATCGTGTTGAGATCGTGAAGGGGGCAAATGGTCTTCTGCAAGGGGCAGGCAGCCCCGGAGCCGCCGTCAATCTGGTGCGCAAACGACCGACAGACACATTTCAAGGATCGGTCACCGGAACTGCCGGGTCGTGGAATGCCTACCGAACCGAACTCGACCTGTCGGGTCCTATCAATCCTGACAGCACGTTGCGGGGCCGAATGGCGGGCTCGTTCGAGGATGCTGAATCTTATCTTGATCATTACGAGAAGAAATCATTCACCCTCTACGGTATTCTGGAGGCTGACTTGGGTGACGATACAACCCTGTCGGTCGGTGCAGACTATCAGCGCAACAGGCCTAGAGGTTCTAGTTGGACGGGCTTGCCTATGTTTTATAGTGACGGCAGCCGAACTGATTTTGACGTATCGACAAATCCTGCAGCCGACTGGAGCCGGCGCGAAACATATACCAGCAACATCTTTGCGACGCTCGATCATGAATTCGACAATGGCTGGAAGGCTAGTCTGACCTATGATCACCGACGCAATGGACACGACAGCGTGCTCGGTTCCGCCGGCAGCGGTTATCCTGATCCCGTCACTGGAGAGGGAGTCTACCAGTATGTCGGGAAATATGTTGGCCGACTGGTTCAGGATACTGTCGATGCCAAATTGTCCGGACCAGTGGAGCTGTTCGGTCGAGAACATGATTTCATGTTCGGGGCCACCGCATCTCGCAAAACGACCAAAGGGCCTCTGTATGGCTATGGCGGCGTGAACTATGATCCGGCAGTGCCAAACTTCTTTAACTGGGACGGCAACACCGATGAGCCCGATTTCGACCTGACCGGCAGGTATGAAACCAGCCTGACGCAGTACGGAGCCTATGCTGCGACCCGCCTGCGGCCGACGGATGATCTGTCTTTTGTCCTGGGTAGCCGTGTCAGCTGGTATGACTACGATGACAAAGGATCTTACGACAATGCGTCCGCCAGTTGGAGTGGCGCCAGCCAGTATTCGGCCAAAGGCGAACTCACGCCCTATCTCGGCGTCATTTACGACGTGAATGACAGTGTTTCCGTTTATGCGAGCTATACCAGCATTTTCAAGCCGCAGGAGAACCAAACCATTAGCGGTGCCTACCTGGATCCAGAGGAAGGCAATAGCTACGAAGCGGGTGTGAAGGCTGCGCTTTTTGATGGGCGGCTGAATACAAGTGCTGCTGTTTTCATGATCAAGCAGGACAATGTTGCAGAGACTGCCGGAATTGATGCCGATACGGGAGAGTATTACTATACTGCAGCCGATGGCGTCACCACCAAGGGTTTCGAACTCGAGGCCTCCGGCGAGATCAAGCCGGACTGGAACGTCTATGCCAGCTACACCTATTCTCACGCTCGCAAGGCAAATGGCGAAAGGGTCTATTCCTTCATCCAGACGACGGCGCCGGAAAGTGTCGTGAAGCTCTACACGACCTACACCCTTCCCGGTGAATGGGACAAGCTGACCATCGGTGGCGGTGTCCGTTGGCAGGACAAGATATACGGTTATGTCTGGAGCCCGGCCAATGTCTATGAAGACATCAGGCAAAAGAACGTGTTCCTCATCGACCTGATGGCGAAGTACAAACTGAACGAAAAGGTGGACGTCACGTTCAACATCAAGAACCTGTTGAACGAGAAGTACTATGCTGGCCTCGGCAATTTCGACACCGGCTATTATGGCGAGCCGCGCAGTTTCAGCGTTTCCACAAAATTCAAGTTCTGATCATGTGCCTCGTGACACGGCGTGCCCTGACAAGGAGTGTGGCGGCAATGCTTTTGCCGCCTTCTTTCGCGCGGGCTCAAGTCGGTGTCTATCCACGGGCGGTCGATCATGCCTTCGGGCGCACCGAGTTGCGCTCGCAACCGCAGCGGCTCGTCACGATCGGTTATGGAGATGAGGCCTCTTTCCTTGCGCTCGATTACAAGCCGATTGCCATCGTCTATTCCGGCATGTTCGCGAGCGGCATTACGCCTTGGTGCGAGCCAAAATTCGGAGCACAAAAGCCGGAGCTTCTCGATGGCAGTATGGTCGATTTCGAGCATATTGCGCGCCTGAAACCGGACCTCATTGTCGGCGTCTTTTCGCAAATCGATGCCGTTTCCTACAGAAGGTTGAGCCGGATCGCTCCGACAATTGCTTATCGCAGCGGGCCCTGGAGGGCTGGATGGCGTGAGCAGACAGAAATCGCTGGGGCGATCCTTGGCATGGAGGACAGGGCGATGCAGCTTGTGTCCGAGACCGAACGCTTGTTGCGAAGCTTTGGCGACGCCTATCCAGCCCTTAAGGGCAGGAGCTTCACCTTCGGCTCCTATTTCGCCGGCAGCAGCCGGATTGTTGTGTATCTGCCGGGCGAAACGCGGGTCGATTGGATGATCGAAATCGGCATGCAGCCGTCCTCGGGCGTCCAGCAGCTTGCCAGGGCAAATGCCGGGCATGTTGCAGCAGATGCCAGCCTTGAAGACCTCGAAAGCGTTGCCTCCGATCTTCTGGTCATGTGGTACGAACCCGGTGCCCGCGCAGCGCTGGAAAGTCAGCGCCTGTTCCAGATGTTCTCGCCCGTCCGCGAAAGCCGGTATGTCGGGCTCGATGATCCCGAAGAGATCTGGGCGGCCTCCTGGCCGAGCGTTCTGGCCATTCCATACGCATTTCCCAAAATCCTTCGTCGGATGGAAACCGCCGTCAAGGTAGAGGCACACTGACATGCACGCCAACACACAAGCCCTTTCGGGCACACTGGATCACGATCACGAAGCCTATGTGGAGGACAATTTTCTGGCCTCTGTGGTATCGGTCGGGCACCTGACGCCGTCGATGATCCGTGTGGTGCTGAAGCTAGACGGCGGGGAGCGGCTGTTGGCCAGCGGGCATCCGGATGAGTGGGTGCGGCTGGCGGTGCGGGCGGATGACGAGACGCCAGTGGTGCTGCCTGTGTTGCGGGAGAATGGCCGTTGGGAGATGCCGGAGGGGGCGGATTATGCGCCGAACCGGCCCTATACGGTGCGCCGTTGGAATGCAAAGACCTGCGAGATGGTGCTCGACATGGTGGTGCATGAGGGCGGCGTGGCAGCCAGCTGGGCGATGGCGGCCAAGGTCGGTGATATCGTCGGCATCTGCAATCCGGAAGGCCGGTTCTGGTTGCCGAAGGCCAGCCGCTGGCTGTTGATGCTGACGGACATCACCGGCTTGCCCGCTGTCGGCCGTGTGCTGGAGGAACTGCCTGAAGGGTTCCGGGCGGTAGTGCATGTCGAGATCCCGTCCGATGCCGATCGTCAGGAGATCGGTGAGATGATCGAAACATTGGCCGATGTGGAGGTGACCTGGCATGCCTGCCATGGACTGCGTCCGGAGCGGCCGGGCTATACCGAACTGCCGCGCATCGCACGGGAGATCACCACGCTGCCGGAAGGGCCGGGCTATATCTATATTGCCGGCGAGGCCAAGGCGGTTTCGGACTGCCGCAAGCATTTCCGCGATGGGCTGGGCTTCGACAAGTCCCGCATCGATGCCGTGGGCTACTGGATCGAAGGGCAGGCGCGGGTGTGAGCATCGCAGATTCCATCAAGGCCGATGCGCAGTCTCTGGCCGTCAGGCCGGGGCATGCGGTGCGCCTCATCGGTCTGCTGCTTGGCCTTGTGCTGCTGGTGGCCCTGTCGCAGCTAAGCCTTCTGGTCGGGGCGCGGGCGATTGCTCCCTCGACGGCGCTGGAAGCGCTGTTTGCCTATGACGCCAACTCGGTCGATCATATCGTCATCATGGATTATCGTCTGCCGCGCACCCTGCTGTCGCTTCTGTGCGGCGCAGCCTTCGGCGTGGCCGGGGCGCTGATCCAGGCGGCGACGCGCAATCCGTTGGCCGATCCGGGAGTATTGGGTGTCAATGCCGGTGCCGCCTTCTGCGTGACGCTGGCGGTTGGGTTGTTCGGCGTCCAGTCGATCCATGCCCTGCTGTGGTTTTCCTTTCTCGGCGCCATCATCATCACGCTTGCCGTCTATAGTTTAGGTGCGACGGGTCGCGAGGGTGCGACGCCGGTGCGTCTTGTTTTGGCGGGTGTGGCGCTGTCGGCGGTGCTCGGCGGTATCGGCTCATCGATCACGCTTTTGAACCCGCAGGCCTTCGATGCCATGCGCCAATGGGCCATCGGCTCGGCTGCGGGACGCAACATGGATGTCGTCGTGGCGGTCGCCCCCTTTATCGGCATCGGGCTGGTGATTGCCCTTGTGACCGCCCCTTCGCTGAATGCTGTGGCGCTGGGCGATGATCTGGCCCGTTCGCTCGGGGCCAATACTTTGCGCGCCCGCATCCTGACGCTAGTGGCCGTCACGCTGCTGGCCGGAGCCGGAACCGCCGCCTGCGGCCCGATCGGCTTTGTCGGGCTGATGGTGCCGCATGTTGTGCGCTGGTTTACCGGGCCGGATCAACGCCTGATCATCCCCATGACGATGATCTACGCCCCGGTGCTGCTGCTGATTGCCGATATTGCCGGACGGTTGGTCCTGTTTCCCGGCGAGCTTGAGGCGGGCATCGTCACCGCCTTTATCGGTGCGCCAGTACTGATCCTGCTGGCGCGGCGGAAGAAAGCGAGCGGGCTATGATGGAACGGCCAGCCTCCCGGCCTCATGCTGTAAAGATCGACTTCGGCCGCCGCCTGGCTGCCGTGCGCCTCTCGTCTGGCCGCGTCTCGTTCCGGCTTGATGGCCGCGCACTGATCCTTGCGCTGATGCTGCTGTCGCTCATCGCCGCGCTGGCCGCCCTGTCGCTGCTCAGCGGCAAATATCCCATTGCCCTGCCGCAGGTGTTTTGGGCGCTGGCGGGCCAGGGCGAGGACATGGTGCGGATGATCGTGGTGGAATGGCGCCTGCCGCGCGTGGCACTCGCCATTCTGCTAGGTGCGGCTCTCGGCATGAGCGGCGCGATCTTCCAGAGCCTGACGCGCAATCCGCTGGGCTCACCCGATATCATCGGCTTTTCCGCAGGCTCCTATACCGGGGCGCTGGTGGTGATCCTCCTGTTCTCCGGCGGCACCTATCAGACGGCGCTCGGCGCGCTGGCGGGCGGGATATTGACGGCGACCGTCGTCTATCTGCTGGCCTGGCGGCGCGGCGTGCAGGGCTTTCGCCTCATCATCACCGGCATCGGTGTTGCCGCCATGCTGTCTGCCTTCAATGCCTGGATGATCCGCGAGGCCGATCTTCAGGTGGCGATGTCCGCCGCCATCTGGGGGGCGGGCTCGCTGAACGGCCTCGGTGTCGAGCAGCTTGTGCCGGTGGCGCTGGTGCTGTGCACTCTGCTGCCGCTGACGCTTTCTCTGTCTCGCCCGATGCGACAGCTGGAACTGGGCGAGGATGTGGCCCGTGCCTCCGGCGTCAACGCGAACCAAATCCGGGCCTGGCTGATGCTGCTCGGCGTGGCGCTGACGGCCATCGTCACGGCCACGGCGGGACCCATCTCCTTCATCGCGCTCTGCGCCCCGCAGATCGCAAGGCGCATGACGCGCTCCGCAGGCGTCACCCTCATGGCATCCGCACTTACCGGCGCGCTGCTGCTGCTCGCCGCAGACTGGGCTGCCCAGCATGTGCTGGGCGTGCAGCTTCCCGTCGGCGTCATGACGGTCAGCATCGGCGGGCTCTATTTCCTCTTTCTTCTCATGCGCGAGGGTCGCAAATGACCACCACAAATCCCACACCCCTCCCCATGCCCGGCAGATTGCATGCCGAGCGTGTCACTCTCAAATACGACGCCCGCACGATCTCGACGGAGCTGTCGGTCTCAATTCCAGACGGCGCCTTCACCGTCATCGTCGGGCCGAATGCCTGCGGCAAGTCCACCCTGCTGCGCGCCCTGTCGCGGCTGCTCATACCTTCGGCGGGACAGGTGATCCTCGACGGGCGCAGCATTGCCGATATGCCGGTAAAGGAGGTTGCCCGCCGCCTTGGTCTCCTACCACAAAGCTCGATTGCGCCGGACGGTATTACGGTGGCGGATCTGGTGGCGCGGGGGCGCTATCCGCACCAGTCCTTCCTGCGGCAATGGTCGATGGCCGATGAGGAGGCCGTCCTTGCAGCGATGGAGGCAACCCGCCTGACGGAACTCTCCGGGCGGCTGGTGGATGAACTGTCTGGCGGCCAGCGCCAGCGGGTGTGGATTGCCATGGTGCTGGCGCAGCAAACACCGATCCTCCTGCTAGACGAGCCGACCACCTTTCTCGACATCGCCCACCAGATCGAGTTGATGGATCTGCTGGCCGATCTCAACGCTAGAGGCCGCACGATCGTCGCTGTGCTGCATGATCTCAACCCTGCCTGCCGCTATGCCTCGCACCTCATCGCCATGAAGGACGGCATCATCATCGCCGAGGGGAACCCCTCCGCTATCGTCACCGAAGAGCTGGTCGCGGAGGTGTTCGGCCTGCACTCCATCATCATCCCCGATCCGGTGTCCGGCACACCGCTCATCGTGCCGAAGGGGAGAGGCAGATCGGGGTTGAACGAATTGGCAAAGGTCGAGCAGCGAAAAACAGAGCATCTGACGCGAGAAAGTTTTACCGAAGGCGGCCCTCTCGTTCGTCATAGTCTCTGTAGCAACAAGATGGAAGGAGGGCTCCATGAGTGAGCTGTTGAAGCGCTTCTCAGCCTATTACCGACCCCATCGTGGCCTGTTTGCTCTCGACTTCTCCTCCGCTGTCGCCGCTGGCCTCTTGGAACTGGCCTTTCCCGTTGCGGTGACGCTGTTCATCGACAGGCTTCTGCCGACAAACCAGCTAGGTTTGATCACGTTCGCCTCGCTCGGCCTGCTTCTCATCTATCTGGTCAATGCCGGCCTACAGGTTGTCGTCACCTATTGGGGACACATGCTGGGCCTGAAGATCGAGACCGAGATGCGCCGCAAGGCCTTCGATCATTTGCAGAAACTTTCTTTCGGCTTCTTCGACAACCAGAAGACCGGGCATCTGGTGGCGCGGCTGACCAAGGATCTCGAAGAGATCGGCGAGGTCGCCCATCATGGTCCGGAAGACCTGTTCATCGCTCTCATGACGCTGGTCGGCGCGCTGGTGCTGATGCTCTGGGTGCATGTGCCGCTGGCGCTGTTGACGGCGATCATCGTGCCGGTCACGGCCATCCTCACCACCGTCTATGGCCAGCGCATGACCGCGACCTGGCACGCGCTCTATGGCCGGGTGGGAGAGTTCAACGCCCGCATCGAGGAAAATGTCGGCGGCATCCGCGTGGTGCAGGCCTTTGCCAATGAGGATCACGAACGAAAACTGTTTGCCGAGAATAACGGCAACTATCTCGCCACCAAGCTTGCCGCCTACAAGGTGATGGCGGCCTCCATGTCGCTCTCCTACCTGTCGATGCGTTTCGTGCAGGTGGTGGTGATGCTGGCCGGCGCATGGTTCGTGGTGCGCGGCGAATTGACCGCCGGCGGATTTGTCGGCTTCCTGTTGCTGGTCAATGTGTTCTTCCGCCCCATCGACAAGATCAATTCGATCATCGAGACCTATCCGAAGGGTCTGGCCGGGTTCCAACGCTATTGCCAGTTCCTCGATACAAGGCCCGATATTGCCGACAGGGCCCATGCCAAAGCCGTCGCGCGGCTCCAGGGAGATGTCGTGTACCGCGATGTGTATTTCGGCTATGGTCCGCATAGGCCCGTCTTCGACGGGTTGAGCCTGTCGATCAAGGCCGGCGAAACCGTTGCCTTTGTCGGCCCGTCGGGCGCGGGCAAGACGACGATATGCTCGCTTCTGCCACGCTTCTACGAGGTGACGGGCGGTGCGATCAGCATCGACGGTATCGACATCCGTGACATGACGCTGAGGTCGCTGCGCTCCCATATCGGCATTGTTGCCCAGGACGTGTTCCTGTTTGCCGGCACGATCCGCGATAACATCGCCTATGGCCGCCTGGGTGCAACGGAAACCGAGATCGCCGAGGCGGCGCGCCGCGCAAAGTTGAACGATGTGATCGCCGCACTTCCGGCGGGTCTCGATACGGTGATCGGCGAGCGCGGAGTCAAACTCTCCGGCGGTCAGAAGCAGCGGCTCGCAATTGCCCGCATCTTCCTCAAAAATCCGCCGATTCTCATCCTTGATGAGGCGACATCTGCCCTCGACACGGAAACAGAGCGCGCCATCCAGCAGTCATTGGCAGAACTCTCCAGAGGCCGCACCACGCTGGTTATCGCCCATCGGCTTGCGACCATCGCCAATGCGGATCGCATCGTCGTAGTCGAAGACGGCCGGATTGCCGAAGAGGGAAGCCACGCGGAACTGATCGCCCGCAAGGACGGTCGCTACAGCCAGCTACATGACGCGCAGGGCAGCGGCCGTTTCACGGTCGCCAATGATACCGACGAGAGGGCACTGTAACGTTAACTGGTCGTCGAGCAAAATGTGGGATCTGTCGGCATGACCAGACTTGCCCATGATCCTCTTTATCGTCGCCACCGATTTTCTGCAGAGGTGATTGCCCATGCCGTGTGGCTCTATTTCCGTTTTCCGCTCAGTCTGCGCATGGTCGAGGATATGCTGGCAGCGCGTGGCATCATCGTCTCTCACCAGACCGTGAGGCTCTGGGCGGAGAAATTTGGCAGACACTTTGCCAATGATATCCGAAGGCGATCGGCCGGCAAGCTCGGTGACAAATGGCACTTCGATG
>NZ_STFZ01000036.1:0-20430 GCF_005222845.1 Rhizobium sp. FY34 | reverse complement strand
CGTTCTGGTCCAGAGCCGCCGGAATGCCAAAGCTGCAAAGCGTTTGATGCTAAAGCTTCTGAAAGGGCAAGGTCGTTCGCCCCGTGTGATGATCATCGACAAGCTCCGGTCCTATGGCGCCGCAAAACGCGACATCATGCCCCGTGTCGAACATCGCTCGCACAAAGGCTTGAACAATCGGGCGGAAAACTCCCATCAGCCGATCCGAAGGCGTGAGAGGATCATGACACGCTTCAAGTCAGCAAGGCAGCTTCAACGCTTTGTTTCCATCCACGCCCCGATTGCCAACCTCTTTCACATTCCCCGTCACGACATCTCATCCACCCAGCATCGTGAGCTGCGAGCAACAGCCATGGAAACATCGCGCCAGATCGCACGCCTGCACGCCGCCTGACCGAAGGCAGGATCCAAAATCGTACCCGCCCCGCGTTAAGTTTACGGTGCCGTCTGATGCTCACACGCTATGACCGCTCAGAGCCCCGAACAGCAACAGCATCCAGATGCGCATTGTTGTGCAACTTGGAAGTACAACAACGCCTGCTCCCCGCTGCACGACGGTTTAGAGCAACCGACTCTGTTCAAGACCGAGAATTAGCACTACTGCTCCGGTAGCGGCTGGGCAGTACACCCTTTGTCTCGCGGAAGGCCTTGCTGAAATGGCTTAGATTGTCGAAGCCAACGGCGTAGGCCGCTTCGGTGACGCTGGAGCCTGCGGAAAGAAGTGTTGCGGCGACATCGAGCCGTGTCGCACGAAGATGGGCATGGACGGACTTGCCGATCGCCAGGCGAAATCCTTCCTTGAGGCGGCGCTCATTGAGGCCGACCTCGCGGGCCAGCCGAGCGATGGTCCAGTCGGCGCTATAATGCTGTTCGATCAGCGTCATGGCCGCACGAAGCCGCTTCAGTTCCTCTCCCGTCAGGGGTTTGAGCGGCGAACCATCGGACTGGCGGGTCACGGCATCAAGGCCGATACTGACGGCCTGGATAGCCTTGCCATAGAGATAGGCGCGGCGCGCCAGACCTGCGCCGAAGCGGCATTGCAGAACATCGGCGGCGACGGTCAGCAGTTCGGCAGGCGCCTTGAAGCCGACCAGGAAAATATCCTGATCCGGCAGGCTGTGCTCTGTCATCACGGCACCGCCAAGGCGCGCGAGCGAAATGCCGCCCAGTGTTTTGAGTAGCGGTTTTTCCAGGCGGATATCCACGATGCTCAGGCGGTGGCCGGCATCGACATGGTTTTCGCCACGCGTAACCCGGTCGCAGGCGAAGAAAACGGCAGTTCCAGGCTTCACGCTGAGCGGCTTGGCCCCATCGACTGACAAGGTTCCCGCGCCGTCGAGAAAGACGGAAAGGGAAAAGGTCGCGGGGCCTTCTGGCCGGAAAACCAGATCTTCAGGCGGTGTCACGTCGATCGTGTAGATGGTCACGTCGTCGCCGGGCTGCTCGATCCGCGTCGCGTCGCGCCAGCCAAGCTGGTTGATTTCCGCATCGACGCATGTCTTCCAACTGGTCGAGTCCTGCATCGCAACGGCATCTGCCGTTTCCTTCACCGAAGTCTCAATGCCGCTCATGCGTTGGTCCCTTGCGTGGCCATTTTTAGTCCGGATTCCGTCAATTCGCGTCCGGAAAACGTTAGCCTTTGCATTTATTAACTGGAATACGGAACTCAAGTTTATTTCGCAGGCATTGGGGATTCAATATGTTGCGCGGTAGAAAAATGGCCTTGACGGCATCGGTGTGCCTTCTGGCGCTTTCCGGGGCGGATTCTCGCGCGCAGGACGCCGAAGGCGAGACGGTTCTGGAGAAAATTACCATTACCGCCACCAAGCGCGAGCAGGAGATCGGCAAGGTCGATGCCTCTGTCACGGTCGTCACCGGCGAGGAACTTGCGCAGCGCGGCGTGCGCACGGTGGACGATCTCCAGAAGGTGTTTCCCGGCGTCAGCATGGGCAATCGCGGCAACCGCGTCTATTCCAACGTGACGGTGCGGGGCATTTCCTCGCCGGATTATTTCAATCCGACCGTTCAGGTCTATGTTGACGGTGTGCCGCAACTGCCCTCGACCTTTGCGCAAATGCTGACCGATGTGGAGCGCGTCGAGCTCTTGCGTGGCCCGCAGGGAACGCTTTATGGGGCAAATGCCTATGGCGGCGTGATCAACATCATCACAAAGCGTAGAGACGAAAACCGCTTCTATGTCGAAACGAATGTCTCGCTGGACGAACCCTCCGTTGAGATCGGCGGAACGGCGGTGGTGGTGCCGGACGCGCTTTACTTCGATTATGCAGCCAGTTTCCGTCACTTCTCCGGCGATATCGATGATGCAACAACCGGCAAGGATGACATCAACACCTCCAATAATGGTTATGGCAGGGCCACGCTCCGTTATGCGCCGACCGGTGGCGATTTTGACGCAGCCGTGAGCTATTCGAAGGAGAAGCTGCTGTCTCACGAGGAGCTCTATTCGTTCCAGCCCGATGTGGACGACCGGATCTACCGGAGCGGTGTCTACGGAGACATTCCCGATCTTCGTCGCGATGTGACCACGCTTTCCGGTCAGTGGAATTACCATTTTGGCGATTTCACCTTGTCCGGCATCACAGGCTATCAGAAAAGCGATGTGGAGCGGGACTTCTCCGCCGGTGCGGGCAGCCGTTATGAGTGGCCGCAGGATGATGAGACGATCTCGCAGGAACTGCGCCTGAGCTATGAAGGCGATCTGTTCAGCGGTGTCGCCGGCTTATGGTACAGCCACAACGATTTCATGGGCTGGAAGAGCGCAATTGCACCCTATTACGGAGCATCGACCAACAATATCGTAACAGATAGCGTTGCCGCCTTTGGCGAGGTCACTTGGCATGCCACCGAGCAGCTCGACCTGACAGGGGGTCTGCGCGCGACCTACGATCGCTCGAGCATCGACGCTTTCCGTGCCGATAGCTACGGCACGGGCATGGGATTCGATTTCGAGCGCGCTTCAGATTTCACCAGCCTCCAGCCAAAATTCGCTGTCGGCTATCAGCTGACGCCCGATGTGCGTCTGTTCGGCGTGGTCTCGCGCGGCTACAAGCCCGGCGGTTTCAACCACAGCATTTCCTCGTCCATCGACGCGGCACCCTATGATCCAGAATCGAACTGGAACTTTGAGGCTGGCTTCAAGTCCACGCTTCTCAACGGCGATCTGGATCTATCGGCGAGCGTCTATCACATCCGCTCCTCCGACAAGCAGATCTATGTCGGCATGGTCGGGCAGCAGTTCATCCGCAATGCTGGGGAGGCTACCAGCACCGGCATCGAACTGGAGGCGGCATGGCGCGCCACCGAAAAGCTGACGCTGACCGGCAATGCCGCCTTCGGGCGCTCCAAGTTTACCGATTTCACCGATCCCTATACCGGCACGTCTTATGACGGTAACCGCATTCCCTATGCGCCTGATATCACCGCCCACCTGAACATTGCCTATGTGCTGAGCGACACTCTGTTCGACGGCACGTTGACGGCCAACGGTGCGGCCAATGTCTATTCGAAAACCTGGTTCGACGAGGCCAATGCCACCGGACAATCGGGTTACGCGACCTTCGACGTCAGCCTCGATTTTGCGAAGGCCGACGGGTTTTCGGCAAAGCTCTACGTCCAGAACATCGCTGACACATCCTACAAGACTTCAGGTTATGTGAATGGTGCCTCTGAGCTTGGCACGCTGGGCAAGGGGCGTACCTTCGGCCTGACATTGCGCAAGGAATTCTGACCAGGCCATGCGCGCATCTTCGACTGTACCCCTGCCGCGCCTTCTGCTCGCGGCCGGCGGCATCTATACCGCTCAGAGTCTCGTTGGCGGATTGACGTTCCTCGGCGTTCCCGCCGTGCTGCGCGCTGAAAATGTGGCGCTCGAACGGATCGGTCTCGTTTCGCTTGCCATGCTGATTTGGGCCCTGAAGTTTCTCTGGGCCGGACCGGTTGAACGATGGCGCATCGGTACAGGCGGACGGCGCCGTTCGCGGGTTCTGATCCTTGCCGGAGAGGCCGTCGTCGTCCTGGCTCTCATGGCCTTTGGCCTTGTCGGGGGGGCGGATTTTTCGATTGTTCTTGCGCTTCTGGTCCTCATGGCACTGGCATCGGCCACGGTGGACATCGCCTGTGATGCCTTCCTGATCGAACAGTTTCCCGAAAACCGACGAGGACTGGCCAATGTGGCGCAGGTTGGCGGCGGCTATCTCGGCATGATCTTCGGCAGCGGTCTGTTCGTTGCCGTCTATGCGGCCTTCGGCTGGTTGGTGGCATCCTTCGTTCTGGCCGCGCTCGTTCTTCTGTTTTCAGTGCCGATGGCAACGGTTCGTGAAGTCACCGTGCCGACCGCACCACTCTCCACTGCCGGATTGCTGAATGCCGTGCGGCGGCCCGAGATCCGGATCGGCATCCTCATGGCGATCACATTCGAACTGGGCGGGCGGCTGGCGCAGGCGCTGGCCGGGCCGTTTCTGGTCGATGCCGGTTTGCCGCTTGCAACGCTCGGTCTGCTGAACGGCGGCGGCGGCGTGGCGGCGGGGCTTGCCGGCACTGCAGCCGGTGGTGCGCTTGCCCACCGGTTCGGGGCGGTCCGGGCTATGCTGTCTGTTGCCGGCCTTCATGTGCTTTCACTTGTGGCGCTGGCTAGCGCCGTTTTGCTTGCCTCCGACCATCTCTATCTTTTCGTCAGCCTGTTTGTCATCGAGAGCGCCGTCATGGCGGCCGGGTTCGTCACCAGTTATGCGCGGTTGATGTCACTTGCCTCTCCTAAGCAGCCGGGTGTCGATTTCACGCTTTTCCAATGCGCCAGTGCAATTGCCGCCGCGATCTGCGGCATGAGCGGTGCGATGTTGGCGGCAAGAGCCGGCTATGCCCCGGTCTTTGCTCTGGCGGCCTCACTGGCAGCAATCGTGCCGCCGCTGCTTATCCACTTCGAGCGTCTCTTGAGAAAGGAAGTTTTACAATGACCAGACCGCTTGCCGTGATTGTCGGTGCCGGTGTCGCCGGTCTTGCTGCCGCATGGTGGCTGGACAAGGCCGGTTGGCGCTCGCTCGTGGTCGAGCGTGCGGCTGAGCTGCGTCAGAATGGCTATATGCTCGGCCTCTCCGGCCTAGGTTTTGAGACTGTCAGCCGCATGGGCCTGATCGAGACGCTGGAGGCTGCGTCATACCGGATCGATGAGAACATTTATAAGGACAGCAAGGGGCGTGAACTGTTGCGCTTGCGGTATCGCGATTTCATTCGGGACCTTCCTTATCTCGCCATACGCCGAAACGATCTCGTGCGAGCGCTGGCCAAAAGCTTGCCCGCCACGGCTGAAATCCGTTTCGGTGAAACGGTGGCCGGTTTTAAGGACAAGGGCACGCATGTTGACGTGACCCTGACCAGCGGTGAGACGGTGACGGCAGATCTTTTGATCGGTGCCGATGGTTTCCGTTCGCACACGCGGCAGGCCCTGTTCGGGCCGGATGGCGACTGTCTTCAGCCGCTTGGTTATTATTTCTCGGTCTATGACGTTGGCGCTCCAAAGGATTTCGAGACCGATTTCGTATCCTATGCGGAACCGGGACATCTCGCCGAATATTATGCGCTGCATGGCGGTCGTCTTGCCGCCATGCATGTCTGGCGCGACGAGCGCAGCGGATTGGAACGGGTGCCGGACAAAATGGCTTTGCTCAACAGCGTCAGTGCGACCAGCCATCCGCAGGTTCGCGCACTGCTTGAGCAGGCCGGGAGTGCAGACGATCCCATCTTTGTGGACAGCCTGACCATGGTTGACCTGCCGCAATGGTCGAAGGGCCGGGTGCTTCTTCTTGGCGATGCCGCGCATTGTCTGACACTTGTTTCGGGGCAGGGGGCAGGTATGGCACTCGCCTCTGCGGAAATATTAGCGCAAGCCCTCAAAGAGTGCGGCGACCTGACCGGGGCCCTTGCACGTCACGAGGCGCGTCTGAGGCCGATCATCGGCCGACTTCAGGCGAGAAGCCATAAGATGGCTGCGGTTTTTATTCCGCAAGGCGTCCTTGCGTTTCGCCTGCGCAATTTCGTGCTGCGCCATATGCCGCGCGCTTTGCTTGGACGGTATTTCAGCAGCGCGATACGGTCGGAAATCGAGCTGGCGCGAATGCGATCGAACTGAACAAGTTCCAGCGTTGTCGCTTCTGAAAGTCAGCGGCAATCTTCTGCTGTTGGATTGACACGACAGGCCGAAGCCGGTCGTCACCCCACGCGACCTATTCATACCCGAGCTGCAGTCAATACGCTGAGCGTGAAGAGCCGGTATTCTCAGTGATTTGTCGTTAGAACTACCTGTCAATGGTTCAAATGCTTTTACATCAGGATTTTTGTCAATTGTTCATTCGAGTGGCATCGAATTTCTCTTTCGTAGGCGGATCCAAGGTCTGAGCCCATAGCAATTACCGGCCCGGTTCTCGGGCCTATACAACCTCACATCAGGTCGCCGCTCTCACGCGGCTGCACCATTATCCCGCTTTCCACGGGCACGGCTCAGGAGAACGGGACCAAACTCAAGGTCGGCGTTGAAAGCCAAAAGGATTCCCGGTCCGTTCACCTGGATCCGTCAGGGCTGATCAGGCCCTGACGGATTAGAAACTGTGTTTCGCAGCTGCTTGTGTTTCAGGCGGTTTTTATGATTGCACCTTCGATGACGACGCCGGAGCTCACATACTTCCAGAGGGCCACGAGCAGCTTACGCGCGAGCGCAACGATCATCGGCGTCTTTAAGTGGCATCGTCAACTTAACGGAATGTGGAATTCGATGTGCGAATGACGGGCCATGACATACCGTGATCCTCTCTATCGCCGCCATCGCTTTCCCGATGAAATCATTGCTCACGCCGTGTGGCTCTATTTCCGTTTTCCTCTCAGCCTGCGGATGGTTGAGGGCTTGCTGGCTGCCCGTGGGATCATTGTCTCTCATCAGACGGTCCGGCTGTGGGCGGAGAAGTTTGGCCGCACCTTTGCCAACGAGATCCGTCGGCAATCATCCGGTCGGCTTGGGGACAAGTGGCATCTCGATGAACCCGTTGTTTCAATTCGCGGCAAGAAGCATTGGCTGTGGCGCGCAGTTGATCAGGACGGTTTCGTATTGGAGGTTTTCTTGCAAAGCCGCCGAAATGCAAAGGCCGCCAAGCGCCTGATGCGCAAGCTTCTGAAGGGCCAGAGACGGTCACCGCGGGTGATGATCACAGACAAGCTGCTATCCTACTGCGCTGCAAAGCGGGAGATCATGCCCGGTGTTGAGCATCGTTCCCACAAAGGGTTGAACAATCGGGCGGAGAATTCGCACCAACCAATCCGGCGGCGAGAGCGGATCATGAAGCGCTTCAAATCTCGGCGCCATCTACAACGATTTGTCTCTATCCATGACCCGATCGCCAACCTGTTCCACATCCCGCGCCACGACATAAATCCCGGCCATCATCGCGAACTGCGCGCGGAGGCGACGAGCCTGTGGGCGAAAATTGCCCGAGTATGAGAGATATCTGCGGATAGCGTCTTTCGCTGGCCCTTCGTCCATTAAGTTTACGATGCCCTGAAAAGACATATGACTACTGCCCCTCGCGAGGAGAGGGTTCTAGGTTCGAATTGGTTCAAGGCGACAGACCTTTGATCCGCTTATTACCGTTTGGGACCACGAGAACAAAAAGTCTTACCTCAGCTCTGCCGCTTTAAATCTTGCCGAACAGCAGGGAGCGGTGCAGCCCTGCGCCGGCAAGGTTTCCGTCGCCGACGGCGAGTGCAACGGATGCCATCGGCCTTGCGGCATCGCCGCAGGCGAAGACGCCCGGCATGCTGGTTTCCTTCATCGGGTCCGTCTTGATCACCGATCCAATTGGCCCCTGCTCGAAATCGAGACCGAGTTCCTTAGGGATCGGGCTGGTCATCTCGAAGGGCGCTAGTGCAAATAGCCCGGCAAAGGACAAGGTGTGTCCATCGGCAAGCCGGATGTCGGCATGGCCGGTGATCGCTTCGATGAGATTGCGTTCGACCGACACACCACGTTCGGCCAGGTTTTGGAGCTGTTCTGCATTCGGTTCGAAGGCGCCGTTGACCAGCAATGTCGTCGGCCCCCAGTCGGGCAGCATCAGCGCGTGATGCATTGGCAATTCTGATCCCGCGATGACGCCGATCCTGCCCTCGTTCAGCTCATAGCCGTGGCAATAGGGGCAATGGAACACAGCCTTGCCCCAGCGTTCCGCAAGGCCTTGGATCTCAGGCAGGATATCCCTCACTCCGGTTGCCAGCAGCAGCCGGCGCGCGCGATACCGCTGACCATTGGCCAGGACCTCGAAGCCCGCGTCCGATGCGTCGATCGCCTCGACCCTTGCAGCACTGTCCGCCCGCGCAGAAAGCCAGTTCACGGTCTTGTATTCCATCACCTGTACCCGCGCATCAGCGGCGATCTTCGCGGGTTCTGCGCCGTCCTGCGTCAGGAAACCATGTGAGTGGCTTGCAAAGCGATTGCGACGCCTGCCCTCGTCAATGACCAGCACATTGCGCCGGGCGCGGCCGAGCTGAAGGGCGGCGGAAAGGCCGGCATAGCTGCCGCCGATGATGATGACGTCGTGAATGGGATCGCCCATGACATGCTCCTTGGTTCTCGATACAACATAAGTTACGTGATTGGGGAGTCAATAGTCATGCAACCTTTCTTGTGACATGACACCGTTGGGCGTGGTATCGAACGTTTTGCGAGTACGTTTGGTCGTCTGGGATGTTGGACAGGAAATATTGCGATGCGACACGATAGCCGGCTATCCAGGATGCTGCATGTGATGATCCATATGGGCCATCATGACGGCGCCATGACGTCGGACATGATCGCGTGCATGCTGAACGCCAACCCGGTTGTTATCCGCCGCACGATGGCGGGCCTGCGCGAGCAGGGCTATGTCCGCTCGGAAAAAGGTCATGGTGGGGGTTGGACCCTCTCAAAACCGCTGGAGGAGCTGACGCTCCTCGACATCTATCGCGCCGTCGGCGAACCCTCCGTCTTTGCCGTCGGCCCCGCCTATGACATGCCGGGTTGCCTGATTGAACGGGCGGTGAATGCCACTTTGAAGGATGTCTTCGCGGAAGCCGAGCAATTGCTTCTCACCCGGTTTGCCGGCGTGACGCTGGCCGAGATTGCCAAAGACTTTCCTCCCGGCAGCCTTGTGGACGGACCACGTTGCGACTGAAAATTGAAAACGGTGTAGGGTTCGGCACCTATGCGGGGCCGAAAGGCTTCATGGAGCCCTTAGGCTGGCAGGTTCATCTTTTCCTCGCCACCATCATGAATCGTCCCTGCGCGAACGACAGCAGCGAAAAGCGTTCTGCCCAGGTGGCGCGGATCAGTTGGGCGCGGGTCACGGTGTCAATCGGAAGGAAGGCGATCTCGCTGAAGCCGGCGCTTTGCAGGAGAGGTATCTGTCCGACATCAGCGCCCTTGAGACAGATCGTGTTTAATTGAGAGGAGAGGATTTCTGGTTCATCGTAGCTCGATCAAAGGAAGCGAAGATGAGACAGAAAGCCGGGCCGCAGAAACCTGCTGCCGAACACGTCATCAAGGACATCCGCCGTGCGACGCGCAAGCATCACTCGGCCGAGGATAAAATCCGCATTGTGCTGGAAGGCCTGCGTGGCGAGGAGAGCATTGCGGCTCTTTGCCGTCGCGAAGGCATTGCCGAGAGCCTTTATTACAGTTGGTCGAAGGAATTTCTGGAAGCAGGCAAGAAGGTCCCTGAACATTAAAGGGGCACAGATATACGGTAAGCGGATCAGATCGCGAACGGCAGTGGTCGGAAGCCCGAATCGTCGAGCGCAGGCTTGTCCTCCCATATGTAATCGCCGGTGAGATTTACGTGCTCCCAGGTGAGCGGTGACATGCTCGATAGCAGATGATCGGGCACGTGGTGCCCGGCGGCACGCAAAGCCTCGACCACGCGGCCGATGTAGATCGTGTTCCAGTGGATGATGGCGGTGACGACTAGGTTGAGAGCGGATGCCCGGATCGACAGATTTTCCTGGCTGCGATCTCGGAAGCGACCGAGGCGATGGAGATTGACCGCACGCACGAGGCTGTTGCGGCTTTCCCCTTTGTTCAGCTCTGCCGTTGTCGTCTTTCTCAGATCCTCGTCATTGATCCAGTCCAGGGTAAACAGAGTTCGCTCGATCCGGCCCATCTGGCGTAGTGCCTGAGAAAAGCCACTTTGCCTGGTTGTCGCCGACAGCCTTTTGAGCATGAGCGAGGCGCTGACGGTGCGCGTGCGCAGCGAAGTCATCAGGCGCAGAATATCGTCCCAATGCGCTCGGATCAGGTCGGCATCGATGCGATCGCCCATGACATTCTGGAGAATTCCATATTGCTTGCCAGGTCCGAAGCCATAGAGGCATCGCCCGTCGAGATCAGGAATGCGTGGCACGAATGCGAAGCCGAGCGCATGGCAAAGGGCGAAGACAAGATCGCTGACGCCACCGCCATCGACATGATGGCGAACGATGTCGAGGCCAGCATCCGTTTCGAGAAGGGCGTCGAGAACATGGACTGCCTCACTCGCCGTGGCGGCGATGATTTTGGTATGGAAGGGAGCATATCGGCCTGAGATCGCCGTGTAGAGCTTGATAATCGGGTTGTTTCCGTAACGACCGTTGACGCTGCCGGCGATTTCGCCGCCATCGCCGAGATGGATATGTTGCCCATCAGAGGATGATATTGTGTGCGAACCGAAGATGGGAGCAAATGGCGCAGCGTGCTGAGCCTCGACCAGCCTGGCGAGGGCCAACGTGAAGGTTTCCTCCCTGAAGTGCCAGATTGCCATCTGCTGCAGCTGGCGGCGTGTGATGCCGGGGCAAGCCAGCGCCATCTTCGAGAAGCCGAGATTGGTGGCCTCGGCGATCAGCGCGGCATAGAACACACGCATGTCGCTTGGCGTCCGCCCTGTCTGAAGGTGCTCGAACAGCGAGCTGAAACCGGTCATTCGATCCACGTCAGCGACAAGATCCGTCAACCTGATCGGCGGCATGCTGCTCGCCACTCTCTTTGCGAAGGCGAGTGCGGCTTCGCTCTCGATGGTTTTGGCCGCTGGCACCCGCAAGCCCTTTGCGCCGATCCGTGTGTCGCCTCGACCGGTCTCCAGCCGGCTTGCTGCCTCACGGAGTTTTTGATCGAGTGTCTCGACTTTCTGGGCGAGGTAAATCTCGACATCGACCGGAATGGCAACCGGAATGCGGGCCTCGGCTTTGATGATGGCGTAAGTCTGGTGGGAAATCATGCCCTCATCGAGGGCACGATATGTGCGGGAGCCTTTGATCCAGATCTCGTTGGCAGCGATCCGGTTCTTCAGCTCGACGATGACGAAGAGTTCCAGCATCTTGCTATCGACCGAGCCATCTGGTGTCCTGATCTCCTTGCTCCAGCGCTTGTCGACCAGATCGAGTGCGCCTTTCGTCCAGGGGGCCTCTACAGATCGACGGCGGCTCTTTACACGAGCCGCCATCTGCACCACCACGCTAATGAAATCACGGTTCTGACGATTGCCCTCGAATGTGAAGGCTGCCAAGAATGGGGCCGCAAAGCGTCGGATACGCATGTATTGCGCCGGTAGATAGGCGATTAGATCATCGTCCTTGCGGGTGCGGGAAGCTGCCTTTGCAGCCGCGGTTGCCTGCATCAATTGCTCCCAGCCACCGACTGCATTGACCGCCTCGTCGAGGGTAGGCCCGTGTCCCGCCTGGCGGCAATGGACTCACCAAAGCTCGCGAAGAAATCCAGCGCGGAAGTTGCCGAGGTGGCGGTTTCCAGAAGTTGTTTGTCCCGCTCGGCCTCGGCCCGCCGAAACGCCTTGCCGATCAGGATTTCAAACATAGCGATCGCTGAATCCGTGAGGGCTATTTCCGTCTCCAGAAGGAAGGCTGCCAAGGTAGCATATCGGCGTCCTGGCCGCATTTGCTCGAAGTTCTGAGCGGTCAGGCGGCGACCTTCCTGGGCCATGCGGCTGACAGGATGCGTCGGGACAGCCTGAAGCACATCACTGGAAAGGCCGACATGTCGCACGGCCTCAAGCCGATCGATCAATCCTCGCATGGCTGCGTCGCCAGCTTTTCCGGGCGGTTCACGTAACCACGAAACGCCGCTCTGGCGGACGCGTGGTCCGATACCGAGCAGCGCCTCCATCCTGACAATGATGTCCGGCGTCAGTCTTCCGGTAACATCGGCGAACAGCGCTTCCTCAGCCTCAGTGCATGCCTGCCCGGCCATCCGTTCGATCACGGTGATGCCGGGAATGACGATACGCCGCCGGCGCATCTCATCGGCCAGAGCGGCGACGACGAATTTGTCCTTGGTCGAGGCGATTGCCACACCCCGCGCAAAGGCCAGAAGGTCGGCGCGCGCCGGGTGGCTCAGTTCGCTGAAGCCGTAATGCTGGCGAAGGACGGCCAGTTGCTCGTAGCGGGTGGGTGCTCTCTGTGCAAAGGTAGCAAGAGCTTCCGGCTCGATCTGGAGCTGATCGGCCAGAAAGGTGATTGAGCTTTCCGGGATGACCTCCCCGCGCTGGATGAGACGGCCAGGATAACGGAGCGCACAAAGCTGAAGCGCCAGGCCAAGGCGAGTATCGTCTCGCCGGCGCGTTTCAAGAAGACGATGGTCTTCATCGTTGAGGCTCCAATGGCGGATCAGGGTGTCGTCGTCGGTGGGCAGGGCGAGAAAGTTCTGCTGTTCGGCATCCGTCAAAATCATGCGGCGAGGCATCGGCGCTCCATATGTCATAAAAACAATGGAGAAAACCGTTCGCGGAGCTTACTTTGCAAGACGGGTTATGTGACAATCTACAGGCTTTGGCGCGGCCAAATCAAAATTGTCACGCAGACGGACGTATAAATGACAGCTTTAATTGGATATGCGCGGGTGTCGAAAGCCGACGGTAGCCAAGTGCATGACCTCCAGCGTGACTCGCTGGGACAGGCTGGTGTCGAGGCCGGCAACATTTACGAGGATGCCGCATCGGGCAAGAAAGAGGACCGTCCGGGTCTCGCGGCTTGCCTGAAGGCGCTGCGCCGTGGTGACACCCTTGTCGTGTGGAAGCTTGATCGGCTCGGCCGTGATCTCCGTCACCTCGTCAATCTGGTCGATGATTTGACCCAACGACAGATCGGCCTCAAGGTGCTGGCTGGCGAAGGCGCGTCAATCGACACCTCGACAGCGAATGGCCGACTGGTGTTTGGCATATTCGCCGCTCTCGCCGAGTTCGAGCGAGCATTGATCGTCGAGCGGACCAAAGCAGGCCTCGCCGCCGCTCGCGCACGTGGCCGGAATGGCGGAGCGCCGTTCAAGATGACGCCCGCAAAGCTACGTCTGGCTCAGGCCTCCATGGGAAAGCCAGAGACCAAAGTAGCCGACCTCTGCAGCGAGCTCGGTATCACCCGGCAGACTCTTTATCGATTCGTTGGGCCAAAAGGCGAGTTGAGGGCCGACGGTGAAAAACTGCTAGCACGTCGTAAACGGGGAATTCATTCCAAGGAAACAAAAGAATCCGAACCCCAGAGCGTTGTTATAGAATGAGCAAAAGAGAGAAAGTTTGCCCTGTTGTCCTCAGAGTGTCGAAAGAAGTGTTGGAGGTTCTCGCGTTTATTCATCCTTCGGCTGGAAAACAGTTTGTGAAGGGGACGATTGAAAATGGAGAGACACCGCGGCAAGCAGCCGAAAGAGAGCTGAGGGAAGAAAGCGGGTTGGTTGTTCAGTCGCCGATGATTTTTTTGGGAGTACAAGAGATCGGGAATGACCGTGTTCCATGGCACTTCTTCAGCCACTACAGCGCACCTGCGCTAGACGCTTGGATTCACGTTACGGAAGACGATCATGGCCACTCGTTTACGTTTTTCTGGCATCCGATAGGGCAACCACTTGATCAAGACTGGCATCCTATTTTCCACGAAGCCTTTGAATTCTTTGTTCCTCGTATCCCATTCTTGGGCTGAGCTGCGTTCAGCATTCGCCCAGCGATCCGCCTACCGTATATCTGTGCCCCTTTAATGTTCAGGGGCCACCTTGACCCACGGATGAGAGCAACGATTCAGCGAAGCTTATGTAGGTTTTCTGTTCTGTTGCTACTCAAACCCCTGAATTGAAATTTTTGTCAGCGAGTCTTCCGCTCATCGAAAAGGATAAATCCATTTTACATAACTCCACCTTCATCTCTATCGAGAGAATCGATATAATCGATAACAGACTGCATATTTTCTACAAATAACTTCATCTCTTCTTTATTTAAACGATAATCATTAGACCAATCATTTTGAAATAAAGTTATAACTGAGTAATAATCTCCATTTTTATTTTTCGCCAAAGATATTACAATTTCTCTATCTTGATTTTTTAATATTGTTTTTTTAATAATAAAATTTGAAGATGTAATTTTTATTGGAATTCTTGATTGTAGCCCCTTGAATATCCCCATAAACGATGAGAAAAATCCCATTAAGATTCCCTCCCTTTTTTTGATTTTGAGCAAAATCAAATTTCAGCATCGCCGTCGTATGTTCTTCTGTTAATTGATCCAGAATGCAGCCAATTACTGGAAATACAAACAATAGACGTTAGCATCGTAAAGCATCGATTTCAGGATTTGGATCTATATATTTTCGCCATCCCCCACATTGAGCGTATCGCCATCCTTGAAATGGCTTTGTTGCTCCAGCAGGCTTGAGGCGAATGACAGGATGAGAGGCTGAAGCTCCCTGAGTTGCCCAGTAAATCCATGCGCTTCGATTTCCATCACGCCAAAATCCGACAGGCCTTTGGTCGAGGCAAAGATACCGGGGCGAGGAAAGCTTCCCTCGGCTTCCCGTGCAAAAAAGCAAGACAAAAACAGCATCAGCGCTATTTGATCGGCCTGTTGCAGCATCGGAAAGGCCAGTTTTGTTGGCAGCAATGCTCCCGACGACGCGTAGTTCACCCCAATGGCCGAAGGCGAGACGGATAAAGTGGCGGAAAGCAGGCGCTGAAGAATCAAGGCCCGGTGTTTTGGGCTGTTCCCGCCCGCAGTCGAGACCACAATATGCGCCCGATGCTTGCTCAACTCATCCCACGCCGTTGGCCAGAACCAGGCATTGACGAATTGTGGATCCGCAGCCTGCATAGGAGCAGGAGCATCCATGCACATAACAGTGCAGAGCACACCTTCATAAACAAAAATAAACAAAGGATCCTGGCCTTTGCCACCCTCTATCTCGGAGGCTGCAGCGGGAAAAGCATTGCGCAAGACATCTTCCAAGCGCCCACGACCTGCAAAGCCTGAATCTCCCAAAAACACCAGAGCCATCATTGCCTCTGAAGGCAGCGTCTGTTCCGTTTGAGCGCGTTGATGTGATGCCATAATTTTCTTTTCTGAACCGCACCGGGTTTGCCGGAGGCAACTTCGTTTAAGTCTGTCACCCATGGTCGACGCCGATCAATTTCTCAATCCATGAGCCTTGCCGCCCTGCCGCTGCGGCGTGTGGCGCTATTGTAGTACTCCGAGGCCTGCTGAACGGATCGATGCCGGGACTGCTCCATGGCCTCGGGCAGTGGAATGCCACGATTGGCCGCTTCAGTGAGATAACCGGAACGTAGACCATGGGCAGAAAACTCCCTCGGATCCAACCCGGCCAAGAGGGCGCGCTGCTTGACGATATCGTTGATGGCTTTTGGATCGAGCCCCCGTTTCGAAACATTGCCCCAGCGGTCAATCGCCCGAAATACGCTGCCACGCTCAATCCGGGCGGCCTCAAGCCAGGCATTGAGGGCATCGACGGGCCGACCGGTAAGATAGACCACTTCGCCACTGTCACCGCCGCTGGTTTTGGTTCGCCCCAAATGAATGGACAGCGAGGGGAGGGGAGCATCGCCATCAACGGGAATGGAGGCCTCTGTGTTCAGCTGCTCTGTCCGCAAACCTGCAATCTCGCTTCTGCGACGGCCGCCGGAAGCAAAGGCGACCATCAGAATGGCCCGGTCCCTCAGATCCTTGAGACTGTCCATGCGACAGGTGCCCAGCAGATGTGAGAGAACATCGACCGTGACTGCCTTGGCGCTTTTGCGCTTGCGCGGACGCGGCGTGGCGCGCACCGAAAGCCGGATGGCAGACTTGAGGGCAGGGGAGGAGAACGTGCCTTGTAATCCTCGCCATTTCGTGAGCGTTGACCAGCTCGCCAGACGCCGCCGCACCGTGTCAGGGGCATGCGGGCCCAATGATTTTAAAAAACCTTGAATGCGAAGCTTGCTCTCCACCGCCGCTGGCATACCATGCTGCGGATCGCTCAGGCGCTTTTCTGGATCCCAGAGATGGTGGGCAACGAATTTCAGGAGCAGGGCTTCTGGTGCTGGCCAGGGAAGAGAGCCTCCGATTGCAGCCAGAGACCAGGCCTGCAGATAGGCAAGATCAGACGTGAGCGCGCGCAGCGTGTTTTCGCCCATGCCTTGATTGACGAGGTGGCGGAGCGTCCCGACGTCTTGGTCCGTCAGGATTTCGGCGAGCTTGTCGCGCCGGTCGATCGGCAGCACTGACGCGATGGTGTCGAGTTGCTCGCCGCGGCGATGGACAGCGTCGTCGGCTGGTCGGTCAATCGCCATGGGCGAAGGGGCCGAGAACGACGACACTTTCCCTACGCGTTGCGGCAGCCAGTTTGCGGTCGAGTGTCGCCAGGGGAACGCTTCTATTAATTGCCAAAGCGAGATAAGCGGCGTCATAGGCACTGAGCGTGTGATTGGAAGCCAGAAGCAGAACTGAACCGTCACTGCCGATGCCCGCATCGTCGATTGGCAACCGACGAACTCGCTCCATTCCCAGAAGCGCGCTGCCAGGGGCAGTCCGACCCCGCCGCTCGGACATGGCAAGAATATTGCGGACCTCAAACCAGAACAGCGACGGCACGGGGCAGGGATCTGAAATCGATCCAATCACCGCCTCGGCCGCTTCGCTGTATTCTTCCGGCAACAGCCAGGCAGCAGCCAGGGATGCATCGATAACAAAGGACATTATCGACGGCCTTCGTCGCGCCAGGACATGATCTCTTCATGAGATGAGGGCGTTGCCCGGCCACGGGCAGCCCTCACCTCGTTGACGAGGAGCTGGAGATCGGTTTCCTTGCGGATCCGCGACAACCGTGCAATCGGGTCGCTACCGCGCGATATGATCACGTCTTCGCCGGCCTCCACCCGAACGAGTAGTTCGGACAGATGGGCCTTTGCTTCGGAAATCTTGACAGTGGTATTCATGGCGAGCTTCCCAGCAGTTGATGATTTTCGTTGAGGATAAAGCGGCCGCAATGGTTGGTCAACTGGTAGATCTGATCACCACCGATAAGGGTTACTTATCGGAGGTTAGAGACCTTGGGATCATTCATACAATGTACAGAACCGTAATGTGGATGTAGCTTTCGCTTAACGAATCATTTACCATAATTTCAATGTCTTACGATCTCGCCAGATTGCCCATCCAGAGCCTGCTGCGGCCGATGTCCGAGGCAGCGGTCGCGCTTGCCCGTCTCGACGAGCGCATTGCCCGCTCTCCCGTCGGCGAGGGCTTTCTGGAGCGTTCCCATTTCCTCGATGCCCATGCCTCGCTCTGGGTTGATGGCGAACTCGTCCATCTCGAAGACCTCGTCCTGCATGACGCGCTTCGAGATATCCGCGCACCCACCCACGAACTCACCATCGCCCGCGACATTCTGAAAACCCGACGCCGCATTGCTGCCCATGCACCCGCCTGGGCGCTGTCAAGCCCGGGCCTCGCCTCCCTCAGCGGCCGGCCGTGGGCCGGAGCATCATTGGGTGGAGACGGCGAGGGGTTGCCGGGCGGCGAGGTTGGGGTGGGCGATGCCCGGGCTGGGGTAGGGGAGCTGGAGGATGAGGCTGAAGATGGTCTGGGTGATGCGTTTGCCGCGATCGATGCGGTGCTCGCCCGATCCGGGGTCGCGATCGAAGAAGCGAAGAAGCCGGGCCGTGCCAGAAACGCTCCGGATAAGGATCCCTTCGTCTACGATCTCGACTGGGATGAGGACGAACGGCTGGAGGAGTGGCAAGCCGTCCTTGGCCGGACCCAGGATCTTCCGCCGGTCTTGCGGGCAATCGTCGCCCTCGATGCCTGGAATGAAATCGCCGTCCTCCAGCACGCACCCTGGCTCGGCCGGCTGCTCGCCGCCTCTGTCCTGCGCGAAGGCGGCGTTACCACCGTCGGCCATCTCGCCGCGATCAATCTTGGGCTCAAGGCCATCCCCGTGGATCGGCGCCGGCATCGTGATCGGGAGACACGGTTACTGGCGATATCAGCTGCGCTGACCATCGCTGCGGAGGCGGGATTGAAGGAGCATGACCGGCTGGTGCTGGCGCGCCAGATGATGATGCGAAAGCTTGAGGGACGCCGGACGTCATCCAGACTGCCGGAGCTCGTCGAGCTTGTCATGGCTAGGCCGCTGATCTCGGCTGGCATGGTGGCAAAGACGCTCGAGGTCACGCCGCAAGGGGCGCGGCGCATCGTGCAGGAGCTCGGACTTCGGGAGATGACGGGGAGGGGAAGGTTTCGAGCCTGGGGGATTATGTAGGTGATCCGATCATCGCCGCGGTCACCCCCAAGGACGTCAGAAGAACCATGGCTCGCCAGTGGGGATGGCCCACCCTTCACTCAGTCTCGGATTATGGCTAAGCCACTTCCAATCAACGGGGCATTGACTTCCAATCATCATGTTGCCGGCCATGGGGCTCGCCCTAGACCGAGGGCAGGTGGAAGACGCGTGGGCTTCTGCAAGATGTGTTCACCTTGGCGGGTAGCCTTTGATCGCTGATGTTTCAGTGATGAGCTTTGATTGTGGCGATGAGCGATAGACAGGCTTGCAATAGCTCATAGATGGCCGTATTTATGAGTTATAGAGGGGCTGGCTAAAACTCATGGAATGGAACTGGCAAAACGCTGATTGGCCAAATTTCCGGTATGATGCCGCAAGCCTGATGTCGTTAGAGCGGAAATTCCTCCAGTCCGCCGGCGAGGTCATTGGTGCAGTTCGGCATTTCAACGATGATGACAGCTACCAACTTCGTATTGAGTTACTCAGCGACGAAGCGGTCAAGACATCAGAGATCGAGGGGGAGTTTCTTGACCGGCTAAGTGTCCAGTCATCACTTCGCCGGCAGTTCGGGCTCGACGCCGATGATAGACAGGTACGCCCCCAAGAGCGCGGGATCGCCGAGATGATGGCGGATGTCTATCGAACCTGGCATAGGCCGTTGGGTCACGAGGGACTGTTCCGTTGGCATTCAATGCTGATGGCCGGAAATCGATACATTGAGACGATCGGCGCTTACCGCGAGCATGAAGACGCCATGCAGATCGTATCAGGTCGATTGGATAAACCCACAATCCATTTCGAGGCTCCTCCATCTCGCCAGGTTCAAGCTGAGATGGAGAACTTCATCACATGGTTCAATCAATCCGGACAAGATGGCCAAAAGCCGCTTCAAGCTTTGACACGTGCAGCGATAGGCCATCTCTATTTTGAAAGCATTCATCCATTTGAGGATGGGAACGGCCGAATAGGTCGCGCTCTCGCCGAGAAATCACTCGCACAAAACATTGGGCAACCAAGTTTGATTTCACTCGCCTTTACGATCGAGAAGAGGCGGAGAGCCTACTACTCGGAACTTGAGCGACACCAACGCACGCTTGATATCACCGGCTGGATCGTCTTCTTTTCAGAAACGATCTTGGATGCTCAACGGGCAACGCTTCAGCGCATAGATTTTTTCATTCAGAAGGCGAAATTCTACGACCGGTTTCGAGATCGACTGAACGAGCGGCAGGGAAAGGTGGTTGCGCGCATCTTCAAGGAAGGTACCGCGGGCTTCAAGGGTGGCCTAAGTGCGGAAAACTACATCTCGATCACAAGCACTTCTCGCGCTACAGCAACACGCGACCTTCAGCAGCTCGTTGAGATCGGTGCATTTACGCGGACGGGCGAACGTCGGCATACCCGCTATTCACTGGCATTGCAGAAGTAGTCTGCCGCAATCGAATGAACTTCGCCAAAATGATTGGTTCGGTCTACCGTCCGGCGCGGCTAAAGAGGGAGGCTATGACCGCTTTGCGCCTTCATTTCGGTCGTTCAGCCTGCGGGCCTCTCAATTTTCTCAATCGCAGGGGCAATAAATTCCCTGGATCGGGAACTCGACGTCAAGAGATGTCGTGCTTTCGTTTTTGCGATTTCAACAAGTGATAAGTTTTTTACTGCATTCGCCAGGGTGTGTGGCTTGATCGGCAGGTACCGCTTGTATTCTCATCGACTGCACTGCTGAACCGCGTCTATGAACCGCCCCGAGTTTTCCGGAGACCGTTTGGTTTAAGTTATGCGGCCATGGCCGTTGCGTCCAGCATGGCGTAGTATCGTTCTTCT
>NZ_STFZ01000035.1 GCF_005222845.1 Rhizobium sp. FY34 | reverse complement strand
GTAAATCTCCGGTTTGCAGTTCGCACCAGAGATTCTGATTCATTGCCGTTTGGGAAGCCCAAGAGTCGCAGTCAATGAGGACGCGTATGACCTGCCACTGCGAATTTCCTCCAGAATTGATTAGAGTCCGGCCATTCAAAGGACGGACGAATGAAGAAGCAGAGATTTACGGAAGAGCAGATTATTGCGGTTCTGAAGGAGCAGGAGGCTGGCGCGAAAGCGGCCGACCTGTGCCGCAAGCACGGGATTTCAGAAGCGACGTTTTATAACTGGAAAGCCAAATACGGGGGCATGGAAGTCTCCGAGGCGAAGCGTCTGACAGCGCTTGAGGAAGAGAACGCCAAGTTGAAGAAACTGCTGGCCGAGCAGATGTTGGATGTTGCCGCGCTTCGCGAGCTTCTTTCAAAAAATGTATGGTCCGCCTCGTCCGTGCAAGGGTTCGCGACATCGTAAATGATGATTCCAGTTGCATAAATGTATCCGGCCTCTCGCGAGTGGGCTGCGGTTGCAGCCAGGCCATGATGAGATCCGCACACGCCGTTCCCAATAAATGGTTCGGGCACGAAAGCCCGCTTTTTTGGACAGGGCTTACGGCGTGTTGATCCACTGTTTCGTCATCACTATTCCCGAGCCTTGCAATCGAACCAGGAGCGTCAGGTGAAGGCAGGGTCTCTGCGTTCGTAGAGCGCTCCTGACTTGGTCAGGACGACCCAGACGATCCGGGCCATTTTGGCGGCAAATGCGACAACAGCTTTGTTTGGATGCATTCGGGCTTGAAGACCATCCAGCCAGCTTCCCAGTCGATCCTTTGTTCGGTCGAGGTGTCGGAAGCAGGATCGGGCACCGTGGACCAGCAGTTTACGGACATACCGGTTGCCTCGCTTGCTGATCCCGAGGAGCTTCTGCTTCCCTCCGGTCGAGTATTCTCGCGGCACAAGGCCCAACCATGCGGCCAGATCACGCGCTTTCTGGAACTGTCTGCCGTTTCCAATAGCAGCAAGCAGTGCTGTCGCACCGAGAGCTCCGATCCCGGGGATTGTCATGAGCCGACGTGCAGCATCCTCTCGATCAGCGATTGCTTCGATCTCGCGCGTGACATCAGCAATCCGCTTTTCCAACTGACGCAGATCGTCAAACAGATCGTCGAGCAGTTTGCGCATTGCCGGCGAAAGATCGTTTGCTGGATCTTTGAGAGCTGCGGGCAGGTCGAGCTTGAACAGACCTGCACCCTGCCGTAGCGCCACACCATATTCGAGGCAGAACGCCCGCATCTGGTTTATCAAGCGGGTTCGTGTGCCGATCATCTGGTCACGCACCCGGTGCAAGGCTTGGAGGTCGGCCTGCTCCTCAGTCTTGAGTGCAGCAAATCGCATCGTTGGTCGCGTGGCGGCCTCAGCGATCGCCTCCGCGTCGATGATGTCACTCTTATTCGCTTGACGTATGGCTTCACAAACTGGGCTGGGATCAGCCGTACCTTGTGACCGAGTGCCTGGATCCTCCTCGCGATCCACTGAGACCCTGCGCAAGATTCCATCCCGACGATCGCCGGTGCTGCCCTCTGGAAGAACTGAAGCAACGTGTCCCGTCGGAACCGAACGCGTTGGACGACTGTACCGTCGCTCTCCAATGCGACGACGTGGAAGATGTTCTTCCCAATATCAATCCCATAGACCGCCGCGGGACGCGGTACATTGCGTTTAGGCATAGCAACAACCTCCTTTGGTTTGACCGCCTCATGATGCGGCAGGAGGACGAGGCGGACCATCCCATTAATGGTAGGGCCCGCCGCCAAGCGTGACGCCGTCGCGCATCTGAAGGCCGTCATGGGACTTTCGGAACGGCGGGCCTGCCAGATTATATCGGCTGACCGCAAGATGGTACGCTACCGATCCTGCCGACCGCCGGAAGTCGAGCTTACGAGCGAAGCTGCGCGATCTGGCCAATGAGCGGCGGCGTTTCGGATACCGACGGCTGTTCATCCTGCTTCGGCGTGATGGAGAGCCGTCCGGCGTCAATCGCATCTACCGCCTTTATCGTGAGGAAGGACTTTCTGTCCGCAAGCGCAAAGCCAGGCGTCGCGCCGTCGGCACGCGTGCGCCGATCCTCGTCGAAGCAAAGGCAAACGCCCGCTGGTCGCTGGATTTCGTCCACGATCAGTTCGCCTGCGGCAGACGCTTCCGCGTGCTCAACGTTGTCGATGACGTAACGCGCGAATGCCTGGCGGCGATCCCAGATACGTCAATCTCTGGCCGTCGTGTTGCTCGCGAACTGACGACGCTGGTCGAACGGCGCGGCAAGCCCGGCATGATTGTCTCCGACAATGGGACCGAACTGACCTCGAATGCCATCCTTGCCTGGTCGAAGGATCACAAGGTTGAATGGCACTACATCGCGCCGGGAAGACCGATGCAGAATGGATATGTCGAGAGTTTCAACGGCCGCATGCGCGACGAGTTGCTCAACGAGAGCCTGTTCTTCGGTCTCGATCATGCCCGCAGCGCCATTGCCGAATGGGCCGACGACTACAATCATTTCCGGTCGCACTCATCGCTCGGATACCAGACTCCGGCAACCTATGCCGGGACCATCGCCGCAACCGGCTCCAACACTACGCAAGATGAAAGCTTCGCGCTTCCGCCGGTTGCTCCCATCGCGCCATTTGGCGTATCAAAAACCGCCGAGGCTCTCATCTCGGTTGGGGAGGCTGATGCGCGCGATTTGTTATCACTGGAATGTTTGGTTGCGGGGGCCTGATTGCATAGAGACTTGTATGAAACCCACTTCCAGCGCCCATAGAACCGGTCTGTGGCTGTGAAGTTGAAATGTCCACCGCTTTGCAAAGTAGATTCGTCACAGACAGCACCCGGCACTGACGGGTACGGTTGTGAGAGTCATTCGGCGGATGCAGAGAACTCAATCTCATGGCAGGCCGAAATGCGGCCCCGACTTTGGGTCGGAGGATGAGCGGCACATGCTTCATGAGCATCCACTTCAGTGCCTTTAGCGGGATTCCAGCGCTGCCCAAGGAGAACAATAGCCGAAGGAGATCTCTCCTGCAGTGGCGACGCTGGTTTCCAGCGCCGGGCCTGGCTGCCGGTCGATGACGGTTACCTGGTGGCTGCCTTCGCCAGCTAGTTAGCCGTCGTGACGCCGATGACGCCCGCGCCGAGAACGATGACCTTCATGTTTCCCTCGATAATCCAAAAGACGCGGCGCGAAAGCCGGTCGGCGCACGATTGGCGTTGCTAGACCGCAGAAGCCCGGCTGCGCTCGATGTAGATCTGCCGAAGCCGGGCCGCGATCGGCCCCGGCTTTCCGCGGCCGACCTCGTGGCCGTTGATCATCACGACCGGATTAACCAGACCAGAGGCCGAGGTCGAAAAAGCTTCTACCGCATTCTCGGCCTCCTCGACCGTGAAGGGTCGTTCCTCGATCCTCAGCTGAAGATCCTCCGCGCATTGGAGAACGGCCTGGCGCGTGATACCGTGCAGGATATCAGTCGACAGATCTCTGGTCACAACCGTTCCATCCGGCGTGATGATATAGGCGTTGTTCGATGAGCCTTCCGTCACATAGCCGTCCTTGACCAGCCACGCATCGTCAGCGCCCCGTGACTTGGCCTCCATTTTTGCCATCGAGGGATAAAGGAGTTGCACGGTCTTGATGTCGCAGCGCCGCCACCGCAGGTCCTCGACGGTCACGATATGCTGGCCGCGCTCCGCCAGCGGGCTGTCGAGAAGTGATTTCTTTTGCGTGAAGAGCACCACGGTGTTCGGTGTTTCTTCGGCGGGAAAGAGAAAGTCGCGATCGGCGGCACCACGCGTCACCTGCAGGTAAACCAAGCCTTCTTCTATATCGTTGCGCCGGATCAGTTCGCGGTGGATTTCGAGCAGATCTGCATCCGTCAAAGCGAAGGCCATGCCCAGCTCACCGAGCGACCGGCGCAGGCGGCGCATATGGCCTGCAAAATCCACGAGTTTGCCTTCGAGCACAAGCGTCACCTCATAGACGGCGTCGGCGAACAAAAACCCGCGATCGAAGACGGAAACCCTTGCCTCGGTTTCAGGCAGATAGTCTCCATTGACATAAACTTGGCGCATAAGATCAACCCCAGAGAGATGCAGATGGTGGCTCCATGAGTGAGCCTTCGAAGTGGATTGGAGTGTCCCGGTCTTTCGCGAGCAGCAGTGGGCCGTCGAGATCGACATACCTGGCGTCCTGAGCCAGCAGAAAGGCAGGCGCCATGGCAAGCGACGTGCCGAGTGTGCAGCCGACCATGATGTCGAAGCCTGCTGCCAGGGCGTGCCGCTTGAGTTCAAGCGCCTCCGTGAGCCCACCGGCCTTGTCGAGCTTAATGTTGACAACATCATATTTGCCGTTCAGCCCCTCAAGGGAATGCCGGTCACGGCAGCCCTCGTCGGCGCAAACCGGGACCGGGCGTTCGATGTGCGCCAGGCCGGCATCGGCATTCGCAGGCAAAGGCTGCTCCACCATGACGACCCCAAGCCGCGCGAATTCCGGCGCGAGACTGAGATATCGTTCGAGAGTCCAGCTTCCATTGGCATCGGCGATCAGTGTGGAGTGCGGCGCTCCCGCACGCACGGCCTCAATACGCGCCAAATCGGCTTCAGAGCCCAGTTGAACCTTTATCAACGGGCGATGGGAATTCCTCGCCGCCGCTTTCCGCAGGACATCCGGTGAGGCGAGGGAAAGCGTATAGGCGGTGTTCAATCGCAAAGGCGGTGCAAGGCCAGCCAATTGCCATGCCAAAACTCCCCTTTTCTTCGCCTCAAGGTCCCAGAACGCGCAATCGAGCGCATTGCGCGCCGCACCGGCCGGCAGCCGCATTTGCAACGCGGTCCGATCAAGCCCATTCCGCAAGTCCGGTTCGATCGACTGGATCACACCGATCACGTCCTGAACGGTTTCGCCATCGCGTCCGCTGGGTCTGGATTCACCGCGTCCGCAAACCTCGCCATCGCGCAGTTCAACCCTGACGACGCGGATCTCAGTCCGCGCTCCGCGCGACAAGGCGAAGGCACCGGCGACTGGGAAGCGGTCTTCCGTGACGTGCAGCGAAAGGCCGGCGCCCGGTAGGTGTGGATTGTGTATCTCGATCATCGCCTTCGAGCCTCAAAGGATTTGTCCGAGGAAAGCCTTCGTTCGCGGATCCTGCGCATTGTCGAAGAAGGTCGAGGGTGGACCATGTTCGACGATCACACCCCGATCGGTGAAGTAAATGTGGTCGGCCACCTCGCGCGCAAAGCTCATCTCGTGGGTCACGAGGATGCAGGTCATGCCGTCGGCGGCAAGTTCCTTGATCGTGATGAGCACCTCCTTCACCGTCTCGGGATCAAGCGCCGCCGTCACTTCGTCGAAGAGCATCACGTCGGGTTGCATCGCAAGCGAGCGGGCGATCGCCACACGCTGCTGCTGGCCGCCGGACAATTCGCCGGGATAGGCGTTCTCCTTGCCCTCGAGCCGTACCTTCTTCAGGAGCGCCCGGGCGCGCATTTCCACGTCCTTTTTCTGTTGGCCAAGCACCTTGAGCGGCGCCATCATTACGTTCTGCAGAGCTGTCTTATGCGGAAAGAGGTTGTATTGCTGGAAAACCATGCCGACCTTGCGACGCAAGGCCAGCTTGTCGAGCTTCGCATCATGGACCTCCTGACCCTCGACCTTGATCGAGCCATCCTGAATATCTGCAAGCGCATTGATGCAGCGGATCAGCGTCGATTTGCCCGATCCCGACGGACCGATGATGCAGATGACGTCACCCTTCATGATGTCGAACGAAACGCCCTTCAGCACTTCGAACTCGCCATAGGATTTGCGCACATTCTTGATCGACACGATCGGCTGGTCGGCCGTCCAGGGAGAATTGTCGCTCATTGGCGGCTCCTTCAGAGTTTTACCGCGAAGCGCTTTTCAAGCGACATCGTCAGGCGGGCGATGGGGTAGCAATAGGCAAAGAAGATGATGAGCGCGAAGCCGTAGAAGGGAACCAAGAGCGACGGATGATTGCCTTCTGCCTCCATGGCCTGGCGCGTGAGCGTAATGATTTCCGTCACGCCGAGCAGGGAGACCAGCGGCGTCGCCATGGTCATGATGGCATACCAGTTCATCCACGGCGGGATCATTCGCTTGAAACATTGGGGGAGGATGATCTGCCAAAGGGTCTGGGTGCGGCTGAAGGCAAGCGATTCAGCCGCCTCCCACTGGCCACTCGGGACCGAGCGAATGGCGCCGCGGACAATCTCGGCGATGTTCGCCATGACCGGCAGGCTAAGCCCGAACACCGCCTTCATCCAATCCGGAACCGGAACGATCGTGCCGGCGATCCGAATCTCGAAGGGCAGTGAGAGCATGACGACGAAGAGCAGGACCAGCCAGGGCGAATTGCGGAACAACTGGACCATGAGCCAGGAGACGAGGCGCACGAAACGGCTGTGCGAAACGCGTCCCAGTCCGAGAAAGATGCCGGCGATCGTGCCGAACACCATCGTCAGGAAGCTGATGAGGATGTTGAGGACGAAACCCTTTGTGACGAGCAGCGGCATCCATTTCAGGAGGGTCGAGAGCAAGCGCTCCGTCGTGAAGGTCGACTGCGCCATCGCGTAGACCGGCCAAAACACGAGGACCGTCGTCAAGGCGGGAAGCACCCAACCCGGCATTGAGGCGAGCCACCGCGATAAGCCCAGCGCATCTGGCGCCGACGCGCTTAGCGGCAACAGAACCGCAAGATCGGAATGGCGCTCACGGGGCGGAAACTTGGCGATATCGGACATTATCGACCTCCACCGAAGCCGGGGATGTGGAGAGTACGCTCCCAGCGGTTCATCGCGAAGGCGAGCGCCCCGACGAGAAGGATGTAGGTGACGAACAGCACCGTCATCGCGGCGTTCTGTGCCGAGGCGTAATCGTTCCAGATCGAGACCATCTGGTAAAGCAGTTCCGGCACGGCGATGGCGATCGCCTGCGTCGTTGTCTTCACGAGGTTGACCAGGTTGTTGTTGAGCGCCGGAAGGCTCACGCGCAGCGCAAGCGGCAGCACGACATAGGCATAGGTCTGCAGCCTGTTCATGCCGAGCGCCTCGCAGGCCTCTTTCGTCGTCTGAGGGATGGCCTCGATACCGGCCCGAAAGATTTCGACATTGAAGGCGCCGGCAAAAAAGGACAGAGAGACCATCGCCCATCCGATATTCGACATGACAGGCTCCTCAGTCCAGCCGTCCGGCCCGGTGATCGTGGGCGTGAACTGACCGAGGGCGAAGTAGAAGAACAGCAGCTGGATCATCGGCGGCGTGTTGCGAAAGAGTTGGATATAGCCCTGCGTCAGCCAACGCAGGAAGGGCGACGGTGAACCTTGAGCCCACGCCCCCAGGATGCCGATGACGAGGCTGAGCGCGATACAGGCGACAGAAAGCTCGATCGTCACGGAAAGACCGCTCACGATGCGCGCCCATTGCGACGGCTCGTAGAAGAAGATGAAATTCCATTTCGGATGGGTCTGCGCGAGCCCCCTGAAGAAGCTCTGGATGGTCTCGATCATGGTACTTGATCCGCAAGGCACGGGGGACAGCCGCCGGTCGCCGGAGAACGACCGGAGGCATACGTTTCGGGTGGCGGCTAATGTGCCGGGCTATTTGGCCAGCCAGTCCTTGAAGCGATCCTGCTGCGTTTTCAGAAAGGCGCTTTCCTGGATGCCCCACTTCTTCTCGAGCTCGCTCAGGTGACCGGACTGGAGCCAGTTGAACTGCATGCCAGACATGAACCGACCGAACACGCATTCCCGTTCCGCAAGCGGCACGGCAAGCGCCCAGGGATTGTCGTTTTCGGTCTTGAGCGGCATTTCATAGTCGGCATATTCACCCAAGGCCAGATCGGCAGCGATCGAGGAATCGTCGAACACCCAGGCCATGCACTTCTTGTCGCGCAGGGCCTGCTTTGCAGCGGCATTGTTGTCGAAGGCGATGATCTTGGCGCCGTAACGCTCCTCCGTCGCCTTGTTGTGGAACGAGCCCTGCAAACCACAAACCGGCTTGTCCTTCAGCTGTGACCATTCCTTAATCCGGAGAGCCTTCGGCGCCATGATGTTCGTGCCCGACGTATAGTAATTCGGCAGCACCACGCCCACAATGTCGCGACGGTCCTTGCGGTCGCTCATCGTGGCAATCATCAGGTCGATCTTGCCCTGTTCGAGAAACTGCATGCGGTTGGAGGACTGGACGCCGACGAGTTCGAGTTCGACGCCGATCGTGTCGGCCACCTCCTTGGCCATGTCTGCTTCCATGCCGACGAGCTTGCCGTTGGTATCGATAAAGCCCCAGGGCTTCGCGTCGGATTTCACGCCCACGACAATTTTGCCGCGCTCCTTGATCTTGCCCCATGTGTCGTTCGTGCAGGCCGCATAGGCCGGACCGAGACCACCAAGTGCCGTGGAGCAGATCACCGCAGCGGAGGTCAATAGATTTGCAATCTTTCTCATGCTTCGTTCACCCTCTTGTTCTTCTGTAAAGATAGTTGCGGACGATGTTTCCCGTCCTTGAGGGCAAGTTGGCAGGCCGACTTCATTGTGGCAAATGCCGTTTTCCCATAGGTTATGCAAAAATGGCATGATGGTGCATCATGGAACTGAATTGGCTGGAAGACTTCATGGAGCTGGCGGCGGTGAGGAACTTCTCCACCGCCGCGGCCGCCCGCCACGTCACTCAACCGGCCTTCAGCCGTCGCATACGCGCCCTGGAAAACTGGATCGGCACGGAGCTTGTCGACCGCAGCTCCTATCCGGTCAAACTGACAAACGCCGGCGAAACGTTCCTCGAATCCGGCCGCGAACTGATGCGCGAGATCTACCGCATTCGGGATGAGTGCCGGCAGCAGGCGCGTGCCGGCATCGAGGCGGTCACCTTCAGCGCGCTCCATACGATTGCGCTCAGCATCTTTCCGAACCTTCTGGTGGAGATGGAAAGCCGTGCCGGCCCCTTTATCAGTCGCATGCACGCGACGGACTTCTATGATTGCGTGGAGTCTCTTGCGCTCGGCCGATGCGACATTGCCCTCTGTTACTCCCACGAACTCGGGCCACCGGTCTTGCAGACCGGGCAATTCGCTTCGAAAATCATCAGACTTGACCCGTTCTACCTCGTGAGCAAAGCGGACTCGCAAGGAAAACCGCTCGTCGATCCAGCCATATGGCCCAGTGACCAGGATCTACCCTTGGTCGCCTATTCGGCGGACTGCTTTCTTGGAAAAGTGCAGGCCCAGCTCATGCTCGACATGCAGAAAACTGGGCATAGTTTCCGGGTGACTTACGAAAACTCGATGTCGGAAGCCGTCAAGCGAATGATTCTTGCCGGAAAAGGGGTCGGCTGGCTACCGCAAAGCGCGGCAGATCGCGAAGTAGAACAGAAGGAACTCTGCCTCATCGACAACCAGCCCGTAACCCTCAGCGTCCTTGCTATCCGCAAACAGGGAGTCGGTTCGGTGGCTTTGGAACGGTTCTGGTCAAATCTCCGCGAACCTTGACAGCCACACAAAGTTTGTCCCAGGCGTTCCCCGTTGCATGACCGAAGATTAAAGCGTGTCGCATCTATTCAGCCTCATATCCTGCGGCTTTGAAGAAGTTTCTGCATTCATCGACGGAGAAGAGGCTGATAATGTCGACGAGGGCTTGTGCAATAGTGTGTTTCGGCGTGCAAAATTGACCCCATTAGCGGGGTAATCGGCGTCCAATTTTGGCTCTGACTCACTTTTGATGAATTCTGGGCGTCGGCTGGCGTTGGTTTTGCAAAAGGAATCAGCGCCATGGTTCATTCGCTTCGCCCCTCCGCAGTCGTGCCTCGAGGCTTTGTCATCGTTGAGACAGCTTCTGCTGGCGACGCGATCATACTCACTGTCCGATCCACGGATATATCCAGCGGTTGTCCAGGCTGCGGAACAAGATCGGGGCGGATACACAGTCGTTATCATCGACGCCTGACGGATCTTCCCATCGCGGGAAAGTCTGTGCGACTGGTTATTGCCGCACGCCGGTTCCACTGTGACGCAGTGCTGTGTGACCGAAGGATTTTTACCGAGCGCTTCCAGGCAGATGTCCTGGCGCCGTGGGCGCGCCGTACTGCGCGGCTTGATCATATCGTCCATCATCTCGGGCTTGCTTTGGGTGGGCGACCGGCGGCAACTATCGCCCGCAGACTGATGGTGCCGGTCAGCAACGACACCTTGTTGCGCGTCGTCCGACGGCGAGGCACCCCGCGTTTCATTCCGCCAACGGTGATCGGCATCGACGACTGGGCGTGGCAGCGCAATCAACGCTACGGGACGATCATCTGCGATCTCGAACGGCGTAAAACCATTGCACTTCTGCCGGACCGAGAGCCGGCAACCGCTCAGGCCTGGCTTTCGGATCAGCATCAAATCAATATTGTCGCCCGCGACCGCGGCGGCGCCTACGCCGTTGCTACGGCAAAGGCGCTGCCAGAGGCAACCCAAGTGGCCGATCGATGGCATTTGATGGAGAACGCCAGTCGGGCATTCCTCGACGCCGTCCGCAATTCCATGCGCCAGATCAGAACAGCGATCGGGTCCGCAACGATCAATCCGGAGCTGCTGACTGCCGCTGAGCAGATCCAGTATCAGGGATATCTTCATCGAGAAGATACAAACACCACGATTCTGGACTTGGCCAAGTCCGGTGTTGCAATCAAAGAAATCGTTCGTCGCACCGGGCACAGTCGTGGCCTCGTCAGGCGGGTGCTACGCGGTCAGCGATCCGACGTGTTCCGCGTGCGGGAGAACTCGCTCGAAATTTATCTGCCATGGCTCGATGCTCAATGGAGTGCCGGTCACCGCAATGGCACACAGTTGTGGCGCGAGTTGTCACCCAGGCTTTCAGGGCTGTATCGGCCTGTTGTCGCTCGCGATCTCAATCGCGTCGCTTGTCATCGCCGTCGTCTTGGGGTTCACCTCAATCGATGGCTGAAGTGGCCGACTTCAGAGACGGGAAAATCTGAGAGGGCCAAAGTGGCCCTCTTGGTGTTTTTCAGCGCTAATGGATAGGCTGGCAAATATTACATTTGTAATGGTCACCGCCTATACAATCAATAAGTCTCCCTTATCGATTGTTTTATTATCATGATCCCAAAATTTACTCCGTATTGATGATATTTTAATAATTTCGATTATCGCCACTCCATCGAGCGCCTGGGCATCGAACAGCGCCTTGACCAAGGCATCAAGTCCGTCCCTGTTTTCGTTCAGAACCTCGACGGCCCGTGCGAGCGCTTTCTCAAGCCGCGCATGAATGCGAGCCGCCAGATCCGGATTGCCATCGAGCACAGCGGTGGGATCCTTGTCATCACGGTAGAGCAACGGCTGGATGGCGCCGAAGCCGAGGCTGCGCTCAATTGCAAGCGCGAGCTTCGTCGCCCGCGCCAGATCGCTGTCATCGGAGCCACCCGATCCCGCCGAGACATTGCCGACCACGATCTGCTCGGCAGCCCTGCCCGCCATCAGCATGGCGAGCATGTCCTCCCGATAGCCGAGCGTGTCACTGCCGGATGCGGTGAAGCCGAGCTGGCTGTAGCCACCACCTGCTGCCGTATCGATGTTGAGGCCATGGATCGGACCGAGCCTGAGAGCATAGTGAACGACCGCATGGCCGGACTCGTGGATCGCAAAACGCCAGCGCAGATCGTAGGGGACCATCGGCCGGTCCATCCGGATGCCTTCCTCGATGTCTTCGTAACGGATCGACCGCTTCTCACGACGCGCCTTCAGCCGTGCCTGGCGAACGATCCGCTCAATGTCGGCGCCTGTCAAACCCATGGCGCGGGTCGCCAGCCGGTTCAGGACCGCCTGAACGGCGGCGTGAGGCATGGCGGGTTCAATGTGCGTGGATGTGGCGGTCATTTTGCTGCTCCTTTCCGGACTTCGTCGGAACGAGGTTCGTCATCATCGTTGTTATCGGCCTGCCCGTCGAACACCGACGGTTCTTCGGTCAAAGCGCCGGCATCCTTTGAACATCTCTCCCCGGCGTCAGTGCTCTTCGACCCAGCCTCGCTGACCAGTGCCGCAACATCATCACCGAGATGGTGGGCAAAGATTTCCGCGAGCGTGGCGACATCGGGCATGGGGATTTCGATGTGGGTCTCCAGTCGCCCCGAGCGCTTTATCGCGTCATCGATCTGGTCCGGCCGATTGGTGGCACCGACGATGACCAGGCCTTCGCTCTTCACCACACCATCGAGCAGTTCGAGCGCTTTGTTGACGACAGTATTCCAGTAGTCGCCGTACTCCTGCTCCGCTGGCTGCCGTTTGCCGATGCCGTCGATCTCGTCGATGAACAGGATCGACGGCGCCAGCGCGCGCGCCTCGGCAAAGGTCTTGGCCATCTTGTCGATGACATCGTTGAGATGCCCGCCCTGCAGCCAGGTGGAAACCGAGGTGACAACCAAGGGAACCTGCAAGCTATTGCACAGCGCCCGGGCAAACGTCGTCTTGCCGGTCCCCGACGGACCGTAGAGCAGAAGTTTGGTGCTCATGTCCGCCCAGGCAAGCGAGCCTGCCCGGTAGTCGGCCAGATCCACTTTTAGATCCAGTGCCCAGGTCCTGGCCTTGCCGTAGCCGGACAGCGTTTCGACCGTCAGCGACGGGCGGCCGGGCGCAATGGCTTCATTCATCGGCTCCGGCTGAATGACCTCGGCGCCGGATGGCTTGTCACGCTTCCAACCACCGCCGCTGTCCTTTCCGGACGAGGTTTTCTCTGACGAGGCCGCACCCTGCTTCGGTTTCGATGCCTTGCCGGTGTCTGCGGAAGCCGGATCGTCTTCGCCCTCATCGCCATCCCGGGCAGCGATGCGATTGCGCTCGGTGAGCGACGCCAGCACCGCGATCACTTCAGGGGCACTCCGCCCAGGCCGGAAGGCGAGCACGACATCATCGATCGTCAGGTAATGCGCATCGTAGGCTTGTCGCCACTGCTCCAGCGCGGCGATACCGCTGGCGCCATGCATGGCTTCGATCATCGTACTGACGAACGCGTAATCGAGCCAGCCGGTGGCCAGATCGATGTCGGCGGCAATGGTGATCTCGGACGGAATGGACTCCGACTTTTCTGAGATCGCGACAACGGGATAGTCACGCGTCAGGGCATTGACCAACCGTCGCTGCAGTGCCGCCCCGCCAATGCGCCGGACGTTGTCTCCAATGAACTGGATATACGTCCGACCAGGACTCCCCGACCCTACGAAGCTTGAGTCGTCGTAGACATAATCCCCATCAATGCCGGTCAGTGCGCCACCAGGGATGAAGCCGGGCACCTCGATCAGCCGCCGCATGGCCTGCTCGAAGCCTGCCATCGGTGCATGCAGGGAAACGACTGGCGCCGACATGGCAGCAGCGCGAGCGATCTTGGCGAAGGGCTGATTGCTGTTTTCGATCGCACGGGAAAGCACGAGGGCGGCGACGATGTTGCTGACCAGTGGCGGCTTCCCCGCCCGGCCGACCAGGCCGACGGCGTACGCGCTGTGCGCATGATCAGCGGCAGACATGTATTCACCGGTTCCGGCCTGCGTCCCTCCGGACGGAAACGGCGCGAGGAATGCTGGAGGCCTGCCCTGGGTGACGACGATGTCGGATGGCTGTGGCGGCGGCAGAAGGTAGCCGCCAAAATTCCGGCGTAGCCACGCCAGATCCTGATCGCGATCTCCGGACAGACGGGACGTATCGAATGCCGGTGCATAGCGGCGCATGACATGGCCGCCGATCTCGACGATCTTCATGTGCAACAGGCCATTGCGATGCGCGTTGCGCTGCGCCTCGCGGCGGGCGATGCGCTCCAGGCGGCGGACGAGCAGACGGGACAGCTTATTCATCGATCCGGCCCTCCGTCGTCCTGGCGATAATTGCCGTTTTGGGATCGGGCGACGGGGTCGTCGTCGGCTTGCGCCGCTTCAAGCTGCCCGGCCCTGCCTGGCGGCGCTCTCGGATCATGCGGCGACCGGGGCGGGACGTAGCGCGATACAGTTTGACGGGATCCGGCGAAGACGATGCCACGAGATCGCGGTTGCGCCCGGCGAGCCAATCGAGCAACAGGCGGCAGGCCGGATTGCCGCTGTCGGCATGCGCCCGCAGTCGGTCGGTGATCGCATCCGGCACGGTGCCGGTAAGACAGTCGCCCTCCCGAACATGGCCGAGCGCCAAACCGATCAGCGCAGCCGGATCGTCGGCAGGTGTGTTCACACGACTGGTTCCGGGATAGCGAAGGACAGCGCAATGCGAGCGATGGCAGGCGAGGTTCGATGAGGCAGCGGACGAGATCGCCTCGCAACGGATGCACGGTGGCACATCCGGATGGGTGTCGGAAGACATGGAAACTCCTTGACCGAACCGCTTAAGGTTCGGCGCCAATGAGATGAAGGAAGGATGAGAAAGCCACGGCCACTGGCCATGGCGGTCACGACCAATGCCTGACGGCGAGCGTCAGGGCACGGCGTTCAGGCCATCAGGACACTTGGATCAGTGCGCCGCCGGACGACGGGCATAGCCGACGCGGAAGAAGATCGGCTTCGGCGCGTCATCCTCGATCTCTTCGCACGGCCCGAAATTTTCTTCGCCGAGATCATCATCACCCGAGCGGGCAGCCTGGTCTTCTTCGAAGGTCCGGCTCGGCCCGTTGAGGTTGATCCGCGAGGGCATGGGGACTGACGAGGGGCCGACCACTTCGGCCGCAACGGTCATGGCCGGCTCGTTCGCACCGATCGCCTTGCGCGCCTCAACTTCGAGAAGCTGCTGCACACGACGACCGAAGCGCAGGCGCAGTTCTGCCATGCAGGTGGCGACACCATCGATCTCCAGAAGGTCGTCAATCTCGGACAGAGCCCAGACACCATGGGCATGATCGCTCGGGCGGCTGGCACCATCGACGATCGCGACTTCCACCGCATCGACCATCAGGCGCTTGTGGTTCTTGTAGAGCCAGTCCGGCAAGACCATGGCCGAGGCCATCATCTTGATCTTCAGCTCTTCGAGGCGGCTCGTATCGCCGTAGGAAGCGAGTGACCGCTTGAGGTCGAGGATGTATGCCGTGTGCCGGGCGCGGTTCACGATGATCAGGTCCGGGGTATAGCTACCTTTCGCCGGTGCCTCGCAATCGAGCTTTACGCCATCAAGGCTGGTCCAGTCGTTTCCGGACAGGGCTTCCATCGCTGCTTTGACGAGCGGCAGCTTCAAGGACTGCGTCAGGACCAGGATGCTGGGGTTCGCTTTGGCGAGGCGGTCGACCGCCTGCTCTAACAACTTGCCTTCCCGGAACGACACGGCGCGCACCAGCGAAGCGATGTTGACGTAGTGGCCAAGGATCTCGTCTTCGGTCGGCTCGCCATCGACGATGGCAGCAATGGCGCGATCGATCAGCAGATCAAGATCGGCCTCGACATCGGCGATGCGAACGAGATGCGGATGACGACGCAGGACCGCTGGCTCGTGGACTGAAGCCACAGCCTGAACCGCGTTGCGGCCGAAGCCGAGCGGGCGCGGGCGGGATGCGGCAGCCGCGGCGGCTTCGCTGTTAAGAAGAGAACGAATAACTTCCCCAGTGGGGGTCGTGGAGGTAAACGTGGTCATAGCCCGATTCCTTTCGCAAGAAGGCTTGAGGGTCAGGCCCTTGTCGATGTTAGCGCATCGGCAGGGGCCGCTTTGTTCCGGCCATCCGGAACGTCCGCAACCTGGCAGGACCCGAGGCCGGGCTCAAGGACCCCACAGCAAAAAAGAGAACAGGACCGGAACAAGGTTAACGCCGGGCTCACGACCGCCGTATTGCGGAGATCCGTGGATAGTGCAAAAGCCGACGCCACGACCGCAATACCCCCCGGCCAAATGCCGGGCAAAACAAAGGGCCGACAGGCGGCCCTTCAAGCTTCGGTTGGAAGGCCGGTCAAACGGCCTGCCGGATTGTGGGTCGCCTCACGCCGTCATGGCCGGTGATGAGGACGCTTCATCCATCGATGTTTCGTCCGCAGACGTTTCGACAAAGTCGCCAACCGCGGCTTCCGGCGCCAATGGCGGAACCTTCGCGAGCGGCTTGCGGACCTTCGGCGTTTCGCGGCTGACCGTCATCATGCCACCCGTCGCCGCCTCGAGAGCGTCACCGAAGCGCTCGGCAAACCGATCCGGATTTGCATCGACCTCGACCGGAGCATCAACCCGTTCCGCTTCGGCTTCAGGCATCAGTTCAGCCGCGTCGCCGACCGCTGCGACGACTACCAGGTCATCGGCCGGTGCCAGCGGCCACTTGGGCTTGCGATCCTTCGAGATCGCCCATTCAAGGACCGGCAACACCTCCATATGAAGCCAGCCGCGCAACTCGGCCATCTTTGGCCAGTTTTCCTTCGCGCCGAGTGTTACAAGCACATCCGCCACCCGGCCCCACTCGCTATCCTTCGGGAACTCGATCGGGCAGGCGTTACGCCGCGGGTCATTGATCGGCTGGACGAACATGGCGAGGTTTTCCAGCTCAAGACGAGCAATGCACGCAGGATCGTTGATCTCCTTGGCCAGCGTGTCTTTGATGACCCGCGGCTTTTCCAGCGCCGCCTTGATGATGTCGCAGATCATCTTGATCCGTGCGATGAGGAGTTTAAGGCCATCGCGGGTCTTGATCGCGATCAGCGCTTTCAATCCGGTCACACCACCCGCCGCGAACACGTCTCTGCGAGCGCCCTTGTCTTCAGCCTCCTCGCCATTGGCGACAATGTCTTTCACGTCGGAGACCCGAAGCTGGCCATGCTCTTCCGCATGGGCGATCGCCTCCCGGATCTGTTCATGCGTTGCATGGGCGAGATGGAAGAGCGCGGTAGGGCCGACCGACAGGTCGACCAACTCGTCCCGGAAGTCACTGAGATTACGGAAGACGGACATGTAACCGCGCGCGGTGCGAGGGGCGATGCCACAGCGGTTCTTGACCCACTTGTCGAAGACTCCCTCGTACAGAAGTACGGCGGCTTCATCCAGATGATTGCCAATTTCAAACGTCTGCTCGGTGGTGCGACGGCCGAGATCGAAGATCCGGGAAGCACTGGTTTCGAGCCGAGCGCGAAGGTTCGAGTCGATCCCGAGCTTTTCATAGTGACGGGCGAAGGCGGCAGGCAGGGTAGTCTTGGTGGAGTGGCTGGTACTCATGATAAACCTCGTTGATTACTGATACGCATCGTACGACGAATTCAACATCGAACACATGTATTATCGCCTCAATCAACCGGTATGTCAAAACAACGAGTCCAGACTCCTTAAGTCAAACTTCTGATTTACTTATTTTAATACACACAATACATCTAATGAAGGCTCAAAACGTCGCATTTTGATCATGCAAAATAATTTTTGCTTTGGAAGTTACTTAGCCGCGCTCCGGCCCTCTCGGAGGGCATTTCGACCGATATCGTGTCGGGATGCGATGGCGAGTGATGAACCGCGCGATCTACAGGCACTCCGTACGTGTCGCGCGTGGATGACGGGTGGCACGCTGGCATGGCGCAGTCAGACAGCGCGGCTGGCTTGATTTAAGGTCGCCGGGACGTCTTCTTGAGTTGCCCGCACGTCGAAACAAATTGCGCATCGTTGATTCCAGGTTCCGGGTTTTTGATTCAGAACACTGAACAATCGATTCATCGCACGCCGTTCGTGCCGGACACGTCATCTCGACCTGTCTCAACGTGCCCTCAACTCACCTCAAGTTGCGCATCTTTGATTCAGAACTCTGGGAGAACGATTCATAAACCGGGATTTCCGATTCCGGGTATACGGCATTGCCGGTGAGACGCCGGTCTGGCAATCATGCTGAGAGGCCTATGGGAGCGGCATCGTGCCAAGGAAGTCAGACGAGATTCGCAATCGCGAACAGCGCGAGCGTCAGCAAAAGCTGCGCGAGGCCGATCGCAAGGCCAAGCGCCCCGATCGCGATGACGTGGCGCGCACGGCGCTCTTCATGGCAATCTCCAGCATGGTAGCCAGGGGCGCGACTGATGCTCTGGAGGAATTTCAGGATCGGGTGGTCAGGATGCTCGTCGAACAGGGTTTTGACGAGCACGCGTCCGATGTGGTCTTCGAGGAACTCGTCGCCAAGTACCGCACGGGCCAGTCGCCGTTCCGCCGCAAAGTTCACCTTCTCCATCCGGACGATCCCGATCAGGAAGCCTGAGGCCGCGTAGATCATCCATCTTGTCGATCCCCCTCTCCAGTCATCAACCGATGCCGGTCATTGCCTGACGGCGTCTGCAAGTTCTGACACGTTTCCCCCCGTTACTTCATAAAACGGCGTTCGATCCTGAATCGGATTTCCAGAAGATTGATGGACGTGCTGGCATGACCACTGAACGCCCACAGGCCTACGAGCAATGGCCAGACAAGCACCAACCGGTGGCTTCTCTCTCCGTAAACTTTTAATGGAATTGCTCATCTGTTCTTCAGCATCATCACAAAGAAAGTCGCGTGCGCTGCTGCGGTCCTGTTGATTGCTGGCTCTTCTCGAGTCATACGATCAGTTAGCTGAGGCAAATGCCAAGGCCGGAATGCGCACCAGCGGGAGCCTCTTGCAAGGACGAAGTTGGGAGCAAAGTTTTTTTTGGAAACGACATCCTGGGACGGACAACGCAAGAACAACTCCCGGCGCCGCTCCTCACACCGATGTGAGGCAGAGGTGGTAACAATCAATATGTGCTCTGCCGCGGTATCGGGAAACGACCGGCAGTACCATGAGCGACTGTATCGACGCAGCCTGCAGTACCTTATCCGTGTGGTGCGCTTTAAGCAGGTATTTCAAGAGGGATCGAGGGCGAGCGGGCGCCTGAGGGATCCAGTAGTGGCAAGCGCATTCCTTCAAATCCACTCTGGACCCGAAGGACAGTACCGTGCAGACACCCACCACCCTTGCTCCCACCCTCGGAGCAATCAAACCCCGTTACCTCAACGACGCCGTCAAGGATACGAAGTCTCGTCTGTATTCCGGACCGGCTGTCATCGCCTCCATCACCGGCGTGACGTCGTCACAGGCATCTGATTCCATCCGTCAGGTTCGCTACGGCGCACGCTGGCTCGACCTCTCATACACCCCGCCGATCAAAAGAACGCGCGGTTACGAGATCGAGCAGGCACTCCGCTTGCACGGATACATCGGGCACTGGCGCCTGCTTCCTGACCAGCCGACGCTCGCCGCTTATCTGAATGCCCGTACCGGCGCTGAGCGCGATCACCCCTGCGTTGTTTTTCTCAGCACGCACTGCGTTGCCGTGAGCGGCGGTGTGTTCTGCGATGTCTTCAGCCGCGGTGAGGTAGTCGACATCGACGACGCGAAGGGCCGCCGCAAGAAGGTCAGCCGCGTCCTCGTGCTGACCAAGCGGATCGCACCTTCGCCGATTGCCTCCAGGCAGCCGGTACCCAACGCGGCAAAGGCGGGTGCGAACAGCAGTGTCGACCGGCTTTTTCGTGCGGCGATCAAGGCTGAGACGGGAGCACTCCGCGTCAAGATCACCCCGAACGAAGTTTTCATCGTCCGCGCTGACGAAGCCGGCTGGTATTGGCTGGGAAGCCGGGATGGTGTCGAGGACCTGATCCTGCGGCCGAACTCGGATGGCCGCCTTCGCGGCGATACCGAAGAGGCTGCGGCCTACCGCAAAGCTATGGGCGAGTAGCCAGGCCGACGAGACGAGCTTGCTCGCGGCAATTATTGCCATGAGCAATCCCCTTGGTCTGGGCGCGCTCGCACCTCCGGCGCCCCCAATCGCGAACTGCCGCTGGGCCATGATGGCCTGGTGGCGGGCCCGGGCTCCCAAGCCCGGCGCCGCTTGCTACGATGTCCCATCAGTTTTCACATTCAAACGGAGTTATCCGATGACCAAACGTGTCCTGTTTTACGCTCGCAACGCCACCAACACGATCCACAACGCGTGCTTCGATACCCAGAGGCATTTCGCCAAGATCTTCATCAAGGAGATGGGCTGGAAGCTGATCCTGACTTGCCGTGATGAAGACATCGGCGAAGTCGTCTTCACCGCGCAGCCCGGTATCCACAAACTCCTTTACGAGGTTGACCATGGATCCGTCGATGTCGTCCTTTGCCACACGCTGGATCGTCTGTGCTCGAGTTTCACCGATGCAGTACGGCTGCTGCATGATCTCAACGCCAAAGGCATCGAGCTTTGGGCGGCGGACCCCGGCATGCGGATCAAGACCAAGGAGCTGGTCGAGTACTATTGCACTGATCCGGGTAGACCGCTCGGAGGTGGTCGCCATTTCGAGGCGAAGCCCGATGACCTCTATGACGTGGAACACCTTGTCCGCCTCTCGTACGGATACCGCTATACGGGCGCCTACAATGCCGATCGGCGGTATATCTTCGGGTTCAAGGTCCTGGATCCCGAAGCCGCCGACGTCGTCCTGCGGATTTTCCAGATGTACGCCGACGGGATGTCGCCGGCAAAAATTGCGGCAGTCCTCAATACGCAAGGGGTCCCAAGCCCCCACGGCCGGATGTGGCGTGAAGCCACAATCCGCGGAAGCAGTACTCGTGGAACCGGCATCCTCAACAACGACAGCTATCTCGGCCGCTCCTGGGTGCCCGGCCGGGACTACCACGACTACGCGCTGGCCCTGCAGATCGTCAGCGATGAACTCTGGCGCCGCGTGAAGCTGCGCCAGGAATTCTCGGCGCGGCGTGCGGCTTAAGCGCCGCATCGCTTTCTGACAGCAGGCCGGGAAGACCTGCATCAACTGGCCGGCGCGGCCGGCCAGTTTCACAATGACAAGGTTTGACAAGGAATTCAGCACATGCCCAAGACTGTCGTGTTTTATGCCCGCTACTCCACCGACCGCCAGCACGAAGTCTCGATCGAGACCCAGATCGAACTTGGCGAAGCCTTCGTCAAGAGGCAGGGTTGGAAACTGGCTGCAACCTATTCCGACGCCGCCATCAGCGGAACCAGCTATCAATCGCGCCCCGGGATTCAGAGCCTGATCTCGCATGTCAAGCGCGAGCGCACCGATGTCGTGCTCTGCGTCACCGTCGATCGCCTGTCGCGCGACATGGAGCACAGTGCAAAAATCCTCAAGGAGCTTCGCTACCGTGACGTCGAGCTTTGGACCGTCCACGCCGGCACACCTGTTACCGACCTGGAACTGGCGATGCGCGCAGCCCTCAGCCACGAGATGGTCGAACAGATCCGTTACCGGACGCGCGAAGGCATGAAGACTGCTGTGCGCAAGGGCAAGGCGTCGACTTGCCTCGCCTATGGCTACAAGCTCTCGCAGCAGCGCGATGAGATGGGCGACCGCATCCGCGGCCAGCGCGATATCGATCCTGACAAGGCAGAGATCGTCCGGCGGATTTTCAGGCTCTACGCCGACGGCATGTCGCCACGCGACATCGCGCAACTGCTGAACAACGAAAGCGTTATCGGTCCACGTGGCAAAAAATGGCGCGACACTGCCATCCGCGGACATGTCCGCCGTGGCACCGGCATCCTCAACAATGAGAGCTATGTCGGCCGCATGGTCTGGAACAAACGAAACAACCGCAAGGACCCGACGACGGAGAAGCGGACCGCGCGACCCAACGACGCCACCGAATGGGTGCTCAGCGACGTGCCGCAGATGCGCATCGTCTCCGACGAACTGTGGAGCCGTGTCAAAGACCGGCAAAAAGAAGTCGGCGAACTGTTCGATTTCGGGCAGAGCAACCGGCTCAACGCAACACACCGGCCGGAGTATCTTCTGAGCGGCATGCTTGAGTGTGAAGAGTGCGGCGGACCCTACGCCATCTCGGGCAAGGATCGCTATAGCTGCACGAACCGCAAGAAGCGCCTGCCGATCGATGAGCTTGGTGGCGCCTGTTGCGGGAACAGCAAGACGATCACCCGGCACGAACTCGAGGAGCGCGTGCTCAACTGCCTTCCCGTCGCATTCTTCTCGACAGGCATCTTCGACAAGCTCTCGGCTCAGATGATCGCTTTCGAAACGGCCAAGCTCAAACGCCCGCAGTCAGATCAGGACCGGATCAAGCGGGATCTGAACGAACTGGAGCGCAAGCAGCAGAACATCATCCAGCAGATCACAGACCGGGCCGTCGAGGGTCGACCTCGACTGCTGGCATTAGATGACACGCTCGACAAACTTGAGAACGACCGGCTTTCGCTGACGAAGATGATTGCAGAGTTCGACACATCCGAGCCCGATATGCTCGCGAAGATTGAAGACCTCCGCCGACGCCATAATCCGGAGCAGACAGCAGTCTGGATGCGCAACCTCATGATGATGGCACGTGGGAACGGAAACGAACATGCCAAGCGTGGCTTGATGCCAATCGTGGGTCAGCTCGTGCAGACCGTGGTGATCGGTAAGACACCCGGCCATCAGCCGGCATCCCTGCAGGTCCACGGACTGATCGCCGCCATCTTCGCCCAGATGGATGTCATGGACCTGATGGAACAGCAGTTCGTTGCCGCCGCGCAGAACGATTTCGTTGCCAGGATCGCGTCTGGCGAGATCGATACGGAGCAGAAACGCAAAAAGCTCCTCGACCGTTATGGTGAGGAGCTTAAAAGCAAATATCTGGAATGGTCGAATTTACAAGTGTCGGTGGTTGCGGGGGCAGGATTTGAACCTGCGGCCTTCAGGTTATGAGCCTGACGAGCTACCGGGCTGCTCCACCCCGCGTTATTTGTTT
>NZ_STFZ01000005.1 GCF_005222845.1 Rhizobium sp. FY34 | reverse complement strand
TCTCCGGTTTGCAGTTCGCACCAGAGATTCTGATTCATTGCCGTTTGGGAAGCCCAAGAGTCGCAGTCAATGAGGACGCGTATAAGCGACTGGCGCCGCCGCTTTGCCGATCGCGTCTTTGCGTTCACGGAGGACGCCGCGCTCGCCTATGGACATATCATGGCGGAGGCTTCCCGGCACGGCAGGAGCATGTCCGTACCCGATGGCATGATTGCAGCTATCGCCCGAGTTAACGGTGGAAGGCTTGCAACGCGAAACACCCGTGATTTTTTGACGGCCGGCTTGGAATTGATCAATCCCTGGGACTATTAGCAAGTATCATAGCTCGTGGATCTTCACGCCTGGCACGACATCGCGGGCGATATCGCACAGATGTCTATGGTGGGTGAGGTAGATCACCTGGCCGAGCCCTGCCATGTCGCCGAACAGCCGGAACACTTCTTCCGAGCGCAATTCGTCGAAGGTTTCCATGATATCGTCGGCGATGAAGGGCACGGAGGGGCGCACGGCGGCAAATTCCTCATAGCCGGCGAGCCTCAGCGCCAGATAGAGCTGGTAGCGCGTGCCCGTCGACATGGCATCGGAAAGTTTTGATGCGCCATCCTTGGCAACGCCGATCAGGATCTCGCGGTCCTTGTCCGGCTGCGCGGACAGGCCCGAATATTCGCCGCGTGTGATCTGTCGAAACGCCTGGGCGGCACGCGTCATCATCGAGCTTCTGTGTTTCTCGCGGTAAAGCGACAAAGCGGTTTCGGCGGCCAGCGTGCCGGTGCGCAGTTTCAGATAGCGGATGGCCAGATCCTCTATCTCCACCAGAATGGTCGAGCGCTTGGCCTCCAGCTGCGCCACGGCATTGTCGCCGCCGACGGCCTCCACACGGTCCTTTGCCCGCGCCAGCTCTGCAAACACCTGCCGGCTGCGCTCGGCAAGGTTCTCGATGCGCTCGGCAAGTTCGGCTGCCTGCCTTGCCGCCTCTTCACCGTCCACATCCGCGAGCAGGCCCTGCGCCTCCTCCATTGTGCCAAGCTTCAATTCGGCAAGGATCTGTTCGCGCACTTCCGTGAGCCGTCGCTCCAGCCGGTCGCGTTCAGCCGCCTGCTCCATGCGGGCGCTCACCTCGGCAAGGTTTTCGACGCCAAACAGACTGGTCATTTCCAGCCGGCGCAGCCGGTGCTCCGCAAGCAGATCGGCAAGCCGCGCCTGTTCAGTGCGCGCGGATGCCAGGTCTTCCGCCTTGGTGGTATGCCGCAGGCGGTTTTGCTCGGCCTCAACCTTCAAATGCGCCAGCCGGTCGGCCTCTTCCAGCACGTTTTTACCTATGGACATGTCGCCGATCTCACGGCGCAGGGCTTCGACATCGCCGGCAAAAGCCTGCATGTCGCGCTCCATCAGGGCAATGCGCTGGGACATCTGGTCGCGTTCACGCACCAGCGCCGGCAGATCCGCCAGCGCATCAAGGATGGCGCGAACGGCAGACGGGTCGCTTTCATCGGCAAACCATGTGCCGGACAGTGCCTCGGCAAATTCTGCCTGCCATTCGCCATCGCTCCTCTGCGCATCGTCCAGCGCGCGTTCGCGCTCGATGACATCGCGTTTCAGGTCCGCAAGCCGCTTGGCAAGGCCTGCCTGTTCGGTTGCCCGTGTGATTGCTTCACCCAGCTGGTCGCCCACAAGGTCGATCGATTTGCGCAGATCCAGCCGGTCGCTGAGCGGCCAGCCCAATTCCTCGACTGCGGCGCGAAGCTCGCCTAAATCCGCATCAAGCTCGGCACGAAGGCTTTCGATCCGCAGCTCCGCCTGGCGCAGGGAGGCGGCGGTTGCAAGGCAGTCCTTGCGGCGTCCCGACCATGTTTCGATGAAGGACAGCTGGCGATAGATCGTCGGCTCCCCATCGGTAGCGAAGGGCAGCGCATGGTGCACAGCCTGCGATAGGGTGCTTTGTTCGATGAGCACGGCCTGTTTCGCCTCCTCTTCGCGGCTCAAGGCGGCGGAGAGCTGGTGCTGTTCCTGGTGCAACTGGCGTAGTTCGGCGAGATCACTCGCATGCAGAAGGCGCGCATCAGCCAGCCGGTCATCCTTGCTCAGCGCTGCCTTAAAGGCATCCGCCGTTGCCGCATCCAGCGCGGCGCGGTGCAGCGCCCAGGCCTGTTCCCTCTCATGGCGCAGAATGGCAGCCGTTTCGTCATCCAGCCTCTGTCCGCCGGCCTGCAGTGCGGAAAGCCGCGTGGCTATGTCTGCCAGCCGGGTGTTCCGCTCGCGGATGCGTTCGGAATGTCCGGCCAGTCGCCGCTCGAGATCATCCGCTGTGGCGCGCCAGGCGGCGATCTGGCGTGAATCGACCGGCTGAATGGCGTCCAGTGCAGCACTGTCACCGGTCCAGGGCGAAAGCGCTGCCAGCTCCCGGTCACGTTCGGCCTGCATTTGCGACAGGCCGCGTTCTTCCACGCCAAGCCGTGCCTGACGGTCGCTTTTGTTGAGGCGGGACAACAGGCTTTCCAGCCGACGGGTGGAGCCGGTTGTGCCGCTCATGGAGCCCAGCGCCTCGGCCTGCTGCTCCATGTCGCTCAGCAGCCGTTGCGTGCGTTCAAGCTCCCGTTCGCCATTGCGCAGCGTGGCGGCAATGCCCGACCGGGTCTCGATGAGGTCCCGCAGGCGTGCGACGATGGTCGTGCGAAGAACAAGCGAGGACGGGTCGCCATGACCCTCCTGGCCGAGAGACTTCAAGAGGGCGGCAAGCGCTGCCTCCTTTTCCGAAAGCGACAGCCGGCGGCGGGGCAGGTCGTCCTCGGCCGTGCGGTAGCGCGCCCGCCCGTCGTCGAGCGCCGCTATACGATCGGACTGTGATAGCACGGCTGAATCGACGGCAATTTCGGCCAGCTCCGCGTCCAGCCGCTCGATCGTGCGCTCCAGCCCGGTCGCTTGCGTCTGCAGGCGCGTCTCATCCCGCATCAGATCCGGCAGGAGAGCAGCCCAGGCGCGCGGCGGGCGCGGCAAGTCACGGAAGTTTTCGGCATCCGCCTCAAGGCGGGCAAGCTCGCGAGAGAGCGGCAGCGCCCGCAGCAGCGCATTCAGCTCTGCCTGGCGTGTTCGTGCGCTGGAAAGCTCTGCCAGAACTTCGTGATAGGTCTTTTCCGATTGCACCTGCGAGGCAACCAGCGCCGCATAGGTGGAGGCATAGGTATCGATTGCCTCACGCTCGCCTTTCAGCGTCGCAAGCTGCTGCTTCAGGTCGGAAAGCTGGGTATTGCGGGCGCGCTTCTTGTGAAACTGCTGGGCTTCCTCGATCGCGGCCGACAGAACCCGGCTGACATCGGCAAGCCCGGCGCTGGCCGAAAACAGAAGCTCGCCCAGATCGCCCTTGCTTTCGACAATCGCCTCGCCGCCATCGCGCAGGGTATGCTCGTCCAGCGAAAACATGGTGCGGTAGGAGGCGCGTGTCAGGCCGCCCAGCGCCGAGGACAAAAGCGCCTCGTTGACCGGCTGGCCGCGCCCATCCAGCAGTGCATTGGCCCGCTGTTTCAGGCGCACAAGCTCATGCTCGCGTCCGTCAAATTCCAGCGCGCCACCGATCTGCATGACATTATAGGCGTGCTGGAAATTATAGCTGCTGCGTTCTGGAATGCCGAACAGGAGATCGAGATAGGCGGAAAAGGCCGTCGACTTGCCGGCCTCGTTGAGACCGTAGACGATATGCAGGTCTGGGCTGCCTGGCGTTGCCGGCCCGAAATCGATCGCATGATCGGTGAACTTGCCGTAGCGGGTGAGATCCAGACGCCTGAGACGCATCAGCCAGCCTCGCCGCTGCGGGCAGTCAGCCGCGCCATCAGGTCTTGCGATCCCTCGCGGATCAGATCGTCCAGCAGCGCCTCAAAACCAGCTTCATCCTGGCCGGCAAACTTGCGGCTTTCCGGCGGCAGGTCGTCCAGCAGGCTCTGCACCAGTTCGCGCACTTCCTGGCGAAAACCATGCGCTACGGTTACTTCGTCGCGCATCAAGGCGCCGAGTTCGACCACCGGATCGGACGTGGCCGAGGATGACGGCATGGTCGGCGCGCTGACGGCAATCTCCAGCTTTTCGATCCAGACACGGCCGGTGCGTTCCGCCCTTTGCTCGGCTTCCGCCTGCAGGAGGTCGAGATCGCGGCGGATCGTCCAGGAGAGCGGCGTTGCGCCCGAAAGCCGCAGGCGCACGACAAGGTGTTCCGAACGGGTTTTTACGCGCTCGTCTTCCAGCGCCTGTCCGATCCGCTCGACCAGATCCCGCCAGTCGGAGGCGCCGGCGACATCGACGGACACACGGGCGAACTGGGCGGCACTCGTCAGCCGCTCCTCGACGCGCAAGGATCCGTCATCGCCGACGGTGACCAGCGAGACGGTCTTTTCGCCGGCCTCGTTGATATCGCGACCCTGCGGCATGCCGGGCATGATGACGGTCTTTTCGCCCGCATGGTGCGTGCGTTGGTGAATATGGCCAAGCGCCCAATAGTCGAAACCCGAGGCATGCAGTTCCGCCGTGGAACAGGGCGCATAGGGATCGTGACCCGGCGCGCCGGCAAGGCTTGTGTGCATGATGCCGATATTGACCGCACCGACGATGGGCGGCTTGAACTTGGGCAGCAGGCTTTCCGGCGCCTGCGGCTTGGCAAAGCTCAGGCCATGGATCGCTACAGGCACGCCGCCGCGTGTGGTCTCTATCGCTTCCGCCCTGCCGCTGAACACTTTGACGCACGGTGGCAGCACCAGTTCCTGGGTGATCTTCGACAGGGCATCGTGGTTGCCGCGGATCTTGAACACATCGATGCCGGCCTCATGCAGGCGTTGCATTTGCGTTGCAAGAAACCGCGCCGTCTTCATCGAAGTCTGTTCGCCGTCATAGAGATCGCCGGCGATGATCAGCGCATCGACTTCTTCCTCGAGGCAGAGATCGACAATGCGCACCAGCGCCTGACGTGTCGCATCTCCCACCAGCGCGGCAAGCTCTGCATTGCGCAGCGACAGCGAACGCAGCGGCGAATCAAGATGCAGATCGGCAGTGTGGATGAACCTGAAGGGCATGCGCCAGATTTAGACAGGTTCACCTTCCGTTGCAATGGCGCCTCCACGCGGGGGCTGCCACGCCGCACAGTTGTCTGTGAGAGATGATTGACATTGGCGGCAAAATCCACAAATGTCGCGCCATTCCGAGGGGGGCATCGAACGATGCTGAGATGGCGGTGAGCCGGACCCTTGAACCTGATCCGGGTCATGCCGGCGTAGGAACGGAAAATGCGCGCCGCCTTGCGTCTTCTCTCTTCTCCGCTTCACCTGGATCTCCGTAGCTGTCACAGTTGGGAGATCGCCATGTCTATTGCCAGTTTCGCCGTTCCGGCCAGAAGACGACCGTGTAAAACCGCGCAGAGGCGATGCGGCGGCTGACGGCCATGCCCATGTCCATGCTGCGTACCCCCCTGGCCCTGATCGGTCTCGTTGCGCTGTGGCAGGCTGTCGTCACACTTGGCGCGCCGCCGCGCTATCTCTTGCCCTCGCCGCTTTCCGTGGCAATCGTGTTCCTGCGTCAGCCGGATTTCCTGCTGCATCACAGCCTGATCACCGGTGGTGAAATTCTGGTCGGGCTCCTGGCCGGCAGCCTGCTTGGTGCGGCAACCGCGCTTGCCCTTGCCGCCCTGCCGCGGCTCGGTCCCTGGCTATGGCCGGCAGTTCTCGTTTTGCAGGCCTTTCCGGTCTTCGTGCTGGCGCCGGTTCTCGTTCTCTGGTTCGGCTTTGGCATGGCTTCCAAAGTGGCGATGACCGTCATCATCATCTTCTTTCCGGTTGCCTCGGCCTTTGCCGATGGGCTTGCCCGCACCGACCGCGATATCCTGGATGCTGCATCGCTGACCAAGGCCAGCCATTGGCAGGTGCTGCGTCACATCCGCCTGCCGCTGGCGCTTCCCTCGCTGATTTCCGGTCTGAAAGTGGCCGCGCCCCTTGCACCGCTTGGGGCGGTGGTTGGCGAATGGGTCGGTGCCGCTGGCGGGCTCGGTTTCATCATGCTGCAGGCCAATGCCCGCATGCAGACAGATATCCTGTTTGCCGCCATGGTCGTGCTGGCGCTGTTTACTGTTTCTCTGCGGCTGCTGGTTGACCGCCTGACGGCCGGCCTTGTGCACTGGGCGCCGCAGCAGAGGCCAACATTTTCATTGATCCGCATTGTCCAAAGGAGTGTCTCCCCATGAAACGCAGCCTTGTTGCGCTTGCCGCCGCGCTGTTTGCCACGCTGACGCCCGCGCTGTCGCAGGCGCAAGCCCAGAGCCCGGCGACGGAAAAGCTGTCCGTTCTGCTTGAATGGTTCGTCAATCCGGACCATGCACCGATGGTGATTGCCAGAGAAAAGGGCTTCTTTGCCGATGAAGGGCTCGATGTGACCCTGATCCCGCCCTCCGATCCGTCGGTCGTTCCGCGTCTGGTCTCTGCCGGTGAGGTGGATGTGGGCGTGCATTACCAGCCGAACCTCTATCTCGATCACGCTGCGGGCCTGCCGCTGGTGCGCTTCGGCACGCTGGTGGAGACGCCGCTCAACACGGTAACGGTGCTGGCGGATGGCCCGATCAAGAGCCTTAAAGACCTGAAGGGCAAGAAAATCGGCTTTTCCGTCGCGGGCTTTGAGGATGCCATGCTGAAACGCATGCTGGCCAAGGAGGGCGTCGATGTGAAGGACGTCGAACTCATCAATGTCAACTTCTCTCTGTCTCCCTCGCTGATCGGCGGCCAGGTGGATGCTACCGTCGGGGGCTTCCGTAACTTCGAACTGACGCAGATGCGCATCGAGGGGCATGAGGGTCGCGCCTTCTATCCCGAGGAACATGGTGTGCCCGTCTATGACGAACTGATCTACGTGACCCGCAAGGCGCTGGTGGACGATCCGCGCCTGCCGCGCTTTCTTTCCGCTGTCGAGAAGGCTGCCATCTACATAACAAACCATCCTGAGGAGAGCTGGGAACTGTTCATCAAGGCCTATCCGGATTTGAACGACGAGCTGAACCGCAAGGCCTTTACCGATACTTTGCCGCGCTTTGCCAAGCGCCCGGCAGCGCTGGACCGCAGCCGCTATCAGCGTTTCGGTGCCTTCATGGCTGAAAGCGGCTTGATCCCGCAGGCGCCTGCCGTCGAAGATCTTGCGGTGGAGCTGAAATGATCGGTCAACAGAGCCTGCCCACGGTCGAAACCTGCGCTGAACTGATCGAGCGGGTGCGCCTGCGCCGCCCGCGCGCTCACTGCCTGATGAACACGGTGGTGCAGAAATTCACGGCCGATGGCATCACGGCCGTCGGCGCCATCCCGTCCATGACATCTTCCATGGAAGAGATAGCCGATTTCGTCACGAAAGCCGATGCGCTGACCATTAATCTCGGCACGCTGGATGGCGAGCGCCGCAAGGTTATCCGCCTTGCGGTTGAGGTGGCGAATGCCGGTGGCAAGCCCTGGATCCTTGATCCGGTGCATTGTGATTATTCGCCAACGCGGCTTGCCTTTGCCCGCGAATTGATCGAGCTCGGCCCGACCGTCCTTCGCGGTAACTTTGCGGAAATGCAGCTGATCGGTGATGGCGGCGCAAGCCTCTGCATCACCACCGGTCCGGTTGACGCGCTGCGGGACGGGCAAAGATCCGTCTTCGTGCGCAATGGCCATGCCTGGATGGCAGGTGTTACGGGTACCGGCTGCCTGTCCGGCGGCGTCATCGCTGCCTTCCTGGCAGTGGAAAAGGATGCGCTGCTGGCTGCCACCGCTGCCCTTGCCACCACCGGCGTTTCAGCCGAACGGGCGGTCGCCCACGCGCGCGGGCCGGGCAGTTTCGGCATCGCCCTTCTCGATGCGCTGGCGGAAATCCGTGCTTCAGACCTCCTCGAACTGGCGAGAATAGACCATGAGAACCATTGATTATCGCCTGAATGCCATTGTCGATGCATCGCTTATCGATGTGGCGGATCTGCCGGATCTGGCCGCCCTTGCAGCGCAAAATGGCGCAACGCTGATCCAGTACCGCGACAAGGCAAGCTCCACCCGGCTGATGATCGAGCGGGCAGGGGCGATCCGGGCGGCATTGGCGGCAACGGGCGTGCCCTTTGTTATCAACGATCGCGTGGACGTGGCGCTGGCAGCTGGTGCTGATGGCGTGCATCTGGGCGCCGACGACATGGAGGCGGACACGGCCCGCCTTCTGCTCGGGCCGGAGGCGATCATCGGCTTGACGGTCAAGAATACAGCCGATGCGGAGCGGGCCGGCCGCGCGCCGGTCAATTATGCCTGTATCGGCGGCGTCTTTGAGACGGTGTCCAAGCTCAATCCGACAGCGCCTGTCGGGCTTCATGGCTTGCGCCAGCTGCGTCAGACCATCCGCAGCCTCAATCCTGTCCTGCCGGTCGGGGCGATTGCCGGCATCACGTTGGAGACCGTGCCGGATGTGGTCTCTGCCGGTGCCGATGGCGTGGCGGCCATCTCGGCGCTGTTTCGCACCGGTGATATTGCAGGTTCTGTCGTGGCGTTTCGCGCCCATATCGACTGCGCCTTGCAGGAGAGACAGGCATGACCGCCATTGCACTCACCATTGCCGGCTCCGATAGCGGCGGCGGCGCCGGTATCCAGGCGGATCTGAAGACCTTTTCCGCCCTTGGCGCCTATGGTGCCAGCGTGCTGACGGCGGTGACGGCGCAAAACACCATGGGTGTCAGCGCCGTCGAGGATATCTCACCAGCGATGATTGCCGCGCAGATGCAGGCGGTGTTTTCCGATCTGGCGGTCAATGCCGTCAAGATCGGCATGGTATCGCGCAGTGAGACCATTGGCGTGATCGCCGATGGACTTGCCGCCTATCGCGGGCCGCTGGTCGTTGATCCGGTGATGGTTGCGACCTCGGGCGACAGGCTTTTGCAGGAAGAGGCGATCGAAACGCTGATTGCCAGATTGCTGCCGCTTGCCACGCTGGTGACGCCGAACCTGCCGGAGGCTGCCCTTCTCACCGGTCGAGAGATCGCACATGACCAGGCGGAGATGATCGATCAGGCGCGCATCATTCTTGGATTCGGGGCTGGCGCCGTGCTCATCAAGGGTGGCCATGGCAGCGGGGCTGAGAGCACCGATCTTCTGGTGACCGGGCACAGCGTCACAGAATTCTCGGCCCTGCGCATCGAGACCCGCAACGATCATGGCACGGGCTGCACGCTGGCGGCGGCGGTGACGGCGGCGCTTGGCCGTGGCCTTCCGCTTCCCGAAGCCTGCCGCGCCGCCAAGGCATACCTGCATGCAGCGCTCGATGCCGGACGCGCGCTGAAGGTCGGCAAGGGCCTTGGCCCGGTGCATCACTTCCATGCCTGGTGGGCGCCGTGATCGCAGGGTTTCAGGTGCGGTTTGAACAGCTGCTCGGCCTGATCGCCGGGCTGGTTCTGGCGCTGCTGCTGGGGCTTGTTCTCAGCAATGTGGCGCTGCGCTATCTGTTTCAGACCGGCTTTGTCGGCGCCGAGGAGCTTGGCATCTGGCTGCATGTGGCGCTGATTTCAGTGGCGGCACCTTTGTCGCTATCGGGGCCGCTTGCCATGCGCCTTGATGTCTGTGTGCGCTATGTGTCGCCGGCGTTACGGCCCGTTGCAGACAGGCTTGCCGATGCGGTGAGTGTTATTGCAGCGCTCACTCTTTTGAAGGGCGGCATTGTCACCATTTCCATGCTGGGCGGCGTGTCGCCCACACTTGGCCTGCCGGAATGGCTGCGCTTTGCGCTGATTTCCACCGGTGGCGGCCTGCTGCTGGCTGTCCTTGTTCTGCGCCGGATCGTCGAGGGCCAAGGCGCCGGCGTCTTCGTCTCGCTGGCTCTTGGCGGCGCGCATTATGCTGCGATCCCCTATCTGGATTTCTCCGGCGCCTGGCCGCCCAGCGCCTGGCTTGCCATCATCGCCGGCATCGGCATTCTCCTGTCCGCGCCGCTGGCACATGCCTTTCTGGCGGCGGCGGCGCTGGCCGGCCTGTTTGGCAGCAGCCTGCCGGAACCGGCCCTGGTTTCGACGGCTCTCAACGGCATGTCGAAATTCCTGCTGCTTGCCATTCCCTTCTTCCTGCTGGCGGGCGGGCTTTTGACCGCCTCCGGTTCGGCGGCAAAGCTCGTCGGCTTTGCCGCAGCACTGGTTGGCCATCGCCGCGCCGGGCTTGCCCAGACGGTCCTGTTGACCAGCGTGATCTTTTCCGGCGCTTCTGGTTCTTCGGTTGCCAATGCCGCCTTCGGGGCTGCCACCTTCCAGCCGCAACTGGTGAAGAACGGCTATCCGCCGGCCCAGGCGGGCGCCATTATCGCGGCGGCCTCGGTTCTCGACAATGTCATTCCGCCCTCGATTGCCTTCCTGCTTCTGGCGGCGGCCACCAATCTTTCGGTCGGATCACTGCTGACCGGCGGCTTTTTCGCCGGCTTCCTGATGGCGGCCTGCCTTGCTGTGTCCATTCATCTTTCCGTCAAGGCAAGGCCCGATGGCCGGGCAGCAACGGCTGGCGAGCGGGGCCGCGCGGCACTGGCCGCCCTGCCGGCTTTCGGGCTTGGCATCATCGTCGTTGCCGGCATTCGCTTTGGCGTGGTTACACCGACGGAAGCCGCAGCGCTCGCCTGCGCCTACACGCTTGGTCTGGCACTTGCGGCCAGGCTTTCCGGTGCCTCGCTTTTGGCGGCTTTCCGACAGGCAGCGATCGAGGCCGGCGCGATCGGTCTGTTGATCGGCTCGGCCGGACCCTTTGCCTTTCTTCTGGCGGTCGATGATGTTGGCGGTCTGATTGCCGGTGCCGTCCACACGCTTGGCAGCAGTCCCTGGCTTGTCCTGCTGATGGCCAATCTCGTGCTGCTGCTGGCCGGTCTCGTGCTCGATATCGGTGCCGCCATCCTGCTGCTCGGGCCAATATTGCTGCCGGTTGCCACGGCGGCCGGCATTGATCCGATCCATTTCGGCGTCATTCTGGTGGTCAACCTGATGATCCATGGGCTGACCCCGCCGCTCGGCATGCTGATTTTCGTCGTCTCCGGCGTGACCAGCGTTCCGGCTGCGGCGCTTTTTCGCGCCGTGCTGCCTTATCTCGCCGCGCTGCTTGCCGCGCTTGCCGTCCTTTGTGTTTTCACCCTCTCGCTCTGAAAGGCGCCTGCCATGCTCTCCCGCCGCTCGCTCATCACCGCATCTGCCGCCGGCCTTCTTGCTAGCCCCTTCATTGCACGCCCGGCGCTTGCCAAGGTGACGACGATCACCACGGCCTCGCTTCTGTCCGAGGACAAGCCGGAAACGAAGATCTGGCGTTACATCGCCGCCAGCGTCGAGGAAAAGCTGCCCGGCCGCTTCCGCTTCAATGTGGTCACCAGCGGTGCGCTGGGTGGCGAAAAGGAAGTGGCGGAGGCAACACGGCTGGGCTCGGTGCAGGCAAGCCTTTCCACCGTCTCGGCCCTATCCGGCTGGGTGCCGCAGCTGCAGATCCTCGATCTACCCTTCCTCTATCGCGATGCGCAGCATTTGCGGCATGTGGTTGAGGGCGATACGGGCCAAAACCTTGCCCGCCAACTGGAAGCGCAGAAGTTCATCGCCTGCGGTTTCATCGATTATGGCGCCAGACATCTGCTCACCAAGGAAGCGGTGACACGGCCGGAACAGATGAAAGGCAAGCGCATCCGCGTCATCCAGAGCCCGCTGCATACGAAACTGTGGAGCGCCTATGGTGCAGCCCCGATCGGCATTCCGATCACCGAGACCTATAATGCGCTGTCCACCGGCGTGGCCGACGCCATGGATCTCACCAAATCCGCCTATGCCGGCTTCAAGCTCTATGAAGTCGTGCCTTTCATGACAGAGACGGGCCATATCCGCGCCTCGGGCATCGTTTATTTCGCCGCAAGCTTCTGGAAGGGGCTGACGCCCGAAGAACAGGCGGTTTTGAGGGCTGCGGCGGGCGAGGGTGCCGTCTATTTCAACCGCTTGATCGTTGCAGACGAGGCGGCCTCTGTGGAAACCGCTAAGTCGCATGGCGGCAAGGTTCTGGCGGCAGAGGATATGGACGCGTGGCAGGCCGGTGCTCGTGGGGTCTGGCAGGATATGGCCGAGACCATTGGCGGCATGGCGCGGATCGAGGCGATCCTGCAGGCGTGACTGGCTTTTCAGGGCAGGAGGCATCTGGTCTCGCTTTGCGTTCGCGCTTATGACGGGAAGCGATGACAGACGATGATGCCCCGCCCGAAGAGGATGTTCCGACCCCGCGCATGCTTGCCTGGGCACGCAATTCTGCGGCCTATCGGCTGTCAAAACGCATGATGACGGAAAAGCAGCTGTCGGATGCCATCATCCGCAAGGCAAAGCAGAAATTCGACGGCATTTCGCTGGCGCAGATCCAGGCGCTGGCCGCTTCTGCCGTGGCTTTCGGGCTCGATGTGAAGGCGCTCGATGACGTGGCCTATGCGGAAATCCGCACGCGCTCTTCGGCGCGCGCCGGCAAGTCGAAAAAGGTGATCGCCCAGACGCTGGCCCAGAAGGGCGTCGACCGGCAGATCGTCACACAAGCGGTCAGTGAAACGGATGACCTGCGCTCGGCGGTCATCTATGCAAGGCGCCGGGCCTTCGGCCCCTTTCGGCGGGCAGAACTGGACGAGAAACAGAAGGCGAAGGAGCTCTCGGCCTTTGTCCGCCAGGGGTTCGGATATGAGCTTGCAAACCGTGTTTTCGCCATGGATCTGGAAGAGGCGGAAGAGTTGATGGCCGACAGTCCCTGGGGCTGAGGTGAGCCAGCGTCTAGCCTTTGCCGTCAATCTTCTTTATTTCCATGAAATTCCGCTTATTGACCAATTAAATCATAAGGATAGCATTCATTTTTGCGCTGCCGCATGCCCTATGGCGCTGTGTTTTTCACGGGCTCGGTAGCCCGATCGAAAGGACCCATTAACCTTTATTTTCTACTTCATAGAACTGCCAATTTTGTACGCGGTCGGTGTCATGCAATTTCCCAGAACCAACTTCAACCAAGCCTCCCAGACTGAGCAATCCGAAGAGGGTTCGGCGCAGACGGGAAAGCCGGGTCAGAATGCCACCCAGCCGACCGTTGATCCCAACCAGGCGACCATCGCGCAGGCCCCCTGGCAGGCCGCTTTCAAGCTGGCGCCGAATGTACGATTTACCCGCACGCCCGAGGCGGTGCTTGCCCGCCCGCGTGGCGGTCAGGTCCTGCCCGTTGCGCCCGATGAGCGCGTGCCGGCCGCCGCCGGTCGGCTGATGGAGCCGGTCGATATGCCGGGCTCCGCCGTCAATGAGAATGCCACGCTTGCGCCTGAACTGCTGGTCAATGCCCTGCAGGGCGTGGCATCCGCCATGCAGCAGATGCCGGCTGCCGACCTGCCGGCCCTGCCCAAGGTAAAGCCGCAGCCTTCGCCGCGCGCGCTGATCTTCAAACGTGCCAAGCCGCCGGAACCGGTCGCTGCCGTCATTGAGCCGCCAGTAATTGCGCCGACGGTCGAAGTGCAGATGGTTGCGCCGGATGTACAGGAGGCTTTGGTTTCCGCACCCGCACCCGCACCTGAAACGATGGCCGTTGCCGCTGCCAAAACGCCTGAACTCTGGCTTTCCGATTTTGCGATCTTCGAGTCCGGTATAGATCTCGGCGGCGATATGCCGGTCACAGCAGCCATGCCGAAGCCGTTTCAGCCCTCCGCCCAACGCGTCAACCATGTCGCAACTCCCATGCCAGCGCGCCGTCCGGCAGAGGTCGTACGTCTGTCCTATCCGCTCGTTCCCAATTCGGTCACCTCGCTTTATCGCGAAGTGCGGCCCGGCACGCGCTTTCATCAAGCAGCACCAACGCCGGCGCCCATGCCTCATGCCCCCGTACCCGTTGCTCCGGCCCCGGTTGTGGCACCTGTCGCACCGGTCTTTGATGTTCAGCGCTTCTTCGCCTCGCAATTTGCCGCTGCCCGGCCTGTGGCCCATCAGGCCTCGTTCCAGCAGGTCGAAACGGTGACAGTCGTGCTGGCCTCGTCAGTCGAACCGGTTGTCGTCGCACCGGAGCCGGTCATCGAGCCGGTGGCTGCACCCGTTGCGCCGCCGGCGCCGGTGCGCTCTGTCGTTCAGGTCTCGCGCCGGCAGCCGCAGGGCCTGCCGGGTCTCGCCGGTGCCATGACCGTGCGCGAAAGCGACGATGCCTATGAATTCCCGCCCATCTCGCTCTTGCAGCAGCCATTCGGCCAGCAGGCGGAAGCTGTACAGCCGGATGCCTTGCAGCAGAGCGCCGGGCTTCTGGAAAGCATTCTCGAAGATTTCGGCGTGAAGGGCGAGATCATCGACGTGCGCCCCGGCCCCGTCGTGACACTCTATGAATTCGAGCCGGCACCCGGCGTCAAATCCTCGCGCGTCATTGGTCTGGCCGATGATATCGCCCGTTCCATGTCGGCACTGTCGGCCCGCGTCGCCGTCGTGCCCGGCCGCAATGTCATCGGCATCGAGCTGCCGAATATCGTGCGCGAAACCGTGTTCCTGCGCGAACTGGTGGAATGCGAAGACTATTGGGAAACCAAGCACCGGCTGGCGCTTTGCCTCGGCAAGACCATCGGCGGCGAACCGGTGATTGCCGAGCTTGCCAAGATGCCGCATCTTCTTGTTGCTGGCACCACCGGTTCGGGCAAGTCAGTTGCCATCAATACGATGATCCTGTCGCTGCTCTACCGGTTGCGCCCGGAAGAATGCCGCATGATCATGATCGACCCGAAAATGCTGGAACTGTCCGTCTATGATGGCATTCCGCATTTGCTGACCCCCGTCGTGACGGACCCGAAGAAGGCGGTTCTGGCGCTGAAATGGGCCGTGCGCGAGATGGAAGATCGCTATCGCAAGATGTCGCGGCTCGGCGTGCGCAATATCGATGGCTATAATGCCCGTGCCGCCCAGGCGCGCGAAAAGGGCGAGACGATTACCGTCAGCGTACAGAACGGCTTTGACCGCAATACCGGCGAAATCATCTATGAGGACCAGGAATTGGACCTCTCGCCGATGCCCTATATCGTCGTCGTCGTCGATGAAATGGCCGATCTGATGATGGTGGCCGGCAAGGAAATCGAAGGCGCCATCCAGCGTCTGGCGCAGATGGCGCGTGCGGCCGGCATCCACCTGATCATGGCGACGCAGCGCCCGTCCGTCGATGTCATCACCGGCACGATCAAGGCGAACTTCCCGACACGCATCTCCTTCCAGGTGACATCGAAGATCGACAGCCGCACTATACTTGGCGAGCAGGGTGCCGAACATCTGCTCGGCCAGGGCGATATGCTGCATATGGCCGGCGGCGGACGTATTTCCCGCGTCCACGGCCCGTTTGTCTCGGATGCCGAAGTCGAGCATGTCGTCACGCATCTGAAAGCGCAGGGTCGCCCCGATTATCTCGGCACCGTCACTGAAGACGAAAACGACGTCGATGACGAGCCGGACACGGACGCATCGGTGTTTGACCGCACCGGCATGGGCGCCGAAGATGGCGACGATCTCTATGACAAGGCCGTCAAGGTCGTCATGAAGGATCGCAAATGCTCGACCTCCTATATCCAGCGGCGCCTCTCGATTGGCTATAACCGCGCCGCCTCGCTGGTGGAGCGCATGGAACAGGAAGGCCTTGTCGGCCCGGCAAACCATGTCGGCAAGCGCGAGATCATTTCCGGCAAGGGCGGCGGCGGTTCGCCAAGCGACGACTGATCATCAATCCTTCTGCCGGGCAGCCACATAGCGGTTGACCGGCAGCGACAGGCCGAGGTTTTCGCGCAGCGTCGCGCCCTCATATTCGTCGCGGAACAGGCCGCGACGGCGAAGCTCCGGCAGCACAAGCTCGACGAAATCGGAAAGGCTTGCCGGGAGCGTCGGGAACATCAGGATGAAGCCGTCGGCGGCACCGGCTTCAAACCATTCCTCCATAAAATCGGCGATTTCGGTAGGCGTGCCGGTAATGCCATTGCCGGTGCTTTTCTCGGCATAGTGGCGGATGAGATGGCCCAGCGTGTGGCCCTGACGGATGTAGTCCGTCAACTCCTCAAACAGCGCCTTGGAGCCCTTGGGCTCGGCGGGAAGCCGTTCCATCGGGAAGGGCTGGTCGAGGGCGGCGCCGGAAAGATCGGTTTCAAGAAATTCGCCGAGCATCCAGCGCCCGACATCCGGGTGCAGGTTGTTGATGAGGAAATCCACCTTGGCCTGGGCTTCGGCCTTGGTCTCGCCGACATTGACGACGAGGCCCGGCATCATCTTCAGGTCGCTCGTCTGGCGGCCATATTTGGCCATCCTGCCCTTCACATTGTCGGCAAAGGCCTTGTTGCGCTGAAGGTTGGAGGCAAGGCTGAAGACGATTTCCGCCGTGCGGGCCGCCAGTTCCATGCCGGGCTCCGAGCCGCCGGCCTGGGCAATCACCGGGCGCCCCTGCGGCGAGGCGGCGATATTGAGCGGCCCGCGCACCTGGAAATGCGTCCCCTTGTGGTCCAGCGTATGCAGCTTGTCCTTGTCGTGATAGAGTCCTGCCGCCTTGTCGAGGATCAATGCGTCCGGCTCGAAACTATCCCAGAGGCCGAAGACGACATCGACGAATTCCGCGCCGCGCTCATAGCGCCAGCTGTGCGGCGGAAGGCCATCGAAATTATAGTTATAGCCGGTCTCGTCATGATCCGAGGTGACGACGTTCCAGCAGGCACGCCCGCCGCTCAAATGATCGATGGAGGCAAAGATACGCGCCAGATTGAACGGCTCGTAGAAACTGGTGGAGGCGGTGGCCACAAAGCCGAGATTCTCCGTCAGAACCGACAAAGCCGAAATCAGCGATAGCGGCTCGAAACGGTTCATTTTGGTGGGCGAGCGGGCAAGTGCATCGGCATCACCGATGGCGGCGGCTGGAGAATCGGCGAGGAACATGAAATCGAATTTTGCCGCTTCCGAGATTTTCGCGACATTCAGCAGGTGGTCGATCCTGTTCGCACCCTCGACATCGGCAGCCGGATGCCGCCAGCCGGCCGGATTGAAGCCGAACGTATAGACGAAGGTTCCAAGCTTGAGTTTATCGGGACGCGCCATGGCGGCCTCCTTGTTGGGTCTGATGGTTCAGGATCGATCGGGAGAGGATGCGAGCCGGTTGAGCGGCGTGAAGCGGGCCGTCAGCGCATGCTGGTTGCCAGGATAGGTCAGGCGGACGCGGGTGACGGTCTCGTCCAGCCGCCAGGTCTGGCGCTCCACTGTCAACACCGGTGCGCCGGGGCGGATGCCGAGCGCCTCGGCTACGGTTTGCGTTGCCGCATCGGCGGAAATCCGGTGCTGTGCTGCATTCCACGGCACATGCTGCAACAGCCATGGGCCGGGGGCGAGGTCGTCAAACACGGCTGTTTCGGCGGTCGGCACGGTGGCAAGATTGATGATCCGCTCCTCGAGGCAAAAGGGCTCATCGCCGGCCAGATGCAGCACGGTAAGCGATAGCAGTTTTCGGCGCGCACCAAGCGCGCAGGCCTCGCGCTCGAGCGGGGTTGGCAGGCGCAAGGATCGCGAGCGCACCTCGAAACGATAGGCTAGATTGAGCGCGCGAACCTCGTCGCCGACATCATATATGTCGAGAATGGCGCTGTGCGTGTGCTGCGGCAGTACCACGCTGCCGGTCTTGCGCCGCCGCATCAAAAGGCCTGCGCGTGCCAGTTGGTTCAGCGCCTTGCTGACCGTCATGCGTGAGCAGCCATAGGCCTCGGTCAGTGCCTGTTCGGAAGGCACCTTGTGGCCCGGCGGCCATTGACCCGACAGGATATGCCCTTCGATATCGCCAAGGATGCGCTGGTGAAGCGAGGCAGAGGCGGGGCGTCTCATCCCTTCCACAGGCTTTGCCATCTGGTGCAACCGTTCGGTCCTAGGCCAGCATGGAGGCGCCTCGATCCAGATAGGTATCGAGGAACTGTTCAAGGCGCGGATGGCGCGGCTTGGCAAACACATCCGATGGCGCGCCGGTGAAGAGGAGCCGGCCCTGATCGAGAAAACTGATCTGCTGGCCAACGGTTGCGGCAAAGCCGATCTCATGGCTGACGACCACCATGGTCATGCCTTCAACTGCCAGATCGCGCATGACGTTGAGCACTTCACCGGTCAGTTCCGGGTCGAGCGCCGAAGTCGGCTCGTCAAACAGCATGATTTTCGGCGAAAGTGCCAGTGCACGCGCAATCGCCACGCGCTGTTGCTGGCCGCCGGAGAGTTGCGAGGGATAATGTCCGGCGCGGTTTTCAAGGCCGACTTTGCGCAGCTGGATCATGGCGCGGTCTTCGGCCTCAGTCTTTGCAACCTTGTGCACGGTCTTCAAGGCTTCCGAGACATTGCCGAGCGCCGTCATATGCGGCCAGAGATTGAATTGCTGGAACACCATGCCGATCTGCGCCCGCACCGAGCGGATCTGGCCGGCCGGCAGGCGTTCGCGCACGCCCTTGGCGTTTTCGAAGAATCCGAGCGCTTCGCCATTGACGGTGATCATGCCTTCGCTTGCTTCTTCCAAAAAGGCAAGGCAGCGCAACAGTGTGCTCTTGCCGGAACCGGAGGGGCCGATCAGGCAGGAGACCTTGCCCTCTGGAATTTCAAGATCGATGTCCTGTAGCACGGTTGTGGTGCCGAAGCGCTTGACGAGCTTGGAAACGGAAATGGCGGGAAGCGTCATGATGCGGCAAACCTGAAAGTGGACAGACGGGTTTCGGCAAGCCGGCCGAGACGAGCGGCAGCCTCCACGATGACCCAGTAAATGACGGCAAGCAGGAAGATCGCTTCCAGAAAGGCGTATTCCTGCGAGCCAATGGCGCTGACGGTGGTGGTCAGTTCCGGCACGGTGATGATCGACAGGACCGCCGATTCCTTCAGCAGGATGACGGCAAGGTTGACGGAGGGCGGTAAAACGATCAGCGCCATTTCTGGCAGGAGAATGCGCCGGATGATCTGGAAGCGGTTGAGCCCCAGGCATTCGCCGGCCTCCACATGGCCATGCGGCACGGCGCCATAGCCGGCGCGGAACACTTCCGAATAATAGGCCGCCGCATAGATGCTGAGGCACATCAGCCCGCAAGGAACGGGATCAAGCGAAATGCCGATGAAAGGCCCGCCATAATAGGCAAGGAAGATCTGGATGAGGAAAGGCGTGCCGCGCAGCACTTCCACTGCAAGCCCCAGCGGCCAGTCGATCACGCGCCCGCCATAGCGTCTGGCGGTTGCCACGACAAAGCCGAGTGCCACGCCGACCGCCATGCCGGCAATCCAGAGTGCCAGGGTTACGCCAATGCCGCTGATGATTTCCGGCAGGTGGTTCAGGATGACGTTCGGATCAAAGATCATTTGACGGCTCCTGGCAACGCGCGTTCGCCATAGCGACCGGCCAGCGCGACGCTCCAGCAGATGACGAGGTAGATGAGGGCGGCAGCCGAGAAGATTTCGATCGGCATATAGGTGGAGGAGGCGAGATCCTGCGCCATGCGGGTGATTTCCACGATGCCGACGACGGAGACGAGCGAGGAGGATTTGAGGATCATGATCGCCTCGTTCACCAGCGCTGGAAATGTCAGCCGCATGGCAATCGGCACCTTGATGCGCACAAACACCTGGCGCGGTGAAAAGCCCACCATGTCTGCGGCTTCGACCAGACCTTTCGGCACGCTTTCAAAGCCGCCGCGCAGGTTTTCTGCCTGATAGGCTGCCGTGCAGAGCGACATGCCGATGATGGCCGCGACAATGCTTGGCACGTTGAGGCCGATAAAGGGCAGCAGATTGTAGATCAGCAGCAGTTGAACCAGCAGCGGCACGCCGCGAAAAAAGCTGATGAAGAATTCGGCCGGACGGCGATAGGCGCGTCGTCCCGACAGGAGCGCGGCTGAGAGGCCGATCGCGATCAGGAAGCCGATGGCAATCGAAATCGCGCTGATGCCGATCGTCCAGACGGAGGCCTGCACCAGCAGGGTGAAAAGCTTGAACGACATGGTTGATCCATCGCGGGGAGGGCTCCGGGCAAGATGCGCGGGCGGGCGAGGGACGGGCCGGCATCAATCCGGCCCGCAATGATCAATGGCTCAGATTGCCGGTTCCTTGACTGAATCCGGCGTGTCGAACTTGGTGCCGAACCACTTTTCCTGCAGCTTTGCCATGCGGCCATCGCCCTTCATCTTGATGAGGGCTGCATCCACGGCATCCATCAGCGATGCGTAGTCGGCATCCTTACGGCCAACATAGGCAAAGTAGGTCTTCTTGCCGAAGGCCGGCTGCACCACTTCGAACATGCCGGCGCGCTGCTTGGCAACGAAGGCGATATTGGGGAGCGAATTGGCAACGGCGACGATGCGGCCGGCTGCCATATCTGCATAGGCATCGTTGAAGGCGGGATATTCGCGGATATCGACCTTGGTCGGCAGGGTGGCGGAGAATTCGGTCAGCTGCGCCAGCTGTGCGGTTGCCTTGCCAACGCCGACGGCCTTGCCGGCAATGTCTTCCGGCTTAGCGATCGGGGCGCCGGCCTTCTTGAGGATGGCGACGGTTGCTTCGGCAATCGGTGCGGAGAAGCGATAGCGCTCCATGCGGGCCTTGGTGATGGTGGCGGGCCCGGCAACGACATCGAACTTGCCGGCTTCAAGGCCCGGCAGGACGCCCTCCCAGGGAAGCGTGACCCATTCGATCTTGACGCCCAGTTCCTTGCCGATTTCATCGAACATATCGACGTTTAGGCCCGCATGCGTGCCGGCGTCGATGAAATCGAAGGGGGCGAATGCTGTTTCCGTTCCCACTTTCAGCGTGCCGGCAGCCTTGGCCTTGGCCAGCACGTCTTCCGCATGGGCAGAGAGTGTTGCGCCGAAAAGCATGGCGGCGCCGATGGCGGCTTTGAAAAAAGTGCGCTTGTGCATTGTGTAAAGTCTCCCGTTTGCAGGTCTTGCCCGACAGTGCTGTTCCCCGACCGGTTCCTCCGGTCTCTTTTGACTATACAAATAGAGCCAGCCTCCCCATGGCTGTCAATCGCCTTGTTTAAATTTCTTGCACGTATGTTTTTTGGGCATCCTTGGCGTGTGGAAATTCGCCGGATGCAAGCCGTTCGAAATTTCGACACATCACTGTCGGATCAATAAATTCGAATGCAATGAATTGTGACAGCCAGCCGGTCAAAACTAGTCTAAAGGCTGGACGCTATGATTCCCTGTCCGTTTGCGCTGCGCACCGGACATCCTGTATGATGAAACATTGACCTCGGCTGCCCGTTCCGGAACCGCCGCGGCTTGCGGATGCCGATGATACGCTGGTGATGGAAAACAGTCTGCTTCGATATATCTGGAACCATACTCGTCCGCAGCAGGTATGGGTTCTCTTCATCGTGCTCTTGTCGATGGTGCCCTACTTTGCGGCCTTCGACCTACCCAAGCAGATCATCAATGGGCCGATCCAGGGGCAGGGTTTCGAGACGCCGGATACCACCGCCTCCTTCATGGCCTTCGATTTCGTAATGCCGCTCACCGACTGGCACATCAATTTCGACGGCATTCCGCTGGATCGCATGTCAATGCTGATGGCGCTGAGCGGCGTCTTCCTGCTTCTGGTTGTCATAAACGGGCTCTTCAAGTTCTATATCAATACCTACAAGGGCCGTCTTGGCGAACGCTTGCTGCGGCGTATCCGCTTCGAGCTTGTCGACCGGGTGCTGCGCTTTCCGCCAAGCGCGCTCAAGCAATTGCGCGGTGCGGAAGTCTCGACCATGGTCAAGGACGAGGTGGAGCCCTTTGGTGGCTTCACCGGCGATGCCTTCGTGCAGCCCGCGATGCTGGGCGGTCAGGCCATCGCGGCGCTGTTCTTCATTTTCCTACAAAATGTCTGGCTCGGTATGATTGCCGGCGTCATGGTCGCCATTCAGGTGGGCATTATCCCTAAGATGCGTCGTCGTCTGATCGAACTCGGACGCCAGCGGCAGATTACCGCTCGCCATCTGGCCGGTAAGGTGGGGGAAATCGTCGATGGCATCGATACAATCCATGCCTATGACACCTCCAATTACGAGCGTGCCGATATCGCCCACCGGTTGGGGCAGATCTACAGGATCCGCTATGACCTCTATCGTTGGAAGTTTCTCGTCAAGTTCGTCAATAATTTCCTGTCGCAGCTGACGCCTTTCCTGTTCTATTCGATTGGCGGCTATTTCGCTCTGCGCGGCTCGCTCGATGTCGGCCAGCTGGTGGCTGTCATCAACGCGTACAAGGATCTGCCAGGTCCGCTGAAGGAGTTGATCGACTGGGACCAGGCCCGGCAGGACGTGCAGGTGAAATACGAGCAGCTGCTTGAGCAGTTTGATCCGGGCGTGCTGATCGAGCCGGCGCTGCAAGTGGTGACACCGGTGGCGCCTGCCAATCCGGGCGGCGCGCTGTCCGCCCAGAACGTGACGATTGCCGATGGCAGCGGCGCGCGGGTGGTTGAAAACGTCACGGTGCGCATCGACAAGGGCGAGACGGTCGCCATCATCGACAATTCGGGCAGCGGCGCCGAGGCGCTCGCCGAAGCGTTCGGCCGTCTGGTCTGGCCGGTCTCCGGGCGCATCACACTCGGTGATGTCGACATCCTGGAACTGCCCGAATCGGTCACGGGCCGGCGTATCTCCTATGTCTCTGCCGACAGCTATTTCTTCCATGGCAGCGTCAAGGAGAACCTGCTCTACGGCCTGAAACATGCGCCCACTACAACAGTGAGCTATTCCGGACGCGATGCCATCAACCGCCGCTGGGAAATGCATGAGGCCCAGATGGCGGCCAATCCGCATCTTGACCTCAACGCTGACTGGATCGACCGGCGTTCCACATCCATCCTGCGCGGCTTTTCCGATGACCTGAAGCAATCCATGCTGCGGGCGCTTGATGTCGTGCAGCTTACGCCCGATGTGATGGAACTGGCGCTGCATTCCTTCCTTGAGCCGGAAGACAATCCGGGCCTTGCCGAACGGATCGTGCAAATGCGTCACGCCCTGCGCCAGGCGCTGCAGGAAGAGGGGCTAGCCAATATCGTCGCGCATTTCGACCCGGCTGCCTATAATCCGGAAGCGTCGGTGGGTGAGAACCTTATGTTTGCAGCCACCCGCACATCCACTTTCGGCAATGACGATATCACCGAGAGCGATTACGTTTTCGAAGTGCTGAAGGTCGCCAAGCTTTTCGACATGCTCTACGGCATGGGCCTGACGATTGCCGAAGATCTTGTGGAAATCTTTGCCGATCTGCCGCCGGAACATCCCTTCTACCAGCAGCTTGAACGCATTACCGCCGCTGATATCGCCTTCTATCAACAGATTTTGCAGCGTCGGCAGGCGCGCGCAGGCCAGGCCGATACAGAGGAAGACAGGCGGGCCGTCGTGCGGCTCAGCCTGCATTATGTCGAGCCGCGCTATCGCCTGGGTGTGCTGACGCAGGAGATCATGGATGCCGTGGTATCCGCCCGCGACCTCTTCTACCTGAACCTGCCCGCCGAGCTTCGCAATCGCATCGAGCGCTATGACCCGCACCGTTACATGGCGGCGGCAACGTTGCGGGAGAACGTGCTTTTCGGTAAGCTTTCCAACAGGGTAGCTGATGCGCCGGCAAAGATCCGTCAGGTCGCCGGCCGTCTCATGCACGAAAATGGTCTGTTTGAAAGCTTCATCGCGCTGGGGCTTGACTTTGATGTGGGCAATAGTGGCCGGCGCCTGACGCTTGCCCAGCGCCACAAGCTCAGCCTTGCTCGTGCTCTGGTGCGCCGGTCGGATTTTTACATCCTCAACCGTGCGTTGCCGGGCCTCGACAAACGCGTTCAGGAAGAAATTGTCACATCGGTTATTGATTTCCTGCGCGAGCAGGACAATGATCCATCTATTGTATGGGTTCTTTCGAACACATCTTTGTCACGATTGTTTCACCGAGTTGTCGTATTCGACCGGGGTTCAGTCGTCGCGGATGGAGCATTCGAGGCCCTGGACAAGGAAAGTGATATCTACAAATCGCTGGTGGCGTGACCAAGCGCAATGGCGCAAAAAGACGAGGTGGAAGACACCATGTTGCTTAAGGACGAAGTACAGCTTCTACGTAACGTCCCATGCTTCAGCCGGGTAGACCCCTGCAAGCTGAAGCTTATCGCTTTTGCGTCTGCGCGTATCTGTTACGAGCCCGGTGATATCCTGTTTCACCAAGGAGATGTCGCCGATGCCGCCTATGTCATCCTGCGCGGCAATGCGGGTCTCTTCGTGGGCGCCGGCTGTGGCGAGATTAAGATCGGCGATGCCGGTGCCGGTTCAATTCTCGGTGAGATGTGCGTGCTCTGCGATGCGCCACGTGCCGCAACGGTGCGGGCCACCATGCCGATCGAAGCGCTCCGCATCGGCAAGGAATGCCTGCTGAAGGTGATCGCCGACAATCCTCGCATGACGTCGGACATCAGCCGGTCGCTCGCCGAATCACTGCGTGATGCCACCGCTCTGGCCGATCGCCAACCGGTCCGCATGCCGGAGCCCACGCACTGATCTCAATCCGGGCGTGCGTTCTCATCACCGCTTGCGGTAGTGAAAATACCTGCCCGGCTGGATTGTGGGCAGTTGCGGCTGTTCTTCCAGCTCGGGATGCGCCAGCGGTAGACCACTCACCGCATAGCCGCCGCTTTGCAGCATGCCGGCAACCATTTGCGGCAGCCAGGTCAGCGTCACCGCATCCTTGTCGTCATAGCCCGTGCCAATATCGGCATGCACCAGCGCGGAATTCCAGCCCAGGAAGGCTTGGCCCGTCTGGTTGATTTCACCTTCGACAAAATCCTCCGGGGCGGGTGTCGCTGATGCATGGGCGGCAAGCTTACGGTCAAATGCAATGATGCGCCTGCCGTCAAAGCATTCCCGCAGATGACTATAGGTTCGCCCGTTGCCAAGGCCGATCTCGAACACCACGCCTTCGGCCGGCAGGTCTACAAGGCCGCGTACATGGTTGATGAGATCGCGCTGGGCGCTCATGCGGTTGATGAAACTGTCCAGCCGGCTCATCGTCTGCTCCTGGTATTCCTGATTTTGTCTTCCAGGCTCACGCCTTGACGATCCTTTCGCTGACAATGTCGCGCCGTGCAAAGGCGTTGCGCGTATCGATGAGAAGCGGTGCCCAGCTAGCCAGGGCGGCATAATCGATCTGGTCGTGATCTGTGGCGATGACCACCGCATCAAAGCCTGAGACGATTGCCTGCGTCAGGTCCACAGACCGGCGGCCCTTCAAGTGCCCATATTCGCGGGTGCGTGGCACTTCGGCGATAAAGGCGTCGTGATAGGCGACCTCGGCGCTGCGCTCCAAGAGGATTTCCATCAGGCGCAGCGAGGGGCTTTCGCGGATATCCGGCACGTTTTTCTTATAGGCAAGCCCGATGATCAACACGCGCGCGCGGCTGAGCGCCACGCCCGACTTGCGGTCCAGTGCCTCGGCCAGACGCTCGATGATATGGCGGGGCATTGCCGTGTTGATTTCGCCGGCAAGCTCGATGAAGCGTGTCGGCTGGTCGAATTCGCGGGATTTCCAGGTCAGATAAAAGGGGTCGATCGGGATACAGTGGCCGCCAAGGCCGGGGCCGGGATAGAAGGGCATATAGCCGAAGGGTTTCGTCTTGGCCGCGTCGATCACCTCCCAGATATCGATGCCCATCGCGTCATAGACAAGCTTCAATTCGTTGACGAGAGCGATGTTGACGGCGCGAAACACGTTTTCGGTCAGCTTTACGGCTTCGGCGGTGCGCGTGCCCGAGACCGGCACGATGGTTTTTACCACCGCGCCGTAAAAGGCCTTCATCAGTTCGGATGCCTGTTCGCCATCGCCGGCCACCACTTTGGGGATGGTTGATGTCTCGAAGTCGCGATTGCCGGGATCTTCGCGCTCGGGCGAATAGCCGAGATAGAAATCGCGCCCCGCCACAAGACCTGTTGCCTCGAGGATCGGCTTCATCACCTCTTCCGTGGTGCCGGGATAGGTGGTCGATTCCAGCACGATCAGCTGGCCGGGTCGCAGGGTCTCGGCAATCAGCCGGCAGGTATTTTCCACATAGGAGAGATCGGGATCGCGGTGGCGCGTCAAAGGTGTCGGCACGCAGATGGCAATCACATCGCATTCGGCAAGCCTTGCGAAATCGCAGGTGGCGGCAAACCGGCCGGCGCTATGTTCCTGTGCCAGCACCGCATCCGGCACGGCATCGATATAGCTTTTATGGGCGTCGATATGGCTGATCTTGTCCGGGTCGATGTCGAAACCCAGCACGGTGAAGCCGGCGCGCGCTATGCTCATGGCAAGGGGCAGCCCGACATAGCCGAGCCCGATCACGCCGGCTTTTGCCGTGCGCGCCTCAAGGGCGGCAAGAAGGTCCGGCCGGCTGTTCTGGTGTGGATCCACGTGCGGTGCTCCGAAAATTTTAGCAGGATTTCAAGTGCATCAGTTGAGTTGCGCAAGGCCCGCTGTCAAGATCACGCGCGCTCACGCACAGTCAATACGTTTACGCAAAACCCTGGATGAGGCTTTGCGCGGGCGGCTTTCTACGCGGGGTGTCTTGCATTTTTTCGCAAGCCGCGTCCTATCTGGCCACTATGAAAATCGCCTTCTATGCGCCGCTGAAATCTCCCGACCATCCTGTACCCTCCGGCGACCGGCTGATGGCGCAGCAATTGCTGCAGGCGCTGGAACTGGCCGGCCATCAAGTGGACATCGCCTCCCGCTTTCGCGCCTATTGCGGCACGCCCGAAGTGCCGCAAGAGCGTGGCGTCAAGGCAGAGAGCGAAATCCGCCGGATTGCCAAGGACTGGGCGGATCGCGGCGCACCGGATCTGTGGTTCTGCTACCACCCCTATTACAAGGCGCCGGATCTGCTCGGCCCGGCGCTCTGCCAGCAATTCTCACGTCCCTATGTGACGGTGGAGACTTCCTATTCGAGACGCCGCAATATCGGCGACTGGCAGGCGGCCCAGGATCTTGTGCTCGCCGGCATCGGCCAGGCATCCGTCAATATCTGCCTGACGGATCGTGACCGGCGCGGCATTCAGGATGTCGCACCGCAGGCAAGGCTTGCACATCTGCCGCCCTTCATCGATCCGCAGGCCTTTCTGGCGCTGGAACCGCAGCCGCAAAAGTACCGGCTGGTCACCGTGGCAATGATGCGACCCGGCGACAAGCTGGAGAGTTACCGAGCGCTGGCGGCGGCTCTTTCCAGGCTCACCTCTGTCGACTGGACCCTTGATATTGTCGGCGACGGCCCGGCACGTGCCGAAGTCGAGGCGGCGTTTTCTGCCATCCCACTCGGGCGCGTCAACTGGCTTGGCCAGAAAACCAAGGATGAGATTGCCGCCATTCTCTCCACCTCCGCCGTCTATGTCTGGCCCGGTCATGGCGAGGCTTACGGGCTTGCCTATCTGGAGGCGCAGGCTGCCGGCATCCCGGTCATCGCGCAGCGCGTGGCGGGCGTGCCGGAAGTGGTTGAAGATCTCAGAACCGGGCTTCTGGTCGCGCCGGACGATGACCTTGCCTTTGCGGAGGCGATTGCACGGCTGTTGAGCGACGAGGCGTTGCGCCAGCACCTTGGCCGCAATGCAAGGGAATTTGTGGGCGAGGAACGATCGCTGGAGGCGGCGGCAAGCCGGTTGCATTCAATCCTTCAGGCATGCAGGGGAGATCTACGATGAACAGCGACGCGGTGAAGCGGCATCTCGACCGGTTGGCGGGTGAGGGCAAGTCCATTCGCTTCTGGCTGCGTGATGACGATGCGGTACAGCCGACGCCGGCCCTTCAGCGCCTTCTGGCGCTCACTGCGCACTATCCTGTGCCGCTGGTTCTGGCCGTCATTCCCGAAGAGACCGGTGTTGAGCTGGCGGATCTTCTGTCGGTGCTCGATCATGTTCGGGTGGCTGTGCATGGCTGGTCGCATTGCAGCTACAGCATTCCGCCGGCAAAAAAGCAGGAGCTTGGCCTTGATCGTCCAATAACCGAGGTGCTGGCTGAATTGCAGGCGGGCTTTGCCAAGCTGCAATCGCTCTATGGTTTGCAGTTTGAGCCGATGCTGGTGCCGCCATGGAACCGGATCGCGCCTGAAATCGTCGATGCACTCCCGGCTCTCGGTTTTGAAAGCCTCTCGGTGTTCGGACGCGAAAAACAGGCGGTGCTCTCCGTGCTCAATACGCATGTGGATCTTATGGATTGGCGCGGAACCGGTGGCGGAAAGCCGGCGGATCAGCTGTTTGCAGAAGTTCTCGCCTGCATGATAGCCGAAAAGCCGGTGCCGTCGATTGGCGTTCTGGCCCATCACCTAGTCCATGACGACAATGCCTGGGCCTTCCTCGAACAGCTTTTTGCCCTGACGGCTGCTCACCCGGCCTGCCGCTGGGTGGCGCCCGGAGAGATGCTGCGCGCCAGAGCCAACTGATCTACCAGGACTTCCAGCCGATCAGCAGGCCGGCATCCTCGGCAAGCGCTTTGGCGCGGGCTGCCTCGACATCGGCCATCGGCGCGCGGCGCTTGAGAATGGTCGCCACAAACTGCGCGTCCGGCACGCTGAAACTCGTCCCGCGAAACAGAAGCGTCATGATGAGAGGCCCGGTTGACCACCAGGCCGGACCATCGGGCAGAAGCCGCGTCGCTTGCGGCAGGATAGCGAGCAGCCGCGCAAAGAGCGGATGGCCGGCTGGTGTGGCGATGAAGGAATTGGTGAGCAGCAGCGAGCCCATGCCTGTCTCACGCGGTGTATCTTCGGCCAGCGCCGAAAGGCCGCAAAGTGGCAGAAGATCGGCAAAGGACAGGTCGTCGCGGGCGGGATACCAGTCGCAATCGAGATAAATGCCTCCCTGCGCATGAAGAATGAAATAGCGGGCAATATCGACGGCACCCGGATAATCGCCCTGCTCCATCATCTGCTTGAAGGCGGGATGCGCTTCAACGCCCAGTGCTGCAAGATCCTCCTCCCGCCAGAGCTGGTAGTCGAAGCCATGTGCCTTGGCATGCGCCCGCCAGGCTTCAACGGCCGGCGGCACCGGAAGGGTGCCGAGCCAGATTTGATGCAGGATGCGTGGCACCGGCTGCGCATTGAACGCGTTCATCTCGCGCCGCTCGGTGCTGTTGAATGTTACGAGGGGTGCCAACAGCGAAGGCGGTGGCACCAGCGTGTGCTGCAGCCCGATCCGCTCGATCTGCGCGCCCTCGCGCTTGGCAAGTTTCAGATAGGTCGAATGCAGCTTGCGCGGATAGCCGAGACTGGTTTTTGCGCCGAGCGCCGGATCGGCAAGGGCAGTCGCATCTGCCGCCAATTCATCCAGCAAAACCCGCGCCTGGGAACAAAATCCCTGCTCTATCAGTTCGCGAGCAGCCACAAGAATTTCGCGCGGCGTGGATGGCGGGGACGTATCGGACATGTTTACCTGCAGTTTGGATCGATCGATGGGCGTTATTCAGCGGTTTCTGACAAGACCACAGGCATCCAGCCGAATGATGTCATCTTTTCGAAATGGATTTCGTCCACTCCTTCCCGCGACAGGCCGTTTCCGACTTGTAGGTGTTCGTCATGGACAGAGGCAATATGCTGAGATACGGTTTGCGAAAACAATGGGAACTTACCGTTTGCGCCAAGCGCAAAAAGGCCTCCGGGAAACATAATGCATGACCGTAAGCGCAGATCTGCTCCGTATTGACGGACTGTCTGTTTCCTTCCCCCTGTGGGGAGGCAGCATTGAAGCCATCAAGAGCATCAGCATGCGAATTCGGCCGGGCAAGGTCACCGCGCTTGTCGGTGAATCCGGGTCTGGCAAGTCCGTGCTCGGTCGGGCGATCGTCGGCATCGAAACACCGAGCGCAGTCACGCGGGGCAGCATTGTGTTTACCGATCCGGACACGGGCGAGCAGACGGATCTGTTGAAATTACCGCCGGACGGACGGGCCATGCGTGCGGTGCGCGGCAACCGTATTGGCATGATATTCCAGGAGCCGATGACCTCTTTCTCGCCGATGCACACCATCGGCAACCAGATCGAGGAAGTGCTGAAGATTCACACGGTGCTGACGATTGCGGAACGTCGGGAACGCTGCGAGGAAATGCTGGGTCTTGTCGGTTTTGCCGATCCGGTCCGTGCGTTTGAAATGTATCCGTTCGAATTGTCGGGCGGCATGCGCCAGCGCGCGATGATCGCCATGGCGCTGGTGTGCAAGCCGTCTTTGTTGATTGCTGACGAGCCGACCACTGCGCTCGACGTGACGATCCAGGCGCAGATCCTGCGGCTTTTGCGGGAATTGCAGGAGAAGCTTGGCATGGCCATGCTTCTCATCACCCATGATCTCGGGGTTGTCGCCAGCATGGCCGACGAGGTTGTTGTCGTCTATCGCGGCGAGGTGATGGAATCCGGTCCGGTCGAGGCGATTTTCCGCCATGCCGGCCATGCCTATACGAAGGGCCTGATGGCGGCGGTGCCGGATTTCGACAAGCCGCGCGAGACGCGGCTTAAGCCCTTGCGCGAAATCGAGGTGAATGCGGCGTGCCTGATGGACCGCAATGAGGCGGCGACCGACTTGCCAGACGTATTGCTCAGCGTGCGCAATGTTTCAAAATCCTTCACGTCCAAGCGCTCCGGTGGCTATGGCATGGCGCGTGCACCGGTCACGCTGGCCGTCGATGATGTGAGCTTCGATATCATGCGTGGCGAGACGCTGGGTCTGGTCGGCGAAAGCGGCTGCGGCAAGACCACGCTGAGCAAGATTCTGATGCGCGGTGTCACGGCTGATGCCGGCAGCGTCACCTTCAATGGCGGGCAAGGCCCGCTCGATGTACTGCATGCGCAAGGTGATGCACTGACGACGCTGCGCACCCGCATCCAGATGGTGTTCCAGGACCCGGTTTCCTCGCTATCGCCGCGTATGACCGTGCGCAATATCATTGGCGAGCCTCTGGAGATTCACCGCCGTGGCGATGCAAAGGCACGTCTGGAGGCCACCCGTCGTCTGATCCGGGCGATCGGCCTGCCGGAAAGCGCCATGAGCCGCTATCCGCACAGTTTTTCCGGCGGGCAGCGCCAGCGTATCGGCATCGCCCGCGCGCTGGCACTCGGGCCGGATCTTCTAATCTGCGACGAACCCGTCTCGGCACTGGATGTGTCCATCCAGGCGCAGATCCTCAACCTGATGAAGGATCTGAAGAAGGAGCTTGGCCTCACCTATCTGTTCATCTCGCACAATCTGGCCGTTGTGAACTACATGGCAGACCGTGTGGCAGTGATGTATGCCGGCCGCATCGTCGAGATCGCTCCTTGCGATGTCATCATGCGCCATCCGGTGCATCCCTACACGAAGAAGCTTCTGGCGGCCGTGCCGCTTCCCAATCTCGACCGCCCGCTTGATTTCGATATGCTCGGCAAGCCAAGCGCGCAGTCGAAGAAGGATTGGGCACGCCAGTTCCAGTCGGATGAGGCTGACGACCTGTCGCATGCCGATCTCGGCGGCGGCCATTTCGTGCTGGCGCGTCGCAATGTCGATATCAAGGAGTTGCGGCCATGATGACCCGCCGCCATGCCTTGGCACTTTTGGCCGGCACGCTTGTGCCGCAAAAGCTGTTCGCCGCCTTTCTCGAATCCGATTATATCGAAACCATGGAAACGGCGTCGCCGCTGCCGCCGGTGGCCGAGCGTTTGCCGAAGAACCCGCGTGTGGTCAACCTTGCCGCATCCGGCAGATTGCCGGGCGCCCATGGCGGCACGATCCGCATGCTGATCGGCGGCCAGCGCGATATCCGCTACATGCCGATGATCTCCTATGCGCGCCTTGTCGGCTATAATGAGAAGCTGGAGATACAGCCGGATCTCGTCGAAAGCTACGAGGTGAAGGATGAGCGAGTCTTCACCTTCCGCCTGCGTGACGGGCATCGCTGGTCGGATGGCAGCGAATTCACGGCTGACGACTTTCGCTATGTGTGGGACGATATGTTCCATCACAAGAAGCTGTTCAAAGGCGGCATTCCCGCCAACCTGAAGATCAATGGCGAGGGACCGCGCTTTGAGGTGCTTGATCGGCTGACAGTCCGTTATACCTGGGCCGATCCCAATCCGGATTTCCTCACCGATCTTGCCTCGCCATCACCTGTGCGGCTGATGCAGCCTGCCGCCTATCTCAAGCAGTTCCACATCAACTATCAGACCAAGGAAAAGATGGCGGAGCTGATTGCGCGCGAAAAAGTGGAGGACTGGGTTGCCCTTCACCAGCGCATGTCGCGCAGCGTGCGGCCGGAAAACCCGGACCTGCCGACGCTGGATGCTTGGTGCAACCGCACCGCACCGCCGGCGGGACGTTTCGTCTTCGAGCGCAATCCCTATTACCACCGCGTCGATGAAAACGGTCGTCAGCTTCCCTATGTCGATCGCGTCCTGCTGGATGTCAGTTCCTCGGACCTGATTGCCGCAAAGACCGGCACCGGCGAAAGCGATCTGCAATTCACCAATCTCGACTTTGCCGATTATACCTTCCTGAAGAATGCCGAACAGCGCTATCCCATGACTGTCGATCTGTGGAAGCGCATCCAGGGTTCGCGCGTCTGTCTGATCCCCAATCTCAATTGCAAGGATGATGGCTGGCGCGCCGTGTGGCGCGATGTGCGGGTGCGCCGGGCATTGTCGCTGGCCATCAATCGCCGTGAGATCAACAAAGCAGTGTTCTTCGGTCTTGCGCAGGAAAGCAGCAATGCGCTTTTGCCGGAAAGTCCGCTTTACCGGGATAGCTACCGCAATGCCTGGTCGGGCTTCGATCCGGTGCGGGCAAACCAGCTGCTGGACGAGGCGGGCCTTGCCAGGCGGGATGCCGAAGGCATCCGGCTTTTGCCCGATGGCCGGCCGGCCAAGGTGATCGTCGAATCCATGGGCGAAAACAGCGTGGAAGGCGATGTGCTGGAACTCATCCGCGACTACTGGGTGGAAATCGGCTTTCGCATCTATGTGCGAACCTCGCAACGCGAACTTGTGCGTCGCCGGGTCAAGGGCGGCGATACGATCATGACCGTCGGCCAGGGCATCGACAATGGCGTGGCAACCGCCGACATGTCGCCGAAAGAGCTGGCGCCGACCACCGACGACCAGCTGCAATGGCCGCTCTGGGGGCTGTTTGCCCTGTCGGGTGGCAGCGATGGCAAGGCGCCGGACATGCCGGAAGCCGCTGCGCTTTATGAATTGCTGCTGGCCTGGCGGGCAAGCGAGAATACCGCGCAGCGCGAGGGCATCTGGCACGAGATGCTCAGCCTATTCACCGACCAGGTCTTCACCATCGGCACCGTCAACGCCACGCTGCAGCCGCTTGTCCAGGCGCGCAACCTGCGCAACCTGCCGCGTGAAGGGCTCTATGGCTTCGATCCCATGTCCTATCTCGGCATCTATATGCCCGACACCTTCTGGTATGACCGCAATGCGTGAGCTGATCCGTTATATTCTCTGGCGCTTTCTGGTGATGATCCCGACACTTGTGCTGATCTCGATGCTGATCTTCACCATCATCGAACTGCCGCCGGGCGATTACTTTGAAAGCTATGTCGAGGAGTTGAAGGCGATCGGCGAGAAGGCCGACCTGCAGGAAATCGAGGATCTGCGCGCCCGCTATGGCTTCGACCAGCCCATGCCGATCCGCTACCTGAACTGGGTGGGCGGCATGATGGTCGGCGATTTCGGCTATTCCTTCGAATACCGGCTGCCGGTCTCGGACGTGGTGGGAGATCGCCTGTGGCTGACGATCCTCGTTTCCACGGTGACGATTATCCTCACCTGGCTTCTGGCGTTTCCCATCGGCATCTATTCGGCCACTCACCAGTATAGCTGGGGTGATTACGGACTGACGCTTCTAGGGCTCATCGGTCTTGCCGTGCCCAATTTCGTCCTGGCGCTGATCCTGATGTATCTCGCCAATATCTGGTTCGGCACATCGATCGGCCATCTGATGGACCAGCAATATATGACCGAGCCGATGAGTTGGGCGAAGTTCAAGTCGATCCTCGAGCATATCTGGATACCGGTCATCATCATCGGTACGGCGGGCACAGCCGGCATGGTGCGCCGCGTGCGCGCCAACCTGCTGGATGAGTTGCACAAGCAATATGTCATGACGGCCAAGGCCAAGGGCCTGCACCCGTTCAAGGTGCTGATGAAATATCCACTGCGCATGTCGCTGAATTTCTTCATCTCTGACATAGGCTCCATCCTGCCGGCCGTCATTTCCGGTGCTGAAATCACTGCCGTGGTTCTGTCGCTCGAAACCACAGGACCCATGCTGATCCGGGCGCTGCAGAGCCAGGACATGTATCTGGCTGGCTCCTTCCTGATGTTTCTCGCCTTCCTCACCGTCATCGGCGTACTCGTGTCTGATATCGCACTTGCTTTGCTTGACCCGCGCATCCGCCTTCAGGGAGGCAGCACGAAGTGACCGGTATCCTTAACAATCGTAGCAGCGACCTGCCGCATTATGTGCGCGAAGCGCCTTTCGATCCCTATGCCGACGATGCCGCTTCCGGCAATGCGATGCTGGACCAGGCCTCGCAGATCAAGCTCATGTGGTGGCGGTTCAAGCGGCATAGGCTGGCACTCATTTCGGGCATTGCGCTCCTGATCGCTTATATCACGATCGCCATCGTCGAGATCGTCGCGCCCTACAAGGTGCATACCCGCAACATGGATTTCATCTATGCGCCGCCGCAAGCCGTGCATCTCTTCCATGAGGGATCCTTTGTCGGGCCTTTCGTTTACGGCCAGACGATGAACCTCGACATGCAGACGCTGCGGCGCGTCTATACCGACAATACAAACGACGTGCAGCGCCTGCGCTTCTTCTGTCAGGGTGAGACCTATCATTTCTGGGGCATGGTGGAAGCCAGCCTGCACCTCGTCTGCCCGGCAGAAAACGGCCATGTCTTCCTGCTCGGAACCGACCGGCTGGGGCGTGACATCTTCTCGCGCATTCTCTATGGCGCCCGCATTTCGCTGACCATCGGCCTTCTCGGCGTCATGACGAGCTTCGTTCTCGGCATCGTGATCGGCGGTCTTGCCGGCTATTGGGGCGGCTGGTTCGATCTGGTTGTCCAGCGCGTCATCGAGGTGCTTCAGTCCATCCCCACCATTCCGCTTTGGCTGGCGCTTGCCGCCATCATGCCGGTCGATTGGAGCCCGCTCTTCGTCTATCTCGGAATCACTTTCATCCTAGGGCTTCTCGACTGGACGGGTCTTGCCCGCGCCGTGCGTTCCAAGCTGCTGGCCCTGCGCGAAGAGGATTATGTGCTGGCGGCCCAGCTGATGGGCGGCGGCAGTGCGCGCATCATCGGACGGCATCTGGTGCCCGGTTTCATGTCGCATCTGATTGCCAGCGCCACGCTGACGATTCCCGGCATGATTCTGGGTGAAACCACGCTGAGCTTCCTTGGCCTTGGTCTTCGCCCGCCCATCACCAGTTGGGGTGTGTTGCTCACGGAAGCGCGAACGGTGAGTGTATTGGCGCTCTATCCTTGGCTTCTGTTCCCCGTCATCCCGGTCATTTTCGTCATCCTCGCCTTCAATTTCCTCGGCGATGGTCTTAGAGATGCCGCCGACCCGTACAAATGAGACATTCGGATTGCGCGGGGAGGCGTGTCCGGCATTAAAATTCTTAGGAGTAGACACAGCATGCCGAGACGCCTGGGAAATGCGCGTATCCTCATGTATAGCCATGATACTTTCGGCCTTGGCCATCTCAGACGCTGTCGCACCATCGCCCATTCTCTGGTCGAGGATTATCGCGGCCTGAACGTGCTGATCATATCTGGCGCCACGATTGCCGGTGCCTTCGATTACCGCGCCCGTGTCGATTTCGTGAAGATCCCGAGCGTCATCAAGCTCAGGAACGGCGAATACACGTCGATGGATAGGCATATCGATCTGCAGGAAACGATGAAGATGCGCCAATCGATCATCCGCCATACGGCGGAGACCTTCGAGCCGGATATCTTCATCATCGACAAGGAACCGCTGGGCCTGCGTGGCGAGGTGGAAGATACGCTGGCCTATCTGAAGACGCGCGGCACGACGCTGATCCTTGGTCTGCGCGATGTGATGGATGCCCCGCATCTTCTGGAAGCGGAGTGGAAGCGCCACGATGTTCTGCGCAAGATTGGCAATCTCTATGATGATGTCTGGGTCTACGGGCCGCCAGATTTCTACGATCCGCTGACCGGCATCGATATTCCCCAATCCGTGCGCTCGAAGATGAATTTCGTCGGCTTTCTGCAGCGCAAGGCCTCGCTGGAGCCCAGCACCTCGCAGCCCGGGCGCGAAGATTACCTGCTGGTGACGACCGGTGGCGGTGGCGACGGCGCCGATCTGGTGCGCGACGTGATTGCCGCCTATGACGTTGATCCGACGCTGACCCACAAGGCGGTGATCGTGCTCGGCCCCTATATGTCGGCCGACCAGCGGTCGAAATTCCGCGAGGCCTGTGAGAGCCGGCCGCGGCTGGAGATCATCGAATTCGACAATCGCATGGAAGATCGCATTGCCGGCGCCAAGGCTGTCGTCGCCATGGGTGGCTACAATACCTATTGCGAGATCCTCTCCTTCGACAAGCCGGCGCTGATCGTACCGCGCACGCAGCCGCGCGAAGAGCAACTGATCCGCGCGACACGCGCCTCGGAACTTGGCCTGATCAGCATGCTTTCCGGTGAGGATTCTGCCGATGCCGTGAAATTCGCAAGCGCCATCAAGGATGTGCTGAAGCGTGACCCGCCATCAGTCAGTGCTCCCGGCATGCATCTGGAAGGCTTGCCGAATATTTCGCGCATCGTGGATGACTGGATGAAGCGTAAGAGCGGCCACGCCCTGTCGCTCGCGCAGGGCTGAACACGTGGCAGACAAGACGAAAATCCTCGTGCTCCTGAAGGGTTATCCCCGCCTGTCGGAAACCTTTATCGCGCAGGAACTGCTCGGGCTGGAACGCGCCGGTTTCTCGCTTGAACTGGTTGCCATGCGCCGCCCGACGGACAAGAAGCGCCATCCGGTGCATGACGAGATCAAGGCGCCTGTCTGGTATCTGCCGGAATATCTGCATGAAGAGCCCTGGCGCGTGCTGAAGGCGCTCTGGAAGGTCAAAGGTCTGGCCGGTTTTTCCGCTGCCCGCCGGGCGTTCTTCAAGGATCTTGGCCGCGATATCTCGCGCAACCGGTTTCGCCGCTTCGGCCAGGCCGCCGTGCTGGTGGCCGAATGGCCGGCGGATGCCGGCTGGCTGCATGTGCATTTCATCCACACTCCGGCCTCCGTCGCCCGCTATGCCAGCATGATGAGCGGCATTGCCTGGACGGTCTCGGCCCATGCCAAGGATATCTGGACCTCGCCGGACTGGGAACTTGAGGACAAGCTTTCCCATGCGGAATGGGCCGTTACCTGCACCCGTGTCGGCTATGACCAACTGACGCGCCTGTCGCGCGGGCGCAATAATGTGCATCTGAGCTATCACGGTCTCGATCTCGACCGGTTTCCGCATTTTGATCAGCTTCGCGCCCCGCGCGACGGATCAGATCCAGCCGATCCGGTTCGGATCTTGAGCGTTGGCCGCGCCGTGCCGAAGAAGGGCTATGACGTGCTGCTGGCAGCACTTTCAAAGCTGCCCGCCGGGCTTTCCTGGCAGTTCGTCCATATCGGCGGCGGCAGCGAGCTGCAGGACTTGCGCGCGCAGGCGAAAACCCTCGGCCTTGAGGATCGCATCAGCTGGAAAGGTGCGCTCGACCAGCGCGACGTGTTGCAGCATTATCGCGACAGCGACCTCTTCACGCTGGCCTGCCGGATCACCGCCGATGGCGACCGGGACGGGCTGCCCAATGTGATGGTGGAGGCGGTAAGCCAGGGCTTGCCCGTCGTCTCGACCACCGTATCCGGCATCACCGAGCTTTTCGAGAACGAGGAAAACAGCCTGCTTGTACCTTCCGAAGATGCCGATGCGCTGGCGGGCGCGTTGAACAGAATGATCCGCGATCCGGCTTTGCGCCATCGCCTTGCTGACAGGGCGGAAGACAGGGTGCGCCGCGATTTCGATCATCACGCCAGTATCCGCGATCTGGATCGGTTGTTCACCGCAAGCTGGACGAAGGAATGACGGATATGGGTGAAACATCAGGCCATCTCGGCGCTCGGCCAAAGCGGGTATTCTTCTACGTGCAGCATCTGCTCGGCATCGGCCATTTGGTGCGGGCAAGCCGCATTGCAAATGCCCTAAATGAGGCCGGCATGGATGTGACGCTGGTGACCGGTGGCAACAAGATCGACGGATTTCCGGCCGCCAATGTCCGCCATGTGCAGCTTCCGCCGGTCTTTGCCGCCAGCAGCGGATTTTCGGGTCTTGCCGATGAGCAGGGACACAAGATCGACGATGCTTTCAAGGCCATGCGCAAGGCGCGCCTGCTGGAGGCGTTCGAAAAGGCTGCCCCCGATGCCGTGCTGATCGAGGCCTTTCCCTTCGGTCGCCGCCAGATGCATTTCGAACTCCTGCCGCTGATGGAAGCGATCGAGGCGTCAAACCCGCGTCCGCTTCTGTTCAGCTCTGTCCGCGACATTCTGCAGGAAAATCGCAAGGCTGGCCGCGACGAGGAGACTGTGACGCTCGCCAAGCGCTATTTTGATGGCGTTCTGGTGCATGGCGATGAGAGCTTCGTGCGGCTGGAAGAGACCTTTCCGCTGGCACGTGAGATTGCCGAGCGCGTGCATTACACCGGTCTTGTTGCGCCGGATGAACCGGCGCCCGCTACCGATCACTTCGATGTGGTGGTCTCGGCTGGCGGCGGTGCGGTCGGGGCCTCCGTTTTGCAAGCGTCGCTCGAGGCCTGCAAAATTCTTGCCGATCGCCGCAGCTGGCTGCTGATTGCCGGGCCGAACATGCCGGCAGAGGATTTCGAGCGGCTGAATGCTGATGCCCCGGAAACGGTGACCATTGTACGGTTCCGCCGCGATTTCTCCAACCTGCTGATGAATGCGCAAGTGTCCATCTCGCAGGCCGGCTATAATACGGTTGGCGATCTTTTGCGGGCGCGCTGCGCCTGCGTGCTCCTGCCCTTCTCCTCCGGGGGAGAGACAGAACAGACCGTTCGCGCTGAAAAGCTGCAGGCACTCGGTTTTGCCGAAATGGTGACTGAGGACGAGCTGACCGGTGAAAGCCTGGCTTTGGCCATCCGGCGTGCGACAGAGCCGGGTAAGGCTCGCCCGGCGCTTGCGCTTTCGCTGGACGGCGCGCGCCAGACCGCCGCTCTTATAGACAGGCTTGTGGCCGAGAAAAGGTCCACTGCCGGCTGAGGTCCGCCGGTTGTGTGACTCGCGTATGACGAATAATGGGCCCTGCGCACACAATCCTGCGGCGTAGCGCCTTCATTCATGATTAAATTTCTGATGCTGATTCGCATCTGCCTGCAGAGCCCTGCCGGCTCAGGCCTTTTTGTTTCGACGGGTTTAGACTGATGACCGAATATTTGAATTCCGACATTTTCAATCTCGCGCCCGTTGCCATGTGGATCGAGGATTTCAGCAGCGTCCAGAAGCAGTTTGCCATTTGGCGCGCGCAAGGCATTACCGATATTCGCGCCTTTCTGTGTGAAGATCTGTCGCGCGTCGCGCAATGCGCGGCCATGATCCGCGTGCTGGATGTGAATGCCAAAACCTTGTCGCTGTTTGAAGCAGACAGCAAGGAACATCTGATTGCCAATATCGATCAGGTTTTCCGCGATGACATGCTGGAAAGCCATATCAACGAATTGTCCGCTCTGTTTGACGGCAAGAGCGAATTCGTGGGCAATGCGGTCAACTATACCCTGTCGGGTCGCCGTCTGGATATCCAGCTGCGCGGTTCGGTCATGCCCGGCTATGAGGCAAGCCTCGAGCGGCTGCTGTTGACCACGGAAGATGTGACGGAGCGCGAATCGGCTCGCAGAGCGGAAATCGAAAACCGCCGCTATGCCGAAGGCATCTTCCAGCATTCGCCGGTATCGCTCTGGGTCGAGGATTTCAGCCGCATCAAGACGATGCTGGAGGAGGTGCGCCGCCAAGGCATCGTGGACCTGCGCATCTTTACCGATGTGCATCCGGAATTCGTGCGCCATTGCATGAGCGAAATCCGCGTCATTGACATCAACCAGGCGACGCTTGACCTGTTCTGCGCCGAGAACAGCCAGATGCTGTTGCATCGGCTGGGTGATATTTTCCGCGATGAAATGGAAAAGCACTTCCGCGAACAGTTGATCGACCTTTGGAACAACAACCTGTTCCACCAGCGCGAAGTTGTGAATTATGCGCTCGATGGCTCGGAACGCTATGTGCTTCTGCAGTTTTCCGTGCTGCCCGGCCATGAAGACGACTGGTCGCTGGTGCAGGTGGCACTGACCGATATTACCGCGCGCAAGAAGGCCGAGGCCTATCTGGAATATCTCGGCCGGCATGATGTGCTGACCAAGCTCTATAACCGCGCCTTCTATATCGATGAAATGAACCGGCTGGAGCGCAAGCCCCTGCGGCCTGTATCGGCGCTTGTCATCGATCTTAACGGCTTGAAGGATACCAATGACACGCTGGGTCATGATGCCGGCGATGCGCTGTTGCGCCGCCTGGGGGAGGTGCTGGGCGGTGCCGTATCGCGCCCGAACCATGCTGCCCGCATTGGTGGCGATGAATTTGCCGTGCTGATGCCGGGTGCCGACCGGCAGGCCGCCCTTGCCATGGCTGATACAATCCAGGAACTGCTAAAGATCAACAACCAGTTCTATTCCCACGCGCCGCTCAGCATCTCACTCGGCTTTGCCACGAGCGAAGATGGCGAAAAGATCGAGAATGTGCTGCGGCGTGCCGATGCCATGATGTATGAGCAGAAGCGGGCGCATCGCAGCCACCGCCTGTCGCTGATCAAGAATGCCTGAGCCAAGCGGTGGCCTGCCAGCGTCACGCACCGCGAATTGCAAGCGATATGCTGTAGATGCTGGTGGTGGCGGTGATGAACAGCTGATGCTTGTGGCGACCGCCAAAGCAGATATTGGAGACCGTCTGCGGCACGAAAATCTTGCCCATCAGATGGCCATCCGGTGCGATACAATGCACGCCATCGCTTGCCGAGGACCAGAGATTGCCGTGCTCGTCGACGCGTATGCCATCGGCGCAGCCCGGCTCGATGGTGTGAAACACCTCGCCGCCCGACAAATGCCAGTCGGGGCCGACATCAAAGACGCGGATATGCTGCGGATCGCTTGAAAACATCCGGCCCGTATCGGCCACATAAAGCCTCTTCTCATCCGGGCTGAAGGCAAGTCCGTTCGGGCAGTTGAAGTCTGTCAGTACGGCTTCCATCGTGCCGGATGGATCGACGCGGTAGACATTGCAGTTCAGTTCCTGCGCGGATCGCTTGCCTTCGTAATCGCTCATGATGCCGTAATGCGGATCGGTGAACCAGATCGCCCCGTCCGAGGCGACAATTACGTCATTGGGGGAGTTCAGAGCTTTGCCGCCAAAACTGTCCGCGATCACGGTGATCGAACCGTCCTGCTCGGTGCGGGTCACACGCCGCGTGCCGTGTTCGCAAGAGACCAGCCGCCCCTGTCGGTCGCGGGTATGGCCATTCGAGAAATTGGAGGGTGCGCGAAATGTGCTGGTGCCAGCACCCGGTATCCAGCGCAGGATGCGGTTGTTGGGAATGTCGGAAAACAGCAGGCAATCCAGATCGCCGAACCAGACGGGACCTTCCACCCAATCGAAACCGGAGGCGATTTCCTTTATCGGCGCATTGCCCAGAACGAAGGTTGAAAAGACCGGATCGATGGCTTCGAAAAACGACATGGCTTTGAAATCTCCTGCTCGCATAACCCGGCACAAACCTAACCTGCCGAGAGGCCGCCTACCAGAGTTGGCAACGGAACGCCCCTGGCTGGAGCGTTCCGTCCTTTGCGTGTCTTATTTGCCCCAAATCTTCTTGTAGGCGTCGCGGTAGCCATTGCCGGGGTCGAAACTGTTCTTCGGACCGCCGTCGAATTCGACATTGGCACTGGTGACCACATGCAGCGGCGAGACGTAACCGGACCAGTTCTGGCCGGCAAAGGCGCGGTTCAGCTCATCGATCAGCTGCCAGCCCTGAAGGTTGAGCGGTTCGGCTACTGTCACGACCTGATATTGCTTGGCGCGAATGCGCTGGTAGGCACCTTCCGAACCATCGCCGGCGGCCACGCTCTTCGGCGCTCCATCGCCGGCAATGCCGACAGCGGCAAGCGATGGGCCCATGAAGTCGAAGTAGATGTCATTGATGGCCAGCGAGTACGTCCATTTCGCGCCGTATTTTTGCAGAAGCGTCGTGGTCAACTGCGGCATGCGCTGCGAGGTCTCGGCAATCGGCGTATCGACATATTCCAGCACGGTGCCGCCGAGCTTTTCGATCTCCTGCTTCATCCGGTCGGCCTTGGCGATGGCGATTGCATAGGTGGAATCCGTGAAGATCACGACGCCGGGCTTGCCGCCCGCATCGACATAGGCCCAGTTGGCGGCGGCCTTGGAGACTTCCATGGCATCGGTCGTGACATTGGCGAAAACGCCGACATCCGGAACCGGGCCAACATTGGGCGCCGCATGCCAGGCAACCATCGGGATTTTCGCCGCCTTGGCAGCTTCCATGGCCGGCTTCTGCTCCACGGCATCAAAGCCGTTGATGATGATGCCGTCCGGCTTCAGGGTCATCGCCTGGCCGAAGGCTGCGGTGCGCCCGTCGATGGAACCTGCGCTATCGAGAACCGTGACCTTCCAGCCCACGGCCTTCGCAGCTTCCTCGATGCCGGTTGTGACGCCCAGAATGCCGCCATTCTTCATGTCGGCGGCCACGACGACGATGCTCTTGCCCGTCGCGGCCTTCGGGCCTGTCGTCGGGCCATCCCATTTCTCGACCTTGCTTGCGTATTTCTCGACGATGGCCTTTGCATCCGCCATGGCATCGGCAAAGGCGGGTGCCGAGATGAAAACGGAGCCAAGGGCAACCGTTGCGGTGAGAAAATTCCTGCGTTTCATGATGTTCTCCTCCCTGAGAGCGACTGAAAATGGCAAACTAGCTGGATATTGAACCGGTTTCGGATGCGGCCGGGACCGGTTTCTTGACGATGCCGCGGCGGCGCTGCGCATAGCCGGCAATGCCGATGGCCACCAGCAGCGTGACGCCGTTGAACAGCGGCTCGACAAAGAAGGAGCCGCCGAATTGCTGGATGCCGGCAATGCCGACGGCAAGGATGATGACGCCGATCATCGTGCCCCAAACATTAACGCGGCCGGGCTTGATGGTCGTGGAGCCGAGAAAGGCGCCGACGAGTGCCGGCAAAAGATATTCAAGCCCGACACTGGCCTGGCCGATGCGCAGCTTGGAGGCGAGAAGCACGCCAGCCACGGCAGACAGCGTGCCGGAGGCGATGAAGGCGCCCATGACGAAGCGGCGAACGGGAATGCCGTTGAGGGCGGCAGCCTTCGGATTGGCGCCGATCGCATAGAGATAGCGGCCGATCGGCAGGTATTCGAGCACGATCCACATGGCGATGGCGAGTATCAGCACGTAGAAACCGGTGATCGGCAGTCCAAACAGCATGGTGCTGTTCAAGGCATAAAAGCCATCCGGCAGGACGCCGATCATCTGCCGGCCGCCGGTATGCCAAAGCGCAAGCGCATAGATGACGGTGCCGGTGCCAAGCGTTGCGATGAAGCTGTCGATCTTGGCGACTTCCACCAGAAGACCGTTGAGGAGCCCGGTCAGTGCGCCCAGCACCAGAACAACGAGAACCGCCACCGGCCAGGGAAAGCCGTACATGGTCTGCAGGCTGATCGCCAGGATGTGCCAGAGCACGATGCCATAGCCGATGGTGAGGTCAATGCGCCCGCAGGCCATCGGGATCATTGCCGCAAGTGAAAGGATGGCGATGATGGTCTTTGCTGCAATGATAGATTTCAGGTTCAGAACCGTCGGAAACGTATCCGGCAGGAGAGCCGAAAACAGCAGGATCAGCAGCACGGTGAGGATTACCAGGCCATAGACAGGCACGAGGCGCTGCCATTTTTCAAGCCGGTTGAGGCCAGCCAGTTCGGCTTTGGTTGGTTCGAGCGCGGTTGAGCGGATGGATTGCATGGCTGAACTCCCGGATCAGGCTGCTTCGGACGCAGAGGCCGCGGCGATGACGGCAGTGGTTGTAAGATCGGCGCCACCCAGTTCGCGGACGATCTGTCCGCGGGAAAAGATCATGGCGCGGTGGCAGATATGGGCGATTTCCTCGAAATCCGTCGATATGACCAGCACGGCAAGGCCGTTCACCACCGCCTGAGCAATCAGCCGGTAGATATCGGCCTTGGCGCCGACATCGACGCCGGCGGTTGGATCTTCGCAGATCAGCAGCTTGCGGCCGGTGGCAAGCCAGCGGCCGACAACGACCTTCTGCTGGTTGCCGCCCGACAGGGCTTCGATGGCAAGCGACTGGTCATTGGGCCGTAATCCGACCCGATCGCCGATTTCGGCGGCAAGACCTGCCTCGTTGGCCGGTGTGAGAAAATGGCCCAGCCTGCGGCCGGATGCCGAGGGGTTGAGAAAGGTGTTTTCCCGCAGCGACAGCGACATGGCGACGGATTCCTCGGTGCGATCACGGGCAATCAGGCCGATGCCGGAGGCAATCGCGCTGACAGGATCGCGAAGATCCGGTGTCTCGCCGTGGATCGTCACATCGCCACTTGCCGGCTCGCAACCGAAAAGGGCGCGGCCGATCAGCTCCTGGCCGGCACCGCGCAAGCCGACAAGACCCAGCAATTCTCCCTCGCGCAGATCAAAGCTGACGGGACCGGCGCCCCGGCAGGTCAGGTTCTTGACGGAGACGATGACATCACCGACAGGCCGGCTTGCCTTGGCAAACAGCTGGTCGGCCTTGCGCCCGACAATCATGCGGATCAGTTCGTCGGGATTGGTATCGGCAACCGGCGTCTGGCCGACAAGCCGGCCATCGCGCAGCACGGCGACGCGGTCTGCAATGCGGAAAATCTCATCCAGCCGGTGCGACACATAGATCATCGCCACGCCGCGCTCTTTCAGCGGACGGATGGCGGCAAACAGGCGCTCCACCTCATCGGCGGGAAGGCTGGCGGTCGGCTCATCCAGCACCAGAACATCGGCTTCGACGGCCAGGGCGCGGGCAATGGCGACAAGCGACTTTTCGGTGCGTGTCAGGTCCTGCACGCGGGTGGAGGGATCAAAATGGCAGCCGACCAGCTTTAGCGCCTCGGCGGTACGGCGCTCCGTCTGGCGCCAGTCAATGAGCTTGGCGCGCATGGAAAAGCCCTGGGCGAGGCCGACATTTTCACCCACCGTCATCCATTCGATGAGGCCGAGATCCTGGTGGATGAAGGCGACCGGCTGGCGCTCATTGGGTTTGGGCGGGCGATGGCTATAGGGCGTTCCGCGAAAGCGGATTTCACCGGCATCCGGCTTGAAGATGCCGGCGAGTGTCTTAATGAGCGTGGATTTTCCGGCACCATTCTCGCCCAGCAGCGCCAGGATCTCGCCGCGTTTCAGGTCGACCGAAACGTCGGTCAGCGCCTTTGTGCCGCCGAAGACCTTCGACACTCCACGAAATTCCAGAAGCGTGTTCTGATCCATCAGCTCCTCCCAAAGCATCGAATGACGTAACGCTATGTTATCGATAACATCGCGTCAAGCGAATTTAAAATGCGCTGTGTTCGCCCGGTTCATGTTTCAGTTGAAGCTGGTTTCAGGTGCCCGCTTGCACCCATTTTTTCAGCCGTGCCACGCCATCCTGTTTGAGGCTTCAACCTTATCCAAGGAATTTTGCACAGCTTTGCAATCTTCCTCTTCTCCTCAAGCTCTCGAATGTCTAAAACATCCAGCTGGTGGTCGGGGAGGATCGCCGCATAGGCGTGATCATCGCCACATCGGCCAATCATAATGGGAGGAATTCATGTCTTTACGCATCATTCTGGGCAGCACTGTTGCATCCATCGCCATGCTTGCCAGCGCCTCCGTGTCGCTTGCGGCAACCGAACTGCAATGGTGGCATGCCATGTCGGGGGCCAATAACGAGGTCGTCGACAATCTGGCCAAGGAATTCAACGCCAGCCAGAGCGAATACAAGATCGTGCCTGTGTTCAAGGGCAGCTATCCGGAAACGCTGAATGCCGGCATCGCGGCTTTCCGCGCCAAGCAATCGCCGGCTATCCTGCAGGTTTTTGATGCCGGCAGCGGCGTGATGATGGGTGCCGAAGGCGCCGTCATGCCCGTGGCCGACGTATTGAAGAAGGGCGGCTTTACCTTCAACAAGGCCGACTATCTGGCCGGCATTGTTGCCTATTATTCAAAGCCCGACGGCACCATGCTGTCCTTCCCGTACAACTCTTCGTCTCCGGTGATGTACTACAACAAGGACACGTTCAAGAAGGCAGGCCTTAATCCGGACGAGGCGCCGAAGACCTGGCCTGAAGTGTTCGAAGCCGCCAAAAAGATCAAGGCAAGCGGTGCAAGCCCCTGCGGCCTGACATCCACCTGGCTCACCTGGATCCAGACCGAAAACTTTGCCGCCTGGAACAATGTTTCCTATGGCAGCAACGAGAACGGCCTTGCCGGCACGAAGGTCGAACTGAAGGTGAATTCACCGGAATTCGTCAAGCATTTTCAGACGCTGGCCGATCTCGCCAAGGACGGCACTTTCCGCTATGGCGGCCGCACCTCGGAAGCCAAGCAGCTCTTCACCTCGAATGAATGCGGAATTCTCACCGAATCCTCCGGCGGCCTTGGCGACATCATCAAGTCCGGCATGAATTACGGTATCGGCCAGCTGCCCTATTATCCGGGCGAGGGTCGTCCGCAGAACACCATTCCGGGTGGCGCCAGCCTCTGGGTCTTCGGCGGCAAGTCGGATGCCGAGTACAAGGGCATTGCGCAGTTCTTCAACTTCCTGTCGCAGACGCCGATCCAGGCCCGTCTGCACCAGGTTTCCGGCTATCTGCCGGTCACCATGGCAGCTTACGAAGATACCAAGAAGTCTGGTTTCTACGACAAGAACCCGGCCCGCGAAACGCCGATCCTGCAGATGATGGGCAAGGCGCCGACGGAAAATTCCAAGGGCGTGCGTCTCGTGAACCTGCCGCAGGTTCGCGACATCATGAACGAAGAATATGAGTCGCTGCTGGCCGGAAAGCAGGACGCAAAGGCCACGATGGACAAGATCGTCGAGCGCGGCAATGCCGCCATCAAGCAGGCCCAGCGTTAATCCACCCTTACCATCAGCCCGTGATGCGAGCCATCGCGGGCTGATGTCAGAACAGGACAATCGCCGTGCAACGCGTTGTGTTTCCCAATAAGGTGCTTCCCTATCTTCTGGTTGCGCCACAAATCATCCTGACGGTGATTTTCTTCTTCTGGCCGGCAAGCCAGGCACTCTATCAGTCGCTGCAACGGGAAGATCCGTTCGGATTGTCGAGCGGCTTTGTCGGTCTTGATAATTTCCGCTTCGTGCTGACGGACGAGAATTACCTGCATTCGCTGCAGGTGACGCTGATCTTCAGTGCGGCAACAGCCGTGCTTGCCATGGTTGTGGCGCTGATGCTGGCAACGGCCGCCGATCGTGTCGTCAAGGGCAAGGGCTTTTACCGCACCATGCTGATCTGGCCCTATGCCGTGGCGCCGGCTGTTGCCGGCATGCTGTGGCTGTTCATGTTCAACCCGTCCATGGGCACCTTTGCCTATATTCTGCGCCGCAATGGTGTGGATTGGGACCCACTTCTGAATGGCGATCAGGCCATGGGACTTGTCGTCGTGGCAGCCGCCTGGAAGCAGATCTCTTATAACTTCCTGTTCTTCGTGGCCGGCCTTCAGGCCATTCCGAAATCGCTCATCGAGGCGGCAGCTATTGATGGCGCACGCGGTGCCCGCCGCTTCTGGACGATTGTATTCCCGCTTCTGGCGCCGACGACCTTCTTCCTGCTTGTGGTCAACACCGTCTACGCCTTCTTCGATACGTTCGGCATCATCCATGCGGTGACGGGCGGTGGGCCTGCCAAGGCCACCGAGACGCTGGTCTACAAGGTGTATAATGATGGCTTCGTGAACCTCGATCTTGGTTCGTCAGCGGCGCAATCGGTCATCCTGATGGTCATCGTCATTGCCCTGACCGCCTTCCAGTTCCGCTTCGTCGAGAAGCGCGTGCATTATGCGTGAGGCCAGATCATGATTGAAAGACGTCCCATCGCCGGCCTCATCGGGCACCTGATGCTGATCATTGGCATCATCATTGTTGCCTTCCCGATCTACTACACCTTCGTGGCCTCCAGTCTGTCATCGGCCGAGATCCTGCGCCCGCCGATTTCTCTCGTGCCGGGCAGTCATCTGGTTGAAAACTACGCGAGCGCCATTGATGGCGGTGTCGAGCGTGTCTCCGGCGTCAGTCTGGAGCGCATGCTGTGGAACACGTTCGTGGTGGCCATGGCGATCGCCATCGGCAAGATCGTCATCTCCTTCGTTTCGGCCTATGCCATTGTCTTCTTCCAGTTTCCGCTGCGTATGGTCTTCTTCTGGATGATCTTCGTGACGCTGATGCTGCCGGTGGAAGTGCGTATCCTGCCCACCTACAAGGTGATCGTCGATCTCGGGCTGATCGATAGCTATACCGGGCTGACCTTGCCGCTGATGGCTTCGGCAACCGCCACCTTCCTGTTCCGTCAGTTCTTTCTGACGATACCGGGAGAGCTGGTGGAAGCGGCGCGTATCGACAATGCCGGTCCCTTCCGCTTCATGAAGGATATCCTTCTGCCGCTCTCGCGAACGAATATCGCGGCCCTCTTCGTTATTCTCTTCATCTATGGCTGGACGCAGTATCTGTGGCCGCTTCTGGTGACGAATGATGCGCAGATGGCAACCATCATCATCGGTCTGCGCAAGATGGTGGATTTTGCCGACGCGTCTACCCCCTGGAATTATGTCATGGTCACCGCGATCCTCGCCATCATCCCGCCCATTCTCGTGGTTGTTCTGATGCAGCGCTGGTTCGTGAAAGGCCTTGTGGAGACTGAAAAGTAATGGCCAAGATAACCCTCAACAATATCCGCAAGACCTATGCCGGCGCGGTAGAAACCATCAAGGGCGTCTCACTCGATATCGCCGATGGTGAGCTTCTGGTGCTGGTCGGCCCATCTGGCTGCGGCAAGTCCACGCTGTTGCGCATGATTGCCGGTCTTGAAGGCATCAGCTCCGGTGAAATCTCGATCGGCGACCGCGTGGTCAACACGCTGGAACCATCCGAGCGCGATATCGCCATGGTGTTCCAGAATTATGCGCTCTATCCGCATATGACGGTGCGCCAGAACCTCGCTTACGGATTGAAGAACCGCAATACGCCGGCCGATGTCATCGAGCAGCGTATCCAGAAGGCGGCAACGACGCTGGAAATCGAGCAGTATCTGGAGCGCAAGCCGCGCCAGCTCTCCGGTGGCCAGCGCCAGCGCGTCGCCATGGGCCGCGCCATTGTGCGCGAACCTTCCGCCTTCCTGTTTGACGAGCCGCTGTCCAACCTCGATGCGAAACTGCGCGTGCAGATGCGCGTCGAGATCAAGCGGCTGCAGCGGGCGCTGGGCACGACAAGCGTTTACGTCACCCATGACCAGATGGAGGCCATGACGCTTGCCGACCGGCTGGTGGTGCTCAATGCCGGCAAGATCGAGCAGGTCGGAACGCCGATCGAGCTTTACGAGCGTCCGGCAACGACATTCGTCGCGACCTTTATCGGTTCGCCCTCGATGAACCTTCTGGATCAGGCCAAGGGTGGATTTCACTTGGCGGGCGGCGGGCAGGCCGCAACTGTCGGCATCCGGCCGGAAGATCTGCGGCTTGTGCCCGAAGGTTCCGCGCAGGATCAGGCCTTCCGGGCCGATGTGACCGTGGGTGCCGTGGAACTGGTCGGCGCCGAAAGCTACGTTTATGGCAGGCTCGCTTCGGGCCAGGACATCGTCTTTCGCGTCTCCGGCCGTTCCAGGATCGAGCCGGGTGACCAGATGGTGATTGCGGCAGATCTGAAGGACATCCATGCCTTTGGCTCGGACGGCCAGAGGATCACCGGCGCCTGAGCGGGATTCTCATGCTGCGTCGCCTATGGCGGCATGAAAGGCGCGATCAGGAGCGCACACTTGCACGGCATGGCCATATTCGGCCATGCTGAAACTGTTTTTTGAGCGTTTCAGTACACGATGAGAGAATTCCCATCGACTTTGCCGATGAACCTTCCGCTATTGGGGAGGATGCCGCGGGAGATTTTCAGCCATGGGTTCTACGGCCATCATGATCAACCTGTTCGGCGCGGTGGCCCTGCTGCTGTTCGGGCTGTCGCAGGTTAAGAATGGCGTGTCGCGCGCCTTTGGTGCCCGTTTGCGCACGGGGCTTGCGACTGGTACCCGCAATGGCATTCGCTCGTTTGCCTCCGGCTTCTTTGCCACAATCGCTCTGCAAAGCTCCACCGCCACGGCCCTGATGACCGCCTCCTTCGTGGAGCGTGAACTGATCAAGCCACGTATGGCGCAGATCGTTCTGCTCGGTGCCAATGTTGGCACGGCGGTCACCGCCTGGATCGTCGGGCTGGGCATTGGCTGGCTGTCGCCACTGCTCATCCTCATCGGCATCGGCTTTTACCGCAGCAAATCGGCAAGCCGCCAGGGGCTTGGCGGCGCTCTGATCGGCATCGGCCTGATGCTGCTGTCCCTGCATCTGATGAGTGCCGCGACTGAACCGCTGCGCCATTCCGATGCGCTGATTGCCTTTATCGGGTTGCTCGATCAGGCCTGGCCGGTGGCCTTTGCCTTTTCAGCCTTTATCGCATTCGTCTCTTCCTCCAGTCTGGCGGCCGTTGTGCTGATCCTTTCGGTGGCGGCAACCGGTGCCGTGCCGTCCGGCCTCATTCTGGTTCTGGTTCTGGGCGCCAATTTCGGCGGCGCGATCCCACCCTTCATGGCCTCCCTGGGTGGTGCTGCCTCTGCCCGCCGCGTTACGCTTGGCAATCTTATCGTGCGTGGTGTCGGCTGCATGCTGGTTCTGCCGGTGGCCGGCTATGGCGGAATGGCTCTCGACCTCATCCCCACCCCGCCGGCCATGCTGCCGGTCGATGCGCATCTGGCCTTTAACCTGTTGCTGACCCTGGTCGCCTGGCCTTTCTCCTCTTTGCTCTCCAACCGCATGGCAGGGCTGATTGCAGACGAAGAGCAGCCGGACATGGCACCGAAATTCCTGGATCGGACAGAGCTTTCCACGCCGGTGGTGGCGCTTGCCAGTGCCACGCGCGAGGTGCTCGGCGTTGGCGATCTCATCGAACGGATGTTGCTCAAGACGGCGGAAGCTTTCCGCGGCAGCGACATGGCGCAATTGGCCGAGATTGCGCAACTGGAGGCGCGGGTGGATAAACTCCAGCAGGAGGTCAAAGTCTATCTTGCCATGCTGTCACGCGTGGGCCTGAGCGATGAAAACAGCAGGCGGTCGATCCACATCATCGATTATGCCATTAATCTCGAACATATCGGCGATATCATCGAGAAGGGCCTGCTGCCGCAGGTGACCAAGAAGATCTCGCTTGGTCTGAAGTTTTCCGATGATGGGTATGAGGAATTGACGCGGCTGATGAACCTCACCATCGACAACCTGCGCGTTGCCCAGACCATTTTCGTGACCCGAGATTTCGGGCTTGCCCGCCAGATGATGGAGGTCAAGGTTGAGGTGCGCCGGATGGAAAAGGAATCCGCCGAGCGGCATATCAAGCGGTTGCAGGATGGGCGCATCGAAAGCCTGCAGACCAGTTCCCTGCATCTCGATATGCTGCGGGATCTGAAGCGCATCAACGCACATATCGTCTCCGTGGCGCATCCCATTCTGGATGAAAGCGGGCTTCTCATCGAAAGCCGGCTCAAGGCCGCCGAATAGGTCTCGATCGGATGCCATGCTCGGATATGAAAATATTTGCATGAACATTCTGCTGAAAGCTTCGTGGTTTTTATGCCCCTGTCGTCTTTCCAGGCTTGATTGACGCATTTTTCTAGCTAAAACTCCGTCGCATAGTGTGAAAGCTTGCGAACGGGAGGCGCTGGCCTTGTCAAATAATGAAAATATTTTTTCCGCTATGCCGGGTGATTGTACCGCTGTGCTTCAGCAGGCGATGGTGGAGGCGGCTACCAATGGTGTTCGGCTTGTGCTGTCGGAGGGTCTTCACCTCTGCGGCGCATTGAAACTTCCGGCCGGGCTTGATTTTCATCTGGCCGAAGGTGCCGTGCTGCGCTTTTCCAGCGATTATGCCGCCTATGCCGGTAACCGCGTCGATGTGATCGCCGAATCCTCCGATACGGCCATGATGACGGCAAAGAATGCCGCCAATATCCGCATCACCGGCAAGGGATTGATCGAGGCGCCGGGTCCTGATTTCATCACAGGCCGGCTTGAAGACATGGGAACCCATATTCCGGCTGCCTTGCGCCCGCGCGTGCTGGTCATGCAGGGTTGTGAAAATGTAACGCTTTCGGGCTTTTCCATCCGCTCTTCGCCCATGTGGACGGTGCATCTGATTGCCTGCCGCAACGTCTCCGTCGAAGGCTTGAACATCGACAACGATCGCGAAATGCCCAATACCGATGGCATTGTCATCGATGCCTGCGATGGCGTGACTATCCGCCATTGCGATATTGCAACGGCTGATGATGGCGTGGTGCTGAAGACGAGCAAGGGGCCTGATGGCAAGGCCGTCGGCGTCTGCCGCAATATCCTCGTCGAGCATTCGCGTATCGAAAGCCGCAGCTGCGCCCTGAAGGTCGGCACGGAAACGCATGGCGACGTCACCAATATCACCTTCCGCGACTGCCAGATCCTGCGGTCCAACCGTGCCATCGGCATCTTCTCGCGTGATGGCGGGCGCATCAGCAATGTGCTGAGCCAGCGCATCACGCTGGATGCCCATGAAACGCCGGAGGGCTTCTGGGGTTCTGGCGAGGCAATCACCATCACCGTCGTCGATCGCAATCCCGGAATACCGGCTGGCCGTGTTGAGAATGTCACCTTCGAGGACATCGATGGGTCCATGGAGGGGGCCGTCAACCTGATCGCCGACAGTGCGTCTGGCATTGCCAATCTGCGCCTCAGCCGCATTGCCATCCGGCAGGTGGACGGGCCTTTCAAGGGGCATCGCTATGATGTGCGTCCCACCCATTTCGATCTGGCGCCATCGCCGGATGCGGCAGGCCGCGCCAATGCCTGGGTGAAGGATGAAAATGGCCAGGTCATCGGGCTTGTGGCCTATCCCGGCGGCATGCCATCGCTCTTTGCGCTGAATGTCTCGGGTCTGGCGCTGGAGGACATTTCCTTCGACAGACCGTCGCCGCTACCGTCCGGCTGGAATACGCAGGCGATCGTGATCAGTCAGGACCAGCCAAGCGTCTGGTCCTGAGGGAAATCCATTCCATGGCCTCGGAGGAGGGGCCTCGTTCATGAAGCGTATCCGCAAAATCGACCACCTGCTCTCGCGCCTGCAGGAACGGATTTTCCTGCCGCTCGGCGTGCAGGTTCCCCTCGTCTATGCGCCGGCTGCCGCAGACGGGCGGGCAGCCATGGTCACCTCCGATCGGACAGGCTGGACACCGGTCAGCCGCGACCTCATCTGGGGCGAGCCGGACGGCTATTATTGGTTCGGCGGACAGGTGACGGTCCCGCCGCAGGCAGACGGCCAGCGCGTGGTCGTCGCCGTGGATGCCGCCTTCGGCAGCGTCATGGGGCGCAGCGATCCGCAATGTCTGGTTCGTGTCAATGGCGCGATCCGCCAGGGCGTCGATGGCAATCATCGCGAATTTATGCTGACCGCCGAGGCGAAGGCAGGCGAAAGCTTCGATATTCTCATCGAAGCCGGGACCATTGAGGATCGCCGGCAGCTGGGATTCGGCTGTGCCCTGAAGCTGCATGATCTGGAGGTCGATGATCTCTATTACGATCTGCGCGTGCCGCTGGATGTGGCGCGCCTGCTGGCCTTGGACGATCCGCGCCGGCATTTCATTCTCAACCATGTGGAAGCAGCTATCGACCACATCGATCTGCGGCCCGGCAATGACGCGCGTTTCCGTGCCTCCATGGCTAAGGCGCGTGCGGCCGTTCAGCCGATCTATGAGGCGCAGGATTTCGAGGATAAGCCGACGGTGGTTGCCACCGGCCACACGCATATCGATGTCGCATGGCTATGGCGGGTGCGCGAAACGCGCCAGAAGATGGCCCGCTCCATGGCGACAGCGCTGTCGCTGATGGAGGATTTTCCCGATTACCGTTTCATGTACAACCAGTGTGTCCTTCTCGATCACCTGAACGAGGACTATCCGGAACTGTTCCAGCGGATCGAAGCCGAGGTGAAGACCGGCCGCTTTGAAATCGAAGGCGCGCTGTGGCTGGAGCCGGATGTCAATATTGCCGGCGGTGAAGCGCTGGTGCGCCATATTCTCTACGGAGTCGATTATCATCAGAAGACATTTGGCGTGCGCCCGCGGATGATCTGGCTGCCGGATACGTTTGGCTATTCCGCCTCGCTACCGCAATTGATGGAAAAATCTGGCCTCGATAGTTTCGTCACCCACAAGCTGTCCTGGAACGATACCAACCGCATGCCGGACGAAACCATGTTCTGGCAGGGTATCGATGGCACCAAGGTGGTTGCCTATTTCTTGACGACGCAGCCCTATGATTCGACCAGCCTTGGCACGACCTATTGCCCCAACCTGAAGCCCACGCATGTGATGGGTACCTGGCGGCGGCACGGCCAGCAGGCACTGAATTCCGAACTATTTCTCGTTTATGGCTTTGGCGATGGCGGCGGCGGCCCAACGCGTGAGATGTTGCAGAACATCCGGCGCATGGAACGCGGCATTCCCGGCTGCCCGAAGGTCAGCCACGAGACGATGCGGCCCTTCTTCGATCGGCTGATTTCCCGCATGCGCGCCGAGCCGGAGCGTTATCCGGTCTGGGTGGGCGAGCTTTATGCCGAGTTCCATCGCGGAACACTGACCTCGGTTGCCAAGAACAAGCGGTCCAACCGGCTGGCGGAGATCGCACTGCGCGAGATCGAAATGCTGGCGGTTCTGGCCGAGCGCCAAACGGGTCACGCTTATCCGGCAGGCGAGATCCGCAGCCTCTGGGATATCGTCATGCTCAACCAGTTCCATGACATCCTGCCGGGCTCGTCGATCGGCGCCGTCTATGACGACAGCGACCGGGACTATGCGGACTTCTTTGCACGCAGTGATGCCTTGCGCCGGAAGCTGATGCAAAAGCTTGCGCCGGCCTCCGGCCTTTCGATCTTCAATGCCACGGGGCGGCATCGTTCCGGCCTGGCCTTCGGGCTGGAAGGCGAAGGGCAGGCAATCCACCAGGCCGATGGCACGATGGCATGCGTGGTGGCGGTTGAAAACCTAGTGCCTCTATCCTTCAGTTTTGTGGAACAGTGCAGCATCGCACCTTCAGCAAATGCACTTCAGGTTTCGCCGGAGCATCTGGAAAACGAGAACCTGTCGATCCGCTTCGACAAGGCCGGTCGCATGGTCTCGATCCATGATCGCAAGCGCGATCGCGAGATCCTGCCACCGGGTGCGCTGGGCAATCGCCTGCAGGCGTTCCGCGATATGCCGGCGCAATATGATGCCTGGGATATCGATGCGGATTTCGAGGACCAGTCCTATGAGATCGATGATCTGGTGAGCGCCAAGGTGGTGGAAACCGGTCCGTTACGGGCCGCGATCCGTTTCGAATGGCGCTATGAGGCCTCCACCCTGGTGCAGATCGTCTCGCTTGCCGCGGGTGCCGAGCGGGTGGAGGTCGATTGTTTCATTGACTGGCGTGAACATAATACGCTGGTCAAGGCGGCGTTTCCGGTTGCCGTCAATGCAGCGGCTGTGGAGGCGGAAATCCAGTTCGGCCATGTGCGCCGCGCAAGCCATCGCAATACATCCTGGGATCGCGCCCGATTTGAATGCTCCATGCAGCGCTGGGTCAATGTCAGCGAAGAGGATTTCGGCGTCGCTTTGCTGAATGATTGCAAATACGGCTACGATGCCAAGGGCAGCGATATTCGCCTGACGCTGTTGCGCTCGCCGACCTATCCCTGGGCCGAGGCAGACCAGGGCGAACACCGCATGCGCTATGCGCTGATGCCGCATAGTGGCGACAAGGTGGCCGTGCATGAGGCCGCAGAAGATTTCAACCTGCCGCTGACGGTGGTGCGCGGAGAGGCGAAAGCATCTGTCTCGCCGCTCGCCTCCATCATCACACCGGGTATTGCGCTGGAAGCGGTCAAGCAGGCGGAGGCCGGCGACGGCGTGATCCTGCGTCTCTGGGAGACGACCGGCACGCGGCGCCATGCCCGCGTGGCCCTTCATCCAGATGTGCGCGCCGTCGAGATGACCGACCTTCTCGAAGAGAGTGCCATGCCCCTGGCGCTTGACGGGGCCGAGCTGACGCTTGCCTTCAAGCCCTTTGAAATCATCACGCTGAAGCTGAAAGACGAAACGAAATGACGGAACGCGACCAGACATTCACCTATGTCATCGACAGCTTTCCGGATGGCGAAAAATCCTTTGTCGAGGTTCCTTTCGAGGTGGGGCCACAGATCGAGCGCATCGAGGTCAGCTACCACTTCCCGTTTGGCGGTGGCGGCAGCGTCATTGATCTGGGCGTCGCCCAGAATGGTCGCATGCGCGGCTGGACGGGCGCTGAGCGTGGCCATATCACGCTGGAAGAGGATCGCGCCACGCCGGGCTATGATCTTGGACCGATTGCCGGTCGCTGGCATGTCGTGCTCGGCATCGTGAAGATCGGTCCGGCCTGCAAGGTCGATCTGCAGATCCGGCTGATTGCCAAGACCCAGCGCTGGCTGGCCGGCGAGTTGCATAGCCATTCGGAACATTCCGATGGCGGCGTGACGGTGCTTGATGCCATTCAACGGGCACGCGCTGCCCGACTGGATTTCGTGGCGATCACCGATCACAACACCGTCTCGCAGAACATCATCCGGCCGGATGATCCTGATATCCTCGTCATTCCGGCCATGGAACTCACCTCCTATTACGGCCACACGAATTTTCTGGGTGTCGAACGGCCGGTCGAAGACTGGCGCTGCCGTTCGCCGCAGGATGTCGCGGAAAAGATGGAAGAAGCGCGCGCCAAGGGTGCCACCATCGTCATCAATCATCCCTTCCAGAATTCGGCCGGCGGGCGCTGGCAGTCCGGCTTCGATGTTGCCTTCGATGCCTATGAGATCTGGAACGGCAATTGGTCGGTGATGAACGAGCAGGGGCTGGCCTTCTGGCAGGAACTTCTCGTTTCCGGCCGGCGCATTCCGGCCACTGGCGGCAGCGATTTCCATCTGAAGAACCGTCGCCGGCATGGGCGGCCCGCCAACCGGATGCAGGTGGAAACCACCTCGATCCGCGGCATCCTGGAGGCGGTGCGAAAAGGGCGTAATGTCGTGACTTTCTCGCCGGATGAGACCATGGCGAAGCCTTCTGATGAAGACTTGCCGATGTTCGGCACGCAGGTGGCGGCGGGCGCTGAAGTCGGCGTCACTTTCACAGGTCTGGTGGCCGGCGACGAGATCCGCACGGTGACGGAGGCAGGCACGGTCGATGTGCAATCGCCGCCAAAGGGCACGCTGTGCCTTCATCAGCCATTTGCAGGAGCATTCGTGCGTTACGAGGTCTGGCATGGTAAGGAACCGAGGCTCTTCACAAATCCCTTCTACGCAGAATAGGAGTCTTGGCTTGGACAGACGGTTGGACCGCAAAGTCGGCATCAAGGATGTCTCCCGCGAGGCCGGCGTCGCGCTTAGCACCGTCTCCCATGTGTTGAATGGAACCGCACCGATCTCGCAGGAGGTGCGGGTGCGGGTGCTTGAGGTTGCCCGCAGGCTTGGCTATCTCGCCAAGCGCCAGCAAAAGGGTGTGATAGCATCACTGACGACGCTTTATCTCGCCGTGCCGCCCGGTAACCTGCCGCATAATGATATCAACTTGGTGTCCTGGACCCTGCTGACGGCGCTTTCACGCGAATGCGAGCGGCGCGGCATCCGTGTCGTCGCCCATACCGGCGCGCCGGAACTCAATGCCGCAGAGATCATTTCAGGCGCACGCGCCGTCGGCGCGGAAGGTATCGCCCTGGTGTTCGACGATAACCCGGCCTTGCTGCGCGCGCTTGCCGCTTCCGATCTCGGTGTCGTGCTTTTGAATGGCGAAGATCCGACGATGAATATCGACACGGTCGCGCCAGCCAATCGCTACGGCGCACGGCTTGCCACGGAATGGCTGCTGTCGCAGGGGCATCGGCGCATTCTGCACCTGACTTGGCGGGGGCGTAGCACCATCATGCGCCGTGTCGACGGTTTCCATGATGCCTATGCCGAGCGCGACCTGCCGCAGGATATGGCGGAGGTGCTCTATGCCAAGGGCTATGAGCCCGCCCATGCGCGCGACGCCTTGAAGACCTTCATCGCTGAGCGTGGCGGGTTGGATGGCTTCACGGCGGTGTTCTGTGCGGCTGACAATCTGGCCATCGGCGCGCTCAGCGAATTGCAGGCGCAAGGCTTTCATATTCCGAAGGATATCGCCGTGGTTGGCTTTGATGGTGTGGCGCCTGGCGATCTGACCGTGCCGTCGCTGACCACTGTGCGGGTGCCTCTGGAGGCGCTCGCTTCCAACACCGTGCAGGTTCTCGAGAGACGCCTCTCGGTGTCCGGCTTCGGCAATCCCGCCTGCCGGGTGGAGCTTGGCTGCCAGTTGGTGGAGCGAGAGAGTGGCGGTTCGGTCTTTGCACAGCGCCAGTAGTGAAAATTTTTTTAGAGCTTGATTTTTGAGCTTCTTTACCAGATCGTCCGTTTCAGCGCTTCTGTAGGGATTATTTTAGGTAAGAAGCCAGTTCATCGCTAATCTGGGAGGATAGCATGGTAATTCATAAAAATATTTTCACCGCATCTGTCGGTATTCTGCTGGCGACATGTTTGGCAGGATCCGCGCTTGCTTTTCAGGAATCTCCGATGCTCGCCGAGCAGGTGAAGGCCGGCAAGCTGCCGCCTGTCGATCAGCGGCTCCCGGAAAAGCCGACTGTCATCACGGCGGTTGAAGTTGGTCAGTATGGCGGTAACTGGCAGCGCGCTTTCAAGGGGCCAGGCGATCGCTGGGGACCGACGAAACTGATGGAAGAGCGTGTGGTGAAATGGTCGCAGAATGCCGATGGCAAACTCGGTCTCATTCCCGGCTATATCTCGTCCTACTCGGTCAGCGAGGATTCCAGGGAGTTTACCTTCACGTTGCTCAAGGGCCTGAAATGGTCCGACGGCCATCCGGTCACGACCGAAGATGTGGACTTCTGGTACAATGATGTCTTCTTGAACAAAGATCTCCTGAAGTCGATTGATCAGACCTTGGCGCCGCGCGGCAAGCCGATGAAGCTGACGGTTATCGATGCCCAGACCTTCAAGGTGAGCTTTGATGAGCCTTACGTCTATTTCCTTGAAATCCTCGCCAAGGATTCCACCGGCGAGCCGAGCCTTGACCGCCCGAGCTTCATTTTCCCAAAGCACTATCTGAAGCAGTTCAACAACAAATATGCGACGCCTGAACAGTTGCAGGCGGCGACCGCCAAGTTTGGCGTAGCAAAGTGGCAAGATCTCTGGGGTTCCAAGGGTGCGGCAACCGCCTGGTGGCAGAACCCGGATCTGCCGGTCATCACCGCCTGGAAGATCGAAAAGCCGGCGCCGGCCGATGTCGTGACCATGGTGCGCAATCCCTATTACTATGCCGTGGACCAGGCCGGCAACCAGCTGCCCTATATCGACCGGATCTCGCACCGGTTGTTCAGCGATCAGGAAGCCTTCAACCTGATGGTTGTGCAGGGGCAGATCGACATGCAGATGCGCTATGTCGAGCCGCAGGACTTTACATTCTACAAGGAAAACCAGAGCAAGGGTGACTATAAGGTAACCCGCTGGACGCAGGCGCAGACCTGGTCGCTGGTGCCGAACCTCAACGTCAAGGATGACGTGCTGCGCGCGCTCTACGAGACCCCCGATTTCCGTCAGGCGCTCAATGTCGCGATCGATCGCCAGACCGTGAATGAACTGGTCTTTTCCGGTCTGGCCGAAGCCCGTCAGGCATCGCCTGTTACCGGTTCGCCGAACTTCGACCCGGAACTGGAAACGCACTGGGCGGAATTTGACCCGGACAAGGCAAACCAGCTGCTCGACAAGGTCGGTCTTGCCAAGCGTGACAGCGCGGGTTATCGCCTGCGCCCGGATGGCAAGCGACTCTCGATCGTCGTGGAAATGCAGCATCCCAATGGTCCAAAGACCGTTGAAATCATTGCCGACAACTATAAGGAAGTCGGTATCGAGTTGCTTCCGCGTCTGATTGACCGCACCCAGTGGGATGCCAGCCGCGACAACAATGACTTCCAGATGCAGTGGTATCCGTTCGACCGTCTCTCGGTGGTCGCGGCTGATCCGCGCATCATGATGGGCAATGACAGCTACGCGCATCAGTATTATGTCTGGTATTCGACAAAGGGCGCATCGGGCATCGAGCCGCCGGCAAACCATGCCATTCGTCGCGTCTTCAGTGATTGGGACAAGGCCGCAAAGGCCGCCAGCCGTGAAGAAGCCGATGCGGCGCTCACTGATCTGATCAAGACCTTCGTGACTGAGGGTTGGGTGATTGGTGTCGTGGGCGAAGTGCCGGCAATTTCCGTCGTCAAGACCAATTTTAAGAACTTCCGTGACGGCTTGATCGAAGACGATACCACCCGTGGCGAGGGCCTTGGCCAGACACAGCAGATGTGGATGAAGAAGTAGGCCAGACACCAGCTGGGGTTCTCCCGCGCTCGCAACCAGACGCGGATGCGCGGGCGAACCCTTCCATTCCGGATCAACTATGACGACAGCGGCGTGAGCGCCTCTGCGACTTTAAGAACTTTGCCGCTGTGAAGCGGAAGGAGTAACCATGCTCGGCTATATAGTCCGACGCTTGATGTGGGCCATTCCCACGCTGGCCTTCGTATCCTTCATTTCCTTCGTGATCATCCAGTTGCCGCCCGGCGACTTCGTGACCGCCTATGTCGCCCAGTTGCGCAACGGCGGCGAATATATCACGGACATGCAGGAAGCCTTGTTGCGCGAGGATTACGGGTTGAACGACCCGCTGCTGGTGCAATATTGGCGCTGGATTTCCAATATCCTGTTTTATGGTGATTTTGGTCGCTCGCTCGAGTGGAACGCGCCGGTCAGCGAGCTGATCTGGGAGCGCCTGGCGCTGACGCTGGTGCTGTCGACGATTAGTCTCGTCTTCACATGGATCATTGCCATCCCCGTCGGCGTCTATTCCGCTACGCGGCAATATTCGGCCTTCGACTATATTTTCACCGTGTTCGGCTTTCTCGGCAAAGGCATTCCCGATTTTCTGCTGGCCCTGATCCTGATGTGGGTTGCCTTTATCTGGATGAATCTCGATGTCGGTGGGCTTGTCTCGCCGCAGTTCGAAGGCAAGCCCTGGGATTTCGACAAGATCGTCAACATGCTCTCGCATATCTGGATCCCGCTGGTGGTTCTGGCAACCGGCGGTGCAGCCGGCCTCATTCGTGTGATGCGCGCCAACATGCTGGACGAGTTGCGCAAGCCTTATGTGGAAACCGCCTATGCGCAGGGATTTGGTGAACGCACGGTCGTCTGGCGCTATCCGGTGCGCGTGGCGCTGAACCCGTTCATTTCCACCGTTGGCTGGGCGCTGCCGGCGCTGTTTTCCGGCGATGTCATCACCGCCGTCGTCCTGAACCTGCCGACCACGGGCCCGCTTCTGCTGCAGGCCTTGAAGATGCAGGACATGTATCTGGCCGGCAGCTTCATTCTCATTCTCAGCGTCTTCACCGTCATTGGCACGGTGTTGTCCGACATCCTTCTTGCGCTGTCTGATCCGCGCATCCGGTTCTCGTGAGGAGCGCCATGACCGATATTCAAACCTTTGATCGCCTGAGCGCACTTCCCGCCACCCCACCACTGGCGCCAAAGGAAGCGGCCCGCGACGAGAACGTCTATACCGCAAAGCCCTGGACGCTGATTTGGTGGCGCTTCCGCAAGCACAAGCTTGCTGTGGTCTCGCTGGGCTTCATGATCACGCTTACCTTGCTGGCGATCTTTGCCGATTTCATGTCGCCCTATCTTCCCGGCACGTTCAACAAGCTGAACACCTTTGCGCCGCCCTCCGTGGTGCGCGTTATCCATGATGGCCAGTTGCAGCGGCCGTTCATCTATCCGATGAAGCGCACCCGCGACATGGAAACGGCCCGCGTCATCTATCAGGAGGATCGTACCAAGGTTCTGCCGGTGCGGTTCTTCGTAGAGGGCGAGACCTATAACCTGCTCGGCCTTGTCGAGACGAAGACCCATTTCTTCGGGGTGGATGATCGCCGTCAGCAGATCAACCTGCTCGGCACGGATTCGCTTGGTCGTGATCTTTTTAGCCGCCTTCTCTATGGCGCACGGGTCACGCTGTCGGCCGGTCTCGTGGGTGTTGCCTTCTCCTTCGTGCTTGGCCTCGCGCTCGGTGCCGTCTCCGGTTATTACGGCGGCTGGCTGGATTCAGGCATCCAGCGCCTGATGGAATTCATCCGCTCCATCCCCACAATCCCGCTGTGGATGGGGCTGGCAGCAGCACTTCCCATCGCCTGGGATCCGCTCTTCGTCTACGTGCTGATCACTGTCATCCTGTCGCTGATCGGCTGGACGCATCTTGCCCGCGTCGTGCGCGGCCGCTTCTTCTCGCTGAAGACGGAGGACTATGTGCTGGCCGCAAGGCTTTCCGGTGCTTCCGAATACCGTATCGTCACGAAGCATATGCTGCCGGCCATGACCAGCTACATCATCGCATCGCTGACCCTTGCCGTGCCGGAAATGATCCTCGGTGAAACGGCGCTCAGCTTCTTGGGTCTGGGACTTCGCCCGCCTGTCGTCAGCTGGGGCGTGCTTTTGCAGGATGCCCAGAACCTGCGCAGTATTTCTCTTGCTCCCTGGCTTCTGGCACCCGGCGTTGCCGTGGTGCTGGTGGTACTGGCCTTCAACTTCATCGGCGACGGCTTGCGCGATGCAGCCGATCCCTATGGCCAGTGAGGGGCAGTTGAACGGAATGATCAACATGACAAAATCCACACATGCCCCCTTGGCACCCATGCCGCCGGAACGCCTGCTCGAACTCGACAATGTCGGTGTGCATTTCCCCACGCGCGATGGATTGGTACGCGCCGTGAACGGCGTTTCCTATCACGTCAATCGCGGCGAGGTGCTCGGGATTGTCGGCGAAAGCGGCTCGGGCAAGTCGGTCACTGCGCGTTCCATCATGCGCCTGCAGCCGAAGACTGCGCTCGATGCCAGCGGCACGATCCGCTTTCGCCGGGCAAGCGGTGAAGAAGTGCTGATTTCAGCGCAGGACCGGCAATCACGCACCATGCGGCAATTGCGCGGCGGCGAGATTGGCATGGTTTTCCAGGAGCCGATGACGGCGCTCTCGCCGGTGCATACGATTGGCACCCAGATTATCCGCACGGTCATGCTGCACCGGAAGGTTTCCAAGGCGGAAGCCCGTGCCCAGGCGATCGCACTTCTGACGCGCGTGCAGATGCCACGCCCGAACGATATCGTGGACCGCTTTCCGCACCATCTTTCCGGCGGCATGCGTCAGCGCGCCATGATCGCTCTGGCGTTGGCCTGTGATCCGGCTCTCCTGATTGCCGATGAACCGACTACGGCGCTCGATGTCACCACCGAGGCGCAGATCCTCGAACTGCTGAAATCGCTGCAGCAGGAACTCAATATGGCGATCGTCTTCATCACCCATAATTTCGGCGTGGTGGCGGATATCGCAGACCGTGTCGCCGTGATGTATCTCGGACGCGTGGTGGAAACCGGCACGGTGGATGAAATTTTCTACGAGCCGAAGCATCCCTATACGCAAGCGCTGCTGCAATCGATCCCGCGTCTGGGCAAGAGCCATGGACGGCGGTTGCGCACCATTTCCGGCATGGTGCCGGACCCCTACAATGTGCCGACCGGCTGCTCCTTCCATCCACGCTGTCTGCATGGCGTGCGCGGGGTCTGTGATGTCAAGACGCCGGAAGATGTCGTGTTTGCGAGCGGGCAGCGTGCGCGCTGTCATTTCGCCGGAGAGGTCGCAATCTCGGAGGCCGCCCAATGAGCACTTTCCAGCAGAAATCCATGGATGCCGAGACGCTGATTTCCGTACGCGGTGCCAAGAAGTATTTTCCGGTGACCGAAGGCTGGTTCAACCGGCAGGTGGCGACCATCAAGGCGGTGGACGATATCAGCTTCGATATCCGCAAGGGCGAGACCTTTGGTCTGGTCGGTGAAAGCGGTTCGGGCAAATCCTCGATCGCCCGCCTCATCCTGCGCGCCTATGATCTGACGGAGGGCGAAATCCTGTTTCGCCGCACGAGCGGCGATGTTGTGGACATCACCACATTGGGCGATCGCGACATGCGCGAAATCCGCCGCGAAATGCAGATGATCTTCCAGGATCCCTATTCCTCGCTCAATCCGCGTATGACGCTGCTGGAACTGGTGGGCGAACCTCTGGTGATCCATGGCATGGGCACGCCGGCGGAGATCAAGGACCGGGTGTCGGAACTGCTGGGGCTTGTGGGCCTGCGGCCGGAATATGTGATGCGCTATCCGCACGCCTTTTCCGGTGGCCAGCGCCAGCGCATTGGCATTGCCCGTGCGCTCGCGCTTAATCCGAGCTTCATCGCCGCCGACGAGGCTGTCTCGGCACTGGATGTGTCGGTCGCGGCGCAGAACATCAACCTGATGCAGGACCTGCAGGAAAAGCTCGGGTTGACCTATCTGTTCATCACCCATGATCTGGGCATGGTCGAGCATATTTCGGACCGCGTCGGCGTGATGTATCTTGGCCGGTTGATGGAAGTCGGGCCGACCGATGAGCTGTTTGCCAAGCCCAAGCACCCCTATACGGAAGCGCTGCTGGCCGCCGTTCCGCAGCCTGATCCGCGTGGCAACCGCACCCGCAAGCGCGTGGCCCTGAAGGGCGAAATCGCCGATGCGATGAATATCCCGACCGGTTGCCCTTTCCACCCGCGCTGCGCCTATGCCGATGACAAATGCCGGGCCGAAACGCCCGCCTTGCGCGTCGTCGAAGGCGGAAGGCAGGTGCGCTGTCACCATGCGGAAAGCCTCGATCTCGTGGGGGTTACAGCCCAATGAACAGCATGACGATCCGATCCGGTGACCTGCGTGAGCTGATGGCCGTCAAGGGCGATGCCGATACGCAGCTTGCCGCCCGCCATCTGCCACTTCTGCGGCTTGATGGCTGCGAGCCCTTTCTGCCGCTTGCGGCTGGCTTTGCCGTCTACGGCCAGGAATCGCCGTCGGTATCGTCGAAGTTCACCATCCGCCCCATGGCCGGCACGGTGGTGGAATATGCAATCTGGTATGACTGGGATATCCAGCATCTCTATGATCTGGAGCATGTCTGGGTGCATCTGGATGCTGACGAGCAGGTGGTGAAGGTGGAAGCCTCCCGCCATGGCAAGCGGCTTGTCATGCGCCGCCCGGATGGTTCCGTGCCGGTGGAGGAGGGCAGACCGGTCCTCTTCGTTGAGCCCGGCAAGCATGCGCATTGGGCCGATAATGGCGAAATGCATGTGAAATCCGGCACGCTGATCGAGGCCATGTGTGGAGCCTTTGCCGGCGAGCAGGGCATTCATCTCTCCAACCGTTTTTCCGACCGTGGCCTGATCTCGGCATCCCAGCTCGACATTCGCCTGGCGCGGCTCAAGATGAAGCGTGCGGCCTTTGGTCCGTGTTTTGAGTTTACCCGCACCGGTGATGAAGGGCAGGGGATCACGCTGGTGCCCTGGGTGCAGCTGGAAGCCTGGATACCGCAGCGTGTCGCACGGCTGGTAAAGGATCTGCCCTCCACCGTTCCGCATCTGGCCGCCGTGTTTCTCGATTGCGGTGATACGCTGGCCGACGAGGCGACCGAGGAAAAGATCCCCGGCACCGAGGTGGTGGTGAAGGCCGAGATGATCCCCGGTGCCAGCGACATGCTGCACCAGCTGGTCAAGAGCGGCTATCGGCTGGCACTGGTGGCAGATGGCCCGCGCGCGACCTTTGAAAACATCCTGAAGCCCCGCGGGCTCTGGGACTGCTTTGAGGCGCATGTGATTTCCGGCGATGTCGGGGAGCTGAAGCCTTCGGCGAAGATGTTTGCCACGGCCTGTGAGGCGCTTCAGCTGACGGGCCAAGACCTCGCACGCACGGTCATGGTCGGCAACAATCTCCAGCGCGACATTCTGGGCGCCAACCGTTTCGGCCTTATCAGCATATTCCTCGCCTGGTCCACGCGCCGCAGCCACAAGCACCGGCTTCGCCGCGAGCGACCGCTGCTTTCCATTTCGCATATCTGGAAACTGCCTGCTTTGCTGGAGCAGATCGAGCTCAGCCTGCCCCTGCCTGTGGCGTCTATCTCTGCCGAACCGAAAGACTGACACAATGCGTGCATCCTCCCTTTCCAGCATCGAGATCAGCGAAAGCCAGGGTGGCTTTCCGGTCGAGCAGGGTCAGTCGATCACCGCCTGGGCCATGTCACCGGTCAGTGCCGTGCTTTACCCCGGCCAGTCGGCGCTGGCTGAAGACCGGGTGAATTATCGCTTCATCAACGGCTTTGTCGATGTGGGCGATCTGCCCTGCCGGGTCGCTTTGTGGAACGAGATCAAGACGCGACAGGTCACGCTCCAGGCTGATTTTGCCGTTGAGGGTCTCTACCTGCCGGGCTTCAACCGTCGTGTGGAATTTTCCGGCTTCTGGCACCGGCCGACGCGGCTTTCCCGCTGGCTGAAGACGCGGCTGGTGCCTGAACGGGCAGGCGCCTTTAGGTTTCGGCTGACCACCTGCGGTGGCGTGCGCATCTGGGTGGACGGCGTGGAACAGGCGGTGTTCGAGCCCTTCCGTCGCAACCGCGAATCCACGACCGAGATTACGTTGCAGCTGAAGGCCGGCGGCAGCGATGTGGTGGTGCTGACGGAAGAACTCGCCGAGCGCGATGCGCTCTGGTATTTCGAACTGAGCCTACTGGACGATCAGCCGCTTCGCATCGAACTGCCGGTCGATGTCTCGGATGCCACACTGGCTATCCTCAAGGATCTGGCCATTGCCGTGCGCCCCACTCCCTTGCATGTGCGCGACGGGCGGCTGACGCTTGCCGTCGAGCGACCGGTCGATGTGGATGTGAGTGTTTCGGCAAAGATCCTGCCGAGCGTGCATATGCGCGACAAGCCGCCGCTGCTCGACGTGACGGGCCTGTTGAAGGCTGGTGAAACCAGCGTCAGCCTTTCGGGAGCCGAGCATCTTCCCGATGGCTTCCATGCGCTCAACCTGACCTTCTCGATCGGCGAGACGCGGCTTGCCCGCCATATCGGTTTTGCCACGCTGTCCGAGCCGCTGCGTGATCTTTCCGGCCTGTCGCTGGCGCAGCGCAAGGCTGAGGCCATTGCCTTCGCTGCCCAGAATGGCGAACAGCGCGCCGGCAAGGCGATTGCGATGATGGCGGCCGGCCTGCCGGTGGATACCGTGTTCCGCGAGATTATCGCCAATACGCTGGGGGCGATCAACGAGCGGCGCGACTGCTCGGATTTCGTTCTCGTGCCGCTGCTCTGGCTCTATGCGCAATACAAGGACCGGCTGCCGGACGACATGCAGAGTGAGATCCGCGAGGCAATCCTCAGCTATCGTTACTGGGTGGATGAGCCGGGCAATGACGTGATGTGGTTCTGGAGCGAGAACCATGTTCTGTGCTTCCACGTTTCGCAATATCTGGCGGGCCGCCTGTTGCCGCGTGCCGGCTTCACCTGCTCGGGCCGTATCGGTGAAGAACAGGCGCGGCTGGGCGAAGAGCGGCTGTTGAAATGGTTCGACAGTGTCGAGCACCACGGATTGGCGGAATGGAATTCGGCTGCCTATTACCCGGTGGATTTCATCGGTCTTCTGGCGCTCGAGCAATTGGGCGAGGGCGTTATCCAGACGCGCGCCCGTGCGCTTGTCGATCGCCTGTTCCTGATGATCGGCCTGCACACGCTGGCCGGTGTTCCAGCCGGCACGATGGGGCGTGCCTATGACAAGGAATTGCGCGCCGGGCCGCTGACCGAGCTTGCGCCTTTTGCGACGGTTGCTTTCGGTGAAGGCTGGCTGAACGATGGCGTTGCATCGCTGACCATGTTGGCGGCCGGCTCCTATGTGCCGCCTGCGAAGGCGGCAGCCGTCGTGAAGCCGGAACCGGGCAAGGCGCTGACGGCGCATTACGTGCAGGGCCATGACGAGGCAGCGCGGCTGGTGCTCTACAAGACGGCAGCGGTACAGCTGTCTTCTATGATGGACGGTAAGCCCGGCGGGCGTGGCCATCAGCAGCATGTGATCGATCTGCGTCTTGCCGCCGATCCCTTTGCCCGCGCCTGGGTGAACCATCCGGGCGAGGATGATCCCTGGGGCAGCCAGCGACCATCCTATTGGGCGGGCAATGGTTCCATGCCGCGGGCCGCGCAATATGAAAACACCGGCCTGATGCTATATGATCTGGGTGACAATCCGCGCATTGGCTTCACCCATGCCTATGTCGAGACATCGGCCTTCGACACGGTCGAGCGCTTCGGCAAATGGATCGTCATGCGCGCCGGTCGCGGCTTTGCAGCGCTTGGAGCGACCCAGCCGATCGATCCTGTCACCACAGGCCCCGGTGCGGGCATCGAGTTTCGGGCCCATGGCGCACGCTGCGGCTGGGCGGCCATTATGGCCGAAGGCGATGGCGACGCCGCATTTGCAGCCTTTTGCCAGAGCCTGTCCGAGACGCAGCTGACCATCGGTACGAATGGCCGGTTGCAGTTTGTCAGCCGTGAGGGCCGGTCTCTTTCGCTCGACTGGGACCTCGGGCTTTTCCTTAACGACACGCCCTATTCCTTCCCCAACCGCTCGCTCGAGCCCGCGATCCGGCATCTCGATGCCGTTTGCTTCTGACGCATTCCAATTTGCAAGACAGGACCTTATCGATGTTGATGCAGCCTGAAATCCTTTCCGAAACCCTGTCCCGCGTTGCTGTCGGGCTTGCCCGTCTGAAGGGTATCAATGAGACCGTAGCCGCCCCTGACGGCACATACGACCTGCAGTTCGATGAATGGGACTGGGAAGTGGGTGTCGGCATTTATGGCCTCATCCGCCATGCAGAAGCCGTTGAAGACCAGTCGCTGATGGAAGCCATCGCCCGCTGGTATGACTGGCAGATCAGCCGTGGCCTGCCGCCGCGTCAGGTGAATTCCTCCTCGCCCATGCTGGCGCTTTCCGTCCTTATCGACCATGTGGACCGGCCGGACTGGGAAGTCCTGGTGAAGGATTGGGCCGACTGGCTGGTGACGAAGCTTGCCCGCACCGAAGATGGCGGTTTCCAGCATGTGGTGAAGGAGCGCATGAATGACGGCGAATTGTGGGATGATACGCTGTTCATGACCTGCCTGTTTCTCGCCCGCGCCGGACAGCGCTTTGGTCGGCAGGACTGGATCGAGGAGGCCTTCTACCAGTTCATGGCGCATGAACGTTATCTCGCCGATCCGGTGACCGGCCTTTGGTATCACGGCTGGACCTTCAACGGCCGGCACAATTTCGCCAATGCCTTCTGGGCACGCGGCAATTCCTGGATCACGGTTGCCATTCCCGAATTGTTCAGCCTGGTCGATCACGTGCCGGATCATCTGCGCCGCCACCTGACCTATGTTCTGGCTTCGCAGGTGAAGACGCTGGCCGCCCATCAGCGCGACAATGGCATGTTCTGCACGCTCGTCTGCGATCCGCAGTCACCGGAGGAAACCTCGGCTACGGCCGCCATTGCCTATGGCATCCTGCGCGGCATTGATCTGGGTCTTCTCGATGCAGAACTGAAGCCGGTGGCGGTCAAGGCGCTGGAGGCCGTGATGCAGCGCATCGACGAGACAGGCATCGTGCTGGAAGTCTCCGACGGCACGCCGATGGGCCATACGCTGGATTTCTACCGGCAGATCCCCAATGTACCGGCGCCTTATGGCCAGGCGCTTGTCATGCTGCTTCTGGTGCGCGTGATGGCGGAAAAGCAAGAGCTGGAAGCCTGAACGACAAAAAAAGGCGGCTCCGCAAACGGGCCGCCTTTCTCGGGGAGATCGTTCCAGGTTCGTTATGCGGCGTAGCGTGCGACCGCCAGATCCTTGGTCTCGATATCGGCCTTGCGACCGCCGACGATATCGGCAAGCACCTTGGCCGAGCCGCAGCTCATCGTCCAGCCCAGCGTGCCGTGGCCGGTGTTGAGGAAGAGGTTGCGCACCTTGGTTGCGCCGATCACCGGCGTGCCATCCGGCGTCATGGGACGCAGGCCAGACCAGAAATTGGCCTTGGTGACATCGCCGCCCGGAAACAGGTCAGTGACGGAATGTTCCAGCGTGCGGCGGCGCGCCTCGCCCAGATCATTGGTATAACCGGAAATTTCCGCCATGCCGCCGACGCGGATACGGTCTCCAAGCCGGGTAATGGCGATCTTGTAGGTCTCATCCATGACCGTTGATTCCGGTGCACGCGCGGCATCGATGATCGGGATAGTCAGCGAATAGCCCTTGACCGGATAGACCGGCAGGTTGATGCCATGCGGCTTGACGAGGAGCGGTGAAAAGCTGCCCATGGCCACGACAACGGCATCCGATGCGATCGTGCCGCGATCGGTCACCACGCCGGTGGCGGCACCACCTTGTACGTCCAATCCCTTGATATTGACGCCCCATTCGAAGCGAACGCCCATGCTGATGGCTGCATCAGCCAGCAGATTGGTAAACTTGAAGCAGTCGCCGGTCTCGTCCTTCGGTGTCAGCAAACCGCCGACGATCTTGTCACGCACATGGGCGAGCGCCGGCTCGACGCGAATGCAGCCTTCGGGATCGAGAACCTCGAAGGGGATGCCGTCGGCGGCAAGCGCCTTGACATCCTTTGCCGAGGCATCCAGCTGCGCTTGCGTGCGAAACAGCTGCAGCGTCCCCTGCATGCGCTGGTCGTAATCGATATTGGTCTGCTGGCGAACCTCTGCCAGCGCCAGCCGGCTGTAATCAGCCAGGCGCAGCATGCGGCTCTTGTTCAGCGCATAACGCTCGGAGGTGCAGTTGCTCAGCATGCGCACCATCCAGGACAGCATTGCCATGTCGAGCTTGGGGCGCAGGATGAGCGGGGCATGCTCCATGAACAGCCATTTCATCGCCTTTTGCGGAATGCCGGGTGCAGCCCAGGGCGAACAATAGCCGAAGGATACTTCGCCGGCATTGGCAAACGAGGTTTCCAGCGCCGGGCCGGGCTGGCGGTCGAGCACGGTCACCTCGTGGCCGGCTTTGGCAAGATAATAGGCGGAGGTCACACCGATGACGCCGGCGCCCAGAATGGTGATCTTCATGATGCTATCCCCTTGTGTTCTTCTTGTTTCTCAGCGGTACTGACGGAACGTGCGATGGCCAATGCTGGTCAGCACCTCCCAGGAAATCGTTCCGGCAAGCTCCGCCACCTCTTCGAGTGACTGGTGCGGGCCGATGAATTCGACCAGGCTGCCCAGATGCAGCGCGCCCTCCGGCAGGTCGGAAATGTCGATAATGGTGCTATCCATCGACACGCGCCCGACAATCGGCAGGCGGATGTTTTCATAAAAGAAGGCGCCACGATTGCTGAGCGCGCGCAGGATGCCATCGGCATAGCCGAGCGAGATCGTTGCAAGCCGGCGTGTCTCGGTCGTTACATGCGTGGCGGAATAGCCTATGGATGTGCCGGCCGGCACCGTGCGGGTCTGCACGACGGCGGCCTCGATTGTCAGCACCGGCTCCATCGGGCGCTCCAGCATGTCGGTCGGGCGTGCGCCATACAGCGCCAGTCCCGGCCGCACCAGCGCGCCGCGATAGGTCTCGCCGAGGAAAGATCCCGCCGAATTGCCGAAACAGACGGGGACGCCCGGAAACATTGCGGAAAAGCGGCGCATCTGCTCGGCCTGGGCGGCATTGTGCGGATCGTCCGCCTCATCGGCGCAGGCGAGATGGCTCATGATATAGACAATGTCGATGCCCGACAGGAGCATATCGTCGCTGGCCAGCGCCTCAGCCTCTTCCGGGCTCATACCAAGCCGCGACATGCCGGTATCAAACTGCAGGAGAGCCGGCAGGCGGCGCCCGGCAAACTGCGCGGCAGAGCGCCAGCGGCCAACCTGTTCGAGCGAGTTCAGGACCGGAGTGATGGCACGGCGTGCGCAATCTGCCTCTATGCCGGGTTGCAGCCCGTTCAGCACATAGAGGGTCGCATCGGCGGGCAGAAGCGGCTGGAGGTCCAAGGCTTCGTGATACTGCGCCACGAAGAAATCCCGACAGCCCTCGTCGTAAAGGGCGGGTGCAACCTTGTCAGCACCCAGCCCATAGGCATCAGCCTTGACCACGGCGGACGCACGCGCTGGCGCCACCAGTGTGGCGATCCGGCGGTAATTGCGCCTGATGGCCTGAAGGTCAATTGTTACAATGCCCGGCGCGCCGGTCTTTTCCCAGTGTGTCGTTGACAGCATGTCCATGGCCCAACCCCGCAAGCCTTACCCTTGCCAACAGCGTAACGTGAAAATCCTGCGTGTTTCGAGCAGATATTGCATGAAATGTGCATTCGTGCTCAATTCGGGCGTAAATTTAGCGCAAGGCTGATTGAAACGAGCATGGCTGAAACTCTTGACGCGATTGACCGCAACATTATCCGCCTGCTGCGGCTCGATGCGCGCATGAGCAGCGCGAAAATGGCCGAGGTCGTTGGGCTCTCGCCATCCGCCTGCCTGCGGCGTATCCGCATTCTGGAAGAAAGCGGCGTGATCCGTGGCTATACGGCGCTGATCGGTTCCGGCGAAGAAGGCAGCACGCTGGCGGTGATGATCAATATCACGCTGGATCGCCAGACCGAGGATTCGCTGAACCGCTTCGAGGATGCTGTGCGCAAGCAGCCCGAGATCCGCGAATGCTATCTGATGACCGGCGATTGGGATTATTTTCTGCGCGTGGAGGTGGAAAGCCCGAAGGAGTTCGAAGCCATCCACACCGATATCCTCTCCAAGCTGCCGGGTGTTACCCGCATTCATTCGAGCTTCTCCATCCGCAATGCGCTGACGGCGCGCGGCAGGCGGCGATAGGTTTGTGCTTGTGGAAACCGAAACCTTCCAGATGATGGGCTCTGCCCGCCCGCCCATTCTTGTGCCATGGTCGAGTTCTCATCCTGTCGCCTGCTTGGCATTTTCGAACATATTGGACACCCGATGACCGCTCCTTTTGCCGTGACAGGCGGCCGGATTTTTGATGGCGACGCGATCCTGACAGGCCATGCCCTTGTCGTCGAAGGGGCGACTATCCGCGCAATCGTGGAAGAGGATGCCCTGCCGGCAGATCTTGCGCGGCTTGAGGCGGAGGGCGCGCTGGTGGCGCCCGGTTTTGTCGATCTTCAGGTGAATGGCGGCGGCGGCGTGCTGTTCAACAACTGCCCGACCCGCGATGGCATTGCGACGATTTGCGAAGCGCATGCCCGCTTTGGCACGACGGCTCTGATGGTAACGCTGATTACCGACAGGGTGGCGGTGAGGGATGAGGCCCTGACTGCCGGTGCGACAGCGCATGCGGAGCATTTGCCGGGCTATCTCGGCCTGCATCTGGAAGGGCCGCATCTTTCGATTGCGCGAAAGGGCACGCATGATCCGGCCCTCATTCGGCCGATGGACGAAGAGGATTTATCAGCGCTTGTGGCAGCGGTCGGCACGTTTGGCCATGCGCTGACAACGATTGCGCCGGAAAATGTCAACCCCGAGCAGGTGAGGGCTTTGTGCGCTGCCGGTTACGTCGTCAGCCTTGGCCACACCGATGTGGCGGCGGCAGAGGTTGCGGATTATGTCGAAGCCGGGGCTTCCATGGTCACGCATCTGTTCAATGCCATGAGCCAGATGGGCAATCGCGAGCCGGGGCTGGTTGGGGCAGCGCTTTCATTCGGCGCCCTGTTCTGCGGTCTCATCGCCGATGGCTTCCATGTCGATCCCACCAGCATGGGCATTGCGCTGCGGGCCAAAGCGGGTCCCGGCCAGATCTTTCTCGTGACCGATGCGATGTCTACTATCGGCACGGATGACACCGGTTTTGATCTGAATGGTCGCCACGTATTTCGCCGCGATGGTCGGCTGTCGCTGGCCGATGGAACGCTGGCCGGCGCCGATATCGACATGCTGTCCTGCGTGCGCTTTGCCCACACCCGCCTCGGACTGCCTGTGCCGCAAGCGCTCAACATGGCCTCGCTCTATCCGGCGCAGGCGATCGGTGCGGCAGACAGAGGCAGGCTTTCCCCCGGAATGCGGGCCGATTTCATCCTGCTCGACAAAGACCTGAGCCTTGTCTCGACCTATATCGGCGGCCATTGCGTGCATGGCGCCGGAATGGGAGCTAAGCCGTGATCGTCTGTTTCGATATCGGCGGCACCGCCATCAAGGGTGCGCATGCCTATTCGCCGGATGATATACGCGTGCTGCCGCGCCAGCCGACACCCATTGATGATTTCGACGCTTTCGTGCGCGTGTTGCAGGCGGTTGTCGATCTGGCCGAAGAGCGGCCAGAATGCGTGGCGCTGTCGATTGCCGGCATTATTGATCCCGATAGCCAAAAAGCCGTGGTTGCCAATGTGCCCTGCATCAACGGGCGCTGCCTGAAGGACGATCTTCAGGCAGCGCTTGGCCTGCCGGTGCTGATTGCCAATGATGCGGATTGTTTCGTTCTGGCAGAAGCCGGCCTGGGTGCCGGCAGGGGCCACCGCGTCGTGTTCGGTGTCATTCTGGGCACCGGGGTCGGCGGCGGACTGGTTATCGACGGCCAGTTGATCAACCGCGATGGCGGTTTTGCCGGTGAATGGGGCCATGCGCCGGTGGCGGCAACGCAAGTGGGCGATCCACCGGTGCAACTGCCGCGGTTTCAATGCGGCTGTGGCCTGAAAGGCTGTATCGATGCCACCTGCAGCGCACGCGGCATGGAAAAGCTGCATACGCATCTGCATCAGGTCGTGATGACCAGCGAGGAAATCGTCACCGCCTGGCAGGCAGGCGAGGTGCCGGCGGCGCAGACCATCGGCGTCTTTATCGAACTTCTGGCCGCACCGCTGGCGCTGGTTGCCAATGTGACCGGCGCAACGGTAATGCCGGTTGGCGGCGGGCTGTCCAATTCAGAACCGCTACTCGCGACGCTGGATGAGGCTGTACGCCGCAATATCCTGCGCCGGTTCGATCACCCGCTGGTGGTGAAAGCGACGTGCCGCATCGAGCCGGGCCTGATCGGCGCGGCTCTGCTGGGGCTTGGCTGGAAGGGCTGACAAAGCGTCAGGCGATTATTTCACCGCGCAGATGGCATAGCGGTGCTGGGTTGCCCGCTCCAACCCCTTCAGGAAGCCGAAATTCTTCTTCTGCGCCTTATGGATCGCCCGCATGTTGGTATCGACCGTGACCGACGAGAAACCAGCTTCCTTCAAAAGTGCCATGACCGCTTCGGCGCGTGCCCCTTTTGAAAAATAGACACGTGACAAGATGCTGCGATGCGTATCGGTCAGGTTGGCTGCCGGTCCATGATGCGGTCGCTTGGCGCCGATGCCGAAGCTTTGGGCCAGAGACGCAAGCCGGTTGGCAATGCGCGACACCAGGCTCGGATTGACGAAATCACCATCGACGATCAGCAACCTGCCGCCCGGTTTCAACACGCGGTACCATTCCAGGAAGGCGGTCTTCGGATCGACCAGCGTCCAGACCAGGTGCCGGTTGGTGATGACATCATAGACAGCATCCGGCTCCAGCGTGTTTTCTGCGTCTCCCATGAAGAAGCGAATGCTGCGCCCCCGCGCCTTGGCCTTTTCCCGCGCTCGCTCCAGCATGGGTTCCGCCCAGTCCATGCCGGTGACGGAAAAGCCGAGATCATCGAGAAGATGCGACACCACGCCGGTACCCGATGCCAGGTCCAGCGCCTTGCGACCCTCACCGGCGCCCAGATGTCGCGCAATCAGCGCATGCCAGGCGGCTCGCTCGTCCTCGGAAAAAATCTCGTGGCCCGGCTGGCTGTCGAAGGTTTCGGCGCGCGCCGACCAATAGGCCTTGATCTCGTCTCTCAAGTTGTAATTCGTCTGAGTTGCCAACTGCTGCATGAGTAAGGTCCGTACTCTACTATCTACTTGGAATTCTTCTAAAAGATAATTCTTGACGATGAAAGTCATAAAAACATAGATGCCGCTACAAACAATCTAATGGAGGCAAACGTGTTCAACGTTTCTGGGGTGGCTACCGCTGCCATGCTTTCGCTCGCCCTGATGGCGGGTGTGGCCGATGCGGGCGAAAAGATCAAGGTGACGGATATCACCGGCCGTGAGGTCGAAGTGAGCGTACCTGTCGAACGCGTGATTCTGGGCGAGGGGCGCCAGATCTATTTCACTGCTGCCCTCGACACCGAAGAACCCTTCAAGCGGGTTGTCGGCTGGCGCGACGATTTCAAGAAGGCCGATCTCGACGGCTGGAATATCTATCTGAAGAAATTTCCGCAGATGGACAAGATCCCGACCTTTGGCGGTATGAAGGATGGCACGTTCGACGTCGAGCAGGCCGTGACGCTGAAGCCCGATGTCATCATCATGAACATCGACGCCAAGTCTGCGACGGAAGAAAGCGGCTATATCGAGAAGCTTTCCAAGGTTGGTATTCCGCTGGTCTACGTCGATTTTCGTGAGAAATCGATGGAAAACACCGATCCGTCGATGCGCCTGATCGGCAAGCTCTTTGGCAAGGAAGCCAAGGCCGATGAATTCGTGAAGTTCCATGATGCGCAGATCGCCCGCGTCACGGACACGATCGCCAAGGCAAAGGATCTGAAGAAGCCTCTCGTGTTCATGGAACGCGCCGGTGGCTATAGCGACGATTGCTGCATGTCCTTCGGCAATGAGAATTTCGGCAAGATGGTCGAAATGGCAGGTGGTGTGAACCTGGCTGCAAAAATCATTCCCGGCACGTTCGGCACGGTCAATCCCGAGCAGATCATTGCCTCCAATCCTGATCAGGTCATCGTCACCGGCGCCAACTGGGAGCTTTATGTTCCGGGTGGCAACTGGGTCGGCGTCGGTCCCGGTGCAGACAAGGAACTGGCCAAGAAGAAGCTTGCCAATCTGATGAAGCGCCCGGCCTTCACGGATATCAAGGCGGTCAAGGATGGCAATGTCCATGCGGTCTGGCACCAGTTCTACAATAATCCGTACCAGTTCGTCGCCATCCAGCAGATTGCCAAGTGGCTGCATCCGGACCTGTTCAAGGATCTCGATCCGGAAGCCACGTTCCAGGAACTGCACACGCGCTTCCTGCCGGTGGACTACAAGACCGGCTACTTCGTGTCGCTGAACGGCAAGCAGTAATGAGTGAGCACCCGGCAGGCTGGTCCTGCCGGGTTCCGTCCTATGTGCCTTGGTCTCGCGCCGGCGCATCGTTGAAAAGGGGAGATCCGACATGATCTTCAAATTTGTCCGGGCGCTCGTCGCCCTTTTGCCGTTTTTCGCTGGTCCGGCCTTCGCCGCTCGGCTGACCGATGTTGCCGGTCGCACTGTCGAGCTTGACCTGCCGGCCAAGCGCGTCATCGTCGGCGAAGCCCGCCAGATCCATGTGATCGCCGCCCTTAAAGGCGCGCAGACCTTCGACACGATTGTCGGCTGGCGCGACGACCTGGTGAAAAAGGATCCGGACAGCTACGCGGCCTATGTCGAGCGTTTTCCCGATATCGCCAAGCTTCCCCAGTTCGGTTACGTGCCGCAGGGCAATTTCGATCTCGAAACGGCCATTACGCTTTACCCTGACGTGATCACGCTCAATCTGGAATCGGCCAAGGTTGCCAAGGAAAGCGGCTTTGAGGAAAAGGCCGCGAGCGCCGGCATCAAGGTTGTCTATCTGGATTTCCGCATCGATCCCGACAAGAACACCGAAAAATCCATCGATATTCTCGGCCAACTGTTCGGTGCCAGTGACAAGGCAGAGGAATTCAAGGCCTATCGCCGCGCGCAGATCGCCCGTGTGACGGATCGTCTGGCCGGTATCCGCGACCTGAAACGGCCGAATGTCTTCATCGAGCGTTCGCCCGGAATTTCCGGCGAAAACAATTGCTGCCGCACCTTCGGTCCCTATAATTTCGGCGCCATGGTCGATCTGGCTGGCGGCAACAACATCGCCAATGGCATCATCACCACCACGTTCGGCGATCTCAATCCCGAACAGCTGGTTGTCTCCGATCCGGATCATGTCATCGTCACCGGCTCCAACTGGGCCGCAGAATCCGACATCAACCAGTTCGTCTCCGTCGGTCGTGGCGCAGATATGCAGGCGGCCCGCACGCGGTTGGCAGCCCTGATGACGCGCACGCCTTTTCCAGAACTCAAGGCCGTCAAGCAAGGCCATGTGCATGCGGTGTGGCACCAGTTCTATGGCGCGCCTTACGAGTTCATTCCGATCCAGCAATTTGCCAAATGGTTTCACCCGGACCTGTTTGCCGATCTTGACCCGGACCAGACCTTCCGGGACTTCCACGACAAGTTCCTGCCGGTCACCTACAGGCCGGGTTACTTCGTCACGGCTGAGAAAGGCACAAACTGATGGCCATAGCTTTTCAGGAGCAGACGGTGGTGGAAGGGCGCGGACAGTACCGCGCCCTTGCGGCGCGTCGCATTCTCATTCTCTGCTGTCTGGCTATAGCGCTGGCATTCAGCGTGGCTGTCGATATCGGACTTGGCCCGGCACGCTATAGCCTCAGCGAAGTGCTGTCGGCGATTTTCACGCCGGGCAGCGTTTCCAACCAGTTGCGCGTTGTCGTCTGGGATATCCGCATGCCGATCGCACTGATGGCCGTCACCGTGGGTGCCTGCCTGTCGCTTGCCGGTGCGCAGATGCAGACCATTCTGGCCAATCCGCTGGCAAGCCCGTTTACGCTCGGCATTTCCGCTGCCGCCGGCTTTGGCGCGGCGCTGGCGCTGGTGGCGGGCGTGTCCGTCTTTCCGGCCGCCGTTCAATATATGGTGCCGATCAATGCCTTCCTGATGGCAATGCTTGCCTCGCTGTTCATCTATGGCGTTTCCACGCTGCGCGGCGTCACGGTGGAAACCATTGTTCTGCTTGGCATTGCGCTGGTGTTCACCTTCAATGCGCTCCTGTCGCTGCTGCAATATCTGGCCTCAGAACAGGCGCTGGCGGCCGTCGTGTTCTGGACCATGGGAAGCCTTACCAAGGCGACATGGGGCAAGGTTGCCGTGACCTTTGCCATTCTTGTTCTCTGCGTACCGCTGTTTGCCCGTCGCGCCTGGGCGCTGACGGCGCTGCGGCTCGGTGATGACAAGGCTGCAAGTCTTGGCGTCAATGTGCGGGGTCTGCGCCTGGAAACCATGATGCTGGTCAGCCTGCTGGCCGCCATTCCAGTGTCCTTTGTCGGCACGATCGGCTTTGTCGGTCTGGTCGGCCCGCATATTGCCCGCATGGTGGTGGGCGAGGACCAGCGTTTCTTCCTGCCCGGCTCGGTCATCTGCGGCGCGCTGCTGCTGTCGGCCACCTCGGTCGTGTCGAAGATGCTCATTCCCGGCGCTATCCTGCCGATCGGCGTCATCACGGCCCTGGTTGGTGTTCCCTTCTTCTTCTCGCTGATCTTCACCAATCGGAGGCGCGCATGGTAGCCCTGAAGCTCGACGATATCAGCGCCCGCTATGGCCGCACCACCGTGTTTGAGGATATCTCGACCGACTGGCTGCGCGGCGGCGAGTTGACGGCGCTGATCGGCCCGAACGCAGCCGGCAAATCCACGCTGTTCAAGCGCATTGCCGGCCTGCTCAAGGGCAAGGGCGTTGTCACGGTGGAGGATGTACGCGAAGGCCACCGGCCGATCTGCTATATGCCGCAGGATACCGGCGCCAATGCCGTTCTGACCGTTTACGAATCGATTCTGCTGGCGGCTAAGCAGGGCACCGGCTGGCGGGTGGCGGAAGACGATCTTTCCGAAATCGACCGGCTGCTGGCAGCCCTTCATATCTCGGATCTGGCCTTCCGCGATCTCGGCGCCCTGTCGGGTGGCCAGCGACAGCTTGTGGCGATTGCCCAGGCGCTGGTGCGCAAGCCGGAAGTGCTGCTGATGGATGAGCCAACTTCGGCGCTCGACCTGTTTCGCCAGATCGAGGTGCTGCAGTTCATGAAGCGCATTGCCGCTGACGAGGGGATGGCGGTTCTGATTGCCCTGCACGACCTCAATCATGCGCTGCGTTATTGCACCAATACGATGGTGATTGCCGGCGGACGGCTGCTGGCCAGCGGCCCGACGCTGGACGTGGTCACGCCCGCCATGCTGCGCGATGTCTACCGCGTCGATGCACGCATCGAAAACTGCACGCAAGGTCGCCCGCTGGTGATCGTCGATGGAACCGCCTGATCACGAGGGTCGTGGTCGGGAGTGATCACGGCCATTCGTGATAGTCGAAGCGGGCATCGCTGGCGCTTCGATCGGATGTCTTGCGCATGAGGGCACGATACTGCGCCGGCGCATAGCCGGTGCGGCGTTTGACGAAGCGGCTGAAATGCGCCGGATCCTTGAAGTTCAGGCTGTCGGAAATCGCCTGAACCGAGAGGCTCGACCGTTCCAGATAATGCCGCGCCTCGCGCGCCAGCCTGTCATGCACCAGATCGAGCGGCGGGCGCCCCAGATGGCGCGTGGAAATGGCATGCAGGCGGTCGGCCGTCACACCCAGTTCATCGGCATAAAAGGTGATGGGCCGGTGGCGGCGAAACTGTGCCTCCACCAGTTGCCGGAATTTTTGCAACACGGAGACGCCATCGCCGCTGGCGACGACATCCTGGTCCAGCGCGCCGGCAAGCCGCCAGGCGGCAAGCAGGATCAGCCGCAGATGGGCAGCGATCGCCATCATCGCGCCCGCAGACTGGGTACGGATTTCACCCACCAGGGCATCGAATGCCCGGTCCAGCAACCGTTGCTGGTCAGGTTCGAGATCCGTGAGATGTATCACTCCAGACAATATGCCACGGATGGCCGGAGCTTCGGGAAAATCTCCGAGTGCTGCGGCGATTTCATCATCGGATGCGCCGAGCAGATAGGCCCGGCTGCCCGCCTCCAGCGTCAGGCGCGCCGGGTTGGTGCGCGGCAGAATGAGAAGGGCCGGTGCCGTCACCGTCTGCGTCTCGTCGCGACCTGTCGATTGCAGGCGCCCGGAGACCAGGAAAATCAGGTGATTGGCCTCAAGATCCGAAGCTGATCCGCTGAAAATGACACGGCGCTGCAGGGCGGGTTCGAGTTTTTCGCCCCGCATGAACTGGTTCTTCTGTGCTGTCTGCATCCCATCACCTGACCAAACCGTGATAGTGCCTACCATATAATGATAAGTTTGCGCCGGAAAAATGCATTCCTCTCCTCTGGCGAACAGGTAGGGTGCGTCAGCCTTTGGGAGGAGGCATCATTTATGTCCGAAGCTCTGAAACGTAGCGGCACACGCGCCGCACCGGTGACGACAGAAGCGGGCTGCCACATGGCAGACCTTCTGATCGCCGGCAAGTCCGTGGCCTCTGCCACCGGACAGCGTTTCTTGCGTGCCAATCCTTGTTCCGGCACGATCGTAACGAGTGCTGCTGCTGCCGGCGAAGAGGATGTGGAGGCCGCCGCCTGTGCCGCCGCTGCCGTCTTTCCGCACTGGTCGCGCACCACGCCGCAGCAGCGAAAGACAATCCTCGAAAAGGCCGCCGACCTTTTGAGCGCGCGGGCCGATGACCTTGCCGCCGTCATGCTGGTCGAGACCGGTGCCACGAGCCAATGGTGTCATTTCAATGTCGAGCTTGCCGTTCGCGTGCTGCGCGAGGCCGCCGATTGCGCAGGCGATGTCTCTCCCCCCGACATGGCGACGCTTGGTCTTGGCGGCGGATCTGTCGCCATTCGCCAGCCGGCCGGCGTGTGCCTGGCGATTGCGCCGTGGAACGCGCCCATCCTTCTGGCCGTGCGGTCATTTGCCTATGCTATTGCCTGGGGCAATACCGTCATCCTTAAATCATCCGAACTCTGCCCGGCCACCCAGCGCCTGCTGGGCGATGTGATGGCTGATGCTGGCCTGCCAGCGGGTGTCTTGAACATTCTGTCCAATGCGCCGGAAGATGCTCGCAGGATCGTTGAGGCGCTGATTGCCCATCCGGTGGTCCGCCGCGTCAATTTCACCGGCTCGACGCGGGTCGGGCGGATGATTGCGGAGATGGCTGCCCGTCATCTGAAGCGCTGCCTGCTGGAGCTTGGCGGCAAGGCGCCGCTGATCGTGCTGGCCGATGCCGATCTGGACGAGGCGGCCGATGCTGCCGTGTTCGGCGCTTTTTTCAATCAGGGCCAGATCTGCATGTCGACAGAGCGGATCATCGTCGAGGATGCCGTTGCAGACGCATTCCTTGCACGCATGATCGAGCGGGCGCGGCCGCTGAAATCTGGCGATCCATCCATCGGCCATATGCCGCTCGGCGCGCTGATTTCTACCGATGCCGGGCGTCGTCTCACCACCCTGATCGAGGATGCCGTGACCAGAGGTGCGGTTCTGCGCATCGGCGGCGCTGCCTATGGTGCGATGATGGATGCAACGATTGTCGATGGCGTGACGAGTTCCATGCGGCTCTACCGCGAGGAAAGCTTCGGGCCGATTGCCGCCATCCTGCGCGTGGCTGATGCCGAAGAGGCCGTGACGGTTGCCAATGATTGCGACTATGGCCTCTCCGGCGCGGTTTTCAGCCGCGATCTCGAGCGGGCGCTCGACATCGCCTTGCGGGTCGAAACCGGCATCATGCACATCAATGGCGCAACCGTCGCCGATGAACCCGCCATGCCGTTTGGCGGTGTGAAGGCGTCCGGCTACGGGCGCTTTGGCGGCGCCTCGGCCATAGACGAGTTTACGGAATTGCGCTGGATCACCAGGGCAGCGGGTGGGAAAACCTACCCGATATGACCTTCAACACGACCATCTGCGCCGGCGGATGGTCACCATTCAGACAACAGCAGCAAGAAGAGGAAGAGGACATGTTCGAAATCCAGCAGATCATCGGGGGCAAGCATGTCGGAGCGATTTCCGGCAAGACGTTTGACCGCATCGATCCCTTTACCGGCAAAGTGGCAAGCCGCGCGCCCGCCTCTGGTCTTGAGGATGTCAAGGCAGCCGTTGCTGCCGCACAGGCCGCCTTTCCGGCCTGGTCTAGCACTGGCCCCGGACAGCGCCGCACGCTGCTCCTGAAGGCAGCCGACATCATGGAAACCAAGGCTGGCCAGTTCACCGAGCTGATGATCGCCGAAACCGGCGGCACGGCGCCCTGGGCAGGGTTCAACACCATGCTGGCCGCCGGCGTGCTGCGCGAAGCTGCATCCATGACCACGCAGATCCAGGGCGAAGTCATTCCCTCCAACAAGCCCGGCACGATCTCCATGGCGCTCCGCCAGGCAGCCGGCGTCTGCCTCGGTATCGCGCCGTGGAACGCACCGGTCATTCTGGGTACCCGTGCCATCGCCATGGCCATTGCCTGCGGCAATACCGTCATCCTGAAGGCGTCTGAAGCCTGCCCCGGCATGCATGTGCTGATCGGCGAGGTTCTGGTGGAAGCCGGCCTGCCGGAAGGCGTGATCAATGTCATCACCAATGCGCCGGAAGATGCAGCCGAGATCGTTGCAGCCTTGATCGCAGCCCCTGAAGTGCGTCGCGTCAACTTTACCGGTTCCACCAAGGTTGGCCGCATCATCGGCGAACTTTCGGGGCGTCACCTGAAGCCGGCTCTGTTGGAACTGGGCGGCAAGGCACCGTTGATCGTGCTGGAAGATGCCGACATCGATGCTGCCGTGAATGCTGCTGTCTTCGGTTGCTACATGAACATGGGCCAGATTTGCATGTCGACGGAACGCCTCATCGTGCATGAAGCCGTTGCCGATGAATTCGTCGCCAAGCTTTCGGCCCGTGCTGCAGCGCTTCCGGCCGGCGATCCGCGTGGTCACGTCGTGCTCGGCTCGCTCGTCAATCCGGAAGCCGCCGTCAAGATGCAGGCCTTCATCGATGACGCCGTATCCAAGGGCGCAACGCTTGCGGCTGGCGGCAAGATCGACGGAAGCGTTGTTTCCGCAACGCTGCTCGATCATGTCAAGGAAGGCATGCGCTCGTTTGACGAGGAAAGCTTCGGTCCGGTCAAGCCGGTCATTCGCGTCAAGGATGCGGAAGAGGCGATCCGCATCGCTAATGATACCGAATACGGTCTCTCCTCGGCTATCTTCAGCCGTGATGTAAAGCGCGCCATGGATCTTGCCGCGCGTCTGGAATCCGGCATTTGCCATATCAACGGCCCGACTTTGGCCGACGAAGCCCAGATGCCCTTCGGCGGCGTGAAGAGCTCCGGCTATGGCCGTTTCGGCGGCAAGGCAGCCATTGCCGAGTTTACCGACCTGCGCTGGGTGACGATCGAAGACCCGAACCAGCACTATCCGTTCTGATCGGTTCTGATTTCAATCGATAATATGGACGGCGGAGGTGAAAAGCTCCGCCGTCTTTTCAGTAAGCGTACCGAAATGGCGCCTCATGAGGTGGTCAACCACCGGCGCCGGGTGCTAATCGCCTAACCCGGAGGCGATTTTTCCCATGTGGCGGATGAACAGGGCTAGAGTGTAAGCCTGCGGATACCGCGCATGAAGAAATCCGGATGAAGCATGAAGCTCATTGGTTAGTGGGGTAGAGGAATGAAGGTCGGTTCACCGAAGGAAATATATCTGGGCGAGGCGCGCGTGGCGCTGACGCCGGATAGTGCGGTTCAACTGCAAAAGCTCGGACATACCTGTCTGTTGGAAGCGGGCGCCGGCAAGGCAGCGGGATTTTCCGACGATGCCTATCGTGCCGTCGGCGTGGATGTGGTGGAGACGGCAGCAGCGCTTTATGAAGGCGCCGATGTGATTGCTAAGGTGCGCCCGCCGGAAGCGGGCGAAATCGCTAGGCTTTCGCCGGACAAGACGCTTATTTCCTTCTTCTATCCGGCGCAGAACAAGGACCTTCTGGACCAGGCCGCGAGCACTGGTGCCAGCGTCATTGCCATGGACATGGTGCCGCGCATTTCGCGCGCCCAGAAGATGGACGCGCTGTCATCCATGGCCAATATCGCCGGCTACCGGGCGGTGATCGAGGCCGGCAGCAATTTCGGCCGCTTCTTCACCGGTCAGGTGACGGCTGCCGGCAAGGTGCCGCCCGCCAAGGTTCTGGTAATTGGCGCTGGCGTTGCAGGTCTTGCGGCCATCGGTACGGCCACCTCGCTCGGTGCGATCACCTATGCCTTCGACGTGCGCCCGGAAGTGTCCGAGCAGATCGAGAGCATGGGTGCGCAGTTCGTTTATCTCGAATTCGAAGCTGCCCAGGATGGTGCGGCAACCGGTGGCTATGCGGCGCCCTCTTCGCCGGAATTCCGCGAAAAGCAGCTCGCCAAGTTCCGCGAACTGGCGCCGGATATCGACATCGTCATTACCACGGCCCTCATTCCCGGCCGTGATGCGCCGAAACTCTGGCTAGCCGATATGGTGGCTGCCATGAAGCCGGGCTCCGTCGTCGTCGATCTGGCAGCCGAACGCGGCGGCAATTGCGACCTGACCGTTCCCGACCAGAAGGTCACCTCGGACAATGGTGTTACCATTGTCGGCTATACGGATTTTCCAAGCCGCATGGCGGCGCAGGCCTCGACGCTCTATGCGACGAATATCCGCCACATGATGACGGACCTGACGCCGAAGAAGGACGGTGTCGTCGTCCATAATATGGAAGACGACGTCATTCGCGGCGCGACCGTTACCTTCGAGGGCACGGTCAGCTATCCCCCGCCGCCGCCCAAGGTGCAGGCGATTGCGGCTGCCAAGCCCAAGGAAAAGGTGAAGGAACTGACGCCGCAGGAAAAGCGCGCCCAGGAAACCGCGGCCTTCAAGACGCAGACTCGCAACCAGGTGGGGCTTTTGGCCATCGGCACGCTGTTGTTGCTGCTGGTCGGCTCCGTTGCGCCGGCAAGCTTCATGAGCCACTTTATCGTCTTCGTTCTGGCCTGCTTCATCGGCTTCCAGGTCATCTGGAATGTCAGCCATTCGCTGCACACGCCGCTGATGGCCGTCACCAATGCCGTCTCCGGCATCGTCATCCTCGGCGCTCTGCTGCAGATCGGGTCGGGCAACTGGCTGGTGGTCATTCTGGCCGCGCTGTCGGTGCTGATCGCGACGATCAACATCGTCGGCGGCTTCCTCGTGACACGGCGCATGCTCGCCATGTTCCAGAAGTCTTGAGGCGGGAAGGAATAACACCATGACACTTGGTATCGTATCGGCAGCCTATGTGGCTGCAGCCGTTCTCTTCATCCTGTCGCTGGGCGGACTGTCGGGCCAGGAAAGCGCCAAGCGCGCCGTCTTGTACGGCATTGCCGGCATGGCGCTTGCCGTTCTCGCCACCGTTTTGAGCCCGGATGTCGGCCACGGCTTCATTATTCTGGTGATGATCGCCGGCGGCTCTGTCATCGGCTACTATGTCGCTGCCCGCGTGCAGATGACGGAAATGCCGCAGCTGGTGGCGGCCCTGCATTCCTTCGTTGGCCTTGCCGCCGTCTTCATCGGCTTCAACACCCATATCGAAGCCTGGCGCATCGCCGGCATGGACGAGGCCACCCGCTCGACGCTCTCCGGTTTTGCGGCGATCCTGGCCCACAAGACGCCGGTGGAACTGGCGATCATGAAGGTCGAGGTCTTCCTCGGCGTCTTCATCGGCGCCGTCACCTTCACCGGCTCGATCATCGCCTTCGGCAAGCTTGCTGGCAAGGTGGATGGCAAGGCGAAGAAACTGCCGGGCGGGCATCTGCTGAATGCCGGTGCCGCAGCGCTCAGCATTATCCTTCTGGTGGCCTATGCCAATGGCGCCGGCGCCTGGGCGCTGGTCCTGATGACGCTTCTCGCCTTCTTCATCGGCTATCACCTGATTATGGGCATTGGCGGCGCAGACATGCCCGTGGTCGTCTCCATGCTCAACAGCTATTCCGGCTGGGCAGCCGCTGCCATCGGCTTCACGTTGGGAAATGATCTGCTGATCGTGACCGGCGCGCTGGTCGGCTCGTCCGGGGCAATCCTTTCCTACATCATGTGCAAGGCGATGAACCGCTCGTTTATCTCGGTCATTCTCGGCGGCTTTGGCGGCACAACGGGGCCTGCCATGGAGATTTCCGGCGAACAGATCGCCATCGATGCCGATGGTGTTGCAAATGCACTCAACGATGCAGACAGCGTCGTTATCGTTCCCGGCTATGGCATGGCGGTGGCGCAAGCCCAGCAGGCGGTATCCGAACTCACCCGCAAGCTGCGTTCTGCCGGCAAGGAGGTGCGCTTTGCCATCCATCCGGTCGCCGGACGCCTGCCCGGCCACATGAATGTGCTGCTGGCCGAAGCCAAGGTGCCCTATGATATCGTTCTGGAAATGGACGAGATCAACGAGGATTTCCCCAAGACCGACGTGGTGATCGTCATCGGTTCCAATGACATCGTCAATCCGGCGGCGCAGGAAGATCCCAATTCGCCGATTGCCGGCATGCCGGTTCTGGAAGTGTGGAAGGCAAAGCAGGTGTTCGTCTCCAAGCGCGGGCAGGGAACCGGCTATTCCGGTATCGAGAACCCGCTGTTCTTCAAGGACAACACACGCATGTTCTATGGCGATGCCAAGAAATCGGTGAGCGAGCTTCTGCCGCTCATCAAGTAAGCTCAGACGTCGGGCTGGGTCCGCCGCCTTTTGCCCGACCGATGGAAACGCCGCGCACGGTTCTCGTGCGCGGCGTTTTACGTTCTGCATTCAGAAACAGGATGCACTTTATGCCCGAATGTCCATGGCCTGCCGTGTGCATCAGGAGTTGACGCGCTGCTCCCTGCTGCGGGCTGCCGTCAGTTCGCTGGTCGTATGATTCAGGCGGTTGGCAAGCACCCGCATGATTTCCACGGCCATGTCGGGGAAATCATTCATCAGGTCAAGGAAGCTTTCCTTGCTGATCTTGAGCAGTTCAAGCTGTGACGTTGCCCGCACCGTTGCCGTGCGCGACATATCGCAAAGAATGGCGATCTCGCCGACAATGGAGTTTTTCTCGAGTTCTGCAACCTTGATTTCACCGGATTCGGAACTCACCACGATATCTGCGGTGCCCGACAGGATGACATAGGCAGCATCCCCCGTATCGCCCTGGCTGAAGAGGTTCTGTCCCTCGCGACAGCTCATCCGCTCGGAAGCAAAGGCCAATAGCTTGAGCTTTGCCGGAGCAATGCGGGAGAAAAGCGGCACACGCCGCAACATTTCAACCTCGTCCTTCAATAGCATCAGCGTGGTACCCCCTATAGGCTTCAAACAGGATATTACGACAGGAGCTGCTTGAACATCCCGTTTGTGGTCGCAAGCTCTTCGAATCGGCCGCTTTCGACAAGGTTTCCATTATCGAACACTAGAATCCTGTCGAACAATTCGCTGACATGCGCATTGGGCAGTACCCAGATGATGGCAGGCCTTTGCCCGTCCTTGTGCAGGTCCTGCATGACATGTGTCACGATCAAATCCTGCGCACGCTGATCGAGTGCCGAAAGCGGCCGGTTGAAGATGAAGTAATCGGAGCGCTTCAACAGGGCGCGTGCCAGGTTGAGTTTCTGGCGCTGTACATTGGTGAGGCGTCGTCCCTGCGAGCCGACCTCGAAATCCAGACCGATGGAGAGAACATGGTCTTCCAGCCCCAGTTCGGCAAACACGCTGCGGGTAATGGCACGGATGCGCTCCGTGGTATCGACTTCCTGAAGCGAGAGACGGCCAAACAGGACATTGTCCATCAGCGATGTTGATGCGGTGAACCGCTGCGCATCGTGGCGTTCAATCGCCGCAGACAGATCCGCTGGAATATTGGCGTAGAATTGCCGGCGCGCCTCGACGATTTCGTCCATCAGCTTCTGTGTCAGAAGGCCGAAGCGATGGCGCGGCTCGATATAGGAAAAGCTGAGGCGAATGATGGCGCTGCGCTCGCTGGCCGATGCCTTGTCGATGGTCGTGCCCTGCAGTTTTTGCAGGAGGTTTTCGTAAGCCGGAATATCATCGGCGCTCATGAAGGTCAGCTGCTGGAAAAAGGGATGGTCTGGTGGCAGGTCGCGGAACAATTCGACCGCGTTTTCGGCAATTTCCAGACCCATCTCGTAAAGATGGGCGCCAAGACCGGTTTCGCTGATAATCCTGCGGAAGTAAGGATGGGTCGCCAATATCTGCGGATTCATCGGCTTTTTCATCGTGCCGAATAGCAGGTTTTCACCAACCGTCGCCTGGCGATTATAGGCATCGGCCTCGAAGGGGGCGACGATGTGGCCGAGGTCTTCTTCGCTGAGGCGGCGGCGAAGTGCCTGCCGCACCTCCACGATACGATCGGTCAGAGTCTGGTGGGCATCCGTATCCACCTGCGACCGCAAGGCCAGATCGAAAATGTCCTGCGATATGGTCACGGCATCCAGCACAGGGCGGATCACCTTCAAGAGATCATCCGGCCCGCTTGCGCCAGCAGACCCGTAGTCGATCCAGTCGCTGTTGAGGTCGAGCGCGGGATTTCCTGAGCGGAGCGCTTCCAGAAGCTTGCGCTTGAACTTGCGCTGATCTTCGCCCTGGTACTGCGCCTGGGTCAGGGGCGCGTGCTTCAGCCCGTAGAGAAGATTATCCCGCAGGCTGCCAGAGAAGAAATAGGTGTCGGAGGCGACGAAGGATATCCGCCTGCCCGTGACTGATTCCGGGATATCGAGCAGATCCTTGCCGCCAATCGTGATCCGGCCGGCTTCCGGCCAGAGGATACGGCCCAGTGCTTCGGCTAGGGCCTCGCCCCCGCTACCGTTCTGCCCCAGAATGGCCACCGTTTCATCGGGCTGGACATCCAGCGAGGTACGGTGCAGCAGCCGCGCGCCACTGTCATCGCTCAGCACGAGATTGGTGATGACCAAAGCTTCCGACAGGCGTGGCACGGGGTCTGTGACGACGCTGTGCACATGAGGCGCGACAAGCCCTTCCACGTCGAACTGTTCCACGACCTGCGCATATTTGATCTGCACGTCCTGGCGAGCCTGATCCCAGTCGATCAACTCCTTGAGAGGGCCGGGCAGATCCTTGTAGGCGGCGATGACAGCCACCAGCTGGCCGATGTCGAGACGTCCCTGCAGCGCCAGATAGCCACCGATGGCATAGAACAGAAATGGAGTGACCTGGGCGAGGAAGTTGTTGATGAATTTCACCATGAACTTCCATTGATACAGGTCGTAGCGGATCTGGAAGATGATGCCGAGCCGCGAGGCGATGTCGGCCCGCTCCAGGTTGGTCGTGTCATGGCCATGAATGGTGTGAATGCCATCGACGATCTCGCTCACCCGGCCGGAGAGCTGTCGCGCTGTCAGCTGGCGCTCGCGCCCCAGTTCCAGAAGCCTGCGTCGCATGCGTGGAATGATGACGGCCTGCACGCAGACGATGGATGCGGCAATCATGCCGAGCCAGAAATTCTGGATGACGATGAAGACCAGCGCTGTCAGCGCTTGTCCGCCCAGAAGCGCCGGCTGGACGAAGGCATCGCCGGTAAAGCCGCCGAGCGGTTCTACCTCGTCCTTGATCATTGTTGCGATTTCGGCGGATTTGACGCGCTTGAACTGTACGGGCGGAAAACGCAGCACACGATCGACCAGTTCGAAGCGGATGCGCCGCAGCATGCGTTCGCCGAGGCGACCCTTGTAGGTGTTGATGTAGAATTTGAACAAGCCGTTGAGCACGACGAGACCGAGGAAAACGGTGCTCAGCGCCATCAGCATCTCGACGCGGTTCAGCTCAAAGCCGGAAAACAAGTCGATAGGACCGATGAAGGGCAGGTTGAAGGCAATGGCGAAAAAGCGCTGCGTTGCCTCAGCAGTCTCGAAGCCCTCTCCCTGGATGGGCCCGTTGACGATCCGCTTGGGCAGGTCGAAGGAGAGGAAGTAGGGAACCATCGAGGCTGCGACGATCAGGAGAATCCAGATCTGCTGCTTGTAGGTATTGGACCAGATGTACCGCGTCAGGCCTTTTTCCATCTTCACCTACACTGAGCGCCTGTCGAATGCAGTTTGCCTGACGCCGGAAGGCTTTTCGGCCATAATCTGCCTGATCTCTCCAGCGAGTATCTTTGTATTGGCAAGATTTGGCAATGTGCAGGGACGGTTGAACCCCCGTCTTTATACAGGAGAGCGAGGGAGAGAACGCAATTGCCGGCCCGCGCTGGGTGTTGCCAGTTCACGGCATAAACTTGCTCAGCATGGGCCGGGGACCGGACTTCGGATCGATCTCGACGGCATCGCGGTGAAGCAGGATCAGCCGCTCGGCTTCCGACAGCGCATGCCGGCGCAAATCTGCCACCACTTCGTCCACTCGCTCTCCCGCTTCCAGAGGCATGGGCTCGAGAACCGTCACCTTCTGGCGCACGCCGCGCAGCTTTTCCTGGCCGAGCGTCGTCCAGTCTCCGCCGCAATAATTGGCAAAGGCTTGGGTGGCGATCACTTCGCGATCATATTTCTTGCTGAGCGATTGCAGGCGAGACACCTCGTTGACCGCTGATCCGAAAGCCGAAAAGGTCAGGCGTTCCTGCAAGCCCACATTGCCGAACATGACATTGCCGACATGCAGGCCGATACCATAATGGATGACGGCCTTATGTTTTTTTCGCCGCTCGGTGTTGAGATGGGCAACCCGGATCTGCGCCTGGCGGACAGCGGAAATGGCAGCCTGGCAGGCTTGCTGCGATGGTTCGCGGTGGCGGTCGCACGGGTAGACGGCCAGAAACCCATCGCCCATGAAACTGAGGATCTGCCCGCCATTGCGATTGAATGGCGTGGCAATCGCATCGAAGAAATCGTTCAGCGTATCGATATAGGTCTGGCGGCCCTCTCTTTCGGCTAGCATGGTGGAGTGGCGCATATCGCCCATCACTAGTGCCGCGCGGATGGTTTCGCCGTCGCCGCGGCGGATCTGGCCGTTCAAAACCCGCTTTCCGGCGTCGCCGCCAAGATAGGTGGTCAGCATATTGTTGGCGAGCTTGTCGAGAACCGCCATTTTTGCCGCGACCGCCAGATGGTTCTGGATACGCAGAAGCGCGCCGATCGTCTCGTCATCGAAACCGTCCTTGGCATCCGTGGACCAGGAACCCATCATTCCTTGCACCGATTGGTCGCCAAACGGCTGCATGAAGCTGATATAATCTGTGATGCCCTCGCGACGCAGATCCTCGAAGACCGGGAACTCGACAGGACCTTCGGCCGGAATGCGCCGGCGCATATAATCCAGGTTGGAGCTGAGCAGTTTGTAATAGGGGCTTTTCAGGAATATGTCCGGATTACCCGCATCGTAACGATAGCCTTCCACGGTCAGGCCGTCTGCCGCGCGCCACGTGAAGCCCAGGGCATCATAAAGGGGGTGGAGCATGGCAAATGAAAGATGCACCCGAGCGATGGGAAGACCGGCGGCGGCAATACGATCACAAAAGCCGCGCACGATATCTTCCAGCGAACGGCCTGACAGAGCCGCGCGCGTCAGCCAATCGGCGACCTTGTCCATGAAAAGCGCGGAAACCGTTCCAGTATTCGTCGTCATGGGTGTACCTGTTCGATAGAGGCGCCCGCTCGCTGCAACACTCGGATGCGGTTGTCGGCGTCTGGTATCGCTTTAGATCGGTGCGGTATGATCCGCAAACAATGGCATGGATTAGGATTTTCGCCTATTGGGTGCAGGTGTCGAAAACGAGAGACACATTTGCCACAGGCGTCAGGATGAGTGTTTGTGCGATAGCTGGCTGGCGGCCAGAGCATAGCCGCCATGCGCGCCATCGATGAAATGCATGTGGTCGCGTGTCATCGGGCTCAGGACCAGGCAGGTAACCAAAGCGCTATCCTGCCGGTGCAGGCCGTAATGGCACACGCCAGCAGCTTCAGCCTGCAAAAGCAGGGCCTCAATGCGCAGGCGGTGGGCCTCGTCAACATCGACCGTCATCTTCAGCCCGTCATCGAACTTGCGGAAATCGGAGTTTGCCGCCACGTCGCGCGTATAGCTGCGCGGATCAAAACGCCCAAGCGTGATGTTCAGTCTGTGCAGCACATAGGTGAGAAACACCTGAAGACCAATCGATAACCACGGGATGACGCGACCGGCAGATGCCGGGGTCGCCGCCACCTCTGCAGCAATCCCTTCTCTGGAAAAGGCAAGCCGTGGTCCTTGTTCGGGAACCGGGTGACCGGCCCGGTTCTGTTCGGCCGTGATCGAGATGATCTCCGACACTAGGCGGCGGAAGGCTTGCATGTTGTCCGGGGAGGTCGGCTTGGCGATGATCGAGACGATCTCGCCATTTTGCGCCAGGATCGGGCTCCAGCGGCAGGAAAGGCCGGTAAGATCGGGCGGGGACAGACTTTTCCGATCGATGGCGTAGCGGCCGGCTTTCATCTGCTGCTCGGCCCAGCTTGCGCCGCCGCCATTGAACATGGCGTAGGAGGCGTGCGGGCTTGCGGCAAAGCGGGCTATGGAAACCTCCAGCCCTTGCGCCCGGACATCATCCACCGGAACAAGCGCGATGCGAAGCTCTAGACCAAGTTCGCCAGCTGTCCATTTACGCACATCGCTCAAGGCTTGCGCGGCATTGTTTGCATGGGCAGCGGGAAGGGCCACCATGGCGCCATCACCACCGAATATGAAGGGGTAATCCTGCGTGCCGACCGCATTGAGAACCGCCGAGATGACGGCGGCGCCGGCCATGTTGACGGCTTTGTAGTGACCGGCGGCGATGGCCTTGGTTGAGCCGATGACATCGGCCACCGCCAGCACCCAGCCCCCCGGCAGGGGCATGTAGTTGCGCGTATCCGCCACCCCTTCGAACTGGGTGAAGACGGGGAGCGACTGGTAAAACGGATCATGGCCTTTGGCACGCATGCGCCAGTCCTAACATTGTAAATCGATCGGTCCTAGGCTTGTTTGACCCGTTATGCGGGCACGGCCTCTGTTGCAAGGTTCAGCGTGGCCGTGGCGGCTTCGTCGAAGATATAGACCTGAAGCATTTCGCTGCGACCACGAATGGCGATATCGCGCGCGTTTGACGCCGACGTGTCGAGACCCGAAAGGCGCGCCACCGGCGCGGAGATGACCAGCGTTGCATCGAAATCCTTGGCAACCGTTTCAAGCCGGCTTGCGACATTGACCGTATCGCCGACAGCCGTCAGGTTTCGTGCTGCACCATAGCCGAGCGTTCCAACGACGGCGGGGCCGGTATGGATGCCGATGGCGATGCGCAGCGGCGTGGAAAGCTCCTTGGCCAACTGCCGGTTCAACTCGTCTATGCCGGCAAGGATGCGCGCTGCCGCCTGCAAGGCCTGCCGACAGGCATCTTCGGTCGAGCCGGAAATACCGAACAGGGCCATGGCGCCATCGCCGATGAACTTGTCCATCCGGCCGCCACTTTCCTCGACGGCACGGCCTATGACGCCGAAATAGCGGTTGAGCAGAAAGACGATATCGAAGGGCAGGCGCGTTTCGGTCAGCGTGGTGAAATTGCGCAAATCGCAAAACAGCACGGCAATTTCTCGTTCGCGTCCGGGCACGGCCTCGTAATTGCTCGGATCGACATCGGTTTCCGGCATGGCAACAAGAAGCGGCACCAGCATCACATTCGCCTTTGGCCGCAGCTGGCAGGCAAGCCGCACGCCGGGTCCGGCATTGATGCGGGTCAGGGTGCGCTGTTCCAGCGGTTCGGCGGCCGGCAGCGTCTCCTCGCCCTCAATCACCTGCACACGACAGGTCGAGCATCGGCCCTTGCCACCGCAGGCCGAGTAATGGGGCTTGCCCGCCATCCGGCTTGCTTCGAGCACGGTAAAGCCGCGCGGCACGCTGATGGCTTCGCCATTCGGATAGCGGATGGTGATGAGATGCGCACGCTCCTTCATCCATCGCAGGATACGCAGGAAAAAAACGATAGCGACCGCCAGACCAAAGGCGGAATAGGCGCAGATCTGGATGATCCGCAAGGTATGCGTGGCCTCGGCGGTCAGTGTCGTCGGATCATAATTTCCGCCCGGATAGCCACTGAGCAGGAAGGTTGGGCTGGCGATGGTGCGGCCCATTTGTGCAAAGCCGAGCAGCGACAGGATGGGTAGCAGGATGGCAAGCGGCAGAAGCCACGAGGTGAGTCCCTGATACCATGGCCGATAGCGCAGCCAGAAATGAATGCCGATACAGCCATGTGCCCATAGGATTACGATGGCGATCGACTGGCGCAGGCCGTCGCTGGGTGATTTCGTCCACATGATGTGGACGATGTTTTCGTAATTGCTGCGAAACGCAAATAGGCCGGAAGCAATGCGCGTGCCGATGATGTGGTCAATGATGAGAAGCGGAACGGCCAGGCCCAGGATGATCTGCGCGGCTTCCGATTTCGGCATCACGAGGCTTCGGCGCTTGTAGATGGAGCGCAGGGTCAGCCCGATATGGACGAGGAACGACCCGTAAAGCAGTACCGTACCCACCGGGTTATGCCAGATGAACGGCAGCCAGCGGCGCGCCTCGTCGGCAGCGCTGACGGAGATCAGCCCGAAGGCATGATTGCTCAGATGGGTGATCATGAAGAGGAAGATCACCAGACCGGAAACAAGGCGGGCGCGCCGGATGCGGCGCTCGGAAAAAATGCGGTCTTTGACGTCAGCCGCCATGGATGTAGAGCCTCGCAGCCTGTTCCTCGGCTTCAGTGAATGGCAGTTTTGATTTGCGGTGTAAATCACCGTTCCGGCATATGGTGCCAGTCCCTGGGCTCTGGCTCATCACGTTTCGCGGATCGACCAGATCCTTGCAGCTTTTAGATGTCGAGCAACATGCCGTCGCGCGCTGCTAGCGTGGCCGGAAATTCTTCCTGTGCCAGCCGCTCGATCAGCGCCATCTCGGCATCGGTGCGCGAGGGGGCGTGGTGGAACAGCATCAGCTTCTTCGTCTTCGCCTGCTTGGCCAGCTTCACGCCCTGTTCCCAGGTGGAATGGCCAAAGCCCCGATAGCGGTCCATTTCCGATTCCGTGAAGGCCGAATCGTAGATGGCAAGATCGGCATCCGCCATCAGTTCGAGTGCGGTTGGATCGAGAATGCCCGGCTGGTGTTCGATATCAAACACAAGCGCCACCGCCTTGGCCCCCCATTCGATGCGGTAGCCGATGCAGCCGCCGGGATGATTGAGGGTGAAGGTGCGAATGGAAATGCCGGGACGTGGCGACAGCACGTCTCCGGCGCGAAAATCACGGAAGTTGAGCGAGGCCTTGCAGATGTCGAGCTTCACCGGAAAATAAGGCGGGCTGACGAATTGCTTGATCATTTCCGCCGTCGTCATGATGCCGGCCATATGGCCGGACCAGACATTCACGACGATGGAGGGGCTATAAAGCGGTCTGAAGAAGGGCAGGCCGATGATGTGGTCATAATGGCAATGCGAGAAGAACACATCGATTTGGCGGGTCTCGTCCGCCAGCATATCAAGCCCTGCCTCGCGAATGCCGGAACCGGCATCGAAGATCAGCTTGTAGTCGCCGCACCGCACCTCGACGCATGGGGTGTTGCCGCCATATTTGAGAAAGTCCTGGCCGGCCACGGGAATGCTGCCCCTGGCTCCCCAGATCTTCACCTGAAATCGATCACAGTCCATTTTGCATCATGAGCTTCCCCGGATAGCGGCACTCTATCCAGCAATGATTAGCGTTCGGCTAGCGAATTGCCTTTTTCCAAGGAATGCAAGGCCTGCTGCCAGGAAATACGGTTTAATCGCAGAAACTTCATCGGTTCATGCCGCAGCTGCGCTTGCGGGACGCATGCGCCGGCGATATTGCACCGGCTTTTCCTTGAAGCGCTTCTGAAAGGCGTCATAGAAGGTGGAAAGCGAACCGAAGCCGGATTCGTAAGCCACCTCGGTGATCGGTAGATCGGTGGCGATCAACAAGGATTGCGCGGTATCCAGCCGGTGGCGCACGATCGCCTGGTTGATCGTCATGCCAACGGCCTTGCGAAACAATGTCATGGCATAGTTGGGATGCAGACCGGCCGCACGGCCCACATCGTCGGCCGAGATCTGTGTCAGCGCCCCTTCACCGATGAAGCGCAGCATCTTTTCCACATGCACCACCCAGTCGGCGTCGCGCTTGCCATTGCTGATAAGGGCTGCCCCCTGTTGCCGCAGATCCCGCCAGCCTTCGCGCTCGATGCGCATGACGCGCGCCGTCAGTTCCGCGCGCACGATTTCGGCAGCTTCCGGATCGCCGGACAGAAGCTCCTCGCGCCAGCGCTGGAACACCTCGCGGTCCCAGCCGCGAATGTCGAGCGCTTCGATGACGGCGCCGCGAAACACCGCATCGCGGAAACGGCTGAGACTGGCAAAGCCGAGAAACACCGACATCGGAACGTAAAGGCAGATGAACTGCGTACCTTCGTCTCTATCTATCACCTGGTGCGGGATCATGCCCCAGAACAGGCAGAGCCGGTCCTCATCCACCGTCAGTTCGCGCCCATCGAACCAGTAGGTCATCTTGCCTTTCAGGACGAAGTTCAGCTCGATCTGGCTGTGCATATGCGGGCCGGCCATACGCTGCACTTCCATGATCTTGCCCGCACAGAATTGGTGATCGCCGAACACGACAAGCGGATGCGCCGGGTCGTGATGCGGGTGAACGGGCGTTGCACCCAGATGATTGATGGCCAAGGAACGGTGAGCCAAATGCAATCCCCTATCGAAGCTTAGGATACCGGAATTTTCTTATGGAAATGCGGAGGAAAGTTGCGGCTTTCTCCATCACTGTCAAGCGGCGTTTGCGGGAGAGGCGGGCGCAGTGCACCGATCTTCAATGCAGGATCGCAATGGCTATTTTGGGAGGAAGCTATGAAGTCTCTGAAATATCTGACTGGCCTTGGCCTTGTCTATGCTCTGACGCTTGGGTCCGCCGCAGCCGGCGAACTGGTTATCAATTCCGACCAGTCCGATCCGGCGCCGAAAAAGGCCATGGAACAGCTGATCGCTGATTTCCAAAAGGCCAATCCGGATATCAAGGTCAAATGGAACAATTTTGACCATGAAGGCTACAAATCCGCCATCCGCAACTTCCTGACGGCGGACGCTCCGGATGTCGTGTCCTGGTATTCCGGCAACCGCATGGCGCCCTTCGTCAAGGCCGGCTTGTTTGAAGACGTGAGCGACCTGTGGGCCCAGGGTGATCTCAACAATCAGCTGAAGTCCGCCACCAAATCGATGGAAATCGACGGCAAGAAGTGGGGCATCCCTTACTCGACCTATCAATGGGGTATCTACTACCGCAAGGACATCTTTGCCGAGAAGAACATCACCCCGCCGAAGACCTGGGCGGAACTGCTCGCTGCCTGCGAAAAGTTGAAGGCTGCCGGCATAACGCCGTTTACCATCGGCACCAAGGCCCTGTGGCCGACCGGTGGCTGGTTCGATTATCTGAACCTGCGCGTCAACGGCTATGAGTTTCACATGGACCTGACAGCGGGCAAGGTTCCCTACACCGATCCACGCGTGAAGGCCGTGTTTGAAAAGTGGGGCGAGCTTGTCAAGCCGGGCTATTTCAACGCCAACCACGCCGCCATCGACTGGCAGGATGCAGTGCCGCAGATGGTGCAGGGCAAGGCTGCCATGTATCTGATGGGCAATTTCGCGGTTGCCACGATGAAGGACGGCGGCCTGAAGGAAGAGCAGATCGGTTTCCTGCAATTCCCGACGATTACCCCCGGCATTCCGATGGCGGAAGACGCGCCGACCGAATCCTTCCACATCCCCTCCGGCGCCAAGAACAAGGCGGATGCCCGCAAGTTCCTGGCCTATCTGGCCCTACCGGAAACGCAGACCAAGATGAATGCGACGCTTGGCCAGTTGCCGATCAACAACAAGGCAACCAAGTCCAACGATCCGTTCCTGGCGGCAGGTTTTGAAATGCTGTCCAATGCCTATGCGCTCGCTCAGTTCTATGACCGTGATGCACCGGCCGATATGGCAAAGGCCGGCATGGAAAGCTTCCAGGAATTCATGGTCAAGCCAGACAAGCTCGATGCCATTCTTGCGCGCCTCGATAAGGTCCAGGCTCGCGTCTACAAATAACCCATCCTCCCAGTGCCGGGTGCCGTGTCTCCAATCAGGAGCCGGCGCCCGGTATTCCCCCGTCCTTTGAAATATCCCGAGGTGTTGCCGTGACCCAGGCCGTCTCTTCCGCGCCCGGCTTCTGGAAGAAGAACCAGCAGAAGCTTGCGCCCTGGCTGTTTCTGGCGCCGGGCCTTCTGATGTTTGTTATCTATGTGCTGGTGCCCATCTTCCAATCCATCTGGATCAGTTTCCATGACTGGGACGGTCTGGGCGAAAAGGTCTGGATCGGGCTTGGCAATTATGTCGAGCTTATCGATGATGAAGACTTCTACACCTCGCTGAAGAACAACATCATCTGGCTGGTGCTCTATCTCCTGTCGATCCCGGCGGGGCTTGCGGTGGCGCTCTTCCTCAACCAGACGGTCACCGGCATAAGGCTCTACAAGTCGCTGTTCTTCTTTCCCTTCGTCATCAGCCAGGTCGTTGTCGGGCTGATGTTCACCTGGTTCTACGCTCCGGATTTCGGGCTGTTCTCGCAACTGCTCAAATGGCTGACCGGCGAAGAAGTCGCCGTGCTCGCCGATGAACGCTATGTCACCTATGGCATTATTGCAGCCGGTCTCTGGCCGCAGACTGCCTATTGCATGATCCTCTATCTGACGGGTCTCAACAACATCAATCCCGAGCAGGTGGAGGCGGCCCGCATGGATGGTGCCAAGGGGGCAAAGCTTCTCTGGTTCGTGGTTCTGCCGCAGCTGGCGCCTGCCACCTTCATCGCCATGGTGGTCACGGTCATCGGTTCGCTGCGGTCCTTCGATCTCGTATCGGTGATGACCGCCGGCGGTCCCTATGGCACAAGCCAGGTTCTCTCCTACTTCATGTATGAGCAGGCGCTGTCCGAATACGGATACCGCATGGGCTATGGCGCGGCGATTGCCGTCATCCTCTTCCTCATTATGATGATCTTCATCACGCTGTTCATCGTGCGCATGCTCTCGCAGGAAAGGAACGCCTGATGTTCCCGACACCCATCCAGAAGGCATCGCCCTTTGTTCAGGCAGGTTACAAGCTACTTCTGCCGCTGGCACTGTTTCTGTGGCTCCTGCCGTTGATCGGCGTTGCCGTTACCTCCGTGCGCCCGGCAGGCGATCTGGCTGCCGGCAATTATTTCGGCATTCCCTCCGGCTTTGCCGGCGTCGAGAACTATACGGCCGTCTTCCGGGATTCGCCGATCGGCCTCTACATCCTCAACTCGTTCAAGGTGACGATCCCGACGGTGATCGGTGCCGTGGCGCTCTCCTGCCTTACCGGCTTTGCGCTCGCCGTCTACAAGTTCAAGGGCAACCTGATCCTGTTCTTCATGTTCGTCGCCGGCAATTTCATACCCTTCCAGATCCTCATGGTGCCGGTGCGTGACCTGACGCTGAAACTGGGGCTCTACGATACGACCATGGGGCTCGTGCTGTTCCATGTCGCCTTCCAGACCGGTTTCTGCACGCTGTTCATGCGCAATTTCATCAAGGGCCTGCCATTTGCGCTGATTGAATCTGCCCGTGTCGAAGGCGTGTCGGAATGGCGGATCTTCCGCTATATCGTGCTGCCGTTGATGCGTCCGGCCATTGCCGCGCTCTCCGTACTCATCTTCACCTTTGTCTGGAACGACTATTTCTGGGCAACCGTGCTGGTGCAGGGCCAGCACGCCATGCCGGTGACGGCGGGCCTCAATTCGCTGAACGGCCAATGGGTTGCCGCCTGGCACCTGGTTTCCGCCGGCTCGATCGTCGCGGCATTGCCGCCGGTTGCCATGTTTTTCCTGATGCAACGGCATTTCATTGCCGGCCTGACGCTTGGAGCGACCAAGGGATGAGCGAGATTATCACCATTGATTCAGGCCAGCTTTCGCTTTGCCTGCGATTGCCCGCGCTTGGAATGCCGGAAATCCTGTCCTTCGGCCGCGAACCGGTCGAAGCCGATCCGCTGTTTGAAATCGAGCGTTCAAGCCGTGTCAACGGCATGGATGTGGCCGTGCCGTCTGCCGCTCTGCTGCCGACCGGCGGCATGGGTTTCTTTGGCTGGCCGGCAATTGCCGGACATCGAAACGGCCGGGATTTCGTCGCCCAGTTCGGCGGCTGGACCGTTTTGCGCGAGGGGAATCGCACCGTTCTTTCCGCAACGGACGCGGTGGCAAAGCTTGGCCTTTCGATTGCGCTCACAGCGCATGCGTCCGGTCTCATCTCCATGGCGACGACGCTCACCAATACGGGTGAAGCGGATTACCAGCTCGACCGCTGCATGGCCGCAACCTTTCTCGCACCCGCCGGCGATGTGCAGGTGATGAGCTTTACCGGCATCTGGGGCCGTGAATTCCAGACGCGGCGCGAGCTTCTGGGCAATGGCACCTGGACCCAGGAAAGCCGGCGTGGCCGCACCTCGCATGACCGTTTTCCGATGCTCTTTGTCGAAAGCGAAACCCAGCTGTTTGGCGTGACGCTCGGTTTCAGCGGCAATCATCAGATGGTGATCGACCGCACCGATGACGGCCAGCGGCTGGTACATCTGGGCGAGCTTTTTGAGCCCGGCGAGATGATCCTGGCGCCGGGCGAAAGCTATCAGAGCCCGATTGCCTATGCCGGTGCCGACACGGAAGATTTCCACGCCTTCGTGCGCGAGGAGTTGATGACCTGGCCGGGTGGCACCATGAGCCCGCGTCCGGTGACGCTGAACACTTGGGAAGGCAATTACTTTGACCATCGCATGGTCTCGCTGAAGGACCAGGCGACGGCTGCGGCCGAACTCGGCATCGAGCGTTTCGTGCTCGATGATGGCTGGTTCGGCAAACGCGACGATGACACGACGAGCCTTGGCGACTGGGATATCGATCCGCGCAAATATCCCGACGGGTTGAAGCCGCTGGTGGATCATGTGACCGGGCTTGGCATGCAGTTCGGCATCTGGTTCGAGCCGGAAATGGTCAATCCCGTCTCTGCGCTTTACGAAGCACATCCCGATTGGGCGCTGACCATTGCCGGCCGGCCCATCCTGCAATCGCGCACGCAGCTGGTTCTGGATCTGACACGCAAGGACGTATCAGACTATCTGTTCGACAAGATGCACGCCGTCCTGCAAAATCATGCCGTATCCTACATCAAATGGGACATGAACCGCGACCTGACGCATGCCGGTGGTCGCGATGGCAAGGCAAAGATCGCTGCGCAGACACGCGCCGTCTATGCGCTGATGGATCGCATCCGCGCTTTCCATCCGGATGTCGAGATCGAAAGCTGTGCCTCGGGTGGCGGGCGTATCGATTACGGCGTGCTATCGCGCACGCATCGTGTCTGGACATCCGACTGCACGGATGCGCTGGAGCGCCTGGAAATCCAGCGCGGTGCCTCCATTTTCGTGCCGCCGGAAATTCTGGGCTCCCATATTTCCGCATCGCCCAACCACCAGACGGGTCGGCGCCATAGCCTGTCCTTCCGGGCGCTGGTGGCGATGGCCTATCATCTGGGTGTCGAGCTTAACCCGCTGGAACTGACGGACGAGGAGCGCGCCGAGCTCAACGTCTATATCGAGACCTACAAGCGGCTACGCAGTCTCTTGCATGCGTCGGGCGCGAGCTTTCGCATGGAGCCGCTCGACGGACGCTATGTCTGGGGAGCGGCAAGCGACGAGAAGATCGTCATGATCGTGGCGCAGGGGCCGCAGATGGTCGGTGAACAGCCCGCATCACTGAAATTGCCCGACAGCGTCACACAGCTTGGTGGGCGCTGGGCAATCGCGCAGATGCTTCCGGCAGAACCGGAGTTTATCCGTATTTCCGAAGGGCAGAAGGCGCTTCTTTCGGGCGAGATCAGCTTTGATTTGGCTGTGGCGGGGCTTTCCGGCCTGCCGCTGCCGATGCTGCGGCCTGAAAGCGCATTGCTGCTTGAACTTATTCCTTCAAAGGGAGGCAAGACCCATGGCTGACGTGAGCCTTCGCGACGTCAAGAAACAGTTCGGCGCCTTGAGCGTCATCAAGGGCGTCGATCTCGACGTGAAGGATGGTGAGTTCTGCGTTTTCGTCGGGCCGTCCGGCTGCGGCAAGTCCACGCTTTTGCGCATGATCGCCGGTCTTGAAGACATTACCTCCGGGGCGCTTTCCATCGGCGGCAAGGACATGACCAGCGTCGGCCCTTCCGAGCGAGGTGTCGCCATGGTGTTCCAGTCCTATGCGCTTTACCCGCATATGACGGTCGCTGAAAACATTGGCTTCGGCCTGAAGATGACCGGTCATTCCAAGGCGATGATTGCCGAGCGTACGGCGGCGGCCGCCAAGCTGTTGCAGTTGGAACCGCTTCTTCAACGCAAGCCCGGCCAGCTCTCCGGTGGCCAGCGCCAGCGCGTCGCCATCGGTCGCGCCATCGTGCGCAATCCGCAAGTCTTCCTGTTTGACGAGCCGCTGTCGAACCTGGATGCGGCCCTTCGCGTGCAGATGCGCACCGAATTGTCCAAGCTACACCAGGATTTGAAGGCGACGATGATCTACGTCACCCATGACCAGGTGGAAGCCATGACCATGGCGGACAAGATCGTCGTGCTATCAGCCGGCAAGATCGAACAGGTCGGCTCGCCGCTAGAGCTCTATCACCGCCCGAACAACCTGTTCGTCGCCGGCTTCATCGGGTCGCCGAAGATGAATTTCCTCACCGTCAACGTCACGGCCGGCGAGGGTGGTAAGGCAGTTGTTTCTCTTCCCGGCGCAACGGTTGTTCTCGATGCCGGGGCCACGACCATTGCCGGCGGCGAGATGACCTTTGGCCTTCGCCCCGAGCATGTGGATGCCAAAGGCAAGGGCGATGCGCAGATCCAGGCCACGGTCAAGCTTGCCGAATATCTCGGTTCCGAAACGCTGTTTTTCGTCACGCTTGCCGACGGGTCGGAAATGGCGGTGAAGGCCGATGGTCTGGCCAGCCAGCGTCCGGGTGACACGATCACGCTCGGCATCAATGCCAAGGCCTGCCATTTGTTCAACACTGACGGCACGGCCGTCATCAATGGGGATCTGACACGATAATGTTGGGCGTATGCTACTATCCGGAACACTGGGACGAAAGCCGGTGGGAAACCGATGCGCGGCGTATGCGCGAGCTCGGCATATCCTTCGTGCGGATCGGAGAATTTGCCTGGTCGCGGCTGGAGCCGCGCCGGGATAGCTTTGATTTTTCCTGGCTGGACCGGGCCATGGATATTTTGGCGAATGCCGGGTTGAAGATCGTGCTGGGCACGCCGACTGCCACGCCGCCGAAATGGCTGGTGGATGAGTGCCCGGATATCATCCCTTATGATGTGCAGGGTCGTCCGCGCGGTTTTGGTTCGCGTCGTCACTACACGTTTTCATCCGAGACCTGGTGGCGTGAAAGCGCGCGCATTGTCGAGATCATCGCCAAGCGCTACGGCCATCATCCGGGGCTTGTCGGCTGGCAGACGGACAATGAATACGGTTGTCACGATACCACCGTGTCCTGGGGGCCGGAGGATCTGAAGAGCTTCAAACGCTGGCTGCGCCTGCGCTACCAGTCCACCGATCAGTTGAACGAGGCCTGGGGCAGCGTCTTCTGGTCGATGGAGGTGAACAGCTTTGACGAGGTGACGCTGCCGAACCTGACGGTGACGGAAGCCAATCCGGCAACGCGGCTGGATTTCTGGCGCTTCCATTCCGAGCAGGTGGCGGCCTATGACAAAATGCAGTGCGATATCATCCGCAAGCATTCGCCTGAGCGTTGGGTCACTCATAACTTCATGGGCTTCATCTCGGATTTCGATCATTTCAAGGTGGGTGATAATCTCGATCTGGCCTCCTGGGATAGTTATCCGATCGGCTTTGTCGAGAAGTTTCCCTTCTCAGAGGAAGAGCGCAATCGCTGGGCGCAGACATCGCATCCGGATATCGCGCCCTATCACCACGATCTTTACCGCGCCGTCGGCAAGGGCCGTTTCTGGGTAATGGAACAGCAGCCGGGGCCGGTCAACTGGGCGCCGTGGAACCCGGTGCCGAAGCCTGGCATGGTGCGGCTCTGGACCTTCGAAGCGCTGGCCCATGGCGCCGAGGTGGTGAGTTATTTCCGCTGGCGGCAGGCGACGTTTGCGCAGGAGCAGATGCATGCCGGTCTCAACATGGCAGGGCTTGATGAGCTTTCGCCGGGCGGACTTGAGGCGCGGCAGGTGGCGCAGGAACTTGCCGTGCTGGGTGGCTTGCCGGACACGCAGCAGTCCTCTGTTGCGCTTGTCTTCGATTACCAGAGCCACTGGATGACGGCGATCCAGCCGCAGGGCCGTGATTTCCGCTATGAGGAACTCTGCTTCCGCTGGTATGAGGGGCTGCGCCGTCTGGGGCTCAACGTCGATTTCGTGCGTCCCGGCGCTTCGCTGGAAGGCTATGCGCTAGTCGTTGTGCCCTGCATGACGGAAGTGGATGAGGCCGCCCGCTCTGCGCTGGAAAATGCTTCGGGCACCGTGCTGATCGGCGCACGAAGCGGCTCGCGGGATCGCAATTTCGTCATCCCGGAAAACCTGGCCCCTGGTCCGCTCGCAGACGCGACGGGCAACCGCGTCATTCAGGTCTCGACCTTGAGGCCCGGCCTGTCGGATACGGTTTCCGGTAAGGTTGCCGGGGCTGGCAGTCGGTGGCGCGAAACGCTGGAAGCGTCAGCCACGGTACTTGCCCGGTTTGAAAACGGTGATGCGGCGCTGACGGAAAAGGGCAATACACTCTATCTCGCCTGCTGGCCCGATCAGACGCTGTTGGAAAGCGTCATGACGCTTGCCGCGGAAAAGGCCGGACTTGATACGCTGCCGGTCCCGGATTTCATCCGTATACGCCGTCGCGGCAGCCTCACCTTCGCCTTCAACTATGGCATTCAAGATTGGCCGTTGCCGGAAGGTGCGGTGCCCGTTCTAGGCGAAGCGGTGCTAAAGCCGCAGGCGGTTGCAATCTGGAAAAATGCCTGCTGATCACAGGTATCGGGGCGTAATGAGAACGGGTCGGCATGTCGCTGGCCCGTTTCGCGTTTTGGCGTGGTTGTGAAAAACCACGCTCATAAACTTTGATTTGTGGGGATAATTTTTGCTGTGGCGTAAAATTGACGAAACATTGTTTCTTCTGGCGCTCATATTCTTTGCACTCCGAAAGGCCGCCAAAAAATAATGCTGATTGTGTCAGTCAGTTGGCAGAAGCCGTCTTTACAAGGCGCGCCTAATGGATATGAGATTATGTCGTCTTGTCCAACGAGCCGCGGGAGAACACCTCCTGGCGACATCCGGCAAGAGGACTGAATTGGCCAAACGGTGAGCTGCGGCGCGCCAAGAAGAACAAGAATGCGACGCTCCGGAGCAATCTCAATCCGATAAACGGCATCTGCGGCTGATCCGCAGCCTTGCCGATGGGAGACTATAATGAAATTTAAACTTGGTTTCACGGCAGCCCTGCTGGCCGCCTCCTTCCTTTCGACCGCTGCGAGCGCCAAGACCTTTGTCTACTGCTCTGAAGCTTCGCCGGAAGGCTTCGATCCTGGCCTCTACACAGGCGGCAGCACATTTGATGCCTCTGCACATCCGGTGTATAGCCGCCTGCTCGAATTCGAACCGGGCACAACAAAGCCGGCCGCCGGTCTCGCCGAAAGCTGGACCGTATCGGCCGATGGCAAGGAATATACGTTCAAGCTGCGTTCGGGCGTCAAGTTCCACACCACCGAATTCTTCACGCCGACCCGCACGCTGACCGCCGATGACGTTGTCTTCTCCATCGACCGCCAGATCAACAAGGCCAATCCTTGGAACCAGTATGTGCCTGGCACGTCCTGGGAATATGCCGCCGGCATGGGCTTTCCGGAATTGATCAAGTCGGTCGAGAAGGTCGACGACCTGACAGTCAAGTTCACGCTCAACCGTCCGGAAGCGCCTTTCCTTGCCAATCTTGCCATGCCGTTTGCTTCGATCATGTCGAAGGAATATGCCGACAAGCTGCAGGCTGATGGTAAAATGGAGCAGTTGAACCAGATGCCGGTTGGCACGGGTCCGTTCTCCTTCGTCGGCTACCAGCAGGACGCCGTTATCCGCTATGCCAAGAATGCCGATTACTGGGGTGGCGCGCCGAAGATCGACGATCTAGTCTTCGCCATCACCACAGATGCTGCCGTTCGCTACCAGAAGCTGAAGGCCGGCGAATGCCACCTGATGCCCTATCCGAATGCTGCCGACGTGCAGTCCATGAAGGCTGACAAGAACCTTCAGGTCATGGAGCAGGAAGGCCTCAACGTTGCCTATCTCGCCTACAACACGACGCAGGCTCCCTTCGATAAGCCGGAAGTGCGCAAGGCACTGAACAAGGCAATCAACAAGAAGGCGATCGTCGAAGCCGTGTTCCAGGGCATGGCAACGCCTGCAACGAACCCGATCCCGCCGACCATGTGGTCCTATAACAAGGACATCAAGGACGACGCCTACGATCTCGACGCGGCCAAGAAGATGCTGGCTGATGCCGGCGTCAAGGACCTGTCGATGAAGATCTGGGCCATGCCCGTATCGCGTCCCTATATGCTGAACGCCCGCCGTGCGGCCGAAATCATGCAGGACGACTTTGCCAAGATCGGCGTCAAGGTCGAGATCGTATCCTATGAATGGGCCGAATATCTGCAGCGTTCGAAGGCCAAGGACCGCGATGGCGCAGCCATGCTCGGCTGGACCGGCGACAATGGCGATCCGGACAACTTCCTCGACACCCTGCTCGGCTGCGAAGCAGTCGGCGGCAACAACCGCGCGCAGTGGTGCAATCCGGAATTCGACGCGCTGGTGAAGAAGGCCAAGGTCACATCCGACCAGGCCGAACGCACCAAGCTTTACGAACAGGCGCAGGTCATCTTCAAGCGCGAGGCTCCCTGGGCAACGCTCGACCATTCGCTGTCCGTCGTTCCGATGCGCAAGGAAGTCACCGGCTTCGTCCAGAGCCCGCTTGGTGATTTCACCTTCGAAAACGTCGATATTGCCGAGTAATCCGGTTAGGCCATAATGAGTGCTGGCCGCGGGATGTTTCATCCCGCGGCTTTTCCTGAAGGTTGGCCCGGTTCAAATCCGGCCCGGTCACCGGTGTGCATGTCCGACGGCCAGGCTGCTGTCCAGCAGCCATACCTTTTCAAAAACAAAAGCAGGTCCATCCATGTTTGGCTTTTTGTTGCGGCGTATCGCCGTGCTGATCCCGACTTTTATCGGGGTTTCCATCATCGCCTTTGCCTTCATTCGGCTTCTGCCGGGTGATCCGGTCGCGCTGCTGTCGGGCGAGCGCGTCATGTCGCCTGAGCGCCATGCGATGATCAGCGCCCAGCTTGGTCTCGACCGACCGCTGGTCATCCAGTATTTCGATTATCTCGGCGGCGTGCTGACCGGTGATTTCGGCTCCTCGATTGTATCGAAGACCCCCATTCTCAAGCAGTTCATGGCGCTGTTTCCAGCGACGGTGGAGCTGTCCTTCTGCGCCATCTTGATTGCGGTGGCGCTTGGCATTCCCGCCGGCATTATTGCCGCCATCAAGCGCGGTTCGGCGCTTGACCAGTCGATGATGGGTATCGCGCTTGTCGGCTATTCCATGCCAATCTTCTGGTGGGGCCTGCTGCTGATCATCCTGTTTTCCGGCATCCTGCAATGGACGCCGGTCTCTGGCCGCATTTCGCTGATGTATTTCTTCAAGCCCGTCACCGGCTTCATGCTGATCGATTCGCTGATCTCCGGCCAGAAGGGCGCTTTTTCCTCGGCGGTCAGCCATTTGATCCTGCCTTCGATCGTGCTGGCCACCATTCCGCTGGCGGTCATTGCCCGCCAGACGCGCTCTGCCATGTTGGAAGTGCTGTCGGAAGATTACATCCGTACCGCCCGCGCCAAGGGCCTGTCACCGTTTCGGGTCGTCAGCCTGCATGCGCTGCGCAATGCCATGATCCCGGTTATCACCACGATCGGCCTGCAGATCGGCGTGATGCTGGCCGGCGCAATCCTCACAGAATCCATCTTCTCCTGGCCGGGTATCGGCAAGTGGATGGTCGATAGTGTGTTTCGCCGCGACTACCCGGTCATCCAGGGTGGCCTGCTGCTGATTGCCGGCATCATCATGGTGGTGAACCTGATTGTCGATCTGCTCTATGGGCTGATCAATCCGCGCATTCGCCACTAAGAAGGAGAAAATCCCATGGCAGACACTGTTAAAGTCCAGCCGGTTTCCAGCGCGGCGCTGCGCCGCCAGATGCTGTCAGAATTCTGGTTCTACTTTTCCGAAAACCGCGGCGCCGTCATCGGCCTCTGGGTCTTCGTGGCACTCGTCATCGTCGCGGTCTTTGCGCCGCTGATTGCACCGCATTCGCCCTTCGAACAATATCGTGACGCCGTGCTTGTGCCGCCGGCCTGGATGGACGGCGGACGCATGAGCTTCCTCCTCGGTACCGATCCCGTGGGTCGCGATATGCTGTCGCGCCTCATTTATGGCGCGCAATATTCGCTGTTCATCGGCCTGTTCGTCACCACACTGTCGCTGACCGGCGGCATTCTGGTTGGCCTCATCGCAGGCTATTATCGCGGCTGGGTCGATACAGTCATCATGCGGCTGATGGATATCATCCTGGCCTTTCCCTCGCTGCTTCTGGCGCTCGTGCTGGTGGCCATCATGGGACCTAGCCTGACGAATGGCATGATTGCCATTGCGCTGACGCTACAGCCGCATTTCGTGCGCCTGACGCGTGCCGCCGTGATGACGGAAAAGACCCGCGACTATGTAACGGCTGCGCGCATTTCCGGGGCCGGCTCCTTCCGCCTGATGTTTCGCACCATCCTGCCGAACTGCACGGCGCCGCTGATCGTCCAGGCAACACTGTCCTTTTCGAATGCGATTCTCGATGCCGCCGCACTCGGCTTTCTCGGCATGGGCGCCCAGCCGCCTGCACCCGAATGGGGCACGATGCTGGCTGAAGCCCGCGAGTTCATCCTGCGCGCCTGGTGGGTGGTGACCTTTCCCGGTCTTGCCATTCTCATCACGGTGCTCGCCATCAACCTGATGGGTGACGGCCTGCGTGATGCGCTCGATCCCAAGATGAAGAGGTCCTGATCCATGGCGCTTCTTGAAATTGAAAATCTGACCGTCGAATTTGAAACTGCCACCGGCTGGTTCCGGGCGGTCGATGGCGTGTCACTGTCCGTCAATGCCGGCGAAGTGCTGGCCATTGTGGGCGAAAGCGGCTCGGGCAAGTCCGTGTCCATGCTCGCCGTCATGGGCCTTTTGCCGTGGAGCGCCAAGATCACCGCCGACACGATGCTGTTTGCCGGGCGCGATATCCGCAACCTGCCCGATAGCGAACGGCGCAAGCTGATCGGCAAGGACATGGCGATGATCTTCCAGGAGCCGATCGCCAGCCTTAACCCGTGTTTCACCGTCGGCTTCCAGATCGAGGAAGTGCTGCGCATTCATATGGGGCTAGGCAAGAAGGACCGCCGGGCGCGCGCCATCGAACTGTTCACGCTGGTTGGCCTGCCGAATCCTGCGGAACGGCTCCATCACTTCCCGCACCAGATGTCGGGCGGCCAGTGCCAGCGCGTGATGATCGCCATGGCGATCGCCTGCAATCCGAAACTGCTGATCGCTGATGAACCGACCACCGCGCTGGATGTGACGATCCAGAAGCAGATTCTCGATCTTCTAATGACGCTGCAGACCGAGCACGGCATGGGCCTCATCATGATCACCCACGACATGGGCGTTGTGGCGGAAACCGCCGACCGCGTGATCGTGCAATACAAGGGCCGCAAGATGGAAGAGGCTGAAGTGCTGACCCTGTTTGAGGCGCCGAAGAACGCCTATACCCGCGCGCTGATGTCGGCACTGCCGGAAAATGCGACGGGTAAGCGGTTGAGCACGGTTTCCGACTTCATGGCTGCGGCCGATTTTGCAGGAGAGGCGCGATGAGCGAGATGACCAATCCGACGGCTGCCGTGCCGATGCTGGAAGTTCGCAATATCCGCCAGGATTACCGCGTGCCGCAGGGTCTGTTCAAAGCGGAAAAAATTGTCCATGCGGTGAAGGGCGTGTCCTTCAAGCTGGAAACTGGCAAGACGCTTGCCATCGTCGGTGAGAGCGGCTGCGGCAAGTCTACCCTTGCCCGTATCCTCACCTTCATCGATGAACCGACGGCCGGCGAATTGCTGATCGATGGCAAGATCGTCGATACAAGGCCCGGTCACCTGACGGCTGAAATGCGCCGCAAGGTGCAGATCGTCTTCCAGAACCCCTATGGCTCGCTCAACCCACGCCAGAAGATTGGCGATGTATTGGGCGAACCGTTGGCCATCAATACGAAGATGTCGGTCGCCGAACGGCGCGAGCGCGCCACCGATATGCTGGTCAAGGTGGGGTTGGCGCCCGAGCACTATAACCGTTATCCGCACATGTTTTCCGGTGGCCAGCGCCAGCGCATTGCCATTGCCCGTGCGCTGATGATGAACCCGAAACTTCTGGTGCTGGACGAACCGGTCTCGGCACTTGATCTTTCGGTGCAGGCACAGGTGCTGAACCTTCTCGCTGACCTGCAGGAGGAGTTTGGCCTGACTTACGTGTTCATCAGTCATGATCTTTCGGTTGTGAAGCACATAGCCGACGAGGTGATGGTGATGTATTACGGCGAAGCGGTGGAATACGGAACGCGTGAGGCCGTGTTCAGCGCGCCCTCCCACGATTATACACGCACACTGTTTGCCGCCACACCCCGCGCCGATGTGGAGTCCATTCGCGCCCGCGTAGCGAAAAAGCGCGCCAGCGCCTGAACCGGGCGCACTACCTTGCTGTGGAATGATACGGGCCGCCAGTGCGGCCCGGCTATTTTTTGGGCCAAGAGCCGGCACGTTTCACACTCCCGACATGTTGATCCATTGACCCTTCGCCATGCTTTGCCATGCGGCGGCGGAGAAACGCGCCATGGGCAACGCGTGTCTGGTCGCATTCGTTTGACATTCGTTTTAGGTTCACAATATAGGAATTGTGTTTCGAAATGGAGTTAAGTGCTGTGCCAGTCCCCCCCGTCATGAATTCCGAAGAGCCCATCCATGATCTGTTTGTGATTGGCGGCGGCATCAATGGCTGCGGCATTGCCCGCGATGCGGCGGGGCGGGGCTATTCGGTGGCGCTGGCGGAAATGAATGACTTTGCCTCTGGTACGTCTTCGGGCGCCACCAAGCTCATTCATGGTGGATTGCGCTATCTCGAACACTATGAATTCCGTCTGGTGCGCGAGGCGCTGATGGAGCGTGAAGTGCTCTGGGCCATGGCGCCGCATGTCATCTGGCCACTGCGCTTCGTATTACCGATCCAGAAGGGCGGCGTGCGTCCCGCCTGGCTCGTGCGGCTCGGCCTTTTCCTCTATGATCATCTGGGTGGCCGCAAGCTTTTGCCCGCAACGAAAACGCTGAACCTGACGCGTGACGAGGCCGGCCGCGCGCTGAAGCCGGAGTTTCGCAGGGCGTTTGAATATTCCGACGGCTGGGTGGATGATGCGCGCATGGTGGTGCTGAATGCGCGGGATGCGCAGATCCGCGGCGCCACCATCCTCAGCCGCTCAAAGGTGGTGAGCGCGGTGCGCGAAGCCGATCACTGGGTCATTACCACGAAGCTTGAGCGCGATGGCAGTCTGCAGACGCACAGGGCACGCATGGTGGTCAATGCCGCCGGCCCCTGGGTCGATCAGGTGCTTGCCGGCGCCATGGGCCGCAACAATGCCCAGAATGTGCGGCTGGTACAGGGCAGCCACATTATCGTGCGCAAGAAATTCGAACATGCGCGCGCCTACTTCTTCCAGAACCCGGACAACCGCATCATCTTTGCCATTCCCTATGAGGGGGATTTCACGCTGATCGGCACGACGGACCGGGATTTCAAGGAGGATCCGAAGGATGTGCGCATCAGCCAGGAAGAGGTGGACTATCTCTGCAATGCGGCCAGCGACTATTTCAAGGAGCCGATTGCGCTGGGCGATATCGTCTGGAGCTATTCCGCTGTGCGCCCGCTGTTTGATGACGGCGCATCGAGGGCCCAGGAAGCCACGCGCGATTATGTGCTGAAGGTCGAGACGCCGGATGGCGGCGCGCCGCTTCTCAATGTGTTTGGCGGCAAGCTGACCACCTATCGGCGGCTGGCCGAACATGCGCTGGAAAAGATCGCCGAAGTGATCGGCGAAAAGGGCAAGCCCTGGACCGCCGGCAGCCATCTGCCCGGCGGCGGTTTTGCCGTGACCGGCTTTGCGACGGAAGTGGGCGATCTCCTCACCCGCTATCCATTCCTTGACCGCCGGCATGCCGAGCGGCTCATTCGCTGCTATGGCACCGATGCCCTTGAGGTCTTGAAATCGGTCGGCACGGTGGACGATCTTGGCCGGCATTTCGGCGGCACGCTGTATGAGGTCGAGGTACGCTGGTTGATCGACAAGGAATGGGCGGTCACCGCCGAGGATATTCTCTGGCGCCGCACCAAGCAGGGATTGTTCCTGTCAGTCGCAGAGATCGCTGCTCTCAAGGTCTATCTGGATAGGGAGAGCGTCGCTGCCTGATGTGCAGGGTATCTGGAGATCCGCCATCGTGGATTTTTGAAAAGCCGTGCATTTCCTCACGAATCGTCAATCTGTATGCTGCACCTTTCGCTGGTATCGGTTTGAAATGCGCGCCTAGTCTGGTGGAGGGCTCGGCTGCGGATCCGGAGAGGCATAGGGAGGTGCTGTCCTGAAGAAATATGCGTGGCCCGTGGTCGGACTGGCGGTTGTCGCCGTTTCGGTCTGGCTTTTGTACAAGGAATTGCGCGGGCTGTCGCTTGAGGATCTGGGTGACAGTTTTTCAGCCATTCCGCTGCATGCCTGGCTGTTGTCGAGCGCCAGCGCTCTGATCGCCTATGCCGCATTGGCCGGCTATGATGCTCTCGCACTCATGCATCTGCGCCGCCGGGTCGAATGGCTGTTCATCTCGGTCACGTCCTTCACCACCTATGCGATTTCGCACAATCTGGGCGCTTCCGTGCTGTCCGGCTCGCTGATCCGCTACCGGGCCTATTCGTCCAAGGGGCTGACGGGGATCGAGATCGGCCAACTGGTGGCCTTCTGCTCCTTCACCTTTGCTTTGGGCACGATTGTGCTGACCGGCATCACATTAGTGGTTGATCCGTCGATTGCCACGCGTTTCATTGACGATATCTCGCTGCAGGCGGCGCGTGGTTTAGGTGTCCTCGCCCTTCTGGCGGTGGCGGCCTATGTCTATGGCAGCTGGAAGCAGTTCCGCCCGCTGGTCATCGGACCGGTAACGATCTGCTATCCCAGCCTGAAAACGGTCTGCCTGCAACTGATCATCGGGCCGCTGGAGCTTCTGGGTGCTGCCGCCATCATCTATTTCGCCCTGCCGGCGGACGGTAATCCTGGCTATTTCCCGGTGCTCGGAATTTTCCTAATGTCCTTTTCGGCAGCGCTTCTGTCCACGGCGCCGGGCGGGCTTGGTGTTTTGGAGCTGTTTTTCGTGAGCGGCCTGCCGGAAATGCAGTCATCCGACGTGCTGGCGGCGCTCATCGTATTCCGGCTTCTCTATCTCATCATTCCCTTTGCGGTGTCGCTGGTCGTGGTTCTGGCTTTCGAGCGCAACCTGTTGCGGCAGAGAGCCTGATTGCTGGTCGATCCATCCGTGTCGTGCATCAGTCCTGGCTGGTGTCGTCTTCCCAGATCATCTGCAGAAGACGACGAAGCTCGGCACGTTCAGCCTGTGACAGGCGCTTCAGCGTGCGTTCCTCGTGGGTGCGAATAAGCTCAAGCCATTCCTGCGCCGTCTGCACACCCTGTTTTGTCGGGTAAAGGCGCTGGATGCGCTGGTCCGTTGGGTCATTGCTGCGCAGGAACAGGCCCTTCGCCTCGAGGCTTTGCAGCAGCGCAACGATATTGGCGCGCTTGATGCCGAGATTGCGGCAGATATCGGCGGAGGTGCGGCCGGGGCTTTCGACGATGCACAGCAGCACGCTGAGGGTGATCGGGCGTGCGCCGGCAAGCTCCAGGGCTGCCACCGCGCCATTCAGGTCATACACGGACGCTCTTCGCAGATGATAACCCACCAGCAGGTTCAATGCTTCGCGCACGCCATTGGCGTCAGACAGATCGGAGGCGCCATCAGTGCCTTTGTCGGATGAGGTCTTGTTGTTCATCACTTCTCCTCTTGACGTCGCTCCACCAGATCGACAATAATGCTATGCAACATAGCAGTCAATCGAAGACGGACGCGATCGTGGGTCCAGCGACTTGCCAAGGCCTGGGGAGGGGCGGCATTCGATTTTGAGGCCTGGAGGGGCCGAACATAACATTGCGAAATTCCTGACCTTCAGCGGTTTCCGTCATGGCGCACGGTTTCCGACAATGATGACGAGAGAGCGGATCGGCAAGATGTTTCGCCGGATCGTTTTGATAGTGCATGACGCGGGACCTCCCGCATCCGTTTTTTTGCGCCAGGCGAGAACCCTGCGCCCCCTTTAAAACCTGAGGAGACGACAATGGCAAATGATGTTGATACCGTAAAATATGACGTCAAGGATGGCGTCGCATGGGTGAGCTTCAACCGTCCGGACAAGCGCAATGCGATGAGCCCAACGCTGAACCGCGCGATGATGGATGTGCTGGACGAGCTTGAGTTCCGCGAAGATGTGGGCGTTCTGGTCTTGACCGGCGAGGGCTCTGCCTGGTCTGCCGGCATGGACCTAAAGGAATATTTCCGCGAATCCGAAAAGGATGGCCTGAAGGGCGTTCGTCGCTCGCAGCGCGAGAGCTATGGCTGGTGGCGTCGTCTGCGCTGGTACCAGAAGCCGACGATTGCCATGGTCAATGGCTGGTGCTTCGGCGGCGGTTACGGTCCGCTGTTTGCCTGCGATCTCGCCTTTGCAGCCGACGAATCCAAGTTCGGTCTCTCCGAGATCAACTGGGGTATCCTGCCGGGTGGCGGCGCAACCAAGGTTGCTGTCGAGCTTCTGCCGATGCGCAAGGCCATGTACCACGCCATGCTGGGTGAGCCGATCGACGGCAAGACGGCAGCTGAATGGGGCCTCGTCAACGAAAGCATGCCGCTCGCACAATTGCATGCCCGCGTGAGCGACGTGGCCCAGAAGCTGCTGGCAAAGAACCCGGTTGCTCTGAAGGCCACCAAGGACGCCGTGCGTCGCGTTGGCATCATGACCTATGAGGAAGCAGAGGATTACCTGGTGCGCGCCCAGGAAGCTGCCAATTCCTACGATCCGGACGGTCGCAAGGAGGGCATTCGTCAGTTCATCGACGAAAAGAGCTACAAGCCGGGCCTCGGCGCCTATGACAAGTCCCGCAAGGGCTGATCTATCCGGGAGCCGGCAGAAGCATGCTTCCGCCGGTTTTTCGGTCGATTTGCAGCCTGCCTCACGGCGAATGCCGTGGGGCAGGCTGCCTGCGGTCTTTCGTCATTTGCGTGATGTCGCCATTTGCGCTACTCGCCTGCTGCATCAGGGGTGCATAAGGATCCCACCGGTGGCAAGGGCTGGTTCGCAGGCATGACGGAAGACAAGAATGTTCCGATAAAGGTTCACGGATGGCGCCACCTGTTGGCGGCCCAGACCTATTCTATTGCCGGTTTTCGACGCCTTTTGCAGGAAACGGCCTTTCGCCATGAGATCCTCGCCTATCTTGTTTTTCTTCTGCTGTTTTTCGCAGTCGGCGCGCATCCGGGCGAATATATTGCGCTGACCGTGATCTTCCTGGTCCTCTGCGCCGTCGAGGCGCTGAATACAGCCATCGAGGAAATCATCGACCGTATTTCACCGGAGCTTTCCGTCACCGGGCGCCATGCCAAGGATCTCGGTTCCTTCGCTGTCTTTTGCCTGCTGCTCGCAGGGGCGGCGCTGGTGGGTTACGTGCTCTTCAGCCGGCTATCGCCGCTATGGACATAAAGGGTCTCCCTGTTTTTAGCGCGCACTGCACAATCTGCTCTGTCCCTTCATCAAAGTGACAGCTGGACCTGTCAAAATTGACAGCTCTTGGCGTTTTGATCGTCAGGAGGCCGTGGCTTTATGCGGCGCAAATGGAGATGGGTCTATGCTGTGCAAATTGATCGGGGTGCCGTTGCAGGACGGCGCATCGCAACTGGGTTGCGAAATGGGGCCAAGTGCGCTTCGCACGGCCGGGCTTGTGGCCGCGTTGCGGGAGCTTGGCCATGAGGTGGCGGATCTGGGCAATCTTTCGCCACGCAGTGCAGATCCACCACCGCATGCCAATGCCGCATTGCGCAATCTTGCCGATGTCAGTGGCTGGATCGATGTGATAGCCGAAACTGCCTACCGGGAAAGCGCCAATGGCATGCCGATCTTTCTCGGCGGCGACCATGCGCTATCGGCTGGAAGCGTTGCGGGCCTTGCCCGGCGTGCGGCAGAGAGGGGCCGCCCGCTTTTCGTGCTCTGGCTTGATGCCCATACCGATTTTCACAGCCTGACTTCTACCACCAGCGGTAATCTGCATGGCGTGCCGGTCGCTTACTTTACCGGTCAGCCGGGATTTTCGCCTTACTTCCCAGTTTTGCAGGCACCGGTTGATCCGGCCAATGTCTGCATGATCGGCATTCGCAGCGTCGATCCCGCCGAACGCGCCGCGCTGAACCAGACGGCAGTGACGGTTCATGACATGCGCGCCATTGACGAGCATGGCGTTGCAGTGCTTTTGCGCGCCTTCCTGGAGAAGGTCGAAGTGGCGAACGGCCTGTTGCATGTCAGCCTGGATGTGGATTTCCTCGATCCCTCTGTCGGCCCGGCGGTCGGCACGACTGTGCCCGGCGGCGCCACCTTCCGCGAGGCGCATCTGGTCATGGAAATGCTGCATGACAGCGGGTGTGTGTCGAGCCTCGATCTGGTCGAACTCAATCCGTTTCTCGATGAGCGCGGACGCACCGCCACCATGCTGGTCGATCTGACGGCAAGCCTGATGGGGCGTACCGTGATGGACCGCCCCACGCGTCGTTATTGAGTGCCAGTCGCCAAAGGCGCGTTCAGTATGACGCGCCCTTGGCGCCGGCAAACTGTTCGCCGCGTGCCCGTGCCGCCTGGATCTGGCGAAACTCCGCCATGCCGGCAAGGCCTGCATCGCGCAGCAGCGCCACATCATAGGGGCCGGGAATGAAGCGATAGCCGCGCTCCAGAAGGTCATGCACGCCGGCACCGGCATTCGGCACGGTGCCGAGGATCTTGCCGGCCTTCAGGACCGCCTCTTCCGCCTTGCGCGCCAGGGCCTGAACCTCAACATGTTCCGTCTGGCCGATCAGGCCCATCGAGGCTGCCAGATCATTGATGCCGATGAAGATGACATCGGCGCCGGGAATGGCGGCAATCGCTGCGGCATTGTCGATGGCAAGCACGGATTCCAGCTGGATGACAATCAGCATATTGTCATTGGCCTTGGCGACATAATCCGGCTCTAGCCCGAATGTGGAGGCCCGCACCACGGAGGCGGCATAGCCGCGAATGCCATGGGGCGGATAAAGACAGGCTTTGACCGCCGCCTGCGCCAGTTCCGGCGTATCGACCGAGGGGATCATTACCGATTGCGCGCCGGCATCGATGACGCGTTTCAGGAGAACATGATCGTTCCAGGCAACACGCAGAACGGCGGGGCTCGGCGTGGTTTCCAGCACCCGCAGCACTTCCAGGATATCGCGTGTATCGCCCACCCCATGTTCGTGGTCTGCGAGAATGAAATCATAGCCGGTATGTCCGAGGATCTCGGCATTGCCCGGCGATCCGCCACCCACCCAGCAGCCATAGGCGGTTTCGCCGGCCATCAGCCGGCTCTTCAGTTGGTTGGGCTTGAACACGATGGATCCTCGTCAGGCACTTGGTTTCTTGTTATCCGGATTTGATCTCACTTGCCAAACGCCAGCGTGCATTTGACAGCCGAGTCCCAGCCATCCAGCAACTCTCGGCGCTCATCGACCGCCATTGACGGGTTGAACTGGCGCTCCAGATGCCAGTCTGCGGCAAAGCCTGCCTGATCCGGCCAGATGCCCGCACCATGGCCGGCAAGCCAGGCGGCACCAAGCGCCGTCACTTCCGAGGAGGCGGATCGATCCACCGCCACGCCGAGAATGTCGGCCAGCCGCTGCATTGTCCAGTCATTGGCCGCCATGCCGCCATCGACGCGCAGCAACGTATCGGCGGTTGCCGGCCAATCCTTGCGCATGGCGCCCAAGAGATCACGGGTCTGGAAGCAGACGGATTCAAGCGCTGCACGGGCAAACTCGGCCGGTCCCGTATTGCGGGTCATGCCGAACATGGCGCCACGCGCTTGCGCATCCCACCAGGGGGCGCCAAGACCGGTGAAGGCCGGCACGAGATAGACGCGCTGGCCTGGATCGGCGCTTGCGGCAAGATCTGCCGTCTCGGAGGCCTTGCCGATCATCTTCAGCCCATCGCGCAGCCATTGCACGGCGGCGCCTGCAATGAAGATCGAGCCTTCTAGCGCGTAATGGATTTCACCGTTGAGCCGATAGGCGATCGTCGTCAGCAGTCTGTTATTGGACGTGACCCGGTCCTTGCCGGTGTTCAAAAGCGCAAAGCAGCCGGTACCATAGGTGGATTTCATCATGCCCGGCGTAAAGCAGGCCTGGCCGATGACGGCGGCCTGCTGGTCGCCGGCCACGCCCCTAATGGCGATTGCGCCGCCGAAGAGATCCGGCTCCGTCGTGCCGAAATCATCGATATTGGAGAGGATCTCCGGCAGCATGGCGTGCGGAATGCCAAACAGCGCCAGAAGCTCGTCATCCCATTCGGCGGTGCCGATATTGCACAGCATGGTGCGCGAGGCATTGGTGACATCGATCACGTGACGTTTGCCGCCGGTCATCTTGTAGATGAGCCAGCTGTCGACCGTGCCGAAGGCGAGATGTCCGGCTTCCGCATCGGCGCGTGCGCCCGGCACATGCTCCAATATCCAGGCAATCTTGCTTGCGGAAAAATACGGATCGATCAGAAGGCCCGTGCGCTCGGCAACCAGTGCCGCATGGCCATCCTGGCGCAGGCGTGCGCAATGGTCTGCGGTGCGCCGGTCCTGCCAGACGATGGCCCGGTGGATCGCCTTGCCGGTGCGCCTGTCCCAGACAAGCGCCGTCTCGCGCTGGTTGGTAATGCCGATGGCGGCTATCTGATTGGCACTGGCGCCAGCGTCCGTCATGGCCTTGCGCGCTGTCTCAAGCGTTGTCGTCCAGAGGTCTTCCGCCTCGTGTTCCACCCAGCCCGACTGGGGAAAGTGCTGGGAAAATTCCATCTGGCCGGCGCCACGGCTCTTGTAGCTGCGGTCAAAGATGATCGAGCGGGTCGAGGTCGTGCCCTGGTCGATGGCGAGAATGAAGTCCTTCATGCGGCAGATCCCGTTTCCGTCATGGCAATCAGTACAAAGCGTTCGGCGCCCAATGGGGCGTCGAGGAAGCAAGTTTCAGTGAGGATGGAACCGACACACAAACGCACCGACAGCCTGTGCTGCCGGTCGTCATCCTCCCCAAATTCCACCGCTCCCGACGATGTTTCCGGTCTTGGTAGCATAAAAGCCGGCCGACCGAAGCCGTTTTTTCTGTCTCATACCGCAGCCGCCGATAGCTTCAATATCGCCGGTATGGCCAGAGACAGGCCTGAGAGAAACAGCAGCAGAAAAGCCACGCGCCGCATGGCAAGCGGCGAAAGCGGAGGCGGATAGCGCCGCGCCAGAGTGGTCGAGGCGATGACCACAGGGATGGCGAGAAGGCCCCACCAGAAGCTTGGCGACGGCAGATGTCCGGCGCCGGCCACCAGTGCCAGCCGCACCACGGCATTTGTGGCGAATATGGCGACCAGCGTTTCGCGCACCGCAGTCGGTTTCAGCGGCTGGCGATAGAAATGATAGATGAGCGGCGGCCCGGCTGTCGAAAACAACCCGCCCATCACGCCGGCGACCGCGCCGAAACCGATAAACGAGGCGCGCGACGATAGCTGCGGCAGGGCCTGTGGTTTCAGCGACAGCTGGATGCTGGAGGCGACGATGACGACACCGAGAACCGCTTTCAGCCAATCGAGAGAGGCAGAAGCCATCAGCCCGAGCAGGAAGTAGCCGAGACCGAGAAACACAAGGCTTGCGGCAAGCGCCGGAAGCGCTTGGGCAAAGGCAATATCCCGCCAGCCCTTGGCCAGCACCTGTGCTGCATTGACGATGACCAGAATGCTGACGAGCACTGCCGCATCGGTGAGCGGGATGATGCCGGTCAACCCGATGCCGCCCATCATGATAAGACCCAGCGCAAAGCCGGTCAGGGTCTGGCTATAGGCGGCGATGGCTGCAATCAGCAGCAATCCGGCAAGACTTTGAATATCCATGCTCAGAGTGCCTGCAGACCGTCGAAGAGATCGGTGCGATTGGCGCCCTTGCGGTAAAATACCGGCGGCGAACCGAGCGGCGCATCGACCGTCAGCGTCTGGCCACCCTGATGCTCGCTGCCGCTCCAGATATGCACCCAGGTTTCGCCCTTCGGCAGATAGAGCGTGCGGGTGATCTCGCCCGCCTGCCAGACCGGCGCCACCAGCAGGTCGCGGCCAAAGAGATAGGCGTCCTGAATGGCATAGGTTTCGCGGTCATCCTCGTGGTGCAGGAAAAGCGGGCGCTGGACGGGAAGGCCAGTTGCTGCAGCCTCGCTCGACAGGCTCTTCAGATAAGGCGCCAGATGCACATAGATTGCCGTCATCCGCGCAAAATGCGCCAGAACCCCGGCGTCCTGATCAAGCTGCAGGTTGTCGCGCGGGCGGTTGCCCTCGTGGCTGCGCATCACGGCGGTAAAGGCTGCCATTTCCGCCCAGCGCATGATGAGTTCTGCCGTGCGCACATTGCCGAACAGGCTGGTATAGCCGCCGATATCCGAGTGATGATAGGCATTGCCAAGCAGGCCGGAGGAGAGCGCACCGCAGATGACGGTGACAAGGCCATCGTGACGGGAGAAGTCGACCGACTGGTCACCGCCCCATAAAAGCGGGCAATGGGCCTGCACGCCGGTAAAGCCTGCCCGCATGAAGAACAGGCTGTCGCCTGTCTTGCCACGGCTTGCCACTGCCTTTGCGTTGACTTCTGCCCAGAGCGTCGGCCAGGCATTGTGCATCAGCTTGGCGTCCACGCCATTGGCCAGATTGATGTCGATGGGCAGATATTCGCCGAAATCCGCCATCCAGCCGGAGAGACCGTAATCCAGCATGTTCTTGCCGATCACCTCTTCGGCAAACCAGTCTGCCGCTGCTGGATTGGTGAAATCCACCACGCCGCAATCAAACTCGCCGAAATCGACAAGCGCCGTCTTGCCCGCATTGTCCGTGGCGAAATAGCCGTTTGCTTCCGCGACCGGAAACAGCGGGCCATCGACGCAGAGATAGGGGTTCACATAGCCGAGGAAGCGGATGCCCTCATTGCCCAGCTCAGTGATCTTCTGGCGAAGGTTCGGATAGCGGGTCTCGTTGGCCTGCCAGTCCCAGAACAGGCGCGCGCCAAACGATGTGTGGCGAAGGCCAACCCAATCCTCGCACCAGAGACCGGATACCTTAACGCCGGCATCACGCATCTTTTCCATGCGGGCAAACGAGTTCTCGCCATCCTTGAGACCAAGGATCGCGCCGACATAGACCCAGTCGGGAAGTTCCGGCTGGCGGCCGAAGCGGGTGGAGAGCAGGCCCACCAGTTCCACGAAGGTCGGCGCGCAGAAGAACTCCAGTCGTTCCGGCACGGCCCAGATCTCGATCTCGTGGAAACCGTCGCGGCGGAAATCGAAGACGGAATAGGCCGTGGTTTCCACATGGGCTGCATAGCGGCGCGACGAGATATAGGTCGGCTGCGGATAGTTGGTGTTGTAATAGTCGCCGCCGGATTTGCCGGTCACGTCTGCCTTGAAGGTGATCTCGCTTGTCTTGTCGCGCCCGACGCCTGGCTCGGATGTCCAGAGCGGGAATTTGCGGCCGCGCATGTCGAAATAGGACATCTGCTCGCCGCCGCCCCAGACATGCTCGCCCGCTTCAGCCACGATGCGGAACCATACGCGGTTGATCGATGGATCTGGCGTTTGCGTGATGAGATGATTGGCATCCATGGTCAGCACGAAGCGCACCGGTTGCCCGGCGGCTGGCGAAAAGGAGATCCGGTTGCCGTCGATCTCGGCATGGGTAAGCGCCACGCGCTCCACGACATAATCCTCGATATCGAAATTGCCGCGATACATGTCCATCCGCTCTTCGCCACGTCCGACGAAGAGGGCAGGGGCGGCGTGCGTGTGGCGCAGGATCTCGCGGCCTTCAAGAGTGAGGGTAAAACCGCCGGGGATGAGGTTAAGCTGCATGGATATCTGTCCTTGCGCCGCGGCGCTTGTCTTGATGATGGCGAGCGTTGTGAGCGCAACATGCACCCCCCTCTGCCCTGCCGGGCATCTCCCCCTCAAGGGGGGAGATCATGCCAGACGCTTTGTCGCTACGTCCCGCAGCATTGAGAATGGTAAACAGCGGGCGGGTTTGGTGCATGAGGAGCCTGCCGCTTGTGATCTCCCTCCTTGAGGGGGAGATGCCCGGCAGGGCAGAGGGGGGTAGAGCCGGTTTACTCATCGCGATTAGTTCTGGGTAAGGCCGGCATCGACGACGAAATTGGCGCCGGTGCAGCCGGCGCTTTCGTCGGAGCCGAGGAAAAGGGCAAGGCGGGCCACGTGGCTCGCATCGAGGCGGAATTTCAGCGCCTGCAGGTCGATGAACTGCTGGTTCTGTTCGGGGCTCGTCCAGAGCGCCAGCTGCCGTTCGGTGACGATGGCGCCGGGTACGATGCAATTGACGCGGATGCCGGAGGGCCCAAGCTCGCGCGCCAGCGTCTTCGTCATGCCGTTGATGGCGGCTTTGGCGGTCGTATAGCCCACCATGCCGGGGCGCCCGCGCATCCAGGATATCGAGCCGAGCATGATGATAGAACCGCCGCCCTTCTCTGCCATCGCCTTGGTCACGGCCTGGCTTGCGAAAAACTGGTGGTCGAGATTGAGCGACAGCGCCCGGCGCCAATAGTCCGGCTCCACCTCGTCGATAGCGTGGCGATCGTCCTTGCCGGCATTATTGAGGAGAACATCCACGCCACCCTGATCGGCCTCGAAGGCCGCAATCGTCTCGCGAAGGGCGGCGATATCCGTCACGTCGCAGGGTTTGAAGCTGGCGCCGGTCGCTTCTGCTGTCTTCGCACCTGCATCCGCATCGATATCGAGGAAGGAGACGCGCGCGCCTTGCGCACGAAAGGCCTTCACCATTTCCTCGCCAATGCCCGAGGCACCGCCGGTGATCAGCACATGACGGCCTTCAAGCGAGGAATAGCGAACGGTTTCATAGGAAGCGGGCATGATGGGTCTCAGATATCGGGATTGAACAGGGGCTTGGACAGGCCGGCCACATCAACGGGCATGGCAAACACCGCGCCGGAGAGCGGATATTCGGCCAGTTCCTCGTCAGGCCGGCCGATGCGGGCGCTGGTGCAGTAGAGGGTTTTCAGATCAGGGCCGCCAAATGTCACCATGGTCGGGCATTTGGCGGGTACCGGATGTTCTGAGAGAAGCGTTCCGTCGGGCGCATAGCGCTGCACGCGGCCGCCTTCAAACAGGGCTGACCAATAGCAGCCCTCGGCATCGACGGCGCCACCATCGGGCCGGCCTTTGTCCGTCTCGGAACCGAATTTGGCAAACAGTTGGCGATTGGTCGCCGCACCCGTCTCCACCTCGTAATCATAGGTGTAGAGCGAATAACGCAGCGTATCGGAATGATAGAGGCGCTTGCCATCCGGCGAAAAGGCGACGCCATTGGAGGTGAAGAGGTCGCCGGCCAGCTTTTCAAGCCCCCGGCGGTCATAGCGGTAAAGGCTGGCCGTGCCGCGCTCGCGCGTTTCGTCCACGGTGCCGGCGATGAAGCGGCCAGCCGGATCGACCATGCCGTCGTTGAATCGGCTGACGGACTGGTCTTCCGGGTTATCGGCGAGCTTGTCGATCAGGTCACCCTTTGCCGAGAGCAGCCAGATGCCGGAGCGCAGGCCGGCCACAAAGCCGCCGCCCAAAGCGAGACCAATGCAGCCGACTTCTTCGGGCAGCTGAATCGTGCCAAGCGCGCCGCTTGCCGGATCAAAGCGATGGATGCGGCTCTGCTTGATATCGACAAAATACAGAACCTGCTCGGCGACTGACCAGAGGGGGCATTCGCCAAGGTCCGTTCTGATATCAAGAGCGAGGCTGAAACCGGCTTGCACCTGACCCACCTCAGTATGCTGCTGTGGGTGCGCTGACGGCGGGCTTCGTCTCGCCCTTCATTTGGCCGAGCCAGTCATTGGCACGACCGGTCATCATCGCCACATCCGAGGCGATTGCCGCATAGTCATAGCCATAGCCGATGAAGCGCTTCACCATATCCGGATTGGGGCCGACAATGCCGACCGGCTTGCCGGCGGCGTGGGCATCCTTTGCTGCCTTTTCGATCAGCGCCTGGACTTCGGGATGGGCGATATTGCCGATATGGCCCATGGCCGCCGACAGATCACCCGGACCGACGAACAGCGCATCGATACCCTCGACAGCGGCAATTTCCGGCAGCCGCTCGATAGCTTCCGGCGTTTCCAGCTGCACGATGGTGCAAACATCCTTGTTGGCACTCTTCAGGTAATCCGGAATGGTGCCGAATTTCGAACCGCGATGGACGGCGGCAACGCCGCGAATGCCTTCCGGCGGATAGCGCGTGTAGGAAGCGGCAGCCTTTGCCTCTTCCGCCGTCTGCACGAAGGGCAGCATGACGGTGCGGGCGCCGGCATCCATGCAGCGCTTCACGAGAACCTGATCGTTCCAGGCGAGACGCACGACGGCATCTGCCGGCGTGCAGCCGATGGCGCGCAGGATATGGGCGAGATCAGAGACCTCGATCGGTACATGTTCCATATCGACGACGAGAAAGTCGAAGCCGGCATAGCCCAGCGCTTCAGCCGTTGTCGGCGCAGCGGCCATCAGCCAGGTGCCAAGCGGGGTAGCGCGGTTCTTGTCCGACAGCCAGGACTTGAAAGGGTTCAGCGTGCTCATGACAATATCCTTTAGAAAATGACCGGGTCCGGCACTTTGGCCGAGCCACTGAGAAAATCGAAGTCGCAGCCTTCATGCGCCTGGCTGACATGGTTCTGATAAAGCGCTGCAAAGGAACGCTCATAGATGCGCGCAGTCGGCGTCCATGCGGCGCGGCGGCGGGCGATTTCCGCCTCGTCCACCCGCATATTGATCGTGCCGGCGGCGACATCCAGCTCAATGAGGTCGCCGGTCTTCACCAGCGCCAGAGGTCCGCCGACGGCTGCTTCCGGCGAGACATGCAGGATGCAGGTGCCGTAATGTGTGCCGCTCATGCGCCCGTCGCAGATGCGCACCATGTCGCGCACGCCCTCTCTCAACAGCTTTTTCGGGATGGGCAGGTTGCCCCATTCCGGCATTCCGGGGGCGCCGACGGGACCGGCATTGCGCAGGATGATCACCGTGTCTTCCCTGACATCCAGATCCGGCTGGTCGAGCGTCTTATTCATCGTGGCCGGATCATCAAAGACGATGGCCGGGCCGATATGCTTCAAGAATTTCGGATTGGCGGCAGAGGATTTCATCACTGCGCCATTCGGCGCCAGATTGCCGCGCAGCACTTCCAGCGTCTTGCCGCGCGACAGCGGCACGACCGGATTATTCTCGTCGCGGATCACGTCATCGTTCCAGCAATCGGCGCCGGCTATATTCTCGCCCACCGTCTTGCCGTTCACAGTTGGGCGGGAGAGATCCAGATGATGCTGGTATTTGCGCAGAAGCGCGTTCAAACCGCCGGCAAAATAAAAGTCTTCCATCAGATATTCGCCGGAGGGGAAGACATTGACGGCAACCGGCACCTTGGCGGCCATGGCCGACATGTCATCGAGCGTCAGGTTCACCTGGGCGCGGCGGGCCATCGCGACCAGATGTACGGCAGCATTGGTGGAGCCGCCAAGCGCCATATAGGCAACAAGGCCGTTTTCAAAGCTCGCCTTGTTGATGATGTCGGAAGGTTTCAGATCCTCCCAGACCATTTCGACAATGCGCACGCCGCAGGCGGACGCCATGCGTGGATGGCCGCTGTCGGTGGCCGGAATGGAGGATGCGCCGGGCAGTGTCAGCCCCATGGCATCGACGATCGACGTCATGGTGGAGGCGGTGCCGATCGTGTTGCAGGTGCCGGCGGAACGCGTCATGCGGCTTTCAAGATCCACCCAGTCATCCTGGGTGATGTTGCCAGCGCGAAGCTCGTCCCAGTATTTCTTCGTATGCGTGCCGGCGCCCGTCTTGATGCCGCGCCACTGGCCGTTCGACATGGGGCCTGCCGGGCAATAGATCACCGGAATATCCATGGAAATGGCGCCCATGATCAGCGCCGGCGTGGACTTGTCGCAGCCGCCGAGCAGCACGGCGCCATCGATCGGGTGTGAGCGCAACAGTTCCTCGCATTCCATGGCGAGAAAGTTGCGGTAGAGCATGGTGGTTGGCTTTACCATGACCTCGCCCACTGACAGCGCCGGCATTTCGACCGGATAGCCGCCCGCCTGCCAGACGCCGCGTTTTACCGCTTCGGCCCGGTCACGCAGATGCGCGTGGCAGGGGCTCATCTCGCTCCAGGTATTGATAATGCCGATGACCGGGCGCCCCATGAACTCGTCGCGGCGCATGCCCATCTGCTGCGTGCGCTGGCGATGGGCAAAGCCACGCATGTCGTCGGAGGCAAACCAGCGCTGGCTGCGCAGTTCGGATAGCTCTTTTCGTTTGGTCACGTCGCTCATCCCTTGATGCCGCCTGCGGTAAGGCCGGAAACCACCCGTTCCTGAAAGATGACGATCAGGATCGCGACCGGCACGATGCCGACGACGAGCGCTGCCGAAATCACCGGCCAGGGAAAGGCAAACTCACCCTGATAGAGCTGGATGCCGACCGGCAGCGTGCGCAATCCCGGATTGGAATTGAACGATAGCGCGAGCAGAAACTCATCCCAGGCATTGACGAAGGCCAGAATGCCGGCGGTAAACACACCCGGCGCGCAAAGCGGCACGACGACCTTGAACAGCGCCCCCATCCGTGTGCAGCCGTCGATCATCGCGGCGTTTTCCAGATCGCGCGGAATGCCCTCGAAGAAGGAAACGAGCATCAGCGTGCAGACCGGCAGCGACAGAACCGTATAGGGTAGGATCAGCGCAACCCAGGTGTTGAGCAAGTTCAGCGCCCGCATGATTTCAAACAGCGGCACCAGCAGCGTCACCAGCGGGAAGGTGGAAACCGCGATGATGAGCGACAGGATAAGTCCGCGATATTTGAGATTGAGGCGCGCCAGCGCGTATGCCGCCAGCACCGAGACCAGCAGCGTCAGGCAGGTGGAGAGGATCGCCACCATGAAGCTGTTGAACAGGAACATGTGCAGCGGCTGGTCGGAAAAGGCCTGCATGTAATTGGCAAGTGTTGGCGTATGCGGCAGCCATGTGATCGGCTTTTGCGTCAGTTCCGCTTCCGTCTTCAGCGAGGTGAACAGGATCCACAGGGCCGGAAACATGCCGTTGACCAGAAGAATGGTGGCGGCGATGAAGCGCAGCGGCTTGCCGGACAAGAACGAGTTTGCCCCCGAGGCGATGACTTGGCTCATGGGTTACTCCTTGGTCCGGATGATGCGCAGGTAGACGGCTGTCACGCACATGGACAGCGCGAACATGACGACGGCGAGCGCCGAGCCGTAACCGAGATCGAGGAAGGATACGGTGTTCTGGTGGATATACATGGCAAGCGTGGCGGTGGATGTGCCGGGGCCGCCGCCGGTCATCATGTAGGGTATGTCGAAGGTCTGCAGCGCCGTGATGGTGCGGAAAATCAGCGCCACGACAATCGCCGGCTTCAAAAGCGGCAGGGTGATTTCGAAGAACTGGCGGATGCGGCCTGCGCCATCGACATCGGCGGCTTCATAAAGCGAGCGTGGAATGGTCTGCAGGCCGGCCAAGATGATCAGCGCCATGAAGGAGGATGTCTTCCACACGATGGTGAGACAGATGGCGGCAAAGGCAAGGTTGGGCGAATTGAACCAGATGACGCCCTCGATGCCGAAGCGGGACAGAACATCATTCACCACGCCATATTCGGAATGGAAGAACCAGGCGAAGATCAGGCCGGCAAAGGATAGCGGCAGCGCCCAGGGAATGAGCAGCGACAGGCGCACCGGCCATTGCCGGCGAAACGGGATATTGGCGAGAAGCGCAAGCCCGAGCCCGACAAACAGCGCGCCGGGAACGGTGATGAGGGTGATCAGCACGGTGTTCCAGGTGGTTTCCCAGAAGACCGGATCCTCGATCATCAGCTGGTAATTCTCGATGCCGACGAATTCCGCCGGCAGGCCGGAAGTCAGCGACAGGCTGAAGAAGCTCGTATAGATCAGCCGCATCACCGGATAGACGATGATCAGCGACAGGAGGATGGCGGCTGGTGCCAGCAACAGTACGGCCAGCGCACGATCGCTCAGATCCAGCATCTTCGTCCAGGCCGGGGGCTGTCTGTCTGTCCGGTCGGTCTTGGTGAGGGTGGAGGTTGTCACCGTCGCAGCTCCCGCGATTGCTTGTCGGTCGTAATACCAAGTGTCGACGATAGAAACCGCAATAGGTTCCCTTGGTATAAGGCTCCGTTCGGGGCGGCATCGTGCCACCCCGTCCGGTCATTTGCGCTGTGAAAGGGACGCAAAGCCTTGCGCCCGTTTCACAGTCTGGTCGGCAATCAACGCAGGATACGCTTTAGGCGGGCTTCGATCTGGGCTGCACCATCTTCCGGGGTGGTGACGCCAGCCAGCACGGCATTGACCGTGGTGCGGATGGTTTCGCTCACCTCGTTATAGCGTGGCGTGACCGGGCGCGGCTTGGCGGTTTCAACCACCTGCTTGGCATCGGCAAACCACGGTGCTGCCTTCAGCACGTCTGCATCCTTGTAGAGTTCCGAATGGGTCGGCAGCAGCGAGCCGTTGACCGCCATGAACTTGGAGGCATCCTTGCTGGAAAGGTATTCGACCAGCTTTTTCGCGCCATCCTGGTTCTTGGAATAGGCCGAGACGCCCCATTCCCATCCGCCGAGGCAGGTTGCCTGCTCGCCGCCGGTCATCGCCGGAAGACGGGCAACGCCGACCTTTCCGGCAACGGCTGAATCCTTGCTCTGCGACTGTGCCCAGGCATAGGACCAGTTGACGGCGAAGACGACATTGCCGGCCTGGAATTCCTTGCGCGTGTCGTCGGTTGCGACTTCCGCAATGTTCTTCTTGGAAACGCCTTCATCGACGAAGCTCTTCCACAGCTTCAGCGAATTGACGGCGGCCTGCTTGTCGAAGGTCAGCTTGCCATTGTCGGTGAGGTTCTTGCCCTGGCTCCAATAGGGCAGAAGGAAGGTGCAGACCGCGCCTTCAATCGCCTTGCCCTGGAAGGACAGGCCCTGCAGGTCCTGATTGTTCTCGCCGCCGTTGATCTTCTTGACGGCAGCCTTCAACTCATCCCAGGTCTTCGGCGGTTCTACGCCATACTTCTCCAGGAGATCCTTGCGATAGTAGAGGAACATGGAATCGGCGAATGCCGGAAGCGCCACGACCTTGCCATCCACCGTATTGGCTTCCGCATAGGCCGGCAGATAGACCGACATATCCTTGCCCTCGAAGGGGCTTGTCCAGCCGGCGGCGGCAAACTGCGCCGGGCGAATGACGTCGAGGATCAGCACGTCGAGCGAGCTATCCTTGGCCGACATGATCGTGTTGAGATACTGTGCCTGGGCTTCCGATGTGTTGCCGCCGGTTTCGATCGTCACCTTCGTGCCGGGATTGGCCGCTTCGTATTGATCCATCACCTTGCGCCAGACCTGTGGCTGATGCTGGCTGGAAATATAAACCTTCAGTTCGGTATCGGCAAAGGCCGGTGCCGCCAGGCCAAAAATGCTGGCCGACAGAAGCGCTCCCGCCAGAAATGTCTTAGTCATTGTCACTCTCCCAAATAACGATGCGCGGGCCCAAACCACTCCCCCGCGCGAGGAGCATCAGCCGATGGCGCGTTCGCTTGCGGCATCGAAGAGATGAACCTTGGACGGATCAAGCCCGAGGCGCAGCGTGGCGCCTACCGTCGGGCGCATGTCTGGCGGCATGCGTGCCGTCAGTGTTTCACCGCCCATGTCGAAATGCACCAGCGTGTCGGAGCCGAGCGGTTCAACGACCTGAACCGTGGCCGTGAGTGTGATGGCCGGATCGGCCGCCGTGACGAAATGCTCCGGCCGAATGCCGACAATCACGTCACGTCCGTCGAATGCGGTTTCCTTGCCGGTCTGGATGGCCGATAGCGGCAGCCGGTCGCCATTGGCAAAGCACACATGGCCGGCCTCGATTTTCGCCTTGGCAAAATTCATGGCCGGCGAGCCGACGAAGCCGCCGACGAAAACGCTTTGCGGCTTGTTGTAGACCTCGTCCGGCGTGCCGACCTGCTCGATATCGCCGCCGCGCAGGATGACGATGCGGTCGGCCAAGGTCATGGCTTCCACCTGGTCATGCGTGACATAGATGATCGTCGTGCCGATCTGCTGGTGCAGGCGTTTGATTTCCGTGCGAACCTGGCCGCGCAGCTTGGCGTCGAGGTTGGACAGGGGCTCATCGAAGAGAAAGACCTGCGGGCGCCGTACGATGGCGCGCCCCATGGCAACGCGCTGGCGCTGGCCACCGGACAACTGGCCGGGACGCCGGTCGAGCAGATGGGCAATGCCCAGCATTTCGGCGGCCTCGTTGATGCGGGTCTCGGCATCCTTTACCGCCACGCCCCGAACTTTCAGGCTGAAGCCCATGTTTTCGCGCACGGTCTTGTGCGGGTAAAGTGCATAGTCCTGGAACACCATGGCGATATCGCGCTCGCGGGGCGCGAGCTTGTTGACGACGCGGTCGCCAATCAGGATTTCGCCGTCACTGATTGATTCGAGGCCGGCAACCATGCGCAGCGTCGTTGACTTGCCGCAGCCGGACGGGCCGACAAAGACGACGAATTCGCCATCCTTTATGTCCAGATCGATGCCCTTGACGATGCGAAGTGCGCCATAGCTCTTTTCAAGCTTGCGTAGGCTGACGGATGCCATAAGTTCCTCCCGAGACAGGGCGCGGGGCCCTGCAGCATTCTATCGGGATCGGATCATAGCGCTGCGATTTTTAAATGCAATGGCTGATAGCCTGTTTTGATGTGATGATTAGAATATGACAATTCTGCAGATATAGAGTGTAAAGGAGATTATTTTGGACATATAATTTAGAATTATGTTGTCCGGGGAGGTTCAACAGATTAGAATTTTAGATAATAGCGCTGCGGTGAGGAGATAAAATGGGGCAGAAGAATCTTGGTGTGCCACGACCGGCGCGCCAGCGACGCAAGATGCAGAGCGTGACGATGATGGATGTGGCCGAACTGGCCAAAGTGTCGCCTTCCACCGTGTCGCTCTATCTGCGCCGCCCGGATGCGGTCTCTGCCAGTGCCGGTAGTGCCATTGCGCATGCCATAGACAAGCTGAACTATGTGCCGAATCTTGTGGCCGGCGGTCTGGCTGCCGCGTCTTCGCGTGCCGTCAGCATTATCGTTCCGTCCGTGCGCAATGCCTTCTTTGCCGAAACGGTGGCCGCCATGCAGGTGGCGCTGCGCAAGGAACGCCTGCAGGTTATTCTGGGGCATACGGAATATGACGAGCGCGAGGAAGAAGACCTGGTGCGCACCGCGCTCTCCTGGGCGCCGGCTGCTGTCGTGCTGACCGGGCTTTCCCATTCGCAGGCGACGCGCCGCATGCTGGGCAAGACCAGCGTGCCGGTCATCGAGATCTGGGAACTTGGCGGCCCGCAGATCGATACGGCGATCGGCTTTCACCATGAGCAGGTGGGGGCGGCCACCGCCCGCCACCTCATCCAGCAGGGACGTCGCCGCCTGGCCTTTCTCGGTGCCCGCATGCATGAAGACAGGCGTGCGCGACTGCGTTGCGATGGTTTCATGGCGGCCGCAGCCGAAGCAGGCGTGAGCGTGGACGTGATGCAGCATCCGGCGCCATCCTCGGCCGAAGTTGGTGCCATGCTCCTGTCTGAAACGATGCAGACACTGCCGGACATTGATGGCATCGCCACATCCAACGATCACGTGGCGCTCGGTGTTCTGTTTGAATGCGAGCGGCTGAAGATTGCCGTGCCGGAAAAGCTGGCACTGGTGGGCTTTGGTGATTTGAGCTTCAGCGCCGCCTGCAATCCGCCGCTTACCACCATCCGCCCCTCCGGCGACCTGATCGGCAAGGAGGCCGCCCGGCTGATCATCGAGCATATGGGGGGCAAGGCGCCCGCGCCGCAGATGACGATCGACACGCGCTTCACGCTTTTGCACCGGCGAAGCAGCTAAGAAGCGGAATTAGGCCGAGGTTTCGGCAAATTCGATCACCAGAACCTCATGGCTGCCGTCGAGCTTCATTGGAAGGTCGGCGGCAGACAGGATGGCACAGTCAAAGCTTTGCAGGCGAGCGGCCGATGGGCCGCAGCCGAGTGTCGTCGTTCCGCCGAGGCAGAAGACGACAGAGACATCTTGCATCTGCTCCAGTGTGAAGGGTGGTTTTTTGCGTTCTACCCGGTGCGACAGGCGGTCCCGCCGCGTCATGACATTGAGATCAACGACTGCCGCATCGACCAGTACCGCCGAAATCGGTTCATCGGCGGCAAAGGAAAAGGGCGGTGAACGGCGCGTCAGGGTGATGTCCTGTCCGTCTTGCCCATGAAGGATCATGCCAGCACCTGACAGGATGGTCAGCGTTCGATCGACGCCTGGAAAGCTGGAAAAGGGACCATCGCTGGCCACTGTTGCCATGCTGAGACGCCAGTCGAAACCGGAAAGCCCGGCATCAGGTGGATAGACGGCGATCTCCGCCGTCTGCCCGCCGCCATTCTTCCAAGGCATGCGCTTGTAGTCATCGGCCTTCAGAACCTGCATCGTCAATTGCCCAGAATGCCGGGCAGGCGCAGGCCCTTCTCGCGCGCGCAATCCAGCGCCACGTCATAGCCGGCATCGGCATGGCGCATGACGCCGGTTGCCGGATCGTTCCACAGCACCCGTTCCAGCCGGCGTGCCGCATCATCCGTGCCGTCGGCGCAGATGACCATGCCGGAATGCTGGGAAAAGCCCATGCCGACGCCGCCGCCATGATGCAATGATACCCAGGTGGCACCGGACGCGCAGTTCAGGAGCGCATTCAGCAGCGGCCAGTCGGATACGGCATCCGAACCGTCCTTCATGGCTTCCGTCTCGCGGTTGGGCGAGGCGACGGAGCCGCTATCAAGATGGTCGCGGCCGATGACGACCGGGGCCTTCAGCTCGCCGCTGCGCACCATTTCGTTGAAGGCGAGACCCAGCTTGTGGCGATCGCCAAGACCCACCCAGCAGATGCGCGCCGGCAGGCCCTGGAAGGCAATGCGCTCGCGCGCCATGTCCAGCCAGTTGTGCAGGTGGGTGTTGTCGGGCAGCAGTTCCTTCACCTTGGCATCGGTCTTGTAGATATCCTCCGGATCGCCCGAGAGAGCTGCCCAACGGAAGGGGCCGATGCCGCGGCAAAACAGCGGGCGGATATAGGCCGGCACGAAGCCGGGAAAGGCGAAGGCGTTTTCAAGACCCTCTTCCTTGGCCACCTGGCGGATATTATTGCCGTAATCGAGCGTCGGCACGCCCATGTTCCAGAAATCCACCATGGCCGCGACATGCACCTTCATGGATGCTCGCGCTGCAACTTCTACCGATTTCGGATCGCTCTCCTGCTTGGCGCGCCATTCGGCCACCGTCCAGCCGGAGGGCAGGTAGCCGTGGATCGGGTCATGCGCCGAGGTCTGGTCGGTAACGATATCCGGCTTTACGCCACGACGAACCAGTTCCGGGAAGATATCGGCGGCATTGCCGATGAGGCCGACGGACTTTGCCTCGCCCGCCTTGGTCCATTGATCGATCAGCGCCAAAGCCTCGTCCAGCGTATGGGCCTTGGCATCCACGTAACGGGTGCGCAGACGAAAATCGACGCGGGTCTCGTCGCATTCTACGGCAAGGCAGCAGGCGCCGGCCATGACAGCGGCCAGCGGCTGTGCGCCACCCATGCCGCCAAGCCCGCCGGTCAGGATCCACTTGCCCTTCAGGCTGCCGTTATAGTGCTGGCGACCGGCCTCGACGAAGGTCTCGTAAGTGCCCTGCACGATGCCCTGCGTGCCGATATAGATCCAGGATCCAGCGGTCATCTGGCCGTACATGGCCAGTCCCTTCTTGTCCAACTCGTTGAAATGATCCCAGGTGGCCCAATGCGGCACGAGATTGGAATTGGCAATCAGCACGCGCGGCGCATCCTTATGGGTGCGAAACACGCCGACGGGCTTGCCCGATTGGACGATGAGGGTTTCCTCCTCCGTCAGCGTTTTCAGCGTCTCGACGATTTTGTCGAAATCATCCCAGGTGCGGGCTGCCCGGCCAATGCCGCCATAGACCACCAGTTCATGCGGGCGCTCGGCGACGTCCGGATCGAGATTGTTCATCAGCATGCGCAGCGGCGCTTCCGTCATCCAGCTTTTGGCGGTGAGTTCGGTGCCGGTTGCAGCGCGCACGTCGCGAATATTGTGGCGTGGATTGGTCATGTCATTTCCCCTTGTTCTTAATGTCGTGGGCAACGGCTTCGATCCGTTCCAGAATGGCTTTCAGATGCACCCGAAGCCGCTCGGCCTTTTCAGGCGCATAGGCAAAGGGTGGCGCTTCGCTTGCCAGATGGCTGATCTGTGCAAGCTCCATCTGGATGGCATGCACCCCGGTTTCCGGCCGGCCATAATGGCGGGTGGTCCAGCCGCCCTTGAAGCGGCCATTGACAATGCTCGTATAGCCTGACGCCTCAGCCGTAATGCCGGCTGCGGCAGCCTCGATGGCCGGGTCGCAGGTGCGCCCCATATCGGTGCCGATGTTGAAATCCGGCAGCCGCCCTTCAAACAGAAAGGGAATTGTCGAGCGGATCGAGTGGCAATCGTACAGCACGGCCACGCCATGAAGGGCTCTCACCCGTTCGATTTCGGCCCAAAGCGCCGCATGATAAGGCGCGTGGAAGGTTACGAGCCTTTCAGCGATATCGCTTTCCGTTGGCGCCTGTCCCTCGCGCCAGATCGGTAGACCATCGAAATCCGTCTCCGGAATGAGGCCTGTCGTGTTCTGGCCGGGATAGAGGCTGACACCCGTGGGGTCGCGATTGGCATCGATCACATAGCGGTGGAATGTGGCGCGAACCATTGTCGCCTGCGGCAACAGCCCGGCATAGAGATCATGGATGTGCCAGTCGGTATCGGCGAGCAGCTTTCCGTTGTCGTTCAGCCGGTCATAGATCTCGCTCGGCACCTGCGTTCCCGTGTGCGGGAAGGCGAGGATGACGGGGGAGCTGCCTTGGGTGACTTCGAAGACCGGCATCATCGCAGTTCTCCTTTGACGGAGACTGTTGCACCCCCCCTCTGGTCTGCCGACCATCTCCCCCTCAAGGGGGGAGATCGATCCGCGCCAAGGCCGTAATTTCCATCTCCCCGTAGAGTTGGCTCCTTGCCGAGTTGTATAATCGAGGCAGGGAGCGAGCGTCTTGCTGATCTCCCCCCTTGAGGGGGAGATGCCCGGCAGGGCAGAGGGGGCAACACAGTCATCGACATCACCCCTCCAGTCCGGGCAGAAGGCCATCCGAAACGCAGGCCACCAGCGATCCATCCGCCACCAGCGCGGCGGCGGCGGCAAGATCCGGCGCCATGAAACGGTCCTCTTCCAGCGTGGGGACGACGGCGCGTAGCGCGGCAATTGCCTTCAGAAGCTCGGGGCTCGTCGTCAGGGGTGCGCGGAATTCCACCCCTTGCGCTGCCGTCAGCGCCTCGATGCCGATGATGGCAAAGAGATTTTCGGTCATCTGCAACAGGCGGCGTGCGCCATGGCATGCCATGGAGACATGGTCTTCCTGATTGGCGGAGGTGGGTGTCGAATCCACCGAGGCCGGATGCGACATCTGCTTGTTTTCGCTCATCAGGGCGGCAGAGGTGACCTCGGCAATCATCAGGCCGGAATTCAGCCCCGGCTTCTTCGCCAGAAAGGCCGGCAGGCCATAAGACAGCGCCGGATCGACCAGAAGTGCGACGCGCCGCTGGGCAATCGCGCCGATTTCGCAGACGGCAATGGCAATCTGGTCGGCGGCAAAGGCCACCGGTTCGGCGTGAAAATTGCCGCCGGAAACGACGCTATTGTCCGACAGGACCAGCGGATTATCGGTGACGGCATTGGCCTCGATTTCGAGCGTACGGCCAGCCATGCGCAAGAGATCAAGGCAGGCGCCATCCACCTGCGGTTGGCAGCGAATGCAATAGGGGTCCTGCACGCGCTCATCGCCTTCCAGATGGCTTTCACGAATGACGGAGCCTTCCAGCAGGGCGCGTAGCGAAACGGCGGTATCGATCTGGCCCTTGTGGCCGCGCAATGTGTGAATGTCGGCAGTGAAGGGGGCGGATGAACCCATGGCGGCATCGGTGGACAGTGCGCCGGTAATCAGTGCCGCCTGCGCTGCCCGATGTGCCCGGAAAAGACCGGCAAGCGCCAGCGCTGTTGAAGCCTGCGTGCCATTGATCAGCGCAAGGCCTTCCTTGGCTGCAAGAATGACGGGCGCAAGACCTGCGCGCCTCAAAGCCTCGGCGCCGGGCAGTTTCTCGCCCTGGTAAAAGGCTTCCGCTTCGCCCATCATCACGGCTGCCATATGGGCAAGCGGGGCAAGATCACCAGATGCGCCCACAGAACCCTTTTCCGGGATGAGCGGCGTGACGCCTTTGTCGAGCATGGCTTCGATCAGCCGGACCAGGTCCAGCCGCACGCCGGATGCGCCGCGCCCGAGAGACACGAGCTTCAGCGCCATGATGAGGCGCGTGATGTTTTCTGCCATGGGCTGACCCACGCCGCAGCAATGCGAGAGAATGAGATTGCGCTGCAGGGTCGCCGTATCGGCTGAATCGATCTTGATCGAGGCGAGCTTTCCAAAGCCGGTATTGATGCCATAGACCGGCGCGTTTCCAGCGGCAATCTCGGCAATGCGGGCGGCGGCACGCGCGATCCCGGCATCAAAACTACGGTCGAGCACAACGCTTTCGCCGGTCCAGTAGATGCGGGCAAGATCGGCGAGCGTCACGCTGCCGGGCTTGAGAGTGGTTGTCATGCGGATGCTCCTTGAAGAATGGTCTGGCCTTTCCACACCCGCGAATGAAGCGGGTTGAAGCCCATGCGGTAGACAAGTTCGGCGGGTCGCTCGATCGACCAGACCGCGAAATCGGCAGATTTTCCGGTCTCCAGCGTGCCGGTCTCGGCCTGAAGGCCAAGCGCCCGCGCCGCTTCTCGCGTCACGCCGGCAAGGCATTCCTCGACGGTCAGCCCAAACAGGGTGGCCCCCATGTTCATCGTCAGCAGCAGCGACGTGAGTGGCGAGGTGCCTGGATTGCTGTCGGTGGCAAGCGCAATGCGCGCGCCAGCGGCACGCAGGGCGGCAATCGGCGGCAATTGCTTTTCCCGCAGCGTGTAGAAGGCGCCGGGTAGGAGGACGGCAACCGTTCCGGCATCCGCCATGATTTTAGCATCCGCCGGCGACAGATATTCCAGATGATCGGCAGACAGCGCTTGGTAGGAGGCGGCGAGACGCGTGCCGCCGAGATTGGACAGCTGTTCGGCATGCAGCTTGACCGGCAGGCCAAGCGCCTTTGCCGCATCGAACACGCGGGCAATTTCATCGGGCGAAAAGGCGATGCCTTCGCAAAAGCCATCCACCGCATCCACCAGCCTTTCCGCATGCGCGGCAGTCAGCCCTGGCAAAACCACGTCGGCAATGTAGTCGCTGTTGCGGCCTTTATAGGCGGGAGGCGTGGCGTGGGCCGCAAGCCAGCTGGTGAGGATGCGCACCGGGCGGATTTGACCGAGGCGGCGCGCGGCGCGCAGCATGTTCATTTCGCCTTCTATCGAAAGCCCATAGCCCGATTTGATTTCAACAGTCGAAGCACCCTCTGCCAGCAGCGTATCGAGCCTTGGCAGCGACTGTTCTACCAGTTGTTCGACGCTGAGCGCATTGGTGGCGCTGACGGAGGAGACAATGCCGCCACCGGCGCGGGCAATCTCTTCATAGGTCGCGCCGGCCAGCCGCATTTCAAATTCGAGCGCGCGGTTGCCGCCATAGACGAGATGCGTGTGGCAATCGATGAAGGCGGGCGTGATCCAACGGTCGCCGCAATCGACAATCTCGGCACCGTCTGCGGCGCCAGCGGCAAGTCTCGCTTCCGGGCCCGCATAGGCGATGCGGCCATCGCGCACCAGAATGCAACCGTCGTCTACCAGCGCCAGCCCCTCTGCGCCCTCAGCCAAGGTCGCGAGCCGCGCATGGCGCCAGAGGGTCGGCCTTGCCGTCCCTTGCGTATGTTCTGGTGAAAAAACGTCCTCTACCATCGGTCTTTCGCCTTCTCTTTCGTGAAAACATGTATATACATTATAACCGTGAGGCAAGCGGAATTTCGTCGGCCTCCGGAAGAGAGGGCAGGTTGATGGTTGTGATCCACGCAGAGAATGTTTTGTTGCCGCAGGGCTGGTGCCGCAATGTCAGGCTGACAATCACGGCCGGACAGATCGCCGCCATTCAGCATGATGCGGCGCCGCAGCCGGCAGATGAGTGCCATGCGGTGATCATTCCGGCCATGCCCAACCTGCATTCTCATGCCTTCCAGCGGGCCATGGCCGGCCTTGCCGAGGTTCGCGGGCCGGGTGCCGACAGTTTCTGGAGCTGGCGCTCGCTGATGTATCGCTTTGCGCTCTCCATGACGCCGGATCAGGTGGAGGCGGTGGCAGCGCAGCTCTACATGGAAATGCTGGAGGCGGGTTTTGGCCGGGTCGGCGAATTTCATTACCTGCATCACGACAAGCACGGCGGGCTCTACGGCAATATCGCCGAGATGGCCGAGCGCATTGCGGCGGCAAGCGTCGAGACGGGCATCAACCTCACCTTGCTGCCGGTCTTCTACGCCCATTCCGGTTTTGGCGGTCAGCCACCCGCCGATGGCCAGCTGCGCTTCATCCATTCGCCCGATCAGTTTGCCCGGCAGATGGAAGCCTGCGGCATGCTCACCGCACGCCTGCCCGGTGCGCGTCTGGGCATTGCACCGCATAGTCTGCGGGCTGTTGCGCCCGAGGAACTGGCTTTGATCCTGCCGCTCGCAAACGGTGGTCCGGTGCATATTCACGTCGCCGAACAGGTGAAGGAGGTGGAGGATTGCCTTTCCCATACGGGCCAGCGCCCGGTGGAATGGCTGCTGGCCAATGCGCCGGTCGATCATCGCTGGTGCCTGATCCATGCGACGCACATGACAGCTGAGGAAACATCAGGCGTGGCCCGCGCCGGTGCCGTGGCGGGTCTGTGCCCGATCACCGAGGCCAATCTCGGCGATGGTATTTTCGAGGGCGAGGCGTTTCTGGCGCAAGGCGGTTCCCTCGGGATCGGCTCGGATTCCAACATCCTGATTTCGGTGGCGCAGGAATTGCGACAGCTTGAATATTCGCAGCGTCTTGGCCTCAAGGCGCGCAATGTCGTGGCCAAGACAGAAGGCTCGACGGGACGCCGGCTGTTTGATGAAGCCCTTGCCGGCGGGGCACAGGCGCTTACCGCACCATCCGGCATCGCGCCGGGTGCCAGCGCGGATTTTGTCGCCTTGAATGTGGACGCCGTTCCCTATCTGGCAGGCGACCAGATTCTCGATCAATGGATCTTTGCCGGCGGTGTTTCGGTGGATTTCGTCTGGGTGCAGGGCCGCAAACAGGTGGAAAAAGGTCGCCATTGTCACCGGGACGCGATAAATGGTCGGTTCCAGACAGTGATGCGGGAATTGATGGTGCAATGAGCGGAGAACGGCACGCATCGGCGGAAAAGGAAGGCACGCTGCACAGCCGCATTCTGGGCGATCTGGAGCGCCATATTCTCTCCGGCGACTGGCCGCCCGGTCATCGACTTCCCTTCGAGGTGGATCTTGCCACGCAATATGGCTGCTCGCGCATGACGGCCAACAAGGTGCTGACCCAGCTTGCCCGCGCCGGGCTTATCGAGCGACGCAAGAAGTCAGGCAGTTTTGTATCCCAACCCGTGGGACAGGCGGCCGTGCTGGAAATCCACGATATCGAGGCAGAGGTTCGGGCACTGAAGCTCGCCTATGCATTTCGGCTGGAAAAACGTGCCCGCCGAGTGGCCAGCGCCAAGGATCGGCTGCATCTGGAACTGGCCGAAGGCGCGCCGATCCTGGACCTGACCTGCCTGCATCTGGCCGGCGAGCGGCCATTCTGCCTTGAACAGCGCCTGATCAACCTTGCCACGGTGCCGGAGGCAGAGGCCGAGACCTTTCTGGACATGGCGCCGGGTGCCTGGCTGATCAGCCGCGTGCCGTGGAATACTGCCGAACACCGCATCCAGGCGCTGGCCGCCACGGCCGAGACGGCCACCAGCCTTGGAATTGCCCGCAATGCCGCATGTCTGGTGATCGAGCGGCGCACCTGGGGCGCGTCGGGTCCCGTCACCTTCGTGCGCTTTACCTATCCCGGAGACCGCCATGCACTGGTGGCCCGTTTCCAGCCCGGCGGCGAGGGCGCGTGAGATAGAACTGTGCCGCCACATTGCTGCGCGCCGAACATGATCTCAGGGCGCAAGCAGAATGTAGTGAAAGCTGGAGACCTTGCTGTCGTCGCCACCCGTATAGGGCAGGGACAAGGCGCGGGCCTCTCGCGTGTCCGCCTGTCGTCCAAGATTCGTGGAAAGCCAGGTCTGAATGGAAGCTGGCAGATCGGCATCATCGCGCCAGACCAGCAGGATGGGGCGCCCGGCAATCGGCGTCAGTTGCAGATTGGGGAAATCCACCGCCATGACCGGCACGGCCGGCCACTGCGCCTTCATATTACCCGCCGTATGCCAATCATTGGTGATGATCAGGCCCGGTTCCACCGGCAGTTCGCGACGCAACTGCGCGGTAAACTCCCCATAGGGCTTGCGATAGTGCGATGTCTTGTCGGCAAGGCCGACGACCAAAAGGGCGACGGGAATCGCGAGGGCCATGATGATGACGCCGCGCCAGATGCGCTGCCATCCCCGTTCGGCATCAACGCCCGCAGCCTGCAGCAGCAGGCATAGCGAAATCGGCGCATATTGCAGAAGCGGCAGCAGCCAGCGATCGCGAAACGTGGTGAAAGTGGTGGCAAGGATCAGCACCACCAGGATCATCAGAATGGCGGTTGGCAGAAGCGTGAAGAAGCGGTCCCATTGGTGAGGGCGGCGTACAAGGTGCAGGGTCGGTCGGCCAAAGGCAAGGCCGAAGAGAATGACAGCTGGTGCGACGGCAATGGCCGTCATCAGAACAAGATTGGCAAGCCCAATCAGGATTTGCAGTGACCTGCTGTTGTTTCCCGCATCTTCGGCCATGCGGGCCACCGTGACGCTCGAGGCAACCGCCAGATGGTTGAATAGCCAGATGGCATGCGGCAGGAATACAAGTCCTGCAATCAGGATCGTCAGGGCAAAACGCCAGTTCAACAGGCTCTGTCGTCCCTGCCGGGTGAGAACCGTTGCGACAGCCAGGCCCGCAACGAACAATGCGAAATTATATTTCGTCAGCATGCCGAGGCCGATGGCAGCCCCAAGCAGGAGATAGTTGATGGTCGCTGGGCGCTCGACCGTGCGCACTGTTGCCATCAATGTCAGGTTGACGAACAGCAAGGTTGCGGTGGTGTGCGACAGGTCGCGCTGCGCCTGCCAGAAGAATTGTGGCGTGAGGAACAGGCCAAGCGTGGCCATCAGCGTGAAGGCCCGATCCTTCAGTACCATGTGCGCAAGTTTGGCATAGGTGGCGATGACTGCAGCCAGCACGACACCCTTCAAGGCGGCAAGGCCCAAAACATAGTTCTGCGTCAACTCGAACACGAGGCGCTGAACCCAGTTATACAGCGGCGGCTGTGCGTCATATCCCGCTGTCAGCCATTGTGACAGAAAGACCTGCTGCGATTCGTCCATGCGCAGGCCCGGTGGCAGAGCGAGGCGCACGAGGAAGGTGACAAAGAAATACACCGCCGCAAGGGCGATGACTTCGCTGGGGAAGGGTGAGGCAGACGTGGGCTGTTCGGGATGGTTCATTCGGTATCGCGCAAATCTGTTCAAACGGGCCTTGTTGCAATGGCACCGGAAGCCGGCGACCTGCGGGTTGGATCGGCCGCCCAGACACTGTTTCCAGCCGGCAGGATGGCGATGCGCTTGCGGGTCAGTATCTGCCAAAACACAAGCATGTATCGAAATGACGATTTTACCTTTTTAGTCACTTTCGATTTGAAAGATCCCTACGCTGCTCGCTGCCAGTGATCAAGAGGCTTGTGAGCATCCCGGACGGGTAGCTATCTGCTTCCGGCGCAACTGTCTGTGATGAGCGCCGCGTTCTGGCTTTTGAAGCGCTGCGTGATCTGCTATCGCGGCGCGGCCAGGGCGATTTGACGAGAACCGCCTGCCCGAAGAATGCCTTGAAGACCGTCCAGTTCCACCACGCTGCGTGATGGTATGACGTCACCAGAAGGAATGCGACGTGTCCATGATCCAGCCGCCCACCGCCATCAGAAAACGGGTGGTTCTGCATTTTCCGGGTTTTGAAGGGCTCGATGCCGCAAAGCACCGGGAGCGATTTGCACGCTCAATGGTCAAGACCGCCAAGCTTTGGGATTTTTCGGCAACGACATCCGCTTTGAACGGTGATGCTGTTCAGCCGTTTTTCGATGTGGATAGCCAGGGTGACGGTTGGCAGACCGATAGCCGCGTCCATATTTTCGACCATAGCGAAATCGTCGACAGGCTGAACAATCGCCCTTTGGTGCTGCGTCTGCTGCGCGGGTTCGCTGCTGCGGCGCAGGTGGTGGCGGAAGGCGGGGCGACGGCCTATTTCCGCCATGCTTGGCGCTTCGGCCTGTTTTTCATCTTCCCTTTCCTGGTCGTCGCTGCCGCCCTGCTGGTAAGTCTTGCGCTGATTACCTATCCGTTCTGGCTCGGTCTTGCCCCGTGGCACACCCTGATCGGTCTGGTGCTCGCCTATGTCTTCTTTCTGCGTTTTTTCGTTCCCTGGGCGGAAAGATCGCATATGTTACACCTGTTTTCCGACTGGGAACTGGCGGTCGCGGTGGCGCGGCTGGACGAATCCTATGTGACGGACTGGCTGGCGCGCAGCATGGCGGCGGCCAAGCTTGCCCTTGCCGAAACGGCGGATGAGTATGTCATCAGTTCGCATAGCATGGGCTCCAGCATGGCGGCGCATGTCCTGGGCAGACTTCTGGAAGAGGAGCCGGATCTGTTGGCCGGCAAGAAGGTTGTGTTTGCCACGCTGGGCGGCGCCACGCTTCAATGCGCATTTTTGAAATCGGCCGGGCTTTTGCGACAAAGGGTCGGGGCTATTGCGCGCGTGCGCGAGGTGTTCTGGCTCGATGTCCAGTGTCTCACCGACATCATCAATTTCTACAAGGCGCGGGTCGTTGCCCTTTGCGGACATGAGGACGCACCGGCGGCGCATATCGCACTCATCCGCATCAAGCACATGCTGACATCTGAGCGCTATGCGAAAATCCGGCGCGACTTCCTGCGGGTCCATCGGCAATATGTGCTGGATTCCGACTGCCGCTCGCCGTTCGATTTCGGCCTCATGGTTGCGGGACCTTTGCCGGCATGCACATTTGCCGGCTATACGGGCGAGGGTCCTCTGCCCAAAGCCTGATAAGGGCGTGCCGAGGTTCTCAGGCCGCCTGCTGGCTGGCTGCGGCAGCATGGCCTCGGACACACTTCGTCAAGCCGTCGGAAACAAACCACGTCTGGTTCCGACGGCCTGGGTCAGGTCTTCTACCATCGACACTTGTAAAGGTTCACGCCATTGCGGGCAGGCGTATACGCCACCTTGAGATCGGCAAACTGCGGTGTTTCGGTGGTCAGGATCTGGTTGAGCTTGCTCACGTCCCAATGCGCGATAAATTCGTATTTCGTGTCGCTGTCTATACTGCCCGCCGTTGGACTTTGCGCATTCGCAGGTTTTGATATCGTCCATCCCAATGTCAGCAACGACAATAGAAATGTAATTATACGTAATGCTTTGTACCCATCTGTGCTGCTTTTCAGCGGTGCAATTTGCGTATTGATGGCAAAAAATTTGTAAAATTATTATGATTTTGCCGGATTTGTTACGACTGAATTGTTTGCATTTAAGGAGTTATAGATAACTGTAATCTGATTTTGTTTAAGTTTGCTGTCGTGGTTCCGCCCGCGCGTTTGGGATTTGAGCCGGACGCAGCTATCACCGCCCCCCCTTCACACTAAAAAAGGCCCCCGATTTGCATCGGGAGCCCATTATCTGCTTCAGAATTGAGTGATCAGATGAGGTCGAAACGATCGGCGTTCATCACCTTGACCCAGGCTGCGACGAAGTCGTGCACGAACTTTCCGCCATTGTCGCTCTGGGCATAGACTTCCGCCAGGGCGCGCAGCTGCGAGTTCGATCCGAAGACGAGATCGACGCGTGTTGCGCTCCACTTGATGGCGCCCGTCTTGCGGTCGCGGGCCTCGAACAGGGTTTCTGCCGGCGTCAGCGCTCTCCAGGTCGAACCCATGTCGAGCAGGTTGACGAAGAAGTCGTTCGTCAACTGGCCGGGACGCTGGGTGAAAACGCCGTGCGGCGAGCCGCCGACATTGTTGCCGATAACGCGCAGGCCGCCGAGGAGAACCGTCATTTCCGGCGCCGTCAGCGTCAGAAGCTGGGCCTTGTCGATCAGCAGTTCTTCCGGCGAGATGGTGAACTCGGTCTTCTGGTAGTTGCGGAAGCCATCGGCCACCGGCTCCAGAACGTCGAAGGATTCGCCATCCGTCTGTTCCTGCGTTGCATCGGTACGGCCCGGCGCAAAGGGCACTTCGATGGCATGACCGGCAGCCTTGGCCGCCTGTTCGACGGCAACGGAGCCGCCGAGCACGATGAGATCAGCCAGCGAGACTTTCTTGGCTCCGGCCTGTGCGCCGTTGAAGACGGACTGGATGGCTTCGAGCGTCGCCAGAACCTTGGAGAGTTGGGCCGGCTGGTTGGCATCCCAATCCTTCTGCGGGCTGAGGCGAATGCGTGCGCCATTGGCGCCGCCACGCTTGTCCGATCCACGGAAGGTCGAGGCGGATGCCCAGGCCGTCTGCACCAGTTCCGACACGGTGAGGCCGGATGCAAGGATCTTGCCTTTCAGCGCGGTGATGTCGCCTGCATCGATCAGCAGATGATCGACGGCCGGGATAGGATCCTGCCAGATGAGGTCTTCCGAGGGCACTTCCGGGCCGAGATAGAGAACCTTGGGGCCCATGTCGCGGTGGGTCAACTTGAACCAGGCGCGAGCAAAAGCATCGGCGAATTCATCCGGGTTCTGGTGGTAGCGGCGCGAAATGGCTTCATAGGCCGGGTCCATGCGCATCGCCATGTCGGCGGTGGACATCATGATCGGCACCTTCTTCGATGCATCCTGCGCGTCCGGTGCCATGTCCTTTTCGGCAAGGTCCTTGGCATGCCACTGCCATGCGCCGGCCGGGCTCTTTACCAGTTCCCATTCATAGCCGAACAGCACGTCGAAATAGCCCATGTCCCACTGGATCGGGTTGGCCGTCCAGGCGCCTTCAAGGCCGGAGGTGATGGTGTCGGAGCCCTTGCCGCTCTTGTAGGTGCTCATCCAGCCAAGACCCTGTTCGGTGATGGCGGCAGCTTCCGGCTCGGGACCGACATGGGCGGCATCGCCGGCGCCATGCGTCTTGCCGAATGTGTGGCCACCGGCAACCAGTGCCACGGTTTCGGCATCGTTCATCGCCATTCGGCCAAATGTGTCACGGATGTCGCGGGCAGAGGCCAGCGGATCGGGCTTGCCATCCGGGCCTTCCGGGTTGACGTAGATGAGGCCCATCTGCACGGCCGCCAGCGGATTTTCCAGCTCGCGATCGCCGCTGTAACGGCTGTGATCCTTGTCGCTGGTGGTCATCCACTCGACTTCGGGACCCCAGTAGATGTCTTCTTCCGGCTCCCAGATGTCGACGCGGCCGCCGCCGAAGCCAAAGGTTTTGAAGCCCATGGATTCCAGCGCGCAATTGCCGGTGAGGATCATCAGGTCAGCCCAGGAGATGGCATTGCCATACTTCTGCTTGATCGGCCAAAGCAGACGGCGGGCCTTGTCGAGATTTGCATTGTCGGGGAAGCTGTTGAGCGGCGCAAAGCGCTGCGTGCCGGAGGTGGAGCCCCCGCGGCCATCGCCCGTGCGATAGGTGCCGGCGCTGTGCCAGGCCATGCGGATGAAGAAGGGGCCGTAATGGCCATAATCTGCCGGCCACCAATCCTGACTGTCGGTCATCAGGGCGTAAAGGTCCTGCTTCAGGGCTTTCAGGTCCAGCGCCTTGAACGTGTCTGCATAATTGAATGCCGGGCCCATCGGGTTGGACAGCGCCGTGTTCTGATGCAGCATCTTCAGGTTCAGCTGGTTTGGCCACCAGTCGCGGTTGCTGCGCATGCTCTGGCTTGTTGCCCCGTGGGCCACCGGACATTTGCCGGCTGTACCTGTTTTCGTCACGTCCATAATAGCCTCCAAGAGAGTGTTGGTTCTCGGTGATGATCAACCGGAATTGCAACGTTTGTGCGACATGAGAACCATGCCGCGATCCGTCCCGATCACCGCTTCATCATCGTCTGGAACACACCTAGCAAATGGGAGCCATTAGTGTAAGTAGGATTAAATGATCGAATTGATAGGCTAAGGTTATGGCGACCCCAACACTTCGGCAATTGCGGTATTTCGAGGCTCTGGCCCGTTGCGGCCATTTTGGCCGGGCGGCGGAGGCCTGCGCCATCTCGCAGCCGGCGCTCTCCGTACAGGTGAAGGAACTGGAGGAAATGCTCGGCGTGGAGCTCTTGGAACGCAGTGCGCGGCAGATCCGCCTCACCAGTTTCGGCGAGGAATTCGTGTTGCGGGTGCGCGAGATCCTGCGCTCGGTCGATGAACTGGGGGATCTCGCCCGCGCCTCGCGCCAGGAACTGGTCGGTCGGCTGCGCATCGGCATTATTCCGACGATTGCGCCCTATCTTCTGCCGAGTGTGATTGCCAATCTAACGCGCAGGAATGCGGCTCTCGACATTCACCTGCGCGAAACGGTAACGCCTAAGCTGATCCAGGAGCTTTCGGAAGGCCGGCTGGATACGGCGATTGTGGCGCTGCCGGTTTCAGAAACCTCACTGGAGGAAGTGGCGCTTTTTGAGGAGAGTTTTCTGCTCGTGCGCCCGGCGGAAGACGAGGGCAAGCCGGTGCCCAACCGGGAAATGCTGCGCGAGATGCGGCTGCTTCTGCTGGAAGAGGGCCATTGTTTCCGCGAACAGGCGCTGTCCTTCTGCAATCTCGGCATGGGCGCCTCCAAACCGCGCGAGCTTCTGGATGGCAGTTCGCTCTCTACGCTGGTGCAGATGGTGGGGGCGGGCATTGGCATCACGCTGATCCCGGAAATCGCGGTGTCGGTCGAATCGCGCGCCGCCAATGTCTCTATTGCCCGCTTTGAAGATCCGCAGCCGACCCGAACGATCGGCATGGTGTGGCGCAAGACAAGCCCGATTGCCCGCCAGCTGGCGCAGGTTGGAGAAGTGGTGCGCGCTTCTGCTGAAGCCCTGCGCGCAGCGCGCGACCCTGTAGTGGCAGCGTCCGCGCGCGCCTGACGCGTGAACCACAGGCCAAGCGTGTCCGGTGGTGTCAGTCCTCCGGCAGCAGCCCGTCGAATACTTCCAGCAAGGCGTCGACGATCGCCTGGCCAAGGCCATTTGCAGCGCTGGCAATCGTCTCGTCCGTACCCTCGCGGGCCGCAAGCGCCAGATCGCCGCCTTCGCCGGCGACGATGGAACTGGCACGTTCGACGGCCCATTGGGCAAAATCGCTGCGGTTCTCGATGTTGACCGTATCCAAGAATAGCTCCTTGATGATTGGCTGTTTGCGCTGCTGGCTGCTTGTGGCAGAACGGGTGCGGCCTCCTAATAGCCGAGCTGCGCCAAGCTGTCAGCGTTCATCTGCTGCTCCTGCCGCAAGTTCCTCAAGCCCTTGTCATAGGCATTTGCGATCGCCGCGAACTTGACAGCTTGCCAGCTTGCATAATCGCGCACCAATTGCTGCGAGACCGATAGGTCGCCACGGTTGGCCGGAAGGCTCCAGACCAGCAGATCTTGCGATTTGGCTCGTGCAAATACACGCTGAACATGACCGCGCGACAGGGTGTGGCGTGTCGAGATTTCGCTGGCACGCACCGCGCCGAGGCAGAGGGGCGCTCCATCTTCGGGCATGTCTTCGGGCAAGCGGCAGATCAGGTCATGCAGAATGTTGCTGCCCGATTCTGTTTTGACAAAAAGATCAACGCTTGCCGGTGGTCGAGACCATTGCGGATCAAATACAAGGGTGCGCACCACAATGGGCTGCATGTGGAGCAGCAAACGCGGTTCGCCTTTGAACGTGGTAGATCGGTTGCCGCCATCCAGCTGATCTAGACCTTCCAGGTGACTTTCGAGCCATTGACTGATCATGCGTTCCGAATAGCCACTAAGGCCAAGCGGCTTGGCGCGTCGGTCATGGGTCTCCTGGTCGATCAGCAGGCCGTAGGCGCGCATTTCCGCGAGATGTGCGGTCAGCGTATTCTTGCTGAAGAGTGGCTGAGCGGCAAAGAAATCGATGAGCGTTCGAGCTGTCAAAGGAGGTAGGCTGTCATCCTGTCGCCGCTCGAAATGAATGGCGGTGATTGCCTGAGTAATCAGCCATTTTTGCATGCTGGCAACATAGCGGACGGTCCGCGGGGCCTCATCATGCATGGCCAGAAGCTTCAATGCGGCTTGGCGCAGGATCCGCAGGAAGATCGGCTCGTTGCTATCGTGCATGATGTTGAAGCTGCTGTCGTGCGGGTACGGTGTCTCACTCGGTTCTGATTTCACGTATGCTGGCCCAGGTTGCATTTCGTGACTTGCATGCGCGTGGCAAAAAAGAGAGTTTCTCCACCTCGATACCTCGATACCTCGATACCTCGATACCTCGATACCTCGATGCTTGTCGTCTGGCTGTTTAGCCTCTCTCTGCTGCAGCAGGAAGACAGTCAGCCGCGGCGGACTCAATTTTGGGTGCATCGCCGAGCAATCTGCATATGACCTTGATCAGGCCCTCTGATGCTGTCTAAGAGCTCTTGGTTTCCGGGTGAAATACCTTTGGAAATCGGCAGCTGGAGGATGCTAGGGGTCCGTGATGCCTCCAGCTGCAACCGCGTCTGAAGGAGGCCCATGTGCTGGTCGTGCGTCATATGGGCCTTCACTTGTGTCGCGCTCATAGACACCAAAATCATTCAGTTTCATTGGCTCCAGTCTCATCCTGTTGAGGTGCATGTCCACCTATTGCGGCCATTTCGTTTTTCTCTAAGATGAATGAAAACGAAAAGGGTGGATCATGCTGCTTTCCGCGCGCCAGGTCGAGATCATGGCTCTTGCCAAGGAGCATGGGCGGGTTTTGGTCGAGGAATTGGCGGTCCGGTTCACGGTCACGCCGCAGACCATTCGCAAGGATCTCAACGATCTGTGCGAGACACGGGCCTTGAACCGCATCCATGGCGGCGCTGTGTTTCCAAGCGGCAATGAGAATGTCAAATACGAGGCGCGCCGCTCCATGGCGGCTGCCGAAAAGCAGGCGATCGGCCGTGCAGCGGCGGCGATGATCCCCGACAATTCCTCACTCTTCATCAATATCGGCACGACAACCGAGGCGGTCGGCGATGCTCTGGTGGATCATAAGGAACTCATGGTCATCACCAACAATATCAACGTGGCCAATCGCTTGCGGGTCTTCCCCGCTATCGAGGTGGTTATTGCCGGTGGTGTGGTGCGCGGCTCCGACGGCGGTATCGTCGGCGAGGCGGCTGTCGATTTTATCCGTCAGTTCAAGGTGGATTTTGCCGTGATCGGCGTGTCGGCCATCGATGAAGATGGCGCGCTGCTCGATTTCGATTTCCGCGAGGTCAAGGTGGCGCAGGCGATCATCGCCAATGCGCGGCATGTAATCCTGGTGACCGACGCTTCCAAGTTCGAACGCACGGCGCCGGTGCGTATCGGCCATATCTCGCAGGTGCATAGTTTCATCTGCGATCACTGTCCGTCCGCAAGTGTCCGAGCGGTCTGTGCAGCGCAAGATGTGGCTCTGATCGAAACATCGGTGAAGACAGGTCATACGAATGGCGAATAGCATTCGTTTGACATTCGAATATATTTCGAATTACAGTTTAGTTGTTTCGCAAGTGCTCAGGTTTGCTGCAGTGCGATGGGTGGGGAATGGCTGAAGGGCGCGTTTACGATCTGTTTGTGATTGGCGGCGGCATCAATGGCTGCGGCATTGCCCGCGATGCGGCAGGTCGCGGCTATTCGGTTGCGCTGGCCGAGATGAATGATTTTGCCTCCGGCACCTCTTCGGGTTCGACAAAGCTGATCCATGGCGGATTGCGCTATCTCGAACACTATGAATTCCGTCTGGTGCGCGAGGCGCTGATGGAGCGCGAAGTGCTCTGGGCCATGGCGCCGCATGTCATCTGGCCGCTGCGTTTCGTGCTGCCCTACCAGAAGGGCGGCGTGCGCCCTGCCTGGCTCATCCGGCTTGGACTGTTTCTCTATGATCATCTGGGCGGCCGCAAGCTTCTGCCGGCAACGAAAACAATCGATCTGCGCCGTGACGAGGCGGGAAAACCGCTGAAGCCGCTGTTTGGGCGCGCTTTTGAATATTCTGACGGCTGGGTGGATGACGCGCGCATCGTCGTGTTGAATGCACGGGATGCGCAGATCCGTGGTGCCACCATCCTGTCGCGTCACAAGGTGACGTCTGCGCGCCGAGATGGCGATGCCTGGGCCGTGACGGTGGCGCATACGCTGAGCGGCGAGACGCAGACGATCCGCGCCCGGATGCTTGTCAACGCCGCCGGCCCATGGGTCGATCAGGTGCTGGCCGGCGCCATGGGGCGCAACAATGCCCACAATGTGCGCCTCGTGCAGGGCAGCCATATCGTGGTGCGCAAGAAGTTCGATCATGCACGCGCTTACTTTTTCCAGAATCCCGATAACCGCATCTTCTTTGCCATTCCCTATGAGGGCGAATTCACGCTGATCGGCACCACGGACCGCGACTATACCGGTGATCCGAAGGCCATCAGGATCAGCGACGAAGAGGTGAATTATCTCTGCAATGCCGCAAGTGAGTATTTCGCCGAGCCGGTGCGTCCGGCCGATATCGTCTGGAGCTATTCGGCCGTGCGGCCGCTTTATGATGATGGCGCGTCGAAGGCGCAGGAAGCCACGCGCGACTATGTGCTGAAGCTCGATGAGACGGAGGGCGCGCCGCTTCTCAATGTGTTTGGCGGCAAGCTGACCACCTATCGTCGGCTGGCCGAACATGCGCTGGAAAAGATTGGTGGTGCGATTGGCACCCGAGGCGCATCATGGACGGCAGGCAGCCGGTTGCCGGGCGGCGATTTCGCGGTTCTTGGCTTTGAGGCGGAGGTGAAGCGGCTTCTGTCGCACTCGCCGTTCATCACGAGGGTCCATGCCGAACGCCTGGTGCGCTGCTATGGAACCGATGCGGGCGTCATGCTGGGCAAGGCCGAGACTGCCGCTGATCTTGGTTACCATTTCGGCGGCTCGCTCTATGAGGCCGAGGTTCGCTGGCTGATCGACAAGGAATGGGCGGTGACGGCAGAGGATGTTCTCTGGCGCCGCACCAAGCAGGGGCTGTTCCTGACCGCTGCGCAGGCTGCCGGTCTGGAAGACTATATGACCGGAGCCCGCCACGCCGCCTGACGGTGTGAGGGGGACGCTTTTAAGCCTTGGAGGGGCTTGAAGCGTGTATGTCATCACTCGCTTAGGGTTGGGAGGCCCAAGGCATGTTGGAATTGCGCAATGTGTCGAAGATGGTGGGGCGTGACTATCACATCCGCCCGACCAATCTCGCACTCAAGCGGGGAACGCTGAACGTCCTGCTTGGCCCGACACTCTCGGGCAAGACCTCGCTGATGCGCCTGATGGCCGGGCTTGATCGCCCGACGGAAGGCCAGATCTTCGTGGATGGCGTGGATGTGACCGGCATGCCGGTGCAGAAGCGCAATATAGCCATGGTCTACCAGCAGTTCATCAACTATCCGGCGCTGAGTGTGTACGAGAATATCGCATCGCCCATGCGCATTGCCGGCAAGGATGCGGCAGTGATTGATCGCGAGGTGCGCAAGGCCGCCGATCTTCTGCGTCTATCGCCCTATCTTGATCGCATGCCGCTCAATCTTTCCGGTGGCCAGCAGCAGCGCACGGCGCTCGCCCGCGCCATCGTCAAGAATGCCAATCTGGTTCTGCTTGATGAGCCGCTCGCCAATCTCGACTACAAGTTGCGCGAGGAGTTGCGCGAGGAACTGCCGAAGATCTTTGCGGCCTCCGGAGCGATCTTCGTCTATGCAACGACCGAACCTTCGGAAGCGCTTCTGCTTGGCGGCAGCACGGCCACGCTTGCTGAAGGTCGGGTCACGCAGTTCGGCGAGACGATCGAGGTCTATCGCAAGCCATCCGATCTCCTGACGGCGCGCACCTTTGCCGATCCGCCTTTGAATACGATCGAACTGGTGCATGAAGGCGCAAGCCTTCTGCTGGAGGGCCGACCGGTGATGCCGGTGCCGGCGCATTTGACCGGGATGCCGATCGGCCCGGTCACCATCGCCTTCCAGCCGCATCATTTGATGCTGAAGCCACGGCCCTTTACGCATCCCCTTTCGGCGCGCACGCAAGTGTCGGAAATCGCCGGCTCGGAAAGCTTCATCCATCTGGAATTTGCCGGCGAAAAATGGGTCCTGCTCACCCATGGCATTCACGATATCGATCCGGACCAGATGCTCGATGTGCATCTGGATGCCCGCCATCTGATGGCATTCGATCCGCAGACGGGCCGTGCGCTCGTTTCTGCTGACACCGTCGCGGCGTGAGGAGGACGACATGGCCCGTATCACCCTCGACCATATCCGCCACGCCTACAGCGCCAAGGCAAAGGCTGCCGGCGATTATGCGCTGAAGGAAGTTCACTATGAATGGGAGGATGGTGGCGCCTATGCGCTGCTTGGCCCTTCCGGCTGCGGCAAGACCACGCTTCTCAATATCATTTCCGGCCTCCTGCACCCATCCGATGGACGCATACTGTTTGACGGCAAGGACGTGACGACGCTCTCCACCGAGGCGCGCAACATTGCCCAGGTCTTCCAGTTCCCCGTCGTCTACGACACGATGACGGTGTTTGATAATCTGGCCTTTCCGCTGCGCAACCGGCATGTGCCGGAAGCTGAGGTGCGAAGCCGCGTTACGCACATTCTGGAGATGACAGACCTTGCATCCATGGCCAATCGCCGTGCGCAGGGGCTGACGGCCGACCAGAAGCAGAAGATATCGCTCGGCCGGGGGCTGGTGCGCTCGGATGTCAATGCCATCCTGTTTGACGAACCGCTCACCGTCATCGATCCGCATATGAAATGGCAATTGCGCTCGCAGTTGAAGCGGCTGCATCGCAGCTCGCGCTTCACCATGGTCTATGTCACGCATGACCAGACGGAAGCCCTGACCTTTGCCGACAAGGTTGTCGTCATGCATGACGGGCAGATCGTCCAGATCGGCACGCCGGCGGAGCTCTTTGAGCGGCCAAGCCATACCTTTGTCGGCTATTTCATCGGTTCGCCGGGCATGAATGTCATGCCGGTGACGGTGGAGGGTGCTTTAGCGCGGATCGGCGAGCAGGCCATTGCCCTGTCCGGCGTGCCAAAACTCGCGCGCGGTGCAAAGCTTGAACTGGGCATCCGGCCGGAATTCGTGCGGTTGGGGCGCGATGGCATGGCGATCGATATCGGCAAGGTGGAGGATATCGGCCGCCAGAAGATCGTGCGGGCAAGTTTCTGCGGTCAACCTCTGTCCATCGTTCTGGCCGAGGATGACGAGATCCCCGCGGATGCACGCGTGACGTTCGATCCGGCCGCCATCGGCATTTTCGCCGATAGCTGGCGCGTCGGCATGGAGGGCTGAGACATGAACACGACATGGAATAACAAGGCCTGGTTCATGGTGCTGCCGGTTCTGGTTCTGGTGGCGTTTTCCGCCGTCATTCCGCTGATGACGGTGGTGAACTATTCGGTTCAGGATACGTTCGGCAATAACCAGTTCTTCTGGGCCGGAACCGACTGGTTCGTCGAAATCCTCACCTCCGACCGCTTCTGGGATGCGCTTGCGCGCAATCTTGTCTTTTCCGGCATTATTCTGGCCATCGAAGTGCCGCTCGGCATTTTCATCGCGCTCAATATGCCAAAGACCGGGCCGGGTGTGCCAGTCTGCCTTGTGCTGATGGCGCTGCCGCTGCTGATCCCCTGGAATGTCGTCGGCACCATCTGGCAGGTTTTCGGTCGCGTCGATATCGGCCTGCTCGGCTATGTGCTCAACAATCTCGGCATCGATTATAATTATACGCAGGACCCGGTGGATGCCTGGGCAACCGTCATCGTCATGGATGTCTGGCACTGGACGAGCCTTGTCGTGCTGCTCTGCTATGCCGGTCTCGTGTCCATCCCGGATGCCTATTACCAGGCGGCCAAGATCGATGGTGCGTCGCGCTGGTCGGTGTTTCGCTACATCCAGTTGCCGAAGATGAAGCGGGTTCTGCTGATTGCCGTCCTGTTGCGCTTCATGGACAGTTTCATGATCTACACCGAACCTTTCGTGGTGACCGGTGGCGGGCCGGGCAATTCCACTACTTTCCTGTCCATCGATCTTGTCAAGATGGCGGTCGGCCAGTTCGATCTGGGACCTGCGGCGGCCATGTCGATCATCTACTTCCTGATCATCCTTCTGCTGTCATGGGTGTTCTACACCGTGATGACGCAGAGCGATGCAGAGCAGACGTGAGGAGGGCGCCATGAGCAGCATTGGCACACGCAGCCGATTCGGTTTTCTGGTTCCGACGATCTACATCGTCTTCCTCATCCTGCCGATCTATTGGCTCGCCAATATGAGCTTCAAGACGAATTCCGAAATCCTCGGGGCCTTTTCGCTCTGGCCGCAGGAACCGACGCTGCGCAATTACGCGGTGATCTTTACCGATCCGTCCTGGTATAATGGCTATATCAACTCGATCATCTATGTCGTACTGAACACGGTGATTTCGGTGTCGGCAGCACTTCCGGCAGCCTATGCTTTCTCGCGCTACCGGTTCCTGGGCGATAAGCACCTGTTCTTCTGGCTGTTGACCAACCGCATGGCGCCGCCGGCAGTGTTTGCCCTGCCTTTTTTCCAGCTCTATTCGGCCTTCGGTCTCATCGATACGCATATCGCCGTTGCCATCGCCCACTGCCTGTTCAACGTGCCGCTGGCAGTGTGGATTCTGGAAGGCTTCATGTCCGGCGTGCCGAAGGAAATCGACGAAACCGCCTATATCGACGGCTATTCCTTCCCGAAATTCTTCGTGAAGATCTTCATGCCGCTCATCGCATCCGGCATTGGTGTCGCTGCCTTCTTCTGCTTCATGTTTTCCTGGGTCGAACTGCTGATTGCCCGGACCCTGACGACGACGGATGCCAAGCCGATTGCGGCCACGATGACGCGCACCGTCTCGGCATCGGGCATGGATTGGGGCGTGCTGGCCGCTGCCGGCGTACTCACCATCATACCCGGCGCGCTCGTCATCTATTTCGTCCGCAACTACATCGCCAAGGGCTTTGCCCTTGGCCGCGTGTGACAGGAGGCTCGCGATGGACTTTTCATGGATGGCCTGGACGCTGCCGACAGCGATCTTCTTCATCGTGATCTTCACGCTGATCGCGGCCATGGGCGTGTGGGAATATGTCTCGCCGGGTGGTGGCCCGCGCACTGGAATTTTAAGGTTCGAGACGACGCGCGGCGACCGTCTGTTCGTGTCGCTGCTCGGTTCGGCCTTCATTCATCTTGCTTGGCTTGGCCTTGGCGGGCCGAGCCTGTGGTGGGCTTTGGCCTTGTCTGTAGTCTATGCGATCGGCGTGTTCCGCTTCGTCTAGGCCGCAAAAGGCCGGAAGGCCTGCCGGATGGGAACCGGCAGGCGGTAATAGGAAAAAATCTGCAATCGCAAATTTGGGAGGAGACCTTATGCGACGGCACCTGATGACGACGACCGCAGCCATGCTGCTGGCCATGACGGGGACGGCCTTTGCCGATATGAACGCGGCAAAGCAGTTCCTGGACAAGGAAGTCAAGGATATGTCGGTTCTGACAAGAGCCGACCAAGAAAAGGAGATGCAGTGGTTCGTCGATGCGGCAAAGCCTTTTGCCGGCATGGAGATCAAGGTGGTTTCCGAAACCATCACCACGCATGAATATGAGGCCAAGGTGCTGGCTCCAGCCTTTACCGCCATCACCGGCATCAAGGTCACCCATGATCTGATCGGCGAGGGTGACGTGGTCGAGAAACTGCAAACGCAGATGCAGTCCGGCGAAAACATCTATGACGCCTATGTCAACGACTCAGACCTTATCGGCACGCACTGGCGCTACAAGCAGGCCCGCTCGCTGACTGACTGGATGGCGAACGAAGGCAAGGCCGTCACCAATCCCGGCCTCGACTTGCAGGATTTCATCGGTCTGAAATTCACCACGGCGCCGGACGGCAAACTCTACCAGTTGCCGGACCAGCAGTTCGCCAACCTATACTGGTTCCGTTACGACTGGTTCAACGACGCAAAGAACAAGGCCGACTTCAAGGCGAAGTATGGTTACGACCTCGGCGTGCCGGTGAACTGGTCGGCATATGAGGATATCGCGGAGTTCTTCACCGGCCGTGAAATAGGCGGCAAGAAGGTCTTCGGCCATATGGATTACGGCAAGAAGGACCCCTCGCTCGGCTGGCGTTTCACCGATGCCTGGCTCTCCATGGCCGGCAACGGCGACAAGGGCCTGCCGAACGGTCTGCCGGTCGATGAATGGGGCATCAAGGTCGATGAAAAGTCGCGTCCTGTCGGCTCCTGCGTCGCCCGCGGTGGGGATACCAACGGCCCGGCCTCGGTCTATGCCATCCAGAAATACCTCGACTGGTTGAAGGCCTATGCACCGCCTTCTGCCCAGGGCATGACCTTCTCGGAATCCGGGCCTGTGCCATCGCAGGGTGAAATCGCCCAGCAGATGTTCATGTACACAGCCTTCACCGCCGATCTGGTCAAGGATGGTCTGCCGGTCGTCAATGCGGACGGCACGCCGAAATGGCGTTTCGCGCCCAGCCCGCATGGTGTCTACTGGAAGGACGGCATGAAGCTCGGTTATCAGGACGTTGGGTCCTGGACGCTGCTGAAATCTACGCCGGTTGACCGCGCCAAGGCGGCCTGGCTTTATGCGCAGTTCGTCACATCGAAAACGGTGGACGTGAAGAAGAGCCATGTCGGCCTGACGCTCATCCGGGAATCGACGGTCCAGCACAAAAGCTTCACGGATCGTGCGCCCAAGCTTGGCGGCCTGATCGAGTTCTATCGCTCGCCGGCCCGCGTGCAATGGTCGCCGACCGGCACCAATGTTCCGGATTATCCGAAGCTGGCGCAGTTGTGGTGGCAGGCGATCGGCGATGCATCCTCGGGTGCAAAGACCGCGCAGGCAGCCATGGATTCGCTGTGCGGCGAGCAGGAAAAGGTGCTTCAGCGTCTTGAGCGCGCGGGTGTTCAAGGCGATATCGGCCCGAAGCTCGCAGCAGAGCATGATCTGGCCTATTGGAACAAGGATGCCGTTGCCAAGGGGAACCTGGCGCCGCAGCTGAAGATTGCAAACGAGAAGGAAAAGCCGATCACCGTGAATTACGACGAGTTGGTGAAGAGCTGGCAGAAGAAGTAAGACTGGCGGACCTCTGAACTCTGGCCGGTGCGTGTTCATCACGCACCGGCTTTTTTGTGCGCGCATCCGGCCCATTCGCCCTTCAGGCATCGCTGCGATCTCTTGTTCTTCGCGATATTCCTGTATACATTGCCCCTGCGTGGCCTTGATGAGGAGATTGGGGCTCTGCTGCGGAGAAGCCGACTTGGCGAAGAATGGGCATATGGGAGTGTGCCCTCCGCATGGTTTGAACCAAGGGAGGAGTATACATGGCATCCTTATCAAGACGTGTGTTCATGGCCGGGGCTGCCGTCTGCGGCCTGTTCCTGTCCAATGCTCAGGCGCAGGAAAGCGTCAAGATCGGTCTTGTCCTGCCGATGACCGGGCCATTTGCCTCAACCGGCCGCCAGGTGGAAGCCGGCATCAAGGCCTATCAGGCGCTGCATGGCAACACGGTTGCCGGCAAGAAGGTAGAAGTGGTGCTGCGCGATGATGCGGGCACGGCCGATCAGACCCGCCGCATCGCCCAGGAACTGGTCGTCAAGGATGGCGCATCGCTGCTGATGGGCTTCGGGCTGACACCGCTTGCCCTGTCTGTCGCGCCCGTATTGAACCAGGCCAAGGTTCCCGCCATCATCACCTCTGCCACGACCTCGGTGATCACCCAGAAATCGGAATTCTTCACCCGCACCAGCATGGCCGGTCCGCAATCGGCAGTGCCTGTCGCCACCTGGGCTGCCAAGAACGGGCTGAAGCGCGTCGTGACACTGGTGACCGATTACGGCCCCGGCATCGATATCGAAAAGGGCTTTACCGACCAGTTCAAGAAGGATGGCGGTGAAATCCTCGAGGCCGTGCGCGTGCCTCTGCAGAACCCGGATTTCGCGCCCTTCCTGCAGCGCGTGCGCGACATCAAGCCGGATGCGGTCTTCGTCTTCGTGCCATCGGGCGTCGGATCCATCTTCATGAAGCAATTCGTCGAGCGTGGCCTGCGCGATGCCGGCATCAAGCTGATTGCCACCGGTGACGTGACCGATGACGACCTCCTGAACGGCATGGGCGATGCAGCACTTGGCGTGATTACCGGGCACTTCTATTCGGCAAACCATGACAGCCCGGAAAACAAGGCCTTCGTTGCCGAGGTGCGCAAGGCCAACAACAATATGCGGCCGAACTTCATGTCTGTTGGTGGTTATGATGCCATGGCGCTGGCCTATGCAGCACTTGAGAAGACCAAGGGCGATACGGATGGCACCAAGTTGATCGAGGCGATGAAGGGCATGTCCTGGATCAGCCCGCGCGGCCCCATCACCATCGATGCCAAGACCCGTGACATCGTGCAGGATATCTATATGCGCGAGGTGAAATCAGTGGGTGGCGAGCTCTACAACGTCGAATTCGCAACCTTCCCCAAGGTGCGCGACCCGAACACGCCCTGAACAGGGCGCAAGCGGCAAGGACCGTGAAGTATGGGGGTCTTGCTCCGTCTTCCCGACCGGTTCGCCACGCAAAGTAGATGCGGGAGCGGTATGCGCTCCCGTAAGTCTATGATTTAAAATATAAACCTCGAGTGTTCGTGGTTTCTTTGCTTTGATATTCATGATTGCCAGGAAGTACCGATGCTGACCATTCTGTTCGATGGTATCGCCTATGGCATGCTGCTTTTCGTGCTGGCTTGTGGGCTCGCCGTCACGCTCGGCCTGATGAATTTCGTCAATCTGGCGCATGGCGCTTTTGCCATGGCCGGCGGCTATATCACTGTCGTGATGATGAACCGCTACGGCATCTCATTCTATTGGTGCCTGCCGGCAGCCTTCCTCGTTTCTGCAGCGCTGGGCGGGCTTCTGGAGGTCACATTGTACCGCAGGCTCTATGCGGCACCGCATCTCGATCAGGTGCTGTTTTCCATCGGTCTCGTCTTCATGGCCGTTGCTGGCATTGACTATGTGATGGGCGGCCAGCAGCAGCTGATCGCGCTTCCGCCGGAACTGTCCGGCCGCTTCACGCTGTTGGGCGTCGGCATTGGCCGCTATCGCCTTTTCATCATCGTCATCTGCGCGCTTCTCACCATTGCGCTACAGGCGGCCCTGACCCGCACCCGCATCGGCAGCCAGCTGCGCGCTGCCGTTGATGATGGCCGCGTGGCGCGCGGGCTTGGCATCAATGTGTCGCTGATCTTTGTGATGACCTTCGCGCTCGGCTCCGGCCTTGCGGGCCTCGGCGGCGCGCTGGGCGTGGAACTGCTCGGGCTCGATCCGAACTTTCCGCTGAAATATCTCATCTATTTCATGATCGTCGTGACGATCGGCGGCACATCCTCGATCACCGGGCCGTTTCTGGCCGCCATGCTGCTCGGCATAGCCGATGTCGCTGGCAAGTATTACATCCCGTCTCTTGGGGCCTTCATCATCTATGCGGTGATGATCCTTTTCCTGATCCTTCGCCCGAATGGGCTGTTTTTCCGGGAGGGCGGCCGATGAAGCCCGACCTCGCAAAAGATCAGGCAACCGGGTTCCTTAAGCGCAAGAGCCGCTGGAGCCTTGTCGAAATCTGCTTCTGGCTGGCGGCGCTGGCCGTCGCCTTCGTCTTTCCCTCGCAACAGCTGCTACTGGCAGAGATTGCCATTCTGGCCCTGTTTGCCGTCTCGCTTGATCTCATCGTCGGCTATGCCGGCATCCTGTCGCTCGGCCATGCCGCCTTCTTCGGTGTTGGCGCCTATGTGGCTGGTCTTGCGGCGCTGCATCTGGTGGCCGAACCCCTGATGGGCCTACTGCTGGCCGGTCTGGTTTCTGGGCTTGTGGGGCTTGCGACCAGCTTTCTTGTGCTGCGCGGCTCGGATCTCACACGGCTGATGACGACATTCGGTGTCAGCATGCTGTTGGCGGAGGCGGCAAACCAGGCCTCCTGGCTCACAGGCGGGGCCGACGGCTTGAGCGGCATCATGATCGAGCCGGTGGCCGGTCTCTTTGAATTCGATCTCTGGGGCCGCACCGGCTATCTCTACTGCCTGGCATCGCTGTTTGTGCTCACCTTCATCGCAAGGCGTATCGTCAATTCGCCCTTCGGCCTGTCGCTGAAGGCGATCAAGCGAAACGACACCCGCGCCGCGATGCTGGGCATTGCTCCCAACCGGCGCATCGTCGTCATCTACACGATTTCCGCCTTCTATGCCGGTGCGGCCGGCGCGCTGCTCACCCAGACGACAAGCTTTGTTTCACCGGACGTGCTCGCCTTTCACCGCTCGGCAGATGTGCTTCTCGTGCTGGTGCTCGGCGGTGTCGGCTATCTCTATGGCGGCATTGTCGGTGCCGTCATCTTCACCCTCTTGCGGGCCTGGCTTTCGGTCGTCACGCCGCAATACTGGATGTTCTGGATCGGCCTCATCCTCGTCGTGCTGGTGCTGCTCGGGCGCGACCGGGTCAATCCGGTCTGGCTTTTCGCACGTCTGCGCAGCCGGCTCGGCATGGGGCCGGATCCGGCCAGTCTGAAGCCTGTGGAGGACAGACCATGAGTGTGCCGGCGCTCGAAACTCAGGCTCTCGTCAAGCGCTTCGGTGGCCTTGTCGTCACCAACGAGGTCTCGCTCACCATTCGGCCCGGCGCGCGCCATGCGCTGATCGGCCCGAATGGTGCCGGCAAGACGACGATCATCAATCTGTTGACCGGCGCTTTGACGCCGAGCAGCGGGCGCATTCTTCTGGCGGGCGAGGATGTCACTGCAACGACATCCTTTGCCCGTGTGAAACGGGGCCTGGCGCGCACGTTCCAGATCAATCAGCTGTTTGGTGACCTGACGCCGCTGGAATCCACCTTGCTGGCAATTTGCGAACGACGAGGCGAAGGCCGGCGGATCTGGCGGGCAATTTCCGCTGAAAAGGCGGGGATCGAAGAGGCTGCCGCGTTGATGGAACGCTTCCGTCTGGCCGATGTCATGTGCCTGCCGACCAAGAGCCTGCCCTATGGCAAGCAGCGGTTGCTGGAAATCGCCCTTGCCATCGCGCTTGAGCCGAAAGTGCTGCTGCTGGATGAGCCGGCGGCTGGCGTGCCGGAGGAGGATCGCCACGAAGTTCTGTCCATCGTGCGCGATCTGCCGGCCGATGTGACCGTGGTTCTGATCGAGCATGACATGGATCTCGTCTTTTCCTTTGCCGACCGGATCTCGGTTCTGGCGGCGGGCCGCCTGTTTGCCGAAGGCACGGTCGAGGAGATTTCACGCAATCCCGATGTCAAGGCGATCTATCTGGGAGATGGGGCATGAGCGATCTGCTGTACATCGAACATCTGGTCGCGGGCTATGGTGAGGCACAGGTTCTGGGTGGCATCTCGCTGACCCTTGGCGAGGGGCGCTCGCTGGCGCTTCTCGGGCGCAATGGTGCCGGCAAGACGACGCTCATCAACACGATCATCGGCGTGACAACCCACCATTCCGGGCGGCTTGTCCTTGCCGGGCGCGATGTCACCCGGTTTCGGCCGGAGCAGCGTGCCGCGTCGGGTATCGGCTGGGTGCCGCAGGAGCGCAATATCTTTCGCTCGCTGACCGTGCAAGAAAATCTCACGGCTGCTGCCCGCAAGGGGCGCTGGGATGTGTCGGCCATCTATGCCATGTTTCCCCGGCTGGAAGAGCGCCGCCGCAATCTCGGCAACCAGCTCTCGGGCGGCGAGCAGCAGATGCTGGCCGTCGGGCGTGCGCTGATGCTCAATCCGCGTGTGCTGCTGCTGGATGAACCGCTTGAGGGACTGGCGCCGATCATCGTCGATGAACTTCTGGCGGCCCTTCGCCGCATCGTGACGGAGGAAGGGCTATCGGCCGTGATCGTCGAGCAGAAGGCTCGCAAGGTTCTGCCGCTCACCGACGAGGCGATCGTGCTCAACCGCGGCAGTATCGCGCTGCATGCGGCATCCGCCGATCTTCTGGCGCGCTCGTCCGAGCTGGACGCTCTCTTGGCGATCTGACGCGATCAACCATCCGCTGAGAAACGCGCTTGGCTGCCCGCCGGCCGCCACCCCAGCAACGCGACACTTACCAGTCGCTACAACGCGAAACGGCGCCCTTACGGACGCCGTTTGCATGAGTTTTATGGCATCGCCCGATCAGGCAGGGCGCTTCGTGCGCCAGCTGTCGGCATAGCTTTCGCGTGCCTGGGATGCGTAAGGGGTTGGCGAAACCCGGACGCGGATATGGGCCTGCTTATGGCGTTCGGTGGAGGTTTTACCCGAGCCACCATCCGGCTCACCCCAGACCAGCGTGAGGATTTCGCCTTCCTTGACATCGGCATCCACCACGCCGAGCGACAGTACGCAGCGCTCATTGTAGGAATAGCCGTTGAACATCGACATGCCCACCTTCTTGCCGTCGCGCAGGATCAGATCGGCGCTGGATGAGGCATAGTTCGGCTGCGGGAAATCGATCCACTTGTAGTGGTCTTCGCCCGGCCGGAAGGCCGATGCGATGACCTCCACCACGTCTTCGGCATTCCACTCGAAGGTCACCTTGCGGCGGTTGGTCTGGGTCTTCATCTTTTCCAGCGCAGCCTTGCCGATGAAGTCATCCTTCTTCCAGCCGATATAGAAGTCGTAGCCCAGCTCGAACGGATTGACGTAATAGTCCTCGATATTGTCGGAGACGAAGCTGCCGCCAATCGAGCCCATGGCTTCATAGCTGTCGGCGCCCAGCCAATCGCGATAGGCCGCCATCATGCCGTCGCCGGTATAGATCCCCGGCAGAGGCGAGGGGATCCATCCCGATTCCAGCGTGTTGGTGGAATAGGCGCGGCTGCCGCAGCGCACGAGATCGACGCCGGCATCCTTTGCGGCTTCCAGAATGCAGGAGAGAATATAGCTCTTGTCCTCGTAAGGACCCCAGACTTCCAGGCCCGGTGCGCCGGACATGCCGTGGCGCAGCGCCTGCACCTTCTTCGATCCGATATTGATCCAATCGACGTGGAAGAACTTGATTTCCTGGACCGGTCCGCCATTCATCTTTTCAAAGATCTTCGGCGCATCCGGTCCCTGGATTTGGAAGCGGTAATGCGTGCGCAGAACGCGCTCGCCCTCGGGGCGCGACGGCGAACGCGGATCGTGCTTGATGCGCACATTCCACTTGCCATAGGCAGCACAGAACATCAGCCAGTTGGATGTCGGGGCGCGGCCGACGAGGATGAACTTGTCCTCGCGTTCGCGGAAGATGATGTGGTCTCCGATGACGTGACCATTGGGCGTGACCGGCACGAAATGCTTGGCGCGGTTCAGGCCGAAATTCGAAAATGCATTGATGCCGTGATGGCTGAGGAATTTTTCGGCTTCCGGGCCTTCGACGATCAGTTCGTCCATGTGGTGCGACTGATCAAATAGCACGGCGGAATGGCGCCATGCGGCTTGTTCGCTCCGCCAGTTGGCAAATTCCGGTGCGACGACCGGGTATACATACATGCCGCCCTTGGTGTTGCGCAGCAAATCGACGGCATTGCGTGAATCTGCCAATACCTGGCTCAAGCTGGATTTCATCTGAGTGCCTCCTCCCGATTGATATTGTCTCCTGTATACACAGAACGACGAAGCGCGATGATTTGCAAGTGCAAAATCATCCGGTCCGACAGATTTTCAGGCATGCAGAAGCTAAGACGCCGCAGGGTGGCGCCTTGAAAACGCTCAGACAAACCGGATCAGGCCTGGACGAGCGCCAGAACCTTGACCTTGTCGAGGAGTGAGGGGTCTTCGTGCAAAATGTATTCAAGATTGTTGCGGGCCGTGCGCGCATGTTCGCGCGCAATGGCCTCAGCCCGCGCGCCCTCGCGCTGCTCTATGGCGCGCACCAGCGCCCGGTGCTGCTCCTGCGCCGTGCGCAGCGAACGGCGAAACGCCATGATGTCCGAGCGGTTGGGCAGAAAGGCGGAGGGCGAGGCAAAGGGCAGGGCACTCGCCCGTTCCACTTCGCGGCGGATAACGTCGCTGCCGCAAAGCCCCGCCATCTGTTTGTGGAAAATCTCGTTGAGATCCGCATAGGTGTCGAAGTCGAGATCGTCGGCATCCTCGCCGAAACAGGCGTCAAGCCGGGCTACCGTTTCCTTGATCTCGGCCATCAGTTCCGGCGCGACGCCGCGTTCTGCTGCAACTCTTGCCGCCATGCCCTCCATCACGCCACGCACTTCGATTGAATCGGCCACATCCGTGAAGCCAAAGCGCCGCACGATGAAGCCGCCACTCGGCAACCGGTCGAGCAGGCCTTCTTCAGCCAGCCGTGACAGGGCCTCGCGGACAGGGGTGCGGGAAATATCGAGCAGTTCCGCCAGTGGCACTTCGAACAGCCGGGTTCCCCCTTGCAACTCGCCGCTCAAGATCCGTTCCCGCAACTCGATAACGGCCCTCCGGCCATGCGTGGCCGCTTCCCCCTGCTTCATGTCTGCTTCCCTGCTCATTCCTGCCGATGCCTCGCTCGCCATCGCCTGCGCGCCGTGCGCGTACCTCTCGTCTGTATAACACGCCCGGTAAGGCAAGCCTATCATCGGCTGTGTCAGGACATGCGCTTCTTCAGGCTGGCTTTCACCACATCATGCAGATCGGTTTCCGCGCCAAGTCCGCACTGTCCCATGGCTGCCTGTACATCGGCGATCTCGTCTGCCAGCGTGCCCTGCAGGCCAAGAGCTGCCAATGTCTCGGCGCTTTCACGCATTTCGGCGGCGCGCCTTTCGCCATGGCGCAGCGTCCGTTCGAATTGATAGGCGGCAAAATCCGGCCAGTTGAGGCCCGGATAGGAGGAGGACAGCGAGGCCAGGACATAGTCGTAACAGCCGGAGGCCTGCGCGGAAAGCAGCGTCTCCACGGTCAGCGCCTCAAGCCCTTTGACGAAGAGGGAGCGGACCATCTTGATGGCCGTTGCCGCACCGATCGTCGGGCCGGCAATTTCTGCGCAAAACCCAAGCGCTGTCAGCTTTGGCAAAAGCGGCTCGGCCAGAGGCCCTGCAATCAACACCGGCGTTGCGTGCCGGCGCGGGTGAACCGGCGCCATCACTGCCATGTCGAGATAGTCGGCCCCTGAACGCGCCACCAGCGATGCCGTTGCCCGCTTGCGCTCCGGCGAGACCGAGTTGATGTCGATCAGCAGATGTCCCCGTCTCAGATGGGACGCAAGGTCTGCGACGGCGGCAAGGCTCTGGTCGGCGGTTACGGCGCTGAAGATCCAGTCGGCAGTAGCAAGCTCACCCGCGGTTTCAACCACTGCCGCACCGCGTTCCGTCATGGCTGCGCGCATGTCGCCATTAGCCTGGCCGCGCAGCGCGTGATCATAGGCAAGGACCGACAGATCCGGTCTCGTCAGGCCTTCGTGAAAGGCGCGGCCTGCTTCTCCATACCCCAAAAAGCCGATCCGCATGCGCCCCTCCTCAAGCAGACGACGTCATTTGGCAAATACGACGGTCTTGTCCTTGTTCAACAATACGCGATCTTCCAGGTGCCAGGCAACAGCGCGGGCCAGTACGCGCCGCTCGATGTCGCGCCCCTTGCGCACCAGATCGTCCGGTGTATCGGCATGGCTGACCGGCTCGACATCCTGGCAGATGATCGGCCCTTCATCCAGATCGCCGGTCACATAATGGGCCGTTGCGCCGATCATCTTCACGCCCCTTCTGTGCGCCTGGTGATAGGGTTTGGCGCCCTTGAAGCCGGGCAGGAAGCTGTGGTGGATATTGATGCAGCGGCCCGACAGGAATGCGGAAAACGCGTCGGACAGGATCTGCATATAACGGGCGAGTACGACCAGTTCGGCGCCTGTCTCCTCGATCAGGTGGCGCACCGCATTTTCCTGCTCGGCCTTATTGTCTTTGGTGACGGGCAGGTGGTGATAGGGGATCTGCCCCAGTAGGGTCAGGTTCAGTGTTTCGCGGGCGTGATTGCCGACAATGGCGACCGGCTCTATGTTCAACTCTCCGATGCGCGCGCGGTAGAGAAGATCGCCGAGGCAATGGTCGAATTTCGACACCAGAAGCAGCACCTTGCGTTTGCTTCCCGCCGGACGAAGTGTCAGGTCTAGGCCAAACCGTGCGATATCCTCGCCAAGGCCTGCCCGCAGAGGGTCGATCGCACTCTCGAGACGAAAGGCCACCCGCATGAAAAACATGCCGGTTTCCGGATCGTCGAACTGGTGTGCCTCGGTAATATCACCGCCCTCGCGGGCGATCCGTCCGGCAATGGCGGCAACAATGCCACTTCTATTGTTGCAGCGAAGCGTCATGATGTAATCGGTCATGGGTCATGCCTGCGGGCCTTTTCGGCCTGCCTCCTCATTCAGAATTGAAATCATCGAATGGCCCGCCACCCTGCGCGGCGCGGCTGGATTGACGACCGGGCGCTGATCACCAATGCCGTTTTGGACATGGATCTATTCCTTGTGTTGAACCGGCGGCGTGCCGTGGGTGTGGAAAGTGTCGATGGTCTTCAGGCCCCAGGCCTGGCCCTTCTTGCGCTCGGTCTCCGTCCAGGTCACGGTCGGCCAGTCCGGGCGCAGGATCAGGCGTGCACCGGCATTGGCGAGTTCCACGCGGTTGCCGGCGGGTTCCCATACATAGAGAAAGAATGTGCCCTGAATCGCGTGCTTGTGCGGGCCGGTTTCGATATGGACGCCGTTTTCAAGAAAGATATCGGCAGCCCGCAGGATGTCTTCGCGCTGGTCCACGGCGTAGGTCACATGGTGGAAGCGGCCCTTGGCGCCGGTGTGGTCTTCCGAATAGGCAATATCATAGGTCTTGTTATTGACGGTGAACCAGCAGCCGCCAAGGCGTCCATTGTCGAGCGCGATCTGCTCCGTCACCCGGCTGCCGAGCGCCTGCGTCATGAAGGTGCGGATGGCGCGCACATCGGTTGCGAGCAGATTCAGATGGTCGAGCCGGCGAGGGCATGCGCCGCGACCATGATAGCGTTGGGCGATATTCTTCAGCGCCGGCCTTTCGTCCGGCGGCGCCTCATAGATGCACGTGTCGTAATAGAGTTCGAAAATATGGCCGTCTGGATCGGTAAAACGGTAGGCGCGGCCATGGCCTTCGTCGCCCTCCACCCAACCAATGCCGCAGCCCATGGACTCGATCACCGCCACGCGTCGCAGAAGTGCGGCCTCGGAACTTGTGCGGTAGCCGACATGACCAATGCCTGTCGTATGGTGGCGCGACAGTTTCAACGTATGAAATTCGTAATCGTCGAAGGCGCGCAAATAGGCGCAGTCCTTTTCCACCCGGCTTGCCGTCAGGCCATAGACGCGGGTGAAAAAATCCAGGCTTTCCTCAAAACGATCGGAATAAAGCTCTACATGCCCCAGATGGGCGACGTCAAAACAGGGTTCGCTCATGGCGCAACCCCTTTGCTGCATGCATGCATAAGCGTCCCTCCCAAGACTTTATGATGCTTCAACCGACCGCTATGGACGGCTGATGGCGATGAGGCCCTCATCGCTTTCTCCTCACTAGCCAGACTGCCAGAAAGGTTTCCACCTTGCAACAGATGAATACATCGGCGAGGGCGGATTTATCCAGGGCTTGGCGAAATCCCCATTGTATCGCCGTTAATGCCGCGAATTTATGAATCTGTCTTTGCTGTTTTGAATTTTATGTATACATTATTGCTAGGGAACTGTGGAGGAAGAGGATGGACATGCGCATGAACAGCCATGAAGGGGCAGGCGTGACTTCGAGCGCGCGCAGGTCGCGTCTGATCGATCACTGGTCGATCGAAGTGATGCCGCGCACGGCGGCCAAGATCGCGGATTTTCGCCTGCTCTGCCCCGGTCAAACCCGCATCTATCTGGCGCATATCGATGGCACACCGCTGGATGATATGGTGGCGACAGCGCGCCGGTTGAACCGCGAGGGTTTTGCGGTCATGCCGCATCTGCCGGCGCGGTCTCTGGCGGGACGCGCCGAATTGCAAGATCTGCTGTCGCGCTATCGCAACGAGGCGGATGTGCGCCAGGCCCTGCTGCTTGCCGGTGGCAATGCCACTGCGTGCGGCATGTTCACAAGCTCGATCGATATGATTGAAACCGGTCTGTTTGATGCCATGGGCTTTACCGATCTGCATGTGGCCGGTCACCCGGAAGGCAATCGCGATATCGAGCGCGACGGCACGACAAAGGTGATGGATGCAGCCCTTCTGACCAAGCAGGATTATGCCAGCCGCACGGATGCGCGCATGGCGATTACCACGCAGTTTGCCTTTGATGCGCAGGGGATCATCCGCTGGGTGGAGCGTCTGGCGTCGATTGGTGTGACTCTGCCCGTGCATGTGGGCGTTGCGGGTCCGGCCAAGCTGCAAACACTGATCAAATATGCGCTCTCCTGCGGCGTCGGGCCTTCTTTGTCCATCCTGCAGAAGCGTGCGCTCGATGTGACGCGCCTTCTGACGCCCTATGAACCGACGGATCTCGTGCAGGCGCTTGAGGCCTACAAGGTGAATAACCCCGATAGCCTGCTCGACCGCATCCATCTGTTTCCGCTCGGCGGGATTGAAGCGTCTGCGAACTGGGCGCGCAAAACTGTTGGTTGAGGCGCTCTCTCGGGCTCAGCGCTTGCCGGAGAGAGCGAATTTCTTCAGGCGATACTCGAACTTCGCCCGGCTGAGGCCTAGGCGACGGGCGGCCGACGAGATATTGCCACCGGCCTGGGACATGGCGTCCCGGTATAGCGCTTCCTCCGCCTCTGCGAGATCCTCGGCTGAGGTGATCCGGCCTGGTGCCTGTGCCGGCAAGGGTTGATCGGTTTGCCCATAGGCGCGCACCCGCCCTTCGGTGCTCAAATGCTGGGGAAAGACCGGCGAGATCTCATGTCCGCTGAACAGGTGCTGGACATCGATCTGGCCGCCGGCATCGGCAAAGATCACGCCGCGCTCGATCAGGTTCTGCAATTCACGAATATTGCCGGGAAACGCATAGGCGAGCAGTGCATCCATGGCCCGGTGCGTCAGCCCGCGGCAGGTGCGGCGGTGGCGCTGCTTGAATTGCGCCAGGAAGTGCGACACCAGGAAGGGAATGTCATCGCGACGTTCGCGAAGCGGCGGAATGACGATCGGGAAAACGCAGAGGCGAAAGTAGAGGTCCTGGCGAAAGCGTCCGGCCCGCACTTCATCGGCGAGATCGACGTTTGAGGCGGCAATCACCCGCACATCGGCGGGAATTGTACGTGTGCCGCCGACGCGCTCAATCTGTCGCTCCTGGATGGCGCGCAGCAGCTTTCCCTGTGCGGCATAGGCAAGCGATGCGATTTCATCGAGGAAGAGCGTGCCGGATGCTGCCCGTTCGAAATAGCCGGCGCGTGAAGCGACGGCGCCGGTAAAGGCGCCTTTTTCGACCCCGAACAGCTCCGATTCGACCAGGTTGTCTGGAATGGCGGCGCAATTGATCGCCACGAATGGCGCACCCGCGCGGGCGCTCAGGCGGTGCAGCTGCTGTGAAAATACCTCCTTGCCGACGCCCGATTCACCGATGAGCAGCACGGTGGCCTCGGTATCAGCCACTTTTTCGACCATGGCGCGAGCCCGAAGGAAACTCGCCGAGACGCCAACGATCTGGCCAACTGCCTCTAGCGGCGCCTCGTCTTCCGGTGTGTCCTCGCCCTCCGTTTCGGTGGGCGGCGGAATTGGCCTGTTGCTTGTCGGTCGTGTGCGTTTCCATTCCAGCCCGAGATAGGCCCGCTCCGGTGCGTCATCGCCCCATTCCTCGGCATTCTGGCCTATCACCAGGCAGTGCGGCGCACCCATGGCCACGCATTCTATCTCGCGAAAGATCACAGGACGCTTGAACAATGTGCTCGTATAGCCGGTGGGATAGCCTGTCTGCATCCAGCAGACCGGCTCGCTGGCAAGTCCGTAATGGGCAATATGTTCGGCTGCTTCCGAGGAATCCTCCCAGAGGAATTCGCCGAAATAGGTGCCCCTTTTGCCGTCGAAACGGAAGTGTCGCGTCGTCACCTTGACGAAGCCTTCCAGCGTATGAACGCGCGGACCGGCGGCCAGCGCATGGGTGAGATCCTCGTTGGGAAAGCGTTTCTGGATCAGTTCTGCGTCGCGCACGCCCTGCATATAGCCCACCCGCATGAACAGGCCCTTGGCGGCCTCGACGCCGAAGGCATCGATGACCTCCTGACGCAGCCGTCCAAGCACCTGCGCCTGCATCAGCACCATGCGCTGGTCGTTGAGCCAGATCCGTCCGTCGCCGAGCGAGAAGTGCAGGGTCTCGGTCAGTTCGCTCAAGGTCGGCGATGCACCGGAATCCAGCTCGTCGAAAGCGCCGCGCGACAGCATCTTGCCGGTCTTCTTGGAGGCGGCAGCCAGGGAGATCAAGCGCGGCAGCAGATCGTCGGGCATGGGAGAGCTTTCATAAGATCGGGTATTACACGAAATTTTTTATCATTTGATGAAGTCTTGCAAGCACTTTCTGCCTGTCCTGTCCCGATCCTGATTTGCCAAAAGATAAGTCTTTCCAGCCGTTGCCCATGCTTCCAGCGCTTGCGCCAGGCCTTCTACCGAAATTGGCACGCTGTTTGCTGCATGGTGTCAGAGCCGTTGAGGAGACGGATCGGAGGACTGCACCGTCGTCGTCACCGACTGCCGGGCGAAACCCTGTTTCGTGCCGAAGGCGAAGCTTGTCCTGCTCAATTCGAAGCTTGAGGAGACACTCATCATGAACATTCATCACCCCGACTTCCTGCAATCCAGCCGCTGGGACGGCCTTGCCTATTTCTCCGGCTGGCAGGCAACCGCTGCCGGCACGGTCAATGTGCTCGATCCGGCCAATGGATCGCATGTCGCCTGCGTGGGCCTTGGTGGAGCGCAGGATATTGCCCGCGCCGCCGGCGAGGCGAAGGCCGCCCAGAAGGAATGGGCCAGGATGCTCGCATCGGAGCGGGCAAAGATCCTCAACAAGGCTGCCGATCTTCTGGAAGAAAACGGCGCGGAACTGGCGCCGTGGATCATGAGGGAGTCCGGCTCCATCCATGCCAAGGCGATGATCGAAGTCGAACATGGCGCGCTGTTCATCCGCCAGGCGGCAACACTTGCGACTGCGCCGACAGGCGCCTTCCTGCCGGGCATGGACAGCCGCACCAATTACGCACGCCGCGTGCCGCACGGCGTTGTCGGCGTCATTTCGCCCTTCAACTTTCCGCTTGTCCTGTCGATCCGCTCTATCGCGCCGGCCCTGGCTTTGGGCAATACCGTTGTCCACAAGCCCGATCCGCGCACGCCGATTTCCGGCGGCATCATCATTGCCCGCATTTTCGAGGATGCCGGTCTGCCCAAAGGCGTGCTGCACATCATTCCGGGTGGTGCAGAAGCCGGCGAAGCGCTCTGCACCGATGATAATATCGCGATGGTTTCGTTCACAGGTTCGGCGCGCGGCGGCTCCAAGGTCGGCGAATTGTGCGGAAAGCACCTGAAGAAGGTGCAGCTGGAACTCGGCGGTAAGAACGCCCTGATCATCCTTGATGATGCCGATCTCGATGTCGCCGCCTCCAATGCCGCCTGGGGTGCCTTCCTGCATCAGGGACAGATCTGCATGGCAACCGGTCTTGTTCTCGCCGATGAAAAGATTGTTGCCGGCCTCAGCGAAAGGCTGGCTGCCAAGGCCTCGCACCTGCCGGTGGGCGATCCCTCGACACATCAGGTTGCCTTGGGCCCGATCATTTCCGACCAGCAGGTGGCCGGTATCCAGGCCATAGTCGATGACGCCGTTGCCAAGGGGGCAGAGCTTCTGGCCGGCGGTACGCATGATGGGCGTTATTACAAGGCAACCGTGCTTTCCGGCGTCAAGCCCGGCATGCGCGCCTTCGACGAGGAGATTTTTGGACCGGTCGCCTGCATCGTCTCGTTCAAGAGCGACGAGGACGCCGTCGAACTGGCCAACCGCTCGGAATACGGTTTGGCCGCCGGTGTGATCTCCGCCAATGTCGGACGCGCCATGGCGCTTGGCGATCAACTGAATGTCGGCCAGCTCCACATCAACGACCAGACGGTGAATGGTGGCCCCTATGCGCCCTTTGGCGGTCGCGGCAAGTCGGGCAATGGCAGCCGCATGGGCGGTCCAGCCGATATCGAAGAGTTCACCCAGTGGCAATGGGTTTCCGTGAAGGACCAGGCGACGGCCTATCCGTTCTGACCGTCCGCAATTGGTCCCGTCAGACCTTGCTAGACTGGCCCCGCAACTGCGCGCTACCTGTGGGGCCAGTCTAGCCCTCCCAGTTATTTTTGAAGGATGTGAACCATGAAACTGCATGGCAAGACAATTGTGATAACCGGAGCGTCCTCCGGCATCGGCGGCGAAGTTGCGCGGCTGGCCCGCTTTCACGGCGCCCATGTGATTGGCGTCGATCGCAACGATCCGATGGTGACCCTCGACGGTTTCGTCAAGATGGACCTCGGTGATCCAGCCGCCATCGATGCGGCCATTTCCCATCTCCCCGCGCAGATCGACGGTCTGGTGAATGCCGCAGGCGTTCCTGGGACCGTCGATCGCGACGTGGTCGCCAGGGTCAACTATCTGGGCCTGCGCCATTTGACGGACGCGCTGGTGCCACGCATGCCCAAGGGCGGCTCAATCGTCAATTTCGCCTCCATCCTTGGCGTTGAGTGGCCGAAACGCCTGGACGCCCACAAACAGCTGGCCGCGACGGCAGGCTTTGCCGCAGGCAAGGCATGGCTGGACGCAAACCCGGTAGCCCAGGAGACTTGCTACCAGTATTTCAAGGAGGCGCTGATCGTCTGGACGAAGAAGCGCAGCGTTGAACTCTTCATGCAGCACGACATCCGCATGAATTCGGTCGCGCCCGGTCCCGTCTTCACACCGATCCTCGGCGATTTCGTCTCGATGCTCGGGCAAGAGCGTGTCGAGCGTGACTCCGCACTGATGAAGCGCCCGGCACTTGCCGATGAGGTTGCCGGTCCCGTAGTCTTCCTTTGCTCCGATGATGCACGCTGGGTGGTTGGTGCCAACCTGCCCGTTGATGGCGGCGTTGAGGCTGCTTACGTCTGATGACATCCGGCAGCTACCGCGTAAGGGCGGTGGCTGCCGGATGAGGTGTTGAGGTGAACAGAGGAAGGGAGGCCGACATGCAGGATAAGATGATTGTCGTGGACGGTGTGAACATTCGCTACCGTGATCGCGGCGGTGACGGTCCGACCGTTCTGATGACGCATGGCATCGCGGGATCGCTGGAACTGTGGCAGAAGCAGTTGGACACAGCCGATGGCACGGTGCGGCTGATAGCCTGGGACATGCCCGGCCATGGTCTGTCCGGCATGGGTGCGCAGCCCTATGATCCAGACAGTTTCAGCCGGTTTGCATGGCGCTTTGCCGATGCGCTCGGTCTTCAGAATCTGGTGCTGGTGGGCAATTCGCTCGGCGGAGCGATATCTCTGCGCATGGCCGATCTTCAGCCGAACCGTGTTGTCGGGCTCTTGCTTGCCGATGCAGCAACCCTGGGCCGGGAGACCTATCTGCCTTTCCGCCTGATGACCTTGCCCTTCCTTGGCGAATTGTTGAACAGACCCGGCCCAATGGCCGTCGAGCAGCAGTTGAAAGCTCTTTTCCATGATCCGTCGGTGGTGACCGAGGAGTTGCGTGCCTGTGTGACGCGCAACGTCCATAAGCCCGGCGCCGTTGCGCCTTTCCTGGCAACCATGCGCAGCATGACCAGTCTTTCCGGTCAGAAGCCGCAGATTGTTGACCGTTCGCGGGCAATTCTCGGCGCCCTTCAGATCCCCGTGACCATCGTGCACGGGCGCCAGGATATCGTCTTGCCGCTGTCGCATTCCCAAGCGGCCGCTGCGCTCTGCCGCCAGGCGGAGATCATCGTTCTCGAAGAATGCGGTCACACGCCGCAATTCGAGCAGTCGCAGCGCTTCAACCAGATCCTCTCGGATCTTCTGAAGAAGGCTGCCAGCCGCGAAGGGGTCGCCGCATAACGTGTTGATTGCACCCGGAGGGAGGGCCGTGTGCGCAGTGGCGGTGCTCTCCATGGCGCAAACGGCGCTGGCACGCCAAAATTGACCGCTGATGAATATGTTGCGCCGATTTCCCTACGAGGTCGGCGCAGTCTGTCGATCAGGACGCAGCGTCTTCGCTGCCATTGCCTGAGAACACGCGCACAAGAACCGCGCAGTTCGGGTCCGCCGTATCAAACAACTGGGTGGTTGGGGTCCAGCCGACAGCAACGCTCACGGCCGTACCAACTGCCCAGGATGGATCATTGGTGGCACGCTCGAGAAGCAGAGGTGCCTGGGTCGTCACGCATTGCTGGGATTGTTGTATGGCTTCGACCGGCAGATTGGCTTGCGCGACCCTTTCGCGGACTTCCGCCTGTAGCGGATCGATGACGAAAAGGGCAAAAAGCCAGGCGGCGATATCGGAGATCATGGTCTACCTCTTAGAAAGGTCGGCAACGAAGTCGGAAACGGTCCGACATCGCGAAAGTGCCGAAGCTTTCGCCAGAGGGGCCCGGACCAGCGGGTCGAACCTTATTTGGTGACGGACCGGCGGGATTCAAGTCCTGTCGCCGAGCGTTGCGAGATGGGCGGTTCGGCCCAGTTGGCGACCTTGGCGGCGAGTGCCTTTTCCAGATCGGCCAGCGGCATCGGCTTGCCCAGCATATAGCCCTGCAACTGGTCGCATCCGGCGGCCCTGACCATATCCGCCTGATCGCTGGTCTCGATGCCTTCGGCGGTGACCGGAATGCTGAGCGCCGTTGCCAGTGCAATGGTCGCGTAGAGCACGTCGCGCCCGGATGCGTTTTCTGCCGCTGCCACCACCAGCGAACGGTCGATTTTCATCCGGTCGAAACCGAAGGCGCGCAGCGTGCCGATGCTGGCATAGCCGCAGCCAAAATCGTCGAGCGCAAAGCGGATGCCTGCCGCTTTCAGAACAGTGATCGATCTTTGTGCCTGCTCAGGGTTCTTCATCAGCACGCTTTCGGTGATTTCCAGCGTCAGGCGGCGCGCATCGAAGCCTTCCTGGCTGAGCACTTTGAGAACGGCTGCGGAGAAATTCGGATTGCACAGCTGGATCGGCGAGACATTCACCGAAAGGCCGAGTTCCTGCCAGCCACTGATCGCTCGCATCGACTTGCGGATCATCTGCAACCCGAGCGTATCGATGAGGCCGCAGCGTTCGGCAAGCGGTATGAAAAGGTCGGGGCTGCGCTGGCCTTCCGGATCGAGCCAGCGTGCCAAAGCCTCGACGCCGCGGATCTTGCCGGTGCGGGCGCAGACCAGGGGCTGGAATACGGGCTGGATCTGGTCGTGATGCAGCGCATGGCGCAGCTTGGCCTCGAGTGATGCCCTTTCCTCGCGAATGCGATCCAGTTCAGGACTGTAGCGCACCGCCTGGCTGCGGCCCTGCGCCTTGGCGCGGTAGAGGGCGATATCCGCACGGCGGATCAGTTCATGCGCATCCTCGCCCGAATGACCAGTCACGAAGCCGATGCTCGCACCGATCTCGATGGTTCGACCGCTGATGTGAAACGGCACGGAAAGGGCGGACAGAAGATTGGCATTCACCTCGTCCTGCGACCGCTCGAAGCTTTGCAGAATGGCGAATTTGTCACCGCCGATACGGGCGACGACGGTGACGTCCGGATGGATGTTCTCCAGCGTACTGGCCACCCGCTTGATGAGTTCGTCACCCACGGCATGGCCCCAGGCATCGTTGACTGCTTTGAACCCATCGATGTCGATGATATGCAGACAAGCGGGTCCCTGGCCGACCACAAGCGACTGCCGCAATTCGTCCACCAGGCCGCTTCGATTATGCAGGCCGGTCAGTGGGTCGTGCATGGCTTCATACCTTGACTTCCAGGCCTGGCGCCGCAATTCGCGGGTTTCGGCGGCACCCGCCAAGCTGATGCCGAAGAGATAGAGCCCGAGCAGGCCAAGAGTGATGGCCACCAGCGGGCGAACGCTTGAATAGATCTGTGTTCCGGGCGCTGCGCTTGGCCAGGCAAGCCAGGCCACTGGCGTCTTGTCGAAGCCGTCAAGGGCAACATTCAGTCCGCTTTCGGGCTCTGCGAGCGTAAGGTGAAGGCCGACGAGTTGGTGATCGCTGGCAATCTTTGCGACAGCATCGGCATTGATTACTTTGAGGAATGTCAGAACCGAGAGGCCGCCATCGTTCACTTGATGGGAATAGGGGCGGATCGCAGCAGACGCTGCCAGGATGACGCGCCCCTTCGATGAAATGAAGCTGACATGCGGATTGGACGGCGCTTCGAGGCTTTGGTGCAGTTGTGGATTGAGTGTTGAAAAGCTCTCGCTGTCATTGAGCGCTTCGCCCTTCCAATAGGCAGAGGTTGTTGATCCGTCCGGTGCTGTGACAATGACACCGTCATATAGCGGATAGTCTTCCGTCGTCCTGCCCCAGTTCCTGAAGATCCAATCGACGGCTCCCGGTCCCTGGATTTTCGCAAAGGCATCATCCCAGACGGCATTGTCCCTGACGGTGGATGACAGGTTGTCGCGAACGCTTGAGAGGGCGGCAGTGGCAGCCCTTACCGCCCGCCGGTCATCCAACAGGTTTGCAGCATCGCGCATGTCGTTGATCACGACAGCGCCCAGCCAACCCAGAATCAATGTCGTAACGATCAGGAGACCCGATTTTATCGGCGCTGAGGCCATTGAAAAGCTTGGGAAAATGCGATGCCAAGACATGTCTGCAACGACCTAATCGATTTAAATTCGAGCCTATCCCCAGCCGCGTTCGCCGTGATGCCGCCAAGGCTCTACAACCAGAACGTAGCTCACGATCTATTAGGATGCGCAAATATTTTTGGTTAACGACTCTTAAAAAGCAAATTTGGCTTCAAAATTGGTCAGTCATGCCCCGAATTGTAGCATTCGCCGGGGCGATTGACGGCTTTTCCACTATCTGACGGCCCTATGTGCGTCGCTTGTGGTGAAGCGTTGGGCATGTGTTGCAACACTTGCTCTCAGAAAATCCATGACGGCGCGAACGCGTGCAACCTGCAGCAGGTCATGGTGGCAGACAATCCAGTACTGACGATCGAGAATGACATCCGGCAGCACCATGCGAAGTTCCGGATACTGGCCGGCGATGAACAGGGGCAGGACACAGAGGCCCAGCCCGTTGCGGGTGGCCGTCAGTTGCGAAAAAATACTGGAGCTTTGAAAGCTGGGGCGGATGCGCGGATGGATATCGCCCAGATAATCGAGGCCGGGGGCAAAAATCATGTCCTGGATATAGCCGATGAAGCTGTGATCGAGGAGATCCTCTCGGCGTTGTGGTTCGCCAGCGCGGGAGAGATAATCGCCTGTGGCAAAAATGGCCAGTTGGTAACCGGTCAACGGTTCGAAGTAATAGGGACCGGCCTTTGGCGGATCGAGCACGACGGCCAGATCCGCTTCCTTGCGCGACAGTGCCATGATCTGCTGGATGGTGACGAGTTCCAGCGAAATGCTGGGATGTTTCACTGCCAGATCGACAAGGATCTGGGCAAAGAAGAAATTGGCGAAGCCCTCTGGAGCCGACAATCGCACGACGCCCCTCTGGATCAGCGCTCCGCCGGCGATTTCCGCCTGCAGGCGTTCCGCCTCCAGCTCCACCTTTTCCGCCGTCTCGATGAAACGGTGGCCAATCGGCGTCAGCACATAGCCGCGCGGATTGCGCTCGAACAGCTTTACTTTCAACGAAAATTCCAGCCGGTCGATGCGCCTCGCTACGGTTACATGACTGGTGCGCAGCTGGCGTGCCGCCGTCGATAGCTGCCCGGATCTGGCAACCGCCAGGAAGAATTGCAGATCGTCCCAGGTGAACTGCGTGCGCGACATCATCCCTCCATCTGTTCAAAAATGAACAGAGCTTGTTTGCAATTAGTCACGCAGCTTGCTTGCGTCAATGCGAGATATAGCCAATGATTATGTGATGACCGGTCGCTTTGAGGAGAGGGGCTGGTCAAATTTGAACAGGTTCAGTCTGTTTGAGCATTTTCTCTGGGAGGAGAACCATATGCGCAATATGCTTTTGGCGTCCGCCGCGATCTTTGTCGCCGGCGCTTTTGCGGCCAATGCCGCTCCATCCGATGGTAGAGTCAAGATCGGCATCCTGAACGACCAATCCGGCGTCTATGCCGATTTCGGGGGCAAGTCGTCCGTCGAGGCGGCGAAGATGGCGGTCGAGGATTTTGGCGGCAATGTGCTGGGCGTGCCGGTCGAGATCGTTGATGCCGACCATCAGAACAAGGCGGATATCGCCTCCAACATCGCCCGCCAGTGGTTCGATACGGACCAGGTGGATGCGATCATGGAATTGACCACCTCATCCGTGGCGCTTGCCGTGCAGGCAATTGCCAAGGAAAAGAAGAAGATCGACATCGTCACCGGTGCAGCCACCACGGAACTGACCGGCAAGCAGTGCAGCCCCTATGGCTTCCATTGGGCCTATGACACACATGCTCTGGCTGTCGGAACGGGCGGCGCGCTGGTCAAGCAGGGCGGTGACAGCTGGTTCTTCCTGACCGCCGATTACGCCTTCGGCTATTCGCTGGAACAGCAGACGAGCGATTTCGTCAAGAAGAGCGGCGGCAATGTGGTCGGCGCCGTGCGTCATCCGCTTGCCACCACCGATTACTCGTCCTTCCTGCTGCAGGCGCAGTCATCCGGTGCCAAGGTCGTCGGCCTTGCCAATGCCGGTGCCGACACGCAGAACGCCATCAAGCAGGCGGCGGAATTCGGCATTACCCAGAGCGGCCAGCGCCTGGCAGCACTGCTCTTCACGCTGGCCGAAGTGCATGGCATTGGCCTTGAAGCCGCGCAGGGGCTGACGCTGACGGAGGGTTTCTACTGGAACCGCGACGCCGAAAGCCGCAAATTTGGCGAGCGCTTCATGAAGCGCACCGGCAAGATGCCGAACATGATCCATGCCGGCACCTATTCTGCCGTGCTGCAATATCTGAAGGCGATCCAGAAGGCCGGCACCGATGAGACGGCGGCTGTGGCCAAGGTGCTGCATGAACTGCCGGTCGATGACGTCTTCGGGCGCGGCGGCACGGTGGGCGCCAATGGCCGGATGATCCACGACATGTATCTGCTGGAGGTGAAGAAGCCTTCCGACAGCAAGGAGCCGTGGGACTATTATAACGTGCTGGCGACGATCCCCGGTAAGGAAGCCTATATCGATCCCGCCAAGAGCGGCTGTGAACTCGTCAAGTGACGAGGCCTGACGCCATGGCAAGTGCATCCATTCACACGATGGAGCGGCCTGAGCCGCGGGTGGTTTTGTCCGCCCGCGGCCTGCGCCGGGATTTCGGTGGCTTCACCGCAGTCAGAGACGTCGATCTCGATGTTCATCATGCACAGGTGCATGCACTGATCGGCCCGAACGGGGCCGGCAAAACCACCGTGTTCAATCTTCTGACGAAGTTCCTGCAGCCAACGGCAGGCCGTATCACGCTGATGGGCGAGGACATTACCCGCACGCCCCCCGACAAGGTGGCGCGCAAGGGACTTGTTCGCTCGTTCCAGATTTCGGCCGTGTTTCCGCAGATGAGCGTGCTTGATAACGTCCGTGTTGCTTTGCAGCGCAAGCATAACCTGGCGCATCAATTCTGGCAGCCGCTTTCGGTGCTGGATCGCTTGAACGCCCGCGCCGAAGAGCTTCTCGTCTCCGTTGGCCTGGTACGCGAGCGCGATGTGCTGGCAGCCGATCTGTCTTATGGCCGCAAGCGCGTGCTGGAGATTGCAACGACGCTGGCGCTCGATCCCAAGGTTCTGCTGCTGGACGAGCCGATGGCCGGCATGGGCCAGGAGGATATCGGCACGGTTGCCAACCTCATCCGCGAGGTGGCCAAGACCCGCGCCGTGCTGATGGTCGAGCACAATCTCTCCGTGGTGGCCGATCTTTGCCACCAGGTGACTGTGCTGCAACGCGGCGAAATTCTCGCCGAGGGCGACTACGAGACGGTGAGCCGCGATCCGCGCGTGCGCACCGCCTATATGGGCACGGAGGACCATTGAGATGCCGGCTCTTCTGGAAATCAGCGGCTTGAATGCCTGGTATGGCGAAAGCCATGTCCTGCATGGCGTGGACATGGTGGTGGGCGAAGGTGAGATGATCACCATTCTGGGCCGCAACGGGGTGGGCAAGACGACGACCCTGCGCACCATTACCGGCATCCTGCGCAAGCGCCAGGGTGTGATCAAGCTTGCCGGCCGCGACATGATGCAGGTTCCGCTGCACAGGACCGCCCATCACGGTCTGGGCTATGTGCCCGAGGAGCGCGGCATCTTTGCCACGTTGAATGTCATCGAAAACCTCATGCTGCCGCCGAATGTCGGTAAGGGCGGCATGTCGCTGGACGAGATCTTCGAACTGTTTCCCAATCTGCATGAGCGGCGCAACAGCCCCGGTACGCGGCTTTCCGGTGGCGAGCAGCAGATGCTGGCAATTGCCCGTATCCTGCGCACCGGCGTGAAGGTTCTGCTTCTCGACGAGCCGACCGAAGGGCTTGCCCCGGTCATTGTCCAGCGCATTGGTGAGGTGCTGAAGACGCTGAAGGAAAGAGGCATGACGGTTGTGCTTGTCGAGCAGAACTTCCGCTTTGCCGCGCGTGTCGCCGACCGCTTCTACCTGATGGATCACGGCAAGGTGGTTTCGGAATTTCCGGTCGGCGAACTGCCTGATCGCATGGATATGCTGCACAAGGTGCTGGGAGTGTAAATCATGACAATGATCTTCGGCGTTCCCGTGCAGGCCCTTCTCGGTCAGCTTCTGATCGGTCTTATCAACGGTTCCTTCTATGCGCTGCTGTCGCTGGGTCTGGCGATCATTTTCGGCCTGCTGCGCATGATCAACTTTGCCCATGGCGCGCAGTATATGCTGGGTGCCTTTGCCGCCTATCTGCTTTTGCATTTTGCCGGTATCGGCTATTGGCCGGCGCTGATCCTTGCGCCGCTGATTGTCGGTGTTCTGGGCGCGGTCACCGAGAGGCTGTTCCTGCGCAGGCTTTACGATCTTGATCCGCTTTACGGCCTGCTCTTCACCTTCGGCCTGGCGCTGACGCTGGAAGGGTCGTTCCGTTATCTCTACGGCGCATCCGGCCAGCCCTATGCGACGCCGGCAGCACTGGCCGGCGGCACCAATCTCGGCTTCATGTTTCTGCCCATCTATCGCGGCTGGGTGGTCGTTGTGTCGCTCATCGTCTGCCTGGCCACCTGGTTCCTTATCGAAAAGACCAAGCTCGGCGCCTATCTGAGGGCTGCGACCGAAAATGCCACGCTGGTGCAGGCCTTTGGCGTCAATGTGCCGGTTTTGCTCACCTTCACCTATGGGCTTGGCGTGGCGCTTGCAGCCTTTGCCGGCGTGTTGGCGGCGCCGATCTATCAGGTCTCGCCGCTGATGGGCTCCAACATCATCATCGTCGTCTTTGCGGTGGTGGTGGTGGGCGGCATGGGCTCGATCATGGGCGCTATCGTCACCGGCTATATGCTCGGCATTGCGGAAGGGCTGACCAAGGTCTTTTATCCGGAAGCCTCCAATATCGTCATCTTCGTCATCATGGCGATCGTTCTGCTCATCCGGCCGGCTGGCCTCTTCGGACGGGAGGCGTGATATGTCGCGCAGCACCTCAACCTCGACTGCAACCATGACCCCGCTTGCCGCAGGCAGACAAAAAAGCCGCACGACCTTAAGGCTCGTGCTGGCCGTGATTGCCCTTGGGCTTCTGCTTGCCGCACCTTTCTTCGTCTATCCGATCTTCCTCATGAAGGTTCTGTGCTTTGCGCTGTTTGCCTGCGCCTTCAATGTGCTTCTCGGCTATACGGGGCTTCTGTCCTTCGGCCATGCCACTTTCTTTGGCGGTGCGGCCTATTTCACTGCCCATGCGGTGAAGGAATGGGGCTTTCCGCCTGAACTCGGCATCCTTGTCGGGGTCGCCGGCGCAGCGCTTCTCGGGCTGGTGATGGGGCTGCTGGCCATTCGCCGGCAAGGCATCTATTTCGCCATGATCACGCTGGCGCTCTCGCAGATGTTCTTCTTCTTCTGCCTGCAGGCGGAATTCACCAAGGGCGAGGATGGCATTCAGTCCGTGCCGCGCGGCCATCTGCTTGGCGTCATCGATCTCAGCCAGCCGCTCGCCATGTATTATCTCGTGGCCTTCACCTTCCTGCTCGGTCTGTTCCTTATCTGGCGCTTCGTGCACTCGCCCTTCGGCATGGTGTTGAAGTCGATCCGCGAAAACGAGGCGCGCGCCACGTCGCTCGGCTATTCGGTGGCGCGCTATAAGCTGGGTGCCTTCGTGTTTTCGGCTGCACTGGCCGGTCTGGCCGGCGGGCTGAAGGCGCTGGTCTTCCAGTTCGCCACCCTGACTGACGTGTCCTGGCAGATGTCCGGCGAGGTGATCCTCATGACGCTGCTTGGCGGCATCGGCACCATGCTCGGGCCGGTCTTCGGCGCGGGCCTCGTCGTGACGCTTGGCAATTATCTGGCCACTACCGGTTTCCCGGTCACCATCATTACCGGCGTTGTCTTCATGGTCTGCGTGCTGCTTTTCCGACGTGGCATCATCGGCGAATTCAACGCCTCGCGCTTCGGCCGCAAGCTGTAGCATCCATCACCCCTTGGGAGACAGGGCCGACACCGGCCCTGAATTCCGACCCGACACGTAAGAAGTGCTGCCGATTTGCCCCATCCCATCGATGGGAGCCAAACCGCTGCCTGCGGAGCATATTATGGAGACATACGACTATATCGTCATCGGCGCCGGTTCGGCGGGCTGCGTTCTGGCCAACCGCCTTGCGGCAGATCGCAACATGCACGTGCTTTTGCTGGAAGCCGGCGGCAACGACAATTATCACTGGATCCATATCCCCGTCGGCTATCTCTATTGCATCAACAATCCGCGCACGGACTGGTGCTTTTCAACGGATAAGGAAGAGGGCCTCAACGGGCGGGCGCTGATGTATCCGCGCGGCAAGGTGCTTGGCGGCTGCTCGTCGATCAACGGCATGATCTATATGCGCGGCCAGGCCCGCGATTACGACCAGTGGCGCCAGATGGGTTGTGAAGGCTGGGGCTGGGACGATGTGCTGCCGCTGTTTCGCCAGTCCGAGGATTTCTACAAGGGCGCCGATGACCTGCATGGATCGGGCGGCGAGTGGCGGGTGGAACGGGCGCGTGTGCGCTGGGCGGTTCTGGAAGCCTTCCAGCAGGCGGCGAAAGAGGCCGGCATTCCCGAAACGGAGGATTTCAACCGCGGCAGCAACGAGGGCAGCGGCTATTTCGATGTCAACCAGCGATCCGGCGTGCGCTGGAACACCACGAAAGCCTTCCTGCGCCCGGCCATGGCGCGGGGAAACCTCACCGTGCTGACCAAGGCTCAGGCACAGCGTCTAATCATCGAGGGCGATGCCATTGCCGGCGTCGATGTCTATCATGACGGGGTGACGAAGCGGTTTCTGGCGCGCAAGGAGACGGTGCTGTCGGCCGGTTCCATTGGCTCGCCACATCTTCTGGAATTGTCCGGCATTGGCCGGCCGGATGTCCTGAAGACAGCCGGTATCGACGTGGCGCGCGAGGTGCCGTCTGTCGGCGAGAACCTGCAGGATCACCTGCAATTGCGTGTGGTCTTCAAGGTCTCGGGCGTGCCGACGCTGAATGAAAAAGCCTCGTCGATGTTTGGCAAGGCGGCAATCGGGCTCGAATATCTGATGCGCCGCTCCGGCCCCATGGCCATGGCGCCGAGCCAATTGGGCATTTTCACCCGTTCCGGCGATGAAAAAGAGACGCCGGATCTCCAGTTCCACGTCCAGCCGGTGTCGCTCGACAAGTTTGGCGATCCGGTCCACAGCTTTCCCGCCATTACGGCCAGTGTCTGCAATCTGCGGCCGGAAAGCCGAGGCTCGGTGCATGTGCGCTCGCCGGATTTTGCGCTTCAGCCATCCATCGCGCCGCGCTATCTCACCAGCGAGCGCGATCGTGACGTGGCTGTCGCTTCGATCCGCATTGCCCGCAACATTGCCCGCCAGCCCTCCTTTGCCCGCTACATGCCGGAGGAATACAGACCGGGTGCTGCCTTGCAGAGCGATGAAGAACTGGCGCATGCAGCCGGTGATATCGGCACGACCATATTCCATCCGGTCGGCACCTGCCGCATGGGCCCGGATGCCGAAAGCGTCGTTGATCCGCGCCTGCGGCTGCGTGCCCTGAAACGCCTGCGCATTGCCGATGCCTCGATCATGCCGACGATCACATCCGGCAATACCAATTCACCGACGATCATGATTGCCGAAAAGGCAGCGCAGATGATCATCGAGGACAATCGCTGACAGGAGGAGGTCAACCATGGCAAATATCGCATTCATCGGGCTTGGCAATATGGGACTGCCGATGGCGAGCAATCTCGTCAAGGCGGGTCATGTCGTGACCGGCTGCGACCTGTCGCCTGCAGCGCGTGATGCCGCTAGCGAGGCCGGTATCCGTCCGGTCGAGCGGATCGCGGAGGCCGTCGATGGCGCCGAGATCACCATCACCATGCTGCCGGCCGGTGCGCATGTCGTGGCGGTCTGGAGCGAGATCGCCGCGCTCGCCTTGCCGCAGAGCCTGTTTGTCGATTGCTCGACCATTGACGTGGAAAGTGCCCGCAAGGCGCATGCGATCGCGGAAAGCCATGGGTTGTCCTCGCTCGATGCGCCGGTCTCCGGCGGAACCGGCGGTGCCGGTGCCGGCACGCTGACCTTCATGGTGGGCGGAGCAGATGATGCCTTTGCCCGCGCCGAACCCGTTCTGTCTGCCATGGGTCGTAAGATCGTCCATTGCGGCTCGAACGGTGCTGGCCAGGCGGCCAAGATCTGCAACAACATGATCCTCGGCATATCGATGATTGGCGTCTGCGAGGCCTTTGCGCTGGGCGAAAAGCTCGGCCTGTCGCATCAGGCTCTGTTTGACGTTGCCTCCACCTCGTCTGGCCAATGCTGGTCGCTTACCACCTATTGCCCGGTTCCAGGCCCGGTGCCGGCATCGCCCGCCAATCGCGATTACATGCCGGGCTTTGCCGTGCAATTGATGCTGAAAGACCTGAAACTTGCGCAGGAAGCCGCATCGTCTGCCGGCGCCTCCACGCCGCTTGGTGCGCATGCGGCAGAACTCTACAGCCTGTTTGAAGCACAGGGGCAGGGCGGTCGTGATTTTTCCGCCATTATCGAGATGATGCGCGGCTGATACCGCGCATCTCTGTGTTGATCGTCAGACAGCCGAAAGCGTCAAATGCCGGGTTTCGAAGCGCGGAGAGGTGACCGTCACCTCGATCGCGCCCGTCTCGCCGGTCGATTCCAGCCAGAAGCCGGTTGCCCCGCCGGTGAGCACGCTGGTGGACGGCCCGAGCAGTTTTGCAGCGCCGCTGACCGCCACATGCACCGGCTCGTCGAGGAAGGGCAGGAGATTGCCCACCTGGTCGAGGGCCCGCACGATGACGCGCACCTGGTCCTTGGTGGCGGCCGGCAGCGTGTCGTCGTCGGCTACAACGTCAAGCCGGGTGGGTACAGGCCCGCCGGCGAATTTGACGCGTTCGACCTCTCTGCCATTGCGATAGCCGATCATTTCGCCATCCAGCCAGGCCATGCCCCAATTGCCGAGTTCTTCCGCCGAGAAATGCCGGCGGTCGAAAATGACCGGCGGATGCGGCAGATGCGGATAGGTTTCCCGGTCCGGGCCGGCGCGCTTGCGGATATGATCGCCATAGACGAACTCCACCTCGTCGCAATTGGTCAGCACGATGAGCGGTACCACGCCGCCGATATTGCGCTCGCCGCGCGCCCAGAAGGTGACGGGCTTCAGGATCACCTCGTCGTCCGCTTCGCACTGGCTGGCATAGGCGAAGGCGGCGAATTTCGGTTCGCGGAACATGTCCATCACGCCGTGATGGCAGATGCGGTCGCCCGAGCCGAAATCCTTGTGCGTGTTGTAATCGAAGGCGCACCAGCCAATGGCGCCGGATGTCGAGCGCTCGCCATACATGGCGTTCAGCACCTGCAGGTGGCGCGTCACATGTTCGGCCTGGCGCTGTTCCTGGTCATGGCGCTTTGTCGGATACATGTGGCCGTTATATTCGGTGACGATATAGGGAACCTTGCTCGGCAGGCCGGTGCAGACCTGCTGGTCGCGCAGCGGCGTGCGGCTGTGATTGGCGCCGGGCATTTCCTCGCTGCCAAGATAGAAGTCGTTCATGGTGAAAACGTCTTCGAGGAATTCGCTATCGGTGATGAAGCGCACGCCGCCGGTCTGGCGGGTCGGGTCGGTTGCGCGCGCGACACGATTGGTCTCGGCATAGAAATCGTGATTGTCCTGCGATTCGTTGATGCGCACGCCCCAGAGAATGATCGAGGGGTGGTTCCAATCGCGGGTGATCATGCGCTCGACATTGCGCACGGATTGAGCCTGCCACGCCTTGTCGCCGATATGCTGCCAGCCGGGAATTTCCTCAAACACCAGAAGCCCGATGCGATCGCAATGATCGAGGAACCAGGGCGATTGCGGATAATGCGAGGTGCGCACCAGATTGCATTTGAGGTCGTGCTTCAGAATTTCGGCGTCGCGCTCCTGCGCGCGCTTGCCCATGGCATAGCCGGAATAGGGCCAGGCCTGGTGGCGATTCAACCCGAGGATCTTCAGCGCTTTGCCGTTCAGCTTGAAGCCGTCCACGGTAAATTCCGCCGTGCGGAAGCCGAAATGAGAGGCGATATTGTCTATGCCACCCGCCGTCTCGAGATGGACTTCGGCGCTGTAGAGCTGCGGCGTGTCGAGGTCCCAGAGGCCAAGGCCTTCAAGGCCTTTGAACTGCACGGTGCTGCGCGTGCCGGTCACCACCTGGCTCTGGCTGGCGATAACCCGGTCGCCATCCTTCAACTCGACGGTCAAGCGGCCTTCGATCGCGTCGTCGCCGGGATTTGCCAGATCAACCCGCACGCTGACACCCTTGGCGTCCGCCAATGTTTCCTGAGTCTCGATTTTGATGCTGCTGATCGACACGGGCGTCGTGAGCTTCAGCCAGGCATCGCGGTAAATGCCGGCATAGGTAAGGTAATCGATGCGGCCGCCGAAGGGCGGAATGTCGGGGTTTTCGCTGCCGTCGATCTTCACGGTAATCAGGTTGTCGCCTGCCTTCAGATGCGGCGTCAGCCGTGCCTCGAACGGGGTGAAGCCATCCTGGTGGGCAACCACCGCCGTACCATTCACGAAGACCTGGGCATCTGCCATGGCACCGTCAAAGACGATCGAGACTTCGCGATCCTGAAAGTCCGGCTGCCAGGCAAGGATCTTCTGATAGGTAAAGGCGCGCTGGTAGCAGGTCTCGTCGAAATAATTGAACGGCAGATCAACGGCATTGTGCGGAAGGCGCACGCTTTCGCCCGTCATCACCGTTGTTTTGGCCGCCTCGGTAAACCCTTGTGCGAAAGTCCAGCCGTCGTTGAACAGATCCGTCCGGCGCATTGCATGTCCTCCCAATGAAACAATTGGAGGCACTGAAGCGGAAAACCGAAAATCCCGCAAGAAAAGTTTTACTAAATATTTTTATCCGCACAGCCAGGTTGACGGCAGCTCTGGCGCCAGATCATCGTGCTGGGGATTGTCACATGCTTGGGGTAATCGCGCCCGTTGATCCGCTCGACCAGAAGATCGACGGCAGTTTCGCCAATCGCTTCCGACAGGATGCGCATGGTCGATAGCGGTGGGTTGAGAAACTGCGCAACCGGAATGTCATTATAGGAGACGACCGCGATATCCTTGGGAATGGAAAGGCCTGCCTCCTGCATTGCCCGATAGGCACCGATCGCCATGTTATCGTTGGCGGCAAGCACCGCGTCGGGCCGTTCGCTGGAGCTGAGGACGCGTCTAGCCTGTTCATAGCCCACCTCCAGTCGCAGGTTTTGCCCGTCTCCTGTATGCGTGCCCAAGGCCAGCAGCCGTTCATCGAAACGGCCCTCGTTGCGTTGCCAGTCGATATAGGCGCTGGCGCGCGGCTCGCCGAATGTTTCGCCCTCGGCACTCTTCTGATCCTGCCCGCCGATGAATGCGATGCGCCGGTATCCGGCCTGTTTGAGCCCGTCGAGGATCTGTCGCGTTGCAAGGCCCAGATCGCAGGAGACGCAATCAAGATCGTTGCGCCGGGGCACGAAATCGGCAAATACCAGATGCCGGCAATGTTGCGCCAGCCAGTCGATCTCCTCGCGTGAATGGCGGCCGATGGCTATGACGCCTGCCATGCCTTGCAGCAGCAAGGCCTCCGCCATGGTCTGCGACCGGAAGACCTTGACCAGATCCATCTTGAATTCGGCGCAGCGGTTTTCGATGCCAAGCCGCACGCCGATGAAATAGGGATCGATCAATTCCTCGGAGGGATCAAGAAAATGCACGATGGCCAGGCGCGGCTGTACCGCCAGCCGCGCGGTCAGCGGCGGCAGGCCTGCCTGCGCGCGGTTGCGGTTGCGCGGCGTCGCGTAGTTCAAGGCTTCGGCGGTTTCGATGACGGCCTGGCGCTTGGCAGCCGACAGGGAGAGGCTCGGATCATAATTGAGTACGCGCGAGACGGTGGCCGGCGAGACGCCGGCAGCCTTGGCGATTTCCTTGATTGTGACCATCTATTGACCCAGTCTCTTGAAACGGCGCATGCACTATGACGTTTAGTAAAAATTTCCACTTGATGTTTGATAGCCTGAACACACTGTGGTGCGAAAGATATGAGTTAATCATCTTGAAAACACCGAGGGATCATTTTTTTGCCACGTGCGTTAACGATGACGTCTCTGCAGGTTTTATGTGAATTGTCGCCCAACCGGCAGCGACATCATCAAAGGAGTATTTCGATGAAGAGGATCCTCGCAGTCGCGCTGTCTGCGCTGCCCGTATTGTCCAGCGCCGGCATGGCATTGTCTGCCGACGTCGTCTCGCGCCAGGACCGTGTGCCCACCTATCAGGAGGCCGATCAGCGCGATGGTGTACGGATCGGCTATCTGGATTGCTCGATCGGCGGTGGCGTTGGCTATGTATTCGGTTCTGCCAAGGAAGCTGAATGCGTCTTTACCTCGACCATCGGCAGCGAGCCGCTGGACCGTTATTCGGGCGTTATGCGCAAAATGGGGGTCGATATTGGCTTCACCACGCGCAGCCGTATGATCTGGGCGGTGTTTGCACCCACATCCGGCTACCATCACGGTTCGCTCGGTGGCCTTTACCAGGGCGCAACGGCTGAGGCGACAGTCGCCGCTGGTGTTGGCGTCAATGTTCTGGTCGGCGGCACATCCGGTTCGATCCATCTGCAGACGATCAGCGTCAGCGGCCAGCTTGGCCTCAACCTGGCGGCAACCGGTACGTCGATGACGCTGACACCGGCAAGCTGAGCCCATGCGGCGGCGCCCTTGAAGGCAAGGGCGCCGCTTTTTTGCTGATCAATCCGCAATGCCCATGGCACTCTTCAACTGCGCCGACATCGGAACGTTGAGTGTGTAGCGCCCGCCGCGAATGGGCTGCATGAACCACTTGTCGTAGATCGATTTCATCTGCGGGCTTTTATAGATCCGTTCCAGGCTTTCGGCCACCAATGCTGTAAACGGCGCATCGTCCAGCCGTGTCATGAAACCGTAAGGTGCCGGCTCACCAAGGGTCTCATTGGAAATCAGATAGTCCTCCGCCTTGCCAGTACTGGCGATCATCGTGGTGAGGAGAATATCATCCATGGCGAAAGCGGAAACGCTGCCAACCTTCACCAGATCAAAGGCCGATTGCACATCGGCCACCGGGATCGATGCCAGGCCAAGCCTCATCTCGCGCGACAGATGCAGAATCTGTCCGACATTCACAGTTCCAAGCACAACGCTGACAGTCTTGCCGCGCAGATCCTCGATCGTGCGTATATTGTTCTGTCTCAAGGAAACGAAGCGCGTCTGGGCGATGAAATGTGGTGGGGCAAAGGCGGCGGCCTTGCGCCGCTCGGCCGTGTTCGTGCTGGCATTGCACTCGATATCAATGTCACCGCTGTTGAGCAATTGCACCCGGTTGGCAGGCGTGCGCAACACGTAATCGATGCGGATCTCCGTCATGGCAAGTGCGTTGCGGATCTCTTCGGCCAGTGCCTTGCAAAGATCGATGGCATAGCCGGCCACCTGGCCATCCTCATCCAGGAATGAAAAGGGTGGTGCCGATCCATAGCCGACCTTGAGACTTCCGGTCTCCTTGATACGGTCCAGGGTCGATACCGGCGCCTGCGCGAAAACCTGGCCTGCAACAGCTGCGACGATCGCAAGGGTCGCGGTCATCTTCAAGACGAGTACGGCCAAGGTGTCAAGAAAAGCTCTCACCATGTGCGCATCAATTCCCGATATCTTTCGGATCGGCAAATACGGCTTTCAGCTCGGGCGACATCGGCAGCTTCATCGAAAGCCCCGCAGGCGGCACCGGCGATTGGAACCATCGGTCATAGATGCCGTCGATTTCCCGGCTGGTATAAATCTGCCTGAGAATGGCATTCACCTCGCTCTTGAAGGCCATGTCGCCGAGCGGCATCATGATACCATAGGGCTCCGGCGGGCTTAGCGGCTCGTCGGAAATGGCAAAGTCGGTTGGTCTTGCCGAGGATGCGACGAGGCCGGCAAGCAGGATATCGTCCATGACGAAAGCCGATGCCTTGCCTGTCTCGACCATGCCGAAAGCGTCATCATGACCTTTGTTGAGGAGGACCGAAATATTGAGGCCACGGCTCCGGTTCAGGGCGTTTAACTGTTCCAGGTTGACGGTTCCGGTGGTTGCCGCCACGCTGCGACCGGCAAGGTCGGCTATGGTGTGCAGTCCTTCGCTTGTCTTCGAGACATAGCGGGTGGCGGTGACGAAATGTGGATAGCTGAATTCGACCAGCTTGCGCCGCTCGGCATTGTTGGTCGTTGCCGCGCATTCCATGTCGATCTTGCCGGCGCGCATCATCACGAAGCGGGTTGCCGCCGTCACCGGAACATAGTCGATCGTCACTGCGTCAAGGCCGAGTTTTTGCGAAAGTCGCTCGATGATCTTCTGGCACAGTTCGATCGAATAGCCGGTCGGCTTGCCATCCACGACATAGGAGAAGGGTAGTTCGGTTGTGCGGTGACCGATGGTTACGGTCTTGGTCCGGGCAATCTTGCCCAGTGTGTCGACCGGTTCCTGCGCCATGCCGGCCATGGGCCATGACAGGCTTGCCGCCAGTCCGAGAAAAAGCGCGAGGCCATTGCACTGCGGCTTGGCCATGCTGCGGATCACGCGATCAGGCTGTCGAAAGAAATGGCTCGGCATGTCATCGATCCTTCGCTATTGGGCCGCGGCGATCACTGCGACGGGGTGGAGACTGTTCAACCTTGGCTGCAATTCCGGCTTGCCGAAATAATAACCCTGCGCCGATTGGCAGCCGAAGACCTGCAGCAGTTCGAGCTGACCTGCGGTCTCGACGCCCTCGGCGGTTGTTGCCATGTTGAGTTCGCGGGCCAGCGCAATCGTGCTGGTGACGATGCTGCGGCAATCCCGGCTTGTTTCGATCGCGGAGATGAAGCGACGGTCGAGCTTGATACGTGTGAACGGCAGATCGGCGAGGTAGGACAGGGTCGCATAGCCGGTACCGAAATCATCGACGGCGATGCCCACACCCATGGCCCGGATGGCGACCATGGCTGGCAATGCGCCGGCCTGTTCGAGAAGCAGGGATTCGGTCAGCTCGATTTCTAGCCGGTGTGGTTCAAGTCCGCTTTCGCCCAGCGCGTCGCGGATACGTTCTGGCAGATCGTCCTGGCCGATTTCGCGTGCCGAAATATTGACGGAGATCGTCAGTCCTGTTTGCCAGCTGGCTGCCTCACGGCAGGCCTGTCTCATCACCCAGCGACCGATATCGGAAATCAGCCCGGTTTCTTCGGCGACGGGAATGAAGACGCCGGGCGGCACGAGACCGCGTTGCGGATGACGCCAGCGCACCAGGGCCTCATAACCGGTCAGGCGGCCATCCGTCACCTGCACGATCGGCTGGTAATGGACTTCCAGCTGCTCCTTCGCCAGCGCCTCGACCAGTTCTTCGCCGAGCGTTGTGCGGTTGGAACCCGGCATGGTCATGCCGGCCTTGAATACATGGAACATGCCTCGCCCGGCGGCTTTGGAAGCATAGAGGGCCAGATCGGCATTGTTGAAAAGCAGGGCCGGATTGTCACCATGCTCCGGTGCCGAGGCAATTCCGATGCTGGCGCCGACCTGTAGGACAAGGTCTCCGATGTGGTAGGGGCGCCCTATGGCTTGCAAAATCCGGCTTGCCAGCCTCTGCCCGTGGTGACGGGCATGGCGCGGCACTTTCTGGATCAGCGCAAATTCATCGCCGCCCAGGCGCGCCAGCAGGTCGTCGGGTCCCAGAAGCGAGAGGACCCGCTTGCTGGTCATGATCAGCACCTCGTCACCCACCGCATGGCCATAGGTATCGTTGACCGGCTTGAACCGGTCGAGATCAAACAGCAGGACATTGATTGCGCTTTCATCCGATAGACTGTCGGACAGTGCGCTGATCAGCGATTTCTGCAGGAAGGTGCGGTTTGGCAGGCCCGTCAGGGCGTCGTGATGCGCCAGATGCTCCATCTGCGCCGCCGTCTCTCGCACTTGGCGCAGGTGTTCGCGCTCTACGACCGCCTCGCGCAGCGTCTCAATGGCGGTGGCCAGCTGGCCGATTTCATCGGTGCGCCGGCGATAGGGCGTGACATTGCCTGTCTCGTCGCGGGCAATCCGCTTCAGGGCGTCGATGAGGGCTGGAACCGGATGGAACAGCCGGTGCATGACGAAAACGATTGCCGCACCTGTTGCCAGCATGATCAGCGCAAAGATCAGGATGGAATTGCGATAGAAGGCGGCCCTCAGCGTCAGGAGTTCGTCTGCGGTGCCAATGCTGGCCGCGAGCGCCCCCAGAATTTGGCCGTCCGGGGTTTCGATCGGCAGGAAGCTGATGAAATGCCGCTGGTGGTCGATGCTGACGAAGCCCGTAAAAATCTCGCCCGCTGCCGGCTCCTGGTTGTTCGTCCGGCGGGGATCGGTAATGACAATGCCATGCCCGCTCGCATCACTATCGCTGATGACGGTAAATTGTGTTGTTGTCGGATCAAATTGCATAAGCCAGACGGGCTGGCGAGTCTGGACGCTGGCGAGAGCCAGGACATCCGCCGGGATGAACCCTGTGTCGAGCACGGACTGGTCATCGCCGATCTGACGCGAAGACAGGATACGCACGATCTGTCCGGAGGGTGCAAGATCGACTGTTACGAAGGTGTAGATGCTGCGGATGGCTGAACTGGAGATCTGCGCATTTGTTTTTGCCTGGCGTCGCCATTCCTCGCGCTGGCTGCTTTCCAGCATCAGCCAGCCTGTCACTGCTCCGGAAACATAGGCCAATGCGACAGCAACCAGCAGGAACGAGGTAACCTTGCCCAGCAGCGATCCTCGCCAGCGGAGCTTGTCATCCCATCGCCGTGTTTGCGTTGCCTTGCCTGCAAGCATTATATGTCTACACCCTCTAATGAGCGCCTCTCTGGCGCCCGCAACCGAGTGTCGCAACATAGGCATTGATAAAAAATTGACGGAGTATCGGTTAGGGATGAAATCTTTTGCAGGGTTAATGAAGCCTCTCCGAAAATACGCTCCCCTTTTCGGCACGCGAACCCACCCCGTCGCAGGGGTGTATCGCTGTTACTGAAAGGAGGCGTCGCTACACAACTGGTCGCGGCCGGCTGATTTTGCCAGATAGAGCATCTGGTCTGCCGCGTGCAGCTGGTTGTTCAGCGGTTCATTCTGGTTCAGCATGGACAATCCGATCGAACCGGTCACCCGGATCGAGCTTTCGCCCATCATGATATCGGCCGCGCGGATGCCCCTAAGTATGGCTTCACACAGGCTCTGGCTTTCCTGAAGCGTCCTGTCGGGAAACAACAGTACGAATTCCTCGCCGCCGAGGCGTGCGAGAAGGTAATCCTCCTGTCGCGCATGGTCGTGCAGGATCGACGCGATCTGCTTGAGAACGATGTCGCCGCTGTCATGGCCGAAATTGTCGTTGATCTGCTTGAAGTGATCGATGTCGAGAATAGCGATGGCACCGGTGCCGGTAGCAGCGGCGTTGAGACGCGCCAGCTGCTTGTCTGCCCGCTCGAAGAAGGCGCGTCGATTGAACAGGCCCGTCAGCGGATCGCGTTCCGCAAGATGGCGCAGGCGCTTCAGCTGCATCAGCGTCTCGACCGTATTGTTGACGCGGCATTGCAGTTCTTCCGGCACGAAGGGCCGATAGAGGAAGTCGGATGCGCCAGCTTTCAGAAACAGGGCCGATAGGCGCCTGTCGGTCGAGGCTGAGACGCCGATGATCCGCAATCTTTCTGAACTGTAGGTGGCGCGAATGGCTTTGGTCAGTTCATAACCGTCCATGTCGGGCATGTAATAGTCGGTAATCACCATTGCTATGCTGGGATCTTCGGCCAGTCGTTGCAGAGCTTCGTGACCGGTTTTCGCTTCCACCACCTTGTAATTCTGGCGCAGGAGAAAATCGACAAGGTCGTTGCGCGCCGCCTTGGCATCATCCACCACCAGCACGGAAATCGTCTGGTTGGCAATCACCTTGGCGACGGCGGCAACGGCGATCTCCACTGTGTTGCGATTGTCCTTGGTGATGTAATCGACCAGCCGGTAACGCGCATAATTGGTTTGCAACTCATCGATGACGCTGCCGGAAAACAGAACGGTCGGCACTTCAAATTCCGCTAACAGATCAAGGATTTCGCCATCCGGGGCATCCGGCAGCCTGTGGCCGGTCAGCGCCATGGTGAAACGCTCCCTCTCCAGCGCCTTGCGTGCGCCGGAAAGGTTTCCGCAGACCACGACATGGGCTCCGGTCTCTGTTTCGATCCTGTTACGCATCAGCATTGCCAGCGAGACGGATGCCTCAATGATCATGATCTTGGCTGGCAGCTTGTCGAGAGCAGGTGCTGTCTGGGATTGTCTGAACTTGCTCAACCGCTGGCTCCTTCAAAGCCAGCGTCGCGCATCAAATCCTGCGTCGTGTTCAAATCCCGATGTCCTCAACTACCCGTGCGGGTGCAAATGTCTACCATGCCGAATGCATGGGCGCCGCACGCAGATAGAAGAGTCTAAGTAAAAACTCTATCCAATTTGTGAAGAACGTCAGAGAGTTAGAGGTTGTTAAATGTCAAAGGCTGCAACCCTTCTGCCTTTTTGTGCAAAGATCCGCTGGATTTCGGCCCGGTCCGGCAGGGCCGGAGGCTTGGCGAGTGCGGCACTTGCCGCATCCCCAAGCGGCAGGGCAAGGACGGCGGTGGCCAGCCACGTTTCGCCTGCTGGAATGTCGCCGCGCAATTGCGGCAGGTTGGTCTTGGCATGGATGAGGTTGGTGTTGGCAATCGGCAGATGGGCGCGGCCCTGGCGCTTGACCAAGCCCAGATCAACGATGGCGCTCACATCCGTCTGGCCATGCCAGACGGCGCGGCCTTCCCCTTCTTCGCTCCGGTCACGGGCAAAATCGGCACGCGAAATGGCAAACCCGCCTTCGGTCGAATGGAGGAGGCGCGGGGTGACGATCCGGTGCAGGCGGATGTGCCAGGGATTGGCGGGAATGAGCCAGGTCTCGACGGTCACATCGCCCCAGGGTTTCCAGCGCGAATAAAGCATGTCACCCGCAATCAGTGCTTCGTCCAGCGTCTCGCGCATGCGAAAATGTACACCGTCATCGGACAGGCCCAGCATATTGTCAAAACTTGCCGCATCGAAATGCCGGTCATTGGCCTCGATATTGAAGGCATAACGCGTCGAATAGGCGAATTTTGCATATTTCTCATTGGAGCCGCGCATCTTGTCATGCTCCTGCCCCGAGGACAGGACAACGACATTGCCTTGCGTGTGCATGGCCACCATGCCCGGCTTTTCGAGCGGGACCGGATCGGCAAATTGCGGCTGTTCGGTCTCTTCCGCCTGCCAGAACGGGTGATCCTCCGGCAGGGCAAGAGCGAGGAAGAACTTGAAGGCCCAGTAGGGCGAGCCGGCGGAATTGTAGCTCTCGCTCATCAGAAGGTTCGGATAGCCGTAACCTACCGACAAGACACCATCACGATCGGCAATCGGCAACTGTGACCACCAGCGGATGTGGCGCAGGTAATAACCCTTGATCTCACCCCAGGGCAGGGCTTCGAGATCGGCAAACGCCAGCGAGGCCCAGAAGCCGCCGGCGGCAAAGCGGTAGGTCTGGCTGCGACCGAAGGCCAGCGCTGCCCCATCCGGTCCGAACCAGTGGCGGATATCGCCGGCAAATTGTTGCGCGCGCTCACGCATGCGGGTCTTGCGGGCCTCGTCGCCCTTGGCCAGCACCGCATAGATCAGGCCATAGAAATGCATGGCAAAGGGGATGTAGTGATCGACGCGCTTCACCGGCCCGTCGCGATACCAGCCATCGCCGATATCGAATGCTTCCAACTCATCGAGATAGGCCATGGTCTTGTTGGCATCGACTTTGATGCCCACCCGTTCGAGCCCGAGATCGACCAGAACGCGAAAGAATTTCCAATTGTTATCAACATAGTCGCGCTCGCGGGCAGAGACGAGATAGGCGCCGATGCGCTGCTTTGCCTCTTCAGGCTGAGGTTCCCAGAGATGCTGCGGCACAAGCGCCAGCGCAAAGCCGATGGCGGCCAGTTCCACCAGACGCTGGTTGCGGTCTGCCACATCGCCCCAATATTCCGGATGGTGAGGATTGGTGCCGTTGTCCAGCCCGCGCCGATAGAGGTCCCAATGGTCGAACTGGCCGCCGCCGGCACAGAGCGGCACGATGCCCCAGAGCGGTCGGGCAAAGCCTTCCAGATCGGCTGCCGCATGATCGAAGATCGCGCCGGCCGCACTCAAACGCACGCGTGCGCCACCTTCGGAAAAATAGGGAAGCAGCGGTTTGAACAGGTCGTTCACCGCCTTGGCCAGATCGGCGCGCGTTTTCAGCGGATTTCCAAAGAGGGGATTGGCCTTGGCGGGGTCATAGATCACGGGCAGGATTCCGTATGCTTGCATGTCAGAGGAAACGGCCGCAGGCGGATTGCCTGCGGCCGTTCTGGTACGGTGTTACTTGATGGCCTTCACGCCATCGGTCATGTCTTTGAGGCCCGCATCCACGGCGATATTGTCGGTCATGATCGCGTCATGCACGCGGTTCAGGACGACCTCGATCTTGGCCGCATTCGGGTTGACGGCCATTTCCAGATAGGACTTGCCGGCCTTCAGGGCTGCCTTGCTATTGTCATCTGCAGGGTAGCCGGGAAGTGCTGCGATCTTCTGCGCCACATCCTCGGAGCGGATGGCCGGGATCGTGCCGGTGGCCGCCACGATTGCTGCACCTTCGGGGCCGCTCGCGAACTTGATGAAGTCGAGCGCTGCGTCCTTGTGCTTGGAATTGGTGTTGACCGACAGGCCGGAGATCTGGGCGGCCGTTGTGCCGGCGGCAACGCCTTCTGGATGCGGGAACCTCACGATGCCCCAGTTGACGCTCTTGGATTCACCCGACTTCACCTTGGCGATCTGTGTGCCGATGAACCATGTGCCCATGGGCAGCATGCCGATCGTGCCATTGAAGAACAGCGCCGAATAATGGGTGTTGGAGGTCTTCAACGAGGCATAAGAGGGGATTGCGCCGCTCTTTTGCAGGGCAAGCGCCCGCTCATACCAGGGCTTCAGGAAGCCGTACTCGCCATCTACCAGCGTCTGCTTGCCGTCCTGGATGCCGGGAAGCTGAACGGTGGAGCGCCATGTGTGCAACAATGCGCCATAGGTCTTGTTGGCGCCAAAGCCGCCCTTCAGCTTTTCGGCGATCTCGTCGAACTGCTTCCAGGTCATGTCATTGCTGGGGTATTTGACGCCCGCCTTGTCGAAAATGTCCTTGTTGTAATAGACGACCCAGAAATCCGAGCGGAAGGGCAGGGCATAGACCTTGCCATCCACCGTCATGGCTTCGATCAATCCGCCATAGGGGGCCGCTTCGATCTTCTGCGACGTCATGAACTCGTTGAGCGGGGCGATATTGCCGGCGCGCACCAGATTGGCGTAACCCGGCACGTCCTTGATGGTGACGATGTCGATATCCGTCGAGCCGCCGGTCAGCTGCGTCGAGATCATCTGCGTGTAGTCTTGCGAGCCAAGGTCGATATGCTCGAACTTCACATTGGGGTGCTTTGCCGTATAGGCCTCGATCAGCGGCTTGTAAAAGGCCACCTTGTCCCAGTCCCACAGCGCCCATTTGAGCGTGACCGGTGCTGCCCCTTGCGCCAGCGCCGTGCCTCCCAGCGCTGCTGCCATGGTGAAACCGGCAACCGCCGCCTTCAGTGTTCTCCCAAATGTCTCCAGATACATCCTCAAGTCTCCTTCCCTGATTGTGCCTGGTTGAAGCGCCACTCCTGCGGCGCCCTTAGAATGGTTCCTTCTCCCCGGATGCCTCTGCGGGTCGCGACAGAACCAGTGTCGCGGCCCGCTGTGCGCCGAACATCACGGCGAACAGTCCAAGAGAGAAATTCAGTGTCGCCGGCATAAAAACCGAGACGGGGTAAAACAGGATATGCGCCAGCCACAGGCTGGCGACGAAAGCAAGCGCGCCCAAGAGTGGCAGCGGACGCCAGAGGGTGGCCAGCGCCGAAAGTTTCAGCGCCTGCAGCAACGGACGCTGAGCAGTCACGCTCACCGCTAGGAAATAGGTCGCCCAGAGGCCCACAAAGACTGTAGCCACGAGGCTCACCGTCAGCGGTGCCGCGTAGATGAGGCTTTCGTGCGCCGCCGTGCCATAGGTCGCGATGGCATAAAGACCCAGCGCCAGCACCGAGCCGGTCACCATGCCCCAGGCGGTCGCCCGCAGGGCGTATTGGTGCATGGCTTCCAGGAAATCGCGCAGCAGATAGACATTGCGGTCCTCCACCATCGCCCGGCAGATGCTGGCTGTGGCAAAGGTAGCGGCAGGCACGGTCACAAGCGGAAGACTGACGAGGATAAACAGCAGGTTCAGCTTGACCAACTCCCACCATTCACGGGCAAAGATCTGGAAAAACAAGGCAAGCCCGGTGCGCTTCGGGGCATCCTTGTCGATGCCCTTGCCCTCCTTCGTCCACATCGCCTCCAGCCACTGCATGGGCCACTCCTTGATTACCGCGTCAGTACAGGATTGACCGCTCGGTCTCAGGGTCGAACAATTGCGCATTCGTCATGTCGGCGGTGAGCGTCACCGCATCGCCGATCTTTGATTTGAACCGTGGCGAAACGCGCGCCACCATCTGGCGTCCACCGGCCAGAAGGTTGAGATGAATTTCAGAACCCATGGGTTCTGCCAGCTCCACCACGGCGGCAAACGGGGCGGTGTTTTGCGGGTCGATATCGCCCGGCGCCAGTTCGTGAAAGTTTTCCGGCCGGATGCCGAGCATGACCTCTCGTCCGTCATAGGGCGCAATGCGGGCGACATCGAAGGTGTGCGGCAGCGGCAGCACGCGGCCGTCGAATTGGGCGGTAAAGCCGTGACCACTGCGGCGGATCGTTGCCGGCAGAAGGTTCATCTGCGGCGCGCCGATGAAGCCGGCGACGAACATGTTGACCGGGCGGTCATAGAGGTTCTGCGGCGTATCCACCTGCTGGATATGGCCATCCTTCATCACGACGATGCGGTCGGCCATGGTCATGGCTTCCACCTGGTCATGCGTCACATAGATGAAGGTGGCATCCAGCCTTTTGTGCAGCTTGGTGATTTCGGCGCGCATGGTGCCGCGCAGTTTGGCATCGAGGTTTGACAAGGGCTCATCGAGCAGAAAAACTTCCGGATTGCGCACCATGGCGCGCCCGAGCGCCACGCGCTGCCGCTGGCCGCCGGAGAGCGCCTTCGGCTTGCGGTTCAGAAGATGGGTAATGTCGAGGATCTTTGCCGCTTCCTGCACCTTGGCGTCGATGATATCGCGCGGCGCCCTGCGCAGTTCCAGCCCGAAGGCCATGTTCTTGTAGACCGTCATATGCGGGTAGAGCGCATAGTTCTGGAACACCATGGCAATGTCGCGGTCCTTCGACGGCACGTCATTCATCAGGTCCGTGCCGATAAGAAGCTCGCCGCCGGAGATTTCTTCGAGGCCTGCAATCATACGCAGCGTCGTGGATTTGCCGCAGCCGGAGGGACCGACGAGAATGATGAACTCCTTGTCGGCGATCTCCAGATCGATATCGTGCACCACGGTCAGTGCACCGAATGTCTTGTTCAGCTTTTTCAGCGAAATGCTTGCCATTAAACCCTCACGCGATCACCAGTAGGAAGCCCAGCGGCGCGACAGGCGCGTCAGGGCTTCCATGTAATAATAATCCCCCCAGGACACGCACTCATCGACGCCTTCGCCGCGGCAGGTGTTGTGCGGGGTCTTCTTGGAATAGGTGCCATGCAGCACGAGCCCGTTGGAAAGGCTCGGGTCACTCACCGCATAGTGTTCGACAAGGCTTTTCATCATGCGCCGGGCAAGGTCGCGGTAGCGATCTGCATCCTCGCCGCCGACTAGATCGGCCATTTCGAGAAGCCCGCAGGCGACGATGGAGGCCGAGGAACTGTCACGCGGTTCATGTGAGCCTTGCGTGAAGATCAGGTCCCAATAGGGCACGAGATCCATCGGCAGCCGTTCCAGATAAAAGGACAGAAGCCGTTCGAACGTGTCGCGGTATTGCGGCAAGGGTTCGTAGCGATAGGAAAACGCCATGCCGGCAATGCCCCAGGCCTGGCCGCGCGCCCAGAAACTGTCGTCGGCATAACCCTGCTTCGTTACGCCGCGCACCGGCTCGCCGGTCACCGGGTCCATGTAGAAGGTGTGATAGGTGGAATTGTCCGGCCGAACCGAATGCGCAAGCGTCGTGCGCGCATGAATGAGCGCGATATCGCGATATTTTACATCGCCCGTCTCGGCGCTCGCCCAATAGAGAAGCGGCAGGTTCAAGAGGCAATCGATGATGTAGCGATATTCGTTCGGATTGTCGCGCCGGCCCCAGGCCTGGATGAATTGCCCCACCGGCTGGAACCGCTCGATCAACTGGTCGGCGGCAAGCAGTGCTGCCTTACGACCGTCCTCGTCACCCACCAGTTTCCAGGCAGCAATGCAGGAGGGCGAGTAGAGGAACCCCATGTCATGGTGGTCGGTCTCGATGCGGTTTTCGATGCGATGCAGAAAGCTCTGCACCTGGATCTGCGCCGCATATTGAAAGACCTTGTCGCCGGTATGTTCAAAGGCAAGCCAGATTTCGCCCGGCCAGAAACCCGCCGTCCATTGGTCATTGGCAACCGGCGGATAGACATTGCCAATGCTCGAATGGTTCTGCGCGGCATAGGTGAAGGTTGGCAGGTTGCGGCGCACCTGTGCGGAGGCGAGGTCAAGCGCTACGTGGACGTCGTCGTCGGAAATCGGCTGGGGCGAGGGGGGTGAAATTGCATTCATGATATCAGCCCTTGATCCCTGATGAAGCGACGCCTTCGACGAAGAAGCGTTGCAGCGCAAGGAAGACAATTAGCACCGGAATGAGCGCCACCACCGAGGCCGCCATGATCAGCCCGTATTCGGCTGAATATTGCGAGATGAACATGCGAAGGCCAATCTGGATCGTCTTCAGCTCCGTGCGGGTGAGGTAGATCATCGGGCCTAGAAAGTCGTTCCAGGTGGTGACGAAGGTGAAGATGGTGAGCGTCGAGAGTGCCGGTTTGGACAGCGGAAGCATGATCTTCGCCCAGATCTGGTATTCGTTCATGCCGTCGATGCGGGCTGCTTCACAAAGCTCGGTCGGGATCGACATGTAGAACTGGCGCATCAGGAAGACGCCGAAGGCGGTAAACGCCTGCAGGCAGATGAGCGCCAGATGCGTGTTGTTGAGGCCAAACTCGCGCATCAGCAGGAATTGCGGCACCATATAGACCTGCCAGGGCATGGCGATGGTGGCGATATAGCCGAGAAACAGCGTGTTCTTGTAAGGGAAATGCAGCTTGGCAAAGGCATAGGCCGCAAAGCTCGAGGTCAGTAGCTGCAGCACCGTGACGATGATCGTCAGCTTGGATGTGTTGTAGATGAACAGCGCCAGCGGGATCTTCGTCCAGATGTCGACATAGTTCTGCCAACGCGGCTCAGACGGTATCCACTCGATCGGGAAGGCAAACACATCGCGGCTGAGCTTCAGCGATGCCGACAGCATCCAGGCAAACGGCAAAAGCATGATGATGGTGACCACGATAACGGTCAGGTAGACGGCGATCGTGCCTGTGGAGATCTTCTTTCCGGCAATGCGCATGGCTCAATCCTCCTTCTGGCGGCGGAACTGGATGACGGTGACAGCCAGAACCAGGAAGAAGAGAACAAGGGAGATCATGCTGGAATAACCGAGATCCCAGGAGATGAAGGCCTCATTGTAGATGTGGTAGACGAGAACCAGCGTCGAGGTGCCCGGCCCGCCTTGGGTGATCATATAGACCTGATCGAAGACCTTGAAAGACTGGATGGTGAGCATCACGGTGACGAAGAAGGTGGTGGGCGCCAGCTGCGGCAGGGTTACGTGGCGGAACTTCTGCCAGGCATTGGCGCCATCAAGCCCGGCTGCCTCGTAAAGCTCGGAATTGATGCCCTGCAGGCCGGCGAGATAGATCACCATATAATAGCCCATGCTCTTCCAGATGCCGAAGAGGATGACGGTGACCATGGCCCAATGCCTGTCGGCGGCCCAGCCGGGCAGGTTTTCCGGCGCAATACCCAGCGTATAGAGGATCATGTTCACCGGACCCATTTCCGGGTTGAAGATCATGTTCCAGACGACGGCGACGGCGACCAGCGAGGCAACATAGGGGAAGAACATGGCCGTGCGAAAGAAGTCGCGGCCGAAAATCTTCTGGTTCAGCAGAATGGCAAGCCCAAGCGCGCAGGCAAGCGTGGCCGGCACAGAGACGACGGTGAACACAATCGTGTTCCACAGGGCATCGATGAAGGCCTTGTCCTCGAACAGCCTCCAGAAATTGTCGAGACCTGCAAAGGTGATCGGGTTGGAGCCATCCCAATGCATGAAGGCCAGCGCAAAGGCAAACAGGATGGGCCCGAGCGTAAACACCGCAAAACCCAGAAAGTTCGGCGCAATGAAGGAATAGGCGATCAGCGCGTTTTCCACGCGCCGACGGCGCTTTGAAACCACCCGCAGCTTCTTCTTGCGCCCGGCCTGAACCGGGTTGTCCGACATGGTCGCATGTGCGATCGTCACCAGCATCCTCCCACGCTGCCTTATGTCTGCTTGCGAGCAGTTCGGCAGCCTGACCTCAATCAAAACCTGCGGACCCATCAGCATGGCGGCCCGCCTCCCTGACCTTTCAATAACACAAAATCTGCATTGGTCAAACAAGTTGAAGTGCAGTCAGACAAATATGCTGGAAACGTCAAAATAGGTATGATAGGCCTCGTTTTGCGGCGGTATGTGCGTCGCATCGGGGGAGTGCCGCGTGTTTGTCGAACGCAGGAAGGATCTGCCGGCCCATCTGGCGGATGTCATGTTGGATCAGGTCGAAAACCGGGTTGCCGATTGGGACTCCGTGCCGCAGCGCCATCGGGAAAGCCTGATCAAGGCCGGTGAGGCAGCGCTGTCGCAGCCCTGGTCGGTCATCCTTGCCTCCGATTATCGGACCTATTGCGAAAAAGGTGACCGCGCCGGTTTCGAGGCGCTCTATTTTGCGCGCCGCCTGATGCTGAACGATCTGGTCCTGGCCGAGAGGCTGGAAGGGGGAGGGCGGTTTCTGGATGCCATCATCGACGGCATTGTCCTGATCTGCGAGGAAAGCGGCTGGCAATTGCCGGCGCATAATTCCTATGAACGCGGCGGCGCGCGCCTGCCGCTTCCCGATCCCTTCGATCCGGTGGTCGATCTGTTTGCCGCCGAAACGGCGGCAATTCTGACAACGGCTCTTCAGCTGCTCTCCCCGCAACTCGATGCGGTCAGTCCGGCGATTGCCCGGCGCATCTTTGACGAGGTCGATCGCCGTGTCTTTAAGCCCTATCTGGCCCGGCATTTCTGGTGGATGGGTCACGGCGCGGAGCGGATGAACAACTGGACGGCCTGGATCACCCAGAATGTCCTGCTTGCCACCTTCGCGCTGCCGACATCGCAGGAGTTACGGCATGCTGTGCTGGACAAGGCGCTGGCAAGTCTCGATGCCTTTTTGAAGGATTATGCCGAGGACGGCGCCTGCGAGGAGGGCGTCGTCTATTATCGTCACGCAGCGCTTTGCCTGTTCGGTTCCATGACCATGCTGGATTGTGCAGCACCCGGCGTGTTTTCATCGCTCTGGAGAGAGCCGAAAATTCGCAATATGGCAGAATACATCTTGCATATGCATGTGGCGGGCGGTCACTACTTCAATTTTGCTGACAGCTCTGCCGTGGTGGAACCTTGCGGTGTGCGCGAATTCCTGTTCGGCAAGGCGGTGGGTTCCGAGCAGCTTGCAGCCTTTGCGGCGGGAGATTTCCAGCGCTGTGAAACGCCTCTGATGCCAAAGGAATGGAACCTCTGGTACCGCGTGCAGGCTGTCACATTGGCGAATTATCTGGACGCATGTAGACCGCCGCAGCTGCCGGTGCCGCGGGGTGACATTTTCTATCCCGGCATCGGACTTTTCATCGCCCGCGACGATATCTATGCGCTTGCCGTCAAGGGCGGCAATAATGGCGAAAGCCACAATCACAACGATGTCGGCAGTGTCACGCTCTACAAGCGGGGGCAGCCGCTGCTCATCGATATTGGCGTCGAGACTTATACGGCAAAGACCTTCTCGCCGCGCCGCTATGAAATCTGGACCATGCAGTCCGCCTTTCACAACCTGCCGAGCTTTGCCGGCGTGATGCAGGCTGATGGCGCGCAATTTGGCGCGCGCGATCTCGCCTTTGCCTTTGAGGATGCCGAAGCGCGGATCTCGATGGATATCGCCGGCGCCTATCCGAGTGAGGCGGGTCTGCGCTCCTATCGCCGCCGTGTAGTTTTGAAGCGCGGGCGTTGCGTGGAGATCCATGACGATCATGACGGGGATCAAGCGGCCGTGCTGTCACTGATGGTGCTTGTAGAGCCTGTTTTAACCCCGCAGGGGTTGCGGCTTGGCGATCTGGCCGATATTCAGCTGGCCGGGGCAGGTCCGCCCCTTATTGAACCCATTGTTATTACTGACGCGCGGCTGCGCCAATCCTGGCCGCAACAGGTTTTTCGCGTGCTGGTGCCGCTTGCCGGGCCAGCGCTGAAACTGACAATCATCTAGGGAGAGAAAGAAGATGCAGTTGATCCTCAAGGTGATCGATTCTGCCGGAGCGGTGAAGGCTGAGGCTGTGGGCGATGACGAGCTGTTTCTCGTCTACAGCGCCGCCTATGAGGAGGGCGACCGTCTCGTGGTTGCCGCCTCCGAACCCGGCTATATCGGGCTTTCGCTTGATGCGGCCCTTGCGCCGGCCATTCTCTTCATGCCGCAATCGCCTTTCACATTCCCCATTCCTTTCGGCGAAAAGCGCATGCCCTATGCGCCACAGGCCTTTTTCGGCACGCTTCATCGCCTGCATGTGCGGGTGGCCGCGCCCTGTGAGGTCGCAGCCCGGCGCAATCTTGCCTTCAATCCGGTCGATCACCATGGCAATGACGCGCTCTATCCGCATGCGAAAGCCAATGTGGAAACGCGCGGCGAGGCGCAATTTGCGGCGCGAAATGCCATTGATGGCGAAAAAGCCAGCTTTGATCACGGCTCCTGGCCGTTTACCAGTTGGGGCATCAACCGCGATCCGCAAGCCGCGATCACCATCAATTTTGGCCGCACCGTCGAGGTCGACGAGATCGTGCTCTACCTGCGCGCCGATTTCCCCCATGATGCCTGGTGGAACAGCGCAAGTGTTACCTTTTCCGATGGTGAGACGCTTCGTTTCGATCTCGTCAAATCGGGTGCGGCGCAACGCTTTCCGATCCCGGCACGCCAGATCGAATGGCTGCGGCTGCATGATATGGTGAAGGCGGATGATCCGTCGCCCTATCCGGCCCTGACGCAGATCGAGGCCTGGGGACGGGATCTCTGATCTGTCGGGCGGGGATCAGCTGTTGGCGAAGCCCCGCAGATCGCGCAGGAGGTCGCGGTAGCGCAATTGGCTGCCGCGCAGGTGATCTTGCATGGCGGCGCGCGCCGCCTTCTCGTCACCATCGGAAATGGCCAGCACCACGGCTTCGTGCTCCTTGTGGATCAGCCGGCGATAGGCTGTCTGGTCTGCGGCGCGATTGTCTGCTACCACTTTCGATTGTGGGATGGCGGCCGGTCCGTGCAGCTGTAGAAACTGGGTGAAGAGCGGATTGTTGGTCGCGGCAGCAATGGCCATGTGCAAAGCCAGATCCGCATCGCGGATCGACTGGTCGGCCTCAATGCAGTGCAGAACCTGCGCATGGCAGCCGAAGATCGCTTCCTCCTGGGCGGGAGAGCGACGCTGCGCGGCAAGTCCTGCCGCCTCGATTTCCAGCGGCGTTCGCACTTCCAGCACCTCCAGATCGGACGATATCCGGGCGCGATCAAGTTTCGGTGCTTCAATCTCCGGCGCCTCTGCCCTCAGAACGAAAATGCCGGCGCCCTGGCGCACATCCACGAGCCCATCGCAGCGCAGCGCCGTTACTGCCTCGCGGATCACCGTGCGGCTGACGCCATGGGTTTCCGTCAGCTCTATTTCACTCGGAAGCCTGTCGCCCGGTGCGTAGGTGCCGTTCAGAATTGCCTGGCGCAGGCTGCTCTCCACCTTTGCCACCAGCGAGCCGGTCGCGCGGCCGCGTGTCTTTGTCTGCACCGTCACGCGTTTCCCCTCGTCGATCTGACTGTCGATCCACCACGATTGCCGACACTTCGTGCATCGGCATAAATAATCTGTATGATGAATTTGAATTTTGTTCAATGTCGTTTGGCCAATTTCGTAATGTGTCGGACGAATGCTATTGGATGCAATCATCCGGGGAAGCATGAGGCCTCTCCCTTGGGTGTGGCGCTGGCGTGCATATCGTTATGCTCTAATTAACTCGGATATGCGATGAAAGGCAGCAACGCGATGATCGGGGCCAAATCGTTAGATGCAGGAAAAGGTAGATTTCAGAGATTGGGGCAGAAAGGTCTCAGATCTTCTCAGGGTTCCCAATAATAATCCTCTGCTGAGCCTTGCCCAGTTTGAAGCCTTTTCAAAGCAGGTGCCGCTCCTTTACTTTATCCTTGTGACCAACATGGCCGCGCTCGCCTGGACGCATGCCGGAAAGGCGCCGTTCTGGCTTGTGGTTGTTGTGCCTTCAGCCTTCTCCTTGCTGTGTCTTGTGCGCACTGTCGGCTGGGCGATACGTCGCCGTACAAAGGTCACGGCACAAGAAGCTTACCGGCGTCTGCGCATCACCAATATCCTTGCGGGACCAATCGCTGCTTTCTGCACCGGCTGGTCGCTGGCGCTTCTGCCCTATGGCGATGCGCATCAGCAGGCGCATGTGGCCTTCTTCATGGCCATTACCGTCATCGGCATTATCTTCTGCCTGATGCATCTGCGTTCGGCGGCACTGATCGTTTCGGTCGTCGTCAATGTCCCGTTTCTCATCGGCATGCTGGTTCTGGGCGAGCCGACCTTCATCGCCACCGGCGTGAATGTCGTGCTGGTGACCATTGCCATGATCGCTATTCTCATGACCCATTACCGCGATTTTCGCCAGCTGAACGAATCCCGTCAGGTGCTGATGGCGCAGCAGGATGCCCTGCATGAGCAGAACCGCGCCATGCAGGCTCTTTCCAACGAAAACCTGCGGCTGGCAAATCTCGATAGCCTGACCCTGCTGGCCAATCGACGCAGCTTTTTCCATTTCCTGGAAACGGCCTTCTGCCATGCCAGCGCAAGCGGCGAAAAACTGGCTGTCGGCGTGATCGACCTGGATGGCTTCAAGCCGATCAATGACATGTACGGCCATGCGGCCGGCGACAAGGTTCTGGTCGAAGTCGGCCATCGGTTGAATGATTTTAACAAGGATGGCGTCACAATTTTCCGTCTGGGCGGCGACGAATTCGGCATCCTGAAGACTGGCGAATGCAGCGAGGCTTCCCTCGCTGCGCTGGGCCAGGCGCTGTGCGATGTGATTGCCGACCCCATCAATGTCGGTTCCGGCGTCGTTCAGGTGACCGGCTCACTCGGCATTGCCATTTACCCCGATGTCGGCGCAAGCGGACAGGATCTCTATGAGCGCGCCGATTACGCGCTCTATGCCGCCAAGCGCTTTCAGCGTGCCGGCGTCGTCATCTTCAACACTGTGCAGGCCGAAACGCTCAATCGCCAGAAGCGGGTGGAAGAAGTGCTGCTGGCTGCTGACCTCGATGCAGAACTGCATCTGGCCTTCCAGCCGATTTTCGAGATGGTGACCCGTCGCCCGGTCGGCTTTGAGGCGCTGGCGCGCTGGAACAGCCCGATTCTCGGTGCCGTTTCGCCGGCGGAATTCATTCCCATTGCGGAGCACAATGGTCGCATTGGCCTCATCACCCGCAAACTGCTGGCTCTGGCCTTGGTGGAGGCCAGCAATTGGCCGTCGCCGGTCTATCTGTCCTTCAATCTGTCACCGCATGATATTGCCACGCCGGAAAACATTCTGCGGATCGTTGCTATCGTTGAAAAGAGTGGCTTTGATCCCTGCCGTATCAGTTTCGAGATCACCGAAACCGCCGTTATCCACGATCTGGAGCAGGCGGCGAGCGCATTGACGTTGCTGCGCAGTCTTGGCTGCGGGATTGCCCTGGATGATTTTGGCACCGGCTATGCCAGCCTCAACCATGTGCACCGCCTGCCTTTGTCGAAAATCAAGATCGACGCCTGTTTCGTCAAAAATGTCGATCAGCGGCCTGCCAGTGCGCAGATCATCCGCTCTATGTTGAGCCTATGCAGCGAACTGGGGCTTGGCACGATCGTAGAAGGCGTTGAGACGGAAGAGGAACTCGCCGTCCTGAAAAATATTGGCGTCGAATTTGTCCAGGGCTTCCACTTTTCCCGTCCGCTCCCGGCCAATACTGCGCGCGATCTGGTTCTGTCCGATATGGCCTCCCAGCAGGTGGCCTGAACCGGCGGAGATATTGTCCCTCAGTGTTGTGCGCCTGATGTCGCAAGCCGCAGACCCGCTGCATCAAACAGGTGGATGGGGGCTGCGTCCAAACCGAGACGGATGGTGTCGCCGCTGGTCAGCAACCGCTGGCCGGGCACGATCGCCAGCATTTTCTGCCCCAGTGTTTCGGCATGAATGACAGTTTCCGATCCGAGCGCCTCGACCATCCGCACCTTTGCCTCTATTCCCGCAGTTCCCGTGGCAAGCGCGATGTGCTGCGGCCGGATGCCGAGCGTGACCCGATCTCCAACCCTGACCTCAGTTGATGCCACCGGCACGGCAATCAGGCTGCCATCGTCGGCGCGAATGGTCGTTCCGTCTGCTGTTGCACCCAGAACCTCGCCCTCGATGAAATTCATGTGCGGCGCGCCGATGAAGCCCGCCACGAAACGGTTAGCCGGCGCATTATAGAGATCAAGCGGCGTGCCGACCTGTTCGATGCGGCCGGCGCGCATGACAACGATGCGGTTGGCGAGTGTCATCGCCTCCACCTGGTCATGTGTCACATAGATCATCGTGGATTTCAGCCGCGCATGCAGCGCGGCAATCTCGGCACGAGTGGAAACGCGCAGTTCCGCATCGAGGTTGGACAGCGGCTCATCGAGCAGGAAGGCCGTCGGGCGGCGCACGATAGCCCGGCCGATTGCCACGCGCTGGCGCTGGCCGCCGGACAATTGCCCCGGACGCCGGTCCATATAGCTGTCGATTTCCAGCATTCGAGCGGCTTCGCCAATCCGCTCGGCAATCTCGGCCTTGGCCATGCCGGAATTTTCAAGCCCGAAGGCAAGGTTCTGGCGCACGGTCATATGCGGATAAAGCGCATAGGACTGGAAGACCATGGCAAGGCCGCGATCTGCGGCAGATACATCATTGACGCGCTCGCCCTTGATGAAAAGATCGCCGCCGGTGACCTTTTCAAGGCCGGCAATGACGCGCAGCAAAGTGGACTTGCCGCAGCCGGACGGCCCGACGAAGACGACGAATTCGCCCTCCTCGATCGACAGGTTGATGTCATGCAGGACATGCACTGCGCCATAGGCTTTCTGGATATTGGTGAGAGTGATGCTACCCATGATCGGATCCTATTTCAGCCCGGAGCCGGCAATGCCGGTGGTGATGAAGCGCTGCAGGAAGATGAAGACCAGCACGACCGGGATCATCGTCACCACCGTCATCGCCAGGATATAGTGCCATTGAACGTTGAGTTCGCCGGAATAGATGCTGAGGCCTACCTGCAGCGTGTAAAGTTCGCGCCGCGACAGAACGATCAGCGGCCAGAGAAAATCATTCCAGCGCCAGACGACCGAGAAGATGGCAAGCACCGCCAGCGCCGGTGCCGTGAGCGGCAGGATGATGCGCCAGTAGATCTGCCATTCCGAGGCCTTGTCCATGCGGGCTGCATCGATCAACTCGTCAGGGATCGTCAACATATACTGGCGCAGGATGAAAACGCCGGTCGGTGTCGCTACCGTCGGCAGAATGACGCCCCAGAGATTGTTGAACAGGCCGACCGTCGAGATGATCGAATAGAGCGGCACGAGGATGACCGAAAGCGGCACCATCAGTGTGGCGAGGATCACCAGCATGGCGGCATTGCGGCCCTTGAACTCGTATTTCGACAGGGCGAATGCCGCCATGGAATTGACGATGAGGGTGATCAGCGTGGCCGTGACCGTGACGAAGACGGAGTTCCACAGATACTGGACGAAATCGAACTGGGTAAAGGGCTTTGTGTAGTTTTCCGTCGCAAAGGCGATTTCCCGCACCGGCTGACGATCCGCAATATTGACGCGGATGATCTGGCCCGGCGCTTTCGGATCGACCATCTGGGCGACAATGCCGACGCGGCGCACTTCTGCCAGAACCTGTGTCGAGCCATCCGGCATTTTCGCCTCAAACAGCGCAAGCGGTTTCTCATAGCCATCCACTTTCACCTGTTGTGTCACGTAAGGCAGGATGCTTGGCGGAAACTCGGCCAGTGCGGCCGGTGTCTTGAAGGAGGAGAAGGTGAGCCAGACGGCCGGTCCGAACATGACGATCAGGCCGCCGATCAGCCAGACCCAGGTGACGATATCGGTCCAGTGCCAGCCCTTGCCGCCCTTGCGGCGGGTGAGGAAGCCCCTTGCATTGCCCATCAGCGTTTCCCCTTGGCTTCGTTTTTGCGGCCCACGCCAAGCTGGATCAGCGTCAGCACCACCAGAACAAGCCCCATCAGAATGGAGGCGGCGGCGGCCAGGCCGGCATTGCGTGGCTGTGATACGAAGCCCGTTTCGTAGATATATTGCGTGAGAAACAGCGTACTGGTGCCCGGTCCGCCGCCGGTGAGGATGAAGACTTCATCAAACACCTGTACGGCCTTGATCAGCGCCAGAACCACGACGACCAGCAGGTTCGGCATCAGAAGCGGCAGCGTGATGCGCCAGAAAATGCGGGCAGGTCTGGTGCCATCCATCTGGGCCGCCTCATAGAGATCCTTCGGGATCGCCTGCAAGCCTGCAAGCAGGATCAGCGTATAAAAGCCCATATGCGCCCAGATCGATACGCCGACCGCCGCGCCAAAGGCAAAACCGCGATCGGATAGCCATGTGTGGGGCTCAAAGCCGAAGGGCAGAAGGGTGAAATTCAACAGGCCCTGACGCTGCAGGATCCATTTCCAGATGAGCCCGACAACGACCGGCGACAGAAGCACGGGAAAGAAGAAGACCGCGCGCCAGAAGGAGCGGGCCGCCAGTTCCCGGTTGAGGATCAGCGCGGTGATCAGCGAGGCAAGGATCATCAGTGTCACCTGCAGCACGACGAACCAGAACGTGTTGTCGAGGGAGGTCCAGAAGGCATCCTCCTGGCAGGTCATGGCATCCAGGTAGTTTGCGCAGTTAAACAGCTGGCGGTACTGATCAAGCCCGACAAAGCTGCGTTCCGAGAGAAACAGCGCCGTGCCACCGGTCAGCGAATAGACGATGTTGATGACGATCGGCAAAAGCACGAACATGCCGAAGATCAGCATGTTGGGCGCGAGGAAAAACAGCGCCATGCCGCCAATGCCCGTGCGTTTCTGCCAGGCGCGCAAGGGTTTGTCCGCCAGTCCCATGATCAGATGCACCGGGGCAAGGGCAAGGCCTGCCAGCCTGTCCATCGGGCTTGCGGATGCTTTCGGTTCGAGTGAACCTTTGGGGGAACCGGATGGGGCCATGGCCATCTTCCTTCAGGCGTCGGGGCGCCCATCTGCCGGGCGCGCAGGATCAAAGGCATGGCCGCCCCCGAAGCATCGAAGGGAGGGCGGCCAGCCATAGCGCAGGAAAGATCAGAGACCGGAGGCCTTCACCTTGTCGGCCACATCGCTGTCGATGCGGGTAAAGGCTTCCTCTGCCGTCATTTCACCGGCCACCGCCTGGGCGGTGCGGGTGACGATGGCGCCGTACAATGTGTCGGACCAGCGCCAGCCGGGCATTTTCTGCGCGGCATCGGCCGTCGATTTGCTAGCGCCGACAAAGGTATTCAGCGCATCCTTCACCAGCTGGCTATCGCTCTTGAAGCTGACACCCTTGGCGATAACGCCCTTGTGCGCCGGCAAGAACAGCGTGCGCTCGGAGAATTCCTTCACCACGGTTTCGCTGGAGAGATACTCCATCACCTTGGCAACATCCTTCGGGTTCTTGGTGTATTTCACCGCCACCAGAGCCGCGCCGCCGGGAAGGCCGGTACAGGATGTCGGCCCGCAGGGGCTGCCGGTTGCCACCCAATCGAAATTGCTGCCGATCTTCTTGGCGAAGTTCGGGATCTGCCACGAACCGGCATAGTAGAAGGCAACCTGGCCATTGATGAAATCATCTGCTGCTGCCCGGTAGGACTGGCCGGCGGCCGAGACCCAGACATCCTTCGACATGGTACCATCCTTGGTCCAGCCGATGAACTGGCCGAGATAGGCCTTGGCGCCCGCATCGAGCTTGGCTGGCTTGCCATCTGCGCCGACATAATTTGCGCCATAGGAGATGTTGGGGGCGGTGATGCGGTGGCCGGAACGGTCCAGCGCCATGGGATAGGGGATCTGCTGGCTGGCTGCGACCTTCTTGGCGGCGGCGGCCCATTCCGCCCAGGTGGCCTTGGGGCCGGGCAGGGCAACGCCGGCCTGCTCGAACAGCGTCTTGTTGGCAAAGCCGCCGGTCAGCGTCAGCTGCGTCATGAAGCCGGAAATCTGGTTGGAACCATCGGGCCGCATCCAGTCGGCATTGGCGCCGAAATTCTCGTCCCAATAGGCGGCGTTGGAGACGAGCGGACGCAGATCCAGCCAATGCTTGGCAAGGTCCTTGATCGCCGTGACACGGGCAATGTCTGGCCCGTTGCCGGCTTCCAGCTGCACGGGCAGCTGCTCCTTGATGACGCTATAGGCAACATTGTCGACGATGACGTTGATACCGGGATTGTCCTTCATGAACCGGCTGACGAGATCCTGGAAGACCTCGCCCTCGATGCCGTCGGAATACCACATGATGCGAACGTCGCCGGCATGGGCCGTGGTTGTCATCAGCGTAAGCGCCGATGCCGCAAGAAGCGATTTCAATGCCATGGTCTTTCCTCCTCCAAAAGGGCAGGTCCTCCACCCGCCCGGTTTCGCTCAAAGGTCGATTGCCTCGCCCTTGACCGTATAGTCTGCGCGCCGGATGATCCGGCCTTCAGCCTCCACTGAACCATCCGCCTTAAACCGCACGGTGCCATAATCGGGATCTTCGATGACAAACGTTCCGTCCTCGCCGGCCTGGACCGCAAGCGAACCGTAACGCGCCTCCACCGCACTCAAGTCCTCGCCCTCGGTCAGTCGTACGATCCAGCGCGTGCGCCGGCCGGCAATGCGCAGTTCGGCACCGGCGGATGGGCCATGGTCTACCGGCTGAAGCGTGCCGCTGCCGATCAGAAGTGCCACGCCCTTGCCGCTGCGAGCCAAGGCCATGTGGCCCGAAACGCGGCTTTCCTCGAATTCCGCTTGCGGGAACCAGGCATGCGAAAATTCCGGCTGGTCCTCGTGCAGGGCAAAATCGACGACTGTGAGGCCGCGATACTGTTGCACCCGTGGCACTGTTCCGCAACCGCCCCAATAGGACGGGCGGCCATAGCCGAGCTGGATGATCTCGCCCGGATGATTGATGAAAATGGTGGCTTCCGGTTTCTCGCCGATGCGCAGATGCAGCACGGTTTCCTGATAGCCCCAATCGCCCCAGCGATAATGGACGGCCGATCCCATGGCGAAATGCTGGCCCTTGTAGTGGTAAAGTGCGGCAAAACTGTTTTCGCCTTGCGCAAACCGCCATTCCTGATGCGCCTCGCGCCGGTGGTCGGCGATCGATTGCAGTTCTTGCGGAATAGTCAGTCCATGATCACGCAGGCATACGGCCATTTGTGGCAAGGCATGCACACGCCTTCCATACCAGCCCTTGCCCCAGAGAAGACGGGCAAGGCCCGACAATTCCAGCGAACGTCCGGCGCAGAGCGTGTGCTCATAAGACCGCCCTTGAGCTGCCGTCAGCATGCCGTGATGGGCAGAGCGCGCAACGATTTCACACAGCCGCACGATGCCAGCCTTGGCGCGCTCGGCAATATCGGTATCGGGCGACAGGGCGGCAAGTGCGGTCAGGCCCTTCAGATCGATCGGGAAATAGGGCGCCGAATTGAATTCCGCCATTTCGAAGTGTTCGAAATGGTCGAGCCAGGTGCGCACGCGGGCGGCACCGATCCGCGACTGCTCGGCACCCTTGCGGCCGCACCGGGTAAAGGTCTCTTCCGGCAGAAGATGACCGGCGAGATAGCAGGATGTGTGGAAGAGCAGCGCGTGGTTTTCAGAAAAGTACCACTGCACGTCATTGCCCGGCTCATCCATCCAGTAGCGATAGGCAAGGATTGCCTTATCGATGCGGGTGCGCGTCTTTTCCCCGATATCGGCGCCCCAGACCATGCGCGACCAGAGGAGCGGTACCAGCGAGAAATCGGCGCAATCGTGGCAATCCTCGATGCTCGGCAGGATTTCCTCGATGATCGCGTCGGTTTCAGGCCCGGCACGCCCGCTGGCAAGGCGGGCAAAGGCCGAGACCGTGTCGCGCTCGGAGTGTTCTGAAATGGCGTCGAGCGTTTCGCGGATACGCTCTTTAAGCGTCTCCGGCGCGTCACCCTGGCTCTCTGCATGGCAGATTTCAACGCCAAGCGGTCGGGCGGCGACAAAGCCGCCAGCATCGAGCGTGATGCGGAAATGGCGGAAATCGGCCGGCGCCTGCTCGGCGGGGCCGAGATTGAGGCTTAGTGCACCGGCTTCAAGCGTGAAATCATGGTCGAAGCGCTCGCGCGACATGAAATCGCCCTCGACCGCCACATTGACCTTGACGGCAACCGGCAGGGGTTCTGCAAATTTCAGCGTGATATCGCCGGAGAAATAGGCCGGGCGATCGAGATGCATGCCCTCAAGTGCCGCTTCGATACTGTTGGCCACCGACCCTTCGACCGGCACCGGAACAGCAACATTCACAGCCGGTCCCGACAGATAGTCGAACTGGTAGAAATAGCGCGCGTCGCGCTCGGCCAGATCATCGAAGAACAGCGTGATCTCGTTGAGGCCGGCCTTCAGCGGCAGATCGAACTCCTGTCTGGTTTCCAGATTGCGGCCATAGGGCGCCATCCAGCCGATTTCCTCGCCATTGAGGAAGAGTATCGCACCGCCGCAGGTGCCAAGGCGAATTCTGGCCGTGCCGGCCTCAGACGCCTCCAGATGGGTGCCGGCCCAGGTGGCAAGCCGTGTGGGGCGAAACCAGAAGCCGGAGAGATCGACGCGCGGCGAGGAAAATGGCAGCCACCAGCGGGTCGCCTCGAAGCGTCCGCGCACATCCGGGCGTTTGTTGCGGAAGGTTTCGGCAAAGATCGTCCGGCACGGATATTCGTGCGGAATGAAGTTCTTGTGCTTGGTGAGGAAGAAGAAGGGGTCCATCTCGCCCTTCATCGGTTGGTCCTGCGTATCGAAACGCTCTTCCATCAGCGCGCCAAGCTGCCAGTAGCGCACGGGCTCACCGGCATTGAGGGGCTTCTTCATCCAGGTCTGTTCTGTGCTCATTTCAGATCCGCCACGGCCACGGGTGCCACATCATGATAGTTTTTGGTTTCGCCGGTCATGCCGCCGCCACTCTTGCATCGACATGCGACAGCGCTTCCGATAGGCAGAGGATCGACAGCGCCTGGCCATAGCCTGTGGGCTGGATCGGAATGTCGCGGTAAAATTGCAGGTCATGGCCCATGCGTGTGCCATAGGAGACGTTCAGCACCGTGCCCGTCTCATCGATATTGCGCATGACGAATTCCACCGCCTTCAGGCCCGCCTCGCGCCAGGCCGGCGTGCCAAGCCCCAGCCGGTAGCCCTTCAGAAGGCCATAGCCGATGCCGGCCGTTGCCGAGGTTTCCTCGTAGGATGTCGGATCGTCGAGCAGGGTGCGCCAGGCGCCGCTTGCCGCCTGCAGTGGCAAAAGTGCATTCACCTGCGCTGTCAGCACGCCGAGCAGGAAGTCCTTGATCGGCTGGGGAAGTGTGGCCAGATCGAAGAGGTCGAGAATTCCGGCAGTGATCCAGGCATTGCCGCGCGCCCAGCGTGCACGGGCAAAATTGTGCCGCCCGTTAAAGGTCCAGCCATGGAACCAGAGACCGGTTTCGATGTCGCAGAGATAGCGGGCATGCACGAGAAACTGGCGGGCGGCTTCATCCACCAACTCACGCCTGCCGCTTGCTTGGCCATAGGAGGCGAGAAACAGCGCGACCATGTAGAGCGTGTCGTCCCACAGTTCGCCGTCATTGACCTTGTCGGAAACGTGGTGCTCGAAGGCGCCTTCCTCGGTGCGGCCCATTTCGGCCATCACCCGGTCTGCCCATTGGTCGAGCGGGGCCTTCCAGCGCGGGTCGCGTGTCTGGCGCCAGAGAACGGAGAGGCCGAGCATCGGCGCTGTCGTGTTGACATTGAGACCGGGCAGGCCGGCCGCAATTTGCCTGTCGTACCAGGCCTCTATCATCACCTTCAGGTCGTCGCGACCGGTGATCTGCCAAAGGCGGATCATGCCATAGAGACCAACGCCCTGCGGCCATTCCCAGCTGTCGAAGGATATGTAGTCGCCTGCCGTGCCGTCGAGATTGGGCTCGTGGAACCGGCCATCATGTTTCAGGCCGGTCATGCCGGCGACCAGCCGATCAAGATCGGCAAGAATGGCGGAACCATTCAGGGTCATGCAGTCCTCCCATGCGGCCGCTTCTCCCGAGCGGCTTTCTTGGCAAGCATCAAGCCACGCTGAAAAACATTGCGCAATCTGAAAATTTCTTGCAGCTTGCGGGCTCGGAGTTCACAGATGACCATCAAGCCCATACCTGGCAAACGCGCCAAGAAGAGCCGACGAACGACGCTGGAGGATGTCGCGGAACGTTGCGGCGTGTCCTTGAGCACCGCATCGCGCGCGCTTGCCGGCGAAAAAGGCGTGCGGCCCGAATTGCGCGAACGGGTGCTGGCGGCGGCAAAACAGGTCAATTATGCGGTTCCTGCCGCCCTTGCTGGCCGCAAGGTGATCCTGGCCGCCTCCAGTGCAGCAATGATCGATTATGTGCGCAACCAGTTCACGCTTTACGTGCTGGAGGGCCTGAACGAGCGGGCCGCAGCGCTCGGTCTGCAGATCGTCACGCGGGCGGTTGCCGACCGCGAAGACGAGACGCAACTGCTTATGGAGGCACGCCAGGACCCGGAAACGGCAGGCCTGCTGTTTCTGACAGTGGATGACGAATCCATGCTGGCGGCGACCCGCGACTTCGAAAAGCCGGTCATCCTGCTCAATGGCCATGACCCGCTGATGCGGCTTTCCAGCGTCACGCCCTGCAACCGTTCGGCAGCGCGGCTGGCGACCGATCACCTGATCCGGCTTGGCCACCGCGATATTCTGTTTCTGATGCGGCCCGGCCGCCGCACCATCGAGCATCGGCGCGAAGGCTTCCATGATGCCCTGCGGGCTGCCGGCTTGCCGGTGCGCGACGATATGATTGTCTCAGTCGATGACTGGTTGCCGGAACTCGCCACCCAGGCGGTATCTGCCCGGCTTTCAACGCGCGGGTGCGATTTTACCGCCGTCGTTACGGCAGGCGACAGCCTTGCCGTCGGCGCCATCATGGCGGTGCAAAAGGCGGGTCTCTCTGTGCCGAGCGATGTCTCGGTGGTCGGCATGGACGACCTGCCGCAGGCGGCTTTCGTCAATCCGCCGCTCACCACCATGCACCTGCCGATGCGCGAAATGGGGGCGGCGGCGCTGGATCTGTTGAGCGATAGCATGGCCGGTCGCGTCAATCCCGCCCGGCGCATCGAGCTTGCCTGCCATCTTGTCGAGCGCTCCTCAACAGGGCCGGCGAAGGTGGGCAGGGCAATCGAAACGCAGGGCCCGCGCGCTGCAAGCGCTGCCGAATAGGGGCGGGGGGCTCGCCTGAATGTCCGGGTTTTCTGCGGTAAGATCAGCCGGGTGAAAGGCTGAGATGGATATGGCCGGTCAGTATCTCGCCCGGTTGCAGCATTGCGATGTCATCTGGCGTTAGATTCATGGCTGATGTGTGCAGGCTGCCGGCGCGGTGCGATACCGGTTCCAGGCAAAGGTAATGCTCCATGCGATGCACGGCGAGATGGGCAAGTGCGGCATCGGCAGCGATGGTCACCTGCGCTCCTCCATCGGTCATGACACCTGCCCGTGTCCATTCCGTCAGATGAATGGTGTAGCCGGTCTTCTGCGGCAAGGGGCCTGGCCGCCGCGCGACGGCTGGCGCCCCTGTCGGCACATTCAGGTCGTCGAGCGGGAAGGTCGCTTGCGCATCTGTACCTGCCGGCTGGTTGAGGCTTGCGGCAAAATAGGGATGCCAGCCGAGGCCCGCTGGCATCAGCCTGTCGCCGGAATTGGCAATGCTGAGCGCAATGCGCAGGCCGTCCGGCTCGATTTGGAAATGCTGCTCGGCCCGAAAGGCAAAGGGCCAGTCATCGTCGGCCGCGTAATCGAGCGCCATGGATAGCCCGTCTGCGGACTGGTCCACGACCTGCCAGACCCGGCGTTGCGCCGGTCCATGCATGACATCGGGTTGAAGGGCCGGATGCGGGCAAAGCTGGTAGCTCTGCCCGCCATGGCGTATTGTGCCGCCGGTGAGCCGGTTGTGAAAGGGAAACAGCGGATAGGCGCCGGCTTTCGGCCATTGATAGGGGTCGAAAACCGCGTCTGTCATCGGCACAAGGATCTCGCCCAGAGTGTCATGCCAAAGCCGGCTGACGCGCCCGCCGGCCGATGGCCGGAAGGCTGCCGTGAATTGACCGCTGCGGATCTCGATGTCGGGCCCGTCATCAGGCGAAGGCATAGGAACCGTCCGGGCGCTTGGGCACGCGGCGCTGCCAATGGATATAGCCATCCTCGCTCATCGCCTTTTCGTCCATCTCGACACCCCAGCCGGGACGGTCGGGCCGCAGTTCGAGATAGCCATCCTTCGGCAAATAGGGATCGACCACATAGCGGGTCTCGTCCTCGCGACTTTCGATCTCGGTGCCGCCATAGACATAGCATTGGCCCTTTGGCAGCCGGTATTCGAGGATGCGGAAGCTTTGCGTGGCAGCGGCGAAATGCACATTGACGGCGGTGGCGAGCGGCCCCATCGGATTGTGCGGGGCGATCGGCACGAAAAAGGCTTCGGCAATGGTTGCGATCTTGCGCATTTCGGTAATGCCGCCGACGACGCAGATATCCGGCTGGATGAGATCGGCGCCTTTGACCTGCAACAGCCGCAGGAATTCAAACCGGCTGTAGAGGGATTCGCCAGTGGCCAGCGTGCAGTTCAGCCCCTGTTTCAGATCGCCCCAGGCCTCGATATTCTCCGGTCGCAGCGGCTCTTCGAAGAACAACGGATCATAGGGGGCGAGCGCATTGCCCAGTTGACGTGCCGCCGCCGGCTCGAAAATCTTGGCATGCGCATCAAAGGCGATTTCATAATCATTGCGCACGGTTTCGCGCAGGGACCGGAAGTAATCGGCAGAGGCTTTTACCACCTCACCCCAGCGATTGGCATGCAGATCGATCCTCCAGGGGCTGAGCTTGAAGGCGGTGAAGCCATAAGCCTCGTTCAACCGGTCGAATTCTTCTTTCGCCGCAGGTGCATCGGGGGCCGTATAGACCCCCGCATAGACCTTGATCCGGTCACGCACGGCACCGCCGAGCAGCTTGTAGACCGGCACGCCCAGCGCCTTTGCCGAGAGATCCCAGAGGCAATGATCGAGCGCCGAGATCGCAGACAGGCCCATGGCGCCCGGCGGAAAACGGCTTTGCTGGATCAACAGGTTGACCAGATACTCCACCCGTGACGGGTCCTCTCCGGCGATGAAGCCGTAGAGGTAATCGAGCAGCGGTGGCAGCGCCAGATCCGGCCCGTGATTGTAGCATTCGCCCCAGCCGGTCAGGCCATCATCCGTATCAAGCGCCACGATGATGCGCGGCCTGTCCTTGTCGCGGGTGACGAACACCCGCATGCGATCGATTTTCATCGGACTATTACCTCATGCACTGAAATAGCTGCGGCGTTGCAGGCGCGTCTGGACGTAGAGACGCTCACCATAGGTGCCGGGATTGTAGGAATTGGCATGCTCTTGCACAGGCACCGAGAGATTGCCCTCGCTGGGGAAGCCGGCAACGAAATCCTCATCGATATCGCAGCCAAGGCCCGGACCGTCCGGCACGGTGAGGAAGCCATCCACCTGCACGGGATGCGGCACGATCGTGTGCATGCGCCCCTCCCAGTCGTCATCGATGCGCTCCAGAATGAGCGCATTGGGAATGGAGGCGAGCACATGCAGGGCTGCATATTCGGCGACTGGTCCCAGCGAGCCGGAATGCGGCGCCATCTGGATGTGATGCGCTTCCGCCATGGCGGCGATCTTCTTCATCTGGGTGATGCCGCCGGCGCGTCCCGTATCCGGCTGGATGATATCGATGAGGTCCTGCTCGATCAGCTGGCGCTCGCCGAAAATGGTGGCCGTGCGCTCGCCGGACGCCAGCGGGATATGAGCCGCATCGCGGATGCGCCGATAGCCGTCGAGATTGTCGGGCGCAATCGGATCTTCGACCCACATCAGTTCATAAGGCTCCAGCGCCCGCACCAGACGGCAGGCATCGGCCGGCGTCATCCACGGCGGGCCGTGCAGGTCAATGGCGATATCCATGTCATCGCCCACCGCCTCGCGCAGCATCGCCACCTTCTTCACCGGATTGGAAACGCCGCCGCATTTGATGGCCTTGATGCCGCGTGCCTTCACGGCAAGCGCCCGTTCCACCGTATTGGCATGCGAATAGATCGGGATACGGTCGCGCACCTTGCCGCCAAGCAGCATCCAGACGGGCACGCCGAGCGCCTTGCCCTTGATATCCCAGAGCGCCATGTCGATGCCGGTCATGGCGCCGGCACCGACGGTGCCGAGCATGCCATGGCCCATCATGGCAATCGCCATCTTCTGCCAGAGCTTTTCAATATGCGCCGGGTCCTCGCCGATCAGGATCGGGGCGAGATCCTTGATCGCCGTTTCGATGACACGCGGCCAGCCGGAGCATTCGCCGATGCCGGTAATGCCCTCGTCTGTCTCGATCTTCAGGAACAGCCAGTTGCGGGTGCCTTCCAGCTTGTGCTGGGTGATATGCGATGCGTGGCCGTCCGAGGCCCATTTGGACGGGTCCGGCTGGCCGGCATGCATGAGGAAGGTGCGGATTGCGGTGATCTTCATCGGGCAGAACTTCCATTCTTGATAGGGCTGGATGAGATGGTGGCGGGTTCGGTGTAGCGGAAGCGGCGCGAGCGATCGCGATCGCGCGGATCGGGTCGCGGAATGGCGGAAAGAAGCGCCTGCGTGTAAGGGTGGTCCGGCGCGTTGCAGACCTTTTCGGCCTCGCCGACCTCGACAAGTTTGCCGCGATACATGACGCCGACACGGTCGCACATGTAGCGAATGACGCCGATATCATGGCTGATGAAGATATAGGCGAGCTGCAACTCGTCCTGCAGTTTCATCAACAGATCGAGCACCTGGAAGCGCACCGAGACGTCAAGCGCCGAGGTTGCCTCATCGGCGACGATGATACGCGGCTTCAGCGTGATGGCACGCGCTATGCCGATGCGCTGGCGCTGGCCGCCGGAAAAGGCATGCGGATAGCGTTCGCGGCCTCTGGGGTCGAGCCCCACCTGTTCCATCAGATGGCAGACGCGCTCGTCCAGTTCCTTGCCCCGCGCAATACCATTGACCAGCAGCGGTTCGCCGATGACCTGCGCCACAGTCATGCGCGGGTTGAGCGAGCCGAACGGATCCTGAAAGACCATGCGCAGCTCGCGCCGCGCCTCCTTCAGCGCAGCGCCTTCAAGCCTGGCGAGATCGACGACCGAGCCATCGGCCTTGCGATAGAGCATTTCGCCTGCGGTCGGATCATAGAGCCGCATGATGGCGCGGCCCATGGTCGTCTTGCCGGAGCCGCTCTCGCCAACGATGCCCAGTGTTTCACCCGGCAAAAGCGAGATCGACACATCGTCCAGCGCTTTCAGCGTGCCGAAATGCTGGGAGAGATTGCGCACTTCGAGGATCGGCTTGGCGCTGGTATCGAGCGGCGGGCGGGCAAGCCGGATTTCCGCCTTCTGTTCGAGCTTGAGGACCGAGCCGATCAGCATCCTCGTGTAAGGATCCTGCGGCGCGTGGAAGATCTGCTCGACAGGGCCGTATTCCTTGGCCACGCCATGATGCATGACCAGCACGTCATCGGCGATCTGCGCCACCACGCCCATGTCATGGGTGATGAACAGCACTGCCATGCCGAAGGATTTCTGCAGCCGGGCGATGAGATCGAGGATTTCCGCCTGGGTCGTCACGTCAAGCGCCGTGGTCGGCTCGTCGGCAATCAGCAGCTTTGGCCGGCAGGCCAGCGCCATGGCGATCATGGCGCGCTGGCGCATGCCGCCGGAATATTGGAAGGCGTAGCGGTCGATCGCCTGTTCCGGATTGGGGATTTCCACCTGGCGCAGAAGGCTGATGGCCTCATTCCGCGCTTCGGCTTTCGTCATCTTCATGTGCAGGCGCAGCACTTCCGTGATCTGGTCGCCTACCGTGTGGACGGGTGACAAAGACGACATCGGCTCCTGGAAAATCATCGCGATATCGCGGCCGCGAATATTGCGGATCGCCTTGGAGCGCGGATGCAGCTTTGCCAGATCCACCGACAGGCCATCGGCTGTGTTGAGCATGATCGAGCCGGAGGCAATCTCGCCGGGGCTGTCGATGATCTGCAGGATGGAGCGGGCGGTGACCGACTTGCCGGAGCCGCTTTCGCCCACCACGCAGAGCGTCTTGCCGGCCTCGATAGTGAAAGACAGGTTGTCGACGGCCTTGAAGATGCCGGTGCGCAGCGGAAACTGCGTCACCAGGTTGCGCACGTCCAGAAGCGGCTTGCGCGGTGTCATGGGTACGATGTCAGACATGATCCGCCCTCACTTGTTGTAGGGATCGGCTGCATCGCGCAGGCCGTCGCCAAGAAGGTTGAGCGCCATGACGGCAATGACGACGGCGGCACCGGACATGAACAACCAGGGAGCGGTGGCAATCGAGCGGATGTTCTGGGCCTCGCGCAAAAGCACGCCCCAGGAGATCGTCGGCGGTTGCAGCCCGAGCCCGAGGAAGGACAGCGAGGTTTCCGCAAGGATCATTGCCGGCACAGCCAACGTCACCGAGGCGATGATATGGCTCGAAAAGCTTGGCAACATATGCCGGAAGATGATGCGGCCTTCCGAGACGCCGTCGAGACGGGCGGCGGCCACGAATTCTTCCGTGCGCAGCGACAGGAAGCGACCGCGCACGACACGGGCAAGCTGCGCCCAGCCGGTGAGCGACAGGATGATGGTGATCATCATATATTGCACGGTGGCGGGCCAGCCCTGCGGCAGGGCGGCAGCCATGGCCAGCCAGATCGGGATGGTGGGCAGGGACAGGACGAAATCGATGACGCGTTGCAGGACGAAATCGATACGGCCACCATAATAGCCGGATATGCCGCCCAGCACGACGCCAAGCAGAAGCGAAATGAAGACGCCGACAAGCCCGATGGACAGCGAGATCTGCGCGCCTTGCACAACGCGGCTATAGACATCGCGGCCAAGACGGTCGGCACCGAACAGGAAGAGCGGCCGGCTCGGGTCCGTGGTGGCAATCAGGTGGATATTGGTGTCGAACAGGCCCAGCACCGAATATTCATAGCCGCGGCCAAACAGGCGGATGGGGATCTTGCGGCTCGTATCCTCGGTATAGATCGTCGCCAGCGTCTGCGGATCACGCGTCAGCTTCAGCGGATAGTAATGAAGGCCGATCGAAAGACCATTCGTGGTATCGATCAGATGCACCCGCTGCGGCGGATGGAAGGTGGTGCGTGCATTTTGCAGCACGGGATCGTTGATGGCAAAGAAGCCCGGCACCAGCGCCACGATATACATGGCAATGGTAACGAAAAGCGCGATCATGGCCAGGCGATGGCGCTTGAAGGCCCACCAGATGAGCTGCCATTGCGAGGCAACGGCGGCGCGATCCGGCTGGATGTTGACGGCGGAAATATCGACCATGACGCCCTCCTATTCGAGACGGATACGCGGATCGACGAGCGCGAGCAGGATGTCGCTGATCAGGGATCCGATGAGGGTAAGCGCGCAGATGAGAAGCACGAAGGCGCCGGCGAGATACATGTCCTGCGCCATCAGCGCCTGCAGCAGGAGAGGGGCGGCGGTGGGCAGGTTGAGCACGATGGCAACCACCACGGACCCGGAAATCAGATTGGGCAGCAGCCAGGCAATCGTCGAGATGAACGGGTTGAGCGCGATGCGCATCGGATATTTGATGAGCAGCCGGAATTCGGATAGGCCCTTGGCACGGGCGGTGGTCACATAGGGTTTGGGCAGTTCATCCAGCATGTTGGCGCGCATGACGCGGATGAGGCTTGCCGTCGAGGACACCGCCAGAATGATGACGGGAAGCCAGAGATGCGTCATGAGATCGAACATCTTGGCGATGCTCCAGGATGCCGTCTCGTATTCTGGCGAAAACAGCCCGCCGACATTCTGGCCGAACTGGACGGCGGCCACATACATCAGCACCAGAGCCAGAAGGAAGGATGGCACCGAGAGGCCGAAGAAGCTGAAGGCGGTAAACATATAGTCGCCGATCGAATATTTGCGCACGGCGGAATAGACGCCGATCGGCAGCGCGATGGCCCAGGTGGCAATCAGGCTTGCCACGGCAAGCACCAGGGTCAGCGCCATGCGCTCCCAGATGAGGCCGGAGACCGGCTGCTGCCATTCAAATGAAATGCCGAAATCACCGCGAGAGAGAATGCCCCAGATCCATTTGAAATACTGGATCATCAGCGGGTCACCCAGGCCGAAGCGTTCGCGAAGGCTCGCCGCCGTGTTCTGGTCAACGATCTCGTTGGAGGCGGCAAGAGTGGCAATATAGGTCGTCACATAATCGCCGGGCGGCAGCTGGATCAGCACGAAAGCCAGGAAGCTGACGGCAAACAGAGACGGGATCATCCAGAGCAGGCGTTTGGCAATGAATTTCAGCATGGCATGCACTCGCAGGAGGGATCGAGCCGGCAGGCGCTACCGTGCCGAAGCACGGGCAGGCTTGCCGGATCTGGCGTGGAATGTGGCGCCGCCCTGCAAAGGGCGAAGGCGGCGCCGGCTCGGCTGAGTGTGGTTTTACGTGTTGAAGGTGAATTGCTGCGGCAGGGCCGGGCCGGGATTGGGCCAAGACCAGCTATCGGGCTGCTTTTCAGGCACGTTGCGCAGATTGTTGCGGATCACCCCGAAGCCGCCGACGGCGAGGCACACGCCGATCGTCTCGAACTCTTCGGCCGTGATGTCGAACAGCTGCTTCATGATGGCGCCGCGCTTGTCGAGATCCGCCGTCGAGCGGGCTTCATCGAAAAGCTTGAAGCGCTTCTTCTGGCTTTCCGGCGGTTCCTCCCCCTTGGCGCCGTTGGATGTGTACCAGAGCGTCCACGGAATGGCGTAGCGCGAACCCTGCGGATGGAAGGCGAAGAAGTCACGCGGGTCGAGCATCGGATCAAGCCCACCCGGACCCGGCCAGACCGCCGCATCATGGGCATTGTCATCGCCGCGTGTATAGTAGAGCGCCCGCTCGATCGTGTTGACCTTGATATCGATGCCGATCTGCGCCCATTGCGATTTGACCAGTTCCAGCGTGTCGACAAGGTCTGGATAGAGCGTCGGGATGACATCGATGGCAAAGAAGATCGGCTGACCGTCCGGGCGCAACCGGATGCCATTGGCGTTCTTCTTATCAAAGCCCGCTTGGTCGAGCATGGCATTGGCCTTGTCCGGCTCGTAGCCGGTCATCTGCTTGCCAAGCTTCTCATGGAACCAGGGGTGACCGGGGCGTGGTCCCGTCTGATAGGGTTCGCTCTGACCGAAATAGACGATATCGATGATTTCCTGCCGGTTGATGCCAAGCGACAGGGCCTGTCGGAATGTCTTGTCGGCAAACATCTTGCGCATAGCCGGATCTTTATGCGTCATGTTGAGGTAGATCTGGCATTGCTGGGCGGCAGAGGGCACGAGCGTCAGCAGGCGATAATCACCCTTCTGCATGTTTTGCGACAGCGTCGGCTTGTTGGCCAGCACGCTGATATGGCGCTCCTGAATGTCGATTTTGCCGGAAATGACGTTCAGCATCAGCGATTCCACGTCCTGGGAAATGCCGAAGTTGATCTCGTCGATGTAAGGCAACTGGTTGCCTTCCGTATCGACCTGCCAGAAGTAGGGGTTGCGGGCCATCACCACGCGGGTCGCGCCGCCCGAATAGGCTTCCTTGACCACCCAGGGGTCAAGCGTCGGCTTATCGACATTGGCCCAGCGCGACGGGATTTCGATATCGCCGCACTTGGCGCGGAAAAGTTCGGTCCAGCTTGAAACGCCGGCAGCTTTGACTTCGGCATCGAGACCGGCATTGTATTTCGGCAGGAACTTGCTGCAGTAATGCTTTGCAAACAACGTCGGATGCTGGCCAAGCGGCGTTGCAAGGTTTTCCAGATAAAGCGCGTTCGGCCCCGCAAAAGTGAACCGTACTGTATAGGCATCGATCTTTTCGACCACCACCGGCTTGCCGGCCACCGCCAATTGCGCTGGCGTTGAGCTATAAAGCTCCTTGTTCTTCACCACATCCTCGATGGCAAACACCACGTCGTCGGCCGTGAAGGGCTGGCCGTCAGACCAACGCACGCCCTGAATCAGATGGAAGGTAAACTGCTTGGCATCGGCGCTAACCTCCCAGCGCTCTGCCAGATTGGGCATAACCGCGGTGAATTCCATGTTCCAGCGTACCAGGCCCTGATTGCCGACCATGCGTAGAATGCCATTATGGTCGGATGAACCGCGCAGGCCACGGCGCAACGAGCCGCCATAGGAGCCGATTTTTTCCAGCGGCTTGACCACCAGCGGCTTTGGCGGCAGGCGCTCAGCCAGCGGCGGCAGCTTGCCATCCTTCACCAGTGCCGCAAGCTGCGGTGCTTCCTTGGTGCCGGCGGCCGATGCCCCGCGCGGCGCAAGCGCTAGCGTTGCGGCAGCGCCCATTCCGGCCAGCACCGTTCGGCGGGTCACGCCGTTCGAAGGAATATCCCCTGCACTCATCACTCGTCTCCTCCCAAAGATCGATAGGGCACCGGCTGTCCCGTCATGGGGCGGCTCTCCCAAGCCATACGCCGATGCCGGCCCCTCCAAGGCCAGCGACACGGACCATAAACAGGTTTTCAGATGATGACAAGTATTGACAGATTTTTACAGCTTCGTTAGGCCTTGAGGATAATTTTGCCGGAAAAGAGCGGTATCGGGAGATGAAACATGCCATTATCTGACAAGACACGCGAGCAGTTGAAGACCATTTCCACGGCAACGCTGACAACGGTTCTCCTCAAGCGGGGTTTGAGAAACGTCTTCATTCGCGGCATCCACAAGATCAATCCGGATGCGCCGCGGCTGGTGGGGCCCGCCTTCACGCTGCGCTATATCCCGGCCCGCGAGGATCTCGATCATGTCGGCGCCTTCAACGATCGCGGCCATCCGCAGCGTCGCGCCATAGAGGAATGCCCGCCGGATGCCGTGCTGGTGATGGACAGCCGCAAGGATGCCAGCGCGGCTTCGGCTGGCGGTATTCTCGTCACACGCCTGTGGAAGCGCGGCGTTGCCGGTGTCGTCACCGATGGCGGTTTCCGCGATACGCCCGATATTGCCAAGCTGCCCTTTGCTGCCTATCACGCGGCACCGTCTGCGCCGACCAATCTCATCCGCCACCATGCGCTCGACATCAACCAGCCGATCGGCTGCGGCGATGTCGCCGTCTATCCGGGGGATATTGTGGTGGGCGATGATGAGGGTGTTGTCGTCATTCCAGCCGGCATTGCCGAGGATGTGGCAGAGGAAGCCTTCGAACAGACTGTGTTTGAGGATTTCGTCGAGGAACAGGTCAAAGCCGGGCGCAGCATCTTCGGCATCTATCCGCCCAATGCCGAGGCGGAAGCCGAGTTTGCCGCCTGGAGGAAAGAAAAGGGCCGGTGATGAATAATCCGGAGCTTGTCGTTGCGGGACGCGCTGAAACGCGCTTCAGCGACATCATCTACGAAAAGATCGTCGGCATGATCGCGGATGGGCGTTTTCCCGTCAACGATCGGCTGCCTTCCGAGACAAGCCTTGCGACCATGCTCGGCGCGTCGCGGCCGGTGGTGCGCGAGGCGCTGGAGCGGTTGCGTGCCGACCAGCTGATCGTTTCGCGGAAGGGCTCCGGTTCCTATGTACGGCAAAGGCCGGATTCGTCTGTGCTGAAACAGGTGCCGGTCGGCTCGCTGGCCGATGTGCAGCGCTTCTTCGAGTTCCGGTCGGGGCTTGAGGCGGAAGCGGCAGCGCTTGCCGCCCGCAACTGGCAGCCTGCCGACAAGCTGCGCATCAGCGCCTCCTTCGAGGCGCTGGAGCGATGTCTTCTGCGCGGTGATCTGGGCGCCGATGAAGACCAGGACTTTCACGATGCGGTGGCGCTTGCCACCGGCAACCAGTTTCACACGCTGGTGCGTGAATGGTTCAAGCCGCATATCGCCATCGGCATGTCGGTGACGCGGACCCTGAGCCTGAAGCGGACGCCCGCCCATGTGCGCGCCGTACAGGACGAGCATGCGGCCATTGTCGAGGCAATTTTCGAGAGGCGCGAGGCCGATGCGCACCGCGCCATGAAGGACCATATCCTCAATGCGCGGGCACGTATGTTCCAGGGCGTTTGAGACAGGTTTCGCCAAGGGACAGGCCGGCCGGGGAGGGCTGCCTGCCGCAGACAAAGGCGCAGAAGTATGAATGAGGGAGAAGATCCGATGCCGGTGCCAAGAATTATCCATCCCGATGCGCGCCGCGTGCTGCACATGCCGCTGCGGGTGGGTGAATCGCCGACCTGGGATGACAAGACCGGCGATCTCTGGCTTGTCGATATTTTGGCGCCGGCGGTTGTCTGCCTGAAGGTCGATGGCACGGTGCTGCGCTTCGAAATGCCGGCGCTCATAGGCTGCCTGGCGCTCTGCGATAGCGGCCGTATTGCAGTCGCCCTCCAGACCGGCGTGCATTTGATGCATGCCCGCACCGGTGCGCTGGAATTTCTTTGCGATCCCGATGAGGGACGGCCTGACAGCCGGCTGAACGATGGCAAGGTTGGCCCGGATGGCTGCCTCTGGGTCGGCACCCGCGACGAGGCTCTGCCGCCCACCGGCAATGGCCGGCTCTACCGGGTAAGGCCCGATGGTGCCTTCAGCCAGGTCCTGGATGGGCTGAATACGTCCAACGGTCTGGCCTGGAGCGGTGATGGGCGCACCATGTTCCATTCTGACAGCAGCCAGCAATTTTTGCAGAGCTTCGATTTCGACCCGCAGACGGGAGAGATGGGCAAGGCCCGTCGGCTGTTTGATTTCACCAATGCCGAGGGGCGCCCGGATGGCGCGGCAACCGATATCGACGGTTTCTATTGGAGCGCCGGCGTGCTGGGCGGCAAGCTGAACCGCATGTCGCCAGAGGGCGAGATTGTCGAAGTCTATCAGCTGCCAGTCGATGGGCCGACCATGCCCTGCTTTGGCGGGCCGGATCTGAAGACGCTCTACGTGACCAGCCTGACGCGGCGCGAGGGCGCAATCGACGAGGTGGGCACGGTGATCGCTTTCGAGGTTGATGTGGCCGGCGTGCCGGTTCCCCGCTTTCCCGTGTAACGGATCGGCAAAATAGCGGCTGAATTCTTTTGAGAAGGATCGAGACATGACGATCGACATTATTCGCCAGGCGCTTCGTGGCGTCTCCGGCGTACCCGTTACCGCCTATGACCGTCAGGGAGAGGTGAACCCGGATGTAACGGCCAAGATCTATGCGCGGGTGGCGCTGGCCGGCATCCACAATATCGTGGCGGCGGGCAATACCGGTGAATTCTATGCGCTGACGCCCGATGAGATCGCGCTGGTGCATGAAGCGGCCATTCGCGGCGTGGATGGCAAAGCCCCGGTGACGGCAGCGATTGGCCGCTCGTCGCGCGAGGCGGTGGCCATGGCTCGTGAGGCAGCAGCCAAAGGCGTCAGTGCCGTCATGGCGCATCAGCCCGTCGATCCCTTTGCCGCTCCGCAGGCGCAGATCGATTATTTCTGCACGGTTGCCGATCAGTCCCCCGTACCTCTCATTGCCTATGTGCGGGCCGACGGCTTTGTCGTCGAGGACCTGGTGCGGCTGGCCGGCCATGGCAATATCGCCGGCATCAAGTTTGCCACAACGGACCTGATGCTTTTGTCGCGGGCCATCGAGGCTGCCGATCCGGCAGGTGCCATCTTCGTCTGCGGTCTGGCGGAAAGCTGGGCGCCGGCCTTTGCCGCCGTCGGCGCGCGCGGTTTTACCTCGGGTCTCGTCAATGTCGCGCCGCAATTTTCGCTGGCCGTGCTGGCCGCACTTGACCGGGGTGATTTTGCCGGCGCCCGCGCAGTTGTTGCCCGTATCGAGCTTTTCGAGCGGCTGCGCACGAAATTCCGCAATGGTGCCAATGTCACCGTGGTCAAGGAAGCAGTTTGCATGTCGGGGCTGGATGTCGGGCCGGTGCGGGCGCCGGGTCTGGCAATGCTGGACGATGCCGACCGGCAGATGCTGGCGCAATTGCTGGAGGGTTGGAAGCAGGACTAGCTCCAGCGACAGTCCTTTGGTGTTTTCCGGAGCGAGCCGCAGTTTGCATTTGCCTAAACCCGCCGTCCTGCCTACCTGATCTGGAACATTGCAACGCAAGGCCGGATAATGTCCCTTTCATCAAATGCTATTTTTCCCGTTTTCGACGGCCATAATGACGTGCTGTTGCGCATGCGCGGGGTAAAGTCAGGTGATCCGGTACAGGGTTTTCTGGATGGTGAGACGAGCGGACATATCGATTTGCCGCGCGCCCGCGCCGGTGGTCTTGCCGGCGGTCTCTGCGCCATTTTCGTTCCGCCGCCGACCATGCGCCCGGATGCCAATGGCGATTTCCTTGCCCCCGCGCAAGCCGATGCGCTGAACGAGACCATGGCCATGGCACGGCTTCTGTTCGATCTCGAAAGCCGATCGGAAGGCGGGGTCAGCGTCTGTCGCAGTGCTGCCGACATTCGCCGCGCCATGGCAGCCGGCTCGTTTGCCGCCATCTTTCATATCGAAGGTTTGGAAATGGTGGGGCCGGATCTCGATGCTCTCACCGTGCTGCATCAGGCGGGCCTGCGCAGTCTGGGTCCCGTCTGGAGCCGTCCCAATATCTTTGCCCATGGCGTGCCGTTTCGCTTTCCGGCCACGCCGGATTTCGGGCCGGGCCTGACGGATGCCGGCCGCGCGCTGATTGGTGCCTGCAATCGGCTGAAGATCATGGTCGATCTGTCGCATATGAACGAAAAAGGCTTCTGGGATATCGCCCATTTGTCGCACGCGCCGCTGGTTGCCTCGCATTCCAATGCGCATGTGCTTTGCCCGCATAGCCGCAACCTGACGGACCGCCAGCTGGATGCGATCGGTGCGTCCGGTGGTCTTGTCGGCATCAATTTCGGCGTGCTTTTCCTGCGCGAGGACGGCGTGAAGAACCCGGATACAACGCTGGAGCGGATTGCCGACCACGTCGTCTATGTGGCCGATCGTATCGGCATCGATCACGTGGGCTTCGGTTCCGATTTCGATGGCACCATGGTGCCGGATGCGCTTGGCGATGCAAGCGGTCTGCCGCGCCTGATGGACGTGCTGGAAAAGCGTGGCTTTGATCGCGATGCGCTGGAAAAGATTGCCCATCGCAACTGGATCGACGTGCTGGAGCGCATCTGGGGCGCCTGACAGGGTGAAGATGTCGCTGATGGTTGGGCGCGGGAGTTTGGGCGATGGCAGCAAAGCATCTTCTTCTGGCGGTCGCCGGCCATGCGCATCTCTTCGTGCTGGAGAAACTGGCGGCAACATCCCGCACCGCGCTTGAGGTGACGCTGGTTTCGCCGTCGCGCTGGCAGTATTATTCCGGCATGCTGCCGGGCTGGGTTGCCGGCCATTATGGGGCAGAGGATATCCGCCTCGACATGCGCTTTCTGGCGAAAAAGGCCGGCAGCCCGACGCTGGCCGATCTCCGTGCCCATCTTTTCGCCCTCAATGCCGCAACGCAAGCCTCGCCTTTCCTTGCGGCAAGCCTATTCTTTGTTCCCTATATTGCCGTAACGGCACTCTCCCTGCCGTTTGCTGTCTTGATGACGCTTGCGGCAGGCGCTCTGTTCGGCGTCGTTTTTCGTACAGCGCTCGTATCCTTTGCCTCCTCAATTGGCGCAGATCGACGATCTGTCCGCTATTCTGTCGCCGGGGCTTATCGCTTGCCACCGGCGCCTCGTCCTTCGTTCCGCCACTGCCGGGGATCGAGGAGAGCGGTTATGTGACCTCAGATACGCTCAGGGAGCGTTTTTAACGCTCGCTGCCCCACCGGCGCGGCCTGTGGTGCTGGTTGGCGGACCAATCGGCTGCGAGCTTTCGCTGGCCTTTGCCCGACTTGGCACGCATGTCACGCAGGTGGAGCGCGGTGTGCGCGTGTTGCCGCGTCAGGCTGCCATCCATTCGGCATTGGCAAGTGCTGATCTTGATGGCTTTACCGATCGTGACCCGGCCAGTTTGTCGGGGGGGGGCAGCGTGCGCGGGTTGCCCTGATGCGCACGCTTCTGTCAGATCCGCAGGCTCTGCTGCTGGACGAGCCATTTTCCAAGCTGGATGCCGGGCTTCGTCAGGAAATCCGGGAGGTCGTCTTTGCGCATGCGCGAGCAAGACAACTGCCGGTGCTGATGGTCACACACGACAAAACGGATGCGAGCGCTGCCGGTGAGCGAAGGATCGCCTAATCGTAGAGGCCCGCCTGTCAGTGGCGGTCGCGCCAGCGAAAAAACGCGATGCTGCCAATACCAATACAGAAAGCGAGTATGAAACCAGTGGTGATCACGGCAATTCCTCCCATGCGTGATGAACGCCCCGCGTGCTCCTCAACAGCAAGGCTTACCAAGTGGTAAACACAAATGACGAAATGGCAAGGGAATTGATCTGGATCAGGCCAATCAGGCCGCGGGAGAAAGTGGCACGGGCATATACATTGTGCGTGGACGCGTCTTTGTCGTCCTGGCAATGCGCACGCGGTTGCGACCATCGGCCTTGGCCCGGTAAAGCGCGTCATCGGCACGTTTCAGGTGCTCCGTCAGGGGCAGGCCGGCATCGACCGAGACACCGAAACTGGCAGTGACGCGCAGACTTTCCTGGTTGGAAATCCCGAGTGGCATTGTTTCGAGATGCTTTTTCAGTCGCCGGGCCAGCAGGATGGCAGCGCGTGGCTGCTGTTTTTCGCATAGTATGGCGAATTCTTCACCGCCTAGCCGGGCAATCACTGCATCGGTCCCCGCGATCTGCGTCATCATCTGCGCCACCTGTCGCAGAACCATGTCGCCAACGGGATGGCCGTACTGGTCGTTCACCGTCTTGAAATGATCGATATCGACCACGATAAGCTGCGCTGCGCCGTCCGCGTCCATGGCACGTCTCTCGAAGCCGCGCCGGTTGAACAGCCCGGTCAGCTGATCCGTCTCGGCCAGTTGTTCAAGCTGCCGGGTCAACTCGGCTCTTTCGCCCAGCCGCACCTGTAGCACGGCGATGGCCTTGAACAGCTTGTGGATCTCGTAGATCTGGTCCTTGTGCTCACGCGTTTCTGTCATGCGGCCATCAGCGAGCGCCACGACATCGTCGACGCCTTGCAGCAGCGGTTGGACCAGACGCTTTCGCACCTTCAGCATCAGGCCGACAAGCAGTCCCAGCAAAATGAAGGTGATGATGCCGTCGCGCAGAAGCGCCATGGTCGCATGCGTCTTGCGTGCCTCGTAGGTCGCAACCAGACGTGTCAGATAGGTGTTTCGCAGTTCGGTGAGTGGCGTCAGCAGTTTCATGTAGCGGGCAGAGAAGCTTGCGCCATCCAGAGAGAAGCGACCCTGTTCAAAGTTATAGGCAATCTCTGAATCGACAAGCTGCACACCTGCGCCGAAGAAGGCTCGCTGGACCTCCAGCGCCCGTTGGCGCAGCATGGCGTCTCCATCTGCCCCGAGAACGGCTGGCGCGAGGAAGCGCCAGGAATCGTCCAGTCGCGCCCTCAGGCCGCGGATCGTCTGGAGCTTTTCGGCGCTGATCTTCTCCTGTGCGGCCATGGACGTGATCAGGTAGGATCCCATGCGCCCGGCATACTCGCGCATGTCGCTCAGCGCCGTGCCCTGCAGAATGACGGCGCTCAGGCCGGGATCACGGGTGATGATGTCGAGCCCGCTCTGGACGGTAATCTCGCTATGATAGAGGTCCCAGGCCCGAAACATGGTGGTGACGGCAAACTGGATGTCGATGGGGCGCCGGTTGTCCCGGCGTCCTTCAGCGACGAGAGCGACGAGCTTTCGACCGGCCGACAACTGGCCGCGGACCTCGTCAATGGCGCGGGGAGGGGCGCCTGCCTGTATCGCCGCCGTCAGTGCCTGATCGGTCTTGCGCTGTGCCGCAAGCCAGGCCTCACGGGCCGTTTCACCATCGCTGGCTGGAGAACACATATAGTTGTTGGCGGGGCCGCGCTCGGCGGAAATATAGTTTGCGGCATCAAAGATCACGGCAAAACCGCTGATCTGCTCTGCATTCATTCGGGCTGTGCTTGCCGTTGAGGCGGCGCGTGAAATGGCCGAGACGGCCAGCAACATGGTGCACACGACGGCCAAAGCGGAATAGACAAACAGGCTCGGTGTAATACCGAAGGCAGCGAGCCTCTTACGCCCGGTCACGATTCGGCGATGCCATGCAGTCAATGCCACCAACTATCCCCACCCCTGGTTCGATGCAGTCCAGATTGCCGGTTAGATCCGACTTCAGCCGCCCTTCGAATGCACTCTCAACATGGTGCGGGGCACATGTTGTTACGTCAACACATGCCAAGCGCGGCTCTTTCAGCGTCAGCCTTGCTTGCACATGCGTTGACGATAAACGCCATATCTTAATAAGCTTCTTATATTAGGATTAGGATGCCTAGGGCGTGTTTCGACCTGATTGGATCAGCTCGGTTGGCACAAAACACGCTCTACTGGTTGCAAAACAGCATGTTGCGTTCTGCCTGTGTCATGCATTCGGTTGCGGCGAGAGCAGGGCGCTGCGAATTCTCTCGATTGCCGCGTCGCGGTCCATGCCGTAGGGGATCATGCCTTTCAGACGCCCATCCGCGCCGATGAGCATGAGCGACAGCGTATGGTTCATGTGATAATCGCGGCCGGAACTGGCCTCCTTTTCCGCATGGATCATCCAGCCATCCGCCACTTTCTTCATTTCGGCTGGATCGCCTGTAATGCCGGTGATGCGGTCTGTGAAAGCCTCCACATAACCCTTCATGACCTCGGGCGTATCGCGTTCAGGATCGATCGAGAAGAAGTAGGCTTTCAGCGGCGCGCCTTCCGGACCCAGCGTGCGCAGCCAGTCGGCCATTTCGAAAAGCGTCGTCGGGCAGGCTTCCGGGCAGTTCGTATAACCGAAATAGACGAGGGACGGGCTGCCCTGGAACAGCGACTGATCGACCGGCTTGCCGGTATGATCCACCAGATGGAAGCTCGTGCGGAACCGGCCCGGACGCGGATCATCGGCAGCTACGGCCACCATGATGCTGATCAGGATTGTCACGAAAATGCCGGCCAGGCAGATCCCGGCCAAAGCAAGCGGATTGCGTGTCATTTTCCATGCTCCTGATGCGGGTTGCCGGCGGCGGGTCCTACCATGAACTCCACGTCCACGGCTCCAGCCTTTTCGAATTGAAGCTTTGCCTTGACCATCTCGCCTTCCTTGAAGGGCTGCGTCACCTTCATGAACATCACGTGGTAGCTGCCGGGCTTCAGTTCAACCGTCGCGCCGGCCGGTATGGCGACACCGTTTTCCAGTGCGCGCATGATCATCACGCCATTGTCGATCTTCATCTCATGCAATTCGACCGAGCCGGCCCGCTCGGCGGTGGCGCTCACCAGCCGGTCGTCGCTTGATCCGGTGTTGACGAGCTTCAGATATCCGCCGCCCACCTTGGCGCCGGGCAGCATGGCACGTGCATAAGGATGATCGACTTCGATATCGCCCACCTTGAATTCATGGGCAAAGGTGGTGCCTGTAAATGTGCAGACGGCAAGGCTAAGGGCTGCAAGGCTTGTGATAAGGCTTTTCATGAGGCGATCTCCGAGAATGCCATGGGATTGAGGGAAAGTGGTACGATGACGCTGCGGCCGGAGCCCGTGCGCAGGAATTCGGCCTCGATGCCGTAGACCGAGCGCAGCGATGTGTGTGTGACGGCGGCGGCAAAGGCGCCATGTTCGACAAGGCGCCCATTTTTGAGCAGAAGAATGCTGTCGCTGTGATGGGCGGCAAGGTTGAGGTCATGCATGGCAAACAGAACAAGCGCACCGGTTTGCGCCACATAGGCTCTCAGCATGGCCAGGACCTCCATCTGGTGGCGAATGTCCAGCGCGCTGGTGGCTTCGTCCAGAAGCAGAAGATCGGGCTTGCGCATCAGGCGTTGGGCGAGCAGGACAAGCTGTTGCTGGCCGCCGGACAGCGTGTGCATGCCTCTTTGCGCCAGATCGCCAAGACCGATGCGGCATAGCAGCGTTGAGGCCTCATCGATGATATTGGCCTTCACCTGCCAGCCCAGCGCATCGTGGCGGCCGAGCAGCATGACTTCGAGCACCGAGAGTTCGGCCTGAACCTCGATATGCTGCGGCATATAGCCGATGCGGCGCGGATCGATGGCGCGACCCTGAAAGTGCAGCTTGCCCACTGCCTGTAATTGCCCGGCGATTGCGGCCAGCAGCGTGGATTTTCCAGCGCCATTCGGGCCGATCAGGGCACAGATCTGGCCGGCATCAATTTTTGCGGTGATGCCGGACAGGATGGTGACCCGGCCACGGCGCACGGTGACATCTTCAAGTTGGAGATGCTGTGTCATGCGCCGCCTTTCTGGCTACGCCGCACGATGACGGCAAACAGCATGGGAACGCCCGCAACCGCCGTGATGATGCCGACCGGAATGACGGCGGCAGGCGAGATGACCTTGCCGATGACGGAGGCACCGATGAGGATGATGGCGCCGGTGAGCGCCGAAAGCGGCAGCGCAAAGCGATGATCTTCGCCTACCAGCGCGCGGGAGACATGCGGTGCAATGAGGCCGACAAAGCCGATTGTGCCGACAAAGGAGACGGCGGCTGCCGTCAGCACCGCGACGATGAGGAAGGTTTGCCGGCGCACCGCATCCACCGAAAGACCGAGGCTGCGCGCATTGGCATCGCCCAGCCGGAGTGCTGTCAGTGCCCAGGTGCTGCGCGCAATGAGGGGAATGCAGGCGCCGGCAATGACCGCAACGACGCTAACGGTTGTCCAGCTGGATTTCAGCAGGCTGCCGAACAGCCAGAAGACGATCTGCTGCAAGACTTCCGGCGAGGCGATGAACTGCAGCAGCGATTGCAGCGCCTGGAAGAAGAACAGCACGGCAATGCCGGCCAGAACGAGGATTTCCGGCGATGCGCCGCGCAGGCGTGCAATCGAGTAGACCAGCCCACAGGCCACAAGCGTCATGATGAAGGCCAGGACCGGCACCACGACGAAGGAGGGCAGCGGTAGGAAGCCACCAAACATGATGGCCAGCGCTGCGCCGAAGCCGGCAGCGGCAGAAAAACCGAGCGTGAAAGGGCTTGCCAGCGGATTGCCGAGGATCGTCTGCATCTGAAGCCCGGCCAGTCCGAGGCAGCCGCCGACAAGCGCACCCATGACGGTTTGCGGCATGCGCAATTGCCAGAGGATGGTGGCCGTCATGCGGTCTTGTCCGGATGGGCCGGCCACCAGGCCATGCCAGACTTCGCCCAGCGGCATGCCCGAAGGGCCGGTGACGAGATCCAGCAGCATCAGCGTCACAAGGCAGGCCGCCACCAGCCAAAGCGCCGTCTGGCGCTTCAGGTATGCGCGGCGATAGCCGCCGCGCATGATGTCGATCGACACACTCATTGGCCTGCCGCTTGATAAGGCAGTACGAAGACGCCATCAGCCTTGATCGGCAGCCAGCGATCGTAATAATCGCGGATGTTTTTCGCCGGATCGACATCCTTGAACGCCTGCGGGTAAAGCTGCTTGGCGATATATTGCGCATAGACGTAATCGGACAGCGTGCGCGCACCGCCATGATAGATCGCGTGCACGCCGCCATTGCGGACCGCCGGCAATTCGCTCCAGCCGGCGCGCTCCAGATAGGGCTTCATGCGCTCGCGTGCCACGGCGGCATCCGCACCGAAGCCGACCGCCACGGCCTGCGGCCGCTTGACCCATTCCGAACCGGCGAGGAAGATGAGATCCGGCTTCTGGGCCAGCACATATTCGGGGCTGAGCGGCCCCCAATTGCCGATCTGGCCCTTGGCGATATTGGTGCCGCCAAGTCTGTCGACCAGCGCGCCCCACATGCTGTCGCCATAGGAATTGCCGATTTCGCCCGCCCCCTTCTGGGCAAGTTCGACATAGACCTTCTTGCTGGTCGGGCCGGCTGCCTTGACGCGGCTATCGATGTCGGCCATCGCATCCGTGTAGTTTTTCGCCAGTGCCTCGGCCCGTTCCTCGGTGCCGAGCAACTTGCCGAGTGCGAGCGTCGAGGCGACGTGCTTTTCCACCGTCTGGGCATTGTAGTCGAGCGTGACGATCGGGATGCCTGCCGCTTCGATCTGCTTGATGTTTTCACCCAGCGCATCATAGGACCAGGCGGCAAGGATCAGCAGGTCCGGCTTTGCGGCAATCACCTTTTCGACCGAAAACGTATTGTCTTCGGTATTGCCGACATCCGGTATGCTGGACAGTTTCGGCAGCGCCTTTTCATAGGCGGCAAACTGATAGGGGCGCCAATCCTTCCAGGTCGATAGCGATAGTGCCACGACACGGTCGAGGCCGCCGGGGCCGGCAATGGCCAGATAGTCTTCGTAGTAGAAGCCCAGCACGATGCGTTGCGGCGATTGTGGCACGGTGACCGTGCGGCCCTTCACATCGGTGACGGTGATATCGGCAAAGGCGCTGGATGCCAGGGCAAGCGCCCCGACCAGCGTTGAAACTAGGGTTTTAAACATGGTCTGCTCGTCAATTTCGGGATCGGAAACATCACGTAGCGTGCGCCTTGGCGTTGAAACGCAACTGCCCGATGAACGAACCCGCTTGTTTGGCGGATAGGGCAAATCGGCAGGTTCAGGCGTTCAGGATCATCACATGGCTTGCTACGGCTGCGTGTATCGCGGCCAGGCCGCGACAATCTCAGGCAAGACGAGCCGGCGGCGGTCCGCGTGGACGGGCATTGGGAGCAATGAGCTGACGAAAAACGGGCGCGCTGGGAAGCATGAAGACCGGTGCAAGGCCCGGTTCGACAGCCTGACCCACGACATCGGCCGGAGCGGGCAGAAGCACTGAAGCGCCAAGCCGGCAGGCTTCGCAGCCGGGCATGGCCCGGCCTTTGTCGTGGTGCTGCGTCTCGTCATGATGCTGCGACAGGCAGAGATCCGGCAGCGTGCCATCCGGCAGGATATAGGCCGACATGTCGATGGCTGGAATGGTCGCCTCGACGGCGGGCGCCTTATGGGCGAGACCAAGGCACAGAAGTGCAATGACGCAGAGCGCGCGCACCACCTTTGCCATGTCAAAACCCACCAGTGTCATCGTCAAACCTCTGCGACGTGTTCTGGATAATCTGCCGCGCCGTGTTTCGCAATGCGGCAAATTGGGCGAGCCTTCTTTGACCCGAAGCAATCTCTGTCAAACCCGCGTCAGTGGACATGAAAAAGGCCGGGCGAGATATCTCGTCCGGCCCCGAAATCGAAAGTCTGTTGTCAGACAAGCCTGCTTCAGCAGTGGCCGGCGCGCACCGATGCGGCCTGCGTGATGCTATCCTTGGAGAGGATGCTCGGAAATTCGGCCTGCAATTCGGCCACCAGGACCTGGCGCGCTGCATCGAGATGCGCAACTGCCGATGATGTTCCAAGCGAGTGTGCTATGCCCGCCGCATAGCCAATGATGTTGATGAGAGCGAAAAATTCGTCGCGTCTCTCATTCATGTCCAAGCTCAGTTCTGTTCGCATTTTACGTCCCCCATAAACATGCATTTGACTTATCTTGGCACAGCGATCCGTTGCAGGCGCGTTGCAAAACCGTTGCACACGCGAAGAGTGACGTTACGGCAGGTTCAGACTCGCCAAAGTCAGGCGGTATTTGGGTAAAGCTTGCGCCAGAGAGGCGTGGCATTGAAGGTCCAGTCACCCGGCAAGTCCTGCTTGTCGGGCAATTTTGTCATGGCATCCAGCAGTTGAAGCGCGTCCTGCTTTTTCTGGTCCACGCCGGCAAGTGCCAGCATGGAGCGGATGCGCGGCCAGTCAAATCCGGCTTGTATCGATAGGCTTTTCCAGCTGCGCGTCTTGTAGAACATCTGTCCGGCGACCGATTGCAAGGCATGGCATTCGTCAGCCGAAAGGAGACCAAGCGACAAGGCCTTGCCAAGCGTTGCCTCCACATTGACAAAAGGCACGGTGAGGGGCGGATAGCCAAGCTCCGCAGGCCCATGCTGCAGCGCCACATCGGCATCATCAACCCGAATGCCGCTCGCATAATCCTCAAAAATCCGGCCAATGCCGATCATGCCGAAGGGCGCGCATTCAGCAGCACGCAGTGCACCCATGCTGGAGGCGCCGATCACGGCAACGCCTTGCGACAGGAGATAGAGGATTTCCTTGTGCCAGACGGGCGCGACCATTTCGAAATAGCCGTCGATGAGGCCAACCACCTTTGCGCCACCGGCAAAGGCTTCCATCAGATCACCCTGGCGGGCAGGCGGGCGCACGTCCACGCCCGGTGCCGCGTGGCTTGCTGCATCCGGCAGACTGGGGCCGACAAATACAACCTTCATGCGAGTGCCTTTGATAGCGCTCGCATGCCGAAGCGTTGCCGACGGTCGCCATCGGGGTTTTCGAGCTGCGGGGCGATCACCTTGACGACCGAAACGGGCAGCCAGTCGGGCGCCAGATCCACCGCATAGAGCCGGGTGATTCGTTTTTGCGCGAGATGCGCGACCAGTCTCTCCAGCGCCTCTGTCGCCTCTGCCGCCTCAAGCGAGGGCAGTGTGTGGAGCGCCACGGAAAACGGCGCGTCAAACGCCTGTAGCGTTTCATCCGATACGGTCTGCGCAAACATTTGCGGCAGAAGATCATCGCGGGCACCGGCAATGAAGGTCATGCGCGATTGGGCCGCTTCCGTGATGGCCCGCGAGGCCGCCACGAGCGGAGACAGCGCGCAACCGCAGCCGAGCGTGACCTCCACATGGCGCAAGGGCGATGGCCCGGACCGGGCTTTCGGCGCCAGAATGGCCGTGATACAGGCGATCTGCAGATCGCTGGTGATATCGAAAAGCGCAAGCTCAAGGTCTGCGGCGGCAATCAGGTCCAGAAGGGTGGAAAGCTCTGGTTCTGCGCGCAGGCTGTCGGGGTCGATGCGGGCGCCGTAGCGTCTCGGCATGGGCATCACCTGCCACAGGGTCAGCGCGTCGCGCTCCACCCGTTCCAGCAGGCCATGCAGAACCGCCTCGCTTTTGGTATTGCCGGAGGCTAGCCCGTCGGAGGATTGCCAGAAGCGTTTCGTCTCGCCGGTGCGATCCAGATGCACGGCTTCGAAAGGCAGGAAAATGGGCGCGCCGGATGTGAGATCACGCGCCTTGACCCAGTCGCTCACGTCATGGGCAGACAAAGGCCCGTGACCGGAGGCCACAAGACAGGTCAAGGCATCGGCCTTGCCGCCGGCCGCTTCGATTTCTGCAAGGCTTGTGGTCGTCACCGGGCAGGCGGGGCGCGTGGCAACCGAACGCTCGATGGCCTCCATGGCGGCTGACGTGCGCGCCGCCATATCATCAATGCCCTTGCCCTGGGCAATCACGATGGCCCTGGCATTGGGCGCATAGGCGGACCAGACGGGGATGCCGATCGAATCGAGCCCCGTCTGCCGCGACAGGCGGGTAATGCCGAGCCGCGCAAAAAAAGGCGAGACCCGTTGAAGGGTCTCGCCCGGAGTGCATGTCCGGTAGGAAGGAATGCTCACTCCAGAATCAACGCTCGTGATGACCGCCAGCAATGTCGCTGCCGGAATTGATGGCAACGGCAAGCCTGACGCCCTTTACCATGGTCTCATCGCTATTTGCTTGCGCGGCCATGATTTCATCGCTCAGGGCGCCATCCACGGCCACAACCGTGCCGGCATCGAGATCGGCCATCCACAGGCCGGCTTCACCAGGAATTCCAATGATAACAACACGTGCCATGCTTGTTCTCCGGTTTGAAATTACTTGGATATTAGATTACTTAGCCCCGACACACCTGTAAGCCAATTGCACGATCTGTCGGGGAAGTTTTCTTAGTTAAACCTAATAATTACTCATAAACGCCAGAAAATATGACTGTTGCAGACGAGGCTGCAAGCGCGAAATCAATGCCTTTTACGACAGTCGCTCCATCCTTGCGTAGCTCGGCTGCAGAAGCCAGGGCGCCTGAAAGCTCCTCTTTAAGGGGAACTACAGTCCCTTGTTCGAGGTCCGCCAGCCAGAGACCCGTTTCACCCTTTACGCCAATCACAACCACTTTCGACATTACCTTCTCCATTGTTAAAATCCGGCCCTAATTAGGGCTTCTCTATAAAGTTCGTGTTGCCAGGCTTCTCTCGATGGTACTGTTCGGAGCCAGTTCTCTAGATCAAACCCAGGATTGTCTCGCATCACCCGGAGCCGGCAACGACGTGCTCTTGCTGTGTCGCCAAGCATGCCCCAGCAGGCTGCTGCCAGCCTGTCGGCAGGCCGAGTATCCTGCATACGCTCAACATATCCCAGCGCTTCTTCATAGGAGCCTAGGAAGAAACTGGCCCCGGCCGCGGTCCACAGATAAGTGTCTGGTGAAAGCGGGTTCATTCCCATGGCCAATTCGATCTTCTTCAGTGCGGCTTTAGGTTGACCACCATGAACGAGAGTGTCGGCATGGCTGCATAGTACATCAGCATAGTTTGGATTGATTCGCTCGGCTTTTTGCAGTGCGTCCAGACTTTCATCGAACTGGCCGAGATAGAGCCGGCTGACGCCGAGTTCCTTATAGACGCTTGCGTGTTCGGATGAGTATTCCGCTGCCTGCAAGGCAAACTTTTCCGCCTGCGCCAGAAGATCCGCATCGCCTCGCGCAGTCAAAATCCATTCCGTGCTCAAGGTCCGGGAAATCCCGGCCATGGCCAGCCCAAGGCTGCGGTCATGGTCCAGTGCTTCGCGAAAATGACGCCGGGCCTTGCGCACGGCCGGCAAGGTCAGGTCCGACAAGCTCTGGACACCGCGCAGATAGGCAAAATAGGCCTCCGGCTTTTCACCGAAATGCTCGGCAAGGCTTGCCTGGGAGCCTACCAGATGGGTGATGGTGGCGCGGATGGCGGCTGCCATCTCCTGGCGCTGGCGGGCAATGGATTGCGGGTTCAACTCGAACCGCGTGGCCCACAAGACCTCATCCGTCGGCATGAAAATCAATTGCACGAACAGCCAATCGCCCGATCTCTGCGTATCGAGCGCATAAATGACTCGGTGGCGCTCCAAAAGGCCGGCCTTGTCACGCGAGGCGCGAATGCGCTCAGACGTATAGGGGGCGACCACCGAGACCATGCGGCTGGCGCAAAGGTCGATGGTCAGATCTTCCACCAGCGCATTGGCAACCGAGCCGGCCTGTTCGGCGGCAAGGGCCGTGTCGGGTGGTAGCAGCGCCAGACGCGGCGGGGTCCAGCCAATGGTCGCTGCCTGATGCTCGACGGGGGCAAGCGGCGCCTGGTTTGGGGGTGGGCGGATGGCTTCGGCCGGCACGCTGCCCAAGGGCTGGGCCAGCCAGCGCCGCACCTCGTCGTCATGCGGGTCCCATTCGAGAAGCAGAATGGCGGCGCGCTTCAGTTCGGCGCGTGCCGCGCCGGCCACGGGCAGGCCCGCAAGTGCAATGAAATCCTGGCGCAAGAGCGCTGCACGCTTGGCCCGCATGTGGCGCACCCAGGTATCGAGCGCTGTCGTGCCTTTGCCTTCTGACGGCAGGAACTGCATGGCGATCGTATCGCTGCCCGCTTTCAGGCGCGCAACCGGATCGCTCGGATCCGGCAGGTCCAGATCGCAGCTGAGGGCTGCGCGTTCCACGCTGACGGTCAGGTTGTTGACCAGAAGCAGCGGCAAGGGGCTGGCTTCTGTTGCCTGCTGCATGCGCCGCAGGGTGGAGCGCAGATTGGTTGCAGCCGCATGTGGATTGCCGGGCCAGAAAATTGCCGCCAATTCCTTGCGCGGAACCGGATGGCTGGCCTCGTAGAGAAAGGCCAACATGATGACCCCCAACGTCGGGCAGCGCAGGGTCAGGCCGTTTTCATCAGCCAGACGGCAACTGCCGAACGTTGTCAGGGCATATGTCATCTTGCGTCAGTGCGCCGCGCGCGAGGCGTCTTTGGTCTGGACAGGCGTTGCCGGATCCGTGGCGAGCGACTGCACGAGGCTGAGGATCGTCTGGCGCACGCGCTTGTCTTCAATGGCCGAAAAAGCGGTGGCGAGAGCCACGCATTCGCGCGAACTCATGAAGTCGGTCGCCGCATCGCGGGTCGGCTCGACGGAATCGGCAGTCGCGCCCGGTCCACCTTCGAAGAAGAAGGGAATGGGTGCATTCAGCACTTCGGCAATATGCTGAAGGCGGCTGGCGCCGACGCGGTTTGCACCCTTTTCGTACTTCTGGACCTGCTGGAAGGTGATGCCGAGGCTTTCGCCCAGCTTTTCCTGGCTCATGCCAAGCATCGTGCGGCGCATGCGAATGCGAGATCCGACGTGTACGTCGATCGCATTGGGGGTTTTCTTCATACTCACTGCTCCTGAAAAGCGTCTTGGGATGTCATTATCATTGCGCGCATTTTGCATATGGCGCAACCGCGTTTATTAGCGCATCCACCATCAATAACGCAATATTGAAATTATATTTCTCGAAAAGTAAACGTCGAACACCGAATTATAGTTTGATTGCCGCCGAAATTATACTTGTCTTGTCAAGAAAAACTATCACATTTTCATGCTGTACGACAAGTTTGGTCGCCTGGGCTTTGGCTTGTCTTCTCATGCTCGTCAACCCTATGGATGTGCGTCAGACTGCACCCGATTCCATGTCTGCAGGCAAGCATTTGCAGATGTTTTGCGGCGTCTTACAGCGACGGCGACGCATTGCTGTCACTGCAGTGCAACAGAGGGGGGCGACTGTGTGCGTTTGGCATGGCATGATGGCGCATGTTAACCATTCGTTAACCAAATCAGACCTACTTGGATCTCAACGATTTGTTTACGTAGATGACCAAAGTGCTAACAGACGCTCGCTCAATCCGGATCAAGGGCCGCTCATTTCTGGCGGTGGTTTTGTCGCCCGATCTGCCGCTCAATGAGTGGCTGACGCGGCTCGACGATCTCGCTGCCCGTTCCGCCGGCTTCTTTCTTAACCGTCCGGTGGTGCTGGACGTCACCGACCTGCCGATCGATCGCACCCAGCTGAAGGATTTTCTGGGCGAGCTATCGGCTCGCAATGTGGCGATCATGGGACTGGAGGGTGCGCGCCCTTCGATGATCGCGCCCGGAATGCCCCCGGTTCTGAAGGGTGGACGTCCTGCGGGCGATGTGGAGGTTCCGGCAACGGAGCCGACATTCGAGGCCTCCGGCGAGAAAGCAGAAACGACCGGCACGCCGGCCGTTCTGGAAAGCCGTCCGGTGCTGCAATCGCTGGTAATCCGCGATCCCGTAAGGTCCGGGCAATCGATCATCTTTACGGAAGGTGATGTGACCGTCATCGGTTCTGTCGCCTCCGGCGCGGAAGTGATTGCCGGCGGCTCGATCCATATCTACGGCGCCTTGCGCGGCCGGGCCATGGCGGGTTCCGTTGGCAATGCCTCTGCACGGATCTTCTGCCGCAAGCTGGAAGCGGAACTGATCGCAATCGACGGCATCTATAAAATGGCCGAGGACCTCCCGTCCGAGCTGCTGGGCAAGCCTGTTCAGCTCTGGCTCGAGGGGGAGGCCATCGTGGCCGAGAAACTCAATTGAGCCGTTTAACGCTCAAGCACAGGAGAGAAAGATGGGGAAGGTAATCGTCGTCACGTCCGGCAAGGGCGGAGTTGGCAAGACAACCTCTACGGCAGCACTTGGCGCTGCGCTGGCGCAGCGAAACGAGAAGGTCGTGGTGGTCGACTTCGATGTTGGTCTGCGCAATCTCGACCTGGTCATGGGTGCGGAACGTCGGGTCGTCTATGACCTCGTCAACGTTATTCAGGGCGATGCCAAGCTGCCGCAGGCGCTGATCCGCGACAAACGGCTGGAAACGCTGTTCCTGCTGCCGGCCTCGCAGACCCGCGACAAGGACAATCTGACGCCTGAAGGCGTCGAATGGGTGATCAACGAGCTGAAACGCTATTTCGACTGGGTGATCTGTGACAGCCCGGCCGGCATCGAGCGCGGAGCAACGCTTGCCATGCGGCATGCGGATGTGGCCGTTGTCGTCACCAATCCGGAAGTCTCGTCGGTGCGCGACAGCGACCGCATCATCGGCCTGCTCGATTCCAAGACGCTGAAGGCAGAGCGTGGCGAGCGCATGGAGAAGCATCTTCTCCTGACCCGTTACGATGCTGCCCGCGCCCAGCGTGGCGATATGCTGAAGGTTGAGGATGTGCTGGAAATCCTCTCCATTCCGCTGCTCGGCATCATTCCGGAAAGCATGGATGTGCTGCGCGCCTCCAACCTTGGTGCTCCGGTCACGCTGGCCGATGCCCGGTCCGCGCCGGCCCTCGCTTATTTCGAGGCGGCCCGCCGTCTGGCAGGTGAAATCGTTCCGATTTCCATGCCCGAGGAAAAGCGCGGTATTTTCGGCAAGATTTTCTCCCGGAGGGCTGCATGAACATCTTCCGGCTTTTCAACAAGCAGCGTTCGGCGCCCCTGGCGCGGGAACGGTTGCAGGTTCTCCTGGCGCATGAGCGGGCGGCCAGCAGCTGCGATCTCGTCTCGATCCTGCGCGAGGAAATCCTCGCCGTCATCGCCAAGCATGTGCAGGTGGATGCCGAGCGCGTGCATGTGAAGATGGACCGCAGCGAGAACATGTCGATTCTTGAAATCGATGTGGAAATCCCGCTCGATCCCGCTCTGCAGGCGGCGTGACATCAACCAGATTCAGCAAGGGGCCGTTCATAGCGGCCCCTTTTCTGCTGCTCAGAAGCTTGGTGGCGTGCAGGCGCTGATGACTTCGCAGGGCACCGGCCCGACGCAGCGGAAGCGATGCGGGCGCCGGCTTTCAAAATAATAGGCATCTCCCGGCCCCAGAATGCGCCTTTCGTCATCCACGGTGATTTCGATGCGCCCGGACAGGACAATGCCGCCTTCCTCCCCATCATGCACCAGCGGCACCTTGCCGGTATCGGCGCCCGGCTGGTAGCATTCCTTCAGCATCTGCAGGCTGCGGCCGAACAGGTTATCCCCCACCTGGCGATAGGAAATCGGCCCCTTGCCGATCTCCACCAGTTCTTCGGCCGCGTAGAAGGCCTTTTTCGGCCGCTCCGGCTCAAAGGCGAAGAACTCCGCCAGCCCGATCGGAATACCATCCAGAATGCGTTTCAAGGCCCCGACGGAAGGGTTCGAGGCATTGCTTTCGATGAGCGAGATCGTGGAATTGGTCACGCCGGCGCGCTTGGCCAATTCGCGCTGCGACAGGTTATGCGCAAGGCGCAGATAACGAAGACGGTTGCCGATATCGACACTCATGGGGAAAGCCCGTTGTTGCTGTTCGAAATATCGAAACATTAAGGTATTGGAGCCATATAAATCAATGGGTTGATGCGGCAAAGAAAAGGACTTGTTGACGCTTCGAAAATCATGGATGCCTATGATACCAATGGAGGCTCTCATGGACCACGCAAACAGGCAGAACACACCGGTACTCGACAATTTCTGGATGCCGTTTACGGCAAACCGGCAGTTCAAGGAGCAGCCGCGCCTGCTCGCCCGCGCAGACGGCATGTATTACACCGATATCGACGGAAACCAGATTCTCGATGGCACGGCCGGCCTCTGGTGCGTCAATGCCGGGCACGGACGCAAGAAGATTGCCCAGGCGGTCGAGCGCCAGCTTTCCACCATGGATTTTGCCCCGACCTTCCAGATGGGCCATCCGATTGCCTTCGATTTTGCCACAAAGCTTGCCGAAAATGCGCCCGGCGGCCCGGATGCTAAGCTCGACCGCATCTTCTTCACCGGCTCGGGTTCCGAATCGGTTGATACGGCGCTGAAGATCGCCATCGCCTATCAGCGGGCCATCGGCCAGGGAACGCGCTCGCGCATCATCGGCCGTGAAAAGGGCTATCACGGCGTCGGCTTCGGCGGCATTTCCGTCGGCGGCCTCGTCAATAACCGTCGCGTTTTCCCGCAGATCCCTGCCGACCATATGCGCCATACGCTGGATATCGAGCGCAATGCCTTTTCCAAGGGCCTGCCGGCACATGGCATCGAGCTTGCCGAGGATCTGGAGCGGCTGGTGGCGCTGCATGGTGCTGAAACCATCGCTGCCGTGATTGTCGAGCCGATGTCTGGGTCTGCCGGCGTGGTGCTGCCGCCGGAAGGCTATCTGCAGCGACTGCGCGCCATTGCCGACAAATATGGCATCCTGCTGATCTTCGATGAGGTCATCACCGGCTTTGGCCGTCTTGGCGTGCCGTTTGCGACAGATTACTTCGGCGTCGTGCCGGATCTGATCACCACGGCCAAGGGCATCACCAATGGCACGATCCCGATGGGCGCCGTCTATGCCAGCCGCAAGGTGCATGACGGGCTGATGCATGGGCCGGACAACCAGATTGAACTGTTCCACGGCTATACCTATTCCGGCCATCCCGTGGCCTGCGCTGCCGGTCTCGCCACCATGGAAATCTATGAGGAAGAAGGTCTTTTGACGCGCGCCGCCGAACTTGCCGATTATTGGCAGGAGGCGCTGCATTCGTTGAAGGGCATGCCGCATGTGGTCGACATCCGCAATCTCGGCCTTGTTGGTGCAATCGAGCTGCGTCCGCGTGACAATGCACCGGGCACCCGCGCCTATGATGTCTTCGTCGATTGCTTCCGCAAGGGGCTTCTCGTGCGCGTGACGGGCGATATCATTGCGCTTTCGCCGCCTCTGATCATCGAAAAGCACCAGATCGATACGATCGTGTCGATGATTGGTGATGCGCTGAAGCGCGCTGCCTGACGCTTCAATACATTGGCCCGGCAGCCTGCCGGGCCGATGCTTTCCTTAGGCTGAAATCGCCAGCTGGCGGTCGCAGGTCTTGTCGATCAGCGCTCTGTCATGGCTGACGATCAGCACCGCGCAGCCCTGTTCGCGGGCGAGCTCCACCAGAAGCTGGATGGTTTCGGCCTGGGTGATCACATCAAGGCGTGATGTCGGCTCGTCGGCAAACAGGAAGACCGGATCAAGCATCAGTACCCGCAGCAGCGCAAAACGCTGCAACTCGCCGCCGGAAACTTCACCCGGCAGCCGGGAAAGCAGGGTGGGTGACAGGCGCAGCCGCTGCATCAGCGGCGCGATGCGCTGCGCATCCAGCCTGTGCAGGCGGGTGAGGTCATTCAGGCTCTGCGCCAGCGTGACGCGCGCCGGAAAGGCCGATGGCGGATCCTGATAGATCTTCTGGTAGCGCACCTTTGCAATCGCCTTGTCGCGCAGCACGCGGCCCCGATCCGGCGGCAGAAGTCCAAGCAGGATATCGCCGAGCGAACTCTTGCCCGATCCGCTCTGCCCGGTCACGCCGAGGATTTCTCCGCGCCGCAGCGTAAGGTCGATGCCGGTGAACAGGCGCTTTCCACCCCGCGTCTTTTCAATGTCCTTGGCTTCCAGGATGATCGGGCTTGATTGGTCCGCATGCCGCTTCTGCTGCGGCCATTGCTTCGGATCGGCGGCAATCAGGCGTCTGGTATAGGTGTGGCTTGGATTGTCCAGCACCTCCTCAGCCAGGCCCTGCTCGATGATGCGTCCTTCGAACATGACGGCAAGGTCGCCGCCCATCTGGCGCGCCAGTTCCAGATCATGGGTAATGGTGAGGATCGTGCCGCCGGCCTTCACCTCGCGCATCAAAAGCGCGATGACTTCGTTGCGCCGCGCCACGTCCAGCCCCTTGGTCGGCTCGTCGGCAATGATGATGCGGGCACCACCGGCGCGCGCGGCGGCAAAGGCCACTCGCTGCGCCATGCCGCCGGAAAGCTGCATCGGCAGCTTGTCGGCGCAATCGGCGACATCCAGCGCCAGTAGATCCTCGCGAGCCGCCTCATTGGCCAGGCGGGTAGGCTTACCGGCAATGAAACGATGGCCTTCCGCCACCTGTGGCAAAGCCCGCATGGTGGGGTCGAGTGCCAGCCAGGGTTCCTGCGGCAGAACGCCGACCTTGCGGCCAAAGAGCGGACGCTGCGCGCCGGGATCGGTCAGATCGATCGGCAGGCCGTCGATAAGAGCTGAGCCGGTGGCGTTCAAACCGTGCGGCAATAGTCCCATCAGTGCCTGGGCCAGCAGGCTTTTGCCGGAGCCCGTCTCGCCAAGAATCGTAAACGGCCGCCCGGCGACAAGCGCCAGAGAGACAGGCTCAACCAGCGTTGTGGACGAAGAATGCACGGCAGCCTGATCGACGGAGAAGAGAATGCTCATGGTCTGTCCTTTGCGCCGACCAGTTGCAGCGCCAGCACCATCAGGAAGATGACGAGGATCGGCTGAAGAAGCGCATGGGGTGCTTCTTCATAATAGGGAAGCAGCTCAATCATCATGGCGCCGAGTTCCGGGGTGGGTGGGCGCACGCCGACGCTGACGAAACCAAGGGCGGCAATCGCCATGATTGCGCTGGCCGCACCATAGGCGCCAACGGTGAGTATCATCGGCCCGATTTCCGGCCAGATATGCCGGCGCAGGATATGGGCGGGACCAAAGCCGAGCAGGCGCGAGGCCTCGACGGCTGGCGAGGCAAGCAACGGCCGGGCAAGTGCGCGCGTCATGCGGTAATATTCCACCCAGAGCACGAGCGAGATGCCGATATAGAGCATGGCCGGATTGTCGGGCACGATGGCTGTCAGCATCAGCACCAGAAGCAGGCCGGGCAGTGCCATGAAGGCATCCGAAAGGCCGGAAATGACCCGATCGACCAGTCCGCCGCACCAGGCCGACAGAACGCCGAGCACAATGCCGGGTATCATGGCGGTGACGACCGACAGGAAGGCAAGGCCCAGCGACAGGCGAAGGGCCGCCGCCAGACGGGCCTGCATGGAGCGGCCCAGATGATCGAAGCCGAACCAATCCTGAAGGCTTGGTCCCTTCAGCGCAAAGCGCAGGCTCTGCTTTAGCGGATCAGTGCCGCCGACCAGCAGGGGCAGGAAGGCGAAGAGCAGCAGGAGAACGAGGACCGCGACGCCGATCAGCCGCCGCCGTGAGATACGCGGCGCCGGCGCCGCCTGTGCGGCCAGTGCCATTTCAAGCGGAGCCATGGGCGCGCCTCCTCGGATCGACCAGATGGCAAAGCGCGTCCACCAGCCCGTTCAGCCCGACGAAGATCAGCCCCATCATCAGCGCCGTAGCCTGGATCATCGGGATATCGCGGCCAAATACGGCATGCACCAGCGCGTGGCCGATGCCTGGCCAGGCAAACAGTGTTTCCACCACCACCACGCTTTCGACCAGATAGATGAACTGGATGCCGAGATAGGTGATGATCGGCACGGCGACATTGCGCAATCCATGCCGGGTAAAGACCTGCCAGTCGCTGAGGCCCTTGGTGCGGCCAAAACTGTAATAGGCCGTCTGTTGCACCGACAGCATGGCATCGCGTGCCACGCGGTTGGACACAGCCGCAAGCCCGAGCGCCAGCGTCAGCGCCGGCAGGAAAAGGTGCTGGCTTTGGCCGTGGCCGGCCGCCGGCAGCAGGTTGAGTGTCAGGCTGAAGAGAATGATGAGCCCAAGCCCGACGACAAATTGCGGCAGGGCGCGCAGCGCCGTCGAGATCAGCATCAAGGTGCGATCAAGCCAGCCACCCGGACGAAGGCCAGCGAGAATGCCCAGCGGCGGGCCGATCAACAGCGAGAGGAGGAGGGCTGCGATGGCCAGTTCCAGCGTATTGCCAAGCTGCTGGGTGATCTCTTCCATCACCGGCGCGCCGGAAATCAGCGATACGCCGAAATCCAACCGCGCCAGATCCATGATCCACTGCGAAAAGGCGGTGAATGCCGATTGGTGAAGGTCAAGCTCAGCGGCGACCTTTGCCGCCGCCGCCTGATCCACCAGATCATAGCCGTAACGGCCGGCAGCGATCCGATAGGCCATGTCACCGGGCAGAGACCGCGCCATGACGAAGGTGAGCATACCCACCATCAGCGCCACCAGAACCGCCTGGATGAGACGGTTGAGGAGCGTTTTCATCATTTTGCCCACCGCATGGTTTCAAGACCGAAGCTGCGCTCGAAGGGATCGATGGTGGCGCCTTCAAGACGCGGCGAAACGGCAACCGTCTGTTGGTACCAGGCAATCGGGATCACCGGCAGGTCCGATTGAATGGCAGCAACTGCCTTGGCACGAAGCGCAGCGCCGGCCTCTGGATCGGCAATGCGCGTCAGGTCATCCAGCGCCTGTTCAAAGCCCGGATTGACCCAGTTCATTGCGCCCCAATCGCCACCCTTCGGGCCGTAATCGGAAAGCATTGTGCCGATCGGATCGGGCACAAGCGCGAAATTGCGCGCCATCAGCGCCAGTTCCAGCGTGCCATCCTGGTGCTTGGCCGGGATTTCGCTGGAATTTGTGGAATTGATGGTAAGCGCGACGCCGATTTCCTTCATCTGATCCTGCAGCACGGCCGCAATCAGCGGCAGTTCCGGGCGATCGGGATAGGTTGTCAGTGTCAGCGCAAACGGCTTGCCGTCTTTTTGCAAAATGCCATCGGCACCCGGCGTCCAGCCAAGTTCGGCGAGCAGGGCCTTTGCCTTGTCCGGGTCGTAACCCAGCGGCGCAAGGTTCGCATCATGCCAGATGGCAAGGCTTGGCGGGAAAAGCTGGGTGGCGGCGGCCGGATAGCGCAGGATGGCAAGTGCCAGGCCTTCGCGATCGATTGCAAGGCTTAAGGCTTCGCGTGCCTTGACATCAGCAAGCACCGGCTTGCCGATATTCACTTTCAGCAGAACGCTGCGCGGAATGGAGACGGAGAGGAGCTTCACCTTGTCGCCCTTGGCAAGCCGCGTGCGGCTGGCGGGATCGAGGTTGAAGACATAATCCGCATCGCCGCTTTCGGCCATCAATGCGCGGGTTTCTGCCCGGCTGACAGAGTGATAGGCGGCCTTTTCGATGGAGGGTTTTTCGCCCCAGTAATTTGCAAATCGCTCGACGCTGAGCGCCTGCGGCGCTTCAAGCGAGGTGAGCCTGAACGGACCGGTGCCGATGACTGTTTTCACATCGGAACCTTCATAGGAGGCGGGCGCCAAGATCTGCGCGCGGCTTTCGGCAAGGAAAGCCAAAAGCGGCACGAAGGGCTTTGACAGCGTGATGACGACTGTGTCGGCGCCGTCCGCACTGATGGCTTCGATCGGCGCCTTGCCGAGAAGGCCGGGCTTGGCGCGCGCCACCGTGAGGGATTGGGCGACAGCGCCTGCCGTCAGTTTTGATCCGTCATGGAAGACGACGCCATCCTGAAGCTTAAAACGCCAGGTCTTGCCATCTTCGGACACGCTCCAGGACTTGGCGAGTGCTGCGGTTGGATTGCCTGTCTTATCGGCCTCGACCAGCGTTTCGACAATGCGCATGCGCAGGAATATGTCGCCAGACTTTGCTGGATCGAGACCGGTGATCTCGAAGGGGGCGACAATATCCACCACGTCGTCCTGGGCGGCAGAGAGAGATGCTGTGCTCAGCATCAGCAGGGCGGCGGCTGAAAGGAAGGGGAGGGCAAGCGAGCGCTTCAACATGATCCAGATCCTAATGTTATATCGTAACGTGCCTTTAGAGAAGCGATCCGAGCTTGTCCAGAAGGCCGGCCGATATTTCCCCGAGCTTACGAATATGCGCCGAATGGCAGTGGATTGAGCGCCCGATCAGCGCCCCGCGCTTGATCTGGCAGGCGAGGCAGGCTTTTGTGCAGACAACCCTTGGCTTTGGCCCAAGCGGACAATCCGGCAAACACATACAGGACGGCCCGTGACACATCTGGAAGACAATGCCCGCGATCTCGCCGATCGACTTCTCGCCGGCTATAGCGGAACGCGGCTGTTGGCGGCGGTTGCCGGGGCGCCGGGATCTGGAAAATCGACGCTGGCCGAGGCAATTGTCGAGGAGATCAATCACCGCCAACCGGGGCTTGCGGCCGTTTTTCCCATGGATGGCTTCCATTTTGACGATGCTGTTCTCTCCGATATGGGCCGGCTTGCCCATAAGGGCGCGATAGAAACATTTGATGCGCACGGGTTTCGTCACATGCTGGCGCGGTTGAAGGCCAATGAAGACGATAGGATCGCGGTACCGGTTTTCGATCGTGCGCTCGAGATTGCCCGTGCCGGCGGTCGGCTGATCCCGCAGGCCACAGGCATCATCGTCTGCGAAGGAAATTACCTCCTGATGCAGGATGAGCCCTGGGATCGCCTGAAGCCAATGTTCGACCTCACCGTGCTTGTCGATGTCGATGGTGACGAGTTGCGCCGCCGGCTGGAACAGCGCTGGGCGGGCTTTGGTCTTGACGCCGAGACGATCCGCCAGAAGCTCGACGGCAATGATATTCCCAATGGCATGGCGATCCTGGCGCGTAGCAGCGAACCGGACATTCGCATCCAGAACTGAGTTCTACGTTCAGCGCATAGTGGCGACGCTTGGCTTTGCGTCAAACGCATGGGTGCATCCATGCTTTGGCGGTTCTCAATCATGCGGTCCATACCCATTTGAGATCCATGCAGGGTGCGCACCGTAGCGACGCCCGCTTTCACCTATTTTCGTGAAATTTGGAAACGAAAGGGATCGTTATGTCGATCGCACGCACTTTTAACAATTGGCGCCAATACCGCCGCACCATCGAAGAACTGTCTCGTTTGAGCAGCCGCGAGCTTCAGGACATGGGCATTAACCGCTCGGATATAGACGCCGTGGCCCGCGGCAGAGGTCGTGGCTGAGCAGGTGGTGTGTTTGGGCCAGGATTGTCGCCCAATGCCTCTTCACGAAGCACCTACGATTTCGTGATATTCGCTAGGCGCATAGCTGCAGTGCAGCATTGTGCCTAGGAATCCTGCGGGAAGGGCCTATATTCAAATCATCGAAGCGGTGCACCTCCTCCCGCTAAGCTTCGAGTGCCAGGCAAGCTTTCCTCCTCCCAATCTTGCCTGGGGAACAGCAGCACCTCCTCCTCCCAGGTTGCTGTTCGGTTATTTTCGGAAAGCCTGCCGCACCTCCTCCCGCGGCAGGCTTTTTCGTTTTACGGCCCGTTTTGGGTCAATGGCCCAACTCACCGTCTTCAATTTCGCATTCCTTTGATCTTAGGCGCTGGAACTGTCGCAGATTTGCGCCAGATCACGGCAAGAGACGTCTGACCATGCATCCTCACATCTGGGCGGAAGCGTGCTAGGCTGTGGATGTCGCGATGCTTTGGGAGGAGTGAATGCGCCAGGATGCAAATCATTCAGATGTTGTCTATGCAACAGCGGCCCGCTCTGCGGCGGTGATTGCCTCGCCCGTGGCGGCCTCCTGGCGTCGGTGTCTGGATCTGCACCGCCTGGCACCTGAGCAGGATAGCAACCCGCTGCGGGTCGATGACCAGGTTTTCCGCGAGGCCTTTGAGCGTATGGAGCCGGTGATCCGCACCTGCGCCGATGAAATTGACCGATTGTACGAACTTGTTGGGCGCTCCGGTTGCTGCATCATCCTGTCTGACCGGCAGGGCATTGTCGTCGATCGTCGCAGTGCTACGGGTGATGACGAGGATTTCCGGCGACTTGGGCTGTGGCGCCAGCATATCTGGAGCGAGGCGAGTGCCGGAACGAACGGCATCGGGACTGCGCTTGCCGACGAGCGGGCGGTCATCATTCATCGTGACCAGCATTTTCTCAGCGCCAATACGGGCCTTTCCTGCGCGACAGCGCCGATCCGCGATCATCTGGGCCGGGTGTCCGGAGCGCTGGATGTATCGACATGCCGTCACAGTGTGGATGAGACGACGCTTTCCATTGTCTCCCAGGCCGTCCGAGAGGCGGCGCTACGCGTCGAGGTCACCCTGTTTCGCCAAGCCTATCGGACCGCACGCCATGTCATGGTGCCGGGTGCTTCGATGATGTCGGCGCTGCTGGCGGTCGATCAGGATGATATTGTGGTGGGCGCAACGCGTGCCGCCCGTCTTGCGTTAAAGCTCGACGATCTGCGGATTGCCCAGGGTCTTGTCGCCTCAGATGTGCTGCGCGAGGATCGTGGGGATAAGGGCAGCGATCTTCAGGATGCCGAACGCGCCGGCTTGCGGCGCGCCCTGTCGCGGGCAAGCGGCAATGTGTCAAAGGCTGCACAGATTCTGGGTATCAGCCGCGCCACCATGCATCGCAAGCTCAAGCAGTTCGACCTGCAATAGGCAAAGCCAGTGTCTCAGGTCTGCGACACTGTGCGCTGCAGCACTGGGACGCATGTCTTCAATTGCGCGGCAAAGCTCGTCATCATCCCCACATCGGCCCGAGGAGGGGCCTGATCCACAGGGAGGATGACGTCCATGAATATCCAGGTCCAGACGATTGCCGCGTCGCCGTTCAGGCTATCCTACGGCAATTTCATTGGCGGTAAGTGGCATGAGCCGGTCAATGGTCGAACATTTGCCAACCACACCCCTATCACCGGACAGAAGCTGTGCGATGTTGCTCGCTCGGATGAGGCCGATATCAATCTGGCGCTTGATGCCGCGCATGCGGCCAAGGATAAATGGGGCCGGACATCTGCCACCGAGCGGTCCAATATCCTGAACAGGATCGCCGACCGGATGGAAGCCAATCTCGAGCTTCTGGCGCGCGCCGAAACCTGGGACAATGGCAAGCCACTGCGGGAAACCATGGTGGCCGATATTCCGCTGGCCATCGACCATTTCCGCTATTTCGCCGCCTGCGTGCGCTCTCAGGAAGGCACGATCGGCGAAGTGGACCATGAGACGATTGCCTATCATTTCCATGAGCCGCTTGGCGTCGTCGGCCAGATCATTCCGTGGAATTTTCCGATCCTGATGGCCGCCTGGAAAGTGGCGCCGGCGCTGGCTGCCGGCAATTGTGTGGTGCTGAAGCCTGCCGAGCAGACGCCGGCCTCGATCCTTGTTCTCGCCGAACTGATTGCCGATCTTCTGCCGCCGGGTGTCTTCAACATCGTCAACGGTTTTGGTCTGGAGGCGGGCAAGCCGCTGGCCACCAGCCCGCGCATTGCCAAGATCGCCTTTACAGGCGAAACCTCGACCGGCCGGCTGATCATGCAATATGCCAGCCAGAATCTCATTCCGGTGACGCTGGAACTGGGCGGCAAATCGCCGAATATCTTCTTCGAAGATGTCATGCGCGAGGATGACGATTATCTCGACAAGGCGCTCGAAGGCTTTGCCATGTTCGCGCTGAACCAGGGTGAGGTCTGCACCTGCCCCAGCCGCGCGCTTGTGCACGAGAAGATCTATGACCGCTTCATGGAAAAGGCGATTGCCCGTGTCGAAAAGGTTGTCCAGGGCGATCCCCTGTCCATGTCCACAATGATCGGTGCACAGGCGTCTTCCGAGCAGTTGGAGAAAATCCTGTCCTATATCGATATCGGCAAGCAGGAAGGGGCCGAGGTTCTGACCGGCGGCTATCGCAGCCAATTGGCCGGCGATCTGGCTGGCGGCTATTATGTGAAGCCGACCGTCTTCAAAGGCCACAACAAGATGCGGATTTTTCAGGAGGAGATCTTTGGCCCCGTTCTGTCCGTCACCACGTTCAAGGACGAAGCGGAAGCGCTGGAACTTGCCAATGATACGCCCTATGGCCTCGGCGCTGGCGTCTGGAGCCGTGATGCCAATACCTGCTATCATTTCGGCCGCAACATTCATGCCGGCCGTGTGTGGACCAATTGCTATCATGCCTATCCGGCCCATGCTGCCTTTGGCGGCTACAAGCAGTCGGGCATCGGGCGTGAAACCCATAAGATGATGCTCGACCACTATCAGCAGACCAAGAACATGCTGGTCAGCTATTCTCCCAAGGCGCTCGGCTTCTTCTGACAGTCTATCCTTCAAACGCAGACAGAAGGTCCTCGTGCAAGCGGGGGCCCTCTGTCGTCGCAACTACATTCAATCGGGGCTTTGCAAGTGCCCCGCCTTCGGCCATATCGGAGATGGAAAGCGGCTACCGTTGCGGTGCCGCGCATTGACGGATGAGGAGATGCCGCATGCAGCCGATCTGGGCCGTTGGACTGATGACTGGCACTGTGCTGGACGGCAAAATCGATGTGGCGCTCCTCAAAACCGATGGCGAGCGCATTGACAGTTTCGGTGCCTATCGGCTGGCACCCTATGCGGCGCCTGTGCGTCAACTCCTGGAAGAGACCTTGGTTGAAGCGCGCCGCTGGAATTTCGAAGGCCCGGAGCCGGCGATTTTCGCAGCTGCACAGGAAGCATTGTCGCGAGCGCAGTCGGCTGCCGTTCTCGACCTGTTGGCTTCAGAAGGTTTGTCACCCCATGAGATCGGTGTCGTTGGCTTTCATGGGCAGACCGTTTTGCACCGGGCGCCGCAGCCAGGCCGGCCCGGTGCAACGCGCCAGCTTGGCGATGGCGCGCTGATGAGCCGGTTGGTCGGCGTGCCCGTTGCCTATGATTTTCGCTCGGCGGATGTGGCAGCAGGCGGGCAGGGTGCTCCGTTGGCGGCTGTCTATCACGCAGCTCTTCTGCGCGGTGTCGCGGGAGCCGGCGAGGCAGCCGTGCTCAATCTTGGCGGTGTCGGCAATATTACCTGGACAGACGGCAAGGACCAGTTGGTCGCCTTCGATACGGGACCGGCGAATGCGCCCATCAATGATTTCGTCAAGCGTCACGGTGCAGGCGAGATGGACCGCGATGGCCATTTGGCCGCAGCAGGTCGGGTGGACGAGGAGCGGTTGGCGCGTCTTCTGCTGCATCCCTATCTGACGGCTGCCTATCCGAAATCGCTGGATCGTTTTGATTTCACCGCCGATATGGCGGGCGATCTGGGGCTTGAGGATGGTGCCGCAACCCTGACGGCCTTTACTGCATCAGCGGTCGGCAAGGCGCTGGATCTTCTGCCGATCCGACCGAAGACGCTGATCGTCAGCGGTGGTGGACGCCATAACCCTGCGCTGATGGCGATGTTGAAAGAGCGGGCGTTTGTGGATGTGCTGCCCGCCGAGCAACATGGCTGGCGCGGCGATGCCGTGGAGGCCGAATGCTTCGCCTTTTTAGCCGTGCGGGTGCTGCGCGGCCTGCCGCTCAGTTTCCCTGGTACGACGGGCGTGCCAGCGCCAATGACCGGCGGCCGACTGGCAGGCATGGAGTGATGCACCGGGGCCGGCCCCGATGCAATCTATATCCTGTACGGCGGTCGGTTTAACGCATCAGTCCGGCGCTGCGCAGTGCTTGCTCGATTACCGTCTGGATACTGTTATTGGCAGCCGGCGGCTGAGGCTTGGCGGGTGCTGCCTTGGATTTGGCTTTGCTTGCGGGCGCCGCCTGACGGTCGGCTTCCTTCGTCACCAGCCCCCAGAAATGCGCTGTGCCGACAGTTGCCGACAGACCGGCATCCAGCATGAAGGGGCCCGGCTGCTCATAGCCCAGCGATGGATCAAGCGGCGTTCCGTGCCCCATGCCGGAGAGCTGGAAGAATTCCATTACCTCTGCACCATGACGATCGGTCCAGACATGGCGCTGATGCCGCCCGATCTGTTCCATCCGGTTCGGTTCCTGCGACAATTCATGCACGCCGCGCCATTGGGCAAGGCTTGCGGCAGCATTGGCCTCATGCACGGTCGTGTCACTGTCGCCATGCCAGACGGAAAGCTTCGGCCAGGGTCCGTCATGATCGGAGGCATCACGCAGGCGGGCCTGGAGATCCGGCTCCGAGGGAAGCCGTTGGCCGCGCATGCAATCAAAGGCCTGCGAAACGGAACTGGCCACGCCGAAGGGCAGGCCTGCGACAATGGCGCCGCCGGCAAACAGTTCCGGATAGGTCGCCAGCATGACATTGGCCATGGCGCCACCGGCCGACAGGCCCGTGACGAAAATCCGTTTCGGATCGACACCATGCGCCTTCACGACTGTTTCGATCAACTGGCGGATTGACAATGCTTCACCTGCATCGCGCGCAGTGTCTTGCGGCGAAAACCAGTTGAAACAGAGATTGGGATTGTTCGACCGCGACTGCTGCGGGTAAAGCACCAGAAAGCCCTGTTCCTCAGCCAGCCGCGACCAGCCGGAGCCTTCGTCATAGCCGCCGGCATTCTGTTGGCAGCCATGCAGCACAACGACAAGCGCAGGCTTTTTCGGCGCAACCGAGGGAATGGCCAGAAAACCCGACAATTGTCCAGGATTGGATCCCGATGGCTCGACAGGCACCAGCCAATTTATGACCGGCGCAACGTTTTCGGGCTGGTTGCTCAAACGGGCAAGCCGTTCGAGCGTATCTGATAGTGATCTCATCATTGCCTCCTGGCATCAATGCCAAAATGGCCTGACGGTACGGATGCTAACGCCTCAATAGCATAAATGTTGCTGCGCTGCACAATAAAACATCCGCATGTCGGCCCTGGCGGGCCGATATGAATGGCTACTTGGCCTTGAACAGCCAGACCTTGCCGGCCATGGTGATGCGATGCGGGGCTTCAGCCTCGTCGCCCGCATGTTCCAGGCTCTCGACAAAACCGTGACGCTTCAGTTCTTCCAGCGTGCCGGTGGTGAGGAACTTCACCTTCTGCGGGCGCTCCTTGAAGCGATCGGTGCGGGCATAGGTGATGGTGGCATTTTCATGCGTCCAGCGGTTCTGCTCCTGCAGAAACAGGTCGCCATCCTTGGCAAGTTTCAGGCCGCGGACCTGGGTCGGCGTCAGAATGATCGCGTCGCTGGGAAGGGCGGGCGCGGCGTTGGTCTTGGTTCTCAAAACGGAAGGTCCTTGATCCTAGTCTATGGAAGATGGTGAGGAAGGTCGCCGCGTCTGCGGCAGTCGCCTTGCCTTAACTCAGGTCGTCTGGCGCATGGGCGCTATCATTGCCGCATCGCGGAACGAAACCAGCCGCTTGGCATTTTCGTCCCACAGTACGAGCTTGACGCAGGCAATGCTCTCTCGCACCGTGATCCGCCCCAGATTGCCCAGTTGCGGATAGTCACGCAGCACTTCGGGCAGGCGGTAATAGGGAATGCGGCTGGCCAGGTGATGTACGTGATGAATGCCGATATTGGCGGTCATCCAGCGCAGCACGGGCGGAAGGTCGTAATGTGATGCGCCGTGCAGTGCGGCTTCCGGGAAATTCCACTCGTCGGCTTCCGACCAATGGGTTTCCTCGAACTGATGCTGAACGTAAAACAGCCAGATGCCGGCAGCAGCAGCCAGAAGCACCACAGGCAGGTGGACGGCCAGAAAGCCGTAAAGCCCGACTGCCCAGATAAGCAGGCCGAACAGCAAGGCGATCGCGGCATTGGTTGCCATGGTGGAAACCCATGGCATGGCCCCCTTGTTCATCAGGCCAAACGGCAGGCGCTGCTTGATGAGGAAGACCCAGGCAGGCCCAATGCCGAACATGACCAGCGGATGGCGATAAAGCCGGTAGTTCAGCCGGCCAAACGGTGAAAGCGCCTGGTATTCGGCAACTGTCAGCGTGCTGATGTCGCCGATGCCACGTTCGTCCAGATTGCCGGCCGAAGCGTGATGAATGGCATGGGCGCGCTGCCAGTAATCGTAGGGCGTCAGGGTCAGCACGCCAATGATGCGGCCGGTCCAGTCGTCGAGCCGGCGTCGACCGAAGAAGGAGCCGTGTCCGCAATCATGCTGGATCATGAACAGACGCAGCAGGAAGGCCGATGCGGGAAGTGCAAGCAGCACGCCCCACCAAAAACCAAAGGCGACGCTGACATAGGCGCCTGCCCAGAACAGGAAGAGGGGAACAACGGTCACCGCAAGTTCCAGGATGCTACGATCCATCAGCGGTTTGCGGTAACGCGACAGAAGTTTCAGCCAGGCACCAACATCTTCCGGCGCCGGCGATGACGCCGCTTCTATTCTGACATTGACGTTCATGAACTCGTTCCGTTGCGGGCCCTCATGCCTCTCATTGGCAGGGTGCCCAGACCTATCAGCCCTGACGGGCCTTGCGTGCCGCATAGCGGCGATCTCGTTCAGCCTTGCGGGCAGCTTCATCAGCCACGACGCGAGACACGCGGCTGTCGATTTCGGCTTGGCGCGCCAAAGCCTCGGCCTTCTCATCAGCCTCTGCTGCGGCTACGCGTTCGGCAGCTTCGCGTGCTTCACGCTCGTTTTCAGCAGCGCGCAACGCATCACGTTCAGCGCGACGCGCTTCGCGTGCGGCAGCGATTGCCTCGCGGGCGGCAAGGCGCTCGCGCATTTCCGGGTCAGTCGCCTTGGGGGCAGTGGCGAATTTCGCCAGCAATTGCTTCTTGGCCTCTGCCGCTGCGGTGCGGCGCTCAGCAAAGCCATTGTCGTTCGGGTGTCTCAACGTGTCGTCCTTGTCGCGGAAAATGATGGTTCGCGGGAAATGTGTGGTCGCACCGCAGGCCATTCATGCCTGCAAAGTGCCGATCAAGCCTTTGCCTGATATGGAAAAAGGCCAGACACATGCCTGACCTTCTCGACAACCCTTGCGCTCACCCATGCCAGTACATCCGTGGTCATAGGTGGCGTCGAGGTTCTTTAGGCGGCCTGGAGCTGGCCGGCGGACATTTTGCCCGACTTGCGGTCACGCTCAAGCTCGAAGCCGAGCTTCTGACCTTCAACGATCGAGCTCATGCCGGCGCGTTCAACAGCCGAGATGTGAACGAATACGTCCGCACTGCCATCGTCCGGCTGAATGAAGCCGAAGCCTTTGGTGGCGTTGAACCATTTTACTGTGCCAGTGGCCATGATAAACCCTTTCATAGCAGTTTTGATGACCGCCACACGACGCGCAGCGGATACTTTTTCGACTTTTTGAAAGGAAAGTTCGTCACGAAGCGCAAAGCGCAGCAAAAACAAAGATCGGCAAACAAAGTATCGATGAGCCTTACATAGGTGAACCTGCCGCCGATGTCAACTTTTTGTTTCGTCCCGCTGATGGAGTACAATCTATGCGAGTTCATTTCGCGCTTAGCACGTGGTGTCGGACCGACATCTTCGTGCTGCCGCAAGTAAACCCGTTTTCCGATAAAGCGTGCTGGCGTCAACGCAGCGGGCGAAGGATTTCGGTCAACACCCGCCGCATCTGACTCATCGGCAGTTCCGCTTGGCCAGAGGACGGCACAAGGCCGCCTTCGAAGCCATGGGACCGGAAGCGCTCCATCAGTGCTCTGTCGCGGCTGATCACATGCAGTGGTACGGCGCGTGAAGCCTCGGTGCCGGTAACAATGGCTGCCGGCTGATGGTCGCCAAGCACGATAAACAGGGCGTCCTGTCCGTATCGGCTGATGTAGTCACCGAGCGTTTCCAATGAATAATCCACAGTACGGATATAGTGGGTGCGGATCTTGTCCGGATCGGCCCAGACCTGCGTTGGTGTTTCGCCAGCGGCCGCCTGTTCGTTGAAGATCGTTCCGTTTCCAATGCTGTCCCAGTCGATCAGATGCGGGATTGGCGTCCAGGGCGCGTGGCTGGATATCAGCGCGATTTCGGCCATGACCGGCTTTCGGTCCGGTCTGTCACGCACCATGCGCTGAAAGGCCGATAGCGTATACTGGTCGGGCATAGTCATCCAGTTGAACGGCTTTCCCCTGTAGCCAAGATCTTTCTCGGCCAAAATCCGGTCATAGCCGTACCAGGCGGCTTCCGGCCAATCCATGGTAATGGCCGGCATCACGGCAATGCTGTCCCAGCCGGCATCGGAAAAAAGCCGGTTGAGGCTCGTTCGCCCGCTCATCATCAGCCGGTCGTAGCGTGATTGGCTGTCGATCCAGAGGCCGGAGAGAAAGGTGCCGTGGGCAAGCCAGCTGAGGCCCGCAATTGTGGGCGAGCCGATCCAGCGGCTGGCCATCGAGAAACCGGCGTTCTCCAATTGCTGCGCCATCTTATCCAGCCGCTCGCCAATCATTGGTGCATAAAGCGGGTCTTCAAGGGCGCTTCTGCCGTAGGATTCAACGAAGATCAGGATCACATCTCGGCCCTTGACCGCTTCAAAGATGGGTTTCTCATCCTTGGCTGGGTCGGCGCCAGCCAATTCGACCTCGAAGCGGCGCATATCGGCAACCGAGCTTGCAATCAGGACCAGTCGATCGGACAGATAGCGTGCGGCGCTGAATTCGATGGGTGGCAGGGGCAGGTTCGCGACAAGTGACGGTCTGGCGATTGCCATGCTGCCGGCTGCAGCCAGAGCCACAACAGGAAGGAGAAGCACCATGCGGGGTCTGCCGGACCCTGCCGTCATGCGGCGCATGGCATGGCTGATTAGCCCAAGAATGGCAAGGAAGGCGGCGAGAATGGCGCTGCAGGCAAGCGCAGCTTTGGCCAGTCCGAGGCTGCCGGACAGAAGGTTCCAGCCGTCCTTCAGCATCTTCCCGTCGAGATAAGGGTTGAACGGACGCTGGAAGGCTGCTTGCGTGCCCAGATCCGCAAGCTTCAGACACAGGATGAGACCCAAGGCGATCAAGATAAGTGCAATCGGGAGGCCGCTCAGCCGGCGGGGGATCACCAGCAACAGAAGACCAAGCAGGATAACCTCCAGCGGAAGCCGGAGAAAGGTCTCAAGGCTGAGCGCGTCCGGATGATCCGGCAGATTGAGGATCGCGCCGGTAACCAGCGCAAACAGCATGAACCAGACGGGGACGGGCCACTGCCTTGTCGGCATTGAATGTCGTCTACTCGGATTGGGCATCGGGCCGGTCCAGTTGCATGATTGCTGCGTAGCGGAGCGTAGTTATTCCTTCTATCTTCGGGGAACCCGGTTTCTCCATGCCCGAAAGGCAAAACTTGTGTCGCTTGCCCGGCTTGCCGCCAGTCTTCTGTTGATCTGTCTTGTTGCTGCACTTCTGCTGCAGGTCGATCTGGATGCTGTCCTGTCGGCGCTTGGAAAAGTGTCTCTTGGTCATGTGGTGGCCGGTCTGCTGCTCGTGCAGGTGCAGATCGTCGTCTCCGCCCTGCGCTGGCATTTTACCGCAAAGCGTCTCTCCTTTACCATCGCTCGGCTTGATGCGATCAGCGAATATTACGTCGCAAGTGCGGTCAACCAGTTGGCGCCGGGCGGCGTGGCGGGTGATGCGCTGCGCGCCTATCGCCTGCGCGATGGGGAGCCGGGTGGCTTTAAACGCTCGGCAAAGACCGTCGTGTTTGAAAGATTGTCGGGACAGCTGTCCTTTTTCGGCTTTTTTGCGCTTGGCCTGTTCTTCTGGCCACTTCTGCGGGGCCAGGCGTTGATAGGTGGCGGCATCCTGCTGCCGGTGCTTGCCGGCCTGTCGGGTCTCATTGTCGTTCTGATGCTTGTCGCCAGACGCTTCAAGGGGTTGGGTCAAGAGTTGCAGGCCGTCTTTGTCATTCGTTATGCCTGGGCGGTGCAGGCCGGCCTCAGCCTCACCGTCATGCTTGCCTATGTCGGGCTTTTCATGCTGGCGGCACATGCAGTGGGCGCGCCTTTGCCGGCGATCGGCGCATTGACCGTGGTTCCCGCCTGCCTGATTGCCATGCTCATTCCAACCGGTCTTGGCGGCTGGGGAACGCGCGAAGCCGCAGCTGCCGCGCTCTGGCCGATTGCCGGGCTCAGCGGTGCCGATGGTGTTGCGGCAAGCCTTGTCTATGGTGCGCTGGCGCTCATCGGTGTCGCTCCGGGGCTCGTCATTCTGTTGGCGAGCATACGGCGGCGCAAAGGCCATGAACTGCCGACCCGGCGCCATGCTGCTGATCAAGACGAAAGCCGCGCATAGATATCACCCGAGGGGTCTGATACCGGCAATCCCGCCAGCACATGCCGCAGTTCAGCAGCTGTCAGCCATTGCGAATGCACAAATCTGTGCTGTTCAGCCACCACGCGGTTATAGCGGTAGTCTGCAAGGCGTTCGACAGCATCCAGCGCCTGCAGCGTCAGCTCCGGCATGGGTGGCAGATATTCAAAGGCTATCAGCGGTATGGGCTGCGTGGCGCCCCGGATGATATCGGCCTCGGCGCCTTCCACATCGATCTTGCAGAAAGCCGGGCTGCCATAGCGGCGTATCAACTCGTCCAGCGTCACCATGGGTACCGTGATGGTCTGGTCCCAGGTTACCGATTGAAAGCCCTCGGCACTTTTGGCTTTGGCGAGGAAATCGGTGGATATGCTGGTGACTGTCGGGTGTCGGCTTGAAATGTGCAGTTCGATTTCGCCGCTCTCGCGCCCGACGGCGACGCGCTCAAAACCTTCCAGCTCGCGGGAAAAATGCTTTTCAATAAAATCGGCAAAGGCTGGCTGCGGCTCGATGGCCACGACACGGGCGCCAAGTGACAAGAGAGTTCGGCTGCGGCTTCCCACATGCGCGCCAATATCGAAAACCAGCTGGCCGGGCTTTACGAGGCCGCGATAGAAGCGCTTCAAGCTCCCGCGGCGCCAGGGCATGCCGTAATAGATGGCTAGCGAACGGGCCATGCCGAGCGACGTGGCAAGTGAGCCATTCATGGCCGGTGTTCCTTCCTCAGCAGAAGATGGATCGTATCGACAGCGAAGGAATAGACCAGCAGGCTAAGTGCCAGCGCGCATAGGATGCCGGAGACAGGTTGCGTGACGAAGGGCAGCATCACACCGCAGAGTGCCGCCACCTGGACGACGCAGATCAGCTTGCGCCGGAATGATTCCGGCAGTTCCTCTCGAAGCAATGGGAGAAACCACTGCGCCATCACGAAGAGATAGCGTAGCGCACCGATCAGCAGCACCCATGGCCCCGCCTTGCCCAGCTCGGTTGCCGCTACCGACAGGATGAGAATGAGAAACGCATCCAGTTCCATGTCGAAGCGCGCACCGAGGGCCGAGGCCTGGCGAAAGCGCCTTGCGAGATAGCCGTCAACGCCATCCAGAGAAAGCGCAAACATTACCGCGCCGCAGGTCGCCCAGATCATATGATCGAAGTGTTCGGCGCGGAACGTATCGGAAAACAGAACGACGGCGCCGACCATGCTGATCAGGCTTGCGCGCAGGGCCGTGACGATATTGGCATAGCCGAACCGCGGATGCCGATGCTGCGGCAAGCCGAGGAGAACCAGCACGAATATGACGGCAAGAACGCCGCCGGCAACGAGGGGGACATGTGGTTCGATGGACAGATTGGCGGCGGCAAGACCCCAGATCAATACAGAGGCCACATAGACAGAGGCTAAAACCTTGAGCGTATTGACCAGCAATCCGCCATCGTGACCTCTGTCTTGACGGCCAGGGGGCCCGTGGGAGCCCGGCCGTCCCTCATCGAAGCTCACCATCTGCGGATCTCCTGCGCGCTTTACAATGTGGTTACTCTGCGGCAATCAGCGTGTCGAGTTCCAGCATATGGCCGGCGCGCAAAGTCTTGGTGCGCAGATAGTTCTCGTTTTCATTCGTCACGCGGCCCGTCACGGCTGTGCGGGAATGGACGATAATCCCGCCATCGCGCAGGGCCGCGATCTTTGTCGGGTTGTTGGTGTAAACCACGACTTCCGAAATCGACAGGAGCCGCAGCATGGCAAGCGCTGCCTCATAGCGGCGGTGATCCTCGGCAAGCCCGAGTTCGGCATCGGCATCAATCGTGTCGAGGCCAAGGTGCTGATAGCCATAGGCGCGCATCTTGGCGCCGATGCCGGTGCCGCGACCTTCCTGGTCGAGATAGATCAGCACGCCGCCGCCGGCCTGCTTCAAAAGGTCGAGGCCGTTGCGCAGCTGGTCGCCGCAATCGCATTTCAGCGAGCCGCAGAGATCGCCGGTGATGCAGGAGGAATGCACGCGGATCGGCACCGGCTTGGTCACATCCGGCTTTCCGACGACGATCGCCACCTGATCCTTCTGCGCCAGTCCGCCGCGAAACACGACGAAATCGCAATCGCCATGGTCCTTCAACGGAACGCGCGTGCGAACCACCTGCTGAAACTCCTGGCGGGCGATGCCGGTTTGCGTCAGGCGTGAGGCATGCAGGCTGCAGCAGGCGCTAAACAGCGATTTTTTCTGCGAGATATCGGCAATGATCATGGCCGGCAGGAGGAGTGCGGTGCGGGCAAGTTCTGCGGATCGCGAGGCAAGACTTTCGGCCGGAGCGTAGTTGCCCGGACGTTTTGCATCGAGCGCATAGGAAAGCCTTGAGGCCTCGTCAAAGCTCATGCCAGCCAGGGGAACGGTCACGTCCGTCATGGTCTTAATGCCCAGCCGGTTTGCACGCTGCCGGGTCAGAAGCAGACGATGCGAGCCTTCGACCACGCCTGAAAACTGGTCATAAAGTGCCGGTGTCACGGCATCGAGCGCCAGAACGGCAAGGCTCTGGTGATCTTCCTCGAAAATCACCGGGCGCCCGAAGCGCAACTCGGATACGGCGCGTTCGACCTCTGCGGCGGGGTTGGCAAAATCGATGGCAAATGGGCTCTTGGACGTCATGATAGCCTCCTTGACTGCTTAGTTGGCGTTACGCCCAGCAAAAGCCAACGGATTGCCATGTGAACATAAATTAAATTTGATGCTCAAAGGACGGGCAATTCCATTTGCCTGCTCTACATAGCGCTGCCCAAGCCTGTCGAAGACCACCTGATCGACTTGCCCAACCGGATAGAGCCATGATCGTTCCATCGCAACCGCCTGACCTTGCTTCAAAACTGCCTGCCGCTCGTGCCCTTTGGTTTACCGAGCAGGGCCGTTGCGCAATTCTGGACGAACATCTGCCTGCTTTGACGGGTGGAGACCTATTGGTGCGCACGCTCTATTCAGGCATCAGCCGGGGAACGGAAGCCACGGTGTTTCAGGGGCTCGTGCCACATTCGGAGTATGAGCGGATGCGCGCACCTTTCATGGCGGGCAGTTTTCCGTTTCCGGTCAAATACGGCTACTGCGCTGTGGGTGAAGTTCTGGACGGCGAGGCAGAACTCGTCGGCGCACGCGTCTTCTGCCTTCATCCGCATCAGGATTATTTCGTGGTGCCCAAGACCGCCGTTACCGTTCTGCCGGAAGGACTTGCGCCCGAGCGCGCGGTTCTGGCCGCCAATATGGAAACTGCGCTGAATGTCGTCTGGGATGCCGAAATCCGGCCGGGTGATCGCGTGGCAGTCTTCGGGGCGGGTGTCGTTGGCGCGCTGACCGCGCATCTTGCCGCCGGGGTGCCGGGCACGGAAATGCTGCTGGTGGATCCGGATCTGGAGCGCGCAAGCCTTGCCAATGGGCTGGGTCTTTCCTTTGTGGCACCCAACGGGCTCGACGGAGAATTCGACGTGCTGATCAATGCGTCCGGCGCGTCGGCGGCTCTTTCCCTGGCGATCGATCATGCAGGCCTCGAAGGGCGCATCGTCGAGGCGAGCTGGTATGGCGAGCGCCAGGCCACTCTGTCGCTGGGCGGAGCCTTTCACTCACGGCGGCTTTCCATCAAGAGTTCTCAGGTCGGCCATGTCTCGACCAGTCAGCAACCGCGCTGGCCCTTGTCGCGCCGGTTGTCGAAGGCGCTGGATCTGCTGGCCGATTCGCGTCTGGATGCCCTGATTTCCGGTGAGACCGCCTTTTCTGATCTGCAGGACATTTACCCCCGTATCCTCCATGCAACCTCCACGCTCTGCCATCGCGTGCGCTACGAATAAGGATTGTCCATGTTTGCCGTTGAAGTTCGTGACCACATCATGATTGCCCACAGCCTGCCGCGGCCGGTGTTCGGCCCGGCTCAGGGCATGCATGGTGCAACCTTCGTGGTCGATGCCGCCTTCTTTACCCGCGATGTCGATGAGGACGGTCTGGCTGTCGATATCGGCCTTGCGACAACGATCCTTGCGGAGATCCTGAAGCCGCTCAACTACCAGAACCTCGATGAACTGGAGATTTTCAAAGGCCGGATTTCGACCACGGAAGTCATTGCCAAGCATATCTTCGACCAGTTGGCGAAGGCTGTCTCCGAGAAGAAGCTTGGGCCCGGCAGCGGCCGCATTTGCCGGCTTCGCGTTCTCCTGCACGAAAGCCATGCGGCGCGGGGCTGGTATGAGGCAGACCTTTGACGAGCACGCTATTCTTTGCCTATCCCGGTGATCTGGAGCTGAAGACCGGGGGCTATGCCTATGACCGGCATCTGATCCATGGGCTGCAGCAATTGGGATGGCAGGTTGACCTCTTAAGCCTTGGCGACGGATTTCCGGCGCCAAGTGCCGATGCGCTTGCCTTAGCTGAACAGCAGCTGTCTGCCCTTCCGGAGGATGCCCTGGTGATGATCGACGGGTTGGCCTTCGGGGTGATGAATGAATGGGCGAAGCGCGAAGCGACGCGTCTGCGCATCATCGCTCTTGTGCATCACCCGCTGGCACTGGAGACCGGGCTCCCGGCCGATGTCGCGGACGTCTTGAGAAACAGCGAGCGGGAGGCGCTTGCCTTCGTGCGCCATGTGGTGGTGACCTCGCCGGAAACGGCGCGCACGCTGTCCTCATCCTACAATGTCTCGCTCGACGCTATCACCATTGCCTTGCCTGGTACTGAGCAGCGGTCTCCCGCCAAGGGCGGCAATGATCCGGTGCATATCGTCAGCGTCGGCACGCTGACAAAGCGTAAGGGCCATGACGTTCTCATCGACGCCCTCGACAGGATCCGGGATCTGCCCTGGCGCGCCAGCATCATTGGCAACCGATCACTTGATCCGGCAACGGCTGACGCTCTGGATGACCAGGTGAAGCGGCTTGCTCTTGGCGAACGCGTGAGGCTTTGCGGGCAGGTGAACGACGTGCCGGCCGTGCTTGAAACAGCCGATATCTTTGCGCTGGCCAGCCGTTACGAGGGCTATGGCATGGTGTTTGCCGAAGCGCTTTCACAAGGTTTGCCGATCGTTGCCTGCCATGCCGGCGCTGTTCCCGATGTCGTGCCAGCAAATGCTGGCGTTCTCGTACCGGTCGATGATGTCGAGGCATTTGCGGGCGCTTTGCGCAGGTTCATCACCAACCCCGCCCTGCGGCGCGAATTTGCCGATGCGGCTGCCAAGGCCGGGGCCGCCCTTCCGGGCTGGCAGGATACGGCGGCAAGAGTTTCTACTGGCTTGAAAGGGATAAAATGAGCGGTTTTGACACTGGATGGCTGGCGCTTCGCGAGCCGGCCGACAAGGCAGCCCGCAATGAGCTTCTCTTGGCGGAACTTGCCTCCTATCTCGAGGGGCTGGAGGCACCGACCATCATGGATATCGGCTGCGGCACAGGCTCCACCTATCGCAGCCTGTCCGGCCGGTTTCCGGTGAATGCTTACTGGCAATTGGTGGATTATGACCAGCTTCTGCTTGCCGAGGCTGAAAGGTTGATCGGCAGCGCTGCGGTCTCTTACCACCGAAAAGATCTGACAGATCTCTCCACGCTGACACTGGAAGGCGTTAGCCTGATGACGGCATCGGCCTTCTTCGATCTCTGCTCCGGTGCTTTCTGCGAGGATCTCGCCGAGTATCTGAGCACGAAGCGTATCGGGCTTTATACGGCGCTCAACTATGATGGTCGCATCAGCTGGAGCGACCCCCACGAACTGGATCTCGAGATCGTTGGCGCCTTCAACCGTCACCAACGCGGGGATAAAGGGTTTGGCGTGGCTCTTGGACCGCAGGCCGCAGCGCATCTGGAAGGTGCGTTCACCTGCCTCGGTTACCGAACCAAAACCGCAGACAGCACCTGGCATCTGGATCTGTCGCATGCAGCACTGCAGGAAGCGTTCTTGCGCGGCATGGTGTCGCCGGTTGCCGAAGTCAGTGACCTCAACCAGGATCAGTTGTCGACATGGTTCGATTTTCGCCTAGCGAAGCTCCACGCCGGCGGACGTCTCGATGTCGGACATATCGATCTTCTGGCGCTTCCGCTCTGACGTGACGGCGAGCCCGGCGCTCAGGTGGCAATCAAACAGGATGTCACGGCCCAGGCTATAGAGTTCGGCTGCCGGCCGATGCGCCTCGGAAAGAGTGCGGATCGGTGGAAGCGAGATGCCGGACGGGCCCGAGCCGATAATCAGCGGTGCAATCGACACATGCAGATGATCGACGAGATCCATATCCATGAAGCGCGCAATCGTGCGGGCACCGCCTTCCACGAGGATCTTTGAAAGGTTGCGTTCGGAAAGTGCCTCGAGAATCTCGGTGGGACACAGGCCATTGACGCTTTGACGCAGGCGAATGACATCGGCCGGATAGGCCTTTTGCGGTGCGTCGCGTGACTGGATGAGGATCACGGGCGCGCCGCCATCATGAAATATGCCCTCATCACCGGCAAGTTCGCCCCGGCAATCGATGATGACCCGCACAGGATCGTCACCTTCGACATCGCGCACGGACAGACGCGGATTGTCGGCCTTGACCGTGCCGACGCCGACAATCACGGCATCGACAAGCGCCCGGCAGCGGTGCAGATGGGCGATACCCTCGGGGCCTGAAATGTCGCGTGCATCGCCGAACGGCGTTGCCACACGTCCGTCGAGCGACTGGCCGACCTGCGCCAGAACGAAGGGGCGGCCTGCGGTGGCGATGGGCGCGTAGAGCGCTACCGCTGCGTCACCTGCGGCTGTCGCTGGGATTGGCCGTCCAGCTTTGGCTGCCAGCAGCACGCGCCAGATTCCATCACTCACCTTGATACGGCGCATCAAAACCTCGTTCCTGCTGATCAAACGATCCGGTAGAGCGTGTCATCCCGGCGCAGCACGTGATGAAAAAGAATACCGGCGATATGCAACGCAAAAAGGCCGAAAAGGATCCATGCGCTCCACTCATGCAGTGTGGAAAGCCAGGGCGCGATCTCCGGTGATTTGCCTCGGGCTCCAGACGGGAACGATACCAAACCATACGAGCGGAAAACCATGCGCATTGGTTGCCAGAAAGCCGCTGACCGGCATGACGATCAACATCAGGTAGAGGCTCAAATGCACAGCATGGGCAATCATGGCCAGTGCGCCGTCGACTGGGCTTTTCGGCACCTCAGATGTCAGCCGGATACCGATACGTACCAGCGTCAGCCAGAGCACGATTAAGCCGAGCGATTCGTGCAGAAGGTAGAAGCCGAGCTTCACATCATCGCGCACGAATTTGATCACCATGCCAAGCGGCCAGGTGGCAAGCACCAGCACGGCAACAAGCCAATGCATCGCCCGCATCGCGCCCGGATATCGCTGCGTCAGCATTTGATCCTCCTACCTCACGCAACGGCACATGGGCGTTACGCCTCCGAGTTCAACCTAGATCAGCATTGGCGAAAACGCATCATCACGACCGCGCGAGGAAAGGGGAGGTCAATGAAGCCGCTGTGGCAGGAGGCGGAATACGGACGGATCAAAGCCGACAAGCGCGGCTGCGCTGCGTCTCAGCACGAGCGATTGTGCGAGAAAGCAGACGGCGGAGACAGCGACAGCCCCCATGACACCGAATGCCGAGCCGAAAAACAGAAGGCCAACGATGCGCAGCGGCACGAAGATGGCCGTGATGCGCAAATAGCGGCCTTCATGGCCGGCCAGCATCAGCGTTATGGCCGATGAGCGACCGGCGGCAAGCGCTGCCGTCCCAATACACAGGACCAGCAATTCAGGGAAATAGGCGGCATAGGCGGGATTGATCAGCATCAGGACGAAATAGCCGCCGAGGATGATGGCCACCATGCCGGCAAAGACGAAGGCGAGCGTCAGCCACGCGACATTGTCGAGCATGCGCGACAGCGCTTCGCGATCGTCGCGGTAAAGAAGGCCGGGCAGATGGCGTGTGGTGTAGAGATTGATTGCGTCTGCTGCGGCAGCAAACAGATTGGCAAGCCGCACGGTGACGAAATAGGCGCCGGCGGTCGCCGGGTCCATCAGATAGGCGATGACGATCACGTCGATATACTGGTTGACGGCTTCCAGCGTACTCGACATCCAGAACTTTGCCGAGCGTAGAAACCAATCCTTGGTTTCCGAAATCGGGCGCACTTGGCCGAGATTCGGAAATTGGAGCGCGATGCGTTGCGCCGCAAGCCAAAGCTGGACGGCAAGCGAAAGCGCATTGCCGAGCGCAAGGGCGAGGAACAGATAGGTGATCGTGGCATCGATGCCCGTTGACAGGCAGATCATCAGGTAAAGGATCGGGACCATGCCGCTGATCACGGCATTGAGCCCATCACCGCGCGCGACACCCAGTTCGCTGCGCACCAGATGGATGGTGATCTGCAACCAGGCTGCCAGCACGAGATAGGCAAGTGCGGCGAAAGCCTCAGGCGTTGGTACGCGGCTCTGCGCCCAAAGCAAGAAGCCGGATCCGACCGTGATCGTGCCGATGAGCGCCGTCGTGCCGGTAAATCGCAGCGCGCCTTTCAGCCTTGCGGCATCACGATTGGCGGATATTTCGCTCCAGCTACGCAGGATGAACAGTTCCTGGCCGCCGGCGGCTGCGATGTATAGCAGGCTGGCTGCCGAATAGAGAATGGAATAATGGCCAAACCCATCGGCATCAAGCGCGCGTGCCGCAAGCGTGATCAACGCGAAATTGAAGATCACCATGACCACTTTGATGCCCACGGAGCTTGCCATACTGGCAAGATCGAGTCGCAGCAGTAGGCGCGCGACGGAAGGCGGCAAAGCGCGGGCCCAACGGGGTTCATCCAGCATCATATCAGCTTTCGTATCCGGTCATGGTGTTCTTGCAGAAGCTGCCGCCATCTGTCTCACTCTGCGGCATGCTCGATGCTTTGGGCGCGATATAGCAGCCATTAGCACGCGCATATGGGGCGCAGACAGTGATGAAAGCCTAATGAAAACGAAATCTTAAGCCTTGGTTAACGCAAGAGTGAAATCCGCATGCATCTTCCAAACATGCTTCAGACGTTAGGCCGGCGGTCGGAACTCAACGCGGAAAGGTTGCTAAGAACGGTCAATGCAATCGCGCCGGCAAGGCTTAAGACCAGAAGCACGGGCAGGATCAGTGCCAGCGGCGGGCGTGTTGAACGGGCCGGTGGTATCGCCGCCGATACGATGCGGACGTTCTTGCTCGGCAGAAGGGCAAGTTCGAAGGTTGCCTTGTTGCGGCTCAAAAGCTGCTGGTAGATCTCGCGATTGGCGGTTGCCTCCCGCTCCAGCGCGGCCAGTTGCACCTTCTTTTCTTCCGATTGTGCTAGTCTGGCGCTCAACTCGTCCACCTGGCTTTTGAGCTGGTCCTGCTTCGAAACGTTGATATTGCGTTCGGATTTCAGCTGGCCGACCAGCAGCCGGCGCTGGCTGGCGATCTGTTCCTTGATGCCGTCGATCATCCGCTGCGTCTGCAACAGGCGCGGGTGGCGCGGACCGAAGCTTTGCAATTGCTGATCGCGTGTCTGTTCCAGCTGGTTCAACTGCCGGCGCAGGAAGGACAATTGCTCGCTTTCCTCGCCGCCTTGCGTCGAGGAACGGGTGAAGGTGCCGCTTGTTGCGCCTTCACTATAGCGCGCTTCAGCTTCTTCCGTGGCATTCTGGATCAGTGCCAGTTGCTGGCTCAGATCCGCAAGCTGGCGCATCTGCACCGTGTTCTGCTGGTCGATATAGACGATGTCATTATCGGCCTTGAAGCGGGCGACAGCCTCTTCGCTCTCGTTCAGCCTGGCGCGGATTTCCACCAGCCGGTCCGACAGCCTGCGAGACGCATCCTCGGTTGCCTGAGAGCGCGATCCGTTCTGGGCCGACACGAAAGCATTGGCGACTTCATTGGCCACACGCGCGGCTTCGTCTGCCGTCTTTCCCTGGTAACTGACATTGACGAGATAGGTTGCGCCCATGCGCTCCGCCTGGATCTGCTTGCGCAGCCTGGCCAAAGTTTCGAGATCGCCTGGACTGCCCGTCCATTCACTGCCCGAATTCAGGTTCATCTTCTTGATCAGGTCAATCAGGAAGCCATCCGACTTGACGATCTGTACCATGCTTTCCAACACGGCGGCATCGGCGCCAATGGCCGGCAACACTTCTTCCTGCAAGGTCACACGTTCGTCGCGCGGATCGACGAAGACAATGGCCGATGCCTTGAAGGGGAAGGGGAGGAACAGCACGATACCTGACAGGAAGACAGCCATCAGCAGGGCGATGAAGACAATGAAGCGCGCCTTGTCGACCAGGAGATTGAGGAGAGCGGCGGGCTGCAGAAAGCCCTGGTGTCCTTCGGGCTCGGCTGGCTGCAATTCGGGTGCCGGCTTTTCCTGTGTCGGTTGCCGTGCGGGAGCGGGTGTCTTGGTCAGCGGTTCATCTGGCGCCATCGACAGCAGGCTCCGATGCGGGTCACGCCGCAGCGAAGTCTCTTTCGATACACGGGGCATATCCCAGGACGACATCTGTTCCACTTTTCCGGGCATCAGGGCGGGCCTTCGGTCGTGTTTCAATGAGGGCGAAACACGCTCTAAGTCCTCAGTGTTAGAGACAATTGATAAATTGGAAGTTAACCAATCGGTCAGGCCCTTTGCCTTAAGCTTTGTGAAGACAAGGCTGGCGCGTTGGAATTGCGGTAAGGCATGGCGAGTTATTTTACCCTTGAACCACCGGCGCGACCCGGACAGCTGTCGCACTGGCTGGCGCCCTTGCTGGAGGGCGTTGGGTCCGTGGCGCTTGCCTGCGCCATGGTGGCCTTGCCGATTGTTGCGCATGCGTCTAGCCCGATGCTTGGCTATCTTATGGCCAGCCTTGTCATGGGGGCAACCGCGTGGCTTGCACCGGCTCAGGCCATCGTGTGCATCCTGTTCGGTTTCATCTTCCAGAATCTCATCGTCTCTCTTTTGTCCGGCTCGATTGGCTCTGCCGATGAATTCGATATCATCCGCGCCTATAACTTCCTGAATGTCTGCATTGTATGGCTCGTGCTGGCGATCATGATGTTGGCACGGCTGACGGATCTGCAGCCGATGCTGCGGCGCATTCTGTTCAGAACGACCGTCATGCTCTGCCTGATTGGCGCTTATTTCGCCATCGGCTTTGTCCTTTACGGCATGGGTGCCGTCATCAATCTGCGCAATGTCGTCACGCCGACGCTGCTGTTCCAGATCTGCCTTGTCGTCTTTGCTTTGCATCAGGTCAGGCTTGGTGCAGCCTTGAGCGCCATGGGCATGCTGGTCATGCTCTGTGGTTTTGTGGAGTTCTTCTATCGGGATGCCTGGTTGAGCTATACCAACAGCGCTGCCTATTGGGACCTGTCGCTGGGGGCCAATTGGGAAACGCTGGCACTCGATAAGGCGGCCCGCGAAACCGGTATCGTCGCGACTGGTCTGACAGACACGTTCCGCATTTCCTTTTTCAATTCGCCCTTCCTGTCAGATCTCGGCATTGAAGTCATGCGGCTGTTCGGGCCGAACATGCACGCCATCAGCTTTGCCTATTGCATCAGCTTTTTTGCTCTGTTTGCGCTTTACCGCGGCGCTTTCTTCCAGGCCGGGCTACTCGTCATCCTGATGCTTTTGTGCAGCGTCAAGGGGCCGCTGATTGCCTTCATCATGGTGGGTTTCGGCTGGATCGTCTTTGCGCTTCTCGGCGCGCGCATCGCTCTCTTCGTGCATCTGGCAGCGGCCTTCGCCTTTGCAATTGCAGGCATCCTTCTCGGATTGCAGGTCGGCGATTATCACGTTTTGGGGCTGATATCGGGGTTGCGGGAGTTTTTCGGCAATCCTCTGGGCTATGGCATTGGTGCCGGTGGCAATCTGTCGCCGCTATTCATCACCATCGACTGGTATCAGGCACAGGCGCAAGGCTATACGCCCTTTCCCGTGGAAAGTTCCGTTGGCGTGATGCTGTACCAGATGGGTGTCTTCGCCCTCGTTATCATTGCAGGTTATGCTTGGATTGCCTGGCTTGCCTTCACGCTTGCCCAGCGCACCGGCAATGCCCTGCATGCCGCAGTCTCGCTCTGCCTCATCTGGATGTTGTTCAACGGTCTCTTCCAGGAAGAGGCCTATTTCGCACCGCTGGCCTTGGCGAGCCTTCTCGGCCTTACAGGCATGATGCTGGGTGCCGGTATCAGAACCGGGGTGCTGAGCGAAGACGCACAAAGATAGGCGATCAAGTTTACTGATCTAAAGGGTTTCTCAAGTATTGGCTGCGCCGATAGGGAACTATAAAGCTGCGGCTTCGGTGGAGCAGGTCTGTTGTGCCTTGCGGGAGAGAAAGCGTTGATCTTGCACACACAACTGGACTGGCCGAAGACCTTGAAGCAAAGGGACTGCTATGCCTGATGAACATCGGCCGAAAAGACTGCTCTTCGTTCAGACGCAGGCCGAAATGGCCGGCGCCCAGGAGATTTCGCGTCTTCTAGGGACAGAATTGTCGCGCACCGATAAGGGGCACAGCGCGTTTGATGTCCACCATCTGTTTCTCTACCGCAAGAGCGCCGGATGCGATGATTTCCCGAATGTCCATTTTGCCGCAGACAGCGCCCCAAAAGGGCTGATGGCCGCCCTGCGCTTTGCCTTCAATACCGTGCGGATCATCCGGCAGATCAGGCCCGATGTGCTTTTGCCATTTCAGCACTATGGCAATATCGTTGCAGCGCCCATCGGACGGCTTTTGCGCGTGAAGCGCATCATCGCCAACCATGTATCGGCACCCGCAACGATCAGCCCGAAGGTGCGGCTGATTGATCGATGGCTGGGTCTTGCGGGCTTTTATGATGTGATGACGGTCAATTCCAAGCAGACATTGCAGGATTATGCGGATTATCCCGACCGCTACAAGCGGCGCATCGTCTACGTTCCGCATGGTTTTGCCGACAAGACCTGCACTATGCCGAAAGCTGCCGCACGCAGCAGTTTTTCCCTACCGGTCAATGCGCCATTGATCGGCACCGTTGCGCGCCTTCATCCGTTGAAACAGATCGATCTGGCGATCGGCATTCTGTCGCGCCTGCCGCATGTTCATCTCGCGGTCGCCGGGCAGGGACCGGATGCGGAGCGGCTGAAGACAATCGCTCTGGAACTGGGCGTTGCCGAGCGGCTGCACATGGTGGGAGAGATCAGCCCCGGCGATATCGGCCGCTTCCTTGCCTGCCTTGATGTCTTTGTTTTTCCGAGTGCGGCCGAGACCTTTGGCCTTGCGGCCGTGGAAGCCGCGCAGGCCGGTATTCCTGTCGTCATTAATGGTCTGCCTGTGCTGAGGGAAGTGCTGCAGGTGGATGGCAATCCTTGCGCCCTGTTCGTCAATGCGTCTGATCCGGCTGAATTTGCAGCCGGTGTTCAGGAGCTTCTGACGGATCCGATCCGGCATGAGGCGCTATCTAAACAGGGCAGGCGGCTTTCCTCAATCTATTCGCTTGATGCCATGGTCAATCACTATCGCGAGCTTGTTCTGGACCTTTCGCAAGGCCATGCGCCATGACGTCAATGGCTGGTGCCCGCCGGACGATCGGTATCCTCGTGGAGCGGGCTGCTATGTCCGGTTTCGTTCTGGCGCTGCACCGCTATCTGATCGCGCAGGTTCACTGCCAGGTCGTTGTGGTCCTGACGGATGGACCCGACGTGCGCGGCACGGCGCTCTCGACGCTGCTGCAACTGGAAAAGCTCGTACTTCATAAAGGTCGCGCCTGCTGGGCAGATGCGGCAGATCTCGGCAACCTTCCGGTGGTGGCACTCGAGGACCTGCGGCACTGCGATGTGGTCATCGATCTCTGCGCCGAGGAAGCCGGATCGCTTGCCGTGCCAAGGCTGCAACCGCTGTTTAATGGCCATGCCGGTGAAATGGCGTTGGCAAGCGCGCTGTTTTTTGACGGAACACCCGAGATTTCCGTGATGGAACGGCGTGAAGGCAAAGAACCCCGCATGGTTGCCCAAGGCTGCGCATCGCTAGAAGCGGCAGCCGGGATTGGCGGCGGCATGGAGGCCGTCTGGTCGCGGCTTATCCTGCTTCTCGACAAGGCGCTGTCGCTGCATGCCGGCGCGCCGGGAAATGACGGCAAAATCGGTTTCCCAACATGTCCCTTGAGCGTGATCACGAAAAAGCATGTGGCGCTGCGCAGTCTTCGCATGATTGCCCATTCCGCTGCCTATGCCGCCTATCGTCTCTGCTGCCACGCCCCGCACTGGCGTATCGGCTGGCGGTTTGCCGATACACAGAATGACGTCTGGGCCAGGCGGAACCTGGGCGGCGCGCCATGGTCGATCCTGCCGTCGCCGATCAACCGCTTTCTCGCTGATCCCTTTCCGATCCGGCATGGTGGCCGCGACTACCTGTTTTTTGAGGAACTGCCCCACGCCACGCAGAAAGGCATTATTTCCTACTGCCTGATCGATGAAGCGGGAAATCCGGGGCCGATCACGCCGGTGCTGGAAGAGCCCTGGCACCTTTCCTATCCTTTTCTGATCGAAGAGGATGGCCAGATCTTCATGATCCCGGAAGCATCGCTGAGCGGATGCATTCCGCTCTACCGGGCCGTTCGCTTTCCAGATCAGTGGGAGCTTTTTGCAACGCTGGTGTCCGATGTGGAGGCAGCCGATGCGACGGTGATCCGCCATCAGGGGCGGCTGTGGATGTTTGCCGTGACGCGGCAGGCCATCGGCGGTTACTCCGATACGCTGGCCATATGGTCTGCCGATCGGCTGACAGGCCCCTGGACAGAACATCGGTATAATCCTGTTCTGATCGATGATCGGCTGTCGCGTCCAGCCGGCAATATGGTGATCCGCAACGGGACCCTCTATCGGCCCGTGCAGGAAGCCCGCTGCGGCTATGGCACGGCGTTAAACCTAATGCGGATCGACCGGCTGGATGATGAGGGGTTCGAGCAGGTGCCGGAAACGCATCTGAGAGCAGTGTCGCCGGTCTGGCCTGGACGCAAGCTGCATACGCTATCGGGCAATGGCTATATCGAGGCGATCGACGGTAGCGTCATACAGCCGAAATCAGCGACCATTTCGCGCCTGCTGGAAAAGCGGCTTAGCCCCAGATCTGTGTGAACTGGGCAGTCCCAAGGCGCGGAAGGCTTCAGTTTGCGGGGGCGAGCACGCGCATGATATCGGCATCCGGCAATTTCGTTGCCGGATCGATCAGCCCGAAGCCGTCCTGAAAATCCCAGTGTGTCCAGCCGAGGCAGCGTGATGTCGCCTGGCGGTTGACTGTCTCCAACCAGCGCAGGCGCGAGGCGCGCGGCGCAACGAAATTGAGAACGCCGAATTCATTGATGATGACCGGGCGCTTGTAGCGGCTGGCCCAATCCCGCATCACGGTAAAGGCGGAGGCGATCATTGCTTCGTTCCAGTCGTTGCGCAGCGCATTGTCGATCTCTGCCACAGCTTGTCTTCTGCCGCTTGCCGTCAGCTTGGCTCTGAGGTCAGAAACGGCTTTGTCGGACGCCTTTGCCGGGAAGGGAAGGCCCGCCAGATCGCGCAGCGGATCATTGTCCGCACCCCAGGTGGCTCCCTGGTGGGTGAAGAGAAACGGGTCGTAGTAGTGGACGGCATAGACGATGTTGTCATCGTCGAATGGCTGCATGCCGGAGAGCATTTCGTGACGCTGAGGGCCGGACGGGCCAACGACGATCGTATGCGCAGGCAAGACGTGCCGGATACGGGCGATCAGGCGCTTTGCCATGGCCATCCATGGATCCTGTTCGATCTGCGGCTCATTGAGCAGTTCGACCGCAACCCGTTTGGGATCAAGCGTGCGGATCATCGGCAGCATCTGGTCCCAGAGGCCGTTGAGATAGGCTTCGGCTTTTGCCGGATCTTGTCTTGCAAGCCTGCCAATCTCATCGTCCGGGTGAAGATCGATAGAGACTGCGAAGCCGAGGCTGAGCAGCATGATGGTCTGGTCGTAGAGGTCGCCGACATATTTGCTGCTGCCATCCAGCCGGCGATTGTCAACCGGAAGCCGGATGTGGCGAAAGTCGTTGGCGCGCAGAGCCCGCAATTGCTGTAGTTGCGGTCGCTCAGTAGCGTTCTTCAGATCCCAGCCCGGCAGGTTGACGCCGCGCTGCATGGCGATCAGCAGATCCGGATTGGCAAATTGCCGGAATTCAGCACAGGACCTGTCTTCAGCGGCCATCAGCCACGGTGCCGGCAGGAGGCCGAGAAGAAGGGCAAGCAACCGGATGCCGTAAGACATGAACAATCGTCCGTTCACTGCGAGTGGCGGATCAGGGCCTGAAGTGCGATCGGATTGGTGAGCAGGTAGCGAATGGCAAGCCGTCGCGGCTCAAGCCACAGCCGGAAGGCCCATTCGAGGCCTGCACGCTGCATCCATTGTGGCGCGCGCCGGTTCTTGCCGGACACGAAGTCGAACAGTCCGCCAGCCGTTTTCACAATGCCGATGCCGGAAAGCCGGTCGAGGTTGCGCAGCACGAATTTCTGCTCGAGTGGCACGCCCAACCCAACCCAGAGGATATCGGGGCGAGCGCGGACGATATCAGCGATGACTTCATCTTCCTGCTCAGGCGTGAAATAGCCATTGCGCCTTCCGGCAATGGTGAGGCGAGGATAGGCCTTGTGCATGGCATCGACGGCCTTGGCATTCACCTCTTCCGTGCCGCCGAGGAAATAGAAGCTGACGCCGGCTTCCTCCGCCTTGCGGGCAACCGCATGAATGAGATCGGTCGTTGCCACCCGTTCGAGGACGGGCTTCGTTGAGTAGAGCTTCGAGAACATCACCATCGGCATGCCGTCAGCATGGATCTGGTCGGCCTGCAGCATCAAAGCCATCAGTGCCGGGTCCTTGGCACACATGGCGATGACCTGACCATTGGCGGAGGTGGAATAGAGCGGGCGTGCGCGCCTGCCACGGGCAGCGAGCGCATGATCGACAAACCCTTGCGCACTTTCCTCCAGACCGGCGCGCGCGATCGGCAAGCCGCCCAGAATGGTCGTCGGCCAGCCCGGAATGTCAGAATGGATTTCGTCCTGCACCGGCGCCCGATAGGGTGCAGGCCGTACATGCGAGGTTGCATGGCGGCGCTCATGTTCTGGGTTGTTGATGGGCTTTAGATTGCTCACCGGATACATCCTCAATTCACCCACTTCATTGTGGCGGTCTTGTCGCGAAGGCTTAAGATCGTTTGTTGCCAATGCCTCAAATAGCGACACTCTGCATTTCCACTAAGCATGAATAGATGTGAATATAGAAGTCTTTTCAGTCGAGAATTCAAAAGTAGTTTTGGCTTTGATTAACGTGAATTCAGATTTATACTCAAAATTTTATTCAAATTTTATTTATTTATAATTTATTAATCATGTTTTCCTCCCCGAAGATTCAGGTTTTGCCTGCCGCAAGGCGCTGCAAATCTTCATATCGTTGCAGTTGTAGAGCGGATGCGGCCATTTTCACCCGCACATGCGGTCATGAGCGCCAGAAGTTGGGCGCGTGCGGCCTTTGGCGTCATGTTGTGATCGGCATCCGCGATGACGGTGATCGAGGTGTTCGGATAGGCGCACAGCATCTGTCCGTTGCGCCCGAAATAGGTGGCGAGTTCATCAAGCCCCCCATCATCGGCGCTGTAGACGAGCGCGACGGCGGTCTGGCGTTGACGCAACAGGGCGAAATTGGAGAGAACCTCGCGGCGCAAGCGGGCATATTTGGTGAGACCGAAACTTACCGGCGCCAGCTTGACGCCCAGCCGGCCCGAGAGACGGCGCAGGATGCTTCTAGCAACGCGCAGCACATTGATGTCGCCGCTCACGATCCGCTTCAGCGTGTCCAGTTGCAGCATCCGGCTCTTGTAATTGTCGAAGGAGCGAAAGGCGTTCTGCACGGCCTCTTCGACATCCTCATCCGGATCCCAGACGAGGCGCTGCAGGTTGACGATGACGGCGCCTTTGACCCGATGATCGGCGACGGCAGCATTCAGCGCGACATAGGCCCCGGCGCAGCGACCCGTCAGCAATATCTGACGGTAGCCGCGGGCTTCGAGGCAGTCGATGGCAGGCGTCACGTCATCGATCTGAGCTTGCGAATAGAGGACCATGGCTGGGCTGTCAGGATAGGCTGGGCTGTCGCCAATATCGGCCGTATCCATGCGCAAGGAGGCGATGCCGGCACGGGCCAGCGCGCGCGCCTGGTCGGTTGTCGAGCGGGCCCAGCCGACCTGCGGATCAAAGCCGGAATTGATGATGATATAGATCTGCCTGTCTTTCACTGGCACCAGATCATCCGGTTCGCACAGCACGCCGAACAATTGGTCGTTTGCACCAAACCGCAGGAATTCCTCTTCAAAGCCATGGCCGGACTGGCGCACCGGGCGATCGGGTAGCGCCGGTTGATAGGCTGGGCGCATGGGAAAGGTTTTTGACATCCAGTCGCCGACCGCCTGCCAGGTCTTCTTCGGCGTTCTGGCGGACGTCGGATCGCCGAGCAGGCCTTCGAAGCCTTCAAACGAGATGAGCCTGATTTCGGTACCGGCGGCTTTCAGTGTGTCGGCAAGATCCTGGTCGCCAACAAAGCCCGAACGCTGCGCAATCAGATGCATGACCGAGGAAAGCGGAACGCTCTTGGCATTGATGGCCTTCAATGTCAGGGCGATGGCGGAAGGCATTTCGAAACCTGCAATAGCCGGGCCAATATCCGGCTCCGCGACAGCCGTGGATGCTGGGGCAAGGCCGATGCTCTCGTTGATCATGGCCGACCAACTGCAGAGTTCGCGCAGATAGCGGCGCCCATCATTGACGGGACCAAGCAAAGCAAGGCCGTAGAGGGACGGGATGTCGGGGCTGGCAAGTCGGGCGAGGAGCGTGCCGAGGCCCAGGCCGAGAAGCACGACGCGTGAGGCGCCCGTCAATTGCTGCAGATCCGCAGCAGCGTTGCAGACTGAGATGCGCCAGTCTTCGATGCCGGACAGATTGTCGGGGGCTACGCTGCTGTTTCCTGTTGCCGGATAATCAAAGCGCAGTACCGGATAGCCACGTTCGGCAAGCTGATCGGCCAGAATGCGCAGGCTTTTGTAGGCGCAGAGTGCCTCATAACCCCAGGGTGGGCAGATCAACACGGCAGTATCGCCCGGTGCCGCATGCAGCATGCCGCATCCGGACCTGAGGGAAACGGGACGGCCCCCCGGCTGGTGTTCTGAGGTGGGTGATGCAGATGACATGGCGGCCTGTCGCGCAACGGATGGGTGGGGCGCATCGGCGGATGCACACGGATCGGCAGCGCACATTGCGTGGGCCATGTGCGGTTTACGTATCGGGCATTCAGGGGGCGGCGGTTACAGGCTTTGCTGCGCCCCGCCCTTGAGGCTGCGCACCAGTTTCAGCGCGCTAGAGATCAGTTTGGGCAAGGGTCGGCGCGTATGGGCGACCTTGCGCACATAGGTGTCGATGCGCCATGTGGCCCAGGTTCCGGCGCGAAAGAAGGCGATATCACCGACGCTCAGCAGCCGCTGGGTGCCGTCTTGCGCCGTCACATGCACCTCGCCTTCGAGAATGACGACCGTTTCCTCGCGCACGAAGTGCCAGCGAAAGGTGCCGGCCGAGCAATCCCAGACGGCGGCACCTCCGGTGCCATCAAAGCCTGCGGAACAGCGTGAAATCCGTGCCCTCGGCGCGCCGGCGATGATCCAGCTCGGTTCGATTGGCGCATCATGCATGGGCACGACGCCGAACTTGTAGGACACGAAGGGCAGAGGCACCGGATCGATAACTTCCTCTTGCGCGCGCAGCTTCGCCGTTACCGCCAGCCCCATGGCCAACAAAATCTTCACAGGCATCGTCACCCCCAAGTGATGTTGCATTTCGCGACATCTTTACGGGCCGAAGGTGATTTTTATCTTCAGGTAAAGACTTGCATTTTAGGGACTTGCGATTTTTCGGACGGCATTCTGGTCGGACCTGCGCGGCCTGCGCAAATGCTACAGCTCCAATGGCCGCTGCGCATATTCGCACTTGTGGTAAAGCGAATGTCCGTGGAAAACAGGCACGGCAGCGGGTGATGTTGTGGATGCAAGTTTTTCGAGCGCCGCGGTAACAATACGCGCGCGACATCCGTAGGGGGCAGTATCAGGTGACGCAGTCTTTGCGTGAAGATGAATGGGCCGCTTGGATGCGTCTGGCTATTGCCGGCGATACGCAAGCCTATCATCGCTTCCTGCAAGCTGTTGTGCCGCATCTGCGGGCGATGGCGCGCCGACGATGTGAACAGTTCGGCGCCCCGGTGAGCGAGGCTGAGGACGTGGTGCAGGAAGTGCTGCTTGCCATTCACCTGAAACGCGGTACCTGGGATCCTGCGCGTCCCATCGGCCCCTGGCTGTCGATCATCGTGCGCAACAAGCTGATCGACACGATGCGCCGGCGAGGCCGCCGGATCGATGTGCCGATCGAGGATGTGATGGAAACGCTGGAGGCGGTCGAACAGAGCAGCTTCACCGACCGGATGGATGCAGAGCAGATGTTGACACGGCTTAAAGATCCGCAACGCGATATTGTCCGGTCGATTTCGCTGGAGGGCGCAAGCATTCGCGATACGGCCTCACGCCTGAAAATGACAGAGGTTGCTGTCCGCGTTGCCCTGCACAGGGCATTGAAGTCACTTGCGGCGGCTTATCGGAGTGGAATGCGTGAAGACCAATGACCTAATCAGCCTGCTTGCGCAAGACGCGCCCGTGCGGCAGCCCTTTGGGCCGCTGATGGTCAAGGCTGTGCTGTCCGGTCTGGTCCTGTCTCTGACATTGATGCTGGTGTCCATCGGCCCGCGTGATGATTTTGCATCCGCGATTGAAACGCTGCGCGTGGCCGCCAAGATTCTCACCAGTACAATTTTTGCTGCCTGCGCCTGTGCGCTTGCGGTGCGGATTGGGCGGCCGGCGGTGCCTATGCGTCCACGTGCCCTGCTGCTCCTCCTGCCGCTTCTGCTGCTTTGCCTTTCGGTTGGGCTTGAACTTGCTGTCGTGCCGCGGGACACCTGGGCGAAGAGCCTTGTCGGACAGCACGCGGCTTTTTGCGTGATGGCCATTCCGCTTTTGTCGCTGCCGCCGCTTGTTGTGCTGTTCCTGGCGCTGCGCCAGGGAGCGCCTGAGAACCCGACGCTGGCCGGTGCCGTGGCGGGTCTGGCTGCTGCCGGCATCGCCGCTTGCATCTATGCGCTGCATTGCCCGGATGACAGTCCGCTATTTGTGGCGACCTGGTATGTCACGGCAAGTGCCATCGTCACCGCCGCCGGCGCTCTCGCCGGCCGTCGTTTCCTGCGCTGGTAGCGGATCCGGTTCAGCCCGTAGGCGATGACAGGAAACGTCGTGCGGTATCCAGCGCCTCGCGGATTGTCACGTCCATATCGAGATAGCGATAGGTGCCAAGCCGCCCGACAAAGGTGACCTGCTTTTCCTCATGGGCAGCCTTGAGGTAAAGCGAAAGCTGGGCCTGATCCTCCATCAGCCGGATCGGATAATAGGGAATGTCGTCTGGCCCGCAGGCACGCGAAAACTCCCGGTAGCAGACGGACGCATCGTGCTCTTCCCAGGGGGAGAAATGCTTGTGCTCGGTAATGCGCGTGTAGGGCACGGCGCTGTCGCCATAATTCATCACGGCGCAGCCCTGATAATCGCCCTGATAGGTAAAGCGCTCGAAATCAAGCGTGCGGTAGCCGAGCCGCCCATGCGCGTAATCGAAATAACCGTCGAGTGGGCCTGAATAGAAGGTATGCGCAAACTCGCGGGCCGTCGCACGCTCAAAGCGCGTCGACAGGTGAACCCGAATGCCCGGATGATCGAGAATGCGGGTGACCATGTCGGTATAACCGTTTTCCGGCATGCCTTGGTAGCGATGGAAAAAATAGTCGTCATCATAGTTGAAGCGAACCGGCAGGCGCTTCAGGATGGAGGCCGGAAGCGCGCTTGGCGAACACCCCCACTGCTTTTCGGTATAGCCCTTGAAGAAGGCCTCGTAGAGATCGCGGCCAAGGAAGCGCAGCGCCTGCTCCTCAAAGCTTTTCGGCTCGGTGATCGAACGGTCCCCCAGTTCCTCGATAAACGCGCGCGCTTCATCAGGACGCAACGTCTTGCCGAAAAACTGGTTGATTGTGTGCAGGTTGATCGGCAGCGAATAGACTTGGCCGCCCGCTGTCGTCTTCACCCGGTTCTTGTAGGGCATGAATGTCTGGAAGCGGTTCACATAGGCCCAGACTTCCGTGTCATCGGTGTGAAAGATATGCGGTCCGTAGACATGCACCATCACGCCGGTTTGCGGGTCACGCTCTGTGTGGCAATTCCCGGCCACGTGGTCACGCGTGTCGAACACCTCGACACTATGGCCGGCTTCCGCCAGCAATCGGCCAATGACAGCGCCGGAAAGGCCGGCGCCGACGACGGCAATGGTGCTGGGGGACAAGGCGCTTCCATTCATGCGCTACCCGCTCCACTGTTTGCCTGAAGCGGGATCACGGTGGCGGCGGCTGCAGCATCGGCAAGGGGGCCGTTGCCGGAGCGCACTACGACGGCATTCGAGGCAAGCAGCAAACCAGCCTCGCGGAAGGCGGCGAGAAGTCGCTTCATCGCCTCGCGCTTGATCAGGCTCGGCTTGCCGGGCCGGGCGGTGAACTTGAAGCGGATCACCATGGATGTTTCGTTTACCTCGTGGATACCTTGCATCTTGACCGGCACGAGGAAGGAATCGCCAAATTCCGGGTGTTCGAGCAGGCCGAGGCCAACCTTCTTGGCCGTCTTGCGGATGAGTTCCAGATCGGCATCGCGATCGAAGCGCAGCTCGAATTTGATCGTACCCCAGTCGCGGCTGTAATTGGTCACCGCATTGATCTGTCCAAACGGGATGGTGTGGATTGGTCCATTGTGATGGCGAAGCCGGATTGACCGTAGGGAAATTTGCTCGACCGTGCCCATCAGCTTGCCGGTATCGATATATTCGCCAATGCGGAAGGCATCCTCGGCCAGGAAGAATATGCCGGAAACGACATCCCTGACCAGGGTTTGAGAGCCGAAGGACAGGGCAAGGCCCAGCACCCCGAAGCCGGCGAGCAGCGGCGTCACATCTATGCCGGCCGTGGAAATGATGACGAGGCCGGCCACGGCGATGACCGCTCCGAGAACCAGGTTGCGGATGACTGGCAGGACGGTCGAGATCCGGCTCGCTTCAACTTCAATTTCATCGGCCTGGCCGGGCAGGATAGGGGCCTTTGTGGGAGCGATGGATTCGAAATAGCGCATCAGGAAACTGCAGATGCTCCAGCTGACGATGAGCGACAGGCTCAGACGTTGCAGCAAGACGAGCCATTCGGTGACCAGCGTTGTTGCCCCCATCATCATGGGTTGCCACAGAATGACGACGATGTGCAGACCTACCAGCCAGACGGCGCCGGCAAGTGGCGTCCGAAGGCTCCAGAGCATGACCGAGCCAAAGCTTGCGCCCTGCTGCGCCTCGCGCTGGCGCGCAAGCGCCCCGAGTAGCGAGACGATGCCGAGATCCAGCAGCGGAATGGCCACCATCAGGAACTGCGTCGTTCCCGCTGCCCGTGCCCAGATGCTGTTGTGCGATGTGCCGGCAACCAGTAGGCCGGCAATCCAGATGACGATGGCCGAAAAGATGTAAAAATCTGCCAGCACATGGCCGACGAATCGGCGGGCAGGACCCGCATCCTTTCCGGCAAACACATGGGCAATGTTGCTTCGCCCGGCAATGAACCACCAGAGCTTCAGGACAGTCAGAACCGAGACGGTGAGAAAGAGCCAGCTGTCGGCTGCCGTTGCATCCACCATGCGCACATCGGCAAGCCGGACGGAATTGCTGATAAAGGCATTCATTAGTCCATAGGCGAGAAGCATGCGAAAATGCCAGCGTGGCCGGTCGATGGCAATCAGGCCGGGCCTGCCGGCGCCATTGGGCTTGAAGAGAAAACGACCCGCTGCCGCATAGATGATGCCGCCGGACACGACTGACAGCATGGCATTGGCCGTCTGTCGCGTGAAGGTCGCGTGTTCGGTCATGTGGCTCAAAACCGCATGTGCAACAGAAATGAAGGCAAAGATCGCAATCGCATCGCAGCCAAGCCGGACTGCGGCAATCGTGAAGCGGTGCGTGGTCTCATGCAGGCGTGACAGCCGGGCCAGCACATGGCGCGTCAGGTAAGCGACGGCAAGGCCCGCCGCCACAGCAAGCAACGCTGCAAGAGCGGCAAAAGCCGGACCGCCTTCCTCTTCTGCACTAAGGATGGCCCAGCTGGAGCCAAAGGCGGCAGGCAATCCCGTAAATCCCCGGATGGCGCGTTGCGTTCCGGTCCTGAGAGCCTCCAGCACGTCGCTGAACATCCACATGCTGTCGACGGCAACGACTGGCCCGCTGCGGGTGGCATTACCGCTCGAAGCGGTCACGCCCGGCGGGCTGGCCTCGGTCCAGCGGATGATGACGGGCTTGCCGTCTGCACCCGCTGCCTTGATGGCAGCGTCAATATCGGCCTGCGATTGACCCGGCTGCAGCACAAGCGTGATAGATGGCTCCTGAGCCAAGGCAGCGGACGGCGCCATCGCGCAGCACCACGCCAAGACGAAAAGCGCGGCAAAGCGCCGGCCAGTCTGAATTACCCCCTGCAAGCGCACCATTCCTTTGTCTCCGGGTCAAACAGACCCGCCCGTTGCGTGCCGAAACGGCGCGTCCTTTATCCGGATGATGCAACAGAATGCCGGGCCATGGCAATCTGTGCCGGCACCATGCGTCAGTAGCCCCGGCGCATATCGATACTGGCCGGCAGGGTGCCATCTTTTCGCCAGCCGGTGATATTGGTCGCGACGATCTGCGCGGCGGTCGCTTCCGTCGTGGGCGCGGAGATATGCGGCAGGACGGTCACCTTCGGATGCGCATAGAAGGGCGATGAGGCGGCCAGCGGCTCGGTTTCGAAAACATCCAGCACTGCGTGTTCAAGTTGCTCTGTATCAAGTGCTGCCAGAAGATCGTCTGCAACGACAATGGCGCCACGGGCAAAATTGATGAGGCACGCGCCTTTCGGCATTAGGGCGAGGCGCGGGGCATTAAGGAGACCGCGCGTCTGGCTGGTGAGCGGCAGCAGGCAGACGACAATATCGCTGGAGGAGAGCAATGCGGCCAGTCCATCCTCGCCATGATGCGTCTTGATCGCCGTCATCTGCCGGGCAGTGCGGCTCCAGCCTTCGACCTTGAAGCCGGCCTCGAGAAGCCGGTGGGCGGCGGCCGTTCCAAGCTCGCCAAGCCCCAGCAAGCCGATGGTCATATCGGCAGGATGGCGATAGGCGCGCGGCAACCATTGGCGCGCCTCCTGCGACCTGCGATAGGCAGGCATGTCGCGCTGCAGATAATAGGTCCAGGCGAGCACGGCTTCCGCCATGACCCGCGACAGTTCCGGATCGACCAGCCGGACAATCGGCGGTGCCGTCTCACCCAGTTCCAGAACCAGCCGCTCGACACCGGCCCAGAGGCTGTGAATGAAGGCAAGACCCGGCAGGGCCGCCACGTCGGCCGGATCTGGATTGGCAACAATGGCAATCTGCGCCTCCTGGCGCTCTTGCATGGACAACTCACGGAAGGGAATGATCCGTTCTTCCGGCATGGTCCGTGCAAGTGCCGCAAGCCAGGATTGTTCTTCTTCCCGCTCCAGACGGGTGACAAAGGCGATGGGCGTCGGCATGACGAGTTCTCCAAGTTTGGGAAGCCTTGTGGAGCGATGCGGCAAATGCCGTCAAGCCCTGCTCTTGCCCGAATCGCTCAGCACTGATTTTTAGCCCTGTGGTCTTGGGAAGCGCGCGTGTCAGATGCTCGGCTGAACAGGCCCCTTACACGCGCATATCTGTGAAATGACTAGGGAGTTTACGCTCATGTCCCGCATCGTCCATGTGAATGGCCAATGGCTTCCCGAAGAAGACGCGAAAATTTCCGTGTTCGACCGCGGTTTTCTGTTTGCCGATGCCATCTATGAGGTAACGGGCGTGATTGGCGGCAAGCTCATCGATTACGAAGGTCATATTGCCCGGCTGAAGCGCTCGCTGGAGGCTTTGGGGATGCATGCGCCCGTTGACGAGGCGGCTCTTCTGGACTTGCACCGTGAGATCGTTGCGCGCAACGATCTGAAAACCGGGTTGATCTATCTGCAGATCTCGCGCGGTGCGGAAGATCGCGACTTCCTGTTTTCCGGGACCCTGTCGCCGTCTGTCGTGCTCTTTACCCAGGCCCGCAATATCCTGGAAAACCCGAGATGGAAGACAGGTATCAAGGTGATCACCGTGCCGGAAGGTCGCTGGGTCAGCCGCCAGATCAAAACTGTGCAGCTCCTTTATTCGTCGCTGGCGAAAATGGAGGCGGTCAAGTCCGGTGCCGATGATGCATTTTTCGTCGAGGACGGTTTCATCACCGAGGCGACATCGTCCAACGCCCATATGGTGACGAAAGAGGGCGTGCTGGTGACCCGCGCGCTTTCCAATGCGCTTCTGCACGGGATTACCCGCGGATCGGTGCTGGATCTGGCCCGCGCAGCCGGGCTTTCCGTTGAAGAGCGGAGCTTCACACCGGAAGAGGCCAAGGCTGCAAGCGAAGTCTTCATCACCTCTGCCGGCACATTCGTCATGCCGGTCGTGTCCATTGATGGCGTGCCTGTTGGCGACGGCCAGCCGGGCGATGTGTCGGCAAGGCTAAGGCAGATCTATATCGAGGATCAGTTGGCGCGGGCGATCTGATCGCTTCCGTCAGAGGGGCGGCCGCTTCTCATAAAGCCGGCAGAGCAGGCCGATCAGGGCTTCACGCTCCGGCGCAGTCAGGACAGAAGAAAACTCCGCTTCGTGCCTGTCGATAATGATGTGTGCCGCCTTCATCGTTTCTTCCCCTTGCGCCGTCAGGCGGATCTCCTGCCGGCGCCGATCCACGGTCGAGGACCTTCGCTCGATGAGGCCGCGTGACAGAAGACGCTTGACCATGCCCATCATGGTGGCGCGGTCCATTGACAAGGCATTGGCAATGTCACCCTGCGAGGCGCCGGGATTGGTGGCGATGAGCTCCAGCGCAGCCAGCTGTTTCTGAGTGAGATCGAATGACGCCATTTTGGCGGCAAAGTCGCGATAAAGCGCAAGATGCGCCATACGAAGATGATAACCGAGAAGGCCTTTCAACCAACCGCGTTCAAGGCCTGTCTCCTTGGCCGCGTCGGCGGTTCCGTCTTCGATGTCATCCAGGCCCATGGACTCAACGTCTCCTTTATTATGATCCTTTCATGCGCATAACATAGACGTGAAGGGAATGGAGCCGCTAAATATAGGTCCATGCAGCAGATGCGGCTCGGTGAATTCCTGCGGACGCTCTTGCAAAAGCGCAACTCTAATTGTAAGTGTCGCATACTATTGATCGTGGAGGCGATCGCCGGAGGAGGCTTTCAATGCATAAGACCGAACTCGACATGGCTGGATTTGCGCTGGGCAATTCCTACACACTGGTTGCCGAAGATCCGGTGGGTTACCGGGCGCGGGTTTCACCGGGCAAGATGGCCATTCGCGTGCTGCCGGAAGGTGCTGGCCTGACCTATGCGCAGTTCGATGATCGCATTGCGCGCTGTGCCGCCATGCTATTTGCACGTTTTTCCGGTCGCGGCGATCAGTTCCGGGTGGCAAGCCTTGGCCGTAACAGTGTCGATCTTCTGGTGCTTGCTTTTGCCTGCCAGCGCATAAGGGCGATCTTCGTGCCGCTCAATTGGCGGCTTGGCGCGGCAGAATTGGCCGATATCGTGCGCGACTGCGATCCGGAACTGGTTGTCTATGAGCAGGAATTTGCCGGCGTGATGCCGAGCCTTAGCGCTGCCTCGGCCCGTCTGGCGGTCATGCCCTTTGCCGGTGAAGGCGAAACGCTTGACGGTGAGATTGCTGCCGCTACGCCGATGAAGCGGCTGAAGGCAGATGCCGAGACCCCAAGTATTCTGCTTTACACATCCGGCACCACCGGGACGCCGAAAGGCGTCATCCTGACGCGCAAGAACCTTTTCTATTCGGCCGTCAACTTCTCCTTCGTCGGCGAAGTCGTGCCCGGTTCCGTCACCTTCTGCGATCTGCCCTTCTTTCACACGATCGGTCTTGTGGCGATTGCCCGCACGACGCTGATGATGGGCGGCACACTGGTGATCTCGGATCGCTTCGTTCCGGAGCGCACGATAGCCTGTTTGAGCGACGAGACTTTGGGCGTTACCCATTATTTCGCCGTACCGCAGATGGCATCGATTCTGCGCGACCAGCCCGGCTATGCGCCTGAGCGCATGCGGCGCCTGAAAGCGATCTTCATTGGCGGGGCGCCGCTGCCGCCGCCGCTGGTGGCCGCTTACCTGAAAGATGGCGTGGCTCTGGTCAACGGCTACGGCATGAGCGAGGCCGGGACGGTTTTGCATATGCCGCTTGACGAGACGGCCATTGCCGAACGTCACGGCAGCGTCGGCTTCCCCGCGCCGCTGATCGAAGTCAAGATCAGCGATGAGACCGGTCATGAATGCGAGCCCGGCACGATTGGCGAGATCTGGGTGCGCGGTCCATCCATTTCGCCCGGCTATTGGAACAAGCCCGAACAGTCGGCGGCCAGTTTCGTCGATGGCTGGTTGCGCACAGGTGACATGGCACGCTGTGACGAGGACGGCTTCCATATGCTAGCCGACCGTCTGAAGGACATGTATATCAGCGGTGGTGAAAACGTCTATCCGGCCGAGGTTGAAGGCGCGATTGCCAGCCATTCCATGGTGGGCGATGTCGCCGTGATTGGCGTCGCGGATGATCGCTGGGGCGAAGTGGGCGCAGCCTTCATCGTCCCTCGTAACAGTGCGACACTCTCCGCCGATATGGTCAAGGCCCATTGCGCCGAAAAACTCGCCACCTTCAAGCGCCCGGCGCATGTGATCTTTGTCGATAGCATTCCGCGCAATGCGGCAGGAAAGCCACTGAAGCATTTGCTGCGCGAGACCTGGGCGGCTAGCCGTTAAGGTAGACCTATCAGGCCCTTGCACATTTTAGCTTGAGCTCAGTCAGATCAACCGTCGCGCATTTCCTCCTGTCGTGGTATTGCCTCGCCGTAACCGTGCCATCGCCGGTCATTGTTGACCAGGGTGGCCTGCTCCGGGGCATCAGATGCAGTCGAAAGTGTCAAAAGGACCTTTTTTGGTCTTCCTTGCGGTGTTCCTTGCGCCCGTCATACTCGTGCCGCTACTTGCCAATGATGCGCAGAACCTGAAGAGACTGGCCCTGTCCTTGGGAATTGAATGGGGCGCACCGGCAAAGCCGCGAGACATGCAAGGTCCACGACTTCCGGCCAAAGTGCAGCCGGTGCCGCCTGAATCCCTGTTGGAGCGGCTGACAGATGCTGCGCCCAAGGCTGAACTCACTGAGAGTTTCGCTACGCTGAAGCCAAAAGAACGATGTGACATGTTGCGCGAACTGGAAGCCGGATCGGCGCCCGAGTTCAAGACAAACCCCAATGGAGATTGGGAATGCACACTGCTCGTTGAACGGCAGACGGGGAAGGATACTCTTTTCCTGCATGTCCGTGGCGATGATCTGTTGACGCGCACGTTTCGAGTCAAGCTCAGCCTGCTGGCCGATCAGGACCGTATGAGCCTGATCAGCCTGACGGCCCATTTCATGAACCATTACCTGCCCATTGATGTCCCGTACGTCGAGGGCAAGGTGAACGAGGCGATCGAAACGGACGATAACGTTTCCTTCATCCTTGGCTATGGCGAGATTTCCATTCGACCGGAGCGCAACGGCGAACGGCGCTTTAATGTCCTGCTGAAGCCCGGTTTCGTCCAGGATCAGGCCGGCAGAGGGAAGGACCTGACCTTTCCCCTGCGACTGCCGGTCCCACCGACAGGTGGTATCGAATGATGGCTTAGGCTTTGCGGGTGATTTGGGGTTGTTGGGGATGGGGTGTTGGGTGTTGATTGGAATTCGTGTTTAGAAACAGAGACTT
>NZ_STFZ01000034.1 GCF_005222845.1 Rhizobium sp. FY34 | reverse complement strand
GGCGTTCCCTTCCGCCTTGCAGCGAAGGCAAGATAACGCGGGTAGGAAATACCGTCATAGTCAATGTGCTTTGGCCACACCGCTTACCATGAAAGGCCCGCCGGACGCGCGCAATCGTATCCACTCGCTTCAACTCCCTCTCCATCCGCCGTCAAAAAACGGATGGTCAGATAAATCCGAAGGGGGTCAAAATTGGACGCCGATCACCCCGCTAATGGGGTCAATATTCCACGCCGAAACACATGCCTGGCTTCGCAATCGACCGCTGGAAACACTAGGCCTCTCGCCACTTTTGCTGGCGGAGATTAGGAATGTTGTAGACGCGTAGATTGTAGGTGTTTCCTGGATTGAGATCTTTCAGACGAACTTGCAACTCAATCGCTAGTCGGAGCCAGATTCTAAACGACGCTGGTCGTAATCATGCGATGGACCTATCTTGCTCTGCAACTCTCCACTGAGGGCGGCCCGCATCATCGATGTACTCAATCATTCGCGCCTCGCAGAGTTCTTTTAGCCAGCGGTCGGCCTGTTGCTTTTCTAGCCGGAAATGAGACGCGATATCTTCCGTAGTTTTAACATCCCGGCCCAACATTTTCAGAAGTAAGGCCGAAAAGAAATCACGCAGCGCTTCTCCGTCCATTAAGCTCTTTGAGGGTTTGTCGAACTGGAACTCTGCTTCTCTTTCCAACGGTTCTGGGAGATTTTTGATAAGTACGTCTAGCGGAGGAAACTGGTCAATCTTATCCGAAAGTCCCACTAGCCCCTGTGCGGCGAGCTGACGATTGCCTGCTCCAGTATCAGCTCCGACGCGTACAAATGCCGGTGTCCATCCATACTTCTGGTTTTCGATGGCTCCTGACCACGTTCCACCTTTTACATCACTGTCGACTACCACGGCGGCATCTGCCAATGCATAGAGATACTTGTTTCGTTCCATCGCCCGAGCAACAGAAAATCGTGACTCTGGCTCGAATGGAGTAAGCAATAGAAGTTTTCGGCTGATAATAGCCGCGCGGTTGCGGCGGGATAATACAGCCTGAAGCATCGCCTCAGCCAACACTCCGACCGCACGTCCACCGTCATCCATCGCAGCCTGCATCGCTTCGCGATCAATGCCGCGCGCGTCGCCCGAAACGACTACAAAACGCTGTTTTGCGCACAGTCGACCTAGGTTTCCCGCGAACTCTAAACTCGCCTCAGTAGCGTCGCGCGAGCCGACTACGCAAAGCGCGCTGTTTTCGAGGATATTGATGTCGCCCGAGTAAAAAATGAGGGGGGAAGCGCGGGACCGTAGTTTCCTACGCAAGGCCAGAGGGTAGCTATCATCGCTTCTACTGACTACATGTATTCCAGCTTGCGACCAGCGCTCGACCGTCAACGCAAGCGCTGCGCCCCTATTCAATAGCAGACGCAGGCGTTCATCGCTAACGGCGAAGCCTTGAACCTGTTCACGAAGCAAGTCACTAGGTCGCAGCTTGCGATCCATTAGCTGCCGAGCGACCTTGTTATACTCAGCCAGGCTTAGTGGCTTTCCGTCGGCCGTACCTAACTTGCACGTTAGGAGTATGGTCGCCTGAGTGTCAGGTGCCAACGCTTCCAAAATTAGCCTCCTGAAGCCAAAGCGAGTACAAGCGGAAAAACAGGACCGCTTCCGGAGTTTCGGAGGAGAGCGCCGATAACTGTCAACGACCACCGCGAATCTGCTACGTCATCGATCAATAACACTGGACCGGTCGATACTACATCCTCATCTACTGAGAAGACACCATCCAAGTTATGGGCTTGTTGCCAGCCGTTCATCATTTTCCTTTGCCGTTCCGTTTCGGCCACTTTTTCAACTGCTTCGACGAACGGTAAGCCCAAGGCATTCGCTACACGGCGACTGAAATCGGGCACCAGTTCGGTGGACCGGAGAGATGGGACACAGGTAACCCATGTCGGAAACGGATCTGGACCCCATCGATCGTTGATCATTGTAACGCATGCGTCCACAAGTTCATCGGAAAACCTACCGTTTTCTTTCCCCTCTTCAATCATCGGGCCCCAACCCGCATCCCTCCAGATTGCTAACGCCCTTCCTTCTTTCATTTGGAGAGGTTGGGCAATATTGCCTCGGAATCCGTAAGACGGGAATGCGTCAGTTTCCCATCGCTTTCTCGGTTTAAGAACGACTTCGCTACGCTTGATGAATGCTGCTGCGTCTAAAACTGCGCTTCGCGCTGGCCGAACGTCTACTATGGGCCGGCCAAGACAGTTTTCGCATCGGCCACATGGCATCGCATCTCTATCGTCCAGCGAGTGAGCAAGAAATTGCATCTGGCATTCATCAGTCTCAAGATATTCTTGGACTGCTTCAGCCTCAGCCACACGCTGACGCATCAACCTTCGGATCTGCTCTCGATTGATTTGGTACGGGTTAGCAGTCCGGTACCAACGGCTGCCATTCTTGATCACAGGGGATGCGTCAGCGACAGACAGCAACTTTAGAACTTTCTCGATTTGGCTCTTTCGCAAGTTCACCGCGTGCATCAAGCTGGTAACAGACAGCCCTTCTTCCGCGTTTTCTAAGGCCAAGAGCACAGCCTCTACCTGCCTCACAGGCGGAAATGAACTGTTGATGAAGAAGGAATTGATCTCATCATCCTCCTCACCGCCCAGTAGCACGCCAACGGCGTCGTCAATACCCCGGCCTGCGCGCCCAACCTGCTGATAGTAGTGCACGATTGACTGCGGCGCTTGAAAGTGAATCACAAAGCTGAGGTCAGGTTTATCAAACCCCATGCCTAGGGCGTTTGTCGCAACAAGTGCCTTAACTTCATTACGCAGAAGCATGCCTTCGAGCGCTTCTCGGTGAGCCGCGTGTCCATCGTCTTCCGCATTTTCAAGTTGCCCGTGATAGGCGCGCGCATCAATACCATTTGCTTGCAGCCATTGTGCCACTCTCTCACTGTCTCGCACAGTTAAGGTGTAGATTATTCCGCTACCTGGCAAATTCGGTAGGGCTTCAGCCAGCCATGCCAACCGTTTAGCCCGGTTAGGCATAGGAGTCGTCTGTAAACTGAGGCTAATCCGCGCCAATGGTCCGCGCTGAAGCTCGGTAGCAGGTCCTAGCTGTCGCGTAACATCCTCGACCACGCGATCATTAGCTGTGGCTGTCGTGGCTAGCACGGCCACATTTCCCGGCATCTGACGTATGATTCGCTGTATGCGCTGATAATCTGGTCTGAAATCATGACCCCAATCAGAAATACAATGAGCCTCATCGACTACTAGAAGCGCGATGTTCGCTGCCACAGGTATCAAGCAATTGTTCAAAAAACCTTCGTTGGCCAAGCGCTCGGGTGATACAATGAGCACGTCAACTTCGCTTTGCCGAACACGATCGACAATATCATCCCAATCCTGTTGATTGTCCGTGTTTATGGTCTCAGCAACAAGACCCAGATTTCTCGCGGCCTCTATTTGGTTTCGCATGAGTGACAGCAGTGGCGACACGATCAAGGTCGGGCCGGAACCCTGGTCTCGGAGCACGCGAGTGGAGAGGAAATAGACCATACTTTTCCCCCATCCCGTTCGTTGCACAAGCAACACTCGGCCTCGCCGGTTCACTACCGTATCAATTGCCTCCCACTGCCCATCGACGAAATCGCGCGCGTTGCCCCCAGTAGCATCCTGCAAAAGCGCTAATACCTCATTCCGGCTAGCCATGACACTTCCCCTGTTAAATCTTCCCTGCAGCTCTTAAAGAAGTTCAGGAGCGGATAAGCAAGCCAAACAATGCAACTGGAAGTGTTTTGGAGCTGTGGATGCAAGTCGTCTCGGCGCCGCCGGTTCGTCAGAATTAGCGCGCATCTAGCGCGAAGCGTTTTGGTTTCATAAAAAACAAAGGCTTATTCAGTGTTAATCCAGTTGAAAATCCGCGTGTCGGTGGTTCAAATCCGCCTCCGGGCACCATTTTTCTCCAGTTTGAAAATAAGCATAGGATGTTTCGGCTGTTGCTTCGCAAGGCTGGATTGTCTAGCCTTTCTGCGAGCAATGACTTTCCAATTTCTTCTTGCGGGCGGGCTGGAGCGATGACGATCGAGGCAAATGACGGGGGGGTGGCCGGAGAGCCACGCAGTTCCGACGAATGGGATATCATTCCCCGCAACCTTCACTTCAACATTCGCGCCAATCGACAGCGGCACTGGCTGGGCGATGATGTGGTCAAGACAGCGCTCATCGACGGGTTGTCGATCTTCCTGCCGGATGGCGAGCGCTTCTTCATTCGCTCGCTCAAGCACTATACCCCACATCTGGAAGACCGGGCGCTGGCGGCGGAGATCAACGGCTATGCCGTCCAGGAGGCTTTCCACACGCGCGAGCATGAGGAATACAATCTTGCGATGAAGGATCTCGGCTACGATGTCGAGGCCATGGAAAAGCCGGTCGGTGCATCGCTTGGCATGGTCAAGAATCCGTTGCACCGGGTGCTGGCAACCTGCGCTATCGAACATCTGACCGCCACCTTCTCGACGCAGACGTTGCGCCATCCCGACGTGCTGGACGAAGCCGCAGCGGCCTACCGCCGTCTTTGGGTCTGGCACGCGCTTGAGGAGCTGGAACACAAGGCTGTGGCCTATGATGTGCTGATGGCAGCCACAAAGGACATGTCATCCTGGCAGCGCTACCTCATGCGCATCACGGCCATGAATGCCAATATCGCGTCGTTTCTGTTCATCTTCCTGCGCAATATCCCGATCTACCTGCGAACCGATGGGGTGAAACCCGGTTTCCGCTTCTGGTTCCGCTTTTTCTGGCTGACCATGATCGCGCCGGGTTACTGGCGTCGCTGCCTGCCGATGATCGCAAACTACTATTCGCCCTGGTTCAACCCGCGCAACAGCGATGATGCTGATCTCGTTCGTCGTGGTCGGGAATGGCTGGAAAAGGAACTGGACGGATACTCGCCAACGAAACAGGCCCAGGTGTGAGACCTTCAACAGCATGACCAGCCGCGTCTTCTCGAGAGTCCTCGCCGTGATGGACAATGGCGCCTTTCCCAAGGCGCAGAAGTGGATGTGGCGCAGCATTTACAATCTCCTATCGCGCTCCTGGCGCGATCCGGACTGGCGCTTCATGAATTATGGCTATGTGGCTGGCGGCGATACCTTTTCGCTGAAGCCGGAAGACGAGCCGGAACGAGCCTTTATCGGCCTCTATCACCAGGCGGTAGCCGGCCTTCCCGTGGCCGGCGCGCGCGTGCTTGAGGTAGGTTCGGGCCGGGGGGGCGGTTCGCGCTATATTGCCCGCTATCATGGTCCTGCATCCGTGACCGGCCTTGATTATTCACCCGCAACCGTGCGGCTTGCCCGGCGGCTGAACACCGGCACGCCAGCGCTTGCCTTTCAGGTGGGTGACGCGGAACACCTGCCGTTTGCCGACGATGCCTTCGATATCGTCGTCAACATCGAATCCTCGCATTGCTACGGCGATGTGGAGGCCTTCGCGCGTGAAGTGGGACGTGTCACCGCGCCCGGCGGCTGGTTCACCTTTGCCGACATGCGGGGTCGTGGCTCGCTTGGCGACCTGGATCGTCAGCTTGCCGCATCCGGCATGGAGCTGATCGACAGCCGCGATATCTCGGCCCATGTGGTGGCAGCACTCGATGCGGCAGAGAGCCGCAAGCAGGCGCGCATCAAGCGCTCCTGGTTCATGCGCCGCTTCATGCGCGAGTTCTCCGGCTCGAAAGGCTCGATGCTCTACAAGGGGCTTTCCGAAGGCCAGGTTGCTTATGTCGCGCGCCGCTACAGGAAGGCTGGCTGACTAGCACTCACCCGCGGCGCGCATCCAGCCAGGTGCTGATGCCGCGGGCAGCCGCCCGCCCTGTGGCAAAGCAGGCGGTGAGCAGATAGCCGCCGGTTGGCGCTTCCCAATCAATCATCTCGCCGGCGCAGAAGGTGCCGGGCAGGGACTTCAGCATATAATCTTGCGTGATTGCATCCCAGCTAATGCCGCCAGCAGAGGAGATGGCCTCCTCGATCGGCCGGGGCCGCAGCAGCGGCACGGCAAGTGCTTTTATGCGCGATGCCAGCTGCTCGGAACTCTCAGGCTCCATCCTGCCCGGTTCCGAACGGGGGGCGCATTCACGCAGGAGAGCCGCCTTGACGCCATCGATACCGGCCGCCTTGCGCAGCCGGTTGGAAAGACTGACCTTGGACGGCAGGCGCGACAGGGCAGCCGAGATCGCCTCGCGGCTGCGGCCGGGGGCGAGATCGAGGGTAATCTCTGCCCGGCCGGTATCCGCCAGCCGGTCGCGAAGGGCGGCGGAATGGGCATAGATGAGGCTTCCCTCCACGCCATGCCGGCTGATGACGAATTCGCCGGGCAGCGAACCGGCATCGGATGTGGCGATAACGGATTTGACCGGCAGGCCGGCAAAGCGCTCGGCAAAACCTGCGCTCCAGGCAATATCGAAGCCGCAATTGGCCGGGCGGAAATCGGCGATCTCCACGCCCCTTTGCCGCAAAGGGGCAACCCAGGCGGCATCCGAGCCGAGTTTCGGCCAGCTGGCGCCACCGAGTGCCAGAAGCACGGCATCGGCTGCGATGAGCCGTTCACCGTCCGGCGTCGAAAAGCGGTAGCCGGTGGTTTCAATGGAGAGCCAGCGATGGCGCGCCAAGAGCGTGACGCCCTGGTCGCTCAGCCGCTTCAGGAGCGCGCGCAACAGTGGCGAGGCTTTCATGACGGTGGGGAACACGCGGCCGGATGAGCCGGTAAAGGTTTCCGTTCCAAGCTCCGCCGCCCAGGCCCGCAGATCGTCCGGCGTGAAGGCATCCAGCGCTGTGGCAAGCCGCGCATTGGCGGCGCCAAAGCGGGTGCGAAACCGCGCAAACTCTTCCGAATGGGTGATGTTGAGGCCGGATTTGCCGGCGAGCAGGAATTTACGGCCAAGGCTTGGCATGGCCTCACAGACCGTGACGCGGTGGCCTTTGGCGCTCAGCACGTCGGCGGCCATCAGGCCGGCGGGTCCTCCACCAATGATCAGGACATGTCTGGCTGTCATCGGCGCACGCTCGAGGGTTCATGTGTTGAACCGCGCCGCCGGCCGGCGGCGCAGTCGCTTACGCAGAGCCTGAAGGCTCAGGCGAGCCATTGCTGGATATAGGGCAGGACTTCGACGGACCCGTGATAGACCATCGTGGCGGTCACATAGACGATGACGGCAAGGCCGACATAGGCGATCCAGCGGTAGCGATGCAGCAGGCGGGCGACGAAATTGGCAGCCAGGCCCATCAGGGCAATGGAGACGACGAGACCGATGATGAGCACGCTCGTGTGTTCCTGCGCTGCGCCAGCCACCGCCAGCACGTTGTCGAGCGACATGGAGACATCGGCGATGACGATCTGGATCGCGGCCTGCAGGAAGGTCTTGTCCACCTTCGTCATTTCTGCGTCCGCCTCGCCCAGGGCATTTTCGGCACTGTGATCGGCGCTGCGCAATTCGCTCCACATTTTCCAGCACACCCAGGCCAGCAACAGGCCGCCGATCAGCTGTAGTCCAACAATGCCGAGCAGGTAAGCTGTGATGGTGGCAAAGCCGATGCGCAGAACGGTTGCGGCGATAATGCCGACAAGAATGGCTTTCTGGCGCTGATGCACCGGCAGGCCGGCCGCCGCAAGACCGATGACGATGGCATTGTCGCCAGCCAGAACGAGATCAATAGCGATAACTTGAAACAGCGCTGCCAGGCCGGCAGCCGTGAAAATTTCCATGGTGAGATATCCCCTGGCGCAAGTGTAGACACGCGCGACGTTTAAGTGCCTGTAGGCTGGCTACAGGATATTTTCACGCCGGTTGCAAGCGGAATCTCACGGATTGTTGATCCGTGCCCGGCAAAAGGCGCAGCGCCTGTGCGGCGCTGCATCACTTGCCAAGCCGGGCCTTCAGGCCAGAGAGGATATGCTGGGCGAGCTTCTGGTAGTCCTCATCGAAATGGTGTCCGCCCTCAATACCGAGGGCTTCGATGCCGCGCGGTATCATCGACTTGCAGGCATCGTCGTCATCCTCGGTGCCATAGATGCACTGGATGCGCTTCGGATCGACTTTTGCCAGATCCACTGCCGGATCGCCACCATCGCCATCCCCCTGTCCACCGAGCCAGCCGGAGACCGAGATTTCGAAATCCGCCACATGCGAAAGCGCCAGAAGACTGATCATCGTCACCTTGGCGCGGTCGGCCTGCGGCAGGCGGTTGAAGGTGGACGGAAGGATATCGGCGCCGAAGGAATAGCCGATCAGCAGCACATTGCTGACATTCCACTGCTTGCGATAGGCGCGGATGATGCGGCTCAAGTCTTCCGCCGTCTGTTCCGGTGTCTTGCGCGACCAGAAATAACGCAGTGCATCGACGCCGACGACGGGCACACCATCGGCCTGTAGGACGGCACCTACATCGCTGTCGATATCCCGCCAGCCGCCATCACCGGAATAGATGATCGCCATCGTATCCAGCTTCGGCTTGGCATCCAGAATGGTCAGCGGCAGACCCAGCGGTGAATCGTCGGTGCCGGCGGCATCGACCGTGTCGGACAGCGCCTGCATCAGCGTGGTCGAGGCGTCGTCGTCGGTCTCTTCGACATCGACATCAGAATGGCTTTGCTTCAGCGACTGCGCCTGCTGGCGCCCGGCCGGGGAGGCGGCCTTTGACAGATAGATGGTAACCGGGGCCGGCAGAGCGCCATCGGTGAAACCATAGATGATGCCTTCGCCATCCGGCTGCTTGCTGGCCGGCGTGCACAATTCCTTGGGCAGCGAAATGGCCGCCTGCGGATCAACGGCAATCGCCCCGCCAATGGTGGCCGGCGGGCTCTGGGCGATCATGCCAAGCACGAAGGCGGCACCGGCGCCGCTGCCGGCAATCACCGGGGACTTGTAGGCGCCGCTGCCGAGCGAGCGCTGCACCTGCTGGGCCACCTGCTCGATATCCGAAATCATATAGATGCACTCGTCGGGCGCCTTGCCGAGAGCCTGGCGATAGGACGGCAGGTCGATGCCGATCACCAGCGCGCCCTGTTTCGCAAGGTCAGCCGCCTGCTTGTCGCTGGCAGAGTTCCAGCCGGCATCATCGGACAACAGGAAGATGTTGGCCTTCATCGCGCCTTCCGGCTTGAAGATGTGTGGCGTGGGCAGCATCCCCAGTTCCAGGCCATCCGGCGCGGTTGCGGGCACGGCCTGTGCCGCCACCATCTGCGGCAGACACAGCAGAGCCACAAGGGCCAGACGTCCGATGAGATGCTTCATTTACCAACCACTCCTCTCACGCCGCCACCAATCAGCAGCGTCACGTCCATCAGCGCCAGCACGCCGCCGGTTCCCCCCGAGACGGCCATATAGCGCGGCTGCCATTGTGGATGAAACTTCGACTTGAAGGCCCTGAGCCCCTTGAAGTTATAGAATCTTTCCCCGTGTTCGAACAGGGTGCCGCCGATCCGGTCCCAGACGGGTGCTACTTCGCGCCGCGACATGCCCGAAAGTGGTGCCATGCCGAGATTGAAGGCCTGGTAGCCTTCGCCCTTCAACTGCTCAAGCAGGCTGACAAACAGGAAGTCCATGGCGCCGCGTGGCGCATCCGGTGCAAATCGCATCAGATCGACGCTGGCTTCGGCGCGCGTATCGGTGAGGAAGAGCGTTGCAAAGGCAACGATGCGGCCTGCCTTGCGCAGCACCGCCACCGGCTGTGAGGCGACATAGGTCTCTTCAAACGCGCCGAGCGAAAAGCCCTTCTCGCGCGTGTCGTGATGGGCAAGCCAGCCATCGGAAATCGCCTTCAGTTCGGCCAGAGCCTGCGTGACTTCCGCCGGCTGTAGAATGGCAAATTCCATGCCTTCGCGGCGCCCCTTGTTCAGCGCCTGGCGAAGGCCGGCCAGCCGGCTGCCGGCGAGTTCGAAGCCTGTGAGATCCACTAGCGCCATCTCGCCAAGCTTGAAAGCGCGCAGGCCTGCATCTGCGCAGAAGGACAGAAGTGCCGGCGATACCTGGTAGAAGACGGCGCGGCCGCCGGCCCCTCGGGCGCGCTCAACAAAACGCCAGACCATTTCGGCCGTTTCCTCGCGGTCGCCCACCGGATCGCCGAGCGCGATCCAGGACCGTCCCTGGATGCCATACATGATGAAGCTGCGGCCACTGTCGGAAAACATCACGCGCTTGTCGCCCATGCGCACCAGATTGGCATCGGCATTGTCCTGCCCGATGACGATGGCAGTCGCCTGCTGCAGATCCTCGGGCGAGAGCGGCGCCGGATGGCGAAAGGCCGGGCGCAACAGGCTGAAGGCGGCAATGGCTGCAGACAGGATGGAAACGCCCAGCAGCGCGCGAAGGCCACGCGGCGCCTCGCCGGAGAATTCGAACTGCCACCAGAGCTGATGGCTGTATTCCACATCGCGATAGACAAACAGAAGGACGGTGGTCGCCCCGGCGATGATCACCAGGATGGCCATGATCCAGGGTAGGTTCAGCACCTGGCCGAACAGTGAGGCCGGCCGGCGGAAGCGTCCGGCATTCAGCAGCATGGCAGCCACGAAAACCGCAAGGAAGGTGGCTTCGCCCAGCGCCAGCGCGCGCAGGAAGGCCAGAACGAAGGCAAGCATTGCTGCCACCAGCGCCACCCACCAGGCACCATCCAGCCTCTGCGCCAGACCCCGCGAGGCAATCACAAGTGCAAGGCCAAGCAGGCTTGAAAGGAAATGCGCGCCCTCCACCACCGGCAGCGGCAGCCAGGGGGCAAGCAGGCTGAGATCGGTTTCCGGCGTCGGCGTCACGCTCGAAAAGATCAGCATGGCGCCCAGCATCAGCGCAAAGGCCGATAGAAGCGGCGGCGACAGGCGCACCACGACCGTGCCGATATCGCCGGCCACCTTGTGGCGTGCCAGCACCCGTGCCTCTGAGGCCGCGACCAGGATGATGGCGATGGTGAGCGGCAGCACGTAATAGACAAGTCTGTAGAGCACGAGGCTGCCGAGCAACTGATCCATGCTGATCGTATTGCCGAGCGTGCCGATCATAACGGCTTCGAACACGCCAAGGCCGGCCGGCACATGGCTGATGACGCCAAGCCCGATGGCCGCAGCAAAGATGGCGAAGAAGGACAGCCAGCCGATATGCGTTTCCGGCAAAAGCACGTAAAGCGCCGAGGCCGAGACGGCGATATCAAAGGCCGTGATGAGGAACTGGCGCGACGATGTCAGCGTATCGGGCAGCTTCAGCCGGATGCGCATCAGTTTCACCGTGCGGCCATTGCGCCCGACAAAGAGAAGTGAGGCCAGCATCAGCAGAATGATGACTGCACCGATGCGCAGCACAGTCGGGTCCATGCCGATGATGGCAGATAGGCGCGGCGCGGCGATCAGCGAGGCAATGGCGCTGACGGCAAGGAGGCCGAGCCCGAATGCAAAGGTGACGAAGGCAATGACGCGGCCGATATCTTCCGGCGACAGGCCGAGCCGGCTATAGGCGCGAAACCGGATGGCGCCGCCGCTGAGCGCGCCAAAGCCGGCCGTATTGCCGATGGCATAGGCGCTGAAGGCCGTGACCATGACCGGGGCGATCGGCAGCTTGCGACCAATATAATCGAGTGCATTGAGGTCATAATAGACAAGCGACGCAAAACTGAGCGCCGTAAACATGATGGCAAGGCCGATCGCCGTCCAACTGGTATTGGTCAGCGCGGCCACGACCTCCTCGTAGCGCACCTCATTGGTGAGCTTGTAGACGGCAAAGGCCATCATCGCAAAGACCACCAGCATGGCAATAGGGGTAAGATAGCCCCTGAAACGCGACAGGAACTGGAGGGCTGGGTGGCGATGGGGCGTGGTCGCGGGCTGATGGTCCGGGCTTGTCATGGTGCGCCTAATGCGGATGGAACTGAGGGCCTAATACCAAATCTCGATGACAGGAAACTAATGCGAGATTTGGTACAAACTGCGCCGGATCAACCGGCATAGCATTGCGGCTATTCCTCTCGCCCCAACTTGGACAAAAGTGCGGCAGCCGAACACCCTCTACGGTGCCGACGCTAAAACGACAACACGGTTTGTGAGCAAACCCTCTATCAAGCTGGCCCTAAAGGATCCGTATGCGCAGCTTGACGCGGTCTCTGTCGACCTTCGTGATGACGAGCATGCTCATGAAAATCAGCATGGCAATCAGGGCGGCCACCAAGTGCAGAACAATCATTGCTCTTCTCCAAAGACATCATGTTCGTGGTGAACTGATTCTCCAGTACTTCACTTGCCTGTAGCTTGCGTCTAAATTGGCAGGGATGATGTTATATCAGATTTGGATAAAACAAGATTGCCGGGGCTCTATTAACCTTCAGGCAAGGAATTAACCATACAAATAGTCCCACACGGCGAAATGGGACGGCCTCGGTCGATCCTTTTCAGGCATGAAGCCGCTCCGCCGTACCGGTTTTGATCCGGTATCTCTCCCTGAAATTCCAGGACAATTTCAGGCCACGGATTCTTGTCGCAGGTGTCAAAACCGGCGCTGCAATGTCCGCGCAAGGCACAGATGCGTCTCCTGGCGCCACCAAACTGGCCGACCGGTTCGCCGGATAGGACCAGAGGCACACGCATAAGCAGTCTGCGGGAGCGGTTTCCGGGGCTGTGTCGAGGGGTTTATGCCGGTCTTCATAGACACCGGCTTTGATTGGGGACGGGCCTTGGCTCACGAAACGCCATCGGATCAAGCACGAAAGGCCCAGGCAGGCAGCCTGCGCGATCGTCTTGCATTCGCCGGTCTCGACGCGGAGGCTTGCGAGCTGCTGCGACGGTTTCGACCCATGCTGGAAACCCGCCTGAAAGATGGCCTTCGCGATTTCTTTCACCGCCTGCAGTCTTCGCCGGACGCCATGCGTCATTTCGAGAGCGATATGCAGCTTGAACGCCTGCATGATTTGCAGGCCTCCCATTGGAGTGTCCTGACGGATGCCCGTTTCGACGCGCTCTATGCCGAACGCGTCAAGGTTTTGTCCGATGCCGAAGGCCGCATGGGCCTTGACCCACGCTGGCACATTGCCGGTCATGCGGTGATGCTGGAAAACCTCGTCGGCTGTCTTGTCGAACAGATCGTCTCCAAATCTCTGCTGCCCGCCGGTCGTCGGCGTGAGCGCGAGGTCAATGATGCCATCCAGGCCGTCATCCGGCTGGTCATGGTGGATGTGGAAATTGCCGTTTCTCTGCGCATCAACGAGCTGCGCACCAAGCACCAGCGCGCCATGATTGCCCAGCATGACAAGGATCAGGCGGAAGCCTGTAGCCTGCTCGGCCCGATTGCCGCAGGCCTTGCCAACAAGGATCTGACGGTGCGCATGAATGATGCACATCCTGAGATCTATGGTGAATTGTCGCAATTGCTGGACCAGGCGCTGTCAGCGATGTCGGCTTCTCTGAAGGGTGCCGCCGATCAATTGACCCGCGCCGATGCGCTGGTTACAGGGCTGGCCGAAGACGGTCGCCTGCTGGCGACGTCGATCGACGAGCACAGCCGTGATGTTGCCGCCGGTGCCGCCGAAATCGCAGCCCTTTCCGAGCGCGTTGCCATCAGCGCTTCCGAAGCGGCGCTCGCCGAAAAGGCCGTGGCGGAGGCCCGCCGTTCGGTTCAAGACAGCGGTGAGGTTGTCGGCAAGGCGATCAGCGCCATGTCGGATATCGAGGAATCCGCCGAAAAGATCGGCCAGATCATCGGTGTGATCGATGAAATTGCCTTCCAGACCAATCTTCTGGCGCTGAATGCCGGTATTGAGGCTGCCCGCGCCGGCGATTCCGGTCGTGGCTTTGCCGTGGTTGCCCAGGAAGTGCGGGCGCTTGCCCAGCGCTCCGCCGAGGCCGCCCGCGAAATCAAGCAGCTCGTGACCGGCACCAAGTCACAGGTCGATGCCGGCGTGAAAATGGTCCACCTGACGCAGGATGCGATCGGCGGGATTGTTGATCGCGTGGCCGCCATCAACGAAACCATGACCGGCATTGCCCGCGATACCGGCGAGCAGGCGCAGTCGCTGTCACGAACGGCCGGCGAAATCCAGGCGCTCGACCGGCGTATGGCCCAGAGCGCCGCCAGAGCCCGCCAGATCGGCGAGGGCAGTGACGAGCTGCACACCGTCATTATCGAGCTTGGTCGCACGGTGCGCGAGTTCCGCATCGAACGCGAGACCAAGGCATCCGGCCACATCTGGCAGGCAAAGCCGAAGGCGGCCGAACCGTCGGACGAGATCGAGACCCATGACCTTGCCGACATGCAGGGCACCGCATTCATACCGGCCCAATTGGCCGCAATGGGTCGCTGACGCCGCGCGCGACAGAGACTTGAAAACTGGACATGCCCGGACGGAAAACGGCCGGAACCAGATGGAACGATGAGGAACGAAGGAATGGCAAGCAGGAAAGCACAAACGGAAAGCCTGACCCTGGTTTCGGTCCTGGACCTGAACGAGGCCTCCGTATTGCACGGCCAGCTGACCAACATGCGCGGCACGGACCTGAAGATCGACGCCTCGGGCGTGGAGCGCGTCGGTGTGCAATGCGTGCAGGTGCTGATGGCCGCCGCCAGTGCCTGGGAACAGGACAAGAAGGAATTTGTCTTCGAGAAGGTCTCAGATGCCTTCCGTAAGACCATGCAGCTTATTGGCATAGATATAGAACATCTGCTCGCGAAGGAGATTCGGCAGTGAAAAAGAAAGTACTTACGGTCGACGATTCAAGGACGATCCGGAACATGCTTCTGGTCACCTTGAACAATGCCGGCTTTGAGACCATCCAGGCCGAAGACGGCATCGAGGGCCTTGAGGTTCTGGAAGAATGCAATCCGGACGTCATCGTCACGGACATCAACATGCCGCGTCTCGACGGGTTCGGCTTCATCGAAGGCGTCCGTCGCAACGAACGCTACCGCGCTGTTCCGATCCTCGTTCTGACGACGGAAAGCGATGCGGAAAAGAAGAACCGCGCACGACAGGCCGGAGCGACCGGCTGGATCGTCAAGCCTTTCGATCCCGCAAAACTGATTGATGCGATCGAGCGTGTAACCGCCTGAACCGGGAATTCCTGCGATGGATATGAACGAAATCAAAGAGATCTTCTTCCAGGAGTGCGAGGAGCAGCTCGCTGAACTGGAATCTGGTCTTCTCAAGCTGAATGACGGCGACCGTGACCCGGAAACGGTGAATGCCGTCTTCCGTGCGGTCCACTCGATCAAGGGCGGTGCGGGTGCATTCGGTCTTGATGACCTGGTTTCGTTTGCCCACGTGTTCGAGACGACGCTCGACTGCGTTCGCTCCAACAAGCTGGAACCCTCGCAGGACGTTCTGAAGGTGATGCTGAAGTCGGCCGATATTCTGGCCGATCTTGTCACCGCCTCCCGCGATGGCGGCAGTGTCGAGGAGGGTCGCTCGCGCGGCCTGGTGAAGGAACTGGAAGCATTGGCGCGGGGCGAACTGCCCTCGGGAGGAGCCGCACCCGCCGAAGCCCCCAAACCTCAACCGGCAAAAGCGGCACCGGCCAAGGCTGCCGCACCTGCACCTGCTGCCCCGAGCGACGACAGCGGCTTTCAGCCGATACCGTTTACATTTGAAGGCTTCGGCGAAGAAGAGCAGACGCTTGAGCCATCTGTATTTGAAGTGATTTTCAAGCCCCGGCGCGAGCTTTATGCCAAGGGCAACGAAGCCGCTCTGCTGCTGCGGGACCTGTCCCGCGTCGGCGAGATGAGCATCAATTGCGACGTCGACCAGCTGCCGGCCTTCGACAAGATGGATCCCGAGGCCGCTTATTTCAGCTGGACGATCCTGGTCAAGACCAGCAAAGGCGAACAGGACATCCGTTCGGTGTTCGAATTTGCCGAATGGGATTGCGATCTGGACGTCAAGGTTCAGGAGAGCACGGCCGAAGAACTGCCGATGATCCCGGTTCCCTTCGATCTTTCTGCCCTGGACGATGAGGGTGCGGAGGAGGACAACGAGAGTTCGGACGATCATTCCGCGATGGAAAGTGCGGCTGCCGCTGCCGTTGCCGCCGCCGAAACTGCGTCCAACGTCACCCGGCTGGCCGCCTCGCGCGCCGAAAAGAAGGAAAGTCAGGCAGCCGCCGCCGCGGCTGCTGCGGCCGCCAATGCCAATGCCAATAACAGCGCCGGCCAGACGATCCGCGTTGATCTCGATCGCGTCGACCGCCTGATCAACCTCGTCGGCGAGCTTGTCATCAACCAGGCGATGCTGTCGCAGAGCGTTATCGAGAACGACAATAACGGCACGTCTTCGATCAATATGGGCCTCGAAGAGCTGCAACAGCTCACCCGCGAGATCCAGGATTCGGTCATGGCCATCCGCGCCCAGCCGGTCAAGCCCGTCTTCCAGCGCATGTCGCGTATCGTTCGCGAAGTGGCCGACATGGTGGGCAAGTCGATCCGTCTGGTCACCGAGGGTGAAAACACCGAAGTGGACAAGACGGTCATCGACAAGCTGGCCGAACCGCTGACCCACATGATCCGAAATGCCGTGGACCACGGCATTGAAAGCCCGGAAAAGCGCGAGGCCGCCGGCAAGAACCCGGAAGGCACCGTCAAGCTCACCGCAAAGCATCGCTCCGGTCGTATCGTCATCGAACTGGTTGACGACGGTGCGGGCATCAACCGCGAGCGTGTGCGCCAGAAGGCGATCGATAACGACCTAATCGCGGCGGATTCCAACCTGACGGATGAGGAAATCGACAACCTCATCTTCATGCCGGGCTTCTCGACCGCCGACAAGATCTCCGACATTTCCGGGCGTGGCGTCGGCATGGACGTGGTCAAGCGCTCGATCCAGGCTCTGGGTGGGCGCATCACCATCAGCTCGCGTCCGGGCCAGGGCTCGACCTTCACCATGAGCCTGCCGCTGACACTCGCCGTGCTTGACGGCATGGTGGTAACGGTTGCCGGCCAGACACTGGTCGTGCCGCTGACGGCCATCGTCGAGACCCTTCAGCCGGAAGCCTCCAGCATCCACTCGTTCGGCGCAAACCAGCGGTTGATTTCCATCCGCAACTCCTTCTGCCCGCTTGTTGATGTCGGTCGCATCCTCAACTTCCGTGGCACCCAGGCCAATCCGGTCGAAGGCGTGGCGCTGCTGGTGGAATCCGAAGGCGGCGGCCAGCGTGCTCTGATGGTCGATGCCATCCAGGGGCAGCGCCAGGTGGTCATCAAGTCTCTGGAAGCCAACTATACGCATGTCCCCGGCATCGCCGCGGCAACCATTCTGGGCGACGGACGTGTGGCGCTCATCCTGGATGTCGATGCGGTCGTGGCAGCCTCTCGCGGCCAGTCGCTGCGGCAGGATGGTGTTCTGAAGTCGGATATGTCTTTGGCGGCAACGGGTTAACTGGCGGAACGAGACGATGTCCTACGTCGTGAAAAATCTTGCTCAAGGAAGTCGGGAGCTCATTGCCTTCCGCATCGGCGACCAGGAATTTTGCGTCAATATCATGTCGGTGCGGGAGATCCGCGGCTGGACGAAAGCCACCGGTCTTCCCCACTCTCCATCCTACGTGATGGGTGTGATCAATCTGCGCGGCGCAGTCCTGCCAATCGTAGATCTGTCCGCCCGGCTCGGAATGCGACGGGCGGAGCCTTCGCCACGGCACGTGATCATCGTGTCCCAGGTGAAGAAACGCATTGTCGGACTGCTGGTCGAGGCCGTGTCAGATATCCTGACCGTCACCGACGACAATATTCAGCCTGTTCCCGAGGTCTCGTCCGAACTCGAGAAGCAATACGCCAGGGGAATACTGGCGATCGACAAGCGCATGATCTGTCTCATTGAGCTGGATTCCCTTTTTCCCGATACCGAAAGCGAAGCTGCATGAAAGCTGTAGGGGTTATCGATAGCAGGCAATCACCCGATGAAGTCCTGGCGAGCGGCGAATATCCGCTGACGCGCCGCGACCTCACCGAGATCGCTGCTATGATCTACGCGGATGCTGGTATCTACCTCAACGACACGAAGGCGTCGCTCGTCTATTCGCGCCTGTCCAAGCATATCCGCAACCTCGGTCTGCGCGGCTTCCGCGAGTATTGCACCCTGGTTTCTTCGCCGGAAGGCGCACCTGCACGCCGCGAAATGCTGTCGCACCTGACGACGAATTTCACGCGTTTCTTTCGTGAGAACCACCATTTCGAGCACCTGCGCGACGAGGTGTTGCCGGGCCTAATTGCGCGCGCCAAGAGCGGCGGGCGCGTGCGCATCTGGTCGGCTGCCTGTTCCGATGGACAGGAACCCTATTCCATCGCGCTGACGGTGATGTCGCTGCTGCCCAACGCCGTCGATTATGATTTTCGCATTCTGGCAACCGATATCGACCCGAAGATCCTGGCTTTGGCGCGGGCCGGCGTCTACGACGAAAATTCGCTGGAAACCGTCACGCCTGCCATGCGCAAGCAGTATTTCAAGGATGTCGATGTCGGCGGCCGGCGCAAATGCCAGATCGACGATCGCGTCAAGAAACTGATTACCTTCAATGAACTGAACCTGATGGCGCAGTGGCCGTTCAAGGGTAATTTCGACATCATCTTCTGCCGCAACGTGGTGATCTACTTCGACGAGCCGACGCAGGTGAAGATCTGGTCGCGCTTTGCATCACTGCTGCCGGAAGGCGGTCACCTGTATATTGGTCACTCCGAACGTGTAACGGGCGACGCTAAAAATCTTTTTGATAATATCGGGATAACCACCTACCGCTATACTGCCAAAAACGGGGGGAGGAAATCATGATCGTACCTGCACGTGTTCTTGTTGTCGATGATTCTGCGACGATGCGCGGGTTGATCACGGCTGTCCTGAATTCCGATCCGGAGGTCAACGTCATCGGGCAGGCGGGCGATGCGCATGAGGCGCGTGCCGCCATCAAGCAACTCAATCCCGACGTGGTGACGCTCGATATCGAAATGCCCAACATGAACGGGCTCGAATTCCTCGAGAAGATCATGCGCCTGCGTCCCATGCCGGTGATCATGGTATCGACCATGACGCACCAGGGGGCCAACGCAACGCTTGCCGCTCTCGAGATTGGTGCCTTTGACTGCGTCAGCAAGCCGGTGCCGGGCGATGCCCGTCCGTTCGGCGATCTGGCGGAAAAGGTAAAGGCTGCGGCCCGCTCCAAGCGTGGACGCGTCAGTGCGGCGGCAACGCCGATGATTGCTCCCTCCGTCGATTACCGGGTCGGTCGCAAGATCGTCGCTATCGGTTCATCGACGGGTGGCGTGGAAGCCCTGATCACCGTGCTTCAGAAATTTCCGAAAAACTGCCCGCCGACGGTCATTACTCAGCACATGCCGTCGACGTTTACCAAAAGTTTTGCAGAAAGGCTTAATCGTATCTGCGCGCCTGTGGTGCAGGAAGCGACGGACGGGGCGAGGTTGGAGATCGGCAAGATCTATCTGGCTCCCGGTGGCGACCGGCACCTGCAGGTTACAAACGCGTCCGCTCCCTGCTGCCGGCTTGTGGAGCGCGATCCCGTCAACGGCCATCGGCCGTCCGTGGACGTGCTCTTTGATTCGGTTGCCGAGCTTGCCGGCCGGAATGCCGTGGGGGTCATTCTGACGGGCATGGGACGGGATGGAGCCTCGGGACTGCTCAAGATGCGTAGTGCGGGCGCGCGCACCATCGGGCAGAACGAGAAAACATGCGTGGTCTACGGCATGCCAAGGGTCGCGCATGATATCGGGGCAGTCGAGCAGCAAATGCCGCTCGGCGCCATCGGAGAAGAAATACTGAAATTAACCGCTGCCCGAAAAGAAGGTACCGAATAAATGTCTCTCGCTGAAAAAATCAAAGTTCTGATCGTGGATGATCAGGTTACGAGCCGGTTGTTGCTCAGCGACGCCCTGACACAACTCGGCTTCAAACAGATCACTGCTGCAGGCGATGGCGAGCAGGGCATGAAGATCATGGCCGAGCAGCCGCATCACCTGGTGATCTCTGACTTCAACATGCCGAAAATGGACGGACTTGGCCTGCTGCAGGCCGTGCGCACCAACCCGGCCACGAAGAAAGCCGCGTTCATCATCCTGACCGCCCAGGGCGACCGTGCCCTTGTGCAGAAGGCCGCTCAACTCGGCGCCAACAATGTTCTGGCAAAGCCATTCACCATCGAAAAGATGAAAGCTGCCATCGAGGCGGTATTCGGAGCGCTTAAATGAACCAACCGGTCGCAGCCACACGGATGAACATCATCCAGGGCGAGTTCAAGGTCACGGATGATCCTAATGCCGTCATCACGACGATCCTTGGATCTTGCGTGGCTGCGTGCCTGAGAGATCCGGTTGCTGGAGTGGGTGGCATGAACCACTTCCTCCTGCCGGGTGACGGGCCTGGGGGTATGTCTGGCGGTGACATGTCACGCTATGGCGTGCATCTCATGGAGCTTTTGATCAACGGTATCCTGAAACGCGGCGGGCGGCGCGAACGACTGGAAGCCAAGATCTTCGGCGGTGCCAAGACGATTGCCAGCTTTTCGAATGTCGGTGAGCAGAACGCAGCCTTTGCGACCAAGTTCCTGAGAGACGAAGGCATCAAACTGGTCGGATCCTCCGTTGGCGGGGATTTCGGCCGGAAATTGGAATACTGGCCGGCCAGTGGCCGCGCCCGTACCTATCCGTTGACGGGTGCGGAAACCCAGAAGACGGCAGCATTGGAACAGCGTCCGGCACGGCCGGCAAAGCCTGTCGAGAGTTCGATCGAGTTCTTTTAGTCGAGGAAGCAATGACCGAAAATCAATCGCAGCAATACGCTTCGTTCGAAGAGAAGCTGCCGGAAGTCTTGATGCGTATCGTGTCGGAGCTTTATGATGTGGCCTACCTGATCGAACGGGTGGAGCCGCAATTGCTGGAGCTTGGGGGTGCAGCTGTATTGCAGTCGCCCGATAGCATGAAGGTGTTGCAGGGCATTGATCTGGCCGTTCAGAAGACACGGGGTCTAGCCGAGTTCGTTGATACGATCACCGGCACCATCCCGGATGAATGGACGGTGGACGTTTCCACGGCACTCAGCCTCGTCAAGCTTGCCGACATGCACAAGGCGCTCAGCAAGGGCATGCGCCACGGTCATTCACAGCCGCTCAGCAAGGCTGCCGGCGATTTCGACTTTTTCTGACACAAGACTACCGTACGACCGACACTCGTCTCCGGCCGACCAAGCGAAACGCTCGCACAAGCTTCGCTGTCTAGGTTGTCGCTGGGCAAAGGGCTCTTAATCCTTTTTGACGGTGCGGGAACAGAATGAATCTGTTAGCTCAATTCAATCAAATTACAAAAAACCTAGGGTCGCTAGGGCAGACGAAGCTGCTTGCTTTGGCAGGCGTCGGCCTGGTTTCGATGGCGATCGTCATTGGCGCCGCACTGTATGTGAACAAGCCTTCCTATGAGACGCTGTATGTCGGTCTCGAGACATCCGACCTCAACCAGGTCAGCATGGCTCTGGCAGAAGCCGGCATAGACTTTGACACCGGGACGGACGGAAAGAGCCTGATGGTTCCCGTCGGCATGACCAGCAAGGCACGGCTCATGCTGGCTGAACGCGGCCTGCCCAACAGTGCAAATGCCGGCTACGAGTTGTTCGACAATGTCGGTTCGCTCGGCCTGACCTCCTTCATGCAGGAAGTGACCCGCGTGCGCGCCCTTGAAGGCGAAATCGGTCGTTCCATCCAGCAGATCAGCGGCATTGCCGCTGCCCGCGTGCACATCGTCATGCCCGATGTCGGAAATTTCCGTCGCGCCGGCCAGAAGCCCACATCCTCGGTGATGATCCGCGCCAGTTCCGAAGCTGGCCGCAAGGCTGCCGCATCAATCCGTCACCTCGTCGCATCCGCCGTTCCCGGTCTGGAAGTCGATGACGTGACCATCCTGGATTCGACCGGCCAGCTGCTGGCCTCCGGCGATGAATACGGCAACAGCGCCCTCAACCGTTCATTGAATGCCGTGCAGTCCGTGCAGCAGGAAATCGAAAACAACATCGACAAGGCGCTTGCCCCATTCCTCGGCATGGACAATTTCCGGTCCAGCGCCACGGCCAGCATCAACACGGATAGCCAGCAGATCCAGGAAACCGTCTACGATCCGGAATCGCGCGTCGAACGCTCCGTCAAGGTGACCAAGGAAGCCCAGAAGTCACAGCAGAGCCAGGCAGATTCGGCCGCAACCGTTGAGCAGAACGTGCCTCAGGCCGCACCGCAGGCTGGTGGTGGCGCCAATCCGCAGTCTTCCGACCAGAGCGACAAGAAGGAAGAACAGACCAACTACGAGATCAATTCGAAGACGACGGCCACGACACGCAACAGCTATCGTATCGAAAAGCTGTCCATCGCCGTTGTCGTCAACCGTGGTCGCATTGCCAAGATGGTTGGCGAACCGGCAGACCAGGCCAAGATCGACGCCTATCTGGCAGAAATGCAGAAAATCGTCTCGACCGCCGCCGGCCTCAATAGCGAGCGCGGCGATGTGGTCAGCGTCACTGCCATGGACTTTCTCGAAAACCAGCTGCTGGATGAAGCGGCCGCCGGCCCCGGTATCGGCGAAACCATCACCCGCAATCTCGGCGGTATCATCAACTCGCTCGCCTTCGTCCTCGTCGCATTCCTCGTGATCTGGTTCGGCCTTCGTCCGGTCATCCGCTCTGTCGCCGGCGGCACGCCTGCCATCAGCAGCGAGGCCGCTGGCGAAACGGCAGGCCTCGAACTGCCCGACTTCTCGCCGGCCGGTGCCAACCCGGCGCTTGCCGATGGTTTCGGCGCCGACTTTGGATCGGACTTCGGCTTCGACGGTTCCGGCGACCTCTTTGGCGCCGAAGACGACCCGAATGGCGGCTTCAACCGCCGGGTCAAGGAAGGGCCGGAAAAGCGCCTGGCACGCATGGTGGAGATCTCCGAAGAGCGCGCCGCCAAGATCCTGCGCAAATGGGCAGTGGATCGCGCCGCCTGATCCGACAAAAAACGACAGAAATGTGGAAGGCCGGCCTTGCCGGCCTTTTCCTTTGGGGCGCAATATCGATTCGCGATCTTCGTGGGGTTTTCGCTTAAACCTACGAGTCTGTCGGAAAATGCAGTTGGCTTATGGCAATTCCTGGCCGGGCACCTAGAATGGCTATGATTCGGATAGCACTGGCGGAAACGGAAGCGGGAGGAGCCCGGTTCGGCCAGCGGAAACGATGACGATGATCGGGCGTCGGCGGGGTTAGCAGCCTTTCCCTTATAGGAGACATGGCGGCATGGAGTTGCGTGGTGCAGAGATAGTACCGGAAGGGCGGCATTTCGTTGAGCCGAATGCTTCCAAAGCGGCTCTGCGAGAACAGTTTCTACGCCGTCTTTCGACCTATGGTGTTGCCGGCAACATCCAGAGCGCCATGCATATGCTGACGGATTACGTCGGTGCCTCGCACTATCTGCTCGCCCGTTACGATCTTGTGCAGGAACACGGTCTGGATTTTATCGTGGCGTCGAACTGGCCCTTCGATCTTGTCCGTCGCCTGGGCGCCGATTTGGTGGGCGGTTATGCCCGCTCGACCGAGGTCGAAAAATGCCTTGCCATGCTGACGCCGCAGTTCTCGCTGCTGCCGGATGATGTCAGCCTTCCCGAAGACGTGAGCCGTCAGTTCTGCTCGCTGACTTTCTGTGTCGGGCGTACACGCTTTTCCATCATGCTTCTCTATCTGGAGGGGCTGATCCTGTCGCAGGACCGGCTGCGCGAAACCGGGCTTCTGGCCGGCTATGTGATCAGCCTGGGGACCGGTCTGGAAGTTCGCACCGAGCGAGATTTCGAACTCACCGACCGCGAGCTGGAATGCCTTTTCTGGATCTCGGAAGGCAAGACAAGCGACGAGATTGCCGTGATCCTCGGTATCTCGCGCAATACGATCAATAACTATATAACCAGCGTCATGCGCAAGACGGCGACGAAAACGCGGTCGGAAGCGATCGCTTACGCCGTTCGCAACAACCTCGTCTAAGGCGCTTGCGTCCTTTCGGACGTTCATCAGGAGCAGAGCGGAACACGGATGCACTACGGACCTGGCCACAGATCATCAAGCCGATCGGATGTGTTTCCAAAACTCGTCAGCATGCAGAAAGCGCTGAATGCGCGAAACTTTGCCGTGTTTCGCATCTCCGGCGCCGGGATGCCCAACAAGCGCAAGATGGTCTGCGAGTTGGACAACTGGGGTGCTTCGGCTGTCGAAAACAGCGCGGCGCTGATCGAGGCCTATGGCGAAGCCTTCATCCATCACATCGATTTTTCCCTGCTGCCGATGGCCTGGAGTAGCGAGGAGGGCGAGGGGCGGGACGGTGACCTTGATCCGCAGCCGCTTATTCGCCAGCTTGAGACAAAGAATCTGCCGTTCTCCGGCATTGCCTTTCCGGTACGCCTGGGCTCCGTCGGCAATGGCTATGTGTCGTTTTCCGGCGTGCCTGACAGCCTGTCGAGCGATGTGGTCATCGACCAGCATGTGCGTAGCTGCCATGTGATGATGGATCTTCTGGCACTCGATGAGCGTCGATCCGTGCCCTCCGAATCGCTGAGCGAGCGCGAAGTCGCCTGCTTGCAATTGGCCGGCGACGGGCAGATCAGCGAAGAAATCGCCGAGCGGCTTGGCCTGTCGGTGCATACGGTCAACGCCTATCTCGGCTCGGCCACGATCAAGCTGGACGCGGTCAATCGCATCCAGGCGATCGCCAAGGCGATCCGCCTTGGCTATATTCATTGAGGCCTGGTATTTCTGGGGTGTCTTTACCCGGCAAGCGATGCAGGTTGCTTGATGAAGCGCGCTTCGTGCAGGCTGCGTGACAGGAAGCGGGTGTTTTCCTCGGGATCATCCGAGGGCTGCTGGAAGGAAATATGGTCGATTTCCACGCCAGCAACCTTGTCCGCAAGGGTCAGGCGGGCATAGATCGACACGCCACGCGGCTTGATTTCCAGGTCCAGCACCACTTCGGGCTGGCCGTCCCATTCGAGGCGGTATTCTCCACCGGAGCCGAAATTGACCGTGCCGGGGTGGAAATACAGTTCAGCAGCCGAGGACACGAGGTCTGCGATGCTGCCGAAATATTCCATGCGTAGCAGTGATATCAGGTCACCAGCGTCCAGAAGGCGCAATTCCGTCGCAACGGGATTGATCGCCTGCGCCAATATCTTTTCCCGCTCCAACGAATAATTGCATTTTTTCATATGTTTTATCGTGTCCGTTTTCTGGGCGCCTTGGAAGCGTAGACCCTATGGATCAGCTCTGCCACTGCCTTGTAAAAGGCTGACGGGATCACACTATCCACCGAGACTTGCGCAAACATGGAGCGCGCAAGGGGCGGATCATCAAAAACCGGTATGTTGTTAGCTTCTGCGATTTCGCGAATCTTCAATGCAATCAGATCTGTACCCTTGGCCACCACGATTGGCGCATCGCTTTCCTCACGCACATAGCGCAGCGCGACGGCATAATGGGTCGGATTGGCGATGACCAGCGTGGCACGCGGCACGCTGTTGATCATGCGCTGACGGGCACGATTGCGCATCACCGAGCGCTGCCGGGCCTTGACCATCGGGTCGCCCTGCGACTGCTTGCTTTCGTCCTTCACTTCCTGGCGGCTCATCTTCAGCTCGCTATACCAGTGATGACGGGTCCAGAAGAGGTCGACGACGGCAAGCGTTGCGGTGGCAAGAAGAATGACCACCATCATCTTTTTCGTCGAATCAAACATCATCGAGGGGATCGCAAGCGGATCGGAGAACATGGCATCGATCGTGTGCAGGAAGTCGCCGCGCATGACGAAGAACATGGTCAGGCCGACCAGCAAAAGCTTGAACATCGACTTGCCGAATTCGACGAGGCCGGGACCGCTGAAAATGCGCGAGAAACCCTTGCTGATCGAGACGCGCGACATTTGCGGACGTACCCGCTCCAGGACAGCCGAGGGCATGTTCTGGACGAGCGACGACACCAGGCCGAATATGCAGAAGAGCAGCATGGCGGGTGCCAGGAAGCCGGCCGTATCCCAGCCGAGACGCGTCGCAATCGACACGACGTCGGAGGCGTTCTCAAGCTGCCATTGTTCGGGTTTTTCGATAAGGTCCTTCAAGCTCTCGCCGAGCTGAGCCATGCGGCCGGGAAGGAAGAAGAGCAGAAAGAAGTAGAAGGCAAGCGACGAGGCAAAGAGCGTGATTTCTTTCGAATAGGGTACGTTACCCTTATCCGCCGCATCAGACAGTTTTTTGCCTGTTGGGTTCTCTGTTTTGCTGTCTTTATCTTCGTCCGACAAGGCTTCATCCTTGCGCGGCAGCGGCCACCGGCCGTCCGCAAACAGTGAAGGAGGCGGTCATGGCCTCCGGGGGGCGGTGGGCTCGCCCCCCGCCAGTTGCTAGGCTGCTGCGGGAGCCTGCTCGCCTTCGGCGGCAGCTTCCTTCAGCTGGATCTGGCCTGCATTGGCCAGACGGATTGCTTCCTGCGCGACCGCGCGGCGGGCAATGGCCACTTCGCGCGGGTTGATCGCCGCGTTGGTCGCACCCAGATCCGATTCGATCATGCGGCGCTGGCGAGGGCTCATTGCCGACAGTACACTTTCCTTGATCTCGCCAGCGGCGCCGCGAAGCGCCATGGTGAGAATGTCCGCGGCAATGTCGTTGAGCAGCATGACACGGCTGCGCTGCGGCATGGCCAGGAGGTCTTCGAACAGGAAGATCTTCGGACGTACCTTGTTGACCGATTCTTTGCTGATTGTCTCCAGCGAACTGAGCAGGTTGTCGACCTGGGGCTTTTCGAGCTCGTTCATCAGCTCGGCGACCTTGTTCGAACCATTCGAGTTGCGCTCGGCTTCGATCATCTCGATCAGCTCGATCACACGGTTTTCGATGATCTGCGCCGCCTTCGGGCTGACGTCCTTCATGTTGACCGTACGGTTCATGATGTCGGCGCGCTGCTGGTCGGGAACCTGAAGCAAGAGCTTGGCGCCGAAAGAGGAGGGCAGCATCGACAGGATATAGGCGATCGTCTGCGGGTGTTCGCGCAGCAGGAACTTGCCGACAAAGACCGGATCGGCATCCTGGAGGCGATCCCAGATCGAAGTCTCGTAGGCCTGGAATGCCGTGCGGCGGCCCAAGAGCCCATCCACTTCTTCCGGTGTGAGGCCTTCTTCGAGAATGCTCTCGATGGCGCGTGCATTATCCATGAGGCCGGCGCCCTCGGTGAAGAGGTCCTCGAACTCGTTGACGAGCACGAGCAGTTCGTCCGGCGGAATTTCGCGCAGCGTCTGTGCGGCAGCAATGATTGTCTGCAGCTCGCTCTGGGTGAAATATTTCAACAGTTTACCAGCGATCCCCTTGCCCATGGCAAGGAGAACGGCCGCAGCTTTTTCAGCTTGGGATAACGGTTTCGTGGAGACCGCACCTCCGAAATCGTCAAAGTCCATCATGGTCTTGCCCTCACTGTCCCTTCATAGGATCAGACTTTCTGAGTGGTCAGAACTTCCGTCAGTTTCACGCCGAAACGGGTGTCGTCATTTTCGAGGACAGTGATTTCGCCCTTCGCAATGCGACGACCGTTCACCATGATCTCGACGGGTTCGCCGATTTTCTTGTCCAGCGCTATAATGGCGCCTTCTTCCAGACCCATCAGGCCCGAGACCTGCATGCGGCTGGTGCCGAGTACGATTTCGACCGTGATCGGAATATCCATGATCAGGTCGAGATTGGATGTCAGTGCGCTGCCCGGCTCCGACATGCTGGAACTTGCGCCGCCACCGAAATCCGAGCCCCCAAAGTCCGAGCCCCCAAAATCCGAACCGCCAAAACCGCCGCCGGCATCCATGCCGCCGCCGAAGGCATCGTCGCCACCAAAGGCGTTGTCTGCGGCCGGTTCGCCGAATTCGTCGCCAAAGCCCGGCACGCCGCCATCACTATCGGCCTTCAGCACGCCGCGCAGATCATCGATCGCCTGGTCCAGCTCGACTTCGTTGCCGACCGCTGGGAAAATGTCGTCTTCGTTAACTGGGGTCTTTTTCGTAGCCATGGATACATTATTCCTGTTGAAACTTGCGTCAGCCTGCCCACTGCTGCGGTGCGGGACGTGCCGGGGAGCTTCCTAGCCCATCAGGTGGCGGAGCAGCTCGTCTTCCGTGCTGATATTGTCCTTGACCCTCACCGTGTAATTCTCGCCGGAACGACCGAATTCGCAGGTGTACATGTCCTTGCCATTGGCACTCACCTTGACGTGGACATCCTCCTTGTCCTCGAACGGGATGACATCGCCGGCCGCCAGCTTGGAGATTGTCTTCAGCGTCAGGCTCTGCATGCGGATGCGTGCTTCCAGCGTGATGCGCGACCGGCGAACCTGCTCGGCAATATTGTCGGCCCATTGCTGCTTGTGCTTCGGCAACTGGCCCTTGGACCGCAGAATCACGACCTTCGTTTTCAAAAGTGCCTTCTGCGGAATGACCAGTGCGATCTGCGAGGTGACCTTGCCGATTTCGATGGCCATGCGGATCGTGGCGCCAAACTCACGCGGGGCTTCCGGATCCGGCTGCGGCCGGTTGACGGCATTGTGCGGACGCTCCAGCAAGGCCTCAAAGCCGCCGGCTGTATTGACACCCGAACGCAGCACGTTGGCAATGCGCTCGAAGACCATGTTGGCCAGATCGAGTTCGATATCCGATAGCGGACGTTCCGCTGGCTGGCCCACCATTGTCGGGTCTGCACCCAGCATGCGCTCCATCAGGCCGATGATGAAACTGCTGCCGCAGGCGAGCACGAAATTCGGGCACCAGTTGCGCAGCGAGCCGTCGACCAGGCTCACGGTATCGCCGAGCGACGCGATCAGGTCCTGCATCAGGCCCGACTGGCAGCCGAGATAGGACACGGTGATATCGATGCCGGTTTCGCTCTGGAAAACATCCGGCAGGAATTCCGTATAGAGCACGCCGAAATCGCTGCAGATCTTCTCGACGGTTTTTTGATCGCCCAGGCCGCCGGTCAGCTTGGCCAGCAAGGCGAGGTCCATGGGTGGGGGATTGCTTTCCAGTTCTTGGCTCATATCCGTGCTCATCTCACTCATGCCGCCTTGCTGTCGCCGCCGCCGCCCGGATTCATCATTTCCTGCTCAACCGAGTCGATCGACGGCCGTTCATAGCTGGAGATCGTCTTGCGGCCGTATTCAAGCGCCACCTGCGGCACCGAGCCGTTCATGTAGGCGATCAGGGTCTGCTTCACGACGATGTAGAGGCGATGCTGCTTGCTGCGCACGATCTTGATCTGCGAGCAGAGTGGGCTGACAAGGCAGTAGGACAGGAAGATGCCGAGCATGGTGCCAACGAGAGCGGCGCCGATGAGGCCGCCCAGCACTTCCGGGCTTTCGTTGATCTTGCCCATGGCCTTGATGACGCCGAGAACGGCGGCAACGATACCGATGGCCGGGAAGGAATCGCCCATGATGACCATAGCGTCATAGGATTTCATCTTGTCATGCAGGATGGTGTCGATTTCCTCGTCCATCAGCGCCTCGATCTCATGGCTGCGCGCATTGCCGATGATGATCAGGCGGACATAGTCACAGATGAACGATGTCAGTTCCTTGTTCTTCAGCACCGTCGGTGCCGACTGGAAGATCGTTGATTCTTCCGGATTATCGATATGCGCCTCGATCTCGTTGCGCGACTTGGTGCGAAGGTCGCGCATGAGGGAATAAAGCACACCCAGAACGTCGAGATAGTTGCGCTCTTTGGGGACGGCATATTTGAATGCCTCGCCCAGCGCCTTGCCGGCGTCCTTCACCGTCTTCATCGGGTTGGCCATGATGAAGCCACCGATACCGGCGCCACCGATGATCACGAGCTCGAACGGCTGAAAAAGGACGTCCAGATGGCCGCCCATGGCCATGTAGCCGCCGAGAACGCAGCCGAGTGTGATAACGAATCCGATAATAATGGTCATGGCGCGCCTGTACCGTGGTTGTAGCAGGTCACCGCAATACCGTCGCTGGCTTGCGTGAGGCTGGGTTAGCGGAGGTTAAACTGGCGTGCCAGTGCGGATCAGTTTCGCGCAAGTCTATCTGCTTAAGTATCAGCCCCAGAGGAAGCCTTGTCTTCCGCATTCGCGTCACGGCGCGCCGCTTGTTCGGCGACCGCCTTTCTTTTGGGTCACACACGGAGGCCGATGCCATGCAGTCTGGATTGTATGTCGGTATCTCATCGCAGATCGCGCTTGAGCGCCGGCTGAACACCATTGCCGACAACATGGCCAACATGACGACGGTCGGCTTTCGCGCCACCGAGGTCAAGTTCGATGAAGTTCTGAGCAAGACACGCAACGACCTGAACGCCAATATCGCCTTCGTCAGCCAGGGCAATGACTATCTGTCGACGCGCTCCGGTGGCCTCAGCCAGACCGGCAATCCGCTGGATGTGGCGATCAAGGGCGATGCCTGGTTTGCCATTGATACGCCTGCCGGCGAAGTGCTGACGCGCGATGGTCGCTTCAGCATGCGCGAGACCGGCGAGCTGATCTCCACCATGGGACATCCGGTGCTGGATGCCGGTGGTGCACCGATCCAGCTGAACCGGGCAGGGGGCACACCCACGATCGGCTCCGACGGTCGCATTACCCAGGACGGCAATGTCATCGCGACACTCGGCCTGTACACGGCCGATATCTCCAAGGGCTACCAGCGATTTGACAATGGCGGGGTCATTCCCGTCGAAGCGGCGCAGCCGGTTGTCGATAGTTTCGATGTCAGCGTTGCCCAGGGCTATGTCGAGGAATCCAACGTCAATGGGATTGGCGAAATGACCCAGCTGATCCAGGTCAACCGCGCGTTTGAAGCCATTTCCGCCATGATGCGCGATACGGAAAGCTCGTTCTCCGAAGCCATCAAGACGCTCGGCGGCACCCGCTGAGCGGCAAAGGATAAACCATGGATACCAAGGTGGCGGGCGCATCGGGTGCGGGCAAGCTGGAGCATCTGGCCAAGCTCGTGCACCGCTTTGCCGATCCCGAGGTCGCAATCGCGCCGGGCGGCCATGTGCGCACCATCGCGGCAGGTCATTATACGGTGGCCGGCCTTTCGCGGCATGTGCGGCTGGGAGAATTCGTCGCCCACCGCAGCCGGACGGGCATTCATCTTGGCGAAGTCGTACGTGTCGAGCCGGATATCATCTATGTTTGCCCGATCGAGCCCGGCGAGCCGATCGGCATCGGCGATGTCGTCATCCGCAAGGGGGCCTTTCGCGTTGCGCCCGACGACAGCTGGTGCGGCCGCACGATCAATGCGCTCTGCGATCCGATCGACAATAAGGGACCGCTTCTCAATGGTCCGCTGAAACGGCCGATTTCCAGCACCGCGCCGCCATCCATGACGCGCCAGCGCGTCGAAACCGGCTTCCGAACCGGTGTGCGTGCCATCGATATCTTCTCGCCGCTCTGCCTTGGCCAGCGCCTCGGCATTTTTGCCGGCTCCGGCGTCGGCAAGTCGACGCTGTTGTCGATGATGGCGCGCGCCGATGCCTTCGACAAGGTCGTCATCGCGCTGGTCGGCGAACGTGGCCGTGAAGTGCGCGAATTCATCGAGGATACGCTCGGCGACAACATGGCCAAATCGATCGCCGTGGTTGCGACAAGCGACGAAAGCCCCATGCTGCGCAAGATGGCGCCGCTCGTTGGCATCACGATTGCCGAACATTTCCGCGACAAGGGCGAAAACGTTTTGTTCATCGCCGACAGCGTCACGCGCTTTGCCCATGCCATCCGCGAGGTGGCCGTGGCGGCCGGCGAACCGCCGATCGCCCGTGGTTATCCGGCCTCTGTCTTCACCGAGCTGCCGCGTCTTCTCGAGCGCTCTGGTCCCGGCCCCGAAGGCACCGGAACGATCACTGCGATCATCTCGATCCTCGTCGATGGCGACAACCACAATGACCCGATCGCCGATAGCGCCCGCGGCATTCTCGATGGGCATATCGTGCTGGAACGCAGCCTTGCGGAAGAAGGGCGGTATCCGCCCATCAATCCGCTGTCATCGATCTCGCGTCTGGCTCGAAAGGCTTGGACGGGTGACCAGGAAAAACTGGTCTCGCGTTTGAAGTCGCTGATCCACCGCTTCGAGGAGACGCGAGATCTTCGACTGATCGGTGGCTACCGTGCCGGTAGTGATCCTGACCTCGACATGGCCATCAAGCAGGTGCCGATCATCTACGAAACTTTGAAGCAGACGCCGAGCGACAACCCCTCCGCCGATGCCTATGGCGATCTGGCCTCGGCTCTGCGCGCCGGCATGGCCGGTGGCGGCAATGCGAGACAGAAAGGATAAGGTGTCATGGCCCCTGAAGATGACGAACCCGTCAAGCCAGTCAAAAAGCGCCGCGCCAAATGGCTGATGAGCGACCGCATTACCGCCGGTACCGGCGTGCTTCTGGCTGCCGCTTCGGCATTTTTCCCCTGGTATGTCTTCTTCAACGAAGAGAAGTTCGGCATTCGCACTGTGCCGATGGACCATACCCGCGATCTGCCGGAAGGGCCGGGGCGCAATGTCTTCAGCGTCTCGCCGCTGGCGCTCATCGACAATGATGACAAGAGCGACGAGCAGCCTCTGCCCGATCCGATCGACAATCTGACGACGGCAACCGTTTCCTCGCTCGGTGCCGAGCGGGACAAGGGCGCACCTGCCGAGCAGCAGCCCTTTCCCGGACAGAGCGGCTTCCGCCTGATGCATGTCGCCAATGGCCGTGCCCTCATCGAGGATGGCTCCGGCATGTATATGGTGCGCGTCGGCTCGATCCTGCCCGACAACAGTCGGCTTGCAACAATCGAGCAGCGCGACGGCCGCTGGGTGATCGTCACCTCGAACGGGCAAGTCTATCGCGACGAGGCGGCGGGCGGCCCGTAAGTCTGACGCAAGATTACTGGCATAGGCTTCAGCTACAAAATGGAGAGAAGCCTATGCAGCCCATTCAACTTTTCGATCTGGCATCGCGCCAAGCCGAATGGCTTTCCATTCGCCAGGAAGTTGTTGCTGGCAACATTGCCAATGCCAATACGCCCCAGTTCAAGGCAAAGGACGTGACGCCGTTTTCGGCCGTCCTCAATTCCACCAATACACGCATGGCCCGCACGCATGCCGGTCATCTGAGCGGTGCTGCCATCGACAGCCGGATCGACGTCGATGTGAAGGATGAAGATCTCGCCAACGAGATCGGCATCCAGGAATCCGGCAATACGGTCGCGCTCTCTCAGGAACTTTCCAAGACCGGCGAAATCAAGCGCCAGTACGAACTGAGCACCAATCTGGTGAAGTCTTTCCATCGCATGATGCTGATGACAGTCAAGAGGTAAAGCCCATTATGGATCCGCTTTCAGCCGCTTCGAAAATTGCAGGCTCCGGCCTGGAGGCCCAGGCCACACGCTTGCGCATTGTTTCGGAAAACATTGCCAACGCCCGCTCGACCGGTGACACGCCCGGTGCCGATCCCTACCGGCGCAAGACGATCACCTTTGGCGCGGAACTGGACAAAGTGTCCGGCGCACAGGTCGTCAGCGTCAAGAAGCTGGGAACGGACCAGTCCAAATTCGTTGAGGAATACGATCCGGGCAGCCCGGCAGCCGATGACAAGGGCATGGTGAAAATGCCGAATGTCAACATGCTCATCGAGATGGCCGATCTGCGCGAAGCCAACCGCACCTATGACGCCAACCTCCAGACCATCAAACAGACGCGCGAACTTGTCGCTGCGACCATCGACCTGCTGAAGGCCTCACAATGATCGACAATATCCAGAATGTAAGCTCGCTGTCGCTGACCCGCGGCCTTGATGACATCACATCGACGAACAGCACCAATTCGATTGCCGGTTCGTCGCAGAATGCCGCAACCGAAGCCATGTCCTTTGCCAATGTGCTGGGCGGCATGACAGCGGATGCCATGACCTCGCTGAAGACGGCCGAATCCAAGTCGTTCGAAGGCATCAAGGGAACGGCAAACACGCGCGAAGTCGTCGATGCGGTGCTGCAGGCGGAGCAATCGCTCCAGACCGCCATCGCCTTCCGCGACAAGATCGTGAACGCCTATCTCGAAATTACGAAAATGCAGATGTAACCGGTTTAAGGACGAAGACATGAGAGCGCTTTCTGTCGCCGCGACGGGCATGGATGCCCAGCAGACCAATCTTGAGGTCATCGCCAACAACATCGCGAACATCAATACCACCGGCTACAAGCGCGCCCGCGCCGAGTTTTCCGATCTGCTCTACCAGACGGAACGCGCCCAGGGCGTGCCGAACCGGGCAAACCAGGCCATCGTGCCGGAAGGTGCCAATATCGGTCTCGGTGTGCAGACGGCTGCCGTGCGCAACATCCATACCCAGGGTGAGCTGGCCCAGACCGACAATAACCTCGACGTTGCCGTGATCGGCCGTGGCTGGTTCCAGGTGCAGTCGCCGGATGGCACGACGCTGTACAGCCGTGCCGGCTCCTTCAACACCAATGCCGAAGGCCAGCTGGTGACGATCGATGGTTACGCCATCGTACCGAACATCACTTTCCCGGCCAATGTCAGCGAAACGACCATCAGCCGCACCGGCCAGGTGAGCGTGCGTGTCGGCAATGATACCGATTTCACCGATATCGGCCAGCTGACGATTGCCAACTTCGTCAACGAAGCGGGTCTGAAGCCGCTGGGCGACAACCTGTTCCAGCAGACCGCCGCATCCGGTGAAGCCACCGTCGCTGCGCCGGAGGATCCCGGTTTCGGTTATCTGAAGCAGGGCTATCTGGAAGCCTCCAACGTCGATGCCGTCAAGGAAATCACCGACCTCATCTCCGCCCAGCGCGCCTATGAGATGAATTCCAAGGTGATCACCACGGCCGACGAAATGGCATCCATCGTCAGCAAGAACCTGAAGTAACCAATGGGGTGGCAGACATGATGTTTGGCCGGAAAAGCAAGATCTGGGCGCGGATGGTTCTCATCCTGGTGCCGGTATTGGCCGCTCAGGCAGCGCCCGCCCGTGCCGACATGGGCGTTGCGATCGTGCCGACGCAGATCATCTATCCGGGCCAGGAAATCATGCCTGCCCACCTCAAGGAAGTCGAAGTCACCAATCCCAACATCGCGGCCGGCTATGCAAGCGCGATGGCCGAGGTGGTGGGCATGGTATCGACCCGCACCCTGCTTCCCGATCGCACGATCCAGGTTTCCGGCCTGCGGGCGCCCTTTGCAGTCAAGCGCGGAACAACGGTGCGGCTGACATTTGCCATCGGCAATATGGTGATCTCCGCCTCTGGGACACCTCTCGAAAATGCGGCGATCGGCGACGTGATCCGCGTGCGCAATCTCGATTCCGGGGTGACCGTGTCCGGTACCGTGATGGGCGATGGAACCGTGCAGGTGATGGCAAAATGATGAAACACAGTCTGATCGCCGCCGGCCTCTGCCTGCTCTCCCTGCTGGGCATGATACAACCGGCTCTCGCCGATGCCTCGCGCATCAAGGACATTGCCTCGCTTCAGTCTGGTCGTGACAACCAGTTGATCGGCTACGGCTTGATCGTTGGTCTGCAAGGCTCCGGCGACAGCCTGAGATCCTCGCCCTTTACCGAGCAGTCCATGCGCGCCATGCTGCAAAACCTCGGGATCTCAACACAGGGTGGGCAATCCAGCGCCAAGAACACCGCAGCCGTAATGGTAACCTCCAATCTGCCGCCATTTGCCAGCCCTGGCAGCCGGATCGACGTGACCGTCAGTTCGCTGGGTGACGCGACCTCGTTGCGCGGCGGTACGCTGATCATGACATCGCTCACCGGCGCCGATGGCCAGATCTATGCCGTGGCCCAGGGCTCCGTCATTGTGTCCGGCTTTTCCGCGCAAGGTCAGGCGGCCAGTGTGACCGAAGGCGTGACCACGGCCGGCCGCGTGCCGAACGGTGCCATCATCGAGCGTGAGCTGCCGTCGAAGTTCAAGGATTCCGTCAATCTGGTCTTGCAGCTGCGCAATCCGGATTTTTCCACCGCGGTGCGCATCGCAGATGTGGTGAACCGCTTTACCGGTCCCAAATACGGCGCACCGGTGGCCGAGCCGCGTGACGCGCAGGAAGTCGTGGTCCAGAAGCCCAAGAATGCCGACCTGACGCGCCTGATGGCCGAGATCGAGAACCTTGTGGTGGAAACCGATACGCCGGCCAAGGTGGTCGTCAACGAACGCACCGGCACAGTGGTGATCGGCGCGGACGTCAAAGTGTCGCGCGTCGCGGTCAGCTATGGAACTCTGACAGTGCAGGTGACGGAGACGCCACAGATCATCCAGCCCGAGCCCTTTTCCAATGGCGAGACCGCCGTTCAGCCACAGACCGATATCAGCGTGATGAAGGAAGGCAGCAATGTCGCCATCCTCAACGGGCCGGACCTGCGCACGCTGGTGGCCGGACTCAACAGCATCGGCGTCAAGCCGGATGGCATCATCGCCATCCTGCAGGGCATCAAATCTGCCGGCGCCCTTCAGGCGGAGCTTGTCATCCAATGATCTGGAGCCTGGTTTCCATGACATCCGATCGGTTTTTGACGCCCCAGCGGCGCGCGGGCAACGGTCTCTTCGTCAAGCTGATCGCCGTCGGCGCCATGCTGCTGCTGGTGCCGCAGGTGAATGCACAGCAGGACAATCCGCGCGCTGCGACCTCTACCACGGCCGAGGATATCGAGAAGTTCTGCACCAATATTGCCGATCCGGCCCGTGACCAGCGCTACCTGATGCAGAAGCAGGAACTGGACAAGCTGCAATCGGATGTCGACGAGCGCATCGCCGTGCTGGAGACCCGCAAGGCGGAATATGAAGAGTGGCTGGCGCGGCGCAACGATTTTCTCAAGCGCGCCGAAGCCGGGCTTATCGAGATTTTTAAGACCATGAAGGCGGATGCGGCTGCGCCGCAATTGCAGGAAATGAATGTCGAGCTTGCCGCAGCCATCATCATGAAGCTGCCGGCGCGCCAGTCTGGCCTGATCCTCAGCGAAATGGATCCGCAGAAGGCGGGCCTGATTTCCTCGATCATTTCCAGCGCCGCCGACCCCAAAACATCGAAGGATCGTTCATGACGAAGCGCGCACCGGCCCTTATGGCCATCCTGATGCTGGCTGGCTGCCAGAGCCAGACCGTCAAGGAAATCGGCAATGCTCCGGCCATGAGCCCGATCGGCAGTGGCCTGCAATATGCCCAGACGCCGCAGATGTCTTCCTATCCGAAACAGCCGCGCCAGATGGCGAGCGGCTATTCGCTGTGGAGCGACAGCCAGGCGGCGTTGTTCAAGGATTCCCGCGCCCTGAATGTCGGTGACATCATGACCGTCGATATCCAGATCAACGACAAGGCCGATTTCGACAACGAGACCGACCGCAGCCGTACCAACGCAACCGGCCTCAGCTGGAGCGTTGCAGCCGATGTGCTGGGCTGGAAGCCGTCTACGACCGGTGACCTCAGCTCGGATTCCGATACATCGAGCAAGGGCAAGGGTTCGACCAAGCGGTCTGAAAAGCTGACGTTGCTGGTGGCCGCCGTCGTGACCGGCATCCTGGAAAACGGCAATCTGTTGATTTCCGGCTCGCAGGAAGTGCGCGTCAACCATGAAATCCGGATTCTGAACGTTGCCGGTATCGTGCGGCCGCAGGATGTCGATTCCGACAACAAGATTTCCTATGACAAGATCGCCGAAGCCCGCATTTCCTATGGTGGCCGCGGCCGCCTGATGGAAATGCAGCAGCCGCCGGTCGGGCAGCAGGTCGTCGATCTGTTCTCGCCCTTCTGACGAAAAGGCGTAGCGAAAGGATAAACCATGGAAGAGCCAGCAGAAGGCGCACCGGCCAAGAAGAAGGGCGGGATGGTCATGACCATCGTCGGCGTCCTCGTGGTGACGCTTGTCGGCGCTGGCGGCGGCTGGGTGCTGGGCGGCATGATTGCGCCCAAGAACCCGGAAGCCGACAAGGCTGCCGCCGAAGAGCATGCTGCGGCGGCTGGTGCACATGGTGAAAAGAAGGAAGAAGGGCTCCCGCATATCTCGACGGCAGCCGCCGGCGTGGTGCAGCTTGAACCGATCACCACCAACCTCGCTTATCCGTCGGATAATTGGGTGCGGCTGGAAGTGGCGCTTGCCTTCAACGGACCGCCGGAACTGATCATGGCCGAGCAGATCCACCAGGATATCACCGCCTATATGCGCACGGTTTCGCTCCAGCAGATCGAAGGGCCTCGCGGCTTTCAATATCTTAAGGACGACATTCAGGAACGTGTTGACCTGCGTTCGCAAGGCAAAGTATCGAAGGTGATGTTCAGAACCTTCGTGATCGAATGATTCGCCTCATTTGCCTGCTTGCCGCCATGCTGGCGGTTCCGGGGCTCGCGCTTGCACAGCAATCGCCCGCGGATCTCCTCAACCTGCCTGTCGATGGTTCGGCGGCGGCCTGGATCATCCGTACCTTCGGTCTTTTGACCGTTCTGTCGATCGCGCCGGGCATTCTGGTGATGGTCACCAGCTTCCCGCGCTTCATCATCGCCTTTTCCATTCTGCGCACCGGCATGGGGCTTGCAACGGCACCGTCCAATATGGTGCTGATCTCCATGGCGCTGTTCATGACCTTCTACGTCATGTCGCCGACCTTTGACCGGGCCTGGAACGAAGGCGTACAGCCGCTGTTGCAGAACCAGATCAACGAGGCGGAAGCCGTGCAGCGGATTGCCGAGCCCTTCCGCACCTTCATGAGCGCCAATACCCGTGACAAGGACCTGACTCTGTTCGTGGAAATTGCCCGCGAGCGTGGCCAGTCGGTTGGCACGCCGGAAGCCATTGATTACCGGGTACTGATTCCGGCCTTCATGCTGTCGGAGATCCGCCGCGGCTTTGAAATCGGTTTCCTCATCGTCCTGCCGTTCCTCGTCATCGACATGGTCGTGGCCGCCATCACCATGGCCATGGGCATGATGATGTTGCCGCCCACCTCGATTTCGCTGCCGTTCAAGATCCTGTTCTTCGTGCTGATCGACGGCTGGAACCTGCTGGTCGGCAGCCTGGTGCGCTCGTTCAACTAAAGCTTTCCGCTTTTAACAAAGCGCCTGCCACGGCCGCATGGCGGCCGTGAAGCCGTAGCCATCAGCCCTTGCGTTCGAAGCGGTAGAAATACTGCACCGTCTCGGCGCGGTTGCGCAGGTGTTCGGGAAAGGCATAGCCTTCGGATGTCAGCGTGAAGCCGGCCTTGAGGAAGGTCTCAGCGAATTCGGCCTGGAGTTCGGCGCGGGTACGATAGACACCGTTGTAATATTCGTTGAGTTCTTCGGAGAAGAAGTCCTTGAGCGTCAGCCGCGTGGCGATGTCGGAGATCGATTCCCGGATATAGACGATGGCTTCCGGTGCGGCGAGATCGGCCATGAGTTGAAGTGTCTGCGTCACGGCCTCGTCATTCAGGTAGATCAACAGCCCGGTGATGATCAGCACGTCGAAGGGGGGCTGGATGGGAAGTGCCGCCACATCGATCTCGGGAACCTGGGCAATGCCGAAATGTGCACCGGAATCCCCGGCGTTCAGTTCTCTCGCCTTGGCAATCAGCTCACCGGAAAAATCGAGACCCATATAGGTGTGATGACCACCCGCATAATGCAGGGCCAAGCGTCCGGCGCCGCAGCCGAGATCGAGGATCTTCGCCGGCTTCGATAGATGGGGCAGCAGCGTTTCGCGTTCGTGCCGGTCACGCTCGATGGCAATGACCGAGCCTTCCGGCTGCAGCATCACGGCATTGACCGCGTTCTTTTCGCGCCGTGCCCGGTCGTCAAAGAACTTCTGAACCTTGGAAGGGTCGATATCGACCTTGGCGTCGTAGACTCTGCTCATCGTGTATCCTGGGCTTGATCGTGTCCGTGTGGCAGGTGACCGGTACTGACAGTGTCAGGACGCCAGTGCCTTGAGGCCAAACAGTTCCGTATGGCTGAGAGCCAGGCGCATGTCCTCGGCGGTATCGATCTCATAGGAGACGATCTCGTGGGAGGCGATCGGCAGGAAGGCTTTCAGATGCTCATAGACCGGTGTATTGCCGATCGTGTCGAAGGTGCGCACCGGAAGCCAGGCGATATTGGACCATTCAAATTCCGTTGGTTCATCGCGCCTGAAGCCGATGATCCGGTCACCGTCCATGATGGAAAAGACCGCATCCTTGGTTTTCGTGCGAGTGATGGCCAGTTTCGGGCTGTCCGGTTCGCAGGAGGCAAGGAAGCGCTGGAAGCTGGAGGGTTCCAGCAAGAGGTCACCATCCATGAACAGGCAATCGCCGCTCATGTGCTGGCATCCCAGCGTGTAGCTGTGCAGCGTGGTGGTCGAGCGGAAATTCGGGTTGCGCACGACGATCACGTCGCGGCCGAGCTGCTTCAGTTCGGAGATGACGGCCTTTTCCTCAAAGCCAACGATGACGCGCACATCCTCCACATCGCCCAGCTGGGCCAGCAGGTGCTTGAGGATCTTGACGCCTTCGACCTCGACGAGGCATTTCGGCTTGCCCTGTCCCAGCCGCGAGCCGAGCCCGGCAGCGGCGATTACAGCGTGTTTAACAGTCGGCATAGCGATTTCCCGTCGAGAGCCACGTAATTGGAAACGGAGACGAGCGCATCTGGCGCGCTGTGGATGCCGTAGAAGGCGACACCGATATCGGCGACATCGAACATGGGCACGTCGTTGAAGCCATCGCCGATGGCGACCAACCGATCGAAGTGTTCCTTCAATTCCAGTGCCGCGACATTCTTGCGCATCACCGTATCAAGGCCGGTAATGTGGCCATTGGCATCGGTCATTGCCGTCGAGGTGAAGAAGCGGCAGCCGAGACGTTCCTGCAAGGGCTGGACCCAGAGGTCGAGATTGCCGGTAACGACAAAGCAGCGATCGCGGTTCTGCCGGATGAATTCCTCGATATCGGGATCGAATTCGACTTCGGCCACGACCGAGCGGATGCGCTCCAGGCCAGCCGTGCGCAGGATGGCAAAGCGCAGCCGGAAGGAATCCTCGAAGGGGATCATGCCGGCCATGGTCAGCTCGGTCAGAAGCCGCATTTCCGGTTCTAGCCCCAGCTCGGATGCGATCATCGGCAGAAGCTCCGCCCGTGTGATCGTTCCGTCCAGATCGAAGGCGAAGGCTGTCGGCCGCTTGTGCCCTGCCACGCCACCGGGCGATTGTTCGAAGCTATGTGCCAAAGCACGCGTCTCTGCGCGATACATATCAGGACCTCGATGAGTAAATGCCGTCTGCAATGGAATCCAGGATGATGCGTGCGGCCGGCTCCTGGCGCGGCATCAGGATATCCAGCAAATCCTGGCGTTCCTGTTCCAGTGGCCAGGCCTTGCCGTCCTTGTATCCGAGGGCGGCCTTGCGCATGTCTTCGAACGTTTCCACCCGATGGGCGGCCCGCTCGGCCAGTCGGCCCAGTTCGTTGAAGCGAGCATGAACCCCTGAATCGATGAAGACCAGAGGCTTTTTGAAAAGATGGTATTCGGTCAGAAACGACACGCCATCCGTCAGCATCATGTCGGATGCGTCGAAAAGTTCGCCATAGCTGCCTTCGCAGACCGCGCAATTGGGCAGGGCTGCCCAGGTTTGCAGAAAGCCTGCGTAATCTGGATTGGTGATCACGCCCGAGCGCGGCGCGGAAAAGGAAAGGGCAGGGTGGGGCTTGTAGACGAACTGGATATCCTTGGCGCGGCGCGCCCATTCCAACATCTGCTTGTAGATTTTGTGGAAGACGCCAAAGCCGGCGCCATGGATGGCCAGCGAATGATGCGGCGCCCAGATGATGCGAAAGCTCCGGCCATTCGGCTCGGCAATCGGCCAGACACCTTTGCCCTTGGATTCCAAAAGCTTGTCTAGTTTCGAATAGCCGCTGAGGATGAATTTGTCGGGATCAGAATGGCTGAAGGACCGGTAGTAGGACCGGGTGATTTCCGTCTCGCAGAACACCCGCCAGGCCATGCGGTGATATGTCTGGTCGTAATTGTTATCGTAAGCCTCGTCTGAAGCGTCCGTCGCATTGGGATTGGCAAGCACGCCCATGCCATAGGGCACGACGCAGATCCGCGCGAAGGTGATTTCCGGCGTGCGAAGGCCAGGCGGTACGGGACCATCCCATTGCTGCTGGCGAAAGACGATATCCGGCGTCAGGCTGCGCAGGATGTCCAGCGCCTCAATCGGTGACACGTTCATGCGCAGATGCGCAATGCCCTGCTCGGTCAGGCCCTTGTGCACATCCTCCTCGCCGGCAAACTCGGCGCGTCCCAGATGGCTGTGATTGATGGACACGACCATGGGATGGAAGCGGTCATCCGCGACCATGGCCCAGTAGACATCGACAAGCGCATCCCACATCGGAATCGACTGGACGATGAAGACGCAGCGGATCTTGTCGGTGCGCGGGCGAAGCTCCCGCAAAGTCAGGTTACTCACCTGTTTCAGCGTGTGGAACTGGGCGTTGATCTGGTTGAAACGGGCCTCGAGCTTGGAGACCGCATCATTGGTCAGCGGGGCGAGATCCTTGGCATGGGTTTCGAGCCCGGCACGGACGATCTCGGTGATCTGCTCGGGCAGGGCCCTGTGCTGCATGTGAAAGGATTGCAGAAGCTTGGCGATCTCCAGCTGTATGGCGCCCTGTACCTCGATCCGCTCGTTCAGCGTGCCGAGTTCTGCGCGGACCGAAGATACCTGAGCCGCAAGATCGGAAAGTGCGATCGTCTGTGGTGTCGGCTCGATCTCAGGCATGAACATCCCTTGTATTTTTGTGCGTGCGGCAGGGCTTTATCCAGAATGCGCCCCAGTTTTGTTAGCTTAACCTATCGGTGCAAGCTTTCCCCAGGCTGGCGGTAGATCCACACGCCTTCGTTGTTGCCCAAGCAAAGCTCAGGTGAAAGCATCTGTCTCAGCCAGGATCTTCGACAGCATCAGCCGGCCATAGGCGGGATTGGCATGATAATCTCCGGGTGACTTGGCAAAGCTGTCCAGCATGGCGCCATTCTCGTCATAGACTTCTGGCGGCGGCAGATGGCATGGGATGCCCATCTTTTCCAGCCGGCCAGCAACATGGTCGCGAAAGCGGTTGTAGATGAGGGGGATCTCGCGGTCGACAAAGGTCTTGGCTCCCGTCAGCCTGTGGTAGCTTGCCGGCACCGGGCAGCAGGAGGCAACCGAGAAGCGGACCTTCATATCCGCAAGTGTGCGGAAGAAGGCCAGGGGCTGTTTCACGGTCTCGTCGATGATGGCGTTGAAGGCGCTCTGCGTGACGAATTGGCGATCCGCATCCCAGGATGCTGCCGTATGCCGCTTCCAGTGATCGACGTTGAAGCCGAAGCTGGGATAAAGGCCGAACATGAAGACGAAACGGCGCGCATCATTGGGCTGGATGACCGGTGCTTGATCCTTGTTGAGCCTTTCGAAGGTGCTTTTCGCGGGACCTTGCGTGAAGGCGACATTTTTGCCGTCGAAGGAGAAGAACGGTTCCAGGAAGTTGTAGCCGTGGCCCAGTTGCGCAATCCGGATCTGCCCATGCTTGCTGCGCATGGCACCATTGCCCGCCTCTATACCGGCGTCGCGCAGGGCCAGGATGTGGGAATCGCCGATAATCTCAAGCATAGCCAAGGTCCTGCGCCTGCATCATCTCTTCGCACTGGGCCTCCAGGTCGCCGAGCAGCTGTTGCTTCGTCATTGTCGGTGCCGAACTGTCTGTCGGCGCTTCGCCCGCATGCTGGCGCAGAAAATGCGACATGACATAGTCAACGCCGGCGGCATTCACGGTGCGCTGGTTGTGGTCGTAGAACAGGCCGCGCATCGAAGGGGCGGCGATGATCTCGTAGGAGGGGAAGTAGTCGACGAAGTCGAGCTCGGCTGCCAGATGCCCGGCAACCGCCCGCAGAACCGATTTCGAATAGAGCGTGGCGGCCAGAACATGATTGTCGGTCTTGGTCGCCGTCAGCGGCACGGGCGAGACCGTAAAGATGAAGCGCATGCCCGGATTGAGCTCGCGCATCTTGCCCATGACTGCGACCAGGTCCTCGAAAATCTCGAAATAATTGAAGTTCTTGAAGGCATAGTCTTCCTCGATAAAGCGCCCGGCAACCGTTCCGGGGCATAGCGGAAAGACCGCGCCATCGGCCTTTGAATGCCAAGCTTCCGTCAGGCCGAGGGTAAAGATGAACACATCCGTCTGGTGGAGCATCTGGCGCACAGCCGACAGATGCGACTGGCGCGCCCGCTCCAGTTCCGCCACGCTTTCGAAAGGCTCCGGCTCGAGAAGCGGCCGGAAGGGATCGGCAAACCCGCCGGCCCTGATCCACGGCTCCTCGCGCGGCACAAAGCCGCCCATCGCCCGTTCCACCGTCTGGTGCAGCTGGCGGGCCGTATAGATATTGCAGAAGCGGGCGGAATAGACGCCGTAATTGTAGCTCTGGGCAAGCGCTGCGGGAAACAGCGGCGGTGCTGGTTCGAAATCCTGGAAGTTGAAACCGCTGCGCTTCAGGGTCTTGGCGATATGCTGGGCAAAGCAGCTGCCGGCCGTGCTGATACGGGCCTCCGGCGCCATCGGGAACTTCTTGACATAGAGGTTTTCCTGCTGCAGCGGATGCGTTTCCGCCACCGCCTTTCGCCAGATCGCCCGCGCCGGCAGGTTCGAATAGGGATTGGCCTTGTCGTTTGCCGGATCACTCATCTGCAAGCCTCCCGTGCCGGACGCCCGGCTCTCAATTGGTGCCAAGGCTGATAGTGCCTATGGATTGGTTTCCACAAGGAAAGGTTCTGAACGGGGGGGCAGCGCCGGCACATCGATATGGTTGGGGGAAAGCCCCTTGCGTGCGCGCTCCGCCATCATTTGATAACCGCTCTCCAGATGACGGCAGAAGCGTTCGGCATCGAAGAGCGGCTTCACCAGCCGGTTTTGCTCCAGCTTCGCCTGATAGGTCTTCACCTTGTCTCTGTTCTGGTAAAGATCGACGGCACGCTGGAAGTAATCCTCCTCGTCCTCAGCGATCATTTCCGGCAGATCGATGGCGCGCAGCAGGCTTTCCGAGACGCGCGAGGCAAAATGCGTGCCCTTCATCGTCAAAACGGGCAGGCCCGCCCAGAGCTGTTCCGATGTCGTGGTGTGACCGTTGACCGGGAATGTATCGAGACCGACATCGGCCAGCGTCAGGCGCGCCAGATGCTCCTCATAGGTCACGAACTTGGTAAAGACGATACGTTTGGGGTCGATGCCGTCCTTCTTCAGGCGGTTGAGGATATTGTCGCGCGCGTCATTGGTCTTGCACATCAGCCACAAGATGCTGTCCGGTGTCGCATTGAGGATCCGGGCCCAGAGGTCGATATTGCTGAGTGAAATCTTGCGCGTGGCATTGAATGAGCCGAAGACGAAGGCGTCTTCCGGCAGGTTGGCATCGGCTCGGGTAAACAGGTTGCGGCGCGGCCGGTCAAACGGGTCATTCGGCTGGTAGCATTCCGGCATACGGCAGAATTTTTCCCAGTAATGCGGCTTGGAATGGTCCGGCAGCACGTAATGGTCGCCAATGACATAGTCGAGATCGACATTCGAGGTGGTGCCGGGAAAGCCGAGCCAGGCGATCTGGACGGGTGCCGCCTTGTGGTTGAGGATCTTGGCGCGGCTGCCCATCGTATGCCCCTTCATTTCGACGAGAATGTCGATCTGATGGTCGCGAATGGTCTGGGCGGCCTGCTCGTCGCTCATATCGCGCACAGGCACGACCTTGCCCCAGACGGAGCGGTCGAAATCGCCCTTCTGCAAGTGGCTGTCCTTGGTATGGCAAAACAGCGTGATATCGAACTTGCTGCGGTCGTGCAATTCCAGCACGGCACCGAGCAGTTTCATCGTCGCATGGTCCTTCCAGAGGTCGGAAGACAGGTAGCCGATGCGGATCTTGTCTCCCCATGTGTGCGGCATGGTCAGTCGCTCGGCTGCATGCGTCTTGGGGAAAGATCCCGGATTGTAGCCGGCGATCTTGTTCAGTCGCTCGTCGGCCAACCAGTGCAGGTTGTAGAAGGGGGATTCAGCCCGCAGAACCTGTTCTGAATTCCTGTCCAGCATACGGTCCAGTTGCGGCTGCAGGCGCTCCATTTCTTCGAAATCATTGACCTCGCGCCGGAATACAAGATGCGCCAGCATGATGATGTAGCTGCGCGGCAACCGTTGCCAAAGGTTGGCAACGGTTTCACGATCCTGCGCATTTTCGGGCGCACCCGTCAGAAGTTGCAAGGCTAGGCCATTGTGTTGCACATCGGTACTGGTCGACAGAACCGGCAGGAACACCCGCACCATGTCTTTCAGGCCGCGCTTCATGAACAGCTTGGTAATGATGAAGGCGACATCGGCGTCCTTGCGGGCTCTTTCCAAGAGCGGCCGGCCAAGGCTCAAGGCGAGATCCTCATTGCCGTTCTCGTAATACAGCCTCATCGCCTCGGCGTAAAAATCTTCGGAGCGAGAGCCACCCAATTCTGCCGCCATGACAAGCGTTCGGGCAGCCTCTTCCGGCATTTTCAGCGCTTTCAAGGTCTTAGCCAAGAGCATGTAGGTTTTGACGTCCCGCGAAACGTCCAGCAATTTGTTGAGGGAAGCCAAAGCATCCGTGTACTTGCCCCGTTGAAAGCTCTTGGAGGCATTCGAAAACAAGGTCTGCGGGGTCAAAGTTCGGCTCCTGGTCACAACCACTGGATGGCGCCAACCTGAAGTCCGCGCACTGCCGTGATTGTTAACGCGCGGAGCTTGTCCGAAACCGGTGTGAAACGAATCGTTTACGAATCACCGTACATTTTTATCGGATTGTCTAGTCCTGTTTAAGGAATCTGCAATCAATCTCTGCGATTGTAATCCTCATATGACGGGTTTGGTTTTCCAGAAGATCCGGAACCGAGTGGGCATGAAGCCAGACGTCATCACCGGTACTAAGCCCGGTATGTCCCCCAACAGTATCAAGTCAACAAGGGACTAATCTACTATGACCAGCATTCTGACCAACAACGCTGCAACCGCCGCTCTCTCTACGCTGCGCTCGATCAGCAGCGACATGGAAACGACCCAGAGCCGCATTTCGTCTGGCTACAAGGTCGAGTCTGCTGCCGATAACGCAGCTTACTGGTCGATCTCCACGACCATGCGCTCCGACAACAAGGCACTCGGCACTGTTCAGGACGCTCTCGGCCTCGGCGCTGCCACCACCGACGTTGCCTACACCGCTCTGGAAGCATCGATCGATGTCGTCGATGAAATCAAGGCGAAGATCACTGCCGCTTCGGAACCGGGCGTCGACAAGGCCAAGGTACAGAAGGAAATCGACCAGCTTCAGGATCAGCTCGTTTCGATCTCCAAGTCCGCTTCCTTCTCCGGCGAAAACTGGGTCTATCATTCCGACACAGACGCTGCCGGCACGCAGGCTATCGTTGGTTCGTTCAACCGCGACTCCGAAGGCAATGTCAGCCTGACGACGCTGGAATACAACACAACCAATTCCTCGCTGATCGAAGTAACCAGCACCGGCAGCTACGCCACGACGGGTACGGCAATGCTGTCGACCGAAATGACCTTCGAATCGGCTACCGGCGCAACGGTTTCGGTTGGTTCCTCCTTGCTGGAACTTGACATCGAAACGATGACGACCGGCCAGCTCGCAGACGCTCTGTCTGGCGTTGATGCCGTACTGCAGAAGATGACTGACGCTGCCGCAGACGTTGGTGCTCTCAACAGCCGTATCGACCTCCAGGACAAGTTCGTTGCCGACCTGATGGACTCCATCGACACCGGCATTGGCAAGCTCGTGGATGCCGACATGAACGAAGAATCGACCCGCCTCAAGGCTCTGCAGACGCAGCAGCAGCTGGGCATTCAGGCTCTCTCGATCGCCAACAGCGACTCGCAGAACATCCTGTCGCTCTTCCGTTAATCGGAACGCACTTTACATTTATGAATTTGGCGGATCGCGCTCCTTCGGGGGCGCGTTTTGCGTTTTGGCCTGGCCTTCAACGGTGAAGGCCTGCGGGAAGGGCTATTGACGATCGTCGAGACGCCGCATCAAATTTTTCTGACTGAATTGCAGACATGGTTAAAAATGTGATTCATGTTTTACCCTTCATTAACAATGTTAAGGTTAACTGAAGCCACTCAAGAGGTGCGTCTGGGACAAAAGTAGCCAGGACGAGCATGACGCGTAGCACCCCTTGCCGGCCAGAAACCGGAGTGTCCCTGAATTTTTGCTTTCACAAGGGGCCGTTTCAATGACGAGCATTCTGACCAATACCGCTGCAATCGCAGCTCTTTCCACTCTGCGCACCATCAATAGCGACATGGAGACCACGCAGAGCCGCATTTCGTCTGGCTACAAGGTTGAAGCCGCTGCCGACAACGCAGCCTACTGGTCGATCGCAACCACCATGCGCTCCGACAACAAGGCGCTTGGCACCGTTCAGGACGCACTCGGCCTCGGCGCTGCCACCACCGACGTTGCCTACACCGCTCTGGAATCCTCTATCGCGGTCGTCGATGAAATCAAGGCGAAGATCACTGCCGCTTCGGAACCGGGCGTCGACAAGGCCAAGGTTCAGAAGGAAATCGACCAGCTTCAGGATCAGCTCGTTTCGATCTCCAAGTCCGCTTCCTTCTCCGGCGAAAACTGGGTCTATCATTCCGACACAGACGCTGCCGGCACGCAGGCTATCGTTGGTTCGTTCAACCGCGACTCCGAAGGCAATGTCAGCCTGACGACGCTCGAATACGACACGACCAATTCCTCGCTGATCGAAGTAACCAGCACCGGCAGCTACGCTACGACGGGTACGGCAATGCTGTCGACGAACATGATCTACGAATCTTCGACCGGCGCAACTGTATCCACCGGCTATTCTCTGCTGGATTTGGACATCGAAACCATGACGACCGGCGATCTGGCCGCAGCACTGTCCGGTGTTGATGCCGTTCTGCAGAAGATGACCGATTCCGCTGCAGATATCGGTGCGATCACCTCGCGTATCAAGCTTCAGGACACATTTGTGGCTGATCTGATGGACTCGATCGAAAAGGGCGTCGGCAAGCTCGTGGATGCCGACATGAACGAAGAATCGACCCGCCTCAAGGCGCTCCAGACGCAGCAGCAGCTGGGCATTCAGGCTCTCTCGATCGCCAACAGCGGTTCGCAGAACATCCTGTCGCTCTTCCAGTAAGCCTGAAGGCTTTCTCAACACTCAATCTCGAAAGGCCGCGCCCGGTGCGCGGCCTTTCTGCGTTTGGCTTCCGTCACGACAGCTTCGCGCAGGTTAAGACAGGTTTAATGGTTCTTAAGAATTGGTTATTGCTTATGGCGAATTTCGCTAATATGGTGTTAACCATCCTTTAAGAACGCCGGGTGGATGTCGATTGCCGACATATCTACCAGCATGATGCGATCGTGCGTTGCCGGTAGCCTCCGGTATGTCCCGTATTCATTCCAGGGGCAGTTCCTCCATGACAAGTATTCTCACCAATACAGGCGCCTTGGCTGCGCTTCAGACACTTCGTTCGATCAACAGCGACATGGAAACGGTGCAGAGCCGCATTTCGTCCGGTTACAAGGTCGAAACTGCTGCCGACAACGCTGCCTACTGGTCGATTGCGACCACCATGCGCTCTGACAACAAGGCGCTGGGAACCGTGCAGGATGCCTTGGGCCTCGGTGCCGCAAAGGTGGATACTGCCTATACCGGTCTTGAGTCGGCAATCTCCGTCGTCGATGAAATCAAGTCGAAGATCGTGGCTGCCTCCGAGCCCGGCGTCGACAAGACCAAGATCGACAAGGAATTGACCGAGCTGAAGAACCAGCTGTCCTCTATTTCCGAATCGGCGTCGTTCTCCGGTGAAAACTGGCTCTACAACACCTCGTCTTCCGGCGCTTCGGTGAAGAACATCGTTGCCTCGTTCAACCGTGCCTCGGATGGCGGCGTTTCGCTGACCACGCTGGAATATGACGCTTCCAGCTCGGTGATGATCGACACGCAGAGCGCTGGCCGCGGCATTCTGACCAAAGAGTGGCAGGTCGTGCCTGAAAGCGGCGTGACGGCAGGCTACTTCCTGATCGATGCGGGCGCGGTTACGTCCGGTTCTGAAATAACCCTCTCGAACGATACGACGGACGAAGAGCTTGCCGGTATGCTGCTGGCCGTCGAAGACATGATGCAGCAATTGACTGATTCCGCCTCAACGCTTGGCGCCATCACCAGTCGTATCGATATGCAGGAAGAGTTTGTTGCCTCCCTCATGGATGCGATTGATCAGGGTGTCGGGCGACTTGTCGACGCCGACATGAACGAGGAATCGACGCGCCTCAAGGCCCTGCAGACGCAACAGCAGCTGGGTATTCAGTCCCTGTCGATCGCCAACACGAACGCACAAAACATTCTGCAGCTGTTCCAGCAGTAAGAATCTCGCTCAAGCGATGCGGATCGCCCGTGAAAGGGCGGTTCGGCAAATGGCGGATCGTGCAATGCACCATTGCGGTCCGCAATCTTCATCCTCGCACAAGTTTGGCTGCCTAAGGTTCCGATATATTCACGCTATTTGTCTATGCATGGTCTTGCGTGCTTCGGACTCAAATCAGGGCAGTGTAAATGATTGCGGCACCGTTTGGTGGATCTATCCTTCGACACCGGAATTCTGGCTGGATCGGGCACGAGACCAATCGTTCGGGAACTGACCTATGACAGCAACGCTCAGCCGCTATCTCAAGGATTTCAGCGCGCCCCCGGCGATGCCTGCGGCCCTGTCCCATGACGATTTTTCCTCGTCCTTTTCCTTCGATGACGTCGTGCCGGAGGAACCGGTCGTCGATGTCGAGGCCATCCGTGCCGAAGCCTATGCGCAAGGCATGCAGGCTGGCGAGGAGACCATCCGGGCGCAGTGGGAAGAGGATCGCCAGAAGCTTGAGGCCCGCCATGCCGAAGCGTTGGCGGATCTGCGTCAGCGTCTTGAGCAGGATGCCGGCCGTCGGATCGAGGAAGGTCTGCGTGCGGCCGTTGATACGATTTCTGCTGCGGTCGCGGATCAGGCGGCACTGGTTCTTGCACCGGTGATGGAGGAGGTTTTGGCCGAGCGCGCCGTGCGTGATATGGCCGAGATGATCAAGGAAACGCTTTCGGAGCACAAGGCAGCCTGTCTGACCGTGCGCGGTCCGGTGGCGCTGTTCGACATTCTGAAAGAGGCGCTTGGCCCTGAAGCTCCGGAGCTTCGCCACGTCGAAACGCCCGATCTGGATATTTCTGTTGATATTGATGAGGCTGTTCTGGTCACCCGAATGTCGGCGTGGGCGGGTAGTCTGAAGAAGGTGCTCGGATGAGTGAACAGAACCACCATCACGGCAAGAACGAAATCATCATCATCAAGAAGCACGGCGGTGGTCATGGTGGCCACCACGGCGGTGCCTGGAAAATCGCGTTCGCGGATTTCATGACGGCGATGATGGCCTTCTTTCTCGTCATGTGGCTGGTCAACGCGGCCAATGAAGAGACGAAGGCTTCTGTCGCGAGCTATTTCAATCCGATCAAGCTTTCGGATGAGACACCTGCCAAGAAGGGGCTGGAAAAGCCCGTCGATGCTGCCGAAGGGCAGGAGCAGAAGGAACGCTCCAAGGTCAAGGCGGAGAACGATCAGGTCGGCGCTGCCGCGGCCAGCGGCGAGGACATGACCTCGAGCTCGGGCGAGGAAGCCAATTATTCCGAAGCGGATTTTTTTGAAAATCCCTATTCGGTTCTGGCTGAAATTGCGCAGGAAGTCGGTCAGCAGGCCAATGTCAGCGCAAAGGGCGAAGGCGGTGCCAGCGATAGCGGACCTGCGACGGGCGCCGATGGCGGCGAAGCCTATCGTGATCCTTTCGATCCCGATTTCTGGACCAAGCAGATCGAGGTGAACCGCGCCGAGGGTCAGCAGAAAGCACCGGCGCAGATGCAGCCGATCACGGAAACGGCGGAATTGCCGCAGGAAATGCTGCCGCCAACGCCACCCACGCCGCAGGCCGCCGCAACCATCACCACGCCACCAGCCGCAGCGGCGAGCGGCAAGACCACTGACCAGAGCGTGGCCGCGCCCATTCCCATGCCGCGGCCAGATCCGGCCTCTATCCAGGCCGATGCGGCAGAGGCCGCTGTGCGCCAGAAGGAAGCGGATGCGCTGAAACAGGACATCCAGAAGGAAATCGCCGGTATTTCCGGAAAGCTTGCCGAGGGCCTGATCGTCACGCCGGCCGAAGGTGGCATGTTGATCTCGATTTCCGACCAGACAGAGGCGCCGATGTTCAATGTCGGCTCTGCGGTGCCGCGCCGTGAAATGGTAATCGCCATGGAAAAGATCGGCCAGCTGCTGCAAAAACGCCAGGGGGATGTGGTGATCCGTGGCCATACGGACGGGCGGCAGTTCAAGGGAACCGCCAATGACAATTGGCGACTGTCCGCCGCCCGCGCGCACAGCGCCTATTTCATGCTCGTCAATGGCGGCTTGCAGGAAGGACGGGTCAAGCAGATCTCCGGCTTTGCCGATCGGCGCCCGCAGGTCGAGGACAATCCGCTGGCAGACCAGAACCGACGTATCGAGATATTGCTTGAGGACGACAAGGCCTGATGAAATCGCTTCTCCAGCATCGGCTATCGATCTTGACTGCGGCGCTGCTTGTCAGCTGGCTGCCGCAGCAGAGCCGTGCGCAGCAGATTTCCGACAATCTTGAGCCCTACCAGATGTTGCGCTCGCTGCAATTCGTGCAGGATAGCGTGGTGATGGGCGACCATTCGGCGGGCGAAATGCAGCGCTTCATGCTCGGCACGATCGACAAGCGCCTGCGTACCATCAACCCGAAGGTTTTCGAGGATCCACGCAATGTCGATGCGGCGCTCATCTACGCGATGAGCGGCGGCAATCCGGCAACGCTCGAATTCCTGGTTGCGCGCGACACATCCGGAAATTTTGATACGCGCGTGGCCGATGCCCTGCGCAAATACCTTAGCGGTCGCGGTCTCATGGTCGCAAACAGTCTCGCCGCCATGGTGCCCGAGTATAAGGACCAGCGCATCGGTCCCTATATCGCGCTGGTTGCCGGCAATGTAATGATTGCCAAGGATACCAAGCAGGCGCTCGGCTTTTTCGACTGGGCGCGGCTTGTGGCGCCGGGCACGATTGTCGAGGAGGCCGCGCTGCGCCGGTCCGTGGCAATTGCCGTCGAAGGCGATCAGGTGGAACAGGCCATGGGCTATTCACGGCGCTATGCACGGCGCTTCGTGCATTCGCCCTATGCCGGCCAGTTTGCCGATCTGTTCGTACAGCTTGTCATCAAGCACTATGGAAAGGTCTCGGCGGACGATATCGCCGGCACGCTGGAATTCATGGATGATGACCGCGCGCAGGAAGTCTATCTGCGCATTGCCCGCCAGGCGACCATCAACGGCAATTCCGATCTGGCGGCGCTTGCTGCCGGCAAGGCCAAGGAACGCGGCAAGGACAGGGCCTCGCCCGGCGGGTCCGTGGCCAAGCTCTATAGCGGTGTCGCAGACCTCTCCAAGGGCCATATTGATGGCGTTCTCGAAACGTTGAATGCGATCCCGGAAGACGGGCTGAAGGCGCAGGACCAGGCCTTGCGCGCGGCCGCCCAGCGTGTCGCCGAAGAAGTGGTCCGCAGCCCCACCGAGGCCAGCCTCGAGCAAGATGCATCCGCCAATATCGCCAATCAGATCAGTGCCGAACAGACATCGGCACTTCCAGGGCATGACGCCGCCGGAAAGACTCCCGCCGAGATGGGTTCGGCAACCGGCAAAGCTCAAACGCTCGACCCCGACTTCAAGACATTCGTCGATCGAGGCCGTTCCAGACTGAGCGCGATCGATGACCTTTTGAAGCAGGAGAAATAAATTCATGTATACCCCCGGCCTGCCTGCGAGCCCCAGCGCGACGGGTGCCTCATCGACCAGTGCGCCGTCTTCGAGGTCATCGAAGAGTGAAAGCGAAACATTCAGCAATACGCTGTCTTCACAGTCCGACAGGTACGACACGCGCAGTGTCAGCGACGAAGAGCAAAGTGGCTCCGGTGCGCCCGAGGATGGTGAGGAGACCAGCCAAGCGGATGGCCGCATCAAGCTGCGTGCCTCCACGACCTCGACGTCCAGATTGTCCATTACCAGCCTCAATGAACAGTTCCAGCTGAAGCGCGAGGCGCTGAGCGCTGCCCAGAGCGCCGCCGTGTCCCTGGCTCAGGCGTCAGACGGCGAGGCGGCCGATGCCGAACTCGATACCGCATCGACAGCCGGCGCGTCGCGAAGGGCTTCAGCCGCTGCAAAGGCGCAAACGGCCGTTGCAGATCCTGGCGCCCTGTCGCAGGCGGATCAGGCCGATGTGGCTGACGGGACGCGTGTGGCGAGCGCGCAGGCGGGCAAGACTGCCGCTGGCGGCAAGTCCGATGGCGCGTCATCGCAGAAGCCGACGACCGCCGCTGCGGCGGATGCCGGCATCGATGGGAGCATAGTCGCAAAGCTTGCAGCCGGTACGGCTTCCGTTAAGGGGCAGGGGAATGCCCATCAGCCAGAGGCTTCCGTGGCCGATGAGACGGACGCGTCTGCCATTTCGATCGACCAGGGCGCCAATGGTGGCGAAGCAGCTGGGGCGGTCCTCAGCTTGCTCAGCAGCGACGTGGTGGGAGCAGGCGTTCTCACGACCGCACGGCATGCGGCGGAAGTGACGGGTTCGCAAGAGGCGCCCTCCCGCTTGAAGGCTGTTGAACATTCCAGCATGCCCGAAGGGTCCGGCATATCCGACGGCTCGGTCATGCCGAGCGACGAAACGCTGCCCGTTGGTCATGATCGCACCTTCCGCTTCTCATCGATGCGTGAAGGTCCAGCCAGCATGGACATGACGATCGGTACCAACGCCGATGGCACGACGCGCTTTGATACAGCGCGCGCGTCCTCCAGTGGCGCCGAAGGCGTCGTCGTGCTCGATTCACGCCGCTTCCTCGGCTTTGGCCTTTCAGCCAATGGCGCTGCCCTGACATCCGCATTGTCGGGCGATCCGGAATGGACTGCTGCCATGCAGCCCGGTGCGAGCCTGTCCAATGCGGCCGCCCAGAGCAGCACCGGCCAGGTGGTCAATACCTTGAAGCTTCAGATGACGCCGATCGAGCTTGGCCTGGTAACCGCCACGCTGCGGCTTTCAGGCGAGGCGCTCAGCGTGCATCTGACGGTGGAGAACCGGGCGGCGCACACCCAGCTGAGCGAAGACAGCAGCAGCATCATGGAAGCCTTGAAGAACCAGGGCTTCTCGGTGGATCAGGTCACCGTCAGCATCGCGCCCGCCAGCCAGGCGGATAGCACGGGACAAATGGCCGATCCGGGCCAGCGCGGGCCAGCCGGCGACAAGCAGTTTGATGGAGGCGCCGGACAGGGCGGGGAGCAGAGTTCCAGTTCTTCAGGTTCAGGCGAGACATCGGGAAGACGAGAGAATGAGCCTCATACGGACACTGGGCCTGTTATCGCTGCTGGCAGCGCTCGGCCTCAGCAGCTTTACATCTGATGCCGCAGCGGTGGCTGCCGGCGCATGTGAGCGCGAGATACAGGCCGCTGCCGCGAAATACGGCATTCCCGAAGGCATCTTGTACTCCGTCGGACTGACAGAGACAGGGCGCAAGGGCAGCCTCTATCCTTGGGCGCTGAACATCGAGGGCAAGGCCTTTTTCCCCGAAACGCCGTCCATGGCACTGCAAACTTTCCAGGCGGCCCGCCTCGAGGGCAAGGAGCTTATCGACATGGGCTGCATGCAGATCAACCATCATTTCCATGGCGAGAATTTCTCTTCGCCGCAGGAAATGCTTGATCCAAAGCGCAACGTTGAGTATGCGGCAAAGTTCCTGCGCAACCTTCATGACAGGCACGAGACCTGGACAATGGCGGTAGCACGTTACCATGCGGGTCCCAATAATGACCCCGCCCAGAAGCGCTATGTATGCCGGGTCATCTCCAATCTCGTCGCGACGGGCTATGGAAAATGGACCTCGGGGGCTCAGCAATTCTGCCAATGACTACAACCAATAATTGAGATATCGATCGGCCCAAGGCCCGTTTCGTCCTTTGCCGCGCTTGCGGCCAAAAGGTGGCAAGGCAAGGGCAGCGTTGTCGCACGTTAACTTTTCCCCCGCAAATTTGTGTGAATTCCCGTGATTGCCACTAGATGTAGGGCAAATCGCGGCCCATTCGTTAATCAACTATTAAAAGCTATGGTTAACTTCGTGTAGTTGTCCGGGAATCCCTCGATTCGTACCCATAGGTCATCGAGGCACCACACTGATTCGGAGGCGGACGAATGATCGTAGTGGTTGATGAGCGAGAGCTTGTTAAAGAGGGTTACACCTCACTATTTGGACGTGAGGGCGTGCCCTCAACAGGTTTTGATCCGAAGGAATTCGGTGAATGGGTGAATACGGCGGCAGACACAGACATTGCCGCCGTAGAGGCATTCCTGCTGGGCCAGACAGGCCTGTCACTCGAACTGCCGCGGGCTATCCGCGACCGTTCGATGGCGCCGGTGATTGCGGTGAGCGATCACCCCTCGCTGGAGGCAACGCTTGCGCTGTTCGACAGCGGCGTGGATGATGTCGTGCGCAAGCCGGTTCATCCCCGCGAGATCCTTGCGCGTGCTGCGGCTATCCGCCGTCGCATCAAGGCACTCACCAACTTCACGGATATCGGCCCGATCCGCGTCTTCGACGATGGTCGCGACCCGGAAATCCAGGGCGAGATCTTTGCGCTTCCGCGCAGGGAACGTCGCATTCTTGAGTATTTGGTCGCCAACCGCGGCCGTCGCGTTTCCAAGACCCAGATCTTCAACGCGATCTATGGCATTTTCGACGAGGAAGTCGAAGAAAACGTCGTTGAAAGCCATATCAGCAAGCTGCGCAAGAAGCTGCGCAAGAAGCTGAGTTTCGATCCAATCGACTCCAAACGCTTCCTGGGATACTGCATCGACTGGAAGTGATACATTTCAACGTCGAAATATACTGATCTTCATCAAATATTATCCAGATACAACCTCGGAAATCGACGTCGATCTCCGGGGTTGTATTTTGTTGTCCAGGCGCTTGCCGACGGCCTGCCTCGACAAGGCGGGCAACACGCCTTTCCTGCGCGCACAGGACGCAGCAGACAGCTTCACGCAAGGCCCGGCGCATAGTGTGGGAGTATAGGCAAAACGAGGATTTGATATGAGCCTTTATGGAACGATGCGGACGGGTGTCTCCGGTATGAACGCTCAGGCGAACCGGCTCGGCACGGTTGGCGACAACATTGCGAACTCCAGCACTGTGGGCTACAAAAAGTCATCTACACAGTTCTCGTCGATGCTGCTGCCCAGTTCGGGTTCAAGCTATAATTCCGGCGGCGTTGAAACGACCGTCCGCTATTCGATCAACGACCAGGGCTCCTTCACCTACACCACGTCTGCGACAGACCTTGCCATTGATGGCGATGGCTTCTTCGTCGTCCAGGGCAGCGATGGCACCGAATACATGACCCGCTCCGGCAATTTCGAGGAGATGGATGACGGAACGCTGCAAAATTCCGCCGGCTACACCCTGATGGGCTACCCCTATTCCTCGACGGAAGATCCGACCATTGTCATCAACGGTTTTGAAGGCCTTGTGCCGATCAATATCGACTCAGGCGGTCTTAACGCCACTCCCTCGACGGAAGGTGTGGTGGAAGGCAATCTCAATGCCAACGCTGCGATTGCATCCAGCTACAAGGCCTCGGTTGTCGCGTTTGATTCGCAGGGCAATTCCCGTCCGCTCGATCTCAACTACACAAAGACTGCGGCCAATTCGTGGGATCTGACCATCAGCTATACCGATAGCGTCGGTACGACGACCACACTCGGCACCGATACCCTGACCTTCGGCGCAGACGGTAAATTGACATCTGGCGGCACTGTCACCACAACGCCTTTGACGATTGACGGAGCAGAACTCGGTGCCGTGGATCTCGATTTCACAAAGACGACACAGCTCGGCAGTGCCAGCTCGGTCGAAGGTGATATCGATGGTCAGGGCGCCAGCGGTGTCGACCGGGTCGAGATCAGCAAGGATGGTATCGTATCGGTCATCTACGGCAACGGTCAGTCGATCCCGACCTACCGCATTGCCATGGCAACCGTGCAGAGCCCGAACAATCTCACGCCGATGGCGGGCAACGTCTACTCGCAGAGCAATGACTCGGGCGTCGTCGTCATGGGCTATTCCGGCACCAGCGGCTACGGCGATATCCTCTCCAACGCATTGGAAGATTCCAATGTCGATATCGCCGAAGAACTGACCGCGATGATCGAGTCCCAGCGTAACTACACGGCAAACTCGAAGGTCTTCCAGACCGGCTCGGAACTGCTGGAAACATTGGTGAACCTCAAGAGGTAATCGGGCGTAACGTCACCGAAAAGGCAATATAAATGTCGCTTACAACCTCACTATCCACGGCTCAGTCGATGTTCAACACGACCGGTGCGCAGACCGCCACCACGTCGAAGAACATCGCCAATGCTGAGAATGCCAATTATGTGCGGCGTTCCAATGCTCTTGTTACAGCAGGAAACGGCGCACTGATTGCATCGACGGATCGTGCGCAAAACGATGCGCTTTTTCGGCAGACGATTACCGCCACCTCCGTGGCCAGTGGCCAAGCGACAGTCGTCGCCGGTGTGACGGAAATCCGCAGCCAGCTCGGCGGAAACGAGTATGACAATTCGCCGAGCGCCCACCTTTCCGACCTGGCCGATGACCTGAATGCCTATGCGGCCTCTCCCAGCGAGAGCACGCTTGCATCTTCGACTGTGGCATCCGCGCAGGAAACAGCCAATTATCTGAATACAACGTCGAATGAAGTTCAGGCGATCCGCAGCCGCGCCGACGCGGACATCAAGGATGATGTCGATGAGCTGAACAATCTTCTGGCGCAGTTCGAGGCGGCCAATAACGATGTCGTTCGCTCCAATGTCGCCGGTGAGGATGCCAGCGACGCTCTCGATACGCGCGATACGCTGGTCAAGCAGATTTCGCAGATCATCGGTGTCTCGACGAGCGAGCGCACCAATGGCGACATGGCCCTCTACACATCCGATGGCACGACGCTGTTTGAAACAGTGCCCCGGCAGGTGTCGTTCACGCCAACCACGACCTACACGGCTTCGGTCACGGGCAATGCCGTCTATATCGATGGCGTGCAACTGAGCCCAGGCGTCGGCGCCGATACCAGTGCCTCCGGTTCGCTCCAGGGTCATTTGCAGATCCGCGATCAGATCGCTCCCGACTACCAGGCGCAGCTCGACGAGATTGCGCGCGGCCTGATCGTGACATTCGCCGAAACCGGTCCCGATGGAACATTGACGCCGCTGGCAGGCCTTTTCACCAATGGTGTCGATGACAGCGTGCCGACGGCGGCAACCGTGGTTCCCGGCCTGGCCGCAAGCATTTCCGTCAACCAACTGGCGATCGACAATCCGGTCATTCTGCGCGATGGCGGCATGAATGGCGGCGCCTATGTCATGAATACGACCGGCGGCAGCGGTTATTCCGCATATCTCGACAGCCTGGCTCAAGGCATGGTGGTTACTCAAAGCTTCGATCCGGCGACGGGCGTGAGCGGCAGTCTCAGCCTCATGACCTATGCATCGGCATCGACCTCCTGGCTGGAGGAAACCAGAAGCAAGGCAGACGCGGCGAACGAAACGAAATCGGCCATGAGTTCAAGGTCGCTAGAGGCCTATTCGAGTGAAACCGGGGTCAGCATCGATGAGGAGATGTCTTTGCTTCTCGACATCGAGCAATCCTACAAGGCGGCGGCCAAGCTTGTCAGCACGATCGATGAAATGATGGCAGCTTTGCTTGAAGCGGCGGGATAAACCATGAAAACGTCATTTAGCTCTACCGTATCGGTACAGTCCGGCCTTCGTGAGACGATGGCCCAAACTCAGAACGCATTGACGAAGGCTAACCAGGAAGTCACGACCGGCGTGCACGCCGATATGGGTGTCGCACTGGGGGCGGATACGGCCCGCAATCTCGACCTGACCCGCGACGTCATGCGAATCGATACCCAGATATCGACGAACTCCATCGCCGAGACTCGGATGGATTCCTCCGAACTGGCACTTGAGACAATGGCGGATGCAGGCCAGGATGTCCTGGATGTTCTGACCGCGCTTTCAGGCAGCGCCTCGACGCTGGACGATGCACAGCTTGCGCTTGAGAGCTCGCTCAACACCTTCACGAGCGTCGCCAATACCTCGGTGAACGGCGAGTATCTTTTCTCGGGCACCAATACCGACGTCAAGCCGGTGGCCGACTATACCGATCCCAATTCCGCCTTCAATGATGCGGTCGAAATGGAACTCAACCAGTTCCTCGCCGACAATGGTATCCCCTCTGTCGATGCCATGACGCCGGCGGATATGGATACCTATCTGACCGGCCTGGAAGCCAAGTTCAATGGAACCGCGCCGCTGACCGACCCGCCTCATACGGGTCTCGCTGGCGAGGACTTCTGGACCACTTATGTGTCGCAAGCCAGCGACACCAATATGACGACGCGTATCACATCGTCGGAAGTGGTCGAGACATCGACGAATGCCAATAGCCAGGGCTTCCGCAGCTACATGTTCGGAACCGTTGTGGCAACGCAGTTCCTGCGGCCAGAGGTTCCGGAAGACCTGCGCGCTGTCGCGACGACGCATGCCACGAATGCGATCGGCAAAGGCATCTCCGGCATCAACAATCAGCGGTCGGAAATCGGTCTTTCGACGGAACGCCTGAAGAACGCCAACGAGTCGCTGGCGGCACAGAAGGACATTCTCGAACTCAACCTGAATGCGCTTCAGGGTGTCGATCCTTACGAGGCCTCCACGCGTGTGACGTCTTTGCAGGCACAGCTCGAAACGGCCTACACGCTGACCTCGCGCATTCAACAACTTAGCCTTGTCAACTTCCTCTGATGACTGGAGGAAATGAGTGAAAATGAAGGATACATGAATGTACCAGTTTTCATATACCGAGATCATGGAGGACGACGTCGCAGATGCCAAAAGCCGGGAACGGCAGGCACTCGACCGGTCCATCGATCTTCTCAAAGCGGCGCGCGACGCCAGCAATGTTCCCCGCGCGACGATTGAAGCACTCTTCTACACCCGACGTGTCTGGATCCGGTTCATCGAGGATCTTCGCCAGCCGGAAAACGAACTCAACACGGAGTTGCGTGCCAATCTGATCTCCATCGCCATCTGGATCTTGAAGGAATGCGAGCGGATCAGACGGCGGCAGTCAGACAATTTCCAGGGCATTATCGACGTGACAACCATCATCAGGGATGGACTTAAATGAAAAGCACACTGCGCATCTCTCTGAAGTCGGGCGAAAGAATCTTCATCAACGGAGCAGTTCTGCGCGTGGATCGCAAGGTCGCGCTCGAGTTTCTCAATGACGTGACCTTCCTGCTTGAAAACCATGTCCTCCAGTTGGAAGACGCCACCACGCCGCTGCGCCAACTCTACTTCATCGCGCAGATGATGCTGATCAACCCGGAAGGCAAGGAACAGTCGCTTGTGATGTTCCGCAAGTCGATCACCATGCTGCTCTCCTGCTTCCAGGACGAGGAAGTTCTGGCCGAACTGAAACGGATCGATGCCATGGTCGTCAGCGGCCGTGCCTTTGACGCCCTGAAGGCGATCCGCGGCCTGTACACCATCGAGGACCGGATCCTGAACAATCAGGAAATGACACCGGCAACCGTTGAACAGATCCGTAGGGAGATTGCACCTTGGCGATAGACTCCGTTTCCAGCGCGACTGCATCGTCGAACCCCTGGGCCAATGCCGGGGCAAGCTCGAGCGACAAGGACGCTGCGACCCTCAATTACGATTCGTTTCTGACGCTGCTCGTTGAGCAGATGAAGAACCAGGATCCGACCGATCCGATGGACGCTTCCGAGCAGGTTTCCCAGCTGGCGACTTTCTCGCAGGTCGAGCAGTCGATCGAAACCAACACGCATCTGAAGAGCATGCTTCAGGCGGAAGCCCTGACGCGCGCTTCTGACCTTGTCGGCAAATATGTCAAGAGCGCCGACGATACCGTGACCGGCAAGGTCAAGGAAGCCGAAGTCTACTCCGATGGCGTTATCGTCCTGACCGAAGAGGGCAAGAAGGTTCTGCTCCAGGCTGGCGTCGTGTTCTCCGACAATCCAATCACTGTCGAGACCAAGACGACCGAGGATAAGTCCTCCACAAGCGATACATAGAAAACAGACAATCGCTCGACCTGACCTGATCGTCCCGCTAAAACGGGACGATCGAATCACCCTGAATCATTCAGGGGAAGGAGTGGCTCCATGAACGAAGCCGACGCATTGGAAATCATGCAGGCCGCGATGAGAACGGTTCTCTTCGCCTCCGGCCCTGCCGTTATCGTCGCAATGGTCGTCGGGGTGGTGATTGCCTTCCTGCAGGCGCTGACCCAGGTTCAGGAAATGACGCTGACCTTCGTCCCGAAGATCGTCGCCATTCTTCTCAGCCTTGGCCTCTCCGCCCCCTTTATCGGCAGTCAGCTGTCGATCTTCGCGGATCTCGTGTTTTCGCGCGTCCAGTCCGGCTTCTGATCGAGGTCGGCGGACCAATGGCTTGCCTGTGCCATCCTCGCGCAAGCTTCGCGGCCTAGGATATCGGTGAACCGGTGTGGCATCCGTCATGCCACCATCTCATGAAGAGACGGACATCCGATGGCACAACCACCTGCACTCTCCATTCCCAAGGTCGCGCCGAGTGGCCGGGACGTAGGCTTTGCGCTTGGCATCATTGCCATTCTTTGCATCCTGTTCCTGCCGATCCCGACATTTCTGATCGATATGGGCCTTGCCTTCTCGATCGCCTCGTCGGTTTTGATCCTGATGGTGTCCTTGTGGATCCAGAAACCGCTGGATTTCTCGTCCTTCCCGACCATCCTGCTGATCTCGACCATGGTGCGCCTGTCGCTGAATATCGCGACGACGCGCGTGATCCTGTCGCATGGCCATGAAGGACACGACGCCGCTGGTGGCGTCATCGCGGGCTTCGCCTCGCTGGTGATGTCCGGCGACTTCATGATCGGTATCATCGTCTTCCTCATCCTGGTGACGGTGAACTTCATCGTCATCACCAAGGGTGCCACACGTATCGCGGAAGTCGGCGCCCGCTTCACCCTCGACGCCATTCCCGGCAAGCAGATGTCGATCGATGCCGATCTGTCCGCCGGCATGATCGACGAGAAGGAGGCACAGCGCCGCCGTCGGGAGCTGGAAGAGGAGAGCATGTTCTTCGGCTCCATGGACGGTGCCTCGAAATTCGTGCGCGGCGATGCGATCGCCGGCCTCATCATCACCGCCATCAATATTTTCGGCGGCATCCTCATCGGCTATTTCCGCCACGGAATGCCGATCGGCGAAGCGGCCGACGTTTTCGTCAAGCTGTCCGTCGGTGACGGTATCGTATCGCAGATCCCGGCTTTGATCGTGTCTTTGGCCGCCGGCCTTCTGGTCACCCGCGGCGGCACGTCCGGTACGGCCGACAAGGCCGTGATCGATCAGCTGGGCGGCTACCCGCGCGCCCTGTCGGTCTCTGCCGGCTTGATGTGCGTGCTGGCGCTGGTGCCGGGCCTGCCTTTCCTGCCCTTCATCGCGCTGGGTGGCCTGATGGCCTTTGGTGCCTGGGTCGTGCCGCGCCGCATCGAGGCGGAAAACAAGGTGCGCCGCGACACGGAAGAAAAGAAGATCATCCAGAACAAGGAAGCCGAGAAGGATTCCGTCAAATCGATGCTCAAGACATCGGAAATCGAGCTGGCGCTGGGCAAGCAGGTTTCCACCAGGCTTCTGGGCGCGCATCAGGAACTGGCCTTCCGCGTTGGCAAGATGCGCAAGAAGTTTGCCACGCAGTATGGTTTCGTGGTGCCCGAGATCAAGGTCTCCGACGATATCGCCATCCCAGAAAAATCCTACCAGATCCGTATTCACGGCACGACGGTGGCATCCAACACGCTGCGCGTCGGCGACGTTCTGGTCGTCACCGGCTCCGGCCGTAAGCCCAGCATTCCGGGCGACGAGATCCGCGAACCCGCCTTCGGCATGCCGGCCGTTTCCATTCTGGAAGCCTTTGTCGATGACTTGAAGCGCGAAGGTTTCCACCCGATCGACAACGTGTCGGTGGTGCTGACCCATCTCTCTGAGGTGATCCGCAACAACCTGCCGCAGCTTCTGTCCTACAAGGACGTGAAGATCCTCATCGATCGCATGGACCCGGAATACAAGAAGCTCGCCGACGAGATCTGCTCCTCGCATATGTCCTATTCGGGCCTACAGGCGGTGCTCAAGCTGCTCTTGGCCGAACGCGTCTCCATCCGCAACCTGCATCTCATCCTGGAAGCGGTGGCCGAGCTTGCGCCGCATGTGCGCAAGACGGAACAGATCGTCGAGCACGTGCGCGTGCGCATGTCGCAGCAGCTGTGCGGCGATCTGGCCGACAATGGCGTGCTGCGCGTGCTCAGGCTTGGCAGCAAATGGGACCTTCTCTTCCACCAGGCACTGAAGCGCGACCAGAAGGGCGAAGTGCTGGAATTTGATATCGATCCGCGCAATCTGGAAGAGTTCAGCGAACAGGCCAGCAAGGTTATCCGTGAATTCATGGACCGCGGTCTGCCATTCGTGCTTGTCACATCGCCTGAAACGCGCTCCTATGTCCGCATGATTGTCGAGCGGCTGTTCCCGACCCTTCCGGTCCTGTCGCATGTGGAACTGGCCAAGGGCCTCGATATCAAGATACTGGGCTCGATTTCATGATCACTGATCCGCAGGGTACTGTGCTGGCGCTATTCCTGACATTCTGTCGGATGGGCGGCTGCTTCATGACCCTGCCTGGATTTTCAAGCGCGCGGCTGCCGGCCAATATCCGGCTGTTCGTGGCGCTTGCGATCTCTCTGGCCGTGTTGCCGATCCTGTGGGACACGGTCTATCCCAAGGTGTCTGCACCGCCGGCCACCTATGTCGGGTTGATCGCCTCGGAAACCCTGATCGGCGTGATGTATGGCATGATCGCCCGCATCTATGTTCTCGGCCTTCAGTTTGCCGGCGCCATCCTCACGATGTCTATTGGCTTTTCGGCGCCGCCAGGTCACGATGTTATTGAGGATATTTCGGAAACCTCCGTTACATCCTTCATATCCTTTTGCGGCCTGATGCTGCTTTTCCTCATGGATTTTCACCATATGGTGCTGCACGGTCTGCTCGATTCCTACACGGCAACGCCGGTCGGGGCGGTGCTGGAACCGCAGAAACTGCTGATCACGCTCACCGATACGTTGCGTGCCTCCACCTATATCATGCTGCGGCTGGCCAGCCCCTTTCTGATCTACGGCCTGCTGTTCAACGTGGCCATCGGCCTCATCAACAAGCTGGCGCCGCAGGTGCCGGTCTACTTCATCTCGACGCCATTCCTCGTCAGCGGTGGCGTCATAATGCTCTATCTGGCGATCGCCGCCATGATGCGGCAATTCGCCGACGGCTTTGCGCCGGTCTTCAACTCGTTCTGAGGAACCATGGCAAGCGGCAACGAACCACGCTCGAAGAAACTGAAACGGCTCGTTGCAGTCCAGCGCCATCTGGAACAGATGGCCGAGGGCGAACTTGTGGCTGCCACCCGCCAGCGCAATGAACTGGGCGAATCAATGGATCTCGTCATTCAGGCGATCGGCTCCATGACGCCCCTGCATATGCAGTTTTCCCGCAATTACTCGGAACGGTTCGGCCGTCTGATGATCAAGGACAAGCAATTGTCCGGCGTCCAGCAGGTGCTGGAAGCGCGCGTGATGCGTGAGCGCACCAAGGGCGACCGCCTGGAAGACCAGATGAAGGATGCGCGTTCGCTGGAAGATCGCGAAAAGGATGACAGTGACATCCTCGATCTTCTCGATGTGACGCTGATGCCCGGCGGCGGCAAGTCCTACTAAGAGCCATTGGTGCATGGCCATCCCTTTTTGGCCGATTGGCGACGACGCCAGCCTGCAGCAAGCTTCACAGCTCATAGTCTCGCCACTTCAGACGAAAGGAAGCTCAAGTGGCGATCTCTCCTCCCAGTGATCTCGTGCTCGACGTTTTGCGCGCTGCCGACCCCAGCGAGGTCCAGGCGGCGCAGGCGAAGTTGAAGGCGACGCGATCTGCCTTTGCCGCCAATAGTCTGGCGGCCGCAGGCAACGGTTTTTCATCCGCTGTCGATATTCTCGAAGGTGCTGAAAGCAAGGCTGGCTTGCATCGGGCCAACAAGACCGGAAAATCCGTCGAAATGCCGGAAGAGTTCCGCAAGTTCGAAGCCTCGATCCTGCAGAACTTCGTCAATTCTATGATGCCGAAGGATAGCGAAGAGGTCTATGGCAAGGGTTCGGCCGGCGAGTTCTGGCAAAGCATGATGTCTGAGCAGATTGCCGATCAGATGTCCAAGAACGGCGGCATCGGCATTGCAGAGCAGGTCTTCTCGCAGCAGATGAAGCGTGTCCGCGGCGCTGAGCCGGATGCGACGACCAATGAAGACAGCCAGAGCAAGGCTGTCAGCATGATCAATGATTTCGAACGAAAAGTGTTTGACCTCGCTCCCACCGAACGCGGTGAGGCATAAAAATGAAGAATGGGGCCGAAAATATGGAAGTGGTTTCGAATGATTATCGCATCAAGACGGTGCTTGGCCGGCTTGAACTGATCATTGACAACGAGAACGAGCGGATCGGCAAGGATGCCCAATTTGATCTCAAGGTCTCGAACGCGCATAAGAGCCGCTGCCTGTATGAATTGACCATGCTGTTTCGCACGACCAGTCCGCAGGAACTGGCCGTCAAGCATATCGAGCAGATGCATGCCTTGAAGGCAAAGCTTGCCACCAATGCCCGTCGGGTCGAGGCTCATCTTCACGCCGTGCGCACTGTCGCCGACCTGTTGAAGAACGCCGTTCGTGACGCCGATGGTGACGGCACCTATACGCAAGAACAGTTTCTCTACAGCGAGTCCTGATGGTCAAGCTCATCCTCACCGGTCTGTGGGTCTGCGTCGTGACGCTGGGCGCAGTCTATTTCTCCGTCCAGATGTCTGCCCCGCCACCACCGGTGGACGAGGCGGCCCTTCTGAAGGCGCGTTCGGAACTGGTGAAGGGCGAATCCATCAATGTGCCGATGCTGAACGATGGCGCGGTGCAGGGCTATTTCATCACCCGCATCTCGTTCCTGATGGACAAGGAAAAGGTCAAGACGGTGAAACTTCCGGTGACGGAAATGATGACCGACGAATTGTTCACGCTGCTCGTCGGCAACCGTATGGTCGATCTCAGCCAGACCGCCAAGTTCGATCTGGCTGCTTTCCGCGCCAGCATCAAGGAGAACCTGAACAAGCGGTTCGGTGACGAATATGTGCTCGATGTTCTGGTCGAGCAGCTGGATTACCTGTCCAAGGATGATATCCGGGCCAATGGCGAGCGCAGTGCCGGCAAGCAGGTCGCGCCGGTCAAGATCGTCGAAGGTGTGAAGGCCGAGGCGCCGGCAAGCACCGGTCACTGATCCTTCTCAATACCCCGGAAGGACAGCCCGGCACCGCATTTCGCGTTGCCGGGTTTTTTGATGTTCTGCGGCAGGCCCGGAAGGGTCTGCGACGCTGTCCCTGCGCCTTTGTTAACGCTTTATTTGCCAAACAAATTTAACCTGTCTTAACAAAGAAAGGCGCGCCGAGGGTGCTGCCGCAAGAACGGTTGAGCTGATGCTGGATCAGGGCGCTATCGGAAACTCCTGCACTGTGAGTGGATCAGCGGATGGGCTGCATCCGATGCCAGCGTCTCGCGCAGTGCGGCGGGCCATCGTGCTGATGGCTTCTGTCGTCATCGGTGCCGTAGCGCCATTCTTGATGCCTGTTGATCTGTCGCGCCAATATCAGGTGGAGGCGCGCCTGGAAATCCTGTCGCGCGCCGTAGATCCGGCCGCTGTCAATGCCCTTTTGCAACGCGCCAATGCCGGGTTGCAGGCGCCGGCGGTGCTGGATGCGCTGGCGGCCCAGATGCAGCGGATCGGCGCTCCAGGCTTTGCCGGAAACCGGCCGACAACGCTCGGCTTCCTATCCGATATCGTGACGCGGCGGGAAATGACCGTCGGCGCGCAGGAAGTGGCAGCGCGCAACAGGTTGTCGCATATGTTGGCGATCACCCATCCGCAGGGCAGCAATCTTCTGGTGGTCCGGGCAACGGCCGGCGATGCCGATGCCGCCGCCATTCTGGCCAATCTGGCCGCCGGCCTCGTGGCGCGCGCCGTTCAGGACACCGCTGTCGCCGGCGAAAGCATTGCGGTTGAAACGGCCCGCAAGGCGCTCGACCAGGCGCAGGCAACCTTCGACCAGCAGGATGTGGCGCCCTCTGAACTGGAAAAAATGAGTGCCCTGCAGGATGCCCGTTCCCAGCTTGAGGCTGAAGAGGCGCGGCTTGCCGCATCCATGGCCGCCAATGCAGAGCGTGTCGAGGCACTGGCTGGGTTGACACTGGCCGATGTGCTGGCAAAGCCTCTCCCGGCCGCGCTGGACGGTTCCGGTCTCGACAGCCTGCGACAGCGGCATCTGGATGCCGCGTTGCAGGTCGATCGCCTGTCGGCGGATCTTGGGCCGCTGCATCCACGACTGGTCGTCGCCAAGGGCGCGCTGGAAGAGGCCCGCAGCGCCATTGGTGCGGCCTTGCAGCGCCTGTCGTCCGCCTACAAACAAAGGGCGCAGGATCTGGATGCGCAACTGGCGCCTCTCAAGGCCCGTCGGCAGAGCCTGGAGAGCTCGCCGGTTTCGCAGGCCGCGCTTCAACGGGAAAAGCTGCAAGCCGAATTGGCCAGCGCCCGCAAGGCCTATCTGGACGCCATGCGGGCCAGCGATGCGATGCCCGCCGTCAAACCTGCCGAATTGCGTCCTGAAGGGGGAGCCGATCCGCAGCTTGCCGTGGCGAGCGGCCTGCCCATGTGGCTCTATGCGCTGATGGGCGGCTTGACCGGCCTGTGCCTGACGGGCGCCCTGATGCCTTCTGGCCGAGCGCGCGAAGACGAGTTCGAAGAGACGGCCCTGCCGGTAGCAGCTGCAAAACTGCCGGTTGCGCCGGCTGTTGCGGCGGCGTCTGCTGTGGTTCAGATGCCTCGCAAACTGCCGGTGCAGCCGCCTATGCCATCCCTGGAGGACTATTACCGCGAAGAGAAGAGCTTTGCCGATGCGGTGGCCGAAGAGCTTTCCGACAGAGCGCCGGTCCACGAGACCTGGCCCGAGGCGGACAATGACGACGAGACGCATCGCCTGCTGCAGGTGCTGATGGCACACAGCCAGCCAGACGCGGCAAATGTGCCCTTGCCGCATCTTCTGGCCGCCATCATGTCACGCGAGGCGCAACGCAGCGAAGACCTCGAACGGCTGCAACAGGAGCAGGAAGCCGAGGCGGATGCACAGATCCAATCCCTGCGCCGCGAGATTGCCGCATTGCGCCAGCAGGTCGTGAACTATCGTCAGCCCAACTGGCCGGAGCGGGAAGAACGCCGCACTGCCTCACGTCGCTAAAGGACGGCGCCAAGAGGCTTGCAATCGCGCTTTCGACAGCATAGGCCGTGATGGAACAAGGCGGGCCTGCCCATGTATACTTGGCAGGCAGCGCCGGCATGGCGCAAGGAGCATCGCGTGGCAGTGATTATCGATGGAAAGCAGTCGGCTGCAGCAGTCACCGACATGGTCGCCAAGGCGGCGGCAAGGCTTGAGCAAGAGGCCGGCCTGAAGCCCGGTCTTGCCGTCGTCATCGTCGGCAACGATCCTGCCAGCCATTCCTATGTCAATGCCAAGAGCCGCATGGCCAAGCAGTGCGGCTTTACCTCCGTGCAGCATACCCTGCCGGAACAAACCACCCAGGCCGAGCTTCAGGCGCTGGTCGAGACGCTGAATACTGATCCCGCCGTTCACGGTATCCTCGTGCAACTGCCCCTGCCGGCGCATCTGCAATCGGAACCGGTCATCCAGTCCATTCGCCCTGAAAAGGATGTCGATGGCCTGCATGTCGTCAATTCCGGCAAGCTGGCGAGCGGTGATCTGACGAGCGGCCTCATCTCCTGTACCCCGGCCGGCGCGATGATCCTGGTGCGCAACCAGCATGGCGCCGATCTCTCGGGCCTGAATGCTGTCGTTATCGGCCGTTCCAACCTGTTCGGCAAGCCGATGGGCCTGTTACTGCTGGCCGCCAATGCTACCGTTACCATGGCGCATTCGCGCACCAAGGATGTGGCTGAGGTCTGCCGTCGCGCCGATATCCTGGTGGCGGCTGTCGGCCGTCCGTGCATGGTCAAGGCCGATTGGGTAAAGCCCGGTGCGACCGTCATCGATGTCGGTATCAACCGTATCGATGCGCCAGAAAAGGGCGAGGGCAAGTCGCGGCTTGTCGGTGATGTCGCCTTTGACGAATGCGCTGAGGTGGCCGCTGCCATAACGCCGGTTCCGGGCGGCGTCGGGCCGATGACCATTGCCATGCTGATGGCCAATACCGTCACCGCCGCCTATCGCTCGGTCGGGCGTCCGGTCCCGACTTTCTGATTATACCGTTCAAACCCAGTCTCAATCCGGTGAGCGGCCTGTAGAGGCCCGCACGATGAGATCGGCCGTCCAGAGCTCGCCCGGCAAAGGCGGCTCGTCGGGCTGCGCCACTGCGCTGATCAGGCGCTGGGCAATGCGCCGGCCCGCCTCGCGCAGCGATGAGCGGGTGGTGGTGAGCGGCACGATGAAATGCTCTGGCTTCAGCAGCATCAGGTCGTCGTCATGGGCAATCAGTGAAATATCGCGGCCGAGCACCAGGCCCGCCTGGCTGATCGCCCGAACGGCGCCGAGCGCCAGCACCGTGCTGGCGCAGAGAACCGCTGTCGGACGTTCCGGTGCCGCCAGTATCCGCGCCATTTGCTTGTAGCCATTGGCATCGGTCATCAGTGTATTGCTGATGGCATGAGGTACAAGCGTCAGGCCTGCCGCACCCAGCGCCTTTTCCACGCCCATCTGCCGGCGGCAGGCGAAATCCAGCTCCGCCGGGCCGTTGACCAGCGCAAAGCGCCTATGGCCAAGCGCCAGCAGCAATTCTGTTGCCTCGCGAAAGGCCCGCTCATTGTCCACGTCGACAAAGGGATAATCTTCCACAAGGCCGATCGAGCGACCATGCACCATGAAGGGGATCGGCATTGATTGTGCCATGGCGATGCGTGGATCACGCTCGCGCATATAGGCAAGGTAATAGGCATCGACACTGCCGCTCGAGACAAGGCCGCGGATGGCCTGCTCTTCTTCGTCCAGCTTTGCCGGCATGATGACGAAGTGAAATTCATGTTGCAGGCATTCGTCGGCAAGGCCGCGTTGGAATTCGGCAAAGTGAATGTCGGCCGCCTGTTCGGAGGCAATCGGCATGACTAGCCCGATGGAGCCCGCCTTGCCGGTCGCCAGACGACGGGCTGCCCGGTTCGGCCGATAGCCGGTTTCCTGCGCCGCTTTCAGCACACGCCGGCGGGTTTCCTCGTTGACTTCCGGATAGCCGTTCAGCGCGCGGCTGATCGTCGTCTGCGACAGGCCGAGCAGTTCAGACAATTGCTTGAGATTCACGATCTGCCTCTTCCCGCTTTTCCGGCTGCCATCGGGCATGGTGCCATCCAAAGCGCTTCGGCACCTTATCAGCGAGGCGATCTTACGAAAACGCAAAAATAGATCCGGCAGCGTTCTGTCCTCTTTGCCCTGCCACCCTGCCGGGCAGCGTGCATGTTAAGATTGCTCTTGACTCACAGGCCGGGGGCGTGGCTTCTTTGGTTCCAAAGCGCTTTGAAAGCGTTTGATCGATCGAGGCAGGAAGATCGACAATTTTTGACGGGAGGTCTGATCATGAAACACTTACTACTCGCTGGCGTGGCGGCTCTATGCCTTGTTGCAACATCCGGTTTCGCCGCGGATCTGAAATTCGCGCCAGGCGCGGATGCTAAGTTTAACTGGAAAAGCTACGAGGATTTCAAGGCCGCACATGGCGACCTGAAGGGTCAGACGCTCTCGGTTTTCGGACCCTGGCGCGGCGATGACGAAATTCTCTTCAAGAGCGTTCTGGCCTATTTCAACGCCGCCACCGGCGCCAATGCGCAATATTCGTCCTCGGAAAACTACGAGCAGCAGATCGTCATCGATACGCAGGCCGGTTCGCCGCCGAACATCGCCATTCTGCCGCAGCCCGGTCTTTTGAAGGATCTGGCGGCCAAGGGCCTGCTGGTGCCGCTGAAGGAAGATACGGGCGCCTGGGTGAAGGCCAATTACGGCGCCGGCCAGTCCTGGGTTGATCTGGGCACCTATAAGGGCAAGGACGGCAAGGACGCCTTCTTCGCCTTCCCCTACAAGGCCGACCTGAAGTCGTTGGTCTGGTATGTGCCGGAAAACTTCGAGGAAGCCGGCTATAAAGTGCCCAAGACGATGGAGGACCTGTTCAAGCTGTCCGACCAAATCGTCAAGGATGGTGGCACGCCCTGGTGCATCGGTCTCGGTTCCGGCGGCGCGACCGGCTGGCCGGCGACTGACTGGGTGGAAGACCTGATGCTGCGCATGAACACCGGCGAGACCTATGACCAGTGGGTGTCGAACGCGCTGAAGTTCAACGATCCGAAAGTGGTCGCGGTGCTTGAGGAATTCGGCAAATTTGCCAAGAACGAGAAATATGTCTCGGGCGGTGTGGCAGCCGTGGCCTCGACCGATTTCCGCGACAGCCCGAAGGGCATGTTCGGCATTCCGCCGAAATGCTATCTGCACCACCAGGCATCCTTCATCCCGACCTTCTTCCCGGAAGGCACCAAGCTCGGCACGGATGCTGACTTCTTCTACATGCCGACCTATGCCTCCAAGCCTGAGCTTGGCACGCCGGTTCTGGGTGCCGGCACGCTGGTCGCCATCACCAAGGAATCGCCCGCCGCCAAGGCCTTCATCGATTTCCTGAAGACGCCGATCGCCCATGAAGTGTGGATGGCGCAGTCCGGTTTCCTCACCCCTTACAAGGGCGTCAATATCGCGACCTATGGCAATGACGCGCTGAAGAAGCAGGGCGAGATCCTGACGACGGCCACCACCTTCCGCTTCGATGCCTCCGACCTGATGCCCGGCAAGATCGGCGCCGGCGCCTTCTGGACCGGCATGGTCGATTTTGTTGGCGGCAAGTCCGGCCAGCAGGTCGGCACGGAAATCCAGAAAGCCTGGGATGGTCTGAAATAAGGCTCCATCGGATGCGTCGCCCGGCAGCGGGCGGCGCATGACTGCCAGGAACAAGATACCGGCCATGAGAGCCGGGGCAAAGCCGGTCCGGGTGGGGGCCGCGAGGAGGGCACATGGCATCGCAGATCCTGTCGGCCGTCGGCGTGATGATCGTCGGCGTATTCGTCTGCGCACTTTATTACTGGCTCTCGGACAAGATCCTCAATCTGGCGCTGCCGGTGCGCGATGGCGACGTGATGCAGGCATCACGCAATCTCAACCGCCGCGCCACGATCCGCCCCTGGCTGTTTCTCGGCCCGGCCGTGGTGCTTCTGGCCGTCTATCTGGTCTATCCGGTGGTTGCCACATTCATCCTCTCCTTCCATGACCGGACTGGCGAGAATTATGTCGGTCTTGCCAATTATCGCTGGGCCTTCTTCGATGCGGGCTTTCGCCAGTCGATCTTCAACAATATCCTATGGCTGGCGGTGGTGCCGGCCGCCTGCACCTTCCTTGGCCTTGTCATCGCCGTTCTGACCGACCGCATCTGGTGGGGCAATATCGCCAAAAGCATCGTCTTCATGCCGATGGCGATCTCGTTTGTCGGCGCCTCGGTGATCTGGAAGTTCATCTATGAATATCGCGGCGCCGGCGAAACACAGATCGGGCTGCTGAATGCCGTCGTGACCTTCCTTGGCGGCGATCCGGAAGTGTGGATCGCCATGCCCTTCTGGAACAATTTCTTCCTGATGGTCATCCTCATCTGGATCCAGACCGGCTTTGCCATGGTCATTCTGTCGGCAGCGCTGCGCGGCATCCCGGAAGAAACCATCGAGGCCGCCGTCATCGATGGTGCCAATGGCTGGCAGATCTTCTGGAAGATCATGGTGCCGCAGATCTGGGGCACGATCGCGGTCGTGTGGACCACCATCACCATTCTCGTGCTGAAGGTCTTCGATATCGTGCTGACCATGACCAATGGCCAATGGGAAACCATGGTTCTGGCCAACCTGATGTTCGACTGGATGTTCCGCGGCGGCGGCGATAGCGGCCGAAGCGCGGTCATTGCGCTGATCATCATGGCAGCCGTCACGCCGATCATGGTCTGGAACATCCGCCAGGCCAACCGCGAACAGGGAGGACACTGAGATGACGAACCTTTCTGTGCGTATCCGCCGCCTTGGCCTGCCGCGCCTCATCGTGCATCTTTCGGTGATCTTCATCGCCATCCTCTGGCTGATCCCGACGCTTGGCATTCTCGTGACCTCTGTGCGCGACAAGGGCCAGATCACCACATCCGGCTGGTGGACCGCCTTCAGCAGTTCGACGCAGACCAGCGCCGGCCGGCTGGGCGATCCGGCAAGCGCCCGCCAAGAGGGCACGAACTACGTCATCACCGGCTCGGTCTTCGAGGCGGGGCAGGGCGGCAGCGTCACGGGCTTTGGCGTGCGGGTTCAGGAACCGGCAGCCTTTCCGGCCAATCAGCCGGCCGATCTGGGTGACGGTGAAACGCTGACGATCAACACAGACGGTTCCTACGTCTATACCAGGACCGGCCCCTTCGAAGGCTCGCGCGGCAAGCGCGTCTATCTGAGCGTGTCATCGCCGCCCGCCTTCACCATGGACAATTACCGCACCGTGGTGAATGCCGAGGGGCTTGGCCAGTCCTTCATCAATTCGCTGACGGTGACCATTCCGGCCACCATCATCCCCATCCTGATTGCCGCCTTTGCGGCCTATGCGCTGTCCTGGATGCATTTTCCCGGCCGGGCGCTCATCATCGCACTGGTGGTCGGGCTCATTGTCGTACCCTTGCAGATGTCGCTCATTCCGCTGCTGCGGCTTTACAACGAGGTTGGTTCCTTCTTCGGTACCTCATCGAAAACCTATGCCGGTATCTGGCTTGCGCATACCGCCTTCGGCATGCCGCTCGCCATCTATCTCTTGCGCAACTATATCGCCGGATTGCCGAAGGAAATCATCGAAAGTGCGCGCGTCGATGGCGCCTCCGATTTCGAGATCTTCGTCAAGATCGTGCTGCCGCTCTCCTTCCCGGCGCTTGCCTCGTTTGCCATATTCCAGTTCCTCTGGGTGTGGAACGACCTGTTGATCGCCATCGTGTTTCTAGGGACGGGCCGCGACCAGCTGGTGCTGACGGGCAGTCTCAACGCGCTGCTCGGCTCGCGCGGCGGCAATTGGGAAATTCTCACGGCTTCGGCCTTCATCACCATCATCGTGCCGTTGATGGTGTTCTTCGCGCTTCAACGTTATCTCGTGCGCGGCCTCCTGGCGGGTTCCGTCAAGGGCGGCTGAGCATTCTTCTCTCAAGGTCTTACACGCATGATTGCTGCATCCACGACGACTGAAATGCCCGATGCCGACTGGTGGCGCGGGGCAGTCATCTACCAGATCTATCCGCGCTCCTATCAGGATTCGAACGGCGATGGCGTCGGCGATCTGAAGGGCATCACTGCGCGCCTGCCGCATATTGCTGGCCTGGGCGCCGATGCGATCTGGATCTCGCCTTTCTTCCCGTCGCCGATGAAGGATTTCGGCTATGACGTGTCGAATTACACCGATGTCGATCCGATGTTCGGCTCGCTGTCGGATTTCGATGCGCTGATTGCCGAAGCCCATCGGTTGCAAATCAAGGTGATGATCGATCTGGTCATCTCGCACAGTTCCGACCAGCATGCCTGGTTTGTCGAAAGCCGCTCGAGCCGCGTCAACCCCAAGGCCGACTGGTATGTCTGGTCCGACGCGAAGCCGGATGGCACGCCGCCCAACAACTGGCTGTCGATCTTTGGCGGGTCAGCCTGGGCCTGGGATCCGACGCGCATGCAATATTACATGCACAACTTCCTCACCTCGCAGCCGGATATGAACCTGCACAATCCGGAGGTGCAGGATGCGCTTTTGGATGTGGTGCGCTTCTGGCTGAAGCGCGGCGTCGATGGTTTCCGCCTCGACACGATCAACTTCTATTTCCATGACCGGGAATTGCGCGACAACCCGGCGCTTGCCCCGGAACGGCGCAATGCCTCCACGGCACCGGCGGTCAATCCCTATAATTTCCAGGAGCATATCTACGACAAGAACCGCCCGGAAAACATTGCCTTCCTCAAGCGCTTCCGCGCCGTTCTGAACGAGTTTCCGGCCATTGCCGCCGTCGGCGAAGTGGGCGATAGCCAGCGCGGGCTGGAAATCGTCGGCGAATACACGTCCGGCGATGACAAGATGCAGATGTGCTACGCGTTCGAGTTCCTGGCGCCGGATGTGCTGACGCCGGAGCGGGTTGCCGAAGTGCAAAGGGGTTTTGCGCAGGCAGCTCCCGAAGGCTGGGCCTGCTGGGCCTTTTCCAACCATGACGTGGTGCGTCATGTTTCGCGCTGGGGCGCCGACGTGCTGGACCGCGATGCCTATGCCAAGCTGCTTTCGGCCATTTTGCTGACGCAGCGCGGCTCGATCTGCATCTATCAGGGCGAGGAACTGGGTCTCACCGAAGCCGATATCGGCTTTGCCGATCTGCAGGATCCCTATGGCATCCAGTTCTGGCCGGAATTCAAGGGCCGCGATGGCTGCCGCACGCCGATGGTCTGGGATGATCATGCCACGCAGGCCGGTTTCTCGCATGCGGAAAAATCCTGGCTGCCGATCCCGGTTGAACACCAGCTGCGCGCCGTCAATGTGCAACAGGGCGTCGAGACATCGGTGATGGAGCACTATCGCCGCTTCCTCGCCTTCCGCCGCCAGCACCCGGCTTTTGCCAAGGGCGAGATCGACTTCCTGCCCGTCGAAGGCGCCGTGCTGGGGTATGAGCGCCGGTTTGGCAACGAGACGATCCTGTGCCTGTTCAACATGAGCGGCGAAGCGGTGACGGCCAGCCTGCCGGAGGGAGACTGGCAGGTGCTGGACGGCCACGGCTTTGACAGCGCAGTGGATGCACAGACCATAAACCTGCCGGCCTGGGGTGCGTTTTTCGCGCGCCACGCCTGATAAACGAAGGGGAGAGAAACATGGCCGGACTGGTTCTGAAGGATGTTCGCAAGGCCTATGGCCAGGTGAAAGTGCTGCACGGCATTGACCTTGATATTCGCCAGGGCGAATTCATCGTCTTCGTCGGGCCGTCCGGCTGTGGCAAATCCACACTGTTGCGCATGATTGCCGGGCTGGAGGAAATCACCAGTGGCGATATGCTGATCGATGGTCAGAAGGTCAACGAAGTGCCGCCATCCAAGCGCGGTATTGCCATGGTCTTCCAGTCCTATGCGCTCTACCCGCATATGACGGTCTATGACAACATGGCCTTTGGCATGCGCATTGCCAAGGAAAGCAGGCAGGAGATCGACCGGCGCGTGCGCGCGGCCGCCGATATCCTGCAGCTGACGCAATATCTGGAGCGCCTGCCCAAGGCTCTTTCCGGCGGCCAGCGTCAGCGTGTGGCGATCGGCCGGGCCATCTGCCGCGATCCGAAAGTCTTCCTCTTTGACGAGCCTTTGTCCAATCTTGATGCGGCCCTGCGTGTCGCGACCCGTATCGAGATCGCCAAGCTCAACGAGAGCATGCCCGATACCACGATGATCTATGTGACCCATGATCAGGTGGAGGCGATGACACTGGCAGACCGTATCGTGGTTCTGTCGGCCGGCCGTATTGAGCAGGTCGGCCCGCCGCTCGAACTTTATGAGCGGCCGAAGAACCTGTTTGTCGCAAAATTCATCGGCTCGCCGGCCATGAACATCATTCCGGCAACCATCAAGGAAACCGGCGAGAAGACCGGCATCGAGCTTCGTGGCGGCACTATCGTCTCTGTTCCGGTGGCAACCCAAGCGTCGGAAAGCGGCAAGGCGGCAAGCTTCGGCATCCGTCCGGAGGACCTGACGGTGACGACGAGCGATGACTATCTGTTCGAGGGCAAGGTGGAGATTGTCGAAGCGCTTGGTGAGGTCACGCTGCTCTATATCGAGGGCCTGACAGACGAGGAGCCGATCGTTGCCAAGATGCCCGGCATCTTCAAGGTGGAGAAGGGGGCAATGCTGCGCTTTGCCGCCGATCCGGCAAAGATGCATCTTTTTGATGCAGACGGTCAAACCTACCGGGTCTGATCACCGAAAGCCCCGCAAGTTTTGGATTTCAAAGGGTCTATCAGGGCCCCCTTCCATACGCTCTGTTAAGCTTCGGCCTCTAGTATCACCGCATATTCGATGTGGCATATTGAGGCTCTAATGTCAGGCGTTCCAAAGCATTATCTGAAGCGCGAAGAATCTTTCATGTATGACCGGGAAAGCCGGTTCAAGATGGAAGATACGATGAATGCCGGGCGCATCGAATATACGGAAAAGCATGTGATGCACATGGCGGCGCGCCGTTGTGATGTTGTGCGTATTTCCATGAGCGGCGCCATGCTTGCGCTTTTGACCCAGACCAACCTTCCCACCGAGTTCGTGCTCGATATTCCAGATGCCCGCATCATGAAGATCGGCTGCGTTCTGATGCGCCAGAACGCCAATAATACGGTCGATGTGCGCTTCCTGCGCCTGTTGACGCAGAAGGAACTCGACCGCGTGTTCATCTTCTCCACCCACCCGGCCCACAAGGATAAGAAGTTGGACGTGCGCAGCTGGTGAGGGGGAAGGCACCCTTTTCAAGCTGATAGTCAAAACCGCATGTTCCGCATGCCATTGAGTAAAGATCACGCCTCGGGCGCAACCCGCTTTTCTTCCTGATCGATTTCAATACAATCATGGAGTGAACAATCGCTGCGCGGTGATCGCTCTGGAACCAGATCTACCTTTTGAATTCATCGTGCCGGGCACTCCCTTGAGCCTGCAGGCATCGACTGATTCCAAGGAGGCATGGAAACGCCTCGTGGCGGGCTTTGCACGTGCGGCCCTGCCAGCCGGCTCATGGCTGTTGACCGATCCGCTTGCCGTGACGATCTACATCTTTCCCGATGGTCAGTTGTCGGGGGATGTCGACAATCGCGTGAAGCCCATTCTGGATGCCATGAACCGCTGCGTTTACGATGATGACAGGTTGATAGAACGCGTTGTTGTGCAAAAGTTTGAGCCGGGCAAAGTGTTCAGCTTTGGTAGTCCAAGCGCAATCCTGGCCGACGCTTTAGAGGCGGCAAAGCCGGTGACCTATGTTAGGATAACGTCAGATCTTCACGAGGAACTGTCATGATGCTGGATCATTCAGCAGCCGAGCGTGCGGCGCTTGATAAAATGGAGCCGATCTGGAGCGCGCAGGGCTATCGCGTGGTGCGGGAGCCAGGCCTTGAGGACATCCCGGATTTCCTGGGTAAGTATCGACCTGATGCTCTGGCAGTCGGAAAGCAGCCGGGGCTTGTGGTGGAGGTCATCAACCCGCTGAATCCATCGAACAACACGAAGATCAAGCAATTGCAGTCCCTGTTTGCGGGCCGGCCGGATTGGACGCTTGAGGTGTTGTACCTCGCCTCGGATCAGACATCGATCACCCCGACACCCAATTCTGAAATTCGACAAACGCTTGATACGGTAGGGCAACTGGCTGAAATTGATCCACGCGCCGGGCTCATGCTTGCATGGGCAAGCCTCGAAGCGATCGGTAGAGCCCTGGATCCCGGGTCGGCAGGCAAGACGATCTCTGCGCGTGCCCTGATCGATCTCCTCGTCTCTCAGGGCTATATCAAACAGCATGATGGCGGAAGCCTGCGGAAATTTGCCGATATGCGCAATAAGCTGACGCATGGGCAATTGGAACTGATGCCGACGCTGGATGATGTCCGTGAACTCGTGACGTTGGCAAAGTCCATTCCGCTGCCGGATAAAAGCTTCCAAGCCGTGGCGGGATTGGCGAGGTGAAATGCAAGGGCGGATTTTTGCCCGCCCTTGCTCATTCTCATCCGAAAAACACGCTGGCGCCGGCATCGGCCGGGCCGACATGGCGGCGGAAGGGGGCAAACAGTTCGCGGCCCATGCCGAACTCATTGTCCTCCAGGTTGACCTCGGCCAGCGGGCGGGCGGCGAATTCGGCCGCATCCACCAGCACTTCCAGCGTGCCGTTGACCGCATCGAGACGGATCATGTCGCCGTTCTGGATCTTGGCGATCGCGCCACCGTCGCAGGCTTCCGGCGTCACGTGGATGGCAGCAGGCACCTTGCCGGAGGCGCCGGACATGCGCCCGTCGGTGACGAGCGCCACCTTCAAACCGCGATCCTGTAGCACGCCGAGCGGCGGGGTGAGGCGGTGCAGTTCCGGCATGCCGTTCGCCTTTGGGCCCTGGAAGCGCACCACGGCGACGAAATCCCTGTTCAACTCGCCGCGCTTGAAGGCTTCCTGCAGCTCCTGCTGGTCGTTGAAGACAATTGCTGGCGCTTCGACCACATGTCGCTCGGGCTTGACGGCGGAAATCTTGATGACCGCCTTGCCGAGATTGCCATGCAGCATTTTCAGCCCGCCATTGGTCTGGAAGGGCTTGTCGCTGGTGGCGAGCACCTTGGCATCGCCGCTCACCTCCGGGCTCGGCTGGCGCATCACGGCGCCGTTGTCATCGAGCTTGGCTTCCACCGTATAGGCTTCCAGCCCATGGCCGAATACGGTGCGCACATCGTCATGCACAAGGCCGGTCTTCAAAAGCTGCTTGATGAGGAAGCCCATGCCACCGGCGGCGTGGAAGTGGTTCACATCGGCGAGGCCATTCGGATAGACGCGGGCCAGAAGCGGCACGACATCGGACAGTTCGGAAATATCCTGCCAGGTCAGGTGAATGCCGGCGGCCCGCGCCATGGCGACGAGATGCAGCGTGTGGTTTGTCGAACCACCGGTCGCATGCAGGCCAACCACGCCATTGACGATGGAGCGCTCGTCGATCATCTCGCCGGCTGGTGTGAATTCATTGCCGAGTGCGGTAATCGCCAATGCGCGCTTCACGGCTTCCTTGGTCAGCGCTTCGCGCAGCGGCGTGCCGGGATTGACGAAAGAGGCGCCGGGCATGTGAAAGCCCATGATTTCCATCAGCATCTGGTTGGAATTGGCCGTGCCGTAGAAGGTGCAGGTGCCGGGGCCGTGATAGGATTTGGATTCGGCTTCCAGCAGTTCGGCGCGGCCAACCTTGCCTTCAGCGTAAAGCTGGCGGATGCGCGACTTCTCGTCATTCGGCAGGCCCGACGTCATGGGGCCGGCCGGAATGAAGATTGCCGGCAGATGGCCGAATGTCAGCGCCGAGATGACGAGGCCGGGCACGATCTTGTCGCAAATGCCGAGATAGACGGCCGCATCGAACATATTGTGCGACAGGCCGATGCCGGCTGCCATGGCAATCGCATCGCGCGAGAAGAGCGACAGTTCCATGCCCGGCTGGCCTTGCGTCACGCCATCGCACATGGCCGGAACGCCGCCGGCCACCTGTGCCACGCCACCGGCCGCACGCGCTGCATCGCGGATGATTTGCGGAAAGATCTCATAGGGCTGGTGGGCCGAAAGCATGTCGTTATAGGCGGTGATAATGCCGAGATTGGGCACGACATCACCGGCAAGCGCGTCCTTCTCGGCGGGGGAACAGACGGCAAAGCCATGGGCAAGATTGCCGCAGGAGAGCGTGGAGCGGTGCACGCCCTTGGAGATCGCCTTCTGCACGCGGCCAAGATAGGCCTCGCGGTGCGGCTTTGAACGCTCGACGATGCGGGCGGTGATCGCTTCGATGCTCGAATGGGCTGCCATTGTCCAATCCTCCATAAGCAGACGCTGGCGGGCTTGGGCGGCGCCGCCGGTGCCTGTCGTTTGCGTGGTTGTCGCGTGGCCGGGCATCTCGCCCGCCACGTCAAAGGGGCGCGTGATTACGGCGCCCAGTAAATCTCAAGCGGAGATGCCGCGCGGTTCAGCATGGCGCGGATCGGCATTTCCAGCTCGTCAGTGCCGGCCTCTGCCTGATCGAGAACCAGTTTCTTGCCGTCACCCTCGATATGCAGAACGAGAAAGCCCGCATCATTGAGGCTGCTGAAGGTGAAGGTCAGGCGTTCCTCGCCGGCACCCTCGGCCATCATCGTCATCACGCCGCGCGGCGTGTCTTCGGCAATGGCGCGTTCCAGATGGTTGCCGCCGGGAAAGAAGGAGGCCGTGTGCCCATCCGTTCCCATGCCAAGGATTGCCACGTCAAATGGGTTGCCGATATCCTGCGTCTTCGTCGTGGCGATAGCGGCGGCCTGCAGCGCATCGGCAACAGGCTGGTAGAGGGGCAGGAAGATCGCCCTTTCCGCCTTGTCCTTCAGCAGGTGCGTTTCCACCAGAAGATGGTTGGAGCGCGGATTGTCGGCGGGCACAAAACGCTCGTCGACCAGGGTCACGATCACGCGGTCCCAGGCAATGTCATGGCCCGACAGCGCCTCGAAGAAGCGCTTCGGGGTGGAGCCGCCGGAGACGGCGATCGAGGCTGTGCCGCGAGCGGCAATCGCCTGCGAAAGCCTCATCACCACATCGCTCGCCAGCTGGCTGGCAAGCGATGTGGCATCGGCAAAGGAATGAAGGCGCGTTGTCATTGGTATCAGCCTTCGTGCCAGGTGCGACCGTCACGCTCGATCAGCGCGATGGCCTGGCTTGGTCCCCAGGTGCCGGCGGTATAGCCCTGCGCCAGCTGGCCTGTGCTTTCCCAGCCCTTCAGGATCGGGTCCACCCACTTCCAAGCCGCTTCCACTTCGTCGCGCCGCATGAACAGCGTCTGGTTGGAACGTATGACGTCCATCAACAGCCGCTCATAGGCATCCGGATTGCGCACATTGAAGGCGGCGGCAAAGCTCATGTCGAGCGAGACATTGCGCAGACGCATGCCGCCCGGACCGGGGTCCTTGATCATCAGCGACTGCTTGACGCCTTCATCCGGCTGCAGGCGGATGATCAGCTGGTTTGCCGAAATACGGCCCGCCGCCGGTTCGAAGATATTGTGCGGGATCGGCTTGAAGGTGATGACGATCTCCGACATGCGGGCTGTCAGACGCTTGCCGGTGCGGATATAGAAGGGCACGCCCGCCCAGCGCCAATTGCCGATTTCGGCCTTGATGCCGACAAAGGTTTCAGTGTTCGATACGCCGCCTTCGAGTTCCTCGAGATAGCCCTTCACCGGGCCGCCGGCAGAGGCGCCGGCGCGGTACTGGCCGCGCACCGTCATCTGCTCCACATTGGCAGCGGTGATCGGCTTCAGGGCGCGCAGAACCTTCAGCTTTTCGTCGCGCACGGCCTCCGAATCCATCGAGGAGGGCACTTCCATGGCCACAAGGCAGAGCAGCTGCAGGATATGGTTCTGCACCATGTCACGTAGCGCGCCTGCCGTATCGTAATAGCCGGCGCGGCCCTCAAGGCCGACTGATTCCGCCACCGTAATCTGCACATGGTCGATATACTGGGCGTTCCACAGCGGCTCGTAGAGCGCATTGGCAAAGCGCAGCGCCATCAGGTTCTGCACCGTCTCCTTGCCGAGATAGTGGTCGATGCGGAAGATCTGCTCTTCCTTGAACACTTTACCGATCGTGTCGTTAAGCTCGAGCGCAGAGGCGAGATCGCGGCCGATCGGCTTTTCCACAACGATGCGGGTGGATTTGGTGATCAGCTTGTGGTCGCGGATCTTTTCCGAAATCGCACCGAAAATCGCAGGCGATACAGCAAGATAGAAGGAGCGGACGCGGTCCTTGCCGTCATCCAGCAGCTTTTTCAGCGTATCCCAGCCCGTATCGGACTTGGCATCCACCGAGACATAGAACAGGCGTGCCAGAAACTTCGCCACCTGCTCGTCCGCATACTCGCCGGGCTTCAGATGTTCCTTCAGCGCCTCGTCGGCAAATTTGCGGAATTCGTCATGGCTGAGGGCACTGCGCGAAGCGCCGATGATGCGGGTCGGTTCGGTGAACTGGCCTTCGATCTGCCGGTGATAGAGGGCGGGAAGCAGTTTTCGCTCGGCAAGGTCGCCGGTGCCGCCAAAGACGACATAGTCGAAGGGTTCCACGGGAATGATCTGGCTGCTCATGCCTTGCTCTTTCAAAGTCTCGGGGTTGTTCACATACATAATCTAATCGATTTAAAAACGCCAGCCCCCGTATTCGGGAACTGTCTTCACGTGACCGTCAGAAACGGTCGCGCAGCGCATACCAGGTCAGAGCAAGAAACAGCAAAGGCTTGCGCAGGGTCTGGCCGCCGGGGAAGGGCGGTACCTTCAACTGCTTGAACAGATCGAGTTCGCTGCTGTTTCCCGCCACTGCATCCGCATAGATCTTGCCACAATAGTTTGACAGCATGACGCCATGGCCGGAATAGCCGGCAAGCGAGGTTACGCCCGGCATGACATCGCGGGCAAAGGGTTTGCGCGGCAGGGTGATGCCCACCGATCCGCCCCAGGAATGGGTAATGCCGATCTCGTTGAGGGTCGGATAGATTTCGGCGATCTGCCGACGGATATGGGTCGAGATATCGCGCGGACTGTCGGCGGTATAGGCCTCGCGCCCGCCAAACAGCAGGCGACCGTCACGGCTTTTGCGGAAATAGCGCACGACGAAGCGCGAATCCGCCACGGCTTCCGATCCCGGCAGAATGTCGGGGAAGCGGTCCAGCGGCTCGGTTGCTGCGATGAAGGAGCGGATCGGCATGACATGCGCAGCCGTGACCTTTTCCAGCTTGCCGATATAGGCATTGGTGGCTATCAGCACACGATCAGCGGTGATCGTACCGCGTCCGGTGTCGATCAGCACCTTGGCGCCTATCCGTTCTATGCTCTGTGCCGGTGTCATCTCGCAGATCCGCGCGCCGGCCTCGGCGGCTGCACGCGCAAGGCCCACCAGCAGTTTCAGCGGGTGAATGTGCCCGGTACCCATATCGCGCACGCCGTGGTGATAATGGCTGGAACCCAGCCGCTCAGCCGTCTCGGCCCGGTCCATGAACGCCACATGAGGATAGCCGAAGCGCGTTGCCATCACCTCGGCCGAGCGCTGATATTCGGAAGCCTTGCCTGCCCGGTGGGAAACATTCATCTGGCCCGGCATGTATTCCATGTCGATGCCATGGGTTTCGGCAAAGTCCAGCAGATGGCGCTTGGCGTTTTCGGCCATGTCGAACAGCGCCTTGGCGCGGTCAAAGCCCAGTTCCTCTTCCATTTCGTCCGGCCAGGCCCGCTGGCCGGTGCCCAGCTGTCCGCCATTGCGACCGGACGCGCCATCGCCAAAGCGCGCCCCATCAATGAGAATGACCGAGACGCCACGCTTGACGAGATTGTAGGCGGCCTGCAACCCGGTGAAGCCGCCGCCGATAATGGCGACATCCACCGAGATGGACCCGTCGAGGCGCTCATAGGTCGGGCGATCCGCAACGCTGTCCTGATACCAGGACAGGCCGGGAGCCAGGGGGCTTTGCCAGTTCATGGGTGCCACCTTTACACGTTCAGAAGCAGGAATTCACGCTCCCAGGGACTGATCACCTGCATGAAGGTCTCGAACTCGCCGCGTTTGACGCCCGCATAGATGCCGATGAACTCCTTGCCGAACACTTCTTCGAAGGCCGGTTCGCCTTCCAGCAGGGATACGGCTTCCAGAAGTCCGCGCGGCAGGTCGATGGAGCCTTCATTGGCCGTGTCATAGGTGGGTTCCGTCGGCTCGATCTCGCGCATGATGCCAAGATAGCCGCAGGCAAGCGATGCCGCGAGCGCCAGATAGGGGTTGGCATCGGAACTCGGCAGGCGGTTTTCCACGCGCCGTGCCGCCGCATCCGAAACCGGCACGCGAAATGCGGTGGTGCGGTTGTCATAGCCCCAGGCATTGTTGACCGGGCAGGCCATGTCGGGCGTCAGGCGGCGGTAGGAGTTTACATAAGGGGCGAGCATGGCCAGCGCGCTTGGCACATATTTCTGCATGCCGCCGATGAAGTGGAAGAAGGCGCGCGAGGGCGAGCCGTCCTCGTTGGAAAACACGTTCTGCCCGGTTTTCACATCCACAACCGATTGGTGGATATGCATGGCCGATCCCGGCTGCCCCTGCATGGGCTTGGCCATGAACGTGGCATAGATGCCGTGTTTCAGGGCTGCCTCGCGAATGGTACGCTTGAACAGGAACACCTGGTCGGCAAGCTGGATCGGGTCGCCGTGGCGCAGGTTGATTTCCAGCTGGGCCGGGCCTTCCTCGTGAATGAGCGTGTCGATCTCCAGGCCCTGCTTTTCGGAAAAGTGGTAGATATCGTCGATCAACTCGTCGAATTCGTTGATGCCGGCAATCGAATAGCCCTGTCCGCCTGAAATCGAGCGGCCAGAGCGGCCCTTGGGCGGATGCAGCGGATAATCGGGGTCTTCGTTGACGGCCACGAGATAGAACTCGATTTCCGGTGCAACGACGGCGCGCCAGCCTTTTTCGCTGTAGAGCCGCATGACGTTTTTCAGCACGTTGCGCGGCGTGTAGGATACGCTATCGCCATTGGTATCGGCGATATCGCAGATCACCTGCGCGGTCGGATCGCTTTCCCAGGGCACGACGGAGAGCGTCGACAGATCCGGCACCAGCTTGATGTCGCTATCACGCGAATCATAGCGGAAATTCGCCGTTTCATCGGGATATTCGCCGGAAATCGTGTGGCGGTAGAGCGCCGATGGCAAGGCCAGCGAGGTGTTGGAGGTGAATTTCGAGGTGGGCATCATCTTGCCGCGCGGCACGCCGGCCAGGTCCGGCGTGATGCATTCGACATCCTCGATGCCACGGGCCTTCAGCCACGCGGCTGCTTCCTGCCAGTTCGCCACACCCCTCAGAGAAGTCAGGGGAGGCTGCGTGGCGGCGGCTTTGAGAACGCTTCCAGTCGCAGGTGCAGACGGCTTTTTCTTGGGCGGCATGGTTCACCGGGGTTCGTTGCTACTGCCTGCATCATAGTCGGAACCCGGCAATTGGCGAGGGGGGATAGATTGACTTTGTCCGTTCGATCGCAAACAGGAGAGCCATGCTTGAATGACGGGGATGTTCCGGTGAAACGACGATATGACGTGGTGGTACTGGGGGCAGGGGCAGCCGGCATGATGTGCGCGCTGCGCGCTGGCGGGCTCGGCCGCTCGGTCCTGGTGCTCGACCATGCCAAGGCGCCGGGCGAGAAGATCCGCATTTCCGGCGGCGGGCGCTGCAATTTCACCAATATCCATGCAAGCCCCGCCAATTACCTGTCGCAGAACAGGCATTTCGCCAAGTCGGCGCTGGCCCGCTACACGCCGAAGGATTTTCTGGCACTTGTCGAAAAGCACCGCATCGCCTGGCATGAAAAGACACTCGGTCAGCTGTTTTGCGATGACAGCGCCAAGGACATTATCCGCATGCTCCTGGAGGAAATGCGCGCAGCCGGCGTCGATCTTCAGTTGCAGCAGCCGGTGGGTACCGTCGAGAAGATTGAAGGTGGCTTCCGCATCGACCTGGAAAACGGCAGTGTGGAAGCCGGCGCGCTGGTGGTGGCAACCGGCGGCAAGTCCATCCCCAAGATGGGCGCAACCGGCATTGCCTACCGGATCGCCGAGCAATTCGGCCTGCCAGTGACGGAAACCCGGCCGGCACTCGTGCCGCTGACGCTGGATCCGGCCATGCTGGAGCGCACTTCGGCGCTTGCTGGCGTTGCCGTGGATGCCGATATCCGCCATGGCAAGACGCATTTCCGCGAGGCGCTGCTGTTTACCCATCGTGGCCTGAGCGGCCCGTCCATTCTGCAGATCTCGTCGTTCTGGCGCGAGGGCGATGACATTACCCTGTCGCTCGAGCCAGATATCGATCTGCTCTCACGGCTGAAGGACGCCCGGAAAGCCAATGGCCGTCAGGCAGTGCAGACGGCGCTGTCGGATATCCTGCCGCGTCGGCTCGCGCAGTTCTTTGCCGAGGATAAGGGCCATGCTGGCCCGCTGGCCGACCAGAGCGACCGCAAGCTGGAAACAATTGCCGCCACCGTGCAGAACTGGTCGCTCAAGCCCGCCGGTTCGGAAGGTTATCGCACGGCGGAAGTGACGCTGGGCGGCGTCGATACCACGGCGCTGGATTCGCGCAGCATGCAGGCCAAATCCGTTCCTGGCCTCTATTTTATCGGTGAATGCGTTGACGTTACCGGTTGGCTTGGCGGCTATAATTTCCAATGGGCCTGGGCGTCCGGCCATGTCTGTGGCGAGGCTTTGGCGTCCTAAATTGATGTCTGCTTCATTTTGAACCAGGGACGCACGCTGTTTCCCCTGCATCGGCGCGGGAAAAGCTGAGCATGTTTGCAATTTCGAAATTAAATTGCGTCATGTGATATTCAGCAATCTTTCATGGGGAGGTGAGAGAAAGTTATGCCCCGGTTTTTTTTGGGGCTTGTTTCGAAAAGAAGCCATACATACATTAGGGGTTCCTTATGGTCATCGACCGTTTGCTCGCTCGCTTTCGGATACAAACCAAAGTCATTACATTTATTGTGCCGTTCGTTGTCAGCATCTCTGCCGTTGGTCTTTCCGGGCTTTATGCATCCAGCCTCCTGCAGACCCGCATGGACATGTCCAATTCCGTCCTGCACTCCTTGAGCGGCTTCAAGGAAGTCTATTCCGGCATGACGGCTTTCCTGGACAATACCAGTGACGCAACGCGTGCGACGTTGAAGGAGCAAATCAGGACCCAGGCCGACCTGTTGAAGGCCGTCCGTTCCGCCTCGACGGAAGACGGCAAGGCCGAAATCGATTCCGCCATTTCCGGCACCGATGCAATCGGTGGCCAGGTCGATCAGCTCTGGGCGCGCTTCCAGGATGAGGTGAAGGTCCGCAAGGGGATCGACAATGACCTGGGTGCGATCGTCAAGCAGCAGGCTGATATCGTGAACTATGCCACGGTCATCCGTGACAATCTGGCCGTCGATGAGTTGAAGGCAAAGGCGCTGCTGCGCGATGCCGAGAAGCTGAACCGCGGCGCTGCCGCCATCGCAAAGCTGGTCACCGACTTCAATGCGCAATCGACGCCCGAGCAGAAGGTGGCGGTGGTCAAGGCCGCAGTTGATGAATTGACCGGCGTCGTCAAGGAAATCGCCGGCGCTCTGCCGGTCGACCAGAAGGTCGTGGCAGACCAGTTGCAGGACAGCGTTGGTCAGATCAGCCGTCAGATGGAGATCGGTGTCGTCAATGATGCCACGATCGGCGCTACGGAGCGTGCGGTCAACCTGATGCGCCCGGCCTCGATCCGCCTGCAGGGTGCAGCATCCAACAAGGCGCGCCAGGCGACTGAAGTCTTCGGCCAGCTCGATGCGCCGATTGCCATTGCGACCAACTTCCTTGCCGCCTCCCGCCAGGTTCTGGACGCCGTGAAGGTTCTGGAAATCCGCTCGATCCGATATATGGCAGCACCTGAGCCGCAGGGGTTGAACGAGTTGCAAGGCGCCCTGATGTCGCTCGATGTGTCGGCCGGTACCTTGCAGAGCGATGCATCCTTTCCGCAGGAAGCGCGCGAGCGGGCAGGAGCCATACTGCCGCTGATCATCAGCATGGAAGACAAGTCCATCGCGCTTCTCGATCTGTCCAAGCAGCGGCTCGGCGCATTCAATGCCGCAGCCAGCGAGATCAACCGTATCTGGGGCAATCTCACCACATTTGCCGCCGTTCAGCGCGATGCCGCCGGCATCGAACGTGCAAAGGCGAACCAGATTTCCATCACCGCCATGGCGCTTGGTATTCTGGTGGCGATCTTTGCCGGCATTGGCCTGATCTTCACCTTCAAAGGCCCCATCCTGCAGATCGTTGCTGCCATGCGCAAGCTGGCCGCCGGTGATCTGGAAACATCGTTTGATGGCCAAACCCGCCGCGATGAAATCGGCGACATGGCGCGTGCACTGGGCATCTTCAAGGAAAATGCCCAGGAGAAGGTACGTCTGGAAGCGGCAAGCGAAGAGGAACGCGCTGCCGCAGAAGCCGAACGTCGGCAGAACGAAGCGGAAAAGCAGGAGATCGACCGCCAGATCCAGTTTGCCGTTACGGCACTGGCGGGCGGGCTTGAGCGGCTTGCCGAAGGCGATGTGTCTGCCACAATCGACACGCCTTTTGTCGGCCGTCTCGAACAGCTGCGCACCGACTTCAACCGTTCCATGACGCGCCTGCGCGATACGATTGGCCTGATCCAGGGCAATGTCGTCGCCATCCAGGGCAATGTCCGCCAGATGTCGCAATCGACGGATGATCTGTCGCGCAGGACGGAAACCCAGGCCGCTTCGCTGGAACAGACGGCTGCCGCCATCAGTGAAGTCACCACGAATGTGCGTTCGGCAGCTGAGCGTGCCCGTGAAGCAAACGCCATTGTCGGGGATACCCGTCGCAGCACGGATGGATCGCTGATCGTCGTGCGCAATGCCGTGGAAGCCATGAGCCGCATCGAGGGCGCCTCGCAGAAGATCGGCCAGATTACCGAGGTCATCGATGCGATTGCTTTCCAGACCAACCTTCTGGCCTTGAATGCCGGTGTGGAAGCGGCCCGCGCTGGCGATGCCGGCAAGGGTTTTGCTGTTGTGGCCCAGGAAGTGCGTGAGCTTGCGCAGCGCTCTGCCAGTGCCGCAAAGGAGATCAAGGAATTGATCAATGCCTCGTCGCAGGAGGTTTCCAAGGGCTCGCACCTCGTGCAGCAGACAGGCGAGGCGCTTGCCACCATCGGCACGCAGGTATCGCGGATCAGCGAACAGGTGGAAAGCATCGCCACAGCGTCGCGTGATCAGTCGTCGGCCCTGCAGGAAGTCAATGGTGCCGTCAACCAGATGGACCAGCTGACCCAGCAGAATGCCGCCATGGTCGAAGAAACCAGTGCTGCCAGCCGCCAGCTGGCAGACGAGGCGGACCAACTCGTCGTGCTGCTAGAACAGTTCCGCGTCGAAAACATCGAAGTGCAGGGGCATGCCCGCAGTGGTGGTCGCTACGCCGCTTAAGGAAAAGCCATAGTTTGCGACACGAAGGGCCTCTCGACCGCCTGTTGAGAGGCCCTTTACCATATCTGCCGTTGCGTCGAGCTACTGTGCAACCATATGCGTGCATTCAGAACTTCTTAAGCGCCGTGCCGCATCCTGCCTCAATGCGCACATAGTTTTCGTCAGAATGAAAACCATCGCGCATCCCTGTCGCTTCGCGGCAGGCCTTGAAACGATGAGGGACCAGATCATGCAGAAAGCTCGTGCGCGTGCCATCGCTGTTGCCCAGACGACATCGACCGCGAAACTTCGCCTTTTCGTTCTTGCGGCCTGCGTGACCGCAGCCCTCCTGGCACTGCCCGGAATCTTCTGACCCGTTCCATGCGTCGGCAAGAGTGCTGCCCGCTGCCAACTGTCGGGCATTGTTGGGTCGGTCAAGACTTCGACTATGCGTCCTGGCGACCGGGGCGTATACACGCAGAGCAATGAGCCGTCGTCTGCCCATTGCTGCCTGCGCGGATGGGTAGAGTGCAATTCCCCATCTCTCGGCGCTGCACGCATTTTGATATCCATCAATTTAGAAATGTTTTAACTGTGGTCGTGTAAGATTTCTCGAGTAGTTAATGTTTTTCGAGAAATGAGGGCCAGATGTCCAGACTTCTACCTGTATCGGTGACATCGCGCATACTTCTACTCTGTCTTGTGTTGTGTCTTGCTGCAATCTCAGGCTTTAGTTCCATTACTTATTCTCACTTGCGATCCAATATCATGGAAAAGTCCGCGTCAGATGCGAAGGCGGCGATGCGCGCTATGGCGACATTGTATAGCGCTGCCGTGGCCGGCTCGGCTGTTCAGGTCAGTGATGGCCGCGTGGTCGGGATCAAGCAGGATAGCAAAGTGGAACTGCCCGATCACACGCTGGTCGATCGCACGGCGCAATCCATTGGTGGTGTGGCCACAGTCTTCCAGAAGCAGGGCAGTGACTATGTTCGCATTTCGACCAATGTGAAGAAAGAGAATGGCGACCGCGCAACCGGTACCAAGCTTGCAGCGGAACATCCGGCCCAGCCGTCGCTTGCTCGTGGCGAGGCCTATTTCGGCCCGGCCGTGCTGTTCGGCAAGGATTTCGTGACCGGCTACTATCCGGTCAAGGACGCGAGCGGCGCCGTCACCGGCGTCCTGTTCATCGGCATTCCGCTCGAAGTCTATTTCGCCCAGATCGCGGATGCCTTCTGGATCATGGTCGTCTCCAGCCTGATTGCCTTCACGACCGTTGCATGTGTCGGCTTTGTCATGATCCGCCGGCTGGTGCGGCCACTGACAATCATCACCGAAACCGTGCGCACGCTGGCATCCGGCCGCGATGTCGATGTGCCCTATACGGCGCGCATTGACGAATTCGGCAATATTGCCAAGGCACTCGAAGTCTTCCGCAACAATGCCATCGAAAAGCAGCTCGTGGAAACCCGCTCGACGGAAGAGCGGGCGCAAGCGGATGCGGATCGCCGCCTGAGCGAAGAAGAAAAAAAGCAGATGGACCAGCAGATCGATTTTGCCGTGTCCGAGCTCGGACTTGCGCTGGCACGCCTGTCGCAGGGCGATCTGTCGCGCACCATCGATGCCGCATTCTCCGGCAAGCTTGAACAATTGCGCACTGATTTCAACAGCTCCATCAACAATCTGCGCGATACGATGGGTCGCATCCGCCACAGCACGATGACCATCCAGCAGGGCACTGTCGATCTGAACGATGCCTCGCATGATCTGGCGCGCCGAACTGAAAGCCAGGCGGCATCGCTGGAAGAAACGGCGGCTGCGGTGGAGGAAATCACCGTCACGGTCACCAATTCGGCCGAGCGCGCCCGCGAGGCAAACCTTGCTGTTGCCACGACCAGGAAGACGGCGGACAACTCGTCCACTGTGGTCAGCAGCGCCGTTGCTGCCATGGGCCGGATCGAGGATGCCTCGCAGAAGATCGAACAGATCATCGAGGTGATCGATGATATCGCCTTCCAGACCAACCTTCTCGCGCTGAATGCCGGCATCGAAGCGGCGCGTGCCGGCGAGGCCGGCAAGGGTTTTGCGGTGGTTGCCCAGGAAGTACGCGAACTGGCTCAGCGTTCCGCCAATGCCGCCCACGAGATCAAGGATCTGATCAACCAGTCGAGCAACGAGGTGCGCAACGGTTCCGAACTCGTGCAGCAGGCCGGCAAGGTGCTGGCTGCCATCAGCGAGCAGATCGCCGGTGCCAGCCGTCATGTGGAATCGATTGCCACTGCAAGCCAGGACCAGTCCTCGGCGCTGAAGGAAATCAATTCCACCGTCAACAAGATGGACCAGATGACCCAGCAGAACGGCGCCATGGTTGCCGATACCAGCCAGGCCACCGGCCGGCTTGCCTCGGAAGCCGAAGCGCTCATGCAATTGGTCGAGCAGTTCCGCATCGATCATGGTCACTCGGGGCAGGGCGCGCGCAGGGCCGCGTGAGGCGAAAGCATGAAGTGTAGGGAAGGGCAGTCGAAGGGCTGCCCTTTTTGCGTTGGAAGGCGAGCCAGCCACATAGAACGGCAAACCAACGGGGTGATGGCTGCGCATTGAAAGCGTAGAAGTCATCTTCGCTCTGGCTTTGTGCTTCCATCGATTTCAGGAACAAGAAGGCGGCGAGAGATTCCTGCATGATCACTCCTCTGCGGAAATGCGTGATCAACCTCAATAACCACAGAACGCCTGTTCCAGAACCAGCAGATTCCGGCTATGTTTTTCATCCATGAAAAACATTGGCTGGGATACCTATGCAGCATTCCTGGAAGTCGCGCGTCGCGGCGGCCTTTCTGCTGCCGCTCCCGTCACCGGCCTCAGCCCCGCAACGCTCGGCCGGCGCATGCTGGATCTGGAGGCCGAAATCGGTGTCGCGCTGTTCTTGCGCAGCCGCACCGGTTACCGCCTGACCAGCGATGGCGAGCTATTGCTGGCTCAGTGCCTGGAGATGGAAGCCACGGCGCGGCGTATCGAAGACTGGACGTCTGGCGGGCAGCACGCTCCGCTGGTGCGCATGGCCTGCGGCACCTGGATGGCCTGGCATTTCACGCGCCATTGGGGCAGTCTCAGCCAGCCCGGCGATCGCTTCCGCATCGACCTTATCATCGGCGAACAGCGCGCCAGCCTGGCGCATCGGGAAAGTGACATCGGCATACGCGCCTTCGAACCACGGGAAGGCAATCTTGCGGCGGCAAAGCTCGGCGATGTTGCCTATGCTGCCTATCAGTCACGGGCTCTGGCAGCCGAACTCTCCGATCGCTGGGTGGCGGTGGCGGAAGAGGCCGCAGTTTCCGCCTATCTGCGCTATCCGCGCGAGCATCATGCAAGCCAGGTCATCATTACCGTCAATCGGCCGCGGTCGCTTCTGGATCTGGTCCTGTCCGGCGCTGGTGTCGCGGTGCTTCCCTGTTTCGTCGGCGATCAGCACGAAGAGCTTGTCAGGCGCGGTGCCCCGATTGATGAACTTCGCCACAGCCAGTGGATCGTAATGAACAATGATGACCGTCACCGGCGCGAGATCCGTGTTCTGGTCGATCGCCTGACGATGCTGGTGCGGGAATGGACCGGGCTGTTTTCGGCCCGGTGATTGATGTGCACAAAACGATGGCGGCGGAGAAGCCTGTCGCTTCCCCGCCGGTTTTCCGTGCTTCTGCCAGGATCTATCGCTGACCCGCGACAACCACCGGGATCAACAGGTCGCCCCAGTTTCCGTCGCCGCCATGGTGGCGGGCGGAGCGTACCAGCTCGACCGAAACGCCGGCCTCGACTGCCTTCATCACGGCATGGTTCAGGCGATGCAGGTCATTGGCGAGGATACGGATGGCCGACTGCTGTTCGGCCGTCATGGTGGTGGACTGTTCTTCGGCGCGTTCCTTGACGCGGGTCTGGACGTTCATGGCATTTCTCCTCTTGATATCAGGGGTTTTTGACATTTCATGCTGGACTGAAGGCCCCTCCCAACCCTCCCCACAAGGGGGAGGGCTTAACCCGGACGCACCCTTGAATGAGGGAGACGAAAGGTTACCCCGCGGTTGCTCCCCCCTTGTGGGGGAGATGGCCGGCAGGCCAGAGAGGGTCTGTCTTAGGCGCTCGTCCTCATTCTGCCGCCGGGCGGAACTGCTCGTGCTCGGTGGATTCATGCATGGCCGTAGTCGATGACTGGCCGCCGGAAATGGCCACCGATACGGCATCGAAATAGCCGGTGCCGACTTCGCGCTGGTGCTTGGTCGCCGTATAGCCGTTTATTTCGGCGGCAAATTCCGCCTCCTGCAGCTCCGAATAGGCGGCCATCTGGCGGGCCTTGTAGCCACGCGCCAGCTCGAACATGCCGAAGTTCAACTGGTGGAAGCCGGCCAGCGTGATGAACTGGAACTTGTAGCCCATGGCGCCCAGTTCGCGCTGGAACTTGGCAATCGTCGCATCGTCGAGGTTTTTCTTCCAGTTGAACGAAGGCGAGCAATTATAGGCAAGCTTCTTGCCGGGATGCACCTTGTGCACGCCCTCGGCAAAGCGGCGGGCCTGGTCGAGATCCGGCTTGGAGGTTTCGCACCAGATGAGATCGCAATAGGGCGCATAGGCGACCGCACGGGCAATGCAGGGCTCAAGGCCGTTCTTCACCTGGTAGAAGCCCTCGACGGTGCGGCCCTTGTCGTAATCGACGAAAGGCTGGTCGCGCTCGTCGATATCCGAGGTCAGCAGCTTGGCTGCTTCGGCATCCGTGCGGGCAATAACGAGCGTCGGCGTGCCCATGACATCGGCTGCAAGTCGTGCTGCCGTCAGGTTGCGGATATGGGCCGCCGTCGGGATCAGAACCTTGCCGCCCAGATGGCCGCATTTCTTTTCCGATGCCAGCTGATCCTCGTAATGCACGCCTGCGGCGCCGGCTTCGATGAATGCCTTCATGATCTCGAAGGAATTCAATGGTCCGCCGAAGCCGGCCTCCGCATCGGCCACGATCGGCGCAAACCAGGTGTCGACGGAAAGGCCCTTGCCTTCCGAGGTCTCGATCTGGTCGGCGCGCTGCAGCGTCTTGTTGATCCGCTTGGCCAGTTCCGGCGCGGCATTGGCCGGATAGAGCGACTGGTCCGGATACATGGAGGATGCGGTATTGGCATCTGCGGCAACCTGCCAGCCCGACAGATAGATGGCCTTGAGGCCAGCGCGAACCATCTGCATGGCCTGATTGCCCGACAGAGCGCCCAGCGCATTGACGAAATCTTCGCTGTCGAGCAACTGCCACAGCCGGTTCGCACCCATTTCCGCCAGCGAATGCTTGATCTGCACGGAGCCGCGCAGGCGCTTCACGTCTTCAGGCGAATAAGGACGCTCGATACCGTCGTAACGGCCCTTCGGTGCGGATGGAACGAGATTGTAAAACTCTGTCATGATGCTCTCTCCCTGATGCTGAAACAGCCCCTGACCGGTGACGTATGCGGTCAAATCGCTGCTGTTGTCTGAGACTGAATTTACAGTGCAACGCAGCAGTGGGCCAGAAGTTTAGCATTAACAGCGGGATAAAACGGGTTACGATGTCTTGCTTTTGACTGAGGCATTTGTGAAGATGTAAATATTGTCAAAGCAACAAGACGGGACTTTATGTCAAAAGGTGTGACATGGCGGAACGGAAGATCTTTGCAGGCCCGCGCGTCCGGCGGCTGCGCCAGACGCTTGGGCTGACCCAGACGGCAATGGCGGAAGGGCTGGCCATCTCGCCCTCCTATTTGAACCTCATCGAGCGCAACCAGCGGCCGCTCACCGTGCAGCTGCTGCTGCGGCTGGCCTCCGTCTACAAGATCGATCTCGACCAGTTGCAGGGCGAGGGCGGCGGGGTGGCGGCGCAATTGCGCGAGGTCTTTACCGATCCGCTGCTGGCCGGCGAAATTCCCGGCGACCAGGAATTGATCGAGGTGGCGGAAGGCGCGCCAAATGCCGCCGTCGGCGTCATCAAGCTTTACCGCGCCTACAAGGAACAGGCGGCGCGGCTGACGGATCTGGCCGATCTTCTGGCGCGCGAAGGGCATGAGACATCGCTTGGCCGCGCCCGTCTGCCGATGGACGAGGTGCGCGAAACGCTGGAGAGGCGGCCCTTCCTATTTGCCCGTATCGAGGCGGCGGCAGAGGCTTTCATTGCGCAGCTGTCGCCGGGCGATGATCTTTCCGGCGCGCTGAAGACCTGGCTGCGCACCACACATGGCATTGTCGTGCGCATGCTGCCGGTGCATGCCATGCCGACGCTTCGCCGCCGCTATGACCGCCATTCCATGCGGCTGTTTCTCTCCGAGCGGCTGTCCTCCTTCGATCGGCAGCGCGAGATTGCCCAGGAAGCGGCGCTTCTGGCTATCGGCGGCGAGATCGCTGGCGAGCTGGACGAACTGGCACTATCGAGCAGCGAGGCGAAGCGCATCGCCCGCTTCGAGCTGGCGCGTTACGCCGCTTATGCCCTGATGATGCCGCAGGGCACGTTTCTGGCTGCCGCCCAGCGCAACCGCTATGATATCGATCTTCTGGCGGCGCGTTTCGATGTTTCCTTCGAACAGGCGGCCCATCGGCTGGTCTCGCTTGGGCGGGCGGGTGCGCCGGCATTTTTCCTGATGGAGGCCGATCATGCCGGCAATATCCTGCGCCGCGCCGGTGCGCAGGGCTTTCCGCAGGCGCGCTTTGGCGGTCTCTGTCCCAAGCTTGGCCTGCATGCCGCCTTCGCCCAGCCCGGCCAATTGCTGGTGGAGCGGGTGGAAATGCCCGATGGCGCCGCCTTCCTGACCTTGAGCCGGACTTTGGAAGGGCCACAGGCCGGCTTTGGCGAACGGGTTCGCCGCACGGCAATCCTGCTTGGATGCGATGCGGCATTTGCCGGCGAGACGGTTTATGGCCAGGCGGCCGAGCTTCCCGCAGCGCATGTGCTGGCCGGCACGGCCTGTCGTCTCTGCGAACGTCAAGGTTGCCTCTCGCGGGCGCAGCCACCGGTCACGCGGCCGCTCGGTCTCGATGAAATGGTCACCGGTCTCAGCGCCTTTGACTTCCAGTAGATTTTGGAGGCAGTGGCGTCCTTTTGTGCAATGCCACACTTTTCCGCTTGTGGGGCGCCGGTTTCCTTTCTACTCTCTTAAAAAAGCGCCAGAATATCCTCCGCGTTTCTCAATCGGAACGGGATGGACCGGGAACAGGAGAAGACCATGAAACGCAACGCCTTTCGCTTCATCGTGCTTGCCACCACGGCGCTTGCCGCCACCACAGCCATGGCGCAGGAGCGGGTCATCCACGTCTACAACTGGTCTGACTATATCGACGAGAGCATTCTTGCCGATTTCACCAAGGAAACGGGCATCAAGGTCGTCTATGACGTGTTCGACAGCAACGAACTGTTGGAAACCAAGCTTCTGGCCGGTGGCTCGGGCTATGATGTCGTGGTGCCGACCGGTCCATTCCTGGCGCGCCAGATCCAGGCCGGCGTCTTCCAGAAGCTCGACAAGTCCAAGCTGCCTAACCTTGTCAATCTCTGGCCAGCCGTTTCGGAGCGACTGGCGAAATATGATCCCGGCAACCAGTATGCGGTCAACTATCTATGGGGTACCACCGGTATCGGCTACAATGTCGCCAAGGTGAAGGCGGCTCTGGGTGATGTGCCGATCGATAGCTGGGACGTACTGTTCAAGCCGGAAAATGCGGCAAAGCTGAAAAGCTGCGGCATCAATATTCTCGATGCCTCTGATGAGACCTTCGCGATTGCCATGAACTATCTCGGCAAGAACCCGGACAGCAAGGCAACCGCCGATCTGCAGGCCGGCGGCGAGGTGTTCAAGAAGATCCGCCCGAGCGTCAAGACCTTCAATTCCTCGGCCTATATCGATGAACTGGCGAATGGCGATACCTGCATCACCATCGGCTGGTCGGGCGATATCCTGCAGGCAAAGACGCGGGCTGAAGAAGCCAAGAACGGGGTCGAGGTGAATTACGTCATCCCCAAGGAAGGCACCTATATGTGGTTCGACAATCTGGCCATCCCGGCGGATGCCAAGAATGTCGCGGATGCGCATGTCTTCATCAATTACCTGATGAAGCCGGATGTGATCGCCAAGGCATCCAACTTCGTGCAATATGCCAATGGCAATCTGGCATCCCAGCCGCTGATGGATGAGGCGGTGGTCAAGAACCCGTCGGTCTATCCGGATGCAGCCACGCTTGCCAAGCTGTTCACCATCTCCCCCTACGACCCGAAGGCGCAGCGCGTCATCAACCGCGAATGGACGACGATCAAGACCGGCAAGTAAGATTTCCGCAGAACGATATGCAGTCTTGCCGGCGGCACTGAGCCGCCGGTGATCAGAACGGCGAACCGGTGAAACGGGTTAGGGGCGGGCATGGCGAAATCTCTGGGACCGGTAAAGCGTAAATTCTCCCCCTGGACCGAGCCCTCGGCGACGCCCTTCATCCGTTTTGAAGACATCACCAAGCGCTATGGCGATTTCGTCGCCGTCGATAATCTGACGCTCGATATCTACGAGCGGGAATTCTTCTCGCTGCTTGGGCCATCCGGCTGCGGCAAGACCACGCTGATGCGCATGCTGGCCGGTTTCGAGGAGCCCACGTCCGGCCGCATCCTGCTGCAGGGCAAGGATTTGTCGGGAACGCCGCCCTACAAGCGGCCGACGAATATGATGTTCCAGAGCTATGCGCTGTTTCCGCATATGAGCGTGGAAAAGAACATTACCTTTGGCTTGGAGCAGGATGGGTTGGCGAAGGCCGATATCGCGGCGCGCGTCGAGGAAATGCTGAAACTGGTGAAGCTCGAGAGCTTTGCCAAGCGCAAGCCGGCGCAGCTTTCCGGCGGTCAGCGGCAGCGCGTGGCGCTTGCCCGCTCGCTTGCCAAGCGGCCGAAAGTGCTGCTCCTCGATGAGCCGCTCGGCGCGCTGGACCGCAAGCTGCGCGAGGAAACCCAGTTCGAACTGATGGATATCCAGCACACGCTGGGCCTGACCTTCCTGATCGTTACCCATGACCAGGAAGAGGCTATGACGGTCTCAGACCGTATCGCCGTGATGGACAAGGGCGTGGTGATGCAGGTGGCAACGCCTGCCGAAATCTACGAGGCGCCGAACAGCCGCTACGTGGCTGAGTTCATCGGCGATATCAACATTCTCGAATGCAGCATGGTGGGGCAACCGCGCCCAAGCCTGCTTGCAGGGCATCCGCCGCACACCACGCTCGACAGCCAGGGCCTGATGATTGGCGTCGAGCAGGACTGCAAGGCAGGTGTCGGTGAACAGGTGGCCTTTGCCATCCGCCCGGAAAAGGTCCGCATTTCGCTCGATCCGCCGGCCGACGGCACCGCCAATGCCGTGCATGGCGAGGTCTGGGATATCGGCTATCTCGGCGATTTTTCGGTGTTCCTGGTCAAGCTCGATGATGGTCGCATCCTGCGCGCCGCGCAGGCCAATGTCTCGCGGCTTGTCGACCGACCGATCACCTTCGGTGATCGGGTCTGGCTCACCTGGTCGGTGGATGCCGGCCTTGTGCTGACACGATAGAGGGGCAAAAAATGGCAGAGACCGGAGCTTCCTCCCAGACCAATCCGATGCGCTGGCTGGTGGTGGCGACGCCCTACCTCTGGCTGCTGCTGTTCTTCGTCGCGCCGTTTCTCATCATCGTGAAGATCTCGCTGTCGGACACGGCGATTGCCATGCCGCCCTATACGCCGAACTTCACGGGCTTTGCGGCGCTCGGCGAATTCCTGTCGGAACTCGATTTCGATAACTACCAGTTCCTGACGGAAGATCCGCTCTATATCAATGCCTACCTGTCTTCGCTGCGCATTGCGGCCATCTCCACGCTTCTTCTGCTGCTGATCGGCTATCCCATGGCGCTGGCCATGGCGCGGGCGCCAACGACCATCCGCCCGACGCTGATGATGATGGTCATCTTGCCCTTCTGGACCTCGTTTCTCATCCGCGTCTATGCCTGGATCGGCATTCTGAAGCCGGAGGGTCTATTGACGCTGCTCTTGCAGACGATCGGGCTGATGGGGCCGGACCAGCAGGTGCAGATCTACCGCACCGATACGGCCGTGTTCATCGGTATCGTCTATTCCTATCTGCCTTTCATGGTGCTGCCGCTCTATGCGGCGCTTGAAAAGATGGATGGCACGCTTCTGGAGGCGGCAAGCGATCTCGGCTGCCCGCCCTGGAAAGCCTTCTGGAAAATCACCTTTCCGCTCTCCATGCCAGGCGTCATTGCCGGCGCGCTGATCTGCTTCATTCCGATCACCGGCGAATTCGTCATTCCGGATCTTCTGGGCGGCGCCCAGACACTGATGATCGGCAAGACGCTGTGGACGGAATTCTTCGGCAATCGCGACTGGCCGCTGGCCTCGGCGGTTGCCGTCCTCCTGCTTCTGGCGCTCATCGTGCCCATCGTCATCTTCCAGAAACAGCAGCAGAAGGTGGGTTGAGATGAAACCGTCCCGCTTCGACAGCACCATCCTGACGCTCTGCTTTGCCTTCCTCTATATTCCGATCATCATCCTCGTCGTCTATTCCTTCAACGCCTCCAAGCTGGTCACGGTCTGGGGCGGGTTTTCTTTGGAATGGTACAAGGTCATGTGGTCGAACCAGGGGCTGATGGATGCCGCCTGGGTGACGGCCCGTGTCGGCGTCTTGAGTGCCACGCTCGGCACCATTCTCGGCACTATGGCTGCGCTGACATTGGTGCGTTTTCCAAGATTTCCCGGCCGCATGGCCTTTACCGGCATGATCTATGCGCCGCTGGTCATGCCGGAAGTCATTACCGGTCTGTCGCTGCTTCTGCTTTTCGTCGCCATCAATATCGATCGCGGCTTCTGGACCGTTACGATCGCGCACACCACCTTCACCATGTGCTATGTGGCCATCATCGTGCAGTCGCGTCTCCTGACCTTCGACCGCAGCCTTGAAGAGGCAGCACTCGATCTCGGCTGCCCGCCGGTGAAAACCTTCTTCAAGATCACGCTGCCGCTCATCCTGCCCGCCATCGTGTCCGGCTGGATGCTGGCCTTTACCCTGTCGCTCGATGATCTGGTGATTGCCAGCTTCACCACGGGTCCTGGCGCCACCACGCTGCCGATCAAGATCTACAGCCAGGTGCGGCTTGGCGTGACGCCAGAAATCAACGCCATCTGCACCATCCTGATCGGCCTTGTAACGATCGGCGTGATTGCTGCCTCGATCAGTTCCAAGCGGTCCGAACTGCGTCGCATCCGCCATGAGCACGAGGCGCTGCGCGGCCCGATCTGAACTCGATCTCAGGGCTGAACTGTCTCGGAGCGCGCAGGCGATGCCGGCCAGATTACCGCGTCCGGCCAGGCGCCGCCGATGAAGAGATTGACCGGTGCCAGCGTGCTGTCCTTGTCATTGAGCGTTGCCGAAAGCGACAGGCTGCGGGTGACATAGGGAATGACGCCGGATAGTGTTAGCGATCTCTGCGCGGTTTCAAGCCGCGCGTCCTGGATTTCGGCGCTGCCAAGCGCAAGTTCGGCACGCAGATCCAGCCTGTCGAAATCCGTGTGGCTGTCGCCTGCCTGTTTCAGCGTGAAATAGGAAGCGCCGGCGGCCAGTGCGCGGATTGCCGAAAGATCCAGCGCCGGTATGCGGCCATTGCGGGCCTGTATATGCAGGCTGCCCGCCAGATCCGCAGCCGTTGCCTGCGTCAGCGGCCGCTGTAGCGTGGCATCGAGATCCAGCGATACGGGCCCGAGTATGATGGGACCGTGCACTGCCAGCTGTTCGGCAAGCGAGCTGAAATCCAGGTCGCGGCCGGTCAGCCGGATCGTGGTCAGCGGCCGTGGCTGAAGGTCCATGCGGATCTTGCCTGTCAGGCTGCCGTTCAACAGATCGCTGTCCAGCACCTCGACCTCTGCCTTCTGGCCGTTCGAGACAACGCTGACGGCGGCTGTATCCAGCGTCAGCGTGCCGAAATGCGCCTGATTTGCAGAAAAGCGCACGTCAAAACCAAGCTGGCGCTCAAGCGGGGTCGTGGTCGGGGTGCCGCTGGGGCCTGTCTCCTGCCGGTCATCTGCGATCGCCTGCACCAGCAACCAGAGGTCCAGCGTATCGAAGGCCAGAGTGCCGGTCACGCGCGGTGGCTTTTCTGCCGTGGCCAGCGTCAGGTCCATTACGCCGGTGCCCTTCGTGCCATTGGCGGCGATGGCCAGTTGGTCAAAGCGCAGCACCTTGTTAATCGTCACCACCTTGGCGGTCAGGGAAACGTCGTGAAGACGGTCGGCGGTGTGCACCGGCAGGTTTGCCCAGGCCACCACCCGGTCCACGCGAGGTACGGCAAGCTTCAGGTCGCCGGAAAAGAATGTATAGGTGTTGAGATCGGCCCGCCCGCTGAAACTGCCGGAAAACAACGTTGACTTGACCGTCGCGGTGAGATCCGTGCCAAGCCCGCCGAGCAGAAGCAGGGGATTGGCCGAGGCAAGATCGAGCGCCAGCAATTCACCGCGCACCTGCGTTTGCAGCCTAACGCGCATCGGCGCCGACAGGCGCGGCCAGTCGATCGTGCCATTGATATTCTCGAAGGTCAGCGTGCGCCCGCGGCTTGCTTCCATGCGCAGCGTACCGTCACTGATCATCACATCGCCGATGAGCGTGTCGAGTGCTGTCGTGTCCGCTGTCGCGCCACCCCTTGCGCCAGCCCTTGCGGCGGTCTGCACGGCCGTGGCCAGACGGCCCTGGCTGCTCCAGTTCGATCGGTTCTGGTCATCCACTTTCAGTGTGATCTGCGGTCGCACCAGGCGAAAATCATTGAACACCGGCTGTCCGCGCAGGGCCGGCCAGAGGCTGAAATGCGCCGAAAGGCTATCAATCCGTCCCAGCACCGGCGCATTCGGCGCATCTTTCGTGCGGATGGTGATGCCGCTCAGGGTCACGATCGGCTGTGGCCAGAATTTAAGCACCGGCGTGCCATCGATGACGACGTCATGGCCGAGCCAGCCTTCCACGGATTGCTCGATGCTTTCGCGCACCATGCTGGAGGAAACCAGAATGGGCCCCAGGAGCCGGAATGCCAATACAAGGACGAGCGCCAGCCCGCCTGCGACAAGCGTGAAGCGGAAAAGGCGATTTTGCCGTATGTAGGGTCTTATGCGCATGAAGCCATCATGTCTTTGGCTGCGGTTGGGGGGAGTCGTTAGCGGAATTGCCTCCAGCTTGCAAACCCATGCTCAGGGACTTTATCATGCAACGCAACATGATATATCGGAGAGATCGTGTGGAGGTAAGACACTATGACTGCTGAAATGCCACTTTGGGTTCCGTCGGCTGAGCAGGTTGCTGAAGCGCCGCTGACGAAATTCATCGCCTATTGTTCGGCGCGCGCCGGACGGAATTTTGCCGATAGTGATGCTCTCCACACCTGGTCGATTGCCGAGCGCGGCGATTTCTGGGCTGCTATCTGGGATTATTGCGGCGTCAAGGGTGAGCGCGGTGCACGCGACCTGATCCATGGCGACGACATGCTGGCCGCACGGTTCTTCCCCGACGCCCAATTGAATTTTGCGCAGAACCTTTTGACGCGCACCGGCAGCGATGATGCCCTGATCTTCCGTGGTGAAGACAAACTGCGCTATCGCTGGAGCTGGGATGATCTTGCAGCGCATGTTTCGCGCCTGCAGCAGGCATTTTCCGCCATGGGCATCGGCAAGGGCGACCGGATCGCCGCCATGATGCCCAACCTGCCGGAAACCGTGGCGCTGATGTTGGCTGCCGCCTCGCTCGGCGCGATCTGGTCTTCGTGCTCGCCGGATTTCGGCCGCCAGGGCGTTCTTGACCGGTTCGGCCAGATCGAGCCTAAGCTTTTCGTCGCCTGCGATGGCTACTGGTATAATGGCAAGCAGCAGGACGTGGCCGACAAGGTACGCGACGTCGCGGCCGAGCTGAAAGTGCCGGTGGTGATCGTGCCCTATGCGGGCGAGGCTGAGGCGCTTGCCGCATCGCTTGCCGACGGGCGCACCATTGCAGCTTTCGAGGCGCCCTACACGGCTGGAGAGATTGCGTTTACGCCGCTGCCTTTTTCGCATCCGCTCTATATCCTGTTTTCCTCCGGCACCACGGGTGTGCCCAAATGTATCGTGCATTCGGCCGGCGGCACGCTGCTTCAACATCTGAAGGAACTGGTGCTTCATTGCAGCATCGTGCCCGGCGACCGACTGTTCTACTTCACCACCTGCGGCTGGATGATGTGGAACTGGCTGGCATCGGGGCTTTCGGCCGGCGCCACGCTGTGCCTTTATGATGGTTCGCCCTTTGCCCCGGATGGCAATGTCCTGTTCGACTATGCGGCAGAGGAAAAGTTCGCTGTCTTCGGCACGTCTGCAAAATATATCGATGCGGTGCGCAAGGGCGGCATCGAACCGATGAAGACGCATGACCTATCGTCGCTGCGGCTGATGACCTCGACCGGTTCGCCCCTTTCCCCGGAAGGCTTCTCCTTCGTCTATGAGGGTATCAAGAAGGATGTCCATCTTGCCTCGATCTCCGGCGGTACCGATATCGTCTCCTGCTTCGTGCTCGGCAATCCGCTGAAGCCGGTCTGGCGGGGCGAAATCCAGGGGCCGGGCCTCGGTCTTGCCGTCGATGTGTGGAATGATGACGGAAAGCCTGTGCGCGGCGAAAAGGGCGAACTCGTCTGCGCCAAAGCCTTTCCCTCCATGCCGATCATGTTCTGGAACGATCCGGAGGGTAAGAAATACAAGGCCGCCTATTTCGAGCGTTTCGACAATATTTGGTGCCATGGTGATTTTGCCGAATGGACAGCGCATGGCGGTCTCGTCATCCATGGCCGTTCCGATGCGACGCTCAATCCGGGCGGTGTGCGCATCGGCACGGCGGAGATCTACAATCAGGTCGAGCAGATGCCGCAGGTGCTGGAAGCGCTGTGCATCGGCCAGGATTTCGATGATGACGTGCGGGTTATCCTCTTTGTCCGGCTGGCGGCGGGCGTGACCCTTGACGAGGATCTGGTCAAGGCGATCAAGACGCGCATCCGAACCGGCTGCACGCCGCGCCATGTGCCGGCAAAAATCATTGCTGTCAGCGATATTCCGCGCACCAAGTCCGGCAAGATCGTTGAGCTGGCCGTGCGCGACGTGGTGCACGGACGTGCGGTGAAGAACAAGGAGGCGCTGGCCAATCCGGAAGCGCTTGAATTGTATGCTGATTTGGCGGAGTTGCGCAGCTGAGGAAGAAGCAGTCTTTGGCAGATGTATCGTTTTGGCACGATGTGTCCGCGGGCGGACAAAAGACCGTATTGCTATAATACACTGTCGGATTTTAACCCGGTCTTAATACGGGAAATCCACGATGGGGAAGACAACCGGGCAAGCCAGCGCCCGCGTTTCATGGACCTAGTCCGGCACAACCTCCAGCATTGACTTCAAAGGCAGCTTCGGCTGCCTTTCTTTTTGCGCGCCTGTTGGGGAGGGTTCAGCGTTCCATGGAACGGGAGACGATCATCACCGGAATGAGGCCGACCAGCACGATGATCAGCGCCGGGATCGATGCGTTTTCGATCTGCGCGCGCGAGGCATCCTCATAGACCAGCGTGGCAAGCGTGTTGAAGTTGAAGGGGCGCAGCAGAATGGTTGCCGAAAGCTCCTTCATCGTCTCGACGAACACGAAGAGGCCAGCCGTCAGCAGAGCAGGGCGCATGTTTGGCAGGAGCACGGAGGTCAGCGTCTGTATGCGATTGCGGCCCAGCGTGCGCGAGGCCATGTCGAGATGCGGCGAAAGCTTCTGGAAGCCGGCATCGACCGTGCCTTCCGCCATGGTGAGAAACCGCACGCTGCAGGCATAGAAGATGGCAAAGCCGGTGCCGGACAAAAGCAGTCCGGTGGACAGGCCGAAATGGCTGCGCATCAGGCCATCCAGCGCATTGTCGAAACTGGCCAGCGGCATCAGCACGCCGATCGCCAGCACCGTGCCAGGCATGCCATAGCCCAATGACGCCAGCCGCCCGGCAAGGCCGCTGATCGGTCCGCCGCGCGTGCGGCTGGCATAGGCGAGCACGAAGCCTATGACCACTGTTGCAAGCGCTGCGGCACCCGATACTGAAACGCTGTTGCCGAGTGCCTTGAGAAGGCGCGGATCGACAAACAGTTCGAGCCGCTTTGCCGCATAGCTTGCCAGCATCAGAAGCGGCAGAAGAAAGCCGATCGCCACCGGCAGGGCGCAGGTCGCCGCCGCCAGAAGGCCGTAAGCGCCATTCAGCTGCGGGCGCACCAGATCTCCGGCGCTTGCTGTCGTGCGGTTGGCCACGAAGCGTTGCCTGCGCCGCGCCAGCCGCTCCACCGCAATCAACAGGGCGACGAAGATGAGGAGAACCACGGCCAGCTGTGCGGCTCCCGCCAGGCTGCCGCGGTTGAGCCAGGTATCATAGATGGAAAAGGTCAGCGTGTTGACGCCCAGATATTCCACCGCGCCGATATCGTTCAGCGTTTCCATGGTCACAAGCGTCAGCCCGATCATGATGGCCGGGCGCGCCATGGGCACCTGGATGCGCAGCATGGTGCGCAAGGGGCCGGAGCCCAGCGTGCGGGCCACATCGCTGGCCGCACGGCCCTGCATCAGGAAGGTCGAGCGACAGGCGAGATAGACGTAAGGATAGAGCACAGACGACATGATGAGCACGGCGCCGCCCAGTGAGCGGATATCGGGAAACCAGTAGTCGCGGGCGCTTTGAAAGCCGAACAGCGTGCGATAGGCGGTCTGCACCGGCCCGGTGAAATCCAGGAACTCCACGAATGTATAGGCGCCGATATAGGAGGGGATGGCAAGTGGCAGCACCAGCGCCACCGAAAGCATGCGGCGCAGCGGAAACCGGAACGTGGTGATGAGCCAGGCCGTGACGATGCCGAACAGGCTGGTGACCAGCCCCGTCAGCAGCATCAGCAACAGTGTGCGCCCGGTGGCGCGCGGCAGAACATTGGTGATGATGTGCAGCAGGCTTTCGGTGCCGCCGGAAAGGGCGATCCACACCACGGCCGCCACCGGCATGGCGGCAATCAGCGAGACGACCAAAGCGACGGCTGAAAGGGGGCGCGCCTCCTGCCGCGTGGCGCGCATCTGCCTTCGGCGGGCAAGCTGCAAGTCGACAATCCTTCCGGTTTCCGTCTGGTCTTTCCCACCGCCTACAGCATTGGCCGGAAAAGCGGAATGGATTTTCGACAGATCACCTCGAAAGATGACTTCACAAGTCACCTTGTCGCAGCCGGCAGTTGGCCGTCAGCTTTCTCTCAATTTGCCAGAACCCGTGGCGAGGGGAAGGTGACTTCCACAAGCGTTCCCTCGTTCGGTGCAGAATGAATGGCGAAGGCGGCACGATTGGCATCCACCATCGCCTTGGTCAGCGGCAGGCCAAGCCCGGTTCCATCGCCGCGCTTGCGTGTGCCGCCGGCCACCTGGCGGAACGGCTTCATGGCAAGCTCCAGTTCCGGCCGCGTCATGCCGATGCCGGTATCGCGGATGCGCAGCACTACATTGCCGTTGGCCTCATAGGCCGTCGACACGACGATCTGCCCACCCGACGGGGTGAAGCGGATGGCATTCGACAGGATGTTGAGAACGATCTGCTTGATCGAGCGCAGATCCGCCACGACGGGCGGCACCGATTGCGACAGCGCCGTGCGGATGATGACCCGCTGACCATTGGCCTGCGGCTGTACCAGCGATACGGCTTCCGAGACGGTTTCATTCAGCCCGACAGAGGCGAAATCAAGCTCCATCTCGCCGGCTTCGATCTTCGAAATGTCGAGAAGATCGTTGACGATATCGAGCACGTGGCGGCCCGAGCGGCCGATATCATTGGCATATTCCACATAGCGCGCATGGCCGATCGGCCCCAGCCGTTCGGTGGCCATCATATCGGCAAAGCCGATAATGGCGTTGAGTGGCGTGCGGATCTCATGGCTCACATGGGCCAGGAAATCGCTCTTGTGGGCATTGGCGGTTTCGGCGGCGCGCTTGGCATTGCGCAACTCTTCCTCGGTGCGCTTCCACTGGGTGATGTCACGGATCACCGCGCAATAGCCATTGGAGGAGGTGAGGTGGCCGATGGTCATGAACAACGGCAGGAAGCCGCCGGAAGCCTCGCGACCGATGACTTCGCGACCATCATTGAGCAGGCTTGCAACGCCATGGCCGGCAAGTCCCGCCAGATAGTCGAGCACGGATTTCTGGCTCTCATGGGCAAACAGCATGACGAAGGGTTTGCCGCCGGTTTCGGCATTGTCATAGTTGAACAGGGCGCTTGCCGCCCGATTCATCGAGCGGATCTCGCCATTCATATCGATGATCACGACACCATCGGTGGCCGTATCGAGGATGGAGCGCAATTCCTCCACTTCGATGGCAAGCCGCGACAATTCTTCCACCTGACGGGCGCCTTCGGCCACGGCTTCAGGGTCCGGTTCGATGACGACCGGCGGTTTTTCGACAATCTCGCCCATCGGCATCAGCGCCAGAATGAGGGCGGTCGAATGCTCCCAGCGCACCGATTGCAGCCGCGCGCTGACAGGCACGATCGCATCATCGGCGCGCACCACCACCATGCCGCCGGCTTCAGCCGTCTTGTCTTCCAGGTCCTGGCGCTGCAAGAGTGCATCCAGCCCGCCCACTTCTGCAAGTTCTGCGATACTGCCATAGCCGGTCAGGCGCAGGAATTCCGGATTGCCATGGATCAGCGTCTCGCCGGCATGCACGAGAAGCGCCACGGGCATCTGGTCGATGATTTCGGCGGAAAGATCCGGCCGGGCGCGAAGCGGTACGGCCTGCGCATAGGCTTCCACCAGCGAGATGCGATCATCCTCGACCGGTGCGCTAATGGGCTCGACAGGTTCGGAAACCGGGATTTCTACGGCGTCCGCTACTTCGGCTTCCGTCTCCTCGGCAGCTGGCGACGGTTCCTCGACTGTTTCCGGTTCGCCTTCGTCTTCACCAGCCGTGTCCGGCAGGTCTATCATCGGCGCGTCGTACAGCACGTCCTGGATCGGCGGTTCTTCGACCTCCGGCAGAGCCGCGCTGAATGCATCAACACTTGCTTCGGCAGGTACGGCCTTGTCCGCCTCTGTGTCATCGCCCTGGCGGAACTCATCCAGACGCCTTGCGATTTCGCGAAACGCCGCCTGTTCGCCGGGGCTCAGGCCCTCGCGCGCCTGGGTTCGGCGTTCGTCAAAGCGGATCACCTTGTCGGAATGGCGCTGGCCGGGATTTTCGACAATGCGCAGAACCGGCTTTTCCACCAAAGGCAAGGGCAGGGGCGTGGTTACCTTGGGCGCGATCTGCGCCTCGCTCAGCGCGTCGTCCACCTCGTCCAGATCGGCATCATCCTCGGCAAGGTCCTCGACAGGCTCCTCGTCTTCACCGGCGTCTGCGGCGGCCTCGTCCTCATCGATAATCTCGGCATTCTCTACCACATCCGGCAGGCTGAAACCGGCGCCTTCGGCATCCACTTCGTCCGGATCTGCCGCCTGCTCATCCGCTTCCACTTCGCTGCGCGGTGAAAGTGTCAGCCCGACGGCCTGCGGATCATCCTGCACATCGGCAATGCGCACGATGCCGAAGCCGCGGAAACCATCGAAGTCGCGGTTGCGGGTATAGGTCGGCAGGGCTGCCAGATCGATCGGCACGCGCAGCGCCGTGCCTTCCACCGGCCACCAGATGGTCTTGCCAGACCAGGTGTCGCGGCGGCTGAGCAGTTCGGCGATCCTGTTGTCGGGGTCGAGATTGAAGAGCGCCGCAACATCGGTGAAGGCAAGGCCGATCACCTGGCCGGCATGCGGGCCCACGCTTGCGGCAAGCTCCGGCGAAACCTCGCTGAAATGGCCATCGGCATCGATCTTCCAGACAAAGCGGGTGGCGCGGGTCTCGCGGCGAAAGCCGAAGGCGGGCACCGGCGCGGGCACTTCTTCCTCGATTGTCTCTTCAATCGCCTCTGGAACGGTCTCTGCGACGCTGTCCTGGACTGGCGCGTCCACCGTCTCGTCCCGATTTGGCGCAGCCGTTTCAGCCTCTGTGTGAGAGGCATCCTCCGTCAGGGGGGCGGCAAATTCTGCCTCTTCCAGTGTGTCCTCGTCCAGCTCGGCAATTTCGCTCACGGCCTCTATAGCCGCCTCGAATGTGTCAACCGCCACAACCGGTGCCGGCTGCAGCGAGACGGGTTCCGGCTCGGCCGGGCTCTCCTGTGCGGGCGCGGGTTCAGTCGGCACGGGTTCCGCTATCGCGCCGGCATCGGCCTGTACCAGCAGCAGAAGATGCAGCGCCGGTTCATCCGAAAGCTTGGCGATGGCGCCGGGCAGATAGCCGATGGCGGTGGGCACGGGCCGCTTCACCAGCCGGTCGCGGTCGTTTTCGGCAAGCGTTACCAGCATGCGCGCCGTCTGCGGTGTGAGATTCAGCGTGGCAAAATCCGGCGAAGTGGCAATCAGCGCGCCCTTGCTGTCGAGAACCGCCATATGCATGCCGGGATCATCAAAGCCTTCCAGCATCTGGCGGGCGCAGTCTGCCGGAAGCGGCGGCTTGTCGCCGGCCGGCACGGCCAGCAAAATCGCGTCCTGTCCATTGGCAAGCCTGATGACTTCGCAGAGCGCATTGACCGCCACGCGCTGGAAGCCCGCCGTCATGCGCATGATAAAGCTGCTCGTATCGCCGGGGGCTGACAGCTGGCGGGCGGTTGCCTGCATCTGGCGATAGGTCAGGTCGCCTTTGGCAGGCCCCTGGTCGATGATGTCATAAATGGCCTCGCGGCCGAAAAGCTGTGCGCCTCGGCCATTGGCCCAGAGCACATCCGCCATATCCCGCGAAAACAGCACGAGTGCCTTGCCGGCAGCAAAATGCCCCCGCACCCGCTGATGGGCGGCGATATCTATGAATGGGTATTGCACAGAGGACATGGCAGGCCTTGTATGGATACCGTCGTCATCGAGAGCCAACGGCAGATTAACACATTGTTAGTAACTTCCCAGCCCCGCCGGGTCCACAATCAGACAGGGGGAAACCGCCAACACGGTTAATCAGCAAAATCGCATGTTGCAGCGCACAATAATATTGCAATGCACAAGATATTGGGTTATATAATCGGCATGAGGCTATCGCAGGTTGCGGGCCCGGATCAAAGAGGATCATGACATGGCATACAAGACAGATGATATCTTCTCGTTCGCTGCATTTGATACCAACCGTTTCTCGGACAGCTTCCGCGAGATCGCCGAAAAGGGCGCCACCCAGTCGCGCGAGGCCTTCACCAAGATGAAGTCCGCCGCTGAAGAAGCCACGAAGACGGTGGAAACCACGATGCAGACTGCACAGTCTGGCTCCGTCGAGCTTGGCCTGAAGGCCATCGAAGCCCTGCGCACCAATGCTGAAATGTCGCTTGCGCATATGGAAGCGCTGCTGGGCGTGAAGTCGGTATCCGAACTCATCGAATTGCAGACCGGCTTCGTGCGCAAGCAGGTGGAAATCACCGTCGAACAGGCGAAGGCGATGCAGGAAGCTGCCCGCAAGCTGGCCGAAGACGTGACGAAGCCCGGCAAGGAAGCCGCCGAAAAGGTCATGACGACCTTCAAGCCTGCCTGATCTCAAAATTCCATCACGCGACAAGGCCGGGACTTATGCCCGGCCTTTTTGCACTCCGGCGAGTTTCAGGGCTTGCAAAAAAAATGCAATGCTCTTATGTCACGCCCAACGCGCCGGCTACATGCCGGCAACGTGATGTGCGGTTGTAGCTCAGTTGGTTAGAGCGCAGGTTTGTGGCACCTGAGGTCGGAGGTTCGAGACCCCCCAACCGTACCATTTTTCCACAGTGATTTTAGATGTTTTGTAAATTTGATGACTTCGAGGTATGTCAAATTTCCATGCGCTTTGACCTTGCGGAGCATGTTTGGAACATTTGTTTCATACCGCAAATTTGGTGACGATCTATGTGCGCAGCAATACGATGTTATCGTCGGATCTAACTCGCTTTTCGGGATCTGGTCCAATGGATGATAAACATGATAATGAGGAAGTCTTGCCTTCCGTCGATTTAACGATGGAAGGCTTTGCCGAAATTGTAAGCTTCGTATTCGCCTTTGCCGCTACTGTGCGCCGGGAATTCGAATGCTTTACCGAGAAAGTTCAGCCCTCGTTGATGGCTTTGTCCATGATCGATTGGGCGGTTGTCCGGCAGAGAATTGACGAGTTACCGCAGAAGTCAAAGGACGCAATGCGGTTAGCGCTAGACAGCGGTTGGTTTTTCGGGTGGCATGATGGACTTCAGAGTCTCATGGAGTTGGTTGACAGACTTTCTGCTAAGCCAGCGTCAGAACACGTTGACCAGATTATGGCTGATTACTATCGCGCAAATATGGAAACATTTGCCGCTCAATTGTACACAGCGTATCCGAATAGGGCAGCACCTTTGCGAGCTGCCATCTATGCACACTCTTTGGCATCATACGACGGATATTTCCTGTCGATACCTGTCTTCATAGCTCAAGGCGACGGGCTGTTGGCCGAGAATGCGAAAGTAAAATCGCCGATCAATGATGCTGGGGTTAAGGAGTTTCACAAAAAATACGCCTCAGATCAGAAGGTATTGGACCTTATGCTTCCATTTTTGGACCTTCATACCTCGCGTTTTTGGCAGACTGAAAAAGCTCGGCGAAGAGAGGTAGAAGCAACTGGCAAGCCGTTTGTTGCCTTGAACCGGCACCAGATTATCCATGGCGAGGTCTCTGACTATGGGAGTGAAATCAACAGCTTGAAGGCATTCTCATTTTTGGTATTTGCTGGGTTACATGTTCCTGCTGTTTTGACCGAAGAATAGCAGGCTCGACTAGAAATCGTATACAAAGGGTTCCTGCAATTGGTCTTTCTGAGCGACCGGCGGCGAAATAACGCTGAAGAAGCAGATGCTTAGGAGCCGCAGGCGGATAAGCCGTATCCTGTCTAGCCAGCCTACCTTCACTTTGCTTTCCTGATTGCCAGTATCCCCCCCCTCACATTCCCCCACAACTTGACACACATCAACTCCCGCCGCGCGCGTATCGGTAGTCTGCTTCCATTCTGCAACCGTGGCATTGGTCCCCCAATGCCACCTGGGGAGCAAAGCCATTGCCCAACACCACCTTAGCGCAGCGTGTCAAACAACCGGCCTCAGTGCCCGAAGCCGGGCTTTCGTCTGCCGAGGCGCGGCTCAGGCTGGAGCGTCTTGGCCCGAACCTTATTCCGGAAGGCCGCAAGCCCTCGTTTTTGCGCACGTTTCTCGCCCAGTTCAAAAGCCCGCTCATCTATATTCTTCTGGTGGCAGCCGGCATTTCGCTGGCGCTGGGCGATGTGGAAGACATGATCTTCATTCTCGCCGTTCTTGTTCTCAATGGGTTGGTGGGCGGGGTGCAGGAACATTCGGCGGGGCGGGCAGCAGCCGCCCTTCGCAGCCTGGAACAGCCGCATGCCATGGTTATCCGCGATGGGCGCCAGCAGGAAATCGATGCCGGTGATCTTGTGCCGGGAGATCTCGTGCTTCTGGAGGCGGGAAACCGCGTGCCGGCCGATCTTGATCTGGTCGAGGCGACCGATCTTTTGTGCGACGAATCCCTGTTGACGGGAGAATCGGCGCCGGTGCGCAAGCGGCTTGCCATCGTGGAGCCGGGCGCATCAATGGCAAAACCCGGTTCGCGCCCGCGTCTGTCGGCCTTTGCCGGTGCGCTGGTCACGCGCGGGCGGGGCAAGGGCGTGGTGACGGCCACCGGTGCCACAACCGAGATTGGCCGCATTGCCGTGCAGATCGGCCGCGCCTCCCTGTCGCGGCCACCGCTGATGATCAGGCTGGATCGGTTTTCGCGCCTGATCGGCATTGCCGTCTGCGTGGCTGTGGCGGTGATTGCCGTCATTGGCCTTATGCGCGGCTCGACGCTGAACGACATGTTCATGATGGCGGTCGGCCTTGCCGTCAGCGCCATTCCCGAAGGCCTGCCGGTTGCCATTTCCGTGGCGCTGGCCATTGGCATGAGCCGCATGGCGCGCCACAATGTCATCGTGCGGCGCTTGCCGGCGGTGGAAACGCTCGGGTCTTGCACGATGATTGCCACGGACAAGACCGGCACGCTGACCCTCAACCAGCTGACGGTGACCGATATCCGTCTGCCGGATGGCACGGGTCTCGTGCTTCAGGCCGGTGCCGATCTCAATGCCTGCGCCATTCTGGATGACAGCGGCGATGCCGTGGCTGGCGCCGAACAGGCCGAGCCTTTGCTGCGCGCCGCGCTGTTTCCCAATGAGGCGCGGCTGGAATGGCAGGCGGGGGAATGGCAGGGCAGCGGCGATACGGTGGATGTGGCGCTGCTGGCGGCAGCCCGAAAGGGTGGTCTCGATCATTCTGCTCTGCATCAGGATCTGTCGCTTCTGTCGCGCATTCCCTATGAGCCGGATCTCAAATATGCGGCTTCCTTCCACCGTGATCCGGAACAGGCACAATGCGTGCGCCTCTTCGTCAAGGGCGCGCCGGAAACGGTGATTGCCATGGCCGATCGGATGCAGGTGGGGGGCGTGCCGGTGGCCATGGATCGGCAGGTTCTGTCCGCGCAGGTGGATGCCATGGCCGCCGAGGGCCTGCGCGTTCTGGCCTTTGCCGAGGGCCGGCTTGCTGCGGAAAAAACCGGTACCTATGGCCCGCATCATCTGGTGGATCTGGTGTTTCTCGGGCTTGCCGGCATGCAGGATCCCATCCGTGCCGAAGTGCCGGCGGCGATCAAGGCCTGCCATGCGGCAGGCGTCGAGGTGGCGATGGTGACCGGCGATGATCCGCGCACGGCAGCAGCCATTGCCAGACGCGCAGGCCTTGCCTTCACGCCGGACCAGGTGGTGACGGGCGAGGATGTGGGCCGGGCGCAAGAGGCGGGCGAGGCGGCGCTCGACACGCTGACCGGGCAGGCGCGCATCTATGCCCGTGTCGTTCCGGCGCAAAAGCTTGCCATTGTTCTGTCGCTTGCCCGCAACGGCCATTTCGTTGCCGTTACCGGCGATGGCGTCAATGATGCGCCGGCGCTGAAACACGCGCATGTGGGTATCGCCATGGGGCTGAAGGGCACGGATGTCGCCAAGGAAAGCGCCGATATCATCATTACCGATGATAATTTTGCCTCCATCATATCCGGTATTCGCGAAGGGCGGGTGGCTTACGCCAATATCCGCAAGGTCATCCAGATGCTGGCGGCAACCGGCGCTGCCGAAATGGTTCTGTTCCTGCTCGCCATTCCGCTCGGCCTGCCCATGCCGCTTCTGGCGGTGCAATTGCTCTGGCTGAACCTTGTCACCAACGGCATTCAGGATGTGGCGCTCGCCAGCGAGAAGGCGGAGGGCGATGAGCTGTCGCGCCCGCCGCGCCGGCCGGATGAGCCGATTTTCGATCCGCTGATGATCCGCCGCGTACTGGAAGCCACGCTGGTCATGGGTCTCGGCGGCTTTGCCTTCTATGCCTATCTCCTGACCCATGGCTATTCTGAGGTCGAGGCGCGCAACCTGCTGCTGCTGCTTCTGGTGTTTTTTGAAAACTTCCAGACCTTTGCCTGCCGCTCGGAACGTCGCTCGGTGTTTTCCATGGGGCTTTTCAGCAATCCGCTGCTGCTTTCCGTCGTGGTTGCGGCGCAAGTGCTGCATCTGTCGGCTGCCTATATTCCCTGGCTGCGCGATACGCTGGAGGTGCAGCCCGTCACGCTTGCCCAGTGGTTTACCGTGATGCTCATCGGGTCTTCGGTGCTCATCGTGCTGGAAGTAGACAAGTTCATCAGCCGCCGTCTCGGCGCGCGGCGGCTTGCGCAGGATCAAGCACTGGCGGCAGAATGCGTTTAAGGTGACGGAGCGCGCGAAATCATCCGACTTCGCCGGGAGGCTATCTGCATGATCGTTGATGACCAGCATGAGATCCGCGCCTTTCTGCACCGGCCGGAGAATTTCGGCCAGCCGGCGCCGGTGGAGATTATCGAAACGCATATTTCCTTCCTGGCGCTGGCCGGCAACCGGGTGATGAAGCTGAAGCGGGCGGTCAAGCTGCCTTATGTGGATTTTTCCACGCCGCAGCTTCGGTTGCAGGCTTGCGAGGCGGAAGTTGCGCTGAATTCGCTGACAGCGCCCGGCCTTTATCTCGGCGTGCGCCGTATCACCCGCCAGCCGGATGGCGCACTGTGCCTTGATGGGGCGGGCGAGATGATCGATGCGGCGATCGAGATGCAGCGCTTTGACCAGTCGCTGCTGTTTGACCGCATGGCCATGGCCGGCGCGCTTGACGCCCAGTTGATGACCCGCACGGCGCGCATGATTGCCACCGTCCACCGGCAGGCCCCGGTTATCGAGCGCGCCGATGGTGCACAGCGCGTGGCGGATGTTCTGGCCATCAATGCGGCGGGCTTTTTGACGAGCACTGTGTTTTCACCCGCGGAGGTGGAAAAGCTGACAGCGCGTTTCGAGGCGGCACGCCAGACTCTGGCGCCCCTGCTGGATCGACGTTCGCAAGCGGGAAAGGTGCGGCGCTGCCATGGCGACCTGCATTTGCGCAATATCTGCCTGCTGGAGGGTGAGCCGCGCCTGTTTGATTGCATCGAGTTCAACCCGGAGCTTGCTACCACGGATGTGCTCTATGATCTGGCTTTCCTGTTGATGGATCTCTGGCATCGCGGCTTTGCCGATCTCGCCAATCTCACCATGAACCGCTATCTGGATGAGGCTGACGAGGAGGATGGTTTCTGCCTCCTGCCTCTCTTCATGGCCATGCGGGCCGCCGTGCGCGCCCATGTCACGGCAACCCAGGTGGCCGAAGCAGAGGATCGCTCCGAGGCGCTGGTGGCAGAGGCGCGTTCCTATTTTGAACTGGCCGATCAGCTTCTGGCGGAAAAGCCCGCCCGGCTGGTGGTGATCGGCGGCTTGAGCGGTTCGGGCAAATCGACCCTGGCCGATCATCTGGCGCCCTATCTCGGTGTGCCGCCCGGCGCGCGTGTTCTCGAAAGCGACCGTATCCGCAAGGCGCTGTTTGATGTGCCGGCCGAAACACGGCTGCCGCAGGCTGCCTATGCGCCGGATGTATCGGCAGAAGTCTATGGCACGCTTGCCCAAACAGCGGAGGTTCTGTTGACGGCGGGCGCAAGCGTTGTGGCGGATGCCGTTTTCGACAAGCCGGAGAACCGAAGTGCCATGGTGCGGGCAGCCGCAAAGGCTGGAGCGCGCTTCACCGGTCTCTGGCTGGAGGCCGATGCCTCCCTTTTGAGTGCCCGCGTGCGCGCCCGCGAAAAGGGGGCATCGGATGCGACGCTGGAGGTTCTGGCCCAGCAGCTGCAACGCCCGGTTCTGGTGGAGGATTGGCGCCATCTGTCCGCCGATGCGCCGCTCGATACATTGGTGAAAACGGCGCTGGAGAGTTAGTGTCGACTTACGAAATGGGCTGAGTTAGACGAAGATCTGCCGTGCCTCGCTGACGGCCTCCTGCAAAAAGGCAATCACCGTGCGGATGCGCATCAGGTCGCGCAGGCTTTCATGCGTGCTGGTCCAATAGGCGCGGCGAATGGAAATCTCCGGCAGAATGCGGGCAAGTTCTGGGGCCTGGCGGGCAATGTAATCATGCAGAATGCCGATGCCGGCGCCGGTGCGCACCGCCTCCGTCTGGCCCATGGCGCTGGAAATTTCAAATCCGGCATCCCAATCGCGCATCACCTCGCCGGTAAAATTCAGCTGCGGCGAAAAGATCAGGTCATCGACATAGCCGATACGCGGATGCTGCCGCAATTGCTCCAGCGTCGCCGGCTCACCATTGCGGGCGAGATAATCGCGTGATGCATAAAGGCCCAGCGTATAATCGGTCAGCTTGGAGGAGACGAGCCGCCCCTGGCTCGGGCGCTCTACGGTGACGGCAATATCGGCCTCGCGCTGCGACAGCGAAAACGAGCGCGCCACGGGCACCAGCTGGATGCGCAGGTTCGGATGCCGCTGGATCAGCGTGCCAAGCCGGGGCGCAAGGAAGGAGACGCCAAAACCATCCGGCGCGCCGATGCGCACCGTGCCTTCAATCGGCGCATTCACCTCGCCGGTGCGCGCCTGCGCCACCAGCATTTCTGCCTCTATGCGTTCGGCAGAGACAAGAAACGCATGGCCGTCGGCCGTCAGCTCGCAGCCATTCGGCTTGCGGATCAGCAGGCGGGTGCGCAAGCCATCTTCCAGCGCATTGATGCGCCGCCCAAGCGTTGCATGATTGAGCCCCAGCCGGCGCGAGGCCGACAGCAACTGTCCCTCGCGGGCTACTGCCAGAAAGATGCGGACATTGTCCCAGTCCATCAGCATGTCCTCGCCGGCGCCGGGGCATCTGCACCCCCCTCTGGCCTGCCGGCCATCTCCCCCTCAAGGGGGGAGATCGGAATGCCGTACCGTCTTTGCCTCCATATAACACCTTGCCGCTGCGCCAAGCGGTTCCAGCCTGATCTCCCCCCTTGAGGGCGAGATGCCTGGCAAGGCAGAGGGGGGTATGTCTGATCAAGAATTTTCAAAACCTGCTCCTGCACATCAATTTATGCACAACAGATGCGTAAATCATCGCGTTGAATTGTGCAAATTAAAGCGCATACTGCCGCCATACCAATCCAGGAGGACACCCATGTATCAGGTAGGCCATTTCATCGGCGGCAAGCATGTTGCCGGCACGTCAGGCCGCAAGCAGCCCATCTACAACCCGGCAACCGGGGAAGTGCAGGGCGAAGTGTCGCTCGCCAGCGCCGAAGAGCTGAATGCAGCGGTTGAAAACGCCAAGGCAGCTCAGGCCAAGTGGGCCGCCACCAATCCGCAGCGCCGCGCCCGCGTGTTCATGAAATTCGTGGCCCTTCTCAACGACAATATGGACAGCCTGGCCGAGACCCTGTCGCGCGAGCATGGCAAGACGATCGAAGACGCCAAGGGCGATATCGTGCGCGGGCTGGAAGTCTGCGAGTTCGTCATCGGCATTCCGCATCTGTCGAAGAGCGAGTTCACCGAAGGTGCGGGCCCGAACATCGACATGTACTCGATCCGCCAGGCTGTCGGCATCGGCGCCGGCATCACGCCGTTCAACTTCCCGGCCATGATCCCGATGTGGATGTTTGCGCCGGCAATCGCCTGCGGCAACGCTTTCATCCTGAAGCCCTCGGAGCGTGATCCGTCCGTGCCGATCCGTCTGGCCGAACTGATGATCGAGGCAGGGCTTCCCGCCGGTATCCTCAATGTCGTCAATGGCGACAAGTCCGCTGTCGATGGCATCCTGACACACCCGGACATCTCGGCCGTCTCCTTCGTCGGCTCCACGCCGATTGCCCGCTATGTTTATGGTATGGCTGCCATGAACGGCAAGCGCGCCCAGTGTTTCGGCGGCGCCAAGAACCACATGATCATCATGCCGGATGCCGATCTCGACCAGGCCGCCCAGGCGCTGATGGGCGCCGGCTACGGTTCTGCCGGCGAACGCTGCATGGCAATCTCGGTCGCCGTTCCAGTTGGTGAAGACACGGCAAACCGCCTGATCGAAAAGCTCACCCCGATGGTTGAGAGCCTGCGCATCGGCCCCTATACCGATGACAAGGCTGATCTTGGCCCTGTTATCACCAAGGAAGCCCAGGCGCGCATCACGGGTCTGATCAACTCGGGTGTCGAAGCCGGTGCCAAGCTCGTCGTCGATGGCCGCGATTTCAAGCTGCAGGGCTATGAGAACGGCTATTTCGTCGGTGGTTGCCTGTTCGACAATGTCACGCCGGACATGGATATCTACAAGACCGAGATTTTCGGACCCGTCCTCTCGGTCGTGCGCGCCAAGACCTATGAGGAAGCCCTCGATCTGCCGATGAAGCATGAATATGGCAATGGCGTTGCGATCTACACCCGCGATGGCGATGCCGCCCGTGATTTTGCGTCGCGCATCAATATCGGCATGGTCGGCGTCAATGTGCCGATCCCGGTTCCGCTCGCCTACCACTCCTTCGGTGGCTGGAAGTCCTCGTCCTTCGGTGATTTGAACCAGCACGGCACGGATTCGATCAAGTTCTGGACACGCACCAAGACGGTGACCAGCCGTTGGCCGTCCGGCATCAAGGACGGTGCTGAGTTCGTCATGCCGACGATGAAGTAAACGAAGCCGTTTTCGGTTTTGATGAACGCCACCCTGTCGCAAGGCGGGGTGGCGTTCTCTTGCCAGCATGAAACCGGCTGCTAGCTTGTCTCCGAGGGGAGGGCTGATCATGCCGAAAAAGAAGATCCATACCGGCGGCTGTCTCTGCGGGGCAGTGCGTTTCGAGGCAGATGCGCCGGCCGCAAAGCCACACACCTGTTCCTGCAAGATGTGCCAGCGCCACACCGGCAGCCTCACGGCGACCTGGGTTGAATTCCCGCGCGAGGCCGTCCGCTGGGTTGGGTCATCCGGCAGCCCGTCCATCTGGCGCTCCTCCGCTATCTCGTCGCGTGCCTTTTGCGGCACCTGCGGCTCATCACTGGGCGCCATCGACGACCAGCCGACGGTCGCACTTCTGCTCGGTGCCTTCGATCGCACCAGCGCTGCGGATCTGAAGCCCACCTATCATTCCTACAAGGGAGGCCGCCCGAAATGGTGGTGCATCGAGATCCGCGAGACCTGATGCATGGTTCGGGAGTGTCGCAGCGCACTTGAGTGCCGCCGCCCGGCATGCTCAATGGTAGGTTGCGCCGTCTGGGGGCTAAGGACGGAGCATATCTTGATCATATGAGGGACAATTTTTATGGTAGTCGTTGACCTTAGCCGCGCGGGCAATTTGAAGCGTGGCGAATTTCGCGGCAATGCACGCGAGTATTTCGGCATCTGGATCGTCAATATCCTGCTGACCATCGTGACGCTCGGTGTCTATTCGGCCTGGGCCAAGGTCCGCCGCAATCGTTATTTCTATGGCAACAGCTTTATCGACGGTCATTCCTTTGATTATCATGCACGCGGCTTGCAGATCTTCATCGGTCGCGCCTGCGTTGTTGCCTATATCATCATCTACAATATCGTCCTTTCCGTCAGCCCGATTGCCGGCGGCATTCTGGCGCTGCTGATGCTGTTTCTTCTGCCGTGGATCGTCATGCGCAGTCTGCGCTTCAACGCCCGTGTCACAAGTTATCGCAACATCCGCTTCAATTTCACTGGCAAGATCTGGGACGCCGTCGTGGCCATCATCTTTGGTGGCCTTGTTGCAGCCTTGTCGCTCGGGCTTCTGGCACCCTTCGCCAGCCGCTGGCTCTATCGCTACATCTTCAACAACCTGCGCTACGGCGACCGCGCATTCGTGGCAGATCTGAAGATCGGCGCCCTGTATCGGGTCTGGTTGCCGGCCTTCGTCATCCTGATCGCCGGCGTCGGCATTGTGATTGGCTTCGGCACACTGATCTATGCCGCAGCCGTTCGAGGCGCAGCAGCCGGCCTCGAGAGCAATCCGCAAGTCCAGATCATTCTGGCCCTCTACGGCATGCTCATCCCGATATTCAGCCTCTTCGGCGTTGCCGCGATCTTCTACCGCGTTGGTGTCCGCAATGTCGTGATGAACGCCACGTTGTTTGATGGACGCCATCGCCTGTTTTCCGATCTCGGTCGCCTGCGCTATTGCTGGATCGTCATTTCCAATCTGGTTGTCACCGTCGTCACTCTCAGCCTGATGCGCCCCTGGGCGGCGGTCCGCGAGCACCGCTATACGATCGCGCATTCCGGTATCCTGGTCGATGGCGAACTGGACGATGTGGTATCGTCGATCCAGCAATCCGGTTCGGCCGTGACAGCAGAATATCTCGACCTCGAAGGGTTTGACTTTGGCTTCTGACGATATGCGCATTGCCTCGGGTCGCTGGCATCCGCCAGGCTCCAGCCGAAGCGAGCCGGCTGTGCTGCTGGCAAAGAGCCTGACGCTCGTTGTCAGGCTGGAGGGGCACGTCGGCGATCCGGTTTCCGTCAATGACCTGGCCCGCGCGGAGATTTCCGCGCGGGTTGGTCGCATTCCACGCCGCATCAGCTTTGCCGATGGCTCGCTGTTTGAGACCGAAGACAATGATGCCGTCGATCTGTGGCTGAACCGCCATGGCCAGGCCGGGTTCGTCCACGAACTGGAGCGCTTCCATCCCCGTCTTCTGGGCGTGGTGCTGGCGATCTTCCTGTTGGCCGGACTGATCTACCGTTTCGCCGTTCCGGCGCTCGTCGAAGTGGCGGTGCTGGTCACGCCACCTGCTGTGACCCAGTGGATGGCGAGCGGCACTCTGCTGACGCTCGACAAGGCAATCTTCAGCGAGAGCAAACTGCTGCAATCCCGCCAGACCGAGATCCGCGCCGCCTTCGATCAGGTTGCGGCGGTCTCGTCGCGAGGCCGACAGGGCTATAATCTGAACTTCCGCGCCGGTGGAGTGATCGGCCCCAATGCCTTTGCACTACCAGACGGCACGCTGGTCATTACCGACGAACTGATCGAGCTTGCAGATGGTGACCTCGATATGATCATCGGCGTGTTGGCGCATGAGATCGGCCATGTCGAGCGTGAACACTCGCTGCGCCAGCTCTACCGCGCCGCGGGCATGGCGGGTCTGATCATGCTGATCGCCGGCGATGTTGGTAGCGCAGGGGAGGATATTCTGACCAATGGTGCCGCGCTCATGTCCCTCTCTCATTCGAGAGGTGCGGAAAACGAGGCGGATCGCATTTCGGTCGAGCTCATGGCCAAGGCTGGTCGGGACCCGCGCGCCATTGGCCGGTTCTTTGCAAGGCTTGAGGAGAAGCTCCCGGCGGGCGGTGATGCGTCCTTCCTCTCCACCCATCCGGGCACGGCAGAGCGGCGCCAAGCCATCGATGATCACGCCAGAACCATCGTGGGGATGCCGGGGACCTGATCAAGGTCAATCCGGCATCGCCTTTGTCTGTCGAAGTCTCAGGCCTCGGAGCTCAGGTCCAGGAACGCATTGTCCTTGAGCGTGCGCAGGACAAAATCCGAGCGCACCTGCGCGACCTGCGGCTGGATCAGCAGTCGCTCGTGCACGAAATCCGAATAGTCCTCAAGATCGCGAACCCGGACATCGAGCACGAAATCCGCGTCTCCCGAGACGGAGAAGGCAGATTGTACTTCCGGCTGCCGTCCCAGCCATCGGGAAAATTCCGTATCGCTGTCCTGGCCATGCATGCGCAGATTGATGCGGACAATCACGCGCACCTTGAACCCCAGCTTGCCGGCATTGAGGCGGGCCCGATAGCCCTCGACCAGCCCGGCCTCCTCAAGGGCTGTGCGCCGCCGCGAGCACTGCGACGGTGACAGGTGGATGCGCTCTGACAATTCGCCGTTTGTCAGCGATCCATCCTTCTGCAAGGCATCGAGAATGGCGCGGTCATAGCGATCGAGAGACATGGCATTGGTCCGATAACGGTGCAGGTCTTTCCGAAAAGATGAAGGAAGTGAGCGTCTTTATCAAGCTTTGCGCATGAGTTGTGCATGTTAACCGGTAAAAGGCGTCAAGATTGCACGCCTCTTGCGCGTGTGTCCGCCTATCCTCTCGCTGGAAAGGTGGTGTATGGCGAAGGCCAGGCCACGCTGCTAAGGGAGGGCAGGACGTGACGCAATCGGACAGCTACGTATTTCAAGTGATCGCCCGCGCGGTCCGGGATCATCAGGCGGAAACGGTCTTCGGCCTGATGGGTGACGCTAATCTCTTCATGATCGATCACTATGTGCGCGAATGCGCGGGCCGCTTTGTTCCTGCAGCCCATGAGGGCAGCGCCGTGCTGATGGCGCTTGCCTACGCCCATGTGCAGGATCGGGTCGGCGTGGCCTCCATCACGCACGGGCCGGCGCTGACCAATTGTGTCACCGCGCTGACCGAGGGGGCGCGTGGCGGCATCCCGCTCGTGCTATTGGCCGGCGACACGCCGGTGCTGCATCCAAGGCATCTCCAGAGCATAGACCAGCGCGAGGTCGTAAAGGCCACCGGTGCCGGGTTCGAGCAGATGCGAGCACCGGAGACGGCCACGCAGGATGTCGCGCGGGCCTTCTATCGTGCCCGTGCCGAGCGGCGACCGATCGTCCTCAACATGCCGGCAGATTTCATGTGGCATCGGCAATCCTACGAGGCCTGCCGTCATACGGTTTTTGATGCGCCGGCCCATGTTCCCGAGGGAGAGGCCCTCGACATGGCAATCGGCATGATCGCGTCGGCGAAGCGTCCATTGATCCTGGCCGGTGCCGGAGCATGCCGTGCGCGAGATCAGATCATCCGCCTCGCGGATCGCCTTGAAGCGCCGCTGGCAACCACGCTGAAGGCGAAGGGGCTGTTTTCCGGACATGCGTTCAACATGGAGATCTTCGGTACTCTGAGTACGCCCGCGGCCTATGACGTTATGGCCAAGGCCGATTGTATCATCTGCTTCGGATCCGGCCTGCATGATTTTACCACCGACCGGGGCACGTTGTTGCGCGGCAAGCGGCTTGTTCAGGTGGAGGTCGATCCGCGCAGGATCGGCCATAACCTGCATCCCGATGTCGCCCTGGTTGCAGATGCCGGGCTCACGGCTGACAACATGGTTCATTGGCTGGATCTGGCGGAGATACCACCGAGCGGGTTTACCCGCGAACTCGACATTGCTGCCCTGACTGCCCATCCGTCGGGGGATAGCAAGAGAGCGAGACCCGGTTGCGTCAACTATGTCTGGGCGCTCGATACACTGGAAAAGAGCCTTCCCGAAAACCGCATCCTTGTGACAGATGGCGGCCGGTTCATGACCGAAGTCTGGTGCCGCATCTCCGTCGCCGATCCCAGGAGCTTTCTTGTGACTGCCAATTTCGGGTCTATCGGGCTCGGCTTGCAGGAAGCGATCGGAGCTGGCGTCGCCGCTCAGGAGAGGCCTGTCGTGCTCTTTACCGGCGATGGGGGATTCATGATGGGCGGCATCAATGAGTTCAATACCGCGGTGCGGCTTGGCCTCGACCTCATCGTCATTCTGTGCAACGATTCTGCCTATGGCGCCGAGCATATCCAGTTCGTTGATCGGAAGATGGACCCTGGCCTGACGACCTTTGAATGGCCTTCATTTGCCGCTGTCGCCAATGCGCTGGGCGGGCGCGGTATCGAGGTTGGCTCCGCGGAAGATCTCGGCAGGGCCATCGAGGCTATTGCCGATCGCCAGGTCCCGTTGCTGATCGAGCTCAGGCTCGATCCGAACGACGTGCCGCGCATGAGAACCTGATTGCCGCCCGATCATCAAAACCCGCTTTAAGTCCGGGGCGCATGCATTGCTGCCGCGCCCCGGCCATTGCAGGAGGTGTTACTTCGACGGGCCGTCGTTGAAGCCCACCTTGTCGACCAATTCGGAAGCCGCCTTGCGGTTCTTGGCAATGTCGATCAGCGGCAGCTGATCCGGCTTGATGGGGCCGAAGGACTTGACGATTTCGGAAGGCTCGGCACCCGGCATGACCGGATATTCAAACACCTGTTCGGCATAGATCTTCTGCGCTTCGCCGGAGGAGAGGAATTCCATCAGCTTCAGGGCATTGGCCTTGTTGGGTGAATTCTTGGCCAGCGCCATGCCGGAAATGTTCACATGCGTGCCGCGATCGGCGGCATTCGGGAACAGGATCTTGATGGCGTTCGCCCAATCCTTTTGTTCCGGCTCCTTGTCATTGGTCTTCATCAGGCCGACATAATAGGTATTGCCGAGCGAGATATCGCATTCTCCTGCCATGATCGATTTTGCCTGGCTGCGGTCATTACCGTCCGGCTTGCGGGCCAGATTGTTCTTCAGGCCCGTCAGCCACTTTTCCGTATAGGCGGCATCGTGATGGGCAATCATCGAGGCAAACAGCGCGATATTGTAGGAGTGCTGGCCATCGCGGATGCAGATCTTGCCCTTCCACTTCGGGTCGGCCAGTTCCTCATAGGTGATGTCGTTCTGCACGACGCGATCCTTGGAAGCGTAAACGACGCGGCCGCGCGTGGTGAGCCCGAACCATTCGCCGGCCGGATCGCGGAAAGCGGCGGGAATGTCCTTGTTGATTGTCACATTGTCGGTCACCGGCTGCACCACGCCGCCATCCTTGGCTTCCGTCAGCCGCTGGATGTCGATGGTGAGGATGACATCGGCCGGCGAATTGGCGCCTTCGGCCTTGATGCGTTCGACCAGGCCCTTGTCGAGAAACAGCACATTGGTGGTAATGCCGGTCTGCTTGGTGAAGGCATCGAGCAGCGGCTGAATCAGTTCCGGCTGGCGGTAGGAGTAGATATTCACCTCTCCATTAGCGAATGCTGATGTGCCATTGAAACCAAGGGCTGTCCCGGCTATAAGCAGAGTTGCGAGCGTGTTTTTCATCTGTTTCCTCCTAAATTTCTAATTTCTTGAAAATGAAATTCATGATTTTGGCAAGGGGGTCAATTCACACGCCTGTGAACATGTCCTAAGCTGAACAAAATTTTCATATTTTGGAATTGTTCGAAAGTAGCTGCCGTCTTATATATGGGGCAAGCGAGATCAAGGAGACTGGCATGCGTTTGACCAAACAGACGAACTACGCCGTGCGCATGCTGATGTATTGCGCCGCCAATGAGGGCAATCTGAGCCGGATCCCGGAAATCGCCCGCGCTTACGGTGTCTCCGAACTTTTCCTGTTCAAGATCCTGCAGCCGTTGACCAAGGCAGGGCTGGTTGAAACCGTGCGTGGTCGCAATGGCGGCGTTCGCTTGGGCCGTGCCGCCGAAAAGATCACGCTGTTTGATGTCGTCAAGGTGACGGAAGATTCCTTTGCCATGGCGGAATGCTTCGAGGACGGCGCCGTGGAGTGTCCACTGGTGGATAGCTGCGGCCTCAACTCCGCCCTGCGCAAGGCGCTCAACGCTTTCTTCGACGTGCTGACGCAGTATTCGATTGATGACCTCGTGAAAGCCCGCCCGCAGATCAATTTCCTGCTCGGGCTTGACGACCTGGCTCCGCGCCCCTCGCGCCCTCTGACTGTGCCGGCCGTGCTGGCCTGATGAATGACGCCCCGAGACGGTCTCTTTCAAACGGGCCGCCTCGGTTTTTCAACCTTTGCGAACGGTTGAGGAAACACCATGGCTTGACCCGCGATGGTCGGTCCGCGTAATTGGGCGCAACTGAGCCCCATGCCGCATCATGCGCGCATTTTCCAGTAGCGCCATGTCCACCCTGTCTCGTTCTCCCGCCATCTCCAGCTTTCTGATTGGTGCCTGCGGCGCCGGCCTTGCTGCCCTTTTGGGCCTTCCTGCGCCCTACCTCGTCGGCCCGGCTGTGGCCGTGACAATCGTCAGCCTGTGCGGGTTGAGGCTGGCCGTACCCGTGCTTCTGCGCAATACGGCCTTTCTCGCGGTCGGTCTCTCCATGGGTTCGGGCGTCACGCCAGACGTGCTTCGGGCGGCACAAGCCTGGCCACTCAGTTTCATCGCGCTCATCGCAGCCTCGGTCCTGCTGCTTTCCAGCGCCTATGGTGTGCTTCGCCGCCTCTTCGGCTATGATACGATGACCGCGGTACTGGCTGCCTGCCCCGGCCATCTGAGCTATGTCCTTAGCCTTGCCGCCAGCACGAAAAGCGATCTCGCCTCGGTCAGCATCATCCAGAGCGTGCGCGTCCTGGCACTCACCTTGCTCGTGCCTGTTTTGGTGGAGGTGAGCGGGGCGATAGGCGAGGGGCATTATACGCCGCCGCCTGCCGTCGGCATGCTGGCACTTGTGGCCATGGCGCTGCCGGCTTTGGGGCTTGGCCTCCTGTTGCAAAAGGTCAAGGTGCCTGCCGCGCTTCTGGTTGGCGGCATGTTGGTGTCCTCGGTCGCGCATCTGACGGGTGCCGTTACGGGCACCATTCCCCTTTGGGTGCAGGTGCCCGTCTATATCACGCTCGGCTGCCTGATCGGTACACGCTTTTCCGGGGTTGCCCTGGCTGATCTGCGCAATGCCTTTGCCGCAGGCGCCGTGGTGACCGTGCTGGTTTGCGCCATTTCGGCGGCCATCGCGCTTGCCGTTGCCTCTCTGCTGGATGTGCCATTGGGGGCTGCCCTGATTGCCTTTGCACCCGGTGGCCTAGAAACCATGGCCGCCATGGCCGTCATCCTCAATGCAGACCCGGCCTATGTCGGCACGCATCATATTCTGCGTCTGATTTTCCTCTCGATACTGATGCCACTTGTACTGTCTCGCGCCAAGCGAAGTGGACAGTAAAGGTGACGTATTTCTGAGCGGGAGGCTGGGTCTCGCTGCCTCTGCGAGACGCCGCTTTTGCCCGTCAATGGCCGGTCAAAACGTGCTCCGGGCTTCCATGTGAAACCTGAGGAATATTCATACTATGATTTTTTACCCGCTAGAATGTATATTCGAAACTGTTGATACTTTGGGTTGGAAGCAGTTGAACAAGCGTACAACATGAAGTACTGACAGAGAAGAGCTTAGACGATTGCAATGCGGATCCACAAAACAGGATAATTGAGTTTTGCATTGATCGGGAGTTGTACTCTGGTGCACTTGTCGTATGACTTGTGCAATAAGTTGCTGCTTACGAAATGAAGAAGTGCAAGGCACTCCTTTTTGTATGCTGAAAGCGTTTCTTGGTGTTCGTTCATGCCACGGTCATTTTTGACCGTCTACGAACGAATGACTTGATGATGAACGGGTCCAGATCGTGTGGCTACACGTGGGTCTGTCCGGTCGATGCGCGTCCTGGCCGTCAATGTTTTGGGGAATGTTGCGGACCTGATGTGCAGGAGTTTGCGAGAGCTCAAGTGCGGCGTCATGCCGTTATCTAATGGAGGCCAACCCGTCGGGAGACGAGGTGGGTTGCGATGGCGAGGGGTAAATGAGCATGGATGGTTTGAGGATCAATGCACCTGAAGTGCAGAACGGTATCGTTGCAGGGTCTGCCCTGCGGCGGATTCCGAAGCAAGAGCGCAGTCGTGATCGGATCGATGAGATCCTGAAAGTCGCGATGGATCTTATCGGTCGCAAGGGCATCGATGCCGTGACGATGAAGGAAATTGCCAGCCTGTCGGGTGGGCCGATTGCCTCGGTCTACCAGTATTTCCCAAACAAGTCGGCCATCATCTCGACCTTGTATGATCGTTATATTGCCGATGTTCGAAGCTTTTTCGAGCCGGGATTGGGTCGTATCTCGTCCCCCGATGATATCGCACGGACAACCGATGCGTTGATCGATCTCTACAGTCTGCTCGTGCGCAATCATCCGCCGATCCAGGACCTCATCAATGCGATCCAGGCCGACAAGATGCTGGCCGACCGGGATATCGCTGAAACGCGCAAGATTGCGGTTATGTTTGTCGAGGCAACACAGCGCTTTATCGCCGAATCCGAGCGCGAACGCTATATGTGCACGGCCTTCATGATGTGCCATCTGACGGTTAGCTGCGTGCGTCTGGCGCTGAAGGTTCCGGCGCGTGAGGGAGACCAGATCATTGCCGATTTCAAGGCATCGATCCGCGTCCAGATCAGTTCGTTCCTGCCGATAGAAGAAACGATCGCGGCCTGAAGACTGCATGCCGTCGCTCAATGGGCGACGGTTTTCACCTTTCGCCGGTCAGAGACCCAGCCGGTCGCGCATGCCGTACCACCAGGCACCCAGAACCGTGAGCGGCACCCGGAAGGTCTTGCCGCCCGGAAAGGTCAGGTTGGGCAGCGAACTCCAGATATCGAAACGGCCCGCATGGCCGGCCACCGCCTCGCCAAGAATTTTACCCAGAAGATGTGTCGTCGTCACGCCGTGGCCGCTGTCGCCATGCGAGAAGTAGACCGTCGGCGATAGCCGCCCGATATGCGGAATGCGCGTCAGCGTCAGGGCAAAATTGCCGCTCCAGGCATGATCGATCTTCACATCGGCCAGCTGCGGAAATGTCTTCAGCATATTTGGCCGGATGACGGCGGGTATGTCACTCGGGTCACGCCCGCCATAGCCTATGCCGCCACCATAGAGAATGCGGTTGTCCGCTGTGCGCCGGTAATAGTCGAGAATGTAATTGGCATCCTCGACGCAGTAGTCGGCTGGCAGAAGCGCTTCGGCCAGCGCCGCATCGAGCGGTTCGGTGGTCAGAACCTGGCTGGAGACTGGCATCATGCGGCCGCTGATCTCAGGAAATTGCGGGCCGAGATAGGCATTGCCGCAAATCAGAACGTAACGCGCGCTCACCGAGCCGTCTGCCGTGCGCACCACAGCGCGTGCGCCTTGATCCATTCCAATGACACGCGAGCGCTCGAAAATGCGCCCGCCAAGGCTTTCCACAGCAGCAGCCTCGCCGAGCACCAGGTTCAGTGGATGGATATGGCCACCCAGCCGGTCGATCATGCCGCCGGCATAGCGTTCGGTCGCCACATAGCGGCCAACCTCTTGGCGCGACACCATGTCGAGGCCAGGATGGCCGTATTTTTCCCAGTCACGCTTATGGGCTTCCATCTCGCGCATCTGTTTGTCGGTGAAGGCGGCAAAGAAACCGCCATCGCGCAGATCGCAATTAATGGCGTATTTTGCCACGCGCCGGCGGATGATGGCGCCGCCTTCAAGTGACATGTCCCCCAGTTGCGCCGCCTTGCCCTGTCCGTAGCGGCCGGCAATCGTCTTCAGATCGCGGCTATAGCCATTGACGATCTGCCCGCCATTGCGGCCGGAGGCGCCAAAGCCGATGCGCTCGGCCTCCAGCACTGCGACGGAATAGCCGCGCTCGGAAAGTTCCAGCGCCGCCGATATGCCGGTAAAGCCCGCACCGATGACGCAGACATCCGCCTGCGTCTCGCCCTGAAGCAGGGGCCGCACGCGCCGGTCCAGGGCGGAGGCCGCATACCAGGAAGCGGTGTGGCCGGGGTTGTCGCTTATCGTCTGGGTGGGGCCGTGCGCCATGGTTGCTCTCAGATCGGGAAACGGTCGGGACGATAGGCGGTGATGTCGATGAAGGGTGTCTCGCCGCATATCGCCTCGGCGATCACGCGGCCAGTGACCGGGCCTAGCGTTAGCCCATGATGCGAATGGCCAAAGGCAAACCACAGGCCCGCATGGCGCGGTGCCTTGCCGATGATCGGCATCATGTCCGGCGTGCAGGGGCGGGCACCCATCCAGGGCTCCTGGTCCAGCCGCTTGCCCAGCGGAAAGATCGTGCGCGCCACCGCTTCGGCCCGGTCCAGCTGCACGGGCGTCTTTGGCGCGTCGCGTAAGGCAAATTCGGCGCCGGTCGTCAGACGAATGCCCTGACGCATCGGGGCGAGGAAATAGCCGCGCTCGGCATCCATGGTCCAGCCGTTCAGCACCTTGTTGTCGCTCATGCCATAATGCATGTGATAGCCGCGCTTGACGCCGAGCAGGAAATTGTAGCCGAGCGGCTTCGTCACCGTGTCGGACCAGGGACCGAGCGCCACGACCACATCCTTGGCCTCGACAAGACCATCCTCTGTCTTGACGCTCCAGCCCGTGGAGGTCTTTGCAAGTGTGGTGGCATCGCCCTTCACGAAGCGGCCGCCATGCTGTTCCAGAAGCTTGACATAGGCAAGTGTCAGGGCGTGCGGGTCAACGACCGACCAGGGATCGATCCAGCTGAGACCGCCGACGAAATCACCGCTCAGATGCGGTTCCTTCGCGGCAAGCTCCTTTGCATCGAGAGCCTTGAAGGAAAGTCCGTATTCGCTCTTCAGCCGCTCTGCCTCGCGGATCTCGCTGTCGCGCTTGCCCTTGGTGCGAAAGGCTTCCGTCCAGCCATCCTTGCGGATCAGGTGTTCGGCGCCGGCGGCCGAAATCATCCCGGCATGTTCGGAAATCGAGTGCTCGATCAGCGGCGCATAGGCGCGGGCAATCACCTTGTGGCGACTGACATTGGAGTTCCACCAGTAGCGGCTGAGAAACTTCGCGACTGATGGCAGGGCGCCCAGATGGTAATGCGCGTCTATGCGGTTGTTGAGCGCATAGCGCAGGATCGTGCCGAGTTGCTGGGGAAAGCCATAGGGCACGACGCCCTCGCGCTGGATAAGACCGGCATTGCCGAACGATGTCTCTTCTCCCGGTCCGCGTCGATCTATCAGCACCACCGATTTACCGCGCAGTGCCAGCTGTACGGCCGTGGAAACCCCGATAATGCCGGCGCCGAGAACAATCGCATCCGCTGTCATGTCTGCCTTCAAATCCTGTCGTGATGAATGTGGGCAGAACATGCATCCCGGTCTGCGGCGGTGCAAACGAAAACTGCTGATGCCACGCAATGCATCGCCGCGACGTTGGATGTGGCGGAAAATCGCATCCGGCAGCGTGCTGTCATGCGCCTGTTAGAATGAGCCCCTAAGAGACTCCCGAACAAGATGCACAGCTGTGCACGGGAGTAATGAAAATGAGTGGCGCAGGCTTTCTGGAACTTGATCGTGTGGCGACCGGCTATGGCGCGACACAGGTTATGAAGGATATCGACCTGTCGATCGGCAGCGGTGAATTTGTCGCGCTGCTCGGTTCCTCCGGCTGCGGCAAGACGACCTTGCTGCGCGTGCTGGCCGGTTTCGTGGCGCCAACCTCCGGGCATGTGCGCGTGCGCCAGAAGGATGTGACGACCCTGCCGCCGGACAAGCGCGGCATGGCGCTGGTCTTCCAATCCTATGCGCTCTGGCCGCATATGACAGTTGCCCAGAATATCGGCTACGGGCTGAAGCTGAAGGGCATGGGCTCCGCCGAAATCGGCTCTCGCGTTTCGGCCATGCAATCCATGCTCGGTCTCGACGGTCTGGGAGATCGCAAACCCGGCGCCCTGTCCGGTGGCCAGCGCCAGCGCGTGGCACTGGGCCGCGCGCTCGTCATCGATCCGCAGATCTTGCTGCTCGATGAACCCCTCTCCAATCTCGATGCCCGCATTCGCCTGACGGTGCGCCATGAACTGCGCGCGCTGCAGCAGCGGCTCGGCATCACCGCCGTGCATGTAACCCATGATCGCGAAGAGGCCATGGTCATGGCCGATCGCATCGTCATTCTCGATGCCGGCCGCATTGCTCAGCAGGGCAGGCCGGAAGAGGTGTTCAATCGCCCGGCTACAAGCTTTGTCGCAGCCTTCATGGGGGCGGAAAACCTCCTTCATCTGCAGGTGGCTGTCGATGGCTCAGATGTCGTCATCACTCCCGGCCAGGCCCAGGCGGCGGGCCGCGTGCCGCTTTTCGGACGCTCGCTCGTATCCGGTGCCGTCGAGGCCCGGTTCCGTCCGGAAGCGGCACGCCTTTATCCCTTGCACGCCATGCCGGAGGCCGGCCCCGGCCTGTCACTGGTTGGCGAAGTGCTGTCCGTCACCTATCCCGGCGGCGCCTGGCGCCATGTGGTGCGCCTTGGTGATCGCGACGTGCTGGCCGATGCGCCGCGTGCCCATGCAGCCGGCGAGACGGTCAATGTCTTTGTGCCGCACGAGGCGCTGTTCCTGTTCAATCGCCCGGCAAACGCTGCCGGGTCCTCCATTTCCGGCCCGGAAAGCCGGAAAGCCTTCGCCTGACTTTAAATCTCTTTCCTTTCCCGACCCAACCGGAGAAGACCCATGAAGAAATTGTCCTATGCCGCATTCGCAACCGTCTTTGCGGCGCTGCCTTTGCATGCCGAAGAGCTGACGGTTGTTACCGCCGGCGACCAGAACATGGTCGATTATATCAACCAGTATCTCGCACCGCTGTTTGAAAAGACCTATCCGGGCAATACCGTGCGTGCCGTCGGCACGGGCGCTGGCGATGCCGGCTCGCAGAAAATCGTCGAGCGCTTCGATGCCCAGGCCGGTGCCAAGGCTGAAAAGTGGGATACGGATGTGGCCGTCGTCCACGAAAAGTTCGTCGGCCCGATGGTGACGAAGAACTACCTCGACAAGTATCGCGGTGATATCGACACCGGCAAGTTGGTCACCCGTGACAATGCCAAGATGGCGCTCGGCACCAATGTCGAAGGCTATGTCATGCCGATGTTCAACAGCCAGACGGCTGTTGCCTACAATCCGGCGCTGGTTGCCAACCCGCCGAAGACCTATGCCGAAATCGCCGAATGGGCAAAGGCCCATCCCAAGCAGTTCGGCTATAACGGCATCAAGGGCGGCGCCTCCGGCGTCAGCTTCGTCATGGGCTGGATCTATGCCTTCGGCGAAGGTGATGCCAAGGTGCTAATGAACGGTCCCTTCAAGGAAGAAGAGACGAAGAAGTGGGACGCAGCCTTCAAGAGCCTGGCCGCTTTCACCACCAATGCCACGCTGACGCCCGGCAATGCCGGCACGCTCGATCTTCTGTCGCGCGGCGAAATCGCCATGGGCCCGGTCTGGGTGGACATGTTCTACAGCTGGAAGGCCGATGGCCGTCTGCCGCCGGACATGAAGCTGGTTCTGCCGGCACCCGGCATGCCAGGCCAGCCGATGCACTACGTCATCCCGCAGAACGCCGCCCACAAGGATCTGGCCGAAAAGTTCGTAGCACTTGCCACCAGCCCCAAAGTGCAGGCCGAAGGCATCGTCAAGCGCTTCAACTGGTATCCGGGCATTGATGCAAGCCATGTGAAGGCTGAACTCGACGCCACCACCTGGAACAAGCTCTTCGTCGATATCTCGCCGGAAGATCTTGCCACCAAGGGCAAGCCTTTCCCGATCGCGCCTTACAACACCGCGATCCTGGAAGCCTATGAGAAGTCTGTGAAGTAACGGATTTGCGCTGAAGGTTTTCCCCCTCTGGCTGCCGCCCTCTCCCCCACAAGGGGGGAGAAATGCAGAGCCATAGCCCTCTGAATTTCGCCGGGGCAGATAGTCCGGCGGGTCATGATCGGCGGGCTATTGGCTTCGGTGGTGTTGTCTCCCCCCTTGTGGGGGAGATGGCCGGCAGGCCAGAGGGGGCATTCATCGGCAGGTCAGCCACTGTCTTAAGCTGCACAAACAATTTCACGCCTTCGCTCTTATTGGTGCCTTCGATGCCCAGACGTCTCCTCGGCCTATTGCTCGTTCTGCCCGCCCTTGGCGTGATCGCGCTTCTGTTCATTCTGCCGCTTGTCATGTCGGCCATCGGCGCCTTCCAGCTGGATGGTGGCTGGGGCCTGGGCAATTTTACAAAATCGATTGATCTCTATGCCAAGGACATCGTCTTCACGCTCGGTATTGTCAGCCTGTCGACAGCGCTGATCGGTGCCGGCGCCATCGCCATCGGCGGCTATCTGACGCTCGGCGCCCATCCGGTTGCCGTCAGCATTCTGCGCTTTCTTTACCGCTGGCCGATGTTCATTCCCTTCATCGTCGTCGGACAGATCCTGCGCACATTTCTCGCCAAGAACGGCATGATGAACAATACCGCCGTCAGTCTTGGGCTGATGACGCCGCTTGATGCCATGAGCTTTCTCGACTGGCGCGGCATCGTCATTGCATTTGTCTGGAAGCAGACGCCTTTCGTGGCACTGCTGGTGGCCGGTGCCATGGCTTCGGTCAACCGCGAAGGTATCGAGGCTGCCGTCAATCTGGGCGCCTCCCGGCTGCGCATCCTGTTCGAGATCATCGTGCCGCAGGTGATCACCACGCTCTCCGTCGGCCTCATCCTCTCCTTCGTCACCATGATGTCGGTGCTGTCCGTGCCGCTGATGATCAATGCTCAGTCACCCACCATGCTGACCGCCGATATCGCATTTCGGGTCAACGCCTATGGCGATTATGGCGTGGCCAATGCGCTGGGCCTCATCTCGCTGCTGCTGGCCTCCTCGGTTGCCTGGATCTACCTCAAAATCAGCATGAAGGAGCGCGCGTGATGGGTGCCTTTCGTCCCTCTCTCTCGGTTCTCTGGTGGGTTCCGCGCGGCATCATCTTCGGGCTCATGGCCTTCTTCATCTTCGGGCCGCTGTTCAACATGCTTTTGTGGACGGTGACGGAGAAATGGTACTTTCCCCATGCGCTGCCGCTTGAATACGGATTTTCCGCATGGAAACGTGTGTTCGAACCAAGGGGGGGAGCTCTTGAATCGCTGGGCAATTCGCTGGTCGTTGCCGTTTTGACCGTGGCCGTGTCGCTGGCGCTGGCCGTACCGGCAGGCTATGCGCTGGCCCGCCTGAAACTGCCGCTGCGCAGCCTCATCCTGCTTGCCTTCCTCATTCCGCAGGCTTTCCCGAACCTCACGGTTTACGTGAACGTAGCGCGTATCTTCTACGAAATCGGCCTCAACGGCACGATTGCCGGTGTCGTGCTCGTGCATGTCTCGCATGGCCTCGTCTATGCGGTGTGGATTGCCACCGCTGCCTTTTCTGCCATCGATGTGGAGCTGGAACAGGCGGCGCGCTCCATCGGCGCCGGTGCTTTCCGTGCCTTTCGCGATATCACGCTGCCGCTGGCAGCCCCCGGCCTGCTTGCCAGCGCCATCTTCGTTTTCCTGGAATCGCTCGATGAGTTCACCGGCAGCTATTTCGTCGGCGCCCCGGATGTGAACATGCTGCCGCTGCTTCTCTACACGGCAGGTTCCGGCGGAAATTACCAGGTCGCTTCCATCACGGCGCTACTCTTGCTTGTGCCGTCACTAATCTTCATGCTGATCGTCGAGCGCTTCCTGAAAGCTGACGTTCTGTCTCGCGTAGGACGGTGAGTGCAATGAATGACGCAAAGATCCCCCAGAACCGCATGCGTTTCGTCAGCGCCGAACAGGTGGCGCAGCGCGCCGGTGTCTCGCGCTCGGCCGTCTCGCGCACCTTCACGCCCGGTGCCAGCGTCTCGCCTGCAACCCGCGAAAAGGTGCTGCGGGCGGCAGAGGAACTGGGTTACCACGTCAATGACCTGGCGCGCGGCGTGCTCAACAACCAGAGCCGGCTGGTCGGCATTGTGGCAACGAAACCGGAACTCGGCTTTCGTGCGCATCTGACGGCAGCGCTTGCCAAGGCGCTGATCCGCCGCGGCAGCGTGCCGATTCTCATCAATACCGGCGAAACGCAGGAAGAACTGCTGGCCGCGCAGAAAATGCTGATCGGTCACCGGGCCGAGGCCACCATCATTCTGTCCGGCTCCCCGCCGGCCAGCTTCTTCGAGCTTGCCAAGCGCAATGGCCAACCGGTGGTGGTGATCGGCCGCTCCGAACCGGATGCCGACCATGTGCATGCAGGCAATCGCGAAGCCTCGCAGCGGGCGGCAGATGCCTTCATCGATGCCGGCCATGTGAACCTTGCCTTTGCCGGTTCGCATTCGGCAACTCCCAGTATCCTGGAGCGGGAAACGGCATTCGTCGGCAGGGCGAAAGAGCGTGGCCTGTCTGTTGCGGTGGTGCGCGGCACCGATTCCGATTACCAGAGCGGCGTGAAGGCCGGCCAGCAGCTGTTGGCAGAGGGCGGGCCGGTGGATGCCGTGTTCTGCGCCAATGACCTGATTGCCTTCGGCCTTATCGATGTTCTGCGCCAGCAGGCCGGACGCAGCATTCCCGGCGATATCGCCCTGATCGGTTTCGATGATGTGCCGGAAGCGTCCTGGCTGAACTATCAACTGACGACATTCCGGCAGGATCCGGTGCTTGTGGCGCAAATGGCCGTCGATCTGCTGGAAAAACGCATCGCGACGCCCGATGCGCCGCGCGTCACGGGCCGCATCATCCCGGAACTGGTGATCCGCAAGACCTTCTGTCCTGTCTGACGGCTTTGGCTGGATGCCCTTGAAAGCCGCTGGCATCCGGGCAAAAGAAAAGGCGCCGAGGCGCCGTTTACCGAACTCTATCCACAGTGAAAAAACGGCGGGCTCAGCCCTGCCGCTTTTTTTTCGTCTTCGGCTCAGGCGCCGGCTCGTCAGAAGCTTCCTTCTGTAGCCGCATCGCCTTCAGCTTCTCGGTCTTCTTGTTGCGGGCCACGGCTTCGGAATCGATGATCGAACGGGCCACCTGATCCGTTGCTTCCGCCTTGTCACGGGCAGAGGGTCGTACCGACTTGGCGTTTGTATCATTCGCGGTAGTCATGCACGTTCCTTTCCAAGATCTGTTCCGGGAGCCTTGAGAGCGAACTTGCCCTTAACGCTGGCCCCGGACGACCTTCTTGGGAGCCGGCAGAAGACCTTCGCGCTGCAGCTTCTTGCGCGCAAGCTTGCGCTGGCGGCGAATGGCTTCGGACTTTTCGCGGGCGCGGCGTTCCGAGGGCTTTTCGTAGGCGCTACGGGCCTTCATTTCGCGGAACACGCCTTCGCGCTGCATCTTTTTCTTGAGCACCCGGAGTGCCTGATCGACGTTGTTATCTCTTACCAGAACCTGCAAAACATCTCCTTTTGCACGACCGAAAGGCCTTTGTGTGCATCTCTGTTGGTTACTTGCCGATCTTCATCGTCGATGGGTTGAGCCATGACGAGCCCTTCTTGGGCAAGGCGGCCGTCTGTTCCGGTGCCGAGCGGTTAGACCGTTCCGGGTCGATATCCGCTTGCACGATCCGGCGTTCGAACGTTTCGTTCTCGAACCGAACGCGATACTGGGCATGTCCGTAGGCGGAGGGAAGAACGGCCGAAATCCGGCAATCCGTGCCGCCATCAGCTGCCGTCTTCAGGACAACCTTGTCTCCAACGGAATAGGTTGGTCTCTGCATGACGCATCTCCTGGGACGCTCAGATGAAAACAAAAAGGCCGGGCGTTAACCCGACCTCTTCCGGTCACTCAGCCATCTTGCCGCCGGTATAACCGTTGTCGGCAGAGGCGAATGACAAATCAAGCTGCCTGCAGGTTGTCTGCCGAGCTCTTGCCCGAACGCTTGTCCTGCACGATGTCGTAACGGATCTTCTGGCCGTCGGACAGGCCGCGGAGGCCAGCGCGCTCGACTGCAGAAATGTGGACGAATACGTCCGAACCGCCGTTATCAGGCTGAATGAAGCCGAAGCCCTTGGTGCTGTTGAACCACTTTACGGTGCCTGTGTTCATAACGATCTCCTTTATCAAATCGTTGAGTTGCCCTGGCGCGACTTGCCAGTTGGATCGATGTTTGAAAGGAAATCTGACAGAGCGCCTTAGCTCTCGGACAAAGTCACAACCAAGTTCGATAGGCCACAACATAGTCGAATTGGCGAAAATCGCAATGACCGGCATAAAATAAAATTCTACAACCGCGCACACAGACATATTCGTTTTACGGCTATATCCTTGTTCCAGCTCTCAATTAAAGGTCTTTTGCCGCAGCTGGCCCGCAGGGTTACGCGCCGCCGTAATAGCTGTATGAATGCTAAGGTGCCGATCCCGCGACGTCCTTTGCGGTGGGCCTATGCCACTCATGCGCGTGAAAGCTGCGAAAACCTGTATTGAACATGTCATATATCTTGGTTCATAGATATGATGACCCGTGTTGACCTTCGGTCTCACCTGCGTCTTTATACGCATCTGCGCGCCAGGCGATCGGAAAGGTGAGGGCGGTTTTCCGCATCGACAGCCATCGCCGGCGCGCGTGGTCGAATAGGACCGGACCTGTCTTCATTGTCCGGCAGATTGCCATCTGCCGGACTCTCATTGTTATCGGGCGGCGCGACCGTCCAAAGGGAGGCTTCATGACCATCCACCAGAACCTGATCGCCGGCGAATGGGTTGGCGCCCAGGCATCGGAAAATATCAACCCGTCCGACACCAACGAGGTCGTCGGCCTCTATGCCCAGGCGAGCGCCGAGGATGCGCGCGCGGCCATCGATGCCGCCCAGGCGGCTTTCCCGGCCTGGTCGCGCTCGGGCATCCTGGAACGGCACGCGATCCTGAAGAAGACCGCAGACGAGATTCTCGCCCGTAAGGAAGAGCTTGGCCGTCTTCTGTCGCGTGAAGAAGGCAAGACGCTCGCCGAAGGCATCGGCGAAACCATTCGTGCCGCGCAGATCTTCGATTTCTTCGCCGGCGAGGCCTTGCGCCTGACCGGTGAAGTGGTGCCGTCGGCACGTCCCAACATCGGTGTGGAAATCACCCGCGAGCCGGTCGGCGTTATCGGTGTCATCACACCCTGGAATTTCCCGATTGCCATTCCCGCCTGGAAGATTGCGCCAGCGCTCTGCTACGGCAATACGGTCGTCTTCAAGCCGGCCGATCTCGTGCCCGGCTGCTCCTGGGCGATTGTCGATATCCTGCACCGCGCCGGCCTGCCGAAGGGCGTGCTGAATCTGGTTATGGGCCGTGGCTCCGTCGTTGGCCAGGCCATGCTGGATAGCCCCAAGGTGAATGCTATTACCTTTACCGGCTCCACCGGTACCGGCAAGCGTGTCGCTGCCGCCTCCATCGAGCATAACCGCAAGTTCCAGCTGGAAATGGGCGGCAAGAACCCGATGGTTGTGCTGGATGATGCCGATCTGGCCGTGGCCGTCGAGGCCGCTGCCAATTCGGGCTTCTTCTCCACCGGCCAGCGCTGCACAGCTTCGTCGCGCCTCATCGTCACGGAAGGCATTCATGACCGTTTCGTCGCAGCTCTCACCGAACGTCTTGCCTCGCTGAAGGTAGATCATGCGCTGAAGGATGGCACGCATATCGGCCCGGTTGTCGACAAGTCGCAGCTGAAGCAGGATTGCGACTATATTGAAATCGGTCGCCAGGAAGGTGCAAAGCTTGCCTTTGGCGGCGCGGTTCTGGAGCGCGAAACCCCCGGCTTCTATCTGCAGCCGACGCTGTTTACCGAAGCCACCAACCAGATGCGCATTGCGCGCGAGGAAATCTTCGGGCCGGTTGCCGCGGTCATCCGCGTTCGCGACTATGAAGAAGCGTTGACGGTTGCCAATGATACGCCGTTTGGTCTGTCTGCCGGCATTGCCACCACCAGCCTGAAATATGCCACGCATTTCAAGCGCAATTCCGAAGCCGGCATGGTGATGGTCAACCTGCCGACAGCGGGCGTTGATTTCCACGTGCCGTTCGGCGGCCGCAAGGCCTCGTCCTTCGGATCGCGCGAACAGGGCAAATATGCCGCCGAATTCTTCACCGTGGTGAAGACGGCCTATACGCTCGCCTGAACCGGCGACCATATCTGAGGTCGATCAGCCGGCGGAGATCACAGGTCTCCGCCGGCTTTTTTGTGCGCACGCGCTTGCCCGCGACCGTGCATTGTGAAACCGTGTCAGTGGGTTAGGAGGATAGTTTTCACATGATCGATACACTGGCTACGCAGCTTCTCGATCCGTTTCGGATCGGGCTGATCTTCTTTCTTCTGGTCACGGCTTTGAGGACGCGACACACGATGGGCATGCGCGCACCGCTTGCCATGGGCGTCGTGTTCATCGCCATCCTCTTGCCGCTCACCACGGCGGCAGGTGCCGCACTCGATAGCGAGGGCCGGATCACAGCCGTCGTCATCGGCATTGTCGCCAATGCCATCATTCTGGCCGTCTTTCTGCTCGGTTGGACCGTCTGGGACAAGAAGCGCAACTGAAACGACAGGTATCCCAAACAGAAACAGGCCGGCGGTGACGCCGGCCTGCTGCATTTTGGAGTTCAAATCCGGATAGTTTACTTCACGTCGTCGGCGAAGATATCCTTCTTGTGGGTATTGCCCGGCACCAGCAGCGCACCGATGACGACTGTCGCGCCAGCAATGATGATCGGGTACCAGAGACCGCCATAGACGTTGCCGGTCTGGGCCGAGATGGCAAATGCCGTCGCGGGCATCAGGCCGCCGAACCAGCCATTGCCGATGTGATAGGGCAGTGACAGGCCGGAATAGCGGATGCGGGTGGGGAAGAGTTCCACCAGCATGGCAGCAATCGGGGCATAGACCATCGTTACCAGGACGATGAGGTAGGTGAGGATCAGCACGACCGCGATCTTCTGTCCCGTGAAGAGGTCGAAGAAGTGGGCGGCACGGATGACCGTCGTGTTCTTGTCGGCCACCAGCGGATAGCCTGCTGCCGTCAGCGCATCGTTGACCGACTTGTTGAAGGCGGCCGGAGCCGTCTTGGCGGCATCGCCGGCCAGCTTGGTCGTGTCATAGGACGTAATGACCGTTTGACCGATCTTGATCTGAGCCGTGGTGGCCGCTGCATCTTCCACCGTCTCATAGTTGACGGAGGATCGAGCCAGCGTTGCCTTGGCGATATCGCAAGACGAGGTGAACTTTGCCGTGCCTGTCGGGTTGAACTGAAACGAGCAATCGCCCGGTGCAGCTGTGACGATGACAGATGTCTGGTGCGCAGCATAGAGCGCCGGATTCGCTGTTTCCGTCAGCAGCGGGAAGACGAATTTGTAGGTGAGAGCTGCAATCAGGCAGCCGGCCAGAATGATCGGCTTGCGGCCGATACGGTCAGACAGGGCGCCAAAGAACAGGAAGCCGCCAGTACCGAGGATCAGCGACCAGGCCACCATGACATTGGCGGTGAAGCTGTCGACCTTGATGACGTTCTGCAGGAAGAACAGGGCGTAGAACTGGCCCGAGTACCAGACGACGGCCTGACCGGCGACGAGGCCGAACAGCGCGATGAGAGCGAATTTGCCGTTCTTCCAGGTTCCGAAGGCTTCGCGCAGCGGCGCCTTGGAGGCTGCACCCTCTTCCTTCATCTTCTTGAAGGCAGGGGATTCGTTCATCTGCAGGCGGATGTAGAGCGAGATCAGCAGAAGAACGATGGAGCCGAGGAACGGAATGCGCCAGCCCCAGAGATCGAAGGCCTTGATCATGCGTGCCGTGCCATCGGGATTCATGACGGCAGCGCCGGCTGCATCGAGAACGGCGGTCGGCGCCCAATTGGCGTTCACATAGCTTTGCACGCCCAGAATGACGATCAGCGAGAGCAGAAGCCCCAGTGTCGCCGTGGTCTGGATGAAGGCGGTGAAATAGCCGCGCTGGTTGGCGGGCGCATGTTCGGCCACATAGACGGCAGCACCACCATATTCGCCGCCAAGCGCCAGGCCTTGCAGCATGCGCAGGATGATGAGGATGATCGGTGCTGCCGCTCCCCAGCTGTTATATCCCGGCAGGAGGCCAACCAGGAAGGTCGAGAAGCCCATGATGAGAATGGTCATCAGGAAGGTGTATTTGCGCCCGACCACGTCACCCAGTGCGCCGAATACCAGCGCGCCGAAGGGGCGCACGATGAAGCCTGCGGCAAAGGCCAGAAGCGCGAAAACATTGCGCGTTGCTTCGGGAAATGACGTGAAATACTGCGCGCCGATAATTGCGGCGAGCGAGCCGTAAAGATAAAAATCGTACCATTCAAAGATGGTGCCGGCGGAAGAGGCCATGATGACCTTCTTCTCTTCGCCTGTCATGGGACGCGATCGGTCCCTGGCACTCATTTCTACTGCTGCCATGTATGCCTCCTCCTTGTTTTCCGGCCTCCCGGCCGGCCAATGTCGCTGGTCACATTGTCCGCAGGCGCCACCTCTGTGGTCGTCTGCGCCTCCCAAGCCGGCCCTCTAACCGTTTGGAAGTGCAACGCCCCGCTTGCGCGAGCCGCCCCCTCATGCGTCGCCGGCAAATGCCGGACACGGCCTTCGCAGACCTGTCATCGATCCCGATGGCAGAGAGCGATAAAGAATTGTTAGCACAATGAGAAAATGCGGATCAGAACGACTTTGGTCTAAGAGCCTGCTCATGGACGATCCCGAGTGACCCATGTCGCGTAATGCGGTTCAAAGGAAAGACCGGCGGAGACGATAAAAATGCAGGCATCTGTGGTGGCGCATTGCGATTGGAGCCTGGATGGGCAAAAGCGCTTCATGACGGTCTCAACGCGGATCGGCGCGCGCTTTCATGTCTCGGTGCCGGAACCGGTTGGCGATACGGCAAGCCTTGTTGAGCGCCTGCAGGCAAGAGCCCGCACGCAAGGCCCGCTGTTGCTCGGCTTCGATTTCCCGATCGGCCTTCCGCGGATCTATGGCGAGCGCACCGGTTTTCCCTCGTTTCGCGCGCTGATGGATGAACTCGGCACGGGCCGCTGGTCGGACTGGTTCAAGGTTGCCACGGAGCGCGAGGAGATTTCGCTGACCCGGCCGTTTTATCCGGCCCGGCCCGGTGGCACGCTGCGCCGCCACCTGTTCGAGGCGCTGGATATGCAAGGCGCGGATCTGTTGCGGCTCTGCGAGCAGCCGGGCGAGGGGCGCCAGACGCCGGCCATGTTGTTCTGGACGCTTGGCGGTAACCAGGTGGGCAAAGCGGCGATCACCGGCTGGCGCGAGGTCATCATGCCCAACCGGGCGCGCATCGGCCTCTGGCCTTTCGATGGCGCTCTGATGGATCTTCTGGCCCGCCATGCCGTGGTGATGGCGGAAACCTATCCTGGCGATGCCTATGGCCAGATCGGCATTCCCCGCCGCCCGGTCTGGAGCAAGCGCCGGCAGGACGGCCGCCGAAGCGTCGCACCTTTTCTGCAAGGTTGGATCGCGTCGCGTCCTCATGTGGAGGCAGACGCACTGCTGCCCGTCATCGCCGATGGTTTTGGCGCAGATAAAGTGGGCGAAGACCGTTTCGATAGCGCTGTCGGCCTGTTTGCCATGCTCGATGTTCTCACCGGCAAAAGGCCGGAAGGCGCCCCGGACAGGCCTGACGTGCGCCTCTGGGAAGGCTGGATCCTCGGGCGCCTCTGAGCACCTTTCTGACCGGCAACACTTGGTATATGACTGCCGGCGCGATTTGCCGGCTTATTCGGCACGCGACTTATGCTTGGAGACGTGAGAATGGATAAGGGACGATATTACGCCAATATGGGCGGCCTGCCGGGCCAGACGGAGCTTCTGTCGAGCAAGGCGGTGTTTACCACGGCCTATGCCGTCATTCCGCGCACGGTCATGACCGATATCGTCACCAGCCTTCTGCCGCATTGGAACGAGACGCGGGCCTGGATCATTGCCCGGCCGATGACCGGTTTTTCCGAAACCTTTGCGCAATACATCATGGAAGTGGCGCCCGGCGGCGGCAGCGAGCGGCCCGAGATGAACCCGAAGGCGCAAGGCGCGATCTTCGTTGTCGAAGGCGACATGACGATCACACTGGATGGCAAGGCGCATAGCCTGCGCACCGGCTCCTTTGCCTATCTGCCGGCCGGCGCATCCTGGACATTGAAGAACACTGGCAGCAGCCCGGTGAAATTCCACTGGGTGCGCAAGATTTTTCAGGCCGTGGACGGGCTCGAGCATCCGCCGGCGATCTTCTCCCATGAGGATGAGCATCAGATTGCCCATATGCCGGATACAAAGGGCAGCTGGGGCACGACCCGCTTCATCGATCCCGCGGATGTGCGCTATGACATGCATCTCAACATCGTCAGCCTGGAACCGGGCGGCACCATTCCCTTCATGGAAACCCATGTGATGGAACACGGGCTCTATGTGCTGGAAGGCAAGGCGGTCTATCGCCTCAACACGGATTGGGTCGAGGTCGAGGCCGGCGATTTCATGTGGCTGCGCGCCTTTTGCCCGCAGGCCTGTTATGCCGGCGGCCCCGGCCGCTTCCGCTATCTGCTCTACAAGGATGTCAACCGCCACGTTGATCTGTGGTAGGATCAGCGTCTGTCTGAGGCTCCGCACAGCATCAAAGCTGCGGAGCCTTCAGGCGTCAAACTGACCATCTCAGGCGAAAACCGAGAACCTGCCCGCGACTTCCCTGGGTCGGATGGTCAGTGAGAAACCTTGGCGGGAGGCGCTGCCGGCTCGGAGGCCTTTCCGTCCGCCGGGCTCGCCACCTTCATCGGATCAATGCCGTCCTGTGCCGGGGTGGCGGCATTGTGGGCATTGGCCGGTGCCTTGCCATCGCCCGATGCATCGGCGGGCGCATGGTCCATAACCACCTTGTCAGCGTCACTGCCAAAGATCATGCCCTTGATGCGATCGACAATACCCGGCTTCTCGGCGACGGACGTGTGTTCGTCGCTTGGCTGGGTATGATCGGTCGCATCCGCCGTATGGGCAGCCGCCTGACTGGCATCGCCATGGGCCTCGGCGGGTTCCGGCGCGCCAAACACCATGCTGGTGAGCGAGCTGAGAAGTCCGCCTTCGGCCGGCTTGTCGCCGCCGTCGTGGTTCTCGTTCTTTGCACCCTCGGCGCCATGGCCATCGCCTTCAACGCCGGCCTCGGGCTTCTCCTTGCCATGCGCATCGGGCGCTGCGCCATGGCCCTTGTCGGCGCTGGCGTCCGGCTTGCCGTGGCCGCCAGCGTCCTTGCCATGTGCATCCTTACCCTTGGTATCGCCATGGCCGCCAGCTTTCGCCTCGCCTTCGACGACCGGCGAGATACAGTCGGCCGTGTCGTTGAGCCCTGTGGCAAGCGCCGTCATGTCCTCAAGCGGCGGATCGATACGCAGGCCAAAATACTCGCCCTTCGCCGAGGGCGCGCCTTCCAGATAATAGGCGGAATAAACCGGATCGCTCGGATCGGGCGCGCGGCTGGTATCCGGGATATAGACGACCTGCGCGCCGATGGCGCGGCCCCGCATGGCGGCGCGCTGTGTCGGGCCGGTCTTGTCGAGTACGCTGACCTGCACGAGATCGGCCTTTTCGGCCACTTGCACGGCTTTGGCAACACGCAGTGCCGTCTTCAGGCGCGACAGGCCATCGCCGCTTTCGGTAAAGACATATTTGCGCACCCAGTAGCGATCGTTGCGTTTGATTTTGACCACTTGCAGGGTCGTGCACTCAAGGCCGTTCACCTCTTCATAGGAGGGGCCGAGCAGGGAGTCTGCGCCAATGTACAGGGCTGCGGCGCCACTGCCGCCGACAAGCACGAGCCCACCGATCACCATGACGAGAGTCCGTGATAGTCGTAATTTAACGCCTTTCACGCCCGGAACTCCGGCATGCGTAACTCCACTCAACACAAATGACGAATCTTAAGACAAGGATCATCCTCGCTGATTACTCTTGAAGAAGCTTTAACTTCCATCTCCTTTCTACTGTGAATAAACGTGTCATTTCGAAGCATATGCACGCCGAAATTGCGTTTCAACAAATTGCGAATGATTTGCATTAGCGTTGACAACGGCGTTCGACGCACTAGATTAGATTGCGAATGAGTTGCAATAGAGGATCAAATCCGTGCTAAAGCGCATGTTCTTGGCGGGCCTCGCCTGCGTTTCCAGTCTCGTGGCGCTGCCGGTTCTGGCGGCGGAAAAGCCGAAGGTGGTCACCACCTTCACCATTATCGCCGACATGGCGAAGAACGTCGCCGGCGATGCCGCGGATGTGGAAAGCATCACCAAGCCCGGTGCGGAGATCCACAATTACCAGCCGACACCGCGCGATATCCTGCGCGCCCGCAATGCTGATCTGGTGCTGCGCAACGGCCTGAACCTCGAACAGTGGTTTGAAAAATTCCTCGTCAACCTGGGTAATGTACCAAGCGTGACGGTTTCTGAAGGTGTCGTGCCCATGGCGATTGCCGGCGGTGCCTATCAGGGCAAGCCCAATCCGCATGCCTGGATGTCGCCTGAAAACGGGCTGATCTATGTGGAAAACATCCGCAAGGCGCTGACCAAGATCGATCCGGCCCATGCCGATCTCTATGCCGCCAATGCCAAGGCCTATTCCGACCGCATCCGCGCTGCCGTTCAGCCCATCCGCGATACGCTGGCAGCCCTGCCGGAAAACCGCCGCTGGCTGGTGACGAGCGAAGGCGCCTTCTCCTATCTGGCACGCGATTTCGGCATGAAGGAGCTTTATCTCTGGCCGGTGAATTCCGACAGTCAGGGAACGCCACAGCAGGTGAGGGCGGTGATCGATGCCATGCGCAGCAACAGTATCGACGTGATCTTCTCGGAAAGCACGGTCTCGCCCGATCCCGCCAAGCAGGTGGCCCGCGAGACCGGGGCGAAATATGGCGGCATTCTCTATGTCGACAGTCTCAGCGATCCAGATGGCCCCGTTCCAACCTACCTGGATCTGTTGAAAACCACGACCAACACGATTGCGAAAGGATTGTCGCAATGATGATGGGACGGGTGAAACAGCAGCCGGCGGGGCTCAAGGTCGACGATATCACCGTCTCCTACCGCAATGGCCATACCGCATTGAAACATGCGAGTTTCACCATTCCCAAAGGCACGATCACAGCACTTGTCGGCGTCAATGGCGCCGGCAAATCCACCCTCTTCAAGGCCATTATGGGTTTTGTGCCGCTCTCGGCCGGCACGGTTGAAATCCTCGGAATGGATGCCCGCCGGGCGCTGAAGAAGAACCTGGTCGCCTATGTGCCGCAGGCCGAGGAAGTCGATTGGAACTTCCCCGTTCTCGTTGAGGACGTGGTGATGATGGGCCGCTACGGCCATATGAATTTTCTGCGCATTCCCTCCCGCCGCGATCACCAGCTGGTCACCGAAGCCCTTCAGCGGGTCAATATGGAGGCCTTCCGCAAGCGCCAGATCGGCGAACTGTCCGGCGGTCAGCGCAAGCGGGTGTTTCTGGCCCGCGCTTTGGCGCAGGAAGGTCAGGTGATCCTGCTTGATGAACCCTTTACCGGCGTCGATGTGACCACCGAGGAGCAGATCGTCTCGCTGCTGAAGGATCTGCGTGATGAGGGAAGGGTGATGCTGGTCTCCACCCACAATCTCGGCAGCGTGCCGGATTTCTGTGATCGCACCGTCTTCGTCAAGGGCACTGTCATCGCCTATGGCAAGACGGAGGACACGTTCAACGAGGCCAATCTGGAAAAGGCCTTTGGCGGCGTGCTGCGTCATTTCATTCTCGGCGGTGCCGACCTGCATGATGATGACGACGCTCGCCATGTGCGGGTGATCACCGATGACGAGCGGCCTTACGTGACCTATGGCAATGGCAACAAGACCAAAGGCCAGGTGAAGCTGAAGGAGGAGACCGATGCTCCAGACGCTTCTTGAGCCCTTTACCTATGGCTATATGCTGAATGCCATCTGGGTCAGCGCGCTGGTGGGGGGCGTCTGCGGTTTTCTGTCGGCCTATCTAATGCTGAAGGGCTGGTCATTGATCGGCGATGCGCTGTCGCATGCCATCGTGCCGGGCGTTGCCGGCGCCTATATGCTGGGCCTGCCCTTTGCACTTGGCGCCTTCCTCTCGGGTGGGCTTGCTGCCGGCGCCATGCTGTTTCTCAACCAGCGCACCAAGCTGAAGGAAGATGCCATTATCGGGCTGATCTTCACCTCCTTCTTCGGGCTTGGCCTGTTCATGGTGTCGCTATCACCCACATCGGTGAACATCCAGACCATCGTGCTCGGCAATATCCTGGCGATCACGCCGGAAGACACGCTGCAACTGGTGCTGATCGGCGGCATCAGCCTGGTCGTGCTGGCGCTGAAGTGGAAGGACCTGATGGTGACCTTCTTCGATGAGAACCATGCGCGCACCATTGGCCTGAAACCCGATTTCCTCAAGGTGTTGTTCTTCACGCTTCTGGCGGCCTCGACGGTTGCGGCGCTACAGACCGTCGGCGCCTTCCTGGTGGTTGCCATGGTGGTGACGCCCGGTGCGACCGCCTATCTGCTGACCGACCGTTTCGAACGGCTGATCCTGATGGCCGCCGGCATCGGTGCCGGGACCAGCTTTTTCGGCGCCTATGCCAGCTATTTCCTCAATGGCGCAACCGGCGGCATCATCGTCGTGCTGCAAACGCTGATCTTTCTTTTAGCCTTCGTCTTTGCCCCCAAGCATGGCTTGATTGCCGCGCGCAGGCGCCGCGCCGATGCCCTCATGGAGGAGGAGGCCGTATGAGCGAGACCTTTCAGCTTCTCACCCTGCCGTTTCAACTGCCCTTCATGCAGAATGCTTTCATCGTCACGCTGATGATTGCCGTGCCCATGGCGATGCTGTCATGCTTTCTGGTGCTGAAAGGCTGGTCGCTGATGGGGGATGCGGTCTCGCATGCGGTGCTGCCGGGCGTCGTCCTCGCCTATATGCTGTCGCTGCCTCTGTCGCTCGGCGCCTTTGTCGCGGGGCTTGCCTGCGCGCTTGCGACTGGTTTTCTGAAAGAGAATAGCCGTATCAAGGAGGATACGGTGCTCGGAATCGTGTTTTCCGGCATGTTTGGCCTTGGCCTGGTGATGTTTGTCGCCGTGCAGAGCGATGTGCATCTCGACCATATTCTGTTTGGCGACATGCTGGGCATTGCGCCTTCGGATCTCCTGGAAACCGGGTTGATTGCGCTCGCCTCGCTGATTTTCCTCGGCGTCTTGCGCAAGGATCTGCTGGTACACGCCTTCGATGCCCAGCATGCGCAGGCGATCGGCCTTCCCGTGCGCCTCCTGCATTACGGGCTGCTGACGGTGTTGTCGCTCACCGTCGTCGGAGCGCTGACGGCGGTCGGCATCATCCTGTCGGTCGCCTTTCTGGTGGCGCCCGGCGCCATCGCCTTCCTGCTGGCACGCCGTTTCCACATCATGCTCTTGACGGCCACGGCCATTGCCGTCGGCTGCAGTTTCTTCGGTATTTATCTGAGCTTTTTCATCGATAGCGCGCCGGCCCCCACCATTGTTCTCCTGATGAGCGGCGTCTTCGTCGCTGCCTTCATCGTCACAACGGTTAAGGCCCGCCGAACGATTGAAGCGGCCTGAAACGATCACAGCGCCGTTCAATTGGTTGTGATCGGTCTGTCGCTATGTATGCAGATAAGGCATGATAGGGCAGCCAATCTGGAAGCCGATATCCCCCGGTAATATGCGGACAGACTAGGGTGCCTGCCTGAAAGCCGTATTTTTGCTGCGAGCGGCGAAAGATCGTTGGTGCCGCTTTTTTGTCTATGAATATTTTTCATGCCAGTCATTGACTAGACGCGGCTAATGTATACCTCCCACCGGCGCTCTGCAGCAGATTGACAGAACTGCTGCCCATAGCGAGCGCAGGGCCAGGCATTCAAGCAGGGCACTTTGCAAGGCACCGGGACCGATCGGCGCCTTTCGGTGTTGGTTTCAAGATCTAAGGAGAAGGCAATGGAGCTTACCGTCAACGGTGCAAGACATCAGGTCGAGATCGAGCCGGATACGCCGCTTCTGTGGGTACTGCGCGATACGCTGGGCATGACCGGCACGAAATATGGTTGCGGCCTTGCCCAGTGTGGCGCCTGCACCGTGCTGATCGATGGCCAGACGATCCGCTCCTGCGTGACGCCGGTCGAAAGCGTTGTCGGGTCGAATATCGTTACCATCGAGGCGATTGCCGATGATGCCGAAGGCCGCAAGGTCGTTGAGGCCTGGGTGGATCATCAGGTGCCGCAATGTGGCTACTGCCAGTCCGGCCAGGTCATGGCCGCCACGGCGCTTCTGAAGCAGTCGCCGTCCCCCAGCGAAGCTGAAATCGCCGGCGCGATGATCAATCTCTGTCGGTGCGGCACCTATAACGCCATCGCCTCGGCCGTGCGCCAGGCGGCAAAAGCGTGAAGGAGACGATGATGAACGACATGACATCCATCGACAGCCCGTCGGTCGCCAAATCGGGCCTTCTCAATCTGTCGCGCCGCGGCTTCATCGGCGCCTCGCTTGGCACGCTGGTGCTCGGCGTGTCCGTGTCCGGTGGCCGCAAGGCTTTCGCACAGGCAACCGCTCCTGCCCTGGCAGCCGGAACCAATGTCAACGCCTATATCGAGATCCGTCCGGACAGTTCTGTTCTGTTTCGCAGCGCCTTCATCGAGGGCGGGCAGGGCATTTTCACCGCCATGGCGCAGATCGTTGGCGAGGAACTGGATGTCGATCCCGCCCGCTTCGTTGTGGAATGCGCGCCTCCGGGACCGGATTATCTGCTGATCGGCAATGTGCGCTTCACCGGCGGCAGCATGTCGGTGCGCATGAGCTATGACCGGATGCGCAAGCTGGGCGCGAGCGGTCGCATGATGGTGATGCAGGCCGCCGCCGCGCGCCTCAACGTTCCGCTTGCCGAACTGACGACGGAACCGGGCCGCGTCATCCACGCGGCCTCCAGCCGTTCTCTCACCTATGGCGAACTGGCCGCAGAGGCTGCAAGCCTGCCGCTTCCCGCCGATGCGCCCCTGCGCGCCAAGGCGGATTTCCGCTGGATCGGCAAGCCGGTCGCGCGGCTCGACATGCATGACAAGTCCACCGGCAAGACGCAATATGCCATCGATTTGAAAGTGGATGGCATGCTGCATGCCGCCGTCCAGCATGCCCGCCATCTGGGCGCCGAGCCGCTGTCGATTGCCAATGAGGCACAGGTGCGCACTATGCCGGGTGTGCATTCGGTACACACGCTTCCCGGCGCCGTGGCTGTTGTCGCAGACAGTTGGTGGCGCGCCCGCCGCGCGGCCGAAAGTCTGCAGGTGGAATGGTCCGTACCGGCGGCCGGCACCAAGAACATGATGCCCGCCGATTTCTCCTCTGAAGAGCATATGGCAAAGCTGAAGGCCATGAGTGGCGACGGCATTGCCGCCGAGACGGTCGGCGATGTGGCAAAGGCCATGGCCGGGGCAAAGACCGTGGTTCAGGCCACCTATGATGCGCCTCATCTGGCGCATGCCCAGCTGGAACCGCCCTCGGCGCTGGCGAGGTTCAACAGCGATGGCACGCTGGATCTCTGGCTTCCCAACCAGGCGCCGGAAATGTTCCAGGCGGCTGCGGCCAAGATTGCCGGCATCGATGCCGCCAAGGTCAACATTCATTCACCGGTTCTGGGCGGCTTCTTCGGCCGGCATTTCCTCTATGACTCGGCAAACCCGTTCCCGCAGGCCATTCTTCTGTCAAAGGCAGTCGGGCGCCCGGTCAAGCTGATCTGGAGCCGTGAGGAAGAGTTCCTGCGCGATGCGCTGCGCCCCATGAGTGCTGTGCATTTCCGCGGCGGGCTGGATGAGAGCGGCATGCCGGTCGCCCTGTCGGCGGTCAGCATGGGCGAAGGCCCGGCCGGGCGCTGGTTCGGCCGCAAGCCCGATACGGTGGATAGCACGACCGTCGAGGGCATTGCCGAGAAGCATTATGCCATTGCCAATCGCCGCGTTGGCCAGATCCATGTCGATGATCCGGCGATTATCGGCTTCTGGCGTTCCGTCGGCCATTCGATGAATGATTTCTTCTACGAGACCTTCTTCGATGAAATGGCCGATGCCGGCAAGCAGGACCCATACGAGTTGCGGCACCGCCTGCTGGCAGACAATGCACGTCTGCGCACCTTGCTGGAAGCTGTCGCCGATCTGTCCGGCGGCTGGAAGCGTGGGCCCTTCGTGGCTGAGGATGGCACGCGCCGTGCGCGCGGCGTCGCCATGGCCTCTCCCTTCGGCAGCGAAGTGGCAACGATCGCGGAAGTGTCGATGAATGGCAGCGATCTGGTCGTGCATGATATCTGGGTGGCCATCGATCCGGGCAGCGTCATCAATCCGGCCATCGTCGAGGCGCAGGTCAATTCGGCCGTTGCCATCGGCCTGTCGACGGCGCTGATGGAAGAGGTCGTCTATGAGCATGGCGTGCCACGGGCGCGCAATTATGACGGCTATCCCATCCTGCCGCCAGACCGGATGCCGAAAGTGCATGTGCGCATCATCGAAAGCGGCGCGCCGCTTGGCGGCATTGGCGAACCCGGCGTTCCTGGCGTTCCCCCGGCTGTCGTCAATGCGCTGGCTGTGCTGACCGGCAAGCGCGTGCGCAGCCTGCCTTTGTCGCGCACGGATCTATCCGGCACGATCTGATCCATCGGGCGCCCCATTCGGGGCGCCGTCACGCAATCCTCTGCCCATGTCGGCTTCAGCCGTCTGGGCCATCGTCGATCGATGGGTGTATCTCCTGTGAAACGTTTAGGTCTTTTTGTTGCCGTCGTCCTTGCTGCCGGTGCCGCCGGCACCTGGTGGACGACCCATATTCCGTCCTCGCCCTTTGATGGCGAGGCAAAACCCGCGCCCGGACCGGTGGAAAAGGGCGAGTATGTGGCGCGGCTGGGCGATTGCGTCGCCTGTCATACCACAGAGCGCGGCAAGCCCTTTGCCGGCGGTCTGGCCATGGGCACGCCGATCGGCGCGATCTACACCACCAATATCACCCCGGATAAGGAAACCGGGATCGGCAATTTCACGCTGGCGGATTTCGACAATGCCGTGCGGCGCGGCGTTTCGCCGGATGGCGATAGGCTTTACCCGGCCATGCCGCATCCTTCCTATGCCAAGATGAGCGATGACGATATCCGCGCGCTCTATGATTACTTCATGAACCATGTGGAACCGGTGGTTCAGGCCAACCGGCCAGCCGATATTCCCTGGCCGCTCAACATGCGCTGGCCGCTTGCCATCTGGACTGCTGCCTTCACCGATCCGGGCACCTATCAGCCCAAATCTGGCGAAGATGCGCTGTGGAACCGCGGTGCCTATCTGGTGCAGGGGGCTGGCCATTGCGGCAGCTGTCATACGCCGCGCGGTCTTGGCATCCAGGAAGTGGCGCTGGATGAAAGCGATCCGCGTTACCTCTCCGGCGCGCTACTGGACGGCTGGTATGCGCCAAGCCTGCGCAATGACCACAATACCGGGCTTGGAAGGTGGAGCGAAGACGAGATCACCGCCTATCTGAAGACCGGCCGCAACAGCCATGGCGTCGTCTTCGGTTCGATGATGGAAGCCTTCAACAATTCCACCCAGTTCATGACGGACGAGGACCTGAAGAGCATTGCCCATTACCTGAAATCACTGCCCGGCGATGCGGCTCGGGACGGCAAGCCCTGGCAATACCAGCCGGTCGCCGTGTCCGTCTCTGGCAGCGCTGCGCCCGCCATTCCGGGTGCGGCCATCTATGCGGCGCACTGCGCCACCTGCCATGGTCGCGACGGGCGCGGCCGCGGCGAATGGATACCGCCGCTGGCCGGCGTCAGCTCGGTTCTTGCCCCCACCAGCCAGTCGGCGATCAATATTACGCTGAACGGCGCGGGACGCGTGGTGGCCGACGGGGTAACGGATGCCTACCGCATGCCCTCGCTGGGCTCGAAACTGTCGGACCAGCAGATCGCCGAGGTTCTGACCTATGTGCGCTCCACCTGGGGCAACCAGGCTTCGCCGGTCACGGCGCAGGAGGTGAAGGCCCTGCGCGCCCATACCGACCCGGCAAGCCCTGACCCGATCATCCTGCAGATGCGCTGAGCGGCTTTCCCGCCAGCCTACATTTCCCACGAATCAAAGCGGCGCCAATTCGGTGCCGCTTTTTTTGTTGTGGTGTTTTATGGGCGGGAGGAGTGGCGGTTGGTGGGGGTAGGCCAATGAAATTCTGCGCGCCAATTTTGCCGGGCACGACTGGAAAATCAAGGAGCGTAGCGGGCTTTTTGGGAGAATTGGCTGGGGAACCTGGATTCGAACCAAGATTAACGGAGTCAGAGTCCGTCGTTCTACCGTTGAACTATTCCCCAATCCGACGAAGATGTCGTCACAGACTGTGCGGATCGTTGGCAAAGCCAAACCCAGGCCGGTCACCTGAGAACCGAACCGCGTCGGTGCGGGCCTTGTAACAGATTTTCCCGGTCGATCAAGGGGCGAATTTCCACTTTTTCGGCTCTGCACCCAACAGGCATCCGGCGGGTCGGGGCAGAGCGGTCACCGGTGGTTTCAAGCGCTTGGCATTGCCCGCACATTCGTGCGTGACAAAGGCCATTGGCGAAAGCCCGCGCGGCTGTTATCTTCACGTCAACGAAACGATGGATGCCGCAGCGGGCTTCAAGCGCTCTTGCGCGGCAAGATGGACAGATCAGTGATGAACCCCGACAGCGGCGGCAAGCCGCCCGAAGGCGGGGCGTCGTCAGCAGAACGGCCGGCCGGCAAAACCGGCCGACGCCGCAAGGCGAAGCGGAGCGGCAAGCCGCCCTCCGCAGGTTCTGCTGTGCGTGGTGTCGATGCGGTGGAGAACCGCGACGCCCGACGTCCCGAGACCAAGGATGCGAGCCTTGCGCGCAAGCGCAAGCGTCGCCGTTCCCGTGCGTCCCCGAATCAGGGTGCCGCCGCCGCCAATGCGGCCGGACAGCCGGCGCATGGCGCGCAGGATGCGGCGACCATGGCTGGCAGTAAGCCGGTGAGTGCAGGTGCGGCTGGCGCAGGCCCTGGACATGCGGTTGCCGAAAAGGCCACTGCGTCCTCAGTCGCGCCGCGCGAAGGCAGCCGTCGGCGCGGACGGTCAAAGAAGAACAAGGAAGGCCGTAGCCTGCAGGGGCGCCCGCTGGCGCCGTCGGGCAAGTCCGGCGGCAAGAGCTCCGGTCATTCTGGCCACGCCGGTCCGACCGGACATGGGGGCCATGGTCACCATGGGCAGCATGCTTCGACCGGCCACGCTTCGGGCGGTCCTGCGCACGCCCAACATCATCCCCATGCCGGTCGCGCAGGCCCGGAGCACAGGCCGCGCGCCCAGGCGCTGAACGAGGCGGGCGATGCGTCGCGCCGCCGGTCGCATCCTGATGATCTTTATGCCGCGCTCGATCTCGGCACCAACAATTGCCGCCTGCTGATTGCCCAGCCGACGCGCCCCGGCCAGTTCCGCGTGGTCGATGCCTTTTCGCGCATCGTGCGGCTTGGCGAAGGGCTTGCCGCCACCGGCCGGCTATCGCAGGAGGCCATGGACCGCGCCGTGGAAGCGCTGCGCATCTGCGCGGTCAAGCTTGCCAACCGCCCGGTGCGCAAGATGCGGCTGATTGCGACGGAAGCCTGCCGTGCGGCGGAAAATGGTGAGGAATTCCTCGCCCGCGTGACGCGCGAAACGGGGCTTGAGCTTGAAATCATCGATCGCGAGACGGAAGCGCGGCTGGCCGTTTCCGGCTGCTCGTCGCTCGTCGGACGCGAGGCGCGCTCCGTCGTGCTGTTTGATATCGGCGGCGGCTCGTCCGAAATCGCCGTCCTGCGCATTCGCGACAACCGTTCTAGCCGTCTTGCCAACCATATCACCCACTGGACCTCGCTGCCCGTCGGCGTCGTCACCCTGTCGGAACGACACGGCGGCCAGAATGTCACGCCGGATGTGTTTGCCGCCATGGTGGCGGAAGTCGAGGGCATGCTCTCTGCTTTCGAATGCCCGCCGATCGGCGAGGATGCGCTGGCAGCAGACGAGGATTTCCATCTGATCGGCACATCCGGCACGGTGACGACGCTTGCCGGCGTGCATCTTGACCTGCCGCGCTATGATCGGCGCAAGGTGGATGGCCTCTGGCTGTCGGATGCGGAAGTCAGCGCCATGCAGGCGAAGCTCCTGTCCTGGGATTTCGAGGGCCGCGCCACCAACCCCTGTATCGGACCGGATCGAGCCGATCTGGTACTGGCCGGCTGCGCCATTCTGGAAGCCATTCGCCGCCGCTGGCCAAGCCCGCGCATGCGGGTTGCCGATCGCGGCCTGCGCGAAGGGCTTTTGACCGATATGATGGCCGATGATGGTGTGTGGCGCCGTTTTCGCGGTCGCCGAAACGCAGAGACCACGGCACGCAGTGCCCCGGAGAACCCGCAATGACCAAGGCTCCCATTGGCCGCAAGCTCGGCCAGAAGGTGAAGAAGGGCAAGCTCAAGGCGTCCTCGCGCCGCTGGATCGAGCGTCATATCAACGACCCTTATGTGCAGCGTGCCAAGATCGAGGGCTATCGCGCCCGCGCGGCCTTCAAGCTGTTGGAAATCGATGAGAAGCACCAGATCCTGAAGGGCGCAAGCCGCATCATCGATCTGGGGGCGGCTCCCGGCAGTTGGTCGCAGATCGCAGCGAAAGTGACCGGCTCGACGGAAGAGGATATTCGGGTGGCCGCAATCGACTTCCTCGAAGTCGTGCCCATCCCCGGCGTCAAGATCCTGCAGCTCGACTTCCTGGAAGCCGAGGCACCGGCACGGCTGATGGAAGCCGTCGGCGGCACGCCGGATCTGGTGATTTCGGATATGGCAGCCCCCACCACCGGCCACCAGAAGACAGACCATCTGCGCACCATGCATCTGTGCGAAGTGGCCGCCTATTTTGCTGTGGAAGTTCTGGCCGAAGGCGGGCATTTCCTCGCAAAAACCTTCCAGGGCGGCACGGAAAAAGACCTGCTCAACATGCTGAAGCAGAATTTCCGCCAGGTCCTGCACATCAAGCCGGCCTCCTCGCGTCAGGAATCGGTGGAAATGTTCCTGCTCGCCAAGGGTTTCAAGGGCCGCAAGCAAGGCGATGCCGGCACCGGCTATCGCGCTGAGCTGCATCGCGAAAGCGACCCGCTGGACGAGATGGGCGATCACCGCCCCCATCATGCCGATGAGGACGACGAGGGCTGATCATTCAGCCGCAGGCTCCGGCGCGGCGCGAAAGCGCCGGTGGCCGGAAACATCGGAACCGGCATTGGCCTTCAGCGACAGAAGCGGCAGCGTGGCCGTGAGCGAGACCAGCGACACCAGGAAGAAAGCCAGATGAAAATCGGCCAGCTGCAGGTGTGAGCCCGAGATATAGGACGAGGCCTCCAGCACGAAAGCGGCGAAGGCCACGCCCAGCGCCAGGCTCACCTGTTGCAGGACCGAGCTGATCGATGTCGCCTGGCTTGCCTCATCATCATCGATTTCCGAATAGCTGAGCGCATTGGTGCCGGTGAAGAACATCGAGCGGGCAAGGCCGGAGGCAAACAGGAACAGAATGATGATGCCCTGCGGTGTCGCTTCTGTGAAAAAGCCGTTGACCGCGGTGGTGGCAGCGCCGGCCAGGCTGGCGCCAATCAGCGTCACCTTGAAACCGGTTGCGGCAAACAGGCGTTTTGCCACGAATTTGACGGTGAGCGCACCCAGCGCACCGGCAAAGGTGGTGAGGCCGGATTGAAACGGTGTCATGCCGAAGGCCAGTTGCAGCATCAGCGGCATCAGGAAGGGCACGGCTCCGGTGGCAATCCGAAATAGCGTGCCGCCGGTAATAGCGGCGCGAAAGGCATGGTTGCGAAACAGCGACAGGCGCAGGATGGGGGCTGGATGCTGCCGCTGGTGTCTGAGGTAGAGAGCACCGCAGGCAATGCCGATCAGCGTGGTCAGAATGCCGACAATCGGCGGCAGCGCCGGCAGGCTGACGACGGAGAGCCCGAACACGGTGCCGGCGGCACAGAGCGCAATCAGCGTGAAGCCGGTCACATCCAGCGGCGGCGAGGCCCGCCTTTCGATGTCCGGCAGATAGATGCTCGACAGCCAGATGCCGAGAATGCCCACCGGCACATTGATGAGAAAGATCCAGTGCCAGGTGAAATAGGTGGTGATGAAGCCGCCGATCGGCGGGCCTGTCAGCGGGCCGACAAGGGCCGGAATGGTCAACAGCGCCATGGCCGAGACCAGATCCTTCTTCTGCGTGGTGCGCAACAGCACAAGCCGCCCCACAGGCGTCATCATCGCTCCGCCCATGCCCTGCAGGAAGCGCGCCGCAACGAATTCGAACACGCTGGTCGAGACGGCGCAGAAGATGGAGCCGATGACGAAGACCAGGATCGCGATCCGGAAAATGCGTTTGGCGCCGAACTTGTCGGCCATCCAGCCACTGATGGGAATGAAAACGGCAAGCGCCACCATATAGGAGGTCAGCGCCAGTTTCAGCGTGATCGGCCCAACGCCGAGATCATGGGCGATTGCGGGCAGGGCGGTGGCGATGACGGTGGAATCCATCTGCTCCATGAAGAGCGCGACGGCCAGGATAAGCGGAACGATACGGTTCATGAGATGCTAAACTTCGTAGCTGCGGCGGGTAGGCTTCCCTACGCTTGCGCTCTTCTTTCCGCCAGAACAATCACGTGTTCCCATGTTATGAATCACGTGTCCGTGAGGGGCATTTTCACGGGCGGTATTCCGCATATGTTGCGCATCGACCGAAACAGATTTCGCGCAACGGTCGCGCGCATCGGAGGATCAAATGGCACAGTTTGAATTGGGACGGCGGGCGCTTCTCGGCTCCGCCGGGATGGGAATTCTCGCCGCGCCGGCTTTGTTGTCCGGTCAGGCCTTCGCCCAGGCCAGTGTTCAACCCGCAACGGAGAGCAAGATGACAGCACCCATGCCGCCCGAAATCCATGGCTTCAAGCTTGGTGACTATCGCGTGCTGGTGGTGAAGGATGGCGCGCGCGCCTCCGGCAAGCCGAACGAGATTTTCGGCACCAACCAGACGCCGGAAACGGTGGGTGCGCTGCTTGCCGCCAATTTCCTGCCTGCCGATAATTTCGTCAATTCCTTCTCGCCAACGCTGATCGATACGGGAAGCGATGTCGTGCTGTTTGATACGGGCTTTGGTGCCGGCGGCCGGGCGCAGGGCAATGGCCGTCTTGTTGAAGGCATGAAGGCCGCCGGCTACCAGCCGGAAGATGTCACGATCGTGGTGCTGACGCATCTGCACGGCGATCACATTGGCGGCCTGATGGAAGATGGCAAGCCCACCTTTGCCAATGCCCGCTATGTGACCGGACAGGCGGAATATGATTTCTGGACGAATAGCGCGCGGGTGGGAACACCGGCGGAAGGCGGCCACAAGGCGGTTCTGGCCAGCGTCAAGCCGCTGGCCGACAAGATGACCTTTGTCGGCGATGGTGCCTCCGTCGTCTCCGGCATTACCAGCATGGCTGCCTTCGGCCATTCGCCCGGCCATATGATCTACAATGTCGAATCGGGCGGCCGCCGGCTGATCCTGACGGCAGATACCGCCAACCACTTCGTCCTCTCCCTGCAGCGCCCGGATTGGGAAGTGCGCTTCGACATGGACAAGGCAGCAGCAGCGGCCACCCGCAAGAAAACCTTCGACATGCTGGCGGCCGACAAGCTCGCCTTCCTCGGCTATCACATGCCGTTCCCGGCTGTCGGCTATGTGGAAAAGCAGGATACCGGCTACCGCTTCGTGCCCAAGGCCTATCAGTTCGATATCTGAGCCTTGGCTTTTGGCTTTTTGACAATGAGGCCGGTGCCATGCGCCGGCCTTTGTCGATTTTGGCGGGTTGTGACCTACCGGAATGCGCTGGGGCTGATCGATATTCACGGCCTGAGCGTAGTTGTGCTCAGGATGGTGCCGAGCGCATTGCCATCCATTCCGTCATCATGCGACTGCTGTCGCCGGAAAATTGCTCACTCAGCAGTTCTGATTGTATGATGCGGTCTACGCGAAAGTGCCGGTAGTCCTGGCGAAGTTCGCACCAGGCGGCAATCAGCGTTACATCGACATAATAAACCGTGGCGATGGGCCAGATTGTGCGGCATGACTGACGCTGTTGCTCGTCTACATAGGTAATGCTGATTTTGCGGCACCCGCGAATGGCATTGCGCACGTCAACCAGCGCGATGCCGTCCGGTCGCACCGTATCTCCTTCCGACACATAAAAGCGAGGGGACGCCAGATAGGAGCGTAGTTCGCTGGGGACTGTATGCTGGAGCTTGTTCAGCACACTTTGCGCCGCTTCCTGCAATTTCGGATCGCGAATACGTTGAACGAGATTGGCCCCAACCGTGATCGCTTCCACCTCTTCTATGGTGAACATCAGAGGTGGCAGATCAAACCCCTTACGCAGAAAATAACCAAGGCCAGGTTCGCCCTCAATTGGAATGCGCCGCGCTTGCAGGGTTGCAATGTCGCGATAGATGGTCCGGGTTGTCACTTCCAGTCTTTGCGCCAAAAAAGCAGCGGTCGTCGGCTGTTTCCGGCCGCGCAACGCCTGGATGATATCGAAGAGACGATCGGCACGACGCATGCGCACCCTCCCGAACACTACTGACAAAACGGTGTCAGTAGCATCGGAGTAGAACTCGCAAGGTTCAAGAGGGAAAACGATGCAAAACGACAAAAGCAAATGGCTCGGAACGCTGCTGATTATAAGTTCTGCGCTCGCCTATAGCCTGTCCGGATATTTTACGAGGCTCATCACGCTCGATGTCTGGACGGTTCTTTTCTGGCGCGGGATTTTTGGCGGACTATTCATTGGAGCTTATGTAGTCTGGAATCATCGAAAAGGACTTGGCGGCGCAATCCTGGCCATGGGTGTGCCGGGCCTGTGGGTTGCCATCCTCTCTACGCTTGCGACGGTCTGCTTCATCAACGCCTTGCGTCTTGCGCCGGTGGCAGATGTGATGACCATTCATGCAGCCATTCCCTTCATGACTGCTGTATTGGCTCTTGTCGTCACGGGAGAGCGGGAGGATTGGACGACTTGGGCAGCAAGCCTCATGGCGCTTCTGGGAGTGATCATCATCGTCAATCCGCAGGCGTCCGGGGGCTACCTGTCAGGCTATGCATTCGCAGCGACGATGGCATTCGCATATGCCGCAATGATGGTTATTATCCGCAAGAACAGACACGTTTCCATGCTGCCCGCCGCCTGCCTTTCTGCCTTTCTATGCGCATTGATCGTGTTGCCCTTTGCTCATCCTCTGCAGGTGAAGGCTGCGGCCATGTTGGACCTGATTTTGTTTGGAACTGTCCAGTTCGGCCTTGGGCTGTTATTGATGACCGTTGGAACCCGGTTGATATCGGCGACACGTTCTGCCCTGATTGGTAGCCTGGAAAATCCGCTTGCACCGCTTTGGGTTTGGCTGGCTTTTGCGGAGCTTCCTGCCCACGCCACCTGGACTGGAGGCAGTCTGGTCATGGGGGCGGTCATCTTCGATGTTGTGATGAAAGCGAGGCGGCGCCAAGAGGCCGTTCAGCCGCCAGCTTGAAGCTGGAGACCAATATTCGCCGGCCCTTCCTAACCAATCGTCCATGTAGAATTAGATTTTGGTAATATTGATCTGGATCACGCAGAAAGCAGGCCCTGTATTGATAGGCTCCTTTGCATCAACCCAGAGGAGACATGAGATGAAATGGATTTTGCCGATGCTGTTGGCCTGTGCCACGGCTCTGGTGCCTGCGGTGGCGCCGGCCGCCACGCTTGACATCAAGGCGGAGCAGGCGCTGCTGCGGGCGCTTGAGGACGAGTATAATGCCGAGGCCTTCTATGATGCCGCGATCACGAAATTCGATGCGGCCCGGCCTTTTGTCAACATCATCAAGGCCGAGCGCAAGCATGCTGCCATGCTTGTCGGCCTGATGCAGGATTACGGTCTTGAGGTGCCGCCCAATGACAAGCTCGGTTCGGCAGCCATCAAGGCCCAGGTGCCGGCGACGCTGAAAGAGGCATGTCTGATGGGTGTCGAGGCGGAAATCGCCAATCGCGATCTCTACACGAAGGAGTTGATGCCGGCCGCTGCCGGCCATGCGGATATCCTGCGAATTTTCGACAGTCTGCAGGCTGCATCCGAGAACAATCACCTGCCGGCATTTCAGCGCTGTGCCCACAGGAATTGAGCATCAATGATGACGAGACGATGAAATCCTGCCGCCGTGCTTCATTTTGAGGCTGGCGGCGGTTTTCATTGCGGTAAAACCGTGTTACCAGCCCTCGCCAACTTCCCATTCCTGAAGGTCGCTTCCGGTCATCCTCCCGCCGGATCGAACTTCCATACATTTAAGGAAATTGGCCATGGCTCGCATTGTAGAATCCGCAACCGGCGCAGATGCGCTTACCTTCGATGATGTGCTCCTGCAGCCGGGACACTCCGAGGTTATGCCGGGCCAGACGAATATCGCCACCCGCATCGCCCATGATATCGAGCTGAACCTGCCCATCCTGTCGTCCGCCATGGATACGGTCACCGAAGGCCGTCTGGCCATCGCCATGGCCCAGTCCGGCGGAATTGGCGTCATCCACCGCAACCTTACCCCCATCGAGCAGGCCGAGCAGGTTCGTCAGGTCAAGAAGTTTGAAAGCGGCATGGTCGTCAACCCGGTCACCATCGGCCCGGAAGCAACGCTTGCCGAAGCCAAGGCCCTGATGAGCGCGCATGGCATTTCCGGCATACCGGTGGTTGAAGGCGTTCACCGCCCCGGCCGTCTCGTCGGCATTCTCACCAATCGCGATGTGCGCTTTGCGTCTGATCCTAGCCAGAAGATCTATGAATTGATGACGCGTGAAAACCTCATCACGGTGAAGGATGGCGTGGACCAGCACGAGGCCAAGCGCCTCTTGCACACGCACCGCATCGAAAAGCTGCTGGTCATCGATAATGAAGGCCGTTGCGTCGGCCTCATCACCGTCAAGGATATCGAGAAGTCGCAGCTTAACCCGCATGCTTCCAAGGATGCGCAGGGTCGCTTGCGCGTCGCTGCTGCCATTTCCACCGGCGATGACGGGCGCGAGCGCGCCGAACGGCTGATCGAGGCCGGCGTCGATGTCATCGTCGTCGATACCGCCCACGGCCATTCGCAGAAGGTGCTGGATGCGGTTGCCGAAGTGAAGAGGATGACCAATGCCGTGCGCATCATCGCCGGCAATGTGGCCACCGGCGATGGCACACGCGCCCTCATCGATGCTGGCGCAGACTGCATCAAAGTTGGCATCGGTCCCGGCTCTATCTGCACCACGCGTATCGTTGCCGGTGTCGGCGTGCCGCAGCTGGCCGCCGTCATGGCTGCCGTTGCTGAAGCCAACAAGCACAACATTCCGGTGATTGCCGATGGCGGCATCAAGTTTTCCGGCGACGTGGCAAAGGCGATAGCCGCCGGCGCCTCGGCCGTCATGGTCGGCTCGCTTCTGGCCGGCACGGATGAAAGCCCCGGCGAGGTCTATCTGTACCAGGGTCGTTCCTTCAAGGCCTATCGCGGCATGGGCTCTGTCGGTGCCATGGCCCGCGGTTCGGCGGATCGTTACTTCCAGGCGGAAGTGCGTGACACGCTGAAGCTTGTGCCGGAAGGGATCGAGGGCCAGGTGCCCTATAAGGGGCCGGTCTCGGCCGTGCTGCACCAGCTGGCCGGTGGCCTCAAAGCCGCCATGGGCTATGTCGGTGGCAAGGATATCAAGGACTTCCAGGACAAGGCGACCTTCGTGCGCATTTCCGGTGCCGGCCTTCGCGAAAGCCATCCGCATGGCGTGACGATCACCCGCGAAAGCCCGAATTATCCCGGCGGTGCATGAGTTAACGCTGTTTTAATTTTTGAGAACCTTGGCGGCTTGCTCTCTTGCAAGCCGCTAAAATGCCCCGCTATTCTGAAGGCCCGGCAATCCTGCCGGTTCTTCGGGGGAATTCATGAAAAGATTAGTCGCTTGCGTGCTTCTGGCCGCCGGTCTCGTGTCGCATGCCCAGGCGCAGACCGTTCGGGAAGGCACTTATGATGTGGCCGGGACCAATCTCGACGGTTCGAAATACCGTGGCACGGCGCGCATCAAGCTGACCAGCGAAACCACCTGTTCGATCGAGTGGAAGACGGGCGATACCACATCCACCGGCATATGCATGCTGCATGAAAACGCCTTTGCCGCCGGCTATGTGCTGGGCGATAGCGTTGGCCTCGTCGTCTATGAAGTGCAGCCCGGCGGCGTGCTGGACGGGGTGTGGACCATTTCCGGCGAAGACGGTGCCGGTACCGAAACATTGCGGTTGAGAAACTGAATTTGAACTGCATGCACGGGTCGCGGGCATTCAGTCCGCGGCCTTCATCGTATAAAGCTGTCTCTCCAAGAGTAAACGGAGGCAGTCTCGCATGATCTCGAACGAAGCCATGATCTGGCCCATGATCGCGCATGTGGTGCTGGTCTTTGTGCTCTATTACCTCCTGTCGAAGCGGCGCGTTGCGGCGGTCAAAGCCGGCCGGGCAACCGTTGCCCAGTTCCGCGAAAACCAGCAGGAGCCGGAAGACAGCCTCTTCGTGCACAATTGCCTGAAGAACCAGTTCGAACTGCCGGTTCTGTTTCACATCGGCTGCCTGGCGCTGATTGCCATGGATGGCAGCAATAGTGCCACCATCATTCTCGCCTGGCTCTTCGTCGCCACCCGCTATGGGCATGCCTATATCCAGGTAACGAGCAACCGCATCCGCTATCGCCGGTCCGCCTTCATGGCAGGCTTTGCCGCTCTGGTGCTCCTATGGATCTGGCTTGCCATCTGGCTGGCCTTTACCTGAGATCCGTTTGGGTTTGCGGCAGATCAAATCGCCCTTGATGCAACTCCTCTAAAACCTCACCAGCAGCGGGTAACCGCTTCCATCGAGGTTTCACGGCGCCGGCCGGTGCCGCTATCCCACAGAGGAGACGACCAATGGCAGCAATGATGAAGGCCGCAGTGGTGCGCGAGTTTGGCAAGCCGCTGACGATCGAGGACATGCCGATCCCTGAACCGGGTCCGGGCCAGATCCTTGTCAAATACGAGGCAACCGGCGTTTGCCATACCGATCTGCATGCCGCAAACGGCGACTGGCCGGTCAAGCCCAATCCCCCCTTCATTCCTGGCCACGAGGGCGTGGGCTTTGTGGCAAAGCTGGGAGCCGGCGTGTCGCGCATCAAGGAAGGCGACCGCGTCGGCGTGCCATGGCTGCACACGGCCTGCGGCTGCTGCAACCCCTGCCGCACCGGCTGGGAAACGCTGTGCGGCAGCCAGCAGAACACCGGCTACTCGGTGAACGGCACCTTTGCGCAATATGGCCTCGCCGATCCCGATTATGTCGGGCGCCTTCCGGACAATCTGGAATTTGGCGCCGCTGCCCCCATCCTCTGCGCGGGCGTAACCGTCTACAAGGGCCTGAAGGAAACTGAGGTCAAGCCCGGCGAATGGGTGGTCATCTCCGGCATTGGCGGGCTTGGCCATATGGCCGTGCAATATGCCAAGGCCATGGGCATGCATGTGGTGGCCGCAGACATATTTGACGACAAGCTGGAACTGGCCCGTAAGCTCGGCGCCGACCTCACCGTCAACGGTCGCGACAAGGATGCCATCGAACAGGTGCAGAAGGCCACCGGCGGCGTGCATGGCGCGCTGGTCACGGCCGTCTCGCCGCAAGCCATGGAGCAGGCCTATGGCTTTCTGCGCTCCAAGGGCACCATGGCGCTGGTCGGCCTGCCGCCGGGCTTCATCTCCCTGCCGGTATTCGAAACGGTGCTGAAGCGCATCACAGTGCGCGGCTCCATCGTCGGCACCCGCCAGGATCTGGAAGAAAGCCTGATGTTTGCCGGCGAAGGCAAGGTCGCCTCGCATTTCTCCTGGGACAAGATCGAGAACATCAACGAGATCTTCCACCGCATGGAACAGGGCAAGATCGACGGCCGCATCGTGCTCGACCTGCACTGAGATCGTCTGTCATTCCAATCCATGGAAAGCCGTCCTTCGGGGCGGCTTTTCTTTGTTCTCATGACGCAAGTTTGATCATCCTCCTGCTGAAACCGGTCTCTTTTCATCCCAATTCCAATGGATCATGCTGCGCTTGCGAAGGCAGTATTCATAGGGAGTTCGCTCATACATGCGTTCAGTCATGCGTCCAGTACAGAATATCCTCGTCTTCCAGGGTGGCGGCGCGCTTGGCGCCTATCAGGCCGGCACATTCCAGGCTTTGCACGAAAACGGCATCCAACCCGACTGGCTGGCCGGCATTTCCATCGGCGCCATCAATTCCGTCATCATTGCCGGCAGTCCGCCCGACAAACAGGTGGAGAACCTGCGACACTTTTGGGAATTGGTCTCCTCGCAGCTCAGCGCGCCCTTGTCGCCGCAGGATCAGATGAAACGGCTGTTCAAGGATTGGTCGGTCGTTTCGGGCGCGATCGCCGGCATTCCCGGCTTCTTTTCGCCACGGCTTTTGACGCCCTACCAGTTGCTGCTCAATCCGGATGCCAGGATCAGCCATTACGATACCGATCCGCTGATCAAGACACTCGACGAGATCGTCGATTTCGACCGGGTGAACCAGGGCGATGTGCGCGTCAGCCTGGGTGCGGTGAATGTTCGCTCTGGCAATTTTGCCTATTTCGACAATCTCGACACAAAGATCACTTCGCGCCATGTCGCTGCCTCCGGTGCCTTGCCTCCGGGCTTTCCGCCCATCGAAATCGATGGCGAGCATTATTGGGATGGTGGTCTCGTGTCCAACACACCGCTGCAATATGTTCTGGCGGCGGATGGCTTCACCAATGATCTGTGCATTTTCCAGGTGGACCTGTTTCCGGCCCGCGGACAATTGCCGCGGGATCTTCTGGAAGTCGATGCCCGTGCCAAGGAAATCCGCTATTCCAGCCGCACGCGCATGAATACCGATGAGTTTGCCCGCAAGCAGATCCTACGCCGGGCCGCCCGCCGGCTTCTGGAGAAACTGCCGCCGGAATTGCAGGATGATGAGGATGTCATGCTTTTGCGCACCGCCGGTGTCGAATATGATGTCACGGTTGTCCACCTGATCCACCGCCCCGAAACCTTTGATTCGCATGCAATGGATGCCGAGTTCTCGCGCGCCACCATGGAAAGCAACTGGAAGGCCGGCTATGACGATGCCATGCACACACTGACGCATTCGAAGTGGAAGCATCGCCGGCGCCCGAAAAATGGCATCCAGATTTTCGATCTGGCGAGAGACCGGGTGACGGATTGATTGATCGGCTGGAAGATCTGGCGCGCCGGTGCCGATCCAACGGCTGCACCTTCACGTAGACGTGTGTAGGGAAATGCAAGCAGTCCGCTTTCCAAATGCGTGGATCTTGCCATGTTTCTCGCATCTCACGCTGTGATGGAGGCAAGCGCTATGACTGACAAGCCAATCGTGACCCAGGCGATGATCGACGCCTATGACGAATATACGCATCTGAGCCTGGATCGCCGCAAGTTCATGGAGCGGCTGACGGTGCTGGCGGGTTCCGGTGCAGCGGCTGCCGCCATTGCGCCCATGCTGGCGGCCAGCAGCGCCCAGGCCGCCGTGGTTGCGACCGATGACCCGCGTTTGACGGCGGAAAACATCAGCTTTCCCGGCGCATCCGGCGAGATGAAGGGCTATCTCGTCACCCCGAAGACCGCCACCGGCGCGCTGGGCTCCGTCATCATCATCCATGAAAACCGTGGCCTCAATGAGCATATCCGCGATGTCGCCCGACGCATGGCACTGGAAGGCTTCGTGGCACTTGCGCCGGATTTCCTGTCGCCGAACGGTGGCACGCCGGCGGATGAGGACAAGGCCCGCGAGATGTTTGCAAGCCTTGATCCGGTGCAGACGGCGGCCAATGGCGAGGCAACGCGCGCGTTTCTGGCTGCTCGCAGCGGTGCAAATGGCAAGGTCGGCGCGGTTGGCTTCTGCTGGGGCGGCGGGCTCGTCAACCGCATGGCGACGAAATCACCGCTGCTGAATGCCGGCGTCGCCTATTATGGATCGCAGGTAGCGGCCGCCGACGTGCCTTCCATCAAGGCGCCGCTGATGCTGCATTATGCCGGGCTCGACGAGCGCATCAATGCCGGTATCGAGGCCTATAAGAAGGCGCTGGACGACAATGGCAAGACCTATGAACTCTTCATCTATGACGGCGTGAACCACGCCTTCAACAATGATACGTCCTCGGCCCGCTATGACAAGGCAGCCGCCGATCTGGCCTGGAGCCGCACGACCGGCTTCTTCAAAAAATATTTGGCATAATCAGCCCGGCAATTCCCCTCATCGGCCTGCAAGGCAGGTGAGGGGGCTTGCCGTTTACCAGCCGGGCATCAGCTGCGCGCTGCGCAGCCGGGCGGCGGCGCGGCCAAAGGCTTTCATGTCGGCATCGAGATCTTCCGGGGCCACGGCCGGCGAAATATTGTCGAGGCAGGCGGTGATATGGTCGGTGATCGCCGTCATCAGCGACGGCGACAGTCCGGGCCGCTTCATCAGGCCGATTTGTACGGGCGGAAGCGGCGGAAAACCGTCCGACTGGGTCAATACCTTCATGCCGGGCCGGAGTGCTGATTCCGGCAGGATGGACACCGCCATGCCAGCCAGCACGGCGGAGGCCACGACCATGGACGACCAGCTGGTGAACAGGATCTGGTATTCGCGCCCGTCGGCATCGAGCGCCGAACAGGCAAGCTGGCGCCAGTTGCAATCGCGCCGTCCGACGGCGAGCGGCACCGGCGCATCCTCGCGCAGCGGATGGTTGGCCGAACCCACCCAGCAGAGCGGCTCGGTGCGCACCACGTCCGACTGGCGGGCGCGGGGATTGTGGGTCACCAGCGCGATATCCAGCTCGCCGCGCGACATTTTTTCCGCCAGATCCACAGAAGGCTCGCAGACGATGTAAAGCTCCACATTCGGATGCGTCTTGGCAAAGCGCCCGATGATTTCCGGCATATAGCGGTCGGCATAATCATCCGGCGTGCCGATGCGCAGCGTGCCTTCCAGGCGGTTGTCGTCAAAGGCTGCAATCGCCTCATTGTTCAGCCGGATGATGCGCCGCGCATAGTTCAGAAGCTTCTCGCCCTCCAGCGTCAGCCGGTTGCCGCGCCCATCCTTGGTGAAAAGCTGCTTGCCGACGCGCTCTTCCAGCCGGCGCATCTGCATGGATACGGCGCTCTGCGTCTTGAACACCCGATCTGCCGCCTTGGTAAAGCTGCCGGTATCCACAATGGCGATGAAAGTTTGCAATTGATCATTATCGAGGGGAGCGGACATGAGGCGATCCATCAGGTTGACTGATGGTAATCATTAGAAACATTCGTTGGACTGATCAATATCGTTTTCGCATAAAGCGGCGGCAAAGCCAATTGCACAGCTTTTTCCGCAAAGCTTCTGCCGGTGTCCATCCAGTTCGTGGATGAAGCACCTCTTCTCGTGCCTGATGAAAGGATAGTCCCATGAGCACGACCGAACGGATGATCAACCGCGAGATTTCCGGTTCCCGCAAGATCGAGACGCGCCTGTTTGCCGGCATCGTCCTCTTCGGCAAATCCGTGCTGCGTGCCCTGCGCAATCGTGCCGCGATGACGCATCTGAATGGGCTTGAGGACTATCAGTTGAACGATATCGGCCTGACACGCCTTGATGTCGAGATCGCCGTCAATCGCTCGAAGCTGCACGAGGATCCGTTCTCGCTTCTGCCGCGCGAAGCCCGCCAGCGCGGCCACCGGTTTGCCGCATCGGCAGGGCGCGCCTGATCCGCGCCAGAGACCACCAGTTTTCCCCGCAGGGTTTTGCCAATGACCCTGCATGACTGCCCGGCCGGTTGCCTAACCGCGCCGGGCCTTTTTTATGGTTCTCTCCGATCCTGTCAGGCGGACGGTTTTGCCGCCTCGCTCGGAACGGCCTGCCGATAGCCCTCGAAGATCGCTTCCATGTTCTTCTGATAGGCCTTTTGCACTTCCACGCCACTGTCGAACATGGTGTTCAGCATGGTCTGGAAATTCTCCACTTCCGGCTTTTTCACATCGGGCTCCGGTGGCTTGGTGGCCTGCGGTGCAGCCTGTTCCGGCTTTTGGGCGAAAGCGCCCGTCATCATGTCCTGGAAAGCCTTGGCAAAGGGATTGTCGGCAAACGGATTGGCAGCAGGTGCCGGCTGGGCCGGCTTGTCCATGCCCCACATGCTGCGCATGGCCTGGAACATTGGATTGTCGAAAGGAATGGCCTGCGCCTGCGGCTGAACCTTGGGCGCCATGCCGATTGCTTGCAGCCATTGCTGCGTCATCTGGTTCATGGCATCCGGCGAAAACGGATTGGCGCCCACCTGTCCGCTCATCTGCTTGAACAGCCCGCCCATGATCGTGTCGGCCATTGCCGGCATCATGCGTTTCAGAACATCCTGGCCAATGCCGGTAAGGTTGGCCGCCTGCTCGGCAATCGCGCGTGAGACATCCTTGGAGCCGAACAGCTTTTCCAGCACTGCATTTCCGTCTGCCATGCCCTGCGGCGTGAAGGCCCGGCTCATGTCTTCGAAATATTTGGCGTAACCGCCGGTGGACATGCCGCTCATCAGCGAACTGAAATCATATGGGTTGGCAGCAGTGCGCTTGAAGCCGGAGGAAAAGGCCGGCATCAGCGCGGCCATGGCCTGGGCGGCCTGTTCCTGGGCAATGTTGAACTGCTTTGCCATGGTTTCCATGGCGGCGCCGTTCTGCGCCTTGAGCATCATGTCGAACAGCGGCAGCATAAAGTTGGCTCCTCTCTGGAATCTCTTTTTGTCCGGTCACTATAACTGGAAAAGAGGCGAGCGAAACCGCTTTGTTCAACCGCAGCGCAACAGGTGCGTTCAGTATTGGAACTCGTCAAAAACTGGCTCCACAGAGCCGTTCCATCGGCCTTCATAGAGCGCCAGCATGTCTTCGGCCATCACCCGCTTCTTGGCAAGGATCTCTTCCAGCGGCTGCAGGAACAGGCTCTCGTCCTGGCCTTCGCTGTTGAGGCGGGCGCGGGACTTGAGACCAGCGGTCGAGATGCTGATGATATCGCGGGCCACATCCAGAAGCGAACGACCGGCGATCTCCGTCTTCAGCGCCTTGGAGGGTACCGCATCGCGCAGAGCCAGCACATCGGCGTAAGTCCAGGCCTTGGTCACCTCTTCAGCCGCCGCCATCGCCGCGTCGTCATACAGCAACCCGACCCAGAAGGCCGGCAGCGCGCAGATGCGACGCCACGGGCCGCCATCGGCGCCGCGCATTTCCAGATAGCGCTTCAGGCGCACATCGGGAAACAGCGTGCCCAGATGGTTCGTCCAGTCGCCCTGCGTCGGCTGCCAATCGGCCACTTCGCCCTTCAGCGCGCCATTCATGAACTGGCGGAAGGTGATGTGGGTGCAATCGTGGTAGAGGCCGTCGCGCACGATGAAATACATCGGCACATCGAGCGCCCATTCCACATAGGTCTCGAAGCCGAAGCCCGGTTCGAAGGCCTTCGGCATCAGCCCGCCGCGCGCATTGTCGGTGTCGCGCCAGATCTCGCCGCGCCAGGACAGAAGCCCGTTCGGCCGGCCTTCGGTAAACGGCGAGGAGGCAAACAGTGCGGTCGCCAGCGGCTGCAGCTTCAAGGAAAGCTGCATCTTGCGGGCCATGTCGGCTTCGGATGAAAAGTCGAGGTTCACCTGGATCGTGCAGGTGCGATACATCATGTCAAGCCCGTGGCTGCCGACTTTCGGCATATAGCGGCTCATGATCTTGTAGCGGGATTTCGGCATGACCGGCGTGTCAGCCAGCGTCCATTTCGGGCTGCCGCCAATGCCGAGAAAGCGGATGCCCATGGGCTCTGCCACTTCGCGCAGCACGGCCAGGTGCTGGTTGGATTCGCGACAGGTCTGGTGCAGGGTTTCCACCGGTGCGCCGGACAGTTCGAACTGGCCGCCGGGCTCGATCGAGATGGCGCCCATGCCGTCATGCTGGCCAAGGCCGATGACGTTTTCGCCATCCATGATCGGATCCCAGCCGAGCTTTTCCTGCATGCCCTTCAACAGGGCGGAAATGCTGCGGTCACCGAAATAGGGCACGGGCGAATGATCGGCCTGAAAAAAGGCAAACTTCTCGTGCTCGGTGCCCATGCGGAAATCGGCAGGCGGCTTTGAGCCTTCAGCCAGATAGGCTGCCATGTCCGAGACGGAGCCGAGGGGCGTATGATCGGTGGTGTCGCGGGCCATGAAATAGACCTTGTCTTTGGGCTAGGCTGCACAGGCAGTTCGGGAAGTGCTGCTTGTACCGGATCTTTGGCCTGTGCAAGTGAATTTCTCTTAACGCTCTGTCAATGCGCGGGTTCTGTCAGTCGGTTGAAGCCCAGTCGCCTATCGTTGCCTGCACCACGGCCAGTGCTGCAACCGCTGCCGTATCGGCGCGCAGGATGCGCGGCCCAAGCGGTATGGCGGTGACATAGGGCAGGCTGCGCAACAGCCGGCGCTCCTCGTCTGAAAACCCGCCTTCCGGGCCAATCAGCAGCGAAAGTTTGCGCTCGGTTATGGCATTCAGGATGGGCAGCGGATTGTGGCTCTCCTCGCCTTCGTCGCAAAAGATGATGCGCCGCTCGGCGGGCCAGGTCTCGAGCATATCCTTGAGCTTGACCGGCGCCAGAACGGATGGAACCGACAGAATACCGCATTGTTCGGCAGCCTCGATCACATTGGCCTGCAGGCGCTCCAGGCTGGTGATCTTGCCCTGCACATGCTGGGTCATAACCGGCTGCAACAGGCCTGCACCCATTTCCACGGCCTTCTGCACAATATAATCCAGCCGGCCCACTTTCAGCGGCGCAAACAGATAATGCAGGTCGGGCAGGGGCGTTTGCGGCCGCGTCTGTTCGATGGCCTGCATAACAAGCTTCTTGCGGCTGGGCTGGACAAGCCTTGCCCGCCATTCGCCATCATACCCGTTGAAGACGAGAACCTCGTCGCCATCCTGCATGCGCAAAACATTGATCAGATAGTTGAAGTGATCGCTGCCGGCCTCATGGGCAAGGCCTTCCCCAAGGGGAGCATCGATGAAAAGCCGCTGCATGCGGAAATTGGCGCGCATGATTGTCTGCCGATCCGTTCAGATGAAAAGCCGGAACATAACCATCGCCAGCAGGCCCGCAAGGGCTGCCGAGACCGGAACGGTGATCGTCCAGGCCGCAACGATGGTGAGCAGGTGCGAACGGCGTACGAGATGGCGGCGGCGCACCTCGTCAACGTTCACGTCGTGGGCGTTCTTGTCCGTGGCCTGCTTGTCGACGGCTTGCGGTTCAAGGCCTGCCTTGCGGCGCAGATAGTCCTGCCGCCGGCGGGACTTGGCAATATACCATTCGCGAAACAGGCCGACGCCGAAAACCGAGCCGACGGCAATATGGGTGGAGCTGACCGGCACGCCGATACTGGAGGCAAGAATGACGGTGACCGCCGCCGACAGCGCCACGCAATAGGCGCGCATCGGGTTGAGCTTGGTGATCTCCTTGCCGACCAGGTTGACGAGCTTGGGGCCGAACAGCAGCAGGCCGAGCGAGATGCCGAGCCCGCCGATCAACAGTTCCCAGGTCGGCACACTTGCCTGCGCCACCAGTCTTCCGCCTTGCAGCGTCTCGATAATGGCGGCCAGCGGCCCGATGGCATTGGCCACGTCATTGGCGCCATGCGCGAAGGACAGAAGTGCGGCTGAAAAGATCAGCGGAATATGAAAGAGCTTCTTCAGCGACTGATTGCGGTTCTCAAACCCTGCCGACTGCTGGCGGATGACGGGAATGCTGATGGCCCACGAGACGAGCCCGACGGCAAGGCCAAGTGCGGCGGAACCGGCAAGGGTGATCTCAAAGAGCTGTTCCGAGAGCTTGATGGCCAGATAGGTGGCAAAGGTGCCGAACATCAGGCCGATCAGCATGGGCACCCAGCGCCGTGCGGCGGCGATCTTGTCCGGCGTGTAGATGATGAAATTCTTGATGAAGGCAAGCATGGCGACAGCGACCAGCGCACCGAGCAGCGGCGAGACGATCCAGCTCACGGTAATGCCCGCAAGTGTTGGCCAGTTCACGGCGCTGACGCCGGCGGCGGCAATGCCTGCGCCGGTTACACCTCCGACGATCGCATGCGTGGTGGAAACCGGCGCGCCGATCCAGGTGGCGATATTGATCCAGACGGCCGCCGCCAGCAGCGAGGCCATCATCGCCCAGATAAAATGGCTGGGGCTGGCCATCATGTCGACATGCAGGATGCCGCTTGAAATCGTCTCGGCAACCGGGCTTCCGGCAATCACCGCGCCTGCCACCTCGCAGACGGCGGCAATGGCAAGGCCTGCACCAAGACTGAAGGCGCGCGCGCCGACGGCGGCACCGATATTGTTGGTGACATCATTGGCGCCGATATTCATCGCCATATAGGCCGCCAGCACGGCGGCTGCCACGGCGATGATGGTCGATTGCTGCCCGCCGAGAGAGGTTGTGGTGAATACCACCACGGCCAGCAGGAACAGGAAGGCGGCGCCCGGCGCGGCCAGCGCCCTGGAGACATTCATGGACGCGTTCTCGACAGAGGCAATCTTGTCGAGATCCCGGTCGAGTGTCTTCTTCCGGGCGCCCTTCGGGCCGCGGTTATGGGGATTGCTGTCTGGTGTGATGCTCAATTGCGTTCGTACCGCCTGCGGCTGTGCGTGTGCGCCTCGTCAGCCATCATGCCAGCTGCAGGGCACAGAAATATTATCGCCCGACGGCGCGAAATTTTTCCGGGACGATGGCTTCGGCCCGACGCGAAAAATTCAGGAAAAGACTACGCAGTTCCGGCTCCTGAACACGAAGCGCGGCTTCCGTGCAAGAGACCCATTCCAGCGTGCGGCTTTCCTTTTCGGGAAAATCTTCCAGCATCTCATCGACGCGCAAGGGATAGACACGCACCATCACCGGCACGGTCAGCCCGCTCTTGCGCTTTTTCATATAGCCGAAATAGCCGATCGGATCCTTTTCCGCCTTGCCGCGCACGCCGGCCTCCTCATAGGCCTCGCGCTCGGCCACCGCATGGCCCTTCTTGTGCTTCATCGGCCATCCCTTGGGGATGATCCAGCGGCGCGTTTCGCGGCTGGTGAGCAATAGGACCTGTAGGCCGGAGGAGGGGGTGAACCGATAGCACAGCGCAGCATACTGCTGCCGCGGCGGACGCTGCAGCATCAGGATGAGGTTGGCAGTGATTCGGTCGAGAAGGCTCAATTCGTCTACGTCTCCACAATGGATGATTCTTTTACCATATTCGCGGCATTGCACAGCTGTTCATTTGCGACACTCACGGAAATATCATGCGCTTGAAAGCCCATTGTAACGATCATATCAGACAAGGGTTGCGCCGAGCTTAAATATTAGAAAAATTATATGTATTGCGGACGTTTTCTCGCATAGGGTGCGGCAAGAAGCAGCGCTTGAAGCCGCCGTTCAGGCATGAGAGGAATGGTATCAGGGCCAGTTGGAGGAGACGACGTGTCCGACACCATTGAATTCCTGAGGCCACGGGCAAATGTCCTGTCACGCCGCGATACTATCATCACCGATCTTAAGGATCTCCTGCCGGTAGATTGTCTGGTGCATGAGGCCCGCGAGCTTGTGCCCTTCGAAACGGACGCATTTGTGTCCTACCGTCGATTACCGCTTTGTGTCGCGCTGCCGCAGACCACGGCGCAGGTGTCTGCGGTGCTGAAATACTGCAACCGCTATGGCGTGCCGGTCGTGCCGCGCGGGGCAGGCACGTCGCTGTGCGGCGGCGCCATCCCGCAGGAAGATGCCGTCGTCATCGGCCTGTCCAAGATGTCGAAGATCCTCGAGATAGACACGTTCAACCGCACGGCCATTGTCCAGGCCGGTGTTACCAATCTGGCGATTTCCGATGTGGTAGGGCCGGAAGGCTTCTTTTACGCACCAGATCCCAGCTCGCAGATGGCCTGTACCATCGGTGGCAATATCGCCATGAATTCCGGCGGTGCCCACTGTCTCAAATACGGCGTCACCACCAACAATCTGCTCGGTGTCAAGCTGGTGCTGGTGGATGGCACGGTGATCGAGCTGGGCGGCAAGCATCTGGATGCCGGCGGCTATGATCTTCTGGGTCTTGTCTGTGGTTCGGAAGGCCAGCTCGGTATCGTGACGGAGGCGACCGTCCGCCTCATTGCCAAGCCGGAAGGCGCGCGCCCGGTTCTGTTCGGCTTTGAAACCTCCGAGGAGGCGGGCGCCTGCGTTGCCGATGTTATCGGCTCGGGCATTATTCCGGTGGCCATCGAATTCATGGACAAGCCGGCCATCGAGATCTGCGAGGCCTTTGCCAAGGCCGGCTATCCGCTGGATGTCGGCGCGCTTCTGATCGTCGAGGTCGAGGGCTCCGAGGCCGAGATGGATGCCATGCTGGCATTGATCGTCGAGATTGCCCATCGCCATGCGGTGAAGACTGTGCGCGAATGCCAGTCGGCGACCGAGGCGGCGCTGATCTGGAAGGGCCGCAAATCCGCCTTCGGCGCCACAGGGCGTATCGCAGACTATATCTGCATGGATGGCACGGTGCCGCTCAGCCAGCTACCTTACGTACTCAAACGCACCGGCGAGATTGTCGAAGGCTTTGGCCTGCGTGTCGCCAATGTCTTTCATGCCGGCGATGGCAATATGCATCCGCTGATCCTGTTCAATGCCAATGATCCGGATGAAGCGGCAAAGGCCGAGGCCGCCGGCAACGAAATCCTCAAGCTCTGTGTCGATGCGGGCGGCTGTCTGACCGGCGAGCATGGCGTGGGCATCGAGAAACGCGACCTGATGCGCCATCAATATTCGAAAGCCGACCTCGACCAGCAGATGGCGGTGCGCGCCGCCTTTGATCCGCAATGGCTGCTCAATCCCTCCAAGGTGTTTCCGCTGGAGGGCAGGGCGTGATGATATTTGCGGATTACCCCCCTCTGTCCTGCCGGAGTACCGAGGTTGAGCCACGGGTCTCAACTCGTCCTTCGGCCCCCCCTCAAGGGGGGAGATCGGCTGGCCGTATCGGTGTCTTTTCAATGGCACGATCAGTGAAGTCAGCTGCAGTTACAACGATAGAGAAGGTGGCGGGGCATAGCCGCTTGTCGATCTCCCCCCTTGAGGGGGAGATGCCTGGCAAGGCAGAGGGGGGGCGTCTGGCAGAAGCTGGGCGCTCTTTCGGGGAGACTGCCTCATGCTGATCCCCACCACCGAGGCCGAAGCCGCAGACATGGTGCGAAATGCCGCAAGTGCCGGCCAGCGCCTGTCGATCATCGGCGGCAATACCCGCTCGGGCTTTGGCAATCGTACCGAGACCGATGCCGTGCTGCACTCCACCGGTCTGTCCGGCATCACCGCCTATGATCCGGCCGAAATGGTGATGAGCGTGCGCGCCGGAACGCCGATGGCGGAGGTGGAGGCAGCGCTTGACGCCAATGGCCAGATGCTGTCCTTCGAGCCGATCGATCATCGGGGATTGATGGGCACACAAGGCCAGCCGACGATCGGCGGCGTGTTTGCCACCAATGCATCCGGCCCGCGCCGGCTTCTGTCGGGTGCGGCGCGCGACAGCCTGCTCGGCATCCGCTTTATCAATGGCTCGGGCGAGGTGATCCGTGCCGGCGGGCGTGTGATGAAGAATGTCACGGGGCTCGATCTCGTCAAGCTGCTGGCAGGCTCCTTCGGCACGCTGGGCTTTCTCACCGAAGTGACGTTTCGCGTGCTGCCGCGCCCGAAAACGCAAGCCACTATCGTGCTATCCGGCCTTGAGGATGGCGATGCCGCCCGCGCCATGGCAACAGCCATGGGCCTGTCGGTCGAAGTTTCTGGCGCAGCCCATCTGCCGGAAAGCGTGCGCGGCCGCTTTCTCACCGGCCGTCTGCCACCGGGGGCGGCAACCGTTCTGCGTCTCGAAGGCCTGCCGGCCTCGGTGCCGGTGCGGGCCGAAAAGCTGATTTCTGCCTTTCAGCCTTTCGCGCCCGTCACGTGCCTGGAGGCGGACGACAGCGCCGCTCTCTGGCAGCAGGTGCGTGACGTTTTGCCCTATGCGGATGGCAGTGAAAAGCCGGTCTGGCGTGTCTCGGTGGCGCCAAGCGCCGGTTTCCAGCTGGTGGCGGCGCTGCGCCTGGAAACGGGCATCGATGCCTTCTACGACTGGCAGGGCGGGTTGGTGTGGATGCGCATGGAGGCTGATCCCGAGGCTGAGCTTGTGCGTCATGTGATGCATCAGCTTGGCGGCGGACATGCAACGCTGATGCGCGCTGCCGATGCAGATCGGGCGTTAACGCCAGCCTTTGAACCGCTGCCGAGTGGTGTGGCCGCCTTGACGCAAAGGGTGCGCGCCTCGCTCGATCCGGCAGGGGTTTTCAATTCCGGCAATCCGGCAGGAGCTTGAACCATGCAAACCTCCTTCACGCCCGAACAATTGGCTGATCCGCATGTGGCGCAATCGGAAAAGATCCTGCGCCGCTGCGTGCATTGCGGTTTCTGTACCGCCACCTGTCCCACCTATGTGACGCTGGGCAATGAGTTGGACAGTCCGCGCGGGCGCATTTATCTGATCAAGGACATGCTGGAAAATGGTCGCCCGGCGGATGCGCAGGTGGTCAAGCACATCGATCGCTGTCTCTCCTGCCTTGCCTGCACCACCACCTGTCCTTCGGGCGTCGATTATATGCATCTGGTCGATCACGCCCGCAGCCACATCGAAAACACCTATCGCCGGCCCTTGATGGATCGGCTGATCCGCGGGCTGCTGGTTGCGGTTCTGCCCTATCCGGCGCGGTTTCGCGCAGCTTTGGTTCTGGCGCGGCTCGGGCGGCCGTTCAGCCCGCTTCTGGCGCGGGTCGAGGTCTTGCGGCCGCTGGCGGCCATGCTCGATCTGGCGCCAAAGCGCGCCGCACCCGTGGCAAAAGCCGAGGCCGCGCCGCCGCTTGCCCCGGCACTGCGCCGTGGCCGGGTGGCGATCCTTGCGGGCTGCGCCCAGCCGGTGCTCGATCCCGGCATCAATGCCGCCACGCAGCGCCTGCTTGCCCGTTTTCAGGTGGAGGTGGTTCAGCCGCAGGGCGAGGGCTGTTGCGGCGCGCTTGTGCACCACATGGGCCGCGAAGAGGCGGCACTCGATTTTGCCCGCGCCAATGTCGATGCCTGGATGCGCGAGGTAGAGAGCGGCGGGCTCGATGCGATCCTGATCACCGCCTCCGGCTGCGGCACGACGATCAAGGATTATGGCCATATGCTGCGGCTTGATCCGACCTATGCGCAAAAGGCAGCGCAAATCTCGGCGCTCGCCAGGGACGTGACGGAATATCTGGCAACGCTCGACCTTCCCCGGCAGGCGCCGAAAGGCCTCACCGTCGCCTATCATTCCGCCTGTTCCATGCAGCACGGCCAGAAGATCACGCTTCAGCCGAAGCAGCTCTTGAAGGCGGCAGGCTTTGCGGTGAAGGACCCGGCGGAAGGCCATCTCTGTTGCGGCTCTGCCGGCACCTACAATATCCTCCAGCCGGAGATTTCCGCCCAGCTGAAGGCGCGTAAGGTCAAGAATATCGAAGCCACCCGCGCCGATATCATCGCCACCGGCAATATCGGCTGCATGACGCAGATCGGCACTGGTACGGATATTCCCATCCTGCACACGGTGGAGCTTTTAGACTGGGCCTATGGCGGGCCGAAGCCGGCAAAGCTTGGGTGACCGGGGAACCGTTCAGTGTTCGTGGTTTCACCCCCCTCTGTCCTGCCGGCCTACCGGGGTTGAGCCACGGGTCTCAACCCGTCCTTCGGACCCCCTCACGGGGGGAGATCACCCGTGTTGAAGCCGCTCGATCAGCATCTTGCCTCAAGAACTAACTCTTCAAAAGGCGTGAGGGCAACCGCTCTGCCAATCTCCCCCCTTGAGGGGGAGATGTCCGGCAGGACAGAGGGGGGTATTCATGCTCGACCAAATCGGGTCAAATCACCCCCCGAAGATCGTGCGCAATATATCGATACCGCGATCCTCGAAGGCAATATTGCCCTGGCGGTTGCCGGGACCGATGACAATCACCTTGGCGCCGATCTGGGCGCGGGAATAGAGATGTTCGACATCCTTGTTCATCATGCGGATGCAGCCGGATGACATGTTGAGGCCGATCGTCCAGGGCTGGTTGGTGCCATGGATGCGGAAAATGGTGTCCTGATTGCCCTTGTAGAGATACATGGCGCGCGCGCCGAGCGGATTGTCCTCGCCACCCTGCTGCACGACCGGCAGGATATGGCCCTTGGCGGCTTCGCGGCGGCGCATTTCCGCCGGCGGGCGCCATTCCGGCCATTCCTGCTTGCGGCCGATCTTCACCACGCCCGACCAGCCAAAGCCCTCGCGGCCCACGCCGACGCCATAGCGGATGGCGCGGTTGTTGCCCTCCACCAGATAGAGGAACTTGTTATTGGTATCGATGATGATCGTGCCCGGCGCTTCGCCGGTAACCAGACGCACGACACGGCGCTGGAACTTTTCCTCCGGCTCGCGCCGCTGCACGGCAACCGGCACCACGTCCGGGCGCTCCACCGTAGCCAGCGTGCCGCGCTGGAAGGCGCTCGCCGTCTCGCTTGTCGTCAACAGGGCTGCGGCCAGCATCAGCGCAACCCCCGTCTTACCCCTCGTCAGTCCGTACCCCATGCAAGTCCCCCTTATTGACCAATGTCAGTTTGGCGAGGATTTCATGGAATGTGGCTGGAACGCAAGTATCTGCTAAAAATCGTAAGCCGTGCCGAAGATGAACGGCACGGCTGTTCATGATTTCAGATCACGATGACCTTGGCGCCGACATTGACGCGCTCGTAAAGGTCGGTCACGTCTTCGTTGCGCATGCGGATACAGCCCGACGACACCGCGCTGCCGATCGTCCAGGGGGCGTTCGTGCCGTGGATGCGGTAGAGCGTCGAGCCGAGATACATGGCGCGGGCGCCAAGCGGGTTTTCCGGGCCGCCTTCCATGGAAGCCGGCAGGAAATGGCCCTTGGCGGCCTCGCGGGCAATCATTTCCTTCGGCGGATGCCAGCTCGGCCATTCGGCCTTGCGCGTTACCTTATGGGTGCCTGCCCATTCAAAGCCCGGCTTGCCAACGCCCACGCCATAACGCTTGGCCTGGCCGTTTTCCATCACGAGATAGAGAAAGCGGTTATTGGTATCGATGATGATCGTGCCCGGTGCATGCTCGGTCTGGTAGGACACCATCTGCGGCAGGAATTGCGGCTCGATCTGCGATTTGATCGGCGTATTGGCGCGCACTGATGCCGATTGAACCGGCAGGCCGCGCTGGGCGGGCCTTGCAGGCTCTGCCTGCTGGGTCGGGCGGATCTGGGTCGATTGGGTGCGCGGCGCAAATAGCGTGCGGCGGGCCGGTGCGGCCTGCTGCTGGTAGATGACCTGCGGGCGCGTCGGCTGCACGCGGTAGCCGGGGGCGGCGGCAGGGCGCACCTGGCCGCCCAGCTGCATGATCCACGGCGCCGTCAGGTCAGGGCTCACCACCACCGGCGGGCGCTCGCGGTAACGGTCATTGGCCTGCGCGATTGAGGACAGTGCGGCCATCAGGCCCGCGGTGATCAGCAGCATCTTCTTCATCGACGGCTCCACTCTAAACATCGTTTGGCGTCACAGGGTCTGGCACGGGTGCACGTGCCCTTGCATGGTTTTGACCGTGGGCAAAAGTGGCAAGCGAAAGGTAAATTTGCGGCTGTTCGAATGCAAAGCTTGCCGGAAAGCTTTCAGCAAGGTTAATCCTGCGTTTGGGTACGTGGTTGACGAGACCTGAATCGCCACGCCATGCCGTTAACGGGGGATGTCATGACAAAGCCGGGGATCATCGAGGGGGAGGACGGTCTCTGCCGCTGCTCCTGGCATCAGGGCTTGGCCGATTACGCGCGCTATCACGATGAGGAATGGGGCCGGCCGGTGACGGATGATATCCGGCTGTTTGAAAAGATCTGCCTGGAAGGTTTTCAGTCGGGCCTGTCCTGGCTGACCATTCTGCGCAAGCGCGAGAATTTCCGGGCAGCCTTTGCCGGGTTCGATTTCGAGAAAATCGCGCAGTTCGGCGAGGCGGATATCGAACGCTGCGTCGGCGATGCCGGCATTATCCGCCATCGCGGCAAGATCGTCTCCACCATCAACAATGCCAGGCGGGCGCTGGAACTGCGCGATGAATTCGGCACGCTTGCGCGCTTCTTCTGGTCCTATGAGCCGAAGCCGCAGGAGCGGCCAGAGGTTATGGATCTCGATACGCTGCGCGCCAATCCCACCACGGCGGTTTCCGTGCGGCTGTCGAAGGATCTGAAGAAACGCGGCTGGACCTTTGTCGGCCCCACCACCGTCTATGCCTTCATGCAGGCCATGGGCCTGGTCAACGATCATCTGGATGGCTGTTTTCGCCAGCCGCAGGCCGATGCGGAGCGGCAGGCCTTCATCCGGCCCTGACCGCTATCCGCAGATCTCGTCGATCAGCGATGTCAGCGCACCGAGATGAGCAATCTCGCGAAAGCGTGGTGCGGCTGATGGCTTTTCCACATGCTCCAGCACCCATGTGAGTTCATGCGGCACGAACACGCCCCAGGCGCCGGCGGCCAAAGCCGGCACCACATCGGATTTCAGCGAATTGCCCACCATCATGGCCCGTTCCGGCCCTTCGCAATGCTTGCCGAAAATGCGGCGATAGGTGGTGGCGGTTTTGTCGGATACGATCTCCACCGCATCGAAAAAATCACCCAGGCCCGATTGCGCCAGCTTGCGTTCCTGGTCAAACAGGTCGCCCTTGGTGATCAGCACGAGGAAATAGCGGCCACGCAGATCCTCCAGCGCATCGCGCGCATGGGGCAGGCACTCGACCGGATGTGACAGCAGATCCCGCCCGATCGTCAGGATCTCGCCGATCACCTGGGTCGAGACGCGGCCCTCCGTCACCTCCAGCGCCGTCTCGATCATCGACAGGGTAAAGCCCTTGATGCCGAAACCGTAATGGGCAAGGTTGCGCTTTTCCGCCTGCAACAGCCGCTCGGATATATGCTCGCCTTCGGCAAATTCGGCCAGCAGCGCGCGAAAACTCTCTTCCGTCAGCCTGTAATACTGTTCGTTCTGCCACAGCGTATCATCGGCATCAAAGCCGATAACGCTCAAGGGCCGGATGGTCATGTCATCGCCTCCCGTCTTGCCATGCCGCCCAACCTAATGCGTTGATGGTACAATGCAATGGCGTAAACCTGCGCCATTGCCATCGTCAGGAACCACTAGTGTGCGTTCTTGGCCAGCCAGTCGCGCATCATTGCGATCTCGGCCTCCTGGGCGCGGATCACCTCTTCCGCAAGCCTGCGGATTTCAGGGTTCTTGCCGTGCTTCAACTCGATACGGGCCATGTCGATGGCGCCCTGATGATGCGGGATCATCGAGCGGACGAAATCCACATCCGCCTTGCCTGTATAGGCAATCGCCATGTCCTTATGCATGCGGGCGTTTGCCGCCTCGAACTCTTGTGTCGAGGGGGACGTACTGGCACTGGTGGTCGCCGCACCATGGCCCGCATGGGGGTCCTGTGCGGTGGCGGGCAGGGTGAAGATCAGCGCTGCAAGGCAGGCAGCCGAAAGGGTCTTGGCGTACATGAAGGGTCTCCCGTTTTTGACGCGATTGAAAAAGATGAAGGATCTTGTTCGGTGTCAGGCGCGGGGAGGCGGCAGAAGCGGTGCGGCGTGAAGAGCAACCAATGCCGGTACAAGCGCCGGTGCCGGATAGCGGAAGGCGGGCGCCGGCACCTGCTCCAAAACCTGCAATGGCAAAACTGTCGTGCAGGCGCCGCACAGGCTCATAGTGCAGGCGCTTTTCACCGGCTTATCACCGCAACTCGGGCACGGCGTCTGTGCGGCGGTTTCAATCGACATGGAATGGCCGGCATGTGTCTCGCTCGGCTTGTGCTGATGCACCTTGGTCTCGGCCATGCCATGGTGGCCGGTGCCGGACATCGGCAGGGCAAGCGCCGGCATCATCCCTTGCAGGAGCCAGGCGAGAACCATGATGAAAAAGGCCATACGACGCATACCGGCAAATTAGGCCTGTCTCGCCCGAAGGCAAATGAATTATTGGCAATGGGCAGTCGTCGGGCAATGCGCAGCCTGTCTATCCGGCAATCACCTGGTGCACGGCCTGGTAATCCGGGCTTGCCTCGCCAAAGGGCGCCACCGTCCAGGTCCATCGGGATGTGTGATCGGGAATGGCGACGCCGGCCAGAAGGTCGTCTTCTTCCAGTTCCTCGCCGGCCCGGTCCAGCAGGCGATAGGAAATATCCGTCACCAGCGCCCTCTGGCAGGGCAGGCCGGCAAGCCCGTCCAGATGCGCGCGAATGAGCGTCGGCACCACACTTGCGGCCTTGTCCATCCGGCCCTCGCGGCTCAGGCGATCCACCGCGCCCACCTTGATCTGCGACAGGAGATTGGCCGAAACGACCAGATCGAGATAGGGCACCTGGCGCAAGAAGCCGAGCGGTTCCGGCACCGTGCCGGCCAGCGCCTCATCAAGCCCGGATAGATCGCGGTGGATCAGCCGTGTATTCCTCAATCCCTTGAGCACAAGGCCTAAGCGCAGATGCGCCAGATGCACGAGATCAACCAGAACCACCGTATCGAAGGCCTTGGCCAGGGCGGCAATCGGCACGTCGCGCAACAAGCCGGAGCCCAGCACCACGGCAGTGCGCCTTTGCCGCAAACCTTCCATCCGCGACAGGATATGCGCCTTGCTCATTTCCTCATGGGGCGTCCACGCCTCCCGGCAGCGCTTGGCCCGCGCCATAAGACTGATGGAGGAGGCGATATGCGGGCGAAACTGTGCCGGCGTCAGCGGCCAGCTTGCGGCATAATCAAGGGCTTCAAGGATCATGGACTATCGCGATCTTCAGGCGTTGTGAGTTGCGCATCGGTTTACCCCCCTCTGCCCTGCCGGGCATCTCCCCCTCAGGTGGGGAGATCGGAAAGGCGCGGCCGCCAGTTCCCTCGCCAGCCATTGAACTTAGGCGTCTGTCCTGATGGTTGCCGGTTGAATAGAGAACTCGAGTTTGCGGGGCGAAAGCTATGCCGTTCTGCTGATCTCCCCACCTGAGGGGGAGATGCCCGGCAGGGCAGAGGGGGGCGAACTGGCATCGTCGCCGAACTGGAAGGCAATCTAGGTCAACTGCTCGGATGCTCTTCGCGACCTTCCGGGAGATCCTGCGCGAGCTGTTTGCGGGCTATATGCTCGCGGATTGTGTCAAGGATATACTCCTCGACGGTCATGCCGTCTCCGTCGGCCGCCTCGCAGACGAGGGCATATGTCTTGTCAGGCATATCGAACGTAAATTGGTGGTTCATTGCACAACCTCCGTCAGGTCGCCATCTTATCAGGTCACCGCGAACGTCACCAGCCTTCACCCTTGCCGCTTGTGGCTTGATCCTCTAAGAAACCGCTCAAAATTCCGGCCTTTTCTCGATGTGCCGGCGGCAAGGATGACGATCATGAGCGACAAGCAAAAAAAACCGCAGAAACTCAAGGCCCGCCTGCCGCGCGGCTTTGGTGATCGGACCGCCACCGACATCCACGCCACCAATGAAATGGTGGCCAAGATCCGCGAAGTCTATGAGCGCTACGGTTTTGACCCGATCGAGACGCCGCTGTTTGAATATACCGATGCGCTGGGCAAGTTCCTGCCCGATAGCGACCGCCCGAACGAGGGCGTCTTCTCGCTGACCGATGATGACGACCAGTGGATGAGCCTGCGCTATGACCTGACGGCGCCGCTTGCCCGCCATGTGGCGGAAAATTTCAACGAGATCCAGCTGCCCTACCGCACCTATCGCGCCGGCTATGTGTTCCGCAACGAAAAGCCGGGTCCTGGCCGTTTCCGCCAGTTCATGCAGTTCGATGCGGATTCGGTCGGCGCGCCGGGCGTTTCTGCCGATGCCGAAATGTGCATGATGATGGCCGATACGCTGGAAGCGCTCGGCATCAAGCGCGGCGATTATGTGATCCGGGTCAACAACCGCAAGGTTCTCGATGGCGTGATGGAAGCCATTGGCCTCGGCGGCGAGGAGAATGCCGGCCGGCGTCTCAATGTTTTGCGTGCGATCGATAAGCAGGACAAATTTGGGCCTGAAGGAGTGAAACTCTTACTCGGTGAAGGTCGGAAAGATGAAAGCGGTGATTTCACCAAGGGTGCAGGGCTGCAGGGCGAGCAAATAGAAACTGTTATGCGCTTGTTCACCTCTGATGATGGACAAAGCGGAGATTTTTTCCGTGTTATGGATCCTAGGCAGGTCTTGGATACGGATGCTGTTATCAGATTCGAGGGTAACAACCTACCTCACGTTGTTGGCAACCCGTCCGTACTTGATATCCTTGAAGAAAATTTTCCTGACCAACCCACCTTCCTTGCCGGTATTTCTGAGCTTCGTACGATAAGCCAGATCGTAAGGTCTGCAGGTTATGGAACGCAGCAAATTAGAATTAGTCCCTCCGTCGTCCGTGGCCTCGAATACTACACCGGCCCCGTCTACGAAGCCGAACTCACCTTCGACGTGACCAATGAAAAGGGCGAAAAGGTCGTTTTCGGTTCGGTCGGCGGCGGCGGTCGGTATGATGGCCTCGTCTCCCGCTTCATGGGCCAGCCGGTGCCGGCCACGGGTTTCTCCATCGGTGTGTCGCGCCTGATGACGGCGCTGAAAAACCTCGGCAAGCTGGGGCAGGACGAGGTTCTGGCGCCGGTGCTCGTTACCGTCATGGATGGCGATGTGGAGGCCATGGGCCGCTACCAGCGCTTTGCGCAGGCGCTGCGCAACGAAGGCATCCGCGCCGAAATGTACCAGGGCAACTGGAAGAAATTCGGCAACCAGCTGAAATATGCCGATCGTCGCGGCTCGCCGATTGCCATCATCCAGGGCGGCGATGAGCGCGCCAATGGTGAGGTGCAGATCAAGGATCTCATCGAGGGCAAGCGGCTTTCCGGCGAAATCACCGACAATGCCGAATGGCGCGAGGCCCGCGTCGCGCAGGTCGTCGTGCCGGAGACGGAGCTTGTGGCGAAGGTCAAGGAAATCATGGCTGCCCAGGCGGAAGACCGTCGCCGGGCGAAGGATGTGTGATGGCTCTTCTGGCGCTTCATCATGTTCAGCTTGCCATGCCGGCTGGTGGTGAAGACCAGGCGCGTGCCTTCTACCGCGATCTGCTCGGGCTGGTCGAAGTGGCAAAGCCGGCCAATCTGGCGCGGCGCGGTGGATGCTGGTTCGAGAAAGCCGGTATTCGCATCCATCTCGGAGTGGAAGCTGATTTTCGGGCCGCTCGCAAGGCGCATCCGGCTTTGCTGGTCGATGACCTTGCCGATCTGGCAGCAAAGGCCACTGCCGCAGGCTATGAAATCGCTGCGGATGAGCCGCTGGTAGGGTTTGAAAGGGTGTATGTTTACGATCCTTTCGGCAACCGGTTGGAACTGATGCAAGCAGTCGTTTGAGTGAGCCATGATTGATATGATGCCAAGCCTTTACCCCCCTCTGCCCTGCCGGGCATCTCCCCCTCAAGGGGGGAGATCGACGTGTGGCGAGCGCCGCGAACTCCCTCTGATCTCCCCCCTTGATGGGGAGATGTCACGAAGGTTCGCAGAACGAGCGGGGTATTGGGGCGCTAGATTGGTACTGAGCGCTTGCTCCAAGTCTTCTCCCCCCTTGTGGGGGAGATGGCCGGCAGGCCAGAGAGGGTATTTTATCCAAGGCCTTTCCCCATGCCCCTGATCGACATGCCTGATTTTGCCTCCGCGATCCTTGCCGAATTTGCCACGCGCAACACCACGCGGGTGGATACGCCGGTGATCCAGCCGGCCGAACCCTTTCTCGACATGGCCGGCGAGGATCTGCGCCGCCGCATTTTCCTCACCGAAAACGAGCGGGGGGAGAGCCTGTGTCTTCGCCCGGAATTCACCATTCCCGTCTGTCTGCGCCATATCGAAACGGCCACCGGCACGCCGAAGCGCTATGCCTATCTCGGCGAAGTGTTTCGCCAGCGCCGCGAGGGCGCCAATGAGTTCTATCAGGCCGGCATCGAGGATCTGGGCGATAAGGACGCGGCAAATGCCGATGCCCGCATCGTGGCCGATGCGCTCGCCTGCCTGCAAACCGTGCTGCCCGCCCGTGCCTTTGCCGTCACCATCGGTGACCAGGCGGTGTTCGAGGCCGTGGTTGCAGCGCTTGGCCTTCCCACCGGCTGGCAGCGGCGCCTGGTGCGCGCCTTTGGCCAGACGGACCTGCTCGAAGCCATGATCGCGCGGCTTGCCAGCCCGCAAGCCGTCACCGGCCTGTCTCCGGACGTGGAACGCATGCTGGAGACCGGCGACGAGGCTGGCGTCGTGGCACATCTGACCGCGGAAATGGAACGCACCGGCACACTCACCAATGCCAGCCGCACGCCGGCGGAAATCGTCCGGCGGCTCCGGGAAAAGCGCCTGCTCGCCGGGGCTTCGCTGGACAGAGCCAAGCTTGATGCGCTGAAGGAGTTTCTCTCCATCAACGTCTCGCTGCGCTATGCGCCGGGCGTTCTTGCCGATTTCGCCCGCTCCGCCGGCCTGCCGCTGGACAAAGCGATCGAGGGTTTTGATGCGCGTGTGGCAGCCCTTCGCGATGCCGGCGCGTCACTTGCCGATATCACCTGGCGGGCCGCCTTTGGCCGACCGCTGGATTATTATACCGGCCTCGTGTTTGAAGTGACGGTGCGCGGCGAGCATGCGGTTCTGGCCGGCGGCGGACGTTATGATCGCATGCTGACGCTGCTGGGCGCCAAGGATCATATCCCGGCCGTCGGCTTTTCCATGTGGCTGGATCGCATCCAGAAGGCGAAGGAGGCTCAGCGATGACCATTACCATCGGGCTGCCCTCCAAGGGCCGCATGAAGGAAGATGCCTCGGCGGTTTTCGAGCGGGCCGGCATGAAGATCGTCGCCGTCGGCAATGATCGCTCCTATCGCGGCCGCGTCGAAGGCTTTGACGATGTGGAAGTCGCCTTCCTCTCGGCCTCGGAAATCTCGCGTGAGATCGGCAATGGCACGGTGGATTTCGGCGTGACCGGCGAGGACCTGATCCGCGAAGGCCTGGGCGATGCCGATGCGCGTGTGGAGATTGCCGCGCGGCTCGGCTTTGGCCATGCCGATGTCGTGGTTGCCGTGCCGGAGATCTGGCTCGACGTGGAAACCATGGCCGATCTGGGCGATGTGGCGGCGGAATTTCGCGCCCGCCATGGGCGTCGTCTGGCGATTGCCACGAAATACTGGCGGCTGACCCAGCAGCATTTTTCGTCGCAACACGGCATCCAGCTCTATCGCATTGTTGAAAGCTTAGGCGCCACGGAAGGCGCACCGGCGGCCGGCCAGGCGGATATCATCGTCGATATCACCTCCACCGGCTCGACGCTGGTTGCCAACCATCTGAAGGTCCTGTCGGATGGCGTCATCCTGCGCTCGGAAGCTTGCCTGGTCAGGGCCCGCAAGCCGGAGCACGAGGGCAATGTGACGGTAGCGAAAATTGTCGAAGCGGTGCGCGGCGCGCTGTGAGGCTCTCGTTCAGCTTTTCCATCTGAACCCCCCTCTGTCCTGCCGGACATCTCCCCCTCAAGGGGGGAGATCAGCATAACGACTGCCCGCTCGAACCTCTCCAAACTGGCATGGCCCCTATTGAAAGCCCCGATGCCGGGGCGATGCGCGAGCGACGAGTCGATCTCCCCCCTTGAGGGGGAGATGGCCGGCAGGCCAGAGGGGGGCCGGCAAAATGCAAGGCCTGACGAAAAGCTAGACACAAAAAACCCGCCGGATCGCTCCGGCGGGTTTTTCGTTTGCCCTTGAGGGGGCAGGGGATATCAGGCGCGGCGGGCGTCCACCGAGAAGGCGCCGGCGCCAACGGTGGCGAGCAGGATATAGGCGCCAGCCAGCGTGATGTTCTTCATCATCATGATGCTGTTCAGCGTGTTGATCCAGCCGAGTGCGGCATCCGGCCAGCCGGGAACGGCAACCGTGCCGGAATGGAAAACGAGACCGGTGAACACACAGAAGGCAGCCAGTGCCCAGCCGACGATCTTCACCTGGAAGCCGACGAGAACGGCAAGGCCGGTGACCAGTTCAAACAGGCCGGCGAGATAGGCAAGGGCCGTGGCGGCAGGCAGGCCAGCGCCGGTGATCATGCCGGCCGTGCCGGCCGGGTCCATCAGCTTGCTGAAACCGGACATGATGAAGATGAAGGACAGAAGAATACGGGCAACCAGAAGGATTGCATTATTGGTGGTCGACATGGAAAGTCTCCGGGGCGTTGGCCAGATGGCGTTAACGTTCTGGCAACACATATGCGCCGAATTGTCGCGCCGCGAAAGATGAACAATAGACGACGCATTGTTCAATATTGGTGAACGAGTGAGTTGCCGGCAGCGCAATCGCGGCCGGCGCGTTGACTTTCAAGCCTGATCAGTCATTTATACGTAAATCCGTATAATGGGATGCGTCGCGTGGACAGACTGGCCTACGACAATATTTTCGAATCCATCACGGATGACCCGGCGGAAGCGGCGGATCTGGCATTTCGGGCCGATTTGGTGTCAACCATGGTCGATCTGATCGAGGATAATGGTTGGAGCCCGTCGCAGGTGGCCGGCATCCTGGATGTTCCCCAGCCACGGGTGAGCGAACTCATGCGCGGCAAGATTCATCTCTTTTCCTCGGATAAATTGATTGGCTATGCCGCGAAGCTGGGCGTGCGCTTCAAGCCGTCCTATGCTGATCACAAAGTGATCTGCGAAGTCTTCATCGCTGGCTGAGAATGTCAGCGACGCGGCACCTGCCAGGTCTTGGCCATCAAGGCTTTGTAACGTTGCACGACGGTTGCCATCGCCTTGCAGTCCACGCCATTCGTTGTTTTCGTAAATGCGTGCAGGATGAAGACCGTATCGAGATACTTGGCGCAGTAGACGGCCCGGTAGGCCTGCGTGCTGTTTTCGATGAGTTCGATCACCCCGCTGCCAATGCCTTCCAGATGTTTGAAATCTGACAGGGGCCGCTTGCCGTTTGGTACACGGTGAAGGTCATTGAGGAATTGAATCTGAATCTGAATCTCTTTCGGCAGGCCGAGCAAGGCCTTCTTTGCCGAAGAATTGATATATTCGATCTTCATATCGCCAAACCAACACCACCCAAGGTAGAGAGTGCGTGCTGCTATCTCGTCTGGCAAGAGCGTCTCTGCGCGGCCGATGAAAATCAGAATTGTGGGCTACCCCACGCAAAAAGGGCGCCGGTTGCCCGACGCCCTTTCCTTAAACCTGAACCGGATGGCCCAGATGTTCGACCCGAAGGTCTTACATCATGTCCATGCCGCCCATTCCGCCCATGCCGCCCGGCATGCCGCCAGCGGCTTCCTTCTTCGGCAGTTCGGCAATCATGGCTTCCGTGGTGATCAACAGCGAAGCAACCGAAGCTGCGTTCTGCAGGGCTGTGCGAACAACCTTGACCGGATCGACGATACCCATGGCGATCATGTCGCCATATTCCGACGTCTGGGCATTGTAGCCCCAGTTGTCGTTGTCCTTGTCGAGGATCTTGCCAACAACGATGGAGGCTTCGTCACCTGCGTTTTCAGCGATCTGGCGAACCAGCGACTGCAGGGCGCGGCGAACGATGTTGATGCCGGCTTCCTGGTCGTCGTTTACACCCTTGACGGTGATCTTCGTCGAAGAGCGCAGGAGAGCGGTACCGCCGCCGGGGACGATGCCTTCCTGAACGGCAGCGCGCGTTGCGTTCAGCGCGTCGTCGATGCGGTCCTTGCGTTCCTTGACTTCGATTTCCGTCGAGCCGCCAACGCGGATCACGGCAACGCCGCCAGCGAGCTTGGCAAGACGTTCCTGCAGCTTTTCGCGGTCGTAGTCAGACGTGGTTTCTTCGATCTGGGCCTTGATCTGGGCAACGCGGCCTTCGATGTCGACCTTCTGGCCGTTACCATCGACGATCGTGGTGTTTTCCTTGGTGATCGAGACCTTCTTGGCGCGGCCGAGCATGTCGAGCGTGACATTTTCGAGCTTGATGCCGATATCTTCCGAAATCACGGTACCACCGGTCAGGATGGCGATGTCTTCCAGCATGGCCTTGCGGCGATCGCCGAAGCCAGGCGCCTTGACGGCAGCAATCTTCAGGCCGCCACGCAGCTTGTTGACGACGAGCGTTGCAAGAGCTTCGCCTTCAACGTCTTCAGCGATGATGACGAGCGGCTTGCCGGTCTGAACGACAGCTTCGAGAACCGGCAGCATAGCCTGGAGGTTCGAAAGCTTCTTTTCGTGCAGCAGGATGAAAGCGTCTTCCAGGTCAGCAACCATCTTTTCAGGGTTGGTGACGAAGTAAGGCGACAGGTAGCCGCGGTCGAACTGCATGCCTTCAACGACTTCGAGTTCGGTTTCGGCAGTCTTGGCTTCTTCGACGGTGATAACACCTTCGTTGCCAACCTTCTGCATGGCTTCAGCAATGTCACGGCCAACCTGTGCGTCGCCGTTTGCCGAAATCGTGCCAACCTGGGCAACTTCTTCAGAGGTGGAGATCTTCTTGGCCTTGGCCTGGAGATCCTTCACGACTTCAGCAACAGCCAGATCGATGCCGCGCTTCAGGTCCATCGGGTTCATGCCGGCAGCAACAGCCTTGTTGCCTTCGCGAACGATAGCCTGGGCCAGAACCGTTGCCGTCGTGGTGCCGTCACCAGCGATGTCATTGGTCTTGGAAGCCACTTCGCGCACCATCTGGGCGCCCATGTTTTCGAACTTGTCTTCCAGTTCGATTTCCTTGGCGACCGATACGCCGTCCTTGGTGATGCGCGGTGCGCCGAAGGACTTGTCGATGATGACGTTGCGACCCTTCGGGCCGAGCGTTACCTTTACTGCGTCTGCGAGGATATCGACGCCGCGCAGCATCTTCTCGCGCGCAGTACGGCCGAACTTGATTTCTTTAGCTGCCATGTTCAAAACTCCCGGGCATCACGCCCTTTGGTTGAATTGATAATCGGATGGAAAGATCGGACTGAAAAATCAGCCGATGATGCCCATGATGTCGGCTTCCTTCATGATCAGAAGGTCTTCGCCGTCGAGCTTTACTTCCGTGCCCGACCACTTGCCGAACAGAACGCGGTCGCCGACCTTCACGTCGAGAGCGACGATCTTGCCGCTGTCGTCACGTGCGCCGGAACCGACGGCGACGATTTCGCCTTCCTGCGGCTTTTCCTTAGCGGTGTCGGGAATGATGATGCCGCCCTTGGTCTTGGCTTCGGATTCAACGCGACGAACGACGACGCGGTCGTGAAGCGGACGGAAATTGGTGCTTGCCATTGTCTAATCCCTCGATCAAATGACCTTTACGAGCTTTAAGGATACCCGTGTCCCTGTTGTTAGCACTCACTCTTCAGGAGTGCTAACGAGGTTTGAGATAGGACTGGCCACGGGGCGAGTCAAGAATGGCGGCAAAATTTTCCCGAAGAAGGGGGCCTCGTGTCGAGCATGGTTAAAATGCCCGCGACTACGCCGGCGCCTTCGTTAACGACAGAAGACGCTTCCCCAAGCTTTGCCGAAATGACCGCAGCCTTTGCCCGCATCGGCCTCCTCTCCTTTGGCGGGCCGGCCGCCCAGATTGCCCTGATGCATCGCATCTGCGTGGAGGAAAAGCGCTGGATCCGCGAGGATCGCTATCTGCATGCGCTGAACTACTGCATGCTTCTGCCCGGACCGGAAGCCCAGCAGCTTGCCACCTATATCGGCTGGCTGCTGCATGGCGTGCGCGGCGGCATGGTGGCCGGCCTGCTTTTCGTGCTGCCGGGGCTTGCCGTCATCATCGGCCTTTCAACACTCTATGCGCTCTATCAGGATGCCGGCTGGCTCGCCGGCCTGTTCTTCGGCTTGAAGGCGGCGGTGCTGACCATTGTGGTGGAAGCCGTGCTGCGTCTGTCGCGGCGCACGCTCAAGGATCGCTTCCATGTTCTGGTGGCCGTCACCGCCTTTCTGGCACTTTTCGTTCTGGCGCTGCCGTTTCCGCTCGTCGTGCTGGTGGCAGGGTTTGCCGGTTTCTGGCGTGCAAGGCGCAGAGGCCATGATGCTCCGGCTGTGCCGGCAGCGGTTCTGTCGCGGCCACCCTGGTGGCGCTCGCTTGCCGCGCTAGCCTTCTGGCTCCTCGTCTGGCAGGCACCCTATCTGGTCCTCCTTTCCATTGCCGGGGCAGAAAGCCTTGCCAGCATGTTTGCCTTCTTCTCGCAGATGGCGCTCGTCACCTTTGGCGGCGCCTATGCGGTTTTAGCCTATGTGGCGCAGGTCGCCGTGCAGGATTATGGCTGGCTGAGACCCGGCGAAATGCTGGACGGGCTGGCGCTGGCTGAAACCACGCCCGGCCCGCTGGTGCTGGTGCTCTCCTATGTCGGCTATCTCGTCGGTTTCAGAACCGTATCCGGCATCGATCCGGTGCTGGGTGGCGTGATCGGTGCCGTGCTCACGGCCTGGGCCACCTTTGTGCCCAGCTTCATCTGGATCTTTGCCGGCGCCCCCTATATCGAGCGGCTGCGGGGAAGGCCTGCCATTTCGGCGGGTCTTTCGGCCATCACAGCGGCCGTCGTCGGGGTCATTGCCAATCTGGCCCTGTGGTTTGGCCTGCATGTGCTGTTCGGTGAGGTTCGCCGCATGCCGTTCCTGTCGGCCTGGACGGGTGAGGGCGCACCCGGCCTCTGGTGGCCTGAGCCTGCCTCGCTGGATCCGGCAGCGCTTGCGCTCTTTCTCCTGTCCGCCTGGCTTTTGCTGCGGCTGAATGTTGGCATGGTCAAGGTGCTCGGTCTCTGCGCGCTTCTTGGCCTTGGCTGGCGGCTTGCCGACCTCTGATCGGTCTCTGGTCGGCGGCATTTGCGCGCTTGCCGCCTGAATTTCCTTGCCAAGGCCGGGTGGCTTTGCCATGTCAGCGCAAGTTCTCAATGGATATCGGATGAGCATGGCAGACCGCATCAACAATCTCAGCGCAATCACCGCAGGCTATGAACTCGTGCTGACGGATGTATGGGGCGTGCTGCACAATGGCATCGATGCCTTTCCGGATGCCTGCACGGCGCTCACCGAGGCGCGCAGGGCAGGGCTTGCCGTCGTGCTCATCACCAATTCGCCGCGCCCGGCCCCCGGCGTCATCGACCAGTTGCGGGCGATCGGCGTGCCGGACGAGGCCTATGACCGCATCGTCACTTCCGGCGATGTGACGCGCAAGCTGATTGCCGAAGGCCCCAAGCGCGTCTTCCTGCTTGGCCCGGAACGCGACATGCCGCTGTTTGAAGGCCTCGATGTGGATGTGACGAGCGAATACGACGCCGACGCCATTGTCTGCACCGGCTTTTTCGACGATGAAAAGGACGTGCCGGAAGATTATCGCGACATGCTGACCCGCTTTATCGAAAAGGGTGCGCCGCTCATCTGCGCCAATCCGGATCTGGTGGTCGAGCGCGGCCATCGCATCATTCCCTGCGCCGGCGCCGTGGCGGCCTATTTCGACCAGCTGGGCGGCAGCACGCGCATTGCCGGCAAGCCGCATCGGCCGATCTATGAGGCAGCTCTGTCTGCCGCACGCGAGGTGAAGGGCGAAATCGATCTGGCAAAAATCATCGCTGTCGGCGATGGCATGCCGACGGATGTGAAGGGCGCGCTCAGCTACGGGCTCGATCTCCTCTATATATCCGGCGGCATTCATGCAGCCGAATACACGGTGAACGGCGAAACGGATGAAGCCATCCTCAACGCCTATCTGAAGCGCGAAGCGGCAACACCCAAGTGGTGGATGCCACGTCTCGCCTGACGGACTGATCTGCCATGACCGTATTCCACCGCAACGAAAAAAGGGAACCACTGCCGGCCGCATTGCAGGGCGGCGTGGTGGCCATCGGCAATTTCGACGGCGTGCATCGCGGTCATCGCAGCGTTCTGGAACGCGCGCTGGCGCTGGCTTCCGAGCGCGGCGTGCCGGCGCTGGTTTTAACCTTCGAGCCGCATCCGCGCACGGTCTTCCGGCCTGACCAACCGGTCTTTCGCCTCACACCGGCGCCGGTCAAGGCGCGGCTGTTTGAGGCGCTCGGCTTCCATTCCGTTATCGAATATCCGTTCGATACGCAGTTCTCGCAGCGCTCGGCGGAAGATTTCGTGCAATCGGTTCTGGCCGATTGGCTGAAGGCAAGCGCCGTCGTTACCGGCTTTGATTTCCACTTCGGCCGTGGCCGGGAAGGCGGTCCGGCCTTCCTAATGGAGGCTGGCCGTCGCCACGGGTTTGATGTGTCGCTGATCGATGCCTTCCGCGATGAAAATGCCGAAGTCATCTCGTCCAGCCGCATTCGCACGCTTCTGGCGGATGGCAATGTCACCGAGGCCGCCGGCCTGCTCGGCTATCGCTATACGGTGGAGGCAGAGGTGATCGGCGGCGAAAAACTGGGCCGCACGCTTGGCTATCCGACCGCCAATATGCGCCTTGTGCCGGAAACGGAGCTGAAGGCCGGCATTTATGCCGTGCGTTTCCGCCGGCCCGATGGCTCGCTTCATGATGGCGTTGCAAGCTATGGCCGGCGCCCGACGGTGACGGAAAACGGCGCGCCGCTTCTGGAGACCTTTCTTTTCGATTTCTCCGGCAGCCTTTATGGCGAAGTCTCGTCGGTTTCCTTTTTCGGCTATCTGCGGCCGGAGCTGAAATTCGACGGGCTCGATCCGCTGGTGGTGCAGATGAAGCGCGATGAGGAGGAGGCCCGCGCGCTGCTCTCCGGCGTCCAGCCGCTCAGCGACGTGGATGCCCGGATGTCGTTCTGATTCTGCTCGTCACACCCGCGTGTCGGATCCTGCATCCTTGAGGATCGCGTTTGCGAGATCGTCCGTCGATATGTGATTGGCGACGATCAGTTCGATCGCTGCATCAAGCATGACCTCTTCGAATTCTTCGATGGTCGAGGCTTCAATATGCAGTCCGTCAATGTCGCTTTCGCTATAGAAGACATGAGCCTCGTCATCCCAATGAGCCTTCACGGAATAGGCGCGCTTGGTCATTTGCCGCTCCAATCATCTCTCCACATCAGGATGGAACGGAACCGGTGAATTCGAAAGCGCCTTCCGATGCACGCCTCAACCGGCTTGACGCTCAAGCCGCATTGGCGCCTATTGCAGACAGACCAAATCACCCCACAGAGCAGGAATGATCACCGATGGCCATCACGCCGCGCCGCCCCGTGAACCCCAAGGATGCCGCCGAGGCGCTGTTCAAGCCGATGAAAAAGCCGGCCGCACCTGCCGTGGAACGGCGCTCTGCCCCGGATGTCAAGGAACTGGTGACGATCAAGCTGGATAGCGCTGTGCTCGAACATTTCCAGAAGGACGGGCCGGGCTGGCAGGAGCGCATCAACGATGCCCTGCGCGCCGTCGTTCAGGCAGACCTGGGGTGAGCGGCCAGGGGGCAAGGCCAAGGACGTTGGCCTATGCGTGTGTGGTGCACCCCCCTCTGTCCTGCCGGACATCTCCCCCTCATGTGGGGAGATCGACCCGCAGCTGACGCTCGGCCCCATATCATGCCTTGAGCAAGACCTATTCCAAGCGGTGGCTGGCGGATACAAGCAGCGGCAAAGTTAAAGCGAGCGGGTGCGCCCATCCGATCTCCCTCCTTGAGGGGGAGATGTCCGGCAGGACAGAGGGGGGTAATGCCGGAGACATCGTTCTCGCGGTCCTCTCCACGTCATGGCTTTCATCTGCGCGCAAGCCTCTTCCTTTTGCGCCAAAAACCCCCTAAAGAACGCGGCACCATGAGATATCTTTCGGCGGCCCGGATCATTCGAATTATCGGCCCGGCCCTCCCGGCAGCTTGAAAAGCCGCGGGAAGGTCCGGGTTTTTGGCGCTGGGGCAAACACCCCGGCCGCGCTTGCCGCTCTTCATTCCCACACTGTGCGCGACCTCATCCGGTTGCCTTTTCCGATGGTTGATCCATGACCGATACACCTGAAAAGCTTGATTATTCCAAGACCCTCTATCTGCCCGAAACCGAATTCCCGATGCGCGCCGGCCTTCCCCAGAAGGAGCCGGAAATGGCGGCCAAGTGGAAGTCGATGGACCTCTACAAAAAGCTGCGCGCCTCTGCCGCCGGCCGCGAAAAATTCGTGCTGCATGATGGCCCTCCCTATGCCAACGGCAATATCCATATCGGCCATGCGCTGAACAAGGTGCTGAAGGACGTCATCACCCGCTCGTTCCAGATGCGCGGGTTTGATGCCAATTACGTGCCCGGCTGGGATTGCCACGGCCTGCCGATCGAATGGAAGATCGAGGAAAAATACCGCGAAAAGGGCAAGGACAAGAACGAGGTCCCGGTCAACGAATTCCGCCAGGAATGCCGTGAGTTTGCCCAAGGCTGGATCAACATCCAGTCCGACGAGTTCCGCCGTCTCGGCATCGAGGGCGATTTCGACAATCCCTACACGACCATGGCCTTCCATTCGGAAGCCCGCATCGCCGGCGAATTGTTGAAGATCGCCATGTCCGGCCAGCTCTATCGCGGCTCCAAGCCGATCATGTGGTCGGTCGTCGAGCGCACGGCTTTGGCTGAGGCGGAAGTGGAATATGCCGAGGTCGAAAGCGACACGATCTGGGTGAAGTTTCCGGTTCATTCCGGAATGGAAGTCGAATCTTACACAAGTTACGATGATTCCACAAAAACCTATCCTCACGCCGGGATGTTGATGGGAGCTTCTATTGTTATTTGGACAACCACGCCTTGGACGATCCCCGGTAACCGTGCCATCTCTTATTCGTCTAAGCTGGAGTACGCTGTCTACGAGGTTGTGGAGGTCGTAAACGACTTCGGTCCACGAGAAGGTGAGAAGCTTGTTTTTGCCAAGCGTTTGGCAGAGGAATGCGCTTCAAAGGCCAAAATTAAACTTCGACATCTTTGGGACGTAGATGGCAAAGATTTCGCTGCGGTCACCTGCGCCCACCCGCTCGCAGACCTCGGCTACACTTTCGACGTCCCCCTGCTCGATGGCGACCACGTCACCGATGACGCCGGTACCGGTTTCGTCCACACGGCGCCAAGCCATGGTCGCGAAGACTTTGAAGCTTGGATGGCCAATGTCCGCCAGCTTGAAGCGCGTGGCATCGATACGAAAATCCCGTTCCCGGTCGATGATGCCGGCTTCTACACGGAAGACGCCCCCGGTTTCGGCCCTTCGGCTGAAGGTGGTGCTGCCCGCGTCATCGATGACAACGGCAAGAAGGGTGATGCCAACAAGCGCGTCATGGACGCCCTGATCGCGGCCAAGAACCTGTTTGCCCGTGGTCGCATCAAGCACGAGTACCCGCATTCCTGGCGCTCCAAGAAGCCGATCATCTTCCGCAATACGCCGCAGTGGTTTGTCTATATGGACAAGACGCTCTCCGACGGCACGACGCTGCGCAGTCGCGCATTGTCCGCCATCGATCAGACGCGTTTCGTGCCGGCTGGCGGCCAGAACCGGTTGCGCGCCATGATCGAGCAGCGCCCGGATTGGGTTCTGTCCCGTCAGCGCGCCTGGGGCGTGCCGATCTGCGTCTTCGCCGACGTGGATGGCAATGTCCTGCAGGATGAGGCGGTGAATACCCGCATTCTGGCCGCCTTCGAAGTTGAAGGGGCCGATGCCTGGTTCGCCGAGGGCGCCAAGCAGCGCTTCCTCGGCTCCGAGCATGACGGCGAAAAGTGGCAGATGGTCACCGATATTCTCGATGTCTGGTTCGATTCAGGCTCCACCCACACGTTTACGCTGGAAGACCGCCCCGATCTGAAATGGCCGGCGGATGTCTATCTGGAAGGTTCCGACCAGCACCGCGGCTGGTTCCATTCCTCGCTTCTGGAAAGCTGCGCCACGCGCGGCCGCGCGCCCTATAATGCGGTCGTTACCCATGGTTTCACGATGGCGGAAGACGGCCGTAAAATGTCGAAATCGCTTGGCAATACCGTCACCCCGCAAGAGGTGATGAGCCAGTCGGGCGCCGATATCCTGCGTCTCTGGGTGATGAATACCGATTATTGGGAGGATCAGCGTCTCGGTAAGACGATCATCCAGACCAATATCGATAGCTATCGCAAGATCCGCAACACTGTTCGTTGGATGCTCGGCACGCTCGCCCATGACCATGGCGACGAAATCGCCTATGACGATCTGCCGGAACTCGAAAAGCTGATGCTGCATCGCCTGGCGGAGCTCGATCAGCTGGTCCGCAAGGGCTATGACGAGTTCGACTTCAAGCGCATCGTCCGCGCTCTGTCGGATTTCGCCAATGTGGAACTGTCGGCCTTCTATTTCGACATCCGCAAGGACACGCTCTATTGCGAGGCCCCGTCGAGCCTGAAGCGCCGTTCAGCCCTCTTCGTCATCCGCAAGCTGTTTAATTGCCTTGTCCTGTGGTTTGCGCCGATGATGCCGTTCACCACGGAAGAGGCCTGGCTGAGCCGTGACCCGTCCGCCACATCCGTGCATCTGGAACAGTTCCCGGAAATCCCGGCCAACTGGTCGAATGAAGCCGTGGCCGATAAGTGGAAGCATGTGCGCACCGTGCGCCGTGCCGTCACCGGCGCGCTCGAAATCGAGCGCAAGGAAAAGCGCATCGGTTCCTCGCTGGAAGCAGCACCGGTCGTGCATGTGGCCGATCCGGATCTGCTGGCGGCGCTTGCCGGTCTCGATTTTGCCGAAATCTGCATCACCTCGGATATTTCCGTTGTGGCAGGCGAGGGGCCGTCGGACGCTTTCCGGCTGGAGGATGGCACGAAGGTTTCCGTCGAGCCGAAGCTGGCAGAGGGCACGAAATGCGCCCGCTCGTGGAAGGTCACCACGGATGTCGGGTCCGATCCGGACTATCCGGATGTCTCGGCCCGTGATGCGGCTGCCCTGCGCGAACTGGCTGCCTTAAACTAAAGCTATCTTGCCGGATGATTGCGCTTTTGCGCGTCATCCGGTAAGTCTGCCTGAAATTGGCCGGAATTTTCGGTCAACGGGAGATGATGGATCTCGCAGGCGTCGGGATGGGCGCGGCTGGAAGGGTTTGAATGAAAACGACGCAGGGAATTTTCGCGCGCGCAGGCATTCTGTCCGCTGCCGTGGCTGTCATTGGGTTGACGGGCTGCGTTGGAAGCCCGACCTATGGTACCAGCAAAACGGCCGGCGAACAGCTGATCGACGATCTTGGTCAGGCCGCTTCGATCTCGTCGGATGCTGACAAGCCCACCGCCAAATATAATCCGCGTCCGGGCCTGGTGGTGGCCACCAAGCAGAGTGATCTGCCGGCACCGCAGGCCTCGCTTGCCAACCGCGAGAACAATCCCAACTGGGTGGAATCGCCGGAAGAAACCCGCGCACGTCTGCGCGATGAGGCCGATGCCAACAAGGACAATCCGAATTACCGCTCGCCGCTTCTGGCCGGCAATGGCACGGCTGGCACCCTGACCGAGCCACAGAAATGGGAAGCCTTCCGTCAGGCCCGCCAGAATGCCGAAAATCCCGGCATTACCGGCCAGCGCCGTACCCTGACCGATCCGCCGGCCGAATATCGCATCGCTGACACCGCGACATTGACGGATCTCGGTGAGCCGGAAGAGAAGAAGGCCCGCGAGCGCAAGAAGGCCGCCGCCGATGCCAGCAATACATCGGCCTGGTGGAAGCCCTTCCAGTAAGGGGTTTCAAGCCGTTCTGTCGGTAGAGGCGAGCTTTACACCTCGCTGTACCTTTAGGCTGACTGCTTCACAATCTGGAATACCCCCCTCTGCCCTGCCGGACATCTCCCCCCTTGAGGGGGAGATGTCCGGCAGGGCAGAGGGGGGTGACCAAAAGAACGGCGAAGAGATCCCGCCACGCAACGCTATCGCTCTTCCCCCCGCTTGCCCTGGAAAAATTCAAGCAGCAGGTCACGCGCCTCGCGCTCGCCAATGCCGGAATAGACATCCGGCGCATGGTGGCAGGTCGGCTGGCTGAAGAAGCGCACGCCGCTTTCCACCGCGCCGCCCTTCGGGTCGTTGGCGCCGTAGTAAAGCCGGCGGATGCGGGCAAAGGAAATTGCTGCCGCACACATGGTGCAGGGCTCCAGCGTCACATAGAGATCGGCGCCCGCCAGTCGCTCCTGTCCCAGCGCCTCGCAGGCCATGCGGATGGCGGCCATTTCGGCATGTGCCGTCACGTCATGGCCGGCCCGCGTGCTGTTGCCGGCCCGTCCGATGATTTCGCCATCCAGCACGACAACGGCGCCAATCGGCACTTCATCGCGCGCTCCGGCCTGTTTCGCCTCGGCAAAAGCGGCGTCCATGAAACGATTTGTCCCGCTCATGCGGCGATTTCCTCTTAACCAGGGGAACACGAACTGGTAGGAACGGTCCAACCGGCATCGCTGCGGACCAGATCCGCGCTGCGATAGGCCAAATATACAGTCAACACGAGACATGTCCTGGACGATTCCCGTCCGACACCGCTTCAGGCAAACAACATATGAGCTTCAAAGACAAGCCGAAGCGCGAGGGAGGCAAGCCCTTCGATCGCGAACGGAAAAAGACAACCGCACCTGTGGGTGCCGATGGCAAGCCCAAAGTCTTCCGCAAGGCCGCAACCGAGACCGTTTCGTCCAGCGTTCCGGGTGCCGGAAAGCCGGAGCGCATCTCCAAGATCCTCGCACGCGTGGGCGTGGCGTCGCGCCGCGATATCGAGCGGATGATCATGGAAGGCCGCGTCAGCCTGAATGGCAAGCAGCTGGAAACTCCGGTGGTCAATGTCACGCTGGCAGACCGCATCGAAGTGGATGGCCTGCCGATCCGTGGCATCGAGCGCACGCGCCTGTGGCTGTACCACAAGCCCGCCGGCCTGGTGACCACCAATTCCGATCCGGAAGGCCGCGCAACGGTTTTCGAAAACCTGCCGGAAGAACTGCCGCGCGTCATGTCGATCGGCCGTCTCGACATCAACACCGAAGGTCTGCTGCTGCTGACCAATGATGGTGGCCTGTCGCGTGTGCTGGAATTGCCGACCACGGGCTGGCTGCGCCGTTACCGCGTGCGCGCCTATGGCGATATCAGCCAGGAAAAGCTCGATACGCTGAAGGAAGGCATTGCCGTTGATGGCGTGCTCTATGGCGCAATCGACGCGACGCTTGACCGCACCCAGGGCCACAATGTGTGGATTAGCATGGGTCTGCGCGAAGGCAAGAACCGCGAAATCAAGAATGTTCTGGGTGCGCTCGGGCTGGATGTGAACCGCCTGATCCGCATTTCCTATGGTCCGTTCCAGCTGGGTGACCTGCCGGAAGGCCATGTGGTGGAAGTGCGCGGTCGCATGCTACGCGATCAGCTCGGTCCGCGCCTGATCGAGGAATCCAAGGCGAATTTCGATGCGCCGATCTACAACAATGGCGGCGCCTCGGATGACGAGGACAAGCCCGCGCCGAAGGCTGGCGGACGCGAAGAGCGAGCCGAAGGCGGCTGGGGTGCCGAGCGCCGGCAGACTGCGCCGGAGCGTGGCGAAGGCCGTCGTCTGGATCGTCGCGACGGAGAGCGTCCGGCGGCAAAATCCGGCGAGAAGCCACGGTTTGGCGACAAGCCGAAATTTGGTGACAAGAAGTTTGGCGATAAGCCGAAATTCGGAGACAAGGGCAAGTTTGCGCCCCGAGGTGGTGCCGGCGGGTTCGATGAGGACAAGCCGAAGAAGCGTCCGCCAATGGGCACGTCGCGCACGGCCAATGTCTGGATGGCGCCCGGCGCCCGCCCGACCGCCGATGGCAAGGCCAATCCTTCCGCCCGCGCCGAGGCCGAGCGTCTGTTTGCCAAGGGCACGGATGATGCAAGCCTGCGCGTGCAGGTAAACCGTGTGCAGGGCGATAGCGACTGGATCCGCGCCGACGAGCCCGCCGAGCGCAGCCCGCGCAATGGCGAAGGTTTCGGCAAGGGTGCTCGTGGCGACCGCCCGGATCGTGGTGATCGCGGTGATCGTCCGGCGCGCAGCGACCGTCCCGAACGGGCAGCCGGTGGCCGTCCGGACCGGGGAGACCGCCCGCCGCGTGGCGATCGTCCGGCCCGCAGCGAAGGTGGCGACCGCAATTTCTCCGATCGTCCGCGTGGCGATCGCAAGCCGCGTGAAGATGGCGATCGTGGCCGTTCCAAGCCCTATGGCGCCGGTTCTGGCCCTGGCCGTTCGCCGCGTGAAAATGCAGAGCGCGTGTTCAGCCGTCCCGCAGGCGCGCGCGCTGAAGGCAGTCGCTCTGAAGGCGGACGCCCCGAGCGCGCCCGTCCAGAGGGTGGTCGTCCCGAAGGCGGTCGCGGCTTTGGCGCAAAACCCGGTGGTGCACGGCCCTATTCCGGTCGCCCTGCCGGCGAGCGTTCAGGCGAACGCTCCGAAGGCGGACGTCCCGAGCGGGCTCGGCCAGAGGGTGGTCGCCCCGAAGGTGCGCGCAGCGGCTTTGGTGCAAAGCCGTCCGGTGGCAAGCCCTTCGGCAAGCCTCCTGGCGGAAAACCGTTTGGCGGCAAGCCATCGGGCGAGAAATCGTTCGGGGGCAAGCCTTCCGGTGGTAAATCCTTTGGCGGCAAGCCGGGTGGCGGTCGTGGTCCCGGTTCCGGCCCCAAGGGCGGCGGCAACCGCTCCAGAACGCCGAGAGGGTAATCGCCTTGCGGATCGTTGGTGGTGAGTTTCGAGGCCGCAATCTGGCCTCGCCGAAGTCCAACGCGATCCGGCCGACAATCGACCGGACGCGCGAAAGCCTGTTCAACATTATCGGTCACGTCTATCCGGACGCGATCGAGGGCACGCGGATCATCGATCTGTTTGCCGGCACCGGCGCGGTGGGGCTTGAAGCCCTGTCGCGCGGCTGCCGCTCGGCGCTGTTTGTCGAAAATGGCGTCGAGGGTCGCGGCCTGTTGTGGGAAAACATCGAAAGCCTTGGCCTGCATGGCCGTGCCCGCATTCTGCGGCGCGATGCCACCAAGCTCGGGCCGGTCGGCACGATGGAGCCCTGCCATTTCCTGTTTGCCGATCCGCCCTATGGTCAGGGTCTGGGCGAGGCGGGCATTCTGGCGGCCCATCAGGGCGGCTGGCTGGTGCCGGGCGCATTGGTTGTGCTGGAAGAACAGGCCGATGCTACGCTGACCGTCGATCCGGTGTTCAAGCCGCTGGAACAGCGGGTTTTCGGCGATACGCGGGTTGATTTCTTCCGCTATCAGCCAGCCTGAGATCGCATGATGAGCACGCATCTTTCGCTGCCCGATGACGATCATATGCCGCAGGGCACGACGCCCCGCGTCGCGGTGGCGTTTGGCGGCGGCGGCGCGCGCGGCATTGCCCATATCGGCGTCATCGAGGCGCTGGATGAACTTGGTATAAAGCCGGTTGCCATTGCCGGCTCTTCCATCGGCGCCATTTTCGGCGCCGGCATGGCTGCCGGCATGCGCGGCGCAGATATCCGCGCCTATACGCTGGAAACCATCGGCAATCGCAATGTGGTGCTCAACCGTCTCTGGTCGCTGGGGCCTGCCAGCATGCGCGATGTGGTCGGCGGGTTCCGGCTCGGCCATTTCAATCTTGAGCGCATCCTGGATTCGTTTCTGCCGCCGGCCATCCCGCAGGATTTTTCCGCCCTTCAAATCCCGCTGAAGATCGCCGTCACCGATTATTACGGCCAGTCGGAAGCGATCCTGAGCGAAGGTGACCTGCGCAGCGCGATTGCGGCCTCTGCCGCCATTCCCGGCCTCTTCATGCCCGTGCGCATCCATGGTCGCATCATGGTCGATGGCGGCATCTTCAACCCGGTGCCGTATGAACACCTGATGGAGGCCTGCGATATCGTCATCGGCGTCGATGTGGTGGGTGCGCCGGAAGGCGATGGTACGCATCCACCCAACCGTATCGACAGCCTGTTTGGCGCAAGCCAGCTGATGATGCAGTCGGCTTTGTCGCTGAAGATGAAACTGCATCCGCCGCATATCTTCCTGCGCCCGCAGGTCAACCGCTTCCGGGTGCTGGATTTCCTCAAAGCCCGCGAGATTCTTGATGAATCAGAGGGTGTCAAGGACGAGTTGAAGCGGGCGATCCACGCCCTGTTTGCCGCCACCGGTAACTGATCCACCGTCTCTCACGTCTGGCTCTTATGCCGGATCGTGCTCTTCGGCGGCATGTGCGCGCTTCGGCTTGGTGAGCGGTTCCGGGCGCACCGGGCTGGTGTGCAGCATATGGAGGCCGGCACTGATCCCGTCTGCCGCCTGCATCTGCAGCCGTTCCTCGTCGCGCCGGCGAATATCATCGCCGATTTCTGCCGCTTCCGCTTCCGATTTGCCCAGCGCTTCCAGCGTCTTGCGACCGAACAGAAGGCCGGATTCCAGCGTTTCGCGCAGTTCGTAGTCCACCTCGCGCGCCCTTAGCGAAATCGTGTGGATACGGTCATAAGAGCGCACATAGAGACGTACATCGGGAAATTCGGCACGGATCAGGTCCACCACCTTGTCGGTGATTTCCTGTTTCTGGGTGCAGACGGCGACGATCTTGGCCCGCTCTATGCCGGCAGCCACCAGCACTTCGCGTCGCGTTCCATCGCCGAAATAGATGCGAAAGCCGAAGGTTGCCGCCTGGCCGACGCGATTGGCCGAATCGTCGATCACGGTGACATCGCGACCACCGGCCAGCAGGATCTGTGCGGCGATCTGGCCAAAGCGCGAAAAGCCCACCATCAGCACGTCAGCGCCGGCGCCCTCGAAGTCTTCGGGGATCTCTTCGCGTGTCTCGCGTACGAGAAAACGACGGGCCAGGGCTGCACCCAGCGGCGTCAACGCCATGGATAGCGTCACGCTGGCAATCAGCAGGGAAGAGACAGCCGGGGTCAGCAGGCCAGCAGCCACGGCGGTGGTGAAGAGCACGAAGCCGAATTCACCGCCCTGCGGCAACAGCACGGCAATGCTGGCGGAATCCTCGTGGTTCGATCCCCAGAGCCTGCAGATCACGTAGAGAATGGCTGCCTTCACCAGCATGAAGATCGGCACGCCGAGCAGGATCAGCAACAGGTTGGAAAACACCGCATTCAGATCGAGCGACAGGCCGACGGCGATAAAGAACATGGCGAGCAGCAGCCCGCGAAACGGCTCGATATCCGCCTCCAGTTCGTGGCGGTAGGAGGATTCCGCCAGCATGATGCCAGCAAGGAAGGCGCCCATGGCCATGGAGAGACCGACCATCTGCATGATGACAGCGGAGCCAAGCACCACCAGAAGGGCTGCCGCCAGCATCACTTCGCGGGCACCGGCCTTTGCAATCACCTGGAACAGCGGCGTCAAGAGATAGCGCCCGGCCAGAACCATCAGCGCAACGGCAAGGGTCGCGCGGGCAAAATCGGCCAGAAGCGACTGGCTTTCGCCCCCTGGCCCGGCACCCAGAATGGTGACGAGCGCCAGAAGCGGCACGATGGCCAGATCCTGGAAAAGCAGGATGGAAAATGATCGCCTTCCATACAGCGTGTTGGATTCGCCATTGTCGGACAGGATCTGCAGGGCAAAGGCGGTGGAGGAAAGCGCCAGGCCAAAGCCTGCGATCACGCTGCCCTGCCAGCTGGCAATGCCTGATAAGAAAGTAAGGCCCGTCAGCGCCAGGCCGCTCAACATGACCTGCGCCGTGCCCAGTACGAAGATGTCGCCGCGCATCTGCCACAGGCGCGAGGGTTTCAGCTCCAGGCCGATGATGAAGAGCAGGAAGACGATGCCGAGTTCCGACACGTGCAGCACTTCCTCCGGATCACTGATCAGTTGCAGGATCGGGCCGATCACCACGCCGGCGGCGAGATAGCCGAGAACGGTACCCAGTCCGAGCTTCTTGAACAGCGGGGCTGCCAGAACGGCGCCGGCCAGAAGCAGCAGGGTTTCATTAAACAGCGGGTCGGGTGTCGCCATGGGGCCTCGCGAAACGGATGGGCATGGCCACAAGAATCGTGCCATCGCCCTTGATGCTTTGTTTAGTCCACAATACATGGATCGAGAATGAAAGGCGTATCCAATGTCCTCTGAAATCGATTCCGGTGCTCTCCTGTCTCGCGCAGGCGAGCTTATCGATCTTGCACAAAAGGCTGGTGCCGATCAGGCCGATGCCGTGGTGGTACGGTCAAGGTCGCGTTCGGTCAGCGTGCGGCTGGGCAAGGTGGAAAACACCGAGGCCTCCGAGAGCGATGATTTCGCGTTGCGTGTCTTTGTCGGAAACCGTGTGGCAAGCGTATCGGCCAATCCCGGTTTCGACCTGAAGGCGCTCGCTGAGCGGGCGGTCGCCATGGCGAAAGTCTCGCCGGAAGATCCCTATGCCTGCCTGGCCGGCGAAGCGGATCTGGCGCGCTCCTATCCGGATCTCGAACTGTTTGATCCGACCGACATATCGAGCGAGGCGCTGGCAGATGCAGCGCTTACCATGGAACAGGCGGCGCTGGCCGTTTCGGGCGTGACGAATTCCTCGGGCGCTGGTGCGTCCGCCGGTGCCGGCGGTATGGTTCTGGTCACCTCGCATGGCTTTTCCGGCAGCTATATGGGCAGCCGCTTTGGCCGGTCCGTCAGCGTCATTGCCGGCGAAGGCACGAAGATGGAGCGGGACTATGATTACGACAGCCGGCTTTATGCTGCAGATCTCGATGCGCCGGAACTCATCGGCCTTCGCGCCGGCGAGCGCGTCGTCAAGCGCATCAACCCGCGTCAGGTCGCAACCGGCAGCAATGTGACGGTAGTGTTTGATCCGCGCATCGCGCGCGGCTTTGTCGGCCATATTGCCGGTGCCATCAACGGGGCCTCGGTTGCCCGCAAGACCAGTTTCCTGCGCGACAAGATGGGCCAGCAGGTGCTGAAGGCCGGGCTGCACATTACCGATGATCCACTTATTGTCCGCGGCTCTTCCTCGCGCCCCTTCGATGGCGAAGGCGTGATGGGCGAACGCATGGTGATGATCGAGGATGGCGTGCTGAACCACTGGTTCCTCTCCACCTCCACGGGCCGCGAACTTGGCCTGCCGACGAATGGCCGTGGCGTGCGCGGCGGCAATCTCGTCTCGCCGGCCTCGACGAACCTGGCGCTTGAGCCGGGCGACGTGTCGCCGCAGGATCTGATCAGGGCGATCGGCACCGGTTTCTATGTCACCGAACTGATCGGCCAGGGCGTCAACATGATTACCGGCGAATATAGCCGGGGCGCGACCGGTTTCTGGATCGAGAATGGCGAGCTTGCCTTTCCGGTCTCGGAAGTCACCATCGCCTCCAACCTCAAGGACATGTTCATGCGGGTAACGCCGGCCAATGATATCGATCGCAAATATGGTGTGGCCGCACCGACGATCGCGATCGAGGGCATGACACTGGCAGGGCTGTGAGTTTGGACGCGACCGCAGACGGCATCTGGAGCGATGATCTGGCGCTGATCCGCACTGTCGCGCGTGAGGCGGGCGATATTGCACTCGGCTTTTTCGGAAAGTCGCCGGAAGTCTGGTGGAAGCAGGAGGGCCGCTCGCCGGTCAGCGCGGCGGATTTCGCCTCCAATGATCGGCTGCATTCGCGCCTGCTGGCGGCGCGTCCCGGCTATGGCTGGCTGTCGGAAGAGACCGATGACGATGCTTCTCGGCTGGAGTACGACACGGTGTTTGTCGTCGATCCGATCGATGGCACGCGCGCCTTCATCAATGGCGAAAAGACCTGGTGCGTCAGCGTCGCGGTCGTCCACAAGGGCAGGCCGGTGGCCGGCGTTCTCTATGCGCCGGCGCTGGAAGAGGAGTTTTGCGCTGCCGCCAGCGGCGAGGCCTTCAAGAACGGCCGGCCGATCCATGTGTCGGCGGCGCGTGACGGCGATGTTCGCACCATTGCCCTTTCGGAAGACATGCTCTCTCGGTTCGGGGAAGGCTTCCGGCGCACGCTGCACCGCATCCGCCATGTGCCTTCGCTCGCCTATCGGCTGGCCATGGCCGCCGATGGCCGCATCGATGGCACGGTGGTGACGCGCAACAGCCATGACTGGGATCTGGCGGCTGCCGATCTCATTCTGGAGCGGGCAGGCGGGCGGCTTGTGGGTCTCGACAGCCAGCGCCTTGTCTATAACAGACGTGACGTGAAGCACGGCATTCTGTGCGGCGGGGCCGAACATGTGTTGGAAAGCCTGGTCGCCGGCCTGGCGCCGGGTTGACCTTTCGGTTGGAATGCCGCAGGAAAATTCACTCCCGCTGAATGTTCCAACGAGGCTGACCATGACCGACAACGCCGGCAAAAAGCAACTTCTTCACCTGGTCTTCGGCGGCGAGCTGGAAAGTTTGGACGGCGTCGATTTTAAGGACCTCAGCGCCCTCGACATCGTCGGCATCTTCCCGGATTATGCCAGCGCGCTGGTTGCCTGGAAATCCAAGGCTCAGCAGACGGTGGACAATGCCCAGATGCGGTATTTCATCGTTCACATGCATCGCCTGCTCGATCCGCACGCGTAAGTGATTGTCTCGTGGCCGCTGTCCTGTCGGGCCATGCGGCTGGCGACTGGCACCGGCGCGTTTTTGACGCATTTGCAAGGCATAGCCTCCGGGCTCAATGAAGTGATGGGCGGATGATGAAGATGGTGAGTGAACGGGAGCAGGCGAAGTGAACATGGGCCTGGCGCGCATGGCACTATTGGGATACCGGGTTGCCGGTATCTGCCTTTACCCGTTGGCATCGCCTTACCTCGATTATCGCACCTTCAAGGGCAAGGAAGACCGCCAGCGCCGCTCTGAACGCTTAGGGTTTCCCAGCGCTGCGCGTCCGCGTGGCCCGCTTGTCTGGGTGCATGCGGCAAGTGTCGGCGAAACCAATGCGGTGATCCCGCTGATCCGCGAACTGCTGCGCCGCGATATCCATGTTCTGCTGACCACCGGCACCGTCACATCCGCAGCCCTGGTGAAAAGCCGGCTTGGCGATGAGGTGATCCACCAATATGTGCCGCTGGACCTGAAATTCCCCATCAAGCGCTTCATTGCCTATTGGCGCCCGGATGCGGCGATTACGGCCGAATCGGAAATCTGGCCGACCACGCTGTCGGAATTGTCGCGCCGCAATATCCCGCAGATCCGCGTCAATGCGCGCCTGTCGGATCGCTCCTACGCCCGTTGGCAGGGTTATGGCACGATTGCCGAGCTTCTGTTCGGCAAGCTGTCGCTTGTCGTTGCGCGCTCGGATGTCGATGCGGAGCGGTTCCGCGATCTGGGCGCCTGGCCTGTGCTCACCTCCGGCAATCTGAAGGGCGATACCGATCCACCTCCCTATGACGAGAAGGTGCTGGAAGGTTATATGGCGCAAGTGGGCGAGCGCCGCACCTGGGCTGCCATCTGCACCTTCGAGGGCGAAGAGGAAGCGGCGGCCTTCGTGCACCGGGCGCTCAAACCCCGTCACCAGCAGTTGACCATTATCGTTCCGCGCCATCCCGAACGGGGCGATGCGGTGGAAGCCATGCTGAAGGAAAAGGGCCTCACCGTTGCACGCCGCTCACGCAATGATGCCATCACGCCGGAAACCGATATCTTCCTCGGTGATACGATTGGCGAAATGGGGCTTTATCTGCGCATGACCGAGGTATCCTTTGTCGGCCGGTCGCTCAGCGAAAAGGGCGGACAGAACCCGCTGGAATCGGCCATGCTCGGTTGCGCCGTCCTGACGGGCCCCAATGTCGAGAATTTCCGCGAGACCTATCAGCAGATCATCCGCAAGGGTGGCGCGCGCATGATCCGTGATACGGAAATGCTGGCTAAGGCCGTGCATTATCTGATGACGAACGATATAGCCCGCCGCAAGATGATTGATAGCGGCCATGAGGCGGTGCAGGATATGCGCGGCGCGCTGTCGACGACGGTCAAGGCGCTCGAGCCCTATATCAACCCGCTGACCGTGTCTGCACGGTTGCGTCCTGCGAGTGCGAACGGCTGATGCAGTCTGTCCCCCTGTCCTCCATTGCCGGCCTGTTGTTCGATAAGGACGGAACGCTGCTTTGCTATGACGAGAGCTGGGGACCGGTGAACCGGGAAGCCGCCCGCATTGCCGCCGCCGGCGGCGGCGCCGAATTCGAGGAACGGCTGCTGGTTGCCTGCGGCATGGACCCGGTTTCCGGCAAGACCCGCGCCGACAGCCTGTTTGCCGCCGGAACTGCGGCCCAGATCGCTGCCGGTTTTGTTGCCGCCGGCTCGCCGCTTGCGGTTGGTTCCTTGACCATCGAACTTGATGATCTCTTCGTGCGCGCATCGGATTTCTCCGTCGCCGTCACCGATCTTGGCGCCTATTTCGGTCGCCTGAAGGCGCGCGGTTTTCGTCTGGGCGTCGCCTCCAGCGATAATGAACGCTCGATCCGCGAAACGGCGCGCCGCTTCGGCTTTCTGGAGCACCTGGATTTCATCGCCGGCTATGACAGCGGCCATGGCTGCAAGCCGGAGCCGGGCATGGTTCTGGGCTTTTGCGCAGCCGTCGGCCTTCAGCCGTCGCAGGTGGCGATGGTTGGCGACAACAATCACGATCTGCATATGGGCAAGGCTGCCGGCGCAGGGCTTAAGGTCGCGGTGCTGACCGGCACCGGATCGCGTGCAACGCTTGCCGCCGCAGCCGACCATGTGCTGGATGATATCACGGGCCTGGAAACGCTGCTGCCGGCCTGATCCCGGTCGGCTTTCTGGCCGCGTATGTGACGAGAACGGTCGGCGTCGAAAAGGAAGACAGATGGTATCGGAAGCGCCTCCGTTCTGGTGGAGCAAGCCGGATTGGCGGGCCTGGAGCCTCTGGCCGATCTCCTATCTCTATGGCCGCGTGGCCGGGCGACGCATGGCCAAGGCCCGTCCGCCGGGCGTTGCCGTTCCGGTCTTCTGCGTCGGCAATTTTACCGTCGGCGGTGCCGGCAAGACGCCGACCGCCATCGCCATTGCGCGCGCGGCGCGGGCCAAGGGCCTCACCCCCGGTTTCTTGAGCCGTGGCTATGGCGGATCGCTCGATGTGACGACACTGGTCGATCCGCAGCATCACCGGGCCGAAGCGGTGGGGGACGAGCCGCTGCTTCTGGCGCGCGAGGCTATGACGGTGATTTCGCGCCGCCGCTTTGAAGGCGCCGAGCGGCTGGTGGCCGAGGGCTGTACCTTCATCATCATGGATGATGGGTTCCAGAGTGCCCGGCTGAAGCTTGATTATGCGCTGGTGGTGGTTGATTCCGTGCGCGCCATCGGCAATGGCCATCTGGTGCCGGGCGGGCCGTTGCGCGCGCCGCTTGGCGAACAGATGCGCCAGATGTCGGCATTGTTGAAGGTTGGGTGCAGCGATGCCGCCGACCAGTTGGTGCGCCGCGCCTCCCGCGCCGGCAAACCGGTGCAGGTGGCAAGCCTTGTGCCGCGCCCGCATCCGCAGGTCACGGGTGCGCGCGTTCTGGCCTTTGCCGGTATTGCCGATCCGCAGAAATTCTACCGCACGGCAGCCTCGCTCGGCGCCGAGCTTGTCGCGACCCGTGCCTTTCCCGATCACCATTATTTCACCGAGGACGAGATAGCCGATCTGTTGCGGGATGCAGAGAAGGAGGGCCTGCTTCTGGTGACGACCGCTAAGGATGCCATGCGGCTTGCCGGCCATCGTGGCGCAGCCGAACAGCTGTTGCAACGGGCGCAGGTGATCGAGGTCGATATGGTCTTTGATGATCCGCAGGCGCCGCACAAGATGATCGATGAGGCGATAACCCGCGCAAAGGCCCGGCTTTTGCGCAAGGCTCAAAAAGCCTGAAATCGGATTGTCTCAGGCCCGTTTCTGGTTGGGCAATATGCCGGCGCGCTTGTCGGCCTCGAGCGAGGCGCTGGCATCGATATAGGCTTCCTGGCGGGCCACGCTCCAATAGCGCAGCTCATCGACGGGAATGGTCGTGCCGGTCATGGCGCAGGTGACATAGGAGCCCGGTGCAAGGATCTGGTAGTCGCCATCGAGATAACGGATCTTCGCCTCGCGGCTTCCACCTCCCTCAAAACGGTTCATCTTGCGTCTCCTGCCGAATATCATCGTTTCGCTCTAGCTCTCGATGAAGGCCATGGCCAGTCCCTTGCCGGGGCAAACATCAGAAAAATGCGATTAGAGCGGGTTTCGGCCTGATTGAATCGTTCTGCGGCAAGGAATTTTTGTGAGGATCAAGGCCTTCGTCGAAGGCCATACCCGCGGTGTACGGTCGAGACGAAGGCCGCCGATCATCGCGAAAATTCATGCCGCCCGAAGGGTTGGCCCAAACCGGCGCTCTCCATCGTCGAAGGGCTTACCATGTATGCTATGGCTACACCGTGCGCCCTTCTCCTTGGATAGCATCCGGTTTGGGCCAACAGAACTGATCCAATCAGGTCGAAACCGGCTCTAACTGCGCCCGAACAGCCGTTCGATGTCGCTCAGCTTCAGTTCGATATAGGTCGGGCGGCCATGGTTGCATTGTCCTGAACCGGGCGTCGCCTCCATTTCGCGCAACAGCGCATTCATCTCTTCCGGGCGCAATCTGCGGCCAGAGCGCACCGAACCATGGCAGGCCATGGTGGCGGCGATATGCTCCAGCCGGCTTTTCAAGCCGTCGGCGGTGTTCCATTCGCCCACTTCGTCGGCAAGATCGCGCACCAGCCGTGCTGCATCCACTTCGCCCAGAAGCGAGGGCGTTTCGCGCACGGCAACGGCGCCCGGACCAAAACGCTCGATCACCAGGCCGAGCTTTTCCAGTTGCGGCGCATGGGCGATCAGCCGGTCGCAGTCTTCTTCCGGCAGATCGACGATATCGGGGATCAGCAGCACCTGCGAGGGAAGGCGATCCTTTTCCAGCGCCTTGCGCATGGCCTCGAAGACCAGCCGTTCATGGGCGGCATGCTGGTCGACAATGACAAGGCCGTTTTCCGTCTGCGCCACGATATAGTTTTCGTGCAGTTGCGCGCGCGCCGCCCCCAGCCGGTATTGCGTGGGGGCAAGGTCTGCGGCCTGTGCCGCGTCCGTGTTCAGCTCGCCAGAAGATGCGCCAGCATAACCCATGTCGGTGCGGGCGCTTGGGCTGAGAATGCTGTCGAAGGCGGCCTGGCTGCGCTCTGCCATGCCGCTTCCATTGCCCATTGCCTCCATCGGCCGGAAGGGCGAGGAGGCCGCACTCCAGGCGGCATTGGCCGGCGGGCGATAGGCTGGGTTATAATAGCCAGACGGCTGGGCTGCCTGTGAGGCTGGTGATGTGCCAAAGCCATCGGTGCGAAATGCCCGCATCAGGCCGCTGGCGCCTGTGGTGGCCGCCCGGTCGCCTTCGCGCGCCAGCGCCTGGCGCACGGCACCGACGATGAGACCGCGCACGAGACCCGGATCGCGAAACCGCACATCCGATTTGGCCGGATGCACGTTGACATCCACCAGCGCCGGATCAAGCGTGATTGACAGCACCGCCACGGGATAGCGACCCGCAGGAATGGTTTCGGCATAGGCGCCGCGAATGGCCGAGAGGATGAGCTTGTCCTGCACGGGCCGACCATTGACGAAGGCATATTGATGGGCGGAATTACCCCGGTTGAAGGTTGGCACGCCGATATAACCGGAAAGGCCGACATCTTCGCGCAGCGTATCGATCTCGATGGCATTGTCCTTGAACTCGGCGCCCAGAATCTGCGCCATGCGGGTGAGCGGATCATCCGGCGCGGCGGGAAATTCCAGCGTCGAGCGGTCGGTGCCGGACAGCACGAAGCGCACCTGCGGAAAGGCCATCGCCATACGCTTCACCACTTCAGTGATGGCGCCGGCCTCGGCCCGCTCGGTCTTCAGGAACTTCAGGCGTGCCGGGGTGGCAAAGAAGATGTCGCGCACTTCCACCACCGTGCCCCGGTTGGCAGCCGCCGGCTTGACCGCAGATACGCGCCCGCCCTGTACCGAGACCTCGACGCCCGTATCGGCATGCGCCTGGCGGCTGGTGATCGACAGTTTGGCGACCGAGCCGATCGAAGGCAGCGCCTCGCCGCGAAAGCCGAGTGTGCGGATATCATCAAGCGTTGCCGAGATTTTCGAGGTGCAGTGCCTTCGCACCGCAAGCTCCAGGTCGGCGGCATCCATGCCGGCGCCATTGTCGGTGATGCGCATCAGGCTCTTGCCGCCGCCGGCGGTGGCAATCTCGATGCGGGTTGCCCCGGCATCGATGGCATTCTCGATCAGTTCCTTGGCGGCGCTGGCCGGTCTCTCGATGACCTCGCCGGCGGCGATCTGGTTGATGAGCGTTTCTGAAAGCTGTCTGACGGGCATGGTGCCATTGTCGCGCATTCAGCGCTCAAGCGAAAGCCCGGCGCAGAGCTTGTCCCCCGACTTGGCATCATTAATCCGACCTTAACGCAAAGCAGATACTTGTTCCAATTTGGAAGATACAGCAGCTTCACGCCAGCTTGTGCAGTGTAAGCTATCTGTAACTTCAAAAAAGAGAACGGGCGTCCATACGGCGGAAGAAACCGTCTGGCAAAAAAGGATTGAGGAATGCGACCGGCACCGCGTATCAGCCGGCTCCTCCTGTCGGAGGCAAAGGGCCGCCATCGGATAGGTTTCCGATGAGCGAAGGCACGCCTTTGGATATCCAGCTTCAATGTCTGGACATTGTCTCCGAGGCGATTTCCGGTGCCTTCCTTGTGTATGATCGCAATGACGCGATCGTCTTTGCCAGCCCCCAGATCCGCAATTTCCTGCCCGCTTTGCCAGTCGTGCCCGCCCGTGGCACAAGGCTGCGGGATCTGTTCGGCATATTGTATGATCACGGCGGTTACTGGCCGGCGCAGGGCGAGCGCAGCCGCCGCACGACCGTCAGCCGCGAAGACTGGATTGCCGGCGAAATTGCCGCGCTGTGGAAGGAACGGGGCGAAACCATCGAGCAGCGTGCTACCGACCGCTGGATGTCGCTGACCAAACGCCGTCTGCCCTCCGGTTTCGGTGTGTGCATCATTCGCGATGTCTCCGAACACCGCAAGCGCGAAGAACAGTGGCGCGCAGATCTCGAGCGCGTGCAGGTGACTGAGGAGATCCTCGATAACCTGCCTTTCCCGGTCATGGTCAAGGACCGCAATCTCTCCTATGTGGCGGTCAATCTGGCAGCCTCCTCGCTCTACAGCATGGCGCCGGAGGAAATCCTCGGGCGCAGTGCGCGCGACCTGCATATGCCCGAGCTTGCAGAGCGCATCGAGAGAACCAATCGCCAGGTGCAGGAAACCGGCGTGCCTTTCCATGTGGCGGAAAGCGTCATTCGACCGAACGGCACGAAGACCGCGATCATTACCCGCAAGTTCCGCGTCGGAAAGCCGGGTCGCTATTTCGTCGTCACCACCATGGAGGATCTCTCCGATGTGATTGGCAACGGCTTTCAGCCGGAGCGGGTGCTTGCCGGTATCGAGGGGCTGGATTTCGTACATTCCGACATGCGTGGTGCAGCCGCCAAGGATGCAGCGTCCGTGGCGCAGGACGATGCCTTGGCTCTTGCCGGGCGCAAGGTTCTGCTGGTTACGGAAGATGATCTGGCTGAAAGCGAGGGCGTGGCGCTTCTGGTGCGCTCCGGGCTTGATGCGACGGCGGCCCGCAATAGCGAAGAGATGCGGGCGATCGTCGAGATTGCCAGGCAACGCAATGTCAGCATTGATCTGATCGTCATCGATGGCGCCATGGATATCGGCTGCCTGGAACTTGCCCAGGCAACCGGAATCGACGTCTTGGTCTTTGAGGTCTTCCAGATGGAACGCGACCTTGTGCGCGATGTCGCCCGCCAGTTGACGCGCCCTGCACCGAAGAACGATACGCATGCCGATGCCAATGATTGGCAGATTTCATCGGACACGACGATCGACGTGCTGGTCGCGGAAGACAACAAGGTGAACCAGATTGTCTTTGCGCAGATCCTCGAAGGCTTTGGCTATCGCTATGCGATTGCCTCGGACGGGGAGGAGGCGGTGCGGATGTGGCGTGAACTCAATCCGCGGATCGTCCTGATGGATATCACGCTTCCGGGCCTCAATGGTTTCGAGGCAGCCTCGAAGATCCGTGAAACGGAGGAGATTCCCGGCCGCACTCCGATCATCGGCGTGCTGTCGCCGGCGGTGGAAGGCGATCGCGACGCCTGCTGGGCGGCGGGCATGAATGATGTGGTGATGAAGCCGCTCAGCCCAGACATTCTGGAGGAGAAATTCCGCCGGTATCTCACCGATGTGCCCGGCCAGCGCAATCAACGGGATAGCGGCTGAACCCGGCCGCATGGGCGCTATTCATTTCTTAATCATTGAGCCTCATTCTGCGCCATACCCAAAGATGCGTGGGGCATTTTTATGAATTCTGCGGGTCGTCCATTGCCACAGGTCACACAGAACGAACTGCAGGCCATGGCCTATCGAGATCCGTTGACCGGTCTTGGCAATCGCCACCGGCTGCGGGAAAAGGTGCAGGCGGTCGCGCTGGAGCGCGCCGATGATCCTGCGCCCTTTACCATTGGCATCGCCAATCTCGATGGCTTCAAACCCCTCAATGACCTGTTCGGCTCGGAAGCGGGCGACGAGATCCTCTGCCAGGTGGCACATCGGCTGAAGGCCTGCATCCCCGACGGCGCAACCGTGACCCGCCACGAAGGCGACGAATTTGCCTTCCTGCTGCCGTTGGTGTTTGAAAAGACGAGCGCCGAACGCCTGGGCCAGATGATCAAGGAAGTGTTGTCGGCCCCCTATGATCTCGGCGACCGTAATGTCCGGCTGTCGGCCTCTTTCGGCTTTGCCGTCTATCCCTTTGCCGGTGAAGAGTTCGAGGAATTGCTGAAAAGCGCCGAGACCGCACTGTACCGCTCCAAGCGGCGAGGACGCGGCCAGATCACCGTCTATTCCCGCGAGATTGCCCAGGAAATGAAGCGCGCCACGCAACTGGAGCAGGCGCTGCGCAATGCCATCATTGCCGATGCGGTGGATGTGCATTTCCAGCCGATCGTGCGCATCCGCGATGGTTCCGTCGTCGGCTTCGAGGCGCTGGCCCGTTGGATCGATGCTGATCTCGGATTTGTCTCGCCGGCCGTCTTCGTGCCGCTCGCCGAAGAGCGCGGCTTTATCGATGCCCTGTCGGAAACCCTGCTGCGCAAGGCGGCTGAGGCGGCGCTCTCCTGGCCACGCGAACTGTTCCTGTCGTTCAACCTGTCTTCCGCGCAGCTGATGGACATTGGTACGGCGCCCAGCATCCTGTCGACGCTGAACCGTGTCGGGCTTGACCCCTGCCGGCTGGAGCTGGAGATTACTGAAACGGCGGTGATGACCTCGGCCGATACGGCCGAACGCATCATCTGGGATTTGCGCCAGGCCGGTATCCGCATTTCGCTCGATGATTTCGGCACCGGACAATCCAGTCTCGGGAGGCTGCGTGACTTTACCTTCGACAAGGTGAAGATCGACCGGGCCTTTGTCTCGCGCATCACCACGGACCGGGCTTCGGAACATATCGTCAAGGCCATCATCGCCATGTGCGACGGGCTGGACCTGCAGGTCGTCGCGGAAGGCATCGAGGAAAAGGCCGATGCCGACAAGCTGCAGGCACTCGGCTGCGCCATGGGGCAGGGCTATTATTACGGTCGTCCGGTGGATGCCGCCGCAACACTGCGCTACCTTGCGCAGAACCACCGCGATTTCGCCATGCCGCAGCACCAGACCGCCTGATCCTTTGGTCGCCGCCTTTCATCTTGGTGCCGCACACGAAAAAGGGGCAGCGCCGCAGCACTGCCCCTGATCGATACGGTATATTACCGCTTGTCCCGAAGGTGCGCCGTTACGGGCGAGCAGGGGCCGTCGTCGTGCCATTCGACTGCACGGCATCGTCCTGATCGTCGAGCATCAGAAATTCCGGTGCGGCCTTCAGCGATGCGGCCGTTTCCATCGTGGTCAGGCGGATGTCATTGTCGTCTTCGCGGGTCACGTTCAGCTTGTCCATCGGCACTGCGACATTCTTTTCGCCCATGCCGAGGAAGCCACCGACGCCGACCACAGCCGCAACAATGCCGCCGTTTTCTTCGATGATCAGATCGGTCACATTGCCGATGCTGTTGTTCTCGCCATTGTAGATCGCTTTGCCAATATAGTCATTAGCGCTGATCTGGGTTGCGGCCTGCTGCGTCAGATATGCGCCGGTCATGCCAGCGGCACGTGTGCCCATCGAAGACGAGCCTGCTGCGCCTGCGGGCGTCGTCGTGTTGGTCTGCGCGCTGGGGGCAACGGGCGTGGTGCTGGTCTGTGCCAGAGCCGGTGCAATCGCGGAGGAAGCCATCAGAACGGCAGCTGCCGCCATGGTGCTCAGGGTCTTCTTCATATCATCAATACCTTTCGTTTCGTTGATCCGGACAAAGCAGCCTGTTGTCGTGCCGCTCTGTCGTCTCGGGTGGTCAATGCCCACAGAAAGGGATGGTTCCGAATGCAATTGCTAAAAAAACAGGCGAAAACGCCGGAACGTTTTCGCCTTTTGCCGTTTGCATGCTCGAAATGACGGTTCTCACCGCCTCTTCGCGATCAAGCCATGTCAGATTAGATAGGAGGGCTCCAGCCGTCCGGGAACCGTCACGCCGAGATCGAATGTGAAGCCGGCCTGGGGATCGTCTTCGCGCTCCTGCGGGCTGGCACCCTCGAAGGCACTCGTCACGAACAGGCGGTCGCCGGCCTCACCGAAGAAAGCCGGGCAGGTGGTGCGGGCGCTCGGTAGCTGGTAGCGCGCCACATGGCGGCCATCCGGCGCATAGCGATCGACGGCGGCCTGTCCCCATCTTGCGTTCCAGATGAAACCGTCCCCGTCGCAGACCGCACCATCGGCTCCGCCCGGTGCGCCACCCTCGACAAATACCGAGGCCTCGCCTGAGGGCAGGCCGGTGGCCGGATCCAGCGGCACGCGCATGATCGTGCTGCCACGGGTATCGGTATAATAGCCGGTGGCGCCATCCGGCGAAAAGCAGATCGCGTTCGGAATGCTGATACCGGTAAATAGGCGTGTCACGGTGCCGCGCGCCACATGATAGATCGAGCCGGCGCCGTTCTGCGCCTTCAGGCCCATCGTGCCGATCCACAGGCTGCCGGAGGGATGCACGCGACCATCATTGGAGCGATTGCCCATATGGGCGGGCTCCAACTCCAGATAGCGCTCGAAACGGCCGGTCATCCGGTCGCGGATCATCAGCCCCTGGTCGGAAGCGACCAGCTGGCGGTCATCGTCGATGCGCGCCAGCATGCTGCCGCGAAAGGGCAGGGCATGCAGTCGGGCTTCGCCGGTCGTCATGTTCAGCTCATGCAGCTCGCGGCACAGGATGTTGAACCAATAGGCCGTGTTGGTCTGCGCATCATAGGTCGGGCCTTCGCCAAGCTCGCAGGCATGGTGAGACAGAACGGAGCCCTGAAACGGGTAAAGCTCGCTCATGCATTCTCCTTTATCGCTCGGTCATAGGCCTCGATGGTGATCCGGGCTCTGTCACGCACGGCGTCTGCGCTCATGCCGGGCTTGTAGAGGCTGGAGCCGAGACCGAAAGCGGTGATGCCACCTTTGATATAATCGCCGAAATTCACCTCCGACACGCCGCCGACGGCGGCAATCAATAGTTCCTTTGGCAGAACGGCGCGCATGGCATTGATTCCGGACGGCCCAAGCACGCTTGCCGGAAAGAATTTAAGGCCTGTGGCGCCGGCCTTGGCAGCGGCCAGCGCTTCGGTTGCGGTAAAGCAGCCGGGCAGCGTCACCATGCCCTTGGCGGCGGCCAGCGCAATCACCGGCGGATCGACATTCGGGCTCACCATCAGCCGGCCTCCGGCGGCGTCGAGCGCTTCGACATCCTCAACGGTCAGCACCGTGCCGGCGCCGATCAGGCAATCGGCCGGGGCCATTTTCGCGGCGATCTCGATGGAGCGGAACGGATCGGGCGAATTGAGCGGGATCTCGATCGCGGTAAAGCCGGTCTCGATCAGGCCGCCGACGACCGCCTGCGTTTCGTCTGGTGTCAGGCCGCGCAGAATGGCCACCAGGGGCCGCTGCATGGAGGGGAAGGGGATGCGGGTCATGCACTCGTCCTTGCGTCGCTGAAAAAGAGGGATTGGGCGGCCATCGACAGGCCGGCGCGGACTGCGTCATCTGCGTCGATGGTTTCAAAAGTAAAGCCTGCGGCCTCAAGGGCCGCCTCATAGAGACCCTTCAGACGCCCGGAAGCAACCAGATGCACCTTGGCGCCTTCACCGCTCAGCGACAGGCCGCCGGCAATTTCGGTGCCGATCAGGATGCCGGAAAGTCTTGCAGAAGCAGCCGTTGCATCCAGCCCATGCAGCAATTGGCCGGAGCGGCAGGTGAAGATGAGGTTGGTGAACATCTGCGGACGGCGGGCCGCCATCTCGACTGCGGCACGAAAGGCCGGATGCGTGCCGTCAAAGCTGTCGGCACCCGCAACCGCATGCGACAGGATCGATTGCTTTGACAGAACGTCGAACACTTCGCCGGTCATGAAGGAGGCAAAGCCGGTCACCCGGTCGCCGCTCACCGTCACCCATTTGGAATGCGTGCCGGGCATGCAGACAAGCCGCTCGCCGGAGGCGCCAGTGCCGATAGCTCCGAGCAATTGGGTTTCCTCGCCGCGCATCACATCGGGTGCATCCATGCTGCGTTGGGCAATACCGGGCAGGATGCGGATATCGCGACCTTCGGCGTCCACCGCAACGGCGCCGCCCAGAACGGCCGAAAGCCGCGCCGGCACGTCCACGTAACCGGCCTCTACCCAGCCCTGGCGGGCGCCGGCCATGCCGCAGATGATGACGGGAAGCGAAGCGGGCGCTTGGATGGCGGCAAGGTGGCTGTCCAGAACCGGGGCAAAACCGGTCTTTGCCGCCGTCGTCATGCCTTCGCCGCTGCGTCGCTCAGCCAGAACATTGTCCTCGGCATCCAAAAGCCAGAGCCGGAAGCTGCTCGTTCCCCAGTCCACGGCCACATAGGCGGGTTCAGTCATCAGAGCACTCCTCCATCCACAGTTATCCATTGCGCCGTCATGCCGGAAGATGCAGCCGATGCCAGGAACAGGCAGGGGCCGGTCAGATCTGCCGGGTCGAGATTGCGTTTCAGGCATTGCCGGTCAATCATCGCCTGCATGCTTTCCGGCGAAAGCCACAGGCGCTTCTGCCGCTCGGTGACGATCATGCCCGGCAGGATGGCGTTGACGCGGATGCCATCCGGCCCAAGCCGCCCGGCGAGGCTTTTCGTCAGGCCCAGAATGCCGGCCTTTGCCGTCGTATAGCTCGGCATACCACCCATATTGAGCATGAAGGAGATGGACGACAGGTTGACGATGGCGCCGCGCCCGTCTTGGCTCAGGTAAGGCACGGCTGCCTGGGAGACGAAGAACATCTGCTTGAGGTTGATCGCCTGATTGTCGTCCCAATAGTCCGAGGTCACCTCGGAAAGCTCATGGCGATCATCGAACCCGGCATTGTTGACGACGATGCCGAGACCGCCAAGCCGTTCGGCCGCGCCTGTCACCGCCATGCGGATCGCATCCACATCGCGCAGATCGGCAATCAGCGGCAGCACGTCATGGCGCATCCTGCCGGCAAGCGAGGTGGCAAGCGCATCGGAGGCCTCGCGCGACACATCGATAAAGGCGACTTTCGCGCCCTGGGCGGCAAAGGCCTCGACAAAGGCCGCGCCAATGCCCGAGGCACCGCCGGTTACCAGCACCGGCCGATCGACAAGGTCAGGAAACTGAGCAGCAGGAAGAGACACCGAGAATTCCTCTTGTTCCATTATTTGGAACGTGGTTTGATTATATGGAATAGAAGAAGCAAAGCTGCCGAGGTGTCAAGTCGCGTCCTGCCTGGATCGGCACCGGCATTTGCGGCAGGCGGAGTTAAACAGCTCTGGCGAAGGCTTCAATCAACAGAGGTGGATAGGCGTTGGCACCGGATGATGAAAAGGACGCGGGACAGACCACAGGTACGCTCGGCAAGGCCATAGCGCTGCTGGAATCTGTCTGTCAGGCGGAGCGGCCGCAGCGTTTCACGGATCTGTTGAAGCAGACGGATCAGCCTCGCGGCAGCCTGCATCGTCAGTTGCGGCATCTTGTCGCCGAAGGCCTCGTCGATGCGACGCCCGAGGGAGATTACACGCCGGGCCTTCGTCTTCTGGGCTTTGCCGCGAAAGCCTGGGCGCGCAATTCCGTGCGCAAGCTGGCCGAACCGCATATGGCCCACTTGCATGCGCTGACCGGCGAAACCGTGCATTTCGGCGTGCTGCGGCAAAAAGAAATCGTCTATCTCGACAAGCTGGAAAGCCGCCAGACGGTGCGCATGCATTCGCAGGTCGGCAATGCAGCCCCTCTCTATTGCACCGGTATTGGCAAGGCAGCGCTGTCCTGCCTGGAGGATGCGGATCTGCAACCGCTCATCTCGCAAATCGAATTTCGCAGCTTCACGCCCAGCACGCATGGTGATGCGCAAGCCCTTCTGGCCGATGTGGAGGCGATCCGAGACCGTGGCTATGCCTTTGACCTTGAGGAGCATCAGCCGGGCATATGCTGCGTGGCGGCGGCGATTGTTTCGGCCGATCGCAGTTTCATCGGCGGCGTTTCCGTCACGGCGCCTGCCTTCCGTGTCGGGCGTGAAAAACTGGTCGATTGGGCGGATCCGGTGCGCTTTGCGGCACTTGCCATGGCTGCGGATTTCGATCGCGGAATGGGGCCTCGGCGAAAAAGCGACTTATAGTCGGATTTTCCTGTAGATACTGGTAAAATTAAGGGTTATCTGAATAGATGGTCGGGCATCAGGCGTTGCCGCCTGTCCGGATGACGGGATGTGCCGCCGGTTTCATCGGCGGTGACCCCGTGCTGAAATCACTTTATAAGCTCATGATACTGAAGCAAGATTTGATCTTACATGGATACAGTCACGACGAGCGAGCCTCAGATCTGCGTTGAATCGTGGGTCAAGGAAATTATCAGCCTCGGCACTCAGTTTGACGTGTTTCGCATGATGCGCCGGGTGACGGAGGCCTATGGCTGCCGGTCCTTCATCGTCAGCGAACTGCCTTCACGCACGGTGCTGGAGCTTTCCGGCAAGACGATCATCACCAACTGGCCGTCGGAACTTCTGTCCCTGTTCGACCAGGCCAGCATGCTGCAGAACAGCCCCAATCTGCAGCGCATGCGTCAGTCAACGCGACCTTTCCGCTATTCGGCGGTCGAGGTGGCGCGCGAACGCGGTGATACTGTCGCCAAGGAACTGTTTGAGCGCTTCGGCATGGGCGAGGGTGCCTTTTTCCCAGCGCACGATCCTTTGGGCAATCGGGGTGCTGTGGGCTTTTCCGGCGAGAAGGCGGATTTTTCCCACCAGCAGATGATGGAGCTTTCCTATATCTCCATTCACATCTACCAGCGCCTGGCCGAGATCCGCGCCATCGATGTGCGCCCGGTCGAGACGTTGAGCGAACGCGAGATCGATTGTCTGAACTGGACGGCTGCCGGAAAGACCAGCGCCGAGATTGCCGATATTCTCAATCTCTCGGAACACACGGTCAATCACTATCTCAACCGTGCCACCAAGAAGCTGAATACGGTCAACCGCACGCAGGCCGTCGCCAAATCGCTGCGCATCGGATTGATCAAGTAGCGCGCAGGGTGGCTGCCATTTTTTGCCGCAGCGCACAATAATGCGGCAGGTTCGTGGCTGCATTCTTGGCCGCGAGGCCAGGAACTGGCGCTTTCTGCCCCTTTTGAACTTGGCATGCATCCTGCATTCCTCACCGGCAGGTCCAGAGGGGACTAAAGGCGCACCAAGAGGCGCAGAGAAGAAAAAGCCGCCGTCCGGCCAGCGCGATCGATAGATTGCCGCAGGCTTGGGCGGCGGTTTCTTTTTGCGGGCTTTCTCCAGGCCCTGACGATCAGTCCGAATACTTGTTGCCCCGGCAACCCTGCACCAACTATAAGTCCGGCACGAATGTCGAACGGCTTCGCGCTGGCCGATCGGTGGTCGATGCATTCAGGGAGTGGGTCATGCCCGAACTAACGAAAGACATGGTGATTGCGGCACTGAGCAAGGTGCGCGGTCCCGATCTGGAAGGTGATCTTGTCTCGCGGAACATGGTTTCCGATGTCTTTATTGCCGACGGCAAGGTCTATTTCTCCATCACCGTGCCTTCCGAACGGGCGAAGGAACTGGAACCCCTGCGCATGGCGGCGGAACGCTCTGTCACGGCGATCCCCGGTGTCAAGGGTGCACTGGTCACGCTGACCGCCGATCGCAAGGCTGGAAGCGCAGCGCCCACCCCGGCCGCCCCTGCCGCCCAGAAGGGCCATACCCATGCCCACCCGCATTCGCATGCGCCGGCAAATGCTGCACCGGCACGGCCGCAAAAGGCCGGCGTGCCGGGCGTTCGCGCCATTGTCGCGGTTGCCTCGGGCAAAGGCGGCGTCGGCAAATCGACGACCGCCGTCAACCTGGCGCTTGGCCTGATGGCCAATGGCCTGAAGGTCGGCCTGCTTGATGCCGATATCTACGGCCCCTCGGTGCCACGGCTGTTGAACATCTCCGGCAAGCCGAAGCAGATCGAGAACCGCATCATCGTTCCCATGGAAAATTACGGCCTGAAGGCCATGTCGATGGGCTTCCTGGTCGATGAGGAAGCCGCGATGATCTGGCGCGGGCCGATGGTGCAGTCGGCCATCCTGCAAATGCTGCGCGAGGTCGCCTGGGGCGAGCTTGACGTGCTGATCGTCGATATGCCGCCCGGCACTGGCGATGCGCAGCTGACCATGGCGCAGCAGGTGCCGCTGGCCGGCGCCGTCATCGTCTCCACGCCGCAGGATCTCGCCCTCATCGATGCGCGCAAGGCCATTACCATGTTCCGCAAGGTCGAGGTGCCGCTGCTCGGCATCGTCGAAAACATGAGTTATTTCCTCGCGCCCGATACCGGCGCGCGCTACGATATTTTCGGCCATGGCGGTGCTCGCACGGAAGCCGAGCGGATCGGCGTGCCTTTTCTCGGCGAAGTGCCGCTCACCATGGATATCCGCGAACGCTCGGATGCCGGAACGCCGGTCGTAGTCTCCGATCCGACCAGTCCTTCCGCCGAGATTTACCGGCAGATTGCGGCCCGCGTCTGGGAAGAACTCACGGGCCGCAAGCAACGTCCCGTGCCTGCCATTGTGTTTGACTGATGGCTGTTATGCAAAAGCAGTTGATTCGTTGTGCTTGCATTCGTGCGTGCCTGGTCTTATAGGCGCGTCTCGCTGGACGAGGGATTTGACGAACTGGCCCTAACGTTGAATTGTGTCGGCTTATCGGGCACCGGCACGGAGACGCCGCTTGATCAATGCCTATCGCGCCAACGGCTCGGTTACCGTTCTGGATCCGCACGATCGTTTGTCGGCGCTTCCTGATGATATTGTCTGGATCGACCTGATCGATCCCACACACATGGATGATGTCTATGTCGAGACACTGCTCGACATATCCGTTCCCACGCGCGACGAGCTGAAGGACATCGAGCCTTCCAGCCGACTTTATGTCGAGCATTCCGCCGTTTTCATGACCGCCTCGCTCGTCTGGAAAGCCGAGACGAAAGCGCCGATGTTGACGGATGTCGCCTTCATCCTGGCGCGCAACTGTCTGTTGACCGTGCGCTATGCGGATCCGAAGTCGTTCCACCTGTTCATCGCCGCTTTGGGCCGTGTGCCGGAAGATGTGCGCACCGGGCCGCTGCTGCTGGCCCATCTCCTGGAAACCATTGCCGATCGCACCGCCGAGATTCTCGAATCTGCTGTGGCTCGCGTCGATCGTCTGTCGACCGATATCTTCCACGACCGCGAAAAGCGGCGGCCGCCGAAATTCCTGGAAGGCAAGCTGGCTGAGATCGCCGAATGCCATCGGCTGGTCGGCAAGGTGCGTGATAGTCTCGGCTCGCTGTCGCGGCTTTTGACTTTTTTGATGAACACACCTGCGCTGCACGAAGATGATAGTGTGCGCAACCTGTGCAATACGGTGGTTCGTGATGTGGCAACGCTGTCGGAACATGCCTCCTTTATCGCCGCCAATATCACCTTCCTGCTCGATGCCTCGCTCGGCCTTATCAATGTCGAGCAGAATGCCATCATCAAGATCTTTTCGATTGCCTCTGTCGTCTTTCTGCCGCCGACACTGGTCGCCTCGATCTACGGCATGAACTTCCAGTTCATGCCGGAGCTTGGCTGGGCCATCGGCTATCCCATGGCGCTGGTTGCCATGGTCATCTCGGCTATCGTGCCCTTTTTCTTTTTCCGATTGAAAGGCTGGCTCTGAGAGCCTGAGTCCCCGATGTCCCATGCACATGACGAACAGGTTCACGAGAACAAGAACCTCAAGCATTTTCTCGGGCTGACGCTCGGTTCCGTCGGTGTCGTCTATGGCGATATCGGTACCAGCCCGCTCTATGCCTTTCGCGAGGCGCTGCGCCCGGTCTCCCATGACGGCGTGACGCAAGCGGAAATCATCGGCATCATCTCCCTGATGATCTGGACACTGACGATCATCGTTACCCTCAAATATGTCCTCTTTTTGTTGCGTGCCGACAATCACGGCGAAGGCGGCACGCTGTCGCTTCTGGCCATGCTGATGAAGACGGCTGGTGGCAACCGCACAACGCTGATCATTTTCGGTCTGATTGGCGCAGCACTCTTTCTCGGCGATGCGATGATCACGCCGGCACTTTCGGTTCTCTCGGCGGTGGAGGGGTTGAAGCTGGTCACGCCGGCGCTCAATAGCGCGGTTCTGCCAATTGCCATCGTCATTCTCATTGCCCTGTTTGCCATCCAGTCGCAGGGCACCAAGCTCGTCGCGCGCTATTTCGGCCCCATCACCGCCGTCTGGTTCCTGGCCATGGGGGCGGCTGGCGTCGCGCATATCTCGGATGATTACAGCATTCTCTACGCCTTCAACCCGATCAATGCCGTCACCTTCCTGCTCAATGAGGGCTATATCGGCATCGTCGTGCTTGGCGCCGTCTTCCTGACCGTGACCGGCGCAGAGGCGCTGTATGCCGATCTCGGCCACTTTGGCCGGCGTCCCATCCAGTGGGCCTGGTTCGTGCTGGTGTTTCCGGCCCTGACGCTCAATTACCTGGGGCAGGGCGCCTTCGTGATGAAGCATCCGGAGGCTATGGAAAATCCATTCTACTTGATGTTCCCGGAATGGGCGCTTCTGCCGATCGTCATTCTTGCGACAGCCGCCACAATCATTGCCAGCCAGGCGGTCATTACCGGCGCCTTTTCGTTGGTGCGCCAGGCGATCCATCTCGGTTACCTGCCGCGCATGGAAATCCTCTTCACCTCGGAAACCAATACCGGACAGATTTTTCTACCCTCGGTCAATGCGCTTCTGCTCGTTGGCGTTCTGGCGCTGGTTCTGGGCTTTGAAACCTCGGATGCACTGGCCACCGCCTATGGCATTTCCGTCACCGGCGCCATGGTCGTGACCACGCTGATGGCGTTCGAGTTCGTGCGCGTGCGCTGGCGCTGGCCCAAGACCGTGGCGCTGGCCGCACTTCTGCCGCTTCTGGCGCTGGAACTGGTTTTCCTGGGCGCCAATCTCCTGAAAATCCATGATGGCGGCTATGTTCCGGTGCTGATGGCGGCCGGCTTCACCATTATCATGTGGACCTGGAAGCGCGGCACCGCCATTCTGTCGGAAAAGACGCGCCGCACCGATGTGCCGCTCGACGTGTTTGCCGCCTCGATCGAAAAATCCATCGATGCCAAAAGCGCCCATGCGCCGGTCAGCGTGCCGGGCACCGCCATCTTCCTGACGGCCGATCCGGAATCGGCACCGGCAGCGCTGATGCACAATCTCAAGCACAATCACGTGCTGCATGAACGCAATGTCATCCTGACGATCCGCACGGTCAACAAGCCGCGCGTATCGCCCGAACATGCCTTCACCGTCGAAAAGCTTTCGGAGCGCTTCACCCGCATCGAACTGCGCTACGGCTTCATGCAGTCGCAGAATGTCTCGCAGGCGCTCGGTTATCTGCGCAAATGCGGCTTCAAGTTCGACATCATGTCGACTTCCTTCTATCTCGGACGCCGCAAGCTGGTGCCGGATGCCCAATCAGGAATGCCCATGTGGCAGGACCGGCTGTTCATCGGGCTGGCCAATACCGCAATCGATCCGTCCGACTATTTCCGCCTGCCGGCCAATCGCGTCGTCGAACTCGGCTCGCATGTGATCATCTGAGTGCAGCATGGCCGCCCGACCCCGACGGGGAGGGCGGCCATCGCTCACGCAAACGTCAACCCGGTTGGCTACTCTTGGTGCCACGCCTTTTGCAGCGTTAACCCTCCATTTAGGTTAATATTAGATCCTTCACGCAGACCACTTGACGTGTTGGAGTTGCGGTGTTGCGTTCGAAGAGTATCAAGCGTGGACCATGGTCGTTTGTCGATCAATGGGCATCTCCGACCCTGTTCGGCCTGGCCGCATGGCTTGTCTTTCCCTCCATCCCGGCCCAGGGCGACCTGGCTGATCTTCTGGCCGGCTTTGACCGGTCCGGTTCGCAATGGCGTATGGTAATGACCGATTCGCCGGCCGGATCGCTGCATGCAGCAGAACTTGCCTTTCCCGATGGGGAGGATCAGCTTGCCGCCGGCGCCGGCATGACCTTGCCCGATGGCCGCAAGATTGCCTTTGCCTCTGCAAAACACGGCGAAGACACGACTGACGAAAACCGCGTCAATCGCGGCGCCAAGAAGGGCCGTGTCATTGCCGTTGAACCGATGCAACCTCCCAGGGCCTTCAGTGCCGGTTCGGTGCTGGAACGCAGCAGTTCGCTCCTGTCGCCCGTGCGCGACAAGGAAGAGCGTGTGGCGCTGGCCAAGGCGCCGAAGGCCGCCGACGAGATCAAGCTTGCCGCCTTCTACTTCCGCCGCGAAGAACCGAAAATGCCGGAGGCCGATCTATCGCCCATGGTCGCAAGCCTTGTGACGAACGACAAGGCGGATGTGCTGGCCACAGCCTATGCGCCGGCCAAGCCCGATTTTGCCCGCCAATCGCCGTTCGATGCAATCTTGACCGAGAACAAGGATGCCGGCCGCTTCGTGCCGCATATCGGCCCGAAGGATCACGCCTGGGCCGCGACGCCTTTGCCGCCCGGCGTGTTTTCGCCCCGCGAGCAGCAGTGCCTTGCCTCCGGCATCTATTTCGAGGCGCGTGGAGAATCGGTCAAGGGACAGGCGGCTGTCGCGCAGGTCATTCTAAACCGGGTGCGCAATCCGGCCTATCCTGATACGATTTGCGGCGTCGTCTACCAGAATGAAGACTGGCGCAACCGCTGCCAGTTCTCCTTTGCCTGCGACAATATCGAGGACCGCATCCGCTCTGAAGAGCACTGGAAGATGGCCCGCGAAGTGGCCCTTGCCGTCACCGCTGGCAAGATCTGGCTGGATCAGGTCGGCTCCGCCACCCATTACCACGCCGTCTATGTACGCCCCAACTGGGCACCGACGATGAAGAAGGTCGGACGCATCGGCCTGCACATTTTCTACCGCACCTATGGTGGCGGCTGGAGCTGAAACCGAGTTGTTGAAAACAGCCGAATCCGCAAGGCACGAGCACACTTTAGCGTCAGGTCAGCCTGGCCAAAGGCACGACCTGCGGCTGCGGATTGTCGCGATTCCTTCGCAAACCGTTCACGACTTCGTCTACACACAGGCTAAACACCTGAAATTCCATGGTTAATTAGTTCTGGACGAGGCTTGCGCCATGCCTTGACTATGGAAGCGGTCAAAACTATGGTGCGCCCGACTTCAAAGCGGGCCGGAAGGCGCTATTTCCAAGGCTTCGAGAATGGTCTGGCGGGTTTGCCGGGCGACTGGGAGCGCAGGAGAAGCACATGACGGACGACCGGGATGATAGTCTTGAGCAGCGCCTCAAACGCCTGAGCGACCAGTTGGCGGTCAGGCAAAAGGGCGAGGCAGCGGAGAAGGCGAAGGAAGAACAGTCGGAAGCAAGCCGCAAGGGCATGGCTCTGGGACTGAAGATTTCTTCGGAATTCATCGCGGCCATCGCCGTTGGTGCCTTGCTTGGCTATCTGCTCGACCGCTTGGCCGGTACGACGCCATGGGGGATGATCATTCTTCTCCTGCTTGGCTTCTGCGCCGGTGTGCTGAATGTGCTGCGTGCCCTGGGCATGGTTGCCCAGCCCGGTTCTTTCCGGGATGGTGATGGCAAGGGCGGCAGTTAAGACGACGTGGTGAGATAATCTGCCGATTGCGGCAGGTGTAAGGAAGAGAGAAGGTAAAGCGGTGGCCAACGACCCGACACATCAGTTCCAGGTCTTCAAGATCGTACCGATCGAAATCGGTGGAATCGACTTCTCGTTCACCAACGCATCGCTGTTCATGGTTGCCACGGTCGCCTGCGCCGCCGGCTTCCTCTATCTTTCCACGGCCAACCGCGGTCTGATCCCGACCCGCATGCAGTCTGTCGCGGAAATGTCCTATGAATTCATCGCCTCCATGCTGCGCGAAGGCGCCGGAAGTCAGGGCATGAAATTCTTCCCCATGGTGTTTTCGCTGTTCATGTTCGTGTTGACCGCGAACCTGCTCGGCATGTTCCCCTATTTCTTCACGGTCACCAGCCAGATCATCGTCACCTTCGTTCTGGCGCTCTTCGTCATCCTGACGGTGGTGATCTACGGTTTTTATAAGCACGGCCTGCATTTCCTCAGTGTGTTTGCGCCTTCCGGCGTGCCCAAGGTTCTGCTGCCGCTGGTGTCTTCCATCGAGATCATTTCCTTCCTGTCGCGTCCGATCAGCCTGTCCGTGCGTCTTTTCGCCAATATGCTGGCCGGTCACATCACGCTGAAGGTTTTCGCAGGCTTCGTCGCCTCCATGAGCGCCATGGGCGCTCTGGGTATCGGCGGCGCAATCCTGCCGCTCTTGATGACGGTCGCCATGACCGGTCTCGAATTTCTCGTTGCCTTCCTGCAGGCATATGTCTTCGCGGTACTGACATGCATGTACCTGAATGACGCCGTGCATGGTGGTCACTGAGAATATAGTCGCGGGTCCCGGCAGCGCTGGGTCCTCAACTACCGCAACAACCATTTCGAAGGAGTATCCATATGGAAGCGGAAGCAGCAAAGTTCATCGGCGCGGGTCTCGCATGCCTCGGCATGGCTGGTACCTCCCTCGCACTCGGCCGCATCTTTGGTGATTACCTCACCGGCGCACTGCGCAACCCGTCTGCCGCTGACAGCCAGTTCGGCCGTCTGGTATTCGGCTTCGCCGTTACCGAAGCTCTGGGCATCTTCTCGCTGCTCGTAGCTCTTCTCCTCCTGTTCGCCGTCTAATAACGGCCTGGAGTTCGGATCACGGCCGCTCGAAATACAGCGCGCCGTGATCCTTCGTATTTGAATACCCCTGGAGGTGATGATGTTCGTGACACCGGCATTCGCGCAAGGCGCGCCGGCCAATGGCGATACGAATGCAGCAGCAGGCACGCAGCCGGCTGGCCAAACCCATACTGAAACCGGTGTGGCGCACGACGATCATGCCACTGGCGTTTTTCCGCCTTTCGATAGCTCGACCTACGCATCGCAGGTTCTCTGGCTCGTCATCACATTCGCTGTCTTCTACTGGGTCATGCAGAAGGTGATCGTGCCGCGTGTTGGTGGCATTCTCGAGCATCGCCATGACCGGATCGCGCAGGATCTCGATGAAGCGTCGCGCCTGAAGGCAGAAGCTGACGCCGCCGTCGAGACCTATGAAAAGGAACTCGCGGCCGCCCGTGTCAAGGGCAGCGCGATTGCCGAAGGCGCGCGTGAAGCCGCCAAGGCCAAGGCCGCCGCCGACCGCACCGCCATTGAGGCGGAACTGGTTGCCAAGATTGCCGCCGCCGAGCAGCGCATCGGTGACATCAAGGCGCAGGCCTTTGGTGAAGTCGGTGCGATTGCCGAAGAGGCAACTTCTGCCATCGTCGATCAACTGATCGGGGCCAAGGCATCCGCCGATGACGTCCGGGCTGCGGTCTCCGCTGCCAAAGTGGAGGCTTGATCAGCATGGCATTTGACGCAACTTTCTTTGCCCTTGTCGGGCTTATCCTGTTCTTCGCGCTTCTGGCCTATCTCAAGGTTCCGGGCATGATGGCGACGGCGCTCGATAATCGCGCCGACAATATCCGCGACGAGCTGGAACAGGCAAAGCGCCTGCGCGAGGAAGCTCAGGCGCTGCTGGCCGAGTACCAGCGCAAGCGCAAGGAAGCCGAAGCGGAAGCTGCTGCCATCGTGGCTGCTGCGGAACGCGAAGCGGCCATGCTGACGGAAGACGCCCGCCAGAAGACCGAGGAATTCGTCACGCGCCGCAATGCGCTGTCGGAACAGAAGATCCGTCAGGCGGAAGCCGATGCGATCGGCGCCGTGCGTGCTGCCGCCGTGGATCTTGCGATTGCAGCAGCCGAAAAGCTGATTGCAGCAAAGTCGGACGCCTCGACACAGACCGTTCTGTTCAGCAATGCGATAGAGCAGGTCAAGACCCGTCTGAACTGAGAAACTGTTTCCCAATGATTTTCGAAAAGGCCGGCCTGTCCGGCCTTTTTGCATTTTGCGCTACACGTGATCGCGCGCCAGCACCTTTTTCGATGCCAGGTGTCAATCCTTGCGCAGTGGCCGAAAGCTCATGCGGTGCAGGGGGCAGGGGCCGTGGCTCTCAATGGCGCTGCGATGCTGTGCCGTGCCATAGCCGGCATGGCTTTCAAAGCCATAGGCCGGATAGAGAAGACCGGCGCGGTTCATCATCCGGTCGCGACTGACCTTGGCGATGATCGAGGCGGCGGCAATCGAGACCGAGCGTGAATCGCCCTTGATGACGGCCTTTGCCCCGCAGGAAAGGCCGGGCGGTATATCGCGTCCATCGGTCAGCACGTAGCCGGCGGCAATCGGCAGGCCGAGCACGGCGCGGCGCATGGCATCGAGACTGGCGCGCAGGATGTTCTTCTCGTCGATCAACCGGGGGCCGGAACTGGCAATCGAGACATGCGCGGTTGCCATGATCTCCTCAAACAGGCGTTCGCGCTGTTTCAACGAGAGTTTCTTGGAATCGTTGAGGCCGGCTGGAATATGGTCCGGATCAAGAATGACGGCGCAGGCAACCACAGGACCGGCAAGCGGCCCCCGGCCTGCCTCGTCGGTGCCTGCAACCGGCCAATGGCCGGCGCTTTGGGCGGCAAGCTCCAGGCTGAAATCCGGCTTCAGCGGCATGGCATCGAAGAGTTTGGGAGAATCGGGTGGCGTGCTCTGTGACATGCGGCTGAAACTCGCACGCACACCCGATCTCCTGCAAGCCCCGGCAAAGCGCTGAGTGCGGCATCGCTTGTCGTCCGCCCAAGGGGAAAGGGCGGAGCCGGGGGTATCCGACACGGCGTGAGGCGGCGCTCGTGTCGAAACTTTGATAAAACGCTATGCTCTACAGCAGCGACAGCTGCACGCCGCTGCCCGCCGGCGGCAGAAACAGATCGTCACGCAATTGCACGCCACGGCGACCCAGACCAAGCCGCTTGGTGGCAAGCTCGAAGCGCCGTGAAATCTGCCAGGCATAGGGGCCGGCGCCCTTCATGCGCTTGCCGAATTCCGCGTCATAATCCTTGCCGCCCCGCATGGAGCGCACCAGCGACATCACATGCCGATAGCGATCCGGATAATTGCGCAGCAGCCAGTCGCGAAACAGCGGGCTCACCTCCAGCGGCAGGCGCAGGAGCACATAGCTTGCCTCTGTGGCACCGGCCGCCTTTGCCGCATCAAGGATGCGTTCGATCTCGTGATCGTTCAAGGCAGGGATGACAGGTGCCACCAGCACACTGGTCGGAATGCCGGCATCCGTCAGCCTCTTTACCGCCTCCAGCCGCTTGGAGGGCGTCGAGGCGCGCGGCTCCATGCTGCGGGCAAGCTTGCGGTCGAGTGTCGTCACCGATAGCGCCACCTTGGCCAGACCCTTGGCCGCCATGTCGCTCAGAATATCGATGTCGCGCGTCACCAGCGACGACTTGGTGACGATCATCACCGGATGATTGGCTTTCGCCAGAACCTCGAGCAGCTGCCGGGTGATGCGCCAGTCACGCTCGATCGGCTGATAGGGGTCGGTATTGGTGCCGAGTGCCAGCGTGCGTACCTTGTAATCCGCCTTGCTCAATTCGCGCTCCAGAAGTCTTGGCGCATCGGGCTTGGCAAACAGTCTGGTTTCGAAATCCAGCCCCGCCGAAAGCCCCATGAAACTGTGCGTCGGGCGGGCGAAGCAGTAGATGCAGCCATGCTCACAGCCGCGGTAGGCATTCACCGAACGGTCGAAGGGAATATCGGGAGATTCGTTGCGGGTAATCGCCGTCTTCGGCTTTTCGATTGTAACTTCCGTCCTGAACGGTTCCAGTTCCTCCAGCGTCTGCCAGCCATCGTCAAAGGCTTCGCGGCGTTCCGTCTCGAAACGGCCGCTGGGGTTGAGGGCCGCGCCGCGTCCGCGCCGACGATCCACCTCTATGCGAAGCCCGGAGGTTTGCACCAGGGCGTCGGCAATATCAGCCGTATGAGCAGGCGCAAATGCGTCCTGCCGCAACTGGGACAGCTCGTTCATGGGAAACTCCTGGGGCGATGAACTCCCCGTTCACCGTGGTTCAATTCCTACAGTGGGAATGAGAACAATGCAAGAACAAAATCTGTGTGACAGCTTTGTGGCAATTCCTTTTGCAATGCGGTATTGCTGGCGAATGCTCACTGTCCTCATGGAATGCAGAGACCAGGAATCCGAACTGGCCCAGACGCTGTCTGTGCTGGTTGCCGGCGCCGTGGAAGGTCTCGTCAGCGATGTCGGCGTGCTCGATCACAATTCGCAGGATGCGTCTCTGCGGGTGGCGGATTCGGCCGGCTGCCGTTTTCATCAGGATTGGAATATCGAAGATGTGCTGCGCGCCGCGCGCGGCGAATGGCTGCTGCTGATAGAGCCTGGCGCGCGCCCACAGATCGGCTGGGTGGAGGAAGTGGCCGAGCATATTGCGCTCACCCGTCATCCGGCCCGGTTTTCGCCCTCGCGCAATTACCGTCCGTCACTCATGAAGCGGTTCATCCGCCCGCCGCCACCGCTGGAACATGGCCTCATCGTGCCCAAGGTCCACGCGCAGGCGCAGGCCCGCTCCGGCATGGGGCTTGCGGATCTGGCGCGCGGCCAGAAGGCCCACCGGCTGATCAGTGAGATCGTGCCGGCCTGGGCCATGCGCGGTTGAGTTTCGGGATGTGGTCTGTCGTCAGGCCTTGCCGCCACGCCGCAGGTGCTCGTCGAGCCGGGGCATGATTTCCACGAAATTGCAGGGCATGTGCCGGTAATCGAGCTGCGGGCGCAATATCTCGTCCCAGGCATCCTTGCAGGCGCCAGGAGAGCCCGGCAGCACGAAGATGAAGGTCGCATTGGCCACGCCGCCGGTCGCGCGCGACTGGATGGTCGAAGTACCGATCTTCTTATAGGAAATCCGGTGGAACAGGGCCGAAAACCCGTCCATGCGCTTTTCAAACAGCGGTTCCAGCGCCTCGGGAGTCACATCGCGGCCGGTAAAGCCGGTCCCGCCGGTGGTGATCACCACGTCAATCTCGTCGGACAGCGTCCAGTTGCGCACCTGGTCATAGATCGCCGCTCTGTCATCGGCCACGATGGCGCGGGCAATCAGGCTATGGCCTGCCTCGGCAATGCGCTGCACCAGCGTGTCGCCGGATCGGTCATCGGCCAGCGTCCGCGTGTCCGATACGGTCAGCACGGCGATGCCAACCGGTATGAAGGTGCGCGTCTCGTCTATCCGGGTCATCAACTGTCTCCTGCCACCGTCTCTGTCGGCTGGATATAGGCATCAGGATAGACAATGGCCAGTTCTGTCGCTGCGCGCTTTGCCGCATGGGTATCGTCGAATATGCCGAAACAGGTGGCGCCGGAGCCGGACATGCGGGCAAGCTGCGCGCCATGCGCGGTGAGGGCGTCGCAGAACTCGCCGATCTGCGGCACCTGAGCCCGCGCCGCCGGTTCCAGATCATTGCGCAGGTCCTGCAGGAAGGTGATCCAGTCGCCGCCCTTTTGCGGCAAAGCCGGCACGGGCGGATGGTCGCGCCGCGTGAGCCGCCGGAAGATCTCCGGTGTCGAAACGCCGATCAGCGGATTGAGCATGACGATGGAAAGGGCAGGCAGGGCGGTCGCCGGCGTCAGGTCTTCGCCAATGCCACGCGCCATGGCGGGGCGGCTGACAAGGCACATGGGCACATCGGCGCCAAGCGACAGGGCAAGTGCTGCCAGATGATCATCATCAAGCTGCACCTGCCAGAGGCGCATCAGGCCACGCAGCGTGGCAGCGGCGTCCGCTGAGCCTCCGCCAATGCCGGAGGCGATCGGCAGATCCTTTGACAGCGTGATGCGCACCGGTGGTGCAGGCTGACCGCTTTGCGTGAGCGCATGGCGCAGGCTGTCGCGTGCCTGAAGCACGAGATTGTCTGCGTCGGTGGAAAGCTCCGGGGCAAAGCGGCCTTCCAGGATGAAATCATCCTCGGCGGCGGGCACAAACTGCAGCCTGTCGCCATGGCTGGCAAATGTCACAAGGCTGTCGAGCAGATGATAGCCATCTGCCCGCCGCCCGGTCACATGGAGCGCAAGATTAAGCTTTGCGCGTGCGGTCTCTGTTATGCGCTCGCGCATGCCTCAGTTGCTGGGGCCTGGAAGTTCCAGCACCTGGCCGGGATAGAGCCGGTTCGGATTGCGCTTCAGCTCCGGATTGACATTGATCAGGTCCTGAATGCGCTCACCATCGCCCAGAACATCCGTGGCGATCTTGCGCAGCGTATCGCCCTTGATGACGATATAGCTCGCCGGCTTGTCCGGTTTTGCTGCAGCCGGCGTTTCGCCAGCAACCGGCGGCTTTACCGCATCGCTCACCGCTGGCGCAGTCATGGCCGGGGTTGCGGCGGCTGCCTGCACCGGTGGCGGCGCTGCCTCCGTCATGCCTTCGCGGATCTTTTTCTCGATCTTCGGGATCTCGCTCAGTTCAGGCTTCATGGTCAGCGCCCGCTGCCATTGGAAACCGGCTTCCAGCTTGCGCCCGACGCGCCAATAGGCATCGCCCAGATGGTCGTTGATGGCCGCATCGCCGGCGCGCAGCTGCACGGCACGTTCCAGCTCTGTCACCGCCTCCTCATACTGGCCAAGGCGATAATAGGCCCAGCCGAGCGAATCGACGATATAGCCGTCATCCGGGCGCAGCTCCACCGCCTTGCGAATCAGGTCCATGCCTTCGGCAAGGTTGCGGTTCATGTCCACCCAGGAATAGCCGAGATAGTTCAGCACCTGCGGCTGGTCGGGGTTCAGCTCCAGCGCCTTCTTGAAGTTCGGCTCGGCCTTGTCCCATTCCTTCAGGCGCTCATAGGCAATGCCGCGCTGGAAGAAGACGGACCAGTCGGTCGGGCGCGGCACGGGGCCGATCACGTCCACGGCCTTGTCATAGGTCTTGGCCATTTCGGCAAAGTCCTTGGCATCCGAAAGCACGCTGCCATAGGCGATATAGGTGCGGATATCGCTCGGATCGGAGTCCAGCAGCGCCTTCAGGTGCTCGCGCGCGCCGGCCACGTCGCCGGTCTGCGCCAGTGTCAGGCCCAGCTGAAGTTCGGAAATGCGCCGCATGGGCGAACCTTCCGGCACCCGGCCATAGAGTTCGATCGCCTGCTTGGGCTGTTCCAGCTTTTCGGCAATGCCGCCCAGAAGAATGATCGTGTCGGCGCTTTTCGGGTCCAGCGCATGCGAGATCTGCAGGTAAAGCGACACCATTTCCTCGGCGCCCTGACGGTTCAGCGCGCTGCCGATGGAAAACAGCACGGAGGCTGCCCCTTCGGTGGCCGTCGTCACCTGCTGCTCGGGCTTTTCGCCCTTTTCGATGTCCTGGCGCAGCGCCTTCAAGGGCGCGTAATTGCTGATCAACCGCTCAGCCACGGCAATGGCATCCAGCGCCTTTTGCTTGTTGCCCTGGCTCGCTTCCAGCCTTGCCAGCGCCATCACGGCGCGCATGAAGGTATCGGGCGTGGTCGCCACACCTTCCTCGCTGGTAATGGCCGCGGTCAGGTGTGTGCGTGCGGTGGCCACATCGCCGGTCACCAGCGCCATGGCGCCCAGATGATATTCCGTAAATACCTTGAACCAGCCGGGACCTTTCAGCCCCTTCACCAGCTTGATGGCTTCCGGCCCCTTGCCGGCGCCGACTTTGGCCCAGCCGGACAACAGTACATGCGTCAACCGGTCGAGATCGTTGACCCCCTTGTAGGTGAGGATCTTTTCCGCATCGCCATAGGAGCCCTTGCGGATGGCATCGAGACCGCGAACGATGGTCGTCACGCGCTCCACCGCATCGTCTTCCTTCAGCGCATCGACATGCTTCAGGCTTTCGTCGAACTGGCCGTTCATCAGAAGCGAGATCATCAGCCGTTCGCGAATGTCGAGATTGGCGGGCTCGAGATCGAGCGCCTTCTGGTAGAGCGCGATCGCTGTCGGGTAATCATGGTCGACATCGGCGGTGCGGGCGGCCAGAAACGCACCCGAGAACGTGTTGACACTGTCGGGCGAAAAGGCTGGGGTTTCCACCACCGGCTGGTCTTGCGCCTGTGCCCCGTGCGGCGCTCCCGTCGCCATGAGGAGCGCAGCACCCAAGGCCACGCCGGAGAGCAGACGATGGGCAAATTTCTGCCGCATGAAGGTGCCTTTCATGAAAACCTGTAGGCGGCCCTGTGGCCGCCATGAATCGTCAGCCGATGATTCATGACAGAATGGCTTTTTTGAAGCAGGTCCGCAAGAATCTCGACGGTTGAGAACACGCAACGCCTGTTGCTGCCCGCCACCACTACCGGTCTATCAGTTTACGCGCTCAATGCAGAAATCGATCACTTCCATCAGCGCGTCCTTATGCGCGGAGGCGGGAAGCGGCGACAGCGCATCGCGCGCAATCGTGCCATAGTGCTTGGCGCGCGCAATCGTATCTTTCAGGCCATTGTTCCTGGCAATCAGGCCAAGTGCCCGTTCAAGATTCTCGTCGCTGCTTTCGCCCTGTTCGATCGCCATCTTCCAGAACGCGCGATCCTCCGGCGTGCCACGCCGGTAGGACAGGATGACCGGCAGCGTGATCTTGCCCTCGCGGAAATCATCACCGACATTCTTGCCCAGATCCGCAGCCTTGCCACCATAATCCAGCGCATCATCGACCAGCTGGAAGGCAAGGCCAAGGTTCATGCCGTAGGATTTGAGCGCGCTGCGGCTTGCCCGGTCGGTATTGGCAATGATCGGGCCAACTTCGGCGGCTGCGGCAAACAGCGCTGCCGTCTTTGCACGGATGACGGAGAGATAATCGTCTTCCGTCGTTTCCATGTTCTTGGCCACGGAAAGCTGTAGAACCTCGCCCTCGGCAATCACGGCAGCGGCCGTCGCCAGCACGTCCAGCGCATCGAGCGAGCCGACTTCGACCATCATCTTGAAGGCCTGGCCGAGCAGGAAATCGCCCACCAGAACGCTGGCCTGGTTGCCCCAGATCATGCGCGCCGTGGAACGGCCGCGCCGCAGGTCGCTTTCATCCACCACATCGTCATGCAGAAGCGTTGCCGTGTGCATGAATTCGACGCTGGTCGACAGCTTGATGTGGTTTTCGCCCTCATAGCCGAACATCTGCGCGGATGCGAGGGTCAGCATGGGACGCAGACGCTTGCCGCCCGACGAGATCAGGTGATTGGCCACTTCCGGGATCATCTGTACATCGGAACCGGCCTTGGACAGGATCAACTGGTTGACCCGGTCCATATCCGCCTTTGTCAGATCGACCAGCGGCTTGACCGAAGCCTGCTTGTTTTTGCCCTCTTCGAGCGGAATAACGACGCCCAATGAATTGGCCTCCTGTTCAAATTTTGCGCCGAACCATAGAAAGGGGGATGAGGTCCGGCAAGTGCCAAAACCGTGTATGACCCATTATTGAGGTAGTTTGACGCATGAAAGAACTGATCCGCACCAATGACGCGGTTGTCCTGTCCTTTGCGACAAGCCTGCTTCACGATGTCGGCATCCACACGCTGATCGCCGATCAATCCATGAGCATTCTGGAAGGTTCGCTCGGTCTTCTGCCGCGCCGGCTGCTGGTGGAAACGGATCGGCTGGAGGAAGCACGCCGGCTTCTCACGGATGCCGGCCTGTCGGACGAGTTGAAGGACCGCGATGACTGAGATGCGGGAGATGCCCGAAACCCAAGAGACGGCCGAGACCATCGATGCCTTCCATCGCGGCGGCTTTCACCTCGTGCAGCCGAAAAATGGCGGCCACCGGGCCGGCATGGATGCCATGCTGCTTGCCTCTCTGGTGGCCTCTGGCAAGGACGGCATGCGCGTCGCAGATCTTGGCGCCGGCGCCGGCGCCGCAGGGCTTGCCGTGGCAAACCGCCTGGCCCTTGCACAGGTAACGCTGGTCGAGCGTTCCGCCCGGATGGCGCAGTTTGCCCGCCGCACGCTGGACCTGGCGGACAACGCGCATCTGGCGCCGCGTGCCACGGTCATCGAGGCGGATGTGACGCTGCGCGGCAAGGCGCGGGTGGAGGCGGGCCTGCCCGATGATTATTTCGATCACGTCATCATGAACCCGCCCTTCAATGATGAACGCGACCGCAAGACACCGGATGCCCTGAAGGCGGAAGCCCATGCCATGACCGAGGGCCTGTTTGACGGCTGGCTGCGCACCGCCAATGCCATTCTCGTGCCGGGCGGCCAGCTGTCGCTGATTGCCCGGCCGCAATCGGTCGCCGATATCATTGCGGCCTGCGGTCGCCGCTTCGGCGGCATCGAGCTGACGGCCATCCATCCGCGCCCGGCCGAAGATGCCATTCGCTTGCTGGTCACGGCCATCAAGGGCTCGCGCGCCAGGCTGTGCTGGCGCAGCCCGCTTTTCATGCATGGTGAAGACGGGCACGCTTTTACCCCACAGGTTGATGATCTCAACAATGGGCGCAGCGCCTATCGACGCAGCCGGCCCGTGAGTTCCCGTTGAATTGTCAGTGAATGACGCGCGATTTCCGCCCTTCAACCATTGCGTCGGCCATTCCACTGCATACATCACAGTCAGAAATGACGAAGGCAGGAGAAGACATGGCTGGTTTGTTGACGCGGTTTTTGCCGAAGCGCTTCCGCAAGGAGGGGCTGACGATCCCCGTGGTGCGGTTGCAGGGGGCGATCATGACCGGCGGCAGCCAGTTTCGCCCGGCGCTGAACCTTGCTGGCGTCGCACCCATGCTGGAAAAGGCCTTTGCGAAGAAAGATGCGCCGGTCGTTGCCATTTCCGTCAATTCGCCCGGCGGCTCGCCGGTGCAGTCACGGCTGATCTACCAGCGCATCCGGGCACTGGCCGAGGAAAACAACAAGCGCGTCCTCGTCTTCGTCGAAGATGTGGCGGCCTCCGGCGGTTACATGATCGCGCTTGCCGGCGATGAGATCCTCGTTGATCCGACCTCGATTGTCGGCTCGATCGGTGTCGTGTCCGGCGGCTTTGGCTTTCCTGAACTATTAAAGAAGATCGGCGTCGAGCGTCGCGTCTATACGGCCGGTGAAAACAAGGCGATCCTCGATCCCTTCCAGCCGGAAAAGGAAGGCGATATCGAATATTTAAAGACGCTGCAGCTCGAGATCCACAAGGTCTTCATCGATATGGTGAAGCTGCGGCGCGGCGAGCGGCTGGCCGATGATGCAACAATCTTTTCCGGCCTGTTCTGGACGGGTGTTCGCGGCGTCGATCTCGGTCTCGTCGATGGTATCGGCGAAATGCGCGAAGTGCTGAAGCGCCGCTATGGCCCGAAAACGAAGCTGGAACTGATCGGCGGCGCACGTGGCCTGTTCGGTCGCCGCATTCCCGGCGTATTTTCGGCATTTCAAGGGGATGACGCCCCGCAACTGGCGGCCTCTGCCGTTTCAGGGCTTGCCGCCTCGCTGGAAGAGCGGGCATTGTGGAGCCGTTACGGGCTCTGACTGACAAAGGGATGACATTCCATGGCGCAAATTCTGTTCCTCGCCGTTCTGGTTGGCGGGGGGTGGTATCTCTACCGGAAATTCGTGGCCGATGCGCAAAAGCTGGCGCAGCGCCGCCGTGCTGAGGCGCGCGAGCGCGAAACCGGCGCCGTGGGAACCCTGATCAAGGACGAAAAGACCGGCGAATACCGTGTGAGACGTAACGAGGAATAGGGTGGGCGAACCGCCTGTCGCCTGGCCACGGCGACCTCATGCAGCTTGCGCGCCAGACTTGACCCTTCCGGCGCGTCGTGGCACCAGACGGCCCACGTTTCATATAACAGCCGGACATCCCATGACCGAGACCCTCGCCCCGCATATGGACCCGAAGCGCTCCTTCCAGGCGCTGATCCTGACGCTGCACGCCTATTGGGCCGATAAGGGCTGCGCCGTGCTGCAACCCTATGACATGGAAGTGGGCGCCGGCACGTTTCATCCGGCAACGACGCTTCGCGCGCTCGGTCCGAAGCCGTGGAAGGCCGCCTATGTACAGCCCTCGCGCCGTCCGTCGGATGGTCGCTATGGTGAAAACCCCAACCGCTTGCAGCATTATTACCAGTATCAGGTCATCCTGAAGCCGAACCCGTCCAACCTTCAAGAGCTTTATCTCGGTTCGCTTTCCGCCATCGGCCTCGATCCGCTGCTGCATGATGTGCGCTTTGTGGAAGACGACTGGGAAAGCCCGACGCTTGGCGCCTGGGGTCTTGGCTGGGAATGCTGGTGCGACGGCATGGAAGTCAGCCAGTTCACCTATTTCCAGCAGGTCTGCGGCATCGAATGCTCGCCGGTCGCCGGCGAACTGACCTATGGTCTGGAGCGTCTGGCCATGTATGTGCAGGGCGTCGACAATGTCTACGACCTCAACTTCAATGGTCGTGAAGGCGAGGAGAAGATCTCCTATGGCGATGTCTTCCTGCAGGCCGAGCAGGAATATTCCCGCCACAATTTCGAATTCGCCAATACCGATATGCTGCACCGGCACTTCATCGATGCCGAACAGGAATGCAAGGCGCTGCTTGCCGCCGGCGCGCCGGGTGACAATGCCAATCAGCGTCTGCATAAATGCGTCTTCCCGGCCTATGACCAGTGCATCAAGGCGAGCCACATCTTCAATCTCCTCGATGCGCGCGGGGTGATTTCGGTCACCGAGCGCCAGAGCTATATCGGCCGCGTGCGCGCGCTTGCCAAGGATTGCGGCGAAGCGTTTCTGCTGACCGATGCGGGCGGGGCCAATCTGGAGAAGGCCGTCGCCTGACCGGTTTCATGACGGCAGTTGGTTCCTCAGTCTGCCGTCAGCAACCCTAGCGAAGACAGAAGTGCCTCATGCTGGTCGCGCGTCACCGTTGCGGCATGAAACGAGGCCATCCCGGCCAGATCCAGTTGGTCGAAGGTGGCATGCGATAAATTGGCGTGGTCGAGCGTTGCGCCAGAAAGATCGATATTGTTGAGGCTCGATCCGCGAAAACTGACATCGCGCAAATTGCATCCGGCAAGCGTGGCATCGCGCAGATCCGAACTTTCGAACAGGCTCTCCTGATAATCGGCTGGCGCAAAGTCAGCATATTGCAGCTTGCACTTCAGAAAGCGGACGCCGCCGACCATAACCTGTGTGCGGATCTTGCGTTGCGTATTGAGATCGAGCTTGATGCCGGCTGCCGAACACTCGGTCATGGCCAGAAGATAGGCGTCGCAGCCGGTCATCGTATTCAGGCTGAGATTGCACTTGTGGAACTCGGCCTTTGACAGATCGCAATAGCGCCAGGTCGTGGCCGTCTCGCCCTCGCAAAACAGGCAATCCGAAAAGGTCGCTTCTTTGAAAGTGCAATGATCGAAGCTGCAATTGATGAATTTCGTGCTGCGTATGGTCGCCTGGTTGAAGTTGCAATTGGAAAACCGGCAGGAGCGAAACTCCACCTCGCCGATGTGGAAATCCTCCATGTCCTCGCCGTCAAAGCGTCGGTCTGAAACCGGCGCGGCGAGGTTGATGGCGTCTGCAAGATCCGGCATGCGAGGGTTCCCGATTATGCTCCTTCCATAGCGCGGGCTGTCGTCGCATGCCAGTCTTGCGGTTCCCGGAAGCGGCAAGTTGCTTGCCTGACCGCGCCCACTTCCTAAAACTCCATTCCAGCCGCCACGCGGTTTTCGATGCGCACCACAAGCCCGTTGATCTTGGCCATCAGCACATCGAAATCGATCGGCTTGGTCAGGTAGGTTTCGGCGCCGGCGCCAAGCCCCTCGATCATCTTTTCCTTGTCGCAGAGCGCTGTCAGGAAGACGAAGGGCATGTTGGAAAATTGCGGATGGTTGATCTGCAATTCGCCCAGCATCGAAATGCCGTCCATTTCCGGCATGGTAATATCGGAAATCACGATATCGGGCCGGTGACTGATGATGCTTGCGAGACCTTCCTTGCCGTTTTCCGCCTGCAACACGCGAATGCCGGCATCTTCCAGCTCCTCGACGATCAGTTCGCGGACGTCTCTTTCGTCTTCAACGCATAGAACCGTAATCATCTTGCTCTCCTGTTCTGCCCATCCGGGCCATTAGTCACGTCATGCGGCGCTTGCCTCGCGAGCGCCCTCATCGTCTGTCTCCGGCTGTGGTGGTGGCGTTTCGATGCGCGGTCCCGCGATCGGCAGCCGGAAGGTGAAAACCGTGCCCTGACCGCGGCTGCTATCGACGCGGATTTCGCCGCCATGCAAGGTCACCACCTGCTTGACCAGCGACAGGCCGATCCCCGTGCCGGCAATGCCGGTGGACGTGCGGGCGCGGAAATAGGGCTGGAACATCTTCGGGATGTCCTCGGCATCGATGCCCACGCCATTGTCCTTCACCGAGACCACGGCAAAGCCATCCTCCTGCCAGCCGCGCACTTTGATGTCAGGCGCACGCGGTGCATATTTCACGGCATTCGATAGGAGATTGGTGATGACCTGTGACAGCGCCAGTGCATCGCAGCGGATGACGGCCGGAAGATCCGACAGGTCGTTGTCAAAGCGGTGGTTCTGCGAAAAGATCTTCTGGCGGGTGATGGATTGTTCGATCAGCTTGCGGATCGAGCAATCGACGAGTGACAGTTCCACGCGGCCGGTATCCATGCGCCCCGCCGAAAGAAAGCTTTCCATCAGGTCCACCATGCGGGCCACCGCGCCACGGATCTGATGGGTCTTTTCGGCAAGGAATGCGGCATCGACATCGCCCTTCTTGCGCATCAGCCGTTGGGCAGCGCCATCGATAATGGCAAGCGGCGTTCGAAACTCGTGGCTGGTCATGGCAACAAATTGCCGTTGCATGGCATTGATGTTCTTTTCCTGCTGCAGGGCCTCTTCCAGCGCTGCCGCCTGGGCGGCAATTTCGGCGGTGCGCTGGTGCACGGTGGCTTCCAGCTCGTCCCGATTGCGGATCAGCTCCTTTTCCGCCCGTTTGCGCAGGGTGATGTCGGTATAGCTCAACACATAGCCGCCGTTCGACAGCGGCTCGGAACGCACGGTCAGCACCTTGCCGCTCGCCCGTTCCCGTTCGAAACTGTAGGGCAGGCCGAGTTGCGCCTGGTCCAGCCGTTCGCGCACCATGCTTTCATAGTCGCCATCGCCCCATTCGCCGCGCTCTGCATTGTAGCGCAGTATGTCTTCAAAGCGTGAACCGGGCGGGAACAGCTCCGGCGGAATATTCATCAGGTCGTAGAGGCGGCGATTGGCCATCAGCAGGCGCGAACGGTTGTCGAACACGCCGATACCGCCGGGAATGGCATCGAAAACCTGTTCCAGCAGCCCGAAGGCCTTGCGCTGGTCGGCAGTGGCCACAGCCACTTCGGCAAACAGGTCCTGATCCTCGCCACGGATACGCCAGACATGCACCTTGACCGGATAGAGCGTGCCATTGCGCCGCCGGTGGCAGGCATCGAAGGAAATATTGCTGCATTGGCCCGACAGAACCGAGCCGATCAGGTCGCGATAGGCCGCCTCGCTCATATCGACCTTGAGTGCGGCCGGCGTCAGCCGGCACAGATGCGATGCCGGGTGGCCGGTGCGGATGCTGGCCGTAGCATTGGTGCGCACGATGGCCAGCGAGTGCGCATCGAAAATGTAGATTTCGTCGGTCGAGAGCTCCACCATGTCGATGAGGCTGGCGGCCGCGCCGCCCCGATGCACGATGATCCGTGCGATTTCCTGGCACAGAAGCCGCAGGATCGACAGTTTTTCGCTGTTCATGCGCTTGCCGGTGCGTCCGAAGAGCAGGGCGGTGCCGATCAGCGCCTCGTCGTCGCCGGCTGCAAGCGGCATCTGGTAGAGGCAGGCACGTCCCCAGCCGCGCGGAAAGCTTTCCGCCATGCTGGAAGGGTCGATCTCGATGGGATAAGCCAGTTCCTCGCTGTGCCGGTGATGCAGCAACCGGTGTGTGTGGTTGGCGCAGTCGATCATGTAGAGGGCAGCGCTCTGCCCCAGATCCAATTCAGCGATCCCGGTCACGATTTCCAGGCATTCGCTCAGAATGTCGCCCAGCCGCCGGTTGGATGTCGCTGCGCGCAGGATGTCGCGGCAGGCAAGATGCGCCCAGGAGGGCAGGGTGTTCCAAGTCATGGTCTGCATCGCCTTCGTCTCCCAAAGGTCAACGATCGTGTTGTCACCATAGCGGATGCGGTTTAACCGACGGCGCATACGCGCCCTTGTATTTGAAAGATCGAATTAACCGGATTGAAACAGGTTGATCCCAGTTTTTGCGCAAGAAAGGCCGATGACAGGGCGGGGTGAAATGATTAGGGTTCGCGCGCCTGTTCAAGCCGGGGAGCTTTCTGATGGAAATCGCACTTGTCGCATTGGCGGCCGTCGCCCTCTATGTCGTCTTCATCTACAACGGCCTGGTCAAGGCCCGGCAGATGGCGGAGGAAGCATGGTCGGGCATTGACGTGCAGCTGAAGCGCCGCGCCGATCTCATCCCCAACCTGATCGAGACCGTGAAGGGCTATGCCACCCACGAGAAATCCACGTTCGAGGCGGTGGTTGAACTGCGCAACAGAGCGCAGGCCGTGCCAACCGGCGATGTGGCGGGCCGTGCCGCTGCCGAAGGCCTGCTGGGGGCCGCTCTCGGCAAGATCATCGCGCTGGCCGAAGCCTATCCGGACCTGAAGGCCAACGAGAATTTTCTGGAGCTGCAACGCTCGCTCGAAGGGGTGGAAGGCGAGATCCAGATGGCGCGCCGCTATTACAACGGCGCCGCCCGAGACCTCAACGTCAAGGTGGAAAGCTTTCCCTCCAATCTGGTCGCCGGCCAGTTCGGCTTTGCCAAGAAGCCCTATTTCGAAATCACCAATGACGCAGACCGGGCCGTCCCGAGCGTCAAGTTCTAAGAGACCGGCGCCTGAATGGCGCATCATTCGAGACTGACATGACCACTGACAGACTGACCATCCGCCCGACCACTGAGCCACTTATCGGCCGCGTGAGCCCTCCGGGTTCGAAATCTATCACCAATCGTGCCCTGTTGCTGGCGGGCCTTGCCAAAGGCACAAGCCGGCTCACCGGCGCGCTGAAAAGCGATGACACCCGCTATATGGCTGACGCCCTGCGCGCCATGGGCGTGACGGTGGACGAGCCGGATGCGACGACCTTCGTGGTGACCAGCAGCGGCCAGTTGAAGGCCCCGGCAGAGCCCTTGTTCCTCGGCAATGCCGGCACTGCCACGCGGTTTCTGACAGCCGCCGTTGCACTCGGAAAGGGCCGCTATGTGGTGGATGGCGACCAGCATATGCGCAAGCGGCCAATCCTGCCGCTGGTCGAGGCGCTGAAATCGCTGGGTGTCGCCGTGGAAGCGCCAACCGGCTGCCCGCCCGTGACCATCGATGCGACCGGCAGCTTTGCCAGCAACCGCGTCGTCATCGATGCAGGCCTTTCCAGCCAATATGTCTCGGCGCTGCTGATGGCAGCGGCATGTGCGTCGGATCCCTTCGAGATCGAGCTTGCCGGGTCAGACATCGGTGCGCGCGGCTATATCGATCTGACACTTGCCGCCATGCGTGCCTTCGGTGCCAAGGTCGAGCAGCCGTCACCCTCCGTCTGGCGCATCGAACCGACCGGCTACACGGCCAGCGATTTCCATATCGAGCCGGACGCCTCTGCTGCGACCTATCTCTGGGGCGCCGAAGTGCTGACCGGCGGTGCGATCGATATCGGCACGCCGGCCGATGCCTTCACCCAGCCGGATGCCAAGGCCTATGCGGTGATTTCCGCCTTCCCGCATATGCCGGCGGTGATCGATGGCAGCCAGATGCAGGATGCGGTGCCGACGATTGCGGTGCTTGCCGCTTTCAACGAAGTACCGGTGCGTTTCGTTGGGATCGCCAATCTGCGCGTCAAGGAATGCGACCGCATCCGGGCGCTGTCGACCGGTCTCAACACCATCCGCGAAGGGCTTGCCACCGAAGAGGGCGACGATCTGCTGATTGCCTCCGATCCGACGCTTGCCGGCCAGCATCTGGCAGCCGAGATCGATACCTTTGCCGATCATCGCATCGCCATGAGCTTTGCGCTGGCGGGCCTGAAGATCGGCGGCATTTCCATTCTCGATCCGGGCTGCGTGGCAAAAACCTATCCGGATTACTGGGATGCCATGGGCTCGCTCGGCGTCGGTTTCGAAAAGGGATAGGCGCAGATGACAGGCTTTCGGCGCGCGATCCTCCTGATCCTGGCAGTTCTTCTGCCGGGTCTCCTCGGGCTCATCGCCGAGAGCGCAGGCGCTGCCGAATATATCGACAGCTACCGCTCGGAAATCGACATTGCCCGCGACGGGCAGGTGACAGTGACCGAGATCATCACCGTCAATGCCGAGGGGCGGGATATCCGTCACGGCATTTTCCGCGATTTTCCGCTCTACATGATGGATGACAAGGGCCGCCGCCAGAAAGTGGGCTTCGAGCTTCTCTCGGTCCTGCGCGATGGCGAGGAGGAAGATTTTCATACGGAAAGCGTTACCGGCGGCACGCGCATCTATATGGGGTCGGCCGAAACGCTGCTCGATCCGGGCCGCCACACCTATGAACTGACCTATCGCACCGACCGGCAGATCCGTTTCTTCGATGATCACGACGAATTCTACTGGAATGTCACCGGCAATGGCTGGCTGTTTCGCATCCGCGAGGTGACTGTCGTGGTCACGCTGCCGGACGGTGTGCGGGCGAGCAACACCCGTTTTTTCACCGGCCCGGAAGGCGCAACCGGCAAGGATGCCCGCAGCTTCGGCGGCGTGACCTCTCCCGGCTTCGTTACCACGCAGCCGCTTGGCGCCCAGGAGGGGCTGACGATCGTGATCGCCATGCCGAAGGGCTCCATCGATCAGCCCTCGGCATACCAGGCCCGCGCTTACCTGTTGCGCGACAATATCAATCTCATCATCGGCGGCAGCGGCCTTGCTCTGGTGGCGCTCTATTACCTGTGGTTCTGGTGCCGTGTCGGGCGCGATCCAGCACGCGGGACCGTGGTGCCGCGCTGGGATGCGCCGGACGGGCTTTCGCCGGCACTTGTCAACTATATCGATAACAAGGGTTTTTCCGGCGAGGGCTGGGATGCGCTTTCGGCCAGTTTCATCGATCTGGCCGTCAAGGGTTACGTCACGCTCGAGGATCTGGAAAACCGCATCACCGTGCGCCGCACGGACAAGGCCGCCGGCAAACTGCCGACCGGGCAGGCGGCGCTCCTCTCCCAGCTGGGTGGTGAAGGCAATGAACTCATCATCGACAAGGAAAATGGCGAGCGGGTGCAGAAAGTCGCTGCAAACTTCCGCTCCGCCATCGAGAAGGAACATCGCGGCAAATATTATCGCGGCAATATCGGTCCCATCATCGGCGGCCTGGTGCTCAGCCTTCTTGTCATCGCCGCCCTTTTCGGCTTTGGCGATTTCGATACGGACCTTGCCGGCTTCCTCATCGGCCCGGTCTTCTTCGGCGTGTTCTTTGGCAGCATGGCCGTCAGGCTCGGCAAGCGGGCAGGGGCTGGTCGCTCGCTCTTGAGGCGCATCCTCTCTGTCCTCATCTTTGCCACCATCGCACTTGTCGGCCTTGTCGTGCTTGGCGGCTTCGTGCTGGTTCTGCTGGTCGAGGCAGTCGATAGCGGCCAGTGGCCGGTGTTTGCCGCACTTGCCGGCATCGTGCTTATCAATGCGGTGTTCTTCTTCCTGATGGGCGCACCGACGCCGCTCGGTGCCAAGCTGATGGATGGCATCGAGGGCCTGCGGCTCTATCTGACGGTTGCGGAAAAGGACCGGCTGAACATGGCCAGCGCGCCGACAATGTCGCCGCAGCACTTTGAAACGCTTCTGCCTTATGCGGTGGCGCTCGGCGTCGAAAAGCCGTGGAGCGAGACGTTCGAAACCTGGCTTGCCACAGCTGCCGCCGGTGCCGGTGCCAGCACCTACCAGCCCGGCTGGTATCATGGCGGCTCGTTTGGCAATCTCGGCGGGTCCATCGGCGGTTTCTCCTCCTCCATGGCCTCCACCATTGCCTCGACGATCCCTGCGCCGAAATCCTCCTCGTCCTCGGGCTTTTCCTCCTCCGGATCGTCCGGCGGCGGCGGAGGCGGTGGCGGCGGGGGAGGGTGGTAGGTCTTTTTTCTCGTATAGCGTCGAGCCAGTTCGCCCCCCTCTGGCCTGCCGGCCATCTCCCCCTCACGGGGGGAGATCATTTGGGGCCGACCTCTCACCTTTCGGCGACGCTGAGGAGGGGGCAAGTGAATGCGTCTAGCCGATCTCCCTCCTTGAGGGGGAGATGGCCGCCATTCCCGTTCTGCCGGCAGCCTGATTTCGCAAGGCTTTCATTTTGCCTCACTCGGCAGATGACTTTTGGCGCATGCCTTGCTAAGTCCGGCGCAAAGCCAAGAACCCCAGGACAAAGCCGAGTACCATGCCCGATCTTCTGCTCGAACTCCGCTCCGAAGAAATCCCTGCCCGCATGCAGCGCAAGGCGGCTGGCGATCTGAAGAAGCTCGTCACCGATGCGCTGGTGGATGCGGGCCTGACCTATGATGGTGCGCGCGAATACTGGACGCCGCGCCGCCTGACGCTGGACATCCGCGGCATGACTGCCCGCTCAGCCGATCAGCGCGAGGAGATCAAGGGTCCATCCACCAAGGCGCCGGAACAGGCAGTCCAAGGCTTTCTGCGCAAGGCCGGTCTTTCCGATGTGTCGGAGGCGCAGGTCGTCTCGGATCCGAAGAAGGGCGATTTTTACGTGGCCGTCGTCTCCAAGCCCGGCCGAGCGGCAGAAGAGATCATTGCTGACGTGATGCCCGGCATCATCCGCTCCTTCCCCTGGCCGAAAAGCATGCGCTCGGGCGCTGCCTCCATGCCCAAGGGCATGTCCTATGGCGGCATCGAAGGCAAGGGTTCGGAAAGCCTGCGCTGGGTGCGCCCGCTGCAATCCATCGTCTGCGTCTTCGGGCCGGAGCATGATGAAACCCAGGTCATCCCTTTCGATATTGACGGCATCACTGCCGGAAACATCACCTATGGCCACCGCTTCCATGCGCCGGGCGCCATTACCGTGCGCCGTTTCGATGATTATGTCGCAAGCCTGGAAAAGGCGAAGGTGATGCTGGATGCCGAGCGCCGCAAGGATGTGATCCTGCATGATGCGCGCGATCTGGCCTTTGCCAATGGCCTTGATCTGGTCGAAGACGAGGGCCTGCTCGAAGAAGTCTCCGGCCTTGTCGAATGGCCGCATGTGCTGATGGGCACGTTCGAGGAAGAATATCTGGAGATCCCGGCGGAAATCATCCGTCTCACGATCAAGACCAACCAGAAGTGCTTCGTCACCCGCCCACAAGGGGCAACCGAAGGCCTGTCCAACCGCTTCATCCTCATCTCCAATATCGAGGCGAAGGATGGCGGCAAGGAAATCATGCATGGCAATGGCAAGGTGGTGCGCGCCCGCCTGTCGGATGCCAAGCATTTCTGGACGCGAGACCAGGGCAATCTGCCGGATCTCGAAACGCTTAAAGGTTCGGCTGAAAAGTTCGATCTGGATCTCACCAAGCCGCTCGATCAGCGTATGGCGAAACTCGATGCGCTGAACGTCACCTTCCATGCCAAGCTCGGCACGCAAGGCGAGCGCGTGTCGCGCATCCGGGCGCTGGCCGAGGTTCTGGCGCCGATTGTCGGCGCTGACGAGGCTTTGGTGGATCGCGCCGTGGTGCTGGCCAAGGCTGACCTGCGCACCGAAGCGGTTGGCGAATTCCCGGAACTGCAGGGTCTGATGGGCCGCCGCTATGCAGCTCTGCAGGGCGAAGACGCTTCGGTTGCCGCTGCCATCGAGGATCATTACAAGCCGCAGGGCCCCTCCGACCGCGTGCCGGAAGATAAGGTGGCCATCACCGTGGCACTGGCCGACAAGCTCGATACGCTTGTGGGCTTCTGGGTGATCAATGAGAAGCCGACCGGCTCCAAAGACCCCTATGCGCTGCGCCGTGCAGCGCTGGGTGTCGTGCGCATGATTCTGGAGCGGAAGCTAAGCATTTCCCTGCTAAGTGACGTAATCAACGAGCATTTCAGAAACTACTACAATTGGTGGCTTTCAATTCAAAGCGGCATGTCGCGTAGCGAGGCTTTGGAAGATGCATTTCCGAAGCCTCTATCAGCTGAACAGAACGCCCTCTTCGATAGGCTTTTCAATGACCCGAGTATTGTTCTCGACCTTGAACCATCCTTACTGAGCTCGCTGCGGGAGCCGGAATGGGTTCGGAAAAGCCGCGAGAATCTTGCCGACCTCCTGTCCTTCTTCCACGAGCGCTTGAAAGTCTATCTGCGCGATATGGGCGCCCGTCATGATATCATCGATGCTGTGCTAACGCCGGACACCGACGGCCTGCTGCTAGTTGCCCGCCGTGCGGAAGCGCTGACCGCCTTCATCACGTCTGAGGATGGCAAGAACCTGCTGGCCGGCACCAAGCGCGCCACGCAACTGCTCGCCGCTGAAGAAAAGAAGGGCACCGTGGTTGCCTCAAGCGTCTCGGAAAACCTTTTGACGCTGGATGCGGAAAAGGCGCTTTACGCCGCCATCACCTCGGCCACCAAGGATGCAGCCTTGGCCATTGCCACGGAAGATTTCCGCTCGGCCATGGAAGCGCTGTCGAAGCTGCGCGGCCCGGTGGATACGTTCTTTGAGGATGTGCTCGTCAATGACGAGAATGCCGATATCCGTGCCAACCGTCTGGCCCTCTTGAAAGCCATCCGCGAGGCGACCGGCACCGTGGCCGACTTCTCGAAGATTTCGGGATGATCTGACAGACCCCGCTCCGGCGGGGTCTTTCGCATCTGCCTTCCGGCTGGTTCAGTATTTGTGCTAGACTGGGCTCATCAGGTTCAACGCCGGACGCTTTCGATGAACAAGCCCTTTCAAGTGACCCTGGATGAATCGCTGGACCGTTTTGTTGATGAACAGGTCGAAAGTGGCCATTTCGCCTCGCCGCAGGACGTCGTAGAGGCTGCCCTTCGCCTGTTCGAAGAGGAGCAGGCAAAGCTGACATGGCTGCGCAATGCCCTGATCGAGGGGGAGAACAGCGGTCCTGCCCGTCCGTTTGATCGAGACGAGTTCATGGCCCTCATACGCGAGAAGTATATGCGGTAAGCGTTATCCGCATTCTCCACGAAAAATCCGATATTGCACCTGCGCAGATCGAGGATCTCGCCGCTCTCCTGAAATCCTGAAACGCAAAACGCCGGCCTCTTCGGCCGGCGTCTGCTGTTTAATGGCGGGTGGCTCAGCCGGCCCGGCGCATCTTCTGTCCCATGGCGGCAAGGTCTGCGCCGCGCGTGTCGGAGGTGCGGAAGCTGCGGATGAGGTCGAGCAGGTCGCCGGTGTCATTGGCCAGCACTTCCGCCGATGCGGTTGTTTCCTCGGCCATGGCGGCATTCTGCTGCGTTGCCTGATCCAGCTGGTTGAGGGATGCCGAGATCGAACGCAGCGTCGTATCCTGTTCCTGGGCGCTGTGGGCGATGCGCGACACGACCTGATCTGCACTTTCGATCTGCGAGGAAATGCGCTTCAGCGCATCGCCGGCCTGGGCCACCAGTTGCACGCCCTGTTCCACCTGGCCGGAAGAGCGGGAAATCTGCGCTTTGATCTCCTTGGCAGCGGCTGCCGAACGCTGGGCCAGTTCGCGCACTTCCTGGGCAACCACGGCAAAGCCCTTGCCGCTTTCTCCGGCGCGTGCTGCCTCGACGCCGGCATTCAGCGCCAGAAGATTGGTCTGGAAGGCGATTTCATCGATCACGCCGATGATCTTGGTGATCTCGGAGGAGGATTGTTCGATACCGCTCATGGCGCCAATTGCCTGCGCGACGATCGTATCACTCTGCTGCGCTTCGGTGCTGATGGTTTTCACCCGCTGGGCTGCTTCCTTGGCACCGTCTGCCGTCTGGCGCACGGCAACCGTCAACTCGTCCAGCGCGGCCGATGTTTCCTCCAGATTGGCGGCCTGGCGCTCTGTGCGCTGGGCAAGCTCGCTGGAGGCGCGGCGGATTTCCTCCTTGGAGACGCCGATATCATTGCCCTTCAGGTTGATGCGGCCCATGGCCTGTTCCAGCCGCGAGAGTGCATCGTTGAAATTGTGGCGCAGGTCTTCGTATTTCGGGCCGATATCATTGCAGCGCACGGTCAGGTCACCCTGGGCGAGATTTTCCAGTGCCGCGCCAATGGTGGCCACCACATGTGCCTGAGCCAAGGCCTCCTGGTGTTCAAGGTCAGACCGGTTTTTACGTTCCGCGGTCAGTTGAGCTTCCTGCTCCTTCTCGCGCACCGCCATGGCATGGCGCTCGCGGATCTTTTCCTGCAGGGCCTCGGTAGCCTTGGCCATCATGCCCACTTCATTGCCCATCTCGGTATGGGGAATTTTCAGCGTGGTGTTTTCATCGGCCACTGCACCCAGCGCATCGTGAATGGCGTTGAGCGGCTTGGTAATACCACGGATAACGATATAGGCGCCGGCGAGAGCGGCGAGGAAAACGGCAAGCGACCCTCCGGCCGTCTTAATGATATTGTTGCGAATTTCGGCGCGCAGGTCGTCGATGTAAAGGCCGGTGACCAGAACGATCTTCCACGGCTCGAAGGCCTTGCCATAGGCGGCTTTCGGATAGCTGTAATCGTTCGGATCCTTGCCGGGCTTCGGGCCGATGAACTCCACATAACCGCCGCCAGCGCGGCCAAGCTTCACCAGCTCATCGCGGTAAAGAAAGCCCGCCGAATCGCCCTTGCCCTTGCCAGATGTGCCAACCAGCTTCTGATTGGGATGGAACATCATGTTGACATCATAGTCATAGGCAAAGAAGTAGCCATCCGGCTCGAAGCGCATCTTGACGAGTTGGGCATAGGCGCGCTTTTGCGCCTCATCCTGGCTGAACTCGCCGGCAATAGCGCGGTCATTGTAGTCTTTCAGGATGGACGAGGCGGTTTCCACCTGCGTCCTCAGCATCTCATAGCGTTCGCGGTAGAGTGCTGTTGTCGAGGACTGGACCTGGAAGAAGGTGATGGCGGCAAACACGGCCATCATCGCGCCGACGAGCAGGAACAGTTGCAGGGAAATTTTCATATTCTTCATCGGTATCACCCGCGTCAGTCATCACCGGGCGTTCTTCGAAATAGAACAGGGGCGACAACATGTTTCGTTACCGCGCCTTCTGCGCTTTACAGGCGCTACACCGCACCCGACGTAAAATATAGTGAAAACAAATAAATAAAGTTCTAATTGATACTATGGAATGTGAGTTGCACTCAGTATGCATCAATATCTAGCTATGGTTGCCAGGGCGACGACTGAAGGTTGCTGTCGCCATCGCCGTTGCTTCACTGACATCAGTGGCTCGGGCGAAGTTCCATACCGGAAAAATCCGGCTCCACGGGCGTCAGTTCGGCAGCCGCCGGTGCAGCTGCAGTGCCGGTTTCGCCAACGGGTGCCACGGCCGAGGTGGTTGCCTGCATGTCCACGCCATCGCCCCGGTTCGAAGGCGCGGTGCGGCCGGCCAGAACGCTCTGTTCGGTTTCGATCCACACTGGGCTGAGGCTGACGAAGGTGACGGGCGAGCCGCCCATCCAGGCCTCGGTGCGCATCAGCGCCGTCTTGCCGTTGCGCTGCTTCAATTCGTTCAGCTGTGTGCCATTTGCCAGTTCCGGCACAATATAGCTCGGCTTTACCGGCGCAGCTGTGTGCTCCTCGCAGGTCGTGCAGATGATGTCTTTGACGCTTGGTGATGTGGCAAGCGGTGTCGCGGACATCCGCAGTATGGAGGATGCCGCTGCAGGCGCGGCGGCAGCAGTCGAGGCGGCCAGTGCGGCCAGAAGCAAAGCGCGGCTGTACATCGGTCCATTCCCCAGTGTGAACTGCGGGAATGGTAACCGGTCTTCCTTTCCAACCGGTCAGAAGACCTGGTTAATGCGCGGTTAAAGGAAAGATCATCACCAATGAAGATCTTCTATTGCTTGTCGCGCTGGATCGCCTGCCAGCCAATATCGCGGCGGCAAAAGCCATTGTCCCATTTGACCTGATCGACCAGCGCATAGGCGCGCGCCTGCGCTTCAGCCACCGTCTTGCCACTCGCCGTCAGGTTCAACACGCGCCCGCCACTGGCAACCAGTTGTCCGTCCTTCAGCGCCGTGCCGGCGTGAAACACCTTGGCGCCATCGGTTGCCGGCGGCAGATGATCGATCGGCGTGTTTTTCTCGTATGCCGCCGGATAGCCCTTCGAGGCCATGACCACCGTCAGCGCCACGTCCTCATGCCAGTCTGCCGTCACCTCGCTCAGCGTGCCGGTGGCAGCGGCATACAGAATGGGCAGGAGATCGCTTTTCAGCCGCATCATCAGCACCTGGGTTTCCGGATCGCCGAACCGCACATTATATTCAATCAGTTCCGGTCCCTTGGCCGTCACCATCAGACCGGCAAAGAACACGCCGGTAAATGGATAGCCGCTCTCGGCCATGCCGGAAATCGTCGGCTGGATGATCTCGTCCATGGTGCGTTGAACCATTTGGGGCGTCATCACCGGTGCCGGCGAATAGGCGCCCATGCCGCCGGTATTGGGGCCGGTATCGCCATCACCCACACGTTTGTGGTCCTGCGCGGTGGCCAGCGCCAGCGCCGTCTTGCCATCGGACAGGCAGAAGAAGCTGGCCTCCTCGCCATCCAGATAGGCTTCCACCACCACTTCAGCGCCCGCCTGCCCAAACGCACCGGCAAAGCAGTCATCGACGGCGGCAAGCGCCTCGTCCACGCTCATCGCCACCGTCACGCCCTTGCCGGCGGCAAGCCCGTCGGCCTTCACCACAATCGGCGCGCCCTGTTCACGGATATAGGCCTTGGCCGGTTCGGCGCTGGTAAAGCGCTGATAGGCACCGGTCGGGATATTATAGCGGGCGCAGATATCCTTGGTGAAGCCCTTGGAGCCTTCCAGCTGGGCAGCAGCCTTGGACGGACCGAACACGACAAAGCCCGCATCGCGCAGGTCATCGGCAAGGCCGGCCACCAGCGGCGCTTCCGGCCCAACGATAATGAAGTCGATGTGCATCTCGCGGCAAAAGGCGATGACGGCTGCATGATCCTCGACGGTAAGCGAAACGAGTTCGGCCACTTCTGCAATGCCGGGATTGCCCGGCGCGGCGTAAAGCCGGGTCAGCAGAGGAGACTGCGCAAGTTTCCAGGCCAGCGCATGCTCGCGGCCACCGGATCCGATCAGAAGAACCTTCACTATCACCCCCTTAAAAGGTCAAGGATAAGCCTGCGCGGTTAAGGCGAGAGGGGGCAAAGGTCAAGGCTTGGCGCGTGCAAAGGCTGCTCGCTTCCTGTGGAATCGCCTTTCGCGACGTTGCCTTGCCACGATCTGACGCTATGGTCGCGCCAAACAACACAAGAGAAGATGCATATGGCCGCCGACCTTCGTTCCATCGCCGCAACCATCGCCCAGGAGATCAATGCAAGGCCGGATCAGGCCGTGGCTGCGATCGGGCTTCTGGACGAGGGCTCGACCGTGCCCTTCATCGCGCGCTACCGCAAGGAAGTCACCGGCGGGCTGGATGATACGCAGCTGCGCAATCTGGCAGAGCGTCTCGTCTATCTGCGCGAGCTGGAAGCGCGGCGCTCCTCGATTGTCGATAGCATTGCCGGCCAGGGCAAGATGACCGACGAGCTGTCGCTGAAGATCGCCCGCGCGGTCACCAAGGCCGAGCTTGAAGATCTTTATCTGCCCTATAAGCCCAAGCGCCGCACCAAGGCGGAAATTGCACGCGAACGTGGTCTCGGACCCCTGGCGGAGGCCATCTGGGCCGCCCGTGCCGCCGATCCGGCAGTGCTGGCGCAAGCCTATCTGTCGGCAGACGTTGCGGATGTGAAGGCAGCGCTTGAAGGCGCACGCGATATCATTGCCGAAACCATCACCGAAAACGCCGATCTTCTCGGGCGGCTTCGCCAGCATATGCGCGACAAGGCCATGCTGAAGGCCAAACTGGTGGACGGCAAGCAGGAGGCCGGCGCCAAATTCTCCGATTATTTCGATCATACCGAACGCTGGTCCACCACACCCGGCCACCGGGCGCTTGCCATGCTGCGCGGCTGGAACGAGGAAATGCTCAGCCTCACCATCGAGGTGGACCAGGATGATGCCTCCCCGATCAAGCCGGTGCAGCGGATGATTGCCGGAGCCTTCCAGATTGGCGACAAGGGCCCGGCCGACCGTTGGCTGATGGAGGTTGCCGGCTGGACCTGGCGGGTAAAACTCTCCATGTCTCTGTCGCTTGATCTGATGCGCGAACTGCGCGAACGTTCGGAAGAAGAGGCGATCCGCGTCTTTGCCCGCAATCTGAAGGATCTGCTTTTGGCAGCTCCTGCCGGCTCGCGCGCCACGATGGGGCTTGATCCGGGCATCCGCACCGGCGTCAAGGTGGCGCTTGTCGATGGCACCGGTAAGGTGCTTGAAACAACGACTGTCTATCCTTTCCCGCCGAGGAACGATATTCGCGGCACGCAGGCAGAGCTTGCCAGCCTCATCCGCAAGCATAATGTCGATCTCATCTCGATCGGCAATGGCACGGGCAGCCGCGAGACGGAAAAGCTGGTGGCCGACATGCTGGCGCAGCTTCCGGCAACCACGAAGAAGCCCACCAAGGTCATCGTGTCGGAGGCCGGTGCTTCGGTCTATTCGGCCTCGGAACTGGCCGCGCTGGAATTCCCCAATCTCGATGTATCGCTGCGCGGTGCCGTGTCGATTGCACGACGCCTGCAGGACCCACTGGCCGAACTCGTCAAGATCGAGCCGAAATCCATCGGCGTTGGCCAGTACCAGCATGATGTGGATCAGGGCCGCCTGTCGCGCTCGCTGGATGCCGTGGTGGAAGATGCGGTGAATGCCGTGGGCGTCGATTTAAACACCGCATCCTCGCCGCTTCTGGCGCGTGTGGCGGGTCTCAGCCGCGCGATTGCCGATGCCATCGTCGTTCACCGCGACCAGAACGGACCCTTTGCCAGCCGCAAGGAACTGCTGAAAGTGCCGCGGCTGGGCGCGCGCACCTTCGAGCAATGCGCTGGCTTCTTGCGCATTCCGAACGGCAAGGAGCCACTGGATGCCTCCGCCGTTCACCCGGAAGCCTATGGTGTGGCAAAGAAAATCGTTGCGGCCTGCGGGCGTGACCTGCGCTCGCTGATGGGCGATAGCGCTGCCCTGAAACAGCTCGATCCGCGCCAGTTCATCGATGAAACTTTCGGCCTGCCAACGGTGAAGGACATTCTGGCCGAGCTGGAAAAGCCGGGTCGCGATCCGCGCCCGAGCTTCAAGACGGCGACCTTTGCCGAGGGGGTGGATGAAATTACCGATCTGAAGCCCGGCATGATGCTGGAAGGCACGGTCACCAACGTTGCCGCCTTCGGCGCCTTCGTCGATATCGGTGTGCATCAGGATGGCCTCGTGCATGTCTCGCAATTGGCCGATCGTTTTGTCAAAGATCCGCATGAAGTGGTGAAAGCCGGCGATGTGGTGAAGGTGCGCGTCGTGGAAGTGGATGTGAAGCGCAAGCGCATCGCGCTCACCATGCGCAAGGATGGCGGCGAGGCCGAAGCGCCTTCGATGCGCGACAAGGGTGGTGCCGGCAACGCCATGCGCCACGCCAATGCCAAGCCACCCAAGCCCGAAGCGCCGCAGATGGGCGGGCTGGGCGCGGCACTGGCCGAAGCCATGAAGAAACGCTGACAGTTTGCACTGCCGGCATCTTTAGGCGGCCTTACCCCCCTCTGCCCTGCACACTGCCCCGCCATAAGCAAAAAATCTGGTCTTGGTTATGACTAGACCAGGGGGCTGGGTGGGAGGCTGGCGCGTCTGGCCGATCTCCCCCCTTGAGGGGGTCCGAAGGACGGGTTGAGACCCGTGGCTCAACCCCGGTAGCCCGGCAGGACAGAGGGGGGTGCGTCGTATTGAAGCGTTTTGGCAGAGCCTCCAAGGCATCTCTGCCTGTCACGCCGCATTGCATTTACCGGCAAAGCTTTTAGAACTTGGCACCATGATGATGCCCAAGGATATTCACGGCCGCGTGGCCGACGCACCCTCCGATAATTTCGTCTACCGGATCCTGCCGCGCCCGCTCTGGCCCTATGCGCAGCTGGCCCGCTGGGACCGGCCGATCGGCTGGCAACTGTTGATGTGGCCGTGTTTCTGGTCGGTGGCGCTGGCCGCCGATGCCGATGGCGCGCTGCAGGCCGGCTATTCTCTGCCCATGCTGGTACTGCATCTTGTGCTGTTTTTTGCCGGTGCCGTGGCCATGCGCGGGGCCGGCTGCACCTATAATGATCTTGTCGATCACAAGATCGATATGGAAGTGGCGCGCACCCGTTCGCGACCGCTTCCGTCGGGCCGTGTCACGCGGCTGCAGGCGAAGATCTTTCTGGTGTTGCAGGCGCTGGCCGGGCTCGTCGTACTCCTGCAGTTCAACACGTTTGCAATCTGGCTGGGCTTTGCCTCGCTTGGTGTCGTTGCCATCTATCCCTTTGCCAAGCGTTTTACCGATTGGCCGCAATTCTTCCTCGGCCTTGCCTTTTCCTGGGGCGCGCTGATGGGCTGGGCCGGCGTGTTCGGCAATCTCGGCTGGGCGGCGATCTTTCTCTATCTGGCCGCCATTCTCTGGACTATCGGCTATGACACGATCTATGCCCACCAGGACAAGGAGGATGACGCGTTGGTCGGCGTGCGTTCCACCGCGCGCCTGTTTGCGCACAACACCAAGATCTGGCTGATCCTTCTCTATGGTCTGGCCATGCTGTGCTTTCTCCTGGCATTTCTTGCCGCAGGCGCCGGCTTCCTTGCCTATATCGGGCTGCTGATCGCCGGCGTCATGTTTGCCTGGCAGATCCTCATCCTCGATATCGACAATCCCGACCAGTGCCTGGTGCTGTTCAAGTTCAACAGCCGCGTCGGTCTCGTCGTGTTTGCCGGTCTCATCGCCTCGCTTCTGGTCTGAACTCTATCAGCCTTGGCCCATCAACAGAGAAGGCCCGGTCGTGGTGACCGGGCCTTCTCTGTTGGGAGGTCTTGTCTTTGGGGAGGGCGGATATCAGCGGCGCGCGATGATTTCCTTGCCTTCGATCTTCATGGCAACGCCCAGGCTGCCGGTGGTGCGGCGAACGAGGAAGCGCGGGCGGCGGGCGGCGAAATAGGAATGGCGGCGGCGCGGCTTGGCTGCATGGGTGCGGATATCACCCAGATGGTTTTCCAGCGGTCGTGCCACGCCATCGGCTTCCACCATCAGCATGGGAATGTGAAAGGCTTCCGACCAGCTGCGCCAGTCGGCTGCGATATCGCAGAGATCATGGGCCACCAGCAGCGGAATGCACAGATCCGCATCCTCGTGATGCAGTTCCAGCGTCACCGTGACCTCGCCATTGCCGTGGTCGATGGCACGGGCTGCGACGCCCTTGAATGCGCGCGCCGGCAGCGCGAAGGAAAGCGGAAGTCCGCTGCCGGGCAGGATTTTGCGAAGTACGGCGCCCCGTTCGTCGATGGTGATGGTGACATCGCCGGCGGCGTCATGCAGCCCGTACGTGAACTGTTGGGGAAAACGCGTCGGGTCGAGCCGTAGCGTTGCACCTGCCCATGAGGGTTTCAGAACCGTATTTGTCATCTCGAATGCTACCCTTGTTTTACCTGAGAGCCGTTGCCGGTCTTCTCCCGGGACTTTTGTCCTCTGATGACTGGAGGATAGGGCGGCCCTTTCCAGAACCGCTTAAAAATCGCGGTTAAGAAATTCTACCGTCCTCCAATGGTTAGCGAATCCAGATAAGGCAGGGTTTCCAAGGGGTAAACCGGGACGGGAATGTGCTGAGGCAAAACACAAATCGCCTCAAGGACAGGTCCGGGCAAGGCCAAGGTGAAAAGCTGGAACAGCAATTCTTTAAGTTTCCTTATGTATTGTTCGGGTGCACATATTCGCGCCGAGGAGAACAAGAGGCCTCCGAAATGGTATCGACCTATCTCAGTTACGACCTTGTCAGCCGCGATATGCCGGCGAGCATGAAGCGCACCTCGCAGCAGGCCGACGTCTCGCGCGAGACGGCCTATTACAATGAGAACATTGGCAAGGTCACTTCAGTCGATGAGTTTCTCGGCGATTACCGTCTCTATTCCTATGCGATGAAGGCCCATGGTCTGGAGGACATGACCTATGCCGAGGCCTTCATGCGTGATGTGCTGGAAAGCGACCTCAATGATGAAGAGAGCTTTGCCAACAAGCTGACCGACGACCGTTACCGGGAATTTGCCAGCGCCTTCAATTTTTCGCCGCCGGAGACGACCGCCCAGTCTTCGACGCAGACCGATTCCATGGTGGATCTCTATTCCAGCACCATGGTCAGCGAAGGCAATTCGGTCACCACCGAGACCAATTACTTCAATGCCATGATGAACGAGGTGGACACGGTTGACGACCTGCTCAACAATGACCGCACGCTCGATTACCTGCTGACCTCCTACGACATCGACAAGAACTATTATTCCCGCTCTATCCTGCGCGGTGTCCTGTCCAGCGATACCAGCGATCCGACAAGCTATATCAACCAGACAATGGGTCCCCAGCGCGACGCGCTGAACACGCAGATTACCGATGCCGAAACGCGGCTTGCCGCGGCGGCGGCCGCCGACAAGGCGGCCATCGAGGCGGAAATCGCAGGCTATCAGACGCAGCTTTCCGGTATCGAGAAATACTATCACATGGCCGATGCCTTCAGCTTCAATGCCGATTTTACGGCGCCGGCGACCGGCGCCCAGACGGCTGACCAGAAGGCAGTCGTCAACAGCCTCTATCTCAGCCAGCAGGACCGTGTGTCGTCTGCAACGGCATTGAGCGAGACGGCCTACTTCCAGCAAAAAGTTGCCACGGCAGACGATGTCAATGACCTGCTCAATGATTCTCGTAGCTACAACTATCTGCGCACCGCCTATGGTTTGACCGGTGCCACCGTCGTGCGCGCGACGCTTGAGCAGATCCTGACCAGCGATCTCAGCGACCCTAATAGCTATGCCAACAAATATTCCGGTGCCAATCCGCAATATCTGGAACTGGCCAATGACTTCAATTTCAACACGGATGGCAGCGTGGCGGTCGGTTCCGCCCAGAACACCACGCAGAGCAGCCAAACGGCAAACCTTTACGCCAGCCGCTACAATGACGAGCAGGACGCAGCAGACGAAAAGGCGATCAGTCTCTACAAGACCGCGATTGTCGAAGTGGATTCCGTCGATGAATTCATGGCGAACAAGGATGTCTATCAGTTTGCGCTGAAGGCGGTCGGGCTCGATCCGGACGAGGTCTCCGCCTATACGATTAAGCGTGTGCTGACGAGCGATCTGGATGATCCCAAGAGCTTTGTCTATACGTTGAAGGATGATCGGTATCTGACGCTCGCCAAGTCCTTCAACTTCACACCGGAAGGCAAGGTCGGCACACCGCTCACCGCCCAGTCGCAGGGAACGATCACCGCTATCGGATCGGATTACATCGTCCAGAAGACGCGCTTCCTCGATGAAGATGCCGCAGCGACGGCGCGCACGGAGGCCGACAAAGAGGTTTCCTATTATTCCGACAAGATGATGTCCATCCAGACGGCGGCCGAGTTCGTCAGTGACGACCGGCTGGTCAACGTGCTCCTGACCTCTTACGGCGTTGACCCGAAAAGCGTCGATGACGACTTCCTGAAGCAGATCTTCTCATCGGATCTGTCCGACGAAAACAGCTTCGTCAACAAGCAGCCTGATACGGTCTGGGCGGAAATTCTCGGCACCTTCAATTTCAATGCGAAAGGCCAGCTGACCGACGAGTTCAATACCGGTATCCAGTCACGCGGCAAGCTGATTGAGACGGAGAACAAATATACCCGCCAGAGCCTGGAAGAGACGGCGGGCGAGGAGAACCAGGGCGTGCGTCTGGCGCTCTATTTCGAGCGCATGTCCTCCTCCATCACCAGTGCCTATGACATATTGGCCGATTCAGCGCTTCTGGAATTCTTCCGCATCACCTACCAGCTGCCCGATACATTCAGCAATCTGGATGTCGACAAACAGGCAGCACTGGTTGAAAAATACATGCCGCTTGAGGACCTGACGGACCCGGAAAAGGTTTCTGACACCGTCAACAGATTTACGGTCATGTATGATCTGCAGCAAACCGACGGCAGTTCATCGGCACTGTCGATCCTGACAGGCGATTCGAACTCGGTCGGTATCAGCGCCGACCTTCTCGAAGCGGCGTCGCAGACGTAATAAATCATTCCGATTAGACGCTGATGACCTTGCCGGGGTTCATGATTCCGGCCGGGTCGAAGGCCCGCTTGATGCGGCGCATCAGGTCGATCTCGATTTCGGAGCGGATCGCCGCCAGTTCGTCGCGCTTCAGCTGGCCGATGCCATGCTCGGCGGAAATCGAGCCGCCGGCGGCCATGACGATCCCGTGCACGATCGCGTTCATCTCCCGCCAGCGACCGAGGAACTCTGCCTTGTCCGCACCCACCGGCTGCGAGATGTTGTAGTGGATATTGCCGTCTCCCAGATGCCCGAAGGCGCAGATACGTGCGCCGGGCATGGCGGCCATAACGCCCTTTTCCGCCTCTGCCATGAAGGAGGGGATCTTCGAGACCGGCACGGACACATCGTGCTTGATCGAGCCGCCCTCCGGCTTTTGCGCGTCCGACATGCTTTCGCGCATGTGCCACAGCGCCTTCTGCTGGGCAACGGAGGTGGCAATCACTGCATCCTCGATCAGGCCGTCCTCCAGCCCCTGTTCCAGAAGCGTCGTCACCATGGTTTCGGCGGTTTCGGCCGAATCACTGGTCGAAATGTCGATCAGCACATACCAGTCATGGGCCGAGGGCAGGGGATCGCGCACATTGGCTATGTGTCTTGCGGTGAACTCGATGCCGATGCGCGGCATCAGCTCGAAACCGGTCAGCGCATTGGCGCAAAGATTGGAGGCCTTTTCAAACAGCTGCAGCGCCTTTTGCGGCGAAGAAAGCCCGACAAACGCCACCTGATGGCCGGCCGGCTGCGGAAACAGTTTCAGTACGGCGCCGGTAATCACACCCAGGGTGCCTTCGGCGCCGATGAACAGGTCGCGCAGGTCATAGCCGGTATTGTCCTTCTTCAGGCGGCGCAGCCCATCCCAGATCTCGCCCGTCGGCAGCACCACTTCCAGGCCAAGGCACAGCTGGCGCATATTGCCATAGGCCAGAACCGCCGTGCCGCCGGCATTGGTCGACAGGTTGCCGCCGATGCGGCAGGAACCTTCCGAACCCAGCGATAGCGGAAACAGGCGGTTGACGTTTTCCGCCGCTTTCTGCACATCGGCCAGAATGCAGCCGCCATCGACAACCATGACATTGGCGAGCGGGTCCACGTCGCGGATCCTGTTCATCCGCTCCAGCGACAGGATGATCGCCGTGCCGTCTTCGCTCGGTGTCTGACCGCCCACCAGCCCGGTATTGCCGGTCTGCGGCACGACCGGCGTTCCGGTTTCCGTCGCAAGCTTCAGGATGGCCGAGACTTCCTGCGTGGAGGCCGGCTTGATCACCATTGGTGACATGCCGCGGTAAAGCCCGCGGTTTTCCACCAGTCGCGGCGCAATCTCTGCGGGATCCGTCACCACATTGGCATCACCAACCAGTGCCGCAAAGCGGGCCAGAAGATCGGAGGAGGGGCTGCGGATATCCATGGGCTTATCTCCTTGAGGCAATGCGCGTCTTAAATGATGTGATACCAGCGGAGATGCTTGTCGTATTCACCTCCGCCTTTGTCCCGTGTGGCCCCCTCATCCGCCTGCGGGCACCGTCTCCCCAAGGGGAAAGGGAGGGTGCCGCAGCCTTTGCGATGCCGTGAGCCCTTATCTTAAGGCTTATCCTTCCCGAGGCGCTGCCGCGCGCAAAAGCCGGTCATTGATCGCTTCGCCCAGTCCGTGCACCGGAATGGAGGCGACCGCAATAGAGGCGGCACCCGTCGCGTCGGCGCGCTTGAGCATGTCAAACAGATTGGCGGCAGCTTCTTGGAGGTTACCCGAAGGGCTGAGGTCGAAGACCGCAACCGCCTCGTCAAAACCCGATACGGGCATGCCGCCAAAGCGGATCAGCGCCTCGCCACCGGCGGCAGAGGTCGCCTCCAGCCGCACGGCAGCAGCCGGCGCATAATGCGAGGCCATCATGCCAGGGGCCTCGATGGCAGGTGCCGCACCTTCCTGGCGCTCCAGCAGGCACCCCAAAAGCGCCTCGATATCTTCTGCCGCCACGCCGCCTGGCCGCAGCAGGCGCACGCGCTCGCCCTCGACCCGGATAATGGTGGATTCCACCCCGACGCTTGCCTGTCCGCCATCGAGGATCAGCGTCAGTTTGTCACCCAGATCGGCAGCCACATGTTGGGCTGACGTGGGGCTGATCTTGCCGGACGTGTTGGCGCTGGGGGCGGCCAGCGGCCTGTCGAAGGCGGCGATAAGCTCTGCGGAAAAGCCTTTCGGCACGCGCACGCCAACCGTATCGAGCCCGGCGGTCGACAGCGCATGAATGCCGCTATCGGGCAAAAGCGGCAGCACCAGCGTCAGCGGGCCGGGCCAAAAGGCTTCGGCGAGACGCCGCGAGATCGGGTCGAAGCGGGCATAGCGCTCGGCCATGGCCAGATCGGACATATGGCAGATCAGCGGGTTGAAGCGCGGCCGGCCCTTCGTCTCATAGATACGTGTCACGGCTGCCGGATTGGTGGCATCGGCTGCCAGTCCGTAGACGGTTTCGGTGGGAATGGCGACGGGCAGGCCTTCGCCAAGCCTTGCGCAGGCTTGCGCGATTGCCGCGTCGCGGTCGCTTGCAATGTCGATAATGCGTGCTGCCATGATGAAGGGTGGCATAGCGCCAAATCTGCCTCAAGCGCAAACTGTTCTTTTGCGGGGCCTGCTCTGGCGGCCTCACAGTCTGTTCATGAATTGCCATTTGCAGACCGCCAGCGGGAATTCCGGGATAGGCTGTCAGAGCTTGGCGATGATCTCGCGCAAAGTCTTGTCTGGCGCACCCAGCATCAGCACGTTTTTCAAGGCCGCCATCGGGTCGCTGGTGCGAAACAGCAGGCCATTGCCGCGCACCGCCCGGTTGATGCGGGTTTCGCCCTTTGCCTCGGCTTCGGTCGCCACGGCAAAATACATGCGCCCATAGCCGGTGCGAATCTGCTGGAAGAAGTCGTCGGTCTCGCCGATTTCCGAGACGAAATTGCAGATGTAGAAGGACCAGGTGATCGGCTTGTTGCGCCCGAACAGGGTGCGCGCTGCCGTCACGTGGCAATAGCCGAGATGCGGGCGCTCATTGAGTGTGCGGCTGAACAGAACCTTGGGAAAGTGGATCGAGCGGTGGAAGCCGTTGATGCGCTCATGTGTTTTTTCGCCGGCTGCCGAAAGCTTGCGCTCGGTGCGCGCCATCACTTCCTCGTAAGTGAGGTAGCGGCGTTCGCTTTCCACCCAGTCGCTCTGCTCGCGGGCAATACGGCCGGTGCGCAGAAACTCCGAATGCGCGGCAGGCTTTGCCTGCGCCGCGGGCGGTTTTGGCACCTTGGCGTCGTAATATCGAAGCTTTGTCTTTGTATTCACGGCGCATATCCCTCTTGCACGCCCAGTCTATGCAATCTTCCTTAACGGTGGCTTGCGTGACGTTTGCGGCAGTGCCAACGTCGGGGTCGACGGCCACTGTCCCATTTGCGCCGTTGCCGGGGATGCATCCCGACGCCCAGCCCTTGTCTAACGGGCTGTTTTCCCGCGATAATGGCAAGGAGGGTGAAGCGCGGCATGTCGCTTTTGTCGTCAATGCGGAAGCGCATGTCGCATTGCACACTGTGTGCTGCACACGCGCCTCGGATATAGATGAAGGGCCTGTGTGCCCTGCGTGTCCGGTGTGCCCGCAGGCTCTGCCTCTCGCTACCGCCTCGACAGGAATGGAAGATGGATATTCACAATACGGTGCTGCGCCAGCTGAAGAACCGCCGCGAGGGCTATAGCCTGGAGCAGCCCTTCTATACCGATCCGGATTATTTCCGCCTCGACATGGAGATGATCTGGTATCGCGACTGGCTGTTCGTCGGGCATGATTGCGAGATCCCGCGCCCCGGCAATTACGTCACGCTGCAGATCGGCGATTACCCGGTCGTCGTGGTGCGCGGTCGCGACAAGCTGATCCGCGCCTTCCACAATACCTGCCGCCATCGTGGCCACCGCGTCTGCACGCAGGAACGCGGCGCCGCCGCAAAGCTCGTCTGTCCCTATCACCAGTGGACCTATGATCTGGATGGCTCGCTGGTCTTTGCCCGCCAGATGGGCGAGGATTTCGACAAGGCGCAGTTCGGCATGAAACATGTCCATTGCGAAAGCGTCGGCGGCTATATCTTCATCTGCCTGGCGCAGGAGGCGCCGGATTTTGCGCCAGTGCGCCAGATGATCGAGCCCTTCATGGCGCCGCATCGGCTGTCGGAAGCCAAGGTCGCCCACCAGAATACCATTATCGAGAAGGGCAACTGGAAGCTCGTCTGGGAAAATAACCGCGAATGCTATCATTGCGCCGGCAATCATCCGGAGCTTTGCCGCACCTATCCGGAAGCGCCCAGTGCGACCGGCGTGCAGGGCGCCGGCGATGATCCGTTCATTTCCGAGCACTGGGCGCGCTGCGAGGCGGCGGGCCTGCCATCCACCTTCACCATGCATGACAGCGGCCAGTTCCGCGTGGCGCGCATGCCGCTGATCCAGGATGCCGAAAGCTACACGATGTCGGGCAAGCGGGCCGTCAAACGGCCGCTGTCGGATGATGTATCGATCAGCCATATCGGCACCATGCTACTGTTCCATTACCCCACGACCTGGAACCATATGCTGGGCGACCATGCGATCTCCTTCCGCGTTTTGCCGATTTCGGCGGAGGAAACCGCCGTCACCACCAAATGGCTTGTGCACAAGGATGCGGTGGAGGGCGTCGATTACGATCTCGAGGAACTGACGCATGTGTGGAACATGACGAATGACCAGGACCGGTCGATTGTCGAGGAAAACGCCTTCGGCATCCGCTCGCCCGCCTATGAGCCTGGCCCCTATTCGCCGGATCACGAGGGCGGCGTGATGCAATTCGTCGAATGGTACACGACCTTCATGACCGAGCGGCTGAAGGGCCACAAGGCCAAGCTTTCGGCCGTGGCCTGAACTCCAGACAATGCGTGACGGTGACCTTTGATGAACATGGCCGTGAACTACCAGCATGTCGACCAGATGCAGCCGTGGAGCGACCGCGCCCATCCGCTTCTGTGCATTTCGGTGACCGTCGAGGCGCCGGATGTGATGACCTTCACCTTCCGCGCCGAAAAAGCCGTCTGGTTCCGCTATATTCCGGGCCAGTTCGTCACGCTGGAAATCCCCGTCGGGCCGGAACCGGTGATGCGCACCTATACGCTCTCCTCCAGCCCCTCGCGGCCCTATGCGCTGTCGGTCACCGTCAAGGCGCAGAAGGACAGTATCGGCACGCGCTGGATGTTCGACAATCTGAAGCCCGGCATGACGATGCGCGCCTATGGCCCGCTCGGGGATTTTTCCTATGTCCGGCATCCGGGTGAAAAATACCTGTTCATCTCGGCCGGCTCCGGCATCACACCGATGATGTCGATGACGCGCGACATGGGCGACCGTGCGCCTTTGTCGGATATCGTCTTTATCAATTGCGCCCGCTCGCCATCGGAAATCATCTTCCGCCATGAGCTGGAAAACCTGTCGCGGCTGATGCCGAAGCTCAATCTTGGCTTTGTAGTCGAACATAGCGGCAAGGCAGAGCCCTGGCATGGTCTGCGTGGCTTTGTTGATCGGGCAAAAATCTCGCTTCTGGCGCCGGATTTCCTCGATCGCACCGTTTTCTGCTGCGGGCCGGAGCCGTTCATGGCAGCCGTTCGCTCAGCGCTGGAAGGGGCGGGCTTCGACATGGCCCGCTATCACCAGGAAAGTTTCCAGCCGGCCATTCCTACCGTCGAGGTGGAAGCTGTGGCGCTGGCTGAGGGTGAAGCGCCGGCCATGGTCTCCTTCGCGCTTGCCGGCAAGCAGGCGGCCTGCAAGCCGGGCGAGACAGTGCTGATGACGGCGCGCGCCAATGGCGTGCGCATCGGGGCGGCCTGCGAATCCGGTCTCTGCGGCACCTGTCGCGTCATGCTGCTGTCCGGCGAGGTGGAGATGAACCACAATGGCGGCATTCTCGATGATGAAATCGACGAAGGCTATATCCTCGCCTGCTGCTCGCGGCCCAAAACCGATATCGAAATCGAGGTCTGATCGACCCCATCGCTGATCTTCCAGGGGAACCACCGCTGTCTTCAGGCGTTAACGCGCCATAACAAGACAAGAGGAAACACCCATGGGTATCATCAGAGGCAAGCTTGCCATGCTTGCAACGGCGCTTGCCGTGACAGTGACCGGCCTTGCGCCGGTAGAGGCCATGCCATTTGCCGCGCCGGCTGTTGCCATGTCGGAGCGACTGCCCGTCATTGACGCACAGTACGGCAATGACCGCCGGGATTACCGCCGCAATAATGATCGTCGCGAAATCCGCCAGGATATTCGCCGCGATGGCTATTATAACGGTCACCGCGGTTATCGCGAACGCCGCCCGGGCTATCGCTACCAGAACGGCTTCTGGTTCCCGCTGGCCGCCTTCGGTGCCGGCGCCATCATCGGCGGCGCCATGTCGCAGCCGCAGGCGCAACACGTTGCACCGGGTCGCTACACATCGGGCCATGTTTCATGGTGCCAGAACCGCTACAAGACCTATCGCGCCTATGACAATACCTATGTGGCCAACAGCGCCGGCCAGCGCCGCCTGTGCAATTCGCCCTACTAGAGCGGGTCTCGACCTGATTGCGATCCGCTCAAAAGTCTGGAAAACGAAAAAATGCCCGGCCGTTCAAGCAACGGCCGGGTATTTCTGTCAGCGTGATGGCTTTCGATGCTTCCTGAATACTGCGTTAAGCTGCGGTTCAGGATGACGCTCCTAAGCTTGATTTTCCTCTGCACGATCAGGACGGATGCGATACGTGCTCCGACTGGCGACGCGCGGACCAGGATGAGGGATGGGAGACTGGAAATGTCGAAGCTGATGAAGAAGATATCAATTGTCGGTTTGTCCGTTGCCATGCTTGCGACGTCCATGCTGCCGACCCAAGCTGCTATGCCGATGGTCGCTGCTCCCCAGGTGGAGAAGCAGGTCGTCGAAGTGCAGTATCGTGATGAATACTGGGATCGCCGCGATCGCTGGGAACGTCGTGAGCGCTGGGATAATCGCTACGATCGTCGTCACGACCGTTATGATGATCGCCGCCGCCATGGCAGCAACAATGCCTGGGTGCCGCTGGCTGCCGGTGCCTTGATCGCCGGCGCTCTGATTGCCGGTTCGGCTGCCGCGCAGCCCCGCTATGCTGCCCCGCCGGCCTACCGTGCGCCGGTGCGCGCCGGCCTCAACCCGCGTCACTATGAGTATTGCGCTGGCCGCTACCGCTCCTACGATGCCTATTCCAATACGTTCCAGCCCTATGGCGGGCCGCGCCAGCAGTGCTATTCGCCCTTCTATTGAGCGAGTTCTGCCTGGAAATCACAAAGCCGTCCGGTTCTGCCGGGCGGCTTTTTTGTTTTCAGCCTGTTTAAGAATTTCCAGTTGCAGCCCGCCAGAGGGAATTCTTGGATAGACTACAAAATGCCGGCTCGCCGCAGCAGCCACCAGGCACCGGCCACCGAAAGCGCGATGAAGCCCAGCGCATAGGCCGTGCCGGTTTCGCCATGGGCAAAGGGCAGGCCGGATGTGTTCATGCCGAAAAAGCCGGTCACCAGCGAGGGCGGCAGGAGGAAGGCGGTCATCAGCGACAGGATATAGAGGTGGCGGTTGGTTTCCGACGAGAGCTTGGAATCGATTTCTTCATGCAGCAGGCGCGCCCGGTCCTGCAGCGCATAGACATCGTGATCGACCGCTTCCAGACGGCTGGTCAGCCGGCCTGCCACGTCATCGAAGCCCGGCGGCAACTCGTCGTCATCGGCAGCGGCTGCCCGTCGCAGCAGGGTCAGCACCGTGCGCAGATGCCGATGCAGGCGCACCACCATGCGGCGCACGGGCGCAAGTCTTCTGCGCTCGTCCTGCGTGGTTGCGCCAAATACCACATCCTCGATCTGGTTCAACTCTTCCGTCAGTTCGATCACCAGCGCAATCAGAGCGCGCTGGAATTCGGCGACGATGGCCTCGAAAATATCGATCGGCTGGCGATAGCGGGCGGGGTTCTTCTCCACCGCCGTGCGCACCCGATCGATGGAGCGCAAGGGCTGCAGGCGGGTGGTGACCAGAAGATTGCCGCAGACGGCGAAATGCAGCCAGCCGATATCGCGAGTTTCCTCGTCAAATTCGCGCTGGAAATCCACAAGCGTGCCATAGATCATGCCGTCTTCCAGCGTGATCGAGGCATGCGTCTCATGCGTCGTCAGCGCGCTGATGATAGCAGGCGGCAGTTGCGGAAATTCCTCGAGAAACGAGGTGACGCGGCTGTCGGCCAGATTGAGATGCAGCCAGCGAAACCCGTCGCCCTCGAACACCAGATCCTCGCGGGTCGCATCCGGCGGCAATCTCTTGCAGGCGCGTGTCTGGCTGTTGAACTGATAGGCCCAGACGAGCCCTGGAATGGATTGGACGATGGAGAGCATGGACGGGTTCCTTCGCTACTGCAGCATCTATTCACGGGATGCGGTGGGCGGCAAGAGTCATCTGCGGCCATGATGATTGTCAAAAAGACCCGAACGCAAAAGGCGCGCCGGATGCTCCAGCGCGCCTTCCTGGTAACGTGATGGCCTATCAGCCGATCATTGCATTGTCGTTGCGCTTGACGGCAATCACCGTGGAGCGCGGCAGCTTGCCTTCGCCATCCGGGAAGGGCGCGTCAGGATGCTGGATGCCGACGAAATGCGTGCGCTTGTCGGCAGACCAGGTCTGGCCGGTCACTTCAGAACCCTTCGGTGCCGTCAGGAAGCGCTCGATGCGGCCGGTTGCCGGGTCGCCTGCCAGCATCTGGTTATTGCCCTGGCCGGCATAATCGCCTTCGTTCGAATCTTCGCCGTCCGTCTGGATCCAGAGCAGGCCGGTTGAGTCGAACATCATGCCGTCCGGCGAGTTGAACATATTGCCTTCGTTGATGTTCTGCGATCCGGCATAGGCATCCTTGTGTACCGACGGATTGCCGGCCATGCAGAACAGGTCCCATTTGAACTTGCCATCGGCATGGTCGTCATTTTCCGGGTACCAGCGAACGATCTGGCCGTAATTGTTCTTCTCGCGCGGGTTGGCGGCATTCAGTGCCAGAACATCGCCGCCGGCATTGGCGCGCATCTTGCCGTCCTTCATCACGGCGCGGTTGCTGTTATTGGTCAGCGCGCAATAGGCTTCGATGGCGACCGGGTTGATGGCAACCCATTCCGGGCGGTCCATGGTGGTGGCGCCGACCTTGGAGGCTGCCTGGCGGGTGAAGACGCAGATTTCGTCGATCTTCATGCCGGTGGTCTCAGGCGTCAGGGCCAGCCATTCGCCGGTGCTGTCGTCGGAGAACTTGGCAACGTAGAGCGTGCCTTCGTCGAGCAGCTTGGAGGTTTCGCCGCCCGGTACATAGATGCCGTTGGAGACGAACTTGTAGAGGAATTCGCCACGCTCGTCGTCGCCCATATAGACAACCACGCGACCGTCGCGGGCAATCACGACAGCAGCATTTTCATGCTTGATGCGGCCGAGAGCCGTGCGCTTGACCGGAACCGACTTGGCATTCGACGGGTCGATTTCCACGACATAGCCGGCGCGGCGCGGTTCATTGGGGTTCTTGGCGACATCGAAGCGCTCGTCGAACTTTTCATAGGCATAGCGGGTCTCGGCAACAATGCCGTAACGCTTGTAATCGGCCGGCAGCTTGAACTCGGCATTGGTCGTGCCGTAGTAGCCGTTGAAGTTTTCTTCGCAGGTGAGGTAGGTGCCCCAGGGCGTGCGACCGGCGCCGCAATTGTTGAAGGTCCCGAGACAGTCGGTGCCATTCGGGTCGGCAGCGGTCTTGACCAGTTCCGAGCCGGCAGCCGGGCCGGACAGTTTCATCGGCGTGTTGTGGTGGATACGGCGGTTGAACGGGCTGTCGACAACGATCTGCCAGCCGTTTGCGCCTTCGGCCACTTCCATCACGGTAACGCCCTGCATGTTCTGCAGAATGCGCACTTCATCGGCATTGGCCGGATTGCCCTTTTCGCGATGCGGCAGGTTGATTTCCGGATTCACATATTCGTGGTTCACGGCGATCAGCTGGTGTTCGCCAACAACGAAGAGTTCCATGCCATCGGTGTTTTCACCGAAAACCTTGTCGGAATTCTCAAGGCTGACGCCCTTTATCGGATCGACGTCTGCGACGTTCGAAAACAGCGGCTGGCCCCACTTGGCAAGCGGCTTCCACGAATAGCCTTCCGGCACGTGGATCGTATGGTCGGTGGCAATGCCAACCGGCTTGAACGGGAAGCGCGAGGCTTCCTGGGCCTGAGCCGATGTGGAGCTCATTAGGTTGCCGAGCGTGCCCATGGCGGCTGCGGCCGAACCGAAGGCCAGAACGCTGCTGAGGAAGCCACGACGCGAAATGGCGCGTTCAACCACCTGGTCGAAATCTGTTTCAGCCGGCGGCGGGTTCTGCAACTCGTCCCATGCGTCCCAGGACAGCTGGCTCTTGTCAATCTCGGTCATCGTGTTCTCCCCATTGTGAGATTTAGAAGGGTTCCAGTTCCGTTACCCTGCAACCGATGACAGCGGTGTGACACTGTGCACACCAAAATTCTCTTGAACGAACCTGTGATCGAACCCGCCTTCAGCCTCACGGTTCCACAGCCTCTATGCGTGTTATTGCGCATGCTTTGCCGCGCAATCACTTGGCGCCGTCAAACCGGCAAACACGCGGAAATTCCCCTCGTCGCACCGGTGCCCGCTGCCGGCAATGAATGTATCGCCGCGACCATTGGTCTGTGCCAGAGCCCCGGTGAAACAGTTGACGTTTACGTAAAAATCAATTAGCCCGAAGACATCATGTCTGCGCCGGTCTGGATGGAGGGCGGGCGCAGACTATGCCAGTACTGAGGAGGAACTGTCATGTATAAGGCGCCGGTCGAAGAGATCGCCTTCACCCTCAACCATGTCGTCGGTCTGTCGCGCGCAATCGCTGACGGGAAGCTCACCGATCTGAGCGACGACCTCGTGGAGGCCATCCTATCGGAAGCGGGACGTTTTGCCACTGATGAGGTCGCGCCACTTGGCGCTATCGGCGATAGCCAGGGCGCAAAGCTGGTGGATGGCAAGGTCATCGTGCCCGAAGGCTGGGCTGGGCTCTATCGCCAATGGGCCGAAGGTGGCTGGAATTCGCTCACCGCCTCGCCGGAATTCGGCGGACAGGGGCTTCCGCATATGCTGAATGTCGCAGCGCTCGAAATGTGGAATTCCGGCTCCATGGGCTTTGCGCTCGGCCCCGTGCTGACGATGGGCGCCGTGGATGCACTGACCGCCCATGGTTCCGACGCGCTGAAGCAGACATTCCTGCAAAAGATGGTGTCAGGTGAATGGATGGCCACCATGAACCTGACGGAGCCGCATGCCGGCTCCGATCTCGGCGTGATGAAGAGCCGCGCGGAACGCCGTGACGATGGCAGCTACCGCATCTTCGGCCAGAAGATCTACATCACCTGGGGTGACCATGAGGTCACCGACAATATCATCCATCTGGTGCTGGCGCGCCTGCCAGATGCGCCGGCGGGAACCCGCGGCATCTCGCTCTTCCTCGTGCCGAAATTCCTTGTGAACGCGGATGGCGCGCTTGGGTCCCGCAACGATCTCTACTGCCATTCGCTGGAACACAAGCTCGGCATTCATGGCTCGCCCACCTGCACGATGATCTATGGCGATGGCAGGTTCGGCAGCGAGCCGGGCGCCGTCGGCTATCTGATCGGCGAGGAGAATAAGGGGCTGGCCTGCATGTTCACCATGATGAACGTTGCCCGGCTTGCGGTTGGCATGCAGGGCGTTGCCATCTGCGAGGCTGCCACCCAGAAGGCGATCCAATATGCCAAGGATCGCACGCAGGGCAAGGCGCCCGGCTGGACCGGCACCGGCATGTCGCCGATCATCGAGCATCCGGATGTGCTGCGCATGCTGTTGACCATGAAGGCGCTGACGCAAGGCTCGCGCGCCATCTGCTACACCTGCGCCCACGCAACCGACATGAGCCATCATGCGGATGGCGAGGAGGCGCGGTTCTTTGCCGAGCGCGCCGCGCTTCTGACACCGATTGCCAAGAGCTTTGCCACCGATGCCGGCGTCGATGTCGCCTCGCTCGGCATCCAGGTGCATGGCGGCATGGGCTTCATTGAGGAAACCGGTGCCGCCCGCCTCTGGCGCGATGCGCGCATTGCGCCGATCTATGAGGGCACCAATGGCATCCAGGCCGCCGATCTCGTCACCCGCAAGCTGCCGCTGTCGGGCGGCGCGCAGGTGCGCGGCTTCATCGGCGAGCTGAAGGCTATCGCCGATCAGGTGCGCTCATCCAATCTCGATGGTTTTGGCCATACGGCAGATCGCCTTTCGGCAAGCCTTACCGATCTCGAAGAGACGACCGAATGGCTGCTGGTCCAATTGTCTTCGGGCAATATGACGGCAGCTCTCTCTGGTGCGACGCCCTATCAGCGGCTGTTTGGCCTTGCGCTCACCGGCGCCTATCTCGCCAAGGGGGCGCTTGCCGATGAGGAGCATGGCCGCGACCAGCGTCTGGCGCTCTGCCGGTTTGCGGCGGAAAACCTGATTGCCGAGACGGGGGCGCTGAAGGACCGCGTCATCCACGGTGAAGCCAGCCTGACGGCGGCGCGGGCGGTTTTGGATTAAGACCCCGCCCCAAACCCCTCCCCACAAGGGGGAGGGGCTTAACCTGCGGCCCGGCTGTGATCCCAAGCCACAGCGTTGAATTGGTCGAGCGAGTGGCCACCGCGAGTCTTCTCCCCCCTGGTGGGGGAGATGGCCGGCAGGCCAGAGAGGGACTTTTGGTTCGAAACAGCCTCGCGTCTTGTGATGGCAGGCAGCAACTGGAAACGCAAAATGACCGACCACATCCTGATCGAACGCCCCGAAACCCATCCCGGCGTGCTTGTCATCCGCTTCAACCGGCCCGACAAGAAGAACGCCATCACATCTGCCATGTATCGCAAAATGGTCATGGGCCTGCATGAGGCGGGGCATGATGGCGCCATCAGGGCAGTCGCCTTTCTCGGCAGCGAGGGCTGTTTTTCCGCCGGCAATGATATGGGCGATTTCCTCACCTATGCCATGTCGGGCGACAAGGATCCGCCGGCTGCCGTCGATTTCCTGAAAGTGCTCGCAAGCTATGGCAAGCCGCTCGTCTCCGGCGTCGATGGCCTGGCGATCGGCATCGGCACGACGCTGCATCTGCATTGCGACCTGACGGTCGCTTCCTCCCGCAGCCTGTTCAAGACGCCTTTCGTCGATCTGGCGCTGGTGCCGGAAGCGGGCTCATCGCTCATCGTGCCGCGTATCATGGGCCATCAGCGCGCCTTTGCGCTTCTGGCCGCCGGCGAAGGTTTTTCCGCCGAGGCCGCGCGCGAAGCCGGCCTGATCTGGAAAGTCGTCGCGCCCGATGAGGTCGAGACCGAGACGCTGAAGATCGCCGCATCGCTGGCCTCAAAGCCTGCCGGCGCCCTGAAGATCGCCCGCGATCTGGTGCGTGGCTCGACGCATGAAGTCCTCACCCGCATTGACGAGGAAATGGTGCATTTCTCCACACAACTGCGCAGCGCCGAGGCACGCGCCGCCTTCGAGGCTTTCCTGAAGCGATAGGAAGAGACAGGCTTGCGGTCTGCATTCACACCAGATTAATCTCGAGCGTAGAAGACTGCGCAGCTATGCAATCCTCACCTGTCCGGGAGAATACCATGACCAGACTGATGGCCGGTCTCACGATCCTCATGATGGCGGCCACCGGCGCATTGGCGCAGCAGGGGCCGAATACGCGGGTTGATACCAATGATGGCAACAAGCAGCGCCAGCGCTATATCTGCATCGTGCAGGCACCCCCCGGCGCAAGAGGCAAGCTTGCCAGCATCTGCCGTGCCGATGCCGGTCGGGTGGGCGGCAGCTGCCGCTGCCCGAATGTCACCGGCAGCGGCACATTGCAGCTCGGGCGCTGACGCCTATTTTTCCAGAAGTGCCACGGCTTCCACATGCGAGGACCAGAGGAACTGGTCGATCGGCGTGACAGAAGTGATCCGGTAGCCGGCCTCGACCAGGATGGCAAGGTCGCGGGCAAGGGTGAGCGGATTGCAGCTGACGGCGGCAATCTTCTTCACGCCAGAGCGGATCATTTCCTTGACCTGAACCTCGGCGCCGGCACGCGGCGGGTCAAAGACAATCCCGTCATAGATTTTCAGTTCCTGCGGCATCATTGGCCGACGGAAGAGATCGCGTCTTTCCACCGTCACCGGCTTTAGCCCCTGTGCGCGGCGCGCGGCCTGGTCGAGTGTGGCAACCGCCTTCTCGTCGCCTTCCACCGCATGCACCTTGGCATGGCGGGCCAGCCGCAGCGCAAAGGTGCCGGAGCCGGCAAACAGGTCGATGATACGCTTGGATTTGGCAAAATGGCCGGCCAGCAGCGCCGACATGGCCTCTTCGGCCTCGCGGGTCGCCTGGGTAAAGCCGCCGGGAGGAGGGGAGACCAGCACGCCGCCAAAATCCAGCTGCGGCTTCTGCGGCTCCACCAGCGTTTCGCCATTCACCGAAACTCGGGCAACGCCCTTCAGCGTCAGCACGGTTTCCACCACGGCGCGGCGCTGGCTGTCTTCGATCTTCTTGAAACCCTCTGCGGCAAGGTCGAGCCCGCTTTGCGTTTCGGTGACGGTGAGGCGGAAGGTCTCGGAGCCCTGCGCCAGGGCCGCGGCTGCCGTGCGGATGAGGTTCAATCGCCCGATAATGCCATCGGACGAGATGGGACATTCGACGATCGACACGATCGTGTGGCTTTCGCCGCGATTGAAGCCGAGCAGCAATTCCTTCTCGGTCTTGCGCACGGAAAATACCACGCGCCGGCGCTGGCGGGGTGCCGCTGTCACAAGTTCGCCGACCGGCGGCTCAAGACCCTTGGATTTCAGCGCATCGACGACCAGCTGCCGCTTGAAGGCGTGATAGGGCGCATCGGCCAGATGCTGCAGCGAACAGCCACCACAGGCATCGCCCTCGGGGCCAAAATGGCGACAGAGCGGCGCTATGCGCTCCGGCGCGGTGACCGAGGTGGACATCACGGTGCCCTGGTTGCCGACGCGGGCAATCGCCACGGTTTCGCCGGGCAGCGCAAAGGGCACGAAGATCGGGCCGTCGGCACCATGGGCAATGCCATGCCCTTGCGCGCCAAGCCGTGTGATGGTGACGGTTTGCGTGCTCATGGCTTGCGTCCACCCAGCAGGTATTCGACATTGCCGTCGCCGCCGGAAATCGGCGAGGGGATGAGGCCAATGCTCACCCAGCCCATCTCCTCGACAAGCCAGCGTTCAAGGTCGGCGGCCACGTCCGGTGCCGTCTCCGGGTCCTTCAATAGGCCGGCCTTGCTGACGAAATCGCGGCCCGCCTCAAATTGTGGCTTGACCAGCAGCACACAGACCGCGCCGGGTTCGGCCATGTCGAGCGCCGGCGGCAGCGCCAGTTTCAGCGAGATGAAGGAGACGTCGGAAACAACCATGCCGATCTCGTCATCGCCAATGTCGTCGCGCGTCAGGGCGCGGGCGTTGAGGCCCTCAAGGCTGGTCACGCGCGGGCTGCCGGCAATGCGGTCATGGATCTGGCCATGGCCCACATCAATGGCCACCACATGCGCCGCCTGGCGCTTCAGCAGCACTTCGGTAAAGCCGCCGGTCGAGGCGCCGATATCGAGACAGTTGAGGCCGGCGGGATCAAGCTTGAAGTGATCGAGCGCGGCCACGAGTTTCAGCGCGGCGCGCGACACATAGTCCTGCGCCGGGTCGTCGATGGAAAAGGTGGCATTCGATGCCACGACCTGGCTCGGTTTCAAAACCGTCTGGCCGTCAACCTTGACGGTGCCGCGCAAAACGGCGTCGCGGGCGCGGGATCGGCTGGCGAACAGGCCGCGAGCCACGAGAAGCTGGTCTAGTCTGGGAGGTCCGGAAGATGTCATGCCCCGTCCATGCCGCTCCTTTGGCCTGCGTGCAAGAGATTTCGGTGACAAAGCCCGGTTTACCGCTCTATGACCCCGCCAATTGCCCGCGGCTCTCCGCCCTCAAACCTGGCAAAATGCAAGTTTGACTCGGGTTTCGCGTGCTTTTTTGTGCGAACAACCCAAGAGTGTTGTGAACTGCCCTCCGCAGGCAACGCAATATTAACGTCCATCGGATTCTTTAGGAGCCTATTATCACCAGCTCCAAGAATGCGGTGCCCCATGTTGTTGAAAAATCTTTCATTGAACAAGAAGCTGATCAGCACGTTTCTCGCTCTGATGTTTGTCTGCCTTCTCGCCTCCGCCATGGTCTATTGGCAGGGCCTTCGATCGACGGATGCCTCGCGCGGGCTCGCCCAGTCGCAGCTCATTTCATCTGCCGTATCCGATGCCATGGAAGCGCAGCTGGAGCAGGCGTTGAACCAACGCGGCTTCATCCTGTCGGGTAGCGACCAGATGGCAGGTATCGTCATGGCCAAGCGCACGGCGCTGGTTGCGGCCCTCGACAAGGCCACCAGCCTGTCGTCCGCCTATCCGGACATTGCTGCGACGCTTGCCGATATGCGCCGCGGCGCCGATGGTTTTCATACCACGCGCGTCGAGCCTGAGCTTAAGGCGCGCAAGGAGGCAACGGGTGCTGCGCTGGAAAAGATGATCCAGTCCTCCGGGGAAATCTCGCCGCAGCTGAACGAATTCCGTGCCGCAGCGGCCAAGGTGAAGACCCAGATTGGCAACTTGACCGGCCAGAAGCTGGCCGAGCAGAATGCTGCGCATATGACGCTTCTGTGGACGCTGATTGTCGGCGGAGCCGCAGCCGGCGTGATCTCCGTGGCACTCATCTGGCTTCTGTCGCGGGCCATCGTCACGCCGATCGTCGGCATGACGCGCGCCATGACGGCACTGGCCGCCGGCGATAACGGTATCGAGGTTCCTGCCCTTGGCCGTGGCGACGAAGTGGGTGAAATGGCCAAAGCCGTCGCCGTGTTCAAGGATGCCGCCATCGAAAAGCTGCGCCTGTCGCAGCAGGCCGATGAGCTGCGCCAGACCAGCGAAGTGGAACGCCAGTCGAACGACGCTCGCAAGGCGCGCGAGGCATCCGAGGTCGATTTCGCCATGAATTCGCTGGCCCATGGCCTGTCGAGCCTTGCCGATGGCAATGTCTCCTACCGCCTGGAAAAGCCCTTCGCCGACCATCTCGACCGCCTGCGCGTCGATTTCAACCAGGCGCTCGGCAAGTTGCAGGATGCCTTGGAAGGCGTTGGCCGTAACACAACTGCCATTCATGCCGGCGCTGCTGAAATCCGCGCCGCCACCGATGATCTGGCCAAGCGCACCGAACGCCAGGCAGCCTCTGTCGAGCAGACGGCGGCCGCTGTCGAGCAGGTCACCACGACGGTGCGCGAATCTGCCAAGCGCGCCGAAGATGTCGGCCAGCGTGTCGAACGTGCCCGTCTCGGGGCCGAGAAATCCGGCAATGTGGTGCGCCGGGCCGTCGGCGCCATGGAAGGCATCGCCAAGTCATCGAACGAGATCATCAGCATCATCAGCGTTATCGATGATATCGCCTTCCAGACCAACCTCCTGGCGCTGAATGCCGGTGTCGAGGCAGCACGCGCTGGTGAAGCCGGCAAGGGCTTTGCCGTTGTTGCCCAGGAAGTGCGCGAACTGGCGCAGCGGTCTGCCAATGCGGCCAAGGAAATCAAGGGCCTCATCACCAATTCCAGCCAGCAGGTGGATGCCGGCGTGGCGCTGGTGGGCGAAACCGGCGAGGCGCTGGAAGCCATCGTCGTCGAGGTTCAGGAGATCAACGAGAACATCAAGGCGATCGTGACCTCCTCGCGCGAACAGGCAACCGGCCTGCAGGAGATCAATACCGCCATCGGCGTGATGGACCAGAACACCCAGCAGAATGCCGCCATGGTGGAAGAACAGACAGCCGCAAGCCATGCGCTGGCCCGCGAGGCAGGCGAGCTGAACGATCTGCTCAGCCAGTTCAAGCTTGGCGCTGCGGTCGAAAGCCGTCAGGCCGCCGGTCAGGGCGCGTCGTCAAGGCCGCCGGCATCGTCTTCCTTCACCGCTGCCCGTGCGTCCACGACGTCCGCATCCGCTGGCCAGTTGCCGCTCCGCAGCGCCGCCAAGCCGTTGACGAAGCCCGCCATCGGGCGTGGCCCGGTGGCAGCCCCTGCCTCGGCGCGGCCGGCGCCATCGCCGGCCAATGCCCTGCATGGCAAGCTCGCCCAGGCCTTTGGAGGCTCTTCGCCCGCAGCAAAGCCGGCGCAGGACAATTGGGAAGAATTCTGATCCCGATCGATAGGAATGCGGGAAGGGGCCGGTCGCAAGACTGGCCCCTTCTCTTTTAGTCACTTGCGAAACAAGGAGCGGCGGTTAGTCTGCAAAGCCTGTTGTGCTTGGGGGGAAACCATGACCAGAACCGCACTCTATGTTTTTACGCTGTGCGCCTTTGCCGCGCCGGCTCTTGCCAATGATACGATGGCTGAGCTGAAGACAGGCGGTCTCGTCTATGTCGAGACCTCCGATGTGGCGATGGAACAGGAAGATCTTTACCTGTCGATGACTGAGGTGCGGGTCGATTATGTCTTCCGCAACACATCCGACAAGGACGTGGACAGCGTCATCGCCTTTCCCATGCCCGATATTCAGGGTTCGCCCGACGGCATGATCGCGATACCCGACATGGAGGTCGACAATTTCCTCGGCTTTGCGGTGCAGCAGGATGGCAAAACCATTCAGCCGGCGCTCGACCAGCGTGTGACGGCGCTGGGCGTTGATCGCACCGAGGAATTGCGCAAGGCAAATGTGCCCTTGCTGCCCTATAGCGATGCGACGGCATCGGCCATAACGCAGCTTTCCCCGGACATGGTGCAGGACTGGATCGCCAAGGGTCTGCTGTTTGCCGATACCTATGATGCGGGCAAGGGCTGGACGACCGATTACCGGCCGCTCTGGACCCTGCATTCCGCCTATTGGTGGAAGACGCGCTTTGCGGCCGGAAAACCCGTACGCGTCAGCCATCGCTACAAGCCAAGTGTCGGCGCAACCGTTGCCATGAGCTTCATCAGCGAGGGAAAGCCCGGTTATTCCTACGGGGAATACAGGCAGCGTTTCTGTCTGGACGATGCCTTCATGAAGACGGCGGCAAAGCTGGAAAAGGCCGCCGCCAGCGGTGGCCCGAACTATACCGAGGCCTGGATCTCCTATGTGCTGAAGACGGGCGCCAACTGGGGCGGCTCAATCGGCAGGTTCACGCTCACCATTGACAAGGGTGACCCGAAGAATTTCGTCAGCTTCTGCGGCGAGGGCGTCAAGAAAACCGGGCCGACGAGCTTTGTTCTGGAAAAGCAGGATTTCACTCCGGAAAAGGATCTGGACGTGCTTTTCCTTGTCGCAAACCCGGCCAATTGACCGGAATCGTCTCGACGCCCCGGAGCCTGCACAGAATACAAATAGAGTGTGTTGCCGATTGCCCGAACCTGAAGTGACAGCGTGTTATATTAGAATTAACCGATATTTAGGATTGAATTGATAATTCTTGTGACGCCGAAGATGCGCGTCGATCAAGACGCAGCGGGTCGGCAGAGCAGGGCGCTCCGATGCGGCTCCAGCGCCCGGTCCGTGCGCTGACGATGAGCCATGTCCTATCCCTGCCTCTTGAACGGTTTGCCCGGTGAATGATTTGCTCGTGGCTCCCTTGGATGAACGCCAGGTTCCCGCAGGAGTGGCAAGTGGCAAACATTTCTATCGTCGGAAAGTTTTTGATCATCATGGCCGGCTTCGGTCTCTTTACCGTCGCCATAGCCCTCTATTCGGGCCAGAAGATGCAGTCCATCGATACCGCATATAGTCTTCTGTTGGAGGGGGAATCCGAGGCAGCGCTCTATCTGGCGCGTTCCAACCGCAGCCTGCAGGCCACCCGCGCCGCGATTGGCGACCTGATGATGGCGCGTACCGATGAACAGAATGCCAAGGCTGAAAAGGAAGTTCAGGAGGCCCGCGCATCCTTTGTTGGCTTCATGGATCTCGTCGCCAAGGCTATTCCTGGCAATCCGGCCATCGCACCGCTGCGGACCGATGTGCTGGCCATTATCGATACCACCTGCGGCCCGGCAATTGCGGCAGGTAAAAAGGCAACCACGGATCAGGAGGTCGACGCCTCTCAGCTCGCTTTCCAGACCCAGTGCCAGCCCGCCTTTGCGGCGATTTCGCCCAGGTTTTCGGCCGTCACGACAGATCTCGTGAATGCCGCCGACGCGAGGAGCGCGGAGCTGACCGATATGACGAACGCCACCACGACCATGACGCTGGTTGCGGTCTTCAGCGGCCTCGGTCTCGTTCTTCTCGGTGGCTTTGTTGCCATCCGCGCCTGGCTGGTCAAGCCGATCCGCGATATGTCAACCACCATGACCGTGCTTGCCAATGGCGATCTGTCGGCGGTGGTCGATGGTCTGGGTCGGGGCGACGAACTGGGCGGCATGGCAAAGGCCGTGCAGATCTTCAAGGACAAGAGCCTGCGTGGGCGTGAACTGGAAAAGCAAGCCAGCGACGCGCGTGCCGCAGCCGACAGCGAGCGCAGCCGCACGCTGGAAAGCGACCGCCAGCGGGCCGCGGACATGGCAAAGGCCACCCATGGTCTGGCTGAGGGTCTGAAGCACCTGTCGGATGGCGACCTGACCTTCCGCCTGAGCGAACCCTTCGCCAGCGATTTCGAGGCTCTGCGCGCCGATTTCAACGCCGCAGTTTCGCAACTCGCAGAGAGCTTGCGCTCGGTCTCCACCGCCACCGGCACGATTGGCGATGGCACCCGCGAAATCAGCCAGAGCGCCGAAGATCTGTCCAAGCGCACCGAGCAGCAGGCGGCGTCTCTGGAAGAAACCGCAGCCGCACTCGATGAAATCACCGCCAATGTGACCAACTCCTCCAAGCGCACGGAAGAGGCCCGGACCGTGGCCGTGGAAGCCAACCGCTCGGCGCGCCGCTCCGGCGAGGTCGTATCCAGCGCCGTCAATGCCATGCAGCGCATCGAGCAATCGTCGAACCAGATCTCCTCGATCATCGGCGTGATTGACGAGATTGCGTTTCAGACCAACCTTCTGGCGCTGAATGCCGGCGTTGAAGCCGCGCGTGCCGGTGAAGCCGGCAAGGGCTTTGCGGTTGTGGCGCAGGAAGTGCGCGAACTTGCCCAGCGCTCGGCTCAGGCCGCCAAGGAAATCAAGGACCTGATCCGCAATTCCGTGGATGAAGTCTCGACCGGCGTGCGCCTCGTGCAGGAAACCGGCGAAGCGCTGAAGGTCATCGAACAGCAGGTCGTGACGATCAACAGCCAGCTCGATGCGATTGCCACCTCGGCCAAGGAACAGTCGGTCGGTCTGGCGGAAGTCAATACGGCCGTCAACCAGATGGACCAGGTGACCCAGCAGAATGCCGCCATGGTGGAAGAATCGACTGCCGCCAGCGCCGCCCTCTCCAGCGAAGTCGGCAGGCTGCGCGAGATCATCGGCCAGTTCCGCGTCGGTGGCGCTGGCGAGGGCATGCAGATCCGCCGGCCGGAAGCGGTGCGGGGCAATGCAAAGCCCGTTGCCTCACCGGCGCGCCGGATGATGGCCAAGGTCGCCGGTGCCGTGGGCATGGGTGGCGGCTCGGCAGCTGCAACCGCTGAAAGTTGGGAAGAGTTTTAAGCCCGGACTGGGGAATAGCTAAACATCAAAGGGGCGGCCTGAGGGTCGCCCCTTTTTTGCGTGAGGGGAGTGGGTGGGATGTCCGGATATCTTCTCTCCCCGTCATGATGGGGAAATGGTGCCGGCAGGCGGATGAGGGGCAGGGCAATCGCCATAAAGAAAGTCCCCTCCCAAACCCTCCCCACAAGGGGGAGGGCTTAACCCGGCCCTGCCGCCCGTTCAGGAAAGGGACGCCTGCCGCGTCGTTTCTCCCCCCTTGTGGGGGAGATGCCCGGCAGGGCAGAGAGGGCCTTGTTTCAAATGCGATCTCCCCCCTTGAGGGGGAGATGTCCGGTAGGACAGAGGGGGGGAATCACAGGATGCCGACAGTCCTGGGTAGACACCTTCCGCCAGATAACCATCACCCCGCAGCGCCGACCTTCTGCGTCTGCCCGAGCGCCTTGAACACGGTCTTCACGATGCCGGCGCGGTCCAGACCGGCGCGAGCATACATCACCTCGGGCTTGGCCTGGTCCATCCAGAGATCCGGCAGCACCAGCGAGCGCACCTTCAGCCCGCCATCCAGCAGGCCTTCATGGGCAAGGAACTGCATGACATGGCTGCCGAAACCGCCGACCGAGCCCTCCTCGATGGTCACGACCATTTCGTGGTGGCTGGCCAGCTGGCGGATCAGGTCATGGTCGAGCGGTTTTGCAAAGCGCGCATCGGCAACCGTTGTCGATAGGCCTGCCGCGTCGAGATCTTCGGCGGCCAGCAGACATTCGGCAAGCCGGGTGCCGAAGGACAGGATCGCCACCTTGGCGCCCTGCTTGACCACGCGGCCCTTGCCGATGGCCAGGATTTCGCCGCGCACCGGCATTTCAACGCCCACCCCTTCGCCACGCGGATAGCGGAAGGAGATCGGGCCATCGTCATAGGCTGCCGCCGTGCGCACCATATGCTTCAACTCGGCCTCGTCGGCCGCTGCCATCACCACCATGCCCGGCAGGGCGGCCATGAACACCGTATCGAAGGACCCGGCATGCGTCGGGCCATCGGCGCCGACAAGGCCTGCGCGATCGATGGGAAAGCGCACGGGCAGACCCTGGATCGCCACATCATGCACCACCTGATCATAGCCGCGCTGCAGGAAGGTGGAATAGAGCGCACAGAAGGGCTTGTAGCCCTCGGCGGCAAGACCCGCGGCAAAGGTTACCGCATGCTGTTCGGCAATGCCGACATCGAAGGTGCGGGCGGGGAAGAGATCCTGCAATTTGTCGAGCCCGGTGCCGGATGGCATGGCGGCGGTGACGCCGACGATTTTCTCGTCGAGCCCTGCTTCCTGCACCAGCGCTTCGGCAAACACTGCCGTATAGCTTGGCGCATTCGGCTTGGCTTTCGCCTGCGCGCCGGTGATCACGTCGAACTTGTTGACACCGTGATATTTGTCGGCGGCAGCTTCGGCCGGCGCATAGCCCTTGCCCTTCTGCGTCACCACATGGATGAGGATCGGTCCCTTGCCATTGTCGCGCACATTGCGCAGCACTGGCAGAAGGTGGTCGAAGGAATGGCCGTCGATCGGTCCGATATGGTAAAAGCCCATTTCCTCGAACATGGTGCCGCCGGTCACATAGCCACGCGCATGTTCCACGGCGCGGGTAATTGCCCGGTCGATATTCTTGCCCAGATAGGCCGTCAGCTTCTTGCCCAGTTCGCGAAAGCCCATATAGCTGCGGCCAGACGCAAGCCGCGCCAGATAGGCGCTCATGGCGCCCGTCGGCGGGGCAATCGACATGTCATTATCGTTGAGGATGACGATGAGGCGCGCATCGAGCGCGCCAGCATTGTTCAGCGCCTCATAGGCCATGCCGGCTGACATCGCACCATCGCCGATCACGGCAATCACATTGCGCGGCGTGCCGGAGAGATCCGCCGCCACCGCCATGCCGAGACCGGCGGAAATCGAGGTGGAGGAATGGGCTGCGCCAAACGGATCATATTCGCTTTCCGCGCGCTTGGTGAAGCCGGAAAGCCCGTCTTCCTGGCGAAGCGTGCGGATGCGGTCGCGGCGGCCGGTCAAGATCTTGTGCGGATAGCACTGGTGGCCCACATCGAAGATCAGCCGGTCATGCGGCGTGTTGAACACTTTGTGGATGGCAATCGTCAGTTCCACCACGCCAAGCCCTGCGCCCAGATGCCCGCCGGTCTTCGACACCGCATCGATCATCTCGTCGCGCAATTCGCGCGCAAGCTGCGGCAGGTCGCGATCTTCGATGGTGCGCAGGTCGGCCGGCAGGTTGACCTGGTCCAGCAGCGGCGTCTTGGGCATGGATGTCACGGAAACGGGCCTTTTCTGCTCTTTCGTCGGAGCCTTTATTCTCTTTCCAAGATGATGAGGAAAGCGGCATTTTCAAGTGGAACGACTTCCGGCTTCTAGCGGATTTCGCGGCGCAGGCAAAGACATGATGGTTGCGACCGTTTACCCTTCGCGCAATCGCCTTGGCGCCGTGGTGCTGCTGCTTTGACATTTGCGCTGCAAATCGCTAGGGAAGGCATCATACCCCGCCGCGAGTGTCGCGGCCCGCGCGTCAATGCGCATGAAAATCCGAAAGACAGGTAGATGTCCGAACTGAATGGCGCCGTCCCGGCGATCGCCAAGGCGTTGTCGAAACGCGGTTACGAAACCCTCACCCCCGTGCAGCAGGCCATGCTCGATCCGGCATTGGTCACCTCCGATGCGCTGGTCTCGGCCCAGACTGGTTCCGGCAAGACGGTTGCCTTTGGCATCGCCATTGCCCCGACGCTTCTTGACGGTGCCGAGCGTTTCGACGAGGCGCGTTTTCCGTTGGCGCTGGTGATTGCGCCGACGCGCGAGCTTGCCATGCAGGTGAAGCGCGAGCTGGAATGGCTCTATGAAATGACCGGCGCGGTGATTGCCAGCTGCGTTGGCGGCATGGATATCCGCTCCGAACGTCGTGCGCTGGAACGTGGCGCCCATATCGTTGTCGGCACGCCCGGCCGTATCTGCGACCATATCCGCCGCAATGCGCTCGATATGTCGGAACTGCGCGTCGCCGTTCTCGACGAGGCCGACGAAATGCTCGACCTCGGCTTCCGCGAGGATCTCGAATTCATTCTTGAGGCAGCGCCTGAAAGCCGCCGCACGCTGATGTTTTCGGCCACGGTTTCGAGCGGTATCGCCAAGCTTGCCAAGCGCTATCAGCGCAATGCCGTGCGCATTTCCACGACGTCGGAAGAAAAGCAGCATGCCGATATCGAATATCGCGCTTTGCTTGTCGCCTCTGCCGACCGCGAAAACGCCATCGTCAACGTGCTGCGCTATTACGATGCCAAGAATGCCATCGTCTTCTGTTCCACACGTGCAGCCGTCAACCATCTGACCGCCCGTTTCAACAACCGCAATTTCGATGTGGTGGCGCTGTCTGGCGAATTGACGCAGAACGAGCGCACCCATGCGCTGCAGGCCATGCGCGACGGACGCGCCCGCGTCTGCATCGCAACCGATGTCGCTGCCCGCGGTATCGACCTGCCGGGCCTTGATCTCGTCATCCATGCCGATCTGCCGACCAATTCGGAAACGCTCCTGCACCGTTCGGGCCGCACGGGCCGCGCCGGCCGCAAGGGCATCAGCGCCATGATCGTTCCGGTCAACCAGCGCCGCAAGGCCGAACGGCTTCTGGCCGGCGCCGATGTGACGCCCACCTGGGATCGCCCGCCGTCTGCCGAGGAAGTCATCGGTCGCGACCAGGAGCGCCTGCTTGCCGATCCGATCTTCGAGGAAGCCGCCCGTGAGGAAGAACACGATATCATCGCCAAGCTGGTTGCAGCGCATGGTGCCGAAAAACTGGCGGCTGCTTTCGTCAATCTCTACCGCGCCAAGCAGTCGGCACCGGAAGACCTGATCGAGGTTTCCGTTCAGCCGGGTGCTGCGCGCAAGCCGCGCGAAGGCGGGTTCGAGCGTCCGGAATTTGAAAGCAGCCCGCGCACTCCGCGCAGTGAATTCGGTCCGTCCGTCTGGTTCTCGCTGTCGGTTGGCCGCAAGCAGAATGCCGAGCCGCGCTGGCTGATCCCGATGCTGTGCCGCAATGGCAACCTGACGAAGAACGAAATCGGCGCCATCAAGATGCAGAGCGACGAGACCTATGTCGAGATTGCCGAAGCGCATGTCGATCGTTTCGCCGACGCCATCGGCCAGAACAAGACGTTGGAGCGCGGCATCCGCGTGACGCGCCTTGACCGTGCGCCGGACCTGTCGCGCCCCTCCGAGCCGAAGCCTTACGTGAAGAAGTCCTTCGATGACCGCCCGCGTGACGACTGGTCGAAGAAGCCGAAGGCTGCCAAGCCTGCCTATACGGGCGAGGGCCGCGACGCGAAAAGCTTCGACAAGCCCTTCAAGAAGGAAGGCAAGCCTTTCAACAAGGAAGGCGGCTACAAGGATGGGCCAAAGCCCGCATCCAAGGATGCCAAGCCCTTTGCCAAGAAGGGTAAGCCGAAAAAGGCCAATAGCGCCCCCAGCGAGCGCTGGAAGTAATTTCCAAAAACCTTGGTAATCATTGCATCAGCCCGGAAATCGACAGTCGATTTCCGGGCTGATGCCGTTTACGGTCCAGCCACTGGATGAACGATACTGACGGGTGGCATGCATGAACAAACTTCGCATTCTCGATGGCGGCATGAGCCGTGAACTTCTGCGGCTGGGCGCGGAACTGAAGCAGCCGGAATGGTCGGCGCTGGCGCTGATCGATAGCCCGGATATCGTGCGCCAGGTGCATGCGGAATTTATCGCCGCCGGTGCGGATGTCATCACCACCAATTCCTATGCGCTTGTGCCTTTCCACATTGGCGAAGAGCGCTTTGCCGCCGAGGGCGCCGGTCTGATTGCTTTGTCGGGCGCTCTGGCGCGCGAGGCAACCGTTGCATCAGGGCGCGCGGTGACTGTCGCAGGTGGCCTGCCGCCGATCTTCGGCTCCTATGAGCCTGAAAATTTCGATGCCTCGCGCGTTCAGGATTATCTGTCCGTGCTGGTTCAGAACCTTGCGCCGCATGTCGATGTGTGGCTGGGCGAAACCTTGAGCCTGATTGCCGAAGGGGAGGCGGTTGCCGTTGCGGTGAAAGACACCGGCAAACCCTTCTGGATCTCCTTCACGCTGGCCGATGATGCGGCAGCTATTGCCGGCGGCGAGCCGAAGCTGCGTTCCGGCGAGACGGTGGCGGATGCCGCCGAATGGGCGGCGGGCTCCGGCGCATCGGTGTTGCTTTTCAATTGCGCCCGACCGGAAGTGATGAAGAAGGCTGTCGAAGTCGCGGCATCAGTCTTGCGCGCACGTGGGGCGGACCTCGAGATCGGCGTCTATGCCAATGCCTTTGAGAGCGATAGTGATGAGACTGCGGCCAATGAGGGCCTGCACGAAACGCGCGCCGACCTGACGACGGATGCTTATTCGCGCTTTGCCTGTGACTGGGTGGATGCCGGTGCAACGCTGATTGGCGGCTGCTGCGGCATCGGCGCTGCGCATATTCACACGCTGGCCGGTGTCTTGCGCAGTCGGTAATATCTCAGGGCGGATGAGGGGACCTCTTGCGCGAACGTAGCCTGTCGCAAAACAGGCTACGTCCTTGCCCCAATCCCTCACGCCATCTGCATGGCACCAGGGCCGGCCACGGCGCCGGGTGGCACCTTGCCCATGATGATCATGCCGAGCACTTCATCCTTCGTCACGTCCTCGGTACGGGCATGGCCCACCACGCGGCCGTTCTTCATCACGAATACCCGGTCGGCCAGATCGAACACGTCATGGATATCGTGCGAAATCAGGAAGATGCCGATCCCCTCGCGCTTCAACTGGGTAATCAGCTCGCCCACCTGCGCGGTTTCCTGCGGCCCAAGGGCGGCCGTCGGCTCGTCCATGATGAGGATGCGCGCATCAAACAGAATGGCGCGGGCAATCGCCACCGATTGCCGCTGGCCGCCCGAAAGCGCGCGCACCGGCTCCTTGAAGCGCTGGAAATTGGGGTTAAGGCGCCCCATCACCTCGCGGGCTTTTGCTTCCATCGCCACATCGTCCAGCGTGCCCCAGGCGGTGCGCAACTCGCGACCGAGATAGAGATTGGCGGCGGCATCGACATTGTCGGCGACAGCCAGTGTCTGATAGATGGTCTCGATGCCATAGGCCTTGGCATCGCGCGGATTGTTGATCTCGGCGGCCTCGCCATTGATGAGGATCTCGCCGGCATTGCGGCGATAGGCGCCCGACAGGATTTTGATGAGGGTGGACTTGCCGGCACCGTTATGGCCGAGAAGGGCAACCACTTCGCCGGGAAAGAGATCGACGGAAGCGCCTTCCACTGCGTGGATGCCGCCGAAGGAGATGGAAATGTTGCGCATTTCCACCAGAGGGGTCTGTTTTTGCGTCATATCTCCAACTCCTCCTAACGAGCCCGTGCGCGGTAGACGGTGTCCAGCCAGACGGCGACAACCAGAACCAGGCCGATGACGATGCTTTGCAGTGGCGCATCCATGCCGAGCAGAACCATGCCCGAATTCAGCGATTGCATGACGATGGCGCCGAGAACGGCACCGGCTATCGTGCCCATGCCGCCGGCAAGCGAGGTGCCGCCGATCACGGCCGCCGCAATGGTGTAAAGCTCATCCAGCGTGCCTTGCGCATTGGTGGCGGCATTGAGACGGGCCGTCGAGATGGCGGCGGCGATGGCGCAGAGCGCCCCCATCAGGGCAAAGATGCGCACCGTGACCCAGCGGGTCTTGATACCGGCAAGCTCTGCTGCTTCCGGGTTGCCGCCGATGGCAAACACGTAACGGCCAAAGCGGGTGCGGTTGGTGATGAAAGTCATCACCACGGCAATGCCCAGCGCGATCAGCACGGGAATGGCGATGCCGAGCGGGATTTCCAGCCCGCCTTCCGGCCAGGCAATGCCATTGGCTTCGGCATAGCGGCGCGCCAGGTTGACAGGCATATAATAGCTGTTGAGCACTTGCACGGCGCCAAGCACCACGCCGCAGCCGACGATGCCGATGAAATATTCGGCCCAGATGGGCTTTAGAGGAAAGCCGAAGCGCTTGCGCTGCTGGCGCGAATGCAGGATCGACAGGACGATGAATACGCAGGCAACAATGCCGACGGCCCAGCTGGCGGTGGCTCCGATCGAGCCGTCCGCGCCGCCGCCCATCAGGCGAAACGTGGTGTCCATGGGCGCAACCGTTGCGCCGCTTGTCACCATCCAGGCTGCACCGCGCCAGACCAGCAGGCCGCCAAGCGTGACGATGAAGGAGGGAACGCTGAGAAAGGCGATGATTGCGCCATGGAAGGCGCCGATGGCAGCGCCCAGCGCAATGCCGAGCATCAGTGTCAGAACCCAGGTGAGGGGATGATCAAAGCCCAGCATGCCGGGCAGGAATTTCGTCTGGGTGACCGCCATGATCATGCCGACGAAACCGAGGATCGATCCGACCGAAAGGTCGATATTGCGGGTCACGATGACCAGCACCATGCCGGTGGCCATGACGGAGACGGAAGCCGCCTGAACCGAAAGGTTCCACAGGTTGCGGGATGTCAAAAACAATCCGCCCGACAGGATGTGAAAGCCGATCCAGATGAAGACGAGCGCAAAGACCATGCCGAGAAGGCGCGTGTCGAGTTCTGTCGCCTGAAAGAAGCGCTGCCAGAGATTGCCTCTTGCCGGCCGCGCAGTGCTGGAAGGCACGACGATGCTGTGATCCGCCATAATCCTTCTACTCCCCTTGTGTTATCATTGGCCACAGGCAGGCGTGGGACGCCGCAAGTGTGCTTGCGGCGTCCTGCCTTTTAGAACTGTGCTACCTTCTGGTGCTGCTGCTTACTTGCAGGCAGCGACTGTTCCGGCCTTGACGCCCTGGCAAAGCTCGGCCTTGGAAATCCAGCCGGCCTCGAGAACAACATTCAGGTTGTCCTTGGTGATGGCCTGCGGGGTCAGGAACTGCGAGGTGATTTCCACACCCTTGGCGCCGCCCTTGAACTTGGTGCTGCCCGGAATTTCGCTGATCTTCTTGCCACCGGCAAGCGCCACAGCCACTTCACCGGCCTTCTTGCCCAGCATGCGGCTGTCTTTCCAGACAGACACGGTCTGGGTGCCAAGTGCCACGCGGTTCAGCGCTGCCTTGTCACCATCCTGGCCGGAGACCGGAACGGCGCCGGCAAGGCCCTGTGCTTCGAGCGCTGCCACCACACCGCCGGCCATGCCGTCGTTGGAGGAAACGACCGCGTCAACCTTGTTGCCGTTCTTGGTCAGGAACTGCTCCATGTTCTTCTGGGCAATTTCCGGCTTCCAACCATCCGTATAGGCTTCGCCGACATTCTTGATCTTGCCGCTGTCGATGGCGGCTTTCAGCACTTCCATCTGGCCGGAGAAAACGAAATCGGCGTTCGGATCGGTGGAGCCGCCCTTGATGAACACGTAATTGCCGGTGGGCTTCACCTTGAAGACTTCTTTCGCCTGCAGGCGGCCGACTTCCTTGTTGTCGAAGGTGATGTAATAGGTGTTGGGGTTCTCGATCAGGCGGTCATAGCCGACGACCGGAATGCCTTCATTGGCGGCCTTTTCGATGGCCGGGCCAATGGCGCCGGAATCCTGGGCCAGAACGATCAGCGCATTGGCACCCTGCGAAATCAGGCTTTCGATGTCGGTCAGCTGCTTTGCGGCAGATGTCTGGGCGTCAGCGGAAATATACTTGGCGCCAGCGGCTTCGAGAGCCTTCTTGATGGCTGCTTCGTCCGTCTTCCAGCGTTCTTCCTGGAAGTTCGACCAGGATACGCCAACGATGAGATCCTTGGCCTGAGCGGGCATGTGAACGGACGTGATGACAGCGGCGGTCGCCATCAGTTTCATGATGGATTTCATTTCCAAAACCTCCCTTTGTGCGCGAGCCGGCTGACCTCCTCGTCCGCCCTGACTCGCCGAAAAACTGTCGGCCAAACCCCCGATCCCCTGAGAAAGATTGTTTTTCTCGACAGTCGAGAAAATATCTGTCAGATGATGTTCCTGCTGTCAACACCATGATTTGCAGTGCACCAGCCAATTCGAGCTCTCATGCCCAGTGTTGTCTCTTTCCAAAGCTCATCTGCACTGCAGGGCTTGGCCGGCGGGGCCAAACCGGGCACGGAACAGCTGCGCCGGCAAAATCTCATCACTGTCTTGTCGGCGCTTCGCCGCTCCGGCGCCATGTCGCATACCGGGCTCTCGGTAGAGACGGGCCTTGCATCGGCGACGGTCACGGCGGTGACAGCGGATTTGGAGCGGGCCGGGGCGATCGAGCGGCAGGAGCAGGCGGTATCCGGCGGGCGTGGCCGGCCGCGGGTCATGTTGTCGCCGCGGCGCAGCTTTGCCCATGTGGCGGCGGTGCAGATTTCCTCGGATGCCGTGCATTACGCGCTGGCCGATTATCGCGGCACGCTGATCGACCGGTTCAGCACAAGGCGCGATCTGGAAGGCACGCCGGCAAGCCTGCTCGATGAGGTCTCAGGGGCTGTGAAACGGCTGATGGAGCGCTCGCGGCTGAAGCCGGAGGATGTCTCGGCGCTGTCGCTGAGCAGCAAGGGCATTGTCGATGCAGAGGCGGGCCGGCTCGTCTGGTCGCCTGTCTTCGGCGACAGGCCGGTGGACTTTGCAAAGCTGCTGGACGACCTGCCGCAGGCGCAGCTGGCGCTCAACAATGAAACGCTGCTTGTGGCGCATGCCAAGGCCAGCCGGCAGATGCAGGATGCGGACGCGCCTGATTTTTCCGGGTTGATCACCCTGTCGCTCGGCCACAGTATCGGGCTTGGCATTGCCCGGCTGGACGGGCAGGGCAGCCTTGCCGTCACGGCGCCGAATTTCGGCCATATGCTGAATGCCGTTGATGACCGGCTCTGTCGCTGCGGCTCGCGCGGCTGTATCGAGGCGACAGCCGGGTTTTACGGAATCTTGCGGCTGGCCTTCCAGGTGCCGCCCAACACCATTCCCGCCCGCTTCGTGCCGCTTGCCGAAATGGAAAAGATCGCGCTTTCGGCCCGCCAGGGCACGCGCATGGCGCAATATGCCTTTCGTCAGGCGGGGCTTGCGCTCGGCCAGGGCCTGTCACGCGTGCTGAGCTTGTATGAAAACATGCCGGTTGCGATTACCGGGCCGGGCACGCGCTTTTATGATCTTCTGGCCGGCGGCATGGAAGAGGGCCTGCGCCAATCGCTGCATGTACGCCTGAATGGTCTGCCGCATATCGATATCGAACCGGACGAGGCGGGGCTCGTCTTCGACGGCCATGTCGATCGGGCGCTTGCGGCGGTGGATCAAAGGGTGATGGCGGTGCGGTGATAGGGTTATCCTGATTTTATAACCCCCTCTGGGCTGCCGCCCATCTCCCCCACAAGGGGGGAAGATAACCCCGCTTCTGCCCGCGTGCTCTCAAAGATACCTCGCGTTTCAGTAAACTCTTCTCGCCTGCTTGGAGGGCTTCTGTTGAGGCGGCTCCGGATCGTCTTGCTTGTCTCCCCCCTTGTGGGGGAGATGCCCGGCAGGGCAGAGAGGGTCTAAAAACTCTTCAGCCTCAGCTCGTCTCGCCCGGCGTAAAGCCAAGCAGGTAAACCCCCGCCAGCACCAGGGCTGTGAGGAAAAGGGTAACAACAAAGGCCATCATGCCGCCCTTGGCGGTCTTTCCGGTATCTTTTGCCATGCCGCATAAACGGCTTGGCAGACATTCGGTTCCCGGATGAAGAGGATGTCTCAGGCGCCGTCGAGCGGTTCGACGCCCTGCGGATTGCCGGCGCGGTCAAGCCGGATCTTTTCGATGCGGTTTTCCGCCGCGTTGAGCAGCTTTTCGCAATGCTTTTTCAGGGCTTCGCCGCGCTCGTAGATGGCAATGGATTCGTCCAGTGCCACATCGCCGCGTTCCAGCCGCGCCACGATGCTTTCCAGTTCCGCCACGGCCTTTTCGAAGGTGTAGGCGCCAACGTCGTGGCCTTCTGCGCTCTGCGACATCACTAGCCTTTCATCAGTCTGCAAATATGCAGGCCGGCCGATTCGGCCAAGCCTTCCAGATCATAGCCGCCTTCCAACAGGCTTACGACCCGGTTGCCGGCGTATTTCCCGGCAATTTCCATCAGCCGCCCGGTTGCCCAGTCGAAATCATCGCCGACAAGGTTGATCTGCGCCAGCGGATCGCGGTGATGGGCATCAAAGCCTGCGGAAATCAGGATGAAATCCGGGCGGAAATTGTGAAGCGCCGGCAGCACGCGCGAGGAAAAGGCCTCGCGGAAATGCTCGCCGGCGGAATTGGTTTCCAGCGGCGCATTGACGATATTATTATGCTTGCCCGTTTCGTCACGCTCGCCCGACCAGGGATAGAGCGGCATCTGGTGCGTCGAGCAGAACAGCACGGATGGATCGTCCCAGAAGATATCCTGCGTGCCATTGCCGTGATGCACGTCCCAATCGACAATGGCGACACGCTCCACGCCATAGGTCTTTTGCGCATGGCGGGCGGCAATCGCCACATTGTTGAACAGGCAAAAGCCCATGGCCTTCGATTTTTCCGCATGGTGGCCGGGCGGGCGCGAGGCGACGAAAACATTGTCGGCCTTGCCAGTAAACACGTCGTCCACGGCGGCCATGGCGCCGCCAATGCCCATCAGCGCCGCCTGCAGGCTCTTGGCGCTCACATGCGTATCGGCCTCGATCTGGCGGATCAGGTCTTCTTCCTCGGGGATCTCGCGCATCACCGAGAGGAAATGGCTTTCCGGATGCGCCAGCATCACGGCATCCTCATTGGCCTGCGGCGCTTCCACGCGTTCCAGCCGGTCGAAATTCGGATGCTCCAGCGCAATGGAGAGCGAGCGCAGCCGGTCGGCGCGCTCCGGGTGGCCGGCGGGCGTGTTATGCTCCAGAAAGATCTTGTTCTCGTAAAGGCGGGTTGTCATCCGGTTGGCTCCTGCCGTCGCCCGTGCAAAACGGGTCGCTTACGCCGAGATGGCGCAAATAGCCCCCCTTTTCAAGGGAGTTTTCCGCCCTGCGGTCTTGTTGCCTTCATCCGTCTCGTCTTTAATGAAGCCTGTGGGGAACAAGGGGTGCAGAGCGCGTGGCAAACGACATGGGTGAATACGGGTTCAGCGTTCCCTTTCGTGATGTCGGCCTGCGCGGTGAAATGCACAGTGCTGCCTATATTACCTATGCGGAAGAAGCGCTTGGCCGCTTTTGGGCGGCGCGTGAACCCCAACCCTCCGATCCCGCCTTCAGCGTCTCCAAGGTCGGCTGCCACCTGCACCGGGGCCTGCATTTTAATGATGCGGTGACAACCTCCGTCAGGGTCAGCAAGATTGGCGGCAAGACGGCAGGCTTTGCGGTTCTGATGTATCGCGGCGAGGAACTGGTGGCGGAAGCCGAAATCGTCTGGTCGGCCTGTGATGGGCAAAGCGGAGAACCGGTGCCGCTTCCGGAAGAGCTGCGCGACTGGCTCTATCAATATCTGGATTGAGTGGCGAACCGTCAGCCCGTTTTCAGTTCGTCCAAAAGGCCGGGATGGCGATCCAGGAGCTTCATCAACTGAATTGTTGGCCCGCTCGGTTCTGCCAAGCCTCGCTCATATTTATCAAAAGCGCTTTCACCGACTTTCAGCAAACTGCCGGCTTCTCGCTGGGACAGTTTCAGCTTGCGGCGAAACTTGCGGATCGTATCCGGTGCGGGAATGCCATCGATTTTCTCCTTCAAAATCCGCAAAGCGGCATCCACAACCTGCATGTCGTCGCCCACATGCAGGCCTTCGTCGTCACTCTCGGGATAAAAGCCGGGCAGATCCACCCATGCCTCCTGTCCCTTGTAGGCTACTCTGAACGGGCGTACGTCCCGCCGGAGCGTGACACCGGTCTCAGGCGAAATCATCGTGTCTGTCGTGTCACTGTCGGACATTCTACTTCTCCTTGAATGACACCAGCTTGAACTCGGTAATGACATCAGCTTGAAACTTTACGTAGAGGAGAAGATCACGCATTGGTACATGGTAGACATCCTGCCATGTCCGGTGGTCGGCAAAGGTCGTCATCGACTTGTAGAACATTGACGGTGCAATACCGGATATGATCTCGACGATGCCATGACGGTCGAAACCGATCGACGTCGCGTCCCGAAGCGCCGATGTCGTCATCGCAAGCGTTTCGACGCGGCCCAAAACCGTCTGGATGGCCTTCAGATCATAGGTCGGCCTTCTCTTCTCCATCAACGAAAAATGCCACCTTTAAGGTGGCATTTCAAGAGTGCGAGATGAATGCGGAAGGGCTTTAAGCCCGCTGCGGCAGGAGCGGATAGCCCAGCATCACGGCGCGGGCGGCAAGCGTGGCAATGGCTGCCTTCAGCACGTCGCCGGGAATGAAGGCGAGCGAGCCCATGACCACCTTGTCGAAGGGCGTGCCGGCCACCAACGATACGACCGGCATGCCGATGGCATAGACGACGCCGATGCCGCCGATCAGGCTGGCGATGAAGAAGCCGGCCATCTGGCGCGCGTTCGACTGACCTTCGCGCACGAAACGTTCGGCCACAAGGCCGGTGACGAAACTGCCGACGATCCAGGCAAAGATATAGCCGGCGGTCGGGCCCATCAGCACGGAAAGGCCACCGCGGCCACCCGAGAGAACCGGCATGCCGATGGCGACCAGAACCACAAGCAGCGCATAGGCGGTGGCACCGCGCTTTGCCCCGATAATGCAGCCGGCCAGCATCACGCCCATCGACTGAGCGGTGATCGGCACCGGAATGAAGCCGAGTGTGACGGGCGGAATAAGGCCGAGCACGATGATGATGGCCGTGAACAGAGCCGCCAGCACGAGGTCCTTGGTGGTCATGAATGTCTCTCCGGGAGAATGTCGTTGCCCTGTTTACTGGCCCCGAATGCCGCGTGCGTCAATTGCCTCGGCAATCGCATCGGCATCCTTCAGTGTGGAAATGATGAGTGGGCCGATCATTTTATGCGGTTTGACGGTAAGGCCGCGTGCCAGATGCGCTTCCTTCAGGCTCTCATAGCGCGCGGCAATTTCCGGCACGAAACGCAGAACGAGCCCGAAGGCCAACCCGACATCGGCGGCTTTCAGCAGGCCCAGCCGTTCCAGCGGCACAAAAATCCGGGTGAGCGTGTCGATGAAATCGGCAATCTTTACCGTTGCCGTCACGCTGGCTGCCAGAAACAGGATGGCGACCAGCCGCAGCACCGAGACAAGCGCTTCCTGCGGCGAAAGCAGCACGAGGTTGAACAGGCCGAGCACGGCAATGGTGAAGAGCACGGGCGTGAGCCGCCCGAGCGCCTCGCGAAAGCCAAGGCCGAGGGTGAAATAGACAAATCCGGTGAGGGCGGCGGAAAGCGCCAGCACCAGTGGCTGGTGCACGAAGAACAGGCCAAGGCTTGTGAGCAGGAGTGCTGAAAGCTTCGGCCTGACTGGCAGCCGGTGCATCAGGCTATGGCCATCCACATAGAGGCTTTTCAGCACGCGGCAATCTCCCGGTAGCGGGTAATGGCTGCTGCGCCTTTTCCATCAAAGGCAACCCGCCCCTCGTGAAACACCAGCACGCGCGGATAATCGGCCACAAGATCAAGATCATGGCTGATGACAATGGCTTGCTGGCTAAGCGCCTCGATGGCTGCCTTCACAGATGCGCGGTTTTTGAGGTCCAGCTGGTTGGTCGGCTCGTCAAACAGAATAAGGCCCGGATCATTCACCACCACGGCGGCAAGCGCCACCAGCTGCAACTGGCCGCCCGACAGTTCATGCGGCCGGCGGGCGGCAAGATCCGCGATGCCGAAACGTGACAGCACGGCATCGACGGCCTCATCCACGGCTCTGCCTTTGAGGCCGCGGCTTTTCGGCCCCATGGCAATATCGTCGCGAACAATGGGAAGGATGATCTGGTTGGCCGGGTTCTGGAAGATAAAGCCGGTGGCGCGCAGCACCGCTTGCGCATCCTCCACCGTATCCAGCCCGTCAAGCGTCACGCGGCCGGTCGTGGGCTTGGCAAGACCATTCACCAGCCGCGCAAAACTCGTCTTGCCGGAACCGTTGAGACCGATCACGCCGATGCGCTGATCTGAAAGCTCAAGGCTGAGCGGCTGGAGCGCGGTGCGCTCGCCATAGCGCAGCGCAACCTTGTCGAAAATGATGTGCACGTGGGAAGCCTCTTGCGCTGTCGGGGTCTCTATAGACCGGAGAGGCAGGCGAACCAAGTCCCGTCAATTGGCAATCCATGATCGGATACACTTGAACAAAGCACGAACATCCGCTAGTTTTTCTGCATGGCTATCCTGATCGAAAATTCTCTGGCACGGCGCATTTTCCTGGAGCGGCAGGGGCTTTCTCGCCCGCCGAACCGGCAGCTTGGCCGCGATGGTGTGCAGGCTTTGGTGGAGGATCTGGGTTTTGTGCAGGTGGACAGTATCCAGACGGTGGAGCGGGCGCATCAGTTGATCCTGTTTTCCCGCAACCAGACCTATGCACGCGGACATCTCACCGATCTTCTGGAAAGGCAGGGCGCGCTGTTTGAAAACTGGACGCATGATGCCTCGATCATTCCGTCCGCGTTCTTTCCCTATTGGAAGCACCGTTTCGTGCGGCGCGAGGCCCGTATCCGCGCCAATTGGACGCGCTGGCGTGGCGAGGATTATGATTCAGCGGTGGCCGACACCTATGATCGCATCCGCGATCAGGGGCCGATGATGGCGCGCGAGGGCAAGACCGATGAACATGTGTCCGGCGGCTGGTGGAACTGGCACCCCTCCAAGACGGCACTGGAATTCTTGTGGCAGACGGGCAGGCTGGCGATTGCCGGCCGGGTCAATTTCCAGAAGATCTATGATCTGACCGAACGCGTTTTGCCGGCAGAGCACCATGAACCGGAGGTCAGCGAGGCCGACTTCATCGACTGGGCCTGCCGTTCGGCGCTGGAGCGGCTGGGCTTTGCCACGTCTGGCGAAATTGCCGCGTTTTTCGATATCGTCACGCCGCAGGAGGCCAAGGACTGGGTTCTTCGCCACCGCGACGCGCTGCAAGCAGTGGAGATCGAGAGCGTGGACGGGCGAAGGCGTCCGTCCTTTGCGCTGGCCGATCGGCTGCCGGCACTCCTGTCGCCGCCGGAACCGCCGGGCCGGCTGCGGGTCCTGAGCCCGTTTGATCCGCTCCTGCGTGACCGCGACCGGACTGAGCGCCTGTTCGGCTTCCATTACCGGATCGAGGTCTTCGTGCCGGAACCCAAGCGGCAATACGGCTACTATGTGTTTCCGCTTCTTGAGGGCGACCGCATGGTCGGGCGCATCGACATGAAGGCGGATCGCAAGGCCGGCAGCCTCGATGTCAAACGGATCTGGTGGCAGCCGGGCGTGCGGGAAAGCGCCGGGCGGCTGGACAGGCTGGAGGCCGAGCTTGCAAGGCTTGCCAAATTCACCGGCGTGGAGCGGGTGTGCTTCATGGACGGCTGGCGCGGGTGACGTTGTCGGCCATTGTCGCGATTTGCGATATAGTGCGATAATCTGCTTGCGAAAATGCGATTTCCTGCGATATTTCACGATGTGAAAACGTTGATCCTCTCCATTGGTGCGGCAGAGGACCTCGACAAGCTTCCCGCCGATGCGCGGCAGCTGGTATCGGAGGCGTTGATCCACTACGCCATAAAGGGCGAAGGCGACGTCAGGATGCTGAAGGGCAGGGCTGGTTACCGGATGCGTGTCGGTCGCTACCGCGTCATATTCGATGAAGACGCCAACACTATCCTCGCGATCTATATCGGCAAGCGCGAGACGACCACCTACAGCCGGAACTGAGGAGAGGCCATGCATAAGATCCAGATCATTACGGCCAGCAATGGTGAGGAAATGGTGGTTTTGCCGAAGGCAGATTACGATGCCATGATGGCCGCCCTTAACAGCGATGCCGAAGACGACGATGTCGCCATCTATGATGCCCGCAAAGCCGAACTTGAAGCAGAAGGTTTGCTTCCGGCCGAGGTGACGATCGCCATCCTGCGCGGCGATCATCGCATCAAGGCGCTGCGCATGTCGCGTGGGCTGACACAACAGCAACTCGCAACGAAAACCGGACTGGGGCAGGGGTTCCTGTCGGACCTTGAGAACGGCCGCCGGAATGTCACCGACGCCGTTGCCCAAAGCCTCTCGACTATTCTCGGCGTTCCGGCGGCCTGGTTCAAGGGTTAGGACCGAAGCCGCCTGCGGGTCTCAAACAATCTCGGTCGAGCTGATCTTGATACCAAAGCCTTCAAGACCGACGTAATGGCGTTCGCGAGACGAGAAAAGGCGGATCGAGGTGACGCCGAGATCTTTCAGGATCTGTGCGCCAAGGCCGATTTCCAGCCATTCGCTTTCGCGGCTCTGCGCATTGCCATGATCTTCCACGCCCATGCGTGCCCTGCGGTTATTGCCCTTCTGGCCAACGCCGACGGACCCTTCGCGCAGGTAGATGATGACGCCGCGACCGCTTTCGGCGATCTTCTTCATGTAGCGTTCGATGGAACGCTGCTCGCCGAACACATCCTTGGCGACATTTTCCAGCTGCAGGCGCACCGGAATATCGACGCCATCGCGAATATCGCCGAAAATCACCGCCAGATGCTGCATCGGGTCCCAGGGTAGCGAATAGGCATGCGCCAGGGCCTGGCCGGCGGGCGTTTCGATATCGAAGCTCGATTGCAGCTCGATCAGGGTTTCCTTGCGCTGGCGATAGGCGATGAGATCGGCAACGGAGAGCTGTAGCAGGCCGTGCTGTTCGGCAAAGGCGGCCACCTGGGGTCCGCGCATCACGGTGCCGTCGTCATTCACCAGCTCGCTGATCACGCCGATCTGCGGCAGATTAGCCAGTTTGCACAGATCGACGGCCGCTTCCGTATGGCCCGAGCGCATCAGCACGCCGCCTTCGCGGGCAATCAGCGGAAAAATATGGCCGGGGCGCACGAAATCCGAGGCACCGACATTCGGGTTGGCCAGATTGCGCACCGTCAGCGTGCGGTCATCGGCGGAAATTCCGGTCGTCGTGCCATGCTTGAAATCGACGCTGACGGTAAAGGCGGTCGTATGGGCGCTGTCGTTTTCCGCCACCATGGCATTGAGGTTCAGGCGCTTGGCCTCCTCGCGCGGCATGGGCGTGCAGACGATGCCGGATGTGTGGCGCACGATGAAGGCCATTTTCTCGGCCGTGCAGTGCACGGCGGCGACGATGAGATCGCCTTCGTTCTCGCGGTCGTCATCATCGGTCACGACAATGATCTGGCCGGCTTCAAAGGCCCGGATGGCGTCAACGACGCGCTTCTGATCGAACGGCATGGGCAATTTCATCCTATCGTTGACGCTTCTTGTCTCTGTCGGGCTGTCGTCTCTGGCGGCCTGTTATCTCTGCCGGCCTGTCTGGCCGCGATCTCTCAAGTAGTGGTCGGCCAGCGCGCAGGCAACCATGGCCTCGCCGATGGGTGCGGCGCGAATGCCGACGCAGGGGTCGTGGCGCCCCTTGGTGCGCACATCGACATTGTTGCCGCTGGAATCGATCGACTGGCGTTCGGTGAGAATCGAGGATGTGGGCTTGACCGCAAAGCGCGCGACGATCGGCTGGCCGGTGGAAATGCCGCCGAGCAGGCCGCCCGCATGATTGGACAGAAACAGCGGCTGGCCGTCATTGCCCATGCGCATCTCGTCGGCATTTTCCTCGCCGGAAAGCTCGGCCGACTGGAAGCCGTCGCCGATTTCGACGCCCTTCACCGCATTGATCGACATCAGCAGCGAGGCAATGTCCTGGTCGAGTTTGGAATAGATCGGCGCGCCAAGGCCGGCCGGCACGTTTTCGGCGACCACTTCGATCACGGCGCCGATGGAGGAGCCCGCTTTGCGTATGCCGTCGAGATAGTCTTCCCAGACGGGAACCATCTCGGCATCCGGGCAGAAGAACGGGTTCTCGTTGATCTGCGCCCAATCCCAGTTGGCGCGGTTGATACGGTGCTTGCCGATCTGGGTGAGGGCGGCACGCACGGTGACGCCCGGCAGGACCTTACGGGCCAGTGCGCCAGCTGCGACGCGAGCAGCAGTTTCGCGCGCCGATGAACGCCCGCCGCCACGATAATCGCGAATACCATATTTCACGTCATAGGCGTAATCGGCATGGCCGGGACGGTAGCGCTTGGCAATCTCGCCATAATCCTTGGAACGCTGGTCGGTATTGTCGATCAGCATGGAAATCGGCGTTCCGGTCGTCGTCATCGTCACACCGTCCTCGTCCAGCATCACGCCGGACAGAACCTTGACGATATCATCCTCGCGCCTTTGCGTAACGAAACGCGACTGGCCGGGCTTGCGCTTGTCCATATAGGACTGGATTTCGTCCAGCGTGAAACGAATGCCCGGAGGGCAACCGTCCACCACGCAGCCCAGTGCGGGTCCATGGCTTTCACCCCAGGTGGTGACGCGGAAAAGATGACCGAATGTATTGTGCGACATAAGACCTGACCGTTGGGCGGCGCGCCGCCTGGACGTGAAGCGGGTCTGTCATAGTGGAAAAGCGGGCGTGGTGGAAAGCCCTTTTTATGTGGCCGATGGGCGCGGGCACTGAACAGTCTGTCTGCGTAAAGTCGTCACTACAGGCACCGGCCGTCAGGCGGCATTGCGGAAGCCAGCCCTTGCCGCTGCAGTGAAATCGGTAAAGGGCAGGGGCCGGGCAAAGGCATAGCCCTGCAAAAGGTCGCAGCCCAGTTCCCGCAGCAGCATGGCGTGCTGCATGGTTTCCACGCCTTCCGCTACGGTTTCCACGCCCAGCGACTTGGCGATCTCGATGATGGAGCGCACCAGCGCGCGTTCCTGCGGCGATGTGATGATCGGCATCACCAGCTGGCGGTCGATCTTCAGCCGCTTCGGCTTCAGTTTCAGCAGGCTGACGATGGACGTGTGGCCGGTGCCGAAATCATCGATCTCGATATCGATGCCCAGCGCCTTGATGCGCTCCAGATTGTCGGTCACCACGTCCTCGCTCTCATCGAGGAAAATTGATTCCACCAGTTCGAAGGCGATTCTGCCCGGTGTGATGGCCAGCGTCTTCAAGGTTTCGATCAGGCTCTCGTCGTTCAGCCGCTTGGAGGAGACATTCACCGAAACCTTCGGCACTTCGATGCCGGAGGCGGCCCAGCGCATCTGGTCCTTGAGCACGGTTTCCAGCACGATCTGGTCGAGCGTGGCCGAAACATTCAGGTCTTCGGCGATCTTCAGGAAGGCATCGGGCGCCAGGATGCCGCGATGCGGATGGTCCCAGCGGATCAGCGCCTCGACGCCCGTCAGCGCCATGCTTTCGGCGCAGAATTGCGGCTGGTACCAGGTCACGAACTGGTTTTCATCGATCGCCGTCAGCAGTTCGTCGGCGGTGCGTTTGTGGTTGATCACTTCCGCCTGCAGGTTCTGCGTGAAGAACTCATAGCGGTTGCGCCCCAGCGCCTTGGCCCGGTACAGCGCAATATCGGCATTCACCAGCATCTTGCGCCCGTCTATGCTCATGCCGCTGGCTTGAGCAATGCCGATCGATACGCCGCAGCGACAGGAAAAGCCGTCGAAATTGAGCGGCTGGCGCAATTCCACGACAATGCGTCCGGCAAGTTCCGCCATTTCGTCGGCACTGCAACTGTTGCGCACCAGAATGACGAATTCGTCGCCACCGATGCGCGCCACGACATCACTGCTGCGCACCGTGCGCGTCAGGATCTGCGCCACATGGTTCAACATGGCATCGCCGGCGGCATGGCCCAGCGTATCGTTGATCTGCTTGAAACGATCGAGATCGAGATGCAGGATGGAGACCTGCTGGCGTTCGCTGCGACTGTCGCGTGACAGGCTGTCGAGTTCCAGATCGAGCTTGCGACGATTGGCCAGCAGCGTCAGCGGATCATGCAGGGCATTGTGCTCGATACGACGCTTGGCCAGTTCCAGTTCGACATTCTTGGCTTCGGCATCCAGCTTTGCCACCTGCAACTGCTGTGTCAGCTGCATGTCTTCCGTCACGTCGAAGGCAATGCCGACGATCTTGGTCGATCCGTCGCGCATCGTATGTGCCTTGCCGATGGAGCGGACATAGCGCAGGCTGCCATCGGGCTGCGGCACGCGCACGGTCAGCGATTCCTTCATGGATGTCGGAAAGTTCGGCGATATGCGCTGGGCCAGCATCCGGTCTTCCGGGTGGATCATGCTCAGCCAGCGCTCTGTGGTGACCGGCTTTGGCGAATAGACGATGCCATAGAGCTGGCACATGCGCGCATCCCAGATTTCCGTGCGCGTATGCGGCGTGGATTCCCATGTGCCGCAATTGTAGGAGGCGAGTGCCAGATCGAGCCGGCTCGACAATTCCTCCAGCTCCTGCTCGCGGTTGGACAATTCGTCCAGCGCCAGTTCCAGCTCGGCATTCTTGATGTCGCTGTTTTCTTTGGCATCGCGCAGGGTCTGGTTGACCATCATGTCGGACGTGATGTCCCAGACGATGCCGGTGGTGCGGGTGCTGCCATCCGGGCTGCGATAGCTGGCGCCGGCCGAGCGCAGATAGCGAACCTGGCCATCGGCAAGGCGTACCCGATAGACCTGGCTGCAGGGATCGGACGAGCAGATGCAGGTGAAGAAGAAGGCCTCCGCCACGTCCACGTCGTCGGGATGCACCGCGCGCAACCAGTCCTCCAGCCGGCTTTCCTGGGCGTCGCTCGATTGGCCGTGCAGAGTGGATGCGCGGCTATCCCAGGTCAGGTGGTTGTCATCTGCAACTTCCCATATGCCGATGCGCGAGGTTTCCATGGCCAGGTTGAAGCGCTGCGACAGTTCCACCAGATTGGCTTCGCGTGCCTTGAGCATATCGATATGGCGGTTGCGCTCGGCAATCAGAATGCTGGCGATGAAAATCGGCACGATGACGGCAAGTCCGGCGGCAATCAGCATCAGCCGGAACGTAGTCTGGTCCATCGGCAGGGCATCCCAGCCCTCGCGCGGCGCGGCCATCACTTCCCAGCGCCCGCCGGCAATGGCAAGCGTCGTGCTGAGCGGGGTGTGATCCTGGATATTCTCCTGGCCGGTGACCATGGATGTCTCGGTGTCGCCCACATTGCGGATGGCGACATGCAGCCAGTCATCACCGGGCATTTCGCGCATGCTGACGGTCGATTGGCCGGGATTGATGCCCATTTCGGCCAGAAAACGCTTCTGATCGATAACCAGCGCCAGAGAGCCCCAGGCACTGCTGCCGTTTTGAATGGGAATGGCAAGCGTCATCGTTCCATCCGTTGCGCCCTGCATCATCAGGTTCAGATCGGAAAAAGGGGCGGTGGCAAGGCGCTGCTTCAGTATGTTCAGATCGATGCGCGGCATGGCCAGCGCACCTGTCGCAGCGCCAGGCGACATGTCGGCACGGGTGATGAGCTGCGCCAGCTGGTTGTCAGGCGCGATCGCTACGGCGAGCGTATGCGGATTGCGGGCCAGAACCTCCCTGGCCTGATCGGCGAACCGTTCCGGTGTATAGTCTGCGGCATGCTGGAAAAGAGTTGCCAGGTGATCGGCAATCAGCACGTCACCCTGAAGCCGGCTGACGATGCGCTGCAACAGCATGTTCATCGTGCTCTCGGCCGTTTCGCGCACGATCTGGCGATGCGTACTGGCGCGCTGCTGGTCAAGCGCCACTCCAAGCAGAATGACCACAAGCGCGATTGCCGTCGCCACGGCGACGGGCAGTCGCCATTGTCGCTGCGCTTGGTCCATGTGCCATTTGGAAGATAGCCAGGGTAGCAAGCGCGCACGCCTTCTCTCTAAATTGCATCTGATGAGGCCACCCTAGGTGGCGGTAGTTAATTTACGATTGAATATACCCCCACGATTTACTCTAGGATTTCTTAGGGTTGGCGAGCATTTGTTTGTGGTGCAGCGGGCTTGAGCAGTCGCTACGTCAACCCAGTTGAAAAAGGTTAAGATCTGCTTCATGATTTGATAAAAATTTGTCACGCCACGGGGCGAATTTCGCCACAATCGGAAAGCAAAAACCCTTGCGAAACAAAATACTCGATCACTTTATGGAAGCTTTTCGATGCGTATCCTGATTGCCGCCCTCCTGGCCACTGCGAGCCTGCTTTCGCCCCTGTCCAGCCTGGCACAGAGCGTGGATGTCGAAGCGACGATCAAATCGATCGATGTCAAGAAGCTCAGCCTGACGCTGGATGACGGCAAGTTGTATAAGCTGCCGGAAGAGTTCAACTTCGATGGCCTGGCATCGGGCGTCAAGGTTGTCGTCTTCTATACGGTCGTGGATGGAAATCGCATTGTCGATGACCTGCAGGTCGTCCAGTAAAGCCATGGTTCAAGCGGCTCTACACGGCTGTGTATAGGGTCAGAGCCATTCAGCGCGGCTATTGTCGCGTTCGATGATCAGGACGCGGTCCTGATGAATATCGCATTTGGCGGCATCCTTTTCGCTCCAGCCACCAATGAGCTTCAAAACCGAGCGAACCACGCCTCCATGGCTGACGCATATCGTGGGCTGTTCCACCGATTGCAGCCAGGCGCCCACCCGCCAGGACAGGATTTCATAGCTTTCCGCAAACGGGCCGGGCGGGATAAATCCCCATTTCTGGCGTGAGCGCATTTTCAGGCGTTCGGGTGAAATGGCGCGGATATCATCCAGCGTATGCCCCTCCCAGTCACCGAAGGACAGTTCGACCAGCCGCTCGTCGGTGCGATAGTCTTTCGGGTCAAGACCCATGGCGCCACGCGCCAGTTCCATCGTTTCGCGGGTGCGCGACAGGGGGGAGGCGACGAAATCGAAATCCGTCACCTTGTCCGCGACGAGCCGCGACAGCGCCTCGCCATTCAGCCGCGCCTGGGCGCGGCCGGTATCGTTGAGGCCGATATCCTTCTGGCCCTGAAGGCGACCTTCGGCATTCCAGTCAGTCTGTCCGTGGCGGATCATATAGATGAGCACGGCATCTTGGCCTTTTCGGTTCCGGTCAGTCCTTGACGACCGAGATATCGGGAGCGTCTACGGCCTTCATGCCGATGACATGGTATCCGCTATCGGCGTGGTGCACTTCGCCGGTCACCGAGCGCGACAGGTCGGAAAGCATGTAGAGGCCGACATCGCCGACATCCTCGATGGTCACGGTGCGACGCAGGGGCGCATTATATTCGTTCCACTTGAGAATATAACGGAAATCACCGATGCCGGACGCGGCAAGCGTCTTGATCGGGCCGGCGGAGATCGCGTTGACGCGGATATTCTTCGGGCCGAGGTCAACCGCCATATACTTGACACTGGCTTCGAGAGCCGCCTTGGCAACACCCATGACGTTGTAGTTCGGCATGACCTTCTCGGCGCCGTAATAGGTCAGCGTCAGCATGGCGCCACCATCGGTCATCAGCTTTTCCGCACGCCGGGCAACCGAGGTGAAGGAATAGACGGAAATCTGCATGGTCTTGGCGAAATTGTCGGCCGATGTGTCGATGTAGCGGCCGGTCAGCTCGTCCTTGTCGGAAAAGCCGATGGCATGCACGAGAAAGTCGATCTTGCCCCAGCGCTGCTCGATTTCGGCAAACACGGCATCGATCGAGGCTTCATCGGAAACATCACAGTGACCGGCAAGCGTGGCGCCGATTTCAGCAGCCAGCGGCTCGACGCGCTTCTTCAGAGCGTCGCCCTGATAGGTGAAAGCCACTTCGCCGCCATGCTGGTGGATGGCTTTGGCAATACCCCAAGCGATCGAGCGGTTGTTCGCAACACCCATGATGATGCCGCGTTTGCCTGCCATAAGGCCGGTTGCCTGAGCCATACTCTATCCTCTGAGACATAAAAGACGAGGGTTGCCTATGGCATAGCCTGTCCCGGCGTTCAAGCAGGACGGGGATCATCTCATGTAAGCATCCGTAACATTGGGTGCGAAGTGGGGATAATGTCGCAAAAGCGTCATACGAACAGGCCGTGACGCATATGACGCATCAGATCAACGATTTTCTCATCCGGCTTTTCCCAAAGGATTACACGCAATTCGACGATGAGGTCGCCGCGTTCGCCATCCTCCTTCAAAAGACCAAGGCCGGGAACCGTCAGCGATTGGTCGGAGCCGGACCAGGCGGGCACCGAGACCGGCACCTTGCCGCCCGGCGTTTCCACTTCATGTTCGCCGCCCAGAACCGCATCCTCGAGCGAAATCGACAGCACGGTGTGCAGGTCGTGGCCTTCCACCACGAAACGCGGATCACGCGTTATGCGCAGCGTCACGACCAGATCGCCGCGCTGCATGCCCTGCAGGCGCAGACCCTGGCCCTTCAGTCGGATTTCCTGCCCATCCGTCATGCCAGCTTCCAGCGGCAGGCGGATTTCCCGTTCGTCTGACAGGGTCACGGTCAGCACGTTGAGCGTCAGCATGTCATCCAGCGTCGCCTTGGCGGTGGCCAGCAGATCCGGCGCCTTTTCCGGGGGAGGGCTTTCACCACGGATGCGCCGCAACAGGGTGCCGATCAGTTCGATAGCCTGCAACGGCAATGGCGGGGCTGGCTTTGCAGCCGCAGCCGCAGCCTCGGGCTTTGACTCGGGTTTTGCACCGGCCTCGCTGCCCGTCTGGGCCTGACTCTGGCTCTGGCCCTGGGCTTGTCCCGAAGCACTGGCCTGCCGCTGTTCCGGGCTGGGTTTCGTACCGCCGGATGTTGCCGATGCGGTGCCGAAGATGCGGTCCACCATGTCCTCGGGGCTCTCGCCCTTTGCCTGGCCGGCGCCGGAGGTTGAGCCTGCATTGGCACTGGCTGTGGCGCTTGCCTGCGCCTGGGCACGCTGCGCATTGGCGCGTGCCAGTTCCTCCATCACCTTTTCCGCATTGGCGCGGGCCGCCTTGGCGCGTTCCTCCGCCTGCCGGGTTGCCTCGCGTTGCTGCATGATGGTCTGGTGCGTTTCGCGGGCCGTGTCATAGCGGCGGCGGCGATCCGGATCCTTCAGCACTTCATAGGCCTGGCCCACCTCGGCGAACCGCTTGGTGGCGCTGGGGTCGTCCTGATTATGGTCTGGATGGAGCGATTTCGCCTTGGACCGCCACGCGGCCTTGATCTCGTCGGCTCCAGCGTCTTTCTTGACGCCAAGAAGGGAATAGGGATCGCGCATAATACCGTCACCGATTACTCTTGCCGGAGCAGATCCCTTTGTAAGTGGAGTCTGCCATGGACGAACAACTCTCGCTGTTGCCGTCCGGTTCCCGCAAGGAGGATCGGAGACGGCCACCGCTTATATGGGAGGAGCTTAGCGCGGCAGTCTCTAAAGATGCTTTTAATCGAAAGCGGAAAGTAAAATTAAGCTTACCGGAGGGTAATCACTGAATCTCCGGCTCGAAAGAGAGCATTGCCCACTGATCGGTCTGAACCAGGCAGGCACGACCTTTGACGCGGGTAATCCCGTCATAGGAATGGCGGGTCGTGACGAAGTTTCGGCACACGGTATTGTTAACCGGCATCTCGGAAATACCGGAAATCACCCCGGCACTGCCCGTCGATGTATTGGCCCAGGGAAGGGGAGCGCCGGCCAGCCGCACGATATCGGCAGAGGTCACGGCGTTGAGCACGGTGATCTGGTCGGATGTTGTGTCATCGGCGCGCTTGGGCACCGTGGCGGTCGAGATACTGCGGTCCACCTTGGGCGAACTGCCGAAGAAATCGAAACTCGTGCTGGTGCAGCCCGAAACCGTGAGCACGAAAAGAGCGGCACATGCGGCTTTTGGAAACAGTGACAGCGGCTGTCGGATGCGGTTATTTATTTTTGCAGTCAGAGCCACCTTGCGTCCAATCCGGAAAGGGTCCACGGGGTGCGTTCAAGCAGATCGGGAGCATTTTAGCTAATATGTCGAAAGATCGGTTAACAACTGGTGACTTCACCGAGGAAAACGAGCCATTCGCCCTGTTTGCGCAATGGCTGAAGGATGCGGAAGGCGCCGAACCCAATGATCCGAACGCCGTGGCGCTTGCCACGGTCGATACGGACGGAATGCCCAATGTGCGCATGGTACTCCTGAAGGGTTTCGACGAACGCGGATTCGTTTTCTATACCAATTTCGAGAGCCGCAAGGGACAGGAAATCCTGGGCCAGAAGAAGGCCGCCATGTGCTTTCACTGGAAGACCCTGCGCCGTCAGGTGCGCGTGCGCGGCCCGGTCACCGTGGTCTCTGACGAAGAGGCCAACGAATATTATGCCTCGCGTCCGCGCGGCAGCCGCATCGGTGCCTGGGCGTCCAAGCAGTCGCGCCCGCTGGAAGGCCGGTTTGCGCTGGAAAAGGCCGTGGCCGAATATACCGCCCGCTATGCCATCGGCGATATTCCGCGTCCGCCGCACTGGTCGGGCTTTCGCATCGAGCCAAGCTCTATCGAATTCTGGCATGACCGGCCCTTCCGCCTGCATGACCGGGTGGAATTCCGCCGCGAGGGCGAGGCCGAAGGCTGGTCGAAGACGCGGATGTATCCGTAAACCCGAAGCCCGTGATAAGGGCCGTGCTCGAAAGCTTGCACGGCCTGGATCTGCCTCCCTGAAAACTGATCAGTGCCGAACATCTTATTGACTGCAAACTAAATTAATATCATCTAATTCGATGAAATAGGGGGATCCTATGACGTCGAATCAGGAAAAATCAGAATTATTCTGGAAGAACGCAAGCAATTCCCATCTGGCATCGCCCGATTTTTACGCGCGCAAGCGGCATTTCATTTCGGCCATCCTGGACAAGCTGCCGGCCATGAAGGCCGGCTTGGATATCGGCTGCGGCAATGGCGAATATACAGCGCTTCTCCTGCCCAAAACCGAAAAGGTCGTCGGCTACGACCTGTCTCCCGGCCTGCTGGAAGCCGCACGGCAGACCTATGCCGGCGAAGAACGGATGAGCTTTCACCAGGCCGCCGTTGACGAGATCCCCGAAGAGAAGGGGGCCTTCGACATCGTTTTGTGCATGGGGGTAACCAGCTGCATTATCGACGACGACAAATATCACCAGCTCATCCGGAATATTGCCGGCTATGTCCACGAAAACGCCTTCGTGCTGATGGGCGACACGCTGTCCCATACGCAAAATCTGATATTGAACGATAAATCCGGCTATGTCGCCAAATACCGGGACGTCAACCAATACCGCGAGACGCTGAAAGGCGAAGGCCTTCAGCTTCTGTCGGAATTGAAGCTCATGGATGCCCATGGCGGCAAGACGGCCAACAGTCTGTTTCTGTTCTGGAAACCGTTGAGTGGCGGCTGAAGCGCGCTCCGATGCGGGCCATCGGCAGGGGTCAGGCGGCGCTCATGGCAAAGGGAATGCCTGACGCCAGTGCCGTGACATAACGCGGAGTCTGGTAATAGCCGTTGAGGGAAATGCGCGGCAGGGCGGTCAGTTCGTGGATCGAACTGTCGCAGATGGTGCCGGGCTGGGTGGTTACGGCCACCGTATAGCCAAGCTCGCGGGCAATCTTGGGCTCGCGCTCCGTCACCGCCCAGCGCGTTCCATAGGGATAGGCAAGCGTTCTTGGTCGCTGCCCGGTCAACTGCTCCAGCCATTCGGTGGAGCTGACCATTTCGCGGCGCGCAACCTCTTCCGTCAACCGGCCAAGCGCGCGGTGGCTGGGCGTATGGGCGCCCAGAGAGATCAGCGGATGCGTGGAGATCCGGGCAAGCTCTGCGCTGTCCATGGTCAACGCCGAGGTGATGGCCATGGCGTCGATACCGTGGCCTGACGCCAGCGCATCGATGGATGCGACGGCGCAGGTCTCATCGCCCGCCTGCACGAACATCGAAAACCGGTCAAAGGCATCGAGCTTGCGCTTGGGGCAGGCCACCGATACCTGTTCTTCGCCCGCACCGAAATCAAAACGCAGGCTATCGACCCGCGACAGAAGCAGCGCTACCGTTTCCCACCAGAGCGTGGCGCGGCGCTCGGCAAAGCCCTCGCTGACGAAGATGGTGCAGGGAACGCCATGGCGCTCGAAGACCGGCAGGGCAAAATCGACATTGTTGCGATAGCCATCATCGAGTGTGAAGCAGGCAAAGGGGCGGGCGGTGTTCATCGCAAGCCGGGCCGGCAGCGCATCAAGGGGGATGAAATCATAGCCATCGGCGGCAAGTTGCAAGATGGCCTGATCGAGGAATTCGGGCGTTATTTCCAGATGCGCATTGGGGGCTATGGGGGAAATCTGCTGCGGGCGCACATGATGCAGCGTAAAGATCGCGCCACGACCGCGTGCCTGCCGCATCAGGCCGATGCGGGCAAGCAGATGGGCCGTTTCCAGGCCGCTGGCAATCAGTCCGCGTCTGACGGCGCGTCGCCATAGGGCATCGAGAGTAACGCTCATGCGCAAAACAATCCGCTTTCCAAACGGGATGAAACTCACGCTAGCGTGAAGACCGTTAAGTCTTGCTAAAGCTGTAATGAGAATTCCGCAGCAATACTGGACAGAACTGTCGAATCAGACTGAGATGCACAGGAACAAAGGAAGAACTTTATGGTGTTGCAACTCATGCAGGATTTCGAAACGGCCTCCCGCCGCTATGTCGATCACCACGGTGTCACGCGCGATCCGGATTGGTATGTGCTGAAGCTGCATGAGGAGGTGGGCGAGTTGACGCAGGCCTGGAACCGGGTTCGCGGCCGGGCATTGGCGAAAGGCCGCAGCGAAGAGGAAATGCGACGCGATCTTTGCGACGAAGCAGCCGATGTTCTGGGTCATATCCTGCTGTTTGCCCATGCCAATGGCCTGGATATCGAGGCAGCGATTGCGCGCAAATGGCGGTTCGAGCCGAGCAGGAAGAACGTCTTGGCAATCAAGGACAACTGATGAGTTTGGCCGCCTGACCCTGAGCCATCAGCAGTTCGACGGCTTTTCTGTCGAAAGAGACGAAGGTTTCGCCGCCCAGCCATTGACCTTCATAGGCGATCACGCCGTCAGCGAAGTCACCGCCGGCTTGCAGAACGGCCAGTCCGGCCTCGACGGCGGGTCGGTTCATTGCAACGTTTCCGGCAGCCAGCAGGTCCTGAAGCGTCTGGGCGACTTCGTCCTTGGACAGTTTCGCGCCACGGCGCAAAATCCACACCAGTTCGCAAAGACAAGGCAGCGAAATCGCAATCAGTGAAGCTTCCTTCAGAAGCTTGGCGGCGGTTGCACCCTGTTCCGGGTGATCTTGCAGGACCGCCCGCGCGAGAATATTCGTGTCGACGGATATTTTCACTCAGCCGCCCGCCCATCCGGATGCGGCGATCTCGTTCATCTCTTCGATCGTGAGCGGCGTCTTCTGCTTGCCCGCATGCCGACCGATGAAACTGTCAATACTGCCGGCGGGCCGGGCAGCTTTCACCCGAAGCTCGCCATCCGGCATCTTGTCGAACTCGACACGCTCACCGGGTTTGATGCCGAGATGCTGCAGCAATTCCCGCTTCAGCGTAACCTGCCCTTTCATCGTGACGGTGAGTGATGTCATCGCGAAATCTCCTTGTCCGAAAAGTAATGGAAATTTCCATGAGCGCAAGCGTTACGCTTTCAATTTAAGTCTTACCGGCTGCGCGTGCCGAGATCTTCAAACAGCCGCAGCAGATAGCCATCCGGATCGGCAACCATGAACTGGCGATTGCCGACTTCGTGGTCGTCGCGCCGGTACCATTTTTCCTCAAGTGGCAGATAGAGCGGGATTTTTGTCGTCTCAAGGCGGGTCAGAATAGCTGACACATCCGGCACGCGGATCTGCAGGTTGAGGCCCCGCCCGAATGGGTTTTCCAGGGGCGCATTCTTGATGTCAAAGGTGCGCCCGGTGCCGATCTGGTCGATCATCAATTGCGCGGCCCCAAGCGTTAAATAGCTGAAGCCGTCTTCCGGTCGCTCATAGAGAACCTCAAAGCCAATGAGATCGCGATAAAAGGCGCGGCTGACCTGCCAGTCTGTCACTGCCAGTTCGGGCACGAGCGCATTTTCAGCCATAGCTTAGAGCGTGTTTCGACCTGATTGAATCGTTCTGCGGCAAGGAATTTTTTGTGAGGATCAAGGCCGTCGTCGAAGGCCATACCCGCGGTGTACGGTCGAGACGAAGGCCGCCGATCATCGCGAAAATTCATGCCGCCCGCAGGGTTGGCCGAAACCGGCGCTCTCCATCGTCGAAGGGCTTACCATGTATGCTATGGCTACACCGAGCGCCCTTCTCCTTGGATAGCATCCGGTTTGGGCCAACAGAACTGATCCAATCAGGTCGAAACACGCTCTTAACGCCTTAAGTCCGGGTGCCGCCTACCGTCACCTGGTCCATGCGCAGATGTGGCTGGCCGACGCCGACCGGCACCCACTGGCCAGCTTTGCCGCAATTGCCGATGCCCGTATCGAGCTTTGAATCATTGCCGACCATCGAGACGCGCTTCATCGCATCCGGGCCGTTGCCGATCAGCATGGCGCCCTTGATCGGCGCACCGATCTTGCCATTCTCGATCATGTAAGCTTCCGTGCAGCCGAAGACGAATTTGCCGGATGTGATATCCACCTGGCCGCCGCCGAAGGAGACGGCATAGATGCCCTTTTTCACCGAAGCGATGATTTCTTCCGGCGTTTGGGTCCCGGAAAGCATGTAGGTATTGGTCATGCGCGGCATGGGTTGATGAGCATAGCCCTGGCGGCGGCCATTGCCGGTCGCCTTCATGCCCATCAGCCGGGCGTTCTGGCGGTCCTGCATATAGCCGACCAGTTTGCCGTTCTCGATCAGCACGTTATAGGCCGATGGCGTGCCCTCGTCATCGACAGTGATCGAGCCGCGGCGATTGTCGATCGTGCCATCATCGACCACGGTGACGCCCGGTGCCGCCACCATTTCGCCCAGGAGGCCGGCAAAGGCGGATGTCTTCTTGCGGTTGAAATCGCCTTCCAGCCCGTGGCCTACAGCTTCGTGCAGCATAACGCCCGGCCAGCCATTGCCCAGTACCACATCCATGGTGCCGGCCGGCGCCTCGATGGCTTCCAGATTGACGAAAGCCTGGCGCAGCGCTTCATCGGCGCCCGCCTGCCAATTGTCCGCTCGGATGAAATCGCCAAAGCCAATGCGCCCGCCGGTGCCGAAAGAGCCGCTCTCCTGGCGGTCGCCCTCGCCAACGATTACGGACACATTGAGCCGCGTCATCGGACGCACATCCTGCACCCGGTGGCCATCGGCGCGCAGGATATCGACCACCTGCCAGCTGGCGGCAATGGAGGCGGTTACCTGGCGCACTTGCGGGTCTTTGGCGCGAAGATAGGCGTCGATTTCAGTCAGAAGTGCCACTTTTTCTTCAAAGCTCGGCGTACCGATCGGGTTTTCATCGCCATAGAGCTTTTTATTGGTGCGCTGCGGGGCGCTGGCATAGGTGCCAGAATAGCCGCGCGTCACGGCGGTGACGGCGTCAGCAGCGCGAGACAGCGCCGAGGCTGAAAGCTCGCCGGAATGGGCGTAACCGACGGCTTCGCCGGCAACGGCACGCAGGCCAAAGCCCTGGTCGGTGTTGAAGGAACCGCCCTTCAGGCGGCCATTGTCGAAGGTCAGCGATTCCGCCTGGGCATGTTCGAGAAAAAGCTCGCCATCATCTGCGCCGTTGAGCGCCTTGGCCAGAATGTCGCGCAGACGCGTCTCGTCGCAATCGAACAGGTTGGTCAGGTCGGTGTTCATGGTTCCAAGCTCCGCTTGCGACACGTGTTTCGTTCGGCTGGAAATCGCCCCTCACCCTAACCCTCTCCCCGCAGGCGGGGAGAGGGAACGGCAATCCCTCGTTCGCTTGCACTTGGCAAAGGTCGGGCCTCATGTGCCTTCTCCCCGCTTGCGGGGAGAAGGCGCCGGCAGGCGGATGAGGGGCAAAGACGCAGATCCAGGCCGAATTGTTCTGTCACCCGATGTAGGTCCGCGCCGGCAGCGAAGCAAGCCCGCAGGCGGCGCGGACTGGCGGATCAGGGAAGCGCGTCGTAGCCGGAGGCAAAGCCGGTGAGTTCGATCGGAATGCCGACGCGGTCCTGATCGCTGGATTCGCGCAAAGCAAAGACGGCGCTCTTTCCAGCCCGAAGGATCTTCATCAGCTCCTCGTCGATTTCCACCTCGACATAGCAGCCCTCGGAGAAACAGCGGGTGAAATAGGCGCGGCCGATATTATTGCCATCGACGAACAGGTCCATGCCATCCTTCAACAGCACGCCGAGCGGCGCCAGAATGCGCAGGATACGCGCCTTGCGATCCGTGGTTTTCAAGACGACGACGGACAGGCCGACTTCCGGCCGGTCATCGGCAATCACATTCTGCATCAGCGCGCATTGCTCGACGGAAGCGCCGGCGGGCTTGTCGCAAAGGATCGACCACGGACCATGGTTGCCGCGCACCGTTCCCGGCTGCTGGGGCGAGCCCGGCTGCGGTGCGGCCTGTGGCGGGCGCGCCTGCGGCTGTGCAGCCGGCGGTGCCGTCTGGGCCAGTGCCACGCCGGAAAGAATGGCGCCCGGCAGCAGTGCGGCCAGAACGGCGGCGCACAGAGTGGGGAAACGCATGAATACCTCTGTCTTTCGAATCAGTCCGGCTATTCTTGTCGCCGGGGAGCACGAATGAAAAGCCCTTGTGCTCTTTTCAGCCGAGTACGGCAAAAATGCGGAGGGCTGCTACCTATCAATTTTGTAGGGATTTGCGGCCAGAATTGACGTCGCGCAAAAATGCCGCACGAACAGGCGGCATGGAACACCCCGCCGGATATTGCGAGGATCGGCAAACTGTGATTGAACCAATGGTCTATAGATTGGGAATTTGCGTTGCGATCTGATCCAGATCAAACGCTTGGGGAGAGAAATCGTGATGAACAGAGCCTATGCAGCCTTGGCTGCGATGATCTGTCTGCTCTTCGCCTCTGGGGCAGGGGCGGATCAACCGGTGGCATGGCAGATCGACCTGCAGCAGCCGGTAACGTCGATCATGCATGAAATCAAGTGGTTCAACCATTACACACTCTGGTTCATCGTTCCCATCACGCTGTTCGTGCTGGCGCTTCTGATCCTGGTTGTGGTGAAGTTCCGCGCCAGCGCCAATCCGGTGCCGTCGCGCACAAGCCATAACACGACGATCGAGATCGTCTGGACCGTGGGGCCGGTCCTGATCCTTCTCTTCCTGGCTATCCCATCCTTCAACCTTTTGAACAAGCAGCTGACCATGCCGGAAAACCCGGACGTGACGGTCAAGGCGACCGCCACGCAGTGGCAGTGGAATTATGAATATGAAGGCGGCGCAACGCCGGTCGCCTTCGACAGCTACATGCTGAAGGAAGAAGACCGCGCCGCTGCCGGCAAGGTGGACAAGGCTGTCTATCCGCGCCTCCTGGCCGTGGACAATGAGCTTGTCCTGCCCGTCAACAAGACGGTGCGCATGCTGGTCACCGCTGCACCCACCGATGTGATCCACGCCTTTGCCATGCCAGCCTTCGGTGTGAAGATCGATGCCGTACCGGGCCGCCTCAACGAGACCTGGTTCCGCGCCGAGAAGGAAGGCCTCTATTACGGCCAGTGCTCGGAACTCTGCGGCAAGGACCACGCCTATATGCCGATTGCGATCCGCGTCGTGACGCAGGAACGTTATGATGCCTGGATGGCTGCGGCCGCCAGCGACCTGCCGGGCGCCTATAAAGTGCTGTCCGCATCCGTCTCTGCGCCGGCGCCTGCCGTCGACGTGGCATCGAAGTAAGGGGGAGCAAAGACAATGGCTGGACATTCCACACATGACGGTCATCACGCCCGTGTCGCCGAAGAGGCGCATGGCCATGATGAACATCACGATCACAAACTGAGCTTCTTCGATCGCTGGTTCAAATCGACCAACCATAAGGATATCGGCACGCTCTATCTGATCTTCGCGATCATTGCGGGTCTGCTGGGCGGGCTTTTGTCGGTTTTCATGCGCATGGAACTGCAGGAGCCGGGCATCCAGATCTTCCATGGTTTGGCCTCGATGGTTTATGGTTTCGAGGGTGATGCAGCCATCGATGGCGGCAAGCACATGTATAATGTGTTCACCACCGCGCATGCGCTGATCATGATCTTCTTCATGGTCATGCCGGCCATGATCGGCGGCTTTGCCAACTGGATGATCCCGATCATGATCGGTGCGCCGGATATGGCCTTCCCGCGTCTCAACAACATTTCCTTCTGGCTCATCGTTCCGGCCTTCCTGCTGCTGATGCTTTCCATGTTCGTGGAAGGCCCGGCGGGTGCCTATGGCGTGGGCGGCGGCTGGACCATGTATCCGCCGCTTGCCACATCCGGCCATCCGGGGCCGGCGGTCGATCTTGCCATCTTCGCGCTGCATATTGCCGGTGCGTCCTCGATCCTTGGCGCGATCAACTTCATCACCACCATTCTCAACATGCGCGCTCCGGGCATGACGCTGCACAAGATGCCGCTGTTTGCCTGGGCTGTGCTGGTCACTGCCTTCCTTCTGCTGCTGTCGCTTCCGGTTCTGGCCGGCGGCATCACCATGCTGCTGACGGACCGCAATTTCGGTACGACCTTCTTTGCGCCGGAAGGCGGCGGTGATCCGATCCTCTACCAGCATCTGTTCTGGTTCTTCGGTCACCCGGAAGTCTATATCCTCATCCTGCCCGGCTTCGGCATCATCAGCCACATCATCTCGACCTTCTCCAAGAAGCCGGTCTTCGGCTATCTCGGAATGGCCTATGCCATGGTCGCCATCGGCGCTGTCGGCTTCATCGTCTGGGCGCATCACATGTACACGGTCGGCCTGTCGCTCGATGCGCAGCGCTATTTCGTGTTCGCCACCATGGTCATCGCGGTGCCGACAGGCGTGAAGATCTTCTCCTGGATTGCCACGATGTGGGGCGGCTCGCTGTCATTCCGCACGCCGATGATCTGGGCGATCGGCTTCATCTTCCTGTTCACCGTCGGTGGCGTCACGGGCGTCCAGCTGGCCAATGCCGGTCTCGACCGCTCGCTGCATGACACCTATTACGTGGTGGCCCATTTCCACTACGTGTTGTCGCTCGGCGCCGTGTTTGCCATCTTCGCCGCCTGGTACTACTGGTTCCCGAAGATGAGCGGCTACATGTATTCGGAAGCCATCGGCAACCTGCATTTCTGGGTCATGTTTGTCGGCGTGAACCTCGTATTCTTCCCGCAGCATTTCCTCGGCCTTGCCGGCATGCCGCGCCGCTATATCGATTATCCGGATGCCTTTGCCGGCTGGAACTATGTCTCCTCCATCGGCTCCTACATCTCCTTCGTTGGCGCGCTGATCTTCCTCTACGGCGTCTGGGAAGCCTTCGCCAAGAAGCGCGTCGCGGGCGATAATCCCTGGGGTGAAGGTGCAACCACGCTGGAATGGCAGCTGTCTTCGCCGCCGCCCTTCCACCAGTGGGAACAGCTGCCGCGCATCAAGTAAGACATGCGAACCTTCGGCGGCGCGCCGCTCACCGCGCGCCGCCAACTCTTTGAAAACAGGACTGACGCATGACCGCCATCGACAATCACGCCATGCTGGGAGCAGACGAGCACATTCGTCCGTCGGAAGCCAATGCGCGCGATTTCTTCGAGCTTCTGAAGCCGCGGGTCATGTCGCTCGTCGTCTTCACCGCCTTTGCCGGCCTGCTTCTGGCGCCGGGCACGATCAATCCGGTGCTGGGCTTCATCGCCATCCTGTGCGTGGCCGTCGGCGCCGGTGCATCCGGCGCGCTCAACATGTGGTATGATGCCGATATCGATGCGGTGATGACGCGCACGGCGCGCCGCCCGATTCCGTCCGGCCGAATCCAGCCGAATGAGGCGCTCGCCTTCGGGCTGACACTCTCCACCTTCTCGGTCGCCATTCTCGGGCTTGCCATCAACTGGTTTGCCGCCGGGCTTCTGGCCTTCACGATCTTCTTTTATGCCGTCGTCTACACGATGTGGCTGAAGCGCTCGACGCCGCAGAACATCGTCATCGGTGGTGCGTCGGGCGCTTTCCCGCCCATGATCGGCTGGGCTTGCGTGACCGGCGGCGTGTCGCTCGATAGCGTCATCCTGTTCCTCATCATCTTTCTCTGGACGCCGGCGCATTTCTGGGCGCTCGCTCTGTTCAAGATGCGCGATTATGGCTCCGTCGGCATTCCGATGATGCCGAATGTCGCCGGCGAACGATCCACCAAGCACCAGATCGTCGCCTATGCGGTGGCAACCGCCGTCGTGGGCGTTGCGCCAACCATGACCGGCCTGGTCGGCTGGGCCTATGGTATCTTTGCCGCGCTTCTTGGTGCCATCTTTGTTCTCTGTTCCATCTCCGTCTGGCGTATGGCGGATGGTGACGAAAAGATGGTGCCCGCCAAGCGCATGTTTGCCTATTCGGTTTTCTATCTGTTTGCGATCTTTTCAGGCCTGATTGCCAGCCATTATGGCGCAGTCTTTTCAGCCTTTGCCGGAGCCCTGTCATGATCGAGACCGTCAAGCTCAACGAGGCGCAGAAGAAATCCCGGCGCGGGCGCAATATCGCGCTTGGCCTGGTGCTCGCAGCACTGGTTATCCTGTTTTACGTGGTGACGATGATCAAGCTTGGCGGCATGGCCTGACGGCCAATAAGGGGGAGGGGAGAGGCAGATGAGTGTGAACGACAGCGGTATGACGCCCCGGAAGGTGAATAACGGCACCATTCTGGTCTCCTGTCTCGTCTTCGTCGGCGCCATGCTGGGGGCCGCCTATGCCTCAGTGCCCCTTTACCGCCTGTTCTGCCAGGTCACCGGCTATAACGGCACCACGCAGCGCGTCGAACAATATTCGGAAACGGTGCTCAACCAGACAATGCGCGTAACCTTCGACGCCAATACGTCGAACGGGCTGAACTGGGCGTTCAAACCGGTTGACCGCTCGGTGGAGCCGAAGATCGGCGAGACGGTGCAGATCAATTATACGGCGACGAACCGCTCACCTGTTGCCACCACCGGTACCGCCGTCTTCAATGTCACGCCGATGGAAGCTGGGGCCTATTTCAACAAGGTGCAGTGTTTCTGCTTCACCGAAACGACGCTTCAGCCGGGGGAAACCCTGGAAATGCCGGTGGTGTTCTTCGTGGATCCGGAGATCGTCAAGGCGGAAGAAACACGCAATATCAAGACCATCACGCTGTCCTATACATTCTATCCCAGCCAGGGGGCAAAGCCGGTCGCCGGCTTGCAGGATAAAATTGAAGACAGCGCGAAAAAGTTGTGAGAGAGGGCTTTCCCGCTTGTCGGGCGGGGGGGCTTGAGGAGAAACTTCGGGGACTGATCAGATGGCCGATGCGCACCAAAAGAACCACGACTACCATATCATAGACCCGAGCATCTGGCCCTTCCTGGCCTCTGTCGGCGCCTTTGTCGTCACCTTCGGTGGCGTTGGCTATATGCGCTATATCCATGGCGCCGAGTTTAAGATGTTCGGCCTCAACTGGGCCAATCCCTGGCTGTTCTTCATCGGACTGGCCATCATCATCTATACCATGGTCGGCTGGTGGGCCGATACGATCAAGGAAGGCCGCGAAGGCCATCATACGCCGGTCGTATCGCTGCATCTGCGCTATGGCATGATCATGTTCATCGCCTCTGAAGTGATGTTCTTCGTGGCCTGGTTCTGGGCGTTTTTCGATGCCAGCCTCTATCCCCATGAGGCGATCCAGGCGAGCCGTGTGACCGCGACCGGTGGCCAGTGGCCGCCCAAGGGCATCGAAGTGCTCGATCCCTGGCACCTGCCGCTCTACAACACGATCATCCTGCTTCTGTCGGGCACCTGTGTCACCTGGGCGCATCATGCGCTGCTGCACAATGATCGCAAGGGCGTTATCAACGGTCTGGCGCTCACCGTGGCGCTTGGCCTGTTCTTCTCCTTCGTGCAGGTTTACGAATACGCCCATGCTCCTTTTGACTTCAAGGGCTCGATCTATGGCGCGACCTTCTTCATCTCCACGGGTTTCCATGGTTTCCACGTCTTTGTCGGCACCATCTTCCTGCTCGTCTGCCTGATCCGCGCGATGAATGGCGGCTTCACCTCCACCAAGCATTTCGGTTTCGAGGCCGCCGCCTGGTACTGGCATTTCGTCGATGTGGTCTGGCTGTTCCTGTTTTTCGCCATCTATGTCTGGGGCGGCTGGGGTGCGCCGCTGGCGCATTGAGAAAAGCGCCGTGCAACATTTAGGGGAAGGGGCGGCACGTGCCGCCCTTTTTCATTCTAGTCACTGAAAGGCCAGGCCATGAGCCAGAACCAGTCGCAATTTCCCCCGCAGGATGCCATTCGCACCGGCCTTGCAGGCCATTGTCCGCGCTGCGGCGAGGGGCCTTTGTTCGGCGGTCTGCTGACGGTGAAGCCCTCCTGTTCGGCCTGCGGGCTGGATTATGGCTTTGCCGATTCAGGCGATGGACCGGCCGTCTTCGTCATGCTGCTCGTTGGTTTCCTGGTGCTCGGCTTTGCGCTCTGGTTCGAGTTCACCTTTCATCCATCGATCTGGCTGCATCTGGTCATCACGGCGCCGCTTTCCGTTGCGGCCTGCCTGTTGACCCTGCGCCTGTTGAAGGGCGTGCTGATTGCCCTGCAATACAAGCATAATGCCAGCGAAGGGCAGATCAACCGTGAGTGAGACCGCAGCCCGCATGAGCCTCATCAAACGCATCGCAACCGGCATTGTCTTGCTCCTGGCGCTGGCGATCCTGTTTTCGCTCGGCACCTGGCAGGTCAAGCGGTTGCACTGGAAGGAAGGCCTTTTGGCGCAGATCGAGGCGCGCCGCAGCGCCGAACCGGTGGATCTTTCCGTGATCGAGCAAGCGCAGAAAACTGGTAAAGACCAGGAATATGCGCGGGTGCGCGTCACCGGCAGTTTCGATCATGCCCATGAACGGCATTTCTTCGCCACCCATCAGGGCGCCAGCGGCTTTTACATCTATACGCCCATGATGCTGGCGGCCGATGGCCGCGTGCTTTTCGTCAATCGCGGCTTCGTGCCCTATGAGATGAAACAGCAGCAGACGCGGCCGGCAGGCCAGGTGACGGGTGATGTCACGATCACCGGCTATCTGCGCAATCGGCTGGCGGAAAAACCCTCTTCGCTGGTGCCGGACAATGATCTGGCCAAAAACATCTTCTACTGGAAGGACTGGAGCGCCATGGTCGAGACGGTTGGGCTTGATGCGTCAAGCGTTCTGCCCTTCTTTGTCGATGCCGATGACCGCGTGAAAAACCCCGGCGGTTTTCCATTGGGCGGCGTCACGCAATTCGACCTTCCCAACAACCACCTGCAATATGCGCTCACCTGGTATGGTCTGGCCGCCGCGCTCGTGGCCGTTTCCGGCATTATGCTGTTTCGGCGCAAACCTTGATTTCAAACGGCGTTGCTGCGGGGGCGGGGCGTCGGGCTTCAGGTGAGAACACGCTCTAAAAGAGGGGGGGAATTTCGAATGTCGATCCTGTCCAATCTGCTTGTCGCACTGGTGGCCATCGAACACATCTATATCCTTGTGCTGGAAATGTTTCTCTGGACGAAGCCCCAGGGGCGCAAAGCCTTCGGCCTTTCGCCGGAGCGCGCCGAAGCAACAAAAGTGATGGCTGCGAACCAGGGGCTCTACAACGGCTTTCTCGCCGCGGGTCTCATCTGGGCGCTGGTCCATCCCGATCCAGCCTTTAGCCATCAGCTTAAACTGTTTTTTATTGGCTGCGTCGTGCTGGCTGGCCTATATGGGGGTGCAACGGCCTCGCGGAAGATTTTCGTCATTCAGGCGCTTCCCGCGGCCCTTGCCCTGATTGCCGTCCTCATCGCAGGCTGAACCGAATGAATATGCATGTGAACCGACCGCCGCTGACGATCCGCCTCTGTGGCCCGCGCGGTTTTTGCGCTGGCGTCGATCGGGCGATCCAGATCGTCGTGCTGGCGCTGAAGGCCTATGGCGCGCCGGTCTATGTGCGCCATGAGATCGTCCACAATCGCTATGTCGTGGAGGGATTGGAGGCCAAGGGCGCGATCTTCGTTGAGGAATTGAACGAGATCCCGGAAGAGCATCGTGCCCAGCCGGTGGTGTTTTCCGCCCATGGCGTGCCGAAATCCGTGCCGGAGGATGCCCAGAGCCGCAACCTTTTCTATCTGGATGCCACGTGCCCGCTGGTCTCCAAGGTGCATAAGCAGGCCATGCGCCACCAGCGGCTTGGCCGCCATGTCATCCTCATCGGCCATGCCGGGCACCCGGAGGTGATCGGCACGATGGGTCAATTGCCCGAAGGCACGGTGTCGCTGATCGATACGATTGCCGATGCCGAAAGCTACCAGCCGCTCGATCCGGATAATCTCGGCTATGTGACGCAGACGACGCTGTCGGTGGACGATACCGCCGGCGTTATTGCCAAGTTGCAGGAACGCTTTCCGAACCTGACGGCACCATCGGCCGACAGCATCTGTTATGCCACGACCAACCGCCAGGAAGCCGTCAAGCAGGCTGCCCCCGGCTGCGACCTGTTCATCGTTGTCGGTGCGCCGAATTCCTCCAATTCCAAGCGCCTGGTGGAAGTTGCGCTGCGCGCCGGCGCCACGCGCTCGCTTCTCGTACAGCGGGCTGCCGAAATCGATTGGGCGGAGATTGGCGAGATCGGCACGCTCGGCATTTCGGCAGGCGCCTCTGCGCCGGAAGTCATCGTCGATGAAATCATCGAGGCCTTTCGCGAACGCTTCGATGCCAAGGTGGAACTGGCCATCACGGCGGAGGAAAACGAGCATTTCCTCGTCAACCGTGAGCTTCGCGATGTGGAACTCACCCGCGAGGACATGGCCTGGGTGAATGGGTGAGCGGCGACGGCGCCAGCCGGCAAAAGGTGCCAGTGGCACGTTTTGAGCCGCGAACGCCCTGAGCTTCAAGCGAAGGGCCGGGGGTGGAACCCAGCGCGACGGCGCCAGCCGGCAAAAGGTGCCAGTGGCACGTTTTGAGCCGCGAACGCCCAGAGCCCAAAGCGAAGGGCCGAGGGTGGAACCCAGCGAGACGCCTTGAATTATACACGCAAGATGTGTATAATTTCCCAGATGAGAAGTTCGGATATCATCGCGGCCCTGAAAGCAGATGGTTGGTACGAGGTATCCACCAAAGGCAGCCATGTGCAATTCAAGCATGATGTAAAGTCAGGACGCGTCGCCGTGCCTCATCCCAAACGGGATATCGCCATCGGAACTTTGAAGAGCATTGAAAAGCAGGCCGGCCTGAAACTGAGGTGATCCGCATGCGCAACTATATCGGTCTCATTCACAAGGATCCGGACAGCGATTACGGCGTGTCCTTTCCTGATTTTCCTGGCGTCATTACCGCTGGAACAGATCTGGATGATGCAAGACGCATGGCGCAGGAGGCGCTTGAGTTTCATGTCGAGGGCATGATCGAGGATGGCGAGGCCATTCCGGAACCCTCGTCGCTGGAGGCGGTCATGGCGGATCCTGACAACCGCGATGGTGTTGCGGTACTGATTGCGCTGAAGACCACGGCCAGGAAGGCGGTCCGGCTGAATATCACGCTGCCGGAAGATGTGCTGATGGCCATCGATGCCTATGCCGAGGCGCATGGGCTGACGCGTTCCGGCTTTTTGGCGCAGGCCGCGCGGCGGCAGATGGTGGGCTCGGCATAAGAACAGAGATTAAATCTCCATCAGCTGACCATCTTCCTCACCGTTGCCACGGGCAGGAACATCCGCATCGGTTTTGATGGCAGCGGCTGAAATCCATAGCCGGTATAGAGTTCGGCGCGTTTTGCGGTGCGCTGCGCGTCGCCGCAATCGAGTACGTCCAGGATGATCACTGACAGGCCGATCTGATCGGCAGCGCTGGCAATTCGCAGCAGGCAATCGATGAGCAGATGGCCGCCAATGGCCTGGCCTGCATACCGTTTGTCGCGACCGATCATCGAAATATAGGCCGCCGGAATATAGCCATGCCCTGGTCGCCGCCGCGCATAGGCCGGTGGCAGACCGTCGCAGCGCATGGCATGGGCATTGATGGCGTAAAAACCCATGATGCTGCGCCCGTCCTGCGTCATCACGAAGACGCGCAGATTGTCGGCTTCAGCCAGTTTGTTGGCCGTCTTGCGCAGGAAATTATCGACCTGCTCCACGCCGCATGAAAAGCCGGCGCGGTCATGGCGTGCCGGGTCGAGAGGCTCGATCAGATAGGGTTGCGCCTCGCGATGCGCCATCAGCGCGACAGTGTGGTCTTGCGATAGTGCTCGAGTGCTTGCGTCAATTGCGCCGTCGGCTGTGGCGGATTGTCGAGCGCCTGGAAAAATTCTGCATGGTCCACCGGTTGCAGCATGGTCTGTTCGTGCGCGGCAATGGTTTCCAGTGCCGATCGATAGGCGGCATTGATGGTGAAGGCGGAATCATCCACACCGCTCAGCGCTGCGGCGCGCTGTATGGCCTGCTTGATGCGCTTCTTGGTGCGAAAATTCATCCGCGCCTCATTCGGCTCGTCAATTTCGCCGGCCAGATTGTCGAAAGACAGCATGTTCGTTTCCACCTTTGTCTATGCGCATAATGTACGCCTTTCAGCTGTACATTACAACGATGGCGCCACCGCCACCCCGCGCAAATCCTGTGCCCTTGGCGCCCAAGGGGCTAGCCATGCCGGCGCCTGCCGCTGTATGCCTGTCCCTAACCGAGATTGCAGACGCACCCCGCAGGAACCAGAGATTTGGCCGTTTACACCGATATCGCCGAGAGCGACCTGAAGACTTTCCTGGCGCATTATGCAGTCGGTGATCTCACCTCCTATCGCGGCATTGCCGAGGGCGTGGAAAATTCCAATTTCCTTTTGCACACGACGAAGGAGCCGCTGATTCTGACGCTCTATGAGAAGCGCGTCGATGCCGGCGATCTGCCGTTCTTCCTCGGCCTGATGCAGCATCTGGCTGAGAAGGGCCTGTCCTGCCCGCTGCCTTTGCCGCGAAAGGATGGCGCGCTGACTGGGCAATTGTCCGGCCGGCCGGCAGCGCTCATCTCCTTTCTCGAAGGTGTCTGGCTGCGCAAGCCCGATGCCTCCCATTGCGGTCAGGTGGGCAAGGCACTGGCTGAAATGCATCTTGCAGCCGGTGATTTTTCCATCCGCCGGCCCAATGCTTTGTCTCTCGATGGCTGGGTGGAGCTTTGGCAGAAGGCGGCACCCCGCGCCGATGAAGTGCTGGAAGGGTTGGCAGCTGAAATCGGCGATGAGCTGGATTATCTCTCCGGCCATTGGCCGAAGGACCTGCCGTCCGGCGTCATCCATGCCGATCTGTTTCAGGACAATGTTTTTTTCCTCGACGGCCAGCTGTCGGGCATCATCGATTTCTATTTCGCCTGCAATGATCTTCTCGCCTATGACGTGGCGATCTGCCTGAATGCCTGGTGTTTCGAGGCCGATGGCGCCTTCAATTTCGCCAAGGGCGCGGCCATGCTTGCCGGCTATCAATCGGTGCGGCCATTATCGGCAGAAGAGATTGCAAGCCTGCCCATTCTGGCGCGCGGCTCGGCGCTGCGCTTCTTCCTCACCCGCCTTTATGACTGGCTGACGACGCCTGCCGGCGCGCTGGTGGTGAAAAAGGATCCGCTGGAATATCTGAAAAAACTGCGCTTCCACCGGGCCATCATCTCGCCCACCGAATACGGGCTGGAGATTGCGCCATGAAACAGGTGGAAATTTACACGGACGGCGCCTGTTCCGGCAATCCGGGCCCGGGCGGCTGGGGCGCCATCCTGCGCTATGGCGAGACGCAGAAGGAGCTTTACGGCGGCGAGGCCGATACGACCAACAATCGCATGGAACTGCTGGCGGCGATTTCGGCGCTGAATGCGCTGAAAAGTGCCTGCGAGGTGGATCTGCACACCGACAGCAAATATGTGATGGACGGCATATCCAAGTGGATTTTCGGCTGGAAGAAGAACGGCTGGAAAACCGCCGACAAGAAGCCGGTGAAGAATGGCGAACTCTGGCAGCAGCTGGATCTCGCCAACCAGCGCCACAAGGTAAAATGGCACTGGGTCAAGGGCCATGCCGGCCACCCGGAAAACGAGCGCGCTGATGAACTGGCGCGGCTTGGCATGGCGCCGTTCAAAACCCGCTGAGGGATGAGGCGCTGACTGAAAAAATGACCGTCAACCGATCCGGTTTGCGGCAGCGAGGGAGGAAAACCATGATCCTGCACTGCGTATTCCTGCGGCTGAAGGCGTCATTGCCACCTGCCGAGAAACAGTCGATCTTTGCGGCAATTGCGGCGCTGAAAACCGTCATACCCGGCATTGCCGGCATTTCCTTTGGCCCCAATGTCTCGCGCGAAGGTCTGAGCGGCGGTTTTCAGGATGGTTTCGTGGTCACCTTCGAGACCGCTGATGCCCGCGACGCCTATCTCTCGCATCCCGACCATATGGCGGTTGGCGACCGCATCGTCGCCGCCTGCGATGGCGGGCTCGCCGGACTGCTGGTATTTGACATGGACGTGTGAGGGGGAGGGAGGCGCAGTGGTCGGTTGGGGGACCCACTGCTATGGCTCTACGCCTTCTGCCATCATGGCTTCAGCCGCAATCCAGCGCACTATCGGCACGACGCTTTGCAGCGAGTTGGACGCTGCGGAATACGGCTCAAACGAAGCAGTCAATTGGCCACGCCTACTTTTCTTGGAATGCACCACTGCACAGCGGATATCGTAAAGCCACCGTGAAACTTCCGCGCATGTGTCAGTTCCGAGTATAAGGCCCCTAATCGGTACTCCGGATGAAGTCATTAAATCCCTACTGACTATCGATAGATCCTCGCTGGTGCTCTTCAAAATGAGTGTCTGAATATTCTGCTCTGTAAAAAGATGCTTAATCAGTGCTGCGAGTTGCACTTTTTCGATGTCACGGCCGAGGTTGGTCTGAGCGGGAATCTCCCCAAGAAAATACTCAAGAACATTGTAGAACCCTATGAACGCCTTCATCGGATTGATCTCTTTGAGGCCGGAGAAGTAGTGTGAGAGTAGAACAGGATTATAGCGATTTATGGCCTGCACGTGCTCAACAGACAGGTCCGTTTCCGTCCACTCGGTGTCTGACGGCCTAAGCGGCAGGACAGTCGTTTCCGGTCCAACAGCTCGAATTGATATATCCTCAAGTGACATTGCTTGATTGAAGTCCAATAGACCGTCGCCTGATTTGAGAACGCGCATACGTCCAATATATCCGCTGCGATAAGGCGTCGGACTGATAGCCGTGGAGATCTTGCTTTCAAGGGTTGCTGCGAGCGTCTTTACGTATGCCTGTAGGCAGTCTGCAGCGCAATTTCGCCCTATGTCCCAGCTCGACAGGTTAACGTCTACAAAACCGTCAGCAGCTAACACATACGCCACATCTGGATCGTTGTATACATCCAGCACCAACGATCGCGTGTGCCGATTATCGACATTGACGTAAAAATCGTCCGGGTCATTGCTCCAGAATCTGAACCTATCTAACTTGGCACAGATTTTTTGCTCGTCGTGAATTCTGCTAAGCTCGAATAGATAGTTGTCTACAAGATAATCTATATCAGCTTCTGAAATCTCGTCAGTCTCGTGCTCAAAACGAATTTTGGCGACAAGCTCAAGGTCGTCGATGTAGTAGAACGCTTGGGCTGTGAGGACAGGTTCGCTAGTTACTGCGGGGTGTAATAGCATGTCATGGGAAAGGCCGGTGAATCTTACAATTTTCCTGAAGTTATTGCCGCCGCTAAGATGCAGAATGACGGTCGTTGCCATAGTAAAGCTCTAGTTATTTTCAATTTCGAGATTCTATAGTAAAAATTTCTCGCGCGCCACTGCGATTTAAAGTAGCAGATTTACTGTGATTGGTCGCATTGGCTGCAGTCATGCTGCTTCATGTCGCTTTCTGGAAGACGTGAGGCTCAAGTCAATGACCATCATGGGCTCAAAGCCCCTCATCCGGCTGCGTCCTGCGGACCCTTCTCCCTGCTTGGCGGGGCGAAGGGATATGCCGCACTGGTTCTACCTTTTCGAGATGTCATCTGCCTCGTTCCCTCACCCCGCTCTTGACGGGGTGAGGGGCTTAACCTGCCATATCGTTCTGCGCCGCTGCTTTATTCACGATCATCAATTTCGTGTCGCGATAGCGGCTGCGGCCCCGCCCAGAGCGACGGCTCCAATCCGGTTCGCAATCCGTATGGCGCGAGGGGTTCGCAATAGAAGCCGCGCTTTGTGCGCGAGGAAGGTCCAGGTCAAATCAATTGCGGCAAGCGTCACCAACGTGGTGGCTGCGAGGATTGCCCATTCCTGAAGTCCCGTAGCAGAAAGATCGATCAAGGACGGCAGAAGGGCAATGTAGAACACCATAATCTTCGGATTGCCCAAGGTGAGCGCCATGCCTGCGCCGAACATGGACAAGGGCGAGGCACGCCGAGGAAGATCGTCAGCACTTTCGCCCACTGGCTTGTGCCACATCTTGAACGCCAACCAGCAGAGATACGCGACGCCCAGCCACTTCAAGACGTGAAAACCGAACTGGAATGTCTGAGCCAACGCTGTGAGGCCAGCCATTGCCATAGTAAGCCAAATTACCTCGCCGATCCACATAGCGGCGACGAAGGGGATGACGTCTCGCCAACCATTGGTGATCACACGCGATACAAGTGCGGCTATACTCGGGCCGGGCGTGCCCGCGTTTAGAAGCAGGGCGCCTGCAAAGATAGCGACAGACAACAGTTCCATGGGTGACCTCGGATAGAGCGGCTTTTAAAGACCTTAGCCGATCATTATTCGTTATTCCATCTGGTCACAAATTCCCTGTTCCGCAACGTTTTTTCCCGAGTCTGGCGATATTGCAGACCAAGCAATCTTGCGGCAGCGGCCATGCCATTCCGATGGCGCGAGACCGCCGATGGGAAGCCGTCGCTGCCTGCGATGGCGGGCTCGCTGCGCTTCTGGTGTTTGACATGGACGTGTGAGGGTGGCCTCAGAAACGTCGCAAAACTCAGCCGCGAAACCTGAAATTTCGCAGCTGAGTTTCCTTGGTTGTTCAGTGCGTTTGGTTTTGTTGCGCAGGTTAGAAATCACTCAACATGACGGCGACAGCCTCGCCTTGCGGGAAGCTGACAATCCGATTTGGTAAAGGCCAGTCCGCTAAAGCGTCCGGTTCACCGTCCCCGTTAAGATTGGCGTTCTTGAGCCGTGAAGCGAGTTGGTCGAGCATTGTCCACGCCTGCTGAGACCACTCGGTTGAAACGCGGGAAAGGTGTTCTGATAGACCCCAATAATCCCAGGGTTTCAGTTCCAGCCGGCGCAGGGCGGCGATTTCGCGAAACAGGCTCCCCGCGGCGAACCACTCCCCAGCAAGATCTAGGCTCGACACGCCAAACTGCGCGGCGATCTCCGGCTTGTCCTTGATCCAGAACCATGCCTCGCTTGCGGTTAGGAACCGCTCCGGCGGCACGTCCAAGCTATCGAATGACACTCCGTCGATAGCCGTAAACTCTACATCGAGCCGGTTCCAGCGCATTCCGTCATGCCATTCACACAGCCAATGATCTTCCCAATGGCCAGGCACCAAATAATCTGCAAACCCGACCCGGAGGCGAGCCGGGATGCCGCGCTCACGAAATCCACTCACCGCTAGTAGAGCGAAATCCCGGCATACGCCGCCGATTTTAAACTGTGTAGAACAGCCTTCAAACAAATCGCGTTTTGCGGCCACAGACAGAATCTCTGCCACCGAACGAAGCTCCAGATCTGCGGCCTGTTCAGGTTTGAAGCCTCGCTCTTGGGATTCAAGCCCGCGAGGATGCTGCATGAATGAGCCAATCCACCGGGCAATTGATTTTGGCTCGATGCCAGCGCGCATCAATGTTTCGCGATACGGCCCAGGTTCTGAGTAGGTGCTGTGGGAAGCATAAAAGGATTTGCGCATTGCCGTCTCTTTCCAATGGAGATTGAGACATGACAAGGAGGGCAAATTTTCAAAATTTGTCAATTGGGCGCTTTGTGGCGATAGCAATGTCTCGCCGAGCCGCTGGTGTTTGACACGGACGTATGAGGCTTTGCCTCGGCTGCACCCCCCTCTGCCCTGCCGGGCATCTCCCCCTCAAGGGGGGAGATCTCCGTGTCGCCGACGCTTGCAACGTTTTTGTAAGCTCTCGGTATATATATCGTGTTCTTTAAGTCGGGGCCGTCCCCCTTGCCGATCTCCCCCCTTGAGGGGGAGATGCCCGGCAGGGCAGAGGGGGATAACTCCCGCTCTGCCGCCGGTATTCGCTCCAATAAACTCAGCTGCCCTTCAGCATGGCAGCAGAGAGCTGGTCCACGTTAAACCGGAACATCTTCTCATAGGTGGCTGCCGGGCCGGATGGCTTGGAGAGCGCTTCAACATAAAGCTCGCCGCCCGGCTGGGCGCCGGTGGCTTTCGCCACCTGCTTCACAAGGCGGGGATCGTTGGAGTTTTCAAAGAAGTAGGTCTTCACCCGTTCGGCCTTGATCTGGTCGATCAGCTTGGCCACATCCGCGGCGGAAGCTTCGCTTTCGGTGGAGACACCGAGCGGCGAGAGGAAGGTCACCTTGTATTCGCGGCCGAAATAGCCAAAGGCATCATGGCTGGTCAGCACCTTGCGGCGATCCTCGGGGATCTTTTCCAACTTTTCGCGCGCATAGGCATCCATGGCGTCGAGTTTTTTCGTGTAGGCCTCGGCATTCGCCTTGAAGGTGGCAGCGTCTGCCGGATCGGCAGCCGACAGCGCCTTTTCGATATTGGCGACCCAGAACTTCACATTCACCGGGCTGTTCCACACATGCGGATCGGTCACAGTCTTGCCGTCCTCATCCATGGTGCGGGTCTTCACACCTTCCGAGACGGTGACAGGCTTGGACTTGGTGCCGGAGGCCGAGATCAGCCGGTCGAGCCAGCCTTCCAGACCCTCGCCCGAAACGAAGACCACATCGGCGGCCTTCAGGGCCTTGGCATCCTTCGGCGAGGGTTCAAATTCATGGGGGTCGCCGTCGGGGCCAACGAGGCTCGTCACCTTCACCTTGTCGCCGCCCACCTGGTGGACGACATCGGCGAGCACGGTGAACGAGGCAACGGCCTTCAGCTCAGCCGCCGAAACGGGGGCGGAAAAGGCCATCAGCGCCGGAATGGCAGCGGCGGCGAGAAGCGTTTTTCTAAACAACATGGGCAAGCTCCTTGAGGTCAACCCTTGAGATGCGGGCGGGGGAAATAGCGCCGGGCAAGGCCGGAGGGCGCGATGAAGATCGAAGCGCCATAAATGATCGCCGCCACCATGATGATGGTCGGACCGGAGGCGATTTCGAGATGATAGGAGGCAATCAGGCCGAGATAGCCGGAGATGAAGGCGGTCAGTGCGGCAATCGCCAGCATGCGCGGCAGGTTGCGCGACCAGAGCTGGGCAATGGCCGCCGGCAGCATCATCAGCCCGACGGCCATCAGCGTGCCGAGCGCCTGGAAGCTTGCCACGAGATTGAGCACCACCAGCGCCAGAAAGGCGATGTGATAGAGCGGTCCGCGCCCGCCAACGGCGCGCAGGAAACCGGGATCGAAACATTCTGCCACCAATGGCCGGTAGATCAGCGCCAACACCAGAAGCGTGACAGAGGTGATGGCGCCGATCAGCACCAGCGCTTGCGTATCAATGGCAAGGATGGTGCCAAACAGCACATGCAAGAGGTCGATATTGGAGCCGCGCAGCGAGACGATCAGCACGCCAAGCGCCAGAGACGCCAGATAGAAGCTGGCAAAGCTTGCATCTTCCGACAGAACCGTGGCGCGGCTGACAGCGCCGGACAAAAGCGCAACCGATAGACCGGCCACCAGCCCGCCAATGCCCATGGCCGTCAGCGACAGCGAACCGGCAACCAGATAGCCGATGGCAGCACCCGGCAGTACGGCATGGCTCAGCGCATCGCCCATCAGGCTCATGCGCCGCATCATCAGGAACACGCCCATCGGCCCGGATCCGAGTGCAAGGCAGAGGCACGCCACAAGCGCCCGGCGCATGAAGCCGTAATCCACCATGGGTGCCAGGAAAATCTCATAGGCGCTCATGCGGCCGTCTCGCGTTGCGGCGCGCAGATCTCTGCCGTCTCGTCGAAACGCTCGGCCATGGCGCGGGCGCGGGCCAGATTGTCCGGCGTCATCACATCCTTGGTTGTGCCCCAGCCGATCAGCTCGCGGGCAATCAGCAGCGTCTCTGGAAAATGCGTGCGCACCTGGTCAAAATCGTGAAGTACCGCCACCACCGTGCGGCCTTCGCCATGCCAGTTGCTGACAAGCCCCAAGAGGTCGCGCGTCGTGCGCGCATCGATGGCGGTAAACGGCTCGTCGAGCAGGATCAGCCGCGCATCCTGCAATAAAAGCCGTGCAAACAGCACGCGCTGGAACTGGCCGGCCGATAGAGAGCCGATGGCGCGCTTGTCAAAACCCTCAAGGCCCACCGCATGCAAGGCGCCTTGCGCCTTTGCCAGGGCGGCCCGGCTGACGCGGCCAAAGGCGCCGCTTTGATGCCAGTCACCCAGAAGCACCGTATCCAGCACATTGATGGGAAAGCGCCGGTTGATCTCGGCGGCCTGCGGCAGATAGCCGATTTCGGCGCGCTTCAACCCGTGTTCGATACGGCCTTCGGCAGGTGCAAGCTCGCCGATAATGGCTTTCAGAAGCGTCGATTTGCCAGCCCCGTTCGGCCCGGCAATCGCCGTCAGGCTGCCGTGCTTCAGCGTGCCGGAGACATGATGCACCGCCGGATGCCGGTCGTAGGCAATGGTGAGGTTGGAAAGCGTCAGCGCGGCCTCACTCATGGCAGGCTGACCGCCCAGGAAATGGCAAGCCACAACCCGGCAATGACCACAAGGGCTGCCGCCATGCGCGAAAGCGCTGCATGCTGCATCAGGCTGATGGGGGAGGGCTTACGCATGACTGGCCTTGGAACCGTTATTGTATAAGCGTTATGTTATAACAAATGCGGCGGGATCAAGGCAAGCAGGAAGACACGATCAAGACGTAAGAACCACTGTGGTTCCAAGTGGTGAGGCGGTGGGGCAGGGGCGCTCCTGAAAGCCCCTGCCGGTTTCAAGCCATCATGGACGCGCGCTGAAGGCCAGGCGGCACGCAAGACCCGTGAAGACGGTTGCGAGAAGATACTGGGGAAGCTTGGGAAACCGCCGCATGGTCGAAAGCTTTTCCCGCAGATGTCCTCCCAGAATGGTCACTGTGCCATTCACAAGGAGGCCGACTGCGTTGAGGATTGTCGCCAGCAGAACCATTTGCAGCAGCATCGAACCCCCCGATGGGGTCACGAATTGCGGAAAGAGCGCCAGCACAAACAGCGCCATCTTCGGATTGAGAAGATTGGTGGCAAGACCTTCGGTGAATATGCGCCTTCTTGAGAGAGGCTTGATCGTGGAGGATGGAGCAAAAGCCGTGCCGTCCGAGCGCAGGGTCTTGTAGGCAAGATAGATCAGATAGAGACATCCTGCCCAGCGGATGACGTCATAGGCGACGGGCACCGCCAGAAAAAGCTGCGACAGGCCAAGCCCCGCAGCCATGGCGTGGCAGTATGTTCCGGCAGCAATGCCCAGATAGGTCAGAAATCCGGCAGAGCGCCCCTGGCTCACGCTCCGCGACGCGATGAGCAACATGTCCGGGCCCGGCGTGGCAGTCAGCACCAGTGCGGCAGCGGCAAAAATCATCAATGTGGAAAAGTCCGGCATAATCGTTTCCTTTTGGAATGGAGCCGGAATTCCCGTTTATCACCGCACCTTCCAATAGCAACTGTTTTGCTGCAACCCTTCCGAAAATTCTCGCTCCGTCGCGATTGATGCCTGTGGCCAGTTGGGTGCCGGAGAGTTGGCGGCAGCTCTCCAGATTACGCCACGTCTTTCACCCGGATTTCAACAGTGAGATGCGCGGCGGCGGCGATGTTGACGAGCGCATCGAGAGAGAATTTGGCAAGCTTGCCGCGCAACAGATCATTGGTGCGGGGGCGTGTCAGGCCGAGCCGTTTTGCAGCCTCCTCCTGGGGAATGTCCCAGGCCAGAACCGCCTTGCGGATTTCATACAGCATCGCGGAACGCGCTTTGAGGTTGGCAGCTTCCTGCTGCGTATCTGCGAGTGCATCCCAGACGTTTGCGTCGATGACCTTCATGTCCGTACTGTATCAGTTTCGATACACACTGACCAGACAGCAGTATCCCCCATCCGCAAACGAAAAAAGCGGCCCTTGCGGACCGCTTTTCAAAGTCATCGCCGAGAAAGCTTTCAGAGCTGTTCCAGCATGGCGGCGGCACCGGAAACGGTGGCCTGGCCGGGATTTTCTTCCAGGTTGAAGGAGGTCACCACGCCATCTTCCACCAGCATGGAATAGCGCTTGGAGCGCACGCCAAGGCCTGCGGCTGCCAGATCGATGTCGAGACCGATCGACTTGGTGAAACCCGCATCCCAATCCGACAGGAAGTGGATCTTGCCCATGCCGCCGCTCTTTTCTGCCCAGGCGCCCATTACGAACCAGTCGTTGACGGCAACCACGGCGATCTCGTCGACGCCGTGCTCCAGAAGCGCATCGCGGTTTTCCAGATAGCCGGGCAGGTGGTTCAGTGTGCAGGTGGGGGTAAAGGCGCCAGGCACGGCAAACAGAACCACTTTCTTGCCCTTGAACAGGCTCTCGGTCGTCACTTCGACAGGGCCGTCAGCGGTCTTTTCCTTGAAGGTTGCAGCAGGCAGGGTGTCACCGACGGAAATCGTCATGCTCGTCTCCTCGAACGGGGGAAATGGATCGTTGAAAGTTCGCGGCCGACTATAGCTTCGGTTCAATCGAAGGCAAGCGAGGTTTCCATGGCGCGGTTGCCGGCAATCACCAGAATACCCCAGCGCTTGCCCTTCGGCTCATAGGCTTTGGGAAGCCTGCCCACGGGCATGTCCACCCGGTAGAGGCCTTGCGTGGTCTGCGGGTTCTTCTGGTCAAACAGAACATGGCCATTGGGGCCGGCGACGAAGATCTGCGGTGTATCTGCGCCATCTGGCAGGCGAAGACCAAGGCTCAAACTCTCGTGCCCTCCGGTCAGCGCATAATGGGTCACGGCAAAATCGGCGGATGGCTTTTCCGGCAGCGACTGGCGGGCTTTGTCCAGAATGAGGTTTTCTTCCAAGGGCAGGCCCTTGGCCTGTCCCAGATCCAGCTTGAACTCCGCCTGGAAGGGAATGCAGACATTGCGGCAGAGCCCGACAAACACATTGGCATTCAGCGTCAGCGGCTTTTGCAGGTCATCGATCTTCAACGTGAAGGGCAGGGTCACGGCATGGTCATAGCCCAGATCCCGTACACCCTCATTGTTGAATTGCCGGGGAACCGGAAATTCAATCGTCTCGAGCGTGATGCCCTCGCCGGGCGATAGCGAGATCTGCGGCGGTATGCCGGCCTGGCCCGGCTCCTTCCAATAGGTGATCCAGCCGCTTTCCGGCTCGATCTGCAGGGCACCGCGCACCGTGCCATCCGGCTCCGGCGCAAGTGCAATGATTCGCATCTTGCCACCCTGGTTTGTTGCCCAGGGCGTCATCGCCGCCAGCGCGCCTTGCGCCAGGCACAGGGGTGCGAGCGCCAGAAGGGCGGCAAATGCATGGCGGTGGCGGCGGAACAGGGTAAAAAGGGACATGAAGCGAGTTTTAGCGATCGCGGATGCGCTCTGCCAGTCACATGATGAGATCTCGGATCATTTTCGGTTGATTGATCGGCCGGGCTGCCCCATCTTGTTTCGATAGAGGCTTTTGATGAAGAGCCGCCCGCCCAAGGGCCGGGCCACCCACAGGTGGAGGCACGATGACATTCACAGCATTGAAGGACAAGCGCGAACGCGGCTTTCTCGACGGTCAGTTTGTCATTGCCATGCCCGGCATGCAGGATGGCAATTTCGCCCGCTCGGTCGTTTATATCTGTGCCCATTCGCCGGCTGGCGCCATGGGCTTCATCATCAATCGGGCGCAAACCGTGTCCTTTACCGAAATCCTCCTGCACCTGAAACTGGTGGAACAGCCGGATGCCATCATGCTGCCGCGCGCGGCGCGTGATTTCCCCATCCTGAATGGTGGACCGGTGGAAACCGGGCGCGGCTTCGTGCTGCATTCGGATGATTATTCCAGCGAAAGCAGCATTCCGGTCAGTGACGATATTTCGCTCACGGCGACGCTCGATGTGGTGCGCGCCATCTGCGATGGCCGTGGTCCGCGCCGCGCCACTATGCTGCTGGGCTATGCCGGCTGGGGGCCGGGCCAGCTGGAAAGCCAAATCGGTGCCAATGGCTGGCTGAACTGCCCGGCCAGCGAAGCGCTGATCTTTGATCGCGCACTCGACAACAAATATGAACGGGCGCTGGCGCTGATGGGCGTTCGCCCGGAAATGCTGTCCATGGAAGCCGGCCACGCCTGAACGCGTCTGCCCCTCGCATGATCTTTCTGGAACCAGAATAAATCTGCCGCGTTGTCTTGTCGAAGCCGCCGCAACTTTCTCAAAAGGGCGGTCAACCAAGGAGAAACACCATGGGTAGTATGAGCGACAAGGTATCCGGCAAGGCAAATGAACTGGCTGGCAAGGCCAAGCAGGCTGTCGGCGACGCGACCGACAACCCGTCCCTGGAAGCCAAGGGCCATGCCCAGGAAGCCAAGGGCAAGCTTCAGCATGCCAAGGGCGAAGCGAAGGATGCCATCAAGGGCGTCGTTGATCGCGCCTGATCCTTCCGATTGATGATATGACACAGCCTGTTCCGCCATTTTGGCGGGGCAGGCTTTCCGTATATGAGCTTCCAGCATTTCCCCGATCCGTTTTCCCAGGACTGAAATCCATGCGTCTTTATGATTGCGACCAATGCGGCCAGTCGATCCATTTCGACAATCGCATCTGCGTCAATTGCGGCCATCGGCTGGCCTTCATACCGGAACGCATGGCCATGCACGCGCTGCGGGATGAGGGAAACGGTCTGTGGCATCTGGGGGCGGAGCCAAGCTATGCGGTGCGCCTCTGCGCCAATGCCGCTGATGATATCTGCAACTGGACCATTCCGCCCGAAGGCTCCGAGACCTTTTGCGTCTCCTGCCGGCATAATCGCCTTGTGCCCGATACCACCACGCAAGAGGGCTTAAGCCAGTTTCGCCGCATCAGCCAGGCGCAGCGGCATCTGTTCTATTCGCTGCTGAAATGGGACCTGCCGCGCACCACGCGCGCCGAAGATCCGCAAGGCGGCCTTGTCTTCGATTTTCTGGTCGATGAGATCAAGCCGGATGGCACCGTGGTGCCGGCCATGACCGGCCATGAGGACGGGCTGATCGCCATTCGCGCGGCAGAAGCGAATGACGCAACGCGCGAGCAGATCCGCGTGTCGATGAACGAGCCCTATCGCACCATGCTTGGGCATTTCCGCCACGAAACCGGCCATTACATCTGGGACAAACTGGTACGCGATCGTGGCCGGCTGGCGCCCTTCCGCTCGGCCTTCGGCGATGAGCGGCTGGATTATGCCGAGGCGCTACGCCGCAATTATGAAAACGGCCCGCCCGTGGATTGGCAGGAGCATTTCATCTCCACCTATGCGGCAACCCACCCCTGGGAGGATTTCGCCGAATGCTTTGCGCATTACCTGCATATCGTTGATACGCTCGAAACCGCCCGCGCCTTTGGCATGGGAACAGATCCCTGGGGCCATTCGGATCTGTCATCGGAAGTGGCTTTCAACCCTTACCGCGCCCGCGATGCGGCACAGTTGGTGGAAGCCTGGATCCCGTTCAGCGTCGCCATGAATGCCGTTCACCGCTCCATGGGCGTGCCGGATCTCTATCCGTTCATCCTGACACCCACCGTGGTCGCCAAGCTTGAATTCATCCACGGACTGGTGCACGGCCAGCATTAGCGGGGGATCAATTGGCGATGGCCTTCCCCACAAACGGCATCTGAAGACCCCTCCCAAACCCTCCCCACAAGGGGGAGGGCTTAACCCAGCCTCGCCCTCGTGCGATGGAACCGTCACGTGATGGAATTGGGCGATGTCCGCAGTTCTTCTCCCCCCTTGTGGGGGAGATGGCCGGCAGGCCAGAGGGGGAAAACCGAGCCGCAGAACCGCTTACCGCAGCCTGAACGTCACGCCCGTTTCGTCAGCGGAAAGCGTTCCTTCAAAAGGCGCTGCACCGGTTCGGGTGCCATGGGTGCGCCGAACAGGAAGCTCTGGCCAAACTGGCAGCCCATGCGGGCAAGCTCGGCGGCATCCTCGTCGCTGCCAATGCCTTCGGCCACCACGGCCATGTCCATGGCGCGCGCCATGCCCACCATGGAGCGCAGAAGGATGATGCCCTTTTCCGAATTGTCGAGCACTAGCGATTTGTCGAGCTTGATCGTATCGAAGGGGAACTGGGTCAGGTAACCGAGTGAGGAATAGCCGGTGCCGAAATCGTCGAGCGCCAGGCTGATGCCGGTTTCCTTCAGCTTGGCCAGCACCAGGCGCGCCTGTTCCGGGTTCTCCATCATCATGGATTCCGTCAGTTCCAGCTTCAGCCGGTGCGGATCGCAATGGCTGCGTGCCAGAAGCGCGCGGATTTCGTTGAAAAGATCGCCGTTCAGCAGTTGCGCGCTCGACAGGTTGACGGAGATGAAGATCGGCAGCTCGCCCGTCTGCTTTTCCCAGGCCGCCAGATCGCTCGTGGCGCATTCCAGCGCAAACATGCCGAGTGGCTCGATGAGATCCGACATTTCGGCAATCGGGATGAATTCGCTCGGCGGTATCGTGCCGCGCTTGGGGTGTTCCCAGCGCATCAGCGCCTCGAAACCGGCAATCTCGCCATCCTCCAGCCGGATGATCGGCTGATAGGCAAGCGACAGTTCGCGCCGTTCGATGGCACGGCGAAGATCCGTCTCGATCTGTAGACGGTCCGGCGTGCCATTGGTGCGGAAGGCCGGGCGGAAGGGTTCCACCCGGTTGCCGCCGCCGCGCTTGGCGCGGTACATTGCAAGCTCCGCATCGCCCAGCATGCTGGCGGCGTTTTCCTGCTGGTCCACCCAGGAGGACAGGCCGACAGAGGCGGTCAGGATCACTTCACGATTGGCAAAATTGATCGGCACGCGGATCGCCTGGCTCACCGCATCGGCAAAATCCGCCACCTTGGTGGGATCACGCTCGGAGACGAGAATGATGCCGAACTGATCGCCGGAAATGCGCGCCAGCGTATCCTGCGGCTTCAAGAGGCGGCGCAGGCGCCGCGTCAGCGCGATCAGGATATTGTCGCCGGCAACGATGCCAAGGCTGTCATTCACCTGCTTGTAGCGGTCGATATCGATCGCCATCACTGTCGGGCGCACGGTCTCGCTGGTGCCGGCAATCGCCAGCATGGATTGCAGCCTGTCGAGGAAAAGTTGGCGGTTGGGAAGGCCCGTCAGGTTGTCGTGCAGCGCATCGGCCAGCAGCCGTTCGACGGAATTCTTCGGTTCCGTAACGTCGATAATGGTGCCGACGCAGCGGATGATTTCGCCGTTGGAGCCCAGTACCGGCCGGGCGCGGATTTGTAGCCAGTGGAAATGCCCGTCTTCGGCGCGTACGCGAAACTCGTGGTTCAGCCGGCCCTTGCGGTGTTCCAGAAGCACGTCGAGCGTCGCCTTGAAGCGGTCGCGGTCATCGGGATGCAGGCGCGGCAGCCAGTTGCGCACCGGACCATGCATGAGGCCCGGCGAAAGGCCGAGCTTGAAGGAAATGTCGGGCGTCGTCACCAGCCGGTCGCGCGCCACGTCCCAGTCCCAAACGGTATCGCCACTGCCCATCAGCGCCAGAGACTGGCGCTCCAGATCGGAAAACAGGCCCTGCTGGTAGGCGCCGCCGGCAAAGGCGTGCTGCATCACGGTAAAGCCGATGAGGAGAACGATCAGCACCAGGCCGCCGCCCAGCGCCGGCTGGATGATGTCATTGTCCAGGCGCCCGGTCACCGTCAGCCAGCCGCCGAACAGCCAGACAAGGATCAGCGCCCAGGTGGGCACCAGAAGAATGGCCCGGTCATAGCGGTTGAGGCCGAGATAGATGATCAGCGGAATGCCGGCAGAGGCGGTCAGCACCAGCGAGAAGCGGGCAATGCCGGCGGCAATCGAGGGATCGTAGATCGCCACGCCAAACAGCAGGCCAAGACCGATCACCCAGGCAAAGGTGGCATAGCCCAGATGCACGTGCCAGCGATTGAGGTTGAGATAGGTAAACAGGAAAATGACGAGCGAGGAGGCAAGCGCGACTTCCGCGCAGGCGCGCCAGACGCGCTCATCGCTGGAGGTGATGCTGATCAGCTTTTCGAGAAAGCCGAAATCGACGCAGATATAGGCAAGCACTGCCCAGGCAAGGGCGGCCGCCGCCGGCAGCATGGATGTGCCCTTGACCACAAAGAGAATGGTGAGGAACACGGCCAGCAGGCCGGCAATGCCCAGCACAATGCCGCGATAGAGCGTGAACGAGTTGACCGTATCCTTATAGGCGTCGGCTTCCCACAGATAGAGTTGCGGCAGTTCCGGCGTTGCCAGTTCGGCAACGAAGGTGACGACCGCGCCGGGGTTCAGCGTGATGCGAAACACGTCGGCATCCGGACTGGAAACGCGATCAAGCGCAAAGCCTTCCGACGGAGTAATGGCATCAATGCGGCGCGAACCGAGATCCGGCCAGACAAGCTTGGAATCGACGAGGCGGAAATGCGGCGCCACGATCAACCGGTCCAGCTGTTCTTCGGACACATTGGCGAGCGCAAACACTGCCCAGTCACCCTGGTGGCCGGGCGAACTGGCGCGCACCTCGATGCGCCGGCGAATGCCGTCGGATCCCGCCGCGGTTGACACCTGGAAGGCCTCGCCCTGGTTGACATAGATGTCGGTGGTGGCCGTCAGGTCGAGCGCAGCATTGTCGCGCGAGATCTTCACCGGCTCGAAGGCAAAGGCCGATGAAAGCGGCGCCAGCAGCAGGAGGACAAGCGCGATGGCCACACGGCGCAGCGGGCACGGGAATATGGTGCGGGCCTCTCTCATTTTAAGGCCTGCATCCTGTCATCCACCTCGTCACCAGCCAGCCGGGAATAGAGGATATGATCCCGCCATTCGCCGTTGATTTTCAAATATTTCCGCAACAGACCTTCCCGCTCGAAACCGGTCTTTTCCAAAAGCCGGATACTCTTCCAGTTCTCCGGAATACAGGCTGCCTCGATACGGTGCAACTGAAGCCCGGTGAAGATATAGGGTACTACAAGGCGGAGTGCGGCAAACATATGACCATCGCCGGCATGACGCTCGCCCATCCAGTAGCCGATCATGCAGCTTTGCGCCGCACCCCGGCGGATGAGGCCGATGGTGATCCCGCCCAAAAGCGCGTGATCCTCGCGCCGGAAGAGAAACAGCGGCACGGCAATGCCTGAGGAGAATTCCTGTGTATTGCGGGTCACGCGGGCGCGAAAGGCAGATTCGGTCAGCTCGTCATGGCGCCAGCTTGGCTCCCAGGGCTGCAGGAAGGCACGGCTTTCCGAGCGCAGGGCATACCAGCCGCGATAATCCGTATAGCGGGGAAGGCGCAGCAGATGGTGATCGCCGTATAGTTCCGGTGTGTCCTGCTGGCGCGACAAAAAGCGAAACACCGATCTCGTCATCCTTTGTTTGTTTCGCCCCGTCCGACGCATTCTGGTTGAACGGAGCGAAAAACCGCAGGCTCAGCCGGCTGCCTGTTGCGTCTTGAAGACCGGCGACGACAGGGCCGCCGTGATATCCGAAAGCGGCGCCAGCTTTTCCACCGGGCCGATGGCCGATAATGTCGGGACTGTATCGAAAAACAGCCGTCCGGCAAGATCGGTCAGGCGCTGCGGCGTAATGCCGGCCAGCCGTTCCATCATTTCGGTATTGGGGATCATCCGGCCGTAGAGAATCATCTGGCGGGCGATCTGGCCGGCGCGGGCCGCCGGGCTTTCCTGGCCCATCAGCAGCTGGGCGCGGATCTGGGCACGGGCGCGGTCGATTTCCTGTTGATGGATTAGGTCGGAGGATTTGCGCAGCTCGTCGAGGATCACCGGCACCAGTTCCGGCAGGTCTTCACCGCCGGTTGCCGCGTGAATGCCGAAAATGCCTGTATCGGAAAAGCCCCAGTGGAAGGCATAGACCGAATAGCACAGGCCGCGATGCTCGCGCACTTCCTGGAAGAGGCGCGAGGACATGCCGCCGCCCAGAATATTGGCCAGAATCTGCGAGCAGTAGAAATCGCGCATGTGATAGGCCTTGCCCTCGAAACCGAGAAGCAACTGCGTATCCATGAGGTCGCGGGTCTCGCGCACTTCGCCGCCAATATAGCGGGCCGGCACGAAGATCGGCTCGGAGGCCGGCTTTTCCGGCAGAAGTGAAAAACGGTCCTCGACCTGTTTGACCAGCGCATCATGATCGACGGCACCGGCCGCGACTATGAACATGCGGTCGGTTGTGTAATTGCGCGACAGATAGGCGCGGATCTGGTTCGGGCTGAAGGATTGCACCGTTTCCGGCGTTCCGAGAATAGGTCGGCCGATGGTCTGGTCGCGAAAGGCCACTTCCGAGAAACGATCAAAGACGAGGTCGTCGGGCGTATCATTGGCCGCGCCGATTTCCTGCAGGATCACATGTTTTTCGCGTTCCAGCTCTTCCTCGTCGAAGGCCGATTCGGTGAGGATATCGGCGAGGATATCGATGGCGAGCGGCACATGGTCCTTCAGCACGCGCGCATAATAGGACGTCGTCTCGGTGGAGGTCGCGGCATTCAGCTCGCCCCCGACATTCTCGATCTGCTCGGCAATATCGCGGGCGCTGCGGCGTGCGGTGCCCTTGAAGGCCATATGTTCGAGAAGATGCGCAATGCCGTGCTCATCGGCCGTTTCATTGCGCGATCCCGATTTGATCCAGACCCCAAGCGCAACGCTTTCCAGGTGCGGCATGTTCTGGGTCACGACAGTCAACCCGGACTTCAGCCGGGTGATTTCAACATTCATCGTCAGTCTTTCCGGCACTCCGGCCTTACGCATTCGCCCGAGCATGCTGGCGGATGAAAGTTTCAACCGCCTTAAGCTCAGGTTCCAACAGGTCGTAGCGCTCCTCCCGCGTCATCAGATCAGCAAGCCATGATGGAAGCGCAGGGGAAATTCCGCAAGCGGATTCTACCGAAGCCGGGAACTTGGCCGGATGCGCCGTGGCCAGCGTTACCATTGGGCTGGTCGGCTTGGAGTTCTTCGCGGCGACAAAAATGCCGGTGGCGGTGTGCGGATCAAGCAGGTAGCCGGTCTCGGCCAATGTGTCGCGAATTGTCTGCGCCACCTGCTTTTGCGTGGCACGTCCCGCCTTGAATTCGCGGCGGATGGCTTTGAGCGCCTCCGGCTGGATTTCAAAGGCGCCCGACTGGCGAAGCCCCGACATGGCAGAGCGCACGGCGCCCGCATCCCGGCCATAGGCTTCAAACAGAAGGCGTTCGAAATTCGATGAGATCTGGATATCCATCGACGGCGAGGACGTGGCCATCACCGGTTTCATCTCATAGCGGCCGGTCTTCAGCGTGCGCGCCAGTATGTCATTGTCATTGGTGGCAATCACCAGCCGGTCGATGGGAAGCCCCATGCGCTTGGCCACATAGCCGGCAAAGATATCGCCGAAATTGCCGGTCGGCACCGTGAAGGACACCTTGCGATCCGGAGAACCCAGCGCCACGGCCGAGGTGAAATAATAGACCACCTGCGCCATGATGCGCGCCCAGTTGATCGAGTTGACGCCCGACAGCTTGACCCCTTCACGAAACGGCACATCGTTGAACATGGCCTTTACCAGGTCCTGGCAATCGTCGAAATTGCCGTGAACGGCCACGGCATGCACGTTTGCGTGGCCGGATGTCGTCATCTGACGCTGCTGCACGGCGGAAACCTTGCCATGCGGGAAGAAAATGAACACGTCGGTGCGCTGACGCCCGCCAAAGGCGTCGATGGCGGCACCGCCCGTATCACCCGATGTCGCGCCGACGATCGTGGCATGTTCGCCGCGCTCAGCCAGCACATAATCCATCAGGCGGGCGAGAAGCTGCATCGCCACGTCCTTGAAGGCGAGCGTCGTGCCGTGGAAAAGCTCCAGCACGAATTCATTCGGTCCCACCTGCACCAGCGGCGCAATCGCCGGATGCTTGAATGTGGCATAGGCCTCGTTGATCATGTTTTTCAGGTCTTCGGCTGGAATTTCGCCATCGACGAAGCGCGACAGAACCGTGAAGGCGATCTGCTGATAGCTCTGGCCACGCATGGCGCGGATGTCTTTTTTGGAAAAGCTAGGCCATTCGCTGGGCAGGTAGAGGCCGCCATCGCGGGCAAGGCCTGCCAGAAGAGCATCACGAAAACCGAGTGCGGGCGCATCGCCGCGGGTCGAAATATAGTCCAAGACAGTATCCCAAGAGCGTGTGGTCGGTGGTCCGGAACGGACGGTGGCGCAAGCATTTCGACAGATGGCAGATCCGGCGCATTGCCATCAAGGCGGGCAGGGGGCGGGTGTATGAAAACCGGCCTGTCTCTGCAAACAACACCTCGGACAAAATTCGGCTGCAATGCCAATCGATTTTTCCGTGCGCCGCTGATATAGACCATCAAAATTTGCCGTGAAAGCCCGGAATGTCGCTTCACCGACTATTCCGGGACCGTTCAGAAGAAAAGGGTCGCAGGTACGTGTCTGGCAAGCCATCGCTCAAGTTTCTCTCGCTGTCGCTTCTCGCAATTCTGACGGGCTGCAATTCTTCTGCGCCAACCGGCGGGCTGAATATTGGCCAGACGGCGGCGCAGCCGGCCGTTGCGCCGGTGGTTCAGGCCTATTGCCCGCCTGTCGTGCTGCGCGACGAAACCGCTATACGCAGCAGCTATGCCGGCAATGCCAAGGATGATCCGCAAAAGCTGATCTACCGGGCGTCCCTGGCCGAAGCCACGCGCGCCTGCACGGCCAATGAGCAGACCATGACCATCAATGTCGTGGCGCAGGGCCGTATCGTGCTCGGTCCCGCCGGTAAATCCGGCCCCACCACCCTGCCAGTCGTGGTGGAAGTGGTGGATGGCGATAATGTCATCTATTCGCAGTCGGTCGCTTTCCCCGTCTCCGTTCCGCCGGAAGGCTCGGCCCAGTTCGTCTTCAACAAGGCGGATGTGACCATCCCCAATTCAGCAGCCAGCGGCGGCTCGCGCTTCACGCGCGTCCGGCTCGGCTTCCAGGATGTGGCGGCAAAAAAGACCTCGCGTCCGAAGCGCTGATCGTCAGCGCTTCGACCCCTGAACAATCAAAAAACCGGTGCCGCTGTCAGGCGGCGCCGACCCATTCGGCAAGCGCCGTGATGGTCGCCGGCAGATCGCTCATGCGGGCAATCACCGTTTCGCAGCCGGCATCCGTCAGCCGGTCCGCATGGCTTGGATAGGTGTGCGAGGCACCGGTAAAGCCGATGACGCGGCAGCCGGCCGCCACGGCGCCATGCACACCATGCACTGAATCCTCGATCACCACGGCGCGCTCTGCCGGCACGTTGAACATCTTCAGCGCATGCAGGAAAATGTCCGGCTTCGGCTTGACGCGATCGGCGCCCAGATCCTTGGCGGAAAAGATGTTCGGCTCGAAATAGGGCTTCAGGCCCACTTTCGTCAGCATCATGTCCAGCCGCTGGCTTGAGGAATTGGAGCAGATGCAGCTCTGCGTCGTCAGGCGCGACAGCGCAAATTTGACGCCCTCGATCACTTTGACGTCACGCGCCAGCCGCGCATCCAGCATCTTTTCGGATTTGTCGAGCAGCGAGGCGGAGAGCGGGATGTCGATCTCCTTTTCCACCGTCAGCAGAATGTTCTTCCAGGTCATGCCGGCAAAGCGCTCGCCCATTTCTTCCACGCTGATCGGGTAGCCGGCTTCCGTCAGAAGCCTGGATTCGACCTGGGCTGCAATGATTTCCGAATCGACCAGAACGCCGTCACAGTCGAAGATGATGAGGTCGAAACCGCTCATGGGAGAATGATCTTTCCGTTTGTCCGTCAATGGCGCCTGACCTACACGAGGCGGGCCGCGATAACAATCAGGCTGCGTCGTGAGCCTTGACGGGGAACAGGGCCAGAAAGGGGGGCGGTTTGGGCTGGGAGCGAAATGACATTCTAACAGGCTGCTGAAAAAGTGCGGTCGGCTCGCGCGCTTGCTCTCGGAAAACGAGGAAATCTGTCCAAAACCGGCCAGAATCGCCCGCTGTTTCGGTGGATATCGGCCAGAAAACAAGCGAGTTTTCTCTCTGGGCGGGTTCGAAAGGCCTTTTCAGCCGCCTGCTAAGCAGTGTTCTTCGTCGCGCGATCATCGCTAAGATATAGTCTTACCAGATGAACAAGTTCATTTTGCATCACTGGGTCATCGATGTAACCCCGGCGCGCTGCATTGTGAATCACCCCGTCTATCGCATCCGAAATCACGCGTCCCGCGATACGGTCAGCTTCAGTGGGTGAGCGCTTTCGGTAAGTTGCGACGGCCTGGGTGTAGTAAGAGAGATATTCAATCTCAAATTCGCTGTGCGGGTTTCGATACTCTTCGGAGCTGGGAGCTTCGTCCAACAGCACGCGGTGCAGGCCCGGATAGACGCTATGGGCGGCGACTACGGCCGGCACCAGCTGCGCCGCAAACTCTGCCGACGACAACGCGTCTGCTCGGATACTGCGCATCACTGCCATGCTGTCATCCAGATGACGATGGCGGATCGCATCGACCAGAGAAAGCTTATCGGGGAAATACTGGTAGAGGGAGCCGATACTGACGCCAGCCAGTTCTGCGATCCGGTTCGTCGTGAAACCCGCCCACCCTTCATCGCTCAGAATGCGAGCCCCGGCCTGGACGATGGTTTCGACAGTTGCGCGAGATCTCGCCTGTCGCGGCTCCTTGCGCATCACGGATCGCTGTTTTGCAATGCGAGTAGACAAAAAACTAACTCCGTAGAAATATGAAGGACTTGCTCACATTTCTAAACCTCTAAAGGATCGGTGGCAATGAGCACCTTGCTCCAAACGCTTTACGGCTATCATGCTTGGGCCAATGTCGATTTGTTCAATAAACTGGAAAGCATTGACCTTGAAAGACACCGAACAGAGCTACAAACCACTCTTCGGCTGATCAGCCATTATTATGTGGTCTCCCGGATATTCGCCGGACATCTGCAGGGCGTGCCACATGGCTTCATGTCCGACAACTTCGAAGAAATTCCCGAATTGGATGAACTGAGGGCCGCCGTCATTTCCTCTGACCAATGGTATCTCGACTATATCGCACAGGCCTCTGTCGCTATTCTGTCCGAGGTCGTGGCCTTCACCTTCACTGATGGAGACAAGGGCTACATGACCCGCGAGGAAATGCTGACCCATGTCGCCTTGCATGGAGGCTACCACCGGGGCGAGGTAGGCCGCATTCTCTGGCAGCTGTCCATCACTCCGCCGTGGGACACTTTCGCAGTCTATCTTCATCAAGCCGATCCTGCGCGACGATTGCAGGGTGAGCGGCAGCTTACTCGACGGGGAACAGGGCCAGAAAGCGATTGGTTCCCTCGCGGGTGAAGCGGATGGCCCGGCTGTTTTCCTCGCGGCGTGCCCAGCCACGGGCGATGAATGAGGCCAGAAGCGCCTTGCCCAGCGTGCCGGCCAGGTGAAAGCGCCGCTCGCTCCAGTCAAGGCAGGCCTTGCACAGAGGCCGGCGCGGGGAGGAAAGTCCGTCCACGTCAATGCCCATGTCGCAGATATATTGACTGCCATGCGGCGTCAGCGACAGCATGTCGCCATCGGCAAGGATTGCGCCGTGCGCAAACAGGCTGTCGAGCATGCGCACGCCGAAATCACCGGCCAGGTGGTCGTAACATATGCGCGCCTGACGAAGGGCCGGATCGCGCGGGCCGGGCCGATGGCGCAGGTGCCCCCGGCTGGCGGCAAAGCCCATGATGGTTTCGAGAAGCGCTGCCGTCTCGCCGGCAAGCGCGAAATAGCGGTGTCGGCCCTGCTTGCGCAGGGTCAGCAAGCCGCCATCCTCCAGCTTCGACAGATGGGCGCTGGCCGTTGGCAGCGACACGCCGGCCGCCTGCGCCAATTCCGTCGCCGTCAATGCCTTTCCATCCATCAGGACGGTCAGCATGTTGGCGCGCGCCGGGTCGCCGATCAGGGTGCCGATACGGGCTATGTCGGGTCCTTCTTTCATACTTCGATCGTAACCGAAGCATGTTCGTCGTGCAATGGGGCATTGTGAGCCTCAGCAATAGGAGAGATACCCATGATCGCCGTCATCTTCGAGGTTGTGCCCTATATGGGCGAGCGCCACCGCTATCTCGATCTGGCCGGTGCGCTTCGCACCGAGCTGGAGCAGATCGACGGCTTCATTTCCATCGAGCGCTTTGAAAGCCTGACGCTGCGCGGCAAGATCCTGTCGCTCTCCTTCTGGCGCGACGAACAGGCGGTGAAGGCCTGGCGGCAGCTGGAGGCCCAGCGTGAGGCCGAGCGGGATGGACGCGCGCGGATCTTTGCCGATTGCCGCCTGCGCATTGGCCATGTTCTGCGCGATTACGGCATGTTCGAGCGCGACGCGGCGGCGGGATAGTCTCAATAGATGGTCGTTAAAGCCGTGTCTTGATGCTGAGCAGGGCTTCTTTCAGAGGCGGGAGGTCGTTCACAGCGATTTGCCAAATCACCTCGACAGCAATTCGATGATATTCGTGGCGAAGAATGTTGCCCATTGCGCGAACCCGTTTCCAGGGGATCTGCGGCTCGGTTGCCAACAGGCTGTCGGGAATGTGTCTCGATGCCTCTGAAATGACCTCTATTGCTCGTTCAATCGCCATGCGCAGCAGCCAGTCAGACACAAGGTGATCCGACGTTCGATTGCGCAAGGATGTCTCGATGCGGTCGATCGTTTCCAACATTTCGTCGAGTACGACCGTAGCGTCCCGCGGCATCAGAAGACGCGCTCGGCGGACGCGATGATGCGATCCCTCAGCTTCGGATGCAGGCTATCGCGTGTGGTGACATCCACATCCAGGAGCAGTTCCTCCTCGAGAAAAAGCTTGATCCCCACCAGATCCAGCAGTGAGAACTTTTTGGCAGCATCATAGTCAATGAACAGGTCCAGATCGCTGGTCTCGCGCGCCTCGTCTCGCGCCACGGAGCCGAACAGGTAAAGCGAGGTTGCGCCCAGTGCCCGTATGGCCTCGGCCCGTTCGCTCAGCAATCTGATCGCGTCCTGTTTTTTCATGCCGGTTAACATAATCCGTTCCGGCTTTTCCTTCCATCCTGATTATTTCTCGCCTTTTCACGCAAGGCTTCAGGGTTTGGTAACCAAATTCGGTAACCATAACAGTCAGTAAACAAATCCCGAGTCAGCGTTCAGCGAGTATCAGATGGCAGCCGTTCTCCCGCTTGTAGACCTGAAGTCCGATGTCCGTCCCGGATCCTGGATCAACTCCATCATCAAGGGTGATTGCGTGGCGGCGCTGGAAGCGCTTCCCGATCAATCGGTCGATGTCATCTTCGCCGATCCGCCCTATAACCTGCAACTCGGCGGCATGCTGCACCGTCCCGACCAGTCGCTCGTCGATGCGGTGGATGATGACTGGGACCAGTTCGAGAGTTTTCAGGCCTATGACGCCTTTACCCGCGCCTGGCTTCTGGCCTGCCGGCGCGTGCTGAAGCCGAATGGCACGATCTGGGTCATCGGTTCCTATCACAACATCTTCCGCGTCGGCTCCATGCTGCAGGACCTGCGCTTCTGGCTGTTGAACGACGTGGTATGGCGCAAGACCAATCCCATGCCGAATTTCAAGGGGCGCCGGTTCCAGAACGCCCATGAAACGCTGATCTGGGCAAGCCGCGATGCGAAGGCCAAATCCTACACGTTCAATTACGATGCCCTGAAGGCCTCCAATGACGATGTGCAGATGCGCTCCGATTGGCTGTTTCCCATCTGCAGCGGCGGCGAGCGGCTGAAGGGCGACGATGGCAAGAAGGTACATCCGACGCAAAAGCCCGAAGCGCTGCTTGCCCGCATCATTATGGCCTCCACCAAGCCGGGCGATATCATTCTCGATCCCTTCTTCGGCTCGGGCACTACCGGCGCAGTTGCCAAGCGTCTTGGCCGCAATTTCGTCGGCATCGAACGCGAGCAGGATTATATCGATGCGGCGTCTGAGCGCATTGCCGCTGTCGAGCCGCTCGGCAAGGTCGAACTCACCGTATTGACCGGCAAGAAGGCGGAAGTGCGCGTGGCCTTCAACACGCTGGTGGAAAGCGGCATGGTGAAACCGGGCCAGGTGCTGAGCGATGCCAAGCGCCGCGTCAGCGCCATCGTGCGGGCAGATGGCACGCTGGTGGCCGGAGGCGAGGCGGGCTCCATTCACCGCGTCGGCGCCAAGGTGCAGGGCTTTGATACCTGCAATGGCTGGACCTTCTGGCATTATGAGGAAGACGGCGTGATGAAGCCGATCGACGTGCTGCGCTCCGTGGTGCGCGCTGGCATGGGCAAGCTCGGCTGAATTTCGCATCCCAACGACGGGCAGCGACGAAATTTCGCCTCAGTCTGGGCTCTTCGTCTTGGCAGTCATCAGACGGAGACTTTCGATCCACCGCCGCCGTCGATGAAGCTTTCCTTCTCCGGTTAGTACTCCAGTCCCGGAGAAGGGCAAATGACGCCCGGTCTTGATCCCCAAGACCGGGCGTCCTTGTTTGTGCGGTTAGAGCGGGTTTCGACCTGATTGGATCAGTTCTGTTGGCCCAAACCGGATGCTATCCAAGGAGAAGGGCGCACGGTGTAGCCATAGCATACATGGTAAGCCCTTCGACGATGGAGAGCGCCGGTTTCGGCCAACCCTTCGGGCGGCACGAATTTTCGCGATGATCGGCGGCCTTCGTCTCGACCGTACACCTCTGGTATGGCCTTCGCCGAAGGCCTTGATCCTCACAAAAATCCCTTGCCGCAGAACGATTCAATCAGGTCGAAACCCGCTCTAAGCAGCTTGAGATACGGCGGGCGCGCAATGCAACTCTTCGTATCTGTTTTCCCTGATGCTATATTCCAAAAATCGAGAGCCAAGCAGCAGACGCCGTACCAGCCGGCGTTGACTGGTGAGGATGAGCCGCACCGGCCGAGGCAGAGGCTCTGCTCTCGAACAGGAGTGATGACGATGGGGGTACCTGTCATAATCACACTTGAGCTACGAAAAACCCGGACAGGCTGGTCAGTGCGCGTCCGGGTTCAATTCTTTAGCTAAGTGAAGCGGGGTCAGGAGTTACCGCTCCTGACCTCGCTCCTGACTATAGCATAATCATGAGGCTGTTCAACATGACGGCGTGAAGCGGTCAATCACACAGCAAACCCGTAGCCCGTCAGCCGGCGGCCCTGGCGCCTGCCACGTTTGTCAGGCATCCGAGCCTTGTGCGGATCTGGAAATGCCGTTCTATGCCGGTCGTGACGCTGAACCACGCGGATGCGCGGTTGCGGGCCTGATGCGCTTCAAATGCGGCCTGATCGACGAAGATCTCGGATACGAGCAGGCGTCTGGCAATCTCTGTGCTCTCTAGCACCTCGAATTTCAGGCAGCCGGGTTCGGCAAGCGTCAGGGATATATGCAGCGGCAAAGCTTCCATCACCGCTTGTTGGCGTTCTGCCGGAATATCGAGATAGCCATCGAGATAGATTTTTTCGTCACGCATCATTTTTCCTCGCGTTACACAGCAAACCCGTAGCCTGCCAGATCCGCCCTCAGTTTTTCAGCGCCGGAAAAATGCACGGCCTGCCAGCCGGCGGCCCTGGCGCCCTCTACATTGGCGGGCGCGTCGTCGATGAACAATGTGTGGGTAGGCTCCAGCCCGAAATTTCTGGCATGCAGCCGGTAGATCTCCACATCCGGCTTGATGAGAAAGATCTCGCCAGACACGGTCACGCCGCGTGGTTTTTCCAGAAAGGGAAAGATCTTGCGCGCCTGGGCAAAGGTGTCGGCGGCGAAATTCGTCAGCATGGTCACGTCATGGCCTGCCTGGATCAGGCCCTCCATCATCGCGACGCTGTCGTCATAGGCATGCGGCACCATTTCGTGCCAGTGCTTGCGAAAGGCGCGGATGTGCTCTTGCTTATCCGGATATTGGTTGATCAGCAGCTGTTCCGCCACAGCCCAGTCGCGCCCGCGATCCTGCTCGATATTCCAGTCCGGGGTGCAGACATTCTGGAAGAACCAGCGGCGTTCTTCCTCGTCGGGAATGAGGCGCGAAAAGGGAATATCCGGATCGTAATGGATCAGTACCTTGCCGATATCAAAGACGATGTGCTTGATCTTGGCCGTCACGGGCAATTCTCCTTGCATGAAGGCGGGCCTCTCTAAATGGATTTGAATGCCAGAGGTATAGCCTGGGCTATGGCTTTTTTCATGACGGTCGGCAGCGCCTGCGCCTCAAGATTGGTGACCGGTTCCCACCAGCCGTCATCGCAACAGCGATCTTCCACCTGCACCCGGTAGACGGAAAGATGCAGCTCGAAATGGGTAAATACATGGGTGATTGCGCCGCATTCCTGCCAGCCGGCGGGGAAGGGGGCGTGGTCCGCGCCGGTGCCGCCATCCATGCGCGACGTCCAGGCGGTGGTCGGCACTTCGGTCATGCCGCCCAGAAGCCCGCTGGTGATGCGCCGGCGCAACAGAATCTCGCCCTCCCGGTTCACGGCGACGAAGGCTGCGCCCTTTCGCACCGGCTTTTCCTTCTTGGCGGCCTTGACCGGAAAGCGTTCCGGCTCATGGTCGGTCAGCGCCAGACAATGGGCGTTCAACGGACAGAGCGCACAGGCCGGGCGCTTGGGCGTGCAGATGGTGGCGCCAAGATCCATCATGCCTTGCGCGAAATCGCCGGGCCGCGTGTCCGGCGTCAGCGCCTTCACCCTGGTCTTCATTGCGGGTTTTGAACCCGGAAGCGGATCGGAGATGGCATAGAGCCTGGAAATCACCCGCTCGACATTGCCATCCATCACTGCCGAGGGCCGGTTGAAGGCAATGGCGGCAACGGCCGCCGATGTATAATCGCCAATGCCCGGCAAGGCGCGAAGCCCCTCTTCGGTATCGGGAAACGTGCCGGCATGGTCTGTGGCCACGGCTTCAGCGCATTTCTTAAGGTTTCGCGCCCGCGCATAATAGCCAAGCCCCGCCCAGGCGGCCATCACATCCTCCACAGGGGCAGCCGCCAGATCGTTGACGGAGGGCCAGAGGGCGAGGAATTTGGCGAAATAGGGTTTGACCGCCTGCACCGTCGTCTGTTGCAGCATGACTTCCGACAGCCAGACGTGATAGGGATCTGCCCGCATGCCGTTTGTCTGCGCGCCGGGCGTTATCCGCCAGGGAAGCTCCCGGTGGTGGCGGTCGTACCAGGCAAGAAGAGCAAGGGTGATCGGGGACAAGGGCTGCATGGCATTCCGGCTGCGCTGAAATCTGATAGTGGATGTGATAGAGTGCGGCGAACTCAAAGCCAATGCTTGGCTTTGACGGCACAGCCAAGCCGGAACGAAGACATCATGAGGTTCATGTGAAGGCCATAAGCAGGCGCCCGATACCAAAACAGATCGCCGAGATCGCCAATGGCCTGATGGATCCGGTGCTGGCCAAGCGCGCCGGCATATCCACGGCCCTTCTCGGTTCCTGGGACGAGATCGCCGGCGAGCAGTTTGCCGATTGCACCCGGCCGGAAAAGATTTCCTGGCCGCGCCGCGATGGCGGTCAGGAGGCCGGCTATCAGGCCGGCGTTCTGACGATTGCCTGCGAGGGCGCCCGCGCGCTGTTTTTAAGCCATGCGCAGGGAGAACTGATCGACCGCATCAATGGCTTTTTCGGTTTCCCGGCCATCCGCCAGATGCGCATCGTGCAAAAGCCGGTCAGCGTGGCTGCCCGCCACCGCCGCCCGCCGCAGCCGTTGAAGGGCGATGCGGCAAAGCGGCTGGCCGATATGATGGATGGCATTGAAAACGAGGCGCTGAGACGCGCCGTCGAGCGGTTGGGAACGGCCGTTCTACAGCCGACTGCCCGGCGCAAACCGTAAATTTTCGATCGACGTTTCACATCGCTCAGCCTGCATTCATCTCTTGGCTGTCACGATTGTTTGAGAAAACAAGTCCTGCGCGCGCTTGTCGCGGTCATCAGGGCGCGTTACGGAATTTACAACGGATTCTGCTTTCTTCTCTTGAACAACAGGTGTCATCTATGCCGACCAGCTCATTTTCCCTTAACCGCCGCCACCTGCTTTGCGGCGTTGCCGCCTCTGCCTTCAGCCTTTCGCTGATGGGCCAGGTCAGCCAGGCCTTTGCGGTGGACGTGCCGGAATCGTCCGGCAAGGTGGACATGGCCAAGGTCATGGAACCCGGCCCGCTGCCGGACATGGCGATGGGCGACGAGAAGGCGCCGGTCACTATCGTCGAATATATGTCGATGACCTGCCCGCACTGCGCCCATTTCCACGTGACCACCTTCGATCCGATCAAGACGAAATATATCGATAGCGGCAAGGTGCGCTTCATCGTACGCGAATTCCCGTTCGATCCGGTCGCAACGGCGGCCTTCATGCTGGCGCGCAGCAACCCGACCAAGCCGCAGGAACTGGCCACGCCGACGGCTTATTTCGCCATGATCTCCATGCTCTTCAAGCAGCAGCGCGCCTGGGCGGCTCCGGCCGATGGCAATGTGCGCAATGCGCTGATGCAGCAGGCCAAACTTGCCGGTTATACACAGGAGACGTTTGAAGCCTGCTTGACGAACCAGAAGCTTCTCGATGATGTGAACGCCACAATGAAGCGCGGCGCGGAAGAATTCGGCGTGAATTCCACGCCAACCTTCCTCATCAACGGCGGCCGCTACACGGGAGACATGTCGGTTGAAGCCATGTCGGCGCTCATCGATAGCCTTGCCTGATTGCAGCCTTTGCCTTGAAGCGGGCGGCGGGGAAACCCGCGCGCCCGTTTTTTGTGCTTCAATTTCCGCTTTGCGTTCGCGTTTCACCCCCCTCTGCCCTGCCGCTCTGCCGGGGTTGAGGCACGCGTCTCAACCCGTCCTTCGGACCCCCCTCAAGGGGGGAGATCAGCAGAACGGCAGGCTTTCTGAGTCAGAATTTCGCCGTATATCCAACAGTAGTGAGACGTGGCACGTGGCGTCTTTCCAATCTCCCCCCTTGAGGGGGAGATGCCCGGCAGGGCAGAGGGGGGGAAGCTCCCGGCTGGCGCGCGCTGACTTTAAGATAGCCCGGCAGGCTGTTTCTGCGATTGGGTCGCCCCGATGAAGTTCAACAAGCTGCGCGTCGTCGGCTTCAAATCCTTCGTCGAACCCACCGAATTCATCATCGAGCCGGGCCTGACCGGCGTTGTCGGGCCCAACGGCTGCGGCAAGTCGAACCTTGTCGAAGCCCTGCGCTGGGTGATGGGAGAAAATTCCTATAAGAACATGCGCGCCTCGGGTATGGATGATGTGATCTTCTCCGGCTCGGGCAATCGTCCGGCACGCAATTCGGCGGAAGTGGCGCTGTTCCTCGACAATGCCGATCGCACGGCACCCGCCGGCTTCAACGATAGCGACGAAATCCAGGTGTCGCGCCGTATCGAGCGCGAACAGGGCTCGCTTTATCGCATCAATGGCAAGGAATCGCGTGCCAAGGATGTGCAGCTGCTGTTTGCCGATGCCTCGACGGGTGCCCGCTCGCCCTCCATGGTCGGTCAGGGCCGTATTGGCGAGCTGATCCAGGCCAAGCCCCAGGCTCGCCGTCAGCTACTGGAAGAGGCGGCCGGCATTTCCGGCCTGCATTCGCGCCGCCATGAGGCGGAGCTGAGGTTGCGGGCGGCCGAAACCAATCTGGAACGGCTGGAGGATGTCACCTCGCAGCTGGAAAGCCAGATCGAGAGCCTTAAGCGCCAGGCCCGCCAGGCCAACCGTTTCAAGATGCTGTCGGCCGATATCCGCCAGCGCGAGGCTATGCTCCTGCATATCCGCTGGGTGCTGGCGCGCGATGCGGAAAACGAGGCGACGCTGGCGCTGAACCAGGTGACATCGCTGGTGGCGGAAAAGGCGCAAAGCCAGATGGAGGCGGCCAAAGCGCAAGCCATTGCCAGCCTCAAGCTGCCGGAACTGCGCGAGGCGGAAGCCAGGGCCGGTGCCGCGTTGCAGCGGCTGCAGATTGCCAGCAGCCAGCTGGAGGAAGAGGCCGGCCGGTTGTTGCGCCGCCGCGATGACCTGACCCGAAGGTTGGCGCAGCTGGGCGAGGATATTCGCCGCGAAGAACAGCTGATGGCCGACAATGCCAATGTGATTGCCCGGCTGGACGAGGAAGAGGCAGAACTATCCGACATGCTGTCGCAATCGGGCGAAGAGGCGGAGGAGGTGCGCGAACGCTTCGAGGCCGCCGCATCGCAGCTTGCCGAAAGCGAGCGGCTGTTTTCTGCCATCACCGCCGAGCGCGCCGAGGCGGCTGCTGCCCGCGCCCAGCTGGACCGCGCCATTCGCGAGATTGGCGACCGTCGCTTGCGGCTTGACCGGCAGCTGGCGGAAAGCCGGGCCGAGGCCGAGGCGCTTGCCGAAAAGCTGGCCGATCTGCCGGACCCGGAAGAACGGCGCGAGGCGGTAGAAGCCTCGGAAATGGCGGTCGAGGATACAGCCATTGCCATTGAGGATATCGAGGCGCGGCTGGTTCAAGCCCGCGCCCGCGAAGTCGAGGCGCGTCGCCCGGTGGAGGCGGCACGCGCTGCATTGAACGGCTTGGAAACCGAAGCCCGCACCATTCGCCGCATGCTGGCCTCCGGTTCGGCCACCGGCAGTTTTTCGCCGGTCGCCGATCTCATTCGTGTCGATCGCGGCTTTGAAACGGCACTCGGTGCAGCGCTGGGTGATGATCTCGACAGTGCGCTTGATCCTGCCGCTCCCGCTTTTTGGGCCGGCAATGGCGATGGCGCGGGCGATCCGCCGCTTGGACCCGGCATCACGGCGCTTGCAGCCCATGTCACGGCGCCGCCAGAACTTGCCCGGCGCCTGAAACAGGTCGGCCTTGTGGAGGCATCCGATGCCCTCACTGCGATGGCGGGGCTGAAACCCGGCCAGCGGCTGGTGACGCGCGATGGCGCCGTCTATCGCTGGGATGGCCATGTCACCGGCTCGGAAGCCCCGAGTGCGGCGGCCTTGAGGCTTGCCCAGAAGAACCGCCTGTCGGAACTGGAAGCCGAGGTGGATGAGGCAGGGATCATTCTGTCGGAGGCCGAAAGCCTGTTTGCCGCAGCCGGCGAGGGGATACGGACGGAAGAATCAGCGCTTGCCGAGGCGCGCGAGCGGGCGCGTCTGATTGCCAAAAGCCTGGCCGAAGCACGCGAGGCGCTGGCTCTGGCCGAACGCGCTGCCGGCGACCTGATGCGCCGTCGCGCCGTCGTTGAAAGTGCAGCCGAGCAGATTTCCGGCCAGATCGAGGATCTGGTGGCGCAGGAGGAGGGGGCCCGCGCCGAACTGGAGGATGCGCCCGATATTGCCGATGTCGAGCGCCGGCTTGCCGGCCAACAATTGAGCCTTGCCACCGACCGTGCCGAGCTTGCCGAAGCCCGCGCCCGTTTTGAGGGCCTGTCGCGCGAGACAGAAGCCCGCCGCCGTCGCCTGTCAGCCCTTGCCCAGGAGCGCGCCACCTGGAAAAGCCGCGCCGATAGCGCCGGCGAGCATATCGCCACGCTGCGCGAGCGCGAGGAAGAGGCACGCGAGGAAGTGGCGGAGCTTGATCTGGCGCCGGAGGAATTCGACGACAAGCGCCGGGCGCTGCTGAACGAAGTGCAAAGGGCCGATGAGGCGCGCCGTGCTGCCGGCGATCTTCTGGCCGAGGCCGAGACCCGCCAGCGCGAGGCCGACCGGATGGCGGCAACGGCTCTGGCCGAATTGGCCGATATTCGCGAAAAGCGCGGCCGCGCCGAAGAACGCCTCGTTTCCTCTGCCGAGCGTCGCCATGATATGGAAAATGCTATCCGCCAGGCGCTGTCGGTGGAGCCGCACGAGGCCTTCCGCCTTGCCGGCATCCAGCCGGGTGCCACACTGCCCGAGACTTCCACTGTCGAGCGCGAGCTGGACCGGCTGAAGATCGAACGGGAACGGCTGGGGGCCGTCAATCTGCGCGCCGAGGAAGAGCAGAAGGAATTGTCCGACAAGCTTGCGGCTCTGATCAAGGAGCGCGACGATATTGTCGATGCAATCAAGAAGCTGCGCTCGGCCATCCAGAGCCTCAACCGCGAGGGCCGGGAGCGGTTGCTGGCCGCCTTCGATATCGTCAACGCGCAGTTCCAGCGCCTCTTCACCCATTTGTTCAATGGCGGCACGGCCGAACTGCAATTGATCGAAAGCGACGATCCGCTGGAAGCCGGGCTTGAGATCTTGGCCCGTCCGCCGGGCAAGAAGCCGCAGACCATGACGCTTTTGTCGGGCGGGGAGCAGGCGCTGACGGCCATGGCGCTGATCTTTGCCGTCTTCCTCACCAATCCCGCCCCCATTTGCGTGCTGGACGAGGTGGATGCGCCGCTGGATGACCACAATGTCGAGCGCTACTGCAATCTGATGGACGAGATGGCTGCCTCCACCGACACGCGTTTCGTCATCATCACCCATAACCCCATCACTATGGCGCGCATGAACCGGCTGTTCGGCGTCACCATGGCTGAACAGGGCGTCTCGCAGCTAGTGTCTGTCGATCTTCAGACCGCAGAATTGCTGCGCGACGCGGTCTGATCTTCTATCCGGTGTTGGAGCACGCCCGTGCAGATAAAATCCCTTATTGTGACGGTCGTGGCTCTGATGCTGTGCCTTGGTTTGGCATCGACCGTCACCGCCGAGGAGGCAAAGTCCGGTCGCTTCCTGCATGAGGTGATCGCCAGTTCTCCGGCGCATCAGACCAGTCTGCGCGACATGCTGCGCAGTGCCCGCTCGCTGCCGCCCTGGGCACGCAACATGGTGACGACGCCGCGTTATGTGTCCGGTGCTTCGCGGGCCGTAACGGTGGATGGCCAGCCGATGGAACTGTTCGGCGCCTGTGTGGCCAAGCAATGCGAGGAAAGCCGGCTTCGTGTTCTGTTTACGCCACAGGGCAAGACGGTGGCGCTTCGCATTGTCGATCTTAAGCTCGGTGTGGTTGTAGTCGGCCAGCCGTCAGAGGCGGCGCTCATCGAACTGGCAAGCCCCGGCCTCTGATTTTACGCGGCGAAACCATCGATCTTCAGCGATCGCAAGTCTTGGCAAAGAGATCGCGAAAACGATGATTGAAGTATTCAATCTTATTTCTTGGATGCAAAGTTTGATAGGGCATTGCGTTGCGTGATGGGTGTTATACTGTAACGCTACAATTTATCGCCTACGTTATATAACTGCTATCGAAGGCATCTATGTTGTGATAGTCAAAATCAATAGCGCGATTTTCCGACCAAACATCGGATTTTCGAACCCCCCGGCCGGGTTCCTGTACCTGCCGGAAAGCTTTGCGGGGCCGGAGCAGGCGGCCCCGCAAAGTCTCTTCTTTATCTGACCTTCAACTCATCTTCGGCGATATCGTTGCCCTCAAGCGACGACTAATCTTAGGGTTGTGCCCCATGGGTCGCGCACCGTGGCGCCATTTGGCGTTTCCTGTGCCGTGAAGCCGGCTTTCTCAAAGCCTGCGACCCTTTCCTTCAGCATGGTGCTGTTCTGCAGCTTCAGCGAGAACCAGTCGAGACCGGTGGTGGAGGGATCGCGCGGGCCCGCACCCTGGCTGTTCCAGCTGTTGATCGCCACATGATGGTGGTAGCGCCCGGATGATACGAAGGCGGCGTCCGGCCGGCTGCCACGGGTGGATTGCATGCCGGCACCGGTGCCGTAGAATTCAAAGCCCTTGGCGACATCGCCGACCTTCAGGTGAATATGGCCGATGCGCAATGCCGGCGGCACGGCGGCATAGGTATCGCGTTTGGTATCGGCGAGCGCCAGAATGCCATCGACATCCAGTTGGTGGGTGCCCATGGTCACCACATCGCCATTCCATGTCCAGCTGTCGCGCGGCCGGTCGGCATAGACCTCGATGCCATTGCCTTCCGGGTCGCTGAGATAGACGGCCTCACTGACGCTGTGATCGGCAAAGCCGCTGACCGGCACGCGCGCCATGGCGATATGCACCAGCCAGCGGGCGAGATCCTGCCGGCTGGGCATCAGATAGGCAATGTGGAACAGGCCGGCGGTTCCCATGTCCTCGATCGTGGCCTGCGGGCGGTGCTGCAGGGTGAGGAGGGCCACGCCACCGGCGCCCAGCACCATCTCGTCCTTGGTCCGGCTGATTTCCTCCAGCTTCAGCACATCCTTGTAATAGCCGGAAACCAGATCGAGATCGCGCACCCGAAGGCAGGCCGCCTCCACATGCATGGGCGTGGTGAGCGCAAAGGGCAGGGGGCCCACTGTCGGCGCTGGGGTGGAGCCTGAAGCGGTCTGCGTTTGCGCCATGCCTTCGGCGGCAAAGGCGCCGGCAAGGGCGGCGGATGTGCTGGCAACGCCGGCAAGGCGAAGAATGTGGCGGCGGGTGACGTGCATGTAAAACGATCCGGTCAGGCGAGTGTTGCAAAGACCTCCTGCTTAGCGCAACCCGGTCTGGCCGCACTTCACAAGCGCGTTTTTTCAGACAAAAGTCGCAATTTTGTTGCATTGCAGCATCATCCTGTATGCCCCCGGTTTCCAAGGGCTTTGCGATCCTGTAAATGCTTGGGAAAACAAGAAGCAGTGTATGCTCGGGTGGAGGAGAGTGGATGAAGAAGTGGGTCTATCGCTTTGGCGCAGGAGAAGCCGAAGGTAGTGCGGTTGATGTCGCACTTCTGGGCGGAAAGGGCGCCAATCTGGCCGAAATGGCGTCGCTTGGTCTTCCCGTGCCGCCGGGTCTGACCATTATTGCCGAGGCCTGCGGCTGGTATTTCGCCCATGGACGCAGTCTGCCGGAAGGTCTGACAGCGCAGGTGCTGGACGGTATTGTTCAGATGGAGCGCCTGACCGGTCGCGTTTTTGGCGGGCGGGAACAGCCGCTTCTCCTGTCGGTCCGCTCTGGCGCGCGCGCCTCCATGCCCGGCATGATGGATACGGTTCTCAATCTCGGCCTCAATGACGAGACGGTGCAGGCGCTGGGCCATGATGCCGGCGATGCGCGCTTTGCCTGGGATAGCTATCGCCGCTTCATCCAGATGTATGGCGATGTGGTTCTGGGTCTCGACCACGAGATCTTCGAGGAAATCCTCGAGGACGAGAAGGCCCGCCTCGGCCATGATTACGATACCGAACTTTCGGCTGTCGATTGGCAGCATATCGTCAGCCTTTACAAGCAGATGATCGAGGATGAACTGGGCGAGGCCTTCCCGCAGGATCCGCATGTGCAGCTGTGGCGCGCCATTGCGGCGGTGTTTTCCAGCTGGAGCAATATGCGGGCCGTCACCTATCGCACCCTGCACAATATTCCGCATGACTGGGGCACGGCCGTTAATGTCCAGGCCATGGTGTTTGGCAATCTCGGCTCCACCTCCGCCACCGGCGTTGCCTTCACGCGCAATCCCTCCACCGGCGACAAGAGCCTCTATGGCGAATTTCTCATCAATGCCCAGGGCGAGGATGTGGTGGCGGGCATTCGCACGCCGCAATCCCTGACGGAAGAGGGGCGCATAGCATCCGGCACAGAAAAGCCGTCGATGGAAAAGTTGATGCCGGAGGCCTTTGCCGAATTCAACGCCATTTGCGACCGGCTGGAAGCCCATTATGGCGATATGCAGGATGTGGAATTCACCGTGGAGCGCGGCACGCTGTGGATGCTGCAGACGCGCGCCGGCAAGCGCACCACGCGGGCGGCCATGAAGATTGCCGTCGATATGGTCGATGAGGGGCTGATCTCGGAAGAAGAGGCGATCTGCCGCATCGATCCGCCCTCGCTCGATCAGCTTTTGCACCCGACCATCGATCCGCGTGTCGAGCGTGTGGTGATCGGCTCCGGACTGCCGGCCTCGCCGGGGGCGGCGTCCGGCGAAATCGTGTTTACCTCGGAAGCGGCGGTGGAAGCAGAAGCCGAAGGCCGCAAGGTCGTTCTGGTGCGCATCGAAACGAGCCCGGAAGATATTCACGGCATGCATGTGGCCGAAGCGATCCTGACGACACGCGGCGGCATGACCAGCCATGCGGCGGTCGTGGCACGCGGCATGGGCATTCCATGCGTCGTCGGTGCCGGTGGCTTGCGCGTCGATCTGCGCAACGAGCTGCTGATCGGCCCCGGCTTCACCCTGAAGCGCGGCGATATCGTCACCGTCGATGGCTCCTCCGGCCATCTGATGCGCGGCGAAGTGCCGATGATCCAGCCGGCGCTGTCGGGTGATTTTGCCCGGCTGATGGCCTGGGCCGACAAGACCCGCCGCATGGCCGTGCGCACCAATGCCGATACGCCGACGGATGCGCGCGCCGCCCGCTCCTTTGGCGCCGAAGGCATCGGCCTTTGCCGCACTGAGCATATGTTCTTCGAAGGCGGCCGCATCCATGTGATGCGCGAGATGATTCTGGCCGAAGACGAGGCCGGCCGACGCGCCGCTCTCGATAAGCTTTTACCCATGCAGCGCTCGGATTTCACCGAGCTTTTCACCATCATGTCCGGCCTGCCGGTGACCATCCGCCTGCTTGATCCGCCGCTGCACGAGTTTTTGCCCAAGAGTGCTGAGGAGATCGAGGAAGTGGCAGCCGCCATGGACATGGAGCCAGCGCTTCTGGCGCGCCGCGTCGAGGCGCTGCATGAGTTCAACCCGATGCTCGGCCATCGCGGCTGCCGTCTGGCCATTTCCTATCCGGAAATCGTCGAAATGCAGGCGCGCGCGATTTTCGAAGCCTCGGCGGCCGCCGCCAAGCTCACCGGCGCCCCGGTCGAGCTGGAAATCATGGTGCCGCTCGTTGGCCTTCGCTCCGAACTCGATTATGTCAAAGCCTGTATCGACAAGGTGGAAGCCGATGTCTCCAAGGAGACCGGCATGGCGATCGGCTATCTCGCCGGCACGATGATCGAGCTGCCGCGCGCCGCACTTCGCGCCCATGTGATTGCCGAAACCGCCGAATTCTTCTCCTTCGGCACCAATGACCTGACGCAGACCACGTTCGGCATCTCGCGTGACGATGCGGCAAGCTTCATCCCCACCTACCAGCGCAAGGGCATCATCGTGCATGATCCCTTCATCTCGCTGGATTTCGATGGCGTGGGCGAACTGATCCGGCTGGCTGCCGAGCGTGGCCGCAAGACAAGGCCGGATCTGAAGCTGGGCATCTGCGGCGAACATGGCGGCGATCCGGCCTCGATCCGCTTCTGCGAGGATGTCGGGCTCGACTATGTCTCCTGCTCGCCGTTTCGCGTACCGATCGCCCGCCTTGCGGCCGCCCAGGCCGCCATCGAGGAGCGCGCCAAGACAAGGTGATGGAAATGCAGCTCTGCCCTTAAATATATATTTTATATATGCTTTTCTGGTGACCTGATGACCACCTGCCAGCCGGCAGCGTTTCTCTGGCGACTTGCTAAGATGGGTCTGAAGGGGCAAGCACCTGTCGTGCAGTTCGAATGAGACGAAGATAAGCGTCAGTCGGTGAACCGGCAGATGAAAGCTGATGCTACGTTGTTTCACGAACCGAGTGCGCCGGTTGGCGCTGCGGATGGTGAGGACCTCCCGCGGGAATTCTGCGACAAGGCTGTGATCGAGGACCCAAAGCGTAGCCTTGCCGTTTTGTTGAAGCTGGATATCGCGGCGTTTTTCAAGAGCCAGGGCAAAGGACATCTGACGCGGATGCAGGATGTCTTTCGCGCCTATGTGCGTGCGCATCGCTGAAATGCTCTGGCAGCCTTCAGCCACCTCCCACCACCCAGGTCCCCACGCTTTCGAATGTCTCCTCCCAGCTGGGTAGCGTCTGACCGAAATCCCAGGCCGCATGCGAGAGCGCATAAAGGTCCTGCGTCCGGGCAAGAAGCGGTCGGATCAGCGCGGCCATGGCCGGCGCATCCTCGGCCGGTGCCTGGATGATGCCGCCCGATGCCCAGCTGGATACCGCGCCAGACGCGGTGGTGATGACCGGCACGCCATGGCGGAATGCTTCTGCCACCGCCATGCCATAGCCTTCGTAGAAGGAGGCGGCCACATAAAGATCGGTCGCCTGCCACAGCGCTTCCAGCGCCGTCTCGCTCACATCGCCGAGGAAGGCCAGCCGGTGCGAAAGGCCAAGCGCGTCGGCGCTGGCGGCAAGGGCTGCGGCATGCTCCGGGTAGCGCTGCGGGTCGCCCACGATGCTCCAGCGCCAGTCGTCATCGCAAAGGGCGGCGGCCACGTCGAGAATATAGTCGTAGCGCTTGCGCGGAATGATGGCGCCGACGGAGAGAATGGAAATCGGCAGGCCGCGCGCACCGACCGAAGCGCGTTCCACCCTGTCATTGCCGGGCACCGCCACATGGATGCGATCCTCCGCCACACCGTAATGCGCGGCGATATAGCGCGCGGTGTCCTGCGAGGTCACCAGAATGCGGCTGGAGCGCTGCATTGCCGCCTGCTCGCGGGCGCGCAGTTTCCTTGCCTGATCATCGTCCGCCTGGCCGTGTTCCATCACCAGGGAATGGTGGAAGATGCTGACGACCGACACATCCGTCTGCGCAAAAACCTCAAGCAAATCGCAAAGATAGATATGATCCGTGAGGATGACCGCGCCTGTGCCAAGTCTTGCAACTTCCCCGGCAAGCTGTACCCTTTCGCTACGCGAAACGCTTGGAAAGCCGGTCTTGAGCATTAGCGGATGCACTTCTATGCCTTGGCGCATCAGGGCCTGGTTCAGTGCGCTGTTATAGACATAGCCACCGGTGCGCCGCGCATAATCGGCGCTGGCGAGCCAATACACTTTGGCGCAAGGGGTGGAGGCAATGGGCTTGGCATGGGTAAAGGGCACGGTCTTTCCTGGTCCCTGGTGGCACTTTTGTTGTTGCACTCTTTTACGCCGATACGTCACGTCAGGATCACCGACACGATCACCGACAGGAGCACAGGCGGCGTATCCGCCCACAGGGTGACGCAACGCTGCACATGACATAGAAGATGCTTTGGAGTGGCAAAAGCGCGAAAGCGCCATGTCATCCCCATCCTGTCGAAGACTTGCCGAAAGACCTGCCATGACCGTGCGTTTCGTCAGACCCGTCTCCGGTGCCGCCACGGCCGCCAGAAGCCTTGGCCTCGGCGCCCTGATGCTCCTGGCAATCGCGCTTCTGGCGCATCGCTTCGGGCCGCTGGTCACGCCGCATTTTATAGCCCTTGTTCTCCTCTCGGGCCTGATTGCCCTTGCCGCCGTGCCGCTTGCGCTCCGCGGCTTGCAGCAATTATGGCGCCATGGCGCGCGCGGCGGCATTGCCAGCGTCAAGGCGCTGGCCTATGCGGCGCTGCCGCTTGCGCTGCTTGCCTTCGGGCTTTTCCGCTTTGAGGCCTATCCGCGCCTCTTCGACGTGACGACAGACCTTGCCGATCCGCCCGCCTGGGCCACGCAGCCGAATGCCAAGCAGTTCTGGCTGCCACGACCAGGCTTCGTTGCCCCGGCAGACCGCGAGGTGCAGATGGAGGCCTATCCGGGCCTCACCGGCCGGCGCTATGAGGGCGCGCCTGACCGCATCTATGAGGCGGTGATGAAGGTGGCGGCCGCCAATCGCATGACGCTGCAGCGCCAGGACCGCCTGGGGCTCGGTATTGCCGAACCCGCGCCCGTGGAACTTCAGCCGCGCCGCGCACCATCGCCGCCCGCCACACGCTCTTCGCCGCCGGTGCCGGATGTCGTGCCCGTGCCGCTGCCCAGGCCGACACTGGCGCAGGACCGCGCCGCAAGCCTGTCTGCCCTTCAGCAGGCCTCCGGCGAGATCCTTCTACAGGGCTCAAGCCGCACGCTGATTCTGGGCCTGCCCTTCGATATTGCCCTTCGCCTGCGCGAAGAAGCGGAAACCACCTTTGTCGATATGCGGGTGGCGATCCGCTATGGGCCGCATGATCTGGGCTTTGGCGCCGATATGGCCGAAACCTTTCTGCGGGCGCTGGATGCCGAACTTCTGGGCCTGGCGGCCGAATAACCGCCCTTACTCAGCCCAATAACGACCAATGAGCGAAGGCGCGCCCTCCGTCCAGACCTGGCCGCGTTCGACCAGATCCTCCAGATGCGCCAGAACCGAAAGGCCTGCGGCACCATGCAGACGCGGATCGGTGGAGGCATAGATCACCTTCACCATGTCGGCAATCCGCTCATCGCCGGCCTTCACCCGCTCCAGCACGGCGCGTTCGCGCATGCGCCGATGCGTGCGAAGTCCGCGCAGGAAGGCCGGCGGATCAACAACAGGGCCGCCATGGCCGGGAAAGTAGATCCGGTCATGGCGCAAAAGCAGTTTTTCCACCGAGGCCAGGAAATCGCGCATGGAACCATCCGGCGGCGCGACGATCGTGGTGGCCCAGGCCATCACATGATCGGCGGAAAACAGAATGCCCGTGCCTTCCAGTGCAAAGGCTGCGTGATTGGCCGTATGGCCGGGCGTGTGCACGGCCGAAAGCGCCCAGCCATCGCCGGTAATGGTCTCACCATCGGCAAGCGTGATGTCGGGCATGAAATCCGTGTCGGAGCTTTCGGCAAACGGGTTGATCTCACCCTCATGCAGCCGGCGCGCGGCGCGGTGCGGCCCCTCGGCCACCGTCTGGGCGCCGGTCTCGGCCTTCAGCCGGGCGGAAAGCGGCGAGTGGTCGCGATGCGTATGGCTGACGAAGATATGGCTCACGCTTCGGCCCTGCAGCGCCCGCATCAGCGCGGAAAAATGCGCCTCATCCAGAGGTCCGGGATCGATCACCGCAACGCTGTCGCCACCACCGACAATATAGGAATTGGTGCCGGTAAAGGTAAACGGCGAGGGATTGTTGCAGGTCACGCGCCAGACACCGTCCGCAAGCGGTACCGCCTCGCCATAGGCGGGCTGGAAGGCCGTGTCGAAATCTGCTGCTTGCATGGCGGCCCGTCTCTTGCCCGTCACTTGTACTCGATCTCGATGAAGGACATGGGAGCCGTTCCGGCATTCACCACATTATGCTCGGCGCCGGCATCGCGCCGGTAGGCGGCACCCTTGGCAATCTCCACCCGCCGCTCGCCGTCCTTTTCCTCGATCAGGAAGGAACAATCGGTCATCGGCACCACGACATAGCCCAGCCCATGCGTGTGCACGCCGGTATCGGCGCCGGGCTCGAAATCCCAGCGGATGATGCGCACCACGGCATCATCGACCAGCGTTGTGGGAATGGCGGGTGGACGGGCGCGGTACTGGCTCATGCTGTCTCCGAAGACTGATCTCATCCAAAGACCTAGCACGCAGATTGCCGGCGCGCACAGAAAACTGTCATGATGCGAAACTTAAGGATTGTGAGGCGCACGGAGCTTTGCTAAACGCTTGCGCACCCGTGAACGGCCCGCTGCTTTGCCAGCGTTGACCACAGGTTCTGGTGGGGCGTCGCCAAGCGGTAAGGCACCGGTTTTTGGTACCGGCATTCCCAGGTTCGAATCCTGGCGCCCCAGCCATGCTTCTATTTTCTATGTAATTCAGTGGCTTGACGGGATCACGCATACCGCTACCGGAACAGTTTTACGGCCCAGATTTCCGGAACAAGTTGGGTGCATACCAAAGTCTGGCGCAAGACATCGCCACCGAGGGGCATGATTGATCGCCCTGTGTCACCCGATTGGTATTGTGGCCCTCTTGCGTCATTGCGGTAATTGGCTTCTCGCCATGTCAAAAATGCGTCAGTGCGAAGCGGCTGCATCCAAATGCGATGTCCGCGCCTATATGGGTCCGCTCTGCGATGGTGAGCACGGCGCTGGGCAGGAGCAGGTCTTCGGGTTCCCCTATGATGACGAGGCGGCCGACGATGCCCCCCATCGGAAAGGATTTTTCCTGTCGCGACGAGCCGCGCTTCACCTTTCGCCGTGATCTCCTGTCTGCTTCATTCCAGCCATCATCCTAGCCCCTTTCGTCATCAAGTCTTCATGCGGGCTTCACGAGAATGTCGTGTGCACCCGTTATGTCGCTCTCATTGCAATTTCACTTGCAGAGGAGAGAGACATGACACGCAAATTGCACAGCACGATTGCAGCCAGCGTTTTTGCCCTGTTCGCCACGATCGGTTCTGCCGAAGCCGCAACCACGGTCAAATTCTGGCACACGTTCAGCAAGACCAATGGCGAGGCTCTGAACAAGATCATCGCAAACTTTGAAGCCGCCCATCCCGACATCCACGTCGAGCCGGAATTTGTCGGCAATTACAATGATCTGGTTGCCAAGCTGCAGGCCGCCATTCCCGCCCGTCGCGCACCGGATGCCGTGATCCTGGAAATCACCCGCTATGGTCTGTTTGCCAACAACAATGTGCTGACCGATCTGACGCCCTATGTCGATGCGGATCCGCTGAAGGGCGACCTTTACGACTTTGCCCGTGAGATCGGTGTGATCAACGGCAAGAATTATGTCATGCCGTTCAACTCCTCGACGCCGGTTCTCTACGTCAACAAGGACATCTTCGCCCGCGCCGGCCTGTCGGTCGATACCCCACTGAAGACCTATGACGACATCCTCAAGGCCGCAAAGACGATCCAGGAAAAGCTCGGCGCAGAGGGCATTTCCGGAATGGGCGCTCCCGGCCAGTTCGCCCGCTGGGGCCTGGTCATGGCCAATGACAGCGAGCTGATTAACCCCAAGACCAACGAGATCCTGCTCGACAAGCCGAACACCATCGAAGCCTATCAATGGATGGGCTCGCTGGTCAGCCAGCACAAGGTTGCCTCTCCCGATGGCGTGACCGACGAGGACATAGGCAATGCCGCCTTCATGGCCGGCAAGGTCGGTCTCGACATGGATTCGACCGGCAGCTACGGCGGCCGCAAGAAGGCGCTGGGTGACAATCTCGTCGTGCGGCCCATGCCCTGCAACAAGGTCTGCTCGGTTCCGATCGGCGGCGCCGGCATCGGCATCATGGCGTCTTCGCCGAAGGACGTGCAGGATGCGGCCTACAAATTCGTGAGCTACGCCGCCTCGCCGGAGACCAATGCAGCCTGGTTTGCCGCCACCGGCTATCTGCCGATCAACAAGAAGAGCGCTGCTCTTCCGGTTGCCGTCAAGGCGCTGGAAAGCCAGCCGGGCATCGATGTTGCGATCAATTCGCTGCCTTATGCCCATGGCCGTGCCCGCGCCACCTTCGTCACCTGGATGCGCACCAATGAATACAAGGTGTGGCAGTCGATTGCGCTTGGCCAGCGCAAGGCCGATGAGGCGCTGAAGGACTTTGCCGAACAGACGCGCAAGGAAAGCCAGCGCGCCGGAAACTGATTTTTCAACCTTCAGGGGTGCCGGTCGGGCAAACATCCGACCGGCGCAGATAAACAATGCTCCGCAAGCTGACGCCCTATCTCTTCGTTGCGCCGCTGATGATCTTCATCGCGGTGTTTACCTATATTCCGATCCTGACGAGCCTGAACCTCAGCGTGCGCCAGTGGAATTTTCTAACCCCCGACATGCCCTTCGTGGGGCTTCGCAATTATGAAGAGCTGTTCGCCTCGGCCGAATTCTGGAATTCGCTGTGGGTGACCACCGTTTTTGCCGTGCTTTCGGTGCCGTTGAGGCTTGGGGCAGCACTTGCCATCGCCAACTGGCTGGTGCGCGAAACGCTGGCCTCCCGGCTGCTGCGCGGCGCGTTGTTCCTGCCATCAGTGACATCGACTGTCTCGATCGCGGTGGTGTTTTCCTGGGTCTTTTCCACCGATTACGGCATGATGAATGCGGTTCTTGGCTGGCTGGGCCTCGGGCGGCCACAATGGCTGCAGGATCCGCATCTGGCGCTCTGGGTGCTGATCGTCGTCAACACCTGGAAGCAGATCGGCTATGACATCGTCATCTATATTGCCGGCCTGCAGGCGATCCCGCAGGAGCTTTACGATGCCGCAGCCGTCGATGGCGGCAGGCGCCTCCACGTCTTTCGCCGTGTGACCATGCCGCTGGTGATGCCCACCACCTATTTTCTGCTGGTCATCTCGGTGATTGAGGCCTTCCAGGTCTTCACCATCGTCAATGTGATGACAAAGGGCGGGCCGGCCGGCGCCACCGACATGCTGGTCAACCTGCTCTACGAGATCGGCTTCGTGCTGTTCGATATTGGCCGCGGCTCGGCACTCGCCGTCATTCTCTTCATCCTTCTGGTGGCACTTGCCATCCTCAAATCGCGCATCATCGGCCGCAAGGTGCATTATGAAGCCTGAAAATCCCATTGTCGCGATGCTGTCGCTGGCCGCCGGCCTGCTGTTCATGTGGCCGGTGCTTTATTCGGTCTGGATGTCGCTCCAGACGGCGGATGCCTTCTATGCCGGCAAACTGGCCTTCACGCTGGACAATTACGAACGGGCCATTACCCAGTTCAATTTCGCCCGTTACCTCCTCAACAGCCTGATCGTCTCCGGCCTTGTCACCGTTCTCGGCATCACGGTGGCAACGCTTGCCGCCTTCGCTTTTGCCCGTTTCACCTTTCGCGGCGGCGACCTGCTGTTCGGCGCAACCGTCGCCACACTGATGATCCCGAGCCATATCAGCCTCATCCCGAATTATCTGACGCTCGCCAAGGTCGGGCTGCTCGATACCTATGCGGGGCTGATCCTGCCGGCCATTTCCAACGGTTTTGCCGCCTTTTTCCTGCGCCAATATATTCGCGGCATCCCGAAGGCACTGGACGAGGCGGCCTATATGGATGGAGCCTCGCCGCTCACTGTGCTGTGGCGCATCATCGTGCCGCTCTCCAAGCCGGCGATTGCCTCCATGGCGCTCTACATCTTCATCACCGAGTGGAACAACTACATCTGGCCGCTGGTGGCCGTCGGCCGGCAGGATCTCTACACGCTGCAGATCGGTCTGGCACGGCTCTACAAGATCAATCCGGGGGAGGGGCTCGTCGACTGGCCGCTGGTCATGGCCGCCTCCACCATCACCATCCTGCCGGTGCTTGCCGGTTTTCTGCTCGTGGAGCGCCATCTCGTGCGCGGCATCACCATGGGCGCGGTGAAATGAACCTCTCAAAAGACGAAACGGGGAAGACCAGACTGATGACACGCATCGCATCCCATCGCGGCGGCACGCTCGAATATGGCGACAGCACGCCGCGCGGTTTTGCCGCCACGGCTGCCATGGCACTGGAGGAGGTGGAATTCGACGTTCACCCGACAGCCGATGGCGCGATCGTCGTCCACCACGATCCGACACTGGAAGGAACGACCGACCGCTGCGGCGCGATTGCGGGCCTCACGCTTGCCGAGGTGAAATCCGCCACCATCCATTACAGCGCCGGCGGCCATCCGCTGACGCTTGAGGAACTTTGCGCGCTCTATGCCTCATCCAGCGTCGATTTTCGCTGCGAGATCAAGCCCGGCGCCGATGGCCTGGCCTATCCGGGTTTCGTGCCGAAGGTGATCGACCTGCTTGCGCGCCACGACATGCTGGCGCGCACCACCTTTTCCTCCTTCCTTCTGTCCTCGCTGGACGACCTGATGGCTGCCACCGACCGGCCGCGGCTATGGCTGGTCAGCCCGCCGGTGCTGAAACAGGTTGGCGTTCATGGTGTGATCGAGCTCTGCAAGGCGCATGGCGTGCCGGAGATCGGCGTGCATATCGATACCGCCGACGCAGCCCTTGCCAAGGTTATCCGCGCCGCTGGGCTCGATTTCGGCTGCTGGGCAGCGCATGCGCCGGCGCAGATCGACAAGGCGCTCACGCTTAGCGTCAAGGTGTTCACCACCGACCGGCCGACGCTGGCGATTGGCCTGCGCACCGCCTTTCGCGAGAAGGAGACCGAAGCATGAGCGGCATTTCCCTTCGCAACATCCGCAAGGCCTATCCGGGCGGACCGACCGTGCTGCATGATGTGTCCATGGAGTTCCATCCGGGCGAATTCATTGTCATCGTTGGCCCTTCCGGCTGCGGCAAGTCCACGCTGCTACGCCTGATCGCCGGGCTGGAACGCCCCGATGCCGGTGAAATCGAGATTGCAGGCATTCGCGCCAATGATCTGGCACCGCAGGACCGCGACATTGCGATGATCTTCCAGAACTATGCGCTCTATCCGCATATGAGCGTGCGCGAAAACATCGCCTTCGGGCTGGAACTGCGCGGCATGCCGAAGGCAGAGCGCAACCGCCGGGCGCAGGAGGTGGCGCGCATGCTGCAACTGGAACCCTATCTGGAACGCAAGCCAGGGGCGCTTTCGGGCGGCCAGCGCCAGCGCGTCGCCATGGGGCGCGCCATGGCGCGCAACACCTCCACCTTCCTGATGGACGAACCGCTGTCCAACCTCGACAATGCGCTGCGCATTGCCATGCGCACCGAGATCAAGGAATTGCACCGCCAGCTTGGCGCGACCATCGTTTATGTCACGCATGACCAGACGGAGGCCCTGTCGCTGGCCGACCGGGTGGCGGTGATGAAGGATGGCCATTTGCAGCAATTCGACCGGCCGGATGTGATCTATGACCGGCCCGCCAATCGCTTCGTGGCGAGCTTTCTCGGTGTGCCGCCAATCAATTTTGTTGCGGCTGAAAAGCTTCCGGGCTGGCAGGGCATGCAGGGGCTGACGGCCGGACTTCGTCCCGATATCCTCAAGCTCCATGCGCAAAGGCCGGCGCGTCCGTCACTTGAAGCGCGCCTTGTCTTGTCGGAGATGACAGGATCGGATCTGCTTCTGCATTGCGATAGCGCCGCCGGACGCTTGACGGTCACCGCACCGCGCCGCGAGGTGACGGAACAGGCGCGCCAGCTGTGGATCTCCTACGATCTTGACCGGGCGCTGTTCTTTGATAACGACAGTGGCGAGCGGGTTGATCTCGCACGCGATTTGCGCAGCATCAGCATAGTGGAAGAGTGATGGACAGGCAGGAAGCGTTTCCCCAGGCGTTTGCCGATCTCATCAGCCGCCATTCGACCCGTCTGACCGATGCCGATACGCGTCTATTGGATGTGCTGGTCCAGGACCCGATCCGGGCTGCCATGGAGAACGGTAAGGACGTCTCCTTTCGCGCCGGCGTCCATCCCGCCTCGGCCGTCCGGCTTGCCAGACGTTTGGGTTTCAAGGGCTATCCGGAGTTTCGCAGTTTCCTACAGGCCAACTTATTGCAGGGAGATGGCGACTATGAAAGCTCTGCCGCCCGCATGGCAGCCCGTCTAGTGAGAGCCGAGGAGGGCGGCTTGCTCGCCTCGGTTCTGGATAGTGAAATCGCCGCGCTCAACACTGTGCGAAATACCGTATCCGATGCCGATATCCGCTCCTTTTCCGAACATCTGCGTGACAGTCGCCGGATTTTCGTCTTTGGACGCGGCCATTCTTCGGCTCTGTCTGCGCTGATTACGCTTCGATTGGTGCGATCCGGCTATCACGCGGTCAACATCGCCGCACAGATCGACCAGATGCCGGAACTCCTCTGGTCACTGTCCAAAGGCGATGTGCTCTGGCTTTTGTCCTTCCGCCGGGTTGCCCCGCTTGTGCATGAAGTTCGCCGGATTGCCGCCGAACGGGGCGCCGTGACCCTGGCATTGACGGATCTGCATGCCGCCCGCATCGATCCGGCGCCTGACTGTCACATCTCGGTCTCGCGGGGAGAACCCGGTCAATCGCAGTCGCTCGTTGTGCCGATGACCATCGCAAACGCGGTGATCCTGGATCTTGCCGCCATCGATGACGGTCGCTCGATCAGGGCGCTCAGTGAATTGCGATCGTTCCGGGCCGAGACACGGCTGAAGCTCGACTGAAACCAAGGTCTTGCCGGGATAGGAACCGGCTTCAGCTTAGGTGCGAAATCTGCCCTTCTGCAATCGCCTGGTGGTTCGGATAGTCCCTTGCCATCCTTGATGCCAATGCGCTCCAGATATCGTCCGAACTCCCGACCGAAGTCGGCCATCATCTGGCCACGGGCGTTGTGGACGGCGAGGGGAAAGCGAGGGATGTCGGCAGCCCGCATCAAAAAGCCCCGAGAGCGCTCTGATTTTCTTGGCCATATATTCGCCGAAATGGCGGCCCGTGATCTTCAAGGTATTGGCACCCTCGGTAAAGAGGGGTTTGGCCAGCATGCTGAGATGATGCCGTTCCGGGCTCAGAGGCTTCAGATGGTCAAAGTTCAAGGACATCATTTCGATAACAGCAATGAAGCGGCACCCGGACCATGTGGCAGCTTGCCGGGGTGAGCAAACCGGCATTGTGGCTGCCCTGAGTGATTGAGCATTTTACAGATCAAAGATATCGGATGGAAAAGATGAAGCGCAGAAAGTTTTGTCAGTCGGTGGGTTTGCTTGGAGCGGCCATGGTGATCAGTCCCGTAACGTTGAGGCGCCCGGCCTATGCCGGTACAGACACGTCTCCGATTGTCACTGTTCGCAGCGGTCGCCTTGCAGGCACGCGCGGTTCGAATGGCACGCGCGTGTGGCGTGGCATTCCCTATGCTCAGCCACCGGTGGGTGAACTGCGCGGTCGCGCGCCTCGTGCTTCTGTGTCCTGGACAGAAACCCGTAGCGCAACAACCTTTGGCAGCGAAGCGGTCCAGCAGGGACTCGGCCCGATTCCAGCTCCGGTCTCTGGTTCCGAAGATTGCCTGTATATCAACGTCTGGGCGCCAGAACAGCCCAGCGAGAAAGCCAGGCCTGTACTGGTCTGGATCCACGGCGGCGGCTTTGTCTTCGGCGCCGGGTCCGAACCCATCTATGACGGAGAGGATTATGCCGCGCGTGGCGATCTCGTTTTCGTCAGCTTCAATTACCGACTGAATGGCTTCGGCTTTCTGGCGACCTCCCATCAAGAAGGGGCCGCCAATCTGGGCCTGCTCGATCAGATCGCTGCGCTGCGCTGGGTAAAGGATAATATTGCGGCATTTGGCGGCGATCCTGCCAATGTCACCGTCATGGGGGAATCGGCCGGGGCAATGTCCATCGGCTGCCTGCTCGGAGCACCGATGGCGCGCGGCCTCTTTGCGCGGGCAATCATTCAAAGTGGAGGCGCACGTCCGGTATTCTCGCAGACGGATGCACGCAAAGTGACCGAGCTTGCACTTGCCAAGGCTGGCCTTCAACCCGATGACGACGCCAAGCTGATGGCGCTGCCAGTTGAGGAATTGAAGCGTATTTTCAAGCTCATGGGCGACGAGTCAAATAGCGCGTTTTTGGGCGGCGAGCCCTTCAGGCCAGCCATTGACGGATACGTATTGCCCATACACCCGCTGCAGAACCTGGCTCCGGTGCCGACATTGATCGGACATTGTGAGAACGAAGGACTGACATTTGCAGCTGTTAAGAATCTTCTGGAAGGGTTGCCGAAACGTGTGCGCTCGCTTGCCGGAGACGCGCGTTGGCAAGCATTGACGGCGGCTTATGCGGCCAGTGCAAGACCCCAGCGCGATCCGATGATGGATCTCTTCAGCGATTGCTTCACCGGTATTCCGTCATTGCGCCTTGCCGATGGACTTGCCGCGGTGGATGCTCCCGTTTGGAGCTATCGGTTTGATTATCAGAAAGCCTCGCCGATCGGCGCGGCACATGCAACCGACATAGCCTTCACCTTCGGGAAGGCGCAGGGCGCGCCGCTGCCAGTCGAGTGGACACCAGAGGCCCAAGCATTGTCGCAGCATATGCGCGATAGCTTCATTGCCTTCGTGCGCACCGGAGATCCACAAACGCGCGATCTTCCGATCTGGCCACGTCACGATGCCAAGTCGCTGGCTTATCTTCGTTTCGACGCAGCGCCCGAGATCTCCGCCGATTATATCGGCGCTGCCAGACGGCAAGCGTGGCGCGATGTACCGATTGAGGCGGTCTGAGCTGGAAAGATCAAGAATGCGCCTGGAACAATGGAGCGGATGTTTCCCCTGCGGCCGAGGGTCAATGGCTCTCGCCATCGCAGCCTGATCAACGTCCTATTTTGGAGAAACCAATGGCCGCTCTACCTTGCCGCAGGATGTAGCCGAAGGACGCGAAACCCACGAAAAAGGGCGGTGCCGAGGCGCCGCCCTTTCGATGTGAAAACCAGGTCTGCTTATTCGACGGCCAGAAGTTCCGTGCAATAGCTCGGGCCCTTGGCGCCGGGGCGGTCGGCCGTAATGGTGATCGACTGGATGCGATAATCGCTGCCGGCGGTGATCTGCGCGGCACAGCTGACACTCATCGTGCGGCCCTGTTCGGTCTTGATGCGGTTATAGCCGCCGCGCCAGTTGTACACCGTCTGCGAGCCGCTCTGCGTGTCGCTATAGGGAGGGGCATAGCGGGCAAAGAAAGCGCCGGCCGACTTGCCGATCCAGCGCGCCTCGATGGGGCTGGTGGCCATGCCGGATGTGCTTGTGCAGGCAGACAGAATGCCGGCAAGTGCTGCCAGCGCAATCATTTTATAGTTCATGCGTTTTCCTTATCCCATGTCCATGGTGCCATGGCCGCCGCACTAGCAGATTTTCCGCTTCCTTCGCGAGGGGTGCCGGGCCTTCTGCGCAAATAAATCCGCAACAGGCGCTTTATGTCACGCATGCAAAGGCTGGGCCGGCAGCCGCCAGGTGCCCGTGTCGGACATGAAAAATCATCCATCACATCCTGTGCGCGAGGGGGCGTTGCAGCCTGAAACCTTTGGCGGTATCCTTTAATCTCGGACAGGCCCCGCGGCATCGAGGAGGATGCATCGCGGCCTGAAGGGGAGGAGGATCCGCGGCCGTGAAACAGCATTACTTGCCTTTGCTTTTGTCACTTGAACTGTCTCTTGCACTCTGGGCTGTCATCTTCGGTGTTGCCTATCTTATTGTCCGGTGAGTGAACCGGCAGGGCACATCGGCTCGTAGGGACAAACAGTGACTGGCAGCCAGACGATGTCTGGAACTGTCCGTGGCGCATGCGGTTTGTATGGCGCGGCGCGGGCAGGCGGAATCGTGTGGCCTTGCGGCTGGTTGCTGTTGCGGCTTGGTGTCGTGCATAAGGCCGTACCATGATGGTTCAGGCGTAAGCAGGGGTGAGTGCCGGTGAGACGAGGACGAAGCGAGAAGACGACGCTGCTCGACGTTGCGACCCGTGCCGGCGTGAGCGCCATCACCGTGTCGCGCGTGTTGCGCGAGCCGGAGAAAGTCTCCCAGGATCTGCGAAGGCGCATTCTCGATCTGATCGAGGATATGGAATATGTACCCGACCAGGCGGCCCGCGCGCTGGCCAGCCGGCACAATTCCACCTTCGGCGTGCTGGTCGCTTCGCTCACCAACCGTGCCTTTCTCAGCTTCATGCAGGGCATAGAGGAGCGGGTGCGCGATACGAGTTTCCGCATCCAATATGCCAATACCCACAATTGCATTGAGGAAGAGAAGCGCCAGGTGCGCCTTCTACTGTCGCAGAACACGGCCGGTATCGTGCTGGGTGGTCTGGAGGGCATTGGCGCGCTCAGCGATCTCATCGAGCGGGCCAATTGCCCGGTGGTGCAGGTGGTGGATGTCGGCCTGAAAACGCCGGGCACCGTGATTGCGGTCGATCACATTGCCGCCGCCGCTACGGCCACGCGCCACCTGCTCAAATGCGGCTATCGTTCGATCGCCCTCATCGGCGGCGCCATGGATGAGCGGGGCCGCCGGCGCACGCAGGGCTATTGCCAGGTGATGCAGGAGGCCGGGCTGTTTGACGAAAATCTCCTCCAGTCCGAAAACGCCACGACCACGACGCAGATGGGCTGTCGCCTTCTGCGCCGCGCCATGAAGCTGCGGCCGGATATCGATGCCACCTTCTGCCAGAACGACGATCTTGCGCTGGGCGTGCTGTTTGAGGCGCAGCGCATGGGCAAGAACGTGCCGGATGATTTCGGCATCTGCGGCTACAATGATCTCGATTTTGCCTCCGTCATGGAGCCGCCGCTGACGACTGTGCGCATACCGCTGTTCGAGGCGGGTTATCGCTCCGCCGATATCATGATCCGCTGCGTCGAGGGCAAGGCCATGGAGCGCCAGGTGATCAATCTCGGTTTCGAACTGATCGAGCGGCGCACGACCCGGCGGCTGCCCGCCTGAAAGCAAAGCCCGCCTCACGAGAAAAGCCGGCGCGGATGATGTCCGGCCGGCCTTTCGTCAATCTCAGCGTCTCGATGTCCCGGTCTCGGGTCTCGCTATTCCAGCTCTTCGAACAGTTCGCCGGCGCGCAGGGCGCTCACCCTTCGCACATCCGCCTCGTCGCGGCGGGCGACGAAGGCTTCGCTCGCCATCAGCTCGTCGGCCAGATCCGCTGGAAGCGAGAGGAGCACACGCTGTCCCTCGCGGTGAATGCCGCCAAGGTCGGTGCGGCGTGCCGTTACCATGCCGCCGGCCACCGTATTGTTGGTGTCGGGATCGATGATGATGAAGGCGCCGGTGGAACGGTTCTGCTCATAGGCGTCAAACACGGCCATTTCGTCGAAGGTCAGGTGCACCTTGCCGATGGCATTCATGCCGAGCGTCTCTGAATGCGGCTTCCATTTGCCGGAAGACAGTTCCAGCTGTGCGACGGGCGTGATTGTCACACGCTGGCGGCGCGAGCCGCTTTTCAGCCAGTAGCGCTTGGAAGGCTCGATGCCACCCGGCTGCAGGGCCACAAGCTGCGCATCGAAATTCAGGCCGGTCATCGGCTGGCCGTCCATGGAAACGATCATGTCGCCGCGCGACACGTCCACCTGGCGGTCGAGCACCAGCGTGATGGCATCGCCGGCCACCGCTGCATTGCGCACGAGGTCGAAGGTGACGATGCGGCTGACATTGGCCACCATGCCGGACGGCAGGATGGTGACGCTGTCGCCGGGCTTTACCGAGCCGCCGGAGACGGTGCCCTGATAGCCGCGAAAGCTTTCGCCGGGGCGCGAGACGCGCTGCACCGGCAGGCGGAAACCGCCGGCCTGGGTCGAGCGGGTGGTTGCCAGTTCCAGCGTCTGCACCAGTGTCGGGCCGTCGAACCAGGGCATGGCGGCGCGCCCGTCATAAACGACGTTTTCGCCCTTCAGCGCCGACATCGGGATGGCAGTCACCTGACGCACGCCAAGCGAAAGCGCCAGCTCCTTGAAATCATGGCTGATCTTGTCGAAAATCGCTCGGTCATAGGATACGAGGTCGATCTTGTTGACGGCCAGAACGAACTGCTTGATACCCATCAGCGAGGCAATCGTTGCATGGCGGCGCGTCTGTTCCAGAAGGCCGGCACGCGCATCGACGAGCAGGATGGCAAGATCCGCCGTGGAGGCGCCGGTCGCCATATTGCGGGTATATTGCTCATGGCCGGGCGTATCGGCGACGATGAAGGAGCGGCGGTCGGTGGCGAAATAGCGATAGGCGACATCGATGGTGATGCCCTGTTCGCGCTCCGCCTGAAGACCATCGAGCAGCAGTGCGAAATCGGGCAGACCAAGATCGTTCTGCTTGTTGCTGTCGCGCGAAAGCGCCGCTGCCTGGTCTTCCTTGACCGCCTTGGTATCCCAGAGCAGGCGGCCGATCAGCGTCGACTTGCCGTCATCCACCGATCCGCAGGTGATGAGCCGCAGCGGACGGCTGTCGCGGATGGCAGGGGCCGTCTCGGCCAGGGGCGCCGGAACGGCGAGGGTCGGTGCGGTGGCGGTCATCAGAAATATCCTTCGCGCTTCTTCTTTTCCATCGATCCGGCCTGGTCGCGGTCGATGGCGCGACCCTGGCGTTCGGAGACGGTGGCGATTTCAAGTTCGGCAATCACTTCATCCAGTGTTGATGCCGTGGAGCGTATGCCGCCGGTCAGGGGCCAGCAACCCAGCGTGCGAAACCGCAGCGAGCCTTCCTGCACCTGTTCGCCCGGCAAAGCGGTAAAGCGCGGATCTTCCGCCCACATCAGCATGCCGTCCCGCTCCACATATTTGCGGTTCTTGGCATAGTAGAGCGGCGGAAGCGGAATGTTTTCCGCCTGGATATAGCGCCAGATATCCACTTCCGTCCAGTTGGACAGCGGGAAGGCGCGCACGCTTTCTCCCTTGCGGATCATGCCGTTATAGATGTTCCACAGTTCCGGGCGCTGGTTGCGCGGGTCCCAGCGGTGTTCCGGCGTGCGGAAGGAATAGATGCGCTCCTTGGCGCGGCTGGCCTCTTCGTCGCGGCGTGCGCCGCCAAAGGCCGCGTCATACTTGCCCTCGTCCAGCGCCTGGCGCAGCGCTTCGGTCTTCATCACGTCCGTATGGTAGGACGATCCATGCGTGAAGGGCGAAATGCTTTCTGAAGCTCCGCGCGGATTGGTGTAAACGACCAGATCGAGATCGAATTTCTCGGCCATCTCGTCGCGAAACGCGATCATTTCGGGAAATTTCCAGCCCGTATCGATGTGCAAAAGCGGGAAGGGCACGCGGCCGGGAAAGAAGGCCTTGCGCGCCAAATGCAGGAGAACGGAGCTGTCCTTGCCGATGGAATAGAGCATGACCGGCTTTTCGAACTCTGCGGCCACTTCGCGGAAAATGTGGATTGCCTCATTTTCCAGTGCCTTCAGGTGCGGATCAAGCGGGGGCTTGGGCGCCTGGTCCTTGGAATGCGGATCATATTCTGAAGTATGGGTGTGCATCGTCTCGTCTGTCCTTGTGGCCGTTCCCGCGGCATTCCTGTCTTGACCCCCCTCTGCCCTGCCGGGCATCTCCCCCTCAAGGGGGGAGATCGGCAAGAGGTCGGGTCATCGTTCTCCCTCTGATCTCCCCCCTTGAGGGGGAGATGTCACGAAGTGACAGAGGGGGGTGAATTCCAAAATCTCAAATCACGCAGGCGTCGGCACCAGAGACGTCGCTGTCTCCGCCACATGCAGGCCGCATTCGCGCTTCTCGTCATTCTCCCACCACCAGCGGCCGGCGCGCTCGTTTTCGCCGGGCTTGATGGCCCGCGTGCAGGGCTCGCAGCCAATGGAGGGATAACCTCTGCTGTGCAGCGGGTTGACCGGCACGGCCTCGGCCTCCACATAGGCATTGATCATGTCCAGAGACCAGTCGGCCAGCGGGTTGATCTTCAACAGGTTGCGCTCGGCGTCGAATTCCACGAAAGGCGTAGTGGCGCGGTTGCCGGACTGGCCACGGCGAAGACCGGTGATCCACACATCGGCGCCAGCCAAAGCCTTTTCCAGAGGCTTCAGCTTGCGCACATGACAGCAGGCATGGCGCGCTTCAACGCTCTCGTAAAAGCCATTGAGACCGAACTGCGCCGCATAGGCATCGACATCCCTCTCGTCGGGCCGAAAGCGGCGGATGGAAATGCCGAAGCGCTCCTCCGTCTCGCCGATCAACGCTGCCGTTTCCATGAACAGCCGGCCCGTCTCCAGGGTCGAAACCTCCACCGGCAGCTGATGCGTGCCGATGGCGGCCGTGATCACCTGATCTTCGATGCCAAGCGATGTGGTGAACACCGCGCGGCCAAGGCTTGCCGCAAGCGCCAAGCGACCGGGCAGGTCAAGGCCTGCGCAGCGCGCGTCGAGCAATTCGGCAGTTTCAGGTGTCTGATGCTGGGTCATGGGCAAAATTCCGTCATTCCGGTCCGGCGCACTATCGCATTTGTCGGCGCCGGCAAACAGAAACAGCTCTCTGAAGCAAGCGAGTGCAAGAGCAAATATCTCTCCAAATTCCGCCATCACGAGAAAACCTGGCCCCTGCCGGGTCTGGCGGGTGGTGGGCTGGGCGCTGGCCGATCTGCCTCGCAAACTGTCTTAACTTCGTCGTGATTGAAGGTTACTTGAAGAGATGAGTTGGCGTGCCGTTTTTCTTCTGGATCTATGCCCTGTCGGTATTCATCACTTCGAAACCTTGGCGATTACAACTTCATTCACGCATCCGTGACATAAGCTTCGACCCATGCACGGCCTGTATGAGCGGGTCGAACCATTTTGACGGACATTCCATGGACTACGTTTCCGCAGACCGTGACATGAGCGCCCCGACACTGCCTTCGGTGCTGCCCGCCGGGGCATCCCGGACACCTTTTGCATTTCTGTCGCGCTCGACGCGAGCCGTCCGCGGCGCGCTCGGCTTTACCGGTCTGGTTTCCGTCACCGTCGTGCTGTTCCTCTATCTGTTCCTGGAAGAAACCCTTCTGGCACTGCGCATCTGGGCACTGCCGTCAATCAATGGGGAAACCGGGACCACTTTGTCGCTGACGCTGATTGCCGGCGCCTTTGCCGGACGCCGGATGATCCGGCCCCTGCGCCGCGCCCGCGCCGTGCCGCTGCGCGAGGATCTGGAACGCGCCGTGACGCTCTTGGAAGCCCAGCCCAATGCCAGCGCCGGTCTCGTGCGGCTTGGCGACAAGAAAGTGCTGTTTTCCGATGCCGGCGATGCCTTCATCATGTATGCCCAGAAGGGGCGTTCCTTCGTGGCGCTGTTTGATCCGGTTGGCCCGCGCGCGGCCTGGCCGGCACTGCTGGTGAAATTCATGGCCGAGGCGCGTGCCAGCGGCTGTCGCCCGGTTTTCTACCAGGTCTCTCCGGATTTCCTGCCCTTTGCCGTGGAAGCCGGCCTCAACCCCTACAAGCTTGGCGAACAGGCGGTGGTGGACCTGACGACGTTCGATCTGAAAGGCGGCGCCTGGCTGAAGCTGCGTCGCTCGATCAACCGGGCGGAACGCGATGGCTTGCAGTTTTCGCTTCTTTCGCCGCAAGAGGTTCCAGCTGTGCTGGGCGAGTTGCGCCTGGTCTCCGATGCCTGGCTTGGCGCCCATAATGCGGCCGAAAAGGGCTTTTCGCTCGGCACGTTCCAGAATGCCTATGTCTGCGCCAGCCCGGTCGCGGTCATCCGGATGGAAGGGCGCATTGTTGCCTTCGCCAATATCCTGACGTCTGCCAGCCAGGGCGATGCCTTTATTGATCTGATGCGCCATCTGCCCGGCACCCATCGCGGCATGATGGATCTTCTGTTCGTCAAGATCATGGAACGCCTGAAGGCCGATGGTTTCCGCTCGCTGAACCTCGGCATGGCGCCGCTCTCCGGCCTTGCCACCCATCGCCGTGCGCCGATCTGGAACCATATCGGAGCGCGCATATTTGAGCGCGGCGAACGCTACTATAATTTCAAGGGCGTGCTGGCCTTCAAGTCGAAATTCGATCCGCAATGGCAGCCGCGTTATCTGGTCGCCGGCGGCGTGGGCCTGCCGGTCGTCTCGCTCTATGATGTCACCATGCTGATCGGCGGCGGCGTGAAGGGCATCCTGCGCCGCTGATCGTCGTCAGCCGCGCCGGAAGGGCAGCCAGGCATTCAGCCTTTGCTGGCGCTCCCGGCATCCGCCGCAGGGCGTTATGCCGACGCTTTTGCTCAGCCGTGAAATCACATCCCCCATGCCCTCGTCCTCGGGCTTGACGATCGGCGGCAGGCGCAGGCGGCGCGGCGAAGGCTCCGGCATTTCATCGTCACTTGCTTGTGTTTGGTCCTCAGACATTGAAACTCTCCTCTGTTCCTCATCGCATCTGCTGCAACAGGCATGCCGCCCCCCGCCGGCAAAGGCGGGAGGCGGCACGTGTGATCAAGGGCTCAGCAGGAGCCGACGCACTGATGGGCGATCTGATGGCCGAGAGCCGTCACGGTGACGCAGGCACCGGTGGGGATCCAAGACCCGCAGGACGAGACGCAGGCCTGGGCAGCGGTGCCCGGCGGCAGCGGAACCGGGATCGACACGCAATACTTGCCGAAGATCGGGATATCGACGCAGACCTGGCCGTTCTGCACCGTCACCGATACGCAAAAGCCGAAGCTCGGGCGAACGCCTGAGCGGGAGGACGGCAGAACACCGCCGGATTGTACGGGTAGACGCATGATTTCATCCTTTCGAGGTTGCTGGTTTTACGAAGTGAAAGCGGATCAGTAGGCGCGCCACTGGCGTACTTTTCCGACCATCACGGGGATGACGTCGGAGACGTCAACGGTGAACCGGAACAGCATTCTGGCCTCTTCCATGCGCTTCATGGGGTTGAAGAAGGTCAGCTTGACGTCCCAGCTATCAGAGCCCGGCCGGGCGATCGGGCTTTTGGCCACCTCGATCCCGTCCAGCTGGAGGTTTTCCTTGAGTGCCCGTTCGAAGACGCGCTCCACCTGATAGGCTTGCGTGGCGGCGAAGTTCAGCGCCCGGTCCTGGGGCGCCTGGCCGGGATTGCGGATTTCGAAATAGACGCGTTCGAGGAAATTGCCGATCGCCTCTTCCCGGTCGGCTAGATTGTCGGCGGTAACGCCGGCCAGCAGCGTCTTGGTCAGCTCCGTCGTGGTCCAGCTGTACATACCGCGGAATTCGGGCACGACGACCGGCAGGATCAGGCCGCTTGGCAGGCCCACATGCCCATCCAGGACGCCCGGCAGCGAGACGCGTTCGGCACCTTCGGTCAGCTGGTCGTCCAGCAGCGAGAGAAGCTGCTTGTAGCCTTCGGCCGCGAAAGCGCCGCTGGGGCGGATCGCATAGACGGGCACTTCATCGATCGACAAGGTCCAGATGATCGATTCCGCCAGATAGGTGTTGGATGCCTTTTTCAGGTCCTTCAGCAGAGCGGCGGGATCGTAGAATGACTTGTCGTCGAGCGACGTGCTCAGCGAGCGGCGGCGCGTGTCACTGCCGAGGTCATAGCTCAGCGTGCCGAGCGCGTAGACGATCTTGCCGCCGCCTGCCGAGCTGCCTTTCTGGCATGTGGGGCAGTCGTCCTCCTCGCTGGGCGTCACGCCGGACGGCGGGCGTCCCGATCCCTGCGGCGGCTGTGCTGCAAGCATTGAGCCGCCACGCGCCTGCGCGCTGATGGAGGGCATGACCTGCGTGTCGATCTCGAGCGGCGCGGAGATCGCGCTCGGCGAGATTTCATCATTGGTTGCATCGGATAGAGCGATCTGTGTCATGATAACCTCTTCTTTCTTCTGGGGTGAGGGGAGCTGCGGAAGAAGCCGTGCCAGAGCGCCCGAAAGATCGATGCGTCCTGCCAGGAATTTATGGGCGTCCGGCCCATCGACGGATTGCGCGCCGGCAATCAGGGCATGGCGCAATGCGGATGCACCGAAGCGTTGGCCGGCGCGGCGGCCGGCAGCGATGAGCAGGGCTGCGGCACCGGAAACGACGGCTGTTGCCATGCTGGTCCCTTGCGGGTGCATCACGCTGCCATCGGTTGCGGCTGCCGCCATGCCGGCGCCTTGCGCCACAATGCCATGCGCTGCGTAATGCGCGCCAAAGTTGCTGGATGGCAGGGCCATGCCTTCGATGTCCACGGCGCCGACGGCCAGCACGCTTGGCACGGCGGCGGGAAAATGCGCGCAGTCGCATCCGTCATTGCCGGTCGCGGCAATCACCAGAATATCGGCGCGCTCCGCCTCGGCCAGCGCCTCGGCAAGCAGAGGCGACATCGCTCTGTCTCCGGCCAGTTCGCCGCCGCTGATATTGATGATATCGGCACCGGCAGCGATCACTTCGCAGATCGCTGTCGCCAGATCCTCCTGGCTTGCGGGAATGATGCCGTCTGGCCCATCGCGATAGATCGGTCGGACTAAACCCTTGCAGCGCCATGCAAATCCGGTGGCATCGCTGCCCGGCTGGCCAAATAGAAGGCTGGCAATGGCGGTGCCATGCTGCACGCCATTGCCGGTTGCAGGGGCCGCATCGGCTGCTGTATCGCCCAGAAGGTGAAGCCGCGCCTCGCGCAGGCTTTCGTGCGTTGTCAGCACCTGGCCGTCGAGAATGGCAATGGTAATGTCTTCGCTGCCCCCGTCAAAAAGGGGCGGCGTGCTCTGCCGCTTGGCATCAGGCATGGTTGTGCTCCTCCCGAAGGCGCGCCGCGCCCCGGACCCTGTTCGTCGATGATGTGTCTGTGATCGAATCATCCCTGCGCTGTTTCGCGCTTATGGGGAGATATCTAGCAATGCACTTTAAAAGTGTCTAGTGAAATTACATGCAATGAGAGTAAAAAGTAAAAATACAACCATATGCGCGCCGCAGAGGCACATACGAAAAAGCGCGCCGTGCGGGGGGCACGGCGCGCTGGATAGTCTCGGACAGGATCGCCGCTTGCAGCGGCGGTCAGGGGCGCACGATCAAGTGATCAGGAAGATCGAAATGATCGGGAAGGCGGTCAGAAGAATGATGCGCAACAGGTCGGCGGTGACGAAGGGCAGGATGCCCTTGTAGGTTTCGCGCACCGGCACATCGCGTGCCATGGCCGATATGATGAACAGATTGAGCCCGACAGGTGGCGTGATCATGCCAATCTCGGCCACCATCAGCACCAGAATGCCGAACCAGATGGCGAACTGTTCCGGCGTCAGGCCGAAATCCATGGCCGTCACGATCGGGAAGAAGATCGGGATGGTCAATACGATCATCGACAGCGAATCCATGATGCAGCCGAAGATGATGTAGAGGACCAGGATGATGATCAACACCGTCATCGGGGCAAAGCCCTGCGCCGTCACCCATTCGGCACCCATCTGCGGCAGGCGCGAGAAGGCGAGGAAGGAGTTGAACACGGTGGCGCCCAGCACGATGAAGAAGATCATACCGGTGGAAACCGCCGTTTCCTTGAAGCAGGCCAGCAGCGAGGCTCGGTCAAGCCCGCCATTCTTCCAGGCCACGAGACCGGCACTGGCTGCACCAACGGCTGCCGCCTGGGTGGGCGTGAACCAGCCGAGATAGATACCGCCAACGACGAGGAAGAAGATGGTGACGACAGGCCAGACGGCAATCAGCGCCGGCAGGCGCTCGCCCCAGGGAACGCGTGGTGCCTGGCCGGCGCTTTCCGGCTTCAGCCGCACATAGATGGCAATCACGGTGAGATAGGAGATCGCTGCGATGATGCCCGGCACGAAGGCGGCTAGGAACAGTTTTGCGATATTCTGTTCGGCCAGGATCGCATAGATGACCAGGACGACGGAGGGCGGAATGAGAATGCCGAGCGTGCCGCCGGCGGCAAGCGTTGCCGTGGAAAGCCCACCCGAATAGCCGTGGCGTTTCAGTTCCGGCAGCGCCACCTGAGCCATGGTGGCGGCGGTGGCAAGCGAGGAGCCGCAGATCGAGCCAAAGCCGGCGCAGGCGCCGACGGCTGCCATGGCAACGCCGCCCTTGCGGTGGCCGAGAAAGGCTGCCGCCGCATTGAACAGCGCCTGGCTCATGCCGCCGCGTGCTGCAAACTGGCCCATCAGCAGGAAGAGCGGAATGATCGACAGCGAATAATTGACATTGGTCGTCCAGGCGACGGATTTCAGCTGCGACAGGATGGGAACCCATCTGTCCAGCACCAGGAAAGTGCCGACAATGCCGGTGCCGAGCATGGCAGCGGCAATCGGTACGCGCAGAAATATCAAAAGAATAAGGACCGGAAAGGACCAGAGCCCGATTTCAATACTGCTCATTAGTGGGCTCCCATAGAGGCGACGATGGTGTTGCCACGGCGGATTTCGCGCAGGTCGAGCAGCACCATGAACAGGCAGACGATGACATTGACGATGAGCAGGACGAGCGCGATGGCAAAGCCCCACCAGATCGGCAGAAGCAGAAGCGGGGTCGTTTCGCCATTCTCGAATTTGTCGATGAAGCCGACATAATGGCGCCAGGTGATGAGGGCCATCAGCACGGCAATGATGATGTCACCGATAAACTGGGTCCAGTTCATCGCCTTGGAGCCGAAGGCCGCGATTAGGATATCGACGCCCACATGGCCGCGCTTCAGCTGACAGAAGGGCAGGAAGGCAAATACGGCCAGCCCGCAAAACGCTTCCACCAGTTCGATTTCGCCGGGAATGGGACGGATGGTGAGAGAGCCTAGAATGGAAAGGCCGGTCAGCGCGCAGGCAATCACCAGGCACAGGCCGCCAAACATGGCCACGGCGCCTGCCATGCTATTGACCATGCGTTCAACTCTATCGAAAGCCGAGGAATTCTGGGTTGTCATTGATGACATCCTCTTGAAAAAAAGTGGTCCAGACGCTCGGGAAAACAAGGAGGAACGTCTGGACCAGCTGGGAGGAATTACTTGCTATATTGGTTGATCAGGGAAATCGCGTCGCTATAGAGCTCGGTGCCCTTCAGGCCCTTGGCATCCATGTCGGCGGTCCATTTTTTCGTCACGGCCTCGCCCTGCGCCTTCCACTTGGCGGTTTCGGCTTCATCGAGCGTGATCGTGGTATTGCCGGCCTTGTCGGCAATTTCCTTGCCGCGCACGTCGCCGGCATCCATGGCAGCGCCGAACTTGGCGGCCAGTTCCTTGCCGGAATTGGCATCGATCACCTTCTTCAGGTCAGCCGGCAGCGCATCATAGCTGTCCTTGTTCATGGCAAACACGAAGGCTGCCGTGTAAAGGCCGGTCTTGCCGGCAAAGCCGGTATGGTTGGGCGCCAGCTCGGCGATCTTGATCGACGGCGTGACTTCCCACGGAACGACGGTGCCATCGATAACGCTCTTCGACAGCGATTCCGGAACGGTGGTGACCGGCATGCCGATGGCCGAAGCGCCCATGGCTTCCAGCATCTGGTTGACCATTTTCGACGTGCCGCGCAGCTTCAGGCCGTTCATGTCGGCGAGCGACTTGATGGGCTTGGAGGCAATCGTGTGGAGAAGGCCAGGGCCATGGGTGTGCACGGCCAGCACATGATAATCCTTGAACTCATCCTTCAGGTGCTTTTCATAGTAATCGTTGAAGGCAAGCGACGTGGCTTCACCGGTCGTTACCATGAAGGGCAGTTCGAAGGCTTCCGACTTCGGGAAGCGGCCCGGCGTATAGCCGATCAGCGTCCAGCCCAGATCGACGACGCCGTCCTTGACCTGGTCGATCAATTCGCCCGGCTTACCGCCCAGCTGCATGGCCGGATAGATCTCGACTTCGATACGGCCACCCGAATCGGCCTTGATCTTTTCCGCCCAAGGCGTGAGCACCTTGCTGGGGATTGTTGCCTGCGGTGGCAGGAAGTGGTGAAGTTTCAGCACGACATCGGCAGCAAAGGCCGAAACGCCGGTGAGGGAAAGGGCAGCACCGGACAGGCCGGCAATCAGGAATGCGCGCAACATAGTCTCCTCCAATCACGCTAAGATGTGGTCAAGGGACTGTCCGCCTGGATGCATGTCGTGGTGATTGGTCGCGGTCTCCTGGCCCGCTTTTCCCCTCCCAGACATGCGACCCTCCTTAGTCGCGATCTGTCCCCTTAGCTGGTTATGCTTACAGAACGGAACGCCCGCCGCAAATAAAAATTGTCATGCATCTCATAACGCAGTGGTTATGTAAGCTGTGCTTTTCCTCTTGGGCCGCAATGGCACGCGGCTTGTGGTAGCCAAGCGCAGCCGGCAAACGTCACTCAGGCTCGATCAGCACGCGCAGTTCTTCGATCAGCTTCGCTGTCTTCGGCACACCGGCCTTGCGCAGATCTTCGATATATCGATCGAATGTCAGCGGCGGTGCCTTGTAGTGCTGAAAATCTTCACGGACATATGCAATGAAAAGCTCCTCCGAGATGCCGAATTGATCCAGCAGGAAATCATCGGGGTGGCAGATCTCGATGCCAAGCGGCTCAACGACATGCTTGGGAAAATCACGGTCATTGAAGGTGAGGATCATATCGGCGCGCGTTTTCACCGCGGCGGCGAGAATGTGCCGGTCATCCGGATCCGGCAGTTCAAAGCTTGCCTCCAGCCCTTCGTAGCCGGTGACGAGACAGTTCAATACAGAGCTGTCCATGCAGGCTTTGATTTTCTCAAGCCGCGAAATATCAATGTTTCGCTTGTCGGCGACGTTGCGCATCCACTCTTCGTGGACTTTGTCAGTCCATCGTGCGCGAAACATTTTAGACTGGGCCATATAAAGAACGAGGCTTCGCAGCCTCGCTCCAAAGAACACGTTAGCATCAATGAAGACCGTAAATGTCGAAATCATTCAAGCTCCAGCTCTCTCGTTTCTCGTGCCATTTCAGCCAATGCGTCCATTCTGTCGCTCTGAGATTTCTTCTCAAATGCGACTAGATCGGCAAATTTGATCCTGCGGTGACGGTTTACTTTTCGTGCAGGTAGACTCCCTTCGTCAATCAGCTTGACGACAAAGGGTCGCGATACGTTTAGAAAGTCCGCCGCCTGTTTGGTGGATAATTCGGCCTGCTGCGGAATGACAGATATAGGTTGTCCATTCGCCATTGCCGACAGCACGGTGAACATCAACTCGACAGCTCGAGCCGGCAGCGGAACGGCCACTCTGGAGCCTTCAATATGAATCGTAATATCTTGCTGAGCCTCTGCAACGGCTTGCAGACGTTCGGCAGCCTTGCGCGCGATGACTGCTTCCGTTTCAGTGGCTGTTACAGGTTCACGAACCTGATCAAGAAGTGCCAACATGATTTATCCTCTCAAAAACGGTTGCGCGTTCTATGTACAGGAATTGCCATCTAAACGCAACAAACGAAACAGACGCAATAAACGAAAATTCCGTTTGGGCACCCCCTACCTGTCGCTGACCTGCCAATTGGGGCTCACCCACGGCTCCTGGTTGGAGCGGGGCAGGGGATCGCGCCCGAGAATATGGTCGGCGGCCTTTTCGCCGGTCATGATCGAGGGGCCGTTCAGATTGCCATAGGTGACATGCGGGAAGATGGATGAATCCGCCACCCGCAGGCCCTCGATGCCGATCACTCTCGTTGTCGGATCGACCACGGCATGCGGGTCGTCCACGCGGCCCATCCGGCAGGTGCCGCAGGGGTGATAGGCGCCTTCCAGATGCTCGGCGAGATAGGCATCGATCTCTTCGTCGCTCTGCACGCGTTCGCCGGGGGCGATTTCGCTGTCGCGATAGGCATCAAACGCCTTCTGGCCAAAGATCTCGCGGGTGACGCGCACCGCATGGCGGAATTTCACCCAGTCGTCCGGGTCGCTCATATAGTTGAAGCGCAGCACGGGCGCGTCCTTCACATCCGGCGAGCGAAGCGTCACAGATCCGCGTGATTTCGACATGTTGAAACCGACATGCGCCTGGAAACCATGGCCTTCGGCAGATGACTTGCCATCATAAGACACGGCGATTGGCAGGAAATGATATTGCAGATCCGGCCATTTGATGCCGGCGCCGGAGCGGATGAAGGCGGCGGCCTCGAACTGATTGGACGTGCCAAGCCCGGTTTTGGTAAACAGCCACTGCGCCCCCACCACGCCCTTCCAGAACCAGTTGTTCTTCGAATGCAGGGTGATCGGCAGTTTCGATTTGAACTGGTGGTAATATTCCAGATGGTCCTGCAGGTTCTGGCCCACACCCGGCCTGTCTGCCACAACCGTGATGCCCATGTCCTTCAGATGCGCTGCCGGGCCTATCCCTGACAGCATCAGGATTTTCGGCGAGTTGAAGGCGGACGCCGCCACGATCACCTCGCGGCTTGCCCGCACCACCTCGATCCGGCCGCCGATTTCCACCTCGACGCCGACGGCGCGTGTGCCTTCCAGAACGACCTTTCGGGCAAAACAGCGGATCAGCGACACATTGGGCCGCTTCAGCGCTGGCTTGAGGTAGGCATTCGCCGTGGACCAGCGGCGGCCTGCCCAACTCGTCTGCTCCATCAGGCCAAAGCCTTCCTGTTGGGAGCCGTTATAATCCTGCGTCACCGGGAAACCGGCCTGGCGGCCCGCCTCGATGAAGGCGCTGTAGAGCGGGTTTTTCGCCGCGCCGCGCCGTACATGCAAGGGACCGTCTGCGCCGCGCCAGCCATCCTCGCCGCCATGGGTGTTTTCCTGCCGCTTGAAATAGGGCAGTACATCGGCATAGGCCCAGCCGGTCGCACCAAGATCGTCCCAGCGGTTGAAGTCTTCCGCATGGCCGCGCACATAGACCATGCCATTGATCGAGGATGAGCCGCCGATCACCTTGCCGCGTGGCGCAATCATCCGCCGGTTGTTCAAATGCGGCTCGGGCTCCGACAGATAGCCCCAATTGTAGCGGTCCATGTTCATCGGATAGGCAAGTGCCGCCGGCATCTGCACGAAGGGGCCGATATCGGAACCGCCGTATTCCAGCACGATGACTGTATGCTTGCCATCCTCCGACAGGCGGTAGGCCATGGCCGAGCCTGCCGAGCCGGAACCGATGATGACGAAATCTGCGTTCTGCATGGTGTCATGTCCGAGTGGTTGAAGAACTATCGCTATTTGCTATAATCGTGAAATGAAGAGGGTGGAGTACACGAGGGCAGCCAGCAAAGTGTTGGACCGGATGCAGCCCAGACGACGGGACGCCATCCGAATGAAAGTCGATGCCTTCGCGCGTGGTGAACGAGTCGATGTGAAGAAGTTGAAGGGCAGCCCACTTCTGAGAATTCGTGTCGGAGACGACCGGGTCATCATCGACGAACAGACGATGCTGGTGATTGTCGTCGAGGTCGGACCGCGCGGTGGCATCTACAAGGAGTGACCAATGGGCGAAGTGCGCAAGACCGTCATCGACGGCGAGACCTATGTTCTCATTCCCGAGGACGACTACGAAGACCTGATCGATACGATCACGGCCGAAAGGATCATGGCCCGCGTGCGCGCGGGCGAGGAAACCTGGCCGGCGGAACTCGTCTATGAGCTGTTTGAAACCGACAGCCGCATCCGCACCTACCGCACCTATCGAAAACTCTCCGTCTCCGAACTTGCCGAGGCCGCCGGCATTTCGCAGCCCTATCTGTCGGAAATCGAGACCGGCAAGAAGACCGGCTCCGTCGATGTGCTGAAGCGCATTGCCGCTGCGTTGAAGGTCGATCTGGATGATATCGTGGTGTGAGGGGCAAGCAGCGGGCATGGCTGTACCGGCGGCGGCATCTGCCCGGCCATAATCAGCAATGACGTCCTCTGCGAAACTCATGTCATGCCTTTGCTTTTGATTGACAAAACCCCTCCCAACCCTCCCCACAAGGGGGAGGGCTTAACCTGCCGTCCCGCCTGCATCCTTCTCCGGGCCGTTACCGCAAGGCGTTGCTGAACGTCTGGGCAAAGCCGTGGCCGCGGGCTAGCCCCTCCCCCTTGTGGGGAGGGGTTGGGGAGGGGTCTCCTGTTGCGACCACACTCATCTCAATAGGGCGCCTCGCACTTGCCCATGCCGACATAGACCGTCTTCAGCTCGGAATAATGCTCGAGAGCGGCTGCCGAATTTTCCCGCCCGAAGCCCGATTGTTTCGAGCCGCCAAACGGCATTTCGACCGGGCAGAGATTATAGGTGTTGATCCACAGCGTGCCGGCGTCCAGCTGGTCCACCACCCGGTGGGCGCGGGCGATGTCTGCGGTAAACACGCCGGCGGCAAGGCCGAATTCCGTGGCATTGGCGCGGGCGATCACCTCTGCCTCGTCATCGAAATCCAGCACGCACATTACCGGGCCGAAGATCTCTTCGCGGGCAATCACCATGTCATCGCTCACATCGGCAAACACGGTCGGCTGCACGTAAAAGCCTTCGCCGGAGACGGTGTTGGGAATGCCGCCGCCAGTGATCAGTGTGGCGCCTTGCGCCTTGCCCTGTTCGATATAGGAGAGAACCTTTTCGCGCTGCGCATAGGATACCATCGGCCCCATCTGGGTGGCCTCATCCTGCGGATCGCCGATCAGAATGGCTTCGGTGCGGGCTTTCAATCGGGCAAGAAAGGTCTGCTTGAGTGCCTTGTGCACGAAGACTCGCGTGCCGTTCGAGCAGACCTGGCCGGTCGAATAGAAATTGCCGAGCATGGCGCCGGAAATTGCGCTGTCCACATCGGCATCGTCAAACACGATGATCGGCGATTTGCCGCCCAGTTCCATCGTCACATGCTTCAGTTGGGCAGCCGCAGCACCTGCCACTTTGCGCCCCGTAGGCACCGAACCGGTAAGCGACACTTTGGCAATGTCTGGATGGGAAACGAGCAGCGGCCCGGTGTCGCGGTCACCCTGGATAACGTTGAACACGCCCTTGGGCAGGCCGGCCTCGATGAGGATTTCGGCAATCTTCAAGGCGCCAAGCGGGGTGACTTCCGAGGGCTTGAACACCATGGCATTGCCGCAGGCAAGTGCGGGTGCTGCCTTCCAGCAGGCGATCTGCTGCGGATAATTCCAGGCGCCGATGCCGACGACAACGCCAAGCGGCGCCCGTTTCGTATAGGCAAAATCACTGCCCAGCGGAATATGGCTGCCGTTCAGCGCCGACGCGATAATGCCGCCGAAGAATTCAAAACTATCGGCGCCGGAGGTCGGGTCGGCAACGATCGTCTCCTGGATCGGCTTGCCGGTATCGAGCGTTTCGAGTTCAGAAAGCGCGCGGTTGCGCTCGCGCATGATTTCGGCTGCCTTTTTCAGCACGCGGCCGCGCTGGGTCGGGCTCCATGAGGCCCATTCCTTCTGCGCCCGCTTGGCCGAGGCAATCGCCTGCTCGACAATTGCCGGTGTTGCCGCATGCAGCCGGGCGATCACCTCGCCGGTGGCCGGATAAATGCTCTCGATGACGGTGCCTGCCGTATCCTCGACATAGGCGCCATCGATGAAGTGCGAGGCTTGCGGTTGGGCTTTCATATCCTGTCTCCGGTGGTCGGCCGTTCGGTTATCTTGGTCATATGCCCCTCATCCGCCCTGCCGGGCACCTTCTCCCCGTCTAAACGGGGCGAAGGGGAGAAGCCGCAGCGTTTCAATCCCTCTCCCCGTTCAACGGGGAGAGGGATTGGGTGAGGGGCAAAGTATTGTTCAGTCCGGACAATTGCCCCGACACATAATCCTCCACCAGTGTGACAGAGGCTTCGATGGAAAGCGGCGCGGCCTTCAGCGACTGGCGAATATAAAGCCCGTCGATCATGGCGGCGGCGCCATCGGCGATCCGGCGCGCATCATCTGGCCCGCTGAGCGGCTTCAGGCCTGAGAGAAGGTTGGAATGCAGCCGCCGCGCATAGATGACCAGCAGGTGGCGCACCTCATCGGCGCTCTGCGCCTGGCCGTAAAAGGCAAGCCAGGCCGCCACCACGTCCGGCGTGAACTGGTCGGCCTGGAAGGAGACGCGGATCAGCGCGGATACCCGTTGGCGCGGCGTGGCGGCCGCCTTCAGGGCGGCAACCGCATCGGTGCGCAACTGACCAAGCAGGGCGCGAATGGTGGCAATCAGCAGCTGTTGCTTGCTGCCGAAATAATGATGCGCAAGTGCGGCCGAAACGCCGGCCTCACGGGCAATGTCGGACATCGTCACATCCAGCGAGCCCTGGCTGCCGATGGTGCGAAGGGCCGCATCCACCAGCGCCTTGCGGCGCACCGGTTCCATTCCAAGCTTGGGCATGGCTGTCTCCTGATCCGGCTACTGTATTTTTGATTGACTGATCAATCAATAAAAATCTGCCTGCCGGGCAGACTGTGGAGAAACGGGTTTTGCGCCGTCTGTTTTGACGAAGATCAAGGGCGCTGCGGCAGTCCTCGATACGGTGCATTGCACCTGATGCGGGAGATTGTCATAAAACCTTCATCCGGTTGTCATACGGGATCAACCAATTCTTGATCAGTGCTATGTGAGTGTTGTTCGTAATTTTTAAGTTGTGCGTAATTTTACGGCGGGGGCCGCTATGGCGAATGCAATGTCGCTGGAATCAAGTGTTTTAAGACGTTATGCCAATGACCAGCTGCTTCCCTTAGCAAAGCTTGTCCTGGAACCGGCCTTTCAGCCGATCGTGGAACTGGCGACCGGCCGTGTGTTTGGCTACGAAACCCTGATGCGCGGCCATGAGCGGCTGGGTTTCGATACACCGCTCGATCTTCTGGATTCCGCCGAGGATGCCGAACAACTGCTTGGCATCGAACAGATGCTGGCCAGCCGGGCGCTTGCCAAATTCGCCACGCTGCCGGATTTTGCCCACAACACGCTGTTCATCAATCTCGATGCGCGCCTGATCCGCAAGGGCCAGCAGGTCATCGACAAGCTGGTCATGCACCTGCGCAAGGCGGGCATTCCGCCATCCTCGATCTGTTTTGAACTGTCGGAACGCTTCGACAATACCAGTGCGCCGGAATTTGCAGCGCTGATCACCAAAATGCGCAAGTCCGGCTTCAAACTTGCTATCGATGATTTCGGCGTGGGTCATGGCGAAATCAAGCTGCTCTGCGATTTCCCGCTCGATTACCTGAAGATCGACCGGCATTTCATTGCCGGCGTCGATACCAGCTCCCGCAAGCGTCATCTGGTGCGCAACATCGTCAATATCGCCCATGTTCTGGGCATCCGCGTCATTGCGGAGGGCGTGGAAACCGAGGCGGAATTCCTCTCCTGCCGCGAATTCGGTGTGGATCTCGTGCAGGGCTGGTTCATCGCCCGCCCCACCACCTTTACCAGCGAGTTGCAGCCTGCCTTTCCGCATCTGGCCGATCTCGGTCGCGGCCGCCGCTCCAGCCAGTCGCTCGATGAAATCCTCATCCGCAAGCAGATCGAAATGCTGCCGACGGTCTATGAGAACGAGAGCATCGATACGGTGTTTGAACTGTTTCGCGCCAATCCGCGCCAGGCCTTCTTTCCGGTGCTGAACGCCAATGGCGAGCCGCGCGGCATTATCAGCGAATACCACCTGAAGGAATATATCTACCGTCCCTTCGGTCGCGACCTCTTGAAGAACAAGATCTATGAGCGCTCGATCTCGCATTTCGTCGAGGGGGCACCGATCGTCGGTCTGGATGCCAATGCCGAGCGGCTGATGAACATCTTTGCCAATATGGATGGCAGCGACTGCGTGATCCTGACGGAAAACATGCGCTATGCCGGTGTTGTCTCGGCCGCCTCGTTGATCAAGGTCATCAACGAGAAACAGCTGAAGGTGGCGCAGGATCAGAACCCGCTGACCGGCCTGCCGGGCAACCGCGCCATCCGTGATTTCATGCAGGAAGTCGGCCGCGACGACGACCAGACGCGCTTCTTCTGCTATTGCGATTTCGATCATTTCAAGCCGTTCAACGATCATTACGGCTTCCAGATGGGCGATCACGCCATCTGTCTGTTTGCCGCGCTGATGAAACGCTACTTCTTCTCGGAGGGCGATTTCCTCGGCCATGTCGGCGGCGATGATTTCTTCATTGGCCTGACCGACTGGACGCGCGAGGAACTGTCGGAAATCCTCGAACGCCTCCTGTCGGATTTCCATGTGGATGTGGCGGAACTCTATTCGGCGGAAGACCGGGCGGCAGGCCGCATTCGCGGTCATGACCGTGGCGGCAATGAACGGGATTTTGCGCTGCTGCGTTGCTCGATCGGCGTTCTGGAATTGCCGCAGGGCCTGTTGCTGGATGATGTCGGTGGCATCAGCAGCGCCATTGCCCAGGTAAAAGCGAAAGCCAAGGATGGCGATACGGGCCTCGTCTTCAGCTGTTTCGGTGATAACGCCTGACCTTGCGTCAGCGCGTCGCCTTTTCATCCGGTTCGTCCTGCCCTAAATCAGGGGACCGAATGAGAAGGACACTCCCGCGATGACCCTGCCGTCTACCATGCGCCATGTCGAACTTGCCGGCTTCGGCGCACCCGAAGTGATGTCTTTCACCCATGGCCCGCTGCCGAGCCCGAAGGCGGGCGAAATTCTCGTGCGGGTCGAGGCCGCCGGCGTCAACCGGCCGGATGTGGCGCAGCGCCAGGGCACCTATCCGCCGCCGAAGGATGCAAGCCCGATCCTGGGTCTGGAAGTGGCCGGCGAAGTGGTGGCGTTGGGCGAAGGCGTCTCTGAATTTGCGCTGGGCGACAAGGTCTGCGGGTTGGCCAATGGTGGCGGCTATGCGCAATATTGCGTGCTGCCGGCGGGTCAGGCGCTGACCTTCCCCAAGGGCTATGATGCGGTCAAGGCTGCCGCCGTGCCGGAAACCTTCTTCACCGTCTGGGCCAATCTCTTCCAGATGGCTGGCCTGACCGAGGGCGAAAGCGTGCTGATCCATGGTGGTTCGTCCGGCATTGGCACGACCGCCATCCAGCTCGCCAAAGCATTTGGCGCAACGGTCTATACGACGGCCGGTTCTGCGGAAAAATGCGCGGCCTGCGAAACGCTGGGCGCGACGCGTGCCATCAACTACAAAAGCGAGGATTTCGTTGCCGCGATCAAGGACGCGACAGAGGGTAAGGGCGTCGATGTCATTCTCGACATGATCGGCGCCAGCTATTTCGAGAAGAACCTCGCGGCGCTCGCAAAAGACGGCTGCCTGTCGATCATCGCTTTTCTCGGCGGTGCCGTGGCTGACAAGGTCAATCTCTCGCCCATCATGGTCAAGCGCCTGACCGTGACCGGCTCCACCATGCGCCCGCGCACGGCAGAAGAAAAACGCGCCATCCGCGATGAGCTTCTGGCGCAGGTCTGGCCGCTTCTGGAAGCCGGCACCGTTTCCCCCGTCATCCACGAGGTCATGGCCTTCGAGGATGTGGTGAAGGCGCATCAGCTGATGGAATCGAGCAGCCATATCGGCAAGATCGTGCTGAAGCTCGGGTGAGGGTAGAACTTGCGGATTTATATCAGTCTTGGTATAAATCCGTATGGAACGCCAATCCTTCGCCAATGTATGGGATGCGCTGGAAGACACAGCCGCCGAAGCGGCGAAGATGTCGATGAAGTCCAGCCTGATGATTGCCATCGAGCAGAAGGTCCGCTCCTGGGAGGGGACGCAGGCGCAGGCGGCAGCCCGTCTCGGCGTCACCCAGCCGCGTCTCAACGATCTCCTGCGCGGGCGCATCGGCAATTTCAGTCTGGATGCCTTGATCGGGCTTGCCGGACAGGCAGGCCTTGTCCTGCGTCTCGATATCGCCGATGCGGCTTGAAGCCCGGTACCAATTGCCCACATTGGGCACTCCATATTGCAATCCAACCGGCGGCGATTGCATCTGATGGTTTGTCAGCGCAAGGGATAACGTCGAGCGCTGTAGACCCTTAAAATCCAGAGGGTGTCGCTCCGGATCGTGTAGGGAATGACATAACCGTAACGGTGTTCGATTGCTTCTCGCACGGATGGGCGGTCGGTAGGGCGGCCGCTATCTGGATGTTGCTGCACAGTCCGAATGGTCGATGTTATCGCTTCAACCACATGCTGGTGTCCCTGTGGTGACCGCGGTTTCAACCAACTTCTGATCTCGTCAAGATCAGCTATCGCGCCAGGCGTAAAGCGTAGCCGCATGATTCAGCGCTTGGCAAGAGCGGCGCGTCGGGCCTGCTCCTCAGGGCTTCCCCAACTCTTCATCCAGTCCAGAACATCATCGCCGTCATGGCCTCGCTCTTCATCGACATCTTGTAATGCGGCCTCAATGTCGGCCTGCCATCGATGATGACCGATGAGATAATGTTGAAGGGCGGTCGCGACAAAGGCTTGCCGCGACAGGCCTTTCGCACGTGCCGCATCGTCAATCTCGGATGCCATATGGTCCGGTAACGTGATTTCGAATTTTGTCATATTTCGTGCCTTGCGCAATCTCGAAAGCGGTCCTACCTTATCTTCAACAGCAACGTAACGAAAGGAAGGTGATCCAATGTCGAGTGAGATTTCGGTCTGCAAGTCGGGCAATGGAAAGGTTACGGTTTTGACGGGGCAGCCCTCGGCCTGATCCGCACTTTCCTCGAAGCAGCTGGCTTTGCCGGCGCTTCGGTCTGGTAACACAGGCCAAACTCATGGAAGGGTCGCGCAAGCGGCCCTTTTCCTGTTTCAGTGCATCGATGGCTCAGTCATAGATGTGGCGTCAGCCCCCTCATCCGCCCTTCGGGCACCTTCTCCCCGCTGGGGAGAAGAAATGCGCCGCCGACCGTAGCGGTTTCCCTCTACCCAGCGGGGTGAGGGGGCATGTGTTCGCTACCGCGCGCTGATATCCGCAAACTCCCAATTCGCTTGATCCCCGATCAAACCCCGATCCGGCCGAAGGCGGGGATCTTGATGCCGGGCCGGGCGATATCGAGACCGGCAACCAGGCCTAAAAAATGTATCTCGAAACCGCTGCGCATTCCGGCAGACAGGCCTAAAAGCCCGCGCAGCGTCAGGTGCATATCGCGCCCGTCCTCGTCCACATGCAGGAATTCGCCGTTTGGCAGGTAATCGCGGCCCACCGCATGCGATGGCAGCACGGCACCAAGCTGCGGCACGCTGCGCAGCACGAAGGCCACGAATGTGTTGGAATTCGGCCCCGGCCAGATCGTATAGCCGCCGGGCTCGCCGTAAGGGTAGGCGGCAATGGCTGCCTCCACTTTGGGGATCAGCCGCTCGGCGTCCTCGCCGGTCACGACCGTTACCAGTTCCGGGCGGTTGGAATACCAGAATGCATCGGCCGGGCGGTGGTTGCGGCGAATGGGCGAGCCCCAGCCCACTTTGTCATAGCGCGTATAGGCCCTTGCGCCTCTTTCCTTCGTCACGATCCAGGCATGGCTGGCCACGGCGCCTTTCAACCCGCCGGTCATGGCCGAAAACACATAGATGGCGGCCTCATCGCTCTCCTCCGGCTTTGGCAGGATGCCGGCAGAACCCCAGTTCGCCTGGTTCCAGCGCACCGGGCGATCTTGCAGCGCCCACCAGCCGGCAGAGGCGAAAGTGGGCAGAAGATAGATGGCAAAAATCGCGATCAGCAGGTGTTTCACAGCCTTCATGTCATCTCGTTCTGTTGCAGGCCCAAAAACCATTGGGCTTTTTTTGTCACCGCGCTATGGACTTAGCAAAGCAGCATATTCAGGGCAGGCCCATGCAAAATCCCGTGACCGTTGAAGTGACCCGTGGCCATCGCGTCGAAAGCCGGCATCGCGGGCTGGCCGTGGTGGTGGATGGCGCCGGCAAGCTTCTGTTTTCAGCTGGCGATATCGATGCGGGCGTGTTTCCCCGTTCGGCCTGCAAGGCCATGCAGGCGCTGCCGCTGATCGAAAGCGGTGCGGCGGATGCCTTTTCGCTGACGGATAAGGAACTGGCGCTCGCCTGTTCCTCGCATTCCGGCGAGGATGCGCATGTGGCCACGGCTGCCGGCATGCTGGAAAAGGTCGGGCATGATCTGTCCGTGCTGGAATGCGGCGCGCACTGGTCGTCGGACCAGCAGACCCTGATCCATCAGGCACGCACGCTTGAGGCACCCACTGCGCTGCACAACAATTGTTCGGGCAAGCATTCCGGCTTCATCTGCACCTGCGTTCAATCCGGTTTTAATCCGAAAGGCTATGTCACTTACGATCATCCGCTGCAGGCGGAAATCCGCGCCGTGATGGCGGATCTGACCGGCGCTATACTCAGCCAAGATACATGCGGCACGGATGGCTGTTCCATTCCCACCTATGCGGTGCCGCTGAAGGGCCTGGCGCATGGCTTTGCCAAAATGCTGACGGGCGAGGGCCTGTCTGCCACCCGCGCCAAAGCGTCCAGCCGCCTGATCGCGGCCTGCATGGCGGAACCCTTTTATGTGGCCGGCACCAAGCGCGCCTGCACGCGGCTGATGCAGCTGGCGCCGGGCAGGATCTTTGCGAAAACCGGCGCCGAGGGCGTGTTTGTCGCTGCCCTTCCCGAACAGGGCGTGGCGATCGCCGTCAAATGCGAGGACGGCACGACACGGGCCGCCGAAGCCATGATCTATGCGCTGATCGCCCGCCAGTTCGAGCCGGGCAGCGAGATCCGCGAGACGCTGATGGGCATGGCCAATCGCGATATGCGCAACTGGAACGGTGTGCATGTCGGCGATATCCGGGTGACGGATGCGCTGTTCGGGTAGTAAGGATAAGCGTAAGCAGCTTATGGATTTTTGCGGGCGAATACCCCCCTCTGTCCTGCCGGACATCTCCCCCCTTGAGGGGGAGATCGACTCGCGGAAAAGCCGACGCGAAGCTCCTGCCTTGCTGCCAGCGATGATCGGTGATGGGGGCAAGGCCGCGCCCCATGCGATCTCCCCCCTTGAGGGGGAGATGTCCGGCAGGACAGAGGGGGGTATGTCTTGAGGAACAATCCAATCAAATGCTCTCGCCAATGCGTGCCGTGCCCGTCTGGCCATTGTCGCGGATCCATTTCAGCGTCGTCTCGCCGGTCCGGATCAGCTCGAAGCACATGGGCGCCCCCTTGTACCAGGTGGTGAATTGCTGGCAGAGCCGGTCGTTCTTGATCCACCACTTGCCGGTGTCATTGGGCTTTGCCAGCCGCCCGAGACCAACGGCCTCGCCGGATCCGTCGACCACGCCCGAACGGCGATAGTTGAGCGGAAATTCGCCGCCGAGCGGGGCTGCCAGATAGATGCGCTTGCCGACGATCAGCTTCTGGATGTCGGACGCGGTAAAACTCTGCTCTGCCGCAGCAGAATTTACGGGAAAGGCCATGGCAAGCGGCAGGCAAAGGGCGGCCAGGGCTTGCATGGCGCGGTGCAGGGAGATCTCTGGCATCTTTTTGCTCCGGTTTTGGTTTCCAGTTCCCTTACGCCATCACGTCGCAGCTGGATCAGTCCGCCCCGAATACCCCCATTTGCCGCCTGTCCGCGGCTTGCCTTGGCGCTGGCATCGGCTATCAATGGCCACACAATAGAGGATTTTCCCATGTACACGCTTTTCTTTTCACCCGGCGCCTGTTCGCTGGCCAGCCATATCGCGCTGATCGAGGCCGGTCTGTCCTTTGAGCTCAAGCGGCTGAAATTTGCTGAAAACGAGCAGCGCTCGCCGGACTTTTTGAAGGTGAACCCCAAGGGCCGCGTGCCGGCGCTGGTCACGGACCAAGGCACGCTGAGCGAAAGCCCGGCCATTCTCACCTTCATCGCGCAAATGGCGCCGGAGAAGAAGCTTGTGCCTGCCGATCCCTTTGGCCTTGCCAGGGTGCAGGCCTTCAACAGCTTCATCGCCTCCACCGTGCATGTCAACCACGCGCATGGACGGCGTGCCAGCCGCTGGGCCGATGAGCCAGGCTCGATCGAGGATATGAAGCGCAAGGTGCCGGCCACCATGCGCGATTGCTTCCAGCTCATCGAAGCCGACCTTCAGGACGGGAGCTGGGTGATGGGCGGTGAGTTCACCATCGCCGATATCTATCTCTTCGTCATGGAAACCTGGCTTGCGGGCGATGGCGTCGATATCAACGAATTTCCCAAGGTGAAGGCGCATTTTGAGCGTATGAGCGCGCGTGCGTCGGTGCAAAAGGCGCTGGCCGACGAGGCGGCGGCGTAAAGCTTTCCTTCAGGCGCAAAGCAGAAGCTGCGGCGTTGTCATCGCCGCAGCCGGCGGTTCCGCCTGAAAGCTCGCGTGACCGGATGGCGCAAGCGGCAGATCGGCCAGTTGGCGCTGGTCCATCCGCGCAATCTCCTGCTGTTGTTGCAGGTCTGCGGGATTGTCGCTGTCCAGACGCTGCGCCCAGGCCATGAATTCCGTGAGAACTTGTAGCAATGCCATCGTGGATACCTCGCAAACAGATTGTATTTGCAAGGTGTTTATCTGCCTTTAGGCGACCATGTTCCATTGATGAATTCAGGATGGGCATATAGGTTATCTATATGCAAAACCTCAATCGTGTGCATTTGAACGGCCTTCGGGCGCTGGAAAGCGTCGCGCGTCTCGGCTCGCTACAGGCGGCAGCAGACGAACTCGGCGTCACGCTTGGTGCGGTTAGCCAGCAGGTGATCAAGGCCGAGGCGCAACTGGGTCGGCCAATCTTTGCCCGCACGCCGAAAGGCCTGGTGCCGGTGGAGGGCAGCGCGCCGCTGATCGCCCGGTTGAGCCAGGGCTTTCAGGCGCTGTCGGAAGCCGTTGCCATCGGCCGGACCCCGGATGATACGCTGCTGACGGTCTCGGTTGCGCCGGTGTTTGCCGGGCGCTTCATCCTGCCGCGCATAGACCGGTTTACCGCCCGCCATCCGGATCTTCGGCTGCGGCTCGATGCCAGTGCGCGGCTTGTCGATTTTTCGCGCGATGATGTGGATCTCGGCATTCGCGTCGGGCGCGGTGACTGGCCGGGAGTGGAGGCTGATCTTCTGTTGGCGCAGACAGTGTTTCCCGTCTGTGCGCCCTCACTTGTCGCAGGGCTGAGGCAGCCCGCTGACATTTTGAAACTGCCGGTGCTGATGGACGGGCATGCGATGTTCCCCTGGGATGTCTGGCTCGAAAAAGCCGGCTTGCAGGGCCATGAAGTCAAACCGCGCCACGTGTTCAGCGAAGCCTCTCTGGCCATGGAGGCGGCGATTGCCGGCCAAGGCGTCATGCTCGCCTGGCGGCTGCTGGCGCTGTCTGCGGTCAAGCAAAACTGCCTCGTCGTGCCCTTCGGCATTGAGGCGCCAACGGGCATGGGCCATTATCTGGTCACACGGGCAGGGGCACGGCGGCCGCACAAGGTACGGGTGTTCGAGGCATGGCTGCGCCAGGAACTGGACGAGGCAATGGCCGAATGGGCAGCGCTTGACGTCGGACTTGCCGAGCGGTAACGCTTTCACACGGTCTGCAGTTCACCCAGGCGTCACCGCCTGACCTTCGAGTCAGGAGCTAAACCTGCAGGATCAATCCCTCCGCAACGACAGGCTTGTCCCTCGTGCCGGGTCGGAAGACGGTGACCACCGACGATGAAAATCGGCACGATATCGAGGATGAACCGATGTCGAAAACCATGCTTTCCATCCTGGTGCCGGATGTCTCGGCGCTGGCAAAAACCCTTCGACGCGAACTGGATGCGCGCCAGACGCTGCTGGGCTCAGCCTCTCCCAGCCATGTGGAACTGTTGAACATGCTGGCGCGCGGCGCGGGCTTTCGCAATTTCCAGCACCTGAAGGCCGCGCAAGCTGCCGAGGCGAGGCTTGCCGCCACGCAGCAACCCGCTGAGCCGGAACCGGTCGATCACAAAAGGATCGAGCAGGTGGCCCGCTGCTTTGATGTCGATGGCGTTCTGACCCGCTGGCCGGGCAAGACCGCGCAGCAGAGGTTGGTGCTCTGGTGGTTCTGGGCCGCGCTTCCGGCCAGACGTGATCTCACCGAGCCCGAGGTGAATGCCATCCTCAAGCGCTTGAACGGCTTTGGCGATCACGTGTTGATCCGCCGCGAACTTATCGACTGGGGCATGGTCTCCCGCTCCACCGATTGCCGGGTCTATCGGCGGATCGAGACCCGCCCGCCGGCGCAAGCGACGGCACTTATCCGTCATCTGGAGGCGAAAAGACGGGCAAGCATACCGCCACGGCCATCCAACCGCCCGGCGCGGGAGGTGAGGGCCGGCCTCTGAGGGGCCGGGGTATGTTTGGCCAGTACCAGCCCAGTATTACGCCGGGTCGATCATGCTGGTAACGCGGGCTGCGATCTCGTCCACCGTGGCCTCGTCCAGCGTTTCCACATGGCGGGCGCTCTTCTGGCGCACGCGCTCGGCAATATCCATGCCGCGCACCTGGTTGCATACGGCAATGCCGGTCGTCTTGTGCCCGGAAATATTGACCGCAAGCCCGACGGTGCGGATGAACTGGCCGCCGCTGGTGACCGGCACGACGAGACACATGCCGATGGCGTTGATCTCGGCGGGCGTGATCACCACGCACCGGTGTTCATCGCGCATTTTGCGGCCGATCACCGGGTTGAGATCGACGACATAGACATCGCCGCGTTTTGGCACAGTGCTGCGCACCATCAGGGCAACTCATTGCCAAGCGGGGACACTGTCTCCCAGGCGCCCGCCTGCTTGTTGAGGGCGGCCATCTCGTCGGCGCCTTCGAGAAGCTCTGCCAATGTGTAGCGTTTGCGAGGCAGGCTGGGGGTGGCCACCAAGGACCCGTTATCCACCGAAAGCGTCAGTTCCGTGCCGACATCGGCACCCATCATCTTCATCAGCGCCGGCGGAATACTGAACACGGTGGCGCCGCCCTGGCGGCGGATCTTGACGGTATTGGCCATGGGGTTTTCTCCATAAGTGCTACATTCATAGCACTTATGGAGCGGCCTATCAACAAGGGGCGTTTAAACCCCGCCTCGGCTCACACCGGGCCGGTGGCCGGTTCGGCCAGGCGCTTGTCCCACATTGCCTTGAAGGCCGGGCGGGCCTGGGCGCGCTCCAGCCAGGCTTTTAGCGCCGGGCGCGCGGCAAACAGCGGCGCATGCGCTTGCGCGTAGCGCACGATTTCGGCCAGGTTGATATCGGCCACGGTAAAACGCTCGCCGATCATCCAGGTCTTGCCCGTCAGATGCTGTTCCAGCACGTCGAAGGGCCGCTTCAGGCTGCGGGCGGCAACCTCGATCACGGCCTTCGTCTCGTCGGTCTGTTCGGCAAGCGAGGCGAAGGAAATCTTCAAGGCCGTTGCTTCGATTTCGGTGGCGGCAAACAGCGACCATTGCATCATGGCAGCCTCTTCAGCGAGATCCTGCGGCGCCATCGGCCCGCCCTGTTTCTTGGCAAGGTAGAGGTTGATGGCCAGCGATTCATGCAGGATGACGCCGCCGTCATCGATCGAGGGAATGCTGCCCATCGGGTTGATGGCGAGAAAGGCTGGCGAGAGCGTGTTGATCGGCGCATCCGCGGCAAGCGGATCTTCCAGGCGCTTTGCCTGCAATACCGGGACATGGGCATAGGCAAGGCCCAGTTCGTCGGCAAGCCAGAGCGTGCGGGTCGCACGCGAGCGATAGGCACCATAGATCGTCAGCATGAAGGTCGTTCCTGTTTGCGGATGCGGCAAAACCTAGTGACCGTTGAAGGCGGCGAGAAGACGGTTTCACGATGGCTTTCCATGAATTTTTCTGATGGGACGAGGCCCGCCCCCGCCAATCAGTGTCATGAACTGTCAGGCACGCCGGTTTCCGCTCAGCGTCAGGTGCTTGTAGCGGGTTGAGCCGTCCACCAGGTCGCCACTCGTCGCATCATGCCAGCGATAGCCGATGATGGCGCCGTTTGGCGTGCGGTCAAACAGGTTATTGGCAATCAGCGCCTGGCCGGCGCCTTCGACCACGGAGACCGCCATGCCGGTCTGCGCCTCGCGGATCATATTGCCCGACACCAGCAGATTGCGCAGATAGGGCCCCCAGCCGATCAGCATGCCGAAGCGGGCCACACCCTCCACCACATTGCCGGAAATAACGGCATCGGCCTCGGCTGCAATGCCATAGCCGAAACCGACATTGTCGTGCACGTAAGGGCCCTGGTCGGAGATATTGCGCACCATATTGTTGGCAATCGTTGCCAGCCGCCCGCCGCTATCGAAATTGACGACGGAAATGCCGTTGGCGCCGCCATCCACCAGATTGCCGCTCACCATGGCGCCTTCAAAGCCGAATTCCGAATAGATCGCCGTTTCGCCGGAGGAGAGGCAGTGATTGTCGCTGATCTGCACATTAGAAGCGGCATTGGCGCGGATGGCGGAAAAGGCGCTGCCGGAAATCTGGTTGCCGGCCACCCGCACATTGTCGGCGCGATAAAGGTTGATGGCATTGCCGAATGGTCCGGTGCCGCCGCGCGTCGCGCCGGTGCTGGCAATGCGGTTGTCGCGCACCACCGTGCCGTCATGGCCCTTCGTCCAGCGATGGATCAGGATGCCGCCATTGCCGCAGGCACTCACCTCATTGTCGGCAATCGTCGTGGCGCGCCCCTCCACGGCATAGAGCCCGTATTCTGCTGCGCCCGAAATGCGGTTGCCCTCGATGCCTGCGCTTGAGCGTTCCACATGCAGCGCCGTCTTGGATGCACCGAGAATATCGCAATTGCTGATGATGAGTTCGCCGACACTGCGCGCCTGGATGAGGCCGGATGTCTCACCGGATAGAGTGCGATTGGCGCCATCGATGACCAGATTGGTCAGTTCCACCCGCCGCAGCCCATCGGCGCGCAGCATCGTGCCGTCCCCGGAATAGAGAAGGCGCGAGGCGCCTGGCACGCCGGTGATGCGGACATTGTCGGGAAGATCGAGACGCGAGATCGGATAGGTGCCGGGCGGCAGGAAGACCGGCCTGTTATCACCGGCAGCCTTCTTCAGAAAGGCGGCAAGCCTCGTGCCGGTCATCTCGTTTGTGCCCGGCGTCACGCTATACTGTGCGGCATCGACAGGGTTGCGCAGATCACCGCTGGAGAGCGTGCCGCGCGGTGCGGCTTGCGCACGAATCAGTGGCAGGCTGCACAGGCTTGCAGCCAGCAGCAGGGTCCGGCGTCTGGAAAGAAGAAAAGTGTCACTCATGCAACCAATAGAGCACGAATCGTGCCAAACGCCATGTGCCAGTCCGGCACATTCACGCATAAAGCGCGTCATAAGAAGTGCAATTTGGTAAGGAAATGCACGTGAAAATTAAGCAAAGAGAAGGCTTTCTACCCCATTCTGCCTTGAGCGGCGACAGCGATAGCTTAAGTTCGAGATCCCAATGATTGGGGGAGCACGGCAGATGGGCGTTTTTTTTCTCGTCCGGCCAGTGCGTGCGCAAGGAGATACGTGGATGAGGGAAGCCAGAGCTGGCAGGGTGAATGCTTCCGGATCTCTTGATCCCCTGGCGCAGCTGCGTCGTCGGCTGGTGCGCATCGCCACGGCTGCCGACATTGTGGATAGCGATACGGCGCAGGCGATCCATTCGCTCGACGCCAAGACGATGATCGACCAGTTTCCCGAATCTCTGATGCTGAAGGACAGGCGCGGCCGCTTCGTGTTTGTCAATGCGTCGGCGCTTGCGTCGCTCGGTTGCCAGCGTATCGAGGACCTGTTCGGCAAGACGGAATTTGACCTCTACGATCTGCCATTTGCCGAGGAACGCTTTCAGATCGAGCAGGAAGTGATGTCGCTCGGCGTCACCCGCGAGCAGGAAGAATTGCTGACGCCACCGGATGGTCGCCAGATCTGTCTTCTCACCACCCGCACGCCGCTACGTGATGATCAGGGTGCCGTGGTCGGTATTATCGTGATGTCGCGCGATATCAGCGAGCGCAAGCGCCAGCAGGATCTTCAGCGCGGCCATGCGAGCGTTCTGGAAATGGTGGCGCGCGGGCGCCCGCTGCAGGCCATTCTCGAAACCCTGTGCCATGTCGTGCAGCAGCAGCTGGAAGGTGTCTATGCCTCGGTGCTGTTGATGGAAGAGGAGGGCAATTGTCTGCGCCATGGTGCATCGCCGACGCTGCCTGTCACCTATACCCAGCTGATCGATGGACTGGAAGTGGGGCCGCGCGTCGGCTCATGCGGCACGGCTGCCTGGCGCCGCACCAGCGTCGTGGTGCGCGATATCGAAACGGACCCGCTCTGGGCGAATTTCCGCGATATCGCTGCCGTGTTTGGCCTGCGCTCCTGCTGGTCCACGCCCATTCTGGGCACCAGCCGGCAGGTGATCGGTACCTTTGCGCTCTATTCGAGCGAGGTGCGCGAACCGACGGAGCGCGAGCTGGAAGTGACCAGCATGGCGACCGATCTGGCCGGCATTGCCATCGAGCGTGCGATGAACGAGCAGCGCATCCAGTATATGGCCCATCATGATCCGCTGACGGGCCTGCCAAACCGGGCGCTGTTCTGGCCGCAGTTCAGCCGGGCACTGCATACGGCGCGGCGCGAGAGCCGCAAGGTGACTGTCGCCTATATCGATCTTGATAATTTCAAGCAGATCAATGATGCCCATGGCCATGCGGCAGGCGACGAATTGCTCAAGGTGATCTCGCAGCGCATCAGCCAGTCTATCCGGGCGAGCGATCTTGTGGTGCGGCTTGGCGGCGATGAATTCGCCATCGTGTTTTCCAATTCCGTGCAGGATGAGGCAAGCGTGCTGCGCCGCCTGCGCGAAATCCGCACCATGATCTCGCAGCCCGTGGAGATTGATGGCGGCAGCCTTCAGGCGACCTGCAGCATGGGCGTTGCCTTCTTTCCGCGCGATGGCAATACGCCGGAAGAGCTTCTCGCTCGTGCCGACAAGGCCATGTATGAGGCAAAGGCGCATGGCCGCGATACGCTGGAAGTGGCGCGCGAGCCTGTTTCCGCCTGAAAGACCGGCCTGGTGCTCGTGACCGTCAGCCGGCCGGCGTCTCGTCTTCCTGCCGGTCCGCCGGCAGGTGAATTTCCTCGAAACGGTTGATGAACCGCTCAAACAGGGTGGCAAAAGCGTGCCGGTCAGCCGTGCTCCAGTCATGCGTCACGTTCTCGATGGCGGCCTGCTTCACGACGCGGATTTCGCTCAGCAAATGCTGGCCGTGACCGGTGATCTGGATCAGCGAGCGGCGACCATCCTCCTGTGAGGCATCGCGGCGCAGCATGCCGCGGCTGACCATGTCGGCCACCAGCCGGCTGCCGCGCGAGGGGTCTAGCCGCATGGCATCGGCAATGGCGCCCACGGTTGCCTCGCCGCCCGCATGCTCAATGCGGCGAACCACTTCCAGAAGATCCAGCTGCGAAAGGTCAAGCCCCGGCGCCACGCGGGCAATGGCAATACGCCCGATCACCCGGCGGCCCATCATCAGTCGCATGCGCGTCAGCGCCTGGCCGATGCGGAACAGATCCTCATCACCGGGGTGGCTATCTGGGCGCTCGTCGTCTTCCATGTCCATGCTCATGATGTTTTCCTATAGCATATGCATGCTGTCATTCAAGTTATTGCTAATTGCAGGAGCTTGTGATTGACATTTATATGCCAAAAGCACATGATTTCTCGCAATAGCGAGGTACTCCCATGGATATGGCTCCCCAGTCTCCGCCGACGGCCGCTCTGCCGCCACCTCTTGTGGCCAATCACCGTCTGCGGCTGGTGCTTTTCCTGTTCCTGATGACGGCCATGTTCATGGCAACGCTCGACAACCAGATCGTCTCGACGGCGCTGCCGACCATTGTCGGCGAGTTCGGCGCCTTTGAGCGCTTCGGCTGGGTCGGCTCCGCCTATCTTCTGGCCACCAGCGCTGTCATGCCCATCTATGGCAAGCTGGGCGATCTGTTCGGCCGCAAATATGTGATGATCTCGGCCGTCAGCATCTTCATTCTCGGCTCGGTGCTCTGCGGCTTTGCCTGGTCGATGGACACGCTGATTGCCGCGCGCGTCTTCCAGGGGCTGGGTGGCGGTGGCATCATGGTGTCGATTTTTGCCGTCAATGCCGATCTGTTCGAACCGCGTGAACGCGCCCGCTACCAGAGCTATTCCAGCCTCGTCATCATGGCGTCTGGCAGTATTGGCCCGACGTTGGGCGGCACGATGAGCGACCTGTTCGGCTGGCGCTCGATCTTCCTCATCAACCTGCCGATCGGCGCGCTGGTGCTGGCCGGCCTGATTTTCCTCCTGCCCAATCGCCGGCCCGACCGCCAGCCGAAGATCGATTATCTCGGCGCCGTGCTTTTGGCGCTTGCCAGCACCACCGTGGTCCTGCTGACGGATGGCATATCGCTGTTCGGCTCGCTCCTGTCCTGGCAGAGCTTTCTGGTTCTGGCTATCGGCACCGCTGCCGCCATCTGCTGGGTGATCGTCGAGCGTCGCGCGCCAGAACCGATCATCCCTTTGCGCCTGTTTAAGGATTCGACCTTTTCGTTGTTTCTTATCGTCTCGCTGATGACGGGCGGCGTGGCGATTGGCATGGTCAATTACTTCGCGCTCTTCCTGCAAATGACCACGGGGCTCTCCCCATCCGTGGCGGGCCTGTTCTTCATCGCCGTCACCGGCGGCATGGTTGTCGGTTCGCTGTCATCCGGCCGGCTGATTTCGATGACCGGGCGCTACAAGCCCTTCGTTGTGACGGGCCTCGTGCTGAATGTACTGACGCTTCTGGTATTTTCCCAGCTGCATGCCGGCACTTCGCTGGTTGTCGTCGGCCTGGCAATGCTGATGCAGGGCTTCGCCGTCGGGCTTGGCCAGCAGGGGCCGGTGATCGGCGTGCAGAATTCAGCGCCGCGCGCCGATATCGGCTCGGCCACCGGTGCGGTGACGTTGACACGCATGGGCGGTGCGGCCATCGCCATTTCCGTCTATGGCGCGGTGATTGCAGGTGCCATGCATGGCGTTCACGTTCCAGGCGTCGCCGATGTCGGCGCTCTGACGCCGCAGCAGATGGCAGCCCTGCCGCAGGCGTCGCGGGCCGCCATTGCGGATGGCTATGCCAGGGCCTTCGAACCGATGTTCCTGACGGCTGCCGGCTTTGCCACGGCCGGTCTCATCGCTGCCTTGATGCTGAAGCCGGTGCGCCTGCCCACAGCGGGGAACCGCAAGAGCTGAGGGGCAGGGCGGGGCAGGTTGCACTTTGCTGGAACCGCACCTCTCCTTGACAAAGTAAGCGATTTTCCTTACCTTTTCGTCCAACCCGAAAAGACTGGAGGAGGAATGCGCCTATGCCCGCGGTCTTGAAGAAGGTCAGCACGATCACCGAAAAAGGCCAGGTCACCATTCCCAAATCCGTGCGCGATGCGCTGGGTCTGGGCTATGGCGGACGCGTTGCCTTTTACGTCGATGAAAACCGCCATGTCTCGCTGCAACGGGAAGTAGAGGACGCTGAAGAGGACCCGGTGATTGGCGGCTTCCTGGCGTTCTTGGCCGAGGATATGCAAAAGCACCCGCAGCATGTGCAGGCATTTCCGCAGGCTTTGATCGATCGCATGGCCGATCTGACCAAGGGGATGCACGTCGATCCGGATGATCCGATCCTTGGCGATGTGGCCCTCTGAGCCATGACCGTGATCCACGGCTGGACAGTCAGGGCGCACCCGCTGCTTCTCGACCAGCTGGATAAGCTGACCGCATCGGTTGAGGCTCTGAAGCGCAAAGATCCGGAGAATTTTCAGTCCAGCGCCAATGCCAAACTGCTGGCCGCCCTGCGGTCCCTGATGTTTGACAAGGTTCCGCAGGACCCTACCTCTCCCGCCTATATCCAGGGCAAGACGCTGGGCGCTGATCGGCGGCATTGGTTTCGGGCAAAGTTCGGTGCCGGGCGCTTCCGTCTGTTCTTCCGCTATAGCAGTCGCGCCAGGATCATCATCTTCGCCTGGGTCAACGATGAAACGACGCTGAGAACCTATGGTTCGAGGAACGACGCCTATGCGGTGTTCAGGCACATGCTGGAAGGCGGCAACCCGCCGGACGACTGGGACAAGCTTATGACAGCAGCCTTTGACCGCAAGGCCGAGGAGCGGCTGGATAAGGCGCATGCACCTGTCATCCAGAGCCCTACTATCGATCGGTGTGAGGATTGAGACGAAGCGTCGCGTTCGCATGCAGGTCTTTCAAAGCCTGAATTTCCGCCTATCTTCAGCACCATGAAACCCGAGGCGCTGCTGCATCCCACACCCGCCGGGCTCTTTTGCCCGATTGGCCAATTTTATGTCGATCCGGTGCGCCCGGTGGAGCGGGCCCTGATCACGCATGGCCATTCCGACCATGCGCGTGCAGGCCATGGCCATGTGCTCGCCACACGCCAGACGCTGGATATCATGGCGATCCGCTACGGTGCCGATTTTGCTGGGGCAAGTCAGGCGGCGGCGTTTGGCGACGTGATCGATGTCGGCGGCGTGTCCGTCTCCTTCCACCCGGCCGGCCATGTGCTGGGTTCGGCGCAGATCGCCATCGAAAGCCAGGGCCTGCGCATCGTCGTGTCTGGCGACTACAAGCGTGGCATTGATCCCACCTGCGCGCCGTTTTCGCCGGTTGCCTGCGATGTGTTCATTACCGAGGCCACGTTTGGCCTGCCTGTCTTTCATCATCCCGATCCAAAGACCGAGATGCACAAACTGCTTGCCTCGCTTTTGCAATTTCCCGAGCGCACGCATCTGGTCGGCGCCTATGCGCTGGGCAAGGCGCAGCGTGTCATCCGGCTGATCCGCGATTGCGGCTATGACGAGCCGATCTATATCCATGGGGCGCTCGCCAAACTCTGCGACTATTATGTCAGCCAGGGGATCGACCTGGGGGAACTACGTCCGGCAACGCTGGAAAAGAGCAATCCATCCGCCTTTCATGGCGCCATTGTTGTCGGCCCGCCATCGGCGTTCCAGGATCGCTGGGCGCGCCGTTTCAACGAGCCGCTGATCTCCTTTGCCTCGGGCTGGATGATGGTGCGCCAGCGCGCAAAGCAGGGTGGTGTCGAGCTGCCGCTCGTCATTTCCGACCATTGCGACTGGCCGGAGCTTTTGCAAACCATCACCGAAATCGCGCCGCAGGAAGTCTGGGTGACGCATGGCCGCGAGGAGGCGCTGGTGCGCTGGTGCGAACTGGCCGGCATTGCGGCCAAGCCCCTGCATCTGGTGGGCTATGAGGACGAGGGGGATTGATGATGATGGTAACATCATATGAAGAAAGTCCCCTCCCAAACCCTCCCCACAAGGGGGAGGGCTTAACCTGGCCGCACCGTCTGATGCAGGAGCAGGACGCTTGCCACGTCCTATCTCCCCCCTTGTGGGGGAGATGCCCGGCAGGGCAGAGAGGGTCTTATTTCAAGTTCAAAAGCTCCCCCCTTGAGGGGGAGATGTCCGGCAGGACAGAGGGGGGTATCTCGCCTGCCGCCGCCGCCAAGACCAATGTCGCGAGGCGCGCATGAAAACCTTCGCAACCCTGCTCGATCGCCTCGTGCTCACCCCCTCGCGCACTGGCAAGCTGACCCTGCTTGTCGATTACTTCCGCTCAAGCCCCGATCCTGATCGCGGCTATGGGCTGGCAGCGCTCGCCGGCACGCTGGATCTGAAGGGCGTCAAGCCGGCGCTGTTGAAGGAACTGGTGCTGGAAAGGCTCGATCCCGTGCTTTTCCAGTATTCCTATGATTATGTCGGCGATCTGGCCGAAACCATTTCGCTTGTCTGGGATGGCGGCGCACGCGAGCGCGTCTCCGCCCACAATCAGCCGCGCCTGAGCGATGTCATCCACCGCATGAACAGGCTGGGGCGCACCGAGATGCGCGCCTGCGTGCGTGATCTGCTCGATCAGCTGGATCATTCCAGCCGCTTTGCCTTTCTGAAGCTTGCAACCGGCGGGCTTCGCATCGGCGTCTCGGCACGGCTTGCCAAGCAGGCGCTTGCCGATATGAGCGGCAGCGGCGAAAATCGCCGGGATGTCACCGAGATCGAAACGCTCTGGCACGGGTTGGCGCCACCTTACGAGCCGCTGTTTGCCTGGCTGGAAGGCAAGGCGGAAAAGCCGGTGCTGGCCACGCCCGCCATCTTCCATTCTGTCATGCTTGCCAATCCGGTGGAGGAGGGCGATCTCGACAAGCTCTCGCCGCAAGATTATGCCGCCGAATGGAAGTGGGATGGCATCCGGGTGCAGATGTCGAGCTTTGGCGGCACGAAGAAGCTCTATTCGCGCTCCGGCGATGATATCTCGCATGCCTTTCCCGATATCATCGCCGCGATCACTTTCGAGGGCGTCGTGGATGGCGAATTGCTGGTCGGCGGCACCGCGCGTTCCAACAGTGCCACGCGCAGTTTTTCCGATCTGCAACAGCGGCTGAACCGCAAGACGGTCAATGCGAAAATGCTGGAGGATTATCCGGCCTTCCTGCGCGCCTATGATCTGCTGTTTGCGCGCGACGAAGATGTTCGCGGCGAAGGGTTTCTGACCCGGCGCGACCGGCTGCGCGACCTTATCGATCATGCGCCGCATGATCGTTTCGATCTTTCCGAACTCGTGCCCTTTACCGATTGGAGCGAACTCGACCGCCTGCGCCTTGTCCCGCCAGATCCGGTCATCGAGGGCGTGATGATCAAAAAGAAGGACAGCGTCTATCAGGCCGGGCGGCTCAAAGGCCCTTGGTTCAAGTGGAAGCGCGAACCCTTCAATGTCGATGCGGTGATGATGTATGCGCAGCGCGGCCACGGCAAGCGTTCCAGCTATTATTCCGATTTCACCTTCGGCGTCTGGACGCTGGACGAGGCGGGCAAGGAACTGCTGGTGCCGGTCGGCAAGGCCTATTTCGGCTTCACCGATGCCGAGCTTGACGTGCTGGACAAATTCGTGCGCGACAATACGGTCGAACGTTTTGGCCCGGTGCGCTCGGTGCGGGCCGAACCCGGCTTCGGTTTCGTGCTGGAAGTGGCGTTTGAAGGCATCAACCGCTCCAGCCGCCACAAATCCGGTGTTGCCATGCGTTTCCCGCGCATTTCCCGCCTGCGCGCCGACAAACTGCCCCGCGATGCCGACCATTTGGCGACGCTGATTGCCATGGTGGATGCGAAGGGCTGAGGAGATGAATGGGTCTGGGTTGATCCGCGAACCCCCTCTGGCTGCCGCCATCTCCCCCACAAGGGGGGAGAGCCCGTATCACGAATGTCCTGGCCATCGCTTACCACAAGATGACCTTGCGACATTGTCCGTTGTGGCGTGAGGGTCGATTGGTCTGTCTCCCCCCTTGTGGGGGAGATGGCGGCAGCCAGAGGGGGACTTTGCCCACGCCTGTCGAGAAAGCGTGATGCACCAGAGGCTTGCGGACCCGCCGACCGGTGCTAAGATCAGATCTTTCATTATATTGCGTGGTGTGCTTATGCCGATTTCCCGCCGCAGCCTTCTCTCCAGTCTTGCCGCCGCCTCTGCATCCGCCCTTGTCCTGCCGGCGGTTGCACATGCGCAGGAAAGCCCGCCCCGCTTTGCCAGTCCCGACGTGCCGCCGCTTGAGACGCAAGATTATGGCGTGGCGCGCAAGAATTTTGCGACCAAGCTCATCCGGCTCGGGCCGTCGCCGGAACAGTCACCGCCGCTCGGCGAGCCGAAGGGCGCGCGAAAAGTCGTTTATCCCGGCGGGCCGGATGGCTCCCTCAACCTGATTGCCTGGGTCTCGCACTATGAGCCATCCACCACGCTGAAGCCGGCAGTTCTCTTCCTACATGGTGGCAATGCCACCGGTGACGGGCATTGGGATCTGGCCATGCCCTATGCCGAGGCCGGTTTTGTCGTGATGCTGCCGTCGTTTCGCGGCGAAAACGGCCAAGAGGGTCATTATTCCGGCTTTTATGACGAGACATCCGATGCACTGGCGGCGGCGCATTATCTGGAAAACCTGCCAGGCATCGATAAGAACCGGCTATTCCTTGCCGGCCACAGCAATGGCGGCACGCTGGCGCTGCTGTCTGCCATGACGCGCCCCTTCAAAGCGGCAGTGCCGATTTCGGCCGGTGTGAATGCCTGGCGCTATTTTGGCCGCTATGAGAAGGAAATCCGCTTTGATGCATCCGATCCGCGGGAATTCATCATGCGCTCCTCGGTCTGCTTCGGCACAAGCCTCAAATGCCCGACGCTCTTGCTGCGCGGCACGGAGGAGCGCCCCTATGATGCCAATCACCAGCTGCTGATCGATCGGGCGCGCTCCGTCGGCGTCGAGATCGAGGCCAGGCTCATGCCCGGCACGCATAATGGCGTGGTGCCCGGCGCAGTCTCGGAGAGTATCCGTTTCTTCCGCCATCACGGGGCGTAAAGGTCAGAGATAGAGGGCGCCTACGAAAGCCTCGCGCCAGCCGCGACTGGCATGGTTGCCGCCACGTCATCTGCCGGAAGCGAGCCCATGCCATTCACTGCCCGACATCTTTCGCGTTCCTTTGCGCTCGCAGCCATGCTTGCCGGCACAACAGCGCTGTCCGGCTGCATTCTGGTCACCGATACCAGCCGCATGAATGCCGATGTCTTCGTGCAGGAAACCGCGCCGGTCTTTTACAATCCGTCCTCGCCGCCGCAGCCGCAGGCCCAGCCGACCCAGAAAGAGCAGGCCATTCCGCAGAAGCGCCAGCTCTACCAGACGCAGTTCCACCAGACCTATGGCCTGCCGATCTCCAATCCGGTGCACCGCGTCTATTACGCCAGCATCCGCGACGACGGGCATACGCTGCCGGCCATTCCCTATTCGCGCATCGATGCCCGCTTCCTGCGCCAGGAAGTGGATTACCAGACGAATGAGGCGCCCGGCACCATCGTCGTCGATACCAGCCAGCATTTCCTCTATCTCGTGCAGCCGGGCGGCAAGGCCATTCGCTATGGCGTTGGTCTGGGCAAGGAAGGGCTTGCCTGGTCCGGTCGTGGCACCATTCAGTGGAAGGCCAAGTGGCCGCGCTGGACGCCGCCGCAGGAAATGGTGGAGCGTCAGCCGAACCTGCGCAAGTTTGCCGCGGCCGCCGGTGGTGCCGATCCCGGCCTCAACAATCCGCTCGGTGCGCGCGCGCTCTATATCTTCAAGGATGGCAAGGATACGCTCTACCGCGTGCACGGTACGCCGGATTGGCAATCGGTCGGCAAGGCAACCTCGTCTGGCTGCGTGCGCATGCTGAACCAGGATGTCATCGATCTCTACGAGCGCGTTCCGGCCTCCTCGCAGATCGTGGTGATCTGATCTGATCGCCAAGAATGTGATGAAATCATCACACAAGGGTCACGTTAAGGTGCGGCAGGGCCACTGGTTCTGTCATTAAGATTGCATATACTTCTTCCAGCCACAATCCCGGAACAAATGTGGCGCTGATCCGTTTCCAGGCGCTCCCTCCCGCCTTTTCCAGCGAAGAAGTCACCCCGGCCCCATGATAACCAACGATCTTTTCAACCGTCGCCGTCTCCTCAGTTTTCTGGCGCTTGGCGCTGCCTCCACGCTTGCCAGCTGTGCCTCTTCAAGGCCCGGTCCCGGCAATCTCAGCGTCACCTATCGCGAAGGCGGCCCGTCCTTTGCCCCGGCGATCGAGCCGGTCGCCGGCCGTTCGCCGGAACTGGATGCCATGTATGGCGAGATGATGGATGGCGGCTATGTCATCCCCGCCGTTCCCTATTGGAAGATCCCGTCGCGCTTCTACCGCCAGCGCGTGGAAAATTCCACCGGCGAACCGGCCGGCACGGTCATCGTCGATACGGCGTCGCGCTTCCTCTATCTCGTCGAACCGGGCGGCCAGACCGCCATGCGCTACGGTGTCGGCATTGGCCGCGAGGGCTTTGCCTGGCAGGGCGAGGGGGTTATCCAGTGGCGCCAGCAATGGCCGAAATGGACGCCACCGAATGAAATGGTCGCCCGCCAGCCGGAACTGGTGAAATATTCCGCCGCCAATGGCGGCATGCCGCCGGGGCTGTTGAACCCGCTCGGCGCGCGCGCACTCTATATCTTCCGCAATGGCGAGGATACGCTCTACCGCCTGCATGGCAATCCGGAATGGAGTTCCATCGGCAAGGCGGTTTCGTCGGGCTGCGTGCGCCTGATGAACCAGGATATTATCGATCTTTACGAGCGCGTGCCGAACAAAGCGCGGATTATCGTCTGGCAGTAAGGGTTTAGCTGGGCCGGGGGCTTCGTCGCAGTTGTGCCTCTTGCCCCCTCACCCCGCCTCCGCTTTGCTCGGCGGACCTCTCCCCGCTGGGGAGAGCGACTGTCTTGGCAGTCAAGCGTTTTGCCATGGTTTTTCGTCCCGGATGATGGCGTTGAGGATGGTGAGCAGTTTGCGCA
>NZ_STFZ01000033.1 GCF_005222845.1 Rhizobium sp. FY34 | reverse complement strand
GGGCGTTCCCTTCCGCCTTGCAGCGAAGGCAAGATAACGCGGGTAGGAAATACCGTCATAGTCAATGTGCTTTGGCCACACCGCTTACGGTTTCTCATCGATTGCGAAGTCACCATAAAGTAATCCGATGAGATCGTTGGCTTGAGGAGCCGCATCCGATAACGGGTTCGCAGTATTTTGGGCCAAGGCACCGGCTTTCCACGCTGTCATCAGATCGTCCGAAACTTCTATCAGATATTTCGCGTCCTGCTCGTGGTATACTGCCTCCGTATGCGCATAGGGTGTGTTTCGGCGTGGAATATTGACCCCATTAGCGGGGTGATCGGCGTCCAATTTTGACCCCCTTCGGATTTATCTGACCATCCGTTTTTTGACGGCGGATGGAGAGGGAGTTGAAGCGAGTGGATACGATTGCGCGCGTCCGGCGGGCCTTTCATGTTCACGGCTGGTCGATGAAGAAGATCGTCCGTGAACTGCATGTTTCCCGCAACACGGTCCGCAAGATATTGCGCACCGACGAGACCGACTTCTCCTACGAGCGCGAGCGGCAGCCTTTGC
>NZ_STFZ01000032.1 GCF_005222845.1 Rhizobium sp. FY34 | reverse complement strand
CGCAAACTCGAAAGCCAGCCATGGCGGATCATGTCTATCGGACGCAGAGAATGGGCCAATGGGTTCTGATCAATGAGGACGCGTATGAGACCAAACCTTGGACCGCCGGGAATTAGAGTTTTCCGGCTTTGCTCACGATGGCTGGCTGGTTGCGCCACCGGGATTATGCAGGTCAATCGGGATGTTATATCCGATTGCCGAGTGAGGGCATTCCTCGTTGTAGTATTTGCGCCAAGTCTCCAATTTTTCGCGCGAATCTGAAAGGGTCAAGAACCAATGGGCGTTCAGACATTCCGCCCTAATCTTGCTGTTGAAGGCCTCGATGAAGCCGTTGTCTGTCGGCTTGCCTGGCCGCGAGAAGTCCAGGGTGACGTTGCTGGCATAGGCCCATAGGGCAAGATCACGGGAGATGAACTCGCTGCCGTTGTCCACTCTGATCGTCTTGGGATACCCGGTCTTCCGACAGATGCCTTCCAGTGTCAGGACGATATCCTCGCCCCGGTAGGTGAAGCGTGCGTCGGCGGCCGGGCAGTAACGCGAGTGCGTGTCTACCACGGTCAGGATGCGCAGCTTCTTGCCAGTCGCGAACTGGTCGTGGACAAAAGTCCATTGCCCAGACATCGTTCGGCACGACAGCCTCCTGGCGATCGTCTCTGAGCTTTGCTTGCACCCGGCGCTATGATCAGACGACTCGCTGCTGGTGTTTAGTCCCGGCATTTGATGGTGCATTGTTCAGCCAAGAATGGAGAGATGCGCTATGGGACAAATTCTACACGGGAGCGCCCGGACGACAGAGGCAGTCCGTCGAGCAATACAAAATAGTCAAGAGAGCCTGAGAGCACTTTCCACGCGCTACGGTATCAATCAGAAGACCGTGGCGAAGTGGAAGCGGCGCACGGCGGTGAAGGACCTTCCGACTGGTCCGAAAGACGCCCGCTCGACAACACTTTCGATCGAAGAGGAGGCGATCATCGTTGCCTTCCGCCGACACACGCTGCTGCCGCTGGATGACTGCCTCTATGCCCTGCAGGCCACGATCCCGCATCTGACCCGTTCGTCGCTGCATCGCTGCTTACAACGCCATGAGATCAGCCGATTGCCAGAAGTGACCGGGGAAAAGGCGCCGAAGAAAAAGTTCAAGACCTACCCGATTGGATACTTCCATATTGACATCGCCGAAGTACGCACTGCCGAAGGCAAGCTCTATCTGTATGTTGCGATAGACCGGACCAGCAAGTTCGCCTTCGTTCAGTTGGTCACCAAGACAGGCAGAACATCAGCGTCCGCCTTCCTGGTCGCGTTGATTGCGGCTGTGCCCTATAGAATCCATACCGTCCTGACCGATAATGGCATCCAGTTCACGTTCCCGCCGCGCTATGCCGACGGACCGACGGCCACCTACATGACGCACATGTTCGACATGCGTTGTCGCGAGAACGGGATCGAACACAGGCTCACTAAAATCAAGCATCCCTGGACCAACGGCCAAGTCGAGCGAATGAACCGCACGATCAAGGAAGCGACTGTCAAACGTTACCACTATGACAGCCATGCCCAGTTAAAAGCCCACCTCCAAGACTTCATTGACGCCTACAATTACCGCCGCCGGCTGAAAACGCTGCGGGGCCTCACACCCTATGAATATATCTGCAAAATCTGGGCAACAGAGCCAGAACGGTTTAAACTCAACCCGCACCATCAAATGCCGGGACTAAACACCTAGGCGGTGTGGACGGATTTGATCAAGATGAAGCCTGCGGCGATTGCGACGATTGATGCGAAATTTTGTTTGGTCTTCTCGCATTGTAGCGCGACG
>NZ_STFZ01000004.1 GCF_005222845.1 Rhizobium sp. FY34 | reverse complement strand
CGCAAACTCGAAAGCCAGCCATGGCGGATCATGTCTATCGGACGCAGAGAATGGGCCAATGGGTTCTGATCAATGAGGACGCGTATGAAATCTCCCGACACGTGGCCAATGACGCTCATGCCATCCGCATCATGGACCAGGCGGGATGGCACATGTCGAACAACCTTGTCATGCCTGCCTACATCTCGATCTTGCCACTGCCGCCGAAATCGCCCGAGCTCAACCCGGCTGAGAACCTCTGGCTTTTCATGCGGGAGAACTGGTTGTCGAACCGCATCTTCAAATCCTACGACGACATCGTCGCTCACTGCTGCGACGCATGGCGAAAGCTCGAAAGCCAGCCATGGCGCATCATGTCCATAGGACGTAGAGAATGGACAAGTGGGTCCCGATCAGTGATGACGCGTATTATCCTAGCTGTTCAGAATTACCGAGCCGCCTCTGATTACCAACCCGCACCATCAAATGCCGGGACTAAATACCTAAGGTTTCGGTGGAAAAACCAGTTCAGTTCCGGGTGGAAACCTAAAACTGCGCCAACACTGATCGAAGATGTCAAGCTCTTCGCCTTAGCGATCGATATAGGCGGCAACGATGCAAGAGGCTTCTGCTCCAAGGTAAACCCGAACTTGTCATGACCCGCGCGACAATAGCTGATTGCAAACCTCCATCATTCGAAAAATTCATTGGAGCATCAATGAATTCGTACGTCTACAACTATCCGCGCACAGGTTTCATTGGCTCAGGATCGTGATTTCCGGATCAAAGTGTCATAAGTTTCCGCAAGGGTAGTATGGGTCCTGTCGCTGGTGAAATGCCTGATGAACCGTTGCCGCCCCGCTTTGCCCATCGCCGCCCAATCTTGCGCGGGACGGGATAGCAGCGCCTTTGCAAGTGCATCAGGGTCGTTTTTCGGAACTAACAGTCCGGTTTCACGATCAACGATGATGGCTGCCAGTCCGCCCACTGAGGCGGCGACCACGGGCTTGCCCGCGCGCATCGCCTCCACCGCGACCAGCCCGAACCCCTCCCAGCGAGAGGGCACGACAACAACGTCGCAGGCCTTTAAGTGCGACGTGACTACGTCCTTGTGCTGCCAGCCAAGCATCTCAACGTGTGTGGGCACGTCCCACGTTTCCTGGTCCCTGCTGTTGACAGAAGCACCGATCGCGCGGACAGAAATCTCGCCCCCATGAGAACGAATGGCATCGATCAGGATATCGAACCCCTTCTGGTGGTCGAGTCGACCAACGAACAGGACCTTCAGAAGCGGTGTGTCCCATGCGGCTGCGTCCACCGAGGGCAAATGCTCGGTAATGCCGCTCTCGGCCAGGATCAGCTTACCGGGAGGAATACCTATCCTTATGCCCTGATCGTACTCATGTCGGGAGATGGCAATGATCCGATGAACCCGCCGCGACAGCAGCCATTCAGTGCCTTCAATGAAGCGCTTCGCCAGTTCCGCCCTCTCCATGTCGAAGGCCCATCCGTGAGGGCAATAGACGATCGGAGGCATCTCCCGAAGGGGGACGGCCAGACCGCGGATCAGCGCGCCGGCGAAGGTCGAGTGCAAATGAACGACATCAGGCCGAAACCGCCGAATCTCTCTAAAGGTTTGCCACAAGAGGAAGGGTAGCCCTTTGAGACGGTCTTGCCGCCAGAAGCCGGCAATGCTCTCTGGTGGGAAGCCGATCAACTCGTCGGCGTGGTCGCTTGGGACGATGAGGCGGACGTTCTCCGGGCCGAAAGCACGAACCTGATGCACGAGAATCTCATTGAAATAGGTCGTGATACCGCCACGAATGGTCTCGGCAACGTGGAGCACGCGCATGGTGTCAACTCCGATGGGTCATTGGGGTGGTGGAGACGGGGCACCGTTATTAGAATGCCTCGTCTCTTCGAAAGTGCCGCGTGCGCTGCAGGCGCCCGTTACTGGCTTTCGGAAAAAAGATCTCCCCGCGGCGACGATCGCAGACGTTGGCCCAGATAGATCGAGCCCTCCCTCGTCAGATGTCCGTAGTCGAATTGCATTGCAACACCGTCCCTGGCCCATACCTCGCATTCGGTACCACACAGCGCATCGTAGACCGAAAAATATTCTACGCCAGCTGCGGCAGCCTCGCTCGCGAACAACGCGTCGATCTGTTGCGGCGTAGGCACTAGGTGGTGGCTCGCGAACTGCGCCGGGCCGGAATTCGCCTCCATTCCTTTGGCCAACAACCTAGGCAAACTCTGATCATACTCGGCGATCGGCCCCGAGATGATGACTCGCTTGGCAAAAGGCTGAAGCGCCTTGGCGGTCGCGATGGCCATCTTGGCCTCGGACCCGCGCCACCGTCCGGACCGGATGACGGTATCGACCGCGCGCTGGGGAAGGAGGTTCAGAAAGATATGGCGCATGAGGTCGGTACAGGTATGTCGCCCTTCGAAGGAAATTGTCGGCCGGCATCCCGACGCCGTGGCCTGCATGAAGTTCAGTTCCGGGTAGGTTTCGCTCAAGCCAACCCACAAGTGTGCTGCGTGACTGTCACCCACGATCAAGATGTTCCGCCTGTTCGGATCATAAGCGAGACAACTCTCGTTATTGATTTGTGATGCAGCACGAACATTATTCGACAGGAAGCAGTCACCGTCGCGAAAATGATCATCGGCCGCTGGAAGTTCTGCCTGTGCCAACACGGCCACCGCTGCAGGTGGAATGTTTCGTATCGTGCTGTATATTTCAACGGATATCACTGCCGCGCCGCAGACTAGTCCAATCGCAATCCCCCCTCCGAGAAGCGTGGTGGCCGGGCGCAGCACGCCGTTGCGACGAAATGGCCGCTCGACAAACCACCACGACGCAGTGGCTATCACCAGCGCGACCAGCAGCATGATGATCTTGCCAATGCCGTATGGTACACCAACGCCGGCATAATAGAGCGCCCGCAACGGCCAGTGCCATAGGTAAAGCGAATAGGAGATGAGGCCGATGAAACGCAACGGTGTCAGGCCCAGAAGACGTGAGACGACGGTTTGCGCGTTCGAACCCGAATATATGATCGCAGCAGCGCCCAAGCATGGGGCAGCGGCGGCTAGACCCGGGAACGGAATCTCCTCGGTGAACAGAAGGACACTGACGCCAATCGCGGTCAACCCGCCGATGCCGATCGCTTCATTGATACTAGGGCTGCGAACCGGCGGAATCACGCCTAAAGCCAGAATGCTCCCAATGAGAAGTTCCCAGGCCCGATATTGAACCAGATAGAACGCAGCGGAAGCATTGCTGTATGTTTCAGCAACGCAAAGAATAAAACTTACCGTTAAAACAAGTAAGATAATCCCTATTTGGGAATTTCGGTTTAGATTTCGAATTAGGTAGATAAATAAAGGAAAAAAAATATAGAATTGTTCTTCAACGGAAAGAGACCAAGTGTGCAAAAATGGGTTAAGAATTGAGCTTCCGTCAAAATAATTGACGTTGAAATAGAGGTAGATATTTGATGAGAATATTGCTGAAAAAACTACAGCACCCTTCGCTTTCTCCAGCTCTGCAGGAAACATCGTCACGACCGAGAAGGCAAGCGTCAAAAAAAACATGACGAAAAGCGCCGGAAATATTCGTCGGATACGCCGATCATAGAAATCGACGATGCTGAAATTACCCTTGTTGATCCCGTCAAATATAATTCGACTAATCAAAAATCCAGAAATAACAAAAAAAACGTCCACGCCGACGAAGCCACCGTCAAAGTGCCGTCCGAACTTGTAGTGATAAAGAACAACGGAAACAACTGCTATGGCTCTGAGGCCGTCGATATCTGGGCGATACACAGAATGCATCGCCCCATGATTTTGATTATTCATGAAAGGCACTCCAAAGACTGCATGTATTTTAACGTTTGTGCGCAGGCTGCCGAAGAAAGAGATCACTAACGTCTTCGCCTCGCCGGTGAAAGATTAAGCATCAACCTTACGACCCTAGCTCCAAATCGTACAAGCAATAGTCATAGATGCGATGGGACCGCGCCAATGAATATCAAGGTCATACCGGTTGCGGTAGCGTGTGTCATTACTTTGTCATGAATCGGCCAGCTTGCTGCTGTCTTGCGAAGCGAGCGACCACAATAGAAAGTTGCATGCAGATCAGTGGCAGGATGGGAAAGCACTTGCGGGTCATGTTATCGCCACCAGTGCCGATACCATATTCGGTTTCGTTGAAGTTGACGGCATTATTGTAGCCGACGGCGATCAGAATGCAGCCGAAGAGCGCGATGGCGATCGTCAGCCGGTCGAGCCCCATGCGCCGACTACGCGCATCGAAGAGCTGATACATTGCCCCGACCCAGGCGACCGAGAAGACGACGCCCTGCAGGGTCAGGAGGGTGACGGGCGGCAGCCAGTTGGACAGTCTGATCGGAAGGGGGTTGACGTAGACATAGACCGACGAGGCCACCATGTTGACGACTGCCGCCGGACTGCCGCGCACCAGCGCCAGAAGGCCGAGTAATAGAACCCCGCCGCCCAAGAGGTAGATCTTCTTCGGCCGGTCCACCGCCAGGATGAAACAGGCGATCGTCAACGGGTTGTAGCTGCGCACCAGCGAGGCCGCGAGCACCACCAGGGCGAACAGCACGTAGCGCCGGCGCACGAACAACAGGGTGCTCAGCAACACGGTGAACATCGACGTCTGGTCCTTCAGCAGGTCGGCTGAGAAGAATATCGACGTCGGCGACAGCAGGAACGCATAGAAGGTTAGCTTCGCGACCAACGGCCCGTGGGCGGCCATGTTGTGGCGTTCGCAAAAGTCTGACGCGAGCAGGCGTAGAACAACCGCGCATCCGAAGATCAGCAGAGAATTGTAAGGCACAAACTTGAAGTTCTCGAAGATCGCATCGACCTTTAGGAAGGGATAGATCATCACGAGGAAGGCGCCGCGGATCTGATTGTCTCCCGATGTCACACGGCCCTTGACGGACTCGATCATCATATTGAGGAATTCGAAATAGCCGTAGTTCAACTGAACTTCGTAATATTGCCCGTCCAAGAAGCGCGAAGCCGGATCGAAGAAGACATATGGCAGCCCGATCGAAAGAAGAATTATAACCCCTGCCAAGGGATCCCGCATGAAGGCAGCATATAGGATGCCGACGACTGCAAGATACATCGACAGGATGTACATCATATCGGATGGGATCGCTTGGTTAATTCCGACGAAGCCGAGTGCGACCATCGTCATGACGGCCAACGGCCGAGAGGCGTCGGCCACCGTAGCGATCGGCCCCGCCGTTCTCGTCCGGCGCAACGGGCCTGCTCTTGGCCGTGGGTGGGTGTGGTCTCTCCGCAGGGCTGTTGGCATGTCGGAAATCTCGTCTCTCAAGGCCGCGCCTCTACGAGCGCCTTGACGCGGTCGAGGAACTCCGTCCGCGCAGCGACGACGACCTCGCTGCGATACGAATACGCGTGATCCAGATTTCTTTGCGAATGCCGCGACAGCAGTTCGCGGTCGGCGATGAAGGCACCGATCCTCGTGGCGAGCCCTTCGATGTCGTCGACGTCGATCAGGGAATCTTCCGGCAACAGCTCCGGAGCGCCGCCGACCCGGGTGGCTATGGCCGGCAGACCACGTGCGAGCGCCTCCAGCAGGGCACGGGGTAGGCCTTCCTGCCGGGAGGGCAACACGAACAGGTCGGCGCTATCGAGTATGTCGCGGATCGGCTTGCCCGCCGGCATCTTGCCGGTGAAGGTTGTAGTGTCGGCGAGCCCGAGATCGGCGGCCATCTTCTGGAAATGCACCATGTTCTCGCCGTAGCCGATCACCGTCAGGGCGACCGTGCGGCCCGAGTTCCGTAGGATCTTGAGTGCCTTGAGCAGCACGTCGTGCCCCTTGAGCGACTTCTGCATGTTGCCGGTCAGCACGATATGGGGCCGAGCGGTGCGAAAGTCCTCGGGTCGGCGTGCGGAAGGCGCGTAGCAGTCTGGGGTCAAATTGATCGATGTAAAGGAATAGGAGAGCGCCGGATCGCGCGGCGGGTAACGTCGCTGAAGCGCCTCACGTGTCACGTAGCTGGCGACGCGCGCCTTGCTGCACTGCCAGCGCGTCAGCAAGACGAACAGCGCGCGGAAGAATGGAGCCAACGGGTGGTGGTTGAGCGCCTGAGCGCTGTATCCGTCATAGGGATCGGCAACCACTTCGACGGCGAACGGGATCCGCTTGATCGTCAGCACGAGGGCGAACAAGCTCGGGATCGTAGCCGGGATCCGCAGGATGTAGGCGGCGTCACGAGGGGTGTTGCGAAAGAGGAAACCGATTATCGACGGAAGGGTCTTCAGGAACCCAACCGGGCCGTGGTAGCCCGGAACGCCCAAGAAAGTTGCCCCGGGACCGGTTACCGGCGTCGCTGTCGGATCGTCTCGCCGGAACAGTCGTCCGATCAACACGATTTCGTCGAAGACCGCCAGGTAACGGCGGGAAAAGTCCTCGTAGTTGAGGAGGTTGGACGCTGGTTGACCTCGAGAGAGGGTGAAGTCGCTGTCACGGACCACGTATACTTTCATTGGCGTCTCAGATCTCCAAATTGGAAAGCATGTCACGAACGTCCGCTAGAACCCGATCCCGTAACACTTGTCTATGCCCCATGTCCACGCCCTCGGCCAGGGCGCCAACCACCAGATGGTGGATCTCTTCGGCCGACGCCCGCGGCTCGGCACACCATTTCGCGCGTTGGGCTGCTTCCGCGAAGGCCCGAACCTTGCCATCCCAGACCAGGGCTACTGTCGGAATACCTAAGGAGAAGCAGATGATGTTTGCATGTAGTCGGTGGCTGACCACGGCCTTCAGGGTAGAGAGATTTGCGATCAGGTCGGCCGGAGTCGTCGGACGCGGTAGCACCCGTACTCGACCGGTGGCTACATGGTCGGACAGACTGCCGGCGACCTTCGATAGAAACGCCTCGTCCTCTGCGGCGCCGTTGGTGAACAGCACCGGCGTGTAACCGTTGCCGATCAGTCGTTCAGCTAGGGAACACCAGAAGTAGCCGGTCCCCTCTACAGAAAAGGCTGCCGCATCCTCGGCCTGGGTTGCCAGTTCGATCGGATGTGAAATGCCCAGTCCGATCGGGATCGCTGCCGGGTCATCGGTACGGGCCGAACGCTCGTAGACGTCGCTCGCCCATACCGCAGGATCGACCGTCAGCCGGCAGCGGTCGGCGAGTTCGGGCACTGACTCGATTATAGAGGCGCGGCTGGTTGCGTCCCGAACGCCCACCCAACGCGTCGCGGGGTCGAGCAGTACCCGGCGGAACAGCCTGCGCCCGAGCCAGCTCCAGTTGGAGGTCACACCGACGGCTCCGACCGCGAGAGGGGCACCGCGCCCCGCGGCGAGGCGCCCGATGAGATGAAACTTCAGTGGAAAGTTGAGTGCGATGTCGCTCAACATCTGGCCACCGCCAAATACCAACGCGAAGTCGCCCTCCGGAAGTGCGGCTCGCCATGCCCTCTCGACCTTAGGCCGCATGGCGATCGGCCAGGCCACGAGCACCAGCAGGGGCCGCAGAGCCGCCGGGGTTCGGTAGTAGATGGCCTTCTGCTGCCCGGGGCCGCTGCTTAAGAAGGCAGTCCGCCCGGCCATATCAAGATGGCGGATAGTGAGCCCCGGCCGAACCTTCTCAACGAGGTGGGCAAGGCTGTCGGCGATGACGCCGTCACCCAGATTGTCACTGTAGCGAAGCGTACAGATCACCAGTGATTTCGAATACTTTGTCAAAGTTGCCCTGCCTCGATTAGCGATGAAATTATCGAGATACTTCTTGGTGAAACCCGCATGACACAGGCACTCCTGTTCGTATCGGCACATAAACCGGCAACCCGGAGAGTGGGACGGACGTACGCGATTGCGTCGGATCGACCGCGATATCCTGTCCGTCGCCCATGACCATCGGACCGGCCACGACCCCTGTATCGAGGACGAGGCTACCCGGGGCGCCGAGGGTCCAGGCGGAAATCACCCGTCGACCGCCGTCGCCGCCATGTGTCAACGCCACGAATCCCTGGACAGTCGGCCCGCAGACCCCTTCGAAGCTGAGGCCCGAGAGCATTCGGTTGGAGACTGAGAGGGCCCGGTAGGCGGGCTTCGGCCCTAAGTCGGCCTTCAGCAGTCCGAAGCCGGTCTCCCGGTCCGACTGTTCACCCACTCGGTCGCGCAGCATGTACCATACGCTAAGAGGGATTCCTGCGGCTGCATTGGCCTGGAAACTGCGCACCGCAAATTCCGCCTGCCGTTCCTCGTCCACTCGGGTCTGCCCGGTGGTGGTATATCCCCACTCTCCGCTCAGCACCCTTGGCAGGCCTTTGACCGAACTCGCCAGCTTGTCATAGGTCTGCGAGACGGTCTCTGGTGGTCCATCGCGGTAGGGATGAATGGTAAGACCGTCGAGGCAGCCCCGGAACGCAGCACTGTCGAGACTGCGGGCATAACCGAAGAAATTTTCCGGTATCAACGTAGCTCCCGCCAGTGCGCCGCCGACGATAGTCGCTTTCGGCACCGTCTTGCGGATCTCGGCGCATGTCGCTTCAACGAGCCTTTGGTATTCGGCGGCACTGGGCTGGGGCTGCCAGAAGCGCGGCAGGTTGGGTTCGTTCCAGATCTCCCAAATGACATCGTCGTTGCGGTAACGCCTCGCTGCGGCGGCTGCCCATCGGGCGAAGGCGGCGATCTGCACATTTGTGCGCGGTACGGTGTCGTCACCGTAGTGCTTCACCTGCCCATACAGAGTGAACATCACTCGCAGGCCGCGACGGTTGAGCCGGGCGACCAAGCGGTCATAGGCCGCCCAAACGTAACTGTCAGGAGCCGTCTCGCTCGAATACCAGTAGAAGCCGGTGCGGACCATGTTGAAGCCGGCTTCACGCACTAGATCAAGCGCCATGTTGCTGCGATCGGTTGGATGGATCTGGACGCCCCGCAGTGGCGGTTCACCCGGTGCCGGGAGACCCTTGCCATCCGCAGTGCCTCCAGCGGCGAGCAATGTCGCAAGACTGGCGACGATGGATAGCCGGATCCTCACCGCCGTCGCCATACTAGTTGGGGCGGTAGCCATCATTGCCCGCCCTTTCTATAGATCCCCAGCATGGTGCGATATGATCTTTCGCAGGTGAAGTCGCTTAACTCAATCGCCGCGATGGCGGTCCGTCTGTCGACCTGCACATCGGCTATAGCCGCGAGGACGGCATCTGCCCAGGCTTCGGCCGGCGCGGACAGCGATAGCCGTGACACCAGTGCCGGTACGACGTCTACCTCCGTAGGCACGACATCCGATATGATGCAGGGTCTACAAGCGGCCATGGCCTCAAGAATCACCAGGCCGAGCCCCTCGAACAGCGAAGGCAGCAGCAGAAGATCGAAGGCGCCAACCATCAGTCGCGGCACATCGTGCCGTGCGCCGGTGAAGATGGTCCGGTTTCGAATGCCTATACGGGTGGCTTGCTCCTCCATGTCGCCTCTCAAGGGGCCGTCGCCTACAAGCAAAAGTCGAATGGCCGGATCACGCGCCATCGCTACCGCTGCGACCTCAAGCAAGAATGCATGGTTCTTCTGCTCAACGAAGCGCCCGGCATGGCCGATCACACGTGCATCTGGCGGAATGCCGAACTCAGCGCGCACCGCTGTGCGATCGTGTTCGACGGCATAGCCAGCGAAGTCCAGACCACAGGAAACTTGGCGGTAGCGGGCATCTCGCCCCCAATTCGCGCCATAGAGCTTTTTTCCTGCTAGGCTGCTCACCGCCAGCATGTCGGTGGCAAAACGTCGCATTAGAACCTGCATCGCTCTATTGTAGATGCGCCGCGCGAACGATCCGCGGGTAGCCTGAGCCGAATTGTGAGCGTGGCTGACCCGAACGGGAATGCCGAGAAGGGCGCCCATAGCCACCAGTGTGCCGTTGTGGAACATCTCGTGGCAGTGGATGGCGTCGAAGGGGCCGTGGCGCTGGACGATGTCGCGCAACGTCGCGAAAAGAGCGATGGGATTGCGATGGCGGGTACAGCCATGAATGGTGACGCCGAGCGAAGATAGCACGTCGGAAAGAGGCCATTGCTGGTTACCGTAGGCCAGAACGTCCATGCGCCCTGAACCGTCGGCAGCCACCCGAGCGAGATCCAGGATCCACGACTGGACACCGCCGTGGCGAAGGTTGGCGACTACGTGGAGAACTCTGATCGGAATCATCGTGGCAGAGAAGCCTTCCTGCTGTTTCGCGAAACGCTCAGCGCCAAGAGAATCGTCGGTACGACGCTGTTGCTCACGGAAGTGAGTATGAGGGTGTATGCCGCGCCAGCCGTACCGTAATGTGGGATGAGCATATGGGATGCGATCAGACTGACCAGAACGGAAACGGTGAAGGCCAGCGCCTGGCCGACGAAGATCTTCGCCGAACTGATCGCGAAGCCGAGAATGTTGCCGATATAGGCAACGGTTGCGGCGACGGCAAACAGCGGAAAGAGATCCGCATGGCGTGCGAATTCTGTGCCATAAAAGAGCTTAAGCACCGGTTCCCCGATAAGCAGCGTTGCCACCACCCCAAGTGCACCGGTACCGAAGGCGAAGATCAGGGCAAGGATGAGGTAGCGGTAGTAGGCACGGTAGTTGCCCTCTGAGTAGAAACGCGCCAGGATCGGTACCAACGACTGCCCGACGGCAGTGATGATCACCGTCCCGACGGTAATGAAATAGGCCATTCCCGAAAATAGCCCCAGTTCTGCGTTGCCTGCATCGTGCTGCAGCACATAGCGCGGAATGTTGGGGCTGAGATTTACCATCAAGGCGGCGATGCCCAGCGGCACCCCGTTGCGGAGAAAGAGTTTAAGGTCAGCGTTGAATTGCACCCTGTCGAACTTAAGCTTTTCGTTGATGGCATGACGGTCGAATATCAGCAAAACAGAAATCCAGCTCGCAGTATAGCACAGCAACGCCAAATATAGACTGCTCGTCTGATTGTAAACAATGGCAAGCGCGATGGTGCTGAGTGTGCCGCGCATCATCAATGACTTGGAGATGCGGTCAAGCCGCATGCCGCGCTGGTTGAAGCCGTAGCATAGATCGGTCAGCGTCTCGACCGTCTTGGAAGCGCCGACCGCTGCAATAATCCAGAAAGTCTGTCCGCCGTAGGTGGCCGCTATTGCTATGCAGACCAAAAAGCCTAGAGCAGCAGTAGCAACCCGAAAGAGCACGTAGTTGGATATTCCGTGCTCATGGGCCACATCCGACGCCAGAATGGTGCGCATGCCAAGATTGAAGAACATCATCACCGGCGTGATGAGTGAGAGCGCCAGAGCGAACTCGCCAACCTCCGACGGCCCCCCGAAGCGGGCGATGACGATGAGCACAAGCCATTGACACACCGCATAGTAGGTGTTGCCGAACATCATCCACATGGCATTCTGCCGGAGTCCTAGTAACTTACGCACGTTCATCCTAATTGACAAGCTCCGACCTTTTCCATTCCTCTCACCCCTCATGCGCCATGGCGCGTCCGCGGAGAGATCCGAACGGCAAGCCGCGCATAAAGAAGCAATGATCGGCCATCATGGTAGCGCATCGCCTCACAGAGCCTCGTCGCGACATAGAGACCTGGTGACTGACTATGCATCCTGGGCAGCGTCGAAAGCTGTCATTCGCCACCCGCCTCTGCCTCGCGCTTTGATGCCGGTCTATCGAAGAGAGGCTCGCCATCTCGTCGCTGCCCGCGCCGACGGGAACAGTCGATTTAATAACAACTACATCGAAGCCCGTGAGATTTTCGGAGATTTCCTTCGATGCAGCGTACACATAGGACAAGTGGACGTGACCGTCGACCCACCTAGATGGCGCACCGACAGCGATGAAAAGAACATCGCTGTCGGTGGAAAAGATCAATCGCCCAGACTTGAAATTGGAGGCGACCATTTGATCATGATTCAGTTCGAATATCGGCATGCGCCCTTCTTTAAGCGCCGCAATCTTCGCATTATTTTTGTGCATGCACACGACGTTATGACAAAATTCGGAAAAGCATACGCCGGACACAAGGCCAGCATAGCCTGATCCTACCATGGAAATCTTCAATACAATCTCCCTTTAGAAACAAACAATACCTAGCGCAGAATTTCAATGCGGACTTCTCCAAAGCAATCTCCGAGACTGACCGCACCAACATTTTTACGCTCGCCCATCTGGGTGGAAAATATGCTTCAACCTGTAAAAATGCTACGCCTAATTAGCGGGCAGCTATGACGAATTGGTATCCTGATACATCAACTCAACAAGATTAGCACGGGAAGCATATCTAGAAAACCACCCTTCGTCTAGAAAGGCCCACATTTCAGGCGACGCACCAGGCCCGAGCGCCCCCGTCCAACTCAAATCAAGAACAAGCGCTCCACTCAAAAACCGGACTATATCAATTCGAGCAAATCCTGTGCCGTTTTTGTGCGAATTCTCCCGCTAATCATGTGCAACAATACTTCGACCCGCCCCCTTCATCCAGACCTGTGAGCAGACCTATTGCACCTGCGAACGGACCAGCGCGCACTCGCACCTCACTACCGAGCGAAAGTCCGCGCGAGAGATCGGCAATTCCATCGACATCGGAAAACTCAAGAACTCTTCGCCAACGCCGCGGGGCACCGACGTTGGCGCCTCTCCCGTGCCGCGACAATACGATGTCGCCCCTAGCAGGCTGTTGAAGAAGTCTCTCGTTTAGCGTTGAGGATGGCTTCGTCGCCGTTGTGATATGCAAATGCGATCTCGATTGAGCCGTCGTTGAGCAATTCGGCGTGTCCTTCGCCGGAGACCTCGTCCATTTCGTCAAGTCCGGCCCATGTGAAGTGGACCAAGTTTTGGCTGTAGCCGAGATCGAGACCTGCTTGCAGCGCGTCGGAGGCGATCTCGCCATGGCCATCGGCTCCGATGGTGATCGTGGCGGGCTCGACCAGATCGAGATGGTCGCGATCCCAAAGATCCGCCATCAGCTTCGGCAGTCGCACCAGATCATAGGAGGCGGCCGCGAAGGTGAAGGCCCATCCGACGCGGTCGCGGCCACGGAACTTCGTCTTGTCCTGCCCGGCAAGGGTCTTGATCCAGCCGAACGCCTCCTCGATTTGCTTGCGGATGCGCAGGCTGACCCTATAGCCGGGATGGCGCGTCGTGCGTCCATCGATCGCCGAACTTCGGCCGTTGGTGTTCTGCGCCACATGTGGCGTCACCCGCATCGAGCGCAATTCGTTGACGAAGTCTTCGGTGTCATAGGCCTTGTCGGCTCCGAGCGTGATAGCGCGCGGCCGGTCGGCGCGGGGCTAGATCATATGCATAGCCGCCAAATACAATGGCTTTAACAATATTAACATAAGGAGTAATGGTGCTGCTAGAGAGATTTGAACTCTCGGCCTCTCCCTTACCAAGGGAGTGCTCTACCCCTGAGCTATAGCAGCATCGGCGCCGTTTGTCGTATCAGCGCTGCGGTGAGCGGGCTATTGCCATAGCTCGTGCGCCAGTGCAAGCCGCAAATTCCACTTCTTTGGCAAAAGCGTTGATTTCATCCACCTCTTTGGGTTTTTGCCTGCATCGGTTATGGAGGATGCATGAGTGAAACCGACGAATCGCATGATGCAAGGGCCCTGCGCAAGGCGCGCCAGATGGCCGAGACGGAGCAGCGCAAGGCGCGTGCCGCCCAGAAGCTGCGCGACAACCTGATGCGCCGCAAATCCCAGGCGCGGGCCAGGCGCGCCGGCGAGGCGGATCTGACCGATGGGCTGCCCGCCGCAAAAACGGACGAATCATCGGCATGATCCGCACCTTCATCGTCTCCCTTGCCTGCATTCGAATTGAAGCTGTGGGGGATTTCGTCTAAGGACCCCCATCTTTCGTGCCTTGTTGTGCCATATAGAGGCCAGAAATTAGGAAAGGCGGGCATCTGCCCGTTGTCATTGAATGGATCGCATCAGAATTTCCGGCGGTAACCAACTGCGCGGCATCATTCCCATTTCAGGCGCCAAGAATGCGGCGCTGCCGCTGATGATCGCCTCACTTCTGACGAGCGATACGCTGACGCTCGAAAACGTGCCGCATCTGGCCGATGTCGAGGGGCTGGTGCGGATTCTCGGCAATCATGGCGTCGATATCGCCGTCAATGGCCGGCGTGAGCGCCAGGAAGACGGCTATTCGCGCACGATCCATTTCACCTGCCGCACGATTGCCGATACCACGGCGCCCTATGAGCTGGTCTCCAAGATGCGTGCCAGCTTCTGGGTCATCGGTCCGCTTCTGGCCCGCGAGGGCCGCGCTCGCGTTTCGCTGCCGGGTGGCTGCGCCATCGGCACGCGTCCGGTCGATCTCTTCCTCGAAGGCTTGGCAGCGCTTGGCGCCATTATTGAAATCGATGGCGGCTATGTGAATGCCACGGCACCGAAGGGTGGCCTTGTCGGCGGCCGCTACACGTTTCCGAAAGTCTCGGTCGGTGCAACCCATGTGCTGATGATGGCCGCTTCGCTTGCCAATGGCACGACGGTGATCGAAAACGCGGCGCGCGAGCCGGAAGTGGTGGATCTGGCCAATTGCCTCATCGCCATGGGCGCGAAAATTTCCGGCGCCGGCTCCAAGACCATCACCATCGAGGGTGTCACCTCGCTGTCTGGCGCGCGCCACCGCGTGCTGCCCGATCGCATCGAGACCGGCACCTATGCCATTGCGGTTGCCATGACCGGCGGTGATGTGACGCTCGAAGGCACGGATGGTTCGCTTTTGGAAACGGCGCTCGATACGCTGCGCCGCACCGGAGCCGAAATCACCCAGACGGAAACCGGACTGCGCGTGGTGCGCAATGGCAATGGCATCCAGCCCGTCGATGTGGTGACGGAACCTTTCCCCGGTTTCCCGACAGACCTGCAGGCGCAGTTCATGGCGCTGATGACGCGCTCGTCCGGCGTGTCGCATATCACCGAGACGATTTTCGAAAACCGCTTCATGCATGTGCAGGAACTGGCACGGCTTGGTGCACGTATTTCGCTCTCGGGCCAGATGGCGCGCGTTGAAGGCGTGCCGCGGCTGAAGGGCGCGCCGGTGATGGCAACCGATCTGCGCGCCTCCGTGTCGCTGGTGATTGCCGGCCTTGCAGCCGAAGGCGAAACCGTCGTCAACCGCGTCTATCATCTGGATCGCGGCTTTGAGCGGCTGGAAGAAAAGCTGACGCGCTGCGGCGCGATCGTGGAACGCGTCAGCGAATAGGCTGCAGCCAGGAAAAGCGCGTGGCAGCTCCGGCTGTTGCGCGCGGCCATCTGCGATCCTATCTCCGGTGCCTGATGTGACAAAGGCCGCGGCAGTGCGGCGATGAGGATAAGATGGCAACGATGAGCGAGCTGAAGCTTCTGGCACTGGATGAAGACGACCTGAAGATCGTTTCGGCCCATATGCAGGATAGTGTTTTCAAGCCGGCGGATATTGACTGGAGCCCCAAGCGCGGGCAGTTCTCACTGGTCGTCAATCGTTTCGTCTGGGAAGCGGTCGATCGCGGTTCCAAGGGGTTCGAGCGCCGCCGCGCTGCACTCGCCTTCAAGCGGGTCAATGCGGTGCGCACGCTGGGGATCGACCGGCGTGCCGGCGAGGCCGTCTATGCGCTTCTTGCCATCCGCTTCGACAAGCGTGGCGATGGCCCGGATGGAACGGTGGAACTGACGCTGGCAGCCGGTGCGGCGATCAGCCTGGATGTGGAATGTATCGAGGCGCAGCTGGCCGATACGGGCGGCGCCTGGGGAACCGAAAACCGTCCGCAGCACGATTGAGCAGAAGGCGGCTTCGGGATGGTGCGGCACAGGCCTTGATCGGTCTTGCGCCGGCTATGGGTTCGAGTGTGAGGGGACAGTTGAGTGGCAATCTGGCTTGAGCAGGCGTCGGGTGATTTCGAGGCGCGTTTTGCAGCGTTTCTGACAACCAAGCGCGAGGTCTCGGAAGACGTCAATCTCGTGGTGCGCGCCATCATCGATGATGTGCGCGCCCGTGGCGATGCGGCGCTGATCGATTATTCCAAGCGGTTCGACCGGGTGGACCTCGAGGAAACCGGCCTGCGCGTGACGGATGCGGAGATCGAGGCAGCCTTTGCCGAAGTCGATCCCGCCGTCATCGAGGCGTTGACGCTTGCCGCAGAGCGCATCGAGCGTCACCATGCCCGCCAGATGCCGAAGGACGACCTCTATGAGGATGCGATCGGCGTTGGGCTCGGTTCGCGCTGGACGGCCATTGAAGCGGTTGGCCTTTACGTACCGGGCGGCACGGCAAGCTATCCGAGTTCTGTTCTGATGAATGCCGTGCCGGCCCGCGTGGCCGGTGTGGAGCGCGTCGTGATCGTCTGCCCCGCCTCGGGCGGTGCCATCAATCCGGCCGTGCTGGTGGCAGCAAAGATTGCCGGCGTCAGCGAGATCTACCGCATTGGCGGCGCCCAGGCCGTGGCAGCGCTGGCCTATGGCACGCAGACGATTGCGCCGGTCTACAAGATCGTCGGCCCCGGCAATGCCTATGTGGCGGCCGCCAAGCGCCAGGTCTTCGGCACGGTCGGTATCGACATGATCGCCGGCCCGTCCGAAGTTCTGGTGATAGCCGATAAGGAAAACGATCCGGACTGGATTGCCGCCGACCTTCTGGCCCAGGCCGAGCATGACGAGGGCGCCCAATCGATCCTGATCACCACTGACCGGGCTTTCGGTGCGGCGGTGGAACAGGCCGTGGAGCGCCAGCTGAAGACACTGTCGCGGGCGCAGACGGCGAGCGCCAGCTGGCGCGATTTCGGCGCCATCATCCTTGTCGACAGGCTGGAGGCCGCATTGCCGCTGGCCAACCGCATTGCCGCCGAACATCTGGAACTGGCGGTAGCCGATCCCGATGCGCTGTTGCCGCATATCCGCAATGCGGGTGCCATTTTCGTGGGCCGCCATACGCCGGAAGTGATCGGCGATTATGTCGGCGGCTCCAACCATGTCCTGCCCACGGCCCGCTCTGCGCGGTTTTCCTCCGGCCTTTCTGTGCTGGATTTCGTCAAGCGCACGTCCATTTTGCGGCTGGGGCCTGAGCAATTGGCCGAGCTTGGGCCGGCGGCCATCACGCTTGCCCATTCGGAAGGGCTTGACGCGCATGCCCGCTCTGTCGCTATTCGTCTCAACCGAGGGCGATGAGCGATGGCAAATGGCGATTTCCGGCTGTGCGACGTGGTGCTGGACGACAGCATCGGCCGCTCCACGCCGGATGTCGAGCATGAGCGGGCGGTCGCAATCTTCGACCTGATCGAGGAAAACCGGTTCGAGCCGGCAGGCCATGCGGGCGGCCCCTATCGCCTCACCATCTCGCTGGTCGAGCAGAAGCTGGTTCTGACCATCGTGACGGAGGGTGGTGAGACGGTGGCCACGCATATCCTGTCGCTGACCCCCTTCCGGCGGATCATCAAGGATTATTTCATGATCTGCGAGAGCTATTACGAGGCGATCCGTTCCTCCACGCCATCGCAGATCGAAGCGATCGACATGGGGCGCCGTGGTATTCATAACGAGGGTTCGGAAATCCTGCAGGACCGGCTGAAGAGCAAGATCTTACTGGATTTCGATACGGCCCGCCGGCTGTTCACCCTGGTTTGTGTTCTCTATTGGCGGGGCTGAGCATGGGCGAGGGGCCGGCCGCCGATACCAGGATCGCAAAGCCGGGCGCCGTTCTCTTCATGTGCGGCATGAATGCCATCCGCTCGCCCATGGCGGAAGTCATTGCAAAACGCCTGCTGCCACCCGATATCTATGTGCAATCGGCCGGTGTCAAAGCCGGCGAGCCCGATCCCTTTGTCGATGTGGTGCTGCAGGAAGTGGGGCTTGCCCCGCGCAAAAAACATCAGCCGCGCCGGCTGGAAGAGCTGGAAGACGATTTCTTCGACGTCATCGTCACGCTGTCGCCGGAGGCGCATCACCGGGCGCTGGAACTCACACGATCAAACGCGATCGAGGTGATCTACTGGCCGACCTTCGATCCGACAGTGGAGACCGGCACACGCGACCAGGTGCTGGATGCCTATCGCGGCGTGCGCGACGAGTTGTGGCGGCGCATCGAGGAGCGTTTCGGACGCGCCGGCGCGCAAGCCCCGCAGACGGTTTGAGCGGCTTTTCCCGGCCGCCTTGACCGCCTGTCGGAATCAATCATATGCGAGGTTCACAAACGTGCGGCGAACGTGTAGTTTCCGCGCAATTTTCAAGGTCCGGCCAGTTTGCGGCCGCGCCGACCAACAACCACAGGAAGACAAGTACTAGATGGCGAAAGAAGAAGTCCTCGAATTTCCGGGCGTCGTAACCGAATTGCTGCCCAATGCAACATTTCGCGTCAAGCTCGAAAACGAACATGAAATCATTGCCCACACGGCTGGCCGCATGCGCAAGAACCGTATCCGTGTTCTGGCGGGCGACAAGGTGCTGGTGGAAATGACCCCTTACGACCTCACCAAGGGCCGTATCACCTACCGCTTCAAGTAAGCGATCCGCTGTTTGCGGCGCATGCTCCCGTGAAGGATCCCCATGTCTCTGGACCAAAAGCTCATCCTCGCCTCCGGCTCGCCGCGGCGTCTTGATCTTCTCAACCAGGTGGGGATCAAGCCGGCGCGCCTGATGCCGATGGATATCGACGAGACACCGAAGAAATCCGAACATCCCCGCTCGCTTGCCCGCCGTCTCTCGACAGAGAAGGCGCAGGCAGCGCAGGCCGCGATCCAGGGTGATCTGACCTGGCGCCAGAGCTATGTTCTCTCGGCCGATACGGTGGTGGCCGTGGGCCGCCGCATCCTGTCTAAGACCGAGTATATGGATGAGGCCTCCGCGGCCTTGCATCTTCTGTCGGGCCGCAGCCACTGGGTCTATACGGGCATCTGCCTGGTGACGCCCGGCGGCCTGCTGCGCCAGAAGGTTGTGGAAACCAAGGTGCGCTTCAAACGGCTGTCGAGCCGCGAGATCGAGGCCTATCTTGCCTCCGATGAATGGCGCGGCAAGGCCGGCGCCTATGCCATACAGGGCATTGCCGGCAGCTTCGTGCAGAAGCTTGTCGGTTCCTATACCAATGTCGTGGGGCTGCCGCTCTACGAGACGAGCCTGCTGTTGAATGGCGAAGGCTTTGATGTCGCCTCCCACTGGGCTGAAGGCTGAGCGAAAGACATGGCATCCGAACCGATTTCCCCAGGCGCCAAAGTGGCGCCGCTGCGCAAGACCAGGCCATGCCCGGAATGCGGTAAGCCGTCCCATCGCGATCACTACCCCTTCTGCAGCGATCGCTGCCGCACGCTGGATCTTTCCCGCTGGCTGAACGGTTCCTATGCCATTCCCGTGACGGATGACGAGGCCAAAGCCGATCCCGCCGACGATTGAGCTGCCGGCTGCCAGACAGGCATCCACAGGCCTTTGGTGTGGTCTGGTTTGTGTAGCTATTTCAAGCGCTTGGTCATGTTTTTCACAAGCCTGTCAAAAAACTTCGCAAACCAGCTTGCCATGTCCGAACAAGATGTTATAACCCCGCTCGCTCCCGGGGAAACGCCCGGCGGTTTCGAAAGAAACCGGAAGGCTTGATCGAAAAAGCCAAGATGCCCGGATAGCTCAGTTGGTAGAGCAGCGGATTGAAAATCCGCGTGTCGGTGGTTCAAATCCGCCTCCGGGCACCATTCTAAGCCCTTATTGCGCCTAGCGTTTTCCATATCCGCACCTTTTCTAATGTCGTCCGGTTTGACAGATTTACTCGCCGGATTTGACAACTTTCGTTTTTCGTTTGTTCATTTCGGCTCCAAGATCGACCACAGCGGCGGACGCCTGCTTTGACCGATCGGCCCGTCGGGAGTAGTGTTTTGCCATCGCTTCCGTGGCATGTCCGAGGACGAGCGCAATAGTGCCATTGTCCTTCCCCATTTCCGCCAGGATGGTTCCCACGGTATGGCGTAGTCCTTTCAACGTCAGGCCGGGTTGAATTGCCCCCTGCTCCTCCAACGCGCCTTTCAGCTTCGCCCAGTTCGTGCTGAACCCGTTGTAAGTCCACGGCTTGCCCCGACTGTTGGCGCACAGCGTAATGGCATTATGGGGCGGTGTTTGGCTCAATGCGTCGGCGACGGGTGCGAACAACGGGAGATAGACGGGCTGCCCGGTCTTCAGACGGCGCGTGTCAATCCCAGTGGCCGTTACGGCGGTTTTTGGTAATGCCAACGCATCCTGAGGATCGAGGCCATAGAACATCATGAGGCTCATCGGCGGCAACATGTGTACTGGCAGAGCGGCGAGCACTGTGTCGCGCTCCGCATCGGTCCATGGGCGGTTTGCGTCGGGAAGGTCTTTGGGACGCTCAGCGAGGCTGACATGTTCGACCGGATTTTCGCGAACGTACTCGTACTCCATTCCCCAACTGAATAGTAACGACAAAACCGACCGAACATAGTTGGCGAAGCGGAAGCCTTTCTTTTGCTCTGCCCGATCGCGTATTTTGGCGACGAAGCCGCGCGTAAACTTGTCGAGCGCAGTGTCCTCGATCGGCTGCAGCCAGTCGAATACCTTTTGGTAGTCTGAGCGGGTCCGCGCAGCGCGCTTCTGAAAACGAGGGCTGGCGCGATACTTCTTAATCAACATGCCGAGCGTGCCAGGCTTGGCTTCCTTCACCTTATGCAACTCGTTGATCCGATGTACTTCCATGTCGAAAGCGAGCGTGTACGGCTCGAACTTGACGCAATCGATCTTCTCGCGGCTTTTCCGGTGATAGGCACGCCACTCAAAGGGCGGCTTCTTGTCTCGAAAGATTTGCCAGCCTTTGTATTTGTTCTCGCGCTTCTCCCGGATCCGGCTCATCAAAGCTTCCCGATTATCTCTTCATCGCTATCGCGTGATCCAGTTTTCAGGTCATCGACCCAACGATCGAGGTCGCGAACATCGTAGAGTGTCACGTCGCCCGGCATGGATATCGGGATGACCGGGCATGCGGAGGGGAACCGCTTTACTGATAGGCCAACGTAGTCAGCCGCCTGCCTCAGCGACATCATACGCGGCTGAACAACGCGGATATTCAGCATTGCTGTAGACATTCGGGCATCCCCTCTAACCTTCGTGTAATAGCCGTGGCGGCGCCCGCTGCTGCGGGGGCCGCCTTTTCGGAACATCCGCTGTTCAGTTTGCGATACGAACCTGCACGCTCGTCGCGTCTGAAGCGGCTGCCTTGACGATGTGGCCGACGAGGGTGTTTCCGGAAGCGGTTCCGCTGATCTGCGTTCCGGTCCAATAAGCCTTGACCCCTTCGGCGAGCGCTCCCACCGCTTTCGGAAGGGTGAAGACGCCTTCGACATCGACGGCGACAGGCTGACCTTCAGCGGCCGAGAAATTGGCAACGCCGAAAAGCGCACCGAAAAGCGCTGCCTGCCCGGAGACGATGCCCCCTGCAGGAGCTGTGAGGTCGAGGGTTTTCCCCGGCTGAACGAAGTTCTTCATGATCTGTATCCTTTGACACTGTCAATCGGCGCGGAAAGTTGACCCCATATCGGCGTCCAATGTTGCCCCCCATGTTGACGATCAGCACCTGGATCGCCCGGCGCTG
>NZ_STFZ01000031.1 GCF_005222845.1 Rhizobium sp. FY34 | reverse complement strand
AAATCTCCGGTTTGCAGTTCGCACCAGAGATTCTGATTCATTGCCGTTTGGGAAGCCCAAGAGTCGCAGTCAATGAGGACGCGTATTACGCATGGAGCGTATTCGACGTCGTGAACTGGAACGATATGGCGAGCGTATCTTGCCCGGCGGCGATATGGCCGAGGCCAGCGGCAAGTTCCTGGAATGGGCTGCAAGCTATGATACGGCCGGCTTGGAACATCGCAGTCTCGCCGCGCATGAAGCCTGGATCGCGACCCAGACAGCGCCGGTTCTGCGGCTCGATTCGGCGCGGACGGTGGAGGATCTGACAGGCGAAATCCTTCAACATTCCGCAATCAAAGCCAGACGCCACAACTGACTGTAAGGACCTTGGGCAGGGTGCTCACGCAGCCTTTGCCGGCGGCATCGGCTTTACTACGCTCATCAGCGCCCCATAGGGCAGGAGCATCACCAGTCCGACGATCAGCTTCACGACAAAATCACCCAGCGCCCAGGATATCCAGCGCGGTGCTTCGGTTGCAAAAATACCGAGGATCGGGGCGTTTGCCACGGCAAAATCGTCGTTTGCACCGAGAAAGCCAAACAGAGGCGCAAAGGACAGCGAAAAGAAGATCAACGTATCGAGTGCCGAGCCGATGAGCGAGCCAGCAAGCGGCGCACGCCACCAGCTCTGGCGGCGAAGGCTGTTGAACACTGAAATATCGATCAGCTGGCCTGCGAGATAGGCCGTGCCGGAGGCCATGGCGATGCGCGGCATAGAGGTCCAGAAGGACAGCGCCACCCCGACGATAAAGCCTGCAAAGACGACGCGTCGGGCAATGCCGGGGCCGAACTGGCGATTGGTGAGATCGGTGACAAGAAAGGCTGCCGGATAGATGAAGGCGCCCCAGGTCAACAGATCGCTCAGCTCGATGCCGGCGATACGGCCGACAACCGGGAACTGGACGAGGAAATTGGAGGCGACGACAACGGCGGTCATCAGTGCCACATAAAGAATAGTCGCGCGCAGAACCTGCATTTTTTTACCCTGGGTGATGCCACCAGCAAGAGAAAACGGGGCCAACAGAAAAGGCCTGAGCGGCGAACCGTCAAGCCTTTTCAAAGCATGTGATAAAACGCGAAGCTTATGCGGCTTCTGCGGTCTTCTTGGCAATCTGGCGACGCAGCAGGCGGGCGCGCATCGACAGTTCGGTTTCGCTTGCCTTCAGAAGGAAAGCGTCCAGGCCACCGCGATGCTCGACAGAGCGCAGGGCGTGGGCGGAAACGCGCAGACGGTAACGCTGGCCGAGTGCGTCGGAAATCAGCGTGACCTGGCACAGGTTCGGAAGGAACTTGCGACGCGTCTTGTTGTTAGCGTGACTGACATTGTTGCCCGACTGGACGCCCTTGCCGGTCAATTCGCACATACGGGACATGTGTACACCCTTATTCTTCTTTGCAATTGAACGTGCATTCGGGCAAAGCCCGGCCTGCCGATCCAACTGGTCCTGATTGGAAAGTTGCGGTTCTATAGTCAGTGGGCCCGCATCCGTCAAGCCAAACATCAGGCCTGACGCGAGATTCACCGGTTTGCCCACCGAACTTGCTATTTTATTGCCACAGTGAGCGCGCTATATCCAGTTCATCGCCACCGAATGCAAGGGTTTTTCATGCTCCGCAGGGGCCGCTCGCTTCTTCTCACCGCCGTTTTGTCCGGGTTGGCCGCTACGCCGGCTGGTACTGCCGGCATTCGGCATGTGAGCGAATACGATATTTCGCTGGGCCTCCTGCCGATTGCCAGCGCCTCGTTTGCCAGCGAGTTCAACGATCGCGATTACAAGGTTTCCGGAAGTTTCAAATCCTCGGGCCTCGTCAATCTGTTCAGCCGCGTTTCTGCCGATACCAGCGTTAGCGGGTCGGTGCAGGGCCAGAAGCTGCAGGCGAGCGCCTATTCGCTCGTCTATACGAGCAGCAAGCGGACGCGCACCTATACGGTCAGCTATCGCAATGGTGATGTGGTGGCGACAACCATCAAGCCGGAGCCCAAGGCACGGCCTGATAACTGGGTGCCGGTGGGGGAAGGAGATCTGCGCTCCGTGCTCGATCCGCTATCGGGTCTGCTGTTTGTCGATGGCGCGCAGATCTGCCCCAGCCGGTTGCCGATCTATGATGGCGAATCGCGCATGGATCTGGTGTTGACCTCCAAAGGTACCAAGCCCTTCTCGACTAACGGCTTCAAGGGTGAGGCAATCGTCTGCGAAGTGCGCTACGAGCCGAAATCCGGTTATCGCAAGGGGCGCAGCGATATTGAGTTCCTCAAGACGGCTCGCATGGAAGTGTGGTTTGCCAAGCCGGCCAATGGCACTGTATATGCTCCGGTCTATGCCCGTATTCCGACAAGGGTTGGCGACGTCTATGTGACGGCGGTAAAATACGGGGGTTGATCAGGCGGGCGCATCACGCCAGCCAAGGGAACGGATGTGAAGGTCAAAGGCACGCTAATCGGTTTTACCGCCATCCTCATGTGGTCGCTGCTGGCGCTGTTTACGGCTGCTTCCGGCACCATGCCGCCCTTCCAGCTGTCGGCCATCACCTTTGCCATCGGCAGCATGCCGGGCGTTCTGCTGCTGCTGGCAAGGCCGCAGCGGCTGAAACTGCTGAAACAGCCGGCCAAGGTTTGGCTGATCGGCATTGGCGGCCTGTTCGGTTATCATTTTCTGTATTTTACCGCGCTGCGCAATGCGCCGGCGGTTGAGGCCGGGCTGATTGCCTATCTCTGGCCGCTGTTCATCGTCGTGGGGTCGGCACTCCTGCCGGGCGAGCGGCTGCGCTGGTATCACCTGGCCGGGGCGCTGGCGGGGCTTGGCGGCACGATCGCCATCGTCTCGCGCGCCGGCATTTCCTTTGATGGCGCCTATCTCATCGGCTATGGTGCGGCCTTTCTCTGCGCTTTTACCTGGTCGGGCTATTCGCTGCTGACGCGCCGTTTCGAAGCGGTCTCCACCGATGTTGTCACCGGCTTTTGCCTGGCTACCTCGCTTCTCTCGCTTGCCTGCCATCTGGGGCTTGAAACAACGGTCTGGCCAACCGATGGCACACAATGGCTGGCCATTCTCGGGCTTGGCCTTCTGCCGGTCGGGGCTGCTTTCTATGCCTGGGATTTTGGCGTGAAGAATGGCGATATCCAGATTCTCGGCGCTGCAAGCTATGCAGCACCGCTTCTGTCGACGCTGATCCTTGTGCTGTTCGGTTTTGCCGAACCCAGCCTTCGCATCGCGCTGGCCTGCCTGCTGATCACCGGTGGTGCAGCACTTGCGGCCAAGGAGATGATCTTTCGCGGCAAGGCATCGAAGACGGTTGCCGCGGAATAATCATCTTCAGCCGTGCGGTTCCCAACCGGGGGCTGCCATTTCGAATTTCGCAAATTCAAAGCCTGGGGCAACCGTACAGCCAACCAGCGTGAAGGCGCCCAGCGTTTCGGCAGACTGCCATTCATTGGCCAGCACCACGGCTTGCGGCCGTTCGCCTTTGGCAAGATCCAGGCCGAGGATCACTTCGCGTGCCGGCCCGCCGTCTTTTGCCAGCCGCAGCTTCAGCGGGCTGCCGGCGTAGAAATGCCAGGCCTCGGCTGCATCCGTCACGCGGTGCCAGTGCGATCGCTCGCCCTTGTTCAGGAGATAATAGATCGCGGTGGAATGGCCGCGCTCACCGCCATGCGCATCGCGAAAGGTTTCCACATACCAGCCGCCTTCGGGATGCGGCTGCATGTCAAGCTGCTTGATGATCTCTTCTGCCGTCACTTGAAATTGTCCTTGCGCTTGCGGATTTCAGCAAACACATCCTCGTTCGATGCGCCTTCCATCACCAGATGACGACGAATAGCCGGATCAGACACACGCAGGAAGGGGTTGGTTTCCTTTTCCAGACCCATCATCGTTGGAATGGTGAAGCGCCCTGCGGCGCGCAGATCATCGATCTGGCGCACGCGGCGCTGCAGGGCTTCATTGTCCGGATCGATGCTGATGGCAAAGCGGGCATTCGACTGGGTATATTCGTGGCCGAAATAGATGGCTGTCTCGTCCGGCAGAACGGCAAGCTTCTGGATCGAATGCCACATATCGGCGGCCGAGCGTTCAAACAGCCGTCCGCAGCCCAGCGCAAACAGCGTATCAGCGGCAAATAGCAGCTTGTCCTCGGTGAAACTGTAGCAGATGTGACCGGCGGTATGGCCGGGCGTTTCGATAACGCGCACCGGATGCTGGCCGAAGAGGAATTCGTCGCCATCGGCCACGGCACGATCAAGGCCCGGAATGGCGACCGCCTCATTGGCCGGGCCAACAATCTCACAGCCATAGCGCTGCTTCAGCGCCAGATTGGCTTCCACATGGTCCATGTGGTGGTGCGTGGTGAGGATATGGGTTATCGTCCAGCCGCGCCGTTCTGCCGCGGCAACGATCGGTCCTTCCTCGGGAGCGTCGATCGAGGCTGTCAGTCCGGATTCGGGATCGTGCAGCAGCACGCCGTAATTGTCGCTACGACACGTAAAGACTTCGATTGCCAGAGTTTTCATCAGCCGACCCATTGTGCGTCCATCATCGCCGCACAATGTAGACATCCCGGACTTGAAGTCCAACCACCCACAGATAGCTTTTGGCCATGCACGCCGATATCGTCGACCTCCGCGAATTCTACCATTCCCAGCTCGGGCGCTTTGCCGAGTTTTCCATCGCGATGGCGCTTTCCACGCTGTGGACACGGCTGCCGGAAGAGCGGCTTGTCGGGCTTGGCTATGCCGTGCCCTATCTGGATCGCTTCCGGGCTGGCACGGAACGCACCTTCGCCTTCATGCCGGCGGGGCAGGGGGCGGTGAACTGGCCGGTGGGAGAACTATCATCGACGGCGCTGGTCTTTGATGAGGAACTGCCGCTGCCCGACAGTTCGATCGACCGCGTGCTGATGGTGCATTCTCTGGAATTTGCCGAAAACCCGCGCGAGACGCTGAAGGAAGCCTGGCGCGTGCTGGCCCCCGGCGGACGTCTGGTGATTGTCGTGCCGAACCGGCGCGGCGTCTGGGCGCGCATGGAGCATACGCCGTTCGGGTCCGGCCGGCCCTATTCGCGCCGCCAGCTGACCAATCTGCTGCGCGAAAGCAATTTCACGCCGGGTGCCAGCGCCGAAGCCCTGTTTTTCCCGCCGTCGAAAATCCGCGCCCTCTTGAAGCTTCGCTATGCCTTCGAGCGCATGGGCCGCAGGCTCTGGCCCGCCTTTTCCGGCGTCATCGTGCTGGAGGCGCAGAAGCGGCTCTACCAGGGCCTGCCCGTTGCGGCGCGTGCCTCGCGGCGCGTCTTCGTGCCGGTTCTGGGTGCACAAGGCGTGCCGACCACCCGAACGCCCGCCGAGCCTGTCTTCGCCCTCGACAAAAGCCTGCCACGGGATTAAGGGCGAAGGGTCATTTTACGCTGAAGGTTTTGCCCCATGGATACTGCAGTGCTGAAGCCCGTTCCCCGTCCTGGTATCATGGATATCGCCGCCTATGTGCCTGGCAAGGAACATGCGCCGGGTGTGGCCCGCGTCTTCAAGCTGTCGTCCAACGAGACGCCGCTTGGGGCAAGCCCCAAGGCCATCGATGCCTTCCGTCAGTCTGCCGGTCATCTCGAGCTGTATCCGGACGGCCAGTCGAATGAGCTGCGCGCCGCCATTGCTGCCACCCATGGACTGAACCCTGCCAACCTGATGTGCGGCAATGGCTCCGACGAGCTGCTCGGCCTGCTGTGCCATGTCTATCTCGGTGCCGGCGATGAGGCGATCATCACCGAGCATGGTTTTCTCGTCTACAAGATCCAGATCATGGGTGCCGGTGCAACGCCGGTCACGGTGAAGGAAACCGAGTGCCGCGTTGACGTGGACGCCATTCTGGCGGCTGTGACGTCAAAGACGAAAATGGTGTTCATCGCCAATCCCGGCAATCCGACCGGCACCTATCTGCCGGTGTCGGAAGTGAGGCGCCTGCAGGCCGGCCTGCCGAAAAACGTCATCCTTGTGCTGGATGCCGCCTATGCCGAATATGCACGCGAGAACGATTACGAGGCCGGCATTGAGCTTGTCTCGTCCTCGGCCAATGTCGTGATGACGCGCACCTTCTCCAAGGCCTATGGCCTGGCTGCCCTGCGTATCGGCTGGATGTATGGCCCGGCCGATATTCTGGATGCGCTGAACCGCGTGCGCGGACCGTTCAACCTCAATGCGCCGGCGATTGCCGCCGGAAGCGTTGCCATGCGCGACCAGGATTTCATTGCACAAGCGGTTGAGCATAATACGCTTTGGCGCGACAAGCTGACCCATGCCTTCACGACGCTGGGGCTGAAGGTTACGCCCTCGGTCACCAATTTCCTGCTCATTCACTTCCCCGATGTGGATGGTAAGCGCGCGCCAGACGCTGATGACTTCCTGACCAGCCGCGGTTTCATTCTGCGTGCGGTGAAGGGCTATGGCTTTCCCAACGCGCTGCGCATGACGGTGGGTTCCGAAGAGGCCAATCGCGGCGTGATCGAAGCACTCGGCGAGTTTATGAGCAAGGCATGAGCGGCATTCTGTTCAACCGGATCACGCTGATCGGCATCGGCCTGATCGGCTCATCCATCGCGCGCGACATCAAGGAACTGGGGCTTGCCGGCGAACTGGTCATTTCCACCCGAAGCCAAGCGACGCTGAAGCGTGCCGAGGAGCTGGGGCTGGGGGATCGTTACCTGTCTTCAGCAGCCGAAGCCGTCATTGATGCCGATCTGGTGATCGTTTCCGTGCCTGTCGGGTCTTCCGGCGCTGTGGCAGAGCAGATCGCGCCAAATCTCAAGGCCGGAGCCATCCTTACGGATGTCGGCTCGACCAAGGCCTCGGTGATTGCGCAGATGGCGCCGCATGTGCCTGAAGGCGTCCATTTCATTCCGGGCCATCCGCTGGCGGGGACTGAAAAATCGGGACCTGATGCCGGCTTTCCGGGCCTCTTCAAGGGCCGCTGGTGCATTTTCACGCCGCTGCCGGAGACCGATGCGGATGCGCTGGCGCGCTTACGCGATTTCTGGATCGCGCTCGGTTCAAAGATCGACGAGATGGACCCGCAGCACCATGACAAGGTGCTGGCCATTGTTTCGCACCTTCCGCATATCATCGCCTACAATATCGTCGGCACTGCGGATGATCTGGAAACAGTGACGGAATCGGAAGTCATCAAATATTCCGCCTCCGGCTTTCGCGATTTCACCCGCCTTGCCGCTTCCGATCCCACCATGTGGCGGGATGTGTGCCTGCACAACAAGGATGCGATCCTGGAAATGCTGGCGCGGTTCTCGGAAGATCTGGCCTCGTTGCAAAGGGCCGTGCGCTGGGGCGAAGGCGACAAGCTGTTTGAGCTTTTCTCGCGCACCCGCACCATCCGCCGCTCGATCGTCGAGGCAGGCCAGGATGTCGATGCGCCCGACTTTGGCCGCCACGCGCTCGATACGAAACCCTGATCCGGTCGGGCGTGACGCTCAGATCGGCGGTATTTCGCCCAGCGGAATGAAGCCGCCGACCAGCACGCGTCCCCGGTTCAGCGTCACGTCAAGGCTTGCCCTGTCGCCGCCACCGGTGAGCGCCGAGAGCATCTTGGCTGCCGTGTCGATGCTGGAGGCAGCACCCGGCACGGCCTGTTTCAGCTGATTGCGCCAGGCGCCGATCTTTTCCACCTGCAGTTTCAGCTTGCCGGAAATCCGACCCTCTTCATCGATCGAGAAGGGGCCGGTCATGCTGACCAGCTGGCCATTGCCGAGATCGAGATCCAGCTTGCGCACTTCACCCTGCAGACCATAGACCCCGCGCGAGGCATCGCGTCCGTCGAGAAGGGTCGCCTTGTTGGCGAGCGTCACATTGGCCGTTGCCGTAAAGCGCGGCATCAGTTGCGGCAATCCATGCGCGCTGATGTCGGTATCTTCCAGTGTCAGCGCCGCGTCGAGATCGGCGCCATTCTGGCGTAGATGAATTTCCGCCTGGTTGACGAGAATGTCGAAGGCTTGGCTGGTCTTGGTCGATACAATGTTGGTGCGCAACTGATCAATGACTGTGGCGCTGCGATCGATACCGCTGATAGTGGTCGTCAGGCTCGATTGCAGGCGCTCCCATTGCGAGGATGCGGTCAACCCGTGGCTGGTGCGGGCTTCTGCGGGGCTGTCGAGTTCCCAGACGATATGGCTTGGCTGGTACACCTGCGCGGCAGAGCGCAGCGCACCAAAACTGGCGGAAATGCCGTTCTTGCTGTCGTCCACGGCAATCTTTTCGCAGAACAGGCCGATGCGGAAGGGATAGCCGCGATATTCGGCATTGACGCATTGTGCCGTCATGCCGCGCTGCTGCTGCTCGCCCAGCAGTGCCAGCGTCTTTTCCTTCAGCATCGAGGCGGCATAGAACCAGCCGGCTGAATAGACGCCGACGACGAGTGTGACGCCCACCGCGAGTGCCCAAATTTTACCGCTGACGCCGCTTCTGCTTGACGCTGCCATGATCATCTCCAATGGTGCCCGTTCGTGTGAATGCGGTCTGGCGTGCGATATGGACGAATTTTGGGTGTTTGGCTACGGTTCCCTGATGTGGAACCCCGGGTTTGATTTTGAAGTGCGCATGGGCGCACGGGCTTTCGGCTATCGCCGGTCGCTATGCGTGCGATCCTTCGTTCACCGGGGAACGCCGGAGAGGCCCGGCCTCGTGCTTGGGCTGGACCGCGGCGGCTCCTGCCGCGGCGTGGCCTTCAAGGTGCGGGAGGAAGACCGCCTCGAGGTGCTCGACTATTTGCGGGCGCGCGAATTGGTGACGAAAGTCTATCTGGAACGGCATCTGCCGGTGGCACTTGCGGATGGTCGTCAGATTAAGGCCATAGGCTATGTGGTTGACCGGGTGCATGCGCAATATGCCGGCGCGCTGGAGATTGAGGAAGCCGCCCGTATCGTGCAGGCATCCGTTGGCCAGTCGGGGCCTAATGATGCCTATGTGCGCAACACGGTGGCGCATCTGAAGGAAATGGGCATTCGCGATGCATGGCTGGAAGGCGTTTCCAGCCATGTCGAGGCGCTTCAGGCCGATGCGGCGGTGGCCTGCGCATCCTGAGCCTGCGCCCGCAGTTCGGCGATACGCTTGGCAGCGGTCGGCGGCAGCGGCAGGTTAGGATTGGCTGCAACATTTTCCAAAAGTAGCTCGTCGCTTGCCTGTTCGAGTGTTTCGATCAGGTGGGCGTAAAACGCATCCGGATCCATTCCGGGCTGGATGGCCGGCAGGATGCGGATCTTGAAATGGCCGGGATAGCGCTTGGTGCTGTGGCGCGGCCAGAACAGGCCCGGATGCATGGCAATCGGCACGACGGGCACCTGCATATCGCGATAGATACGGGCAATGCCATAGCGATAGGCAGGCTCGGCACCCGGTGGGCGGCGCGTGCCCTCGGGATAGATGACAAGCTGGCGACCGTTCTCCATCTCGATCTTGGTGCGCCGCATAACCTCCAGCATCACCTTGCCACGGGCACCCCGATCCACCGGGATCATGCGCTGCTTCATCAGATACCAGCCAAACAGCGGAATCCAGGTCAGTTCGCGCTTCAGAATATAGACCGGATCGTCCATCCACGGCAAAAGCGCATAGGTATCCCAGAAGGACTGGTGCTTGGGCGCAAAGATGCAGCCGGTCTTTGGAATATTTTCCAGTCCCTCGATTTCGAACGTGGTGCCGACAATCGTCTTCATCAGCCAGTGGTTGGCACGGGCCCAGTTGCGCGGCACGTCAAAGGCCTTCTTGCGCGGCAGAAGGAAATAGATCGGTGTCATCACGATCATCCGCAGGATCAGATTTGCGTAGAAGGCGATGTTGAAAAGTGTCGAACGCAGCATCAGCATGAAGGTCTGTTCCAGTATGGATGGACTGGGGGTCCCTACACCATGAAAGTCTCTGACGGAAGCGCCAGCTTTCAGCGTTGCGCCTTGGTGCTTTCCTTGCTGATGTCTTCCTGGCTGCGCAACCCGTCGCCTTGGGGCATGCCAGCCATGGTGCGCAGCGTTGCGGCGACCATCTTGACATATTCGGCCAGCATGGTGCGCAGCACGTCCGGTTCTGTAAACCAGGCCTTGCGGCTCAGGTCCGAGCTGACCACCGGATAGGGGATGAACTCCGTATCGTGATCGAGCCGGCGCAATTCCAGCAGGCTGCGCGGCATGTGATAATTGTTGGTGACCACCAGGACCGAGCGATAATGATGATCGCTGATCCAGCGGACAATCTCATTGGCATTGCCGATCGTATCGATGGCCTTGTAGCCGATATCGACGCAGCAGCGGAACAGGTCTGGCGAGCTTTGCGTGGTGCGGCGGATGGAAGCCGGGGAAGCGGATGGATGCGCGCCCGAAATCAGCAGCCGTCTGCCGGCACCGTCACGCAACAGCCCGACAGCCTGGTCCACCCGCTGGTAGCCGCCGGTCAGCACCACGATCGCATCCGCCTTCACCCCGTCGGGAGCGCGCAGTGATGTGACCGCATCGGCAAACCACAGGAAGCCGCCAAACAGGCCGGTGGCGACGAGTATCAGCGCGAAACCGACATATCTCAAGCTACGACGAAACGGGCCGCGACGGCGGAAGAAACCGTCGAAGCGCCGCCCAGGAGGTGGCGGTGGCTGTTCGCCATTACGCGTCGTTTGGCCAAGGGTCATACCCTGTCCTTATACCTTGTCTTTCCGCCAGAACAGATCCGTCAAAGTGTCAGGATGCCGGAGCACCTTCGGAGCGGGCCGGATCCGATCGGATAAGGTCGATTTCGTCGATGGTGCGCATCACGGTAAAGCGCGCCGTCAGCGTGGTCAGCAAGGCAATCACGATCATTGTGGCAAGAATACCCAGATAACCGGAAAAGCCGATGGTGAACGTGCCGAAAAGAGCCATGGCCTGATCGCTTTCCGGCGTTGCCAGTGAATTGCTCTGCCAGAGGCTGGCACTCAAGAAGAGGAGGGCGGCCAGTGCGCCGCCGGTCGCCGATCCCTTCAGGCTGATCTTTAAAAAGTGCTTCTGAAAGACGCTGGCGACAAACCCGCCCTCCGCACCGACGAAATGCAGCACTTCCACGATGTGGCGATTGCCGGACAAGGCGCCGCGCGTGGCGAAAATGACCGTGAGGATCATTGCCGTGAAGACAAGGATGAGAATGCCTGTGCCGATCAGCACCGTGGTATGGGCCATTGAGATCAGTCGATCGACCCAGGTGCGGTGGTCATCGAGGAAGGCCTGGGGAATTTCTGTCCGCAACAGATCGCGCATGGCGGCAAAATCGGGCGGACTGGTTTCATCGATGGTGATGATGACGAGGTGGGGAACCGGCAATTCCTTCAGGTCCAGTCCCGCGCCGAGCCAGGGTTCGAGCAGGCGGGCCGTTGCCTGATCGTCCATGATCGTACCTTGTTTCGTGCCGACAAAAGTGAGTGCCAGATCACGCGCCTTGATGAGTGCGGCATCCATGTCGAGCCCTTCCTGCGGCTTGATCTGGATGGTGATTTCCCGCGAAATCTGGCTTTCCCAGCTCGATGCCGTGGCACGCACCATGCTGACGGCCCCCAGGGTCAGGCAGGCGAGAAAGGACATGATGGCGATGACCACCAGCAGCGCATTGCCCTGGATATTGGAGGGCGGCAGGATAGGGCCGGTGGGACGCACGCGCATTTCCGCCCGGCGTGGCGGTTCGGAAGAGCCGGCCGTCTCGTTTTTCTGCGTCCGGCCGGCGGGGGCAGACTTGCTCTTGGAGGTGATGCGGGAGCGACTGATCTCATTCATAGATATCAAGCCGCCCTTCGGTGAGGATCATGCGGCGCGCATTGACCTGGTCCATCAGCGCCAGATCATGCGTGGCGATGACGACGGCCGTGCCCAGCCGGTTCAGCTCGAGAAACAGGTTGAGCAGCCGCCGCGCCATGGGTGGGTCGACATTGCCGGTCGGTTCGTCGGCGAGCAGGATTTCCGGCCGGTCCATCAGGGCGCGTGCGATGGCGGCACGCTGTTTTTCACCGCCGGAAAGAACGGGCGGCAGAACATTGATGCGCTCGCCCAAGCCCACCCATTTCAACAGTTCGATCACATCGTTGCGATAGCTCGATTCGTCCTTGCCGCGCACGCGCAGGGGCAGTGCGACATTCTCATAGGTCGTCAGGTGATCGAGCAGGCGGAAATCCTGGAAGACGATGCCGACGCGCCGGCGCAGCATGGGCAATTCGCTGCGCGGGATCTGCGACAGGTCGCGGTCAAACATGCGGATGAGCCCGCGCGTCGGCTGTAGCGACATGAACAGAAGACGCAGAAGCGTCGTCTTGCCGGCGCCCGATGGCCCGGTCAAAAACTGGAAGGAACGTTTCGGGATATCGAAGGTCATATCCCGGAGGATTTCCGGGCCCATTCCGTACCGCAAGCCGACATTTTCGAAATGGATCAACGCGTCGTCCAGTCCATTGGGTGATCATGTAATGCCGTTGGTAAACGGCAAGGGTTGACGGATGCTGAATCATCCCCCGGAAAACTGGCGGTTTTCAGGCCGTTTTTGCGAAGCATTAACCAATTAAATTTACGACTGAGCGGGATTCGTTTCAATGCCCTCTAAGCGCTCCCTGTGCAAAGAGGCGGGGAGAGAGCCATGAACGCATTCCGGGCGCGCCGCGACAAGACCGCTTCAGTCTACGACATCCTGCCGCCGGATGCCATCGGTTCCCACCAGACTCGCCGGCCGGTTCTGCGCGGAGAGGTGGTCGATGCGCATTTCGTGCCGGTGAAGGAGGAGCGACAGACCCCCGGCCCGCACCGCTCGCAAAACGACAACCGTGTGCCGCCACGTCGCCCTGCGGTGCAGGCCGTGCCGGCCAAGGGTTCCATGATAGCCCGGCTGACGATGCGGTTCGAGCAGGCGCTTATGCGCATGTCTGCAGATTTCTTCTCGGCGCTTGTGGCCTTCGTCTTCGTCATGGTGTTCGGGCTTTCCGGCGGATTCTCGCTGATTTCCGGCCTCAGCAGCGATTCCGCCCAGGCGGCGGGCCTGGATATTACCCATGTCACGCTAACGGCTCAGGATGCGGATGGCATGAAGGTGCTGTTGATCAATGGCGTTGTGGAAAATCGCGGCGGAGGCAGTTTCACCGTGCCGCCCATCCGCGCTGATCTCGTCGTTAATGGGCAGACGGTCTCCAGCATGACCATTGCGCCACCGGTTGCAAGAATGCCGCAGGACCATAGTCGCGGTTTCTCTGCCCGCATGCCGCATCCGGGTGGAAAAAACCCGCAATTGCGGCTTTCCTTCGTCGAGACGGATGCCACGCGCTCCTGATTGTGCTATCGCGGCCGTTTCAAAGACCCCGGAGAGCCTCATGCCCATCGTGCGCGGCAAGATCATCGAGCCGTTATTCACCGCAGAACAGATTGCCGAGCGCAATCGCGACATTGCCCGGCAGATCGCCGAGGGCCCGACGCGGGACCTGCTGGTCATAGCCGTGCTGAAGGGTTCGTTCATTTTCGCAGCCGACCTGTTACGGGCATTGCATGATGTCGGTCTTGCACCGGAAGTCGAGTTCATCACCCTGTCCAGCTATGGCGCCGGAACGGTGTCGCAGGGTGTTCGCATCGTCAAGGACATCGACAGCGATGTGAAGAACCGCGACGTGCTGCTGATCGACGATATTCTCGAATCCGGCCGCACGCTGAAATTTGCCAAGGAACTGCTCTATGAGCGCGGTGCCCGCAATGTGACGCTGGCCGTACTGCTCGACAAGCATGTCAAGCGCAAGGAAGATCTGGAAGCGGACTATGTCGGCTTCGAATGCCCGGACTATTTTGTCGTCGGCTATGGCATGGATGTCGCCTATGCCTTCCGCGAATTGCCCTTCGTCGGCATCGTGCAGGGTGACGCACCTTCCGACACGTAATTGGATTTTGGTGACGGGGTGTTAACCATGTGCGCCCCGTGCCGCCGAAAATTTACTCCTCGCAAAGGAAATACTGGTCAGTTGGGTCCCGAATCGATGCACGGAGTACCGACTACATGGCCAAGATCCTGATCACCGAGGACGAGGATTCGCTGCGTTCGTTCGTGGCACGTGCCCTGCGCCTGGATGGCCATGAAACCCATGAGGCAGCCGATGGCGCCGAAGGCCTGCAGCTTCTGGAGGAAACCTCCTTTGACCTTCTTCTCTCGGATATCCGCATGCCGGTGATGGACGGCATCGAGCTTGCCCATCGCGCCTCGGCGCAGTTTCCGGCTCTGAAGATCCTGTTGATGACCGGCTATGCCGAGCAGCGCGAGCGTGCCGATGACCTGATGGCCAAGGTTATCGACGTTGTGGACAAGCCCTTCGCGCTGCCGGATATCCGGCGCGCGGTGGCACACGCGCTGGCGACGGCGCCGCGCGCTGCCTGAGTTTTAGACGCGTCAGCGCATATCGAGGAGGCGCTCCAGGTAGCGCCGCTCTTCCTCGCTCGACAGTGAATTGCCGAGTCTTTCGCGGATAGAATTTCCGAGTTTCTCGCGTATCGTTTCCAGGATTTCGCGGGCCTGCTGGGTGTCGATTTGATTGGGCACCTTCGGTCCGCCACCGGTCTGATCACCGTCATTGTCTTTGTCGGGTGGTCGCCGGCCAAGCGGGTCGCGACCATTCTGCCCACCCTGCGAGGCCATGCCTTCGCCTTCACCCTGACCTTCTCCCTGGCCCTGCTGCATGGCCTGCATCATCTGCTGCATCATGCTCTGGGCGCCCTGGCGCAGCGCATTGAGCGCATTGCTCTGTCCCTCGACAGCCTGATCGCCCTGTCCTTCGCCAAGCGCCTCGCCAGCATTGCCCATCTCGCGTTCGGCCTCGCCAAATCCCTTGCCGGGATCCATGCCAAGTCCCTTCAGTCCCTCCTGCAATTCCTTCAGCTTTTTGCCAAGCCCTTCCTGCTGGGCACGCAGGTTCTTCAGTGCTTCGCGCAGCTGCTCGGCAGTCATCTGGTCCGTCTGCTGCTCGCCTCGTTGCCCTTGTTGACCCTGCTGCTGCTGGCCGGGTTGCTGCTGGCCCTGCTGGTTGGGATTGCCGCGCTGCATGCGGTCGCGCAGTGCCTGGTTTAGCTGAAAGGTCTGGTCCATCAGACGCTGTTGTTCCTGCATCAGCTCGCCAAGCTTGTCGATCTGCTGGCGCATCTGGCTGTTCTGCTGCTGGCCCTGTTGCTGGCGTTGCGGCCTGCCGGCCTGCAGGTTGTTCATCATGTGCTGAAGTTGCGACAGCATCTGCTGGGCGGCGTCGCGATTGCCGGAGCGAGCCAGGTTCTCGATCTGGTCCATCATGTTTTGCAGATCGCGCTGGCGCAGCACATTCTGGCTCTGCATGTTCTGCTGAGGCGTTTGCGGCATGTTCTGCATGCGCTGGGCAAGCTCGGACATGAAACTCTGCATTGCTTCGCGCAGTTCCTTCATCAGCCGGGCGATTTCCTGGTCCGTTGCCCCGTTTTCCAGCGCCTTGGACAGCGCCTGCTGCGCATCGCGCAGGCGGCGTTCGGCGGCCGTCAGATCGCCATCTTCGATGCCGAGCGCAATTTCCCAGAGGTAATCGGCCGTGTTCTTCAAAAGCTCGTCATTATAGGCGAGCTTCATGCGGGCCAGCGCCGAGCGGATGAGCAGATAGTGGCTCAAATTCGGGATCGTCTCATCCGGGCGAAGCGCCAGCACTTCGTTGAGAGCAATGGCGCGGGGCATCTGACGCGTATCGAGCGCAAAGACCTGGCGTTGTTCGGCAACGGCGGCGGCCAGTGGCTCGACGAAGCGGCGCCCTGGCAGAACCATCTCGACGGGCGGGCTGCGACCCTCCTGGCCTGCACCGTCAATGGCGACCAGCGTAATGCGCACGCGCTTTCCGGCCAGCGGATGTTCGCTCAGGTTGCGGCTGGTCAGGCCCTTGACTTCGCGCGTGCTATTGCGCGGCAGGTCGAGGCGATATTCGGGCAGCGGATAGAGCGACCGGGCGTTTGCCGCCTGCGGCTCTGCCGGCTCGATCAGCGCAAAGGCCCGCTGGATGCCGTAATCGTCGCGACCAGTAAAGCCGATTTCCAGCGCGCCGTTGACGCTGCGGCGTGGCTGCTTGTCGAAGGCGATTTCCGGCACGCGATCGGCAATCACATCAAACAGCCATTGCTGGCCATTGACGCTGAGGTCACCGCTTTCGGTGACCTTCATCGTATAGGTGCGCGGGGCAAGCGGCCGGCCCGCTATTCTGGGCGCTGCGGCCTGTGTGGTTTGCGTCTGTGGCGGCTTTGTCTCGATCGGCGGCAGGTTGCGGGGAATGCCGCCTTCCATGGGCGCGAAATGGACCGTCTCTCCGCCCTCGCCACCCGTCACGCGCACCGTCAGCTCGGAATTTTGCGGGATTTGCACATGGCCGATGACCGGCGCTTCGCGGCCGGTGAGAAATACGGGAGCCCCAGCCGTATAGGCGGGCGGGGTCAGCCAGGCATCGATACGCAGGTCCGGATCGATGCTGGCGGCGGGCGGGGTCGGCTGAAAAACATCAAGCGTGCTGCCGCCACCATTGGAATAGGAATAGCCGAAGGCGGCAACCAGCAGCAGGGCGGGTATGGCGCGCAGGGCAAACCTGTCATGCCGGGCAATGTCGGGCTGCGGCAGGCCGGCATCGAGGCCGGCGATCCGCTGCGCCATGCGGAGCTGGTGTTCCTTCCACAGCGCGCGGGCAAAGGGCGTGTCGAGGGCCGGTGCGTCTTCCTGCACGGCCACCGGCTGATGGGGCAGATGATTGCGCTCCTCCAGCAGCCTGTCTGCCTCGGCAACGGCCGGCCAGCGCAGGCGCGAAACGGGCAAAAGGCTGGACAGGAAGGCGAAGATGAACAGGCCGAGCGCCAGCCAGCGCATGAGGTCCGGCATCTGGCGAAACAGGCCGAACCAGGCAGTGGCCAGGAACAGCGCCAGAATGCCCATCGGCACCAGCATCAAGGGGGCCAGCTTTTCGCAGAACAATACGAAACGCGCCATCGACCGTTTCAGCGCGACGCGACGCGCCAAAAGCGGATGGGCGATGAAGGCGCCCTTGGGGCCAAGGCTCATGCGGTCCGTCTCCTATGGTGGCGGCGTCAACCGGCGTCGGGCACCGCTTCGCGCGAACCCGCCTTAAACAGGATACCAGCGTTTGTGGCGAAGACGAGGGCATCCTCACGAAATGCCCCCGCTTTCTTGCGGCTTCGCTGAAATGTGAACGGATTTGGCTGTCTCAGCCGAGCCAGTCTGGGACGGAATCGAGGCCGATCAGGTCCTCATAGGTGCCGCGCGGGCGGATGACATGGAACTGGCCGTCCTTGACCAGCACTTCCGGCACCAGCAGCCGCGAATTGTACGTGCCGGCCTGCACGGCGCCATAGGCACCGGCGGAGCCGATCGCAAACAGATCGCCGGGCTGCGGGACCGCCATGTCACGGTCAAGCGCCAGGTAATCGCCCGTCTCGCAGACCGGGCCGACGACATCTGCCTTGATATGCGGCGTATCCTCTGCCGGCACTACCACCGGGCGGATGCCGTGATAGGCTTCATAGAGCGTCGGGCGGATAAGGTCGTTCATCGCGCCATCGACGATGACGAAGGTCTTTTCATCCGTATCCTTCACATAGAGGACTTCGGTGACGAGAATGCCGGCATTGCCGACGATGAGGCGGCCGGGTTCGGTGACGATCCTGCAATTCAGGCTCTTCAGCTGCGCCTTGACGGTTTCGGCATAGGCATCCGGCAAAGGCGGCGGGCTGTTGTCTTCGCGGTAGGGAATGCCAAGGCCGCCGCCGATATCCACATGCTCGATCGCATGGCCATCGGTGCGCAGCTTTTCCACCAGTTCGCGCAGCAGCCGGAAGGCATCCTCGAAGGGCTGCAGATCGGTGATCTGGCTGCCGATATGCATGTCGATGCCGCTGACATGGATGCCGGGCAGGGTGGCGGCATGGGAATAGACTGCGCGGGCACGCTCATAGGAAATGCCGAACTTGTTTTCCTTCTTGCCCGTCGAGATCTTGGCATGCGTGCCGGCATCGACATCGGGATTGATGCGGAAGGAGACATGCGCTTTCTTGCCCTTTTTCTGGGCGCGGATGTTCAGCACTTCCAGTTCGGGCTCGGATTCGACGTTGAAGCAATAGATGCCGGCGTCCAGCGCCAGATCCATTTCAACCGGCGTCTTGCCGACACCGGAAAACATGATGCGGCTGGCTGGAATGCCGGCGGCCAGCGCCCGGTGCAGTTCTCCGCCAGACACGACATCGACGCCGGCGCCCAGCTTTGCCAGCGTTTTCAGAACCGCCTGGTTGGAATTGGCCTTCATGGCATAGCAGACCATGGCATCCACATCGGCAAAGGCCTTGGAGAATACCGCGTAATGGCGCTCCAGCGTGGCCGTCGAATAGACGTAGAAGGGCGTTCCGACAGCCTTGGCAATATCGGGAACGGGCACGTTTTCGGCGTGCAGCACGCCGTCGATATAATGAAAATGGTTCACGGGGCGTGCTCGGATCAGAGAAGCTTATCGAGGAGGAAAGGCTTTTCGGCCACCGGCTCAGGTTTCTTGGTAGCGCTCTTGCGCTGGTTCTGCTGTTCGAGAGGCGTGCTCGGCTTGTCGAGATCGCCCTTGCGGCCACAGCCGGTGACAGCGATCCCTGCAATGCAGAGGACGATCGTGGTGCGAGCGATAGTGCGCAGGATCGACATTCCTATTCCTTTGTCAGCATAGAGGCGTGCCTGTTCCATAGCGAAGTTCGGCACGCTTGTGCAGTCAATTCTCGTGATCGATCACGCCTTGGTGTTTATCAGTTGCGGGCGCGCCACCAGGCGATCTGCTTGCGCACTTCCACAGGAGCTGTCCCGCCGAAGCTGGTGCGGCTTGCAACCGAGGCATCGACGGAGAGCACATCGAAGATCTTTGCGGTAATGGCAGGGTGGATCGATTGCAGCTCTTCGAGCGTCAGGCTGGCGAGATCGCAGCCCTTCTCTTCAGCGATCGCCACCGCGCGTCCGGTCACATGATGGGCATCGCGGAAGGGAAGGCCCGCCTCGCGCACCAGCCAGTCGGCAAGGTCGGTGGCGGTCGAATAGCCGGAGCCGGCGGCCGCGCGCAGGCGGTCGGTGCGCACGGTCATGTCGCGTACCATGCCGGCCATGGCGGCAATGGCCAGTTCCAGGTTTTCGGCTGCGTCGAAGACCTGTTCCTTGTCTTCCTGCATGTCCTTGGAATAGGCGAGCGGCAGACCCTTCATTATGGTCAGAAGCGCAACCAGCGAGCCGTTGATGCGACCGGTCTTGGCGCGCACCAGCTCGGCGGCATCCGGATTCTTCTTCTGCGGCATGATGGAGGAGCCGGTCGAAAACGCATCCGACAGGCGGATGAAGCCGAATTGCGGGGTCGACCAGATGACGATCTCTTCGGCAAAGCGCGACAGATGCACGGCGCAGATGGCGGCAACCGACAGGAATTCCAGCGCAAAATCGCGATCCGATACGGTATCGATCGAATTGCGGGTGGGTTCGCGAAAGCCAAGCGCCTGTGCCGTCATGTGGCGGTCGATGGCAAAGCCGGTGCCGGCCAGTGCTGCCGCACCAATCGGGCTTTCGTCCATGTGGTCGATGGCGTGGCGCACGCGGGCGCGGTCACGGCCGAACATTTCCACATAGGCCATGCAGTGATGGCCGAAGGTGACGGGCTGTGCCGTCTGCAGATGGGTAAAGCCCGGCATGACGGAGCCGGCATGTTCCTCGGCCTTGTCCAGAAGAGCGGCGATCAGGTCGCTCAGCATGGCTTCGGTCTTGGCCAATTCTTCCTTCACCCATAGGCGAAAATCGAGCGCCACCTGATCGTTGCGCGAACGGGCCGTGTGCAGGCGCCCGGCTGCCGGGCCGATCAGCGTTGCCAGCCGTGCCTCGATATTCATGTGAATATCTTCAAGCTTGCGGGAGAACTCGAACTTGCCGTCCTTGATCTCTGACATGATCGTGTTGAGTCCGTCGACAATCTTGTCTTTATCTTCGACGGAAATAATGCCCTGTTTCGCCAGCATGGTGGCGTGTGCGATCGAACCGCGGATATCCTGGGCGTAGAGCTTCTTGTCGAAGCCGATGGAGGCGTTTATCTCCTCCATGATGGCGTCCGGTCCCGAGGCAAAGCGCCCACCCCACATCTGGTTGGAGGAACCTTGATCCTTCGTGCCGTCAGCCATGATATATCCGTCCTGGAGTTCAAAATGCCGAACAAGAGACCCATGGGTCTGCCGTCCGTCCGCCTGATCCTGATTGCCGCCGTCCTGGGTGTCGTTGCCGGCGCCGTGGCGGTATACGTGAAGCCGACCCTGTCTGGCAATGGTGCGGAACTGGCGGATGTGCGCTGCACGGGTGCCGTGGCCCAGGCCAAAAGCGTGTCGGAACTGGCAAGTGGCGATATTGCAGCCCTGACCGGCACCGAGAAGCCGCGCATCTTGCAGCCGCTCGCCTTCAAGGGGCCGCAGGGTGAGGCCCTGTCGCTCTCGAGTTTCGAGGGCAAGACCGTGCTACTCAATCTCTGGGCCACCTGGTGCGTGCCGTGCCGCGAGGAAATGCCGGCGCTCAACGCGCTTCAGGCGCAAATGGGCAGCGATCGTTTCGAAGTCGTGGCCATCAACATCGATACGGGCAGCGACGAAAAGCCGAAGGCCTTCCTCGACGAGACCGGCGTCCATGATCTGGCCTATTACCGCGACAGTTCCATGGGCGTGTTCAACGCGCTGAAGAAGGAAGGGCTTGCCTTTGGCCTGCCGGTCACGCTGGTGCTGAACAGGCAGGGCTGCCTGATCGGTTCGATGAATGGGCCGGCCAAGTGGGACAGCCCGCAGGCAAAGACCTTGGTGGACAAGGTCTCGTCACTTTGATCTACCGAAAAACCGACCGGCGCGCTCAGCGCGTCGGCACCGGCACGTCGCCGCGATAATCATAAAAGCCGCGGCCGGATTTGCGTCCCAGCCAGCCAGCCTCGACATATTTCACAAGAAGCGGGCAGGGGCGATATTTGCTGTCAGCCAATCCGTCATGCAGCACCTGCATGATCGACAGACAGGTGTCGAGACCGATGAAATCGGCCAGTTGCAGCGGTCCCATTGGATGGTTGGCACCAAGCTTCATGGCCGTATCGATGGCTTCCACGGATCCAACGCCTTCATAAAGCGTATAGATCGCCTCGTTGATCATCGGCAGGAGAATGCGGTTGACGATGAAGGCGGGGAAATCCTCGGCAACCGTGACGGTCTTGTCGAGCGAGGCGACGAATTCTCTCGCGGTCTTGAAGGTCTGTTCGCCGGTCGCGATGCCGCGCACCAGTTCCACAAGCTTCATCACCGGCACCGGGTTCATGAAATGAATGCCCATGAACTGTTCCGGCCGGTCGGTGGAGGCGGCCAGCCGCGTGATGGAGAGCGAGGATGTGTTTGTCGCCAGCAGCGCCTCGGGCTTCAGGACCGGGCAGATCTGCCCAAAGATCTTGCGCTTGACGCTTTCATCCTCTGTGGCGGCCTCGATCACCAGATCCATTGGTGCCAGATCGTGAATATCGACAGTGCCGGAAATTCGCGACAGGGTGACCCGGCGTTCCTCGTCGGTCATCTTGCCATTGCTGACCTGGCGGGCGAGATTGCCATTGATCGTGGCAAGGCCAGCTTCGATCCGTTCGCTTGAAAGGTCGTAGATCGTGACCTTGTAGCCCGAGAGCGCCGAGACATGCGCGATACCGCAGCCCATCTGTCCGGCTCCGACAATTCCAACATTCGTGATCATAGCGCCCCATTTCCCATCAAGAGGTGGTCCAGCCGCGGCATCTGTGCCTGCAAGGCTGGCCGGAGAACCGCAGGCGGTGAGCCCGGCGCTTCCTCCAAAGTGATAATGCCCATCACCGTAATTTTCCAGTCCTTAATAGCCCGTGAGCGCCCTGTATGGCTTTTGGGGAGGAACCGGTTTTTGCGGCTTTAGATATATATTAAACGATTTCGGTAACCATCGGCGCGGAGTGAGGAGAGACAGGTCTTGGAGTTTGCCGAGAAGTTGTCACTTTCTGATCGAAGTGGAGTGATTGCTGTATGCGCATTGCAAGGAAACTGCCCGTCTTCGTCACCATCGTCGCCATTCTTTCCATTGGCGCTGCAAGTTTTGCCGGCCTTTATGAAAGTGCTTCGGTGGTGCGCAGCCAGGTCATGGAGAAACTTGAGGCGACTGCCGATGGGCGCCGCAACGAAGCGCAGCTCTACTTCGAAAACATGGTCACCAATCTTCGCGCCCTGGCCGGCGTGGCCTCTACGGGTGAGGCGCTGCACAAGTTTCGCCGTGACTGGCGCTATCTCGGCGACAATCCCAAGCAGACCCTGACCGACCGCTATATCACCAACAATCCGAACCCGGTGGGCAAGCGGCTCGATCTTGATACGGCGCGCGTCGATACCTATGACAGTAACCACAATCTCTACCATCCGGCTCTGCGAGCATCGCTGCAGCGCTACGGCTATTCCGATATCTTCCTGGTCGATGCCAAGGGTACGGTCATGTACTCGGTGCAGAAGAACGAAGAATATGGCGGCAACCTTCTGTCGGATGCGGGGCTGAAGGACAGCCCGCTTGCGGGCGCTTTCCGCCAGGTGGCCGAAAGCGAGAACCGCGAACTCTATGCCTTTTCTGATTTCGCGCTCTATGGCCCGGCCAAACAGGCGACGGCCTTCCTGGCATCGCCTTTGTTCATGGGGGATATCAAGGTTGGCGCCATTGTTGTCGCCGTTCCATCGGCGCGGCTTGATGCCATGTTCGGCAACCGCACTGGCCTTGGCCAGACGGGCGAGACGCTGCTCGTCAATGCATCCGGCTCGGTGGTGACCGATTCCGCGCTGACCGGTTCCAACGACGCCCTGACGGTGAAAATCGATGCACCGGTGGTCAAGGATGCGCTGGCCGGTGGTCAGACGGCGGGCATGCTGGAAGCCTATCACGACGCCGCGCACTATGCCGCCGCATCGCCGCTGAGCTTTGGAGGTCATCGCTGGGCCGTGGTTGCAGCTATGGCCGAGGATGAGGCGCTGGCAAGCCTTGTCGATTTGCGCAACACCATTCTTTTCATGGCGATCGCGATTGTCGTGGCCGCCATTGTCGCCGCCGTGTTGTTTTCGCGCAGCATTACCGGCCCGATCCGCGAACTTGTGGTGGCGATGAGCCGGCTTGCCGGCGGCGATACCACGATCGAGTTGAAGGGCGAGACGCGCAAGGACGAGATCGGCGACATGGTGCGCTCCGTTGCCGTGTTCCGGGATGCCGCGATTGAAAAGACCCGGCTGCAGACACAGGCGGAACGCGATCGTTCGCTGTCCGAATCCGAGCGCCAGGCCCGCGAATCTGCCCGTCTGGAAGAAACCCAGCGCCTGCAGCAGACAGTCGAAATTCTAGGCGCCGGCCTGCAACGGCTGGCCTCTGGCGATCTGACGGCCACGATCCATACGCCCTTCATGGAAGGGCTTGACCGGCTACGCACAGATTTCAACCAGTCCCTTCACAATCTGGCCAGCACCATGCAGCAGGTGTCCGGCAGCACGGCCTCGATCACCGATACGGCCACCGGCATGGTATCGGCGACCGATGACCTGTCGCGCCGTTCCGAACAGCAGGCGGCGGCCATCGAGCAGACGTCGGCCGTCATCACGCAGATCATGGATGCGATACGGCTGTCCACCGAACGGGCGGCCAATGCCCGCAAGATGGTGGCCGAGACGAAGACTTCCACGGATCGTTCCGGCAATATCGTCAGCTCGGCGGTCGATGCCATGAGCCGTATCGAGGCGGCATCCAAGGAAATCTCGCAGATCATCAACGTGATTGACGAGATCGCCTTCCAGACAAACCTTCTGGCGCTGAATGCCGGTGTCGAGGCAGCGCGTGCCGGCGAGGCGGGCAAGGGCTTTGCGGTCGTGGCTCAAGAAGTGCGTGAACTTGCACAACGTTCGGCACAGGCTGCGCGCGAAATCAAGGCACTGATTGCCAAATCCACCGAAGCGGTGAAGACCGGCGTCGATCTGGTGCAGAATACCGGTTCGGCTCTCGGTGAAATCGCTGGCCAAGTGTCACAGATCAACGACCAGATTTCCTCCATCGCGGACGCGGCCGGCGAGCAATCGGAAAGCGTCCGGGAAATTTCCACGGCCATCCGCCAGATGGAAAATACCACGCAGCAGAATTCGCAGATGGCGGAGCGCACCAATTCCGATATGTCGAAGCTGACACGCGATGCGCAGAGCTTGTCCGGTCTTGTCGGCCAGTTCCGGCTGGGCGAGGGTGCCCCGGTCGGTCAGCCTATGTCCAGCGACCGGCCTTTGCCGGTATCGGTTGCGCCACGCCCGGCTGCGCCGGTGGCCCGTAACGCGGCCCCGATCAAACCCGCAGACAAAAGCAGCCGTCAGGTTGCCTCACCTGCCCATGCTTTGTTGGGTAAGGTTGCCGCCGGTCTGCAGAAGGCGACAGGGACGGGCGGGGGCAAGCCCGGAGAGCAGAACTGGGAAGAGTTCTGAGCAGAGATTGTCTTTGGTAGATAAGCGAAAGGCCGCGTCAGATGCGACGCGGCCTTTGCTGTTGAAAGCGGTTTTTCGGCTCAGAGAGCCTTTTCAAGCTCCGGCAGGATCTGGAAGAGATCGCCCACCAGGCCATAATCGGCCACCTGGAAGATCGGCGCTTCCTCATCCTTGTTGATCGCCACGATGACTTTGGAATCCTTCATACCGGCAAGATGCTGGATGGCGCCGGAAATGCCGACGGCCACATAAAGATCCGGTGCGACGACCTTGCCGGTCTGGCCGACCTGCCAGTCGTTCGGCGCATAGCCGGCATCGACGGCGGCGCGCGATGCACCGACGGCAGCGCCGAGCTTGTCGGCGAGCGGCAGGATGACCTCCTGGAACTTTTCCGAGGAACCAAGTGCACGACCGCCCGATACGATGATCTTGGCAGAGGTGAGTTCCGGGCGGTCCGAAGACGACAGTGCATCGCCGACGAAGGCCGAAAGACCCGGATTCGCGACAGCGGAAATGCTCTCAACAGCGGCCGAGCCATTCGCTTCGGCAGCGGCAAAGGATGCCGTGCGCACGGTAATCACCTTTTTGGCGTCGGTAGACTGCACCGTCTGAAGGGCATTGCCGGCATAGATCGGGCGCTTGAACGTATCGGCGGAAATCACCTCGATGATTTCCGAGACCTGCATCACGTCGAGAAGTGCTGCGACGCGCGGCATGACATTCTTGGCCGAGGCGGTTGCCGGCGCGATCACCACATCATAGGCGCCTGACAGCGACACAATGAGATCGGCGAGCGGTTCGGCCAGATTATTGGCAAGCGAGGCATCCTCGGCCAATAGAACCTTGGCAACGCCCGAAAGCTTTGCGGCGGCCTCTGCTGCGGCCTGCGCGCTGGCGCCCGCCACCAGAACATGCACATCGCCGCCGATCTTTACAGCAGCTGTCAGCGCCTTGGCGGTCTGATCCGAGACGGTCGTGCCGTCATGTTCAGCAAGAAGAAGAATTGCCATTGTCATTATCTCCCTGTTCGTCCGCTCAAAGAACGCCAGCTTCGTTTTTCAGCTTGTCGACCAGTTCGGCCACGGATGCCACCTTGATGCCAGCCTTGCGGCCACCCGGCTCCTCGGTCTTCAGCACCTTGAGGCGCGGCGCGATATCGACGCCGAAATCGGCCGGGCTCTTCTTATCGAGCGGCTTCTTCTTGGCCTTCATGATATTGGGCAGCGAGGCATAGCGCGGCTCGTTCAAGCGCAGGTCCGTCGTCACGATCGCCGGCAGTTTCACGTCGATGGTCTGAAGACCGCCATCGACTTCGCGGGTGACCTTGGCTGTGGCATCGCCGAGCTCGATCTTCGATGCGAAAGTGGCCTGGCCCCATTTGAGAAGGGCGGCAAGCATCTGGCCGGTCTGGTTGCTGTCGTCGTCGATCGCCTGCTTGCCCAGAATGACAAGACCCGGATTTTCCGCATCGACCACGCCCTTCAACAGCTTGGCAACGGCCAGCGGTTCGACCTGCTCCTCGGTTTCGATGAGGATGCCGCGATCCGCGCCCATGGCAAGCGCCGTGCGGATCGTCTCTTCGGCCTTGGCTGGACCGATCGAAACGATGACGATCTCGTCTGCCTGGCCAGCTTCCTTGAGACGTAGCGCCTCCTCCACGGAAATCTCGTCGAACGGGTTCATCGACATTTTCACATTGGCGAGTTCCACGCCCGTGCCGTCCGCCTTGACGCGGATTTTCACGTTGTAATCAACTACCCGCTTAACAGGCACCAGAATTTTCATGACTTCCTTCCTCAGATGAAACCAATTGGGAAAATGCGGCGTCTCCCAATCCGCCGATTGTCAATGGGCGACATGGATACGCATTTTTAGACCGAACACAAAGAGTTTTCAGGTTTTTGCCGGTGCCATTTCGTCATGCCCCCATTCCTGAAAGGAGACAGGCGGGTGTCAGTCGGAAAGCTCGACGGCGCGTGGGGCAACCACTTTCCGGTCAAATAGCGGCACATCCTTGCGGCGCATGAAGACGACGAGGACAGCGCCAGCGAGAATTCCACCGACATGCGCGCCCCAGGAAATCATGCCCTGCATATCGAGAGCGAGCATGACGAACTGCTGACCGACCCACAGGATCAGCGGCACGAAGGCCGGCAGCGGCAGGGGAATGCGGAAGAACACCAGCGTCCACAGGCGCACGCGTGGATGCAGCAGAAGATAGGCGGCGACAATGCCGGATACGGCGCCGGATGCGCCGATCAGCGGGCCTTCCGAGACGGGGTCAATCAGGCCGTGAAACAGCGCTCCGGCTGCTGCACAGAGAAGATAGAAGACCAGAAACCGAAAATGACCCAGGGCATCTTCGACATTATCGCCGAACACCCAGAGGAATACCATGTTGGAGGCAAGGTGCCAGACATCGATATGCAGGAAGGCATAGGTGACGAAGGTTGCCTCCTGCGGCACGAAATCCAAGGCTGGCGGCAGTATGGCATGCTCGAAGGCCACTGCCGGAATGAAGCCCAGCATGATCGTGGCCAGGTCATCGGCCTGCGATGGCACAAGCCAAGTCAGCAGTCAGATGACAACATTGACCAGGATCAGCCCGATCGTCACATATTGCAGCTTGATATGCTTCAGATGGTTGACGTCGTAGAGCGGAATGAACATCGGGCTCTCGGATCGCTCCGCTCTCTCTGTTGTGTGGACTGGCTGCTATTACCTGTTCTTGCCCGGCACCCAGAGGATATCGGCCTTGCCACCGCCATTGGCATAGCGGGCCGCGACGAACAGGAAGTCCGACAGGCGGTTGATGTATTTCAGTGCCGGTGCGGCAACCACTTCGCCATCGACCTTGGAAAGTTCCACCATCAGGCGCTCAGCCCGGCGCGACACGGTGCGTGCCACATGCAGATGCGCGGCAGCCGGCGAGCCGCCCGGCAGGACAAATGAGGTCAGCGGATCAAGATGGGCGTTCAGTGTGTCTATCTCGCTTTCGAGCCGGTCGACCTGCGACTGGACGATGCGCAGTGGCTCCCATTCCACCTTTTCGCCTGTGTCCGGCGTTGCGAGATCCGCGCCGAGATCAAAGAGATCGTTCTGGATGCGAAACAGCATGCCATCGAGTTCGGCCATCGAACCGGTTGTCAGACGCGCCACGCCAATCACGGAATTGGTTTCGTCCACCGTGCCATAGCTATCGACGCGCAGATCGTGCTTCACGCGGCGCGGGCCTGTGACCAGCGCGGTCGTGCCATCATCGCCGGTGCGGGTGTAGATCTTGTTGAGTTTTACCATGGTCAGCGTCCTCCGCCGGTCAGCCAAAGGGTGAGCATGATCAGGCCGATCGCCACCGCCTGCAGCAGCAGGCGCAATTGCATGAGTTTGTTGGATTTGTTGCCGTCCGTGCCCTTCAGCATGTTGAAGAGGCCGCGGATCAGCACAAGAACCACGAGCCCCATCACGATGAGGGCCAAAAGGGTGGTGAAGCTGGACATGAAAGTACCTTTTTGGATGTGTCAGTCGATCTTACGCAGTAGGCGGTAGAACAGATCTGAGGGTAGCAGACGCTTCAGCAGCACGCCCTGTTTTGCCGGTTTCGTCACCAGGTAATGGGGTTTCGGCCGCTTGGCGTTCAGCGCATGGACCAGAACCTGATGCACGGCCTCTGGTCCCAGCTTGTGCTTGTTGATCGGCCCGGAACCATCAAGCCTTGCCAATTGGCGCTGGTATTGATGCGCATGCGCGGAATTATCGATATCAACATGCTCATGGAAGCTTTTGAGCGCATTGGCGGTAAAGCGGGTCTCGATGGGTCCGGGCTCGATAAGGCTGACAAAGATACCTGATCCGTCGAGTTCCATGCGAAGCGTGACGCTCAAACCCTCGATGGCGTGCTTGGAAGCATTGTAGGCGCCGCGATAGCGATAGGGTACGAGACCGAGGATCGACGAGCATTGCACGATGCGGCCATGGCCTTGAGCGCGCATCAGGGGGATGATCTGCCGCGTCAATTCATGCCAGCCGAAGAAATTCGTCTCGAATTGCAGGCGCAGCACGTCGGTCTTTAAGTCTTCCACCGCCCCCGGCTGTCCATAGGCGCCATTGTTAAACAGGGCGTGGATCCGTCCACCAGTGCGGCGTGTCACCTCGGCCACCAGCGCATCGATTGTGTCCTGCCTCGTATAGTCCAGGATGAGGGCCTCCAGCCCGTCGGCCTCGAGCGCTGCCAGATCTTCGGGCTTGCGCACTGTTGCAAACACCCGCCAGCCTTCCTTCTTCAGGGCGCGGGCGCTATAAGCGCCGATGCCGGAAGAGCAACCCGTGATGACAATGCTACGCTGTTCCGTCATGTCGCCTCCCTGTAAAACCCATTCGCGTGTCCCATATTTCAGGCGGAGTGACAACGGAGTTCCCATTGGCCGAAGCAAGACTGAAAATACGCTGGCACCGGCTCGCCTTCAAAGTCTTCTATGATGCTTACTGTCATTTCAACGATGACGATGGCTGGGCCTTGGCGAGCCATGTGGCGCTTTCGGGGCTCCTGGCGCTGTTTCCATTCCTCATCTTCGGCACGGCCCTTGCAAGCTTTCTTGGTGCCAGCAGCTTTTCCGCAACCACCGTGCATTTGCTGTTTGACACCTGGCCGTCGGAAATTGCCGAGCCGCTGGCCAATGAAGTGCGTCGGGTGCTGGAAATTCCGCGTGGCGGTCTGTTGACCGTCTCGGTGCTGGCGGCTGCCTATTTTGCCTCAAACGGTGTGGAGGCGCTGCGCATTTCGCTCAACCGGGCCTATCGGGTGCCTGAAACGCGCGCCTGGTATGTGACGCGTCTTGCCAGCCTTGGCTATGTCATTGCCGCCGTCGTCATCTTTGCGGCCATCAGCATCGTGCTGGTGGCGGTGCCGATTGCCGTGCGCTTTGCCGGTTCGCATCTGCCCTGGCTGCAGGATGAGCTGTCGAGCATTTCAAGCTTTGGTCTGCTCGGCACCGGTGTCGTTCTTTTCGTCGGTCTGATTGTGTGCCACAAATGGCTGCCGGCCGGAAACCGGCGCATCATCGATATCCTGCCCGGCATCTTCCTGACGCTGATCTGCTGGAGCGGATTTGCGCTGATCTTTGCCTTCTATCTGAGCACCTTTGCCACCTATGCGGCCACCTATGCGGGGCTGGCCTCGGTGATGATCGTGCTGGTGTTTCTGTATATGGTCGGGGTGATCTTCATGCTGGGTGCCGAAATCAATGCGGCATTGATGAAATATCGCGTGTTTTCCGTGGCTTCGCGATCCTATCGCGGTCGCCGCCGCGCTGATCGCGGCGAGCCCCCTATTGATCCAGCGCCATCAGAGCCCCAGCAGGCGGCCAATATCCGCCGGTGAGCGGCCCGCTGCCCGCAGGGCGGCAAGCCCGGTCGCGCCCTCGCTTTTGGACAGTTTGCGACCGTCGCTGCCGAGGATCAGGCGGTGGTGATGGTAGAGCGGCGCGGAAAGGCCCAAAAGCTCTTGCAGCAGACGGTGAACGGCGGTTGCATGATAGAGGTCGAGACCCCGCACCACATGCGTGACGCCCTGAGCCGCGTCATCCACGACGACGGACAGATGATAGCTGGAGGGCGCATCCGAGCGCGACAGGATGACATCGCCCCAGCTTGCGGCATCGGCGGCAATGGTTCCCGTCTCGCCATCGCCGGTCTCTTGCCAGGTAAGAGACTGGCCAACGAGCGTCAGCGCCTTTGCCATGTCGAGTCGCAGCGCATGGCGAAGGCCGCTGGAAAGAAGCTGCCGGCGCTCCTTCTCGCCGCGTTCGCGGTCATCGGCCGGATAAAGGGGTGCTCCATCCGGATCACGCGGCCAGGCTTGCCCATCACCTTCAGCTTCTGTGACACGCGCCTTCACTTCGCTGCGTGTCAGGAAGGCCGGGTAGATCAGACCCCTATCCTCTAACTGCCGAAGTGCCGCCGCATAATCTGCCAGATGCTCCGACTGGCGGCGCACCGGCTCTTCCCAGGCAAGGCCGATCCAGGCAAGGTCGCGGTAGAATTCCGCCTCGAAATCCGGCCGGCAGCGCGTCTGGTCAATATCCTCGATCCGCAGCAGCAACCGACCATCTGCCTGCTGCGCCATTTTCTGGTTGATCAGCGCCGATAGAGCATGGCCCAGATGCAGGAAACCATTCGGGCTGGGTGCAAAGCGAAAGACGGGTTTTTGACGCGGGCGTGAGGGCATGGTTTCTTTTGCCACGAAATGGGGATTTTTGCGATGCTGCTGATACGTGCGCAGGCCGATATTGTCGAAGGGCTTGGCGCACTCATCCGCCTCGATCCCAGCCTTGAGCCGATTGTCAAGGCGGCTGGTCCGGTGCCGCTGCGGCTTTCTCCACCCGGTTTTGCCGGCCTGTCGCAGATCATCGTGTCGCAGATGATCTCAAAGGCGAGTGCCAGCGCCATCTGGCAGCGCATCACCCAAGCTGGTCCGATGACGCCTGCCGACTATCTCGCCCACGGGCCGGAGGTCGTGGCGGGTTTTGGCCTGTCGCGCGCCAAGGCGGCAACGCTGGAAGGCCTGGCACGGGCAATCGTGGATGGAGAGCTTGATCTTGATGCCCTGGCCAGTCTCAGCCAGGAAGAGGCGCTCTCTCGGTTAAGGGCACTGAAAGGCATCGGTGCCTGGACGGCCGAAGTCTATCTGATGTTCTGTCTTGGTGCCCCGGATATCTTTCCCTCGGGCGACGTGGCGCTGAGGGCAGCCGTGGGTCATGCGCTGTGCCTCAACGAGCGACCGCCACCGGCACGGGTGGATGAGATTGCCCGGCGCTGGAGCCCCCGGCGTGCGGTCGCGGCGCGGCTGTTCTGGGCCTATTATGCCAATGTCATGCGACGCGATGCCCTGCCGGTCGATTGATTCGCTGCGTCATAATTTCGGCTTCACATTCCTGTAACAACAGACCTAATATAGAAGGGACATAAGCCGAATCGGTGAGGAGCGTCATTTGACGATTGCAGTCTCCCCGCAGGCCCTGCCGGCGCTCGTGTTGAACGCTGACTACCGGCCGCTGAGTTATTACCCCTTGTCGCTCTGGTCCTGGCAGGACGCGATCAAGGCCGTCTTCCTTGACCGTGTCAATATCATTGCCGAATACGATCACTCGGTCTCCTCGCCCACGTTTTCGATGCGATTACCGAGCGTTGTCAGCCTTAAGACCTACGTTCAGCCCACGCGAAATCCCGCCTTCACCCGCTTCAACGTTTTTCTCCGCGATAAATTCGAGTGCCAGTATTGCGGATCTCACGAGGATCTGACCTTCGATCACGTGATACCGCGCGCGCATGGCGGGGAAACGACCTGGCAAAACGTGGTGGCGGCCTGTTCGCCCTGCAATCTGCGCAAGGGCAGCAAACTGCCTAAGCAGGCGGGCATGCATCCGGCACAAAAGCCCTTCCAGCCGACGGTGCAGGACCTGCACAACAATGGCCGGCTGTTCCCGCCCAATTATTTGCATGAAAGCTGGATGGACTATCTCTACTGGGATACGGAACTGCAGCCTTGAACCTCTGGCGTGCCGCTTAGGCGCGCTTTGTAAACGCGGCCTTGAAAGCAATGGCGGCCAGTGCAAGGCTTGCCAGCACATTCCAGCCGGCAAAGGAAAGGCCAAGCACCCGAAGCGCTGCCTCGGTGCAGGAGGGCCCCTTGATCGTGTTGATGTCGCTCAACAGATTGCCGGCATTGGTGGTGAGCCCATTGGCGGAGGTCGAGCAGGTGGTCGGCCCTTCCCAGAAACCCCATTCGACGCCCGAATGATAGACGCCCATGCCAAGCCCGATCAGCATCATGATACCAACCAGTGCCAGCAGCCCGCGCGTGACGGCCGCCGGCAGGCGAAACACGGCGGTGACCACGGCGCCAAGCGCCACCGGCACGGCCCAGTAATAGGGTTCGCGCTGCAAGAGGCAGAGTGCGCAGGGGATATAGCCGCCGATATGCTGGAAGCCGAGCGCGGTGCCGACGGTTGCCGCCATGCCGAATGCCAGTCCGGCGGAATAGATCATCAGGGTTTCGCGTTGATCGGCAGCCATGGGTTCTTCCTTGCGCGAAGGGGTTCGCACGCAAGCTCTAGCCAGAGGGGGGTGGGTTTGTAAATCGCTTCCTGGCGCGCTGAGCCCATATGACCCGCCAAATTTTCGTGAGACGCAACAAGATCTTGCTGATCGCGATGGGTGCTTGCACGGGCCCTTTTGACTGTGCTAGAGGCTTCTTCGCCTGTTTCGTGCCCCGTTGGCGGAATTGGTAGACGCGCCTGACTCAAAATCAGGTTCCGAGAGGAGTGCTGGTTCGATTCCGGCACGGGGCACCATTACTTCAGGCCTGTTGCCTGTCGCGGCGCATTTAATTTCCAAAATGACTTTTGTGTCCGTGATGTCTGGCGTGAACGCTTGGCGATGCTACTGATCGCCAAATGTGGCAAAGGCGCAGAGATTCGCGGCTTGTAGACGTTGCTGTCAATAAATGGGCGGATGACAGACGCTGACCAGTTCGGTGCGGGGCTGGTACGGAGAACGATAGGTCACAAGCAACTGGTCGCAGTTTTCGTAATGGCTGATGGTGCTCACCGCGCGGCGCGCATGATGGGGCGTCGTCTTCTGCGCGCGATCCATCTGGTAATGCTGTCCACCCACAAGGTCCGCTGCGCCTGTGGAAAGCGGTAGAGCGAAGGAACAGGCCATGACGGATATCGTCAAGAGCGACCGGAAGGATGTCATTATAGTGTTCTCCACTTAAAGACAGCCAAACGTATTGATCGTGAAATGGTTGCATGCGGCGGAAATTATGCCAGGGCGAGGCTGGTTTCTACTGTCTCGCGCCCTCTGCCTTGCAATCCATCAGCTGGCAATGTTGTTCCAGAAGAGCGGATTGTCGCCCGACTGGATCATCACCCAGCTCAGATCCGTCTCGCGCCAGTTCAGAATGCTGTTGGTCCGGTTGTCGAGCACCAGATCACCGCTATCGGTGCGAACGATCAGGACGGCATGTCCGACATTGTCCGGCGTCATGGCAACGGCGATCCGCATTGCACTGGCCGGCCAGCCACGCTTAAGAAGTTCGCGGCGCTTGGTCAGGACATAGTCCTCGCAATCACCATTCGAGACCGAGGCTTGCCACTGGTCGGTGCCGGCTGCATCGTTGACCGGGCGGATCGAACGATTGACCTGATAGTTGACGCTGCGCAGTTCGCGCAGTTTGCCGTAGTTCCAGCCAATGGTGGTCGGACCGGTTGCCGGCTGGCAGTCTTCCTGATTCTTGACGCAGTAGGACACAAATCCAAAAGGCGCCAGCACTGGCTGAGCAACCTGAATATGGGTGTACTGACCTCTCAAGGGTGCGGCAAGTCCTGCAGGCCCCATGGCCATGGACGGCATTACACTTGAGACCAGCATGGCCATAGTCGTACCAGCAATGAGCAGCTTCTTAATCATGACTTACCCCGTTTCAGAGACGCTCGTCGGTGTTTCCTTCGATGAGCTTTGATACACGGGGGGCTGCCACCAGCCTTTTAAGTGGAAAGTTCGAATTTTATCGATGTGTCGTTTTTTTAGCCTGTCGCGCCAAAATCGGACAGATCGGGTCTGGGCCTGCACGCTTGTCCGTCGAGTCGATGCGCATGAAGGGCCGCAACAGGCCAAGCCGCCGGCATCAAAGCCATGATTTTCGTCCGAATTTTTTACAATGGGCTCTAAACTGCCGAGTGCTTCAAAAGAGTGCGATGGCGAACTTCTTTTACATCAAGACAAATATCCGTTTGACCTTGTGGCGTGTAATACGGGGATTGATTGCGCCTGTCGATTAGACGTATGGAAGATGCCGGTATTCGGGGGGAGCATTTCTTATGTTTTGGAGCCAGGTCTTCAGTGCTGTTGCTGTGGGTGAACGACCGTCGGCGATTGCGCGCATAGCAAGATTGGTCGCACTCTCTCTATTTGTGCTTTCAATCGCCGTTGCGCTTCTGACCCATGGCGCGGTTTATCCCGCAGCCATCTCGGTTTCCGTCCTGTTGATGGTCATCAGCCTCCTGACCGCGTTTTTTGGGCTTGGCATGTCGCGCAGCATTGAGATGGCGTTCTATACGGTATTGGGTCTCTGGTTCACGGTCCTCTTTTCCTGTCTTGTCCAGGCAATGCCGCTTCCCCCCATCATTCCAGCCCATCCTGCCTGGGCTGTGCTGACTGAAATCGGACTTGAGGGACCGCGTACTCTTTCTCCTGACCCCTCCAGCGTTCTGTCGGCCATCCTGCCGATTAGTCTTCCGTTTGCCACCTTGCTTGCTGCGCTTCTCTTGTTTCGCTCGGATGAGGAAGTCAGTCTAGCACTCTCCATCTTCGGCTTTGCCGGGGCGACGTTTGCGGCTATTGCAATCCTGCAGTTTGTGTTTTTTCCGGATGCTCTTTTGCTCGGAGACAAGCGTTTTTATCTGGGAAGCCTGACGGGGCCATTTGTGAACCGCAACACAGCGGCAACCTTTTATGGCGTTACTCTGCTCGCCATTCTGTGTCAGATCGGCAGGATCGATCTGCTGAAGCTTTTGCGCTCTGGCGTGCTTTCAGCCTCAAGCAATGCATCTCCGGCGCGCATCGGACTGCTTGTCGGTGCTGCTCTGGTCAGTTTCGTCGCGCTGATGCTGACAAATTCGAGAGCGGGTATCGCCTCAACTGTCATTGGTGTCGTAGTCTATGGGATTGGCATGGTGCTCTTTCCGCCAGCCACCGGCAGCAGTGCCCAGTTTCGAACCGTGGGATCAAGGCACAGCTCAAATATCTATCTGCAGGTTTTGATCGGCCTTGGCCTCTTGCTATGCTTGTTTTGGCTGTTTTCCGGCCGTGCAATGCTGCGTGCGGAAATACAGGGTCTTGACGATGGCCGTTTTTGTATCTTGCCCGGCATATTGTCAGCGATCAAAGACAATATCTGGACCGGAATCGGACCTGGAGCCTTTCCATCTTACTTTCCAGCCTATCGAGATCCATCCTGCGGTTTATCTGGATTTTGGGAGCTTGCACATAACTTCTATCTCGATGGACTTCTCGCTTTCGGATTGTTGTTTTTCGTTGCTTTGCTTTTGGTTGTGTCTTTTCTTTTCCGCATGTTTGGCGAAGGAATAAGACAGAGAAGGAAGCTGCGCGCCGTGGTCTGGGCTGGTATTGCCTCTTCTTTCATCGTTGCATTGCATGCAGGGCTGGATTTTTCGATCCAAATACCCGGATTCTCTGCCTGGTGGGCTCTTTTCGTTGCTTTTGTGCTCAGAATCTGCACGAATCGCCGCAAATATAAACCCGCTTCTGCCTAGGAACGCCGTGTTACCGTACTGCAACATGGCCTATGCAAACGTATTAGCAGAATCCGCTTTATCTGCGCGACACGGGTAGCAAGGTTATCGAAACTGTGTTTTAAGTCTTGTGAAAGCATGTTTCACATCATCAGAATCATGTTTATGGGGTAGGGGTTCATGAAGGTTTCATCACGTGGTGTATTGGGGATGCTTAGCGTCCTTTTGTTGTCCAGCTGTACCTCTTTGCCAAGGTCCGGGCCTGATCAGCAGGCTGTCGATTCCGGTGCGACGGTCAAGGTAGAGAGTGCTGATCGCAAGGTCGGCATTGATTATGCGCTGGTGGATATCAACAGTGCTGTGCTTGCTTACGCATCGGATACGACAACGTCTACTCTCAGTGGCAGCTTTGGTGGTGGCCGTGGCGGTCCTCCGCAGATCGTTCTGGGTGTGGGTGACATTGTCCAGGTTTCTATATTTGAATCGCAATCGGGCGGATTGTTCATTCCGGCGGATGCAGGGTCGCGTCCTGGCAATTATATCAGCCTGCCGAAGCAGACGATTGATCGCGCCGGCAACATTACTGTGCCTTACGCCGGTAAGATTGCTGCGGCCAATCGCCCGGTCGATGAAGTCCAGTTGGAAATCGCATCGCGCCTCGCCAATCGGGCGATCGAGCCTCAGGTTGTGGTGTCGATCGAAGAAAGCCGGTCCATGGAGGCCTCCGTTCTGGGTGATGTGAAGGATCCCAAGAAGATTGAGGTCAGCCCTGCTGGTGAGCGGATTCTTGACCTGATTTCCGAGGCTGGTGGTTTGAGCTCTCCGGGCGCTGAATCGACTGTGACGGTGCAGCGTCGTGGTCGCTCAGTTACGGTTCCTTATGATGTGATTTCCAAGAAATCCTCTGAAAACATCTATGTTCAGCCCGGCGATACTCTGATCGTCAATCGTGATCGGCGTACTTTCCTGGCATTCGGTGTAACGGGTGAAAGTGGTCGTTTTGACTTCGAAGATTCGGATTTGACCTTGGGTGAAGCGCTGGCGAAGGCGGGTGGCCTGCTGGACGACAAGGCAGAGCCGAGGGCTGTGCTGGTCTATCGTACGGTCAGCAAGGATTTTCTGCAGAAAATCGGTGTAGACACGCATGGTTTTGCGTCAAAGGAAGTGCCTGTGATCTTCAGGGCAAACCTCCGCGATCCGGCGGGCTTCTTCATGGCGCAGAAGTTCCCGATGCAGAACAAGGACACGATCTATGTATCGACGTCTGACTCGGTCGAACTGCTGAAGTTCCTGACCATCTTGAACTCGGCAACGTCCTCTGTGGCAAATGTTGCGGATACTCGAGACTCGATCAGAAACTAGTGGTGAATGTCTAGATGGCGGCTTCGGGCCGCCATTTAACCAAACATAAAGAAAATACTCCGGCCAGACGATGTCGTTGCGCTTTCGACTTGCTTAACGAGTGCTAATGCGACATGGTTATCCAAAGTTTACAATTGGAGCAGATGTTCATGAAAACTCAGTCTAAACTCTCAGTAATGCTTTTGACGAGCGTGACACTGTTCGTTGGAAGTCAGGCAATGGCGCAGCAGGCTGTTGCACCCGCAGCGCCTGGCGTTCAGGCCGTTGCGCCTTTGACGCTCGCTGCATTTCTTGCAAACCCGCAGTCTCTGCTGCAGTCGCCTGCGGCAGACGTTAGGGGCGTTGTCGAGAGGCTGTTGGCCGAAGCTGCTGCGGCAGGGCAGATGACCGAAGCAATGACGGCAATGCAGGTTGCGGCATCTGCCGCGAGTGAAGCTCAGGTTGCTGCGATGACGCAGGGTGCTTTGGCCGCCGCTGGGCAGTTGGCTGCCACCAATCCTGCTGCTGCGGCAAGCATTCAGGTCGGTATCGCTTCAAGCACGCAAATGGCGGCTGCAGCAAGTCAGCCAGGTACTGTGCAGACTGCTGCCATTGGTGCCGGTGCGCCTGCTGGTGCCGGTGCTGGTGCTGGTGCTGGTGCGCCGGCTGCTCCAGGTGCGGCCATTGCTGGGCCCGGTGTTGGGGCTGGTGCTGTTGGTACAACCTCTGGTGCCGCTGGTGCGGGTGCTGGTGGCGCGTCGAATGGCGGCACGTTGACGGCTGCCGGTGGTGCGACTGCGAGTGGTGGCGGCACTGGTGGTGGTACAACGGGCACATCGACAACGACAACGATCAACAACACAACGGTAACCGGTGGTACAACGACGCCGACGACGCCAACCAGCCCTGTCACCAACGGCTGATTTGCTTGACTAGACCTTTGATAATGGAATCCAATCGTGAATCAGATATCTTCGTTTACTCGTTCCCATGAACCGGACGAAGAGGATTTTCAGGCGGGTCAGATTGACATCGATAAGCTTATAGCAGCAGCACGCCGTCAATGGCGTGTTGTTGCTATTTGTATCTGCGTCGCAGTTGTTTTGGGTGTTGTTTATCTTTTGACGGCGGTGCCGCGTTACACGGCGTCTACCAGCATTCTGATTGACCGCAGCAATAGCGAAATTGCCCAACAGCTTTCATCATTCGGCGGTGTTCTCGATGATGAAGCCTCTGTACTGAGTCAAGTTGAGCTTCTGAAATCCGAGGCCATCGGGCTTGCGGCGGTGGACAAGCTGAAGCTGTATGACAACGCCGAATTCATGGCGTCTGGTCAATCCGTCCTGAACCCGGTGAAGGATGGTATTCAGGCGGTTCTCCAGACCATAGGCATGTCTGGCGGCGGTGCGGACCAGATTTTAGATCCCCAGGAACGGCTGCGACAATCTGCGCTGGGCATCGTTCAGGATAGTCTGACGGTCAGTAGAACTGGCCGCTCCTATGTGCTGGAAGTATCTGTTACGTCGACATCGCCGCGTCTGTCTGCATCGATCGTGTCTGCTTTGGCGGAAGCCTATTTGAACGACAAGCTCGATGCAAAGTATGATGCCACCCGCCGTGCCGGTACCTGGCTGCAGGAGCGTATTGAAGAACTGCGCCGGCAGTCGCTTGCCTCGGACATGGCGGTGCAGCGCTTCAGGGCCGAGAACGGACTTGTTCAAGCGGATGGAAAGCTCGTTTCAGACCAGCAACTTGCGGAATTGAACAGTGCGCTGATCGTGGCACGCGCCGATACGGCACGCGCCCAGGCCCGTTATGATCGCATTCAGCAGATCATCGCTTCGGGACAGAGCGATGCGATGGTCACCGATGCCCTCGACAGTTCGGTTATCAACACGCTGCGTGAGAAGTATCTGGACGCGTCAAAGCGCGAGTCGGAAATCGCCAAGCGTCTTGGCAGCGATCATATCCAGGCTATCCGCTTGCGCCAGGAAATGGCGGAATACCAGCGCTTGATGTTTGGCGAACTGCGCCGCATTGCAGAAAGCTACCAGAGCGAGCTCCAGGTTTCCTTGTCTCGTGAGCGCAACATTACCGAGGGTGTGGCGCGCGCAACCGACGTGAGCGTCGTTGCCAATGAGACGCAGGTGCAGCTGCGCGAGTTGGAAAGAACGTCCGAGACTTACAAGAATCTATACCAGACGTTTCTAACACGTTACCAGGAAGCAACGCAGGGCCAGTCCTTTCCAATTACGGAAGCGCGCGTGATCTCCAAGGCGGTGCCGCCCAGCGTGCCCAGCAGCCCACGCAAGGCTCTTGTGCTGGCGCTGTCCATTGTGCTTGGAGCAGCCGTTGGCGGTGGCATTGGTGCGTTCCGGGAGTTCCGCGATCGCTACTTCCGCACCGGAGAGCAGATTCGTGATGTGCTCGGCCTGGAATTTCTTGGTAGCCTACCGCTGATTACCGCGCTTGCAACGACGCGGAATGATGCGGTTTCAGCCAGTCAGATCGATTTCCGACGCAGCATTACCCGGCAAGCCGTCGATCATCCCTTGTCCTCCTTCGCGGAAAGCCTGCGGGCTGCGCGTCTGGCGATCGATGTGCGGGTGCCGAAGAAGGCCAAGATTATTGGCGTCATCTCGACCCTGCCGAGCGAAGGGAAATCGACGGTCTCGGTCAATATGGCACAAATGCTGGCGCAGAGCGGAAAGACCATTCTGATCGATGCCGATTTGCGCAATCCCGGTGCTACACGCTCTATCGCTCAACATGCTGAAGCGGGTTTCCTAGAAGTTCTGCTGGAAGGGCGTTCCTATAGCGAACTGGTGTTGAAGGATGATGTCACCGGCTTGCACTTCCTGCCGGCAGTTGTTCGTCGTCGTGTCACGCATTCTGCCGATCTTCTATCATCTGCGAAGATGGCTGAGCTTCTGCAGGCCTTGAGTGCCGAGTATGAATATGTCGTTCTCGATCTGCCGCCGATTGGGCCGGTGGTGGACGGGCGCGTGGTGGCTCGTCGGGTGGATGGTTTCTTGGTTGTCGTCGAATGGGGCAGGACAGCTCGAAAGGTCGTGCGTGATACGATCCTCAGCGACCCGCTTGTCGCCGACAAATGCCTGGGTGCCTTCCTCAACAAGGTGGATACCGAGCGCATGAAGTTCTACCGCGAATACGGTTCCTCGGAATATTATCAGGGTCGCTACAGCAGTTATTATGTCGATGACAAAGCGTAATATCGTCGGCTGTGCCGTTCTGGTTTCCCTGTGCGCGGTCTGTTCGGTCGTCGCTTTTCGTGAATTGAGAACCGCTGCGCAGGTGCAGGAACTGCGTCAGTTTCGCGCCTGGGCGGCGAGCCAGGCGTCTGTACCGCCCGCAACGATTGAGGCGCGCCGACAGATTGCGACTGCCGCTCTGTCTTCGTGCGCCACCGGTGGTATCGAAGCTGCTGTGGAACTGGGTGTGATGTATGCCGATGCATTTACACCGGCGACCAATCGCGACGCATGGATCGTCGCGCTCAACCAACTTTCGGATGATGCCCAAAAGGCTTTGAAGTGCGAGCCTACCAATGGCCTGCTCTGGTCACGGCTTGCCTTTGCCAACTGGTTTTTGGGGCGCTCGGCCGATGAGCAGATCCGACTGCTGGAATACGCGGAATTTTATGCGCCTGCAGAACTTGCATCCTTGCAGGCACGTTTTGCCCAATGGGGTAGAGTGTCTCCCTATGTGCTGAAGGGTGCAGCGACGAGCTTCGAGCGAGATCTCCAGACGCTGATGCTGTGGGCGCCGGTCAGGGATACTGCTTCCATCTGGAAAAAACTCAATCCCGCGCAGCAACAGGCTGCCTCTGCCTTTGCTGCGCTGATGCCGGATGAGCGTGTGAACCTTCTGGTGCGCGCCGGCGTCGCCTTTGATGCTAGCGCATCCAGAACAGGTGAGACTGGGGTCGCCCGCCCGTCATTGCCGTCAAAGCTGTAGCATATTTCGATCCGGTTGGGTTGGGCCAGTTTTCAGTCTTCATGCGGCTTTGTCATTTTGCCCAGAATTGAAGCAGCGGGACAGGCAAACACACCTATACCAAGTGTCGATGATTGAAACTTGGTATAGGTTCCCCAGTCATCAACCGCGTTCCTTTCAACTACGCACCGCCGGTATTGCCGTCGTGGAAGGCCAGATCCGCTCAAAATTGCACTGCCGGATGAACCTCTTCGGTACCACCCGACATGTTCCCGTCCTCGACATCTTGTATTGTGGCCTCTGTCATGGGGGCAAGATCGACGCAGATCCGTCGAGAAGCCGAAGGACCGTCAGTTCGCCGGTCGAATAGGCCTGGGTGTCAATGCCAATCCGTCCCGGACCGATCGAAGCTTTCACACTGGGTGTATGACCATGGATGACGGTGAGCGCCAATTCAGGTCCATTGGTGAGGAAAGGTTCGCGAATCCACATCATGTCTTCGTCGCTCTGTCGGTCAAGATCTATGCCGGGGCGCAATCCCGCATGAACAAACAGAAACTTGCCGATCTGAAGGCAGATCGGCATGTTTTGCAGGAAGGTGATGTGGCTTGTCGGCACGGCATCGCGGATGACTGCGCTCAGCGTTGCCGGATCAGTCTGCCTGCGATCGTGCAACTGGTCAAAATCGATGCCATAGGACATCAGCGTCTCTCGCCCGCCAAAGGAAATCCAATCCGGGATCTTTTCCGGCTGATCGAGAAGAGAGGCGAAAACGTCGTCATGATTGCCACAGAGCGCAACGCGCTTCAATCCAAACGCACTTGGCGCCATGAGATGCGAGATCACGCCAGCCGAATGTGGGCCGCGATCAACGTAGTCACCCAAAAGTACGACCAAGCCCTTTTTGCCCAGCCTATCGATGTCTGCGGCAATACGCTCCTCAGCGCCCTTGAGCAGGGAAAGGCAGCCATGCACGTCACCAATCGCGTAGACTGGATAAGACGGCTGCTCTTCACCAAGATGAATTCGGCGTCTTGGCGTTGACTGCGGCGCGAGCGTCCGGCCTGCAAACAAAGCTCTCAACTTTCTGAGCATTTTCACTTTCGATGTATGTGCCAACCGCACACGTGGACTGATTGGTCCTTGGCGGTTGATTTGGCCAGCATGAATTGGATCAAGCCGTTTGCTAAATCCTTGCTGCTGATCTTGCAACTCACAATGTGAATATAACGTTTGACTGACATGGTGTTGGTCCGGCAGCGACCACATTTTATCGGAAACCCGGAATGTGGATCGGTTCTTATGCTTGAGATTTCCGCCAGAGCCTCGCGCGGGATGATTTCTCGCATGGTCGAGCGCTTTCCATGTCAGTGTGAAGCCTGATCAGATTGGAGCGCGCGGCGAACTGACTTTTGTCTATCCTAGGAGTGGCTTTGCACCCCGAGCCTTTGGTCGGAAGGACAACACCCACAACTGTTGCCACGAAGCGGCATCCCGATGCTTCTCTGAGCCTTACGCTGGCCGGTATCGCGCTCTTCCAGTGCACCCATCGTTTTGTTGGATGGCGAGTTGCGCGTCGGTGCAGCCAGCAGATCATCGCCAGCATTCTCTTGCAAAGCGCGCGTAAGGTTCAGACTGAAGAGGCACGAGCGCATCTGAAGTCAGCCCATAGCCGGGTCATGTCGATAGCTGCTGTTCAGCTGCAGCTTGTTGCATCAAGCGTGGTTGATGTCGAACTGCGCAGCTACTTCGAGCAATTGCGCAACAGCCTGCGGGTTTCGTCTATCCACGATCCCGAACAAGTCGCGATCACCTTCAATGTCGACAAGACCGTGACGGATTCCAACATGTCCGTCAGTCTCCGCCTTGTCCTTAGCGAAATTGTTATCAATGCGCTGAAACATGCTTTTCCGAACCAGCGCAAGGGCAAAATTGCCGTTGCCTTTCACACCCAAGGTCTGGACTGGACTCAGCAGGTCAAGGGTGACGGTATAGGCATGCCGCCGAAGACCGATAGTGTGAAAGGCAACGGAACCGGGATCGTCGAGGCGCTCGGCAAACAGATGGATGCCAATATCGCCGTGACTGACGCTGGACCTGGAAACAGGGTTTCGATCTCCCACCGCAGCGCACATACCAATGGGTGATGCCCTCTGCGGGTCAAGGATCGACCAGTGCAAGTGAACGGCATTGGTATGGCTCGATCTCGCGCTCCGGGAGTTATACCGGGTGTCGAATTTCATTCTACGCGCAAAACCAAGTGCGAGAACGGTCCGGACGCTGAAGGGCAGGGCATCGGCGGAAACGGCTATAGGCTGGTCCACAATAGATTGAATGTTTTATGAGCAATCCACGCATCCCAATTCTTGTTGTCGAAGACGTGGCGTTGATCAGCATGAGGATTGTCGATGATCTGGAACAGGCCGGGTTTACTGTGTTCGAAGCCGCTAGCTCCGCGCAGGCGGTTGAAGCCCTTATCGCCAACGAAACCATCCAGTTGCTGTTCACCGATGTTGGCATGCCGGGCGGGATTGACGGGTTGAAATTGGTGGCAACCGTGCGCGATCGCTGGCCAGCGATCAAGATCATCGTGACGTCAGGGCATCGCAAGGTTGATGTTGCGCTCCTGCCCGTCGAGGCTCGCTTCATGGCCAAGCCCTATGATCCGGTCGCCGTCATCTTGTCCATCCGCGAAATGACGGCACTGTAACTTTATGCCGAGTATCGATGATCGAAACCCGCTCAACTACTCTATCCAACGGGGCGCATTGAGCTGAGCAGTGCATTGATCTGGATGGTGGTGAAATTGGAATAGCTATCCGATACGGCATAGGGAAGCGCGATCAGGTCGCCATGGCGCATGGCGCCGCAGGAATAGACGACATTGGGTACATAGCCCTCCCGCTCTGTAGGTTCCGGCTGGAGCAGCGGCTCTACTGTGCGCGATAGGATGATGCTGGGATCCTGCTTGTCGAGAAGCGTCACCCCGATCGAATAGCGGCGCATGGGACCAACACCATGAGTAAACAGCAGCCAGCCCTCGTCGATCTCCACGGGTGATCCACAATTGCCGATCTGGACGAACTGCCAGGCAAATTCCGGCTTCATCAGAAGATGACCCTCATCCCAGTGATGCAGGTCATCGGAATAGAGCAGAAAGAGATTTTCGCTGTCCTGGCGCGCGATCATGGCATATCGTCCGTTGATGCGCCGCGGAAACAGCGCCATGCCCTTGTTGCGAGCTGCAGGCCCGCGCAGCGGCGTCAGCGTAAAATTCAGGAAATCGCGGGTTTCCAGAAGTTCAGAGCGGATCGATGAGCCGCTATAGGCCGTATAGGTGGCGAAGTAGACCGTCTTTCCCTCATCCTCGAAGGCGACGAAACGGGCGTCCTCTATTCCATTGGACTGGGCCTCCGTCGCCGGAAAGATGACCCGTTCGCTTAGATCACTTTCGCTTTTGAAGCTTAACGCAATGCAGCCTGTCGCTGCCAGGCCATCATTGGCGTGAATGTCGGGCAGGCAGGCCAATTGCACCGGCGGATCAATGCTCACGGCACCGTCAGTGTTTATCATGCCGGAGCGAAAGGTCAGCGATGAGATGTGACCTTCTCCCACGGCTCTGAGACTGATGATCACCCGTCGGTTGCCGTCCGCAACGTCGCTCTGGTCAGGATGCGGCACGATGCTCGGGTTGAAGAGTGCGGCCGATTCGAATGAGTATTCGTTCATGAAATAGGCGCCGATCAATTGCCTTTCCTGCTGGCTGAAGCGCTGGTGGTGGCAAAATGCATCCTCCATACTATCGGCACGCAGTTCAAACTGGCGCAGGAGATTGCGGTGCCTGCCCTCGAAATTGTGCAGGATATCCCGCAGCTGGTTTGCCGTGGCGGTCTGGTCGAGCGTCAGGACCCGATCGACAATCTCGTTTGCTCGGGTTTTGTCGCGTGGTTTGAGGTGCCGCGGTTCGGTTGAGGGTTTGAAGGGTCGAACGATAACCCGTGTTGGATCGGGCCTTAAATAGAGGGCCTGCCGGTTGAGAATGCTCGAATGGGGCAAGGCTGATCCTTTTTGTTTGGACACTGCAGAATTCTGATCGTCTCAGGATAGCTGGCGAATTTCCGCCCGTTGCGGCGTCGCTTGCGCCAGGCGCTGCAGGCGGCCGACGTCGAGGCAGGAGATCAGGTAGCAAAGCACAGATTCCGCGCCACGGTTTTCATTCGCCCGGTCCGGGTGCAGTCCGTCGCGGCAGCTTCCGGTTTCCGGGTCGACCAGGGACAGCCCATGGTCATTGCTGCCGGTAAACCAGGTGAAGGTGCGGGCTGCTGCCTCTGCCCATGTCTTTTCCTGCGTGGCATCAAAAGCTGCCAGGCAGGCGGATATGGTAGCTGTTGCCTCCACCGGCTGCTGGTCGAAGATCTTGGGCGGCTCGCCCACATCGAAAAACCCTTCCGTGCCGATGGGCCGGAACTGACCACCTGGCGCCATCTGCTGCTGCATCAACCAGCGCAGGGATCGCAGCCCGGCTGTCACCATTTCGCTGGAGCCGGTTGCCATGCCGGTCGTGATCAATGCCTGGCAAAGCCGCGCATTCTCATAGGACAGGCCTTCTTCGAACCAGTGTCGATCACCGTTTGAAACCTGGTGCAGAAGTGCCATCAAGCACTCTGCCAGTTCGGTGCGCAGTTCGGCTGCCCGTTCATCCTGGTGGTTTGTCGTTGCATAGGCATCAAGCCCGATCAATGTGAAGGCCCAGGCTCTGGGTGACCGAAACTGCCGCGATGCAGACATGGCGCGCGCAAACAGGGCGCTTGCCCAGCGGCGGCGCGGCCGGTCACTGTCTGACGCAGCGCATACCCCGAGCGCCCAAAGGGTTCGACCGTGGCTGTCTTCGGACCCCTCTTCTTCCAGCCATCGACGGTCAAAGCTCATGAAGTTACGAAAGCGCTCGCGATCGGGGTTCCAGGCATGCTGGATAAAGCCCGCGAAGGATGCAGTCATACGGTCGGCAATGCCCGTTTCACCGGCAGCGGCCAGTTGGCAGGCAAGGATCAGCGCCCGCGCATTGTCGTCCACGCAATAGCCATGTGTGCGGTCTGGCACGGAATAGACTGCATGCTGGAAAATGCCGGTATCATCGCACATGACATGGAAGTGGCCGAGTTTTAGAGCAGTGGTCTGCGGCGCGCGCGCCATGCTGTGCGTCATCAGATCGCTGATGAGACGCGGTCGATAGGCTGCGCGTGCCGTCTCGATGCTCTTTAAATAGAGCGAGGCGATATGCGACCAGATCATGAGCCGGCCGGCTTCGAAGGCGGCCTGGCGCATGGCCAACCGCAAGGCGTCGTCATTCAGCAGACGGGAGATCGCGTCGCCTGCAGCCTGCGCATCGCCGAATGGCACCAGAATGCCGCGCTGATCTGCCAGCAGATCGCGTGCATGCCAATAGGGTGTCGAGACTACCGCGCTGCCCATGCCGAAACTGTAGGCCAGCGTGCCGGAGGTCATCTGTGCCTCATCGAGATAGGGTGTTACATAGACATCGCACAAGGCAATGAAATCGAGAAGCGTCGGCACATCGACGAATTGATTGAGGAAGATGACGGACTGTTCGACCCCCAGTTGCTCGGCCCGAGCCCGCAGGCTGTCGCGATAGGCCTCCTTCTCCTGCCGCAAGAGGTTGGGATGCGTGGCGCCCAGTACGATGTACAGCGCGTTCGGCTGCGCTTCCAGGATGGCCGGCATGGCGTCGATCACCACCTCGATGCCTTTGTTTGGCGAAAGAAGACCGAAGGTCAGAATGACCGGGTGGCCACTATAGCCCATCTTGCCTTTGGCACGCTCGGGGTCGTGAAAGGCTCTGTCTGGAATGCCATGGGCGATGATGTCGATCTTGCCGGGGTCCACGCCATAGACGCTTTCCAGAAACTCACGCCCCTTGTCGGCCATCACCACCACGCGGCTTGATGCAGCTGCCACCTTCTGCAGCACTTTCTTTTGCGAGGGTGTCGGTTCTGCCAGAATGGTGTGAAATGTCGTCACGACGGGAAGGCGCAGGTGCGACAGCAGGGTGAGGATGAACTCTCCGTCCGGGCCGCCGAAGATACCGAACTCATGTTGCAGTGACACGGCCCGGTAATCGCCGCTATTGAGGATGCGAGCTGCGGTGACATAGTCCTCGATCTCGCCATCGCGGATTTCAAACACTACATTCTGCGGATAGTCGTAGTTCAATTTGCGATCGGTCATCGCGACGATGCGCGTTTCCACCCCTTGTGCCGGGTTGGACATGGCTTGGCTGAGATCTGTCGTGAAGGTGGCGATACCACACTGTCGGGGAAGGGAATTGCCGATAAACGCGATGCGCTTGGTCTTTGTCATCAGAATTCCCCTTTAAGGACGGTCGCGCCCTTCAACGGCGGGATGCCGGTGGCCGGGCATAGCAGATCCGGTGTGAACCGGAGTTCAGATCAGATTGATCCGCTCGAGATCCTGCTCCAGCGCGACGCGCTCCTGGTTGGACTGCGCATCGCGCAGTCGGTACTGCGGTTGATCGCCCTGCCAGGGTAGTGGCGCCTGGATCGTATAGGTCTGGTTGGCCGGTCGCGAGAGCAGGCGATTTTTGGTGAGGCGGACAAGCTGGCCGATAGAGAACCGATGAGGAGGCATTAAAGTTCCTTTGCTTTGCCGACAGGCCTGTATTCAGGCACGGTTCGTGGAATGAATTTGACATCTGACGCCCGCTTGGCGATCGCTCTTCTATGAAATGCTGGAATAGAAGCGCTAGGTTACGCGGGTGAACGGTATGGCCCGATCCTTGTCGATCGCGGCCTGCAGATCGGCATTGTCTATCGCGACCCGGCTGATCGTTGGGCCGGAGATGATATCGATCAGGGTTGCCACGCGCCGATAGGCGAGCCAGGCAATGCCGGGGATCTGTTCTTCATCGTCCTGCACCTGGTAATCGCCCGGTGGCTGCATGCCGCCGAGGCCTGAAAGCGTGAACGGACGTTGGAAATGCACTGTGCGCGTCTTGGATCTGGTAAACATCGAGCAAACTTCCTTGATCTGGAGTGGCAGGAGCGCCGTAGCGGACGGGCGATGGCGTTTGCGGCCCGTGTCTGGGCATTCGGTGCATGCGCAATGGTGCGTCACGGCAGAAGGGCCGCGTTCCGGCTTTCAACCGATCCGTCAGCCAGCCAGTCCCCTTAAAATACCATGTCCTGGCCGCGCGAGGACCACGGACGAAGGTCCGCAGATCAGGCGGTGCGGCCAAAACTGCGCGGATCAAGTTCGATCATGTCTTTTTGCTTTGACGCATAGGTCTTCTGGGCAATTTCGAAGATGCGTTTGCGCATGCCATCAAACGCCGAGAGGTAGTCGGCCTCGGTGGGGGTGCGCGACGAAAGGTCCGCGGCGAGGATTTCCACCGGCAGGAAGAAGCGGATCTGCATTAATCCGTCATGGCCAAGGAACCGAACTCGGCGGCGGCTTTCATCATAGCTTCTGGCAGGATTGGGGAAGGAAAGGGTCAAGACTGAAACCCTCCGATGCCGGGATATTGCCGCACCATGACGGTCGAGCGTGGCCGCTGCTGGAAGCGTGTGGTTGCAAAACGCACAACGTTACGCTTGAGGCCAGGACCAGCTGTGACATGACGCAGGCATGCGCCATGCGGGGCGTTGCGTGTAAGATCGGGCCAGACAGGATAGATGGACTTTGAAGCTTCGCCGGAAGACATGATGTCCTCCTTCATTGGGGCCAGGGTGCGTGCCGCCCCGAAAATGGCAGTGCCCGTACAATGGCTGCCACTGAGTAGGAAATGGGATTCTCGTCCACGATTGCAAGACGCATGCACGGATTTATCGCGTTGCACTCGATTGCATCAATCCTGAGCAAAGCTGGGAGAGTTGTTCTGTTGCAGGAATGTGTTTGGAAGCCGACTGAACCGGTTGCAATGAAGGCGGCTGCTGGTTTGCAGCTGGCGTTTCGAGGTCGAATCAGAGCCCCGTGCCGCCGCTCATCTCATTCTTGATCGTTGCGATGACGATCTTCATATCCAGCAGGAAACTATAGTTTTTGATATAGTAAAGGTCGCTGACGATGCGTGCCCGAGCGTGAACCGGGTCGGTCGTTGGGCCGCGCCAACCACGCACCTGCGCAAGGCCCGTAATGCCCGGCCGCACGGTATGTCGCTGATGATACTCCGGAACGAGATCCTCGTAACGCTGACCACCGGCAAACATGCCTATGGCATGGCACCGTGGTCCAACGACAGACAAGTCACCTTTCAGCACATTGATGAACTGCGGCAGTTCATCAAGGCTGGTTTTCCGCAAAAATGCGCCCACACGCGTAATTCGCGGATCCTCGACCGTTGTCTGTGTGACCCCAGAATGATCGCAAAGGTCCTGACGCATGGATCGGAACTTGTAAATCACGATCAATTTCTGATCGCGCCCCCATCGCGTCTGGCGAAACAGCACCGGACCGCGGCTTTCCAGTTTGATTGAAAGCGCTATCAGCAGCAGCACGGGCAGCAAAAGAACCAATATAGCTGCGGAGAATACGATATCGAAGCTTCGCTTGGCTAAAGACGACAGGATCGCAGACTGTGCCGTGTCGGGGAATGTCAAAGGACTATATTCCGAGCTTGCTGCTTTTGAGCTCGTGTAGACTAAATTGTCAGCAGAATTTTGATTAGCAATTAGGCTCATTTTCCACCAACCCACACAAAACGCCTTAGTTTCCTGATCTTTACTCCAAAGCGACTTGCGAGTCATCCTTATAATGAATGAATAGTTAACACTGTCTCCAAATGTGGCATTTGTGCAATTGGGAGTTGGGGACGTGGGTTCTTGGGATGAGGAGGTCCGTTCGCGGCCCGATGTCACTTGATCGTGAATGGGTGGGCTTGCGCCAAATGCGCCATGAAAATGTCTCGAATTACCGGATCTTCGGCACAAAGGTCGTCGAAAGGTCTCTCATCGTCTTGCGGAGAAGGAATTCATCATGACGGGTCGCGGCAAAGTCTGGCTGGCAAGTGCCATTCTGTCTCTTGGAATCTGGGCAGTGTTCATCCACGTGGAAACAGCTGCCTTGAGGCCATCGACCGATGGCGGCAATCAGCTGTATGGCCAGCATTCATTGACCGATGGCACGCAACGCACGCATCACGGGTAGTCGTGGCATTTTGAAGTCAGACGCAAGCCAAGGAGACTTGCGATCCGTGTCGTGAAATCGGTCCTCTGCCGTGATATGGCCACGAACTTTGTGTTTCACAAAGGCGCGTTCCAATCGGAATTGCTGTAAATTGGCATAGGATTGTTCAGCTTTGATCGTCTGTGGGACCAAAGACTGGCCTGTTCTGGGTTATCCAGGTCTGATGACAAAGCGATTTCGATATCTTCTGGCAAGCATCGTCGTGTCGATCACGATATGGACGCTCGTGCTCTGGGGGCTCTCGCAGCTGCTGTGAGGAGACTTTTGCGCGCCGGCTTCCTGTCTTACCCCTCTCGTCCGGCCAGGCCCATGATCTTTTCGCGCAGGATGCGGGCCATGTTGCGGGTGTTGCGGTAGAGGTGGAGTTGTGCTGCCACCTGGCGCACGTCGCGATCGCCAGCTTCGGTAAGGCCGATGACGAGCGTTCCCATCTCCTCTCGTTCGCTCCAGAACCGGCTCATGATCGGATGATCCGGCACGGCGCAACTGTCGGAGCGCGTGATATTGGCGTCATCAAGATGCCAGTCAGTCAGCTTCATCATCAGCAGCTTGCCGGGCGAGAAGCGCGAGAACTCCTCATCATAGGCTGTCTTCCAAGTATAGGCTTCGCCGGCCATGACGAACACGACCAGTGAGGCGATCGCCTTGCCCTTGTAGTCGATTGTGTGGATGCGCACAGCATCGGCTTCCGCCAGATTGCCGATGGCCTCGCGGGCAAAGGCTGCTCGGTAACGGTCATTGATAAGCGCGGAACGCTTGCGACCCTTCCAGCCCTTGGCCTCAAGCGCCAGAAACTCTTCCGCGCGGCGCCTTATATCGGCCGGCTGGCGGGCAACCTCGTAAGTGAGTGGGCCATCGGCGGCAAGCCTGCGCCATTGACGGCCCATTTCCCGCAAATGGTGCGGGGAAACCGCCTGTTTCAGATAGGTGCCACCGTCGAGAGGGCTTTCCAGCATGGGGCGCTGATAGGTGCCGGTAATCGTGACCGGCAGATTGCGGGCAAGTGCCACAGCGCGCATCAACTGCGCGAAACGGCCGCCGAACCGCAGGTCAGGCATAACGAGCACCTTGGGCAGGCGCGCTTCACGACTTCCCAGAACCTCCAACAGATTGTCGAGAGTCTCAGCTGCATCTTCGGCATCGACCAGCGGCGTGCCGAGCGGACCGAAGGGATTGGCCCAGACCCGGATGATCGAGGCAGCCCCTATCGAGAAACCGGGTTTTTCCTGCGAGAACGGCATCAGCAACCGCATGCGGCCATAGCGATCGGACTGGTCGCGGATAAGGGCGAGTTGCACCTGCCGATCCTCGACGCGCGGCATGGCGGGCGCCAGCATTCGCCCGGTAAAGAAAATGTTCGGCTCCATCGCCCTGTTGGACAGGAAGTCGAGTTCCTCCTGCAGGTCATAGCCCATGCTAGCCGGATAGACCGACAGGCTGCGGCCCGGACGCCCGACGGCCAGTTTCAGCGGCGCGTCCGGGATCTCGACCGGCATCCGTTCGGCGGGCAGAGCGGGCGGTATCGCGGCCGGGTCCAGCAGCGAGGCTGCGCGTGGCGGAAGCTCAACCATGATCGTCCTGCCTTTCATGCGATGATGCCGGCATTGGCCGCGCAAAGGCAAAGATCACGATGCCCAGCGTGCGGCGCACGGCAATATGAAGAAGGATCGCTTCGATCATCATGGCGGCGGCGGTTGCCGTTGCGGCACCAAAGAGGCCGAAGCGTGGAATGAGCAGCATGTTGAGGGCAATGCTGGAAATGAGGATGAAACCGTAGAGGATGACGCAGAGCTTCTGCCGCCCTGCCATGTTGAGCAGGATCTCGCCGGGTCCAACAGAGGCCTTGGCCAGAATGCCGGCAAACAGGATCACCATCAGCGGGTAGCCCTCGGTGAAAGCTGAGCCAAACAGCGACAGCAGCAGATTGCCCGCTGCAAGCACGGTCAGGCCCACGACGAGGGCGGGCCAGAACGTCCACCGTGCCGCCTGGCCGGCAAATTCGGTCAATTCCTGGCGGTCGTCCTTGGCAATGATGGTCGAAAAGCGCGGCGCAGCCGCAGCCTTCACGGAAAAATAGACAAATTGCACAAGCGCTATGGTTTTGGCAGCAGCAAAATAGATGGCCACCTGATCCGGTGGCAGATAGAGGCCAACCACCACCACGTCGGAATTGGTCAGCAGAAAGCCGATACCGTCAACGAGAAAAAGCGGCAGGGCAAAGCGCGTCCACGGGCGAATATCGAAGGCAAGCCGGCCAGGCCCCAGATGCCGGCGCAGCCGCCAGGTCACTCGCAAGAATTGCAGGAGCGTGGTGATATAGGTGGCGACAAGGGCCGCCTCCATGGCGGTGCGGGCGCCGCGCGGTGCACCCCACCAGATGGCCAGCAGCATCAGCGCCAGGATCAGCAGCGGCCGCATGATATAGGTTGGGCTCATGGCGGTGACAGCCCAGCCATTGGCGCGCGCCGTGCCGTCCAGTACATCGCCCAGCGCAATCATCGGCAGGGTAATGAGGCCGAGGAAGACCGGCACCATCCAGTAGTCCGGCACGATATGGTCAAACACCTGCAGGAAGGCATAGCCCGAGACGGCCAGAATGCTGGCGCAAAGCAGGGCAAATACCCGTGCCGTCCAGTTCAACCCGCGCACCAGTTCATGTTCGCCGCGTGTTTCGTGCAAGGGCAGGAAGCGGATGACGGCGGTGTGGAAACCGAGGCAGGAGAGATTGCCGAAGACGACGACCAGCACCCAGACAAAGGCAAAAATGCCGTATTCGAATTCACCCATCAGGCGTGCCAGGACGATCTGCGAGATGAAGGCAATGGCGGCGCTGATGATTCGGATGGCAAAGGCGATCAGTGCCATGCGCTGCGCACGCGAGGTTTCGTCTGCACCCGACAAAACGGGCGCAAGCCTGCGGATCATCGGCGCAAGCCGAATCCGGAGGCTGAGCGGGAGAAATTTCTCCGCCGTTTCGATGACTGTCATGTCAGGCACGCCTTACTCGCAGTGACGCAAGAACAAGGCCGCCACTATGCGTTGGCTACGGTTAAGAAACGATTGCCTGTCGGTGGTCAGTTGCAAGTCAAACGGGCGGATCGGCCAAATGAAAAGACCGTACCCCTTTCGAGATACGGCCCTTGATGGCGTGAAAAACTTGGCGTCAGACGGCTTCGAATGCGCCGTGGCAGTGCTTGTACTTCTTTCCGGAACCGCAAGGGCACGGCTCGTTGCGGCCAACCTTGCCCCAGGTCTCCTGGTCTGCCGGATCGCGGTTTTCCGCAGCGGCGACCGGATAGCCGATCGGCTGGCCGAATTCATCTTCGCCGGTGGTTGCATCAATGTGATGGGCCTGCATGATCGGCGGCGGCTCAGGTGCCGGCGGCGCATCGCGCACAAGTTCGACGCGCATCAACTGGGCGGTGACCACTTCGCGCAGGTTGGCCAGAAGTGCCTGGAACAGCTCGAAAGCTTCCGCCTTGTATTCCTGAAGCGGATCGCGCTGGGCATAGCCGCGGAAACCGACAACGGAGCGCAGGTGATCGAGATTGACGATATGCTCGCGCCACAGATTGTCGAGCGTTTGCAGAAGGATGGAGCGTTCCACATAAGTCATGATCTCTGGCCCGAAGCGTTCGGCGCGATCCTTGGCGGCGGCATCGGCGACTTCGACGATCCGCTCGCGGATATCGTCCTCGGCAATGCCTTCTTCCTTGACCCAGTCCTCGACGGGCAGGTTGAGGTTCAGCAGGCGTTCGAGGCCTTCCTTCAGGCCAGCCGCATCCCATTGCTCGGCATAGGCGCGCTCAGGAATATGCTTGGTCACCAGCATGTCGATGACTTCATGGCGCATGTCGGTGACGGTTTCCGTCAGATCCGTCGCGTCCATAAGTTCGATGCGCTGTTCGAAGATCACCTTGCGCTGGTCATTGGTGACATCGTCATATTTCAGAAGGTTCTTGCGGGTGTCGAAATTGCGGGCTTCAACCTTCTTCTGCGCGCGTTCCAGAGCCTTGTTGATCCAGGGATGGACGATCGCTTCACCTTCCTTCAGGCCAAGCTTCTGCAGCATGCCGTCCATGCGGTCGGAGCCGAAGATCCGCATCAGGTCGTCCTGCAGCGACAGGTAGAATTTCGAGCGGCCAGGGTCGCCCTGACGGCCGGAGCGTCCACGCAGCTGGTTGTCGATGCGGCGGCTCTCATGGCGTTCGGTGGCGATGACAAAGAGGCCGCCGGCGGCCAGCGCCTTGGCCTTCAGTTCCTTCACGTCGGCGCGGATGGCCGCTTCCTTGGCGTCGCGTTCCGGGCCGGGCTCCATGCCCTCCAGTTCGCGCTCCAGGCGCATGTCGATATTGCCGCCGAGCTGGATGTCGGTGCCGCGGCCCGCCATGTTCGTGGCGATGGTGACGGCACCCGGCACGCCGGCCTGCGAAACGATATAGGCTTCCTGCTCGTGATAGCGGGCGTTCAGAACGCTGAAATTGGTAAAGCCGGACTGGCGCAGCATAGTGGCCAGCAGTTCGGACTTCTCGATCGATGTTGTGCCGACCAGCACCGGCTGGTTGCGCGCATGGGCAACCTTGATTTCTTCGATGATTGCCTTGAACTTCTCTTCGCCCGACCGATAGACCTCGTCGTCCTCGTCGATACGCTGGATCGGCAGGTTGGTCGGCACCTCGACAACATCGAGGCTATAGATGTTGGAGAATTCTTCCGCTTCGGTGGAGGCCGTACCGGTCATGCCGGCAAGCTTTGCATACATGCGGAAATAGTTCTGGAAGGTGATCGAGGAGAGCGTCTGGTTTTCCGGCTGGATCTGTACCTTTTCCTTGGCTTCCAGAGCCTGGTGCTGGCCTTCCGAATACCGGCGGCCGGGCATCATGCGGCCGGTAAACTCGTCGATGATGACAATCTCGTTGTTGCGGACGATGTAGTCCTTGTCACGCTGGAACAGCTTGTTGGCCTTCAGCGCGTTGTTGATGTGGTGAACGATCGCAACGTTTTCCACGTCGTAGAGCGATTCACCCTTCAACAGGCCGGCAGCCCGCAGCAGGTTTTCCAGCTTTTCCGTGCCGGTTTCCGAGAAGTTGGCCGAACGCTGCTTCTCGTCAATCTCGTAGTCGTCCGGCGTCAGAACCGGAATGAAGGCATCGATCGTATTGTACAATTCGGAGCGGTCGTCGAGCGGACCGGAAATGATCAGCGGCGTGCGCGCTTCATCGACGAGGATGGAATCCACTTCATCGACGATCGCGAAATTATGGCCGCGCTGCACCATCTGGCCGCGGTCATATTTCATGTTGTCGCGCAGGTAATCGAAGCCAAGCTCGTTGTTTGTCGCATAGGTGATGTCGCAGGCATAGGCCGCGCGGCGCTGCTCGTCGTCCAGGCCATGCACGATGACTCCAGTGGTCAGGCCGAGGAATCCGTACAGCCGGCTCATGGTGGCGGCGTCGCGCTGGGCGAGATAGTCGTTCACCGTCACGACATGCACGCCCTTGCCCGGCAGGGCGTTCAGATAGACGGGCAGGGTTCCCACCAGCGTCTTGCCTTCGCCGGTCTTCATTTCGGCGATCGCGCCATCGTTGAGGATCATGCCGCCGGTCAGCTGCACGTCGAAGGGGCGCATGCCGAGAACCCGCCTTGACGCCTCACGCACAACGGCGAATGCCGGGATCAACAGATCGTCCAGGCTCTTTCCATTGGCCAACTGCTGGCGGAATTCTACGGTCTTTGCCGCGAGCGCCTCGTCGGACAAAGACTTGATGCTCTCTTCCAGTGCACCGATCTTTTCGACATGCGTGCGGTAGCCACGCACGCGGCGGTCATTGGACGAACCGAAGATCTTGCGGGCTATCCCACCGAAGCTGACCATGAGAATGGTCCTTTCTGAACTGATGTACCATCACTTATGTGAGTCTTCGAGGTGGGTTCCTTGCTCCGGTTTTACACAGGCAATTTGGCAGACCCGCCCGGAAACTCTTCTGGACGCGAAGTAGCGTGACAGATAAGAGGGGGGTCGAATGATGTCAACGGTTCCGGCCGATACAGAATGGCCACAATCCGGTGTTTCTGAGAGTGTTCCGGCCGGGCTCGCTTGAACCGAGACTGGTGCCCAATTCGAAAGGTAGTTCCTGAATGTTTCGCCACAAACTCCTCGCAGCTGCCGCCCTTGCCGCAGCTGTTTCCTTCCAGGCACCCGTCTATGCCCAGGAAGATGCTGTGGTCGCCAAGGTTGGCGCGGTTGAAATCCGCCAGGCCGATCTTGATGTTGCCATCACCAATCTGAGCGCTCAGTACCAGCAGATGCCGGAGGAGCAGAAGAAGATTGCCGCCCTGTCGCAGATCATCGATATCAAGCTGGTGGCCAAGAAGGCTGAAGAGGCCGGTCTGCAGAACAGTGACGACTTCAAGAAGCGCATGGCGGCGCTCCAGGAGCGCGAGTTGCACAATGCCTATCTGCGCGACCAGTTCGACAAGCTGAAGCCGGAAGAAGTGAAGGCGCGCTACGACAAGGAAGTTGCAGCCCTGCCGAAGGAAGAGGAAGTGCGTGCCCGCCACATCCTGGTAAAGACTGAGGAAGAAGCCAAGGCCATCATCAAGCAGCTGGATGAAGGCAAGGACTTCGTTGAACTGGCCAAGGAAAAGTCGGAAGACACCAGCAAGTCTGAAGGCGGCGATCTTGGCTATTTCACCAAGGGCCGCATGGTTCCGGAATTCGAAGAAGCAGCCTTCTCGCTGGCCAAGGGCGCCTATACCAAGACCCCGGTCAAGTCGCAGTTCGGCTTCCATGTGATCAAGGTCGAAGACAAGCGTGACGCTCAGCCGCCGGCTTTCGAACAGGTCGAACCGCAGGTTCGTCAGATCGTCATGCAGGAGAAGTATTCTGCCATCATCGACGGCGCGAAGGCTGAGCAGAAGGTAGAGATCGTCGACGAGACCCTGCGCAAGGGCTATGACGAGCTGACCAAGAGCGAGTAAGCGCGCTTCATCCTCAATCTCAGGCCCGCATTTGCGGGCCTTTTTCTGTCCAGGGTCCAAGTCCATGTCCGCAACCGTTTCTCCCCTTGCCCCGAAGTCCTATCCCGACATGCCGGTCCTTCGCGGACTGCGCATGGCAACCGCTGCCGCCGGCATCAAGTACAAGAACCGCACCGATGTACTGTTGATGGTGTTTGATGAACCGGCATCTGTTGCCGGCGTCTTCACCCGTTCGAAATGCCCGTCGGCACCGGTGGATTTCTGCCGCGCCAATCTTGGCAATGGCCGCGCACGGGCGGTTGTGGTCAATTCCGGCAATGCCAATGCCTTTACCGGCGTCAAGGGTCGGGCGGCGACGGAACTGACGGCGAAATCTGCCTCTGAGGCTGTCGGCTGCGACATGGGCGAGATCTTCCTTGCCTCCACCGGTGTGATCGGCGAGCCGTTGGATGCGACGAAATTTGCCGGCGTGCTGGGCGAGATGCATGAGGGCGCCAAGGGCGATTTCTGGCTGGAGGCCGCCAAGGCCATCATGACCACCGATACCTATCCGAAGGTTGCGACCCGGACCGCCGAAATCGGCGGCGTAACGGTGACGATCAACGGTATCGCCAAGGGTGCAGGCATGATCGCGCCGGACATGGCGACCATGCTGTCCTTCGTGGCAACCGATGCCGATATTGCGCCCGCCGCGCTGCAGGCTCTCTTGTCGGCGGGCGTTGGCCCCACCTTCAATTCGGTCACTGTGGATAGCGATACGTCGACGTCCGACACGCTTCTTCTGTTTGCGACGGGCAAAGCCGAAGGCCAGGTTCGCGTCGAAACCGCCGAGGATCCGCGTCTTTCGTCTTTCAGGGCCGCACTCAACGATCTCCTCAAGGATCTGGCGCTGCAGGTGGTGCGTGACGGCGAAGGCGCGCGCAAAATGGTGGAAGTGACCGTGACCGGCGCCGAAACCGATTTGGCCGCCAAGCGCATCGCGCTGTCCATCGCCAATTCGCCGCTGGTCAAGACGGCAGTTGCCGGCGAAGATGCCAATTGGGGCCGTATCGTCATGGCTGTTGGCAAGTCCGGCGAAATGGCCGACCGCGACCTGCTGGCAATCTGGTTCGGCGATGTGCGCGTCGCCGTCAATGGTGAACGCGACGCGGGCTATTCGGAGGCGGCGGCCACGGCGGTCATGCAGCAGGAGGATATTCCTGTGCGTGTCGATATCGGTCTGGGCGAGGGCTGTGCTACAGTCTGGACATGCGACCTCACGAAGGAATATGTCGCCATCAATGGCGATTACCGGAGCTGATCTTTTGATGCAGGCATTTTCTTCCCACGGCGATCTGCCGCAGGTGCGGCGACTGGAAGCCGTGGGCTTTCGCGCCTGGCCGGCGGCCTCCGTGGTCTATGATGGCAGCTGGCAGATCCGGCTGACCGGTGGGCATCCGTCCAAGCGGCTGAACTGTGTCGTGCCACTCGATCCCTCAGACCACCGCGATATTGCGATCCGGATCGAAAAGGCCCGCAAGCGTTTCGAGCATTATGGCCGGGAGCTTTTGGTGCGCGAAACGCCTCTGGCACCAAAGCTGCTTCTGCAGGCTTTGGCCGGCGAGGGCTGGCAGGCGTTCGAGAGCGTCTCGGTGATGACGGCGGATCTGACCGGGCTGGAGCTTCCCGACACACTGGGGCATCTGCCGAGCCATGATATCGGCCGCTACATTGATGCCTCGCTTGCCGTGCATGAGGAAGATCCGGCGATCAAGCCGGCACTGGCCGAGATCCTCACGGCGATCAAGCCGGCAACCGGACTGTTCATTGCGGAAAATCCAGGCGAGGGCCCGCAGGCGGTAACGCTGTGCGTGCAGGACAATGATCTGGCCGGCATTCTCTCCTTTGCCGTGGCGCGCGAGCGTCGCAGGCAGGGAGCGGGCACCGAACTCCTGACGGCAGCGCTTCGCTGGGCCCGCATCAGCGGCGCACGCACAGCCTGGTTGCAGGTGCATGTGGAAAACGAGCCGGCGCTTTCGCTTTACCGCAAGTTCGGGTTTCGCGAAGCCTATCGTTATCACTATTGGCGTCAGGGGGATGCGGCATGAGTTCCGACCGGAAAATCCTGCTGGTCGCCGCCTGCGCGCTCATCGATACTGATGGGCGCATTCTTCTGGCGCAGCGTCCGGAGGGTAAGAGCCTGGCCGGGCTCTGGGAGTTTCCGGGCGGCAAGGTGGAGCCCGGCGAAACGCCGGAAGAAACGCTGGTGCGCGAGCTGGAAGAGGAGCTTGGCATTGCCACCAAAGTGGCCTGCCTTGCACCTCTGACCTTTGCCAGCCACACCTATGAGACCTTTCATCTGCTGATGCCGCTTTATGTATGCCGTCGCTATGAAGGTATCCCGAGGGGCCAGGAGGGCCAGGCGCTCAAATGGGTGCGGCCTTCGGCGCTGCGCGATTATCCCATGCCACCGGCCGATGAGCCGCTCATTCCCTTCCTGCAGGATCTTCTCTGAACAATTCACAGCCTCTCGGAGCGCAGCAGCTTCATGCGTTGGCGTTAACAGATCGTTTAAAAGATTGCTTCAATATGAGGCTTCGGAAATCTGTCTGCGTAACGAGGCTCCCATGGACGACGAATTCTGGAAGACTGTTCGTGCCCAGCAAAGGGCAACGGTCAGGTCGGGCAAGACCGGCGTTCTCAATATCGCACTTCTGTTTGGCACTGCCGCGATCGCGTTGTCGCTGATCGTCACGCCGATGCTGGCGGATCGTACCGATTCGCGCCATCTGGCCCATGTCCAGGAAGAGTTTGATACGCTCACCACCGGATCGATCAAATCGGACGATACAAAGGGCACCAAGCATTATACGATCCGCCGCAGCGTGCTGCAGGATAGCCCCGGCTCGATCTGCATCGTGCAGGGCTATGACGCGGACAGTCCCTGCTGATCAAAGAGGCACCGCTGCCGTTTGCAGACGAAGGAAGACAATGAAGAAGCTGCTTGATTTTCTTTCCGACTCGACCGGTGCGACGGCTGTAGAATACGGAATTCTGGCCGGACTGATCTCCGCTGCGCTGATCGTCGGCCTCGGTGGCTTCGGTGGAGCGCTGCAAAACACGTTCAATACGCTATCGGTCGCGATCGCTCCCAACTAACTCTGGTTATTGCGCATCGTCCGCTGTCGGCTCGACCCTCAGCGCATCGGCAAGCCGCATCTTGGCCGAACCGGGCTTCAGCGGCTTCTGCTGGCTTTCATGCGGTGCCCATCCAGACACATAGACGATCGAAAAGGTCGCGCGAATACGACCGTCTGGATCGCTGTAGCGTTCGGCATAGATTTCCGCCGCGCGCAGGAAAAACGCCCGTGTCAGCGGCTTGCGGCTGCGGCCCACCAGCGGGTTCGTCATGCCCATGGCGCGCAGGTCCCGCATCAGATCAAACAGGCTGTCATAGCGAACCGTGAAACTGTCGGCATCGACAACCGGCAGGGCAAAGCCCGCCCGTTGCAGCAGCGCCCCAATGTCGCGCACATCGGGAAAGGGGATAACCCGCGGGCTGGCGCCACCGAAAATCTCGGCTTCGGCAGACAGCAGTACATCGCGCAACTCACCGAGCGTTCCGGCACCCGGAATGGCTGCCAGAAACAGCCCGTCCGGCTTCAACGCCCGGCGGATGCGGATCAGCATGCCCGGCGTATCATTGGTGAGATGCAACGACAGCGGCGAGAGCACGAGATTGACCGACTGTTCTTCAAGCGGCACGTCTTCAAGGTGCGCCGAGATTACAGGCATGTCGGTGCTTTCGAAGGAGGGGCCGGTTTCCAAGCGGCGGATCTCGCCCACCCGGCCGGTCTCAAGCGCATGACGGGCGGTGGCGCCTGTACCGCCATGCAGTTCGACGCCCATTTCGAAATGCCGCTCCACCACCGAGAGCCGCTCGGCCAGTTCGCGTCCGGCAATCTCGATCAGAAAATCGGCGCCCGCCACAGCCCGGCGCATCGCGCGTTCGCGACGCTTGGTGATCAAGGGCAGGTCGAAAAGGATGTCCATGGCAGTTTCCAGTCAATTTTGCAGGTCGCATGGGCGCTGCCCTTCGCGTAATGTCAAGAGATGGGGGATACGGTGGAGAAAATCGAGAGGCAAGTATCATGGGCTAGCCTGTCTGGCTGGCTGCGGCCTGTGCTCGATTTCATCTATCCGCCCTGCTGCTGCGGCTGTGGGGTGCGCACGGCCAGCCATTCTGCACTCTGCCCCGTCTGCTGGTCGCAGATGCGCTTCATCGAGCGGCCTTTCTGCGAGGTGCTGGGCATTCCGTTTTCCTATGATCCCGGCGAGGGCATGGTCTGCGCCGAAGCTATCGCCTCACCGCCCAGCTTTGACCGTTTGCGCGCGGTTGCCCTGCATGAAGGGGCGGCACGTGGTCTTGTGCATGGGCTGAAATATCGCGACCGCACCGATCTGGCGCCAATGATGGCGGCCTGGATGCTGCGGGCGGCAACCGAGCCTCTGGCCGCCTGCGACGGGATCATTCCCGTGCCGCTGCACTGGACGCGGCTTTCCCTGCGGCGGTTCAACCAGGCGGCCGAACTGGCGCGGCATCTCGCCCGCCTCTCCAGCAAACCGCTTTTGGTTGGGCCCCTGCAGCGCACCAAGCGCACCCGCAGGCAGGTCGGGCTGACGGCGCGGGGCCGTGAGGACAACGTTCGCGCCGCTTTCCGGGTCGTGAAAGGCCGGGAGGATGCGGTGTTCGGCAAGCGGCTGGTGCTGATCGACGATGTCTATACCACAGGCGCTACCGTCTCTGCCGCTGCCCGCGTGCTGAAGCGCGCTGGCGCCAGCGAGGTCACGGTTTTGACCTTTGCAATGGCTTTGCGGGAGCCTATATGAACATCGATAGCAAGGCGGCTTTTCGACGCGAAGAGCTGCCGTTTTCGGAGTTCTTCATGGCAGATGTCGTTATCTATACGCGCCAGATGTGTGGTTACTGCGCGCGTGCAAAGTCTCTCCTCACGTCCAAGGGCGTGGAATATGTGGAACATGACGCGACCTTTTCACAGGAACTACGTCAGGAAATGATGGCCAAGGCCAATGGCCGCAGCACCTTTCCGCAGATCTTCATCGGCAACACCCATATTGGTGGTTGCGATGATCTTCATGCGCTTGACCGGGACGGCAAGCTTGACGGTCTACTGGCGAACTGAGGCTTTACCCCATGACCTTCAAGGCTGCTGCCATTCAGATGTGTTCGGGCGTTGATCCGCAAAGGAATGCGGATGACATGGAGCGTCTTGTGCGCGAAGCCGCCTTGCAAGGCGCCATCTATGTGCAGACGCCGGAGATGACCGGCGCCTTGCAGAAGAACCGCGCCGAACTGCGCGCCATGCTGCGTGATGAGGCCCACGATATCATCGTTGCGCGGGCCGCTTCCCTTGCCCGCGAATTGCAGATCCACGTGCATGTGGGCTCCACGGCCATTGGCCGCGAAGATGGCAAGATCGCCAACCGTGGTTTCCTGTTTGCGCCGGGCGGCGTGCGCATCTGCACCTATGACAAGATCCATATGTTCGATGTCGATCTCGACAATGGCGAGAGCTGGCGGGAAAGTGCGGCCTATGAGGCCGGTTCGCAGGCACGCATTGCCGAACTGCCCTTTGCTACGCTGGGCTTTGCCATCTGCTACGATGTGCGCTTTCCGCATCTGTTTCGCACGGAAGCCATGGCCGGTGCCGATATCCTGACAGTGCCGGCAGCCTTTACCCGCCAGACCGGCGAGGCGCATTGGGAAGTGCTCTTGCGGGCCCGTGCCATCGAAAATGGCGCCTTCCTGATCGCGGCAGCCCAGGGCGGCGTACATGAAGACGGGCGCGAGACCTATGGCCATTCGATGATCATCGATCCCTGGGGGAAAATTCTCGCCCGTGCCGGCGAAAGCGGCGAAGCCGTTCTGGTCGCCGATATCGATATCGATGCGGTGAAGGCCGCACGCGGCAAGATCCCCAACCTCAAGAATGGCCGCGATTTTTCGCTGGATCGTGTTCTTGCGACATCGGGAGGCACCAGCATTTGATCCGCTATGCGCTTATCTGCGACAATGCCCACGCATTTGAGGGATGGTTTTCTACAAGCGATGATTTCGATCGGCAGATCGAGAGCGGATTTCTGACCTGCCCGACCTGCGGCTCCTCGGCGATCTCCAAAGGGCTGATGGCGCCGTCTGTTTCCACCGCACGCCGCAAGGAAGAGCTGAACCAGGTGGCCATGGATGCGGCGCGCCAGGCGGCGATCGCCAAGCTGAAGGACGCCGTTGCCGAGATTAAGGCCAGTGCCGAGGATGTTGGCGAGCGTTTTCCGGAAGAGGCGCGCAAGATCCATTATGGAGAGGCGGACGCCCGCGGCATTTTCGGCAAGGCCAGTCTTGCCGAAGTGCACGACCTGATTGACGAAGGCATCGGCATTGCGCCGCTGCCGGTTCTGCCTGACGATACGAATTGATTGTCAGGCAGTGCCGGTCTTGCACAAGACCGGTGCACTTCTTGGACGTTATGCTGGCCGCTTGGCCAGCATCATGTAGTTGACGTCCATATCGCGCGACAGGTTCCAGCGGTCCTGCAGCACATTGTAGAAGACGCCGGTGCGGTGGGTGATCTCCAGCCCGCCGGCCTGAAGCGGCGTTTCCAATTCTTCCGGCCGCACCAGTTTGTCATAGCTGTGAGTGCCCTTGGGAAGCCACCGCAAGATCCGCTCTGCGGCTATGATAGCCAGAGCATTGGCCTTCAAGGTGCGGTTGATGGTGGCGACGAACATTAGCCCGCCCGGCCTGACCATCGAGGCGCAGGTGGACATGAACAGGTTCACATCCGCCACATGCTCGACCACTTCCATGTTGAGGATGACGTCGAAGGTCTCGCCCTCTGCGGCAAGCTGCTCAGCTGCGACGGCGCGGTAATCGACGGTAACGCCGCTTTCTGCCGCATGTGTCTGGGCAATGCGCACGTTCTTTTCAGAAGGGTCAGCGCCAACTACGGTTGCCCCCATGCGCGCCATGGGTTCCGATAGCAGGCCGCCGCCGCAGCCGATATCAAGGAAGCGAAGGCCCTCGAAGGTCCTGTTGCTTCTGGGGTCCCGGTCGAAGGTCTCGCAGACCCGGTCACGGATATAAGCGAGGCGCACGGGGTTGAATTTGTGCAGCGGCTTGAACTTGCCGGTCGGGCTCCACCACTCGGCAGCCATGGCGGAGAACCGGTCCACTTCGGCCTGGTCAATCGTTGTGGCGGATGCTTCGCTCATTGTCCAACTCCTTCGAAATCTGGCCTTGAAGTCGGCCCGCAGAAGCGACTTGTCAAGTCTCCAGGAATGTCGCACAGGCCGGCCTTGCCGCTTCCCATCGTGAAATACGGTCCGTGCCGGCTGTTGGCCCATCGCATACTGAAAAAGCAAGGTACTGGCTTTGTGATAGACATAAAAATACCTAAATCCCGCTGGCGATTGAAGTCCAGAAGGGACGTTGAGCAAATAACAATGAGTTCCCGAGGAGGAAGCTTGTGAAACGTCATATCTTGAAGATCCTGGCAGTCGGCATTCTGATGGCGCTGCCGTCGGTTGCCTCTGCCGCAACCAATGGCTTTGCCACGGCCAATGTTAACATGCGGTCAGGCCCCAGCACCCGCTATCCGGCTGTCGTGGTCGTTCCGGCCGGATCGCCACTCGTCGTCAACGGCTGCCTCGATAACGTCAACTGGTGCGACGTTTCGTTTGCGCGCGGCCGTGGCTGGGTATCGGGTTCTTATATCCAGGTATCCTACCGGCAGAGCCGCACATTCGTCTCGCCGCAATATTATCGCCCGATGGGCATCCCGACGATTACCTTCGATGTCGATACCTATTGGCAGCGCTACTACCGTGACCGGGATTTCTACAGCGAACGGGGTCGCTGGCGTGACTGGGACTACCGCCGTACGGATGCGCCGCCGCGTTACGATACCCGTCGGCCAGAGCCGGTTGAGCCCCGTTGGGACGATCGGCGCCCGGATCCTCGCTATGATCCGCGTTATTATGACAATCGCCGTCCGGTCGATCCGCGCTGGGATGACCGCTACCGCAATGATGACGGCTACCGCTATGACAATCGCCGGCCTGACCGTCCCAACTGGGACGATAACCAGAGCCGCGACCGCTACGACCAGAACCGTAACCGTTACGACCAAAACCGCGATCAACCCCGTCGCGAAGAACGGCGCCAGGAGGAGAACCGCAATCGCGATCAGCGGCCTCCAGAACAGGAACGTCCGCGTCGTGAAGAGCCGCAACAGGCCCAGCCGCCACAGCCGCAGCCCGAGCCCCAGCCCCAGCAGCAGGCGGCCCCGCCGCAAAATGATATCCAGCGGCGTTGTACGCGGTTGGAGCCTTGCCCCGGTCAGAACAATCGGGACCTTGGCAGCGATTAAGCACATCAACGCGGCGCAGGCGGACCGTGACTGTCTATCGGTCCGCCTGCGCCGCGTTTCTTGCTGTCGTCTGTTGTTTCGGCGCTCGGGCTTTGCCATTGCGCCGTTGACACCTTTTCGCTATGAGGACGCCGCAACCCTCCGGCCTTTCGGCAGGAGATGACGGAGTTCAAACCGCGATCCGATCTCCCTTCGGATATGCGATAAGGTGGTTTTGGTCGAAAATGGCTCGCATTGTCATGAAGTTCGGCGGCACATCGGTCGCCAATCTCGAACGCATTCATAATGTTGCGCGCCATGTGAAACGTGAAGTCGATGCCGGCCACGAAGTGGCGGTGGTCGTTTCTGCAATGTCCGGCAAGACCAATGAACTGGTTGGCTGGGTGCAGGATACGCCGAAGGTAAATGGGGCAAGCTCTCCCTTCTACGATGCGCGCGAATATGATGCCGTCGTTGCGTCCGGCGAACAGGTGACCTCCGGCCTCGTGGCTATTGCCCTGCAGTCGATGGGCATCAATGCCCGCTCCTGGCAGGGTTGGCAGATCCCGATCCGCACCGACAATACCCATGGCGCTGCCCGCATCATGGAAATCGATGGTACCGAAATCATTCGCCGCATGGGCGAGGGCCAGGTGGCCGTCGTTGCCGGTTTCCAGGGCATCGGCCCGGATAATCGCATTGCAACGCTTGGCCGTGGCGGCTCCGATACCTCCGCAGTGGCGATTGCTGCTGCCGTGAAGGCGGACCGCTGCGACATCTATACCGATGTCGATGGTGTCTATACGACCGATCCGCGCATCGTGCCGAAGGCGCGGCGGATGAAGAAGATTTCATTCGAGGAAATGCTGGAAATGGCCTCGCTCGGCGCCAAGGTGCTGCAGGTGCGCTCGGTGGAGCTGGCCATGGTACACAAGGTGCGCACCTTCGTGCGTTCCAGCTTCGAGGATCCCGATGCACCGGGCATGGGCGACCTTATCAATCCGCCCGGTACTTTGATTTGCGACGAGGAAGAGATCGTGGAACAGGAAGTCGTTACCGGCATCGCCTATGCCAAGGATGAAGCGCAAATTTCGCTGCGTCGCGTTGCCGACCGGCCGGGCGTTTCGGCCGCCATTTTCGGCCCGCTGGCGGACTCGCATATCAATGTCGATATGATTGTGCAAAATATTTCCGAGGATGGCTCGCGCACCGACATGACCTTCACTGTGCCTTTCGGCGATGTCGAGAAAGCCATGAAGGTTCTGGAAGACAACAAGGCCCAGATCGGTTTTGATGTCGTGCAGAACGAGACCGGCCTGTGCAAGGTGTCGGTTGTTGGCATTGGCATGCGCAGCCATGCGGGCGTAGCCGCGACCGCCTTCAAGGCACTTGCCGAAAAAAGCATCAACATCAAGGCCATCACCACCTCGGAAATCAAGATTTCCATCCTGATTGACGGCGCTTACTCCGAACTCGCAGTTCGGACTTTGCATTCTGCTTACGGTCTCGATAAGAGTTGATTCCAGAGCGGTTCGCTGCGTTGCGCTTCGGGCGGGATGCAGCGGCTGCCGGATAGACAGACCTGACTTCGGGAGCACACATGCCGATGAGAGACCTGTCGGCAGGCCCGCGCGTCCTGCTGAAGAGACTGCGGGAATTGATGGCAGAGCCGCTCGAGCCGCAAGAGCGGCTTGATCGTATCGTGCGTCAGATCGCCAGCAACATGGTTGCCGAGGTCTGCTCTGTCTATGTGTTGCGTTCCGATGGCATATTGGAGCTTTACGCGACAGAGGGCCTGAACAAGGATTCCGTCCATCTGGCGCAATTGAAGATGGGCCAGGGCCTTGTCGGCACCATCGCCGCCTCTGCCCAGCCGCTTAATCTTTCGGATGCCCAGTCGCATCCCGCCTTCCGTTATCTGCCGGAAACCGGCGAAGAGATCTATCATTCCTTCCTGGGCGTGCCGATCTTGCGCGCCGGTCGCACTTTGGGCGTTCTTGTTCTGCAGAACAAGGCGCAGCGCAACTACCGTGAAGACGAGGTGGAAGCGCTCGAGACCACCGCCATGGTGATTGCAGAGATGATCGCGACCGGAGAGCTGAAGAAGATTACCCAACCGGGTCTCGAACTGGATCTGACGCGAGCAATCAGTATCGAAGCCGACGGTTATAACGAAGGCATCGGGCTCGGCCATGTGGTGCTGCACGAGCCGCGCATCGTGGTGACCAATCTCCTCAACGAGGATTCCGACCAGGAAATCGCCCGGCTGGTCGAATCGATCGGCAGTCTGCGTCTGTCGATCGACGACATGCTGTCGCGCCGCGAAGTTTCCCAGGAAGGTGAGCACCGCGAGGTGCTGGAAACCTACCGCATGTTTGCCCATGACCAGGGCTGGGTGCGGCGCATGGAAGAGGCGATCCGCAACGGCCTGACGGCCGAAGCAGCCGTCGAAAAGGTGCAGAGCGATACCAAGGCGCGCATGATGCGTCTGACCGATCCTTACCTGCGCGAGCGCATGCATGATTTCGACGATCTTGCCAACCGGCTTTTGCGGCAGTTGACCGGCTTTTCCGGTCGCGCCTTCGGCGAGGATTTTCCAACGGATGCAATTGTCTTTGCCCGCGCCATGGGTGCGGCAGAGCTTCTGGACTATCCGCGTGCAAACCTGCGCGGCCTGGTGCTGGAAGATGGCGCCGTGACCAGCCATGTGGTGATCGTGGCGCGTGCCATGGGCATTCCGGTGGTGGGCCAGGCGGCGGGTGTTGTGGCGCTGGCGGAAAACGGCGATTCGGCAATCATCGACGGTGACGACGGCCAGGTGCATCTGCGCCCGGTGGCCGATCTGTTGAAGGCTTACGAAGAAAAGGTACGCCTGCGCGCAAAGCGTCAGGAACAGTTCCGGGCACTGCGCGATGTCGACCCGGTGACGCGGGATGGTCAGCGCATCAGCCTGATGATGAATGCCGGCCTGTTGGTGGATCTGCCGCAACTGGCGGAATCCGGCGCCGATGGCATTGGGCTGTTTCGCACCGAATTGCAGTTCATGATCGCCTCCACCATGCCGAAGCTTGAGGAGCAGGAAGCGTTCTATCGCAATGTCCTGCGCCAGGCCGCCGGCCAGCCGGTGACGTTTCGCACGCTCGATATCGGTGGCGACAAGGTGGTTTCCTATTTCCGCAGCCAGGAAGAAGAAAATCCGGCGCTTGGCTGGCGGGCGATCCGCTTGTCGCTAGACCGGCCCGGCCTGTTGCGAACGCAGTTGCGCGCGCTGTTGCGCGCCTCAGCTGGATCGCAGCTGAAGATGATGCTGCCGATGGTGACGGAAGTATCGGAAATTCGTGCGGTCCGCGAGCTGATGCAGAAGGAAGTCCAGCATCTGTCCAAGTTCGGCCACCAGCTGCCGCGCAAGCTGCAATTTGGTGCCATGCTGGAAGTGCCGGCGCTGATGTGGCAGCTCGACGAGCTGATGGCGGAGGTGGATTTCGTCTCCATTGGCTCCAACGATCTTTTCCAGTTTGCCATGGCTGTCGATCGCGGCAATGCGCGGGTCGCGGATCGTTTCGACAATCTCGGCAAGCCGTTCCTGCGCATCCTGCGCGATATCGTTCGGGCAGGCGAGCGTAACAAGACGGCGGTGACGTTGTGCGGTGAAATGGCCGGCAAGCCATTGGCTGCCATGGCTTTGATCGGCATCGGCTTTCGGTCTGTGTCCATGGCGCCGACGGCGATTGGTCCGGTCAAGGCGATGCTACTTGGACTGGATGCCCAGGCGCTGGCGGTTGAGCTGAACCAGGCGCTGGACGATCACACATCGACGGTATCAACGCGTGAATTGTTGGTTGCGTTTGCAAACACACACAACATCCCCGTCTAATCTATAACAAAATATCGAGGTTCTTGACGGTGGCGAAGCTTCCTGTCGACAAAATGCGCGAACTTGAGCGCCGCTTCGGCGAAATCGAGGCGCGCATGTCCGAAGGGCCGTCCGCGGATGTCTATGTGAAGCTGGCCTCGGAATATTCCGAGTTGCAGCCGGTCGTGGTCAAAATCCGCGAATACGAGAAGGCGGTGGCCGAAGAGGCTGATCTGCGCGCGCTTCTGGCGGACAAGGGCACGGATCGCGACATGCGGGATCTGGCGGAAATGGAGCTGCCGGAAACGCAGACGCGGATCGAAGGCCTCGAAAAGGACATGCAAATCCTGCTGCTTCCGAAGGACGCGGCGGATGAAAAGAGTGCCATCCTTGAAATTCGCGCAGGCACCGGCGGCTCGGAAGCTGCGCTGTTTGCCGGCGATCTGTTTCGCATGTATGAGCGCTTTGCTGCGGGCAAGGGCTGGAAGGTCGAGGTCCTGTCGTCCAGCGACGGGGAGGCGGGCGGTTTCAAGGAAATCATTGCCACCATTTCCGGGCGCGGCGTGTTTTCCAAGCTGAAGTTCGAGTCCGGCGTGCACCGCGTGCAGCGTGTGCCGGAAACCGAGGCGAGCGGGCGCATTCACACCTCTGCCGCAACGGTCGCGGTTCTGCCGGAGGCTGAGGAAATCGACATCGATATCCGCGCCGAAGATATCCGCATCGATACGATGCGCTCGTCCGGTGCCGGCGGCCAGCATGTCAACACGACGGATTCGGCCGTGCGAATCACCCATCTGCCGACGGGTCTGATCGTCACAAGCTCGGAAAAATCGCAGCATCAGAACCGCGCCAAGGCCATGCAAGTGCTGCGCTCGCGCCTGTACGATATCGAGCGTCAGAAGGTGGACAGCGAACGGTCTGCCGACCGCAAGAGCCAGGTCGGTTCGGGGGATCGCTCGGAGCGCATCCGCACCTATAACTTTCCGCAGGGACGGGTAACGGATCACCGTATCAACCTGACGCTCTACAAGCTCGACCGGATGATGATCGGCGAGATCGACGAAGTGGTGGATGCGCTGATCGCCGACTATCAGGCGGGTCAGTTGGCGCAACTGGGCGAGCCGCAGCCGTGACCATGACGCTTGCGGCCCTTGTTGCGCAAAGCCGCAACACGCTTTCGGATGCTGGTCTGGCGGATCCCGCAACGGATGCCAGAGCTCTGGTCTGTGGGCTGCTTGGCTTTTCCACAACTGATCTGGTGCTGAGCGCAGACCGGCCGATTTCTGATGAGGAGCAACAGACGGTGCAGCAGGCGCTTAGCCGTCGTCTTGCGCGTGAGCCCGTGCATCGCATTCTGGGCGAGCGGGAGTTTTACGGTGTGCGGCTGATGCTGTCGCCCCATACGCTGGAGCCCCGGCCGGATACGGAAGTGCTGGTGGATGCGATCCTGCCCTTTGCCCGGCAATGTGTTGTTGCCGATGGTCCTGCGCAGCTTCTTGATCTGGGAACCGGAACGGGTGCGATTGCCATCGCGCTGTTGAAGGAAGTGCCGCAGCTATCGGCGGTTGGCGCCGATATTGCGTCCGGCGCGCGTGACATGGCGGTGCGCAATGCCGCGCTCAACGGGGTCGCCGAACGCTTTACCGGTGTCGAAAGCCGCTGGTTCGATGCGATTACCGGACGCTTCGACATAATCGTGTCAAATCCGCCCTATATCAGGAGTGATGTCATCCGCGATCTTGAGCCGGATGTACGCAACCACGATCCTATTCTGGCACTGGACGGCGGCAGTGACGGGCTTGATGCCTATCATGCGATTGCACGAAACGCGCATGCCTATCTGAAAGAGGGCGGTATGATTGGCCTGGAGATCGGCTATGACCAGAAACAGCCGGTGACCGAGCTCTTTGCCGCGCGAGGATATACTTTGATCAAGGCAGTCCGCGACTACGGCGGGAACGATCGTGTTCTGCTTTTTACAAGCCAAAAAGCGTGACCCTGTCTGGCTTTAACCTGCTTTTGCAGTCGCGAAAGAAAAGGCTTGGATTTAGAGATGAAGCGAGATAGGTTGCGGCTACGCACTGGGCGGCTGGGAATGAACGGAGATTCGTTCAGGTTACGCCCAACCAAGAAGCGGCCTTCCTTGGAAGGCTTCGGGGGTTGGACATTACCCGGTGCGTGCATCAGGCAAACTGACTTCCACTAGCGGCAGGACGGATGGATTGCGCCTGTCCGCGGCACGTGAAGCCTTGTTCCGGCATGCGCCGGTTGGCCGCGTGGCCCTTAACCAGCAAAGCACACAGAATTCAGGTGAAAAATCTATGAGGCCAGGACAGCAGAACAAGCGTGGTCGGGGGCGCGGCAATAACAATAACAACAATAATGGCGGCGGCGGCGGCGGTAATAATTTCAACCGCAAGGGTTCCAACCCGCTGACCCGGACCTACGACAGTTCCGGCCCCGATGTTAAGATCCGCGGTACTGCCCAGCATATCGCCGAGAAATATTCCACTCTGGCACGCGACGCGCAAAGCGCTGGCGATCGTGTCATGGCCGAAAACTACCTTCAGCATGCTGAGCACTACAATCGCATCATTGCCTCTGCACAGGCGCAGATGCAGGAGCGTGGCCAGCGTGACGATCGCCAGGAATATAGCGATCGCGACAACGAGCGTGACAATGATCGTGACAGCGATGACATGGACGGCGGCGAAAACGACGACTACGGTTCGCCCCAGCCTGCGCCGCAGTATCAGCCTGCACCGCAGCCGCAACCTCAGCCGCAGCCGCAGCCGCAGCAACAGCCTGCTCCCCGCCAGCAGCCGGCGCCCCGTCAGCAGGCTCCACGCCAGCACGCACCGAAAGTGACCATTGTGGAAGCGCCGGTGATTGATGGCAGCGGTCCGCAGCCGGAAATTGTAGGTACGCCGGCAGAAGTTGCGATCGAAGAAGAAGGTGCCGGTGCGCGCCAGCCCCGTCGCCGCAATGCCAGCAACCGCCCGCGTCGTCCTCGTCGCACGGCAGAAGGCAGCGAAGGTGGTGAAGGTGAAGCAGCCGGTGGCGATGCTCCGGCGCTTGCGGATGCCGGTTCCGAGTGAACCGTGCCGGCCAGATTTGACAGACTGCAAGCCCCGGCGGTTTCCGCCGGGGTTTTTCGTTTGACCATCTTTAAACGGAAAAATCCGGGCACCATATTGCGTCGAGGATGCTTTGCCGGCCATCAAAGGCAAAGCGGGGCTCGCCTTCAAAAGCGTGTTTCGGCCTGATCGGATCGGTTCTGTTGGCCTAAACCGGCGTTCTCAGGGAGCTCAATCTCAAACATCGTCTTGTGCCGCATAAGGGCGAGACGATCCATGGAGGTCAGTCATGAATATCGAAAAATACTCCGAGCGGGTGCGTGGTTTCCTGCAATCGGCCCAGACACATGCCCTTTCGGAAGGGCACCAGCAATTCACCGCCGAGCATGTCTTGAAAGTTCTGCTCGATGACGAGCAGGGCATGGCATCCTCGCTGATTGAGCGGGCCGGCGGCAATGCCAAGGAAGCCCGTCTTGCCAATGATGTGGCGCTTGCAAAACTTCCCAAGGTTTCCGGCGGTAATGGCCAGGTCTATCTGGCGCAGCCGCTGGCCAAGGTGTTTTCCACTGCCGAAGAGGCTGCAAAGAAGGCTGGCGACAGTTTCGTCACTGTTGAGCGGCTCCTTTTGGCGCTGGCAATTGAAATATCCGCATCGACATCGGCAACGCTGAAAAAGGCCGGCCTTTCGGCGCAGGCGCTCAACCAGGTCATCAATGACATCCGCAAGGGACGCACGGCCGATAGCGCCACGGCCGAACAGGGCTTTGAGGCCTTGAAGAAGTTCGCGCGCGACCTGACGGCCGAGGCCCGCGATGGGCGGCTTGATCCGGTGATCGGTCGCGACGACGAAATTCGTCGCACGATCCAGGTCCTGTCGCGCCGCACCAAGAACAATCCGGTGCTGATCGGTGAGCCGGGCGTCGGCAAGACGGCGATTGCCGAGGGCTTGGCGCTGCGCATCATCAATGGTGACGTGCCCGAAAGTCTCAAGGACAAGAAGCTGATGGCGCTGGATATGGGCGCGCTGATTGCCGGCGCGAAATATCGCGGCGAATTCGAGGAGCGCCTGAAGAGCGTGCTCAACGAGGTGCAGTCGGAAAACGGCGAAATCATCCTGTTCATCGATGAGATGCATACGCTGGTGGGTGCCGGCAAGGGCGATGGCGCCATGGATGCCTCCAACCTGTTGAAGCCGGCTTTGGCACGCGGCGAGTTGCATTGCGTGGGCGCCACGACACTCGATGAATACCGCAAGCATGTGGAAAAGGACCCGGCGCTTGCCCGGCGTTTCCAGCCGGTGATGGTGGAGGAGCCGACGGTGGAGGACACGATCTCCATCCTGCGCGGCTTGAAGGAAAAATATGAGCAGCACCACAAGGTGCGGATCTCCGATTCCGCCCTGGTGGCGGCGGCAACGCTCTCCAACCGTTATATCACCGACCGGTTCCTGCCCGATAAAGCCATCGACCTGATGGACGAGGCCGCATCGCGGCTGCGTATGCAGGTGGATTCCAAGCCAGAAGAGCTCGACGAGCTCGATCGCCGCATCATGCAGTTGAAGATCGAGCGTGAAGCCCTGAAGAGGGAAACCGACCAGTCCTCCATCGACCGGCTGCGCAGGCTGGAGACGGAGCTGACCTCACTGGAAGAGGAAGCCGATGCGCTGACGGCGCGCTGGCAGGCCGAAAAGCAGAAGCTTGGCCTTGCCGCAGACTTGAAGCGGCAGCTGGATGAGGCTCGCAACGAGTTGGCAACCGCCCAGCGCAAGGGTGAATTCCAGCGCGCCGGCGAGTTGACCTATGGCGTCATTCCAGGGCTTGAAAAGCAGCTGACCGAGGCGGAAGCGCAGGACAGTTCCGTCCATGCCATGGTCCAGGAAGTGGTCAATCCCGATGCGATTGCACATGTCGTGTCGCGCTGGACGGGCATTCCGATCGACAAAATGCTGGAAGGCCAGCGCGAAAAGCTGCTGCGCATGGAAGATGATCTGGCGAAATCCGTCGTCGGGCAGGGGGATGCAGTGCAGGCGGTGTCTCGTGCAGTTCGTCGCTCGCGGGCCGGCCTGCAGGATCCCAACCGGCCGATCGGCTCGTTCATCTTTCTCGGGCCAACCGGTGTCGGCAAGACGGAACTGACGAAGTCGCTTGCCCGCTTCCTCTTCGATGATGATACGGCTATGGTACGTATCGACATGTCGGAATATATGGAGAAGCACTCGGTGGCACGCCTGATCGGCGCACCTCCGGGCTATGTCGGCTACGATGAAGGCGGTGCCTTGACCGAGGCCATTCGGCGCAAGCCCTATCAGGTCGTGCTGTTCGATGAGATCGAGAAGGCGCATCCGGATGTCTTCAATGTGCTCTTGCAGGTTCTGGATGATGGTCGCCTGACGGATGGCCAGGGTCGCACGGTTGATTTCAAGAACACGATCATCATCATGACTTCTAACCTTGGCGCAGAATATCTGACGGCATTGGGCGAAAACGAAGATGTCGATAGCGTTCGCGGCCAGGTGATGGATGTGGTGAAGGCATCGTTCCGGCCGGAATTCCTCAATCGTGTGGATGAGATCATCCTGTTCCACCGCCTCAAGCGGGCTGAAATGGGTGCGATCGTCGACATCCAGATGAAGCGGCTTCTGTCGCTTCTGTCGGAACGCAAGATCGCCATCGAACTTGGCGATGATGCTCGGCAATGGCTGGCCGACAAGGGCTATGATCCGGTCTATGGCGCGCGTCCGCTGAAGCGGGTGATCCAGAAACAACTGCAGGATCCGCTGGCCGAACAGATCCTGGGTGGAACCGTTGCCGATGGCTCGACCGTCAAGGTATCGGCCGGCTCCGACCGCCTGCTCTTCTATGTCAAGAAAGACGTGGCGGAAGCCGCATGATCGACATTTGGGCCATCCTTCGGGGTGGCCCTTTTCGTTTGGCGGAAAGATTTTTATTGGGCGCCTGCCACTGATTCATTTATGCCGCTCCGGCCGACAACCTTATCGGGCGGCGACCTTATCGGGCGGCGACCTGATCGGCCTGGCCATTCGGCGCCAGAAGGGCATCGATACGGGTGCGTTCCTCTTCGAAACGGGCCAGCGCCGTACCGCTCAGCGACTTGCCGCCGGGCAGGCGCACCTTCATCGCATCGACCTTGGTGTCGTTGACGATCAATTCGTAATGCAAGTGTGAACCGGTCGATGAACCGGTGGAACCGACATAGCCGATCACCTGGCCCTGGGTGATGCGGGCGCCTTCGCGCACGCCATTGGCAATGGCACTCTGGTGGTTGTAGGAGGATTCGTAGCCATTGGTATGGCGGATAATAGTCTGGTTGCCATAGCCAGAGGCCCAGCCGGCTCTTTCCACAATGCCATTGCCGGTGGCAATGATCGGCGTCCCGCGCGGGGCTGCCCAGTCAGTGCCGGTATGCATGCGCGAGAAACCGAGGATCGGGTGACGGCGCATGCCGAAACCGGATGTCATGCGACCGTTCGGAACCGGGTTGCGCAGCAGGAACTGGCGGATGCTCTTGCCGTCCTGATCGAAATAATCGACCGAATTGTCTTCAAGGCTCTGGTAGCGATAAAAACGCGTGATGGTGTCACCGAAGCGGGCGTTCACATAGAGAAGTTCGGAATTGGGACCGGCATTGCCCTGCTCATCACCGGCCGAGAAAAATGCCTCGATCGTATCGGAAGGGCGCAGCTGCGCCTGCAGATCCACCGAGCTTGCCAACAGCTTGACGATCAGGCTCGTCATCTCGGCACTCATGCCATAGGACAGTGCTGCCCGGTAAATCCCATCATAGACGCTTGGCAGGTCGCGGCCGGTCAGGATCGTCGGTGTTTCGCCGGAAAAGGCACTGTTGACGGCATCCAGCCAGATCGGCTCCGAGCCGTTGATATAGTGTCCCTTGTCGTCGAGTGCGATCGTTGTCTGGTGCGCGCCCTTTCGGTAGAGGCTGGCGCGGATGATGGACACGAGATCGCCTTCCTGGATCAGGCCGATGCGCAGTACATCGCCCGTCTGCAGGTCGCGCGTTCCCAGGCGGTTGGCCATCTGTTCCGAAATCTGGTCAGCCTGCGCCTTGGGATAGCCGACCCCGATCATGGCCTCGCCGATGGATAGCGGCCGGCGCACGGGGATGACATCATCGGCATAGTCGCGCGTATTGGCGTTGACCGGTTCCGGCGACGAAACCGACATGTTTTCCTCGATGATTCGGGCCGACAGCGGCGAGGTGATCGAAAGGCCGTTGTCGTCACCCTCGAAACGCTGCGGATCGACATAGTAGAGTGCGGAAATCTGGGTATTGCCGTCCGTCAGAACCGAGCCGTTGGAGCGAACATTTTCCTCCACCTCATCGAGTGTCATGCCCGGCGCATAGGACTGCTTTGCGGCAGTGATGGGGAAGGGGACCATCTGAAGGCTGACATCCGATTGCACCTGCGCGCCATAAATGGTGCCGGTGTGCGGCGCATCTGCGCCGCCATGCTCGATCTCGCCATTGGAAAAGATCGTCAGGGGATCGAAGGGCGGGTATTTTTCCTGGGTTACATGGTTTGCCGCAAGCGTCATCTTGACATGCGAAAAGGGCTGGCGGCGCACGACCTCGCGATTGCCCTCCTTCACCATGGTCGCCACTTCCAGCACCTTGCGGTCGGTCGGCATGGCAATCACATTGCCGCCGAGAAGCCGTTTGCCGCGGCTGACACTGTCATTGTCATGCTTGGGAATGGCGGCGAAGGCTTCCGCCGGAATGGCCAGCTGCTGGCGCCCATCCAGGGCTGCAAACAGAGCGACGCCCATCAGAATGGATGAGGTGATGCCGGTGAGGAACGTGCCCGAAAGCCAGCGCAGCGAAATCTCTCGCCGGTCGGGCGCGCGCCGGCCATCCGCGAGGATTGGCGCATCATTGCCCAGCGATGCCAGCATGTTGCGAGGCGTCGTCATTCCTGTCGTGCCATCCCCTGTTTCTAAGCCGGTCTTGCGGCGGCTTGGCGAATCATGTGCCGAATAAGACCGCGAGAGTCAAACCCGCAGTCGGTGGACGGGCTGAACCCGAAGCGATTCGTATGGTCTCACACTGCGACCGCTAGGCCAGGAATGTGGAGAACTGGCGGCAATTGCCAAAGCCGGTCTCCTTCTCCACAGGTGCGGCGGCCCCTTTGACCTTGAATAGGGCAGAGTTCTGTCTCCCCACATCATGCGTTAAAGGCGCCGCCTATAGGGATTACACGCGCAACGCGCGCGCGCAGTCATTCGATGAAACTACCATGCATGATGAGGCCAGGCCCTGCACCCAACCTGCGGGACTGATGGCTTAGGCTTTGCGGGTGATTTGGGGTTGTTGGGGATGGGGTGTTGGGTGTTGATTGGAATTCGTGTTTAGAAACAGAGACTT
>NZ_STFZ01000030.1 GCF_005222845.1 Rhizobium sp. FY34 | reverse complement strand
GCAAACTCGAAAGCCAGCCATGGCGGATCATGTCTATCGGACGCAGAGAATGGGCCAATGGGTTCTGATCAATGAGGACGCGTATTAGGTCTTTATCCTCGCGATAGAGCAGCGGCTGCACCGCCCCAAAACCGAGACTGCGCTCGAGCGCCAGGGCAAGCCTTGTCGCGCGGGCGAGGTCACTGTCCTCCGCCCCTGCCGAGCCGACGGAGACGGAGCACAAGACAATCTGCTCGGCCGCACGCCCGGCCATCAGCATCGCCAGCAGGTCTTCCCGATACGCGTCTCGGGAAGCTATCCATGCTCGGCACTCTCCAGCCTTTGCGGGAATATAACTTCAAATCAACGGATAGAAAGCGCAAGTCATTTTGGCTGTGATTAGGCATGGAATAAGGACCCCGCATTTTGGCAGGCCGGCGTGCGCAACCGCCCATGTCTCCGAGTTTTTGGGTCACCGCTTCGATTGTCATCGGGGCAAGATTTCCAAGATCCAGGGACGGCAACGTCCACAAGTGCGGAAAGCCTTCGTAAGCCGCTGTCGTCTGGACGGCGGCCTTGTTCTCAAAGTCTGCTGTTCCGACCCTCGCGTGAACCGGGATGAGCTAACGGGCGTTTTGGGATCATGCCGGGCAAAGCTTAGTTACTGAAAGGCGCATAACTCCCCCAAGTGCTACCTTATCAAAGACAATCAAAAACACATCCGGCTCCAGAGTAACTCTCCGGCGTAATCAATCACCTCCGCGAACCAGGAGCCGCACCGAAGGCTATCAGCCTCCTCCGGCACGATCACTGTGTTTGAGGAGCTGCTTTACCACCACACCATCGAGCGCCTGGGCATCGAACAGCGCCTTGACCAAGGCATCAAGTCCGTCCCTGTTTTCGTTCAGAACCTCGACGGCCCGTGCGA
>NZ_STFZ01000029.1 GCF_005222845.1 Rhizobium sp. FY34 | reverse complement strand
CGGTAGTGCTTGTAGCCGTTGCGGTCGGTGGTGGCGTAGGTGAGCAACTGGCCTTGAGGGCAACGATAACCGTCGGTCTCTGGCTCAAAGACGAATTTCGACTTGCGCATCATCCCGTCCTTGGGCGGGGTCGGATTGCGATAGCCGGTCACGCCGAGGATTTTTCTGTCTTCCAGCCCCTTGGCAATGCCTGCCGTTGCATAGCCCGCGTCGAGCCCCACGGCTATGACATCAAGGTCAAAGCGTTCGCGCTGCCGGTCGAGCCGTTCCAGATAGACGATACTGTCATGCACATTGGCCGGCGTCACATGCGTATCGGTAATGATGGCATGGCGGCCATCGACGGTGCGATGATCCAAGTAAAAGAAGCCCTTGGGCTTGCCGTCGCGCACCATGTAGCCGCTATCGGGATCACTGCGCGACACCTTGGTTTCCTTCACCTCCGGTTCGCGCTCCTTCTCCTTCAACGGCTTCTGGCCATGCGCCACCCGCTCTGCCTCGATCGCCCGGTCGAGTTCGTTCCAATAGTCGGCGCGCGACTTGGCGAGCATCTCCAGATCATACTTCCCCTTGTTGGCATTGGCCTTCAGATGCGTCGAATCCGTATAGAGCACCGTGCCATCGACCAGGCCGTGGCGGATCGCCTGCTCCACGATTGCATCGAA
>NZ_STFZ01000028.1 GCF_005222845.1 Rhizobium sp. FY34 | reverse complement strand
TATGTGCCGCTCTACTATGCACCCGGCGAAGCCTACCAGTTCGACTGGAGCCACGAGATCGTGCTGATCAACGGCACGACGACGACCGTGAAGGTTGCCCATGTCCGGCTCTGCCACAGCCGCATGATGTTTGCCCGCGCCTATATGCGCGAGAGCCAGGAGATGGTGTTCGACGCCCACGACAAGGCGTTTGCCTTCTTCCGTGGCACCTGCACGCGCGGCATCTACGATAACATGAAGACGGCGGTGGAGGCGGTGTTCGTGGGCAAGGAGCGGCTATACAATCGCCGCTTCCTGCAGATGTGCAGCCATTATCTGGTGCAGCCTGTCGCCTGCACGCCAGCCTCCGGTTGGGAGAAGGGTCAGGTCGAGAACCAGGTGGGACTGGTGCGCGAACGCTTCTTCACACCGCGCCTGAGGGTCAAGAGCCTTGAGGAATTGAACGTCTGGCTGCTCGACAAATGCGTCGCCTATGCCAAGGCGCACAACCATCCGGAACAGGCCGACCAGACGATCTGGCAGATGTTCGAAGCCGAACGCAGCAGCCTCGTTCCCTATGTCGGTCCGTTCGACGGCTTTCACTGCGTTCCGGCCTCGGTCTCGAAGACCTGCACGGTCCGTTTCGACAATAACAAATACTCGGTCCTCTCAACGGCTGTCGGCCGCCCGGTCGAAGTCCACGCTTATGCCGACCGGGTTGTGGTCAAGCAGGATGGGACGGTCATCGCCGAACATCGGCGCAGCTTCGGACGCGGCGAGACGGTCTATGATCCCTGGCATTATGTGCCTGTCCTGGCGCGCAAACCCGGCGCTCTTCGCAATGGCGCCCCGTTCCGCGACTGGGTAATGCCGGCGGCGATGGAGAAGGTCCGCAAGCGATTGAAGACAGTCGATGACGGCGATCGGCAAATGGTCACCATTCTCAGCTGCGTGCCGGGCGACGGGATCACGGCCGTGGAGGCCGCCTGCCAGGAGGCGCTTGATCAGGGTGTCTGCTCGGCTGCCGTCATCCTCAACATCCTGGCGCGTCGTCGCGATCCGGCTCCGGCTGCGCCGCTACAAATCCCCGATGCACTGCGGCTCACTCATGAGCCGGTCGCCGATTGTGCACGCTATGACAGCCTCAGGAGGGCAAGCTGATGGAACGCACACAGGTTCTGGAATTGATGAGCACCTTGAAGCTCTACGGCATGCGCAGCGCCTATGACGAGGTCATGGGCAACGGCATCAAGCGCCAGCATGAGCCGCCGCGTATCGTTGGCGATCTTCTGCAGTCCGAGATCGCCGAGAAGCAGGCCCGCTCCATCCGCTACCAGCTCAGCATCGCCAAGCTGCCACTCGCCAAGGATATCGACGACTTCGACTTCACCAACACGCCCGTCAATGAAGGCCTTGTCCGCGACCTGGCCACCGGAGCCTTTATTGCCGATCAGCGCAATGTTGTTCTCGTCGGCGGCACGGGCACCGGCAAGAGCCACCTGGCCATCGCGATCGCCCGCGCTCTCATCCGCAACGGCACACGCGGGCGCTTCTACAATGTCGTCGATCTGGTCAATCGGCTTGAGACGGAGACGCGCAGCGGCAAGCAAGGCCGGACGGCGGATTATCTCAACCGCCTGGACTTCATCATCCTCGACGAACTCGGATACCTGCCATTCGCCCAGGCCGGCGGCCAGCTTCTATTCCATCTGATCAGCAGGCTTTACGAGCGCACTTCGATCATCGTCACCACCAATCTCGCGTTCGACGAATGGCCAACCGTCTTCGGCGACGCCAAGATGACCACCGCGCTGCTCGACAGGCTCACCCATCACTGCGAGATCGTCGAAACTGGCAACGAGTCCTGGCGCTTCAAAAACCGCTCTCAAAGCTAAAGCCGAAGAGCCCCATCACCCGCACCTGGTTCGCCCTCTGCAACCCCGGCCAGCGCCGGGCGATCCAGGTGCTGATCGTCAACATGGGGGGCAACATTGGACGCCGATATGGGGTCAACTTTCCGCGCCGATTGACA
>NZ_STFZ01000027.1 GCF_005222845.1 Rhizobium sp. FY34 | reverse complement strand
CGGCCATGGCACTCGTCGCCTGGTTGAGACGCTCTTCGGCTTCTGCCTCGGCACGCGCCTGAACCTGCGCACGCTCGGCTTCGGCGCGTTGGCGGCTGCCGGCAGCATCGGCTTCCAGTTCGGCGTTGCGAATGGCCGCCTGGCGGAAGATTTCCACCGACTGCGCCATATCGCCGATCTCGTCCGTGCGATCCGTATAGGGAATCGACGTCTGGCTGTCGCCGTCGGCCAAGGTCATCATGCGGGTCTTGATGGCCCGGATGGTCTGCGACACATGCCGCACAACGACAAAGCAGAGCGCAAGGGCAAGAAGGCAGATGAGGGCCGAGGTTGCAACGCCGCGGAGAAAATTGCTGCGCAACGTCGATAGTTCGTTTTGCGCGGCGACCTGCAGAGCCGTGGCAGTGCGGGCAACCAGCCCCGCCATCAAGCCCGCCTGCGCGCCATTGCCGGACGTCCAAACCTTGAGATTATCCGGATCGGCACCCTGGATCTCGTTGGTGTACATGCGCTTGCGCAAGTCCACGAGGGGCAGGCCCTGTCCCTGTGCAAAGTTCTCATACTCCCTGACGATATCGGCCGGAAGGAATTCGCGCATCTGTGGAGTGTAGCGGTCCCGCAGGCCCTTGGCATGCAGCATGAAGGTAAATTCGATATGGGAGAGTGTCCGCCCGCCGAGAAAGGCCTCGCCGGAGCGAAACTCGATCAGTCCCGCATCATTGACCTGCATGAGCGCATGGAAACCGTCAATGAGACGAGCAAGTTTCAGGTCATCGATGGCAGCAGCAGACCGCCGCACAAGATCAAGGCCTGCAGCCGAGGCCGGCTGCAATGTTGCCAGCGCAATGGTTGTGGCTTCGACGCCCGCATCAACCGTCTGTCGGTAGGTTTGCAGTTGTGGACGCTTTTCCGTGATGAAAGCCACCGACTTTTCGATGGACGGGTCGCTATTGCCCTCGCTTTTCCAGCCATCGAAGGCCATCTGGAGATTGGCAATGGCCGTGTCTGTCGCCTGTCGGCGTTCAACGCGCTGCTCTGGTTTTGCAAAAGCCTCAGCCGGCAGGGCCTGCGCAATCGCGCCGCCGGCATTGGCGAGCTTCTGCAAGGCCTGCTGGCTTTCGAGCCGCGCATAGGATTGGTAGGTCACGTAGGTGGATTCGCCGCTTGCCCAGAGGAAAGCAAGCAATGGAGCCGTGGCAATAAGATAGAGCAGGCTTTTCAATGACAGAGACCGCATAGGTTTACCTTACCAATCCGTGGCAACAGGGACAGCAGAAACGCCGTAAGCGCACCACCAAGCATATTACAGTAAGCCAATATTCATGAATAAAGAGAAAAGCTCACCGGTGACTACCACCGATGAGCTTTCTGTATTTTGTTAAGGGCAAAGATAGGGACAAGGTTTGGCTTTGTCCGTAAGAATATTCCTGTCGAGATCCGACAAATCTCAGAACTCTTCCCAGTCCTGTGCGCTTGCCACGGCAGCATTGCCCTGGCTGCGCAGTTGCGGCGCACGGGTCGCCGGTGCCGATGC
>NZ_STFZ01000003.1 GCF_005222845.1 Rhizobium sp. FY34 | reverse complement strand
CGCCCATTGGGCGTCTGTCAGTACAAAACGATCCATCCAAAGCGTGAATCACATTCGCGCTGATTTGTGAATCCCCACAGACCCTAGCTCGCCGGTCGATGAAAGGCCCCTCAAGCGATCAAGCCTACCCGTCGCGCCGCCACAACCTTGTAAAGCCGGTCGCCAGTGTGGCGATATTCCTCAAAGGCAGAGAAGACCAGCGAATGGTCGTGTTCATCATTGGAGGCGACAGCCGCCGCAGCAATATCCTGATCCCCAGGCAGCGGCAGATTGCGCCATGCTTCCAGAGCCTCCACAGATGGAAGTGGCGGCATGCCGATCTTGGTGTAGAGCGCCAAGACAACCTCCCAGAAATGGACGGCCAGACGCTGTGGCTCATCCAGATGCGGGCTGACCAGCCGCAGCCAATGACATCCGGTCACCGCGTGTAGTGCCTCGAAGCTCATCGTTGCGGCATAAAGTGCAAGCGCCCCGTGCCTCATCCGATAGAGGCTATCGGGGCGGGCGACAATCTGCCCCAGACGATCCTGAAACGCTGGAATGGTACCCATGGCCTCGATCCATCTCCATAAGAGATGCGTCGGTGCTTCTATATTTTGCAATTCAGGTTCTAAAGCCATTGCGGCGAGATGCGCGACCGGATCCGTCACATGCGCGATACGATCCTTCGGAATGCCGTCATAGGCGAGGTAGGTCGCCGCCCAATAGCCAAGTGCAGCGGCCACCTCTGCATCGTCATTGCGCAGCAGCGCATAGGCCAGCCGCATAAGGCCATGGGTGGCCGATGCCGCAACACCCGGAGAAAGCACGGGCAGATAGCGGCGCACGGCAGCGGGACCGCCCGTTTTCCTAACAATTCCTTCAAAGAATAGTCGAAGATCGCTTTCACGCTCCCGATGGCCAAGCGCCTCAATCCAGGTTGCCTCGCCCAGAGTGGCGACAGGCGTCGGCGGAAAAGGAACGGCATGCACGCGCGTGTAATGTTCGGCATAGTCCTCAAGCCGGGCCGGAGATGCGCCAAGCCGGCCCATAGCCTCCAGAACCATCGGCAGATGGTTTGCCAGATCAACCGGAAATTCGCCGCTGTATCGACCGACGCCGGCAATCAGGGTACGAAGGCAACTCTCGGTGCGCGCGTCGGGATATGGCCCCCCAGCCAATTGCGCCGTCATTGCTTGTGGCATGGTCATATCCTGTCATATGAAAAGCTCTAAAATCATCCATCCGATCTGTTCCTTTCCGATGGATATAAACAAGATCGAACATATAAGTACAATTTGCAACCTTTATCATGATCGGCATTCGTGATAGCTGATTGGGAAGTCCGGCCACTTCCCGGAGTGCGCATCAAACATCGACGAAGGACCACATGACGGAAACGGTCTTTGCAAATGCCCGGCTCGGGAGTGGCCAGTTGTGCGACATCACGGTGAGCGCTGGTCGCATCCAGGCGATGACACCTCATGACGGCCACGTGAAGATGCGGCCTGATACCATAACGGATCTTAGCGGACGATTGGTCCTGCCGGGTTTTACAGAGGGTCATGTCCATCTCGATACCAGCTTTTACGGTGGCCCATGGATCAGTCATAAGCCTTGTACTGCAGGTTTCGACGTGCATGAACGCGTTACCTTCCAGCACGACAACATGGCTGTCGCCGAACCGATGGAAGTTCGTGCCCGCAAGCAGCTTGAACTTTGCATTGCCAACGGAACAACGTCCCTGCGCAGTCACGTGATGGTGGATGGCTCGGTAGGCCTGCGGTCGCTGGAAACGATTCTCCGGGTGCGCGAAACCTTTCGGGATCTCATCGACGTGCAGCTGGTCGCCTTTCCACAAAGCGGCATTCTGAAGAGCGCCGGAACCCCTGGCTTGCTCGATGAGGCCCTGCATATGGGAGCAGATCTCATCGGCGGTCTTGATCCGGGAAGCTTCGATCGCGATGTGGATGGTCATCTGGATGTCGTGTTCGGCCTTGCCCAGACACATGGTGCCGCTATCGACATTCATCTGCATGACGGCGGGTCGCTCGGAATTTTTACCCTCGAGGAGATCTGTAGTCGCACGGTGTCGCTTGGAATGCAGGGGCATGTCGCGGTTAGCCACGCCTATGCCTTGGGTGATGTAGGCCCGGATGAAGCTCGCCGAGCCGGAGAACGGCTGGCACGAAGCGGCGTCTCGATCATGACCAACGCGCCCGGTGCAGTCAATTTCCCCCCCGTCGCGCTGTTGCGCGCCGAGGGCGTGACGGTCTTCGGTGGCAGTGACAATATCCGGGATTCCTGGTGGCCTTACGGCGATGGCGATATGCTGGGGCGGGCCATGATGATTGGCTATCGTTCAGGCTTCTATACCGACGCAGAGCTTGAAATGGCGTTTGACGTGGTCACATCGGCTGGAGCCCGCGCCCTGAACCTTGATGGCTATGGGCTTGCTGTCGGCTGCCGCGCAGACTTTGTCGTGCTGGATGCAGCACATGTCGCCGAAGCGGTTGTCTCTCACCCGCGCGATCGGTGCGTTTACAAGTCGGGACGGCTCGTTGCGCGCAATGGCCGTCTCTGCTGAGGCGCCGTCTATCTCCATCCAGCTATCGGGAACGACAGCCGCTGTTGCTTTCAGGCGGAAAGCACAGTCAATTGGCGACGATGACTTCCACACCGGCCTTCTTCAACGCACTATCAAGTGGACCCGTCGGTGCCTCGTCGCAAATCAGGGTGTTGAACTCTCCGAGACCGGCGACCAGCACGAGCGACATGCGATCGAACTTCGTCGAATCGCACAGCACAATTTTGCGCGAAGCGCGTGTGAGATAGACACGCTTCATATCTGTTTCCTCGAATGAATAATCGAAAACACCATCCGAGGTGAGCCCCGATACACCGACGAAAGCGATATCGAACCACAGCATCTCGAACTGGCCGACAGCAGAAGGCCCGCTGGTCGACATTTCTTCGCCGCGTATCCTGCCGCCTGCAAGATAGGTCTCCACGCCTCTGCCGGACAGTTGAGCGGCGCTACGAATGCTATTTGTAAAAATCTTGGCCTGAGCGCGCGGGGCGAGTGCTTCGGCGACAAAATAGGTAGTTGTTCCGACATCCAGCGCGATGCTGCGAGCGCCATTTGCCAGTTCTGCCGCAGCCACAGCAATCCGCCGCTTGAGAGCAACGTTGCGTGCCAGGCGAGCGTCGAAGGCCGGCTCCTCCCCGTCAAAGGCAACGGTCGCGGCCATTGTGGGCGCCCTATCTGGCTTGACAGCTCCGCCATGAGTGCGGATCAGCCTGCCGTCTTTTTCAAGTTCGACAAGATCGCGCCTGACCGTCATCTCCGAGACGGCCAACTGCTGGGCGAGATCGCTGACCGTAACGGACCCGACACGACTGATTTCGCCGACAATCGCCGCCTGCCTCACCTGCGCCAGGAATTTAGGACGTTCGTTCAGCTTCGATACGGACTGCTCGCTTGTCATCTGGCCTCTGTCTCGTTCTGGCTCTGATCAGTCTCCTGTGCATCTCAGGACCACTGCTGCAAACATGGTATGTTCGAATCAAACATACAATAGCATTTCAGGGTACGCCGGAGCTTGCCTGGATGTACAGGTGCACATTTCTCACGCCTGTGGGGAAAGCACATGTTCAGTGACGAAAAACTCGCGCAGGAGAGAGAGATTGTCGATGATACGCGCCGGCACGTATTCGTCGATTTCCGCATGGCCAGTGTTTTCAGCGGTTTTGAGGAACAGGGTGAAAAGACCAGCTGTATGCGCCGAGCGAACGCCCGTATTGCTGTCTTCAACCGCGACAACGGTTTCTGGCGCAAGATTGAGCCGCTCAACAGCCATGCGGTAGGGAACAGGCGAAGGCTTTCCCTCGCTGACGTCATCCAGGCTGATGGAAAAGTCGATACAGGATGTGATAGCGAGCGCATCAAGATTGGCATCCACGATCGCTCGGCATGAATTGGAAACGCACACCTGGGGTATTCCCAGACGATGCAGGTGGCGGACAACCTCCACTGCGCCGGGGATGGCAACGAGGGAACTGCGATCCGCGACATAGTGGCGGTTGATCGCCTCGATCCAATCTGCCTCCTGCAGTGTTGGCGGCAGCCTGTCGCGCAGAATGAGCCAGACATCGCCCATATGGATTCCCCGAAACGCCATGTCGGGTAGATCGCGAAGATCCGTACCGAATTCCAGCGATGCCGCCACCAGTGCGCGATGGTGGAGAGGTTCGCTGTCAACAAGCGTGCCATCTATATCCCAAGCGACGGCTAAAAACCGTGACCGGCTCATTCAGAACGTTTCCAACCCGGCGCAAGGCGCTCATAAAGCTCGCGGTAACGGTGATAACCGGCCTCATAAGTGGCAACATTTTCGCCGTTTGGCTGCAGAATGTCGGAGAAGGTGACGAAACGGGTCACGCTACGCCAGTCACTTTCCAAACCAACGCCGATCGCGGCAGCCCAAGCGGCGCCGATGCAGGAACCGGGATGGCCGGAAAGACGCTGCAGCGGCGCATTGAGCACATCCGCAACGATCTGCATCCAGACCGTGCTTTGAGATCCCCCGTCCGATACAATGAAGCGCTTCGGTTCATGCCCCATATCAACCAATACATCGATATGATGACGGATCGCGTAAGCATAGGATTCAAGCAGGGCCCGCCACATATGGCTGATGTCGTGGGACAGCGTCAGGCCCTCGATCACACCTCGCGCCGCCGGATCATGAATGGGCGTTTTCTCGCCAAGCAGATAGGGCAGGATTGTCAGGCCGTCGGCGCCGGCTGGCTTGCGGCTGGCAAGCGCATCAAGATGCTGATGAATGCTGTGCCCGTTCGCCAGGGCCGTCGCGCGCTCGCCGCCGGCAAAGGTTTCCGCAAACCAGTTCAGCGCCGATCCTCCGGTCGACATGCAACCGTTCGGCATGTAGAGCCCAGGCACGAGGTGGTAGTCGAGAAAAAGCCGTGGATCCGGTTTGACGATGTCGGTCGCTGTCAGGATGTCCACCGCGCCGCCGAATTTCAAAAGCACGTCGCCCGCATCGGTCACGCCCGCGCCGAGGGCAGAGGCAATCATGTCGGCCGCACCGCCGACAACCGGTGTACCGATCGCGAGCCCGGTCTCGGCCGATCCGCGAGCATCCACATGCCCCATGATTTCCGAGGACGCACGCTTCGGCGGCACAACGCTCCGATCGACGTGAGCCAGATGGACGAGTTCATCGTCGATGGCATTGGTCGCGACATTGACGAAGCCGGCCTCCAATGCCCAGTTCTGCTCGACGGCCCGTATGCCGGTCAGGCGGTAATTGATGTAGTCGTAGGAACCCAACACGGTTGCTACCTGGGCAAATACATCCGGCTCGTTCTTTTCAATCCAGCGGAGCTTGGCAGTCACGAGCTGCTGGTTGATACCGTTGCCTGCTCTTTTGAGAAAATCGGCTTCATCCCATTCAGCCCGCAACTCTTCGACTTCGGCGCCGCAACGACCGTCACTCTGCTGAATGCTTGGGCGAAGGACGATACCTTCACTGTCGAGAAGAACGACCGCAGGCAGCATGCCCGTCACCCCGATGGCGGCGATATCAGACGCGGCAAAACCGGAATTCGTCAGCAGCTCCTCAGTGATGGCGCAGACATTCGCCCACCAATCCTGGGGATTCTCCTCGGCCCAGCCAGCCTGGGGCGAGGAAAGCGTCACGGGCCGGGACGCCGTGGCAAGGATCCGATCCGGCAGATCGACGAGAATCCCGATGGTCGATGTCGTGCCGATATCCAGCCCAATGACCGCTGTCATGGTAATTTCCCGTATTAACGCAGCGATTCCACGACATCCATGAACCGCTTGACGCGGTTGGCGTCAACAGCATTCCATGTATTGCCGTCAACCTTGAAATGGGTGCCGATCACACAGCCCTGCGCCATGGAGAAAATGTCGCGGATATTGTCGATGTTGACGCCAGTATTGGCAAAGACAGGCACATCCTTGACGGCCTCGCAAACCTCGCGCAGGTCCGATTGGTTTGCGGGCTGTCCCGTGATGGGACCGGAAACCAGGATGGCGTCGGCAATCGAGGAAAACACTGCGCTCTTGGCGCGCAAAGCGATCGGGCGCTGATCGAGCGAATGAGCGAACTCGGCGTTGATGTTGAATAGCATTTTCATGTCGCTACGGCCGAGATTGGCGCGAAGACGGGCAGCGCTGGCGCAATCGGGCTGCCAGAGCCCCATGTCGGATGCGAACAAGCCGGTGAAGATCTCGCGCACGAAACTTGCACCCGTCACTGCGCCGATTGCGACGCTCGCCAGAGGATCCCAGAGATAGTTCACGCCGAAAGGCACTTTCAGAAGAGGCTTGGTGGCCTGCACGATAGCGGTCATTGCCGCGATGCTTTCAGGCGACCCCTTGAACACGTAAGGGCGATCGTTCTCGTTTCCGAACATGATGGCGTCGACACCGCCGGCCTGAAGCTTCTCGACGTCGGAGGCAACGTCATCGATCAGCTTCTGCAGTCCACCATCGACGTTGTAAAGCGGCGAACCGGGTAGGGCACCGATATGGGCCATGGCGATGACGGCCTTCTTGCGATCTCCAAAACACTCAAAAACCATCACTAAATCCTTCGGCGACGCCATGTTGTGCCGCCCGATTATCGAGAGCGGCTTCTGTTCATTGCCTGGAGCACTCCTTGAGACGCGGGAGGCTTAGGCATTGACCCGCCAGCGTTTTTCATCCGCGCCTAGCCAGTCATCCACCGGAACATAAACAACCAAACGAACCTAATCAAACAAAAAAAACATTTGATGGGTTAGATTTTGTTTGATACGTTTTGAAGAATTGATAATATGGAGCAACCATGCAACAGCCCGTTTTCCCCGAGCTTGAGGGGCGTCGCGCATTTCTGACCGGTGGCGCTACCGGCATCGGTTTTGCTATAGCAAAGGCGCTCTCGGCGCAGGGCGTGACCATCGCGATCGCCGATATTGACGCTGCAGCCGCAGACCGCGCGGCACAATTGATCGGCCGTGGTTCGGTGGCTGTGGAAATCGATGTTCGTCATCGCGCGTCCGTCGAAACCGCGTTCACCAAGGCGCTTTCATTGATCGGAGGCTGCGAGATCGTCATTGCCAATGCTGGTGTTTCGACAATGCAGAAAGCGCTGGAATTGACCGATGACGAATGGGATTTCAACTTTGACGTCAACACGCGCGGCATTTTTCTAACCAATCAGATTGCCGGTCGCCATCTGGTTGCGCAGGGAAGCGGATGCATTGTCAACACGGCATCCCTTGCCGCAAAAGTCGGCGCGCCGCTGCTGGCACATTATTCAGCCAGCAAGTTTGCTGTCCTGGGATGGACGCAAGCTTTCGCGCGCGAACTGGCTCCGACAGGCATACGCGTGAATGCGGTGTGTCCGGGTTTTGTCAAGACCGGCATGCAGAGCCGGGAGATCGAATGGGAGGCTAATCTACGCGGCATCAGCGCCGAACAGGTGTTCAGCGAGTATGTCGGGCAGACACCATTGGGGCGCATCGAGACCCCGGAGGATGTTGCCGACGTGGTGGTCTTCCTATGCTCGAACAGCGCCCGCTTTATGACCGGTCAAGGCATAAACGTGACAGGCGGCGTCTACATGACCTGACAGGCGTCGGGACTATGGGGGCTTGATTAGCAGGTTTGAGGTTTGGGAATAGCTCAACAGCGAAGAGGATATGATTGAATATCTGGCGCGGGCCATCGCCGACGAAAATCCTGATGTGCTCATTGCGACGTTGGGACATGTTACAAAGGTGTGCGAAGTGTCGTCTCACGTTGCGTGGTCCTGGCCAACGGCCTGGGATGAATTGAGCAAGCACCGGGCGCATCTTGTGATCTCAACTGTGGGCGGGGACAGTCCAAAACATCGAGCCGTGGTTCTTCAGCGCCTGCTTTCCGCCATTCTCTCCGCATCGCCATCGGCTATTGACGTCAACTATGTTTCGTCAGGGACGCTGTTGCCAGCGAAACTGGCCTTTCCGATATAGAATGTACCCAGCTAAACTATTTGCGTGATAATCTAATTTATGGAACATATTGGCGGTTTGCGCCGGTTAAATTGTCACGATCGGCTGGCAAAGTGACAGGTCGAGGAATTCCTATAAAATAAGACCTGAATCGGATGCCTACACAACAGCAGGCGGTTGCAGCTGTATGCAGCAAGCGGTTCACGGTCCTTGACAACCCAGTCATTGGAAACGGTAGCCAAGCTGTCGCGCCATTTCAGCATATTAATCTACTAGTCCATAGAAAAAGAATAACCAGTCTTTCTCTTCGTTGGAAGGGATCGCTATCTTGACCATGACAATTGCCAATCATGCGAACGAGGGATCCATGACCGCGACCACGCACCGAGACTGCCTCAGAAGCTGACCTCATCCTACCCGTCACAAGATAACATCAGCCGCCAGCGCATCGGCACCGGCCGCAGTGCTCTCGCCCATGGCCTTCTCATTGACAATCAGCATCACCTGAATGTCAATCGGCGCGGAAAGTTGACCCCATATCGGCGTCCAATGTTGCCCCCCATGTTGACGATCAGCACCTGGATCGCCCGGCGCTGG
>NZ_STFZ01000026.1 GCF_005222845.1 Rhizobium sp. FY34 | reverse complement strand
GAGCCTGTAAAACGGACCAGAGCTTTGAGGCCATGATCTATATGGCAGCGGCTGTGATCAACTCACGATGAATCCCCACAGACCCTAGGCGGGACAGGCTCAATGTCCCGCGCTGTCCGGTTGGAAATGGACCTTGTCGTAGCCGTCGAGCGCTTTGTAGAAATGTTCGATATCGGAGGCGAAAAGTCCCCGGCAAATGCCGGAAACCAGCTTCGGCACACCGGATTTGAGTCCGGTTATTCCATTGCAGACCGGGCCGAGGCTAGGCACGGCGGCGCTGTTGAAGACATGGATATTGGCCAGCATTGGCAAGGAACCGGGCACCTTCTCTTGAAATTCGAAGGCCGGCCCGAGATAGGGATAGGCCAGCAGGTCGGGGTCTTCCTCTCCCTCGGGTGGCACGAAACGATCAGCCCATGTGGCGATGGATCCGACCACACCGGCCAGTTCCGGCCGGCGCGATAGATCGACGCGGTAACCAGTGCCGAGCAGTAGGTGATCGAAGTGAAAATCACCCTTCGCCGTTTCGATCCGGACCGTCTCCTCTGCCATGGCTATCGAGCGAATATCTGCTCCCGTCACAAGCCGGCAGGCGGCAAAGGACATCGCGCGGGTAAACATCTCATTGGTTGGCGGTGTTTTGAACGCAAACATGCGCCGCGTGAACCGGTATCGGCTACGATCGTCCAGATCGGCGAAGTGGTTGAGAAAGCCCGGAAAATTCGACCAGTCCAGCAACTCCGTGCGCGGCAGCGTTTCTGAGCGGGCAAGAACCGTGACGCTTTTCGCGCCAGCCTCCAGCGCTGAGACCGCCCAGTCGAAGCTGGAAGCCGCAGCGCCGATAATGCCGATGCTCCGTCCATCGAGACGGGCGGTATCCATCACTTCGCCGCTATGGGTCCAGCGATCGCGTGGCAATGTTCCGCTGACCGATGCCGGCACATTCAGGACACCTGCCCCTTCAAGACCGGTCGCCAGAACGACCTTGCGGCAGGCAATGGTTCTGGCCTGCCCATGGTGTTCGACATAAAGCCGCAGCGCATCCCCTTCCGGTTCGATTGCAAGCAGGTTTGTTTCATTCTCGACGTCAAGGCCAAGGATCGCGCGAAACCATGTGAGGTAGGCCATCCAATCAGCCCTCTCGATCTTGTCGAGCACCTGCCAGTCTTGCCTGCCATACGTCGCCTCATGCCAGGCGCGATATGTCATGCTCGCAACACCGAGATCCGGGCCACTCAGGGTCTTTGGTGAGCGCAGGGTGCGCATGCGCGCCGTCGTCACCCATGGCCCCTCCTGCCCCTCTATCGCTCTGTCGATCAACCGCACGCGCTCGACGCCTTGGCGTTTCAGCCCGAAAGCGACGGAAAGCCCGGAAAGCCCTGCCCCAATGATGACGACATCCGAAATGACCGCACCGGAGGAATCACGTCGCTCCGGCACCCATGCGCGTGGTGTCGCCTCTATGCTTTCCAGGTCACGGCGCACCTGCGCTTCCAGCGCTGGCAGCCCGCCGGAATGTGCAGGCGTTTCGCAAACGATTGGGAATGGCACCCCACCCTCGGGGCTTCGATCTTCCATGGCGATAACACTCCAGCCTTTTCCTCAGCGTAGCGAAGGTAGAAAAGTTGTAAAGTGTTTGATTATGTTATTTTTCGATTTGAGAAAGGAGGTGGCTCCGCGCTGATTTTTCCAACGTAGGGACCGCATCGGGCGATCTGTATTCATCCCAAATTTTTCGGACAATCTTTCATTGCCAAGATTAGCCTTCATAAACATCATCTTAGCATGAAAAGTCGTGAAGTGCTAAAAAAATGGCCTTGATGAGCTTCTTGTTTGGGCAGAATGCTTTTCGTTTCGGCAGGGTCTAGCGAGGCGTCATCCAATTTGTTATTTATGTGTTTTTTTGTTTGACTTGGCTCGGCTTGGCGATAACCTCGCGTTCGATCCACTCCAGAACGGGAAGGTTATCAGTTATGGCAAATGCTTCTTCATCAATGGTCGCCGCAAAGCCGACAACCATCTACACGTTAGCTGCGGCCGTCGTGGCGCTGATGGCCACCGCAAGCTATGCAAATTCAAAGCCGCTCGATGGCGTTACGCTGACAATTGCGTCCATGAACGACGGCTTTTCGAACGTACTGGTCAAGCTGGCACCTGCTTTCAAGGCGGAGACCGGAGCGGATCTCAAAGTGGAGATCATGGATTACGGCACATTGCTGACCAAGACGACAGCGGATTTTATCGGGGACACCAAGGGCTATGATCTGGTGACGATGGACATCGTCTGGGCTGGCGCCTATGCCGAAAACAAATACTCCGTCGATCTGACGGACCGTGTCACGCGCGATGCTGCGGAACTCGAGCTTGACGATATCTATCCGGTCGTTCTCAAGTCGCTTGGTCAGTATGATGGAAAATATGTTGCATTCCCGCTTGCGGCCTATGCCAATGTGCTGGCCTATCGCAAGGATCTTTTGCAGGCAGCCGGTTTGAAACCACCTGCCACCATGGAAGACCTGGTGGAATATGCCAAGAAGCTCAACGATCCCGCCAAAAAGCAGTATGGCTTCGTCGCCAATGGCCAGAAGGGTCCGGCCGTTGCTCAGGACTGGATGCAGTATAACAACCAACTCGGCGGCTCCATCGTCACCAAGGATGGCAAGCCGGCGCTCAATTCTGAAGCCAATATCAAGAGCCTTGCCGTCTACAAGCAGCTCTTCACTGAGGCAGCTCCTCCCGGCGCCATTGAATATGACTGGGGTGGCCGCGAAGAAAGTTTCCGCCAAGGCATGGCCGCATTTATGCAGACCTGGTCTGTTGGCGCGGCGGCCTATTCGGATCCGAAAGTCTCCAATATCGTCGGTAAGGTCGGCATTGCGGTGGCGCCTGTCTCCAAGGGCATGACGCCGCAATACGGTGTTGGCGGCTGGGGTCTCGCCATCAATGCAGACGTTGACAAAAGCAAGCAGGACGCAGCCTGGACATTTATCAAATGGGTTAGCAGCAAAAAAATCCACAAGGAATTCAACATGCTGGGTGCGGGCGGCTTCATGCGCAAGAGCGAGATGACCGATCCGGATCTCCTGGCAAAATATGATTTCCTGCCGGTGATCGCCGAGACCTATGAGCATGGCAATGGCGAGTTCCGCCCACGCATCCCTGAATATCCAGAGATTCAGGATCTGCTCGGAACGGCCGTCAATTCGGTCCTCGCGGGCGCCACCACGCCGAAGGAAGCTCTGGACAAAGCGCAGGACGCTGCCAAAAAACTGTTCTGATGTCGTTTCGCGCGCGGCAATAAATGAGCCGCGCGCGAAATCCGGCGGCATGACCTTGACTTATACGGTCACGGAGCAGCCCTTATCCTATCCAATGAAACGCCACCCATTCGGCCTTTCTTGAATGAGCAGTATCCCGGTTATGCATTATAGTTTCGCCAACCGTCGCAGGCTCTTCCTGTTCTTGATGGCCACGCCAGCTGTTCTCTATGTGGCGGCCGTCGGCCTCTGGCCGCTCGCACAGGGCATCGGCTACAGTTTCTACAAGTACAATCTTCTTCGGCCCGCACGGACCCAATTCGTAGGCTTGCAGAACTACATCGATATCTTTTCCGATGCGACGACCCGCAAAGCTATCCTGAACACGTTCCAGTTCACCTTCTTCAGTGTCGGGCTGCAGCTGGTGCTTGGCTTTGCGCTGGCATTGCTTCTCTGGCGTGACAGCCGATTCAACCGCGCGGTGCTCGCCTTCCTTCTCATTCCCTCGACAATCACACCGCTTGTGGTGGGATTGATCTTCAAGGCGATGCTTGGCGCGGATTACGGCATTATCGGCTATTTTCTCTCCGACGCAGGCATCGGCCCGCGCAGCGGCCTGCTGACGGATGCCGGCACGGCGCTCTGGATGCTCATCCTGATCGATTGCTGGGAATGGACACCCTTAATGACACTGATCCTGCTTGCCGGGCTGAAATCGCTGCCGGGCGACGTGCTCGAAGCAGGTCAGGTCGATGGGGCAACGGCCTGGCAGCGCTTCCGCCTTCTTATCCTGCCGTTGATGCTGCCTTCGGTCTTTCTTGCTCTGACACTGCGCACGATGGATGCGTTTCGCGTGTTCGATTCCGTCTTTGTCACCACAGGCGGTGGTCCCGATGACGCGACCAACACGCTAATGCTGCTCGGGGTCAAGGAAGGGCTGCAATTCTTCAATGTTGGCTTTGCCTCGGCGGTGGGTAACGTAACGCTTCTGTTCATCGCGCTCATTGCCACGATGCTGCTTTTGGTCGTGCGCCGCGCCGATGTTCGGATTAATGGGAAGTAGATCGATGGCCAGGGTTTCAACGCGCCGCGTCGTTTTCGAAAGAGTGACAATCCTCCTCATCACGATCCTCTTTCTGCTGCCGGTCTTCTGGCTGATCTCGACGGCCTACAAGCCATCGAACCAGATCTTCTCTGCGCCGCCCCGGCTGACGTTCGAGCCCACATTCGATCAGTTCCGACAGGCTTTTGCCATCTTCGACGTGGTCTCGCTGGTGCGCTCATCGCTGGTGATCAGTATCGGCACCACTGTGCTGTCGCTGCTCCTCGGTGTTCCCGCGGGCTATGCGCTTGCTCGCTCCAAGTCGCGGTTTGCACCCGGCTTTGCCTATTTCTTCCTGGCGATCCGCATGATTCCGGCCATCGCGGCCCTGATACCCTTCTATCTTCTCATGAGGGATATCGGCCTGCTCGGCACGTGGTGGGCTGTCATCGTCTTCAATACGATGCTGAACTGCGCCTTCGTCACTTGGATGATGTTTTCCTATTTCAAGGCCCTGCCGCCGGACATGGAGGAGGCGGCACTGACTGATGGTTGTACGCAGATGGGTGCTTTCCTGAAGGTCGCGGTGCCAACCGTGCGGTCAGGCATGATCGCATGCGCCCTGTTTTGCATGATGTTCTCGTGGAATGACTTCCTGCATCCCATGTTCCTCACCACGCTCGATGCCAAGCCGATCTCGGTGGCGCTGCTCACTGCCTATGGCACCAAAGACATCACCTGGGGCACGCTTGGAGCGCTCGCTCACTTTTCAACGATCCCGATTGTCCTCATGGCGCTGTTTATGAACCGCTATTTCGTTCAGGGCGCGACAAACGGCGTACAGTAGGACTGACAACATGGCGCAAATTTCATTCGAGAACGTTTCGAAAACCTACCCAGGCGGCAAGGCCGCCGCGCTGGTGAACTTCAACCTGAACATCAAGGACGGCGAGTTCATCGTGCTTGTTGGTCCGTCGGGTTGCGGCAAGACAACAGCCCTGCGTATGATTGCCGGCTTGGAAGACATTTCCGGGGGCACGCTCAGGATCAACGACACCGTCGCCAATGAACAGGCGCCACGTGACCGTGACATCGCCATGGTCTTTCAGTCCTATGCGCTCTACCCGCATCTGACGGTCGCAGAGAACATCGCCTTTGGCCTGAAGGTGCGCGGCATCAAGACAGATGTGATCGCGAAGAAGGTTCGGGAAACGGCTGATCTCCTGGAACTGACAGAGTTCCTGGACCGCAAGCCGGCAAGGCTTTCCGGCGGTCAGCGCCAGCGCGTCGCAATGGGACGCGCCCTTGTGCGCTCGCCAAATGCATTTTTGATGGATGAGCCGCTGTCGAACCTCGATGCGCGCCTGCGCGGCCAGATGCGGGCCGAAATATCGCGTCTGCAGCGGATGACCGCGGTCACGACCGTTTATGTCACGCATGATCAGGTGGAGGCGATGACGATGGGGGACCGTGTCGCCGTCATGAATAAGGGTACGATCCAGCAGCTTGATACGCCACGGCGGCTTTACGACAAGCCAGCCAACATGTTCGTCGCCAGCTTCATCGGCTCACCGCCGATCAACTTCATGGAGGCCGCGGTGGTTTCTCATGACGGCGGCCCAGCCGTCTCTTGCGGCGATTTTCTGCTGCCGCTTGGCATTTCCGGCGCGCGCTTGTCGCCGCGTATCGGCGGAAAAGTCATTCTCGGAATTCGGCCTGAGCATCTGAAAGTCGCGCCGCAGTCAAGATCGACTGGAGTGCTGTCCGCCGAGACGAGCTTCGTCGAAGATCTTGGTGCCACGCTTCTTCTTCATATGAGTGGTCACGGTATCGCAATCGGTCATGCAAACATGGTGGAAGACGAACGCGATCTGATGAAGACAGCCCCCAAGCTGAAGGCATTGATCGACAGCAGTCACCGAATCTCGCGCGGCGATGCCATCGCCTTGACCGTCGATCCGTCGCTTGTCCTCTTCTTCGACCCAGAAACCGGAGTGACGCTGTGAGCGCTGCGGAGCACCAAGATTTTTGGCCGCTCGGCGGCCCTGTCGATAAAGCGCGTATAGCACTGATCATTATTGATATGCAGGTCGATTTCTGTGCCCCTGGTGGTTGGATCGACCAGCTTGGCGAGGATGTCTCCAATACCCGCGCAGTGATCGGTCCGATCTGCGAAGCAGTGGATGCGGCACGCGCTGCCGGTATCACCGTCATTCATACCCGCGAAGGCCATGTTGGTGATCTTTCCGATCTGAATGCCAACAAGCAATGGCGCACGCGTGTGCATGGTCTCGGGATCGGCGACAGCGGCAAGAACGGTCGCATCCTTGTTCACGGTGAACCGGGTTGGCAGATCATCCCGGAACTGGCACCGCTGCCAGGCGAACTCGTCATCAATAAGCCGGGAAAATCGTCCTTCCACCGCACGGAACTTGCCGCCGAGCTGGAAAACCGCGGCATATCGCGACTGGTTGTTGCGGGCGTGACGTCCGATTGCTGCGTCCAGTCAACGGTTCGCGATGGTTATGAGCATGGCATCGAGTGTGTCCTGCTCGAAGATTGCACGGCAGCCGTCGAAAGTCCCAATCACGCAGCAACCCTTGAAATCCTGAAAGCTTACGGCGGGCGATGGGGTGGGGTCTCAAACCGCGTGGCGTTTCGCGAGATGCTGGATAGGGCCGGTGATTGAGATGAACAACACACTCTTCAAGCCGATCGCCGCCAAACCATATCTCTGGCCATTCGACGGAAAATGGTCGGCCACCGACACCGCACTGTTGCTGCTTGGTTTCCAGGAGGCGACCGTTGCAGTGCTGGACGCAAATGCCGAGCTGTCAGTTGCAAACAGTCTGCTGAAGGTCGCTTCTGCTGCTGGCGTGACGATTGTCGCTGCCCGCCGTGGCTACGGCCCTGATGAACATCCACTCGCCACGCGCAGACGCCTGCTGGGCGATCCCATTCCCGAACGCGGCAGTGCCGATTGGGCGCTGATTGCGCAGATCGGGCTGCCGCCGGGCGCTATCATTGTCGATTGTGCCGGTGACAACGCCTTCTTTGGCACCCGACTTGAGGAAACATTGCGCCAGCGCGGCATTCGCAATCTTTTGGTCACGGGGCTACCCACTGATGGCCTTGTGCACGCGACACAGCGCGCAGCAAACGACATGGGTTTCGAATGTCTGGCCATTGCCGATGCCTGCAAGGGCACGTCCCAAGCACGCCACGACGCCCAGCTTCGTATCACCACCTTCGGCAACGGCCTCTTCGGCACCGTCGCCACGTCAGCCGACATTCATGCGGCGCTCAGCAGTCTCTAGGAGTACACTCATGTCCGCAATGCTTTGGTCCGATGCCACCGGCAGCCTTGATCTCACTGTCTTGACGAAGGGCTATGCCAGCGGCGCATTGACGCCAACCCGCGTTATCGATTCCATTTATGATCGCATTGCGGCGCGGGGTGAAGACCATGTCTGGATTCACCTGGTTTCGCGGGAGGAGGCTCTCAGCGCCGCCAAAAAACTGGAAGTGCAGGGTTATGACGGGCGTCCGCTTTGGGGCATTCCGTTCTCGGTGAAGGACTGCAACGATATCGTCGGTCTGCCAACGACCAATGCGCTGCGGGAAGGTGCCTATATCGCGACGTCCAGCGGCCAGGCGCTTGATCGTATCTTCGATGCCGGCGCGCTTCTGATCGGCAAGACCAACATGGACCAGTTCGGTATTGGCCTTGTCGGCATGCGCTCGCCCTATGGTGCCTGCTCGTCGGTTTTCAACGATGACTTCATCTCCGGTGGTTCGAGTTCAGGTTCCGGCGTCTCGGTCGCCGCCGGTCTCTGCAGCTTCTCGATTGCCAACGATGCCGCAGGCTCTGGCCGCGTCCCGGCCGGTTTCAACAATATTGTCGGCATCAAGCCGACGCCCGGCCTTGTCAGCAATGCCTGCGTCTCCGGCGGTGGCTGCGTCAAGACCATCGAGACGCTGTCGGTCTTTTCGTTGACGGTCGAAGACGGAATGAAAGTTCTAAAACTCATAGCTGGCTACGATCCATCCTACCCGTTCTCCAAGCCAGAAGCCGATGCGGTACCTCTGACCCCAGTCGCTCCGCCACCGCGTTTTCGCTTCGGCGTTCCAGCTGGAGCGGCGCTTCGCTTCTTCGGGGATGTGGAAGCCGAACGTCTGTTCAATGAAGCGATCGCGCGGCTGATCGCCATGGGCGGTGAAAAGGTCGAGATCGACTTTACGCCGTTTGAAGATACCCAGCGCATCCTTTACGAAGGTCCCTGGATTTCGGAGCGAGCGCTGAGCCTCGACAGCGTGCTCGCCAAGTATGGCGAGGCGATCCACCCCGTGACCCGGCAAATCCTGTCGCGTTCTAGCAATTTCTCGGCGCTCGACACATTTGCCGCGATCCACCGCATCGCCGAATTAAAACGCGATACGCGCGCCGTCTGGCAGGACATTGCCGTGCTGATGGTGCCGACAACACCGACAATCTATACCAAGGACGAGATCGCCGCAGACCCTGTCCAGCTCAACAGCAACCTCGGCATCTACACCAATTTCGTTAATCTGATGGGGCTGTGTGGCATAGCGGTGCCGAATGGTTTTCGCAAAGATGGTCTTCCGCTTGGCGTAACCTTCCTGGCGCCTGGGTTCGAGGAGGCGCGTGCCGCCGGTATCGCAGCAGCCTTTCACAGGGCGACGGGCCTAAACCTCGCGAAATTCGCGAACCCCTATCCTGTTTCCGAAGAGCAAGCACTGTCAGAGGATTATCGGGAGATTGCCGTTGTCGGTGCGCATTTATCCGGAATGCCACTTAACCATGAGTTGAAAGAACGTGGCGGCTTTTTCCGACGGATTGCGGGCACCACGGCGGACTACCGCCTGTTCGCGCTGACGGGCACCGTACCGTCGAAGCCCGGTCTTATTCGTGTTGCCACTGATGGTGCATCCATTGCCGTCGAGGTGTGGGCGTTGCCGGTCGCAGGTTTTGGCGATTTCATCGGGCGTATTCCCGCTCCCCTTGGCGTTGGCAAACTCACGCTGAACGATGGTTCGACGGTTACCGGGTTCCTTTGCGAGGTAGCCGCAACCGAAGGGCAACCGGATATCACTACTTTTGGTGGTTGGCGCGGTTACGTGACAAAGGACGGGCGTTCAGCGCAGGTTTGATGGTGCATGTTGGTGGGGATTGGCCTGGCTGCATCAACGACAACAAGCCTTCAACTCCTGCCAGCTGAAATTCTAATGATCCCGGCTACATGCATTCCACAAGTGCGCCGCACCTGGCGATCTGCCAATGAAAACTGTCCAACTCTCTCTAGGGTCTGTGGGGATTCATCGTGAGTTGATCACAGCCGCTGCCATATAGATCATGGCCTCAAAGCTCTGGTCCGTTTTACAGGCT
>NZ_STFZ01000025.1 GCF_005222845.1 Rhizobium sp. FY34 | reverse complement strand
CGTTTTACAGGCTCTCATAGCGATGCGCTTGAACTCTTTGAGTTTGCAGAAGAAGTTTTCGATCAGGTGTCGCCATTTGTAAATCTCAGTGTCGATTTGGAGAGGCATTGATCGACGCGGATGTTGTGAGATGACGATTTTCGCGCCGCGCTCGTTGAGATCGGCCACAATGTTGTTGCTATCGAAAGCCTTGTCGGCGAGGAGCGCACCGAATTCGATGCCATCAATGAGCGGCGCGACGCCGACCGTATCGAAGCGATGGCCCGGCAGCAATTCGAACCGGACCAGATTGCCTAAAGCATCGGCCAGTGCCAGGATTTTGGTTGTCATCCCACCTTTTGAGCGACCAATGGCCTGGCTCTGAGTCCCCCTTTTGCGCCCTGACCGTGTCGGTGGACCTTGACGATGGTGGCATCCACCATGGCGTATTCCATGTCCGGTTCTTCAGAGAGGGCATCGAATATGCGTTTGAAAATGTCGGCTTCACGCCAGTCGCGAAACCGGCGGAATGCCGTGCTCCAGTTGCCAAACGCAGCGGGCAGGTCACGCCATGGGCTGCCCGTGCGCGCAATCCAAAGCACGGCTTCAATGAAAAGCCGGTTGTTTCTTCCGCTGCGACCGGGATCCATAGGTTTTCCTAGACAATGCGGTTCTATCTTCGCCCATTGGGCGTCTGTCAGTACAAAACGATCCATCCAAAGCGTGAATCACATTCGCGCTGATTTGTGAATCCCCACAGACCCTA
>NZ_STFZ01000002.1 GCF_005222845.1 Rhizobium sp. FY34 | reverse complement strand
CGCCCATTGGGCGTCTGTCAGTACAAAACGATCCATCCAAAGCGTGAATCACATTCGCGCTGATTTGTGAATCCCCACAGACCCTAGCCCAGCCGAAGGGCAGTTCGGATCGTCAAACGGAATATATGCGCCTTGCGGGGACCGAGCGCATGGGATGGCGCGGGAAGCCGGTCAGGCTCGCACTTTCGACGCTGAAGTTTTGGGTGCATCGTTACGAAACCCATGACGGCATGCATCTTTGCCTTGCCCAGGTTGTCAGGAAAGATGTGGGGCAGCAGCGGGTTTTTATCAGCCGTGCATGGGAGAGGGCGGTCCCATTCGACCGAAGCACCCGTGAAATGATCCATAACGATCTCAAAATTCACGTCCGCGCTCTGATTAAAGGCGGTGCGCAGCGCAAGCAGGGCCTCATTCTAACGGCGGAAAAGCTGAAGGATATGACGGCGGCGTATGGCTTCGCCATGAACAACCCGGCGACGGCCGCGAAGGTCTTCGCCATTCCGCTGGATTTCTGGAGAGAAGAGTACCGTTTAAAGGCCGCTTACCGTCACACCAATGACCGCAAGGCCAGCGAAGACGACGCTCCGCGCGTCCGCCGAACGGTCGAGGGGCTTGCTCCCATGGAAGTCGTCGTTATGGACGTGCATCATATTAATGTGCTGGTGCGGCGCGATAATGGGACCATCGCAACCCCGAAACTTCTGGCCTTTCATGATCTCGGCACATACCGGGTGTTCTGTGAAGTGGTTCTGTTCGAGGATGGCGGCGGCGTTCGAAACACCGACGTCATCACCGCCTTCGTCAATATGTGCCAAAATCCGTCTTTTGGCGTTCCGCAGTTGCTGTATGCCGACAATGGCTCCGAGTACGGTTTCGCGGACTATCTAAGCGATGCGTTGAAGCTCGGCAGTAAGGTCATTGCGTTTGGCGGTGAAGACGACCGGAACCGCATCATACGCGCGAAGCCCTATAATGCTGCCGCGAAGCACGTCGAAGGCTGGTTCCGGCAGATGAACCAGCAATATTTTCGTCATATCAATGGCTGAATTGACGATGATCGAATGAATCCCAAGCGGCCTGCGCTCGGCAAACTCCCCGCGGCATTCTCTGATGGCTTTGAAGCCTTGTGCGCCACCATCTACGGGCATCTAACCGCATACGAGCATATGCCGCAGAAGGGAGCATTGGGCGGTAAATCGCCAGCGATGAAGTTTCGGGAGCATGTTAATGCCGGTTGGAAGGCCACGGTCATGAACCCCGTTGATCTTCTTACCGTCTTCACGAAACCGGAAACCCGTGTCGTTCGGAAACACGGTATTGGCCTGAAGGGCGCGGTCTGGACCTGCGACGGTCTTCTTAGACACTTTGAGCGCCAAGTTCTGGTTCATGTGCCCGTTTATCATGGCTTTTCCGAAGTTCTCGTCACCGATATCAACGGGAACGAAATCGGAGTTGCTGTCGCGGACAGGGCATTCGACGTTCTCGATGCGCGAGGCGCCAAAGAAAGCGCTCGCCGCAAGAGTATCCGCAACAAGGCCCTAACGGAACTTTCCAAGCCGATCCCCACGGTAGACGTTGGAGCGGCTTTGATCGCCTACGGTCAGAAGCAATTGCCGGTGGTTCCGAACGAGCCTGACGGCGTGATTTCGGTCAACCGAACCGCATCCAGCAAGCGGGCAATGTTGCCCGTTTCCCCCGAAAAGAAGAACCGCCAGAAGGCAGACGAAGAGCAGCGCCTCATTGACGAGGCGCGCGCCGCGTTTGCTGCCAGCACAAGAAGGGCGTCGTGATGGGGCTGAGCCAACCATACATTACAGATATATTCGTAGAGATTGGAGCCGTCAGGCGCATCCGTGATGCAATCTCCTACGCAATGGTGTCGCCGTATCCATCCTATATTGTCAGCGATCCGGGCCACGGCAAGACAACGGCTTTGTTTCATTTGGCAAAGGAATTCAATGGTTCCTACGGCCAGATTGGCGAGGCGCACAAAAATATCTCCGGGATGTACCTTGCATTGCTGTCAGCGTCGGGAGTTCTTGCTGGAAGCCAATATGAGAGAGAGCTGTTCAATCAGGTGATTTACAGTATCTCGCCGCATCGCTTCGCCGTGCCAACGGAGCGGAAGCTTATCATTATTGACGAGTTTCAGACCCTTGAGGACCGCACCAAGCGAGAACTTCTAAAAGTTCAGGAGACCTGTGGGTTTGCCTTGGTCCTGGGAGGGAATTCGGAACGAATTATCAGTTCAGGCAAAAAGGACGTAAAGGCGCTTCAGCAGATTGAGGATCGTATCGGGATGCGCGTTGCGCTTCCCGCCCTTGATGGCCGCGATTGTGTTGAAATCGGTGCAGCCTACGGCGTTGAGGGCATGGATGCTTACAAGGCGATCAGCGCCTTTGGGACACAAACCAACGTTCGAGCGCTTGTGCGCCTTCTCCAGTACGCCAAGCGGTTGGCTGGTGGCACCGCCGCGATCCACATTCACCACCTCAAAAGCGCAGTCCCCGCCCTCTACGGCAAGGCAGACGCCTTAAAGTTGCTGATGCAAGATGACGCCTGAAAAGCCGCCATTTCACCAACCGCGCATTTGTACCGCATTGCGCTCCAAATTCTAACCTCGGAACACGCACATGACGATAAAAAGCCTGTTGAATCCGCAGTTTAAGCCAGCCCACTCAAAGGACGCCTTTGAAGCTGCTGCACTCGATATCTACGAACTTCACCACGATCTGGAGGTTCTTGCCTGGGGTTGTGACCAGCTTTGGCACGCAAATTTCAGCACCCATAGGGACAACGAATATCTGTCGCATTTCCCAGTAGCTGCTTTGCGCGCCATGGCGGCTAGAACGTGCCTGCTTAACACTACCATTCAGGAAATGAACAGGGAGGGCAGACTATGAAGCCGATGCCGTTCGCCACATCGCGACAAAGCCATCTTAAACCCCGGCCGTATCCATTCGAGGAACTGAACGTTGCCGGCATTATCGATGACGTTGAGCGCCGCGTGCGCGTCATGTGCCGCATGGCCCAGTTGTATCAGTTCGATGATAGGCCCTCAGGCAACGATGAAGGCGAAATAGCTGATCTCGTTGCCGCCATGGAGGTCTTCTACGAATTCGTGGATCACCAGATGGACACACTCTCGGCGCTGAGCGAATCCTTGGCAGACAAGGGTTATGTGAGCCTGAAAAAATTGGAGAGGAAGGATGATGACTGACGGCCTCGACACCTACCATTATGCAATTCTTCGCGTTGCCAAGGTTCAAGTCGGCCTGACGGATGACGATTACCGGGCCATTCTGTTGCGCTTCTCAGGGCAGGACAGCACCAAGAGGCTGGATCGCAAAAGCTTTGGGAAGATCATGGCGCATTTTGAGCTTTTGGGCTTCAAATCGACCTCGGCAAAGAAAGACGCCGGGCGTCGGCCGGGCATGGCATCGGAAGCGCAACTGCGCAAGATCGCCGCCTTATGGTCGCAATTCACTGACGGGACCGGGGACGAAACCAGTCTCCGACACTGGATGGAAAAACACCGGCACGGCCATGGTCCGAAATGGCTGGAAAAGACCGGCGCGCAAAAAGTCATCGCAGCCCTCACCAACATGGTTGAGCGCAGAACGCGTAGGCAGGGCTGACAACAGTCGGCCCTGCACCACCTGTTGCCCCACCTTCAATTTCTAACGGGGGTCTAACGGGCCTTGCCGGAATTTCCGGTGTCATCTGTCATCCGAACACGAAAAACGCATCGGGAACGCGCTACGCCCATTTCATCTTTTTGATGGAGCGGGGTGATGGCGGCTGGCCTTTGCGACAAGGCCAGCCGCCGAACCGGATGCCGTGGCGGCGATGCGGCGGGAACAGCCACGGCATCCGATAGGAAATTCGGCGGGCAGCGGCGGCATTGCCGACCCAGCAAGACCAAAACCCCGCCGCTGCCCTTGGCGCTCAAAGCGCTCACCACACAAACCTAGCCGAAAAAACCAACATCTTGGCCGGACATCAGGTCCGGGCTTTACGGATTTAGGGAGGACTAATGTCCTCCCTATGCGGCGAAGCACGATTAGGCAGGTGTTCACGTGAATGAATATTTGAAGAAAAACGGCCGACTTTCGCGCTGCCCCGACACGGATACGCGACTGATGATCGAGCTTCTCGGCATAGAGACGTTCAATGCAGTTCGTGCGGGACTTGGTGGTGCCGAAATAGCGGTCCCGAAAACGAGTGTACTGACAGAAGATCATCTGATCGTCAGGCGTCTCGGGTGGGAGGTCGCCACACAACTCTGCGATGAATTCGCTTCCTCGAAAATGTACATCCCGAAGCGCGATCCCGGCAACCAGGAGCGCGACGAGTATATCACCAACGCCATAATGGCCGGTGTGCCACGCAACGAGATCGCCCTGAACCTCAATCTCAGCGCCTCTTACCTTCGTCGCCTGATCCTCAAACTGGGTCTTTCGGGATTTGTAGTGAATGAACAAGATGAGTGCGGCACTCCTCCCATTCCTCCCACCGTTTCTAGCGGGGGTCTAACGCGCCATGGCGCCTTTTGCGTTCCCACACGCCATCCAACCCCCGAAAGTCGCGCCAGCGGCCTTTAATTCCAGTTTCCAGCCAGGAGGAAAAACATGACCACTTTGAACCAACATTCAGCCCGCGTCATCGACCCCGTATTGTCCGGTATTGCGCTGGGTTACACCCATGCCCAGCGCGTTGGCCACAAGCTCTTTCCCGCCGTTCCCGTCACCGCACGCGGCGGGCAGGTGATCGAATTCGGCAAGGAAAGCTTCCAGAAATATCAGGCAGTGCGCGCGCCGGGGGCGAACACCAAGCGCATTCAGGTCGGTTACCAGGGCAGGCCCTTCTCCATCGTCGGCAACGCCCTGGACGCGACCGTGCCGCGTGAATTCGCGGAAGACGCTAATACGGTTCCCGGCATAGATCTCGGCACACGGGCCACGAACACCGTCATGTATGCCATGACGCTGGCCCTTGAAATCGAACATGCCAAGCTCGCCAGCGATCCCGCCAGTTATCCCGTCGTCAACCGCATGGCGCTCGCCGGCTCTGATCGTTGGGATAATCCTGCCAGCGACCCGGAAGCCGATATCGACGCGGCCAAGGACCAGGTGCGCGGATCATGCGGCCTCGATCCCAACATTCTCGTCATCCCGAAACTGGGTCTAAAGGCGCTGAAGCGTCATCCCAAGATCAAGGAACAGTTTAAATACACGCAGTCCGGTTCCATCACGGCGGAAATGCTGGCGTCTTACTTCGACGTGGAAGAGGTTGTCGTCGGCAGCGCGACCTATACCGAGGAGACCGACGAGAACAAGTTCCACGACGTGTGGGGCAATGCTGCCATGCTGGCCTACGTGCCGACCAAGGATCGCGCCGTGGAAAACCCTTCGTTCGGCTACACCTATACGCTCAAAGGCCACCCGTTCGTGGAGCCGCCACGCTGGGATGGCGATACCAAGTCGTGGGTGTATGGCGTTAGCTATGAGCGCGCGCCCGTCGTCACCGGCATGGCGTCCGGCTTCCTGTTCCAAACTCCGTTCACCGTGGCCTGACATGAGCAGCGACACCTACGGACCCATCGAGATTTTTCGCGCCGGGACGTTCCAGCCGATGGCTGGACAGACGGCAACCATCACAGAAGGCGAGTTGCAACGGATCGCTGAAAGCTACGATGTGGAAAATCATCCCGCGCCCATCGTTATCGGCCATCCCCACATCGATGCGCCCGCCTATGGTTGGGTGGATCGGCTCTATGTCGAGGGCGGCAAGCTCAAGGCGACGATCAAGGATGTCGTCGCCCAGTTCGCGGAACTGGTGAAGGAAGGGCGTTACAAGAAAGTCTCCATCTCGCTTCATCTGCCCGATAGTTCCGCCAATCCGAAACCCGGCGACGTCTACTTGAAGCATGTCGGCTTTCTCGGCGCGGCGGCTCCCGCCGTGCCCGGCCTCAAACCGGTCCAGTTCGCGGGTAGCGAAGGTGCTTCGCTCTGCTTTTCTCAACCGGCTCCTCATACTGTCCTCAGCTTCGCGGAACATGACGAGCTTTCCCGCCTACGTCGTCTGGTCGCTGGCCAGAAAGTTGAGACCCTCGTCAATGAGGGCAAGGTGTTGCCGATCTTCAAAGACGAGCTGATGCAGTTCGCTGCAAGCCTTGATGATCGTGAGGCCGTTAGCTTTGCCGACAGTGGCGATGCAACGCGCCGCGACTGGTTCATGTCCTACCTCGAACGTCAGCCGAAGGTGGTTTCGTTTGGAGCCCTGGACCTTGGCCCGATGCCTGACGAAACCCGACCCAGCATGCCCAATGTGCCGGACGGCTATCGCATCGATCCTAGCCAGGTCGAACTTTTTCACCGCGCACGACAGATCGAACGGGAAAAGGGCGTCAGCTTCGTGGATGCCGTTTCGATGGCGCAGGAGCGTTAGAAAATACGGATGTGCCAAAGCTGGCACCATCACGGGATTAGGGGGCCGGGGCGATCCGGCCGTCTTTCCAATTAGCGCTCATGGCCATCGCCGCCCTGCTTCATTGGGAATGCCCAGGGTGATCTGGCATTCATTCGGATAGCTAGCTGGACCATCACCGGTCGCGCACACCGAACCTACTCAACCCTGTAAACAATTTACGGGAAAAATCCAAAGAGAACTCGCGCAATGACCGAATTTGGTCGCCTGCAAGTAGCATTCGTTAAGACCCACGCCGCGACTTCGCTTCGCTGACGCACGGCTTGAACGTGCAACGTCTTGTCCAAGAGTGTCGATGACTTGCCTATGAAATGTCGACCATGTGAAAGTTTATGACCGGGTTTCCCGCCGTTTAAAGTCGGTTCGCTCACTTCTTCAATCACTCTTTGCGCCGTAAACCGTTGGCGTGGTTGAATCTAATTCAAATTCCTCTCATCTAGAATGGAAGATACCCCCCACTTGTTATGAACAGGTGGAATGGGGCCTGTTTTTGTGTGACGCACCGGCTAGTTTCCAATGCCGTGATGCAGGAGATGCCATGACACGCCGAATCGATCACCTTGTTTTGCCCGTTGTGGATCTTGGCACGGCGCGAAGCCGTTATGGCGTGCTTGGATTTACCGTGGCGCCGGATGCCGATCATCCGTTCGGCACGTCCAACTCTTGTGTCTTCCTGGCCGATGGCACCTATCTGGAGCCGCTCGCCTGGCGCGATGAAAACCTGGTGCGCCGCTCGGCACAGGACGGCAACCAGTTTACCGCCCGCGATATCGCATTCCGTGCAGCATTTGGCGAAGACGGGATGTCTGCACTGGTCGTGACCAGTGCGGATGCGGCAGCGGATCACGAATATTTCATCGCTGACGGCATCTCTGGCGGCGATATGCTGGAGTTTTCGCGACAGGCGTTGACGGCAGACGGGCAGGCGGTCACGGCGCGCTTCCGGCTTTCCTTTGTTGATGCTTGCGGTTCGGATGCCTTCTTCCTGTTCAGTTGCGAGCGGCTGAACCCGCTGCCTGCCGACCGAACCGCATTGGAGAATCATGTAAATGGCGTTCTGGCGCTGAAGGAAATCGTGCTGTCGAGCGCAGAGCCGACAAGGCTTGTGTCGGTTCTTGAACGCCTGACAGGGCAAAGCGCCGTCAAGGAGGATGGAGCGGATCTCTTTATCCTGCCGAACGGGCGCATAAGGCTCATGACCGACGCAGCGGATCTTCCAGGCCCCGCCCATGCGCCGCTTGCCGCTCATATGCTGGTTTTTCGCGTTGCCGATCTTTCGGTGACAGAAAAGCTTCTCGCTGCTAATCAGGTGCCATTCGAAAAGAGAGACGCACGCATTGTCGTCTCGGCGGCGCCTGGACAGGGCGTCGCCTTTGCCTTTGAGGGTTGAAGCATGGCGGTCATAGCCAATAAGCAAGTTTCGGTCGGCGAAGGTGCCGGCCAGGTTCTGTTCTCCAATACCGGTCGTCTGTCGCTCATCTGCGGGCCTTGCCAGATGGAAAGCCGCGACCATGCCTTCATGACGGCGGGCAAGATCAAGGAAATCTGCGACGAACTCGGAATCCAGCTTGTCTACAAATCATCCTTCGACAAGGCCAACCGCACTTCGATTGCTGGCAAGCGCGGCATCGGGCTCGACGCGGCCATGCAGATCTTTGCCGATCTGAAGGCAGAATTCGGTTTTCCCGTGCTGACCGATATTCACACGGAAGAGCAATGCGCGCTGGTGGCTGGCACGGCTGACATCCTGCAGATCCCGGCCTTTCTCTGCCGCCAGACAGATCTGCTGGTGGCCGCGGCAAAGACCGGTCGGGTCATCAATGTCAAGAAGGGTCAGTTTCTTGCGCCCTGGGACATGAAGAACGTGCTCGCCAAATTTACGGAAAGCGGCAATCCCAACGTGCTGTTGTGTGAGCGCGGCGCTTCTTTTGGCTATAATACGCTGGTCTCCGACATGCGCTCGCTGCCGATCATGGCATCGCTCGGCGCGCCGGTCATATTCGATGCGACCCATTCGGTGCAGCAGCCGGGCGGGCAGGGCGCCTCATCCGGCGGTCAGCGTGAATTCGTCGAGACATTGGCGCGCGCAGCCGTCGCGGTCGGTGTGGCCGGCGTATTCATCGAAGCGCATGAAGATCCGGACAATGCGCCGTCGGATGGCCCGAACATGGTGCATTTGAAAGATCTGAAGCGTTTGCTGGAAACGCTTCTGGCCTTTGACGCGGTAGCAAAGTCCGCCTGAGAAGAGCCTTTATAAATGTGAAAAGGGGCGGGGTGGTGAGCCGCCCTTTCCGTTGTCAGGATGCCATGCGAACGCGTTCCTGACGTCGTCCTGCACTGCCGAGTCGGAAGCGGGCGAGTTGATGGTTCAGCGCGTCGGTATGCGCGTTCAGGTCGCGACAGGCTGCATTGGCTTCTTCCGCCATGGAGGCGTTCTGCTGGGTGACCTGGTCCATGCGATTGACGGCTTCAGAGACCTCGCTGAGCGCGAAGGACTGCTCACTCGAGGATGAAACGATGGCACTGATCAGCGAATTGACGCTCTGGATCTGCTGCTCGATCGTGCCCAGCGCCTCGCCGGTACGATTGACAAGCGCCACGCCTGTTCCGACCTGGCTTGTCGATGCATCGATCAACTGCCGAATTTCGCGCGACGCATTGGCGGACCGGCCAGCCAGTTCGCGCACTTCCTGGGCAACCACGGCAAATCCCTTGCCGGCCTCCCCGGCGCGTGCCGCCTCAACGCCGGCATTCAGCGCCAGAAGATTGGTCTGGAAAGCAATTTCGTCGATGACGCTGATGATCTGCCGGATCTGCGTCGAGGATTCCTCGATCTTCGACATGGCGGTGACGGCCTGACGGACAATCTCTGTCGATTGCTCGGTGCTCGACTTGGTTTCCACCATGCGCGTATTGGCTTCCCGTGCACGGTCGGTGGTGGTCTTTACTGTCGTGGTGATCTGGTTGAGCGCGGATGCTGCCTCCTCCAGCGAGGCTGCCTGCGTTTCGGTGCGGCGTGACAGGTTGTCCGTGCCGTCGGCAATACTGGCTGCACCGCTCTTCACCGCCTGCATGGCCTGGATGATCTGCGAAAGCGTTTCTTCCAGCGACTGGATACTGCCATTGAATTCCTGGCGCAGCTTCTCATAGCTCTGGGTAAAGGGCTCGCTCAACCGGGCAGTCAGGTCACCAGTGGCCAGTCGCTCAAGGCCCCGGCTCAGGTTTTCCAGCACGCGGGCGCGGGCAGCATCCTCTGCGGCACGCTCGGAAGCCGCCTGGCGTTCGGCCAGCAGCTTGGCTTCGCGTTCTTCATCCTGGCGCTGGCGGTTTGCAATGCGCTCCTGCGCATTGCTGCGAAAGACGGTGACGGCTGCCGCCATCTCGCCGATTTCGTCCTGTCTGTCGTCATAGGGAACGGATTTGGAGTAATCGCCGCCAGCCAGAACACTCATATAGTCGCGCATGCCGCTGAGCGGCCGGATTGCGCGGCGATGGAGCGCCACAAGTCCGGCGACCAGCAACAGAAGGGCAGCACCGGCGGCACCGTAGGAAATTGCCGTAAGAGAATTCGTCTCCTCGGCGGCCGTCTTTTCCGCAGCCGCCAGGAAGGCGTTGGCGGAGGTGACGAGCGTGACGACTTCATTCTGATGCGCCTGGAAAGCAGCGCGCAGGACTGCGGAGGCAGCGCGGATCGCATCACCATTGCCGGAGGCGACAGCCTTGGCATAGTCACCCTCGATGACCTGCCAGAAACGCTCCGATGTCGGCCTGACCTTCTGTTTGAGACCGTTTTTCAAGACGGGGTCGAGCGTCGAGCTTTCCCAATAGGCATTGCGCTCCGCATAGGCTTTGCGCAGATCTGCAATCTTACTCAAGTTAATGCCGGCAAGCTCTGGATAAACGGCGCTTTCGGTCGCCAGCAAATAGGCTTCGACAAGAAACAAGGGCGGCGGAAGAATATCGGCTACAAGATCCTTGCCAAAAACAACCTCTTGATACACTGGGCCATTTACACGCAGCCGGTCAAACGCATAGTTCTGGATGGAAATTGCCGTCCCGACGCCGGAGCCAACGAGGATCCCGAACAAAAGCAGGCTCCGAGCAATAGTCACTTTCATGCGCTTACACCTTCCGAAGACCAGAAAATTGAGCCGATTCTACTTGACGATTCGCAAGCGGCTCTCCGATTTAGAATATCACTCGGAATGAATTACTTTTTTATAAAGGTGTTCTTAAACTTTTGAGGCAAGAATTAGAAGTTGTGCTTAGTCTGGGTTGCGTGCGAGATCCTTGGTTATTGGATCGCTAATATTCGCGCGGCGCTTTCCGGGCTGGCGGCTGTCATATGCCTGCCATTGTATTTTCCGCTCGGTCGATTAAGACAGGCGATGGTTTCCACCGCACCTACCAGCAGGAAAAGCTCATGACAGCCATCACCGACATCATCGCGCGCGAAGTTATCGACAGCCGCGGCAATCCGACCGTCGAAGTCGACGTCCATCTGGAAGACGGCAGCATGGGACGCGCAGCGGTTCCCTCTGGTGCATCCACTGGAGCGCACGAAGCGGTCGAACTGCGTGACGGCGGCAAGCGCTATCACGGCAAGGGCGTCGAGAAGGCTGTCGATGCCGTCAACGGTGAGATTTTCGATGCCATCGGCGGCCATGATGCCGAAAACCAGATCCTCATCGACGAGCTGATGTGCGCGCTCGACGGCACGCATAACAAGTCGCGCCTCGGCGCCAATGCGATACTCGGCGTGTCGCTGGCCGTGGCCAAGGCGGCCGCCGAATCATCCGGCCTGCCGCTGTTCCGCTATGTGGGTGGTCCCAATGCCCGTCTTCTGCCGGTTCCGATGATGAACATCATCAATGGCGGCGCGCATGCCGACAATCCGATCGATTTCCAGGAATTCATGATCATGCCGGTCGGCGCGGAAAACCTGCGTGAAGCCGTTCGCATGGGTTCGGAAATCTTCCACGTGCTGAAGAAGGAACTGCATGCTGGCGGCCACAACACCAATGTGGGTGATGAAGGCGGTTTTGCGCCGGGCCTGAAGAGTGCGCCGGAAGCCCTCGACTTCATCATGAAGTCGATCGAGAAGGCCGGTTACCGTCCGGGTGACGACGTTCATCTCGCCCTTGACTGCGCTTCGACAGAATTCTTCAAGGACGGCAAATACGTCATGGAAGGCGAAGGCCGTACGCTGGAGCCGGAAGCCATGGCCGATTACCTGGCCGAGCTTGCCGCCAAGTATCCGATCATTTCCATCGAAGACGGCATGGCGGAAGATGACTGGGAAGGCTGGAAGTATCTGACCGACAAGATCGGTTCCAAGGTTCAGCTGGTCGGCGACGACCTTTTCGTTACAAATTCGGCGCGCCTGCGCGACGGCATCAAGATGGGCGTTGCCAACTCCATCCTGGTCAAGGTCAACCAGATCGGCTCGCTGACGGAAACTCTCGACGCTGTCGAGACTGCGCACAAGGCAGGCTATACCGCCGTCATGTCGCACCGCTCGGGCGAAACGGAAGATTCCACGATCGCCGATCTCGCTGTTGCCACCAATTGCGGACAGATCAAGACCGGTTCGCTGTCGCGTTCCGACCGTATTGCCAAGTACAACCAGCTGATCCGCATCGAGGAATTGCTCGGCCCGCAGGCGGCCTTTGCCGGTCGCTCCATCCTCAAGGCCTGATTGGCCCATCACATCTGCGTGTAGTCAAGGCGGCGGCTGGCAACAGCTGCCGCCTTTGTCGTTGCGCGGTTCCATTTGCCGGCCACGGGCAACGATTGGTTAAACAAGATCTGCGAATTTGAACGGTGTAATGCGTTTCAGGGCAAGATCCATATGTGGACCAGACATCATAAAGAGCGAAAATTCGGGCGTTTGGTCCTACCCGCCATCACCATCGCTTTCCTCTCCTATTTCAGCTATCATTCCGTGCATGGCGATCTTGGTCTCATCGCCACCGAGAAATTCGAGCGCATGCGGGTGGAGCGGGCAGCGCAACTGGCCAAGCTGGTGGAGCAGCGGGAATCCCTTGAACGACAGGTGCAATTGCTGAGCGACGGCTCGCTGGAAAAAGATATGCTCGACGAGGTGGCGCGTTATCAGCTTAACGTGTCGCGCAACGATGAGATTGTGATCTTTAATAGCTATTTCTAAATTAACCGAAATACGGTTAATCTTCCTTTTTCCCTGAATTTTCATAGCTTTATATATCATGTGAGCCATGCATTTATGGCATTGCTGGGGCGTGCATTCTTGCTTATGGTACGCTCAACCAACAAACACGCAGGGAGGTTATGTATGGCGCCCAAGCAAGTCGCGTCCGCGGCCGGTCGGAAGACAGGCGGCAAGCCTGCAAAGAGCAATGGCGGTGCTATCGCCGAGTTCGACAAGGCTGAGGAACTCAATGCCTATCGCGAGATGCTCCTGATCCGTCGCTTTGAAGAAAAGGCCGGCCAGTTGTATGGTATGGGCTTCATCGGCGGCTTCTGTCACCTTTACATCGGCCAGGAAGCTGTCGTCGTCGGCATGCAGATGGCCTTGAAGGAAGGCGATCAGGTCATTACCGGTTATCGTGACCATGGCCATATGCTGGCCTGCGGCATGAGTGCGCGCGGCGTGATGGCCGAGCTGACCGGTCGTCGCGGCGGCCTTTCCAAGGGGAAGGGTGGCTCGATGCACATGTTCTCCAAGGAGAAGCAGTTTTACGGCGGTCACGGCATCGTCGGCGCGCAGGTCTCGCTCGGCACCGGCCTTGGCTTTGCCAACAAGTATCGCGGCAATGATAATGTCTCGGTTGCCTATTTCGGCGACGGCGCGGCCAATCAGGGTCAGGTCTATGAGAGCTTCAACATGGCGCAGTTGTGGAAGCTTCCGGTCATCTACGTGATCGAGAACAATCGCTACGCCATGGGTACTTCTGTGTCGCGCGCCTCTGCTCAGACCGACTTCTCGCAGCGCGGCGCTTCTTTCGGCATCCCCGGCATTCAGGTGGATGGCATGGATGTGCGCGCCGTGAAGGCTGCGGCCGACGAAGCTGTCGAGCATTGCCGCTCCGGCAAGGGTCCGATCATTCTGGAAATGCTCACCTATCGTTACCGCGGCCATTCCATGTCGGATCCGGCCAAATACCGGTCGAAGGATGAAGTGCAGAAAATGCGGTCGGAACATGACCCGATCGAGCAGGTGCGTTTGCGCTTGATCGAAAAGGGTTGGGCTACCGAGGATGAGTTGAAGGTCGTCGACAAGGATGTTCGCGATATTGTCGCCGACAGTGCCGACTTCGCCCAGAGCGATCCGGAGCCGGATGTGTCCGAGCTCTACACCGACATTCTTCTGTAAATCGGGGAGGGAACCCATGCCGATCGATATCCTGATGCCCGCCCTTTCTCCGACGATGGAAGAAGGCACGCTGTCCAAGTGGCTGAAAAACGAGGGCGACAAGGTCGTCTCCGGCGACGTGATCGCTGAAATCGAAACCGACAAGGCAACCATGGAAGTGGAAGCCGTCGATGAAGGCGTGATCGGCAAGCTGCTGATCGCCGCCGGCACCGAAAACGTCAAGGTCAACACGCCGATTGCAGTGCTCCTGCAGGAAGGCGATAGCGCCGATTCCATCGGCTTTGCGGCACCGAAGGCTGAAACTGTCTCCGAATCGGCTGGCGGCAAGGCATCAGATCCGGTCGAAGCGCCGGCGGCTGCCAAGGTTCCGGCAGCACCCAAGGCTGATGTTGCCAGCGACCCGGATATTCCGGCTGGTACCGAAATGGTGATGACGACGGTGCGTGAAGCGCTGCGCGATGCCATGGCGGAAGAAATGCGCCGTGACGCAGACGTTTTCGTCATGGGCGAGGAGGTTGCTGAATACCAGGGCGCATACAAGATCACTCAAGGGTTGCTTCAGGAATTCGGCGCCAACCGCGTTATCGATACGCCGATCACCGAACACGGCTTTGCCGGCGTTGGGGTTGGTGCGGCCATGGCGGGCCTGAAGCCCATCGTCGAGTTCATGACCTTCAACTTTGCCATGCAGGCGATTGACCACATCATTAACTCGGCGGCCAAGACGCTTTACATGTCCGGTGGCCAGATGGGCGCGCCCATGGTGTTTCGCGGTCCAAACGGTGCTGCCGCCCGCGTTGGTGCGCAGCACAGCCAGGATTACGCCGCCTGGTACAGCAGCATTCCGGGCCTCAAGGTCGTCATGCCTTATACGGCAGCCGACGCCAAGGGTCTCCTGAAGGCTGCCATTCGCGATCCGAACCCGGTTGTCTTCCTTGAGAACGAGATTCTCTATGGCCAGTCTTTCGAAGTGCCGAAGATGGACGATTTCGTCCTGCCGATTGGCAAGGCGCGCATCCACAAGACCGGCAAGGACGTCACCATCGTGTCCTGGAGCATCGGCATGACCTATGCGCTGAAGGCGATGGCGGAGCTCGAGAAGGACGGCATCGATGTCGAACTGATCGATTTGCGCACTATCCGCCCGATGGATCTTCCGGCGATTATCGCTTCGGTGAAGAAGACCGGTCGCCTTGTTACCATCGAGGAAGGTTACCCGCAGTCGTCGGTCGGCGATTTCATCGCCAATTGCGTGCAGCGCGAAGCCTTCGATTACCTCGATGCGCCGGTGCTGACGATTGCCGGCAAGGATGTGCCGATGCCTTATGCGGCCAACCTCGAAAAACTGGCTCTGCCGAATGTCGGCGAAGTCGTCCAGGCCGTCAAAGCTGTCTGCTACAAATAAGGGAAGGGCGGAAAGATGCCTATCAACATCACGATGCCCGCCCTATCTCCCACGATGGAAGAGGGCAACCTCGCCAAGTGGCTCGTCAAGGAAGGCGACAAGGTTAAGTCCGGCGATGTGATCGCCGAGATCGAGACCGACAAGGCCACCATGGAAGTCGAAGCCGTCGATGAGGGCACGGTCGCCAAGATCGTCGTTCCTGCCGGCACCGAAGGCGTCAAGGTCAATGCGCTGATCGCCATTCTTGCCGCTGAAGGCGAGGATGTCTCGGCAGCCGCTGCCGGCGGTGGCGCTCAGCCGGCAAAGGCGGAAGCCGCACCGGCCGCAAAGGCCGAGGCTGCGCCTGCGCCCTCGACCAAGGCGGAAGCTGCTCCAGTCGCGGCTCTGGCTGCCACGGGCGACCGCGTATTTTCATCGCCGCTTGCCCGCCGCGTTGCCAAGGAAGCCGGTGTGGATATCGCCAAGGTCTCCGGCTCCGGTCCGAAGGGTCGCGTCGTCAAGGCCGATGTGGAAAAGGCAGTTGCTGGCGGTTCCGCCAAGGCTGCGCCCGCATCCGCTCCGGTATCTGCGCCTGCCGCTGCTCCGACGATGGCAAAACCTGCCTCCGACGATGCCGTGCTCAAGCTGTTCGACCCGAGCTCCTACGAGCTCGTGCCGCATGACGGCATGCGCAAGACGATTGCCAAGCGTCTGGTGGAATCCAAGCAGACGATCCCGCATTTCTATGTGACGGTCGATTGCGAACTGGATGCGTTGCTCGCCCTTCGTGCGCAGCTGAACGATGCAGCGCCGCGCAAGGATGGGACACCGGCCTACAAGCTCTCGGTCAATGACATGGTCATCAAGGCCATGGCGCTTGCCCTGCGCGATGTGCCGGATGCCAATGTGTCCTGGACCGAAACCAATATGGTCAAGCACAAGCATGCGGACGTCGGCGTTGCCGTGTCGATCCCCGGCGGCCTGATCACGCCGATCATCCGCAAGGCCGAAACCAAGACCCTGTCTGCCATTTCGGCGGAAATGAAGGATCTTGGCAAGCGCGCCAAGGACCGCAAGCTGAAGCCGGAAGAGTACCAGGGCGGCACGACCGCCGTGTCCAACATGGGCATGATGGGCGTCAAGAACTTTTCCGCCGTCGTCAACCCGCCGCATGCCACCATTCTGGCGGTGGGCGCGGGCGAGGAACGGGTCGTGGTCAAAAACGGCGAGATGAAGATCGCCAATGTCATGTCCGTGACCCTGTCCACCGACCACCGCTGCGTTGATGGCGCGCTCGGGGCCGAACTGCTCGGCGCCTTCAAGCGCTACATCGAAAACCCGATGGGCATGCTGGTGTAATCTGGGAGCGGGCGATGAAATCCGTTCTCGCTTACGGCGACAGCCTGACCTGGGGATATGATCCTGTATCTCTTGGTCGGCATGACTATGAAGATCGCTGGACGAGCGTGCTTGGCCGCGCGCTCGGTTCATCGGTCAATCTGGTCACTGAGGGCCTGAATGGACGCACCACTGCCTATGACGATCATCTGGCGGATTGCGAGAGAAATGGCGCCAAGCTGCTGCCGAGCATTCTGGAGACGCATGCGCCTCTCGATCTCGTCATCATCATGCTTGGCACCAATGATCTGAAGCGAGGGCCGGCCGGGTCGGCCTTTGCTGCCGTGCGCGGCATGAAGCGGCTGGTGAACATCATTCGCTACCATGTCTGGGCAAGCGATTTCGATGCGCCGGATATACTTCTCGTATCACCGCCGCCGGTTTGCGAGACGGCGAATGCGCCGTTTGCGGCGATGTTTCGCGGCGCGCTGGAGGAATCGGCAATGCTGGCCAGCCTCTACCGGGACCTGGCCGATGAAACGGGTTGCGGCTTCTTCGATGCGGGCTCGGTGGCTGAAACAACGCCGCTCGATGGCATTCATCTGGATGCAGAGAATACGCGGGCGATCGGACGCGGGCTTGAGCCTGTCGTGCGCATGATGCTGGGACTTTGATCAACCGATAGACTTGGTTTGATCAGGGTCAAGGAGGAGAGGGAGCCGGTGGTTGTAACGTGATCGCATCATCCAAACGGAGGAACGATCATGTCGCACACACCCCATCACCTTGCAGAAGAGTTTCCGGACCAGCTGGTCCAGATGCGCCACCTGCGCGAGACGGACGGTCACTTTCACCGGCTTGCGGTGGAATATGAAGAGGTCAACCATCGCATCCATCGGGCCGAAACGAATATCGAGCCCTGCGATGACTTTCACATGGCGGATCTGCGCAAGCAGCGTCTGGCGGTGAAGGATGAAATACACGGGATGTTGGTGCGTGCGGAACCGGTTGCCTCCGAGGTTGAGGTCTAGGACCCGCAAGCTTCCACTCCCGCAACGATAAAAGTGAGACGGCAATTGCCGGTTACGCGATCTTATCAAGGAGTGGAAGCGTCCATGGCTCAGTCCTACGACATCATCATCATCGGCTCGGGTCCGGGCGGCTATGTCACGGCCATCCGGGCAGCGCAGCTTGGTCTGAAGACCGCCATCGTCGAGCGCGAGCATCTGGGCGGCATCTGCCTCAACTGGGGCTGCATCCCGACCAAGGCGCTGTTGCGCTCGGCGGAAGTTCTGGACAATGCCAACCATGCCAAAGCCTTCGGCCTGACGCTGATCGGCACCATGACGGCAGACGTCAAGGATGTCGTTGCACGCTCGCGCGGTGTCTCCGCGCGGCTGAACGGCGGCGTCGGCTTCCTGATGAAGAAGAACAAGATCGACGTGATCTGGGGCGAAGCGAAGCTGACCAAGCCCGGCGAGATTGTCGTTGGTGCAATGACGAAGCCGGTGGTCCTGCCGCAAAACCCCATTCCGAAGGGCGTGCTGGGCGAGGGCACCTATACGGCCAAGCATATCATCGTCGCCACCGGTGCGCGCCCGCGTGCGCTGCCCGGTATCGAGCCGGATGGCAAGCTGATCTGGACCTATTTTGAGGCCATGAAGCCGGATTTCATGCCGAAATCCATCGTCGTCATGGGGTCTGGCGCCATCGGCATTGAGTTTGCCTCTTTCTACCGCTCGATGGGTGTCGATGTAACGGTTGTCGAACTGATGGCCAATATCATGCCGGTGGAAGACGTGGAGATCTCCACCTTCGCTCGCAAGCAGCTGGAAAAGCGCGGGTTGAAGATCATCACCGAAGCCAAGGTGTCCAAGGTTGACAAGGGTGCGGATTCCATCACCGCCCATATCGAGACCAAGGATGGCAAGGTGCAGACGATCACGGCAGATCGCCTGATCTCGGCTGTCGGCGTGCAGGGCAATATCGAAAATCTCGGCCTGGAAGCGCTTGGCGTGAAGACCGATCGCGGCTGCATCGTCATCGACGGCTATGGCAAGACCAATGTGCCGGGCCTCTATGCGATTGGCGACGTGGCCGGTCCGCCGATGCTGGCCCATAAGGCCGAGCATGAGGGCGTGGTCTGCATCGAGAAGATCGCCGGTCTGCCGGGCGTGCATGCCATGGACAAGTCCAAGATTCCCGGCTGCACCTATTGCAATCCGCAGGTCGCGTCGGTGGGCCTCACCGAAGCCAAGGCGAAGGCGGAAGGCCGCGACATCCGTGTCGGCCGTTATTCCTTTGCCGCCAATGGCAAGGCAATCGCGCTGGGCGAAGACCAGGGCATGGTGAAGACGATCTTCGACAAGAAGACCGGCGAACTGATCGGCGCGCATATGGTGGGCGCCGAAGTGACCGAACTCATCCAGGGCTTCGTCATCGCCATGAACCTCGAAACCACCGAGGAAGAGCTGATGCACACGATTTTCCCGCATCCGACCCTGTCGGAAATGATGAAGGAAAGCGTGCTCGACGCCTATGGCAAGGTGCTCAACGCCTAGTCTGGACCATTGGGGCTTGCCCCTCACCCTAACCCTCTCCCCGCAATGCGGAGAGAGGGGACGAGACATGCGAAGCGTTTCCGCCTATGTCCTTCACCCCGCCTGCGGGGAGAAGTTGGCCGGCAGGTCGGATGAGGGGTAAGGCATCTCTGATGCCTGTTGTGGAAGGCGAGCATTGTGATTGGGTCCTTGAGGGACCATATGAGTGTCCGAACACGAAAGGACGGTCATGGAAGGCTTGGGATTTTTTGGTACAATCATCATCGGCGGTCTCGCCGGCTGGTTGGCTGGCATGTTGATGGATCTGCGTTTCGGCGTCTTCATGAACATCGTTATCGGCGTGGTGGGTGCCGCTCTTGCGGGTGCCATTCTGCAGCGGGCCGGGATATGGGTTGAGCCGGGTATCTGGGGCGGTCTCGTCAGCGGTTTCCTCGGTGCCTGCGCTCTGCTATTTGTCGCAAAACTCGTAAGACGCTAACCCGCGCAAGCGGACAGGAAAGCAGCAAGTCATGGTCACAATTCTCGATCGGATGTCTTCGCCGGACGATGCCAAGCGCATTCGCCATCCGGAAAAGGCCCACAAGCCCGATACGGAAGTGATGCGCAAGCCTGAATGGATCCGCGTCAAGGCGCCGACCTCCAAGGGCTATGCCGAAACGCGTTCGATCGTGAAGGAGCATAAGCTCGTCACGGTCTGCGAAGAGGCTGGCTGCCCCAATATCGGCGAGTGCTGGGACAAGAAGCACGCGACCTTCATGATTATGGGCGAGATCTGTACGCGCGCCTGCGCCTTCTGCAATGTCTCAACCGGCAAACCGAATGCACTGGATGAACACGAGCCGGAGAATGTCGCCAAGGCTGTCAAGCAGATGGGCCTGTCGCATGTCGTGATTACCTCGGTTGATCGTGACGATCTGGCCGATGGAGGGGCTGAGCATTTCGAAAAGGTGATCTGGGCAATCCGGGCCGCATCGCCGCTGACCACCATCGAGATCCTGACGCCGGACTTTCTGAAAAAACCGGGTGCTCTGGAGCGTGTCGTGGCGGCCAAGCCCGACGTATTCAATCACAATATGGAAACCGTGCCCGGCAACTATCTGACGGTACGCCCCGGCGCGCGTTATTTCCATTCGGTGCGTCTGTTGCAGCGGGTCAAGGAGCTTGATCCGACCATGTTCACCAAGTCCGGCATCATGGTCGGCCTTGGCGAGGAGCGTAATGAAGTGCTGCAACTGATGGACGATTTGCGCACCGCAGATGTCGATTTCCTGACCATCGGTCAGTATCTGCAGCCGACGCGCAAGCATCACAAGGTGATGAGTTTCGTTACGCCTGAAGAATTCAAGTCCTATGAAACGGTTGCCTATACCAAGGGTTTTCTGATGGTGGCATCGAGCCCGCTGACACGCTCCTCGCATCACGCCGGTGACGATTTTGCCCGGTTGCGGGCGGCGCGCGAAAAGAAGGTACTGGCGGCTGCGGAATAATTCTCAGCGGTTGATGACTTCACCGCGCTTGCGTTCGCGCAGCACCAGCCGGTGGCAGCGTGCCTCGTCTTTTGCCATTTCAATCAGATAGGTCAGCATTGACAGCTGATTCATGTCGGCGAGCTGGCGGGCGGATTCAAGCATCCGCATGAGCTGGGTAAAGTCATCCATCGTTCGCGCCGCTCGACTTCCCTTGTTTGTATCTGCCATAGCATCATCTACGCCGTGTCGTGGTTTCGAAGGTGTGTCTGTCTATCTCGTCATCTCAATTCTTGGCGACAAAGGTTAAATTCATATTAGTGGATTTGATCTTGCTAAAGCGAATGCGCCAAGGGAGCGACACTCGGTATAACTGTCTCTTGCCATTTCGGGTTTGCGCGATTAGCTCAGGGTCATGCCTAAGTTCGAAAACCATCGCCCCGTCCGGCACTCCGCAGAAGACATGTTTGCTCTGGTTGCGGATGTCGATAGATACCCAGAATTCCTGCCGCTCTGCGAAGCGTTGAACGTGCGTTCGCGCAAGGAGCGCGACGGCAAGACGCTGCTGGTGGCCGACATGACTGTTGGCTACAAGGCAATCCGGGAAACATTCACGACCCAGGTTCTGCTTAATCCGGCAGAGCTGACGATCGATGTGAAATACATCGAGGGGCCGTTCAAGTACCTCGATAATCGCTGGAAATTCCAGCCGGCTGAAAGCGGCAGCATTGTCGATTTCTACATCGATTACGAGTTCAAGAGCCGCATTCTCGGCGCCGTGATGGGCTCGATGTTCGACCGCGCCTTCCGCATGTTTGCCGAAGCCTTCGAAGCGCGCGCCGACAAGATTTACGCCTGAGAAAGCTCCAGCAGCATGTCGAGCGCCGTCTCGACCGTTGCCATGCGCACGCCGTCGCGACCGAGCTCGCCGTAGCTCATCTGCCGATGCATCAGCCGTCCGTCTTTGCTGATGGCTGCAAGGTGGACGAGACCGACCGGCTTTTCCACCGATCCGCCGCCAGGTCCGGCAATGCCGGTCACCGCAATGGCAAGGTTTGCGCGTGAGCGTATAAGTGCGCCGCGCGCCATTTGCAGCGCCGTCTCGCGCGAGACGGCGCCATGCTTGGCGAGAACAGAGGCCTCCACGCCGATCATCTGTTGCTTGGCCTCGTTGCTATAGGTGACGAAGCCGCGATCGACGACGGCCGAGGAGCCGCTGATATCGGTCAGCGCAGCGGCAATCAGCCCGCCGGTGCAGGATTCAGCGGTGGCCAGCATCATGCCGCGGCTGCGGCAGGCGGCGATCAGCCGTGCGGCCTTGTCCTCGGTCGAGCGCGAAAACAGGCTCATGGCTTCAGCATTCCATAGATGACGGTGGCCGTTGCGATGGCGGCAATGCCTTCCTTGCGCCCGATAAAGCCGATCTTTTCGTTGGTGGTGGCCTTGACCGAGCAGCGATCGAGCGCGATGCCGAGAATGTCTGCCATGTTCTGGCGCATGGCATCGCGATGCGGGGCAATCTTCGGCACTTCGGCAATCAGCGAAATATCGGCATTGGTGATGATACCGCCACGGGCGCGGACGATCTCTGCCGCATGGGCAAGGAAAATGCGCGAGGCAGCACCCTTCCATTGCGGATCGGTCGGCGGGAAGTGATCGCCGATATCGCCGGCGCCACAGGTGGCCAGCAGCGCATCGGTCAGCGCATGCAGCGCCACATCGGCATCCGAATGACCGCTCAGCCTCTGGTCATGCGGCATGAAGACGCCGCAGAGTGTGACGCCATCGCCTGGCACCAGCTGATGCACGTCATAGCCATTTCCGGTGCGCACATCCGGCAGCGCCTGGTTCAGTTTTTCGTCCGCCATGGTGATGTCCCGTCCGATGGTAAGCTTGATATTGTCAGGTGACCCCTGGACCAGGTGGACAGGAATACCCGCCCATTCGGCAATTGAGGCGTCATCGGTAAAGTCATGATGGCCAAGGTCTACGGCCTTTTCATGGGCCGCCAGGATGGCGGTGAAGGCAAAGCTCTGCGGCGTCTGTGCCGCATAGAGCCCGGCACGCGATACGGTTGCCTCCACGGTACCATCGGCGCTGGCACGCTTCAGCGTGTCGGTGACCGCCATGGCGGGAAGCACTGCGTCATGGCCTTCTTTGAATGCATCCGCAATCCGGTCGAGAAGGGCGTGATCGATAAAGGGGCGTGCCGCATCATGGATCATCACATGTGTGAGACCTTCGGCCTCCAGCGCCTTTAGCCCGGCAAGCACCGATTGTTGGCGGCTGGCGCCCCCGAATGTGGTGCGGATTGACTGGCTCATATCCAGCCCGTCCACGGCGGCGTCAAACAGGGCTCTGTCGTCCGGGTGGATGACGGTGACGACCGGTCCGCAGCAGCGCCAGCCGAGAAACGGGCGCAGCGTATGGCGGATCACCGGCTCGCCACCGATCAGGCGATATTGTTTCGGGCCGTCCTGTGGAGAGCCTGCGCGTTCCCCCCGTCCTGCCGCCACGATAATGATGCCGATCTTCATGAAACTGCCTGTGAGAACTGCTGGATCGATTTGTTTGATATAAGGAATTGACACTGGAGGACTATAGACTCAAAACCGCCATTTCCAGCGCATCGCCTAGAAATATCGCAGGCAGGGAATAGCACTTGGCAAACGCCGAAAGACTGAATAAAAATAGGGCAGAAATCCCGTGTGCCCGAAAGATCATCAATTGAGTCTCATTGATCTCGCATCGCCATTTTCCGTCGGGCCTGTCGCTATCCGCAACAGAATTGTGCTTGCGCCGATGTCCGGCGTGACGGATCTGCCGTTTCGCCAGCTGGCCTGGCGCTATGGTGCGGGGCTGGTCGTGACCGAGATGGTGGCAAGCCGCGAGCTGGCGCACAACAAGGGCGAATCCTGGGAGCGGCTGAAGGGCACCGGCATTCGTCCGCATATGGTCCAGCTTGCCGGCCGTGAGGCCTATTGGATGGGCGAGGCGGCACGTATCGTTGAAGCCAATGGCGCCGATATCATCGACATCAACATGGGTTGCCCGGCCAAGAAGGTGACGGGTGGCTATTCGGGCTCGGCGCTGATGCGCGATCCAGACCATGCGCTGTCGCTGGTCGAGGCCGTGGTTGCCGCCGTCAACGTGCCCGTCACGGTGAAGATGCGGCTTGGCTGGGACGAAAATTCGCTCAACGCGCCGCTGATTGCAAGGCGGGCCGAAGAGGCGGGCGTCCGGATGATTACCGTGCATGGTCGCACCCGCATGCAGTTTTACGAGGGTCGCGCCGATTGGGACGCCATAAGGCCGGTGCGCGAGGTTCTGACCGTTCCGCTGATTGCCAATGGCGACGTCGAGACGGCCGAAGATGCGAACGAGATCCTCAAGCGCTCCGGAGCTGATGCCGTGATGCTTGGCCGTGGCGCGCAGGGGCGCCCCTGGCATCCCGGTGTTCTGGCGGGCCATGCTATGCCGGCTGCGGATGAGCGCGCGGCTGTCGCCTGCGAGCATTACGAGATGATGCTGTCATTTTATGGCCGCGAGGCCGGCCTGCGCCACGCCCGCAAGCATGTGGGCTGGTATCTGGATCGTTGTGCGCCGGAAACGCCGGTGGAGGTGAAGGCTGCCTTGATGACTGAAAAGAATGCCGACGTGGTTCTCCGCGTCCTTGGTGAGCAATTGTCCGGCAGCTCCGGTACCCTATGCAAGGAGGCTGCATGAGCAAGAATTCGCAGGATGCCGGCACGGCCAATGTACTGGCCATGGCGGTTCTCAATTCCGTCCAGAACCCGGTCATCCTCGTCGACGAGGTCGGGCGCATCGCCTTCGCCAATTGGGAAGCGGAGGCGTTTTTCGGCGCCAGCGCCTCGCATCTGGCGCGCAACAAGATCTCGACCTTCATCCCCTTTGGAAGTCCGCTTCTGGCACTGATCGATCAGGTCCGCGAGCGCCGGGCCCCGGTTAATGAATACCGCGTTGACCTGTCATCGCCGCGCCTGGGTCAGGACAAGCTGGTTGACCTCTATGTGGCGCCGGTCGTCAGCGAGCCCGGCTCTGTGGTGGTTGTCTTCCAGGAACGCTCGATGGCCGACAAGATCGACCGCCAACTGACCCATCGTGCAGCGGCCCGCTCGGTGACGGGCCTTGCCTCGATGCTGGCACATGAGATCAAGAATCCACTATCGGGCATCAGGGGTGCGGCGCAATTGCTGGAAAGCTCGGTGCCGGATGAAGACCGGGCGCTGACGCGCCTCATCTGCGACGAAACCGACCGCATCGTGTCGTTGGTCGATCGAATGGAGGTGTTTTCCGATGAGCGCCCGGTCGATCGCCTGCCGCTCAACATTCATTCTGTGCTTGATCATGTGAAGGCAATCGCCAAGGCCGGCTTTGCCCGCGATATCAAGATTGCCGAGAATTACGATCCCTCGCTGCCGCCGGTCTATGCCAATCGTGACCAACTGGTTCAGGTCTTCCTCAACCTGATCAAGAATGCGGCGGAAGCCATCGGCGACCAGCAGGATGGCGAAATCATGCTGACCACGGCCTATCGCCCCGGCATTCGCCTGTCGGTGGCCGGTACCCGCGAGAAAATCTCGCTGCCGCTGGAATTTTGCGTCATCGACAATGGCCCCGGCGTCCCCAGCGATCTGGTGCCGCATCTGTTTGACCCCTTCATCACCACCAAGACCAATGGTTCGGGCCTGGGACTGGCGCTGGTGGCCAAGATCATCGGCGCCCATGGTGGCATTGTCGAATGCGACAGCCAGGCGCGCCGCACCATTTTCCGCGTATTGATGCCCATGCACAAGGAAGAGGGCCTCGCCGATGAAGGCCGCACCTTGAACACGACAGGAAGCTATAAATGACTGCTACGATCCTTGTCGCCGACGACGACGCCGCCATCCGCACCGTGCTCAACCAGGCCCTGACGCGGGCCGGTTACGATGTGCGCATCACCTCGAATGCCGCCACGCTATGGCGCTGGATTTCCGCCGGCGAGGGCGACCTCGTGGTGACCGATGTGGTAATGCCGGACGAGAACGCCTTCGACCTTCTGCCGCGCATCAAGAAGGCGCGGCCCGAGCTGCCGGTTCTGGTTATGAGCGCCCAGAATACGTTCATGACGGCCATCAAGGCCTCTGAAAAGGGCGCTTATGACTATCTACCAAAGCCCTTCGATCTGACGGAACTGATCGCCATCATCGGCCGGGCGCTGTCGGAACCGAAGCGTCGGCCGGCCAAGCTCGATGATGATACGCAGGATGGCATGCCGCTGGTCGGCCGCTCGGCCGCCATGCAGGAAATCTACCGGGTTCTCGCCCGCCTGATGCAGACAGATTTGACGCTGATGATTACCGGCGAATCGGGCACCGGCAAGGAACTCGTCGCACGTGCGCTGCATGACTACGGCAAGCGCCGCAATGGCCCCTTCGTTGCCATCAACATGGCCGCCATTCCGCGCGACCTGATCGAATCAGAACTGTTCGGCCACGAAAAGGGCGCGTTCACTGGCGCGCAGAATCGCTCGACCGGCCGTTTCGAGCAGGCCGAGGGCGGCACGCTTTTCCTTGATGAAATCGGCGACATGCCGATGGATGCCCAGACGCGTCTTTTGCGCGTGCTGCAGCAGGGAGAATACACGACGGTTGGCGGGCGCACGCCAATCCGCACCGATGTGCGCATCGTGGCTGCTACCAACAAGGATTTGAAACAGCTGATCAACCAGGGCCTGTTCCGTGAGGACCTGTATTACCGGCTGAACGTGGTGCCCCTGCGCCTGCCGCCGCTGCGCGACCGCGCCGAAGACATTGCCGATCTGGTGCGCCACTTCATGCAACTGGGTGAAAAGGAAGGTCTCGACGCCAAGCGCTTTGACAGCGAAGCGCTGGAAATCATGAAGGGCTATGCCTGGCCTGGCAATGTGCGCGAGCTGGAAAACCTCGTGCGCCGTCTGATGGCGCTTTATCCACAGGAAGTCATCACCCGCGAGATCATGGATTCCGAGCTGCGTTCGGATGTGCCGGACAGCCCAATCGACAAGATGGGCGCCCGCACCGGCAATCTCACCATCGCCCAGGCGGTGGAGGAGAATATGCGCAGTTATTTCTCCAGTTTTGGCGAGGCGCTGCCTCCGCCCGGCCTTTATGACCGGGTACTGACCGAGATGGAATATCCGCTGATACTGGCCGCATTGACCGCCACACGCGGTAACCAGATCAAGGCTGCCGACCTGCTTGGACTCAACCGCAATACCCTTCGCAAGAAGATCCGGGAACTTGGCGTTTCCGTCTATCGCAGCTCCCGCAGCGCCTGACCGAGTTTGCTTGACAAGCATCGTCACATCGTTGCATTTTCGCCACAATGCGTTGCTCAATAGTCACGCAGATGTCGATGGGCGGTAACGTGCGAAGTGTCGGCCGGTTCCTGGCCACGCAACGTGTTTGCGCTGTTTCTGCATTTTTCGGATAACGCAGTGTCTCCGCCAAACGGGGACGGGAGAGAAATTGCATGACAGATGGCTTGCCGGCAAATGCTGGCCCGGCAAAAGCTGGCGATGAGCAGGCGCTGTCGTCCCAGGATCGCCGGGCATCCTTTGCCCTGCCGGGATTGCTGCTTGCGGGCGGCGCGCTTCTATGCGCCATCCTGACGCTTTTCGTGCTCTTGGGGCTGATGCCGATTGCGCCGACGACGAATGTCGTCATCGCATCCGCAGTTCTCAATGCGCTCTTCGTCCTTGGGTTGTTTTATCTCATCGGCCGGGAAGTCGGACGGTTGGTCAAGGCGCGCAACCGCGGTCGTGCGGCGGCCCGCCTACATGTGCGAATCGTCGTTCTGTTTTCCATCGTTGCAATCACGCCGGCCGTGCTTGTGGCAATCTTTGCCAGCCTGACGCTGAATGTCGGCCTTGACCGCTGGTTCTCGCTGCGCACCCAGTCCATCGTCCAGTCATCGCTCGATGTGGCGCAGGCCTATATGCTGGAAAACGCCAGCTATCTGCAGGGCCAGACCGTCTCCATGGCCAATGACCTGGAGCGCAATCGCGCCACATTCTATCTCGACAGGACCGGTTTCGTCGATCTGATGACGCGCCAGGCGCGCGGTCGCGGCATGCTGGGTGCTTTCCTTGTGCGCGAAGATGGCGCTGCCATCGCCCAGGCTGATATCAAGACGGAACGCCCGCTGCCGGCAGTGCCGCAGGATGCGCTGGCAAGTTCGGCTGCCGGCCAGCCGACCCTCATTCCGCCCGGCATTACCAATCTGGTCGGCGCGATCATAAAGCTCGATGCGCTGCCCGGCTCGTTTCTCTACACAATCCGTGCCGTTGACCCGAAGGTCATGGCGGCCATGCGACTGATGGAGGACAACCGCGCCGAATACCAGGCGATGGAAGCTGGTCGCATGAGCCTTCAGGTGGCGTTTGCAGTCATCTATCTCGGTTTCGCGCTGATCGTGCTGCTTGCCGCCATCTGGACGGCGATTGCCGTCGCAGACCGGATCGTGCGGCCAATCCGCCTGTTGATTTCTGCCGCCGACAATGTTGCGACCGGCAATCTTGATGTCGTGGTGCCGGTGCGCGCTGCCGATGGTGACGTTGGCAATCTGTCACGCACTTTCAACAAGATGATTTCGCAGATCCGCAGCCAGCGCGATGAGATCCTGGAGGCAAAGGATGAGGTGGATGACCGCCGCCGCTTCATAGAGGCCGTGCTGTCGGGCGTCACCGCTGCCGTGATTGGCGTGGAAGAGGATCATCGCATCTCGATCGTCAATCCGTCGGCGGAAGACTTTCTGGGGCTTTCGGCCACGCAATTGCTTGGAGAGCGTCTGTTTGACGTGGCGCCTGAGATCGATCAGGTGCTGAAGGAGGCAACGGGGCGCGCCCGCAGCGATTTCCGCAAGGAGGTCAACCTGATGCGTGGTGGCAAGGAGCGCACGCTCTCCGTGCAGGTGACACGGGAAGAACAGCGCAATACGGCGGATTCCTATGTCATCACGCTGGATGATATTACCGATCTGGTCATTGCCCAGCGCTCCACCGCCTGGGCGGATGTGGCCCGCCGCATTGCCCATGAGATCAAGAACCCGCTGACACCGATCCAGCTGTCTGCCGAGCGGCTGAAGCGTCGTTATGGCAAGCAGATCGATGAGAGCGACCGCGCCGTCTTTGACCAGTGCACCGATACCATTGTGCGCCAGGTCGGCGATATCGGCCGCATGGTGGATGAGTTTTCCTCCTTTGCCCGCATGCCAAAGCCCGCCAAGGAATATGCCGATCTGCGTGATATCCTGCGCGATGCGATTTTCCTGCGGGAAATGGGCACGAGCCATGTGACCTTCTCCCGTGAACTGGGTGACCAGCCGTTGCAGGGGCTGTTTGACGCGCGCATGCTCGGGCAAGCGTTCGGCAATCTCATCAAGAATGCGGTAGAAGCGATCGAGGCCGTGCCAAGCGAAGAGGAGCGGGATGGCCGAAGGGTCATGGTCCGCGCGCTTTTCGATGCGGCACGCGACCAGTTCCGTGTCGATATCATCGATAATGGCAATGGGCTTCCGGTGGAAAACCGCCACCGTATTCTGGAACCCTACATGACGATGCGCGACAAGGGCACAGGGCTTGGTCTCGCCATCGTGAAGAAGATTATTGAAGAACATGGCGGGCAGCTCGAACTGCATGATGCACCCGCCGATTTTGATCATGGCAAGGGCGCGATGATCCGGGTGATCCTGCCGCATCCACAGGCAGTGAACGCAACGGTAACGGGCTCGAAGACCGAAATTGACAAGGAAGTGGCCTATGGCGTCTGATATTCTGGTCGTCGATGACGAAGCCGACATTCGCGACATCGTCTCGGGAATTTTGTCCGATGAAGGTCATGAAACGCGTGTGGCGCATGACAGCGACAGTGCACTCGCGGCCATTTCCGATCGCGTGCCGCGGCTTGTATTTCTGGATATCTGGATGCAGGGCAGCAAGCTTGACGGGCTTGCACTTCTGGATGAGCTCAAGTTGCGTCATCCGGACTTGCCGGTCGTGATGATATCCGGTCATGGAAATGTCGAAACAGCAGTCTCGGCCATCAAGCGCGGCGCTTTCGATTTTATCGAAAAGCCGTTCAAGGCCGATCGCCTGATTCTGATCGCCGAACGTGCGCTGGAAAATTCCAAGCTGAAGCGCGAAGTGACGGAGCTGAAAAAGCGTGCCGGTGACAGCTCCGATCTGGTTGGCACATCGGTTGCCGTGTCGCAGTTGCGCCAGACCATCGACAAAGTGTCGCCGACCAACAGCCGCATCATGATTCTCGGCCCTTCCGGTTCCGGCAAGGAACTGGTGGCACGCATGATCCACAAGAAGTCGGCGCGTGTCGGCGGCCCCTTCGTGGCGCTGAATTCGGCCACCATCACGCCGGACCGCATGGAAGTGGCACTCTTCGGCACGGAAGGCGGTCCCGGCCAGCCGCGCAAGATCGGCGCTCTGGAAGAGGCCCATCGCGGCATTCTCTATCTCGATGAAGTGGGCGAAATGCCCCGCGAGACCCAGAACAAGATCCTGCGCGTTCTGGTCGATCAGCAGTTCGAGCGGGTCGGCGGTAACAAGCGGGTGAAGGTCGATGTGCGCATCATCTCGTCCACTGCCTACAATCTCGAAGGCCTGATTGCCGAAGGGATCTTCCGCGAGGATCTCTACCACCGGCTGGCTGTCGTGCCGATCAAGGTGCCGGCGGTGGCCGAACGGCGCGAGGATATTCCGTTCCTCGTTGATATGTTCATGCGCCAGATTTCCGAGCAGGCCGGTATAAGACCGCGCAAGATCGGCGATGATGCCATGGCGGTGCTGCAGTCCCATGATTGGCCGGGCAATATCCGCCAGCTGCGCAACAATATCGAGCGGCTGATGATTCTCGCCCGCACTGACGGTCCCGATACCGCAATTTCCGCCGACATGCTGCCACCGGATCTAGGCGACATGCTGCCGAAAGTATCCGGCAAGGGCGACCATCACATCATGACTCTACCCCTGCGCGAGGCTCGCGAAATGTTCGAGCGCGATTATCTGGTGGCGCAGATCAATCGATTCGGCGGCAATATCTCCCGCACGGCGGAATTTGTCGGCATGGAGCGTTCGGCCCTTCACCGCAAGCTGAAGTCGCTCGGCGTCTGATCCGCGCAGCCAGGCGCCATCCACAGGCTTCGGCCGGAAAAGGCATGTCATGAAGGTCATTATTTGCGGTGCGGGGCAGGTGGGTTACGGCATTGCCGAGCGCCTGTCGCAGGAAGACAACGACGTTTCCGTCATCGACACCTCGGCCTCGCTGATCAATGTGATCACCGAGACGCTCGACGTGCGCGGTTATGTCGGCCATGGCGCGCATCCGGATGTTCTCGCCAAGGCCGGCGCTGAGCAGGCGGACATGATCATTGCCGTCACCCTCTATGACGAGGTGAATATCGTTGCCTGCGAGGTGGCGCATGCGCTGTTCAGCGTGCCAACGAAGATCGCCCGAATCCGCGCCCAGAACTATCTGATGCCGGAATATGCCGATCTGTTCAGCAGCAAGAACATGTCGATCGACGTGACAATCTCGCCGGAAATAGAAGTCGGCAAGATGGTGCTGCGGCGCATTTCGTTTCCGGGCGCAACCGATGTTGTGCGCTTTGCCGATGACAATATCGCGATGGTGGCCATTGAATGCGCAGATGACTGCCCGGTCATTAATACGCCTCTCGAACAGCTCAGCCAGTTGTTCCCAGACCTTCTGGCAACGGTGGTCGGTATTCACCGGCAGGGCCGGATCTTCGTGCCGCGCTCGGCAGACCAGTTGCAGTCGGGCGACCTTGCCTATGTGATCTGCCAGCGTGATCATACGCGCCGCACACTTGGCCTGTTTGGCCATGAGGATCAGGAGGCTGGCCGCATCGTCATCGCTGGCGCCGGCAATATCGGTTACTATGTGGCACGCCGGATCGAGGAGATGCAGCCGAAGACGCGCATCAAGATCATCGAGAGCGACCGGGAGAGGGCGCTTGCCGTTTCCGAGAAACTGAACCATGCGGTGGTGCTGCATGGTTCCTCGCTCGAAAAGAGCATTCTGCAGCAGGCCGATATTCAGGATGCCGACCTGATTGTGACGCTGACCAACAATGACCAGGCCAATATCCTCACCGCCGTGATGGCCAAGGCGCTTGGCTGCAAGTCGAACCTTGTTCTCATCAATTCCTCGTCGCTCGGCGAGGTTACCAATTCCCTCAATATCGATTCGCTGATCAATCCGCGTGCGGTGACGATTTCGCGCGTACTGCAGCATGTGCGAAAGGGCCGTATCCGTTCCGTCTACGCGGTGCAGAATGGTGCTGCCGAAGTGATCGAGGCCGAGGCGCTGGAAACCTCGCCACTGGTCGGCCGGCCATTTCGCGAGCTTGATCTGCCTCAGGGTATCCGCATTGGCGCAATCTACCGCAACGGGGCTGTCATGCGCCCGAATGGCGATACGAAGATCAAGGCGAAGGACCGCGTCGTTCTGTTCTCCACCTCGCAATCGGTGAAGGATGTGGAGCAATTGTTCCGCGTTTCGATCCAGTATTTTTGAGTCTGGCGGCAGTCTGGTCAAGCGGCGCGCATTTTTGAAAATAACTCTGTGGATGAATCGACAGCCGGATATGCATTCGATGCATCGCTTCGGACCGATCGGTTCGATTGCTATGCGTTAAAAGCGTTTTGAATCCTCTGCAAACTCGTGCAAACAAGGATTTCCGCCATGATTTGGGCCGCGCTATTCGGCGTTGCGGAAAACACAGCGATTTGATAACCAACTATGCGGACGGTGAAGGCAGGAGAGGGTTTCCACTCGTCCTTTCCGAGCGTGATCAATATCCCGGCCCATCGGTCGGCAAGAAAGAAAGAAGCGGCGCTATGGCGGAACGTTCTCAAAACCTGCAGGATCTTTTTCTCAATACGGTCCGCAAGCAGAAAATCTCCCTCACGATCTTCCTGATCAACGGTGTCAAACTGACCGGCGTTGTCACATCCTTTGACAATTTCTGCGTCCTGTTGCGCCGGGACGGGCATTCCCAGCTCGTCTACAAGCATGCCATCTCGACCATTATGCCCGGACAGCCGATGCAGATGTTCGAAAGCGAAGAAAATGCAGCCTGAGTGAGCCCAGACGGGGCGCTTTGCGCCCCGGACTGTTGAATTCCGGTGCTGTTCGTCCCATCTGATGGGATCATCGGCGTTGAAGTTGCCGCTGCCGACAGGGTCGTTTCACGAGGTGGCACTGGTCGAGCCTCCTCAATTTCATCCGTGCGATACCCTGTTCAGGCGCCTGCAGCTTCCGCTAGGCCGCGCCTGCGATTGCGAAGGACGACTGACATTACCACCCGCGACACATCCAACGAATCGCTTGTTCCCGAAGCCGAGATGCACCGCGACGACATGCGCGCCGTCGTGATTGTGCCCGTGCTGAAACATCATCGCCCGGCGCAAAGCATACAGAGCGAGGGTGGAATTCCGACACCCCGCCGCTCCGACGAAGCGCGCCTGGAAGAGGCCTGCGGGCTTGCCCGAGCCATCGATCTCACCATTGCTCAAGGAATGATCGTCACCGTCAGTCAGCCGCGTCCGGCAACCCTGATCGGTACCGGCAAGATGGACGAAATCAAGGCGCTGCTCGATCAGCATGATGCCGGACTGGTGATTGTCGATCATCCGCTGACACCGGTTCAGCAGCGCAATCTCGAAAAGGAATGGAACGCCAAAGTCGTCGATCGGACGGGCCTTATCCTCGAAATCTTCGGCCGCCGCGCCTCCACCAAGGAAGGCACGCTGCAGGTTGATCTGGCGCATCTCAACTATCAGAAGGGCCGTCTGGTTCGCAGTTGGACCCACTTGGAACGCCAGCGCGGTGGTGCGGGCTTCATGGGCGGTCCCGGCGAGACCCAGATCGAGGCTGACCGGCGGCAATTGCAGGACCGGATCATCAAGCTGGAGCGGGAACTGGAGCAGGTGGTGCGCACACGCCAGCTGCACCGGGCCAAGCGCCGCAAGGTGCCGCATCCGATCGTGGCACTGGTCGGCTATACCAATGCCGGCAAGTCTACCCTGTTCAACCGCATCACCGGTGCCGGCGTTCTGGCCGAAGACATGCTGTTTGCCACGCTTGATCCGACGCTGCGCCGCATGAAGCTGCCGCATGGCCGCACCGTCATCCTCTCGGATACGGTCGGCTTTATTTCGGATCTCCCCACGCATCTTGTGGCTGCCTTCCGCGCCACGTTGGAAGAAGTGCTGGAAGCCGATCTGGTGCTGCATGTGCGCGACATGTCCGACCCTGATAACGCGGCGCAATCCGCCGATGTGCTGCGCATTCTGGATGATCTGGGCATCGGCGAGAAGGAGCGCGACGAGCGCATCATCGAGATCTGGAACAAGATGGACCGGCTGGAGCCGGAAGCGCATGAGGCGATCGCCGAAAAGGCCGCAAGCCGCAAGAATGTAATGGCGGTTTCGGCTATCACGGGCGAGGGCGTCGATGTGCTGCTCGATGAGATTTCCAGCCGCCTGTCCGGCGTCCTGACCGAAGTAACCATCATCGTGCCGCCGCAAAAGCTGGCTCTGGTCTCGTGGATCTATGACAATGCGCTGGTGGATGGCCGCGAGGACCGTGAAGACGGCTCCGTTGCCTTTGATCTGCGGCTTACGGAACAGCAGACGCAGGCGCTGGAGCGCAAGCTCGGTGTGTTGACGGTGGCCGAAAAGGAAGACTGGGAGCGTTGAGGGGCGGAGACGCCGGTCAACCTAGTCGATATCTCTGGATGCAGATCGCCAGGGGTTGATCGTTGCAACACCCGCCGCCTTGAAGGCGCCTTCGTCGCGCGTGGCTACCGTATAGCCATGTGCAGCGGCGATGGCAGCGATATAGCCATCAGGCGTCGGGAACCCCTGTCCGGCTGATCGCGCCGCCGCCGCCATTTCGCCATAGAGCCTGGCTGCCGCTGCATCAAAAGCCAGTATTCGTCCGTCAAATACCGCGAGTATCGTCTCGCATGCTTCTGAAAGCTTGGTCTTGCGACGTCCATCCGGCAGGCAGGCCACCCCGAACAGCATTTCCGCCATGGTGACGCTGGATAGATAGAGCGTTTCGGAAGCCTGTTGATCAAGCCAGGCGACAACCTCTGGCGCGGGCGCCGGCCTCATGGGCTCGGACAGAACATTGGTGTCGAGAAGGATCATTCGAAGTCCAGCGGCTTTGCGGGTACTCCCTCGCCAACTGGGCGCAAAGCCGCCACGTCGTGGTCTGTCAAGCCTATGCTCCGACCCAGTTGACTGAGAAACGTTCCAATTTTTAGCCTGTCGTCTGGTCGGACTGCGGCGTCCAGAATATCGCGGATTTCCGCCTCTGTGCTGCGGCCGTTGTGGCTGGCGCGCGCCTTGAGAGCGCGGTGGGTAGCTTCAGACAGGTTGCGAATCGTGACCGCTGGCATGACGAAGTATCCTTCGATGTTGCGCTATCAATTTAGGCGATGTGATATCATTTCGCAACTATTGTATCCATCACTCCTCAACCTTCGCTGCCTGCCAGAAGGCCTCCATCTGCTCCAAGGTCGCGTCTTGCAGCGTCACGCCCAGCTCTTCCAGGGAGGTTTCGATATGCTTGAACCTGCGTCGAAACTTGGTGTTCGTGCCGCGCAGCGCCTGTTCGGGATCGGCCTTCACATGGCGGCCGATATTGACCAGCGCGAAGATAAGGTCACCCAGTTCATCCTTTACCCGGTGTGCCTGGCCGCCCTCTAGCGCCTCGCGCAGTTCCCCGATTTCCTCTTCGATCTTGTCGAGGATCGGTTCAGCGTCTGACCAGTCGAAGCCGACTTTTGCGGCGCGCTCCTGAAGTTTCAGGGCTTCAGTCAGCGCCGGCTGGCTTCTATGGACGGACCCCAGATAGCCTTCCTTGAAATCCTGCGTATTGCCACGCCGGGCACGGCGCTCGGCCCGCTCGCGTTTTTCCGCCGCCTTGATCTCATCCCATTGCAGCTTGACGGCATCCGGCGTCGAAACATCTGAGCGGGCAAACACATGCGGATGACGGCGGATCATCTTGGTCATCACCGCCTCCACCACATCGGCGAAGGAAAACTCGCCGGCCTCGGATGCCATCTGCGCATGGAAGACCACCTGGAACAGAAGGTCGCCCAGCTCGTCTTTCAGGTCGTCCATGTCGTTTCGCTCGATGGCATCGGCCACCTCATAGGCCTCTTCGATCGTGTAGGGCTTGATCGTCTGAAATGTCTGCTCGACATCCCAGGGGCAGCCGGTCTTGCGGTCGCGAAGCGCCGCCATCAGATCGAGAAGGCGCGAAATTTCCTTGGAGGGCTGCATGCCGCCGTTTCCTTGCAATATGGGGGATTTTGGATCAGCCGAGAGGGATATTGTTGCCGCTCTTGCTGGCCTGATAGGTGTCCGACAGGCCGTTATAGCGCAACTTCAATTTTGCGATGCGTTCCTTCAGCGGCGCTCGCGCGGTCTCTTCTTCCGCATCGGCAAGGTCTGCAATGGCATAGGAGTGCCAGAAGGCATTTTGCCGGCGATAGCCACCTGGCCCGAGATCGAAGACTTCCTTCAGGATCTTCAGATCATGCGGAATGGCAAAGGCATCGCGCGAATCCTCGTGGCTGAAGAAATAGTAAAAATTGTCGAAGCCCGCCCAGGTAATCGCCGACATGCACATGGTGCAGGGCTCATGGGTTGATAGAAAGATCAGGTCGCGTGTGTTCGGTTTTTCGCCCAGTTCATAAAAGCGCTTCAGCGTGTGCACTTCGCCGTGCCAGAGCGGATTTTCCAGCTCGTTATTGGTATCGGCAACAACCAGAGATAGATCCGATTTGCGCAGGATCGCTGCACCAAACACCTTGTTGCCTGCGGCGACGCCTTTGGCCGTCAGCGGAATGATGTCATGCTCGATGACGTCGAGCAGGCGGGAGGCAATGGTCGTTCCGGTCACGGCGCTTTCCTTGGGGTTGCTGCAAGGCCTCTATCATAGGCACGCAGGCGAAATGGCAAAAGCATTTTCAAGCAGCTGCTGCAATGCGATGTGGATGGCAGGGCCGGGAGACCGGTGAGGGTGCATTTTCTGCCTACAAGCGCTGTACAGGAACAGAAATACGCCCGTTGATGAAACGGGGGATTAGCGTTTCTTCTATAGGCTGCGCGGCTCTGCCATAATGGATGTAGAATGGACTTCGTAGAGTCGATATGGCGCTCCGACGGACCGAAAAAGACGATGGGACTTGCAACATGACAGACAAGGTTCTGACCGCCAACCGCCTGAGCGATGGCATTGCCGTCTGGCTGGATGCCGCAGGCACTTGGAACGAGCGCCTGCAGGATGCGCTGGTGGCGCGCCACGCTGAGGCCATTGCTTCGCTGGAAGCCATCGGCAAGCGTGATTTTTCCGCCAATCTCGTGGTTGACGTCAATATCGTCGAAGTGGAAGAGGTGAACGGTAGTCTTCGCCCGCTTCGCCTGCGTGAGCGCATTCGTGCGGCCGGTCCGACCATGGAATATGCCAGCGGCTTTGCGGTCGCCGATCCTGCCTTCATCGCTGCCTGAGGATAACATGTATCGTTACGACGAGTTCGACCACGCTTTTGTCGCTGCCCGCGTGGACCAGTTCCGCGACCAGGTGACGCGCCGCCTGTCCGGCGAACTGGCGGAAGATGCCTTCAAGCCGCTGCGCCTGATGAACGGCGTCTATCTGCAGCTGCATGCCTATATGCTGCGCGTTGCCATTCCCTATGGCACGCTGAATGGCCGCCAGATGCGGATGCTGGCGCATATCGCCCGCAAATATGACCGCGGCTACGGCCATTTTACCACGCGCCAGAATATCCAATATAACTGGCCAAAGCTCTCCGATACGCCGGATATCCTGGCGGAACTGGCAAGCGTTGAAATGCATGCGCTGCAGACCTCCGGTAACTGTATTCGCAACGTGACCGCCGACCATTTTGCCGGCGCTGCTGCTGATGAGGTGGCCGATCCGCGGCCTTACGCGGAAATCCTGCGCCAGTGGTCCTCGGTCCATCCGGAATTTTCCTATCTGCCGCGCAAGTTCAAGATTGCCGTGACCGGTGCCGAGCGCGACCGTGCTGCCATCCAGGTGCATGATATCGGTCTGCATCTGAAAAAGAACGACAAGGGCGAGATCGGCTTTGCCGTCTATGTCGGCGGTGGCCAGGGCCGCACGCCAATGGTGGCAAAGAAGCTGCGCGACTTCCTGCCGGAAGAGGATCTTCTGTCCTATACGACGGCGATCATGCGTGTTTACAACCTGCATGGCCGGCGCGACAACAAGTACAAGGCGCGTATCAAGATTCTCGTGCACGAAACCGGCGCCGAAGAACTGGCTCGCCAGGTTGATGCGGAATTTGCGCATCTCCAGGGCAGCGAACTAAAACTGCCTGAAGCCGATATCCAGGCAATTTCCGCCTATTTCGCGCCGCCCGCCTTGGGTGATCGTCCGGAAGGCTGGGCGCAGCTGGCCGGCTGGAAAAAGGCCGATGCCGAGTTTGCCCGTTGGGTGGACCAGAATGTCCAGCCGCACAGGCATCCCGATTACGGGATGGTGACCATATCCCTAAAGCCGATCGGCGGTATTCCGGGCGATGCCACGGATGTGCAGATGGATGCGATTGCCGAGATAGCCGAGGAATATGCCTTCGACGAGATCCGTATCAGTCATGAGCAGAATGTCATCCTGCCGCATGTGGCGCTGGCGGATCTGGAGCCGGTCTATCGGGCGCTGGTGGCGCAAGGTCTGGCAACGGCCAATGCCGGCTTGATCACCGATATCATTGCATGTCCCGGCTTGGACTATTGCGCACTGGCGAATGCCCGTTCGATCCCCGTGGCGCAGGAGCTTTCGACCCGCTTTGGCAATCCGGAGCGTCAGGCCGATATCGGCGAGCTGAAGATCAAGATCTCCGGCTGCATCAATGCCTGCGGCCACCACCATGTCGGTCATATCGGCCTGTTGGGCGTGGAAAAGAAAGGTGCCGAGCTTTACCAGATCACATTGGGCGGTTCCGGTGACGAACACACCTCGATTGGTGAAATCATCGGGCGGGGCTTCGAGCCCGACAAGGTGACGGATGCTGTCGAAAAGGTCGTTGATACCTATCTCGGTCTTCGCCTGTCAAAGGCAGAGACTTTCCTTGAAGCCTATCGTCGTGTCGGACCGCAGCCTTTCAAGGATGCGCTCTACGGCCAGACGGCAGCTGCGGCATAACGGGACACATCACGCACATGACACGCATCTGGAAAGAAACCGGCTTCATCGAGGGCGATCGCTGGATCATCGAGACGGACGAGATAAAGGCTGAGGGCCAGCAGCGCCCTTATCTGTCGATCGATCAGCTGATCGAACAGGCAGATGCCACCAATGAGGTCGGCTTCGGCGTCCTGATCAAACCCGCCGACGACGTGGCGCGGCTGGAGCTTTATCTCGACCGGCTGGCTCTGGTGGCAGTGCTGTTCCCGGCCTTCAGCGATGGACGCGGTTTCAGCCATGCCTCGCTCTTGCGTGAACGGCTTGGATATACGGGCGAGCTTCGCGCCGTGGGTGATGTGCTGATCGACCATGTGCCGCTGATGCTGCGCTGCGGCTTCGACAGCTTTGCTGTCAGCAATGCGACGGCGCTGAAGCGGCTGGCGGAAAATCGTCTGCCGGGCATCGATGTGCATTATCAGCCCACGGCGCGCGCGGCCAGAGACGGCGAGACCTATAGCTGGCGTCGCCGCTCCGCCTGAGCCCGTCGGGCGGCGGTGGCAGGCCATCGACGCCCGTTAAACTGGACTAAACGACACATATTTTCTGCCGCGACCGCGACATATGAACGCGCATGCCTTCAAAAGCGGTCGCGCATGGTATATTTCGCAATCGCGAGACAACACGAGAACAGAACGAGACGACGGAATGAACGCTCCAGCCAAGACCGAAGAGTTTGCCGCCAAGGCGCCTGCCGCCATTCCGGACGGCGTTTATGCCGAGACGGTCCTGGCCGTGGAGCATTACACAGATCATTTGTTCCGCTTTCGCATGACACGGCCGGCCGGCTACCGCTTCCGCTCCGGCGAATTTGCCATGATCGGTCTTATGGTTGGCGAAAAGCCGATCTACCGTGCCTATTCCATCGCGAGCCCATCCTGGGACGAAGAACTGGAATTCTTCTCGATCAAGGTGCCGGATGGCCCGCTGACCTCGCATCTGCAGAAAATCAAGCCTGGCGATACCGTGCTGATGCGCAAGAAGCCGACCGGCACGCTGGTTCTCGATGCGCTGACACCCGGCAAGCGGCTTTACATGTTTTCGACGGGCACCGGCATTGCGCCATTTGCCAGCCTCATCCGCGACCCGGAAACCTATGAAAAGTTCGAGGAAGTCATCCTCACCCATACCTGCCGCGAGATTGCCGAACTGAAATACGGTTTCGACCTGATGGAAGAGATCCGCAATCACGAATTTCTGGCCGAAATCGTCGGCACCAAGCTGAAGCATTATCCGACTGTGACCCGCGAGGCCTATTCCTATCAGGGCCGTATCACCGACCTCATGGAAAGCGGCAAGCTTTATACCGATCTCGGCGTTCCGCCGCTCGATCCGGCCATTGATCGCGCCATGATCTGCGGCTCGACAGCGATGCTGAAGGAAACCAAGGAACTCTTGGAAAAGGCTGGGCTGACCGAGGGCGCCAACAACAAGCCTGCCGAATTCGTCATTGAACGTGCATTTGTGGGGTGAGTTGAGACGGCGCAGCCGGCAAATCGCTCCAGTGGAGCGATTTGAGCAACGAACGCCCTGAGCCTCAAGCGAAGGGCCGGGAGCAGTTGGCGACGGCGCAGCCACGTATGGGATGCTGCATGGCTTGCCCATCAATAGACGACGTGTAAAACTGTGATTCTCACGCGTTTGGGGGGAATTGCGTATGCGCATGCTGTCAGTCTTGCTTGCAGCCCTAATTGGGTCTGCGTCCTATACGATGGCCGTGTCGGCGAAGGCCGATGAACAACTTGTCATAGAGAACAAGACGAAGGGCATGATTGTGCGGTTCTATGCCCAGCCGGCCAATGGCAAGGGGCAGAAAGTCGAGCTTTTCAAGAAGCGCGGCCTGGGTAGTGGCAAGTCGCGCACCGTATCGATCCCGGTTGTGGGCGATAATTGCCTTGTTCAGATCCGTGCCGAATTCGAGGAAGCGGACGAAACCCAGGGCTATGAGAGCTTTAGTGAAAAGCTGAATGTTTGTGAGATCGGAACCTACACGATCGAATAGGCAATTTTCTTTAGCCGGATCATGAATTATTATTCTCCGGCTAACGGTATTAGTCTTTCTTGATGCTCGCCAGCACATCCCAGAGATCTGCGCCGGTCTCGAAGACGCTGGCATTTGCCTTGAACGCCAGCTCGGATTCGATCAGTCCTGTCATGTCATCGAGGGGGTCTGGCTGTGTGGGCGTGCTGGACGCCTCGACACTTGCTGTGACACCACCGTTTGCGGTGGTCTGGAACTGGGTGGAGAGGGGGGCATATCCACTGCTGTTGATATTGGCGATATTGTTTGCCGTGGCAGACACCCGCGTGATTTGTGCCTGCATGCCCGACAATGCGGTGTTGGCTACGGCGTTCAGCATCGTTGTTTCCCGTCCCTCTCCAGGCAAATCTGCCTGTTACCCTCTATAGCGTGAAATGACCGGGTCTGCCTGTCTTGAGCATGAGGATGGCTGACAAGCGGTAAATGGTTGTGGCGGGGGAAGTGTTTGCAGTGAGGCCAATGATGCTTCCCCTCGCGATCCGGCAGCATGCCGTTGTTGTATTGAGTGCGATTTCACCCTTAAGTTTTACCTCTTGGTAACCGAACAATGCACAAATAGGGAATGATGGTCGAAGTAAAACGGCCTGCCAATTCATGCCTTTTGCAAGAGAAGGAAGCTTTCATGTTTGCTCGCAAGAAGACACTCGATGAGCAGATTGCGGAGTTCATTTTCAGGAAATCACCGGATGCCTATTGGGTGATGGACGCCGACAAGGTGATTGCATGCAATGAGGCCATGGCCCGGATGATCGGCACGACCGTCGAGAAGGCGATAGGCTTGCATCCGCTTCAGTTTTCCATTGAAAAGCAGCCAAGTGGCCTGCCGTCGCAGGAGGCTATCAAGCCCATGCTCGCAGAGATCGGTGCCAAGGGATTATCGCGTTTCGAATGGTGGGTGCAGAGCCTGGATGGCAAGGTTTTCCCTGTCTATGCCACGCTCATAGCTGCCGAAATTGCCGGCCAGCGACTGATGGTCTGCTTCTGGCAGGACATTGCCACCATGGTCGCCTTGCGTGAAAAGCAGCAGCGCCTGAACGACGAGGCCGAGCAGCTTTCGCGTGTTCAGCAGGCGACGATCCAGTCCATTTCGCAAGGCCTTCAGCATCTGGCGGATGGAGATCTGAGTTTTCGCATAGAGCAACCCCTTGGTGAAGGGTTCGATGATCTGCGCCAGAGCTTCAATGCATCCGCTGAACGCCTGAGCAGGACGATCGGGCAGATCTACGGCACGACGCAGGCGATTGATTCCGGCACGCAGGAAATTGCCACGAGTGCCAACGACCTCTCCACAAGAACCGAGCGTCAGGCCGCGTCGCTGGAGGAGACCGCAGCAGCGCTCGAGCAGATCACCGCCAATGTGAGTTCATCCACCCGCAAGACGGAAGAGGCCCGCAAGGTTGCCCAGGCTGCGGCCGTTAGCGCCAAGGAAAGCGCCGAGGTCGTCACCCAGGCCGAGGGCGCCATGCAGCGGATCGAGCAGGCCAGCCAGAAGATTTCCAACATTATCGGGGTGATCGATCAGATCGCCTTCCAGACCAATTTGCTCGCGCTGAATGCAGGCGTTGAAGCAGCGCGCGCCGGAGAGGCGGGCAAGGGCTTTGCTGTCGTGGCGCAGGAAGTGCGGGAACTGGCGCAGCGTTCCGCCCAGGCGGCCAAGGAAATCGCGTCGCTGATCCACAATTCGTCTGTCGAGGTGGATGAGGGTGTGCGGCTGGTGCGTGACAATGGCGCCTCGCTGAAGACGATCATTGAGCATATCCACGCCATCAACCAGCACATGGAAGCGATTTTCAGTTCCGCCCGCGAGCAGGCGACGGGACTGTCCGAGATCAATGTCGCGGTCAATCATATGGACCAGACGACGCAGCAGAATGCAGCAGTGGCGGAGGAATCGACCGCTGCGGCGGCAGCTCTGGCGCAGGAAGCTGCAGGCCTGCGGGCATTGGTCTCGCAGTTCAAGACTGCAGAACTGGATAGCCGTCGCACCCGGTCGCGGATGTCGCACGCGGCCTGATCCCGCTGGGAACGACGGTGCGAGCTTCCACGCCAGAGACCAGTTCGCTTCTGGTCGGTCGATGGAAGCCGCTGTCTGCTGGCGTGTTGCCGGCGCTACGCCGGCATGGCCTGGTTCAGGGGGTGACGGTAAACGACGCCTTCATGCCGGCTTCGAAATGACCCTTGATATTGCAGAGTAGTAGATAGCTGCCCGGTGTCAGCGAGACGGAAAGCTGGCCGTCCTTGCCGGGCTTCAGGTCGGCCACTTCACCAAGGCTCTTGAGTTTCGATTCGTCCACCCGGTGCTTGGCCGCGTTGACGGCGATCATCTGATCGGCGGATTTCAGCTTTACCAGCACCATTTCATGCTCTTCGGAGGCTGCATGATTGTGAACCTTGAAGGTAACCTGGCCAGCCGGCACCGTGGTCTTGTCCAGCGTGATGGTCATCGGGCCACCGCCTTCTCCATCTTCCGCCACCATGACTGTGGTGCTGGCAGCAAAGGCCTGTGACGAGAGAAGCAGCGAAAAAGCAACGAAAGTGGAGTAACGAAAGCGACGTGCCATTGGGAATCTCCTTGATGTGACCCGATGCGCTTCTCGGCTTCCTAGCTGACAGCCGGCTGAATGCGGCGGTGGCATTGGATGGATCAATCAAGGGATGGGGCGCAAGTCCGTCCCACCCCCGGCAGGCCGGGGATGGGATCAGGCTTTGCTATTCGGCAGCCTCGGCATAGGCTTCCATCGGCGGGCAGGTGCACACCAGGTTACGGTCGCCATAGACATTGTCGATGCGGTTGACCGGCGACCAATATTTGTCGACGCGGAACGAGCCGGGCGGGAAGCAGGCTTGCTCGCGTGAATAGGGGCGGTCCCATTCGCCCACCAGATCTTCCACCGTGTGCGGCGCATTTTTGAGCGGGTTGTTTTCCCTGTCCATGCGGCCCTCCTCGATGGCGCGGGCTTCCTCGCGGATTGCCAGCATGGCATCGCAGAAACGGTCGATTTCCGCCTTGGTTTCCGATTCGGTCGGCTCGATCATCAGCGTGCCGGCCACCGGCCAGCTCATGGTCGGTGCGTGGAAGCCGCAATCGACGAGGCGCTTGGCCACATCATCGACCGTTACGCCGGCGGACACGGCCAGCGGTCGAGTGTCGATGATGCATTCATGCGCCACCCGGCCAGCGGCCGACTTGTAGAGCACGTCATAGGCGCCGGCTAGACGGGCTGCGATATAATTGGCATTGAGGATCGCAACCTTCGTCGCCTGCGTCAGGCCTTCACCGCCCATCATCAGGCAGTAGGACCAGCTGATCGGCAGGATCGACGGCGAGCCGAAGGGCGCTGCCGACACAGCCCCATCGCGTCCATCCGTCGCCACATGGCCGGGAAGATGCTTTGCCAGATGCGCCTTGACGCCGATCGGGCCCATGCCGGGACCACCACCGCCATGGGGAATGCAGAAGGTCTTGTGCAGGTTAAGGTGGCTGACATCCGAGCCGATATCGCCCGGCCGCGACAGGCCGACCATGGCGTTCATATTGGCGCCATCGAGATAGACCTGGCCACCATGCTGATGGGTGATGGCGCAGATCTCGCTTACCGTTTCCTCAAACACGCCATGTGTCGAGGGATAGGTGATCATGCAGGCCGCAAGATTGGCGGAATGTGCTTCAGCCTTGGCGCGGAAATCATCAAGATCCACATCGCCATTATCCTTGGCCTTCACGGGCACCACCTTCATGCCGACCATCTGGGCAGATGCCGGATTGGTGCCATGCGCGGAGGTCGGGATCAGGCAGACATCGCGATGCGCATTGCCCTCGGCAATATGATAGTTGCGGATGGTCAGAAGCCCGGCATATTCGCCCTGCGCACCGGAATTCGGCTGCATGGAGATCGCATCATAGCCGGTGATCTGGCAGAGTTTCGCGGAGAGATCCTCGATCATTTCCTTGTAACCCAGCGCCTGGTCCGCTGGGCAGAACGGGTGCATGTCGGCAAATTCCGGCCAGGTGATCGGCAGCATTTCCGCCGTGGCGTTGAGCTTCATCGTGCAGGAGCCGAGCGGGATCATGGCCCGATCGAGCGCCAGATCACGATCCGACAGCCGGCGGATATAGCGGGTCATCTCGCTTTCAGCGCGGTTCATATGGAAAATCGGATGCGTCATATAGGGCGAGGTGCGCAACAGATCCTTCGGCAGGCGGTAATCGGCTTCGAAATCGGACACCTGGAAAGTGCCGCCGAAGGCCCGCCAGACCGCTTCCAGCGTCACCGGTCGGGTGCGCTCATCCAGCGACAGGCCGATCTTCGTCGTGCCAACCTTGCGAAGGTTCACACCTTCGGCAATGGCGGCTTTGAGGATCAGGCCCTGCATATGGCCAACCTCGACCGTGATCGTATCGAAGAAGGTCTCCGGCTCAACCTTGTAGCCGAGCTTTTCCAGGCCCTTGGCCATCAGAACGGCCTTGCGGTGAACCTGCTGGGCAATCGCCTTCAGGCCTTCCGGCCCATGGAAGACGCCGTACATGGAGGCCATGACCGCCAGCAGCACCTGTGCGGTGCAGATGTTGGAGGTCGCCTTTTCGCGGCGGATATGCTGTTCGCGGGTCTGCAGCGACAGGCGATAGGCGCGATTGCCGCGCGCATCGACCGACACGCCGACGAGACGGCCGGGCATGGAGCGCTTGTGCGCATCCTTGACCGCCATGAAGGCGGCATGCGGACCGCCATAGCCCATCGGTACGCCAAAGCGTTGCGAGGAACCGATGGCAATATCGGCGCCCATTTCACCAGGTGATTTCAGAAGCGTCAGCGCCAGAAGATCGGCTGCGACGGCGGCCACCGCACCCGTCTGGTGCAGGCGGGCAATCAGGCCGGAAAAATCATGCGCATGGCCCAGGCTGCCGGGATACTGGAAAATGGCGCCAAACACATCGACGGGATCGAGATCGGTAAACGGATTGCCGATGACGACGCTCCAGCCGAGCGGCGCTGCGCGCGTTTCGATGAGCGCAATCGTCTGCGGATGGCAGGCTTCATCGACGAAGAAGGCGGTCGCCTTGGATTTTGCCTGGCGCTGGCAAAGCGCCATGGCTTCGGCGGCAGCGGTTGCCTCATCCAGAAGCGAGGCATTGGCGACGTCCAGACCGGTGAGATCGCAGATCATCGTCTGGAAGTTCAGCAGAGCTTCAAGACGACCCTGGCTGATTTCCGGTTGATAGGGCGTATAGGCCGTGTACCAGGCGGGATTTTCCAGAATGTTGCGCTGAATGACCGGCGGTGTGATCGTGCCATAATAGCCCTGGCCGATCAGCGAGGTAAGCGGCTGGTTCTTGTTGGCGGTCTCGCGCATCCGGTCGAGCGCTTCGCGTTCGGTGAGTGCCGCACCCCAGGCGAGCGGCTCGCGCTGGCGGATGGTGGACGGCACCGTTGCATCGATCAGCGCATCGAGTGACCGGTAGCCAACCACTTTCAGCATCTCCGCCATTTCAGACGGCGAGGGGCCGATATGCCGACGATTGGCAAAATCGTAAGGCTGGTAATCGGTGAAATGGAAATCGCGTGTGTCGGACATCAGGCGACCAGCTCCTTGTAAGCGGCCTCATCCATCAGCTCATCGGCGTCGGCGATATTGGCGAGCCTCAGCTTGAAGAACCAGCCCTTGCCCTGCGGATCGGAATTGACGAGCGAGGGATCGGTGGTGACAGCTTCGTTGATCTCGACGATTTCGCCGGCCAGCGGACAATAGACGTCAGACGCCGCCTTGACGCTTTCCACGGTGGCGGCTTCGCCATTCTTGTCGAATGTCGCGCCAACCTCGGGCAGTTCAACAAAGACCAGATCACCGAGCTGGTCTGCGGCATGTTGCGTGATGCCGACCGTTGCGACATCGCCGTCGAGCTTCAGCCATTCGTGTTCTGCGGTGAATTTCAGCATGGGAGGTCCTCTTTGATCTGATGAAAAGGCGTAATTGGCTTTGCCGGGCAGGCGCCCCCCCCTCTGTCCTGCCGGACATCTCCCCCTCAAGGGGGGAGATCGGCAAGTCGGTGGCGGATTGCCTCTCGGCAACGTTCGTGACGATCGACCCTGGATTGATGAGAGATACGATGATGCGAGCGGCTGCATCCCTGATCTCCCCCCTTGAGGGGGAGATGTCCGGCAGGACAGAGGGGGGTGTTGCAAACGCAAGCATTCGAGACTTATCTCTTATACGTCGGCGTGATGAAGGGCAGGGCGGCAACGGCAAGCGGCAGGTATTTGCCGCGCACCTCGGCAAAAATCGGTGTGCCCGGTGCTGCAAAGGCGGTTGGCACATAACCCATGGCAACCGGGCCCTCGATCGACGGGCCGAACGTGCCGGATGTGACTTCGCCAATCTCCGTCTGGCCCTCGGCATCGGCATAGAGCTTTGCATGGGCGCGCACCGGCGCCTTGCCCTCGGGCTTCAGGCCAACGCGGCGGCGTACCGTGCCGCCGGCCAGTTCCGCAAGTATGCGGGCCGCACCGGGAAAGCCGCCTTCACGCTCGCCGCCTTGACGGCGCACCTTCTGGATTGCCCATTCCAGCGAGGCTTCGATGGGGGAGGTGGTCGTGTCGATATCATTGCCATAGAGGCAGAGCCCGGCTTCGAGCCTCAGCGAATCGCGCGCGCCAAGGCCGATCGCCTCGCAATCCTCATGGGCGAGCAGCGCCTTGGCGAGATCTTCTGCCTTTTCGGACGGCACCGAGATTTCAAAGCCATCCTCGCCAGAGTAACCGGAGCGCGAGACGATGCAGGTGACGCCCGAAAGCGTGACATCGCGCACGTCCATGAACTTCATCGCCGCCACGTCGGGATTGAGCGTGGCAAGCACGGTAACGGCTGCCGGTCCCTGAAGGGCAATCAGCGCCCGATCTTCGAGCGGTGTAACCGTACAGCCGGGCAGATGGGCCCGCATATGGGCGATATCGGCGCTCTTGCAGCCGGCATTGACGACGACGAAGAGATGATCGCCACGATTGGCAAGCATCAGGTCGTCGAGAATGTTGCCGGCGTCATCGGTGAAGAAACCGTAGCGCTGGCGGCCGGGCTTCAGCCCCAGAATATCCACCGGCACCAGCGCCTCCAGCGCCAGTGCTGCATCGGCATAAGCGCCGGTATCGGCCTTTACCAGAACCTGGCCCATATGGGAGACGTCGAAAAGTCCGGCTTTGGCGCGGGTATGAAGGTGTTCCTTCAGGACGCCGGCTGGATATTGCACCGGCATGTCATAGCCGGCAAACGGCACCATGCGGGCGCCGAGCGACACATGCAGGGCATGCAAAGGCGTCGTGTGGAGAGGGCCGGTATCGGTCAAGAAAACCTCCAGGTCTGTGCGAAACTATCCGCACGGGTGCTCAGTATCTGGCGTTTTCACGCCGTTTCATGAGCCCCCTCTGTCCTTTGCGCCTGAGATTGTTATCCCTTCGGCGAGCCTTCATCGCATGTTTCGAAGGCTTCTCTCCAGAGTCCTGTTCATCCTGCTGGTCCTTTTGCCTGAGAGTTTCCGGGGCGGTTGCTCCTTCGGCGCCGCATCGAAGCGGTTTCTCCCAGCGGGATGGCGCTCATTATGGGCGAGGACCTTGTCTTGGCAAGAGACAAATGTCGCATTCGGCGACAAATCTGTCGCGCTGCAACAGACCGCTGTGGATGGTTCGAAAACGAGAGCTGCGACAAACAGGCTTTTGCACCGTCAGCCATTCTCGGTTATGTCTGGAAACAGGGTGGGAAAAGTGCATATGCGTGGAATGGGAATAAGAGCGGGAAGGCTTGCGCGCATGCTCTGCGCGGTGGTGGTTCTGTCGCTCGGTCTTGCCCATCATGCGCCGCCCGTTGTGGATCTTGCCGGTCATTTCGCGAATGAATACCGGCTGCCGGACGGCAGTTATGCCGAACTCTGTGCCACTCCTCACGATAATCGCAGCCATCAGATCGTGCCTGTCTGCGAGGTCTGCCTGATCTGCGCATCGGCGCTTCTGCCGCCGCCGGAAGACGGCCATTGGCTGTTGGCATCAAGACAGGCGCTCGAGAACAATCTGCGCCAACCGTCAGCCGTTGCAGAAAAGCGCGCCATTCCTGCTCCGCGATCGCGCGCACCTCCCATTCTCACCTGATGTGACCGTAACCCATCAATGAGACTGGCGGCTGAAGGCTAGAGAGTGCCTTGCCGCAGGAGGAACAGACAATGAAGACGATCCGGATTTTTCTGGCAGCCGGTACTGCCGCTGTTATTACGGCAAGCGCTGCGAATGCGCATGTAACCTTCGTCAATGGCACTGCAAAGCCTGACGCCACCGTGGTCTTGCAATTGCAGGTTCCGCATGGTTGCGCCGGCAAGCCGACGAATGAAGTGCAGGTGAAGCTGCCGGCTGGCTTTTATGGCGCAAAGCCGCAGCCCAAACCCGGCTGGGATCTCGAAGTCATCAAGGGCGATTATGCCAAGCCCTATGATAATCACGGCCAGAGCGTTACATCCGGCGTGCTGGAAATCCGCTGGAAGAACGGCAGTCTCTCGGATGATTTCTACGACACCTTTGCCATACAGGGCAAAATTGCCGGTGTCGCGGAAGGCTCGGTTCTGGCCTTTCCGACGATCCAGCTCTGCGGCAGCGATACGGAAAAATGGGATGAAGTGGCCGGCCCCGGCATTGATCCGCATTCCTTGAAGGATCCGGCACCCACCTTAAAGGTTTCAGCCGGCATGGTCATGGCAGCAACTGATCATGACATGTCGATGATGACGATGAAGGCCGAAGCGATGAAGCCCGCCGTCATCGGCTCGCTCAGCGTGTCTGCCGGTATCGTCAAGGCCATGCTGCCCGGCCAACCGGTCGGCGGCGGATATCTGACCATTGCCAATTCAGGCACCGCCGATGACCGGCTTGTCTCGGTGACATCGCCGCAGGCAGGCGAGGTCGAACTCCATGAAATGGTCATGGCGGGTGATGTGATGAAGATGCGCAAGCTCGATGCAGGTATTCCCGTGCCCGCCGGCCAGACGGTCGAGCTGAAGCCGGGCGGATTGCACCTAATGTTCATGAAGGTGAAGACACCGTTCAAGGCGGGCGATACGGTTGCCGCAACCCTGGTGTTTGAAAAGGCGGGCAAGGTGGATGTGGTCCTGCCGGTCGGCGAGGCCGCCGGCGCCAAGGATGCGCATGTCCATAACTGACAGCTGATTTGACGCGGTGATCCGGCGCTTCGACACGAAGCGCCGGTGCCAGAGACAGGATCAGATTTCCTTATAGGCCTCTTCGGCATAGCGCATGCTGGTATGCTGCTGCTGCCTGCCGTTCTGACCGGCGGTTATGTCGAAGGACAGAGGAACCGCGGGGATCAATCCCTCCACATCCGTGACCTGGCCACCCACAAGTCGCTGCGCATTGCGGTCGCTGTCCACGCGGGCGTCGCGAGCCTGGTCTGCTGCGGCAATGCGACGTGGGGGCTTCACCGCCTCCATCGCATAGGCGGCCGTCTGGGCCGAAACTGAAACCACTTGTGTCATGACACGCACCATCTCCTTCGATAAAGGAGGATAGGCTGTAACGGCTTTGATGGGTGTTAAGCCATTTCCTACAGTTTTAACGATGCCGGTTTTTAGAAAGAGGCTTGGTGTTTTAATGATGAACGTTCTGCTTGTGGCCGTTGGCGGCGCTGTCGGATCCGTCTGCCGCTATCTGACGGGCCTGTGGATGACGCGAATTTTCGGCCCGGCCTTTCCCTGGGGAACGCTGACGGTCAATCTTGTCGGTTCCTTTGCCATCGGCTTTCTGACGGAACTTGTTGCCCGAAAGCTCAACGCTTCCATGGAGATGCGGCTTTTGATCGTGGTCGGGTTTCTCGGTGGTTTCACCACCTTTTCCTCCTTCTCGCTGGATACGATGGCCTTGCTGGAGCGCGAAGCGACACTGGCCGCCATCTCCTATGTTCTCCTTAGCGTCATCCTCTCGCTGCTGGCCGCATTTGGCGGCCTCGCGCTCGGTCGGGCGGTGCTTTGAGCCGCCATTTGGCATTTCTCTTTCCCTTCCGCGTCGAAATCATCTAAAGGCAGGGCTTAATGGGCTTTGAGCCCCCTCCAAGATGAGAGATATTTATGGCAGGCATCGAGCATATCCGCGTCGAAGCGGATGAAGCTGGCATGCGCCTCGACCGTTGGTTCAAGGTGCATTATCCGGGACTGGGCTTCGGGCCGCTGCAAAAGCTGCTGCGTTCGGGCCAGGTGCGCGTGGATGGCGGACGGGTGAAATCAGACGCTCGCGTCCAGCCCGGCCAGGTCGTTCGAGTGCCGCCCATGGATGTCGATGCCCGCAAGACTGGACCGATTGCCGGTAAGGATCTCAAGCATTCGAGCGATTTCGAGCTCGTCTCACGCATGATCCTGCATGAAGACGACAAGGTGATCATCCTCAACAAGCCGGCAGGCCTTGCGGTGCAGGGCGGATCAGGTGTTACGCGCCATATCGATCAGATGCTGGAGGCCTTCATCAGCCCCAAGGGCGAAAAGCCACGCCTCGTGCACCGTCTTGACCGCGATACGACCGGCGTTCTGGTGATTGCGCGCACACGCGGCGCTGCCCAGAAGCTGACGGCTGCTTTTCGCGAGCGCGACACCAAAAAAACCTACTGGGCGCTGGTCAAGGGTGTGCCGCGCAAGCATGAAGACAAGATTTCCACCTGGCTGGTGAAGGAAACGACGCCGGACGGCGACCGCATGCGCATTGCGCGCCATGGCGAAGACGGTGCAGATCATGCCGTCTCCTACTACCGTGTGGTGGATACGGCGGCGCAAAACCTCGCCTGGCTGGAAATGGAACCCTATACCGGCCGCACCCATCAGCTGCGCGTGCATGCGCTGCATATCGGCCACCCGATTATCGGCGATCCGAAATATTTCGACGAAGACCACAATTGGGATTTTCCGGGCGGCGTACAGAAGCGTCTGCACCTGCATGCCCGCCATATCGATATTCCGCATCCGGCCGGCGGTCGCCTGCGCATCACGGCACCTTTGCCGCCGCATATGGTACAGACCTGGAACCTGCTCGGCCTTGATCAGGCGGACGGGATCGGGGAAGACAATTGAGATGAAGCTGGTTCTCTTCGATTGCGACGGCACGCTGGTCGACAGCGCCAAGCTCATCCATGAGGTCATGTGCCGGACGTTTGCACATTTCGGCTATCAGCGGCCGGAACTGTCGCAGACGAAAGCCATTATCGGCCTGACGCTCGACATCGCGATTGCCCGCATTCAGGGCAAGCTGCATGCCGATGAGGAGGCAGTGCAAATGATGGCCTTCTACAAGTCCATCTTTATCGAAACCCGTGCAGAAGGCGGTTTCGAAGAGCCGCTTTTCGATGGCATCCGGCCCGTGATGGAGGCCATCGGCCCGCGCGAGGATCTGCGGATCGGCGCCGTCACCGGCAAATCGCGGCGCGGCCTGAACCTCATCCTCGACAGCCACGGTTTTCGCCCCTGGTTCATCGTAGGGCGCACCGCCGATGACTGCCCGTCCAAGCCGCATCCGGCCATGGTGACGGAATGCTGCGACGAGACGGGCATGCGCCCGGAAGACACACTTGTCATCGGCGATGCCATTTACGATATGCAAATGGCAAAGGCGGCCGGTGCCACGGCAATCGGCGTGTCCTGGGGCTATGCCTCGGTCGATCAACTGATTGCGGCGGGCGCTGATGCGATCGTCCATCACCCGAGAGAACTTTTGAGCCATATCGGCTGAGGACTTCTGCATGAGCGAACTTTTCGACCTGTCTCTGCATAGCGGCGAAGCTGGCCTCAGCCATCCCGATCCGACGCGCCGCGCGCAGATCCAGATGCACAAGCCGCTGCCCAAGCGGTTTTATGCCGAGGTGAGTATTGCCGAGGGTGCCGAAGGCTTTGCCATCCAGTTGGATGGCCGCAGCGTCAAGACGCCGGCACGCAATACGCTTGCCGTGCCGACCGCAAAGCTTGCCGAGATCATTCGCGCCGAATGGGCGGCACAGGTCGAGGTGATCGATCCCGGCAGCATGCCGGTCACGCGGCTTGTGAATACCGCCATCGACGGCATTGCCGGCAATACGCAGGCGGTGTTTGACGATATCCTGCGCTATAGCGGCAGCGACATGCTGTGCTACCGCGCCGATCAGCCGGAACAATTGGTGGCGCGCCAGGCGGAGCGCTGGGACCCGGTTCTGGACTGGGCGGCGCAAAACCATGGTGCACGGTTCATTCTGGTTGAAGGCGTGATGCCAAAGGAACAGCCCGCCGAGGCAGCCCTGGCGCTTGGCCGGGTGCTTTCGAAATATGACCATCATCTGGAACTTGCAGCACTGCACACGGTCACGACGCTGACCGGCTCAGCGCTTCTGGCTATCGCCTATGCCGAAGGCTTTCTCACCGCCGACGAGGCTTGGGCGCTGGCCCATCTTGACGAGGACTGGACGAACGAGCACTGGGGCCTAGACCTCGAGGCCGAGGCGCGTCGTGCCAAGCGTCTGATCGAGTTGCAGTCTGCAGTTGCCGTTTTCGAAGCGCTGGAGCGCGGTACTTAACCGAATTCTAACCGTGTTTTGTGATGATCGGGGAAAATATCCCGGTGGTCCATGCACGCCTCATCGCTTCGTTTGTCTGTAGCCCTCATTGCCCTGCTGACGCTCAGCGGCTTTCGCATGGCATCGGGCGAACGACAGTCGGATCCCCAGCTTCTCTACGACGTGCGCGGTGCCTTTGTCAGCGCCCGTCCGGATGTCTCCCGCCGGCTGGTGGCCGATACGGACAGGCTTGTCGATGATGCGATCCGCGCCACGTTCCGGCAGAAATCACTGCCGCGCACCGTTCTCACCATCCGTATCGTCGAGACCGGCTATCTGCCGCTGATCCTTGGCGGACGCTTTCGCGCCAAGGTGACGGTAGAAGCCACCGCAGTCGGCAATGGCGAGAAAATAGCCACCGGTACATTTGCGGTCTCGACCTTTGCGCTCGATCAGGCCTATGCCGACCGTATCCTGGCGCTGCGCATAGCCGAGCGCGTCTCAATGGAGTTCCGGTTGCAGGATGCCGGCCCCTCGACGCTGGCCACGGCGCTGTTTCCTTGAGGGGATGGGCTGTTGGCCATCCCCAGCGGCCTTCATCGCCCCGTCATCTTTCTCCTGTCAAACGTGAGCCACCTTCGCTTTTGTCAAGAATGCGCTAGTTTCGCTCCGGCGCGGCGCAAAGACGATCGGCGTCGTGGAGAGGAGACTGTTTTCCATGAGCTATGTTTTGAAATTTGCTGCGGCCGTGAGCCTTGTCTGTCCCCTTGTGGCGCAGGCTGCCGACAACCGCATAGACATGATTCGCCCTGACGCGCCGGAGCTTGCCGCGCTGGGCGCCCATCAGGTCGGCGTGCGCACTATCACGCTCAGCTCGCCAGACCAGATCGACATTCTGAAGGTGGAGGCTGACAAGGCGCCGCCGCGCTATGAGCGTCCGCTCACGGTCGAAGTCTGGTATCCCGCAACTGTCAATGCGCCGGGCGGGGAATACCGCACCTTCCTGCGTGACGGCAAGACAGAGGTGAACCTTGCCGGGCGAGCCGTGCGCGATGCTGCACCGGAAAAGGCGGGACAGAGCTTTCCGCTGATCATTCTGTCGCATGGCTATCCGGGCAACCGCTATCTCCTGGCGCCTCTGGGAGAGAATCTCGCCAGCAAGGGCTATGTCGTTGCCTCGATCGATCACACCGACAGCACCTATAATGACCGCGCAGCCTTTGGTAGCACGCTCGTCAACCGTCCGCTCGATCAGCGCGCGGTGCTGGATGAGATCGCACGTCTTGGTACGCAGAAGGACAGTTTCCTCGAAGGCATGGTCGATGTGTCAAACACCGGCCTGATTGGCTATTCCATGGGCGGCTATGGCGCGATGATCACGGCAGGCGCCGGCGTCACGGAAAAAGCGGTCTCCGCCGAATGGAGCGCACCGGCCGGCACGCTTGCCATGCACCAGGCCGGCTCAGAAACTCACGCCGCGCTGTTTGATCCGCGGTTCAAGGCAATCATCGCCATCGCGCCCTGGGGTATGCAGCGCGGCATGTGGGACGAGAAGGGCCTTGGCGAAATCAAGGTGCCGATCTTCTTCATGGCCGGCAGCGTCGATGATGTGTCGGATTATGGAAAAGGCATCCGCCCGCTGTTTGAGGGCGCAAAGCCGGTCGAGCGCTATCTTCTGACGTTTGATCACGCCAACCACAATGCGGCAGCGCCCATGCCGGCGCCGGTGGAAAGCTACAAGGTCAGCGACACGCTGGGCTATGCGGCCTTCGACCATTATGCCGATTCTGTCTGGGATACGGTGCGGATGAACAATATCGCCCAGCATTTTGCCAGTGCCTGGTTCGATCTGAAGCTGAAGAACGATGCGGAGAAGGGCAAATATCTCGATCTTGTCGAGGATTCGGAAAAAGGCGTATGGGCTGCCAACAAGGACGGAACATTCAAGCCGGAGCATAGCTACTGGACCGGCTTCAAGAATCGCACGGCCAAGGGCCTGAAGCTGGAACACAGACTGGCTGAATAAGGGAGGCTTCCTTGATCCACTGGTCCGTCCACGCGGCGGACCGGTGGGTCGTTTCATAAGAACCAGCGCGCGACATCAACGAGTTGTGATGTGCGGGGAGTTCAGTTGATTGCAATTTGCTGCTGTGCGGCGATATCCATCACGCGTCGATCACATTTTCGCTGGAGAATTTTTATGTCAATTTCCGAACGTCTGGACGCTTTTCGTCCGCAGGCGCTGGGTGTGCTGCGCATCATGGCGGCACTTCTATTTCTCGCCCATGGAACAATGAAGCTGTTTGCATTCCCTGCCGCCCAGATGGAGGGGCCCCTTCCACCCCTATTGCTGACTGCCGGCATCCTGGAACTGGTCGGCGGCTTGCTCGTGGCCGTCGGTTTCCTGACGCGCCCGGTGTCCTTCGTTCTGTCCGGTATGATGGCCTTCGCCTACTTCTTTGCGCATTTTCCGAAGAGCTTTTTCCCGTCGCTGAACGGCGGCGATGCAGCGGTTCTCTACTGCTTCATCTTCCTCTACATCGTGTTTGCCGGTGCCGGCGCCTTCGCGCTCGACAATCGCAACAAGGCCTGATCGGCCCCGTTTGAAGCGTTAAAAATACCCCGTGCCGAAACCGGCGCGGGGTATTTACTTTTTTACGTCACGACGTGAGTTTCAGCCCAACAATGCCGCAGAGGATGAGGCCGATGCAGGCAAGCCGTGCCAGCGTTGCCGGATCACCGAGAAAGGTGATGCCAAAGGCAACGGCGCCGACGGTGCCGATGCCGGTCCAGATCGCATAGGCCGTACCGACCGGCAGGTCGCGGATGGCAAGGCCCAGGAGGCCGAGGCTGACCGCCATGCAGGTTACGGTAAGGACGGATGGCCCGAGGCGGGAAAAGCCATCCGTATATTTGAGCCCGATGGCCCAGCCGACTTCCAGAAGACCGGCGAGAATGAGATAGATCCAGGGCACAAGGCGCTCCTTCCTGAGAAAAGAGCAAGGCCGTCCTCGCAGGGTTTGAAGCATTCGGTGCCTGAGATCTGTCAGGATCACCCGGTGCCCGCGGTCGTCCGCGTCACACCAATGTGGGACACCACGATCGACAATCAACCTCTGTGCCTGTCGATCTATGTGCGCAAAAGCTTACCCGAGCCGCTCCGCATGCCAGCGCAGGTGATCATCCATGAAGGTCGAGATGAAGTAATAGGAATGGTCGTAGCGCTCGTGCATGCGCAGCGTCAGCGCGATGCCCGTATCCTTGACCGCCTCTTCGAACAGCCAGGGGCGCAGGCCATTGTCGAGGAAACTATCGGCCTTGCCCTGATCGATCAGGAATTCCGGGAAGCGCGCGCCATCATGCACCAGCGCGCAGGCATCATAGGCACGCCAGGTGTCGCGATTTGCTCCAAGGTATTTTTCAAAGGCGGGCTTTGACCAGTCGGCCGTCGATGGCTCGACGATGGGCGCAAAGGCTGAGCAGCTCTTGAAGCGTTCCGGGTTTCTCAGGGCAATCGTCAGGGCGCCATGGCCGCCCATCGAGTGGCCGAATATGCCCTGACGGTCCATGTCGACGCGAAAATGTTCCGCGACCAGCGCCGGCAGCTCCTCGGTAATATAGCTGTACATGCGGTAGTGATCGGACCAGGGCTTTTCGGTGGCATCGAGATAGAAGCCGGCGCCCTTGCCCATCTGCCAATTGGTCTTTTCATCCGCCACATCATCGCCGCGCGGGCTGACATCCGGGCAGACGATGACGAGGCCAAGCTCGGCGGCCAGCCGGCGGTATTCGCCCTTGTCCATCACATTGGCATGGGTGCAGGTCAGCCCTGACAGATACCAGAGGACCGGGCGCTTCTCCGCAATCGCCTGCGGCGGCACGAAGACGGCAAAGGTCATCTCGCAATTCAGCACGGCCGAATCGTGCTGGAAGACACCCTGCATGCCGCCAAAGGCAGTGTTCTGGGACAGGACTTTCATGGGGTGAGTTCTCCTTTTTGAACGAGGCTCAGCCGGCAAGCGACACGACGGCATTGACTGCTGCGGCAACGAGCACGGTATTGAAGAAAAAGGCCAGGAGCGCATGGGTGAGATTGATGCGTCGCATGGCCGTGGTGGTGATGGTGACATCCGAGGTTTGCGCCGTCATGCCGATCACCAGCGAGAAATACAGAAAGTCAAAGCCGGATGGTTCCGGCGTTTCGGGAAAGGCAAGCCCTGCCTGGATCTGCAGCTTGCCTGCGCTATCTGCTGCACGGCGCCAGAAGTGATGGGCATAATGCATGGCAAACATTGTGTGGATGGTCAGCCAGCCTCCGATGACCGAGGCAAAGGCCAGTGCCACTTCAAACAGGCTCGGATCATTGGCGCGATTGAGCGCATTGAACAGCGCACCAATGGCGGCCACCACCGCCAGCATGGTGACGAGAAGGATCGTATAGGCTGGCGCATCGTCGCGCTCGCGGCTTGTCTTCAGGCGGTTGACGGTAAGGTGGGGCACACGCCGCGCGATCATGCCGAGATAGATCAGGAAGAACAGGATGGCCGAGAGCTCGATCGCCAGATGCGGGATGAGCAGCAGCAGCAAGGGCAGGGAACCCAGCCCGCCAAGGCTTGCCGCATAAAATGCGCTGTAACGCCGATGGCGCCAGCTGTGCGATATCTCTGTCATGGCGTGCTTCCGGCCTGGCTTGCGGCGGCCATGATGGCCTTGGCGCGGCGGCAGAGCGTATCGAGCGTGGACAGGAAGGACGAGCGGTCGCGGGGCGAGAAGGCTGCGTTATAGCCCTTGCTTTCGCCGGTCTCGCGCAGATGCTGTCCCAGATCGCGCATGGCGCTTGCCATGCCGATATTGGTCTGGTCGAAGACGCGGCCTGTCGGGCCGGTCACCTGCGCGCCGGCCGCCACGCAGCGCACAGCAAGTGGCACATCGGCGGTAATCACCACATCGCCGACGCCGGCCCGTTCAGCGATCCAGTCATCGGCGGCATCAAAGGCACCAGAGACGATGACATTCTTCACCATCGGATCGCGCGAGGGGCGCAGGCCCGAATTGGCAACGAAGGTCACTTCCAGCCCATGCCGTTCGGCGACTTTCAGGATCTCCGGTTTCACCGGGCAGGCATCGGCATCCACATAGATCATCGGTCATTCTCCTGGCGAAAGACAGTCTGGCCATCGGTCTTGGCGCGGATGTGTTCCATCAGATCGTCCAGCCGATCGCGGGAAGATCGCCATCGAAGGCAAGGCCACCATCCGGCGTCTCGACAAATTCCAGCCCATGCGGCAGGTGCACCCGCATCGTCTCTGGCAACGGAAGCGGTACGCCAAGCGGGGCAGGCTCGATGCTCGTTTTCACCAGCACCAGGAAAATCTGTTCGCCTTGCGTCAACATCTTGACATTGCGGCAGTCAAAACCGGACAGAACCAGATGATAGAGCAGCAGGCCGCCGCTCCAGATGCTGAGGTCGCCGGTGACGAGCGGATAGCGCATGGCGGGGACACTGAGCGCCAGCACGCCGCCTTCGGCCAGCATGCCGTGGGCGCGGCGCAGGAAGGCCTGTGGATCAACCTGTCTTTGCAGAAGGTCGATGGCGATCACGCAGTCGAAGGGCGTCTCAGGATCAACGGGTGCGTGCTGGCGCAGCGTCACGTTGGGTGTGGGCAGTGACGCAACGGCAGATGTTACCACACCTGTCACCTGCCGACCGTCCGCAGCCAGCAGCGCCAGCCGCTGCAGGTCGGGTTGGCCCAGATCAAGCACGCTTTGAAAACGGTGCTGGCGCAGAAGAAGGGTCAGGAGCGGGCCGGCCTCAATCTGCGGAAAGGCATCGGCGGCCGGCACGATCCGGCGTCCGCCATTCGTCTGGCGCGCGGTGATCTCAAGCCGCGATTTCAGCATGCGGTTTTCCCGCTGCAATGGCCGCAGCACCTGCTGCATTGTTTCCTTCAGACGCTTCAGCTGGGCGAGAGGCGACAGATCTTCGCCACTGTCCGGAGCCTGCGCGGTCTCATGGGACCTGCGCAGCGAAACGACGGGCGGGGCGGGGCTGCCGATCGCCGGATCCGCAATGACTCCTGTCGGATCGAGCGGATGAACTCGCGGCAAGGACATCCTGTCCTCATGGTTTTGGCCGGTAAAGACGAAGGAGAAGGCACAGTCACGCATTGCGTTTGCCGCATCGGTCACGGTGATCGCCGCATGCAACCCGTCCACGGAGGAAACCGCCGCCTTCAGCAGGCCGGCATGGCGGGTATCGATTAGCTGAGCCATGCCGTTTTCGATGGCCGACAGCGGTGGTTGAAAGAGGATGAGATAGCTGCCGGCCGTCTTGCGGCTGACGTGAAAGCCCTGGCCCTCTAGCACCTGTCCATCGGCTCTCACCGCGCCTGATACGATCCGCTCCGCCATGCATGCTCCTGATGATCGCCCGGCCCTGTGGTGGCGATTGCCGGGCGGCAAAGGGACGCCGTGCGGCGTCCTTCAATCTCTATGATGGCAATACGCGCTCGTTTAGTAGAGCACAACAGAGCGGATGCTTTCTCCCGAATGCATCAGCTCGAAACCCTTGTTGATATCCTCGAGCGGCATGGTGTGGGTGATCATCGGATCGATGATGATCTTGCCATCCATATACCAGTCGACGATTTTCGGCACGTCGGTGCGGCCACGCGCGCCACCGAATGCCGTGCCCATCCAGGAACGGCCGGTGACAAGCTGGAAGGGACGGGTGGAGATTTCCTGGCCGGCGCCGGCAACGCCAATGACCACCGACTTGCCCCAGCCGCGATGCGAGGCTTCCAGCGCCTGGCGCATGACCTTGGTATTGCCGGTGCAGTCGAAAGTGTAGTCGGCGCCGCCGATATGGTCATTGCCGCGCTTCGTCAGGTTGACGAGATAGGGTACGATATCCTCGCCGACTTCCTTCGGGTTGACGAAATGCGTCATGCCGAAGCGTTCGCCCCATTCCTTCTTGTCGTTGTTGAGATCGACGCCGATGATCATGTCGGCACCGGCAAGCCGCAGGCCCTGGATAACGTTGAGGCCAATGCCGCCGAGACCAAAAACGATGGCCGTCGAGCCGATTTCGACCTTTGCCGTATTGATGACGGCGCCGATGCCGGTGGTGACGCCGCAGCCGATATAGCAGATCTTGTCAAACGGGGCGTCGGGGTTGACCTTGGCCAACGCAATTTCCGGCAGCACCGTGTAATTGGCGAAGGTGGAGCAGCCCATATAGTGGTGGATCTTGTCCTTGCCGATGGAAAAGCGCGATGTGCCATCCGGCATCAGGCCCTGGCCTTGCGTCGAGCGGATGGCGGTGCAGAGGTTCGTCTTGCGCGAAAGGCAGGAATAGCATTCGCGGCATTCCGGCGTGTAGAGCGGAATGACATGGTCCCCTTTTTTCACCGAGGTGACGCCCGGACCGACATCCACGACGATACCGGCACCCTCATGGCCGAGGATTGCCGGAAACAGACCTTCCGGATCGGCGCCTGAGAGCGTGAAATCATCCGTGTGGCAGATGCCGGTGGCCTTCACCTCGATCAGCACTTCTCCGGCGCGTGGGCCTTCCAGCTGTACGGTCATGATTTCGAGCGGTTTTCCGGCCTGAACGGCAACGGCGGCGCGAACATCCATGGTCTATCTCCCTATATCTCTGATTCCTGAACTTTGTGGCACGCGAGCTTGCTCGGCTCAACCCTCAAAGCGGCATGGGCTGGCATCAGGCCGGCATCAGGCCATGCGGCTGCGCACCCGCTCGCGCCAGATGATGAAAAGGCCGGATGCCACGATGATGGCAATGCCCAACCATTTGGACGGCGTGGGGAAATCGGAAAACAGCAGGTAGCCGAGCACGGTGGCCGAAATGATCTCGAAATACTGGAAAGGCGCCAGAAGCGACACCGAGGCCATGCGGAAGGCCCGTACCACCAGCAGATGCACATAGCCGGACAGCGAGCCGAGGATCAGCAGCAGCACGATACCCAGCGAAGAGGCCGGTAGCGACATTTCGAAATCCGTCATACCGGCCATGTGTCCGGCAACCAGTACGACCGCCATCAGCGCCGTGCCGCCAACGCCTGACATCATCTGCATGGTGAGCGGCGAATCGGCATCGCCCAGCGCCCGGTTGAGAAAGAGGTAGAGCGTGAACAGAAAGGCGCAGGCGATAGGCAGAAGCGAGGTCCAGCCAAAAATCTCGAAGCTCGGCTGGATAACGATCATCGCCCCGCCGAAGCCCACAAGAATGGCAAGCCACCGCCGCCAGCCGACCTTGTCGCCCAAAAACAGCGCCGACATGATCGTCAGCATGAAGGGCTCTACGAAATAGATGGCAAAGACATCCGCGAGCGGCATGTATTTGACGGCAGTAAAGAACATCAGGCTGGCGCTGGCATGCAGCGCGCCGCGCAGCATGTTCATCCAGGGGCGGCGAACCTTGGAAAAACTGCCGACCGTCCAGAAGAACAGCGGCGCCAGCACCACCAGTTGCACGAGAAAGCGGTAGAAGGTCACCTGGCCGGGCGACATGGTCTCAAACGTCGCCATGTATTTGGCAATCGCGTCCATCATCGGCAGCACGACCATGCAACCCGCCATCAGTGCCATGCCCTTCACGGAACTGTCGGTCGAGGCAGCGGGTGAGGGTCCGAAGGATGAGGACATGTTTGATGCTTTCTGTGGAGGTCCGTTCAACCACAGGCAAGGGTGGTTGCACAAGGCGTGCCTGACGAGTGGCGGTACGCCTGGCCCTCACCGGCCTTCGATTTCGGTTTGCCCGAACACTTCCTCGAAGGCATCGCGCAGCCGGATATCGACATCCTGCATCATCACCAGCATACCAAGATCCTCAAGGCTTGTGACGCCATAGGCTGAGATGCCGCAGGGCACGATGCCGGAAAAATGCGTGAGATTCGGATCGACATTGATCGACAGCCCATGGAAGCTGACCCAGCGGCGCAGACGGATGCCGAGCGCTGCAATCTTGTCCTCGGCCATCGTGCCATCCGGCAGTGGGGCCTTTTCCGGGCGACGCACCCAGACCCCGACGCGATCCTCGCGCCGTTCGCCACGCACATTCATGGAGCCGAGACAGCGGATGATGACTTCCTCAAGCGCTGCCACATAGGCGCGCACATCCTGGCGGCGGCGCTTGAGATCCAGCATTACATAGGCAACCCGCTGGCCGGGTCCATGATAGGTATATTCACCGCCCCGGCCCGTGGAAAATACCGGGAATCGGTCGGGCTGGATCAGGTCGCTCGCATCAGCACTCGTGCCGGCGGTGTAGAGCGGAGGGTGCTCCAAAAGCCAGACAAGCTCCTGAGCCGTGCCCTCTGCAATCGCGGCCACTTCGCTTTCCATCACGGCAAGTGCTTCTTCATAGGGCACGGGGGAATCGGAGATCCGCCAGCGCACGGGCGGCGAACCGTCCAGCGGGTGCATGGAAAGATTGAGATCGGTGCGCTCTAGCATGTCATTTCTCTTGGGTGACGGAAGGCATTTTATACCAAATCTCGATGATACGAACCTATTGCGCCGGAGCGATTTTGATTTCCGGCTATGTCGCAATCCTCGACCGATGCCAAAAGCATCGCTCTCCGGTATGCTCCTTGCCGGATGAACGTCTCCGGTCCCACGCCATAGGTTCCTATCATCGAGACTTGGTATTACTATCCACAGGCACAAAGCCCGCAAATCAGGGCTTTCCCTATATAGGATTTCTTCAACACATTTTATCTTTCAAAAAACTGTCACGGCGCACTTGCGTCAGGGAAATCCCTTTGCTAGATGCTCCCTCGCCGGCAACAAACCGGCATCTACCACGATGCGGTCGTGGCGGAATTGGTAGACGCGCAGCGTTGAGGTCGCTGTGGGGCAACCCGTGGAAGTTCGAGTCTTCTCGACCGCACCAAAAGAACCCGGCGCAAGCCGGGTTTTTTGTTGTCTGGCAATGGGTTGGCCAGCGTCGGTCAGCAAAGCCGGATTACGCTCAGATACACAGAAGCAGCGGGCAGTGATCGGAGACTTCCGGATCGCTGACAACCTCGAATTCGCAGTGAAGACCGGCCTCATTGACCAGCATGTAATCGGCAAATCGGCCGGGCTTGGTGTAGTGGGAAGTCCGCGTGCTTTGAAAACCGCGCGTGGTGACAAGATCGGTCATGCCCAGTTCGCCCAGGATGTCGAAGGTTGCGCTGCGCGGTTCGACATTGAAATCGCCGCAGGCAACCAGCACATCCGCCGGCTCGGCCACTGACCCTATCAGGTCTGCAAATCGCCTGGCCTGCTGTTGGCGCTGCGGCGTATCCATCTTTCCGCGCAGGTCGCGCAGTCCATGCATATGGGCAATCGTCAGGGTCCGGTCCTGCGCCCGGTCGAAAACACGAAGGACATGCGCGTTACGCGGCCGCGGATGCTCTCCGTAACCCTTTGGCGAAAAGCCGCCATGCACGAAGCCCACGGCCTGCGCGATGATGGGTATCTCCTGGCGCACGAAGGTGGCAAGGCCGAACTGCGAGGGAAGAGCAGTCTCGCCATCAAAAAGCACGCCTTCGGCATTGGGCGAAAAGAACCCTGCATGCTCCGGCAGTGCCTCGCATAGTTCGCGGAACAATTGCGCACGCTGGGGCAGGACATGATCACCATCGCGATAGGTCAGCCATTCCTTCTGCGCATGCGGCGTGTGCACCACTTCCTGAAGACACAAAATATCCGGGTCTACCTGCTGCAAATATGTAAGCAGCGGGGCATGGAGCTTACCGCCCCATGCATTGAGAGAGAAAATCTTCATGAACGCCCGTCCTCGCAGTCGCTGTCCATCAGGACAGGCTGCCCCGCAAGCACCGAAATTGCAAATGGTCGCCCAATAGATGCCAGTCCTTACGGAATAGACCGCCGGAAGCGCGTCACGATGCGCACAGTCTGGTCGGGCTGCACCTCGTAGAGTTCCTCATAACGGGCACCGAACTCATCGCGCACTTCGCGGCTGAAGGAACTGCCAACCGGTGCCGAAACGATAGGCGAGCGCCCACCATAGGTGAGGCTTTCCGGGAAGGGTTCGTAGAACGTGCCGGACGCGTTGCAGCCGGACAGCGCAAGCAGGCCGACAAGACTGAGTGGCAAAAACGTGTTCATGGCGCATATCTCCTGCATCCCGCACGACCGGACATGGTGCGTCGCGTCAAAACGTCCAGCCGGCCGCTTTGGTTTCCTCAGCCGGAGAGATCTGCCGCAAACATCGGGCCGCCTCTATGGGCGGGGAAACCATAGCCGTTGATCATCACCAGATCCACATCGCTGGCGCGCGCCGCAATGCCTTCGGCAAGCAGCGCCCGGCCTTCGGCTGCCATGGCGGCAAGCATGCGCGCGATGATCTCGCTCTGCGTGAAGGAGCGCGGCACAATGCCCTTTGCGGCCCGGCAGGCCTCTATGATGGCGGTGACCTCGGGATCGGCCGCGCGTTTGCCACTGTCATAGCGATACCAGCCGCGACCGGCCTTCTGGCCGAATCGCTGCGCCTCGCAGAGGCGATCGGCGATCTCGACATAGCGTTCCGCCGGATCACGGCTTGTGGCCTGGCGCTTGCGGCGTGCCCAGGCAATTTCGAGGCCTGCCATGTCATAGACGGCAAACAGGCCCATCGGAAAGCCATAGGCCTCCAGCGCCTGATCGATCTCGTGCGGCAGAGCGCCGTCCTCGATGAGATATTCCGCTTCGCGACGATAGGCGGAAAAAATCCGGTTGCCGATAAAGCCTTCGGTCACGCCGGTGGCCACGGCCAGTTTCTTCAGGCGCCTGGCCAGCGCAAAACCGGTCGCCAGTACGTCCGGCGCGGTTTTTTCGCAGCGCACCACTTCCAGAAGCCGCATGACATGCGCTGGCGAAAAGAAATGCAGGCCGAGAACCCGCTCCGGATGCGCGGTCGCCGCAGCAATCTCGTCGGGGTTCAGATAGCTGGTATTGGTGGCGAGAATCGCATCCGGGCGCAGCACTGTGTCCAACCGCTGGAAAAGGTCGATCTTGACGGCCAGATCATCGAACACCGCCTCGATCACCAGATCTGCCGGGGCGAGATCGGCATCACTGGCAGTCACCGAAAGGTTTGCGATCTGTGCGTCGGCGGCATCGCGATCCAGCCTGCCGCTGGACACCGACTTGTCGATCAGTGCCAGAATGCGTGCGCGCCCACCGTCTGCGGCCTCCGGCGTCCGGTCGAGCCCGATTACCCTGTAGCCGGCGCCAAGGGCGGCCATGGCTATGCCGCTTCCCATCAGGCCAAGGCCCGCAATGGCGATGGTTTCGACCGGGCGTGGGGCGATGCCTTCAAGTCCTGCCACCTTGCCCGCCTCGCGTTCGGCAAAGAACACATGACGCAGCGCCTTGCTTTGCGGGCCGTCGCGCAAAGCGATAAAACTGCTGCGCTCCTCTGCAAGACCTTCGGCAAGCGGGGTTTCGCCGGCAAGCCGCACCAGGCGGATGATCTCGGCTGGAGCTTTCTGGCCGCGCGCCTTGGCAAGGATCTTGTCGCTGGCTTCGGCAAAGACCGCCTCATCGAAGGCGGGCGGCGAAAGCATGCCTGTGCGCTTGAGAGACTGGCCGGCCAGCGCCCGCGCCGTGGCGCAGGCCGTCATGACGAGATCGGCCTCGACAACCTCATCGATCAAACCGAGGGATTTTGCCTCGATAGTCTTGATTGTGCGGCCGCTGCTGATCAGGTCGAGTGCGGGCAAAGCGCCGATCAGGCGCGGCAGACGCTGCGTGCCGCCGGCACCCGGCACCAGGCCGAGTTTCACCTCCGGCAGGGCGACTGTAGCAGAGGACAGCGCCACGCGGTGATGGCAGGCGAGCGCCACTTCCAGCCCGCCGCCGAGTGCTGCGCCATTCAGCGCGGCGATCACGGGCTTCTCATGTGCTTCCACGGCGGCAATCACGTCTGGAAGGATCGGATCGACCGGCGGCTTGCCGAATTCGCGGATATCGGCGCCACCGATGAATGTCTTTCCCGCCGCCGTGATGACGATGCCTGAAATCGATGCGGTTGCCGTGCTGTGGGCAAGGGCTGCCATCAGTCCGGCACGCAGATCGGCAGAGGCGGCATTGACCGGCGGATTGTCGAGCGTAACGATGAGCACGCCCTTAGTCACCTGACCGGAAACCGTGGCGGAAAAGGTGAAGGGCGGCATGGTTCTATCCTTGTGTGATGCTCTCGGCCTGTCGTCACTCGGGAATGACGGCTATCGCCTGGATCTCGATCTTTGCCCGATCTTCCATCAGCGCCACCACCTGCACGGCGGCCATGGCCGGGTAATGCCGACCAATCACCTCACGATAGGCCTGGCCTATGCCCTTCAGATTGGCGAGATATTCGGCCTTGTCGACAAAATACCAGGTCATCGTCGTAATGTGCTCGGGGCGGGCACCGGCCTCTGCCAGAACCGCGACGATGTTTTCCAGCGTCTGGCGTGCCTGATCGACGAGGTCGTCGCTTTCGAACTGGCATTGGCCGTTCCAGCCGATCTGACCGCCGACATAGACCTGGCGGCCTGTGGCTGCGATGCCGTTGGCATAACCGATCGGTTTGGCCCAGCCTTCGGGCTGCAGAATGGTGTGCATGGGGTGAAATCTCCGGTCTGTCAGGTCTTCAGGAGTTCGCGGGCGATGATGAGTTTCTGGACTTCGGTCGCACCCTCATAGATGCGCAACGCCCGGATCTCGCGGTAGAGTTTTTCGGTGATTTCGCCCACCTGGACGCCGCGTCCGCCAAACATCTGCACCGCCCGATCGATCACCCGCTGGGCGTTTTCGGTCGCGGTCATCTTGGCCATGGCGGCTTCCTTGGTGGTGGGCAGGCCCTGCACATCGCGGCGCCAGGCGGCGCGGTAGGTCAAGAGAGCGCCGGCATCGATATCGGTTGCCATGTCGCCGAAAGCGGCCTGGGTCAATTGCAGATCGGCAAGCCTTGCGCCAAACATCGGCCGCGCTTTTGCATAAGACAGCGCCTCGTCCAGTGCCCGGCGGGCAAAGCCGAGCGCTGCTGCCGCCACCGAGGCACGAAAGATATCGAGCGTGCGCATGGCGATCTTGAAGCCTTCGCCGGGGGCACCAAGCAGGCGATCGGCGGGAATGCGGCAATTGTCGAAGCGGATGGTCGCCAGCGGATGCGGGGCCATCACATCGATGCGTTCCTCGATGGAAAAACCCGGATCATCGGCAAACACCACGAAGGCGGAAATGCCGCGTGTGCCGGGCGCCTCGCCGGTGCGGGCAAATACCGTATAGACATCGGCAATGCCGCCATTGGAAATCCAGGTCTTGCTCCCGTCGAGAACGAAATGGTTGCCGTCGCGCCGTGCCGCGCAGGCCATCGCGGCGACATCCGAACCGGCCTCTTTTTCCGAAAGGGCAAAGGCCGAAATCCAGGTGCCGCTTTGCGCCTTCGGCAATATCGCCCGCTTCAGCTCATCCGAACCGGACAGGCCGATGGCACCGGTGCCGAGCCCTTGCATGGCAAAGGCGAAATCGGCAAGCCCGTCGTGATAGGCGAGCGTTTCGCGCGTCAGGCAGACAGAGCGGCTGTCGATGGCCTCGCGTCCGCCGGAACCGGTTGCCGCATCCAGCAATCCAGCCTGTCCGAGCGCCGATACCAGCGCGCGGCACACGCTGTCCGTATCCCGATGGTCGATAGAGGTGAGGGCGCCGGAGCCCGCAAAGGCATCGAGTTTATCGGTCAGCAGTCTATGGCTTGCATCAAAGAACGGCCAGTCGAGATGCTCGCGGCTGGGAAGGCCCGGCGGGGTGAGGGCGGCCATGGTCAATTGCCCTCGAAGATCGGCTTGCGCTTTGCGGCAAAGGCTTCAAAGGCACGCCGGAAATCCTGAGTTCCCATGCAAATCGCCTGCGCCTGGGCTTCCGCTTCGATCAGTTCCTCAATGCCCATGGCCCATTCCTGGTTCAGCATGGTCTTGGTCATCGTATGGGCAAACCACGGGCCATCGGCCAGCGAATGGGCGAGCGCCAGCGCTTCAGCCTCCAGCGTTTCGGGTGAATGCAGGCCATTGTAGAAGCCCCAGGCATGACCTTCCGTCGCGCTCATGGCGCGGCCGGTCAACAGAAGTTCAGCGGCACGGCCCTGGCCGATGATACGCGGAAGAAGGCCGCAGGCGCCCATGTCTGCGCCGGCAAGACCAACGCGGGTGAAGAGAAAGGCGGTCTTTGCCTCGGGCGTTGCCAGCCGCAGATCGGATGCCATGGCCAGAATGGCACCAGCGCCGGCGCAGATACCATCGACGGCGGCAATGATCGGCTGCGGGCACTTGCGCATGGCCTTCACCAGATCGCCGGTCATGCGCGTGAATGCCAGAAGATCCGGCATGGCCATCTTTGTCAGCGGTTCGATGATCTCGAACACATCGCCGCCGGAGGAGAAATTACCGCCGGCACCGGTCAGAACCACGGCGCGCACATCGGATGCTGAGGCGAGATTGCGAAACAGGTCGCGCAACTCGGCATAGCTCTCGAAGGTCAGCGGGTTCTTACGCTCTGGCCGGTTGAGGCGTATGGTGGCAACCCGCCCATTCGCGCTTACCTCGAAAAGGAAATGCTGCGCCTGGTAGTCCTTCAAGGGTTTCAGGTGCGATGCCATGGATGGCTCTTTGGTGTCGATCATCCGGAAAATACCTCCCCACCGGCGACCGCGATCGCCTGTCCTGTGATTGATCGGGCAGAGGGCGACGCCAGCCACAGAACCGTATCTGCGACCTCCTCCGGCGTCACCAGCCGCCCTTGCGGATTGTGCTTTGTCAGTTCCTGCAGCGCCTCGGCCTGGCTGCGTCCGGTCTTTTGCATGATCGTGTCGAGCGAGCGGGCCACCAGCGGCGTATCGGTAAAGCCCGGACACACGGCATTGACGGTGACGCCGGTTTTCGCAAGTTCCAGCGCCAGAGATCGCGTCAGCCCGATAATGCCGTGCTTTGCCGCGCAATAGGCGCTGACATAGGCATAGCCGGTAAGGCCTGCGGTGGAGGCGATGGTGATGATGCGCGCGCCGTCACCCTTGGCTTTCAGATCGGCCAGAACGGCCTGGGTCACCGAAAACACTCCGGTCAGGTCCACCGCCATTACATGGTTCCACATCTCCAGCGTCGTTTTCTCAAACGAAGCCGTCGGTGCTTCACCGGCATTGTTGACGAGGATTTCGATAGGACCAAAGGCGGAGCGCGCCCTGCCGAGACCAGTGGCAATGGCGGAAGGATCGGTCACGTCAAAGCCTGGAAGCGCCAGGCATTGTTGCGCACCAAGTCTGTCCGCAAGCTCGTCAAGCGGTGCGGCCCGGCGGCCGGCAAGCGTCACATGCGCCCCTGCCTCGACAAGTGCCGATGCGATGGCAGCACCGATGCCGGATCCGGCACCGGTGACAAGCGCATGGCGGCCGTGCAGAGCCTGCCGGGACGTGTTCGCCATATCCGTCTCCTACTTGGCCACAGGTGCGGTCAGTGCCGCACGGGCAAGATTGGTTTCATACTGCCGCTTGCCGGAATAATACTGCTTGGGCCATGGCACGGACGTCAGCCCGATTTTTGCAGCCTCATGCAGCACCCAGGCCGGATCTGCCAGATGCGGACGCGCCACGGCACAGAGATCGGCACGGCCGGCGGAAATGATCGAATTGGCGTGGTCGGCTTCGGAAATCGCCCCCACCGCAATCGTTGGAATGCCCACTTCGTTGCGGATCTTGTCGGAAAACGGCGTCTGGAACAGACGCCCATAGACGGGCTGCTCTTCCTTCCACACCTGGCCGGACGAGCAGTCGATCACGTCGGCGCCGGCGTCCTTGAACATGGAGGCAAAGATCGCCGCATCCTCGGGCCTATTGCCGCCCTCAAACCAGTCATGGCAGGAGAGGCGCACCGATATCGGCTTATCGTCAGGCCAGTTCGCGCGAACAGCTGCAAACACTTCAAGCGGATAGCGTGCCCGGTTCGCATGGCTGCCGCCATATTCGTCCTCGCGCCGGTTGGTCAGCGGCGACAGGAAGGCGGACAGCAGATAGCCGTGGGCTGCATGGAATTCCAGCCAGTCGGCACCGGTTGCGGCAGCGCGCCGCGTGGCGGAAACGAAATCGGCTTTCACCCGGTCCATGTCGGCGCGGTCCATGGCTTTCGGGACGGTGCTGTTTTTCAGATAGGGCAGGGCGGAGGCCGAAAGAAGTGGCCATGCACCCTCTTCCAATGGCTGGTCGGCGCCCTCCCAGGCAAGCTTGGTGGCTCCCTTGCGGCCCGCATGACCGAGCTGTATCCCCACCTTGGCGGCACTATTGGTATGCACGAAATCGACAAAGCGCTTCCAGCCGGGGATCTGCTCATCGCTCCACAGGCCAAGGCATCCGGGGGTAATGCGGGCGTCGGGCGAAACGCAGGTCATTTCGGCAAACACGAGGCCTGCGCCACCCAGAGCGCGGGCACCCAGATGCACCAGGTGAAAATCATCGAACAAGCCGTCTTTGGCCGAATACATAGCCATTGGCGACATGATGATACGGTTTGGAAGTGTCACGTCGCGCACCGTATAGGGCGTGAACATCGGTGGCGGAACCGCACCGTCCTTACCCGCCGTCAGGCCGGATTGTTCGGCAAACCAGCGCTCATAGCCCTCCAGCCAGGTCTTGTCGCGCAGACGCAGGTTTTCGTGGCTGATGCGCTGTGAGCGCGTCAGCATGGAATACATGAACTGTTCCGGCGGCAGGGTATCGGCATAGCGGGTGCCCACCACTTCGAACCATTCCATGGCATTGCGGGCAGCATTCTGGATGCGCGCGACATCGACGCGGCGGATCTCTTCATAGACATCCAGCACCGCCGGGATGCTTACCTTGTCGTGGCCGATCTTCTGGAACTGGTTGGCCAGTTCGATTGCATCGTCGATGGCAAGCTTCGTGCCCGAACCGATAGCGAAATGCGCCGTATGCGCGGCATCGCCCATCAGCACGACATGGCTCTGGCCGTTGAAATGGCTCCACTTACCGCAGATCAGCCGCTGGAAATTCAGCCAGGACGAGCCGCGCAGATGGCGCGCATTGGTCATCAGAGGTGAACCTTCCAGCACCTCGGAAAACAGGTCCTGGCAAAAATCGATGGAGCCCTGCTGGTCAAGCTCGCCAAGCTTATGGGCCTGATAGGCCTCTTCCGTCGTCTCGATAATGAAGGTCGAGGTGTTTTCGTCGAACTTATAGATATGCGCCTGGAACCAGCCGTGATCTGTCCTGCGGAAATCGAAGGTGAAAGCGTCGAAAAGCTTGTTCGTGCCAAGCCAGATATAGCGGTTTGGACGGATCACCATATCCGGCTCGAAGATATCGGCATATTTCTGGCGGATGCGGGAATTGACCCCATCTGCTGCAATGATCAGGTCGGCATCGGGGAAATCCAGGTCACTGTCGACATCGGCCTCGAAGATCAGCTCGACACCGAGCGTCTCGCAGCGGCGCTGTAGAATGTTCAACAGCTTCTTGCGGCCAATGCCGACAAAACCATGGCCGGATGTGCGCTGGCGGGTGCCCTTGAACAGAACCTCGATATCATCCCAGTGATTGAAGGCCTGGCGGATTTCCGCGGCACTGTCAGGATCCCAGGCCTGCATGGAGACCATGGTGGCATCGGAAAACACGACGCCCCAGCCGAATGTGTCATAGGGCTTGTTGCGCTCCACCACGCGAATGTGGTGCGAGGGGTAAAGCTTCTTCATCAAAAGCGCGAAGTAGAGGCCGGCCGGGCCTCCGCCAATGCAAACGATACGCATAAGTCTTCCTTCCCTTGCTGACGACGAGGAACTGTTCCGGATTTTTATTTTAAGTTTAAAATAGCGACGCCGGCGGCTGCCCGTCAAGGGACAAAATGTCTATGGTGCTCGTCTGGTGCTCAAAGAACCGCGGCTGCGGCAAGCGGCCGCAACAGTTTGAGCATCTGGATCATTTGTTCCTTAAGGCAGATGTGCTGTCCTGCTGAGACGGTACGCCAAGGGCGTGCGACGCTGGAGGTAGAAAGATGGTCGAACTGAAAATGAAGACGCGTGTGACTGGTGCGACCGCCATGATGGCCGCGCGCGGCCATGCCAGCCTGAAGACAGAGACCGGCGGCATGCTGGATGTGATTACCAGCGTCTCGGAACCGGGCTTCAACCCGCTCGATCTCCTCTATGCATCGCTTGCCAGTTGCCTGGTGCTCAGCGTCAAGGGCGCGGTGGTCAAGCTGCAGATGGTGGAACGATTCGAGGGCGTCACGGCGCATGTGACGGGCGAAAAAGCCCATGACGGGCTGTCGCGCGTGGAAACCATTACCGCTGTTATCAAGATCGCCGGCGACTATTCAGACGAGGAGCGCGAGGCGATCCGCAAGCTGGCAAAGGATCTCTGCACGGTGAGCAATACGCTGACGCTGACCCCGAATGTCGAGGTCAGCGCCGAAGCCATGTGAGGGTAGGCCTCAGTCCTCGTCGGGGATCAGGCTGTCAATGCCAAGCAGCGTCAGTTCGTTCACCACTTTGCTGACGCCGTTGACGCGCCTGACGCGGGCGACGATCTTGCGCGCCGTCTGGTCGTCATCGACTTCACCCTCGATGGTGACGGTCGTGCCGTCGGCACGAATGTCGAGCGTTTCCATGGCAACGATATCGAGTTCCTCGATGGCGTCGCTCACCCTCTCTTCCAGATCGTCGCTTTCGATTACGTCCGGGTCTGCGATGGTGGCGCGATCACGGACAGGTTCTTCCCGTCCATTCTTGTCGGCATTGTCGACCTTGTAGCCTTTGTTACGCTCGAGGTCGAAATTGGAGTCGGTATCGCCATAGGCTGAATTGTCGATCGGATCGGAACCTGCGCCGGCCTGGTCCGCATAGGGCCAGCCCTCATCGATATTGCGGGTGTCATAATCGCGATAATCTTCTTCGCGCGGAAGATTGTTGATGTTTTTCTTGACCGGCATGTGGGTCTCTCCAGTGGTTGGCTGCGCGCACAACGTTTTGCCTGCCGGTTGGTTCGACCTGTTTAGAAAGAAGCCTGTTTCTCCCATTTGCGCACAAGCCGGTCGCGCTTCAGGCGCGAAAGCTGCTTCAGCCAGAAGATGCCGTCGAGTTGGTCGATCTCATGCTGGATACAGGTGGCGAGAAAGCCTTCGGCACCCTCTTCATGGGGCACGCCGCTCAAATCCTGGTAGCGAAAACGGATCGCTGCTGGCCGCTCCACCGTTTCGGTCATGCCGGGCATGGAGACGCTTCCCTCGGTAAAGCGCTGGAGATCGGCCGAGACCGTGAGGATGACCGGATTGATATGCACGCGCACCGGTTCATTGCCTGCAAGCTGGATGACGGATACCCGCCGAGCCTCGCCGATATGGGCCGCGGTGATGCCGATGCCATGTGCGGCCCGCATCGTGTCGATGAGATCCTCGCACAGGCTGGCAAGCTGCGCATCGAATTCTGTCACGGGTTCGCAGGCCTGCGACAGGCGGGGATCTGGATAGGAAAGGATCTGGCGGACGGTCACGACGAGGGCCTCTGCTGTACGAACTGGAAGGGATTGGCTCTGAAGGGCGCCAGATCGACCGGCAAGGGTGGACCGCCGCCCGATATTGGTCTAGCAGGGTTCTTGCAGATGCGCAGTGATCTCTCGGCATCTGTGCTATCCGATTGTTGATATTCAGTTTTCGCAGCCATCTTTTTGCCTTGCCGAACGGCTTTGCAAAGGCTGGTGGCCGCACGGGTGCAAGGCGAGGGCGATGCATGAGCAATATAGATGATGACCGCCTGCGTTCGCCTGCCGATGGCGCTCAGGACGACATCTATGCGGACAACGGCTCGATTCGCGCCGAATTTCTGGCGCTGGTTGGTGCGGCGGTCGCTGATCGCGATATCCTGTTCCTGCGCAATCATGTCGTCAATCTGCACGAATCGGAACTCGGCGATCTGCTGGAATCCATCCAGCCGGATCAGCGCCGGGCACTCGTCAAACTGCTGGGCCACGAGTTCGACCTGACGGCACTGACCGAGGTTGACGAGGCGATCCGTCTCGAAATCGTCGACCAGATGCCGAACGAGCAGATCGCCGCAGCCATCGGCGAGCTTGACTCGGACGATGCCGTCTACATTCTGGAAGATCTCGACCAGGAAGACCGCGACGACATTCTGGCCCAACTGCCGTTTACGGAACGGGTGCGCCTGCGCCGTGCGCTTGATTATCCGGAAAGCTCCGCCGGCCGGCGCATGCAGACGGAATTCGTCGCGGTGCCGCCCTTCTGGACGGTCGGTCAGACGATCGACTACATGCGCGAGGAAGAGGACCTTCCGGAGAATTTCACGGAAATCTTCGTCATTGATCCCACTTTCAAGCTGATGGGCATCGTGGCACTCGACAAGATCCTGCGCACCAAACGCCAGGTGAAGATCGAAGCCATCATGGGCGAAACCAATTACCCAATCCCGGCCGATATGGACCAGGAGGAGGCGGCCCAGCTTTTCGAGCAATATGACCTTCTCTCGGCAGCTGTGGTCGATGACAATGGCCGTCTCGTCGGCGTGCTCACCATCGATGACGTGGTGGACGTCATCCAGGAAGAGGCCGAAGAAGACATCATGCGCCTTGGCGGCGTCGGTGACGAAGAACTTTCGGATACGGTGCTTGCCACATCCCGTTCGCGCGTGCCCTGGCTACTTGTCAATCTGCTGACCGCCTTTCTGGCTGCCACCGTGATTGCCCTTTTCGAGGCCACGATCGAGCAGATCGTTGCACTTGCCGTGCTGATGCCCATCGTTGCCGGCATGGGCGGCAATGCAGCATCGCAGACTATGACGGTGACGGTGCGCGCGCTTGCAACCCGCGATATCGATATCCACAACGCCGCGCGTATCATACGGCGCGAAGCCGGGGTGGGCTTGCTCAATGGCGCACTGTTCGGCGTCCTGATCGGCGTTGTCGCCGGTTTGTGGTTTCAGGATGTGAATATCGGCGGTATTATCGCAACGGCGATGCTGATCAACATGATGGCGGCAGCACTGGCCGGTATTACCATCCCTCTGATCCTCGACAAGGTCGGCGTGGACCCGGCGGTCGCCTCGGCGGTCTTTGTCACCACGGTCACCGATGTGACGGGCTTTTTTGCCTTCCTTGGTCTGGCGACCTGGTGGTTTGCCATCAGTTGATGGCGTATTTATCGTTATACCGACACGCTTGCGACATTTAAGGGGCGCAAAAATTGACTGGTACGTAAAAGTCAATTAATTTGGCACGCTCATATGGGATGCGGGCGTGAACAAGTATTATACCATTACCGAACTGACACGCGAATTCGGGGTTTCCACCCGAACGCTCCGTTTTTACGAAGACGAGGGCCTGATCCAGCCGGAACGGCGTGGGCGCACCCGCTTGTTCCGCACCGCCGATCGGCGACTGATCCAGGAGATCCTGCGCGGACGCCGGATCGGATTCACCATTGCCGAGATCCGCGAAGTCATCCAGGTCTACAAGGAACCGCCGGGCGAGCTTGGCCAGTTGAAGCTGTTGATGAAGCGGCTTGACGAAAAGCGCGATGAGCTGCGCCAGAAGCGCAAGGATATCGACGACACGCTGAGTGAACTCGACAATGTCGAGGAAGCCTGCCTGACGCGACTGGCTGAAATCGGCGTCGGGACGTAGTCGGACGGTCGCTCAGCGGCTGCGCATCGAACACTCTGCGGCAAGGCTCAGCACGCGCTCATCGCTCATTGGGTCTATGTCGCCGCGACGCATCGGCTCAAGCAGCGACTGAGCGACAAGACCTTCGGCAGTACAGCCGCAAAAACGCCTGCACATGCCGGCCTCGTTTCCCTCCGTCGTGCAGGACGCGGTGCAGCTTCGATTGTACTCGGCAACCGGATCCGGCGCTGGCGCCGGATAAACCAGCGAAAACAGGTAGAGAAGCCCGATCAGTATCGGCTGATGGATCAGGTAGAAGATAAGGCTGTGCTGGCCGGCTTTCGTCAGGATATTGGGTCGGGTCTGCAGGCGCGAAAGCACGTCCAAACCGCCGAGATCCCGCACCAGTCCCGCGAGTGCTATGCCGGCAAGCACTGCCGCAAACCACGGAAACAGAGGCACGAAGTCGTTCGAACGTGGCGGTATTTCGGCAAGACCTGTCCAGGCAAGCCAGCGGCTGTCGAAGAGCGGAAAGCCCATGAGGCCGGGCGCAATCCAGGTGTCGAGCAGCATCAGTGCAAAAATCGCAAGCGCGATCAATCCGGTGACCAATGGCGGCAGCCTGAGAAACGCCAGCGCCAGCAGGCTCGAAACGGTAATTGCATGCAGGATGCCGAAGAAGATCCACTCCTGCGGCATGAAAAAGAATGTGGCCAGGCTGATGGCGAGAGCAGCGCCGGCCACCATGGCCAGCCGCCGGCCGAAAGAGGCCCAGCGGATCTGCCGGCCATGCGCCAGAACAAGGCTCACGCCGACGAGAAACAGGAAGGAGGTGGCGATTGTTCGCGCATAGATCTTCCAAAGGCCCTGCGTCGCGGTACCCTGCTCGAGATAACCGAAAAATTCGAGATCCCAGGTGAAATGGTAGGAGGCCATTGCAATGAGCGCGATGCCCCGCACCGTATCAATAAGCGGAATGCGGGGGCTGCGCGGCAGGCCGGAGGCGGTATCGGAAGGAGACAAGCGCTTTCCTATCGTTTGCCGGTGGTTTCGTCCTGTTCCATCAGGGCTTTGCGGGCCTCGGAAAAGAACTGGCGGCGCAGCAGCACGATGATGACGAAGGATGTCGATGCCATGAACATAGTGGGGCCGATGAACCAGCCCAGATAGCCGATCGACAGAAAGATCGTGCGAAGCCCGGCATTGAAGTGGCGGGCTGCAATCACATTCATGCGGAATACTTTTTCCGCTGTCCGTTCGGCACTGGCGCGGTCTAGAGCCGTCTCGCCCATCATCGGCAGGCTGCCAAACAGGATGGTGCAGTAGTTGAACAGACGATAGGACCAGCCGAACTTGAAAAACGAATAGCCGAACAGCGCTGTCAGCCCGACGACCTTGGCCTCGAAGGCGGCGCGGCCGCTGTAATTGACGAAGGCGAGGTCGCGGAACACGGCATCGACCTGGTCGGTGGCGCCGAGCAGGGCAAAACATCCGCCGATGGCGAAGATTGACGTCGATGCGAAAAATGCCGTGCCGTTCTGCAGACCGGCCATGATCTGCGTGTCGATCATCTTCAGGTCGCGGCTGAGCGAATTGTAGATCCATCGGCGCCGATGCTCCGCCATGGCCTGGTTCAGACTGCGGCGTGAGAGAAATGGCTCGCCGCTGGTCAGCCAGGAATAACTGACCCAGAGAAAGGCAAAGTAGGCAAGGGCGATATAGTCGAGCGTGCTCATGGGGCTCCGTGGTGCTTTTACGTGGCAACCGGTTCGAGCTTGCTATGCGTCAGTTCGCGGGCGCCGACAAGCCTCCGGCCGTTCACCATATGCATTGATGGGCCAACCGATCCGCTTGCATGCCTTGAACGCCTGTGCGAAACGCCTGCCTGCATTGCTGCCCATCAATTTTGCAGTTGCGAACTGTGAACGTCGTTAATATAGAGTTAATTGCCTGTGCGCAGCATTTCAGAGCACCTGTAACTGGATTTATCATGGAAGACAGCGTTCAGAAGTCCTGCTGGAGCGTTACGATCAAGGCGCTTTGTGGCTTTGCCGGTGTACTCGCACTTGCCTATATCTTCGGTAGCATCTGATTTTCGCTTGTTCTTGCTGCGCGCGTCGCCGGCCGCTGTTGCCGTAGCGGGCTTGTCGTCGGCGTAGCATTCAGTGTCGGCAAGAAAGCTGGACAGCCACAACGGCTTGATTAGGGTGAGCGTCATCGCTCAGTCTGTCAGCCGGGAATCGCAGTCTCATGTTTCTCTCCGTCTTTGACGTGTTCAAAATCGGCATCGGTCCGTCCAGTTCCCACACTATGGGACCCATGTCGGCCGCCAACCGCTTTCTCGATCTCATTCTCTCGGATGACTGGCCGCGGCCAGCGAGTGCCCAGGTGGTCAGCCTGAAGGCAAGCCTGCACGGGTCCCTGGCCTTTACCGGCATAGGTCATGGAACGGGTAGGGCGGTGATCCTTGGACTGATGGGCGAGCAGCCGGATACGGTCGATCCCGATCGCATGGAGATCCTGCTCGAGACGGTGGAGCGAAGCGGTCGTGTGACACCCGCCGGACACCCGTCCTATGGTTTTGCACCAAAGACGGACCTGGTCTTTGACAAGAAGCAGCCTTTGCCTGGTCATGCCAATGGCATGAGTTTTTCCGCCTTCGACAAGGATGGAAGACTGCTGCTGAAGCGGCTCTATTATTCCATCGGCGGTGGATTCGTCGTCACCGATACGGAACTGGAGGCCATGCGCACCGCCAAGGCGCAGCCCTCGTCCGACCGGGTTCCCTATCCCTTTTCGTCGGCGCGCCAGATGCTCGACATGGCGCGCAGCTCCGGTCTCGGCATTGCCGCGATGAAGCGCGCCAACGAATTGACGAAGATGTCAGCGCAGGCGCTGGATGACGGTCTCGACCGCATCTGGACATCGATGAGCACCTGCATTGATCGCGGCCTGAAGGTTGATGGCATCATGCCGGGTGGCCTCAACGTCAAGCGGCGCGCCAAGGCGATCCATGCGCAGCTGGAAACCGAATGGCGCAGCAACCGCCTGAACCCGCTGCTCGCCAATGACTGGCTTTCCGTTTACGCAATGGCCGTTAATGAGGAAAATGCCGGCGGCGGACGTGTCGTGACCGCCCCGACCAATGGCGCGGCGGGCGTCATTCCCGCCACCATCCGCTATTTTCTGCATTTCCATGAGGATGCAACAGCCGAGGATGTCCACACCTTCCTGCTGACGGCGGCGGCCATCGGCGGCATCATCAAGCACAATGCTTCGATTTCCGGCGCCGAAGTCGGCTGTCAGGGCGAAGTGGGATCGGCCGCCGCCATGGCAGCCGCCGGCCTTGCCGCCGTCATGGGCGGTTCGCCGGAGCAGATCGAGAACGCCGCCGAAATCGCGCTGGAACATCATCTCGGCATGACCTGCGATCCGATTGCCGGCCTCGTGCAGGTGCCCTGCATTGAGCGCAATGCGCTGGGTGCCGTCAAGGCAGTGACCGCGGCCTCGCTTGCCCTCAAGGGCGATGGCACGCATTTCGTGCCGCTGGATGCCGCCATCGAGACCATGCGCCAGACCGGCTATGACATGAGCGATAAATACAAGGAAACATCGCTCGGCGGGCTTGCCGTCAACGTCGTGGAATGTTGATAGCGACACCTGCGCTCTTGACCTTGCGCCCGCTTGGGCGTTGAAGCAGATCCATGGCATTGCATCTCTTGAAACTCTGCGTCGGCGCAGATCATATCCAGGACCTGCGCGACTGGGTCAGCCAGCGTGCGCTGACCGCCATGGCGGCCGGCCTTCAACCGCACAGTACGCATACGACGCGCATGGTGCCCAAGCGTGTCGATGAGCTGCTGGATGGCGGATCGCTCTACTGGGTCATCAAGGGGCAGGTGGCAGCGCGTCAGCCACTGCTCGGGATTGAGACCTTTACCAGCGGCGACGGGATCAACCGCTGCAATCTTGTGCTGGCGCCCGAAGTCATCGAAACCGTGGCCCAGCCGAAGCGCCCGTTTCAGGGCTGGCGCTACCTGACCCCGGAAGATGCCCCGCGCGACCTGGGGGCGCTCGGCGATGATGTGGCTGCCATGCCGGAAGAGTTGCGACGCGAACTCATCGAACTTGGCCTTCTTTGATATGGTCCATGCGGCCAACGGGTCGCATGGCAGATCTCTGGTATTGGATAGAACAGCCAGATGCGCTCAGCGCAATTTCAGCCTGAGCGGCGCACGGCCTGAGCGCGATGCGATATGCAGGTGGATATTCGCCTCCGGTTGCGCCTGTCGCCAAGCGCGCGCACCATGCGACAACAGCAATGACACCAGGTCACGGGTGCGCTCCTTGGGCCGGTTGATCCCAAGCCCTGCCAGCCGCATGGCGGCTTCGTGCAGCGGGTGAAGTGCACTGCCTTTCAGCTTCGACCGGCTGCCGGATGGCAGCGGATAGTCGAGATTATTCTCGTTCATTGCCATGTGTGACCTCGTAAACGCGATACAATCGAGGATCTGTGCTGGAGCCGCTATGGCTCCGGTCGTGGCCGGCAACACCGCCGGCCACCGCCGATTACTGTAGCGACGCCCAGCAGGCGACACCCTTCTTCTTCAGAGCATTACAGGCATTGAGGGCGTCCTTCTGGTCGTCGAAGCCGCCGAAGCGGGCGCGGTAGACCTGGGCGCCACCGGCGGCGACCGCCACCGTGAATGGCTTGGCGGAACGCAATACCTGTCCGCCCTTGTCCTGCGCATTCTGCAGGAGAGACATGGCTGCATCGCGGCTTTGCGATACGCCGATCTGAATGACCCAGCCGGCAGCGGAATTTGCGCTTGGGCGGGTGGATGCCGTGGTGACCGAATCGGTGGCCGGTACGCTTTCCTCGCGCACGGCTGCCTGCGGCATGTATTCCGGCGCAGGTGTAGGCACAGCCATCGGCCGCGCGCCCATGGCAGCGGTTACGGCTGCGGCTGCACCGCGAGCATTCGGCTCCGGTGCATAGGCGGAAGCGCCGGCAAGCTTCTCTTCATAGCGACCGGAAGGAACCGGACCGGCATTCGGCAGCGAAAGGGAAGCTACATCGGATGTGGCTGCCACAACGGCTGGCGATGCGGTGGGTTGAACCGGAACCGGCACGCTTGCGGCTACAGCCACCGGTGCTGCCGGTGTGCGGCTTTCGGCAATCAGGTTGCTTGCACCGCCACGGCTGGCTTTGGGAAGATAGGCTGCCACCAGCTTGCGCATCTGCGCATCACGGGCGCCACCACTGGTACCGCCAAGGACGACGCCAACGATTGAGCGGCCATCGGCCTGGGCGGAGGTGACGAGATTGAAGCCGGCGGCGCGCGTATAACCGGTCTTGATGCCATCGACGCCGTTCACATTGCCCAGAAGACGATTGTGGTTGCCGATGGTCTGCGTGCCGAAGCGGAAGGAGCGGGTGGAAAAATAGGCGTAATACTGCGGAAAGTGCTGCCGCAGCGCGATCCCGAGCCGGGCCTGGTCGCGCGCCGTGGTCATCTGCGCCGTATTGGGCAGACCATTGGCATTGCGGTACGTCGTGCGGGTCATGCCGAGCGCCCGTGCCTTGTTGGTCATCAACTGGGCAAAGCGGGATTCTGAACCGCCGAGGAATTCGCCGAGCGCAGTGGCAATATCGTTTGCCGAGCGCGTGACGAGGGCCTGGATGGCTTGCTCTACGGTGACAGATGAGCCGGCCCGCACACCAAGCTTGGACGGAGGTTCTGCTGCGGCATGGGCGGAAACGGGCACGCGCGAATCAAGGCTGATCCGCCCGGCTTCCAAAGCCTCGAAAGTCATGTAGAGCGTCATCATCTTGGTCAGCGATGCCGGATAACGCAGACTGTCCGGATCTTCGCTATAGAGAACCTTGCCGGTTTTGGCATCGACGACAATGCCCGCATATTTGGGATTGGCAGACGCGTTGTCCGCGCCGACGGCCGCCAGACCGGCCAGAATGACGAAAAAAGCAACGATCTTCATGAAAATCGAGGCGCCACCCTTGGGGAAGGATGTTGTGTTGACGTTATCCAGCACGGCTGCACTCACTCACTGTATTTCAATTGATATATCCGGCTGCGTCCCCCGCAGCATCCGTTCACGGCACAATAGGGGGCTAGCGTTACCAAGTGGTTTATGATGAACAGACCCTTAGGGAACTGGGTCGTGTTTTAGCTGCCTGCTGCGCCGTCTGTGGACAAACGGTTTTGAACGAATGTCTCGATTGCCTCATCAATGGGTTCCCAGTCGGGCAGGAGGGTGGCGGAAAAGCGGTAGAGAACCGTGAGGCCGGAACCGAGATGGATGTCGCGCTGGCAGTCGCCGCTGCTGGGCTCAGGACTGCGTGTCTGGGGTAGCACGCAACGCACGACATAATCGGGCTTTGCTGGTCTGCTTGCGGTAAAGATGGCTTCTCCCGCATAGCCGCTATCGGCCCGCAAGCTGTGCTGGACGAGCCCGTTGCCGACAGCTTTCGGCTCCCCTTCAAACAGGCGGCTGTAGATCGGCTCCAGCCGACCCGACATGTCGCGCGACATGGTCGCCTGCGACAGTTCGATGAAGATCAACTGATTGGCAAGATCCAGCCGGTCGAAGCGGGCTCGGTTCGCCTGGCTGTAACCCTGCATGTCCGGCCAGGTCAGGTAGATGTTGAGCCGTTCGGCTGCACCCGAAGCGCGCTGTTCGCGAAAGCGGATCATGTTGGCCGGCACCTGAAGCATATCGGAGCCGATGCTGATGGAAAAAACCTGTGGGCTGTCCGTATGGCCGGCCAGCGACAGCCGCTCGCCATACCGGTGACCGGCATAGCTGATGCCGGCTGTCAGAAGGGCAAGGCCGGCAATGGCAGAGGTCACCTTCAGGAGGAGGGCATTGGAGACAAGCGCGCTGTCCTCGCTCCGGCAGTCTGCCTGTTCCTGTCGCATGATGCCTGCCCGCCTGTGCTGGAAGGAAACGCCGGATCATCGCGTTCCTGGCGGGCATCATTCGTTAAAGATGGTTAATGCTACGTTAATGAAGAATGGCGCCCGATGAGGGCGCCATGAAGAGGCAGGCGAGGGTGGCCGGAGTGGTGGTGCTGCCTAGCGCTTGACGCTGCTGACCGCCATGGCGCGGCCGTCCTGCAGCTTGACCCATGCACCCGGATCGGAAGACGACTGGCGCTTGAGGAAAGTGTATTCCGTATCGCTCCAGTTCATCACCTTGTTGCGCATGTTGTCGAGAACGAAATCGCCGCGATCGGTGCGCACTGTGAGCACCGCATGGCCTTCGCCATTCGGCTGCAGGACAACCGTGATCAACAGGTCGGAGGCATCGATGCCCTGCGCCATCAAGAGCTTGCGCTTCAAGAGTACGAAATCCTCGCAATCGCCGACCGTGCGGGGATAGGCCCAGCGCTCCTCGACGCCATAGATTTCCTGGTCCGTCATCGGCTGTATGGTCGAATTGACCGTGTAGTTGATGTCGAGGATCTTGCGCCACCTGTCTTCGGTCAGGGTCAACGGGCCCTGATCCGCGCCGGTTGCAGCACATTCGCTCTGATAGGTCTGGCAGAATTCATAGTGCCCAATCGGCGGATTGGCTTTGCCGGTAATGCGCATGGCGCCCGGTCCGGCCAGCGCGGACTGCGTGGACATCAATGTGAGGCAGAGGGCTGCAAGGCCTGATGCAATCGTCTTTGCGTGCGACATTCTGTTACTCCCCGTTCGTTGGGAAGAAGCTCGCACAAGGCCCTTGATTGCTCGCGAAATTTACCAGTTAAAACATAGGCTTATTTGATTCGAATGCCGGTAGAATGCGCGCAAAACTTGATGCGTATTTGAGTGGTATTCACGTTTCATTCGATGTAAATGCGCGTCAAATTTCACTCATACTTATCGAAAATTGTCGGCGTCTGCGGCCAATCGATTGATTCCCCGGCATTTCGCAGAACGGGCCAAGGCGCTACGCGAGGGGTATTCGTGTCTTGCTGCGTTCGGCGAGCCCGATGATGTTGAGGGAAATAACGATGGGCCGGGGTCCGAAATGGGTCTCGGACGGAGAAATTGGCCCTGATTAGTCGCCAAAAAAACTGTGCCGGAGCGAGAAAAAAATGATTCTGGCGCTCCGAATTCGCACACACTGGCCTTCTGTACGCCGTCCGGAGACTGCTCGAGAGATGTAGTGTGACCGCATTGCAGTAAGAAAGGGCCGGGAGCATGTGCTGCCGATGACCAAATGCGGTGCCAGAACGAGGACGCCCGGCAGGTGGGCTGCCGGGCGCTTCAAAACGGGACCAGATGTGTCCGGTTACGGATCAGAGAAAGGCGCGCAGGCTTTCGCGGGTCTGGACGCTGGCAAATTCGATAGCCACGCCCTCGGCGAAGTGGCGCACCACGCGGCCGCGAAGATTGTTGAGCGCGACCGGTGTGCCAACCTCGGGCCGCATCTCGATATCGACGGCGGCACCCGACAGCGACAGATCGACGAGGCGGCAGCTGATGCGCCGTCCGTCTTCCAGTCCGAGTTCGGCGCGTGTCACGCGCGGCGACAGGCGGTCATGGCGACGATCTTCCGGCAGGCCGAGTTCATGACGATTGGCAAGCCAGGTCAGCTGGGCGGCAAGCTTTTCGCGCTTGCGGTCGGTGGCATTGATCGACATGACGAAAGTGTCGTCGAACAACTGCTGCACGGTGCCTTCAAGCCGACCGAGATGATCGATATAGGCAATCACCCGTTCGGCAGGGCCGGGCCGCCCGATACAGGCCATGACCACGTCGCCCGGAGACATTTCGACTGCCGTACAGGGATATTCCTCGTGATTGGCAAGCATCAGTCGGCCGGTCATGTTGACCGAGACGCGCTGGAACGTCCGCGTCGGCTGGATCTGTCGTGCTGACTGGGCGGGCTGAAAGGAAAACATCACAGTCTTTCGTCTGTCGTGTTGCCCTTCAGCCTTACAGGAACCCGGTTAACATATGGTTTTGTCGCTTGCTGGCCACGATCGCCACTCACTCATGGCGCTACCAGCGCAATGTATCGCGGGCCATCTGCGCCAGGCGTTGCGGCGTCAACCGGCGAAACAGAGAATCGTGCGGCAGATCGGTTTCTTCTTCCTCCTGCTCAGCGGCCTGTGCATTGACGGGTGACCAGCGCGCAAGCGTCATGGATGCGCCGGCAAGCGGCGTGATCCGATGGGCGGTGACAAGCGGCATGAAGCAGCCCAGCAGTCGGTCGACGACGCCGCTTGGCGAGCGCAGCGGCATCAACAGCATCTCGCAGGCGACCGCGTCCTCGACAGTCGAAAGCACGATGTCCATCAGAACGGCTTCTTCCATGCGCAGGGCAGCAAGCGCCGCTTCATTTGCGCTGTCGTAGGAACCCTTCACCCACAGCGACAGGAAGCGGGTATCGCGCAGTTCATGGCCAAACAGCTCGCAGACCCGCGTCCCACCCAGGCGAAATTTCAGCTGCGGCCCTTCCCAGTCCAGCATAAAAAGATCGGGTAAGCGGTGACGTAGTGCCGATGGATCGATCTGGGCCCGCGACGGTGCAGCCCGTCCGTGTCTCAGGCTGTTCCAATATGTAAAGACTTCGTTACTGCGCGTACTCTGCATGGTCAAAACTGTCTCGATCCGAGCCGTTTCAGGGCGTCATGCCCGGCTTGTATGAGGCGCAGCGAAAATCATGCCAGTCCGGGTGGATTTTCAGAGACATATGCAAATGGCCCGCGCAGGGCGGGCCATCAGGGTGCTGTTTTGTCAATAGTTTTGCCAGTTAGCCGTCGATGCGCAGAACCAGCCTGTCATCACCGTAGACGGGCGTGATCTTGTAGCCGTCAAGGGTGATCTCGTCGAAGCGACCGCTGAGATGATGGCCGGCGCGGATCAGGGTGAACTCTTGGCCGGCGGACGGCTTGGCGTCACCGCCGAGGCTGAGCGTCAGCTTGCCTCCGGCAAGGACCGTATCCTTGGCCACGGTTATGGCCGCGCCATCGGCCGCAAGGCGCATGTCGATGCCGCCGGTTGCGGCAAGGCTGAGATTGCCGCCGACCTTCAGACCGGCGTCCGACACCACGGCGCGACCACCTGCGATATACACATCGCCCGCACCGAAGGCCGTCGGCGTGGAGGCAATGGCAGTTCCCTCTTCCAGTACAAGGCCGCCGGTAAAAGCATTGCGCCCGGCAAGGGTCAGGCTGCCCGTGCCCTGCTTGGTCAATTTGCCGGCACCGGAGATATCGTTCTTCCAGCTGTCTGCGGCATTGAAGCCGCCCTTGGATGCATCCATGCGGACCGTGACGTCGCCGGCAAAACTGCCATAGCCGTCTGCAGCGGCAAACAGGTTGAGGCGCCCCCAGCCTTCCGCATCGCTGAGGATCGGGAAGCCCGAGGAGATGGCAGTGGATTTCAGCACCACGCGGCGCTGCTCGCCCGTCAGGTAGGGCAATCTGGTCTCCAGCAGCACTTCGGCGCCCTTTGGTACGACGGGCGGCATATCGGTGGCGCTGATCGTCGGCAGGCCATAGGTCAGACGCGGGGCTATGAAGGCGGCATTTTCGCCGCGATCGGCAAACCGGTCGGCGCTCCTTGGCGCAGACTGGCCAAGCGCCATCAAGCCGTCGAACCCGGCAGTACCGGTTTCCTTGGCCATGAAACTCTGCGTCTGCTGGTAAGCATCGGCTTTCAGCGCCGCATAGTCGGCCCGATTGAGGTTATAGGCAACGACGGCCATGGCCTGCATGCGGCCTCCCAACACGTCGAAAGGCTGGTGCATGCCGGCACGAATGCGGTTCTCGCCCATCACCACCGCGCGGGTGACCATTTCCTGGTAACGCTGCGGCACGAGATAGGCCATTACCAGCGCATCGCGCCAGGCTTCGGCCGTATGGCCGCTGGGAAAGCCGCCATCGCCGGCCGGCTTGGTACTTTTCGCCTGTTCAAGCTGCGGCACGACGCGCACATCCTCGCTCCAGCGGTAGGGACGGGCGTATTTGTAGTAGCGCTTTGCCGGTTCGGTGGAACCGTCCTCGCTGCCGGCCTTGACGAGGTCAACCGCCTTGCCCATCGCCTCATTGCCATCCTTGCTGCCGACACCGCGATTATTGCCCTTGTCGTCATATTTGACGCTGGTTGCATCGGCCGGCATGCCGCTGATCGTGGTGGTCTGCTGCACGCCCTTGCGCCAGGCATCCGCCAAAGGACCAAGTCCATCGGTAATGCTGACGCTCTTGCCGCGCCGATCGTCAAGATAGGCTTCCAGATCGTCTTGCGCCGTGTTTGCCCTGGTGGTCTTGACCACATAAGCCAGATTGGCTGCGTGGACCTCCGGATGCTTCATTGTGCCATCCGTCGGGCTGTGCGGCACGCCATCCCAATCTGATTTGGCCACTGCCGGGCAGGCATCCTTGGCAGGAGCATCCTGATCGGCATCGACAAAGGCTGAGCGTGGCGTCCAAAGATCGAGGAAGCCCGAAAGCAGTCGAACGCCGGCATTGGTCTCCAGCGTCGAAAGGCAGGCATCGCCGCGCTGGTTGCTGGCGCCAGTGTCGACATAGGCCGGAACGTCAGAGGGCGGTGCTGCGCTATCGGCCTTGCCAAGGCCTGCCGGCATCGGGGCCAGAGTGATCATCTCGGCAAAGGCTGGGGTGAGGGCGCTTGCCAGCATCAAGCTTGCGGTAAACGAAAAGAGCAGACGGGAATTCATGACGGTCAGTCCTCATCAGGGCAAAACGGGCTTTGACCTGCGCAATAAAGCAAGCATGCGTCAGTTTTCTAACAATCGGAGCGTGTTTCATGTTTTGTGGAGACGGGCGCTGGCCTTGCACTCACCTGCGACGCATGGCGGGTTTGCCGCCGCGCAGCGCTGCTGTATGTCTCCATGTCATCACACAAAGGGATCCGCGCATGGACGATTCGCCAAAGACACCCGCAACGGGCGATGTGCCCCAGCCGGACAGGTCTGCGCCCTCCGGCGAATACCGTGCAGCCCACGCGTCAGAGGCAGAGGCCGGTACCTCTCAGCCGGCCATCAACCTGCCTGGTCCGCTGGTCGCCCTGCTTGCTTTGCTGGTCGGGCTTTATCTCGTCGAAAACTATCTCTTGTCGGATGAGATGCACAGCTACATGCTGTTCGAACTGGCGTTCACGCCGCTGCGCTATGTCTATCCCTTGTCGCAACAGGGGCTGGAATGGCTATGGACGCCGGTCACCTATTCGCTTCTGCATGGCAGTATCGAGCATCTCGCCTTTAACGGGCTCTGGCTTGCCGCCTTTGGTGCGCCCGTATTCCGGCGCATAGGCCTGTCGCGCTTTATCGTCTTCTGGGCCTTTTCGTCGGCCGCTGCCGCCTTCTTTCATGCCATGCTCAATTGGGGGCAGGAAACCATTCTGATTGGCGCTTCCGGCGTCATTTCGGCGCTGATGGCCGCCGCCTGCCGCTTTGCCTTTCCGGCTCGTGGCGGCGGGCTTGGCCGCGCGCATGCGCATCTCCTGCCCCGACAGGGCATTGTCGAGGCCATGCGCAACCGCACGGTATTCATCTTCACGCTGCTCTGGTTCCTCGGCAATGTGCTGATCGCCTTCGGCATGCCGCTGGTCGGGGCGGGCGAGGGCGCAATTGCCTGGGATGCGCATATCGGCGGTTTCCTGTTCGGCTATTTCCTCTTCGATATCTTCGATCGCCCCCTGCCGAAGCGGTGAATGCCGGCCGCCGGGCGGCTTTGCTGCAAGGGCGTGGTCTGCTTGGCTGTTGCAATCGGTGCCACACTGGCGCACCATCCGCTTCGGCGGTGTGTCTCGAGTGGGAGTTCAGTGGCACACAGGCCGATAGGGGATGCTTCATAAGGAGGATTTGATGCCGGTCTCTGTCAGGAACATGCTGGATGCCAAAGGTCGCAACGTCATCTCGGTTAGCCGGGAAAAGACCATGGGCGAGGTGGCAACCATTCTCAATCAAAACCGCATTGGTGCCGTGGTGATCACCAGTCTCGAGGGACGGATCGCCGGTATTTTCACCGAACGCGATCTGGTGCGCTGTGTCGCCGAGCAGGGTGCTGCGGTGCTTGAAAAGCCGGTCTCAACTGCCATGACCACCAATGTCGTGCGCTGCCGCGAAGACACGACGCTCAACGAATTGATGGAAATGATGAGCAGCGGCCGTTTCCGCCACGTGCCGGTCGAAGACGGCGGAAAGCTGGTCGGCATCATGTCGATCGGTGACGTGGTGAAGGCGCGCATCCGCGAAGTCGAGCAGGAAGCCGAGCATATCCGCGCCTATATAGCAGGCTGAGGTTCAAACCCTGCCAGCGGGCGCCCGGCAAAGTTCAGTGGCGCCTGCACAGGGTCTTGCATGCAGCAGACAAGGGCAGCTTCAGACGGCAAACACGGCCTGCATACGCTTCAATTCGTCGATCCGGGCCACGGTCTCCTGGTAGCCGCGGTCTATGGCCTCGCCGGCACGATGAAACTCCGACAGGCCGATATCGCTCAGGCGCGGATGCAGCGCCAGATCGGGTGGATCGCCGGCAAGGCGTGCGCGCGACATGCGATCCTGTATGATGTTGAAGGCCTGCACCATTACGCCTGTCATGCCGATTCGCGATTCTTGTACCTTGGTGTGCTGGCCGGCCACAACCGGCTGGACGCTGGCATTGTGCTTGACGACGGCCGAGCGGCCGAAAATCTCGTAGTTCAGATTGACCGCCACGACGAGCGGCTGCTCATAGGCGCGACAGACGGATGTGGGTACGGGATTGACGAGGGCGCCATCCACCAGTGTGCGGTTATTGCATTTCACTGGCTCGAAAATACCGGGCAGGGCATAGGATGCGCGAAGGCCGGTAATCAGCGAGCCGCTGGTGATCCACACTTCATGGCCGCTATGCAGTTCTGTTGCCACCGCAACGAAGGGCCGGTCGAGCGCCTCGATCGCCATGTCTTCCAGATGTTCCTGCATGCGCTTGGTCAACCGCATCCCGCCGAGCAGACCGCCGCCGCCAATCGTCAGATCGAGGAGGCCAGCAATGCGCCGCATGGTCAAAGAGCGCGCAAAGGTCTCCAACTCGTCGAGTTTGCCGGCCAGATAGCAACCGCCGACCAATGCGCCGATCGAAGTGCCGGCTATCATGCCCACCTCAATCTTTGCCTCGTCAAGCGCGCGCAATACGCCAATATGTGCCCAGCCACGCGCCGCACCTCCGCCGAGGGCGAGCGCCAGCTTGGCCTTGCGCGGTGTCGGCTGTGGAATCGCGGGCTGGACAGGTGGCGTGGTGCCGGAATCTGTCGTTGCGCCATTGGGTCCGCTGCGATTCCAGCTCCAGTTCAGCATCGTATTCCCGTCCTTAAGGGCGAAGATCGCCGAAGTTCCATTGAACGCCCTTAATGGTTTCCAAACCGTTGATCGACGGTTGACCTGCCGAAAAACAAAGCAGTTGCTTAGGCGTGGCCCTTGTCGCCATAGACATGGCCCGGATCAAAGTGACGTTGGTCATCGCTCACTTCAAGGCCTGCTTTACCATTCTCCAGTTTGACGGTGCGATAAAAGCAGGAACGGCGGCCCGTATGGCAGCTGGCATCGTGCCCGGCGACCGAGACTTTCAGCCAGACGGCGTCCTGATCGCAATCGGTCAGCAGCGCCTCGACCTTCTGTAGATTGCCGGAGGTCTCGCCCTTCTTCCAGATCTTGCCGCGCGAGCGGCTGTAATAATGGGCGATGCCGGTCTCGATAGTCAGCGCCAGCGCCTCGCTGTTCATATGGGCCACCATCAGCAATTCGCCGTCGCGGATATCGGTAACGATGGCGGTTACAAGACCGGCCTCGTCGAAACGCGGTGTAAACGGACCCTGGCCTTCGAGGATCAGTTTGTCGGCGGAGGGCGCATCAAATTCGATCGTCATGAGGATAGCTCAGTCTCTGCATCAAAGCCGGATGAGTGTGAGGAAGCGCGCCTGCTCGGTGGCGTTTTTCTGGAAGTCGCCGGTAAATGTGGTGGTCAGCGTCGTCGATCCCTGCTTCTGGATGCCACGCATGGCCATGCACAAATGCTCGGCCTCGATCATTACGGCCACGCCGCGCGGTTGCAGCACGTCCTGAATAGAGTGAGCGATCTGCGCCGTCATCGATTCCTGCGTCTGCAGGCGACGTCCGAACACCTCCACCAGTCGAGCGATCTTGGACAGGCCGAGCACGCGCCCCTTCGGCAGATAGGCCACATGCGCCTTGCCGATGATGGGCACCATATGATGTTCGCAATGCGAATAGAAGGGAATGTCCTTGACGAGAACGAGGTCGTCATAGCCGCCGACCTCCTCGAAGGTGCGACCAAGCACGTCTTCCGGTGACTGGTCGTAACCGCCGAACAATTCGCTATAGGCGAGAGCAACGCGCTTGGGCGTGTCGAGAAGGCCTTCTCGCGTCGGGTCATCGCCAGCCCAGCGCAAAAGAAGACGCACGGCGTCCTCCGCGTCCTGCTGAGTCGGGCGCGCCTCTCTTTGGCCGGCAGGAAAATTCTTCACGATGGCGTCCATGTTTTACGTCTCCTGATGCGGTTTGAAGGCCGCACCTGACCGGTCCGACGGTTCCAGTGCGTCACGCGCCCGTCAGGATTTACGCGCTTTTTGGCCCGCCAGATCTTTTTTTACAAGCCAGTCCTTACGGCTTTGGCTATCGTTTAAGGCAAAACTTTGCGTCTTGATGCCGCGCTGCAAGGCTATCATATAGGATGAGACAGCGCAGTCGGCCAGCGCCGGACGATTGACGCTCTGTTCGACAAGGCGCATTGCGCGGCTTTTTTCGAAAGCAGACGGACAGCACCCATGGACGACATCTACAATAGCAGGATCCTAGAACTCGCCGGCAATATCGAGCGCTCAGGCGTCCTCGACAATGCCGATGCCACGTCTGAAAAGCACTCGCGGCTGTGTGGCTCCAAGGTTCGGGTGTTTTTAAAGCTCAATGCGGATGGCACTGTCGCCGATTTCTCCCATCAGGTGCGCGCCTGCGCGCTTGGGCAGGCCTCGTCCTCGGTCATGGCCCGCCATGTGGTCGGCGCGGCCCCGCATGATATACGCAGCGCCCGCGAGGCGATGCTGGCCATGCTGAAGGACGGCGGCGAGGGACCACAAGGGCGGTTTGAGGAAATGCGTGTCCTGAAACCGGTTAAGGATTACAAGGCCCGCCACGCCTCGACCATGCTGACCTTCGATGCGGTGATCGACTGTCTTGACCAGATCGACGCACAGAAGAGCGCAATGGCGGGCTGATCGATATGTGTCGCCACTGCGAAGAGCTTGAGGAGGATGGCGACGATAGGCCGCCAAGGCGGCGTGGCCGCAACTGGCACGGTTCCTTTCGAAAGACGCCCGGCCGGCTGTTCGGCATGGGCTTCATCCGGCTCTATCAGCTGACGCTATCCGGCTTTATCGGCAATTCCTGCCGCCATATCCCCACCTGTTCGGAATTCGGCTATGAGGCCGTCGCCCGCCATGGGCTCTGGTTCGGCGGTTGGATGGTGGCCTGGCGTTTCGTGCGCTGTGGTCCCTTTGGTTCCTCCGGACTCGACCCTGTGCCGGAAACACTGTCCGCCCGGCAGCGCTGGTGGATGCCCTGGCGATATCGACCGGCGGGACGGATGGCAGAAACGACCAGACCCTGAGCGAGCGAAACTGACCATGCCAATCCCGATGGAATATCATCACGCGACCGCCCAGTTCGAAGCCTTTATGGCCGATCTCCTCGACATCTCGATGCTGGCGACACGCCATCAGGGCTATACGATGCTGCAGGCGGTTCTGCAGGTCTTCCGCCGCCGGTTGACACTGGATGAGGCCATCCAGTTTGCCAATCTGTTGCCGGCGGTCCTGCGGGCCATCTTCGTCAGCGATTGGGATACCAAACAGCAGGTCAGTCCATTTCTGGACCGCGAGGTGATGATGCAGGAGGTGAGGGCGCTGCGCCATAACCATAATCTGTCGACGCCGAGTGCCATCGAGGATGTCACGTCTGCCATCCGCCGCCATATGGACGAAGAAAAGCTGCGGGCGTTTCTCGATCGGCTTCCCGAAGGAGCCCTGGCCTTCTGGGGTCTTCAGGCATAGCCTCTGCCTCTGTCCCCCACACTTTACTCAAAGTCTTTTTTCACTTATCACGCGCACGTCAAAACAGGCTGCCCAGGCGGCCTTATATCACCACCCGCATTCGTTGGCGGGACTGGATAACAGGAGAAAACCATGACCGTTTCCCTTACTTTTCCCGATGGCTCGATCCGTTCCTTTGATGCCGGCACGACCGGTCTGGCGGTCGCCGAATCCATTTCCAAATCGCTGGCCAAGAAGGCCGTTGCCATCGCCATCGATGGTGCGCTGCGCGATCTGTCCGATCCCGTCACCGACGGTCTGATCGAGATCGTGACGCGCACCGATGCGCGTGCGCTGGAGCTGATCCGCCACGATGCAGCGCATGTGATGGCAGAAGCCGTGCAGGAATTGTGGCCCGGCACCCAGGTGACGATCGGCCCTGTGATCGAAAACGGATTCTATTACGATTTTGCCAAGGACGAGCCATTCACGCCAGACGATCTGCCGAAGATCGAAAAGCGCATGAAGGAGATCATCCAGCGCAACAAGCCTTTCACCAAGGAAATCTGGTCACGTGACAAGGCCAAGGAAGTCTTCCTCGCCAAGGGCGAGGCCTATAAGGTCGAGCTTGTCGATGCGATCCCGGCCGACCAGGACCTGAAGATCTACTATCAGGGCGACTGGTTCGACCTTTGCCGTGGCCCGCATATGGCCTCCACCGGCCAGATCGGCACGGCATTCAAGCTGATGAAGGTGGCGGGCGCCTATTGGCGCGGTGATTCCACGCGCCCCATGCTGACGCGCATTTACGGCACGGCCTGGGCCAGCCAGGAAGAACTCGACCAGTATCTGCATGTGCTGGCAGAGGCGGAAAAGCGCGACCACCGCAAGCTCGGCCGTGAAATGGATCTGTTCCATTTCCAGGAAGAGGGGCCGGGCGTCGTCTTCTGGCACGGCAAGGGCTGGCGCATGTTCCAGACACTGACGGCCTATATGCGCCGCAGGCTTGCCAATACCTATGAGGAGGTCAATGCGCCGCAGGTGCTGGATGCCTCGCTCTGGGAAACCTCCGGCCACTGGGGCTGGTATCAGGAAAACATGTTTGCGGTGAAATCGGCCTATGCCTTCACGCATCCGGAAGACAAGGAAGCCGATAATCGCGTCTTTGCCCTGAAGCCGATGAACTGCCCCGGTCATGTGCAGATCTTCAAGCATGGGCTGAAATCCTATCGCGAGCTGCCTGTTCGGCTTGCGGAGTTCGGGCTTGTGCATCGCTATGAGGCCTCCGGTGCTCTTCACGGCCTGATGCGCGTGCGCGGCTTTACGCAGGACGATGCGCATGTGTTCTGCACGGAAGAACAGATGGCGGCGGAATGCCTGCGCATCAACGACCTGATCCTCTCGGTCTATGAGGATTTCGGGTTCAAGGAAGTGGTGGTGAAGCTTTCCACCCGTCCTGACAAGCGCGTCGGTTCCGACGATCTCTGGGATCGCGCCGAAGGCGTTATGATGGATGTTCTGAAGGAGATCGAGGCGCAATCGGGCGGTCGCATCAAGACCGGCATCCTGCCGGGCGAGGGCGCCTTCTACGGTCCGAAGTTCGAATACACGCTGAAGGATGCCATCGGCCGTGATTGGCAGTGCGGCACGACGCAGGTGGACTTCAACCTGCCGGAACGCTTTGGCGCCTTTTACATCGACCAGAGCTCGGAAAAGAAGCAGCCGGTGATGATCCACCGCGCCATCTGCGGCTCTCTGGAGCGTTTTGTCGGCATTCTGATCGAGAACTTTGCTGGCCATATGCCGCTGTGGTTTGCGCCGCTTCAGGTGGTCGTCGCCACGATTACTTCGGATGCGGATGATTACGGTCGCGAAGTGGCAGAAACGCTGCGCGAGGCTGGCCTCATCGTCGAGACCGATTTCCGCAACGAGAAGATCAATTACAAGGTGCGCGAGCATTCCGTCACCAAGGTGCCGGTGATCATCGTCTGCGGGCGTCAGGAAGCGGAAAACCGCACGGTCAATATCCGCCGTCTCGGCAGCCAGGCCCAGACGCCGATGTCGTTGGCCGATGCTGTCTCATCGCTTTCCGACGAGGCGACGCCGCCGGATCTGAAGCGCCGGCAGGCCAAGCGCCTGGCGGCTGCGGCCGAATAACGGGATACATGAAAAAATGCCCCGGTCCTTTCACAAGGATCGGGGCATTTTCTGTTTCGGGCTTGAGGGGCAAGGCAGCGCAGCGGCGAGATGCGCCGGTGCAAAGCCACTGTCAATCCGGATCGACGTTGGCGCTCTGCTGGTCGCGCATCAGCACTTCCACATCGGCATTGCGGCCTGAATGCACGGTAAAATCGCGCTGATAGATCTTGTCCTTGTTGCGGGCAACGGCCGTGTAATCGCCTTCCGCAAGCACCATGGTGGTAAAGGCGCTTACGCTTTCGCTGACCACGTCGCCGCCAGCCGTCAGTACGGACCAGGCCGTATCGGCAATCGCTTCGCCGCCGGCCTGTGACACCAGTTTAAGCGTCATCTGCGCAGCGCGGTGCTGTATGGTGGCCTCCGTCAGCTTTCCGGCTTCCACCTGGATATCGGCGCGAACCGTGGCGTTGATATCGCCATATTCGGAGACGACGTGATAGGTTCCCGCATTGAGGCGCACGATCGTATCGGCCTTGACATTGGCCATCACCAGGCCACGCTCGCCGTCTTCGCGCACCTCCGCCGAATAGATCGAAAAGCGCAGCTTGCTGGCGGGGAGCCGCTGGTCGGAACCGGCAACGGCATTCAGCACGAAACCGCCGGCATCCAGCACCAGCGCCTGCTTGCCCACATCGCCGGTTGCCGGAACCGTGACTTTCTTCGTCACGCCGGCGCGCCCGAAGGCAACATTGACGAAATAGTCACCCGGAACCAGTTGGAACTGTGCGCCGCCGCCTTCGGAGGTCGCCACCAGCGGCAGCTTGCCATCCGGTCCCGGTTGCGGGCTGAACACGCGCCAGGTCAGTCCCGTCTGCATGGGCTGGCCATCGGCGGTCAGCTTGGCATCCAGACGCACATCGCGTGCGACGGGTACGGGACTGCCGACCGTCGGCGAAAAGGAATTCAGCTTCGGCATCTTCGCCGTGCTGTCGATCTGCTTGAAGGTCTTGAACGCATCCTGAGCCAAGGCAGCATTCGACGCCAAGGGGCAGGCCGCAAGGACCACCACACAAAGAGCCGCCTGAGAAAGTGAATTCATACCGCTTCCGACCGTTGACTCTGAAATGCCAAGAGGTCACTTCAAGACCAAGCTCGCGGCAATTTCAAGATCTAGTTCCACTCCATCATCCCGGCAGATCATTATCATGGCGAACAATCCGCATCTTTTCGATTATTTGAGCACACGCCGTTCCATTCCAGCTCCTCAGATGATGGAGCCGGGGCCCGACCGCAGCGCCATCACCGCCATGCTGACGCTGGCGTCGCGGGTGCCCGATCACGGCAAGCTGGCGCCCTGGCGCTTCATCGTCTATCGCGGCTCTGAGCGGGCAAGGCTTGGCGAACAGTTGCTGGCCGTGGCGCTGGCGCGCAACCCGGATATGACCCTGGAAATGCAGGAGGTGGAGCGCCAGCGGCTTTTGCGTGCGCCTTTGGTCATCGCCGTTGTCAGCTGCGCGGCACCGCATGTGAAAGTCCCAGTCTGGGAGCAGGAGCTTTCGGCCGGTGCCGTCTGCCTCAACCTGTTCATGGCAGCCAATGCCCATGGCTTTGCCGCCAACTGGCTGAGCGAATGGATCTCCTATGACGAAACTGCCAAGGCAATTCTCGGCGTTCGGGCAGAAGAGAAGGTCGCTGGCTTCCTCTATATAGGTTCCACCAACTTCCCGCAGACAGACAGACCGCGCCCGGACCTGTCGCAGATCGTCACCTGGACCGGCGGCGAGGAAGCCTGACGCCCATGTTTTATACGACCGACACAAACCAGCATGGCATGGCGCATGATCCGTTCAAGGCCATCGTTGCACCGCGGCCAATCGGCTGGATCGGCACGAAGGGCAGGGACGGCTCGTTCAACCTGTCACCCTATTCTTTCTTCAATATCGTCTCCGATCGCCCAAAGATCATCATGTTTTCTTCAAGCGGCCGCAAGCACAGCCTGAAGAATGCCGAGGAGACCGGGTTTTTCACGGCAAGCCTGGTCAGCCGGCCGCTGGTCGACAAAATGAATGTCTCGTCGGCTCCGGTCGATTACGGCGTCGATGAATTTGCTTTGGCCGGGCTGACCCCGAAGATGGGGGAACTGGTCGATGCGCCCTTCGTGGCCGAGGCCTTTGCAGCGCTGGAATGCCGGGTCACCGAAGTGATCGTGCCGCGTGATCTGCAAGGGCAGGAGTCCGAATCGGTGATGGTGTTCGGCCAGGTTCTAGGCATTCATCTCAGTGAGGAGATCATCCGCGATGGCCGCATCGATATGGTGCTTGCCAGCCCTGTCGCCCGCATGGGCTATATGGATTATGCCGATGGCGGAGCAGACGTCTTTCAGCTGAAGCGCCCGCCGCGCTGAGGCGCATCGCGCAGCTCACAGCCCGACATCCGAAGATTAACGGATATGGTGAACCGATCATAAACCATTTCTCTCTAGCCTGTCCGGCAGGGAGACGTCGACAGTTGAGCACTCCCATCATTGAAGGCGCGTACCAGTGATTGTAAGGGCTTTTCTTCGTTGGGCAGAAACCGCGGGCGCAACAGACCGGGCACGGGCTGCCCAGGCGCTGGTCAAGGCCTTCTCGAAGCTGAGTTTCGACGATACGCAGCGCCTGGCGGCCGTGCATGCCATGATGCATCTACTCGACGATCCGTCTCCCAATGTGCGCCGTGCGCTGTCTGAAGCCATCGCGCCGGTCGCATCGGCGCCGCGTGCCCTCATTCTGGCGCTGGCGGAAGATCAGCCCGAAATTGCCTGCCCGGTGCTTACGCTTTCGCCGGTTCTTTCCGAGGCCGATCTTGTAGATCTCGTCGGTCGCGGCAGTAATCTGACACGCGGCCTGATTGCCGCCCGCCCTGTCGTGACGCGCGGTGTTGCGGCTGCCATAGCAGAAGTTGGCGATCAGGGCGAAATCCTGCTTCTCCTGGAAAACCGGCAGGCGCTTCTGACCCGCTATTCGCTGAAGCGGATTTCCGAGCGCCATGGCCGCGTAGCCGATATCCGCAACCTTTTGCTTGTGCGCACGGACCTGCCGGCCGAGGCCCGCGATCTTCTTGTTCACCATGTCAGCTCGGCACTGGCGCTGTCGCCGCTCGTCCAATCGACGCTGAGTGCTGCGCGCATTTCGCATGTCACGCGCCAGGCCGGCAATGCCGCCACCATTGCACTGGCTGGTCAGGCACTGCCGGAGGAAATGCCGGCGCTTGTTGCGCATCTGCGCGATGCCGGTCGGCTGACACCTGCTTTCCTGATGCATGCTCTGTGCAGCGGCCGTATCGAATTCTTTGCAGCCGCCATGACCGATCTCTCCGGTCTTGAAGATCGGCGCGTGCGCTCGATCATGGCAACCGGGCGGCGCCATGCGGTGCGCGCCCTTTACGAATCAGCGGGGCTTGGCCGCGACGTTGCCGATGTCTTTGTCGAAGCGACCATGCTGTGGCGCGAGATGATGTCGCACGCCTATGTGAGTTCCGCCGACAGCATCTGCGCGCCTCTGATGCAGCGTTTTGCCAGAAGCGCCGAGCCATTCTCGCCGGTCAACGAATTGCTCGACATGGTCGAGACGCTGCATCACAGCGAAGAGCGGCAGTTGGCGCGAAGCTTTGCCGACCAGGCAGCGATTGCCGCCTGACACGGGCGATCCCGTTCCTCAGCGCAGTTTGCGCACCACCCAGCTGTAACCATCCTCCGCCAGACGCAAGGGGCTGCGCACCAAGTGACGCATCTTCTCGGCATCCGGCAGGATGGTTTTCGCACGAGTGATGGCCTGCTGCGCCAGCGTTTGTTCCTGGGCGCGCTCCTGCGCCGGTGATTGAGGCGTCGGCGTCTGCTTCAGCGGCAGGGAAGGCGAGGTGGCTGCCTTAGCCTCCGTTATGGTCGGATCCTGGCATACGGCGATCACGACCGGGTAGGACACGTTAACGAAGGCCTGTAACTCCTTTTCCGAGACAGAATCGCAGAGCGCGATACTCGGCCAGCGCTGGTTGAGGGTTGCTATATATTGGCAATCTGTGGCGCTGTCGTCACAACCGAGAATGGTCATCATGATGAGGGCTGCCTGCATTCCCGCGTTCCTTGTCTGGTTGCAAACTTGACGGTAAGGGGAAAATCATGACCGCGTGAAGGCAGGTCGAAAATCACTGAGGAAATGCAGCATGCAGAGAGAAATTGTCATTGGTCGGGAGCCACCGCGTCAGGAGGGTGTCATCCGTCTCCTGGAGCTTTCCAGCGCCTATGCAGCCTCGCTCTATCCCGCCGAAAGCAACCATATGCTGCCGCTTGAGGATCTTGAAGAGGCCAATGTTTCGTTTTTCGTGGCGCGCGATGGGGAGGATGTGCTCGGTTGCGCCAGCATTGTCTGCTACGCCGACCAGAGCGGTGAAATCAAACGGATGTTCGTTGATGACAAGGCCCGCGGCCTAAAGCTCGGCAAGCGGCTTCTGGACACGCTGGAAGCAGAAGCGCTGCGGCTCGGTGTTGGCGTTCTGCGGCTTGAAACCGGCATTTATCAGCCGGAAGCGATCGGCCTCTATCGCAAGGCGGGCTATGTCGAGATCGAGCCTTTCGGCAGCTACAAGCCCGATCCCTTGAGCCTCTTCATGGAAAAGAGACTCAAGGATTGATTGATGGATCAGGCGAGCCGACGGCTTTTTGCCACATCGCCCTCGACCGGAACTGGCGGCACCGCCGCCAGTTCGATTTCGCGCATCCATTCGCGCCAGATGGCGACCAGCAGCGCCATCAGCACCGGACCGATGAACAGGCCAAGGAAGCCCATGGTCTTCACGCCGCCCACCAGGCCGAAAAATGTCGGCAGGAAGGGTAGTTTGATCGGGCCTCCGACAAGCCTTGGCCGAAGCGTCTTGTCGACGATGAACAGTTCCACGGAACCCCAGACGAAGAGCGCAATGCCGGCAAAAGTCGATCCGCTGGCAACCAGATAGATCGATACGAGTGTGAAGGACAAAGGTGCCCCGCCGGGGATCAGTGCCATCAACCCGGTCAGCACGCCCAGCGTGACAGGCGAGGGGACGCCGGCAATCCAGTAGGCAATGCCCAGCACGATGCCTTCGCCAATCGCGATCAGTGTCATGCCGGTGACGGTGGAGCTGATCGTGGCCGGAACCACGCGTGAAATGCGCTCCCAGCGCGTCGGCAGGATGCGTTCGCCCAGCATATCGATCTGACGCGAGAAAGCGGCTCCGTCACGATAGACGAAGAACAGCGCGATCAGCATGAACAGCAGCGTCAGGAGCAGATGGAAGACACCGTCGCCGGCGGCAATGACGCCGCGGTAGATATTGCCGATATTTGCGCCGCTGACGAGTTGCACAAGGGCGCCGATCGCGCCCGGCTCGCCGATATGGCGCTCCCAAAGGGCGGCCAGCCATTCGCCGGCGATCGGCAGGTTGACGATCCAGACCGGCGGCGGTGAGCCGATCCGGTTGGCCTGCAGGGCCCAGCCGATCCATTCGCGTACTTCACCGATCGTATAGGAAATTGCGATGCCGACAGGCACGATCAGGAATGACAGGACCAGCAGCAGCGCGATGGTGGCGGCAAGCGTTGTGTTGCCGCCAACCCGGCGCAGCAGTTCGCGATAGATCGGCCAGCTGGCAAAGCCGATGACCAGTGCCGCCAGCACCGGAACGAGAAAGCCATGGAAGAAATAAATGCCGGCGAAGACCACAAGCACAAGCAACCAGCGCGCAGCCGAAATAGGCGGGATGAGTGCGATGCGCATGGGAGCGACGGGACCAAGCCAGCGCGGTCCCACCGGTGTTTTATCGGTGTCATTCACGGTTGAACATCATCCTTTTCCAAAGGCTGCGTCGGCCTGACGAGAGGCGGCGCGCAACCTTTATGTGCGATACAGGAGAGTGGCGGTTGCCGTCACGCACAGATGCGCTAGAAATGATGATATCGTCAACATTGCATTGCTTCCCCCCATGACCGCATCATCGCGTCGATTCCTGCTGAGGGAGCGAACCTCCCACCAACATTCCGCGGTCGATACTGCCGTCGGTTCCTTCGACACATTGGAACGATACCGTCTCTATTTGCAAGGCCTGCATGCATTTCGTCTGCCGCTGGAGGCGCGACTGACTGAAATGCCCTGGCCAGTGCATTTTTCCGGCTGGCGTCCACGCTTCATCGGCGATCTCATCCTGCGCGACATGGACGACCTGAATGTGACGGTAAGGCCGCCCGTACACGATATTTCTATCAGGAGTGATCTGGAAAGCCTGATGGGTGTGCTCTACGTTTTGCAGGGATCGTCTCTTGGCGCACGGATCCTCTATGTCCGCGCCCGCGATCTCGGACTGAGTGAGGCATACGGAGCCTCTCATCTGGCAGGACAGGCGCAGTCTAAGGACTGGAAGACCTTTCTACAGTTTCTCGACAGCGCGCCGCAGATGCACATGGACAGGGTGGTCGAAGCGTCGCAGGTAGCATTTGCCGTGGCGGAAACTGCCTTCAGGGAAAATATTGATGCCTAATGCCTCTACGGTCGACCTGACGAATTGCGACCGCGAACCGATCCACATACCAGACAGCATACAGCCGCATGGTTGCCTGATCGTCTGCGAGCCGAGCGGTGGGCATATTCTGCGCCATTCTGCCAATGCAATGACGATGCTCGGCCTGTCCCGTGACCTTGTCGGGCAAAGGCTGGACGAGGCGCTGGGGGCTGAACTTGCCCATACGCTGCGCAATGCGCTGGCCACGTCCGATGATCCGGCCCGACCAGCCCTTCGGCTTGGGGTCGCCCTGCCGGGCGGCACATTCGATATCGCCGTGCATCGGCTGGAAAGCTGCGCGATCATGGAGTTCGAGCCGGCCTTGGCCGATACCGATCAGCCACTCGAAATGGCGCGCATGCTGATCAGCCGTATCCGTGCCATCTCCGGCATTGACGAATTGGTGGAAAAATCGGTGCGGTTGATTTTTGCCATGCTTGGCTACGACCGAGTCATGATCTATCGCTTCGAGCATGACGGTTCTGGCAAGGTGGTGAGCGAATACAAGCGCCGCGATCTGGAAAGCTTCAAGGGGCAGTATTTCCCCGCCAGCGACATCCCGAAACAGGCGCGTATCCTTTATCTGAAAAACACCATCCGGGTGATCTCGGATGCCAGCGGCATAAGGGTGCCGATGGTGGCGGGTGTTGATGATGACGGCCAGCCGCTGGACATGTCTTTTGCCCATCTGCGCAGTGTTTCCCCCATTCACTGCGAATATCTGCGCAATATGGGCGTGGCCGCGTCCATGTCGATCTCCATCATTGTTGATGGAGAATTGTGGGGGCTTATTGCCTGCCATCATTATGAGCCGAAGGCGCTTGGAATGCCGCAGCGGGTGGCCGCCGAAATGTTCGGCGAATTCTTCTCGCTGCACCTGAGCGCGCTGAAGCAGAAGCAGATACTCGATACCGCCAACAGCGCGCGCCGCTCGCTGGATCGTTTTTTGCAGACGGCATCGCAGAACGCCGACATCAGTGGTCTGTTGCGCCAGTCGCTGGACGAATTTGCCGGCATCATGCCCTGCGACGGCGTTGGCCTGTGGCTCGATGGCATCTGGACCGGTGTCGGTTCCGTGCCGCCGGAGAGAGACATCGCAGACATTGCCGATTTCGTCAGCTCCGTCGCTAATGGCCGCATCTGGGGAACGGATCACATCTCGATGCATCTGCCGCAGACGGCCGATTATGCTGCCGATGTTTGCGGCGTGCTGGCCATTCCCCTCTCGCAGCGGCCGCGTGATTATCTGTTCTTTTTCCGGCGCGAACTGGTGCAGACGCTGAACTGGGCCGGCAATCCCGACAAGTCCTATGTCAGCGGTCCGCTGGGCGATCGGCTGACACCACGCACCAGCTTTGCCATCTGGAAGCAGACGGTGCACCACAGGGCGCAGCGCTGGGCAGACGGTGAATGGGAAATCGCCGAAGCCATTCGTGCGGTTCTGGTGGAGGTGGTGCTGCACCACAATGAGATGCTGGCCGATGAGCGTGGCAAGGCGGATGTGCGCCAGCGCATGCTGAACGAGGAATTGAACCACCGGGTGAAAAACATCCTGGCGGTCATCAAGTCTCTGGTCGGGCATCCGGTCAAGGAAGGCCGGGCCATCAGTGATTATGTCGCGACACTGAAGGGCCGCATCCAGGCGCTGTCCTATGCCCATGACCAGGTGGTGCGCGGCAGCGATGGTGGCGCGCTGCGCGAACTCCTGGAAGCCGAACTGAAGCCCTATGGCGATGGAGACCGCAAGATTACCCTGTCTGGCCCGGATGTCTGGCTGGACAGCCGCGCCTTTTCCGTCATGGCGCTCGTCCTGCATGAAATGTCGACGAATGCCGCCAAATATGGTGCGCTTTCCGTCAGCAAAGGGCATCTCGATATCCGCTGGCTGCTGACGGATGAAGGCGATTGCGAAATGGACTGGCTGGAAACCGGCGGGCCTCTGGTGGCGCGCCCATCGCGCTCCGGTTTCGGCACCGTGCTGATCGACCGCAGTATTCCGTATGAAATCGGCGGACGAAGCGAGGTCTCTTACCTGCCGGAAGGGCTTTCCGCCCGTTTCTTCGTGCCGGCCAAGCACCTGCACCGCACAGACGCACCGGCAATGCTGCACGATATCGTGCTCGGCGGCGTTTCAGCGGCGGATATCGCCTCGACCTTACGGGAACTGGATCTTCTGCTGGTGGAGGACCAGATGCTCGTGGCCGCCGACGTGGAAGCCATGCTGATGGACAATGGCATCACGCGGGTGACGACCGCGCCCTCAGCCGCCGAGGCGTTTCGCCAGCTGAAGAGTTTTACGCCGGATATTGCGGTGCTCGATGTCAATCTCGGCTCCGGCACATCGCTGCCAATTGCCGAGGAACTGGCGCGTCGCAACGTGCCCTTCATCTTTGCCACAGGCTATAGCGACCAGTCGGTGATCCCGGCCAGTTTCGAAGTGCCTGTTGTGCGCAAACCCTATGAGGCAAAATCGCTGGTCAGCGCCCTGATCAGGGCTTTGGCCAACCCGCAGGACCCGCCATCCACCTGACGCACATGAGGAAGGCGATCCGCCTTCCTCATATCTTCAACCTCAGCTGTTATGCTGATCAGATGTCGAGATTGTCGGCGAAGGCTGCCCGTTCCTGGATGAACCGGAAGCGCGCATCTGCCTTGGTGCCCATCAAGTTGTCGACGGCCTCCCGCGTGCCCTCGAAATCCACCTCGTCGATCCCGACGCGCAAAAGCGTGCGCTTTCCCGGATCCATTGTGGTTTCCTTCAACTGAGCCGGCATCATTTCACCAAGGCCTTTGAAGCGGCCGATTTCCACCTTCTTGTTCTTGAACACCGTTTCCATCAGTTCGGCCCGATGCGCATCGTCACGGGCGTAGACGATCTTCGCCCCCTGGCGGATGACGTAAAGCGGCGGCACGGCCAGATAGAGATGATTGCCGCGGATCAGTTCCGGCATTTCCTGATAGAAGAAGGTAATCAAGAGCGAGGCGATATGCGCGCCATCGACATCGGCATCGGTCATGATGACGATGCGCTCGTAACGCAGGTCTTCTTCGCGATATTTGCCGCGCGTGCCGCAGCCCAGCGCCTGAATGAGGTCGGCGATCTGTTGGTTGGCAGACAGTTTCTCGCGGCTGGCGCTACCAACATTGAGGATCTTGCCTCGCAGCGGCAGGATGGCCTGGTTCATGCGGTTGCGCGCCTGCTTGGCTGAACCGCCGGCCGAATCCCCTTCGACGATGAATAGTTCGGCGCCTTCGGCGGTATTTTGCGAGCAGTCGGCCAGCTTGCCGGGCAGGCGCAGCTTGCGCACTGCCGTCTTGCGGTTGACTTCCTTTTCCTTGCGCCGGCGAAGCCGCTCTTCGGCGCGTTCGATCACCCATTCCAGCAGCTTGGCTGCCTCGCCCGGATTGCCGGCGAGATAATGATCGAAGGGATCGCGCAGAGCATTTTCAACGATGCGCTGGGCTTCGACCGTCGCCAGCTTGTCCTTCGTCTGGCCGACGAATTCCGGCTCGCGGATGAAGACCGAGAGCATGCCGACGGCAGAGATCATCACGTCATCAGTGGTGATCTCGCGGGCACGCTTGTTCTGCGTCAGTTCGGCATAGTTCTTCAGCCCCTTGGTCAGCGCAATGCGCAGGCCGGCTTCATGCGTGCCACCTTCGGGGGTCGGAATGGTGTTGCAATAGGAATGAAGCTGGGCATCGCCGCCATACCACGTGACAGCCCATTCCATGGCGCCATGGCCACCGGTCTTTTCCGTACGCCCGGCAAAGATCTCGCGGGTTACGGTGAAATCCTTGCCAAGCGTGGCCGCCAGATAATCCTTCAAGCCACCGGGGAAATGGAAGACCGCTTTTTCAGGGATCTCGCCGCCAGGCTGAACCACGCCCGCATCACAGCTCCAGCGGATTTCCACGCCGCCGAACAGATAGGCCTTCGAGCGCGCCATGCGGAAAATCCGGCCGGCGTCAAACTTCGCATGGTCACCAAAAATCTGCGGATCGGGATGGAAACGCACGCGCGTGCCGCGCCGGTTCTGCACATCGCCCAGTTCTTCCAGCCCGCCCTGCGGCACACCCCGCGAAAAACGCTGGCGGTAGAGCTTGCGATTGCGCGCCACTTCGACTTCCAGCATGTCCGACAGGGCATTGACGACGGACACGCCGACGCCGTGCAAACCGCCGGAGGTTTCATAGGCCTTGCCGTCGAACTTGCCGCCCGCATGCAGCTTTGTCATGATGACTTCAAGCGTCGATTTGCCCGGCACCTGCGGGTGGTTTTCCACCGGAATGCCACGGCCATTGTCGGTCACCGTCAGGCAGCCCTGCATATCGAGATGCACCTCGATGAAATTGGCGTGGCCGGCGACAGCTTCGTCCATCGAATTGTCGATGACCTCGGCAAACAGGTGGTGCAGTGCCTTTTCGTCGGTGCCGCCGATATACATGCCGGGGCGCATGCGCACGGGTTCCAGGCCTTCGAGAACCCGGATGGAGGAGGCGTCATAGATGTCGCTTGCCGACGCAGACGCAGCGGCTGGCCGGGCGGGCGCCCTCTTCTGTTCCGCTGCGGGCGCAACGTCAGTGGCTTTGGGGCTTGGCGTCGGAATGCTGGCGAAAAGGTCTGTCGTATCGTCCATGAGGGTCCGTCAATTTGGCCTTTGGGCGCGCAATGAGCCGGCGAGGGCCGTGCATTTCCGGTCGCCGATGGCTATCGAATCGCCAGCGAGTGTGCCAGATAACCGGCCTTTTCGCGATGCCTGCGCGCGTTGAACAGGTTTGGCATCAGGATTTGCGCCGTCGAGACAGGGATAGCAAGGCAGACCATGCTGATGAAACGTATCCTTTCCCGCATGTCCACAGATCATTTGCGTGTGATGGCGTCCGGCTTGCTGTTCCTATGCGGCATTACCGCTGCATCTGCCGCGCAGGATGGGCCGATCCGGCCGTTCAAGGACGACCTCTTCTCCCGCCAGACGGTTCTCGAATCACGCGATGGCGGCGCTTTTGCCGTGATCGACTATCAGGAACTGCGCGATATCAACGAGCGCGACCAGGAGCCGGAACGCCGGGTGAAATCGAACTATGTCGATCTGCGCGTGCGTCAATATCAGGAAAACGAGACGCTGACGCTGGGCGGCGCCAAGCTCGACGTCATGCGTGCGGGCCGATTGAATGACGCAAACTTCACGGTGATCTTCATTCACGGGCGGGGCGGGGACCGCCGCCTCGGCGCCAATGACTATTCCTTTGGCGGCAATTTCAACCGTCTGAAAAATCTCGCAGTGCTGAATGGCGGCGTCTATTACGCCCCCTCGATGCGCTCCTTCGATCCGAATGGCGCTGCCGATATCGCAGCCTTGATCCGCCTCACCTTCGAACTGTCCAAGGGGCGGCCGGTCATCCTTGCCTGCGCTTCGATGGGCAGTTTCATCTGTCACAGCGTGAGCCGCGACAAGGAGGCCGTGCGCTACCTGAAGGGGCTGGTGATCATGGGCGGCGCACCCGATCCGGGCTTCCTGACGACGCCGGCGGCACGGCTGAAGATCCCGATCTACATAGCCCATGGCAGTGACGACAAGGTCTATGCCGCGGGCGATCAGGTTGCGCTCTACACGAAGATGGCGGCAAAATCCTATCCGGTGCGTTTCCGGCTGTTTCAGACCGGCGGGCATGGCACACCGGTGCGTATGAGCGACTGGCGCGACATTCTGAACTTCCTGTTGACCGCCGGCTGAGCCGGTACCGCACGGGCTTTAACCACACTTTTGAACCAAACTGCCGCTTTTTCGTACCAATCGCCGCCAGAACGGGCTAGAAAGCGGACACTACCAAAAAGATGAGGGTGCCAATCGACATCTATGCACGTTCGATTGGCCGGGAGCGAAGGGAAGCAAAGCGACATGACGCCGGACGTTCGCCCGCTGGTTGCGGGAAACTGGAAGATGAACGGCACTCGGGCCGCCTTGGACCAGATCAAGGCGATTGCCGAGGGTGTGGATGGGCCGCTGGCTGAAAAAGTGGACGCGCTGATCTGCCCGCCGGCCACCCTGCTCTATGTGGCCACAGCGCTTTCGACAGACAGTGCGCTTATGATCGGCGCGCAGGATTGCCACCAGGACCAGTCCGGTGCCCATACGGGCGATCTTTCTGCCGAAATGATTGCCGACTGCTTTGCCACATACGTGATCGTAGGCCATTCCGAGCGCCGCAGCGACCATGCCGAAACCGACCATCTGGTGCGCGCCAAGGCTGAAGCCGCTTATGCGGCGGATCTGACTGCGATCATCTGCATCGGCGAGACGGCAGACGAGCGCAAGTCTGGCCAGACGCTGGAAATCCTCAAGCGCCAGCTGGCGGGTTCCGTGCCTGACAGCGCTAACGCAGAGACAACCGTGATTGCCTATGAGCCTGTCTGGGCAATCGGCACGGGTCTGACGCCGACGGTGGACGATGTGGAAAAGGCGCATGCCTTCATGCGCGCCGAACTTGTGGCCCGCTTCGGTGATGCGGCAAAAACCATGCGCATCCTCTATGGCGGATCGGTCAAGCCCGGTAATGCGCGCGAACTGATGGGCATCGCCAATGTTGATGGTGCGCTGATCGGTGGCGCCAGCTTGAAAGCCAGCGATTTCCTCGCCATCTATGGGGCTTACGAGGTGCTGACGGCTTAAATCCGCAAAACGCGCGGACATTTTGCACTTGCCCCTTGGAATGCCGGTCCGGCTCGGGTAAAGAGCCGGCCAAACCATTGTGTATGCCGCCTGAAGGCGCGCAGGACTGGACTGATATGCAGACCGTATTGATCGTTATCCATCTCATGATCGTGCTGGCGCTTGTTGGCGTCGTACTTATCCAGCGTTCTGAAGGCGGCGGCCTTGGCGTCGGCGGCGGTTCCGGCTTCATGTCGGCGCGCGGCACGGCCAATGCGCTGACCCGGACTACCGCCATTCTGGCGACGCTGTTCTTCATCACGTCGTTGGCGCTTGGCATCCTGTCGCGCTACGAATCGCGTCCGACCGATATTCTGAACCGGATCCCCGCGACGCAGCAGGGCGGCGGCAATGGCATCCTCGATTCGCTTGGGCCAGCCCCCGGCCAATCCGGCAATGCTGCTCCTTCTGCCGCTCCGGCTCCGGCACCGGTCGATCCGACGGCTGTTCCGACCGGCCGATAAAGGCCGCGGATAATATCGCATGCCGGCAGGCCGAAAGCCTGCCGGTTTTCTTTTGTCCAGATTTCAACAGCTTTAACCGACCCGAAGCAAAATATGGGCTGGTGGAATCGTTCGTATGAAGGTATCCGGTGACTCCCATGGCGCGATATGTATTCATCACAGGCGGCGTGGTTTCTTCCCTCGGAAAAGGAATTGCGGCCGCAGCCCTCGGAGCCCTGTTACAGGCCCGCGGTTACCGGGTTCGCTTGCGTAAGCTCGACCCTTATCTCAACGTCGATCCGGGCACTATGAGCCCGACGCAGCATGGCGAGGTCTTCGTGACCGATGACGGGGCGGAAACCGACCTCGATCTCGGCCACTACGAGCGCTTCACAGGGCGCTCGGCCACCAAGACCGACAACATCACCACCGGCCGCATCTACAAGAACATCATCGACAAGGAACGGCGTGGCGATTATCTCGGCGCAACCGTTCAGGTGATCCCGCATGTGACCAATGAAATCAAGGATTTCGTCACCGAGGGCAATGACGAATATGATTTCGTCATCTGCGAGATCGGCGGCACGGTCGGCGATATCGAGGCGATGCCGTTTGTTGAAGCAATCCGTCAGCTTGGCAATGAATTGCCGCGCGGCGCTGCCGTCTATCTGCATCTGACGCTGATGCCCTATATTCCGGCAGCCGGCGAGTTGAAGACCAAGCCGACACAGCATTCCGTCAAGGAATTGCAGGCCATGGGCATTGCCCCCGATATTCTTCTGGTGCGCGCCGATCGCGAGATCCCCGAGGCTGAACGCCGCAAGCTGTCGCTGTTTTGCAATGTGCGCCAGTCTGCCGTCATCCAGGCGCTCGATGTCGCCAATATCTATGACGTGCCGATGGCCTACCATAAGGAAGGCCTTGATTCGGAAGTGCTGGCCGCCTTCGGCATCGAACCGGCTCCGAAGCCGCGTCTGGATGCCTGGGAAACCGTCAGCAACCGTATTCGCAACCCGGAAGGTGAAGTGACGATCGCCATTGTTGGCAAATATACCGGTCTGAAGGATGCCTATAAGTCGCTGATCGAGGCGCTTTACCATGGTGGCATTGCCAACCAGGTGAAGGTGAAGCTCGAATGGATCGAATCGGAAGTCTTCGAAAAGGAAGATCCGGCGCCCTATCTGGAAAAGGTTCACGGCATCCTGGTTCCGGGCGGCTTTGGCGAGCGTGGCGCGCAGGGCAAGATCAATGCGGCGAAATTCGCCCGTGAGCGCAAGGTGCCCTATTTCGGCATCTGCTTTGGCATGCAGATGGCGGTTCTGGAAGCCGCCCGCAATCTGGCCGGCATCGAAGAGGCATCCTCCACCGAGTTTGGCCCATCGAAAGAGCCTGTCGTTGGCCTGATGACCGAATGGGTGAAGGGCAATGAGTTGCAGAAGCGTTCGGCTGTCGGCGATCTCGGTGGCACCATGCGTCTTGGCGCCTACAAGGCGGCGCTGAAGCGCGACACAAAGATTGCCGAGATCTATGGCTCCACGGATATTTCCGAGCGTCACCGCCATCGCTATGAGGTGAATGTCGATTACCGGGAGCGGCTGGAAAACTGCGGACTGGTCTTCTCCGGCATGTCTCCGGATGGGCTTCTGCCGGAAACCGTCGAATACCGGGATCATCCCTGGTTCATCGGCGTGCAGTATCATCCGGAACTGAAGAGCCGTCCGCTTGATCCGCATCCGCTTTTCTCCAGCTTCATCGAAGCAGCCCTGGAGCAGAGCCGCCTCGTCTGAGCTGGCCTGACTAAAAACGAGAAAAGCCGCTTGTCCTTCGCGCAGGACAAGCGGCTTTTTTTGTTGCGGCAGAGGAAGACAAGAAAGTTCAGTCAGGTTGAGAAAGGACCCTCAATCGCGCGGGTCGTGTTCCGATGTCTTGCCTGTCACCTGCGCATAGGCGGCAAGCGCCGCATCGCGTGCGGCAAAATGATCGACCATGGGCTTTGGATAGGTTTCACCAAGCGTGACGCCGGCCTTGCGCAATATGTCCGTCGGTGCATCGAAGGGCCGATGGATGTATTTGTTGGGGAGTTGTGCCAGTTCCGGGATGAAGCGACGCACATAGTCGCCGTCACTGTCGAATTTCTCACCCTGCAGGATCGGGTTGAAGACCCGGAAGAAGGGTGAGGCATCGGCGCCTGAGCCCGCCACCCATTGCCAGTTGGCGGCATTGGAGGCCGGGTCTGCGTCAAGCAGCGTATCGCGGAACCAGGCTTCACCCTTTCGCCAGTCGATCATCAGATCCTTGATTAGGAATGAGGCGGTGATCATCCGCACGCGGTTGTGCATATAGCCATGCCGCCAAAGCTGGCGCATGCCGGCATCGACAATCGGATAGCCGGTCTCACCCTTCGTCCAGGCGCTGAACTGTCGGTAGTCAAATCTCCAAGGGAAGGCGTCGAAACGATCGTTCCAGTTCTTCTCGCCAAGTGCTGGAAACTCCACCAGCAGGTGATAGGAGAATTCGCGCCAGACAAGTTCTTTGCGGAAATGAATGACATCATTGGTGGCCGCAAGGCCGCGCGTCGCATGCCAGACGCGTGCCGGCGAAATCTCGCCAAAGGTCAGATGCGGCGAGAGCATCGATGTCGCATCGGTCAGCCCCGGCAGGTCGCGGTCACCCTTGTAGCGCTGGATCGGCTTTGCGACGAACTCAACCAGCCGCCGATGGGCACCGGCTTCTCCGGGCAGCCAATGCTCTTGAAATTCCGCAGCCCAGTTCGGGCGCGTCGGCAAAAGATCCCAGTCATGCAGATTGTCCGAGACAGGCAGGCTCTCAGGCGCGGGGAGGGAGGCTGGTGCATCAACAGGCTCGCGCGGCTCGCCATCCTTCTCCAGCGCCTTCCAGAAGGGCGTATAGACGCGGTAAGGACCGCCGGTTCCGGTGCGCATGGCCTTTGGGTCATGCAGCAACTGACCCCTGAAGCGTTTCACTTCAAGACCGTGTTTCTGCAGGGCTTTTAAGATCGGCGGATCTATCTCGTCGCGCTCGTAGTGTCGGTTGAGGTAGATGGCGCTCGCGCCGGTCTCGCTGGCCAGTTTCGGCAGAACGTCTGCGGCTTTCCCTTGGCGCAGCACAAGACGGTTTCCCTTGTGCGCAAGAGCGTCAGAGAGTGCCAGGAGCGAATGGTGCAGCCACCAGCGCTGCGCACCGCCCAGCGGCCCCACCTTGTCGCTGGCAGGCTCCAGCACATAGACGCAGATCACCGGTCGGCCGCTCTGGGCCGCCGCCGTCAGTGCACCGTTATCGTCCAGGCGCAGATCTTTGCGGAACCAGACGATAACGGGAGATGAAGGGGCGTCAGGCACGCGGCAGTCTCCGAATTGATGAGGATCTACCGGGTGTTACGGGTATCTATCCCTAACGGATCACTCGCCGAAGGGGCGCAGCAACAGGATAGGGCAGGTGGCGCCTGCCGGCAGTTCCAGCGCATGTGGCGGGCGCAGGATCAGGCAGTCGGCGTGTGCGAAAATCTTCATCATCGATGAATCCTGCTTGCCAAAACTCTCGGCCACCAGATTGCCGTCATGGTCGCGCGACAGCGTGGCACGCAGGTAATCCTGGCGATGGTCATTGGCGGCAAGCGCAGAGGCGGTGATTGCCTGTCCGGCACGGCTCGGCACTGGGCGATGCGCGAGCCTGGCAATCAGCGGCTCGAGAAACAATGTGCCGCAGACAAGGCTTGCCACCGGATTTCCCGGCAGGCCCAGCACCTGCATGGCGCCAAGCGAGCCCACCATCAACGGCTTGCCGGGCCGCATGGCAATGCGCCAGAAATCCAGCTCCATGCCCATGGCCTTCAGGCTTGCCTGAACGAGATCATGATCGCCGACGGAGGCACCACCGAGCGTCACCAACACATCCGCCTTGGCATTCACGGCCTCACCGATAGCGGCCTCGATGAGAGCACTGCGATCGGCGACAATGCCAAGATCGATCACCTCGCCTCCGGCTGCTTCCACAAGCGCTGCAATACCGAATGTGTTGGAGGCAATGATCTGGGCTGCGGCAGGGTTTTCGCCGGGCGGCACCAGTTCGTCGCCGGTTGCCAGCACGGCCACGCGCGGTCGGCGATAGACCGGAAGGTCCGGATGGTTCATGGCAGCGGCCACCGTCAGGCGCGCATAATCAAGCCGCGTGCCCTCGGTCAGCACGGCTTCGCCTTGCGTGAAATCCTGGCCGCGCGGGCGGATATGCCGGCCCTTGGTCACAGCAAAGCTTGTGCGGATGCGGTTATTGTCCAGAGGCTCGGCATCTTCCTGGATAAGGACGGCATCGGCCCCCTCGGGCACTGGTGCGCCGGTAAAGATGCGCACGGCCTCGCCGGGTCCGACGGCACCGTCAAAGGCATGACCGGCTGCCGCCTGACCAATCACGACAAGCTCGGTACCGATCGCTGGGGCATCTTCAGCCCGCAGCGCGTAGCCGTCCATGGCGGAGGAATGGAAGGGTGGCTGGGTGAGGCGGGCCGTAAGGTCGTCGGCCAGCACGCGACCATGGGCTGCCCGCAGCGGCTGGTTCTCCACCTCCGTCACCGGCTTGGCGCGCCCCAGAAGGCGGGTGAGGGCTTCGGATACCGGGAGAAGGCCTGCGGTCATGATGTCAGTCTCCGTCGCGGCGCCAGTCGCCCGATTTGCCGCCGGTCTTCGACACCAGTTCAATGCCGCCGATCTGCATGGCCTTGTCCACGGCCTTGGCCATGTCATAAATGGTAAGGCAGGCAACCGAAACGGCGGTCAGCGCCTCCATCTCCACGCCCGTCTTGCCGGAGAGCTTGGCCGTTGCGGCAATCCGCAGGCCCGGCAGGTCCTCATCCTCGGTAATAGCGACGGTGACTTTGGTCAGCATCAGCGGGTGGCAGAGCGGAATAAGATTGGCCGTCTGCTTGGCTGCCATGATGCCGGCCAGCCGCGCCGTGCCGATCACGTCACCCTTCTTGGCATTGCCTTGGCGGATGATGTCCAACGTTTCCGCGGCCATGCGCACAAAGCCATGCGCGGTGGCAATGCGCACGGTTTCCAGCTTGTCGCTCACATCCACCATATGCGCTTCGCCAGAGGCGCCGATATGGGTGAGGCGGGGGTCTTCCGCCATCATTCTGCCGCCTGGCTTGCCGCTTGCCCGGACAGAAGTTCGCGGGTGGCCGCTGCCACATCATCCTTGCGCATCAGGCTTTCGCCGACAAGGAAAGTGGTGATGTCGCAGGCTTTGAGCCGCTGACAATCGGCATGGGTAAAAATGCCGCTTTCGCCCACCAGAAGACGGTCATCCGGCACCATGGCTGCGAGCTGTTCGCTGACATCGAGGCTTACCTCGAACGTGCGCAGATTGCGGTTGTTGATGCCGACAAGCGGCGAGGACAGCATCAGCGCCCGCTCCATCTCCTGCGCATCATGCACCTCGATCAGCACATCCATGCCGAGCGCAAAGGCCTCGTCTTCCAGCCGCCTTGCGTCGTTATCGGATAGCGATGCCATGATGAGGAGAATGCAATCGCCACCCCAGGCTCGCGCTTCATGCACCTGGTAGGTGTCGAACATGAAATCCTTGCGCAGCGCCGGCAGCACGCAGGCGGCACGCGCAGCGGTCAGAAATTCCGGCGCGCCTTGAAAGCTCGGCGTGTCGGTTAGCACCGAAAGACAGGCCGCACCGCCTGCCTCATAGGCGCGCGCCAGCGCCGGCGGATCGAAATCCGGGCGGATCAGGCCCTTGGACGGACTTGCCTTCTTGATTTCGGCAATCAGGCCGAAGGAACCGGCCTCACGCCTTTTCTGCAAGGCACGATAAAAGCCGCGCGGAGCCGATTGATCTGCCGCCATCGCCTTCAGATCGGCAAGCGGCACGCGCGCCTTGGCAGCTTCAATCTCCTGGCGCTTATAGGTTTCGATCTTCTTCAGAATATCGCTCATGATGCCTCACATAGCCTCATTGGAGACCGCAACAAGGCAGTCGAGCACCTGAGCGGCATTGCCGCTATCCAGTGACTGGGTGGCGAGAATCATGCCTTCCAGCACGTCAGCAGCCATTCCGGCAATCACCAGCGAGGCGGCCGCATTGCAGAGCGCGATGTCGCGATAGGCATTCTTGGCCCCCGACAGCACGGCCCGCAGAGCCTTGGCATTGGCAATGCCGTCGCCGCCCTTCAGGTCGTCGATCGTCGCACGGGCCACGCCGAAATCTTCCGGCGTCAGGTCGAATTGGCGGATCTTGCCATTTTTCAGAGCCGCCACATGGGTTACGCCGGTCGTGGTGATTTCGTCCATGCCGTCACCATGCACGACCCAGACGGTTTCAGAACCCAGATCGCGCATCACTTCGGCTATCGGCTGCAGCCAGTGCGGCGAAAACACGCCAAGCAGCTGTTTTTTTGCACCGGCCGGATTGGAGAGTGGGCCCAGCAGGTTGAAGATCGTGCGCGTGCCAAGCTCCACGCGGCTTGGCCCCACATGCCGCATGGCGGCATGGTGGACCTGCGCAAACATGAAGCCGATACCGGCCTCTCCGATGCAGCGTGAAATCAGGTCTGGCGGAATGTCGAGCTTGACGCCGAGTGCCGTCAGCGCATCGGCCGTGCCGGATTTGGAGCTGAGGGCGCGGTTGCCGTGTTTGGCAACCGGCACGCCGGCTCCGGCAACGATCAGCGCCGCAAGCGTCGAGATATTATAGGTCCCGAGCCCGTCACCGCCCGTGCCGACAATGTCCATCACAGCGTAAGTCGTGGCGACAGGCAGCATCTTGGCACGCATTGTGGAGACGGCACCGGCGATCTCCTCGACGGTTTCGCCGCGCACGCGCAGCGCCATCAGGAAGCCGCCAATCTGCGAGGGCGTTGCCTCCCCCGACATCAGGATATCGAAGGCTGCCCGCGCCTCGTCACGCGTGAGAGACGCGCCATTGGCAACCTTGGCGATGAAGGGTTTCAGTTCCGGCATGATTATGCGTCCCCCCTCGGCCGATCAGCGCACCATGGCCTGGTCGGCAAGTGCATGGTTGATCGATACACCGTAGGCGGTCTGCAACTGATTGACCATCTGGTCCAGCATGTCATCGCCGGCAGCGCGTGCAATCTGCTGAACCTGCTGGTCACTGCCAGCGGCGGTCTCGGCTGCCGGCTGGTCGTTGACGGCATCCACATGCATCAGGAGACGGCTATCGCCATCGGCGCCGCTGGCGGTGGTGTTGATGCCGGCGGGGCCGGCAAAGGCAGCCTTGATGGCTTCGGCGCCGAAGATCGCATCATCGCCAGCCTGGCGGCGCAGGCTGGTCTTGGTTTCAACGGCAAGGCCGAGGTCTTCGCCGATAGCGGCCAGCGTTGCACCATTTTCGAGGCGCAGTTTCAGCTCTTCGGCCTTGGCCGACAGGGCAGAGCGCTGCTGTTCATTTGTCCAGTCTGCCAGCGCGCGGTCGCGCACTTCAGACAGCGTGCGGTCACGCTCGGGAATGACCTCGCGCACGTCGAACCAGACATAGCCGTCATTGCCCAGGTTGGCGGGCAGTGATTCTGCTCCGACATCCGTGCGGAACACCTCGGTCAGCAGGCTTTCAGAAGCCGGCAGGCCTGCCACCGGCTTGCCGGCATCATCCTGGCCGCTGCGATCGCTGGTGATGGTTCCCGTCTTCAGCTTCAACTGAGCGGCAGCCTCTTCCAGCGACGAGCCGGACCCACGCATGTCCTCGACACGGTCATGCACCGACTGCACATCCTGCGCCGCAGCACTCAGCGACAGCTGGCGGCGGATATCGTCCTTGACCGCATCGAAGGAGCGGGTGACTTCCGGGCGCACATTGGTGACGCGAAGAACGACCGGGCCGAAGGCACCCTCGACCACCGGGGTAACGCCGCCCTGCGGCCCAAGCGCAAAGACGGCGGTGGCGATAGCGGCATCTGGCAATTGGTCGCGAGTGAAATCACCCAGCATCACGTCAGCGGCCGATTTACCCTGATCGGAAACCAGCGCATCAAATGTCAGCTGGCGTTCTTTCATCTGCTGCAAGGCGGCCTGAGCCATTTCCTTGCTGGGGAAGGCCAGCTGTTCGACGGTGCGGGTTTCCGGCGTCTTGTAGCTATCCTTGCGACGCTCGTATTCGGCGCGCACCTGTTCGTCGGTGACGGAGGTCGGGTCGGCCACATCGCTCGGCTGGAGCGTCAGATAGGAGAAACGGCGCTGTTCCGGCGCACGGTAGCGTGCCTTCACGCCTTCATACCAGGCGCCCAACACGACATCGCTCGGGGCCTTGACCGGATCGATATTGGCATAGGAGAGAAGCAGATAGCTCACATCGCGGCTCTGGTCGCGGTACTGCTTCAGCACATCGGTCAGCACTTTGGGTGGCTGGAAGCCGTCAGACACTGCATCGACAATCTGGCTGCGCACGGCAACCTTGCTGCGCTCCTTGATATAGTCTTCCTCGCGAAGCCCGGCATTGCGCAGCCGTGTGCTGAACAGCTGGCGATCGAAACGACCGTCATTGCCGAGGAAGGCCGGATCCTGCGCAATCAGGCCGGCAAGGCGGTCCTGCGACAGGCCAAGCCGCATATCCTGCGACAGCTGGTCGAGCGAGGCGCCGGCGGCCAGCTGCGAGAATGCCTGCTGGTCGATGCCGAAGGCGCGTGCTTGTTCCGTGGTCAGCTGCGTGCCGAACTGGCGGCTCAGCGTTGCAAGCTGCCGCTGATAGGCGAGGCGAAATTCTTCCGGCGAAATCCGCTGGTCGCCAACGGTCATCACAGAAGTGCTGTTCGGGCTCATGATCGACGCCGAAACGCCCCAGATGGCAAAGGAGGCCACGAGAAGCAGCAGGAGCAGTTTCGACACCCAGGAGCGGGAGGCGGTTCTGAGGGAATCAAGCATCGATCGACATTACCTTGCAAAGGGTGCGGAAAGCCGCCTCCGGCGGGTTTGAAGGACTGTCTCTAAAACAAACCGCGCCGGAAATGAAGGCATATCCGCGCAAAAGACAGGGGCAAAGCGATGTCAACTTTTGGTGGGTCGGCAGACCTCATGCCGAAGAAGCATGGACTGCGGGTGCTCTGTCTGAAGAATGCCCATGGACGTTCACCTGAAAAACGTGCTGGTAAACGACGTGTCGTGGGATTTGTTTCGACCCGAAAGAAATCTCCCGCCGACAAGACGATCGGCGGGAGATTGATTGGATCCGGCTTTGGATCAGTCTTCGTTGGCTGCCATCTGCGACAGGACTTCGCCGCGTCCGCGAGCGCGCAGGATGAGCGGCACGATCAGCGCCAGAGCGGCAATCGTCAGCAGCACCGCGGCAATCGGCGAGGTAAACAGCACCGAGAAATCACCCTGGCTGATGGCCAGCGCCCGGCGCAGCTGCTGTTCGGCCATGGGCCCAAGGATGAGGCCGACGACGACCGGCGCAATCGGATAACCAAAAACGCGCATGATATAGCCCAGAACACCGAAGGCGAGCAGCATGCCAAGTTCGAAGACCGACGGATTTGCGCCGATGGTGCCCAGTGTCGCAAACAGCAGGATGCCGGCATAGAGCCAGGGCTTGGGAATGGTGAGGAGACGCACCCACAGGCCGATCAGCGGCAGGTTCAGCACCAGCAGCATGAAGTTTGCGATCAGCAGCGATGCAATCAGGCCCCAGACAAGCTGCGGATTGGTGGCAAACAGCAAAGGACCGGGTTGCAGGCCGAACTGCTGGAAACCGGCAAGCATGATGGCAGCGGTTGCCGTTGTCGGCAGACCAAGCGTGAGCAGCGGCACCAGTGTGCCAGCGGCGGAGGCGTTGTTGGCCGCTTCAGGCCCAGCCACGCCTTCGATGGCGCCATGGCCGAACTCTTCCGGATGCTTGGTCAGGCGCTTTTCCGTAGCATAGGAGAGGAATGTGCCGATTTCGGCACCGCCGGCCGGCATTGCGCCAATCGGAAAGCCGATCAAGGTGCCGCGCAACCAGGGCTTCCACGAACGGGCCCAGTCGGTGGCGCTCATCCAGACGGAACCCTTCACGGCTTCCACCTTGTCGGGTCCCTTATTGCCTTGGGCGGCGATGAATAGTGTCTCGCCGATGGCGAACATGGCAACCGCAAGCGTCGTCACTTCGATACCGTCGAGAAGATCCGGTACGCCGAAGGCAAGCCTTGTCTGGCCGGTCAGCTGGTCGATACCGATTGTCGAAAGCGCAAGGCCGATGAAAAGGGCTGTCAGGCCGCGCAGCGTCGAATCACCGAAGGCCGAAGAGACAGTCACGAAGGCGAGCACCATCAGCGCGAAATATTCGCGCGGGCCAAACACCAGCGCCAGCTTGACGATGAAGGGGGCAATGAAGGCAAGGCCGATGGTTGCAATGAGGCCAGCCACGAAGGAGCCGATGGCCGCCGTCGCCAATGCCGGTCCACCGCGTCCGGCGCGGGCCATCTTATTGCCCTCGAGCGCGGTGACGATGGAGGCGCTTTCGCCGGGCGTGTTGAGCAGGATGGACGTGGTCGATCCGCCATACATGCCGCCGTAATAAATGCCGGCAAACATGATCAGCGAACCGGCGGGGTCCAGCTGATAGGTGACGGGCAGGAGAAGCGCCACGGTCAGCGCCGGGCCGATACCCGGCAGCACGCCGACAGCGGTTCCGAGCGTCACGCCGATCAGGGCATAGAAAAGGTTCATCGGCTGGGCCGCGACCAGAAGCCCCTGCATCAGGAATTCAAAGGTGCTCATGGCTTAACTTTCACTGGAAAAGGCGCTCGATCGGTCCGGCGGGCAAGGAGAGTTGCAGCAGTCCGGCAAAAACCAGCCAGACAGCGAGACAGAGCACGATGCCGATGGGCAGCGAGATCCAGATCTTGCGCTTGCCGAAGCCGGCAGCGGTGGCGGCAAACAGCACGCCCGTGGCAATGGAAAATCCGGCAGTTTCCAGCAACAGCATCTGCGCGGCAAGACCGCCGATGATCCAGGCAACAGGCGCAATTTCCTGGTGCTCGCGTTCGGGAAAATCGCGGCGGAAGGCGGCAAATACGGTCCAGATGGCCAGTCCGACCAGCACGATGGCGATGAATGTCGGCACGGTCGAGGGGCCGACGGGCGAATAGCCCATCATTTCGCGCAGGCGCGAAGCATCCATATAGATGATGACGGCGAGGGCGACGAGAACGGCGGCGATGACAAGCGCCGCCCAATCGGGGCGGCGCTCCTCTGCCTGTTTCACAGGTCCTTGGTTCATTTGACCAGTCCGATGTCCTTGAGGATGGCTTCGGTTGCGGAAATATCCTTGGCGAGCTGTGCCTCGAAGGCGGGACCCGACAGGTATGTATCCTGCCAGCCCTTGGTCTTCAGCGTTTCCTGCCAGGTCTTGGAAGTTGCAAGCTTCTGGATATCCGCGGTCACCGCTGCCTTCTGGGCGTCGGTCAGGCCGGGAGCGGCCGCAATCATGCGCCAGTTCTGCACGGAGACATCAAGACCGGCTTCCTTCAGCGTCGGGGCATCCGTGCCGGGAATGCGGGCATCGCCCGAAGTGGCGAGAAGCCGCAGGGTTCCGGCCTTGATCTGTGCTTCGAATTCGCCAAAGCCGGAAATGCCGACGGTGACCTGCGAGCCAAGAATGGCGGCAAGTGCTTCGCCACCGCCCGAAAACGCGATGTAGTTGATCTTTGTCGGATCGACGCCGGCTGCCTTGGCAATCAGGCCAGCCGTGATGTGGTCAACGCCACCGGCCGAACCGCCGCCCCAGGAAACGGCGCCTGGATTCTTCTTCAGTTCAGCCACCAGATCAGCAACCGATTTCAGCGGCGAGGAGGCCGGCACGACCAGCGCTTCGTTTTCGCCGGTCAGACGCGCGATGGGCGTCACGTCCTTAAGGGAAACCGGCGACTTGTTGGTGAGAATGGCGCCGACCATGACATAGCCGCCGACGATCAGGGCATTGGCCTTGCCCTTCTGCTGGCTGGCGAACTGGGCAAGGCCAATCGTGCCGCCGGCGCCGGGTACGTTGATAACCTGAACGCTCTTGGAAACGCCTTCCTGCTGCAGGGCAGTCTGCAGTGAGCGGGCGGTCTGGTCCCAGCCGCCGCCAGGCGCTGCCGGTGCCATGATGGTGTAATCGGTCGCATGGGCGGGAAGAGCCATGGCGCAAGCGATCAGCGATGCAAAAATGAAATGTTTCAAGGTCTATCCTCCAGTGGCGTCCATCGACGCTGTGTCTTGTTCTTCAGAGCAGGAGAGGGGATTGAAACGATGTCATGCGCGGCACTCTGGCTGCGTCAATCTCCCCCCATGCGTGCCGGAAGCGCCTCCACGTTCCCGAACGCCACCAAAGCACCACATTATGCTGACATTTACCTGACGTTCATCAATTGGTTTTTGGGACGCCGCGATGGCCCGTCACTGAAGGCGCAATTCATCATTCCAGCGGGCAATCAGCCGGGCGCGCTTTACCTGGTCGAGATAGACCATCAGGCCGGGGCTGACAGGCACCGGCTTCAACTGCCCGCCCAGCATTTCGCGCATGGTCGTTGCGGTGTTGCCTTCGGCGACATCCGGACTGACCGCCGGGATTTCCAGTTCCTGCGTCAGGATGGTCTGCCCTTCCTTCGACATGAAGAATTCCAGAAAGCGTCGCCCGAGATCCGGAGAACGGGCCGCCTGCGGCACAAGCCCAATCCGCGACATCACCACGGTATAATCCTTCGGCAGCATGATCCCGACATCGGGGTGATGGGAGGCCCAGTCGGCCGCATAGGAGCCGAGGATATTATAGCCGAGCACGAATCGGCCATCCGCCACCCGTTCCAGAATGGCTTCGCTGGTGGAATAGAGTTTGACGCCCGCCGAACCCATGGCTTTGACCACCGACCAGATATCGTCAAACTGTTCCTGGTCGCGTGACAGAAACAAAAAGCCGACGCCGGAGCGCTCGATGTCATAGGTGCCGATTCGACCGAAAACGGCATCGCCCTCTTGGCGCAGATATTCGATGAATTCGGCTCGCGTCGAGGGTGGCGGCGTTTTCTGGAAACTCGGCTTATGGTAGACAAAAACGGCTGGCTCGAAGGTCAGCGCATAGGCCGTATCGCGCCAATTGGCCCAGGCCGGCCAGCGGGCACTCATCGGCAGGCCGCTTGGCTGTGCATAGCCGTCATTGGCAAGTTTCACCTGAAGGTCCATGGCCGAAGAGAAGGCAAAATCCGCAGTCTTCCGTCCGTCATCGGTTTCCTCGACGATTCTGTCGTGGATCTCCCCGGTCAGCATGTCCTCGTAGCGCACGGCAATATCCGGATTTGCCTTCTGGAAGGCACGGATCATCGGGCGCGCCAGCGGTTCGTCCAGCGAGGAATAGACGACCAGTTCCGGGGCATTCGGACGGCCGGACAGTGCCGGGTAGGGGGTCACGTCGCCAAAGGCCGGCAAGGTCAGTGCAAGCAGAGCGCCGATGGCGAGCGATAGATTTTTCATCGACCCATGATGCCCGAGGGCATTCAAGGTGACAAGCAGGGGCCAGGCGGGAGAAGCCGGGACTATCGGTCAAATGCGGGTGACAGCAAGCCCTTTCGCCTCTATCCTGCTAGGAGAAGAGGGGAGAAGACTTTCCATTGCGTATCTTGCTGGTCGAGGACAACGACACGCTCGCCGAGGGCCTGTCCACCATTTTGCGCGGCAGCGGCTATGCCGTGGATGTGGTATCCGATGGCATGTCGGCCGAGGCGGTCGCGGCAGCACAGAACTTCGATCTGATCATCCTCGATCTCAACCTGCCGGAAATGGATGGGCTTGACGTTTTGCGCTCCATTCGCGCCCGCCAGAACCAGGCCGCCGTGATAATCCTGACGGCACGCGGCACGCCCGAGGAACGGGTGAGGGGTCTTGATCTCGGCGCCGATGACTATCTGACAAAACCCTTCGACATTTCCGAGCTTGAGGCGCGCATCCGTGTTCTTCTGCGCCGTCAGGCGGGTCTGCGCTCGTCACGCGTCGATTTCGGCGGCCTGACCTTCGATCTCACATCGCGCACCTTTTCCGCCGCTGGCCGGCCTGTGGATATTCCGTCGCGCGAACTGGCGCTACTGGAACTCCTGTTCATGCGAGCGGGCAAAGTCGTTTCCAAGGATGCCATCATTGGCTCACTGACCGGATTTGACGATGATCTGTCGGCCAATGCCATCGAGCAATATGTCAGCCGCTTGCGCCGGCGCCTGCAATCGCACGGGCTGACGGTCAAGACAGCACGCGGCATCGGCTATTATCTCGATGCGGCGGCGCAAGAGGCATGAGGACCGTCACCGGTTCGCTGCGCGGGCGCCTGCTTGCCTGGCTGCTTGCGGCAACCGCCGTTTTCGGCGCCTTGGCGCTGGCCGATACCTGGCGCGAGGCGCAGCAGACGGCCAATGATGTGTCCGACCGTGTACTGGCCGGTTCGGCGCTGGCAATTGCCGAGCGGGTGGTGGTGGCCGAGGACGGATCGCTTGAGGTCGATATTCCCTATGTGGCGCTCGAAATGCTGACCTCAGCGGCGCAGGATCGGGTCTTCTACCGCGTCGATGGGCCGCCCGGCACCTTCATCACCGGCTACAAGTCTTTGCCGGCCCTGCCGCGCCGGGAGGGGCAATCGACCGCCTTTGACGATGCCGATTTTCGCGGCGAACCGATCCGGGTCGCAACGCTTGCACGCTCGGCCTCGACGGGCATTTCCTCTGTGCCGTTTACCGTGACGGTGGCTGAAACCACCATTGCCCGGCGGCAACTGGCGCAGTCCATCCTCATCCATTCCGCAGCGCGCCTGACGCTGATGATGGCGGGAGCGACTGTCATCGTCTGGATTGCGGTTTCGTTATCCCTGCGACCGCTGAACCGGCTCGGCAGTGCAATCGAGAGGCGCAGCCCCGACGATCTCGAGCCGATCCGCGAAAAGGTACCGAACGAGGTGGAAGGCCTTGTCGAGACGGTCAACTCTTTCATGGTGCGGCTGCAATCGGCGCTGGAGGCGCTGCGGCATTTCACCGGCAATGCTAGCCATCAGTTGCGCACGCCACTTGCCGTGGTGCGTACACAGCTGGCGCTTGCCGCGCGCGCCGGCGATCCGGCCGAGGCGCATGCGGCTATCGAGCGGGCCGACGCCGCAATCGCGCATGCCGAGCGGGTTTTGGCGCAATTGCTGATGATGTCGCGCATCGATGCGGCAAGCCGCGCCGCGCAGGCGCAGATGACGCAGGTCGATCTGGCGGACCTCGCGCAAAATCTGACGGCTGATCACGTTCCGCCGGCAGCGGACGCCGATGTCGATCTTGGCTATGAGGGCGAGGGGCCAGCCCTGGTCCTGGGCGAGCCGCTGCTTTTGGCCGAAATGATGAAGAACCTGATTTCCAACGCGCTTCTCTATGCTGGGCGCGGGGCAGAAGTCACCGTCCGCCTCAAGATGCGCGACAACAGGACTGTTCTGGAAGTCGAGGATGACGGGCCGGGCATTGCGCCGGACAAGCGCCAATCGGTTCTGCGCCGCTTCGATCGCGGCAGCCGTACCGATGAAAGCGGCAGCGGCCTGGGCCTTCCCATCATTGCCGAAATTGCCGCTCTGCATGGTGCGGCCCTGACACTCGAGACCGGCCGCAGCGGGCAAGGCCTCAAAGTGTCGGTGGCATTTCCAGCCTCAGCCAATGGCTGAGGCCACCGCCAGACAAGATCAGTGAACTGTATCGCGTGCGACATCTTCCTGCATGAGGCGGAATGCGTCATCCAGGGCAGCGACCAGGATATCGGTCAACTGGTCGGGATTGTTTTCCTCGAGAAACAGCGCGATTGCGGATTCTTGAAGTTCCATCTGGTTTTCCATGTCATTCATGTCACAGCCCCCTGTCATCGCCATGTCTCATACCGGCTTCGGATCCTCTTCTACGCTCGCTTCCTTGCGCCTGGCTGGTCGCCCGCTCTGGCAGGATAGCGGGACAGGCAGGCAAAAAGATGAGCACATCGAACGATCCTGAATGGGCAGGGTTCCGTCGCCTGTCCCAGATAGACGCAGATCCGCTGCCGTCAAGATCTCCATCGTCCAGGATCGGAACAGGATGTGTCAGGACTGTGAGATGGCGGGCGGTTGGCGCGTGTGTCGCCTGGGCAGATCTGGCAGTCGGCGCGGAAATCCGCTAGCAAGGGACGAGAACAATCATTGCATGGATGGGGCATGAACAACGTCATCAAGTTTCAAAAGCCGAAACCGGTACAGCCGCCGCGCCAGACACCGCCGTGGCAAAAGAAGGCGCTGACTCTGGTCGTGGTGATCGCAGCCTTCGTGGCGGCCTGGGCCTATTTCTACCTGACCCAGCAACCAATTGCCGGCATGCCATGACGCCGCCGAACGCCGGCGATGCCGAGGCTTTGGTGGTAGGTCCCGTGGCGCGCCAGCTCGAAGCCTATAACGCCCGCGATATCGATGCCTTTATGCGCTGCTGGCACGAGGATTGTCTGTATTACGCATTTCCGAATGAGATCCTGGCAGCTGGCGCCGACGACATCCGGGCGCGCCATATCGAGCGTTTCCGCGAGCCCGATCTGCATGGCAGGCTTCTCAGCCGCATCGTGCTTGGCAATCTCGTCATCGATCATGAGACCGTCACGCGCAACTATCCGCAAGGCCGCGGCGAGGTGGATGTCGTCTGTCTTTACGAAGTGGAGAATGGGCTGATTTGCAAAGCCTGGTTCAAGCTCGGCCAGCCGCGAATGGCCGAAGATGAGAAGGCGTGAGGCGAGACTGTTGCATCTCTAACTGGCCCAACTGTCGCATTACTAAATAGAATGTACCCCGCTACAATCCAAAACGGGATAACAAGGATTATGGAACTAAAGGACATATAAGCTCGGCAGAGGGCTTGGATCTCTGGCATGTGCTTGTGCTGGCAGACCCGGTCTTTCGATGGTCGTATGAGCTTTACAAGTGCGCTGGACGCTTGCGAGCATCAATGTCAGCGCAGTTCAACCGTAAACACCATGCCGTCATAGGCCGGTTCCACATGTGCCGGAGTTTCGTCGAGTACCGTCTGGTAGTCGAGCGGAATATGCATATGCGTGAGGATGGCGCGTCCGGCGCCCAGCCTTTCGACCCAGCCCAGCGCCTGTTCAAGCGACAGATGGTTGGGGTGGTAACTGTATTGCAGCGCGTCGATAACCAGCACGTCAAGGCCCTGCAGCCGCGCTATGCTCTCTTGCGGAAAATCGCTCACATCACTGCAATAAGCCACATTGCCGATGCGAAAACCCAGTGACTCAATCTCGCCATGCTGCTGGCGATGGACATGGATTTCGATCGTGCCGCCAGGTCCGTCGATCCGGATCGGCTGGTCGATATCCTCGATCAGATGCGGCTTAACGATCGGTGGATAGTTGCCGCCCGGTGGCGTTTCCAGGCAGTAGCCGAAACCCTGTCGGATTCGTTCCATGGTGAACGGATCGGCCCAAATCGGAATGCGCTGGTGCTGCGAATGAAAATAGCCACGCACATCATCAATGCCATGCAAATGATCGGCATGCGCATGTGTGTAGAGAACGGCGTCGATACGCTTCACAGAGGCGGAAATCATCTGCTCGCGAAAATCCGGTCCGGTATCTACGACGACAGTGGTGGTCGCCCCGTCCGCCGCCATCTGCTCGATGAGAAAGGAGGAGCGGCGGCGGCGATTGCGCGGATTTTGTGGATCACACGCACCCCAATCGCCGTCGAGCCGGGGGACACCTGGCGACGAAGAACAGCCAAGGATTGTGAAGCGCTGTCTTCTACCTTTCACGGGGTTAGATCCTCGTCATCTTGGAAAAACAGCGGAAGGCATTGTCGGTTGTGATCTGCGCCATCTCGTCCGTGGAAACGCCCTTCACCTGCGCCAGAACCTCTGCCGTGTTGACCACATAGGACGGCTCGTTGCGCTTGCCGCGCCAGCGCTTGGGCGCCAGATAGGGCGCATCGGTTTCCACCAGCAGCCGATCCATCGGCACGGTTCTGGCAATCTCGCGCAAGTCCTCGGATTTCGGAAAGGTCACGATGCCCGAGAAAGAGATATAGCCGCCGAGTGCCACGCCCGCATCGGCAAGCGCCTGGCCGGCGGAAAAGCAGTGCAGGATGAAGGGGAAGGCGCCCTTCCCCGTCTCTTCGGTCAGGATCGCCACCATGTCGTCGTCGGCGCTGCGGCTATGAATGACGAGCGGCAATTGCGTGCGGCGCGCGGCCTCGATATGGCGTCGAAAGCCTGTCTGCTGGTTGGCAGGCGTCTGCGTATCGTAGAAATAGTCGAGACCCGCCTCGCCGATCGCCACCACCTTGTCATGCGCCTCGGCCAGACGCACCAACTCGTCGGCGCTGATATCCAGTTCCTCGCCGGCATTGTTGGGATGCGTACCGACCGAGCAGAATACCGATGGGTAGCGCTCCGTCAGCGCCAGAAGCGTTGGCAGGTTCTTCACCCGTGTCGAAATGGTGACCATCTGGGCAACGCCCGCCGCATGGGCGCGCGCCACAAGCTCGTCGCGCTCAGCGTCGAAATCGGCAAAATCCAGATGGCAATGGGTATCGATCAGCATGTCGTCCTCGGGCCTTTCTGCATCAGGCCTTGTCGGCGTCCGGCGCCACATAACGTGGGTAAACCGGCGAAGGCGCCGGCAGTTCCGTGCCGGGCACCAGGCGACCCGCCTCGCCGAGTTTGGCAAACACGCGATCTTCTGCTGCAACGGCCACCAGATCGAGAATCTTCGACGAAGATGCCGGCATGATAGGCTGGAAGAGGATGGCGATCTGGCGCACGACATCGGCCGTCACGTAAAGCACCGTTTCCATGCGCGGCACATCCGTCTTGCGCAGCACCCAGGGTTCCTGGGCTGCGAAATAACGGTCTGCCTCGTTGACGATGTTGATGACAGCCGCCACCGCCTTGTGAACCTGCTGGCGGCCCATTTCCTCGCGGCAGATGGCTATGGCCTCGTCAGCCACTTTCAGAATTGCTTCGTCAGCCTCCGTCAGCGGGCCGGGCGCGGGTACCCTGCCCTCGCAGTTCTTGTTGATCATCGACAGCGAGCGCGAGGCGAGATTGCCGATGCCATTGGCGAGGTCGGCATTGATGCGGGTGGCGATGCCTTCCTCGGAATAGCTGCCGTCCTGGCCGAAGGACACTTCGCGCATGAAAAAGTAACGCACCTGGTCGAGCCCGAAGTGGTTTACCAGATTAACCGGATCGACCACGTTTCCGAGCGATTTTGACATCTTCTCGCCCTTGTTGAGCAGGAAGCCATGGGCATAGACGCGCTTGGGCAGCGGCAGGCCTGCCGACATCAGGAAAGCCGGCCAATAGACGGCGTGGAAGCGGATGATATCCTTGCCGATGATATGCGCATCCGCCGGCCAGTATTTGGCGCGCGCGCCGTTCTCGTCTTCGACATAGCCGGTCGCGGTGATGTAATTGGTCAGCGCGTCGACCCAGACATACATGACATGCTTGTCGTCGCCGGGCACTTTCACACCCCAGTCGAATGTCGTGCGCGAGATCGACAGATCCTTGAGGCCGGACTTGACGAAGGAGATCACCTCGTTGCGCCGCTCATTCGGGCCGATGAAATCCGGCTGGTCTTCATAGAGCTTCAACAGGCGGTCTTCATAGGCCGAAAGCTTGAAGAAATAGCTCTCCTCTTCCACCCATTCGACGGGCGTGCCCTGGGGACCGTAGCGCAGGCCATCGGCGCGCAGCTCGGTTTCCTCTTCCTGGTAATAGGCCTCATCGCGCACGGAATACCAGCCGGCGTAACCACCCTTATAGATGTCGCCGTTCTTTTCCATCCGCCGCCAGACTTCCTGCACGGTTCTGTGGTGGCGCTCTTCGGTGGTGCGAATGAAATCATCATTCGATGCATTCAAAAGCCTGCCCATCTCACGGAATTCATTGGAATTGCGCTCGGCAAGATCTTCGGGGGTTATACCTTCGGCGCGCGCCGTCTGCTGCATCTTCTGGCCATGCTCGTCCGTGCCCGTCAGGAAGAACACATCGCGGCCATCCAGGCGCTGGAAGCGTGCCATGGCATCGGTGGCGATCAGCTCATAGGCATGGCCGATATGCGGCTTGCCGTTCGGATAGGAAATGGCGGTCGTGATGTAGTAAGGGGTCTTTGTCGACATTGCGGCCAGCGTTTACCGTTCGTGAAATTTCTCTGGCCGCGTCTTAACCCACATTTCGCGGATGCGAAACAGCAAGTTTCCCGCAAGGCATGCTCCAATCCCGCACCGCCTGCCCTTCTGCCTCAGCGTGCCACATCTTCCAGCAGCGAGAGGATGGTTTGCTTGCGGTCGAGATTATAGGCCTGCGAAACACCGATGCGCTCGGTGATCTGCGACGCCAGCCGCGAGACGCGGTCGGCGCCGGCCAGATCGCCGGAAAATGCTGCGTCCCGCGCCCGCGCCAAAAGACTGTCCGACAGGTGTTCGAGGAAAAACCCGAAGACAACGTCATTGTCCTTGGCAGACAGAACATCAGCCAGCCTGTGCATTGCCTTGCGCGCTGCCGGTCCGCTGGAGGACAGAATATCGGCAAAGGCCGTGATGATTTCGAGCCCACCATAATTCTTAAGCTTCAAGGCCTGCGCCACGCTGCCATTGGCGGCTGAAAGCACCTCTTGCCCGCTGCGCCCGCCATCAAGCGGCAGCCGAAGCGCCGACAGCGCAGAAGACAGATCCTCATCGTTCAGCGGCGAAAGCTTCAGCGGCAGGCAGCGCGAGCGAATGGTTGGCAAGAGTTTCCCTGGTGCGTGGCTGAGCACCAGAAACAACGAGCGCTTCGGCGGCTCCTCAAGGATCTTCAAAATAGCATTGGCGGCGTTGCGGTTCAGATCATCGGCCGGATCGATGATGACGATGCGCCAATTGCCCGTGCCGGATGTCTGCGAAAAGAAATGTCCGGCGCGGCGTACTTCGTCCACGGTAATTGCCGTCTTCACCTTGCCGGATTTTTCATCGACCGGTCGCGTCAGGTGCAGAAGGTTATGAGAGGCGCCGGACGCGATCTGCCGGCTGACCGATGAGTTTGCGTCCGGGGCTTCCAGATGGGCCGGTGCTGTCGCGGGGTCTGGATGCGAAAGCACGTGATTGGCAAACCGGAAGGCAAGCGTTGCCTTGCCTATGCCTTCCGGCCCCTCGACGAGGATGGCATGGTGGCTGCGACCGGAGCGATAAAAGCCCGCGAGAAAGTCTTCGGCGTGCTGGTGGCCAAAAAGATGCGGGTTTGTCTGCGGCGGCACGGCGCCTTCCAGAATGCCGAAAGTCGGATCGCTCATCGCGCCTTTTCCAATGCATCTGCAGGTTCTGCTACAAGCGGCAGCATCGGCTCCACCTGGGACAGGATATCGGCGGCAACGATGGCTTCTATGCGGTCGGCATCGATGACACGGCAGCGCACTTCGTCGCCGGCGGCGATATCGAGAAAGGCCTGGCGGCGCATTTCATGCACGTCCACGGTCTCCTTCTCGAAGCGATCCGGCGCAGCCGTGCTGCCGCTTTCAGCGCTGCGGCGCTGTGCCCGTGCCAATCCCTTTTCGGCGGGCAGATCAAGGATCAGCGTCAGGTCCGGTTTCAAACCATCAATGGCGATCCGTTCCAGCGCTTCTATGAAGGCTGATTCCAGATTGCCGGTAATGCCCTGATAGACACGCGAGGAATCGATGAAGCGATCACAGAGCACGATCATGCCGCGTAAAAGCGCCGGGCGAATGACCTCTTCCACATGGTCGTTGCGGGCGGCGGCAAACAAAAGCGCTTCCATGCGCACGCCATAGGCTTCCGCGGCGCCGGACAAAAGCACATGCCGAACGGCTTCCGCCCCAGCCGAGCCGCCGGGTTCGCGGGTGATCAGTACCTGATGGCCGCGTTTGCGCAAGATGTCTGCCAGGCGCCGGATCTGCGTGGATTTGCCAGCACCCTCCCCGCCTTCGAAACTCACAAACAGGCCAGGCCGTGCTGCCTCGGATGTCGGTTCCACAGATTTCGTCATCCCCGAATTCGTCACCAATATATTGCCGTTCTTCCGCGTGCGTTCGTCGTTCTTCTATCGCATCGCAGCGCAATGGCAAACCGGGGGGCAGGCCGCTGGATCAGAGCCAGAAGAGAAACAGTTCGATCAGCGCATCGGTCGCCCTGGAAACGAGTGTGCCGCCATCCACATCGACTGCCGCCTGCAGAGGCACCTCCTTGATCTGCTGGTCGCCCTCGAAAATCCGCAGCACGCCCACCGGCTGGCCTTTGGCAAGCGGCGCCTTCAGCGGCCACTGATAGACAATGCGGCCGGACAGCCGCTCGGCATTGCGCGAGGGGACATAGACATCGATGGGCTCCGGCGTCACGAGATCGACACTGGCGCTCGCGCCACCATAGACGGAGGCCTGGCCGACGACCTCGTTTGGCGCAAACAGCACGCGGGTGGTAAAGGCCGAAAGTCCCCATTCCAGCACACGCCGTGATTCCTCCAGCCGCTCCTTGTCGCTGGAAAGCCCACCCATGGCGAGAAACAGCCGCGTTCCCTGGCGCTCGACAGAGGCCACCGCCGCAAAGCCATAGCCTTCGGCAAAACCGGCTCCGAGGCCATCGACGCCGATATTGAGTGCCAGAAGCGGGTTCTTGTTGCGCTGAAAGATCTTGTTCCAGGTGAAATCCGGCTGCGCATAGAGTGCATATTGGTCTGGATAGGTTTTGTGGATATGGCGGGCCAGTTCCACAAGGTCGCGCACCGTGGTGCGACTTTCCTGCTCGGGCAGGCCTGTCGCATTGCCAAATGTGCTGCGCTGCAGCCCCAGATCGCGCGCGCGCGCCGTCATGCGGGCGGCAAATTCGGCCTCGGTCCCGGCCATGCCTTCGGCAATCACGATACAGGCATCATTGGCATTGTGGATGATGACGCCGCGGATCAGGTCGCCAAGCGGCACGTCCGATTTCAGGGCGGCAAACATGGTCGTGGTGCCGGAGGGAGCACCGCCGGTGCGCCAGGCGTTTTCCGATACGCGGAAATTCGTGGCCGCCGAGACTTCGCCTTTGCGCAGAGCCTCGAAGACCAGATCCATGGTCATCAGCTTGGCCAGCGAGGCCGGCGGAAAGGCCTGGTTCTCGTTCTGCGCCAAAAGCACAGTGCCGGTCTTTGCCTCGATGAGATAGATCTGCTTGGCCTTCAGGTCGGCAAGCCGCGTCTCGTCAGCCAATGCCCCGCTGCTGACTGCCATCGGCACAAGCAGCACGGCGGCGGCGAACAGAAATGAGCGGAGGCTTTGGCGCATCAAGACACTCCTCTTCCACAGGAGACCTTGCCTAACAAGCTAGGTGCTGCACTGCAACCACGCGCGCTCAGCGCTTGGCAGTTTTCTGGGGTGCCGCGTCGGAAACCTGCTGGATGACGCCATCTTCGCGCAGCACCACATTGCCGAATACGACGCGTGGCGCGGCAGCACTCGGGGCCGGCTGTGCGGCATAGGCGGTCTGCGTGGCGGGACTGGCTGCCCGTGCCTGGACAGGTTCCGAACGCGGACGCGCCTGGGTGGGCGCTGCCATGCGCGCTTCGACGGGCACGGCAACCGGCGCCGGGCGCACGGGCTTTGCCGCTTGCACGGAAACGGCCGCAGCCTTCGGCAGCGGCGCTGACGCCACCTGGTAAGGTGCCGGTGAAGGCTTTGCCGGTGCAAGCGGTGCGGCGGCAACGGTTGCTGCACGATTGGCAGGACGCGGTGCAGCCGGCGGCGCTGCATTCGGAACGCCAGCGCCATATCCGGCAGCAGCGGTGGTGAAGCCCGTAGTGGCTGCCGCTGGTTTCTGGGCGCGGTTGGTCTGGCCAGTTACGGCCTTGGCTGTTGGCAACCCTGAACCATAGCTTTGCAACTGGTCGCCAAGCGACTGGTTGGAGGCCACCATCACGCCGCTTGCAATCTGGCCTTCCGGCTGGATGCCCGGCATGCGCTCGCCCTTGCGCACATAGGATGCCATCAGGAAGGGCATGTCATGGCCGTCCATGCGGGCGCGGCCGACATATTGCACATTCACCTTGGCAGTGCCTGTGCGCTTGAAATCGAGGAGTTCTGCCGCCTTGCTCGACACGTCGATAATGCGGCCAGGATGGAACGGCCCGCGATCATTGACGCGCACGATAACGGAGGAACCGGTGTCCATGTTGGTAACGCGCGCATAGCTTGGCAGCGGAAAGGTCGGATGGGCAGCCGATATGGTGCCGAGATCGTAGACTTCGCCATTGGCGGTCATGCGGCCATGAAAGGCGGAGCCATACCAGGATGCCAAGCCGGATTTGTTGTAGTTGGGATCTTCCTTCGGCACATAGGTCTTGCCCTTCACCTCGTAGGGAGAGCCGACCATGAAGCGCCCGCCGCCCTGCGGCACGGGCTTGCCATCGGCCACGACGCGCGGACTTGCCTTTACGCCATATTCGCTCTCGGCAAAATATTCCTTGCTCTTCGGCTTGTCCTTTTTGGCCGCCACCGTGTTGGAGGTGGACGTGCAGGAGGCCATGCCCGCACAAACGAGCGCAACGCCCAGCAACTTCGCACCCAGAAGAAGCTTACCTGTCTCTGAAGTCAAACTCTTACATCCCACGCCGCTGACTGATCCGCCGCAACCCTGCCGGATTACGGTAAGCGCATCCCTAACCGGTATGGTTAATTGGACGCCGCCCTCTCGCAGGCCAGTTTTGCCTCCAACATGGCTAAAATGCGATCTAAAATCGGGGATAAGCTGCTTTACTGTTTGACATGGTTAATGAATTGATAATTTGACGCGAATCATCGGGTGGGTCTGTCTCACCGTTTACGCACCAGATCCAGGATCAAGCGGCGCTGAGTGACGACCAGAAACACGCCGTAGACGCTGGCGCCGAGCGCAGCACCCGCCAGAAGCTGTAGCACCGGATGGGCAGAGGCGAGATAGCCTTGGTCGAGCGCCAGACGCACGAGTACAGCCATCAATCCGGCCGCTGCCAGCGGAACCACCGTATCGTATAGCCCCTGCCCGATCGCCAACCCGGCGACCCGCATGACCACTAGCAGATAGGCCAGCAGCACACCGAGATTGGCGATGCAGAGCGCAAGGCACAGACCGATGAGGCCATCGATCCAGGCGCCGAGCGTCATGGCCGCAACCACCATGATGGCGCGCCCGAGACCGAACCACCAGAGAACCGAGGCATGGCCGGTCGCCTTCAGATAGGGAATGAAGCTGCCACAGGGCGACATGATGCCTTTCGAGACGGCCAGAAGGCCGAGCACTGGCGCTGCAAACAACCATTTTTCACCAAACACCACCAGCATGGCCGGTTCCGCCACAGCCCATAGGCCAAACAGCATGGGCGCCAGCAGCAGCGTCGTGATGCGCGTGGTGCGCGACAGTACATCCGCCTGGCGGGCGCTGTCGTGGTTCATCCGGCTGAAGGAGGGGAAAAGCACGCTCATCAGGCCCGTCAGCACAATCTGGTTCGGCAGGTCGGACAGACGATTGGTCAGGTTGAACGTCCCCGCTTCCGGCAGGCCAAGCATGCGGGTGATGATGACGATGGGTGACTGAAAGGAGAGAAAGCCAACGAAATCGGCGCCCACCAGCCGCAGGCCATAATGCATGTGGCGCGACAGTTCGGCCCGCGAAAACTGGAGACGCGGACGGTAGCCGGCAGCAAGGAACAGGCCGATGAAGCGCAGGACGGCGCTGACATAAAGCTGGACAATCAGCGCCCAGATGCCATAGCCGCCGAGAACCACGGCGATGGCCACCAGCGCGCCGATGGCTTCGGCCACCACTGTGACGAAGGCCTCTCGGTCAAACGCCATGCGCCGGGCAAGCTGCGAGCTTGCCACATCCGGCCCGAGATAAAGCACGAAGAGCGGCGTAAACACCTCAAGCAACCAGCTGGCCTCCGGCGCGCCCAGAGCAGCTGCCAGCGGATCGGCAAACAGATAGACCAGCAAGCCCGCAAGAAACGAGACGCCAAGATTGGTCCAGAATACCGTATCGTCGCTGAGCCTGTCTTCACGCGCTTCGCGGATCAGGCCGGCGGTCAGGCCGGCGCCGGCAAACATCAACAGGAAGGTGATGACGATCATGCCGCTCGCCACCATGCCGAGCTCTGCTGGCTCGAGATAACGGGCAAGGATTGGTACCGAGATGAATTTCAGCGTGAAAATGGCGATCTTGGAGGAAATGCTCCAGGCAACGCTCACCATCGTCTTGGCCTTATCCGTCATCGATGAACCTCCAGATCAGGCAGAAATTTCTTCAAAGCGCGCACCGCAGCAGAAGCTCGCCCGTGGCAGAGCGGCTCCAGAGCGCCAACCTCAAAGCAAACAGGCCGACATGGCCGATCTAGGGCGACATTGCTGCACTGCAAGATGAATTGCTGCGCAAGCCTTTGCAGCCAGTACTCAACACGGAGCAGAGTTCAGCAGTTGACGAAACATGGCGTCAGGATATAAAGCCCGCAACCATACCAGTTGCCCTACGGCACTGGTCGGATGGAAGAGTGTCCGAGTGGTTTAAGGAACCGGTCTTGAAAACCGGCGTGCGTGAAAGCGTACCGTGGGTTCGAATCCCACCTCTTCCGCCAGTGCCTCATGTCGAGCTTCGATCTCTTGAAGGCGGCGAGCAGAACTCGCAGATCACACTTGTATTGGCAACAGATGCGTGTTCCGGGCACTCAGCCTTGTGAGAGAACCAAACGATAGACGCGCTGGAAACAATGGATCGTTGCATCTCGTCACATGCTTCCGATTTCCGGTGCCAGCCGTTGCACCGCATAGCAGGTTCTGCCTTTTGTTTACGGGCATAGTTTCGCGGCACAGAGATTTCGTGCAAGCGCCGCGGATGCCCTGCGTGCCCCCCTGACATCTGCATGATAGAGGGAATCCAACATTTCATCTTCAGGCAAGACGTAGTCAGCCTGCTTCCCCAAAACCGGAACACCCAATCCTTCGAAGACTGCGGCATAGGCTTTTAAGTAGGTCTCATAGGTTGGTGTCAGATAATCCAGGCGATCGGTCGTAGGTGGCCATGTGTAGACGACGTTTACCCCGTGCTGCCGTGCCCAAATCACAAACGCCACAAGGCTGTCCGTAGGACCCATGTCGGACAAGGCATACATGCCGAACGGTGCTGCCGTCCGTATGACATTCAGCATATAGGGCAGCTTATTCTCGACAGTGTTCGAGCTTTCATCCCCGAAAGCGGTCACTGTGTTGGAACGGTAGAGCGGAGAGTTCCAGGGAATTGCACGAGACGCGAGATCCCGCACCAATTGCATCGGGGAATAACCAAATAACAGATACGGCAATTGTGATAACGGGGCTTGACGCAGGTAGTCCAGATCGGACGTTGCAACATGGCTTACCAGGATCGTTGATGGCGGCGTCGGCCTGATCATCGGATGCTCCAGAGCAAGCACTGCCGTGTCCCCCTTGTTCAATGATCGCATCGCCCGATTGAGGATGTAGCTTGCTCCCAGGCCTGCATGGGTGCCGAGGTTTACAACACGCAAGCCGGTCAGCTTCGAAACCACTTCGGCGGAATAGGAGTAATGTGTCGCAGATCCTCCGATCAGAACGTATTTGGCGCCCTGAACCTCGCGTGCAACATTTTCCTTGCGCGCATAAATTTCGTTGATCCACTGCACTTCCCTTGGCGTGGGAGCGATCTGCAGCAGGCACAACCAGCCAAGCAGCAACATGACAGTGAGGCCCAAAGAAGCCAGGACAGATCTGAGGGGCATGCATCAAAACCGAAAATAGAGAAATTCTGACGGGATGGCGCTGAATAGTCCGAACAAAGAAAGCCAGAACAGCGCGCCTATTCCGATTGAGCCACCAATCGATCGCCGCGTCGCGAGGTTGAGAGGATCCCGCGTAAGGCGAAAGATCTCTGTCGTATTGGGGCAAAACCAAACAAGCAGATAGGCGGCGGATCCAAATGCGAGAAAAACGCTGAGATCCGGAAATGAGAGGCCTTTGTCGCCAAAGATCCAGTGGGCGGGATCTATCCCGAGTGCAAATGCAACGCCCCAGGGCAGTGAAATCGCCTGCGGATAAAACATGCCGCCTAGGACATTCGTCGCTCCGGCAAAGCTCTCCGCGCGAAACAGCACCCAACCGACGACAACCAGAAGGAAGGTCAGGACCCCGTAGAAAGGTAGGGCAATCGAATTCAGCACCAAAAGACGCGGCGAGATCGTCGCCCGCCACAAGTGATTGACGACCAACATGGCGCCATGAAGCCCGCCCCACAGAACGAATGTCCAGGATGCTCCATGCCAGAGCCCGCCGAGCAACATGACGATCATCAGGTTGACATAGCGTCGAAATGCTCCGGCTCTTCCGCCCCCCAATGGAATGTAAAGGTAATCCCTCAGGAAATTTGACAACGTAATATGCCAGCGCCGCCAGAATTCTATAATTGACGTCGATTTGTAGGGAGAGAAAAAGTTGATGGGTAGGACGATCCCGAACATCAGCGCCAATCCTATTGCCATGTCCGAATAACCTGAGAAATCAAAATAGAGCTGCGCCGTATAACCAAGTGATGCAGCCCAGGCTTCAAAAAGCTCAAGAGGTTGGCTTTCTGCCTTGGTGAACAACGGATTGACGACTTGAGAAAGCGGATCGGCAATGGCAAGTTTTTTGGCCATTCCCATCACAAACACCGGCATGCCGCAGGCAAGCGTTGCCCAGCTGATTCTGAAGCGTTCCTCAAATTGCTGGATGATATCGCGATAGTGCAGCAGCGGTCCGGCAATAAGATGCGGAAAAAACACAACGGAAATCAAATAGTTCGAGAATAGAATTCTGCGCATTTTCCCGTGGTAGGTATCAACCAGGAAAGCGATCTGCTGGAAGGTGTAAAAGGAAATGGCCAGCGGCGGCACAATATGTGCCATTCCGGATGTCTCGCCAAACATCTCCAGGACATTGTCGATGAAGAAATTTCGATATTTGAAATAACATAGCGCCAGAAGATTGAGGGCCACGCCGAGGCCAAGCGCCACCTTCCGGGACCTGATATCCTTTTCATCCGCTATCTGCCGGGCAATCGTATAGTTGACGCCGACGGAAACGAGAATGATGGCCAGGCCAGACAGCTTCCACCAGCCATAGAAGAACAGCGATGCGACTGTAAGAACTGCGATAGCGGCAGATTTCCCCCAAAATCTCAGTGAAAATGCTGTGATCACCAACACGACTGGAAGAAAAACGAACAGGAACTCTGGGGTTACAAACAACATCTTCATCTACCCTTGCAGAAGAAGGCGTCTATCTCAAACCTCAGATATTTACAATCGACTATGCCAGTATGTGGCGCCTACCCCGCGTCCACGCCCGATAGTCCTCTTCGTCTACGCGGTCTGGCAGGTTCGTGTGCCTCTCGACCGTACACCGCTGGTATGGTCTTCGACGAAGGCCTTGATCCTCATAAAAATTCCTCGCCGCAGAACGATTCAATCAGGTCGAAACACGCTCTAAAACCAGAGAATCAATCAGCTTCGCGCAAGCCGTCACCGATAAATGAGTTCTTGTCGGAAATGGTGACCATGAAGGCCACCCTTGGATCATGAGGATCGATAGGCATGTTGAACGACCTGAATGTTGTTCTTGATTGGCAGCAGCGCGGCATCAGCGCGCGCGTGCTGGGGCTCAAACCTGCGCAGAACCCGCTTCTGGAAGCCCGCCCATCGGGCGAAGGCCAGCGGCTGAAGGAATGGCAGGAAAAATGCGAGGCCTGGCTGTTTGGCTGGAATATCGAGGATGCCTGTCGCAGCTGAGCCACTATCGCCGCGCAAGCTTTTGCAAACCACCGGATAACGGGTGCCAGAAGGTCGGGTTGCGATCTATTCCGCAGCCTTTTGCATTTCCGTTTCAAGCTCGTAGGAATAGCCATCCAGCATGGCATAGGCCTGTTCGATCACCTTGATCTCGGCTTCAGCCTTGGCAATCGCATCGGCAATGGTATCGCAGCGCGCCGTCAGCATGCGGCCCAGCACATCGCTTTCCGGCCGTTTGCCGATCCGATCGATATGATTGCGGATGCGGCCGCGATGCCGCTCCAGTTCGAGAATATGAAAGCGCGCATTGACCACCTTGTCGGTCAGCTTGCGGCGCATGGCAGAGACCGGATCAAAACTGCCCGGCTGGCGCTCGTCCAGAATGATCTCGTTGACCAGGGCATCAAGGATCAGCAGGCCTTCCAGATCCTTGGCATCGGTCAGTTGCGGGTCAAATCCCGTATCATCATAGATCTTGCGGCGCACGGGATCGAGCAGCAGCTCATAGGATGCCGTCAGCTTTGAAAAGGCATCCACATCGCCGCCGGTATCGGGATGCGAGGTTTTAGCCTGCAAGCGATAGGCGGATTTGATGGCCGCGCCGTCCGCATCGCGGGTCACGCCGAGCGTCTTGTAGGGGTCGATCACGGTTTCACCTGGTTTCGCGCTGTCCCCCGGCTTTGTCCTGTCCAAGGTCACCCTCTCGTAGTCTCAGTCATCGCAAGCCTCAACCCCTCAGCTCCTCTTGTGGCGAAACCTTGGCCTTTGCCGTCTTTCCCCAGATCTTTCAACAAGTATGACGGTATGTCTCCACGGCAGGAAAAGCCACCCGGTGCTCTATTGGCAAACGCGCGCCATAGCTTCGCATCGGATCACGGCCAGAACAAGAATCGCCGAATTTTTGCGGGCTATCGGCCCGTCTATCTCAACCATAGTGGCATGGATGAAACAGTGCGTCCCTGACAATGACGCCCGTTGCATTGAAGGGGTTTTTCTTAAGGCGAAAAGAGTTATCCTCAGCCAGACATCGGAGAGAACGCGCATGCCTCATCGATTTGCCCTCGCCTTCATCTGTCTTATTCTGTGCAGCTTTTCATCCGCCAACGCGGAAGATCCGGTCGAAAATGCCCGCAAGGTCATTTCCGGCCAGATTGATGCAATCACCGCATCGGATGCCCGCACGGCCTATTCCTTTGCCTCGCCCGGCATTCGCAGCCTGTTTCCGGATGAGAGCCGTTTCCTCGACATGGTGCGCAAGCGCTACGAGCCTCTGTCACGGGCAGCCCGCTATGCCTTCGGCCGCTCCAAGCTGGTCGGCGGCGGCGAACTGGTGTTCCAGGAAGTGATCATCAGCGGCCGCGACACGAAGGACACCACGGCCATTTACGAGATGCGGCTGCAAAATGATGGCAGCTACAAGGTCAATGGCGTGCGGATGCTGGAAAAGACGGCCAGCACCGGCATTTGATAGGACACGTCCCTCGCCAGTCAATCGTCGCCGCGCGCCCAGGCTTCCTGGGTTTCAGCCATGAAATCCTCATAACGCCCTTCGGCAATCGCCGTGCGGATGCCCTGCATCAGTTCCTGGTAATAGGAGAGGTTGTTCCATGACAGGAGCATGCCGCCAAGCGCCTCGTTGGAGCGCACCAGATGATGCAGATAGGCACGCGAATAATCGCGGCTGGCCGGGCAGCTCGATTGATCGTCGAGTGGGCGCATATCCTCGGCATGGCGTGCATTGCGGATATTCACCTTGCCCTTGCGGGTAAAGGCTAGCCCGTGGCGGCCAGATCGCGTCGGCATCACGCAGTCGAACATGTCTATGCCGCGGGCGACCGATTTGATGATGTCATCCGGCGTGCCTACACCCATCAGGTAGCGCGGCTTTTCCACGGGCAGAACGGGAAGTGTAATGCCCAGCATATCCAGCATCACCGCCTGCGGTTCACCCACGGCAAGCCCGCCCACCGCATAGCCCTTGAGGTCCAGCTGCTTCAGCCCCTCGGCCGAGCGCACGCGCAGAGCCGGCTGGTCGCCGCCCTGCACGATGCCGAACATGGCCTTGCCCTTCTGCTCGCCAAAGGCGACGCGGCAGCGTTCCGCCCAGCGCAGCGACAATTCCATGGCGCGCTCGATTTCCTTCGGCTCGCAGGGAAGCGCCACGCATTCGTCCAGCTGCATCTGAATGTCACTGTCGAGCAGGCCCTGGATCTCGATGGATCGCTCCGGCGACATGTGATGCAGGCTGCCATCGATATGGCTCTTGAAGGTGACGCCCTTCTCGTCGAGCTTGCGCAGACCAGAGAGCGACATGACCTGAAAGCCACCTGAATCGGTCAGAATCGGTTCTGGCCAGCGGATCAGCTCATGCAGGCCGCCAAGCCGCGCCACGCGCTCAGCGCCCGGCCGCAGCATCAGGTGATAGGTATTGCCAAGGATGATATCGGCACCGCCTTCGCGCACCTGGTCGAGATACATGGCCTTGACCGTGCCGACCGTACCGACCGGCATGAAGGCCGGCGTGCGAACCGTGCCGCGCGGCATGGTGATCTCGCCAAGCCGGGCATTGCCGTCCGTGGCCTTGAGGGTGAAGGTGAAATTTTCGCTCATGGGTCGGACTTCCGGAAAAGCAGGCTCGAATCGCCATAGGAATAGAAGCGATAGCCGCAGGCAATGGCATGCGCATAGGCACTTTTCATCGTCTCGTAACCGGCAAAGGCCGAAACCAGCATGAACAGCGTCGAACGCGGCAGGTGAAAATTGGTCATCAGCACATCGACAGTGCGGAAACGATAACCGGGCGTGATGAAGATATCGGTAGCACCGGACCATGCGTGCAGCGCACCGTCTTTTGAGGCCGCACTTTCGAGAAGCCGCAGCGATGTGGTGCCGACGCAGATGATGCGCCCGCCGCTGGCCTTCACGGCATTCAGCGCGTAGGCCGTCTCAGGTGAGACATAGCCGATCTCGGAATGCATCTTGTGTTCGGTCGTATCGTCGGCCTTGACGGGCAAAAACGTGCCGGCGCCCACATGCAATGTCACGAAATGCCGTTCGATACCGGCGGCATCAAGGGCCGCAAACAGTTCCGGAGTGAAATGCAGGCCGGCGGTCGGGGCGGCAACGGCGCCCTCTTCGCGGGCATAGATCGTCTGGTAGTCCTGGCTGTCGCGCTCGTCCTCGGGCCGTTTGGCGGCAATATAGGGCGGCAGCGGAATATGGCCGACAGCCATGATCGCCTCGTCGAGCGCCGGGCCGGACAGATCAAAGCGCAGCGTCACCTCGCCACCCTCGCCCTTGTCTTCCAGAACCGCGTCAAGCGTGCCGAGCGCGCAGGCCTCGCCCGAATGGCCAAAGCGAATGCGGTCGCCGATCTTCAGCCGCTTGCCGGGTTTGGCAAAGGCCTTCCAGCTGTCAGGGGCCATGCGCATATGCAGCGTTGCCGAAACGGCAAGATCAGGCGCACCTTCGCGGGACCGCACTCCCTCAAGCTGGGCCGGGATCACCTTGGTATCATTGAACACCAGCGCATCGCCGGACTTTAGAAACGAAGGAAGATCCCGCACGATCTGGTCCGAAAGGATGGTCTCGGCATCCGGTTTCACCACCAGCAGACGGGCGCTGTCGCGCGGGTTGGCCGGTCGCAGCGCGATATTGTCGTCCGGCAGGTCGAAATCGAAGAGGTCTACGCGCATCTGTTCTGGCTGTCCCGCAGTCTGGCAATCATGTTGCTGGTCATGTCACGCCTGCAGATAATCGGGCAGTGACCAAAAGAAAAGCGCCCCGGCGGGCCGGAGCGCTTCTCTTTTATCAAAATGTGGATGTTACGCCGCGATATCGGCTGCAACCTTCACGGAAATGATCGAATCCGGGTCGGTTACCGGTTCGCCCTTCTTGATCAGGTCGATGAAGTCCATGCCTTCGATGACCTGGCCCCAGACGGAATACTGCTTGTTCAACCAGGGCGCATCAGTAAAGCAGATGAAGAACTGCGAATTGGCCGAGTTCGGGTTCTGCGAACGGGCCATGGAGCAGGTGCCGCGCACATGCGGAACGGCCGAGAATTCGGCCTTCAGGTCCGGCTTGTCCGAGCCGCCCATGCCGGCACGGCCGGGGTTGAAGCTTTCGCCGCCCTTCTTGCCGAACTTCACGTCGCCGGTCTGGGCCATGAAATCGGGAATGACGCGGTGGAACACGACGCCATCATAGGCGCCTTCGCGGGCCAGTTCCTTGATGCGGGCCACATGGCCGGGAGCCAGGTCAGGCATCAGGGCGATGACGACCTTGCCCTTCGTGGTTTCCATGATGATGGTGTTTTCCGGATCTTTGATCTCGGCCATGTTTTTCTCCTTGGTGTTCGGGGCGTCCCGCCCGTTATTTGCCGACGGTGACCTTGATCATCCGGTCGGGATTGGAAACTTCGCCATTACGGCCTTCGCCGCGCTTGATCTTGTCGACATTCTCCATGCCGGACACGACCTTGCCGATGACGGTATATTGGCCATCGAGGAAGGCGCCTCGGGCAAACATGATGAAGAACTGCGAATTGGCAGAATTCGGATCCTGCGAGCGTGCCATGCCGACGGTTCCGCGCTCAAACGGCACCTTGGAAAATTCGGCCTTGATATCCGGCAGGTCGGAACCACCCATGCCGGCGCGGCCGGCATTGAAGCCCTTGTTCAGGTTGCCGAACTCGACATCGCCCGTCTGAGCCATGAAGCCGTCGATGACGCGGTGGAAGGCGACATTGTCATACTTGCCTTCTGTGGCAAGCTTCTTCACCTGCGCCACATGCTTGGGCGCGATCTCCGGCATCAGCTGGATGACGACCGGGCCATCCTTCAGCTGAACCGTCAGCATGTCATCGGCAGCGGCAAAAGCGCTCGAAGCAAAGGATGCGACAGCCATGGCGCCGGCAAAGGCGAGAGAAAGAAGTTTCATCGGGGGAGAACTCCGTGTTGGAAAAGAGCAGTCAGCGTTTCAGCTTCTGGGTGAGCGCATCAAGAACCGCGTGCGGCACGAAAGCCTTCACGTCGCCCCCCATTGAAGCGATCTGGCGAACCAATGTGGCGGTTATGGGCCGCGATGCCGTGGCGGCCGGAAGGAAGACCGTCTGCACATCCGGCGCCATTTGCGCATTCATGCCGGCCATCTGCATTTCGTAATCGAGATCCGTGCCGTCGCGCAGGCCGCGAATGAGAAGTTTAGCGCCATGCTGACGTGCCGCATGAACAACGAGGCCATCGAATGCTACGACCTCCAGCTGCCCTGCCCTATCTGGCAGAATCTCGGTGAGCGCTGCCCGGATCAGGCCGGCGCGCTCCTCGAAGGAAAACATCGGCACCTTGCCCGGATGAATGCCGATGCCGACCGTAACCTTTTCGGCAAGGTTAAGCGCCTGGATCAAAACGTCCAGATGGCCATTCGTCATCGGATCGAACGATCCCGGATAGAAGGCAGTCGACATTGCACCTCGCCTGGCAATTTTTCGCCTTGTGTCATGGACTGCGGCCAATCGCAAGGGTTTGCACGCGTGGCACCCGGTTGAACGGCGGATGAATGATCCGTTCAAAGCCGCTTCAGGCACCATGTGGTCTAGTGACATCATCCGATCAGGTTTCGCGGTCAATCGGCCGAACCGGCGATCGGTATGAGGATGAAGACATGTTGATTGTTTTGATTGCCGCCTCGATCGCCCTCTCTCTGATGGTCGAAATCGCCATCCATCTGGTGCGTGACCGGTCGAACCTTAACGAATTCTGAACGCCAGATGAACGGCGCCTTCAGGGTGGCTTCAGAGGCCAATCGATAAAGTCTTCACATACTGGTGCGGAACCCGATCGCGGGACACGCGTTCTGGAAATTGAAAAGGAAGTTGGAGATGTTCGCTCACAAGAAATCGGCAATGCCGGACACGATCACCATGATCAATCTGGTCTGGACCGCCGTTATTGCCGTCATGATGACTGCGACCGTGACACTCTATCAGGGCAAGCCCGATGGGCAGAGCTTCAACTACACCCAGATGTCGGGTCAGATCAACGAACAGCCCTATTACTAAGAAGGGCTAGCAGAATTCCGTGGAAGGGAAAGCCATGTATGTGACGATGATTGTTCTGTCAGGATTGATCAGCACAATGTTCGTGGCAACCGTCTCCTCCACCATTGTCGAATTGCGCCGCGAGCGCGAAAACCTTCGGGATTTCGCCCGCAGACACAGTGCCTTCTGATCAGCACCAGCACGCGTATCAAACGAATACCGGGTGAGTCCCGGATATAAAAAAGCCGGAGGTTTTGCCTCCGGCTATTGTCATTTCTGCTGTCTGGAAAGGCGCGACCTTATTCGGTCGCACCCTCTTCGCCGGCATTGGTTTCCGGCGCTATATCTGTGGCATCTGTGCCAAGCTCGCCGTTCTCGGCAACTGCGTCCGCTGGCAGGCCGGCCGCTTCTTCATCGCCTTCCGGCTCGTTGATGCGCTCGACCGATACGACCTTCTCGTCCTTGGCGGTAGAGAAGATCGTCACGCCCTTGGTCGCACGGCTGGCGATGCGGATACCATCGACCGGCACGCGGATCAGCTGGCCGCCATCGGAGACGAGCATGATCTGGTCCTTGTCCTGGACCGGGAAGGCGGCAACCAGCTGGCCGATTTCCGCCGTCTTCGACGTATCGGTGGCCCGAATGCCCTTGCCGCCGCGACCCGAGGTGCGGAAGTCATAAGAGGACGACCGCTTGCCAATGCCCTTTTCCGAAATGGTCAGGACGAACTGTTCGTGTGCCTTCAGATAGTCGTAGCGCTCGTCACTCAGCTGACCTTCCTCGGTCACTTCTTCACCGACGAGTGCAATATCCTCTTCATCACTACCGGCTGCACGCCGCTCTGCAGCGGAACGCTTCAGATAGGCGGCCCGCTCCCATGGCTCTGCCGCCACATGGCCGACGATCGTCATGGAAATCAGACGGTCAGCTTCGGCAAGCGTCAGGCCGCGCACGCCGATAGAGTTGCGCCCGGCAAAGACGCGCACTTCATCGACGGGGAAACGGATGGCCTGACCCAGAGCCGTGGTCAGCAACACGTCATCGCCCGGCAGGTTCAGATCCGGGTTGGGCGGCGAGCAGGTCTCGACGGAGAGAATTTCATCGCCCTCTTCCTCGAGCTTCATGGCGATCTTGCCATTGCGATTGACCTGCACGAAATCGGACAGCTTGTTGCGGCGCACGGTTCCGCGCGTCGTGGAGAACATCACATCGAGGTTCTCCCAGCTCTTTTCGTCCTCCGGCAGCGGCATGATCGTGGTGATGCGTTCGCCGGGCTCCAGCGGCAGCATGTTGATCAGCGCCTTGCCGCGCGATTGCGGCGTGCCGATCGGCAGGCGCCAGACCTTTTCCTTGTAGACGATGCCGCGCGAGGAGAAGAACAGCACCGGCGTATGGGTGCTGGCAACGAACAGCCGCGTGACGAAATCCTCGTCGCGGGTCGCCATGCCGGAACGGCCCTTGCCGCCGCGGCGCTGCGCCCGGTAGGTGGTGAGCGGCACGCGCTTGATATAGCCGAGATGCGAGACGGTGACGACCATGTCTTCGCGGGAGATGAGATCCTCATCATCCATGTCCGGGCCGCCATCCATGATGACGGAGCGGCGCGGCGTGCCGAATTCGTCACGCACGGCGATCAGCTCGTCCTTGACGATAGTTTGGATGCGCAGGCGCGACGACAGGATATCCAGGTAATCGCTGATTTCCGCGCCGATCTTGTTCAATTCGTCGCCGATTTCATCCCGGCCCAGTGCGGTCAGGCGGGCGAGGCGCAGTTCGAGAATGGCACGCGCCTGCTCTTCCGAGAGGTTATAGGTGCCGTCTTCGTTGATGCGGTGGCGCGGATCATCGATCAGGCGGATCAGCGATTCCACGTCCATCGCCGGCCAGCGGCGTTCCATCAGCTGGGTGCGCGCCGTCTGCGGATCGGGCGCACGGCGGATGAGGGCGATAACCTCGTCAATATTGGCAACCGAGATGGCAAGACCCACCAGCACATGGGCGCGGTCGCGCGCCTTGCGCAGCAGGTATTTCGTCCGACGGCTGACGACTTCCTCGCGGAAGTTGACGAAGGCCCGCAGCATGTCGAGCAGCGTCAGCTGTTCAGGCTTGCCGCCATTGAGCGCCACCATGTTGCAGCCGAACGAGCTTTGCAGCGGCGTGTAACGGTAAAGCTGGTTCAGGATGACATCGGCATTGGCATCGCGCTTCAGCTCGATGACGACGCGGTAGCCCTGGCGGTCGCTTTCGTCGCGCAGATCCGAAATACCTTCGATGCGCTTTTCGCGCACCAGTTCGGCAATCTTCTCGATCATCGTCGCCTTGTTCACCTGGTAGGGAACTTCAGAAATGATGATCTGCTCGCGATCGCCGCGCATCGGCTCGACGCGGGCCTTGCCGCGCATGATGACCGAGCCGCGGCCCGTTTCATAGGCCGACTTGATGCCGGAGCGGCCGAGGATCAGCGCGCCGGTCGGGAAGTCCGGGCCCGGAATGATCTGCATCAGTTCCGGCAGTTCGATCGCCGGGTTGTCGATGAGCGCCACGCAGCCGTCGATGACTTCGGACAGGTTATGCGGCGGAATATTGGTCGCCATACCAACCGCGATACCACCGGCACCGTTCACCAGAAGATTGGGGAATTTCGCCGGAACGACCACGGGCTCCGACATGGTGCCGTCATAGTTGTCGCGGAAATCGACTGTTTCCTTGTCGAGATCGTCGAGCAGAGAATGCGCAACCTTCTGCAGGCGGCATTCGGTATAACGCTGGGCCGCCGGCGGATCGCCATCGATCGAGCCGAAATTGCCCTGACCGTCGATCAGCGGCATGCGCAAAGACCAGTCCTGCGCCATACGGGCAAGCGCGTCGTAGATCGCCGAGTCGCCGTGCGGATGGTATTTACCCATCACGTCGCCGGTCACACGGGCGCATTTGACGTATTTCTTGTTCCAGTCCAGGCCGAGTTCGTTCATCCCGTAAAGGATGCGACGATGAACCGGCTTCAAACCGTCACGGACATCGGGCAGTGCTCGGCTGACGATGACGCTCATCGCGTAATCGAGATAGGAGCGCTGCATCTCCTCAATGATGGAAATAGGCTCGATGCCGGGGGGCAGCTTTCCGCCGCCGGGTGTGCTCTGGTCAGTCAAATCGGATACGATCTCTGTTCGGAATCAGTTTGTCTGGTATAGCGGATAGGACGTCCAAACGCCAATTTCACGGCGGGTTTTGAACAGGCTTTTCGGCTTTCACAGGGCGGCCGGCAGGAGAACCTGCCGTTTTTAGGAACTTTCCTCGGCTGCCGGACTGTCCTAACAATGTTGCGGGGCCGCCGCAAGCGGCGTAACCGACCGGGAGAGAGTGCATGGCCAGCGCCGATACCATCATGAGCGCCTTCACGACGCTGCTTGTCACGCTGGATCCGCCGGGTCTGGCGCCGATCTTCCTTGGCCTGACGGCTGGGATGGACCGGGTTCAGCGCCGGCACGTGGCGCTGCGCGGCACATTCATCGCCTTTTGCATTCTCACGGCCTTTGCCATTTTCGGCGCCGGCATCCTGTCTCTGCTCGGCATTTCCATGGGTGCTTTCCGCATTGCCGGCGGCCTGCTGCTGTTCTGGATCGCCTTCGAGATGATTTTCCAGAAACGCAATGAGCGCAAAGAGGAAACCTCAAAGACCGCGATCACCATCGACCATATCCAGAATATTGCCGTGTTTCCGCTCGCCCTGCCGCTGATTGCCGGGCCGGGAGCCATTTCGGCCACCGTGCTTCTGGCCGGCACCTTCTCCCAGCCCGTGGACCGCCTGCTGCTGATCCTCATGCTGGCGCTGACCATGGGCACGGTGCTTTTGGCTCTACTGGTTGCCGATCGCCTCGACAAATATCTCGGCATGACCGGCCGCGCTGTGCTGACCCGCCTGCTCGGTGTGCTTCTCGCTGCGCTTTCGGTGCAGTTCGTCGTCGATGGCGTGCGGTCGGCTTTCAACCTTTGAAATCGTCAGGCAGCAGGTTCCGGCTGCAGATAAAAAAGGCGACGAACCAGAGATCCGCCGCCTTTCCAAAATTTGCAGAGAGCCCTGTTCAGGCTCAGAAAGGTAATAGAGAGCTAAATTTGTAAACTGAGAGAGAGAAAGCTAAATTTCCAAGGCATCTCGATGGACGAAACACGCGATTTTTTCGTTATTTGTAAACTAATGGCTATTTTTCGACCTTCCTAGCTTTGTAAGTTTACATTTTAGATAAATCGCAGATGAAGCTCGTCGACACCCGTTTCATTTTTTCGAGACAAATGGGAAGCTATGACATTTGGAATAATGGAATAAATATTTGGAGGTGTCATTGATCAAAGGGATCAATACATTTCGATCTTTGGAACTTTCGCCCCCAAGCGCTTGGACGCAACGAACTGGTCAAGCTGCCGTGCCATCCATCGGTATTTCTCCGCAACGTTGGGGTTTTTCGCGTTCTCTTTCAAACCCTTTTCAATGATGACACTGAGAACATTGAGCTTCGCTACCGACTCTGGTTGCCAAGCAACATCGTCCTCTTCCCACTCAGTAAAGAAATTTAGATACGGCACATCGAAAGCATCCTCTCGGACAAGGCGCTTGAACAGCTTAACTTGATCGGAGGACTTGCCGGCGTAACTCTTTGCATCTTCGAGGACAGGATCACTCAGCATGACCCGCGGATGCAAGCTTACCTTTGTTTCAAGATTGTACGCTTCGACGAGCGCTGGGCCAAAGATCACATGTTCGGTGTGAAGCGCGCCCCCCTTTGCGATCGCTCCGCGAAATAACATTCCAAGCGCGAGGAGCTCCTGGCTGAAGTTGTTGATAAGTCCGAAGAGGTGAAGCAGGCCTGGCCCTGAAAGCGGTAGCGAGATGACAACGTTATCTGAGAAGCTCGAAGCTTGAATTCCTAGAATCGATGACCGCGACGACACGGCTGCCCTCGTTATACCAACGAGTGCCTCGTGTACGACGGATATCAGTTCAGGCTGATTCCGTGTTTTTCTGATTATGTCAGAGAAGCCGAGCACATCGATAAAGGCCAAATATCGTTCTTCGTATCGCCCTTCAGGCCGCGATGACGTCGGAATATCCACGATGAGCCCCGATGACTGTTTCGAATAAAGTTCTTGCCAGTAGTGGTGGGACAGCGTTCCCAACTTGCTGCTGCTGGAGGCCTATTGACCCTTTGAAGACGAAGCTGTCCGGAAACGACTGAAGTCGTGCGGCCTCGCGTACTGATAGCCCTCTGTGCTCGTGAGGATGTATCAGCATGTTCTTCCTGAAGTTACCGATCACCACAGAAGGCGCATCCGGTCGGAGGCGACGATAGATGCCCGTATGGCATCTGGATCGATCTTGGTAATTCGTCATCAGCTCTTCAGGAATGTCAGCCCAGTTGCCACCCTGTGGTATGTACGGATAACGGGAGATTACGTAATCGGAATTGCGTGATACAAGGTTGTTTTCGCTTTCCGACGCGTTTCCTCTCATCAGTCGTGCATAGGCTGAAGTCGCTGCGGTTTTATAAGGCAATTTTGAAACGTTAGCGCCGTTCATAAGCTCAGGCAGATCGGCAAGGGCCTCATCGACCGTAACGACCGGCCTACCTTGTGGCACGGGCAATTCGGGAGCGTCAGCGCCAAGACGAGCGATCAGAAAAAATCGGGAGCGAACCTGTGGGACGCCGAATTCTGCGGCGTTCATAAGTCCTTGCTTAGTGTCGTACCCCAGCGCTCGGATGTCCGCTTCGACCTTCTCCGCAAACATTCCGCCTTCCGTCTCCAAGATGCCGCGAACATTCTCGAAAATCACCCACCCTGGGCGAATTTTCCTGACGAAATTGATAAAGGACCGGTAAAGCCAGTTCTTATCGTTGTCCGCGCTCCGGGTGCGCTGGTTCGAGGTCGAAAAACCCTGGCACGGCGGTCCTCCGTATACGACGATATCTTTGCTGGCGAACGGCACTGAAATGTCCAGCAGGTTTTGAACGTCGGCCTGGAGCACGAATGTGTCTGGGTGGTTGTGTGCATAAGTAGCGAAGGCGGATGCGTCAAAATCAACGGCGAGCTTTGTTTTAAGGCCTGCCATTTCAGCGCCTAGCGACATACCGCCAGCCCCCGAAAACAAGTCGATTCCGATCATTCCGCTTCCAATCCCAATATGCCACTACTACGATACAAACTAGAATCAAGTGGCGCACTATGGTTGCAGGGTCGCGGCGCGTGATTCCTATGTCAATCGTTTTCAAATCTACCGGACGGAAGTCGGTCTTGGGAAGCAGTGAAACACATGATCTAACACCTTCCCCCAGTGAGATGCTTCTGTCCCTGCGAAATGTCGGTTACACGCTGCAGACAGCGGTGGCAGACATAGTGGATAACAGCATTTCTGCGAACGCCAGTCGAATCGATATCGATTTCAACTGGAGTGGGAAACAGTCGTTCATATCAATCTCTGACAACGGCAACGGTATGTCAGAAGACAGGTTGCTGGAGGCCATGCGCCTCGGCCGAAACCCTCAGGACCTGCGCCAACTATCCGATCTCGGACGTTTCGGTCTGGGACTAAAGATGGCAAGCTGGTCTCAGTGCCGGAGCTTTACTGTCCGTTCAAGGCTCGAAGACGGGTCCCGCGCAACATTGCGATGGGACATCGATCACATGCTCGCGACCGATCGTTGGGAGGCTCTCTCCGACCCTCGCGTCGGCAGCGAGCAGCTACTCTCGTCAGACAACCAATATCCTACAGGGACGGTCGTCTTGTGGGAGGCCCTCGACGTCCTCGATCAGACAGGAACATTGTCGGCAAGCCATTTATTTTGGGAAGCCACGGAGAGAGTTGAGAAGCATCTCGCCATGACCTTTCACCGCTTTATTGAACGAAAGATTATCAAGATAACTGTGAATGGAATGGAGGTTAAACCCTGGGACCCGTTGATGAGCGGAAATCCTTACAGGAGTTCGTTTCCCAAAGACTATATCCGCAAAGGCGGACGGTGCGTGATTTTCGAAGGACACGTTCTACCGCGCAAGAGCCAGCTAACCGAGCAAGAATACAAAGACGCAGCGGGACCTGACGACTGGAATGCGTCTCAAGGGTTTTATGTTTACCGAGGAGATCGCCTCGTAATAGGCGGCGGTTGGCTCGGCCTCGGGAAAGGGTCGAACCAATGGAAAGCCGAAACTGCTTTCAAGACCATCCGAATTTCTCTCGATATTACAAATGCGGCCGATCTTGACTGGAGTCTTGATTTACTCAAATCCACGGCTACGCCTCCCGCTCCTTTCCGGGCGCGCATTGTGCAGCTCGCTGACCATATCCGTCGAACCGGTAAGGCCCTTTCCTCTTCGGAGCGAAAGAAACGGAAGGCCACAGAGGGAGACGATGCGCTTTGGAAGCGCCGGGACACGGGGGCTACCTCTCAGTTTAAGATCAATCGAGATCATGAGATAGTCAAAGAGGCACTAGCCGAGGCGAAGAATTCGCCCAGTGTAAAAAGGCTTCTCGACCTCCTCGACAAGACGGCTCCGATTCAGCCCATCACAGCAGCTGTAGCGCCCCCTCCGGTTCAACTCAGCCCTGAGGATCAGAAGCTCGTCCAGCTTGCAAGGACGATCTCCTACACCTTGAAGAGAACAGGCGGCGTAGGGGACGCGGAGATTCTTCGCCGACTTCTTGCTATGCCGGAATTTCTAAGCCGCCCCGACCTCGCCGAGACGGGGATCGCTCAGGCACGTGCCACGGAGACCTGAAAAAATGGCAGAACAGTACGACGCAGCGCTAGCGGTGGCGCAAATTCTAATCGCAAACTCAGTTCGCGACAGTGCGGAACTGACGCCGGAAATGGTGAAGACGCAGGCCATGTCGGCCTCGGCAGTGTTCGGCGGCAACATAGACGTCGACCGTCTTGCCGCCGATCTATTGGAGATGTTCAAGGTCTTCGTCGGACCAGCCTCGGTTCTTGTCGACGATTCCTCCCGCGAACCATGGCTTCGATCCGTAGATCGAACCTCATGGAAATACTGGCCCCGATACGAAAAATACCTCCTCCATACGTTGCCGAGCGGCGTGGTGAAACAGTCACATGAGGATACCGATTTGGTGCTCGGCCTCCTGGGCAATCCCGGCCAGTCCGGCTCTTGGGATCGGCGAGGACTCGTCGTCGGTGAGGTCCAGTCCGGTAAGACCACGAACTACACCTCGCTGGTCTGTAAGGCCGCCGACGCTGGATACAAGGTAATAATTGTCCTCGCAGGGGTTCACGAAAGCCTGAGAATGCAAACCCAGATTAGGTTGGATGAAGGGTTCTTGGGACGGCGAACCGACACGGGTACCGTCACAGGGGTAGGTTTGATCGATCCGAGCCTCAAACCAATATCAGCGACGACGAGATCGCTACGCGGAGACTTCAATAAGACAATAGCCCGCAACCTGGACATGCCGCTGGGCTCGGATTCACCTATTCTCCTCGTCGTCAAGAAAAATGCAAAGAACCTTCAGAACGTTCGAAATTTCCTGGCGGGAACGAGCGACGAGGTTCCAGCTGGAAAAATTCGTGGCGTGCCGTTGCTGATTGTGGATGACGAGAGCGACCATGCGTCCGTCAATACACTGGAACAGCGTTTCAGCGCCGACAACAAGCCCGATACCAACTTCGAACCTACTGCGATCAATAGCGCAATACGTCAAATCCTGAGATTATTTCAGCAAAAGGCATATGTCGGATACACCGCCACGCCCTTTGCCAACATCTTCATCCATCACAAGGGGCTAACCAACCGTCAGGACCGTGACCTTTTCCCGCGAAACTTTATCGTCAACCTACATCCGCCGAGCAACTATTTTGGTGCTACGCGCGCTTTTGGCATCGATCAGGACCGTGACGTGGGCGACGGGACGGCATTGATAAGGGTCATAGACGGCGGAGCCAGCGACAGACGCGAGCTTAGCGACTGGATGCCAGCGAGACACAAGCAGACGCATCAGCCCGCATCGGAAACCGACGAGGGTTTTCCAGCCTCGCTACGCAGAGCAATCCTCTCGTTCATTCTTGCCTGTGCGATCCGAAAGTTACGCGGCCAGATCACCGAGCACAATTCAATGCTCGTCCACGTCACTCGTTTCACCCGGCTGCAGCGCATCGTTTACGAGCAGATCGACGAGTTTATGGTTCGATCACGCCGCGCGCTCCGCTACGAAGACGCAGGAACCGGCACGATATGGACCGACCTGAAGGAAATCCTCGAAACCGACTTTCGCCCGACGAATGAAAGGGTCGTGGCCTCGGGTCTGCCGGGGGTGGGAAGAATACCAGACTGGAGTACAGTTGCCCCTACCCTTGCGGACGTTGCGGAGCGGATCAAACTCAAAGAGATAAATGGCCAGGCCACAGACGTCCTCGACTACGAAAACTTCAAGAGCGACGGCGTCGACGTCATTGCCGTGGGCGGGGATAAGCTCTCCCGCGGACTCACACTTGAGGGACTCACGGTCAGCTATTTCGCGCGTCAGACCGATATGTACGATACGTTGCTCCAGATGGGGCGCTGGTTCGGGTACCGGCCAGGCTATCTCGATCTTTGCCGACTATACACAACATCAATACTCAAGGATGCGTTCGAGCATATTGCCACGGCGAGTGAGGAACTCCGACGCGAGTTCGATTTCATGCAGACGCTGAACATCAGACCTATTGAATACGGCCTCAAGGTGTTGAGCCATACACGGCTGAAGCCGACAGCCAGCGCAAAACGGCGACATGCATCCGATGTGATAGTCTACGAAACTTATGCCGGCAAGGTCAGCGAGACAAAGACCTTCAGCTTGGAACAGTCCGTGCTGGAGAACAATCGAGATGCGCTGACCGCCTTCGTCGGCAATCTCAAGGAAGAGCGCGGAAACCCGACGTCTCCGGAATATCCCGCTGGTAGCGACCGCGTAAGGTCGTACGAGCAATCCTTCCTCTGGCGTGATGCGGGGTCCGAGACCGTCATAGACTTTCTGAACGATTACGAGACCGAGGCGGTCGCTAGACTCGCTGACAGCAAACTATGGGTCAATTACATACGGGAGCAGATGGGAGAAGGCGACCTGAAACGTTGGAACGTCGCTCTGATCAACGGCGACGTCAGCGGGCGACCCTTCGACATTGAAGGCATATCGCTGAACGGCAGGCTCCGGAAACCCGACGAACTGGTCAATCAGGAGGGCGGCTATCGGATCAAACGGTTGGTTACCAACCGCGATGTGGGTATCGACCTCGACGATGGGGCTTGGAACCGAGCACGCTCATATGACCCCACAAACTCGCTTTCAGGAGAAATGCGACGTGAACCGACATCTCAAGCAAACTGCTGGGTGAGGAAGGACCTGCGGCTCAATCCGCTTCTTCTCGTCTATCTTCCGCACTCTGAGAATTACAAGGGTAAGCTGCCAATCGTCGGCGTGGCTATCGCCTTCCCCGGAAGCGATAACGCAAAACGGAAGCCCATCCGATACACCGTCAATGCTGTCTACATAGAAGAGATGGGCCGCGGCGAGAGGATCGAGCTATGAACGCGACCCCGGAAACCCCTGGCGGAAACAATGCACTCGTCCAGGTCCTGACCGACATCACGTCGGAAGTAAACGACGAGGCCGAGGGGCGAAAGCACAGCGATCGGCCGTTTCAGGCGGAAGTGTATCTTGAACTCATGCTTGAGCGTTACCTTCCTTCCCGAGGCCTGCCTGACGCGCAGTTTGGTTCGCATTCCGGAATGAAAGGGAACTCCAAGGCGAGTATTGGCGGCGCTGTTGTTAGCGACGACGGCAAGCGGCTCATACTTTTCAACACTGATTACCGCTCGGCCGCGGAAATCTGGCCGATTGACCGGCCCACTCTGATATCCCTCGCGACGCAAACCGTGCGGTTTCTCAAGGACGCAATGGGCAATACGAGCTCAGGTCCCCTCTCGCAGAACGCGTCCGCCTTGGCAGACATGCTTAGGTCCACCTTCGATACTATCGAGACGGTAACCGTGGTCCTGTTCACCGACGGCCTGTTCAGTGGCAAGGACATCCCAATCGCAGACATATTCGGTCGAAAAGCCTCATGTGAAGTCTTCGATATACGAAGCCTCGCTCGCCTGAGTGACCGTTCAGTTCGGGATGTGAGCGTCTCGTTCAGGGATCGTGACGGAAAGCCTTTGAAGTTCCTTCCCCGAAGTCACCCGGACCCCAGCTACGAGTGCTCGCTCCTGATCGTATCGGGCGAGTTCCTGGCCAAGCTCTACGAGGATTTCGACGTCGCGCTGCTGGAATACAATGTCCGTGCCTTCCTTGGCAGCAGTAACAAGGTGAACGCGGGCATCCGGCGCACGCTTAAAAAAGATCAGGAACGCTTTCTCGCCTACAACAACGGGATTTCAGCGACCGCTCGCGATGTGGACCTGTCGGAAGACGGACGAGCGATTGAGTTTGTTTATGGGCTGCAGATCGTGAACGGCGGTCAGACGATCGCCGCATTGCACCACGCGATGTTCGCTGAAGGAACAGACATATCGCGAACTGAGGTGGCGATGAAGCTGACCGTGGTGCGGGAGGCGGACGAGCCTTCCTTTGTCGGTGAAATCTCTTCCTATGCCAATACGCAGAGCATAGTTCAGATCGCCGATTTTTCGGCAAACCGCCCCTTTCATATTGAAATCGAGCGCCTGTCGCGTTCCGTCTGGATTCCAGGCGAGCGCGGCCTGTGGTTCTACGAACGCACCCGCGGCCAATACAATGTGGCCCGCTCACGAGAAGGCAGTAGCGCTGCCGCAAAACGGCGTTTCAAGACGCGTTGTCCTCCTGCGCGGAAATTCTCGAAGACTGACGTCGCGAAATATATCAACTCATGGGCAGGACTGCCGCATCTTGTCTCCAACGGTGCCCAATACAATTACAAGTCCTGGCTAGAAGAGGTCGAGCGCACCGAATGGAGTCCCACCGAAGATTGGTATAGGGACACAATTTCGAAAGCGATCGTTTTCAAAGCAGCGCAAAAGGCCGTTCGGGACGGCAATTTCCCCGGCTATAGAGCGCAAATTGTGAACTACCTCGTCGCCCTGGTAGGGGATCGGCTCGGAAGCCAAATCGACCTCAGATTTATATGGCAGCGGCAGGCGGTATCCGCCGAGCTCCAAAACCTCCTTTCCTTATGGGCCACAGTCGTAGAGTCCGAGATCAAGTCCGCTGCGGGAAGAAGCAACGTCACCCAACATTGCAAGCGCCTCGTGTGCTGGGAAGCAGTCTCGGCAACGAAAGAAGCCAAACTGGCGTCGCAGATTCCCGAGTTGCGAAAGGCATGATCGATATCTTTGCACCAATCCCCAACCTGGACAGGCGATCGGGCAACCTCTTTGGCAGTGGGTACCGCATGGTCATCGGAGATGAGAATTCTTTTGTACGGAAAGTGACATGATTGCTGACATCGAAAATAAGCTTCTTTGCTGGAAGTGCATCGGCGACGAGTATCTCAAGGGCAAGGTTCGCTCGGAAGGTGTTGCGAATACCTGCAGTTACTGTGAGTGCAGAGGGAGGACCTTCCGCATTGCCGATATCTCCGGCATCGTGGATGTCGCGTTTCAACAGCACTACCAGCAATCTCGGATGGAGATGAACGGCTACGAGTGGCAAGCTCACAAGGACCCCGACTCCAGTTTCGAATTTATTCCCGACGGTGAGCCGATTGAACAGGCTATCGAAAACGCGGCGGATATACCCGGCAAAGCCGCTACGGACATCCAGGCAGTACTCGCCGACCGTTATAGTAGCTGGTCGTCGATCGAGATCGGAGAGCAGACCGAGTATGATGCCGACCTGTACTACGAGGAGATTTCGCCGGATGACAGCAAGTGGCAAGAGAAGTGGCGAACGTTCGAGCGAGCGCTCAAGACCGAATCCCGTTTTTTCAATCCGGCCGCAATCGATCTCCTTTTGGAACTTTTCGACGGGGTAGAGCGCCTGCAGACCTATACTGGCTCAGGCTTAGTCGTCACGGCTGGACCTGGCACTGAGTTGACCCATCTCTTCAGAGCACGTGCGTTTCAGTCGCCGTCGAAACTTGAGGCAGCGATAGGACGACCCGATACAGAGTTGGGTCCGCCGCCAAGCCTCTTTGCCTCATCCGGCCGTATGAACGCACGTGGGATATCGGTATTCTACGGTGCCGACGATCCCGCTGCGGCGGTGGCCGAGGTACGTCCTCCCGTGGGATGCCACGTTGCTGTGGGAAGATTTGAGATCACACGCGAACTCAGGCTGCTAGACCTTTCGTCATTTCCGTCAGCAACGCTCCGTGGAAGCATCTTCAACCCGGAATACGCAGGTGAGTTGAGTCGGATACGCTTTCTCAAAGGACTCGCCATGCGGATGGCGCGACCGGTGATGCCCGACGATCAGGAGTTCGAATATCTTCCGACTCAAGCTGTAGCCGACTTCTTGGCCACAGGTCTCGTCGCCCCCATGGATGGTATCATCTTCCCTTCGGTGCAGGTCGCAGGTGAGATAAAAAACGTTGTTCTTTTCCATCACGCATCCGCTGTCGAGGTCTGGCAGGTGCCCGAGAATGTCGAGATCGAGGTTCAGATGACCAGCGAGGACGAGGACGGCAGCTACCCGGACTTCACAGCATTCTGGTGGAGAAAGGCAAACGCAGAAGAACGCGCCGTTTCCGCGGAAGACGCCGAGATCGCTGATTACTGGGAAGTTTTCGAGCGGACGGCCCGCGAGATGACACAGCAACGTCGGTCAACCAGCCTCAAAATAGAACCGGGCGAAGTAGAGGTTCGGAAGATCGAAGCGGTCGAATTCAAATCGACAGACTACAAGGTGCAGCATACTGAAATGTCTGCTTCCACTAACGCATTTTGAGCGCCCGTGTGGCGAATTTCACGGTAAGCGCCGTTTTGACCCCACCTTCCGGATCAGCGTGCGATTGTTGATGTTGTGGCCGAACGAGGCTCCGACATATGACGATTACAGGATTTACGCATAGCACCAGTGTGGATGTGCCGGTGCAACGGTTTGAGGTCTTCACGGGAGCGGGCCGGCGGCGCGACTGGAGCGACGAGGAGAAGGACCAAATCCTCGCCGAGAGCTATAGCGGCGAGATGTCGGTGAGTGCTGTTGCGCGGCGGCATGGTTTATCCCCAGGGCAATTGTTCACTTGGCGGCGGCAGGCGCGTGAGCAAAGGGAGGCAGCCGTGCCGCCGATGTTTGTGCCTGCGGTCATTGATCGTGCGGTAGAGCCACCTCCGCCACCGCGAAAGACGATAGCGAGGCAAGCACCTCCCATTGCGGCAATCGAGCTGGAGGTTGGCGGCGCGATCGTGAGGATCGCATCTGGCACGGACAGTGCAACCATTGCCGCCGTGATCCAGGCCTTGAAGGCATCATCGTGATTGGTCCGTCTGGTGCGGTGAAGGGTAAGCGGTGTGGCCAAAGCACATTGACTATGACGGTATTTCCTACCCGCGTTATCTTGCCTTCGCTGCAAGGCGGAAGGGAACGCC
>NZ_STFZ01000024.1 GCF_005222845.1 Rhizobium sp. FY34 | reverse complement strand
CGCGCCGAAGCCGAGCGTGCGCAGGTTCAGGCGCGTGCCGAGGCAGAAGCCGAAGAGCGTCTCAACCAGGCGACGAGTGCCATGGCCGCAAGTCTTCGCCGCCTTGCCGCCGGCGACATGCTCTGCGAAATCGAGACGCCGCTTTCGGCCCAGTTCGAAACGGTGCGCGCCGACTTCAATACGTCCGTACGCCAGTTGCGCGAAGCCCTGGAGAGCGTTGGCGGCTCGGTTGCGACCGTGACCAGCGGTTCCAAGGAAATTTCCGACGCCTCCGACAATCTTGCCAAGCGCACCGAGCAGCAGGCAGCCTCGCTTGAGGAGACGGCTGCCGCTCTGGAACAGATCACCGCCAATGTCGTGGCAACCTCCAAGCGCACCAGCGAAGCCCGCGATGTGGTGCGTGATGCGCGATCCCGTGCCGATCAATCGGGATCTGTCGTGCGCAATGCGGTTACCGCCATGCAGCGCATCGAGGAATCCTCGCGCCAGATTTCCAACATCATCTCCGTCATTGACGAGATCGCCTTCCAGACGAACCTTCTGGCTCTGAATGCCGGCGTTGAGGCGGCACGTGCCGGTGAAGCGGGTAAGGGCTTTGCCGTGGTTGCCCAGGAAGTGCGCGAGCTTGCCCAGCGCTCTGCCAATGCCGCCAAGGAAATCAAGGGCCTGATCACCAATTCCACGGTTGCCGTTTCCGAAGGCGTGAAGCTGGTCAGCAATACCGGTGAAGGCCTTTCGGCCATTGAACAGCTGGTGCAGACCATCAACACGCATATGGATGCGATTGCGACAGCCGCGCATGAACAGTCTTCGGGCCTTGCGGAAGTCAACACCGCCGTCAACCATATGGACCAGGCCACGCAACAGAATGCGGCGATGGTCGAGGAAATGAACGCGGCCGGTGCTGGTCTTGCCCAGGAAAGCTACAAGCTGAGCGAGCTTCTGTCGCACTTCCAGCTCGGCGCTTCGACGCAACAGTTGCGCGGTGTTGCCAGCCAGATGCGGGCTCCCTTGCCAAGGTCACCGGCGGGGATGGCAGCTGCACCGCGTGCATCGGCACCGGCGACCCGTGCGCCGCAACTGCGCAGCCAGGGCAATGCTGCCGTGGCAAGCGCACAGGACTGGGAAGAGTTCTGAG
>NZ_STFZ01000023.1 GCF_005222845.1 Rhizobium sp. FY34 | reverse complement strand
GGGGAGAGCGACTGTCTTGGCAGTCAAGCGTTTTGCCATGGTTTTTCGTCCCGGATGATGGCGTTGAGGATGGTGAGCAGTTTGCGCATGGTGGCAACGACGGCGACGATCTTGGGTTTCCCGGCAGCGACGAGACGGTCGCGGAAAGCCTTGAGCACAGGGTTGTGTCGACTGGCGACGAGGGCTGCCATGAACAGCACGGCCCGCACCTTGCCCCGACCACCGCCGATGAAGCTCTTGCCTTTCCACGTGCCCGATTGGCGGGTCCAGGGGGCGAGCCCGGCAAGGGAGGCAATCTGCCGCCGGTCGAGGCTGCCCAGTTCCGGCATCTCGGCGAGAAGCGTGCGTGCCGTCGCCGGTCCCACGCCCGGCACCGATGTCAGCAGCGTCTCGCGCACCCGCCAGACGGGCGACTTGCGGATCTGATCGTCGAGGTCCTTGTCGAGGCTTTCGAGCTCGCGTCTGAGGGCTGCAAGCAGGCGCTTGATGCTCTTCTGCGCCTCTTTCGCGAGCGCCATGCGCTCCCGGTTCTCCTCGGCCACGATCATCTGGACGATCTGCCGCCTGCGGGCAACGAGTGCCGAAAGCGCCTGGGTTTCCGCATCCTTGAGCGGTCGGAGCTCGGGCCTTGTCGCCAACACATAAGCGGCGATCACCGCCGCATCGATGGCGTCGGTCTTGGCCCGACGGCCGAGCGCATTGGCATAGGCGCGCACCTGTGCCGGATTGACCACGACTACGGCAAACCCGGCTGCGGACAGTCCTGCAACGGCGGCCGTCTCGAAGCCGCCGGTGGCTTCCAGTGCGACCACATCGGCGCCGATTGGCTGCAGGCGTTGCACCAGATCGTCGATGCCGGCTTGTGTGTTTTCCACTTGGAAGACCAGGCCGGACGGCGCTACGGCCACATCCAAACGATCCTTCGACACATCGATCCCGACCACAATATCCATCTTATCCCATCCTTGCCTAAACGGACTTTGCTTGCGCAAGCGGCCCTGGCGACTGTTCGGGTTCGATGGAACGGCGGACGGAGACCCTTGCTCTCCCACGGGCTTGATGTCCCAAAGGGCACTCGGTCTCCCATCCGCCACCGCACCAGGCATTACAGCGCTGAATGCGGCTTTTGGGAAGTTACAAGGGGA
>NZ_STFZ01000022.1 GCF_005222845.1 Rhizobium sp. FY34 | reverse complement strand
TTCGCTTCCTTTGATCGAGCTACGATGAACCAGAAATCCTCTCCTCTCAATTAAACACGATCTGTCTCAAGGGCGCTGATGTCGGACAATCGCGTATTTGTAAATACGCGATTGTTGTCTAATGGGTGAGTTATTGGCGAAGCCGGAAAGCGAGCCGAAAACGCTACTGGGCGGGCGAATTCGGGATGTTCGTCGGGCCTTGGGGGATCCCGACCGGACTGAATTTGCTGATTCACTTGGCATCAGCAAAAACACGCTTGCGTATTACGAGCGTGGAGAGCGGACCCCCGATGCCATGACACTCGCAATCTATAACGAGCGGTTCGGTATCAACATCAATTGGCTTGCTACCGGGAAAGGCGACATGTTCGCGCCCGGCCATGGAAACATGGCAACGTTACAGATCGACCCCGACCTGATGGAACGGCTCCATGACCGTGTATCCGCGATATTTGGCGAGGTTGGCCAAAAACCGCCACAACGGCGCATCGCCCGAGAGGTCGCATACCTCTATAACGAACTTGCAAAAGTGGTGCGGGATATGGGCGACAAGGAAATGCTAGACGCCGCATTGCCAATGTTGACATTGGAGTTCAAACGCAAGCTTGAGCGCGCTGCAGCCGAACCTGGCACCGGGAAACGTTCGGCTTCATAGTCATAAAGGCACTGATTTTAGGGGCGCCGCACGGCGCATCTCTAGTTGCATCCCAGTGCCTGTTCCATATGCGCGACGGGGTATCCACCGAACTTGCCTTTATGTTGGTTGGCTCATTGCTAAAATCATTGGGCGAAATTTTATAACCATACACCGCTACGTTAAATGAGGCCTCACAGACCGGCTTACTGTGACGGCTGGCCGCGCGTGACAGGTCCTGTATCGTGGCGTGCCCATTATTTGAGAAGGCTGATCCCCTCAGGAACAACGAAACCCCAAATTTTCGGATAGAGCAGGTAAGTGGGACGGGCTTGACGGAACTGGGATCAATCGTCCCAGTTTCCATTTCTGGGGTAACGGGTCAGGCCGCACCACGGCACGTCTGCGCAACACGGCAATTCGCCGTTTCATTTGGTCTGGGCCAAAAATTATCTAGACTTCTCAGAATGTTGTTCTTGTCAGAGCGAATGGCAGAACAATGCGGGAAGAATGCGCGAAACTGTGCCAAAGATTGCGCGATGGTTCGGCGATTTCAGCGGATAATTTACATTCTGAACCGCGCTGCGCTGGGACAATTTCTGCAGCAAGTGATTGATAAACATGAGTTTATCTGAGACTTCGTCGCTCTTTGATCTGTGACAAAGGTAACACCCCCCTACATCCAGTCCTCGATATCGACGGCGGCATCATCCAGCAGCGCCTGGGTGGCGGCCGGCATGGCATAGAGTTCCATCGTGGGGAAGGAAAGCTCCACCAGCGCCGGCGTATTGGTCTGCGGGCGCGCCGCCGTTTCGGCCACCCAGCCGGTCGAAAGGCCGGCGGTGGCAAACGGCTTCTTCAGAACGGAGGCCGAGACCGTGCGCACGGTGGACAGTGCCCGCATCGGCGAAACCACCGAGACACGCCGGCCGATCGCGCTGTCGGTCTCGGCCGGCACCAGATAGCCGCCATCGGTCGGCGTGCCCACCGAAAACGCCTTGGCCTGCAGATCGCGCAGCGAGCCTTCGTCGCCGCGCCGCATATAGGCGTCGAAAGCCGCCTTGTGCTCGCTGGCCTCAAGGCTCATCTCTGCCCTCCCGCCCAGCGCCGGGCGCTGCTTCTTCAGCACCAGCTGGTCAAGCAGCTTCTTCTGCTCGTCGACGGCGCGGTTGACGCGGTCCATCTTGTCGCGCGTCACCACATCGGCGGTCAGTTTCTGCTCGATTTCGCCGAGCCTTCGGTCGTTCACCTCCTTGAAGGCCTCGAAAGCCTCCATGAAATCGTCGAAGGCCGCCGTCACCGTGTCCGGCACGGCCTTCACTTCCGGTGCCGTCACCATCGTCGTCGCCTGTGTCATTGCGTCATCCTTTGAAACTGGTTGCCATCATCAGTCTTGCCGCCCGCCGCATGCTGCGCACGAGTTCGGTTTCGCGGTCGCGGAAGAACCGCGCATGCTTGACATCGGAGACCCTGGCCGATGGCAGCATCGGAAAGGTCACCACGGAAATTTCCCAGAGATCGGCCTCCAGAATGCGCCGCACCCCGGTTTTGGCGTCGGTGCGGGCTTTGACGGTGCGAAAGCCGATGGAAAGCCCGTCCAGTGCGCCACTCTTCATCAACGCATGCACTTCGCGGGCCCGCGCCACGCCGGAAGACAGCACGCCCTCCACGTAAAGCCCGCGGGCATCCTCGCGGATCACCGTCCAGCTGCCGATCGGCTCGTTCGGATCATGCTGGTAGAGCATGCGCACGCTGGGTGCGCCGCGCTCCATCAGCGAGTTGCGAAACGCCCCGCGCTCGATCGTGTCGCGGCCAAGATCCACCTCGCCAAACACGCTGGCATAGCCGCTGAATGTTCCGTCGCCGCCCAGTCCCGAAAGCTCGAGACTGGCAAATTTGCGCGCATTCGGGCGCGGCCCGCGGTAAGCGTGCATGAGACTCTCCCTCAGATGATCGTGATCCTGTGCCGCGACTGTGCGGCGTTTCAGGCGCCAGAAGCGCGCCGAGCGTTCACGGCGGATCGGATTTCGCCCCGTAGCGGTTAGCAATGCGCACCAGCGCGCCGAGCACCCACCAGGCGCACAGGCTTGCCACCGCCGCCCCGCTCAGCATGGTTTCCACCGGTGACAGCTGGCCCGATAGCCCCAGGCGCTCCACGAGCCACAGCCCCACCGGTCCGCCGAACATCACCCCGCAGGACAACCCGGTCAGGAAACGGCTGGCCGCCTCGCGCCCGCTTTTGGGCACGAGATAGACGAGCGACACCCAGGCGCCGGCAGCGGCACCCGCCAGTTTTGCAGCCATCAGGCCGCCATCATGGCCAAGCTCAGCCATTTATTTACCTTTCTGAGCGATGATCATCTTTATCGGCGCCGTCTTCACGTGCCACGTGAGGACCGCCGGCTTCTGCCGCGCCACCAAATCCTTCAAGCTTTCGAATCGCTTGCGCGTCACCCCTCACAGGGCGGTTGCGGCTCTTCATGTGGCAGGTGAAGCGTTTGAAGCGTCGGATGAGCGTCAGGCCGCCCCTGCCCTTTCGCCGGAACACCCGCGCTCAACCCCTTGGCCCTGGCTGAGAAACCAGCGCAGCCGGGCTATTTGCCGGCCATCGCCCGCACGTCATCCTTTGTATGAACTGCCTGCGTCATACGCCCTACATGAAGTTTGTATTATGTGCGGGTCGGGTATGTTGGGGAACGATCCATGGTCTATGTCACGTCTTCCGGGCAGGCGCATCGCGGCACGCTGCAGGAAAAACCGATCCTCGTATCGGCTTTCGTCACCGCCTCGATCTCGATGATCTTCTCGGCATTTCCGCAGATCGATCTTGGTGTAAGCCGCCTGTTCTATGTCGAAGGCCAGGGTTTTCCGGCAAGCCATGTGACAGTGCTGCAGACATTTCGTGCCATCGGCCAGTATTTTCCGCTGACACTCTCCATCGCCATGCTGGTCGGGCTAGCGCTGAAACTCATCTACCCCACGCGGCCCTGCCTGTTCAATCCGCGCTTCACGGTCTATTTCGCCAGTCTCTTCCTGCTGGGACCGGGCCTTATCGTCAACCTCATCCTCAAACCCTTCTGGGATCGTCCCCGCCCCCGCCAGATCCTGGAATTCGGCGGCGAGAAGCATTTCATGACGCCCTGGCAATTCGGCGGTGAAACGTTTGACGCACGGTCCTTCGTCTCCGGCGAAGTGGCGGTGGTCGTCTGTCTCATCCCGCTTGCCCTCTTCGTGCCACCGGTCTGGCGCCGCTGCGTCTTCGTCCTGCTCTCGCTGTTTGCCGCGGCCACCGGGCTTAACCGCATGGTCTTCGGCGCCCATTTCCTGTCGGATGTGCTGATTGCCGCCGGCCTCATGGCCATGCTCGCCAGCGGCCTCTGGTATCTGATCTATGTGCGTCCGGGCACCGAATCCTGCGATGACAAGCTCGATGCCCTGCTCAGCCAGATCGGCTTTGCCCTGCATGAGAAACGCCGCAAGACCATCCGCCAGGTGCGCGCCGGCCTCACTCTTGTGTTGACCCGGCTGGCCCGGCTCCGCTGGTCCTTCAACGCAAGCTGACAGGGCGGCTCGTACCCCACCGCCGATCACAACCCGTCATCATCCAGTGCCAGGTCGGGATCGGCCTGTTGGCCATGTCGGATATGCGAAACCACCAAGCGCAAGTTTTCCAGCGAATAGTCGATCACATAGGCGCCGCAGACATAGCGACGACGCCCGTCAAGCGGTAACGGCGCTCCGGCCTGCGGGTGGCGGGCCAGCAGCTGGAATGCAGTCTTGAAATGCTCCATCACGCGCCGGGCGGCACGAGGATTGACCTGTTCAAGATAGTCGCGTTCCCGTCGCAAATAATCAGCGGCGTTCTTCGACAGAACAACGCGCATCAGGCAGCATCAGGTCGGGCATCGCCCAGAAGGTCCGCAAACAGATCCTCGGCCTCGACAAACTCGCCATTGCGCACCTGCTCCTCCCCTTTCAGGATCTGCAGGATGTCGTTACCCTCGGCCATCAGATAGTATTTCAGTGCCCGCACGATCACCCAGCTGCGGCTACGCTCGGTCGCCTTGGCGATCTGCTCCACCTCGGCCAGAATGTCTTGCGGAATGCGCAGGGTGATGGGGTCGGAAAGGGCTCGTCTGTCGGATGCGTCTGCCATGCGGTCGGGCTCCTCTTGTCTTACCGTGTATTACAAGAGCATACGCGCTTGCCGACCGCCCGTCCAATCACACTAATAGCCCACTGCCTCGCGCTTTTCGTCATCGCTCAGAAACGCCGCCGCCCCCACTCGGGCCCAGAGCGCATCGCGCTCGGCCGCAAGCCCCGGCACGCGGTCAAGATCCGGTTCCAACCGCAGCCCCTCGTCGAAATGGTCGGAAAGCCAGGCGGAAAAGCTTGCCGCCGTGCGCGTCAGGAGCGGCACCACCGTGAGGCGATAAAAGGCGCGGTTGGCCTCCTGATAATTGGCATAGGTCGTATCGCCGGGAATGCCGATCAGCATAGGCGGCACGCCGAGCGACAAGGCGATATCGCGGGCAGCGGCATTCTTCGCCTCGATGAAATCCATGTCCTTGGGCGAAAGCCCCATGGCCTTCCAGTCCAGCCCGCCTTCCAGAAGCAGAGGTCTCCCGGCATTCACGGCACCGGCATAGCCCTGTTCCAGCTCGGCGCGCAGCCGCTCATACTGGTCGGCGGAAAGATTGCCGCCCTCCTTCGGCTGGTAGACAAGCGCGCCGGAGGGCCGCGCCGAATTATCAAGAAGCGCCTTGTTCCAGCGGGCAGCGGCATTGTGCAGGTCAAGCGCTGCTCCCGCGGCCGATAGCGGCGAAAAACCGCAATGATCGTCGAGCGGATGAAACAGCTTCAGATGCAAAAGCTGCGCAGCATCGCCCCCCTGCCCGCCGCCTGCCCCGTCGCGGCTGGCCTCGCCTGTGGCTGCAATGCGCCGGCGCACGCTACCCACCTGGTAATCATAGGCCAGCGGCCAACCATCGGCGCCGGCCACCACGCTGACCCGATCGGGCCGCAGCAGATGCAGTTCGCGCAGCGCCCCGCCAATCTCCAGCGCCTCCACATAGGCATTGCCGGACAGCATCAGCTGACCAAACAGCGCTTCGAGAAAATCCGGGCCGCTCTGGCGCGGGTTGGGTCGTTGTAACAGCAGAAGAGCGGGATGGCCTGCCACTTCGCGGAGTCCAAGATAGGCGAGCCAGGGCACCGAGGCTGCCGCCTCCGCAACCATGCGCAGCGCCCGGTAGACGACCGGATTGCCCATGAAGCCGGCGCGTGACAGCGCACCATAGGAGCGGCCGGACCAGTGCACCCCGCCCTCGCCCGACAGAAACGCGAAACCGGACCCCATGCCAACCGTCGCCTTCTGCTCGGCGGCTAGAACGGGCGCGGTCGGGCTTGGCGGCTGTCGTGCCGGATCTGCACGGCGCCAGGGCAGACGAAACGGTGTTTTCATCACATCCTCGTTCTTTGAAAGGGTGAAACAGGCTCAGGCGCCGGTCAGCGCCTGCAGATAGCTGCGCCCATAGCGGGCAATATCCTCTGCCCGGTCCCGGCCATTGATCACGGCGCGCGCACCCTTCCAGTCGCTGCGTTTCTCATCGAAAAAATCCGCAAGCCGCCTGCCGGTAAAGGTGCCGGTCAGCATGCCCTCGATCAGGATAGATACGGCGCGTTGCGGCTCCAGCGCACGTTCCGGGCAATCCTCGATGCCAAAGCGCCGGTAATTGTCACGCCCGGTGATCTGCACCAGGTCCCGGCCGCGATAGCGCCAGCCATCGCCGCTGTCTTCCCTTCCATTGCCCATGCGTCCGCCATAGGCGCGGTTGGCAATCCTCTCCGGCTGGCGGGCATAGGCCTTGGCCTCTGCCGGGCTGAAATACCGGGCAAAGCTGCGCAGCAGGCCGGCCTCGCTATAATTGAGGTTTTCCGCCACCGGCTGCATCTTCCCGCCCGTCTCGTGAAAAGCGGTCGCCAGGATATAGCTTAAAAACCGGTGGTCACCGCGCGCCACTGTCGCCTGCCAGGCATGCAACACGGCCCTATGGCCCTCACCTGCCGAAGCGCTCATGCGCCCGCCATACAGTGCTACGCTGACCCGCCGGATCCAGTCTGTCTCACCCTCTGCCATCGGCTGCTCCCTTGCCCGAACCACCCGCCCGCTGTGCCTGCAAACATGGTTTGACCGCCGCACACAGGTTGCGGAGGGCTTCATGCAAATCTTTCAATCGATTTGAAATATACTAATCGGTTTAGTCGTTTAGCAGGTGCTTTACTTTCTGCTAACGATATGGAACCAACAGGGTCAGAGCGCCGTTTAAGCGTCCGATCAGTCAACGTCAGGAGATCATGATGATGTCGCAACCTGCCACCGTGTCCCAGACCTCCAAAACCGCAAAGCCGCAGATTCCGTTGCATCTTGTCGAGCGCCTCGAATCCGAATGGAAGCAGATGCGCGACAGCGCTCCGCAGCCGGCTCCGGCACGCTGAATCGCGTTTGCCGCTTCGTGCGGTGCCTTTATCGCCATCAATCTTGCGCGGCGGGCAAGGGCCCTATTGCCCCTCACCCCGCCTCCACTTCGCTTGGCGACCCTCTCCCCGCAGGCGGGGCGAGGGATAGCAGAACCCTTGCGGCTCTTGCGTCCCCTCTCCCCGTTCTTGACGGGGAGAGGGCCAGGGTGAGGGGCAAATTATACCGCCCTCCAAGCGGACGTCCGCATGAGACCTCTCAAGAATTGTCGATGACGTGGCTAAAATGATGATGTCGAGACCCGGAGCGCAGCGTATGTTTGATACGTAAGCACCGGAAGCGCAGACAGTGCCATTTGCAGCCCGCCAGCGTAAATTCCACCGCCATCACAATCCCCGCACGCGCGGCTCCCCATGCCCTTCCAGCATCAGCGCCGTCAGCGCCCAGACCAGCGCATCGAGACGGTCGGGAGACCGGCCAGACGATAGCCCGTCCGGGCCGAAATCACACATCTGGTCTTCCAGCGCCGCAAAGCGCCCGGCATGCGCCACGCGTCCCTGCTCGTAGAGGGCTGCCACCGGCTCGGCGCGCAGAAATTTGCCGCGCGTGGCACGCACCTGGGCAAGCGGCAGGCTTTCATCGACGCTTTTCAGCATGGCCGCCACCATTTCGCCGCCCTGGTTCACCTCCGCCACCACCCGGTCGGCGGCAAAGCGGTGATAGGCCTTGACGACGGCAAGCGCCCAGCCTGCCGGGCTCAGGCCCTCGACGGAACAATCGGCCAGCACCACGGCGCGGCCGCTCGCCTCCACCCCGGCCACGACAATGCCGCAGCAGGAGCCGGACCCCATGCCGGAGGGCGGATCGACCGCCACCACCACGCGCCGCAGCGCGCCGGTAAAGCGAATGGTCAGCGCCTCCAGATCGGCGCGCTTCCACAAGCCGTCCTCGCGGTCGTCGATCAACTCGCCATCGAGTTCCTGGCGCCCGAGCCGCGTTCCGCCATAACGGCTTTCGAGTGCCGCGATAAAGCCCGGCGCCATATTGCCGGCATTGTCGCGCGTCGACATTTTCACCAGCCGGGTGCCCGGATCGGCCATCAGCCGTTTGAGGATCGGCACCGGGCGCGGCGTCGTCGTCACCAGCTGGCGCGGATCTTCGCCCAGCCTGAGCGCAAATTGCAGCATGTCGAAAGTCTCTTCGGCATGTTTCCATTTGGCCAGTTCATCGCACCAGGCAAAGTGAAACTGCGGCCCGCGCAGGCTTTCCGGGTCTTCGGAGGAAAAGATCTGCGCCACCGCCCCGGAGGGCCATACGAGCCTTCGCCGTGTAATCTCGAAATCCGGCGCCTTGGACCCGGCAATCCGGCAAATGCCCGATACGCCGTCGATCATCACCTCGCGGGCATCGCCCAGCGTTTCGGCCACCAGCGCAATCCGCAAGCCCCTGGCCTGTGGCCCGGTCGCCAGCGCCTGCACCCATTCGGCGCCGGCGCGTGTCTTGCCGGAGCCGCGACCGCCCATCAACAGCCAGTTGCGCCAGTCGCCTTTCGGCGGTCTCTGCTCGGCGCGTCCGGCAAACTCCCAGGTGCGGCGAACCCGATACGCATGGGCGAGAACCGAGGCCGGAAGCGCCATGCCGCCTGCTATCTGCTGCACCACGACGGCCTCCACCGGCCGGCCTTTTTCGCAAGGAGCCACTGGTGGCAGAGCTGGAGCCGGGCCCGTGCCGGCCAGCATGGGCAGGCCCGCATCGACGGCCGCCCTGATATCGTGCCGAGCAGCCTCAACACCTCTCATACCGCCCTCATGCTCAGCCGAAATCTCATGGATTGCCGCCATCAGCCCCAGCAGATCCGGGTGGTCCTGTCCCAAGCGCACCACCGGGTTCACCCGTTCCAGCGTGCTTGTGCTGCAGCCAGGTTGCCAGAAGCTCTTTGGCGCGTGCCTCGATAAGCGCCTGAACATCGCGCAAAGCCTCCTCGAAACCGCCCTCATCCCCTTGCCGCTCGGCCTCTTCGGCCCGGTCGCGGGCCAGCTGCCGTTGCAGGCTGTCAATCTTTTCCAGCGTGCGCACGATCAGGCTCATGGCATCGGTTGCCGCCTTCAGGTCAGCGCGTGCCAGTTTTTGCGCTGCCTCGTCGCCATGCATGCCCTGTTCCTCGGCCTGCGCCCGCAAGGCGCGGAAGGCTGAAAACTGGTCGCGCATTTCGCGCGTCATCTCACTCAGCAACAGGCGCAATTCCTCGGCACCGGCGGCTGCATCGGCACTTTTCAGCTCCAGCAGCACCCGCCGCGCATCCGCCACCACGTCCGCATCCAGCCGCGCCGCTTGCAGCGCCACCGGCCCACACTCCTCGGCATCAAAGGTGGAAAACAACGAAAGATCGATCCCATCGAGCCTGTCCATTGTCTTTCTCCTGAAGCGCTGCACGAAAACTGGAAGCCAAATGCCGAATGCCAACCGAATGCCGGGCACGAAAAAAGGCCCGCCGCTCGCCTGAGCCCGGACCTTGCTGTCATTCATTTCAATGTCGTGTCGCCGGCTCTTGTCTTTGCCGGATACAATTCTTCGACTGTGACTAAAACCTATCAAATCACCGTGACGCCGTCAAGGACTATTTTCCTATCGTCGCGATTTTTCTGGCCGGTTTGCTGCGGGCGTGACCCTAGAACCCGTGAAGACTGCATCAGATATCAGCCGGCGCGTTGTCGGCGGATACCGATGAGATAACGCGTTGCAAAGGCCACGGAGCGCGGGATCGCCTTGGCTTTTCGATAATCCGCCACCTGTCGGCGGGAAATATCCAGTGCCGCCGCCATGCCCTCCAGCGTCATGCCCAATTCGTCCATGGCATGGCGGAAATCGTCATTGCCAAATTCGATGGCCGGCAATTTGCTCAGCCACAGCGCCGAAAAATCAATACCGCCCGGCCATTCCAGCGCGGTTCCCCACTCGTCCACCTGCAGCGCGCGGAACAGACTATCATCCTCGCGCAAGGGAATGAAAACGCGTCGGCTGAAGAGAGCCGGTGCCAGATCGACGACCTCTTGCCGGCCTGTCGTCCAGGTCACCCGCACCAGCCGCCCCTCCAGCGCCTCTGCTTTACCGATACGCGGCAGCGGTGCGCCCACCGAGATCAGATCATCGCTCATTCAGGCGCCTCCATTCCTCTTCCAGATGCTGGCGATTGCCGTCCATCTGCGCCCATTGCCGAACCTGTTGCAGGGTCCTTGCGGTAATCTGGCCCTGCAGAATGCTCAGGTCATCAATCCGCATCAAGGCATCATGGTCCGGTGTCGAGACATGGAAATGCGGCGGATTGTGATCATCCGCGAAAATCATGATCCTGATCGATCCCAGACGCATGATGACCGGCATGTTGATCGCCAAAATAGTGCACAAAGCGCACTATTTCAAGCGCGCACCGGCTGCAAAATGTTGCGGCAGAATGCGTCATGCCCGTTTCGCATTCAAGTGCATCAGCGATGATCTTTCTACCTTCACGTGCCGCAGAATGTCCGCAGCACGCGCTCCTCATCCTTCGGCGCCTCGCGATAGGCATCAAACTCAGCATGATCCGCGTATGGATCGCTGACGGCGGCAAGCATGCGGTGGAAGGGCGACAGATCGCCGGCGAGAGCCGCGGCAATCAGTTCTTCCACCCTATGATTGCGGGGAATGATTGCCGGGTTGGCGCGCCGCATCAGCGCGATGCTTGCAGGCGCATCCGGCTCGCGCGACAGACGATTGCGCCAGGTGGCAAGCCAGGCCTCGGCCTTTTCCCAGGGCATGAAGCCTTCGAGAAATACCGCTTCCGCCTGGAGCCTCGCATCGCCGCCTGCCGCATCGGCTTGCGCCAGATCGGTCAGCCGGCGGAAGGTCAGCGTAAAATCGGCGCGCCCATCCTGCATGGCGGAGAGCAGCGCCTGCACGAGTTCGTCATCGCCATCCTCTTGCGTGGCAAGCCCGAGTTTGCCGCGAAACACGCCAAGCCAGGCGGCCTGGAAATGGGCACCAAAACTTTGCAGCACGGCATTGGCCGCCGTTACCGCCTGTTCCTCATCCGCATCGATCAGCGGCAGCAGGCATTCGGCCAGCCGCGCAATGTTCCACTGGGCAATGCCCGGCTGGTTGCGATAGGCATAGCGTCCCTGCTGGTCGATGGAGGAAAACACCTTCATCGGCTCGTATTCGTCGAGAAAGGCGCAAGGGCCAAAATCAATGGTCTCGCCGGACAGCGTCATATTGTCGGTATTCATCACCCCATGGATGAAACCGATGCCAAGCCAGCGCGCCACCAGCTCCGCCTGGCGCTCCGCCACCCGCTGCAACAGCGCAAGCGCCGGCTTTTCCTCAGCTTTCAGGTCCGGATAATGCCGGTCAATCACATAGTCCACCAGGGTTTTCAGCGCATCCGTATCGCTGCGCGCCGCAAAGAACTGGAACGTGCCGATGCGCACATGGCTTGCCGCCACACGGGTAAACACGGCGCCGGGCAGCATGCGTTCGCGCTGCACGCGCTCGCCGCTGGCCACGGCCGCAAGCGCCCGCGTGGCGGGAATACCAAGCGCTGCCATGGCTTCAGACAGGATATATTCGCGCAGCACCGGCCCCAGCGCTGCCCGCCCATCGCCACGGCGGGAAAACGGCGTCGGGCCCGCCCCCTTCAGCTGGATGTCGCAACGCTTGCCCCCCGCATCCACCACTTCGCCCAGAAGGATCGCCCGGCCATCGCCCAGGCGCGGCACGAAATTGCCGAACTGGTGGCCGGCATAGGCCATGGCGAGCGGCTCGGCACCCGGCGGCAGTACATTTCCGGAAAAAATCGCCGCCAATCGCCCGGCATCTGAAGCGTCCAGGTCCAGGCCGAGATGTTGGGCAAGCTGCGCATTGAAGGCAATCAGCACCGGGCCTTCCACCGGTTCGGGATAGACCGAGGCATGAAAGCTCTCCGGCAGGCGGGCATAGGAATTATCGAATGGAAACAAGGGGTCTCTCCTTTTCTGCCAGCCACTTTCAGTCTATCGGAAAGCCTGTCTGCTTTCCATATGGGGTATGGCAGAGGATACGCAAGCACTGCGGAAAAGCCGATGATACCGCGCATTTTCCCGGCACGGGCACCCCGATCCAAGCATTTCTGATACTCTGTTGTATTTTAGCTACAGCTTTATGATGGCTGCGCCCTACCTCCATTCCAGACTTCATCACAGGGAATGCAGATATGAACAAGATCCTTCTTCTCGCCGCCTCCGTCGCCTTTGCCGGTTCGTCTGCGGCTCTGGCTGCCGATGCCGTCGAACAGATCCCCCAGGCTCCGGTTGCCGTTGAAGAAATGGCGCCTGCCTTCACCTGGACCGGCGCCTATATCGGTATTCTCGGCGGCTATGGTTGGGCAGACGGCGACTTCCAGTCGGCCACGGGTTCGGCCAGCGATAATTTCGATGGCGGTCGTCTCGGTGCCTTTGTCGGCTATAACTGGCAGATGTCGTCGGGCTTCCTCGTCGGCCTTGAAGGCGATGTGAATTACGACTGGAACGACAATGATTATGCTGGCGGCTTCAATGCCGGCACCAAATTCTCCGGCTCGGCTCGCGGTCGCATCGGTTATGCCATGGATCGCACCCTGATCTATGCCGCAGGCGGCTGGACGGCAGCCAATGGCTTCGTCAAGGGTCCGGGCGTCGATGAAAGCGAAACCTTCAACGGCTGGACCGTCGGCGCCGGCATCGATTACGCCTTCACCGACAATATGTTCGGCCGTCTGGAATATCGCTACAACGATTTCAGCGACAAGAACCTCGCCGGCATCAACACCGATTTCGACCAGCACGTCGTCAATGTCGGCCTCGCCGTCAAGTTCTGATTGTTCGCGTCCCGTGGGTCGCGAAGCTCTCCCCGCCTGACGGCTGGGAACCGGGTATGAGGCAAAGTCCCCTCCCCAACCCCTCCCCACAAGGGGGAGGGACTTAACTCGCCGCATCGTCGGCATTCTGACTATGCGGGACAGTTCCGCTTGTCTTCTCCCCCCATGTGGGGGTCCGAAGGACGGGTTGAGACCCGTGGCTCAACCCCGGTAGCCCGGCAGGCCAGAGAGGGCCTTCAACAAAAGGCCACCGCCCGACCGATCATGGCCGCAAGCGCAGACAGTGCCATTTGCAGCCGGTCAGAGGCAATTGATGGGCAGACTGTTAGGCGAGGCCCAGCCGCTCCGGCGTATACCCTGCCTCGCGGATCGCCTCTTCGGCGGTCGCGGCATCGCCACCCTCCAGCGTCACCCGGTGCCCTGCCAGATCAACGGCCACGGGAATGCCCGGAAGCGCTTCGGCAAGCGCTGCCTTCACCGCCTTTTCGCAATGGCCGCAGGTCATGTCGCTGACTTGGAATGTGGTGGTCATCATCGTCTCCTTGGTTTGCAGTCTTCGTCCGCTGCATCGCCCTGCCCTGCCAGATCCTCAAGGATCGGGCAATCGGGCCTTTTGTCGCCACCGCAGCAATGCGCCAGATGTTTCAGCGTCTTCACCATGGCCGACATTTCTGCGATGCGCCGCTCGAGATCGGCAATATGGCTGAGCGCCACCTGTTTCACCGCGCCGCTTTCGCGCTCCTTGTCCTGCCACAGTGCTAAAAGTCGCTCGGTCTCTTCCAGCGAAAAGCCCAGCGACCTTTCGCGCTTGATGAAGCGCAGCCCATGCACCTCGTCCTCGCCATAGATCCGGTAATTGTTGTCGCTGCGCGCCTTTGGCCGGATCAGCCGGATTTCCTCGTAATAGCGGATCATCTTGGCCGAAACGCCGGAGGCTTTCGACGCCTCACCGATATTCATGCACCACCGCCTTTCAGGTCCACGCGCTTCAGCCTCAGCGCATTGGTGAGCACGAAAACGCTCGACAGAGCCATGGCGCCGGCGCCGATCATTGGCGACAATTGTATGCCAAAGGCCGGATAGAGCGCACCGGCGGCCAGCGGAATAAGTGCTGCATTATAGCCGAAGGCCCAGAACAGGTTCTGGCTTATGTTGCGCATCGTCGCACGGCTGACGGCGATCGCATCGACGGCGGCGTTCAAATCGCCGGAGGACAAAACCACATCGGCGCTTTCGATCGCCACATCCGTGCCGGTGCCGATGGCGATGCCGATATCGGCCGCCGAAAGCGCCGGCGCATCATTGATGCCGTCGCCGATAAAGGCGAGCGCGCCCTTGTCAGTCTTCAACTGCCGCAGCGCTTCCACCTTGCCGGCCGGCAGAACCTCGGCCACAACCTTGTCGATGCCAACCTCAGTGGCCACTGCGCGCGCCGTGCGGACATTGTCGCCGGTCACCATGGCAACCGTGATGCCCATCGCCTTCAGCCGGGATATGGCCTCCCGGCTTGTCGGCTTGACCGGATCGGCCACCGCCAGAATGGCGGCAAGCCTGCCGTCGATGGCCGCATAAAGCGGCGTCTTGCCCTCATCGCCGAGCCTTGCCGCCTGATCGGCAAACAGATCAACCGAAAGCCCGAGCGCTGTCATGAACCGGTCGGCACCGACGGCCACCCGCTTGCCACCCACCACGGCCTCTATGCCATAGCCGGCGCGGGCTTGCACATCACTCGCCTCGTCCATGTCCAATCCGCGGGCCGTGACCGAGGCCAGGATCGCCTGGCCCACCGGATGTTCCGAGCGCGCCTCGACGGCCCCAACCAGAGACAGGACGGCGTTTTCCTCAAAGCCGTCGCAGACCACAACATCGGTCAGTTCCGGGTGACCCTTGGTTACCGTGCCGGTCTTGTCGAGCACCACGAGTGTGACGCCCTGCAGCACCTGCAGCGCATCGCCCTTGCGAAACAGCACGCCAAGTTCTGCGGCGCGGCCGGTGCCGACCATGATCGACGTGGGCGTTGCAAGCCCCATGGCGCAGGGGCAGGCAATGATCAGCACCGCCACCGCCGCCACCAGTGCATGCGGCAGAACCGGTTGTGGCCCCATAAGCCACCAGACGAGAAAGGTCAGCACGGCCAGACCCATCACCGCTGGCACGAACCAGCCGGTCACGCGGTCCACCATGGCCTGGATCGGCAGTTTTGCCCCTTGCGCCTCTTCCACCAGACGGATGATCTGCGCCAGCATCGTATCGGCGCCCACCTTTTCGGCGCGAAACCGGAAACTGCCCGTGCCATTGATCGTGCCGCCGATAACGCCTGCACCGGCGGATTTTGCCACCGGCAGCGGCTCGCCGGACATCATCGATTCATCCACATTCGAGGTGCCGTCGATCAGCGTGCCATCCACGGCAATGCGTTCGCCGGGACGCACGATCAGCACATCGCCGGGTTGAACCTCGTCGGTTGGAATATCGAGTGTCTCGCCGTCTCGCTCCACCCGCGCAGTCTTTACCCGCAGATCCAGCAGCCTTTTGATCGCAGCGCCGGTGCGGCCACGGGCGCGCGCCTCCATGAGCCGTCCGAGAAGAATGAGCGTGATGATGACGGTTGCGGCCTCGTAATAGACGAAGCGCGAAGCGGCCGGCAGAAGACCCGGCGCAAATGTGGTGACCAGCGAATAGCCATAGGCGGCCAGAACGCCCAGCGCCACCAGCGAATTCATCTCCGGTGCGCCTTTCAAAAGTGCCGGAATGCCGGCCTTGAGGAAGCGCCAGCCGGGGCCGAAGATCACCAGAGTGGCGAGCGCAAAATAGACGTAATAGAGCACCTCGCTGTCCACCGCGCCCAAAAGCCAGTGGTGGAAGGGCGGGTAGAGATGGCCGCCCATTTCCAGCACAAATAGCGGCAGGGTCAGGATGGCAGCAATCGCCAGATCGCGCTTCAGGATTGCGGCATCCTCGGCATGGTGATCATGGCCCGCATGACCATGATGCGCCGCCTCACCTTTGCCTTGCTCGGCGGCCTTCGGCCGGGCAAGCGCAAAACCTTGCCCCGCAAGTGCTGCGATCACGGCGCGCTTTGCCTCGCGGCCAAAGGTATCGACGCTAAAACTGGTCCGGCCTGCCACCAGATCGACCGCCACCACGCCGGGCAGCGCCTGAAGCCCCTGCATGAGCCTGTCCGCCGCACCGGCATCCGGCAGTCTATCCAGCACCAGATCCAGCCGCTCGGATTTCGGCTCATAGCCGGCCTTGCGGATGGCCTCGGCCAGAACCTTTGCCGAAAAGCCCGCACCAGTCTCCACGGTCAGGCTTTCGGTGGCAAAATTCACCGCGCTGGAGGTCACGCCCGCCACCTTGGCCGCGGTCTTTTCCACCCGCTTGACGCAGGAGGCGCAGGTCATGCCCTCGACGGGGATGATGAGTGACGGGAGAAGTGCAGACGATGGTGCAATGGCATTCATGGCATGGAATCCTTTGATCCATGCTTACATGGGCCTTCCCATCATGGGAAGGTCAAGGGCCGGTCATGGCATAAAGGAAAAGCTTTGCGTCAGGCTGCAACCCGGCGAGCCCGTAAATCCTGCCGGCCTGCCCCATCCTCCAGCCGGAAGCGGCTGATCTTGTCGAACAATTGCTGGCCTTCCTGCTCGATGGCCTGCGTGGCCGCATTGCTTTCCTCGACCATGGCGGCATTGCGCTGCGTCATCTGGTCCATATTGTTCACAGCCGATGAGATTTCGGCAATGGCCGTCGATTGCTGACGCGCACCTTCGGTAATCGTGCTGATTTCCCGGTCAATCGTCAGGATGTGATCTCTGATCTCCACCATGTGGCGGCCGGAATTCTGCACCAGTTCCACACCGCTCTGCACCGCCTGCGCCGAAGCCTGGATCAGCTGTTTGATTTCCTTGGCAGCCTTGGCCGAACGCTGCGCCAGTTCGCGCACTTCCTGGGCAACTACCGCAAAGCCCTTGCCGGCCTCGCCGGCACGCGCCGCTTCCACACCGGCATTGAGCGCCAGAAGATTGGTCTGGAAGGCAATCCCGTCAATCACTTCGGTAATCTGGCCGATCTGGCCGGAGGAGGCTTCGATGCGTTCCATGGCGCCAACGGTTTCCTGCGTGATCTTCGCCGAGGTTTCGGCACTTTTGCGCGCGCCATTCGTCACGCCGCTCACCGTGCGCATGCGATTGCTGGTTTCCTCCAGGGTCGAGGTCACCTCGCTCAGCGCTGCGGAGGCCTCTTCCAGCGAGGCGGCCTGGCGCTGCGTCCGCTCGGCCAGGTCGTTTGCGCCGGCGCGCAGTTCCGATACGCCATGCGTCAGGGTCACCACCGTTGCAGAGACCCCTTGCATCGTGGATTTGAGCTCGACCACCGAACGGTTGAAGGCCAGCCGCAGCGGTTCGAGATCGCCGGTAAACGCATCAGCAATCTGGTAGGTCAGGTTACCGGCGGAAAGCTGCGTCAGGCCATCGCCCAGCGCATGAACCGCATACTCCACGGCGCGCGCCCGTTCGGCCTCCTTCATGCGATGCGCTTGCGTATCGCGCAGGCGAAGCTCGGCCTGGCGCTGGCGCTCCTCGGCATCGTCACGGGCGCTTCGGGCGTGATTTTCCATGCACAGCAGAATGGCGCGGCCAAGCCGGCCGATCTCGTCGCGCGCCTGCGATACCACCATGGTTGCACCCGCCTCTCCGCGCCCATGCTCTTCAACGACAGTCACCATGGCGCGCAGGGGACGCACCACCGTCATCAATGTCAGAAAGCCGAGAAACAGCGTGAGGCCTACGGATGTAGCCGCAATCGCGCCGGCAATCAGCAGTTCGCGTGCGTCCTTGGCAGCCATGGCTTGCGATGCGGCACGGATCTGCGCCAGTTCGGCAAGCTCTGCTTCGTAGAGAATATTGATGCGCGCCGTGGTCTTGCCGAACCAGTCCCTGGCGTCCAGGCCGGCAAGCGAGGCCTCGCCGCCAGCCGTCAGCATCTTGCGGCGAAACTCCTCGATCTGCGCCTGCTCCGGGCTGGCCGCGAAGGATTGCAGCTTGGTTGCGGCAAGCGTCGGGTCCAGCTTGGCAAATTCCTTGATCAGGATATCGCCGGCCCCGGAATAGCGGGCAAAATTCATGTAGAGGTCCGGGGGAATGCGGCCCGACGTGATAAAGCCATTGCCCATGCCGCGCTCCTGACCGGCCAGTTCCTTGGCAAGCCCAAGGTTCACATAGGCCTGCAGGCGCGCACCGACGGTTTCATCCAGTCCCGATAGCGAGAGCGTGCGCGTCACGTCCAGCAGGTCCCCCACCAGCCCAGTATAGAAGGCAAATGATTGCGGCGGCGTGGTCGTCAGTTGGTCGATGCCGCTGCGCAGAGCAGACAAGCCCGGCAACCGGTCGGTCACCTTCGCCAGCGCCTGCGGCGCAACGCCAAGGATTGCGGCATTGACGAGTGCCTCATCCAGCTGCAGAATCTGTTTGTCGGTCTCTGCGCGCGCGCTGCCCAGCTCCTGGCGGTTGGCACTGCCCTTGGAACTCAGGAAACCCGCCGTCTGGCCGCGTTCCACCTGCAACCTTTGCACCACATGGCTGATCAACTCGATGTCATGGCTTGCCTCGGCTATGCGGGCGGATGCCTTGTAGGAGGCATATTCATCGATCATGAGATGCCAGGCGAGCGCCACGACGGCTGCCAATGGAACCAGCGCACAGATACTGAGACGGGTTGATATGGACAGATCCGAAAAACGCATTGCAGTATCTCCATTGGACCTCCCAAGGTTGCAATGGCAAGGTAAATTTAGATATAATATATAAGTAATTATAGCAATACACTGATTACAAAGAGGATTTTCTATTTTTTGATGCAATAACCTGCGATTACCGCAGGCGGTATCAGCAGCAGCCTTCGGTTGCCACAGCGATTGCACGCCGGCATGTTTGCAGGCCGTTTCCCATCATCAGAAGATCAAGGGCCGGTCATGGCATAAAGGAAAAGCTGCGTCTTTCGCCGGTCGGAAAGCTCCCAGATTTCGCTGGGCTCGACATCCGGCACGGCAAAACTGTTGGAAACGAGCAGGCTGCCGGGCGCCATTTCGGCCTTGGCCTTGGCGTAAAGCTGCGCCATCGGCTCCGGCGACAGGAAGGCATAGGTCACGTCCATGCGCGACAGATCGGTCGCCCAGATATCCTGGCGCATAATCGTGCCGCGCCGTGCCAGCCGCGACAATAGCCAGGCAATGAGAAAGGTCATCGGCGCGGTTTCGACGCCGTATGCCTGCCGGTCTTCTCCGGCCACCGCGCGCACCACGCCGCCAAAGCCGCAGCCGAGATCGATGAAGGTTTTCGCCTTTCGCTCGCGCATCAGGCCCAGCATCGTTTCTGCCGTCTGCCGGTTGCTGAGGTAGAGCGGCACCCGCTCGCGCGCCGTATTGGAAAAGAACAGATAGATCATCAGAAAGGCAAGCCCAAAGGGCCAGGCCGGCAGGCTGCCGAGATTGAGCACCAGCGCCAGCGCCAGCGGAAACAGCGCGGCAATCCACAGCCACCAGACGGGAAGCCTCAGCCGCCAGGTCACGGCCATGGCAAGGCCCACCTGCACGGCCAGAACGACAAATACCAGCGCCAAGGGCGGCATGCGTCCGGCAAGGATTACCGCAAGCCCGAGCGACACGATGGCCGCCAGCCCCTGGGCAAGGGCGGCGCCTAAAATGGGAAACTGGCGGATCCTGTTCATCGGATAAGGCTAGCGGCGCGTCCTTGCGCGAACATGGGGAAGTGAGGGCCAACGAAGGAGGCGGGTCTCGCGCCTTTGTTGCACTTACCCCCCTCTGCCTTGCCAGGCATCTCCCCCTCAAGGGGGGAGATCGACCAGCGGACACCTCTCGCCCTTACTTCTTTGTCGAACCTGGATCAGAGGGTCGGGAATATAAGCGGTTGCCGTTCTGCTGATCTCCCCCCTTGAGGGGGAGATGTCCGGCAGGACAGAGGGGGGTCGATAAAGGAATACTGCGGGTCATTTTGCCTTGGGCGACAGAGTGACCTTCAAGCAGCCTCTCCCTTTGTGATCGCGTCCACTTCCGCAATCACGTCATCAAGATCATGTCCCAATCCGTTTTCGATATCCCGCCGGGCCTGATGCAACTCGATCATCTCGCGGCCTTCCGCCGCGAGATAGGTTTTCAGGGCCCGTACGAAGACCCAGCTTCTGCTGCGATCGCAAATCGTTGCAATCTGCTCGATCTCGGAGAGAACATCCTTCGGCAGCCGCATGGTGATCGGATCGGAAAGCTCCTGTTTAGCCATGATTTTTCCTGGTGTTTGTAATACAGAAAGTTTAATCGCAAACAGGCGCGACGTCAAATTGCCGATACGCCGCCGCAGCCCCCTCCCATCAATCCTTCACATAACGGCGCCAGTCATGCGCCTCGCGAAAGCCCAGCACCTCGCGGATCTTTTTGTTGCTGATCGGCGCGCCGAATTCGTCGATCTCGCCGGTCACCGGTGTGCCGGGGGCGTGTTTTGCCAGAAATTCGCGCGTCGGCTCGCGGGCGGTGATCGTATCATTCACCGCATTGAACACCTGAAAGCCGAGCCCGTCCTTTTCCACGCAGAGATCGACGATCTGGCCCAAATCCCGCGCATCAATATAGCTCCAGGCATTGCGCTTGCGGCTTTGCGGATCGGCAAGCCAGGCCGGCACATGGACGTAATCTTCCGGCGAAACGACATTGCCGATCCGCAGTGCATAGACATCGGCCGAAAAACGCATGGCAAAGGCGCGCGCCGTCTTTTCGTTCACCACTTTGGACAGACCGTAACTGTCCATCGGGTCAACATCATACTCCTCGGTCAGCGGAAATTGGTGGTAATCCTTATCCCCTTCGGCAAAGCACACGCCATAGGTGGTTTCGCTCGATGCAATGATGACCTTCTTGATGCCAAGCTTCAGCGCCGCCTCGATGACATGATAGGTGGAGGTGACATTTTCGGCAAAAGTCACATTATCGGGGCGAATGAGAATGCGCGGCACGGCGGCAAAATGCACCACCGCATCCACCTTTGCCGGGCCGTCGCCGGTTTCCAGCCCATCGAAACCGAAATGCTGCGACAGCGCGTTGAACACTTCGCCACTCTCCGTCAGATCGGTGATCAGCGTATCCACCGCCCCGCCGGGAAAGGGGTTGCGATCGAGATTGAGAACCCGGTGGCCCCTGCCGATCAGATAAGGAATGACGTGGCGCCCGGCCTTGCCGCTGCCGCCGGTAAAAATGATCCTTTTGCCCATGCTTGTGTCTCCTCCGCCTGGTTCTGGTCGAGCCCAGAGATAGGGTGCGGCAGGGCAATTGGGAATGGGGGGGATTTCCGTCTGCCCTGCCGGGTATCTGGGTTGAGCATCCTGCACCCCCCTCTGTCCTGCCGGACATCTCCCCCTCAAGGAGGGAGATCAGCAGAACGGCAACCGCTTATAGTCCAACCGCCCGATCGAGATTATGCAAAGAAGTAAGACCGAGCGGTATCCGCGAGTCGATCTCCCCCCTTGAGGGGGAGATGTCCGGCAGGACAGAGGGGGGTCAATGCAGTTTCAACCCCGGTCCGTGCGGCAGCCAGATGGGGTCTTCTCAAGGACGCAAAAAATCCCTCACCGGCGCTCCTGCGCAAGGTCGCCCACATGCAGCGGCCAGTCGATCAGGTAATCCTCGAAATCATCGATATCGACATGCTCTTCGGAAATCGTGCGGTTTTTCGCCGAAATTCCCGCCTGGTGCACGGTTTCGGGATCGCCGGAAACCAGCGGATGCCACCAGTAAAGGTCCTCGCCATCGCGGATCAGCCGATAGCCGCAGGTGGGCGGCAGCCAGGGGATTTCGCGCACGCTTTCCACCGTCAGCTGGATGCATTCGGGCACGGTGGCCTTGCGGTTCTCGTAGTCGGAACAGCGACAGCTTTCCCCGTCGAGCAGGCGGCAGGCGACCGAGGTGAAGGCCACTTCGCCCGTATCCCAATCTTCCAGCTTGTTGAGACAACAGAGCCCGCAGCCGTCGCAGAGGCTTTCCCACTCCGCGCCGGTTAACTCTTCAAGGCTTTTGGTTTTCCAGAAAGGATTTTGCATCTTGTCTTTTTTAGCATGGACTGAACATATTCCCAATGGCGGAGTTTGGCGGGCGATGAACACCTGTCCGTCAACCATTTGTCAGCCATTGCGGGCGTATGGAATTGTACCGGCTTTTCGTCCTTCGCGCTTCAGGCGTCAAGCGGCTGGTGCATCAGGCCGAGCAGGGACCGAGCGAACTTCATGGCAGGGCCACAGGACAATCGCAATCTCGAAGAGCCGCCGCGTCGCCGCCGGCGCCATTTTCTCCTGCGCGCCGATGCCTGGCTGGATTCAACCCTGTGGAACCTCGGCTTCAGGCTCTCGGAGATCTGGGAGGAGATCAGCATCTTCTCGCGCCGGTTTCGCGTGCGCGGCTGGAAGCGTCTCGTTGTCGAGATTGCCGATGAGGGCCTGACATTTGGCACCGCCGGCTTCGTGCTGCTTCTGGCGCTTGCCATTCCCGCCTTCGAGGAAACCAAGGAGGATTGGCGCGCCCGCGGCGATTTCGCTGTCACCTTTCTGGATCGCTACGGCAATGAGATCGGCCATCGCGGCATTATCCACGAGGATTCGGTGCCCGTCGATCAGCTGCCCGATCATCTGGTGAAAGCCGTGCTTGCCACCGAAGACCGGCGGTTCTTTTCGCATTTCGGCATTGATTTTCTGGGCCTGATCCGCGCCATGAGCGAGAATGCCCGTGCCGGTGGCGTCGTGCAGGGCGGCTCGACGCTGACGCAGCAGCTGGCCAAGAACCTCTTCCTCACCAATGAACGTTCCATCGAGCGCAAGATCAAGGAAGCCTTCCTCGCGCTCTGGCTGGAAGCCAATCTGTCGAAGAAGGAGATCCTGTCGCTCTATCTCGACCGCGCCTATATGGGCGGCGGCACGTTTGGCGCAGCGGCGGCCGCACAATTTTACTTCGGCAAGAACATTACCGATGTGAACCTTGCCGAAGCCGCCATGCTCGCCGGCCTGTTCAAGGCACCGGCCAAATATGCCCCGCATGTCAACCTGCCGTCGGCGCGTGCCCGTGCCAACGAAGTTTTGACCAATCTCGTGCAGGGCGGGCTGATGACCGAGGGCCAGGTGGTGGCGGCGCGCCGCAATCCGGCCAGCGTCATCGACCGGGCGGATGCCACCGCCCCCGATTATTTCCTCGACTGGGCCTTCGAGGAAGTGCAAAAACTGGCCGAAAGCGGCAAGCTCACCAAGCATTCGGTGATCGTGCGCACCACGATCGACATGGGCCTGCAACAGGCCGCCGAAGAGGCGATGGAAAGCTCGCTGCGCGAATATGGCGAAAGCTACCGCGTCAAGCAGGGCGCGCTGGTGATGATCGAAACGGGTGGTGCCGTGCGCGCCATGGTCGGCGGGCGCGATTATGGCGAAAGCCAGTTCAACCGCGCCACCAAGGCGCTGCGCCAGCCGGGTTCCTCCTTCAAACTGTTCACCTATACGGCGGCCATGGAAAAGGGCTTTACGCCGGAATCGGTGATTTCCGATGCGCCGATCACCTGGCGCGGCTGGTCGCCGCAAAATTACGCCCGCTCCTACAAGGGCAAGGTAACGCTGATGTCGGCGCTGGCGCAATCGCTGAATACCGTGCCGGTCAGGCTGGCCAAGGATGAACTCGGCACCGACAAGATCGTCGAGACGGCCAAGCTGATGGGTGTGGAAACGCCGCTGCGCTCCGACAAGACCATTCCGCTCGGCACGTCGGAAGTCACCGTCATGGATCAGGCGACGGCCTATGCGGTCATGCCCGCCGGCGGCGTGCAATCGCAGCGGCACGGGCTTGCCCAGGTCCTGGATTACAATGGCGACGTGCTGTTTGATTTTGCCCGCGACATGCCACCCCCGGCCCGCATTGTCTCGCAACAGGCCACTGCCTCGATGAACCGCATGCTGGTGCAGATCCCGGTCATCGGCACTGCAAAGCGCGCGGCCCTTGATGGCGGCATCGTGACGGGCGGCAAGACCGGCACCTCGCAGAGCTATCGCGATGCCTGGTTCATCGGCTTCACCGGCAATTACACGACAGCCGTCTGGTTCGGAAACGACGATTTCACCTCGATGAACAATATGACCGGCGGCTCGCTGCCGGCCATGACCTTCAAGAAGCTGATGGATTATGCCCATCAGGGCATAGAGTTGAAAGCCATTCCCGGCATCGACAATCCGCTGCCCACCGGCAACCACGCCAATGGCCGGGCGCTTGCCGCCAAAGGCTCGGAAACCGGGCTTCCGGCGCTGATCCGCCCCCGCTCGCTGTCGGCGGAAAGCACGCGCATCCTGCGGCGCATCGGCGGCGATCTGTCGAAGGCCACACCGCTTGCCCCGATCACGCAAAAGGTGGCGGAAGCGGACCTGCGCGGTTCAACGCCGGTCAATGCCAAGCCGTGAGGGGCTGTCTCACGCCAGACGGCTGGGACCAAACGACACTGCCGGGCATCATGGCACATGCTCTTTTCCCGGCCTCTGAAGTGTACTCCAGAGACTGCCCGGCGAAAAATCATAGCCCAGGCGCATCCAGTGCATCACATCGAACGGGTGGGCGACAATCAGATCCGCCGGTGCGATCTCATATCTCAGGGCCTGCAATGTTCGCTTGCCGGCAGACCGCGTCTCCACCACTTGCGTATCGATGACAGAGGCATCCTTGCTGGTGAAATCCCGCAAATTGTCCGTGACAAGAATGTCGGCTCTGGCACCGAAGGCGGTCGCCAACACGCCGACATCCTCGATATCGGACATCGCGAAGCGCTCTTCACCGCCCAGGATGAGATAGGGATCGAGCCCGTCTGGGCCGTATTTCATGATGTCGATCAAGGAGCCGGAATAGGCCAGGATTCGGTCTTCCGCAAATTTCAGCCGGCGGAGAACCGTTTCGAGGGTTTCGATCATCTCGAACGAGATCACCAGTTGCGCGCTGTCGGCCATCCCCCATTTCTGACTGCTGACCATGGAGACGAGGGTCTGTGTCGCGGTTCCGATATGACGACGGTCATGCGCAATGATATTGCCAACGAAGATATTGACATCGAGCACCACGCGGACCGGACGATCCATATCTTAAGACCGCTGTGCGGCGGCGCGGCTGAGACGCGTTGCTTCTTCCATCAGGTCGATCTCGCTCGAGGCCATGTCCGGGCCGCCGAAACGCTGTTCGGATGCAAGGTCGGCGGTTGCCTTTTCCAGACGAACCCTGGCCGCCGCCGCCATCATTTCGCGGCCAAGCCTGCCGATCGTTTCCTGGTCGTTCTGTGCGTGAAGTTCGAGTAGAAAATCGCGCACCCCCTTGGGAAGTCCCACAAACACGGTGATTGCACTGGAAACCGCATTTGAAACGGACCGGTTTTCCAGTGATGCCACCATCTTCAATTTCGTGGCTGTTTTGCCATCGACATTCGCCGAAACGGTAGAGGACATGGCAAGCTCCTATAGAAACGCCTCACTCCTATATACTGCAATCCACCCCATCTGCCAAATCGCCGCTTCGCCATTTTCGCGCGGGCGAAACAATGCTAGTCGTGAGGCATGATTTGCAAAGGTTGATGCATCCTTGTTCCGCCTCCCCCTTCTCGTGGCTTTGAGCCTCCTCATTGCGTTTGGCGGCGGTGTCTGGTCCACCCTCATTGCGCTGGATGCCACAAGCGGCTTTGGCGCCATTCAGCTCGGGGCCTGGCAGGCCTTTCCTCAGGCGCAGACCATCGAGGCCGATCCTTACGCCAAGGCGCACCGCGCCAATGCCGGGCAATTGCTGTTGGGCAGTGCCGAGGGCCTGCGCTTTACCGCCGAACGGGATGATGGGGGCGAAAGCCTGAATGGCAGCTGCACCTATGTGCTGTCCGGCCAAGTGCCGCCGGCCCGCGCCTGGACACTCTATACGGCCGAACCGGGTGCCATCGGCAGGGTCGGGGGTGCATTGGCCCGGCCGGCCGATCGGTCAGCGACCCTGTCGCCCGATCTTCCGGTGGCGCTCAATTCGCAGATCATTCTGCGCCGCGCCGATGGCAGTTTCGAGATCAGCATTTCGCCCACGGCAAGCCCCGGCAACTGGCTGGCGGTCGCAGGCGGGCAACCCTTCCGGCTGGTGCTGACGCTGCTTGACACGCCGACGGCCGGCAGTTCGGGCCTTATCGATCTGTCCATGCCCAGGCTGGAGCGCAAGGGCTGTGCCCATGTTTAAGGTCCTGCTTGCCGCCCTCACCGGTCTTGTCGGCGCCGGTCTTCTGCATCTTGTCATCATCTTGTCGCTGCCTGCCTTTGCGCAGCACGATGCCTATAACCGCGTGCTGGATGAAGGCGCGCCGTTCCGGTTCCATGTGATGGGCAAGACTGCCGATGCGGCGGGACTATTGAGCGAGGATCCGTTTCTGGAAACCGCCGTCTGCGCCTTTGATCTCAGCGAACAGCCGGTGCGGCTTTCTGCCGGAAATGGCGTGCCCTTCTGGTCGCTTGCCAGTTTTGACGATGCCTCCAACGAAACTTTCAGCATCAATGACCGCACCTCGGCGGGTCGGGCGCTGGATATTATCGTGGCGACCCCGGTGCAGGCAACGGCACTGCGCAAGGCGATCCCGGCCAGCCTGATGCAGTCGATCATCGTGGAAACGCATCAGCCACAGGGCTATGCGGTTCTGCGGGCCATGGCGCCGAAGGCCAGCTACAAGCCCATGGCCGCGGGCTTTCTGGCCGGCGCCAGCTGTGCGGCGCTGCCTTTGCCCTGATCTCCTGCTTTCCTCAGTGCTTGTCGAAGCGCAGCGAAATCTCGTCCATCTTGCGGTGGGTCAGATCCTCGAGCCGCTCATAGCGCACGCCAGTGAACATCACCAGCTGCGCCGGGACCGGCTTTTCACTGCGCATCGGCAGCCGGGCGGCATGCGCATCGCGCCATTTCTTCATTACAACGATCTCTGCCATGCTCGTCTCCATAAAGGTTTCGAGACGGATGAAGGACGGACCGATCTCACCCTGCCCTCACCGAGGGCCGGCGCATCCTCAACGACGAGGCATCTGCGCCTTTCTCGTCAGCGCCCGAGATCCCATGATCCCCAAGGCTCCAGCGACAATCCTGAAGGCATGAGACGAAAATGCGGTATCGCCGCCTCTGTCGGCCAAGCAGCGCCGGGTTCGAACCGGTGCCCCTGGACTTTGCGCCTCCCCAGCGGGAAACACGAATCATGCCTTCTGAGTGGAATTCAGCCACAGGCCCGTTAACATTTCACTAATTCTAATAAAGCACGTAGCGCGTGCCTCGATTTTGCGCGACAGCGGATGCGGCTTCGTCCCGAAACGGGTTTTTCAGCGCCTAAGCATGCAACGGTTTGACACAGCTTCTGGGGACGACGAGAGGATCTGTGCCATTCTTCACCGCCCATTAACCTCGTGATGCCTACCATGTCTTAACCATGCCAGACCGGCACGGTCAGAGAAGGGTCAAGGCGATGCGCGCCGCACGTCATCTGCGCAACGCAATGCGCCACAGCCCGGCCTCCACCTCGTCCGTACGGACAAGACCCGGCGCATGATGCGTCGTGGGCAAGCTTGAATGTCTATCTTTTGTAATGCGTCGGTGGATATGACCGTGGACCGTTTTCGTGAACTTGAGAGGCCGCAGGGCATGCGCAGAAAGGATGTGGTTCTGATGGCCACGGTGACGAGTTTCGAGGACCTCGAACACCCGACCAAATCAGAACTTCGACAGTTTGCAGAGCTTTTCACGCCGCTGTTTCAGGCTTCGAGCGAAGAAGCCCGCCGCCAGGCCGTGGCTGCCTTGTCGCGCAGCCCGACCGTGCCGCAAGCCGTCGCCTTCTTCATCGCCAGCCAGCCCATTTCCATCTCCGCCCCCTTCCTGTCGGCCTCCCAATGCCTGGATGATGATGCGCTGGTGACCATTGCCCGCAGCCAAGGCTCCGACCATGCCCGCGCCATTGCGCGGCGTGATAATCTTTCCGTAGCGGTGGTCGATGCGCTGGTCAGCCTGCGCCAAAGCCGCCAGCCTTTGCCGCCCGCCGTCTCGCGCGTCACGGCTTCACAGCAAGCCACCCCTGCCCCCACGGTTTCGACAAGCGAGGCCTCCACCAATCACGCTCCCTCTGGCGCTCCCTCACCCGAGGTTGATCGCGAGGAGGCACTGCGCCGCCAGCTGAAACAGATGGCCGCCATGCAGGCGCGGCTTTCCAGCGACCGTCTGGGCCTTCGCACCGTCACCGCCGTGCAGGAAGCGCTATTGGTTCGCTTTGCCCGCGCCCGCGAGGCCGACGCCTTTGCCACTACGCTTGCCGATACGCTGTCGGCCAGCCGCTGGCTTGCCGAACGCATCATGCTCGATATTTCCGGCCACCAGCTCGGCACGACGCTGAAGGGCATCGGCATGCCGCGCGATGAGGCTATGTTCATCCTGGAACGGTTCTACGGCCATCTGCGCGAGGTGATTGTCGATACGACACGCAGCGAAATCCTCTGGCAGTCGCTGGACGAGGACGACTGCAGCCAGCGGGTGGAAGCCTGGCGCCGCGCCGACCGCTATACCTATGCCGATCCGCAGGTCGAACGCCGGCCAGAAGCACCGCGCCATTCTCTGCTACGCGCCGGCAATCGCGGACGCTGACCGTCAATTCGTCTCGACCACGACAAACAGATCACCGATCGCCTCGACCTCCAGTTCGATCAGCCAGAGATCGCTGTCGAAACGGCGCTCACGGGCGATCGTCTCATTGACAGCCGAGGCCTCGGCGCGCTGAAGCCTGCGCTCGAAGCGCCGCTCGCCATCCTCTTCCAGCATCATCTGCGGGGCCGGCCCGTAGAGATCCTCCAGCCCGTCGCGGTGGCGTTGTCGAATGAAAATCGCGCCGGCCTGGTCGGCCCCCTTGTGCTCGACGGCGGCAAAACCGCCGGCGGAGAAAACGCGGCGGATCATGGCGGAAACGAGAATGTCTGAACGGATGCGCATGACAGTGTCCTATAGCAAGACGCAGCATGCCGCCATGGCACGGCTTTTGTGCCCGATCGGTACAAGCTGCTGCATGTCTGTTCGACTTTCCTAACGTTTGTCGCGTTATCATAGCGCCATATTGCATCATGCAGCGGACCTGCGGAGTGACCATGGCGAAATACAAATATCTTCACCACATCATACAAAGCGATGTCGGCGCATTCGACAAGGAGTGGTTGCCGGGCCAGATCGCCGTCAATGCCGGCATCTATCGCTGCAAGGCCTGCGGCGATGAACTGGTCCTGGCGCGGGGCCAGGCAGTGCCGACCGCTCATCACCAGCATTCGGTGCTTGGGCCGGTTGTCTGGCAATTGCTGATCTTTGCGCAGGAACATCCGAAATAGACAGGCCGGAAGCCGAGACTCTCTGCCGCCTCACCTGGGCAGGAGCTTGCCCGCAGAACTGCGCAATCAGAGCGCGCCGATCGATTTCAGCTTCTTGAGGACGATCTCGGAAGGTTCGCCGGTTTCTTCCAGACGGTAATGTTTCTGAAAATGCCGGATGGCGGCGCGCGTCTGTGCCCCCGCCACACCATCGATCGTCACATCCGTATAGGCGATGTTGACGAGACCGCGCTGGATCTTCATCACCAGATCGACATCCGTGGAGACCGAAATCTTCGTCGGCTGAACGCTGTCTGCATCCGGCTTTTCGGCCTTTGCCGCACGGGCGGCGGCGGGAATATCGGCCGGCGGCTTGGGCACCGGCTGTTTTTCGGCGGCGCGAATGGCAGCGGCGACCGGATCGTCCGCGACAAGATTGCCAGACGGGCGCTGCATGGGCACAACCTTCGTCACCGGGATGGAAGCCGTTTGCTGCGGCAATACGGGCTCGCCAGCCGGGGTGGAACTTGCGGGCGCCATTATGGCAGGCTGAGCCGGCGCAGGCGCTGCACGATGCGCGGTTTCCAATGGATTGGCAGGCGCCGTCACTGTCGAAGGCGCGCTGGCCGGGCGTTCCGAGCCGGCCCGCTCGATGCGGAATGTGGTCATTTCCGCCGGCTCGGCGCGACGGGCCGGGCGATAGCCGGCAATGGCGTTCGGGTCTTCCGGGTCACGGGTACGCAGGAAAGGCGACGGGTGGCCGCCTGGCTGGTACCAGAGGGCATTGGCAACCACGAAGCTGAAGGCCACGGCAAGGCAAAGGCTTCCGCCAAGGCTGCGCGGATTGCGGATCGCCAGACGGCCGGCCGCCGAAAATACCCGCCAGACAAGACCCGGCGGCTTTACCGGCACCTTTCTGCGATCAGGCCCTTTTCGCTTTCGCGCGGTCATGCGCCAATCCCTGTCCACTCGCTACACACGCATCCGAGACCGTTCTCAAACGCGGCGGGAATTCAATGGCATCGCCTGCATCATGCACGCTAGCGCGCTCGCCCGGTCCTTCAACCGGTATCAGAATGGTTACCACGGTTCCTTCACCGAGGCGACTTTCGATCGTGAAGTTTCCACCGTGAAGGGCAACCAGGCCCTTGACCAGCGACAGGCCGAGACCGGTGCCTTCGTAAGCGCGGGCGTAATCATCCTGCACCTGCATGAAGGGCTGGCCGATCAGCGCCATCTTTTCCGCCGCAATGCCGATGCCGGTATCGCTGACGGTGAGCTTCAGATCAGTGCCCTGCTGGCTGGCATCGATGGAGACGACGCCGCCCGACTGGGTGAACTTGATGGCATTGCCGGCAAGATTGATGAGGATCTGCTGCACGGCGCGGCGATCGGCCACCACTTCGCCAAGGCTGCGCGACACGCGCGCCGTCAGCGTCACGCCCTTGTTGCGGGCCTGGAGATCCAGCATGGCGCGGCAGGTTTCCACGGCTTCGGCAATGCGGAAATGCTCGGTCAGAAGCTCGTAACGGCCCGATTCGATGCGGCTCATGTCGAGCATGGTGTTGACGACCGAGAGAAGATGGCCGCCCGACTGGCGGATGAGAGAGACATATTCGCGCTGGCGATCATTGGCCAGCGCGCCGAAATACTCGCCAGCCAGCACATCGGAAAAGCCGAGAATGGCATTCAGCGGCGTGCGCAGCTCATGGCTGACGGCGGCCAGAAACCGCGACTTCGCATCATTGGCCGATTGGGCGTCTGCGGTGCGCAGCTGGATTTCCTCGCGCAGGCCCACCTCTTCAGTGACATCGCGCAGCTGCACGAAGATCTGGCGCAAGTCGCCATCCTCGGCAGTCACCGGGGAAAGATCGAGGCGTACGGTCAGAAACTGGCGGTCACCCTCGGCATCCATGCCGCGTTCGATGCGCACATCCACCAGCGCATAAGTCGCGCCCTGGCGCAGCGCATCGAGCGCCTGGGCAACAGCAATGCGATCGGACACATGCACGAGTTCGGCAAGCGACAGGCCGGGGCGGTCAAAACGCATGGCCGGCAGCAGGGCGCGGTCACGGCCGCCGCATTTCAGGATGGCGCCCTGCACATCGCAGTGGAAGACGACACCGGGGCAGACATCAAAGGCGTGATCGACATTGTCTTCCGGCACCTGTTCGGCAACAGTGCCACGCGACAGGGCAATGGCGGCGGCAGACAGGCTGAGAAAGGTTGCCAGCATCAGCGAGGCGCCGACGGGCAGCGCCAGTGCGGGGCTCAGCACCAGAGCCGACAGTGCCGGCAGGCAGATAAGGCAGGCAAGGCAGGCAAGACCCAGCAGACGCAGGGCCGCCGCATCCGAAGCACGCACGGAATAACCTCCGCCCAGCTGCCGGAGCCAGCGCAGCGCCAAGCGATCCATGATCTGGATCGTCCTTCCGCCAATGTCGTTGAATGCGCGCACTCTTATACCTAACCGCGAATCTCGATGCCCGACCATAGGGCCGGGCCGCTTAAGGAAATTATAAAAGGCAGGGGTCCAAGCCCCCCAGAAAAGGCCCAAAACGAGGCTTTCGCTGTCCCGGAACGAACCATCTGCGCTTGTGGTTAATGGGACGTAAGCAGCGGATTTATTTCAATTTTCGCTATTGCGTTAAGACTTGCGGCAGGGTGGGCCCCGATAAATCCCCAGCTTTTGGTGCTCGCTGCCACATTTATGCTTAACAACAACCGGTAAAGTTGCATCTATTCAACTTGCTGCGGGCCTGTGGACAGCAATCGATAAAATGCGATACAAATTTGATGAAAAGTGCAGCTTTTACCGCAACAGGACGTTTCAGCATCACGCTTAAGGTCAGGGCAATCCAAGACCGGACACGATCCGGCAGCCGATGAGCCCCAGGCAGGTGAACGCAAATGTGGTTTCTGATCAAGACAAGCATGGTCTTTACGATGGGCCTGGTGGTGCTGTCCTACTTCAGCAGCGCCCCGGAAGCGCCGTCTGACAGTCAGGCAAGCCAGCTACAGCTGTCGCATGCCATTTCCGCCGCCACCGATGCCTATGGCTATGTCAGTGCACTGTGCACGGAAAAGCCGGAGGTCTGCGAAAAGGGCGGCGAAACCTTCACGGCGCTGGCCATCCGCGCCAAGGAAGGCGCCCGCGTTGCCTACCAGTTCCTCGATACGCAGCTCGCAGCCCAGGAGGGCGCAAAACCTGGCGCCAATACGAGCCCGACCCAGCCGATGCCACCCGTCATCACCTCTCAGGCCGACGGCGTGACGACCGGCACCATTCCCCTGCCCCAGAAGCGTCCTGAACGCTGAAGGCCTCCCCATCCACGCCCTTGCATCGGCTGATCCCGCTGCCTGTCTACCCTGTCTCCTTACGGTCTTTGACTGGCGCTGCGAGAAACCTGTTCTCGCGGCGTTTTTTTTCGTTTTCGCCGGCGCTGCGGCTCCTTATATGATCGCTGAAAGCCAAGGAGCCGACATGACGCGCATCGACAAGATCATCGAGGATTTTGCCTATCTCGAGGAATGGGAAGACCGCTATCGCTATGTCATCGAACTGGGCAAGGCGCTGCCGGATCTGGCCGAGGAGAAGAAGACGGCAGACAACAAGGTGAATGGCTGCGCAAGTCAGGTCTGGGTCGTTTCGCATCACGGGGCCGAGGCCGATCCGCTGATGACCTATGAGGGCGATTCCGACGCGCATATCGTGCGCGGGCTGGTGGCCATCGTGCTTGCCGCCTATTCGGGCAAGCACGCCTCGCAGGTTGCCGAAACCGATGTCATCCAGATCTTCGACAGTATCGGGCTGGTGGAGAACCTTTCGTCGCAGCGGGCGAACGGCCTGCGCTCGATGGTCAAGCGTATCCGCGATGAAGCAAAGCTGCTTGCGCCGGCCTGACAGTCTATCCCGGAAAGAAGCGCGGGCCGCGAAAACCTGCTCGTGTTGAGCGCGCTTTCGGCTGGAAAGTGCCAAAAGAAGCCATAGGGCTCTGATGGTTTCGTGCTACTGGCGTGCACGTATTGAAACGAGCACCTATCCTCGGGAACAGCATCCGGGGACTAGACCAGGAAAGATCGAGCATTGGCCCGCAAGAACAGAGATGAGCTCGCTTCATGGGACGAGCCTGCGCCAGAGCCGGTGTTCTGTCCGATATGCGAGCGCGTCATCCCGGAGGATCAGAGAGACGAGCATCATCTCGTTCCCAAGAGCAAGGGTGGAAAGAAAACCGTCCTCCTGCACCGTATCTGCCACGACCAGATACATTCGATCTTTACCGATGCCCAACTCGCCAAGAAATTTTCCACGATCGAAGCCATCGTGGAAGACCCTGCCGTGCAGACATTCGTCACCTGGGTGAGAAACAAGCCTCCGAGCTTTTCGGATTCTGCAAAGGAATCACGGCAGTCATTGCGTCGAGGCCGCTAACCGTCACAGGCGAATGTTCCGGCTGGAAGCGAATGCTGCCGTGGCGGGTATGCGCCAACTGCGGAAATCGATCAGATAACAGGATTTATCCAGCATAGGGTGTGTGTCGGTATGAGTGGAAAACCGCTTCGCGGGTTCGAGCGCGTGCCCTATTATGGTGTGTTTGACTTGCAACGTTCGAGTTCGCGTGGATGCCCACGGTAGGACGAATCGCAGCTCACCCGATCCATTTCGTCGTTGGTTATTTTGGCGCAGTAGAAAAGGAGGCCCAACAATAGCACTAATACCGTAATTCCACGCAGCATCTGACGTCCCCTTCTGACGGCAGCTTTTACCAGCTCCCGAGCGCGGAGACAACGTCTCGAAAGGGTCGGAACCCGACGGTCCCGCCAGGCCCTGCCGATTGAAACATCAATGTTTATGCACCGCTTTTCATGTCTGCGATTCCAACAGGTTAGACCGCACAAAAATCAAGTGCAAATTTGGCCCAAGTCCGCTTCGGGCCGATTGCAGATGCCGACGCAACTACCGCGCCCAGCCCTGAAAAAGCGCGAAAGACCTTAACCTCACCCCGCTTTCTTTATCATAGCTCCGGCCGATAGCCCTCCACTCCCCAGCGATGCGTGCTGCGTGACCGGGGTGCCGGCGGCGCATAATGGCGGGCCAGCGCCAGAAGCGCCGTGCGCAGCATCAACTTGGCTGAGCGCACCGGCCAGCCCCTTTCCCGCTCCACCAGTTCCAGCCCCTTGCCGAAGCAGCAGATATCGAGCGCCACGCCGGAAAGTTCCGGACCCATGGCATCGAGCGCCTGGCCCACACGGTTGCGGGCGGCCAGGGCGCTGTCGGCCAAATCCGCCTGCCCGCCGCGTGCGCCGGATGCTGCGCTGTCGATGCGCGGTTCCCAGCGGGCGGTCATGCTCGGCTGCATCTGGCCGCGCTCGAAATCGCTGGCCAGCCGGTCGCCGGCCTCCACCGCCTCGCGTGGGAGAAAGGCCGTGCCCTGCCGGTCTTTCAGCCGCGCAAGACCGGCAAGCGGCGATTCGTTCAGATTGCGACGCACCGTCTGGCGAATGGTCTCGACAACAACGGTATCGATCTCGATCTCGCGGTGCTGTTCGGCATAGGCATCCTCCGGCATGTCGCAGAGCAGCCGGCGTAAAAAGCCCCTGGCTTCCGGCCGGGCGGAAAATCCTTCCGGGGCCTCCGAGATGAGCCCGAGCCGCAGCGCGCGGATGACGAGCGGATCGGTGATGTCGAGAGGCGCCGGGCCGCATGCCAGAAGGCGCAGCAGGCGGGCCAGCGCCTTGCGCTCGCCCCTCGTGAAACTGTCGATCGCCTCATTCATAGCGCGGCACCTCCGAGCGGGCGAAGACGGCGCTGACAATGCGCTCGACGGTGGAGATCAGTTCGTCATAGGCGCTGTCGTCGCGGCGATCCTCCACCACATGGCAGGCATGGCTGACGGTGGTGCGATCACGCCCGAAGGCCTGGCCGATCTCGCCCAAAGGAATGCTGAGCGAGACATGGCAGACATACATGGCAATCTGACGCACATGGCACAGCATGCGGCGACGGTCGCGCCGCAGCATTGCGCGGTCGCTGGTCATCATCACGAGTTCGGCAACGACATGGCGCACGACGCGGCAGGCCTGTGTCAGCGGCATGCTGGCGGGGGAGACAAGGCCCGGCGCCGGCTGCTCCACCTCGGCATTCTGGGCAGGGCCGGTATTGTCCAACAGGTGGGTTGGGGTGTCGTAAGGCTTCTCAAAAGACATGAACAACTCCTGTGATAGGAATTAATTCATACACCCTAGAGGAAATGCGGGGATGGAGAAAGCCGAGCATTATCAACTTCGCGTTGATTTAACACGATTTTCAGAGTGAGTCACAGATATTTTTGGGATTATTTTCCTCGCCCCATGCCCACAGGCCTAGAGAGGTTGGTCGCGCTCGACGCAGCGAGGCGGGCACCGCCGGAGGGATCGAAACCTGATCAGCTCCGGCGGAGCGGGGTAAATGCCCGGAGGCATTTGAGCAAAAGAGCCTTACTTGGCCCGCTTGCGACGCTGGCCGAGGCCCATTTCCTTGGCCAGACGCGACCGTGCTTCGGCATAGGCCGGAGCGACCATCGGATAGTCGGACGGCAGGCCCCACTTCTCGCGATACTCTTCCGGCGTCATGTTATAGTGGGTCATCAAGTGGCGCTTGAGCGACTTGAACTTCTGGCCATCTTCAAGGCAGATCAGGTAATCGTCCTCGATGGACTTCCGGATCGACACGGGCGGCTTGGGCTTTTCGACCGCAGCAGGTGCAGGCGCGGGCGAGGTCGTGTTGCTGAGAGCGGCGTGGATATCAGCAATCAGATGGGAAAGTTCGCTCACTGGCACGACATGGTTGCTGACATAGGCAGCGACAATATCGGCGGTCAGTTCCACAAGAAGATCGGGCGCCTTGCCCGATACAATTTCAGTCATTTCAGGTCTCCTGTTGTCTTGGCTCGGCAGGCCAGGCAACTGTCCTGCCACGTAGCAGAGCACGCCGAAAAGCACTGTTCAGGCCGCCGTTTTCCTTGAAAAGGAAAAAGGATCCACCCCTAGATCCATGCGGCAGCCAGCCAGTTTCAACGACGGATACAAATACAAAATGCTCGCATGCCAGGCTCAAAACGCCGGCATCCTCATTGCATAGATTGAGAAGTCGGAGATTGAGAGGCGCTACGAACCAATATCAGTATCAACGCTCTACTCGTTTGCGATTAACATCCTTCGGCACAAAGTCCAAATACAATTTGCACGTCTTTGTTCCAGACCGGCCTTTGGGTAACTTCACGTTGAAGAGCTAGAGTTTTTCAACGTAATTCTGCCGTAACCGGACACCCGAAGTATTTGTGGCAGATGCGCCGTTATTCAAGTGGTCTATCGCGCTTTAGCTCATCAACAACAGAGGAGGCGTGCAAGCGGTAGCCTACTTGATGAGCTGCTTTCGCAAGCAAATGCGCAGATACGGGAGCCGTCAGAATAAAGAACAGGAAGCCGGCCAAGGAACGGGCAAAAATCGACAGATCGCCGGCATTGAGGCCGGCAGCCAGAAGCAGCAGTCCGGAGCCCACCGTGCCCGCCTTGGAGGCCGCATGCATGCGGGTGAACATGTCGGGAAGGCGCAGAACACCGATCGCAGCGATGAGCGCAGAGACCGCGCCGGACACGATCAGGATGGCGGTTGCAAGCGTCAGCACAAGGCTCATGATTTTGCTCCTTTGCGCTTTGCCGTCTTGGCGGCAGCGACCTTCCTGCGCGCCATGGCCAGTTTCGGCTTGTCTTCGGCAATGCCCTCCTCATTCACCATGCCGCGCGACAGGATGAACCGGGCAAAGGCGACGGTGGCGAGGAAGCCGACAAGCCCCAGCGCAATTGCCACATCGATATAGAGCGTGAAGCCGGTCTTCACCGCAATCACCGCGATGAAGCCGATGGCAATGCCGACCAGCATGTCGAGCGCCACCACCCGGTCGGCCAGTGTCGGGCCGAGGATGACGCGGCAGACGGTGAGCAGGAAGGACACAACCAGAAGCGCCAGCGCAAACCAGATCGCCGCAGAAAGAATGGCCTGTTCGGTCATCAGCGGAAGGCCTCCAGGATCTTGCGTTCAAAACCATCGGCAATGTCGCGCTTGGTGGCCGCGATATCGCTGCAATCGATGGCGTGGACATAGAGGAAACGTCGATCGTCCGACACATCCACCGATAGCGTGCCGGGCGTCAGCGTGATGAGATTGGCCAGAAGTGTGATTTCGAAATCACGATCGACGGTCAGCGGAAAAGCGAAGATGCCGGGCTTGATGTCCAATTTGGGTCGCGTAACGAGCACGGCGACCTTGAAGGCCGACAGTGCCAGTTCCTTGAAGAACAGCAGCGTCAACGAACCGATGCGGCCGATGCGCTTCAGGTAGCTGAGCCCGTCTGCCTGTTCGCGCACAAGCCCGATGGCAAGCGCCGAGACGAAGAAGCCGAAGACGAAATTGAGAAAGGTCGCGCTGCCGCTGATCGCCACCCAGATCACGGCAAACAGGACATTCATGGAAAAGGCGGTCATGGGGCACCTCCCGTCGCAAAGACAGAGCCGATATAGCGGCTGGGGTCGAGAAGGCCGGCGGCGGCTGTCTCGGACAGCCGGATGACGCCTTCGGGGAAGAGGCCGAAGGCGGTAACCAGCAGCGTCAGCCCGATGATCGGCCCAAGGCTTGGCCAGTCCATGGCCGAAGGCCCGTACGGTGCATCAGGCGTCTGGGCGGCCTGCGGGCGCCAATAGGCAAAGAGGAAGACCCGGCCAAGCGCAATCGTCGACAGGAAGCCGGAGACAAGAATGCCGGCGGCCAGCCACCAGGCGCCGATATCGAGCGAGGCCTTGACCAGCATGATTTTCGGCCAGAGGCCGGAAAATGGCGGTAGACCGGCCACGGCCAGCAGCATGGCAAGCGACAAGAAGGCAAAGCCGGGTGCAAGCCGGTAGATGCCGCCGCCGCCCTCCAGCGTCCAGCTGCCGGAGATCGCCGCCGCCCGACCGACGACGAGATAAAGCGCCGTCATGGCGATGATCGAATGCAGCGCATAGAAAATGGCGCCGGAAACGCCGGCCAGCGACCCGATCGCCACGCCGGCCAGCATATTGCCAATGCCGGCAATCACCGCATAGCCGACCAGCCGGCGCAGATCATTCTGAGCAAGCATGCCGATGGCCGACAGAACCATGGTCAGCACCGCAACAATGCCGATGACGAGGCTCAATTCCTCGCGTTGCAGCGGAAACAGCATGATCATCACGCGCATCAGCGCATAGATGCCAACCTTGGTCAAAAGCCCGCCAAACAGGGCCGATACGGTGATGCGCGGCGTGTGATAGGAGGCCGGCAGCCAGAAATTGACCGGGAAGGCCGCAGCCTTCATGGCAAAGGCCAGCACGAAAAGCGCCGATAGCGTCATCAGCGGCGCGCCCTGAAGGCTGCCGACCCGCATGGCGATATCGGCCATGTTGAGCGTGCCGAAAATGGCATAGAGATAGGCGACGGCGATGAGGAAGAAGGTCGTGCCGAGCAGGTTGAGAATGCCGTATTTCAGCGCGCCGTCGATCTGCTGGCGCTCCGAGCCGAGGATCAGAAGGCCGAAGGACGAGATCAGCAGCACTTCGAACCAGACATAGAGGTTGAAGATGTCGCCGGTCAGGAAGGCGCCCGAAACGCCGGCCATCAACAGCATCAGGAAGGGATAAAAGCCGTAGCGGCGCCCGCTATCATTGACATCGCTTGCGGCGGCAATGCCGGCTGCAAGAGCAGCAATGGCCGAGACGAGCGCCAGAAGCGCGCCGAACACATCCACCGTGAAGGAAATGCCGAAGGGCGGCAGCCAGCGGCCCATGGTCATGGTGACCGGACCTTCCACCGCAACCTTCCAGAGCAGAAGCATGTCGAGGAAGACCAGAAACCCAAGGCTTGCAATGGCAATCGGCGCATGCAGGCGAATGCGGTGACGGACCATCACCAGCACGGCGCCGACAGTGATCATCAGCGCCGGCGGCAGGATGACCAGCCAGTCGCCGGCAGTGGGTGCGGCCATGACGAAAGCGGCGGACAGATCGACGGGGGTCGAGGATGGGGTAGCCATGATCGTCCCTTTCAGTAGCCGAGCGGCGGCATGGGGTCATCCTTCGGCTCGGCAAGCCGCATCTCATCGGTATTGTCGGTGCCAAGCTCCTGATAGGCGCGGTAGGTCAGCGTCAACAGGAAGGCAAAGAAGGAGAAGGAGATGACAATGGCCGTCAGGATCAGCGCCTGCGGCAGCGGATTGGCGGCACCGGCCGGCAGGCTGTCGAGACCCGCGCCGATGATCGGCGGCACTTCGCGCGTCAGCCGGCCACCGGTGAAGATCAAAAGATTGACCGCATTGCCGAGAATGGCGATGCCCAGCAGCATGCGCACCGAATGTTTGGAGAGGATGAGATAGATGGCCGCTGAGAAAAAGGCGGCGACCAGGACGGAGAAAACCGCTTCCATCAGTCGCGCTCCTTTTCTTCGAGCGCAAGCGCAATCGAGGTGATGGCGCCGACGACGACGAGATAGACGCCGATATCAAAGGACATGACGGTGGCAAGCGGTATCTCGACGCCAAACAGGCGCGGATAGATCCAGATGCCGGTCATGAAGGGCACGCCGGCGAGGATAGACACGAAGCCGGACAGGGCGGCGAGAAGCAGGCCTGAACCGGCAATCGACATCGGGTGGAACCACAGCGCACGGCGCACGGCGGCAACGCCATAGGCAATGCCGTAAATGGCAAAGGCGGAGGCGGCAATCAGCCCGCCGATAAAGCCGCCGCCCGGTTCGTTATGGCCGCGTAACAGGACGAAGATCGAGAACATGATCATCAGCGCCGTGAGAAACGGCGCAACACTGCGGAAAATCAGGGTGTTCATCGCCGCCCTCCCCCATTGGCATCGGGATTGTTATCGGCCGGTTTTGTCGCCCCGCCGCCGGGGCGGATGCGGATCAGCGCCAGGATCGAAAGCCCGGTGATCATCACCACGGCGATTTCGCCCAGCGTATCCACGCCGCGGAAATCGACGATGATGACATTCACCACATTGGCACCGTGGGCGATGATTTTCGAATAGGCGTTGAAGAAATCCGTCAGGCGGTCATCAAACACGCTCTGGGTGGATTTGAGCAGCAAAAGCGCAAAGCCCAGGCCGCAGGCAAGCGCAATCGTGCCATCGAAAAGCCGGTGCGCAATCGGCCGATGATCCGATGGCGACAGGCTGAGCCGTGTCATGGCGAGCGCCAGAATGACCACCGACAGGGTTTCGACCATGAACTGCGTGAACGACAGATCCGGTGCGCCAAACAGCAGGAAGATCACCGCCACGGCAAAGCCCTGAATGCCGAGCGAGACAATCGCGGTCAGGCGGTTGCTGGCCATCAGCACGGCTACAAGACCGATGAGCGCAATGGCAAAGAAGCCCCATTCATGCAGCGCCACATCCGAGGGGAAGAGCGGCACGGCGGGCAGCTCGCCATAGAGGATCGGCGGCACCAGAAGCGTCAGCGCCAGGAAGATGAAAGTGGCCGTGAGATAGACTTCCAGCCGGCCGGGCTGGACGAACCGGGTCACCAGCACCGACAGACGCACCAGACCGGCAATGAAGCCATCAAAGGCGCGGTCCGGGCCGGGGCCGATGCCATCCATGAGGCGCACCATCAGGGCGCGGGCGCGCGACAGCTGCAGATAGACGAGGACGCCGAGCGCCACGGTGACAAGCGACAGGAGAAGCGGAACACCGATATGCGGGATGGTGGAAATCGAAACCTGCGTCGGCACGCCTTCCACAGCACTGGCCATGGGCGTGGAGACAAAGCGATGCAGAATGCCGGAAAACAGGCCGCCGCAGAGGCCGAGAACGGCAAGAACCGCCGGGCCGATCCACAATAGAAGCGGGCCTTCATGCGCCTGTTTCGGTGTGTCCACCTTGGGGCCGAGGAACGGCTTCAGCGCCACGGCAAAGGCGATGGCAAACATCAGCGCATTGCCGATGACGGCGATGAGCGCAAAGACGATGGCGCGCAGATTGCCGCCTTCCAGCGCATAATAGATCTCTTCCTTGGCCAGAAAGCCGAGGAAAAGCGGCAGGCCACCCATGGACAGAGCGGCAAGCAGGGCCGCGCCAAAGGTGATCGGCATGGCCCGCATCAGGCCGCCAAGCCGCGTCACGTCGCGCGTGCCCGCTTCGTGATCAATGAGGCCGGCGACCATGAACAGCGCGCCTTTAAACAGCGAATGGGCCACGAGATAGAGGACGGCAGCGATAATGGCATGATCGGAGCCGAAGCCGGTCAGCATGACCAGAAGGCCGAGCGAGGCCATGGTCGTATAGGCCAGCATCAATTTCAGATCCGTCTGGCGCAGCGACAGGAAGGTGCCGGCAATCAGCGTCACGCCGCCGAAGAAGGGCAGCAGGATTTCCCAGGCCGGCATATCGCCCAGCGTCGGGTTGAGCCGCATCAAAAGATAGACGCCCGCTTTCACCATGGTGGCCGAATGCAGATAGGCGGAGACCGGTGTCGGTGCTTCCATGGCATTGGGAAGCCAGGCATGGAAGGGAAATTGCGCGGACTTGGTGAAGCAGCCACCCAGCACGAGCAGCAGCGCCGCCAGATAGAAGGGGCTCTGGCGCACCACATCGCCGGCATGCACCAGAAGCGACAGCTGCGTCACGCCGCTGATATTCCAGAGAAAGATCAATCCGGCGAGCAGGCAGAGCCCGCCGCCACCGGTAATCACCAGCGCCTGCAATGCCGCGCGCCGGGCGGCTGCCCGCTCATGGTCAAAGCCGATCAGCAGGAAGGAGGTGATCGAGGTGAGTTCCCAATAGACAAACAGCATCAGGAAACTGTCGGAGAGCACGACGCCGAGCATCGAGCCCATGAACAGAAGGATGAACGAGAAGAAGCGCCCCTGTTGCGGATGACCCTTCATATAGCCGCCGGAATAAAGCACGATCAGCGTGCCGATGCCGGTGATCAGCAGCGCAAAGGTCAGCGACAGACCGTCAATGAACCAGGAAAACGACAGGTTGAGGCTGGGCACCCAGACAAAACCGCCGGTCACCACTTCGCCGGCTGCAATTTCCGGCAGATATCCGGTAAAATAGACGAAGGCAAAGGCCGGTGCCGCGGCCAGCAGCCAGGCCGCCTGATGCCCCAGCCGGCGCGTGGCAAAGGGCGCGACAATGGCAGCGATGAAAGGAAGGAACAGACACAACAGGGTGATCATGGTTTCCCTGGCCTCCTCGCCGCATTGGGCATCATGCTCTACGTCTCCCGTCGTCAATTCGGCGTCTGATCGTTGTAGCTTGGCCCTGTGTAAGCCATGGGTTTGACCGGCTCAACGTCTTGTGCGTCGAAATCAACCACTATCCGGCCTTTTTCGGGACACGCACCCTCCCTATTTAGGCAGAAACCCCAAGGAGCAAGCGATGACGGAGACAATCACGCCGAAGGTGATCAAGAGTGATGCGGAGTGGCGCGAGCAATTGACGCCCGAGCAATACCGGATCCTGCGCCAGGCGGGCACGGAACGCGCCTTTACCGGCCCCTACTGGAATGCCAAGGACAAGGGCCTTTACCGCTGCGCGGGCTGCGACACGCCGCTCTTCGTTTCGGATACGAAATTCGATTCCGGCTGCGGCTGGCCAAGCTATTTTGCCGCCGTGACACCGGATGCCGTGCGCGAATTGCGCGATACAACGCATGGCATGGTGCGCACGGAAATCCGCTGCGCCAGCTGCGACGGGCATCTGGGCCATGTCTTTCCCGACGGCCCGCCGCCGACCGGCCTGCGCTACTGCATCAACGGCCATTCCATGGTGTTTGAACCGGTGTAAGGGGCCAAGCCACAGGGCGTTGCTGCGGCAGGCCGCAGCAACGCGATAGTTCGTCCGCGATCGAAGCATATGGCACTCGCGAGGGGATAGGGTCCGGGCAAGACCCACAGGAAATGTCCTTCCGATGCCCGTACAGAACACCCTTCAGAACACACCTCAAAGCACCTCCCAGGGCACACTTGCCCGCGAACTTCTTCTTCTTTTGCTGCTCGCCACCTGCTGGGGATCGGCCTATACCTTCATCAAAATCGGCATCGAAACGATCCCGCCGGTTACGCTGATTGCCGCGCGCACCTTGCTTGCCGGTGCATTGCTGCTGGCGATCCTGCGACTGAGGGGGCTTCGCATGCCGCGGGACAGGGCTGTCTGGGGCCGCTTCCTGGTGCAGGCCTGCCTCAACAGCGCCGTGCCCTTCACGCTGATCGCCTGGGCGGAACAGAGCGTCGATGCGGGGCTTGCCGTCATTTTGAATTCGCTGACGCCGGTCGTCACCTTCCTCATCACGGCATTCGTCACCCGGCACGAGGCGGTCTCCGGCCGCAAGCTTCTGGGCGTTACGGCCGGGTTGACCGGGGCGAGCCTGATCATCGGCGTCGGCGCGCTGGACGGGTTGGGGCGCGATGTCGTGGCGCAGCTTGCCGTGGTGGCGGCCACCGTCTGCTATGCCTGTGCTGCCATCTACGGCAAGAATTTCAAGGGTCTCGATCCGATGATGCCGGCGGCCGGTTCGCTCGTCTGCGGTGCCGTGCTGCTGTTTCCCGCAAGTCTCGTCATCGATCATCCCTGGACGCTCAGCCCCTCGCTGCCCTCGCTGGCGGCGCTTCTGGCGCTCTCGGTCTTTTCCACCTCGCTCGCCTTCGTCATCTATTTCCGTCTGGTGCAGACGCTCGGTTCGGTGGCGACGACCTCGCAGGCCTATCTGCGCGTTCCGATCGGCGTGGCGATCGGCGCCATCTTTCTCGGCGAACGGCTCTCCGTTACCGCCTGGATCGGACTTGCCTTCGTGATGATCGGCGTCATCGCCATGACCCTGCCAAGCCGACGCACGGCCTGATGGCCGGTCCGCATCCCATCGATAGGGAGTCAAGGCAGGCGGGGCGAGGCACGCATGGCAGATCAGCCATCCGCCCCGCCGGTTGTCGCGCTCCGCCCGGCCTGCAGCAGGCGGCGCAGAATGGCTACGGGATGATCATCGGACAGGTCTTCACGTGCGACGCGCAAACCGTGCAGAACCGGGCGAACCCGCCCGATCGCCAGCGGCAGCGCCCGCAAAGTGCCATTTTCCAGATCAGCGCGGATCGCATCGGCCGGCAGCCAACCGAAGCACAGGCCGCTGCGCACCGCATCGATGGCGGATTCGACAGTGCTCATGCGCCAGAGCCGTCCCGGCGGCCGCTGAGCGCCGTCCTCCACTTCCAACCCGCGCACCTCCACGCAGGCATAGCGCGCGAGAGTGCTCTGGCGGATGGCCACGGTTGAGGCATTGAGCGGATGTGCCGCATGGGCAACCGCGATCAGGTTCACATGCGCAATGATATCCACCTCACGGCTGCCGGCCTCGACGGCCAGAACCGCGACATCATAGCTGTCGGGATCGGCATCCGTCACAGTCAGGCGCACCGTTTCAACCAGCTGCACCTCGGCATCCGGACAGATGGAGGCAAAGTCCCGCAGCACGGAAAACAGGCGTGACCGGGAAAAAAGCCTGTCCACCAGCAGACGAACGGTGATCGCACCGCCTCGGCCGACATGTTGGCCTCGCCGCTCCACCCGCATCAGATCATCCAGAAGCGGCGTCACCTCCGCCAGCAACCGCGCTCCGGCCTCCGTCAAGGCGGCGCGCCGGCCCTGCAGCGTCAAAAGCTCGACGCCCACCGCATCATGCAGCCGTGCGATGGCATAGCTGATGGAGGACTGGCTGCGGTTCAATCGTTCGGCTGCCGCCGCAAAGCTTCCCTCCGCCACGATGGCGCGCAAGACACCCCATTGTTCGAGCGTGGAGCGTGGCAACAAGGACATGAACAGGGACCTCGGAAGCGATCAATCGGATAATCCGATGATAATGGACCGAATTCGAAACTGGAATAGCGGAAATTTTCTTTTATTCTCAATGATTATCAACGCATGAGGAATTTCAGATGTCCGATCTTTTCGAATCCACGAAGCCAGAAGAACTGACCGATCTGGTGGGCCAGCATTTCATCTACACCTATGAAAATGGCTGGCAGTACGAAATGTATGTGAAGAACGACCGCACGATCGACTACCGCATCCATGCCGGTCTGGTGGGCGGCCGCTGGGTCCGCGACCAGCTTGCCCATATCGTGCGCCTCGCCCCAAAGGTCTTCAAGATCTCCTGGGATGAGCCGACCGGCACCACTGTCAGCGTCGCCGTCAATCTCACGGAACGCCGGCTGCATGGGGTGATCTTCTTCCCGGCCTGGGTTGGCGACAATCCCGGCAAGACCGTCTGCTTCCAGAACGATCATCTGGACCAGATGAAGGCCTTTCGCGATGCCGGGCCGACCTATCCGAAATTGGTCATCGATGAATTCGCCGACATTACCTATCTGGAAGATTGCGGCGCCGACAACGAGACCGTGATCATTTGCCCGCCGGACCAGCTTGCGCAGGGTTATGCCGCACGTCGCAACTGACAATCGCGACCCGCATGCCAACCAGCGCCCCGACCTCCGCAGGAGCCGGGGCGTCTGGCAAATACCCTATGCGCTACACGCGCAGTTCCAGGCAGGTGAGATCGAGCCAGCGGCCAAACTTGGTGCCGACCTCGGAAAACTGGCCGGCCACGCGAAAGCCAAGGCTCTGATGCAGGCGGATCGAGGCCTGGTTGCCGGTCTCGACGCAGGCGATCATCACATGCACGCCGCCCTCGCGGGCTTTTACGATCAGTGCCTGCATCAAAAGCCTGCCAATGCCGGCGCCGCGATGATCCTTTTCGACATAGACCGAATGTTCGACCGTGTGGCGAAAGCCTTCAAAGGCACGCCAGTCACCATAGGCGGCATAGCCGGCAATCACGCCATTCTGCTCGGCGACCAGAACGGGAAAGCCGCGGGCGCGGCGGGCGGCAAACCAGTCCTGACGATTGGCCAGATCGACCAGGTTGTCGTTCCAGATCGCCGTCGTGTTGGCCACCGCATCATTATAGATGTCGAGGATCGCCGGCAGGTCGGCTTCAGTTGCATCGCGGATCAGCAGTTCGGCGGCCATGGGCTATTCCACTATAGTTGACTTTCATCTCTTATAACAGACGAAAAAGCCCCCGGTAAAGAGCCTTGGAGGAACGCCGGTGACCACGCGGGGGCCGAGGAACGGGTCCGCGTTGCATGGGATTAGGGGCGCGTTGGCTTGTGTCCCATCCCCGCCAGGAGACCGGTCGATGGACAATAGATCGCGGCCAAGCGCTTCACCTCCGCAATCACCGCGCAGGTTAGCGCTGTCACGATGCAAACCGGGACGAAGGCCTGCACATCCAGAAGGCTCTCCCGCGATAGATAATAGGCCGCGACGACCAGCACCGTCTGATGGACGACGTAATAGGTCATGATCGAGTTGTTGAGATAGGTCACCACCCGGTTGGGCCGCGTCGCATACCGTCGGGCAAACGCCAGAAGGGTGATGATCATGCTCCACTGGAAGATCGATCTGACGATGCGCACTGCGACGAGGACTATATCCGACAGCTGCTCCCGGGGCACGGCAACGACGGTGATCGCAAGAGCAGTGAAGGAGATGACGGCCAAGGCGCAGCTTACCCGGCGCTGCCGGTCGATTTCCTGCCAGAAGCCGTCCTCGTTCATCAGAAGCACGCCGGCCATGAACATCGAAAAATATAGTACGTGCGCATACACGTCGTGGGTGATGATCAGCACCTCTCCGAAGACCGGATAAAGCACGATCCGCAACAGGGACAGAAAGACGACCGGCAGCAGGAACAGGTTGGGGCCCTTCAGCAGCGCGGCAGCCGTCGACGCAATCCGTGCCCAATGCGCCTCGAACCGGGGCCACACCATCGACCAGACGAAGATGTAGATCCAGAGATAGGCGAGAAACCACACGTGCTCGAGCCTGACCGCAGAGATCAGGTAGGCCTTCCAGAACTGCCAATAGGACAAATCAGGGAACGGGTTGGTGTCGGAAAGGTAGACCTGCGGCGGGACGATCAGGAGAACACCCACGATGAACGGCAGCAGCAGCTGACGGGTGCGCGCACTGCGAATCTCCTTGACGGTCTTCCGGCCAAGGCTCGATGAGGTGACGAAACCCGAGAGCAGGAACAGCAGGCTCATCCGCCAGGGATGCGACGCGACCGAGATCAGGTCCATCAGACGGCTGGGTGTCTCCGACTTGATCAACCATGGCTTCGTGCCAAACATCAGGCTGGCGTGGTATACGATCAGCGTTCCAAAGCTCACGACGCGCAGAAGATCGAAATCATGCCGCCGCCTGTATGATCCATTGCACGTCATCATATCGCGCTCCAATTGCAAGCATGCAACCAGAGGGCGGTTGAAATTCCGTTAACGCTCAGCCGCTGACGTTACGGAAGGGCGGCGTGCCGAGGCGCCCCTTACGCACTCCCCGACAGGCTGAAGCAGGTGAGAACCGCCGAATAATGCACGGCAGCCGCCGAGATGACAAAACCGTGCCAGATGGCGTTCTGGAAGCGCAGCCGCTCCCAGACATGGAAGATGACGCCGAGCGAATAGATCACGCCGCCGATGACGATCAGCCAGAGCGTGACGGAGGGAAGAAGCTGCGACAGCGGCGCCACCACCACTATGCCGCTCCAGCCCATGCCGAGATAAAGCAGGATGGCGAGGCGATCATAACGCCCGGGAAAGACGCATTTCAGCGTGATGCCGATCACCGCCATGGCCCAGACGAAGACCAGCATGGACAGGATCAGCGGATCAGAGGCGCCGCGCTGGAGAAAGGGCGTATAGGTGGCAGCGATCAACACAAAGATGGCTGAATGATCGAAGCGCCGCAGCACCCATTTGGTGCGCGAATGCGGCCAGATATTATAGGTGAAGGATACCGACAGACAGAGCAGCAGGCCCACACCATAGACCCAGGCGGCAATGATCTCGCCATGGCTCGACCACAGCGTGGCATAGAAGATCAGCGCCGTGACACCGACCAGCGCCAAGACGATGCCGATGCCATGGATGACACCATCGGCAACGATCTCGTGAAAATCATAGGGTCGTCCGAATCGGAACAGGTCATTCATGCGTCACGTTTCCTCTGCCCGACCCAAAATGCCGGGCGACAGGGAAAGACGCAACGGGGCAGCCGCAAAACGCGGCATCACTTTGCGTGATGCCGCGTTACGTTGGTTCAATCGGCTGCCGGCAGATCACAGTCTCTTCAACGATCCTTGAGGCAATCACTGCAGAGTGCTGCATGCGGAACGGCCTGCAGCCGCTCGTCGGCAATCGGTTGGCCGCATTGCGCGCAGGCACCGAATGTGCCGGCCACGACGCGGTCGAGCGCTGCCTCGATGGCTTCCAGCTCCTTTTGCCCGGCACCGCCCAGTTCTTCCAGCACCTCGTCATTGTTGCGCTCGATGGCGCGGTCATCGTCATCGGGGTTGCCGGGCCGGTCAAGATCAGTTTCGATCCGTTCCAAACGGTGCTGCAATTCGCTGCGGCGGGCGATCAGAATGGCCTGATATTTGTGCGTATCCATTGTTTTTCTGCCCTTGTTTCAGCGATCGACCAGCACGGAGCACTTGGCGTGGCGCACCACGCGGTCTGCCGTTGCGCCGATGAAATAATTGCTGAAATCCGGCACATGCGAGGCCAGCATGATGAGATCGGCCTGATGCGCTGTGGCGGCAGCGAGGATTTCATGCGCCGGTGCGCCCTGGCGGATTTCGACGGCGGCATCGGCGCCAGTCTTGTCCTTCAGGGCAACGAGCTTGGCCAGGCTGTCGGTGCGCGCCTCGCCCATGATATCGGTCGGGATATCGATGGTGAGATAGCCCGGCAATTCTTCCACGACATTGACCAAAGTGATGCGGCCGCCGGTATCGACAAGGCTCAACCCCTTGTGCAGCAGGCGCTCGGCCCGTTCCAGCTGACCGATATCGACGGCGACGATGATGGATTTGTACATTGCGTTTCGCTCCCAGGTGTTCTTCATCGACAGGGTGCAGCTTTCGCGGCAGTTGCACCTTGAGCGAAGTCAAATATGAGAAGAAATGCCACTGTCTCCAATTGTCGAACGAAGTTTCGCCAAACAACCATCTTTCGTGAACGATACCGCCTGCCTATATCTACTCTTACGATGGACGCAGGAAGATCCGCCATGACCGACACTACCACAGAGACCGCCTCCTTTGCCCTGACACGGCCAGCCCATGTCGATACGGCGCATCTGGTCGTCACCGATCTGGCGCTTGTCTCGCGCTATTACCGCGAGATCATCGGCCTGTCCCTGATCGAGGCCCAGCCCAGCGGCGAAGTGCTCGGCGTTGCTGGCGTGCCGCTGCTGACGCTGTCGACCGGTGGCATGATTGCCCGCGCACCGCGCACCGCCGCCGGCCTGTTCCATACGGCATTCCTTGTGCCGAACCGCACTGAACTTGCCGCCTGGCTGGCGCATGCCGTGCACAAGGGCGTGCATCTGGACGGCGCCTCGGATCATCTGGTCAGCGAGGCGATCTATCTGACCGATCCGGAAGGCAATGGCATCGAGATCTACCGCGACCGCTCGCCACTTGAATGGACCTATCTTGACGATGGCACGGTGAAGATGGCGACCGAGCGGCTGGACCTGCAGGCGCTGTACAACAGTGCGCGCAAGGATGCTTGGCAGGGCATGGCCAAGGGCACGGCGATTGGCCATATTCACTTGCAGGTCGGCGATGTGCCGCAGGCGGATGCCTTCTACCGCGATGTTCTCGGCCTCAAGGTCATGGCCCGCTATCCCGGCGCCAGCTTCTTTGCCACCGGCGGCTACCACCACCATATCGCCGCCAATGTGTGGAACAGCCGTGGCGCCACGGCCCGCGCCGACAACATGAGCGGTCTTTCGGATTACACGCTGAAATTCACCGATGCGGCGCAGTTGCAGACGGCGCTGTCCGGCCTCGAAAAGCTCGAGATAGACACGCGCCGCACCGCCTCCGGCTGGTCGCTGAAGGATCCCTGGGGCATCGGCCTGACGCTTGCCGCGTAATACGAAGGATCGATGATAGGAACCCATTGGTTTTCTATCATCGACGCTTGGCATAAGGCCACAATCTTACACGCCATAGGCGTGGAACCGGTCTGTCTTTTGCGCGTTGTGGGCACGCTCAAGAGGATTTCCGGCGATGAACACGACACAGGCCCAGAACGGCAAGGACAGGCGCCGGATACTGCAACGCGAAGCCTCTCGGCATGAAGAGGTGGCCCTCCATTCGGGCGACTCGACCGAATTCATGCCGCTTGGCCGCGAGGCGCTGGAAGTGGCCAAGGCCTGGGCGGTGATCGGCATTTTCCTGATCATCGGCTTTGCCGTGGTGGAGCATCTGTCGCTGGTGCTGAAACCACTGACGCTGGCCATCGTCGTTGGCATGATCCTTGGCATGGTGGCCGAGCGCATGGGCGAATTCGGCATTCCGCGCTTTGGCATTGCACTCATTCTTTCCAGTCTGGTGATGCTATCGATCTTCTTCATCATCAATGCCCTGGCAGAACCGACCGCGACGCTGATCCAATCCGGCCCGAGCGTGCTGGAACAGGCGATCATACGCATCACGCCTTTTCTGGAGCGCAATCCCTGGCTGCATATCACGCCCGCAACCTTCGAGACCGGGCCGATGTCGATGGAAAAGCTGCTGGAAAACAGCGGCAGCATTCTCGGCCTTCTGTCGACCAGCCTGACGCCGGCCATCGTGCAGGGGCTGATCTTCTTTGCCGGCCTGCTGCTGTTTCTCTATGGCCGGCTGCGCCTGCGCCGCGCCATCATCATGGCCTTTCCCAACCGCCATCAGCGGCTGCTGACCATCCGCATCCTGAATGCCGTGGAAGAAGTGCTCGGCTATTATTTTGCCACCGCCAGCCTGATGTATCTCGGCCTTGGTGTGGCGATGATGGTGATTGCCTATTTCGGCGGGCTCGGAATGCCGGTCATGTGGGGCATATTCGCCTTCCTCTCCAGCTTTGTGCCCTTTCTCGGCATTACGCTGATGACCTTTGCCGTGGGGGTCGGCGGCATGCTCAGCCATGATACGCTGCTTTTAGGCCTTCTGCCGGCGGCAATCTTCTTTACCGCCCATCTGATGATGGAAAACCTGCTCTTCCCGACCGTGATGGGCCGGCAGCTGGAGATCAACCCCTTCGTGGTCTTCGTCGCCATCCTGTTCTGGACCTGGATGTGGGGTGCGGTCGGCGCCATGCTGGCGCTTCCCCTGTCGCTGATCGTCATGACGATTGCCCAGGAACTGTTTCCCGACCGCAAGACCGTGCCCCAGCTTCCCGGCTGAGGCACACCTTTCTCCCATTCATTCGTAAAGGTAGAACTCGTTCCACCGCTCGCGCGGGATTTTCGAGCCGACCTTGTAATCGAAGGACAGGACCTTCAATCCGTCCTCGGCTGTTTCGCATTTGAACTTCAGCCGGTACCAATCGCCATCCGAGCGGAAAACCGCGCCCGGTGCCTTCAGCTGATTGCCCTTCTCGACCGGGTCGCCGAACGTGTAGGCGATCACCTTGTCTGGCCGAAAACTCTTTATCTCCCGCGATATGCGGTTCATGGCCTCGATATCGCAGCGCTGTTCGCGGCGCTCTTCCGGCGTCAGCCGGTCCAGCTGGCGAATAATGCTGTCATCCAGCCCGTGAGCTGGAACCACCGACGCCAGGCCAAGCAGCAGGGCGGCGGGCATGCGTTTCTGTGTCATGTCATTCCCATCCTAGAGCATTTCCGGCAAACTCGGGTTCAATTCTGTTTCACGATCGGCGCGTACGATCCGGTGGTGAAACGGGTGAAGTTCAATGCTCCCGCATCGGGCAAGACCGGTTCGCCATCGGGCGTCCGCCGATCGGAAACCCGAAGGGACGAGCGCTTTTGCACCGATATCGGCGCCGAGCCACTCGACCGTATCAAAGGATACGCCCTTCGTGCCTCGGCTTGATCTCGTCACAAAATCGCTCCGTCAGAATGAGCCCCAGTTTGCCGGAAATGCTCTGAGTGACCAGGACGGGGCGGAACCTAGGGGAGACATGGCCGATTGACCACCCATTGTAGCGCGAACGCATATAAAATATGATCGCATGTCATGCCGGGGGAAGCCATGAGCAAGCGTCTTCAGAGAATACGGGAAATCCACAGGCAGACTGGCGCATCGAGGATATAGAGGCCATCTGCGCGGAATTTGGCGTCACCTGCGCGCGCCCAAGGTCCGGCAGTTCGCATTTCAAGATCAGCCATCCGGCCATGCGCGAAATCCTCACCATCCCTTTCAAACGCCCGGTCAAGCCGGTATATATTCGAAAGCTCGTGCAGTTCATCGACACACTGGGGCGCCTGCCATGACGGACCTGACCTATGCCGTGCTGATTTCACCGCTTTCGCCGGAAGACGGCGGCGGTTTTCTGGCAACCGTGCCGGATCTGCCGGGCTGCATGAGCGACGGCGAAACGCCGCAGGAAGCGCTCTCGAATGTGGCCGACGCCATTGCAGCCTGGACAGAGGCCGCCGAGGCGCTGGGACGACAGGTTCCGCGTCCTCTGAGACACCCGATGGCAGTCTGAACCATGACGGTGGACGATGAAGACAAGGCAAAAGGCTTGTCAGTGCTTTCCGATGCCCGCAAGGAACAGGTGAAACTGCGCGCCACGTTCCTCAACGGCATCGGCATGGGGGTCATGCTGATCGGAGTATTCACCCCTGTGACCCGCATGATCTATGGCGACATGCGCATGGATATCAATTCCTATTGGCTGGCCATCGGGACGATTGGTTGCTTTGTTCTGGGGCTCGCATTACATTGGACCGGCAGCATGATCCTGAAAGGATTGAGCCAATGATCGAAAATATCATCCTGATCTCCCTGCCCGTGATCGGCGTCGCGATGGCAATCGGATTTGTCTATTGGCAGAGCTGGCGTGACGGCGTGCTGCCCGGCCAGCGCTCCAAGAAAAAGTAAGGCAATAAGCGCCGGCCAATGCCCGCCGCCTTGATGCCGGGCTTGTTCTCCTGCGCTGCGGCGCCTATCTCTGGCACTCCTGATCCCTGATGCCGGAGTGTCCCCTTGGCCAAGTCCAAAGCCGTTTTCCAGAACCTCCCGACCCCGCCGAAAGCTGCAAAAAAGCCGCTGAGCGATACCCGCCACGGCATCACCCGCACAGACGAATTTGCCTGGATGCGCGCCGACAACTGGCAGGCGATGTTCAAGGACCCTTCCCTGCTCGATCCCGCAATCCGCACCCATCTGGAGGCGGAAAACGCCTATATGGAAGCCGCACTCGGCGATACGGCAGCGCTTCAGGCGCAATTGTTTGCCGAGATGAAGGGCCGCATCAAGGAAGACGATTCGTCGGTTCCCGTGAAGGACGGGCCTTTTGCCTATGGCACGCTTTATGTGACCGGCGGCGAGCAGGCGCATTATTTCCGCACGCCGCGCGATGGCGGCGAGCGCGACGTGCTGCTGGATGGCGACAAGGAAGCCCTGGGCAAGGATTATTTCCGCCTGTCGGGCATTGATCATTGCAGCGATCATTCCTTCGGCATCTGGGGCTATGATGACAAGGGATCGGAATACTTCACGCTGCGGGTGCGTGATCTTGCAACCGGCAAGGATCTTCCCGACGTGATCGACAATACCGCTGGCGGTGGCGTCTGGGCCCAGGACGGCAAGAGCTTTTTCTACACGCTGCAGGATGAGAACCACCGCCCGTCAAAAGTCTTCCACCACATCATCGGCGAGCCGCAATCGTCCGACCGGCTGGTCTATGAGGAAACCGATCCGGGCTTCTTCATGGGCGTTGGCGGATCGCTGCTGGATGACGTGATCTATATCGACATCCATGACCATGAGACATCGGAATACCGGCTGCTCTCGACGAAAGACCTGACCGCCGAGCCCGTTCTGGTGGCAGAGCGCGAGGAAGGCGTCGAATATTCGATGACCGAAGGCGGCGATGTCTTCTACATCCTCACCAATGCCGATGGCGCCAAGGATTTCAAGATCGTCGAGGCGCCGGTCTCGGCACCGGGCAAGGAGAACTGGACAGAGCTTGTGGCGCATGAGCCGGGCCGGCTGATCCTCTCCCACATGGCCTATGCGCGCCACCTGATCTGGCTGGAGCGGCGCGACGGTCTGCCGCGCATTGTCGTGCGCGACCGCACAACAGGCGAGGAACATGCCATCGCCTTTGCCGAGGAAGCCTATTCGCTCGGCCTGTCGGGCGCTGCCGAATATGACACGGACGTCATCCGCTTTTCCTATTCCTCGATGACGACGCCCTCGCAGCTGTTTGACTATCATATGGCAACGCGCGAGCGCACACTGCTCAAGACGCAGGAAGTGCCCTCGGGCCACACGGCAGAAGACTATGTGACGCGCCGGGTGATGGCTCCCTCGCATGATGGCGAACTGGTGCCGGTCTCCCTCCTGTACCGCAAAGACACCAAGCTCGATGGATCGGCGCCTTGCCTTCTCTATGGCTACGGCGCCTATGGCATGAGCATTCCCGCCTCGTTTTCCACCAATAACCTGTCTTTGGCCGATCGCGGCTTCATCTATGCCATCGCCCATGTGCGCGGCGGCAAGGACAAGGGCTTTGCCTGGTATGAAAACGGCAAGATGGAAGACAAGCCGAACACGTTCAAGGATTTCATTGCCGCTGCCGACCATCTGGTGAAAGAGGGCTTTACGTCTTACGACAACATCATTGCCGAAGGCGGATCGGCCGGCGGCATGCTGATGGGGGCGATTGCCAATATGGCGCCGGAAAAATTCGCCGGCATCATCGCCGCCGTGCCCTTTGTCGATGTGTTGAACACCATGCTCGACGATACGCTGCCGCTTACCCCGCCGGAATGGCCCGAATGGGGCAATCCGCTTGACTCTGCGGAAGAATACGCCTGGATCGCCGCCTATTCACCCTACGACAATGTAGGAGTAAAATCCTACCCACCAATACTGGCCATTTCCGGCCTTACCGATCCGCGCGTCACCTATTGGGAACCGACCAAATGGGTGGCGAAGTTACGCGACCAGGCCCCGGATGCCGGCCCCTATCTGTTGAAGACGAACATGGCCGCCGGCCATGGCGGCAAGTCTGGCCGTTTCCAGCGGCTGGAGGAAATCGCCTTCGAATATGCCTTTGCCATCAAGGTGGCCGGCCGGATGTAATGGCGACGGCCGAGCTTCGCTTTGTTGACAAGGCAGCCGGCCGACACCTCGGCGAGGCAGGCTGACAGAGCGGAGCCCGATATCAACCGGTGATTTCAGCAGCGACAATAAGCACGCAGGATTGTCCTTCATCATTCTCCTCGCGTATAAGGATATAATTAGCAAATCGGCCCTAGTGTTCGCATTTCGAACTTGGCCTTGGACACTAAGCGCCAGCGAAACGCGGGGTATTGGCAAGTGGGGACTTCGATATGGCTCCTCGGGACTGTCGCGATGCTTGCGATATTGATCCTGTTTGCCGCGATCCGCGCACCCAGTGCGCCGGGCCGCAGGGCCTTCACCCTTTCGGTCACCTTCGCGCTCTGGTGGACGATCTGCGTTCTCTATCGCCACAGCGTTACCGATTATGAGACACGATTTCTGCTCTGCCAGCTGGCCTGGTTCGGCATCATGGCCACACCGCTCTACTGGTCCTTGAGCTTTTTGACCTATGCGCGCGGCCGCGAGTTGGAAAAGACCTGGCAGCTGGTGACAGTCGGCATCATTGCCGCAGTCTTCGGCATTCTGGCCCTGACGAATGACTGGCATCAAAGCCTCTATATCAGCCTGATCGACGAGACGACCATGCTCTTCGAACATGGCTGGATCTATAATGTCGGGCTGATCTTTGCCTATTCGACCATGGCGACGGCCTGCCTCTACGGCACGGTGACGGCCTTGCGCTCGAATGGCATCCATCGCTGGCAACTCTGGGCGCTCCTGGCCTCTGCCATCCTGCCGTGGCTAGGCAATATTTCCTATACGATCTACGGCTTCACCCTGTTCAACGATGATCCGACGCCGTTTCTCTTCACGGCCACCGGCGCCTTCATGCTGGGGGCGCAACTGTTCGGACAGTTGTTCGTGCTGCCGCCGATCGGTCGCGACGCGATGTTTGCCATGCTGCCCGATCCGGTTCTGGTTCTGGACGAAAAGGGCCGCATTCTGGAACTCAATCCGGCGGCAGCCCGCCTGCCCGGCGTACCGGCCCAGCCGATCGGCAAGAACCTGACGGACGCATCCGAACTCAATACGCTGTTGCAGGATGGCTGCTGCGGCGATGGCCTGCGACATGAAGTGCGGCTGGCCGCCAATGGCCTGACCTATGAGCTTTCCTGCCATTCGCTGGCACCCTGGGGACGTGATGGCGGCCGCATGGTCGTGCTGCGCGACATTTCGCTGCGCAAGGCCGATGCGCAGCGGCTGGCGGCGCTGTCGCGCGATCTTGAAACACGGCTGGAAGAAAATGTGCGCCTGCAGACCCTGCTGCGTGACGAGGCTTCGCGCGACCACCTGACCGGGCTCTACAACCGCCGCCACGCCCAGACCATATTGCCGGCGCTGTTCGAGCGCGAGCGGGCCGGCATGCCGCTGTCTCTGCTGATCGTCGATATAGACCATTTCAAGATGTTCAACGACCGGTTCGGCCACCAGACGGGCGATGCCGTGCTGCAAATCTTCGCCAATATCTTGAGACAGGGCATGAGCGGCGAGGAAAATGTGTTCCGTTGGGGTGGCGAGGAATTCCTGGTGGTGCTGCCGGGCGCCGACCGCCAGACGGCGAGCGAACGGGCCGAGCATTGGCGTGCCCAGATGCCCTCCATCACGCTGCCGGATGTCCTGGACATGAACATCACCTTTTCCGCCGGCCTATGCGAGGTGACGGCGACCATGCGCACAACGCTGGAAGACGCGGTAAAGGCTGCCGACAAGGCGCTCTATGCGGCCAAGGCTGCCGGGCGCAACCGGCTCATCGTGTTTGGCGATGAGGCGACAACCAGGGCAGCCGGCGGCAAGACCGCGTCTGTCGCCCTGATCGGCGCATAGACGACAGGCTCCCGCCAGTCGTGAGGCGTTCTTCGAACCAGTCCACCCCGCAGGATCGGATCTCTGTCAAGTGAGGGGCAAGGCACTTACGCAAGCTTCGCGCAAGCTTCGCCGGTTAATGAAGGGTTAACAGCTTTCATAAGACCGGGCAGAATGCCATGCAGATCGACAGCACCATCAGCGGCTACGGATATACCGGAAGACCGCTTGTCGCCGAGCGCAAGCCCGAAGACGAAGCGCAGCGGGAGACCGAAAACCGCAGGCGCGCCAATTGGGGCATGACGGGCAGCAGCACGCTTCTATCCTCATCGCTTGCCAATGCCCTGTGGGCCGTGGAAGGCAATCGCGAAAAGGCACCGGCATCACGCGAGAATACCAGCATTCTGCAAACGACGCCCTCCTCGCTGGAGCGCGTGGAAGACGTCTATTCCGAATTCTGACCGCCGCGACGCAATCCAAGCCCCGAGACACAGGCAGTGAGTGGTCGATAGCGCCTGCCCCCAGCAGCGTCAAGCCGCCCGCGTGACCTCGACGGTCACATGCGACAATCCCCCGACATCCCGCAGTTTTGCCTTATAGGCCGCCGGTTGCTGCGGTTCACGCGCCGCAATCGATAGAATGGCCGCGTGATGGCCCGGACCGACCTGCCAGACATGCAGGTCGGTGATCTGGTCTGCGTCGCTTTCGACGCGGTCACGGATATCCTTGGCGACGGCACCACCGCGCGGCGAGACATCGAGCAGCACCCGTCCGGTATCGCGCAACAGGCCGAAGGACCAGCGGGCAATCACCAGACCGCCGACAATGCCCATCAGCGGATCAAGCCAGACCCAGCCATAGCTGCGGCCAAAGAGCAGCGCGACGATGGCGAGAACCGAGGTCAGCGCATCGGCCAGAACATGCAGATAGGCCGCGCGCAGGTTATGATCCTGCGAGCGGCGCGCGGGCGCATGAACCGGATGCGGATGGGGGTGATGATGGCCCTCATGGTGATGGCCCTCGGCATGATCATGCGCATCATGGTGGTCGTGATGATCATGATCATGATCATGATCGTCATGGTCGTGGTCATCATGATCATGCGCATGGCCGTGCCCATGGCCATGGCCATGATGATGCGGTTCATCGCGCAGCAGATAGGCGCTGACGAGATTGACGGCAAGACCGAGGATCGCCACGAGAATGGCCTGGTTGAAGGCGATTTCGACCGGCTGCGCCAGCCGCACGGCGCTTTCGGCGGCAATCAGCAGCGCCACCATGGCCAGAACCATGGCGCTGGCAAAGCCCGCCAGATCGCCCAGCTTGCCGGTGCCGAAGGTGAAGCGCGGATCACGCGCCGACCGCCTGGCATACCAATAGGCGCCGGCGGCAATCAGCATGGCGCCGGCATGGGTGGACATGTGCCAGCCATCGGCAAGCAGCGCCATCGAGCCATAAAACGAGCCGGCGGCAATCTCCACCACCATCATCGTTGCGGTAATGGCAATCACCAGCCAGACCTTGCGCTCGTTGCGGGCATGGTCTTTGCCCAAGAAGACATGGTCGTGGCTCAAGCTATCGATCGGAGCGGACATGGTGGGTTCATCCTTTGACAGTGAAGACGAAGGCTGCGCCCCGTCTCATTCGCCGCGCATATAGCTGCGCAGAGCCTGCGAGAGTTCCAAGGCTGCCGCCGCCCGCTCACCCTCGTCTGCGGCATGCACGACATGCTCTTCGAGATGTTCCTGCATGATCTCGCCGGTAAGGCCAGACAGCGCACCGCGAATGGACGACAGAAGCAGCAGAACCTCGCCGCAGGGCTTTTGCGCCTCCAGCGCCCGCTCCACCGCCTCCATCTGGCCTTTCAGGCGCCTGACGCGGGCCAGAAGCCTGTCATGCTCGCGCAGCGTATGGGACATGGACATACCTCAACTATAGAATAGGGGGCTACCCTATAATGAGGCTTCCATTCGCGCAAGCTGATAAAGATCAACCGGGGCGATGATGGCCGTGACCGCATGTGCCGGCATGCGCATGATCATGGTCGTGATCGTGAGCATGATCATGATCCGGCGCCGGCGTAATGGCCAGGGCACCGCCCGCCTTCCACTCGCGATAGGATTGCGTGAGGATCTGCACCGAGGAGGTCAGGAAAAGCCCGGCCATGACACCTGCGACCGCCAGATCCGGCCAGGCCGTGGCCGTGCCCCACACGCCGAGCGCGGCCACCATGACAATGACATTGCCAATCGCATCATTGCGCGAGCAGAGCCAGACGGAGCGCACATTGGCATCGCCATCCTTGTAATTGACGAGCAAAAGCACGCTTGCAAGATTGGCGACAAGCGCCAGAAAGCCGATGGCGCCCATCAGCGGCGCTTCCGGCATGCCCATGTAAAACACCCGGTAAAGCGTCGAGCCGAACACAAATAGCCCCATGAAAAACAGGCTGATGCCCTTGGCGGCGGCGGCCAGGCTGCGCACCTTCAGCGAGGTGCCGATGACGGCCAGCGATATGCCATAGGTGACGGCATCGGCGAAGAAATCCAGCGCATCGGCCTGCAGGGCCTGCGAGCGCGCCAATTGGCCCGCCGTCATTTCCACGGCAAACATCACCGCATTGATGGCGATAACGATCCAGAGCCTGCGCTTGTAATCTTGCGAAAGCCCCTCGAACGTACCGTGATTGTGTCCGCAGCCTGCACTCATGATGTCACCTTTCTCCTTGCAATCTGATGGTGACAGCACAGATAATCCCTCTAGGGACTAGAGCTTCAAGCGGAAAGTTGCACAAAAATGCTGTCGATCGGCGAGGTTTCAAAACGCACCGGCGTCAAGGTGCCGACTATCCGCTACTATGAACAGATGGGGCTGATGGCGCCATCCGAGCGCTCCGACGGCAACCAGCGCCGCTACAGTCGCAGCGATGTAGAGCGGCTGGCCTTTATCCGCCATGCACGAGACCTCGGCTTCGAGATCGAGCGCATTCGCGAGTTGATTGCGCTGAGCAGCCATCCCGACCGACCCTGCGACGGCGCCGACCGCATTGCCGCGATCCATCTGGCGGAGGTGCGCGAAAAGATCGACAAGCTGAAACGGCTGGAACACGAGCTGGAGCGCATCCTCTCCCATTGCGGCGGCCACACGGTGGAGGATTGCTATGTGATCCGCGCGCTATCCGACCATGGCTTGTGCGAACACGAACATTGAGAGGGAAAATGCCGATCATACGACAGGAAGACGCGCCGTTGGACGAATGGACCGGTAGCGGACATAACGCAGAGCTTGGCCCCTATACGGCGCGGCTCATGAGTGATGCGGGCGGACTAACCCAGTTCGGTGCCTTTGTAGAAACACTCAAACCCGGCGCGCGCTCTTCGCACCAGCACTGGCACGAACGGGAGGACGAATTCGTCTATATGCTTGCCGGCACGGTGACGCTTCTGGAAGGCGATAGCGCGACAGATATGCAGCCCGGCGATGCGGCCACCTTCAAGGCGGGCATCGCTGTTGGCCATTGCCTTGAAAACCGGTCGGGCAGCGACGCCACCTATCTGGTGGTCGGCACCCGCTCGCCGGATGATGTGGTGCATTACACGCAGAAGGACCTCATGCTGACCAAGGTGAATTTTGCGAAACGACTGACGGACAAGCAAGGAAACCCGGTGCCGCCGCTTGATGAATGACGAGACGATGGGCCAACGATCTCCCGAGACGGTTTTCCGGTTCCGATGCCGTTCATCCAGGCCTGCAAGAACCTCAGAGGCGGGATGAAAGCGTGCCGGATGTCATTTGCCAAGTTCACGCCCCGGCACACGGCCTCTTGACATCACGCCGAAGCTGGCGCACTGATCGTGCCATGATGATCATCCACGCACCCATCGCTGCCACGTATTTTTGGGCCTACCGGTAACGGGCGGCTTGGACAGATCATAATGTCAACAAGCCGCCGTCAGGCGGCTTTGTTGTTAAAAGACGGCACCTGACGGCACGAGAAAACCTCAAGGACGCCGCAAATGCCTGAAGATACCGAAATCTCCCTGATCCGCCCGGCCGTGGTGAACATCCGCGTTGCAAAGCCGCGTGACCTGCCGGAGCTGAATGCCATGATCGCACAGCTGGCCGCCCATCACGGCGATGCAGCGGCGATGACGCCAGAAGCGCTGGAGCGCGACCTGTTCGGCCCCATGCCCTGGATCCAGATGCTGGTGGCCGATGCCGGCGACGAGTTGATGGGCTATGCCATACTCGTGCCGCTCTACCGCGCCCAGGAAGGTCAGCGCGGCATGGACCTGCACCAGCTTTTCGTGCGCGACGGCCATCGCGGCCATGGCATTGGCCAGCACCTCGTCAACCGCGCCCGCGCCGCAGCCAAGGCGCAGGGCTGCGATTTCCTCTCCGTTTCGGCCGCCACCGGCAATTTCGCCGCCCATCGCTTCTATGAAAACATGGATTTCACCGCCCGCCCGGTGACGGGCATGCGGTTTTTGCAGGCACTTGCCTGACCCCGCAGCCGAGAAGGAGACCCGAATGGCCCGGATTGCGATTGCACTCACCCAAGACTATGCCGATTGGGAAATCGGCCTGCTGACTGCCGTTGCCCGCAGCTTCCTGGGCGCCGAGATCGTCACCGCCTCGCCGGACGGCGCGCCCGTCACCTCGATGGGCGGCTTGCGCGTGACACCCGAGTGCGCCTATGGCGACCTTTCGCCAAAGGATTTCGATGCGCTCGTCATTCCGGGCGGCATGAGCTGGGAAAAGGGAGCAGCCCCCGACTTTGCCCCCCTCACCGCTGCCTTCCGCACGCAGCAAAAACTGATCGCCGGCATCTGCGCCGCCTCGAGCGCGCTGGCCGCCACCGGCCTCTTGAACGAAGTGGCTCATACCGGCAATGCGCTTGCCGCCCACAAGGCCCATCCCGCCTATCGCGGCGAAGCGCTTTACCGCGACCAGCCAAAGGCCGTTTCCGACCAGGGTGTCATCACCGCCCCCGGCACCTCGCCCTTCACCTTCACAGTGGAGATCCTGAAGGCACTTGATATGTGGACGCCGGAGGCGGAAGCGGAGATGGCAGGGTTTAGCGCGGAGTTTCGGTAGGGCGTGGGTGCGAACCGGGAAGGCGCCGTTCGCTGAACAGGCATTCCTCCGATACACACTTCCGCTTGCGTGAACGGCGATGTTTGATATTGGCCCTGAGCGCGCAATGTCCGCTTTTGGCGGTCAGGCGGCGAAAGGGGATGCGCCGGGTGCCAGGTCTGGCGGGATTTCGCGGTCGATGCCGCCGCCATTGCGCTTTGCGCGATAGGAGGCTTTATCCGCAATCACCATCATATGTTCCAGCTTTGCGGAGCCGGACAGGGCGACCGTATAGCCCAGGCTGATGCCAATGGTGATCTCTTCGCCGCCGATCCGATACGGCAAGCTCAAAGCATCGACGATCTTTCTGGCCAGGACGTCGGCTTCAGCGAGATGCCGGACATCCGGCTGAAGCACGGCAAATTCATCGCCGCCCACGCGCACGGCGATATTGGGTGAGACGAGGGTTTCGCAAAGTCTGGCGGCAAGACGCGCCAACAGTTCATCCCCGACGGCGTGACCAAAGCGGTCATTGACATGTTTGAAGCCATCCAGATCGAAACAATGAACGCCGGTCAGCGAATCCTCGGGGCGGCCAGTCGATTTGAATGCCTCATTCAGTGCCGTGCGATTGCGCAGTCCTGTCAACGAATCGTGGCGCGCCTGATGCTCCATGTCGAGACGCAGACCGATTTGCCTGACGGACGTCCGATAGACATGCCAGACGCTCTGGATCGCCGCCACCAGAAAGGCGACACACAGCGCCGCCAGTATCCGGTGGGCCGGATCGTCCGACAGCATGACGGAGATCGTGGCGGGCAGACCTGCAATCATGATCGCAGCAACAGCAATGAAGGGCCGAACCGATACCCGCACGGTCACACCGGCAGAATATCCAAAGACGAGCACTGTCGCCAGAATTTGCACCGAAAGGTCGCGATGGTGAAACACCAGACTGGCCAGCGTTCCGACACAGGTGGCGATGATGAAGATCAGCAGCCCATGCGCCATCTCCCAGCGGGCGGCATCCTTGGCAGTGGCATGCTTGGTCGCGTCAGACCGCCGGTGGGCTAACGTCACGGCGATCTTGGCAATGGATGCAATGATGCCGGTGATGGTGGCCAGCAAGAGGATGGGGCTGCCAAGGCTCTGATAGGCATACAGACCGACAGTCAGTATCGTCAGCCCCATGATTGTCGTCGGGGTGAATGTAGAGGCTAGCTCCAACACCAACGTCTTGAACAGCTCGTCGGTCTCTCTGTAACGCACATCTTACCCCTTGTTGGCGGCGGTCCCGACCTGCGGACGCTAAAACCCCCTGGATCTTGAGGGTGTGGTTCTTAATAATTTCCCCATTCGCGCCTCAGAAAATTGTGATTGCGACTATCGCTGTTCCAGATTGGCACCCCCTCACCCGCCGAGCACGCGGCAGGCTTTGGCCTTGGCTCCACCTGCATCGCCGGCCATGGCACGGCGGATATCGCGGCTGTTGAGATGCAGGTTTCGGCCGGGCGGAATGAATTGCCGCCGAATCTTAGCCTCTGCAGCGGCGTGGAAAGCCTGTTCCTCGCGAGCGAAAAAGGCAAGGCAGGTGTCGCGGCTGAGATCGCCGGAAAGCTTGTGGGCGGCGGGACCGCCCACAAGCATGCCAATAAGGGCGCGGAAGGCGAGACGATGGATGAGGCAGGCTCCGCCGTGATCAGCCACGGCAAATTGCAGTGCATCAAGATCGTCGCGCCAGGCCGCACCGGTTTCTGTCACCGCGCGGCCTCAAAACGCTTCAACAGCGCGCCGCTCAAGGCCCCGAGCAGTGCCCAGAAGACGAAGCTGGTGACGGTGACCGCCACGATGAACTGCCGCTCGAGCGCAAGCGGCGCCAGCGGATGCTCACCGTCCGGCGGCGGTGGCGCGCCGATGACATGCGGCGCAGCGACCAGCGCCACAGCCAGAACGGCCGCCCAGGGCTCTCGGCGAATTGCGAAAAGCGCAATGCCGACAGCGGTGGCAATAGCAGTTGCGATCCACCAGGTTTGGCGCGCACCAAGTTGGGCTGCGGGCGAGCCCGGCAGTTCCGGCGGCAAGCCCAGCATGGGCGCCAACATCACTGAGGCAAAGCCGGCAAGCCCAAACAACAGGCCCGTGCGCCAGCCGCCATGTTGCGCAGCACCCATCTGGCCAGCAATGGACAGGATCGCGCTCAGCACCAGCGCGTAGCCGATGGCGGTCAGGATAGCGGAAGCGGAGATTGCAGGGTTTGGCGCGGAGTTTCGGTAGGGAGTGGGTGCGAGCCGGGAAGGCACCGTTCAATGCCCATACACACTTCCGCTTGCGTGAACGGAGATGTTTGATATTGGCCCTGAGCGGACATCATGCGTTTGTGGCCCATTCCATGAGAGCGTTCTGCGCGTGCAGCAAGAACGCTTTTGCCTGTCTGCTCTGGCAAGAGCTGTGTTCCATCGCATCTGCCGTCACTTCCTGGTTCCTTGCGACGGGTGGACAGGGCAGAAATATTGCGTTGCTCTTGCATTCGTTCAGAACCGCTGCAGTGACCTGATAGTTAATCAGTTCAGCATCATGAGCATCCGTCGGCCATGAATCTGTTACGATCACGTCAGCCTCTAAGACGTGGTGGATATCTTGGCTTACTTCGAAATTAATGTTGATGAGTGCTGGGTCGGTAACGTGCCACCGCTCTGGATACACCTGAACCACGTTTATCGGCAATGTCTTTGAAGCCTCGACCCATGAACGCAAAATATTGGCGTCAGGGGCAATGCCGACGACTTTGAGCGTGTCCAATGAACCTCTGATTTTCCTCACATAGGCCAGATCGCCGAGTGTTTCACATGGATGATTGGACCTCGTCCGCGCGTTAATGACGGGAGCCTGCATTGCTGCTGCCAGCTCCTTCAAGGTAGCCAGTTCCTTTGTTCTTACGACAAGGAGGTCGAACCAATTGTCGAGGTAGCCCGCGAGGTCAGCAGTAGTTTCTCTGGTGTTGAAGCTGATCGGTGGTTGAACCACAACGCCGCCCATCGCCTTTGCTCCGAGATCGAAGGCGGCAGTATTTCGCCATCCTGTATCATCAACGATGAGGCCGATGCGCTTGCCTTTCAAGGTTTGCGGCATGGTGTGGCTATCCCAATCGGCCGCGAGTTGTTCAGCTCTTTCGAGCAGGCTTGTCAGGGTATCGATTGGAAGAGAATGGAATTCTAGAAAATCTCTAGTGGCTTGAAGAGACATAGGGCACCGATTTCGAGCTTGGTACGACTGCTGGCAACATCGCCGACGAAGCGGCCGTTCCCAACGTATTCGGTTTCGCGGTTGGTGCAATGGCCGCCATTGGCGCAAAGCTGCCGTTTCCCAGCCAAGCTGCCTACCCGCGCAGCCCTCACTCTCCCGACGCCTTGGCCAGCACGTCGCCGGCCCATTCGTTGAGGCTTTTGCCGGCGAGTTCGGCAGCTTTGGCGGCCCGCGCATGCACCTGCGGATCAATGCGGAACATTACCTTGCCGGAATAGGGTTTCTGGGGCGTGCGCGACAGCTTCAGGCATGTGTCGATATAGTCATCGACGGCCTCGCGAAAGGCGGTCTTCAGCCCGCTGACCGTGTCTGCGTGAAAGCCGACCACATCGGCAATGCCCGCCAGATGCCCGACAAAGATCTCATCATCGCCGTCAAATTCGATGCGTGCGGCATAGCCCTTATAGGTCAACGTGTTCATGGCTCCACTCCAATCTCAGTCAGGAACAGGCGAGCGTCCCGGACCTGATAGCGTTTGGCGTGCTTGTCTGGATGCGGTCGGTGGAACGCGGCAATAGTCCCGTCCTTCTCGAACTTCACTCTCGACCCCGAACCTTCAACGACACGACAACCGACCGCCTGAAACAGGCTCTCTATATCGGTCCAGGCAATCGAGCCGGAAACCGGGTCTGTGAAAATAGACAGCAAGACACGCCGATGCTTGTTGTTCATGGGCGGATTATAACTATGCTAGCACTTATTGCAAGCATCCGTCCTGTCGAACGCCGGACGAACCTCGCCCGTCACCGTGCCGGAACGGCCTTCAGATAGGCTGCAATCGCTTCGAGATCGCTTTTCGGCAGATGCGTCATGTTCTTCTGCACCTCGACCATGGAGCCACCGACACTGTCGTAATCGGGCGTGAAGCCGGTTTCCAGATAGGCGACGATTTCATCCGCGCTCCAGGCGCCGATCGTCTGCGAGCCCGGCGTGATATCGGGAATGCGCCCCTCGCCTTCCGGGTTCGGGCCACCGGCCAGCCACATGCCGCTCTGGAAGCCGCCCAGCACATTGCGCGGCGTATGGCATTCGCCACAATGGCCCGGACCTTCGACCAGGTATTGGCCGCGCTTCACTTGAGCGGATGCATTGGCAAGCTCTACACGCGGCTGATCGGTGAAATAGAGAAGCTTCCAGCCGCCGAGCGACAGGCGGATATTGAAGGGAAAGCCCAGTTCATGGGCGGCAGCGACATTGCTATTGGCCGGCAGGCTTTTCAGATAGCCGAAAAGATCGTTGACATCCTTTGCCGTCAGCCGCGCATAGGAGCCATAGGGGAATGAGGGGTAGAGATGCTCGCCATCGACGCCCACGCCACGCGTCATCGCATCGCCGAACTGCGCCAGCGTCCAGGCGCCGATACCGGCCTTCTGATCGGGCGAAATATTGGGAACGTGGAAGGTGCCAAACGGCGTGGGCAGCGCCCGCCCGCCGGACAGAACCTTCAGGCCCTCGCCTTCGGCATCCTTGGCCGCATGACAACTGGCACAGCCGCCGGCCCAGAACAGCGTTTCGCCATTCGCCAGATCCGGTGTCCCGAGCCCAGTCCAGTATTGTGCGGGATGCGCAGATGGCCTGGTCAGCGCATAGGCAAGCCCGCCGCCGAGACCGGCCAGAACCACGCCGGCGGTTAGCACTCTGGTCCAGTTCAACGCCATGGGATGTCCGCTCGCAGGTGAGTTCAATGATCAGGTAAAATACAAAAACAGGCAATGCCGCCGCCCGGAAGGTCCGGGGCGGCGGTCAAAGACGTGAGGGCGAAATCAGCGCTTCAGGCGGTAGGGCTGGTGGCAGGCGCCGCATTCGGCGCCGAGTGTCTGCAGCGCCTGGCCAACGCCGGCGGAATCGGCCGGCATAGCGGCCAGAACCGTATCGGCATCAGTGGAAAGCTTTGCAGCCTTCGCCTTGAAGTCTGCCATATTCTGCCAGATGGCCGGAGCGGCTTCCGTCTCAAAACCGGTTTCAGAGCCGGCCGGGAAATGATTGGGGAAATCCTTGGCAGAGGCACTGATCGTCGAAAGCGCCGTCTTCACCGCTTCGGCGTCATAGGGCTTCTGCCCCTTGGCAATGGCGCCGAGCGCACCGAGCGAGCCACCGATTTTCTTCATCAGATCCTGGCGAACGACCTGTGGTTCGCCAGCGGCGAACACGGCGCTCGCGCCAAGACAGAGCGCCAGGGCGGCAGCAGTTACCATTTTGAAATTCATGAAAGTCTCCCCTTGATCAGCGCCAGACGGACCCCGCGGCACTTTGTACCCTTGAATGATTACACCCTACGCATCTGAAAGAAATGACGTTTTTGCGAGCACACCAAGATGTGAACGCTCCTGATGCAAGAGGGTGGACAAAGGCAATGTCCTGTTCTGTTCGCGCCCGAAACCACGGATCTCGATGCGATCGGCATGGATTTCGACGACGCAAAAAGCATTGTCTTCCTCGGTATCCACCATGCCCATGGCGTTGAAGAACCAGCAATGGCCAGCCTTGGCGAGCCCGCCCCGATGGTCATGACCGCAGAGATAGGCCAGCAGATGCGGAGCGCTGGACAAAAGCTCGGCAAGCGCGCCGGCATCCCAGAGCGCATGGTCGGTTTGCGGATGAAGCGGATAATGGCCGAGGACGATGACTGTCTGGTCGGAGGCCCGCGCCGTTTCCAGCTGGCCGGCAATCCAGGCGAACTGGCGCTCGGAAATGCCGGCATTCCAATCCTTGGCATTCTGGGCACCGGCCGCTTCCAGACGCTCCAGCCGCGCCTTGGCTCTCGCATGCCGGGCCGGATCGGCTGCGGTTGCAAACAGGCTTTCCTCGCAGCAATCGGTGACGATGAAGCGGATGCCGGAGCGCACGAAACTGTAATAGGGCGATGGCATGCCGAGCTTGTCATAGACCTCGGCTATGCGTTCCGGCTTCACCAGAAAATCATGATTGCCGGGCAGGAACAGGCATTCATGGCGCGAGCGCCGATAGATTTCGAGCGGTGCTTCGAAATTCTCCCAACCGCGATCGATCAGATCGCCGAGCGTGACGATGAAATCGAGATCCTCGCCCTCGAATGTGCCGATGGCCTGCGACAGCTTGGCAAGGCTTTGGCGGAAATGCCGGTCGAGCGCCCGGTTGGGGTCAAGATCGGCATATTGGGGATCGGCGATGACGCCGAAGCGGAGAATGGGTTCTTGCGACATGCAAAGCGAGATAGGCCCGAGACGTGACATGCCTGTGACAGGTTCTGTTGCATGAAAAACGCCCGGCGGGAAAACCGGCCGGGCGTTTTTTGAAAGGCATTGCGGTTCGAAAGATTACTTCGAAGCAGCTTCGTACATTTCCAGCACGTAATCCCAGTTGATCAGGCTGTCGACGAAAGCTTCGAGATATTTCGGACGGGCATTGCGATAATCGATGTAATAGGAATGTTCCCAGACATCGACGCCGAGGATGGGCGAAGCGCCATGCACGAGCGGGTTTTCGCCATTCGGGGTCTTGGAGATGACGAGCTTGCCATCCTTCACCGAAAGCCAAGCCCAGCCGGAGCCGAACTGCGTGGTGCCGGCAGCAATGAAATCAGCCTTGAACTTGTCATAGCCGCCCAGATCGCTGTCGATGGCAGCCTGAAGCTTGCCCGGCAGAACCTTGCCGCCGCCGTCCTTCTTCATCCACTTCCAGAAATGGATGTGGTTGTAGTGCTGGGCGGCATTGTTGAAGAGGCCGGCATGCGTGCCGAACGACTTCTTGACGACATCTTCGACCGACAGATCGGCCATGCCGGCTTCAACGGCCAGCTTGTTGCCGTTGTCGACATAGGCCTTGTGGTGCTTGTCGTGGTGGAATTCCAGCGTTTCCGCCGACATGAAAGGGTTCAGCGAATCGTAGGCGTAGGGAAGTTCCGGAAGTTCGAAGGCCATGAAATCATCTCCTCTTGGCATCGAGATCGAATAAGCGTGAGGTGAGCGGAACATAGGTTCCCCGACGCCACGTGGCAACCTGTGGAAAGGCAAATTTCCGATAGGATGGCAAATCCTTGCATCGGCACCCGGCCACAGGAGCGGGCAATACCATTGCGGTGCAATACCCCTTCAGCCGAGGTTAAGAGTTCAAATGTTTCGCGCAACTATAAGTTGAAACTACATTGTATCGCGTTTCGGCAAGTCTTTCATTGGTTGTTCACCCGGATTTCCTAGCATCACTGGGGATTTGTACGGCGGGGTATCCATGGAAACCAAACTATACGCACGCAGCATAAGCGAACATGCGGCCATGGTCTTGGCAATGGAGCATCTTCCGGTCTGTGTTGCCCTGTTCACCCTGGATGGCAAAGCGGTCTATATGAACCGGCGGTTCCGGGAGTTTTATCATCCGCAGATCGACGACCCGATCCATAGCTATGTCGACTTGGCCGACTATGCGCGCTCCGGTGCGGCCGGCAAATGGGGTGTCGATCCGCAAGCCTATTTCGAAGCGGCCCGGCAGGAACTTTTGCGCAAGGGCTGGAACAGGGCGCAGGTGGAGATCGGCGGACGGATCATGGATGTGCATGACGTGCTGATCGACGGGCAGATCATCGTCTCGACCCAGAAAGACATTACCGATCATATTCTGGCCGAGCGGCAGATGTCCTATCTGGCGCGCCATGATGTGCTGACGGGTCTTGCCAACCGTGCCGGCTTTGAGGCGGAGGCAGAGCGTTTGCATCACAGGCAGGCGGCGGAGAACCGCTCCTTTTCGCTGCTGATGGCCGATCTCGATCTGTTCAAATCCATCAATGATGTGCATGGCCATGCCGCCGGCGATGCCGTGCTGCGCGAAATTGGCCGCCGCTTCCACGAATGTCTCGATGGCCAGGATTTCGCGGCACGCTTTGGCGGCGACGAATTCGTGTTCCTCACCCCGGAAGACGATCTGGTGGTCAATGCCAAGGCGCTGGCGCAGCGGCTTGCCGCCTGCGTCGCCCATCCGGTGGAATTCGAGGGCAATAGCCTGACGATCGGCGTGACAATCGGCTATGCCACTTTTCCAAGAGACGCCGGCGATATCCCCAGCCTGACGCGGGCAGCCGACCAGGCCCTCTATACCGCCAAGGCAGCCGGGCGCGGCAGCGTGCTCGCCTATCGGCAGGCGGCATAGGGCGGCGAGACAAAGGGCGCCCCATGACGCCCCTCCCCGATCGCTTGAAAGACCGATGGTTTACGCGGCAGCCTTTGTCGTCGAACGCGCCCAATCCATGTACAGCGCCAGCGCCTTGCGGGCGACAGGGCCTTCCTGGAATTCGCGCTCGTCGAGGCGGTTGATCGGTGCGATCTTGGAATAATTGCCGGAGGTGAAGATCTCGTCGGCTGCGTGGAAATCCTCCACCGTCAGCGTGCATTCGCGCACCTCGATGCCGGCACCGCGCAGAAGCGTGATGACGCGCGAACGGGTAATGCCGGCCAGAAACGTGCCGTTCGGCACTGGCGTCATCACCACGCCATCCTTGGCCAGGAAGATGTTGGAGGATGCGGTTTCGGCAACATTGCCGTTCAGGTCACGCATCAGGGCGTTTTCAAAGCCGCGGCCGCGCGCCTCGATGATGGCCCGTCCGCTATTGGGATAGAGGCTGCCGGTCTTGGCACCGGTCATGGCAACTTCCGGGTTCGGCCGGCGAAACGGCGAAACGGTGATCGAGCCGGGCTTTGCCGTGTGCATCGGCGCCTCGAATAGGCAAAGCGCAAAACGGGTGGAATCGGGATCCGGTGCCACGACCGAATAGGACAGGCCATGTTCGGCCCAGTACATCGGCTTGATGTAGATCGCCGTCTGGCCGTCGAATTTCTTGACGCCTTCCAGTGCCAGCGCCTCGATTTCGGCTGCTTCCATCACCGGCTTCATGCCCATGTTGAGGGCCGAGCGGTTGACGCGTTCGCAATGCAGGTCGAGATCCGGCGACATGCCATCGAACCAGCGGGCGCCGTCAAACACTGTCGAACCCAGCCACATGGCATGCGAGGTGGGGCCGATCAGCGGCGGATTGCCGCTCACCCACTGCCCGTCGACAAAGGTAAGGGTGGCGCTGCGGGGCGTTGTATCGACGGGCATGATCGTCTCCTTGACTTGCAGATTTTGGCCAAGTGAAGGCCGCCAAGCAGCGGAAGGTCAAGGATTTTCTGCGCGCCGGGCAGCCTTCGAAAGAATATTGCTTGCGCATGGCCTTTGGCGGACATCGCTGTTCGCGAGCCAGCATTGCGCCGAATGAACCCATCAGATCGCGTGATGATTGGCGCTGCGGGAGGCCACCTGTTCACTGGCGCGGCATGGGCAGAAGCGGGCTCTCCTGCCCTTGGCCCTGGCCCTGACCCTGACCGCTGGAGCGGGTTTCGAAATGGATGGCTGAGCCATCAATCAGCGGGATGCTCAACACAATGGCAATCAGCACCGCAAGCCACAACAGACACCAGAAAATACGCATCGTCCCTCATTCTTGTTGCTTGGCATGAAACACGCTCTATGGGGCACAAATTCGATGCACCGTCGGATTTTTTTGCGCAACACGGCTACGGGCCTTGCGCCCTCGTTTTTTTGGACAAGATACAGAGACCGGCGGAACTGCTGTCGTGTCGGAGCGCAAAAGATGTGACGCCATCCGCTATGGCCGATTTCACCCATGCGCGCCAGCGCGCAAAGGGCCGATTGTTTGACAAGGAGAGTAGAATGCACTCAGTAAACGCCAATGGCGCCAATATCCCGGCACTCGGTTTCGGCACGTTCCGCATGCCCGGCGCCGATGTGCTGCGCGTGCTGCCGAAAGCCATCGAACTCGGCTTTCGCCATATCGATACGGCGCAGATCTATGGCAATGAGGCGGAAGTCGGCCAGGCGATTGCCACATCCGGCGTGCCGCGCGACGAGATCTTCCTCACCACGAAAGTCTGGGTCGATAAATTCGCCGCCAAGGATTTTGCAGCCTCGGTGGACGAGAGCCTGACAAAGCTGAAGACCGATCATGTCGATCTGCTGCTTTTGCACTGGCCGCAAAGCGACGTGCCGCTTGCCGAGCGCATGGAAAGCCTGAACGCGGCTCACCGTGCCGGCAAGGTGAAGCATATCGGCATTTCCAATTTCAACATCGAGATGATGGAGGAAGCGGCAAAACTGTCCGAGGCGCCGCTTGCCACCAACCAGGTGGAATTTCACCCCTATCTGGACCAGCGGACATTGCTCGCTGCAGCCCGCAGCCACGGGATTTCGCTGACCGCCTATTATCTGATGGCCGATGGCAAAGTGCCGAAGGAGGAGGTACTGAAAGACATAGGCGCAAAGCATGGCAAGACGGCAGCCCAGGTGGCTCTGCGCTGGGCCGTGCAGCAGGAGGGCGTGATCGCCCTGTCCAAAACCGCGACCGAAAGCCGGCTCAAGGAAAATTTCGACCTGTTCGATTTTGCCCTGTCGGACGAGGAAATGCAGGCGGTGCAGGCACTGGCCAAAGCCGATGGCCGCATCGTCAACCCCGCGCACCTGCGCCCGCCGCATTGGGATTGATGTGCAACCGCCCGCCGGAGCCTTCCGGCGGGTGATTTTCACGCAGCCAGATCGGCGATAAGGGCTGACGGCGGAATGCCCCAAGCCTTGCTCAGCTTGCGGATCTGGTCAAGATTGATCTCACGGCGGCCATTCAGAAGATCGGCAGCCCGCGCCTTGGAGCCAATCACCGCGACCAGATCGGCGCGCGTATAGTTGTTGGCGTGCATGATGGCCTTGACGACCTCAACGGGCGAAGCGCGTTCGATGGGAAAATGCCGCGCCTCATATTCCTCGATCAGCAGGACCAGCGCATCGAAATGGGCCGCCTCCGCCGTCATCTCTGCCGGCTCAACCTCGAAATAGGGGCGAACGGCCTGGAGAGCCGCTTCATATTCCGCTTGCGTCTGCAACGTGCGGATGGCGGTGATATCCATGAGACAGTCTCCTTTCACAGCACCGTCACGTCGATCCGGTCATAGTCTGCATGGGTGCCGACAAAGAGGACGTAAATCCGCTTCGTCCGATAGGCAACCAGCCCCACAAGTCGATACTTGTTTCCGCCGACATCGAAGACAACCTTGCCATTGCCGACATAATCGGCGGAATTGAAGGTATGCTTCAATGCATCGAAATTGTTCCAGCTGGCATCCGATGCCGCCGTGTGCCATTGCGTAAAGGCCGCCTGCGCGGCCCTGCGTGGCTCGCCCTTTGGCTGCCCTTCCCAGAACCGCACCAGCGCGGATTTTGCGATGACATTCATGACGCTCCGTCACCGCCATGGGAAAACCGAGGATAGAATTCCCGATCTGGGAACGATCGTCAAGCCGTTTGTGAAAACCGATGGCCGCGCGATGAAATGTCAGCGCAGAAGCATATAGGCCGCATAGACGGCGATCAGCATGCCGGCGGCCAGAGCGCTGATCAGTTTCAGCCGCTTTTCGATGAAATGGCGCATATCCTCGCCATAGGTCTTGAGCAGCCAGGCCAGCGCAAAGAAACGCGACCCGCGCGCCACGATGGCCGACAGGATGAACAGTGGCAGGCTGAAATTTGCAACGCCCGACAGGATGGTCACCACCTTGATCGGCGGCAGATGCGCAAGGCCGGAGGTGACGAGCAGGACAAGGATGGTTTTCCAATCGACCGATTGCGCCAACCCCTCGAATGTATCGAGCTTGCCATAGAAGGTCAGCACCGGCCGGGCAATGGCTTCGAAGGCATAGTGACCGATCATCCAGCCGAGAATGCCGCCGAGCACGGAGGCAATCGTGGCGATGGTCGCGTAGAGATAGGCCCGGCGTGGCCTCGCCAAGACCATGGGCACGAAGAGCACATCGGCCGGCACCAGGAACAGCGAGCTTTCGACAAAGGCGATGATGGCAAGCCACCAGGCAGCACCCTTGCGCGCGGCAAGGGCCATGGTCCACGTATAGAGATTGCGCAGCATGAAGATCTCGGGGAACAAGCGAAGGAAAGAGCCGCAGGTCTGCGGTTTTGGGGAGAGCGGCAACTACTCAAAAGGTTGGGCGCGCAAAAGTCCAGCCCCCGCTGACTTCGGAACCCGGTTCACCCGTGCTCGGCGGCAGAGGCATCGCCGGCCCTGACGAGATTGTCCTTCAGATCCTGCAGGCGGTCGCGAAGATCGGCCACCTCCTCCAGTCCGCAGCCGGTGGCAGACAGCATCAGCGGCGTGATGCCGGCCGCCTCGCTTTGCAACTGCCGACCCTTTTCGGTCAGCGTGATATGCACCTGCCGCTCATCGGCCTTGGCGCGGGTGCGTGCCAAAAGCCCCGCCTGCTCCAACCGCTTCAGAAGCGGCGAGAGCGTGCCGGAATCAAGGCCCAGCGCCGCGCCCAGCGCCTTCACCGGCTGGCCATCCTTTTCCCAAAGACTGACCATGACCAGATATTGCGGATAGGTGAGACCGAGCGGTTCCAGGCGCGGCTTATAGGCGCGCGAAAAGGCATGAGCTGCACCATAAAGCGCAAAGCACAGCATTTGCTGCAAGCGGATCTGTTCGCCGGTGGTGCCGCTATTTTCCATGGCCGATCCTGACTTCCTCATCTGACGCCCTAATTTCTTCATTGTCGCAGGCTTGACGCCGGACTTCAATGCGTCTAATTATATTGCGCGCAATTGAATTGCACAACATTAATATCACCGATCCAACCGGACCGGTTTTCGAACGACCCATAACCCCGAGAACGAAACCCAAATACGCAACCCCAAATACGCACCAAGGAGACGATCATGGCTATTCTCTACACAACCAAGGCATCTGCCACCGGCGGCCGCGCTGGCCGCGCCCATTCGGAAAACGGCGTTCTGGACGTCACGCTGACCGTGCCGAAGGAACTGGGCGGCGATGGCGCCACCGGCACCAACCCGGAACAACTGTTTGCAGCCGGCTATTCCGCCTGCTTTCTCGGCGCGCTGAAATTCGTGGCCGGCAATGCCAAGGTGAAGATCCCGGAAGACGCCAAGGTGACGGCGAGTGTCGGCATCGGCCCGCGCGAGGATGGCACCGGCTTTGGCATCGAAGTCTCGATCGTCGTCGACATTCCCGGCATGGACAAGGCACAGGCCGAAGACCTGGTCGCCAAGGCGCATATCGTATGCCCCTATAGCCATGCCATGCGCACTTCGACCGAAGTGCCGGTCTCCGTCGCTTAAGCATCAGCGTTCACCGCATGCCGGAAGGGTCGCCCATCGCGGCCCTTCTTGCATTTTGACGTCTGAGTGCTACATTCTTTCTCAGGAAAGGATGCGATCATGAATATTCAAGTGCGCTCGAAGGCAGACCCTTCCGCAGAAGCCGCTGTGGTGAGCAAGGCGGTTGTGCGTGCGGCAGATCGCCTGGGCATGAACGGCAAGACATTGGGCGCCATTCTCGGGCTGTCGGAAGCCTCGGTATCCCGCCTGAAGCGATCCGAACTGCTCCTCTATCCCGGCGACAAAAGTTTCGAACTGGCCCTGCTGTTCATTCGCCTGTTTCGCTCGCTGGATGCGATCACCAATGGTGACGAGACCGTTGCGAAGGCCTGGCTACGCAACGAAAACACGGCCATTGACGGTATTCCGCTTGAAAAAATTCTCACAATTTCAGGTCTGATCGATGTTCTCGGCTATCTGGACGCCCGCCGCGCTCTCGTCTGAGGCGATCACCATCCGCCACGACGTCTGGCGACTGGTGGAGGCGCAACATCAGGTATCGACCATGAAACTGGTTGATACGAGCGATGAACAGGCGCTGCTCGAACAGGTGCTGGAGACGACCAAGCCTGCACTGCCGGCCGAAACGCTGCCCCTCGATTATCTGCTGGCCACACCCTTCCGTTACGGCGCCGTCTATCCCCATGGCTCACGGTTTCGCCGCGCAGGCAGGACGCCGGGCGTGTTCTATGCAGCGCTGAGCGAGACGACAGCCGTGGCCGAGATGGCCTTTTACAGATTGCTGTTCTTCACGGACTCGCCGCAAACGCCGCTGCCCGCCAATCCGGCCGACTATACCGCCTTTGCCGCCCGGATCAGCACCACGCGCGGCATTGACCTGACGCGGTCGCCTCTTTCCGACAATCAGCAGGCCTTCGAAGACCCAGTCGAGTACAGCGCCTGTCAGGCATTGGCCGACACGGCCCGGTCTGCGAAGCTGGAGGCTATCCTGTATCGATCCATCAGAGATCCCGGCAAGGGAATGAACATTGCCCTTCTCAGCCCCGCAGCTTTTGCACACCGCGAGCCCGTTGCCCGCCAAAGCTGGCGCATCCACTGGTCGGCTCACCATGTACAGGCCCTGTGCGAATTTCCGCACCGCCGATTGGGCTTCACCCTGTCCGACTTCGTATCCGACCCACGGATTGCGGCGCGATTTGGCTGAACCTGACGCTGTCTACCGGATCAGAGCCAGATCGGCGCGCAGCCGCGGCGCCCCACCCTCGCCCAGGCCCTCATCCAGTTCGGCGTGGATGCGTGTCCAGATCGGCACGGCGGCCGCAAGAATGGTCTTACCCTCCGGGGTCAGCTGCAACAGCCGGCTGCGGGCATCCTTGGGGTCGGCAAAGGTCTCGATCAGGCCGCGCCGCTGAAGCGGCTTCAACGCTGCCGTCAGCGTTGTGCGGTCCATGTCAAGCAGCGTGGCGACCGAGCCCATGGCAGCCGGCTGCGGCCTGTTGAGCGACATCATCAGCGAAAACTGGCCATTCGTCAGGCCAAGCGGGCGTAAGGCCGTGTCAAACTTGCGCGCCAGGGCTCTTGCGGCGCGCTGCACGTGCAGGCAGAGGCAGGTATCGCGCACATGCACTGTGGTTGCAAAAGGAATCACAATTTCGTTTGACATGACCTATTTACGTTGATATCAACGTAAATGTCAAGGCACTGGAACATCTGGGAGGATGTGACGATGAAGCATGCCGTGGTATCCAAAGAGGAATGGCTTGAGGCGCGCAAGGCGCTGCTTGCCCGCGAAAAGGAAATGACGCGGCTGCGCGACGCGATCAATCGCGAGCGGCTGGACCTGCCCTGGGTGAAAGTGGAGGCGGATTATCGCTTTCAGACCCCATTCGGCGAGCGCCGCCTTGCCGACCTTTTCGAAGGCCGCAGCCAGCTGATTGTCTATCACTTCATGTTCGGCCCGGATTGGGATGCCGGCTGCACCGGCTGTTCCTTCCTTGCCGATCATCTGGATGGCACGCTGCCGCATCTCAACCATCATGATGTGACGCTGACCTGCGTGTCACGCGCGCCGCTCGACAAGATCGAGGCCTATAAGCGGCGCATGGGCTGGCGCTTTCCCTGGGTCTCCTCCTTCGGCAGCAGTTTCAACTTGGATTTCGGCGTCTCCTTCAGGCCGGAAGAGCTGGCCTCCGGCTCGGTCTTCTACAATTTCCGCGACACGCCCTCTGCCAAGGCGCATGACGAGCTGCCGGGTCAATCGGCCTTTTACAAGGATGAGACCGGCCAGATCTTCCATACCTATTCTTCCTATGCCCGCGGCGGCGAGGAAATGCTGGCGACGATGATGATCCTCGATATCGCGCCGCTTGGGCGCAACGAGAGCGAGACGATGAACTTCATCAAGCGTCACGATGAATATGAGACGGGGCCGAAAGCTGCGGCCTGCTGCCATTGAGCCCTACAGGGAGAACGAGAAATGGACATGACCATGCCGCAGCCGCGTGCCGAACACGCCTTTCTCAACCGGCTTGTCGGCCGCTGGAAGGTGGCAGCCGCCGACATGAGCGATGGCGAGGATTGGGAGGAGGAGGTGCGGTCTCTCCACGGCATCTGGTTTGTGGCGGAAGGGTGCGGCAAGATGCCGGGCGGGATGCCGGCCACGACGCTTTTGACACTCGGCCATAACAGCGCCACCGGCAAATATATCGGCAGTTGGATCGGCACGATGATGGAGCATATGTGGGTCTATGAGGGCGATCTTTCCGAGGATGGCACGACGCTCAGCCTCTACACGACCGGCCCGAGCTTCAGCGACCCCACAGTCACACAGGCGTATCGCGAACAGATCATCTTTACCGGCGATGACACGCGCGTTTTCACCTCCAGCGCCGGCCAGCCGGATGGCGGCTGGCACGCCTTCATGCGCGCCGATTATACGCGGATTGCCTGACGCCACATCCCGCACCCGTTCAGAACCATTTGATCAAGACGAGGAAACCGCCCATGCCCTCTCCCACCCATGGCACCTTCATCTGGTGCGAGTTGATGACTTCGGACATGGCCGCCGCCGCCGCCTTCTATGGCGCGGTGACCGGCTGGAGTGCAAAGACTATCGCCATGCCCGGCATGGAGGGTGAGGATTACATCATTTTCGACACCCGCAGCGGTGACGAAGATTGCGGCGTGGCCGGCCTGATGACCATTCCGCCGGACATGGAGGGCAGAGTTCCGCCTAATTGGACGGGCTATGTCGGCGTGGATGATGTGGATGCGACGGTCAAGCTGTTTGAAGCCGAGGGCGGTTCGGTGATGAAGCCGCCGTTTGAAGTTCCCTGCGTCGGACGCATGGCCGTGGTCGCCGATCCGCATGGCGCCGTGATCTGCATCATGACGCCACAGCCCATGGACAATCCGCCGCCCATGGCGCCGGTCGGCACGCCCGGCACTTTCGGCTGGAACGAACTCTATGCCAATGATGGGCGCGAGGCGCTCGCCTTTTACGGCAAGGTGTTCGGCTGGACGCTGGACCAGGCCATGCCCATGGGCGAGATGGGCGATTACCTGATCTTTGCCCATCACGGGCGCCAGATCGGCGGCATGATGACCCGCCCGCCCACAGTGCCCGTTGCCTGCTGGGCCTATTACATCAACGTACCCTCCATCGCGACTGCGGTGGAGACGATCAAGGCGGGTGGCGGACAGGTGGTCTTCGGGCCGCAGGACGTGCCGGGCGGCAGTGTTATCGTCAATGCCATGGACCCGCAGGGCGCCTATTTTTCCCTGGTCGGCATGGCATGAGGCTTTCGGGTTTTCAGGCCGCGCGCAGCTTCAGCACCACGCCGCGTGCGGCAAGGAAAGACAGAAGCGACAGGCCTGCCGCAGCGCCCCAGAGCGCAAAGACCACATGGCCGGGTTCGCCGGCCATGACCGAGCTTTGCGCCTGAAACAGCGAACCCAGCCCGCCGACAATCACGGCGCCCGCCACATAGCCGCTGGTTTCCAACGCCGGCAAAAGCGCGCTTGTGGTAATGCGATGGTCCGGATCGGCATCCTCGATCACCGCCTGATTGGCACTGGCAAACACCATGGCAAAGGCAATGCCATTCAGCATCTGGCCGAAAAGCACGATGGGCAGCAGCATGAGATAAAGCCCGGTTGCAACCAATAGTGCGCCGCAGGCCTGCACCAGCGGTCCCGCCCGCATGATCGCCTGGCGCTTCTCGACGCTAGCGATATTGCCGACCGGGATTGCGGCAGCGCTCCAGCTGAGCGACAGCGTGATGAGAACCAGCCCGACATGGACCGGCGACAGGTCAAGCCGCGCATGCAGCGTATAGGCCAGGAACACGGTCGATACGCTCTGCGCCGCCGTCATCAGGAAAAGCAGCCAGCTGCCACGCCCGACGGTGGAGGAAAGACCGAAAAGCCGAGGCGGCAAGAGCGCATGCGAAACAGGCGCGGCACCGGCGGGCTTTGCTCTATCGGCCGGCAGGGCAAAGGGCATGACCACGAAAAACAGCGCGATGACCGGCACGCTGACGGCCAGCGCCAGCCGCCAGCCAAAATGTTCCACCACAAGCCCGCCGGCAAACGGACCCAGCACCGCGGCAATGGCCCAGACCATGGCTTCGGCGGCAAAGATGCGCGGCACGAGGCGCGGGGGAAACAAATCGGCAATCAGCGTGTAGCAGAGTGCGACGATCCAGCCATCAGCCACGCCTTGCAGCACGCGCCCCGCCATCAGGCCATAGGCATCGAGGGCCGCGCATTGCACGATCATGCCCACAGCATAGACAAGGCCTGCGACAAGCAAAGCCGAACGCGCGCCAAGCCGGCGCCGGAGCGGCGAGGCAGACAGGCCGCCGGCCATGATACTGGCAAAAAACACCGCATAGACGAAAGGCAGAAGTGCGACGCCGCCGAGTGCCGTGACCGCAATGGGCAGAACCGGACCGATCGCCACCTCGTTGAAGGCGTGCAGGCCGATACCGATCGAGACAGCCATCAGGCGCAGCCCATGCGGCGGCGCCAGAAGCGCCTTCCAGCCCGTATCGCTTGTATCGCTTGTATCGCTTGTGTCTTGGCTTGCGTCCGGCTCTCTCGTCATCTGGTCCATGGCCCATTCTTCCCATTGCGTGGCTGGACAAGGCGTGTAAAACCTCAAGCATGGTTGAGGTCAAGCAGAATTCTAAAGCCAAATCAAAGGCCAGCGAACTTTCCGTTGGCGAAGTCGCGCGGCGCAGCGGGATTGCCATTTCTGCCCTGCATTTCTACGAGACGGAAGGGCTGATCAAGAGCCAGCGGACGAAAAGCGGCCACCGGCGCTATGGGCGTGATGTGCTGCGCCGCATCGCCGTGATCCGGGTGGCGCAATCGGCGGGCCTCAGCCTGCAGGAGATTGCCCGTGCCTTTGCCGCCCTGCCCGATGGCCGCACGCCCTCCGCCAGGGATTGGGCCAAACTATCGGCCGGCTGGCGTGATCTGTTGAGCGAACGCATCTTGCAAATGACGCGGTTGCGCGACGATCTGACCGGCTGTATCGGCTGTGGCTGCCTGTCGCTCGACCAGTGCCCGCTGCGCAATAGCGAGGACCGGCTGTCCAGCGAGGGTTCCGGTGCGCGCCTGCTGCTTTGACATCTGCCCCCCTGAGGCCTAAGCCGCAGGAGACGATCCTCAACAGCGATGAAGGAACAGGCGCCATGGCAGCCGATGATGACGATTATATCTATGACGAAGCGACCGGCGAATGGCGCCCGGCCTCGGAAATGGCCGCTCTTGCCGCCAAGGCGGCAGAAGTGGTGGATTCCGCCGGCACGGTGCTTGCCGATGGCGACAGCGTGACGCTGATCAAGGATCTGAAGGTGAAGGGCGCCGGCCAGACGCTGAAACAGGGCACTGTCATCAAGTCCATCCGGCTGACCGACAATCCGGAAGAAATCGATTGCCGCCACGATGCCATCAAGGGCCTCGTGCTGCGCACGGAATTTGTGCGCAAGCGCTAACTTTTTGAGGGGGCCGTCGAGAGACCCGAGGCCGTCCGCCATCCCACGGTCGATTTGCCCCTCACCCTAACCCTTGTAACTTCCCAAAAGCCGCATTCAGCGCTGTAATGCCTGGTGCGGTGGCGGATGGGAGACCGAGTGCCCTTTGGGACATCAAGCCCGTGGGAGAGCAAGGGTCTCCGTCCGCCGTTCCATCGAACCCGAACAGTCGCCAGGGCCGCTTGCGCAAGCAAAGTCCGTTTAGGCAAGGATGGGATAAGATGGATATTGTGGTCGGGATCGATGTGTCGAAGGATCGTTTGGATGTGGCCGTAGCGCCGTCCGGCCTGGTCTTCCAAGTGGAAAACACACAAGCCGGCATCGACGATCTGGTGCAACGCCTGCAGCCAATCGGCGCCGATGTGGTCGCACTGGAAGCCACCGGCGGCTTCGAGACGGCCGCCGTTGCAGGACTGTCCGCAGCCGGGTTTGCCGTAGTCGTGGTCAATCCGGCACAGGTGCGCGCCTATGCCAATGCGCTCGGCCGTCGGGCCAAGACCGACGCCATCGATGCGGCGGTGATCGCCGCTTATGTGTTGGCAACAAGGCCCGAGCTCCGACCGCTCAAGGATGCGGAAACCCAGGCGCTTTCGGCACTCGTTGCCCGCAGGCAGCAGATCGTCCAGATGATCGTGGCCGAGGAGAACCGGGAGCGCATGGCGCTCGCGAAAGAGGCGCAGAAGAGCATCAAGCGCCTGCTTGCAGCCCTCAGACGCGAGCTCGAAAGCCTCGACAAGGACCTCGACGATCAGATCCGCAAGTCGCCCGTCTGGCGGGTGCGCGAGACGCTGCTGACATCGGTACCGGGCGTGGGACCGGCGACGGCACGCACGCTTCTCGCCGAGATGCCGGAACTGGGCGGCCTCGACCGGCGGCAGATTGCCTCCCTTGCCGGGCTCGCCCCCTGGACCCGCCAATCGGGCACGTGGAAAGGCAAGAGCTTCATCGGCGGTGGTCGGGGCAAGGTGCGGGCCGTGCTGTTCATGGCAGCCCTCGTCGCCAGTCGACACAACCCTGTGCTCAAGGCTTTCCGCGACCGTCTCGTCGCTGCCGGGAAACCCAAGATCGTCGCCGTCGTTGCCACCATGCGCAAACTGCTCACCATCCTCAACGCCATCATCCGGGACGAAAAACCATGGCAAAACGCTTGACTGCCAAGACAGTCGCTCTCCCCGTAAGGACGGGGAGAGGGACGCGAGGACCGATAGGATCGACATCCGAGCAACGCCTCAATCTATGTCATCGAAACTCTTCTGCACGCGGTGAAAGCATGGCCATCGGGCTGGACGCTGAGGACGAGGCGCGGCGCAGTCCCCTCGCCCCGCAAGCGGGGAGAGGGTTAGGGTGAGGGGCTGAGCGATAAGGCCAATCCGCCTTCTGTCGTGACCCGACTTTACGAGCCGATGGTGAGACCCAGAAGACGTTGAATTTGCGTCTGGAACAAAGTAACAGCAGAAAGGAATGCCGTTACAACACCGAATACGGCGAACACGAAGGCCTTCGATGGCAAATGTGAAACGTCCGCCTCGATCTTGATAACGCGATCTCGAATTTCGCGCATATCAACCCGCAATTCGCCAACATCTCTTTTCACATAATCCATATCGGCCTCCAACTTGGCCACCCTCGGCTCCATCGTGGTCCCTCCTCCGCTGCCGCCGTTCTGTGGGACATTGTCCAGTCGGTGCGCCGCCTTGCCCGAAGATGCGCTAATGCCGCGTCTGTTCTCAACCATGTGTTCCCACGATCGTTACAGTATCAAACCGCATGACGCCGCAATTGCGGCATTCCAGTCATTTGGAGCGCAAACAGGCCAACCGTTTGTCAGCGTCTCCGGCGTTGCGCTATTCTATCCGTTCTGCAGGTGTCATCAGGCAATAACTGCAGTTGAGATGAATATGGCATTGTAGCACCAGGTTGCCAAGAATGAAACGATGCAGGGTTCGCCCAAGCCCCGCACCGCCCCAGCCCTAGCGCTTCAAGCTTCCCAAGATGCCGCGCACCAGCGCCCGGCCAAGCTGGTTGGCAACCGAAGTGGCGACCGAGCGGGCCGCACTTTTCATCGCAGCCTCGACCACGGTTTCGCGCTGATAGCCACTGCTTCTGGTGGTCGTGGCGCGCTTTTTCGCCGGCGCCGGTGCGGCATCCTCTTCCTCGGCATCGCCGAAGCCGGGCAGAGACCAGCGCCCGGCGGCGCTATCGGCTTTGGGCCTAGACACCTCCTCCACCACGTCCTCTTCCTCCACGCGGGCGCGCTGGGGCATTTCGGCTTTGGCCGCCTTCTGCGCCCGCGCCATCAGGATCTCGAAGGCGGATTCGCGGTCAATATCCGTATCATACTGGCCAGCAACAGGGCTTGCCGCCATCAGCCGGCGGCGCTCCTCATCGGTCAGCGGCCCGATACGGCCGGAGGGCGGGCGGATCAGCGTACGCTCGACAATCGAGGGCGCGCCCTTGGCCTCCAGCGTCGAGACGAGCGCCTCGCCGGTGCCCAAAAGCGTGATCGCCTCATCGGTCTTGAAATCGGGATTGGCGCGAAACGTATCGGCCGCCGTCTTCACCGCCTTCTGCTCGCGCGGCGTATAGGCGCGCAGCGCATGCTGCACCCGGTTGCCCAGCTGGGCCAGCACGGTTTCCGGCACATCCAGCGGGTTCTGCGTGATGAAATAGACGCCGACCCCCTTGGAGCGGATGAGGCGCACCACCTGTTCCACCCGTTCCAGCAGCACTTTCGGCGCTTCGGAAAACAGAAGATGCGCTTCATCGAAGAAGAACACGAGGCGCGGCTTTTCCGGGTCGCCCACCTCCGGCAGGACCTCGAAGAGTTCCGACAAGAGCCAGAGCAGAAAGGTGCCGTAAAGCCGCGGGTTCATCATCAGCCTGTCGGCGGCCAGGATCGAAACCATGCCGCGGCCATCGGTCGTGGTGCGCATGATATCGGTGATTTTCAGCGCCGGTTCGCCGAAGAAATGCTCGGCGCCCTGCTGTTCCAGCACCAGAAGGCCGCGCTGCAGCGAACCGACAGAGGCCTTGGAGACAAAGCCATAGCGGGTGGAAATCTCGCCCGCATGTTCGCCCATATAATTGAGAAGCGCCTGCAGGTCTTTGAGGTCAAGAAGCGGCAAGCCGCCCTCATCGGCAATCTTGAAGGCGATGTTGAGCACGCCTTCCTGCGCCTCCGTCGCATCCATCAGCCGGGCCAGCAGAAGCGGCCCCATTTCGGCCACGGTGGAGCGCACGCGGTGGCCCTTTTCGCCATAGAGATCCCAGAAAATCGTCGGGAAAGCCGCGTTATCATAGTCTGCGAACTGGATCTGTTCGGCGCGCTTCAACAGGAAATCCTTGGGCTCGCCGATCGCGGCAATGCCGGATAGATCGCCCTTGATATCGGAACAGAAGACCGGCACGCCGGCGGCCGAAAAGCCTTCGGCCAGCACCTGCAGCGTCACCGTCTTGCCGGTGCCGGTGGCGCCGGTCACCAGCCCGTGGCGATTGCCAAACTTGAGGCTCAGATATTCGGGCTTCTTCAGCGTATCGTCCGGCTTGCGACTTGCGCCAATGAAGAGTTTTCCCGCCTCAAGCATGCAACCGCCCTTCCCTCGCTCGGTTCAGTATTTCCTCATGTATAGGACGGGCGCAACCGATGGGCAACGGCGATCACGGCGCAGCAAACGGGGCATCGGTGATGTCCGATGCGAAGGGCAAAAATCCTCCTTAAGGTCCCCGTCTTGTCATTGTTCACAGACGCGTGTCATAGCCGCATGATAGAGGCCTGTAACGGCTTGCATAAGGCCGGAATCTTTTTTACGTTGACGTGAACGTCAAAACACCTTGAGGAGAGAGTGATGAACGAGCTGGTGAGCCGCGTGGCGGATAATGTCGGCATTTCGCCGGAGATTGCGGAAAAGGCCGTTGGCATGATGCTGGGCTTCCTGCAGCGCGAGGCCGATGACGGCGCCGTGGCACGCATGATCGAGGCCATTCCCGGCGCTGCCGAACTGGTGGCCAAGTTCAATGGCGAAGGTTCCGGCGGCGGCGGTTTGCTGGGCGGGCTGATGGCAAGCTTTGGCGGCGGCGTGATGGCGCTTGGCCAGCAGCTGATGGCGCAGGGTCTCGGCATGAGCGAAATTACAGCGCTGGCCCGCGAAACCATGGCCGTTGCCCGCGAACATGCCGGTGCAGAAACCGTCGATCAGGTGGTGAATTCCGTTCCGGGCTTGAGCCAGTTCGTGTGATTTTTTGAAGTGATCAGAGCTTGATGCTGAAGGCCGGCCCAGGTGGGGCCGGCCTGATGGATATGTGAAGGACCGCCTGTCGCGAAGCTCTTGGACAATAGGCGGATTTTCGCGAGGTTGAGGGGTGCGGATTGGCGTGACAGATTTGCGCCAAAAGCGATCGTCTAGCTCCTGTAGAAACTTATATTCTGCAGCGCAGAAAAGTCGCAAAAGTAACGGTAGTTGTAATCAGGATTTTTTGAATCGTTTCGCAACGAGATGAAGCTACTTGCGAGAGCGGTACGTTATAATTTATTTTTTAGAAATTCACTTGTGCAATTAAGAATATTAAGTCATCCTTTACTGACCTCTCGTTTGGGCCGCCCAGGTGGACGCGCCTTTTGATGGCGGAGGTTGGAAAAAGGAGAAATTACTATGGCTTCAAACGCCAAATCCAAGACGTATGCGTTCTTGTATTCCGTATGCCGGAACATTAGCTCTCCCGATGACGACGCGGCTGGGCGCAAAATCTACTCTGGGCATGCGCCGGCTGCCTCCGTCCTCCCACTGGAGGACAATGAGAATGTTCGCGACTATCTTGTCGATGCGAAGGGCAAGCAGAAGCGGTCGCCAACGTTGGTTCATCAAGCAATCCGTAAAACTCTTAGTGACAATGCAGCAGAATTTTGCGTGCTGAACGGTGGAATGACTATCGTAGCAAGCGCGGCGGAAGTCGATGACAAAGCTCGCGTGATCACTTTGTCCAATGCAAGCATTATAAACGGCTCGCAAACGCAAGGTGAATTGCGTCGTTATTATGAGCAATGGGATAACCAGCCACCAGTTGTACCTTACGTTAAGTTTGAGATTATTGTCACCGATGACGCTGACTTAACGGCCGAAATTTCAATCGCGCGAAATTTTCAGAATGATGTACGCGCAATATCTATAGCAGGACGCCGCGGACAACTCGACGAACTTGAACAGGCGATCGCGGCAAGCCGTCCAGGTGCCAAATTACGTAAGTCGGAAACCGACCTAACAGGGGATGGTGGCTTTTTGGATACTGAAAAGCTGATACAGGTCACCATGGCTATCATGCCAGAGTCGATGCTAAAAAAACTTGACGTTGCGAGTGATGCCGGAGGCCGTACTTTCACCTATAGTCAGAAGACGCGGTGCTTGAAGATTTTTCAACGCCTTGTAGAGAACGGCCCAGCCGACGTGTATAAGTGCTTCCTGGATCTAGCTCCCATGGCGCTTGATCTTTATGATAAATGGAAATCCCACCAAGGATTTCGAGGAACTCGTATTCGCTCGATCACGCGTGAAAACGGTGAAATCATTGAAGTGCCCGACGGTGTAATCTTTCCGATCTTAGCTGCACACGCGGTTTTTGCTAAAAAGAGCACAAAGGGATGGGATATGACACCCCCGAAAGTTTTTACCGACAACGATATTATTGGGCCGACAAAGCAAGTATACATGGAAATTGCAGGTAGCAACCCACAAACTATGGGCAAAAGCAAAGCCTGCTACTCCAGTCTGTCGCAGATCACTTCAATTTACGCTAAGCTTGGATAACGCCGTATGCCTTCGCACGCGCGTATCCCCTATGCGAAGGCATTTCCATCCGCCACTGTCGGATTTATTGGAGAAGTCGAAGTTTAACGACGGGCTTTTGCGGCGGCCAATAATAGCAACGAACCAAACCGGGCTTTCACCTTTGGCGCCCCCACCCGCTCTGAACACCCCACGACGCAATTCCCCGGCAGACACACCGCCCCACTCCTCCGCCTTATCCCTTTGTTAACCATCCATTAACTACAACTTTAAAATTTAAAACTGTCTCTAATTTTCCGCCGCAGTTGGACGGTATTGTGACAGCTGCACGAAATTCGGGGGTTCGGGATGAAGGATATGACACGCGGCAAAGGCGGCCTTGGCCAAAAGGCCATCGCCGTGCTGCTGGTAATGGGCGCATGGCTTTTTGCAGTGGAAGCCAGGGCCGGTTACGCGGATTTCATCCTCGATGTGAACAGCGGCAAGGTGTTGCAATCCACCAATGCCGATGAGCTGAACCACCCGGCATCACTGACCAAGATGATGACGCTCTATATGGTGTTTGAGGCGCTGCGCGACGGCCGGCTGAAATGGGACCAGAAGATCGTGATGTCGGCCAACGGCGCCCGCACCATTCCCATGAAGCTCGGCATTCGTGCCGGCGATACCTATACGGTGCGCGAGGCAGTGTTCGGCATGATCGTGCGTTCGGCCAATGACGTGGCGGAAGGCATGGGCGACCATCTCTATGGTTCGGAAGACCGCTTTGCGCAGGCAATGACCGCCAAGGCCCGCCAGCTTGGCATGTCGCGCACGGTGTTTCGCAATGGGTCCGGCCTGCCAGACAGCCAGCAGGTGACGACGGCGCGCGACATGGCGCGGCTGGGACTGGCGCTGATGCGCGATTTTCCCCGCGAATATCAGCTGTTTTCCACGCCAAGCTTTACCTTTCGCGGCAAGCCGATCCGTGGCCACAACAATCTCATGTATCGCTACAAGGGCATGGACGGCATCAAGACCGGCTTTACCAATGCCAGCGGCTTCAATCTGGTGAGCGCCGTCAACGACAATGGACGGCGGGTGATCGGCGTGGTTTTGGGCGGCAAGAGCGCCCGCAGCCGCGATGCGCGCATGGCGGAACTTCTGGATGAGGCGATGCCGAAGGCAACCGTGCGCGGCGGCAATGCGCTGATCGCCTCTGTCTCTCCGGCACGCCAGGCAACGCTTCTGCCCTCTTCAGGCACCGAGATTCCAGCCCCCGTGGCACGCCAGCCGGCGGCGAAACCCGCACAGGCTCCGCGCCCGTCTGCCAAGGCACTTGCCACTTTCCCGGCAGCGCCGGCAGCACCGGCCGCCCCCGTGCAGCAGGCCTTGGTGGCCGAGCGTTATGAGCCGCCGAAGGTGAAACCCGCCCTTCAAGAAACCGCCTCTCTCCAGCCTGTCGCGACGCCTGCGCCAGCTGCCACGCTATCTGCTACTCCGGCTGCCACACAATCTGCCACACCGGGGCTTGCCTATGCCGAGCCGACGGATGCCGGCGCCCTGCCCTTCAAGGTCATGTCCTCTGCCGGCTGGCGGGTGCAGATCGGTGCAGCCGGCAGCGAAACGGATGCCATCACGCTTTTGTCGCGCGCCATGCCGAAACTCGATGGTCGCTTCAAGAATGTCACGCCCTATACGGATTCCACCCATGGCAATCCGGGCTCAAGCTACCGCGCCCGCTTTTCCGGCTTTGCCGATCAGGCCGCAGCGCTTTCCGCCTGCAAGGTGCTGAAGGAAAGCCGCTTTGCCTGCCAGGTCGTGCCGGCGGGAGGTTGAGGGGATCGGCTTGTCGGGAGGGTGGCATCACCGGGCAAAGGCGGGCAGAAAGCTTGGTAATCCCGGCTATCGTCAGTGACCTATGCCCCCTCATCCGCCTGCCGGCACCTTCTCCCCGCTGGGGAGAAGGGGAGCAGGAGCCGAAGCCTTCGCGTATCCCCTATCCCCTGCAGGGCAAGGTTCGCCGAGCAAAACAGAGGCGGGAGTAGGGAGCAAGAGCCGCAGCGCTTGCTGATCCCCTTGTAACTTCCCAAAAGCCGCATTCAGCGCTGTAATGCCTGGTGCGGTGGCGGATGGGAGACCGAGTGCCCTTTGGGACATCA
>NZ_STFZ01000021.1:187350-222830 GCF_005222845.1 Rhizobium sp. FY34 | reverse complement strand
CATTGGCCTTCAGATGCGTCGAATCCGTATAGAGCACCGTGCCATCGACCAGGCCGTGGCGGATCGCCTGCTCCACGATTGCATCGAAGATGTCCTGCGCCACGGACGTATCGTTGAAGCGGCGGCGGCGGTTCTGGGAAAGCGTAGAGGCATCGAAGACCGGATCCGTCAGCTTCATCCGGAGAAACCAGCGATAGGCCACGTTCACCTCGATCTCGCGCATCAGTTGGCGCTCCGAGCGGATGCCAAACAGGTAGCCGATGAACAGCGCCCTGAACATCAGCGTCGGATCGAGCGGAGGCCTGCCATTGTCGGCGCAGTAAAGGCCGGCAACACGATCATGGATGAAGGAAAAGTCGATCACCGCGTCGATCTTGCGAAGCAGATGACCCTTCGGCACCAGGCTGTCGAGCGTCACCATCTCGAGGGCCGTCTGTTCGGGAGCAGGTTTCTTCAACATGTCCCAGTGAATCACAAACCCCTGGATGTGACCAGAGGTTTGTCAGCAGTCTGACGGCCGCGCAAGGCGCGGCCGTCCCGGATGTCAGGATGCGTCAGAGCCTAGAGGAAGCCACGGCGCTGCCACCAGCCACCCTTTTTCGGCTTCGCCGGATCGCCGTCCGTGTCCGAAGCCGCTTCCGACTTCACCACCGGTTCCGACGAGGCGATGTTGGAGCCGCGGTTGGCACGCACGGGCTTGGATTCTTCCTCCACGCTTATGGCTTCTGAGACCGGTGCTGCCGGTTCGGCAACCGGTGTGGCAGCGACCTCGACGGTTTCAGCGGCGACCGGTTCAGGAGCGACGGGTGCTTCTACCACAGCCGGTGCTTCCACCGCAGTAGCTTCAGCGGCCAGGGCTTTCGGCGCAGCGTCTTCTGAAGGTTCGACGGCAGCCTTTGCCTTGCGGGTCCGGCGCGGCTTGGCAGCTTTGACCTCTGCCGGTGCCACGGTCGCTTCTACAACGACGTCCGCCGGAACCGTCTCGGAAACCGACTCGGCGACATCTGCGGATGCTGCAATCGCTGCATCTTCTTCGCCAGCCGATGCATCGTCATTGGCCGAACCGCTGTCTTCGCCTTCGCCGGATGCCGAAACGTCATCCTCGCCCTGGCGATTGCGACGTCCGCCGCGCTTGCCACGACGCCGACGCTTGCGGCGCTGGCTTTCCTCGCTGTCATTGTCGCTCGATGCGCTTTCGATGCCTTCGGCCTCGCCACGCGCCTGCGCGGTATCACCGTTCTCGTCTTCGTCGCCTTCGCCGTCCTCGTCGTCGGAATCCTGCTCGTTGCCGGAGGCCTGCTGGGTCGTGTCACCGTTGCGATCGCGGTTGCGGCGGCGGCGGCGGCGCTTGCGCTTGCGGCCGGCCTCATCACCTTCACTGCTCTTGGCTTCCTGCTGCACGACCGGCGCCGCTACGGCGACTTCATCCTCGGCTTCGTCCTCGTCCATCTCGATGACGATATCGTCATCCTCATCATCGACCGGGATGGAGGCAAACTGCATCAGGCTCTCGATCTTGACCGGATTCTCGACCGGCTCGCCACGATCGATGGCGAAATGGGCCGATCCGATGCTCGGATCCGATTCGATGTAAATCGCCAGGCCAAAGCGATTTTCGTAATCCACGACGCTACCGCGCTTCTGGTTGAGCAGGTAGAGCGCGATATCCGGCGTGGTGCGCACGGTGATATCGTGCGTGGTGTTCTTGAGCAGATATTCCTCGACACCGCGCAGTACATGCAGGGCAACGGAAGACTGCGAGCGCACATGGCCCGTGCCGCCGCAATGCGAGCAGACCTGCGTGGTCGATTCCAGCACGCTGGCGCGGATGCGCTGGCGCGACATTTCGAGCAGGCCGAAATGCGAGATGCGGCCGACCTGGATGCGGGCGCGGTCGTTCTTCAGGCAATCCTTCAGCCGCTTCTCGACAGCGCGGTTGTTGCGCTTCTCTTCCATGTCGATGAAGTCGATGACGATGAGGCCGGCAAGGTCACGCAGACGCAGCTGGCGTGCCACTTCTTCGGCCGCCTCCAGGTTCGTCTGCAGCGCCGTTTCCTCGATCGAATGCTCGCGCGTCGAACGGCCGGAATTGACGTCAATCGCCACCAGCGCTTCCGTCTGGTTCATGATCAGATAGCCGCCGGACTTCAGCGTTACCTGCGGCTGCAGCATGCGGTCCAGCTGCGCTTCGATGCCGGAACGGGCAAAGATCGGGTGCAGGTCGCGATAGGGCTGAACCACTTTGGCATGGCTCGGCATCAGCATCTTCATGAAGTCTTTCGCTTCACGATAGCCTTCTTCGCCCGACACGATGATCTCGGAAATATCCTTGTTATAGAGGTCGCGGATCGAGCGCTTGATCAGCGAGCCTTCTTCATAGACGAGGCAAGGTGCAATCGAATTCAGCGTCAGCGTGCGGACATTTTCCCACAGGCGCATCAGATATTCGAAATCGCGTTTCACTTCGACGCGCGTGCGATTGGCGCCGGCGGTGCGCAGGATGACGCCCATGCCCTGGGGAACTTCCAGCTCGCGGGCAATTTCCTTCAGACGCTTGCGGTCGGTCGGCTGGGTGATCTTGCGCGAAATGCCGCCGCCCCGTGCCGTATTCGGCATCAGGACCGAGTAACGGCCGGCCAGAGAGAGATAGGTGGTGAGGGCTGCACCCTTATTGCCGCGTTCTTCCTTGGCCACCTGCACGAGCAGGATCTGCCGGCGCTTGATGACTTCCTGGATACGGTACTGCTTGCGTGGCTTGCGGTAGACGCGGTCGGGAACCTCTTCCATCGCGTCTTCGGCGCCGACGGACTCGATCTCTTCCTTTTCGTGGATGTCGTCGTCGTCGTCATCGTCTTCATCGTCGCGGCTGCGACGGTCCATGACGTCTTCCGAAATGGCATCGGTCTCGACCATGGCGGCCATGGTGTCCGGCGTGCTGTCCTCGCTTGCATCAGGCGCAGTATCGTCAGACTCGGCAGCGGCTTCACTGGCCTGCGCCAGATCCTCGGCGACCGGCTTCTTGCGGGCGCGGCTGCGGCGCGGTTTGGCCTTCGGCTTTTCCTCGGCGGCAGGCTCGGAAATTTCCGACACGGCCTCGATGGCTACTGGCTCCTGGGGCGCGCTTGCAGGGGTCGCATCAATCTTGGCGACGACGCCGACATCCGGCTGATCGACAGTTGCCAGATCGATGATCGGATCCGCGTCATGGTCGGCATGGCGACGTTGATCTTCGGCTTCTGCCTGGAGCAGGGCCTGACGGTCGGCAAGCGGGATCTGGTAGTAATCGGGGTGAATTTCGGCAAACGCCAGAAAGCCGTGTCGATTGCCGCCGTAATCGACGAAAGCGGCCTGAAGCGACGGCTCCACTCGGGTCACTTTGGCAAGATAGATATTGCCGCGTATCTGTTTCTTGTGTTGCGATTCGAAGTCGAATTCCTCAATCCGGTTACCCCGAACGACTACGACCCGCGTCTCCTCTTCGTGAGACGCGTCGATAAGCATTTTGTCTGCCATTGAATATCTGCTCCTCGGCGCGCACGCGCATACGCCGAGGAGCCTGCCATCATGACAGGCTGGTCGTGCTTCGCGTCCGTTTCGCCGGATAAGAAAATTCCCGTTGGATTGGTTCGTAGCGGCACTGGCCGGACGCCAAACGGAGCCTTGGGCCCCATCAGCGTTTCCAGGTAATGCAATCCGTGCCGCGACATCAAAGACCAGACGAGAAAGACGATACAATAGACCCGCCAGGGGTCCGATGAATTTGCTCCCGATGAGCATGGATGGCGAACCATCCGGCACTGTCTCCGGCCACCGCCGGTTCGTATAGAGTTTCAGGTTAAGTGTGGAGACGGCGGATGTCTGCGGTCCACGGCGCCAGATCAAACATGCTGGCAGCCTATCAACAGACTATCCCGTCATCACTTAAACCCTCATAACCCTTGTATGTTTTATCCGTCACAATAGCAAGCGGAAAGCCGGTTATGCCTTATTATGGATCAAATTGCCGGCCTAAACCCGATCGAGCGTTGCAGGCTGCAGGGCATGCACGGCGATGCGCCTGTTTTGGCGGGCGACCGGCAGTTGGTGTACAAGGCGAATCACGCAAGCAATCTGACATTGAGGAGCGGGCAGGACGGTATGGTGCGAAAAAATGCGTATGCAGGGCAGGGGCTGATGTCGGCCGCGCGGGTGTTGCGCGCTGTTTCATCGGTGATCCTGCTTGGCCTGGCGCTTGCCGTGCCCGGCCCGCTGGGTGCCAGCGAAACGGCCACTGACGATCCTTTGCTGGCGTTCAGCGCGCGGATTGCCGGTGACGATGCGCGCACACGCGTCGTGGTCGATTTCGACGGGGAGCCGCAGTTTTCCGTGCATTATGTCGCCGCACCGGAGCGCATCATCATCGATCTTCCTGCGACCGCCTTTGGCTTTCCCGCGCATGATCTGGCGGCGCGCGGTCTGTTCAAGGATATCCGCTATGGTGCGATGGGCGAGGGAAGTGCGCGCATGGTGTTGACGGCGATCCGGCCGGTGAAGCTGGTGCTGGCGGAGGTGCAGAAGAATGAGGGGCAGGGCTATCGCCTTGTTCTGGACGCCGAAATGACCACAAAGGAAGATTTTGCCGAGCGGGTGAAGGCGCAAACCTGGGTGCAATCGGCCGCGCTCGGTGTCAAGTCAATGCAGGACATGACCGGTACGGCAACGGTGGATGCTGCCAATGACGGCATCTTCACCATTGCCGTCGATGCCGGCCATGGCGGGATCGACGCCGGAGCTGCGGGCTTGCGCACCAAGACGCCGGAAAAGGACATCACGCTCGCCTTTGCCAAGGTTCTGGCAGACAAGTTGAACGCGCAATCTGGCGTCAAGGCCTTTCTCACGCGGCGCAATGATACCTTCCTCTCTCTCTCCGAGCGGGTGACGCTGGCACGCCAGGGTGGTGCCGATCTGTTCATTTCCCTGCATGCCGATACGCTTGGCCAGAAGAATATCCGGGGTGCAACCGTCTACACGCTCTCGGATACGGCATCCGACCGCATGGCCGCAGCACTGGCCGCGCGTGAAAACCTCTCCGATGAACTGGCCGGCTATTCGATCGACAGTGGCCCACCGGAAGTCGCCGACATCCTTCTGGATCTGGCGCGGCGCGAAACCCAGGCATTTTCGATTTCGCTGGCGCGTCGGGTTGTCGGTTCCTTCGACGGGCAGATCGGCCTCATCAACAATCCGCATCGGGCGGCCGGCTTCCAGGTGCTGCGGGCGCCGGACATCCCCTCCATCCTTCTGGAGCTTGGCTTCCTGTCGAACGAGGAGGACGAGAAACTGCTGCTCGACGAGGCCTGGCGCGACAAGGTGGCAACACTTCTCGTCGATGCTGTCATCCGCTACCGGGCACAGTCGGTTGCCGGTGGCGGCTGATGAAAGCGTGGCCGCGAAGCGACATCGGGCTGCGAAAGGCTAAAAGCCCGGCCAATGTGCACGGCTTCCTCTGTCCAACCGTGGATGGAGCCCTATTTTCCTCACATTCCAGCGTTTAGTCGCACATCAGGTGGCCGAGGAAGCGTGACACGCCGGTCTCTGGAACGCCAAGGCTTGCACTTGGCAAAGCGTCCGTGCAAAACGCCCTGAAACATGACATGGTGCGGCGACGCGCCAGACAATACTTATAGCGGTAGCTTCGAATGATCAGATTGCTTGGATATTTCTTCGGACTGGCCTGCATTGCCTTCTTTGCGGTGGCCGCCGTTGTTGCCGTCTATCTCGGCGGCGTATCCAGGGATCTGCCCAATTACGAGGTTCTGGCCTCCTACGAGCCACCGGTTGCCACCCGCGTGCATGCCGGCAATGGCGCGCTGATGGCCGAATATGCGCGTGAAAAGCGGCTTTTCCTGCCCATTCAGGCCATTCCGGACCGGGTGAAGGCTGCCTTCCTCTCGGCTGAAGACAAGAATTTCTACAATCATCCGGGCGTCGATTTCTGGGGCCTTGCCCGTGCCGTGGTCAACAATGTGCAGAACATCGGCTCTGGTCGCCGGCCGGAGGGTGCCTCGACCATCACGCAGCAGGTGGCGAAGAACTTCCTGTTGTCTGCCGACCAGACCATCGACCGCAAGGTCAAGGAAGCGATTCTCTCGTTTCGTATTGAACAGACCTATTCGAAGGACAAGATCCTCGAGCTTTATCTGAACGAGATTTTTTTCGGCATGAACGCCTATGGCATTGCCGGCGCCTCGCTCACCTATTTCGACAAATCGGTGACCGAGTTGACGATCGCCGAGACGGCCTATCTCGCCTCTCTGCCCAAGGGCCCGGCCAATTACCATCCTTTCCGCCATGAACAGGCAGCGCTGGAACGGCGCAACTGGGTTATCGATCGTATGGCCGAAAACGGCTACATTACGCTGAGCGATGCCGCGGAAGCCAAGAAACAGCCGCTTGGCGTCAAGGTTCGCCGCGGTGGCTCGTCTCTGCTTGCCACTGACTTCTTCTCGGAAGAAGTGCGCCGTCAGATCATCGAGAAATATGGCGACAAGGCTCTCTATGAAGGAGGCCTTTCCGTGCGCACCTCGCTGGATCCGCAGATGCAGATCATGGCGCGTAATGCGCTTCAGCGTGGCCTGGTGGAATATGACCAGCGCCGCGGTTTCCATGGCCCGGTCTCGACGATCTCCATGGCCGGCGACTGGGCGAGCGATTTTGCCAAGATGGTGCCGCTGCGCGATGTACCCGAATGGAAGCTGGCGATGGTCAACGGCGTCTCGGCCGCCCGCGTCGATATCGTGCTGCAACCGCAGACCGTGGCCGGCAAGGTCGATGAGACCCGTAAGACGGGACAGATTCCCGCCGGCGAGATGAAATGGGCCTTCCGCGATGCCAAGGGGGCGCGCAAGACGTCCACGACGCCAGAGGGCGTGCTGAAGGCCGGCGATGTTGTCTATGTTGAGCCCATCGAGGGCCGCGACGCTACCTATCGCCTGCGCCAGCCTCCGAAGGTGCAGGGCGGCATGGTGGTGATGGATCCGCATACGGGTCGCGTGCTGGCCATGGTCGGCGGCTTCTCCTACGGACAGTCTGAATTCAACCGCGCCACCCAGGCCATGCGCCAGCCGGGTTCCTCATTCAAGCCGCTGGTCTATGCCGCAGCGCTCGACAATGGCTATACGCCGGCTTCCGTGATCCTTGACGCACCGATCGAAGTCGTGTCGGGCGGGCAGGTCTGGAGCCCGGACAATTACGGCGGCGATTCCGGCGGACCTTCGACCCTTCGCCTGGGGATCGAGAAATCACGTAACCAGATGACCGTGCGCCTGGCGCAGGACATGGGCATGGAGCTCGTGGCCGAATATGCCGAGCGGTTCGGCATCTATGACAAGATGGCGCCGCTGCTTTCGATGTCGCTCGGCTCTGGTGAAACCACAGTCCTGCGCATGGTGTCGGCCTATGCCGTGATTGCCAATGGCGGCAAGCAGATCAAGCCGACGCTCGTGGACCGCATCCAGGACCGTTACGGCAAGACGATCTTCCGCCACGAAGAGCGCGCCTGCGAGGGCTGCAACTTCAACAGCTGGGCCAATCAGGATGAGCCGACGCTGATCGACAACCGCGAGCAGGTGCTCGATCCGATGACCGCCTACCAGATCACCTCGATGATGGAAGGTGTCGTGACGCGCGGTACAGCTGCCGGCAAGATCCCGGTCAAGGATCGCGATGTAGCCGGCAAGACTGGCACGACCAATGACGAGAAGGACGCCTGGTTCGTCGGTTTCACGCCGGATCTGGTGGCAGGCCTCTATGTGGGCTTCGATACGCCGGCGCCGCTTGGTCGCGCCGGCACCGGCGGCGGTCTGGCGGCACCGATCTTCGGCGATTTTCTGGCTCAGGCAGCTGCTGTGACGCCACCGAGCAAGTTTCTGGTGCCCAATGGCATGCAGTTGATACCGGTGAACCGCAAGACGGGCATGTTTGCCAATGAGGGCGAACCCGACACCATCATCGAGGCCTTTAAGCCCGGTACGGGCCCGGCCGATAGCTTCTCGGTCATCGGCATGGACCAGCAGATGCCACCGGAAGAGATTCTCAAAACCTCGCCACAGGCCCAGCAGGCCGTCACCTCCGGCGCCGGCGGCCTGTTCTGACAGCGTCTGCCTGACGGGAAAAGCCTGCCCGCCACAGATGCTGGCGGGCTTTACATCCCTCCTGCGGCCAATTATGCACGGCGCCATCTGCCCGAAAGGACAAAGACGAGACTATGCGCAACGAAACCCTGAATATTGTCGACGAAATCAAGCAGGCCGTAAGCCTGCTGAGGAGGCATCTTTGACTGGGATCAGGCGGTAAGACGACTGGACTGGTTGAACAACAAGGCTGAAGATCCGAGCCTTTGGAATGATGCGGCGGAAGCCCAGAAGCTGATGCGTGAGCGCCAGCAGCTGGATGATAGCATCAACGGCGTGAAGGCACTCGAGCAGCGCCTGAAGGACAATCTCGACCTGATCGAGCTTGGCGAGGAAGAAGGCGACGACGCCATTGTGCGCGAAGCCGAGGATTCTCTGAAAGGTCTTCGCAACGAAGCCACGCGCCGCCAGGTGGAAGCCATGCTGTCGGGTGAAGCTGATGGCAACGACACCTATGTGGAAGTGCATTCCGGCGCCGGCGGTACCGAAAGCCAGGACTGGGCCAGCATGCTTTTGCGCATGTACACCCGCTGGGCCGAGCGTTCGGGCTTCAAGGTGGAACTCCTGGAAGTACATGACGGGGAAGAAGCCGGCATCAAGTCGGCGACAATCCTCATCAAGGGCCACAATGCCTATGGCTGGATGAAGACCGAATCGGGCGTACATCGACTCGTGCGCATCTCGCCCTATGACAGCAATGCGCGCCGCCATACCTCGTTCTCGTCGATCTGGGTCTATCCGGTCGTGGACGACTCGATCAATATCGAGATCAATGAGAGTGATTGCCGCATCGACACCTTCCGCTCGTCAGGCGCCGGCGGCCAGCACGTCAACACCACCGATTCGGCTGTGCGCATCACGCATATCCCGACCGGTATTGCGGTGGCCTGCCAGCAGGAACGGTCACAGCACAAGAACAAGGCCAAGGCCTGGGACATGCTGCGCGCCCGCCTCTACGAGGTCGAGCTGAAGAAGCGCGAAGAGGCTGCCAATGCGGAAGCGGCATCGAAGACGGAAATCGGCTGGGGACACCAGATCCGCTCCTACGTGCTGCAGCCCTACCAGCTGGTCAAGGACCTGCGCACCGGCGTGGAAAGCACCGATCCGGATAGCGTGCTGAACGGCGAGCTGAACGACTTCATGGAGGCCGCCCTTGCACACCGCATCAGCGGCGGGGCAGGCGCGGACGTGGCCGATATCGACTGATCAGCCCGACCCCCGTGACAAAGACATAGACGGCGCATCCCCGGACCGGGATGCGCCGTTTTTCGTTCAATCAGAAAACTGTTCGGCCAGAATGCGTTCCGACCAGGAATGATCGGGATCGGAAAGGATGCGCGCCGTGCGGTCCGAAGACTGCGATATGCGCACCGACAGCACGCTTTTCACCTCGGTATTATCGGCCACCGCATTCACCGGGCGTTTTTCCGGCTCCAGAATTTCAATCTCGACGCAAACCCTGTCGGGCAGCAGCGCGCCACGCCAGCGGCGCGGACGAAAGGCGCTGACCGGGGTCATGGCAAGAAGCGGCGCCTCCAGCGGCAGGATGGGCCCGTGCGCCGACAGGTTATAGGCGGTCGAGCCGGCGGGCGTGGCGATCATCAAGCCGTCGCAGATCAGTTCCTCCAGCCGCACATGGCCATCGATCGTCACTTTCAGCTTGGCCGCCTGGTAGGACTGGCGAAACAGATAGACCTCGTTGATGGCAAGCGCCGTGGACTGCGTCCCATCCGCATTGATGGTTTGCATCTGCAAGGGATGCAGATCGTTTTCCACCGCCGCATTGATGCGCTCATGCAGGCCCTCGCAACGATAGTCGTTCATCAGGAAGCCGACGGAGCCGCAATTCATGCCATAGATGCGTTTGCCGGTGTTGATGGTCTGGTGCATGGTCTGGAGCATGAAGCCGTCGCCACCCAGCGCCACGACTACGTCCGAATCATCGATCGGAGCATGGCCGTAAAGGCGGGTCAGCTGCGCCAGCGCCGTTTGCGCTTCGGGCGCGGGCGAGGCCGTGAAGGAAAGACGTAGGCTGTTCAGCAACATGGGCGCCCCTCTGGATTGACGCCTTGGTACAGGAAAAGCGCAAGCCACGGCAAGCCTTGGCAGTTCAGCGCTGCACGCTCTCTTCTGGGGAGAAGCGGCATCAAGCCAAATTTCCCTGCCTCAGCCTCTTTACAGAGAGCGAGAATATGCTAATTCCGCTCCCGTGTGCCCTTGTAGCTCAGTTGGTAGAGCACCTGATTTGTAATCAGGGGGTCGCGGGTTCGAACCCTGCCGGGGGCACCACTTTTTCTCCTCATCCTGACCTTCGCTGCAAGACCCGTGCAAAACGCGCAGGCGCTTCGCCGGCTGGCGCTGTGTTGGTCAGTGTCGTCATGTTCGCGCAACCTTTGCTTGCCGAGTATTAGAAAAAACGAGAAAAACTTCAAATTGAATTTATTCCTTCAGGCTCGATTAGACTCTCCAGCCTAGATTTGGGATGTCGGACGGTGCAGTGGCATCGCGACCGTAATGAATGCGGGTCCGGCCTGAGCAACTGTAGCGCTCCATGAAGGCCTGAGGCGCATCGATTCCAGCGCACGGCCCTTTCGGTAGACGGAAAACAGTCATCCAGCACATGGGACATCAATAGCTGCTCGCGCCCCTCCATGGCGTTTTCGCACCCCCGTCTCCGCGTGCCTGCCCAGTGAAAGTCCTGCAGTCTCCCGGAGGTTTGGAAATGTCGTCTATCTCGTCCGACAATGCACTTGAGATCATCGCCTTTCGCCTCGGCGAACAGAATTTTTGCATCCGCACCACAGCCGTTCGGGAAATCCGTGGCTGGGCGCCGTCGATGCCGATCCCCAATTCACCCGATTTTGTGCTTGGCGTGATGAACCTGCGCGGCACCGTCATCCCCACCATCGACCTTGCCCATAGGCTTGGCATGGCGCCGGCTGAGCGGACCGAACGCAGCGCCATTGTCGTGGCGGAAGCCGGTCCGGTCGTGGTCGGCCTGCTGGTTGACCATGTGACCGACATGCTGACCGTGCCGGGTGATCAATTGCAGCCGGTTCCAGATGTCTTCTCCTCCTTCGACAGCCGCTATTGCGATGGCATCATCACCCATGAAAACGGGATGATCTGCTTCATCAACCTTGAGCGGCTGTTCGAGAATGACGCGATCCCGGAAGCGGCCTGACCGACAAGACTGGGCGGCTGGGATGGCCCGGCTGCGTGATGATCCAAGGGAGATGAGCATGACGAAAATGATCCGTGTTCTCGGCCTTCTGTCGAGCGTCTGGCTTCTAGCGTCTTCGGCGTTTGCGCTGGATGCGCCAAAAGGGCCTGTGGTGCTGACGGTCAAAGGCGCGCTTACGCATGCCAATGTGGGCGATACCGCCCAGTTCGACCTTGCCATGCTCGAAGCGCTGGCCGGGCGGACCGCCAAGGTGAAAACACCCTGGACCGATGGCGAGCCGAGTTTTTCCGGCCCTCTGCTGCGCTCCGTACTGGATGCGGCGGGCGCCAATGGCGAAACGCTGCTGGTGAAGGCGCTCAACGATTATTTCGCCGCGGTGCCGGCATCCGATGCAAGGCTCCTCGACACGATCCTGGCCACCCGGTTGAACGGCAAGCCGATGTCCGTGCGCGACAAGGGCCCGCTGTTTTTGATCTATCCCTTTGATCTCGATCCGGCGCTTTACAATGAGAAATACTTCTCGCGCTCGGTCTGGCAGATCAAAGAGATAGAGGTACGCCCGTGAATTCTGAAACGCCCTTCAGCGGTGATGTGATCCGCAGGGCAAGCCGTACCACGGCGGTGCTGCAGGTCTTTGCAGTCATCCTGCTTGCCATCCTGGTGTCCGTCTACATCGATATGTCGAATCGCCAGGGCGACTTGCGCGATACTGTGCGGGAAAACGCCATGTGGTCGGTCTACCAGCTGGACCGCGAGACCCATGATCTCGATCATCAGCTGCAAAACATGCTGGCTTCGGGCAATCTCGGTCCAGACGCGATGCAACAATTGTCGCTGCGCTACGACATCGTCTATTCGCGGATGAACATCCTGCGCGATTCGAAATTCGAGCAGAATTTCCTGGTGGATCAGGGTGTTGCCGAGCAATTGAACAAGATCCACCGGGTGATTGCCAACAGCGAGCCAATCTTTGATTCACTTTTGCGTGGCGAGCCGGCATCTGCCAAAAGCCTCGCCACGCTACGCTATGAATTGTCCGTTCTGGCGCGCGAAACGGCGGATCTTCTCGTCTACACCAATACCACGATCAGCGCGGAGCGTGCCCAGAGCCGGATCGAGCTTGGCGCCTTGCAGCGTAAGTCGATGTTCGTCATCGGCTTCCTTGTCCTTTCCGTCGTCTTCCTGATCGTGACATTGCAGCGCCAGTTGCGCAGCGTGCAGGCCGCCGGTGTGAGCCTGGAGGCGATGGCCGATCAGTTGAGCGTCTCCTACAAGGCGGCAGAGGCCGGCAATCGGGCAAAATCGCAGTTCATGGCCACGATGGGCCATGAGATCCGCACGCCGCTGAATGCCATTCTGGGCATGGTCGAGCTTCTGGAACTCACCCGTCTTTCACCGGAGGCTTCGGCGCAGATCCGCACCATCCGACGCTCCGGCGAGGCTTTGCTCGATATCATCAACGAGATCCTCGACTATGCCAAGATCGAACACGGCAAGCTGGAACTGGAAAGTCGCCCAATAGACCTCGTGCTTCTGGCGGAAACCTCCGCCGAGATGATGCGCGGCCGTGCCACGGAAGCGGGCAACCGCATCATGGTAGACCTGCCGCATCGCTGGCGTGCCCGCTATGTCGTGTCGGACCCCACGCGCCTGCGCCAGGTCATGCTGAACCTGATGAGCAATGCCGTCAAGTTCACCAGCCATGGCATGGTCACGCTGCGCCTGCGCCAGATGCTGCACCAGGGTGAGTTGTGGCTGCGCGTGGAAGTGCAGGACAATGGCATCGGCATCGATCAGGATGGCCGCGCCAAGCTGTTCCGGCCGTTTTCGCAGGTGGATGCCAGCATCAGCCGTCGCTATGGCGGAACGGGGCTCGGGCTTACCATCTGCAAGGAGATCATCGACCGGTTCGGCGGTCGGGTCGGCGTCGACAGCGAAGTCGGGCTGGGCAGCACCTTCTGGTTCGAATTGCCTGTCGAGGCCACTGAGGCCCGGCCGCAGGAAAACACCGCGCCGGCCAATAGCACGCTCGATGTGCTGCCTGTGCTGCGCATACTTGTTGCGGAAGACAACAAGGTCAATCAACAGGTGATTCTCGGCTATCTGAAACATCTGGGACAGGATGTCGTTCTGGCTGAAAATGGCGAACTTGCCGTGGAATGTGCGGTGGCCGAACGTTTCGATCTCATTCTCATGGATATGCAGATGCCGGTCATGGATGGCATCGAGGCGACACGGCGGTTGCGAGGATCGATGGGGCTTTCGGCCGATACGCCCATCGTTGCCTTGACCGCAAATGCCTCGGAAGAGGATCGCAGGCTCTGCCTTGAGGCCGGCATGGCGGGCTTTCAGGCCAAGCCCTTCAGCATTGCCATGCTGCATCGGCTGATCCGCGATACGGCCGGACAGCGGACACGAACGCGCCCGGTGGCGCAACCCGTACCGCAGTCCATTCCGCAGGCAGCGCCAAAGGCGGAAACGCCTGTTGTGGAAAACAGCGCCATGCCTATGCCGGTGAAGGAACCGGAACCGGGTGCAGCCAAAGCACCGGTTGATGATCTCCTGTCGCAACGGCGTCAGGAAATCGCCGATGTGCTGGGCCCCGACGCCTTCGAAGAGTTGATGACAGCCTTTTTCGACGATGCCGTGGATCTGCTGTCGGATCTGCGCAGCGCCATGCAGGGCGGACGACATGACAAGCTGGATGGGCTTTTGCACAATCTTAAGGGTGCCGCTGCCAATATCGGCTTTTCAGAGATTGCGCATGTAAGCCAGTCCCTGCGTCAGTCCACGCCCAGCATCGATGACATAGAACAGCTATCGCAGAAGATCAGTGCCGCCAGAACGCGCAACGCGGCCTAAGGAGGAGAAGAATGAATATTCTCGTGGTCGACGACAACAAGACCAACCTCACGCTGTTGAAGAAGCTGGTCAGCTCCGTGGACGGTTGTACTCCAATCGCTTTCTCCAGTCCCGAGCAGGTCCTGCACGCCATGCCGGACCTTGAGTTCGATATCGGCGTCATCGATTTTCAGATGCCGGTCTATAACGGTATCGATCTTCTGCTCGAAATCCGGCGCTTTGAGAAATATCGCGACAAGCCATTCGTCGTGGTGACCGCCGATGGCGATACAGGCACGCGCATGACGGCACTGAATGCCGGAGCGATCGACTTTCTGACCAAGCCGATCAATCCGCTGGAATTCCAGGCGCGTATTCGCAACCTCGTCGCCCTGACAGATGCGCGCAACCAGCTGGCCGATCGTGCCGAATGGCTACACCGCGAGGTGAACAAGGTGGTGGAGGAGCTGCGCGAGCGTGAGCAGGAGATCATCTATCGCCTGACGCTGGCGGCCAGTTACAAGGATCCGGAGACGGCACTGCATACGCTGAGGGTCGGCGCCTATTCGGAAGCCATTGCCAAGGCCTATGGCCTTGATGCCAAGACCTGTACCGATATTCGAATCGCAGCGCCCATGCATGACATCGGCAAGGTTGGCATTCCCGATGCCGTGCTCCTGAAGCGCGGAATTTATGACGATGAGGAACGGGAGCAGATGCAAGGCCACACCTCCATCGGCTGTCATATCCTCGGTCAATCACGGTCCAGCCTTTTGCAGCTGGCTGCCGAAATTGCCGGTGCGCATCACGAGCGCTGGGACGGGCAGGGCTATCCGATGCGGATCTCCGGTGAGGCGATTCCGCTGGCCGGCCGGATTGTCGCGATTGCCGACAGTTTCGATGCCCTGACGACCGCGCGGCCCTACAAGGAAGCCTGGACCGTGGATCGCGCCATCCAGCATATCCGTGATCGCGCCGGAACGCAGTTCGATCCGGCCTGCATCGATGCCTTCGTTCACGCTTTGCCGCAGATCCGCGAAATCATGGCGCTTCGCTCCGATGCATCGGCAGCGGCGGCTGAATAGTTAGGCGGGTGACACGCCAGCGTCGCATTTGCTCAGGCAGATGCGACGCATTTGAAACCAGAGCTGGAAAAAGAGGTTCCAGCTCTGCCGTCGGGTCTGATCAGGCCCCGCGTGCTAGATGCTGGCGCGCCGCATAAAGCGAAATGGCGGCCGCATTCGAAACATTCAGCGACTTGATGGCACCGGGCATGTCGAGGCGTGCCAGCGCGTGAACGGTCTCGCGGGTCTTCTGCCGCAGACCCTTGCCTTCGGCACCAAGCACCAGGGCAATTTTTTCACCGGCAAAGGTCGATTCAAGCGGGGCAGGGCCTTCCGAATCGAGACCGATCGTCTGGAAGCCGAGCCGGTGCAGTTCTTCCAGCGTATCGGCCAGGTTGGTGACCTGGATATAGGGTACAAGTTCCAGCGCGCCGGAGGCCGATTTTGCCAGGACGCCGGATTCTGTCGGGCTGTGACGCTGGGTGGTGATCAGAGCGCCGGCCTCGAAGGCGACAGCCGAGCGCATGATGGCGCCGACATTGTGCGGATCAGTGACCTGGTCGAGCACCAGAAGCAAAGGGCTCTCCTTCAGCGCTTCCAGACGGCGAAGGGGCAGGGGGCGGGTTTCCAGCATCACGCCTTGGTGGATGGCTTCAGGCCCGAGCACACGGTCCAGATCCTGCGGCGTGACCATTTCAACGGGAAATTTCTGCTCTTCGGCACTGCCGATTTCCAGCCGTGCCAGCGCATTCTGCGTCACCGACAGCTTGATCAGCTTGCGCTGCGGATTGGACAGCGCTGTGCGTACCGTATGCAGGCCATAGAGATGGACCTGCTCGGGCGCGAGTTGCGGCGGCGACCAGTCCGAATTGGACTTGCGCCGCTTTTGTGGGGCCGGGGTGGGAATATCGCCACGCTCACGCTTTGCATCGCGCACCTGGCGGCGCAGCGTTGCATAATGGGTGTCACGGGCGGATTTGTCGGGGCGTTCTTCCTTGCTCATGCCACCTTATAGCGGGCGGGCGTCGCGCGGCATAGTCCCGAGTGCCGTTCCAGGGTGCCTGTTGATGATTTGTATTTTCCCGCATTTTTCCGCATCAGTCGTGTTGACAGCAGCGGAAGTCGCCGTCATATACGCCGCCGTGGCTGCAACAAACGAAGCGGCACACAAGCTTGGTCTTCGGTCCAGACGGAATACTGGAGGGATGCCCGAGTGGTTAAAGGGGACGGACTGTAAATCCGTTGGCTCAGCCTACGTTGGTTCAAATCCAACTCCCTCCACCATTCCGATCTTCGACCGAACAAGCACCCCGCGGGTATAGCTCAATGGTAGAGCAGCAGCCTTCCAAGCTGAATACGCGGGTTCGATTCCCGCTACCCGCTCCAGTTTTCTACAGTCGCATCGGACTTTTTGATCAAGCGAGTGTGGCGCATTGCGCACCCGCCCCCTTGTCCCTGACGCGTCCGTAATTATGTCTTGCGCATCGCATGGGAAAGCCTTAAACGGCGACACCAAATCCGCGCGTGCGGATCCTTCATTCTTTTTGATCACAGGAAGCATCAATGGCAAAGAGCAAGTTTGAGCGCAACAAGCCGCATGTGAACATCGGCACGATTGGCCACGTTGACCACGGCAAGACGTCTCTGACGGCAGCGATCACGAAGTATTTCGGCGAATACAAGGCGTATGACCAGATCGACGCTGCACCGGAAGAAAAGGCCCGCGGCATCACCATCTCGACGGCCCATGTCGAGTATGAGACGCCTGCTCGCCACTATGCACACGTCGACTGCCCCGGCCACGCCGACTACGTCAAGAACATGATCACCGGTGCAGCGCAGATGGACGGCGCGATCCTGGTTTGCTCGGCCGCCGACGGCCCGATGCCGCAGACCCGCGAGCACATCCTGCTGGCCCGTCAGGTTGGCGTTCCGGCGATCGTCGTGTTCCTCAACAAGGTCGACCAGGTTGACGACGCCGAGCTTCTCGAGCTCGTCGAGCTGGAAGTTCGCGAACTTCTGTCGTCCTACGACTTCCCCGGCGACGATATTCCGATCATCAAGGGTTCGGCTCTTGCTGCACTGGAAGATTCGGACAAGAAGATCGGCGAAGACGCCATCCGCGAACTGATGGCCGCTGTCGACTCCTACATCCCGACGCCTGAGCGTCCGATCGACCAGCCCTTCCTGCTGCCGATCGAAGACGTGTTCTCGATCTCCGGCCGTGGTACGGTTGTGACGGGTCGCGTTGAGCGTGGCATCGTCAAGGTTGGCGAAGAAGTCGAAATCGTTGGCATCCGCGCCACCTCCAAGACGACCGTGACCGGCGTTGAAATGTTCCGCAAGCTGCTCGATCAGGGCCAGGCTGGCGACAACATCGGCGCACTGGTTCGTGGCGTTCAGCGTGATGGCGTCGAGCGCGGCCAGATCCTGTGCAAGCCTGGCTCTGTCAAGCCGCACAAGAAGTTCATGGCTGAAGCCTATATCCTGACGAAGGAAGAAGGCGGCCGTCATACGCCGTTCTTCACCAACTACCGTCCGCAGTTCTACTTCCGCACGACGGACGTGACGGGTATCGTTTCGCTGCCGGAAGGCACGGAAATGGTTATGCCTGGCGACAACGTCACCGTTGAAGTCGAGCTGATCGTTCCGATCGCGATGGAAGAAAAGCTGCGCTTCGCTATCCGCGAAGGTGGCCGTACCGTCGGCGCCGGCATCGTAGCTTCGATCATCGAGTAATCATCGAAGCGCCGGTGGCGAAAGCTGCCGACGATCGGAAAGAATGTTCAGATGGCGCGCAAGCGCGATCTGAACGCTTCGCCGGCGTGGTTGCTTCACTCATCGAGTCATTGAGTCCCGAAAGGGATGAAAGGAAGCCCTGCTGGCAACGGCGGGGCTTTTTCTGTTTCAATGATTCGCAAGAATCAATGGTGAGGCATGAGACATTTGAGGAGGGGGGCGGATGGCTGTTTTGCGCGACCGTGCGAATCGCATTTTGGCAGCGCTGGCGATTCTCATATTTGCCGCCGCTTTACCGCTCTGTTTTCCCGGTCCTGCGCTTGCCGCCTGTCCTGAGCGTCCCGCCTGTCGTGGATGCGGGTGCAAGGGTGGGCCGGGCTACAGGGGCGCCGATGGGCGCTGCGTCAGCTTCAAAGAGCTTGACAAGGTGTGCGGGCGCCCTGCGACCAGTCACTGTACCTTCGAGAATGCGCCGGGCACGGGCCTCAACCGTGATTGCGCCCGCGATGACGGTGCCAAAGCGGGCAAGCTGTGAAGAAGTTCCTGTACCTCACAGAAAGTGAAGCAAATCCAAGAATGCCACTTGCCAAGCTCGCCAACGCATTTTAAAGGAGCGCCATGTCTTCGACGGTAATGCTGCCGCAGACGGAATAGGGGTATAGCTCAGTTGGTAGAGCGGCGGTCTCCAAAACCGCAGGTCGTCGGTTCAAGCCCGGCTGCCCCTGCCATTTCCTGGACAGCGACATGGATATGTCATGAACCTGTGTTAGGAAGGTCGACCGGGCCTTGAGCCGGCAAAGTGCACAGGCTGCTGTTTTTCCCCTTGTGAAAGGGGAGGGTGGAGTCTATGTAGGGTTACAAATTTACACGCGGTGCGTGGGGCTGAGCGATTTCAGCTTTACGTGCCGTAATTGCGTGGGCAGTCATGGCATCCAAAACCAATCCATTCACGTTTCTGCAGCAGGTGCGCGCCGAGACGTCAAAAGTAACTTGGCCCTCTCGTCGTGAGACGATGATCTCCACGGCCATGGTGCTTGTGATGGTGGTCTTTGCTGCGCTGTTCTTCTTTGCTGCGGACCAGCTGATTGGCTGGCTTATCCGCCTCGTGCTGAACATCAGCATTTGATTTCGTGGAGATAAAGATGGCGGCTCGTTGGTACATCGTCCACGCGTATTCGAATTTTGAGAAGAAGGTTGCCGAAGACATCGAGCACAAGGCTCGCCAGAAGGGTCTTGACCACCTCTTCGAAAAGATCCTGGTGCCGACGGAGAAGGTTGTTGAAGTGCGTCGCGGCCGCAAGGTCGATAGCGAGCGGAAGTTCTTTCCGGGCTATGTCATGGTGCGCGCCAACCTGACGGATGAGGTTTATCACCTCATCAAGAATACACCGAAGGTCACTGGTTTCCTCGGTTCCGACAATAAGCCTGTTCCGATTCCGGATTCGGAAGCTGATCGCATTCTGGGTCAGGTCCAGGAAGGCGTCGAGCGTCCGAAGTCCTCGATCTCCTACGAGATCGGCGAGCAGGTACGGGTTTCCGACGGCCCATTCGCATCCTTCAATGGTATCGTTCAGGATGTTGATGAAGAGCGGTCGCGCCTCAAGGTCGAAGTGTCGATCTTCGGCCGCGCGACGCCCGTCGAACTGGAATATGCTCAGGTCGAGAAGGTCTGAGTAAGGGCGGAAGGGGAACTTTCCGCTTCGCGTGGGAGGATGACGGTCGTTTAAGCCGGACCGTTCAGACGCACCACGCAACCGCAGCCGCCGGCATGATCCGGCATATCGGGGCCGGGCAACCGGCTCGCAATGAAAGGCAGAGAAATGGCTAAGAAAATAGCAGGCCACCTCAAGCTTCAGGTCAAGGCAGGATCGGCCAACCCGTCCCCGCCGATCGGCCCGGCGCTTGGTCAGCGCGGCATCAACATCATGGAATTCTGCAAGGCGTTCAACGCCGCCACGCAGGAAATGGAAAAGGGTATGCCGATCCCGGTCGTCATCACCTATTACCAGGACAAGTCCTTCACCTTCGCCATGAAGCAGCCGCCGGTTACCTACTGGCTGAAGAAGGAAGCGAAGATCACCTCTGGCTCGAAGACTCCGGGCAAGGGTGCAAAGGTCGGTACCATCACCAAGGCGCAGGTCCGTACGATCGCCGAAGGCAAGATGAAAGACCTTAACGCTGCCGATATCGAAGGCGCAATGCTGATGGTTGAGGGCTCTGCCCGCTCCATGGGCCTGGAAGTGGTGGCTTGATCATGGCTAAGATTGCAAAGCGTATCCAGAAGAGCCGCGAAGGCATCGATCCCACCAAGCTGATTGCTCTTTCCGATGCAATCTCGCTGGTCAAGGAACGCGCCACCGCGAAGTTCGACGAAACCGTCGAAATCGCCATGAACCTCGGCGTTGATCCGCGTCACGCAGACCAGATGGTCCGCGGCGTTGTCAACCTGCCGAACGGCACCGGCCGTGACGTTCGCGTCGCCGTCTTCGCACGTGGCGCCAAGGCTGATGAAGCCAAGGCTGCTGGCGCAGATATCGTTGGTGCGGAAGACCTGCTGGAAATCGTCCAGGGCGGCAAGATCGATTTCGATCGTTGCATTGCTACCCCGGACATGATGCCGCTCGTCGGTCGTCTCGGTAAGGTTCTCGGCCCGCGTGGCATGATGCCGAACCCGAAGGTTGGCACCGTGACCATGGACGTCGCTGGCGCTGTCAAGGCATCCAAGGGCGGTGCTGTCGAGTTCCGCGTCGAGAAGGCTGGTATCATCCATGCCGGCATCGGCAAGGCATCCTTCGACGCCAAGGCTCTGGAAGAAAACATCAAGGCATTTGCCGATGCAGTCATCAAGGCAAAGCCGGCTGGTGCCAAGGGCAACTACCTGAAGCGCGTTGCGCTGTCCTCGACCATGGGTCCGGGCGTGCGCGTCGAGCCTTCGACGGTAACGGCCTGATCAGGAATTGACCGGAGCGTTTTCGCTTTGGTCCGAACAGTTTCCGGCCTTTCGGGGCCGGAAATGCCTGGTGTTAGAACCAGGCACTCCTGTCCGAGATTGTGGGCGGCCTTTGGGCCTTAATATCTGCCTGCATGAGACGGGTGAGATCCGTTTTTAAACGTCTGATGACGTCTTGAAGTTCGGTTCGAGCCTTATTCGCCTTTTGGCTGGACGATCAGTCCGACCTGAGGGGACAGGATCCTCAAGCGCCGCTTGGGATCTCGAAATGGATCCCCTGAGGCAAAGGCAAACCCGGTGGGGCCTGCAGGATTGCGGACCCATCAACTGGAGACAGACAGTGGAAAGAGCGGAAAAACGCGAATTCGTCACGGAGCTGAACGAAGTCTTCAAGGCTTCCGGTTCGGTTGTCGTGGCCCACTATGCTGGTGTCACAGTTGCGCAGATGAACGACTTCCGTTCGAAAATGCGCGCTGCTGGCGGCACCGTCAAAGTCGCGAAGAACCGCCTGGCCAAGATCGCTCTTCAGGGCACGGAAGCCGAAGGGATCACCGATCTCTTCAAAGGTCAGACGCTGATTGCTTACAGCAATGACCCGATTGTGGCTCCGAAGGTCGTCATGGATTTCGCCAAGACCAACGACAAGATCGTTGTACTGGGCGGCGCCATGGGAACAACCACGTTGTCCGCCGATGCAGTCAAGTCGCTTGCGACCCTGCCTTCGCTGGACGAACTGCGTGCAAAGCTGGTCGGCATGATTCAGACCCCGGCTACCCGCATCGCAGGCGTTGTGGCAGCACCGGCAGCTCAGCTTGCCCGCGTGTTTGCGGCCTATGCAAAGAAGGACGAAGCCGCGTAAGGCGGTTTTTCGCTGTTCATACCCTAAACAGTTCGTTTCGAACCGAACAACATTAAGGAACTAGTACTATGGCTGATCTCGCAAAGATCGTTGAAGACCTCTCCGCTCTGACGGTTCTGGAAGCTGCTGAGCTTTCCAAGATGCTCGAAGAAAAGTGGGGCGTTTCGGCTGCTGCACCGGTAGCTGTTGCTGCTGCTGGCGGCGCTGCTGCTGCACCGGTTGAAGAAGAAAAGACCGAATTCGACGTTATCCTGGTTGACGCTGGCGCCAACAAGATCAACGTCATCAAGGAAGTCCGCGCCATCACCGGCCTGGGCCTCAAGGAAGCCAAGGACCTCGTCGAAGGCGCTCCGAAGGCTGTCAAGGAAGCTGTTTCCAAGGGCGAAGCTGCTGACCTCAAGAAGAAGCTCGAAGACGCCGGCGCTAAGGTCGACGTTAAGTAATATCGGAATGCAGCGGGTGAGGGCGTCATTGCCCCCACCCGTTTTTACCATTCCAGCGAACTGATTACCCAAAAGCCCATGAAACGGCTTTTGGGTAATGGGTTCTTCAAGAGGATGGTTTCTCCTTGCGGCATACGGCAATCCGGCCGGTGGTTCGAGCGCAGAAACGAGATTGAAGATCCATGATCGACGGGGTCGACTGGCCATCGCACACCGTCCGTTGCAGGCCCGGATGCAATTTTTGAAGGAGCGACGATGGCTCAGACCCTTTCGTTCAATGGTCGTAGGCGCGTACGCAAGTTTTTCGGCAAAATTCCAGAAGTCACAGAAATGCCGAACCTCATCGAGGTTCAGAAGGCTTCATACGATCAGTTTCTGATGGTTGAAGAGCCGGTCGGCGGTCGCCCCGATGAGGGGCTGAACGCCGTTTTCCGGTCGGTTTTCCCGATCACCGATTTCTCCGGCGCATCCATGCTGGAATTCGTATCCTACGAATTCGAGCCGCCGAAGTTTGACGTCGAGGAATGCCGCCAGCGCGATTTGACCTATGCTGCGCCGCTCAAGGTGACGCTGCGCCTCATCGTGTTCGATATCGACGAGGATACGGGTTCCAAGTCCATCAAGGACATCAAGGAACAGTCAGTCTACATGGGCGACATGCCGCTCATGACCGACAACGGTACCTTCATCGTCAATGGTACCGAGCGCGTTATCGTATCGCAGATGCACCGCTCGCCGGGCGTGTTCTTCGACCACGACAAGGGCAAGAGCCATTCGTCGGGCAAGCTGCTGTTTGCTGCCCGCGTCATTCCCTATCGCGGTTCCTGGCTCGACATCGAGTTCGATGCCAAGGATATCGTCTATGCGCGTATCGACCGTCGCCGCAAGATCCCGGCCTCGTCGCTTCTGATGGCGCTTGGCATGGACGGCGAAGAGATCCTGTCGACCTTCTATTCGAAGTCCGTTTACGAGCGTGACGGGGAAGGCTGGCGCATTCCTTTCCAGCCGGAAACGCTGAAGGGCTCCAAGACGCTGTCCGACATGATCGACGCCGATACCGGCGAAGTGGTTGTCGAATCCGGCAAGAAGCTCACGCCGCGCCTGCTGCGCACGCTGACGGACAAGGGCCTCAAGGCTCTTAAGGCTTCGAACGACGATCTCTATGGCAACTTCCTCGCCGAAGATCTCGTCAACATGGAAACCGGCGAAATCTACATGGAAGCCGGCGACGAGATCGACGAGAAGAATCTGCCGAAGATCCTCGATGTCGGTTTTGACGAAATTCCGGTTCTCGGCATCGACCACATCAATGTCGGCGCCTATATCCGCAACACGTTGGCTGCAGACAAGAACGAGAACCGTCAGGACGCTCTGTTCGATATCTACCGCGTCATGCGTCCGGGTGAACCGCCGACCATGGATTCGGCTGAAGCCATGTTCAACTCGCTGTTCTTCGATAGCGAGCGTTACGATCTCTCGGCCGTTGGCCGCGTGAAGATGAACATGCGCCTTGACCTTGATTGCCCGGATACCGTGCGCACGCTGCGCAAGGATGACATCCTGGCCGTGGTCAAGATGCTGGTCGAACTGCGTGACGGCAAGGGCGAAATCGACGACATCGACAACCTCGGCAACCGCCGTGTTCGTTCGGTCGGTGAGTTGATGGAGAACCAGTATCGTCTGGGTCTGCTGCGCATGGAGCGCGCCATCAAGGAACGCATGTCGTCGATCGAAATCGACACGGTCATGCCGCAGGACCTGATCAACGCCAAGCCGGCCGCTGCTGCCGTTCGCGAATTCTTCGGCTCATCGCAGCTGTCGCAGTTCATGGATCAGGTCAACCCGCTGTCGGAAATCACCCACAAGCGCCGTCTTTCGGCTCTTGGACCAGGTGGTCTGACTCGCGAACGCGCAGGCTTCGAAGTCCGCGACGTTCACCCGACCCATTACGGCCGTATCTGCCCGATTGAGACGCCGGAAGGCCCGAATATCGGTCTGATCAACTCGCTGGCCACCTTTGCCCGCGTCAACAAGTACGGCTTCATCGAAAGCCCGTACCGCAAGATCATCGACGGCGTTGTGACCAAGGAAGTGCTCTACCTCTCCGCCATGGAAGAGGCCAAGTACTACGTGGCGCAGGCCAATGCCGAACTCGACGCGAACGGTACGTTCGTTGAAGAATTCGTTGTGTGCCGTCATGCTGGCGAAGTTATGCTCGCTCCGCGTGACACCATCAACCTGATGGACGTTTCGCCAAAGCAGTTGGTTTCGGTTGCAGCCGCTCTCATTCCGTTCCTGGAAAACGACGACGCCAACCGCGCCCTCATGGGCTCGAACATGCAGCGTCAGGCCGTGCCACTGGTACGCGCCGAAGCGCCGTTCGTCGGCACCGGTATGGAACCGATCGTTGCGCGCGATTCCGGCGCTGCCATCGCTGCCCGTCGTGGTGGCGTGGTGGACCAGGTCGATGCGACGCGTATCGTTATCCGTGCCACGGAAGATCTGGATGCCGGCAAGTCCGGTGTCGATATCTACCGCCTGCAGAAGTTCCAGCGTTCCAACCAGAACACCTGCGTCAACCAGCGTCCGCTGGTCGCTGTCGGTGACATCATCTCCAAGAGCGATATCATTGCGGACGGTCCCTCGACCGACCTCGGCGATCTGGCGCTTGGCCGCAACGCGCTCGTCGCGTTCATGCCCTGGAATGGCTACAACTACGAAGACTCCATCCTGATGTCGGAACGCATCGTCTCGGACGACGTGTTCACCTCGATCCACATCGAAGAATTCGAAGTGATGGCCCGCGACACCAAGCTTGGTCCGGAAGAAATCACGCGCGACATTCCGAACGTTTCGGAAGAAGCGCTGAAGAATCTCGACGAAGCCGGTATCGTCTATATCGGTGCGGAAGTTCAGCCGGGCGACATCCTGGTCGGCAAGATCACGCCGAAGGGCGAAAGCCCGATGACGCCGGAAGAAAAGCTTCTGCGCGCCATCTTCGGTGAAAAGGCCTCCGACGTTCGCGATACCTCCATGCGCATGCCTCCGGGCACGTTCGGGACCATCGTCGAAGTGCGCGTCTTCAACCGCCACGGCGTTGAAAAGGACGAGCGTGCGATGGCCATCGAGCGCGAGGAAATCGAGCGCCTGGCCAAGGACCGCGACGACGAACAGGCTATCCTCGACCGGAACGTCTACGGCCGTCTGATCGAAATGCTGCGTGGTCAGGTCTCTGTTGCCGGTCCGAAGGGCTTCAAGAAGGGCGTCGAGCTGGCAAATGCCATCGTCTCGGAATACCCGCGTTCGCAATGGTGGATGTTTGCCGTCGAGGACGAGAAGGTCCAGGGCGAAATCGAAGCCCTGCGTGGCCAGTACGACGAATCCAAGTCGCGTCTTGAACAGCGCTTCATGGACAAGGTCGAAAAGGTCCAGCGCGGCGACGAAATGCCTCCGGGCGTCATGAAGATGGTCAAGGTCTTCGTCGCTGTGAAGCGCAAGATCCAGCCGGGCGACAAGATGGCCGGCCGTCATGGCAACAAGGGCGTTGTCTCGCGTATCGTGCCGGTGGAAGACATGCCATTCCTGGAAGACGGAACACATGTCGATATCTGCTTGAACCCGCTTGGTGTGCCGTCGCGCATGAACGTTGGTCAGATCCTCGAAACCCATCTGGCATGGGCATGCGCAGGCATGGGCAAGAAGATCGGCGACATGCTCGAAGAGTACCACAAGTCGCTGGACATTTCGGATCTGCGCACCGAACTCACGGACCTCTATGCGAGTGAATCGCATGACGAAGTGGCGCGCTTTGACGATGAGTCCCTGATTCGTCTGGCCGAAGAAGCACGTCGTGGCGTATCCATCGCAACGCCGGTCTTCGACGGTGCACATGAGCCGGACGTCGCAGCCATGCTGACCAGAGCGGGCCTGAACCCGTCGGGTCAGTCCACGCTGTATGATGGTCGTACCGGCGAAGCCTTCGACCGTCAGGTCACCGTTGGCTACATGTACATGATCAAGCTGAACCACCTTGTCGACGACAAGATCCACGCTCGCTCGATCGGCCCTTACTCGCTCGTCACCCAGCAGCCGCTCGGTGGTAAGGCGCAGTTCGGCGGTCAGCGCTTCGGGGAAATGGAAGTCTGGGCTCTGGAAGCCTACGGCGCCGCCTACACCCTGCAGGAAATGCTGACGGTGAAGTCCGATGACGTGGCCGGCCGTACCAAGGTCTACGAGGCGATCGTCCGTGGTGACGATACGTTCGAGGCTGGTATTCCAGAGAGCTTCAACGTTCTCGTCAAGGAAATGCGCTCGCTCGGCCTGTCCGTCGAATTGGAAAATTCCAAGCTCGACCAGGCGGATGGCACGCAGCTTCCGGACGCAGCGGAATAAGCCAAGTGAAGAAGGCGCGCGCTCCGTTTGGCGCGCGCCGTTCCCGCTCTCAAGGCCAGAGAGCCGGGAAAATTCGCCGCATTCCGCGGCTATGACCGTTTTAGGCGGCGGACCGACCTCCCGGGTCAACAGTCGGTCACGCTCGCAAGCCGAGGGCTACACGCCCCATAAGGAGATAGGCATGAACCAAGAGGTCATGAATCTTTTCAACCCGCAGGTCCCTGCGCAACATTTCGATTCGATCCGTATTTCGATCGCATCGCCTGAGAAGATTCTCTCCTGGTCCTACGGCGAAATCAAAAAGCCGGAGACCATCAACTACCGTACCTTCAAGCCGGAACGCGACGGCCTTTTCTGCGCGCGCATCTTCGGGCCGATCAAGGACTACGAATGCCTGTGCGGCAAGTACAAGCGCATGAAGTACAAGGGCATCATCTGCGAAAAGTGCGGCGTTGAAGTCACGCTGTCGCGCGTTCGCCGTGAGCGCATGGGCCATATCGAGCTCGCAGCGCCGGTTGCCCATATCTGGTTCCTGAAGTCGCTTCCCTCGCGCATCTCGACATTGCTCGACATGACGCTGAAGGATGTGGAACGCGTTCTCTACTTCGAAAACTACATCGTCACGGAGCCTGGTCTGACCGCGCTCAAGGAAAACCAGCTTCTGTCCGAAGAGGACTATATGCTGGCGATTGACGAGTACGGCGAAGACCAGTTCACCGCCATGATCGGCGCGGAAGCCATCTATGAGATGCTGGCTTCGATGAACCTCGAAAAGCTCGCAGGCGATCTGCGCTCGGATCTCGCCGACACAACGTCGGATCTGAAGCAGAAGAAGCTGATGAAGCGCCTGAAGATCGTCGAGAACTTCATGGAATCCGGCAATCGCCCGGAATGGATGATCATGAAGGTCGTGCCGGTGATCCCGCCGGACCTGCGTCCGCTGGTGCCGCTGGATGGCGGCCGTTTCGCGACGTCAGACCTCAACGATCTCTATCGCCGCGTGATCAACCGTAACAACCGTCTGAAGCGTCTGATCGAACTGCGCGCTCCGGGCATCATCATCCGCAACGAAAAGCGCATGCTGCAGGAATCTGTGGATGCGCTGTTCGACAACGGCCGTCGTGGCCGCGTCATCACTGGTGCCAATAAGCGCCCGCTGAAGTCGCTCTCCGACATGCTGAAGGGCAAGCAGGGCCGCTTCCGCCAGAACCTTCTGGGCAAGCGCGTCGACTATTCCGGCCGTTCCGTCATCGTGACGGGTCCGGAACTGAAGCTTCACCAGTGCGGCCTGCCGAAGAAGATGGCGCTCGAACTGTTCAAGCCGTTCATCTATGCCCGTCTCGACGCCAAGGGTTATTCCTCGACCGTCAAGCAGGCCAAGAAGCTGGTTGAAAAGGAAAAGCCGGAAGTCTGGGATATCCTCGACGAGGTTATCCGCGAACATCCGGTTCTTCTGAACCGCGCACCGACGCTGCACCGTCTGGGCATCCAGGCTTTCGAACCGATCCTGGTCGAAGGCAAGGCTATCCAGTTGCATCCGCTCGTCTGCACGGCCTTCAATGCCGACTTCGATGGCGACCAGATGGCCGTTCACGTGCCGCTATCGCTGGAAGCGCAGCTTGAAGCCCGCGTTCTGATGATGTCGACGAACAACATCCTGCATCCTGCAAACGGTGCACCGATCATTGTTCCGTCGCAGGACATGGTTCTCGGCCTCTACTATCTGTCGATCCTGAACCAGAACGAGCCTGGCGAAGGCATGGTTTTCTCCGACATGGGCGAATTGCACCATGCGCTGGAAAACAAGGTCGTGACCCTGCACGCCAAGATCCGTGGTCGCTTCAAGTCGGTCGACGAGGATGGCAAGGCCTATTCGAAGATCTATGAAACGACGCCTGGCCGCATGATTATCGGCGAGCTTCTGCCCAAGAACGGCAAGGTGCTCTTCGACATCTGCAACCAGGAAATGACCAAGAAGAACATCTCCAAGATGATCGACACGGTCTATCGTCACTGCGGCCAGAAAGACACGGTCATCTTCTGCGACCGTATCATGCAGCTCGGTTTCACCCACGCCTGCAAGGCTGGCATTTCGTTCGGCAAGGACGACATGATCATCCCGGAAACAAAGGCCAAGATCGTCGGTGATACCGAAACCCTGGTCAAGGAATACGAGCAGCAGTACAATGACGGCCTAATTACTCAGGGCGAAAAGTACAACAAGGTCGTAGACGCCTGGGGCAAGGCGACCGAAAAGGTTGCTGAGGACATGATGGCCCGCATTAAGGCCGTTGAGTTCGACGCTGAAACCGGTCGTCAGAAGCCGATGAACGCCATCTATATGATGTCGCACTCCGGCGCGCGTGGTTCACCGAACCAGATGCGTCAGCTTGGCGGCATGCGCGGCCTCATGGCCAAGCCCTCTGGCGAAATCATCGAGACACCGATCATCTCGAACTTCAAGGAAGGCCTGACCGTTAACGAGTACTTCAACTCGACCCACGGTGCCCGTAAGGGCCTCGCAGACACCGCTCTGAAGACCGCGAACTCCGGTTACCTGACCCGTCGTCTCGTCGACGTGGCGCAGGATTGCATCGTCAACCTCGTGGATTGCGGCACCGACAAGGGCCTCACTATGACGGCCATCGTCGATGCCGGTCAGGTCGTGGCCTCCATCGGTGTGCGCGTTCTGGGCCGCACGGCGCTCGACGATATCGATCACCCGGTCACGGGCGAGCGGATTGTCGATGCCGGTCGCATGATCCTGGAACCGGATGTCATCGAGATCGAAAAGGCTGGCATTCAGTCGATCCGCATCCGTTCGGCGCTGACCTGCGAAGTGCAGACGGGCGTTTGCTCGGTCTGCTACGGTCGTGACCTTGCACGCGGAACGCCTGTCAACATGGGTGAAGCTGTCGGCGTTATTGCCGCACAGTCGATCGGCGAGCCGGGCACCCAGCTGACCATGCGTACCTTCCACTTGGGCGGTACGGCAAACGTGGTTGACCAGTCCTTCTTGGAAGCCTCCTATGAGGGCACGATCCAGATCAAGAACCGCAACCTGTTGCGCAACTCGGAAGGCAATCTGATTGCCATGGGTCGTAACCTTGCCGTGACGATCCTGGACGAGCGCGGCGTGGAGCGGTCCTCGCAGCGTGTCGCCTACGGTTCGAAGGTGTTCGTGGACGACAATGACAAGGTCAAGCGCGGCCAGCGCCTGGCCGAGTGGGACCCCTATACACGCCCGATGCTGACGGAAGTGGCAGGTGTGGTTCAGTTCGAAGACGTGGTCGATTCGATCTCGGTTTCGGAATCCACCGACGAATCCACCGGCATCACCAAGCGTCAGGTCATCGACTGGCGCTCGACGCCGCGCGGTACGGATCTGAAGCCTGCGGTTGTCATCAAGGATGCCAGCGGTAATATCCTGAAGCTGGGCCGTGGCGGTGATGCCCGCTACATGCTGTCTGTTGATGCCATCCTGTCGGTTGAGCCAGGCCAGAAGGTGTCCCAGGGTGACGTGCTTGCGCGTGTTCCGATGGAAAGCGCCAAGACCAAGGACATCACCGGTGGTCTGCCGCGCGTTGCCGAACTGTTCGAAGCCCGTCGTCCGAAGGATCACGCCATCATCGCTGAGATCGATGGTACAATCCGGCTGGGCCGCGACTACAAGAACAAGCGCCGCGTCATGATCGAGCCCGCCGAAGATGGTGTGGAGGCCGTGGAATATCTGATCCCGAAGGGCAAGCCCTTCCACCTTCAGGACGGCGACTACATCGAAAAGGGTGATTACATCCTCGACGGTAACCCGGCACCGCACGACATCCTGGCAATCAAGGGCGTGGAGGCACTTGCGTCCTACCTCGTCAACGAAATCCAGGAAGTCTATCGTCTGCAGGGCGTTGTGATCAACGACAAGCACATTGAGGTGATCGTTCGCCAGATGCTGCAGAAGGTCGAGATCACGGATTCCGGCGACAGCCAGTACATCGTTGGCGACAACGTGGACCGGATCGAACTGGATGAGGCCAATGAGCGGCTCGTTGAGGAAGGCAAGAAGCCTGCCTATGGCGATCCCGTCCTGCTCGGCATCACCAAGGCCTCGCTGCAGACGCCGTCCTTCATCTCGGCTGCATCCTTCCAGGAGACCACCAAGGTTCTCACCGAAGCTGCGATCGCCGGTAAGACGGATACGCTGCAGGGTCTGAAGGAAAACGTCATTGTCGGTCGTCTGATCCCTGCTGGTACCGGTGGTACCATGACGCAGATCCGCCGCATCGCCACCTCGCGCGACGAGATGATTCTCGACGAGCGTCGCAAGGGTACGGGCGCTTCTTCTGCCACCCCGATGCTGCAGGACATGGTTGCCAGCGACATTCCGGCAGCCGAGTAATCGTCTTCAGGACTGGCGCGGTTTCCCGCGCCAGTCGCTGGACAAGCGACATGAACGACAACCAAAAAAAAGCGCCTGGAGTGATCCGGGCGCTTTTGTCGTTTGGATGTGACAATTGGCGAGGGGAGGCGCCGCCGTCCTGGTTACTGGAAGCGGATGATCGACACTTCACCTTCGAGTGCACCCTGATAGGCGGAGGCATGTGGTTCCTCGACAGGCTCCTCCGTCATGACACCGATCTGGTCGAGGTCGGCCTCGATGAAGCCTTCTTCGGAGAGTGCATTCAAGGCTTCGCGCACGGCGCTGTCGTCATCTGGTGCAACCAGGAGAATATGCAGTTCCACGCCCTCGGCGTCTTTGGTCTGGTATCCCTTGCCGATGATGATGAAGACCATCGGCGTATCGAGGTTGTTGTCGTTGTCGGGGTCGGTGATCATGCGAAAAACGCTCCTGGTTGGAGAAAAAGGGGTGACTCGGGAGGAGGTGTCACCGGTGCGGTGATACTTATCTGCTTGCCAGACAAAACACAGTGGTTAATGAATTGAGCCTCCGATTTTCTCTGTTTTCCTCGAACTCGGCCCCCGTAAAAGGCCTGTAGGGCAGGGTGTCCAGGGGCTAATTTCGTTTTCGGCCTTGACGTGCAGGGGGTAAAACAGTAAACGCCCCGCATCGGAAGCGATGTGAGGCTTGCCCGTTTGGAACGACTCGTACCAGACTTAGCCTCAAACAAGGTTCCAAACGCACGTTGAAGACACGAATGCTGCACGCATGACGCATAGGAATGCGTCCTCTGCTTACCGTGGTCCATCCGGGAATACCGGTCGGGCCACGTTTCGCGCATGTTGAAATGTGTGCCGAGGCCGGAGACGGCGAAACACTGGCCCGCAAGGGTCTTGAGACAAGATTTTGCAAGGGATGGGTCTATGCCTACCGTAAACCAGCTGATCCGCAAGCCTCGCCAGGCACAGGTAAAGCGCAACAAGGTTCCTGCTCTGCAGGAAAACCCACAGAAGCGCGGTGTTTGCACTCGCGTCTACACGACGACCCCGAAGAAGCCGAACTCGGCTCTGCGTAAGGTCGCAAAGATCCGTCTGACCAATGGCTTTGAGGTCATCGGCTACATTCCGGGCGAAGGACACAACCTTCAGGAACACTCTGTGGTGATGATCCGCGGCGGCCGCGTCAAGGACTTGCCGGGCGTTCGCTACCACATCATCCGCGGCGTTCTCGATACCCAGGGTGTCAAGAACCGCAAGCAGCGTCGTTCGAAGTACGGCGCAAAGCGTCCGAAGTAATCCACAAGATCCCGGCGCCGCGCGAGGTTCTCCGCGTGTTAAGGTGCCCTTATCCTTTTTGAAGAGACGGAACGTATGTCAAGACGTCACAAAGCAGAAAAGCGTGAAATCAATCCGGATCCCAAGTTCGGTGACCTGATTGTCACGAAGTTCATGAACGCCATCATGCTGCATGGCAAAAAGTCGGTCGCCGAAAGCATTGTTTACGGTGCGTTCGATGCCGTACAGGGCAAGGCCAAGTCCGAGCCGCTGCCGATCTTCCACCAGGCGCTTGAAAATGTTGCCCCGCACGTCGAAGTTCGTTCGCGTCGCGTTGGTGGTGCAACGTACCAGGTTCCGGTCGATGTTCGTCCCGAGCGCCGTCAGGCTCTTGCCATCCGCTGGCTGATTGCTGCTGCACGCAAGCGTAATGAAACCACCATGGTCGATCGCCTGTCCGGCGAGCTGATGGATGCCGCCAACAACCGTGGCAGCGCCGTCAAGAAGCGCGAAGACACGCACAAGATGGCCGACGCGAACCGCGCATTCTCGCATTACCGCTGGTAATCTTCATCCGATCGAATTTCGAAAGGCAGTCCTATGGCTCGCGAATATAAAATCGAAGACTACCGTAATTTCGGTATCATGGCGCATATCGACGCCGGCAAGACCACGACCACCGAGCGTATTCTCTATTACACCGGCAAGTCGCACAAGATCGGCGAAGTTCATGACGGCGCAGCCACGATGGACTGGATGGAGCAGGAGCAGGAGCGTGGCATCACGATCACCTCTGCTGCGACAACGACCTACTGGAAGGGTCGCGACGGCCAGATGCGCCGTTTCAACATCATCGACACGCCCGGCCACGTGGACTTCACGATCGAAGTCGAACGCTCGCTGCGCGTCCTCGACGGTGCAATTGCTCTACTCGACGCCAATGCCGGCGTAGAGCCGCAGACCGAAACCGTGTGGCGTCAGGCTGAAAAGTACAACGTCCCGCGGATGATCTTCTGCAACAAGATGGACAAGACCGGCGCTGACTTCTATCGCTCGGTCGACATGATCAAGACCCGCCTCGGCGCCATCGCCGTCGTCATGCAGCTGCCTATCGGCGCAGAGACGGAATTCAAGGGCGTCGTCGATCTGATCGAAATGAACGCTCTGGTCTGGCGCGACGAATCGCTCGGCGCTGCCTGGGACGTTGTTGAGATCCCGGACGACCTGAAGGACAAGGCTGTCGAATATCGTGAAAAGCTGATCGAGACGGTTGTCGAGATCGACGAACAGGCGATGGAAGACTACCTGAACGGCATCATGCCGGACAATGACAAGATCCGCGCCCTGGTTCGCCGCGGCACGATCGACGTGAAGTTCCATCCGATGTTCTGCGGCACGGCTTTCAAGAACAAGGGCGTCCAGCCTTTGCTCGACGCCGTTGTCGAATATCTGCCTTCGCCGCTGGATATTCCGGCGATCAAGGGCATCGACGTCAAGACCGAAGCTGAAATCGAGCGTCATGCCGATGACAGCGAGCCTTTGTCGATGCTGGCCTTCAAGATCATGAACGACCCCTTTGTCGGTTCGCTCACCTTCTGCCGTATCTATTCTGGCAAGCTCGAAAAGGGCACCTCTGTTATCAACACGGTCAAGGACAAGCGTGAGCGCGTCGGCCGTATGCTGCAGATGCACTCCAACTCGCGCGAAGACATCGAAGAAGCCTTTGCAGGTGACATCGTTGCGCTTGCAGGTCTGAAGGAATCGACCACCGGCGACACGCTCTGCGATCCGCTGAACCAGGTTATCCTGGAGCGCATGGAATTCCCCGAGCCGGTCATCCAGATCGCCATCGAGCCGAAGACCAAGGGCGACCAGGAAAAGATGGGCCTTGCGCTCAACCGCCTGGCAGCTGAAGATCCGTCTTTCCGCGTCAAGACCGACCAGGAATCCGGCCAGACCATCATTGCCGGCATGGGTGAACTTCACCTCGACATCATCGTTGACCGTATGCGTCGCGAGTTCAAGGTTGAAGCCACCGTCGGTGCTCCTCAGGTTGCCTATCGCGAAACCATCACGCGTCAGCACGAAGAAGATTACACGCACAAGAAGCAGTCCGGTGGTACCGGCCAGTTCGCGCGCGTCAAGATCGTCTTCGAACCAAACCCGGATGGCGAAGACTTCAAGTTCGAATCGAAGATCGTCGGCGGTTCTGTTCCCAAGGAATACATTCCTGGCGTTCAGAAGGGCATCGAAAGCGTTCTGTCTTCCGGCCCGCTGGCTGGCTTCCCGATGCTTGGCGTCAAGGCCACCCTCATCGACGGCGCCTTCCACGACGTTGACTCCTCGGTTCTCGCCTTCGAAATCGCGTCGCGTGCCTGCTTCCGTGAAGCAGCCAAGAAGGCCGGTGCTCAGCTTCTCGAGCCGATGATGAAGGTCGAAGTGGTTACGCCAGAAGATTACGTCGGTGACGTGATCGGCGACCTCAACTCCCGCCGTGGTCAGATCCAGGGCCAGGAAAGCCGCGGTATTGCCGTGGTCATCAACGCCCATGTTCCGCTCGCGAACATGTTCAAGTATGTCGATAACCTGCGTTCGATGTCGCAGGGCCGCGCCCAGTATTCGATGGTCTTCGACCATTACTCGCCGGTCCCGTCCAACGTCGCACAGGAAATTCAGGCGAAGTATTCCGGTCAGAAGTGACCGGAATACCCCTTGGGATCAGAAATTAGGAATTCCCCCGTTTCGTACGGGATAAAGATGGAGAGCCTGAAATGGCAAAGAGCAAGTTTGAGCGCAACAAGCCGCATGTGAACATCGGCACGATTGGCCACGTTGACCACGGCAAGACGTCTCTGACGGCAGCGATCACGAAGTATTTCGGCGAATACAAGGCGTATGACCAGATCGACGCTGCACCGGAAGAAAAGGCCCGCGGCATCACCATCTCGACGGCCCATGTCGAGTATGAGACGCCTGCTCGCCACTATGCACACGTCGACTGCCCCGGCCACGCCGACTACGTCAAGAACATGATCACCGGTGCAGCGCAGATGGACGGCGCGATCCTGGTTTGCTCGGCAGCCGACGGCCCGATGCCGCAGACCCGCGAGCACATCCTGCTGGCCCGTCAGGTTGGCGTTCCGGCAATCGTCGTATTCCTCAACAAGGTT
>NZ_STFZ01000021.1:0-187261 GCF_005222845.1 Rhizobium sp. FY34 | reverse complement strand
AGGAAGAAGGCGGCCGTCATACGCCGTTCTTCACCAACTACCGTCCGCAGTTCTACTTCCGCACGACGGACGTGACGGGTATCGTTTCTCTGCCGGAAGGCACAGAAATGGTTATGCCTGGCGACAACGTCACCGTTGAAGTCGAGCTGATCGTTCCGATCGCGATGGAAGAAAAGCTACGCTTCGCTATCCGCGAAGGTGGCCGTACCGTCGGCGCCGGCATCGTAGCTTCGATCATCGAGTAATTGAAAGTCCGGCAGGCGGGGGACATATCTCCCGCCTGTCGGCTTTCCACCCGATGTTCATTGAAATTTCATACTGAGCGGCTGTTGCCGCTTGCGTATGACATGAAAATGTTGCAAATGGCGCGCGAGCGCAATTTGCGGCCTGCTTCGTTTTAATGGCGAGCAGGCAAATCAATCCAGCAGGTGGGCTTAAGGCCCGAAGAATGGATGAGGATGCCGCCTCGGCGGTTTCCTCCTCGATCTTTGAAACCGGTGGTCCGCCTGAAGAAGAAGAACTCCCATGCCGTACTGTTGGCGTCGGGATAACAGACAACAAGGATAACGTCGAATGAACGGCCAAAATATCCGCATTCGCCTGAAGGCGTTCGATCACCGGATTCTCGATGCTTCTACGCGCGAGATCGTGTCGACGGCGAAGCGCACCGGCGCAAGTGTCCGGGGCCCCGTTCCGCTTCCGACCCGCATCGAGAAGTTTACGGTAAACCGGTCCCCTCACATCGATAAGAAGAGCCGCGAGCAGTTCGAAATGCGCACGCACAAGCGTCTGCTCGACATCGTGGATCCCACCCCGCAGACGGTAGACGCGCTGATGAAGCTCGATCTGGCCGCCGGCGTCGATGTCGAAATCAAGCTCTGAGGCTTTGAGTCTCGGATTGAGTGAGAAGGATTGAACCGATGCGTTCAGGTGTAATTGCACAGAAAGTGGGAATGACGCGCGTCTACAATGACGCCGGCGAGCATGTCCCGGTGACGGTCTTGCGTGTAGACAACTGCCAGGTTGTTGCGCACCGTACAGAAGAAAAGAACGGCTATACAGCCATTCAGCTTGGCGCTGGTACAGCCAAGGTCAAGAACACGACCAAGGCGCTGCGCGGCCATTTTGCCGTTGCCGAAGTCGAGCCCAAGTCCAAGGTCGTCGAATTCCGCGTTGATGCCGACAACCTCATTGATGTTGGCGCAACTGTGACTCCGAGCCATTTCACGGCTGGCCAGCTGGTCGACGTGACGGGTACGTCGATTGGTAAGGGCTTTGCCGGTGCCATGAAGCGTCACAACTTCGGTGGTCTGCGTGCCACGCACGGCGTGTCCGTGTCGCACCGCTCGCACGGCTCGACCGGTTCCAACCAGGATCCGGGCCGCGTCTGGAAGGGCAAGCGCATGGCTGGTCACATGGGCCAGACCCGCGTCACCACCCAGAACCTTGAAGTCGTCTCGACCGATGAAGACCGTGGTCTGATCCTCGTTAAGGGAGCTGTTCCTGGTTCGAAGGGTTCCTGGATCATCGTCCGCGACGCCGTCAAGTCGGCCGCGAAGTAAGGGAGCCAAGAACATGGAATTCAACGTCAAGACCCTCGAGGGTAAAGACGCCGGCATGGTATCCCTGTCGGACGAGATCTTCGGCCTCGACCCCCGCCAGGACATCCTGGCACGCATGGTTCGCTGGCAGCTTGCCAAGAAGCAGCAGGGCACGCACAAGACCAAGACCCGCGCAGAAGTTTCGCGCACGGGTGCCAAGATGTACAAGCAGAAGGGTACGGGCCGCGCTCGTCACCATTCCGCACGCGCTCCGCAGTTCCGCGGCGGCGGCAAGGCTCATGGTCCGGTTGTTCGCAGCCACGAGCATGATCTGCCCAAGAAGGTTCGTGCGCTCGCTCTGCGTCACGCTTTGTCTGCCAAGCTGAAGGCTGAAGATCTGATCATCATCGATCAGCTCGTTACCGCCGAAGCAAAGACCAAGGCGCTGGCCGGTACGTTCGAAACGCTCGGCCTGACCAATGCGCTCGTGATCGGCGGCGCCGAACTCGACACCAACTTCAAGCTCGCTGCCCAGAACATCCCGAATGTCGATGTTCTGCCGGTTCAGGGCATCAATGTTTATGACATCCTGCGTCGTGGCAAGCTCGTGCTTTCCAAGGCTGCTGTCGAGGCTCTGGAGGAGCGGTTCAAATGACGGATCTTCGCCACTATGATGTGATCGTTTCTCCTTCGATCACCGAAAAGTCGACGCTGCTTTCTGAACAGAACCAGGTCGTCTTCAACGTCGCCAAGGATGCTTCCAAGCCTGAAATCAAGGCTGCCGTGGAAGCGCTCTTCGGCGTCAAGGTCAAGGCCGTCAACACGCTCGTCCGTTTGGGCAAGACCAAGCGTTTCCGCGGCTTCATCGGCAAGCAGAAGGACGTCAAGAAGGCGATCGTGACGCTTGCCGAAGGTCAGTCCATCGACGTGTCGACGGGCGTCTGAGGTAGGGAAGAACAACAATGGCACTGAAAAGCTTTAACCCGACGACCCCGAGCCAGCGTCAGCTGGTGATTGTTGACCGTTCCGGTCTGCACAAGGGCAAGCCGGTCAAGTCGCTGACGGAAGGTCTTTCCTCCAAGGGCGGCCGCAACAACCTGGGTCGGATCACTGTCCGCTTCCAGGGTGGTGGTCACAAGCGTACCTATCGTCTCGTGGACTTCAAGCGTCGCAAGTTCGATGTCGAGGGCACGGTCGAGCGTCTGGAATACGACCCCAACCGCACCGCCTTCATCGCCCTGATCAGCTATGCTGACGGCGAGCAGGCCTATATCCTCGCTCCGCAGCGCCTCGCTGCCGGCGACAAGGTCATCGCGTCCGACAAGGCTGTCGATGTGAAGCCTGGCAACACCATGCCTCTGCAGTACATCCCGGTCGGCTCCATCGTCCACAATGTGGAAATGAAGCCTGGCAAGGGTGGTCAGATCGCTCGTTCGGCCGGCACCTATGTGCAGCTGGTCGGCCGCGATGCCGGCATGGCAATTCTTCGCCTGAACTCCGGCGAACAGCGCCTCGTGCATGGCTCTTGCCTTGCTTCGGTCGGCGCCGTTTCCAACCCGGATCACGGCAACATCAACGACGGCAAAGCCGGTCGTTCCCGTTGGCGCGGCAAGAAGCCGCATGTCCGCGGTGTCGTCATGAACCCAGTCGACCACCCGCACGGTGGTGGTGAAGGTCGCACGTCCGGTGGTCGCCACCCGGTTTCCCCTTGGGGCAAGCCGACAAAGGGCAAGCGGACTCGCTCCAACAAGGCGACCGATAAGTTCATCATGCGCTCGCGCCACCTGAAGAAGAAGTAAGAGAGGTAGTCAGAAATGGCTCGTTCAGTATGGAAAGGCCCGTTCGTTGACGGCTATCTTCTCACCAAGGCTGAGAAGGTCCGTGAAGGCGGTCGCAGCGAAGTGATCAAGATCTGGAGCCGTCGCTCCACGATCCTGCCGCAGTTCGTCGGTCTCACCTTTGGTGTCTACAACGGCAGCAAGCACGTCCCGGTCAGCGTCAACGAAGACATGGTTGGCCACAAGTTCGGTGAATTCTCTCCGACCCGGACCTACTATGGTCACGGTGCGGACAAGAAGGCGAAGAGGAAGTAATCATGGCGAAGGCAAAGACCGAACGCCGGCTGAAGGACAACGAAGCACAGGCAGTAGCCCGTACGCTTCGCGTCAGCCCGCAGAAGCTGAACCTGGTTGCCGCCATGATTCGCGGCAAGAAGGTTGAGCGCGCGCTTGCAGAACTCGAGTTCTCCCGCAAGCGTATCTCCGGCCAGGTGAAGAAGACTCTCGAGTCTGCTATCGCCAACGCCGAGAACAACCATGACCTCGACGTCGACGCTCTCGTCGTCGCCGAAGCCTATGTCGGCAAGTCGATCACCATGAAGCGTTTCCACGCTCGTGGCCGTGGTCGCGCATCCCGCATCGAAAAGCCTTTCGCGCATCTCACGATCGTCGTGCGCGAAGTCGAGGAAAAAGGGGAGGCCGCATAATGGGTCAGAAAATCAATCCAATCGGTTTCCGCCTCGGCATTAACCGCACCTGGGACAGCCGTTGGTTCGCCGACAATGCCGAATACGGCCAGCTGCTCCATGAAGACCTGAAGATCCGCGCCTATCTGATGTCCGAGCTGAAGCAGGCCGGCATCGCCAAGGTGGTCATCGAGCGTCCGCACAAGAAGTGCCGTGTCACGATCCACTCGGCTCGTCCGGGTCTCATCATCGGCAAGAAGGGCGCGGACATCGAGAAGCTTCGCAAGAAGATCTCCACGATGACCAACTCCGAAACGCATCTCAACATCGTTGAAGTGCGTAAGCCGGAAATTGATGCAACCCTGGTTGCTCAGTCGATCGCTCAGCAGCTGGAGCGCCGCATCGCGTTCCGTCGTGCCATGAAGCGTTCGGTACAGTCTGCCATGCGTCTGGGTGCCGAAGGCATCAAGATCACCTGCGCAGGCCGTCTGGGTGGCGCCGAAATCGCACGTACCGAATGGTACCGCGAGGGTCGCGTTCCGCTTCACACGCTGCGTGCAGACATCGACTACGGTACGGCTGAGGCCGAAACCGCATTCGGTATTTGCGGGATCAAGGTCTGGATCTTCAAGGGCGAAATCCTTGAGCATGATCCGATGGCATCCGAACGCCGCGGTCTCGAAGGTGATGCTCAGGGTCCGGCTAGCCGCGACCGTGATCGTCGTCGCGAGAACGCTTGATTAGCGCTGGCGAAAGATAAGCTCGGAGAATAAGAAAATGTTGCAGCCAAAGCGTACCAAGTACCGCAAGCAGTTCAAGGGCCGCATCAAGGGCGTTGCCAAGGGTGGCTTCGACCTGGCGTTCGGTGAATTTGGCCTCAAGGCTCTCGAACCCAACCGCGTCAATGCACGCGAGATCGAAGCGGCTCGCCGCGCGATCACGCGCTACATGAAGCGTGCGGGTCGTGTATGGATCCGCGTGTTCCCTGATGTTCCGGTCACGGCAAAGCCGACCGAAGTTCGTATGGGTAAGGGCAAGGGTTCGGTCGAATACTGGGCTTGCAAGGTCAAGCCCGGCCGTATGATGTTCGAAATCGACGGTGTGCCCGAGGAAACGGCGCGCGAGGCTCTTCGCCTCGGCTCCGCCAAGCTCTCCGTCAAGACGCGCTTCGTTCAGCGCATCGCAGAGTAAGGGAAAAGGCACAATGAAAGCCGAAGAAGTACGCGGCCTCACCGCCGACCAGCTCAAGGACAAGCTTGCGGACCTGAAGAAGGAGCAGTTCAACCTGCGCTTCCAGAAGGCGACCGGCCAGCTCGAAAAGTCCTCGCGCGTCAACGAAGTTCGCAAGGACATCGCTCGCGTGAAAACCATTGCCCGCCAGAAGGCGGCAGAAGCAAAGGCCTAAGGGAAGAATAATATGCCGAAGCGCATTCTGCAGGGCGTCGTGGTCAGCGACAAGAACGACAAGACGGTAGTGGTTCGGGTTGAGCGTCGTTTCGCTCACCCGCTGCTCCAGAAGACGGTTCGTCGTTCCAAGAAGTACAAGGCTCACGACGAAAACAACCAATACAAGACCGGTGATGTCGTTTCCATTCAGGAATGCGCACCGATCTCCAAGGATAAGTGCTGGACGGTTATCGCCGCCCAGGCTTAATTTACGGGTCGAAGCGTTCCGGGCCTTGTGTTCGGCGTAGAAATCTGTATGAAGCAGCGCATTGGCGCAGGACGCCCGTTAACACACGGGCGTTCTTTTGCTTTGCAGCGCAGGGAAGGTCTCGGGTTGAGAAACCACCTTGGCAAGACACCATCCCGCGCGAAAAACAAAATATGTCCATGAGCCGGAAGAGGGGGTGAGAACCCAACCGTTCCGGTCATTACGAGAAGGCGACCTGACATGATTCAGATGCAAACAAACCTCGACGTTGCCGATAATTCCGGCGCGCGTCGTGTCATGTGCATCAAGGTGCTGGGCGGCTCCAAGCGCAAGTACGCTTCGATTGGCGACATCATTGTCGTATCGATCAAGGAAGCGATCCCGCGTGGCCGCGTCAAGAAGGGCGACGTTATGAAAGCCGTCGTTGTTCGCACCGCCAAGGACATCCGCCGTCCAGACGGCAGCGTCATCCGCTTCGATAACAACGCAGCGGTCCTCATCGACAATAAGAAAGAGCCGATCGGCACCCGTATCTTCGGACCGGTTCCGCGCGAACTTCGCGCCAAGAACCATATGAAGATCATCTCGCTGGCTCCGGAAGTACTGTAAGGGAGCTACAGCCATGCAAAAGATTCGCAAGGGCGACAGCGTCGTCGTACTCACCGGCAAGGACAAGGGCCGCACCGGTGAAGTCATTCAAGTGATGCCGAAGGAAGATCGCGCCGTCGTACAGGGCGTGAACATGGTAAAGCGCCACCAGCGCCAGACCCAGAACACCGAAGCCGGCATCATCAACAAAGAAGCGTCCATCCATCTGTCGAACATCGCGATCGTCGCGAAAGACGGCAAGCCGACCCGTGTTGGCTTCTCCGTTGTCGATGGCAAGAAGGTCCGCGTAGCCAAGCGTACGGGAGATGTCATCGATGGCTGAGGCAAAGTACGAGCCGCGTCTCAAGAAGGAATATGTCTCCCGCATTCGCGCAGCGATGCAGGAACAGTTCGGTTTCGCCAACGAGATGCAGATCCCGAAGATCGACAAGATCGTCATCAATATGGGCGTTGGCGAATCGACTTCCGATTCCAAGAAGCCCAGCGTTGCTGCAGCTGATCTGGCCGCTATTGCCGGTCAGAAGCCGGTCATTACCCGCGCTCGGAATTCCATCGCCGGCTTCAAGCTGCGCGAAGGCATGCCGATCGGTGCCAAGGTAACCCTGCGCGGCGCTCGCATGTATGAATTCCTGGACCGCCTGATCAACATCGCGCTTCCGCGCGTTCGCGACTTTCGCGGCCTGAATCCGAAGAGCTTTGACGGCCGTGGCAATTTCGCTATGGGCATCAAGGAACACATTGTGTTCCCGGAGATCAACTACGACAAGGTTGATCAGATGTGGGGCATGGACATCATCGTTTGCACGACGGCCACCAAGGACGACGAAGCGCGGGCTCTTCTGAAAGAGTTCAACTTCCCGTTCCGTACGTAACCGTAACGACGAGCGTAGAAAAGGAACTCGATATGGCGAAAACAAGCGCAATCGAAAAGAACAAGCGCCGCCGCAAGACGGTCGCCAATCAGTCTGCCAAGCGTGCAGAACTGAAGGCCATCGTCATGAACCAGGAACTTCCGATCGAAGATCGTTTCAAGGCTACCCTGAAGCTCGCCTCCTTGCCGCGTGACGGCTCGAAGACGCGCGTTCGGAATCGCTGCGAAGTGACCGGTCGCCCGCGTGCCTTTTACCGTAAGCTCAAGATGTCCCGTATCGCGCTTCGCGAACTGGGCAACATGGGCAAGGTACCTGGCATCGTGAAGTCCAGCTGGTAAGGAGACGGTTCAATGACCATGACTGATCCTCTGGGCGATATGCTCACCCGCATCCGTAACGGCGCTGCCCGTCGCAAGACGACTGTCAGCACGCCGGCCTCCAAGCTTCGTGCGCGCGTCCTGGACGTGCTGCAGGCCGAAGGCTACATCCGCGGTTACACCCAGGTCGATTACGGCAACGGCAAGTCCGAGATCGAAATCGAACTGAAGTACTATGAAGGCGCGTCTGTCATTCGTGAGATTGGCCGCGTGTCCAAGCCGGGCCGCCGAGTTTATGTCTCGGTCAAGTCCATTCCGCAGGTCGCGAACGGTCTCGGCATCACTATCCTTTCGACTCCGAAGGGTGTGATGGCTGATCACCAGGCTCGCGAACAGAATGTTGGTGGTGAGGTACTTTGCTCGGTCTTCTAAGGCCAAAGCATTGTCTTCAGCGAAACAGACAGGTGAACAATGTCTCGTATCGGTAAAAAGCCCGTTCAGGTGCCTGCAGGAATCACGGCCTCGGTTGATGGCCAGACAGTGACTGCCAAGGGTCCTAAGGGCGAACTCGTCTTCGTCGCCAATGACGAAGTGAAGGTTTCCTTCGATAACAACGCGGTTTCGGTGGTTCCGGCCAATGATTCCAAGGATGCTCGTTCAAAGTGGGGCATGTCCCGCACGATGATCGAGAACATCTTCAAGGGCGTGAAAGACGGTTTTGAGCGCAAGCTTGAAATCAACGGCGTGGGTTACCGCGCGGCGCTTCAGGGCAAGAACCTGCAGTTGTCGCTTGGCTTTAGCCACGACGTCATCTATGAGCCCCCGCAGGGCATCACCATTGCCGTGCCGAAGCCGACGGAAATCGTCGTCACCGGCATTAATAAGCAGCAGGTCGGTCAGGTAGCAGCGGAAATCCGTGAATACCGCGGTCCAGAGCCCTACAAGGGCAAAGGCGTCAAGTACGCTGAGGAACGGATCGTCCGCAAGGAAGGCAAGAAGAAGTAAGGTTGACGCGAAATGGCTAGCAGGAAAGAAGCACTTGCAAAGCGCGCGAGCCGCGTGCGCCGCCAGATTAAGGCGGTTGCTAACGGCCGCCCGCGTCTGTCGGTTCATCGCTCGTCGAAGAACATCTATGCCCAGATCATCGATGATGTGGCTGGTCGCACGCTTGCGGCTGCCTCCACGCTCGATACCGGACTGCGCTCGTCCTTGAAGACGGGTGCCGATACCGCTGCTGCAGCCGCAGTTGGCAAGCTCGTTGCAGAGCGCGCCACCACGGCTGGTGTGAAGGAAGTGGTCTTTGACCGCGGTGCCTTCATTTTTCACGGTCGCATCAAGGCTCTTGCCGATGCAGCCCGCGAAGGCGGTCTGAGCTTCTGAACTATTGTCCGGCTCCTTCTGGGAGCCGGACTTTTGGCGTTTGACGCCATCACCGGCCGGTGGAAGTCCCCACACAGGGGATCCGTCGGCTTGTCTTAGTTTGCCGTTCGAACCGGAAAAGAAAAAGGAAAAGGACAATGGCACAGGAAAAGAGAGGCTCGCGCGAGGATCGCTCGAACCGTGAAGAACGCGATAGCGAATTCGTCGACAAGCTGGTCGCGATCAATCGCGTTGCCAAGGTCGTCAAGGGTGGCCGTCGTTTCGGTTTTGCTGCTCTCGTCGTCGTCGGCGATCAGAAGGGCCGCGTAGGCTTCGGCCACGGCAAGGCACGTGAAGTGCCGGAAGCCATCCGCAAGGCAACGGAAGCTGCCAAGCGTGACCTGATCTTCGTACCGCTGCGTGACGGCCGTACGCTGCATCACGATGTCAACGGCCGTCATGGCGCCGGCAAGGTTCTCTTGCGTGCTGCCAAGGCCGGTACCGGTATCATCGCCGGTGGCCCGATGCGTGCCGTTTTCGAAACGCTCGGCGTTCACGACGTCGTCGCCAAGTCGACCGGTTCCTCGAACCCCTACAACATGGTTCGTGCAACGTTCGACGCATTGAAGCACCAGGTGCATCCGAAGGACATCGCAGCGCAGCGCGGCATCAAGTATGCTACGCTTCAGTCTCGCCGTGCCGCTTCCGGCAATGCATCGGAAGAATAAGGAGCTCCTCTGATGGCCAATGAAACCAAGAAGACGGTGACGGTCGAACAGATCGGTAGCCCCATTCGCCGGCCCTCCGTACAGCGCCAGACGCTGATCGGCCTCGGCCTCAACAAGATGCACCGCGTCCGCACGCTGGAAGATACGCCTTCCGTGCGTGGCATGATTCGGTCTGTCCAGCATCTCGTTCGCGTCGTCGACGTGAAGTGAGACGGAGGAAGATACGATGAAACTGAACGAAATCAAAGATAACGAAGGCTCCAGCAAGGATCGTATCCGCGTTGGTCGCGGTATCGGTTCCGGCAAGGGCAAGACCGGTGGTCGCGGCGTCAAGGGTCAGAAGGCCCGTTCCGGCGTAGCCATCAAGGGCTTCGAAGGTGGTCAGATGCCGATCTATCGTCGTCTGCCCAAGCGCGGCTTCAACAACATCTTCGCGTCCGACTTCGTTGTCGTGTCGCTCGGCCGTATCCAGGCTGCCATCGATGCCAAGAAGCTCGACGCTTCCGCAACGATCGATGCTGCAAGCCTGAAGGCTGCCGGTGTCATTCGTCGCATCAAGGACGGCGTTCGCGTTCTGTCCGATGGCGAACTGACGGCGAAGGTTACGATCGAGGCGGCTGGCGCTTCCAAGTCTGCGGTCGAGAAGATCGAAAAGGCTGGCGGCTCCATTAAGGTGCCGGAAGTCGCTTCCGCTGAATAATGCACTGAAGAATCGCCCGGCGTGCTTCACACCGGGCGATTTTGCTCCCATATGTGAGCCTCACGCGCCCGGGCCGGATCATCGGCAATGAGCCGGGCTATCGCGGAAAATGGGGTGAGGCATAAGGTTGCATCGCAGCCCTCCCGTCTCCCGGTTTTCTGAACCTGAATTTGGACTGCTTTCCGGAGAGGCCGCCATGATCGGGCCGCCGGAACTGGTCAGGCGGAGAAATGCATGGCTTCTGCAGCTGAACAACTGGCCTCCAATCTTAATTTTTCTACCTTTTCGAAGGCAACTGACCTTAAGAAGCGTCTCTGGTTTACGCTTTTTGCATTGCTGGTCTATCGTCTGGGTACGCATATCCCTTTGCCGGGCCTCAATCCTGAAGCCTATGCGCAGGCATTCCGCGGCCAGGCCGGCGGTATCCTCGGTCTTTTCAACATGTTTGCCGGCGGCGCCGTCGAGCGCATGGCGATCTTCGCTCTCGGCATCATGCCGTATATTTCCGCATCGATCATCGTGCAGTTGATGACCTCCGTCGTTCCGACGCTTGAGAATCTCAAGAAGGAAGGCGAACAGGGCCGCAAGATCATTAACCAGTATACGCGTTACGGCACAGTGCTTCTCGGCACGCTGCAGGCCTATGGCATTGCCGTCGGGCTGGAAAGCGGGCAGGGGCTCGTGCTCGATCCGGGCTGGTTCTTCCGCATCTCCACGGTCGTTACGCTGCTTGGCGGCACCATGTTCCTGATGTGGCTCGGCGAGCAGATCACCTCGCGTGGTATCGGCAACGGTATTTCGCTGATCATCTTTGCCGGCATTGCCGCAGGCCTGCCGACCGCGCTTGCCGGTACGCTGGAACTCGGTCGTACCGGTGCTCTTTCGACCTTCCTGATTCTGGCCGTTGTCGTCATTGCCATCGGCGTCATTGCGCTGATTGTGTTTGTCGAACGCGCCCAGCGCCGGCTGCTGATCCAGTATCCTAAGCGCCAGGTTGGCAATCGGATGTTCCAGGGCGACACGTCGCACCTGCCGCTGAAGCTGAACACGGCTGGCGTCATCCCGGCGATCTTTGCCTCGTCACTGCTGCTGCTTCCGGCAACCGCCGCGGGCTTTGCGGGAAATACCAATCTGCCGGGCTGGGCAACGGCCATCATCGCCGCCCTCCAGCACGGCCAGCCGCTGTTCATGGTGTTCTACGGATGCCTGATCGCCTTCTTTGCCTTTTTCTACACGGCTATCGTCTTCAATCCGAAAGACACGGCCGACAATTTGAAGAAGCATGGCGGTTTCATTCTGGGTATCCGTCCGGGTGAACGCACGGCGGAATACATTGACTACGTGCTGACGCGCATCACCGTCGTCGGTGCGGCCTATCTCGTTTTCGTCTGTATTCTTCCCGAAACGCTCATTGCGCGCACGGGCATCCCATTAGCCCTTGGTGGTACTTCGCTTTTGATTGTTGTCAGTGTTACCCTTGATACGGTAGCACAGATCCAGGGGCACCTCATTGCGCAGCAGTATGAGGGTCTGATCAAGAAGTCCAAGTTGCGTGGAGGAAAGAGGGGACGATGAGACTGATTCTTTTGGGGCCGCCGGGTGCGGGTAAGGGGACCCAGGCCCAGCGAATCGTGGAGAAGTACGGGATACCGCAACTTTCCACAGGCGATATGCTTCGTGCCGCCGTAGCGGCCGAAACGGATGTCGGCAAGCGCGCCAAGGCCGTCATGGACGCCGGCAAGCTCGTCTCTGACGATATTGTCATCGCCATTGTCTCCGAGCGAATCGATCAGCCGGATTGCGAAAAGGGCTTTATCCTGGATGGCTTTCCCCGCACGCTGGTGCAGGCGGATGCCACCGAAGCCATGTTGGCCGCAAAAGGTCTCGACCTGTCTGTCGTCATCGAGCTCAAGGTCAACGACAAGGAACTGGTTCGCCGGGTGTCGGGTCGTTATTCCTGCGCCCAGTGTGGCAGTGTCTACCACGATAGCGACAAGAGGCCTGCGGCAGAGGGTGTCTGCGACAAGTGCGGTTCAACGCACTTCAAGCGCCGCCCGGACGACAACGCCGAAACGATGACGCAGCGTCTGGAAGTCTACTACAAGGAGACATCCCCGCTGATCGGTTTCTACTATGCCAAGGGCAGGCTGAAGAGCGTGGACGGCATGGCGGACATGGATGTTGTGACCGGCGATATAGAGGCAATCCTCGGCGCTCTGTGAGCGCCGTGGGTCATCGACAAGAATCTTGGCGGGCCCAGTTGCAAAATCCAACTGATTCCGTTAAACACCGCGCCAACTCGCGACAATAGATAGCGATCGGTGCGGCTCATCCGAGAGGATGTCCGGGTCCGGTCGTTTTGACTTGTCCCGGACGAGATTGAACTGGCGGCCGTGTGCGGCTGCTCTCAGGAAGAAGCACCACTTGCCGGATGGCAACTGGAACGCAAGGAGAATAGGCGTGGCACGTATCGCTGGCGTCAACATCCCGACTGCAAAGCGCGTCGTTATCGCGCTGACCTATATCCACGGGATTGGATCGAAATTCGCTCAGGAGATCGTCGACAAGGTCGGCATTCCGGCAGAGCGTCGCGTTCATCAGCTGACGGACGCAGAAGTCCTTCAGATCCGCGAAACCATTGACCGCGATTACCAGGTTGAAGGCGACCTGCGTCGCGAGACCTCGATGAACATCAAGCGTCTGATGGACCTCGGCTGCTACCGCGGCCTTCGCCATCGTCGTGGTCTGCCCGTTCGCGGTCAGCGCACGCACACCAACGCCCGCACCCGCAAGGGTCCGGCGAAGGCGATCGCAGGCAAGAAGAAGTAATTTCCGGTGTTGCCGGAAGGGAGAGGCTGGCGTTTTTGTCGCTGGCCTCTTTTTGAGTTTGGGGCAGGCGCTGTCTGTCCCGGTGGAGCCGCTGGTGTTACGGCGGTGACGATATCAACGAAAGGAAGAACATGGCCAAGGAAGCCACACGCGTTCGCCGTCGCGAACGTAAAAATATCTCGTCGGGCGTTGCTCACGTGAACTCCACGTTCAACAACACGATGATCACCATCACCGATGCGCAGGGCAATGCAATTGCCTGGTCGTCTGCTGGTGCCAAGGGTTTTAAGGGTTCGCGTAAGTCTACCCCGTTTGCTGCTCAGATTGCTGCTGAAGACTGCGCCAAGAAGGCCCAGGAACATGGCATGAAGTCTCTCGAAGTCGAAGTTTGCGGTCCGGGTTCCGGTCGCGAATCGGCTCTGCGCGCCCTCCAGGCTGCCGGCTTCATGATCACTTCCATCCGCGACGTGACGCCGATCCCGCACAACGGTTGCCGTCCGCGTAAGAAGCGCCGCGTCTAACGCGCCTGCGGAGGCTTCCCGTGTTCGGGCGGCCTTTGTTCGAATTCCGGTATCGCCGCTTTATCTCGTTTTCGAGGTATGGCGGCTTTGCCGTAACGCCGAAGAAGAACTCTCTTTCTAGGCGCTTCTCATGCTCGGTTGTCACGATTGGATAGTGGCAGCGAACGGAAGGTTTGAAACACATGATCCAGAAGAACTGGCAGGAACTGATCAAGCCGAACAAGGTGGAGTTCACCTCGTCTGGCCGCACAAAGGCAACGCTCGTCGCCGAGCCGCTTGAACGCGGTTTTGGTCTGACGCTCGGCAATGCGCTTCGTCGCGTTCTGTTGTCTTCGCTGCGCGGTGCGGCTGTGACCGCCGTGCAGATCGACGGCGTGCTGCATGAATTCTCCTCCATCCCCGGCGTGCGCGAGGATGTGACGGATATCGTTCTGAACATCAAGGAAATCGCCATCAAGATGGATGGCGACGATGCCAAGCGCATGGTCGTGCGCAAGCAGGGTCCGGGTTCGGTCACTGCTGGCGACATCCAGACGGTCGGCGACATCGAAATCCTGAACCCTGACCACATTATCTGCACGCTCGACGAGGGTGCGGAAATCCGCATGGAGTTCACGGTCAACAACGGCAAGGGCTATGTTCCTGCCGATCGTAACCGTGCTGAAGATGCGCCGATCGGTCTCATCCCGGTCGATAGCCTCTACTCCCCGGTCAAGAAGGTGTCCTACAAGGTTGAAAATACCCGTGAAGGCCAGGTTCTTGACTATGACAAGCTGACCATGACCATCGAAACCGATGGCTCGGTCACGGGCGAGGACGCCGTTGCGTTTGCCGCTCGTATCCTTCAGGACCAGCTGTCGGTTTTCGTCAACTTCGACGAGCCGCAGAAGGAAACCGAAGAGGAAGCCGTTACCGAACTCGCGTTCAACCCGGCCCTCCTCAAGAAGGTGGACGAACTGGAACTTTCGGTCCGTTCGGCCAACTGCCTGAAGAACGACAACATCGTTTACATCGGCGACCTCATCCAAAAGACCGAGGCGGAAATGCTGCGCACGCCAAACTTCGGTCGCAAGTCGCTGAACGAGATCAAGGAAGTTTTGGCTTCCATGGGCCTGCATCTGGGTATGGAAGTTCCTGCCTGGCCGCCGGAAAACATCGAAGATCTCGCAAAGCGCTACGAAGACCAGTATTAACCCGCCAGCATTTCCCGGCGGACCGCCATCGTGGTCCGCCGAGCGAAATGGACAGCACGTTTAAACTGCAGGCCTATGTCTGCAAGTAAAGGAGACCAGAGATGCGCCACCAGAAAGCCGGTCGCAAGCTCAACCGTACCGCCAGCCACCGTAAGGCGATGTTCGCCAACATGGCTGCTTCGCTGATCACGCACGAGCAGATCGTGACGACTCTGCCGAAGGCCAAGGAAATCCGCCCGATCGTCGAGAAGCTTGTCACGCTCGGCAAGCGCGGCGACCTGCATGCTCGCCGTCAGGCGATCTCGCAGATCCAGGACCAGGATGCCGTCAAGAAGCTGTTCGACGCCATTGCTTCGCGTTACGCAACCCGCAACGGCGGCTACCTGCGTATCATGAAGGCTGGCTTCCGTCAGGGCGACAATGCTGCCATGGCCGTCATCGAGTTCGTTGAGCGCGATGTGAACGCCAAGGGCGCAGCCGACAAGGCTCGCGTTGCTGCTGAAGCCGAAGCTGCTGAAGCTGCATAAATCCAATCCCGCAAGGGACGGAATGTAAAAGGCCGGGTGAGCGATCACCCGGCCTTTTTTTGTTTGGCGCTATAGCGTGATTTTTATCTCCGTTCATATCCCGGCACCGAGTGAACGCATGTTCATCATCGTCCGAGCGGTTTCGGCATCCATGGGGAAGAACGCCTCGATGGCGACTTCGGACAGCGTCACGTCGACTGCGGTTCCGAACACCGTTGTCGTGCTCAAAAAGGACAATGGCCCTGCATCGCTTTGTATCCTCAGCGGAACCGCGATATCCTGATGCTGTTTTGGAGTTGGACGGCGGTGACGTCCCGCCTTTGGAACGGGATATGCGCTTAATTCGTCCATCAGTATCGACAGCGTCGGATCTGCCGAGCGTTCAATCTCGTGGCCGAGGCGGTCCAGCACATGGTTCCGCCACTCCTCAAGATTGAGAATGCGTGGTGCCAGCCCCTCTGGATGCAAGCTAAGCCTCAGGACGTTGGCGTCCCCGGCCAGAAGGTGGGGGGCGACGCCGGTCATCAGGGCGGTCGCTGCCATATTCGCGGACAGCAGCGTCCAATGCCGGTCCACTGCCAGCGCTGGATGGGGAAGATGACCATGCAAGATGCGTTCGATTGCCTCCCTTGCGGCCTGAAGCTCCGGCGCGGTCAACGGGTGTTGTGGGAAGTGAGCGGCATAGCCTGCCGCGTTGAGGATCACATTGCGATCTCGCAACGGCACCGCCAACCTGTCTGTCAGCTGTATGAGCATTTCTCGGCTCGGATGCGAGCGACCAGATTCCAGGAAGCTGAGATGGCGTTGCGATATTTCGGCATCGACCGCAAGGCCAAGTTGGGTCAATCGGCGGCGTTGTCGCCACTGCCTGATGAGGCTTCCAACGCTGTTATTATGCTGAACCATGGCCTTTGATACATCGCTACGCGAGGTAGGGCCATTACCTGTGAGGTAATTGATGCGTGTCCGTTCCTGTCAGATGATGATGGCGCCCCGGCACTTGCACGCAGGGGCCATAACCGAAGGAACATGTCATGCCCGATCGTTTCCGCTGCACCTCACTGCAATCCATTCTTGTTTTGGACGCAGCAACCTGCGCCATCATGGGTGCTCTGCTGGTCTTCACGTCTGGATTTATTGCGAGCATCACGCTGGTCCCCGCGGGGGTGCTGTTCTGGGCGGGTCTCTTACTGTTGCCAATCGCAGGCTTTATTGGGTACCTCGCTCGGACCCCGATCGTCCCGACTTGGGCGGTTCAGATGATCGTTCTTGGAAACGCGCTTTGGGTCTTGGTTAGTGTAGCCCTGCCAATGCTCGAACTGATCTTCCCGAATGGCTTTGGCTGGATATTCATCCTCTCACAGGCGATGGTCGTGGCGATCTTCGGGAGCCTCGAATGGTTCGCGCCCCGCTGCGGCGGCCTGATCGACTTCTGAGAGGAAACACGATGACTTGCTATGCCATTGGTCATCTTCAACATGTCGAGATGGGTGCCGCGATAGTGTCCTATCTCGAAAGTATCGACGCAACGCTGGCTCCGTTCGACGGGCGCTTCATCGTGCACGGCGGGCAGAAGCACATGCTGGAGGGAACGTTCAAGGGCGACCTGATCGTGATTGCCTTCCCAAATTTGGCTCTGGCGCAATCTTGGTACGCATCGTCCGCCTATCAGTATATTCTGCCTCTGCGGACCAAGAACGCTGACGGTGCTGTTTTCCTGATAGAGGGCGTGGACGAAGATCATCATGCGACCGATATCCTTTCGGCGGGATGAAGTCGCGAGTTCTGCGGACTGCAGATCCATTAGTTCGCAGGGTTCACCTTGTCCCGCTTAGCAGTCATAAGATACGCTCCTCCACCCAATTCGCCACGATCAGCCCCGGAACATCGGTTATACTATGTCGGCAAAATCCGCCATCTCGTAGAAAGGACGGATCTCGATTTCGCTTGGACCCGGCATGGGATTGGGGCAACGCTTTACCCAGGCAATCGCGTCCTCCATGGTCTCGACCTCCCAGATCCAGTAGCCGGCGACCAGTTCGCGGGTTTGCGGGAATGGACCGTCAATGACCCGCCGATCGGTTCCGTCGAAGGCGATCCTCTTGCCAAGCTTTGAGGGCTTCAAGCCATCGCCGGTGATCATAATGCCCGCCTGTTGCAGTTGTTCGTTGAACTCTCCCATGGCCGCGAGTTGAGCCGCGGTTGGCATAATGCCTGTTTCACTGTCTTCGGTTGCCTTGACCATCACCATGACACGCATGTCTCGTCTCCTCTTGTGGTTGAGGGCGCCCTTCGCTCCCTGCGCTACATTGAACGGGCAGGGCGTCACTCGACAAGCTTACGAGATAAATATTCTTCTGGCGTGGGTGCTGTGGCGGATCTTCCTATGCCCGGTCCGGCCGTGGGGCTACTACCGGGTCGCTGTGACGCGCCGCGCCCGGCGACGTTCCATCAGCTTTGGTCGCACCAGCCGATAGCCGAGCAGAACAGTGACCACGGCGATATAGATGGCCGGTTCCAGCGTGATGGATTTCAGCGACAGCACATAGTGCAGGAGGGCTGCCAGAAGCAGCGGATAGGCGAGTTTGTGCAGGCTGTTCCAGCGGCTGCCAAGCCGGCGGATCGACCAGCGGTTCGAGGTCAGGGCCAGCGGAATTAGGATCAGCAATCCCACCATGCCGAGCATGATATAGGGCCGCTTCAGGATGTCGCCGAGGATGGAGGTCAGGATCAGGCCGCGATCGAGCGTCAGATAGACGGTAAAATGCGCCAGCACATAGTAGAAGGCGATCAGGCCAAGCGCCCGACGATAGGCGATAAGGTTGACACTGAGAAGATCGCGGATCGGCGTGATGACGAGCCCGGCGCAGAGGAAGCGCAGCGCCCAGGTGCCGAGCAGATGCTCGAATTCGCGCACCGGATCGGCGCCTAAGCCGCCATAGATGCCGAGGTAGAAGGCATAAAGACCCGGCATCAGGCCAAGCGCATACAGCGCCCAGACGGATGCCGGCTTCAGCCGTGCGGGCAGGGCAGGGAGCGCCATGATCAATAGAACTTCTTCAAGTCCATGCCGGCATAGAGCCCGGCAACCTCATCGGCATAGCCGTTGAAGGGCAGGGTATCGACACGCCTGCCGCCGAACAGCCCATCGCCTTCGCCGATACGCCGCTCCGTTGCCTGGCTCCAGCGCGGGTGATCGACCGCCGGATTGACGTTTGCATAGAAGCCATATTCCGACGGGCCGGAATTCTTCCAGGTGGTGGGCGGCTCTTTTTCGGTCAGCGTGATCTTGACGATCGATTTGACGCCCTTGAAGCCATATTTCCAAGGCACGACAAGGCGGATCGGCGCACCATTCTGGTTGGGTAGCGTCTCGCCATAAAGGCCGGTCGCAAGGATCGTCAGCGGATGGCGCGCTTCGTCCAGCCGCAAGCCCTCGACATAGGGCCAGTTGAGGGGCTGGAAGAAACCGCTCTGGCCGGGCATTTCCGCCGGTCTGACGACGGTTTCGAACGCGACGTATTTTGCACTGCCGAGCGGCTCGACACGGTCCAGCAGGGCCGAGAGTGGAAAGCCGATCCAGGGAATGACCATGGACCAGGTCTCGACGCAACGCATGCGGTAGACGCGCTCTTCCATCGGTATTTCGGTCATGATCTTTTCAAGATCGATCACCTGCGGCTTGGCAACCAGCCCGCCCACTTCGATCGCCCAGGGCGTGGGCTTGAAGTCGCCGGAATTGGCGGCGGGATCTGACTTGTTGACGCCGAATTCGTAGAAATTATTGTAGGTCGTCACGTCCTGCTTGGGCGTCAGCTTGTCAGCGACCTTGTAGGCGCTGGGCGTGGCTGCAAGTGGTGCAGCCAGGGCCGTGCCGGATGCGGCAAAGGCAAGGCCTGCCGCCGTGCCGGCCATGAAGCTTCGGCGCGACAGATATACCTCGCGGGGGGTGATTTCGGAAGATTGAGTGCGGGGTGGGCGGTAAAGCGACATGGATCATATCTCCGACGCGGCATTGAGGATCTATGCCCTCATACGTAAGGCAGGATGGAATAGTTTCACAGCGGGCTGCAGAAAAGTGTCGCCACGTTGACGTGGTCGCCGTTACCGGTCAACCGTACCGGTTTGGCGTCTCCTGATAGTGACACTCCAGGGCATTTCGTCTAGGAAAGTTCAAAAAAGCGGGGCTTTCAGACCGTCGGTGCAAGCGGCGGGCTCCCATCAATCCAGACGAGGATAACACCATGCCTGCCTACCGTTCCAGAACGACGACTCACGGCCGCAACATGGCTGGCGCGCGCGGTCTTTGGCGCGCAACGGGCATGAAGGACAGCGATTTCGGCAAGCCGATCATTGCCGTGGTCAATTCCTTCACGCAGTTCGTACCGGGCCATGTGCATTTGAAGGATCTTGGCCAGCTCGTCGCCCGCGAGATCGAGGCCGCCGGTGGCGTGGCCAAGGAGTTCAACACGATTGCCGTGGATGACGGTATCGCCATGGGCCATGATGGCATGCTCTATTCGCTGCCATCGCGCGAGATCATTTCCGACTCGGTCGAATATATGGTCAACGCCCATTGCGCCGATGCCATGGTGTGCATTTCCAACTGTGACAAGATCACGCCCGGCATGCTGAGCGCTGCCATGCGCCTCAACATCCCGGCCGTCTTCGTGTCCGGTGGCCCGATGGAGGCCGGCAAGGTTGTGATGCACGGCAAGACCGTCGCACTCGACCTCGTCGATGCCATGGTGGCGGCTGCCGATGACAAGATTTCCGACGAAGACGTCGCAACGATCGAGCGTTCGGCCTGTCCCACCTGCGGCTCATGCTCGGGCATGTTTACCGCCAATTCGATGAACTGCCTCACCGAGGCGCTCGGCCTGTCGCTGCCTGGCAATGGATCGACGCTCGCCACCCATTCGGACCGCAAGCGCCTGTTCGTCGAAGCCGGCCACCTGATCGTCGATCTGGCCCGTCGCTATTATGAGCAGGACGATGACGGCGTGCTGCCGCGTTCGATTGCCACGAAGGAAGCCTTCGAAAACGCCATGACGCTCGATATCGCCATGGGCGGATCGACCAATACCGTGCTGCATATTCTGGCGGCCGCCTATGAAGGCGGCGTCGATTTCACCATGGATGATATCGACCGGCTGTCGCGCCGTGTGCCCTGCCTGTCCAAGGTCGCGCCGGCCAAGCAGGACGTGCATATGGAAGATGTGCACCGCGCCGGCGGCATCATGCGCATTCTGGGCGAGTTGGAGCGTGGCGGCCTGCTTAATACCGCTTGCAAGACCGTGCATGCGGCAACGCTGGGTGATGCCATCAACCGCTGGGATATTACCCGCACCAATTCGGAAACCGTGCGCACTTTCTTCAAGGCAGCGCCGGGCGGTGTGCCGACGCAGGTTGCGTTCTCACAGTCGTCGCGCTGGGATGAACTGGATACCGATAGCGACAACGGCGTCATCCGCTCGGTGGCAAAACCCTTCTCCAAGGATGGTGGGCTTGCTGTACTCTATGGCAATATTGCGCTCGACGGCTGTATCGTGAAAACGGCCGGCGTGGATGAATCGATCCTGAAATTCTCCGGTCCGGCCCGCGTCTTTGAAAGCCAGGATGCGTCGGTGAAGGCCATCCTCAACAATGAAGTGGTGGCTGGCGATGTCGTCGTCATCCGCTATGAAGGCCCGAAGGGTGGCCCCGGCATGCAGGAAATGCTCTATCCGACGAGCTACCTGAAGTCCAAGGGCCTCGGCAAGGCCTGCGCGTTGATCACCGACGGGCGCTTCTCCGGCGGCACATCCGGTCTCTCGATCGGCCATGCCTCCCCGGAAGCCGCGAATGGCGGCGCAATCGGCTTGGTGCGCGAAGGCGACATGATCGACATCGACATTCCAAACCGAACGATCAACCTGCGGGTTGTCGAATCGGAACTGGCCGCCCGCCGCGCCGAACAGGACAGACTGGGCTGGAAGCCTTTGGCACCGCGCAAGCGCAATGTAACGACGGCGCTGAAGGCCTATGCAGCCTTTGCCTCGAGCGCCGACAAGGGTGCCGTGCGCATCCTGCCGGAATAGGCCTGACCAGATGCTATGCCTCGTGGTTCGATACCACGAGGCTGACCGGTGCGTGGTCGCTCGTCTTGGCCTTGTCACTCAGCACTGCGTTTATGCGGTCATGGACCTCGTGTTCGATAAAGCCTGACTGAGGCTTTATAATCAGGGGGCCAAGTCCACGCCGGCTGATTGCCTCGGTGAACGTGATGTGATCGAGGAGGATTGTCGGTTTGCGTGCGGGGTCAAGCTTGTCCTCAAAGCGTGCCGTCCACCGTAGATTTTGCGGGTAATCGAAGAGGGCATGGTTGAGAAATCTGCGGGCAAAAAAGATGTCGCCCTGCAATACGCCGATAAGGTCGTGAAGCAGATACTCGCGTTCCAGCAATTCTTTACCCGGACCATCGTTCAGATCTCCGATGACGAAGATGATCGGCAACTCCTCTTGGTCGAAGCGCTTGTCAATGTAATAGCGAACATCGCTAGCCTCTGTCGTCAGTTTGGCGCGGGCCACATGAGCATTGGCCATGAACCATGAGACGTCGGCTCTTTCGAAGTATGCCTTGTCTGCTTCGTCCGCCTGTCGTTGCGGCACATCGATGCCGATATGTTTGCTCTTGAAGTGGCAGCCAATGATTTCGATACGGCGTCCCTCATAGCTCATGACCAGGATCTGTGGATGGCGGTAATGCTCGTGTTCTTGGCGGATGTTTGCACCGGAAGACATGTTTTTCTTGTCAAGCGACGGCGCAGAGAAGGTCCATCTTCCATTGCGGTGACTGCCGAGTGAGGCCTGCTCCGTATAGGACTTCCATATGGCAAGATCGAGCAAATGGGCCCCGGTTCTGTCCGCAAGCGCTGGCTTCACCAAAAACCACATCCACTGTTCACCCAGCGTGCCGTACGCCTTGTCGTCTTTGCCCGCATGGGTGATAAGCTTGTATTCGGGAAGATAGCTTTGGGCAAACTGTGCCATCGCCTCTGCACCGCGAATCGCTTCTATGAAAAACAGGATGTCAGGATCCATCTCGAGGACTTCCTGGCGCAGAGCTTTCAATTTGGCCTCTGCATCCGCCATGGATGGACGACGCCCGGTGAAACTCTTGGACTTTTCCTCAAATAGTCCGCTGACGACACCATACGCGTCGATCAGCCATTCGACATTCCATGAGGTCAACTTGAACGCTTTTGTCATGCTCGCCTCCGCTACAGTGTTGATAGCGAGAGATGCTACAACATATGCACTAAAGGCGTGTATTAAATCTGGGTGACAGGCATAGGATTGCGGCGTCGGTCCATGTTTGCAACGCTTGGCACCAGGGCCATTGCACTCTATCTGGGTAAGATCGGCGCCGATCTGTCCCTATTTTCGGCCACCTTTTCTTTCTAGCCTCAGACGCTACAAGACTATCGTCCCCTTTGAAGTGAGGAATCACATGTTGAGCATGCCGAAACGCGTCGCGACCGCAATCGTGGCGCTGGTGCTGTGTCTTCCATCCGCCGTCTTTGCGCAGGATAAATCCGTGCCGCAGAACCGCACGGAGATGCAGCTGTCCTTTGCGCCACTGGTGAAGCAGACGTCCGGGGCCGTCGTCAATGTCTATGCCGAGCGCGTCGTACAGCGCCTGAACCCGTTTGCCGGCGACCCCTTCTTCGAACAGTTTTTTGGCCAGCGCATGCCGAACCGTTCGGAAAAGCAGTCGTCGCTCGGCTCTGGCGTACTGGTCTCACAGAATGGCATCGTGGTGACGAACAACCACGTCATCCAGGGCGCCGACGATATCAAGATCGCGCTGCCCGATGGCCGTGAATTTCCCTGCGAAGTGCTGCTGACGGATGAGAACATCGATCTGGCCGTTCTGAAGGTGAAGGGTCAGCATGATTTTCCTGTGCTCCCCATCGGCAATTCGGATGCCGTCGAAGTGGGTGATCTGGTGCTGGCCATCGGCAATCCCTTTGGCGTCGGCCAGACCGTGACGAGCGGCATTGTCTCGGCACTCGCCCGCAACCAGGTAACGAGCGGCGATGTAGGCTTCTTCATCCAGACGGATGCCGCCATCAATCCCGGCAATTCCGGTGGTGCGCTGATGAATATGAAGGGCGAACTGATCGGCATCAATACCGCGATCTTTTCGCGCGGTGGTGGATCGAACGGTATCGGCTTTGCCATCCCGGCCAATCTCGTCAAGGTTTTCGTGGCGGCTGCCGAAGAGGGCAAGAAGACCTTTGAGAAGCCCTATGTGGGAGCGACCTTCCAGCCCGTGAATTCCGAGGTTGCCGAGGCGCTTGGCCTCAAATCGGCACGCGGTGCGCTTATCGTCGGCGTCGTCGAAGGCGGTCCCGCCGATAAGGCCGGCCTGAAATCCGGCGAAGTCATCAGCGCCGTCAATGGCATCGCCGTCGAACATCCTGATGCGCTCTGGTACCGGTTGACGACGGCGGGCCTTGGCCAGTCGGTCCGCCTGACCGTGCTGCAGAACGGCACAGAGCGCAATGTGACGATGTCGCTGGGCGTGGCACCGGAAACCGTGCCGCGCGATGAACGGCTGATCGAGGGCCGCAACCCGTTCGCCGGCCTCCGTGTCGCCAATCTTTCGCCAAAGCTTGCCACCGAACTGCGCTTGCCGACGGACAAGACCGGCATTGTGGTCACGGAAGTGGTGCGCGGCTCGCCTGCTGCCCGCCTCGGTTTCCAGCCGGGCGATATCATGATTGCCGTCAATGGCGACCCGGTGCCCACGACCAAGGCGATGGAAGTGCTTGTCGAGGATAATCCCGGTTTCTGGCGGGTCGAGATCGAGCGCGACGGGCAGCGCATCCGCCAGTTCTTCCGATGAGCGATGACCTGTTTAAGCCGAAACTCCCCGATGCGGTCGCCTCCCGGCGGCCGCTTGCGGATCGCCTGCGGCCAACAGTTCTGTCCGAGGTGACGGGCCAGCCGCATCTGACGGGCGAGGATGGCGCGCTACGGCGGATGATCGCCTCTGGCTCACTCGGCTCAATGATCTTCTGGGGGCCGCCCGGCACCGGCAAGACGACGGTGGCGCGGCTTTTGTCGGGCGAGGCAGGTCTGGCCTTTGAACAGATTTCGGCGATCTTTTCCGGCGTGGCTGACTTGAAGAAAGTCTTCGAGAGTGCCCGCATTCGCCGCATGGACGGGCGCCAGACACTGCTCTTCGTCGACGAGATCCACCGCTTCAACCGCGCCCAGCAGGATAGTTTCCTGCCGGTGATGGAGGATGGTACGGTCATCCTTGTTGGCGCAACGACGGAAAACCCGAGTTTCGAGCTGAACGCCGCTCTTCTGTCACGCGCCCGCGTGCTGACCTTCCGAGCCCATGATGAAGAGAGCCTGGCCGAGCTTTTGGCCCGCGCCGAACAGGCCGAGGAAAAGCTGCTGCCGCTGACCGATGATGCGCGCGCCACGCTGATCCGCATGGCAGATGGTGATGGCCGGGCTGTTTTGACCCTTGCAGAAGAGGTGTGGCGGGCGGCCCGCACCGATGAAGTCTTTGATCCGGATGGTCTGGTGACGATCGTCCAGCGACGTGCGCCGGTCTATGACAAGGCGCAGGACGGGCATTACAATCTCATCTCGGCCCTGCACAAATCCGTGCGCGGCTCGGACCCGGATGCAGCGCTCTATTATCTGTCGCGCATGTTTGATGCCGGCGAGGATCCGCTCTATATCGGAAGGCGTCTTGTGCGCATGGCGGTGGAGGATATCGGCCTTGCCGATCCGCAGGCGCTGGTCATCTGCAATGCCGCCAAGGATGCCTATGACTATCTCGGCTCGCCGGAGGGCGAACTGGCGCTGGCGCAGGCCTGCGTCTACCTGGCGACGGCACCGAAATCCAATGCCGTTTACGTGGCTTTCAAGGCGGCGATGCGGGCGGCCAAGGAGCATGGATCGCTTTTGCCGCCCAAGCGCATCCTGAATGCGCCGACCAAACTGATGAAGGGGGAGGGCTATGGCGATGGCTATCGCTATGACCATGATGAGCCCGACGCCTTTTCCGGTCAGGATTACTTTCCAGACAAGCTTGGCCGGCAGACTTTCTACGATCCGCCGGAACGCGGTTTCGAGCGCGATATCCGCAAGCGGCTCGACTGGTGGGCCAAGCTGCGGCGCGAACGCGGCGGCTAAGGGCTTTAGGCTTCAGGAGGCCTTCTGCTGACGGGGCGCACTGCTGCTTCCCGGTGCTGCCAGCATCTTGACATTCGATTCCGCCAATCCGTGATGGCCTTCGGCATCGACCAGCAGGTGCCAATGGCCACCCTCCGGGATGACCATGCGCACGGGGGACTTTTTCGCCACGCCGCCGGTATATTTGAAGTCGAGCTTTTCGGTAAAGCGCTGGAAATTTGCAGCCGTCATCAGGCGGACATTGTTGACCGCCGACAGCGTGACTTCGATTGTCGTGCCGCCTCGCTGTTCCTTGAGGTCGTAATGCGTGAAGCGGAAGCTTGGAGCCGCCATGTTCTTCTCCCTGTTATGTGAGTGGCAGCGAAAATGCTAACGGCTGGAAGTTAAGGATCAGTGGAACCAAAGCTGCAAAGCTTCGTTGTCTGGGTGATCCACTGCCTAAAATTTTTACTTTTCGAAAACAGACGACCGAAAGTCAGCGCAGCCCTCCACGTTGCTTCGAAGGACAAAGAATTGACTATCAGTCATGTCAGGCCCTTTCCCGTTCCCCTGCGGGCGAGGGCCTTTTGCTTTTGTGCCCCGTCCTGACATTCCCACTATGCGAACAAGGACTTCCACAGGTTTGCGGAATCAGCGTCTCAAGCGCTTGATTCACAATCTCAGCGGCCGATACGGGTGCTGCTGACGGCACGGGCAAAGATCCAGGCTCCCGCTTGACCGTAGAGAGTGTCATGATGATCAGAGGTTCGACTATGCTGAGCTCCATGTCTGTCAAACGGCGATCCGCCAAGTCGGGCCTGATCGTGGCTCTGGCATGCCTGTTCCTGCCCTTGGCACCGGTCACGTCCTACGCCGCAGATGCCGAGGCTGGTCGGAAATCCTTCCAGAAATGCGCCTCCTGCCATGTTGTGGGTAGCGAGGCGAACGGTTTTGGTCCGCATCTGAAGGGCGTGTTTGGCCGGCGTGCCGCCAGTGTCGCGGGCTATAATTATTCCGCTGCCCTTCGCGATGCCGGATCAGTCGGGCTCGTCTGGGATGAGGCCTCGCTGTCGGCCTTTCTTTCAAGCCCGAAGGCTGCGGTACCCGGCAACAAGATGAGTTTCTTCGGCTTCTGGTTTCAGTCCGATATTGACGACATGATTGCCTATCTCAAGGCCAATCCCTGACGATTTTGAGGCCTTTTTACGGCTCACGGGCTCGTGACGGGGGATTGTCGCAGAACTTGGCTGCCCGGCCGGTCTGGTTAAGGATGTGTTTATAGATTCGTGAAAATGATGAGGCTTCGGTACGGGATCGACAGTGCCGCGAAGGGGCAGGGTGGGCTGCGCTGAAAGATCCCGAGGCTCAAGGCCAGATGTATCGCCTGCGCATCCGCCGCACGCAGGCTGTGTATGGAGTTTAACAATGACCACGAAATCCCTCGCCTTGGCAGTGATTGCCACGCTTTCGGCCGCACCTTTCGCCTCGACGCTCGCATCGGCTGCCGACCTCACCAATTATTCCGAACCACCGGCCTATAGTGAACCGGCTGCCGCGTCCGGCGGCACCTGGGATGGCGCCTATGTCGGCGGCCATCTGGGCACCGCATCGCGCCACCTCAACCCGTTTGATGGCGGCAAGGGTGTCGCTGCCGGCGTGCAGGGCGGTTACAATGCCGATGTTGGCGGCATGGTCGTCGGCGGCGAAGGCGAACTGTCCTATCTCGGCGACGCCAATGTGCGCGTCGATGGCGGTAACCTGAAGGAACGTCATCGTCTGGGCCTGAAGGCCAAGGCCGGCGTGCCGCTTGACCAGACGCTGCTCTACGGCACGGCCGGTCTGGCCATGACCAATTTTCGCGATGCCGATGGCGTATCGGGTCCGGATGGCTGGAAGGCCGGCTATATCGTCGGCGCCGGCATCGAGCAGAAACTGAATGCCAAGATTTCCGCCAAGGTGGAATATAACTATACCGGCACGCCGAATGTCCGCAGCTTTGCCAATGGCGTCGGCTCGGAAAAGGACGTGCATGACCACACGATCAAGGCCGGCCTGAACTACAAGTTCTGATCGAACCGCTTGACCCAAATGCATGGCTTCCCCGGCAACCGGGGAAGCCATTTTCGTTTTGCCTGAATATGGCAAGCAGGCATGTTGCACCAGGGGCCGTCTTGCCCCGGCCATGCCTTGTTGCCTGTGCTACTGTGCGCATCGATTCGCTGCCCGCCAACAGGTGAGGCAGCCTGCCCGGCATCAAAGGAGAGTAAAAATGACCGACGCCAAGAGCGGCATTTCTGGTTTACGGCCGCATATCACCGTTATCGGTGTCGGCGGCGGCGGTGGCAACGCCATCAACAACATGATTGCCGAAGAATTGCAGGGCGTGGAATTCATCGCCGCCAATACGGATGCGCAGGTGCTGGCCACGTCCAAGGCGACGCGCCGCATCCAACTGGGGGCGCATGTGACCGAGGGTCTCGGCGCTGGCTCGCTGCCGGAAGTCGGTCGCGCTGCGGCCGAAGAATCGATCGATGAGATCATGAACCATCTCGCCGGCTCGCATATGTGCTTCGTCACCGCCGGCATGGGCGGCGGCACGGGCACGGGGGCCGCCCCGGTAATTGCAGCCGCAGCCCGCGCTGCCGGCATCTTGACCGTCGGCGTCGTCACCAAGCCTTTTTCGTTTGAGGGCAATCGCCGCCTGAAGACGGCCGAGGCCGGCATCGAGGCGCTGCGTCTGGCGGCCGACACCGTGATTGTCATTCCCAACCAGAACCTGTTTCGCATTGCCGATGCCAAGACCACCTTTGCCGATGCCTTCATGACCGCCGATCGGGTGCTGTTTGCCGGCGTTGGCTGCATCACCGATCTGATCGTCAAGGAAGGCCTGATCAACCTCGATTTCGCCGATGTGAAATCCGTCATGCGCGGCATGGGCCGGGCAATGATGGGCACCGGCGAGGCCGAAGGCGAGGGCCGGGCGATGCGGGCGGCGGAAGCGGCCATCGCCAACCCGTTGCTTGATGATATTTCCGTGCATGGCGCGCGCGGCGTGCTGATCTCCATTTCCGGCGGATCGGACATGACGCTGTTTGAAGTGGATGAGGCAGCAAGCCGCATCCGCGACGAAGTGCAGGACGAGGCCGATATCGTCGTCGGCGCGATCTTCGACCGCAATCTCGATGGTCGGTTCCGCGTATCGGTTGTGGCGACGGGACTGGAAGGCCGCGGCTGAGTTTTTTGGCGGGGGCAGGTGCGGATATGGCATCTTGCCCTGCCTTGCGGCATTGATGCCTGCCCCTCACCCTAACCCTCTCTCCGTTTTGACGGGGCGAGGGGACGTGCCCCGCGCTTTTATCGTGCTCCAGGTGCCGTCTTTAAGCCGGTAGAAACGCAGGCCCGTTCATTTTCTGAAATGTCTTCATCCCTACCTTGGCCAGGCGACGTTTGCGGCGCGGTAAGCCGCATCGGCTACGCTCGTCCCCTCTCCCTGCTTGCGGGAAGAGGGTCAGGGTGAGGGGCAATGGTGCAGCAGTGGAGGCGAACTGGCTCATACGCCGGCGATCACGCCACGCCCTCTTTGGAGTACCTCCGCCGTGCCATCCGGATTGGTGGCGATGACCTTCAGATAGGCGCGTGCCGTCTGGTCGCGCACGCAGTGCCCCTGTTCCCAATCGCGCAGCTCTATCCTTCACCAGAGCTCCGGATAGAGGTCGCCCTAGTCTGGATTGAGACCTTCGATGATTTCGATCTTCCACTTTCGATACCAGCGCTTGAGGGACTTTTGGCGCTGGATCGCCGTTCCTATGTTATCGTGCTCCTCATGGCAAACCATACGATTGCATCCATATTTGCTCGCAAAACCGGGTGTGATGCCCTCGCGATGCTCCCAAATGCGCCGTTCAATATTGGACGTGACGCCGATATACAGCGTGCCGCGTTTTTGATTGGTGATGATGTAAACACATCCTGCCATGCGTGCAGAATGCTTGGCGATGGATCCTCGGGTAAAGCCCGGGCATTTACCGAGACTGACAAACGGGATTGGGCCGCGTCTGACCTGGGTTTGTAACCAGGTTTTCCGCTGCGATCGATCCAGTCGAGGATGGTGCCAAGCTCGCCTTCCAGTGTGATGCTGTAGCTGCCGCGCTTCTGGCCGGGAGTGACCACCACGCGATCGATGATCTCGCGAATGGTGTCTGCGGCTTCTAGCGCGTTACCAGGTTGGGAAAGCGTTGCGGTCAAACGCTCGATTCTGCGCCTATAGGTCTCCGCGATGCCTGGATGAAGGTCGGGAACGTCCTGCGGGATATCGGCGAGACTCGCCGTGTGGCTGTCCTGTCGGGAAATGTGCCTTCGGCGATCTTGCGATAGAGTGTGGCGCGGTACAGACACGTGCGGGAGCGGCCGGTGCTCAGCCGGACGATAACGTCTGATGCAGGCATGGCGGTGCTAACTCCTGCTGCTCGTTCCTGACTGCTGTCAAAGGGCATCACACCCGCTCAGAAGCTGAAAATGGCCGCGCGATTTCTATAGATGAACCCGGTTAAAGCGGGGAGGACTACCCTGTCTCCTTGTGCCTACGATAACATACTAGGCTGTTTTCTTCGACACGTTGCCGCTCACTGCCTTAGAGTTCCGGTGCGCCGTGCATTCCTCCGCGCTCATCGCTTGGTCAGCATCCAGAGGAGATAGATGCCCCCGAGCAGGCCCGTCGTCAGGCCGATCGGCATGTTGAGATCGAACGGCATGTGCTGGGTCACGCAGTCTGCAGCCAACAGCAGAGCCATTCCGGTCAACGCAGCAATGACAATCGGCACGGTCGGCGTGCCCGTCAGCCTGCGTGCGAGCTGTGGAGCGGCGAGTGCGACGAACGCGATCGGTCCGGCTGCAGCTGTTGCAATTGCCGACAAAGCGACCGCGACGAGCACCGTGACAAGGCGCAGGCGTTCGAGGGAAATACCCAGCTGTCGTGCTGTATCGTCACCCATTTCCAGTAGGTCCAACTGCGGGGCATGCCAGGCGGCAACCGGCAGCAAGACGACAAAGCCGATCAGGGCCGGTAGGACATGGGACCAACTGCGGCCGGTGAGCGAACCGGCAAGCCAGAGTTGCGCAGAGGCGGCCTGGTCGAGGTTCCCCATCACCAGCAGAACCGTGTTCACGCCCGACAGAACCGCACCCAGGCCGAGACCGGCGAGAATGAGGCGATAACTGCCCGTGGTTCCGGCTTTCCGCGCCAGCACGAAGACAAGGCCTGCCGTCACCATCCCGGAGGCTATGGCCGCGAGCGATGTCTGGAAAGGTCCCGAGTTGAACAGGATGATCTGAACGATTGCCCCCGTGGCCGCTCCTGTGGTGAAGCCGATGATGTCGGGGGAGCCGAGCGGATTGCGGGAGAGCGACTGGAAGATGGCGCCACTCACCCCAAGTGATCCACCGACCAGCACGGCTGTCAGCAGGCGCGGTAGGCGGATACGGATAATGATGCGGTCCGTTGTCGGATGGGACCCAGGTGAAATCAGGCTTTCCCATATCTCGCTGATGGACAGCGCCATGGTTCCTGTCCGCATGAGCAGCGCTGCGAGAAAAATGGTCGAGATCATGACGAGAAGCCCGACCCACAAGCTGCGCCGGTGAAGACGAAAGACTGCATTGCCCAGAGGTCGGATGACGACGTGGCTCATGGTTTGCCACCCCCCGTGCGCCGTACGATGACCAGGAAAAATGGTCCGCCGATCAGTGCGGTGACGATGCCTGCCGCGACTTCTGCCGGGGCTGCGATCACCCGGCCGATGATGTCCGCCACCAGCAGCAGCAGGGCTGCCATCACGGTTGACAAACTGAGGATCCAGCGCTGGTCGGGGCCGGCGATCGCACGGGCGAGATGCGGGGCCATCAGGCCGACAAATCCAATCGGCCCGGCTGCAGCTGTCGCAGAGCCGGCAAGCAACATGACCGCTAGGCAAGCGAGCAGCAGAGTGCGGCGCAGGTCAACGCCGAGTGCACGGCCAAGATCGTCGCCGAGGGCGACGGCATTCAGATGGCCGGCAATCATGATGCAGATCAGCAAACCGCAGCCAACGGAAAGGGCAAGGGTCGCCGCGACCTCGAAATCGCGACCATCGACTGAGCCGGCCGCCCAGTTGCGAAAGGTCTCCAGCGCGGATGTCGGCGTATTGAGCAGCGCAATGCCGGTGAGAGATGCAAGGATGATTGAAAGGGCGGCACCCGCGAGCACCAGTCGCAGCGGATCGGGACCGCGCCCACCGTTCGCGGAGAGGACGAAGACCGCTCCTCCCGCAAGGCCGGCACCGGCGAAGGCAAGCCAGACATAGTGGTGAATATTGTTGATGTCTCCAATGGCTACGCCAAGAATGACCGCCGCTGCCGCGCCGGCATTGACGCCGAGCAGGCCCGGCTCGGCGAGCGGATTTCGCGTGAGTGCCTGCATCACGGCGCCGGATGCGCCCAGGGCGGCACCGGCGAGAATCCCGATGATCAGACGAGGGATCCGAAGGCTCCAGATCACCAGATGCGCATCGTTGTGGGGGTCGAACGAAAAAAGTGCTGCGCCGATCACAGACGGTGCCAGCGACCGGGACCCGACGAGGATGGAGAGAAGTGCCACAACGCCCAGAAGCGCGATGCAGGCAGCAAGCCACAGAGGTTTCTGGTGTCGGCCCCCATGCTGCTGCTTCCTCACGGTTGATGGAATGAGACCTTGAACGCGCTTCATTGCGTGCCGAGACTATGTGCCACCACATCGGCCATTTCCAGGCCGGAATAATAGTCGATGCGGAAGGATGTGGGGCCGAGCGGATAGACTTGCTTCTTCTGCACTGCTGTCAGATTGGCGAGTAGCGGATCGGCCAGAAAATCCGCGACGTCGTGCTCCGTCGCGCGCAAAAGGAAGACGTGTGTGCCGGTGATCGCGGCAGGCAGGTTCTCGCGTGAGATAAAGTCGGCATTGGAGCTGCGGCTGACCTGTGATTTCAGTGTTGCCGGCAATTCGCTGACGGTGAGGCCAAGGGCAGCCAGCAACTGCCCCTGTGGGCTGTGTAGCTTACCGATCGAGAAACTGCCGCTGATGTCGTAGCCGACGATCGAGACCGGCTCCTTCGGCGGTTGGATGGCTTGAGCCACCTTACGTATTCGGGCGTCGAAGCGGTTGATGGATTCGGTGGCCTCTCGTTCCAGGCCGGTGGCAGCGCCGAGTTGCGTGGCCAGTTCCTGCCAGCTTTGGTTGGAGTAGTTGACCACCAGGGTGGGTATGCCCTGTGCCTGCAGTTCCGGCAGATATTGGACAATGCTATCGGCGCCGGTGGCGGAGCCGATCACCAGATCGGGCTCCCAGCCGATGATGGCTTCAATATCGAAAGACAGGTTCGGATAGAGAACTTCCACTGCGCGCTGATCGGCAACATCTGCCCATTGGATGAAAAAGCCCTTGTCGTCGGTCAGCGGACTGGGTGTAGTGGCGGCCGTCGCAAGAAGAGGGGCCTGCATCGCCAGCAAAATGCCGGTAACGCTTGGCGTTGTGGAGAGAATGCGTTTCGGCTTGGCAGGAAGGGTCAACTCGCCTGCCGCATGCTGGATCGTGCGGGGCCAGGCACTTTCCTGTGCGAGGACCGGGTCAGCACCGAAAATCACGGAAACCGCGCCAACCGCAGCCAGCAGCAGATGTAAAAGATAGGTTCGCATTGTCATGCCGTCATTGTGGCCCTCGACGGGCGAGAGTAAACTTGATAAATTTAGTCTAGTCCATATTGCAGGATGCGTTCCGCAATGCAATACGCCAGAAAGCAGATTGGCCATCGGGAGCCCTCTTTGATCCATCGCCTTGCCGCTCAAGACCTGACACTTCGCTACGAGAACCGCACGGTGTCCGAAGGTCTTTCCGTTGTCATTCCCAATGGCGGCTTCACGGTCATTATCGGGCCGAATGCCAGCGGAAAGTCGACTTTGTTAAAAGCCCTGTCGCGACTTATCGCGCCGACTGCGGGCCGCGTTCTGCTCGATGGCAAGAGCATCCATGGGCTGCCGTCACAATCTGTCGCGCGCCAGCTCGGGCTGTTGCCACAGTCGGCGACGGCCCCACCCGGGATCACCGTCTTTGACCTGGTGGTGCGGGGGCGGTTTCCGCACCAAAGCTTCTTTCGACAGTGGAGCAATGCGGATCACGAGGCCGTGGAGCGCGCCATGGTCGCGACGCGGATCTCAGCGCTGGCCAATCGGCTGGTGGACGAACTTTCGGGCGGGCAGCGCCAGCGTGTGTGGATTGCTATGCTGCTCGCGCAGGATACACCGCTGCTGCTGCTCGACGAGCCGACAACCTATCTGGATATCACTCACCAGATCGAATTGCTCGATCTCCTGTCGGATCTGAACAGCCAGGGTCGTATGATCGTTGCGGTCCTGCACGATCTCAATCAGGCCTGCCGCTATGCCTCGCATCTGATCGCCATGAAGGACGGGGCGATCCTGGCGCAAGGCGCTCCCGCCGATATTGTGACCGAGGCGCTTCTGCTCGATGTCTTTGGTCTTCGTGCGAAGATCATTCCCGATCCTGTGGCCGGGACGCCGCTCGTCGTTCCCCTGCGGCAGGCTGTCTAGGACGCGGAGCCCTGCACCCGTCTGGCAAAGGCGACGCCGCCGGTGGCTTCATTGATGCGACAGGCTTCCCGCAGCAGCGCTTCGCGATCCTCTGGCGCGCGCAATTGGCCCAGATCCGTGACCGTGGTGGCCACGCAGACGATTTCCTCCTGCGCGTCGAAGATCGGAACGGCCTGTCCCGTGACATTCGACAGAAGATGGCTCGTCATTTCCGCCCAACCGGTTTCCCGGACGCGGTCCAGGGTCGCTTTGTCCGGGGCGGAGCCGCGGAAATGGGTGGGTTGCTGCTTGCGGGCGGCATCGATTCTGATCTTGGGGAGATGCGCCTGGAAAACCAGGCCGCAGGCGGTGTTGTCGATCGGCAGAATGTCGCCCAAGGCCAAAGGGTTGACCGAGAAAAAAGCACTCCTGTACCAGCGGACAAGTGTCGGTCCTCGATCGGTCCAGATGGCGACGCCGCCACTCATGGCATGGTCATGGGTCAGTGATTTCATGTGGCGGGCCGCGATCTCTACAGCGTCGATGCGCCTCAGCGCGCCGATGCCGATGTGAAGGGCGGTTGGGCCAAGATCATAGAGGCCGGTGCCGGGATCCTGTTGGGCAAGACCCTCCTTTACCAGGCTTTGCAGATAGCGGTGGGCGGTCGAGCGGCCGGTTTCGGCGCGTCGGGCCAGTTCGCCGAGTGCGAGTTCCTGTTCGGCATCGGCTAAAATGCTGAGAAAACGGGTCGCGATCGAGACTGACTGAATCGTGCCCGAGCGCTTTTCGGCATGGGCATCTGTCTCGTGTTCTTCTGAATTGTCGATGGGCAAAGCTCCTCATCCTCTCATCTTCAGCGGCACCGCCGGTTCCCGTGTCACTGTCATGGCGCGCTGAGTTCACTCAGTCAACAGCCAGGATTTTGCCCGATGGAGCTTTCCTGTTCGGCATGTGTTGCGGTCCAGCAACAGTTTGCAGACTGATACAATTCCTTTAAATGTGGAATGCATTCCTTATTGCGGAACAATCTCCTGTGCGCTTAGAAGAACATGACGATTTTAGTCATGTATTAGGAGAGAGTAGTAATGGGGTCCATGTCCACGCGCCGTCTGCGTTACGGCGTCAGTTTCCTGGCTTTGTCCACCGCGCTCGTCGCTGGCGTTGCAAGGGCGGAAGATACGAAGGAAAACGAGGAAGGCACGGTTCTTGCGCCAATCCTCATCACCGGCGAGAAGGTGTCGCGAGACATCCGCAAGACCGCATCCTCCGTCTCGGCCAAGTCCGCCAAGCAGATCGAGCAGGAAGAGAAAGAAGGAAAGACCTCGGTCTCCGAGGCTATCTCTGATGTGCCGAATGTCGTCTACCCTGATAGTGTCAGTGCGCCGATCATTCGCGGTCTGGATACGCAGGGACCGAATACAGGCTCAACGGCATTCTTCGCGGGAACCGTGCCGCGCGCCTCCATCAATGTCGATGGCCACTACCTTACCTATAATGAGTTCTACTTCGGTGCCTCCTCGATCTGGGACCTTGAGAGCCTCGAAGTATTCCGTGGACCGCAGACGACGTCGCAGGGTGCCAACGCGATTGCCGGTGCGCTCATTGTAAAGACGAAGGATCCGACCTTCGACCCGGAGGTGTCCTACCAGGGGGAAATCGGCAGTTACAAAACACGCCGCGCCTCGGTCGCCGTCTCAGGTCCGATCATCGAGGATGAGCTGGCGGGGCGTATTGCGCTTGACTATTCCGGCCGGGACACCTTCATCGACTACATCAATTCCGGCTTTTACGAGAATGGTACGGACCAGAATTTCAAATCCTTCACCGGTCGCGCTAAGCTGCTCTGGGAACCATCAGAGCTTTCCGGCTTTTCGGCCAAGCTTACCTATTCGTATAGCGATACGAATCGGCCGAGCCAGGAGGCGGCGTCTGCCCCCTATGAGGACCTGAACCACATCACCACGACCATGCCGAGCTGGGCGCAGAAGACCAATACCGGCGTGCTCGACCTGAGCTATGATTTCGCCAACGGGGTTGTCGTATCCAACCAGACCCAGCTAACCGACACCGAAGCCGTTCGAACGGTCGGTCAGGTGAATAATGGCGATGCCGACGTGGACCAGACCAATGTTTCGAACGAAACCCGGGTTACCTTCGGAGATCAGGAGGATGTTCTGAGCGGTGTCGCCGGCCTCTACTACGGCCATACAAAAACAGACGAAATCCTTTATCTAACCGGTACATATGGCACGACTTCTACCTTCGACGATACAAAGGACAATGTCGGTCTCTTCACGGAGGCGAGTTACCGGCTGACCGATCAATGGACGTTCACGGGTGGTCTGCGTTACCAGGTTGATCGCATCCAGCGCGATGGCGTTTCAGTCTATTCCGCCAACAGCGTTGCTTTCGACGAAACCTTCTCCGCGCTGCTTCCCAAAGCCTCGTTGGCTTATGAATTCAATCCGGAATGGACCGTCGGCGCCATGGTAAGCCGCGGTTATAATCCGGGCGGCGTCTCGCTCAACCTCACCTCGCGCAAGTGGATGGAGTTCGAAGAGGAGTCGATCTGGAATTACGAAATCTTCACGCGCACGAGCCTGCTTGACGATCGGCTCACGGTGAATGCCAACGTGTTCTACATGGACATGAAGAATGCCCAGTTCAACATTCCGGTGGAAGTCTCGAACAACGTCTTCCAGTCTTACACCATCAATGCCGAGAAGGCGCATGCCTACGGGATGGAAGTGGAAGCGAATTACCAGCTGCTCGACAATCTGGTGGTCAAGGCGGGCGGCGGTCTGCTGAAAACGGAGATCGACGAGATCAAGAGCAATGTCGCTTATGAAGGCAACGAGTTCGCGAAATCTCCCGGCTATACCCTGACGCTGGGCGTCAGCTGGGACGTCACCGAGGCGCTCAACCTGTCCAGCCAGGTCCGCCACATCGACGGATACTACTCCAATACGGCCAACGACGCCATGTATGCGGTCGATCCCTATACGGTCGTGGATGTCAACGCGAACTATAAGGTCCACGAGGGGCTGGATGTCTATGGTTACGTCAAGAACGTCTTTGACGAGCGGTCACCGACCTACATGCAGCAGAACCGCGGTATCGGTGGTACCGAGGCCAGCATGACTGCGCCGCGCATGTTCGGCGTCGGTGTTCGCGGAACCTTCTGATTGCCATGCCTGGAAAGGGCCGGCTTCCCAGCTGGCCCCAAACTTCAAGAAATGAAAGGGCATGCGATGCGTAGGTCGAAGAGATTGAATGTAGGAATGTCGCTGGCCCCGACATGGCTCAGTGGCAATGGCTGGCGGCGCCCCGATAGCGGGACGCACAACATGCTCGGTGCGGAGTTCTTCATCGATATCGCCCACAGGGCGGAGGCCGCCAAGCTCGACTTCGTGTTCCGTCCGGATGCGATGTTCGTGAATATGGCGCTGCTCGGCAAGGGTGGTGGTTTCGCCAGCCTGGATCCGACTGTGCTGCTTGCGGCGCTGGCACGCGAAACGCAGAAGATCGGCCTCTTATCCACCGTCTCCACCATGTTCATGCCGCCCTATATTTTGGCGCGGCAGATGATGTCTTTGCACTGGCTGAGCCAGGGGCGTGCAGGGTGGAACATCGTCACTGCCCTGGATGGCAATCAAAATTTCGGACTCGATGCCATGCCGTCTTCGCAAGACCGCTACGACCGGGCCCATGAATATGTCGAAGTCGTGCGGCTCCTGTGGGAGAGTTATCCCGAAAAGGCCATGGTCCGGGATCGTGAGACGGGGATGATGGCGGATCCGAGCCTGATCCGACCGATCGACTACGATGGCAGGCATTTCAAGGTGAAGGGGCCGCTGAACATTCCTGCCTTTAGCCGTGCGCCTGTTCCGCTGGTGCAGGCCGGCGCCTCGGAGGCCGGGCGCCAGTTCGCGTCTCGCTTCGCCGATGCGATCTTCGCATCGACGCCGGACATGCAGGCGGCCATCCAGTTTCGGCGAGACCTGCGTGCGCGGGCCACGGCTCAGGGGCGCAACGCTGACGACATCCGCCTGTTGCCGGGCTTGAGCCTCTTTCTTGGAGCCAGCAGGGCCGAAGCGATGGACCTGTTCGAGGCGACGCATGCGGGAGCCGATCGCGGGCGGAAACTTGCCCATGTGTTCAACCTGATCGGGCTTGATCTGTCCGATTGGCCGGATGACCGGCAAGTGACGGTCGCCGATCTGCCGCATCCCTTCGCCACGCGCGGAAGTCAGACGCATGCCGAATTGCTGCGGCGTCTGATTGCGCGCGAGGACCTGACGGTCTCCCAGTTGCTGGAAAGGCCCGAAGTCAACGGATCAGGGCATTGGCGAATCATCGGCACGGTGGAGGATGCGCTCTCGGAAATCAGCCAGTGGGTTGACGAGTGCGCCATCGACGGCTTTGTTCTGACACCCGGCGGATCGACCGGCTGCATGCATCTTGCCCTTGAGCAGTTGATGCCGGCACTGTCAGATGCAGATCTCCTGCGGCGTGATTACTCTGGCGACACTTTCGCGCACCATCTGCAAAACCCATAATCGCACAGAACAGAAAAACTTGCGGCTAAGAGGACGCAGCAAAAATACGTTTTTTATTTCAATGTGTTATAGTTCCGCTGGGTGCGGCAAGATTCGATGGATCTCACGATCGCCTGGACCGAAATCACTATAGATGGGCTGCTCGGCGTCCGCATCATAGACAATGTGGACCTTGGCACCACAGGCATGGTCGGAGAACCTCGCCCACTGCGATCCAGCGCCACTGAGCCTGACCCCTGTTGCATCGATCAGATAGGTCGCCTCACCAACTGCCCGCCGCAAGCCCCGCCATGGCCGCTTCGTGTGACACTCTTGTGGTGCTGAAACAGCAAAAGAAAGGCCCGAGGTTTCCCTCGGGCCGCACTATCATTCAAACCTCAAGCGTCCTCAGCTGCACCCGCTCGTGGCGCCACACGTATCGCATTTCTCGCATGTGCCATTGCGCACCATCGTGAAGTTCTGGCATTCGGAGCACATGTTGCCGGTATAGCCCTGCGCGATGGAGCGCATGCGCCGCTGGGTCTCCATCTTCTTGGCTTCGGACTTTGCAGCCGCCGCATCGGCCTCCGCCTTGTCGGAGAAGAGCGCGGTGGCGACCTGCTGGCTTTCACCGACCACCATTTCCTCGGCAATCTCTTCCGCCAATTCCTTTGCCCGCTCTTCGTAATCGCGCTTGAAGGACACGACTTCCGAAGTGGAGATGGCAAGCGTGGTTTCCAGCTTGCGGGCGGCAGAGCCGGCAAATGCCGTCACATTGCCGCTGACGGACGCCTTGGCCGGGCTGCCACCTGCAGAACCCTTCGGCTCGTTAGCGGCGAGACGATCGGCGCCGCCGGAGACGAGTGTCGGCTTGTAGCCACGGGTCCAGCCGGTGGAGAGCAGGTTGGTCTTGCCCTCCTGGATGCCCTTGCCGAGCGCCGTCTGCGAGAAGTCGGAGGTATCGACATGGGCCAGATCGTGACGGCCGAGATAGGAGACGGCGAGTTCGCGGAACACGTAGTCGAGGATCGACGTGGCGTTCTTGATCGCGTCATTGCCCGTGACGATACCGGCCGGCTCGAACTTCGTGAAGGTGAAGGCCTCGACGAATTCTTCCAGCGGCACGCCATATTGCAGGCCAAGCGAGATGGAGATGGCGAAATTGTTCATCATCGCCCGGAAGGCGGCGCCTTCCTTGTGCATGTCGATGAAGATCTCGCCGATGCGGCCATCGCCGAATTCGCCGGTGCGCAGATACACTTTGTGGCCACCGACATTGGCCTTCTGGGTATAGCCCTGACGACGGTTCGGCAGCTTTTCCCGCTCGCGCGTCACACGTTCGATGACGCGTTCGACGATCTTTTCGGTGATCGTCACCGCCTGCGCTGCCTGCGGCTGCTGGATCAGGTCTTCCAGCGCATCCTCGTCGTCCTCATCCTCGATCAGCGAGGCATTGAGCGGCTGGGAGAGCTTGGAGCCATCGCGGTAAAGGGCGTTTGCCTTCAGCGCCAGCTTCCAGGAGAGCATATAAGCAGAACCGCAATCCTCGACGGTTGCCTCGTTCGGCATGTTGATCGTCTTGGAAATCGCGCCCGAGATGAAGGGCTGGGCGGCTGCCATCATCAGGATGTGGCTATCGACCGAGAGATAACGCTTGCCGATCTTGCCGCAGGGATTGGCGCAATCAAAGACCGGCAGATGCTCGGCCTTCAGGAAGGGCGCGCCTTCCAGCGTCATCGCACCGCAGACATGGATATTGGCGGCCTCGATGTCCTTCTTCGAGAAACCGATATGCTCAAGCAGGTTGAAGCTCATATCGGCAAGCTGCGCATCCGATACCTTCAGCGTGTCCTTCAGGAAGTCGGCGCCAAGCGTCCACTGATTAAAGACGAACTTGATGTCGAAGGCGGCCTTGGTGGCGCCGTTGATTGCCTCGATCTTCTCGTCGGTAAAGCCCTTGGCGCGCAGGCTACCGGGATTGATGCCGGGTGCCTGGTTGATATTGCCGTGACCGACGGCATAGGCCTCGATTTCGGCAAGCTGGCTTTCGGAATAGCCTAGCGTGCGCAGGGCTTCCGGCACGGCACCATTGATGATCTTGAAATAGCCACCGCCGGCAAGCTTCTTGAACTTTACCAGCGCAAAGTCAGGCTCGATGCCGGTCGTGTCGCAATCCATCACGAGGCCGATCGTGCCGGTCGGCGCAATCACGGTCGTCTGGGCATTGCGGTAGCCGTGCTCTTCGCCAAGCGAGATGGCCTTGTCCCAGGCAGCCTTGGCATGCGCCACCAGATCCTGGTCCGGATTGTCGCCATGGATGAGCGGCACGGGATTGACCGACAGGCCCTCATAGCCGGTGGCTTCGCCGTAAGCTGCGCGGCGATGGTTGCGCATGACGCGCAGCATGTTGTCGCGGTTCGGGGCAAAGCCGGGGAAGGGGCCGAGTTCCGATGCAATTTCCGCCGACGTGGCATAGGCAACGCCGGTCATGATCGCCGTCAGCGAGCCGGCAATGGCGCGGCCTTCGGATGAATCGTAAGGAATGCCGCTCGACATCAGCAGGCCGCCGATATTGGCATAGCCAAGGCCGAGCGTGCGGTACTGGTAGGAACGTTCGGCGATTTCGCGCGAAGGGAACTGCGCCATCATCACCGAGATTTCGAGAACCACGGTCCACAGGCGAACGGCATGCTCGTAATCGGCAATATGGATGCGCTTGGTGCCGGCATCCTTGAACTGAAGCAGGTTCAGCGAGGCCAGGTTGCAGGCCGTGTCATCGAGGAACATATATTCCGAGCACGGGTTCGAGGCGCGGATCGGGCCGGCGGCCGGGCAGGTGTGCCAGTCGTTCATCGTCGTGTTGAAGTGCAGGCCCGGATCGGCAGAGGCCCAGGCGGCGTAGGAAATCTTTTCCCACAGATCGCGTGCCTTCAGTGTCTTCATCACCTTGCCGTCCTTGCGGGCCGTCAGGTTCCAGTCGCCGTCGTTTTCGACCGAGCGCAGGAAATCATCCTTCAGCGAGACGGAATTGTTGGAGTTCTGGCCGGAGACCGTGAGATAGGCTTCCGAATCCCAGTCCGTGTCATAGGTCTTGAAGTCGAGATCCTTGTAGCCCTGCTTGGCGAACTGGATGACGCGCTTCACATAGTTTTCCGGAACCTGGTCCTTCTTGGCGGCCTTGATTTCACGCTTCAGGGCCGGGTTCTGGTTCGGGTCATAGCAGGCTTCATTGTCGCCCTCGCAATTGACGCAGGCCTTCATGATCGCCTTCAGGTGCTTGGCAACCACTTTCGAGCCGGTGACGAGTGCGGCAACCTTCTGCTCTTCCTTCACCTTCCAGTCGATATAGGCTTCGATATCCGGATGGTCGATGTCGACGACGACCATCTTGGCCGCACGGCGCGTCGTGCCGCCAGACTTGATGGCGCCGGCTGCCCGGTCACCGATCTTCAGGAAGGACATGAGGCCGCTTGAGCGTCCGCCGCCCGACAGCTTTTCGCCTTCGCCGCGCAGATAGGAGAAGTTGGAACCGGTGCCGGAGCCATATTTGAACAGGCGCGCTTCACGCACCCACAGATCCATGATGCCGCCTTCGTTGACGAGATCGTCCTCGACCGACTGGATGAAGCAGGCATGCGGCTGCGGATGCTCGTAGGAGGATTTCGACTTTGTCAGTTTGCCCGTGAAGGGATCGACATAGAAATGGCCCTGGCCGGGACCGTCAATGCCATAGGCCCAGTGCAGGCCGGTGTTGAACCATTGCGGGGAATTCGGCGCCACGCGCTGGGTGGCAAGCATATAGGCAAGCTCGTCCTTGAAGGCGGCCGCATCTTCTTCCGAGGTGAAATATTTGCCCTTCCAGCCCCAATAGGTCCAGGTGCCGGCCAGACGATCGAAAACCTGACGCGCATCGGTTTCCGAGCCGTAGCGCTCGCCTTCCGGCAGATCCTTCAGCGCCTTTTCGTCGGCGACCGAGCGCCAGAGAAAGGAGGGAACGTCGTTCTCTTCAACCTTCTTCAGGAACTTCGGCACGCCGGCCTTGCGGAAATATTTCTGCGCCAGAACATCGGTCGCAACCTGCGAGAACTGCACCGGCACGTCGATATCCGCGAGGCGGAAGACGATCGAACCGTCAGGATTGCGGATCTCGCTGACACCCTTGCGGAAGGCGATGTCGGCATAGGCTCCCTGGCCCGGTTTGGTGAAGCGACGTTCAATGCGCATCTGTCTGGTCCTCGCTGTCGCGCCCTGAAAAAGGCGCAGAGATCTCTATCGGCGAAGATTGCTTGTGCAACCCGCACCGTGCCGGGAATTCGAATGGCTCATCATTCGTGGATGGGCGACCTGTATATGGTGCGTATTTTTCCTGCAAACACTAAATATAGTATCAACAGGCTTTTTATGCCAGCCATATTATGCCGAGGGAGGCGTGTAAAACGGCACAAGGCACCGCATGCGGCGCGCCATCATGGCGGGCCGGTTTCAGACGCGGTTACAGGATTCGTTTTCCAAAGAACCGGCCTCGTGAAAACCGGTTCAGTTGCCGCCGCAACATGAAACCAATCTCGGGCTCTCATCGAGATTCGTCAAGGCATAGTTTATAATGCATTTTTAACCACAAGATATTGTGGTCGGTACCTGTGGAAAACGGGGATTGGCGAATCAGCAAGCGAACTCAAGTGCTTGCGCGGATTTGCGACATTTCGGCGTCTGTGAGCCGAGGCCCGCAAAGGCTTGGTTTGTCGTGTCAAGCCTTCATAAGGTTGCGATGCGACATCTGCTCCGAAATTTTAACTTTCGTAGGTTAGATAATGAAGAGGTATGGATGCGTGGTTGTCACGTCCATCCTCATTCTCGTGTAACTTGCGGGGCCAAGGCCGTGAATATTAAAAACCTTTCCATACTGAAAAAGATTAGTCTCGTTGTCGTGTTGATGGGCGCCTCTGCGGCAGCCATTGCCGGGGTGGGAACGCAAGGTTTGTTTTCGCTTGGCGCGGCGCTGAAGGATACCGGCGCCCGCGAAGAGGTGGCCCGCGAGGCCATGGACCTGCGCGTCGATATCATCGCCATCAGCCGCATGACCTATCAGCTGGCGCTGGCGCCGGAAAAAGCCGCCGATTTCGCCGCTGAAACGGAAAAGCGTGCCAAGGAAATGCTGGACAGGCTGCCGAAGATTGCAACGACAGCCGATGCGGAAGAGCAGAAGCAGCTTTCCGATATCCGGGTCAGCCTCAACACCTATTTCGATAGTATCCGCGCCATGGTGAAGGTTGCCGGCACTGACGCGGCGAAGGACCCCAAGGTTCTGTCCGATGCGCTGGCCAAGGCGCTGGATGGCCAGAAGGCCGTGACGGCCGCCGTCAAGGTTTACAGCACCTATTCGGCCAAGACCCTGTCAGCCTCGCGAGCCTATGCCTTGGACGAATCGAGCACCACGGTGCTGATCCTTGGCGCAACCGCTGCCATCTGCATTGCCTTCGGCGTTGCGCTCAGCCTGTTGATGGCGCGCCGAGATATCGCAAACCCGATCCGCCGCCTGACGGCGGTGATGGGCGAGATGGCCAATGGCCGCACCGACCAGCCGGTGACTGATACGGACCGCAAGGACGAAATCGGCGCCATGGCCCGCGCGCTGGAGGTTTTCCGCGCCAATGAAATCCACATGCGTGAGATGGAGGCTCAGGAACAGGCATTGACCCGCCAGAGCAAGGATCTGCAGATCTCGATCAGCGGCATTGTGGCGGCAGCCGTTGCCGGCGATTTCAGCCAGCGAATCACCAAGGCCTATGACGACGGCGACCTGAAGCGTTTTGCGGGCAGCGTCAACGAACTTGTCGAAAATGTTGATCGCGGCATCAGCGAAGTGCGTCGCGTCATTGCAGCCCTGGCCGAGCAGGATCTGACGCAGGATATGCGCGGTCAATTCCAGGGCGCATTTGCCGAATTGCAGCAGAACGTCAACACGACGATGGCGACGCTGCGCGCTACGATGGACAATGTCCGCACGGCCGCCGGCACGATCTCAGACAATTCGGGCGAGCTTTCCACGGCCTCCAACCAGTTGGCGCGGCGTACCGAGCAGCAGGCCGCAGCGCTGGAAGAAACGGCGGCGGCACTTGAGGAAATCACCACCACGGTGCGCATGTCGACCGACCGCGCTAATGAGGCGACCCGCATGGTGGGCGAGACGAAGGCAAGTGCCGGGCGCTCCGGTGGCATCGTGCGCGACGCCATCGACGCCATGGGCCGTATCGAGCAGTCGTCGCAGAAGATCAGCCAGATCATCTCGGTGATCGACGAGATAGCCTTCCAGACCAACCTGCTGGCGCTGAATGCTGGCGTGGAAGCGGCTCGTGCCGGCGAAGCTGGTCGTGGCTTTGCCGTGGTTGCCCAGGAAGTGCGCGAGCTGGCCCAGCGCTCTGCCAATGCGGCCAAGGAAATCAAGGTGCTGATCAACGCATCGGCCGGCGAAGTAAAGGGCGGCGTAACCTTGGTTCTCTCCACCGGTGAAGCGCTGAAGGAGATCGACGATCTGGTCAACCGCGTCAACGAACATGTGGCAATGATTGCCCGCGCTGCCGGCGAACAGTCCTCGGCGCTCGGTGAGATCAACACCTCCGTCAACCACATGGACCAGATGACCCAGCAGAATGCCGCCATGGTCGAAGAGACCACGGCTGCAAGCCAGGTGCTGGCTGCCGAAAGCCGCCAACTGACGGCAACGCTGGCACGCTTCCGCCTCGACGGTCATGCAGGCGCAGGGCAGGGCTATCGCTCGGCTGCCTGAGAATAGGCTTCATACTCCATCAAGGGGCGCTGCAACCATGCGGCGCCCTTTTTGCGTTCTGCACAGGAAAATCCCGCTCAGAGGCCTTGGTTCCGGCCAGAGCAGGGTCCAGACTGCAACACCAATGGGAGGCGGGATGGATCATGCAGGGCAAGATGAATTTCGAGCACGGCATTTGGTTGAACCGGCCGCAACAGGTGTGGATCGACGGCCAGAACCTTCACGTGGTGACGGATACCGCCACCGATTTCTGGCGAAAGACCCATTATGGGTTCATCCGCGACAACGGGCATTTTTTGGGCTTTTCGACCGGTGCCGGCTTTACCGCCCAGATCCGCGTGCGGGCCCGTTTCGACAGTCTCTACGATCAGGCCGGACTGATGGTGCGGCTGGATGATAGCACCTGGCTGAAGGCTGGAATCGAGTTTTCCGACGGACAGGCCATGCTCTCCACCGTGTTGACCGTTGACCGGTCGGACTGGGCAACGGCGCCCTATACCGGTGATGCGCAGGATTTCTATCTGCGGCTCTCCGTGAAAGATGGCGTTCTGCGGGTGCAGGCCTCGGCGGATGGGCTTACCTGGCCGCTTGTGCGGCTTTCGCCCTTTCCGCAGGCTGCGACCTATCAGGTCGGCCCGATGTGCTGCACGCCGGAGCGCCAGGGGCTTGGCGTGCATTTTTCCGATTTCCATCTGACGGAACCGCTCGATCGCGATCTGCACGATCTCGGCTGAGCGCGGCGCATCCGGGCCAGCTACAGCCGTTCCGGTATGAAGCCGCCCGTCTGGCGCTGCCACAGGCGCGCATAAAGCCCATCCTGCTCGAGAAGTTCGGCGGGCGTGCCTTCCTCGACCACGTGGCCACGATCGATGACGAGGATTCGGTCCATCCTGGCAATCGTCGACAGGCGATGGGCAATGGCAATCACCGTCTTGCCCTGCATCAGCATGGAAAGCTTGTCCTGGATTGCGGCCTCGGCTTCGCTATCCAGCGCCGATGTCGCTTCATCGAGCACAAGGATAGGCGCGTTCTTCAACAGCACGCGGGCAATCGCGACGCGCTGGCGCTGACCGCCCGAAAGCTTGATGCCGCGATCGCCGACAAAGGCTGCGTAGCCCTTGCGACCCTCGCTATCGGATAGGTCGGCGATGAAGCCATCTGCCTGCGCCGCCTTCGCCGCTGCCTCGATCTCGGCTATATGCGCATCCGGCCGGCCATAACGGATATTGTCGCTGACCGAGCGGTGAAGCAGCGCGACATCTTGCGCAATGACGCCGATCGATCGGCGCAGGCTGGACTGCGTCACCTGGCGGATATCCTGGCCATCGATCAAGATCTGCCCGTTGCCGACATCGTAGAAGCGCAGCAGCAGGTTGACGAGCGTCGTCTTGCCGGCGCCAGACAGGCCGACAAGCCCGACCTTCTCGCCGGCTGCGATGGTGAGCGATAGGTCGTCGATGACTGTCTTGCCAGACTTGTAGGCAAAACCGACGCGCTCGAAGCGGATCTCGCCGGCAGCGACCGTCAATTCCCTGGCGCCCGGCGTGTCGGAAATCGTCGGCGGCGTGGTCATCACCGGCATGGCATCCTTGATGGTGCCAAGCGTCTTGAAAAGCTGTTGGCCCATCTGGATGAAGGTGAAGGAGCCATTCGACAGGCGCTGCAGGATGTAGATGGCGACGACGAAATCCCCCACCGTGACGAACTGGTCCAGCAGACCCCAGAAACCGATGGTGAGCATCGCCAGCCAGAGCGCCATATTGGCGGTGATGATGACAAGCTCCGAGGTCCGGTAGGCCCGCTGCTCCTGGTGCATCATGCCGACGGCCTTGGTCATGGTTTTGCCCAGTGCGCCCGCTTCGCTGTCTTCGGCGGCAAACTGCTTGACCATCTGGATATTGCTGTAGACGTCGGTCATGGCGCCGGAAACCAGACTGTTCTGCTTGGCGGACCGGCTGGCGCGCGCGGCAAAATCCGGGACGACTTTGACCGTGTAGAGGACGCTGAACGCCACCCAGAGCACGATGGGGATGGCAAGCGGCCAGGAGAGCGCGAGAAGGATGACGAAGGAACCGATGATCTGCAAGAGGAAGCGCGGTGCCGTCTGGAAGCCGATAAGGATCTGTTGCTGAACAGCATTGGCAACCTGGTTCAGGCGCGAGGCGACCTGTCCGGCAAACAGATCATGGAAAAAGGCGATATCCTGCTGCTCGACGGCCTTGTGTCCCTGCCACTGGATGGCAACCGGTAGGCTGATGCCGATCGTGTGCGAATTCAGGATATTGGTGATGTAGAAAGTGACGGGCAGGACCGGAAAGATCAGGATTCCGAGCAAGGTCAGAAACCAGAACCGCTCCTGCAGGAAGGCAGCGGCACCTTGCGTCGTCACGCCATCGACGATCACCGAAAGGCCCCAGATGATCGTCAGGTTGATCGCCTCGACTGCCATGGAACTGAGGGCCATGGCGATGAGGACGCCGCGAAACATCCGAACGAAATGCCAAATTACGGCAACTGGGCCTTTGGAGGGCAATGGCTTGTAGGCAATCTCAAGCGGTCTGATCAATGTTTCGAACGGGCGATAAATGCGATCTGAAATGGACATGAGGCGCTCTTGGACAAATGGACATGAAACCGCACGCAAAACAGCTGGAACGGAAGTTGGAGCATCTTGCGTGCGCCTGCACCAGCGGAAGTATGAGAGATTGTCCGATTTATTTCTGGTTGCCTGAGCACGTAAAGGTTGAAGAAATCACTTTAGACACCTGACATCAAATGGAAATGGCCGCCCCCAAGGGGACGGCCATGCGAAGCGCTTGCCGGGGAGGTTATCAGAGCGATTCGAGGTTGACGCCGACGGTGATGGCGCCGATCGGCGTGCCGGTTTCATCGACAATGGTCATCGAGGCCTGCGACTGGAGTGCCTGAGTCGATTCGTCTTTCTCGACTTCATCGACGAACAGCACATCCTTGCCCATGCCGAAACTCTTCTTGAACTTCGCCTCGTCGCCCTGCCAGTAGTCGGACGTGACGTCGCTCTGGCCGACATTGAGCCCCTTGGCATCCATCACGAAGACTTCGGCAATGGCGCCTTTCGAGGAAGCCTGCTTGTCCTTGAGGAAGGTGGATACCGCATTGCCGAGTGTCGCATTCACCATTGGCTTGTCTGCGGCCTCCACTTCGGCACGCCATTTCTTGTCCAGCGCGATGATATCTGCCTCGCTAAGGCCGGCATTCTTGACATTCTGCGCCTTGATGGCGCCGATGATCACCGGGTCGCTGACCCAGGTTGCAACATTCTGCTTGATATAATCGGTGACGGGAGCGACATGCGCCTCCTGCGCGGATGCACCCGAAGCGGCAAATGCGATAAAGGCCAAGGCCAGGCTGGATGCGACATGTCTGCGGATTGCGAACGTCATGGGGTTTCTCTCCAGGGTAGACGTATTGGGAACCTGCCTTCTTCCTCCCAGGTTCCCGAGCGGAGGGTTTTGGATGTCAGGCGACGCGCCGGGCAGGTCCCGAGGCGGAATGGACGCGTTCGAGGCGGAAGCGGTCGGCTGCTCCCTGCATCACGCGGCTCTGAGACAAAAGATCGTGGCAGGCAGCGCTGGTTTCCTCGACCATGGCGGCATTCTGCTGGGTCGTCTGGTCCATGCTGTTGATGGCACTGTTGATTTCCTGCAGGCCGGACGATTGCTGACGGTAGGATTCGACGATACCGACAATGCCTTCATTGATGCGCGAGATATGGTCCTCGATCTTGAGGAGCGCATCGCCGGTCTGGTTGACAAGCGCCACGCCTCCGGAGACCTCCGTGTTCGACACGCCGATCAGATGCTTGATCTCCTTGGCGGCATTGGCGGAGCGTTGTGCAAGTTCGCGCACTTCCTGAGCCACCACGGCAAATCCCTTGCCGGCTTCGCCAGCGCGGGCGGCCTCGACGCCGGCATTCAGCGCCAGAAGATTGGTCTGGAAGGCGATTTCATCGATCACGCTGATGATCTGGCCGATTTGTGAGGATGAGTGCTGGATGCGGTCCATCGCCCCTATGGCATTGCGCACCACCTGAGCCGAGAGATGCGCCTCGGTCTTGGCCTCACTCACCATGGAACCCGTCTGTTCGGCACTGCGCGACGAATTGCGCACGGTGGTCGTCACCTCGTCCAGTGCCGCTGCGGTTTCCTCGAGCGCTGCTGCCTGCTGTTCCGTGCGGCGCGCCAATTGCTCCGCCTGGTCGGCCAATTGCCCGGCTCCGGTCTCCACCGCGATGGAGGCAGTCTTGATCTCGTTGATGGCATCGGCAATCGAATCGACCATCACATTGAAGTCCAAGCGCAGTTTTTCGAAATCTGTGCCGAGATCATCAAGCTTGGCATTGAGCTGCCCCTTGGCGAGCATTTCGAGCGCGTGGCCCACTTTGTTCATCACACGGCGCTGGGTGGCGGCACTTGCCTCGGTCAGTTCGGCATTGCGCGCCCGCTCGTTGTTGATGGTGACCTGCTGCTGTTCGGCCAGGCGTCGCTGTTCGAGCGTTGCAATGGCATCATTGCGAAAGCCTTCCAGCGCACGCGCCAGGAAACCGATTTCGTCGCCGTTCTGCTGATAGATGACGGGCGTTGCCAGATCGCCGCCCTGCAATGCCGTTATGCGATGGCTAAGCACATTGAGGGGCTGTCCGACAAGCCGGCGCATGCTGAAGATGAAGGCGATGATGGCAGCGACGATGGCGCAGGCCTGTAGGCCAAGAGCGATCAGCGCCTTACGACGGGCATCGGCGAGTATACTTTCCGCAGTCCAGGTGGTGACGACATAGCCGCCTACCTTGCCATTCTTATCGAGCGGGAGCGGGCTGACGAGGCTAATGAAGCCGGCGCCTAAGGCATTTTCATCGACCATCAGCTTTTCCGGCCGTGTCGCGACGTCCTTCGCCAGTGTTTCGGTACTTGGTAGGCCGTCGAGGCCGGATCGATTCCAGCTGTCGATCAGTTTCAGTTCGGCGTTGTAGGCGGAGAACTGCACGAGGTTGAGGGCTGCATCGTCACGGTACAGCGAATAGGTCTCAGCCACGGCATCGGCCTTGCCCCATTTTATGCCGCCGGCCGCCAGTGTTGCGAATTGGGTCGTGTCCTTGCTCCAGTTGACCTTGGCCATGCTGAGCATGGATGCACTTTCGCTGCGCCAGGTGTAGGCTGCAAGACCTGCCATCCCGAGAAGATTGATACCGACGATCAGGGTCGCGAGCTTCGCCGTCAGTGGCAGGGATTTGATCATTTTCAACATGGGGCACGCTTCACTTATCAGGCCGGTTGAACCCGGCAGGTGGCGGTGCATTGAGCTCCTGAAAGCGATATCGATCATGATCCGCTGCGCATCCTTGAGATGCAGGAGTACATTCGAATTTATAGGAGGGGAACCTTAATAAATCGCAACAGCTGCATGCTGAACGGTATCGGTTGAATAGATCAACCAATTGAATTGTATTTTACTTTAGTTGCGCGAAAAGATTAACGGCCATCTGCGCGGGTGGTGTGCGATGCACAAAACGAAAAAGCCCGCCGGGTGGCGGGCTTTCGGATGGTCTTGAAAATGGACGATCGGTCCTAGCCTTTGGCGCCCTTGGCGATCGGTTCCTGGTAGGTGAAACCCATGTCCCAGGGGAAATAGATCCAAGTATCCTGGCTGACTTCCGTGACGAAGGTATCGATCGTCGGCACGCCCTTCGGCTTGGCATAGACGCAGGCGAAATGTGCATTCGGCATCAGCACGCGCACTTCAGATGCGGTTTTGCCCGTATCCGTCAGGTCGTCGACAACCAGCACGCCCTTGCCGCCATCGACGGTCAGTTCCGGCGCAATACCCTTCAGCAGGTTGAATTCCCCCTGGTTGACATAGTCATGATATGAAGCGACGCAGACCGTTTCGATCAGCCGGATATTCAGCTCGCGCGAAATGATCGCCGCCGGCACGAGACCGCCACGGGTGATGCAGACGATGGCGCGGAAATCCTGCCCAAGCCCGGCAAGCCGCCAGGCCAGCGCCCGTGCATCGCGGTGAAACTGATCCCAGGAAACGGGGAAGGCTTTATCAGGTAGAGACATTCGTCGGGGCTCCGAGGCGCGCAATGGATCAATGACAGGCGCGCCGTCGAACCGGTGCAGCCTCCGGGGACCGCCGATGTTCAGCCGGTCCCGTTGGCCTCTGCTATTAGCGGCAATGGCGGTCGTCAGGCAAGCCGCATGATGAAGGAGGCTGGCTGCAATGCCGAGGATGGTAAAGCAGCGCAGCACGCCTGGTCTTTTCTGCCACTTGCTCCGGTAGCCCTGCCATCCTTAGCGGGAGATCAGCGTCACCGCCGTCATCGTGTCGAGAATGCTGCGCGTGACACCGCCAAACAGCATTTCCCACCAGCGCGCATGGCCATAGCCACCCATGACCAGAAGATCGACGCTTGCATCGGTCAGCCGGTTCTCGATGGCATCGGCGGTGGAAATCTCCAGGTTCTCCTCCGTGCGCAGCGTGACCTTCACATCGTGGCGGGCAAGCGCTGCGGCAAGATCCGCTCCGGCCAGTTCAGGCGCCTGGCGCGGCATGCCGGGCGGATCAACGCAAAAGATCTCGACACTATCGGCCTGCTTCAGCAGCGGCAGTGCATCGAAGGCGGCGCGCGCCGCTTCCTTGGAGCCGTTCCAGGCGATGAGCACGCGCCGCAGTGGTGCGGGTGTGGTCAGCACGTAGGGCACCAGAAGCAGCGGCCGACCGCTTTCCATCAAAAGGGTTTCAAGCTCCGCATTGCCGTCATGGCCATGGCGCGGGTCTGTCTGGCAGGCAATGATCAGGTCGCTGGTGCGCGCGCATTCCAGCACGCTTTGCGAACCATAACCGGCCGAGCAGACATAGGTCCGCCATTCATGCGAGACACCTTCCTGCGTGGCGCGGGCGCGAAACAGCGTCTCGATGCGATGTGTTTCGTCCTGCGCTGCCTTTTGCAGCATTTCGATCGCCGTTGGATCGGGAATTTCCATCGGCGCGATCAGCGGCACCGTTGCCAGTCCTTCGGCGCGAAGGCCGATGAGATGGGCGGAAAACTGCTGCGCGATGGAAAGCGCGAAATCCGTTACCGGCTGCGCATGGCGCATCGTATCGGCCACAGTGACGATGGTCTTGTAACCCATGGCGGTGTCTCCTCGTACAGGGGGTGGAACCTGTCAGGCTCCACCATCCCATGGGAGATGGGCCGCGCATTGCGCTGGGTCAAGCGCGAGCGGCTTGGTATCAGGCTTCCGGGCCGGGATGGTCTTCGGCGCGGGCCTTGGCAAGAGAGGCGATCATGGCAAGCACGGCATCGGTGGCCGCCTCCAGCGTCTGTTCGTCGCGGGCGCGCACCACAAGTTCGGTGGAAAAGCGCTGACCGTCATATTTCGGATAGGAGCCGATGCTGGTCTGCGGATGTGCCTTCTGCACCTCGCCGAGCAAGGTGCCGATATCGCCTTCGCCGTAAGGGCAGGGGAGCGCACGGCTGAGCATGACCGAGCCCTTTGTCAGTTCCGGCAGAATATTGTTGACCATGGCCTGGAAAACCTGCGGCACGCCGGCCATGACATAGACATTCTCGACGATGAAGCCCGGCGCCGTGGAGACCGGATTTGCAATATGGCGGGCGCCCTTCGGCATGCGTGCCATGCGCTGGCGGGCTTCGGTAAACTCCATCTCGCGCCGCGCATACATCTCGCCCAGAAGCCGCATGGCTTCCGCGTCATGTTCGCAGGGCACGCCAAAGGCCTTGGAGACGGCATCAGCGGTAATATCGTCATGCGTCGGGCCGATGCCGCCAGAGGTGAACACATAGGTGTAGCGGGCGCGCAAGCCATTCAGCGCTTCGACGATTGCCTCTTCCTCGTCGGCTACGATGCGCACTTCTTTGAGGTCGATGCCGGCCAAGAGCAGAATGTCAGCCAGATGACCGATATTCTTATCCTTGGTGCGGCCAGATAGCAGTTCGTCGCCAATCGCCAGGATTGCGGCAGTGACGATCTCTTGGGACATCATGGAATTCCTCGTCTTGGATGGAAGGGATAGCCGCTTCCTATGATAAAATGAACATACACAGAAGCCTGTTCGCGCTGGCCATTGTTACGCCAATGTGACTGTTTCAGATTTGTCGTTGCTCATAATTGAACAGTCCGTCCGAGGCTTGAGGGCTGGTGCTTGTCAAGGTTGTGATTAAGTCTAGTTTCAACGCGGCCACCAAGCCCGGTGAGCGTCAGTTCAGGGAGATACGACATGACCAAGGTTCTGGTACTTTATCATTCGACATACGGACATATCGAAACGATGGCCTATGCGGTTGCCGAAGGCGCAAAATCCGAAGGTGCGGACGTCACCGTCATGCGCGTTCCGGAACTGGTTTCGGACGAGGTCGCCAAGGCTTCGCATTACAAGATGGACCAGGCCGCCCCGATTGCGACACCTGCCGATCTCGAAGCCTATGATGCCATCATCGTCGGTGCCGGCACACGCTTTGGCACGGTCGCTTCTCAGATGCGCAATTTCTGGGACCAGACCGGCGGCCAGTGGTTTACCGGCAAACTGATCGGCAAGCTGGGCTCCGTCTTCACCTCCAGCGCCACCCAGCATGGCGGCCAGGAATCCACCATCCTGTCCTTCATCCCGACCTTCCTGCACCATGGAATGGTTGTTGCCGGTCTTCCCTATTCCTTCCAGGGCCAGATGGGGACAGAAGAGGTCATGGGCAATTCGCCCTATGGCGCCTCCACCATTACCAATGGCGATGGCTCGCGCATGCCGTCTGAAATTGAGCTTGCCGGTGCCCGCTTCCAGGGCGCGCATGTGGCAAAGCTTGCCGCAAAACTGGCCAGCTGAGGCTGTCATCCCATCGCATAGGCAAGAGCGTCGGTAGATTGCCGGCGCTTTTCACGGCGCAAAACGCCGCCATGAGGTTGGATGTGGCGCGCATGGGCTACACCCTTTCGCTTGTATCAGTCGTTGAAGCTCAAAAGGTCCGGCTGGTATTCGCGTCGAACCAGCTTCACGCTGCGATCGGGCTGGATGACATAGGTTTCCAGAACCTGGCGCGAGCCATCATAGAAATCATGACTGAACGTGCTGCCGATTGGTGACTTTGTCAGCCGTGTCGAGGGCTGGCCATTATACGTGAGGCTGCCGGGGATGGGCTCAAGCTCCGTGCTGCCGGTCGTGCAGCTGGCAAGTGCCACAAGGCCCAGCACGGCTATGATCTGTCTGTCCATGATCCAGTATCCTGTTCTTGCGTCTGTTCCATCAACTGTGCGTCTGGTGCCATTGTTCCCGACACCTGAGCGGATGGCGATGACATTTCTTCCGGAAAACCGCAACGCTCCTTCTATGGACGTAAAAAGCAACCGGATCATAGCCCGCAACGGGCGGAAGGAAAAACAGGATGGATTGCTCGCAACGGTCGATTCCGCCCATACATGCCCTTGCATTTTTCGCGCAACCTGCTGAATAAGGCTCGCATGCGGACGTGGCGAAACCGGTAGACGCAAGAGACTTAAAATCTCTCGGAGAGATCCGTGCGGGTTCGAGCCCCGCCGTCCGCACCATTCAATCCTGCCCTGCCGGTAACAACGCGTCGGGCATGCTTAGTTGGAGCGGCAGCGTCCGGTCTTCGTGGTTTCCTTGTCGCCGTCGTCATAGGCGATGCCGATCTTTTCGCCGGCAAGCGAGGCGATCTTGCCCGGATACCAGGTGCCGGCATTCTTGAAATTGCATTCGACCTTCTTGCCGATTGACCAGTCATAGGGGCGCACGGCGTTCAGCGCGACGGTTTCCCTATCGCCATCGTCGTAGCGGATGGTGATCTTGCCGCCCTGCAGCTTTTCGATCACGCCCGGATACCAGTAGCCGCCACTGCGATAATTGCCGAGCACCCAGTCGCCGACAGTCTGCGCACTGGCCGAAGCGGCGCCTGCAAGCATTATGGCTGCAACAAGCCCAAGCCGGATGGAAGTCTTCATGTCGCGTCTCCTGCGGGGATTTGCCCCGAACACCCATCCCCAGCGGATGATGTGAGCAATCTGATCTTTTGCTAGAGACTTGGTAGAGCAATTGTGTGAGCAATACATCATGTAAGTATTCACTTAAAAATAAATAATTACAAAGGGTTTTTGACCTCAATATTCATGATGCGTTCAATCGGGTTCAAGCAGTCATTGCGTTTTTAAGGATCGGTTGTCTTGCGGTGGCTGCGCATAGGGCAGCCTTCTCTATGCTCAGTGACGCCAGAAGAGCGGCGTGAAGAGAACGAGGACAGTCAGGATTTCGAGACGCCCCAGCAGCATCATCACCGAAAGGAGATAGAGCGCGGGATCGCTGATCGTTGCGAAATTGCCGGCCGGGCCGATGATATTGCCAATGCCGGGACCGACATTGGAGAGGCAGGTGATGACCGCCGAAATGGCTGTCTGAACATCATAGCCGAGCATGGTCATGCACAGGCTGCCGAGCGCCCAGATGATGATGTAGAGGCTGACGAACAGGAAGATGCCGCGCAGCACGTCCTGCTCGACCGTCGCATTGCCATAGCGCACCGGATAGATGGCATTGGGATAGATCAGCCGCTTCAGGCCGCTGCGGATGACATTGATGATCACCACGAAGCGGTAGGACTTGATGCCGCCGGCGGTCGATCCGGAGCAGCCGCCCATGAAGGTTGCAAACAGCGACAGCATCACCATGAAGGGTCCCCAGAGCAGGTAATCCTCGCTGGCAAAGCCGGTGGTGGAGAGAATGGACGAGATATTGAAGAAGGAATGGGTCAGCGCGACGGTGATATCCACGCCATTGCGCATATGATGGTAGACGCCGGCCAGAACGGAAAACAGCACGAGATAGCCGATGAAGAAACCCACCTGCGGATCACGCAGGCTATCCAGCCGGCGGCGCACGGCAAACAGGATGAGGATCGAGAAGGGCAGGCTGCACAGCGTCATGAAGAATGTGCCGATCCACATCAGCGGCAGGCTCTTGAAATAGCCGAAGGAGGCGTCATGGGTGGAAAAGCCGCCGGTGGCAACCGTTGCCATGGCATGGTTCAAGGCATCGAAATGGCTCATGCCCGCGGCATCATAGGCGACCGTACAGGCCAGCGTGATGCCGACATAGACGGCCATGAAGGCACGGGTGAAGCTTGCAAGCTTGGCAAAGGGCTTGTCGCCAATCTCCGAGGATTCCAGCTTGAAGAAGGACATGCCGCCGACGCGCAGGAAGGGTAGCACGAACAGCCCGAGCGCCACGATGCCGATACCGCCGAGCCAGTGCAGCAGCGATCGCCACATGAGAATGCCCGGTGCTGTCGAATCGAGGCCGGCAATCACCGTGGAGCCGGTCGTGGTGATGGCGGAGATCGATTCAAACAGCGCTTGGGCAAAGCTGAGATTGATCGAGGACAGATAGAGCGGAATGGCGCCGATCAGCGAGAAGACGGCCCAGAGCAGGTTGACGATGAAGAAGCCGAAGCGCTTGTTGAAAACCGGTGGCGGTCCTCGCGTCGCCATCGCCGCTGCCAGCGACAGGCCGCCGATCATGCAGGCAGACAGGAAGAAGACCTCCCAGTTTTCGTCTTCATAGTAGAGATCGGCAAGCACGGGTACGAGCATGGCGGCGGAAAGATACATCCCGCAAAGTGCCGCGATATAGATCGAAGACCGGAATAGGTTCGCGTTCAAAAGCGTAGGGCCTCGATATGTTGGCTGCGGAAAGAAGCTTTTGTCTCTGTCGATCACCTATGGCATAGCGGGGCGCGACTGGAAATTCAACGGATGGACGATGATGACGAATGCAGCTGTGGATGACGCAAGAGATGCGATGCGGGAAATCTTTCCCGAAACGCCGCTGCAACTGAACGAGCACTTGAGCCGTCGCTTCGGTGCCGAGGTCTGGCTGAAGCGCGAGGATCTGTCGCCGGTGCGTTCCTACAAGATCCGTGGCGCCTTCAACTTCTTCCGCAAGGCGCTGCGTGAGGGGTCCCGCGACCGGGTCTTCGTCTGCGCTTCGGCGGGAAACCATGCCCAGGGCTTTGCCTTTGTCTGCCGACATTTTCAGGTGCATGGCGTGGTCTTCATGCCGGTCACCACGCCGCAGCAGAAGATCGACAAGACGCGTATGTTCGGCGGTCCCTTCATCACCATTCGCCTCATCGGCGATATCTTCGACCAATGCTATGCAGCAGCCCGCGCCCATGTGGAAGAGATCGGTGGCGCCATGGTCCCGCCCTTCGATCATGCCGATATCATCGAAGGACAGGCGACTGTTGCCTCTGAAGTTCAAGCGCAGTTGCCGGACGGTGTGCGGCCGGATCTCGTTATCATGCCGGTTGGTGGCGGTGGTCTGTCCTCCGGCATGACCGGTTATCTGGAGCCAAGCCTTGGGGCCTCTGCCTTCCTGATGGTGGAGCCGGCCGGCGCGCCGAGCCTCAAGGAAAGCCTGAAGGCCGGCCGCGCCATCACTCTGTCCAAGGTCGATAATTTCGTCGATGGCGCGGCAGTTGCCCGCCTGGGCGACCTGAATTTCGAGGCGCTGAAGCATTTTTCGGAAAGCCAGGTCATGGCCGTCCCGGAAAACGCCATCTGCGTGACCATAACCGAAATGCTCAACATCGAGGGTGTCGTTCTGGAGCCTGCCGGTGCGCTGTCGCTTGCAGCCCTTGCGGCGCTTGACCCTGAAACGGTGCGTGGCAAGACGATTGTGGCCGTTGTGTCTGGCGGCAATTTCGACTTCGAGCGCCTGCCCGACGTCAAAGAGCGCGCCATGCGCCATGCGGGGCTGAAGAAATATTACGTGCTGCGGCTGGCGCAACGCCCCGGCGCGCTGCGCGATTTCCTCAATCTGCTTGGCCCGGAAGACGATATCGCCCGTTTCGAATACCTGAAGAAATCGGCGCGCAATTTCGGCTCCATCCTGATCGGTATCGAAACCGGCCGGCCGGAGAATTTCGCCGACCTTCTGGCGCGCTTTGATGCGGCGGGGCTTGGCTATCAGGATATCACCGACAACGAAATCCTGGCGAACCTGGTCATCTGATCCCGAGAGGGCAGGAGAGGGGACCGGTTGAAATCCGGCCCTTCCCGGAGACCGGCAGATATGATAGGCGGACAAAATGGCTTCGATCTTTTCAAAATTCCTCTCGATATTTTCAGGCACCGGTTCACCTGCCCCGCAGGCGCCGGCTGCAGAGCCGCAGCAGCATGAAGGCTGCATGATTTTTGCAGAGCCGATCCGGGAAGGGTCGCAGTATCGTCTGGCGGGTCGCATCGAAAAGGACGTGGATGGCCAGAAACTGGTGCGCAGCTTCGTGCGTGCAGACATGTTCACCTCTATGGATGATGCGCTGGAATGCACCTTCCGCAAGGCGCGCCAGATCATCGACCAGAACGGCGCCTCGCTGTTTTCCGACAAGGTCGAGCAGCGTTCCGCCTGATCCCGCCGACGGGCATTACTGCACACCTGCAATCACGCAATGTTAAGTGATTGAGACTAAGTTTCATGTCTTATTGCCCCCAGTGATTGCGCGGTTGTAATTTTTCATGAGACTTTGCCCAGGTTCTCGTTTGTCTGTTGCCATCGGTGCAGCCCTCAGCCTCCTTGCGGCAACGCCTGCTTTTCCTGCCGTTATCTCCTCCAGTGACCCGTCCTTCAATGTTGATCTCGCCTGGCTGATGTCGGCGGCGGGCCTCGTCATGATGATGCAGGTTGGCTTTCTGTTGCTGGAAGCCGGCATGGTGCGCTCGAAAAATTCCATCAATGTCGCGCAGAAGAACCTGCTGGATTTCGTCTTCGGCGTCGTTGCCTTTGCCGCCATCGGCTTCATGCTGGCATTTGGCGATTCAAACGGCATGCCCTTCGGCTGGGACGCAAACTTCTATTTTCTCGCCGACCTTGATCCCTGGCAGGCCGGCTTCTTCGTGTTCCAGATGATGTTTTGCGGTACGGCGGCCACTATCGTTTCTGGCGCCGTGGCAGAGCGCATGCGCCTGTCGGCCTATGTCTTCGGCTCGGTGTTTCTCTCGGCCATCATCTATCCGGTTTTCGTGCACTGGGCCTGGGGAAGCGCGCTCATACCCAATGGCTCGGCATTCCTTGGCGATCTCGGCTTTGTCGATTTTGCCGGCTCGACAGTGGTGCATGCCACCGGCGGCTGGGTGTCGCTTGCCGCCTGTCTGGTCATTGGTCCGCGCATCGGTCGGTTCGATGAAAAGGGCATGCCGGTGCGGATTGCAGGCCACAATCCGGTCCTGTCAACCACCGGTGCCTTCCTGCTGTTCATCGGCTGGATCGGCTTCAACGGCGGCTCAACGCTGCATGCCAATGCCGATATCGCGCCGATCATCATGAACACGGTGCTGGCCGGCGGCATGGGCACCTGCGTCGGCTATGTGCTCGGCTATTTCCAGGATGGCGTCATCCTGCCGGAAAAATCCAATGGCGGCATGCTGGGCGGGCTCGTGGCGGTCACCGCCGGCTGCCATATTCTGGAGCCTGGCGGTGCGCTGATGATCGGCGCCGTTGGCGGTATTGTTGCCATCCTCGGCAATGCCTTTGTTGAGACGAGGCTGAAGATTGATGATGCGGTGGGTGCCATCGGCATCCATGCCTTTGCCGGTGTGACGGGCACTCTCGGCCTTGCGCTTCTGGCGCCTGTCGAACTTCTGCCGGCCGGTGGACGCCTGGCCCAGCTCTATATCCAGGCTTTCGGGCTCGGCGTGAATTTCTACTGGGCCTTCGGCTTGGGTTACGCCTTTTTCTGGACCTGCAACCGTTTCATCAAGCTGCGGGTGGAGGCCAAGGACGAAGAGGATGGACTCAACACCGCCGAACATGGCAGCCGTCTGGGCGTCGGCCATGTGGAGGATGCTATTTCCGATCTCCTGAAGGGCGAGGCGGATCTGGGAAAACGGCTGGCCGTGGTGCGCGGCGATGAATCGGAGCGGCTGACGGGTCTGTTCAACCGGCTGATGGATACGATCGAGGTGGATGAGCGCAACCGCGAGGAATTGCGCGACCTGAAGCGGAACCATGAAGAGGCCGAGCGGGTGGCAGTGCTTGCCAACACCACTTTTGAGGCCATCGTGCTGCATATCGGCGGGCGCATCATCGACGGCAACCAGCAATTGGAGAAACTGCTCGATGTGCCCCTTTCGGAGATCGCCGGCCGCTCCATCTTCGAGTTTCTCGAGAACGGCTCCGGGCTCGATATCCCCAGCATCATGAAGCTGAACGATGACAGTAGCCACGAAGTCTGGCTGTTGCGCGGTTCCGGCGAGCGTATTCCGGTGCAGGTGCGCGGTCGCGATATCGACTACCGCGGCGAGAAGGCGCGGATCGGCTGCCTGGTGGACCTGCGCGAGCGCAAGGAGGCCGAGCGGCGCATCCGCTTCATGGCCCTGCACGACCCCTTGACGGAATTGCCCAACCGCACACTGTTTTCCGAACGTCTGGAGAGCCTCGTGCAATGGGCAGATCGCGGCGCGCGCTGCGGCGTGATCCTGGTCGATATCGACCATTTCAAGGATATCAACGATATCCACGGCCATCAGGCCGGCGACATGGTGATCCGCGAGGTGGCCGCAAGGCTGGTGGCTCAATCCGGGCCGGATGATATCGTGGCGCGGCTCGGTGGCGATGAATTTGCCGTCATTCTGACAAAGGCGGCCTTTGCCAGCCAGCTGGAGGATTTTGCCCACCGCGTTCTACAGGCCATGGCACGTCCGGTCACGGTCGGTCGTGGCGATCAGGTCAATGTCACGGTCAGCATTGGCGGTGCACTCTGCCCCGACCATGCGCGTGATACCGATAGCCTGATCGGCTGCGCCGACATTGCCCTTTACGAGGCCAAGGATGGCGGACGCAATACCGGGCGGGTGTTCAAGCCCGGCATGAATGCGTTGATCGAAAAGCGCCGGTTGCTGGAGGCCGATCTCGACCTTGCGCTGGAGCGCGGCGAGTTTGAACTCTATCTTCAGCCGCGTGTCGAGGCGCTATCCGGCGAGGTAGCGGGCTATGAGGCGCTGATCCGCTGGAACCATCCGCTGCGCGGACTGGTCTCGCCTCTGGATTTCATTCCCGTTGCGGAAGCCTCCGGCAAGATCATTCCGCTGGGACGCTGGGTTGTGGCGGAAGCCTGCCGGCTTTTGCAGGATCTTGACGGGCGACGTATCAGCATCAATGTCAGTCCCTTACAGTTTCGCCATTCCGGCTTCATTTCGGGTCTGAGCGAGATCCTGCGCACATCCGGTGCCGACCCGCGCCTGATTGAGTTGGAAATCACCGAAAGCGTGCTGATCGACGATGACAGGCGGGCCCTGCAGGTACTACGGGATCTGAAGCAGATGGGCCTGTCGATCGCGCTGGACGATTTCGGCACCGGCTATTCGTCACTCAGCTACCTGTCGCGCTATCCCTTCGATTCGATCAAGATCGACCGCAGTTTTGTGACCAATCTGGCCGCCACCGATAAGGCCCAGGCGATTGTCACGACGATCATTAATCTGGGCGCAAGCCTTGGCATGAAGATTGTTGCCGAAGGGGTCGAGACGGTGGAGGAAGCGCTCTTCCTTGCCCGATCTGGCTGCGACGAGTTGCAGGGCTATCTTCTTGGTCGCCCGACCCCGGTTGACGAGCGGATCATTGCTATTCCGGATGATGTCGCGCGCCACCTGCGGGGCATCCCGGCGCAAACGGTAATGCCCATGGCATTGGCTGGCGCGCAACGGGTGCCGAAGTCCGTGCGCGCCTGAAGGTATTCACGATCTGGAACGAAAAAAGGGCCGCATTACGCGACCCTTTCTTCATGTTCACGGCAATGCGGTGGATCAGGCGGCGAGCGCCAGTTCCTTGGTGCGGCTTTCAGCCGAAGCAAGCGCCTTGGCGACAGCGTCCGGACCAAAGGCCAGGCCTTCGACATAGACCACTTCGACATTCTTCATGCCGAGGAAGCCCAGAACCGTCTTCAGGTAAGGGACGGCATGGTTGAGCGGAGCTGCGGGGCCATCGGAATAGACGCCAGCCGATGCCAGTACGATGTAGACCTTCTTGTCGGTGACAAGACCTTCCGGGCCTTCCGCCGTATAGCGGAAGGTGACGCCGGCGCGGGCGATATTGTCGATCCAGCTCTTCAGGCCGGAATAGATGTTGAAGTTGATGAGGCCGGTGGCGATGACGATGGAGTCAGCGGCAAACAGTTCAGCAACCAGCGCATCCGAGGCCGCAGCGGCTGCTGCTTCTTCCGGTGAACGGTCTGCCGGTGCCTTGCGGATGGCCGAGGTGGTAACGGTATCGAGATGGGCGATCGGGTTCTGGCCGAGATCGCGCGCAACGACGGTCTTGCCTGCGCTGGCAGCCAGTGCTGCCGCGAGATCGGTGGCGACCTTGGTGGAGACGGATTCGTCGCCGCGCGGGCTGGATGTTACGAGAAGGATATTCGACATGATAGTGTTCCCGATAAGGTGCGGAGGGCCGAAGGGCTTGCCTCCATCGCGCGCAACATAGGAATGGACACCTATCGAGAAAATCCAGATAATGTCGAAGAAAGCCATCTACGAATTGGATAGGGATCATGGACGCCAATCCGACACTGGATCAGTTACAGGTATTTCTATCCGTTGCGGAGACGGGCAGTTTTTCTGCCGCGTCCCGTCAGCTCAACCGGGCGCAATCGGTGGTCAGCTATTCCATTTCGAACCTTGAGGCGCAGCTGGAAGTGACGCTGTTCGAGCGTAGCGGTTCGCGCCAGACCCGGCTGACGGAGGCAGGTATGGCTCTGCTCGCTGATGCGCGCCGCATCCTCTCGGATCTGCAGGTGATGCGTTCGCGTGCCAAGGGTCTTCGCCAGGGACTGGAGGCGGAACTGTCGCTGGCAATCAGCAATATGGTGCCGACCGAAGCCGTGGTCGAGGCACTGACGGAGTTCGGCAGGATGTTTCCTTCCGTGGCGCTGCGGGTGAATGCCGGCGAGCTTGGCATGGTCATGGACCTGGTTTCCACCGGTAAGGCATGCGTCGGCGTTGGCGGGGCGCTTCTGAAACAGGATGACACGCTGACGGTGGAGCGGATCGGACATTCCTTCATGGTGCCGGTTGCCGCATCCGACCACCCGCTGGTGCAATTGCGCCGACCGCTTGCCCATGCGGATGTGCGCGAAGAGGTGCAGCTTGTCGTGACGGATGCTTCCGGCATTACGCAGGGGCGCGATTTCAATGTTCTGTCCTACAAGACATGGCGGGTCAGCGATGTGGCCACCAAGCATCAACTGATCCGCGGTGGGCTCGGCTGGGGTGGGCTTCCGGCCTCGCTGATCCATGAGGATCTGGCCAGCGGCCGGCTGATGGCGCTGGATATCGATGCCTATGAGACGGTGGAATATCCGCTCTATGTGATCCGTCGTCTGGCCAATCCGCCCGGTCCCGCCACCAGTTGGCTGATTGCTGCACTTGCTGCAAAACTGAGCCAATGTCCCAACCGTGACGAATACGACTCGCTGCTTCAGCGTTCGCAACGGATTGACGACAGACGCATCGCGGCGGAATAGGCAGCTTAGGCCGCATAGGTCGAGAGAGGCGAACAGGCCGCCAGCGGTGCCGGCGGCTTTATGTCATGCGCTCATCAATTTTCTCGTCAAAGAACCAGGCGGAACTTTGCAAAGCCTTCGGCGCCTTCGCCGGCATCCTCGATCTTGGCACCCTTTACGTCGGCCAGATATTGCCGGCCCTTGGGGCCACTTTCGAAGACGGCCGTGGCGCCCGGCATGGGCTTGAACGACCAGTTGGCATCGGCGGATGGGTTGATCGTGCCCTGATCCATGATGTAGCGCACCAGAACATCGCGGTTGGTATCGGGCGCGACCAGGATCACCTTGTCACCGGCAATGTCTGGAAACTTGCCGCCGCCGCCGGCGCGGTAATTGTTGGTGGCCACGACGAATTTCTGCGAAGGGTCGATCGGCTTTCCATCAAAACTCAATGCGACGATGCGGTGGGCATCGGCGTTCACAAGCTTTCCGTCCTTGTCGAAGCGGGCCGGCTGCGACAGGTCGATCTGGTAGGTCACGCCGTCAATGACGTCGTAATTATAGGAGGGGAAGGATGTGCTCAAAAGCGGCGCATCCTTCGTTCCGGGCGCCACCTGGTTGAACATGCCGGCCGACATTTCCAGCCAGTTCTTCACCTGCGCGCCGGTGATCAGAACCGCCTGCACCGTGTTGGGATAGAGGTAGAGATCGGCGACATTCTTGATGGCGATATCGCCGGCTGCAACATCGGTGAAATAGTCTGCGCCGCCACGGCCACCGGCCTTGAACGGAGCTGCGGCCGACAGCACCGGATAATCCTTGTACTGGCCTTCCTTCAGCAGGTCCTTCACATACCAGGTCTGGGCATTGGAGACGATCTGCACGGACGGATCATCAGCCACCAGCGCAAAATAGGAGTAGAGTGGTGCCGAGGACTTGCCAACCGGACGGCGAACGTAAGCAAGCGTTGCCTCGTGCTCTTCCTTGACGGCGGCTACCACGTCCGGCTTGTCCTTGACGTCAGCGATGATCTTGCGGTTTTCGTCGCGGTGATAGATTGGCCGGGCTTCGGAGGTGAAATCGACAATCTTCCAGCCGGCACCGTCCTTCTCGATCAAGAGGTCGATCAGGCCCATATGCGAGCCCCAGAAGCCGGCCATGACGGCAGGCTTGCCCATCAGCGTGCCCTTCTTGGCATCGGCGCCGGCAATGCCCTCAAAGTCCTTGGGGCCGGGGAAGACCAGATGCTGATGGCCGGTAAACACCGCATCAATGCCCTGTACGCCGGCAAGATAGAGCGAGGCGTTTTCCATGCGGTCGCTCTGGCCAGTGCCATCAATGCCGGAATGCGATAGCGCAATGATGATATCGGCGCCCTCTTCCTTCATCAGCGGCACCCAGGCCTTGGCGGCATCGACGATATCGCGCGTCTGCGCCTTGCCTTCGAGGTTTTTGGCATCCCAGACCATGATCTGCGGCGGCACGAAACCGATGAAGCCAACCTTGATCGGGCTCGTTGCACCGGAACCGTCGCGGATCTGCTTCTCAACGATCACATAGGGCTTGAGGAAAAGTTCGTCATTCCGGGCATTGGCAGCCAGCTGGCCCTTGGTCAGGTTGGCGCAGACATAGGGAAACTTGGCGCCGGCAAGGGCCTTGAACATGAAGTCCAGGCCATAGTTGAATTCATGATTGCCGAGCGTTCCGGCATCATAGCCGATGACATTCATCGCCTTGACGACCGGATGCACGTCGCCTTCCTTCATGCCGCGCTCATAGGCCATGTAATCGCCGAGCGGATTGCCTTGCAGGAAGTCGCCATTGTCGATCAGCATGGAATTGCCGGCTTCGGCGCGAATGGCATTGATGATCGAGGCCGTGCGGGCAAGGCCCAGCGTGTCGTTCGGCTTGTCGCCGTAATAGTCGTAGGGCATCACATGCACATGGATGTCAGTTGTTTCCATCAGCCGCAGATGCGCCTGGTTGGCCTGTGCGCGGGCCGCGAACGGATGCAGCATGACCAGGGCGGAGGTCGCCGCAATAGTGCCGAGCAGCGATCGGCGTGTCATGTGGGTGGTGTGAAACAGGTATGACATGGTGCTCTCCCTCGGACGTTGCAATGCCAAGTGTAGGGTCAATGTCACGCAAACGCATCAGGAAAATGACAGGGAATCAGTGCCGTGCCTGCGACACTGTCTGCCTGTGCTTTTGCAGTCATGCCCAAGGGCCATGCGGCATGACGCTGAGCGGCTCATAGTGGTCGCATCATCTTGGTTGCATGTGCACGCAAATGAGACACGGGCAGCGGTGTCGCGGCAATCTGGCGATGATAGTGCTTGAAATAGGAGTTCACCTGGGCTGCGGTATTGGTCGTTTCGTCCAGCTTGATGCCCATCTTGCCGGCTCGGTACCACCGAACGGTTCCCTCAATCAATCCAAGCTCATTGGTGCGGATACGGATGTTGCTGCCGGGCTTCGCGCCGATCCAGTCCTTCAGGCTGAGACAAAGCCCTGTGCGCGAAATATCGATGATTCTTGTCTCGACGACCTCATCGATGAAATAAAGAAAGCCGGAAAACTGGCAGCGTATGCGCTCAGCGCGTCGATTGTCCCCTGTGGTGCCACTCATGTCATCATGTTCCAAAGTGTTGAACTTCAAGATCATGTGAATGAGCGTTAAAACCTCCTGACGTGGTCTTTATTTATTCGTTAGAATCTTAAAGAATTATTTTTATAAGTATTTGTTTTATCAGTATGTTATTCGGTTCTTGTGTGGGTTTTGCGCTGTGGTCGCCCTATTTTGAAGGGCGGGCGGGATAGGTTCACACCACCTGCGTGTCGCGCATAGGACCGGGCGACCGCCATCGACACTTGCTATCAGCGCAGCGGGCGTGTTTCTCGATGGAAGAAGCGGAAATAGGAGGCGACCTTGGCAAAGGCGTTCGACGAACGGTCGAACTGCACGCCAAGGCGTGCACCGTGGCACCATTGGACGGTGCCCTCGATGAGGCCGAGGGCTTCGCTCTCAACGCGAATGCGGCTGCCTATGGCGGCATGCAGAGGCTTCTCCAGATCGAGCGCCATGCCAACGGCTGAAAGGTCTATCACCCGGCCAAGCGCATGCTGCATGCCGTAGCGGACGGTGCCGGTGATCCGGGTGCGTTTGCGTTCCGCCTTGCGGGCCTTGATGCCGGGAAAAAGATGCATGACTTTGCGCTCGCTTGCTGCATTCTGCGGGAGAATGGCACCCTGAGCGTTTAAAACGTCTTACCAACAACCGTCAAATTTTCGCGATGCCCGCTTTGATGCAGGCCTGCTGTTGCGAGAGCATGGTGCTCCTGCGGTAGGCCCGACAAGATAGCGTATTTTGCGGCTTCAGACCCGATCAATACGGCACTGATAGCAATTGTTGCGCGCCGAGCGGATGTGGACATAGGCAATATCGGGACGTGCCAGCAGTGCACCTGCTCGCTCGGCGATCTCGTGTGTCTGCGTCACGGCACCGGTGCCGTAGACGATTCGGTCGTCCTGTCCGTAGCCGCGCAGGATATAGTCAGGGCTTGCGAGCATGGGTGGCAGGATTTCCACCGCTTCGTAGCGCGGGCAGTGGCGTGCATGGAGAAAAATGGGGCCTGTTTCGGCATAGGGCTGAAGTGCTGGGAAAGGGCGGTAGGCCAGAACCAGCATTTCCTCGCCGGCATCAATCAGGTCCAGGCAGTGGCGGCAGGGCATTCCGTCGCCGGGAGACGTGATGCGTTCCGGTGCCTGGCCATAGGCATCGGCATCACCGGCGCGAAGGGCCTGCGCAATCTCGGTCGGCATTGCTGTAAAACGAATGGTGTTCATGGGGCATCCCTCTGTTGCGATGCCTGGACCATGCGTGCCGGGTGGCGCAGGCGCCACCCGTTTCCTGCAAAGGAAGATCAATCGCGCTTGGCAAGCGCAAGGAGTTCGGCATCCGACATCGGCTCCACCCAGACCTCGCTGGTGCTCACGGGTGCAAATCCCATCATCTGGTAGAGCGGTAAAGCGCGCGGATGATCGAGCGTGTTGGTGGTGACGGTGACTTTCTTCGGGTTCAATTGCCAGGCGGAATAGAGGGCCTGCAGCAGGAACCATTTGCCTATGCCGAGCCCCAGCGCATGTTCAAACAGGCCGAAATAGGAAAGCTCGACCACATCCTCGTTCACATGGTTCAGCTCGAAAAAGCCGGCCGGTGCGCCGTTCACATAGAGAATGGTCACCGATACCCGCTTGTCGGTGAGGATTGCCGACAGTTCCTCGTCGCTGAGGCGCAAACGATTGTACCAGTGCCAGCGCTTGCCGACCTGCCGGTAGAGATAACGGTAATAGTGCAGGGGAATGTTCTGCGTGCTCATTAGCGCCGTGTGCAGGTTGACCGGCACAGACAGGCTCTGGCGCGGCGCGGCTGTCATTTCAAGCCGCGTCACATGCGCCTTGACCGGCCCATGACGTGAAGGCTCCAAAATATCGGATGGCCCCGTTGCGACCGGCGTATCGGTACGGCCGCCCCATTCGGACCAGGAGCCGTCATAGAGCGAGTTGTTCGTGTGGCCGAGCGATTCGAGCGCCAGCGTGACGACGGCGGCGGTGACGCCCGATCCGCAGCTGGTCACGACGGGACGCGCCAGATCTATGCCGGCCTCGTCCATCAGGGCCTTCAGCGCATCGAGATCCTTCAATACGCCCCCTTCCGACAGGCTTGCAGCCGGAAGGCTGCGGGCCCCCGGCATATGGCCAGACCGCATGCCCTCGCGCGGTTCGGGCTCCTCGCCGGTAAAACGGCCCGCCCCGCGAGCATCGACCACCTGGGCCGAGCCGCTATCGACCACGGCGCGCATTTCGGTGAGCGTGGTGACCCGGCGGCCACGGAATTTTGCGGTAAACACCGCCGGTTCCGGCTCCGGCAGATCGGTTTCCAGCGGTCGCCCATCTTTCTTCCAGCCATCCAGACCACCTTCCAGCACATAGACCTTTTCAGCGCCCATGGCGCGCAGCATCCACCAGACGCGCGGCGCCGAGAAAAAGCCCGGTCCATCATAGACGACGATCACGTCGTGCTCGCTGATGCCAAGCATGCCCAGTTCGCGGGCAAAGAATTCCGGTGCGGGAAGCGAATGCGGCAGGCCTGTCGAGTGATCGGCGATCACATCCTGATCAAAGAAAACCGCGCCGGGGATATGGCCCGAGGCATAATCCAGCGCGCCATTGCGCTTTTGCGCTGGCAGGTACCAGGATGCGTCAATGACGCGAAAGCCTGCAGTGCTCAGCTGCTGTTCCACCCAATCGGCGGAAACGACGAAACGGCTCTTGCCTGTGCTCATTGTGTCTCTCCACTGTTCGGCGGGAGATAAACGCCTATCCGTCAGGCGCTTTCGGAGCCTGTGCCGAAGCGAATGCGGAAGCGGCGGTTCTCCTTGCCCTTCTTTTCGATCTTGGCGATATGAATCGCGCCGACCTCCTGGGTCTCGGAGACATGTGTGCCGCCGCATGGCTGGCTGTCAACGCTGGAGTTTTCGCCTATACACACAAGGCTGACGCGGCCAAGCCCGACGGGCGGGCGGACATTCTTCGACTTGACGATATCCGGATTGGCGCTCAGCTCATCATCCGTGATCCAGGTGAGAAAGACCGGATGGTTTTCAGCCACAAGCTGCATCAGTTTTGCGGTCACCTCATCCTTGTCGATGCCGTCCGCCATGTCGAAATCGACGCGCGATTCGTCTTCGCCAACGGCCGCCCCGGTGATGGGGAAGGGGCAGACGACCGAGAGAAGGTGACAGGCGGTATGCATGCGCATCAGCCTGTAGCGCCGTGCCCAATCGACATGCAGGGTCAGCCCTTCGCCGATCTCCGGGAGCGGCTGGCCTTCGAGCGGCATATGCAGGATCACATCCTTTGTCGCGCCATGACGCGTCTGACCAAGCAGGATATGCGACCCATCGGCGCGCTCCAGAAAGCCCGTATCGCCGGGCTGACCGCCGGAGGTTGCGTAAAAACAGGTCTGGTCGAGTTCGATGCCGCCATCCGCATGGACGGCGATGACACTGCCCTCTGCCGTGGAAAGATAAAAATCATCGCGGTAGAGGGCTTTGCTGGTCATGAAGTCCTGCTCAGGCAGCTTGGAAGGGAACGGCAATGTCCCGCTTTTCTACCAGCCAAGCCGGCACGGGCAAGCCCTTGGACTTCAGGAACTCCGGATTGAAGAGCTTCGACTGGTAGCGATTGCCGTAATCGCACAGAATGGTAACGATGGTGTGCCCCGGACCCAGATCGCGTGCCATGCGCATGGCGCCGGCAATGTTGATGCCGGACGAACCACCGAGGCAGAGGCCTTCCCGTTCCACCAGATCAAAGACGATCGGCAGTGCTTCGGCATCTGAAATCCGATAGGCGAAATCCGGCGTGAAACCTTCGAGATTGGCGGTGATGCGGCCCTGGCCAATGCCCTCGGTGATGGAGGAGCCTTCCGACTTCAGCTCGCCATGGGCGTAATATTCGTAAAGTGCCGCACCTTCCGGATCGGCAAGGCCGATCTTGATATTCGGGTTTTTCGCCTTGAGGCCAGCACCCGTGCCGGCCAGCGTTCCGCCCGAACCGACGGCGCAGATGAAGCCATCGACCTTGCCATCCGTCTGCTGCCAGATTTCCGGCGCTGTGGTGGCGATATGCGCATCGCGGTTGGCGGTATTGTCGAACTGGTTTGCCCAGATGGCGCCGTTCGGCTCGGTCTTTGCCAGTTCCTCGGCAAGCCGTCCCGAAAGCTTCACATAGTTATTGGGATTTTTGTAGGGAACGGCCGGTACTTCAACCAGCTCTGCGCCGAGCAGCCGCAGGGCGTCCTTCTTTTCCTGGCTCTGGGTCTCCGGAATGACGATGACGGTGCGGTATCCGAGCGTCTTGGCCACCAGCGTCAGCCCGATGCCGGTATTGCCGGCCGTGCCTTCAACGATCACGCCGCCGGGGCGCAGCAGGCCTTTCTTCTCCGCATCGCGGATAATGAACAGCGCGGCGCGATCCTTGACCGACTGGCCGGGATTGAGGAATTCGGCCTTGCCGAGAATCTCGCAGCCCGTCGCCTCGGATGGGCCCTTGAGACGGATCAGGGGAGTGTTGCCGATCACATTCAGCACGGTCGGTTGGATGGTCATGAACTGGCCCTTACAAAAAAGATGCTAAGCCGCTTTTCCAACTTTGCTGCTCGTTGGGCAAGGAAATCCGTTCCGCGCCTGTCGTTTTGCAGGCAAAATCCATATCGTCGAAGCACTATGCGGCTGCTTGCTATGCCGAAACAGGCAATAGATACGCAGGCCAAGGCACGAACAAGAAAGGGGCAGTCTGGAGCCGCCTCTCTTCTCATGCCGGTGATCAAACCTGCCGGGACGGAACTTGCTCCGATGTCTTTCCTGGGAAATTTCGTACGCAACACGCAGCAGCATCTGTTGCAGCCATTTTTCCCAGGCCAGTATCAGCTGAGGTTGAACGACATCTGCACGCCCTTTGGCACGTAAAGCGGCTTCATGCTCGCCAGCTGAATGCGATGGAATGTCTTGCGATCTTCGGCTGCACGCTCCCGCAGGGCGCGTGAGGCGGCAACGGCTGCCATGGCGTTTTCGACGGCTTGTTCGGCACTGGTCATGCGACATCTCCGCTTTGTTCTTCTTTTGTTCTAGCGGAAACGAATCGCCTCGTCAAGCGCAAGATCAGCAAAGGCTGATGGAGGGGGAGGAGGGCAGGTCAGATCTCGCAGTGGATGGGCAAGGAGCGGTGAGCCAGGATGGAAGACAGGCGCTTGACGGGAAATATGAAAAAAGCCGGTTCACAAGTGAACCGGCTTTTGTCTATAGTCAGCTTTGAGCTGAAGAATTTGGCTCCCCGGGCCGGATTCGAACCGGCGACCTGTCGATTAACAGTCGAATGCTCTACCGCTGAGCTACCAGGGAACATCGCGTCGCCGCGGTGTGAGCGGGGTAATACAAACGCTTCGGCCATTTGCCAAGCGGTTTTTTCAAAAAAATTTCATCTGCTTGTTTTATCCCCATCTGCTTCCCATCTGCCGCGCTGCAGAGGCGAGAAAATCAGGTGAAGCGTTTGAACGAAAAAGCAAAGCCGTCCAGGTTCGGAATCGACGCGCACACAGGGCGTCTGCATCTGGGCAATTGGCACGTACCGATGCCCCGCACGCGGATGGGCCGCATTGTCATCGGGTCAGGTCTTGTCGGCGGCGGAGTGTTGGGATTTCTGCCCATCCTCGGTTTCTGGATGGTGCCTTTGGGGCTGCTGGTGCTGTCGCACGATCTGGCTTTCGTGCGCCGCAGGCGTCGTCGGGTGTCTGTGTGGTGGGCGCGCCGACGGGCGGCGCGCCGCTAAGCACAGCTTTGGATGAACATTATCAGTTGATGAAGGTGGCAAGGCCCTGGCCGGCGCTGACGGCCATCACGGCCAGAACGCTGAAATAGATGACCGTGAACACCAGGAAGGCATAGCCGGCCAGAACCATCAGACCATCGCGCTGGATCATGCCGGTTGCCAGAAGAAGGATCGCCACGGCCGGCAGCGTGTTGGAAAAGGGAATGAGGCCGAGCGGAAACATCAGCAGAATGCCGCCGGCGGTAATGCCAAGCGCATTCATACGGTTGACTGTTGCCCCTTGTGTGAGCCCCGACAGACGCGGCTTCAGGTAGCGATCGATGCGCGAGACGACGCCTGCACCTTTTTCCAACGCTGGCACCAGCTTTGCCGTGTCGAGCTTGCGGTCGAGAATGCGTGCGGGAAGCCAAGGTAAGCGGTTCAGAAAGATAGCAATTCCAACCAGAATGATCGCCGCGCCGAATACGGTGCTCACACCGGGAATGGAAACCGGAATGAGGAAGGGCAGGCAGGCAAGCGCGCAGATCAGCAGAAGACCCTGCTCGCCGACCGCCTCCATCAGGTCTCGCAACGTCACGGTCTCGCCCCTGATCCCGGCGATCAGATAGCGTAGCGTATCGCTGAGTGGCTTTGTCGAATCTTCAAAATCGGTGGGATGCTGCACATCGGGCTCCGCGCTTGTTGTCCAAGTGCAGAGGTCTAGCAGCAATCGCCCGCGGCTTGAAGGGCATGCGCTAACGCAGCGTCATCCACCAATCGACGGCACCACAGCACAAAACGATGCCAAGGGCTGCAAGGACGTAAGGGTTGAGCGATGTCAGGTAAGACAGATATTGCATCACGGTTCTCCTCCAACCGATCAGGAACGTCCGCCCCGTGCTCCTCCATGGCGCGAACAACGTGAAGTGTAGCAGGATTTTTGCCCTGTCGCCACATACTCTGGAAAATTGGGAGCTACGACCCTGACAGTCATCGAAAGACCAAAGGCACTCAGAACAATCGAAGGTTGGAGGCCTCGCCCGGAATCGAACCGGGGTGCAAGGATTTGCAGTCCTCTGCGTAACCACTCCGCCACGAGGCCAACCAGATAGTAAGTGCGTGTGGTGAGGCGCATTTAGAATGGATCTGGAAACCGCGCAAGTCCCTTATCTGTGCCGGCGCACATTTTTCCGCGCGCGCTGTCGGTAAGGCCATGACAGGCCCGCAGAAAATGGGAGCGCAGCCGGTGTCGCAAGAGATGCGCTCTTACGGCCCGCGTTTATGGTCCGCATTGTTCTTCTTGTGTTCTGTAGCTGCTTGCCTCTGAAGGCAAATGCCCGCAGGGCGCAGTGCCATGCGGGCAAAATGAGTGTGGACGGGAAAGTTTGACTCACGTAGCCCCGGCCGTGTCGCCGATCGGCATCAGGGCGGGCGTCAGCGTCGGATCATTCGGATTACGATTGTCGCCCGGATCCTGTGCCGGCGTCGGGCCGCGGGGCGTTTCAACCGGGTTGTCCTGCGGCCGGTTCGTCGGCATGTGTATCTCCCATTCTCTGTTGGATATGAGGCGCAACACGCAACCGCCCGGCTTTGTTTCCGGTTTTTGGCCGGTTCCGCGTGCCTATCCGGCCTTTGCCCCAGCGAATTCGTCCCCCAATGCTGCTGCGGTCTTGAAAGGCGGGCACGGCATCAGTAATACGGAGGCAAGGCAGATGCTTTTACGAGGCCAAGACAATGATCGATTTCGAAGCAGCACGGATCAAGATGGTCGACAATCAGGTGCGCACCACCGATGTCACCTCCCACTCGGTGCTGCGTGCCTTCCTGACGGTGCCGCGCGAGGCTTTCGTGCCGGAAAAGGCAAAGACCCTTGCTTATATCGACAATGATGTCGAAATCGCGCCCGGTCGTTTCATGATGGAAGCCTCGCCGCTGGCAAAGCTGTTGCAGCTGGCGAGCGTCACCAAGGATGATGTGGTTCTGGAGGTCGGTTGCGGCACAGGCTATGCCACAGCACTCCTGTCGCAGACGGCAAGTGCGGTCGTCGCGCTCGAATCGGATGCAGGCCTTGCTGCCCTTGCCGCCGACAAGCTGGCTCAGCTCGGCTGTGACAACGTGGCCGTGGTCACCGGGGATCTCGAAGCCGGTTATGCGGGCGAGGCACCTTATGACCTGATTTTCATCAATGGCGCCGTCGAGCAGGTTCCCGAAACCCTGTTCAATCAGCTGCGCGAAGGCGGCCGCCTCGTGACGGTGGTCGGCTATGGCAATGCCTCGAGTGCCCGCGTTTTCGTCAAGGAACATGGCGTTGCCTCCGAAAGCCGGCATTTCAACACCTGCGTTCCGCCGCTGCCTGGCTTTGCCAAGGCCAGAGAATTCGTTTTCTGATCCAGTATGGGTGGCGTCATGCCGCTTATTGTGTGTGAAAGGGCGGCATGTGCCGCTCTTTTCCGTTCTGTCGCCGATAAAACTGTGCATCGGACAGGGCATGATCTGCGCGGCAATTGTGATGCACCCTGTCCATCGCGTACACTGAAATCCGATTCGGTCGCCTGATGCCCTGAAGGGATATGCGCGGCCACAAGGCAGATCGGGGATAAAAATGGCTCAGCCAAACGTCGCGCGCGAACCTTCCATGGAAGAGATCCTGGCTTCCATCCGGCGGATCATCGAAAGCAACGACCCGATCACCGAAGGGCAGGCGGCTCAGCGCCCGCCAGAGACGGCCTTTGACGATGCCGAGGATGAATTCGATATCAGCGACGAGATGGACCCGCCCTTCCTGTCGCAGGTTCCGGCAAATGATCCGGGATTGCCCGTTGCCGATGTGACAGATCAGGTGCATTTGCGCGGTTCGATGGAGCCGTTGATGGATCGCAAGATGGCTCAGGCCGCAGCGCCGTCTTCCATGTCAGTCGAGCCGCAGGACAAGACTCTGTCGCTGGCCGATGTGGCTGCACGGGTGCGTGCAGCTGCCGGACGCGTACCCGAACCACTCCAGGCGCGTTCCATGCCGCCGCAGACCACACCCGTGCCGCAGCCGCAGAATATGGCCGGTGCACTGCCGTCCGTCACACGCTTTGAGCCTGTGCGCGTGGAGCCTGCCCGGATGGAACCTGCCCGAATGGAGGCTTCGCGCGTCGAGACATCGCGGGTGGAGACTGCGCCCATGGTGGCAGCCCCTTTCGAGCCGGTCATGAGTGAACTGCGCCCGGCCGTGATGCAACGTGCCGAGCCTGCGGCGCAAACCTCCGCTTTTCCTTCCACCATGCCGATGTCGCCGCATCTGCGCCAGGACGTTGCACCGGCTGCTGAGGCGCCGGCACGCGCTCCCGCATCGTCGCTTCCTGCCAAGATCGAGGAAGCAGCCCTGCTTCTGTCGCATGAGGCCGGCGAACAGGTCGCCCGCTCCTTCAAGGAACTGGTGGATGTGTTCAACGGCATGGAGCGCCAGTCGGTCGAGGACATGGCCCGCGATATGCTCCAGCCGATGCTGCGCGAATGGCTGGACGACAATCTGCCGACACTGGTGGAGCGCCTGGTGCGCGAGGAAATCGAACGGGTGGCACGCGGCCCGCGTCGCTGATTGCCGTCCAGTGCGTTATCCGGGGCCGCTTGAAAGAGCGGCCTTTTTTATTGACTTGGATTTGTCAGTCCTATTTACAGCCAAAGCAATAAGAACTCGAAATTCTGGTCATAAAATGCTCGAAAAAACCTATGATTCCGCTGCCGTCGAACCGAAGGTTGCCACCGCATGGGACGAGGCCGATGCATTTCGCGCCGGCGCCAATGCCAAGCCCGGCGCCGAGACCTTCACCATCGTCATCCCGCCGCCGAACGTGACTGGTTCGCTGCACATGGGCCATGCGTTGAACAACACGCTGCAGGACATCATGGTGCGGTTCGAGCGCATGCGCGGCAAGGATGTTCTGTGGCAGCCGGGCATGGACCATGCCGGCATTGCAACGCAGATGGTGGTTGAGCGCAAGCTTGCGGAATCCCAGCAGCCCGGCCGCCGGGCGCTCGGTCGCGAGGCCTTCATCGAGAAGGTCTGGGAGTGGAAGGACGAATCGGGTGGCTTGATCTTCAACCAGCTGAAGCGTCTGGGCGCTTCCTGTGACTGGTCGCGCGAGCGCTTCACCATGGACGAGGGCCTGTCCAAGGCGGTTCTGGAAGTCTTCGTCTCGCTCTACAAGGAAGGCCTGATCTACCGCGGCAAGCGACTGGTCAACTGGGACCCGCAGTTCGAGACGGCGATCTCTGACATCGAGGTGGAGAACCGCGAGGTCGAAGGTCATATGTGGCACTTCAAATATCCGCTGGCCGGCGGCCAGACCTATACCTATGTGGAGAAGGATGCCGACGGCAATGTGACGCTGTCGGAGGAGCGCGACTATATCGCGATCGCCACGACCCGCCCCGAGACGATGCTGGGCGATGGCGCCGTGGCCGTGCATCCTTCCGATGCCCGCTATGCGGCGATTGTCGGCAAGCTTTGCGAGATCCCGGTGGGACCGAAGGAGCATCGCCGTCTGATCCCGATCATCACCGACGAATACCCGGACCCGACCTTCGGTTCCGGCGCGGTAAAGATTACCGGCGCCCATGACTTCAACGACTATCAGGTCGCCAAGCGCAATAATATTCCGCTGTACCGCCTGATGGATGGTACGGCCAAACTTCGCGAGGATGGCGATGACTATGCCACCTGTGCGGCGCTGGCGCAGGCCATTGCACGCAGCGGCGAATTGCCGTCAGAATCGGAAGTGGACGACATCAACCTTGTGCCGGACGCCTATCGCGGTCTGGATCGCTATGAGGCGCGCAAGCGCATCGTTGCCGCCATCAATGCCGATGGCCTGGCGGTCACCGTCAAGGACGCAGAGGGCAATGAGGTTCCTTACGTCGAAAACAAGAAAATCATGCAGCCCTTCGGCGACCGCTCGAATGTGGTCATCGAGCCGATGCTGACCGACCAGTGGTTTGTCGATGCCAAGACGCTCGCCGAACCGGCGATTGCTTCCGTGCGTGACGGCCGCACGAAATTCGTGCCGAAGAATTGGGACAAGACCTATTTCGAATGGATGGAAAACATCCAGCCCTGGTGCATTTCCCGCCAGCTCTGGTGGGGTCATCAGATCCCGGCCTGGTACGGACCGGATGGTCAGGTCTTTGTCGAAAAGACCGAGGAGGAGGCGCTTCACGCGGCAATCCAGCACTATATCGCGCATGAAGGCCCCTGGAAGGCCTGGGTCGAGGAAAAGCTTGAGAATTTCGAGCCGGGCTCCATTCTGACGCGCGACGAGGATGTTCTCGATACTTGGTTTTCCTCGGCGCTCTGGCCCTTTTCGACGCTTGGCTGGCCCGACCAGACGCCGGAACTGGCGCGCTATTACCCGACCAATGTTCTGGTCACCGGATTTGACATCATCTTCTTCTGGGTTGCCCGGATGATGATGATGGGCCTGCATTTCATGAAGGACGAGGATGGCAATGCCGTCGAGCCGTTCAACACGGTCTATGTGCATGCGCTGGTTCGTGACAAGAACGGCCAGAAGATGTCGAAGTCGAAGGGCAATGTCATCGATCCTCTCGATCTGATCGACGAATATGGCGCCGACGCGCTGCGCTTCACGCTCGCCATCATGGCGGCGCAGGGCCGTGACGTGAAACTGGATCCGGCCCGCATTGCCGGCTACCGCAATTTCGGCACCAAGCTCTGGAACGCTACGCGTTTTGCCGAAATGAACGGCGTCAAGCGCGATCCCGATTTTGCACCGGAGGCGGCGACGCTGACGGTCAACCGCTGGATCCTGACGGAACTGTCGGCCACGATCATCGATGTCACCAGCGCCATCGAATCGCAGCGTTTCAACGATGCGGCCGGCAGTCTCTATCGCTTTGTGTGGAACCAGGTCTGCGACTGGTATCTGGAACTCTTGAAGCCGATCTTCTCCGGCGAAGACGAGGCGGCCAAGGTGGAAGCGCAGGCCTGCGTGGCCTATGTGCTGGAGGAAACCTACAAGCTGCTTCACCCGTTCATGCCGTTCATGACGGAAGAATTGTGGGCTCATACCGCCGGCGAGGGGAAGACCCGTGATGTTCTGCTCTGCCATGGTGACTGGCCGGCGCCGGGCTTCCGCGACGAGGCAGCGGCTGCCGAAATCAACTGGTTGGTCGATCTCGTCACAGGGCTGCGCTCCGCCCGCTCCGAGATGAATGTTCCGCCCTCCGCCAAGGCGCCGCTGATTGTCGTTGGCGCAAGCGAAGTGACACGCGAGCGGCTGGTTCGCCACGAGGCCGCAATCCAGCGGCTAGCCCGTGCCGAAACCATCTCACTGGCCGATACGGCGCCGCGCGGCGCCGCTCAGGTTGTGGTCGGCGAATCGACCGCCTGCCTGCCGCTCGGCAGCCTGATCGATCTGGCCGCAGAACGCGCGCGGGTTGAAAAGGCACTTGGCAAGACCGAGTCGGATATCGAACGCACCGAGAAGAAGCTGGGCAATGATAAGTTCGTCTCCAATGCCGATCCAGAGGTGGTGAGTGCCGAACGCGACCGACTGGCCGAATTGCTGGTACAGCGGGAGAGCCTTCGCACGGCACTGCAGCGGATCAGCGAAGCGGTTTGATTCACCTGTTATTTTATCAATGCATGACATTCGACCCCGCGGATCCGTTTCGCGGGGTTTTTTATGTCCTAACGATGGATTTTTTCACAAGGTTTGCGTGTATAGATCAAATCCTATCGGAATTGTAGTGATGTTGCAGATGGGCAACTGGATTTGAAATTTTGGAATCTGGTTCTAAGTGTGGCCAGCGGGCGCAAGCCTGGCGCAAAATTATTTTCCTATCAATCGTATCTCGTCCGGTCACTGAATTTCTTACGTAAGTCTATGTCCCAAGCTGTTGCGCTGCAGCACAATCAAGGCAAGTTGTCTTTTGCGATCAAGCAATTAGGCTGGGGCTTCAACTTACCTGGGAGTGGGAGAATTATGGTAAGACAATCTATTTTGCGAGGCCTGCTGGCTGCGACTGCGGTTGGCGCGCTTCACACCACGACTCTGGCAGGCGGGCTGGAACGTGGTGGTTACAATGTCGATCTTCTGTTCGACCCATCGACGGTTGCAATCGAATCGACGGCGACCTACGTTTCGCCCCAGCGCAAATTGAAGAATGTCACCGACACCGATACGACGACAGCATTTCCAACCACCACGGGGCGTGGCGGCGGCAATCTGAACAGTCGTTCGACGACGGCTGATGATTCCGAAGGCTATTGGGTTCCGCGTGTCGGCATCAAGGCTGGCCTCGGAGATAGCGTCGATTGCATGCTCGACTATTCCCAGCCCTGGGGCGCCCATACCAAGCCCGGCGTGAATTGGGCAGGCGCCAACGAGAACACCGAAACCAAGGTGAATAGCGATTCTTACGCGGCAACCTGTTCTTATCGCTTCGATGCGGGACCGGGCCAGCTGCGTTTCATTGGCGGCGCGATCTATCAGGAAGTTGATGGCTTCAAGGAGCGTCTGGTGCAGGCCTATCCGGCGGGTGTTCCGCTGTCGGGCGTCGGTCGACTTGAGTTGAAGGGCGACGGTTGGGGCTGGCGTGCCGGCGTGGCCTATGAAATCCCGGAATATGCTTTCCGCGCAAGCCTGGTCTACAACAGCGAAGTGGACATGAATGACATCAATGGCACGCTGGATCTGCGCCAGGTCAATCCAGCTCTCAATTCCAACCAGCGGTACAACGTCTTCGGATCGCAGGCCATGCCCGATTCGATCGAGCTGAAGCTCCAGACCGGTATCGCACCGAACTGGTTGGCCTTCGGTTCGGTCAAGTGGGTGGACTGGAGCCAGTTTTCGACGATTCCCTTCTGTGTTGTTGGCACGGTCTCGTCCTGCAGCAGTGCAACGCAGATCACCTCGCTCGATCTTGGCTATCGTGATGGCTGGACTGTCAGCGGCGGCATCGGTCACAAGTTCAATGATCAGTGGAGCGGAGCGCTCAGTGTGACCTGGGACCGTGGTACGAGTCAGGGTTACGGCACGCAGACCGATACCTGGAGCCTTGGTGCCGGCGTATCCTACTCGCCCAACAAGAATGTCGAACTGCGTCTGGCAGGCGTACTCGGCATCCTCACCAGCGGCTCCTCGGACCGCGTCGTGCTCAACGGCCAGACCTATGGGGCGAACCTCCGCTACGATTTCGGCACCGATCTGGTGGCTGCCGTCTCAACCTCGCTGAAGGTTAAGTTCTGACGCCCAGATGCCGCGTCCAAGTGGAAATCATGCAAAGGGTCCGGTTCGTTCCGGGCCCTTTTTGTGAGGTGAAGTCTTTGTTCGTCCGTTGAAGCTTTTGTGACGATTTGGCAACAGATTCTTGCGACGATAGATCCTCATCTCGGACGAGCACATTCTGTCTACATCCCGCCACAAACGGGGCGCAGCGAGTAAGCTCAGATGAAAAAAAGCGGACTGCGGGGGCGGGGCGTGTCTCGGAGTATTATGGGCGAATTCTTTGGCAAGGCAGGGCGTAGGGACGGCTGGGCAAAACAATGCCCGTCAGTCGCGATGCCGAGCCTGCCATTTGACGAGGGGGCCGTAGTATTGCCGAAAACACTGCCTATCGTGGCGAAATATGGCGACCATGATCGGTTGCGCAAACGCCACGTGAGCCCGGCCTATCAGACCGGCGTAAACGATCGAGTGTTCGGAGTACGTTTTATGACCCTTCTTCAGAGCGGCAGCGGCACAATCCAGGCTGCAATGGCAGGCGAGACAATCTCCCGCATTCGATTCCCATCAATCATCGGCATGGTTAAGGAAGTTTGAACATGCCGCAGCTTTCGATGCCCTCCCTGGGGCTTCTGGCGCTCAGTCTGGTGTTCGTCACCAGCCATGCCCCCAAAGCATCTGCTTTTGATATCAATTCCGGCGTGTCGAAGGAATCCGGTCCTTTCGATCTCTTCAAATTCGGCTTCAAAGCCTACAAAAACGGCCAGAAGAAAGATGCCGTCGAAGCCTATCGTTATGCTGCCGAAAAAGGCCATACGGGTTCGCGCTGGGCGCTTGCCAATATGTATGCCTTTGGCGACGGCGTGGCGCAGAATGATTTCGAGGCCTTCAAAATCTACAACGAAATCGCCAGCCAGGGCGTCGAGCCCGGCTCAGAAGATACCGGATTTTTCGTCAATGCACTGCTGGCGCTTGCCGATTATTACCGCCACGGCATTCCCGGAACTCCGGTTAAGATGGATCTGGGCCAGGCGCGCCAGCTGTATTTCCAGGTCGCCTCCACCTTCGGCGTTTCCGAGGCGCAGTTCCAGCTCGCCAAGATGATGCTGGTGGGCGAGGGCGGCGCACCCAATATCCAGCAGGCCAAAAAATGGCTGAACCAGGCCCGCAAAGGTGGTCATGCCGGCGCTATGGCGGTGTTCGGCAATGTGCTGTTCCAGGAAGGGCAGACCGTGCGCGGGCTTGCCTTCCTGACGGCAGCGCTCGATCGCTGTTCGGCCAAGGATTGCCCGTGGATGGAGCAGATGCAGGAGGATGCCTTCTCGCTGTCTAATGAACAGGATCGCCGCAGCGCGGTCGCGCTGGCCCAGCATTTCGAAGTCGACGCCGACTGAACTATGCCGACCGGGCAAGGCTGCCCGGCATCGTTGCGCGTGATGGTCCTACGCCTCAGTTAAAATTGAATATGCCAACCACCGGCACATGATCCGAAGGCTTTTCCCAGGCGCGCACCTGCTTTTCGATTGATGTCGAGACCAGCCGGTCGGCAGCTTCCGGCGAGAGCATCAGGTGGTCAATGCGGATGCCGTTGTTCTTCGGCCAGGCGCCTGCCTGATAATCCCAGAATGTATAAAGCTTGGTCTGGTCACTCGTGGCGCGCACGGCGTCCGTCAGGCCGAGGTTTTCCAGCCGGCGGAATGCGGCTCGCGTTTCAGGCAGAAAAAGCGCGTCGCTTGCCCATGCCTTGGGGTCGAAACAGTCATGCGGTTCGGGGATGACATTGTAGTCGCCGGCCAGAATCAGCGGCTCTTCCAGAAGAAGCCTTGTCTCGGCATGCTTTCGCAGGCGCTCCATCCAGGCAAGTTTGTAAGGGTACTTGACCGGATCGTCGGACGGATTGCCGTTCGGCAGATAGATGGAGGCTATGCGCACCACGCCGCAGGGCACGGAAAACACCGCCTCAATATAGCGTGACTGCTCATCGCTGTCGTCGCCCGGCAGGCCGCGCATCACCTCGTCCGGCTGCAGCTTGGAGAGGATGGCCACGCCATTGAAACCCTTCTGGCCATGGGTTTCCACGTGATAGCCAAGCTGCTCGATCTCAAGACGCGGAAAGCCTTCGTCCACCGACTTGATTTCCTGCAGGCACACGACATCCGGCGAAAAATCACTGAGCCACTGGCGCAGGTTTTCTATGCGCGCCTTGACGCCGTTGATGTTCCAGCTCGCGATTTTCATGGCTTCCAATCCTTCGTCTCTTTCCTCTTTTAGCCGATGGGAGACGCATTGGAAGCGGCAAAAACCTTTGTCCCGTCAGATGGAGAAGCTGGTTCCACAGCCGCAGCTGGCCACCGCATTGGGGTTTTTGATCTGGAAGGACTGGCCGAGCAGATTGTCGACGAAGTCGATTTCCGAGCCGCTCATGTAGACGAGTGACATGCTGTCGATCAGCACCTTGGCGTCGCCCTTGGCAATCACCAGGTCATCGTCTGCCGATGCCTCGACCAGATCGAACTTGTAGGAGAAGCCGGAACAGCCGCCGCCCTCGACGGAAACGCGCAGGGCCTGTTTGCCGTGATCGGCGCGCACGATCTCGGCGATCCGCTTGGCGGCCGCATCGGAAAGAGTCACAGGGATTTCAGTCATCGTCTTTTAGCCTTCCTACCGGGGTCAAGGTCCGGAGATTGGTCTGATCGGCTTTGCGCCGTCACGCTCTATAGGTATGAAGGGTTAAATCAAGCGTCAATGGGTGCTTCGCGGCGCATTCATGATGACGTCGGCGGAAACAGAGACGGATGTGAGCATGTCGATCGATACACGTAATCTGGGATTCGGATCCGGTGAACGGGCGGTCTATGCGGCCGATCCCTGGGCATCGCGCGGACGTCTGGTGCCGGAAGCATCCAGCCTGACGCGTTCGGAATTCCAGCGCGACCGTGACCGGATCGTTCACACTACGGCTTTCCGGCGCCTGAAGCATAAGACGCAGGTGTTCATCGGCGTGGACGGCGATCATTATCGCACGCGTCTCACCCATACGATCGAGGTGGCACAGATCGCCCGTGCTTTGGCGCGCGCGCTGAAAATCGACGAGGACCTCGCAGAGGGCGTGGCGCTGGTGCATGATTTTGGTCACACGCCCTTCGGTCATACGGGCGAGGATGCACTGGACGAGATGCTCTTGCCCTATGGGGGTTTCGATCACAATGCGCAATCACTTCGCATCGTTACCAAGCTCGAGCGACGCTATGCGGAATTCGACGGGATCAACCTCACCTGGGAAAGCCTGGAAGGGCTCGTCAAGCACAATGGGCCGCTGATGGACAAGGCGGGAATCGGGCTGAAAGGCCCTGTGCCGCAGCCGATCCTCGACTATTGCGAGCTCAACGACCTGGAACTCGACAGCTATGCCAGCCTTGAGGCGCAGGTTGCAGCCATTGCTGATGACATTGCCTATAACACGCATGATATCGACGACGGCCTGCGCTCCGGCTATCTGACCTTCGAGATGCTGGAGGACATTCCCTTTCTCGCCAGCATGATGGCCGAGGTTCGGGCAAAATATCCGGGTCTGGAAGCTTCGCGCTTTGCCAATGAGATCATGCGCCGGCAGATCACCCATATGGTGGAAGATGTGATCAGCGTGGCGCAGGCGCGGCTTGCGGCATTAAAACCGCAAAATGCCAGGGATATCCGCGCCGCCGATCAGATGATCGCGACGTTTTCGCCGGACATGGCCGCCACCGACAGGGCGATCAAGAAGCTGTTGTTTTCGCGCATCTACCGCCATCCGGATATCATGCGCATCCGCGCCGGCGCCGCGCAGATCGTTGTGGACCTTTTCGGTGCTTACATGGCTGATCCGACGCAGATGCAAAGCCACTACTGGGTGAGCCATATTGCCGGGCTCGGCGAGGCTGCAAAAGCCCGCCATGTGGGCGACTATCTGGCCGGCATGACTGACACCTATGCAGTCAAAGCACATCGCCGGCTGTTTGACCGTACACCCGAATTGGGCTAGGCACCCGCCAACTCAATCGTTTTGGTGGCCTGTCCGCCTCATGCTGGGATGCAGCACATGAATCTGTTCGCCGATTTCGAAATCCGGATCAAGCAAGCGCTCGAGACGATCGATCTCATCAAGGAGAAACGCGCCACCGTCGATTTTTCCCGCCTGACGGTCGAGCCGCCGCGTGATCCAAGCCATGGCGATGTGTCAACCAATGCCGCAATGGTGCTGGCAAAGCCGCTCGGCACCAATCCTCGGGCGCTGGCAGACATCATCGCCGCCAAGCTGAAGGAAGACGCCGATATCGTCGATGTAACGGTTGCCGGGCCTGGCTTCATCAATATCCGCGTGTCGATGGATTACTGGCAGCGCGTGCTTGCCTCGATCATCCGCGCTGGCACCGATTATGGTCGCTCAACGGTGGGCGCGGGCCGCAAGGTGAATGTCGAATTCGTCTCGGCCAACCCGACGGGGCCGATGCATGTCGGGCATTGCCGCGGAGCTGTTGTCGGCGATGCTCTGGCCAATCTCATGGGTTTTGCCGGCTACGAAGTCGCCAAGGAATATTACATCAACGATGCCGGCTCGCAGATCGACGTCCTGGCGCGGTCCGTCTTCCTGCGTTACCGCGAGGCGCTGGGCGAGACCGTGGGCGAAATCCCGGCGGGCCTTTATCCGGGAGACTATCTTGTGCCGGTCGGCGAGGCGCTGGCCAAGGAATTCGGCACACGGCTGCACAATATGCCGGCCGAAGACTGGATGCCGATCATCAAGGACCGCGCCATCGATGCCATGATGGTGATGATCCGCGAGGATCTCGATGCGCTCAACGTGCATCACGACGTGTTCTATTCGGAGCGCACCCTGCATGCCGAAGGCGCTGCCCGCATTCGCCAGGCGATCAACGACCTGACCTTCAAGGGCCATGTCTATCGCGGCACTCTTCCGCCGCCGAAGGGCCAGTTGCCGGAAGATTGGGAAGACCGCGAGCAGACGCTGTTCCGCTCCACCGATGTCGGTGACGACATTGACCGTCCGCTGATCAAGTCTGACGGAAGCTACACCTATTTCGCCGCCGACGTTGCCTATTTCAAGGACAAGTTCGACCGCGGCTATGACGAGATGATCTATGTGCTCGGCGCCGATCATGGCGGTTACGTCAAGCGTCTGGAGGCCGTTGCCCGTGCCGTTTCCGGTGGTTCGGCAAAGCTCACCGTGCTGCTCTGCCAGCTGGTCAAGCTCTATCGCAATGGCGAACCGGTGAAGATGTCGAAGCGGTCGGGCGATTTCGTCACCCTGCGCGACGTCGTGGAGGAAGTGGGGCGCGATCCCGTGCGCTTCATGATGCTGTATCGGAAGAATTCCGAGCCCTTGGATTTCGATTTCGCCAAGGTAACCGAGCACTCCAAGGAGAACCCGGTCTTCTACGTGCAGTATGCGCATGCTCGCTGCATGTCGGTATTTCGCCAGGCGCAAGAGGCTTTTCCGGATCTCGATGTCGAATCACTTGATTTCGCCAGCGCGGTTTCGGGAGTCGATGATGCGGCAGAAATTCAACTTTTGGCTAAGTTGGCGGAATATCCTCGCCTGATTGAGGCTGCAGCGCTGTCTCAGGAGCCCCATAGGGTTGCATTTTACCTTTATGATCTGGCAAGCTGCTTCCATGCGCACTGGAATAAGGGCAAAGATAACCCTGACTTACGGTTTGTTAAGGATAACAACCGAGACTCTAGTATCGCCAGGCTTGGGCTTGTGCGTGCCGTCGCTTCTGTTTTGAAGTCCGGGCTGACCATTACAGGCACAGCCGCACCGGACGAGATGCGATAGACACGCCACCATTTACCCATAAAGCGCTGGCAGTGACTGTGTTAGCGTAGGTAAGTGGACGAGGGAATGGCAAACAACAGCGTTGCACTGGGCCGACATGACGGGCCGGACTTCTTTGCCGATGACGATCCGTTGGCGGAACTCGCCCGGATCGGCGGTTATGACGAGAGGCCGTCCCCAAGGGTTCAGTCAGGCGAGCAGCCGCGTCGCGATCCTGTCTTCAACCTTGAAGACGAGCTTCTGCGCGAGTTCGAGCGGTATGATTCACCGCGCCTAGATCCGGTCGGTGATCTGGGTGTGGAGCCGCATGCATCTGTCGCGCTTTCCCCCGCGACCCAGTCTCAGCCCGTTATTGCGCCACTGTCGGCGCCCGTCGTGACGCGCGAACAGTTTGTCGATGCGGACCCGTTTGCAGATCCAGAGCCTCACGTATCGGCTGCACCTGCTGCCGCATTGCGTGTTGCGGCAGAAGCGCTGGCCATGCCAGCCGGCTTTCTGAGTTCTGATGCCTACGACTCCATGTCGCTCGATGCTGACAACCTGCGCGGTGCTTCTGACGGCAATCGGCGCGCGCCCATTGAGCCCGGCTTTGATGCCGGTGCCTTCGATCTCGACCTGATTTCCGAGCTGGAAAACTCTCTTGCACCGGCACCGGTTGTATCTGCCGGTTCACGGCCATCGTCGCGTCCGCCGGCCAAGGCCTATGAGCCTGGCTTCCGCATGCCGCTTGCCAATTTCAACCGTGCCCCGGAGCCCCTGCGCGAGCCACGTTCCGCCGTTCTTCAGCCGGTTGAGCCGGTGTTGACTGCTGCCCCGGCTTCGGTCTGGGAAGCTGATTTCGCGGTTGCGCCGCCAGAAGCAGCGAAGGTTGTGCCCGACCTTGCGCCGACGCCGGTGAGAGAGGCCATTGAAAACGCCAGGTTCTCGCCTCTCGATGAACCGGTCTATGATGTCGATCATTATTCGCGTGGCGCAGATCACACGCTGTCCGTCCATACCGCTCCCATTTCGCAATCCGTTTTCGAAGCGCCGATCGTTCACGATGCGCCGCACTTCGATGACAAGCCGGTCTTTGATGAAGTCCCCGTGGCTGTAGCTCCGGCGCGCGTGGAAGCAAGGCAGAAGGCTGAGGCAGTTCCCGTGCCTGCACCCCTTGTGGCGCGTGCCGAACCTGCCGCACCTGTCATTCCGGCAGATTTTGACGTTGATATGGATTTTGATATCGCGCTGGATGATCTGGATCTCGATCTCTCCGACCTGATGGCGGACGAACCTGGGGCGTTTGCGCCTGTTGCGCCTGTCAAAGCTAATGCGGTCCCGGTCGAGCCCGTGCGGGCCGCTGCACCGATGCCTGTGCAAATGCCAGCACCAGCCCCTGCGGCAGCAAGCCTTGCCCCTGTAGTGCCAGCCTTTCTGGCCAATTCCCGCTCGGCACAGACACTGCCCGTCGAGCCGCGCACGGAGGCGTCGGCACCGGCGCCGGCAGAGGCTGCGACAATGCCGGAGGATATCGTCTTTGACGATGCCGATATGTTTGATCCGGCCTTGCTGTCTGACACCGAAGACATGCCGGAAGCGGTTCCTGATCTGAATGTGCCGGAGCTTCCCGTGCATGAGCCGGAAAAACCCCGCGCTACCCATTCCGATTATGATCTTGATCTCGATGCGGAACTGGCATCCTTCCTGGAAACGACCAATGCCGAGGCAAGAGCCGCGGCAGCGCCTCTGTCCAGGGTGCAGCCGAAGACGTTTGCCGTTGCAGGTTCCTCTGCTTCCGCCGTCATGGCCCAACCCAGCGATGGTCTCGATGAATTCGAGCGCGCGCTCGAGGAGGATTTCCGCCGCAGCCTGTCTGCGCCCATTCCGGGCCGCACACGACTGGACGAGGACGATCGAGCCTTTGAGCCCTATGAGGAGCCGGTCACCCGGCGCCGTGCCGCAGCCTATGTCTTGCCTCTGTCCATCGCAGGCTTCCTTCTGGTGGCGGGTGTATCCGGCTATGCCTGGTTTGCCGGTGATGGTGGCAGGCTTGGCGGTGATGGCGCACCGGTGGTGATTGCCGCTGATACCGATCCGGTGAAGATGGTTCCGGAGCACCCCGGTGGCAAGACTGTCCCCAATCAGGACAAGGCCGTCTATGACCGGGTTGCAGGTGGCGCATTGCATGATCCCAAGCAGTCGTCGCTGATTTCCTCCGATGAACAGCCGGTGGATGTCGTGCAGAAGACGCTTGTACCGGAAGGCTTCTCGCTGGACGGTGAAACCGAGGAAATGCCGGCTGCCGTGTCTGAAGAGGCCCGTTTGTCGCCCGGTGAAGCTGCCCCCGCGGCAGCGCCTGCCGATCCCGATCAGCTGGCGGTCATGCCGCGCAAGGTCAAGACGATGATCGTGCGCGCTGATGGTACGCTGGTCGAACAGGTCAGCGACGCGCCGGCAACGACGGCCCGCACGGCCAAGGTTCCGGCAGCGCCTGCTTTGGCGGAACCGACCCAGACCGCCTCGACCATCACGCCTGCGGCGCCTGTTGCCGCACCCGTCGTGGCTGCTGCTGCGCCAGCACCGGCGGCAACGGTTTCCGCAGGCACGGCAGCACCCGGTACGCCAGTGCCGACTGCGCGTCCGTCTGCCCAGCCGGTCAAGGTTGTCGCGGCCGTCTCCGAACAAGGTAATGTGCGCACACCGGCGACGCCGGCTCCGGCACAAACTGCGCCGGTGGCAACAGCCTCCGTTCCGCCTGCCGCAGCAGCGCCTGCAACCGCTTCAGCCGGTCCTGGCGGCTACTATATCCAGGTTGCCTCGCTTCCCTCCGAAGCCGATGCGCAAAAATCCTATCGCAACCTGTCGTCAAAGTTTGGCAGCGTGATCGGTGGCCGTGGCGTCGATATCGCCAAGGCAGAGATTGCCGGCAAGGGCACGTTCTACCGAGTCCGCATTCCGGCTGGCAGCAAGGATGAGGCCGCTGCTCTGTGCGAACGTCTGCGGGCCGCTGGTGGCACCTGCCTGATTGCCCGCTGACCGTTTCACGGCAAGACATCGAAAACGGGGCCGTTTGTGCCCCGTTTTTTGTTGAGGATGCACGAAACCGTGCGGGTGATGAATGGATGAGGGCTGCGGGATGATGAGTGAAGCAACAAGCGTTATGGCAGGTCCCTCGAAAGCCATGATCCTTGGCTGTGCCGGCCCGGTCCTGTCTGCGGATGAAATCGCGCTTTATCGCTCAGAGCGCCCCTGGGGCTTCATCCTGTTTGCCCGCAATCTGCAGGAGCCGCAGCAGATCCGCGATCTGGTGGCCTCGATGCGTGAGGCGGTTGGGCGCCCCGACGCGCCGGTGCTCATCGATCAGGAAGGCGGGCGCGTGCAGCGCATCCGCCCGCCGATGATTGAAAAATATCCGCCGGCCGCAGCGCTTGGTGCGCTCTATGAGGCGGACCGAGACAAGGGGCTGCGCGCCGCCTGGCTGATGTCACGCCTAAACGCCTTCGATCTCCTGAAACTGGGTATCAATGTCAATTGCCTGCCGGTTCTGGATGTGCCGGTGGAAGGGGCAAGCAATGTGATTGGCGACCGCGCCTATGGTTTCACGCCACAGGTCGTTGCAGCCCTGGGGCAGGCGGCGGCCGATGGTTTGAAGGCCGGCGGCATGTTGCCGGTGATGAAGCATATGCCGGGCCATGGCCGCGGCATGGCCGATTCGCACCATGCACTGCCGGTGGTCACCACGTCGCTCGAAGACCTCGACGCCCATGATTTTGCACCCTTTCACGCCCTGAAAGACGAGGCCATGGCGATGAGCGCTCATATTGTCTTCACCGCGGTCGATCCTCAGCGGCCAGCCACCACGTCGCCAAAGGTGATCGAGGAGATCATTCGCGGCCGCATCGGTTTTCAGGGCCTGCTGATCTCCGATGACAGCTCGATGAATGCGCTTCAAGGCACGCTTGGCGAGCGGGCGGCCGATATTGTCGCAGGCGGCTGCGATATTGTCTTGCATTGCAATGGCGTGATGGAGGAAATGAAAGCTGTAGTGCAGCAGGTCCCGGTTCTATCCGGACCCGCGCTGGTGCGCACTGAAGCGGCCGAGCGGGCCTTTCGCGTGCCCGATGGGCTGAGCGAGCAGGCGCTGCGGGCCGAATTCTGGGCCTTGATGGGCACGGCCTGAAAGGGCGTGCCATGAGCGCCGATAAGCTGGGGCAGAGGAGGGCAGGCAATGGCCGGTGATACATCGCAGTCTGCCACACCGATGGACAGGCTCTGGCAGGATACAGACGCGCGGGGGGTGAGCGAGGCGGCGCTCGTCATTGATGTCGGCGGTTTCGAAGGTCCGCTGGATCTTCTGCTGCATCTTGCCCGCACGCAGAAGGTTGATCTTGCCCGCATCTCTGTTCTGGCGCTGGCCGAACAATATCTGCAATTCGTCGATAGCGCGCGCCGTGTGCGCATCGAGCTTGCCGCCGATTATCTGGTGATGGCCGCATGGCTGGCCTATCTCAAATCAAAACTCCTCATTCCCCAGCAGGTGCGCCAGGATGATGGCCCGACCGGCGAGGAAATGGCGGCGACGCTTGCTTTTCGCCTGAAACGCCTGGAAGCCATGCGCGAGGCGGCAACCCGTCTCATCAACCGCAACCGGTTGGGACGCGATGTCTTTGCCCGCGGCGCGCCGGAGCATATCCCCGAGCGCAATGGGCAGGCTTTTGAAGCCAATCTCTATGATCTCCTCAATGCCTATGCCAATCTGCGCCAGAGACAGGCCGTTACGCAGGTGACGATCGAGCGGCGCAAGGTCTGGTCTCTGGTCGAGGCGCGCGAATTGCTGACCAGCATGATTGGCGAAATCGGCGACTGGACGGCGCTCCAGCATTATCTTCTCGACTATATGTCGCCGACCGATCGCGTAACGGCGACCGCCAGCGCCTTTGCCGCTTCGTTGGAGCTCGTGCGCGAGGGCCGCCTTGAAATGCGCCAGGATGGTGCGTTTCAGCCGCTTTACATGCGGCGCGCCACCGGTCGTCCTGGCGGCCCGGTCAGCGAATAGGAGGCCGCAGGTGTCGCAGACGGATATGATCGACGCGCTGGATCCGCTGGATGGGCCCGTAACCGGGCTGGAGCTGGAGGCCGAGCGCACAGCCGAAGCGCTGGTCTTTGCGGCGGCAGAGCCGGTCAGCGAAAGCTATCTGGCGGAGCGCCTGCCGCGCGGCGTGGATGTGGCACGCATCATGTGGCGGCTTGTGCGGCTCTATGCCGGGCGCGGCGTCAATCTCATTCGCGTCGAGGATCGCTGGGCCTTTCGCACGGCTGCCGATCTGTCCTTCGTCATCCGCCGCGACGATACCGAAGTACGCAAGCTCTCGCGTGCCGCCCTGGAGGTTCTGGCCATCATCGCCTACCACCAGCCGGTGACACGTGCCGAGATTGAGGAAATCCGTGGCGTGCAGACCTCGCGCGGTACGCTCGATGTGCTGATGGAGGCCGGCTGGGTGCGGTTTCGCGGTCGCCGCCGTACGCCGGGTCGCCCGGTCACTCTGGGCACCACGCCGCGTTTTCTCGATCATTTCGGATTGGAGGAAATCCGCGATCTGCCGGGGCTTGAGGAATTGAAGGGGGCAGGGCTTCTTTCCGGCCGCATTCCGCCGGATTTCCGCATTCCGATTCCGATGTCTGCTGAAGACCTCAGCGAGGATGAAGATCCGATCACGCAGCTTGATCTGGAGGAACTGGGGCTCTTGACACCGGGTGGTGGAGAAGACGAATAGCTGAGGACATCTGCGATCTGTGGCGGGCGAATGATTAGCGATCTCTCACGGCGGATGACAGCGGGTTGCATGACAAAGGCATGAAGGCATGAATGATCCCGCGCCCACAAGGGCTTCGACTGCAATCCGCCGCACCGCCGGCGTGTCCTTTGCCTCCAGTCTCGCCTTCGAAGCCGTCGAACACAGCTATCATGGCCGCGGGACGGTGCGCGATATCAGCCTGGAGGCAAAGCCCGGCGAGGTCCTGTGCCTGCTGGGCCCGTCCGGCTCCGGCAAGACGACGCTTTTGCGTATTGCCGCCGGCATTGAGGCGCAGACGGGTGGTCGCGTGCTGATCGATGGGCGTGAGGTGGCGGGACCGGAGACATTCGTTCCGCCGGAAAAGCGCGGCGTCGGGCTGATGTTTCAGGATTATGCGCTGTTTCCGCATCTGAACGTGCTGGAAAACGTGCGATTCGGACTGACCGCCCTGCCATCCCGTGAAGCATTGGCCGAGGCCATGGTGGCGCTGGAACGCGTCGGCCTTTCGCATTATGCGACGAAGTATCCCCATGCGCTGTCAGGCGGTGAACAGCAGCGGGTGGCGCTGGCGCGGGCACTTGCGCCGCGTCCGAGCGTGCTTTTGATGGATGAACCTTTCAGCGGACTTGATTCGAGGCTGAAGGATACGATCCGCGCCGATACGCTCGATGTGCTGCGCCAGACACGGGCAACCGCGATCGTCGTGACGCATGATGCGGAAGAGGCCATGCGCATGGCTGACCGGATAGCGCTGCTCAATCACGGGCGGCTGGTGCAGGTCGGGCGGTCTCAGGATCTTTATCGCCGGCCGCAATCGCTGTTTGCAGCCGCTTTTTTCTCCGAAATCAACCGTCTCGATGCCCGTGTGAGCAATGGCCTAGTCGAGACGCCGCTTGGCACATGCGCGGCGGGTGGTCTGGCTGAGGGCAGGGACGTGGAGGTTGCCGTGCGGATCTCGTCAATTTCCGTGCGTGAAACCGGCGGTTCCGTGCCGGCGCGTATCCTGACGCGTCGCTTTCTCGGCGTGGTCGAACTGCTGACGCTGGCTGTCGATGGGCTGGATGATCCGCTGCGCGCCCGCATCCGCGCCGACCAGTTGCCGGACGGTCTCACAGACGTGACCGTCAACGTTTCGCCAGACGATATTTTGGTGTTTGAAAAAGAGAGATAAACGTCTTACATCGGCAAGAACGCGAAATTATGGAGTGACGTCATGGGTTCCTTTAGTGTCTGGCACTGGTTGATCGTACTGGTCATCGTGCTCATCTTCTTCGGCCGCGGCAAGATCCCGGAACTCATGGGCGACGTTGCCAAGGGCATCAAAAGCTTCAAGAAGGGCATGTCCGACGAGGAGACGACCGACGCGACGCCGACCAGCAAGACGGTCGATCACAAGCCGGAAGAAACCAAGTAAGGCCGTTGGTGCCGCGCCTATGAGCGCGGCCCTGCAGGAGCGTAGCGCATGCTGGACATCGGCTGGACCGAGTTACTTGTTATCGCGGTCGTCTTGATCGTTGTCGTCGGTCCGAAGGATCTCCCGCCCATGCTGCGGGCCTTCGGAAAGATGACATCCAATCTTCGCAAAATGGCAGGGGACTTTCGAACGCAGTTCGATCAGGCCCTGCGCGAAGCGGATATGGATGATGTGCGCCAGACCTTGTCTGATGCGCAGCGCCTCAATCCGGCCAATGCGCTGCGCGAGGCGATGAACCCCTTGCGCGAAATGGGCAATGAGATCCGCAACGATCTTCAGAAGGCGACGACAATGCCGCCGCTGAACGAGATCGGTCGCAAGCCGGAGGACGAGACGGCCGAAAGCCTGATCGATGAACTGCTGCCCGTTGCGGACATGTCGCTGCCGGAAACGCCGCCGATGGGCGTCACTCCCCTTTCAGCGCCGGCTGCGGCGCCGGCGTCAACCCCAGTGGTTGCCGCGGCGTCGGTCGTTACGCCGGCCGCACCAGCCTCAACAGGTCCGGCTGTCACGCCAGCGCCTGCCGCAGCTGCTACAGCACCCACTCCTGTCGTTGCAACAGTGACGGAAACGCCGGTGCCTGCGGTCAAGAAGCCGCGTGCACCACGAAAGCCCCCTGCTGCCGTCGAGGAAGCACCAATCCCTGTGGCTGCGGCCAAGCGCACGCGCACCGCCAAGTCGATTTCGGCGGCTGCGATTGAAGCCACCCCGTCAAACGCGCCCCCATTGGAAAAGGCACCGCGCAAGCGGGTGGCCAAATCCATCGAGGCTTCCGCAGAACTCGCCACAAGTCCGGTGCAGCCACGCAAGCGCAAGAAGCCTACCACGCCCAAGGATGACGCATGACCGGCGAAATTGAAGACAAGCCCCAGCCGCTCATCGAGCATCTGATGGAGTTGCGCACGCGCCTGATTTGGTCGCTTGCCGCCTTTTTCCTCGCCTTCCTGGTCTGCTTCTACTTTGCCAAGCAGCTCTTCAACCTGCTCGTCGTTCCCTATAAATGGGCGGTGGTCTGGGCAGGGCTTGACCTGTCTAAATCGGAACTGATCTACACTGCGCCGCAGGAATTTTTCTTCACCCAGGTGAAGGTCGCCATGTTTGGCGCGCTGGTAATCGCGTTCCCGATCATTGCCTCGCAGCTCTACAAGTTCGTGGCACCCGGCCTTTACAAGAACGAGCGGGCGGCTTTCCTGCCGTTTCTGATCGCTTCGCCTCTGTTGTTTCTGCTCGGCGGCGCGCTCGTCTACTTCTTCTTCACGCCCATGGTCATGTGGTTCTTCTTGGCCATGCAGCAGGCGCCTGTCGATGGCGAAGTTGCCATTTCGCTGATGCCGAAAGTCTCGGAATATCTGTCGCTGATCATGACGCTGGTCATGTCCTTCGGTCTGGTCTTCCAGCTGCCGGTGGTCACCACGCTTCTCGTTCGTGTCGGTATTCTCACCAGTGATTGGCTGAAGGAAAAGCGCAAATACGCGATCGTGCTTGCCTTTGTCGTGGCCGCTGTTCTGACACCGCCCGATCCGCTGTCCCAGATCGGTCTTGCGCTGCCGGCTATCCTTCTCTACGAGGTTTCCATCTATGCTGCCCGCCTGATCGAGCGCAAACGCGCCGCCGAACAGGCGTCCGGCGATTCGGAAAGCGCCGCTGTCGTGGCGAAGTCCGACGAGGCGTAGCGATCGTTCCGGCAGAACAGGATGTCTCGGCCGGACGCCATTTTCCGGCCGGGGCGCATCGCGTCGGCCCTAACCACAAGATGACCTGGAACGACGATGCTCGATATCAAGTGGATCCGTGACAATCCCGCTGCCCTCGATGAGGCCCTGAAGAAGCGCGGCGCCGAGCCGCAGGCGCAAGCCATCATTGCGCTTGACGAGACGCGCCGCTCCGCCATCCAGACGCTGCAGGACATGCAGTCACGCCGCAATGCCGCATCGAAGGAAATCGGCGCGGCAATGGCTGCGAAGAACGGCGAATTGGCCGATCGACTGAAAGCCGAAGTGGCCGACCTGAAGGACAGCATGCCGCGCGTCGAGCAGCAGGAGCGCGAGGCAGTTGCAGCTCTTGATGCGGTTCTGTCTGTACTTCCCAATATTCCCTTTGATGATGTGCCGGTGGGCAAGGACGAGCACGACAATGTCGTTGCCCGCGTTGTCGGCGAAAAGCCGCGCTGGAACCATGCCGCCAAGGAGCATTTCGAGATCGGCGAAGCGCTCGGAATGATGGATTTCGACCGAGCTGCAAAGCTTTCGGGCTCGCGCTTCACGGTTCTGACCGGTCCCTTGGCGCGGCTGGAACGCGCGCTCGGCCAGTTCATGATCGATCTCCACACCGCCGAGCATGGCTATACGGAAGTGTCCTCGCCGCTGATGGTGCGCGATGAGGCCATGTATGGCACCGGCCAGTTGCCGAAATTTGCCGAAGACCTGTTCCGCACGACCGATGGCCGCTGGCTGATCCCGACGGCGGAAGTGACGCTGACCAATCTCGTTTCGGGCGAAATCCTCGATCAGGAAAAGCTGCCGCTGCGCTTTACCGCGCTGACGCCGTCCTTCCGCTCGGAAGCCGGTTCTGCCGGCCGCGATACGCGTGGCATGCTGCGCCAGCATCAGTTCTGGAAATGCGAGCTTGTCTCGATCACCGATGCCGAAAGCGCGGTGGCCGAACATGAGCGCATGACGGCCTGCGCGGAAGAAGTGCTGAAACGCCTTGGTCTGCATTTCCGCACCATGACGCTTTGCACCGGTGACATGGGCTTTGGTGCCCGCAAGACCTATGATCTGGAAGTCTGGCTGCCGGGCCAGAACACCTATCGCGAAATCTCGTCCTGCTCGGTCTGTGGCGATTTCCAGGGACGCCGGATGAATGCCCGCTACCGGGTGAAGGATGAAAAGACGCCGCGTTTTGTCCATACGCTGAACGGTTCTGGCACGGCTGTTGGTCGCTGCCTGATTGCGGTGCTGGAAAACTATCTGAATGAAGATGGTTCTGTGACCATTCCGGACGTGCTTCTGCCCTATATGGGCGGCCTGACGAAAATCGAGCGGAGTGCGTAACAGGCATGCGCATCCTGCTGACCAATGATGATGGCATCCAGGCCGAAGGCTTGGCGGTGCTGGAGCGTGTTGCCCGCAGGCTGAGCGACGACGTATGGGTCGTGGCGCCAGAAACGGACCAGAGCGGGCTTGCCCATTCCCTGACCCTGTCGGAGCCGCTTCGTCTTCGCCAGGTGTCGGACAGGCATTTTGCCGTGCGCGGCACGCCGACCGATTGTGTCATCATGGGCCTGCGCCATGTCATGGACGTCAAGCCGGATCTCATTTTGTCGGGCATCAATGCCGGTGCAAACATTGCCGATGACGTGACCTATTCGGGCACCGTGGCCGGTGCCATCGAGGGCACGATCCAGGGCGTGCGGTCCATTTCGCTCAGCCAGGCGGTGCGCTACGAGGATGGCAAGCGCCACCTTGACTGGGCGACAGCTGAACATTATGCGCCGGACCTGATTGCGAGGCTTCTTGCTCTCGATCTGCCGGCCGGTACCTTCCTGAATGTCAATTTCCCGGCCTGCGCTGCCGGTGATGTGGCTGGCATAGAGGTGACCTCACAGGCGCGCACCGATTTTGCGCTGGTTCTCGATGAACGTCAGGATGGCCGTGACAACCCCTATTTCTGGCTGCGTTTTGGCGAACGTGCCGGTCAGTTTGCAGAAGGTACCGATATCCAAGCTCTTCGCGCCAATCGGATTTCCGTGAGCCCGCTGAAGCTTGACCTTACGGATTATACGGTGCGCGACAGCCTTGCTCGTGCGCTGGGGGGTAACCCTTGAAAGCCGGCATGCTCGAGAAGGAGGGGTTTGCCTCGCTGGTGCTTCGGCTCCGGGCGGAAGGCCTCACCGATCTCGATCTGCTCACCGCCTGCGAGCAGACGCCGCGCTCGCAATTCGTGCCGCCGCAATTCATTGGCGATGCCTATTCCAGCCGTTCTATTCCCATCGATTGCGGTTCCTTCATGGAAGGTGCGGATCTGGCCGTGCGCATCCTCTCGCGCCTGCAGATCCGTCCCGGTCAGCGGGTGCTCGAAATTGGCACAGGTAGCGGCTTCATGACCGCCGTCATGTGCCGGCTTGCCGAGCGCGTTCTGTCCGTCGAGCGCTATCGCACGCTGGTCACGGCGGCGCAGGGGCGGATCGAGGCGCTGGGTCTGCGCAATGTCATCATTCGTCAGGCCGATGGTGGCAATGGCATGCCGGGCGAGGGCACGTTCGACCGCATTCTGGTGACTGCCGCCTTTAGCCAGATCCCGCGATTCTATGCCGAACAGCTGGTGCATGGCGGTTCCATGGTGGCGCCGCTGATGCTGGATGACGAGACGTGCATGATGGTGCGCCTGACCAAGACCGGCAGTCGCTTCGAACGGGAAGATCTGTTTCCGGTCGGTTTCCTGCCGCTTGTGCCGCATATCGCCTCGCAACTGTGAAAAGGGTGATTGCTGCGCTGCATCATGGTTAGCAATTTGCCAAAAATATTCGACCCTTATGGCGGGCCTTAACCCGCCGGTAAGACTAACGCGCTTTAATGACTCCCAAGTTGGTTGCGTGGTGTAGGTCGAGTCATGCGTTTGAACAGTTCATCGAAAATGAGAAACTCAGCCGTACGCATAGCCGTTGCGGTCTTTCTGGCCAGTACGGCGGCGGGTTGCAGCTCCGACGCATCTCGTTTTACCGGTCTGTTTTCCGACAAGGATAGTCTGACGACGGCATCCATCCCGCAAAGACAGGGTGGCGGTGCTTATGGTCTTGCACCGATCCCGGAAGAAAATATAGGTTCCGCACCCGGCTCGGACTACCTGTCCCGCAGCGGAGCGGTGAGCCAGCCTTATCCGGCCGCAAATTCCGGTGGTTATGCGTCAGGCGGCTACCAGCCTGTTGCGCCGGCAAGCCCGTCGCCGGCACGTGCCTCCGCATCCATCCAGCGCGCTGAACTTGCGCCGCCTTCAGCCGCGTCGCAGTCTGCCGCTTCGCTTCCGCCGGCCCGCGATCTACAGAGCCGCAATGAGGCGCTTGCCCAGCCCATGCCGGCCAAGGTGCCGGAAGCCACGGCCAGCGTGCGCCGTCCTCCGACCGTCAATGCCGATGGTGTCGTCACCGGTTCGACTGGTTCCAAGGGCTGGTCTGTTACCAATGCACCGAAGGTAACGTTGAAGCCCGGTGAGACAGCTGCAACGCTTTCCAACCGTTACGGCGTTCCGGAAAAGGAAATCCTGCGCGCCAATGGCGGATCGATCACGGCCGGTCAGATCGTCATCATCCCTACCTATTCGCAGGGCACGAATGCGGCCAAGCTTGCGGCCGGCGCCATCGACCTGCAAAATCCGGGCAAGCTTCCGGTTCCGTCCCAACAGCCGGGCGACAAGGTTGCCGTCCTGCCGACACCGGCTGGTGCCCGCGACAAGATGCAGGCCGAAGCCGGCAAGCTGACGCCGCCTGCCGGCGGCAAGCCGGTTCCGCCAAGCGGCGGCTATGTCGTCAAGAGCGGCGACACCCTGTCCAAGATCGCCAAGGCCACCAATACGCCGATCGATCGCCTGAAGGCCGAAAACGGCATCACCGACGGCAATCTGCGAATCGGCCAGACTCTGAAGGTTGCCGGCACCTCGGGCGATGACCTGAAGACGGCCTCGATTCCCGCTGCTGCAACACAGAAGCCTGCCGCTGCCCCTAAGGCCGAGCAGGTTGCCCTGAAGCCGGATGCGCCGGCTGCCAAAGCGCCTGAAAAGCCAGCGGCGGCCCAAACGGCAAGCCTGTCGGATGTCGAACAGAAGTCCGACATGTCGACGCCTGCACCGACATCTACGGGCATCAGCAAATATCGCTGGCCGGTCACTGGCGCGGTGATTGCGTCCTACGGGCAGAACGTCAATGGCAGCCGCAATGACGGTATCGACATTTCCGTGCCGGAAGGTACACCGATCAAAGCCGCCGAAAACGGCGTCGTGATCTATGCCGGCAATGGATTGAAGCAGCTCGGCAACACGGTTCTCGTGCGCCATGACGACGGCAAGGTTACAGTCTATGGCCACGCCGCCAATATTTCGGTGACGCGCGGCCAGAAGATCCAGCGCGGCCAGACGGTCGCCACATCCGGCATGAGCGGTGACGCCAAGCGCCCGCAGGTACATTTCGAAGTGCGCAAGGATGCAACGCCGGTAAACCCGATCACTTTCCTCGAATAGTATTGCGTCGTGAGGAGATAGCGAAAGCCCGGCTCGTCCGGGCTTTCTGCGTTATGGGGAAGGTGCCACCGATGCATATCCGTCGCGCTCCAGCGGCTTGCGCAGGCGCCCGGCGAGATCCTGGATATATTGCCAGGCGACGCGGCCCGAGCGCCCGCCGCGGGTGGTTGCCCATTCCAGCGCCTCGTGATGCAGTCTTTCACGATCGTCCGATATGCCGAAATGGTCGGCATAGGCGTCGATCATCGCCAGATAGTCGGTTTGGTTGCATTTGTGGAAGCCGAGCCAGAGCCCGAAGCGATCCGACAGCGAGACCTTCTCCTCGACCGCTTCCGAGGGGTTGCTCGCCGTCGATTGCTCGTTTTCCATCATGTGGCGTGGCAGAAGATGTCGGCGATTGGACGTGGCGTAGAACAGGACATTGTCCGGACGGCCTTCGATGCCACCATCAAGGGCTGCCTTCAGGGATTTATAGGCGGTATCGTCATGATCGAAGGATAGGTCGTCGCAAAACACGATGACTCGAAAGCCTGATGTTTTGAGGATATCGAGAAGCGTCGGCAGCGACGAAATATCTTCGCGGTGAACCTCGACCAGTTTCAAGCGCGCGCCGGCGGCGCGCACATCCGCATGCACGGCTTTCACCAGCGAGGATTTGCCCATGCCGCGCGCGCCCCAGAGAAGCACGTTGTTGGCAGCAAAACCCTCGGCGAATCGCAGGGTGTTTTCATGCAGGATGTCGCGAACGTGATCGACGCCACGGATCAGCTTTAGTGCGACGCGGTTCGGGCGCAGCACCGGTTGCAGGAATTCGCGCGCAGGCACCCAGACGAAGCAATCGGCGGCGGTCCAGTCGTTTTTCGCCGGCGGCGGGCCCGCCAGCCGCTCCAAAGCGTCGGCAAGGCGGCGAACCTCGGCAATCAGTGTAGCGGTTGAAACCTCGGACATGTTTTCCCTCCTGTGCATCGACTTGCACGGCAACAACGCTTTTCGTTCGCGGTAGCATGGTGTTTTGTGCATCGAAAGGGTAAGAGCGCTCAATTCGGTACGCCGTGTCCGCCGTTTCTGTTGCATTCGCCTTCAGCGCAACTATATTCCGGCGGCTTGAAGCGGGGGGTACCTCCGTAACCATTTTTCCTGGGAGTTCTCGATGTTCATTACAGAAGCATTTGCCCAAGCCGAGGGTGCCGCACCTGGTGCATCCGCATTCGGCTCCGGCCTCGAAATGCTTTTCCTGTTCGCGCCGCTGATGGTGGTCTGGTACTTCTTCCTCATCCGCCCGCAGCGTGCACAGATGAAGAAGCGGCAGGAAACGCTGGCGAACATCCGTCGTGGCGATCAGGTCGTTCTCGGCGGTGGCATTGCCGGCAAGGTGACCAAGGTCGTCGATGACAACGAGCTCGAGGTCGAAATCGCCGAAGGCGTGAAGATCCGCGCCATGCGCACCTATATTGCCGAAGTCCGTGTCAAGGGCGAGCCGGTCAAGACCGAAACTGCCTGACACCCGATAGCGGGTTGGCGTCCCGGTATCGAGGCGCCCCCTGTTCTATCCAGAACATCGAGAGCTCAATGCTATACTTCTCACGCTGGAAGACCCTATTCATCTGGTTCGTCATTGTCCTCTGCGGTTTCGTGGCGGCACCGAATCTTTTCAGCAATGAGCGTTTGGCAGAGCTCCCAAGCTGGTTCCCGACGAAAAAGGTCACGCTTGGCCTCGATCTTCAGGGCGGCTCGCACATCATGCTCAAGCTTGAGCGTGCAGATATCGTCAAGGAACGGCTGGAAACGGTCGTCGGCGATGTGCGCAATGTCCTGCGCGAAGCCAATGTGCGCTATACAGGCCTCAATGGCACCGGTCAGCAGATCCAGGTCAAGATTACCGATCCAGCTCAGATCGAAGCAGCCCGCACGGCACTTGCGCCGCTGCTTCAGCCGGTCTCGTCAGGCGCATTCGGCGGGACGGTCACAGAAATGACTCTCGCCGATGGCGGTGACGGAGCCTTGCGCCTCAGCCTGACCGATGCAGGCATCAATTACCGACTGTCCTCGGCAGTCACGCAGTCCATCGAGGTGGTGCGTCGCCGTGTTGACGAGCTCGGCACGACCGAACCGCTGATCCAGCGTCAGGGCGAAGACCGCATCATCGTGCAGGTTCCGGGTCTTGAAGATCCGCAGCGCCTGAAGGCCCTGCTCAATCAGACGGCAAAACTCTCCTTCCACATGGTCGATACCAGCATGCCGGTTCAGGAGGCGCTGAACGGTCGCCCTCCGGCGGCATCGCAGATCATGTATTCGATGGATGATCCACCGGTGCCTTACCTGGTGGAGCGTCGTGCGCTGGTCTCGGGCGAAAGCCTTGTTGATTCACAGGCCAGCTTCAACCAGCAGACCAATGAACCGGTCGTCACCTTCCGCTTCGATTCGCGCGGTGCCCAGCGTTTTGCGCAGGCCACGCAGCAGAATGTCGGGCGTCCGTTTGCCATCGTCCTCGATGACCAGGTGATTTCCGCGCCGGTTATCCGCGAACCGATTATCGGCGGGTCCGGCCAGATTTCCGGCAATTTCAACGTTCAGAGCGCCAATGATCTCGCGGTTCTGCTGCGTGCCGGCGCGCTGCCAGCCACGCTGACAGTTGTTGAAGAGCGCACGGTTGGTCCCGGCCTTGGTGCGGATTCCATCCGCGCCGGCGTTGTAGCCAGTATCATCGGCGCGCTCGCCGTCGCCAGTTTCATGCTCGCATTCTATGGTTTCTTCGGGATACTGGCCAATATCGCGCTTGCCGTGAACATCGTCATGATCCTTTCCGTCCTGACCTTGATTGGCTCGACGCTGACACTGCCCGGCATTGCCGGTATCGTGCTGACCATGGGCATGGCGGTGGATTCCAACGTTCTGATCTATGAGCGCATTCGCGAAGAGGTCAAAAGCGGTCGCTCGCTGCTGCCTGCCATCGACAGCGGCTTCAAGCGTGCCTTCGCCACGATCATCGATGCCAACCTGACGACGCTGATTGCCGCCGTCGTGCTGTTCTATCTAGGCTCCGGCCCGGTGCGTGGCTTTGCCGTGACGCTGGCCGTCGGTATCGTCACCACCGTCTTTACCGCCTTTACCTTTACAAGCTGGATGTTTGCGCTCTGGGTGCGTCGTTCCAAGCCCAAGCAGTTGCCGAAAGGCATTCGCACCGGCATGTTCGATGGTCGTGGCCTGCCTTTCATGTCGCTGCGCCGTTACACATTCTTCGGTGCTGCTGCTTTGTCGATTGCCTCGGTGGTGGCGTTTGCCAGCATCGGCATGAATCTCGGCATCGATTTCCGTGGCGGTTCGATCATCGAGATGAAGGCGCGGGAAGGCGACGCCAATATTGCCGATATCCGTGCGCGGCTCGACCAACTCAATCTGGGTGAGGTTCAGGCGCAAGGCTTTGGTACGCCACAGGATGTTCTTGTGCGCGTGCAGGCGCAGGATGGTGGCGAAAATGCCGAGCAGTCGGCGCTGCAGCGCATTCGCAATGACCTGGAAGGGGAATATGATTTCCGCCGCGTCGAGGTCGTTGGCCCGTCTGTCTCGAGCGAATTGAGCTTTACGGCCACGCTTGGCGTCGGTGTGGCGCTGCTGTTCATCCTCGTCTACATCTGGTTTCGTTTCGAATGGCAGTTCGCGGTGGGTGCGATCATCGCCACGATGCATGACGTGATCCTGACCATGGGGCTTTTTGTTCTGACGGGTATCGAGTTCAACCTGACCAGTATCGCGGCCATTTTGACGATTGTCGGTTATTCGCTCAACGATACGGTTGTCGTCTATGACCGAATGCGAGAGAACCTGCGGCGCTACAAGAAAATGCCGCTGACGGAACTCATCGACATTTCGATCAACCAGACGCTGTCGCGTACGGTTCTGACCGGTCTGACGACGATGATTGCGCTCTCGGCGCTTTATATCTTCGGTGGCGAAGTCATTCGCTCCTTTACTTTCGCCATGCTGTTTGGCGTGGCCGTCGGGACCTTCTCGTCGATCTATATCGCGGCCCCTGTGCTGATTGCCTTCAAGCTGCGCAGCGATGCCTTCGATACGGAGGAGAACCGCAAGACAAAGACGGAGAAGAGCTTGTCCAGCAGCAAGCCGGGCGTGTGATCCTTGGCGCGTAACATTGAAATCCGCGACGCCCACTTTCCGGGCCGGGCCGTGATCGACTCCTACGGCAATGGCGGTTTCCGCTTTGCCGACATGTCGCATCGTGGCTCGCTGATCTGCCTGCCGTCCGGTATCTACGGCTGGGATCTGTCTGAAGGCGATGCGCTGACGGTAGACGCCTTTGCGCGTATTCTGGCGGAAGCCGGCGATGTGGAATTTCTGCTGGTCGGCACCGGCAAGGATATCCGGCCCCTGCCGGCGCCTCTGAAGGCAGCACTTCGGGCCAAAGGCATTTCTTCCGACCCGATGGGAACCGGAGCCGCCGTGCGCACGTATAATATCATGCTCGGCGAGCAGCGGCCGGTGGCGGCTGCCTTCATCGCCGTCTGACTTCTTGAAAGCGGAGACACTGCCGTGACGGCCAGCGCTGGCTCCCATTGGGACATATGTCTTGCAACGCTCCGCGAGACGGATCGTGATCGCTATCTCGCCTGCCTCCTGTCTCCACAACCGAAGCAGGGCGCCCTTGCGGCGCTTTATGCCTTCAATGCGGAAATTGCTCGCGTGCGAGACGTTGTGCAGCAGCCGCTTGCCGGTGAAATCCGGCTGCAATGGTGGCGGGATCTGCTGGAGGGCACAGCCAAGGGCGAGGCAAGTGCCAATCCGGTGGCGCGCGCGCTGATCGAGACGATCGACACGCATGGCCTGCCGCGCCAGACCTTTCTCGACATGATCGATGCGCGCATTTTCGACCTTTACGATGATCCTATGCCGGATCGAAACGCGCTGGAAGGCTATGCGGGCGAAACGGCCTCTGCGCTGATCCAGCTTGCCAGCCTGGTGCTGGACCCACAGGCGGCGATGGGCAACACCGAGATTGCCGGCCATGCGGGCGTGGCACAGGCGATTGCCGGTCTCCTGCTTCTGATGCCGCTCCACCTGCGTCGCGGCCAGGTCTATGTGCCGGAGAATATCCTTGTGGCAACCGGGCTGAACCGCGACAGCTTTTTGGCGGAGGAGGATGCCCATAAGCTCAGCCTTGCGCTGAATGCCTTTGCTGGCCTTGGGCTCGACCACCTGCGGCGGGCGCGGGCTGCGGGCAAGATCCCCGCCGCGCTGTTGCCTGCCTATCTACCCGTCGCTTTGGCCTATCCCGTTCTGCGCCGCGCGCAGCGTCTGCGAGCCGATCGCCTTGAGGCTCCGCTTCAGTCGGCGCAGTGGCGCCGACAATTGCGCATGACCGGGACGCTGGTGCTGAAGCGTATCTGATCCGCGCCATTCTGGCCCATGTCCTTAACGCTGGCCACATTCGCGCAAGCCTCAAACGCTATAGCGCCTGCATTGCCTTGCCCGATTTTCGAAAGGGATCATTGTGAGCCTTGTGACCTGGTCCATCCTCTTTCTGCTTGTCATTGCGTTTGCCTATTATGCGACGCGGATGGCCAAGTATCGTGAAGAGGGCAACAGGCATGATGCAGGGTTGGCCATCATAGAATTCGGCCGGGCCTATCCGCTGGAAGCCATTCGCAGTCTGCATGAGACGGTTGATGGTCTGGCAGTCTTCGTGCGCCTGCATGACAACAAGGCCGGCATCATGCGCAACCGCGGCAATCACTACGCCTGCCACCTGATCGAACCCGGTCGCGTGCGCGTAGACCCGTTACCCAATGGTCGCGGGCTTGCCATCGAGTTTCTTGATGCGCCAACTCAAAACGGCAGTTTTACCTTTATGACAGCCGCCGAAGCCGCAGAAGTGTCGCTCTGGCTGCTCGGCAATTTCATGGCACCGGGCAGCCAGGCTTTGTCAGGCGTCGATGGGTTCGGAGACGATCTCGGTCCCGCCAAGGTCTGATACCAAGCGTCGATGATAGGAACCCATTGCGTGGGACCGGAGACGTTCATCCGGCAAGGAGCATACCGGAGAGCGATGCTGTTGGCATCGGTCGAGGATTGCGACGTAGCCGGTGAACGAAATCCGGCCCATGCGAAGCACCGGGCGGTTTTGCCTCCCGGACGTTGTCGCAAATCCTCGCCGGACCGAGAGGTCCGACTGTGGTTTTCTCCTAGCCGGAAACCAAAATCGCTCCGGCGCAATCGGTTTCTATCATCGACGCTTGGTATGAAATCGGCGGGGGAACCCCCAGCCAGCCAGCGCAATCGGAGAGTGCCCGACGCGCCATCAATTGCCGCTTCATGATTGTCTTGTCTTTGCCGCGAAAGCGCTTGATGCCCTCGGGCCGCACAATCGAGCCGGGCTCGAGGTCGGGAAACAGGCCGAAATTGATATTCATCGGCTGAAACGAGCGCTTGCCCGGCTCATCCTCGGAGACGAGATGCCCGCCGGTAATATGGTTCAACAGAGCGCCGAGTGCCGTGGTTGCCGGCGGCGGTGAAATCCTCTCGCCTTTGGCCTCGCTTGCGGAAAACCGGCCCGCCAGAAGGCCGATCGCTGCACTTTCTACATAGCCCTCGCAGCCGGTGATCTGGCCGGCAAAGCGCAGGCCTGGACGGCTCTTCAAGGTCAGGCTCTGGTCGAGCAGCGTCGGCGAGTGGATATAGGTGTTGCGGTGCAGCCCGCCGAGGCGGGCAAATTCGGCATTCTGCAGGCCGGGAATCCTCCGGAAGATTTCCGCCTGGGCGCCATATTTCAGCTTCGTCTGGAAACCCACCATATTGTAGAGCGTGCCAAGCGCATTGTCCTGGCGCAACTGTACGACCGCATAGGCCTTGACCGTCGGGTTGTGCGCATTGGTCAGCCCCATCGGCTTCATCGGGCCGTGGCGCAGGGTCTCGCGGCCGCGCTCGGCCATGACTTCGATCGGCAGGCAGCCGTCAAAATAGGGCGTGCCTTCCCATTCCTTGAAGCCGACGGCATCGCCGGCAATCAGCGCATCGACAAAGGCGTCGTATTGCACCTTGTCGAGCGGGCAGTTGATATAGTCCTTGCCATTGCCGCCGGGGCCGACCTTGTCATAGCGCGACTGGTACCAGCAGATATCCATGTCGATACTGTCCCTGTGGACGATGGGTGCTATCGCATCGAAGAAGGCAAGCGCATCCTTGCCGGTTTCCGCCTGAATGCCCGCCGCAAGCGCCTCGGAGGTGAGTGGGCCGGTTGCGACGATGGTGAGGCCCCAGTCTGCCGGCGGCAGGCCCTGCACTTCCTCGCGCACGACGGTGATCAACGGATGTTCGTCGATCGCCTGCGTCACCGCCTCGGCAAAGCCGTCACGGTCAACGGCCAGTGCGCCGCCGGCCGGTACCTGATGACGGTCGGCACAGGCCATGATCAGCGAACCGGCAAGCCGCATTTCCGCGTGAATGACACCAACGGCATTGGCCGTCGCATCATCGGAGCGGAATGAGTTGGAGCAGACCAGTTCGGCCAGGCTATCGGTCTTGTGGGCGTCCGTGCCGCGCACGCCGCGCATTTCATGCAGGATGACGGGCACGCCGGATTGAGCGATCTGCCATGCGGCTTCCGAGCCGGCAAGACCGCCGCCAACGACATGGATGGGAGAGTGGGAAGGGCTATTTTTCATGGCCGGCTCATTATCATGAGCCGGGCCAAGGTCCAATATCAAAGCATGGTGAACGTGTGTCGTTTGGCGCGAAGACCCTGGGCCTCAGCCCCGTGTTGCCAGCAGGGCGTCGTCCAGTTCGGTTGCCCGCAGATGCGCTGGTCTTTGCGTGAGTTGCGCCACATAGGACTCGAAAGCAGGGCGTTTCTCAACTGTGCCGAATTGCAGGCCCCACATGATATGTGAGCCGATATAGACATCGGCTGCCGTAAAGCGCTCGCCGGCGATGAAGGGCGTGGTCGAGACTGCCATTTCCAGTGTGTCCATGACGGCTTCATACGAGCCATAGCCGACCGTGCGCTGCTTGTCCGGTGTCACATCGAAGCCAAGGCTGCGATTGCTGACGGCTGCTTCCAACGGACCTGCAGCAAAGAACATCCAGCGATAATAGGCGCCGCGCTCCGCGTCTGCTTGCGGATGAAGACCTGCCTGCGGAAAGGTTTCGGCGAGATAGGCGCAGATGGCGGCGCATTCCGTGATAACAGTGCCATTGTGCACCAGTGCCGGGACCTTGCCCATCGGGTTGATGGCCAGATAGCTGGCAGATTTCATCGCCTCGCCAAAGGGCAGGGACTGCACTTCATAAGGTGCAGCGACTTCCTCCAGCATCCAGCGCACGATGCGGCCGCGCGACATGGGGTTTGTATAAAGCACAAGGCTCATTTGATCCTCCTGTTTGTTCACGTTATGTTCATTTCATAACCACATGTCGGCCGCATGACAAGATCGCTGATTCGCCATTTCAAACGCAAGAAGCCCGGCACGTGGCCGGGCTTCGCAGTCATGTGTCAGTCGCTTGGCGCCGATCAGGCGGCCATGGCGGCCTTGAGGTTCTCGTCGATCTTGTCGAGGAAGGCGGTGGTGGAGAGCCAGGGCTGGTCGGGACCGATCAGCAGGGCGAGATCCTTCGTCATGTAGCCGGCTTCGACCGTCTGGATGCAGACCTTCTCAAGCGTGTCGGCGAAGGTTGCGAGTTCCGCATTGTCGTCGAGCTTGGCGCGGTGTGCGAGACCACGTGTCCAGGCGAAGATCGAGGCGATCGAGTTCGTCGAGGTTTCCTGTCCCTTCTGATGCTGGCGATAGTGGCGCGTCACCGTACCGTGGGCGGCTTCGGCTTCGACCGTCTTCCCATCCGGCGTCATCAGAACCGAGGTCATCAGGCCGAGTGAGCCAAAGCCCTGCGCCACGATGTCGGACTGCACGTCGCCGTCGTAGTTCTTGCAGGCCCAGACATAGCCGCCGGACCACTTGAGCGCGGATGCGACCATGTCGTCGATCAGGCGATGCTCGTACCAGATCTTGGCAGCTTCATACTGTTCCTTGAATTCGGCCTCGTAGATTTCCTCGAACAGATCCTTGAAGCGGCCGTCATAGGCCTTGAGGATGGTGTTCTTGGTGGAGAGGTAGCAGGGAACGCCGCGCTGCAGGGCGTAGTTCAGCGAGGCGCGGGCGAAATCGCGGATCGAATCATCCAGATTGTACATGGCCATGGCCACGCCAGCCGACGGGGCGTCGAACACGTCGTGCTCAATCGTCTGGCCGTCGTCACCGACGAACTTGATAGAGAGCTTGCCCTTGCCGGGGAATTTGAAATCGGTGGCGCGGTACTGGTCGCCGAACGCGTGACGGCCGACGATGATCGGCTTCGTCCAGCCCGGAACCAGGCGCGGAACGTTCTGCATGATGATCGGTTCGCGGAAAATCACGCCGCCGAGGATGTTGCGGATCGTGCCGTTCGGGCTCTTCCACATCTTCTTCAGGCCGAATTCCTTCACGCGGGCTTCGTCTGGCGTGATCGTGGCGCATTTGATGCCAACGCCGTGCTTCTTGATGGCGTTGGCTGCATCGACGGTGACCTGGTCGTCGGTTGCGTCGCGATTTTCGACCGAGAGGTCGTAATATTCGATGTTGAGGTCAAGGTAGGGCAGGATCAGCTTGTCCTTGATGAACTGCCAGATGATGCGGGTCATTTCATCGCCGTCGAGATCGACGACCGGGTTGGCTACCTTGATCTTGTTCATGTATGTGCCTCTTGACTGTGCGGGATCGAATGATCCGACGCGTGGACGAAAATCTCGAGCGCTATAGCATTGCCGCAGCAGAACGCAAAGCGCGTGCAACCATATTTGCCATTGCCAAACCCCGGTGCGGGGATAATCTCCGACCTCACATCAATCAGGGATTCTCAACCACAATGCGCACCATGATGATCGCGCTTTCCTTTTCACTCTTTGCTACAGTTGCCGGCGCTGCGGACGTAAGCGAACCGGTCAGGCAGGTCATGGATATGACCAAGGCGAACTGGGAAAGCGTGGACGCCGACTGGAAATACATGTTCGATCCCGAGCCGCTGGCAAAGTTGTTCAGCAAGCGATTCCAGGCCGCCTACAAGGAGGCTGCGAAGCATCCGGCCTATGACACGGAAAATAACGAGCCGGGCGATCCCTTCGGCTATGATGTCGTGACCAATTCGCAGGATGGTTGCCCGCTGCAGGATATCGCTATCAAGCCTGGTGCTGCAAGGGACGGCATGACGGACGTCGTCGTATCATTCAAGATGTGGACCTGCATCGATGACGCGCAGATCAAAGACGCGGTCAGCGAGGTACATTTCGATGTGGTGATCGAAAGCGGCAAGCCGGTGATCGATGACATGCATCATGTGGCTGAAGGCGAGCGTGATTCGGTCTATGCCGAAATGCAGTCGCTGGCCAAGGACGCGCAGTAAAGCGGTCAGGTCTGCGTGGCCGGCGGGGGCGGGGGCTCGCAGCTGGGCGCATCCATCAGGGGGAATGAACATGCCATTGCGTCAGATTGTGTGTGCCTGTGCCTTGCTGTTCTATGCCGGAACAGCCTTTGCGCAGGAGCCAGCCAAGCCCGTTCAGGCGGTCATTAAGGCTTCCGTTGCGGGCAAGGAATATTTCGATCCGCATTCGCTTCTTACCTTTTTCAGTCTCGGCTTTACCCGCGACCTCACAACGGCACTTGTGAAGACCAAGGCCAGGGGCGACGAGATCTTCATCGACTGGGACCCGATTACCGGCGGCCAGGATGGCTGCGGCCCGAAGGACATCAGCTACAAGTCCGGGCCGAAAGGTGCCAAGACGACAGTGACGGTGCAGTTTACGGAAATGTATTGTTTCGGCAGCGGCACGCAGCCGATCAAGGTCACGGTTCTGTTCGACATGGTGCGGGAGGGCACGGCGCCAGACCTTTCCTACACGATCGACGACATCCGCCATGTGGACAAGGCGGGCAAGACGGTGGACTCGCTGCGCGAAGCCTTCAAGGCGCTGTCCACGGACTGACGCCGGCAGTGAAGGCGAAGATTTTGATTTTTGCCGCGGAGTGTGCCAGTGGAAGCCCGACTTCGGGAAGGCTGGGAACAACATGGCAGGCACCAATAGCGAGCGCGAACTTTTAGCGGAAGGGCCGGCGATCATTCTTGTCGAGCCGCAGCTCGGTGAAAATATCGGCATGGTGGCGCGCGCCATGGCGAATTTCGGCATTGCCGAACTGCGCCTTGTCAATCCGCGCGACGGCTGGCCGAGCGAAAAGGCGCAGGCCGCCGCTGCCAAGGCCGATCACGTGATCGATGCCACGCAGGTCTTCGCAACGCTGGAAGAAGCGGTGGCCGATCTCAATTTCGTTTTCGCGACCACGGCGCGACAGCGCGATGGTTTCAAAGAAATACGCTCTCCGGTGACGGCGGCCAGCATGTTGCGTGAGCGTTTCTCACTTGGTGAAAAGACAGGCATTCTCTTTGGCCGCGAGCGCTGGGGCCTGAGCAATGAAGAAGTGGCGCTGGCCGACGAGATCGTTACCTTCCCGGTCAATCCCGCCTTTGCCTCGTTGAATATCGCTCAAGCCGTGCTTCTGATGTCCTATGAATGGATGAAGAGCGGCATGCAGGATGACGCGGCAACCCCGTTCCAGAGGGTTGAGCAGAGGCCGGCAACCAAATCGCAGTTGATTGGTCTGTTCGACCAGATCGAAGAGGCGCTGGACGCCCGCAACTACTTCCATCCGCTCACGAAAAAGCCGCGAATGATCGACAACCTGCGTGCGGTGCTGTCGCGGCCGAATTTTACCGAGCCGGAAATCAGCGTCTTGCGCGGCGTGCTGACATCGCTGGACCGGTTTCAGCGGCGCTGGCCAAAAGGCAAGGGGCCGGCGACAACCGGTGGCGAAGATGAGGGGAATGGAGCAGGTGACGAGGCATGATCTGAAGCCGATTCTGGTATTCGATTCGGGCATTGGCGGGCTGACGGTCCTGCGCGAGGCACGCGTGCTGATGCCGGAGCGCGGTTTCATCTATGTCGCCGATGATGCCGGCTTTCCCTATGGTGGCTGGGAGGAAGAGGCGCTGACGAAGCGTATTCTTTCCCTGTTTACCGATCTCCTTGGTACCTACCAGCCGGAAATCTGCGTGATTGCCTGCAACACGGCCTTCACGCTTGCGGGCGCCGCCCTTCGGCAGGCCTTTCCGATGATGACCTTTGTCGGCACGGTGCCCGCCATCAAGCCGGCGGCGGAACGCACGCGCTCCGGCCTCGTTTCGGTGCTCGCCACGCCCGGCACCGTCAAACGCGCCTATACGCGCGATCTCATCCAGTCCTTTGCCTCGCAATGCCATGTGCGCCTCGTCGGCTCTGAAAATCTGGCGCGCCTGGCAGAGGCCTATATCCGCGGAGAGGGCGTGAATGATGAGGCAGTCACCGCCGAAATCGCGCCCTGCTTCGTCGAAAAGGATGGCGCCCGCACCGACATTGTCGTGCTGGCCTGCACCCATTATCCCTTCATGGCCAATGTGTTTCGTCGGCTCGCCCCCTGGCCTGTCGACTGGCTTGATCCGGCCGAAGCGATTGCCCGTCAGGCGCGCCGGATGGTGCCGGCCGCCGATCACACCGAGCATGGTCAGGACTACGACTTTGCCGTTTTTACCTCCGGCAATCCGGATTTTGCGACACGCCGGCTGATGCAGGGTTTTGGACTGCGCATTCTCTGATCGCAAAATCTGTTTGTTGCGGTATGGCAACAGAGACTGGTGTTGTTCTGCAAATTCAGATTGCAGACTTGCCGGCGAAATAAGCCTGTGTCAACTTGTCCCAGTCCGCAACTGTTTCACGAAAGGAGGCGCATCATGACCCGTATCTTCACGTATCTGCGCCTCGCTGGCGGACATATGGCACCGATGAATAATCCCGCTATGGGGTTCATTCAGCCGTGCGATAATCAGGCCATAAACGCCTGAACTCCAGCCTTTTGGCGCTCCAACCCAACCCTGTCTGACGTCCTGGCCTGACGCTGCAAATCCGCGCGATTTGCTGTCTTTCGCCTATCCGTCATTTTCAACCCGAAAAGGACCCGCCGCTGCGATGCGCCGGGAATGAAAATCCATGTTCAAAGACCAATCCATGGTTGCCGACGCTGTCGGCGATCTGCATCGAGAATACGGCTTCTGGAATGTCGCGCGGGCTTTGTTCGTCTCGGCTTTCCGGGAGCGCCGCAAAGTCAATGATCTCAGGCACTTTTCCGATCGCATGCTGCGCGACATCGGCGTTTCCGACAGTGATCGGCAAGTGCGGGAAGGACCGGTGAGAGCGCCGATGGTGTATTGGCTGGGGTTCCGCCCATGAGCCGCGCGCCTCCGTGAGGGAGGCTTTTCGCTAACGCCTGTTATTGGCGCCAGCGCTTTCCCTCCCGCTGCAAAGGCGGCGGGAGGGATTTCTGATTTTCAAGCCTGTGAACCCGCTTGCCAAGCATTGGCTGCGGTGGCTTGCTTACGTCTCTCGTTGAGGAAAGGACCATACGCATGCCCTTCGAGCACTGGCTCGCCTTCGTGGCGGCGTCTGCAATCATGCTCGCCATTCCCGGCCCGACCAATCTGCTCGTCATCTCCTATGCGCTGTCGCACGGACGAAGAGTGGCCGCCGCCACGGTTGCCGGCGTTGCACTGGGGGATTTCACCGCCATGACCGCTTCCATGCTGGGGCTCGGGGCGCTGCTGGCGACCTCTGCCAGCGCGTTTACCGTGCTGAAGTGGATCGGTGCAGCCTATCTGATCTATCTTGGCATCAAGCTGTGGCGTGCGCCGGTGCCCAATGCGACGGGAGATGATCTCGAAAGCCCGCCGGAACGCCCCTTGCGCATATTTCTGCACACCTATGTTGTGACGGCCCTCAACCCCAAAAGCATCGTGTTTTTCGTGGCCTTCCTGCCGCAGTATCTGGATCTCTCGAAGCCCTTTGCCATGCAGATGGTGATCCTTGAGGTGACGTTCCTGGTTCTGGCAACGCTGAATGCAGCGCTGTATGGCTTGCTGGCATCAAAGGCCCGCGACAGCGTGCGCCAGCCAAGGATCCGGCGGATCGTCAACCGCACCGGTGGTTCCCTGATGGTCGGTGCCGGCCTGTTTGCGGCGGGTTACCGCAGGGCGGCCAGTTGATTGCCTGTTGATCGCCAGCCTTTTCACCGCGCCGACTCGCGATAAACCTGCTAAGGCACTGCCGGATGAACGGCAGTGCCGTCCAGGCTTTCATCATGGGCAAATGAGGTAGTGCAGTGCAGGTAGGCATCGATATGGGAACTCTGTCCGGCGGGCAGCCGGCCAAGCTCGATATCGAGGAGCTTCTGGCCACGCGTCTTCTGGTGCAGGGCAATTCCGGCTCCGGCAAGTCGCATCTTCTGCGCCGGTTGCTGGAACAGTCGGCGCCCTGGGTGCAGCAGGTTATCATCGATCCAGAAGGTGATTTCGTCACGCTGGCCGACAAATATGGCCATATCGTCGTGGATGGCGAGCGTACCGAAGCAGAGTTGATCGGCATCGCGACGCGTATTCGCCAGCACCGCGTTTCCTGCGTGCTGACGCTGGAAGGTCTCGACATCGAGGACCAGATGCGCGCCGCCGCCGCCTTCCTGAACGGCATGTTCGATGCGGATCGCGAATATTGGTATCCGGTGCTGGTGGTGGTCGATGAAGCGCAGATGTTTGCGCCCTCTGTCGGCGGCGATGTGTCCGAAGATGCCCGCAAGATGTCGCTGGGCGCCATGACAAACCTGATGTGCCGTGGTCGTAAACGTGGTCTTGCTGGCGTCATTGCCACCCAGCGTCTGGCCAAACTTGCCAAGAATGTTGCCGCCGAAGCCTCCAACTTCCTGATGGGCCGCACCTTTCTCGATATCGACATGGCGCGCGCGGCCGATCTCTTGGGCATGGATCGCCGCCAGGCGGAAATGTTCCGCGACTTGAAGCGCGGTAATTTCGTTGCACTCGGGCCGGCTTTGTCGCGCCGCCCGCTGCCCATCATCATCGGCGATGTGGAAACCTCGGCGCGCTCCTCCTCGCCCAAGCTGATGCCGCTGCCGGATGCGGTGCAGGATGTGGAAGACTTGATCTTCACGCCCGATCCGGAAGAATTCACAAGGCCGCTGACCCGCCGCACACCGCCGGCACCCCGCCCGACGACGGATATCCTGGCCGAATTGTCGCGCGCGACACCGGCCGCTGCCCCGATAGCGCCGGAGCCCAACCGTCCGTCTCAGCCGGAACTGTCGCCCGAAGAGCGCGAGGAGCGGCTCTTGGCGGTGCTGACGGAAATCATCGACGATCCTCAGGCCGCCTATCGCACCGATTCGGTTCTCTACCAGGATTTTCTGGTGCGCGCCCGCATGCGCAGGCTGCCCGGCCCGCCGATGCCGATGGCCGAGTTTCGCCGGCGTCTTGCGGTGTCACGGGCAGGGGTGGATGAGGAAACCGCCGCCACGCCCGGCTGGCAGACGGCGCTGGAATTGTCCGCGCGCGTCTCCGATGATCTTCAGGGCGTGTTTCTGCTCATGGCAAAGGCGGCCCTGCTCGGGGAGCCATGCCCGTCGGATATGCGCATCGCGCGCGCCTATGGCACGCATTCTGCCCGGCGTGCGCGCCGTCTGCTCGGCTATTTCGAGGAGCAGAACCTCGTCGTCGTGCATTCGGACTTTTCAGGAAAACGCATTGTTGCCTTCCCGGATCTCGATGTGCAGACGGCGCCGGGCATGGCCGATGCGACCGATGACGCGCCGGCGAGGTTGGACCGGTTCGCGGCGGAGTAGATAAGGCTCCGGGTTGCCGAATGCCGGTGTATGAAACTTGCCCCCTCTGGCCTGCCGGCCATCTCCCCCACAGGTGGGGAGATCACCGCGTGGCCAAACCCCTATCCTCAATCAACATCAAGCGAAGATCGGTGATAGCGGCATACTGTCTGGTTGGCAGGGCGGGGGCATCGCGTTAGTCAGGCTATCTCGGTCCCTGCCACATCTACAGTCCTCCCGCTAAATGCCTCACGCCGCCCGCTCTTCCCAGACCTTCACCAGTTCCACGATCGTCTTCACCGAGGTTTCCATATCCTCGACGCTCACCCATTCGAGCGGCGAGTGATAGGCATGGCCGCCGGTAAAGATATTGGGGCAGGGTAGGCCCATGAAGGAAAGGCGTGAGCCATCCGTGCCGCCGCGGATGCTGTGGATCCTGGGTGTAAGTCCGACGCGCTTTGTTGCCTCGATGAGATTATCCATCACCTCCGGGTGGCGATCGAGAACGATCTTCATATTGCGATACTGCTGCTTCACCGTGAAGGTGAAGCTGGAGCCGGGATAGGCCGCCATCACATCCTGGGTGATGGTCTTCAGCAGCTCTTCCTTATCGGTGAGGCCCTGTTCCTCGAAGTCGCGGATGATGAAGCTGACGGTCGCGCCCTCCATGGCGCCGCTGATGCCGACCGGATGGATGAAACCCTGTTTGCCTTCCGTCGTTTCCGGCGCCTGGTCCTGCGGCAGGCGGGCGACAATGCCGGCGGCGATTTTGATGGCATTCTCCATTCTGTTCTTCGCCGTGCCCGGATGCATGGCAACGCCGGTGATCGTAATCGTCACGCCATCGGCGGAAAAGGTCTCGTTCTCGATCTCGCCAATCGTCGAGCCATCCAGCGTATAGCCGAAGGCGGCGCCAAGCTTTTTGATGTCCACCTTGTCGGCGCCGCGACCGATTTCCTCATCCGTGGTGAAGAGGATCTTGACCGGTCCGTGCGGGATTTCGGGATGGGCCAGCAGGAATTGCGCGGCAGTCATGATTTCGGCAATGCCGGCCTTGTCATCGGCGCCGAGCAGCGTCGTGCCGTCGGTGGTGACAATGTCATGGCCGATCTGGTTGGACAGTTCGGGATGTTCAGACACCTTGATGACCTGGTTTGCGTCACCGATCAGCCGGATGTCGCCACCCTGGTAGTTCTTGACGATCTGTGGCTTGACGCCGGTGCCGGAAAAGTCGGGTGCCGTATCCATATGCGAACAGAAGCAGATGGAAGGCACGGTCTTTTTCGTCGTGGCCGGAACAGTCGCATAGACATTGCCATGCTCGTCGAGATGGGCATCGGCAAGTCCGAGGGCCTTCAGTTCCGCTTCCAGAAGGCGGCCAAGGTTTTTCTGCTTGTCCGTCGATGGCTGGCTCTGGGACGTGGCGTCGGATTGCGTGTCGATCACGACATAGCGGAGAAAACGGTCAAGCACGGTATCTGTGGGCAGCGACATGAGTATGTATCCGATTCTGGCTGGCAATGGCTTTGAGCTTAGCGCGCCATTGCGCTCTCGGGAATGCCGGATCGCGCAAAGAAAAACCGCGCCGGGGTTGAGCCGGCGCGGTGCCCATACGTGAAAGCTTTGCCTTACGCCGCGCGTGACAGAGCGTGACGCACCGGCAGTTGGAAGCGACGCACCAGATTTTGCAGGCGGTCTGATTCCGTCGCAAGCGATCCAACGGAGGCTGTGGTTTCCTCAACCATTGCCGCATTGCGCTGGGTTGTCTGGTCCAGTTCGGTGACTGCGGAGTTCACCTCCGCCAGGCCGATGAACTGCTCACGCGACGATGTGGAAATGGATTCCATATGCTCGTTCATCTGACCGATATAGGCCGAAATGCCCGATAGTGACGCGCCCGCCTGACGCACTAGTTCCACACCATCGCCGATCTGTCCGCTGGAGGTGACGATGAGCGCCTTGATTTCCTTTGCGGCGGACGCCGACCGCTGGGCAAGCTCCCGCACTTCCTGGGCAACCACGGCAAAGCCCTTACCGGCTTCGCCGGCGCGCGCAGCCTCCACGCCGGCATTCAGCGCCAGCAGGTTCGTCTGGAAGGCGATCTCGTCGATAACGCCGATGATGCTCGATATCTTGGTCGAGCTTGCCTCGATCGTGCGCATGGCCTCCTCCGCCCGTATCACGACAGTGCCGGAGCGGGCGGCGTCGCTATTGGCTTCGCGGGCAACCCGGCGAGCCTCCTCGGTCAATTGCGAGGCATTCTTCACATTGATGGTGATTTGCTCGATGGCGGCCGCCGTTTCTTCCAGGGCTGCCGCCTGCTGTTCGGTGCGCTTCGATAGGTCATTGGCACCGGCATTGATCGCAATGGCGCCCTCATCGATCGAGGCTATGCCGTCAATGATGGAGACCAGGGTATCGGCAAGCTGCTGGATCGAGTTGTTGAAATCGTGCCGAAGGGCCTCGAATTCCGGCGCGAAGGGCTCGGAAAGGCTGAAGGCAAGATCGCCGGATGCCAACCGCTTAAGGCCGGAGGCAAGCCCGGATGTCGCCTCGTGAAGCTTCTGCGAAGCCTCGGCCTCGGCCTTTGCCTGGCTCAGCGCGCGATCCTCTTCCAGGCGCCGACGTGCCTCTTCAGCCTCGTTCTCCAGCTGGCGATTGCGCAGGGCTGCGGCCTGAAAAACGGCGATAGATGCTGCCATGCCACCGATTTCATCCTGGCGCTGGGTGAAGGGGATTGTCATGTCGTTTTCGCCGACTGCAAGCCGGTGCATGACGCGTGTCATCGTGGAAATGGGGCCGAAGAAGCGGCTTGCGGCAACAGATGTCAGTATCAGTGCAACAAGGGCAATCAGGCCGCCGAACATCAGCATGTTGTTGCGCGCCTGTGTGGCATTCGCCACCATATCGGCTCCTGGCACCGCGAGCAGCAGCGTCCATTCCTCGCCGATGTCGGGGAAGCGAATCTTGAAGGCGGCGTGATAGATGCCGTTGGAATCCGTCTGATCCACGACATCTTGCGCGCTAGCCCTTTGCGTCAGGGTCTGGACATCGCTGATATCGGCCGGTTTCGCCAGCCGCGTCCGGTCGGCATGCGCAAGCCACAGGCCGGAACCGTCGATAAGCGACACGGCACCGGAATTGAAGGGCTTCAGTGCCGCGATGCGCTTGGATATGTCGCCGAGGTTGAAATCAGCGCCGGCCACGCCGATCACGTCTTGGCCCCGGCGCACAGGTGCGGCAATGGTGGTGATCATGGTTTCGGTGTTGTCGATCAGGTCCGCATAGGCGGGCGTGATCATCAGCCTGCCGGATTTCAAGGGGGTATCGTACCAGACGGCCGCTGCCGCATCTGCCATGTCCAGCTTTTCGATGTCGATGGCCGAACTGCCGGAGCGGTAAAGATAGGTGGCAAACCGACCGCTATTCAGGCCAGAATTCGGATGGTCCTGAAAGTGCTGGTCTTCTCCATCCAGCATATTGTCTTCAAAGACCAGGCTTATCCCCAGCAGATCGGCTTGGCCGTTCAAGCTTCGGCTGACCATATCTCCCAGCAGGTCACGATCCGGCTTCTCAGAGGATGCAACGGCTGCGGCAGTTTCGGCCAGTGTATTGATCAGTGCCGATGAGCGGGCAATGTCCGAACGAATATCATTGGCATATTGGAGAAGAAGCCCACGTGCTGCCGCCTGGGCGTCGCGGCGCATGGCCGTTTCCATGAAGGCCGTGCCGACGAGTGCAACGGAGCTCAGGCCTAAGACGAAACCCAGAACGGTGAGAAGCGTGAAACGCCCTCGTAGAGAGCGAAACAGAAAGGCGAACATCATTATCCTCATCCCCCAAAGAAAGCTGATGCTTTTGACAGGCAACTTTTTGTCACTAGGGAGAAAAGATTGAAGAAGGGTCAAATTGTGCAGACTTGCCGCATGAAGCGAGCAACATATGGACGGTTTGATTTGGAGTTAAAATTTCAGAAAATTATAATACTATAAAATAAATGGGACATTGGGTGTATAGTGTGTGTCTCAGCTAAGCGGACGCCAAGTGCCCGGATCCTGTCGGTATTCTTTCTATGCCGCCAAGACGGAGAAAACCGCGCCGGTTGAGCCGGCGCGGTGATATTGGTGTGTCAGCCCGGCTTATTTGCCGTGGCTGGTATCCGTGGGCAGGTTGCGGGTCGCCCAGAGCGAGCCGAAGATGCCGGCGGCAAGGATGCCCAGCGTTACGGTCAGCGAGACGACCGGCGGGATCTTGGCAAGGCCGAGCATGTCGGCAAGGAAGATCTTGGAGCCGATGAAGATCAGGACGACCGACAGCGCGTACTTGAGATAGGCAAAGCGGTGGATCAGGGCCGAGAGCGCAAAGTAGAGCGCGCGAAGGCCAAGGATCGCGAAGATATTGGACGTGTAGACGATATAGGGGTCTGTCGTGATGGCAAAGATCGCCGGGATGGAATCGACGGCGAAGATGACGTCGGCCAGTTCCACCATCACCAGGGCAAGGAAGAGCGGCGTGATGAAGGTCTTCAGCTTGCCGGTCTTTTCATCGGTCTCGCGCACCATGAACTTTTCGCCGCGCAGGCTGTCCGTGACCGGAAGCTTCTTGCGCAGAAATTTCAGCACCGGGTTGGTGGAGACATCATATTCCTGCTCAGCCGTCAGCAGCATCTTGATGCCGGTGATGATCAGGAAGGCTGCGAAGATATAAAGTACCCAGTTGTAGTTCTCGACGATGGCCGCGCCGGCGGCGATCATGATGCCGCGCAGGATGATGACGCCGAGAATGCCCCAGAGAAGCACACGGTGCTGGTAGGCGCGGGGAATGGAGAAATATCCGAAGATCATGGCGATGACGAAGATATTGTCCATCGCGAGGCTTTTTTCGACCACGAATCCGGTCAGATATTCCAGGCCGGCCTGTTCGCCGCTCTGGTACCAGATCCAGCCACCGAAGGCGAGGCCGAGAGAAATGTAGAAAGCGGAAAGGACGAAGCTCTCTTTGATGCCAATTTCGCGGCTATCCTTGTGGAGAACACCAAGATCGAGTGCCAGCAGTACAAGTACGACAACAACAAAGGTGAGCCACATCCAGAGTGGCTTGCCGAGTACATCGACGACGAGAAAATCCATGACGGGTCTTCCAACGCCGGATCAAGTTGAATGGAAAAAGCACCGACATCACGGGTCGATCCGGCTGTACACGTCAGAGGGGCCCGGTGCTGATAATTGAGATGGGAAGCCTGTTTTTGTCATTCAAGGGGGGAACAACAGAAAAAATCAAGTAGGACGGCAGATTTGTGAATAGACGTTATCCAGCATTCAATGCCGCCACCGTCGCGCTTCCGTGGTGTCGTTGTTGACAATTCCATGACTTGTCCCTAAAGACCGCCTCAAGCACCGGGTGGCAACGCCCGGTGTTTCATTTGACATGTCCCGTGGTTGTCTCCGGATGCTCCGTGAGAAACCTGTCAGAGGTGCCGTCAACGGCATCTCTTAGGAGGGCGTGTTTCCTTAAAGCCGGTTTGGTAACAGGCCGGTGAAAACCTATGAAAGGAAATGCGATGAGCAAGCGCGCGTCGTCCAAGTACAAAATCGATCGCCGTATGGGCGAGAATATCTGGGGTCGTCCGAAGTCCCCGGTCAACCGTCGCGAATACGGTCCTGGCCAGCACGGTCAGCGCCGCAAGGGCAAGCTTTCGGACTTCGGTGTGCAGCTGCGCGCCAAGCAGAAGCTGAAGGGCTACTACGGCGATATCCGCGAGAAGCAGTTCCGCGCCACCTATGACGAAGCCAACCGCCGCAAGGGCGATACCGGCGAAAACCTGATCGGCCTCTTGGAATCGCGTCTGGACGCTATCGTCTACCGCGCCAAGTTCGTACCGACGGTGTTTGCTGCCCGCCAGTTCGTCAACCACGGCCACGTCACGGTCAACGGCGTTCGCGTCAACATCGGTTCCTACCGCTGCAAGGCTGGCGACGTGATCGAAGTTCGCGAAAAGTCCAAGCAGATGGTCACGGTTCTGGAATCCGTTTCGCTCGCTGAGCGTGACGTTCCGGACTATATCGATGCCGATCACAACAAGATGGTTGCGACCTTCGTTCGCGTGCCCACCCTGTCGGACGTGCCTTACGCCGTCATCATGGAACCGAACCTGGTTGTCGAATTCTATTCGCGTTAATCGGTTACGGATTTATCATACTGAAAAGGCGGCCTTCGAGCCGCCTTTTTTCATGCCTTTACTGTTGATCTCGTCAGTGATCCGGCGATAGGTCGCCGCTTCATGTCGAGGCGACTTCTTCGAAGGCACATGTGAAGCGCCGGGCGATCCGTCAGCCGAAATCTCAACGCCAGAGAACGCAAAAACCCGCCGAAACAATCGACGGGTTTGCCATCATAGTGAAGGGCGGCTTGTTGGCCGCCCTTGTTGATTTTTCTGCGCCGACATTTACTCGTAAGGGTCTCGTGACGGGACGCAAATGTCACAATAGAAGCACTAGTGCAGAATCTGGCTGAGGAAGAGTCGGGTGCGCTCGTGCTGCGGATTGTCGAAGAATTCCGCCGGCGCGTTCTGCTCGACGATCTGCCCCTGGTCCATGAAAATGACGCGGTCCGCGACCTGGCGGGCAAAGCCCATTTCGTGGGTCACGCAGAGCATGGTCATGCCTTCTTCGGCAAGACCCACCATCGTGTCGAGCACTTCCTTCACCATTTCCGGATCGAGTGCAGATGTCGGCTCATCGAAGAGCATGATCTTCGGCTTCATGCACAGCGAGCGGGCAATTGCCACGCGCTGCTGCTGTCCGCCGGAGAGTTGGCCCGGATATTTGTTGGCCTGTTCCGGAATCTTGACGCGCTTCAGGAAGTGCATCGCGATTTCTTCCGCTTCCTTCTTCGGCATCTTACGAACCCAGATCGGTGCAAGCGTGCAGTTTTCCAGGATCGTCAGATGCGGGAAGAGGTTGAAGTGCTGGAAGACCATGCCGACTTCGCGGCGCACTTCATCGATCTTCTTTAGGTCATTCGTCAGTTCGATACCGTCAACGACGATCTGTCCGGACTGGTGTTCTTCCAGCCGGTTGATGCAGCGAATCATCGTCGATTTTCCGGAACCGGATGGCCCAGCGATGACAATGCGTTCGCCTGCCATGACTTTGAGGTTCACATCGCGCAGGACGTGAAAATCTCCGTACCACTTGTTCATTGCGGTGATTTCGACGGCCACGTCGGTATTTGAAACGGCTGTCTTCTTGGGTGCGGCGTCTGCCATGTCTTTCCCCTTTTTTATCGTTTGTGCCCGGTGTCGAGGTGCCGCTCCATGAAGGCGGAGTAGCGCGACATGCCGAAGCAGAAGATCCAGAACATGAACCCGGCGAATACGAGACCTGTGATCGGCACGGCTGGTGCGATCCATGCAGAATCCCGGAAGTTCAGCTGTACAATGCCCAGGAGATCGAACATCCCGATGATCGAGACGAGCGAGGTATCCTTGAATAGGCCGATGAACGTGTTGACGATGCCCGGAATGACCAGCTTGATGGCCTGCGGCAGGATGATCAGCCGGATCGTCTGCCAATAGCTGAGGCCCAGCGATTCAGCGCCTTCCGTCTGTCCTTTCGGAATGGCCTGCAAGCCGCCGCGAATGACTTCGGCCATATAGGCCGAGGCAAACAGGGCGACACCGACCAGTGCACGCAGGAAGTTGTCGATCGTCCAGCCTGTGGGCAGGAAGAGTGGCAACATGACATTGGCCATGAACAGAACCGTAATCAGCGGTACGCCACGGATCACTTCGATGAAGACGACGCAGATCGTCTTGATCACCGGCATTTTTGACCGGCGCCCGAGCGCCAGAAGGATGCCGAGCGGCAGTGATACGGCAATCCCGACAAAGGACAGGATCAGCGTGACCATCAATCCGCCCCAGAGCGGCGTTTCCACTTCCGACAGGCCAAAACCGCCATGCAGAAGAAAGAAGGCAACGACAGGAAAGACAACGAAGAGCAGGAGCGCATTCAGGCCCTTGCGTGGCGCCTTTGGCATCAGAACCGGAATGAGTAGTGCGACGAAGAGCGCAAGCGTCAAAAGAACGCGCCAGCGCTCTTCAAGTGGATAACGGCCGAAGACAAACTGCGCGAAGCGGTCTTCCACAAAGGCCCAGCAGGCCCCGTGCCAGCCATTCGGCTGAATGCCGCCCTGGGCAATGGTGGCGCAGACCGAGCGGTCCGATCCGAACCAGCTGGCCTCGATAAACAGCCAGTTGATCATTCCGGGCAGCATATAGGCCAGAAGAGCCAGGGCCAAGAGGGTCATGACCACGTCTTTCGGCGTGGCCAGAAGATTGGCGCGCACCCAGGCGGCGGAATTGCCGGACGCCTGGGGAGCAGGTTGTGGCGGCAGCATGCTGTCGCGGACAAAAGTGATTTTTCGCGTGGCCATGTCTTAGCGCTCCACCAATGCCATTTTGGCGTTGAACCAGTTCATGAACAGGGAGGTGGCAATGCTGATGCTCAAATATACCACGAGCCAGATTGCAACGACTTCCACGGCCTGGCCGGTCTGGTTCAACGTCGTTCCGCCGGTCGAGACGAGATCGGGGAAACCGATCGCGATACCGAGCGACGAATTCTTCGTCAGGTTCAGATACTGGCTGGTCAAGGGTGGGATGATGATGCGCATAGCCTGCGGCACCACGACGAGACGGGTCGTGTGCGAGGGTTGCAGACCGAGCGCAAAGGCTGCCTCGCTCTGTCCCTTCGACACGGACCGGATACCCGCGCGGATAATTTCGGCAATGAACGAGGCTGTGTAGAAGGAAAGCGCCAGATAGAGCGCCACGAATTCCGGTGCAACGACAGCGCCGCCCGAAAGATTGAAACGGCCTTCGACGGGAATATCGAAGGTCAACGGTGCGCCAGCCGCGAGGAAACCGATCAGCGGAAGGCCGATCAGAAGGCCGAGCGTGGTCCAGCCAACCGGAAATTGCTTTCCCGTTGCCATCTGGCGCGCCTTTGCCCAGCGGGAAATGGCGAAGGCGGCAACGATTGCTGCGGCCAGACCGATGAGAATGAGGCCGGAGCCGTCGCCCCAGATCGGCTTGGGGAAGGTGAGGCCGCGATTGCTCAGGAAGATGCTGCCGGGGATCTGGATGGCATCACGCGGCTGCGGCAATGTCGACAGAACGCCCGAATACCAGAAGAAGATCACCAGGAGCGGCGGAATGTTGCGGAACACTTCGACATAGACGGTGCACAGCTTGGCAATCAGCCAGTTCTTCGACAGGCGGCCAAGGCCGACCAGAAAGCCGAGGATCGTGGCCGTGATAATGCCGCAGAAGGCGATCATCAGCGTATTCAACAGGCCGACGATAATGGCGCGGCCATAGGTGGAATCGCTGGTATAGGCGATGAGGGACTGGCCGATATCAAAGCCAGCCCGGCTGTTGAGAAAAGCGTAACCGGAGGCAGTGTTCGACTGCTGCAGGTTGGTGGTGACGTTGTGGTAAATCTCGAGGACGAAAAACGTCAGGATTACCGCTGTCGCGATCTGAAAAAAGATACTCCGAACCTTGGGATCGTAGATCAAAGATCGGAGATCGCGTCCTTTGGTGGGCGCATTTATGGCATGGTCGGTCATGCGTGCCAATTTCCCCGCAAGGCCTTAAGGCCGTTATTTTCTATTATGCCGAGGTGGTATGCGAGGCGGTGTGGCCGCCTCGCTTTCGTCCGTAAAACAGCCGATTAACGGATCGGCGGTGCGTATTGCAGGCCACCCTTGGACCACAGAGCATTCAGGCCGCGTTCGATCTTCAGGGCCGAGCCCTTGCCGATATTGCGCTCGAAGATTTCGCCGTAGTTACCGACGCCCTTGATGATATTGTAGGCCCAGTCATTGGTCAGACCGAGATCGGTACCGATCTTGCTGTCCTTTTCAACGCCGAGGAAGCGCTTGATGTCCGGGTTGGTCGTGGTCTTGCGGATTTCGTCAACATTGGCCTGCGTGATGCCGAACTCTTCAGCCTGGATCAGCGCGTAATGCGTCCAGGATACGATGTCGAACCACTGGTCGTCGCCCTGGCGAACGGCCGGGCCAAGCGGCTCCTTGGAGATGATTTCCGGAAGAACGACGTGGTCATCCGGGTTGGTCAGGCCGAGGCGAACGGCATAAAGGCCGGACTGGTCGGTGGTGTAGACGTCGCAACGGCCGGCAGCATAGGCGGCGTTCACTTCTTCGAACTTTTCGAAGACGACCGGGTTGTACTGCAGGTTATTGGCCTTGAAGTAGTCGGCAAGGTTGAGCTCGGTCGTGGTGCCGGACTGTACGCAGACAGCAGCGCCGGACAGCTCGAGAGCCGACTTCACATTGAGGCTCTTGGGAACCATGAAACCCTGACCGTCATAGTAGTTGACGGTGCGGAAGTTGAAGCCGAGTGCTGTGTCGCGGCTGATGGTCCACGTGGTGTTGCGGAACAGAACGTCGCCTTCACCGGACTGCAGGGCCGGAAAGCGGGTCTGGCCCGTGGTCGGAGTGTACTTGACCTTGGTTGCGTCGGCAAAGATCGCAGCCGATACGGCCTTGCAGTAGTCAACGTCGAAGCCAGTCCAGTTGCCAGAGGCATCCGGAGCGGCAAAGCCGGCCAGGCCGGTGTTGACGACGCATTGCACGAAGCCCTTTGCCTTCACGGAGTCAAGCGTGGCAGCGGATGCAGTCGAGGCAGCGCCCAGTACTGCCGCGCCAATCGCAGCTGACAGAATTGTCTTTTTCATTTTTCCCAACCTTTGTCTCTTGTTTTTTGATCGACCCAAAGCCTCCCCGCCCAACCAGATGTCGGCTGGGGCAGGCCGCTCGTAAGGCCTCCCGGAACGAGCTGGCACTATCACAGTCGGAAATATGGGCAGGGGTCAAGTCTTGCACTTTAAATTAGCGCCTCAAATCCGACAAATTGCCGTGGAGTGGTGATATATTACGCAAGGTGTATGGTTTTGTGCAGTCGCTGCCTAAACTGAAGACAGCCGTACGTTGTGGCTGTGTGTAAACTTGCTCCTGATCTGTCAGGCTGGGCTTGACCAGCCTCCCGCGAGCCGCCAAAACTTCGCAATCACAATTGCGAAAGCCTGTTTCCTTATGAAAGACAAAGCCTTCACCCTGGCCAATGCCGGCGACAACACGCGCCTTGCTCATCTGGGACATGATCCTATGAGCTATCACGGTTTTGTGAATCCGCCGGTCGTTCATGCGTCCACGGTCCTATTCCCCGATTGCAAGACCATGGAGACGCGGGCACAGAAATATAGTTACGGGACACGCGGGACGCCGACGACAGATGCTCTGTGCGACGCGCTGAATGCCCTGGAGGGCTCGGCCGGCACCATTCTGGTGCCATCGGGACTGGCGGCGATTACCGTGCCTTTCCTCGCCTATCTGTCAGCCGGCGACCATGCGCTGATCGTCGATTCTGTCTATCATCCCTGCCGGCACTTCTGCGATACGATGCTGACCCGGATGGGCGTGGAGATCGAGTATTACGATCCGTTGGTCGGTGCGGGTATCGAAGCGCTGATCCGTCCGAACACGAAGCTAGTGCATACCGAGGCTCCGGGCTCCAACACGTTCGAAATGCAGGATATTCGTGCCATCGCCGATGCGGCGCACCGGCATGATTGCGTCGTCACCATGGACAATACATGGGCAACGCCGCTCTACTTCCGGGCGCTCGATTTCGGCGTCGATGTGTCCATGCATGCCACGACGAAGTACCCGTCCGGCCATTCCGATATCATCATGGGATCGGTGTCTGCCAACGAAAAGCACTGGCCCCGCCTGCAGGAGGCACAACTCACACTGGGCACCTGCGGCTCGCCTGATGACAGCTATCAGATTCTGCGCGGCCTGCGCACCATGGGCGTTCGACTTGCCCATCATCAGAAAAGCGCCCTCGATATCGCCCGCTTTCTGGAGGAGCGCAATGACGTGGTGCGCGTCCTGCACCCGGCGCTCGAAAGCTTTCCGGGACACGCGATCTGGAAGCGTGATTTCAAGGGTGCCACGGGTGTCTTCTCGATTGTGCTGAAGGTCGATCACGAGGATGATTTCAAGCGCAAGGCGCATGCATTCCTGGATGCGCTGTCCCTCTTCGGCCTTGGCTATTCCTGGGGCGGTTATGAGAGCCTTGCAGTGCATGTCAATCTGAGCGACCGCACCATCTGCAAGGCGCCCAGTGAGGGGCCGGTCATCCGCCTTCAGATCGGGCTTGAGGATGTCGCCGACCTGAAGGCGGATCTCGAAAACGGTTTTGCCGCCATGGCAAAAGCCTGATCAACTGGCCTCGTAACCGTAGAGCCAATCCATGTCCGCCGCGAGCGATTGCGGCGGACGTAGCGACAGCACAAGATCACGCCCAAACCGCAGGGGGCCGCGCAGGTGATAGGCAAAGCGGTTGAAGCTGCCACGCTGGCGCACGCGGGCTATTCGGGCCTTGCGCACCGATTCGTAGGCCGCAAGTGCTGCCGGCAGGCTTGTGGCTGACGATAGGCACAAGGCCAGTTGCCAACCATCCTCGATTGCCATGGCAGCGCCTTGTGCGGCAAACGGCATCATCGCATGCGCTGCGTCACCGATAAGCACCGTGTTGCGGCCATTCTGCCATGCGCCATTGCTGACCTGATAGAGCGGCCAGAATTTTGCATCCTGCGTGCCGCGCAGCAGGTCGATCACCTTGGGATGCCAGCCGTGAAACTGATCCAGCAGGATTTGCTTTTGCCGCGTATCTCCATGGGCTTCCCAAGTGTGGCCCGGATCGACGCCGCTGGCGATGGCCACGATGTTGTAGCCGCCGATTTCGCGCAGTGGATAGGATACAATGTGGGCCGAGGGTCCGAGAAAGGCCGTGACCGAATACGGTGACAGGAAATCCGGGGCAACTTCGGACGCTATGGTGAAGCGCCAGGCGACATTGCGGGAAAAATCCGGCTCCGGCGCATTGGTGATCGATTCCCGCACCATCGACCATACACCGTCGGCACCGATGATCAGGTCCGGCGTCACGCCGGTGACTGCGGCAACCGTCGCGGGATCGGCGCGATCGATGCGGTGGCCAAGATGCAATGAGCAGAGAGGTTCTGCCGAAACGGCAGCGCTCAGCACAGTCTGGAGAGTGCCGCGGTGAAGAACACCATAAGGCGCACGCCAGCGCTCGCGTGCCGACCGTCCGACCGGCACATGAGCGATGCGCCCGAGCGTGCGGCCCGATGCAAGTGCAATCATGTCCGGTTCCGTCCAGACGTGTTCCAGTTGCGGCAGCACACCGAGCCGCCCAAGAATGCGCGTTGCATTCGGCGAAAGCTGCAGGCCGGCGCCCACTTCGGCCAGATAGGGCGCCTGCTCAATCACCTGGCAGGAAATGCCGCGACGAGACAACGCAAGAGCGGCCGTCAGGCCAGCCATTCCCGCGCCTATGATCGCGGCATTTTCGACATTCATGATTCGGCTCTGGTCAGGCGGCTTTGACGTGGAAGGTGCAGCCTGGAGGATTGGTCTGTTCCGCTTTCAGGGCGGGGTTATAACGGTAGAGCGTCGAGCAATAGGAGCAGACCTTTTCGTTGTCGTCGCCCATGTCGATGTAGATATGCGGGTGGTCATAAGGCACGGAAGCGCCGGTGCACATGAATTCCTTCACGCCCACCTCGATAAGGCGATGTCCACCGTCGTTCTGGAAATGGGGGATACCGTGACCGGCCATATTCGTCTCCAATGATCTGATCGTTTGGCGCTGACTCTATAGGGGTGCTAAGCGAAAGTGTAGGGGAAACACGGGCCTGCACTGAAATTTCATGGGCGTGCTGTTCAAGCGCGGCACTGTTTCGCATATGATCGCGCACCAAAAGGAAGCCGTGCCCATGAACCTCAATGCCCCCGAATTTTCCAGTTTCCACCACGAGAACCTGCAGCTGGCCTATTTCGACCAAGGTGATCCTGGCGGCGAGCCCGTTCTGCTGATCCATGGCTTTGCCTCGACAGCCAATGTGAACTGGGTCTATCCGGGCTGGTTGAAGACGCTGGGCGAGGCGGGTTACCGGGTGATCGCGCTCGACAATCGCGGCCATGGCGCGAGCGACAAGCCGCGTGAGGTGGAAGCCTATCATCCTTCCGTTATGGCGGGTGATGCTATGGCGCTGCTTGACCATCTGGGCGTCAAGACTGCCCATCTAATGGGCTATTCCATGGGGGCGCGCATCTCGACCTTTGCCACGCTTGCCTATCCGGACCGCGTGCGCTCACTGGTGCTGGGCGGGCTGGGTATCGGCATGACCGATGGCGTCGGCGACTGGGATCCGATCGCCGATGCGCTGCTTGCCCCCTCGCTGGAGGATGTTACGCATGCCCGTGGACGTATGTTCCGGGCCTTTGCCGACCAGACGAAAAGCGACCGCGAGGCTCTGGCCGCCTGTATCCGTGGCTCACGCGATCTGGTGGCGCGCAGCGATATGGGCCGCATCGAAACGCCGACGTTGATTGGCGTTGGCACCAAAGACGATATTGCCGGTTCACCGCAGGAACTGGCGGCGCTGATGCCACATGCGCAGGCCATCGATATTCCCAACCGTGACCACATGCTGGCCGTCGGCGACCGGGTGTTCAAGGCGGCTGTGCTGGACTTCTACAGCCAACTGGCAACAGGCTGATGTCGGGTCATCCGTTTCGCCGGCATTGGCGTTTTTGCAATACTGTTCTATATAATGGGCTCTCCCGCAAACGAGGGTACTGCCATGGCGGCACGCACTGATATCCGCACGACCGAGACCCTAGCCTCCGTCGATCCGATCTGGGACACCTTGCGCCACGAAGCAAAGAGCGGTGCAGACAGGGATCCCGTGCTCGCAGCTTTCCTCTATTCGACGGTGCTCAACCACCGTTCGCTGGAAGACTGCGTCATTCACCGGATCTGCGAACGGCTGGACCATCCGGACCTGCAGGCGGTGCTGCTGCGCCAGACATTCGAGGAAATGCTGGCCGATTGGCCCGAATGGGGATCTATCCTGCGCGTCGATATCCAGGCCTATTACGATCGTGATCCGGCATGCCTGCGGTTTGTCGAGCCCGTCCTCTATTTCAAGGGCTTTCATGCCATCCAGACGCACCGGCTGGCTCATTGGCTGATGAAACGCGACCGGCGTGATTTCGCCATGTATCTGCAGAGCCGCGCATCCTCGGTTTTCCAGACGGATATCAATCCGGCTGCCCGTATCGGCAAGGGCATCTTCCTTGATCACGCCACTGGCTTCGTGGTTGGCGAAACGGCGGTCATCGGCGACAATGTCTCTATACTGCACGGTGTTACGCTGGGCGGCACTGGCAAGGAGGGCGCCGACCGGCATCCGAAGATCGCCAATGGCGTTCTGATCGGTGCTGGCGCAAAGATCCTCGGCAATATCGAGATCGGCCATTGCTCACGCGTGGCGGCTGGTTCTGTCGTGCTGAAGGCCGTTCCGCCCAAGACCACGGTTGCCGGCGTGCCGGCCAAAGTGGTCGGGGAAGCAGGGTGTTCCGAACCCTCCCGCCTGATGGACCAGATCTTGCGGTCCGAAGAATGATCGCAGGGCAGGCGATCTGGACTGGATGAGTGGCGGACGTTCTTTACTTTCGCCTTTGTCCCGTGCCAAAAGCGCCGCAACGCGAACGCTGACGGAGAAACACAAGTGAAACCCGACGAAATCAAGAAGCTCGACGCCTACTTCAAGCGGGTGTTCAACCCGGCCATGGTCGTCAAGGCACGCCCACGCAAGGACGATTCGGCAGAGGTTTATGCGGGCGACGAATTCCTCGGCGTGATCTATGTCGATGACGAGGACGATGAGCGCTCCTACAACTTCCAGATGGCGATCCTCGACGTTGATCTGTGAGTCGACAATAATTCTGAAGGACGATCCGGCGGGCACTCTGGTGACCCGCCGTTTTTAATGGGTCTTTCACCGCAGGACTTTCCGACAGGTGAAACTTTATGTGCCACATCTGGCATTTCGCATTTGCGAACGGTTTCGCACTTGACTTTTGCATTGCGGAATCATTCCATAAGAATGTTGGAATAAAACCTATGGAGGCGGTAAGTGTTCAATCTTGATGAAGCCAATCGCAAGAGCAAGGAAACGGTCGATACCGTTCTGCGCAGCTATGCGGAGATGACGAAGAGCTTTCAGGCGATTGCCGGCGAAGCGACGGATTATTCGCGCAAGTCTTTTCAGGATATGGGTTCCTATATGGAGCAGCTGATGGCGGCACGTAGCGTCGAAGCCGTTTACGAGCTGCAGACGAAATTCGCCAAATCGGCCTTTGAAGGCTTTTTTGCCGAAGCCACGAAACTTGGCGAAATGTACACAGATCTCGCCAAGACCGGTTACAAGCCCTATGAGGCACCCGTGGCTCGCGCGACGGCTGTTGTGGCTTCCAGCCCGGCCTAAAACAGGCGACCATCGTTTGGCCATGAGTGGCCAGCACAGTTCAGGGCCGCTAGCGTCGAGGATGCTGGCGGCCCTTTTTGATTCGGATTTGTCTTTCCCGGTGCGAAATCTGTCCTTCAAGCTCCTTCCAGCAGGAATAGTGATTGCGCCACGGCGCAAGGGGCTTAAAATCAGCAGATGGCGAACTAAATAAGGGCATCTGATGTTCGGTCAGGCAGACTTGGTTCAAGCCTCCGGACAACTGGGGAATGAAGAGAGATGATCGCACAGCCGATCCGTATGCAAAACGACAAGGACGACCACGCAGACAAGGGCAATCGCGGAACGTCGGTGATCACCCGTACGAAAGCGAAGACCAAGAAGCCCAGCCTCTACCGTGTCCTGCTGCTAAATGACGATTATACCCCTATGGACTTCGTCATCCATATACTGGAGCGTTTCTTCCAGAAAGACCGCGAAGCGGCCACTCGCATTATGCTGCACGTTCACAATCATGGTGTCGGCGAATGTGGGGTCTTTACGTATGAGGTTGCTGAGACCAAGGTGAGCCAAGTCATGGATTTTGCCCGCCAGCACCAGCATCCGCTGCAATGTGTCATGGAAAAGAAGTGAGGAACCGACGTGCCAACATTTTCGCCTAGTCTCGAAAAGGCGCTGCATCAGGCACTGACCTTCGCCAACGAGCGGCACCACGAATATGCCACGCTTGAACACCTGCTGCTCGCCTTGATCGACGATGCTGATGCAGCAGCGGTGATGGGAGCCTGCAACGTCAATCTCGACGTTCTGAGAAAAACAGTCTCGGATTATGTCGACAACGAACTCGCCAATCTCGTGACCGGCTATGACGAGGATTCCAAGCCGACCTCCGGCTTCCAGCGCGTCATCCAGCGTGCGGTCATCCACGTCCAGTCGTCCGGCCGCGAGGAAGTCACCGGCGCCAATGTGCTCGTGGCGATCTTTGCCGAGCGCGAAAGCCATGCGGCGTTTTTTCTGCAGGAGCAGGAAATGACCCGCTATGACGCGGTCAACTATATCAGCCACGGCATTGGCAAGCGTCCGGGTGCGTCGCAGCCGCGTCCGCCGCGTGGTGCCGACGAAAACGAGCCGGATGCAAAGCCCGGCCGTGAACAGGACGAGGGTTCCTCCAAGAAGCCGCAGGATGCGCTGAAGGCCTATTGCGTCAACCTCAATGAAAAGGCCGTCAGCGGCCGCATCGATCCGCTGATCGGCCGCCATTCGGAAGTCAACCGTACCATCCAGGTGCTGTGCCGCCGCTCGAAGAACAATCCGCTCTATGTGGGAGATCCGGGCGTCGGCAAGACTGCGATTGCCGAGGGACTGGCCAAGCGCATCGTTGAAGGCAAGGTGCCGGAAGCGCTGGCTGATGCCACCATCTTCTCGCTTGACATGGGCACGCTTCTGGCAGGCACCCGCTATCGCGGTGACTTCGAAGAGCGGCTGAAGCAGGTCGTCAAGGAACTGGAAGAATATCCGGGCGCCGTGCTGTTCATCGATGAAATCCATACGGTGATTGGTGCCGGCGCCACCTCGGGCGGCGCCATGGACGCATCGAATCTCCTGAAGCCGGCTCTGTCGTCCGGTGCGATCCGTTGCATCGGCTCGACCACCTACAAGGAATATCGCCAGTTCTTCGAAAAGGACCGGGCACTGGTGCGTCGCTTCCAGAAGATTGATGTCAACGAGCCGTCGATCGACGATGCCATCGAGATCATGAAGGGCTTGAAGCCCTATTTCGAGGATTATCACAAGCTGCGCTACACCAATGAGGCGATCAGATCGGCGGTGGAATTGTCGGCACGCTACATCTCGGACCGCAAGCTGCCGGACAAGGCGATCGATGTGATCGACGAGACCGGAGCGGCACAGATGCTGCTGCCGGCCTCCAAGCGTCGCAAGCTGATCACCGAAAAGGAGATCGAGGTCACGATCGCCACCATGGCCCGGATTCCGGCCAAGACCGTTTCCAAGGATGACGAGATGGTTCTCGCCAATCTGGAAAAGGAATTGCGCTCGGTCGTCTATGGGCAGGACACGGCGATCGAGGCTTTGTCTACCGCCATCAAGCTTGCCCGTGCAGGCCTGCGCGAACCGAACAAGCCGATCGGCTCCTACGTGTTTTCTGGTCCGACAGGCGTCGGCAAGACGGAGGTTGCCAAGCAGCTTGCCTCGTCGCTGGGCGTGGAACTGCTACGCTTCGACATGTCGGAATATATGGAGCGGCACACGGTCTCGCGTCTGCTCGGTGCACCTCCCGGCTATGTCGGTTTCGACCAGGGCGGATTGTTGACCGACCAGGTGGACCAGCATCCGCATTCCGTCGTGCTGCTTGACGAAATCGAGAAGGCCCATCCGGACATCTACAACATCCTGTTGCAGGTGATGGACCACGGCTCGCTGACGGATCACAACGGCAAGAAGATCGACTTCCGCAATGTCATCCTGATCATGACGACCAATGCGGGCGCCTCCGAAATGGCCAAGGCCGCCTTTGGCTTCGGGTCTTCCAAGCGCACGGGTGAGGATGAGGAGGCGATCAACCGCCTGTTCACGCCGGAATTCCGCAACCGTCTTGATGCGGTTATCCCGTTTGCACCGCTGCCGACCGAAGTGATCCATCAGGTGGTGCAGAAATTTGTCATGCAGCTGGAAACCCAGCTGTCCGAACGCAACATCACTTTCGACCTCCATCAGGACGCGATCGCCTGGCTGGCCGAGAAGGGGTATGACGAACGGATGGGGGCACGTCCGCTGTCGCGCGTTATCCAGGAGCATATCAAGAAGCCGCTCGCCAACGAGATCCTGTTCGGTGCGCTTCGCAAGGGTGGCGTTGTGCGCGTCACAGTCGGCAAGAAGGATGATGGCAAGGATGGCCTCGTTCTCGAATCGATCTCGGAAATGGCACCGGTAAAGCCGAAGCCGGAGGCTGAGGTCGAATCGGCGGAAGACGTCGATGTCAAGGCCAAGTTGAAGACGAAGGCCGACAAGGGCAAAGGCAAAGCCGCGCCGAAGGAAAAATCGCTGAAGGCGACGTCCGAGACCGAGGATGACGTGCTGACCGAAGAGCCCGCCGAAAAGCCCCGCAAGGGCTCTACGGTGCCACGGGTGCCGAAGAAGAAATAAACGCCCTTAAAGACAATGACATGCCGGGGATCTTCCCCGGCATCTTTCTGTTCTGCCGGTCAACGATCGGTCTTTGCCGGAATGCCCCATGCTGTTTTCTCCCTCCGATGTGCGCTCCAGCCTGTCCTGGTTTCTCTCCGGCATGCGCGGCATCCTCTCTTTGCCTGCCTTGATTCTGATGACATCCTTTGTCGGCTTCAGCGCCTTTGCGCTTGAATCCGGCATTGGCCGCGGTGAGGCCGTGTTCATGACGCTGGTGGTCTGGGCCCTGCCGGCCAAGATGATCCTCATCGGCACCATGGCTGGCGGTGCGCCGCTGGCGGCCAGCTTTCTTGCTGTGACCCTGTCATCGATCCGCATGATGCCGATGGTTGCCTCGATCATGCCCGACATGAAGAACGACAAAAGCCCGACCTGGCTCTTGCTCTTCCTGTCGCATTTCGTTGCGATCACCTCCTGGGTCTTTGCCATCCAGCACCTGAATGATGTGCCGCGTGATAAGCGGATTGCCTATTTCGGCGGTTTTGCCATCACGCTCACGCTGATCAACGCGGTGATCGTCGGTGTCTGCTATGGCATTGTCGCGCAGTTTCCGCCCATTGTTGCGGGCGCGCTGTTCATGCTGACACCGATTTATTTTTTCGCCTCCATCTGGGCGAGCGCTCGCCATGACGTGGTGAAACTGGCTTTTGTGGTCGGGGTCGTAATGGGGCCGGCCATGGCGATGATCGAGCCTGAATTTGACATTCTCTATGCCGGGCTCGGCGGCGGCACGCTGGCCTATCTGTTTGACCGTTATGTGCTGCGCCCGCGTCGGCGGGCGAAGGCCAGCCCTTCCGTGATGGAGGACATGCCATGAGCGATGCCTGGTGGTGGACCTATCTGGTCATCATTATTGCCGGCTGGCTGGCAACGGATCTCTGGCGCTGGCTCGGCGTCATCGTCGGCAACCGGCTGGATGATGACTCCGAGGCGCTGCAATGGGTGAGGGCGGTGGCCACCGCACTGGTGATGGCCGTAACCTCAAAGCTCGTCTTCTTCCCGACAGGAACACTTGCCGAATCACCGCTCTGGCTGCGGCTTGCAGCCCTTGGCATCGGCTTTCTCGTCTTTCTGCTCACGGGCCAGCGCGTGATTGTCTGCGTAGGCGTATCTATCGCACTGCTGATTGCCGGACTGATGGTGCTTTAATGTTGAGGAGATAGGCTCTTGAGCCTATTGCAATGCTAGCGCGGCGCGCACCTTCTCAGCATTCGCAGCCAGAATGGCGTGATCCTCCATCTTGCCGGAATGTGGTCTCAGCGGCTCTCCCTCATGGCGGGGAATGACGTGAAAATGCAGGTGAAACACCGTCTGTCCGGCTGCGGGTTCGTTGAACTGCGCGATGAATATACCGTCCGCCTCGAAGGCTTCCTTGGCTGCTACGGCCAGTTTCTGCACCACCGGGATGAGGTGTGAGAGAACCTCAGGATCTGCGTCGAGCAGGTTGCGCGACCCGATCTTCGGGATGACCAGAAGATGGCCCGGCGCCTGCGGCATCACATCCATGAAGGCGAGCGTGTGGTCGTCCTCATAAACTTTGTGGGCGGGAATTTCGCCCTTCAGCATCTTTGAAAAGATATTGGTCTCGTCATAGGTCTGGCCGCTCATAGGTCTTGCTTCCTCTCGCTATTCTTCATCAATCCTGCTCCTGCCGCTCTCCCTTGCGGAAAGGGCTGTGCTCGTTCAAGTATTCGCTCGCATAGTTCACTTCCTGGCGTTCGCGTTGCAGATAATCGGCAATCGCCCGGCGAAGGCTCGGATGGGCAATGTAGTGGGCCGAATGCGTGGCGACAGGCAGATAGCCGCGTGCAAGCTTGTGCTCCCCTTGGGCGCCTGCCTCAACGCGCTTCAGCCCCTTGGCAAGCGCAAAATCGATGGCCTGGTGGTAGCAGACCTCGAAATGCAGGAAGGGGTGGTCTTCGATACAGCCCCAATGCCGGCCAAACAGCGCCTCCTCGCCGATGAAATTGATGGCGCCGGCCACATAGCGGCCGTTGCGTCTGGCCATGACCAGCAGGATATCATCGGCCATGCGTTCGCCAATCAGCGAATAGAATTGCCGGGTGAGATACGGTCTGCCCCATTTGCGGCTGCCGGTATCGATATAGAAGGTGAAGAACTGGTCCCAGATTTCCTCGGTCAGGTCCTTGCCGGTCAGCCAGTCGATGGTGATGCCGTTTTCGAGTGCTTGGCGGCGTTCCTTGCGCAGGTTCTTGCGTTTCGATGAGGAAAGCTGTGCGAGAAAGGCCTCGTGGTTCTCATAACCCTCATTGATGAAATGGAACTGCTGGTCAGTGCGGCGCAGGAAGCCTGCCTTTTCAAAGGCCGGCAGCTCTCTCTCGGGCAGGAAGGTGACATGCGCCGAGGAAATGCCGAGCTGACGGGTGACTTCGGCAAGGCTTGCGGCCAGCGTCACTTTCAGGGCATCGCGCTGATGACCGTCTCGCACAAGCAGTCGCGGTCCGCTGGCCGGCGTGAAGGGTATTGCGCATTGAAGTTTGGGATAATAGCGCCCGCCGGCGCGCTCGAAGGCATCCGCCCAGCCATGATCGAAAACATATTCGCCCTGGCTATGGCTCTTTAGATAGCCGGGAATGGCGCCGAGCAGCGTGCCGGCGCTATCCCCGAGCAGCAGGTGATGGCCCATCCATCCGGTCTTTGCCGAGGCCGAGCCTGATTCTTCCAGCGAGGATAGAAAGGCATGCGACAGGAACGGGTTGAAGGGCGTCTCGCCTCCGCGCCGTGTGCCCGACAGCTGCGACCAGCTTTCCGGGCTGATGGCGTTGAAGGATTTTTCGACGCGGATGGTGAGATCTTCAGTCATGCGGCGGGCTTGGCACTTTCTCTCGGGTCAAAACCCTCGAAGGTCATCTGGTCGGCATGAGTATAGGTATGGCTGCGGGCGTTTTCATCCCTCACGGTCCAGGTAATCACCGGGATGTTGCGTGAACGCTGGGCCGTGATGAAGCTGTTGGGCAGGTGAGCCCAATGATAGGAGATGAAATCAAGCTTCAGATGCATGGCTTCGTCATGCTCGAAGAATTTCTCCGGCGTATTGCCCTCGGCAGTCAAGCCCAGGGGATAGGGCGCGCCGGCAGCCTTCAGGCTGCGCAGCAGGTGGAAATCAAAGCTCATCAGGGCAACCTTGCCCTCATAACCTTCCAATACCTCCAGCACGCTTTCGACGAAACCGTCATCCTGTTCGGCGTCCATGCCCTTCAATTCGATGACCAGCGGAACCCGGCCCTTCACCAGCGCCAGCATCTGCTTCAGCGTCGGGATGCGGTCAGCCGTTCCACCCACGGACAGCGCGCCAAGCTCGTTGGCCATCCGCTCGCGCACTTCGCCCTGTATGCCGCAAAGGCGCTGCAGGTCGTGGTCGTGAAACACCATCGGCACGCTGTCGGCCGAAAGCTGGATGTCGCATTCAATGGCAAAGCCCGCATCGATCGCCCGCGAAAAGGCAGAGAGCGTGTTTTCCCAGACGGTCTTGTTGAGGTCATGATAGCCGCGATGGGCGACCGGGATGTCCTTGATCCAGTCAGCATTCGTGCTCATGCGTCAACTTCCAGGATGGCATCGACTTCGACGGCGGCATTGAAGGGCAGGGCGGCCATGCCGACGGCGGCACGGGCGTGTTTGCCAGCCTCACCCAGCACATTGGCAATCAGGTTGGAAGCACCGTTCATCACCAGATGCTGTTCGATGAAACCGGGGGCCGAGGCGATGAAGCCATTGAGCTTCAGCACGCGGCGAACCTTGCCGAGATCGCCGCCAAGCGCTGCCTTGACCTGCGCCAGAATGTTGATGGCGCAGAGTTCGGCTGCGCGCTGGGCAGTCGCCACGTCTACATCTGCGCCGACCAGGCCGGTTATGGCGATCTTGCCGGCTTCCATCGGCAACTGGCCGGAAATGTACAATGTGGTTCCGCTCTGCGTGTAGGGAACATAGTTGGCCGCAGGTGCAGCCGCCACCGGCAGTTCAATCCCCAGTTCTTTCAGGCGGGTTTCGATCGCTTCCGACATTTCGTTCTCCGGCTTGATTGTAAAAAAGACGCGATTCCGTCAAACATGACGCTAAGCATTTCTCGATGGCGTTCATATAACATTGCGCGTCGAGTCCCATAGGAGATTGTGGATGTTGCGACAGAGCTTTGCAGCCGTCCTTCTTGCAAGCGGCACCCTGTCCGCCGTTTCGCCCGCACTGGCCGGCATGGAGGGCGCGCGAGCGCTTGTCGCCCATCGCGCGGTCTATGATCTGAAGCTCAAGGATGTCTCCGACCGATCCGGCATCGAGGGGATGTTCGGCCGCATGGTCTATGAGTTTACCGGCTCGGCCTGCTCCGGTTTCACCACCAACTTCCGCTTCGTGACGAAGATCGACACGGGCGAAGAGATGCGTCTGACTGACCAGCAGACGACCACATTCGAGAACGCCGCGTCGCGCCAGTTCCGCTTCGACACCAAGTCGTTCACCGATGAGAAGCTGGACAAGCAGGTGACCGGGGAGGCGAACGACCAGCCCGACGGGATGAAAGTGGCTCTCGCCAAACCGGATCAGCGTGAAGTGGATCTGACGCCGGCACAATTTCCGACGGAACATATGCTGGAGGTGATCGAGAACGCCCGCTCCGGCAAGCGCTTCTTCGAGGCCCGCATTTTTGATGGATCCGAAGATGGCGACCAGAGCCTTATGACCAGCACGGTGGTTGGCCCGCAACAGATGCCGCAGCCCGATGATGCGGATGCCAAGAGCGCCGGAGAATTTGCCGCAAAGCCGTTCTGGCCGGTGACCATGGCCTATTTCAACGAGGACACCAAGACCGACGCGCTGCCGGTCTATCGGATGTCCTTCAAGCTTTACGACAATGGCATCACCCGCGACCTCACCATGGATTATGGTGACTTCGTTTTGTCTGGCACCCTGTCGAAGCTTGAGCTTCTGGGCAAGGACGCGGCGGCAGAGAACTGCCACTGACGATCGGCGTCGCACGGGCGGTAATTTACCAGGACCGACAATTGCTCGCGGTCGCGATCTGAATGTCCGGATTTAGCGTCTGTCCTGATGATTCATCACGACCCTGAGCCCGGACGTGCCCACCGTCCGCTTCCTCCTTGCTGCGTGCCGGTGGTTTGACGGGGTGACGGCGCAGAGAGAGAGGGGACGATGAGGCGCAGGTTCGTGATCGTATCTGGAGCGCCAGGCGCCGGTAAAACGACCCTAGCGGTCCCGCTAGCGGCTCATCTCCGCTATCCGCTGTTCTCCAAGGACTTCATCAAGGAGACCTTGATGGATGTTCTGGGCGACGACGCCGGATCGTTGGAGGCTTCCAGGCGATTGGGCGGCGCGGCCATGGAGCTTTTATGGTCGCTGGCGACGAGGACGCCGTTCGCCGTTTTGGAGGCGAATTTCCGCCCTCATAGCGACTATGAATTGGGGAAGCTTCGATCCCTCAAAGCCGACATCGTGGAAATCCATTGTGATTGCGGGCCGGCTGAAACGGCCAGGCGGTTTGCCTCACGGGCCGCCACTTGCACCCATCACGCTGGCGCTCATCCCCTACTCGCTTTGCCGCCGGATATGTTGGCCGAATATGGCCGGCCCATGGGCGTGGGGGTCACCATAGCCGTGGACACGACCCGATCGATCGATATTCCCGCCCTCGCCTTGGATGTCTGTAGCCGCTGGGTTGACTAACGATCGCCAACCACCCTTCTCAACCGGAAGGAAGGTCTGCTTCGGTTAGCCCCATTGTATCGGCGTCATCCCGCGAACACGTCGCGGGATGACGCGGTTAGTTTGAAGCGGGACAGGCTGACAGCCACCCCGAACAGACGATCTCAATGTCCGCTTCGGGGTTGACGGCCGACGATTGACAGCGTCGTTGTATTCCCTCATCTCAGGGTCTGAAATACCGGGTTCAGGGCACAAGATGCCTGATACAGTCCTGATTGTTGAAGGTTGAGCTTGCTTTTGGCGGCCAACACAGTTATGCGCACCTCCATTCCACACGCGAAGCTTGGGATAGTCCGGGAGAAATCCGGGCCGTTCCGCCGGTGGCTGTTGTTTCCAAACAGCTGTTCGCTTCGCGGGGGTTAAACCGGAAACAAGGAGAAAAGGCATGGCATTGCCTGATTTTAGCATGCGTCAGCTTCTGGAAGCTGGCATTCACTTCGGTCACCAGACGCATCGCTGGAACCCGAAGATGAAGCCGTACATCTTCGGCGATCGTAACAATATCCACATCATCGACCTGGCTCAGACCGTTCCGATGCTGTCGCGCGCCCTTCAGGTCATTTCCGACACGGTTGCCCGTGGCGGTCGCGTCCTGTTCGTCGGCACCAAGCGTCAGGCTTCCGAGCTGATCGCCGACAGCGCAAAGCGTTCGGCCCAGTATTACGTCAACTCCCGCTGGCTCGGCGGCATGATGACCAACTGGAAGACCATTTCGAACTCGATCCAGCGTCTGCGCAAGCTCGACGAGATCCTCGCTTCGGATGCCCAGGGCTTCACGAAGAAGGAGCGCCTGAACCTTGAGCGCGAACGCGAAAAGCTGGACAAGGCTCTCGGCGGTATCCGTGATATGGGCGGCACCCCGGACCTGATGTTCATCATCGACACGAACAAGGAAAAGATCGCTATCGATGAAGCCAAGCGCCTGGGCATCCCGGTCGTCGCCATCATCGACTCGAACTGCGATCCGGACCTGATCGACTACCCGATCCCCGGCAATGACGACGCTTCCCGCGCCATCGCTCTCTATTGCGACCTGGTCGCTCGTGCTGCCATCGATGGCATCGCACGCCAGCAGGGTGCATCGGGCCGCGATATCGGCGCCTCCATCGAAGCTCCGATCGAGCCGGCTCTGGCCGAATCTGTCGAAGGCTGACTTGTCGAGGGGCGGTCCTCCGCCCCGAAGCTGAACTTCTGGAAGTCGCCGCAAGGCGGCTTCCTCTTTATGAAGGGCGTCGAGCGCCGGCGGATAGAATTCTGCCCTTCCATCTGGAAGTTGCGCGGACGGCCATTCATCACGCTGTCACATTTACGGGTACATTCGTGCCCCAATCGGGTGCATGCCCTCCCTATTTAGGCAGGCGCACCCCTCCGAATCGGACAAGAGGCGAAAATGAGCGAAATCACAGCCGCAATGGTGAAGGAACTGCGCGAGAAGACCGGCGCAGGCATGATGGATTGCAAGAAGGCGCTTGCCGAGACCGCTGGCGAGATGGAAGCGGCAATCGACTGGCTACGCGCCAAGGGCATTGCCAAGGCCGACAAGAAGTCTGGTCGCACGGCTGCTGAAGGCCTGATCGGCATCGCCTCGGCCGGCACCAGCGCTGTCGTCGTCGAAGTCAATTCCGAAACCGATTTCGTGGCCCGCAATGATGCCTTCCAGGACCTCGTGCGTGGCATCGCTTCGGTTGCGCTGACCACTGAAGGTTCGGTCGAGTCTGTTTCTGCTGCCACCTATCCGGCCACCGGCAAGTCTGTTGCCGACACGATCAAGGATGCCATCGCCCATATCGGCGAGAACATGACGCTGCGTCGCGCCGCCAAGCTGTCTGTCGAAGACGGCGTTGTTGCCACTTACGTGCATAATGCTGCCGCGGAAGGCCTTGGCAAGCTTGGCGTTCTGGTTGCCCTGAAGTCGACCGGCAACAAGGATGCCCTGACGGCTATCGGCCGCCAGGTTGCCATGCACATTGCTGCGACCAACCCGCTTGCCGTGCGTTCGGAAGAAGTCGATGCGGCTGTTGCCGAGCGCGAGCGCAATGTTTTCATCGAGCAGGCTCGCGAATCCGGCAAGCCGGAAGCCATCATCGAAAAGATGGTCGATGGCCGCATGCGTAAGTTCTTCGAAGAAGTTGCTCTTCTGTCGCAGGCTTTCGTCATTAACCCCGACCTGACCGTCGCAGCTGCCCTCAAGGAAGCTGAAAAGGACGTTGGCGCGCCGATCGAAGTGACCGGCATGGTCCGTCTTCTCCTCGGCGAAGGCGTCGAGAAGGAAGAGACCGATTTTGCGGCTGAAGTCGCAGCGACCGTCAAGCGCTAAGTTATACTCGTCAAATCTTGTGAAAGCGGAGGGCGTCGCGTGACAATGCGATGCCCTTCGTGTATCCGGCTGTCGGTGCGATCCTCGAAGGAGTTTCCATGTCTTCCACCCATCCCGTCTATAAACGCGTACTGCTGAAGGTCTCGGGCGAGGCCCTTATGGGCAGCCAGGGCTTTGGCATCGATGTCGCTGTTGCCGATCGCATTGCCTCCGATATCGCGGAAGCGCGCGGCATGGGCGTCGAGGTCGGTGTTGTCGTCGGCGGCGGCAATATCTTTCGCGGCGTGGCCGTGGCATCCAAGGGTGGCGACCGGGTCACCGGCGATCACATGGGCATGTTGGCAACCGTGATCAATGCACTGGCACTTGCTACATCGCTGCGCAAGCAGGGTGTCGACACGGTGGTTCTGTCGGCCATTGCCATGCCGGAAATCTGCGAAAGTTTCTCGCAGCGCCAGGCGTTGCATCACATGGCCCAAGGCCGCGTTGCAATTTTTGCCGGCGGTACCGGCAACCCCTTCTTCACGACGGATTCGGCTGGTGCCCTGCGCGCTGCTGAAATCGGTGCGGAAGCTATCTTCAAGGGCACGCAGGTTGATGGCATCTATTCGGCCGATCCCAAGAAGGATCCGCATGCCACCCGCTTCGAAACACTGACGCATAGCGAAGTGCTGGAAAAGGGCTTGGCTGTGATGGACATTGCAGCCGTTGCGCTTGCACGTGAAAATTCGATCCCGATCATCGTCTTCTCGATCCATGAGAAGGGCGGTTTCGGCCAGATCCTGACCGGTGGTGGACGCAAGACCATCGTCAGCGACACTTGAGATGAGCTGCCGGGCGGTATGCCTTCCGTGCATGATTCAAGACGACATGACCCAAGACGAACGGAGTGGAAGATGAGCGGAGATATCGATCTCAACGACATCAAGCGTCGCATGGACGGCGCAATTTCGGCTTTCAAGAGCGATATTGCTTCGCTGCGCACCGGCCGTGCCTCGGCCAATATTCTCGATCCCGTCATGGTCGAGGCCTATGGTTCGCGCGTGCCGCTCAACCAGGTGGCCAATGTCACCGTGCCGGAACCTCGCATGCTGGGCATTTCCATATGGGACAAGTCGATGGTCAATGCCGTCGATCGCGCCATCCGCGAAGCCAATCTCGGCCTTAACCCGATCGTGGATGGCCAGAACCTGCGCATCCCGCTGCCGGAACTCAACGAGGAGCGCCGCAAGTCGCTCGTCAAGGTGGCGCATGACTATGCGGAAAAGAGCAAGGTCGCGATCCGCCATGTGCGCCGCGACGGCATGGAAGGCTTGAAGAAGGCCGAAAAAGACGGCGTCATCGGCCAGGACGACAGCCGCGCCAAGTCGGAGCGCGTGCAGAAGATGACGGATGAAACAATTTCTGAAATCGATCGCTTGCTTGCCGACAAGGAAAAGGAAATCATGCAGGTTTAACAGCCTGCACGACTTCTTTCATTTCAAACGGTAAGGCGGACGGATATTTCATGATGAATGGTCAGCAGCCAATAGTGCCGAAGCATGTTGCCATCATCATGGATGGCAATGGGCGCTGGGCCAAAGAACGCGGTTTGCCGCGCACAATCGGTCACAGCAAGGGCGTTGAGGCCGTGCGACGCGCTGTAAAGGCCGCTGGCGAAGCCGGGGTTGAGTATCTGACCCTGTTTGCCTTTTCATCAGAAAACTGGAGCCGCCCCGAAAACGAGGTTTCTGACCTTATGGGGCTTCTGCGTCGGTTCATCCGGCGCGATCTGGCCGAACTGCACCGGGCAAATGTCCGAATCAAGATTATCGGCGACCGCGAAAACCTGAAGGGCGACATCCTTCCGCTTCTGATCGAAGCGGAGGAGACCACCCGCAGCAATACCGCCCTGACGGTGATCATCGCCTTCAACTATGGCGCCCGCGACGAAATCTCGCGGGCCGTGAAGCGGCTGGTTGAGGAAGTGGGAGCTGGTCGGCTGGACGCGGCCTCGATCACACCAGATATGATTTCCGCGCAACTCGATACGGCGGATATTCCAGATCCTGATCTGATTATTCGAACCAGCGGCGAAGAACGCCTGTCGAATTTCCTGCTCTGGCAGGCAGCCTATGCGGAATTTGTCTTCCTGCCCGGCTATTGGCCGGATTTTGACGCCAACATGTTTCACGAGGCGCTGCGCATTTATAGCGCGCGCGACCGCCGCTTTGGTGGTCTTGCCGAACAGCAAGCGGCGGCGGCGGGCTGATGTCGCCCGAGCTGAAAAAACGTACCGGTTCGGCGCTGGTTCTGGCTGCTGTGGCCTTGTCCGCCACCTGGTTTGGTGGGGCGTCCTTCCGGCTGCTTTCGGCTGTGATCGCTGTTTTCGTCTACTATGAATGGTCGCGCATGACGCGCCTCAGCGAGCGCGACTTTCGCGGCAATGCGCTGGGCTGGCTGGCCATTGCCACCATTGCCGGCAATATCGTGATCGGCGATGAAGGAATGGGCGTGCCATTGATCGGTGGTTTTTCGCTGACGGCACTGTTCTTGGTTCTGGCGCGCGGCGGCACGGGCTGGTTGCCGGGTGGCATTGTCTATGCGGGCCTGAGCGGCGTGTCACTTTCGGCTATCCGTGCCGCTGACCAACCTGGCTTTGTCGCCATGCTGTTCGTATTTTCCGTCGTCTGGGCCACCGATATCCTCGCCTATTTCGTCGGTCGCCGTTTGGGTGGACCGAAGCTTGCGCCGCGCATCTCGCCGGGCAAGACCTGGTCCGGGGCCATTGGTGGCACCATGTCCGGCATTGCGGCCGGAAGCGCTGTTTCGCTGGTGTTCTTTCCGGTGCTCCCGGCGCGCACCGTGGCAATCGCCTTTCTGCTTTCTGCTGCAAGCCAGATCGGTGATCTGTTCGAGAGTTTTATCAAGCGGCGTTTCGGCGTGAAGGATTCCAGCCACCTCATTCCCGGTCACGGCGGCGTGATGGACCGTGTCGATGGGCTCGTATTCGCCAGCTTCGCCGCTTTCCTGCTTGCAATCCTGCATGCGGCATGGTCGGAAGAAGGTGGAACATCTGTGGCGGCGTTTCTCTTCGGACTTTGAACGCCGCATGACTTGGAAGGCGGACTGACTGATGGCGATCCTGAGCTTCATTACGGGCTATATCGTGCCCTTCGTGCTGGTCCTGTCGCTGCTCGTTTTCGTCCACGAAATGGGCCATTATCTGGTCGGTCGATGGAGCGGCGTGCGGGTCACTGCCTTCTCGATCGGCTTTGGGCCGGAACTGATCGGTTTCACCGATGGTCATGGAACGCGCTGGAAGATTTCAGCTGTGCCGCTCGGCGGCTATGTGAAATTCTTCGGCGATGAAGATGCTTCAAGCCGCCCGGATTCCGAGGGACTTGCCCAATTGAGCGAGGCCGAGCGTGCGCAAACGCTTGCCGGAGCCAAGCTGTGGAAGCGAGCCGCTACTGTCGCTGCTGGCCCGATTGCCAATTTCATTCTCGCCATCGTGATTTTTACCGTGCTTTTCAGCGTCTATGGCAAGGTCGTGGCCGATCCTGTTGTCGCCGAAGTCCGTCCCGATAGTGCTGCGCTGGAGGCGGGCGTGCAGCCGGGTGACCGTCTGGTGGCGCTGGACGGGGAGACGATTCGGACCTTCGATGATGTGCGTCGCTATGTCAGCATTCGTCCCGAGACACAGATTACGGTCACCGTGGAGCGCGCAGGTCAAAGGCTGGATCTGCCGATGGTGCCCAAGCGCAGCGAAATTACCGACCAGTTCGGCAACAAGGTCGAGCTTGGTCTGATCGGCATTGTCACCAATGAACAGAGCGGAAATTTTCGCGTCGTGAATTTCACCCCCGTCGATGCGATGGTGGAAGGCGTGCGTGAGACGGGGCATATCGTCACCGGTACCTTCCGCTATATAGGCAATCTGGTGACGGGGCGCATGAAGCCTGACCAGTTGGGCGGGCCGGTGCGCGTGGCGCAGGCTTCCGGCCAGATGGCGACGCTCGGCATTGCTGCCGTCCTGCAACTGGCGGCGGTGCTCTCGGTATCGATCGGTCTTCTGAACCTGATGCCCGTGCCGGTGCTTGATGGTGGGCATTTGGTGTTTTACGCAATCGAGGCTGTGCGCGGAAAACCCTTGGGAGCGGGTGCGCAGGAGATTGCATTTCGCATCGGTCTCGCTATGGTTCTGAGCCTGATGGTATTTGCAACGTGGAATGACATCAGCAATCTGATTGGCTGAGTTTCGGAAATAAACCAACTATTTACCCTGTTTGAAGATGGCCGTTGCGATTGGGTCACGCCTTCAAAGGAAGTAAATAGAAATTAACGCGATACCTTGCTTGTAGGGTAAAAGCAGGTAAAACGACACACGTGGCCGGAGTCGGGTTGCACCCGCCAAGGGACAACGGGAAAAGGTAAGAATTGAAAATGAAAGCTGGTTCAAAGTTTTTGAACGCAGTGTCGGCGTTTGCGCTGTCTGCTGGTGTTGTTGCGTCGGGCGCGGGTGTGGTGCTTGTTGGTTCGCCATTGTCCGCTCAGGCTGCTGTCATTCAGCGCGTTGACGTGCGTGGTGCGCAGCGCGCCGGCCAGGAGGCCGTTCGTTCGAACTTGACCATTCGTCCCGGTGTCAACTTTTCCAATTCTGACATAGATGAATCGGTCAAGCGCCTCTATGCGACGGGCTATTTCTCCGATGTGAAGATCTCGGTGTCTGGCGGCACGCTTGTCGTTACGGTCAGCGAGAACCAGCTGGTCAATCAGGTCGTCTTCAACGGCAATCGCAAGATCAAGGATGACAAGCTGCAGGATGTCGTTCAGACCCAGCCGCTCGGCCCTTACAGTGAAGCCCTCGTTAATGCCGATATCCAGCGTCTGCGCGAGGCCTATGGTGCCATTGGCCGCAGCGATGTTGAAATCACCACGCAGGTGGTTCCGGTCGGTCAGGGTCGCGTTAATCTTGCTTTCGTGATCAATGAAGGCGACCGCACGAAGATTGCCAATATTAATTTTGTTGGCAATCAGGCCTATGGTGATCGCCGTCTGCATGATGTGCTGATCACCAAGGAAAGCGGTCCTCTGTCTTTCCTGACCCGCAAGGACGTCTATTCCCCGGAAAAGCTCCGAGCTGACGAAGAGGCGTTGCGCCAGTTTTACTACAATCATGGCTATCCGGATTTCCGCATCGTGTCCTCGGATGCTGTTCTCGATGAATCGAAGAACGAGTACACGATCACGTTTACGGTCGAAGAAGGTCCGCGCTATCGCTTTGGCGAAGTCAGTGTCGAATCGACGGTTGATGGCGTCAGCGGCGATGACCTGAAGGGTTTGGTTCAGACCAAGGCCGGCGATACCTACAATGCGCGTGACGTACAGAAGACGATGGAAGCGATTTCCAAGCAGGTTGCCGGCGCGGGTTATCCCTTTGCCCGCGTCACCCCGCGTGGTGACCGCAACTTTCAGAGCAATACGGTTGGTGTGTCCTATCTCGTCGATCAGGGCGAGCGCGCCTATGTCGAGCGCATCGAAGTGCGCGGCAATACCCGTACCCGTGACTATGTGATCCGTCGCGAATTTGATCTCAGCGAAGGTGATGCCTTCAACCAGCTGATGATCACGCGCGCCAAGCGCCGCCTCGAAGCGCTTGGCTATTTCACCAAGGTCAACATCACCACGCAGCAGGGTTCGGCCCCGGACCGCGTCGTGATTGTGGTCGATGTGGAGGACCAGTCGACCGGTTCGTTCGGTATCGGCGCAGGCTATGCGGCGGATGATGGTGTCGTTCTGGAGGCTTCGGTCGAGGAAAAGAACTTCCTCGGTCGCGGCCAGTATATTCGCGTTGCAGCGGGTGGTGGCGCCGATGATGCTCGGACCTATTCGTTGAACTTTACCGAGCCCTATTTCCTCGGCTATCGTCTGGCGGCTGGTTTCGACATCTTCAAGAGCGAAAGCTCGTCTAACGACTATTACACCTACAGCGAACAGGGCTTCACGCTGCGCGTAACGGCGCCGATCACCGAAGAACTGGCGACGACCTTCCGCTACACCTACAAGCAGATTGAATATACCGGCGATGGCGACTGGCAGAACAACCTGTCTCAGCCCTATATCGATCTCGTCAATGGCGGCAAGTATTCGCAGTCGATCATTGGTCAGACGCTCACCTACAACACGCTCGACAGCATGACTCTTCCGCGTGAAGGCATCTATGCAGCAGCGACCCATGAATTCGCCGGTGTCGGCGGCGATTCCGAATATTACAAGATCTTCGGTCGCGCTCGCTACTTCCACCTCCTGTCGGACGAACTTGATCTGATCGGTTCGCTGTCGGTGGGTGCCGGTCATGTGGTGAAGACGGGCGATAGCCTGAATGTCTTCGACCAGTTCACGCTTGGCGGTCGTCAGATCCGCGGCTTCGAGAACGACGGGATTGGTCCACGCATGCCGAATGGCGATACGCTCGGCGGTACGACCTATTTCAACGCTTCCGCCGAAGTCAGCGCTCCGATGCCGGCCGTGCCGGAAGACTTCGGTCTGCGCGCTGCGGTATTTGCCGATGCTGGTACGCTTTACGGCAACGAAGTTGCCAGCAGCGCCGGCGCTCGTGGAACCGATAGTTCGCTTCGTGCATCCGTTGGTGCTGGCGTCACCTGGGCTTCGCCCTTTGGTGCGCTGCGTTTCGACTATGCCGTACCGGTCGCCAAGGAAGATTACGACGAAGTTCAGCGCTTCCGTTTCAGCATGGCGAACCAGTTCTGATATCTGCCGCCCAGAACTGCGGATCTTAAACTGTTCTGGAGCTTTGGCTGATGGACAAGAACGACTTCTTTCCGCCGCATGACGGAATAAGCCTGCGTGAGCTGGCCAACCGTCTTGGGGCGGAACTGGTGAATGAAGAGCATGCGGACCGTATCGTGCGGTCCGTTTCGCCGGTTTCACGCGCCAAGCATGGCGATATTTGCTATATTCTATCGCGCAAGTACAAAGAGGATCTGGCAAGTTGTCAGGCCTCTGCGATTCTGTGTGATTCTGCGCTTCGACCTATGATTCCCGATCATATTGCGGTGCTTGTGACACGACATCCGCATACGGCATTTGCGCGTGTGGGCGGCATCCTGCACCCATCTGCGCTTCGCACGCCTGTCACCGTGCCGGAAACCGGCATTTCTCCGGCAGCCTATGTGCATCCGTCTGCTCGTCTTGAGCCTGGCGTGACCGTCGAACCGATGGCCGTGATCGGCGCAGATGTCGAAATCGGCACCGGAACGCATATCGGGGCAGGCAGCGTGATTGGCGCCGGTGTCAAGCTTGGCCGGGAATGTTCGGTGGCTGCCGGTGCCTCCGTGCTCTGCGCGCTGATCGGCAATCATGTCATCATCCATAATGGGGTGCGGATCGGTCAGGATGGTTTTGGCTTTGCGCCAGGTCCTGCCGGCATGGTCAAGATGGTTCAGATCGGACGTGTCATTATTCAGGATCACGTCGAAATTGGCGCCAATACGACCGTCGATCGTGGCGCCATGGATGATACGGTCATCGGTGAAGGCACCAAGATCGATAATCTGGTGCAGATTGCCCACAATGTGCGTATCGGTCGCCATTGCGCCATTGCGAGTGGTGCTGGTATAGCGGGCTCCACGAAAATTGGTGATGGCGTGCAGATTGGCGGTGCCTCGGGTGTCAACGGTCATATTTCCATCGGTGATGGTGTGCAGATCGCTGCGATGAGCGGCGTGGTCAGTTCGCTGCCGGCGGGTGGACGATATGGCGGCATTCCCGCGCGCCCCATCCAGGATTTCCTGCGCGATATCGCGGAACTCATGACGCGCTCGGATGAGCGGGCAAAGAAAAGAGGAGAAAGGAATGGCTGAACAGGACAAGGGAGCGCTCGAATCTGCAGATATTCTGGAGATCATGCAGCTGCTGCCTCACCGGTATCCGTTCCTGCTGGTTGACCGGATCATCGATATCAATGGCGATGATAGCGCGATCGGCATCAAGAACGTGACTGCCAACGAACCGCACTTCGTCGGGCATTTCCCCGAACGCCCCATTATGCCTGGCGTGCTGCTTGTGGAAGCCATGGCGCAGACGGCCGGCGCCATCTGCGCGCGCAAACAGGGCGAGGGTGGCAATCTCGTGTATTTCATGACGATCGACAATGCCCGGTTCCGCAAGCCGGTCGTGCCGGGTGATCGCGTGGAACTGCATGTCGTGAAGCAGAAGCAGCGCGGCAATATCTGGAAATTTCATTGCGAGGCCCGTGTTGATGGTGGGCTCGTGGCGGAGGCCGATATCGGCGCGATGATCCGTCCTAAGGATCTGGCATGATAAGCATTGCCGCCAGTGCGCGCATCCACCCCATGGCCGTCGTAGAAGACGGCGCCGTGATCGGGGAGAATGTGTTTGTTGGACCCTTTTGCCATATCGGTGGGCGCGTCATTCTGAAAGACGATGTGCAGGTCCTGTCGAACGCGGTCGTCACCGGATTGACGGAGATTGGTCGCGGTTGCCGCATCTATCCGATGGCGGTGATCGGCGGCGTTTCTCAGAGCCTTCATGAGGCCGGTGAGGATTCGCGTCTCGTGGTGGGCGAAAATTGCACCATGCGCGAGGGCGTGACGATGAACTGCGGCACGGTGGGTGGCGGCGGTATCACTCGCGTCGGAAACAATTGCCTGCTGCTGGCCAATTCGCATGTGGCGCATGATTGCCAGCTGGGCAATGACATTATCCTGTCGAACAATGTCATGCTGGCTGGCCATGTGCATGTGGGCGACCGTGCCATCCTGAGCGGCGGCTGCGCCGTTCACCAGTTCAGCCGGATTGGCCGCCAGGCCTTTATCGGTGGCCTGTCTGCCGTCAACTATGATGTCATTCCCTATGGCATGCTGAACGGTAATCCTGGCATTCTGGGTGGTCTGAATGTGGTGGGCATGACGCGCGCCGGCATCGAACGTGCGACGATCCACACGGTTCGCCGCGCCTTCAAGCAGGTTTTCGATGGCGACGGCTCCATCCGCGCCAAGGCGGCTGCCGTGCGCGACGAATATCTCGATTGTCCTGAAGCTCTGGAAATCATCGATTTTATCTGCGCCGAAAGCGACCGGGCGATTTCGTCTCCCTATCGCGGCAAGGCCTGAGCCATGCAAGCCGATCCCGTTCGCGATCGGGCGGGACGGCTGGCGATCATCGCCGGCAACGGCTTTCTGCCGCTGCATGTGGCCGATGCGGCGCGCAAGGCCGGTGAAAATCCCTTCGTCATTCTCCTGAAGAACGAAGTCGATCGCGATTTTTCAAGCTTCGAGCATGAGGTCGCCGGCGTTGGCGATCTGGCGCGCATCGAAAGACTGGTGCGGGAAAAGGGCGTGCGCCGCGTCGTCATGTCCGGTGGTGTCAAGCGCCGTCCCGAATGGCGCGACATTCACCCCACCTGGCGCACGGTGATCAAGATCCCCTATGTGGTCAAGACGCTTCTGTCCGGCGGTGATGACACGGTGCTGCAAATGGTCATCGGGCTGTTCGAAGGCATGGGCTGCACCGTCATCGGTGTGCATGATATCGTGCCGGGGCTCCTGGCTGAAACAGGTCTGCTGGGGCGCCATCAGCCAACGGACGATGATCGTCGCGATATTGCCATGGCATCAAAGGCTGCGCGTCTGCTGGGCGAACTGGATGTCGGCCAAGGGGCCATCAGCGTCGGCGGACGGATCGTCGCCATGGAGGGCGTCGAAGGTACTGATGCCATGCTGCAACGGGTGGCAGAACTTCGCGGCGCGGGACGCATTTCGCGCCGGCGCAGAGGTGTTCTCGTCAAGCTTTGCAAGCCGCAGCAGGATGTGCGGGCCGACCTGCCCACCGTTGGGCCCTCCACCATCCGGTCGGCGATTGCGGCGGGGCTCGGCGGCGTCGCCATCGAGGCGGGCCGTGCGCTCATACTCGACAAGGCCGAGATGCTGGCTCTGGCGGATGAGGGCGGTCTTTTCGTTCTCGGGATTGATGAGGGCATCGACAAGCGATTGCAGGCAAAGGAAATCTGATGGCAGCGCGACCCTTGAAGGTGGCCGTCGTGGCCGGTGAAGTCTCCGGCGATCTTCTGGGCGGCGATCTGATTGCCCGGCTGAAATCCGTCTATGGCGGTCCTGTCGAACTGATAGGGGTTGGCGGCGAGGCGCTGGAAGCACAAGGTCTCACCTCGCTGTTTGACTTTTCCGAATTGTCGATCATGGGCATTACCCAGGTGCTGAAGCGCCTGCCGCACTTGCTGCGCCGGATTGGCCAGACCGCTGACGCCATCATTACAGCGCGACCAGACGTGCTTCTCATCATCGATAGCCCCGATTTCACCCACCGGGTGGCAAAGCGCGTGCGAAAGGCTCTGCCGGATCTGGCTGTGGTGGACTATGTCTGCCCGAGCGTCTGGGCCTGGAAGGAATATCGAGCGCCGGCGATGCGCGCCTATGTCGATCAGGTGCTCGCCATCCTGCCGTTCGAGCCTGAGGCCATGCAAAGGCTGGATGGGCCGAAGACGGATTTCATCGGCCATCGCCTGACGGTCGACCCATCGGTGATCAGTGTGCGGGCGCAGCGCAGCACAAGGCCGCTTGCAGTCGATCAGCGCACCATCATGCTGCTGCCCGGCTCGCGTTCCACCGAGATCAACGCTCTGATGCCGGAATTGAAGGCGACGGTGGATCTGCTGTGCCAGCGCAATGACGGTCTGCGCTTCGTGCTGCCTACCGTGCCGCGTCAGGAGGTGCTGGTGCGTCGACTGATTGAGGAATGGCCGATAAAGCCCGAAATCATGGTCGGTCCAGAAGCCAAATGGCAGGCCTTCGCCGAAGCCGATATGGCGATTGCCGCCTCCGGCACGGTGACGCTGGAACTGGCGCTCTGCGGCGTGCCGACGCTGTCGATCTACAAGGCGGATTTTCTCATCCGCATGATGGCAAAGCGCATCAAGGTCTGGTCGGCTGCCCTTCCCAATCTGATTGCCGATCAGCCGGTGATCCCCGAGCATATCAACGAGCTGGTGCGGCCGGGCTATCTCTGCCGCTGGGCGGAATGCCTGTCCACCGATACGCCGCAGCGTTCCGCCATGCTGCAGGGCTTTGAGAGCGTCTGGCAGCGGTTGTCCACAAGCGTTGCACCGGGCGAGGCCGGTGCCCTTCTGATGCTGGAACTATTGGCGGCAAAGGGCAGGGTGTAGGCCTACGGTTCCTGACGCGGTGTGCTGGCTGGGTCACGCTGTCTGCATGGTTCAGTGTCACATAGATTGCATAGATGTGGTCTACGCGTGGCCCCATGCACAATGATGATCTTCCTGTGACTGAGACCCTCGTCCGCGACCTGTTGGTGGAACACACGCCACAATGGGCTGACCAACCTCTCCATCGCGTGAATTCCTCCGGAACAGACAATGCGCTGTTTCGTATCGGTGACCGTCTGGTGCTGCGTATCCCGCGCCGGGCATCCGCCGCCGTTCTGGTCTCCAAAGAACTTGACTGGCTGCCACGTTTGCAGGGACTTCCTCTCGCAACACCCGCGCTGCGATATCGTGGACGCGTTGATCTGGGAATTCAATGCAAGTTCGGCATTTTTGACTGGCTTGAAGGCAGTATCGCTTCGCCTGACAATGTTTCGGATACTGGTGATGCCGCGGTGTGTTTGGCGGGCTTTTTGAAAGCCCTGCACCGCATGACAACTGAGGGTGCACCGGCGGCGGGTCCCGTCAACAAGATTCGCGGCATCCCTCTTACCGATATGTCTGACTTGACGCTGCCAGCAATCGAGATGGTGTCAGACGAGATCAACGCATCTGCCGCACGGGCGCTTTGGGATGCCGCTCTTGCCGCGCGCAATTGTGCAGCGCCGGTCTGGCTGCATGGCGATCTCAAGGCCGATAATCTGTTGACCATCGACGGCAAACTGTCGGGCGTTATCGATTGGGGTTTGGCAGCCGTTGGTGACCCCGCAGCGGACTATGCCACCGCATGGTCTTGGGTACAGCCTTCGGCGCGCGGGAAATTTCGCGACACGCTGGAATTGGATGAGAGTGATTGGTTGCGGGGAAAAGCCTGGGCGCTTTACGGCGCAGTGATTGCCCTGAGCTATTACCGATGCGGCAGGAATGAACCCTTGTGCCAGCAATGCCGCCTGACCTTGGCAAGGCTCGGCTTGTTGCTCTGAAAGCTCGCCAGGCAAGTGCAATGGCACTGGCCGGTTTGGCCCATAAACCTTCGTGCGCCGCTTGGCACAGAAGAACTGCGAAAAGCTCGCGGGCTATCGTGTCGTATCAAACTGTCAGTCTGCGACTAGCGCTTGGGGTAACCACGCTGGGCAGCGCCCGTATAGAGCTGGCGCGAACGGCCGATACGCCGCAACGTTCCGCCATGCTGCAGGGCTTTGAGAGCGTCTGGCAGCGGTTGTCCACAAGCGTTGCACCGGGCGAGGCCGGCGCTCGTCTCTTGCTGGAACTGCTCGCGGCAAAGGGCAGGGCATAGGTCACCTTTGAAATGGCCTTACAGTCCTTGGCCGCCTCACTTGGAGGCGGCTTTTTTCGCAGGCCCTTCGGGCACAACATTGACCTTGTCGCCCGTGGTGTCGGTCGATTGGGCCGTCGCTACCGGTGCTTCCTTCGGGCCTTCACCCATGCGGTTCCAGGCATCGAGGCCGGAAATCTTGTAGGCTTCGGCCAGTGTCGGATAGTTGAAGGTGTTTTCGACGAAATACTCGACCGTGCCTTTGAGGTTGAGCACTGCCTGGCCGATATGCACGAGCTCGGTCGCGCCTTCGCCGACGATATGGACGCCGAGCAGGCGGCGTGTCTTCAGCGAGAAGATCATTTTCAACAGGCCCGTATCGAGCCCCATGATATGACCGCGCGATGTCTCGCGGAAATGCGCAATGCCCGTCTCGTAAGGGATGCCGCGCTGGATGACCTCTTCCTCCGTCAAGCCGCAGGTGGAGATTTCCGGCACCGCATAGATCCCGTAAGGAAAGTAGAGTGGCGGTTCGCCGGCCGGCGCGCCCACCGCATGGCGGGCAGCGATACGCCCCTGTTCCATCGATGTCGAGGCAAGGCTCGGAAAGCCGACGACATCGCCGGCGGCATAGATATGCGGCACGGCGGTCTGGAATGTATCCGGGTTGACCTTCAAACGGCCGCGGCTATCGGCCTCAAGGCCTGCTGCCGGCAGGTTCAGCGTATCCGTCGCGCCGACGCGGCCAGCGGCAAACAGAACCATTTCTGCCTGAAGCGCGCGACCGCTCTTCAATGTGACGCGGCATTTGCCGGTCACGGCATCGCGTTCGACCTTTTCCACGGTCTGGCCGAAGATCAGCTTCATGTTGCGGTCACGCAGCTGATAGGCGAAATCCTCGACGATTTCCTTGTCGATGAAATCCAGCATCGAATCGCGCGGTTCAACGACCGTCACCTGCGTATCGAGAGCGCTGAAAATGGTGGCATATTCGATGCCGATAACGCCGGCGCCGACAACGACCAGCGAGCGCGGCACCTGCTTGATTTCCAGAAGTTCGTCGCTGTCAATGACAGCATCGCCATCGAAAGGAATGTGCGAGGGGCGGTAAGGGCGCGTTCCCACGGCCAGGAGCACCGAAGCACTCGTCACGCGCAGGATCTCGCCATCGATCTTTTCGACCTCCAGCGTATGCGCATCAATGAACTGGGCGCGGCCGCGCATTTGCTGCACGCGGTTGCGGGCAAACTGGTGTTCGAGAACTTCCACCTCGTGATCTAGGGTGATCAGCAGGCGGCGGCGCAGGTCGTCGGCGCTGATTTCCTGCTTGACGCGGTAGGAGCGGCCGTAAAAGCCGCGCTCGCGCCAGCCGGTGAGATTGAGTGCCGTCTCACGCAAGGTCTTGGAGGGAATGGTGCCGGTGTGTACGGATACGCCCCCGACCCGGCTTCCCTTTTCGATCACGAGAACCTTCTTCTCCAGCTTGGCGGCCTGGATCGCCGCGCGGCGCCCAGCGGGGCCGCTGCCGATGACGATGAGATCATATTGATACATGGTGTGCCTCGTCGTGGGGTCTGCTGCCTATTGCAGCGCAACATCTGCGTTCGGTCAAATGATAACCGTCATTCCTGACCAATTTCTCCACTTGGAGGGTCCTTTCGACATAAAATTTTTGTGCAGCTGCACACTGTTTGGGCATGCGTAAAAATGCGCAGTTTTCCGGCTTGACAGGCGGGCGCCTTGTGCAACAGGATGAACCAATATCGAAATTGGTTCACGCAATGGTCCAGCCTCAGCCGCATCCCGACAATGCTAATTATGCGCTTGAAAAGCTGCGTGACATGCTGCGCGACGGCGATTTCGGCGCCGATGGCAAGCTGGCGACCGAAAGGGCGCTATCGGAAAAATTCGGGCTTGGGCGTCGCGCCATCCGCCGGGCTCTCGAGGTTCTGGAGGCGGAAGGCGAGGTTTGGCGGCGCCAGGGCTCCGGCACCTATGCCGGCCAGCGGCCGGGCGCGCTGGGCAATGGCGTCGGCGCGATTGTCGCGGGCACCGACTTCATGGAGATCATGGAAGTGCGCCTGCGCATCGAGCCGCAGCTGGCGCAGCTGGCGGCGCTGCGTGCCAAGCCGGCAGAATTGGTTCGCATGCGTGATCTGGCTCGACGCATTCAAGAGAGCGACGATGCGGATGCACGCGAGCTATGGGATGGTGCGCTGCACCGTCAGATTGCCCAGAGCGCCCGCAACCAGCTCTTCCTCACCATCTTCGACGTGATCAACCATGTACGCCAGGATGAAGCCTGGCAGAGCATTCGTGAGCGGGCACGCACCGGCACGGGCATTTCGATCGCCTATGCGCAGCATGAAGACATCATCGATGCGATTGCAGCGCGCGATCCGGCACGCGCCGGCGAAGCCATGCGCCAGCATCTCCTGATGCTGCACGAGCGTTTGATCCGCGAGACATCGCTCGACCACGACCTGCCTTCGGCAGTCGCGGGCGAAGAGGCTGTCGCCTCCTGAAACTTGGTCGGGCGATCTTCGCCCGGAGGACGGGAAAGCCGGCGGCTACAAGCCGGCACGTGTGAACCAATCGAACCAATCGATCAGAGGAGAATGATCATGACCAGATTTTTGCGCCTGACAACGGCGCTGGCTTTCGGCGCGCTGTGCGCGCTTCCTGTCACTGCCGCCGAATTGAAGATCGGCCTGGGGGATGATGCGGACGTGCTGGATCCTGCGCAGTCGCGCACTTTTGTCGGCCGTATCGTCTATACGGCGATGTGCGACAAGCTGGTGGATGTCTCGCCGGACCTGAAGATCGTGCCGCAGCTTGCCACCGACTGGGCCTGGTCGGAAGAGGGCAAGGTGCTGACCATGACCCTGCGTAACGGCGTGAAGTTCCACGACGGCACGACAATGGATGCTGCCGCCGTCGTTGCCACCATTGAGCGTAACATGACGCTTACCGAATCGCGCCGCAAGAGCGAGCTTTCCTCGGTCGAGAAGGTCGAGGCGACCGCGCCGCTCACGGTGAAGTTCACCCTGAAGAAGCCGGATGCGACGCTGCTTGCCCAGCTGTCGGACCGTGCCGGCATGATCGTTTCGCCCAAGGCTGCCAAGGAACTCGGTGCCAATTTCGGTTCCAAGCCGGTCTGCGCCGGCCCGTTCAAATTCGTCGAGCGCGTGCAGCAGGACCGTATCGTGCTGGAGAAGTTCCAGGATTACTGGAACAAGGACAATATCTTCATCGACAAGGTGACCTATCTTCCGATCCCGGACACGACGGTGCGTCTGGCCAATCTGCAATCCGGTGACCTTGACATGATCGAACGGCTCGCGCCCACCGATGTGGCAACCGTGAAGTCTAACCCCAAGCTGACCTATGCCGATGTCGTCAACATTGGCTACATGGGCCTTTATACGAACATCGCCAATGGTCCGCGCGCCGACAATCCGTTCGGCAAGGACAAGCGCCTGCGCCAGGCCTTCTCGCTCGCCATCGACCGGGATGCGCTGAACCAGATCGTCTATGAGGGTACGGCCGTGGGCGGCAACCAGCCGTTCCCGCCCAACAGCCCCTGGTTCAACAAGGCTATTCCGGTTCCGGCCCGCGATGTGGAAAAGGCCAAGGCTCTCATCAAGGAAGCCGGTTTCGAGCGTGTGCCCGTCGAAATGCAGATCCCCAATAACCCGGTTGCCCAGCAGATGATGCAGGTTGTGCAGTCGATGGTGGCAGAAGCTGGCTTCGATGTTCAACTGAAATCGACGGAATTTGCCACGTTGCTCGATGAGCAGACGCGCGGCAATTACCAGCTGTCGCGCTCCGATTGGTCCGGTCGCGTCGATCCGGATGGCAATATCCACCAGTTCATCACCTGCAAGGGCGGTATCAACGATACGAAATATTGCAACCCGAAGGTCGATGAATTGCTCAACGAAGCGCGTGCCACCACCGATCAGGCCGTTCGCAAGGCAAAATATGACGCGGCAAGCGTCATCCTCAACGACGACCTGCCGATTATCTATCTCGGTCACCAATCGTGGATCTGGGCCATGCAGAAGAATGTTACCGGCTTCGTCGCTTCGCCGGATGGCATGATCCGCCTGGTTGGCATGAAGAAGGGCTGACAGCTGTTCGGCTGATACAAAAGCGAAGGCCGGCGGCCTTCCGAGGCGTCGCGGAGTTCAGCCCGCGGCGCCACCCATCCCACCCGTTCCGCCAAGGATGGCACCATGCTCGTCTACATCGGAAAACGTCTGCTGGTCGCAATCCCGACCCTGCTGATCATTTCCATCTTCGTCTTCTCGCTGCAGAAACTCCTGCCCGGCGACCCCATAATGGCCATGGCCGGTGAGGAGCGCGATCCGGCTGTCCTGGACATGCTGCGCGAGAAATATCGTCTGAACGACCCGATCCCAGTGCAATATATCACCTGGCTCGGTGGCGTGCTCACGGGCGATCTTGGTATCTCGTTGCGCACCAACCAGCCGGTGACCGAACTGATTGCTGAAAAGCTGCCGGTCACCATCCAGCTCGCCATCATGTCGATGTTCTTTGCCTTTGCCATTGGCGTGCCGATGGGCATCCTGGCCGCTGTGAAGAAGAATACGGCGATCGATTATGTCGCCAGTATCCTGGCGCTGTCTGGCCTGTCGGTGCCGAATTTCTGGCTCGGCATCATGCTGATCCTTCTCATCTCAGTGAATCTTGGCTGGCTGCCGGCCTCCGGCTTTGAATCGATCTTCGTCGATCCGGTGCGGTCCTTGCAGACGATGATCATGCCGTCCTTCGTGCTTGGCAACGCGTTGGCCGCCACCCTGATGCGTCATACCCGCTCGGCCATGCTCGGTGTGCTGTCGGCGGATTATATTCGCACCGCGCGCGCCAAGGGGCTGTCGCCGCGCCAGGTGATCCTCAGCCACAGTTTTCGCAATGCGCTTTTGCCGGTTATCACGCTGACCGCCCTGTTGTTTGGCGAATTGCTGGCAGGTGCCGTGCTGACCGAACAGATCTTCACCATTCCGGGTTTTGGCAAGCTGATTGTCGATGCCGTGTTCAACCGCGATTATGCCGTGGTGCAGGGTGTCGTGATGTGCACGGCCGTCGGCTTTATCGTGATGAACCTTATTGCCGACATCCTCTATGTCCTTCTCAATCCGCGCCTGAGGGCAAGCCTATGACCGCCATTGCACAGACGCCGATCGTGGAGAAAGCCGAAGGCAGCCGCGCCTGGAAAAAGCTGCGCAACAGCCGCAGCGCGCTGGCCGGCATGACCATCATCCTGTTTTTCACAATTCTTGCGATGGCCGCGCCCATCCTGCCCATCCCCGATCCGGTGGCGACCAGCTGGTCGGCCATTCGCAAGGCGCCCTCGGCTGCCCATTGGCTGGGCACCGACGATCTGGGCCGCGATATCCTTTCGCGCATGATCTGGGGCGCGCGTGCCTCGCTGATGGCCGGGGTCTTTTCGGTCATTATTGCTGTTGCGATCGGCGTTCCCTTCGGCATTCTCGCCGGCTATTTCGGCGGCTGGGTGGATCTGGTCATCTCGCGCATTACAGAAGCGCTGCTGGCAATGCCCTTCCTGATCATGGCGATTGCGCTTGCCGCCTTTCTCGGGCCCAGCCTTAGCAATGCGATGATTGCCATCGGACTGTCTGCCATGCCGATCTTCGTGCGTCTGACGCGTGGCCAGGTGCTTTCGGTCAAGACCGAAGATTATGTCGAGGGTGCCAGATCCGTCGGCCTCGGGCATATGGATATCATGCTGCGCTACATCCTGCCGAACGTCACCGCACCGATCATCGTGCAGGCGACACTGACGGTGGCAACCGCCATCATCGCTGAGGCAAGCCTTTCCTTTCTGGGGCTTGGCCAGCAGCCGCCGGCCGCCAGCTGGGGCTCTATGCTGAATGTTGCGAAGAATTTTCTCTCCCAGGCGCCGTGGATGGCCATGTGGCCGGGTATAGCGATTTTCCTGGTGGTGATCGGCTTCAATCTTCTGGGCGACGGTCTGCGCGATGCGCTGGACCCCCGCGAACACTGATCTTTAAAGGCAAATGTCATGACTGATTTCACAACACGGCCGGAAATCCTCGGCACATTCGGCGTCGTCACCTCGACGCACTGGATCGCCTCTGCCGTCGGCATGAGCATTCTGGAAAAGGGCGGGAATGCCTTTGATGCAGCCGTGGCTGCCGGCTTCGTCCTCCAGATCGTCGAGCCGCATCTGTGCGGTCCAGGCGGCGACATGCCGGCGATCATCTATTCCAAGAAAGCCGACAAGGTGGAGGTCATCTGCGCGCAGGGGCCGGCACCGGCGGGCGCCACGATCGAACACTATACGGCTGAAGGCCTAAAACTCATCCCCGGCGATGGGCTGCTCTCTACCGTCATTCCCGGCGCCTTCGATGGCTGGATGCTGATGCTGCGCGATTATGGCACCATGTCTGTGCGCGAAGTGCTGGAGCCTGCCATCTACTATGCCGAACACGGCCATCCGGTGCTGCCGCGCGTATCCGCCACCATCAAAGGGCTGGCGGATTTCTTCGCGAAAGAATGGCCGACTTCGCATGAGACCTGGCTGCCGGGTGGCACTGCTCCCGAACCGCAATCCAACTTCCGCAATCCGGTACTCGCTGACACCTGGAAGCGGATCATTGCCGAATCGGAAGCGCGGACCGGCAGTCGCGAAGACCAGGTCGAAGGTGCGCGCGATGCTTTTTATCGCGGCTTCGTTGCTGAAAGCATCGACACCTATCTGAAGACCGCTGAGGTAATGGATGCGAGCGGCATGCGCCACAAGGGCGTGCTGACCGCCGACGACATGGCCGGCTGGAGCGCCAGCATCGAAGCGCCACAGACGTTTGATTATCACGACTGGACGGTGGCAAAAACGCCGGCCTGGGGGCAGGGGCCGGTGCTGCTGCAGTCGCTCGCTCTGCTGAAGGGCTTTGATCTCGCGGCAATGGACCCGACCGGCCCCGATTTCGTCCACCATGTGGTCGAAGCCATGAAACTCGCCTATGCCGACCGCGAGGTCTATTACGGCGATCCGGACTTCGGTCAGATCCCGACCGACACGCTGCTGTCGGATGGCTACAACAATGAGCGCCGCAAGGTGATGGGGGCAGAGGCTTCCATGGAACTGCGCCCCGGCACCGTTCCCGGCTACGAGCGCCAGCGCGATGCGACCATGGCCATGCTGGCTGAATTTTCCGGCAAGGGCGCGGTCTATGAGCCGACCATGGCGCATCTGACGGAGAAGAAAGGCGACACCGTCCATATCGATGTCATCGACCGCTGGGGCAATATGGTCTCCACCACGCCGTCTGGCGGCTGGCTGCAATCCTCGCCGATCGTGCCGGGCCTCGGCTTCGCGTTGAACTCGCGCGCCCAGATGTTCTGGCTAAAGGATGGCTTGCCGACGTCGTTGGCGCCGGGAAAACGCCCGCGCACGACGCTCACACCCTCGCTGGCGCTCTATCAGGGACGCCCGACACTTGCGTTTGGAACCCCCGGCGGCGACCAGCAGGACCAATGGCAACTGCCCTTCTTCCTGCGCTATGTGCATCACGGCAAGAACCTGCAGGCCTCCATCGATGCGCCGCTGTTTCACACGACGCATTTCCCCGGCTCCTTCTATCCGCGCACGTCGGAACCCGGCCATATCATGGTGGAAGCAGGTTTTGGCGAAGCGACCATCGCTGATCTGCGCCGTCGCGGCCATCAGGTGACCGTTGCCGACAATTGGACGGTCGGACGCCTGACGGCGGCGCGCCGGGATGCCGACGGGTTGCTGCGGGCAGCGGCCACGCCGCGCCTGATGCAAGCCTATGCAGTGGGGCGCTGAGCCATGACCTGGTCCATTGTTGCACGCGATCCTGAAACCGGTCATCTCGGCATTGCCGTTGCCAGCCGCTTCTTTGCCGTCGGCTCGGCCGTTCCCCATCTGTGCGGCGGCGTGGGCGCCGTTGCCACGCAGGCCTTCGTCAGCCCGCTCTATGGCGTCGATGGCCTTGCCATGCTGGGCGAGGGCATGGCCCCGCAGGCGATCATCGACATGTTGACGGCGCGCGATGATGGCGCTGAGCAGCGGCAAATGCATCTCATCGATGCGAGCGGCCACAATGCCGCTTTCACCGGCACCAAATGTATCGACTGGGCAGGCCATATCGTTGATGAAAACGTGTCGGTTGCCGGCAATATGCTGGCCGGCCCGCAGGTGCTGGAAAAGACGCTCGACGCCTACAAGGCTCTGAGCAAAGCCCCGCTTGCCGAACGCTTGCTGGGCGCAATGGAAGCCGGGGAAGCTGCCGGCGGCGATAAGCGCGGCAAGCAATCGGCAGCGCTCGTCATCTACCGGGATCAGGATTACGCCTGGCTCAACATCCGCGCCGATGACCATCCCGATCCTCTCGACGAACTCTGGCGGCTCTACCGGGTGGCGCAGGAGCGCTACCTGCATGTGGCCGAGACCATGCCGACGCGCGAAAACCCGCACGGCCTGACCGACCGAACCGAAATCGACCGGAAGATTGCCGAACTCGAAGCCGAGCGCCTCGCCGCCGGTCGCGACAGTGCATCCTTCGCCACACCGTGGAATCCGTCATGACCGCTGAGATGCATAGGCCGCCAATCCTCTCCGTCCGCAACCTGACGACCTCTTTCCGCACCGATGGCGGCTGGAAATCCGTGGTGCGGGACGTGTCCTTTGATGTGCGGGCCGGCGAGACGCTTGCCATTGTCGGTGAAAGCGGCTCGGGTAAGAGCGTCACCTCGCTGTCGATCATGCGGCTGCTCGCCGAAAACGCCAGCCGCATCGAAGGGGAGGTGATCCTCAACAACCGTAACCTTCTGGCGCTATCGGAGAAGGACATGCGGGCCGTGCGCGGCAACGAGGTCTCGATGATCTTCCAGGAGCCTATGACCTCGCTCAATCCGATCTTCACCATTGGCCGGCAGATCTCCGAGGTGCTGACGCGCCACAAGGGCATGACGACGAGAGAGGCGCGAGCAGAGACCATCCGCATGCTGGAAAAGGTTCGCATTCCCAATGCGACGAGCCGTTTTGACGAATATCCGCATCAGTTTTCCGGTGGTATGCGCCAGCGCGTGATGATTGCCATGGCGCTCGCCTCGCGCCCGAAACTGCTGATTGCCGACGAGCCAACGACGGCGCTTGACGTGACGATCCAGGGCCAGATCCTCGATCTCATCAAGACGCTTCAGGAAGAAGAGGGCATGTCGGTGCTCTTCATCACCCATGATATGGGCGTGGTCGCCGAAATCGCCGATCGCACGGTGGTGATGTATCGCGGTGATGCGGTGGAGGCCGGCGATACCGCCGATATCTTCCACCGTGGCCAGCATCCTTATACGCGCGCGCTCTTGTCGGCGGTGCCGAAGCTCGGCTCCATGCAAGGCGAGGCGGCACCGCTGCGCTTTCCGGTGGTCGATACGGCAACCGGCATCACCATCGCCCCGCCCCCCGCCAAGGCACCACTTGGACATCGCCAACCGATCCTGGAGGTGAAGAACCTTGTGACGCGCTTTCCGGTGCGCTCGGGCCTGTTCAGTCGCCAGACCGGTGCCATCCACGCCGTGGAGAATGTCTCCTTCGATCTGCGCCAGGGCGAGACCCTGTCGCTTGTCGGCGAATCGGGTTGCGGCAAATCGACGACCGGTCGCTCGATCATGCGGCTGATCGAGCCGACATCGGGCGAAATCCAGCTCGACGGCTATAATGTGCAACGGCTTGGCAGCATGGACTTGCAGCGGATGCGCAAGAGCATCCAGATGATCTTTCAGGACCCGTTTTCAAGCCTCAATCCGCGCATGACGGTGGGGCAGGCAATTGCAGAACCCTTCCTCAAGCACAAACTCGGCGGATCGAAGGAAGCCGCTGAAAAGACTGCCTATCTTCTGGATCGCGTCGGCCTGTCCGGTGCCATGATGAACCGTTATCCGCACGAGTTTTCCGGTGGCCAGCGCCAGCGTATCGCGATTGCCCGCGCTTTGTCGCTCGATCCGAAGGTGATCGTGGCGGACGAAAGCGTCTCGGCGCTTGATGTGTCGATCAAGGCGCAGGTCTGCAACCTCCTGCTCGACCTGCAGGAAAGTCTCGATCTTGCATTCCTGTTCATCAGCCATGACATGGCGGTAGTCGAGCGCGTCAGCCATCGGGTGGCGGTGATGTATCTCGGTGAGATTGTCGAGATCGGCCCGCGTGCGGCAGTGTTTGAGAACCCGCAGCATCCCTATACGAAAAAGCTGATTGCTGCCGTGCCGGTGCCGGATCCCGCTCGTCGCGGTATCCGTCGCGGGCTTGCCGATGATGAGTTGAAGAGCCCGGTTCGCCCTGTGGGATTTGAGCCTCCGGCACGCCAGTACCGCGAAGTGTCGGCAGGCCATCTGGTGCAGATGGCCTGAAGGGGCGTCAGATCAGTCTGAGGCCCTTCAGGCTCGCATGCCCGTCCTTGCCGATGATGATGTGGTCATGCACCGTAATGCCGAGCGGCTTTGCCGTGTCCACGATGGTTTTCGTCATGTCGATATCGGCGCGCGAGGGCGTCGGATCACCGGACGGGTGATTATGAACAAGAATGATGGCGGTTGCCGAGAGTTCAAGCGCCCGGCGCACCACTTCGCGCGGATAGACCGGCGTATGATCGACCGTGCCGCGCCCCTGGATCTCGTCGGCAATCAACGCATTGCGCTTGTCGAGGAAGAGGATACGGAACTGTTCGCGCGCCTCATAGGCCATCACCGCATGGCAGTAATCGATGACCGACGACCAGGATGACAGAACCTGCTTGCCGCGCAGCTCACTTTTCAGGATACGCTGGCCGACCGATGCTATGAGCTTCAGATCCAGCGCCACGGTTTCGCCAACGCCCTTCACCTCCTGCAACAGGGCTGCCGGCGCACCAAACACGCCGGCAAGATTGCCAAAGCGGTCGATCAGCGCCTTGGCGATCGGCTTTGTGTCCTTGCGCGGAATGAGCCGGAACAGCAGCAGTTCCAGCACTTCATAATCGGCCAGCGCCGTGTCGCCATGCTCGCGGTAGCGGGCGCGCAACCGGTCGCGGTGCCCATGGTAATGGGCAAACTTGTCATCGGTCTTCTCCTCCGATTTGCCCAGCGCCACCGGCTTCTTCATCGTTCCGGCTTTGGGTGCCTGTTCGGAAAAGAAGCCGCGCTCATCGGGAAACAGCTCCATCCGGTCCTCCGGCTCGTCGGGCAAGCCATGCTTTTGGGACGGCGCTACCGGAGGATGGGACATCGATCACCCGTTCAGTGGAGGAAGGCCTGGCCGATCAAGGCCGCCGGGCGACAGCGTGAAGATCTCGCAGCCGGTGGCAGTCACGCCGACCGCATGTTCGTATTGCGCAGACAGCGACCGGTCGCGGGTCACGGCGGTCCAGCCATCGGCCAGCACTTTCACATGCGGCTTGCCGAGATTGATCATCGGCTCGATGGTGAAGATCATGCCTTCGCGCAGTTCCGGGCCTTCGTCCGAGCGGCCATAATGCAGAATGTTGGGGCTGTCATGGAACAGGCGCCCGACGCCATGGCCGCAGAAATCACGCACCACGGAGCAACGCTCGGCTTCTGCGAATGTCTGGATCGCTTCGCCGATGGCACCGGTGCGCACGCCGGGCTTGACCACGGCAATGCCGCGCATCAGGCATTCATAGGTCACTTCCATCAGCCGTTCGGCGGCGCGCTTCACTTGACCGACCGGATACATGCGGCTGGAATCCCCATGCCAGCCATCCAGTACATAGGTCACATCGATATTGACGATGTCGCCGTCGCGCAGCGGCTTTTCATCCGGCATGCCGTGACAGACGACATGGTTGATCGAGGTGCAGACGGAATATTTATAGCCGCGATAGTTCAGCGTGGCCGGCAGCGCGCCATTGTCCATGCCGAATTCGAAGACGAAGCGGTCGATGGCACTGGTTGTGACGCCCGGCTTGACGATGGAAGCCAGCTCATCCAGGCAGCGGGCTGTCAGCTGGCAGGCATTCTGCATGCCGACAAAATCGTCCCGCGTGTAGAGCCGTATGGCTCCCGTGTTCTTTTTCGGCGCGGATGACGCCTCGATATAGGTCACCATGTTATCACTTTCGTCTTCGTCACACCGTTTTTAAACAGCCGGTTCTGTTTCGTCTATCAGGATCGGGCGGCTTGGCCAAATTCCCGCAGATGTGATGCGGCAGGCAATGGCATAGGCCTCCACGCCACGGGCACGGGCGCGTCTGAATGCTTTGCCATAGGCGGGGTCCAGCTCGTCGCAGATCCTCAACCGGTCACAATCATCGCGCTGGATCACATAGAGCATGGCAGCGCGAAAACCGGCCTCCACCATGTCACCCAGTTCATCAAGGTGCTTTGCGCCACGGCTCGTTACCGAATCGGGAAATTCGGCAAGCCCGCCCGTGCGGGTGAAATGGACATTCTTCACCTCCACATAGGCGGGAGCACGTGCCGGATCGGATAAGAGTAGATCAATGCGCGAATTTTGCCCGTAGCGCTGTTCGCGGCGCAGTTCGCCATAGGTGGCAAAATCCGAGACGAAGCCGGCCCGGATGGCTTCTTCCGCCAACCGGTTCGGCAGGCCGGTATTGATGCCGACCATAGTCCCGTCTGCTTCGACAAGTTCCAGCATATGGCGATATTTGCGGGTCTTGCTGTCATGCTGCGACAGCCAGATGGCGGAGCCCGGCGTGGTCAGGCCGCGCATCGAACCGGTATTCGGGCATGATCCGGTGATCGGCGTGCCATCGGCTAGAATGGCATCGAACAGGAAACGCTTGTAGCGGGCAACCAGCCGCGCCGGCACGAGAGGCGGATCAAACTGCATTCAAAAATAGAGCCTTGAAACTGTCAGCTGCGGATCGTCACATAGAGACCGGGCGCATCGCAGAGCGGTTGAAGCGCTTCGCCGCCTGGTTGGCGGGCGGGCACGCGGGTCTCGTCCTGCCCCTTGATCCAGGCCAGCCAATGCGGCCACCAGGAACCTGGCGTTTCCGTTGCGCCGGCAACCCAGTCCTCCAGCTTTCCCTTCGGCGCGCCATTCGTCCAGTACTGGTACTTGTTCTTGTCCGGCGGGTTGACGACGCCGGCAATATGGCCGGAACCGCTCAGCACGAACGTGGCATCGCTGCCGAACAGCTGGCAGCCCAGAAAGACCGAGCGGGCAGGGGCGATATGATCCTCCTTGGCCGCCAGGCTATAGACGGGGATCGTCACGTCTTTCAGTGAAATGGACTTGCCGAACAGGGTCATCTGTCCCTGGCTCAGGCGGTTTTCCAGATAGCAGCTGCGCAGATAGAAGGCGTGGTTGGCCGCTGTCATACGTGTCGAATCGGAGTTCCAGTAAAGAAGGTCGAAAGCCGTCGGCTCCTGTCCTTTCAGATAGTTGCTGACCACATAGGGCCAGATGAGTTCCGAGGCGCGCAGCATGTTGAAAGCGCCCGCCATTTTCGAGCCGGCGAGATAGCCGGTCGAATTCATCTGCCGTTCCAGAGCCTCGATCTGTTCCTCATCGACAAACACCTTCAATTCGCCAGCATAGGTGAAATCCACCTGCGTGGTGAAGAAGGTGACGGAGCGGATGCGGCTGTCATCACTCTTGGCGTGCAGCGCAAGCGTTGCCGCCAGAAGCGTGCCGCCGACGCAATAACCGATGGCGTTGACGTCTCTTTCGCCGGTCGCCGTTTCCACGGTCGACAGGGCGAAGTCGATGCCGTCGCGGATGTAATCCTCCCAGGACATTTTCGCCAGTTGTTCGTCGGGATTGACCCAGGAGATGACGAACACCGTGTGGCCCTCATCGACGCACCATTTGATGAAGCTTTTCTGCGGGCCGAGATCGAGAATATAGAATTTATTGATCCAGGGCGGCACGATCAGCAGCGGGCGCTTCAGCACCGTCTCCGTCGAGGGCGAATACTGGATGACCTCGCAGAGCGGGCTGCGGGCCACCACCTTGCCGGGTGTGACCGCAACATTGACGCCGAGCTGGAATTTCCGGCCATCGGTCTGGCGAACACGCAGCTCGCCCCGGCCGGCTGCCACGTCCTCTGCCAGAATGCGCATGCCTTCGACCAGATTGGCGCCATTGGTGGCAACCGTCTGGCGAAACACTTCCGGATTGGTCAGGGCGAAATTGGCCGGCGAGAGGGCGGATGTCAGCTGGCGGATATAGAAGAGTGCCTTGTGGCGCGTATGCTCATCCAGCCCTTCGGCCTTTTCCACCAGTTTTTCCGCCCAGGTGGCGGTGACCAGATAGACCTGGCGCAGCATGGCGAAGAAGGGATTGCGGCGCCAGTCCTCGTCGGCGAATCGCTTGTCCTTGGGCAGCGTATCCGGTTCCGAAGCGTCGCCATCGCCCGACAGGCGCTGCAGCGTGTTCATCCAGATGCCCATATAGGAGGACATCAGCAGCGTCTGCGCCTCGAGCGTGCGTTGCGGCTCTGACATCCAGTATTCTGTGACCTTGGAGAGGGTCTTGACCATTTCGGTGACGGGATCGAGCTCATCCACAACTTCGCCGCGTTCACGTGGTCCAAGCCACTGCGTGGCGGCCTTGCCGAGGTTCTCGGCGGCCTTGGCCATGTTGACCGCGAGCGCCTGGGGGTCCTTTACCAGATAGGCTTCCAGTGCTTTCGGATCGAAACCTTTGAAGTCGCTGCCTGCCTGCTCCGAGTGCCCCATACCCACCATGCTGCCCGCTCCCTATCCCGGCCTTGTGGCCGATGCTTGTTTTGGTTTTTACATTGTGCAGGAAAAAGAATACAAGTTCCAGCGATAGCGGCCCAGGACGGGCTCATTCGATAGTAAGGGTAGGATTGCGAAATGGTAAAGCAGGCGCACGGGTTCTGGCGGTGGCCGTTGATCATCTGTGTCTGTGCATCGCCTCTGGCGCTTGCCGGCTGCACCAGTTTTGCGCTGGATGACGGCATACCGAATACGGCACCGCCGGCGATTGTGGTTGGCGCAAAGAATACGCCGCGTCCGGAGGCTTTGGCAAAACTGGACACGGGAACCTACCCGACCTTTGCCAAGCAGATGACAGCTGCGAACACGCAGATTGGCGATGCGGAGGCAACGAGCAGCCAAACCCAGCTTGAACAGCTGGGTGCTGCGCGTCAGTCCGGTGCCGTGTCGGAAGCCGAGTATCAGTCCCGCGTGGCCGAGCTTCGTCGACTGGCGGGCCAGCATGCGGCCGATGCCGAAAAGCAGATTGCCAATTAGGGCTTGCCTTCCGGCAGTTTTGCAAGCAAAGCAACTGCCGTGCCGAGGTGTGTCTGACCGCCACCACGGGCTGTTCTCAATGCCCAACGAGGTTCGCGATGGAAGAGTTTCACAAGGTCCGCAGATTGCCGCCCTATGTCTTCGAACAGGTTAACCGTTTGAAGGCCAGCGCGCGAGCGGGCGGTGCCGACATCGTCGATTTGGGCATGGGCAATCCGGACCTGCCGACCAACAAATTCATCGTCGACAAGCTGGTGGAGACCGTGCAGCGGCCGGATACGCACGGCTATTCCTCCTCCAAGGGCATTCCCGGCCTACGCCGCGCCCAGGCAACCTATTATGCGCGTCGATTCGGCGTGAAGCTGAACCCGGATACCCAGGTCGTGGCGACGCTCGGTTCCAAGGAAGGCTTTGCCAATATGGCCCAGGCCATCACCGCCCCCGGTGATGTGGTTCTGTGCCCCAATCCGTCCTATCCGATCCATGCCTTCGGCTTCCTGATGGTGGGTGGCGTTATACGCTCAATCCCGGTCGAGCCGGATGCCGAATTTTTCCGCGCGCTGGAACGCGCTGTCGCCCATTCGATCCCCAAGCCGATCGCGATGATCCTTTGCTATCCGTCGAATCCGACGGCAACTGTCGTCGAGTTGGATTTCTACAAGGATGTCGTGGCCTTTGCGAAGAAGCATGGAATCTTCGTTTTGTCCGACCTTGCCTATTCGGAAATCTATTTCGACGGCAAGCCAACCCCGTCGATCCTTCAGGTGCCGGGTGCCATGGATGTCGCGGTCGAGTTCACCTCGATGTCGAAGACATTTTCCATGGCCGGCTGGCGCATGGGCTTTGCGGTCGGCAATGACCGGCTGATCTCGGCGCTGACGCGGGTGAAATCCTATCTCGACTATGGTGCGTTCACGCCGATTCAGGTGGCTGCAGCTGCCGCGTTGAATGATCCTGATATCGAGTTGCACATTGATGAAGTGCGTCAGACCTATAAGCGTCGCCGTGACGTGATGGTGGAAAGCTTTGGCCGTGCCGGCTGGGATGTGCCGCCGCCGGCCGCCTCGATGTTTGCCTGGGTGCCGGTGCCGGAAAAGTTCCGGCCGCTCGGTTCGCTGGAATTCTCCAAGCTCTTGATCGAGAAGGCTGACGTGGCGGTCGCGCCGGGCATCGGCTTTGGCGAACATGGCGATGACTATGTGCGCATTGCGCTGGTCGAGAACGAGCACCGCATTCGCCAGGCCGCCCGCAGCATCAAGAAGTTTCTCTCGACCGCCGACGAGACCATGCACAACGTCATTCCGCTCAACGCCCACCGTTGAGACCCACCTTGTGATCGGGCGGTCCGCATGGCCGCCCATTCTTCGACAATCAGGAACATCAGCATGGCAGACGCCCTCAAAATCGGTATTGCGGGTCTGGGCACCGTTGGCGCATCACTGGCGCGTATCCTCCAAACACGGGCAAATGAACTGGCGGTGACCTGCGGTCGTCCAATCGTGATTTCCGCCGTCAGCGCGCGCGACCGCAACAGGGACCGTGGCGTGGACGTCTCTTCGGCCACCTGGTTCGACACGCCGGAAGAGATGGCCGAAAATGCCAATATCGACGTATTTGTCGAGTTGATCGGCGGTGCCGAAGGCGCGGCAGACCGTTCCGTGCGGGCAGCTCTCGCCCGTGGCCTGCATGTGGTAACCGCCAACAAGGCGCTTCTGGCGCGCTGCGGCGTGGAACTGGCCACGATTGCCGAAGAAAAGAGCGTGCTCCTGAATTTTGAAGCCGCTGTGGCCGGCGGTATTCCCGTGATCAAGGCGCTGCGCGAATCGCTCACCGGCAATTCGGTCAGCCGCGTCTATGGCATCATGAACGGCACCTGCAATTACATCCTGACCCGCATGGAGAAGGAGGGGCTGACCTTCGAGGCCTGCCTGAAGGAAGCGCAGCGGCTGGGCTATGCCGAGGCCGATCCGAGTTTCGACATCGAAGGCAATGATACCGCCCATAAGCTTGCCATTTTGACGACGCTTGCCTTCGGCACGCAGATCGCTGCCGACGAAATCTATCTCGAGGGCATCTCGAACATTTCGATCGATGACATCCATGCCGCCGCCGATCTCGGCTACCGGATCAAGCTGCTCGGCGTCGCCCAACGCACCGAGACAGGTATCGAGCAGCGCGTGCACCCGACAATGGTGCCGCATGATTCGGTGATTGCGCAGGTCGATGGCGTGACCAATGCCGTGGCCATCGAATCGGATATCCTCGGCGAATTGCTGATGGTTGGCCCCGGCGCCGGCGGCAATGCCACTGCCTCCGCCGTGCTTGGCGACATTGCCGACATTGCCAAGAGCCGCCCCGGCGCCCAGCGCGTGCCCGTGCTTGGCGTGCCCGCCGCGAGCCTTGCCCCCTATCGCAAGGCACAGATGCAAAGCCATGAAGGCGGTTATTTCATCCGCCTGACGGTCTCGGACCGCGCTGGCGTATTTGCCAATGTGGCAACCCAGATGGCGCAGAACGGGATTTCGCTCGAATCGATCGTTCAGAGAGCCAATGGCGGTGCAGCCAGCGACGCCAAGACGATTATTCTCGTGACCCATGCGACCACCGAGGATTCGGTGCGCAAGGCCGTTGCCGGCATCAAGGCGGAAAGCTATCTGGCAAGCGAGCCGCAGGTAATCCGCATCGAGCGTCCCAAGGCATTCTGAAGCACTCTGTTTTGAGCTGAATATCTGGAAGCCGTCCTTCGGGGCGGCTTTTGTGTTTTGTTGACCTTCCGATAGGCCGGATCTGGCGCAGAATCACATTATGTTCTATATATATTAGGAATGGTTCACGGGCGTGGGAGGCGCAACGCGATGTCCATTCTTCATTTCAGACAGAGACATGTTCTTGGCATGCCCGGACTGCCGGTGGTGACGCCGGAAACCGAACCCATGGCCGCCCGCCGACGGGAAATACCGGGTGAGCCATCATCCGAGACGGAGGGTGAGCAGAACTGGGGCATCGCATTGGCCCTTACCGTCTGGCCCCTCGGTCTGGCTGCCTCGGCCATCTACGTGATTCTGTAGGATCATTCATCCGTCACGCCAGAAAGAGGAACGGTGCTTGGGATTTCAGCCACCATGCTTTAGAAGCGGCCATGTTTTGCGGCCAGCGATATGAGCATCATGACTGAACCCGTCGATCCCGTCGTGCGTCCCTTTCTCGGAGTCGAGCGTTCTGCCAGCGGGCAGCGCTGGCTGTCGCGTCTTGACCAGGGGGCGCAGAACCGCGCTCTGGCCATGGCGCAGATCCACGGCCTGCCGGAATTGATCGCCCGTGTGCTAGCCGGGCGTGGCGTGGGCGTCGATGAAGCGCCGGCCTTTCTCGATCCGACCCTGCGCAGCCTGATGCCCGAACCATTCACCCTGTCGGACTGCGACAAGGCAGCGACGCGTCTGGCGGATGCCGTGGCGCGCGGTGAGAAAGTTGCGATCTTCGGCGATTACGACGTGGACGGAGCGGCATCCTCAGCGCTTTTATGGCGGTTTCTGGCGCATTTCGGCATCAAGGCCGAGATCTATATTCCCGACCGGATCTTTGAGGGTTATGGCCCGAACCCCAATGCCATGCGCCAGTTGATTGCCGGCGGCGCACAATTGATAGTCACCGTCGATTGCGGCTCTACAAGCCATGAGTCGCTGGAGGCTGCGGCGGCTGAAAAATGCGACGTCGTGGTGATCGACCACCACCAGATGGGTCCGCAGCTGCCGCCCTGCGTGGCGCTCGTCAATCCCAACCGCAATGATGATCTGTCGGGGCAGGGGCATCTCTGCGCGGCGGGTGTCGTGTTCCTGGTGCTGGTGGCCACTGCCCGGCTGCTGCGCGAGCGCGGCGATGCACGCGCCCGCAGTCTCGATCTTTTGGCCTGGCTGGATCTTGTCGCTCTTGCCACCGTCTGCGATGTGGTGCCGCTGAGGGGGCTGAACCGCGCCTATGTGGTCAAGGGGATGATGACGGCGCGGCATATGGGCAATGCGGGTTTGGCGGCCCTGTTTCGCAAGGCGGGCCTTGGCGGACCTGTGACGCCCTATCATCTCGGCTTCCTGATCGGCCCGCGCATCAATGCCGGCGGCCGCATTGGCGATGCGGCGCTCGGAAGCCGTCTTTTGACCATGGACGAGGCACCGGAAGCCGATGAAATTGCCGCACGGCTGGATGATCTCAACCGTGAGCGCCAGGCCATGGAGGCCGTGATGCTGGCCGAGGCCGAGGCCGAGGTGATTGCCGAATATGGCGATGGCGAGAATGCCACCGTGATCGTCACGGCGCGTGACAGCTGGCATCCGGGCATTGTCGGGCTGCTTGCGGCGCGCCTGAAGGAGAAGTTCAAGCGGCCAGCCTTTGCCATTGCCTTTGATCCTTCCGGCAAGGGGGCAGGCTCTGGACGCTCGATCCCCGGTTTCGATATCGGCAAGATGGTGCGCGGCGCGGTTGATGCCGGACTTCTGGTCAAGGGCGGCGGCCATGCCATGGCAGCAGGCCTCACCGTGGAGCGTTCAAAACTGGGTGGCTTGCGGGCGCATTTCGAGGCCACCGCGCAATCGGTGATTCCTGATCTTGTCGCCAATCATGTGCTGAAGATCGATGGAGCGCTGGCAGCCTCCGGTGCAACGCTGGCGCTTATCGACCAAATGGAGCAGGCAGGCCCCTATGGCTCAGGCCATAGCCAGCCCGTCTTTGCCATTCCGGCGCACCGGATCGTCGATTCGCGCCTGATCGGCACGGCACATGTGAAGGTGACTCTGCAGGGCATGGATGGCAGCCGTTTGGAGGGCATTGCCTTTCGCGCAGCCGAAACACCGCTCGGACAGTTACTTCTATCCTCGCGCGGCAGCACGCTGCATGTGGCGGGGTGCCTCGGCGCTGATCACTGGCAGGGAAGCCGGCGCGTGCAATTGCGTATATTGGATGCGGCACGCGCCATGTGAGAATACCAACAGGCCGGCCAAGCCGCTGTCATTTCATCCTAAATCTAAGTGGAAACCAGAAGTGGCACGCCCTAGGGGAGTCGAACCCCTCTTCCCAGAATGAAAATCTGGTGTCCTAACCGATAGACGAAGGGCGCGTGCGCTTCGTGGTGGCGCCCTTATAGGGGGGAGGCGTTTGTCATGCAAGCGTCAAAATGCAGTTTTCCGCGATGAATGCGGGAAATTTTTCGGCTTCGAGGAAGCGCCAAAAACGCCTCGGACAACAGTCCGACCGGCGAGATAAAATTTTGATTTTATAGGGAAACAGAGGTCAGAAGTGGCACGCCCTAGGGGAGTCGAACCCCTCTTCCCAGAATGAAAATCTGGTGTCCTAACCGATAGACGAAGGGCGCGTGCGCTTCGTGGTGGCGCCCTTATATGGGCGGTATCTGATCGGTGCAAGTGTCTTTTTGCTTCTGCGCACGAAAAAAGTCCGTTTGCGTGGATAAACCCTGTGGACAGGGAAATCCTTCAGCTTATCAGAGTGTTAACATGATGAACCTTGTGCGGGTGAGGGCGCAAATGACCTACCAGAGGCCATCCGTGCCGCCCGCAGCCGGTGCTGGAGCGGCTTCGCTGGACGGAGCGGTGCGCATGGTGAAGACGCTGCCGGCAATCGGGTTGATGTTGCGCATCGGCGCATAGGACGACACGCCATTGGCTTCAGCCACCTTCGCATTGGCCAGCGCATAAATGCTGTTTTGGCCGGCCTGCACGGCTGTCGGCTGGGTTACGAGTTCGCCGAGATTGGCCGCTTGAGCAGCTTCGGGTGCAGGCGAGGGGCCGGGCTGCTGTTTGGGACGAGGAGATGTGGCGCGGGCCGTGATCGGGGGGTGGGCCTGTGTTTGCGCTGGCGGCGCCGTTTTACCCGCAGACGTCAGCATAGGATCGACATAAAGACCGGCGCGTGCCGATCCCTCCATCAGGCGCACGCCGACGGTCTGTGCTTTTTCAGGCTTGGCCACCGGATCTGCCGCATCCGCCACCGCGATACTTGCCGTGTCGTCCTTGGTGCGCGCTTCCTTGGAAAGCAGGCTCACGCAACCGGACAGGGAGAGACCTGCTGCAATAAGGGCTGTTGTCGTCAACAGGCGGCAGGCGGCAGGCTGAGTGCGAAAACCTGTGGATGTGATGAGGGTTTTGATCCTGCGCGGCATGGGCGTGCGATTTCCTGTTTCCATCTGCTGACGGACAGGATGCCCGAGAAAGCCTGCGTGAGGCTTGGCGCGGCCATTGCCGCACCAAGCTTTCGTTGAATGTTACCAGCTGCCTGTGTTCGGCATCGACGTCCAGGGCTCGGCGGGTGCCAGGGCCTCGCCCTTTTGCAGCAGCTCGATCGAAATGCCGTCCGGCGACTTGACGAAGGCCATATAGCCATCGCGCGGCGGGCGGTTGATGGTGACGCCCTTGTCCATCAGGTCCTGGCAGAAGGCATAAATGTTGTCGACTTCATAGGCGAGATGGCCGAAATTGCGCCCGCTGCTATAGTCTTCGCTATCCCAGTTATAGGTAAGCTCCAGAAGCGGTGCCTTGAGCTCCGTGCCCGACGCCACGTCTTGGGCCGCCGCCAGAAAGATCAGCGTGAAGCGACCCTTGTCGTTTTCGATGCGACGAACTTCCGTGAGCCCGAAGATCCGGGTGTAAAAGTCCAGCGAGGCATCGAGATCCTTGATGCGGACCATGGTGTGCAGATAGCGCATGAATTGTCTTCCTTCTGGCTGTTGCGTGCGTGAGCTTTGGCGGTTGAGAGATATGGGGCGACGCCAGCCTCAGGCAAGCAGCTTATACTATAAAGGACGGGATAAAGCCGACACGGGGACTTGCGCTGGACGAACCGCGCAATGTTAACATATCCTCTAAGAATCAGTTAACCGTACCACCGTGACGCGTAGACCAGGGGCTGACAGAATGGCGGACAGAATGTCATCGAAGGGCGTTGCAAGTTTTGAGGAACTTGCCGGTGAACCGGTTGAGCTCATTGAGATCACTGGTGTGGTCAAGTGGTTCGATGTGGCCAAGGGGTTTGGTTTCATCGTGCCCGATAATGGCATGCAGGATGTTCTTCTGCATGTGACCTGCCTGCGTCGTGACGGATACCAGACCATTCTGGAGGGAACGCGCATCGTGGCGCTGATCCAGAGACGCGATCGTGGCTACCAGGCATTTCGAATTCTCTCCATGGACCAATCGACCGCGGTACATCCATCGCAGCTGCCGCCGGTGCGCACGCATGTGCAGGTCACCGCGACAAGCGGGCTTGAGCGGGCGCTCGTCAAATGGTTCAATCGCACCAAGGGTTTTGGCTTCCTGACGCGCGGCGAAGGCACCGAGGACATTTTTATCCATATGGAAACGCTGCGTCGCTTCGGCTTGACGGAGCTGCGCCCCGGCCAGGTGGTGCTGGTGCGTTTTGGACCGGGCGACAAGGGCCTGATGGCCGCCGAAGTGCATCCAGACGGTCCAGTTACCCTGCCACGGGCGCATTGATGATCTGACGTGTTTTGAGAATGAGTGGTGTGATATGCGTGGTTTGACACGGACTATTTCGACACTGGGAAAGAGCGCCACACGGGCGCTCTTTCTGTTTTTGGCTATGATTCTGACACTGTCCTTTTCAGCCGAAACACATGCGCAGCTGCGATTCGATAAACAGCCGCTCACCATCGAGACGAAGGCTGGGCAGCGCTACGCCTTTACGGTGGAACTGGCTCTGGACAGCGGCCAGCGGCAGCAGGGCCTGATGTTTCGCGAAAAAATGGAGCCGGATGCCGGCATGCTGTTTGATTTCGATGAAGCCCGCGAGATTTCGATGTGGATGCGCAACACGCTGATTCCGCTGGATATGCTGTTTATCGGCGAAGACGGCACGATCCGTCACATCCATGCGGGCGCTGTGCCGCATTCGGAGGCAATCATTTCGTCGGAAGGCCCGGTCAAATTCGTACTGGAGCTGAATGGCGGCGAGGCGGCAAGGCGCAATATCGCTGTTGGCGATAGGGTGTTGAGCCGGCAAATCGGCAATACCAAGTGAATAGGCATGCCAACTTGTGCACTGCGTGAGATTTGCAGTTGCAGGCATGGCATGAACCGTGTATCTGCCATCTCACCGTTGGAACGGAGTGTAGCGCAGCCTGGTAGCGCATCTGGTTTGGGACCAGAGGGTCGGGAGTTCGAATCTCTCCACTCCGACCATCGTCGCTTGTCGGTGCCGCGACTTGCGGGATCGGTCTGTAGGCAGGCCACGTTTCGACGAGACTGGTGCTTCCTCGCAGAAAAAATGGTAGGCTGATACGGAAATGGTATCAGGCTTTATGGAGCGCGAAGGAGCGTTACTGGGAATGACGGCAAAAATCTATCGTCCTGCGAAAACTGCCATGCAGTCCGGCAAGGCCAAGACGCATCTCTGGGTCCTGGAATTCGACCAGGAAGTGCCGCGCAGTATCGATCCCGTGCTGGGATACACTTCCTCCTCCGATATGAACCAGCAGGTGAAGCTCACCTTCGAAACGCTGGAGCAGGCTCAGTCCTATGCCGAGCGCAAGGGTCTCGAATTCCGTGTGATTGCGCCGAAGGAAGCCGCACGCCAGGTCGTTTCCTACACTGACAATTTCAAATTCAATCGCAACCAGCCCTGGACGCATTGAGCGTATATCGGCCGGCGGCTTCAGGCCCCTTAGCTCAACTGGATAGAGCAACTGCCTTCTAAGCAGTAGGTCGCAGGTTCGAGTCCTGCAGGGGTCGCCAAAGCACGACTTAAATTTTTATTTTTTTGATTTTCATCCTTTCGTTTCTGTCCGTCCTGGGCCGGTAGGAACTTACGGCGCTATGGCATATTAAGTTCACTTTCCCGCATAGATACACTTATTTATCGTCACTATGTCGGTGATCGATCAGCAAAGGTTGCAGCGGCACGAAGGTTGTGCGTAGATGGTTCATCGAAGAACCAGTGGCGTCCGATGACTGACGGAAAGCAGAATTTTTACCTTTTTGGACGGCGCATCATGTGTGCGCAGTATGATGCAAGCACTAGCATCCTGGTTATTTCCTACAGGAGCGGCCGTAAACGGATCTGGACGCGGATTGTCCCAAGCCAGGTGCTGGCACTGATTTCGGTCGTCGGAGTCAAGAGCCTGATGATTTGCTGTTTTCTCTGCTTAGAGCTGGGTGGCTCTGCGAGTTGACCCATCGTCCGCACTGTTCGGACAGAAATGTCGATCACCGCCCAATTCATCTCAGGCACGTATCAGAATACCGGCCTCTGTGGCCGCTTGAACAAAGGCAAGCCTGGCATCTTCGGGCTTGCGCTTGCGCGCATCCACGGCTGCACAAACCTCCAGCGCGCGATCAAGCGCCACGCCATCTTCCATCGGCCAGTCCTCGATCATGGCCCAGGCGGCTGCCTGTGTCGTTTCGATGACGGTTTCGACGGGAGGCTCACCCAGATGAACGACAACGGGTTTGTTCCAGGGGGTGTTCATCGGCGCGCGCTCCAAACTCTCAAGATTGGCTGGCTTCTAAAGGAATTCTGAGCCTCTGGCGAGAGTGGATCGATGGACTGTACCACATGGGCTGGCACAAGCTGATCGATGCCACCATCCTTCCACGACTTGCCAGCCACAACAAAAAAAAAGCCCGCGGAACTCTCGCGGGCTATCGTGTCGTGTCGAACTGTCAGTCTGCGATCAACGCTTGGAAACCGGCAGGTAATCGCGCTGGGCAGCGCCCGTATAGAGCTGGCGCGGACGGCCAATGCGCTGCTGCGGATCTTCGATCATTTCGGCCCACTGGGCGATCCAGCCGACGGTGCGGGCCAGAGCAAACAGCACGGTGAACATGGTCGTGGGGAAGCCCATCGCCTTCAGCGTGATGCCGGAATAGAAGTCGATGTTCGGATAGAGCTTCTTCTCGATGAAGTAGTCATCCGTCAGCGCAATCTTTTCCAGTTCCATGGCAACCTGCAGGAGCGGATCGTCCTTGAGGCCGAGTTCCGCCAGAACCTCATGCGTCGTCTTCTGCATGATCTTGGCACGCGGATCGTAGTTCTTGTAGACGCGGTGGCCAAAGCCCATCAGGCGGAACGGATCGTTCTTGTCCTTGGCGCGGGCGATGTATTCCGGGATCTTGTCGACAGAGCCGATCTCGGTGAGCATGTTGAGAGCCGCTTCATTGGCGCCGCCATGGGCCGGGCCCCAGAGGCAGGCAATGCCGGCCGCGATGCAGGCAAACGGGTTGGCACCCGACGAACCGGCCAGGCGCACGGTGGAGGTCGAGGCGTTCTGCTCGTGGTCTGCATGCAGGATGAAGATGCGGTCCATGGCACGCGCCAGAACCGGGTTCACCTTGTACTCTTCGCAAGGCACGGCAAAGCACATGCGCAGGAAGTTCGAGGCGTAATCCAGATTGTTCTGCGGATACACGAAGGGCTGGCCGATATGGTATTTATAGGCCATGGCAGCGAGCGTCGGCATCTTGGCGATCATGCGCAGCGAGGCAACCATGCGCTGGTGCGGATCGGTGATGTCGGTGGAATCGTGGTAGAAGGCCGAAAGTGCGCCGACGCAGCCGCACATGACAGCCATCGGATGCGCATCGCGGCGGAAGCCGGTGAAGAAGCGGCTCATCTGCTCATGCACCATGGTGTGATGCGTGACGCGGTGATCGAAATCCTTCTTCTGGGCAGCCGTCGGCAGTTCGCCGTAAAGCAGCAGATAGCAGGTTTCCAGGAAGTCGCCGTGTTCCGCCAACTGCTCGATCGGATAGCCGCGATGCAGAAGAATGCCTTCGTCGCCATCAATGAAAGTGATCTTGGATTCGCAGGACGCCGTCGATGTGAACCCCGGATCGTAGGTGAAGGTACCGGTATTCTTGTAGAGTGCACCGATATCGATCACGTCCGGTCCGATGGTTCCCTTCCTGACCTGAAGGTCGACCGTCTTATCTCCCAATCCAAGATGTGCGCTTGTGTCCGTCATGCTGATCCTCCGAGGAGCGGAATGGCGCAATCTGCGCCAGAAGAGTGAAGCGTCTGAAATTAGCTATATGATCTAAAGCGCGCTGCCAAGCGCTCCACATGTCTAATTGTGCAGCGCGAAACAGCGAGATGCAATGTGTTCTTCCGGGACTAAGACACGCCGAATTCCGCTTCAGTTGGATTAAATCGATCCAATGGCCCAAAGCGAAGACTTGCCGGCGGAAGCGGCATTGACGCGATCAGATAATCAGGTGCAGGTTGTCTTTCGGTTAAGAGCGGCAGGCAATTCACAAGGGGTGGAAAATTGTCGCAAGGGGATGCTCTCGGTATACATTTGCCGCCGCGACCGACCGAGGCGCCGACGGCCTGGGCTCCTGCGACGCTTGTGCCTCTGCCATCTTCGACCCCTGCCGATTTGACCCGCTTGGCGCAGCCGAAGCAGCTGCGGCGCCGCACATTCAGGGATTTTGGCACGCGACTGGCTGAACGGACAATCAGTGCTTTTTTGCTGGAAGAGGCGCATGGACGGCTGTTTCTGCTGATACCTGTCTTCCTCGGGCTTGGCGTGGTGTTCTGGTTTTCGATGGCACGCGATCCTCCGGCCTGGCTTGGGGCGATGGCGCTGCCGCTTCTGCTTGCCGGCCTAACCCTTGGCTGGCGCGGTCGTTCCCTTGCGGGACATCTGCTCATGGCGTCGGGCCTTGTTTTTGCCGGCATGGGGCTTGCGGCATTCGAGACCCTGCGGCATGCGACAGTGGTTCTCGACACGCCCGTGACCACCCGTCTGACCGGCGTGGTAGAGCGCCGGGAAGCGGCAGGCGAGGGGCGTTGGCGCTACGAGATCCGCCTGACGGGCACGCGGGCGCCGATTCTTATACGCCAGCCGGAAAAAGTCGCGGTCCTGGCGCGCGGGCGAGGAGCGCCGGTGGAGCCGGGGCAGACGATCAGTGGCCTTGCCCGCCTTTCGCCGCCTTCCGGGCCGGCTCTGCCCGGCCTCTCTGATTTCGGCTTTTCGGCCTATTTTGACGGGATCGGCGCGATCGGCTATTTCTATGGCGCACCGTCTGCGGGCGCTGCACCGGATGAGGATATCGGGGCGTGGCAAAGGCTGCGTATCGAGTTGTTTGCCCTGCGTGGTGCGATCGGCGACCGGATCCGTTCCAACGTGCCCGGCGATGCTGGCGCCTTTGCCGCCGCCATCGTGACGGATGAGCGCCGTGCCATTTCGCGCGACACGCTGGAGGCCCTGCGGCTATCGGGTCTTGCACATATCGTGGCGATCTCCGGGCTCAATATGGCGCTTGCTGCCGGCATATTCTTTGTCGGCGTGCGCACGCTGCTCAGTCTGATGCCGGTCTTTGCCCAGAGCGTCGCCACCAAGAAGATTGCCGCCGCCGGCGCCCTCGTGATGGTGACGGCCTATTACCTCATTTCGGGCTTTGGCGTTTCGGCGGAGCGCGCCTTCCTGATGATGGCGATCATGCTTCTGGCGGTTTTCTTCGATCGCCCCTCGATCAGCCTGCACAATGTGGCGCTTGCAGCACTTGTCATTCTCGTGGTCTCGCCTTCGGCTCTCCTGGGAGCGAGCTTCCAGATGTCGTTTGCGGCGACCGCAGCACTGGTGGCCGGCTATGCCGCCTGGATGAGCCATCGCAACCGCTCAGAGGATCACGCGCCACGACCGACCGGCGGACCGCTTTCAGGTCTCCTGTCCCTCGGCCTGGCAATGGTTGCGGGCACGGCCATGACATCGCTGATCGGTGGTCTCTCGACCGCTATGTTTTCGGCCAGCCACTTCCACCAACTGACTGGTTACGGCCTCGTCGCCAATCTTGCCGCCATGCCGCTCATCTCGCTCGTCGTCATGCCCTGCGGGCTCGCCGGCATGCTGCTGATGCCATTCGGCCTTGATGCTCCCTTTTTCCAACTGATGGGGCAGGCGCTGGACCTCGTGATTTCGGTCGCCCGCACCGTTGCCGGCTGGGGTGGCGAAATGCCCACCGGTCGGCCGCATCCCTGTTTTCTCGGGCTTGCCGTCAGCGGCTTTCTTATCCTGGTGATCTTCAAGACAGGCATCAGGCTTGCTGGACTTCCACTCATGGCGGCTGCCATCGGCATGTTCGTCTGGTCGGCGCAACGGCCAATGCCGAGCCTGCTGATCTTTGAAGATGGAACGCTGGCTGCCCTCCTTGATGACCGAACCGCATCCATCAATCGTCGAAAGCCACCGGACTTTATCTATCGCCAGTGGCAAAATGCCTTGCGCATCGAAAACACCCTCCAGCCGCTCCAGCGCCAACCAGACGACTTCGGACTGAACGGCCCTGACCAAAGCAATAGCCCCATCAATGCGTCATCCCCGCTTCCAGCCGTCGCGTCATCAGCGAGTGATACGCCAAACCCGCAGCGCATGCCGCTGTCACCCGAGGCGCTGAAGACGGCGGCAAAGGCATTCCAGACCCTTATCGACACCAGTCCCGCCGGCCGTTTCGTCTGCGTGATCAAGATCGCCTGCCTTGCCAGAACCCAAGAGGGCATCAAGATCGTGATGATCGAGGATGGGCGGTATGCCGGCATTGGCTGCGATGTGGCCGATATCGTCATTGCCGCCTCCGCCCGATTTGAGACCTGCCGTTCTGGCGCATTGCTGCTGAACGGCAAGGTTCTGCGCCTCACTGGCACCGTCGAGATAGACTTCAACGGATCTCATAACAAAAGCGACTGGCAGGCGAGTGGCGCTGTCTATGGCGCCGACCGTCCCTGGACCATCAGCAGAACCTATGACTGGCGCAACAGAACCTTTGATGCAGATGTGCCTAAACCCGTACGCCAGCTTCTCGCGGCATCAGAAATGTGAACCTTAATCCGGCAGCATCGTTTGAAAGGCCTCAGTGATAGCGGCGAATGAGGCCGACGAGCTTGCCCTGGATCTTCACTCGGTCCGGGCCGAAAATACGCGTCTCATAGGCCGGGTTTGCCGCTTCCAGCGCAATGGAGGCGCCCTTGCGGCGAAACCGTTTCAGCGTCGCTTCCTCGTCATCCACCAGCGCCACCACGATATCGCCGGGCGTTGCCGAACTGCCATTGCGGATGATCACCGTATCGCCATCCAGAATACCGGCCTCGATCATCGAATCGCCCTTCACCTCCAGCGCATAATGTTCGCCGGTTCCGAGCATCTCGATCGGTACGCTGATATTGTGCGTGTTGTTCTGGATGGCGGAGATCGGCACGCCGGCGGCAATGCGTCCCATCACAGGCACGCTGGCTGAACCGGTTTCCTCTTCCATCACCGGTGCGGATGGTTTGGCGGGCGGAACCTTGCCCAAGCTGCCCTCAATGACGCTGGGCGAAAAGCCGCGGCGCGGGGCCGGGGGCTGATAGGATTCCGGCAGCTTGATGACTTCGAGCGCACGCGCCCGGTTGGGAAGGCGGCGGATAAAGCCACGTTCCTCAAGCGCGGTGATCAGCCGATGGATGCCGGACTTCGACGCCAGGTCAAGCGCATCCTTCATTTCGTCGAAGGATGGCGGTACACCGGATTCCTTCATGCGTTCATGAATGAACAGAAGCAATTCCTGCTGTTTGCGTGTAAGCATCGAGGGCACCCCATGGAGGAAACAAATCCAGAATGGACACTATATGTTCCGTATGTGTTCTGCAAGTGCCTAAAAACCGGTGAACTTGTGGAGGCGTGGAAATTATTTTAGATTTTGCCCGCCCAGATGTCGGAAATTAAATTAGATTTTAGCGCGCCAACTCACTGAAATTTCGTGATTTTCGTGTTTCCCAATCGGCGTGAGTGCAAAAGTAGGATTTGTGAATCTAATAGAATTCCCACCTTATTGATTTCGTTGTGTAATCTTGCCTTCATTAGAAGATGTTAAGTTCCATAATGTGCCATTTCGAGAACCCTTTGCGCACCCTCAAATACAGCCATCATGAGCTTACTCGTCTGCCTCATTTGGCTTCCTTGTTGGAACACCTTTTTCGTCAATTCCGAGCATATCGAATAGATAGTTAGTGAAATCCTTTTCGGTCATCCGACCGTCTTTCGTCATGTCGCCCATGATGTAAATGAATTGATTGTAGCGCTGTATAATCCACTTGGCGCGGAAGATAGCTTTTCTCCAATCGTTGCCGTTTTGTCCGTCCTGAAAAATCTTACTCTCCCAGACGTCGTAAAGCGCGGCGGATAAGACGTTTACGTTAAATGGGCCGTCGAACGCACCGGGGATCATCTCCTCACGTTCTCTACCGGTTAGTATCCAATCTATGTTCTGTCGCGTATCTAAAGCGACTCGAACTACTTCTGGGTAGGGAATTCGTTTGCGGCTTCTCCATGTTGAGACGGTTGATTTATTTACACCGAGAGACTCCGCCAGTTCAATATCACTGTCGACGCCTGCTGCTCGCTTCAGCCGGTCAATTACGTCATCAGCATTGATTTCCAAGCTTGAATCATTTTGCGAACTGTACGTTGACATATTGATTTCCAAATCCTACATTTTGCTAACCATAGCCGAACACGGTTTGCACATTGGAGGATAGAGGTATGAGCATACAAGAGCAAGTGCGTCAGCGCTTTGAGGCTGAAGGACTAACAATCAAGGAGTGGGCATTGGCAAAGGGCTACAAGCCGCGCCTCGTCTACGCCGTTCTTCAGGGCACAGTGCAATGCAGGCACGGCATGAGCCGTAAAATCGCGGTAGAACTTGGCATCAAGCCACCGGTGAAACAGTCGCTGCTGGACGCCTGACATGATGCCTTGGATCACGAGTGACGTATTTGCTTCGGCGGCGGGCATTTCGGCCCAAAAAGCCCGGCAAGCCCTTCAGAATGGGCTTGCCGGGAAGGCATGGAACGGATGTCGCATCGACGTGACCATGATCGGCGCCGAACATGGCGGCAGTGACGGCAAACAATACGTTGTTCGTGTTTCCAGCCTCCCGCCTGAAATCCAGCAGAAGGTAAAGGAATATTTCCGCGAACCTATTGAGCCGAAATTCCTTCGGATTGATGAGCGCGGCTTGGCGGAACACAATTGGAAGCTGGACGTGATCCGCCCCATTCTAGGGTCTGTGGGGATTCATCGTGAGTTGATCACAGCCGCTGCCATATAGATCATGGCCTCAAAGCTCTGGTTCGTTTTACAGGCTC
>NZ_STFZ01000020.1 GCF_005222845.1 Rhizobium sp. FY34 | reverse complement strand
GTAAGCGGTGTGGCCAAAGCACATTGACTATGACGGTATTTCCTACCCGCGTTATCTTGCCTTCGCTGCAAGGCGGAAGGGAACGCCCTTACGGCGGCGGTAAGTAACGGTCGCCGTCAGAGATTGCTTGCAGCCTCCACGCATTGAGGGCGTAGGCTAGTTCATCGTCAGACAGGCCAAAGTGGTTAGGAAAGCTAGTGGACGCCCCGATCCGTTTCTTCTGTCGATCAGCGCGAGCCGTTTTTTCGGCGTTACGATCATCGAAACCGATTATGTCCTTTACTTTTATGATGCGTTTTCCGTACGTCACCGCAGAGATCGCTCTGAAGTCTTGTATGTCACGCCATTCCCACCGTCTGGTTTGAAAGATGTTTTTGAGAGTTAGGCCTTCCGCGTCAATGATCAGGCGATTTGGTTTGATGGTAGCGGCTGCCAGAATCAGGGCCGGAGCGCCGAAGACCACTACCAAAACAGTGTAAAGAACCACGCTTCCTAGCAACGCAGGGGAGGACAACAGGCCGAAGAGATACACCAGCGCAATCATAGATGAGGCTAGAGCCAAAAAGAGGCCGCGGCCTCTGCGTCCCGTTAGTGTGATCGGCTTTGGGTACTGGGTGATTTGGGTCCGGAGTACCTCCGTCCGAGGCGGTGCTGTGGACAGAGATACGATGAAGATAATGGCGAGCGCGGTGGCGAACAAGACGAGCGGCCATCCCCCTTTCTGACCTGCAATGACCGTTTCTATTCCAGCCCATGCGAAGACGAGGGTGAGGATAAACATGATCACGATGCGCGGTTTTGACCAAATGATCATGCTTCTTCCTCAACTTTGCCCTTACGGAGACAATCTGAGATTACTGTGAAGACGTTTAATTGGAATGGCTCGTATTCTTAGAACTTTTCCGATCAGCATATTTCCACGGCAGCAGTTCATCGATCCGGCTCTGCTTGTGCCCGCTGACGACGGCGGTGAGCGTGGCGTTCAAATACGCGAAGGGATCAACGGTATTGAGTTTGCAAGTCTCAATGAGCGAGGCGATGGTGGCCCAGTTCTCGGCTCCAGCATCGTGGCCCGCAAAGAGCGCGTTCTTGCGATTGAGAGCTATCGGCCGGATGGTGCGCTCGACGCTGTTGTTATCCATCTCGATGCGGCCATCAGTCAGGAAGAGCTTCAGACCATCCCAATATTTGGCGATGTAAGCCAATGCCTCGCCGAGCGGGGACTTCGTTGCGACGCGGGTGCGGTGATGGACAAGCCACGCCTGCATGTCGGCTACGAGTGGTGCTGATCGTTCCTGCCGACCTGCAAGGCGAGCCTCAGGATCAAGACCACGCAGTTCGGCCTCGATGCGATACAGTTCACCGATCCGTTTGACGCCATCCTCGGCAATGGGTGCCGAGCCATTGCGGGTGATCTCCACCAGTTTGCGCCGTGCGTGAGCCCAGCAATAGGCAAGCCGAATGTCTGGACCAACGCGCTCCGGCGCAATCAGCCTGTTGTATCCGGCATAGCCATCGACCTGCAGGATGCCGGAGAAGCCCTGCAATATCCGTTCTGCATGAATGCCCCCGCGACCGGGAGCGTAGGTAAAGGCAACGCCCGGCGGAGCGCCGCCACCCCAAGGACGATCATCCCGCGCGAGCGCCCAGAAGTATCCTGTCTTGGTCCTACGCAAGCCGGGATCGAGAACCGGGGCACGGGTCTCGTCCATGAACAACTTGGATGAGCGCTTCAGGTCGGCAATCAACGCATCGAAGAGGGGCCGCAGTTCGAAGGCCGCCCGACCGACCCAGTCGGCAAGCGTTGATCGGTCGAGATCGATGCCCTGGCGGCTCATGATCTGGGCCTGACGGTAAAGCGGAAGGTGATCGGCATACTTGGATACCAGAACATGCGCGACGGTCGCTTCCGTCGGCAGCCCAGCCTGTATCAGCCGTGCCGGAACTGGGGCTTGGACGACCCCGTCGGTGCAGGCCCGGCAGGCATATTTGGGGCGGCGGGTGACGATCACGCGGAACTGCGCCGGGATCACGTCCAGCCGCTCGGAGACATCCTCGCCAATGCAGTGCAGACAACCGCCGCAGGCGCACGTCAGGCTTTCCGGCTCGATCACCTCTTCGACACGCGGGAGATGCTTCGGAAGGGAACCGCGATTGATCGCGCGTGGCTTGGCAATCCTGCTTCCAGCCGGAACGTCCGCCTCATCCTCAGCATGGATCACGGCCATGGCCGTTTCCAGGTCTTCCAGCGCCAGGTCGAATTGGTCCGGATCGGTCTTCTCGGATTTGCGTCCGAAGGCTGCCTGCTTGAATGCTGCGACCAGCTTCTCAAGCCGTTCGATCCTCTCATCCTTGCGGGCGATATGTTCGTCCTTGCTGGCTATCGCGACATCCTTGGCCGCCTCGCTTAGCCGCGCCGCGATCAGCATCGCCTTCAGGGCGGCAATATCATCGGGAAAGTCGGCGGCATCAAGCATGGCCGGAAACTACCAAATCCGGAGCCGATTTGCCTTCGGAATTTGTGGTGCTGAGTCATCGTGCCGCAGCTATTCGATGGCCTCCGGGGTTCTTGTCTGGACGGCATGAACCCGCCGCCAATCAAGGCCCGCGAACAGGGCTTCGAACTGGGCGTGGGTGAGTGTCATCAATCCATCTTTGATGCCTGGCCAAGTGAAGCTGTGCTCCTCCAGCCGCTTGTAGGCCATGACGATCCCGGAGCCATCCCAGTAGATCAGCTTCAACCGGTCCGCCTTGCGTGAGCGGAATACAAAGACCGTTCCGGTGAACGGGTCCTTGTGCAACTCGTTCTTCACCAGCGCCGCCAAGCCGTCATGACCCTTGCGGAAGTCGACTGGTTTGGTCGCCATCATGATCCTGACGCGGTTTGACGGAAAGATCATGTCGCCGCCGCCAGGGCGCGAGCGATTGCAGCGATCCGGGACGCTGACGCACCTTCCTCCAGGCGGATCGTGACGGGACCGACGATAATCTCGGCGCGCGTGGCGGCCTTGACCGTCAGCGGCTCAGGCAACGGCGGCTCGACAACCATGGCCGCGAACTCGACCGCATTCTCCGGTGCTGGCAGGATCAGCTTGCCCTGCCGTGCCATCGTCCGCCAGGTGGAAAGGCTGTTGGCTCGTAATCCGTAGCGCTGCGCAACTTCATTGACTGTCGTGTCGGGCCTCAAGCTCTCCGAAACGATCCGCGCCTTGACCTCGTCAGGCCAATGTCGGTGAACCTCACGTCGGGTCTTACCGGTTGTGAGAAACTCCAGTGTAGTCTCCATGGAGAAACTCCCGTTCTTCATCCATGGAACGTCGATCACAGATCAGGCAACGGTGCACAATGTGGGAGCAGAACACCGGTTAC
>NZ_STFZ01000019.1:0-2500 GCF_005222845.1 Rhizobium sp. FY34 | reverse complement strand
CGAGGAGTACTAATCGGCAGACACACGGCGGGTGCTAACGTCCGTCGTGAAAAGGGAAACAACCCTGACCTCCAGCTAAGGTCCCCAAGTCATGGCTAAGTGGGAAAGGATGTGAGGATCCCAAAACAACCAGGATGTTGGCTTAGAAGCAGCCATCATTTAAAGAAAGCGTAACAGCTCACTGGTCTAAATAAGGGTCTTTGCGCCGAAAATGTAACGGGGCTAAAGCCATGCACCGAAGCTGAGGATGTGCAGTTTACTGCACGTGGTAGCGGAGCGTTCCGTAAGCCTGTGAAGGAGGACCCGTGAGGGCCTCTGGAGGTATCGGAAGTGCGAATGTTGACATGAGTAACGATAAAGGGGGTGAGAGACCCCCTCGCCGAAAGACCAAGGGTTCCTGCTTAAAGTTAATCTGAGCAGGGTTAGCCGGCCCCTAAGGCGAGGCAGAAATGCGTAGTCGATGGGAACCACGTTAATATTCGTGGGCCTGGTGGTAGTGACGGATTGCTCAACTTGTACAGACTTATTGGATTGTCTGTGCGGGGACGCGGTTCCAGGAAATAGCTCCATCATTATAGACCGTACCCGAAACCGACACAGGTGGTCAGGTAGAGTATACCAAGGCGCTTGAGAGAACTATGTTGAAGGAACTCGGCAAATTGCACGCGTAACTTCGGAAGAAGCGTGACCCCATTTTACGCAAGTATTTTGGGGTGGCACAGACCAGGGGGTAGCGACTGTTTATCAAAAACACAGGGCTCTGCGAAGTCGCAAGACGACGTATAGGGTCTGACGCCTGCCCGGTGCTGGAAGGTTAAGAGGAGAGGTGCAAGCTTTGAATCGAAGCCCCAGTAAACGGCGGCCGTAACTATAACGGTCCTAAGGTAGCGAAATTCCTTGTCGGGTAAGTTCCGACCTGCACGAATGGCGTAACGACTTCCCCGCTGTCTCCAACATAGACTCAGTGAAATTGAATTCCCCGTGAAGATGCGGGGTTCCTGCGGTCAGACGGAAAGACCCCGTGCACCTTTACTATAGCTTTACACTGGCATTCGTGTCGGCATGTGTAGGATAGGTGGTAGGCTTTGAAGCGGGGACGCCAGTTCTCGTGGAGCCATCCTTGAAATACCACCCTTATCGTCATGGATGTCTAACCGCGGTCCGTCATCCGGATCCGGGACAGTGTATGGTGGGTAGTTTGACTGGGGCGGTCGCCTCCGAAAGAGTAACGGAGGCGCGCGATGGTGGGCTCAGACCGGTCGGAAATCGGTCGTCGAGTGCAATGGCATAAGCCCGCCTGACTGCGAGACTGACAAGTCGAGCAGAGACGAAAGTCGGTCATAGTGATCCGGTGGTCCCGTGTGGAAGGGCCATCGCTCAACGGATAAAAGGTACGCCGGGGATAACAGGCTGATGACCCCCAAGAGTCCATATCGACGGGGTTGTTTGGCACCTCGATGTCGGCTCATCGCATCCTGGGGCTGGAGCAGGTCCCAAGGGTTTGGCTGTTCGCCAATTAAAGCGGTACGTGAGCTGGGTTCAGAACGTCGTGAGACAGTTCGGTCCCTATCTGCCGTGGGTGTAGGAATATTGACAGGATCTGTCCCTAGTACGAGAGGACCGGGATGGACATATCTCTGGTGGACCTGTTGTCCTGCCAAGGGCATAGCAGGGTAGCTATATATGGAAGGGATAACCGCTGAAGGCATCTAAGCGGGAAACCCACCTGAAAACGAGTATTCCCTATCAGGGCCGTGGAAGACGACCACGTTGATAGGAGGCGTGTGGACGTGCAGCAATGCATGAAGCTTAGCCTTACTAATAGCCCGATTGGCTTGATCGTTCTCATTGACCATGCTCATCTTGAAGCGCATAGTGCTTCAATAATGGTTTTGTCCTCACGCTGTCGCATCCTTCGGATGCTGCGCTGCGGACGGCGCGCCGGACGCCCGGCAGCTCGGCTCTGCCGGCTGTGGGCGCCACGCAAAACCTTGATGAAAAAGACGTGTTCACAAAAAAAACTATTGGCTACTGCCTATTGGCTAAGCCCTAGTACCAGCTTCTCAAAACATTGCCCTTAGCCGACCTGGTGGTTATGGCGGGGCGGCTGCACCCGTTCCCATTCCGAACACGGCCGTGAAATGCCCCAGCGCCAATGGTACTTCGTCTTAAGACGCGGGAGAGTAGGTCGCTGCCAGGTCTGCTAAAGGCAATGTCAATCTTCTCAAAACAAAAACAAAACTAACGGCCCAGCCGATAAACAAAAGGGTCGCTCAACGCGGCCCTTAATCCGTTTGAAACATAACAAGGCCCAGAAGGCCGTGCCGAACACAATCCATCCAATGGATCAATCGCCAAACGGCATCACATCTGCAGGCCAAGCCTGATATCAATGCAGGGCAAATAAGCCCGAAAACAAATAACGCGGGGTGGAGCAGCCCGGTAGCTCGTCAGGCTCATAACCTGAAGGCCGCAGGTTCAAATCCTGCCCCCGCAACCA
>NZ_STFZ01000018.1 GCF_005222845.1 Rhizobium sp. FY34 | reverse complement strand
TGCGCAAACTGCTCACCATCCTCAACGCCATCATCCGGGACGAAAAACCATGGCAAAACGCTTGACTGCCAAGACAGTCGCTCTCCCCGCAGGCGGGGAGAGGCGATCGGTTGACGCCGTGCCTTCGATGGAACTCCAATGCCGCCTTGTGCATACTGAAGCTCAACGCAAGGACTAAAAATATGCGCGCCACGATCAACCTCGACGACGACCTCCTCGATCGCGCCCGTTCGCTGACCGGCACGAAAGCGACAACGACACTGGTGCGACTGGCGCTGGAAACACTGGTCCGTATCGAGTCCGGCAAACGCCTCATCGCACTCGGCGGCTCCATGCCGGATGCGGAGGCTGCGCCGAGGCGCCGAAGTGATGGATGAGAGCCCCTCACCCCGCCCTCACCCCTTGCAAATCATCCTCCTGCGCCGCGCTTGCAGCTTGCGGCATACGCTCGATGACACGCAGGTAAGCTTCGGCGGCGCGGTCCGGGCGGCGCTTGCCTTGCTCCCAGTTGCGTAGAGTTTCCACATCAATGCCGTAGGTGAGCGCAAACTGCTCCTGTGTCAGGCTCAGTTCTCTGCGCAGTGCAGCCACGTCCACCGGTCGTGCGGCAACCGCTTTGGCTGCAAAACCGCAGTCGGCAAGAATGGCGGCAAACTCTTCTGCATCCCGCAGGCCGGGGACGGCGAAGGTTGCCTGCCCCGTCTCCATGGCCTTCTCAACGACGCGCTTGGCGGTCAGCATGGTCATGCCACTTTCGACCAGCAACCGCACAACGGTGATGGACTTGATCGCCTTGGCAGCCGGATCAAGATGCAGGGTCACGACGGCGTGGGAACCGGATTGGCCGGGGGCGACGACCTCGACCGGCCCCAGTCGTTCGAAACGCTCCCTCAATGATGATTTCATCGCACTGCATCTCCATCATCGCTATGTCGGCCAGTATCCGCAAACGGGCGGGGCCGAGATCATTGGCCGAAATATCCTCTCCCTGCACATGCACCCCTGCCAGATAAAGCACGTCATTCTGCAGGCGTGGCTCGCACATCAGAGACAGGGTGCCATCAGGCGTCTGGATGACCACCGTACACACCGGATGGTCCGTTCCATCATCCTGAAAACGGAAGCTGACATTATCCCTATTCCACACAGACATATATAGGCCAATGAACGACAAAAATAAAGATGTGATGGCGCATGACCGCGATTGCGCCTCCAGCACGGCTTTGGATCATCCATCCAATTTACAGCAGGCGAGCTCAACCGAAAATAGAAAATAGTACCGAATGGCAAAAGGTCGCTGCCGGCATGAAAACGAACAAGCATACCCATCCCCCACGTTACAGATCGCCCGAGATCGGGTAACAACAGCGCAATCGGCAGCCACAAGCGCTGCACCGCCACACCCTTTCTATCGATCCTGGAGAAACGACATTATCAAAATCATGGTCTTGCTGCACAGCGCGGTCGGCGCGGATTGGCAGCCACCCCCGAACGGCACCAGCCTGAAGACGCTCGGTGAAGCCGAGGAACAGGGTTTCATCCAGGTGCGCGGCGAGTTTCAGAAGCGCCAGATGCGCCTGACGGAGCTTGGCGTCCAGCATCTGGAGCGCGATCGCAAGCGCCTGGAAGCCCGCCGGATGTAAATGACGTCCTCGGAGGGCTTTAGGTTGAAGTTCCCCCTCTGGCTGCCGCCATCTCCCCCACAAGGGGGGAGAAGGAGTGCGGCAAGCGTGCCCGAAAAACAAATGATTGCCGCATAGGATAAGAAGGCTGACTTGGTCGTGCGGGAAATGTTCTGCGGTCTCCCCCCTTGTGGGGGAGATGGCGGCAGCCAGAGGGGGATGGAGGCAAGAACAGCCACGCTTCCCCTAAACCCTACCCCTCGCCCATCAGGTCCACCATCGCCCGCATGGCGCGCGTCACGTGCCGTTCGCGGTGGCGGGCAAGAAAGAACAGCCGGCTCGGCATGGGAAAATCAGGCATCACCAGCCGCCCCTGCGCCAGATGCGCCTCCACGGCACGAAATGAGAGAACGGCAGCGCTGGTGCCGGCGGCCACGGCGGCAATCACCGCCTCGTTGGAGGGAAGCTCCAGCGCCACCCGCAGGGCAGATGGCGCAATGCCCAGCCGCGAGAGTTCCTCTTCCAGCGCCGCGCGCGTGCCGGACCCGTCTTCCCGGTGGATCCAGTCAGTGTCGAGCAGATCGCTCGGCATTAGCCCCTCACCCTTTGCCCATCGGTGCCGGCGCCCGACAACCAGAACAAGCCGGTCCTCGCCAACCTTGGTCAGCAGCAAAGCCGGCTCATCCACCCGGCCCTCGACCACCGCCAGATCCGAGGCGCCACACAGCACCGCATCCGCCGCCTGGCGCGTATTGCCAACACTGATGGCCAGGTCCACCTGCGGGTGAATTTCATGATAACGCATCAGCCGCGAGGGCAGAAAATAGCTTGCCACCGTCTGGCTGGCATGGATCGACAGCGTTCCAGACGGCGCGCCGGAGAGATCCTTCAACAGACGTGCGGCATCACCGGCCTTCTCCAGCACGGCGCGGGCGGAAGGCAGAAAAAGCGCGCCGGCCTGCGTCAATTCGATGCCACGCCCCACCCGATTGAACAGTTTGACCCCGTGGCGCGCCTCCAGCGCCGCAAGTGCTGCACTGACGGAGGATTGCGTCAGATGCAAATGCTCTGCCGCCCGCGTCACATGCAGGCGTTCCGCCACGTCCACGAAAATGCGCAACTGCTCGAGTGTCATGGCGAAATCATCGTCTTTTCCGATTGAAATGACAAGATCAACTTGTTGGAGTGATGAATGAAGATGAACGAGACTGGCGGCGAACCGGAACACCGCCATGCTCATGCGCCCCTTGCCCACACCACGATCGACCGTACCCGGCACCATCGCCGGCCTCGGCGAACTATTCCCCGGCCTTGGCCTCACGGTTGCTGTTGCGGCCATCGCCATGGCGATCCGCGCGCTGTCGGGCGTAGAGACGCTGTCGCCGCTGATCCTGTCGATCATCATCGGCATGGTGATGGGCAATCTGCGCCAGCCGCCTGCGCTGTGCCGCCCCGGCATGACATTTTCGCTGAAACGGCTGCTGCGGCTCGGCATCATTCTGCTTGGGCTGCAGATTACGCTCTCGCAACTGATGTCGCTCGGCCTCCCGGGCCTGACGGTGGTGACGGCAACGCTTGTCACGAGTTTTGCCGCCGTAATGCTGGCCGGCCACGCGCTTGGCGTAGACAGGCGCCTGACGGGACTGATCGCCGCCGGCACATCCGTCTGCGGCGCGTCTGCCGTGATTGCCGCCAATGCCGCCGTGCGCGGTCGCGAGGAGGATGTGGCCTATGCGGTGGCCTGCGTCACGATCTTCGGCTCGCTGTCGATGCTGAGTTTTCCGCTACTGGCGGCACCACTCTCGCTAGATGCGGTCAGCTACGGCCTTTGGTCGGGCGCCACGATCCACGAAGTGGCGCAGGTGGTGGCCGCCACCTTCCAGGCCGGCACTGTGGCCGGCCAATATGGCACGATTGCCAAGCTTGCCCGCGTCATGCTGCTGGCACCGCTGGTGCTGATGCTGGCGCTCACGCTGTTTCGCAAGCCTTCGGGCGAAAAGGCAGGCGCCACGCCCTTCCCCTGGTTCGTCATTGGCTTTCTGCTGATGGTCCTGGTCAACAGCGCAGCCAGCCTGCCGCCGGCGCTCAGTCACGCAGCCAGCCAGACGGCGACCTTCCTTCTCTCCTGCGGGCTTGCCGCCATGGGCCTGCAAACGCAGGTACGGCAGCTTGCAGCGCGCGGGTTGCGGCCCCTGGCGCTTGGCGCCTTCGGCTGGCTGTTCATCTCGGGCTTCGGCTATCTGATGGTGAAGCTCACCGGGTTTTGAGCCGGCTCAAACACTGGGCTTTTCCACCGTCAACCCGCGCAGAAACAGTTCTTCCAGATGTCGCGCGGCATCTTCGAAACGCCCCTCGCCGGCCTTGTCGCCGAGCACGGCGCGCACCTGAACATCAAAATCCGCATAATGCTGGGTGGTCGACCAGATGGAGAAGATCAGGTGATAGGGATCGCATTTTGCGATCTTGCCGGCCTTGATCCAGGCGCGGATCACCAGCGCCTTCTCATCCACCAGCGTCTTCAACGGGCCGGTCAATTCATCCTCGATATGCGGTGCGCCCTGCAGGATCTCATTGGCGAAAAGCCGGCTTTCGCGGGGAAAATCCCGCGACATTTCCAGCTTGCGGCGAATATAGGAGCGGATTTCCTGTTCCGGATTGCCATCGGCATCCAGCGCGCGCAGCGGCTCCAGCCAGGTAAACAGCATGCGGTCGAGAAGCGTGCGGTGCACGGCCTCCTTGGTGCGGAAATAATAAAGAAGATTGGGCTTGGACATGCCCGCCGCATCGGCGATCTGGTCAATCGTTGCGCCGCGAAAACCATAGGCGGAAAACACGTCGAGCGCGGCCTCGAGGATCTTCTCCTCTTTCTCCTCCTGGATGCGCGTTCGTCGCTGCGTCTTCGCCGCTCTTGGAATCATGGATCTCGTTATCTCCTCTTGCACTGCGCCGGGCAAGACGCAGATGCACAAATTTTACCCCGGCAACTCTTCTGCCGGAATTGTGTTCATTTTTTCATCCCGTCGGCGTTTTTCGACTTGAGTGCCAGCACGGAAATTGTAATATTTTACCAACCGGTCAATTTATCGGCGACGCATCCGGCAAAGGCAAGCCATTGCTTGCCCCGCCATAAGAAGATGCGCGCCAGACCGCATGGGAACAGCAGCCGGGCATCAGACCCCAGGCCTGAACAGATGAAGGAATGAACGAATGGTGGCGGCGCCAGGCGAGAACTTGCGTGTAAACGGCGATCGGCTGTGGGACATGCTGATGGATATGGCCAAGATCGGCCCCGGCATTGCCGGCGGCAATAACCGCCAGACACTGACGGATGCCGATGGCGAAGGGCGCCACCTGTTCAAGCGCTGGTGCGATGAGGCGGGGCTTTCCACCGGCGTCGATCAGATGGGCACGATGTTTGCGACCCGCCCCGGCACCGATCCCGATGCGCTTCCCGTCTATATCGGCAGCCATCTGGATACGCAGCCGACGGGTGGCAAATATGATGGCGTGCTCGGCGTGCTCGCCGGGCTCGAAGTCATCCGCACGCTGAACGATCTCAACATCCAGACGAAACACCCGATCGTCGTCACCAACTGGGCCAATGAGGAAGGCGCGCGCTTTGCGCCCGCCATGCTGGCATCCGGCGTGTTTGCCGGCGTGCATTCGCTGGATTACGCCTATTCCCGCCGCGACCCGGACGGCAAGACCTATGGCGATGAACTGAAGCGCATCGGCTGGCTGGGCGAGGAACAGGTCGGCGCGCGAAAAATGCACGCCTATTTTGAATATCACATCGAACAGGGCCCAATCCTCGAAGCCGAGGAAAAGCAGATCGGTGTCGTCACCCATTGCCAGGGCCTCTGGTGGCTGGAATTCACGCTGACAGGCCGCGAAGCGCATACGGGCTCGACGCCCATGGCCATGCGCGTCAATGCAGGCCTGGCTCTGTCGCGCATCATCGAAATGGTGCAGGGCGTCGCCATGGAAGAGCAACCGGGCGCCGTCGCCGGCGTTGGCCAGGTGTTCTTCTCGCCCAATTCCCGCAATGTTCTGCCCGGCAAGGTCGTGTTCACCGTCGATCTGCGCACGCCAAGCCAAGAGAAGCTCGACCGCATGCGGGCAAAGATCGAGGCGGAAGCGGCCAGGATCTGCGAGGCGCTCGGCGTCGGTTGCTCGGTGGAAGCGGTCGGCCATTTCGATCCGGTAACATTCGATCCGGTTCTGGTGGAACGCGTCCGTTCAGCCGCCGAAAAGCTTGGCTATAGCCATATGAACCTGATTTCCGGCGCCGGCCACGATGCCTGCTGGGCGGCCAAGCTTGCGCCCTCCACCATGATCATGTGCCCCTGCGTCGGCGGCCTTTCCCACAACGAGGCGGAAGAGATTTCCAGGGACTGGGCAGCAGCCGGCTGCGACGTGCTGTTTCACGCGGTGGTTGAAACGGCGGAGATTGTCGGGTGAGTGTTTTCGCGTTACAATTGGCACATAGCGCATCCTCGGAGAGAGAGCCATATCGCCATCAACAGAGAGTGTCGTGCTTGAGATGTTGCGCGCGATCCGCGCGACGCAGGAGAAGCATTCCAACGACCTCCTGGAGATCAAGGAGCGGCTCGGTTTTCTTGAGCAGCAATACGCCAGCATCTCGACACGGCTTGATAGAATGGACCTTCGTGTCCTGCGCATCGAAAAACGCCTCGATCTCGTCGAGGCCTGACAACAAGCATGAAGACCATCACCAGGGCATAACCACAACTGCCGGAAACGCAGGATAGATAACGCGGAGCCAAGGGCACCCGCGTGGGGTGCCCCTCTGCTCGATAGACAGAGAGGGAACGGGACCCATGACCACAGTCATCAAGAACGGCACGATCGTCACGGCCGATCTCACCTACAAGGCCGATGTGAAAGTGGACGCTGGCCGGATCATCGAGATCGGCCCGAACCTTTCCGGCGAGACGGTTCTGGATGCCACCGGCTGTTATGTCATGCCGGGCGGCATCGATCCGCATGTGCATCTGGAAATGCCGTTCATGGGCACCTATTCCGCCGATGATTTCGAAAGCGGCACGCGCGCAGCGCTTGCCGGCGGCACGACGATGGTGGTGGATTTCTGCCTGCCCGATCCCGGCCAGTCTCTGCTGGACGCCCTGAAACGCTGGGACAACAAGGCAACCCGCGCCGCTTGCGACTATTCCTTCCACATGTCCGTCACCTGGTGGGGCGAACAGGTGTTCAACGATATGAAGACCGTCGTTCAGGAAAGAGGCATCAACACTTTCAAGCATTTCATGGCCTATAAGGGCGCGCTGATGGTGAATGATGACGAGATGTTCGCCTCGTTTTCGCGCTGCGCCGAATTGGGCGCCCTGCCGCTGGTGCATGCCGAAAACGGCGACGTGGTGGCTGCCATGCAGGAAAAGCTGATGGATGCCGGCAATAATGGCCCGGAAGCGCATGCCTATTCCCGCCCCGCCACCGTGGAAGGCGAAGCCACCAACCGCGCCATCATCATTGCCGATATGGCGGGCGCACCGCTTTACGTGGTGCATACGTCCTGCGAACAGGCGCATGAGGCCATCCGCCGCGCCCGGCAAAATGGCATGCGCGTCTATGGCGAGCCGCTGATCCAGCACCTGACGCTGGATGAGAGCGAATATGCCAATCCCGACTGGGACCATGCGGCGCGGCGCGTCATGTCGCCCCCCTTCCGTAACAAGCTGCATCAGGACAGTCTCTGGGCGGGGCTTGCGAGCGGCTCGCTGCAGGTGGTGGCAACCGACCACTGCGCCTTTACCACCGAGCAGAAGCGCTATGGTGTGGGCGATTTCCGCAAGATCCCGAACGGCACCGGGGGATTGGAAGACCGCATGCCGATGCTGTGGACCTATGGCGTGGCAACCGGGCGCATCACCATGAACGAATTCGTCGCCGTCACCTCCACCAATATTGCCAAGATCCTCAACGTCTATCCGCGAAAGGGCGCCATTCTGGTGGGCGCCGATGCCGATCTCGTCGTCTGGGACCCGACGCTGACCAAGACCATCAGCGCCAAGGCGCAGCAATCGGCGATTGATTACAATGTCTTTGAGGGCAAGACCGTGAAGGGCCTGCCGCGCTATACGCTGACACGCGGCGTGGTGGCCATCGAGGAAGGCGCCATCAAGACCCGCGAGGGCCATGGCCAGTTCGTTTCCCGCGAGCCCTATCCGGCGGTTTCCAAGGCGCTGTCGACATGGAAGGAACTGACCGCGCCGCGCAAGGTGGAGCGCAGCGGCATTCCGGCAAGCGGAGTGTGAGCGGGCGGATGATGGCAGCCATGGGCGCGTTGCATACCCCCCTCTGCCCTGCCGGACGACCAGGGTTGAGACCCGTGGCTCAACCCTGGTCGTCCGGCAGGACAGAGGGGGGTGCGGTCGGCGCAGCGTCGAGCGGAAGATATCCTTTACGGAACCAAACCCTCCAGTTCCGGCAGCAACACCACGCTTTCCTGCTCGCGCGGATCGGTGCGGGCAATGATGGCGGTGGCCGGTTCATCCGAGCTATTGGCCGGCAGATGTGGCACGCCCGCCGGAATGTAGAACAGTTCGCCCGCGCTGACGACGACATGGTGTTCCAGCCTGTCGCCATACCAGGTGTCCGCCTTGCCCGACAGCATGTAGATCGCCGTTTCATGGCTCTCATGCAGATGGGCTTTGGCACGCGCGCCGGGCGGCATGGTCAGGATATGCATGCAGATGCCGGTGGAGCCCACCGTTTCGGCCGCAATGCCCTCGAAATAGCGCAGGCCCTGCTTGCCGTCATAGGTGGCGCCGGGCTTCACCAGCCGGCAGGTGGGTTTTAATGATGCGTCCATGGTCCAATCCCTCCAACAGCCCTTCCGGCGGCGGCTCCCAAGGCCTGCCGGCACGGCCTCATTCACAGAAGATAACAGATAAAATGCCGCTTTCCATGTCCCCTCGCCTCCCGGAGCTTGCGCCATGAATTCGCCCGCCTCCGTCGTCTCCGCCAAAAATCTGGGCCTCACTTTCGAGACCGGCGATGGCCCGGTGCATGCGCTGACCGGCGTTGATCTCGATATCAAGAAGGGCGATTTCGTCTCCTTCATCGGCCCGTCCGGCTGCGGCAAGACCACATTCCTGCGCGTCATCGCCGATCTGGAAAAGCACACGAGCGGCTCGATCGAAATCAATGGCATGACGCCGGAAAATGCCCGGCTGGCGCGTGCCTATGGCTATGTCTTCCAGGCCGCAGCCCTCTATCCCTGGCGCACGATCGAAAAGAACATCGCGCTGCCGCTGGAAATCATGGGCTTTGGCGCTGCCGAGCAGAAGCAGCGTGTCGAACAGATGCTCGACCTCGTCAATCTTTCCGGCTTCGGCAAGAAATTCCCCTGGCAATTGTCCGGCGGCATGCAGCAGCGCGCCTCGATTGCCCGTGCGCTCGCCTTCGATGCCGATCTGCTGTTGATGGACGAGCCCTTCGGCGCGCTGGATGAGATCGTCCGCGACCATCTGAACGAGCAACTCCTGAAGCTCTGGGACAAGACGAACAAGACCATCTGCTTTGTCACCCATTCCATTCCGGAAGCGGTCTATCTCTCCACCAAGATCGTGGTCATGAGCCCGCGCCCCGGCCGCGTCACCGACGTGATCGAATCCACACTGCCGCGCGAGCGCCCGCTCGACATTCGCGAAACGCCAGAGTTTCTGGAGATCGCGCATCGGGTTCGCCAGGGGCTGAAGGCGGGGCATAGCTATGAGGAATAGTAGCGCGAGGAAAGAAAAGACCCCTCCCCAACCCCTCCCCACAAGGGGGAGGGGCTCAAGCGCCCGGAGCTTGCCCCGCATTCAACCATTGCCGCATGACCTTGCTGAAACACCAGACATGCAGCGCCGTTGCAACGCGCTCTCAAAGCGCCAAGCATGGCGGAAGATCTCTTCAGCCGTGAGGGTGGCGGAAAAGCCCCTCCCCCTTGTGGGGAGGGGTTGGGGACGGGAAAATACTGGCACCGCCCCAGATGGAAGGCACATCCAAATGCCGCATTCCAATATCGACACAAAAACGCGCAAGCGAGCCAGATCACTTCGCCGGGAGCTGACAAAAGCGGAACAGGAAATGTGGGATTTGCTGCGCGATTTTCGCCCGCGCGGTGCTCGCTTTCGGCGTGAAACGCCTGTCGGACCTTACATTGCAGATTTTGCTTGGCTTTCGGCGAGGATTATTGTGGAAGTCGATGGCGACAGCCACGAGACCGATAGCGGCAGGCTTCACGACAAGCGTCGTGACGCTTTTCTCTCCCAGCAGGGCTTCACAGTCCTGCGCTTTGACAATGCCGATGTCATCGGAAATCCCGACGCGATCTTCATCATGCTTGAACAAGAACTGGCACCATTTTTGAGCGGGGAGCCAACCCCATGACCTCCCTCTTCCGCGACCGCATCCTGCCGGTTCTGACCGTCATCGCCGCCATTCTCGTCATCTGGCATGTCTTCGTCATCTATCTGAACGCGCCCTTCGTGCGCGATCAGGCCGCACGCGCCGGCGAGACGATCAGCCTGTCGCAGATCATCGAACGGACTTTTGCCCAGGAACGCCCGATCCTGCCCGCCCCGCACCAGATCGTGGCTGAACTCTGGGACACGACCATCAACAAGGCTGTCACCTCCAAGCGCAGCCTCGTCTACCATGCCTGGATCACGCTTTCGGCGACGCTTGCGGGTTTTGGCATGGGAACCGTGCTCGGTATTACGCTTGCCATCGGCATCGTGCACAACCGCGCCATGGACCGCTCGCTGATGCCCTGGGTGATTGCCAGCCAGACCATCCCGATCCTTGCCATTGCGCCGATGATCATCGTGGTTCTGAACTCGATCGGCATTTCCGGCCTGATGCCGAAAGCGCTGATTTCCACCTATCTGTCCTTCTTTCCCATCGTTGTCGGCATGGTGAAGGGGTTGCGCAGCCCCGATACGCTGCTGATCGACCTGATGCACACCTACAATGCCAGCCGGGCACAGACCTTCTGGAAGCTGCGCTGGCCGGCCTCCATGCCCTATCTCTTCACCTCACTGAAAGTGGCGATCGCCATTTCGCTGGTGGGTGCTATTGTGGGTGAATTGCCGACGGGCGCCGTCGCAGGCCTCGGTGCGCGGCTTCTCTCCGGCTCCTATTACGGCCAGACGATCCAGATCTGGGCCGCGCTGTTCATGGCCGCCGGGCTTGCCGCCCTGCTCGTCTCGATTGTCGGCTATGCCCATGTCCGGGTTCTGAAACGCATGGGAGTAAAGCCATGAGCGGTTATCTGGTCTTTGCGCTTGTCTTCTGGCTTCTCGCCTGGGCCTTCAATGAATGGCTGGTGCAGCAAAAGCCGAAGGATCGGCGGGTGGCACGGCTGATCGGCATTGCCGTGCCGCTGCTCTTCGGTGCCACGCTGCTGGTCATCTGGGAATGCATGGTGCACGGCTTCAGCATTCCGTCGATCCTCCTGCCGGCGCCGTCCGCCATCTGGGCCCGCATCCTTTCCTCCACGCCGATCCTCTGGGCCGATTTCCAGCAGACATTCCTGAAATCGGTGATCACCGGCTATGTGGCGGGCTGTGGGCTGGGCTTTCTCGTCGCCATTCTCATCGACCGCTCGCCCTTCCTGCAAAAGGGCCTGCTGCCAATCGGCAATTTCGTCGCAGCCCTTCCCGTCGTCGGCGTGGCGCCGATCATGGTCATGTGGTTCGGCTTCGACTGGCCTTCCAAGGTGGCGGTCGTCGTCATCATGACCTTCTTCCCCATGCTGGTGAACACCGTGCAGGGATTGTCGGCGGCCAGCCACATGGAGCGCGACCTGATGCGCACCTATGCCGCCTCCTGGTGGCAGACGCTGGTGAAACTGCGCCTGCCCGCCGCCTGGCCCTTCATCTTCAACGCCCTGAAGATCAATTCGACGCTGGCGCTGATCGGTGCCATCGTCGCCGAGTTCTTCGGCACCCCGATTGTCGGCATGGGGTTCCGGATCTCCACGGAAGTGGGGCGCAGCAATGTCGACATGGTCTGGGCCGAGATTGCGGTTGCCGCACTCGCCGGCTCGGTCTTCTACGGACTGGTGGCGCTCAGTGAGCGGGCCGTCACCTTCTGGCATCCGTCCGTCCGTGGTGGACGGGCGTAACTTCAAGAGTTCAACAACAAAAAGAGGGAACTGAACCATGACCATCAAACTCGCATCCCTGATGCTGGCAGCAGCCGTTTCGCTGACGGCCATGCAGGCCGCCGCTGCCGACAAGGTGACGCTGCAGCTGAAATGGGTAACGCAGGCCCAGTTTGCCGGCTATTACGTGGCCAAGGACAAGGGCTTCTACAAGGAAGAAGGTCTCGACGTCGATATCAAGCCGGGCGGCCCGGACATTGCCCCGCCGCAGGTTCTGGCAGGCGGCGGCGCTGACGTGATTGTCGACTGGATGCCGTCGGCACTGGCGACCCGCGAAAAGGGTGTGCCGCTCGTCAACATCGCCCAGCCCTTCAAGTCGTCGGGCATGATGCTGACCTGCCTCAAGGAAACCGGCATCACCAAGCCGGCCGATTTCAAGGGCAAGACACTCGGCGTCTGGTTCTTCGGCAATGAATATCCGTTCCTGTCCTGGATGGCGACGCTCGGCATCAAGACGGATGGCTCGGCTGATGGCGTCAAGGTGCTGAAGCAGGGCTTCAACGTCGATCCGCTGTTGCAGAAGCAGGCCGCCTGCATCTCCACCATGACCTATAACGAATATTGGCAGGTCATCGATGCCGGCATCAAGCCGGAACAGCTGGTGACCTTCCAGTATGAAAAGGAAGGCGTGGCGACGCTCGAAGACGGGCTCTATGTGCTGGAAGACAAGTTGAAGGACCCGGCCTTCAAGGAAAAGATGGTCAAGTTCGTCCGCGCCTCGATGAAGGGCTGGAAATATGCCGAGAAGAACCCGGATGAAGCTGCCGGCATCGTGCTCGACAACGACGCCTCCGGCGCCCAGACCGAAAAGCACCAGAAGCGCATGATGGGCGAAGTGGCCAAGCTGACCGCCGGTTCGAACGGTGCACTGGACAAGGCCGATTACGACCGCACGGTAAAGACCCTGCTCGGCGGTGGCTCCGATCCGGTCATCTCCAAGGCCCCGACAGGCGCCTATACGATGGACATCACCAATGCGGCTCTGAAATAAACAAGCATTGAAAAACCTTCAGGCGCGCGGCAAACACACCGCGCGCCTTTTCTTTCATCAATTTTCCGGAACAGTTCCATTAACAACAGCTGATTGATCCAGCACGCTGCAACAGATAAATTCATTTATGGTTTGTTTTTGAGTGACCTTGCGCGGCTTTCTCTGCGTAACCACTTGGGACAAGTAGCGGTAGGGGATAGCGGATGCTGCATTGTGGGGTGCGGCGTGGGCAAATGGGCTTTGCAGCGATGCGGCCGACCTTATCAAATTGAATATAGCTTCTCTTAGAATGGGTCGGATGGGATGATAATCTCACGCAAACTATCGGGTGCACTGTTTTTGGCTGCTTTGGCATCGACCGCGCTTGTTTCGCCGGGTGTCGCGCAAGAACAGAAACCTGCTCAGACAGCGGACGGTGGCCAAGCCAACCTGCCTGCCATCGTCGTCACCAATGTCACGGAGAGAAACCTCAAGGATAGTGTGGTTGCCAGCGGCACCATTCGGCCAGTCGAGGAAGTGTTTGTCCAGCCTCTGGTCGATGGATTGTCGATCAAGTCGCTGAAGGTCGATGTAGGTGACAAGGTTTCGGCAGGACAGGTGGTGGCAGATCTGAACAGCGATTCCCTGCTGCTGCAGAAGAGCCAGCAACTGGCGAGCAAGGCAAAGGCTGAGGCCGGGCTGGCTCAGTATCAGGCGCAGGTGATCGAAGCCCAGGCAAATGCCGATGATACCGTGCGCCAGCGCGACCGGACACAAAACCTGAGCCGCAACGGAACAGCCTCGACCGCACAGGTGGAACAGACAGCTGCTTCCGCGGCTGCGGCCCTTGCCCGGCTGAATGCTGCCAAACAGGCCGTGAGTGTGGGTGAAGCCGACATCAAGGTCGTTCAGGCGCAGATCGATGACATAGATCTCAAGCTTGAACGTACGGATGTGAAGGCGCCCGTCGCCGGTGTCATCTCCAAGAAGGATGCCAAGGTCGGTGCGATTGCCGCAGGAAGCGGAACGCCGCTCTTCACCATGATCCGCGACGGCGATATCGAACTTGTGGCGGATGTGCCCGAGAGCGAGATCGGCCGGCTCAAGGCGGGGATGAAGGCCAAGATTACGGTGGCCGGCACAAGCAAAGCACTCGATGGAAAAATACGTCTGATTTCCCCCGTGGTCGACCAGACAAGCCGCCTCGGGGCCGTCCACATTATCGTGGATGACGAGCATGTCGCAAAGGCAGGCATGTATGCCAATGCCGAAATCGTCATCAACGAGACGCGTGGTCTCGCGCTTCCTCAATCCGCCGTCGCGACGGATCGCAGAGGCTCCTTTGCCCGTCTCGTCGAGGGTAATGTGGTGAAACAGGTCAAACTTGAAATCGGCATCCAGGATGCGGGTTTCGTCCAGATTCTGAATGGTCTGAAGGCTGGCGACCAGGTGGTTGCCAAGGCTGGTGCCTTCGTCCGCGATGGCGATCAGATAAAGCCGGTTCAATCCGCAAACACCGCTTCAAACTGACAGGAACTTTGGAATGAACTTTTCCGCCTGGTCAATCCGCAACCCCATTGCCCCGCTCCTTGCTTTCGCGCTGCTGCTTTTCATGGGCATTCAGTCCTTCAACAAGCTGCCGATCACGCGTTTCCCCAATATCGACGTGCCCGTTGTCTCCATTTCCGTCACGCAGAGCGGTGCTTCGCCGAGCGAACTGGAAATGCAGGTGACGAAGGAGATCGAGGACGCCGTTGCATCCATCAGCGGCGTTGATGAAATCACATCCACGGTGACCGATGGTCTTTCCACGACCGCGGTTCTCTTCCGCATCGAGAAATCGACGCAGGAAGCCGTTCAGGATACCAAGGATGCAATCGACCGCATCCGGTCCAACCTGCCCGCTTCCGTCGAGGAACCGATCGTTTCCAAGGTCGAGGTTGAAGGTCAGGCTATCCAGACCTTCTCCGTCACCTCCCCCAACATGACGCTGGAAGAACTGTCCTGGTTCGTGGACGACACCGTGAAGCGCGCACTTCAGGGACAGCCCGGAATCGGACGGATCGACCGCTACGGCGGAGCCGATCGTGAAGTGCGCATTGCCCTCGAACCGGACAAGCTGAATTCCTACGGCATCACCGCATCGGAAGTGAACAGCCAGCTTCGCAACGTCAACGTGGATCTTGGCTCCGGCCGCGGGCAAGTTGGCGGCAGTGAACAAGCCATCCGAACCCTTGGCGATGCCCGCAAGGTATCAGACCTCTCCAATACGACGATCGCCCTTTCCAACGGCCGCTTCGTCAAGCTTTCCGACCTCGCGACGGTTACCGATACCTATGAGGAACCGAAGTCCTTCGCGCGCTTCAACGGCGAGCCCAGCGTAACCTTCGCTGTTTTCCGGTCGAAGGGATCAAGTGAAGTCACCGTTTCCCGGACCGTCGGGGAGCAACTTGAGACGATCCGCAACGCACACCCGGACGTTTCCATCAAGCTGGTGGATGACAGCGTCTATTTCACCTACGGAAACTACGAATCCGCGATCCATACCCTGATCGAGGGTGCCATTCTCGCGGTCATCGTGGTCATGCTCTTCCTGCGCAATTGGCGCGCCACGCTGATTTCTGCCGTCGCCCTGCCGCTCTCGGCCATTCCCACCTTCTGGGTCATGGACCTGATGGGCTTCTCGCTGAACCTTGTCAGCTTCCTCGCACTGACGCTGGCAACAGGTATTCTTGTCGATGACGCAATCGTCGAGGTGGAAAACATTGCCCGTCACATAAAAATGGGCAAGACGCCCTATCGGGCAGCGCTGGAAGCAGCCGATGAAATTGGCCTTGCGGTCATCGCGACGAGTTTCACGATCATTGCCGTCTTCGTACCGGTATCGTTCATGCCGGGCGTTCCGGGCCAGTACTTCATCCAGTTCGGACTGACCGTCGCCGTCTCCGTCTTCTTCTCGCTGCTTGTGGCGCGTCTGATAACGCCGCTGATGGCGGCTTATCTGATGCGCGCCGAAGACGCGATGGACGACCACCACGACAATGACGGTCCTCTCATGAAGGCCTATACAAGTCTGGTCACGGGTACGACGCAGCGCTGGTACATGCGCTATGCCACGCTTCTGGGTGCCATCATATTCCTCATCGGCTCCATAATGCTGCTGATGCAGGTACCCGGCAGCTTCCTGCCGCCAGAAGATCGCTCGCGCATCACCTTGTCCCTGGAACTGCCGCCGAACGCGACTTTGGACGAGACTGCGGAAACCACAACCAAGATCTATGAAGCTATCAAGCCTCTCGAAGGCGTGGAGAGCGTATTCGTGCTCGGTGGCGCCTCGCCAAAGGGCGATCTGGAACTGCGCCGTGCAACCGTAAACGTCATTCTCGGCAAGATCGACCATTCGCTGCTGAAGACCTTGGTGAACAAGGGGCTGGGCAATCTGCCACTGATTGGCACCTACATTCCGCGGATGGAAGACAAGGGCCGCACAAAGCCGCAGTGGGAAATCGAGAAAGAGCTTTTCCAAAAGGTCCGCTCCATCCCGGATGTGCGGATCACCAAGCTGAACGATCGTGGCGAGCGTGAGCTTTCCTTCAACTTCATGGCTAGCAACGGAGAAGAGCTGGACGACGCGGTTGCGAAGCTCGAAGGCAAGCTGCGTGCGTCGCGAGTGCTTGAAAATGTCTCTTCCGAAGGCGCCCTGCCTCGCCCCGAACTGCAGATTCGTCCGCGCAAGGATGAGGCTGCTCGGCTTGGCGTGACACCGCAGCAGATTTCGGAAACCGTCCGCGTTGCCACCATCGGCGATGTGGATGCAGCACTGGCAAAGATCTCTCTCGATAGCCGCCTGATTCCCATCCGGGTGCAGGCATCGCTCGATGTCCGCCGCGACCTGCAGGCAATTCGCAACCTCAAGGTCAAGACAGCGAATGGATCTACCGTTCCTCTGTCCAGCGTTGCAGATGTGGACTATTCAGAAGGTCCAAGTTCGATCAAGCGGCACGATCGCAGCCGCGTCGTTTCCATCGGCTCTGACGTCCCGCAGGGCACGGCGCTCGATACGGCCAAGGCGGAGTTCCGTACCATCGTTAGCCAGACCCAGCTGCCAGCCGCCGTCCGTCTGGCCGAAAGCGGTGACGCAAAGGTTCAGGCAGAAATGGTTCAAGGCTTTGCCAATGCCATGTTGCTGGGCCTGCTTCTGGTGCTTGTGGTGCTCATCCTGCTGTTCAAGGATGTCATTCAGCCCTTCACCATCCTCTTCTCGCTGCCGCTTGCCATCGGTGGCGTGGCCGTCGGCCTCATCGTCACCAATAATTCGCTGTCGATGCCGGTTCTGATCGGCATTCTGATGCTGATGGGTATCGTCACCAAAAACGCCATCCTGCTGGTTGATTTCGCTATCGAAATGCGGCGCCACGGAATGGAGCGCATCCATGCCATGGTGGAAGCGGGCCGCAAGCGCGCCCGACCGATCATCATGACCTCGATCGCCATGTCGGCCGGCATGTTGCCCTCGGCGCTCGGCGTCGGTGAAGGCGGCTCCTTCCGCTCTCCCATGGCGATTGCGGTGATCGGCGGCATCATCGTCTCGACGGTACTCAGCCTCCTGGTCGTGCCGGCCTTCTTCCTGATCATGGACGACATTTCCAACCTTCTGGGGCACATCTTCAGCCGCTTTGTCGGCAAGAAGGAGCATGAGGAACCCGTGCTTTCCGATGAGGAACTGAGCCATGCGCACCGTGCCAGCGAAGGAAAGATTGCCGAGTTGCAGCAACGCCTGACAGCCATGGAGCACAAGGCATCAGGTGATGCAGGGGAACGCCCGGACAAAAGTGTCGGCAGCAATGTTCTGCGCTTGCCGCCGCTTGCGGCGGAATGATCGTCCACACGCAGGCTTGCGCATACAACCTGCGCGACGGTCCGATTTGATCGGTGTCAAATCGGACCAAAGCCGGCGGTGCTAATCTCTCTCCAACAATCATCCGGAGACGCTACGGATTGTCAGGGGAGAATGCGCATGCTGGACAAGAATCACAAAGCCAATATCCGCGAACGCGGGCTTCTGGCAAAGACCGCCTTTCTCAAGGCTCTGTCCCCGACAGCTTTGTCGCGCCTTCTCGATATTGCCCATATCTCGATGGTCCCAAGCCGGGCGACCATTATTCGCGAAGGCGATCCGGCATCCGCCTTCTACTGCGTGCTGACCGGCTATGTGCGTCTCTACCGCGTTAGCCGTGATGGAAGACAGGCCGATATCCGCGTCTGCAGCCCCGGCGACATGTTTGCCGAATGCCTGATCTATGGCGGCGAAAAATATCGGTTCTCGGCGCAGGCGGCAGAAAACGCCAATCTCGCCCGCTTCGACATGCAGGAAGTGCGCGAGCTTGCCGAACAGGACCCGACGGTGGCAAAATCGATCATGACGGTACTGTCGGACCATCTTCTATCGACCATGGATTGCGTGGTGAACGACCGCCTGCATACCGCGCCGCAGCGCGTGGCAGACTATCTTCTGACGCGCTGCCCGATGGAAAGCGGCTCGGCCTCCATCCGCCTGCCCTACCAGAAAAACCTTTTGGCCGGCATGCTGGGACTTGCGCCGGAAGCTCTGTCGCGCGCCTTTTCCAGCCTGCGCCGCACCGGCGTTACCGTGCGTGGCCGGGTGATCCAGATCGGCGATGTCTCGGCGCTGAAGGATGTGTGAGGACGGTTATACTGCTTTTGCACAAACAGTATAGCGGCGGTCAGGCGGCGACCAATCTCCAGACGTCACCGGCTTCCTCGACCCGTGCGAAACCGGAGACATGGCCACCGGAGACAATCCAGCCGTTGCGGCTGGCGCTCTTGAAGATCGTGCGACGGCTCTGGGCCCCTTGCGCGCCATCCACATCGTAGATGAAGCAGAAATCCGGGTCGTCAAACTGAAGTGTAGGCGCGTGAACCAGATCGCCCCAGAGCAATAGCTTTTCTGCGCCCGTTCCGATGAGATAGCCGAAATGGCCGGGCGTATGGCCCGGCATGGCTATGGCCTCGATCTCTGGCAGCACGGAGCCCTCATCCACCGGCCTCACCCGCTCACCATAACTTGCCAGCAGGCGTGCGCAAATGTCGAAACCACCCCTTCGGTAGGTGGGAACCGTCTCCTTCAGAGCGGCATTGCCGAAGAATTCCAGATCGGGTTGTGGCGCAAAGATTTCCGCCTTTGGGAAATAGGGGCCGTCATCGGCAAACAGTCCGAGAGCATGGTCGCCGTGCAGATGCGTGACAAGCACACGCACCACATCCTCCGGTGCAACTCCCGCCGCAGCCAGCGCCGCCCGGCCAAGGCCGAGCTGCGGGCCCCAGAACGGTCCAGTGCCGGCATCCACCAGCGTGACGCCGTCCGGCCCCCTGAGCAGGAACAGGTTGACATCCATATCCACGGTCGACGCGCCCCAGGCGGCAACCGCCGCATCGCGCACCGCATCGCTGCTCATATGGGTCAGGTGCTCGATGGGCGCCTTGTACACGCCGTCGATGAGCACCGTCGCATCGTAGGAACCGAACCGCCGCCCGTCAGGCATGCTGCAATCCGCCATGCACTTCCAGGAAGCGCACGATGTGATCAATCCCCTCGCCGCGCTTCATATCGGTAAAGACAAAGGGATTGCCGGCGCGCATGCGGGTGGCATCGCGGTTCATCACGTCGAGATCGGCACCGACATAAGGCGCCAGATCCTTCTTGTTGATAACCAGCATATCCGAGCGGGTAATGCCCGGCCCGCCCTTGCGGGGAATTTCCTCGCCCTGGCAGGTGGAGATCACATAGATGGTGATATCGGCAAGATCCGGCGAGAAGGTTGCAGCCAGATTATCGCCACCCGATTCGATGAAGATCAGGTCGAGATCCGGGAAACGCTCGTTCAAGCCGGCAATCGCCTGCAGGTTGATCGTCGCATCCTCGCGAATGGCCGTGTGCGGGCAGCCGCCGGTTTCCACGCCGACAATGCGCTCGGAGGACAGGGCCTGCATCCGCACCAGCGCCTCGGCATCTTCCTTCGTGTAAATATCATTGGTGACGACGGCGACCGAATACTGGTCGCGCATGGCCTTGCAGAGCTTTTCCGTCAATGCCGTCTTGCCGGAGCCGACCGGTCCGCCGATGCCAACGCGCAGAGGTCCGTTTGCCGATTTCATGGTTCATGCCCTTTTCAAAATTTCAAGGCCCAGAATAGCGCCGCTGCTGCGCCGCACAAGGCTTCCATTCATCACGATCGAAACAGCCGCGACACCTGCGTCTCGTGCCGCAGCGAGGCGATATCGGCCTGCACACTGGCAGAACCCAGATCATCGAGGCAGGAGCCGGCCGCCTGCTGCGCCGTGCTCTCTGCCAGCGCTTCCAACCCCTGCAGGATCTTCAGACCTTCCTGCTGGCCGCAGATCCCAAGCCGAATGCCGGCAGACACGCCTTGCGAGACAAGCGCATGGCTATAGGCCGCCAGTGCCTGTTCCAGGCCCACGCCATGCGCGGCGGAAATGGCGCCCACCGCCACCGGATAGGGGCAATCCTTCGGCATTCTGTCGAACACCGGATGCGGCCAGGCGGAGGCTGCCGCCACAAAAGCCCGGCCGAGCGACAGCGTTTCGAGATGCCGTTCCGCCGAACCGGCCAGCGCCAGACCAAGTGCGCTGAGTTCGACGATCTCCTCTGGCCGCCCGACCGCCCGATGGGCAGCCGCCAGCAGCACCGCATCGTTCCAGCCGCTGCCATGCGTCAAAAGCGTGGACAGCCAGTCGCGCAGGCCCAGCGCATCGGAGACTAGACGGTCGTGCACCGCGCGTTCCAGCCCGCCGGAATAGGCAAAGCCGCCGACCGGAAAGGCTGGCGACAGCCAGGCCATCAGCCGCAGCAACGCCTGCGTTTGGCTTGCCGAACTCATGTGAAGTCAGTCATGGCTGTGATGCGCGTGGCCATGGGCATGGTCATGGGCGCCATGCGCATGCTCATGGCCCCCATGTGCATGATAGGCGCCGCGAGCCGGCTGAAAGCCTTCCTCGACATCCAGAACCGTGGCGCCGAGCCCCTGCAGCATGGAGCGGATCACATGATCGCGCAGGATGAGGATACGGTCTTCCTCGATCTGCGCCGAGAGATGCCGGTTGCCGAGATGCCAGGCGAGTTCGATGAGATGCAGCCGGTTCTTGGCGCGCACCTCGAACAGCTTCTCCGCCGCCGCCTTCACTTCCACCGTATCGCCATTCTCCAGCACCAACCGGTCGCCATCGTGAAACAGCACGGCTTCCTTCAGATCCAGCATCACCATGTCGCCATTGGAGAGATGCAGGAGCTTGCGGCGCAGATGGCGCAGATCATGAGGAAGCGTGACGATATCGACGGGCGGATCGGACACCTCGCCAGCCGGACGGTAGGAATGGACATGCTGCATGGAGTTTTTCCTGTGATAACAGGCCCGCATCATTGCCAAGGCAGGTCCACATGACAAGCGGGATTTTGCGATACATAGGGTTTACGGTGGCAGTAAACTGCCCCTCACCCTAGCCTTCTCCCCGTCGGAACGGGGAGAAGGGTCCGCAGGACGCAGCCGGATGAGGGGCAGCGGATGCAATAATTTGCAAAGCCGCCACCTATAAAACTCAGGCGGCGATCTTGCGGCGCAGGTTTTCCAGAATGTTCTGCGGCGAAGACACGCCATAGGGGTCGCTGTCGCAATTGTCGGAAAAACCTTCTTCCTCGAACCACTGCTCGACCACGCCATCATTGATGATGGCGGCGTAGCGCCAGGAGCGCATACCAAAGCCGAGATTGTCTTTGGCAACCAGCATGCCCATCTTGCGGGTAAATTCACCGGAACCATCCGGGATCAGTTGCACGTTTTCAAGGTTCTGAGTCTTGCCCCAGGCATTCATCACGAAGGCATCATTGACCGAAATGCAATAGAGCGCATCAATACCTTCCGCCTGGAATTCACTATACAGCTTTTCGAAATCCGGAAGCTGGAAGGTCGAGCAGGTGGGCGTAAAGGCGCCCGGAAGCGAAAACAGCACGACGCGCTTGCCGGCGAAATAATCGCTCGAGGTCATTTCCTGCCAGCGGAAGGGGTTGGGACCACCGACGGCTTCATCACGCACACGCGTGCGGAACGTTACATCAGGCACTTTGCGGCCAATCAGCATGGATCGTCTCCTGAAAAACATCATATGTGCCAAGGCTTTCCCAGAGAAAGCACTGAGCGGAAATAGCCGGATAGATCTAGCGAGTTTTTGCGTGCAGTGCAGCATGGATTGGCGATTTCAACAACCACGCATGGCGGCTATGCGCTGCAGACATGGCAGAAAAGCTCAATCGTGGAGATCGAGCGACAAGGTCAGCAGCGGCGGAAGCGGCGTCCACCATCCGGTGCGAAGCCCGCCGGCGCGCAGCATGGCACCTGTCCAGGTGTTGCAGCCGAGAAGCGCGTTGAAGCGTCCATTGGCCTCAAAGAACATGTCGTTTTCGCCATAGGCAGCATCGGCAATCGGCTGAAGGCTGCCTGCCGCATCGGTGGCAAAGCTCTTTTTGATCGCCGAAAGCATCTGCCGGTAGCCGGCCTCTGACAAGACAAGGCGGCGCACGGCAGGGTCATCGCGGGGGATCTCGCCGGCCAGATTGACATGCATGACGGAGCGATCAAGCGTCAGCGCCTTCACCACCGGCCCCGGCTTCAGGTCGCCCCAGGTCGGCGTTTCGATATAGAAGGCGCGCCCGCCCCAGCCGAGCACCAGATAGACAGCATTCGGATGATCGACGGCAAAGCCCTGCTCACCGAGCGCTGAAAATTCCGCCCGAAGATCGTCGTCCAGCCGCAGGGCAATATCCGTGTGGATCGGGTTGTGCAGGAGGAGGATTTGGCGGGTTGGTGGATTGCCATCGCCACCAGATGGATAGGAGAGCGGGCGTGGCACGAGCGTGCCGAGGACAAGCATGAAAATGGGGATACTCGCGAGGATCAGCACCCGACGAAAGAGGCGATTCATCCGGTTTGTCCTGCCGCGAGGTGCCGGCACATCCTCTTGCCCGCCGCCTTGCGACCTGCCTCGTCAGCCAAGCACTGAAGCTCGACCATGAAATCTTCCAAAGAAATGCACTCGCCCGTCTCCAGATATCTCGCCCATCGGCGATCATCCTCGGCAAACTCATGCTCCTGGCGCTCCACATCCTCCGAATGAAGCCGCAAAACGCTTTCAGCCAGTTCAGACACGGTTGACCCTTCGCGTTCCGCGATGGCGGCGACGCGCTTTTTCAAATCACCGTCGATGCTGACAGTCTGCTTGAAGCTCATGACGACATCCTATCACAGACCACCAGCCTACCAAAGGGGGCCTTAGAACAGGAAATACCGCTGCGCCATCGGCAGAACGGTCGCGGGCTCGCAGGTCAGCAACTCGCCATCGGCGCGCACTTCATAGGTCTCCGGGTCCACTTCGATATGTGGCGTGAGATCATTGTGGATCATCGATTTCTTGGAAATGCCGCCGCGGGTGTTCTTCACCGCCACCAATTGCTTGGCAACGCCGAGACGGTTTGCCAGACCCGCATCGAGCGAGGCCTGGGAAACGAAGGTCACGGAAGAATTGGTGCGGGCCTTGCCATAGGCGCCGAACATCGGGCGGTAATGCACCGGCTGCGGTGTGGGGATGGAGGCATTCGGATCGCCCATCGGGGCGGCTGCAATCACGCCGCCGAGCAGAACCATATCCGGCTTGACGCCGAAGAAGGCCGGGTTCCACATCACGAGGTCAGCGCGCTTGCCCACTTCCACCGAGCCGATCTCATGGGACAGACCATGGGCAATCGCCGGGTTGATCGTATATTTGGCAATGTAGCGCTTGACGCGGAAATTGTCGTTCTCGCCGGTTTCCTGGGCCAGCCGACCGCGCTGGCGCTTCATCTTGTCCGCCGTCTGCCAGGTGCGGATGGCGACTTCTCCGACGCGGCCCATGGCCTGGCTGTCGGACGAGATGATCGAAAACGCGCCGATATCGTGGAGAATATCTTCCGCCGCAATGGTTTCCTTGCGGATACGGCTTTCGGCAAAGGCAATGTCTTCGGGAATCGACGATGACAGGTGATGGCAGACCATCAGCATGTCGAGATGTTCGGCCAGCGTATTGATCGTATAGGGTCGCGTCGGATTGGTCGAAGACGGGATGACATTCATCTGGCCGCAGATCTTGATGATATCCGGCGCATGGCCACCGCCCGCCCCTTCCGTGTGGAAGGCGTGGATGGTGCGGCCCCGAATGGCGCCGATCGTGTCTTCCACAAAGCCGCTCTCATTCAGCGTATCGGTGTGGATCATCACCTGCACGTCATATTCATCGGCAACCGTCAGGCAGCAATCGATGGCGCCGGGGGTCGTGCCCCAGTCCTCGTGCAGTTTCAGCGATGTGGCGCCGCCCAGAACCATTTCTTCCAGCGCGCCGGGCAGCGAGGCATTGCCCTTGCCGGCAAAGGCAAGGTTCATCGGGAAGGCATCGGCGGCCTCGATCATGCGGGCAAGATGCCAGGGGCCGGGCGTGCAGGTGGTGGCAAGCGTGCCATGCGCCGGGCCGGTGCCACCGCCGAGCATGCAGGTAAGGCCCGACATCAGCGCCTCCTCGATCTGCTGCGGGCAGATGAAGTGGATATGCGCATCCATGCCGCCGGCAGTGATGATCTTGCCTTCAGCCGCAATGGCTTCCGTGCCGGGACCGACGATAATGTTGACATCCGGCTGCGTATCGGGATTGCCGGCTTTGCCGATGGCAACGATACGACCGTCCTTCAGGCCGATATCCGCCTTAATGATCCCGGAATGGTCGATGATGACAGCATTGGTGATCACTGTATCGACAGCGCCATCGGCGCGCGTCACCTGGCTCTGCCCCATGCCATCGCGGATCACCTTGCCGCCACCGAATTTCACCTCTTCGCCATAGGTAGTGAAATCCTTCTCCACCTCGATGAACAATTCGGTATCGGCAAGCCGCACCTTGTCGCCAATCGTCGGGCCGAACATGGAGGCATAGGCTGCGCGGGACATCTTGTAAGGCATGGGCTTCTCGCTCCGGACTGCGTGGGCGGGATCGGCGCCCCTCGCGCCGAGCCTGCCCTTGATGATTATTGGCCGATGGTCTCGGCAAGTTGTTTCAGTTCTTCCGTTCGGCTCGTGGTCATTTCTGCCTGGCAGGCATAGATCAGCATGGGCTCCATTGTGCCCCCGCGAGCGGCAAAGCCCGCCGCTTCGCATTGGCCGTCACGATAGGTAATCCAGGCACGCTGTCCCTTCATCAGAGCCTCTTCAGCACCGCGCGCATTGGCTTCCAACTGCTTATCCCAATCCACGACAATCTTTTTCGTCAGTTTCCACTGGGCATTCAAAGCCTTGTCGGCGGCAAGATAATCCTGCTCTGCGCAATAGGTCATCTCGTTTTGCGTTTCCGCCTTGCCGCAATCCACCACCGGCTCCTGCGCGGAGCTTGGGCCATCGATCAGCAGCACGCAGCCGCACAACATCAAACTGCTCAGCACAAATTTCATCGCACGTCCCCCCAACGCAGTTCTATGTTAAAGCGCGCCCATGATCTTCTGGCGAAAACCATAGACCTCGCGCTTGCCCGAAAGCGGGATCAGCGTCACTTCGCGTGTCTGGCCGGGCTCGAAGCGCACGGCAGTGCCCGCCGGAATATCGAGCCGCATGCCGCGCGCCACTTCCCGCTCGAAGGACAGGCCGGCATTCGTCTCGTAGAAATGATAATGGCTGCCCACCTGCACCGGCCGGTCGCCGGTATTGGACACTTTGACGGTCACCGTCGGCAGGCCGGAATTCAATTCGATATCGCCTTCTGCGGCAATGATTTCACCGGGTATCATGATCGTATCCCCTGTTCTTCTCAAGCAGCCTTGACGGGCATGCAGCCTTCGGCTTTCAGCACGCGTTTTGTGGAGGCCGGATTGTTGATGAGCTTGGAGGCCGGCCTCACCGGGCGGCGCACCAGCTCGCCCCCGCAATTGGGGCAAATGCCGCCCAATGTGCCAGTGGCGCAATCCACGCAAAACGTGCATTCAAAGCTGCACATCATGGCGTCCAGACTTTCCGGGGCGAGATCGCGGTCGCAGCATTCGCAATTGGGGCGCAGCTCCAGCATGGATTTACCGTATCGGTTCGTGAACGGTCACCAGCTTGGTGCCATCCGGAAAGGTTGCTTCCACCTGCACGTCGTGGATCATTTCGGCAATGCCCTCCATCACCTGGTCGCGGGTGATGACATGCGCGCCCGCCTCCATCAGATCGGACACGGCGCGGCCATCGCGCGCGCCTTCCACGACGAAATCGCTGATCAGCGCAATGGCTTCCGGATAGTTCAGCTTCACGCCACGTTCCAGCCGCCGTCGGGCGACCATGGCGGCCATGGAGATGAGAAGCTTGTCTTTTTCCCGTGGGCTGAGGTTCATGGTTTCCCCGAATATGCTGTTCTTACGTGTTCCAGACTTTCGGCACTGGAGCGCCATTTCGCAAGAGCGAAATCACCGGCACGAGTATTTTTCTTAGAGCAAAGCCGTCTTCGGCAGCGATACGCACAACAAGCTTGTCCTGCCAATGGCTTGCGCCGGAATATCCGCCCGACAGAATGTTGCGCAGGCGCGGCAAAAACGCCTCCGCCTGGGCGCCGGTGTAAAACACCGTGGCATAGGCCACCTTGCCCGACAGAACGGCAGATCGTTCGCCAAGGCTTGCAATCTCGCCTTCGAAGCGCATCTCTTCGGCATGGATGAGTCGGCCTGCCCGGCGCACGCGCCAGCGATCGCGAAACAGGCCGTTTTCCGCCCGCTCACCCATGGCCGTGCGCCCCATGATGATGGCCTCGACGGCCAGGAACTCGGCATCCTCGGCCAGATCCACGGACAATTCGCGAGTCAGCGAGGCACGATCAAACAGAATGCTTTCCTGCGGCAGCCAGGCAACCCGTGCACCGGCTCCCACCTCGATATGACTCGAGAGCAGCGCGGTATCGGCCGATGCCTTATAGATCTTCTCATTCGCCTGGGTGGTAACGGTGACCTGCGTTCCCGGACCGGCCCGCAAGCCCCATTCCAGGCGGTCACCGCCGGTCAGGCCGCCGGAACTGTTGATGAGGATGGCTTCCAGCGACGAATCAAAGGTTTCCGGCAGGCGGATCTTGCCGCAGCCTTCCTGAAACAGTTCGGCAATCCGTGTCCGGCCTGCCAGATATTTGGTTACAAGGCGCCCTTTGCCCCGAGCCCGCTGCGGCGCTGGTCTATTGGCTGGTGGCTGTTGCTGCACGTCATTCCCTCGGGCGTTTCGGTAACCGATGCCGCATCTGCCCCGCAAGGCAGGTCCGCCCTGACCTTGGTCACGGGCGATGCTGCGGTGGCAATGACATCGGAAGTGTCGGCCTTGCGGAAGAAGTCCCACATCCGCGTCGCCGGATCAATATAGGCATCGAAACCCGGCTTGCGGGTGCCCGATACTTTAACAAGGCCAGCGGCCTGGCTGCCGGACGCCGCTGCCACCACATTGGCCCTGGCGCCGGGGCGCGGCCAGTCGTGATTGCCCTCGGCAAATTCATAGGCTGCGATGCGCACGCCACCCTTGCAGGTGTCATAGAGGTCAAACGTCACGCCATCGGCGCTCTCTGATACGCCCTTGCCCTTGCAGCCATCCAGCTGGCTCCATCGCTGCAATGCCGTCTTGAAACCATATTGCCAATAGGGCTTTCCGCCGCCGGCATAGGGATTTGCCTCGTCCTTTGCGCCATGAAAGGCGATGATCGACACCGGCCTTGCCGGCGTGCAACTGGTCGCATCAGGCACCCAGCGTCCATCGCGGGTCTCGACCGGCAAGCCGGAACGCAGCGAATTGACAAAGCCCGCAGCGGCAAACTCATCGCCGCCAGCACAGAGATAGGCAGACAGCATGCGCCCGCCACCGGAATAACCCGAGGCATAGATGCGGGTGGGATCGAGGCAATATTCTTGCTTGACCCGCTCGATCGCAGCCTTGATGAAAGCCACCTCATCCAGCCCGCCTTCCCGGAAGGTCACGCCGGGAACATTCCAGGCATAGGTTTGCGGCATACTGCCCAGGAGACTGCCCTGCGGCGCAACGACGATGAACCCCTCGCGCTCCGCGACGCTGTCCCAGGAACTTCGGCGCATCTGGCCGCGCGGATGGCTGTTGCTGCCATGAAAATCAAAGACCACCGGCACTTTGTCCGTGCCGCGATAGCTCGTTGGAAGGAAGGACACGGCCTGGCGCAGCGAAGGACCTACCGCGATATTCATCTGATGATAGCCGCTATCAAGGGCTGTGCCGCACCCGGCTTGCGCCATGATGGCACAGCCAAGAAAGAATGCGCAGGTGGTGACGGCACGAAAACACGTACGTGCGCTGGAAACACCAAGGCCAAGCAACATCAATCGCCTTTCGAAGCGGATGAATTCAAATCCATGCGAAGGAGAAAACCGAGCCCTACTTACCCTATTAGAATTCACGATTAAACTGCCCTTCGAAGGAAGAGCAGCCATGCGACAAAACCGCATCAGACAGTCAGGTGGCGCCTTGCCTCCGGCGTATCCAGCGTTTCGGCTGCCCCCTGGTGCACGATCTCGCCACGATCCATGATATAGACATGATCTGCAAGCTCTCGGCAGAAATCCAGATATTGTTCCACAAGCAGGATGGCCATGCCGGTACTGTCGCGCAGGTAACGGATGGCGCGACCGATATCCTTGATGATCGATGGCTGGATGCCTTCGGTCGGCTCGTCCAGCACGAGGATCTTCGGCCGTGTCACCATGGCGCGGCCAATGGCAAGCTGCTGCTGCTGACCACCGGAAAGATCGCCGCCGCGCCGCGACAGCATGGAATTCAGCACCGGAAACAGCGCAAAGATATCGTCGGGAATGAACCGGTCCTTGCGGGCGAGCGGCGCAAAACCGCTTTCCAGGTTTTCCTTCACCGTCAGCAGCGGAAAGATTTCCCGCCCCTGCGGCACATAGCCGATGCCATGCTTGGCGCGCGCATAGGGCGCCAGACCGTTCAGGCTCTCGCCATTGAAGTCGATCGTGCCGGCGCTAACCGTTTGCTGGCCAGTGATGGCGCGCAGAAGCGATGATTTTCCAACGCCGTTACGGCCCAGAACGCAGGTAATCTTGCCCATCGGCGCTTCTATGGAAACGCCGCGCAGCGCCTGCGCTGCGCCGTAATGGAGATTGATATTGTTGACTGTCAGCATTCTTCGCCTCCCTTGATGCTTAAGAAGGAGGCGTTACCCCCCTCTGCCCTGCCGGGCATCTCCCCCTCAAGGGGGGAGATCGATTCGCGGCGCGCAAACTGCCTCACATCCAAAAAGAGACGCTTCGGTCTGAGATATCGGAATCCTACCGACGCAGTTGTGGGCCGAGCGATAAAGGTTCTGCCGATCTCCCCCCTTGAGGGGGAGATGCCCGGCAGGGCAGAGGGGGGTATGTATGGCAATGCGTTCATCCTCACCGCCCCAGATAATTCTCGATCACCTTGGGATCGCTGGAGACGAAATCGATCGAACCCTCCGCCAGAACCGAACCTTCCGCCAGACATGTGACCTTGACGCCCAGATCGCGGATGAAGCCCATGTCGTGCTCCACCACCACGACCGAGCGGGTCTTGGCGATTTCGCGCAAAAGAATGGCGGTTTCGGCGGTTTCCGCATCGGTCATGCCGGCCACCGGCTCATCGACCAGCAGAAGTTTTGGCTCCTGCGCCAGAAGCATGCCGATCTCCAACCACTGTTTCTGGCCGTGGGAAAGGTTGGCGGCCAGTTCGTCGCGGCGATGGGTCAGACGGATCGTCGTCATGATCTCTTCGATGCGCGCCTTGTCGGTCTCCGTCAGCCGGTAGAACAGCGTGGCAAACACGCCGCGCTTGCGGTTGAGCGCCAGTTCCAGATTGTCCCAGACCGTATGGCTTTCAAACACCGTCGGCTTCTGGAATTTGCGGCCGATGCCGAGCTGGGCGATATCGGCCTCGTCCTTCTTTGTAAGGTCAATCTTGCCGCCATCAAAGAACACGTCGCCGCTATCGGGCCGGGTCTTGCCGGTAATGATATCCATCATCGTCGTCTTGCCGGCGCCATTGGGGCCAATGATGGCGCGCAGCTCGCCGGGCTCGACGATGAAGGACAGCGAATTCAGCGCCTTGAACCCATCGAAGGAGACCGAGACACCATCGAGATAGAGCAGGCTGCTGGTGGTTTTCTCTTTCATGACATCACTCCGCAGCCGCCGGGGCCGGTTCGGTTTTCACGTCTGTACGGGCGCCATCACTGTCGGCTGCACGGGCAAAATCCTTGCGGCGCGCCAAGTATTGCTGAACGGTGCCGACAATGCCCTTGGGCAGGAACAGGGTGACGAAGATGAACAACCCGCCAAGCGCAAACAGCCAGAGATCGGGAAAGGCGCCGGTGAAATAGCTCTTGCCGACATTGACGAGAATGGCGCCGATGATCGGGCCAATCAGCGTGCCGCGCCCGCCAACCGCCGTCCACACCACCACTTCGATGGAATTGGCCGGTGCAAATTCACCCGGATTGATGATGCCGACCTGCGGCACATAGAGCGCGCCGGCAATGCCCGCCATCATGGCCGAGACCACGAAGGTGAAGAGCTTGATGTTTTCCACCCGGTAGCCAAGGAAGCGCACGCGGCTTTCCGCATCGCGCACACCGACCAGAACCTTGCCGAATTTCGAGCGCACGATGCCGGACGCAATGATCAGGCAGAGCGCGAGGAAAATCGCCGATAGCGCAAACAGAACGGCGCGCGTGCCATCCGCCTGCACATTGAAGCCGATGATTTCCTTGTAATCCGTCAGGCCGTTATTGCCGCCAAAGCCCATGTCATTGCGGAAGAAGGCGAGAAGCAGCGCATAGGTCATGGCTTGTGTGATGATCGACAGATAGACGCCGTTGACGCGTGAGCGAAAGGCAAACCAGCCGAAGACGAAGGCGAGCAGACCCGGCACGATGAGAACCATGGCCATAGCCAAAGGGAACATGTCCATGCCATGCCAGAACCACGGCAGTTCCTTCCAATTGAGGAAGACCATGAAATCCGGCAGGATCGGATCGCCATAAACGCCGCGCGAGCCGACCTGGCGCATCAGATACATGCCCATGGCATAGCCGCCGAGGGCAAAGAATGCACCGTGGCCGAGCGAGAGAATGCCGCAATAGCCCCAGACGAGATCCAGCGCCAGCGCCAGCAGCGCATAGCAGAGATATTTGCCGAGCAGCGAGACGATATAGGTGGGGATATGCAGCGCGCTTTCAGGCGGCATCAGCAGGTTGAGCGCCGGCACCAGAAGCCCGATGGCAACCAGAATGGCCGCGGCAATGATGATCTTGCCTTCGAGCGCACGAAGAAGAAAGCCGGTAATCATGCTTCGATCGCCCTTCCCTTGAGCGCGAAGAGGCCGCGCGGACGTTTCTGGATGAAGAGGATGATGAGGACAAGGACGAGGATCTTGCCAAGCACGGCGCCGACCGAGGGTTCGAGGAACTTGTTCAGCACACCAAGCGAGAGAGCCCCGACAAACGTGCCCCAGAGATTACCGACGCCGCCGAACACCACGACCATGAAGCTGTCGATGATATAGGCCTGGCCGAGATTGGGAGAGACATTGTCGATCTGCGACAGGGCAACGCCGGCAATGCCGGCAATGCCGGAACCGAGCGCGAAGGTGAACGCATCCACCCAAGGCGTGCGAATGCCCATGGAGGAGGCCATGCGGCGGTTCTGGGTGACAGCACGCATCTGCAACCCAAAGGCGGAGCGCTTCATCAGCGCCAGAAGTGCAAAGAAGATGGTGAGCGAAAACAGCACGATCCACAGCCGGTTCCAGGTAATGGTCAGGCCACCCAGCGCAAACGAGCCGGACATCCAGGACGGATTGCCGACCTCCTGGTTCGTCGGACCGAAAATGGTGCGGATGGTCTGCTGCAGGATCAGCGAAATACCCCAGGTGGCGAGCAGCGTTTCCAGCGGGCGGCCATAGAGGAAGCGGATGACGCCGCGCTCGATGACGAGGCCAACGGCACCGGTCACCAGAAAGGCGACGGGCAGCGCAATGGCAAGCGACCAGTCAAACAGGTCGGGATAGTGGCTACGGATCACCTGCTGCACCATGAAGGTGGAATAGGCGCCGATCATCACCATTTCGCCATGCGCCATGTTGATAATGCCCATCACGCCAAAGGTGATGGCAAGGCCGATCGCAGCAAGCAGCAGAACAGAACCGAGCGACAGGCCGTACCAGATGTTCTGGCCCATATCCCAGAACAGAAGCTTGCTTTCGATACCGGCAATCGCTGCATCGACATCCGGTTTCAATCCGGCATCAAGATTTGCAGAAACCGACATCAGGATGCCGATCGCCTCACGACCGCCAAGTGAGGCAACGGTTGCGATAGAGGCCCGCTTTTCCTCGACGGAACGATCGGATGCCAAAACGGAAACGGCACGCGCCTCTTCCATGCGGGCTTTCACCTGCTTGTCGGTTTCAGCGGCAAGTGCTGCCTCGACAAGTTCGAGATTTTCAGCGCTGGGCGATTGTAGGACAGCCTGAGCCGCAGCCAGCCGCACAGCGCGGTCGGGGCTCAAAAGCGTCAGCCCGCCAAGCGCGGAACGGATCGCACGGCGCAGCGTGTTGTTGACCTTGATCTTGGTGACGGCAGATTTTGGCGCCTCGCCGGCGGATGCCCCGGTCACCGGGTCGATGAGGGCGAGATCGGCGCCGGCGGGCTTGGCGATGAAGACCGCGCCATCGGCCTTGCGCACGTAGAGATCGCCCTCGCCGAAGGCTTGCAGGGCCGGCACGATACGCGGATCGGCAGAGGCGGCCAGCTGGCCGATCACGTCTTCGGCCTGCTTGAAATCGGCCTTGCCCAGCGCGTTGAACAGCGATGTCGGATCGCTCTGCGCCATGGATGGTGCTGCAAGAGACAGCATCAGCAAAAGGGTGGAAAGAAAGAAACGCAGCATGTGATCGCCCCTCGTTGCAGCAGACGCCGTGAGCGTCAACGCGTGGGGCTCACCCCCCTCTGTCCTGCCGGACATCTCCCCCTCAAGGGGGGAGATCCCACATCATGCACGCCTCATAGCAATCACAACGGAAACAGTCTTGAGGCGCAGATCTTGTGCGATGGCTTCGTCTCTTGCCGATCACCCCCCTTGAGGGGGAGATGTCCGGCAGGACAGAGGGGGGTAAGCGTGGTCCAAAACGTGTGATGATCTTGCGACAAGCGCAGACCTAATCCCTCGCCCTTTTGGGGAGGGATTAGGGAAGGGTTTTAAAATCAGCTGCCCTTGCCGCCGCACTTGCCGGTGACAACGTTGAAGTTGCCGCATTCCATCGGCTTGCGCCAATCGGAGATCAGGTCCTTGGAGTCCGGCAGGTAATCCGACCATTCGTCGCCCACGACAGACGGCGTCTGCTGCACGATTTCGAACTGGCCATCGGCCTGGATTTCACCGATCAGCACCGGCTTGGTGATGTGGTGGTTCGGCATGACGGTGGAGGTGCCGCCAGACAGGTTCGGCACGGAAACGCCGATAATGCTGTCGAGAACCTTGTCCGTATCGGTGGTGCCGGCAGCCTCGACGGCCTTAACCCAGGCGTTAAAGCCGATATAGGCGGCTTCCATCGGGTCGTTCGTCACGCGCTTGTCGTTCTTGGTGAAGGCATGCCAGGTCTTGATGAACTCGGCATTGACCGGCGCATCGACGGACTGGAAGTAGTTCCAGGCAGCCAGATGGCCAACCAGCGGCTTGGTATCGATGCCGGCCAGTTCTTCTTCACCGACGGAGAAGGCGACGACCGGAATGTCTTCAGCCTTGATGCCCTGGTTGCCGAGTTCCTTGTAGAAGGGAACATTGGCATCGCCATTGATGGTGGAAACAACGGCGGTCTTCTTGCCGGCCGAGCCGAACTTCTTGATGTCGGAGACGATGGTCTGCCAATCGGAATGGCCGAACGGCGTGTAGTTGACCATGATATCGGCTTCCTTGACGCCCTTCGACATCAGATAGGCCTTCAGGATCTTGTTGGTCGTCTGCGGATAGACATAGTCGGTGCCGGCCAGAACCCAGCGCTGAACGCCTTCCTTCTCGGCCAGGTAATCGACAGCCGGAATGGCCTGCTGGTTGGGAGCGGCACCGGTGTAGAAGATGTTGCGCGAGGATTCTTCACCCTCGTACTGAACCGGGTAGAAGAGGATGGAGTTCAGCTCTTCGAAGACCGGCAGAACGGACTTGCGCGACGAAGACGTCCAGCAACCGAATACGGCGGCAACCTTGTCCTTGGCGATCAACTCGCGGGCCTTTTCGGCAAACAGCGGCCAATCGGAAGCCGGATCGACGACGACGGCTTCGAGCTTTTTGCCCAGAACGCCGCCCTTCTTGTTCTGCTCGTCGATGAGCATCAGCATGGCATCCTTCAGCGTCGTTTCCGAAATCGCCATGGTGCCGGAGAGCGAGTGCAGAACGCCGATCTTGATCGTGTCATCAGCGGCGAATGCACCGTGGAATGCGGTGGTGGAGAGAATGGCAGCGATCATCGCGCCGGAAAGTTTGGCTTTGAAATTCATCAGTCGAACCCCTCTTCTTGTTCGTGTGCAACGCGCCTTTGTGTGGCCGTTAATCGTTGCTTCACGAATAATGGTTCGCTGCACTGCAAAACCACATACGTCGAATGACGTAAGGAAGGGGGCGAAACGGGAAGCATGACGTAGAAGGCGCCGGACGCTTGCCTTGGTAGCGGCTGAATGCTCTATGTTGCGCATGACCGAGCTTCCTGCTGGCTCTTCTCCCAAAGAGCCTCTTGGCCGCAAATATGCGGCGCTGATCACTGCAAGCGGCATATCCAATCTGGGCGACGGCATCGGCACGGTTGCCTGGCCCTGGGTTGCCTCGCTTCTGACGCGTGACCCGATCGCGATTGCGCTGGTGGGTGTTTCGCTGCGCCTGCCCTGGCTCGTCTTTTCGCTGCCCGCCGGCGTCATCATCGACCGGGTCGATCGCCGGCGTCTGGTGCTGGCCATGGATCTTCTGCGCTTCCTGCTGCTGACCGGGCTTGGGCTGGCCGTCTGGGCGTCGCAACCGCTGATCTTGAACGAAGGCAATGGGCTGCCGTCACAACCCATCTACTGGCTGCTGCTCGCAACCGCCCTGGTCTACGGCTGCGCCGAAGTGCTGCGCGACAATTCCGCCCAGACCCTGATGCCGGCCATCGTGCCGGCCTCGCGGCTCGCCGCCGCCAATGGTCGCATGTGGAGCGTCGAGCTTGTCGGCAACTCACTGCTGGGGCCGCCGCTTGCCGGCCTGATCATCGCCGTCGCGCTGCCGCTTGCCTTTGTGGCCAACGGCTTCGGCTTCGTGTTTGCCGCCCTCTGCATCTATTCCATCAAAGGCGTGTTTCGGGCAAAGCCTGCCGCCGAGAAGCGCCATTGGCTGGCCGAAATCCGCGATGGCGCAGCCTTTCTCTGGCGCAACACCCTGCTGCGCGATATGGCGCTCGGTGTTGCGGTCATGAACGGCATGGGCCATCTGATGCTGGTGGCGCTGGTGCTTTACACCCAGGAAGTCCTGCAAATGTCGGCCATGCAATATGGCCTGTTGCTGACGGCAGCCGCCGCCGGAGGCATCATCGGCGGATTTTGCGCCGCTCCGCTCGTCAAATGGCTAGGCCCCGGCAATGCGCTGCGATTGACGTTGATTGCCTCGACGGTTCAGTTCGCCGTCATTGCCCTGTCCACCCATGCCGCACCGGTCTGGTGTGCACTGGTCTTGGCGGAATTCTTCGGCATGGTGTGGAACACCATCACGGTAACCATGCGCCAGAGCCTCGTGCCGCAGCATATTCTCGGCCGCGTCAACAGCGTCAACCGCTTCTTCGGCTGGGGGTCGATCCCGATCGGCCTTTTGCTGTCCGGCATCATCGTGCGGGTGACGGAAAGCGTGACAAGCCGCGAACTGGCGCTTGCCGCACCCTTTGCCTTTGCCGCCCTGGTCATGGCCATCACCTGCATTTGCATGTGGAAACGCTTCGCCAACGCACGCCTCCTCTCCGCCCGCTTCCAATAGCCTGTCACTCCCGCAGTTTGCGATGCCTGCAACAGCAATCCCGCTTGCTTTTGGCGGGCGAACCCATGAAAATGCCTAGTTGATCATCATGCACAAAAGGACGCCAGAACACGCATGGCAGCGCGGCAACGCATCATCCCCGTTCGGCGCGAATACAATCGCTGGGTCGCCAACCAGACGCTGGAAGACTATGCGCTGCGCTTTACCGCCAAAAGTGCACGGCGCTTTTCCTCCAGCCGCATTTCGCAGACCGCCATCGGCGCGATTTCCTTCCTGGCGCTGGAAGCGATCGGCGGGGCAATCACGCTCTCCTATGGCACCACCAATGCCTTTTTCGCCATTCTGGTGGCCGCCGTCGTCATGCTCGTCGTCGGCCTGCCGATCAGCCGCTATGCCATCCGCCACGGCGTCGATATCGACCTTCTGACCCGCGGCGCAAGCTTTGGCTATATCGGCTCGACCATCACCTCGCTGATCTATGCAAGCTTCACCTTCATGCTGTTTGCCATCGAGGCCTCGATCATGACGGCGGCGCTGGAACTGGCGCTCGGCATCCCGCCCTGGCTCGGCTATATGATCAGCGCCGTGGTGGTCATTCCGCTGGTCATCTATGGCGTGCAGCTCATCTCGCGCTTCCAGCTGGTCACGCAGCCCTTCTGGATCGTCCTCAACATCCTGCCCTTCATCTTCATCGCCTTCATCGATTGGGAAAAATTCGATCTCTGGCGTGCCTTTGCCGGCATCAACCATTCCAATGCGCAGGTGGGCGGCAATGCCCCTTTCAACCTGCTGGAATTCGGCGCCGCCTCTGCCGTCATCCTGGCGCTGATGCCGCAGATCGGCGAACAGGTGGATTTTCTGCGCTTCCTGCCGCCGGAAGGACAGGAGAAATGGCGCCACCGCTTTGCCGTGTTTCTCGCCGGCCCCGGCTGGGTGGTGGTGGGCGTGCCAAAACTCCTGGCCGGCTCTTTCCTTGCGGTACTAACCCTCTCCACCGGCGTGCCGATCAGCCAGGCTGCCGATCCGGCGCATATGTATTTCGCCGCCTTCGGCTACATGATCCCCAATGACACAGCCGCCATGCTGCTGATGGCAGCTTTCGTTGTCGTATCGCAGCTGAAGATCAATGTGATGAATGCCTATGCCGGGTCGCTCGCCTGGTCGAACTTCTTTTCCCGCCTCACGCATAGCCATCCGGGCCGGGTCGTCTGGCTGATCTTCAATGTGGCGATTGCGCTTCTCCTGATGGAGCTTGGCATCTATCGCATCCTGGAAGCGACGCTTGGCATTTTCTCGATCATCGCCATGGCCTGGCTCTGCACCATTTCGGCAGATCTGTTCATCAACAAGCCGCTCGGCCTGTCGCCACCCGGCATCGAGTTCAAGCGCGCCCATCTTTATGATCTGAACCCTGTCGGCCTTGGCAGCATGTTTGGCGCCACAGCCATCGCGCTGGCTGCGCATTTCGGCACATTCGGCAGCCTGCTTGCCTCGCTCTCCACCTATCTGACGCTGTCGGCCTTCCTCATCTCGCCGCTGATTGCCTGGGGAACCAAGGGTCGTTTCTACCTGGCGCGCAAGCCGCGCCAAGCCTGGAAGAACCAGAGCTCGATCACCTGTTCGATCTGCGAGCATCCCTTCGAGCCGGAGGACATGGCCTGGTGCCCCGCCTATGCCGCCCCCATCTGCTCGCTATGCTGCTCGCTCGACAGCCGTTGCCACGATATGTGCAAGCCAAAGGCGCAGATGAAGGCGCAGCTGGGCAGCGTTGCCCGCTCCTTCCTCTCCGATCTAGTGGTCGAACGGCTGATGACCCGGCTGGGGCGCTATGCCATGACCGCGCTGATATCCATCTCGCTGATCGGCGGCATCATGGCGCTGATCGCCTTTCAGGTGAGCGAGGCAACGCCCGCCAATGCCGATGTCATTTACGGCACGATTCTCGTCGTCTTCTTCGTCTTTGCCATCATTGCCGGCATCGTCTCGTGGTTCTATGTGCTGGCGCATGACAGCCGGGTGGTGGCGGAAGAGGAATCCTCGCGCCAGAACACGCTTCTGTTGAAGGAAATCGCCGCCCACAAAAAGACGGATGCGGCCCTTCAAAAAGCCAAGGAAACGGCGGAAGCTGCCAACCGCGCCAAGAGCCGTTACGTGGTGGGCCTCAGCCACGAACTGCGCACGCCGCTGAATGCCGTGATGGGCTATGCCCAGCTGCTGGAGCGCGACGAGACCATTCCCGTGCCGCGTCAATCAGCCATCCGGGTGATCAAGCGCTCCGCCGACCACCTTTCCGGCCTCATCGACGGGCTTCTCGACATCTCGAAAATCGAGGCCGGTCGCCTGCAGGTCTATTCCAACGAGATCAATATCGAGGATTTCCTCGACCAGATCGTCGAGATGTTTCGTCCGCAGGCGCAGGCCAAGGGCCTGAATTTCGTGCATGAGCGCGCCCGTAGCCTGCCCTATTATGTCCGAAGCGACGAAAAGCGCCTGCGCCAGATCCTCGTCAATCTCCTCTCCAATGCGATCAAGTTTACCGATCAAGGTACGGTGCGCTTCGAGGTCGCCTATCGCAGCCAGGTGGCAACCTTCACCATCAGCGATACCGGCCGCGGCATTGCCGAAAAGGATCTCGGGCGGATCTATGAACCCTTCCAGCGTGGCGAGGCGGAAAGTGTGCGACCCATGCCGGGCCTTGGCCTCGGCCTCACCATTACCCAGCTGCTCACCAATACGCTGGGCGGTGAAATCTCGGTCACAAGCCGCAAGGACGAAGGCTCCACCTTCCGCGTGCGCCTGTTGCTGTCCGCTGTCGATCGCTCCAGCACCATGCCGGCGCCGGAAAAGCGCATTGTTTCCTATACCGGCCCGCGCCGCACCGTCGTGGTGGTGGATGACAATGAAGACCATCGCGACATGATGCGCGAAGTGCTCGCGCCGCTCGATTTCGTCGTGCTGACCGCCAATGGCGGGGCGGAATGTCTGAGACTGATCGAAGGTGTTCGCCCTGATCTTTTCCTCATCGACATCCTGATGCCGGGCATGAATGGCTGGCAACTGGTGGAGCGGCTGCGTGATAATGGCCAGGCGGCTCCCATCCTGATGCTATCGGCCAATATCGGCGATGGCGCAACGGTGATCCGTGAGGGCGACGGCCATAGCGATACGATCGCCAAGCCGGTGGATATCCGCCAGCTGTCCGATAAGCTGGCACTGCATCTCGGCCTCACCTGGATCTATGAGGGCGAGACCCTGCTGCCGCCGCAAAAGGCGCCGCCGGTCACCAGCCCCGGCCATGCCCATGTGCAGGACCTGCTGCAGCTGGGTGAAATCGGCTATGTACGGGGTATCGAGGCAAAGCTTGTCGATCTCGCCAAGCTGCCGGAAAATCAGCCCTTCACGCAGGCGCTCACAGCCTATATTCAGGCCTTCGATCTGGCAGGCTATATGACCTTCCTCAACCGTTTCACCGAGGAAAGACCCGCTGACCATGTCTGACGTGTCCATGCCGCGCGATATCGTGCTTCTCGTCGATGATAGCCCCGAGGCGCTGGGTTTCCTCACCGAAGCGCTGGAGGCCTCCGGCTTTTCCGTGCTGATTGCCACCTCCGGCCAATCGGCCCTCAATATCGTCGAGCGCATCACGCCGGATCTCATCCTGCTGGATGCGGTCATGCCGGCCATGGACGGTTTTGCCACCTGCCGGCGGCTGAAAGCCAGTCCTTCAGCCTCGCAGGTGCCGGTCATCTTCATGACCGGCCTTACCGAAACCGAGCATGTGGTCCATGCGCTGGACAGTGGCGGCGTCGACTATCTGACCAAGCCCATCAATATCGATGAGCTGCGCGCCCGCATCCGCGTGCATCTCTCAAATGCCCGCTCCACCCAGAGCGCCCGCGTGGCGCTCGATGCCGCCGGTCGTCATCTGCTGGCGGTCAAGGGCAGCGGTGCGCTGCACTGGTCTACACCACAGGCAACACGACTGATAAACACGGCCACCGGTCGCGATGACGGGCTCGATCTCGTCATCCGCCAGATTGCCAGCTGGATGGCCGGGCGCGACAGGCCGGGATTTTCACGCGATGCGACCTTTCCTTTCACCCAGGATGGCGAGGCGACAAAGCTGCAATTTGCCTTCCTCGGCGCCATCGGCACCGATGAATACCTGTTTCGGGTCACCGCTGCCAGCAGCCGCCCGGATGATGTGGTGCTGCGCGAACATTTCCCGCTGACCTTGCGTGAATCCGAAGTGCTGATGTGGATTGCCAAGGGCAAGTCCAACAAGGATATCGGCGATATTCTCGGGCTTTCCTCGCGCACGGTGAACAAGCATCTCGAACAGATCTATGTGAAACTCGGCGTGGAAAATCGCGCATCGGCCGCCGTCAGGGCTGCCAATGTTCTGCACGAGGTCTGAGTTTCTGGCGTGAATATCACCGGATCCATCCGGTGAATCCATGGCGGGCGGCAACCGGGAAAGGTGCCTTTCCCGGCTTGAAGCAAATGTCAGTTCGGATTTACTGCGCGCTTCGACAACAGAACCAACGTCGTGACGCCGGCCAGGATCGTGATAGGCACGAGGGCGAACATCACGTCCGATGGCGTGCTGCCCCGCGCCACAAGGAAGCCGGCATACAGAGGGCCTGCAATCGAACCCAACCGACCGACGGCAACGGCGAGGCCGACGCCGGTGCCACGGATTTCGAAAGCATAGCATTGCGGCGCCACACCATAGAGAATGGCCTGCATACAGAGAATGGCTGCACCGACAAGCGTACCGCCGATCAGCATCAGCCCGACATTGGCCGGCAGGAGACCGAGCATCAAGAGTGCAGCGGCAGCAGCGGCAAAAGACAGCGCAACAGGCAGGCCGGGACGGCTGCGATCGAGCATGCGCCCGCCAATCAGGCTACCGGCAATGCCACCAACGTTAAACAGCAACTGAACCAGAGAGGCATCGTTGCGCTCCAGACCGCGCGCCACCAAAAGCTGCGGCATCCAGTTGAGAAGCAGATAGACAACCAGAAGACCGAGGAAGAAGGACACCCAGAGCGCAAGCGTCCGCACAAACGTGCCGTGAGCAAAGACCGCAGATACGGCAGCCGCTGCAGATCTTGCCTGGCCTTTGACGACAGCCAGCGGCGGCAGCATAGAGTGCACGAAGGGCGCAAGGATGATGGGCATGATCCCGCCGACCAGGAAGATCGAGTGCCAGTCGCCACCATGCAGGCCAAGCATGGCCACGCCGCTGGCAATCGCGCCGCCAAGAGGAACGCCCGCATACATGATGGAGACTGCCCGTCCCCGACGGCTCGGATCGACCGATTCTGCTGCAATATTGACGAGATTGGGCAGAGCCCCGCCCAGGCCAACCCCCGTCAGGAAGCGCAGGATCAGCAACTGTTCATAAGTAGAGGCAAAGGCTGTCGCGGCCGAGAATATACCGAAAGTCAACAGTGACAGGACGAGACCAGCCCGACGACCCCAGGCATCTGCAACCCGGCCGCCGCCAAGCGCTCCAAGAATGAGGCCAAATGTTGCCGATGAAAAGAAAAGCCCTATCTGCGCCGGAGTGAGACCAAATGCAGGCGCAAGCTTCGGCACGGCCACGCCGGCTGCCTGCAGGTCAAAGCCTTCGATGACGGCAGCGAGAAAGGCAAGCGTAAGCGCTCGCCCTCCGCCCATGCGAAGGTGCGTATCGGATTGCATGAATGTTTCCTCCCGGTAGCGAGGCGTCCTCAGAGCCTCAGACGATCCGGCATCTCGTCAAAGCCACTCCTGACTCATCGCGACGACTGCCTTAGCAATAAGGTTAGCGCTAAGCTTGATAGCCGTCAATTAGTATGTATTGCATACTATTACACATCGATATCCCATCACGAGACAACTCTGGGACGCCCCCGACATGGCTTGGGAGGACACGCAGGGACAATGCAAAGAGCCCGGCACAAGGCCGGGCTGACCTCGTCATCGGCCAGATTGCCAGTTGGATGGCCGGGCGTGATAGGCCGGGATTTTCCCGCGATGCGACCTTTCCCTTCACCCAGGATGGCGAGGCGACGAAGCGGCAATTTGCCTTCCTCGGCGCCATCGGCACCGATGAATACCTGTTTCGGGTCACCGCTGCCAGCAGCCGCCCGGATGATGTGGTGCTGCACGAACATTTCCCCTTACCTTGCGTGAATCCGAAGTGCTGATGTGGATTGCCAAGGGCAAGTCCAACAAAGATATCGGCGATATTCTCGGCCTGTCCTCGCGCACGGTGAACAAGCATCTCGAACAGATCTATGTGAAACTCGGCGTGGAAAAGCGCGCATCGGCCGCCGTCAGGGCCGCCAATGTTCTCCACGAGGTCTGATACCAAATCACGACGGCGGGGAGAAAAACACGCCCGGTGCCTTACATGATCCGGACAATGCCATCACAAGAAGACGTATCCGTTTCAAAAGGGACCTGCATCCACGAGTGTACCCAGTCTATTGACCACGCCGAATGTTTTGGTTGCTTAAAAATGTTGGAACGAGATTCTTCGTTTATTTAACTGTCTCGCACATTATAATAACATGCGAATATTCAGATAAACTGGATTCAATCAGGTCGAAACACGCTCTAAGTTTATCCAGAAGGGTGCCCTGAAACTCAAGAAGCGGAAAAGCGCGTGGGCCAGAACAGCGACGGATTTGAAGTTATCCATCTTATTGGCGGGCAGTGCCTGGTATCAAATGATGCTGAATGCCTTTTCAGCACAGTGCTTGGCTCCTGCATCTGCGCCTGTATCTACGATCCCTTCGCGGCAATAGGTGGAATGAACCATTTTATACTGCCTCAAGGCGGCGACCGAGCACCTGTGGCACAGCAATATCGCTACGGCGACACTGCCATGGCCAGCCTTGTCATGGACCTGTGCCGCAATGGTGCAAAACCCGAACGACTGGTCGCCAAACTGTTTGGTGGCCGCCTCAAAGACGATAGCGGTATTGATCCCGGCGCACTCAATACCGAATACGCCAAAAAGTTCCTGCGAGCGCATGGCATCAAACTGATTGAGGCAAGACTTGGCGGACAGGTGGCACGATGGGTGACATTCCATCCGACCACGGGCAGGACGAGCGTGCGCGAAACAAGTGATTTCGTGCGGATTCCAACCCAGTCCACCGGGCTGGACCAGACAATGCGTCGGGCAAGTTAGGCAGCCTCTTTTATGTCCGCGGCGCGGCTTTCGTCGGCTTGGAAATCGCAGCCGGTACCGGCGCGGTGGCTGCAGGTGCGCCCCAAACGGAAATAGGCTGGCCGTCCTTGGTCAGGACCCGCGCGTCATAAAGTGTCAATGATGCCTGGAATTGCGTGAGATCCGAGCAGCGCTGGATAATGCCGCCGATATAGCTGATGCAACTGCTGGCATTACCCGGCACCGATCCCGTTGCCCAATCCTTCACAACGCCATCTTGGCCAACCAGGAAATAGGAAAGCCGATTGTTTTCGGAGACTGACGAGGTGCCGACCAGCCCCCCGAAATCAGAGCCACGCTCAGTGCGGGCCGATGGCGCCATATGACGATAGACGGTCATGCCATTGACAAGCGGCGTCGAGCCGAGAAGCGGGCCGAAGGTTGCGCGGTCATTGCCGGCCAGCCTCTCCATCGGCGAGGTACCAACGCTTGCAACCTCGGCATAGGGCTTGCCCAGAGCATAGCTGGTGAACGAGCGATTGGCAGCACTCTCCATTTTGTCTGTGACTTGTGAGCACGAGGACAGCCCAGCCGCACACGCTATCACCGCAAGCACTGCATATCGCACGGACGAACCCCATCTCACGCGGCTGACAGGCAACCGACCATACTCGAAAACACTACTGATTATGTCGAGCCTCTGGCAACAGATACAGAGCAGCTTACGGGTGCCTGTCCCGGTCACAAACAGCGGCATCGGCACGAAACCACCGACCATGAAAAAAGGAGCCCGGCGCAATACCGGGCTCCCGATCAAGATCCCGAGGGATCTTACATCTGGAAGTAGTCGTACTTGCCGTCAGTGCCTTTTTTCCACTCGTACATGACATAGTCAGGACGGGTGATGTCGCCCTTGGCATCGAAGCCGATGTCGCCGATGGCGGTCTTGAACGGGCCCTTGGCCTTCATCGCTGCGGCAACCTTGGTCGGATCATTCGTGCCGGCAGCCTTGGCAGCGTCAGCTAGGATCTGCAGGGCGGCGTATGAGTAGAGCGTGTAGGCTTCCGGCTCGAAGTTTGCAGCGCGGAACTTCGCAACAATGTCCTTTGCATTGGGGTTCGTGCGCGGATCCGGCGGGAAGGTCATCAGCGTGCCGTTGACGGCATCCCCGGCGATCGCGGCCAGTTCGTTGGAGGTGATGCCATCACCCGACATCAGGGGAGCCTTGAGGCCCTGGTCAGCCATCTGGCGGATCAGGAGACCGGCTTCCGTGTGCAGGCCGCCGAAGTAAACCACACCAACGCCGGCTTCCTTCATCTTGGACACAAGGGCCGAGAAGTCCTTGTCGCCAACGGTAATGCCTTCGTAGATCACTTCCTTGACGCCGAGCGCGTTCATTGCCTTCTTGGTTTGATCAGCAAGACCCTGACCGTAGGTGGTCTTGTCATGAACGACAGCAACCTTGGCGCTCTTGAACTTCTCAGAAATATACTTGCCGGCGACACCGCCCTGCTGGTCGTCACGACCGCAGGTGCGGAAGGTGTTCCACAGGCCGCGGTCGGTGTACTTCTCGGCAGTCGAAGCAGGCGTGACCTGAACGATGCCGTTTTCAGCGTAGACATCCGATGCCGGGATGGAAACCGACGAGTTGAAATGACCAACGACGAATTTCACGCCATCCGCCACGAACTTGTTGGCAACCGATACACCCTGCTTGGGGTCGGACACGTCATCGCCGAGAACGATCTTGATCTTCTCGCCGTTGATGCCGCCGGCAGCATTGATGTCTGCTGCGGCCTGTTCGGCACCCTTCTGGAGCTGTGCGCCGAAGGCTGCGTTCGGGCCGGTCAACGGACCGGCGACGCCGACGAGGATATCGGCGAAGGCAGAGCCGCCGAAGGCAACGACTGCCGTCAACGCCACCGCCGAAAGAAGAGACTTCTTCATAGTGTTACTCCCAGTTCATTGGGCGGGTTTTCGTGACGAACCGTCTGCAAGACCCACCATCCTTGCATCGGTAACTGGTTCCCTGATTGCGCAATCTGAGGCCGAAATCCTCAGACTGTCAATTCTTCTTCTTCCAGGAAAAAGCTGAGCTTCTTTCATACAACCAGTAATAGTTATCCACCATCTGGCCGGTGCGGCGCATGCGAAAGCCAATCACCGCCAGAATGAACAGCAGCACCACGTCGAGAACGTAGTAGCCGATGCTGAGGAAAGGTCCCTGGAACAGCGAAAAATGCAGGAAGCGCATCATCACGCCCAGAAGCAATGTGTAGGCGAACACAAGCGGAAGCTCGTTCCAGCCTTCCGCCACGGCGCGACCGGTGCGCCATGCCGTCCACAAGCCGATCATCAGGACGATGAAGCGCAGCACATAGCGGGCGCCCGTATCGCTTTCGAAGAAAAGTCCCTGCATCTCAAACTCTCCCTGCCCTTACACGGAATGACGATTGCGCGCTCAATGCCGTCCACCTTCGAGATAGGCGGCGCGAACTTCCGGGTTGGCAAGCAAATCCTTGCCAGAACCGCTCATCGTCACCTTGCCGTTCACCATCACATAAGCCCGGTGCGACAATTTCAGGGCTGCAAAGGCATTCTGTTCCACCAGGAAGACCGTCAGACCTTCCTTCTCGTTCAACACCTTGATCGCCTCGAAGATCTGCTTGACGATCAGGGGGGCAAGGCCAAGCGACGGCTCGTCGAGAAGCAGGAGCTTCGGCCGTGCCATCAGCGCGCGACCGATGGACAGCATCTGCTGCTCGCCGCCCGAAAGCGTGCCGCCCCGCTGGCTCTGGCGTTCCTTGAGGCGCGGAAACAGCGTGAAGATCTTTTCCACGTCCTCGTTGAAATATTTCAGGTTGTCGAGACCGGCACCCATTTGCAGGTTCTCATAGACGGTCATGCGCGGAAAAATGCGGCGACCTTCAGGAGACTGGGCGATGCGGCGCCGGGCAATCAGATGCGTGGGCATCTTGGTGATATCCGTGCCATCGAAAACGACCGAGCCGTGACGCGCCTGCGGACTGCCGCAGATCGTCATCATCAGCGTCGATTTACCGGCGCCATTGGCACCGATCAGGCTGACGATTTCGCCCTTTTTCACGTCGACATCGACACCGGCGAGTGCGCGGATATTGCCGTAATAGGTCTCGACGCCGCTGACCTTCAGAAGAGGTTCATCAGCCATCAACGCATGCTCCCGTCGAGTTCTTCATGTATGACTTCCTCTACCTCGTCGTCCTCGACGCCGAGGTAGGCCGCGATCACGCGTGGATCATTCTTCACGTGATCTGGCGTGCCGTCGGAAATCTTCTGCCCATATTCCAGCACCACCACATGATCGGAAATCTCCATCACCACCGACATGTCGTGTTCGATGAGGAGAAGCGAGGTGCCGTTTTCATCGCGAATGCTCTTCAGCAGCGTGTTGAGCGCCAGCGATTCACGCGGGTTGAGACCGGCTGCCGGCTCATCCAGGCACAGCACTTCCGGATCGGTGCACATGGCACGCGCGATTTCCAGACGGCGCTGCGCGCCATAGGGAAGGTCGCCGGCCGGATCGTCGGCGCGGTCGATCAGATCGGCCTTTTCCAGCCAGACCCGCGCCTTTTCGATGGCCGCCTCGGCTTCCGCCTTGTAGCCCCCGATACCGAGAAGACCCAGAACCGTATAGCCGGAGGCCTTCATCAGCTTGTTGTGCTGGGCCACCAGCAGGTTTTCCAGAACCGTGAGGCCCGAAAACAGCCGGATATTCTGGAAGGTACGGGCGACCTTGGCCTGCTTGGTGATTTCGAAATCGGTCAGCCGTTCCAGCAGATACTGTTTGCCGCCCTTCTGGGTCATGGTGATCATGCCCATGGTCGGCTTGTAAAAGCCGGTGATGCAGTTGAACACCGTCGTTTTACCCGCGCCGTTCGGCCCAATCAGTGCGGTGATATCGCCGCGCTTGACGTCGAACGACAGGTCGTTGATCGCCATCAGTCCGCCGAAGCGCATCGACAGATGCTCGATCTTCAGGATCGTCTCGGTTGTCATTGTCTGGTTTCCGGGGGTCATCAGCCGTGACCCTCCTTGGTGAAGCTTCCGGAAACGGCCTTGCGTTCTTTCAGGAAGGCCGTCGGTTCACGTGAGCCGACAAAGCCGCGCGGCTTGAACAGCATGACCACGACCATGGCCAGGCCGAAGAGCAGCATGCGGTAAAGTTCCGGCGTGAAATCGGGCCCGAAAACATGCTTGAGGAATTCCATCTCGCGCAAGAGTTCGGTACCGCCGACCATCAGAACGGCTGCCACCGCAATGCCGGTGAGCGAGCCCATGCCGCCGAGAACGACGATGGCAAGGATGACGGCCGATTCCAGGAAGACAAAGCTTTCCGGCGATACGAAGCCCTGGCGGGCCGCAAAGAAGGAGCCGGCAAAGCCGCCGAACATGGCGCCGATGGCAAAAGCCGTCAACTTGGTCTTCACCGTATCGATGCCGAGCGAACGGCAGGCGATCTCGTCTTCGCGCAGCGCTTCCCAGGCCCGGCCGATCGGCATGCGGCGCAGGCGGATCGTCACATAGGCGGTGAGCAGGCAGAGCGCCAGGATCACGTAGAACAGGAAGATCTTGTAATAGGCCGACGACATCGGCAGGTCGAAGGCACGGGCAAAATTGTTCGGCGCACCGACATCGAACGAATAGATGCCGAAGATCGAGGCCTTTGCCACGCCCGAGATACCGGCCGTACCGCCGGTGACTTCCGACCAGTTCATCAGCACGAGGCGGATGATTTCGCCAAAGGCCAGCGTCACGATGGCCAGATAGTCACCCCGAAGACGCAAGACCGGAAAGCCGAGGATAATGCCCCAGAAAGCGGCCAGAATGCCGGCCATTGGCAGGAGCACCCAGAAGGACAGGCCGAAGTGATCGGACAGGAGCGCGTAGGAATAGGCGCCCACCGCATAGAAGGCGACATAGCCGAGATCGAGCAGGCCAGCGAGACCGACGACGACGTTGAGACCCCAGGCCAGCATCACATAGATGAGGATCTGGATGCCGAAATTGTCGACGAATTTCAGCGAGCCCTGCACGCCGTAGAGATAAACGACGATCGGCGGGTAAAACAGCAGCGCCAGGATCGCGATCTTGGAGAAATTCCGCTTGAAGAAGCTCTCTTCCTCGGCTGAATCCGCCTGCCCGGCCTTGCCCTTGGCAAGCTTTCGCGCGGCGAAATGCGGCGTGATGAAGCCCACCATCAGGAAGCGGCCAATGGCTGCGACCAGAACGAAAACAGCAAGAAGTTCCCAGCGCGTGCGCCAGACCAGCCGGTTATCGATATCCTGGTAGGTTTCGATACCGACGAACAGCAGGAACATGCCGAGCGCCAGAACTCCGGCGAACAGGCCTTCCTTGATGGCCTTTGCCATCAGGCCCGGCGCAATGTCAGGCGCCGGCGATTGTGTGTTTGCCATGATGTCAAACCTTCTCCACTTCGGGGCGGCCAAGAATGCCGGTCGGCTTGAAGATCAAGACGAAGGCAAGAATGGCAAAGGTCGCCACGTCCTTGTAAGCGATGGAGAAATAGGCCGACCAGAGCGACTCGATGAGGCCGATCAGCAGACCACCGAGCACGGCACCGGGAAGTGAGCCGATACCGCCGAGAACGGCTGCGGTAAATGCCTTGACGCCCGGAATGAAGCCATCATTGAATGAGGCCACCCCGTAATACATCAGATACATGGTACCGGCTACGGCAGCGAGCGCGGCCCCCATGATGAAGGTGATCGAGATGGTCCGGTCAACATCAACGCCGAGCAGTGCCGCCATCTTGCGGTCCTGTTCGGTGGCGCGCTGGGCACGACCGAGCGGCGTCTTGTTGACGATGTACCAGAATGCCGTGAGCAGGATCGTCGTGACCAGAACGATGAGGATCTGCTTCAGCGATACGGTGACCGAGCCGAAGTGATAGACATCATTGACCAGAGGCGGAACCGGCTTGTTGCGCGGGCCCTGCGTGACCTGGATGAAATTGGACAGCACGATGGACATGCCGATGGCCGTGATCAGCGGCGCAAGGCGGAACGAGCCGCGAAGCGGCCGGTAGGCCACCCGCTCGATCGTCCAGTTCCACAGGCTGGTGACCAGCATGGCCACGACCAGCATGACCAGAAGCGCCAATGCGACTGGAATACCGGCAAAGAAGGATGTGAGAATCAGGAAGACGATCAATGCGGCAAAGCCGCCGAGCATGAAGATATCGCCATGGGCGAAGTTGATCATGCCGATGATACCGTAGACCATCGTATAGCCGATCGCGACAAGGCCATAGATGGAACCAAGAGTCAGCCCGTTAAGGAGCTGCTGGACAAAATACTCCATTCATTTTCCCCCGGACGCGGTCCGATATTCAGCCGCGCCTCTTGTATGTGTGGCCCTTACGGGTTCTTAGGTTTTAAAAAATTCATACTGGTTTCGATTGAAATGTGAAGTCAAAAAGGCGGGAACACGGCAAAAACCCCCAGTCATTGCCTCAATTGGCGCCTTAAACAACAGCAGTCCCAGAAATGCGGCAGGATCTGCGCAAAAACGCGCCGCCAGTCATGCGCGCATGCGCAAACCTTCCGGATCAAAGAGCGGTTTCAAGCACAATCTTGCTTCCAGCATCTGGCCCAGCACCTCGATCTGCCAGCCTTCCTGCGTGGCCGCATGCGCCTTCGGCACATAGCCGAGCGCGACAGAAACGCTTGAGCCATGCGCATAGCCACCCGAGGTGACCCAGCCCACCACCTCGCCATTCAGTGAAATCGGCTCGTCTCCCAGAACATCGGCATCGGTGGCGGCAACTGTGAAGGTAACGAGGCGCAAACTGCCTCCGGCGAGCTTTTCCTCGATCGCGCCCATTTTGCCGATAAAATTGACGTCCTTTTTCAAGGCGATGAAGCGGGAAAGCCCGGCTTCCATCGGGCCATAGAGCGGGCGGTATTCCCGCGCCCAGCTGCCAAAGCCCTTCTCCAGGCGAAGCGCATTCAAGGCCCGCAGGCCAAACAGCGTGATGCCGAATTCGGCGCCCGCCTCCATCAGCGCCTCGAACACGTGGCGCTGGAATTCCGGCCGCATCCAGATTTCATAGCCGAGATCACCCGTATAGCTGACCCGCCCGAGCATAACCGGCGCCATGCCCAGCTCCAGCTCGCCGATCGTCATGAAGGGAAAGGCCTCGTTGGAAAGGTCACTCTTCGTCAGTTTCTCCAGCACGGCGCGCGACTGCGGACCGGCAAGCCCAAGCCCGACAAGGCCAAGGCCAAGGGCGCTGAGTTCCACCGAGCCATCGCGCGGCAGATGCGCTTCAAACCAGCGCATATGGTAATCCTCGGCTATCCCAGAGCCGATCAGCATGAATTCCTCGTCATCCAGATTGGCCAGCGTGAAATCGCCGATCAGCTTGCCAGCCTCGTTCAGCATGGGGGCAAGTGTCATCTTGCCGACCGGTGGCAGCTTGGCCGCCAGCATCAGGTCGAGCCAGCCCGCCGCCCCCTCGCCGCTCACCGAATATTTGGCAAAGCCGGAGATTTCCATAAGGCCGACACTTTGGCGCACCGCCCGCGCTTCCGCACCAACCGGTTCGAAATCGGCAGACCGGCGCCAGGAGAATGCGTCCTCGACGCCCTTTGGCGCAAACCACAGCGGCGTTTCAAGACCATATGAAGCCCCGAAGACTGCCCCCTCTCCCTTCAGCCGGTCATAGATCGGCGTTGTCAGCAACGGACGCGCCGCCGGCAATTCCTCGTTCGGATAGCGGATGGAGAAGCGGCGCGAATAATTTTCGCGCACCTTGGCATTGGTATAGGTGAGCGTTGCATAGTCGCCATAGCGGCAGACATCCATGGCAAACACATCAAAGCCCGGATCGCCCTCGATGATCCAGTTGGCAAGCGCCAGTCCCACGCCGCCGCCCTGGCTGAAACCGGCCATGACCGCGCAGGCCGACCAGAAATTCGTCAAGCCGCGCACCGGCCCGACCAGCGGATTGCCATCCGGCGAGAAAGTGAAGGGGCCGTTGATGACCTTCTTGATGCCGGCATTGTTGAAGGCGGGGAAATGCCGGAAACCCACTTCCAGCTCACCGGCAATGCGATCGAGATCGGCCGGCAGCAGTTCCTGGCCGAAATCCCAGGGCGTCTTGAGCGGAGACCAGGGCCGGCAATCCTTCTCGTAAGTGCCCATCAGCATGCCGTTGCGTTCCTGGCGAATGTAGAGCTCGCCGTCGAAATCGACGCAATGCATCAGTTCGCGACCACGCGTGCGGTTGAAATCGATAACTTCCGGCATGTCTTCGGTGATGAGATACATGTGCTCCATAGCAAGCACCGGCAGTTCCAGCCCCACCATGCGGCCCACTTCGCGCGCCCAGAGGCCTGCCGCATTCACCACATGCTCGGCATAGATTTCGCCCTTGTTGGTCATCACCCGCCAGGTGCCGTCGGGCATCTGCTGCAATTCCTCGACGCGGGTGTGCAGATAGATCTCGGCACCGTTTTTCTTCGCCGATTTCGCATAGGCATGCGTGGTGCCGTAAGGATCGAGATGCCCCTCGTGCGGATCAAACACCGCACCGACGAATTGCGTCGGATCAAGCAGCGGCATCATCTCATAGGCTTCCTCCACCGAAATCAGGCGCGCTTCCCCGCCTGCATATTTGCCCTTGGCCAGCAGCGATTTCAGCCAGTCGAAGCGCGCGGGCGTGGCCGCCAGCATCAGGCCGGAGGTCATGTGCAAGCCGATATCCTGGCCGGAATATTCCTCGATCTCTTTGTAGAGTTCGACCGTATATTTCTGCAGCTTGGCAACATTGGGATCGCCATTGATCGTGTGCATGCCACCCGCCGCATGCCAGGTGGACCCGGAGGTCAGTTCGGCGCGCTCGACCAGAACGACATCGGTCCAGCCGAATTTCGTCAGGTGATAGAGCACCGAGCAGCCGACGACACCCCCACCGATCACGACAACCCTGGCATGGTTTTTCATAGAAAGACATTCCTTTGCTGCACGACGATAGAGCGAAGCCTAGTGACTGCGCATGACAGACAATAGTCGCTTTTACGAAAGAAACTGTACCGTTTGCGTCACTGCGGAGAAGGCGGTGGCGTGCGCTTTGCCCCAAAGACCAAGACCGCTTAAAGCCCCAGAAGCTTGCCCCGATAGGCTATCCGCAGAATGACGACGTTCTCGTTTTCAACAACAAAGGCAATGCTGGCGGCCCGCTCGAAACCGATGATGCGCAACCCTTCGCGCACATCCGTGCGGATCGTGCCGCGTTCAGGGGCGATCTCCAAAGCCGAGAGAAACCGACGGAGCCTCGACAGGTAATTCGCCGCAAGCACTGCAGACCCTGACGCATCGCGGATGTAGAGATAGATGTCGAAAAGATCCGCTTCGGCCTCGGGTGTCAGGCGAACGGAATAGGTCTTCACGACCGTTGGCTCTCCAGGGCGGCAATGCGGGCATCAAGCCTCGTCATTGCATCATCGATAGGCAGGGCGCGGGCCGGATCCTGTTTGTAGCGATCATAGGCCGGGGCAACCTCATCCAGAAGCCAGCGCTCCATCTCCTCGTCCTTGGAGACGAGCGACAAAAGCCCCTCACGAATGACTTCGCTTTCGCTGGCATATTCGCCGGATGCGACCTTTGACGCCACCATATCCGCCAGATCGGCTGGCAGGATAATGTTGAGTGAGCGAGAACCCTGCATGGCACGGACCTTTTCCAACTGTTTCCTATCATGCCACAGATGATTTACGTGGGGTAGCAGTTCCTTAGGCCCATGCGCTCACACCTCACCCGAATGCAGCCGTCAGGGCAAATTCGCGGCCCATTTCCTTCAACTCTTCGAACACCGTGCCGGCATAGGAACGCGGCACGATGATCTCGAAACTGTCTGGCCCGCTACGCGCCAGATTGCCGGCCACATGGGCAATCAGCATATTGCCGCTGGCACCCACAGCAAACACATCGGCATGCAGATCTATGCCCACGCATTTGGCGAGGATGCGGCGCACATCAGGCCCAGAGATCTGCATGAGCACGCGCCCGTCGCTCTGGTCGAAAGCCGAGCTGCCGGGAATGGCACGCAGGAGCCGCAGCAGCGCCTCGGGCGATGACGATTGCGACACGGCGAGCCACTCGCACGGGCCGCAGCTGCGGATCGAGACATCCTCCAGAAGGTCGAGCGCCAGCTGCACATCCTCCTCGGCCTCGGCATGCGCGAGCACCGTGACGATGGTCGGGCGGCGGGAAACACTCAGGTGATGGGCATTCGGCTTCATTTCAAAGCCAATGATGTGATCTTCCAGCACATGACGGTGGGCAAAGGAAATGGTCATCGGTTCTTTCCCTCACACATGCAGTTTCAGATTGTCGGGATCGACAAACACCGGCGCGCAGACTTCCGCCAGCAATTCCTGGCCGCGCAGCGCATCCCAAACAACGATCTTTTCGCCAAACCGCTCGCGCCCGGATTTCAGCATGGCAAGCGCAATGTGGGAGCCAAGCGTCGGCGAATAGCAGGCAGACGAGACAAAGCCCTGATCATTGATCATGGACGGCTTGGCGTTTTCCTTCAGAAGATGCGCACCGGCCTTGATCTCGCCATCGGCTTCGACCGGCTTCAGACCCACCATTTGCAGCCGGTCGGCAGCGGTGAGACCAAAGCGCGTGGAGAGCCGCTTGCCGATAAAATCCGGCTTCTGCATCGCCATCATGCGGCCAAGCCCCACATCATCGGCGGTGGTGCGGCCTTCCAGCTCGTTATGCGTCACATGGCCCTTTTCGATGCGCAGCACGTTCAGCGCTTCGACGCCATAGGCGCAGATGCCATCGCCCTGCCCGGCCTCCATGATCGCATCCGCCACCGCCTCGCCATAGCCGGCAGGCACAGCCAGTTCATAGGCCAGTTCGCCGGAAAACGAGATGCGGAAGAGGCGCGCAGCAAGCCCGCCCTTCAGGGTCACCTCGCGGGCGGCAAGAAACGGGAAGGCGGCATTCGATAGATCATCTTCCACCAGCCGCTGCAGGATGATGCGGGCTTTCGGCCCGGCCAGCGACATCTGCGCCCATTGGTCGGACGAGGAGGCAAACCGCACGTCGAGATGAGGAAAGAGCGTCTGGGCGGCAAATTCCAGATGCGCCATCACCTCTGCGGCATAGGCCGTGGTCGTGGTCAGCACATAATGGTTTTCCGAAAGCCGGCTGGTCGTGCCGTCATCATAGACGATGCCATCCTCACGCAGCATCAGGCCATAGCGCGCCTTGCCGACCGGCAGTTTCAGAAAATTGTTGCTGTAGACGCGGTTGAGGAATTCCCCAGCGCCTGCCCCGAAGATCTCGATCTTGCCGAGCGTCGAGACATCGCAGAGCCCGGCGCTGGAGCGAACGGTTTTCACTTCCCGATCAACCGCCTCGCGCCAGGTCTTTTCACCTTCGCGCGGGAACCAGGAAGAGCGATGCCAGAGCCCGGATTCGACAAAGACCGCACCATTTTTGGCAGCCCAGCCATGCAGCGGCGAGCGGCGCACGGGGCGTGAATGTTCCCCCCTCGCCGTGCCGGCCAGCGCACCAAAGGAAACGGGCGTGTAGAAGGGCCGGAAGGTGGTGGTGCCGATGTCGGCGGGCGACATGCCGCGCATGCCGGCAATAATGCCAATAGCGTTGACATTGCCAAGCTTGCCCTGGTCGGTTGCCATGCCGGCGGTCGTATAGCGCTTGGTATGCTCCACATGGCCAAAGGCCTCACGCTGCGACAGCGCAAGATCGGCAACGGTCACATCGTTCTGGAAATCGACAAAGGCCTTGCCCCTGGAGCCCGGCATATACCAGAGCGATGCAAAGGCCGGATCATAGGCGCCTTCAACCTCGGGCATGTCCATCTCGTAGGCGGCAAAGCCCAGATCGCGACAGAGCGCTATCGCCTTGTCGGCGCCATCCTTCAGGCATTCGGAAAGTGCGGCAAGGCCCGCGGCACTGCCGGCTGCCACAAAGGCCGAACCAAAATCGGGGGCGAGAAATGCCTGTTTTTCGTCCGACCAGACGGGCTTTGCACCGCGCTGGCACAGAAGATGCACGATGGGCGACCAGCCGCCGGACATGGCAAGCGCATCGCAGTCGATCGCTTCCTCATAACCGGATCGCTCGGCAATCATGCCCTTCAGCGACAGATGCCCCGTGGTGGCGATCACGCCCGCACCGCGCAGAACGCGCAAACCCTCGGGCACGGCATCGCCACTATCGCGACGCGGATCAATGAGCGCCGTCACCTCGACACCGGCTGCCATCAGGTCGCGCGCCAGCCCATAGCCGGAACCGCCATTGGTAAAGACGGCGACCTTGCGGCCAATCGCGACGCCATAGCGGTTGAGATAGATACGGGCGCCCTCAGCCATCATCACGCCGGGCCGGTCATTGCCGCCAAACACCAGCGGGCGCTCTTCCGCGCCAGAGGCCAGGATGGCGCGCTTGGCCACGATGCGCCAGAGCCGCTCGACCGGCAGATCAGCGCTTGGGCGGGCCACGTGCTTTTGCACCTTTTCCACCGCGCCGAAGACCATGTCGTCATACCAGCCGAAGACGGTGGTGCGCGCCATCAGCGTCACATTCGGCAGGCTCACAAGCTCATCAACGATCGCTCTTGCAAACTCGTCCGCCGGCACACCGCCAATGTTGAGCTTTTCGCACAGCAGCGAGCCGCCGAAGCGAAAATCCTCATGCGCCAGGATCACCCGCGCACCGGCGCGTCCCGCCGCCAAAGCCGCCATCAGCCCTGTCGGTCCGGCCCCCACCACCAGAAGGTCGCAATGCGCCCAGGCCTTCTCGTAGCGGTCCGGATCAGCCTCGGTCACGATGCGGCCAAGACCTGCGGCCCGGCGGATCAGCGGCTCGTAGAGCTTTTCCCAGAAGGCTTTCGGCCACATGAAGGTCTTGTAGTAGAAGCCCGCCGACAGGAAGGGCGACAAGAGGCCATTGACGCTGCCGATATCGTATCTGAGTGACGGCCAGCGGTTCTGGCTTGCAGCCGTCAGCCCGTCGTAAAGCTCGGCAACGGTTGCCCGCGTATTCGGTTCGCGGCGTGCGCCCTCGCCGATCGTCACCAGCGCATTCGGCTCGGCGGCACCTGCCGTCACGATGCCGCGCGGGCGGTGATATTTGAAGCTGCGGCCAACCAGCATTTCGCCATTGGCAAGCAGTGCAGAGGCCAGCGTATCGCCCTCGAAGCCGCGCATCGCCTTGCCGTCGAAGGTGTACGAGATGGCATTGCCACGGTTGACGATACCGCCGGAGGAAAGCCGAAACGAACTCATCGTACCCCCTCCTTCTGGCCCGCGCGCCCAGCCACAGTCGCATCGGTCACGGACAACACCGCGTGACTGACATTGTCGCGCTCGACCACCAGATAGCGACGGCAGCCGGAAACATGATGCCAGTATTCGCGAATGACACCCTTGGGGTTGTCACGCACGAAGACATAGCGGTTCCAGGTCTCGTCAGACGCATTGGGCGCCGGACGCACCGGCACCGCATCGCCGCGGATCGAGAATTCTTCCTTGGGGCGAACCCCACAATGGGGACAGGTGATCAGGCTTGCCATGATATCATCTCGTCAATGCAGGTTCGGCTGCGGGCCCTTGCCGCCCTCGTCGATGGCAAGGCCGCGCTCGAAGCGATCCAGGCGCAAAAGCCGCGCCGTGTAATGGGGCTCATCCTTGGCAATCAGATGGGCGAAGCAGAAGCCGGAGGCGGGTGTCGCCTTGAAACCGCCATAGCACCAGCCGCAGTTGAGATAGAGGTTGGCGATCGGCGTCTTGTCGATGATCGGCGAGCCGTCCATCGACATGTCCATCACGCCGCCCCAGGCGCGCAGCACGCGGGCTCGCGACAGACCGGGGATCAGCGATACCCCTTCCTCGATCGTATGCTCGACAGTGGCCAGATTGCCGCGCTGGGCATAGGAGGAATAATAGTCGATATCGGCGCCGAATACCAAGCCGCCCTTGTCGGACTGCGAGATGTAGAAGTGCCCGGCACCATAGGTGATGACATTGTGGATCACCGGTTTCAGCCCTTCCGAGACAAAGGCCTGCAGCACATGCGTCTCGATCGGCAGGTCGAGCCCGGCCATCTTTCCCGTCACAGACGTATGCCCGGCCGTGGCCAGTGCCAGCCTGTTGCAGCCAATGAAACCCTTCGAGGTTTCAACGCCCGTCACAAGGCCGCTCTCATCGCGACGAATGCCGTTCACCTCGCACTGCTGGATGATATCGACGCCGCGCATGTCAGCGCCGCGACCATAGCCCCAGGCGACCGCATCATGCCGGGCAGTGCCGGCGCGCTTCTGATAGAGACCGCCGAGGATCGGAAAACGGGCATGGTCGAAATTGAGGTAGGGCATCATCTTGCGCACCCCTTCTCGATCCAGAAGAGCGGCCTCGACGCCATGCATCTTCATGGCATTGCCGCGCCGCGCATAGGCATCGCGCTGTCCATCGGAATGGAAGAGATTGACGATGCCGCGCTGCGAGACCATCGCATTGTAGTTGAAGTCCTGCTCCAGCCCTTCCCACAGTTTCATGGAAAACTCGTAGAAGGGCTCATTGCCCTCCAGCATGTAATTGGAGCGGATAATCGTGGTGTTGCGGCCGATATTGCCGGAGCCGAGATAGCCCTTTTCGAGAACGGCGACATTGGTGATACCGAATTCCTTGGCCAGATAATAGGCCGTCGCCAGGCCATGGCCGCCACCGCCGACAATGATCACATCATAATGCGGCTTGGGCTGCGGTTCGCGCCAGGCGGGCTTCCAGTTGCGGTTGCCGGAAAAGGCTTGCCGGACGATCTCGAGAGCGGAATAGCGCATTTCAATACCCTGACTGTATGCGTCTCACCTTCGCACATGCACCACAAAGGACAAGCGCAATCCGGGCGCCAAAGAGCAGGTTGTACTGCTGCAAGACAGGAAGATCGCCACCGTGGCCCCTCTGCCACGCCGCACGGCCTGGGGATAAATCCCTGATCGTGCCTCATGTTTATCAAGGGCTTGGGCGGCATGGCCTCCCCGCCTCGACGCCTGCGGCTATTCTTGATGCGAAACCCGAGCGGAGCGCATTTCCATGGCCGATACTACCGCAAATCTTGCCCTGCCCTTCATCCTGCCTTCGCAGGCGCAGAAGCACGTTACCCATAACGAGGCCCTCGTCATCCTCGACCGGCTGGTGCAGCTGATCATCGAATATGAGGGTGCGGCACCGCCCGGCCTGCCCCAGGAAGGCCAGCGCTTTTCGGTGATCGGCACCCCATCGGGCGCCTGGAGCGGACGCGCTGGCACCATTGCCATCTTCGAGGATGGACGCTGGCTGTTTGCCGCGCCGCGCCCCGGCTATCTTGCCTGGTTCAGGGATGCCGGCGCCATCAAAGTGTTCTCAGGCAGTATCTGGGAGCGCCCGGCTCTGCCCGCAACACTGGCGCCATCGATGCTCGGCGTCGGCGCAACGCCGGACCTGACCAACCGGCTGGCGGTCACCTCGCCTGCAACCCTTCTCAACAATGCCGGCGCCGGCCATCAGCTGAAAATCAACAAGGCCGGCATCGGCGATACGGCCTCACTGCTTTACCAGAGCGGCTGGTCCGGCCGGGCCGAAATGGGCCTTGCCGGCAATGACCAGTTTTCCGTGAAAGTGAGTGCCGATGGCAGCAGCTGGAATACCGGCCTTACCATCGACGGCGGCGGTCGTGTCACTCTGCCGAATGCGCCTTTGGCACGCGCGCACCGCACGGCCGGCACGTCCGCACCGGCAGCCGGCGCTGAAACAGGCTTCACGACGCTTGCGCTCCAGCAAGGCGGCGTGACGCTGGGTCTGGCGGCGGCTGGCGGCGGCAATGCGCTGACCGTTCCGGCGGACGGGCTCTACCTCATCTGCGCCAATATCACGGCGACGGCATCCTCCGGCTATACGGTCAATGTCCGGCGCAATGCGGCAACGACGCTGCTTGCGCTGCGCGGGCCAACCGCCGTTCCGCTGACCATCCATGCCAGTGGCGTTTTCCAGCTCTACGCTGCTGACCGGCTGACATTCCAGCATGCCGGTACCGCCACATTTGACGAAGGACCGGGCAAAACCGAGCTGTCGATCCTGCGCGTCTGACCTTCACAAAGGCGGAAAAAGATGGCGTTCGGCCGGTTGAAGCCGGGTCGCCATCTCTTTTCCAAGCATAAACCCCATATTTGAAAGTCGAGATACACTCGGGAATCAAGGGGGAAACTGATTATCTCTCTGCAATATCAAGCCTTCCGGGCAGGATTCAGACAATTCAAGGTTCCCATTTAGTCAATTGTTAAAGCTGCGACGGTACGGTCGTTCATGTGGTCTTGTGTAGTGTAGAGAGTCCAATGACCGAAATGATCCGTCCTCGAGTTAAATATGTCATCGGCCCCGATGGCAGCCCACTGACCATTGCGGATCTTCCGCCGGCCAATACGCGCCGTTGGGTCATCCGTCGCAAGGCGGAAGTGGTTGCAGCGGTGCGTGGTGGCCTCTTGAGCCTCGAGGAAGCCTGCGAACGATATACGCTTACCGTCGAAGAATTCCTGTCCTGGCAGGCATCCATCAACGATCATGGCCTGGCTGGCCTGCGCACCACCCGCATCCAGCAGTACCGCCATTAGGCGGCTGAAGGGCTGACGGCATCAACCGAGATCCCAGGGCCTTTGGCCCAATGGGATTTTTCGGTCGGAATACGTGCCCCTATCCCCTGCCAGACGTGGAAGACGTCGACATCATCAGCCCGACGATCACCGCCGAGGCTGCATAGAACCAGAGGCCAGGCTGCGCGACTGCGGATGCCAGGCCACTGCTCTTGGCCGCGAATATCACAATTGCCACAAGCATCACGTCAATCATAGACCACTTCGACAGATGCGGCAGCGCGCGGCCGAAAGACCCCTCCGGCAGAGCCCGCCCGGCCTCGCGCCAGGCAAGCAGAATGAGCTTGAGGAGCGGGAACACCACCGAAAACAGCCCGATGAGAAGTGCAAGCGGCCACTCGCCCTCGCGCCACAATCCGACGACCAGATCAAGGATCGACGGGCTGTCGGCAAACACATAGAGCCGTTCCAGCCGCATGATCGGCAGCACAAGCCCAAGCACCAGCGACACCGCCGCCAGGGCCATCAGCAGCATCCGCCATCGGGCCATGTGATCTCCCGTTTTAGAGTGTGGCATTTGGCCCGCGTCTGGTTTTGCACCGCAAGCGTCCCATATCAGCTTTGATACGCCTTGACGATTGGACGCAAAGCCCATGCAGATCATCCTCGAAGACACGCAGTCCGGCGGCCGCTACCACGCCGAACTGGCTGGGCATAGCGCTGAAATGACGTTTTCACGCGCCGATCCGCACCTGATCGTCATCGATCATACACAGGTGGATGATGCCCTTCGGGGCAAAGGTGTCGGTCAGGCGCTCGCCGAACATGCCGTCGATGAAGCCCGCAAGGGTGGCTGGAAAATCATCCCGCTCTGCCCGTTCTTTCAGGCACAGGTTTCCCGTCACCCCGACTGGCGGAATGTGATCCAAGGTTAACCTGTCAGGAATTCACAAAAAAGCACGCGCGGATACACTTGGCATCCACGCATGATTAGGACAGTGCTGACAAACGGATCAGGCGCGAGCGCGCATGCCGCCGTCCCGCTCTTCAAGAGCGGTTGCTTTGGATAGCTCAGCCTGAGCCTCCTCCAGGGCAAGTTCTGCGCTGTCCTGCTGGACGCGGAGTTCCCGGATGGAGCCTTGCAGATTGTCCGCACGTTGGCGGGCCGCCTTGGCAAAGGTCGGATAGGCGAAGTGATTCGGGTCTGTGATTCCCGATTTTTTCTCTTCGATCGAAATCTGGTGTTCCAGTTCTTTCGACATACGTTCAAATTCCGCCATCATCAGCTGCAACTGCTGCAATTGGCGGCGCTTTTCATTCACCTGAAATTCTTTCAGGCGCACAAGGCTGTCACGCGTCTTCATACGCAATACTCCCGTGGATAGCGAGACCCCGGCTATTTACACTCTTAGACCCTGAGTCCGAACTGCCACAGTTCGGACGAAAAAATTGCTGCGGCGTTAAGGAATTGGCGTCCGCGGTAACCTTTCATTTACGGGCATCGTTAATGATAGGGACGATCGTTTAAGGGTCCGTAAATGCCATGGCCGATTTCGGCTGACGACAATGATGAGTCGTATGAATCACTTAAGGGTAAAACCTGCCAAAGGGATTCAGGTATGGCGCTGGCAGATTCACAATGAAAATCAGGCCAATACCGACTTTGTTTAACAAATTCCTATGCCTTGCCAAAGGCGGTCAGAGTTTGTTAACCAATTGGTGTCAGCTTCCACATCAGGCAACGTCTGGATCCGTTTCGCGTTGGGGGGCATCCACACCTTCGCGGCGGTAAAGGGGAAAAATATGCGGGTTCTACTCATCGAAGATGACAGCGCGACTGCTCAGAGCATCGAGCTGATGCTGAAGTCCGAGAGCTTTAACGTCTATACGACGGATCTCGGAGAAGAGGGCGTCGACCTCGGAAAGCTGTACGACTACGACATCATCCTGCTGGATCTCAATCTTCCGGACATGTCCGGCTACGAGGTTCTGCGGACGCTGCGTCTGTCGAAAGTCAAGACTCCGATCCTGATCCTGTCCGGCATGGCCGGCATCGAGGACAAGGTTCGCGGCCTCGGCTTTGGCGCCGACGATTACATGACCAAGCCGTTCCACAAGGACGAGCTTGTTGCACGCATCCACGCCATCGTGCGCCGATCCAAGGGCCATGCCCAGTCGATCATCGTCACCGGCGAACTGGTCGTGAACCTTGATGCCAAGACCGTTGAGGTCGGCGGCCAGCGGGTTCACCTGACCGGCAAGGAATACCAGATGCTCGAACTGCTCTCGCTGCGCAAGGGCACGACGCTGACGAAGGAAATGTTCCTGAACCACCTTTATGGCGGCATGGACGAACCGGAACTCAAGATCATCGACGTCTTCATCTGTAAGCTCCGCAAGAAGCTTGCCAATGCGGCTGGCGGCGCAAACTATATCGAGACGGTCTGGGGCCGCGGCTATGTGCTGCGCGAGCCGGACAGCAACGAATACGCCGAAACCGCGTAAACCTCGTCACAGTCGCGATCATCCATAGTTGAACGCCCGGCATTGTCCGGGCGTTTTTCGTTTGCGCCCCGAGACGCGAATGCAAGGCACCTTGCCCAGACACAAAGCGCGCATGCAAAAACGGCCCGGCCTTCTTTTAAAAGCTCGAGGCGCAAAGGATAGTCACGGGAGATGAAAAACGCTGGCGTCAGGCCGCAGCCGCATAGGGCGAAAAGACCGCCGAGAGGATCTTGCGGTCAAACGGCTTCATCAGGAAGTCGTCGGCTCCGGCGCGCTTGCCCATCATCATCTTTTTCAGATCGGCTTCGATGACGCAGTAATAGATCCGCAGCTTTTCGGCACCCGGCATGGCACGGACGCTGGCAATCAGGCCCAGCGCGCCTTCCATGCTCGCATCGACAACGAGAATGGCCGGCAACTCGGCCTGGCAGCGCATCAGCGCCTCCTGCTCATGTGCCGCCTCGATGACCACGAAGCCGAGTTCGGAGAGAATGCGCTTTGCGACGGTGCGAACGATATCGGAACTGTCGGCAATCATCAGGCGCGTCATGGAACCTCCAACCTCGACACTACAAGGGCTGCCCCCCGCAAGGCGGGAGCAGAGGGCAGGTTAATCGGCGATGGCTAAAGAACCGTTACCGTAGCCTCACACGGCCGGCACTTCGGCGATGAACGCAATATTGTCCTCCGAGACCACATGGCGCAGTTCCATGCCGCATTCGTCGGCCAGCAGCACCGTGTAATAGGGCTGGATGGAATGGGCATCGACAGCTTCTTCCAGCGAGTCGGCACAGATCTCGGCATATTTGGTCGGCAGGCGCAGCATGCGGCCCTTGACGGTCAGCGTGAATTTCGCGTCCGTCTCCGGGTTTTCCAAGACGACATCGATCGAGCCGCCACGCGGAATGGCGCTATAGGCAACCATGAACAGGTTGAGCAGCATTTTCACGCGGTTCTTCGGAATGATGGCGCGCGGACCGCTCCAGGTCACTTCCGTCTTCTTTTCCGCGATGGCGAAATCCTTGGCGGCCTTTTCGGCCTCGCCCGTATCGATCGAGGCACCGACAGAGCCGGAGGCACCGAAAGCCAGACGCGCAAACTTCAGACGAACCGAAGCATTGATGGCCGAGGTGCGAATCAGGTCCAGCGCGTCGGCATCGGCGCCGCCTTCGTCCAGCAGTTCCAGACCATTGTTGATGGCGCCAACCGGTGAAATGACGTCATGGCAGACGCGGCTGCACAGGAGCGCCGCCAGATCATGACCACTGAGGTTGAGCTTCGGATTCTTCGGCATTGGCTTTTCCTGATTGGTGCGTCGGTGCAATGACACCGTCTTGCACGACAATATTGCGTGAACCTGAGCGAATGACGCCGCAGGTGCCCGGTTCGCCGCCATAATGACACCATTTTTGGTAAACCGGTTGTTAACAGGATGGTCGCAAGATGGTGCGGCCGCGACTATAGGCATCCTATTCAGAAAAAAACGGACAGGCCAATGCGCTTCGAAAGACTTACCGCTGCCGCCCGGCTGCTTGCCATATCGCTTTTTGCGGCGCTTGCGGCTGTGCCGCCGGCGACTGCCTTCGCACAACAATCCTCTGCCCAATACAATGTCCAGGAAATCATCGATGCCGGCCACGGCTTTTTCGGCTCGACCAGCGGCGGCCTGGCCAAGGTGGTGGAAAAGGCGTTCCAGCAATATGGACTGCCGAATGGCTATATTCTCGGCCAGGAAGGGTCCGGCGCCTTCATTGCCGGCCTGACCTATGGCGAGGGTGAACTCTATACCAAGAATGCCGGCCAGCACCCGGCCTTCTGGCAGGGGCCGTCGCTCGGCATCGATTATGGTGGCCAGGGCGCGCGCACCATGATGCTGGTCTATAACCTGCCGGATATCAACACCCTTTACACCCGCTATGGCGGCGTCAGCGGTTCAGCCTTCGTGGTGGCCGGTGTCGGCATGACGGCGCTGCGCAACAACAATGTGCTGATCGTGCCGATCCGCACCGGCATCGGTGCGCGCTTAGGTGTCAATGTCGGCTATCTGAAGTTCACCCAGGCCGCCACCTGGAATCCCTTCTGAGACTGGCATAACGCCGGCGAAGCTTTCATCGCGAAATTCAGGCGCTTATTGTTGTGCGAGAGCGGATGGAGTAGCTCCATCCGCATCACCATTGTTGAAAAAGGTCTCCTGTGATCGAATTCGCGCTTCTCTTCGGCCTGGGCTTTCTGAGCGCGACGCTTCTCGTGATGGTCCTTGCGCCGGCCGTACATCGGCGGGTGGTGCGCTATACGGAAAATCGCCTGAAGGCGACTATGCCGATCAGCCCGCCGGAAGTGCGGGCGCAGCGCGATCTGGCGCGCGCCGTCTACGCGGCGGAAAATGCCCGCACCAAGCAGGAACTGACCTTTCAGCGCGATCACGCTCTGGAGCTGCAACTGGCCCATGACAAGCTGACGAAGGAGGCAGCCCAGCTGCACGCCACCAATGACGATTTGCGCATGCAGGTGGAGGACATGAGCACGGAGGCAGCCGATCTTCGATCACGCCTGCGCCGCGAGGAAGGCTTTATCCATCAGCTGAAGGAATCGCTGCAACTGGTCGAAAGCAGCGCGGCCCTGAAAGAAGAGGAAATCGAGGCCCTGCAACGCCGTATCGCGCGGCTGGCGACCGATATCGACACGCTGAAGATTGACCTCTCCACCCGCGATACGGAGGTGGAGAATGCCCGCTTCCGCAGCGCCGCCCTGCGCGAGGAACGTGATACGCTGCGCACGGATGTGAAGCTGCTGACGGCGCGCGCCAAGGAAGCCGAGCGCCGGCTGCAGGAGGAGATGAACCGTGCGGCCCGCGCCGATGACCGGCTGGCACGCGAGATTGCCGAAAAGGCCGATCTCCAGGTCACAGTGGAGCGGCGCGAACAGCAGCTTGAGCGCCTGCAACAGAAGCCGAAGACCGGCCGCAGTGCCACCAAGCGAAATGCCAAAAGCGGGGCGGCCGTTGCGGCAGACCTTGTCGAGCATGGTGATGGCGGCGAAACACCGGACGCCGCGCAGATAGCGACCGAACCAAAAGAAGAAAAAATGCCGCCCATGCCGGATCTGACCCGTTTTGCCGAAGATATCCGCAACCGCAGCATCGCACTGGGCGCGCATCTGACGACGGGCCGCAAACTCAATGACGATGCCGTGCGCCAGGAACTGGCATCGATCGCCGCAGACATGGTGGCGCTGACGGCAACTCGTGAGGGAAGTGCATCGCCCATTCCGTCGCTACTAGAGCGTGAAGACCGCCCGGATCTCGACCGGATCAGCCTTGCCGCCCGCGCCCGCCATGCGATCGCAACCATCGGACCGCAGGCGCCGGACGCATAGAGGCGGTCGAAAGCTCAGATAAGGCCTTGACGGCGTGCCATTTCATAGAGCGCGATACCGGTAGCGGTGGCGGCATTCAGGCTGTCGAGCCCCGGTTTCTGGCTGATGCGCGCCGTCTTGAACCGCGCCATGATCGCAGCCGGAAGCCCCTCGCCTTCGGTGCCGGTGACCAGCGCTATACCGCGCGCCGGCGCAATGGTACCGATCTCACATTCCCCACGCGGCGATAATCCATAGATCGAAAATCCGGCGTCTGACACCTCTTGCAGGAGGTCCAGCGCCGAACCGCCGCGCACATAAGGCACCGACAACACGGAACCGACAGAGACGCGCAGTGCCTTGCGGTAAAGCGGATCGCACGAGGTTTCATCCAGAAACACCGCCGAGGCGCCGAAGGCTGCGGCATTTCGAAAGATCGAGCCGATATTGTCGTGGTTGGAAATACCGCAGGCAATGACCACGAGCCCCGGATCAGGCACGGAAGCCAGAAGCGCGGCAACGGTCGATTGCCGGACCCGCCGCCCAAGCGCCAGAACGCCGCGATGCAGATGAAAGCCGGCAATGGCATCGAGAACGGCCGCACCAGCCACATAGACCGGCACATCGGCTGGATAAAGCGTCAGAATGTCACCGACACCCTCGACGCGGTTTTCCAGAAGCAGGATCTTGTCGGCGCAAAAATCGCCGCCCACGGCATGGGCTGCCGCCAGCATGCGCAGGACAACCGTTCCCTCGGCGATAAACACACCGCGACGGCCGACCAGATCCCGCTCGCGAATGCCGCGAAACTCGGCGATCCGGGGATCGTCGGCATCCGTGATGCGGATCGGCGGACTGGGCAGCTGCATCATGTCAGCGGTCGGCGACCGTGACATCCGCGACGATGCGCCCGACGGAGAGATCGAAGATCATCACCTTTTGCACACCGGCCAGCACGCCATAAAATAGGATCTGGCTGCCCGATTGCGACACGGAGCGGATCTCGAAGCCGGTCGGCAGACGCGCCGTCACGGCCAGCGGCTGATCGGCAGGAACGGCAAAGCCAGCCCCCGTGGCAAGGCTTGTCGGTGCCGGCTGCGGCGCATTCCTCACCTTGTAGACAACGGCCAACAACACCGCCATAAGGCTGATGAACATGATGCCGCCGGAGACCACCTGCAGGCGCACCATCTTGCGACGGACGGCTTCCATGACCGGATCGAGCGGCTCTTCTTCCTGTGTCTCGGGTTCGAGATGGGCCATCTGGTCGGGCGTCCTTGCTCTAACTGTCATCGGGATGAACATATGAACGACCCCTTTAACCAAGCTGCGACGCCAAGGAAAGTCCTGACTGCCGGCGAGGAAGCCGCAGGACGGCTGGATGCCTGGCTGACCTCCGTGCTGGAGGGCGAGTTTTCCCGCAGCCGGCTAAAGGCGCTGATCGAACAGGGGGCGGTCACGTTGAACGGTACGGCCTGCACCGAACCGAAAAAGAAGATCAATGTGGGCGATACGGTGGAGATCAATCTGCCGGAGCCGGAAGATCCCGAACCCAAGGGCGAAGACATTCCGCTCGACGTTCTCTACGAGGATGACGACCTGATCGTGCTGATCAAGCCCGCTGGTCTCGTCGTGCATCCGGGCGCCGGCAACTGGACCGGAACGCTGGTCAATGCCCTCATCCACCATTGCGGCGACAGTCTCTCCGGCATTGGCGGCGTCAAGCGCCCCGGCATCGTCCATCGTCTGGACAAGGAGACGAGCGGCGTGATGGTGGTGGCGAAAAACGACATCGCCCACCGGCATCTGGCGGCGCAATTTGCCGATCACGGCAAGACCGGCGATCTGGAACGCGCCTATGTCGCCCTCGTCTGGGGCCGGCCCCGCCAGCTGCGCGGCACGATCGATGCAGCGCTTGGCCGTTCCGGCACCGACCGCACCAAGCGCTCCGTCAAGCGCGAGGACACAGAAGATGCCCGTGAAGCCGTGACCCATTACGAGGTCACCGAACGCTTCCACGAGAAGGAAGATGCAAGCTGCCTCGCATCGCTGGTGGAATGCCGGCTGGAAACCGGCCGCACGCACCAGATCCGCGTGCATATGGCCCATATTGGCCACCCGCTGATCGGTGATCCGGAATATGGCGCCGCCTTCAAGACCAAGGCGAATCTTTTGCCGGAAGCGGCCCGCGCAGTGGTCAACCGCTTTCACCGCCAGGCGCTGCATGCCTTCCTTCTGGCGTTTGAGCATCCGCGCACCGGCGAGGTCATGGAGTTCCGCTCTCCCGTTCCAGCCGATATGGAAGAACTGCTGGAAGCGCTCAGAAGCGAGTAGCGACTGGTCTTCATACGGGAATCCCGTATAATTGCACCGGACAAAAGGAGCAACACGGGTGAACAACGAGCCTATCACAATGCCGGCTGATCCCGCCGATGCCGAGGATTTCGATGTCACGGTCGAGGCCATGGACCGTGCACAGCGTGCCCGTCTCATCCGAAAGACAAGAACCGGGCTTGGCCTGTCGCAGTCCGAATTCGCCACGCGATTTCGGGTGCCCGTGGGCACGCTGCGTGATTGGGAACAGGCGCGGGCAACAGCACCGGATTTCGCCATCGCCTATGTCCGCGTCATCGCCCAGCACCCGGAAATGGTGGCAAAGGCTGTGGCCTAAACTACACGCCTTCCTTCTGGCGTTTGAGCATCCGCGCACCGGCGAGGTGATGGAGTTCCGCTCTCCCGTTCCAGCCGATATGGAAGAGCTGCTGGAAGCGCTCAGAAGCGAATAGCGAGGCTCACTCCATCAACTTGCGCGAAGCCACGACCGGCAAAACCTCGTCAAATGCGGCGATCAATACAATCTTTGCGTGTAATACTCAGAAACAGACTGTCCGCATTTTGGCGGTCGAAGACGCCGTAATTTCGCTTTATTGTTCCATCCTCTTCACCAGCGCAACATCAGGCAAGACCCGGAAACCTCTGCATCCAAAAAATTGCAGAGGCTGATGGATACACGGCCTGTTTCACAGCGCAGAAATACAACCTAGGGTATTCGGGATGGATGGTCAGGATCGAAAGTTTATTTTCGGCACACTGCAAAGCATAGAGGGATATATCGACCCACCGGATGCGCTGGTGTTTTCGACCCTGTTGCACGCCCAGACGCGTCGGGATCTGGCCGGCGCGCTGGCCGAGATCGGCGTCTATTATGGCCGCTCATATTACCTGATGCGCAAGATCGCTGGCAGCGAATGCCCGATCCTTGCCATCGACCTCTTCGATCAGGATGCAGGTACAGACGGACTGCCGCAGCAATACCAGCGCTTTGTGGAAAACGGTCGGCGGCTGGGTCTCTCGGTCGAGGAAAGCCTCGTGATCAAAGGTGACAGCACGCAGTTGCGCGCCAGCGATATCACCGACCGCGTTGGCGAAGTGCGTTTTTTCAGCATCGACGGCGGCCACCGCCTGCACCATGTGGCAGCAGACAGCGCCTTGGCCATGGCAACCATTGCCGATCATGGCGTCATCGTCTTCGACGATACATTCAACCCCGCATGGCCGGAGGTGACAGTGGGCGTGGCGGACTTCCTGCGCACGCATCAGGATCGCTTTTCCTGTTTCTGCATGACAAAATACAAGACGTATGTCTGCCGGACGGCATATCATGCCTTGTACCACGACATTATCGCTTCGTCCGCGGGACTCTCTGCCTTCGAGCAAACCGATACCGATTTCCTCGGATCGCGCGTCATCCGCCTGCACAATCCGATCGGCCGGCGCATGCTCTACGAATTGATGTGCCGTTCGGGAATGCGGGCGTTTTCCGAGCGCGCCTACCGTTAGGGGTGATCCACAGCCTTACCAAACCGTAATATCATAACGAGGACGTGACCCGCAGCTGCGCTTGAATCACTCTTTCGTCGCACCTATCTGTTTAAGTGGATCGGTGCGGGGTCAAGGGAATGAACCGCGCCGAACGGCTCGCCTCCGGCGATGGCCTCATGGGAGCCGGAACACGATCAGAAGGGGGTGCTTTATGGCCCGCAACAATTTACCGTCGATTACGGCCGGCGAAGCCGGCCTCAACCGCTATCTCGATGAAATCCGCAAGTTTCCGATGCTGGAGCCGCAGAAGGAATACATGCTGGCCAAGCGTTATGCGGAACATGGGGATCGCAACGCCGCCCATCAACTGGTAACGAGCCATTTGCGTCTCGTCGCCAAGATCGCCATGGGCTATCGCGGCTACGGCCTGCCGATCGGCGAAGTGGTGTCGGAAGGCAATGTCGGCCTGATGCAGGCGGTGAAGAAATTCGATCCGGAACGCGGCTTCCGCCTGGCGACCTATGCCATGTGGTGGATCAAGGCCTCGATCCAGGAATATATCCTGCGCTCCTGGTCGCTGGTGAAAATGGGCACGACCGCCAACCAGAAGCGCCTGTTCTTCAACCTGCGCCGCCTGAAAGGCAAGATCCAGGCGATTGAAGAGGGCGACCTGAAGCCCGACCAGGTGGCCGAAATCGCCACCAAGCTGAATGTTTCGGCCGAGGAGGTCATTTCCATGAACCGCCGCCTCTCCGGCGACGCCTCCCTGAATGCCCCGATCCGGGCGGCAGAGGGCGAAGCCGGCCAGTGGCAGGATTGGCTGGTGGATGAAAACGAAAGCCAGGAAGCGGTTCTGATCGAGCAGGACGAGCTGGAAACAAGAAGGCGCATGCTGGAACGGGCTCTTGGCGTGCTCAACGATCGCGAACGCCGCATTTTTGAGGCCCGCCGCCTGTCGGATGATCCGGTGACACTGGAAGAACTGTCGTCCGAATTCGACATTTCCCGCGAGCGCGTGCGCCAGATTGAAGTGCGCGCGTTTGAAAAGGTTCAGGAAGCGGTGCAGAAGGAAGCTTTGGCCCAGGCCAAGGCGCTGCGCGTCGTCGACGCGTAAGCCATTGCGGAACATCTCGAAGTGTCAGGCCGCCCGGCTTCCATCGGGCGGCTTTTTTTGTTACTCGGCAGACAATTGCTGGCGGGTGAAGGCAAGGAGCCCAGCGCCGGTGGCCGCAACAAGCCAGGCCGTCAGGATGGCAAGCCCCATCAGCGCCCGCTCCGGGGCAGCGCCGGAAAACAACCAGTCGCGCGCAGCATCGGCGACCAGCGACGGCAGTGGGATCAGCTCGCGCGTCGGGCCGAGATAGACTTGCAGGATGGATGCGCCGATCGCCAGCAGAAAGACCGGAATGACGGCGGCAAACATCGAGCGGCTGAGAATGGTGAGCAGAAAAACCAAGGAGGTCAAAACCGCAAGTTCCAGCATGGCAATGCTAAGGGCGCCGGCAAACACGGCAAGGCTGCCCGGACGGATCGACAAGAGCGACAGGCCTTCACCCTGCATCAGCGACTGGACGAGGCTGACAAAACCATTGGCGGTAAGCGCCAGCAGCAGGCCGATGGCAAGGCAGGTCAGGCAGGCCAGATATTTCGCCGCAAGCAGCTGGCTCCGGCTGGCGCGCGGCACCAGCAGCCGCCATGTGGCAAAGCGATATTCGGCAAAGACAACCGAGGAGAGGCCGATCGCATAGAAAAGATGGCCAACGGAATTGCCCGACACACCGAAAAGCCTGGCGGACGACAGAAGCAGATCCACCTCGCCGCGTGTCATCTGGCCGGTGCGCAGATAGACGAGCCCATCCAGCGATAGGCGAAACAGAACCGCCATCAGCGGCACGGAAAGAAAACCCCAGAACAGCACGGCAGGCTGGCGGGACAGCTTCTGCAATTCGGCGAAAAACAGCGCTCTCATTCTTCCATCTCCCGTGTCTGCGACAGGAACACTGATTCGAGATCCGGCTTCACCCATTTCGCCTCATGGATCCGCACGCCGCCGGTCACCAGCGAATGAATGAGATCCGGGACGTTCGACTGTTCCATCGTGATAAAGATGCCGCCTTCACCGGGCTCTGCCCCCTCGCCCAGTCTGGAGAGCAGTTGATCGGGGTGATCGACCTTCAGCCAGAAACGCCCCTTTCGATCCAACAGATCGGCCACAGCCCCTTCCGCCGCCAATTGCCCATGGCGCAGAATGGCCACCCGGTGGCAGATACGCTCCACCTCATCCAGCATATGGCTGGAAAGCAGCACAGTCATGCCGTCGCGCACCGCAAGATCGCGGATCAGTGAACGCATTTCCAGAATGCCTTCCGGATCAAGCCCATTGGTAGGTTCGTCCAGCACCAGGGCCTGCGGCTGGCCGATCAGCGTACAGCCGATACCGAGACGCTGCTTCATGCCCAGCGAATAGCCGGAAACCTTCTTGTTGGCCGCATCGAAAAGCCCCACCCGACGCAGCACCGCATCGACGGACAGAGGTGCTGCCGACAGGCGTGCCAGCATGTCCAGATGCTCGCGCGCCGTCAGAAACGGATAGAAGGCCGGCGCCTCGATCAGCATGCCGAAGCTTTGACGTGACAGAGGACCGGCCGGGGCGCCGAACAGCTCGACATGCCCGCTATCTGGACGGATGAGCCCTGCAATGATGCGCAATAGCGTGCTCTTGCCCGCACCGTTCGGGCCCAGCAGCCCATAGACCATGCCGCGCGGAATGCTGAGGCTGAGCCCATCCAGCGCCCGCACACCGGCTCCCCCTCGCCCGAAGGTCTTGCGGATATCGATCATCCGTATGGCGTCATCGGCACGCGCATCACCCATGGTGCATTCCTTCCGGCCGCCGGCCATTCGTCTTTCTGTCGGGGCTCGCCCCGGTCTATACCGTCTTGCGACCTAGCCCCTCGGCATAGCGTTTCAGACGGTCTTCCAGCGTGCCGGTATGCAGTTCGAACATATGGTTGTCGTCGTCGTAGAAGTAGATCGACTGCCCCTCGCCCGATACCCGCGAACGCCCGTCGCGCAGGTCAAGACCCAGCCTCTCGATGGCATTCAGGCAGGGACCGATCTCCGCTTCGTCGATTTTGAAGGCGATATGGTTATAGCTGCGAAACGGCAGCCGCTCGCCTTCCATGATGGCAAACCAGACCGGTTGCTTGTCACCCACCAGGAAGAAGCGCTCCCTAGACAGCGAAAATGTATCCTCGCCGCTGTCATAGATTTTTTGTGCGCCCAGCACCGCGACCAGGATCTCTTCCATGCGGTCAAGGTCGCGGACGATGAGGGTGATGTGACTGATCCCTTGCGTCATGCCGAAAGCTCCTGCGGCTTTGAATGCTTGGTGCCAGAAACGCCGCTCACCATGGCAGGAGCATGACATGCATGTTTGCTTGATATGAAAAATCCGCCGGATGACCTCCGGCGGATCGGTTTCAGACAAAGGCCTGGCCGATTACTGGCCGGGCGTCGGCGGAAGCGCCGCCCATTGGGTGATGGCATCGTTGAAGGCCTTGGCACCCGCCTGGCCCTTTTGCAGCGTCAACAGCGCCCGGCGACCGGTCGTGTAGACCAGCGGCACGTCGATCCAGTTGCGGCCCTTCAGGAGTTCCATGTTGCGCGAGCGCGCATCGGGGAAATCATTGAGCGCGATCATGTGGAAATCCGGGGTGATCTTGGCCGGCACTGCAATCAGCGCATCGCCGCGATCCTGTTCGGTCTGCTTCAGCGAAATCCGCTGCACACTGTCGATGGCGCCGCCTTCAAAGCCGGGCGGCAGCGAGAAGACGAATTCCACCAGATGGCTGGCCGGAAGCGAGGCATCGCTGTTGCGCTTGAAAGTGATCAGCGCCGTCAGGCCACGGTCGGGAACGCTGATGCGGCCCTGAACAACGGGTTCGGCACGGCCATTAGCGCCTGCTTCGTTCTGCAGAGACCAGGATACGGAACCTTCGACGGCAGCCGGTGAAGACTGGCCGATGCGTTCCTCGTAAAGGAAGATCTTTTCACCGGTCACAGCAGCCGTTGCTGCCGGATTGGCGGCAGGCGCTGCCGGCGCCGTTCCCGGTGCAGCACCCATGGCGGGCGTGCCGGCCTGTGCCGGAGCCTGACCCTGGGCCGGCGCCTGGCTCATGTCACCCGGCACATTCAATTGAGCGACCGACTGGCCGGTACCTGCAACCTGCGGACCACCGGCGCCCTCATCCACTTCACTGCCATTGGCAAGCAGTCTCTGGGTAAACTTGGAAGACCCGGCAGCCGGCGTGGCCGGTGTCGAGGTCCCAGCCGGAGCCTGCGCATTACCTGCCGCGCCTGCGGCCGGTTGCATGCCCGCAGGTGTCACCGCAGACGTTGCAGGCGCCGTGGTCTGCGGTGCCGAAGATCCGGCCACATCACCGATCACATCGTCCAGCGCGTCGCGGTTCATCCAGATGGCATAGCCACCACCACCCAGCAGCGCAACGCCCACCAGAGCCAGCAGAAGAACACCGTAATTACGCTTCGGCTTGGGGGCGACACGATAGGAAGGCGTTGCCGCTGCCATAAGATCGTCAAGTTCGTCTTCCGGCAGGCGCGAAGCCTGAGCGGCCGCATCGCCCGGCACATTCGCCGCAGCACCGGCCGCCAGAACGGCTGCACCAGAGCCGGCAGCGGTGGCCGCATTGCGGTCATAGCCGATCAGCTCTTCCAGATCGTTCCACGGATCGGCAGCCGCCGCCGGCGGCGGGGCCACCTGCTGTGCTGCCTGGCTGGGCTTCAGGAATTCGGCCAAAAGGTCATCGTCTGCGGCAAAGGAAGACGGGCGGGCGGCAGGCGGTGCGGCCTGAAATTCCGGCAGATCAGCGACGGGCGGCATTTTCGCCGTCGCCGGTGCATGCTGCTCGTGATCGAAATGGGCCGAAAAGATATCGGCAGCCGCATCGTCATGGGAGGAAACGCTGGATGCGGTCGATGTCTGTGGCGGTTCGGCCCAATCACCGGCAGAGGGCAATTCCGGCTGCAGTTCCTGCGTGCGTCTCAGGCTTTCGCTGAAATGCACAGGATCATGGGTGACGCGCTCGACATCGTCGGAAGCCATGAACCAGTCATCCGGCACGGCATTGGTCGCCGCAGCGGCTGGCCGTTCGGGCTCGACGTCTGCCGGATAGGCAGCGGATGGCAGGTCATCGGCAAACGGATCGACATCGACAACCGGCGCGGTGGACGGCGCATCCGGCCAGGCAGGCGCCGGCGCACGCGCGGCATAGCGCGGCTCATCGGAATATCGGTCTGCTTGCGGTTCCGGTTCCGGGTTGTGATACTCCGGCTCGGCATAGGCTGCGGCAACAGGCTGCGGCTCCTCATAGGCCGGCTCAGCATAAAGCGGCGCCTCTTCGGCCGGCTCGGCATAATCGGGGATTGCCGAGAGCGGCTCGGGCTCGGGCACGGCCTCAACCGCTGGCGCATCCTCCGTGACCGGCAGCTCAGCACTATCATAGGGCGCGGCATAGGCAGGCTGGGGCGCCAAAGGCTCCGGCTCCGCATAGGCAGACGGTTCCTGCTCGACGGCGGCCGAGGGCTCCGCATAGGTCTCTTCGGCATAGACCTGTTGTTCACGGGCCACAGGCTCAGGCTCGGGCGCCTGTGGAGGCTCCGGCTCATAGACCTCAGGCGCCAAGGATGCAGCGGCCACCGGTACGGCAAGCGCCGGCATGGCCTCGGCATGTTCCGCCTCGACCTCCACGATTGCCGCTTCCAGCTTGTCCAGCTGACGACGCAGCATGTCATCCGACGGACGCGGCTTCATATTCTCCAGCTGCCGCTGAACGGCACTGCGAGCCTTGTCGTAAACCCGGACACGCATCTCGGGAGTATTGTTCGCCAGGCCATCCACGGCCCGGCGAATAACCGCTACAAAATCAGCCATTGATACTTTCTCTTGATCACCGGCATCCTTGCCGAGTGAAAAGGTAGATAGCGCTGGACTTTAGTCTTCAAATGGGTCCGTCACAAGTATGGTGTCGTCCCGCTCAGGACTGGTGGAAAGAAGTGCCACCGGCGCGCCGATCAATTCCTCGACCTGACGCACGTATTTGATGGCCTGAGCCGGCAGATCGGCCCATTTGCGGGCCCCGACGGTTGATTCTTTCCAGCCTTCCAGCGTGATGTAGATGGGCTCGACGCGGGCCTGTGCGGCTTGTGCGGCGGGCAGATAGTCAATTTCCTGGCCGTCGAGCGTATAGCCGACGCAGATCTTCAGTTCATCAAGTCCGTCCAGAACATCAAGCTTGGTCAGCGCAATGCCTGTGATTCCATTGGTGGCGACCGACTGGCGCACCAGTGCGGCATCGAACCAGCCGCACCGACGCTTACGCCCGGTAACTGTGCCAAATTCATGACCCTTTTCGCCAAGGAACTGCCCAACTTCATCATGCAACTCAGTCGGGAACGGACCTTCGCCAACGCGCGTCGTATAGGCCTTGGTGATTCCCAGGATATAACCGAGCGAGCCGGGGCCCATGCCGGAACCGGCGGCAGCCTGACCGGCCACCGTGTTCGACGATGTCACGAAGGGATAGGTGCCGTGGTCGATATCAAGCAGCGAGCCCTGCGCGCCTTCAAACAGGATGCGCGAACCCTTGCGGCGCTCCTTGTCGAGCAGGCGCCAGACCGAATCCATGAAGGGCAGAACGCGATCGGCAATCGAGGTCAGCTCTTCCATGATGGTGGAATGCTCGACTTCCGGCGCACCGAAGCCGCGACGCAGTGCATTGTGATGGGTGAGAATACGCTCGACCTTGGCTTCCAGCGCATCGAGATCGGCCAGATCCATGACACGGATGGCGCGGCGGCCGACCTTGTCTTCGTAAGCCGGGCCAATGCCGCGGCGCGTGGTGCCGATCTTCGTGCCGCTGTTGGAGGCGGCGTCTTCGCGCATACCATCCAGTTCGCGGTGCAGGGACAGGATCAGCGTGGCGTTTTCGGCAATGCGCAGATTATCCGGCGTTACCTCGACATTCTGCGCCTTCAGGCGGCCAATTTCAGCGATCAGCGCATGCGGATCGACAACGACGCCATTGCCGATGACAGCCATCTTGCCGGGGCGCACGACGCCCGACGGCAGAAGCGAAAGCTTGTAGCTCACGCCATCGATGACCAGCGTATGGCCGGCATTATGACCACCCTGGAAGCGAACAACGATATCGGCGCGCTCAGAGAGCCAGTCGACAATCTTGCCCTTGCCTTCATCACCCCATTGCGAACCGATTACCACGACATTGGTCATTTCGAAGCTTTCCTGCTATGCCGCGAGGCCTCAACACCCGCTCAAACCGGCGCATCTATACTGTGTCATTTCCTGGAAAGCGACCCGTTTGTGACCTTTCCGCTGGTTTTTGCGTGACAGACTGCCGCGCGAGGCGTTATTTCCGGCGCAACCAAGGTCCGGGGGGCACGTGCGAGCGTGCTTCAATAAGAGTGAATCACGCTCTAAACCCCGATCCATCCGGGAGAATACCCTTGCATTTGAGAGCCTACCTGTTCCTCATCATCGCCACACTCTGCTGGGGTGGCAATGCGGTCGTCGGCAAGCTGGCCGTCGGCCATATCAGCCCGATGATGCTCACCATGTGGCGCTGGGTCTTTGCCTGCGCCATCATTTTCGCCATTTCCCTGCCGCAGCTGAAACGCGACTGGCCGGTGGCAAAGAAACACCTGCCGCTGATGATTTTCCTCGGTGCCGTGGGCTATACGCTGTTCAATGTGCTGCTCTATTCGGCCGTGCACTATACCACCGCCATCAATGTGGCGATCGAACAGTCGGGCATTCCCTTCCTGATCTTCCTTGCCAATTTCCTGCTGTTTCGCATTCGCGTGTCGATCGCCCAGATCCTCGGCTTTACGCTGACGCTGATCGGCGTGGCACTGACCGTCTCGCATGGAGACCTGAAGACACTGCTGTCGCTCACCGTCAATTTCGGTGATGCGCTGATGGTCATCGCGGTGATCGGCTATGCCGCCTATACGATTGCGCTGCGGTGGCGCCCGCCCGTAGACTGGCGCACGCTGATGGCCATCCCGGCGCTTGTCGCCCTTGTCTGCACGCTGCCGCTGGTGGCCTGGGAATACCAGAACGGTGCCGCCATCTGGCCGGATGCGTCCGGCTGGGCGGCCGCGCTCTATACCGGTGTGTTTGCCTCGCTGGTCGCTCAGATCCTCTATATCCAGGGCATCGGTCATATCGGCGCCAATCGCGCCGGCCTGTTCATCAACCTTGTGCCGGTGTTCGGCACACTGCTCTCGGTTCTGGTCATTGGTGAAAAACTCTATCCCTTCCATGTGCTGGCGCTGGCATTGGCACTGGGTGGCATCGCCATTGCCGAACGCTGGAAACCCGCCGCCTGACCGGTGACAGTCGCCGGTTGCCTTTGCGTGGGCCCGCAGATCTGCGAGCGCACGCAAAAAGGCAGCAAGCCGCACGGAATTTGGCGCTTTTCCAGCCCGCTTTCATCTCCTAATCCGGTAGAGACCGAGCGCAGGAGATGAAAGCCATGGCCAAGCCGTTTTACTGGAACGAACTCAACACGCTGGATTTTGCCGGTCTTTCGGCCGACAGCACCATCGCCATCCTGCCGCTTGCCTCCACCGAGCAGCACGGCCCGCATCTGCCGGTGGCAACCGATGTGGCGATTGCCCATGGCATGCTGACTGAGCTAAAGCGCCAGCGGCCGGATGATCTCGGCATTCTCGTGCTTCCGACACAGGAAATCGGCAAGGCCAACGAGCATATCCATGGCCCCGGCACGCTGTCCTTCGGCGCCGAACTGCTGATCCCCATGTGGACGGCGATCGGCGGCAAAGTGGCGGAAGCTGGTGTAAAAAAACTCGTCATGGTCAATTCGCATGGCGGCAATCTCGACATCATGAATATCGTGGCACGCGAAATGCGGGTGCGCTTCAACATGGCGGTGGTGGCCACCCAATGGGGCCGCTTCGGCCATCCAGACGGCCTGATCAGCGCCCGTGAACAGGCCTTCGGCATCCATGGCGGCGAGGTGGAAACTTCGCTGATGCTGCATTTCCGCCCGGAACTGGTGCGCATGGACAAGGCGCAGAATTTTATCTCGCGCGCCGAGGAGATGAAACAGCATTCGCGCTTCCTGCAGCCGCTGCCGCCGCATACGCTTGCCTGGATCGCCCATGATCTCAACCCGCATGGCGTGGTGGGCGATGCAAGCGCCGGCACCGCCGAAAAGGGCGGGGTGATCTGCCGCCACCAGGTATCCGGCTTCATCGAGCTGTTGCGGGATCTGGAACGCTATCCGCTGTCCAATCTCTATACGGTTTGAAGGCAGCTGCTGCCTCTGCGCTTGCGCCTGCGCTCTCGGCACCCCCCTCTGTCCTGCCGGACATCTCCCCCTCAAGGGGGGAGATCAGCAGAACGGCAACCGCTTATAGTCCCAACCCTCTGGCCCAGTTTCCACAAAAAAGTAAGGACGAGAGGTATCGGCTGCTCGATCTCCCCCCTTGAGGGGGTCCGAAGGACGGGTTGAGACCCGTGGCTCAACCCCGGTAGCCTGGCAAGGCAGAGGGGGTATTGGCCTGGGTACAGCCATTCAATCCCGCCCGCCGGCGTCGCGGGCCGGCTGCGGCGGCACATGGCCCTTCGCTTCCAGTTCGCCGACCAGCGCGCCCAGTTCCGCCAGAAGAAACTCGATGAATAGGCTGGTGGCCGTATCCAGCGTGGCGCGCGCGCGGGCAAACAGCTTCATCGGCTGATGGCGCCGGTACTGGTCTGACAGCGGCCGGAACATCAGTTCGCCGCGCCGGCATTCCTCCACCACATCCAGCGGATTGAGAAAGGTAAGGCCCGTGCCGCGCTTCACCAGATGGCGCAGCGTTTCCGGCGCGCCCGTCTCCACCACCGGCTCGACCGAAACCGGCAGCGGCGCCAGGATCAGATTGATCATCGCCCGCAGGCTCATGCCGTTCTGCGCCAGCACCAGCGGCTGCTGCAAGACCTCGACAAGATCCACCGGCCCCGCCTCCTTCGCCAGGCGATGGGTCGGCGGCAAGACGACGCCGATCGGAATGTCGAAAGTGGCCAGCGTGCGAAGCCCCGGCGTTGCCGGAATGTTGAAGCCGATGCCGATATCCGCCTCGCCCGACAGCACAGGATTGGTTGTGGTGGTCGCGCCATCAATCCCCAGCTGAATGCGCATGCGCGGATGCCGCTCGACAAACCGCGCAACGATTTCCGGCAGGGGACCGGCGGCAAGGCCGACAGTCGAGACCATCGATACCCGGCCCACCTGCGGCATTTTCAACCCCTTTACCCGCGTCTCCAGCCTGTCATAGGATTTCAGCACGTCGCGGATATGCTCGATGCACAGCTCCCCCGCCGCCGTCAGGCGAAGCCCGCGCGGCAGACGCTCGAAGATCGGCACTCCCAGCTCTTCCTCCAGCGCCAGGATCTGCCGGTTGACCGCCGAGGAGGCGACATTGAGGCGCGCCGCCGCCTTGCGGATCGATCCGCAACGGGCAATCTCGTCAATGTACTGGAGTTTTCGCGAATGCAGCATCGGCAACCTGTTGCTTAATTTTTCATCGTGACGCACAATTTGTGCAAGCATACACCAACCGATGCCGGAAAGGCATCAATCCGTGCGAATTTTGATGCTTTTCAAAGCGCAAATGCAATGGCTGAAATGCAGGCAAGGGAGACCCGCCACAAGGCTCCCAGAGGTGGAACAGGGGAACAATCAGATGGATACGCTTTACTACACCAAGACATATCTGGCCTCCATGGCCATTGGCGCGGGCCTTGCGCTGGCCGGCCCTGCCCTGGCGCTTGATGAAGTCTCCTATGGCACCAACTGGCTTGCCCAGGCCGAACATGGCGGCTTCTACCAGGCCGTCGCCGATGGCACCTATGAAAAGCACGGGCTGAAGGTCACCATCGTCCAGGGTGGACCGAATGCCGCCAACCGTTCGCTGCTGATTGCCGGCAAGGTGGATTTCTACATGGGCGGCCCGCTGGGCGACATGGATGCGGTCAAGGCAGGCATTCCGCTCGTCTCCGTCGCCTCGATGTTCCAGAAGGATCCGCAGGTTCTGCTGGCGCATCCCGATGCAGGCATCGAAAAATTCGAGGACCTCGCCAAACTCGACACCATTTTCATGGGCAAAGAAGGCTATGTCACCTATTTCGAATGGATGAAGAAGAACTTCAAGGGTTTCAAGGAAGAGCAGTACAAGCCCTATACCTTCAACCCTGCCCCCTTCATTGCCGACAAGAAGGCGGGGCAGCAGGGCTACCTCACTTCAGAACCCTATGAGATCGGCAATCAGGCCGGCTGGACGCCAAAGGTCTTCCTTCTGGCAGATGCCGGCTACAGCCCCTATTCGACGATGATCACCACCACGCAGAAGATGGTCGACACCAAATCGGACGTGGTGCAGCGCTTCGTCGATGCCTCGATCGAGGGCTGGTATTCCTACCTTTACGGCGACAACAAGAAGGCCAACGACCTGATCAAGAAGGACAATCCGGAAATGACGGATGGCCAGATCGCCTATTCCATCGCCAAGATGAAGGAATACGGCATTCTGGAATCGGGCGATGCGCTGACCAAGGGCATCGGCTGCATCACGGATGAGCGCTACAAGAAATTCTTCGAGGAAATGGTGCAGATCGGCGTGCAGGCAGCCGACCTTGATTACAAGAAGGCCTATTCGACGAAATATGTCTGCAAGGGCGTCGGCATGGCGCTGAAGAAGTAAGCCGACGGGTCTCACGGCCTGCGCAAGATACCCCCTCTGGCCTGCCGGCCATCTCCCCCACAAGGGGGGAGAGAAACCGCGGCAACGTGCCTGGCCCCAACCGCCAAAGCGAGATGCCGGGTTAAGCCCTCCCCCTTGTGGGGAGGGTTTGGGAGGGGACTTTTCCAAAAGACATCTCCCCCGTCAGGGGGAGATGTCCGGCAGGACAGAGGGGGGTGACGACACCCGCTGTATCGTCGGCAGATTTACCAAGGGCCGCCCTTTGATCACATAACGGAATGACAAATTTGCATTACCCAGAAACCCCACCCACCGAGACCCGCAAGCGCCCGCTGGTGGTGATGTCGGGCGTCTCGAAAAGTTTCTCCAGCGGCACGCTGGCGCTATCGGACATGTCGCTGACCGTCGAAAACGGCGAATTTGTCAGCCTGCTCGGCCCATCCGGCTGCGGCAAGTCGACGGCGCTGCGCATCATCTCCGGTCTGGGCGACGTGACGTCCGGCGAGATCGACTGGCCGGCCTCGCGCATCAATTCCAAGGGCCTGCCGGAGGGCGACATTTCCTTCGTCTTCCAGGAACCTACGCTGATGCCCTGGCAGACCGTGTTCGGCAATGTCTACCTGCCGCTGCGGCTGCGGCGCATTTCGAAAGCGGCAGCGCGCGACGAGATCATGGCCTGCCTCGACATGGTGGGCTTGAAGGATTTCGCCGATGCCTATCCGCGCGAACTGTCGGGCGGCATGAAGATGCGCGTCTCGATTGCCCGCGCGCTGGTGACCAAGCCGAAACTTCTGCTGATGGACGAGCCCTTTGCGGCCCTTGATGAAATCACCCGTCAGAAGCTGAATGACGACGTGCTGCGGCTGTGGCGCGAGACGGGCATTACCGTCATCTTCGTCACCCATTCGGTATATGAAAGCGCCTATCTGTCCAACCGCATCGTGGTGATGAGGGCGCGGCCAGGCGGGGTACATGCGGACTTCCCGCTGGTCACCAGCCTGGAGCGCGGCCCGCTTTACCGCACCTCGGAAGAATATCGCGCCACCTGCGAAAAAGTCTCGCAATCCCTATTGGAGGCCATAGGGTTTCCGCTTGCAAACGGCCTGGAGATGCATTGATGACAGCGGCCCTTGATGCAAACCTGATCCGCCGCCACCGTGAAACCATGCTGCGCGTGCTCATCCCGATCAGCGTGGTGGTCTGCCTCATCCTTCTCTGGCAGGTTCTGGTGACGGCCAGCGGCGTGCCGCAATATATCCTGCCGGGACCGAGCGCTGTCGGTGTCTCGCTGGTGAAGGACTGGGGCACGCTGGCACCGGCGCTTTGGGTCACCACCAAGATCACGCTGTCGGCGCTGGCGCTGGCGCTTCTTGGCGGCGTCGGCATGGCCGTCTTTCTCGTCCAGTCGAAATGGATCGAGACGGCCTTTTATCCCATCGCCGTCATTCTGCAGGTGACACCCATCGTGGCTGTCGCGCCGTTGATCCTCATCTATGCGCCCTCCACGCAGGTGGCGCTTCTCATCTGCGCCTTCCTCGTCGCCTTCTTCCCGATTCTCTCCAACATGGTGCAGGGGCTAAAGAGCGTTGATCATAACCTGTTGAACCTGTTTGATCTTTATGGCGCATCACGGCTCCAGACGCTCCTTTATCTGAAGCTTCCCGCCTCGCTTCCCTATTTCATGACCGGCCTGAAGATCGGTGGCGGCCTGTCGCTGATTGCCGCCGTGGTGGCCGAATTTGCCGCGGGCTCGGCAGGCGCCGGTTCCGGCCTTGCCTTCCGCCTGCTCGAAGCCCAGTACCGCCTCAACATCCCGCGCCTGTTTGCCGCCCTCATTCTTCTATCGGCCCTCGGCGTGGTGATTTTCGGCATCACCTCCTTCATCGCCTGGCTCAGCCTGCATCGCTGGCACGAAAGCAGCATAAGGAGAGAAAACTGATGAGTTTCTGCGATTTGCCCAAGGCCCCGCATTATGTGCTGGCCAATGCAACGCTTCCCGCCATCACCGTGGAAGGCTTTTCAGCGCCCTCCCAGGAAGGTTTGGTCTCAGCCGATCTTGTGATTTCCGATGGCCGGATCGATGCCATTCTGGCGCCAGGTACCGCGCCGGCTGCCCTTCCCCGCGCCGATCTGCGCCAGGGCATGGTCTGGCCCTGCTTTGTCGATATGCACACCCATCTCGACAAGGGCCATATCTGGGACCGCCGCCGCAATCCGGATGGCACATTCACAGGCGCGCTCGAAAATGTCGGCGCCGACCGTATGGCCAACTGGAATGCCGAGGATGTGCGCGCCCGCATGGAGTTTTCGCTGAAAACGGCCTATGCGCATGGCACCAAGCTGATCCGCACCCATCTCGACAGCATCGCACCGCAGCACCGTATCTCGTTCGAGGTGTTTTCGGAGCTTCGCGCGGCCTGGGCCGGCCGGATCGAATTGCAGGCCGCAGCGCTTTTCGGCTTCGACCAGCTGAATGATGCAGCCTTCTTTAAGGATCTGCTCGAGGTGATCGTGGCGCATGGCGGCATTCTGGGCGGCGTGACCTATCCCATGCCGGAACTCGAACAGAAGCTCGACATGCTGTTTCGTGCAGCCAGCGACAAGGGCCTCGACATCGACCTGCATGTGGACGAGACGCAGGACCGCGACGTGCTGACGCTGAAGCTGATTGCGGACGCCAAGATCCGCAACGGTTTTGAAGGCGCCGTCACCGTCGGCCATTGCTGCTCACTCGCCCGCCAGGACGAGGACGTCGCCAAACGCACCGTAGAGCTTGTGGCAAAGGCCGGTCTTTCCGTCGTCTCGCTGCCCATGTGCAACATGTATCTGCAGGATCGCCAGTCCGGCCGCACACCGCGCCAGCGCGGCGTTACCCTGTTTCATGAACTGGCCGCCGCCGGCGTGCCGACTGCTGTGTCCTCCGACAATACCCGCGATCCCTTCTATGCCTATGGCGATCTGGATGGTGTCGAAGTGTTTCGCGAGGCTGTGCGCATCCTGCATCTCGACCATCCGCTGGATGACGCTGCCCGCGTGATGACGGTAACGCCCGCCGATATTCTGGGCCGACCGGATATCGGCCGCATCAAAGCCGGCGCGCCCGCCGATCTCGTGCTGTTTTCCGCACGGCGCTGGAGCGAATTCCTTTCCCGTCCGCAGGCGGACCGCATCGTGGTGCGGAATGGCATGGGCATCGACCGCCGCCTGCCGGATTACCGTGACCTTGACCCAATCCTGGATCGATCCAATGGCTGATTACGCACAGATCAAGAAAGACCTCGAAGGCATTGCGGTGGAGGATAATCCGGCGCTGGTGCGCCAGAAAAGCCGCGATTTCTACTGGTATTCGCCCATACTCAAGGCCGAACTCGACCATGTGACGGCAGACCTCATCGTCTCGCCGACCTCAGAGGAAGAGGTGATCCGCACGCTGAAAGTGGCCTATGCGCATGGCGTGCCGGTGACGCCCCGTGGTGCCGGCACCGGCAATTACGGCCAGGCCATGCCGCTATCGGGCGGCATCGTGCTCAACCTCATCAACATGAACAAGGTCAAGGAAATCCATCCCGGCCGCGTCATCTGCGAGCCCGGCATCGTGATTGCCGAGCTTGACCGGCAGACCAAGGCGCATTCCGGCCAGGAACTGCGCTTTCATCCGTCAACCGCCCAGTCTGCCACCATTGGCGGCTTCATTGCCGGCGGTTCCGGCGGCGTCGGCTCCATCCACTGGGGTGGGCTTCGCGATCTGGGCAATATCCTGCGGCTGCGCGTCGTGACGATGGAAGCCGAACCGCGCGTGCTCGACCTGACCGCTTGGGACCTGCAGAAGGTCAGCCATGCCTATGGCACCAATGGCATCATTACCGAGGTCGAAATGCCGCTGGCGCCTGCCTATGACTGGGTGGATGTGCTGGTCGGCTATGATGATTTCATGGATGCGGTGCGGCTCTCGGATGCGCTGGCCCACAAGAACGGCCTGCTTTTGAAGGAAGTCGCGCCGATTGCCGCGCCGATTCCTTATGATTTCTTTCCGCGCCACAAGCCGTTTATCCGCCATCGCGGCCAGTCGATCGTCGTCCTGATGGTGGCGCCGCATTCCATCGAACCCCTTCTGGCACTGACCCAGCGGATGAAGGGCGAAATCCTGTTCCGCTCCGACAAGGTGGAGAGCATGAAGGGCATTCCGCATGCCTATGAACTGGCCTGGAACCACACGACGCTGCGCGCCCTGAAGGTCGATCCGTCCTTCACCTATTTGCAGGTGCAATATCCAGGCCCCGACCATGTGGAAAAGGTCGGCAAGATGGTGGAAATCTTTGGCGATGAAGTGCCCGGCCATCTCGAATTCATCAAGTTCGATGGCCGCATGCAATGCTCCGGCCTGCCGCTGGTGCGCTACACGACGAAAGAGCGACTGGAGGAAATCATCCGCATCCATGAGGACAATGGCTGCCCGATCTTCAATCCGCACCGCTATACGCTGGAAGAAGGCGGCATGAAGCAGACCGACGAGGTGCAACTGTCCTTCAAGAAGGAAACCGATCCGAAGGGCCTGCTCAATCCCGGCAAGATGATCGCCTGGGACAATCCCGATTTCGATTTCAAGGCCGGCAAGAACTACCTGTTTCCCGGCCTGCAGGCCTTTGCCGAAGCGGGGGAATAGGATTGCGCTAAAGTTGCGCATCGGTTTACCCCCCTCTGCCCTGCCGGACACAGAAAGATCAGAACCAAGAAAAAACCGCCACATCACTCATTCCGAAGGTACTCCCGGCCGGAACTTCAAATCCGGCACATGTCACACGAGACATGGCACCCTCTCTCCCTCGGCCTGGCGGCGAAGGGCACGGGTGCTGGGACAAACGGCGCGGACGTTTTGACTATGCCCCCTGAAGGCCAGCAAAGCCTTGCGGGCAAATTTGGAGCCTTTTCAAATGCGCGTTCTCGTTCTGCATTCCCATCCCGTGGAAGAAAGCTATGGCAAGGCCCTGTTTCGCCAGACCTGCGAAAGCCTGGAACAGGCCGGCCATACGGTGGATGCCTGCGATCTTTATGCGGAAGGCTTTGATCCGGTGCTCTCGGCCCACGGCCGGCGCATCTATCACGACTATCCAGACAACATGGCCGGCGTTGAAGACTATGTGGCGCGGCTGAAACAGGCGGAAGGCCTCGTCATCTGCACGCCGGTGTGGAATTTCGGCTTTCCCGCCATGCTGAAGGGCTATATCGACCGCGTCTGGCTGCCCGGCGTGTCCTTTGCGCTGGAGGATGGAAAGCTGACGCCGACGCTTCGCCATATCCGCAAGCTGGCCGCCGTCATGACCTATGGCGGCACGCCGATGCGCGCCTTTCTGGTGGGAAATCCGCCGAAAAAGATCATCAAACGGGTCATCCGGGCGCAGATCAAGATTGGCGCACCGGTGCGCTTTCTTGCCCATTACGACATGAACAATTGCACGCCGGAAACCCGCGCGGCCTTTCTCGACAAGGTCCGTGACGAGATGGAGCGGTTTTGAGCCATAGTCTGATGACGCGTTTCAATGATCGAAGAGATCAGAATGTGTCCCCATGCGCGTGAACACGACCGCTTCCGTTTTTCCGGTGACCGAAATCTGTTAGATCAGCAGGACATTCCCGCCAATATGGCCCGGTCGGCGCGAAGCTGTTATTCTGGCCAACTCGAAGAACAAACGAGGAAACTGTAGCCTTAGAGTGGCTTCCGCGTCCGCTTGTCGCAGTATTGCAAAACGCCACCCTATTGTGACGGAAGGGGAACGTCACATTCAACTGTCACTGTTAGGTACGCCCAAAGGTTACATTAGGCGAAACACTTTCGCAAAAGCCCCCTACAATTCACTCAGTTTTGCGACCGACTTTTGCAACAAAAATTCTCAAATGATTTCAGCGAGCAGCTGACACGCTGAAAAGTCAGGATTTTCGCAACAATTGGCTATAAACCATTAGCGGTTGGAAGAGTCTATGAGCGCCTTTTCCATATCTACGATAGTAAAACCCGGCCTAGCCGTATTCGGGCGACGTCCAGTTTCACGGTATCCGAGCTTCTGGTATAGGGCGATATTCCTATTCATAAGCGCATTGGTGTAGAGCGTCATGAGGGCTTTACCAGCAAGGCGAGCGCGATGTTCCGCCTCTGCGATCAGACTAGGTCCGATGCCTTTTCCTGCGTTGTCCGGATGAACAGCCACACTGAAAATCAGATGATGGTCATCACCCCGCTCAATAGCGACAAGCCCGAGCACCGATTCACCCTCGCAAGCCAGCAGAACGTCGCCGCGTTCGATGCGGGGGCCGTGATCGTCTGTCATGGGCTGGGGCGGATAGCCTAAAACGGGTAGCCAGACCGCATAAGCCTTTTGCGTGATCGAGTGAACGACAGGCAAGTCCTCAGGATTGGCTTCTCTAATCTCGATCATTAATTTCGTGTCGCGATAGCGGCCGCGGCCCCGCCCAGAGCGACGGCTCCAATCCGGTTGGCAATCCGTGTGGCACGAGGGGTTCGCAACAGAAGCCGCGCCTTATGGGCGAGGAATGTCCAGGTCAGATCGATCGCGGCCAGCGTCATCAGCGTGACGGCGGCGAGAATCGCCCATTCCCGAACTCCTGTCTCCGAAAGGTCGATCAAGGATGGCAGAAGGGCAAGGTAGAACACCATGATCTTCGGGTTGCCCAAGGTGAGCGCCATGCCCGCACCGAACATGGACAAGGGCGAAGCCCGTCGAGGAAGATCGTCAGCAGCCTCGCCCACCGGCATGCGCCACATCTTGAACGCCAGCCAGCAGAGATAGGCGACGCCGAGCCACTTCAGGAGATGAAAACCGAACTGAAATGTCTGCGCCAGCGCGGTGAGGCCAGCCATCGCCATCGTGAGCCAGATCACCTCGCCAATCCACATGGCAGCGACGAACGGAATAACGTCGCGCCAACCGCTGGTCATCACACGCGATACCAGAGCGGCGATGCTCGGGCCTGGAGTTCCCGCATTCAGAAGCAGGGCCCCGGCAAAGATGGCAACAGACATTAATTCCATGGCTTCCTCGGGTTAGATTGACCTAGAAAACAAATCATAGCCCATCAATGATCGCTCTTCTATGCACTCGCGAAAATCCCGACTAAAATTTCGATTTTGCGCCTGATATTTGCGACGCAAAACACAGGCTCCCTCGACCATCAAAGTCCATATTCTGCTTTTGTTCGTCAAGTTGGCCAAAATCCCACGTTCGAGCCGACTGGGCCAATATGGCATTCGCGAAATCCCTGCCACTCACCCTTCAAAGGATGGTCCAGCCATTCGGGACCGAGTGGCGCGTCGGCAGCGATCAGAAGAAGCATGACCTCCTTCGCCCTTGCAATGTCGTATCGACCGGACCGCGATTGCGTCTCCCAGTCTTTGAGGAAGGATCGCGTATAATCCAGGGTGCGGGACAGTCGTGACCGCTTATCGCCCGCTACTCTTTTCAAGGCTCGACAAGAGCGCCTCTGCCGAATTGAAACGGGCTCTGCGCTCGCTAACGATCGCCCTGGCTTCTGCCATAGCCTCCAATGTGCGCGTATTCGGGATGGTCAGCGCAGCCGGATAGCCATTCTCCTCAACCACACGATCGAGGAACATGCGCACGGCCTGCGGCAGGGACAGACCGACTGCACCAAGCGCATCCGTCGCCCGGCGCTTGGTGTCCTCGTCGATTGGCACGGGAAGCACCGTTGCTTCGGAACTCATGGCATATCTCCTTTGCCTCGAAGATGGCGGCGAAGGGCTTTGCCGTCGAGGACGGCCGCCAAATGCCATGCCTGTTTGCCAAGGGCGGCGCGTGCCGGAAAACCTCGGACATCTCTCAACCTTTAATTAAACTTTACGGCCTATTAATCTCTTGGAACAAGAGGTTAAGCGATGCGTATTGCGTTTTTCATCGCCCTTCTGGTTCTTGCCGGTTGCGGAACAGCACCGAGCAGGATCGACAATGCTTGCGCCATCTTTGCGCAGCGTGACGGGCTCTTCAACAACTGGGCACGCGAGGCAAGACACGCATCGCGCGAATATGGCGTCCCCGTGCCGGTGCTGATGGCGACGATCTATACCGAATCCGGTTTCCGCGCCTATGCCAAGCCGCCACGCACCAAGCTCTTGGGCTTCATCCCCTGGAAGCGCCGCTCGTCGGCCTATGGTTACGCACAGGCGCTGGATGGCACCTGGGCCGTCTACCAGCGCGAGACAGGCCGTTGGGCGGCAAGCCGGACCGATTTCGGCGACGCCATTCATTTCGTCGCCTGGTATCACAGCAAGAGCAACAAGCGGAACGGCATTGCCCTGAACGACGGCTATCGCCTCTATCTCGCCTATTATGCCGGCCATGCGGGCTATGAGCGCGGGCAGTTCACCTCCGCCATTCGCGGTGCCGCCCAGCGCTCGGCTGGCATTGCAGACCGCTATGAGCGGCAATTGCGCGCCTGCAGCAATTGACAAAAAGACCGCCCGCCTTGCGCTGGCGCAAGGACAGGCGCAAAGCCGTCATATGGAAGTGATATCCATGTCGCAGAGGTGACCTCTCATGCGATGCGGAGACCACTGATGAGCGAAGCTGCACTTCCACTTTCCCTGCCCCTTTCCCTGCCGGAGACTGCCGCAGCCGGCGGGTTTAAAACACTGTTTGCAGATCTGCTGTCCCTGCGCCAAGCGATTGACGCAGGTTCCGCCGCGCTTATCGCGGACTTCCATGCGGGCACGGCGCTGGACGGGCAGGATTGCCAGCGGCTGGAAAATCTGGCGCATTATCTCGTGCTGCGCCGCCATGATATCCGCCCGCTGCAAAGGCGGCTGATGGTGGAAGGCCTGTCCTCGCTTGGCCGGCTGGAAGGCCGCGTGCTGCCAACACTCGATGCGGTTCTTGCAAGCCTTGCGCCGAATGCCGGCGAAATCTCACCTTTTGCACGCCCCGGCGAAGAGGCTTTCTTTGCCGGAGAACAGGCACTGGCCGCTACTGCCGACGAACTTCTCGGCGCGGCACCGGCTCACCGCCGTGGCCGCATCATGGTGACGCTGCCGAGCGAAGCGGCCATGGACCCGGACTTCATTGCCGAACTGGTGCGTCGCGGCATGAACATTGCGCGCATCAACTGCGCCCATGATGACCGTGAGGCATGGCTTGCCATGACGCGGCATGTGAAGGCGGCCGCGACCGCACTGTCGCGCCCGGTCCTGATCCTTATGGATATTGCCGGCCCGAAGATCCGCACCGAAAAGATCCTGCCGGAAAAGAAGGGCAAATTGCAGGTAGGCGACCTCTTCCGGCTGGTGGCCGAGGGCGCGCCTTATGTGGATGACGAAGTGCGCACCTGCGCCTCCGTCTCCCTGCCTGAAATCGTCACGCGTCTACTGATCGGCGACCGGGTGCGCTATGATGATGGCAAGCTGGAAGGCGTCGTCGAGCGGCTGGCGCCCAATGAGGCGATCATCCGCGTCATCCGCTGCAAGACCGGCGGCACGAAACTGAAGCCGGAAAAGGGTCTCAACCTGCCCGATACCGCACTTGGCCTGTCACCGCTGACGGCCAAGGACGAAGCGGACCTGCGCACTGTCGTCGAATGCGCCGATATGCTCGGCTATTCCTTCGTCAGCCGTCCGGAGGATATCGACCTGCTGGAGGCCGCATTGGCCAAGGCTGCACCGCGCCTAAACCCGCTCGGGCTCGTTGCCAAGATCGAGCATCCAGATGCCGTGCACAACCTGCCGGCGCTGATTGCCTGCGCACTTCACCACAAGCGCCCGTTTGGCGTGATGATTGCCCGCGGTGATCTGGCCGCCGAGATCGGCTTTGAACGGGTGGCTGAAATGCAGGAGGAAATCCTCTGGATCTGCGAGGCCGCCTCGGTTCCCACCATCTGGGCGACCCAGGTTCTGGAGGATCTGGTGAAAACCGGCCTTCCCTCGCGCGGCGAGATGACGGATGCCGCCATGGCCGCCCGCGCCGAATGCGTGATGCTGAACAAGGGGCCGGCAGTGGCCGATGCGGTCGCCCTGCTCGATCACCTTCTGTCACGCATGGATGAGCATATCTTCAAAAAGACGCCGATGCTGCGGGCGCTGAAAAGTTGGCAGGATTGAAGAAAGGCGGCCGTCAGCCCATGCGGGCGGCCGTTACCTCCACCTCGACCAGAAATTCCGGGCGGGTAAAACCGGACACGATAATGAGCGTCGAAACAGGCCTGGGCTCTGCCGTATAGCGATCACGCACGGCCATATAGGCCGCGAAATCCTCGCGCTTCGTCACGAAAGCGGAAATCCGGATGACATCGGCAAATGTCATCCCGGCCTCGTCCAGAATAGCCCTGATCGCTTCGAAACACAGTTCCGCCTGCGCCGTCACATCCGGCGGAATCGTGTCGTCGGGCGCAATGCCCAGTTGGCCGGAAGTAACAAGGAGCGAGGCGCCTGGCGGCACCAGAAGCCCGTGATTGTAATGGCCAAAGGGTTTGCGCACCGAGGGCGGATTGAAGACCTGTTTTTCCGATGGCGCCACGCCTTCATCTCCCTTGCTGTGCGGATCGTTTGCGCCAGTATAGCGACGCGCCGGTGTGCTGGAAGCTGAAAATGCTGCGGTGCATCAGGGATGCCTGCATTCTTGCGGTTAGACAGTCCCCCTCTGGCTGCCGCCATCTCCCCCACAAGGGGGCAGAACCTATTGCGGCTCCGTCGCAGTCTCAAACATCCGTCGCAACGGTAGCAACCAATTGATGAGACGGGCACGGGGCGTCGATTGATCGCTCTCCCCCCTTGTGGGGGAGATGGCGGCAGCCAGAGGGGGAATTCCCCTTCACACTCCGTAATCCGCCAGAAACGCCTTCACCGCCTCGATCTCGTTGGGGCGGATCTCATGGCCGCCAGGATGCCATTCCAGCGTCACGGCATCGCCCTGGGCTGAAAAATAATCGACAAGCGCCTGGGTGAGCGGCACCGGGCAGATCGGGTCGCGCTCGCCAGCCGTGACCAGCAGTTTCGAATGGCCGGCGCGGGGTTTGGGCGCAAACGGGATCAGCGGATGCATCAAAACACTGGCGTCAAACAGGCCGGGCTGCTCGATCAACACATTGGCGAGAATATTGGCGCCATTGGAAAAACCAAGTCCGATGACAGGCCCGGCTTCGGCCTGCTCACGATGGGCTGAGACGAACCCCGCCATGCGCTTCGTTGCCCGCGCCAGATCTTCCATGTCATAGAGCCCTTCCGCCTTGCGGCGGAAGAAACGCGCAGCGCCATGTTCCGACACATCGCCGAGCGGCGACACAATCGTCGCCTTCGGCAGAAGCCTGCCGGCAAAGTCGAAAAACTGGTTTTCGTCACCGCCCGTGCCATGAAAGACGAAGAAGATCGGTGCGCCCGGTTTCCCCGGACGCAGTTTGTGGATGTAGCTGTCGATAGTCATGATCGGTTACCTCAGCCATCCAGCTTTTCCAGATGCTCTTCCAGATAGGAGCGCAGATGAGCATGCTGGGTCGGCAGCTTCAGTGCTTCACCCAGATGGGCGGTATCCTCGTCACGGTCAAAGCCCGGCTCATTGGTAGCTATCTCGAACAGAACGCCACCCGGCGTGCGGAAATAGATGGCCCAGAAATAGTCGCGATCGATGACCGGGGTGACCTGATAACCGGTATCCATCAGCGCCTGGCGCACCTCCAACTGCTTTGCGCGGTTGTCGACGGCAAAGGCCAGATGGTGTACCGAGCCGGCACCGAGATTGGCACGGGCAATGTTCGGCATGGTTTCAATGTCGATCATATCGGCACCATTGCCACCGGCAATGCCCATGCGGGTCACGCCATCCTTACGGTCCACTTCCTCATAGCCCATGAATTTCAACAGTTCGACGGTTGCCCCTTCATCGCGAAGGCGCATAGAGGCCGAATGAAAGCCGCGAATGGCATGGTCGATATCGACGCCATTGCCGGTCCAGGCCGCGCGCGGATCGTCCTTGACCTCGACCAGCGCAAAACCGTCGCCATCCGGGCCGAAGAAGTTCAGCCGCTTTTCACCGAAGGCCTCGTCTGCCTTCATGTCCAGAGAGCCCTTGGCGGCCAAGCGATTGGCCCAGTAACCCAAAGAACCATCCGGCACGGCAAACACGGTCGTGCCCACTTCGCCGGTGCCGGGACGGCCCTTGGCAATATGCGGGAACGGAAAATAGGTCATCACCGAACCGGGCGTGCCGACTTCATCACCATAATAGAGGTGATAGACATCCGGTGCGTCGAAGTTGACGGTCTTCTTGACCCGGCGCAGGCCGAGCACATCGGTGAAGAAACGATTGTTGGTGCGGGCACTGGCTGCCATCGACGTGACGTGATGCAGGCCCTTGATCTGGTCAATCATGATGAAACCCCTTGTTCAACCGGCCGATGAGCCGGCCGCGTGTCTGGAGTGAAGATGGTTGCAAATGGGCCGAATGCATAGAGTGAACAATCAGAACGCATTGTTCACAAATTAGAGATTGCAATGACTATGCGTCATCACCGGGCGTGGCGGGCAATTGCCAGTCGATCGGGTCGCGGCCATTTTCAATCAGATAGGCATTGGCCTTGGAAAAATGGCCCGAGCCGAAAAAGCCATTATGCGCCGAAAGCGGCGATGGATGCGGCGCTTTGAGCACCAGATGCCGGTTCTGATCGACAAAAGCCGCCTTCTTCTGGGCATAGGCCCCCCAGAGAAGAAAGACGACATGGCTGCACTCCTCGTTCACCTTAGCGATCACCGCATCGGTAAAGCGCTCCCAGCCCTTGCCCTGGTGGGCGGCGGCGCGCGCCTCCTCCACCGTCAGCACGCTGTTCAACAGCAGCACGCCCTGGCGCGCCCAGTGTTCCAGAAAGCCATGGCGGGCCGGCGCAATGCCAAGATCGCTCTGCATTTCCTTGTAGATGTTCACCAGCGATGGCGGCACGCGCACGCCGGGGCGCACGCTAAAGCAGAGGCCATGCGCCTGGCCTTCCCCGTGATAAGGGTCCTGCCCTAGAATCACGACCTTCACCTCACGCAAAGGTGTGAGATCCAGCGCCCGGAAATAGTTCGACCCCTTGGGAAAGATGCGCTTGCCCGCTTCTTTTTCCGCGAGCAGAAACGAGCGCAGGGCACCCATGTAAGGTGCTGAAAATTCCGGCGCCAGCGCCGCTTTCCAGCTCTCTTCCAGCTTTACGCCGCCCTCGACCATCGCCTCCGCCCCCGCCTCAGTTCAGGTGAAAATTGGCTTTGGAATGCCAGTTCCAGGCGGAGCGGATAATGTCGTGCAGGGTATATTGCGGCTCCCAGCCGAGCACGGCCTTCGCCTTGTCATTATTGGCCACCAGCGTGGTGGAATCGCCATCGCGGCGCCCGACATAGTCCACCGGAAACGGCTTGCCGGAAACATCGGAAATCGTCGCCAGCAATTCCTTCACCGTCGTGCCGGTGCCGGTGCCCAGATTGAGTTCCACCGTCTCACCACCGGCGAGCAGATAATCGACGGCGCGCACATGCGCGTCAGCCAGATCCAGCACATGGATGTAGTCGCGCACGCAGGTGCCATCTCGCGTATCGTAATCGTCGCCGAACACTTTGAAGCCCTGGCGACGACCGAGCGCTGCCTCGATGGCAAGCGGTATCGCATGGGTTTCCGGCGTATGCCATTCGCCGATACGGCCTTCGAAATCGGCACCGGCGGCATTGAAATAGCGCAGCATCACCGAACGCAGGCCCTTGTAGGTGCCGTAATCCTTCAGCGCCTGCTCGATGATGAATTTCGTGCGGCCATAAGGATTGATCGGCGCCTGGGGATGGGTTTCATCCATTGGCACCTGTTGCGGCAGGCCATAGGTGGCGCAGGTGGAGGAAAACACGAAGGCCTTGACCCCGGCATCCAGCGCCGCCGACAGAAGCGTCAGCGCGCCGATGACATTGTTGTCGTAGAAGGCGACGGGGTTTTTCACCGATTCGCCCACCTCGATCAGCGCGGCAAAATGCAGGACGGCATCCGGCTTGTGCTTCTCAAAGACTTCATTCAGCCGGGCGCGGTCGCGGATGTCACCCTGTTCCAGCGGTCCCCATTTGACGAATTCGGCATGACCATTGCTGAGATTGTCGAACACGATCGGCTGATAGCCGCGCTCGGCCAGAAGCAGGCAGTTGTGCGAACCGATATAGCCGGCACCGCCGACGACAAGAACCTTTTTCTGCGACATCAAGCCGATCGAACTCCCTGTGATTAATGCGCGGCAATATAACCGTGCGGGCACCAAACACCAGTCTTTGCGCAGAAAGGAAAGAGACATTCCCCCTCTGGCTGCCGCCATCTCCCCCACAAGGGGGGAGAGAGAAAAAACGACACCGCCAAACCCCAGGAATGACCACGTATCACTGATTTTGAGCGTATTGTGGATGCAAGGAATGCCGTTCTGCGGGTCTCCCCCCTTGTGGGGGAGATGGCTGGCAAGCCAGAGAGGGGCTTTCATCCGATCGAACTTGAGTGGCAGGATAAGGATTTCCCAAGCCTCAAGCATCCGCTATACTTGGCCGCACACAGAGGGCAGGTTTTGATGCGGTGGGTCTATTTGAGCCTCGGCTGGATGTTCGTGGCGCTGGGCCTGGTCGGGGTCTTTCTACCGCTTTTGCCGACAACGCCGTTTCTGCTCCTGGCGGTTGCCTGCTTTACGCGTTCCTCGCCACGGCTGGAGGCCTGGTTGATGGAGCATCCGCGTTTCGGGCCACCGCTGAAAGACTGGCGCCGCAATGGTGCCATCTCTCGCCGCGCCAAGATCGCCGCCGTCTCGCTGATGACGGTGAGCTATGCCGTGTTCATCGTCGGCACATCGCCGCCGCTCTGGCGCGGCGCGCTGGTGCTGGCCATCATGGTCGGGTCATCAATCTTCATCGTCACCCGACCGGATTCGGGATAGCCAGATACTGGCTATCGGACTTTTCAGACAGCCGCACGGTGGCGCGACTGCGGCAGCACGAAGGGAATATGGGCCGCCGGCATGCGCCCGACAGCACCGGCAATGCCATAGACACTGGCAACAATCTCGTCGCTCAGTGTATCGCAGCACGGCCCTTCCGCCACCACCTGGCCACGCGACAGAACAATGACGCGATCGGCAAATTCGGCCGCCAGATTGAGATCATGCAGGATGGCGAGCACAATGCCGCCCTCATTGGCAAAGCGCCGGGCGGTTTCGAGAACCGAAATCTGATGGCCAAGATCAAGGCTTGCCGTCGGCTCATCGAGAAATAGCGCGCGCGGAAGGCCGCGATCGACGGCGCGCGGCACCTGCGCCAGAGCACGGGCAAACTGTACCCGCTGCTGTTCGCCGCCCGAGAGCGAAGGAAACGGCCGCCCCTCGAAACCGGCAAGCCCGACCCGTGCCAGCGCCAGACGCGCTTCCGCCACCGGATCGATGGCGCCCTGGGCGACGGCGCCCATGCGCACGATTTCCAGCGCCGAGAAGGGAAAGGCCAGTTCACTCGCCTGCGGCAGCACGGCACGCCGCGAGGCCAGTTGGCGCGGATTATACAGCGCCACATCCATGCCGTCATAGCTGATGCAACCCTGCGTCAGCTGTAACTCGCCGGACAGCGCCTTCATCAGCGTCGATTTACCGGCGCCATTCGGACCGATGATGACGGTCATTTCGCCGGGCTGCAATTCCAGCGAGACATCGTCCAGCAGGCGACGGCCGGACCGTTCAACGGTCGCCGATTGAGCTCTGATCATCAGGCACCTCCCATACGCTGGGCACTGTGACGCCCGAGCAGCAACATCAAAAACACGGGCGCACCAAAGAGTGCGGTAATGATACCGATCGGCAGTTCGGCCGGCGCAACAATGGTGCGCGCCACGCTATCGGCAATCAGCAGCAGCGCTGCACCGCCGATAGCCGAGGCCGGCAGTAGGAAGCGGTGCGACGGGCCGATGACGAGGCGCAGCAGATGCGGCACAACAATGCCGACAAAGCCGATGGAACCGGCAACGGCAACCGTTGCGCCACAGGCAGCAGCAACCGCCAGAATGACGAGCCGCTTCAGCCGCTGCACCGGAACCCCCATATGGAACGCCGCCGCATCGCCAAGGATCAGCGCATCGAGCCCGCGCGCGACGAACGGAATGATGGCGGTGACCAGAAGAACAAATGGAAGCACAGAAATGACGCGGGCATAGGTGGCGCCACCCAGCGAGCCGAGGTTCCAGAAGGTGATATCGCGCAGCTGCCGGTCATCGGCCATGAAGATCAGCAGGCCCATCAGGGCAAGGCTGAGGGCACCCACGGCAATGCCCGACAGGATCAGCGTCGTGGTATGCGTTTCACCGCCGCGCGTCGCGATCCGGTACAAAAGCCAGGTGTTGAGCAGGCCGCCGAGAAAGGCCATCAGCGGCAGGAAATGGCTGCCGAGCAGAAGCGAGACCGGCGCCAGAAGCGAGGTCGAGCCAAGCACGATACCGGCAACAGCAAACAATGCAGCACCCGAGGTTACGCCGACAACGCCCGGATCGGCCAACGGATTGCGAAACAGGCCCTGCATCATGGCGCCCGAAACGGCAAGCCCCGCGCCAACCAGCAGGCCAAGTGCCGTGCGCGGCAGACGCACAGCCTCGAGCACCACGCGTTCTTGCAGTGAAAGCTCATCGCCACGCCCGGTGATATAGAGCCAAAGATGCGAAAGATCGGCGCCAGTCGGGCCGCTGCCGAGCGAAATGAGGCAGGCAACTGTCAGCAGCAGAAGAAGCACCACGAGGCAAAGAACGCCCTGGCGGGACCGATCACCATCGCGAGGGCTCAAGCCCAGCGGCAAAGCAAGGGTTTTCATCCCGGAAAGGCTCCGGGATAAAGCTGGGCTGCCAGGCTGCGGGCCGCTTCCGGCGTACGCGGACCAAAACCGAGCAGGAACAGACCATCCATCTGCACGATGGCCTTCTTGGCCGCCGCAGGCGTCGACTGGAAGGCCGGCAGCGCAAAGACTTCGTCCGGCTTCACGCCGTGATTGCCCGATTGCATCAGCAGAATGACATCCGGCTTGGCGCCGATCACCGCCTCATCGGTCAGCGGCTTGTAGCCGGAAATACCTTCGGCTGCATTGATGCCGCCGGACATTTCAATGATTTCCGCCGCTTCCGTATCCTTGCCCCCGGCCATGATGCGGCCACCCGACACGGACAGAACAAACAGCACACGCTTGCGCTCAGCCGGCAGCTTGGCAACCTCTGCTGCCAGCGCCTTCAGATCCGCGTCGGTCTTTGCAGCAAGTACATCGGCCTTGTCGGAAAGGCCGACGGCTGCGCCAACATCACGAATCTTCTTGGGGATCGCGGCACCCGCCGGCGGCGTATCGATCGTCACCACGGCGATTTCGCTCGCCTTCAGGATGGAGACCGCGTCCGGCGGGCCGGCACCGTCTTCCGACAGGATGAGGTCCGGCGTCTGGCCAAGAATGCCTTCCGGCGACAAGGCGCGCATATAGCCGATATCGGCCTTCTTCAATGCGTCCAACGGATAACTGCTCGTCGCATCGCGCGCCACGATGCGGTCCTGCGCGCCCAGCGCATAGAGGATTTCCGTGATCGTACCGCCAATCGAAACGATTCGCTGGGCCGCCGGGTTCTGTTTTTCGGCCGCCTGAAGCGGCGTTACAGACCAGGCTGCCGCCATTAGCAGCGCATAGATCCCCGTTTTAGAAAGCGAACGCATCGTCATATCATCCCGTCCTGACGCCTTGGCGGACATCGGCAAGACCGGCAATCGCCAGCCTGCTTCCTTTGTCCAAACTTGAGTGGTGATTGAAAGTTTTAGGGCTTTTCAAGAACCGGAGCAACAGATATCTTGAGACATTAACACCAGTTAAAAAAGGAAGGTTTTCTAATGTACATCGCGATGAACCGCTTTCGTGTCGTCTCGGGCTTTGAAGCGGCTTTCGAGGAAATCTGGCGCACCCGTGAACGCAACCTCTCCACGGTACCGGGTTATCTGGAATTCCACATGCTGAAGGGAGCAAAGCAGGAGGATCACACCCTCTATGCTTCGCACACACTGTGGGAAACCTACGAACACTTCACCGCATGGACGAATTCCGACCAGTTCCGCGCCTCGCACGCCCGCGCCGCCGAAAACCGCGGCAAGGTGGAATATCTGTCCGGCCCGCATTTCGAAGGCTTCGAAGTGATCCTGCACGAAGACGCCAAGGGCAAAAGCGCGGAGGCCGCATGAGCAGCCTGAGCGTATTGGCCGCCGGTGACGATGTCCGCCTGGAACGGGCGCAGGCAGCACTGGCCGAAAAGCCCGACGGCGTGGTGGAAGCGATTGCCACCAAGGCCGAGGTAGCGCCTGCCGAAATCCTCGCCATCCTGCCCAAGGGTGCCGCAACCACGGCGGACGTTTCCGAATTCGAAGCCATCTGGAGCGAGATGTCGAGTTGGGGCGAGATCCTGTTCATCGTCCACACCGATGATATCGTGCTGGAAGCCAGCGGCTCCCTGCCCATCGGCAGCGAAGGCCATGGCTGGTTCAACATCCACGGCGACAGCCCGATCGGCGGTCACATCCGCAAGGACAACTGTGCCGGCATCACCTTCGTCGATCGCGCTTTCCACGGCCGCCGTTCCTGTTCCGTCTGGTTCATGAACGCCAAGGGCGCCGCCATGTTCAAGGTCTTCGTCAAGCGTGACGCCGCCCGCGAACTGGTGGGCGAGCAGCTGGTGAAGTTCGAAGCCCTGCGCGACCGCTACGCGCTCTGACAGTGCAGAGGGCGGAGCGCATCGGCACTCCGTCCTCTGTCTCGAGACACATTGTTTTATCCTGCCTCAGTGGAACCGACGTCATCGCTCCGGGTTTGTCTCTTGGCCGCCAAAGGCCAGGACCGGAAGGACAGGACCATGGACACGACGGACAAGACGAGCCAAAAGGGACGCGAACCGACTGACGATGCGACGTTGGTACAGACCGACATGATGAGCCTGAAGGCGCGTCAGGAAGCGGCCCGGCTCGGTAGCGGCGATATCTATATGGTCAAGAGCGATCTTGATGAGATTGACGAGCGCACCGATGGCGATGCAGCCGACGGCCATGTGAGCCCCATGGCCAATGCCGACAATCCCGAACGCTGAAGAACCCAATCGTCAGATTTCATTCAGCAGGGTCCATCCCATCGGGAACACCTGCAGCTTCCTTGCGTTTCAGGGGACCCATTCCCCAGACCTCGCGTCGGAGGCGCATGAAGCTTGACGATCCCCACTTCGACCTATCGGATCCAGTTCCGCAACGGCATGACCTTCGACCGCGCTGTGGAACTGGCGCCCTACCTCAAGCGCCTGGGTATCAGCCACCTATACGCCTCGCCGATCTTTACCGCGGCCAAAGGCTCCACCCACGGCTATGATGTGGCCGATGCCACTGACATCGAGCCGGAATTGGGCGGGCGCGCAGGTTTCGATCGCTTGAGTGCGGCGCTGAAGGCCGCTGGTCTCGGCCTCATTCTCGATATCGTGCCGAACCATATGGCGGCGGATCTGGAAAACGCCTGGTGGCGCAGCATCGTGGAATGGGGCAAGGACAGCCCGTTCCGGCATTTCTTCGATGTGAACTGGGAACGCCGGTTGACGCTTCCCTTCCTCGGTGATGATTTCGATGCGGTGCTATCCGCCGGCGATCTGACGATCGCGCTGGACCGTGCGCATGGCGCCTTAGCACTCGGCTATTTCGAAAGCCTCTATCCGCTCCATCCCGCAACCTATGCACAGGTGCTTGCCGGCATCGACCTGCCGCTTGCCCGCACCCTTCTCGAGCTTGCTGCATCGGCAAAGCCTGAAAGCGAAGACGTGTTTCATGCGCGCATGCGCGATCTGGCGACCGGCCCGGACGCAGACGCGCTCGATGCGGCATTGAAGAACCGCGCCGAGGACAAGGCTTTCCTCGAATCGGTACATGAGGCGCAGCCCTTCCGGCTGATGTCCTGGCGCGATGCACCGCGCGATCTCAGTTATCGCCGTTTCTTCGAAATCACCGGGCTTGCCGGCCTGCGTGTCGAGGCTGACGACGTCTTTGCCGCAAGCCACGGCCTGATCCTCGATCTGGTGGGCTCGGGCGCCGTGGACGGTCTGCGCATTGACCATATCGATGGCCTCGCCGATCCGCGCGCCTATCTCACACGGTTGCGCGCTGCCGTCGGCCCGGATTGCTATCTGGTTGTGGAAAAGATCCTGGCGCATGGCGAGCAACTGCCAGCCGATTGGCCGGTATCCGGCACTACCGGCTATGAGTTCATCGCAGCCATGTCCGACGTGCTGGTGGATGCCGAAGGCTACAAGACCCTCAACCGCCATTATGCCGAGACTGCCGGGCGGGCGATCGATGTGGCAGAAGAGACCCGCAAGGCCAAGGGCCTGATGGTGGATGTCAATTTTGCCGGCGAAGTGGCACGCCTGGTCAAGATCGCCAGTGAGATTGCCGAGGGGCATGCCGATGCCGGCACGCTGTCGGAGGGTGACATCCGTCAAGCGCTGCGCGAGCTGTTGATCGCATTTCCCGTCTACCGCATCTATGGCACGGAGCTTGGACTGGAGCCCGGCGACCGCCAGCGGCTGGCCGACATTCTGCAGACGGTGAAACCCGGCGCCCAGCCGCCGAAGCCGGCAGCGCTTGGCTTGCTTGCCCGCATTCTGACGGGCGATATGGATCAGGATTTCGACCGTCAAGCCGCCATCTGGCGGTCGCGCTTCCAGCAGCTGACCGGCCCGCTGATGGCCAAATCGCTGGAAGATACGCTGTTCTTCCGCATCAACCCGCTGATCGCCCTAAACGAAGTGGGTGGTGAAGCAGACGCCGCACCCGGCGGCATCGCGCGCTTCCATGCCGAGATGAAGAGGCGCCATGCCGAACAGCCGGAAGGCCTGTCCGGCACCACCACCCACGACACCAAGCGTGGCGAAGATGCAAGGGCCCGGCTTTACGCGCTTGCCGAAGCGCCGGATGTCTGGCGCGAGGCCTTCGAGACTTGGCGCGCGATGAACCAGAGCCGCGTCATCGAACTGCCCGATGGCCCGGCCCCGGAACCGGAGGTCGAATGGCTGATCTATCAGGCACTGATCGGCGTCTGGCCGCAGGATCTTGGCCCCGAAGAGACAGCGGGGCTGAAGGCGCTGGAAGAGCGCTTCATCGCCTATCTGGAAAAATCCCTGCGCGAGGCAAAGCTGCGCACCAGCTGGACCGACCAGAACGTCGATTACGAGATGGCGGTCATCGGCTATGCCCGCCATCTACTGGGCAGGCAAGGCGTGGACTTCCGGCGCGATTTCATCGCCCGCATGGACAAGTTCCTGCCGGCCGGCGCCATCAACAGCGTCACGCAAACGCTGATCAAGCTGGTGGCACCCGGCATTCCGGATTTCTACCAGGGCAGCGAGGGCCAGGACCTTTCGCTTGTCGATCCCGACAACCGGCGCATGCCCGATTACGACGCGCTTTCGGCAGGTCTGGATTGCGCCTGCGATCCCGCCGACATCCGCGCCTGGATGGATGGAAGGCTGAAGCAGAGAATCATCGGCACTCTCTTGCCGCTTCGCCAGAGCCTGCCCGATCTCTTTCGCCTTGGTGCCTATGTTCCGTTGGCCGCCACCGGTCCAATGGTGGATCATGTGCTGGCCTTTGCAAGGCGCCAGGGCAATGACGTGATCATTCTGGCCGTACCGCGCCTGATGCTGGAAACGCTGGGTTCCGGTGCCCTGCCCGCCGGCCAGATCTGGACGGATACACGCCTGAACCTGGAGGAGCGCCTCGGCGCGCGCAGTTACCGGGACCTGATGTCGGACGATATTTTTCAGCCCGGCCCGGCGCTTGAACTGTCGGACCTGTTTGCCGCTCGGCCTTTTGCCGTTCTGGTCTCCGCCTGAACACCGATCTGGATCCCCTGCCCGCGCCTTTCGCCGCTCGGGCAAGGGATCGCCCCAATTCCTTCCACGACAAACGAAAAAGGCGCCGATGATTTCTCACCCGCGCCTTTTTCACAACAGTTTTTGCCGCGTCAGCAGCAGTCGATGTCAGGCAATGCCGACAAACGACAGGACGGCAATGACGATGACAACTGCGCCAACAAGCCATACGATGCTGTTCATGTTCTCTCTCCTATGACGATGACGGACACGCCGTGCCTCCGCCGGATTCACTCACGCAAAACCAACCAGGTTGAGGATTGCGATGACGATGACAACGGCCCCGACGAGCCAAACGATACTATTCACTGCCGAGTTCCCTATTGTTCCGCCCGGTTAACGGCGAGATCACGGAAAGGTTCCTTGGTAGCCTTTCGTCCAAGGATGCATGCCGTCGCTTCAGGGCAGATCGACAGTCAAGTTTCAGGCGACATCTCATAGGCGGTCACATTGTGACCGCTCAGAATGACAGGGGCTTCCTTCCGGCTCCGGCGAATGCCACATTGCCCCCAGAAGGCACAAACAAGACGGAATGCCATGCCAGATCCACAGCCCGGTCTCGAGATTTTCCACGACGGGCATCGCACCCGACTGAAATGGCATCGCCTGCGCCTCAGTCTGTCGGCACCTTTGTTTTCGGCAGAAACGATGGCACTCGGCTTTCGCACCGGTGCATCGATGGAGCTTGATCTGCGGGTGCGCGGCGATGGCGGTTTCGTCGTGCTGCACGATCAGCGTCTGGAGGGCGAAACTACCGGCTCAGGCCTCGTGCGCGAGGCGACGCCGCAAATGCTGCGGACCCTTGCCGTGAAGGCTGGTGGCACGCCGCCGATCCTTAGCGAAGACCTCGCCGATCTGATCTCGACGGCGCATCCGCAGGCTCTGCTGCAATTTGACATGAAGGACAGGCTTTCGACCATCGGCACCCGCGGTCTCGACCATCTGGCCGATTATTTCGCAGGCTCCGGTACCTCGATCATCATCAGCGGCGCCGATCTTGACCTGATCCTCGCTGTAAAGCACAGGCTACCATCCGTTGCGCGCGGCATCGACCCGACCGACAAGCTATTCACCCTGCTGGAGACACACGGTGCTCTGGCCGTGGAGGCGGATCTCTTGTCGGATCTGCGCGGACCAACCGAACCGGACACGATCTACCTTTCCTGGCCGCTTCTGCTCGCCGCGCAGAAGGCAGGCCTTGATCTTGTCGCACTTTGCCGGGAGCAAGGCTGTAAGGTGGATGCCTGGACCTTCAATCTGAAAGACCCCGATACCGGTTTCAGCGACGCGGAATGGGCCGATTTTGCAAGCCTGATGGCGCTGAAGCCAGACCAGATCACCACCGACGAGGCGCCGGCCACCCAGCGGGCCTTTGCGCTGAAATCTACGCCCGGAAGATGAACGAGGCGCCGATGGCAATCAGCGCAAAGCCGATGGCATGGTTCCAGGTGAGGTTCTCACCCAGCCAGAAGATCGAGAAGCCGGCAAATACCAGAAGCGTGATGACCTCCTGGATCGTCTTCAGTTGCGCTGTCGAGTAAACGTCCGAACCGATACGATTGGCCGGCACTGCCAGGCAATATTCGAAGAAAGCGATGCCCCAGCTGGCCAGGATGGCAAGCCAGAGCGCACTGCCCTTGTGCTTCAGGTGGCCATACCAGGCAAAGGTCATGAAGACATTGGAGGCGATCAGCATCACGATCGGCCAGATGGCAGCGGGCGTCAGCGAAAACGGCATGGGGAAAATCTCAAGCGTTGTGAGCACAAGGAACGAGATGCTGATCTTGCACCGCGGCGCGGCAATCTCAAGGCAGCAAAAAGCCCGCCGGACAGCGGGCTTTCTTGGTCGGTAGAAAAGACGGGCTCAGAGCTCCGGGCAACCGCGCTCATTGGCAAATGTGATGCGCTGTGGGCCGCGGCGCGTCATGCCTTCCACAACAACGCGGCCCGGCGTCACACGCACGACTTCCGGATCACGCAGGCCCGCATCGCGGGCAGCCGCACGGGCTTCACGCTCGTCACAACCACGCGGTGGCGGGCGACGGCGATCGCGCTCGGCTTCGCGCGGATCGCGCTGCTGATAGCGCGGATCATAACGCGGGTCATAACGGGGGTCGCGCGGATCGCGAATGATGGGCCGGACGCCATCCGGGCCGATCCGCAATTCGATGTCCTGTGCAACCGCTGGCGATGTCGCAGACAGCCCTGTCAGGGTTACGGCCAGCGCAAGCCCTGCGGCCTGGATCACCTTCAACATGTTTCCTCCTTGGCGCTGCCATTTCGCAGCGCACCTTATAACTTCGCCCGCCTTCAACGCGCCAAGTAGAATCGGGTTCCGGCTATAGTAATGGCAAGATGGTTCTGGCGGAAGAAGCCAGTCAACGTTCCATCACTGTTTTCTCATATGCGAGCATACGTTGAATCTTACACAATAGGTTAACCTTTCCTGCATTACGTTCTGCAGGGGTGAGATGAGGAGGACCGTTTACGGCCAACGATCAAGTCTTGCTTTCTCGGAAATGGGCTGTCGGCAGGGGGTTGGCAGCAGGATTTTTCCATTTTTTTGAAGGTTTCAGATGCTACGACATATGTCGATCCGGACAAAGATCATGTCCGTCATCATTTTCCTCGGCCTGTTTTCCATGGCCGGTATCTCTTACATCAGCAACCAGTTTGACAACGTCAACCAGCGCTATGCTGACTTCATCGCCAATGAGGCAGGTGCTGCGGTACTGGGCGCACGGTCGTCGGCCGGCATGTGGACAGCCATCAATGCCATAACCCGCGTTGCGCTGAACGACGCCGGTTCGCCAGCCTATGAGGAAGCCAAAGCCGCCTTCATCCGCAACCTGGATGGCGCAAAGGCCAAGCTGGTGGATATTGCCCGCATGGTGCCGGAACGCAAGCAGGCCGGCGACGAGCTGATGGGCCTGATGGATGAGTTCAAGACCAGCTTTGACAAGGTGGTCGCCGCCAAGGATGCAGGCAAGACGGCCGATGCACTCGACATCGTGCGCAAACTCGATGTCGCCGCGCAGAATTTCTCGACAAAATCCGGCGCCAACAATGGCAAGCTGACCGAACTGGTCGCCAATGGCGGCAAGACGATTGCCGCCGATACATCCTCGATCATCACCACATCCATGATCACGCTCGTGCTCGGCGTTATTGCCAGCATTGTCATGGCCTTCTTTGTTGCTCGCGCCGGCATTACCGGACCGATGGAAAGCCTGCGCGCCCGTATGGCCTCGCTTGCCAGCGGCGAGACATCCGGCAATATCGATGGCGCGGATCGCCGTGACGAAATCGGCGCTATGGCCAAGGCCGTGGAAGTCTTCCGCCGCAACGCTCTTGAGCGCAGCAGTCTGGAAGAAGCCACCGAGCGCACGCGCCGCGCCAGCGAAGAGGAACGCGCCACCAATGAAGCGCTGAAAACCGAAGAGGCGCATGTGTTGGCAGACGTGGTGCAGGCCCTGGCAACCGGGCTTCGCGCACTGGCCGATGGCGACCTGTCGCACCGCATCAACAAGCCTTTCACCGCCAAGCTCGATATGCTGCGCACCGATTTCAACCATTCGGTGGAGAAGCTGAACGAAGCAATGCAGCTTGTCGGCAACAATGCCCAGGCGATCGGCGCCGCTGCCAACGAGATCCGCAGCTCAAGCGACGACCTGTCGCGCCGGACCGAGCAGCAGGCCGCCTCTGTCGAACAGACGGCAGCAGCGCTCGAGGAAATCACCACCACCGTGCGCGATGGTGCAAAGCGCGCCGAAGAGGCACGCAAGCTGGTGGTCTCCACCGGCGAGGATGCCCGCAATTCCGGCAGCGTGGTGCGCTCGGCCGTCGATGCCATGCACGCCATCGAAAAATCCTCCGGCGAAATTTCCAGCATCATCGGCGTGATTGACGAAATCGCCTTCCAGACCAATCTTCTGGCTCTGAATGCCGGTGTCGAAGCCGCTCGGGCCGGCGAAGCGGGCAAGGGCTTTGCCGTTGTTGCACAGGAAGTGCGTGAACTGGCCCAGCGTTCGGCCAAGGCCGCCAAGGAAATCAAGGGGCTGATCAACACATCCAGCACCCAGGTTGCCAGCGGCGTGACCCTCGTCGGTGATACCGGCAAGGCACTGGAAGGCATTGTCAACCAGGTCCAGCACATCACCAGCCACGTGCAGGCGATTGCCGAGGCCTATCGCGAACAGTCTCTCGGCCTGCAGGAGATCAACACGGCCGTCAACACAATGGACCAGGGCACGCAACAGAACGCTGCCATGGTGGAAGAAGCGACCGCCACAGCACATCAACTGTCGACGGAAGCCCAGGAACTGCAACGCCTGCTCGGCCAGTTCCGCCTGGCACAGTCTGGCCAGCCCGGCTATTCGCAACAGTATGGACGTGCCGCCTGATCGCCATCTCTGCGGCAAGGAATGAATGGAAGGCCCCGGTTCACCGCCGGGGCCTTTTTGCTTTGGCGACGTCTCATTCCCCAGTTCGAGAGAAAGACAAGCAGCGGGATAAAGCGGGAATGGCCCTGCCACTCAGGCCCGTCCAGCGGATCGGCCAGCGGATGCGCAGCCTTGCAGTCTGAGCGGCGCCCTTCCCGCTGCAATACAATTCCACTGTGCAACATCGCTGATCTCCCGCATCCTGCTTGATCTTCTGGAGAACCATTAGAGCCGAAGACAGGCACGGCGCCGTAGAGCCGTGTTCGAAAGATGTCTTTCATTCCTGCAGCATGGACCACCGCTTGCCACCCCGCTAGATTGCCGCCATGCAGCACGCCGACTGGGACGACCTCAAACTCTTTTTTCATGTAGCTAGCGCCGGTGGTCTCTCCGGCGCTGCCGAAGCAACGGGCTTGAGCGCGCCCACCATCGGTCGGCGCATGCTGGCGCTGGAACGCCGCATGGGGCGGGCTTTGTTCATTCGCAGCCAGCAGGGTTACCGGCTGGCACCCGATGGCGAGGCGCTGCTGAACCGGGTGCGCGCCATGCATGATGCCGCCGAAGGCATCAGCCTCTGGCACCAACAGGCGTTTGCCACACCGCTTGTGTCCATCGGCAGCGATGCCTGGCTATCGGGCTTCATCGCCGACCACGCAGCCGAGATCCGCAAGCCCGGCGATGGTTTCCGCCTGTGCTGCAAGACGGTGCATGATAGCGAGACCTTTACCTTTCGCGCCACCGATGTCGGGATCGTCAGCAACCGCCCAAGCTCCGGCAATCTGGCGGTGCGCGCCTCTGTCGAGGTCCGATATGCGGCCTATCACGCGCTGACTGATGCCGATCCGGACAACCTGCCCTGGACATCGATTGGCACCGAAAGTGCTGCCACAGCGGCCGACGGATGGACCTTTGAAAATCACGAGGCAGATATCACCACCTGGACCAATGCGCCTGCGCTGCTGCTGCGGTTACTTCTGTCGGGAAACGGTCGCGGCGTCCTACCATGTTTTGTCGGTGATGCCCTGCCCGATCTGCGCCGCACCGGGCCGGTGATTGACGCGCTGTCGCATCCGCTCTTCATTGTCGCCAATGATGATGACCGGCACAGGCCGGAAATGCGCCTGGTGCTCGACAGGTTGGCAGCATTCCTCAAACAGCAGGAGAGGCGCTTCAAGGGATAGAGCATTTCCGGCAAACTGGGGCTCATTCTGACGGAGCGATTTTGTGACGAGATCAAGCCGAGACACGAAGGGCATATCCTTTGATACGGTCGAGTGGCTCGGCACCGATACCGGTGCAAAAGCGCTCGTCCCTTCGGGTTTCGCGATCGGCGGACGCCCGATGGCGAACCGGTCTTGCCCGATGCGGGAGCATCGAACTTCACCCGTTTCACCACCGGATCGTACGCGCCGATCGTGAAACAGAATTGAACCCGAGTTTACCGGAAATGCTCTAGGCGCTCAGATATCCAGCGCATCCTTGAGAGCCAGTCCCTCGCGCACGCGGATATCGAGATCGGCTTCGATATGATCGATATGATGCAGCATAAGCGCCGAAGCGCGGGCTGCATCGCGCTTTTGCAACGCATCGACGATATCGGCATGTTCGTGATGGCCGCAGCGCGAAACGCCAGTGCTGCCATAAAGCGCGATGACGAGCGAGGAGCGTGCCACAAGCTCATCCATGAAGCGCTGCAGAATGACATTGCCCGAAACATGCGCCAGCATCAGATGAAAATCGCCGGATGCCTTGATTTCGGCGCGCCGAGCCGAGGGACCGCGCTCGCCCATGAAGCGCACCTCTTCCTGCAACTGGTGGCGGAACATGTCGATATCGGCATCGGTGATGCGCTCAACCGCGGCTGAGACAATGCCCGGTTCCAGCAGGCGACGGGAGGCAAATACCTGATGCGCCTCTTCCGGCGTCGGATTGGATACAAAAGCGCCCCGGTTTCGTTCCGTCTTGACGAGGCCTTCGAAGGCCAGCATCTGCAAGGCCGCCCGCACCACGGTGCGGCTCGCCTCAAACAGCGAGCCGACTTCGCTTTCGGAAAGCTTAGTGCCCGGCGCCAGCCGCCTGTCGACAATCGCATTGCGCAGCGCCTCGCGGATGGCCAGAGCCCGGTCATCCGGCACCACGTCGAACGGCAGTAGTTTTTCGCTGATGCTCATCGCAAGTTCCATATCTGATGACTGTGTAGCGCGAAGTGCGCGCTATGGAAAGCCTGCTCGGCAGCGAGTGAATCACAAATGGATACGATCTATATGCGTGATCGTACACGATCGATGATTTTTTATGCATCACCTGCCTGCCAATTGTGCGTGCAGTGTTACGGCGTGGAATGCGCGCTACGCAAGTGACGGATATTCCTCAACTTCCGAAATTGGCACGCGGGATGCATGTCTATGGATGCCGCAGAGGAGACACCGCATGACGAAAGCCGCAGAAATTGAGATCGCCTCGGTATCCAAGGTCTATGGCAGCACGACCGCCGTGCATCCCATCAGCCTGAAGATCCCGGCCGGCAGCTATTGTTGCCTGCTTGGCCCATCGGGCTGTGGCAAGACCTCGACATTGCGCATGATTGCCGGCCATGAAAGCGTCTCCTCGGGCGACGTCCTTCTGGGCAACAAGAATGTCACCGATCTGGCGCCTGCCGAGCGCGGCACGGCGATGATGTTCCAGTCCTATGCGCTCTTCCCGCATCTCGACCTCATCGACAATGTCGCCTTCAGCCTGAAGATGAAGGGTATCGACAAGGAGACCCGCCGCGCCAAGGCGATGGACATGCTGAAACTGATGCAGCTTGAGCCCTATGCGACGCGCCGCCCGGCGCAATTGTCCGGCGGCCAGCAGCAGCGCGTCGCGTTGGCGCGGGCGCTGATCACCGATCCGGAAGCGCTTCTTCTCGACGAGCCGCTCTCGGCGCTCGATCCCTTCCTGAAAATCCGCATGCGCGCCGAGTTGAAGAAACTGCAGACCTCGCTCGGCATCACCTTCGTACATGTGACGCATAGCCAGGAAGAGGCAATGGCGCTGGCCGATATCATCGTCGTGATGAATGACGGCCGCATCGAACAGGCCGCACCGCCGCGCACGGTGTTCGAGCGCCCGGCCACCGCTTTCGTGGCCCGCTTCATGGGCGATCACAACGTGATTTCCGGCCGCGCCGGCGAAAGCCAGGCCGGTATCGTGACGCTTGCAGTGCCGTCTGGCAGCGAGTTCAAGGTGCCGGATGCCGATCTTGCGCAAGGCGAACCGCTCGATGTGGCCATCCGGACGGATCGCGTCGAGGTCGGCCTGCAGCCGATCGACGGTTTCGGCTTCACCGGAACCCTATCCAACATCGAATATCGCGGTGCCTCGGTAAAGCTGTCCGTTGCGGGCGCCGGTATCGAGGATTTCACCGCCATCCTCAGCGACAAGGTGTTCTTCGCCCAGCCGGTCAAGGTGGGCGAAGCCATCCAGCTGTCCTGGAGCCCTGAAGACGTGATCGTCCTCGGACGCGCCCACTAAAACCAACACCAAGTTACCCATCCAACGAACCATAAGAGGAGAACTGGCATGACGACGAATTCCACCAAGAAGGTTTCCGGCCTCACCCGCCGCAGCCTGCTGAAGACGGCATCCGCCGCCGCCGGCCTTGCTGCCGGCTCGGGCGCCATCACCGGCTTCCCGACCATCTGGGCACAGAACCCGATCACGCTGCGCCAGTTCGGCACCGGCGTTTCGAACATCAATGCCATTGCCGAAAAGTGCAAGGCAGACCTCGGCATCACGCTGGAAATGACGGCAACCGATTCGGATGCCGCCGCCCAGCGCGCCGTGACACAGCCGAATTCCTATGACATCGCCGATATCGAATACTGGATCCTGAAGAAGGTCTATCCGACCGGCGTCATCCAGCCCATGGATGTGAAGAAGCTGAAATATTACGACAAGGTCGTGCCGCTGTTCAAGAACGGCAAGCTGAAGCCCGACAGCGTGATTGCACAGGGTACCGCGCCGCACACGGTCGGCTATGTCGAAAAGGCCGGCGACAAAACGTTTGCCAAGGGCGAAACCCAGTTCTTCACCATGATGCCGACGATCTACAATGCCGATACGCTGGGCATCCGCCCGGACCTCGTCGGCCGCGAGATCTCCTCCTGGGCCGATATCATGGACCCGGCTTTCAAGGGCAAGACCTCGATCCTCAACATTCCGTCGATCGGCATCATGGATGCCGCGATGATCATGGAAGCCATGGGCAACATCAAATATGCCGACAAGGGCAACATGACCAAGGCGGAAATCGACAAGACGATCGACTTCCTGATCAAGGCCAAGCAGGCCGGCCAGTTCCGCGCTTTCTGGAAGAGCTTCGACGAATCGGTCAACCTGATGGCATCCGGCGAAGTGGTCATCCAGTCCATGTGGTCGCCGGCCGTTGCCGCCGTGCGCTCCAAGGGCATCGCCTGCAAATACCAGCCGCTGAAGGAAGGCTATCGTTCCTGGGGCGGCGGTCTCGGCCTCGCCTCGCACCTCAAGGGCGCCCAGCTCGATGCAGCCTATGAATATATCAACTGGTACACGTCCGGCTGGGTCGGCGGCTACCTCAACCGCCAGGGCTATTACTCGGCCTGCATGGAAACCGCCAAGGGCTTCATGACTGCCGATGAATGGGGCTACTGGATCGAGGGCAAGGCTGCAGCCAGCGACGTTCTGTCTCCCGAAGGCAAGGTCATGGAAAAGGCCGGCGCCGTGCGCGATGGCGGCTCCTTCGAAGACCGCATGGGCAAGGTCGCCTGCTGGAACTCCGTGATGGACGAGGACCGCTACATGGTTCGTCGCTGGAACGAGTTCATCGCAGCGTAAAACAATCTCGACGGGCTCCCTCCCCCTTGTGGGGAGGGAAACACGCGGAACCACTTCGATCTTGAAGCGGCACGGCCGAGGACGGAAGCAGGTCTACCCCCCCTCTGCCCTGTCGGGCATCTCCCCCTCAAGGAGGGAGATCGGCAGGAGGCTTTCCTTCGGTCTCCCCCAAAACCGCATTGCGGAGGAGAAGTCGAGCTGGAGGGCAATGCCCGTGCAACAACTGATCTCCCCCCTTGAGGGGGAGATGTCCGGCAGGACAGAGGGGGGTGCTATGGATTTTCCATCAGGTCCAAAGCCGCCAGAGGGGGACGTCCCCAGAGGAGATGAAACGACATGACCACCGTGCGATTCCTAGGCATTGGCGAGCCGAAACCAAAGCGCAGCATCAGGCTGCCGCTCTGGCTCGTCTCCTATGTGCAGGCCATGCCGCTGACCCTGGTGCTGGGCGCCTTCCTGCTGCTGCCGCTGATCATGATCATCACCGTCAGCTTCTGGGACTATGACTTTGCCCAGATGTATCCGGATTTCGTCACCTTCAATTATACCGAGACGCTCGGCTCCTGGGTGACCTGGAAGATCTATTACAACACGCTGCGCTATGCCTTTCTGGTCTGGGCCATCACGCTGTTCATCGGCTTCTGGGTCGCCTATTTCCTCGCCTTCCATATCCGCACCAGTGCCATGCAGATGGTGCTGTTTCTCGTCTGCACCGTGCCCTTCCTCACCTCCAACATCATCCGCATGATTTCCTGGATTCCGGTTCTGGGGCGAAACGGCCTCATCAACACTGCGCTCATCAATTCCGGCGCCGTCAGCGAGCCGGTCGAATGGCTGCTCTATTCGGATTTCGCCGTGGTGCTGGCCATGGTGCATCTCTACACGCTGTTCATGGTCACCCCGATCTTCAACACGCTGATGCGCATAGACAAAAGCCTTGTGGAAGCCGCACGCGATGCCGGCGCCTCAAGCTGGCAGGTGCTGACCAACGTCATTCTGCCGCTCGCCAAGCCCGGAATGGCCATTGGCACCATCTTTGTCGTCACGCTGGTCATGGCGGATTTCTCCACCGTGCAGGTCATGTCCGGCGGCCAGAGCGCATCCGTGGCGCTGATGATGAAGAACCAGATGTCGCTGCTGCAATATCCGGCCGCTGCCGCCAATGCCGTGGTGCTGCTCGTCCTCGTTCTCCTGATGGTCGCGGGCATCCTGCGCATCGTCGATATCCGCAAGGAGCTGTGATCCCATGTATTCAGACAGGCGCTCCCGCGAATTCTATATCCTGGCGATCTTCTTTGCCGTCTTCGTGCTGTTTCTCTATGGCCCGCTCTCGGCCATCGTTATCCTGTCCTTCCAGGGACCGAATGGCGGCCTGACCTTCCCGCTGAACGGCGTATCGCTGCGCTGGTTTGCCAATCTGTTCGAAACGCAGGCGGTGGGTGATTTCGGCGGATCCTTCCGCCGGTCGCTGGCGCTCGGCATCATGGTCATGGCCGTCACCGTACTCTTCTCGCTGCTGGCCGGCCTTGCCTTCCGCCGGCGGTTCATCGGTGCCAGCGCCCTCTTCTATCTCTCGGTTGCAAGCCTCGTCGTGCCGTCGATCATCGTCTCGCTCGGCATTGGCGTCGTGTTCCAGCAGTTCGGCCTGCAGCCGGCCTGGTATTCCTCGGGCTTTGGCGCGCATCTCACCTGGACGCTGCCCTTTGGCGTGCTGATCATGTTTGCCGTGTTCAACCGCTTCTCGCCCTCTTACGAGGAAGCCGCACGCGATCTCGGCGCTACATCCTGGCAGACCTTCCGCCATGTGGTGCTGCCGATGATTGCACCCTCGCTGATCGGCGTCGGCCTGTTCGGCTTCACGCTCTCCTATGATGAATTTGCCCGCACGCTGATGACGGCCGGCACCTACAACACGCTGCCGCTGGAAATCTACGGCATGACGACGAATGTCACGACACCGGTGCTCTATGCGCTCGGCACCGTCACCACCGTCTTCTCCTTCCTCGTCATTGCTGCAACGCTCGGGCTGATCGTCCTTCTCAATCGCAGCCGGTCCAAAGGCTGATTCATGCGCATTCTCCTGATCAACCCCAATACCACGCAGAGCATGACGGCAACGGCCGCCGACGCCGCCCGCCGCGTGGCCGCCTCCGGCACCGAAATCATGGCCCTCACCTCGGCCATGGGACCGGCATCGATCGAAGGCTATTATGACGAGGCTCTTGCCGTGCCCGGCCTGCTGATGGCGCTGGCGCAAGGTGAAAAATCCGGCGCCGATGCCGCCATCATCGCCTGTTTCGACGACACGGGCCTCGATGCGGCACGCGCACTCGCCAATATTCCGGTGATCGGCATTTGCGAGGCAGCCCTGTCGGCGGTTTCCTTCATCGCCCAGCGCGTCACCATCGTCACCACGATGGAACGCTCCCGCCTGCCCATCGAACATCTGGTGCAGCGCTATGGCATGGCAGGCCGCGTGAAGGTGCGCGCTGCCGATATTCCAGTCCTGTCACTGGAAGACCCGCAGTCGAATGCCCGCGAGCGCTTGCGCAGCGAGATCAGCGCCGCCCTTCGCGATGATCGGGCCGAGGCCATCGTGCTGGGTTGCGCCGGCATGGCGGATCTGGTGGCAGAGCTACGAGCGGAATTTTCCGTGCCGGTGGTGGATGGCGTGGCAGCCGCCGTCAAACAGGCGGAAAGCCTGGTTTCCATGGGTCTATACACGGCAAAACACGGCGCCTACGCTCGTCCCATCGCCAAGCCCTATACGGGGCTTCTTGCCGCTTTCGAACCCGAGGCAATCAGGGCATGACGGAACCGGATATCCGCCCGCTGGAGACACCCGAAATCGAGCTTCTGCTCACCTGGGCTGCAGAAGAGGGTTGGAATCCGGGGCTTCACGACCTCAAACCGTTCCAGGTGGCGGACCCCGGCGGCTATTTCGGCTGTTTCATCGACAACCGAATGGCCGCCGGCATCTCGGCCATATCCTATGACGAACACTTCGGTTTCATCGGCCTTTATATCTGCCATCCCGATTTTCGCGGCCAAGGGCTTGGGCGGGCCGTCTGGGATCATGCCATGAACCATCTCGGAACCCGCAGCATCGGGCTCGACGGAGTGGAGGCGCAGCAGGACAACTATGCAAAGATGGGTTTTGCGCCAGCATATCGCACCTGGCGCTGGCGTGGGCACTTTCCCGCCCTGCCGTCTTCCACACCCGACATCGTCACCTTGAGCGATGATCACATGCAGGCGGTCGCAGCGTTTGACCGGCGCTGCTTTCCCGCACCGCGCCGGGCCTTTCTGGATATCTGGTGCCAGACGCCGCACATCGCGCTTGGCCTTCTGCGCAACGGTTCCGTTGAGGGCTATGGTGTGATCCGGCAGGGTCTGGATGGCTTCAAGATCGGCCCGCTGTTTGCAAAAACACCCGCCGATGCCGAGCTATTGTTTTCCGCGCTGGCCAGCAAGGCGGGCGATGGCCCGATCTCTATCGATGCGCCGGAAGGTCAGGATGTGTTTTCAGCCCATCTGGCAGGTTTGGGCTTTGCCAAAACCATGGCGACGGCAAGGATGTATAAAGGCGTCCCTCCCTCTCTGGAGGAACGCCTGGTCTTTGGCGTCACGACGCTGGAACTTGGCTGATACCAAGTGCCGAATATCAACGCCTGATACAATTACCGGGCAATGAAGACCGGGACCGGGGACTTTTCCAGCAGCGCCTGCGTGACGCCGCCAAACACCCGCTCGCGCAGGCGCGAATGGCCATAGGCCCCCATGACAATCATATCGGCGCCGATTTCCAGCGCATGGCTCTTCAGGATCTCTTCGACGGCGCGCCCGCCGCTCGGCAGTTGATCGATGGTGACGCTCACACCATGACGGGCAAGGAATGTAGCCACATCGGCGCCCGGTTCGCCGCCATTGGCATTGTAGGTGGCATCCGGATCGACCATTACCACATGCACGCTTTCGGCATTGGTGAGCAGGTCCATCGCCTCGCGGGCGGCACGGCCAGCCTCGGCGCGCGAATTCCAGGCAAGCAGCACGGTCTTGACCTTGACCGCCGGCTCGCCGCTGGCCGGCAAGAGGAGCAATGGACGCTGTGCATCAAACACTGCGCCATCCACCACCGCATTCAAGAGCTGTGAGTTGGCGCGCGTCTTCTCGCCCACCACCACCAAGTCTGCATAAAGCGCACGCTGGAAGACGATATCGGCTGCAAAGGCCCGCTCGGTGTAGAAACGCTCCAGGTCATAGGTAATGCCGGCGAGGTTGCAGGCGGCTTGCGCCTTGTCGGCGGCTTCGTGCAGCGCCTTGACGTCATCGACGCGCTGGTCGAGCCAGACCGCACCCACCGGATAGTCGCCAACCGTTGGCGATATCGCAAGATCAATGGCCAGCACAGATAGATGCGCCCCCAGATGGCTTGCAAGTTCAATGGCGCGATTGATGTCCGCTTCCTGCTCGCGATTGCCGATAACGGTCAAAATGGTCTTGTACAACATGGCTCTTCTCCCTTGTCATCCGATGGCTTTGCGCCCCGATTACGGGAAGGCTAGGCTCAATTTTGCCGTGCGCCTATGACTTTCATCAAATGACGCGACGGACAGTCGTATTTCCTCAAAGCGAGGTCAGCGCTGCGCAACCTGAAGCCAGGCGCCGGCCTTTTCTTCGTGGCGCAGAGCACAGGCCTGCGCATAAAGGGTCAGGATATCCTCCTTGCGGCAAAGTTCAGTTCCGGGCGTCATGACCGCCGCAGCACCGGCGGCAAGCCCGAAGCGAAAGGCCTCAGCCATCTCCTGCCCCTGCGACAGGGCCCAGACCATGGCACCCACAAAGCTGTCGCCAGCACCGACAGCTGAGCGGACAGGCACCTTGATGGCCGGCAGCGGCAGCGCGCCATCGGGCCCCACAAGCATGGCGCCGTCTTCGCCAAGCGTCAGCGCCACATGGCGGGCGGCCCCACGGGCCACAAGATCGGCGCAGACCTTGGCGGCGGTCTCATTATCCAGCGAATGGCCGACAAGCCGTTCCAACTCGCTGAGGCTAGGTTTGAAGAGGAAGATGCCACCTTCAGCCAGCGCCGCCGCCAGCGGTTCGCCAGATGCATCCAGCACGAAGCGCGCACCGGCATCTGTCGTCAGTTTCGCCATGCGCGCATAGGTATCGGCCGCCACTCCGCGCGGCAGGCTGCCGCTTGCCACCACATAATCGGCCCGGTGCGTGCGCAGGAAATCGAAGATCGGCGCAACCTCTGCCTCGCTGACCAGCGGCCCTTCCGGCACGAACCGATATTCGAGATTGGTCGTATCCTCATGCACCATGAAGGCGATGCGCACGGAGCCCCCTATCGGAAAGAGGTGCAGGCCGACAGCAAGGCGATTTAGCGATTCCTCCAGAAGGATGCCGCTTGCGCCGCCGGAGAGGACCAGCGCCTCCGCCTGCCCCCCGAGTTCGGTGATGACGCGCGCGACATTGATGCCGCCGCCGCCGACATCCTGGCGCTGGTTGCGCACCCGCATCTTGTGGGTGGGCATGACGCGATCGACATCATTGGAGAGGTCGAGCGTGGGATTGAGTGTGATGCAGAGAATAGGGGTCATGCGCGATCCTGATCATGGCCAGCGATAGCTGCAAGCGGGAGACAAGCAGCAGGAAAGCGGGGCGCACAGCGTGCACTCTCCCCGCAGCAAATCGCTAACACGCAGGACGGCAATTTGTTTGATCCATCGCATGACGGCCGCAGAAAATTCGGCCGAACAGTGCGCAACGTCAACCCCGCCGATGGACAACACGGCCGCTGCTTTGCTGATCATTCAGTAGATGGGGTACATGCCCCAGAAATAATAGTCGGACGGATCGCGCCTGTCCTGCCGCTCGGAAGATTCTTTTTCCGGCGGCGCAACCTCGCGCTCTGATGCAACGTTGTGCAGTTCCTTGCGCGCCTGCGAACGCTGGGCAAGGCCAAACAGATCGAAACCAAACAGGGTCAAGCCACCAATCATCGTGAAGCCTCCGGTTGGACGAGCATCATGCTCACCGGTGAGTTCAACGCAGCTGCGAGAAAAGGTCAAGATCTCGCCCGTCAAATACCCTTTTGCCCTGTCTCTGCAGCATTGAAAGACGCAAATTGAGAGAGATATGCCAAATAAGAAGAATTGAATATAATCAGAGGATCACTTGCTAACGCGCCCATGATATCAAGGAAACAGACATGGGTGACGACACCTGCAGCTGGCCCGTTTCGAGGCCTCGGACCGCCCATCCGCAAGGACTTGGACTCCGTGCGGAAAAGGTCTATCTATGTTGCGCTGCAGCAGGCGTATTGCGTAAACCGCAGCATCCTTTGAGCTGATGCCCAATATTCCCGACCACGGTCGGCACTACCAAAGGAGTTGAAATGACATTGTCCCAGACCAAATTCGACCAGAGCCGCCCGATTTCCGTGGCGGAAGCCATCGCCGAGGGCCGTCGTGCCAGCGGATATAGCCTGGAAGAGCTCGCCATCACCTGCGGCCTGACGGTCGCGGAACTGCAGGCGATCGAAACCGGCGCCGACAAGGACGAGGTGCACCTGCGCCGCGTTGCGAGTGCGCTGAAACTGCCGCAGCTGGTGCTGTAATCTTCAGACGACTGCAGAGCGGGCACGCGCCCGCTCTGGACCTTACCGACCGCCCAACCTCTTCAGGCGACGAGACATCTCTTTGAAATTCCGGTGATTTTGGTAGCGGGGGGCGGAATTGAACCGCCGACCTCAGGGTTATGAATCCTGCGCTCTCACCAACTGAGCTACCCCGCCAAGAGCGACTGCCGTGTGTCGAATATATGACCCGTCCGGCGTGCTGGGGGGCTTATAAGGCGATGCTCCCGGCAAAGTCAAGCGCGGTTCTTGCAAAAAGCCGCTGGTTTTCCATAGCCTTGTCGCAAGTGCCGCTCAGGCTGCAACGGGAGCGGCAAGAAGCGCCTTCAGCGAGGCTTCGGCTTCGGCTGCCCGTTCCGAGCGCTCGATGAAACCGCCGCCATAGACGCGGGCATCTGCCCCTTCTGCCGAATAGAGTACGCAGGCCTGGCCGGGCGCAATGCCCGCCTCGCCCAGCGCCAGATCGACGTATACGCCTCTCTCGTCGGCAAAAAGCGTCGCCGGTGTCGGCGGGCGCGTAGAGCGCACCTTGGCGAAACAGGCAAATCCCGCCCGCGCATCCTCCGCCAGGCTGCCATCGCCGATCCAGTTGACATCGCGCAGATAGACGCGCCGTGTATCGAGCGCTTCCTTCGGACCGACGATCACCCGACGGCCGCGCGCATCGAGATAGACTACGTAAAGCGGCTCGCCGGTGGCAACGCCCAGCCCCTTACGCTGACCGATCGTGTAATGCAGAATACCCTCGTGGCGGCCAAGAACGCGCCCGTCCATATGCACGATATCGCCGACCAGCGCCGCATTCGGCCGCACCTTGTTGATGATATCGGCGTATTTGCCCTGCGGCACGAAACAGATGTCCTGACTATCGGCCTTCTTGGCAACAACGAGGCCCATCTCTTCGGCCAGGAGGCGCACATCCGCCTTTGACATGCCACCCAGCGGGAAGCGCAGATAATCGATCTGCTCCTGGGTGGTGGCAAACAGGAACCAGCTCTGGTCGCGATCGGCATCGATGGGCCGGAACAGCGCCCTTCGGCTGGGATTGTCGAATGATGGATTGGCACTTGAGCGGATGTAATGGCCGGTCGCCAGCGCATCGGCGCCCAGTTCCTTGGCCGTTGCCAGAAGATCGGCGAACTTGACCGTCTGGTTGCAGGCCACGCAGGGGATCGGCGTCTCGCCCATGGCATAGGCTTCGGCAAACGGGTTGATCACCGTTTCGCGAAAGCGCTTTTCATAGTCCAGCACATAATGGGGAATGCCAAGCGTCTCCGACACACGGCGCGCATCATCGATATCCTGGCCGGCACAGCAGGAGCCTGCCCGGTGAACGGCTGCGCCATGATCGTAAAGCTGCAACGTGATGCCAAGCACATCATAGCCCTGGCGCTTCAGCAGGCCCGCGACCACGGAAGAATCCACGCCGCCCGACATCGCCACGACGACGCGCGTATCCTCCGGCCTCTTGTCAAAATCCAGCGTATTCACAGGAACTCTCTTTAAGGTCTCTTTGGCGCCTCAGCGCCCCAGCGCATTTGCCATCGGCTTACCGGCTCTAGCATTCGCCGCCCTGCCGCCAAGCCCGGATATAGAAAGGAAACGACCAAAACGCAAGGTTTGCAGTGTATTCATCACCCCTGCACCACCCGTCCGCTGCTCTCAGCAAGTGCCGCATTGCGCAATTCCTGTCCGTCAGGCGATTGCGCCCTCACCTTGGGCAGCGCATTGGGATAGTCGCGCTGAATATAATCGATGAGTTTCTCGCGCATCTCGCAGCGCAGATCAAACGTGCGCCCGCCATCGGCGGCGGAGACGAGAATGCGGATTTCCATGACGTTTTCACGAAAATCCGTCACCGCCACATTCACCACCTGGCGGTCCCAGAGCGGCGAATTCGCGGCAATCTCCTCCACCTTGCGGCGGACGCTCTCCACCGGCACCGTGTAATCGAGATAGATCATCACCGTGCCAATGAGGGCCGATCCTTCCCGCGTCCAGTTTTGGAAGGGCGTCTCGATGAAATAGCCGAGCGGCAGGATCATCCGCCGCCAGTCCCAGAGCTTGACCACGACATAGGTTGCGGTGATCTCCTCGACCTTGCCCCACTCCCCCTCGACGATCAGCGCATCATCAATGCGGATCGGCTGGGTAATCGCCAGCTGGATACCGGCAAACAGGTTCTTCAGCAGCGGTTGCAGCGCCAGACCGAGCACGATGCCGGCCACGCCGGCAGAGGCCATCAGCGACACGCCATACTGGCGCACCGCCGGAAAGCTCATCAGGGCGGCCGACAGCGTGAAGGCAACGATGAGGATGGCCGCCACCCGTTCCAGAATGCGCGACTGCGTGACATGCTTTCGAGCCAGAAGATTATCTTCCGCATCCAGCTTGAAGCGCCGCAGATAGATCGTCAGCCAGATATGCAGCGCCGCCCGCGCCATCCAGCCCAGCAGCAGGATGAAGGCAAGCAGCAGCAGATGGCGGATGATCTCGCCCTGCTGGTCGGTGAGCGGCGCGATGGAAACGGCCGGCACCAGCATCAAGACCACAAGGCCCAGCCGCAAGGGGCGGCGATTGCGCGACACCAGCGAGCGCCAGAACAGATCGCGCTCCGCCACGATGCGCGTCAGCAGGCGAAAGACGATGTGGTGGAGGAACCAGGCGAACAGAAGCGCGAGGACAAGGACGGCCATGCTGAGCAGCCAATCGGGTATCCAGTCAGTCGCAAGGCGGAAATAGGGGTGGAGAGTTTGTTCCATGCCGAAGAAACTAGGGTGCATCGCGGCAAGGAACAGGGTCAAAGCCCGACAAGCCGGCCTGCCCGCGTTTCAGCAGCTCAGCAAAAAGGGCTCAGCCTATGGCCGAGCCCTTGATCAGTTCTGCGATGGTCGGCCGGACGAAAACATATGCGCCCGGCTTTGAAGCCTTAGTTCGTGCCCTGAATGGCGGAAAGCTTCCATTCCATGCCGGGCTTGCGCACGAAGGTCCAGATTTCGGTTGCTTCCGACGGCTTGGACGCGTCACCTGAAACAACGGCATTCGTATTGCGGTCGCGCATCACGTCGACGCTCTGGTAACGCAGCGCGACAGTTGCGTATTCCTGACCATTTTCGCGCCAGGATTCCGCCAGATCGCCCTGCAGAAGCTGGACATCCGACACGTCGTTGCGCTGGCCATTGGTGGCATTTTCGCCAAGCTCTTCGGCCATATAGGACATGGCTTCCGGCGTCATCAGACCACGCAGCTTGGCATAGTCTTCCTTGCCATAGGCGGTCTGGACATCGGTCAGCAGCTTTTCGAACAGGTCGAGGTCGCGGCCGGTAATGCCGATTTCATCGGTTGCCGCAGATGCCACGCGCGGCTTTGCCGGCGCCGCAGCTACACTGCCACCCAGCGAACCCATTTGCGGGATCTTGAAGCCACCCGGCTGACCGCCCTGCTGGGGCGCATCATAGTTGGAACGGCCAGACGGCGTGCTGGTTGCCGGCTGCTGGCGACGGGCAAAGAAGCGCATGGCGAGGAAAATCAGGCCACCGATCAGCAGCATCTGGAACAGCATTCCCAGCATGCCGGCCATGCCGCCAAAGCCATTGCCCATCAGCATGCCGAGCATGCCACCAAGGAACAGGCCGCCGAGGATACCGCCGCCAAAGCCGCCGAACAGACCGCGACGCTGGGGAGCTGCAGCCTGCGAGGCAGCCGCATTGGGCGTTGCCGGACTGGTGGCCTGGTTCGGCGTCATGGTACGCTGAATCGGCGCGGCCGGTGCGGGCGCGGTGTTTGTCGAAGGCGGCGCAGCAAAGGTGCGCGTGCCCCGGCTGCCAACGCCACTGCTACCCGCGCGGCGCGCTTCGGCAAAATCGACAGCAGCCAGTGAAACAACCATCCCCACGGCCAGCACGGACAGAACGTGCTTGAAGCGCCGAAGTGTAGAAAACATCTCTCTCTCCTCATCCATCCGCGATGGCGGACCATGGCATGAATATAGAGAGGTTCCGCGCAGGTTTTAGATCCCGCCTTACACTTTTGACGCTTTTTCGATCAAACAGAAGTGAGAACAGACTATTTTCAGTTAACGGCGCATGAAAAGGCCCGGCGCGGAAACATCCGGCCGGGCTCCATAGTCCTGGAAGGTCGATCAGATCATTCCACGTTGAAGGTCAGGGGCTTGGCCTGCTTGATGGCCGGGTTGGCGAGCAGCTGGTCGAGAACGGCCTTTTGCACCGGGCCGTCCACGTAAAGAAGCGCGATGGCATCGCCACTTTCCTTCTCGCGGCCGAGCTGGAAGTTGGCAATATTGACGCCGGCATTGCCGAGCGTCGTACCCATGAAGCCGATCATGCCGGGAACGTCGGTGTTGGAAATGTAGATCATGTCCGTGCCGACATCGGCGTCGAGATTGATACCCTTGATCTGGATGAAGCGCGGCTTGCCATCCGAGAACACGGTGCCGGCAACAGAGCGGGTCTGGCGTTCGGTGGTCACCGTCAGCTTGATGTATCCATCATAGACGCCGGTCTTGTCGCGCTTGACCTCGGAGAGCACGATGCCCTTTTCCTTGATCATGATCGGCGCCGAAACCATGTTGACGTCCGACACCTGGTTGCGGATGAGACCAGCCAGAAGTGCTGAGGTCAGCGCCTTGGTGTTCATGTTGGCAGTGATGCCATCATAGAGGATCTCGATCGCCTTGATCGGGCTCTCGGTGACCTGACCGGCAAACGAGCCGATCACATCGGCAAGCCGAATGAACGGCTTCAGAATCGGCGCTTCTTCCGCCGTGATCGACGGCATGTTGATGGCGTTGGAAACCGCACCCTTCACCAGATAGTCCGACATCTGCTCGGCCACCTGAAGTGCGACATTTTCCTGGGCTTCCGTGGTGGATGCGCCCAGATGCGGCGTGCAGACCACGTTCGGCAGGCCAAACAGCGGGCTTTCCTTGGCGGGCTCCACTTCGAACACGTCGAAACCGGCGCCTGCCACATGGCCGGACTTGATGGCATCGGCAAGCGCTGCCTCATCCACCAGGCCACCACGGGCGCAGTTGATGATGCGCACGCCGGGCTTGGTCTTGGCGAGCGCTTCCTTATTGAGGATGCCGCGCGTCTTGTCGGTCATCGGCACATGCAGCGTGATGAAATCGGCCTTGGCGAGCAGTTCGTCCAGCTCGACCTTGGTGACGCCCATTTCCTGGGCGCGTTCAGCCGAGAGGAAGGGGTCATAGGCCAGAACATGCATCTTGAGACCAAGCGCACGCGAGCAGACGATCGAACCGATATTGCCGGCGCCGATGACGCCAAGCACCTTGCCGGTGATTTCGACACCCATGAACTTCGACTTTTCCCACTTGCCGGCCTGGGTCGAGGCATCGGCCTGCGGCAGCTGGCGGGCAACGGCAAACATCAGGGCGATGGCGTGTTCCGCCGTCGTGATGGAATTGCCGAAGGGCGTGTTCATGACGATGATACCGCGGCGCGATGCAGCCGGGATATCGACATTGTCGACGCCGATGCCGGCGCGACCGATGACCTTGAGATTGGTCGCCGCAGCAATCAGCTTTTCCGTCGCCTTGGTGGCCGAACGGATGGCGAGACCATCGTAATTGCCAATGATTTCGGCAAGCTTGTCCTTATCCTTGCCGAGTTGCGGCTGGAAATCGACTTCCACGCCACGGTCGCGGAAAATCTGGACGGCGGTTTCCGACAGTTCGTCGGATACGAGAACGCGAGGTGCCACGAGAGGCCTCCTTCAGAAGGGTTCAAGCAAAAAGGGTTCAGTCTGTATCGGGAAAAGCGGCTTCGCCACGTAAGGCGAAGCCGAAAGCAAACAAATGCTTCAGGCGGCGGCCTTGGCCATCGCTGCCTTCTGGGTCTCATAGGCCCAGGTCAGCCAGGGCATGACGACCTGCATATCGGCAGTCTCGATCGTGGCACCGGCCCAGATGCGAAGGCCGGACGGCGCATCGCGATAGGCGCCGATATCGAGCGCGACATTTTCCTTTTCCAGGAGCGCCACAACGCCCTTGGCAAAGGCTGCTTGGCTGTCGGCGTCGAGCGCCAGCACGTCAGCATCAACGATCTTCAGGCATACCGACGTGTTGGAACGGGTTGCCGGATCGACGGCCAGATTGGCAATCCAGTCATTGGCATCGACGAAATCGAAGATGACTTTGGCATTGGCATCGGCACGCGCCATCAGCGCATCAAGGCCACCGATCGACTTTGCCCAGTTGAGCGCATCGATATAATCCTCGACGCAGAGCATGGAGGGCGTGTTGATGGTCTCGCCAACGAAAATGCCTTCGATCAGCTTGCCACCGGAGGTCATGCGGAAGATCTTCGGCAGCGGCCAGGCCGGCACATAGCTCGTCAGACGCTCGACAGCGCGGGGGCTGAGAATGATCACGCCGTGACCGCCCTCGCCGCCGAGAACCTTCTGCCAGGAGAAGGTCACGACATCGAGCTTTGCGAAGTCCATGTCCTGCGCGAAAGCAGCCGAGGTTGCGTCGCAGATCGTCAGGCCCTTGCGGTCTGCCGGAATGAAATCGGCATTCGGCACGCGCACGCCAGATGTCGTACCATTCCAGGTGAACACGACGTCGCGGTCAAAATCGACTTCGGAGAGGTTCGGCAACAGGCCGTAATCGGCATTGAACTTGCGCACATCGGCAAGCTTCAGCTGCTTCACCACATCGGTGACCCAGCCGGCGCCAAAGCTTTCCCAGGACAGCATGTCCACGCCGCGCTCGCCGAGCAGTGACCACATGGCCATTTCCACAGCGCCGGTATCGGAAGCCGGCACGATGCCGATACGGTAATCCGCCGGCACATTCAAAATTTCACGGGTAAGGTCGATGGCCTGCTTCAGCTTCGTCTTGCCGACCTTGGCGCGGTGCGAACGACCGAGCGGTGCGTCGGAGAGAGCATCGAGCGACCAACCGGGGCGCTTCGAGCAAGGACCAGAAGAGAAATGGGTATTATTCGGACGGGTGTCCGGCTTCGCGAGTGTCGCCATCTTGGCTATCCTTCCAGATAGAAAGCCTCTCGTTGGGGAGAGGTGTCCCGCCGCTGGTGTTAGTGGAAGCCGCGGGGGTCGTCAAGTCGCATGTAGGTTAGCAAATGTCTTTTTTCCGGCAAGCGAGATCAACAACGTCCGTTGACCTGGATCAACGACCGCAAAAGTAAACGGGATAGTCTATCACTATCAGCCGGGCAGAAAGGCAAGACAAAGATTCATTAGTTCTTTGTCACATAAATGACCCTGCATGGCAGACAGTCCGATAAACCGACTATATTTTGAAAGAGAACAGCCATGGCAATCCAAAGCGCGTTTCCGACAGAACTGAAGCAAGAGAAGAGCCATTATATCTTCCCGGTTCTCTCCAGCTTCTATGAAAAATTTGCACAGCCGCTCGCCTGGACCGCATTTCGTGTTGTCATCGGCGGCATGCTGGTGATCGAAGGCTATCCCAAGATCATGGCGCCGATGGCGCAGATCGGCTTTGTCGAAAATCTCGGCTTCCATCCCGGCTGGCTGTTTTCGCCCATGCTGGCTGCCATGCAGTTCTTCGGCGGCATGCTGATCGCTCTCGGTCTGTTTACCCGGCCGGCCGCACTGGCCAATGCCGTGATGCTGGCGATCACCCTGTGGTTCCACTTCGCCTTTCCGTTCGGCCACGCCTTCCTCACGGAACCGGGCATTGCCGCATTGAAGACAGGCAGCGAGTTCTTCACCCCCGCCGGCGTCAAGCGCCTCAGCGATGGCGGCGTGGTCTTCCTGGAAACGGTGCAGACCAAGGCGGAACTTGCTTCTCTGTTCTGGATGGGTGGCGCCTTCTTCTTCGCAGCCTTCGGCGGCGGCTACTGGTCGGTGGACAAGCTGTTCATCAAGCGCGAATTCTAAGCCGAACACCGTTCGCCCGAAAACCTTCAAGACTGCATCAAACCCGGCCCGTCCAAAGCGGCGCCGGGTTTTTGCCCGGGCGATTTGGCCCATAGCAAAAGGCCGCCCACCTGGGACGGCCTTTGATGTGATGCAGATAGGACGCTGCAAGCTTACTTGTAGACCAGCGGCGGTGCCGGCTCTTCTGGCACATAGGGCTGCTCGCAGCCGCCGAAGGAATAGCGGGCGCCAACGCGGGCTTCGTGAGAGCCAAAGCCCTTGTCATAGCCGGGGCCACCATTCTGGGCATAGCCGAACATATCGCCGCCATCGACATGGCGATAGCGATAACCGACATCAGCCTTGATATTGCAGGTGACGTCGATCGTTGCACCGGCCATCAGAGCATAGGTGAAGCGCCAGCTGCCCTTGCCGCCGTGTTCAACGGTTGTATCGCAACCGCTGCCATTGTCGGCGCAGGACGTGTTGCGCAGCTTGTCCCACTTCACATAAGTGCCACCGATACCGGCACCGACGTAAGGCGTGACATAGCCATAGGTGCCCAGATCAACATAGGCATTGGCCAACAGGCTATAGGCGTGCAGACTGGAACGATCGTTCGAGGTGCAAGGGCCAACGCAGGCGCCGAAGGCAGCGCCGCCGCCCTTTGTCGATCCTTCGAACTTGCTCTTGGAAAGATAATCGAAGGTCAGATCGGTGCGCAGATAGCTATTGACCTGATAGCCGACACCAGCACCGAGCGTGAAGGCGTCGCGCAGTTCCGATCGGTCGAAATTGGCTTTGGCGCTGGTATTGTTGCCCTGGTAGAAATCAGCGCCCTTCAGATCGTTGAAGCTGTAACCGACATCGCCGCGCAGATACCAGCCACCCGATGCTTCCTGAACGGTCACTTCCGGAGCGCTCATCAGCGGCTCCTGCGGCTGATAGAGATCGGCCGAATGCGCAGCACTTGCTGCAAGCGCGAGAGCAAGCGCGCCGATTATGCTCTTCTTCATGGTTTCCACTCCGCGTTCCAGTTGTCTCAGCCGCAATAGGGTCGGTCTTTCAAACTGGAATGGATCATTAACGATAAAGGTTAAGGAGCAATTAAGCATAACGTAACGCTAGGGTTGAACTGCTATAGTCTGTCAGTTGCTGCACCGGCATTGCAAAGTGACAACAACGGGGCCCATGGCCGGCATGAAAAACGGCCCGCATCGGAAAGATACGAGCCGTTTTCACACGAAATTCTAGTGCAGAGGATCAGGCGGCGGTACGCACATTGCCAATGACACCGCAGAGATCAGCGACGATGCGTTCGATCTGGGCCCGGTCATCGCCTTCCGCCATGACGCGGATCAAAGGCTCGGTGCCGGAGGGGCGAATGACAAGCCGACCCTTGCCGCGCAGTTCCGCCTCGGCACTCTCGATCGCCTGACGCACGATGATATCGTCCAGCGGCTTGCCGCCGATAAAGCGTACATTGCGCAAGAGCTGCGGCACCGGCTCGAACCGGCGGCAGACTTCGCTCACCGGAATGCCCAGCCGCTTGACGCGGGCGAGAATCTGCAGAGCGGCCACCAGACCATCACCCGTCGTGCCGAAATCCGACAGGACGATATGGCCGGACTGTTCGCCGCCGACGTTGAAATCATGATGGCGCATGTGTTCGACCACATAACGGTCTCCCACCTTGGTGCGCGCCAGCGTCAGGCCCTTGCTGTCGAGATAGCGCTCAAGACCGAGATTGGACATGATGGTGGCAACAATGCCGCCGCCGCGCAGCAGCTGATCTTCCGCCCAGCTCTCGCCGATCACGGCCATCAGTTGGTCGCCATCGATAATGGCGCCATTTTCATCGACGATGATGACCCGGTCGGCATCGCCATCGAGCGCGATGCCGATATCGGCCCGCACTTCATGCACCTTTTTCTGCAAGGCCTGCGGGCTCGTGGAGCCACAGTCGAGATTGATATTCGTGCCGTTCGGCTCATTGCCGATGGTTACGACATCGGCGCCGAGTTCCCAGAGCGCTGTGGGAGCAACCTTATAGGCGGCGCCATTGGCGCAATCGATGGCAATGCGCAGCCCATGCAGCGTCACATCGCGCGGAAGCGTGCGCTTCACGAATTCGATATAGCGATAGATATCGCCATCGACGCGCTTGGCGCGACCGATTTCCGCCGGCTTTGCCAGCTGCGAATAGAGATCCTTATCGAGCAGTTCCTCGATTTCCATCTCCAGCTCGTCGGAGAGCTTGTAGCCATCCGGGCCAAACAGCTTAATGCCGTTATCGGCAAACGGATTGTGCGAGGCCGAGATCATCACGCCGATATCGGCACGCAGCGAGCGCGTCAGCATGGCAACCGCCGGCGTCGGGATCGGTCCGAGCAAGAAGACGTCGAGCCCGGCGGCTGTGAAACCCGCCACCAGCGCGTTTTCCAGCATATAGCCCGAAAGACGGGTATCCTTGCCGATCACCACCCGGTGGCGATGGTTGCCACGACGAAACAGCGTGCCGACGGCAATCCCGACGCGCATCGCCAGGTCAGGGGTCATCGGGAAGACGTTCGACTGTCCGCGAATGCCATCAGTGCCAAAGTAACGACGTGCCATGGAGGCTCCTTGGTGCTCGCGCGCATTTCACTTGCGCATCTTGGTGTCTGTCTGAGCCGGCAGATCCTGTCCGCACGCAGCCCAAAGCCGGCTTTTGCCACAGATTTGGGCAATGAGCATCTAAATTACCGACAAAAACGATTACATCTCGTTACCGAAAACAACCAGCAGGTCCCAAAATGCAAAAAGGCCGCCCGTATACCGGACGGCCTTCAGAACAATGGGTCTGTAGCTTAATGCGGCTGGGGTTCCAGGCCGCTTTCCGGCTCGCCATCACCCTTGGGCTCATCCTTCTTGGCTCCAGCCTTCGGAACCGCCGAGTTGCGGGCCGTGGGTGAATCATCGCCCTGATCGCGCGACGGCTTCTGGCCCTTGATCAGACCCTTGATCTCTTCGCCAGACAGCGTCTCATATTCGAGAAGCCCTTCGGCAATCGCGACGAATTCATCGTGACGGTCGGTCAGGATGCGGCGTGCCTCGGTATAGGCTTCGTCGATCAGGCGGCGCACTTCGACGTCGATCTTCTGGGCTGTTGCTTCCGAGACATTCTTCGACTGCGATACAGAGTGACCGAGGAAGACTTCCTGCTGGTTTTCCCCATAGGCAACCTGGCCGAGGATATCGGAGAAGCCCCACTGGGTTACCATGGCGCGGGCAAGCTTTGTGGCCTGTTCGATATCCGAAGATGCGCCAGAGGTGATGTTTTCCTTGCCGAAGGTCAGTTCTTCGGCCACGCGTCCGCCCATCATGATGACAAGGCGCGACACCATCCACTTGTAGCTCATCGAGTAGCGGTCGCCCTCGGGAAGCTGCATGACCATGCCAAGCGCACGGCCACGCGGAATGATCGTTGCCTTGTGCAGCGGATCGGCCACCGGAACGCTGATTGCCGTGATGGCATGGCCAGCTTCATGGTAGGCGGTCAGCTTCTTTTCGGCCTCGGTCATGGCGGACGAACGACGTTCGGCGCCCATCATGATCTTGTCCTTGGCGTCTTCGAATTCGGCCATGGTGACGAGGCGCTTGTTGCGCCGCGCCGCCATGAGAGCCGCTTCGTTGACGAGGTTCATAAGGTCAGCACCGGAGAAACCGGGCGTACCACGCGCCAGAACCTTCAGATCGACATTGGGGGCGAGCGGAACATTGCGGGCATGAACCTTCAGGATGCGCTCACGACCAACGATATCCGGGTTCGGCACCACGACCTGGCGGTCGAAACGGCCTGGACGCAGAAGCGCCGGGTCCAGAACGTCGGGGCGGTTGGTCGCGGCAATCAGGATGATGCCTTCGTTTGCCTCGAAACCGTCCATCTCCACCAGAAGCTGGTTCAGCGTCTGCTCGCGCTCGTCATTGCCACCGCCAAGGCCTGCGCCACGGTGACGGCCGACCGCGTCGATTTCGTCGATGAAGATGATGCAGGGCGCATTCTTCTTGGCCTGTTCGAACATGTCACGGACGCGGCTTGCGCCGACACCAACGAACATTTCGACAAAGTCGGAACCGGAAATGGTGAAGAAGGGCACATTGGCTTCACCGGCAACCGAGCGGGCGAGCAAGGTCTTGCCGGTACCCGGAGGACCAACGAGCAGCACGCCGCGCGGAATACGACCGCCGAGCCGCTGGAACTTCTGCGGATCGCGCAGGAATTCAACGATTTCCTCGAGATCGGCCTTCGCCTCGTCAACACCTGCGACATCCTCGAAGGTGACGCGGCCATGTGCCTCGGTCAGAAGCTTGGCCTTGGACTTGCCAAAGCCCATTGCGCCGCGCGAGCCGCCTTGCATCTGCCGCATGAAGAACAGCCAGACACCAAGGATAAGCAGCATCGGCAGCAGCGTTCCGATATAGCTCAGGAAGCCGGAAGAACCGTCCGTTTCCGGACGTGCCACGATCGTGACATTCTTCGACTGGAGGCGCTCCATCAGCGAATCGTCGATCACCGGCGAGTAAGTCTGGAAACCGGTTCCGTTCTCGGTATAGGTGCCAAGAACACGGTTGCCCGTTACCACCACGTCGCGAACACGTCCCGAATCCACCTCACGCAGGAATTGAGAATACGGGATTTCCCGTGAACTCGTCTGCGCTGGCGCCGTCTGGAACATGCTGAACAGTGCGATCAGCAGAAGGGCGATTATCGCCCAAAGGGCGAAATTACGAAAGTTTGGGTTCATCGAACTCCCCGGACAATGACGGCCCGCTCTCTGGCAGCCGCCTTTCTTGTCGCTTAACATAGGATCGCACCGGGGCCTTGCCAAGGCAACGGCAGCGAAGGAACATGATTTACGCGCGAAAACGTTAAACGGCGATGGCGGAAATCAGGCCAATCCCATGTGCATTGCAAGTGAATTCACAAGTTTCCAATCAAATTGCCCGGCAAAGTGATCGAATGGCCGAAGCACAGGGTCAATCGTGACCTTCTGACGCTGTCTGTCCCCTTCCCTCAGAACCTGCGGCAATGCGCGAAAGCCCGCCATTGCCACGCCGGACGGTATGTTCGGGAAGCGCTGACCGGCAGCCTTGCGGTCGCCATCATGCGGCCCGATGACGACAGGCCCGTTGCTGTGGTTGCGAATGCGCATGCGGCCATCCCACAAACAGCTCTCGCCGGCTTGCAGCACCTGCTGCGGAAGATCGCGGCTTTCGCGCACGAGATAGAGCGCATCGCGCCGCCGATCGATGAGCACGCGCCCGATGGTGAGGCGACCAGAGGCCTCCCCGGCCAGAAAGGCACCGAGCCGTTGCAGGCTGTCTGCGGCGGGAAGATGCACCCGACCGCCCAGCACCGCCGTAAGCGTTGCCAGCGCATGCAGAAGAACCGCCGGATCTACCGACAAGGCTGCCGCATCGAGCCGGGCGACGACACTCTCTACCACCACAAGATGCCGGTCCAAGAGTTCGGCTGCATGAGAGGCGAGCTTTTCGCGCGCCTTACCGGCCAGCGAAATCTTCAAAAGCTGCAAGGCCGCCTGCGCATCATCGATGGGCGCAAGGTTTGCGCGGGTGCGCGCCCGCTCGAAACGGGCATCGGTATTGGAGGGATCATCGATCCAGCCAAGGCCGCGCTCTGCCAGATAAGAGCGGATCGCATGGCGCCGCGTTTGCAGGAAAGGCCGCAGAAGAAGATGCCGGCGGTTGAGCAGCACCGCCGGCGCCATGCCGGCAAGGCCAAGCCCCGAATAAGCGGACTGTGATTCTGCCCTCTGGTCTGACGCGATGCGCGCTCCACGCATGAACAGCGTCTCGAATTGGTCATCGAGCGTATGGCCCGTCAGGATCGCGGTCGCAGAGGTTTCATCGGCCAGGCTCGACAGGAGATCGTAGCGCGCCGCGCGCGCGGCGGCAGACAGGCCGGTGTCGGGCTTGGGTCCCTCCCAGCGGCGAATGACATGGGTGATCGCCAGATCTGCGCAAAATTCAGCGACACGCTGCGCCTCATCTGCGGCCTGTGCGCGCAGACCGTGATCGATCGTGACGGCTGAAAGCGTCACAGGCGGACCGGAATGCCGCTTTATCACATCGGTGAGGGCTAAGAGAAGGCCGGTCGAATCGCTTCCGCCGGAAACGGCCAGCAGCAGGCGGGCGGGCGATGTCAGTTGTGTCAGCAGGTGCTCGGCAGCCGCAATCGGCGCCAGAAGCCTATCGCCATCGGCCAGCGGCCGCATGGTCAGCAGCCCAGGCGCTTCTGTTCGCTCGTCACCTTGGCCAGAACGGGGCGGGCGGCATTGGGATAGCGGCGCGGAACCTCGCGCAGGGTCGCACAAGCAGTGTCGCGATTGTCGAGTGCGGCCAGCGACATGCCAAGCTTCAACAGCATTTCAGGCGCCTTGGCAGAGGTGCCATAGCTCTGGTGAGCGTCGAGGAAGGTCTTGGCGGCCTCGTTGTACTTGGCCTGCGAATACTGCGCTTCTCCCAGCCAGAAGCGCGCATCGGCGGCGCGGCTGCTCTTGGGGAATGAGGCGATATAGCTCGTGAATTCGCCTTCGGCGAGTTTGTAATCACCGGAGAGAACGTGGTTATAGGCAGCGCGATAGGCATCGCCTTCATTGGCAAGGGATGCCGTCTGCGACTGGGCCGGCGCGCTGCCGGTATCGACGCCCGGAAGCGCTGCGGAATTGCGTGCCGTGGGGTTAGCGGTCGCGCGGGTCGGCGCCCCCTTCGCGTCAAGCTCGATGGAGCCCAGCGTGGTTTCGCCGGGCGCCGTCTGCGGTGCGCCGGAAGAGCCCGCCGTGTTCGACGGCGGGCTCTCGATGATCCGGGCTACCTCGTCGCTACTGTTTTTTTTTGAGCCAGCTGCCGGAGCGGCAGCGACAGAGGGAGCAGAACCTCCACCGGAATGGCCCTTTTCGAGCTCCTGGAAGCGGAACTCATTATCTTCCTGCGCCTTGCGGATCTGCTCCTGCATCTGCAGCAACTGGAAGCTCATTTCCTCGACACGACCGTTCAGCTGGCGGATGGTTTCCTCCATCTGCTGAATGCGTACGGCATCACCGGCGCTCTGTACCAGCACCACCGAAGGCTTCACGGCCTGCTGCTCTGCCCGCGGCAAAAGGTTCGGCAGAGAGAAGGCCGAAGCCTGACCACCCATTGCCGCAAGCCCCAGCGTTGCAGCCAAGACAAGTTTATTCATTGTGCCCGTCCCGCTTTTCGTAAAGCTGCGCCATGACGACGCCAGCGTAGGTTTTTACAATTAATACCCAAAAGCAATCGCGTCAGACGCGAAAAGAATGCTGAACTTCGGCTAAACTAAGGAGAAAAGAAAAAGGCGACCGTTTGGCCGCCTTTCCTTCAGCCCAGAGGCGTGTTCAGGAGCCAGCGCCACCCAATACCGTGACGGCGCGGCGGTTCTGCGACCAGCACGAAATATCGTCGCAGACGGCAACCGGACGTTCCTTGCCGTAGGAGATGGTGCGCATGCGGTTGGCAGGCACGCCACGCGAAGCGAGATACTGCTTGGTGGCGGCTGCACGGCGTGCACCGAGCGCCAGGTTGTATTCGCGCGTGCCGCGTTCGTCGGCATGGCCTTCAACCGTGATGGCATAGTTCGGGTAACGCATCAGCCACTGAGCCTGACGGTCGAGCGTCTGCTGGGCATCGGCGCGGATGGAGGTCGAATCCGTATCGAAGAAGATGCGATCGCCAACATTGACCGTGAAGTCCTGGCTGGAGCCCGGAGTTGCGGAACCGGCACCACCGGCGCCAAGGCCGAGTTCACCGGCACTGTTGGGCAGGTTCTTCTTGTTGGCGCAACCAGCCAGAGCCAGCGCAAGCGTCAGCGCGAGAATGGCGGGGTTGCGTGCGAGTCTCTGCATGCGGCTCGTAGCCGGGGTAAAAGTGCGGCTCATGGCCGGGTTTCTCCTTGATCAGATTTTAGCGTTGCCAGAGTCTAACCGTTCCTGGTTAACCCTATTTCAACAATCATGGTTAACAAACCACTACCGGTATCACTTCACCCCGCAATTTCAGCAGATTGCGGCAGCAAGGTGACGACATGTCAGGACCGATCGCGGTTAGATGTCGCGGTCAGCCAAAGCTCGCGCCACTATTCGAGAAGTGGCGACCAGGCCGGGTCCGAACCGAAAGCCGGCGTCTTGACCTGCTGCTCGTTGAAGCCGGTCAGGTCGATGGAATAGAGCTGCGGCCCACCGGCACCGGCATTCTGGCGGAAGAACATCAGCACGCGGCCGTTCGGAGCCCAAGTCGGACCTTCATTGTGGAAGCCCGTCGTCAGGATGCGCTCACCCGAACCGTCCGGCTTCATCACGCCGATGGAGAACTTGCCGCCCGACTGTTTGGTGAAGGCGATGAGATCGCCGCGTGGCGACCAGACCGGCGTGGAATAGGATCCATCGCCGAAGGAAATGCGCGTCTGGCCGGAACCATCGGCACCCATCACATAGAGCTGCTGGCGTCCGCCGCGGTCACTTTCGAACACGATGCGCGCACCGTCCGGAGAATAGGAGGGTGATGTATCGATGGCCGACGTATTGGTCAGCCGCGTCGTGGTGCGCGAACGCAGGTCCATCGTATAGATATTGGCATTGCCTTCCTGCTGAAGGCTCATGATGACCTTCTGGCCATCCGGCGAAAAGCGCGGGGCAAAGGTCATGCCAGGGAAATTGCCGACCACTTCACGCTGTCCGGTTTCCAGTTGCAACAGATAGACACGCGGCTGCTGGCCCTCGAAAGACATATAGGTGACTTCCTGACGGTTCGGCGAGAAGCGCGGCGTCAGAACGATATCCTTGCTATTGGTCAGCATGCGGACGTTGAACCCGTCCTGGTCCATGATCGCCAATTGGCGCTGACGGGCAGTCTTCGGGCCGCTTTCCGAGACGAATACGACACGCGTATCGAAATAGCCTTCCTCGCCAGTGATCTGCTTGTAGATCGCATCGGCAATGATATGCGCCACGCGGCGCCAGTTTTCCGGCTGGGTGAAGAATTGCTGGCCAGTCATCTGCTGACCGGCATAGGTATCCCACAGGCGGAATTCAGCGCGCAGACGGCCATCGGCCTCACGCGTCACCCGACCGGTCACCAGTGCCTGGGCATTGATGACCTTCCAGTCGTCAAAGCGCGGCATCTTGCCCGGATCGCTGATCTTTTCGATGAAGGCGCTCTTGTTGATGGGCGCAAACAGGCCGGACCGCTGCAAATCAGCAGCAATCACCGCGGAAATCTGCGCACCCAGTTCGTTGCCGGAAATGAAATCGGTAATCGCAATCGGCAGCGGCTGAACATTGCCCTTGTTGATGTTGATTTCGACGACGGCATTGGCCGGTGACGCGGCGACCACGGCACTCAACAGGCCGGCCGCCAGCATCAGGGCGCGGAAGAGGGAAAATTTGATCATTCAGACAAGCCTTTCAGCTTTTGGCACAATAGGTTTGGCGAAGACATGAGCCCTGCGGCCTCGATCCGGGCGCTCACAGCGCAAACTCGGACGGATCGAAATTGAGCACCAGAACATTCCATCCCTTTTCGCCTTCGTATTTCTCGACAGGCAGATTTTTGAGCGGGGCCGATTTCATGAGCGCGCGGCGCGTGCTGCCTTCCACGGCACGCCGTGTGGATTCCGGCCCCCCGGTTGCCGTGACCTCGGGCTGACCCACAATGTTGCCGGACACGTCCAGTTCCACGCGAATGCGCACGCGGACTTCCTGGACACCGGTCAGACCGGATACCATCGACCAGTTGGCCTGGATCTGTCCCTTGACGGCATCGACTTCACTGGCGCTGAGACCGACTCCAATGGTTTTCTTATCGCCCGCCGCAGCCGGTGCCTGCGAGCGCTTGGCACCACCGCCGGCGGCTTCCTGCTTATTGAGGATCGAGGCGATCTCGTCGGCATTGAAATCGCTCTTCTGCGAGGCCGAGGACTTGGCGGTCTCCTGCTTCTTGTCGGCGATCTTCTTGTCGGACGGCTTTTCAGCCGGCGTTGCCGTATCGGGCTTCTGTTCCGCCGGCTTTTCAGCGGGCTTTGCTTCCTGCGGCTTTGGCGGTTCAGGCCGTGGCCGGGCAGCCGGAAGCGGCACGCTGGTCGGCAGCGGAATTTCGGCCGGTGGCTGTTCGGCAGGCGTCGGCGTCGGGGCGGGTTCGGGCTTCGGCGTCGGCGGTGTCACCTCCGGGCGCGGCGTCGGCAGTGCGGCGGTCTCAACGGGCTTGGGTGCCGTTTCTTCCGGCACGATATCCTTGACCTCATTGTTTTCCTGGCTCGGATTGGGAACCGGCTGCTCGTTCTGTTTCGGCGCGGCCGCCGTTTCCGTCTTGAGCGGTTTGGTCACCGGTGTCGGCGGGGTCTTAAGGTCCACATCATTATCGCCGGCGTTTTCGGCATTCTCAACGATATTGGGCTTCTTGGTCGGCTTCGGGGCCGCCTTTTCCGCCTTGGGTGCGGATTTTTCGCCCTGCTGCGTCTGCGTGATGGAATCGACCGGCACCAGATCGACGGAAATCGATTCTGCCTGCGACACCTCAAGCGGCGCAGGCGGCGTCAAGGACACCAGCGCCCATGCCATGAGGACGGTATGCAGAACCAGCGATGTGCCGATGCTCGTCTTCATTGCGAACGATCACGTCCCCTGCTTGGGCAGGGTTGGCAGGCCGATATTCTTGAAGCCGGCCCCGCTGATCTGGCCCATGACCTGGATGACGATGCCATAGGCCGCAGCCGTATCGCCGCGCACCATGATGCGTTCATTATAGCCAGTGGTGGCGATCGCCTGCAGCTTAGGCACGATCTCTTCCAGCGTGATGGGGGTTTCCTGGAGGAAGATTTTCCCCTGCGCATCCACGGAAATGGTGATCGGCTGCGTTTCCGAATTCATCGGATTGGCACTGGATTGCGGCAGGTCGACAGGCACGCCGACCGTCATCATCGGTGCAGCGACCATGAAGATGATCAGCAGCACGAGCATGACGTCCACCAGCGGTGTAACGTTGATTTCGCTGATCGCGCCGCCACGGCTGCGGCCGCGACGACCGCGACGACCGCCACCCGAACCCTTTGATCCGCCAGCCGACATACCCATGAGTGAACTCCCTGATCCGACGGTTTACTGGGCCGCCTGACGCGGCTGCAGCTTTTCGTCAATCTGACGAGACAGAATGGCGGAAAACTCGTCTGCGAAGCCTTCCATGCGCGCCGACAGCTTGCCGGCATCGCCCATGAACTTGTTGTAGGCCATGACGGCCGGGATAGCGGCGACAAGGCCGATGGCGGTGGCCAGCAGCGCTTCGGCAATACCCGGCGCAACGACCGCGAGATTGGTGGATTTCGAACCGGCAATGGCCTGGAACGAGGTCATAATGCCGACAACCGTGCCGAACAGGCCGATGAAGGGACCGGCGGAACCGATAGTGGCCAGCGAGCCGAGGCGAGCCTCGAAATGCTCGCTCTCGCGCGACATTGTTACGTCCATGGCGCGGTCGATACGCATCTGCAACCCGATGGGCGAACGTGCACCGCGCTCGAAGCTCTTCTTCCACTCGCGCATGGCCGCCACGAAGATTGCCGCAAGACCGGTGTTCTGCCGCTCGGCCAGTGTCCGGTAGAGGTCTTCAAGCGACTGCCCCGACCAGAAGACCTGCTCGAACTGGTCGAACTGGCGCCTTGCCTTGGTGAAACTCATGGACTTGTCGATGATGATGGCCCAGGTCCAGACGGATGCACCCATCAGGCCGATCATCACCAGCTTGACGATCAAGCCAGCCTGCATGAAAAGCGCCCAGAGGCTCACCGAATGCACGGCCGCTGCCAGATCTGCCTGTTCCATCTTACCCTATCCCCGAATCGAATCGCCCGGCACGCAAATACGGGCCGGTTCGCAAGCGCTGACGTTGAAGGCGCGACCGCGCTGATTGCCCATGGTGCTGAGATTGCAGCTGGCCTTCTCGCCTTCAAATTTGGTCAAAGGAAGGCGTGCGCCGCACAAATTCCTCTAGCGTCAGTAAGACTATATTATCGTTAACAATGTATTACCGGGAGATGATCACACGAGCCGCGAGGCCGGCGAAAAGGACTGCGCAAGCGTCTCGGGAAGCCGGCGCGGCCGGCCATTACGGTTGATCACGGCGATGATGACCTTGGCTGCGATCAAAAGCGTGTCATCACGACGGATTTCCTGGACCAGCACCATTTTTGCCCCTCCGGCCTTTTCGGTCCTGGTCAGGATGGTGAGCACATCGTCCATACGCGCCGGCGCCTTGAAATCAATCTCCATGCGGTGGACGACGAAGACAAGCCCCTCCTCATCGACCTGCAAAAGCGCGCTCTGCTCGCAGCCCAGACAGCGCAGGTAATCCGTACGCCCGCGCTCCAGGAAATGCAGATAGCGCGCATGATAGACCAGACCGGAAAAATCCGTGTCCTCGTAATAAACGCGCTGGACTAGCCGATGTCCGCCATCGACCAGCTGGCCCGAGAGATGATGAAACAGGTCTGACATGGTGTTTGCAGGTTTTCCGAGCGAAAATGAGCTTGTAATGTCGTCTTTAGCCAGTCTGGTGCCGCTTGCAAAGCCGAACACTCGACGCCTAATCAGCAGACGGTGTGGCTTGCCTATGGCTTCTGATCAAGATCGTAATCGTGCCAGACCAGATGGCGCGGCACATCCGGCAGGGTCTCGATCTCATCGGCAATGAAATAGGGCGGGATGTCGAGCTGCTTCAGGCGTTCGACTGTTGCGGGAACCCATTTGAATTCCAGCTCATTGCCGCCGTCCACGATGCGGTGGATGATGACTTCCGGTTCGAAGGGAAAATCCTCCGGCAGGTCCATCAGGTAATAAAGCCCCAGCTCGTGGCAATCGCGGCCCTCATAGTGGAAGAAGTTCTCCACCATCCAGAGAAGACGCTGAACGACCACCTTGGCCCCAAGCTCTTCGACCATTTCGCGCTCAAGCGTCTGCTGCGAGGTCTCGCCCATTTCCGCACCGCCGCCGGGAAAGGTCCAGAAGGTCTCATGCGTGGCGCGGTGCACCAGCACATGGCCATTGCGAAAGCCAAGGCCGGCAATGCGCATCTGGAATGTGCGCTTGCCCTTGTATTTGATGCGGATGCGGTTGGGGTCCTTCATCAGTCAGTCATCCTCGAGGGTCAGGCGGAACTGCGCCGCTTCCATATCCTTCGGCGGCTGCAGGCCCAGATGCTTCCAGGCGGTTGCCGTCAGCACCCGGCCGCGCGGCGTGCGCTGGATGAAACCCTGCTGGATCATGTAGGGCTCGATAATGTCTTCGATCGCATCGCGCGGCTCCGACAGGCCCGCCGCGATCGTCTCGATGCCGACCGGGCCACCGGCGAAATTCACCGCAATCATGCTGAGATAGCGCTTGTCGAGCTGGTCGAGACCCATATTATCGACATTGAGACGCGTCAGCGCCTCATCGGCGATCTGGCGGGTCACGGCTTCGGCGCGTGCGACTTCGGCGAAATCACGTACACGGCGCAGCAGGCGCCCGGCGATACGCGGCGTGCCGCGCGCGCGGCGCGCTATTTCGCGCGCGCCGTCATCGGTAATGCCAAGGCTCATCAGCCGCGCACCGCGCCGCACGATCAGCTCCAGTTCCTCGACGGTATAGAAGTTCAGGCGCACAGGAATGCCGAAACGATCGCGCAGCGGCGTCGTCAGAAGCCCAAGGCGGGTTGTCGCCGCCACCAGCGTGAACTTCGACAGGTCGATCTTCACGGAACGCGCCGCCGGCCCCTCGCCGATGATGAGATCCAGCTGGAAATCCTCCATGGCCGGATAGAGAATTTCTTCCACCGCCGGGCTCAAGCGATGGATCTCATCGATGAACAGCACGTCGCGTTCTTCCAGATTGGTGAGGAGCGCTGCAAGATCGCCGGCCTTGGCAATCACCGGGCCGGAGGTCGAGCGGAAATTGACGCCCAGTTCCTTCGCCATGATCTGCGCCAGCGTCGTCTTGCCAAGACCCGGCGGCCCGACGAACAGCACATGATCCAGCGCCTCGCCCCGGTTCTTCGCCGCCTCGATGAAGATTTTCAGATTGGCGCGCGCATCCGCCTGGCCGGTAAACTCATCCAGCGTCTGCGGGCGCAGCGCCGCATCAAGGTCTTCGCCCTTCTTGACCGGCGACAGAATGGGATTGGGTAAGGTCATGCCAGGAGTTCCATTCCGGGCACACGCGCCGCGGCTTTCTTATCAAAGGTTTTCACACAGATGCACCCCGCTTCAAGCGCACGGGCGGCGATCAGCGCATCGGCCAGATCCGCATTGTCCTCGGCCACCAGGCGCAAAGCCTTCACGACCAGCGCATGATGCTCGAAGATCAAACCCCGAGACCGCAGCAACTGTCCAAGCGCTCTGACCGTATCCTGGCGCCCAAACCCAAGTTGTGACCGCAACGCCCAATCCAGCTCCACGATCGTCAGGAGTGACACAAATGCGCTGTAGTCACGCCCGAGACCCTCTGCAAATTCAAGAGCGGCCCGCCTTTGCTGCGGGTCATCATTCACCAGCAATCGAACCAGGATATTTGTATCGAGGCCATAGAGCATCATGCGGCGACATCGGAATGATTGTCAGACAGGCTGTCGAAGACGTTTGCGCCAGCCGCCTTGACTGCGGCCGACTCAATGTCTTCAAGGCTTGCCTGCCCGTTCGGCGGATTTCCCAAAAAACCGGCCAGATCCTTCAGATCGACATTCTTCGGAGTGACGACAACCTCGCCATCCACCACGCTATATATCAATTGATCGCCTGGCCGCAGATCGAGCGCCTCACGCATCTCTTTCGGTATCGTGACCTGGCCCTTCGGCGAAAGCGTGACTTCCCACATCGTCATTGTCTTCCTCCGTTTTTCAATTTGGCAAACTCTACCAGTCTGGATGGAAATATGCAAAAATAGCGGAATTACTGCGAAAGCTCCCTCAGCCCCAACCGGATCAGCTTAGCGCTGTCGGCCCCCTCGCCGCCATTCTTCAGCGCGGCAGCCACAGCATTGGCCGCCTGGTCGCGCGAATAACCGAGATTGGTGAGGGCGGAGACTGCATCGGCCACAGGCGCTGCGGCAACGCCCTCGCCCAGTTCCTGCTTGAGGCCGATATTGGCGCTAGCATCACCGGCAAAAGCTGGCGCCTTGTTCTTCAACTCCGTGACGATGCGCACCGCAACCTTAGGGCCAACGCCCGGCGCGCGTGAAACGGCGGCCTTGTCCTGCAGGGCAATCGCATTGGCAAGCTCAGACGGGGTCAGGGTCGACAATACCCCAAGCGCCACCTTGGCACCGACCCCTTGCACGCTCTGCAGCAGGTTGAACCATTCGCGCTCCAGCGCGCTCATGAAGCCGAAGAGTTTCAGCTGGTCTTCTCGCACATAGGTCTCGATGAACAGCACGATAGCTTCACCCGCGGAACCGAGGCGGCCCAGCGTGCGGGATGCGCAATAGACGACGTAACAGACGCCATGCACATCCACGAGCACATAATCGTCGCCGATCTCGTCAATGGTGCCTTTGAGCTTGCCGATCATGAATGGGGTCCGTCAGGGATGGGTTTCGGGAGAGATGAGAACGATATCGGGGAAGTAGTTGCGGTAACGCTGCGGATCTCGGGTCAGCAGACGATGGCCTCGAACAGTAGCATGCGCGCCGATCAGGAAATCCGGCAAAGTCCGCTCCCGCAATCCACCTGCCTTTCGATAGGCAAAATGCGCTTTTCCGGCACGAAACGCGACGTCATACGACAGTTGCTCCCGCTTCAGATCAAGCCAGCCGAAAGCGAGGCTGATCTCCTGTTCACTAAGCGACGATGCCGACAATTCAGACCAGATGACAGGATTGAGAACCAGCTCCCCATCATGAAAGCACTGCTTCAACGCAGCAAGCGACCAGATCCGAGACGGGCTGGCGGGACCGAGCACATCGATCAGGACATTCGTGTCAATGACGGTCGAGGTCATCACGCGGCCCTCGCAACCAGTCCATATGCTCATCGACCGACAGTCCGTTCAGATCGAAGCGTCCCTCGACGCTTTTCGCCCAGTCATCAAAGCTCTGGAACGCATCCCTGGCATCGCCGACCTTGACGAGCATGACGCCTTCATCGGCCACGACGAACTCCACATCCGATCCGGGCGTGATGCCCAGGCGATCGCGTATGTCCTTTGGAATGGTGACCTGGCCTTTTTCAGTGACTCGCATAAGTAATACCTCCGAGGTATTACTTATCGAGCTCAAGAGAACAAGTCAAGAACAAATCAGGCGCTGGCAAGGATCTGGCGCATCCGGTGACCGCCCCGGTTGTGCGCATGGCAAATGGCGATGGCCAAAGCATCGGCGGCATCATTGCCCTTGAACTCGGCCTTCGGCATGAGGATCTTCAGCATCATGTGGATCTGCTGTTTCTCGCCATGGCCCACGCCGATGACGGCTTTCTTCACCGCATTCGGGGCGTATTCGGAAACAGGCAGGCCGGCACGTGCCGGCACCAACATCACCACGCCACGCGCCTGGCCGAGCTTCAGCGTCGCCACCGCATCCTTGTTGACGAAGGTCTGCTCCACGGCTGCCTCATCCGGCTGATAGCTGTGCACCACCTCGGCCAGTCCGTCATGCAACTGGCACAGACGCGAGGCGAGATCCATATCCCCATCGGATGTCACGGTGCCGGAGGCCACGAACCGCAGGCTGTTGCCGATGGTCTCGATGACGCCCCAGCCGGTGCGGCGCAGGCCCGGATCAATGCCAATAATACGAATCGTGTTGCTCATGGGAAAAATTGTACTCCCTTTGGCCTGGCATCCACCAGTCGCAATGTGAACGAAATAGAAACAGATATCGAATGACGTTAACCAAGAGTTAAGCTTAGGATTTCGATCCTGACGCGTACCGTTAAACATAGGCAGCTCACTGGCTCGAATCGCTCTAAAGGGAGCGGGAACCCAAGACTGGAGGTCCATCATGATGATGTTCACCCGCTTGAAGCACAGACCGATCGAGGCGATCCTGCTTTTCGTGACGTTCAATCTCGTCGCCGTCATCCTGATCGCCATCAAGGCGGCTCGGATTTCGCCGGAGATCCTGGGCTTCAGCATCGCGGCGGCCCTGGCCGCCATCCTGGCGGTCATCAAGATCGCAACCAAAATCGGCGAACCGCTTGCAAGGCTCGCCTATCAATCCTCCGACACGGAAGCCTTCGTCAGCGCCTTCGACATTGCCGACCAGCAGCGGCACGATGATATTGGCGTGATCGCGCGTGGCATGACGCAGATGAAGGATGATATCCGTGCCCGTGGCAGCGAGCAGGCAGCAAGCGTTGCAGGCCTGGAAGATTCCATGCGGCGGCTGTCGAACGGCGACATGAACTGCCTCGTCACGCAGGACTTTCCGCCTCAACTGCAAGGTGTACGCGCCCAATTCAATCGGCTGGTGTCGATGCTGAGCGTCAACATCACGGCTTCGCATGGCAGTATTGCCAATCTGCGCGAACAGGCCCGCAGCAGCCAGGCGGATCTTGCCGTCATCGGCGAGCGGCTGACGGCGGCACTGCCAACCGCGCACAAGGCGGCTGGCGCCATCGATGTCCTATATCGCTCGGCACGGCTGCGCAGCGAAGATGCGCAATTGGTGACACACCGGCTGAAAAGCGCCGAGGGCTGCGACCTGCGTCTAAAAGATCGCGCCGAACGGATCATTGCCGCCAATGACGCGGCGAACCTGTCTCTGGACGCATTGTCGACGCTTGGGCACACCATCGGCAGCCTCGCCATCAAGGCCGAGCATCTGTCGGTGAGCCTGCAAAATGCGCAGGCGGCCTCGTCCGGCAATGGCGCCGATAGCAGACGCAGCGACAGCACCGAGGCAAGCCGGCTGTGCCGCGAACTGGCCGATGAATGCATGGCTGCAGCTCGATCCTTTCTCGCGCAGTGCCGGGAGGCGGAAAACAGCCTTTCCGATGGCACACGGGCGGCACGCGGTCTTGCCCTGGAAGCCGGCAGCCTCGGCTCGACCTTCCAATTGCTGACGGAACCCGCAGAGCGCATGGCCCGCAGCAGCGAGCTGGAACTGCAACGCATTTCTCTGGCGCATCTTGCGACCACGGAAACCGAAGGCGTGCTGGAGCGCAGCCGCGATATCGTTGCTGCCACGGAAGGTGCAATGATCCGCATGATGGGAGAGGCCTCGCTGATGGAGACCAGACTATCGCTATTTGCGCAAAAGGCCCATGAAGAGCCGGCGCGCACCGCAGCTAGCGCCAAGTCCCATCTGCGCTGCGTCACCTGAAAAGATCGCTCCACATCAGGACAAAGCAAGTGCCGGTAGGGCCGACGATCGAGAAATCGCGGCCCTGCCCTTCGAAACCGGCCGCCAGAGACCTACATGTATTGACAGGATCCGATCCATGTAGAGCATTGCGCCATGATACATTTTTCCATTCTCGACCTCTCCCCGATCGCCGAAGGTGGCAATGCCCGCGAAGCACTCAACCAGTCACGGCGGCTGGCGCAGAAGGCGGAGGAGCTCGGCTATCACCGGATCTGGCTTGCCGAGCACCATGGCATGCCGGGCATTGCCAGTGCGGCCACCGCCGTCGTCATCGGCCATATTGGTGCGGCAACAAAGCGCATCCGCATCGGTTCGGGCGGTATCATGCTGCCCAATCATTCACCGCTGGTGATTGCCGAACAGTTCGGCACGCTGGAAGCGCTGTTTCCCGGCCGCGTTGATCTCGGGCTTGGGCGGGCACCGGGAACGGATATGCGCACCGCACGCGCGCTGCGTCGCAATCTGGATGCCGGCGCCGAGAATTTTCCCAATGACGTGATCGAGCTTCATCACCTGCTTGGCCACCCGCGCCAGGACCAGGCCATTCTTGCGGTACCGGGCATGAATGCGCAGGTACCGATCTGGCTCCTGGGCTCCAGCCATTACAGCGCGCATCTGGCCGCAGCGCTCGGACTGCCTTACGCCTTTGCCTCGCATTTCGCCCCAGACATGCTGATGGACGCGCTAGCCATCTACCGCGAAAGGTTCCAGCCGTCGGCAACGCTGGCCAAACCCTATGTCATGGTCGGCGTCATGGGGGTCGCGGCTCCGACGGATGAGGAGGCCGATTACCTGTTTACCTCGGCCCAGCAGCAATTCGTCAACCTGCGCCGCAATGTCCGCACGCAGTTCCCCAAGCCCGCAAAAAGCATGGAGAGTATCTGGAATGATATGGAGCGCGTGAATGTGGAGCATACGCTGCGGTTTGCCGCCGTCGGCTCGCCGCAAACAGTGGAGCGCAAGCTCGCTGGCTTCCTTGCCGAAACAGGCGCCGACGAACTGATCATCTCCATGCCAATCCATGATATCGAGGCACGGTTGCGCTCTGCGGAACTGTTTGCCGCCCTGCCCCTAATGCAGCCAATCCGCGAGAACATGGCCGCCTGATACCGCCGCCGTCTCAGATCAGCCGGATAACGGCACTGGCGACGATGACAATTGACACGGCCACCATCAGTGGCCGAACCGGCACGTTCTTGACGATGATGGCGCCGACAGGTGCGGCCAGCACGCCACCGACGATGAGGCCCGCCGCAGCGCTCAGCTGTGTCCAGCCCAGCGTCACGATGAAGGTCAGCGAAATGACGAAGGTGACCGAGAATTCGGTGAAATTCGTTGAGCCGATGACCTTCTTGGCATCATGACCGCGACCGAGCAGCGTGCTGGTGACAACCGGGCCCCAGCCGCCGCCGCCAATGGCATCCATCAAGCCACCGAAGCCGCCGACATAGGGCACGATCCAGTCACGCACGTCACGCGGCCAGACCGGGCGAAACGCCTTGTAGAGAATGAACAGACCGATACAGATCAGATAGACCGAAATGAACGGCGAGATCACGCTGCCATCGATACTGGACAGGAGATAAGCGCCAATCGCGCCACCCAGCATGCCGGCCGGCGCAAGCCGCGCCACCAGACGCCAATCGACATTGCGGTGATAGGCATGCGAGATCCCGGACGCGGCAGAGGTAAAACATTCCGTGAGATGCGTCATGGCGCTGGCAACGGCCGGCGGCATGCCAATCGACAACAGTGCCGTGGTACACAATACGCCAAACGCCATGCCGAGCGCCCCATCGACGATCTGCGCGAAAAACCCGATTGCGACGAAGGTTAGAAAATCGGTCCAGACAAAATCAAACATTCAGTGCGCTCCGTCGCTGTTGCGGCAAGAGCTACAAGAAATGTCAGACCGGCAAAAGAAAAGGAAACCTATTTTTGCATCGCAGAACGGAAAACGCCGACCCTTATCACAGGGTCGGCGCAACATCCGCATTGCAGTCAAGGATCAATCAGGCAGAAAGTTTCGCCATGATCTCGTCCGACATTTCAAAATTGGAATAGACGGTCTGCACGTCGTCGTCATCTTCCAGATTGTCGATAAGCTTCATCAGCGATTGGGCTTTTTCCTCGTCCACCGGCACCGTGTTCTGCGGCTTCCAGATGGCTTTCACGGTTTCCGCTTCGCCAAGCGCTGCTTCCAGCGCCTTCGATACTTCGCCCATGCTTTCAAAGGCGCACAGGATCGTGTGACCGTCTTCATCGGAAATCACATCATCGGCACCGGCTTCGATGGCTGCTTCCATCACCGCATCGGCATTGCCGACCGAGAGCTTGTAGACGATTTCGCCCAGGTGATCGAAGGAGAAGGACACCGAACCGGTTTCGCCCAGCGCACCGCCGGCCTTGGCGAAGATCGAGCGCACGTTCGAGGCGGTGCGATTGCGATTGTCGGTCAGCGCTTCAACGATAACAGCCGTGCCGCCGGGGCCATAGCCTTCGTAGCGGATTGCGTCATAGCTTTCGGCATCGGCGCCGGAAGCCTTCTTGATGGCCCGGTCGATATTGTCCTTCGGCATGGATTGTGCCTTGGCGTTCTGGATCGCCAGACGCAGGGCAGCGTTCATCGAGGGATCAGGCAGACCGGTTTTAGCGGCAACGGTGATTTCGCGTGCGAGCTTGGAGAACATCTTCGAGCGGATGGAATCCTGCCGGCCTTTGCGGTGCATGATGTTCTTGAACTGTGAATGGCCGGCCATGGCACCCCTTCATCGCGTAAAATGTCTGGAATGGCCGGCTTATAGCCACGAAAGCGGCAGATGTTCAAGAAAAAAGCAGACCAGCGCTGAACCGGCAGACCGGTGCAGCCGTACGCCCGGCTTGCCTGACCCGCTTTCCGGCCACAGGCAGCTCATCGTTCCAAGACCAAAGCGACATGGTAGGGGCAGTCAAAGCCCGAGCGGCACGAGAATGCGCGGCTTTTTCGGCAGGTTGCGCATGGTCACGGTAATCACTGGCTCCTGCGCATAGGCGATCTCGAAGCGACCGTCGAACATGGCAAGGAACCGCTCAAGCGGCGGCCCGCCGCGATGCATCGGCAGGATCAACGATGAGCGCAGCCGCTGCACCACCCGGCTCATACTGTCCGCCCCCATGGTCAACCCGCCATCGGTCGGTACCATCAGCACGTCCAGCCGGCCAATCTCGGCATAATGCCCATCGGTCAGTTCATGATGCAGATGGCCCAGATGCCCGATGCACAGACCGGCAATCTCGAAGATGAAGATGGAATTGCCGTTTTCCTCAAAGCCGCCATAGGCGCGGATATCGGTCGCCACATTGCGGATATAGCTGTCACCGACCATCACCCGATGCTCGGCCTTCTGGCCGGGCACATCGCTCCAGCCCGGCAGGACATGCTCTATGCCGGGATCGGGCGACAGTGTGTAATGGGTGGAATGCGCCTTGTTCATCGTCACCACATCGGGTGAAAGCGGCGGGCGGTAGACGCCGCTGTAGTCGGTGGCGATCACCACACCGTCCGGGCTCTCGATCTGGTAGGTGGAATGGCCGACAAAGGTGATCTTCACCTCTTCGCGTTCCGAAAGGGTTTTGCTCTGCGCCGTCTCAAACGGCTTGAAACTGGCGAATGTCACCTTGGGAATGGCCTCGGCAATTGCCTGGCACTGGCTGGCAGGCATTTGCGCACCCTGCGCCCAGGCGCTCGACGCGGTCGCCACCGCAGATAACAGAGCGAATGCGATAGTCCGCAGCATCATGCCACTCCCTCGACCGTTCTGCGGACGAAGATGAGCCATGCACCAAATGCCGTCCAGCCGGAACTATGACAGCCGGCCTCACAATCTTGTCATCACGAGCCCACAGGGGCGCCGTCAGCGCGCCTCGCCATCGGCCGGCGCACGCGGATCGAGCATCAGGCTTTCCGGCGTGGCAAGCGGCGCCATGGCCGATGGTGCCGTGGTGTAATTGTCCTTTTGCGCACTGGAAATCGGTGCGCGGCGGCGGCTGCGGAAAATGGCATGCGCCACCACCACCACATGTGCGAATGCCGTGACGCCGAACAGCGCATAGGGGCCGAAATGCGTCATCACCGGACCACCCAGCGTCGGGCCGATAATCGTGCCGATACCAAACAGCAAAAGCAGACCGCCCGAGATCTTCACGAAGTCCTCCGAGGAGGCAAAGTCATTGGCATGCGCAACGGCGATCGGATAGAGCGCATTGGCGGCCGCGCCATAGACGGCAACCAGAGCGATGATGACATAGACATTCAGCGGCTCAAACAGCACCAGTGCCAGGCCCGCCACCGCAGACAAGCCCGAAAGTGCCGCCAGCACATAGCGGCGATCCATGCGATCGGACAGGCGGCCGGCGGGAAACTGCATGATGGCACCGGCAAAGAGGGTGATCGACACCATGACGGCAATCGTCGCCTGATGCATGCCGGCCTGCGCGGCAAACACCGCAACCAGTGTGCCATAGGCGCCATTTGCGATACCGATCATCAGGATGCCGACAAAGGAGACGGGTGAATTCCGGTACAGCGCCGGCAGATCCAGACTGACGCGTTTGAGCGGTTGCGGGGAAGCCGCCGTCGACAGCGTGGTCGGCAGGATGGCGACGCAATAGAGTATGCCGCAAACCATGAAGAGCAGCGGCGTCGACACATCGATGACGCCGACCAGCAACTGACCACCGACGACGCCCATCAGCGTGATGGAAATATAAAGCGAGAAGATCGCCCCGCGGCTCTCATTCGTCGCGCGCTCGTTGAGCCAGCTTTCGATAATCATCGAGGTGCCGGCCGTGCAGAATCCGGTCACGGCCCGCAGCGTCAACCAGGCCACATCATCCACTACGATGCCCGTCACCAGGACATTGAGGCAGATAACGGCACCGAAGCCGGAAAAGGCGCGCACATGGCCGATGCGGCGCACCAACTGCGGCGCAACGAAGCAGCCCAGCACGAAACCGCCGGCCCAGGTGGTGCCGAGAAGACCGAGCACCTCGTTGGAATAGCCTTCCATCGTTCCACGCACGGGCAAAAGCAGGCCTTGCAGGCCATTGCCGAGGAACAGGAAGAGGGTGCCGAGAAGGAGGCTGAGGACAGGCAGGAGATTGCGCGGCATGATGATGGACCGTGGGCGTTCCGGTTCAGGTTTCGCCGCACAGGAAAGCACGACAATCGTTAATTGCTCCGCCCAGAAAGCGCAGGATCTGCGAATATTTCGCGTCTCAATGGCCTCGGTCGTGGGGATCGGCCCGAAACCTGCAAAAGAAATGGTTCCGAATCTGAGCCCGGCGGCCTATCTGTAGTGCAGGGAAATCATGTCCAGCCTGTGGCTGACCGTCCGATGCCTGCAGGAAAATCATGACCAAACTGATCGGCCTACTGCTCCTCCTGGCCATGATCGTGCAGATCATCAAGCCCATCGGGCTTCCCGGCTTGCAGCTGCGTGCCGATTTCTGGAAGCTGGCGGTGCTCGCCTTCGTGCTCTGGGCCATCACGCTGCTCGCGCGCGATTTCACCTGAGCGACAACAACAAAGCATGCCTCAGTAGAGGATCGATCCTTGCATCACCGGCGCGCTGGCGCCTGCAATGGTAACCGAGACCGGCTCGCTCGCCTGCTTTTCCACACGCACATGGATGAGGCTGCGGCGGCCCATTTCCACACCCTGCTCGATTGTCATGTCGAACACGCCATCGCGGCGCGGATCGAGACGAGCAAGCAGCGCCGACAACGCGCCCGAGGCGCTGCCGGTGGCTGGATCTTCGGCCACATTGTCGAGCGGCGCAAACATGCGTGCCCGAAGCTTGGATGGATCGGCGGTATCGCGCACATAGAGGAACATCGGAAAATCATTCTCAGGCGTCGCATAACCGTCGCGCGCCTGTCGAAACAGCGCAATATCCGTGCGCGCTGCGGCAAGCGCTGCCAGATCGGCCAGTTCCACCATGACAAAGGCAAGCCCGACGGAGGCAGTGCAGGGCATATGTCCGGTGGTGCGGATCTGCGCCGGATCGAGCGAGACACAGGCGGCGGCAAGTTCCAGCGGGATGACAGGGCCAAGCTCAAGCGCGCGCGGCGCGCGGATGGCCGCACCCGTGACGCGCCCCTCATGCCTTTGCAGCAGGACTTCGACCAATCCCGCCTTCTCCTCGAAGATCAGCCGGTCATCGACGCTTTTGCCGAAAATCTCGGCCATCTGGCCGATCACATAGGCCGTGCCGACATTCGGATGGCCGGCAAACGGGACTTCCGCCACGGGGGTGAAGATCCGCACTTGCGCATGATGAGCCGGATTTTCCGGCGGAAGCACGAAGGTGATTTCAGAATAGCCGAACTCAGCGGCAATCTTCTGCATGGCCGCGTCGCTGATGCCGCGCGCATCGGGAAAAACCGCAAGCGGATTGCCGGTGAAACGCTCCTGCGTAAAGACATCCACTGTAACGAATTCTGCTTTGCGCATGCCTGCTCCTCCAGAGTTTGAAGCAACACGGCTATCGCAGCCCGGCCTTCGCCACCAGCCAAAGGTTTTGACGCAAACCATCAGAAACTGTGAAGGGCCGCCCAGCAACAGTGCGACCCTTCATCTTCTGCGAAAATCGGTTGGATCAAGCCTTGTTGACGCTGGCCGCGTAGATCTGATCGATCGTTGTGCCCAGGCTGGCATTGAACTCGGCGTCACTCATCGAAACGCGCAGGCCTTCCGTCAGTCCGCGTGAAAAACTGGCGATCATGCCATGGTTATGCGTCAGTTTTTCGCAGGCATGTGCGGTGCTGTAGCCGCCGGACAGGGCGACGACGCGCACGACCGAGCTATGGGCAATCAATGGCGCGTAGAAATCGGCAACCGTCGGGATCGTCAATTTGAGCATGACGGTCACGCCGGCGGGAAGCTTGTCGAGCTGCTGGGCGATCTCGTCGCGCAGAATGGCTTCTGCTTCTACTTTGGTCGGGCTCTTGATCGACACTTCCGGCTCGATGATGGGCATGAGACCCTGGCCAATGATCTGGCGCGCAACCGCGAACTGCTGCTCAACGACAGCAGCTATGCCGGCTCTGTCGGCATGGGCAATCACGGAGCGCATCTTGGTGCCGAAAATACCTTTTTCGCGAGCACGGATCAGCAAAGCGTCAAGATCGGGCATCGGCTTCATGGTCTGAACGCCGTTGTCCTCGCCGTTCAGCCCCTTGTCGACCTTCAGGAAGGGCACAACGCCGCGCTTTTCCCAGAGATAGGAGGGAACAGCCTGACCGTCGACATCGCCGTCCATCGTGCGTTCGAACAGGATTGCACCGATAACCTTGTCACCCGAAAAGGCCGGTGCCCGCATGATGCGCACGCGCATAGCATGCATCAGGCGGAACATTTCCTCGTCGCCCTGATAATCGGCTTCAGACACACCATAGAGGCTCAAGGCTGTAGGCGTTGAACCGCCGCTCTGATCCAGCGCCGCAATAAATCCGGGCGCGGAACTCATCTTGTCCAACATCTTGGCGTACCCCATGCTTTCACTCCTGTCCCTAAAGTCGGTGCACAACGCGTTGCTATCGCGTTCTATAGCATTCGCGGATAACAGAAGTTTTTTGGCGGGGAAATCCTTGGCTAAATCATTGAAACGATTGAATTCATTTCAATCGTTTAAAATATCTAAAATAATTTAAATCTGTTCGTATCCGCATGCGGAGCCCTTGGCGAAAACTCCGCATGCGCTATCTGGTTGTGATCGATCAGCCGTGGATCAGGACGGCAACGCCCGGCAGTTCCTTACCTTCCATCCATTCCAGGAAGGCGCCGCCGGCAGTCGAGATATAGGAAAAGTCATCGGCAACGCCGGCATGGTTGAGCGCCGAGACCGTATCGCCGCCACCGGCGACCGATACTAGTTTGCCGGCCTTGGTCTGTTCGGCGGCATGCTTGGCAACTGCCACGGTTGCCGTATCGAAGGGCGAGATTTCAAACGCGCCGAGCGGACCGTTCCACACCAGCGTCTGGGCGCGGCTGATCCAGCCATTGATCGCCTCGATCGACTTCGGGCCCACGTCAAGCACCATGGCATCGGCCGGGATTGCCTCGATATCGACAACCTCGTTTGCGGCACCAGCCTTGAATTCGCGGGCAATCACGCCGTCGATCGGCAGCACGATGGCGCATTGGGCGCTGGCCGCCTCGATCATGATCTGCTTGGCGGTTTCGGCAAGATCATGTTCGCAAAGCGACTTGCCGACATCGGTGCCGCGGGCTGCAATAAACGTATTGGCCATGCCGCCGCCGATCACCAGCGCATCGACCTTCTTGACGAGGTTCATCAGGAGATCGATCTTGGTGGAAACCTTGGCGCCACCGACAATGGCGACCACCGGGCGGTTCGGCTTGCCGAGACCCTTTTCCAGAGCCTCGAGTTCCTGCTGCATGGTGCGCCCGGCATAGGCCGGCATGTGATGGGCAAGACCTTCCGTCGAGGCATGCGCGCGGTGGGCGGCAGAGAAGGCATCATTCACATAGATATCGCCATTGGCGGCCAGCGCCTTGGTGAAATCCGGATCGTTCTTTTCTTCGCCCTTGTGGAAACGGGTATTTTCCAGAAGCAGGATATCGCCATTGGCCATGCCGGCAATGGCAGAGCCTGCCACCTCGCCGATGCAGTCATCGGCAAACAGCACCGCATGATCCAGCACGTCTTCCACGGAAGGTACAATCAGCTTCAACGACATATCTGCAACCGGCGCACCCTTCGGGCGACCGAAATGGGCGAGCAGGATCACCTTGGCGCCCTTGCCCGACAGTTCCAGAATGGTAGGCGCGACGCGCTCTATGCGGGTCGCATCGGTGACCTTCCCGTCCGAAACCGGAACATTGAGATCGACGCGCACGAGAACGCGCTTGCCCGCAATATCGGAAAGGTCGTCAAGGGTCTTGAATGCCGGCATGATAGGTATCCGTTCTGCTCGTTGAATTTTGAAGCGGACCATAGCCGACCTGACCGGGGACGCAAGGCAGTCACACCTGATTTTCGCCCTTCCCGGCTGCGGCTTCGGAAGCTGGAAGCGACGGCGCAGCGACCGTGGCCGGCGCGATGGGAGGCTGGCCGCGTCCACGGTAACGACGCAGCGTATCGCGCAGGCGATGGGCGATTTCGCGCATATTGATGAAGATCGGCAGCGAGATCGCCGGCTCGACAGGCTCCAGCGAAATGCCGACCGAGCGGATATGCTCGTGCTCGTCAAGTTCGCGCACGATGAGGATGATTGAGCCCAGACGCACCCGGTCGGCAAAATCCGCCTTGCCACCCAGCCGATAGGCCATCATGTCGCCAATCGTCATGGCCTGCTCGGCTACAGACAGAAGCCCCGGCCCATAGGCGGCATCCAGTTCCTTGGCTGGACGCGAGGGCGAGATGGCAAAGGCGCCGAAGAAATCCGCGTCGTCTTCATCCACCGGCACGCGCGAGGCAAACAGCCGGTCGAGCAGTCTCGAATAGTTTGGCGCGACAAACAGGTAGACGTAATCCTTCTCGCGCAGCCGCCCGGCATATTGATAGCGCATGCTGCGGCCATCACGCACCACCAGCGACGGCGTTGCCCAGCGCGGAATGCGCTCACCGCGCAGCACTGGGCTGTCCTTGATGACTCGGTAGGAGATCAACTCGTGATTGGCGCGGCCGGGCAGGTCGAGTTCCACCTTGTCCACCTCGCCCATGCGCGGCGGCGTGATCAGGCCGAGCTTTTCCGCCACCGGCCGGATCGTCCAGCCCTGAAGCAAAAGCGAGACCAGCACGATGATGAAGGCCGTGTTGAAATAGACATGGTTCGCGTCGATCCCGCCGAGGATCGGCATGATGCCGAGCAGAATGGAGACAGCGCCGCGCAGTCCCACCCAGGCAACGAAGCCGATTTCCTGCTGGGTGAAATCAAAGGGCAGAAGGCTCAGCCACACGGCAATGGGCCGCGCAACGAAGATGAGGAACAGGGCCAGCCCCACCGCCGGCAGCAGAATCGAGGGAAATTGCGAGGGCGTGGCAAGAAGCCCCAGCAGCAGAAACATGATGATCTGCGCCAACCAGGTCAGGCCATCCTGAAAGCGCTTGATCGCTTCCTTACCGTAAATCTTGCGGTTGCCGGCATAGATGCCCGCCACATAGACGGCGAGAAAACCGCTACCGCCAACGGCACCGGTGAAGGAAAAAACCAGCATGGCCAGTGCCAGCACGAAGATGGGCGCAAGCCCCCGATCAACCGGCAGGCGGTTCAGCACTGTGACGATCATGATGCCGCCAAGCGCACCCATCAGGCCGCCAAGGCCCATCTGCTTGACGAACATGGCCAGCAGATCAAGGTTGAAACCGGACGCCCCTTGCCCTGACGAGATCAGTTCGACAAGCGCGATGGTGAGGAAAACCGCCATCGGATCATTGGTGCCGGATTCCACCTCAAGTGAGGATCGCACCTTGTCACGGATATGGATGCCACCGATGCGCAGCAAGAAGAACACAGCCGCCGCATCGGTGGAGGCGACGATGGAGCCGAGCAGGAGGCCTTCCATCCAGCTGACGCCGAGAAACAGCGAGGCGGCAAAGGCAAAGATCGAGGCAGTCAGCAGAACGCCAAGCGAAGCCATGGTCAGCGCCGGTGCAGCGGCAATGCGGAAGGAATGCAGCGAGGTGCCAAAGCCGCTATCAAACAGGATTACCGCAAGTGCCAGCGAGCCTAACATATAGGCCATGGGATAGTTGCTGAAATTGATGCCGATGCCATCGACACCGGCCACCAGGCCGATCAGCAGGAAGACGAGAAGCAGAGGCGCGCCGAAGCGAAAGGCCAGCAGACTGGAAAACGCTGCCGCCAGCACCAAAATCGTACCGACCAGCAAAATGATGTAGAACGCATCCAATTTGCGTGTCCCCTTTTCAACTTCGACACCAACCGGCAAGCGTCAGCCGGCGGCCACTATTCATGTCGCTGATTGCAGACGGCTTTCCCGTCGCGGCACCCGCTGGAAAGCGTGCCGCGCGACCGCTCATCTTTGAGCGGAAAGCAGGAAAACAATGCAGGTCCGGCGTTTCACCGGCAGGAATCAGACGACGAGCTATTAGGCCGCATCAAATCCGGCAAGAGAAGGGCAAATACCGGCAATGACCCAGCATTACCCTCTCCCGGCTGCATTTTCACGCAATGCAGCCGCGCCTCAAGTGATTGATTCGGAGACTCCGCGGCATTTGAACTGTTTCCTTAACCGGACAGGAGTGCGCCTATGGCACCTAAAGTAGAAGAAACTGAAACATCGAGGGAAAGATGTTGGAGCATTCCAGTCAACGTAACACTGAATCGCCTATAGGCCGAATCATGCATGATTGCGGCGGAAATTTCGGCATCATCACCGCAATACTTTTGCCTGTGCTCTTGGCAGCAGCTGGCGGCACAGTCGATCTCTACGCTGCCTATAGCCAGAAGCTCGACATGCAGGCAACACTGGATGCGGCCGTGCTGGCAGCGGCTCACCAGAAGGATGAGACGGTACGTTCTAATACCGTGACAAGTTTCATCAGCACTTACGACTCGACAACAGCGCCGCAGGCGGAAGATGCTCTCAAACTGCGGCTTGCCGTCGAGACAAACAGCGACGGAAGTCTGAGTGCGGAATACCAACAGAAACACAATACGGATTTTCTAGGCTTGATCGGCATTTCCACCATCCCGATCGAGGTGCGCGCGACGGCCATTGCCAATGGCACCGAAGGGACAGCCGAAGCCCCCGCTTGCATCCATGTGCTTGGCAAACAGAACCAAGCGGTGTTGATCAATTCAGGCGCAAACCTCAGGTCGAAGGCCTGTCGCATCAATGTCGAATCGACAGCCGCACCCGCCTTCATCATGAATGCCGGCGCCCACATCGAGACCGCGAAGTTCTGCGTGCGGGGCACGAGTTATATCAAGAATGGCGGCACGCTGGCGAATCTGGAAGTCGGATGCTTGGTCCCTCCCGATCCCTATGCGGGCAACCTGCCGCAGCCGAACACATCCGGCGTCTGCGCCAATTCCGGAACGCGCGATGGCAAGAACATCACACTGGAGCCCGGCATCCACTGCAACCTGACCTTCAACGGCAGCCCGACAATCACCTTCAAACCTGGCCTGCACATCATTAAAGGCCGGATGATCGCCAATTCCGGTTCGACGATCATCGCCAATGGCGTGACCTTTTACTTCCCTGACGTGGATAGCGAACTGCGTGCCAATGGCGGGCTGAGCTTGACGGCAACGGCACCGACCAACGGTCCCTACAAGGGCATCCTGATGTTTGAGCCGACCGACAGCAATGGGGCAAAACGCCAGTATGTGTTCAATGGATCAATGGGCGAGACGCTGGAAGGCATTATCTACTTGCCGAACCGCGATGTGACCTACAATTCCACCACCAACCAGACGAGCCGGATCAGCATGGTCGTCAACACGATGATCATGAACTCGGCCAACTGGAACGTGGAACCCTTGGCGGGCGGCGCCGGCTCCAACCAAACCAGCACGCAATCGGTGCGCCTGCTGCGCTGATGCAAAGCCCGTTCATCACACATAAAAAAAGGGCGACCGGGATATATCCCGACCGCCCTTCTGTCTTACAGATCTGTCGCGTTAGGCGAGATCAGATGAGCTTTGCCATGGCAACAGCCGTGTCCGACATGCGGTTGGAGAAGCCCCATTCATTGTCGTACCAGGTCAGGATGCGCACGAAATTGCCCTCCAGAACCTTGGTCTGGTCGAGCGCGAAGATCGACGAATGGCTGTCGTGGTTGAAGTCGCGGCTGACCAGCGGCTCATCCGTATAGCCCAGAATGCCCTTCAGCGCGCCATTGGAGGCGGCGATGATGGCATCGTTGACTTCCTGAACCGTGGTGTTCTTCTTGGCAACGAACTTGAAATCGACAACCGAGACATTCGGGGTCGGCACGCGGATCGAGGTGCCGTCCAGCTTGCCCTTCAGTTCCGGCAGGACGAGGCCAACGGCCTTTGCAGCACCGGTCGAGGTCGGGATCATGGAAAGCGCTGCCGCGCGGGCGCGGTAGAGATCCTTGTGCATGGTGTCGAGCGTCGGCTGGTCGCCCGTGTAGGAATGGATCGTGGTCATAAAGCCATGATCGATGCCGATCGCATCGTTCAGCACCTTGACGACCGGAACCAGGCAATTGGTCGTGCAGGATGCATTCGAGATGACCAGGTGGTCCTTGGTCAGCTGATCGTGGTTGACGCCGAAAACGACGGTCAGATCAGCGCCATCGGCCGGAGCCGAAACGATGACGCGCTTGGCGCCAGCCGTCAGGTGGGCGGCAGCCTTGTCACGCGAAGTGAAGATGCCTGTGCATTCCATGGCGATGTCGATGCCGAGTTCGGCATGCGGCAGTTCAGCGGGGTTGCGCACCGCCGTCACCTTGATCGGCTTGCCGCCGCCCACGATGATGGTGTCGCCCTCGACCTTGACGCTGGCCGGGAACTTGCCGTGGATCGAATCGTAGCGCAGCAGATGCGCGTTCGTCTCGACCGGGCCGAGATCGTTGATCGCAACCACTTCGATATCGGTGCGACCCGATTCGACGATGGCTCGCAGAACGTTACGGCCGATACGACCGAAGCCATTGATGGCAACCTTGACAGTCATGTGCATTCACTCCCTTGGAAATTGGGCTTTTGATGGTCAGATGGGGCGCCCAAAAGCGCCCCAAGCCGTTCAGAGCTTGGCTTCCGCCGCAGCAACGACCGCTTCCACGGTGATGCCGAAATGTTTGTAGAGGTCCTTGGCCTGGCCGGATGCACCGAAGGACTTCATGCCGATAAAGGCGCCGTCATTGCCGATAAACGCATCCCAGCCCTGGCGGATGGCGGCTTCGACGCCGATCTTGACCGGCGAAGTACCGATAATGGCTTCGCGGTAATCGTCGGACTGTTCGAAGAACAGTTCGAAGCAGGGCACGGACACGACGCGGGTGGCGATACCCTTGGCTTCCAGCGCCTGCGCCGATTTCACCGCAATCTCGACTTCCGAACCGGAGGCAAAGATCGTGACCTTGGCATCGCTCGACGAGATCAGCTCATAGGCACCCTGGGCACACAGGTTCTTCTCTTCGTATTCGGTGCGCACCGGCATCAGGTTCTGGCGGGTCAGCGCCAGACCAGAGGGGCGATGCTTTTCGTTGAGAGCCAGTTGCCAGCATTCCGCCGTTTCGGTCTCGTCCGCCGGGCGGAAGACCAGAAGATTCGGAATGGCGCGCAGGGAGGCCACATGCTCGACCGGCTGGTGGGTCGGGCCGTCTTCGCCAACACCGATGGAGTCATGCGTCCAGACATGCACGACGCGGATGCCCATGAGGGCCGCGAGACGCACCGACGGGCGGCAGTAATCCGAGAAGATCAGGAAGCCGCCGGAATACGGGATCAGGCCGCCATGCAGCGCAATGCCGTTCATGGCGGCTGCCGTTGCATGCTCGCGAATGCCCCAGTGCATATAGCGACCGGAGAAATCCGTCGGGGTGATCGACGTCATCTGGCTGGTCTTGGTATTGTTGGACGGCGTCAGATCGGCCGAACCGCCAAGGGTTTCCGGCAACAGGCCATTGATCACTTCCAGCGTATCTTCCGAAGCCTTGCGGGTGGCAACGGTCGGTGGGTTGGCGGCAATCTTCTGCTTGAAGGCATCGATGGCGCTATCGAATCCACCCGGCAGGTCACCGGCGAAACGACGCACGAATTCGGCGCGCTGCTCGGCCGGGGCTGCGGCCAGGCGCTCTTCCCATTCCTTGCGGGCCTTGGTGGAGCGCAGGCCGGCCAGACGCCAGGCGTCCAGCACGTCGGCTGGAACCACGAAGGCTTCCGATTCCCAGTTGAGCGACTTGCGGGCCGCGGCGATTTCTTCGGCACCCAGCGGCGAGCCGTGTACCTTGTGCGTCCCCTGCTTGTTGGGCGCGCCAAAGCCGATGATGGTCTTGGCGGCAATCAGGGTCGGGCGGTCGGATTTCTGTGCAGCCTCGATGGCCGCGGCAATCGCGTCCTGATCGTGGCCGTCCACTTCGATCGTGTTCCAGTGTACCGCCTTGAAGCGGGCGATCTGATCCGTCGAATCCGACAGCGATACCGCACCGTCGATAGTGATCTTGTTATCGTCCCAGAAGACGATCAGCTTGTTCAGTTTCAGGTGACCGGCCAGCGCAATGGCTTCCTGGCTGATGCCCTCCATCAGGCAACCGTCACCGACCAGCGCATAGGTGAAGTGGCTCTGCAACTCGGAACCGAATTCCGTAGCGAGCTTCTTTTCCGCAATTGCCATGCCGACGGCATTGGCAATGCCCTGGCCGAGCGGACCGGTGGTCGTTTCGATGCCGGAAATATGGCCGTATTCCGGATGTCCGGCGGTCTTGGATCCCAGCTGGCGGAACTGCTTGATGTCCTCGATCGAGATGTCCTCATATCCGGTTAGATAGAGAAGCGAATAGAGAAGCATGGAGCCATGGCCGGCCGACAGCACGAAGCGGTCGCGGTCAGGCCAGAGCGGGTTCTTCGGATCGAACTTCAAATAGCGGCTGAAAAGCACTGTCGCAATGTCGGCTGCCCCCATCGGCAGGCCGGGATGGCCGGAATTGGCCTTCTCGACGGCATCCATGGAGAGGAAACGGATCGCATTCGCCATCCGGTTATGTTTTTCGGGAGAGGTCATGGCGGGTCCGCTGGTTTGCAGTGTCAATCACGGTCCCTGGCGGGACCAAATGAGGCGCGGCTGATCCTTATCAGCTGCGACGGCCAAGTCAACAAAATGGACCGCCGCAAGGTTGCTGTCGATGTCTTTGCTGTTACCCTCACATAGACCTTTCACAGGCTAGGTAAAGGGGCATGCTGCAGCGCGATCCACAGCTTAGGCAACCTTCGGCAGGGGTCGCTTTATTGACCGGCCACACGGCCCCGCATAGGGTACCGGGCATATGAGAAAAAGGGCAAGCGCGATTCGCACATGCCCTTGCAGACCGAGTGCCAGCAGGATGCCGGTGGAAAAAACCTTAGACGCAGCCATATCCGATCTCTGGGCTTCAATGACCAGCCTGGAGAACGCCATTGATATGCGGATAGAGCGGCAGCGCGAGGCAGCCGACGTGGAGGGCGAGGTTCGACGGGTGCATGCCGACAGGCAGCGCTTGGCACAGGAGCTCGACCAGTCGGAATTCCGCGCCAACCGCCTGGAAGAAGTCAACCGGGAGGTTTCGCGCCGACTGGTCACGGCGATGGAGACCATCCGCGCCGTGCTCGACCGGTAGTCCAAGCGGACACGAAGGGATCAGTGAGCGCATGGCGCAGGTAACGGTAACGATCGACGGCAAGGCCTACCGCATGGCCTGCGAAGAAGGCCAGCAAGGACATCTGGAGGAACTCGCCTCCCGCTTCGACCGCTATGTCGGACACCTGAAGAGCCAGTTCGGCGAGATCGGCGATCTGCGCGTCACGGTCATGGCCGGCATCATGGTGATGGACGAACTGGCCGAGGTCACCCGCAAGGCCGCAAGCCTGGAAGGTGAAATCGAAACGCTGCGCAGCCGGCGCGATGGTGCCGTGCAGGAACACCAGCGCTCAGAGGAAGCTGTCGTCGATGCGCTTAGCCAGTTGGCATCGCGCCTCAACGGCATTACCGCAAAACTTACCGCGCGTCCGAAGGTCGAAACCAATTAGCGTTTTCCCACTGGCGGCAGGCGGCAAGCTATCCTATATATGAAATGCGGTCTGCGCTTCCCGACAGGAACCACAATCCCTGGGGCCATACTCGATCCAAAGGGAGCTGTCCCTGACCAGGCCCGTGGGCTTGGACATATGGCGCCCACCTACGTTTGTAGGCACCCAGGATCGTAAACATCCATCGGTCGTCGTGGATCGCACCCTTCCCCTCAACTATGCAGCAGCTCGCCCGGATTGCAGACATTTTGTCAGCCCTGAAAAGGTCTGCGACAGACACCGGCTGTCAATCTGGAAGAATGCGGCTGTTGCAAACGGTGCGGCCTGACATTATCATGCCCCTCAACGTCAGCCGTCCCGTCGAATGGAACCCGATTCCGCCTGCGATGTGGTGCGGCAGGATCTGCCGGCAGGTCGTGCGGGTCCGGGAATGCTCGCTTGGAAACGCGCGAGCGCCTTTCCCTGACGGCAACTCATGAGATTGTTTTGTTAATCGAAATTCTGATTGTCGTCTCCTTCACCATTCTGAACGGCGTTCTTGCCATGTCAGAGCTGGCGGTTGTCTCGTCGCGTCCCATCCGTTTGAAAATGATGGCCGATCAGGGCAGCAGAGGCGCAGCGCTTGCCATGCGCCTGGCCGAACATCCCGGTCGTTTCCTGTCCACGGTCCAGATCGGCATTACCCTTGTCGGCGTGCTGTCCGGCGCCTTTTCCGGCGCAACGCTGGGTGCGCGCCTGGCCGAGTGGCTGGAACTGCAGGGCCTGTCGCCAGCCATGGCGGACGGCTTCGGCGTCGGCACCGTCGTTGTGGCCATTACCTATCTGTCGCTGATTGTCGGCGAACTGGTTCCCAAGCAGATCGCCCTGAAGGCCCCCGAAGCTGTTGCAGCGCGAGTGGCGCCGGCCATGGTGGTTCTCTCCAAAGTCTCGCTGCCGCTTGTCTGGCTGCTCGATGCATCCGGGCGTGCGGTCCTGCGCCTGCTGGGCCAGCAGGGTCAATCGGAAGAGCGCGTCACGGATGAGGAAATCCGCAGCGTTCTGGCCGAAGCCCATAGCGCCGGCGTGATCGAATCGGAAGAATCGGCGATGATCTCCGGCGTCATGCGGCTGGCCGATCGCACGGCGCGTGGCCTTATGACGCCGCGACGCGATGTCGAAGTCATCGATATCGAAGACGATTTTGCAGAAATCCGCGAGCAGCTGCGCAATACGCAGCGCTCTCGCCTGCCGGTGCGCAATGGCGCTTCCGATGAAATCCTCGGCGTTCTCTTCGTGAAAGATGCCTATGAGGCCATCGTCCAGGGCCTCGATCTCGATATCCGCAACCGCATGCGCGAAGCGCCCGTCGTATCCGACCTCACCGGCGCCATTGACGTCATCCAGGGCCTGCGCCGCACCTCGGCCCAGATGGTGCTGGTCTATGATGAATACGGCCATTTCGAAGGCGTCATCACCTCCGGCGATATTCTTGAAGCGATCACCGGCGTGTTCGAGGAGGACAATGTCGATGAACCGGCCATCGTGCTGCGGGACGATGGCAGCTATCTGGTGGCGGGCTGGATGCCTGTCGATGAATTCGGCCATCAGATGGGCTTTACCATGAAGGAAGACCCGGATTACGAAACTGTCGCCGGTTTCGTGCTGGATGAATTGAAGCGCCTGCCGGAACTTGGCGAAAGCTTTGTCTGGAACGGCTGGAATTTCGAGGTCATAGATCTGGACGGCCGGCGCATTGACAAGCTTCTCGTGCACAAGCTGGCCGACAGGGCATGAGCGGGGCGGCGGTTGAAAAGGCCCGGCTGAGGGCCGAACGACTGGCCGCGCGCGATGCCATTCCCCCCGCAGACCGCATTGAGAAAAGCCTATTGATGGCCGAGCACGGGCAAGAGGCGCTGACATGTCCGCCCGGCGCCGTGGTCTCCGGCTTTTCGCCCATCCGCTCCGAAGCCGATATCAGGCCGCTGATGGCCGCGCTCAAGGCACGCGGCGCGCGCCTATGCCTTCCCGTCATTCTCGACAAGGAAACCATCGTGTTTCGCGAACTGGTCGCCGGCGCCGAGCTCGTGCCCATGGGCTTTGGCACCTTCGGCCCGGGCCCTGAGGCGCAGGTGCTGGAACCCGATCTGATGCTGATGCCGCTGGCAGCCTTTGATGCACACGGCCAGCGGATCGGCTATGGCGGCGGCTATTATGACCGCGCCATTGACCGAATGCACAAAAAAGGCTCGGCACCGCAGCTCATCGGCATTGCCTTCGATTGCCAGGAGGTGGCATCTGTGCCGGCAGAAATCCACGATATGCGCCTGCATGCCATCCTGACGGAAAGCGGCTTCAGGCGTTTCTAACACTTGATCGGATAGGCATGCGACTTCTGTTTCTCGGCGACATGGTAGGCAAGACGGGACGGACCACCGTCTGGGACAAACTGCCGGGCCTCATCTCCGACCTCAAGCTCGACTTCGTCATCGTCAATGGTGAAAACGCCGCCGGCGGCTTTGGCATTACCGAAGACATTTTCCTCGAAACCATCAATGCCGGCGCCGATGTGGTGACCACCGGCAACCATGTGTGGGACCAGAAGGAAGCGGTGACATTCGCCAGCCGCCACGACCAGTTCCTGCGCCCGGCAAACTATCCCGCCGGCACGCCAGGTCGCGGATCGGGCCTCTTCTATGCCCGCAATGGCGCCCGCATTCTGGTGGCCAATATCATGGGCCGCGTCTTCATGCATCCGGAACTCGACGACCCCTTCAAGAGCGCCGAGGCCATTCTCGGCGCCTGTCCGCTGAAGGAACAGGCTGACGCGATCATCTTCGATTTCCACGCCGAAGCCACCAGCGAAAAGCAGTGCTTTGGCCATTTCGTGGATGGGCGCGCAAGCTTTGTCGTGGGCACCCACACGCATGTACCGACCGCCGATCACCAGATCCTCAATGGCGGCACGGCCTATATGTCAGATGCCGGCATGTGCGGAGATTATGATTCCTCGCTCGGCATGGAAAAGGAAGAGCCGCTCAACCGCTTCATTTCCAAAATGCCGAAGGGCCGTTTCGAGGCTGCCAGCGGGCCGGCCACGATCTGCGGCGTCGGCGTGGAGATTTCCGATGCAACGGGTCTTGCCGAAAAGATCGCGCCTTTGCGCATCGGCCCGCGCCTTTCTGAAACAATTCCCGAATTCTGGCGCTGATAGGGAGAGGGCCGGCATGAGCCTGTTTGACGATGACAGACCGAAAAAGCCGGTGGCACACGAGATCGGCTGCGATCTTTCGATGATTTCGGTGGCCGAAATCGACCAGCGAATCACTCTGCTGGAGGCGGAAATTCAGCGCCTTCAGGACGAGCGCGTAGCAAAGAACGCCGGTCGTAAGGCAGCAGAAAGCCTGTTCAAGAGCTGAAAATCGAAATGAAACACAAGATCGCGCAGATTTTATACTTCGCGAGCAAGAGTTAACCTTACGTTAGGCATTTTCGGTAATGATGAATTTGTCCGGTCTTCCGGGCTCAGACGGCTTCTCCAGTCGGCGATTTTGGTCTGATTTCTCCCTGTTTTACCTTGAGAGCCGCTTTTGCGGCTCTTTTTTTTCGACCCCTGTGTAAACTGTGGGAATTAACCCTTCTTTAAGAATTGCCTTGCGGAATTCGTCTAGTGGTACCATCTTCTCAGACATGAACTGCGGAGACAGGAACTTTTCCTTGGCTCCGCGATTGCCTGATCAAGTTGGTGCGTTAGCAGGATAATCTCGATGTCAGAACAGGTATTGAATACCGTCAGTTTCGCCGGCCGCGCCGCTAACTCGTCGCAGTTCAAGGCACTCTATACCGAGGGCATGTCTCTCGTGGAAGAAACAGCTGCCTATCTCGATGGTCCCGGTCGCACGGCTGCCAAAGTGTTGCCGCGCCTTGCCACCGTGCTTTACGCGGCTGAATCCATGCGGCTCACCACCCGCCTGATGCAGATGGCCTCCTGGCTGCTGCTGCAGCGCGCCGTCAACAATGGCGAGATGAGCTACGATCAGGTGCTGGCGGAAAAGAACAAGGTGCGCCTCGACGGCTTCAATGTCGACCGCATGGCACCGGGCTGGGGCGACCTGCCGGAAGCCTTCCGCGAACTGGTCGAACGCTCGTTGCGTCTGCAGAACCGCGTGGCGCTGCTGGACCGGGAAATCTACCGCCCACAGGAAACCATCGTGCCCGACAACGAGAACGGCGTGCGCGCCCAGCTCGACCTGTTGCGCACGGCCTTTACCGGCAACTGAGCGACACGATCATTGTAGAATTGGGAAAGCGGGCCATGTGCCCGCTTTTTTCGTTGGTGGGGGTGGTGGGGCGCGATTGTGGCGGTGCGCCGATATGGCGTGACGGGCAGATGCATGTTGCAGGATGTTGCCACCGTTGAAATGCTCAGCCAGAATAGCGGCCTCGCGTTTCACGGCACCTGAACGATGCGACCGTTACCATTGATCTCTGCGCGCCGCATCGCCGGATGCCCCGACAATTCGACATTGCCGCTCCCGGCAATAGAAACATCCGCGTCAACCTTTGCGGTTAACGTCGCATCGCCGCTCCCACGAATTTGGACTGACGCCGATTGCGCAGTGAGGTCCTTAAACCGGGCTTCGCCAGAGCCGAATATGCCGAGGGTCACCGTACCGACAACTCCGGTTGCCGTGGCATTTCCACTGCCCTTGATGTCCACATAAAGCTCCGGCTGGTTGATGTGCGAAAGGCTCAGGTCGCTGTTACCGAGCAAATCCCATCGGGTGATGGATGGACCCGATATCTTGACATCAAGCGGCGTTGCAGACCAACCAGGCGCGCAATCCAGGCCCAGTCGGCCGGATTCAATACGCACGTGACTGACCAGTGCCGGGTCTCCGCTGACGATAACCTCTGCCTTTTCACCCGGCCGATAGTGTACGGAGCCGGGCAAGTCGATCACCAGCCTGTCGCCCGAAACGAAAGGCAACGTAATCTGCTGCTGCGTACCGCTTGCAGGCTCGCAAGTCGATCCTCTGTTCCATACATAGGCTGCGCTCGCCCAACCAGACCCGGAAAGAGCGGTTCCGAGCGTCAGGAGGCCAGCAGCGCCGATTAATCCTGCTGTCGCCATGAATGCCAGTTTGCGGTTCATGTCTCATCCCTTCGATAGATTTGGTTGAAATTCTCAGTTGCCGAGCCGATCCGGCCCGACCAGGCGGAAATGCAGTCGTGCATAATTGCCAAGAATGCGGATACCGCCTCCGAGGCCCAGCAGAAGCAAAGCCCCACCTCCGAGAAAGCCGCTCACAAGTCCCGCACCGATACACAAGCGGGCCAGCAGCACCCTCAACGTATCACCTGGGTTAAAGAGCAAAGCCGTAACAATGACATTCAATCCGGCCGCACCAATCGCCACCAGTCCAGTCGCAAATCCCAGCGCCAACAGAATTGTGAGTATCAACAAGGGCAGCAGAAGAAAGAGATCGACGATGGCCAGCCCGGCAAGCGCAATGGTCGCAGCGACAAGGTTCGAGAGGCTCCCATGCGTTTCAAAACGCTTCAGGCCTATGTCTGCCAGCAATTCCCGCGCAATCCTGCCGGGGTCACCGAGTGCCAGCACGACCTCAGCTTCACTGCGTCCCCGGCTCACCGATTCGGCAAAGTGGGCCGAATAGTCGGATATGATTTCTTCGATCTCTTCATTTGGAAGACCGCCAAGCCCGCCCCGCAACGTCTTCAGAAAGGCATCCTTGCTCATGATAAATCCTTAAGAAGTTTATCGACCGCGGCCGCGAAGGAACGCCAGTCGCTGCGATGTGTCTCGAAAACGGTTTGGCCGAGCGGCGTGAGCCGATAGTATTTGCGGGGTGGACCGCTGCTGGATTCGACAAGGCGTGTGGCCACAAGACCATCATTCTGCATGCGGCGCATCAGGGGATAGATCGTGCCCTCACCCATTCCCACTGCCGCGACCAAGGTGCTGGCAATCTCATAGCCATAGCTCTCACCCCGTGACAGCACGGCCAAGACGCATAGATCAAGAGCGCCTTTTCTCAGTTGGATCTGGATCGATTCGGCCATTCCATTCCTCATGTTTACAAACTGTTTATAGCACGCTACCTGTTATTGCAAGGTAGCAGAGCAAGACTGCTGCCAGGTATTTCTAACCAGCTGGAGCATTCACCATGACACGCCTACACTTGGCTCTCGCAGCCGCTTTCTGCTTCGCAATGTCGCCCGTACAGGCCGCAGGCCTGAAATTCCTTCACATCCCCGGCGGGCAGGATGGACCGGCAATCGATGCGGCGATGTGGTCGCCCTGTGCAGAAGCGCCTGAAGACATACAGGTCAAAGCGTTCACGATTCCAGCGGTTCTGGATTGCCCGATTGCGGGAGAAAGGTTGCCACTCGTGATCATTTCGCACGGCTATGGCGGTTGGTATCTTGGCCATCACGACACGGCTGAAGCACTGGCCGATTCCGGCTTCCTCGTGGTCGCCATTAATCATCCACACGCGAACTATGCCGATATGAGCCGCGCAAATGGGCTGGCTGCCCTTGTCGGGCGACCCACCGATATCAAACGAACTCTTGATTTGATGCTCACAGACTTCCCGGATTCCGCCAAGATCGCCCCAGAACGGATCGGTTTCTATGGTTTCTCTCAGGGCGGCTATACGGGGCTAGTTATTGCTGGTGCCAATCCCGATTTCAACAAATTGCCGCCGCGCTGTGCCGACCCGAAATCAGCCGGCTGCTCGCTGGCGGATCAAACCCGCCCGACGCAGAACTCACCATTGCCTCAGACTCTAACGCACGACCCCCGCATCAGGGCGATGGTGCTCGCCGATCCACTGAGCATCTTCTTTCAAACGACAGAGAGCGTGGAAAATGTCACTATTCCGCTTCAGCTCTGGGGATCGGAACTGGGAGGGGCCAGCGGCGCATCGCCGAAAGATGTTGCAACACTTGCGCATGTCTTGCTGGGAAAGCCCGAGTTTCGGGTTGTCCCCAACGCTGTCCATATGTCTTTTTTGACGATGTGCCCTGAAAGCCGACGGTCTTCGGAAGTGTGTCTCGACGCTCCGGGCTTCGACCGCGCCGCCTTTCACAGGGAGTTTAATACTGAGGTCGTCGCATTCTTCCAGCGAAACCTAGAGGAGTGAGCGACCTTTGCCCCCTCGCCCCCATCACCCCTCAAACACCACCGTCACGCCGCGCTGGCGGAAATAGGCCTGCATCAGCTTTCGGCCGGAGCGGTTGTTCTGCACGAGCTTTGCCGGGTCAAACACGGCTTGCTTCTGGCCGGCGCGAGCAAGCGCTGACTTCAGCGTGGCGATATGCAGGTCGATATCGGCATTATTGGCCTGGAGTGACTGGTAGATATGGTCTGTCGCCTCGGCTACGGTCGGTTCGCTCATGGGTCACTCCTGTCGCTTTCTGGGCGTCACTTTTAAAAATCTGGATTTGGACCTGCGCTGTAGCAGATGGCGCGGCAGAGGCAACCCATTGTGGATTGCCCCTCCCCCCTCACGGATTGGCAGCCATGCCGGCGGCCTTGGCCGGCTGCGCCTTCACCACGGGCTTTGCCGCCGGCAGGTGGCGGTCGAGCATCGCCTTCATTTCCTCGTCGCGTTCATGGCCGCTCTTGCCGCCGAGCACGACACCGACCAGCCGGTGGCCGTCACGGTCCACCGAGGTCACGAGATTATAGCCGGATGCATTGGTAAAGCCGGTCTTAAGGCCGGTTGCTCCGGGATAGGAATTCAGCACGCCATTGTGGCCGCGCAGTTTCATGCCGCGAAACACCATGCTCTTTTGCGAGAAAAGCTTGAACTCTTCCGGGAAGTCGCGCATCAGCGCCAGCCCGAGCACGGCCATATCTTCCGCCGTCGTCACCTGCGCAGGGTCGGGAAGGCCAGCTGGATTGCGAAACACCGTGCGCGACATGCCCAGCGCATGTGCCTTTGCCGTCATCATTTCGCCGAAGCGGGCTTCCGAACCGCCGAGCGTTTCGGCAACGGCGGTCGCTGCATCATTGGTCGATAGCACGATCATGCCGGTGACGGCCTCGCGCACGCTGATCGTGTTTCCGGCACCGATGGCGAATTTGAAAGGCTCCTTGCCATTGGCATTTTCCGAGATTGTCAGACGCTTGTCCCAGGTGAAGCGGCCATCATGCAGCGCCTCGAAGGTCATATAGAGCGTCATCATCTTGGTGAGCGATGCGGGAAAATTCAGCTCCTGCGGGCTCTCGGCCTCCAGCACCTTGCCGGTGCGGGCATCGATCAGGAAGGTGGCATGGCCGGACCAGGCGGGCAGCGCAGTCATGGCGATGAGGCCGGCGGCAAGGACCAGGCGAGAAACGGAGCGGGAGAGACTAGACATGCAGCACTCGGGGAAACGGATGATGGAAACGCTGGAAAACAACGCAACAGAAAACCGCCCGTGACCCAAGGTCACGAGCGGTTTGAATTCATAACGACACGGTCGCCGGGCGCAAGCCCCAAACGATCAGAGGCCGAGGCCGCCGAAGCGCTTGTTGAACTTGGAAACGCGGCCGCCACGGTCCATCAGCTGCTGGTTGCCGCCGGTCCAGGCCGGGTGCGACTTGGAATCGATTTCCAGGTTCATGACTGCACCTTCCGAACCCCAGGTCGAGAAGGTTTCGTATTCGGTGCCGTCGGTCATGACGACTTTGATCATGTGATAGTCGGGATGGATGCTGGCCTTCATGACAACTCTTCCTGCTGTGCGGGGTCTTTTTGTCGCAATTGCAGCGAGCGACCCTAGTCCGTAAATGAAGCCGTGCACCGGACCCGGCCACGGCTTCCCAATTCGATGCGGAGCCTATACAGGAAGGTCTCTGAAAGCACAAGTACCCGCGCCCGAGAGTTCCACGGGCTCAAACGGGGCTTCAAAACGGTGCAAGCGTGACAGACAGCCAAATGACGACCGAAAAGACCCGCCGCTCGCCGCAGCCCCTCTTGCGCCTGATGCCCTATGTGTTGCGCTACAAGCGTCTGGTGGCTGCCGCCATCTGTTTTCTCTCGCTCGCGGCTGCCACGACGCTTGCACTGCCACTGGCCGTGCGCCGGATGATAGACCATGGCTTTGCCGCAGCCGATGGCAGTTTCATCAACACCTATTTCGCCATGTTGCTGGCGCTTGCCGGACTTCTGGCCGTCTCCAGCGCTATGCGCTATTTCTATGTCATCACTATTGGCGAGCGGGTCGTCGCAGATCTCAGGCGCGAAGTGTTTGCCCGCGTCACCTCTCTTTCGCCGGCCTTCTTTGATGTGAACCAGTCGGGCGAGATCGTCTCGCGGCTGACGGCCGATACGACGCAGATCAAATCCGCCTTCGGCTCGGCCGCATCGCAGGCGCTGCGCAACCTCATTCTCTGTTTCGGCGCCATGGGCATGATGATCCTCACAAGCCCTAAGCTTTCGGCTTTGGTGCTGGGCGCCATCCCGCTCATCGTCTTTCCGCTGGTGGGCTTTGGCCGCTCCGTGCGTGCCCGTGCCCGCGCCGCCCAGGATACGCTGGCGGCAACCTCGGCCTTTGCCTCCGAAACCATTGGTGCAAGCCGCACCGTGCAGGCCTTTGGCGGCGAAAAGGCGGCAGAAGCCCGCTATGGCGCAACGGTGGAAACCGCCTATATGGCAGCCAAATCCGCCATCCGCTCGCGCGCATTTCTGACCGGCTTTGCCATTCTGATGGTCTTCGGCAGCATTGTCGGCGTTCTCTGGTATGGCGCGCAGGGCGTTCTCGCCGGCACGATCAGCGCCGGCACGCTCAGCCAATTCGTGCTCTACTCCGTCATTGCCGCAAGCTCACTCGGCCAGCTCTCGGAAGTCTGGGGTGAGCTGTCGCAGGCCGGCGGCGCTGCAGAGCGCCTGACCGAACTGCTGCGCGAAGTGCCGGCCATCCGCGATCCGGAACATCCCGTCGCCCTGCCCTCTCCCGCCCGTGGCGAGGTGAGCTTCGATGCTGTCTCCTTCGTCTATCCGTCACGCACAAGCGCCGTAACGCTCGATAGCCTGTCTTTCACCGTCAAGGCCGGTGAGACCGTGGCCATTGTCGGCCCATCGGGGGCCGGCAAAAGCACGGTTCTGTCGCTGCTGATGCGCTTTTATGATCCGACAGCCGGCGCAATCCTGCTGGATGGCGTCGATCTGCGCCAGGTGCGGGTGGCGGATCTGCGCGCCCGGCTTGCCATCGTGCCGCAGGATGTAACGATCTTCGCCGCCTCGATCCATGACAATATCGCCTTCAGCATGCCGCATGCCAGCCGCGAACAGGTGCGCCAGGCGGCGATTGCCGCCCAGGCCGATGAGTTCATTTCCCGCCTCGACAAGGGCTATGACACGCTGGCCGGCGAACGCGGCGTGACACTTTCGGGCGGTCAGCGCCAGCGCATCGCCATTGCCCGCGCCATCCTGAAGAATGCACCGGTGCTGCTGCTCGACGAGGCAACCTCGGCGCTCGATGCCGAAAGCGAAACGCTGGTGCAGACGGCACTCGATGGGCTGATGCAGGATCGCACGACAATCGTGATTGCCCACCGTCTGGCAACCGTGCTGAAGGCCGACCGCATTCTGGTGGTCGATGCCGGCCGCATCGTCGAAGAAGGCACACATGCGCAGCTGGTGGCGCGCGGCGGGCTTTATGCCAGCCTTGCCCGCCTGCAGTTCGAACCGGGCACGCAAGGCTTCATGGCGGCGCAGTAACAGGCTAAGCCAGACACATCGCCGGACAATCTTGGCGTGCTTCTCGGCATCGAGACGTTGTGCGCGGCGCATTTTACCTCCATTGTGAGATGACAGCATGTCGTCATCTCTGGGAGGAGTTTTCATGTCACCGTTTAAATCCATTGCCGCAGCCGCCGTCTTTGCCGGCCTTCTGACTGCCGGTGCCGCGCGCGCGGAATTTCCCGAGCGGATGATCACGCTCGTCGTGCCCTTTGCCGCCGGCGGCTCCACCGATGTCGTGGCGCGCATCATCGCACAGCGCATGTCCACCGATCTTGGCCAGCAGGTCATCGTGCAGAATGTCGCCGGTGCCGGCGGCAGCCTGGGGGCTGGAAATGTGGCGAATGCGCAGCCCGATGGCTATACGATCCTCATGGGCACGGTTGCCACCCATGCGCTCAATCCGCTGATTCTGAAGCAGAAGCCCTATGATGCGGAAAAGGATTTCGCTCCGGTGTCGCTGCTCGTCGTCGTGCCGAATGTGCTGGTCGTCAATCCGCAATTGCCGGCAAAGAACGTGGCAGAACTTCTGGCGCTTCTGAAGGCCAATCCGGATAAATATGCCTATGCCTCATCCGGCAATGGCACACCGCTGCATCTGTCGGGCGAATTGTTCAAGATCATGGCCGGCGTCAGCATGCAGCACGTGCCGTACAAGGGCTCCGGCCCGGCGCTGAACGATGTGATCGGCAACCAGGTGCCGATCATGTTCGATAACCTGCCCTCCTCCTCCGGCCATATCAAGGCCGGCACGCTGCGGGCACTGGCCGTCACCACGCCGCAACGCGCACCGTCCTTCCCGGATGTGCCGACCATCGCCGAATCCGGCATTCCGGGCTATGAGACCTATACGTGGAACGCCCTGTTTGCGCCGGCCAAGACACCGCAGCCGATCGTGGCCCGGCTGAATGCCGCCGCCAAGGTGGCGATGGCCGATCCGGTCGTGGCCGAACGCATGAAGGAATTCAGCGCCACCATCGTCGCCTCCTCACCGGAAGAGCTCGCCACGCATGTGAAGGTCGAAATCGCCAAATGGACGCCCGTGGTGAAAAACGCCAACGTGCAGATGGATTGATCCTTGTTTGACCTTGCATCCCCCTTCCCGGCGAAGGGGGATGTGTTTGGCGCATCAGGACGTTACGACATCGCGTCCGGCGATCCGGCACCGAAAAAGGCTGCATCCCCAAACCGTGAATGTCGATCGGTCCTAGCGCTCTGTCAGCTTCAACTCGATGCGGCGGTTCTGCGCGCGCACCTCTGGCGTGTCGCCATCGGCAATCGGCTGGAACTCGCCAAAGCCCGCAGCCACAAGCCGGTTGGCCGGCACGCCGCGCTGGATCAGCCATTTGACCACGGAGGTCGCACGCGCCGAGGAAAGCTCCCAGTTGTCGCGATAACGGCCAGTGCCCGACAGCGGTGCATTGTCCGTATGACCATCCACACGCAGAACCCAATTGATTTCCGGCGGAATTTCCTGCGACAGCTCGATAATGGCAGAGGCAAGCTTGTCCATTTCAGCGCGGCCCGCCTCATCGAGATCGGCACCACCAACGGGAAACAGAACTTCCGACTGGAAGACGAATCGGTCGCCGACGATGCGGATGTTTTCGCGGTCCGACAGAATTTCACGCAGGCGTCCGAAAAAGTCCGAGCGATAGCGGTTGAGTTCCTGCACGCGCTGCGCCAGCGCCACGTTCAAGCGGCGACCGAGATCGGAAATGCGCGCCTGCGAACTCTGGTCCTTGGCTTCCGAGGCTTGCAATGCAGCCTCGACGGCAGCGATCTGGGCACGAAGGGCGGCAATCTGCTGGTTCAACAGTTCGACCTGGCTCATGGCCCGCGCGCTGACCTGCTGCTCCTGGTTCAACTGGTCGGTCAGGCTGCCGATCCGCGCCGTTGCCGTATCACTTGATCCGGCACCCCGTTCCAGGAGCGCCTGAAGCCGCGTGCGTTCGTTTTCCGACTGAGATAGTGATGCCTGCAGATTGGCGAGCGTATCCTCCACATCCTGCTTGCCGCTCTGTTCCAACGCCAGAAGCTCGGTTAGTTCGGCAATCTGGCTGTTGAGTCGGTTCAGCACCTCGTCGCGCCCGGTGATCTCGCGCCCCAGGATGAACTGGGCGAGCACGAATACCGTGAGCAGGAACATGATGGCGAGCAGCAGCGTCGACAGGGCATCGACGAAGCCGGGCCAGTAATCGATCGCGCGCTCGCGGCGGCGGTTGCGGCCGAGCGCCATGGTCTACTTGCCCCCGATCTTGTCGGAAAGGCGGTCAAGCGTGCGGCGCATGGCCTTTGATTCTTCCTGCTGCGCCTCGATCCAGTCGCGCAGCATCTGCTGCTCATTGCGCATGTTCTTCACAAGCCCCTGGATGCCTTCGGCCAGATTGCTCATGGCGGCGAGCGATTTTTCCGTCTGGCCGGCTTCCGCCTTGCCTTGAGCAGCCACCAGCTTGCGCAATTGCTCCACCATGCGCCGCATTTCGTCGGCAGAGCCGGTCGCGGTCGCATCGGCAACCGGAAGATCGGAGCTGACTTCGGTGACGGAGGAGAGCCAGTTTTCCAGCTCGGTATAGAAACGATTCTGCGCCCGGCCGGCCTGCAGATCGAGAAAGCCGAGGATCAGCGAGCCGGACAGGCCGAGCAGCGAGGATGAAAACGCCGTACCCATGCCGGCAAGCGGCGCCGTAAGGCCGCTTTTCAACGTGCTCAACACGTCACTGCTATTGCCGGAATTCGGATCCAGCCCCTGGATGACCTCGCTGATCGAGCCGATCGTGCCGATCAGGCCCCAGAAAGTGCCGAGAAGACCGAGAAACACCAGAAGACCGATGAGATAACGCGAGATGTCACGTGATTCGTCCAGTCGCGTGCCGATCGAATCCAGGATGGAGCGCAGCACATGGGTGGAAAGCGCCATGCGCTGGCTGCGGCCCAGCAGCGAGCGCATCGGCGCCAGCAGCCGCGGATTTCGGCCCACCCGGTCGGCACTGCCGGCGGCGCGGAACGAATTGAACCAGCGCACTTCTGGAATGAGGCTGATCACCTGCATGAAAATCAGAATGATGCCAATCGCCATGACGCCGAGAATGAGGCCGTTCAGCCCCGGATTTGTCATGAAGGCCTGATGGGCCTGACGATAGAGGATGGCAACAATGAAGCCGACGATGATCAGGAAAAACAACATGGTCCACAGAAAGGGAACCGGGTTCGAAAGCTTGTACCCATGGTCACGGGGCGCCAGTTCGGAACCGTTCACGTCCCCAAGGGTATCATTCGCCATAACGCACGCAACCTCCACACGACAATTGTGCGGAGGCTAGTGCAAAATTAAGACGAATTGAAGTGATGTGAAGTCGGAAAACAAGAGCAGTCCCGACCTTTCACCGTCATTCGGCCTGACGCTGCGCAATCAGCGCGACGGCACCGGACGATTGGACACTTCCAGCAGCTGTTTCTGGATCAGTTCATTGCCAGCAACCACCGTTCCCTGCTCCATCATCTCTGTGCCGCCCTTGAAGTCGCTGACGAAACCGCCCGCTTCGCGGATGAGGATGAGGCCGGCTGCCATGTCCCAGGGCTGCAGGCCGACTTCCCAGAAGCCGTCGACGCGGCCAGCCGCCACATAGGCGAGATCGAGCGAGGCGGCGCCAAAGCGGCGGATACCGGCGACTTCACCCATCACATGGCGCAGCTCGACAAGGAACTTGCCGTGATTGCCACGACCCAGATGCGGCACGCCGCAGCCGACGACGCAATCGGACAGAACGCGGCGGGCGGCCACGCGGATGCGGCGGTCATTGAGGAAGGAGCCGCCGCCCTTTTCCGCCGTGAACAGCTCGTCGGTTGCCGGGTTGAACACCACACCGGCGACGATTTCGCCATTGCGCTCCAGCGCAATCGAAACGGCAAACTGTGGAATGCCGTGCAGGAAGTTGGTGGTGCCATCCAACGGATCGACGATCCAGCGATGCGCGCCATCGGTACCCTTTTCCTCTTCGCTTTCCTCGCCGAGGAAACCATAGGTGGGGCGGGCCTTCATCAGCTCGTCATGCACGATCTTTTCGGCCTTCAGATCGGCCTGGGATACGAAGTCACCCGGCCCCTTCACCGATACCTGCAGGTTCTGGACTTCGCCAAAATCGCGCGACAGTGATTTGCCTGCCTTGAGCGCAGCCTGAACCATGACATTGAGAAGGGCGGAGCGTGCCATCGGGGTATCCTTGGGGTATAGGGCGGGTGTCCCAGGTCCTTCCGGGACGAACGACATCAGATCTTTTGTGAATAGGCGCGTTCAGAACCACAAAACCGGGGATAATTCAAGTCGGCAGACCATCTTGGCCCTGAAGCTTGGCCGAGAGGTGCTGATCGGGGTTAACTTTCGCCGGCAAACAGGCCTCTCTCCCGGCAGTTCCACGGGTCTGCGAAATGCCTGCCGAGCCGATCTCAGCTGCGGCGAAAACGATTGGCCGCGTCGATCGCCTGCTTCTGCTGCTCGTCGTTGATGCCGAGATAGAAGTCCTCGAGCGCCGGATCGGCAAGCCCGGCGCGGCGGGAAAGCACATACCATTTGGCCGCTTCCACCGGATTGGGGCGGGTGCCGAGCGCATTGATATAAAGATGCGCCAGCTTGTTCTGCGCCACGACATTGCCCCGCGTGGCGGCAATCCGCAGCCATTCGAAGCCCTTGTCATAATCGCGCGCGCCGCCAACGCCATTGACGAACCAGACACCCATATCGAGCTGCGCCGTGTCATAGCCGGCCTTGGCGGCCCGCATCAGCCATTCGCGTGCCTTGGCTTTCTTCGCCGGCTCGATATCCTCGATGGCGATGTAAAGCTGGGCTACGGCATATTGCGCATCCGATATGCCCTGCTCGGCGGACTTCTCATAAAAGGGAAGCGCCAGCTTCAGGCCCTTCTCACCCGGATTGTCGGCCGTCAGGATCTGCGCCCAGTTGAACTGCGCAGACGCATTGCCGGCTTCTGCCGCCCGGCGCATGTAATCATCCGCCTTTGCCTTGTCATGCGGCACAAGGCGCCCCTGCATCAACAGCAGTGCATATTGGAACATTGCCGGCGGATTGCCGCGTTCGGCGGCCTGGCCGTACCAGAAGGCAGCACCCTTGGCATCATGCGCTATGCCGAGCCCGCGCATCATCATTTCAGCCACCAGCGTCTGCGCCGGCGCATCGCCCTTTTCGGCGCGCGGCAGTGCCAGTTCCAGCGCCGTGCGGTAAAGGCCGCGCTGATAGGCGCCGTAAGCCTCGTCCACGGGACCATTATAGGGTTTTTCCGGCGGAACCGGCGGCAGTGCGCTGCCCATGCGGCCGTATAGCGTCACACCGCTGGAGGGATAGGGCTCATCGGAGGGCCGATCAGTTTTGACTTCGGCTTCGGCGCCTGTGCCACCCCGGCTGATCGTTCCGGCATTCGGATCGACCGGGCGTGTCACCACCCGCCCCTGCCCCTGCGCTGCGGCAGGAACGGCCATTCCGGCCAGGCAAGCCGGCAGGCCAAGAACGACAACAGAAAGGGCGAGACAACGGAAGGTGTGGCGCATCACACCCTTCAAGCTTCAAACCGTGGCGCTTTTTCGTCCAACATCGCATTCACTTGCGCAACGGCTGCCGCAGTTCCCACCGGGTTGTCGAAAATGGCATGGCGCAACGCCACGAATTCCGAGCCGGTTTCGGCAACTTCAAGCGCCGACGAAAGATCCGTGCCGCCCATGACGATACAGGGAATTTCCACCATGGCAGCCCACCATTCGCCAAGCGCCAGGTTTTTCGGATGCGCTTCCGGCTTGATATCGCCATCCAGCTTGCCGAAAAAGATGTAATCGGGACGCGCCTCGCCCACTTCCAGCGCCGTATGCCTATCGGCGGCAGATCCTGCCCCGACGATCATCTTGGGCGCATGCTTTTCGATGGCCTCGGCCAGCACATCCACCTTGCCCACCACATGCAGGCCATCGGCCCTGGCGCGGCCGGCAACCCGGCTGTCACCGCAGATGATGGCAGCGGCACCGGCCTCTTGCATGATCGGCACCAGAAGTTCGGCGCGCTTCTGGAAGCTTGCGTCATCCAGCCCGTATTGCGGCAGGATGACGGAGGCGACATCGCCGCCGCGCAGCGCATGCGCCAGCTTTTCGCAAAGCGCCGCATCATCCTCGGCATCAGGCACGATCAAAACCAGGCGGCAGCGATCTTGCGGAAGTGTCATGGTCTGTCCCATCTCGGCGCTGGCCCGGCTGAAACTCTTGTCGAGAGACCAGGGCCGTCCATTGTTATGTTCATTGTGGCGTCTGCCCGCAAAGCCAAACCCTATTGCATCACACGAAAATGCAAGTTGATCCGCGCAAGGGCTCGTCATCTCTGTCCAAGTCCGATAGACCGGACCGGCCCCGCGATCAACCTTCATCAGCACATGCTTGGCTTTGCCCTCCCCGACCCGATGTTTTTTGCCGCCGCCATTCCGGCCGTTGCCCTTGTCGGCATGTCGAAGGGCGGGCTGGGCGGCGCGTTTGCGCTGATCGGCGTGCCGCTGATGGCACTGGTCGTCAGCCCCGTCGATGCGGCCGCCATCTTCCTGCCGATCCTTATCGTCATGGACATGGTGGCGCTCTACGCCTGGCGCCATTACAATGACCGCAAACTGCTCCTGATGTTCCTGCCCGGCGGCATGATCGGCGTGGCACTGGGCTGGGCAACCTCGGCACTCGTGCCGCCCGATGCGCTTCGATTCGTCATCGCCCTGTCGATGATCATCTTTGCCGGTCGCTACTTCTACCAGACCTATGGCCCGCGCACTGGAGACCAGATCGAGCCTCTGCCGCATCGCTGGACACCGGCCATGATCTGGGGAACGCTCTGCGGCTATGGCAGTTTCGTGGCGCATGCCGGCGGACCACCCTTCCAGATCTACGCCCTGCCGATGAAGCTGGACCCGAAGGCCTATACCGGTGCCAGCGTGCGTTTCTTTGCGCTGGTCAATGCCATCAAGATCATACCCTACGTGGCGCTCGGTGCTCTCGACACAAAAAACCTCAGCATTTCGTTGACGCTGCTGCCGGTGGCGCTCGTCTCCACCGTGGCCGGCGCCATGATCGTGCGCCGCCTCAAGCCGGACGTCTTCTATCCGCTGGCCTATGGTCTTGGTCTTCTTGCCTCGCTGAAGCTTCTCTACGATGCATTGCCATTGTGAAAGTAAATCCGCTCCTGCGAGCCTATAGTTGCCAGCAATTCGAATATTGCGACGCACAAATCTTCTTGCTCCGGCCCTGGAACTCGCGTAGCGTGTGGGCATGACGACGAACGATCCTTTTGCAGCCATTGCTGATCCCAACCGGCGTCATCTGCTGGAAGAACTCAGGCGTGCGCCGCGTACCGTCAACGAGCTTGCGGAAGGCCTGCCGATCAGCCGGCCCGCCGTGTCGCAGCACCTGAAGGCATTGCTGGACAGCAATCTCGTCACCGTTACCTCGGATGGCACCAAGCGCATCTATGCAGTGAATACCAAGGGCTTCACCAAGCTGAATATCTGGATCGATCAGTTCTGGTCCTGAGCCCAGTGGTTCGATTCAGACATTTGCATCCCTTAGCAGAACCATCTTGAGCCAATGCCGGAATCACAAGAACCACTAGTCAGATTATGATTCTAGTGGAAGTTTCGAATTTGACATTTGATCGAAGATCGAGCCGCAAACGGGTATCAAATGTCAAATTCATTCCACTAGCGCTTTCGTGCTGCGGCTTCCCGCATTGTCCAAGACAAAACAAAACCGCCGCGCGGCACAGGTCTTAAAAACCCGGTCGGCGGCGGTCGCTGCCAAGCTAAACTCGGCACTCAACTCAGGAACCTGGAAATCAGTGGCGCGTAGTCTTGCGCAGTCGCTCTACCTCGTCCTTGATACGCAGCTTGCGCCGCTTCAAACTGGCAATTTCCCGATCGTCGGTGGATGGCGATGCAAGTGCACTTTGGAGCTCCTCCTCAAGAGCGCCATGCTTCTGTTCAAGCGATGCGATATGGGCCTGAATTGTCATGTGGCACGTCCTTCCTTATCTTCGGCCACCAGCTCCCCTTGAGCCGCTGGCGTCAGGTTTGCGAAGGAAGTGTGACACGATCGAAAGCGATTGTCGAAGGTGAAATCATGACTTCTTCGGGGCAAATCGATGATCGTCTTTAAGCGATCGTGAAGACGGCACTTCGTCCCTTCTGGCTGCTCCGCGACGGCGCATCCGAGCCCCTCTTTCGACACGCGGCATTAGGCGTTGATTCATCGGCTTTATACCCGTCATATTTCACTGCCATATTTGGGGCTCCACGCTCTGGTCGTTTCACAGGTTTGGTGATAGGAGCTTTTCGGCATTCCCCGGCGAGACAAAGACCGGAATGAAGACATGGGGACGACAAGACATGGCTGATCAGGAACAGGCGGATGTTAGACTGACGCTCGCGCGGCTTCGCCAGGAGCATGAAGACTATGATGCCGCCATCAATGCCATGATCGCCACCGGCTGCGAGGCCCTGCGCATCCAGCGCATGAAGAAAAAGAAGCTCGCCATCAAGGACAAGATGAGCCAGCTCGAAGATCAGATCATTCCCGACATTATCGCGTGACGACGGAGGACGTGGACCTTGCCGCAGGAAAGACCGCCGGTTGCCATCATCATGGGAAGCCAGTCAGACTGGGAAACCATGAAAAACGCCGCAGACACGCTGGATGCGCTGGATGTGGGTTACGAGGCGCGGATCGTGTCTGCACACCGCACGCCTGAGCGTATGTTTGCTTTTGCCAAGGGCGCCCGCGAGGAAGGTTTCCAGATCATCATTGCCGGTGCAGGCGGCGCCGCCCACCTGCCCGGTATGGTGGCAGCCCTGACGCCGCTGCCGGTCTTCGGCGTGCCGGTGCAATCCAAGACCATGTCTGGCACTGACAGTCTCTATTCCATCGTGCAGATGCCGGCCGGCATTCCCGTCGGCACACTGGCCATCGGTCGCGCCGGTGCGGTGAATGCCGCACTTCTGGCCGCAGCCGTTCTTGCCCTTTCCGACGACGACCTGGCCGACCGACTCGACGAATACCGTTCCCGCCAGACCGCATCGGTCGCAGATTATCCCATCGACGAGGCGCCATGACGCTTTCCACCATCGGCATTATCGGCGGCGGCCAGCTCGGGCGCATGCTGGCCATGGCCGCAGCCCGGCTGAATTTCCGTACCATCATTCTGGAACCGCAGGCCGATTGCCCGGCAGCACAAGCGGCAAATCGCCAAATTGTCGCCGCCTATGACGACCCCGCAGCGCTGGATGAACTGGCCAGCGCCTGCGACGTGATCACTTATGAATTCGAGAATGTCCCCGTGTCCGCCGCCGAACGACTGGCCGCAAGCCTGCCCGTCTATCCGCCGCCCAAGGCGCTCGATGTGGCGCAGGACCGGTTGACGGAAAAGCGCTTCCTCAATGCCTGCGGCATCGAGACGGCGAAATTCCATGCGGTGAACAGCCAGGCTGATCTTGAACAGGCACTGGCCGATTTTAGCGGACAGGGCGTCTTGAAGACCTGCCGACTGGGCTATGACGGCAAGGGCCAGCGGGTGTTCCGCTCCAGCGCCGACAGCGCTGACGGCGTTTTTGAGACCATGGGCGGCGTGCCGCTGATTCTTGAAAGCTTCGTGGCGTTCGAGCGCGAAGTCTCGGTGATTGCCGCGCGCTCTCGCCACGGCGAGATGCGCGCCTATGATCTTGCCGAAAACGTGCATCGCAACGGCATCCTGCACACGTCGACGCTTCCCGCGCGAGTCGGGCAAGAGACTCAGGAGGCAGCCTGCGAGGCTGCAGAACGGCTGTTGTCGGCGCTGGGCTATGTCGGCGTCATCGGCATGGAATTCTTTGTCATGGCCGATGGAACGCTGATTGCCAATGAAATTGCCCCACGCGTGCACAATTCCGGCCACTGGACAGAAGCCGCCTGCGTGATCTCGCAGTTCGAGCAGCATATCCGCGCCGTCGCCGGCCTGCCGCTCGGCGATCCGGCCCGCCATTCCGATTGCGTGATGACCAACCTGATTGGCGACGACATCGACCAAGTGCCGAAATGGCTGGCAAAACCCGATGTGCTCGTGCATCTCTACGGCAAGACCGAGGCCCGGCCTGCCCGTAAAATGGGACATGTCACACAGCTTTTGCGGTGAAATCCCCTAAGGCGCAGGGGCCCGCGGTTGACAGGCCAGGGATGAACCTGTATCAGCCTCCCATCCTAAAGAGCGCGCCGATGAGCGCGCTTTTGATTGTCAGAGACACACGGGCTCAAACTGCCCCCCGAATACGCGGACCAGTACAATGAAGATCAAGAATTCGCTCAAAGCGCTTAAGGCTCGTCATCGCGATAACCGTCTGGTTCGCCGCAAGGGCCGCGTTTACATCATCAACAAGGCCAATCCGCGCTTTAAGGCCCGCCAGGGCTGAGACCTGTCCGGGCCGCAGAGCGGCCTGGATCACGATCTCGGGAAAACGCGTTTTTCGGTTTGATATCAGGCGCAGGCGGGTTAGTTTATCCGCATGCGCTTTTTTCGTTTGCCCAGTTTGATTCTCGTTTCGGTCTTGGTCGCATCCGCCAGCATGGCGCAGGATGCTCCCACAACCACGGGCCCGAGTGGCAATACCGTCTCTGCCCCGCAAACGCCCAAGACTCAGGCCATGCTGCTTGATGCTCTGAAGCGCGAGCGCGATCCGGACAAGGCCCGCAGCATCGCCAACCAGATCCGGTCGAACTGGACCGATTCGGGCAGCGCGACTGTCAATCTCCTGATGCAATGGGCCAATGGTTCGATTGAGGAGAAAAAGAATGGTGCTGCACTCGATTTCCTCGATCAGGTAACGCTCTTGCAGCCCGATTATCCGGAAGGCTGGAATCGCCGAGCGACCCTTCACTTCACCATGGGCGATGCGCGCAAATCCATGGCGGATATCCATCAGGTCCTGTTGCGTGAGCCCCGCTATTTCCCAGCGATTGCCGGACTGGCAACGATTTTCACCCAGGCGGGCGAGGACGAAATGGCCTTGAAAGCCTGGGAACGCTTCCTCGCCGTCTATCCCGCTGAACGCGAAGCGCGCGAGAACGTGATGAAACTGACCGAAAAGCTCGCCGGCAGCCGTACCTGAGGCATTCTCCTGTCCAATTTCCTGATCATGCTCATTGCTATTTCAGCACTTACAGCCGCCGCATTCGGCTTCACCGCCTGGCAGGCGGCCCAGATCGAGCGGCGCTTCCCGAACCTGGGAACGCTGACGGATATTGGCGGCTATAGTCTCAATGCGCTGCAGGTGCACGCTGGTGCCGATGCAGACCTGCCCCCCATCGTCTTCGTCCACGGTGCCAGCGGCAATCTGCGCGATCAGGAAACAGCTTTCCTTGCGCCCCTGAAGGGCCGCGCCGAGCTGTTGTTCGTCGATCGGCCCGGCCACGGCTATTCCGAACGCGGCGGGCCACAGAACGACTTCCCCGACGGTCAGGCCGACGCCATCGACAAGCTGATGGAGAGGCGCGGCATCGATAAGGCCATCATTGTCGGCCATTCCTTCGGCGGCGCCATTGCCGCGTCCTTTGCCCTGCTGCACCCGGAAAAGGTCATCGGAACGGTCTTCCTGGCAGCCGCCACGCATCCCTGGCCGGGCGGCATCGACTGGCACTATCGCCTCACCTCCACTCCGGTCCTCGGCTGGCTGTTCAGCCAATTACTGGTCATGCCGGCCGGCATGCTGCTGCTGGATGCGGGAACGCGATCCGTCTTTGCCCCCAATGCAAGACGCGCGGCCTATGCACAGGACGGCGCGACAGCGCTTGTGCTGCGCCCGCAGAATTTCCGCGACAATGCCAGGGACGTCGCCAATCTTCTCGCCTATGTCGAGCGCGTCAGCCCGCGCTACAGCGACATCAAGACGCCAGCGGTGATCATCACCGGCGACAGCGATCCTGTCGTGCTTGCCAATATTCATTCTACCGGGTTGAAGCGCGATCTGAAGCATTCGGAACTGGTCTGGCTGAAGGGCGTTGGCCACAAGCCGGATTATGTGGCAACCGATCTGGCCATCGCCGCCATAGAGAAACTGGCCGGCAAGGACCGTGACCTGCAGGCGCTGGCCCGCGTGGTGGAAGCGCGGGTGGCAGGGGAAAAAGAGAGCCAACCATGACTGTTCAAATTCGTGACCATAGCTACTCGGATGACGGGACCACTTTCCACAGTAAGCTAGTGTATGATGATGCAGCGGCCCAACCCGGACCTGCCGTGATCGTCGCCCCTGCATTCGGCGGACTTGGACCATTTGAGATAGAACGAGCCACCGAACTTGCGCATCTCGGATATGTCGTGCTCGCGATCGATTACTACGGCGAAGGGCGGCGGGCGACGTCGGAATCCCAAGCATTCACCTGGATGAACGAACTGAATTCAGACCGGCCACGTCTTTCGCAACGGATGCAGCGGGCACTGCAAGAAATAAAGTCGTTGCCGATGGTCGATCCGAAGCGCGTTGCCGCAATGGGCTATTGTTTCGGCGGCAAGGCCGTTCTGGATCTGGCTCGCTCCGGCGCTGACTTCAATGCCGCCATCTCCTTCCATGGTGTCTATGACGCGGCACAAGGTGAGAGTACGCAGATACAGCCGTCCATACTCATTCTACACGGCTGGGATGATCCGCTTGCCAAGCCCGACGATCTGGCAGGACTTGCATCAGAACTCAGTAAGCACTGCTCTGATTGGCAAGTCGTCGGGTTTGGTGGAACCGGACATGCCTTCACGAACCCGAACGCACGCTCGCCCGAGGCCGGCATGGCCTATAACGAAGCGGCATCCCGCAGGTCGTGGACATATCTCCTGAACTTTCTGACGGAGCGGCTATAGCGCACCACCGAAACTGCCACGACCGCGACAAAAGCCGGCGGGTATTGAAGCCGGCGGGTATTGATACCCACAAAAAAGGGAGCCGAGGCTCCCTTTTCCATGCACTCTATCTTCAAACCGCTCAGACGCCCGACTGGCCGTCCGGGCCGATATAGGCGATGCGCAGCATATTCGTGGCGCCCGGCGTGCCGAGCGGCACACCTGCCGAGATGATGATCCGGTCGCCCGGCTTGCCGAATTCTTCCGAGGCAACGATGCGGCAGGCCTTGTTGACCATGTCGTCGAGATCGCTCGGCTCTTCGGCCACCACGCAGTGCAGGCCCCAGCAGACAGACAGGCGGCGGGCCGTCTGCACGATCGGCGACAGCGCAATGATCGGCACCTGCGGACGCTCACGCGCGGCGCGAAGGCCTGTCGTGCCGGACGAGGTGTAGGTGACGATTGCCGAAAGCTGCAGCGTTTCGGCAATCTGGCGGGCCGCCAGCGAAATCGCATCGGCGCCGGTGGCTTCCGGCTGCGGGCGCTGCGCGTAGATGATGTTGGAGTAGTAAGGATCCTTCTCCACGGTGCTGGCAATCGAGGCCATGGTGGAGACCGCTTCCACCGGATACTGGCCGGAAGCCGATTCGGCCGACAGCATGATCGCATCGGCGCCTTCAAACACGGCGGTGGCAACGTCAGAGACTTCGGCGCGTGTGGGCACAGCCGCCGTAATCATCGATTCGAGCATCTGGGTGGCAACCACCACAGGCTTGCCGGCGCGGCGGCATGCGCGCGTCAGCTGCTTCTGCAGACCAGGAACCGCTTCGAGCGGCATTTCCACGCCAAGGTCACCACGGGCCACCATCAGCGCGTCGGAAAGCTCGATGATTTCCTCGATACGCTCGATGGCCTGCGGCTTTTCGATCTTCGACATCAGGCCAACGCGGCCGCCGGAAATCTTGCGCACTTCCACCAGATCTTCCGGGCGCTGCACGAAGGAAAGCGCCACCCAGTCAACCTCGTTCGTCTCCAGGACGGCATCGAGATCGAGCCGGTCCTTATCGGTCAGCACACCAACGGCGAGCAGCGTATCGGGCAGGCTCACACCCTTGCGATCGGAAATCGCAGTGCCCGAGACCACGGTGCAGACGATGCTCTTACCGTCGCACTGTTCGGCGCGCAGGTGCAGCTTACCATCGTCGATCAGCAGGCGATCGCCGGGCTTCACCGATTCCAGGATTTCCGGATGCGGCAGGAATACGCGGTTTTCGTCGCCGGGCGCCTCGTTATTGTCGAGGGTAAAGGTCTGGCCAGGCGCCAGTGTCACCTTGGTATTGGCGAACTTGCCGACGCGCAGCTTCGGGCCCTGCAGATCGGCGAGGATGCCAATCGGGCGGCCACAGCGCGCCTCGACGGAGCGGATGCGCTGAATCAGCGTGCGCATCACGTCATGGCTGGCATGGCTCATATTGATGCGGAACAGATCCGCGCCCGCCTGGTGCAGCTTCTCGATCATCGCCTCGTCGGAGGAGGCCGGTCCGAGGGTTGCGAGGATCTTCACTTTGCGATTGCGCTTCATCAGTTCTGGCCTTCCTGCGTGCCTGGTGTGTCGGATAGCTGGACCATCCAGCTGCCCTGACGGCCCGTATCATATTCCTTGAATCCCATGCGCTGGTAACCGCGGGCAAAGCAGTCCTCGACGCCGGTGATCTTGAACTCGTTTTCGGCCACGCACATGTTGACGTCGCCGGTCCAGCGGCCGCCGCGTGCGGCATCCTCCGCATAGAGATAATAATAGCGAGACTGCAATTCGCCTTCAATCAATGTCGCACAGCTGGAGGCGGGAACCTGCCACCAGCCTTCGGAAATCCAGCCATCGCCGGCACGGTAGCCGATGGCCACCCCGACAAGGTTCTGGGTGCCGTTGCAGACCCGAAAATCGGCATGCGCCACATCGGCAAACAACATGAAGGGCGCACTGGCCATGGCAAAGGCGAGCGCGGGGATCAATCTCGGCGAGAGATAGGATATTATGCTTTTCGACACGGCTTCCGTCGGGACTCCATGAGAGATCTTGTGCACTGTCTTCGCTTGCCGTCACCTGAAAGTCAATGAAATCTAATCGATTATAATCACTTGACCACCGGTTGACATACCGCAGGCTCTGCTTGCGCAAGCTTCGGCCACATGCGAACAGGAACATCACAAACACAACGAATTCGGCAAGCGGATGGCAATGCAGGCATTCAATTCCCATGAAGTGATACCCGGCCTTCGTGACAGGGGCATGGTGCTTCTGGGTGATCACGCAATGAACCGTCTGCCGGCGGCCTATGGCACGCTGGGCCTGGATGAAACGGCATTTTCCCGCCATATCGCCTATGATATCGGCATAGAGGCGCTGACGCGGGCGCTGGCCGCACGGCTTCAAGTGCCGGCCGTCATCTCCTGCTTCTCGCGCCTGCTGATCGATCCGAACCGTGGGGAAGACGATCCGACGCTGATCATGAAGATCTCCGACGGCGCCATCATTCCCGGCAATCATCCGATCACCCCGGCCGAATGGCAGTACCGTCTGGAAACCTTTCACCGCCCCTATCACCAGGCCGTCGCGCAGGAAATTGCGGCCGTGGCAAAAGCAAGCGGCAAGGCGCCGCTGGTGCTTTCGCTGCATTCCTATACACCGGCCTGGAAGGGCGTGGCCCGCCCCTGGCATGCCGCCGTTCTGTGGGATAGCGACGAGCGCGCCGTCCGCCCGCTGATCGATCATCTGAGCCAACCCGGCGATATTCTGATCGGCGATAACGAGCCCTATGACGGGGCGCTGAAGAACGATACCATGTACCGGCACTGCATGATCGGTGGCCTGCCGCATGCGCTTTTGGAAGTGCGACAGGATCTGATCGGCGACGCAGATGGCATTGCCGCCTGGACCGAGCGGCTGGTACCGATTTTCGCAGCCCTCAACGCCGATCCGGCCCTGCATGACTACAAAATCCATCCGTCACGCACCGGCCCTTATCCGCCGCAGGCCTGACCATCGGGAGACAAGCCTTGACCGAGATGCCAGAACTGACCGAGGACCAGCGTATTGCACTGGAAGCTGCCGCCTTTCGCCGGCTGGTGCAGCACTTGCGGGATCGGCATGATGTCGAGAATATCGACCTGATGAATCTGGCCGGCTTCTGCCGCAATTGCCTGTCCAACTGGTATCGGGAAGCCGGTGAGCAAGCAGGGCTTGCCATCAGCAAGGATGCCTCGCGCGAGATGGTCTATGGCATGCCCTATGAGGACTGGAAGAAACTGTACCAGGGCGAAGCCAGCGACGCTCAAAAAGCCGCATTCGCCCTCAACAACCCGCACAAATGAAAGCGGGCACCTGAAAACGCCTTGACCTTGCCGGCACTTCGCGGCAGGTGAAACCCTCAACGAGGTCCTCCCCCGGAAGGCCTCTCAAGAGCTGTTCATCGTCAACCAACCAATATGGCCACCACTGCCGGCAAAGCACGGCAGGTGCCAAGGCCAAGCAAAAGGAACGACCCATGGAAGAAGTGGCAACGAGCGGGGAAGTCAACGTAGCGGCCGCCGAACTTCGCCAGTTCATCGAGCGGATCGAGCGCCTGGAAGAGGAAAAGCAGACCATTGCCGACGACATCAAGGATGTGTTCGGCGAGGCCAAGGGCCGTGGCTACGATACCAAGGCGATGAAGACGATCATCCGCCTGCGCAAGAAGGACGCCAATGAGCGTCTCGAGGAAGAAACAATCCTGCAAACCTACATGGCTGCACTCGGCATGGAATAGGCCTTCCGGCCCGCTCAGCCACAGGTTCGATTCCGACATTTGCATCCCGCAACGAATTCCTTGCGTGCAAATGTCGGAATCACGAGAGCTGCCAGAAGACCATCATTCTCATGGAATGTGCGCAGCAGCTTGGCGGCAGGCTGGCGCGGATAAGGTGCAGCAAGACAGATTGCGCGGCACCCGCCGCATCAACGTTTCCACCACTCCTCCATCCTTTGCAGAACCACGAACAGGGACGGCACGAAGACGACCGTGAGGCATGTCGAGCCGATCATGCCGGTCAGGACGGCGATGCCGATGGATTTCTGTGCGCTGGCTCCGGCACCCGTTTGCAAAACCAGCGGCACGACGCCCAGGATGAAGGCGATCGACGTCATCAGGATGGGTCGCAATCGGGTGATCGCGGCCTTCACAGCGGCATCCACAACGGAAAAACCCTGACGCAATCTCAGGTCCCGAGCCGTTTCCACGATGAGGATCGCATTCTTGGCCGAGAGCGCGATCAGAAGCACAAGGCCGATCTGGGTGTAGAGATTGACCGCAGCCTGCGCCAAGAGCAGCGTGGCCGCCGTACCGATCAGCGCGAGCGGCACGGTCGCGATCACACCAATGGGCGCATACCAGCTCTCATACTGGCCCGCGAGCACGAAATAGACCAGCAACAGGCTAAGGCCGTAGACGAGATAGATCTGCCCGCCGAGCTCCCGCTCCTGATAGGAAACAGCCGTCCATTCGCGGCCATAGTTATGCGGCAAGAGCGCCTGGGTGAAACCGTCCAGCGCATCGAGCGCCTGGCCCGTGGAATAGCCGGGCGCCTGCGAACCAATGATCTGGGCCGACGGATAGAGATTGTAGAGACTGATCAAAGCAGGCCCGGTCTCAGCTTTGATGTCGGCGATAGAGCCGAGGGGCACCATCTGGCCGGCACTGTTGCGCAGCATGATACGCTCGAGATCCCCCACCTCGACACGCTGCGAAGCATCGGCCTGAGCATAGACCTGGAAGACACGGCCGAACAGGTTGATCTGGCCGGTATAGGCCGAGCCGATATACTGGCTGACGGTATCATAGGCACTTCCCACATCGACAGCCGCGCGCTGAGCCTTGATGCGGTCTATCACCACCGAAAACTGCGGGGCGTCGGCGCGAAACGGGCTGATGGCCTCGCGAAACACAGGATTTGCCGCGGCGGCGCGGGCGACATCGGCGGCCACCGCCTCCAGTGCGGCATAATCGAAGGCGCCGTCACGGGCCTGAATCTGCATGGCAAAACCCGCCGCATTGCCAATGCCCTGAATGGGCGGCGGCGGCAGAACCAGTGCCTGCCCATCGGGGAGATTTGCCGTCAGCGCACGCATGGACGTATAGAGCGACAACAGGTCGTCTCCCTTCTGGCGCAGGCTCCAGTCCTTGAGGATCACATAGAGCACGCCGGCATTGGAGAGGCTGGCATTGTTGTTGAGTGCCGACAGGCCGCTGATCGCAACGGTGGTTTCGACCGCATCGAGCGTTTCAAGACGCTTGCGTGTGTCATGCAGCGCAAGACGGGTTCGCTCCAGCGAGGCACCTTCCGGCAATTGCACCGAGACGAGGAAATAGCCTTGATCCTCGACCGGCAGGAAAGCCGTCGGTACGCGCGCAAGCATAGAGACCGACAGGCCGACGAGAAGCAGCGTCGCGAGCGAGATCATGATGCTGAACCGCGTCATGACCCGGACCATTTGCGCATAGACCCGCTCGACGGCATCATAGCCAGCATTGAAGCCGCGATAAAACAGGTTCTTGCGCCGGTCAGGCGCCTGGGGGCGCAGCCAAAGGGCGCATTGCGTCGGCTTCAATGTGACCGCGTTGATGGCGCTGATCAGGGCGGTGGCCGCGATGACAAGGGAAAACTGGCGGTACATTTCGCCGCTTAGGCCCGCCAGGAAGGACGCAGGCAGGAACACCGCCAGCAACACGTGCGTGATGCCGATGATCGGCCCCATCAACTCATCCATGGCAAGGGCGGCCGCTTCCCGCGGTGTCTTGCCCTCCTCCATATGGCGCGCGGCAGCCTCCACCACGACGATAGCGTCATCGACCACGATGCCGATGGCCAGAATAATGGCAAACAGGGTGGACAGATTGACCGAAAAGCCGAACAGGGCGAGCGCTCCAAAGGCACCGACGATGGTGACGGGCACCGTCGTTGCCGGCACCAGCGTGGCGCGCCAATCCTGCAGGAAGACAAGGATGACGAACAGCACAAGGAAAGCCGCCTCCACCAGCGTATGGTAGACATCATCGATGGCCGCTTCGACGAACAGGGTCGTGTCGAATGGTACGGATTGATGCATGCCCTCGGGGAAATCGGCAGACAGCCTATCCAGTTTCGCCTTGACCGCCGTGATCACGTCAAGCGCATTGGCATCGGGCAGCAAAAACAGCGCAAGGCCTGCCGATGGCTTGCCATCGAGGCTGAAATCCTGGCTGTATTGCTGGGCGCCCAGCTCTACCCGCGCCACATCCTTCAGCCGCACAATGTCGCCATTGTCGTTGGAGCGCAGGATAATGTCCCCGAAGGATGCGACATCGGCAAGCTTGGAATCAAGTTTGAGCGTGTACTGGAACTCGCGGCCTTCCGGCACCGGCGGCAGACCAAGCTGGCCTGCCGAGGAGGTGCGGCTCTGCTGGCGGATGGCATTGGTGACGTCTGAGGGCATCAGGCCGCGGGCTGCCATCAGGGCTGGATCCATCCAGATGCGCACCGCATAACTGCCGGCACCGAAGACGGAAACACTGCCGACACCTGGCACACGGGCAATCTGATCGACCAGATTGATGGTCGCGTAATTGGTCATGAACAGGCTGTCATGCTCGGGATTGTCCGAGGTGAGTGCTGCAATGGCCAGGATCGCCGTCGAACGCTTCGCGGTCTGCACGCCCTGCGCCTGGACCGCATCCGGCAGCGAGGGGGTCGCGCTCGCCACGCGGTTCTGCACCAGAATCTGCGCCTCGTCCGGATCGGTGCCGATGGCGAAGGTGACGGTCAGCGCATAGGTGCCGTCGCTGGTCGCCGTCGATTGCATGTAGAGCATGCCTTCGACGCCGTTGACCTTCTGCTCTATCGGCAGCGCCACATCCTGCACGATGGTCTCGGCATTGGCGCCGGGATAGCGCGCTGTCACCTGAACGGAGGGCGGCACAACATTGGGGTACTGGGCAACAGGCAGGCCGATCAATGCCACCAGACCGAGAATGACGGTCAGGATCGCGATCACATTTGCAAGCACCGGTCGATCGATAAAGAACCTGGCCATCGCTCGGCCTCCCCATGTCTATTGTTCAGGGTTGATCGAGCGTCTCGACCACTTGGACGGCTTCACCGCCGCGCAGCCCTGCTCCGCCCTTGACGATGACGCGATCACCCTCCTTCAGACCGCTGAGAATCTCGCGGCGACCGTCGGATGCCTTTTCACCCAGGGTGACTTTGGTGATGGCAACCGTGCCGACGGCATCGACCAATTGGAGTGTGCGGCCCGCCTGCGAATTGCCGATAGCGGTTTCCGGCACGGTGAGTGCCCTGCGTGTCACGATGGGAATGCGCACACGGGCAAACATGCCCGGCGATAGCAGGCGTCCGGGATTTTCGACCAAGCCGCGCAGGGTCAGGGTGCCCGTCGTGCTGTCGATTTCTGGCGCGATATAGTCGAGCGTCCCGCCATAGGGAAAAGTGGCCTCATCCTGCAAGCCTATTTCTATGCGGATCGTGCCAGCGCTCTTCAGATCGAGATGGCGCTCGGCCAGTGCACGGCGAAGAGCGATCACCTGCTTTTCGTTGGCCGAGAAGAGCACATGGAGCAAGGCCGGCTCGATGAGGGATGACAGCCTGGGAGAAGCAGCGGCGTTGATGAAGGCACCGATATCGGCAGTGCGGGCTGACAATGTACCATCGAACGGCGCCTTCACCTCGGTATAGCTGAGGTTCAGTTGCGCGCTGCGCACCTTGGTCCTGGCCGCCTCCACCTGCGCCTCCGCTGAAAGGCGCTGTGCCTCGGCTGTTTCACTTGCGCTTTGCGATACCGCCTGCTTTGCCGAAAGCCCTTCCTGGCGGGCAGCGTTGGAAATTGCCTGCTGCAGGTTGGCCTGTTGCTGCTTCAATTCCGCCTCTGCCGCCGCAAGACTAATGCGATAGGGTTCAGGCTCGATGACAAAGATCACATCTCCGGCACGCACCCTGTCACCATCCCGGAAATTGATCTGTTCCAGCGTGCCCGATACCCGCGCAACCAGATCGATCTGGTTGACGGCCCGCAATGTACCTGTCGTTTCCAGATAGAGCGTAACCTCGGTAAGGGTCGGGGCCTCCACGATCAGCTGGCGCTTCTGTGCCTGCGCGCCGGCATGCCCGCACAGGCCCGAAATGAGCAGAACTGCGGCAATGCGGATGATTGAGCTTTTCATGGAGGCAACCCTTCCCTTGTCCGGATCCGTGCAGATCTTTCGCCGATCACGGATCTATTGCAGGGCCTTGAGTTCGGTAGGCGTCAGCAGGCCGTTCTTGTCCTGGTCGATGCGGCCAAACGCCATGCCATAGCGTTTGGCCTGCTTGACCTTCACGGCGACAGGCTTGCCGGATGCGGCCATGCTGTCGATAAAAAGCTTGAACTCGTTTTGATCGAGCATCGTGTCGGCATTCTTGTCGGCGCTCATGAACGCGTCCTGCTGCGCATGACCGGATGAGGCCATGGTGAGGCTGGCCAGCAGAACGAGAGCGGGAACTGCAACCTTGATCATTTCAATCTCCTTTGTGGGTCGAGCTATCCGCCAGGTTGGGTTTCCGATCAGGGTGCGAGCTGCCGGGCGGAGGCGGTCAGCAGGCCATTGTCCAGCCGCGGAACGGCCAGAATCAGCGTTTCCAAACCTGACGGAATGGTTCGTTGTGGGCCTGCGGCAAGCGCATGGCCGATACCCGCAATCGTCGTGGCGTCACCAAAGGCCTTGCCATGGTCCTTGCCGAGCCCGCCCTTGACCGCGGAAATGTCGTGGGCCTCAATCCCGAGCGCCTGGAACTGAGCGGGATCTGTGGTCTCGCCGGTACGGATCTTTCCACCGAACAATCGCCGCGAAATCTGCAAGGCACGATCATTGGAGGAAACATAGACCGTCAGCCGTCCGCGCAGGGCGCCAAGCTGGCTGATCTGGGTGCGAAACACGTCGAAGTCGATATCGGGTGCGGCCAGCACCACGGTGCCGATCCGATCAAGCGTCTTTGCATCCTTGGAGAGCGCAATCTGCCGCAATGTTTCCATCGTCAGCCAGGCGCCCATGGAATGGGCAAAGATGTCGATTCCCCCAAGATTGGGCTCTGCCGCCAGCGCGGATAGCAATTGCTGCATGGAATCGCGGCTGTAATTGACCGAATCCTTGTCATAGCCATAGCCTGCGGTCGCGCCGCGCGATGGCCAGCTGAACAGAATGGGAAGGCCCTCGAACTTGGTATCATCGACGATCTGCGCAAAGCGCACGACGGATTCGTCAAACTGCGTGTTGTATCCGTGGGTGAAGACCAGCGCGCGCGGCTTGGCCTTGCCGGTGGTCTTCGGCAGCGCGGCCACCTGCGCCTTCAGGTCGCGATAGTCCAGATCATGGGCCCGCACGAGTGTGATATCCTTCTTGGGATCGGGCTTTGCGTGATTGACCGGCAGGGTTCCGGGAATTCGGCCAGGCGGCATGGACATGGTGAGGCTGAGGAAATGCACCATCGTGTCGCGTTCACCGCCAAAGATAAGGCCCCGGCTCGTGCCCGTATCGGGCTTTCGGTTGGTGACGGCCAGGATGGTGCGCGTTTGCTGCGGCTGGATATCTGCCGCAACAGGCGTCAAAAGACCTTCCGTCGTGCTCTGGCAGCCGGCAAGCGCCATGGAAGAGAGGCAGACAGCAAGCAATGCGCTCTTGCGAGGTACTGAGATGGCTGCCCGCAGGATACTCGCCCTCTGCCTCTGTCTCCCGTCATTTTTGCGCTCGAACATGCCACCCATCCATCTCGCCAATGAGCGCGGGGCGAAGACGCCGGCTCGTGGTGGCGGCACAATCCTTCAGGCGTGTCATTGAAACCATCCCATGTTCATGGGGTTGGGTCCGGCGCCGGAGCCAATGCAGGCTGCCCCTGGTCTTGCGGCTGGCCCGGCTGCGGGTGCGGGACCGTGCGACTTTCCTCCAGCGACACCACGATGCCTCCAGCGACGAGACCAAAGCCGGAGGCTTCGAGGACTTCAACCAGAAGAGCGTCGATCAGGGCGGGAGCATTGGCCGCACTGGTTCGCGACAAATGGAATTTGAGCACCAGATTCCGGCCATCCGCTGCAGCCGGGTTGAGGCCGATAGTGATCTTGCCGATGATCGCTTCGCGCAGGCTGGCATCGCTGCGCAAGGTTGCCGCGGCCAGCCGCAGCAAGCGATCCTGCCGGACGGCATCGGGCGGCTCCTTCAGCAAGACGCTGACCCGCGCCAGCAAGAGGCCACGGCTACGACTGGCGACCGTCTCTATCTGTCCGTAGGGGATCGTATGAAGCCTGTCATCGGGATCGCGAAGCCGCAGACTGCGGATCTGGATCTGCTCCACCCGTCCATGGGTGCCATCGATTTCGATCTCCTCGCCCAGACGGAATGCATCGTCAAGCATCCAGAAAATGCCGGAGATCACATCCTTGACCAAGGCCTGCGAACCAAGACTGACGGCCAGGCCCAGAATGCCGGCGCCGGCGATGACCGGCGTCGTATCCACACCCAGAGCCGAGAGGGCGACGAGGGAAAAGGCCGAGACGATGAGGACAAGCAACCCGGCCTTGACGATGGGCAGGACCGTGGTCATCCGTGCGCGGCGCAAGTCTTCGTCCTCGGCGAATGCCAATACCTCTTTCGGCATCATGCGGGCCTCGACCCAGGCATGGGTCACGGCAGCAAGAACGGCAGCGAGAAACAGGGCCAGCAGCGCGAAATTGAGCTGACGGGAATAGAGCGGCCAGTCCCTATCGGAAATGACGGCGAAGGTGCCGACAAGCCAATACTCAACGATCAGCCGCAGGATGACCACGGCCCCCAGGGCATCGACGACCACGCGAAGCACGAACAGACGGCGCATCATGGCCGGTCGTCGCGACAGCTCAATGGTGAGCGCGATGGACCGGTCGAATGCCATGGCCAGCAGCAGCGCGATCACCGTTCCCTTGATCCCCTGATAGAGATCGAACTGCTGCATCAGCCAACCCCAGACCCACAGAGCGGCACCGACGACCACGCACGAGCCAGCCAGAAAGTGGACAAGGGGCGTCAACCCATGGCGGCGCAACAGATGCAGCAATCGAAACACCAGCGCCGAGAGCAAGACAGCACCGGCAATGGCCAGCAGCTTGATGGAATTTGGCGGCATGCCAGCGCGTTCCGCCGCAGCCCAGAGACAGGCCATCACCTGGGCAAAGGCAAGGATTCCCGCCCCATGCCGCAGCCCTCTCCTGGCACCCGTCTCATCCAGCGAGACAAGTCGCAATTGCGCGATACCCGGCCGCAGGGCGATACCCAGAAAGGTAATCGATGCCAGCCAGGAGATGATGGCGATGACGACGTCGCGCGGAAAACCGGTTCCTGCCGGGACCGTATCGAGATAGCGCACCGAGACCAGCCGACCGATGACTGTGGCAATCAGCAAAGGCAGAAGGCTCCAGCCGGTCAGTTTCAGAACCGCCAGAAGAGGCACGGGATCAAGCGCCGCCGCGTCTCGTCGCGGTGCAAACTTGTAGAAACTGAGCATGAAAGCCAGCAGGACCAGTCCCCCGGCAAGCATGGCAAGCAACAGGCTCTGCGGCGCGGTTGCAACCGAAATGTCGATGGCTCGCAGCACATCCCGATTGAGGTTCGGCAATGCCAGTGCCGCGTCCAGCAACTCATCCTCAAACCGGTCCAGGAGCCGCTCCGTGGTCAAGATCCAATCGCCAACATCAACGATCGGTGATGCGGGCGTGGTGCTGGCACCGTCGGGGGCTGTTGAACCTTCCATCGTGTTTCTGGCCTGCCTGTCTGGTTGAGTGGAAGTCGCGAGACAAAGGGAGCGGCCGCCGATCTGCTCCTTGTCCGACACCGGGCGATAGGCAGAAGTAATTGTGCCAGAGGCGTGCCAATACCCCATGTTCATGGCGTGGTGGCGGTTCTGGACCGGCGTATGCTCTGGTCAGACCGGCACGTGTCGGTGTCCATAACATTCTGGAGAATTGCGCCATGCAAAGCCGCCGAACTGGCCTCAAGGCCGCACTGGCCTTCACCTATATTACCGTCCTGGCATTGCCGATTTTTGCCGCAGCGCCAGCTGCCGCCGTGGTCTATTGCAAGACCGTCGGTGTCCCGAAAGGATGCGTCGTGCGCCCGCCGGTCGCCGCCACGATCTATTGCACCGCACCGGGACGTCCGGTCGGCTGCGTTGCCCGGCCCGGCGTGGGTGTCGTCGGCGTTCCCGGTGTGGGCGTGCCAGGCGTCGGCGCCCCAGGTGTTGGCGCGCCGGGCGTCGGCGTGGCCCGCACACCGGCAAACCGCGGCGGTCCGGTCAACAGGGTTGGCGTGCGCTGACCACCCGCCAAGCCTATCAACTCGCCTGGAACGCTTCGGGAAAGTCATCCGGCAGGGTGAGCGCCACACTCGTCCCTGTCGATTGACTTGAGATCGACAGGGCGACGCCACACAGGGCCGCACGCTTCTTCATGTTCAGCAATCCCCTGCCCTGACCACTGGTGGTCAAGGGCTCGGTTTCGGGTGAAAAGCCATGTCCATTGTCATCGACGCGGATATGTCCACGGGACACACCGGATTCGTCCGCGAGCGTCTCGATCGTTATCGTCACGGTCGTGGCGCTGGAATGCTTTATGGCATTGGTTACCGCCTCATCCAGCAGCCGGATCAGCTGGATGACATGGCGAGGGCGAAGGCCGGGATAGACCGGAAGCCCGCCCGGCGTCCTGACGCTCCAGCCAAGGTTCATGCGATGAGCGCGTAGCTGCCCCGAAATCCGCTCCCGCCAGGAGCCGAGCGCCAGCATCAGATCCCCGTCGATTTCTTCCATGGCATCGATCACCAGCCGCAAATCCCGCAGGGCCGCCCGTGCCGCATCGCCAATCGAATTTGTCGTGTCGCCGGATCGTTCTGAAAGGGCGACAATGCTGACGAGTTGCCCACCCAGACCATCGTGAAGGTCGCGCATCAGACGCGTGCGCTCCAGAGAAAGCGCCACGGCGCGGGCGCGCTCCTCCTCGCGTGCGAAGTTGGCCCGTAGTTTTTCCTCGGCCTGCGTCACCTGCCTTACCAGCCGGTCGGCAAAGCTGTCGGCATCGTTGAGCGCCTGGACAAAACGCCAGGTCAGCCAGCTGCCAATCACCATCAGGACCCCCCAATATCCCAACCAGCCGATAAACAGGCGCTCGCCGGGAATGATGCGGGTAAAGGTGAGAATATCACTGAGGGCACAGCCCAGCATGACGGAAAATGCCATACCCAGGATCAAGGCGTTGCGATTGCCTTGCAGGGCCGCCCGCCCGAGCAGAAGGCAGACAAGAATGATGCAGACGCCGATGGCCGGCGGCCCCAGCGGCAGGAAGATCGAACGCAGAAAATCATGGCGCCCCAAAAAGCCAGCCATTGCAATGGCGATGGGCGGAAGAAAGGTCAACAACAGCCAGGGCGATGGTTGCCTGCCGATAAAGCGGACGATGAAATGCAGAATGAGAGGCGCCTGCGCGACGACGGCTGCCCCCACCAGTCCCAAAGTCTGCGGCGGCGCCGGCATTGACACGAGATACTGAGCGAAGCCAATCAGCATCGCCAGTGCCAGCAGGCCATAGCTGTGGTCGTTGCGACGACTGAGCCAGATCATCCCCAGGATTCCGCCAAGCGTCGCCTGGCCGGCAATCATCAGCAAGGGCAAGGTTTCAAACAGCAGTGTACGTCGTTCATGCACCGGCGCCAGCTGCGCTTCCGGCCCGGCATAGACGCTGTCCAGATAACCGCTGAGCGGGCCCCAGATCAGCAGGCGCAGCGTCAGTTCATTCTTGCCATCCTGCAGGAGCTTTGCCGGGATCGTCGCCATCGCCGAAATATTGCGTTCGGGCCGACGGTTGAGGACGTTTCGCCGGGTATCGTGGATCACAACCCCGTTGACCGACAATTCCAGGCTGGTGGTAAAGCGTGGGACAAAAATCGCCCAGGGCGTAAGGTCTTGCGATGGCGTGCGTTCAAAGGTCACGCGATAAACTGCGACGCCCAGGGGCTCCACCGGAACTGGACGGAAATCCGGCAATGTCACCGGATGGAATTGTCCTGTGTCGTCCTGCAACTCCACGCCCTGCAACTTCAACGCGGCGGGAGGAAGTGGTGGACTGACCTGCCTTGCCAGAAGACACAGCCCGATAATGGCCAGCTGCAGCGCCAGATACGCAAGCATGCGCGCCATTTTGCCCTGCAGTCGAGCGATCCCCCAGCCCATCACGCAGTACCTTCTCGCCTACAACTTGATCAAGCCCTGCTGCACCGCCTCGAACACCGCTTCGCCGCGGGTATTGACCTCCAGCTTGCGGTAGATGTTCTTGATATATCCCGGCACGGTCTGGCGCGAAATCCCCAGATAATCAGCGATATCACTATAGCTGAACCCTTTGGCAATGCCCCAAAGGATGTCGATCTCACGGGCGGTCAGTTTGGCGGTGTTGAGGTCACTCCGGGCAGCGGGATCCTTGGCCCCTTGGGTCCTCTTGACAATGAACCTCGCAATAGAGGCAGAGATCGGCGAATGACCGCGCATCAGATCGCGCACGGTGTCGGCAATATCGGCCAGCAGCGCATCCTTCAGAAGATAGCCGTTCGCCCCCAGAAGAATGGCGGAAATCACGCTCTCTTCATCGCCCAGGATGGAGATGACCATGATCTCCGTCGCCTGCGAGCGTTGGCGGACCTCGCGGATGAGATCCATGCCATGGCCATCCGGCAATTGCAGATCCGTCAAGAGCACATTGGGATAACCGGCCGCGAGCAAGCGATGCGTCTCGGCCAGCGTGCCGGCCTGCGATACGTCAAAGGCGGACGCATCCGAAAGTCCATCGGCGATGCGCTGGCGCGTCGGCGCGTCGTCCTCCACGATGAGCACGGATATTCGATCGGCTTTCCCAGTCTGGACTTCCAAGACAGCACTCGCTTTCCGGCGACGGCTTCGCCGCAGCCAGTATTGCGCAATTGCCGTGACCGCAACAGCCATGAACATGGGGGTGGCCGTGACCGCGCAGGGAATAGGTGACCAGATCATCCGATCGGTCGAGCCTGAGCGTCCTCCGATCTTAGCCAGACACAGAAATGCCCGCCGGTTATCCACCAGGCGGACATTTTTCCGTTTGGACGCAAAGCCTGATTATGGCTTGACGATATTGGCGCCGCTGAACCGGTTCGGATCGACGGCCACCGCCTGCGATACCGGCTTGAAACCGCCGCCATAGCCTGCCGCGCCGTCGCTGGTGAAGGTGCGGGCAACCATGCGCGGCGCCTTCATCGAGGCAACCGTATCCGTGCGGTTGGTGGCCGTAGCCCATTGGGCCAACATGTCACCGGTGAGCACCTTGGTGCCGGGCGTGGCCGGGCGACCGCCAAGCTTGGACACGGCGCCACCCTTGACCACGCGCTGCGGCTGGGCCGGCTGTGTCTTTGCCTGTGGCTCAGCCACCGGTTTTGGCATATCGAAACCATCGTTGAACACCATCGTGCCCGAACCACCTTGAGCCGGGGTGGCGAGAGCCACCTGCTGCGGGGCAGAAGGCTTGGTCTGCGGCTTGGGCGTAGGCGTTGGCATGGGCGTCGGGTTATAATCGGCCCCACGCGCCAGTTCGGCGATCAGCTCGGGTGTAAGAGACTGCTTTTCCGGCTCCGGATCGACGACAGGCGCAGCAGTGGGAACTGGCGGTGCGACAGAGGCATTGGTCATGGCAGATTGCGCAGGAGCTGGCACTGCCGGTTCGGCAACATGCTCCAACACCGCTGCCGGACGATGCGCCGGCACCGGAACAGCAGACAGAAGCGCCTGTTCCTCAGCCGCACCCAGCGAGGCGGTGACGATATTGGACGGTTCTGCATCACCCTTCATGCCACGCGGTCCAAGCAGCGTCGGCACAGGAATGGTCATGCTGGCCAGATCGACGAATGTCTCGGCTTCAGGCGCCGGCCTTGCGAGCGGCGTCACTGTGGTGGCAGCGGCCAGCGCTTCCTGCGCCGCATTGCGCTGCGGCGAGTAAAGGGCGGATGCCAGACCGCCAACGGCAGGATCCTGGCGGAAGGAGGGACGGCTGAGCGGCACGGGTGCTGCAACATCAGCTGCGGCAGCAATTTCCGGGCGAACCGGCGCAGCGGCAATTTCGGGGCGCACGGGCGCGGCAACGGCCACCTGCACCGGCGCGTCGTCCGCGGGCTCTTCGGCAACCGGGGCACGGGTTGCCGGGCGGCTTGGCACTTCGGCCGGCGCTGCAATGGCTTCGGCATCCTCATCCTCGTCACCACCACCGCCAAACAGCATGGCCATCAGGTTTGTCGGCTTGCGGCTGGAGGAAGACGACGGCGCATTGCCGGCCGTTCCGGCGATCTGGATGGAATTGGCACCGATGCGGCGCTTGTAATCGGCAACCGCCTGCTCATAGCCGGGCAGCGGCTTGCCGTCAGCCGGCAGATGCATGGTGTTGCCATTGGGGAAAAGCTGAACCAGTTCCTGGCGCGACATGCGCGGCCAGGCGCGCACGCTGCCGACATCCAGATGCACGAAAGGTGAACCGGAGGTCGGATAATAACCGACGCCACCCACCTGCATCTGCATGGCAATGCCGCGCAGGGTGGCAAGCTTCACGCCGGGAATGAAAAAGTCCATGGCCTTGCCCAGCATGTGCTGGCTATTCTTGGCCACGCCCTTGGTGCGCGAACGAAGCGCACCATTGGTGGTGGGAGAACGATAGGCGGAGACGACATGGATGTAATCGCTGCCACCGGCGCGGCGATAGACTTCCCAGACCAGATCGAAAAGGCGCGGGTCCATCTTCGTCGGTTCGTTGCGACGCCAGTCGCGCAGAAACCGGTTAATCTGTTGCAGACCCTGCTGGTCATAGCGACCATTGCGCTTGAAGGTGATTACGGCGCGTTCGCCGGTATGGACGAAATAAAGTTTCAGGCTGCGGGTTTCGCCAGCGGCCAAGGCAGGCGCTGCGGGAACGGCAATCGCAGACACACTGAGAGCCAGAGACAGGAATGCTGCCGCGGCGCGCTTGACCACCGTTCTCAAAAAGCGTGCGACCGGCCGCCGTCCATTGTCACCCGAAGGTGTTGAATCTGCATACTGATACGGCAAAACGTTCCCCGTCTGATAGACAACATCCGGTGCTGCCTCACATGACCGTGAATTGCGGTGACACCATGGCAAATCTGCCACATGCGCACAAGCACTTCTTTCATAGTCAACAAAAGCCTACCGAAAGGTTGACGGTTCGTAACGAAACATCCTTGCCTGAAGATAAATGCATGATTTTATCGGTTTGGAGGCGACGCGGGGTTCACGCCGCCTCCTTCAAAGGGTCGTCGGGGTCAATCCCGTAATCCTTGAGCTTGCGATACAGCGTTGAGCGACCGATGCCGAGCTTGCGCGCCACCTGGCTCATCTGCCCGCGATAGAATTTCAGCGCGAAGCGGATCAGTTCCTCTTCCACGTCGGCGAGCTTGCGAACCTCGCCGGTTTCGTCGGTGCTGACGATGACATTGTCCGATGCGCCGAACATCGACATCGACCGGGCCGCTTCCGCACGCGCCTGGCGCAGCATATCGGACATGGCCTGCTCGGCGTCGTCATGCGTGGAATAGTCCTCTACCGGCACAACGACCGTCGCCAGCAGTTCCGAACTCTGGAAGTCGGGGATCTGTGCCGCGATCTGCGGGAAATCCTTTTCCGTCAACTCGCCGCCCTCTGCCAGAACCACGGCGCGGAAGATGGCGTTTTCCAGCTGGCGGATATTGCCCGGCCAGTCATAGGAGGTCAGAAGCGCCATGGCGCCGCTTCCCACCTGCAAGGGGCGCTCATGCTTTTGCTCGGCCGAAAAACGTTCGGTGAACACGCGTGCCAGATGCGGAATGTCTTCCTTGCGACGACGCAGCGCCGGAATGGTGATCGGGAAAACGTTGAGGCGATAATAGAGGTCCTCGCGGAAACGCCCGGCGCGCACCTCTTCGATCAGATCCTTGTTTGTGGCCGAGATCAGGCGCACATCGACCTTCTGCACCTTGCCGGCACCGACGGTCTCGATTTCGCCCTGCTGCACGGCACGCAACAGCTTCACCTGCACATCGAGCGGCAGATCACCGATCTCGTCGAGAAACAGCGTGCCGCCATCGGCTTCCATGAACTTGCCGGTATGGCGTTCCGTCGCACCGGTAAAGGCACCCTTCTCGTGGCCGAAGAGAATGCTTTCCACGAGATTGGCCGGGATGGCGCCGCAATTGACGGTGATGAACGGCTTGTTGGCGCGTTCGCCGCTGGCCTGGATGGCGCGGGCAATCATTTCCTTGCCGACACCCGATTCGCCTTCAAGAACGACGGGAATATGCGACTGGGCAGCACGATGCGCCAGATCGATGACGCGCAGCATATCGGGGCTTGCCGAGACGATATCACCGAAGCTGACGGCTGCGCCCTTCGTCTTACGGACGGCCTTCACTTTGCTGTCGCGGTAATCCACCTTCAGCGCATTGGCAATCGAGGCCGCGATGCGCTCCGGCGAGACCGGCTTGACGACGAAATCGAATGCACCGGCGCGCATGGCCTGAACCACGGTTTCTATGCCGCCCTGTCCGGTCTGCACGATGACGGGAATGTCGAGGCCGATTTCGGTGGCTGCCTGCAGGAAGCCGAGGCCGTCAAGCTCCGGCATCATCAGGTCAAGCACGATGACGTTGAACTGGCGCCGGTTGCGCTTCAGGAATTCGAGCGCAATGCGACCGTTTTCCGCGACATGGGCCGCATGGCCATAGCGCTCAACGGCATTCTTCAGCAAGCGGCGCTGGACGGGATCATCATCGACAATAAGAATATGGGCCGTCATGTCTGCTCCGAATTCTCAAACTTCATGTCCCATGGCGGGACCGTTCGATACTGTTGTCTCAGATGGGGTTAAACATCCCGTTTTGAGAAATGCTTGCATTTTAAACGTGACCGATGAAAACAGCCTGAGCGCTCCGATTTGCGCCAAAAGAAGATGATGGGAGACCTGCCTTGACCGTGTCCGATACAATCCGCCAAGCCTTCACGATGCCAGCAATCGCCTATGCCACCGCCGAAGGTGCCGCGAACGGCATAAAGGACGCTGCTCTGGGCGAACTTCCCATCTGGCGTCTCGCCGATCTCTACCCATCAAAGGACGGCGATGAATTCCGCACCGATATGGCACGCGCATTGGAACTATCGCGCTCTTTCGAGACACGTTTCAAGGGCAAACTGGCGCAAGCCGCCAGCAAGACCGGTCAGGATGGCCTTGGTGCCGCCGTCGCCGCCTATGAAGAGATCGATGATCTTGTCGGACGGCTCGGCTCGTTTGCCGGCCTTACCTATTTTTCCGACACGTCCGATCCGGCCAATGGCAAGTTCTATGGCGACGTGCAATCGAAGCTGACGGAACTCTCCACCCATCTTCTGTTCTTTGCGCTTGAACTCAACCGCATCGATGATGCCGTGATCGATGCGTGCCTTGCCAGCGATCCGAAGGCTGCCCATTACGCGCCCTGGATTCTCGACCTGCGCAAGGACAAGCCCTATCAGCTGGATGACAGGCTCGAACAGCTTTTCCTCGAAAAGTCGATGACGAGTGCGGCCGCCTTCAACCGGCTGTTTGATGAGACCATGGCCGAGTTGCGCTTCGACATCGACGGCGAGATTCTGCCGCTCGAACGCACCTTGAACCTGTTGCAGGAACCGCAGGAAGAGAAGCGAGCCAAGGCCGCCAAGGCCCTCTCCAAAACCTTCAAGGACAATCTGCGCGTCTTCACCCTCATCACCAATACGCTGGCAAAGGACAAGGAAATCGGCGATCGCTGGCGCGGCTTTGAGGATATTGCCGATGGCCGCCATCTGTCGAACCGGGTCGAGCGCGAAGTGGTGGATGCGCTGGCGGCAGCCGTCAAGCAGGCCTATCCGCGCCTGTCGCACCGCTACTATGCGATGAAGGCAAAGTGGCTGGGCATGGAACAGATGAATTTCTGGGACCGCAATGCGCCGCTGCCGGAAGCGCCGACCGCCCTCATTCCCTGGGCAGATGCCAGGGAAACGGTTCTATCCGCCTATGGCGCCTTTGCGCCGGATATGGCCGCTATTGCTCGCCGCTTCTTTGACGAACAATGGATCGATGCGCCGGCCCGCACTGGCAAGACGCCGGGTGCCTTTGCCCATCCGACCGTGCCCTCCGCCCATCCTTACGTGCTGGTCAACTATCTCGGCAAGCCGCGCGATGTGATGACGCTTGCCCATGAACTGGGCCATGGCGTGCATCAGGTTTTGGCCGGCGGACAGGGCGCTCTGATGTGCCAGACACCGTTGACACTGGCCGAAACGGCCTCTGTCTTCGGCGAAATGCTGACCTTCCGCGCGCTTCTGGAAAAGACCACTGACAGGCGCGAGCGCAAGGCAATGCTCGCCCAGAAGGTGGAGGACATGATCAACACGGTCGTGCGCCAGATCGCCTTTTACGATTTCGAGCGCAAGCTGCACACGGCGCGCAAGGAAGGCGAACTGACCGCCGAACAGATCGGCGAACTGTGGCTCTCGGTCCAGGGCGAAAGCCTCGGGCCGGCCATCAGGATCTCGGAAGGCTATGAGACCTGGTGGACCTATATCCCCCACTTCATCCACTCGCCCTTCTATGTCTATGCCTATGCCTTTGGCGATTGCCTGGTGAACTCGCTCTATGCCGTCTACCAGAATGCCGAGGAAGGGTTCCAGGAAAAGTATTTCGAGCTTCTGAAGGCCGGCGGCACCAAGCACCATTCCGAGTTACTGGCCCCCTTCGGCCTTGATGCCACCGATCCAGCCTTCTGGTCGAAAGGGCTTTCGATGATTGAGGGCCTGATCGACGAGCTGGAAGCCATGGATCGGGTATAACGTCTCTATGCCCGCCGCCGTCTCCCGGACTTGGGATATAGCGGCGGGCGGAGGATACCGGGAATTTTGCAACGGCATGTCAGTTCATTCACCCTACGCCCTCTTCCGCGATGACCGCGCAGGAACGAGCCTTGTCTTCGACCGACCGCGCGAAATCGTCATGGCGCGTAAGGCCGAGGAAATCCTGCCGGCGCTGGAGCGGCTGGAGGCGGCACGCAAGGACGGGCTCTGGCTTGCCGGCTATCTCTCCTATGAAGCAGGCCATGTCTTCGAGGAGAAGCTGACGCCGCTGATCGTGCCGGATCGCGAAACCCCGCTTGTCTGCATGGGCATTTTCGATGCGCCTGCTAGAGGCGACCATCCCCTGGCAAACCCCGTGGAAACCACGGTTGCGGATAGCGATGGCAAGCCACCCTTCCTCACCGATGTCGAAATGGGCTGGGATTTCGAAACCTATCGCACGCGCTTTGACCGGCTGCATGCGCATCTGCGGCGCGGCGATTGCTACCAGGCCAATCTGACCATGCCGGTAACAGCCCGCTGGCAGGGCGATCCGCTCACAGCCTTCTGGTCACTCACAGCCCGCCAGCCGGTGCATTACGGCGCGCTGATTGATCTGGGTGGGCCGATCATCCTGTCGCGCTCGCCAGAACTGTTCTTCAAGGTGGATAATGAGGGCGTGATCGAGACGCACCCGATGAAAGGCACGGCACCACGCGGCGCGGACGCGCAGGAGGATGCGGCCATCATTGCCGCCATGCTCTCGGATGAAAAAACGCAGGCCGAAAACCGCATGATCGTCGATCTGCTGCGCAATGATATCTCGGTGATCTCTGAAGTGGGCACGCTCACCGTGCCGAAACTGTTTGCCATCGAGACCTATCCGACCGTGCACCAGATGGTGAGCCATGTGCGGGCAAAACTCCTGCCCAGCATCGGCCTGCCGCAGATTCTGTCGGCACTGTTTCCCTGCGGCTCCATCACCGGCGCCCCGAAAATGTGGGCCATGCGCATTCTGGGCGAATTAGAAACCGGGCCGCGCGATATCTATTGCGGCGCCATCGGCTATTGCGATCCGGCAGGGCCCATGCGATTTTCAGTGGCGATCCGCACGCTCACTCTTTTCAACGGCGGCAGGGCAGTCTTCAATGTTGGCGGCGGAATTGTCTTCGATTCGACGGCAAAGGCGGAATACGACGAATGCCTACTCAAAACGCGCTTCGCAGTAAGCCAGCAGGCAGGACAGCCAAGCAGACGGCCGACTTCCTGCTGATCGAGACCATGCGCTGGGAACCGCAGGACGGCTTCCTGCGGCTGGACCAGCATCTGCGACGGCTCAGCCGGTCCGCAGACGCGCTGGGCTTTCGCCAACCGGACGGTGCGGAGGCGCAGTTGAAGGCCGCCGTCAGCGGCTCTGGTCCGCTTCGCGTGCGCCTTGCCATGACCTATCGCGGCAAGATCGACATCACCACCACGCCCTTTGAGCCGGAGCCCGAGGGCCGGATCTGGCGGCTGCGCATTGCCGGCCAGCGTCTTGCCTCCGACGACAGCCTGTTTCGCCACAAGACCACCCGGCGCGCCCCCTATGATGCTGCGCGCGCCGAGTTTTCCAAGGCTGAGGCCGATGAGGTTCTGCTGCTGAACGAGCGTGGCGAGCTGTGCGAGGGCACGATCACCAATCTCTTCGTCGAGGCCGAAGACGGCCAGTTGCTCACGCCGCCTCTCAGTTCAGGCCTGCTGCCGGGCGTGCTGCGCGCCGACCTGATCCGCGAGCGCAAGGCACGGTCGCAGGTGCTGATGCCGGACGATCTCAAACATCGCAAGGTGTTTGTCGGCAATTCGCTGCGCGGGCTGATCGCGGCGGAACTGGTGGAGTGAGAAACCTCACCCACACCCCCTATGACGGATCCTCGACGCCGTTCACCATCGGCCTGTCGCAGCTCGACCTTGCCGACTGGATCGAGCCCGATGCGGATCTGGCCGCCTATCTGGCACAAAAACGTGCGCTGCTCTCCACCCACTATCCCGAGATTTTCCGGGCAGAAGCCGAGACCCAATCGGCACAGGCGGAAGTGCTCGATCTGCTTGCCGCCTATCTGCCAGACCGCTATCCGAATCTTTACCGGCGGGAGGCAGAAAACCTGTGTCCCGAGGGTGGCGCGCCTGTCGATCTTGTAGACGAAAACACACCGCCGCTTGTGCGGGCCGGGCTTCTGGTCGAGGACGATCTCGTCATCATGCGGCGCGGGCAAGACGGCTGGCGCATTGCCGCCGCCTTCGTTGCTTTCCCCTCCTCCTGGTCGCTGGAGGAAAAATTCGGGCGGGTGATGGATGAGGTACATGCCGATGTGCCGGGTTTCGATGGGGCCAGCCGCAATGCGGATCTCATCAACCGCATGTTCGATCGGCTGTCGCCGGACAGGGCGGTCAAGCGCATGAACTGGTCGGTGAACTGGAACGACCAGCTGTTTACCCCAAAGCCCAAGAGCGAACGCAAACTGCCGGACCTGCCGCCGGAAGATTGCTTCCTGCGGGTGGAACGCCAGACGCTGCGCAAGCTGCCGGCAAGCGGCGACATCCTGTTCACCATCCGCATCTATCTCGATCCGATCACCGCACTGGCCAGGCAAGCGAATGGCGCAGCCCTGATGGCATCGCTTGCCGATCAACTGGAGGCGATGACGCCGGAAGAAGCGGCCTACAAGGGGCTTCTGGCCAAGCGCAGCGCAATGATTGCCATGCTGCGGGAAAAGGCCGCCGCATTCTCCTAGCGGTTCGATTCCAACATTTGCATCTCTTAGTCGCACCCTCTTGAGCAAATGTCGGAATCACAAGAACCTCTAGCAAGAGTATGATTCTATTAAAATCATAGTCTTTCTATCGATCTTTCAGCCGGCTGGAAAATTTCAGAATAACACACTCAAAAGTAGAAATACATTTCACTCTGCGAATGTGAAGGTTACTTTATTCTGCCTTCTTGCGGCTAAAACGCTATGCAGCATAATGGCTTTATAGTCGCCGCAAGAGATATTTCCATGCTTACATTTGGATCGTCGGCAAGCCGTCTCGGCACGAAACAGGCAGTCATTATTGCGCTCTGCATCACGATGGCGAGTTGGCCCACAGCCGCCTGCGCGCATGTGAAATGGTTTCAACCCTATGATCTGTCCGTGGCGCCGGTCTCGCCGCTGGACTTCATGGCGAACTGGCCCTGGCTGGTCGGTTTCGCCTTGAGCCTGCCGGCGCTGTGGCTGTGCATCGGCTTTGATGTCGCCCACAAGGGCATGGCGCTGCCGACAGCGCTGACGAACGAGCCATTCATCGTGGCCGATCGGCTGATTCGCGTCGCACTTGGCGTCTGGCTGTCCTGGCTCTGGCTTCTGCCCGCCCCGATCTGGCTGACGCCGGAACTGTTTGCCCAAAACCCTTCCCTGCAATGGCTTCAACTGCTGCTGGCGCTGACATGCCTCAGCCGGCAGACAACCTGGCTGGCCGGAGCTGGCCTGATCTGTCTCTGGACAGGGGCGGCACGACAATATGGCATCTACCATCTGCTCGACTATCCGCTGTTCTTCGGCATCGCCTTTTACGTCATCGGAATCAGCGTCGACTATCTCGGCATCAGGCGGCTGAACTGGCTTGCCAAAGACAGGCTGGGCGTTCTTGCCCTTTTCATGTCCTGGACATTGATGTGGGCGGCCATCGAAAAATGGGCCTATGCCAGCTGGTCGATACCGCTCCTGGCCAAGTTTCCACATCTCTCCATGGGCATGCCGCCGGAAGTTTTCCTCAATTTTGCCGGCTGGGTGGAATTTGGCGCGGCCGCCATGCTTCTGCTGGGCGGCAAGGCATCCAGCCGGGCCTCGGCCGTGGTGCTCGCCTTTATCTTCCTCGGCGCCGTCGTGGATTTCGGCCGCGTGGATCTCGTCGGCCACATGCCCATCATCGCCGCGCTCGGCATCACCGTGGTGTTCGGCAATGGTCGCATCGGCGCCCTTGCAAGCCTGCCGTCGCACTCGCTTGCAGCGCGGGCCTTGCTGCTTCCGCTGATCTATTATGTTGCGCTGGCGTTCTTCATGCTGATCTATGTCGGTTTCTGGTATCTTGCCTATACTGACTGCATTGCGGTCGCCGCTTCCAATCCAGTCGAAAGCCTGTGGCTGGCGCTGATCTCTGCGGGCCTCGTCATGACCATGCTTGGCCTGTTCCGGCATCTGCGCAGACAGCAGGTCGGGCAGAACCGGGTGGCCATCTGATCGGAGGCGGCGGGTGCCAAGCACTCGCCAGCACGCACTTGCCGGAAGGACGGTCTTTATTCTGTCGTGGAATTGTGATCTAGGGCGCAAACGGTCCCGGCAAGCTTTTCAGACAAAGCTTTGCGGACATCAGAGCCGCGCGCAGCCGCCCTTCTAAGGAGATACGCAATGACCACGCAGACCTATCCGGTTTATGGCGAAATCACCGGCCCGATCGTAATGATCGGCTTCGGTTCGATCGGGCGCGGTACGCTGCCGCTGATCGAGCGCCATTTCAAATTCGACAAGAGCCGGATGGTCGTCATCGACCCGCGCGAGGAGCCCTCCGACATGGAGATCCTGGCCAAGCATGGCGTGCGTCACATCAAGGCGCATGTGACCAAGGAAAACTACAAAGAACTGCTGAAGCCGCTTCTGACCGAAGGCGAAGGCCAGGGTTTCTGCGTCAACCTCTCGGTTGATACGGGCTCGCTCGACCTGATGAAGCTCTGCCGCAAGCTGGACGTGCTCTATATCGATACCGTCGTCGAACCCTGGCTCGGCTTCTACTTCGACAAGAGCATGAAGAATTCCGAGCGCACCAATTACGCGCTGCGCGAAACCGTACGGGCTGAAAAGCGCAAGAACCCCGGCGGCACGACGGCCGTGTCCACCTGCGGCGCCAATCCGGGCATGGTGTCCTGGTTCGTCAAGCAGGCGCTCGTCAACCTGGCCACAGACACCGGCCTGAAGTTCGAAGAGCCCGACCAGAACGACCGCGAAGGCTGGGCCAAGCTGATGAAGAAGCTCGGCGTCAAGGGCATCCACATTGCCGAACGCGACACGCAGCTGACCAAGCACCCCAAGCCCCTCAATGTGTTCTGGAACACCTGGTCGGTCGAAGGCTTCATTTCGGAAGGCCTGCAGCCAGCCGAACTCGGCTGGGGCACCCATGAGAACTGGATGCCGAAGAACGCCAAGAAGCACAAGAAGGGCTGCAAGGCAGCCATCTATCTGGAACAGCCCGGCGCCAATACCCGCGTTCGCACCTGGTGCCCGACACCCGGCCCGCAATACGGCTTCCTCGTCACCCACAACGAATCCATCTCGATTGCCGATTATTTCACGGTCGAGAAGGATGGCGAAGTCGTCTATCGCCCGACCTGCCATTACGCCTACCATCCCGCCAATGATGCCGTGCTGTCGCTGCACGAAATGTTCGGCAATGGCGGCACAGCACAGCCGGTCCTGCACGTTCTCGACGAACATGAGCTGGAAGAGGGTATCGACGAACTCGGCGTGCTGCTCTACGGCCACGAAAAGAACGCCTACTGGTATGGCTCACGCCTTTCGCTGGAAGAAACCCGTCGCATCGCGCCCTATCAGAACGCCACGGGCCTGCAGGTAACCTCTGCCGTGCTCGCCGGCATGGTCTGGGCCATCGAGAACCCGAAGGCCGGTATCGTCGAAGCCGACGAAGTCGATTACAAGCGCTGCCTGGAAGTTCAGTCCCCTTATCTTGGCCCGGTCGAAGGCCATTATACGGACTGGACGCCGCTTGATGGCCGTCCGGGCCTCTTCCCGGAAGAGCTGGACGAGAAGGACCCCTGGCAGTTCAAGAATATTCTGGTACGCACCTGATCGGATTTCAGCCCGCATAACGAAGCTTTGCGGGGAAAACAGGCAAGGCGGACTGTCAATGTGTCCGCCTTGCATTAGATGGGGGTTCGCGCCATCGTTATTTTAGAGATTGGCGAGCGAATCGCGGGAGACAGACTATGAAGATCAAGGGAGCCCTGGCGGTTGTTGCCGCTGCAATGCTGACGGCCTGCGTTTCATCGCCGGGACCGCGCATTGCCCCACCACCCCCGCAGCCGCAGGGCGTCGAAGGCAGCTGGGTCGATCCGAACGGCATCGTATCCACCTTCCAGGGCGGCACGTTCAACACCCGCGCGACCGATACCAACGCACTTCTGGCCAGCGGCACCTATACCAATGTGTCGCCCACGCTGGTCGAGATCAACATGACCTCGATTGTTCGCCAGACCCAATCACGCGTCAACTGCGCCATGGTCTCGCCCTCGCAGCTCAACTGCACGGCCGATAGCGGCTCGCAATTCTCACTGACACGGCGCATCTGACCATTCAGCTTGCTCATCTCTCCTGAAACCCCGCTCCGGCGGGGTTTTGCATATCTGGACCAAGCACGCCGGGAGCGACCGGGCAGGCTGAAATAATTCTGCAGCCACAGCTTGTGTGGATAGAGCGCGGCACGCCTGTCATATTTCGCTTGAAGTCGCTCTTCCTTGATGGAAACATGCCAAGTGGAATGACTGTCACAATCCATAATTAAAAACAGGCGGAACAAGGCGGCGCAAACCGTCGCCTGAACAACAGGAGTTACGATGATGATCAGACGCGTGGGTTTAAGTGTAGTCGCAGCGACGACGTTCGCCCTGTCCGCCGGGGTGGCCTTTGCCGACTACAAGCTCGACATCCTGCACATCAACGATCTGCATTCGCGCATCGAGGCGATCAACAAGTCCGACGCCACGTGTTCGCAGAAGGAAGCCGATGCCAATGAATGCTTCGGCGGCATTGCGCGCGTCAAAAGCGCTATCGATGGTTTCCGCGCGGCCAATAGCGGCGCCAATATCTTGGTTCTCGATGCCGGCGACCAGTTCCAGGGATCGCTCTACTATTCGACCTTCAAGAGCGCCCCGGTTGCCGACTTCATGAACGGCATCGGCTTTGATGCCATGGCAATCGGCAACCACGAATTCGACGACGGCCCGGAAGAGCTGAACAAATTTATTGCGGCGCTGAAGTTCCCGATCATTTCCGGCAACACGATTGCCAAGAAGGGCACTTTGCTCGACGGCAAGTATAAGGGCTATGTGGTCAAGGAGATCGGCGGCCAGAAGGTGGGTGTCGTCTCGGTTCTGGCAACCGATAGCGGCGAGACCTCTTCACCTGGCCCGGATATCTCGTTTGAAGACGAAATCACCTATCTGCGCTCGGCCGTGAAGGACCTGCAGGCCCAGGGCGTCAACAAGATCGTTGCGTTGACACATGTCGGGTATAACAAGGACAAGGAAATCGCAGCAGCCGTCGATGGTCTCGACGTGGTGGTCGGCGGCCACAGCCACACCTACCTGTCCTCGACAGACCCGAAGTCCTCCGGTCCCTATCCGACCATGGTGAAGAACCCGGCAGGCGTCGAAATTCCGGTCGTCACGGCCTATGCCTATTCCAAATATCTCGGCGAACTGACGGTCACCTTCGACGACAATGGCGTGGTGAAATCGGCAACCGGCGGGCCGAAGCTTCTCGATGCATCGGTGAAGCCGGACGAAGCCTATGTGGCCAAGGTGAAGGAACTCGGCGCGCCGCTGGAAGAATTGAAGAAGAAGGTTGTCGGCACGTCTGAAGGCGATATCAACGGCGACCGCAAGGTATGCCGTGCACTGGAATGCTCGATGGGCAATCTCGTTGCCGACGCCTCGCTCGCCCGTGTCAAGGAACAGGGCATCACGATCGCCATCGTCAATGGCGGGGGCCTGCGTGCCTCCATCGACCAGGGCGATGTGACAATGGGCGAAGTTCTGACGGTCCTGCCGTTCCAGAACACGATCGCAACCTTCCAGATCAAGGGTGCCGATCTGAAGGCGGCCCTTGAAAACGGTGTCAGCCAGATCGAGGACGGCGCAGGCCGCTTCGTGCAGGTGGGCGGCATGACCTATGCCTTCGACCGTTCCAAGCCGGTCGGCAGCCGCGTCAGCGACGTGATGGTCAAGGAAGGCACGGGCTTCGTGGCGCTCGATCCGGCCAAGACCTATGGCGTCGTGACCAACAATTATGTGCGCGGCGGCGGCGACGGCTTCAAGATGTTCGCCACCAATGCGGTGAACCCTTATGACTTCGGGCCGAACCTGGAACAGGCCGTGGCCGATTACATCAGCGCCAATTCGCCCTACAAGCCCTATACGGACGGTCGCATCAAGGACCTGACGCCGGCTGGCTATGTGGCTCCGCCGAAGGCTCCGGCACCGGCTGCCGCTGCCCCCGCAGCCGCTCCGGCAGCCCCGGCTGTTGCTGCAGCACCTGCACCTGCACCTGCACCCGCAGCACCGGCAGTCGCTCCTGCTCCTGCAGCGCCGGCAGCGCCAGCCGCACCGGTTGTGGCCGCAGCGCCTGCCGCCCCCGCCCCGGTAGCGCCTGCCGCTCCGGCTCCGGCCGGCCCGACCAAGCATATCGTGCTCAAGGGTGAATCGCTGTGGAAGATCGCCGAAACAGCCTATGGCGACGGTGAACAGTGGACCAAGATTGCCAAGGCAAACACGCTGCGCAATCCCAATGTGATCGCCGTTGGCGCCGAACTGCTGCTGCCGGCCAAGTAAGCCGCAGCATCAGGGACCATTTGTCACGACAAAGGACAACGGTCCGGGCTTTCCCGGGCCGTTTTTTGTTTCTACAGAGAACTGAACGGTTCCGGCCTGCGTAGCCGGACTTGGACCTTCACGCATTTTTCCGGGAAATTTATTGATGTCGAATGCCCCCGTCTCTCATCTGCCGCCCGATCACCCACCCGTTCGTTTCGGCAAGGTCGGTGTTCTCATCGTCAATCTCGGCACACCGGACGGCACCGACTACTGGTCGATGCGCCGCTATCTGGCGGAATTCCTGACCGACAAACGCGTCATCGAATGGTCGCGGCTGTTCTGGTATCCGATCCTCTATGGCATCGTCTTGAACAAGCGTCCGCAGAAGGTCGGCGAGGCCTATAAGAGCATCTGGAACAAGGATCTCGACGAGAGCTATCTGCGCACCTATACGCGCAACCAGGCGGAAATCCTGGCGGAACGCTTCAAGGACATGCCGCATGTGCATGTCGATTGGGCCATGCGTTACGGCCAGCCAGCCATCCAGGCCAAGATGGAAGAAATGCAGAAGGCCGGCTGCGAGAAGATCCTGCTCTTCCCGCTCTATCCGCAATATGCGGCGGCAACGACCGCCACGGTCAATGACGAGGCCTTCAAGGCGCTGTTGAAGATGCGCTGGCAGCCGGCGCTTCGCACCGTGCCGCGCTATCATGACGATCCGGTCTATATCGATGCGTTGGCCTGTTCGATCGAAAAGCACCTGGCGACGCTGGATTGGGAGCCTGAACTCGTCATCACCTCCTATCACGGCATCCCGATGTCCTATTTCAACAAGGGCGACCCCTATCACTGCCAGTGCTACAAGACGACGCGCCTGCTGCGCGACCGTCTGGGCTGGGAAAAGGATAGGATGATGCTGACCTTCCAGTCACGGTTCGGGCCGGAAGAATGGCTGCAGCCCTATACCGACAAGACCGTGGAAAAGCTCGCCAAGGACGGCGTCAAGCGCATCGCCATTCTCAATCCCGGCTTCGTCTCCGATTGCCTGGAAACGCTGGAAGAAATCGCCGTGGAAGCCGGCGAGGATTTCCTGCACAATGGCGGCGAGAAGTTTTCGCATATCCCCTGCCTGAACGACAGCGAGGACGGCATGCGCGTACTGGAACACATCACCCGCCGCGAACTGATGGGCTGGGTGTAAATCGGAAATGGCGGCGCCGTTCCGACCGGCGCCGCTTTCATCCTGCCTCAGATCTCGAAACTGATCGCCTCACCGTCCTGCGGAATGACAAGTCTGTCCACGCCAATCCTGGCGGCATTGGCTGCGGCGCGCAGATCGTCACGGCTGACGCTGGCATGGTCCAGCGCCTCCATATGCGTGGCAACGACAATCGCGCCGGCATTCGCCGCCAGAGCGGCGTTCGCGAGATGAACCGTCTCAGCCGCATCCATGACGATCAGATCATCATCCCAGAGCGCACCGCAGGAATGGCTGACGGTGATATCCGGCCTGTCGCAGCGGATCCTCTGCAAAACCGGCGGGTAAAGCACCGTATCGCCGGCCCAGTAGAGGCTTGGCTCTTTCGGGCTGGAGATCAAAACGCCCATGACCTTGCCCATGATTTCGACCACCGGCCCCAGCCCATGGCTTGCCTCGCAGCGCGTGAAGCGAATGCCCTGCCAGTCGATCTCATCGGCAAGCGGCGTCACATCCGTGAACCCCGCTTTGGCAATCTCGCCCTCATCGCCCGGCTGGCAGAGAATGGGCAGGTCCTTGGGTACAAGCGCCTTGGCGACACTATCGAAATGGTCCGAATGCAGGTGCGAAACAATGACCAATTCGACGCCATCGAGGATGTCTGGAACCGGCAACGGCAGATCGACCAGCGGATTGGCAGAGCGGCCTGTATAGGATGGCAAGCTATGGCGCGGCGCAAAATAGGGGTCGATCAGGATGCAGCGCCCCGCATAGTGAAGCTTCAGCGTGGCATTGCGGATCAATTGCAGCTTCATCGGGGCGCCTCGTCGGGATCATCTGCCGAAATTCGCGCAGGATGCGCTGATGGTCCAATCAGAGGTTTGAATGGATCATACCCCGCGCCGGTTGCCCCAGAGCAGTACATGCAGTTGCGGCAAAACGGTTGCGGAAAACCAGCCATCGGCGATCACCCGGTCAACCAGCCAATGCATGCGCTCCATGATGCCGTCGAGATCGATCACGGCGTCGTCGGCCTCCGGCGGCGGTGGCGTGTGGTTGCCGGGCTGGAGATAGACCGGCAGGCCCGGATGCAGGCTTGCCACCCTGCCGGCAAAGGCATAGTCGGCCTCGTCGAAAATGACGAATTTCAGCACGATGCGCGGCTTTTCCCCCGCCATCGCCAGACAGTCGGCAAGGGCTGCAAAATCCGTCTTCATGCCGCTGGATGGCGGCTTGGGCGACAGAACCAGCACGTCGAGATCGGCAAACCAGGGTTTTGCAATCGAGCCCTGCGTTTCCAGCGCAAAACGATAGCCGAGGCCATGGCCATGCGCGATGAGGTCTCCGAGCGGCTGAATGGCCGGATTGCCGCCCGACAGGGAGACGGTGAGCGGCCGGCCAGAGGACAAGGCACGGACGTCCGCCCAGATCGCCTCGACGCTCATCGGCTTCCAGTCAGCGCGGAAGCGGCTTTCCACCGCATGCAGGCTGTCGCACCACGAACAGCGGTAATCGCAGCCGCCGGTGCGCACGAAAACAGTCGGCTGGCCAATCAGCACGCCCTCGCCCTGAATGGTCGGCCCGAAAATCTCGCTGATGCGGATCAGCGAGGTCTCGTTCACGCTCACGGTCGGTACTCCGCCCAGGTCTTCGGCGTCTCGCTGACCTTCACGGCAGAGGTTTCGGGAAAGCGCTGCTTGCACCAGTCGTAGAAATGGCGGGCGAGATTTTCCGCCGTAGACATGGACGTGCCCATCACATCGTTCAGGTGACGATGGTCGAACTCATCATCGATATAGGTCTTCAGCACTTTCAGCTCGTGATAATCGCGCACGAAGCCATCGCTGTTCAGCGCCTCGCCGGCAAGCTCCACGACGACGATGTAATTATGGCCATGCAGGCGGGCGCACTGGTGGTCATCGGGCAAATGCGTCAGCTGGTGCGAAGCGGAAAAGTGAAATTCCTTGGTGATCCTGAACATGGCGTCACACCGCCTCGGCCTTGAAGCCGACCGTGGCGGCCTTCCAGAAATCCGGGTCCTCGTAATGTGTCGGATCCTCGACGCCGGCCAGGAAGAAGGCCTCGCGACGCTCCACGCAGGTGCCGCAACGCCCGCAATGATGCTGCCCGCCTTTGTAGCAGGACCAGGTCTCGGCGAAGGAGGCGCCAAGCCTTGCCCCTTCGGTGACGATATCGGCCTTGGAGATCCGCACGAAGGGCGCATACAGCACCACGTCCGCATAGCCTTCCAGCGCATGGTCCTGCATCACCTGGAAACTGTCGATGAAACCCGGCCGGCAGTCTGGATAGATGAAGTGATCGCCGCCATGCACGGCAACGGCCACGGCGTCTGCCTTGCGGGCAGCAGCAAGCCCGAAGGCGATGGACAGCATGATGGCATTGCGGTTGGGCACCACCGTCACCTTCATCGTATCCTCGGCATAGTGCCCGTCCGGCACATCGAGATCATCGGTGAGTGCCGAACCTGTCAGGTGACGGCCAATGCCGGAAATGTCGATCACATCATGCGGCACGCCGAGACGGGCGGCAGCTCGGGCGGCGAAATCCAGCTCCTTTTTATGGCGCTGGCCATAGTCGAAGGAAATCAGGCCGATCAACTGGTGTTCCGCGGCCACCTTTTCGGCAAGCGTCACGGAATCGAGTCCGCCGGAGCAGACGACGAGTATCTTCATGGGTCAGGGTCCTTGTTTTTACCGGGTAGGCTGCGACCGGTGGTTCTAAGGCGGGCCTGATAACCGAAAATGCACCGCGACGCAAACGCAACGCATGGCCACGGCCACTGGCATCATGTGCCTGCGTAACCTACATGAGGGCGAGCATCACCCATCTTCAAGGAGAAGAGGCACATGGATCTGTCCGGCTTCGATATCGTCGTCATTGCACTTGTGGTCTTCGTCATCCTTGTGCTGTTTGCCGGGATCAAGACCGTGCCGCAGGGCTACCGCTACACGGTGGAGCGTTTCGGCCGCTATACGCGCACGCTCGATCCGGGCCTCAACCTGATCATCCCCTTCATCGACAAGCTGGGTGCCAAGATGAATGTGATGGAGCAGGTGCTGGACGTGCCGACGCAGGAGGTCATCACCAAGGACAATGCCAGCGTCTCGGCCGATGCGGTCGCCTTCTACCAGGTCCTCAATCCGGCGCAGGCCGCCTATCAGATTTCCAACCTGGAAAATGCCATCCAGAACCTCACCATGACCAATATCCGCTCGGTCATGGGCTCGATGGATCTCGATGAGCTTCTGTCGAACCGCGAAGTCATCAACGAACGACTGCTGCGCGTGGTGGATGATGCGGTCGGCCCCTGGGGTATCAAGGTCACCCGCGTCGAGATCAAGGATATCCAGCCGCCGCGCGATCTGGTTGAATCCATGGGCCGGCAGATGAAGGCGGAGCGTGAAAAGCGCGCCCAGGTGCTGGAGGCCGAAGGTTCGCGCAATGCGCAGATCCTGCGCGCCGAAGGCGCCAAGCAGGCCGCCGTGCTGAAGGCCGAGGGCGACCGCGAAGCCGCCTTCCGCGAGGCAGAAGCCCGTGAGCGTCTGGCCGAAGCGGAAGCCAAGGCGACGCAGATGGTGTCGGACGCGATTGCCGCCGGCAATGTCAACGCCATCAACTATTTCGTCGCCCAGAAATACACCGAAGCCATGGCAGCGATCGGCACATCCAGCAATTCTAAGATCGTGCTGATGCCGATGGAAGCCTCGGCGCTTATCGGATCGCTCGGCGGCATCGGTGCGATTGCCCGCGAAGTCTTCGGTGATAATGGCGATGCAGCAGCCGGTTCCGTACGCCGCGTCACCCCTGCCCGGTCAACGCCAACCGTCAAGCCCTTCACAACGCCGGAGAGCTGACATGCTGGTGAACCTCCTCGCCGGGCTTGGGCCCTGGAGCTGGCTGATCCTCGGCCTTGTGCTTCTGGCGGCAGAACTTGCCGCACCCGGCAATTTCCTGATCTGGATAGGGCTTGCAGCCCTGGTGATGGGCGGCGCCTCGCTGGCGCTGTGGGACATGGCCTTCTGGGGCTGGCATGTGCAACTGGTGCTGTTTGCCGTACTTTCCATCGCCATGACGCTTACCGGCCGCCACTTTTTCGGTGGCCGGGATATCACCACCGACGAACCGCTGCTCAACCAGCGGGGTCAGAGTCTTGTCGGGCGCACGGCAACGCTGGTGGAGCCCATCCGCGAGGGACGCGGACGCATCCGGCTGGATGATACCTGGTGGTCGGTCTCCGGCCCGGATCTGCCGGCCGGCATGCGGGTGCGGGTTGCTGTGTGGGATGGCAACGAGCTGATTGTCGAACCCGTCGCCTGAGACAGGTGCGTATCAGGCGACGCCGATGCGCAGCAGATCGTGGAAGTGAATGAGGCCGACAGGCCGCTTTGTCTCATCAACAATGACCAATGCTTCGATGCTGTGCTTGTTGATCATCGCCAAAGCAGTCGTTGCCAAGGTGTCCGGCGGCACCGTTTTCGGCGTCCGCGTCATGACGTCATCGACAGTCAAAGCTCCCAGATTCCGGGTGAGATTTCGTGAGAGATCGCCAGCGGTCATGATGCCGGCGATCCTACCATCCCCGTCCGCTACGATAACGCAACCAAAGCGCTTGTGCGACAGAACTTGAACGGCTTCCTGCATGGACGTGCCGCAAGGCACCAACGGCAGGCGGTCGCCGGTGTGCATGATGTCCTTCACATGGATAAGGCTGGCACCCAGCTTGCCACCCGGATGGAAGACGTGGAAATCATGGGCGGTAAAGCCGCGTGCCTCGAGGAGCGCAATCGCTAGCGCATCGCCCATGGCCAGCTGCATCATGGTGGATGTCGTGGGCGCCAGCCCATGCGGACAGGCTTCCTGCTCATTGGGCAGCAGCAGAACGAGGTCCGATGCCTTGGCCAGCGACGAATCCGGCGCGCAGGTGAGCGAGATCAGCGGAATGGAAAACCGCCGCGTATAGGCAAGAATGCTGCGCAGTTCGGCGCTTTCGCCGCCCTTCGACAGCGCGATCACCAGATCATTGGCGGCGATCATGCCGAGATCGCCATGATTGGCTTCCGCCGCATGCACGAAGGAGGCCGGCGTGCCGGTGGAGGCGAAGGTGGCAGCCAGCTTGACGCCGATATGCCCGCTTTTGCCGACGCCGGTCAGGATGACGCGCCCGGTAATGCCGGAAATCATCTCGACGGCGCGGCGCATCGGTTCGCCAAGCCCGTTCTGAAGCGCCGCTTCCAGCGCTGCAAGTCCGGCCTTTTCCAAAGCGATGGTCTTCAGGGCAGAACGAACGGCATCCGCTTCGACATTGGTGTTCATGACTGTGTTTGTATCCATGCCTGAAATTATCCTGCGCTGTGTTCGAAGTCCATGCGCCGCCAAGTGCGTTGACACCGCATTCTCAATCAATCGTTAACCAGCCTGCTTTACCTTTGGGTAAGCAATTCACCATGCCAGGCAGGCGCAATGACGATCTCCTTACCCAACGGCGGTTTTTCGACCCGACGTGACGCGCGGCTTGCGCTCCTCGTTGCATCGGTCGTCATCCTGCTGCCGACCGGTGCGCAGGCGCAAAGCCCGGCAACGGAGACCACTGCGCAAGCCAGCCCCTTTGCCACAAGGGCAGCGACAAGCGGGACAACGACAAGCGCAGCTGCGGCAGACAACGAAACCGATGTCACCAGCGATGCCGCTAGCACAGAGCTGAGCCCGGAGCAAAGCGCAAACGCTGCCAGCAACACCGCCCTGCGTGGTGGCATGCTGCAAGGCGAGACGCTGAATGCCGTGGACGGCTTTGAAGCCGACGATATTAACCAGTTGATCGAACCCGCAGATACGGCCATCGAGCCCGGCGAAGAACCGCTTGGCAGAACCGATGACGGCATGGGCGTGCGCATCGGCACCTTCACCCTGCGCCCCACGGTCAACCAGAGCATTAATTCGGAACGCACGAAAAGCGGCACCACCACATCCAGCCGCAGCTATCTGGCCACCACCGGCAATGCGACGCTGACCTCCGACTGGTCGCGCCATGCGCTGACGGTGACCGGACAGGGCACTTATGAACGCAATCTGAGCGGCAACCGCGCAACGGAACCGCAGGCAAACATCAACGCCGATCTGCGGCTCGACCTTTCCGACGAGACGATCGTCAACCTGACGACCGGCTATGCTTTCGAGCGCGAAGACGCCAACGATCCGAACGCCATTTCCTCTGCCAGCACCCAGGCCGGTGTCGATCGCTATACGGCGGGCGCAGCCGTTACCCGTGATCTCGGCCTGTTGCGCGGCACGGCAGCGCTTGCCGCCACCCGCGTTGCCTATGGCAGTGCAAGGCTTTCCGATGGCAGCAACCTCAGCCTCAGCGACCGTGATCGCACCGCCGTCGAAGGGCGCGTGCGCCTCGGTTACGAACTGTCGCCGGCGCTCATTCCCTTCATCGAGGCAACGATCGGCCAGTCGAATTACGACGAGGAACGCGACGCGTCGGGCTATGCGCGCTCATCCAAGAGCTATGGCGGGCGCACCGGCTTGCAATTTGATTTCGGCGAAAAGCTGCGCGGCGAACTGGGCCTCGGCTATGCCACCGTCAATTACGAGGACGCGCGGCTCTCCTCCATTGAGGCCTTTACCACCGATGGCACGCTCGTCTGGTCGCCGCATCGCGGCACGGAAGTAGATGCCGGACTGCGCACCACCATTCAGGATTCGACGACGCCCGGTTCCAGCGGCTGGGTGGAATATCAGCTGAGCACCGGGGTCAGCCAGCAATTGCTGAACGATCTCACCGGCCGGCTCAACGGTTCGACCACGCTTCGCGACTTTCCCGCAACGGCAAGCGAAACCGACTGGCAGCTCGGGGCCGGTCTCGTGTGGACCATCAACCGCTATTTCGACGTGACCGCAACGGTTGGCTACGAGCATACTGATGTGGCCGGCGGCACGGACAGCAACCTGGTACGGGCGGGACTCGGTCTCAGCCTGCGCCGCTGATCTCAGACTCCACAAAAAAGCCTCGCAGATTCTCGCCTGCGAGGCTTTTCGTTTTTACACGGTGCAGTGAAGCTCAGAGCTTCGAGGTGATCGCCTTCAGCGGACCTTCGATCAGCGGGCGGATATCGTCGCGCTTCAGGGCGAAGGCGAGATTGGCCAGGATGAAGCCATCCTTGGCGCCGCAGTCATAGGTTTCGCCCTTGAAGTGGTAGGCGGAGAAATCCTGGCTCTTGGCCAGCGCCAGCATGCCGTCGGTCAGCTGGATTTCGTTGCCGGCGCCGCGCTCCTGGGTTTCCAGGATCTTGAAGATTTCCGGCTGCAGGATGTAGCGGCCATTGATGAAAAAGTTCGACGGGGCAGTGCCCTTGGCCGGTTTTTCGATCATCTGGGTGATCTTGAAGCCTTCCTCGCCAACCTTGTCGCCAACGCCGACAATACCATACTTGTGTGCCAGGGCCGGATCGCATTCTTCCACGGCCAGAACATTGCCGCCGGTCTTGTCATAGACCTCGACCATGCCCTTCAGGCAGCTCTTTTCCGATGACATGATCATGTCGGGGAGGAGAACGGCAAACGGCTCATTGCCAACAATATCACGGGCGCACCAGACGGCGTGGCCGAGACCGAGCGGAACCTGCTGGCGCGTGAAGCTCGCCGTGCCGGCAGTCGGCAGAAGATCGGCGAGAAGCGTCAGTTCGGCATTCTTGTTGCGCTCGCGCAGCATCTGCTCGAGTTCGAACTGGATGTCGAAATAGTCTTCGATGACACCCTTCCCACGGCCGGTAACGAAAACGAAATGCTCGATGCCGGCTTCCGCTGCTTCATCGACGACATACTGAATGACCGGCTTGTCGACGACGGTCAGCATTTCCTTCGGAACCGCCTTGGTTGCCGGAAGGAAGCGTGTACCCAAACCAGCGACGGGGAATACGGCCTTACGAATCTTCTGTTGTCCCACTCATGCCTCCTAGAGCACTTACATTCATTGCGGTGCACTGCATCGCTTATTGAATAATCACTACCATCTCACAAACAATGACAGAAGCGTGTCCTTATGGTAAAGAATTTGTTGACACTGTCGGCTTACCCTGTGGCGTAGCCAGGGCGTCGTTCCCGATCCTGGCATATTTGAGACCGGACAGCACAAGGGAAACGGCTGCTGATGACAATTCTTCGCAACCATCGCTTCGCCCTCGCCACCATCGCCACAATGATGGTTGTGACTTCGGCGATAGATGCCCGAGCAGATGCGAGTTTCAAGTCGTGGGTCTCCAAATTCTACCAGTCCGCTGCCGAAAACGGTATCAGCCGCTCGACCTATGAGCAGGCATTTGCTGGCGTTACCGCGCCGGACAAAGAAGTTCTGGACAAGGCCAACTTCCAGCCAGAGTTCAAGTCGCAGATCTGGGACTATCTCGATTCGCGGGTAAACCCCTATACTGTCCGCATTGGCCGCGAGATGCTGGCGCGTCACGGGCGCACACTAAATGCGCTCGAAAAGCATTTTGGCGTCGACAAGCATATCCTGCTCGCCATCTGGTCCATGGAATCCAATTATGGTGCAGTTCTGGTCAAGCACGACCGGCTGCATCACGTGCCGCAGGCGCTGGCGACACTGGCCTGGGGTGATCCCAAGCGTGCCAAATTTGCCCGCACGCAGCTGATCGCAGCTTTGAAAATCCTGCAGAGGGGCGATGTGACACCGAGCCACCTGACCGGGTCCTGGGCCGGCGCCATGGGCCACACACAATTCATCCCGACCAGCTACCTGCTCTATGCCGTCGATGCGGATGGCGATGGAAAGCGCGATATCTGGACATCGATCCCGGATGCGCTGGCAACGGCTGCCAATCTTCTGGCCGAGAACGGCTGGCAGACGGGGCATAGCTGGGGCTATGAAGCGGTTCTGCCGGCGGGTGCGGCGCGCTATGCCGGCCAGACGAAGACGCTGGCCCAATGGGCAGCGCTGGGCTTCACGCGACCAAACGGCAAGAAATTTCCGCGCCAGGGCGACCGGGCCGAGTTGAAGCTGATGGCCGGCGCCGGTGGCCCTGCCTTCCTGATGACCAAGAATTTCTTCGTCATCAAGCGATATAATGCGGCCGACAGCTATGCGCTCGGCGTCGGACTTCTGGCCGATGAAATCGCCGGCGTCGGCGGCATGACGCAATCCTGGCCGCGGCCGAACGGCACGCTGGACATCAAGGAAAAATTCGAGCTGCAAAGCCGCATGAAGGCCCTCGGCTATTATGATGGCGAGATCGACGGCAATTTCGGCTCAGGGTCCAAGGCCGCCATCAGTGCCCTGCAGACACGACTTGGCATGCAAAGTGATGGCGAACCGTCGAAATCGCTGTTGCACGCCCTGCGCAAATGACATTGGAGTGTCGCGCGCCAGATGGCAGCGGCATAAGGGAGGCCACGGCAGGCATGGTGAAGGCGAAAGCACGGCGCAGCCTTGTCGCGGTCTGCGTTCTGTTGGTCCTGCAGGGGCACACAGCGCCGGCGCTTGCGCAGGAAAGGCGCACGCTTCTCGACCTGATGTTTGGTGACCGCCGTGCCCAGCAGCCACCGCCACGCCGGTCGATCATCGACATCCAGCCGCCCCGCCAGCGCAACCGCGAGCCGGATGCCGTCACGCCTCTGCCGCGGCGATTGCCTACCGCACCCTCGGCGCCGGTCGCAGCCGCCCCGCCGATTGCCGCCGACAAGATGGAAAACGCCCGCAAGATCCTCGTCATCGGCGATTTTACCGCGTCAGGCCTTGCAACTGGCCTTTCTGCCGCCTTTGCCGAAGATCCGACCGTGGCCATTCTGGAAAACGGGTCCGGCTCCTCCGGCCTCGTGCGACAGGATTTCTACGATTGGCCGCGCGAGTTGCGCCAGCTTCTGGACGCAGAGAAGCCGGCCATGGTCGTGGTAATGATCGGCGCCAATGACCGCCAGGCCATGAGCATAGGCGATATCCGCGAAAAATTTCGCACCGAGGCCTGGCTGAAAGAATACGAGGCGCGCGTGGCGCAACTGGCGCTGATCGTTATAGAACGCAAGCTGCCGCTTCTCTGGGTCGGATTGCCGGCCTTCCAGTCGCCATCACTGACGGCCGATGCCGTGACCCTCAACGGCATCTACCGGCAGACGGTCGAAAAGACGGGCGGTGAATTCGTCGACATCTGGGATGGCTTTGTCGATGAAGGCGGGCAGTTCATCGTCACCGGCTCGGATATCAACGGCCAGCAGGTGCGCCTACGTGGCGCGGACGGTCTGGGTTTCACCGAGGCCGGCAAGCGCAAGCTCGCCTTCTACGTGGAAAAGCTCGCCCGCCGTTATCTGGGAGATCTCGGCATAAGCGAGCTGATCCGCCTCGATGCCGGCAATCTGCCGCTTCTCTCCAGCCTGCCGCCGGAGGCCGAGGCCAATGTTCCGAGCCAGCCGATCAGCCTCTCAGATCCGGAACTCGATGGCGGCAAGGATCTGCTGGGTGCCGCCGGCCCGGCGAGCATACCCACGGACACGCCGCGCAGCCTGCTGTTGACGAAAGGCGCCATGGCCGAAGCGCCGATCGGCCGGGTGGACTATTACCGCGCCGACACGACCGGCGCGACACCGCAGTAAAGCGACTGGCAATTCAAGCCGAGAGGGCAGGCTTTGCCTTGCCGGAGGCGAGAACCGACAGGCATTCTTCAAATGCCGTAAGGTCGGTATAGAGCGCATCCATAGCCGCCGCATGCACGGCAATATGCCCGCCACGACGCTCGATCCCGCCATGCAGCATCAGGTTTTCGATCATGTCGAAATCTTCAAGCGACAGGCCGTCGGGACCACGCTTGCGGCCATCGGCACCCTCGCGGATATCGCCCTCATAAAAATCGCGGGTGCGGGCGAAATGGTTGGCAGTCATGTTGGTATAGGCGGCAACGCGCTTGCCCTGAGCGCACATATAGCCAAGCTCGAAGGCCGTGCCAACATCGGCCGCGATCCCGCGAAACGGCGTGAGATTGGCAATCACCCCATCAGCGCGGTTCATCATGTCCTCGTCTACGCCGCTGATCTTCAGGCCGAATTCATGGCGGGTCGGTGCCGGCTCGATCGATATGTCACCGGGGCAGATCGGCTCAAAGCCATAGGCGCGGGTCATCGCCGCCTTGGCATCGAGAATTTCGCGGGCATTGGGTAGAAAAACCTCCGGCCCGGCAAGATAGAGTTTCAACGACATGGCCGGGTATCCGGTAAATGAAAGGGGAAAAAAGATCAGCCCGGCGAACCGGGCTGACAGGTGGGGAAACGGATCAGGCGGGCAGAACGGTGGCGCCCATCAGCGCCTCGTCGATGGCGCGGGCCACCTGGCGACCTTCACGGATTGCCCAGACGACCAGCGACTGGCCACGGCGCACGTCACCGGCAGCCCAGAGCTTGTCAACGGAGGTCTTGTAGTCGCGCTCATTGGCGATGACATTGGTGGAACCGCGGCGATCGACATTGAGCGCCAGCTTGCCTTCCATCTCGGTCAGCACGCCTTCCTTGGCAGGACCCGAAAAGCCAATGGCGATGAAGGCCAGATCAGCCTTGATGATGAAATCCGTGCCGGCAATCGGCTTGCGGCGCTCATCCACCTGGCAGCAGCGCACGCCGGTCAGTTGACCGTCTTCGCCGACAAATTCCAGCGTCGCAACCTGGAATTCGCGGTTTGCGCCTTCGGCCTGGCTGGAGGAGGTGCGCATCTTCGTGGCCCAGAACGGCCAGACGGCGAGCTTGTCTTCCTTCTCGGGCGGCATGGGGCGAATGTCGAGCTGCGTCACCTTGACGGCGCCCTGACGGAAGGCAGTGCCGACGCAGTCGGATGCCGTATCGCCACCGCCGACGACGACGACGTGCTTCGCACCGGCCAGGATCGGCTCCGAGGGCCAGCCGACGCTGTCGATGTTTTCGCGGCCGACGCGGCGGTTCTGCTGCACCAGATAGGGCATGGCATCATAGACGCCGTGCAGATCGACACCGGGAATGCCGGCCGGGCGCGGGGTTTCCGAGCCGCCGCAATAGACAACCGCATCATGCGCATCCAGAAGCTGCTGCATGGGCATATCGACGCCGATATTGACACCGCAATGGAAGGTGACGCCTTCGCCGGTGATCTGCTCGACGCGGCGGTCGATGAAGTTCTTCTCCATCTTGAAATCCGGGATGCCATAGCGCAGCAACCCGCCGGGCTTGCTCTCGCGCTCGAAGACATGCACTTCATGGCCGGCGCGGCCAAGCTGCTGGGCAGCCGCAAGGCCGGCGGGGCCTGAGCCGATGACGGCAACGCGCTTGCCGGTCTTCACGGTGGCCGGCTGCGGCGCGATGAAGCCCAGTTCGTAAGCCTTGTCGGCAATAGCCTGCTCGACGGTCTTGATGGCGACCGGCGCATCTTCCAGGTTCAGCGTGCAGGCCTCCTCGCACGGAGCGGGACAGACACGGCCGGTGAATTCCGGGAAATTGTTGGTGGAATGGAGGTTGCGGATCGCCTCTTCCCACTTGTTGTTATAGACGAGATCGTTCCAGTCCGGGATCTGGTTATGCACCGGGCAGCCGGTCGGGCCATGGCAATAGGGGATGCCACAGTCCATGCAGCGCGCTGCCTGCTTGGTGACTTCGGCATCCGACATCGGGATGGCGAATTCGCGGAAATGGCGAATGCGGTCGGAGGCCGGCTGGTATTTTGCCACCTGCCGGTCGATTTCGAGGAAACCCGTTACCTTGCCCATGTCTTCAACCCTCAATCTCCGCCGCTAGCGCAGCCAGTTTTCAACTCTCAATCCCGGCACGCGGGAAAACTCTCTTTCATTGTCCGTTACAAGCACTGCGTCTAGGGCGAGTGCATGTGCCGCTATCAGCATATCCATGTCACCGATCGGCTGCCCACTTCGGCTCAGGCTGTTTCTGAGCGAGGCATAGTGAACATCGGCCGGCGCTTCCCAGGGCAGCACCTCAAATTCGGCCAACACTGTCTCGATGACCCGTGTCAGACGTTCGGAGCCTTTCTTGGCTGCCCCATATCTCAGTTCGGCGGCGACGATCAGGCTGGTTCTCAGTTCACCATCCTTGAGCGCGGCCACTCTTTTGGCAGTCTGACCATCCGGGTTTCGGATAAATTCCGAAATGGCGTTGGTGTCGAACAGGTAACTCATTTCGGAAGGTCCAGATCAATCTCCCGAACAGGCAGATCCTCGATCTCCGGAAAATCCTCGCCCAGTGGCTCCGCTTTCCTCAGCCATTCGATCAATCCGCCAGGTGAAAGTTTTTGCCTGGCGGGTTGAATGGTTATGACGCCATCAACCTCCTGACGGATTACAACTTCATCTCCGCTGAGATCGAAATCGCTCGGTATCCGGACAGCTCGGCTTCTGCCGTTCATAAATATCTTCGCCCTACGCTCCTTTGGGACTGGATACATGATCATCTCCGCCTTGTGATATGACGACGTCATATCACAAGACCTTCAAGAGCAAAACTACTCCGCCGCAATACCCATGCGCATGCGCTCCATCTCCTCCAGCGCACGACGGTATTCGACCGGCATGACCTTGCGGAATTTCGGGCGATATTCGCTCCAACGGTCAAGGATTTCCTTGGCACGGTTGGAGCCCGTGTAATGCAGGTGGTTGGAGATCAGCTGGTAGAGGCGCTCCTCGTCATGGCGGGTCATGTCACCGGAGACGTCCACGCGCCCCTTGTGCATGAGATCGCCGCCACGGTGGTGGAGCTTCTCCAGCATGTCGTCTTCTTCCGGCACCGGTTCCAGCTCGACCATGGCCATGTTGCAGCGCTTGGCGAAATCACCGATTTCATCCAGCACATAGGCCACGCCGCCAGACATGCCGGCTGCAAAGTTGCGGCCGGTTTCACCCAGAACCACCACCACGCCGCCCGTCATGTATTCGCAGCCGTGGTCACCCACGCCTTCGACAACCGCCACGGCACCGGAATTGCGCACGGCAAACCGTTCGCCGGCCACACCACGGAAATAGCATTCGCCGGTGGTTGCACCGTAAAGAACCGTATTGCCGACGATGATCGAGTGTTCAGCGGCGAGCTTTGAATTTTCCGGCGGGCGCACGATGATCCGGCCACCCGACAGGCCCTTGCCGACATAGTCATTGCCGTCGCCCACCAGATCAAAGGTGATGCCGCGGGCAAGGAAAGCGCCGAAGGACTGGCCGGCCGTGCCACGCAGCGTGACATGGATCGTATCATCCTTCAGGCCCTTATGGCCCCAGCGCATGGCAAGCGCACCCGACAGCATGGCACCGGCGGAACGATCGACATTCTTGATCGGAACCTCGAACACAACCGGCTCCTTGGCCTCCAGCGCCGGCATCGACTTCTCGATCAGCTTGCGGTCGAGAATATCGTCGATCGGATGCTTCTGGCGTTCGGTCCAGTAGGTGGCTTCCTTCGGAGCCTCCACCTTGTGGAAAATCTTCGAGAAATCGAGACCCTTGGACTTCCAGTGGGCGATCATCTCGTCCTTCTCGAGCAGTTCCGACGCGCCGATGATATCGTCGAGACGGGTAAAGCCGAGCGAGGCCAGGATTTCGCGCACTTCTTCGGCAACGAAGAAGAAGTAATTGATCACATGTTCCGGGGCACCCTTGAAGCGCTTGCGCAAGACCGGATCCTGCGTGGCAACGCCGACGGGGCAGGTGTTGAGATGGCACTTGCGCATCATGATGCAGCCGGCGGCAATCAGCGGTGCCGTGGCAAAGCCGAACTCGTCTGCGCCGAGAAGTGCGCCGATGATCACGTCACGGCCGGTCTTCAGGCCGCCATCCACCTGCAGGGCGATGCGCGAACGAAGGCCGTTCAGCACCAGTGTCTGCTGGGTTTCGGCAAGGCCGATTTCCCAAGGGGAACCGGCATGCTTCAGCGAGGTGAGCGGCGAGGCCCCCGTGCCGCCATCAAAGCCCGAGACGGTGATATGGTCGGCGCGCGCCTTGGCAACGCCGGCGGCAACCGTGCCGACGCCGACTTCCGAGACGAGCTTGACCGAAATATCCGAGACCGGGTTGACGTTCTTCAGGTCGAAGATCAGCTGGGCCAGGTCTTCGATCGAATAGATGTCGTGGTGCGGCGGCGGCGAAATCAGGCCGACGCCCGGCGTTGAGTGACGGGTCTTGGCAACCGTGGCATCCACCTTGTGGCCGGGCAGCTGGCCGCCTTCGCCGGGCTTTGCACCCTGCGCCACCTTGATCTGCAGCATATCGGCATTGACCAGATATTCGGTCGTCACGCCGAAACGGCCAGAGGCGATCTGCTTGATGGCCGAGCGTTCCGGATTGGAGGACCCATCGGCCAGCGGCAGGTAGCGGTCGCTTTCCTCGCCACCCTCACCGGTGTTCGACTTGCCGCCGATCCGGTTCATGGCGATAGCCAGCGTCGTATGCGCCTCGCGGCTGATCGAGCCGAAGGACATGGCACCGGTGGAGAAACGCTTGACGATATCGACAGCCGGCTCGACCGCATCGACCGAGATCGGCGTGCGACCCAGTTCGGCGGCGGACTTCACCTTGAACAGTCCGCGAATGGTGTTCATGCGCAACGCGCTGTCGTTCACCATTTCGGCAAATTCGCGGTAGCGGTCCTGGCTGTTGCCGCGCACGGCATGCTGCAGCGAGGCAATCGCATCCGGCGACCAGGCATGGCTTTCGCCACGCATGCGGTAGGCATATTCGCCACCGACATCCAGCGTTGTGGCCAGAATCGGGTCCTTACCGAAAGCCGAGGTGTGGCGCGAAACGGTTTCCTCGGCAATTTCAGTCAGGCCAACGCCTTCGATGGAAGTGGCAGTGCCGAAGAAATACTTCTCGACCAGTTCCGACGACAGGCCCACTGCGTCAAATATCTGCGCGCCGCAATAGGACTGGTAGGTCGAGATGCCCATCTTGGACATAACCTTGAGGATGCCCTTGCCGACAGCCTTGATGTAGCGATAGACGACTTCGTCTTCCGATACTTCCTTCGGGAATTCGCCCTTCTTGTGCATGTCGATCAGCGTATCGAATGCGAGATAGGGGTTGATGGCTTCCGCGCCGAAGCCGGCCAGGCAGCAGAAGTGATGTACTTCGCGCGGCTCGCCGCTTTCCACCACGAGACCGACCGAGGTGCGCAGACCCTTGCGGATCAGGTGATGGTGCACGGCAGCGGTGGCCAGAAGCGCCGGAATGGCGATGCGGTCCGGGCCGATCTGGCGATCCGACAGCACGATGATGTTGTAACCGCCGCGCACGGCCGCTTCCGCCCGTTCGCACAAACGGTCAAGCATTTCCGGCATGCCCTCGGCGCCACGCTCCACATCATAAGTGAAATCGAGAGTCTTGGTGTCGAAATGGTCTTCCATGTGGCCGATGGAGCGGATCTTTTCCAGATCGCCATTGGTCAGGATCGGCTGGCGCACTTCCAGGCGCTTGGCCTTGGCCATTCCTTCATGGTCCAGCAGGTTGGGACGCGGGCCGATGAACGACACGAGGCTCATGACCAGCTCTTCGCGGATCGGGTCGATCGGCGGGTTCGTCACCTGCGCAAAGTTCTGCTTGAAATAGGTATAGAGCAGCTTCGACTTCGCCGACATGGCAGAGATCGGCGTATCCGTGCCCATCGAGCCGACGGCTTCCTGGCCGGTCGTCGCCATCGGCGACATCAGGATCTTGGTGTCTTCGGTCGTATAGCCAAACGCCTGCTGGCGGTCGAGCAGCGATACGTCGCGACGCAGCGCACGCGGCTCCACGGGCTTCAGGTCTTCCAGAATGATCTGGGTGCGATCCAACCAATTCCGATAGGGATGCTTAGTGGCAAGCTCGCTCTTCACTTCCTCGTCGGAAACGATGCGTCCCTTTTCCATGTCAATGAGCAGCATCTTGCCCGGCTGCAAACGCCACTTCTTGATGATCGTTTCTTCCGGCACCGGCAGAACACCGGCTTCCGATGCCATGATGATGCGATCATCATCGGTGACGACATAACGCGCCGGACGCAGGCCGTTACGGTCCAGCGTCGCGCCGATCTGGCGACCATCGGTGAAGGCAACGGCGGCCGGCCCATCCCACGGTTCCATCAGAGCGGCATGGTATTCGTAGAAGGCCTTGCGCTCAGGCGACATGGACTGGTTGCCGGCCCAGGCTTCCGGGATCAGCATCATCACCGCATGGGCCATGGAATAGCCGCCGCGCACGAGGAATTCGAGCGCATTGTCGAAACAGGCGGTATCCGACTGACCTTCATAGGAGATCGGCCAAAGCTTGGAGATATCGTCGCCGAAGAAGGGCGAGGACACGGACGCCTGACGCGCCGCCATCCAGTTCACATTGCCGCGCAGCGTGTTGATCTCGCCGTTATGGGCGACCATGCGGTAGGGATGCGCCAGCTTCCACGACGGGAAAGTGTTGGTGGAAAAGCGCTGGTGCACGAGGGCAACCGCCGTCTCGAAACGCGGATCGGCGAGATCCTTGTAATAGGCGCCCACCTGATAGGCGAGGAACATGCCCTTGTAGACAATCGTCGAGGAAGACAGCGACACCGGATAGAAGCCGGTCTCCTCGCCACCAAAGGCATCATAGATCCGGTTGGAGATGACCTTGCGCAGCAAAAACAGCTTGCGCTCGAAATCATGGTTCGTCGCGGCATCGCGGCCAGCGCCGATGAAGATCTGACAGTGATAGGGTTCGGTCGCGGCAATATCCGGCGCCTTGGACAGTGAGGAATTGTCGACAGGCACGTCACGGAAGCCAAGGAACTGCTGCCCCTCTTCGGCCACGACATCGATCATCACCTGCTTGAAGTGCTCGATCTGGGCCGGATCACGCGGCAGGAAGACGTGGCCGACGGCATATTCGCCAGCCTTGGGCAGGGTCACACCCTGCTTAGCCATTTCCTCGCGGAAGAAGCGATCCGGGATCTGCACCAGAATGCCGGCACCATCGCCCATCAGCGGGTCGGAACCGACAGCGCCACGATGGGTGAGGTTTTCCAGGATGAACAACCCATCCTTGACGATCTGGTGCGACTTGACGCCCTTCATATGGGCAATGAAGCCAACGCCGCAGGCATCATGCTCGTTCTTAGGGTTATAGAGCCCCTGAGCAAACGGCATGCCCGAGAGAGAACGACGGGCCGGCGAAGCGGCTTTCACGGTCTCGCCAGCGGCACCATGCACTGTTTCAGCCTTCGTCATCGTCTTTCCTCCTTCAGGCCGCGCGAGCGGACAAGGTTGACAGGGATTGAGCACCAATCGGCACCCGCTATTCCTACACAGCGTGAGTGCACCGCAAAAGACAGCCAACCGTCAAGAGCAAAGGTTAACTGTTTTTTGCGGCATTCCGCTCGAATTAGGACAGGAAGACTGCCCTATTTGTGGAATTCTATGCCAGATTATACGCCTTTACGCAAGATCGTCGCCATAAAAAATCCGGGCAGTTTCGATGTAAAATTAGCGAAAGCTGCCCATGGGCGTAATTTTATTGCGCCTTCCCTCAATAGTCTAAGAGTTTCATTGCCGCCGGAACAGGTCCGCGCGCGAGAGAGGGCAAAAACCGGTTGATCAGAGCGTTGATCGGCCTAATCTCCGGCCTTCCTTCCAGACCATCACCGAAAGCCATTTTCCATGTTCTTTGCCTCGGACAACTGGGCCGGCGCCCATCACGCGATCAATGAACGGCTGATGCGGGAATCGACCCGCTTTGCCGCAGCCTATGGCACCAGCGCGCTGGACCAGGCGATCGAGCAGCGCTTCAACGAAATCTTCGAGCGCGAGGTGGCGGTGTTCTTCGTCGCCACCGGCACTGCGGCCAATTCGCTGGCGCTGGCAAGCCTTGCCAAGCCCGGCGGCGTGACCTTTGCCCATTCCGAAGCGCATGTGATCGAGGATGAATGCGGCGCGCCGGATTTCTTCAGCGGTATGCGCATGTCACCGGTGCCGGGTGCGCTGGGCAAGATGGACCCCAGGCAGTTGCGCAATCGCATCGGCCGCTACCCGCAGGATGCCGTCCATCACGGCCGCGCCACTGCCGTGACCCTGACCCAGGCAACCGAGGTCGGCAGCATCTACAGCCTGACCGAGATCGACGAGATCGCCGCCATCGCCAAAGAACATGGCCTGCCGCTGCACATGGATGGCGCACGCTTTGCCAATGCGCTCGTGCATCTGGACGCGACACCGGCGGAGATGACCTGGAAGCGCGGCGTCGATGTGCTGTCCTTCGGCGGCACGAAGAACGGCTGCTGGTGCGCGGAAGCCATCGTCTTCTTTGATCCGGCCATGGCCAGGGAACTGCCCTTCATCCGCAAGCGTTCGGCGCAGCTTTTCTCCAAATCCCGCTTTATCGCCGCGCAATTTGAAGCCTATCTGCAGGAAGATCTCTGGCTTCAACTGGCACGCCACGCCAATGCCATGGCCGACCGGTTGCGCGCCGGGCTTTCCGCCTCCAACAGCGCCCGGCTCGCCTGGGAGACGACATCAAACGAAGTGTTTGCCGTCATTTCGAAGGAGACGGCCAAGACTGCCGAGGACAAGGGCGCCAAATTCTACGACTGGCTGGAACCGCATGACATGCCGGAGCCCGTGCGAGAGGGGGATATGCTGATCCGCCTCGTCACCAGCTTTGCCACCGAAACGCAGGATGTCGATGCGTTTCTGGACGTCATCGCCGCCGGTTGAGTGCGCAATAGCGTGTTGCAAAGAGGGCGCGGGAGCGATTCCGCGCACTGCCATTGCGCAGAACAAGACAATCAAAACAACACATCAAAAAGTAGAAAATATTTTCAAGAGCTAAACACGCATTGTTTATGATTTTTATCTGACAATAACGTCAGAAGTTTTCAGCAAGCCAAAGCTTAAAATATCTGGTTCGACCACCTACCTGTTGATTGTCATCAACGAACAACAGGAGATTTCGATAAATGATGAAGACCATGGCAGCTGCAACCTTGACGGTTGCTTTCATGATGAGCGGCGGTGCAGCTGCCTACGCAAAGAGCCAGTCCTGCCCGGATGTGACCGAAAAGCAGGTCGAGGGCCTGTTCACCCAGTTCAACGATGCCTGGGCCACCAAGGACCCGGCAAAGGTCACCAGCCTGTTTACCAGCCATCCGGTTCTGCTTGCCACGGTCTCGAACGAGCCTCGCACGACGCCAGCGGCCGTCAACGATTACTTCGTCTCGTTTCTGAAGGGCAGCCCGGTCGGTCGCATCGATACATCGACCATCGAGATCGATTGCCAGACCGCATCGCGCGTCGGCACCTGGACGGTGACGCTGACAGACGCGGCAACGAATGCCAAGACCGAGGTGAAGGCGCGCTACAGCTTCCTCTATCGCTATGAAGGCAACCAGTGGAAGATCGACCATCTTCATTCATCGATGATGCCACAGAAGTAAGCGGTCTCGACTGACGCTTTCATCAAGGCCGCCCGCCTCGACCCAGCCTCACGGGGCGTGCGGCACGATCTGCGCAATGACGAGGTTTGACAGGGCCTCGACGAGGGCTGTATCGGCGCCGCGGCGCGAAACCAGCACGAACTCCACATCCTCCAGCGCCGGCAGCCTGTCGCCGGCAATTTCGCGCAGGCCCTCCGGTGCCATGCTGCGCGGCTGTACCAGCACGCCCATACCGGCGCGGGCTGCAGCCGTCAGCCCGGAAAGGCTGCCGCAGGTGCAGACAATCCGCCAGGCCACGTTGTCCCGGTCCAGCGCCTGCTGGGCCACCCTTCGGGTAATGCTGGGCGGCGGAAAGGCAATCAGCGGCAGCGGCTCGCCCTCGCGCATTGACAGGAGATCGGGATCGCGCGCTAGCCAGACCAGCGGCTCGCGGTACAGCAGCCGGCCATGCGTTTCGCCGATATGCCGCTTGGCTAGCACCAGATCGAGATCGCCCACCTCCTGCATCTGGTAGAGAGTGGCGCTGAGCGCCACCGTCAGCTCAAGATCGACGAGCGGATAAAGCCGGATGAAATCCTCCAGAATGCCGGTCAGACGATTGGCCACCACATCTTCCGACACCCCAAGCCGCAACCGTCCGCGCAGGCGCGTCTGCGAAAACAGCGCGAGCGCCTTGCCGTTCAGATCGAGCATGCCGCGCGCATAGCCGATCAGCGCCTCGCCTTCCGCCGTCAATTGCACCTGATGCGTGGTGCGATCGATCAATTGGCGACCCAGTGCCTTTTCCAGCCGCTGGATATGCTGGCTGACGGTCGATTGGCTGAGGCCCAGGCGCTCGGCTGCCAGCGTAAAGCTGCCGGTCTGCTGCAGCATGGTAAAGCTCGTCAGGTGGGCAAGGTTCAGCATCTATTGCGATCCGTGATAACTGTTAGTGTTTGCATCCTGGATCATGATGAGCGAGGCGTAAAGCCTGCTGCCATTCTGGAAGGACCCCGCATGTCCCGTTTCCTGCCCGATCGCTTCACCATGATGCTGATCGCCACTGTCATCATCGCCTCGCTGGTTCCGGCGAGCGGCGCATTTGCCGACTATTTCGGCATGGCGACCAAAGTCGCCATCGCTCTTCTGTTCTTCCTGCATGGCGCACGCCTGTCGCGTGATGTGGTGATTGCCGGCGTACTGCACTGGCGCCTGCACCTGACTATTCTCCTCGTCACCTATGCCATCTTCCCGCTTCTGGGACTTGCCGCCGGCTTCATTCCCGGCGAGATCCTGAAGCCCGAGCTTTATGTCGGCATTCTGTTTCTCTGCGTCCTGCCCTCCACAGTACAATCATCGATCGCCTTCACCTCGATGGCCGGCGGCAATGTGCCGGCCGCCATCTGTTCGGCATCGGCGTCCAACCTGTTCGGCATGTTTCTGACGCCGCTTCTTGTCGGCCTGCTGATGACCACCAGCGGCACAACCGGCTTTTCCTTCACTGCGCTGGAAACCATCCTGCTGCAGCTTCTCGCCCCCTTCATCCTCGGCCAGATCCTCGAACCCTGGATCGGCAAATGGATACGCTCGAAGAAGACGCTTCTGTCGCCGATCGATCGCGGCTCGATCTTGATGGTCGTCTATCTCGCCTTTTCCGAATCGGTGAACGAGGGCCTGTGGCAGACCTTCTCACTCACCGATATCGGCGTCGTCGTGGCGCTGGATGTCCTGCTTCTCGCCGTCGTTCTCACCATCACCATGTTCGGCAGCCGGCTTCTCGGTTTCAACAAGCAGGATGAGATCACCATTACCTTTTGCGGCTCCAAGAAGAGCCTTGCCTCGGGCGTGCCGATGGCCGGCGCCATTTTTGCCGGCCAGAGCATCGGCGCCATCGTTTTGCCGCTGATGCTGTTCCACCAGATCCAGCTGATGGTCTGTGCCGTGATTGCACAGAAATATGCCTCCCGTCGCAGTGCAGACCAGTCCGCACCAGTGACAACCTGACATCATGCAAAAGGCCCCTCCCGCTGCCGGGAGAGGCCTTCACAGCCTTTAAAAGGGCTGATGGATCAGTTGACTTCGTGGGGCTGCGGCTGCGCCTCAATGGTCTTTTGCGTTTCCACCACGTCGGCGGCAATCGCAATGCGGCGCGGCTTCAGGGTTTCTGGAATATTGCGCAACAGATCGATGTGCAGCAGGCCATTCTTCAGCGAGGCCGCCTGAACTTCCACATGATCGGCCAGCTGGAAGCGACGCTCAAAAGCGCGCTTGGCAATGCCGCGATAGAGATATTCGGTCTTGACGGCTGTCTCGTCGTCAAACTTTTCGCCCTTCACCGTCAGCACATGGGCATGCGCTTCGATGCTGAGTTCGCGCTCGTCAAAGCCGGCCACCGCCATGGTGATGCGGTAGGTCGTCTCGCCGGTGCGTTCGATATTATAGGGCGGATAGGTCTGGGCCTGTTCAGGCTGGCTCACGCCATCCAGCATCGAGAAAAGACGATCGAAGCCGACGGTGGAGCGATAGAGGGGGGTAAAATCAACGTGACGCATGGTGTCCTCCTGGGAAGCGACGTTTGCGGTGATATAGATTTCGGCCGACACCCCATCTGGCTGCATCGACCGTGTGCGCAGGCCCATCTGGCGCCTGCCACCCTGAGATGGGAGTTGCAAAAATCTGCTTCAAGGCCCCTCCCGACCAAAAATATTTGTCAGGATCCGCGCGATGAATGGCAGATGAACCGACGATTCGGGAAAGGTTCAGCCGGACACTGCTAATCCTCATCTCAACCGGCAGGATCTGCCGCCGGCGGCTGAAGTCACGTCCCTTCTCTTCAGCCGGATTTTCCAGCCGGCACGGGTACCCCTCTCCCGTTGCCGGCTTTTTTCTTTGACGGTTGCGGGCAGAGCCCCTATCCGTTGAGCAAAGAATGGAGCGGCGATCCCATGGACGAAATCCTTTTCTCCACGCCGGAGAACCCGGCTCCGCCCAACCATCGGGCCGGTTTTTTCGAAGGACATGGCGGCGTGAAACTTCGCTATGCGCTTTTCCGCTCCGAGATTTCGCCTGCCCGCGGCACTGTCGTGCTTCTGCATGGGCGCAATGAATTCATCGAGAAATATTTCGAGACGATCCGCGACCTGAACGCCATGGGCCTTTGGGTCGCGACCTTCGATCTGCGCGGCCAGGGCGGTTCAGATCGGCTGCTGAAAGATCCGCGCAAGGGCCATGTGCGGCGCTTTTCCGAATATGAGCGGGATCTCGACCTCTTTCTGCAAAAGATCGTGCTGCCCGATGCCCGCCTGCCCTTCTTCATCATCGCCCACTCGACTGGCGCGCTGATTGCGCTGTCTGCCGCGCCGCGCCTTTTGAACCGCATCGAACGCATGGCACTGGCCGCCCCCTTCGTGGCGCTGACCGGGCAACAGCTACCGGAACACTGGATCCGCCGGCTATCGGCCGGCTTTTCCATCACCGGCTTTGGCCAGCGCTCCATGGGCAAGGATTTTGGCAAGCGCCCCTTTCCCGGCAATCCGCTAACCTCCGATGCCAGGCGTTTCGCGCGCAATACGGCCATCAGTGCCGCGCGGCCGGACTTCATCATCGGCGCGCCCACCGCCCGCTGGCTGCACGAGACGCTGAAAACGGCAAGCCGTGTAACGCAACAGGCGCATCTGACGCGCATCACCATTCCGACGCTGATATTCGCGCCGATGCTGGATGGCGTCGTGCCCTATCTGGCGCAGGAGGCGCTATCGCGCAATTTCCGCGCCGGCCAACTGGTGACAATCACCGGCGCACGCCACGAGATCTTCCAGGAACGCGATGTCTTTCGCGTCCAGGCGCTAGCCGCCATCGAGGCCTTCATGCCCGGCAGCGAGCCGGTCACCGGATTTTCAGAGGTGGTCGTCTGAGGATCAGGCCGAAAGAAGCGCCATCGCCTCGTCATAGACCGCCCGGCTGCCCGCCGCGATAATGCTGCCGCCCTGTTCCGGCCGTCCGCCATCCCAGGTGGTGATCACGCCGCCGGCCTGCTCGATGAGCGGGATCAGCGCGCCGACATCATAGGGCTTCAGGTTGTTTTCAACCACGAGATCCACATGGCCGGCTGCCAGCAGCGCATAGGCATAGCAATCGGTGCCATAGCGGAAGAGCCGCGCCTTTTCCTCGACGCGCCGATAGCGGGCAAGCTCATCACCGTCAAAAATATGCGGCGAGGTGGTGAACAGGATCGCCTGCGACAGTGATCCGCAATCGCGGGTGCGGATCTGCCGCTCACCATCCGGCCCGCGATACCAGGAGGACGTGCCATCGGCAAAATAGCGCTCGCCGGTAAAGGGCTGATCGACCATGCCCATCCGACCGCGACCATTGGAATAAAGACCGATCAGCGTGCCCCAAACCGGGACACCGGAGATGAAGGCCCGCGTGCCGTCGATCGGATCGATGACCCAGACATGTTCACGATCGAGCCCGATCGAATCATGCTCCTCACCCAGCAGGCCATGCTCGGGAAAACGCGCGGTGATCAGATCGCGAATGGCGGTTTCAGCGGCACGGTCGGCTTCGGTCACCGGATCAAACCCGCCCTCAAGCTTGTTGCTGACCAGCGTGCCGGTGCGAAACCGCGGCAGTGTCTCGTGCTTGGCGGCATCGGCAAGGGCATCGAAGAAGGCGCGATCAGGCATCATGGGGGAAATCCAGACTGAGGAGAAAGGCTGCAACCGTTCTAGCCGATCAGGCGGGCTGAGCAAGGCCGAAATGCCTTTCAATCCCGCGCTTCCGTCAGGAATGCCTCACTTATAATCACAATCGAAACGTGCTTGACAATTGAGCAGCCATTGATAGTCTCATCCTACAGTCTCTTGACTGTAAATACCCTCCTTGGGTGTTTCCTCCCTAGACTTAGCCGCGCCACAAGCGCGGTTTTTTTTGCCCGCATCACGATGCGAACTGCGGCAGTCTCACTGGGAAAATCTTGGATTATTCGGCGGCCAGCGTCATATCCAGGCTGAAATCCTCGGCAAATTCCACCATCTGGCGCATGAAGGTCGAAAGTGCTGCGGCAATCAGCTCGAATTCCGGCTTTTTCTCCAGCGTCACTTCATCGACATAGAGCGCACGGTTAACCTCGATCTGCAACGCATGCAGGCCGCGCACCGGCCGACCGTAATGTTCGGTGATGAAGCCGCCAGCATAGGGCTTGTTGCGCACGGCATTGAAACCCATGTCTTCGAGAATATGAAGTGCTGCGCGCGACAGTTCCGCCGAAGCGCTCGTTCCATAGCGATCGCCGATGATGAAATCCGGCCGGATATCCGAGCCGGCAAGGCGGATATTGCCCGGCATGGAGTGGCAATCGATAAGGATTGCAAGGCCAAAGCGCGCATGGGTACGGGCAATCAACCGCCGCAAGCAGGTATGATAGGGCTTGTAGATCGTCTCGACGCGGGCAAGCGCTTCGGCCACCGGCAGGCGATGCGCATAGATCTCCATATTTTCGGCAACAATGCGCGGGATCGTGCCAAGCCCGCCGGCCACCCGCATGGACCCGATATTCACATAGGATGGCAAGGCGCCATCGAACATGCGCGGATCAAGCTCATAGGGCTCGCGATTGACATCGAGATAGGCCCGCGGGAAATGCGCCAGGAGAAAAGGCGCACCGAAAGCCGGCGCATCGCCAAACAGTTCATCGACATAGTGATCTTCGGAGCGGCGGATGCCGGCTGCATCCAGCCGCGAGGCTGCCAGAAATTCGCTCGGGTAGATCCGCCCGCTATGAGGCGAATTGAACACGAAGGGAATGGTCTGCTCCTCGGGCTCCCGCACCTCGAAGGGTTCACAATCGCCCGTCACCCAATCCATGCGCCCTTTACCATGTCGTGAACAAGTCCATAGTCCATGTTGCCAGTTGCCTGCCGGGAAGTCCATACTATCTAAATCCCGAGCCAAGGACGCGCCACGCCTGCCATTCACTGCTTTTTTACTGCAAACCGGCTAGTGTCGATGCCTCCGGAACAAGAGAAACCACAAAACGGTCCTGATGATGCAAAAAATCCTTCTCGCAGAAGATGATAACGATATGCGCCGCTTCCTGGTGAAGGCGCTGGAAAAGGCCGGATACAAGGTCACGTCCTTCGATAACGGGGCAAGCGCCTATGACCGCCTGCGTGAGGAGCCTTTCTCCCTGCTGCTGACGGACATCGTGATGCCGGAAATGGACGGCATTGAACTGGCCCGCCGCGCCACGGAACTCGATCCGGATCTCAAGGTCATGTTCATCACCGGCTTTGCCGCCGTTGCCCTGAATGCCGATTCGAAGGCGCCGAAGGATGCCAAGGTGCTCTCCAAGCCCTTCCATCTGCGTGACCTTGTGGACGAAGTGAACAAGCTGCTTGTGGCGTAAGCCCGAATTTCCGGGCTCTTGGCGGTGACTGACAAAAAACAGTCACATGCCGGCGAAAAACTGGTTGACGGGCCGACCGCGTTGTGGTCTATCCGCCGCCACGGAAGGGCGTGTAGCTCAGCGGGAGAGCACTACGTTGACATCGTAGGGGTCACAGGTTCAATCCCTGTCACGCCCACCATCCGTTTAAAAGTGTTTTCAAACACTTCCGAGGTCTTATTCATAAGGTCCTCACTTTCCTAAATTAATTGCCCAAGCTTCGCCCATGGAACCGCCTTTTGGCGGTGCTCATGTGGCTTGGGGAGTGGTGTCCATAGGTCTCGCGGATCGTCTTTTCAGAGGTGCCGGTGAAGCCGGCAACTTCCCAAATCGGGTCGCCCCGTTGGAGCATCCAGGTGATGCATGTGTGCTTCATCACATGCGGCGTAACCTCGTCGCCAAGCCCTGCCAATTCGCAGGCTCTGGCCCATCCACGCCGCTCTTTCTTGATCAACCGACCATGATATTCCACAGGTCCATTGACGGTGATCCGACGCCAGCGCTTTACGTGAAGCTCGATACCGTCTTGGATCGGAACGGGCGGCCGGCGCTTCTTGGTTTCCGCTTGGCCTTCCCCACGTCGGTACATCACGCGATTCTCGATATCGAACCAGCCACCCGCCGAATTAGGAGACCAGCGCAAGGCAAGAATCGCCTCGTGCCGCGTGCCACTGTAAAGACCGATCAGAATGAACCGCGCGACATGGTAGCTCGGACGCGACATCCGTCCCCATTTGACAGGCTGACGGCTCTGGATATCGAATGCCGTGGCGGTTATGCCCAAAGCACCAGCCAGCAGCCGCGCCGCTTCCGATCTGGTGAGCCAGCGTTCGCGCGGGACTGATTTCCGGGGGAGCGTCACCGGAACGGGATAGATCAGCTTCTTTTCCTTGTAGGCGAAGTTAAGCGCAGCCTGCAGCGTCTCCAGCTCGCGCCGCGCCGTGCCCATGGCAACCGGCCGCTTGCCGATCTTCCCCTTGGTGCGCGCCGCTATATAGGCCCGGCATGCCGTGCCGTCGATGAAACCGCACATCTTGTCACCAAAAAAGGCCAACAGATGCGGCATATGAAAGCCGACAAGCTCCGGATGCGCCATCTCAGGTGCGCGATGTTCGCCATAAAAGGCAAGCACATCCGCAACCGCCACCTCTGCAGGTTCGCCGCGCCTCCAGTCAGGCCGATGCTTTTCGGCTAGGTAGCCTTGCAGGACGATTTCAGCCTTAGCCCGATCATCGAGGCTGCAGCCTGTGCTGCGTTCAGTCGTTCCATCGAGGATAACCCATTGTCCAGGTCTCCCCGATCGCGGCTTGCGCCAGTGCAGCCGCGCCCCTTTGGATTTTCGCGGCATTTTACCCTCATAGCCTTGATGTCGTTCAGTGTAGTGTAGTGCTTTCCCGCGATCACCTCGATCGCGAGATTGCCCTTGTAGAATTCCCGCCTCAATCCGTGCACGGTCATGGTGCCATCCGGGAAAGCCAGCTTGGCGGCAACCGCCAGCCTAATCGGCTGGTCATCGCCAATGAGTGAAACATCAACCATGGCCCGCAGCCTCCCAAATCAGCGCGGCTTGCCGGTTCGCCTCTTCGCGCGCCTTATTGATCATGCCTTCCGCCACCAGCAAAATGTCAGGGCACGGATCATCATCCCAGGTGTTGCGCTGCTCCTTGTTCGACACGGCAAGGTAAACCACGCGCACCAGATCGAGCGCGCGGGTAAGTTCTTCGCTGATTTCCGCGTAAGGGTCGGCCTTTTTCAGCTTGGCCAACGTCATCCGGCGGGGCGAAAGGCTTGCGCCCTCGCCGGCCTTTGGTGTATTGAGGTCTTGCATTGTTAGCTCCTCTTGGGGTTAGGAAAAAGCCGACGCTGGTTCTTCAGGCCTGAGCGTCGGCTTTTTGCGTTTCGTCGCCGCGATAGGCGCGACTTAATTGATAGATCACCTCAGCGTTCATGCTGCGGCACTGTTTCTCAGCTTCACTCTTGATGGTCTGTCGCATCCCCGATGGAAGACGAACCACAAATTTCTCTACGTCCTGATTTGGCTTCACGGTCTTAACTCCCCAATCACGAACCGATGATGGCACATGGGCATCATCGACGCAATACAGGTGATGCCCATGTGCCATCATTTATTTAGTGCCCATGTGCCAGTATGCATTGATGATGAGCGATACACCCACGAGAGATCAGAACAAATTCATCGTCCGCATGCCTGAGGGCATGCGCGAGCGCGTAAAAGTGAGGGCTGATGAAAACCGGCGCTCGATGAACGCTGAAATTATCGACCTCATCGAATCAGGCTTGGAGTTCAAGAAGGGCAGCGAAAGCCTAAGCCGGACCTTTGAAGAAATACGCGAATTAACACAAGAGTGGAAATCTCTTTATTATAAAGAGCGCTCAACATCTCAATCATATATTTCTCTTATAAGAAGCTTCTCGCAACTAATAGTTTTGAATAAAGGCGAAGTACCCGAATATATCGCTGATTACGCGAAGGAAATGCTTGGCACATTCGAAACTCTTGATAAATATATTTCATCCCTCCCGAATGAGCCGGCAGGTGTTGATGTAGATGCAGAAGAAAATTCGCCTCACGCGGAAAATCATCTTGATAACTTTGGCCTTAGTGCCGAGACCATAGACGCCATACTAGAAAAGCTAGAACGAGCAGGCGAAACACCAATAAGCGGCGCTGAAATCTTGCCGATAGCGAATATTTTGAAAGCGTTGCGTCCCGGCAGCGGTAAATCCTGATTACCGATAAGCTCCCTTATCGGAATTCAAGACACCAGGTCGAAACATTCCCGCCGAGAATGTTTGCACGCCCTGCCGCCGCCTTTGAAAGGTTGACTTGGAAAACCTTTGATCGAGCCCACCGGCCGGAAAAGGTCCAGACTTCGGACCTTTCACCAGGAGCGCCAACTGCGGATTTTCCGCAGTTGAGAGGCGTCGAGGCAACTGGGGAAATTCCCCAGTTGGTGGTCAATCTGACCATCAGGACGCGGCGGGTAAAGTCATACGACGCCTTAGCCGTATGGCACATTTTTTGTTCTGTGACGTTAATTTGGCTTAAAGCTGTGTTAGGGGATAGCAAGTAGGCTCACAAAATGGCGCGGAGGGTAGGATGAGCGATTTTCTTGAATATTCATTCCGCATCATCGGCCCAAAGCCGAACACGATCTCTATGGCTCGCCTTGCCGTTTATATGGTCGAACTGGCCAAGCTTATGGGCGCAACTGAGTGCGTACATTTCAAAGAGATTCTCGACAGTAGCGTGAACATCATTGCATATGCGGAGGAACAATCGGTTGCAACGATTTCCCCCCGCATTCGCGAGGCTGCGCAGAACGACAACGACGCCGATGCAGCCGCGCCGTGGCGGAAGCTGAACGAGTTTTTGGCGGAAGATGGCTGGACGGCAGAAATGCCTTTGCCGAAGGGCGGAGAAGTGATCGCGTTTCCCGGCTCTGCAAAAGCTTCAAAAGTTATACGGGTGGTCAACCAGCACACATCCGTTCAAGGACGCCTGATCCGCATCGAAGGAGCTGGCGATCAGGTGAACATTGGCTTGGAAATCGATGGTGACCTTAACGCTCGTATTTCAATGCCGAGCGCTTACGCCATCCCACTGGCGAAGTTGTTTCATCAATACGTCAAGATCAGCGGGGATGGCAGATGGCGACGGGACACAGGAGGCCGCTGGTTTCTTGACAAGCTGTCCGCCACATCCTTTGAGCCGCTGCATGATGAGCCATTGACGGACACGCTCGAAAGACTGCGCGATATACTGCCGGCCGGTGGCGGTTCTAGCATAATCGAAGCCATCGAAGAGCTGCGCCGCGCATGATTGTCGTCGATACTGTTTTTCTCGTCTTAATGATCGATCCGCAAAGCACCCAGGATCAAGGCCGAGTGGCTAAGGTGCAGCATTTTGTGCGCACCCTATCGAATAGCTCAACACTCATTACTGTACCCTCCCCTGCGATAGCCGAGCTTGTGGCAGGAAGGGCGGAACGAATTGAGGAAGTTGTCGAGACCTTACGCCGGCTGAAGGGCTTCACCGTGCAGGCCTTTGATGAGGTTATTGCCATCGAAACCGGTGAGAGAATTGCGCAGCATCAGGCGCAATTGCGTCCTGAGGAACGCGCCCCTCATTGGAAGGCAACCATGAAATATGACGCCATGATCGCTGCCACGGCCATCGTACGTGGCGCAAACGCGCTCTACACCGCCGATCCAAACTTGGGCAAATATCTCAGGGGAAGCACGGTAGAGCTAAAGCTGATCGATGATCTCCCCGAGCCCGAGTCGTCTCGCCAGCCTTCGCTCGACCTATAGAGGCGCAGGTTTAAGTCTTCACTCGCTTGGCAGCACGTTTTGCCGCACGCTGTGTGGCCTTGGTGATTTCATTGCCCAGCTCGGTCTTGATAATCTCCAGCGCCGTGTCTTTCTCACTGTCCCAGGCCGGGCGCATATAGGGCTTGCCGGGCTGATCTTTCGAGCCGAATTCCTGCACGATCGTCTTTTCCGCCGCCTGCTTGTTGCGGGTGTGTGCCGGCCCCACGAATACCTCTGTCAGCGTGTTGCTGGCGCGCCGGGCCGCGCGCATGGCGGCAACCGCCTGCCCCTGGTCGCCGCCGCCCTGCATCACCTTGGAATATGCGATATCGCCGGGATCATGATTTGCAGGCGCTTTCGTGCTGACGACAATGCGCTGTTTCAGTTCGCCGGTATCCTTTGGCGCAAGGCTTTGAGCCTTGTTCTTGATGGGCTGCGCAGCCTTCACCAGGGTACGCTTTCCAACATTGCGAGCCGTCGCCTTTGGCAGCTCCATCAGCGCCCTTTCCAGCTCTTTGAATCCTTCAAGGCGGATGCCGCCCTTATTCGGTGCCATTCAAGCCTCTCCCGAAATCAGGCGGGGTCAATCCAGCAGCCTGCAATGATTCCTCGATAGCGGCATCCAGGACGGCCATATTCAGCTCCGCACCGTCGCCGGCCGCCTTCACGCCCCAATCGGCAATGAGGGTCAACATCGCTACATGAATTGCGCCGCGAGGCACGCCGGCAAGCTCCAGCGTCCTGATCGACTTTTGAAACACGTCGATAGCGAAGTCTTCAGCCTGGTCCTCACGCATATTCAACCGCCGTTTCCCGCTGGCGTGCGCGGCGAAGATAATCCCCCACCTGATCAGGCCAGCGCTTGAATATGCGCGTGACAATGCCGCGGCTGCCGATCGTCGTGATTTGCCCGAATCCACCCACGCGACCGTTTTCCCGCTGAATGTCCAGCAGATCGGCAAGTGCGCGCTCGCCATCGGCAAACAAGGCGCTTTTGTCACCGTCCAGGCGATCGAGAATCATACGCAGCCGATCGTCATCGACTTGCGGTGAAGCAAACAGCGAATCGACCTCGAGCAACTGAAAAGGCTTCATGCCAGGATGCGGAATGCTGGACACCAGGAAGGCAAAGCCGGCCGTGCCATCTGTGCCGACAATCAGCAAATCGAACCGGTAGACCCACGGCAGAAGCCGGGCGCGCCATCCATATGTTTTGGCAAGAGCGGCGGGCAAAGCCTGACGCAATTCCGCCTGACTGGCGAATGTCGACACATACCACATCAAACGCCGCACGATCGGCAATGAACCGCGACCAGCGACGGCAATGCCGAGGTGCGGAACAGGCAGAACCTTGGGCGTCAATCGCCCAAACCATCCGCCTGGTGTCGTCGCCGCGCCATCGGTGATGATGTGGGCATTTGCGCCCCTGACATAGGCAATCAGGGCGCTCATCTGGTGCGCCCAACGTTGCAAAAGCCGTATGACGGCGCGATGGCGAAACCTACCTTGAGAACTACAGAACCAATGGAGCCGGATAAAAGTGCACCACCGAATAAAGCAGTCGTGACCGGCTCGGCATGGGCCGGCACGGCAAAGCCCACCAGGGCGAGGCCGGCAAGGCATGCACTCTTGAAGATTTTCATGTTGTCACCTCTGAATTTACCTGAGGAAATGCCGCCGCACCCGCACTTAACGGGCCGGCGGCTGCCGAGGTTGTGACGCACACTCACGGCTTGTGCGGCCTGGTCGGAGCGTCGTGACCAGGCGGGAAAGATCATTCAGCGATCTTCAGGAGCTTCAGCGCGTCGTCATTCGTGACGCCGCCACCAACACGCCGATATCCGTAAAACAGCACGTTGGGCTTACTGGTGTAGGGGTCGCGCAGCATCTTGATGCCGGGCTTTTCAACGATGCAGTAGCTCAGCGGGAAATTTCCGAACGCGATCGGGAAGGCGTTCGCGGCAACGTCCGGCATGTCTTCGTTGATTTCCACGGCATATCCGAGAAGCGAAGGCGGAGCGCCGGCCGTCATGCCATCACGCCAGATGTAATTCCCCTGGCCATCCTTGAACTTGTCGACAATGGAAGCCGTGTTACTGTTCATCATCCACACAGCGCCGGCACGGTAAGGCGCGCGAAGCGACCACATCAGCGACTTCAGGGCATCGGCGGCGGCGCTGGTGGCGAAGCCGGCGGCGGCACCGCTTTTGACGAACTGCAGCTTGCCAGCCGCGCGCACAAAGTCCTTTTCCTCGGTCGTCGGATAACTCAGGAAACCGCGCGGCTTGCCGGCACCATCCGCATTAACGAAGGAGGAACCTTCGCTGCGTCCGAACTTGTCGGAAATCTTCGTTTCGATCCATGCGCCCAGGTCGCGCGACGTATCGTCAAGAAGGCGCTGCGTGACAGGCTGAAGCGAGTAGATTTCATGGGCGGGAATGCGCCACTTGCCAATCTGTGGCGTTGTGGTTGCCGGCCGGCCTTCGCTTTCGCTAACCCACGTCGCGCCGGCCTCGCCGCGATCGTCGATTTCTTCGAACGAATCACCCGCGCCGATGGTTTCGAAGCGCGCCAGACGCCGCATCGGGGAAATATCGAACAGGCGCTGTGTCATGCCGGCGCTGAAATTCGGCAGCACGGTATAGCCGCCGTCCGGATCGGAACCGGCGCGCAGCGTCTTCAGCTCTGTTTCGTCGCCCGTGCGGATGAAGGTATCAAGCGCCTTGTGTTCGGCCACCAGGCCAGCGCTGCGCTTGGAACCCGGAAGGCCTGGCAACGATCCATTGCCGCCGAACATGCCGACACGGTTCATTTTCGCCTCAAGCTCTTCGCGTTCCTTGCGTTCGGCTGCAATGGCGGCGTCGATACCGTCCAGCTTGGCTTTCACACCGTCGAAGGCCTTGCCCTGAAGGGTGATCAGGTCTTTCAAATCATTCAGGTCCATTGTCTCAACTCTTCCGTTTGCGCGCGGATCATGTCTGCCAGATCGTCAAGCGCGCTAGATTTGTCTTCACCGATCGAGGCCCAGCCATTGGCGGCTATGGCTTTCGCTGCGGCGCGTGAAAATCCGTTGGTGCGGAGAAATGCCTCAAAGTCGCGGCGCGACTTGATCGCATCGGCGGCGGTCTTTGGCTCTGTTGAGGAGGGTTCAGACGGTCCACCAGGCGCATTCACGGACAAAGTGCCATCATCATCGGCGTGCGCTTGGCGTTCGTCGCCTTCATCCGGCCTGCATCCCGCAGGTTCGGTTTCGGCGTGTTCGGCTTGCGTCGTTTCGTCTGAGTTAGGCTTTGCCTCGTTTGCCCAGCATCCCACTGGCGCGCCTGAGGTGGTCTCGGCGGAAGTCCCTGCATCCCGCAGGCAGCTTTCGTCTGACACGGCGGCAAAGCTGGCATGATCCGGCACGGCTGACAAGGGGGCATTATTCGACAACATGCAAATTCCCCCGTTTTGGGTCATGCGTCACTCGGAAGCCCGCCGCCATGTGCTCCAGCAGCTCGGCCACATCGAAGCGGCTGGCACCCGCGCCGGACATGAGGACCGCCGCGCCGGCCTTCACCGCGCCCTCAAAAACCATTTCTGGCGATGCTCCCAGGCGTGCGAAGGCAGGAACAAGCTCAAAAATCGAATTGACGACTGTATCGACGGCTTGAGCGTGCGCGGCATCATCCGCCGTGGTGTCGGTCTGGTCAGTCATCGTTGATCCTTTCGGTTTGGGTGAAGAGGTCAGGCGTTGCCGGCCGATCGGCAGGCTTGCGCAGCGAGGCCAGCTTGCAGGCGTGGCTGCACCAGTGCGGCGCGCGTCCGGTGGATCGCGGCGGCGGAGAAAAGTCGCGGCGGCAGGCGCGGCAGGTGATGAGGCCGGCGGCGGGCTTGCCAGCGTGGGCGCTTCTCCACTCCCGCACCTGGTCGGCCTTCGAAGCGTGCCGGCATGGGTCGGAACAGAAGCGCAGCGGCCGGCCCCATCGCAGCGACTGCGAAAACGGCGCACCGCACCACGAACACGCATTTTCGCGAATTTCGGGCTGTTTTTTGGATTTTGCGGAATGGTTTTCCGCGTCGTGGCCGAACAGGTCGAGGATGCCCGTCGCATCGCTGGCAATGGCGCGATTTTGTTCTAATGCCTTGCCTTCACTGCCCTTTTCGGTCCCACAAAAAAGTTTTATCGCCAAAATATCGCGCCGCTTTTTTTGTTTTGAGAGCACCGGTCTTGAAGCGCAAGGCTCTGAACTTTTGACGGGGGGCGGGGTCTGTGTCTGGTTCGTCATGGCTTGCCTGCCCGTCTGAACGCCTGCAGCGTCTCGATCGTCAGAGCCCAGCCATCAGCCGGCGCAATCTCGATCTGTCGGCTATCGCCAGCGATCCGAAACGCCACCACCGCAGCACCAGGCCAGCCACGGCGCACCGCCTCTGCCTCCAGGTCTGCCAGCAGTTCGGCAAGCAATGAGGCCTCGTCGCTATGCCGATCGACAAGCCTTCCGCCGCATGTGATCGAGCAATCCATCATCTTCGCCACCCGTTCAGGGCAGGAAGGGAGGCCAAGTCGAACAGAGAACGCGCCTCATCATTCCGCTTTGGATCACCAGCCACACGCAAGGCGTGCAATGGGCTCCAAGCCGGTTCGGCCTTCACCCTCTCAAGAGCCCTTTTGCCGTTTCGATTGTACTCAGAGAGAGAGTTATTATCTCCAGTCTCTGAAGTGTTCAGACGTTTGAACCCTATGGCGCGCTTGATCCAGCCGATCCACGACGCGCATACAATCTTGATGACGTTCGTCAGGCTCTTGCCGCCCTGCTGCGGACGCTCCCTGACGCTGATCTGTGAGCGCTCGCGAGAACGCGCCTTGCGGATAGCGTTCTGCACACTGGTCCGGCTGACGCCTGCAATGCGCCCGATCTCGTCGAGGCACAGATCACAGAAGCCCTTACGCCGGCATGCATCGGCAATGACTGCCAAGGCGGCGCGCTCTGCTTCGCTATAACCGGCCCTCACGTCAGGCGGCATGCTGCCACCTCCGGCCCACTTGCGCCGCCGCTCGATTGCCTTGGAGCGTTGTTCTGGTGTCAGCCGTGCGCGCGCCGCCGCCTTCATGGCCCGCTCTGTCGAAACGGATAGCGCCTGGCGCTGGTGCGCTTGTGTGACCGGCTTCGTTGCCAGTCCGTCGGCAATGCGCTGCTCATAGCCATTCAGGGGACGATGGGCGAAGCGCGAGAGCGACCGCAACAGCGCGGGGGATGCTGAAAGGTCAGCCATCGGCCATGCCCTCCCCCGCCGCTGTCACCATCATGAGGACGCAAGCCCAGCTTACCGCCGCCACGATTTCCATTTGGGGAAGTCGGAACTTCTGACGAAGGACGGGAAAGAACGGCCCGGATATTTCATGAAGGTGCGCCGCCAACCATTGCGCAGCGCGTTCGATATTGCCCAAGCTATGCCCAAGATAAGGGCTTGTTGAAGCCAGAAGCGCGTTGACGCGATGGGACGAGGTAGTTAGAGAACGGCCGGTTTTACTGGGTGCGTACCGTGTTGACATCGTAGGGGTCACAGGTTCAATCCCTGTCACGCCCACCATTCCATTCTAAACGTTGAGAAATCCGCTTCGGCGGATTTCTCCGTTTCTGGGGTTCAGGTAGTCCCGACCAAGCCTCACCAGCCATCGCGACAGCACAGAGAATCAGCTCAAGATCTCAGCGCCAGCCGCAGCTATTCTGCACCGAAACCGAGGCTCTCCAGACGATCACACCCTCATTTGACGCGTCCGGGGGCTGAATTCCCCTTCCCTCGTCCCTATCTCTCCGACGAACAAAACTGGCGTTTACGGGAGAGATAGAAGAATGGGACTTTTCGACAGCCTGCTCGGCCATGGATCGAGTGTTGACCCTGCCGACATCAGGAAGCGCCTGGATGGCGTGCTGATCGATGGCGAACAGCCGCAGCTGGCTTTTCGAATCGTGCGGGATTTCTTCGTCTTCACCCAGCACCGACTGATTCTAGTGGATATCCAGGGCATCACCGGCAGCAAGGTTGAGTATATGACCATTCCCTACCGGGCGGTCACACGGTTTTCGGTGGAAACGGCCGGCACATTCGATCTGGAATCGGAATTGCGCATCTGGGTATCCGGCAGCGAACAGCCCATCCAGCGTACGCTTGGCAAGGGATCGGATGTGCGCGGCATCCAGCGGGCGCTGGCAACCGGCATCTGCCGCTAGGCGGTCTGACTGCCAGATCCATCTCCACGCACATCGATCTCCAAGCACAAAGGGCAGGCTCTCGCGAACCTGCCCTTTGTGCATATCCAGATCCTACCAGCGCGGCGGCGGCCCCCAGTCACCGCGCGGTGGCGGGCGATGGTAATCGCGCGGCGGCGGGGCCCAGCCCCATTGCGGCGGCGGTGGCGGGCGATAGCGCGGCGGCGGAGGCGCCCAGCCCCAATCCCGCGGCGGTGGTCGGTAGTAACGGTCCGGCGGTGGGCGACGGCGCGGCACGCAGTCACCATAGCGCGTCTGACGCCAGCCGGGACCGCAGGCATAATCGACCGGCTGCACCAGCGAGGGCGCGGCAAGGGTGCCCTGGCTGGCCGGGGCCAGCGGCATGGGCTGCGCCTGGCTGATGACGGGGCCGCTCATCAAAAGTGCGGCGGCGAGAAGAAAGGCCTTCATGGAGAAACCCTCGGGTGAATGACTGTCCCGATCCTAGGGCTCGCCCTGTGAACGGCGGCTGAATTAGCCGTTCATCAAACAGTCGCGCAAACTATCCTATGCAGGAGGCGGGACCCGATGGATGAAACACCCTGTTGACCATCAGCGCTTGACAGGATCGCTCCGCGTTACAATTCATACCAAGCGTCGATGATAGGAACCTATTGCGTGGGACCGGAGACGTTCATCCGGCAAGGAGCATACCGGAGAGCGATGCTCCCGCATCGGTCGAGGATTGCGACATAGCCGGCGAACGAAATCCGGCCCATCCGAAGGACCGGGCAATTTTGCCTCCCGGACTTTGTCGAAAATCAAAATCGCTCCAGCGCAATCGGTTTCTATCGTCGACACTTGGTATCAGCTCTTGCGCTTGCACGGCAAGTCTGGTTCCAGAGGCCTTGCCACGCATGGCGCATCTGCGGCCATGACATCCGGTGCGGCTGAGGCCGCCCAGAGAATGCAGGAAGACAATGCGCCTGATCCCATCCTTCTTCTCCCATGCGCTCCTGAAGCCTATCCAGGCACGGGGCAAGCTCATCCGGAAGAAGGCTTTCGCCCGCGGCAGCGAAATCGGCCTCATCGTATCGGGTGCCACCATTGGCGTGGCGGCCGGCACCGCCGTCAGCGTCATGAGCTGGATCTCGCGGGCGATGCACAGCCTGATCTTCGGCATCGACATGTCGGAATGGCTGAGTTCGGCCGAGATCGACAACAGACTGATCGTGCTCATCGCCCCCATCATCGGCGGCATGCTGCTCGGTCTCTTCCTCTATATCCTCAGCCGAAAGCGCCGGCGCCCAATCATTGACCCGATCGAGGCAAACGCCCTTTATGGCGGCCGCATCTCCCTGACCGACAGCTTTATCGTGGCAGCCCAGAACCTCATCTCGAACGGATTTGGCGCCTCTGTCGGGCTGGAAGCCGGCTATACCCAGCTCTCCACCGGCATCGCCTCCAAGCTTGGCACCAAGCTGAAGCTGCGCCGCGAGGATATGCGAATCCTCGTCGGCTGCGGTGCAGCCGGCGCCATCGCCTCGGCCTTCAATGCGCCGCTGACCGGCGCCTTCTATGCTTTCGAACTGATCATCGGCACCTATAGCATGGTGGCGCTGGCGCCGGTGGTGGTGTCGGCCATCATCGCCACCTTTGTCGCTCGCGGCCTCTCAGGTGACAGCTTCCTGATTGAAGTGGGTGAAATCGGCACGATAATGCCCGCCGATTACGTGCCCGCCATCCTGCTCGGCGCCATCTGCGCCGGCATCGGCATCCTCATCATGCAGGGCGTCGCCTTCGTCGAGGAAATGGCGCGCAAGAGTTCGCTGCCACCTCACGTGCGCCCAGCGCTCGGCGGCATCGTCATCGGCCTGCTTGCGCTTGTCACGCCGCAGGTTCTCTCGGCCGGCCATGGCGCGCTGCATCTCAACCTCGACAGCGACGCACCAGTGCAGATCCTCATCGGGCTTTTCCTGCTCAAATCCTTTGCCTCAGCCATTTCCATCGGTTCGGGCTTTCGCGGCGGGCTGTTCTTCGCCTCGCTGTTCATGGGGGCGCTGGTGGGCAAGATCTTTGCCATGCCGGCAGACCTCATCACCACCGGCTCACTCACACCCACAGTGCTGGCCGTCGTCGGCATGAGCGCGCTGGCGGTCGCTATCATCGGCGGACCGCTGACCATGACCTTCCTTGCCCTGGAAATCACCGCCGACTTTCCCATCACCGCGCTGGTGCTTGCCGCCGTCATCACCTCCTCCGTCGTGGTGCGCACCACATTCGGCTATTCCTTTGCCACCTGGCGCTTTCACCTGCGCGGCGAAAGCATTCGCAGCGCCCATGATGTCGGCTGGATCCGCAATCTCACCGTCGACAAGCTGATGCGCGCCGATGTCAAATGCGCCAAGCTTGACGTCACGCTCGAAGCCTTTCGCGAAACCTTCCCGCTCGGCTCGGCCAAGCGGGTGGTTATCACCGATGACAGTGGCCGCTATACCGGCATCATCTCTCTGCCGGATATCTATGCCGATGAGGCGGAAGCCATCAAGCCGCGCACACAGCTTGCTGATTTCATTCGGCACCAGAATGATTTCCTGCTGCCGCAGATGAATGCCAAACAGGCTGCCGGGATTTTCGAGGAAACGCATGCCGAAGCGCTGGCGGTGATCAGCAATCTCATCGATCGGCGGGTTATGGGCCAGCTCAGCGAGGCGCATACGCTGCGCCGCTATAGCGAAGAACTGGACCGGCAGCGACGGGAAGCCGTGGGCGAAGTCACGTAAACACGTAAAACTCACAGACCAAATGCAAACGGCACCGGATCGCTCCAGTGCCGTTCGTTTGTGTGTCCGTCCGATAAAGGATCAGGCAGCGCTCTTGGCGTAGTCAGCCGTCGGCACTTCAGCAATGGTCTTCAGAACAACGGAAGCGATCTGGTAGGGGCAGCCCTGGGAGTTCGGGCGGCGATCTTCGAGATAGCCCTTGTAACCATTGTTGACGAAGGAATGCGGAACGCGGATCGAGGCGCCACGGTCGGCAACGCCGTAGGAGAACTTGTTCCACGGAGCCGTTTCATGCTTGCCGGTCAGGCGCAGGTGGTTGTCCGGACCGTAAACGGCAATGTGCTCTTCCCAGTTCTTCGAGAAGGCAGCCATCAGGGCTTCGAAATAGTCCTTGCCGCCGATTTCGCGCATGAACGTGGTGGAGAAGTTGCAATGCATGCCCGAGCCGTTCCAGTCGGTATCGCCGAGCGGCTTGCAATGGAATTCGACGTCGATGCCGTACTTTTCGCACAGACGCAGCAGCAGGTAGCGAGCGATCCAGATCTGGTCGGCGGCGCGCTTGGAGCCCTTGCCGAATACCTGGAATTCCCACTGACCCTTGGCCACTTCAGCATTGATGCCTTCGTGGTTGATGCCGGCTTCGAGGCAGAGATCGAGATGCTCTTCAACGATTTCGCGAGCGATGGAACCGACATTCTTGTAGCCAACGCCGGTGTAGTAAGGACCCTGCGGAGCCGGGTAGCCCTGTTCCGGGAAGCCGAGCGGACGGCCGTTTTCGTAGAAGAAGTATTCCTGCTCGAAACCGAACCATGCACCTTCGTCGTCGAGAATGGTGGCGCGGCTGTTGGTCGGATGCGGCGTGACGCCATCCGGCATCATGACTTCGCACATGACCAGCGCACCATTGGTGCGGGCCGGATCAGGATAGATCGCGACAGGCTTCAGGACGCAATCGGAGCTATGACCTTCGGCCTGCATGGTCGACGAACCATCGAAGCCCCAGAGCGGGAGCTGTTCGAGAGCCGGGAATTCATCGAATTCCTTGATCTGCGTCTTTCCGCGAAGGTTTGCAACCGGCTTGTAGCCATCGAGCCAAATGTACTCGAGCTTGTATTTCGTCATAGGTCTCTCTCGTTTCTACGCTTCGAGGTGTGAGCACATCCCGACCCGCGGCGCCGCATCATGGGCGCCACCGCCAGGACTGACCATGGAAATGCATAATGCGTGCCAGTTGACCCCGGTGCGTGCACTTGCCTCAAAAATCCGCGCCGACCGGACAAACTCCCACCCCATCGGCGCTGCAGGATACGGCATGCCCACAAGCGTGGAACCAATCGCCCTATCACTCTGTTGAACAGCGACGAGCACCTTCGCGCCATGCGCGTGGCACCGGCGGAGCACCGAAAGACGGCGCTTGCATAATGTCCGAAAATTATGCATAATGCCCACAAATAAATCAGCTAAAAGCTGCATTTTAAAGCATCAAGACTAAAATATAGGCAAAACCCGCCTGGAATGGAAGAATGAACGAAGGATAAGAACATGGCCACAGCAATCGAACGACCCACTGCCCAGATCATTCAGTTCCCCGTCGGAGGCCTGCGCGCCTTCCGCAACAAGAATGAGCGCGCGGCAGCCAAGGGCCCGGTCGAGGTTGCGCGGTTCAGCGATCTTGCCTTCGGTGGTTGCTGGTATCACGAAGATGCGATCCGCGAGCCAACGCCGCCGAACGGCAAACTGAGCTGAGGCAATCTGCACAGCACACAGGCATGAATGGTAATTTTTTAGGCGAAAGCCTGTCTGGTGAGCACCGCCCGGCAGGCTTTTTGCGTTGAAGCCGATCCGCCTCGCAGACACGCGCCTGATATAGCGGCAGGCGGAAACATTATCAGGCAGGACATCAAACAAGCCAGAGACTTAGCGCCTGCTTGATAAGACTATCCTGCTGCACGGGATAAAGCGCGAAACTGCCTTGCTTTATTGATTTGCATTGCACAAACTTGGTGCCTTCATTCAGCGCGGGCTAATGCAGCGGTCCGGCAAGGAGCTCCATGTCGATCAAAGCCAGTATTTATCACCTAACCCATTATAAATATGACAGGCCGGTTCGCCTTGGACCGCAGATCATTCGCCTCAAGCCCGCTGCCCATTCGCGCACCCGCGTCCTCAGCCATTCCCTCAAGGTCACGCCGGCAAACCACTTCGTCAATCTCCAGCAGGACCCCTACGGCAATTACCTCGCCCGCTTCGTGTTTCCCGAGCCGGTGACCGAATTCAAGATCGAGGTCGATCTCGTCGCCGACATGACGGTCTACAATCCCTTCGACTTCTTCGTCGAAGAAGAAGCCGCCCGCTGGCCCTTTGCCTATCCCGAAACGCTGGTCGAAGACCTGTCCATCTACCGCACGCCGGAACCGGTCGGCCCGCATCTGAAAGCCTTCCTCGATACGCTGGACATGAGCCCCGACCAGCACACGGTCGATATGGTTGTCGGCCTCAATGCCAGGCTGCAGCGCGAAATCGGCTATGTCATCCGCATGGAGCCCGGCGTGCAGACGCCCGAGCAGACGCTGGAAACGGCGCGCGGCTCCTGTCGCGACAGCAGCTGGCTATTCGTGCAGGTTCTGCGGCATCTGGGCTTTGCCGCGCGCTTCGTCTCCGGCTACCTGATCCAGCTGACACCGGATCTGAAGGCGCTCGATGGCCCTTCCGGTACCGAGGTGGATTTCACCGACCTGCACGCCTGGACGGAAGTGTATCTGCCCGGCGCCGGCTGGATCGGGCTTGACCCGACCTCCGGCCTTTTGACCGGTGAAAGCCACATACCTCTGGCCGCCACACCGCATTACAAGAATGCCGCGCCGATTTCCGGCGGCTATTTCGGCGAAGCCGAGACCTCCTTCGACTTTGACATGTCCGTTTCACGCGTTTCTGAGCATCCGCGCATCACCAAGCCGTTTTCCGACGAGAGCTGGGATGCGCTGAATGCGCTGGGCGACAAGGTGGACCGGCTTCTGGCCGCGCAGGACGTGCGCCTCACCATGGGCGGCGAGCCGACCTTCGTTTCGATCGACGATTTCGAATCCGATGAATGGAACACCGGCGCTGTCGGCCCCACCAAGCGCGACAAGGCAGATGCCCTCATCCGCCGCCTGCGCCAGCGCTTTGCACCAGGCGGCTTCCTGCATTACGGCCAGGGAAAATGGTATCCCGGCGAAAGCCTGCCGCGCTGGACCTTCTCGCTCTACTGGCGCAGGGATGGACTGCCGATCTGGAACAATCCGGATCTGATCGCCATCGAGCACAAGCAACACGATGTCGATCACGAGGATGCCGGCCGCTTCCTGAAAGCGGTTGCCGCGGAACTGGCTCTTGAAACAGAGAATGTCACGCCAGCCTTCGAAGATCCGGCAGAATGGATCGTCAAGGAGGCAAACCTTCCAGAAAATGTCGATCCGTCCAATTCCAAGCTGAAGGACCCGGAAGAGCGCAACCGCATCGCCAAGGTCTTCTCCAAGGGGCTCACCGTGCCCGCCGGCTATGTACTGCCGGTGCAAGCCTGGCAGACACGCGCCACAGGCCGCAAATGGATCAGCGAGAAATGGCGCACGCGGCGCGGCCAGCTCTATCTTCTGCCGGGCGATTCTCCCGTCGGCTTCCGCCTGCCGCTGAACTCACTGCCCTATATTTCGCCCTCGTCCTATCCCTATATCAACCCGATGGACCCGACGGTGGAGCGCCCGCCGCTGCCCGATTTCACCAAGGACAGCGCCCGCAGCCTGCCGGAACATTCCCTGCGCCGGGAAACCGCCCAGCAGGTGCAGATGGGCCAGTCCTATGAGGAGATTGGCGGACGCGTGCGCACCGCCATTTCCGTCGAGGTTCGCGACGGGCGCATCTGCGTGTTCATGCCGCCGACCGAAGCGCTGGAAGATTATCTCGACCTCATCGCTTCGGCGGAACGGGCAGCCGCCGCTCTCAAGCTTCCCGTGCATATCGAAGGCTATACGCCGCCACAGGATGAACGGCTGAATGTCATGCGCGTCGCGCCCGATCCGGGCGTCATCGAGGTCAATGTCCATCCCGCCTCCAACTGGAAGGAATGCGTGGAAATCACCACCGCCGTCTATGAGGAAGCGCGCCTGACCAGGCTGGGTGCCGACAAGTTCATGATCGACGGGCGCCACACCGGCACCGGCGGCGGCAACCATGTTGTGGTCGGCGGTGCCAATCCCAATGACAGCCCGTTCCTGCGCCGCCCGGACCTGCTGAAAAGCCTGATCCTGCACTGGCAGCGCCATCCCTCGCTGTCCTATCTGTTCTCCGGCCTGTTCATCGGCCCGACCAGCCAGGCACCGCGCGTGGACGAGGCCCGGCATGACAGCCTCTATGAGCTAGAAATCGCCATGGCGCAGGTACCGGCACCGGGACAGGGGCTCGCGCCCCTGCCCTGGCTTGTCGATCGCCTGTTCCGCAATCTCCTGACCGATGTGAGCGGCAATACCCATCGTTCGGAAATCTGCATCGACAAGCTGTTCTCGCCGGATGGACCGACGGGACGCCTTGGACTTGTAGAATTCCGCGGCTTTGAAATGCCACCGAATGCCCGCATGTCACTTGCCCAGCAGCTGATGGTGCGTGCGCTGATTGCCCGCTCGTGGAAGAACCCGATCCAGGGCTCTTTCGTGCGCTGGGGAACGGCGCTGGCCGACCGTTTCATGCTGCCGCATTATGTCTGGGCCGATTTCCTCGACGTGCTGGCGGATCTGCGCCAGAACGGCTTCGATTTCCGCTCCGAATGGTTCGAGGCACAGCTGGAATTCCGCTTCCCCTTCTTCGGCGAGGTGGAATACGAGGGCGCCAAGCTCGAGCTGCGCCAGGCGCTGGAACCCTGGCATGTGATGGGTGAACAGGGCGCGATCGGCGGCACTGTGCGCTACGTGGATTCCTCCGTGGAACGCCTGCAGGTGCGGCTGGAAACGGCCAATCCCGAGCGTTACCGGGTTGCCTGCAACGGCCGCGCGGTGCCGCTGAAGCCCACCGGCCATTCCGGCGTATCGGTGGCCGGCGTGCGGTTCAAGGCCTGGCAACCGGCTTCCGGCCTGCATCCGGCCCTGCCGGTCAACACGCCGCTCACCTTCGACATCTACGACACCTGGTCGAGCCGCTCGATTGGCGGATGCGTCTATCACGTGGCCCATCCGGGCGGGCGCAGCTATGAGACTTTCCCCGTCAATGGCAATGAGGCAGAAGCCCGCAGGCTTGCGCGCTTTGAACCTTGGGGGCATACGGCAGGTCAATATGTATTGATGCCTGAGCAAGTCTCACCGGAGTTTCCGCTGACTCTCGATCTGCGCCGGCCGATAGGAGTCTGACGTGGTACGCATTCCGACAAACGAACGACCAGTCCATAGCGAGGCGATCGGCGACGATCCAGTCCTCGGCTATCGTGCCTTGTCGGGCGTATCGGATGAAATGCTGGACCGGAACGGGCAGATCCGTCCGGTCTGGCAAACGCTCATCGACGCGCTGGGCCGCATGTCGGAAAGCGAACTGCATGAGCGTTTTGCCCGTGCCGACCGCTATCTGCGCGATGCAGGCGTTTTCTATCGCTCCTATGGCGCGCAGGGCAATGGCGAACGCAGCTGGCCGATTTCGCATGTTCCGGTGCTGATCGATGGCCGCGAATGGGAAAAGGTGTCCGCCGGCCTCGTGCAGCGCGCCGAGCTTCTGGAAAAGATCGTCGCCGATATCTATGGCGACAATACGCTGGTGCGCGACGGCATTCTGCCGCCGGCGCTCGTGGCGTCCAATCCGGAATTCCTGCGCCCGCTGGTCGGCGTCAAGCCGGTCAACGGGCACTATCTCCACTTCTGTTCCTTCGAGATCGGCCGCGGGCCGGATGGCAATTGGTGGGTGCTGGCGGATCGCACACAGGCCCCGTCAGGCGCCGGCTTTGCCCTGGAAAACCGCGTGGCGACCACCCGCGCGCTCTCCGATATCTATGGCGAAATGCATGTGCACCGGCTGGCCTCCTTCTTCGGCGCCTTCCGCAATGCGCTGCAGGCGCATAAGCGCTATCCGGATGACAGGATCGCGGTTCTGACACCGGGACCGGCCAATGAGACCTATTTCGAACACGCCTATATTGCTCGCTATCTCGGTTTCATGCTGCTGGAGGGCGAGGATCTTACCGTCGTCAACGACCGGGTCATGGTGCGCACGGTGGCCGGCCTCAAACCCATCGGCGTCTTGTGGCGGCGTCTCGATGCATCCTATGCCGATCCGCTGGAGCTGAACCAGAACTCGCATATCGGCACGCCCGGCCTGGTGCAGGCGTTGCGCGCCGGTTCCGTCACTATCGTCAATGCGCTGGGCGCCGGCATTCTGGAAACCCGCGCGCTGCTCGCCTTCACCCCCACCATCTGTCATCATCTGCTGGATGAAGAACTGCTGCTTCCCTCGATTGCCACCTGGTGGTGCGGCCAGGAAAGCGAGCGCAAGCACGTGGCCGACAATATCGAGCGCATGGTCATCGGCCCGGCCTATTCGCGCCTGCCCTTCTTTGATGACAGCGGCCAATCGGTGCTGGGCTCGTCGCTGCGCGAATCGGCCAAGCGCTCCGTCGGCGAATGGCTCGCCTCGGAAGGCGGCAAGCTCGTCGGCCAGGAAGTCGTGACGCTGTCGACCACGCCGGCCTATTGCGGCGGCAAGCTCATTCCAAGGCCGATGTCGCTGCGCGTCTTTGCCGCGCGCACCGAAAACGGCTGGCAGATCATGCCCGGCGGCTTTGCCCGCATCGGCTCCGGCGATGATGTGGAAGCCATTGCCATGCAGGCCGGCGGCACGGCAGCCGATGTCTGGATCGTTTCCGACAAGCCGGTGGAACGCCAGAGCCTGCTACCGCCCGAGGAAAGCTTTTCGCGCAACATGCCGGGCAGCCTGCCCAGCCGCGCCGCCGACAACCTGTTCTGGCTTGGCCGCTATATCGAGCGCTCCGAAGGCGCGCTGCGCATCCTGCGCTCCTGGCATATCCGCTATGCCGAGGCTGCCAATCCCGCACAGCCGCTGCTGGCCGATGTGGCGCGCTATCTGGAAAGCATCGACATGGACATGGCCAAGGCCGTGCCCGAACCGCTGATCCGCAATATCGACAGCGCCATCTATTCCGCCAGCAATATCCGCGACCGCTTTTCGCCGGATGGCTGGCTGGCGCTGAACGACTTGGCAAAAACCGCCAAACGCTTTCACGAAGCGGTACAGGCAGGCGATGATGCCGCCCATGCGATGACGGTTCTTTTGCGCAAGCTTGCGGGCTTTGCCGGCCTGGTGCACGAAAACATGTACCGGTTTACTGGCTGGCGCTTCCTGTCCATCGGCCGCTACCTGGAGCGCGGGCTGCACATGACGCGGCTGCTCGGCCACATGTCCGGGCCGGATGCCCCAGACGGCTCGCTCGACATGCTGCTGGAAATCGGCGACAGCGTGATGACCCATCGCCGCCGCTACAATGTCAACACGGCGCGGCTGACGGTGACCGACCTGCTGGCGCTTGATCCGCTCAATCCGCGCTCGATCCTGTTCCAGCTGAACGAGATCCGCACGGAAGTCGAGCAATTGCCGCATCCGCACGGAACCGGGCAGATGTCGGCGCTCGATCGCGAATCCATGCGGCTGCATTCCGGCCTTGCGGTGATGACGCCCGATGCCATGAATGCCGACGTTTATGCCAAGCTGGAAGCAGAGATGGAGAAACTCTCCGATCTGCTGGGCCAGACCTATTTCGGATAAGTACCATGCTCTACGATCTCTCGCTGCACATGGGCTATGTCTACGAGGCGCCGGCCTCCGGTGCGCGCCATCACGTCCGCCTTCTGCCTCTGTCGCTGCCGAACCGCCAGCGGCTGATTGCCGGCTCCATCACCATTTCACCAACAGCAGACGAGCGGGCAAGCTTTACCGATTTCTTCGGCCAGCCGACCACGTCCATCCTGTTTCGCGCCCCGCATGACAAGTTGGACATCCGCATGCAGGCCCGCGTGCATGTGGAGACCATGCCGCTGACGGCAGACCTTTCGCCCGAACTTGCCACGCTGACGGAAGAACTGGCCGATCTCTGGTCGGTGGATGCCGGCTCGCCGCATCACCTGACGGGTTCCAGCCCGAGGCTGCCCTTCGAGCCGGCGATTGCGGCTTACGCCCGCGAAGGCCTAAAGCCCGGCCAGACGGTGCGCGAGATCGCCACATCCCTTTGCGCCCGCATCCACAAGGATTTCAAATATGATCCGGATGCGACGACTGTGGACACCACACCGCGCGAAGCCTTCAAGCTGAAACGCGGCGTCTGCCAGGATTTTTCCCATATCATGATCGTCGGCCTGCGCAGCCTCGGCATTCCGGCGGGCTATGTCAGCGGCTTCCTGCGCACCATTCCGCCACCGGGCAAGGAGCGGCTGGAAGGTGCAGACGCCATGCATGCCTGGGTCAGGGTATGGTGCGGCGCGGCGGAAGGGTTCATCGAACTGGACCCGACCAACAATATCACCGCGAGCTCCGACCATATCGTCGTGGGCTATGGTCGCGACTATGCCGACGTGGCCCCCGTCATCGGCGTTTTAAAGACTTACGGTAAACACAAAACGGTACAATCGGTCGATGTGGTACCTTTGAAGCAATAATCGCCCCGCTTTCGGGCGTTTCACTCAAATGCCACCATTCTGCTTAGCGGTTTGATCAGGTCCCTGCCTTATTCATCAGTGCGTTGTGATGAGCACGAACGGGTGGCTATGATGAGCAGATCGACATTTTGGCGCATGCTGCGGGATCGCGGTGGCAATTTCGGCATGATGACGGCCATCCTGTTGCCGGTCACCATCGGCGTCGGCGGCATGGCAATCGACCTCACCAACCTTTTGCAGCAGAAGGCCGATCTCCAGGCAACCGCCGATGCGGCAACGCTTGCCGCAGCATCGAAAATGTCCTCCGAAGACATTACCGAAGCGCAGGCCATGGCCGTTGCCGAAAGCTATCTGATCAGCCAGACGCTGATGGAGTATGAACAGAGCGGCGCCACCAAGGCGGAACTGGACGCGTTACGCGCAGCCCTTGAAGCCAGCACGACCGCTCAGGCCACCGCAACATCCACAGGCGGAACGAGCAAGGCATTCGAAGTACGCATCACCACGACTTCCAATGTCCAGTTGAACCCGCTGACCCAGATGCTTGGCTTTACCACCGTGCCGATCAGCATTTCGAGCGTCGCGGCCAGTGCCCGCGAGGGCAATGCCCTGTCCATGTATCTGGCGCTTGATCGTTCCGGCTCCATGGCCTGGGACACGACGACCGTCGATCCGGTCAATCCGACAAAGCAGGTGCAGGAACAGGTTTATGGCAGCTATGCCTGCAAGGATTGGTGGGGAAACAACACAACCTGCTATGGCTGGTACAACCAGACGAAGACCGTGCCCAACTACGTCACCAAGATCGCCGCTCTGAAATCTGCAGCCAATGTGCTGTTCGGCGAACTGCAGAAGGCCTCGGCACCGGACGCCACCACAACGGCCCTGCGCGAACAGGAGGCCAAGAAGCTGATCCGCATTGGCGCCGTCTCCTATACGCATGAGACCCAGAAGGAAGAAAAGCCGGATTGGGGAACCACCAAGGCAGCAAAATATGTGGCTGACCTACCGGCCGTGCCGGAAGGCGGCACCGATGCCACAGGCGCCATGGATGTGGCCTTCGCCGCTCTGCGAAAGAGCAACAAGACCGAAGAGACTCAGCACAAGGCAAAAGACAATATCAGCTTTGGCCGCTACATCGTGCTGATGACCGATGGCGAAATGACCGGCTACAGCAGCAGTTGGAACAAGACAATCGACGACAAGGTGCGCGCCCAGTGTAAGACGGCAAAGGACGACGGCATCACTGTCTTTACCGTTGCCTTCATGGCACCGGACAAGGGAAAATCGCTGCTGTCTGCCTGCGCTTCCAGCGATGACAACTACTATGAAGCTGACAACATGGCCAAGCTCGTGCAGGCCTTCGGCGATATCGGCCGCAAGGCGGCCAAGACCTCGTCACGGCTGACCAACTGACCCAGCCAAAGCCTTGATCTCGCACCTGAACTTATCGGAACGCCCGCTGAAAAGCGGGCGTTTGCGCGTTTTTTCGGCGTCAATTCACAGCGCTTTGGAAATCATTGCGGAAACCCATTGCAGCAGGCGATTGCATGTGCATCATAACGATGCATAAACTGTCAGCGGACAACATGCCATGCACTGAATCGAACGCCCCCTCCCACGTTCCCCCAGCAAAGTTGGCGACCTCATGAACAATACGCTCTCTCCGGTAGATATCCCCCAGCCCGCACCGCGCAGCTCCAGCCCAGAGATCATGGCAGAGGAGATTATCGAGCGGTTGACCTACCGCATCGGCAAGGACGCCAAGGTTGCCAAGCCGCATGACTGGCTAACGGCCACGATCCTGGTGGTGCGCGACCGCATCATTGACCGCTGGATGGAATCGACGCGCAAGGTTTACCGGACGGGCGACAAGCGTGTGTATTATCTGTCGCTGGAATTCCTCATCGGCCGCCTGATGCGCGACGCCGTCTCCAATCTCGGCCTGATGAACGAGATCCGCGACGCGCTGATCTCGCTCGGCGTCGATATCGACGTGATCGCCGGTCTGGAACCGGATGCCGCGCTCGGCAATGGCGGTCTTGGCCGACTGGCTGCCTGTTTCATGGAAAGCATGGCCACGGTCGATATCCCCGCCTACGGCTATGGCATACGCTATGTGCATGGCCTCTTCCGCCAGCAGATGGCCGATGGATGGCAGGTGGAATTGCCGGAAACCTGGCTGGCCCACGGCAACCCCTGGGAGTTCGAGCGGCGCGAAAGCTCCTATGAAATCGGCTATGGCGGTTCGGTGGAAAGCGTCGGTGGTTATGACGATGCACCGCGCTATGTCTGGAAGCCCGCCGAGCGCGTCATCGCCATGGCCTATGATACGCCGATCGTCGGCTGGCGCGGCAAGCGCGTCAACACGCTGCGCCTCTGGTCGGCCCAGCCGATCGACCCGATCCTACTTGATGCCTTCAATGCCGGCGACCATATCGGCGCGCTGCGCGAAAGCAACAAGGCCGAATCACTGACCCGCGTTCTCTATCCGGCCGATGCCAACCCGGCCGGCCAGGAACTGCGCCTGCGCCAGGAATATTTCTTCTCGTCGGCCTCGTTGCAGGACATCCTGCGCCGCCACTTGCAGCAATATCCGGATTTCACCAACCTGCATGACAAGGTGTCCATCCAGCTCAACGACACGCATCCGGCAGTCTCCATTGCCGAGCTGATCCGTCTTCTGTCGGACGTGCATGGCATGGATATCGACGAAGCCTGGGAAATCACCCGCAAGACTTTCTCCTACACCAATCACACGCTTCTGCCCGAAGCGCTGGAAAGCTGGCCGATCCCGCTGTTCGAGCGGCTTTTGCCGCGCCATATGCAGATCGTCTATGCGATCAACACCAAGATCCTCTTGGAAGCCCGCAAGGAAAAGAAGTTCAGCGACGCGCAGATCCGCTCGATCTCGCTGATCGACGAAAATGGCGATCGGCGCCTGCGCATGGGCAATCTGGCCTTTGTCGGCTCGCATTCGATCAATGGCGTATCGGCGCTGCATACGGAACTGATGAAGGAAACCGTGTTTGCCGACCTGCATGCGCTTTATCCCACCCGCATCAACAACAAGACGAACGGCATTACCCCGCGCCGCTGGCTGATGCAGTGCAATCCGGGCCTCACCGACCTGATCACCGAGGCGATCGGCGAAGGCTTCAAGGACGATACCGATGCGCTGAAGGGACTGGATGCCTTTGCCGAGGATTCCTCCTTCCAGCAGAAATTCGCCGCCGTGAAACGGGCCAACAAGGTGCAGCTTGCCAATCTCGTCGGCAGCCGCATGGGCATCAGGCTCGATCCCTCGGCCATGTTCGACATCCAGATCAAGCGTATCCACGAATACAAACGCCAGCTTCTCAACATCATCGAGGCGGTGGCGCTTTATGACCAGATCCGTTCGCATCCGGAACTCGACTGGGTGCCGCGCGTCAAGCTGTTTGCCGGCAAGGCCGCCCCGAGCTACCATAATGCCAAACTGATCATCAAACTGGCCAATGACGTGGCCCGCGTCATCAACAATGATCCGGCGGTGCGCGGCCTGCTGAAGGTCGTCTTCATCCCCAACTACAATGTGTCGCTGGCCGAAGTCATGGTGCCTGCAGCCGATCTTTCCGAGCAAATTTCGACGGCCGGCATGGAAGCATCCGGCACCGGCAACATGAAATTCGGGCTGAACGGCGCGCTCACCATCGGTACACTCGATGGCGCCAATGTCGAAATGCGCGACCATGTGGGTGAAGAAAACATCGTGATCTTCGGCATGACCGCCGAGGAAGTTGCCCGCACCCGCGCCGAGGGCCACAATCCGCGCGCCATCATCGAGGCCTCCCGCGAGCTGTCGCAGGCGCTGTCGGCGATTTCCTCCGGCGTTTTCTCGCCCGATGACCGGTCGCGCTTCACGGCACTGATGGACGGCATCTACAATGGCGACTGGTTCATGGTGGCCGGTGATTTCGACGCCTATGCCAAGGCACAGCGCGACGTGGACCAGATCTGGAGCGATCCGACCTCCTGGTATGCCAAGACGATCCGCAATACCGCGCGTATGGGCTGGTTCTCGTCGGATCGCACCATCCGCCAGTATGCCACGGAGATCTGGAGAGCCTGATGAACGATACGCCCAAAGACCTCGGCAGGAACGGACAGACCAGTGGTGAACTTCCGCCTGCCGAGATCGAGGCGATCATCAGCGGTTCTCATCGCAACCCCTTCGCCATCCTCGGCACCCACAAGGTGGGCGGCGGCATGCTTGCCCGCTGCTTCATCCCCGGTGCCGAGGCCGTTACCGCCCTTTCGCTCGACGGGACGGAAATCGGCGAACTGACCTGCCGTCACGAAGCAGGCTTTTTCGAAGGCATCGTATCCCTGCAAAGCCCGCGACCCGTGCGGTACCGCGCACGGCGCGGCGATGTGGAATGGGCGCTGACAGACCCCTACAGCTTCGGCCCGGTGCTCGGGCCGATGGACGATTACTTCGTACGCGAAGGCTCGCATCTGCGCCTGTTCGACAAGATGGGCGCCCATCCGCTGAAGCATGAGGGTGTCGATGGCTTTCACTTTGCCGTCTGGGCCCCCAATGCAGCACGCGTCTCGGTCGTGGGTGAGTTCAACACCTGGGACGGTCGCCGCCATGTCATGCGGCTGCGCTCCGATACCGGCATCTGGGAAATCTTTGCCCCGGATGTGCGGGTGGGCTCCAACTATAAGTTCGAGATCATTGCCAAGGACGGAACCGTCCTGCCGCTGAAGGCCGACCCCTATGCGCGGCGCGCCGAAATGCGCCCGCAAACGGCATCGGTGACGGCACCGGAACTGGTACAGACCTGGAGCGACGAGGCGCACCGCAAATTCTGGGCAGAGGCAGATCATCGCCGCCAACCGATTTCCATCTATGAAGTGCATGCCGGATCCTGGAAGCGCCGCGCCGATGGCACATTCCTCAGCTGGGACGAACTGGCCTCCGAGCTTATCCCTTACGTCACCGACATGGGCTTTACCCATATCGAATTCCTACCCATCACCGAACATCCCTTCGATCCGTCCTGGGGCTACCAGACGACCGGCCTTTATGCGCCGACCGCCCGGTTCGGCGAGCCGGAAGGCTTTGCCCGCTTCGTCAACGGCTGCCACAAGGTCGGTGTCGGCGTCATTCTCGACTGGGTGCCGGCGCATTTCCCGACCGATGCGCATGGGCTTCGCGAGTTCGACGGAACAGCCCTTTACGAACATGCCGATCCGCGCCAGGGCTTTCACCCGGACTGGAACACCGCGATCTACAATTTCGGCCGGATCGAGGTTCTGTCCTACCTCATCAACAATGCGCTCTATTGGGCCGAAAAATTCCATCTCGACGGGTTGCGCGTCGATGCGGTCGCCTCGATGCTCTACCTCGACTATTCGCGCAAGGACGGCGAATGGGTGCCCAACGAATATGGTGGGCGCGAAAACCTCGAGACCGTGCGTTTCCTGCAGAAGCTCAACATGCTGAGCTATGGGGCGCATCCGGGCGTCATGACGATTGCCGAGGAAAGCACGTCCTGGCCCAAGGTTTCGCATCCGGTGCATGAGGGCGGGCTCGGCTTCGGCTTCAAGTGGAACATGGGTTTCATGCATGACACGCTGAGCTATCTGAAGCGTGAACCCGTGCACCGCAAGCATCATCACAACGAGCTGACCTTCGGCCTGCTTTACGCCTATTCGGAAAATTTCGTGCTGCCGCTCAGCCATGACGAAGTGGTGCATGGCAAGGGCTCGCTGATTGCCAAAATGGCCGGCGATGATTGGCAGAAATTCGCCAATCTGCGCGCCTTCTATGCCTTCATGTGGGGCTATCCCGGCAAGAAGCTCTTGTTCATGGGCCAGGAATTTGCCCAGTGGAGCGAATGGAGCGAAGCGCGTTCGCTGGACTGGAACCTCCTGCACTACAATCCGCATGAGGGCGTGCGCCGTCTGGTGCGCGATCTCAACTTCACCTACCGCTCAAAGCGCGCGCTGCATGCGCGCGATTGCGAACCGGGCGGCTTTGAATGGCTGATCGCCGATGATTCGGAAAACTCGGTCTATGCCTGGCTGCGCAAGGCGCCGGGCGAAAAGCCGGTGGCCGTCATCACCAACTTCACCCCGGTCCTTAGGGAGAATTACCGCGTGCCCCTGCCCAGCGCCGGGCGCTGGCGGGAGATCTTGAATACCGATGCCGAAATTTACGGTGGCAGCGGCAAGGGCAATGGCGGGAGAGTGCAAGCGGTTTCGGCCGGCGGCATCATTCATGCCGAAGTCACACTGCCGCCGCTCGCCACCATCATGCTTGAGCCGGAAAACTGATTGCGTAACGGGAGGAAGAAAACATGACGACAAAACGCATCCAGCCGCTGGCGCGCGACGCCATGGCCTATGTGCTGGCAGGAGGCCGGGGGAGCCGCCTGAAAGAGCTGACGGATCGCCGCGCCAAACCTGCCGTCTATTTCGGCGGCAAGGCCCGCATTATCGATTTTGCCCTGTCCAACGCACTGAATTCCGGCATCCGCCGCATCGGGGTTGCCACCCAGTACAAGGCGCATTCGCTGATCCGCCACCTGCAGCGCGGCTGGGACTTCTTCCGCCCGGAACGCAATGAAAGCTTCGATATCCTGCCTGCCTCCCAGCGCGTATCCGAAACGCAATGGTATGAAGGCACGGCCGATGCGGTGTTCCAGAACATCGATATCATCGAGCCCTATAACCCCGAATATATGGTCATCCTGGCCGGCGACCATATCTACAAGATGGACTACGAGCTGATGCTGCAGCAGCACGTCGATTCCGGCGCCGACGTGACGATCGGTTGCCTGGAAGTGCCGCGCATGGAAGCCACCGGCTTTGGCGTCATGCATGTCAACGACAAGGACGAGATCATTGCCTTCGTCGAAAAGCCGGCCGATCCGCCGGGCATGCCCGACAAGCCGGAATTTGCGCTGGCCTCCATGGGGATCTATGTCTTCCACACGAAGTTCCTGATGGATTGCCTGCGCCGCGACGCCGCCGACCCCACATCCAGCCGCGATTTCGGCAAGGACATTATTCCGTGGATCGTTGCCAATGGTAAGGCCGTGGCGCACCGCTTCAACGAATCCTGCGTACGCTCCGATTTCGAAAAACAGGCCTATTGGCGCGATGTCGGCACGATCGATGCCTATTGGCAGGCCAATATCGACCTGACCGGCATCGTTCCCGAACTCGATATCTATGACAAGTCCTGGCCGATCTGGACCTATGCCGAGATTACCCCGCCGGCGAAATTCGTGCATGACGACGAGGATCGTCGCGGTTCGGCCGTCTCCTCCGTCGTGTCGGGCGATTGCATCATTTCCGGTTCCTCGCTCTACAACAGCCTGCTGTTTACCGGTGTGCGTGCCAATTCCTATTCGCGTCTCGAAGGCGCAGTCGTTTTGCCGAATGTGCGGATCGGCCGTCGCGCCCAGCTTCGCAATGTCGTCATCGATGCGGGTGTAACCATTCCCGAAGGGCTGATCGTCGGTGAAGATCCCGACATTGACGCCAAGCGCTTCCGACGCAGCGAAAACGGCATCTGCCTGATCACCCAAGCGATGATCGACAAGCTGGATCTCTGATCACACGCCATTTCGTCAACGGCGCGGCACGCTGCGCCGTCTTTGGCTACAACGAGATAAGGGGAACGTATGAAGGTTCTGTCAGTTGCTTCCGAAATCTATCCGCTGATCAAGACCGGAGGCCTGGCAGACGTGGCGGGGGCACTGCCGCTGGCGCTTCAGAAACAAGGCGTTGCGACGAAGACCCTCATTCCGGGCTATCCGGCAGTGATGTCGGCGCTGAGGGACGTCGCTATCCGCATGAGCTTTGATGACCTGCTTGGCACCCATGCCGACGTGCTTGAGGCGCAGGTGGCCGGTCTCGACCTGCTGGTGCTCGATGCCCCTGCCCTGTATGATCGGGCGGGCGGGCCCTATCTCGACACGCATGGCATCGATCATTTCGACAACTGGCGACGCTTTGCCGCCCTGTCACTGGCCGGTGCCGAGATTGCCGGTGGCAAGATGCCCGGCTGGCAGCCGGATCTGGTTCATGTGCATGACTGGCAGGCGGGTCTTGTTCCCGCCTATATGCGCTTTGGCGAAACTCCGGCTCGACCAAGCGTGATGACCATCCACAACATCGCCTTCCAGGGCAATTACAATGCCAATATCTTCCCGTATCTGGGCCTGCCCGCGCATGCCTTCGATATGGAAGGCATCGAATATTTCGGTCAGGTGGGTTTTCTAAAAGCCGGCATCCAGACCGCCTGGGCGATCAGCACCGTCAGCCCCTCCTATGCCGAGGAAATTCTCACCCCCGAATTCGGCATGGGCATGGAAGGTCTCCTCAACCGGCGCGCTTTGGAACTGCACGGTATCGTCAACGGTATCGATACGGATGTCTGGGACCCGCTCACCGATGATTCGATCGGCCATCATTATTCGATCACCGATATCAAGGCCCGGCAGGCCAATAAGCGTGCGGTGGAAGCGCAGTTCGGCCTCATCGAGGATGATGGCCCGTTGTTTTGCGTCATCTCGCGGCTGACCTGGCAGAAGGGCATGGATCTGGTGGCCGAGGCCGTCGATGAGATCGTGGCACTGGGCGGCAAGCTCGCCGTGCTCGGCTCCGGCGATGCCGCCCTTGTCGGTGCACTCCAGGCATCCGCCGCACGCCATCCGGGCCGTGTGGCAATTGCCGTCAGCTATAACGAGCCGCTGTCGCATCTGATGCAGGCCGGCTGCGATGCCATTCTTATTCCCTCGCGCTTCGAACCCTGCGGGCTGACCCAGCTTTACGGGTTGCGCTATGGCTGCGTGCCGGTGGTATCGCGCACCGGCGGCTTGAACGATACGGTGATCGACGCCAATCCGGCCGCCCTTTCAACGAAAAGCGCCACCGGCATTTCCTTCGGGCCGGTCACCCTCGACAGCCTGAAACGCGCCATCCGCCGCACCGTGCGCCTCTATGGTGAAACAAAAACATGGGCTCAGATCCAGAAGCAGGGCATGAAATCCGACGTCTCGTGGGACAAGAGTGCCGCGCTTTACGCCAAGCTTTATTCCAGTCTTCTACCGAAAGGTCCGCATTGATGATCAAGACCGTCTCCACCACGCCCTATCTGGACCAGAAGCCGGGAACATCCGGCCTGCGCAAGAAGGTGCCGGTTTTTCAGCAGACGAATTATGCCGAGAACTTCATCCAGTCGATCTTCGACAGCCTGGAGGGCTTTGAAGGCAAGACGCTGGTGATCGGCGGCGACGGCCGCTACTACAATCGCGAAGTCATCCAGATGGCGCTGAAAATGGCGGCAGCCTCTGGCTTCGGCAAGGTCATGGTCGGCAAGGGCGGCATTCTCTCAACGCCGGCTGCCTCGCATGTCATTCGCAAATATGATGCCTTCGGCGGTATCGTTCTGTCGGCCAGCCACAATCCCGGCGGCCCGACGGAAGATTTCGGCATCAAATACAATATCGGCAATGGCGGCCCGGCCCCGGAAAAGATCACCGACGCGATCTTTGCACGCACCAAGGTGATCGATACCTATAAAATCGCCGAGGTCGCCGATATTGATCTCGATACGCTCGGCTCCTTCGATTTGGCCGGCATGGTGGTCGAGGTCATCGATCCGGTGACCGATTATGCCGACCTGATGGAAACCCTGTTTGATTTTTCCGCCATCCGCGATCTGATTTCCTCGGGCTTCCGCGTGGTGATCGACAGCATGAGCGCGGTCACCGGACCCTATGCCGTGGAAATCCTCGAAAAGCGCCTGGGTGCAGCCAAAGGCTCCGTGCGCAACGAAATCCCGCTTCCCGATTTCGGCCACCACCACCCGGACCCGAACCTCGTTCACGCCAAGGAACTTTATGACGACGTGATGAGCGCCGACGGCCCGGATTTCGGCGCCGCCTCCGATGGCGATGGCGACCGCAATATGGTGGTCGGCAAGGGCATGTTCGTCACGCCCTCCGACAGTCTTGCGGTGATTGCCGCCAATGCCACCTGCGCGCCGGGCTACAAGGCCGGGATAGCCGGCATTGCGCGTTCCATGCCCACCAGCGCCGCATCAGACCGCGTGGCCGAAAAGCTTGGCATCGGCATGTATGAAACACCGACCGGCTGGAAATATTTCGGCAATCTGATGGATGCCGGCAAGGTCACCGTCTGCGGCGAGGAAAGCTTCGGCACCGGCTCAAGCCATGTGCGCGAAAAGGACGGTCTCTGGGCCGTGCTGTTCTGGTTGAACATTGTCGCAGCACGCAAGGAAAGCGTGAAGGACATCGTGACGAAGCACTGGGCGGAGTTTGGCCGCAACTACTATTCGCGCCACGATTACGAGGAAGTGGACACGGATGCCGCAAACGGTCTTGTCACAGCCATTCGCGACAAACTCGCTTCGCTGCCCGGAAAGACGTTCGGCGCGCTGAAGGTCGAAAGCGCCGATGATTTCGCCTATCTTGACCCGGTCGATGGCTCGGTCTCGAAGAACCAGGGCATCCGCATTCTGTTTGAGGGCGGCAGCCGCGTGGTCTTCCGCCTGTCAGGCACCGGCACATCGGGCGCAACGCTTCGCCTTTATGTCGAACGCTACGAGCCGGACGCTGCCGGCCATGGCATCGAAACGCAGGAAGCGCTCGCCGACCTGATCGCAGTGGCCGACGAGATCGCCGAGATCAAGACGCGCACCGGTCGCGATGCGCCGACGGTGATTACCTGATCCTGGTGCCAAACAAGCTCCTTCTCCCTGGCCGGGGAGAAGGATACCGGCGCGGCTTTGGGCGATCATTAATATGCGCCGATGCATGATACCGAAAAGAGGTAGACGGACAAAGCAGCGACCCTCTCTCGCACTGCATCCCACGGGCAGCTCGGCCCCCAACATGAAAGCCGGACAGTTCATGACCCAAGGCCCGCTCGGCGCCGTCCTGACACCAAAGGGCGCTCGTTTCTCGATCTTCTCCGCCCATGCGAGCAGCATGGAGCTCTGCCTTTTCGACGAAGATGGCGAGACGGAAACGGCGCGGCTAACCATGCCGCGCGCCGATGACGGCCTTTTCATCCTGAACATCGATGGTCTTGGCGCAGGCACCCGTTACGGCTTTCGCGCCCATGGCCTTTATGAACCCGATCAAGGCCTATGGTTTGATGCCTCCAAGCTGCTGGTTGACCCTTACGCCAAGCAGCTGGACCGCCCCTTCCGCCATGATGCGAAGCTGTCGCACTTCGGCGTGGAGACAGCAGGGCTTGTACCGAAGGCCATTCTGACCTCGGAAAAACCGGTGAAACGCGAAAAGCCGCAATTTGCGCCGGGCGGTCTGATCTACGAAGTGGCGGTGCGCCCCTTCACAATGCTGCATCCGGATGTGCCGGAATACCAGCGCGGCACGGTCGCAGCCCTTGCCCATCCTGCCGTGCTTGCGCATCTGAAACATATCGGCGTTGACGCCGTGGAACTGATGCCGATCACTGCCTGGATCGACGAACGGCATCTGCCGGCGCTTGGCCTCACCAATGGCTGGGGCTATAACCCCGTCGCCTTCATGGCGCTCGATCCGCGATTGGTGCCGGGCGGCATGGCGGAACTGGCCGAAACCGTTCGTATTCTGCACGAAAACGACATCGGCGTGCTCCTCGATCTCGTCTTCAACCATACCGGCGAAAGCGACCGGCATGGTGCAACGCTGTCGCTGCGTGGCATCGACAACCTGACCTACTACCACCACATGCCCGGCGAGCCGGGGCATCTCGTCAATGATACCGGCACGGGCAATACGGTTGCCTGCGACCACCCGATGGTGCGCCAGCTGATTGTCGATACGCTGCGCCATTTCGTGCTGCATGCCGGCGTCGATGGCTTCCGTTTCGATCTCGCCCCCATTCTTGGCCGCAGCATCAACGGCTTTTCCCGTGACAGCGAGACCCTGACGGCCATCCTTACCGATAGTGTTCTGTCAGACCGGGTGATGATTGCCGAACCCTGGGACATCGGCCCCGGCGGCTACCAGCTCGGCAATTTCCCCCCGCCTTTCCTCGAATGGAACGACCGGGCACGCGATGATGTAAGGAGCTATTGGCGCGGCGATGCGGGCAAGACCGGCGTGCTGGCAAGCGGCCTTGCCGGCTCCTCCGACATTTTCTCGCGCCATGGTCTGGACCACACACGCAGCGTCAATTTTCTCGCCGCCCATGACGGTTTCACGCTGATGGATCTCGTTTCGCACCAGCACAAGCACAATGAGGCCAACGGCGAGGACAATCGCGACGGCCACAATGACAACCAGTCCTGGAACAATGGCGTAGAGGGCAAGAGCGAGGATCCGCAGATTATTGCCGCCCGGCGCGCGGATGTGGAAGCGCTGCTCGCCACACTGTTTGCCACGCGCGGCAGCGTGATGCTGACGGCCGGCGACGAAGGCGGACGCAGCCAGGCCGGTAATAACAACGCCTATGCGCAGGACAATGCCATTACCTGGATCGATTGGTCGGCGCTTGATCCGCAGCTGATCGCGCGCACGGCTGAACTTTCCCGCTTTCGCCGGCGCTTTGATGTCTTCTCAAAGGCCAGCTTTTTTACGGGGCAAAACGAGGATGTCACCTGGCTGAACGAGCATGGTCAGCCGATGAGTGTCGGCGACTGGGAGAACCCAGAGCGGGCCTATCTCGCCATGCTGCTGAAGAGTATCGACCGTCAAACGGGCCTGCCCTGCCGGCTCGCTATTCTGTTCAATCGCAGCCATGAAGTGCTGAAGACCTGGCTGCCCGGCGGCCCCTGGCAGGATCTTGCAACGAATAAGCGATTGTCGGATTTCAGCCTTCCGCCACGCTCCGTCACCTGGGCGGTGACGACGTGACGTGTGCATTGCACACTTACAGACGGGCAGGAATACTGTAAGACTTCAGATCGGTTGATCCGAATGACAAGAGGTGCCCATGGCGCGTGAAATTTCGCTCAGGGACGTGAAGGATCTGGTCGGCCAGGAGGTTGGCGTTTCCGACTGGATTACCGTTGACCAGACGATGATCGATACCTTTGCCGATGCGACGCAGGACCACCAGTTCATCCATGTGGACCCGGTACGCGCCAAGGCAGAAAGCCCGTTCGGCGGCACGATCGCCCACGGCTTCCTGACGCTCTCGCTACTGTCTGCCATGAATTACAATGCGCTTCCCACAATCCGGGAACAGCTGCTCGGGCTGAACTACGGCTTCGACAAGATCCGCTTCGGCTCTCCGGTGCGCGCCGGCAAGCGGGTTCGCGGACATTTCACGCTAACGGACATGCGGCTTCGCGGCGCCTCGATGATGATGACCACCTATGACATAACGGTGGAAATCGAGGAGGAACGCAAGCCAGCTCTGACCGCCACCTGGACGACAATCGTGCAGTTCGATCCGAAGGATCGGCCAGACGACGCTTGAGCCAGCACCCACCACTATGCATCAATCCGATTTCAACATTCCCGAATGCCGATGGTAGCGCGTTAGTTCATTTCAAAACAGCGAGGATGCTTGATGTTTCCGCTTTCGCATATGATGAAATCATTTATCCGCAAGGGTCGCCTGACGGTGATCGATGCCGAGGGAAGACGGCACGTTTTTGAAGGCACACCAGGCATCTCCGTCACCATGCGGCTGACGGATCGCAAGCTCTACCGCAGCCTCGTTTTCAACCCGGAACTTGCCGCAGGCGAAGCCTATATGGATGGCACGATGCGGTTTGAGGAAGGGTCACACCTTCGCGATTTCCTGAAGCTCTTCTCCATGAACAGGCTGTCGCTCGGGTCCTATCCGCTGCAGAAAGTGCTGCGGGCGATCAAGATGAAGTTTCGCAAGCGCCAGCAGTCGAACCGAAAAGGTCAGGCGCAGCAGAATGTTGCCCACCATTATGATCTCGGCAATGACTTCTACAAGCTCTTCCTCGACGAGAACATGCTCTATTCCTGCGCCTATTTTCGCGATCCGGGCGAGACGCTGGAACAGGCGCAACGCAACAAGCTGAGGCTGCTGGCAGCAAAACTCTGCCTGAAGCCGGGCATGAAGGTTCTGGATATCGGCTGCGGCTGGGGTGATCTGGCGCTCTATCTTGCGACACTCGAAGATGTCCACGTGACCGGCGTAACGCTGTCCAAAGAACAGCAGGCGCTGGCATCGAGCCGCGCGCAGGCGGCAGGTCTTGCAGACCGCGTCCACTTCGAACTCAAGGATTACCGCGATGTCACGCAGACATTCGACCGGATCGTCTCGGTCGGCATGTTCGAACATGTCGGCGTTCATCACTATGACGAGTTCTTCAAGAAGCTGAACGCCCTGATGCCGGATGACGGGCTCGCCGTCATTCACTCGATTGGCCATATGAGCCCACCCGGCATGGCTAGCCCCTGGTTGCGCAAATACATCTTTCCGGGCGCCTATTCGCCGGCACTGTCGGAGGTCTTCGAAGTGGTGGAACAGAACAGCCTTTGGGTGACCGATCTCGAATTCCTGCGCCTGCATTATGCCGAGACGCTGCGCCATTGGACCGAGCGCTTCGAGGCGCATCGCGACGAGGTGATCGCCCTTTACGATGAACGCTTTGCCCGCATGTGGGAATTCTACCTGATCAGCGCCGAAATGATGTTCCGCACCGGCAGTCAGATGGTGTTTCACATGCAGCTGTCACGCAACCGGGATGCAGCCCCGATCGTGCGCGACTATGTGACGGACCGGCAGCGGGACTATATGGAACGGGAGCGGCATTTCGCACCTCTTGGTACCGGACCTATGGCATGACATCGGCCGAAATGGAGCTGACAAAGCTTCCGGCGAATGCGCTGGATCGCGCCTCCACCTCATGCTTCACCATTGGCATAGCAACGCCCGTTGCAGCCATGCTTTTACGGCCTTGGTAACATCGGTATCCGATTCAGCTATGCCGTGCTATTGTATCTCATGGGTTGGCTGATGGTGTCCGTATTCCTGCATTACCTGGCAAGACGCGTCTTGAGGAAATTGGCATGATAGGTGACTGGCTTTTCATCTCGTTCGGCATTCCAGCCATTATTGCACTCTGCGCTTATATGGCTGTACGCCTTTATGAACGAGACCTGGACCGCAAGCAGAAACTGCGCCAACCCGGCGAGTGAGCTGGCGTCGCGTCAAAATCCAGACATCTCAAATCGCGGCATCTTCCGCTGCTTCGTGAAGCAGGCCAAAGGCATAGTCCGAAAACGAGCGCCAGAATTCCAGGCGAAAGGCATTCCCGGCGGTTCTGAACACCACCACCTCGATCTTGCCGAACAGGGTGCGGGCACAGGCGCCGACCGGAAACGCTTTCAGCGAAAGATCGAGCGGGCAGCCGCCATTCAGGGTTTTGGCAGCACCGGAGCCGGCAACCAGAATGGCTGTATTGCGGTGCGAGATATCGGTTGCCGAATGCAGCGCAGTGCAGGCGGAAAGTGCCGCCATCATGCCGCCCTCACCCTCATCGATCAGCAGCCATTCGTCCGGCCCGAGCCAGAGCGCATGGCGCGCGCCGGCAGAGGCCGAGGTCTTCGCCGCCATTGGCAGCTGAAGGCCGAGAACATTGGACAGGGCCTCGACATCCTCCGGCCTGGCGCGCAGCGAGACCCGTTCGGCAGGCTCAGCCGGCGTCAGGCTTGCGACGGACGAGCCGCCATGAAGACCGGCAAGCGGCAGGGTGCGGGTGGCAAGCTCAGCCATGGATACGGCCTCCTTCCTTGTCAAAAAACACCATATCGGTGACTTCGACGGCAATCGTCTTATCCTTCATCGGCACATAGAGCGTCTGGCCCATTTTCGCCCTCCCGCCGGCCACCAGCGCAAAACCGATGGAGCGGCCGAGATTTTCCGACCAATAGGCCGAGGTGACATGACCGAGCATGGTCATCGGCTTTGGTTCGTTCGGATCGGCAACGATCTGCCCGCCTTCTTCCAGAACCTCGTTCGGATCCTTGGTCAGAAGGCCGACAAGCTGCTTGCGGCCCTCGCGGATCAGATCCGGCCGTTTCAACCCGCGAATACCGACAAAATCCGGCTTCTTCTTCGACACCGCCCAGCCGAGCCCGGCGTCGTCCGGCGTCACGGTACCGTCGGTATCCTGGCCAACGATGATATAGCCCTTTTCGGCGCGCAGCACGTGCATGGCTTCCGTGCCATAAAGGCAGGCCCCCATGCTTTCCGCCCTCGCCCAGAGCGCCTTCCAGACGGATGCGCCAAAATCGGCCGGTACATTGATTTCAAAGCCGACCTCGCCGGTAAACGAGACGCGGAAAAGCCGCGCTGGCACGCCCATCACGCTGCATTCCGCCACGCTCATATGCGGGAAGGCCTCATTGGAAAGGTCCAGACCCTCAACGAAAGGCGCAATGATATCGCGCGCCTTCGGCCCCTGAACGGCAATCACCGCCCATTGTTCGGTGGTGGAGGTCAGCCACACTTTCAGGTCCGGGAATTCGGTCTGGAGGTAATCCTCCATATGCGCCATCACGCGCGGCGCACCGCCCGTCGTAGTCGTCACATGGAAGCGGTCTTCGGCAAGCCGCCCGACAACGCCGTCATCGTAGACGAAGCCGTCCTCGCGGGTCATGATGCCGTAGCGGCACTTGCCGGGTTTCAGCGTATCCCAGGCATTCGTGTAAAGAAGGTTGAGGAACTTTGCCGCATCCGGCCCGACCACTTCGATCTTGCCGAGCGTCGAGGCGTCGAAAAGCCCGGCAACCTCACGTGCGGTCTTGCACTCGCGGTTCACAGCCTGATGCATATCCTCGCCACGGCGGGGGAAATACCAGGCGCGCTTCCAGTTGCCGACATCCTCGAATTCGGCACCGGCCTTCGCCAGTTCGCCATGCAGCGGCGTCTTGCGGGCCGGATCGAACAGAGGCCCACGCGAATGCGCAATCAGCGTGCCGTAGGTGACGGGCGTATAGGGCGCGCGGAAGGTGGTGAGGCCCACCTGCGGGATCTCCTTGCCCAGCACTTCGGCAGCAATTGCCAGACCGTGCATATTGGACATCTTGCCCTGATCGGACGCCATGCCATTCGTCGTGAAGCGCTTGATATGCTCGATGGAATGCATGCCTTCGCGCACCGCAAGGCGAATATCCTTGGCCGTCACATCGTGCTGGAAATCGACGAAAGCCTTGACCGTCGTTTCCTGGCCCGCACCTTCGCCAGCCCCGATCATGCCGCCTGTCCAGCTATAGGCAGAACTGCCGGAGACGGAGATTGAGCCGCCGCCGGCAGCCACCGCCTCGGCGAGCAGGGCCGAGAGCTCGTCCGTGCCATTGCAGGCACCGATGGAAACGCCGTTCTGCACGTGGATATCCGGCAGGAAACGTTCGTTCTGCGTGTCGAATTTCAGCTTGCCGCGCGATTGCGAGAAGAGATGCACCGAAGGCGTCCAACCGCCGGACATCAAAAGCGCATCAATCTTGATCTTGCGGTTGTTGGTCGAACCGTTGCGGGCAACCGTCATGGAGGAGACGCGCAGGCGCCCTGACGTATCAATGACCGAATAGCCGGTAAGCACCTCGATGCCCAGCGCACGGGCGGCAGACAGCACTGCCTCGCCGGGCCTTGCGCGACAATCGACAATCGACACCACATCGACGCCAGCACGTTTCAGGTCGATTGCCGCCTCATAGGCACTGTCATGCGCGGTGTAGACACCGACCTTTTCGCCAACAGCCACACCATAATGATTGAGATACATCCGCGCAGCCGAAGCCAGCATGATGCCGGGGCGGTCATTATTGGCAAAGACCATATGCCGCTCGATGGCGCCCGTTGCCATGACCACTTTCTTGGCGCGCACCTGCCACAGCCGTTCGCGCGGCAGGTTTTTGGCAGGCCGAGGCAGGTGGTCGGTCACCCGCTCCACCAGGCCTATGAAATTGTGCGTGTAATAGCCAAAGGCGGTGGTGCGGGTCAGCACCGTCACATTGGCCATGGCCTTCAGTCTGACCAGCACGCCTTGCGCCCAGTCATAACCGGGCTTGCCGTCGATCATGGTGGACGTGTCAAACAAAAGCGCCCCGCCGACATCGGCCCGCTCATCGACCAGGATCACCTCGGCGCCCGTTTCAGCCGCCGACAGAGCAGCCGTCAGGCCGGCAACGCCGGCACCCGCCACCAGCACATCGCAATGGGCAAAGCGGTTGGCATAGTGATCGGGATCTTCTTCCTTCGGCGCAACACCAAGGCCAGCCGCATGGCGGATGATCGGCTCATAGATCTTTGCCCAAGCCTCGCGCGGCCACATGAAGGTCTTGTAGTAGAAACCTGCGGCAAAAAACGGCGACAGCAGGTTGTTGATCGCGCCGATATCGAAGGCAAGCGTCGGCAAGCGGTTTTGCGATCGGATGATGGCGCCATCGAACACGTCCTGCACGCTGGCGCGCACATTCGGCTGGCGGCGGGCAGCATCGCGCGCCACGTCAAGAAGCGCATTCGGCTCCTCGGGTCCGGCCGACAGGATACCGCGCGGGCGGTGATATTTGAACGAGCGACCCATCAGGTGAACGCCATTGGCGAGCAGCGCCGAGGCGACCGTATCGCCTTCCAGCGCCGAATAGGTCTTGCCATCGAAGGTAAAGCGCGCCGTGCGGGCCGGCGTCAGGCGACCGGCGCCCTTGATACGGAAGGATTTTGTCATGCGGCACCGGCGGAGTTGGCATCTGGGGAGGCGGGCTCGGCACCCGGAACAGGCTGGCGCGGCAGGCCTGCCTTGTAGGTCATGAGGAAATTGTCACTCACCGTATCGCGGATGGCGTTGAAGAAGCGACCACAGCCATGGATATGGCGCCAGCGCTCATAGGCGACGCCCTTCACATTGTCGCGCAGGAAGAAATATTCGGCGAATGCCTCATCCGAAATATCCACGATGTTTTCCGGCCTTGCGATATGCGCCTCGCCGGCCCAGCGGAATTCCAGTTCGGAGCGGTTCTCGCCGCAATAGGGGCATTTGATCAGAAACATGCGATGGGTCCCCGAACGGATTGAGTAAGCAGGCCACACAGAATGGAAGGGTCAAGTCCCCGCCCCAACCCCTCCCCACAAGGGGGAGGGGCTTCACCCGGAGCACCGTCGATTGATAAGAAGCGAAACATTGCAGCATATCCTCTCCCCCCTTGTGGGGGGTCCGAAGGACGGGTTGAGACCCGTGGCTCAATCCCGGTAGTCCGGCAGGCCAGAGGGGGAATCTTGCTGATCGGGAACATCCAGACCCCCATCAATGCGCGACGGCAGCAGCAGCCGCCTCGTCGATCAGCCGGCCGGTGCGGAAACGGTCGAGCGTCAGGCCCGACGCCAAACGATGCGGCTCACCCTTGGCAATCAGATGCGCAAACAGGTTGGCCGAACCGGGCGTAGCCTTGAAGCCGCCGGTGCCCCAGCCGCAATTGACGAACAGGTTCTGAACCGGGGTGACGCTCTGAATTGCCGAACGGTCGGGCGTATTGTCAGTAATGCCGCCCCATTGGCGCATCATCTTGACGCGCCGGAAGATCGGGAAAAGCTCGCAGATCGCATCCAACGTATGGGTGATGATCTGCAAACCGCCGGTCTGGGAATAGGAATGATACTGGTCGGTGCCGGCACCGATGACCAGTTCGCCCTTGTCGGACTGCGAAATATAGGCATGCACGGTGTTCGACATGACGACGCAGGGGAAAATCGGCTTCAGCGGCTCCGAAACCAGCGCCTGCAGCGGATTACTGGTCAGGGGCACGCGCACATCGGCCATCTGCATCAGCATGGAGGAATGGCCCGACGCCGAGACGCCGATCTTCCTCGCGCCAATAAAGCCACGGCCGGTTTCCACGCCAGTCACTTCGCCGTTTGCGCCACGGCGGATGCCGGTGACTTCGCAATTCTGGATGATGTGGACGCCGAGATCAGACGCCGCGCGCGCATAGCCCCAGGCCACCGCATCATGACGGGCCGTGCCGCCGCGCTTTTGCAGTGCCGCACCGTTGATGGGATAGCGCGCGGTTTTCGAAATATCGAGCGGCGGACAGAAGGCCTTGGCCTGTTCCGGCGTCAGCCATTCATTGTCGATGCCGTAGAGACGATTGGCATTGATATGCCGCTTGAAGCTCTGCTGGTCATGGGTGTTGTGCGACAACATCATCACGCCGCGCGGCGAATACATGACGTTATAGTTCAGCTCCTGGCTCAAACCTTCCCAAAGTTTCAGGGAATGCTCGTAGATATCCATGCTCTCTTCGTAGAGATAGTTGGAGCGGATGATGGTGGTATTGCGGCCGGTATTGCCGCCGCCGAGCCAGCCCTTCTCGATCACCGCGACATTGGTGATGCCATGCTCCTTGGCCAGATAATAGGCAGCGCCCAGGCCATGCCCGCCGCCGCCGATGATGATGACATCATAAGATGAGCGTGGTTCCGGCGAGACCCATTGCGGTTCCCATCCCTTGTGGCTGCGCATGGCCTCTCGGGCCACCGCAAAGACCGAATATTTGCGCATATCTGCCTATAGCTCCTTGGGGCCTTGAGGACCGGCCTTGGGTAGAACCATACTGATCGCAAATCAATGCGCGTCGCAATGGCTGCTTTGCGACGCATTCCGTCTCTTCTTTCGACACGCACAAAATAGTGACGCGGTGCAGCAGAGCTTATCGCGTCAAATCCAGCAGCACCTTGCCCTTGCGGCCGGGCTGCATGGCGGCCGTCATCGCCTTTGCCGCATCCGCCATCGGATAGACGCCATCCGTCTGCAAAATCATCTCGCCGCTGGCAGCCCGCGTGACCAGTTCGCCCACCAGACGGCGCATATCCTCGGGCGTCATCGTGGTCATCAGCTTGGCAAGCCAGAAGCCCTTGACCACCGCCTGCTTGAAGATCAGGTCGGCAGATGAGATCTGCATGGGCTGGCCGGACATCAGGCCAAAGGAAATCAACTGGCCGCCCTCGCCCAGAAGCGACAACAGATCGCCGGAGGCCGTGCCGCCAACGCCATCGACACCCACGGCAATCGCTGCACCATTGGTGATCGCGCCCACCTTCTCCTTCCAGCCCTCGTCAGAGGTTGCAACGACATTGCCGATGCCCAGTTCGCCAAGTTCAGCCACGGCATCTGCCCGGCGCACCAGATTGACGACATTGATGCCGCGATTGCGCGCCAGCTGCGACATGACTTTGGCTACGGCACCGGTTGCGGCATTCTGGATCAGCCACTGGCCCTTGCGGATGCCGGTAAATTCCAAAAGCGTCAGCGCGCTGAGCGGCATGGCGATCAACTGCGCCCCCGTCTCGTCGGATACATCATCGGGCAGCGGCACTACGGAAAGCGCCTGCGCAATGGCATATTCAGACCAGGCGCCCTTCAACCCGCTCGCCGCCACCCGCTGGCCCGGCTTGACATGGGTAACGCCCTCACCCAGCGCATCGATCATGCCCATGCCCTCGCTGCCGGAGCCGGAGGGAAGATCGGGCTTGTAGCCATACTGGCCGCTGATGGTCAGGAGGTCGTGATTGTGGATGGGCGACAGATGCATCTTCACCCGCACTTCGCCGGGACCGGGCTGCGGCGTGGCAAGCTCGCAGACGGCCAGAACCTCGGCGGGCTTTCCGAATATCGAATAGGTCAGACTGCGCATAATCGCTCCTGAGTTTCGCGTGATGAAATACAAGGTGCATATGGCGCAGCACGAGTGAATGGCAAATCCCCATCGCCCCCTGAGCGCCTTGGGAGAGCCGGGACAGAAGCCTGAAGCCCCTGCAAACCATGGCTTTCAACAAATCCCGGTGATTTTTCACACGCGCCGCGCAAGCCTGCTGGACTTCACAAATACCTTCTGTTATGTGCCTTCACCAATCGCGAGGCTGATCCGCCACGCAATCTCTTATTTCGTCACGGACTGGGCAGTTTCGGGGCGGTCAACTCAAAGAACCAAAGGAACGGGATTCACGTGCAGGTACTTGTCCGCGACAATAACGTCGATCAGGCTCTCCGCGCTCTCAAGAAGAAGATGCAGCGCGAAGGCATTTTCCGTGAAATGAAGATGCGCGATTATTACGAGAAGCCTTCTCAGAAGCGCGCCCGCGAAAAGGCTGAAGCCGTTCGTCGCGTTCGCAAGCTGGCACGCAAGCGCATGCAGCGCGAAGGCCTGATTGCGGCACCACGCCCCGCCGCCCGTTAATCGGTCGCTTTTTCGACGTTTTTCCGTGCTTTAAGGCGGGGGCGATATTGTTCGCCACCGCTTTTTCCGTTTACCTGCACCGTCCAATCTCCTTTGAGTGACACGAGGACCTGCGCCTGATGGCCGCCACGACCACTGTAAATCCGCATGCCGCCTGCCCTTCCTTCGAGCTGACGCGCAGAAAGCGTATTTCACGATCTGGCCTGCCGGGAGCAGCCCTTCTTCTGGCAAGCCTTGCGCTGGCTGGCTGCCAGACCAACAGCAGCACCGACCTCATCCGCCTTGATCGCGCGCAGGGCTCGGAGCAGAATATTGCCTCGTTGTCCTCGGTCATCCAGTCGAACCCGCAGGACCCGGAAGCCTATAATGTGCGCGGTACCGCCTATGGCCGCGCAGGCGATTTCAAGCGCGCACTCGAAGACTTTAACCGTGCCATCCAACTCAATCCGCGCTTCTACCAGGCCTATGCCAACCGCGGCCTTGCCAACCGCAATGTCGGCAAGCCGGCCGAGGCCGTGGCCGATTACAATACCGCGCTGCAGATCAACCCGAATTACGACGTCGCTCTGATCGGTCGCGGCAATATCTATCGCCAGGCCGGCCGCACCAATGAAGCTTTTGCCGATTTCAACCGCGCCATCCAGTTGGACACGACCGACGGTCGCGCCTTCCACAATCGCGGCCTGATCTACCAATTGCGCAACCAGCATGCTCAGGCGATCGAGGATTTCTCCCGCGCCATCTCGCTGTCGCCCTCTTCACCGGAACCCTATAACGGCCGTGGCGTCTCCTATCTGGCGCTGAATGACGACGACAATGCCTTTGCCGATTTCAACCATGCAATCGAGTTGAACGACAAGCTGGCGGAATCCTGGGCTAACCAGGCGCTGGTTTATGAACGCAAGGGTGACAAGGCACGCGCCTTGAAATCCTACAGCCACGCTATACGCCTCGAGCCGGATTACAAACCAGCACAGGACGGCGCAGCACGCACGCGCACGCCTGGCGCATGAGCGTTTTTCGAGTGATTGGCTCTTACTGAAGCCTTAGCAAAAAGCCCGGCTTGACCGGGCTTTTTCGTGGGGAAAATTCAGCGCAGCAGGTAAAAGCCGGCAGCATTGAGGATGAGGAACAATGCCGTGCCGCCCAGAAGGCCGCCCCCGGCAAAAAAACCGCCGACCATGGCAATCAGCAGGACCACCACCATCATCGTGCCCCACTTCGCGCCTGCCAGAAACAGATTATAGGTCTTTTCGTGCTCGCGATAATCCATCGCTGCGCCCGTCTCGACCGGTCCCGCCTGATGATTGTCCATTCCCATGCTCTCCCTAAAAGACCGCAACGCGCCATGCGCTGGCCAGCGGTCAAGTCCTGCCCACAGACTATAGCGCTACACAAAAACCCTTAAAAGAGCAATGCGATGGCAAAGGCCTGTTGATGGTGCAAAAATGGCGCAAACAGGCCGAATCTTAGCCCTTCGGCCCGATTGCTTTTCCCTCTGTGCGCGCATAGGAGGTTGAGCGACATATTTGGTATAGATGCGTCCGGAATGCGGCATTGCAAACGTTGCACAGAGCAGTGTTTTAGACGTAGTTAAGATGCAAGAAGCAGGGGGGACATTCCATGCAGGCTTTAATTGCAGTCAGCCGCGCAATTGACCAGGTCAGCGAAGCGATCGGCAAGGTCGCGGGTTATGTGGTGCTGGCGTGCTGCCTCGTCAGCGCAGGCAATGCCATCATCCGCTACCTGTTCAACTACAGCTCCAATGCCTGGCTGGAAATCCAGTGGTACATGTTCGGCTTCGTGGTTCTTCTGGGCGCGGCACACACGCTGCGTTGCAATGAACATGTGCGCGTCGATCTGATCTACGGCGCCATTTCGGCACGCAAGCGCCTTTGGGTTGATGCAATCGGCATCGTCCTGTTTCTGCTGCCGGCCTGCCTGTATCTGGCCTGGCAATCCTGGCCGGTTTTCGTTCTGTCCTATCTGCAGTCGGAAACATCCGCCAATGCCGGCGGCCTGATCCGCTGGCCCGTCAAGTTCATTATTTTTGCCGGCTTCGCGCTCTTGGCCTTGCAGGGCATTTCCGAACTGATCAAGCGCATTGCCGGTCTTTCCGGAATTCTTGATATCGACACCAAATACGAGAAGCCGCTGCAATAAGACGGCCCGAACGGGGGAATAACAATGTTTGATTTCGGCCTTATGCCGCCTGCAATGTTTGTGGGCATGGTCATTTTCATGCTCTACGGCTTTCCGGTCGCCTTCTCGCTTGCGGCCGTCGGTCTGTTCTTCGGCTTTCTCGGCGTGTTCACCGGACATTTCGAGCAAGCATTCCTGCAAGCACTGCCCTTGCGCATCTTCGGCATCGTCTCGAACGATCTGCTGCTGGCAATTCCGTTCTTCACGCTGATGGGCGCCATTCTGGAACGATGCGGTCTGGCGGAAGATCTGCTGGAAGGAACCGGAAAGCTGTTCGGCGCCATACCCGGCGGTCTTGCCTATGCCGTCATTCTCGTCGGCGCAATCCTTGGTGCGATCACGGGTACGGTTGCCGCATCGGTCATTACCATGGGCGTCATATCGCTGCCCATCATGCTGAAATACGGCTATAATCCCCGTCTGGCGACCGGTGTGATTGCCGCATCGGGCACGATCACCCAGGTTATTCCGCCCTCGCTCGTCCTGATCGTTCTGGCAGACCAGCTCGGCCGCTCTGTCGGCGACATGTATCTGGGTGCCATCGGGCCGTCGATCCTGCAGGTCCTGATCTTCATGCTCTTCATTCTGGTGCTGTCGATCCTGCGCCCGAAGGACCTGCCGGCCTTGCCGCCGGAAGCGCGCGGAGAGCTGAATGCCGCCCTCGTCTGGCGTGTTCTCGCCGGCATGGTACCATCCCTCGTTCTGATTTTCCTTGTCCTTGGCACCATCTTCATGGGCCTTGCCACGCCGACGGAAGCTGGCGCGCTGGGTGTCGTGGGCGCCATGGGCCTTGCCGCCATGCACCGCCGCCTCACCTGGGACCTGGTCAAGCAGGGCATGCATTCCACCATGCACATCACCGCCATGGTGGTGTTCATTCTGGTGGGCGCCACCTGCTTCAGCCTTGTGTTTCAGGGCATGAATGGTGGCCTGTGGATCGAACACATGCTGTCGCATGTTCCAGGCGGCGCCGTCGGCTTCCTGATCTTCGTCAACATCTTCATCTTCATTCTGGCCTTCTTTCTCGATTTCTTCGAGATCGCCTTCATCGTCATTCCCATGCTGGCGCCTGTCGCGCAGTCGCTCGGCATCGATCTCATCTGGTTCGGCGTGCTGATCTGCATCAACATGCAGACAAGCTTCATGCATCCGCCCTTCGGTTTTGCCCTGTTCTACCTGCGTTCCATCGCACCACGCAGCGTCAAGACCAGCGATATCTATATGGGCGCCATTCCATGGCTTTGCATGCAGCTCATCCTGGTCGCCATTGTCATCTTCTGGCCTGAAACCGTGACCTACTGGCTGGATAACTCGCCGAAGATCGATTCCAGCACGATCAAGATCGACATACCGGCATTCGGCAATTCCGACGGAAATAACCAGATGCCCAATCTGGGCCTGCCGCCGATGAACTTTGGCGAACCTCCGAAGGTCAACCCCTGACCATAAAGGGTCCGCTTGGTATTAGGCAGGCGGACCCTTTACTGGCAAATATCGCCGATATCAGATCTCAGTGACATGAGAATATTGAGGTCAAGAGGCAAGACATCTTCGCATCAAACGAAAAACCCCGGCGCCAAGGCACCGGGGTTTTTTGTTCAGCCTATAGTCACTGATGTTCAGAGCTTGCCGTTGCGCTGCTGGATCATCATGAACGTGTCATAGGTGTATTCCGACAGCTGCATCCACAGGTAACCTTCCTTCTTGAAGGCAACCTGATCTTCATAGACCTTCTTGAACCACTCGTTCTTGGCAGTGATATCGGCATAGACTTCTTTGGCGGCATTGAAGCATGCACTGAGAATATCCTGGCTGAACGGACGCAGGATCGTTCCCTGGGCCACCAGTTCCTTGATCGCGATCGGGTTCTTGATGTCGTATTTCGCCATCATATTGGTGTTGGCGAACGAGCAGGCATCCTGAAGCACGGCCTGATAGGCCTTTGGCAGGCCTTCGAACTTTTCCTTGTTCATGAAGGCATGGATAACCGGACCACCTTCCCAGAAGGCCGGGTAGTAATAATACTTGGCGACCTTGTAGAAGCCGAGCTTCTGGTCGTCATAGGGACCGACCCATTCGGCGGCGTCGATCGTGCCCTTTTCCAGCGACGGATAGATATCGCCACCGGCGATCTGCTGCGGCACGACGCCGAGCTTCTCCACGACCCGGCCGGCAAGACCGGCAATGCGCATCTTGACGCCCTTGAAATCATCGACCGTGTTGATTTCCTTGCGGAACCAGCCACCCATCTGGGCACCGGTATTGCCGGCGATATAACCGACAAGGCCATGGGTCGCATAAAATTCATTCAACAGCTTGTTGCCATTGCCCTGGTAGAACCAGGAATTCGTGAGGCGCGCATTGAGGCCGAAGGGAATAGCCGTACCGATCGCAAAGGTCGGATCCTTGCCTACATAGTAATAGGAGCAGGTGTGGCACATTTCGACCGTGCCGGCCGCAACCGCATCAGCCGCCTGCAGGCCGGGCACGATTTCGCCGGCAGCGAAGGTCTGGATGGTGAAATTGCCGTCGGTTGCAGCGGCCACATGCTTGGCGATGTCATCGGCACCGCCATAGATCGTATCCAGCGACTTCGGGAACGAAGACGTCAGGCGCCAGGTGATCTTCGGCATCGATTGCGCGATAGCCGGAGCGGCAAGCGCCACGGCACCGGCCGCACCCGCGCCGGTGACGGCGGCTTTTTTGAAGAATGAACGACGATCCATGAATAACCTCCCGTTGTTACAAGCCGCAGGCAGTCCTGTTCCCCTATCCCCGGCCTTGACCGAAGTAACCATGCCCGCAAGGTACATGCAAGCGCGCGGACACTAATCCTGCATTGCAACAGAGCTGCAGTGACCAAGACTTTCGTCTAATAAACCTTGGGTCGCTTGAATATAGAGCAGAGTGCCATGCCGGGACGAGATCCATGACCAGAGCGCGGCAGGAGCGCAGCCGGCCGGTCGGACTTGACTCGGACCAAGCGCCGGATCAAGAACGCTGCCGCCCCCCTTTGCGCGGAGATCTTTCCATGCCCATGCCGATCATTGCCATTCCTGCCGACATCCGCCAGTTGGACAAGGTCGATTGGCACGCGGTCCAGAGCCAATATATCAATGCAGCCGTGAAGGTGGCGCGGGTCATCCCGCTTCTGGTGCCGGCACTGGAAGACGGCCATGATCTGGATGCCGTCCTCGACCGGGTGGATGGCGTTCTCGTTTCCGGCTCGGCCAGCAATGTGCACCCGTCGCTTTACGGACGTGCGGCAACCGATGCCGATGGCCCATTTGACCCAGCCCGCGATGCCACTTCCCTGCCGCTCATCCGCCGCGCCATTGCGCGTGGCATTCCGCTTCTGGCCATCTGCCGTGGCATCCAGGAACTCAACGTCGCACTGGGCGGCACGCTAGCCAGCGAAATCCAGGAACAACCGGGCATCTGGGACCATCGCAAGCCGCCGGTCGAAAGCCGCGATGAGATGTATGCGATCCGCCAGAAGGTCTTCGTGCGCGAAGGCTCCTGCATTGCACAGCATCTGGGCCTTGCCGGCGCAATCGAAGTGAATTCGCTGCATCGCCAGGCGATTGCGCAGACGGCACGGAGCCTGCAGGTGGAGGCGACAGCCGAAGACGGCACGATCGAGGCCGTCTCCGTCATCGATGCACGAGGTTTTGCGGTCGGCGTGCAATGGCATCCGGAATATTGGGCGCAGACAGACAGCCCGTCACGCGCCCTTTTCGAATCCTTTGGGGACGCAGTGCGCGCCTATGCCAGCGCCAACGCCCGCTGATATCCCGTCAGCCCTTGACCGGGGTTTCCGGCACGGGCGTCAGCAGCGTGCCATCGCGGAACCAGCCGATCAGATTGTCGACCACCAGATCGGCCATGTCATTGCGGGTCGGCACGGAAGCCGATGCCACATGCGGCAGCATGGAGAGATTCGGCAGATCGAAGAAACCGGCCGGTATGCGCGGCTCGTCGTAAAAAACGTCGAGCCCGGCTGCCGCGATGACATTGGTCTTGAGAGCGGCGATCAACGCCTCATCGTCCACGCTGGTGCCGCGCCCGACATTGATGAACACGCCGTTCGCCCCAAGCGCTGCCAGCACATCGGCATTGATGATCTTGTACGTCTGCGGCGTCGCCGGAATGATCGAGATCAGCGTATCGACGGAACGCGCAAGGTCCAGCAGTGACGGCGCATAGGTATAGGGCACATCCGCGCGCTGCGTGCGCGTGTGATAGCTGATCTTCACCTTGAACGGTTCCAGCCGCTTGGCGATTTCCAGCCCAATGCGACCGAGCCCAAGAAGGCCGACATGGCGCCCCTTCAACGACAGCGGTGTGAGCGCAAACGCCCCTTCCTTTTCCCAGCGGCCTTCGCGCAGATAGGTCTCGGCCACCGGCAGGCGCCGCACGGTATTGATGAGGAGGCCGATCGTCGTATCGGCCACCTCGTCGTTCAGCACGTCCGGCGTATTGGTAACGAAAATGCCCTTGGTGCCGGCATGGCTTGCATTCACGCCATCATAGCCGACGCCGAAATTGGCGATCACCTTCAGGTTCGGCAACTGGTCGATCCAGTCTGCCGGCATGCGGTTGGTGGTGGCGACACCGGCAATCTTTGCCTTCACGGCGTCGGTAAGCTCCAGTTCAGCACCGGGCGCCGTCTGCACCACGTCGAAAGCCGCTGTGAGGCGCTCCAGTGCGCGCGGATGCATGCGGCCCGGAACGAGCACAGTGATTTTCTGTTCAGTCATGGTGTCTATCCCGTATGATCAGGCGCGAGGGCGATGGGGGCCGGTGGATTGGCGAATGCGCATCTCGGGCTTGATGAGATGGATGCCATCCGGTTCGTGGCTTCCGGCCAATCTATCCAGAAGTGCGCGCGCGGCAAGCCGCCCCACCTCGGTTTGGCCGTTCCACACCGTGGTCAAGGCCGGCGTGGCAATGGATGCTTCTTCCAGATCGTCATAGCCGGTGACGGAAATATCCTGGCCGGGAATGAGCCCGGCGCGTCCGATACCGTTCATCAACCCGATGGCCACCAGATCATTCCAGCAGACGGCAGCCGTCGGCTTCTGCGGCAAAGAAAGGAAGTGCACCGCCGCCTCGAAACCGCCCTGCTTGGAGCGCGGGCCGGGAATGCGCAGGTTCGGGTCCACCTCGATACCCGCCTTGCGCAGAGCGTTCACATAGCCCTGGTAGCGGTCGCGACCGGTGGAGGTCTGGTCCGTGCCGCCGATCATCGCGATGGTGCGGTGGCCAAGCCCGATCAGATGGTTGGTGGCCAGTGAAATGCCGTAGCTGTCATCGCCGCGATATGTCGGCAGATCGACGCCATCCATGGAACGGGCCACCAGAATGGCCGGCATGCCATTGGCTTCGGCAAGCTTCACATCCTCGATCGGCGTGCCGATAGCCGGCGACATGATGACGCCATCGCCACCAAGCTGCAGCAGCGTTTCGATGAAGGTGCGCTGCTTTTCGATCGAATCATAATGGTTGGACAGGATGAACGTATACCGGCTGCGGTCGAGCTCGCTTTCGATCGCCTTCAGGATTTCCCCGTAAAAAGGGTTCATAATGTCGTGCACGACGACGCCGATAATGCCGGAGCGGGAGGTGCGAAGGCTTGCGGCGCGGCGGTTGTAGATATAGCCCAGCGCGCGCGCCTGTTCCTTGATCTTCTCGCGCGTATCGACGGCCACAAGCGGGCTGTCACGCAAAGCAAGGGATATGGTTGCCGTCGAAAGCCCCAGGCTCTCTGCAATCGTGGACAACTTGATCTTTTGAACCATGACCCTCCCCAGGAGCACGCTGCGAACGTTTTAAAGTTTATTTAAACAGTTTAATCGCAGCGCGCAATCCTTAGTCACAGAGCCGTCATTTTCAATCTTCGTCCTCATCCACAACCGGGTCATGCCCGTGCAGATTGCGGTCCAGCGCCTTCAAAAGCTTGACCAATGTGCGCACCTCCTTATCGGAGAAATCACGGATCGCCTGTTCGCTGCTCTCGGTAATTGCGCCGTTGATACGCTCGACGCTCTGGCGACCGTTTTCCGACAGGTAGATCTTGATCAGCCGGGCATCACTGGCATCCGGGCGACGTTCCAGAAAGCCCTGCGCCTCCATGCGGCCCACCGTGCGGGTCATAGTGGGTGCCTTGACGCCAAGCCGCTGGGCAAGCTGGCCGGGCGTCTGGCCCGGCTCCTGCGCCAGTTGCAGGATGACCCCATCCTGTCCGGCATAAAGCCCGGCATCGGCTAGGTTGCGCGACAGGACCGTGCGCAGCGAACGGGCCGCCTGGGTCAGCACCGGCGCCAAGTCGCCGAAAGAGGCGAGGTCTTTCTTTTTCGACCCCTTGTCCTTCTTGTCACCCTTCTTCTTGCTCATTGCACCTGCCCGTTTGCCGCATCCATGATTATCGCTATATGCTGTGGCCAAGACTATCCATAGCGAAAGCAGGACGTTACCGCCAGATGCCGCTGCCAAAGCCCCGCTTCGACGACAACGACCCTACGATTTCACCCAAAGACCGGGCGAACTGGATTGCCGTGCTGCCGCTTGGCGCGCATGAACAGCACGGACCGCACCTGCCCTTTGATACAGACAGCCTGATTGCAGGCGGCATCGTTTCGCGTCTGATGGAGCGGCTGCCGACGGATCTGCCGGTAACCTTCCTGCCCGTGGAGCGCTTGGGCTATTCCATCGAACATATGGATGTACCGGGCAGCCGGACGCTGACCTTCAGTCAGGCGATCAACCGCTGGCTGGCGATTGCCGAAAGCCTGAGTGCCATCGGCATCCGTAAATTCGTGATGCTGAATGCCCATGGCGGCAATTCCCCCCTGCTGACCATCGTGGCAACCGAGGCCCGCGTGCGGCTCAACATTCTGGCGGTTGCCACCAGCTGGACGCGCTTTGGCCAGCCGGACGGCTGGATGACACCGGAAGACAAGACGATCGACATTCATGGCGGCGATATCGAAACCTCCGTCATGCTGGCACTGCACCCCGACAAGGTGGATATGCAAAGGGCTGCCACCTTTCCCTCACGACAGTCGGAATTTGCGCGAGACTTCCGCCATCTTCGCGCCTATGGCCCGCATGCCTTTGGCTGGAAAATGTCGGACCTCAATGTCGATGGCGTGGCCGGCAATGCCGCAGCCGCCACGGCAGAACGCGGCGAGGCGCTTATTTCCCATGCGGTGACCGGTCTTCTGGAACTGCTGGATGACGTGCGCCGGTTTGATGTTGCAACATTTGGCTGATCTTGCGCCTGAAGCGGGAACTGCATATCTTTACGTGAACATCGGAGGCATGGGACCATGCAGATTTCCGTAAAAGAGGCGCAGGAAAACCTCGCCGAACTCCTCGACCGCGTCGAAAGCGGCGAAGATATCGTCTTGACACGTGACGGGAAGATGATTGCCCGCATCATTCGCACACCACCTGCGCTCACCCGAGAGGAGTGTGAAACGGCGTTTGACAGAATTCGGGCTATGGCGCCGCCGCGAATGCCGGGTGAACCGACGGCGGATAGGAGCCATGACGATCTCCATGATGAGGACGGGCTTCCCGCGTGATTGCGGTTGATACGTCTGCGCTGCTAGCCATCCTGCTGAATGAACCTTCAGCCGAAGCCTGCAGTGCGGTGCTGAAAAATCCAGAGACTTCCTTTCTGCTTTCGGCCGGAACCTTGCTGGAGATTCAAATCGTCGCTGCGCGAAAAAGCTGTCGGCCAGGTCTGGAGGAATTGCTCGCCACGGTTCGATTTCAAGTCATCGACGTCACCACAGCGCGCGCCGAACAAGCGGCCGAAGCCTATCGGCAATTCGGCAAGAGCTTTCATGCCGCCGGGCTCAACTACGGCGATTGCTTCGCCTATGCCACTGCCAACGAATTCGATTGCCCGCTTCTCTATGTGGGCCAGGATTTTTCCCGCACGGATATTGTGCCTGCCCTCACCGCAGAGCAGACGTGATCTTATAACATACAAAAGCCTTTGAACTGCCGGACCCAAGGCCTTATATGATCGCCAACCGCTGCCGCTCCGTTCGTGAGCGCCATTCCTGTCCCCGGAGGTTCCCATGGCCGATATCGCCCCCCAGAAGCCCGTTCCCGTGACCGTTCTTACCGGCTATCTCGGCGCCGGCAAGACAACGCTTCTGAACCGTATTCTCTCGGAAAGCCACGGCAAGAAATACGCCGTCATCGTCAACGAGTTCGGCGAGATCGGCATCGACAACGACCTGATCGTCGAATCGGACGAAGAAATCTACGAAATGAACAATGGCTGCGTCTGCTGCACCGTGCGCGGCGACCTGATCCGCGTTGTGGAAGGCCTGATGCGCCGTCCCGGCCGTTTCGACGGCATTATCGTGGAAACCACCGGCCTTGCCGATCCGGTGCCCGTCGCCCAGACCTTCTTCATGGATGACGACGTGCGCGCCAAGACCGAGCTTGATGCCGTTGTGACGCTGGTTGATGCCAAGCATCTGCCGCTGCGCCTGAAGGACAGCCGCGAAGCCGAAGACCAGATCGCCTTTGCCGATGTCGTCATCATCAACAAGACCGATCTCGTGACCCCGCAGGAACTCGCCGTCATCGAAGAGGTGGTGCACGCCATCAACCCGACGGCTCGCGTCTACAAGGCGACCCGTTCCGGCGTCGATCTTTCCCGCGTTCTCGACCAGGGCGCCTTCAACCTTGAACGCGCGCTGGAAAATGATCCGCATTTCCTCGCGCACGGCCACGAAGACCATGTCTGCGGCCCCGATTGCGATCACGACCATCACGACCACGACCATCATCATGATCATGACCATGATCACCATCATCACCATCATCATGACCACGGACATGATCATGGGCACGACCACGCACATGATCACGGCCACGATCACCACCACGCCGCCCCTTCGGCCATCCATGACGTGACGGTGAAATCGATTTCGCTGCGCGGGGCCGAGATGAACCCGGACCGCTTCTTCCCCTGGATCCAGAAGATCACCCAGACGCAAGGCCCCAGCATCCTGCGTCTCAAGGGCATCATCGCCTTCAAGGGCGATGAGGAACGCTATGTGGTTCAGGGCGTGCACATGATCATCGAAGGCGATCACCAGCGCCCGTGGAAGGATGGCGAGAAGCGCGAAAGCCGCCTCGTCTTCATCGGCCGTGATCTGGACCGCGAAAAGATCGAACAGAGCTTCCTCGCCTGCCAGGCAGACCAAGCCTGATGCCGACCGTTGCCCCTTTTGATCTCGACGGCCATGTGATTGCCACGCAATTCCTGGGCGACGTACCGTTCTTTGCCACAGCCGCCGGCGAAATCCGCCGACTGGATGGCGGCGAAAAGGTGACGCAGGCGCATCAGGGCATGCTGACCTGCATCAAGGACCCGTTCAGCACGACACTGCTGACGGGCGGAGAAGACGGCAAGGTCATGCGCATTGCCGCCGATGGCAGCACCACGCAGATTGCCGAAGCGCCACGCAAATGGATCACGGTGGTGGCCGGCGGCCCGCAAGGCTCGGTCGCCTATGCCTATGGCAAATCCAGCCATGTCGTGCTGTCCGATGGCACGGCGAAGGAATTTGCCGAGGAACGCACGGTAGAGGCGCTCGCCTTTGCGCCCAAGGGCCTGCGCATTGCCGCAGCCCGCTACAATGGCGTGACGCTGCACTGGGTCAACACGACGGCCCCTGCCGCCGATCTCGACTGGAAGGGCGCCCATACGGGCGTCACCTTCTCGCCGGACGGTCGCTTTATCGTCACCCAGATGCAGGAAAATGCCCTGCATGGCTGGAAGCTCGACGGCAAGGCTGGCGAAGCGCGCCATATGCGCATGACGGGCTATCCCGCCAAGGTGAAATCGCTCTCCTGGTCGCCCAAAGGCAAATGGCTTGCCTCGTCTGGCGCGCCGGCGGCCATCGTCTGGCCCTTCTCGGCCAAGGATGGCCCGATGGGCAAGGCACCGCTGGAACTGGGCACCCGCTCGACCATCATGACCACCTGCGTTGCCTTCCACCCGGTGGAAGAAGTGCTCGCCATCGGCTTCATCGATGGCATGATCCTCGGCGTGCGCATTGCCGATGGCAAGGAAGCGCTGCTGCGCCGGCCGGGCAAGGGCGCGATTACCGCCATGAGCTGGAGCAGCAATGGCAAGCTGGTGGCTTTCGGTTCAGAAGCCGGCGATTGCGGGATCATCGATATCGCGGCGTAAACTCAGTGATGGGCCGCATCGATCCCACCCCTCGTCCTGTGGCCCACCCGTCAAGAACGGCCTGCACCGCTCAGCCGAAAGTGTCAGACCAATCCCGCGCCGCATGGATGACGGCCAGCACATCGATCTGGCTGTTAACCTGATAGACTACGAGATAGGGCGTTCGACTGATAACAAGTTCATGCGTGCCGTGGACCCGACCCAACCTTCCAGCCCGAGGATTGGCACCCAGAAGATTTTCGGTCCTGTCAAAAATCTCCGAGACAAGGCGATGGGCACTGGTCGGGCTATCCTGGGCGACATAGTCAGCGATCTGCTACAGATCGAGCAATGCAGGTGTCGTCCAGCGGAGGCGCATCAGAGTGCACGATATTTGCCGCCCAGGCGTGCAATGTCTCCCTCACTGGCAAAATCGCCGCGCTCAGCCGCCGCAATGCCCCGCTTGACCTGCTTGACCTGCTGGTGAAAGCGCTCCTGCCATTCCAGGGAATGACCGTATTCCAATGCATCCGAGATAATCTGAGCCGGCGACAGGTTGGATTGCGCAGCGATGATCTCGACGCGTTTTTTCAGATCCGGCGATAGTTCGAACTTCACATCCATGGCACTATTATGCGCTGCGTTTGGGCAGCCGCAAGCAGAATCAGCAGAGCAAAATTTGCGTGCTCATCACGTGATTTTCACGGCCCCGATAATCTCGGCCAGCAGATCATGCAGCCGGTCGCGGTAGCCATTGGCTGCCGATGGCGAATCGCTTTCCGAGGTCATGGTGACGGTAAGATCGAGGTTCGGCACGATATAGAGCATCTGCCCGCCATAGCCCCAGGCAAAGCACACATCCTCATTGCCAATGCGTTTCAAAAACCAGCCATAGCCATAGCCGTCGCCGGAATAGCGCGAACTGGTCCGTTGCTGCCAGGAGGTCTTGACCCAGTCCTCCGGCACGACCTGGACGCCCGCGGCCGTACGCCCGCCGCACCGGTAAAGCTCGCCAAAGGCATGCAGCGAACGCGCCGTCATCGCCATCTGGTTTCCGCCGAGATAAATGCCCTGCCGGTCGCGCGACCAGGAGCCGATGCGAAAGCCCTCAACCGGCGAAAACCAATCCTTCGCCAGTTCCAGTGTCGGCTTGCGCCCCACTTTGGTGAGAATGGCCGAGACGAGATGGCTGGAGGCTGTCGAATAGAGCATCGGCCCGCCCGGATCCTCGACAAAATCCTGCGCCAATGCAAAGCGCACCCAGTTGCGGCTGGCAACGAAGCGCCCGTAATTGGGGCCGGATAGCGGATCGAGCCCCGATTGCATGGAGAGAAGATTGCCGATGGTCACCCGTGCCAGTCGCGGATCGGGATTTTGCCGCAGATCCGCTTGCAGGATCGGCGCCATCGGTTGGTCCGGCCCCGCAAGCAGGCCCTTTGCAATGGCGATGCCGACCATGGCGGACAGAATTGATTTGGAGGCGGATTTGATATTCGTCGAACCCTGCGGCGCATATCCGTGATAGCCGCGCTCGGCCAGCAAGTCGCCCTTGCGCGAGACCAGGACGGATTTCAACGGGGCAAATCGCTCGGCGGAAGTCAGGATATCACTCAGCGGTCGCGACACAGTCTGTGCGGGAGGCGCCTGCGCGGGCGCAGATGCGTCTGCCACTGGAGCACCCACCTGCCCTTCCTCCTGCCCGAAGGTCGGCAAAGCGGAAAACGCAAATGGCAGTGTGGCAAGGAAAGCGCGGCGATCAATCATGCGGGCCAGCATAGCGTGGCTGCCCAACGGGACCATGGCGAAAAACCGGGATTCACATGCTTGTGAGGATGCGCCTATGCAGAAAGCGGCCACAACGGAAACGGGGACCAGCGCGATAGACGCGCCAGTCCCCCTTCCTTCCCCAACCGAAGATACCTGCCACGGTTGCCGGATGCCCCCATCCGGACGATTCTTCGGCGTGGTGGAGACTAGAGCGGTCAGAAGCGGTAGGTTACACCGGCACCGACCAGCCAAGGATCAAGCTTTGCCTTGCCCGACAGCGGACCGAGCGTGGAATGATCGGCGCTCCAGTTGGTTTCGAGAAACAGCTTCTTCACATCGAAGTTGAAGCCCCAATGATCGTCGATCATGTAATCGAAACCAACCTGCAGTGCCGCACCCACATGGTGATCAACCTTCAGATTGCTGAAACCGGCCTTTTCCGATTCGTTGTAGAAGAAGGTGTAGTTCACGCCCGCACCGACATAGGGCTTGAAAGCGCCGAAATCGGTGAAATGATATTGCAGCGTCAGCGTCGGCGGCAGGAGCCAGGCCTTGCCCACATCCACGCCAGCCAGCGAACCATCGCCGGAAATCCGCGAACTCGTCGTGCCGAGGATCAATTCTGCGGCGACATTGTCGGTGAAGTAGTAGGAAATATCCAGTTCCGGCGTGATAGAGTTGGAATATTGCAGGTCGGAACCGGCAACTCCGTTCACTGAACCGTCATCATTGGGGATGACGCCAAGCGCGCGCACACGGATCTGCCAGGGACTTTTGGCGGCCGCCACGGCATCCTGCGCAACCGGCTCCGGCGCCAGAGGCGCGATATCCGCCGCCTGCACCACTCCCGACAGAAGGACCGTTGCTGCGCTGAGTATGGCGGCGATGGCGGGTCCGTTCTTGAACATGTCACTCTCCTTGAAACGCATCGTCAAATTCGATGGGGAGAGGATTAACATCAAGGCTTTTCAGAGACTTGATCTTGGTCAAGCAGACTTGACAATGATCAGCTGGCCGGCCAGCTTGCCATCGCACGAGCGACAGGCGATGCAATAATGCCACAGATTCCGCCGCCAGATTGCACAAACGAAAAAGCCCTTCCCCGCGTGGATGCGAAGGAAGGGCTCGACTGGAGAGGGTAGAATCAGAAGCGGTCAGGCGGCGCGGCGGAACATCGGCTGCGACAGCTTGCGCCCGGAGGCGGTCAACATTCCGGCAGCACCCTCAAGCCAGCCGGCTTTCAGCTCGAGCGCGAGGAACCGCTCGCGGGCGAACGGACCAGGCATGAGAAGATGCTGCGCAGCGCCTGCAAAGAAACCGAAACGCTCGTAATAGGGCGCATCGCCGACCAGGAGGATCGCGCCATGGCCACGGGCATGCGCTTCCGCAATGGCCGCGCGCATCAGGGCCGCACCGATGCCCTTGCCTTCATGCGCACCATCCACGGCAAGCGGCCCGAGTAGCAGCGCATCGACCGGCTGACCGCCGGGCGTCACGCCCGCTTCGACATTCCACAGGCGCACGGTGCCGATGACATGGCCACGCGCGTCACGCGCCACGAGCGCCAGCCCTTCGGCCGGCACACGACCACGACGCAGGGCCTCGGACGACTTCTTGCGGCGATCCGCACCCATGGCGCGATCGAGCAGATTTTCGCGCGCGACAACATCCGCCGGCGTTTCTTCGCAGATGGTGAAAGTATGGGGCGCAAACAATGCGCGCACAGCGTCAAGAACAGCGGCCATTTTGGCCTCCGAAGCTCAAAACCGTTCAAACGGCTCTATCAGATCAGGGTGATGTGTGGCTCCGGCACATGGCCGGAGCCCGCGTCAAAAATCAGATGACATAGGCCTTCAGCGGGTCGAAGCCATTGAAGGCAACCGCCGAATAGGTCGTCGTATAGGCGCCGGTGCCTTCGATCAGAACTTCGTCGCCGATCGTCAGCGAGATCGGCAGCGGATACATGTTCTTCTCATACATCACGTCAGCCGAATCGCAGGTCGGGCCGGCCAGAACGCAAGGCTCCAGTGCATCGCCGTCACGCTCGGTGCGGATCGGGTAGCGGATCGCCTCGTCCATGGTTTCGGCCAGACCGCCGAACTTGCCGATATCGAGGAAGACCCATCGGTGTTCGTCATTGTCCGACTTGCGCGACACGAGGATGACCTCGGCCTTGATGACGCCGGCATTGCCGACCATGCCGCGACCCGGCTCGATGATCGTCTTGGGCAGGTTGTTGCCGAAGTGCTTGCGCAGCGATGCGAAGATTGCCTGGCCATAGGCTTCGGCAGACGGCACGTCGCGCAGGTACTTGGTCGGGAAACCGCCGCCCATATTGACCATCTGCAGAACGATGCCCTGCTTGGCGAGCTGCGCGAAAACGCGCTTGGCATCGGCAAGGGCTGCATCCCAGGCATCGACCTTGGTCATCTGCGAACCGACATGGAACGAGACGCCATAGGATTCGAGACCCAGCTGGTGGGCATAGACGAGAACATCGACGGCCATCTGCGGCACGCAGCCGAACTTGCGCGACAGCGGCCACTCGGCGCCTTCGCCATCGGTCAGAACGCGGCAGAATACACGGGCGCCAGGGGCTGCACGGGCAATCTTTTCGACTTCCTCATGGCTATCGACGGCAAACAGGCCAACGCCGAGTTCGAAGGCACGGGCAATGTCGCGCTCCTTCTTGATCGTGTTGCCATAGGAGACACGGGCAGGAGACGCGCCGGCATTGAGGGCCATCTGGATTTCGGCAACCGAAGCGCAATCGAAATTGGAGCCCAGCGAAGCCAGGAGCTTCAGGATTTCCGGCTCCGGATTGGCCTTAACAGCGTAATAGATGGCGCTATCCGGCAGGGCATGACGGAAAGCGTTGTAATTGTCGCGCACGACGTCGAGGTCAACCACGAGGTAGGGACCTTCGGGACGCTGGGTCTTGATGAAGTCGAGGATGCGTTGAGTGGTCATGGTCAGTCCCTTCCAAATCTCAAGGCTCCGGCTACGAACCGGAGGACAAAGGACGGCTGAGCATGCGCCAGAAACCAGTCGGTGGAGACACCGGTTCCTTGACACGCTCAAACGCGCGATAAGTGGATCAACGCTCTGCCAAGAACGATAATCCGGCTTTGTCTGCCATGGATTGGAGGGAGGTCCCTACCGCACTTCCGGCAATGATGGTGTGCCTCTTCAGTAACCCCGGCTGTTGGAAAGCCGGGAGAGAACAAAAAGGCCCGCACCGTCGTTGCTTCAGATGTCCTCGCATTTCCCGGATGGCCGGAATAGCGACTGGAGGGGTTAATTCCAGGTACCTTACCGATGACCTCACCAAATAGAGGGTCGGCGGACACCCATGGGCACGTGCGACTTTGGGCTGACCGGGAGATAAGAATATTTCCGGTCATAATCAAGCGGTTTTTTAGCCGCGCCCGCAAAAATCACATTGCAGAAGCCGACGTAAGGTTCCACCTAGGTTCTGAAACAGAAAAGGGACGTGAGTGTGGATACTTTGACGCGGATGCGGGCCTTCATCGACGTGGTGGAAGCGGAAGGCTTTTCGGCCGCCGCACGCCGCACCGGCCGCTCCAAGGCCCTGCTTTCCAAGTATGTGCGCGAGTTGGAAGACGATCTCGGCGCGCTTCTGCTCAACCGCACGACCCGGCAATTCTCGCTGACGGAGGCCGGCCACACCTATTTCCGCACGGCTGCCGACATCCTGAAGGAGATCGACAATCTCGCCGACCTGGTGCGCGAGAACAATGCAGACCTCAAGGGACGGCTGCGGATTTCCGTGCCACGCACCTTCATCGATGCGGAAATCGGCCAGTCGCTGATCGATTTTGCCGTCAGTCATCCGGATGTCTCTCTGGAAATCGTCGCAGAGGATCGATTCGTCGACCTGATCGAGGAAAGCTTCGATCTGGCGATTCGAATCACCAAGCTCGAAGATTCGGGCATGATCGCCCGCAAGCTTTCGGATTTCCGCGTCTATGCCTGCGCAACGGCCGATTATGTCGCCCGCTACGGGCCTTTCAACCATCCGCAGGATCTGGCCGGCAAGCCGGTGATCATAGACACCAACACGCGCTCGCATAACAATATACGTTTCCAGGACCTCGATGGCAGCCATTTCTCGGTACCCGTCTCCGGCTCCATCGAGGTCAACAGCCCACAGGCAACGCTTAGAGCCGCACGTGCAGGGCTTGGCGTTGCCATGGTGCCGGATTTCATCGTCCTGCCCTATATCCAATCGGGCGCGCTTGTGGCGCTGTTCGACGACTATGTGATGAAGGATCGCGGCATCTATGCCGTTTATCCCCATCGCCGCTACCTGCCGGCCAAGGTGCGCAGCTTTGTCGACTTCCTGTCCTTGTGGTTTCGCAAGACGCAGACCGAGCAGGATTGACGTGTGACGAAATTCCGTCCCATTTGCCAGTCACACCGCTTGCGAACCGGTTCGGGAAACGCTCATGACCTATCAGAAGTGGCTTCTTGCCGCTGCATTCCTGCTGGCGCCGCTTCCGGCGCTTGCGCATCCGCACATCTTCGTGGAAGCGCGGATGGAAGTCCTGTCGGCCGATGACGGAACGATTTCCGAACTGCGCAATGTCTGGCGCTTCGACGAAATGTTTTCCTCCAGCGTGCTTCTGGATTTCGACAAGAACACCGATCTAAAACTGGACGACAAGGAACTGGCAGAGCTTGGCGAGGTAATGCGAACCTCGCTGGAGGATTTCCATTATTTCACGACAATCACCCAGAACGGCAAGAACATCCCCATTGCCAAGCCGGACGTGATCCATGTCAGCTATCAGGACCAGCAGGTTCTGGTGTTCTTTGCGGTCAAGCCGACGCAGCCCGTGCATCTGAAGGGCACGATGACATTCGGCATCTACGATCCCTCGCTTTACACTGCCGTGGACTTCCCCTCCGATGGCGACCTGGTGCCCGAGGGCAAGGCCTTTGCCGCCTGCAAGCACAAAGTGGTGCGGCCCGATCCCGACGAGGTGATCGCCCAGAACAAGAACAGCCTGACCGACGCCTTCTTCAACGATCCGACGGGAACCGACATGACGAAGCTGTTTGCCACCCGTCTGGAGGTGACATGCTGAACCGTCGTATGCTTTCGCTGGCCCTGTTGATCAGCCTGGGTCTCATGGCCACCGCCCATGCGCAGTCGCCGCTCGGCGTCGGCTCGGCGGAACCCTCCTTCAACACCGGCGGATTTCTCGGGCCCTTTTTCGCCTGGATCAATGCTCACCAGCAGACCTTTTACCGGGCGCTGACCGGTTCGCTGAAGGCCATGCGCGAGGACCCTTGGGCGCTGCAGGGTCTGCTTGGCCTGTCCTTCGCCTATGGTGTCTTCCATGCCGCCGGCCCCGGCCACGGCAAGGCGGTGATTTCCACCTATATGATCGCCAATGAGACGGCGCTGAAGCGGGGCATTGCCATTTCGCTCGTCTCGGCCCTGTTGCAGGGCCTCGTTGCCATCCTGCTGGTGGCCGCCGCCTATGTGGTCTTGCGCGGCAGCGGCATCACCATGACGCGTGCCACACAGGCCATGGAAGTAGCAAGCTTTGCCATGATCGCTTTGTTCGGCGCCTGGCTTCTCGCCCGCAAGCTCTATGCCCTGCGCGGATTATCCTCCTCGCTACCAATCTTTGCCAATGCATCGCCGGGCGCCGGTCCGACAGGCCTACAGTTTCGCGCCATTGAGGTGAATGAGGAACACGATCATTCCACGCTCTCGGCCGGCAGCTACTGCATGGATTGCGGCCAGATGCATATGCCTGATCCCCAGGCTTTGGGCGGGCGCGATTTCAGCCTGCAGGAGGCCTGGTCGGCCATTATCGCGGTCGGCCTTCGTCCCTGCTCCGGCGCCATTCTGGTGATGAGCTTCTCGATCCTAAACGGGCTTTATCTGGGCGGCGCGCTCTCGGTTCTGTTCATGTCGCTTGGCACTGCCATCACGGTGTCGATCCTCGCCATGGTCGCCGTATCGGCCAAGGATCTGGCGGTGCGTTATGCCGGCAAGGGTTCGCGCGCCGCCGGCCGCATCACCATCGGCGTCGAGATCGGCGGCGCCGTGTTCATCCTGTTGATGGGTCTGGCATTGCTTGGAGCCGCACTTCAGGCCTGAAGGCGGCCGACGACGTCACGGCTGGTGGCGTCGCTGGTAACGAGCGCGCAGCCAGAAGATCAGGAAAAAGGACAGGACGGCCAGAGCGCCGAAGCCTGCCGCAAGCCAGGGCGAAAACACAGCCAGCCATGTCATGATCGACGGCATGACGAAAAACAGCATCAGGAAGCCGAAAAAGATGACGGCTGCGGCAATCGCCGGCGATCTCGTACCGGGCTTCGTTCCACCCGGCTTCTGATTGTCGTTCATCATCACACCTCACCCTGCAGTTCGGAACGAATATCCTCCAGCCGCCGCTGCTGGTGGCCGTGACCGTCGAAATTCTCCGGCGAAAGCCAAGCCTCGAATGCCTTGGACAGGATCGGCCATTCCCCATCGATCATCGAAAACCAGGCCGTATCGCGGTTGGCACCCTTGGATACCATATGCTGGCGGAAAACGCCCTCGAAGGTGAAACCGTAGCGCAGCGCGGTCGCCTTGCTCGGTTCGTTCTCGTTATGGCACTTCCATTCATAGCGACGATAGCCGAGATCCTCAAACACATGGCGGGCCATCAGGTAATGCGCCTCGGTCGAGAGCGGCGAGCGTTTCATGCCCGCTCCATGGGCGACCGAGCCTACTTCGATGACGCCATTGGCCGGATCAGCCCGCATATAGCTTGCCATGCCGACCACTTCGCCATCTTCTTTGTCGCGAAAGACGAGCGTGATCAGCCGGCCATCGCGGTTCATGCCGTCCAGCCAGCCGGCGAATTCTTCCGGAGCCTGATAGAGAGGGTTGGGAAAGAAGCGGATGAGGTCATTCAGTCCCTCGTTGCCCCCCAGCGCATCCCACAGCGTGTTGAGATGGACTGCCCGCTCATAGGGCTCGGCAATCACATACCGGCCTTCGAGCCGCACGGGTGAAGGCGCCGGGCACCCTTTGAATTCTGTCAGATCACGCATCGCATCCCCCTCATTTTGACAGAGGATTAAGCGAGGGGCGCGGCAAAGGCAATCGCCGGAACGCCGCACCCAAAGCCTTTGCAAGCCTGCGCGAAATCAGAGCGAGACCTTGGCCGAGGAGACAGCTGCCTCGATATGGTCGATCAGCGCGTCGGGCAGGCGCAGCCGTCCGGCAAGAAGATCGAGATAGCCACGCTCGGCGCGCGTATCGGGATCGATGGCAAGCCGCGAGGCCGTATAGATCTCCACCCGCTGCTCTTCCGTGCGCCCTGCCGCCACCAGCGCATCGAGATCGATCGGATCAGCAAGCTCGCGCGACAGGAAGGCTTCGGCTTCCGCACCCAGATCCACCGCATGCACCTTTTCCATGATCGACTGGCGCTCGAAGGCATCGATATGGCCATCGGCCTTGGCCGCGGCAATCATGGCGCGCAGCAGGGTCAGGGCAAAATCATTGGTCAGCTCGGACGATTGCGGGTTGAAGGGCGACCCGACCGGTGGTGCCAGCGCCTTGATATCCTGCGGCACGCCCTGCGGCGCCTGGCCCGACTGGTAATTCCTGTAGGCAAGATAACCGAGACCCGCGACAGCGGCCACGCCGCCAAGCGTTGCGACATTGCCGGCCAGCTTGCGGCCCGTCTTGGTGCCCAGAAGCGCTGCGGCCAGACCGGCTGCCTTCATCGGATTGTTGCGTGCGAGATCACCTGCCTGTCCGGCCCGGCCCTTGAGCGTTCCGGAAAGGCCCGGAATCTGCGAGCCGAGGAACTGGTCAAGAAGCTTCTTGGCGTCGAACATCATATCTCTCCCTGTTAATCTCAGGGAGAGATAGGAAGCCTTGGCGGTTTTACAAAGGCAATCAGCCCTTAAGCGCCGCTGCTTCCGATGCCAGTTTCGTGATGCCAGCCCAATCCCCGGCGGCCACCAGTTCCTTCGGCGCCACCCAGGAACCACCAACGCAGACGACATTGGGAAGCGAGAGGTAATCGCGGGCGTTCTTCAGCGAAATTCCGCCGGTCGGGCAAAACAGCGTGCCGGCAAGCGGAGACGACAGAGCCTTGAGATAGGCGGCACCGCCGGCCTGTTCAGCGGGGAAGAACTTCAGCACGCCAAAGCCTGCCTCGCGCAACGTCATCACTTCGCTGGCGGTGGCGGCACCCGGCAGAAGCGGCACGGGCGAGCCCTTGGCAGCCGACAAGACGCCCGGCGAAACGCCGGGGCTGACGATGAAGGTGGAACCGGCCTTGACGGCGGCATCGAAATCACGCGCGTTGAGAATGGTGCCGGCGCCGACATGCGCGCCTTCCACTTCCGCTGCCACGGCCTTGACCGCATCGAGCGCTGCCGGCGTGCGCATGGTGATCTCGATTGCCTTCAGCCCGCCGGCAACCAGCGCGCGGGCAAGCAGCACGGCCGAGGCCGCATCATCGACAATCAGAACCGGCACGACCGGCTGCAGCTTCAGGATGGCAAGCAAATTATCGGTCTTGTTACCGGTCTGGGCGCTCATGAACTACCTCCCGCTTTTCACGGATTGAAACGATTGAAAACCTTGGCTGGAATACCGCGAGGCGATTGGACTGTCGAGAAAAAACGTTCTGCCGCTACGGAATCCGCTCTGGCACGACTTGAGCCTTTGCAATAGGTTAGCGCTGTCACATTGAGGCAAGCGGCATGGCGAAAGAAATTGAACGCAAATTCCTTGTCTTGTCGGACAGCTGGCGGGCACAGGCCACTGCGAGCCTGCGGATCGTGCAGGCCTATGTGGCGATCGGGGAGGACCGCAATGTGCGGGTGCGCATCATTGACGGCACGCGTGCGCAATTGACCGTCAAGCTTGGCCGCCATCTGGTGACCCGCGACGAATACGAATATGAGATCCCGATCCGCGACGCCGAGGAAATGATCGGGGGATCAGTCGGCAATGTCATCGAAAAGACCCGCTATATCGTTCCGCATGAAGGTTTTACCTGGGAGGTCGATGCGTTCAACGGCGTCTATCGCGGGCTCGTCGTTGCGGAAGTGGAGATGAAAAGCGAGAGCGACACGCCGCACCTTCCCGACTGGATTGGCCGTGAGGTGACCGGCGACCGGCGCTATTCCAATATGGTCATGGCAACCGAGCATCCGGAGCACGGCAATGGCCTTTCGCATCAGACCCGCTAAACCGTTTCGCGCAGAGTTTCTGGCGGTGGCGAAAGACCAGCTTTCGGCTGCTATCACCACACTGACGCAACAGCCGGACGGCCCGCATGCGGCCATCCATGCGGCGCGCAAGCGGTTCAAGCGCCTGCGGGCTCTCTATCGGCTGGTGGAGCCGGATGCGAAGGCCTTCCGGCGCGCTGAAAACGCCCGCATCCGCGACATGGCCCACACGCTCTCTGCCGTGCGTGATGCAACGGCGCTCGTGGAGACCATGGATTATCTGGCGCAGGTGGCCGTATCGGCGGAAGAATTTGCCGCCCTCACCTTTGCCTCCCGCACGCTGGTGGCGCGACGCGATCGCATTTCGAGTGAAGAGAGCGACCTGCCGCAGAAAATCGATCATGCCGTCGAAACCTGCCGGGCGGCGATGGAGGCGCTCGATGGACTGGATCTTGCCGATGGACGCGGTCGCACGGCAAGACGGCTCGCCAAAGTGTGGAAAAAGCAATCCCACAAGGCGCGGCTAGCGCTGGCGCACTGCCTGGAAACGCATACGGCGGAGGCCTTCCACGATCTGCGCAAATGCGGCCAGACCTCCTGGATGCACCTGACACTGCTGCGCGAGATCTGGCCTGCCGCCATGCGAGCACGGCAGGAGGAAGCAAAACAGCTTGTCGATCTGCTGGGACACGAGCACGATCTGACCGTGCTGACGCAAACCGTGAATGAAAGCCCGGACATGTTCGGCGACAGCGATACGCTGGCACTGCTGCTCGGGGCAATCATCAACCGTCAGCAGACGGTGCGCGAACAGGCGTTGGCGCTCGCCGCCCAGGTGTTTGCCGATGACCCGGAACGCGAAGCCGTCATCATCAGCGTGCTGTGGAGCAAGGCAGCGACGGCGTGAGAAAGCTTGCCCTTGATCGGGACCGCGCAGCAGGATGGCGTTTATCGTGACCTAAAGTCAGGAATTTGGCGAAATCATAGCGCTGTGATGCAGGATCTTGCATCCGGCGTTTATCCATCCTTAATCCGCCACTCACAAGCTCCACTGTGCTCTACGGGGGAAAAGTGGTGCTAATGCTAAGTATCGACGATAGGAATCTATTGCGTGGGACCGGAGACGTTCATCCGGCAAGAAGCATGCCGGAGAGCGATGCTCTGGTATCGGTCGAGGATTGCGACCAGGTCGGTGAACGAAATGCCGCCCATGCGAAGCACCGGGCGCCTTTGCTCTCCGGGCGTTGTCGAAAACCAGGATCGCTCCGGCGCAATGGCTTCCTATCATCGACATTTGGTATCGCAAGTCGCAAAATCTGCATGATGGTCATGGCTGCCTGGTGCCTTTCCAGCCCCGCTCAGGCGCAGGAAAACCTGGACATCTACTATAATTCTACAGGTAATAGGGAGAAGACCCTCGGCTTTGAGGTTCTCAAGCTTGCGATCGAAAAGTCCGGCACGCCCTATGTCCTGAAACCCTCACCCACCGGCTACAGCTCGAATGCCGGCATGGTCGATGCCATCGCCAATGGTGGCAAGATCGACATTGCCTGGGTCAATGCCGCAAAATCGGTTTCGGCCAAGCTGCTCTCCGTGCCCTTCCCCATAGACATGGGTCTCGGCGGCCACCGTCTGTTTCTGATCGACGGGGCGCGCCAGAGCGAATTCAGCAAGGTCAAGGACCTCGCCGGCCTGAAGAATTTCATAGCGCTGCAGGGAACCGGCTGGGCCGATGTGGATGTGCTGCGTGCATCATCACTCACGGTGCGCACCGGCCCGCAGAAGAACCTCTACCGCATGACGATCGGCAGGCGCGGCGATTACTTCGCCCGCGGCGTCAACGAGGCGCTGAACGAGCAGGCCAAGCAGGTTGCCGAACTGCCGAACCTTGCGGTCGAGACCTCGCTGGTTCTGCAATATCCCTCCGCCTCGATCTTCTATGTGTCGAAATCCCGGCCGCAACTGCGCGACGACCTGATGCGCGGGCTGGAAACCGCCTGGAAGGATGGCTCGTTCGAGGAAACCTTCCTGTCCTATCCGGATATCAAGCTGGCGCTCGACAAGGGCAATCTCAAGAGCCGCACCTTGATCAAGATCCCAAACCCGAACCTGCCGGACGACATCCTGTCGATGGATGCGAAATACTGGTTCGACCCGAAGAAATGACGCTGCAAGCCGCCTTTCATTCCGCCATCACCATTTCGCAATTTTCAGGACTTTGACCATGTTCAAGAGCAAATCCATTCGCATGCAGGTGATGTTGCCGTCGCTCGCGCTCATTCTTATCGGCTCGACAGCGCTCAGCCTCTATTCGGGCTGGTCGCAGGCCGAAGGCGCCCGCGAAATGTTCGACAACAAGGTGAAATTGACCAGCTCGATGACGACAGCCGGCGCCTCGACAGCGCTTTGGCAGTTCGACAAGGGACTTGCGGACGCGACCTTCCAGCCGGCCACGACCGATAGCGATTTCCGTGCCGCCGTGGTGGTCGATCCGACCGGCAAGACCTTCTTCTCCTCCGGTGAGGCCAGCGCTGTTTCCGCAAGCATTACAGCGCTTGCCGCAACGACTGCCGCCGATGACAGCGGCGCGCTGCGCTTCTCGATCGTGCCACTGAAGCATGTGGAAGAAGGCAAGGAAATGACCATCGGCACCATGGTGCTGGCCTTCGACAGCGCCTCGATCATGGAAAATACCTGGGCCTCACTGACCGGCCTTGCCGCAATTGCAGCCCTGACGCTGATCGTCTCGGCACTGGCGCTCGCCGTCCTTCTGCGCTCCATCACCCAGCCCCTCGTCTCGCTTTCGGGCGTGATGAACCGTTTGTCCAGCGGCGCGCTGGAAACACTGGTGCCCAATCAGAATCGCAGCGACGAAATTGGCGACATGTCGCGCGCCGTCCAGTATTTCAAGGAAAGCGTGCATCAGTCCGTCAAGCTGCGCCAGGATGCCGATAGCAACCGCGAACTGATGGAACAGAAGCACCGCGCCCAGGAAGAGACCGATCATGCGCGGCTGGAAGCGATGACCCGCGCCAATGGCGGTCTTGCCGCCGGCCTGCGCGCGCTCTCCAATGGTGACCTGACGGTGCAGATCGAAGACCGCTTTGCGCCAGAATATGAAGAGCTGCGCTCCAATTTCAACGCCGCCGTTCGCCAGCTGCGCCAGACCATGTCCGTCGTCGTCACCGCTGCCCTGAACATCGATGCCGGCACCAAGGACATTGCCAGCAACACCAATGACCTGTCGCGCCGCACGGAACAGCAGGCCGTCTCGCTTGAGCAAACAGCAGCAGCTCTGGAAGAAATCACCAGCAATGTATCCTCCTCGCTGCATCTGACGGAAGAGGCCCGCCGCGTGGCGACCCAAGCCAATGACAGCGCGGTCAAATCGGGCGAAGTGGTTGCCAAGGCCGTCGAAGCCATGAGCCGCATCGAAGCGAGCGCCTCGCAGATTTCCTCGATCATCAGCGTCATCGACGAGATCGCCTTCCAGACCAACCTCCTGGCGCTGAATGCCGGCGTGGAAGCCGCCCGCGCTGGTGAGGCCGGCAAGGGCTTTGCCGTTGTTGCCCAGGAAGTGCGCGAACTGGCGCAGCGCTCTGCCAATGCAGCACGCGAGATCAAGACGCTGATCCAGAATTCCACCAACGAGGTGGAAGCCGGCGTCAAGCATGTGTCCAATACCGGTTCGGCGCTAACGGGCATTGGCCAACTCATCATCACCATCAACGAGCATGTGAGCGCCATCGCCACCTCGGCGCGTGAACAGTCGACAGGGCTCGCCGAGATCAACACGGCCGTCAACCACATGGACCAGAGCACGCAGCAGAACGCCGCCATGGTGGAGGAAACCAGCGCAGCTTCCGCATCACTTGCGGCAGAAGCGACACGCCTCAGCGAACTGATGGTGAAGTTCACCCTTGATCTGCAAGCCGAGCGCAGCCGCTATTCCCGCGCCGCCTGACGTCTCAAAAACCTGATTGCAAGGCAACCCCTTCCGCCCGCGCGGGAGGGGTTTTTCGTTTTCAACACCGGGCAATTGCCATGTCTTGACGAAAGGCAAAGTGCTAAGCGCCCGGTGAAAACCGTTGCGTCGCAGGCAAAGAGGCAGTATTTCGCCAGCCATGACCAACATTCTGACTTCGACCGCTGCCGGGCCCCAAGCCGGTTCCTCCCTCGTTGCCGCGCTCTATCACTTTGCGCGGTTCGAGCGCTATGAAGGCGTGCGCGAGCCGCTGCAGGCGCTGTGCGATGAAAACGGAGTGAAGGGCACGCTGCTTCTGGCGCGCGAAGGCATCAACGGCACCATTGCCGGCAGTGATCAGGCCATTGCCACCGTGCTTGCCTATCTGCGGGCACAGCCGGAATTCAAGGATCTGGAGCATAAGGAAAGCCGCGCTTCCAAAATGCCCTTCCTGCGTATGAAGGTGCGGCTGAAGCAGGAAATCGTCACGATGGGTGTCGAGGATATCGATCCCAACCAGATCGTCGGCACCTATGTCGATCCAAAGGACTGGAACGCGCTGATTGCCGATCCGGAAACCATCGTCATCGATACGCGCAATGACTACGAGACCGCGATCGGCATCTTCAAGGGCGCCGTCGATCCGAAGACGAAGACCTTCCGCGAATTTCCGGACTGGGTGAAGAACAATACCGGCCTGCACAACAAGCCGAAGATCGCCATGTATTGCACAGGCGGTATCCGCTGCGAAAAGGCAACTGCCTTCATGAAGCAGCAGGGTTTCGATGAGGTCTACCACCTGAAGGGCGGTATTCTCAAATATCTGGAAGAGGTTCCGCAGGAAGAAAGCCTCTGGGAAGGCGCCTGCTTCGTCTTCGATGAGCGCGTTTCCGTCACCCATGGGCTGAAAGAGGGCGAGCACAAGCTATGCCATGCCTGCCGGGAACCGATCACGCCCGAAGTGATGACCTCGCCTAAATATGAGGAAGGCGTGTCCTGCCCCAGTTGCTACGACACGCGCACGGAAGCCGATCGTGATCGCTACCGCCAGCGGCAATTTCAGATCGCGCTTGCCAGACAGCGCGGCGCACGGCACCTGGGATCCTAGAGGATCTCAATTCGCATTGCCTCTCACAGCAGAACCGTTACACTCACCATGTTGAGGACGGATAGCTTTGGGAGGAGCAATACGTGAGACGGATGTGGCCAGACGACTATGCTTTTCTGCTGAACAATGCGGAAGAGGTTGAGATCGATGTACTGCCGACGGTGAAAGACATGATTTCACCCAGTCAGACGATAACCCGGAAAGCCCTGAAAGCTGTGATCAGCCAGCAGGATTTCGAGAAGATCTGGCCTCTTGCCGAAGCGCGCTATCGTTTGAATGGACGGTTTTCGGGCAAAGCGATCACGCTGATCACCAACAATCCGCACTACCGGAGCTGGCACCCGTCCGATGGCGGCAGTGTGGAGAGCGTGTCCGACAGCGGCAAGCCCTATACGACGCACTATGTGGTCGTGCATTTTCTGCTGGATGATGTGCGCGAGACAGTCGACGCCTAGGACCGATCGAGAGACGAGCGACCGGCGTGCCCGTATCAGCCGGTATTCGACAGCGTGAACAGCGGGCCTGACATGCGCAGGCGGTCGATATCGGCCGCCGCCATCGCCTTGCCGAACAAAAAACCCTGGAGCAGGTCACAGCCGGCCAGCCGCAGTGCCATGGCCTGCGCTTCGGTTTCAACGCCTTCCGCCGTTACCGGCATATCGAGCGAACGGGCGAGCGCCACCGTGGCGCGCAGCATTTCCAGTGCGCGACCACCTTCACCGACAGACTGCACCAGCGAACGGTCGATCTTCATGCGATCGAAGCCGAACTGGCGCAAATAACCGACGCTGGAAAAGCCGGAACCGAAATCATCGAGCGCGATCTTCACGCCTGTCTTGCGCAGGAGATCAAGCGTCTGGCGAGCCCGTGCCGGATTCTGCACGAAATAGGTTTCCGTCATCTCCAGCGTCAGCCGCGCGGCATCGACCTCAGTATCTTCAAGCAGTTTCGCCACATGGCCGACGAAAGCCGGATCACGGAACTGCCCCGGCGAAACATTGACCGACAGGGTCAGGTCCGGCCAGGATTTGAGCGCAAGGCAGGCGCTGCGCAAAACGCAAAGGCCGAGCATATCGATCAGACCCGTGCTTTCCGCAATCGGAATGAACAGATCCGGCGACACAGGCCCATGGCCATCGCGGTTCCAGCGGGCTAGCGCTTCGACGCCGGAAATCCTCAGCGTGCGCGCATCGACAACGGGCTGGTAGGAGACGGTGATCTCGTGGCGATCGATCGCCGCCCGCAGATCGAGTTCGAGAAGATTGCGCTCCTCGCGCTCCTCGTCCATCGACGGATCATAGAGCGTCCAGCGTCCGCGCCCATCTTCCTTGGAGCGGTACATGGCCATGTCGGCACGCCGGATCAGTTCCTCGCCCGGCACCAGCCCGCGTCTGGAAACGGCAAGCCCGATGCTGCAGCCGATGACCGCGACCCGCTCGCCAATGGTGAGCGGTTCGCCAAGGAAATCCAGCACCCGTTCGGAAAGCTCAATGGCTGTCTTGTGCACATCAAAACCGGCAAAGGAAATGGCAAATTCATCACCGCCGAGCCGCGCCAGCACCGAGCCTTCGCCCACCAGAACGCGAAGGCCGGCTGAAACGCTACGGATCAGAAGATCGCCGGTCGCATGCCCATAGGCGTCATTGACCTCCTTGAAGCCGTCGAGATCCAGGTAGAGCAGCGCCACATCCTTGTTGTCCCTCTGTGCCTTGTCCACCAGGTCCGCCATGCCGGCAAACAGGCCCGCACGGTTCGGCAGCCCACTCAGCCGGTCGGTCAGCGACAGCTTAACGGCCGCCGCCTCGTCGGCGCTCAACCGCGACAAAGCCTGGCTGCCGGTGACGAAGAGCAGCAACATATAGATGGCAATCATGGCGACCGCGCACCAGACCAGCGGGCGCACCTGGGCAAGGCTCGTATCGCCTGGCGAGCGCGACACCCAGCCAAGCGCCGTGAACGGCTTGTCATCCGGGCCCTTGATATCCACCCGGTGCGTCCCGTCGATCTCGACATCGGCCATATGCAGGCCGGGCAGCACATAGGCGCGCGACAGGCGCTCGAGAGAAACGCCCTTCAGATGGCGCATCATCACAACGTAATAGCTCGGCGACGGGCGTTCGGCGTCTACGGCCATCCTCGGGCGGATAAGGCCTACACCGACTGCGGCCACACCTTTGATGGTGCTGACGAAACTGCTGGCCTCTGGAACAGCGTCCGCCTTGCCCGATGCGACACGCTTGAACAGAAGCCAGGCATCCGGCGTCATATAGCTGCTCAGAATGGCGCTCACGATCGGCTTGCCCTCCGAATAGGCGATGACCGGCTTGCCAGCGCCATCCAGAACCATCACGACATCGAACAGTTCGCTCTGATAGCTCATCATGCCGAAATTGCGTTGCAGCCATTCAAGATCCAGCGGGTCTTGCGTATGGGTGACCGCGTCATCCCAGGCGACGTAATCATGCAAAGTAGCGGTCAACTGGTCGCGGAACGTCTGAATTGCGCCAGTCACCGCCTCGCGCGAGCGTTCTTCATCAAGCTGGTTGGCGTAGTGGCCCACACGATCCAGCGCGGTAAACACCATGGCCGACACGCAGACCATGACGGCTGCAAAAATCAGCAGCATGGAACGGACGGCCGAACGTCGATCCAAAGTCGCAGCGGATTGCTTCAGATGAGAGGGGACAAACCGCATTTAAAGGTCCTGGCAAGTCCCATCAGAATGCCGACAAAGTGTTCACTTTGCATTAATGACTGCCAGGAGCTGATGTCTCACATCAAAACGGCCTCCCCGTGGCAACGGGAAGGCCGACTTCAAAGTAATAGATGCGGTCTTACCAGGCAGCGAGCACGGCGCCCTTGAACTGCTTGGCGACAAAATCCTTCACCGCCACACTGTGATAGGAGTCTACCAGCGTCTTCACCCAAGGCGCATCCTTGTCCTGCGCGCGAACGGCGATGACATTGATATAGGGGGCCTTTTCGCCTTCGCGGGCAATCGGGTCCTTGGCCGGGTCAAGGCCGGCTTCCAGCGCGTAATTGGTATTGATGACAGAGGCATCCACATCATCCAGCGCACGCGGCAGCTGTGCGGCATCGAGTTCCGCAAATGTCAGGTTCTTCGGGTTCTCAACCACATCGGCCGGGGACACTTTGAGACCCTTGCCTTCGCGCAGTTTGATCAGGCCCTTGTCGGCCAGAATCAGCAGAGCGCGACCGCCATTCGTCGGGTCGTTCGGAATGGCAACCGAGGCGCCGTTCTTCAGCTCGTCGAGGCTCTTCACCTTCTTGGAATAGATGCCCATCGGGAAGTTAACGGTCTGGCCGACGCTGACCAGCGCAAAGCCGCGGTCCTTCACCTGGTTGTCCAGATAGGGCTGGTGCTGGAAGGAATTGGCCTGCAGGTCGCCATCGGCCAGTGCCTGGTTCGGCACGACATAATCGGAGAATTCGAGGATATCGAGGTCGAGACCCTTTTCGGCGGCAACCTTCTTCACCTGTTCCATGATCTGCGCATGCGGACCGGGCGTCACGCCGATCTTGATGGTTTCGGCGAGCGCCGCACCGGCGGAAAACAGGGCGGCCAGCGAGGCCGCAATAACGAGCTTCTTCATGGATGTTTCTCCTGGATGAATGGGTTTCTTGTGACGTGTGGAAGATCAGCCGTGGCGGTTGCGCTTGTCGAAGCGCCGCGCAAGCCCGTCGCCGGCGCTCTGCACGGCCTGCACCAGCAGAACCAGCACCACCACGACGGCAAGCATGACTTCCGGCATGAAGCGCTGGTAGCCATAGCGAATACCGAGATCGCCCAGACCGCCGCCGCCGACCGCACCGACCATGGCCGAGTAGCCGATGAGGCTGACGAGCGTGAGCGTCAGGGCAAGCGTGATGCCCGGCCTTGCTTCGGCGATCAGCACCTTGGTGACGATCTGCCAGCGGCTTGCACCCATGGCACGCGCCGCCTCGATCAGGCCGCGATCCACCTCGCGGATGGCCGCCTCGATAAGGCGCGCGACAAAGGGAATGGTGGCAATAGTCAGCGGCACGATGGCAGCGCTGGTGCCGATCGAGGTGCCGGCAATCATCCGGGTAAACGGAATGATGGCCACGACGAGGATGATGAAGGGCGTCGAGCGCGTCGCATTGACGACCAGCCCGACGATACGGTTGGTCATCGGCGCGGCAAACAGCTCGCCCTTGCCGCTATTGGCGAGGAAGACGCCGATGGGAAGCCCGATCAGCGTGCCGATGAAACCGGCAACCGTCACCATATGGATCGTCTGGACGAGTGCCTTCCAGAGAAGGGCAAGCAGCATATCAGGCGCCATAGCCGAGCACCTCCGTGGAAAGGCCGGTCTGGCGATAGAAGTCATCGGCGCGCACTGTCACCGAAGGATCGGCCGCATAGGAGACGACCAGCGAGCCATAGGGCTCGCCGGCAATCTCGTCGATCGTGCCGGTGATGATGTTGACGTCCGATCCAAGCTCGCTCATCAGCCGGGAGATCAGCGGCTGTTCCGCCGTCGCGCCAAAGAAGGTGAGCCGCGTATAGACCCGGTCGCCGGCACCGGCCATCGGCTTCAGCCGGCGGGTGATGGCTTCGGGAACCTTGGTGCCGGCAAGACCGGACAGAAGTGCGCGCGTCGTCTCGTGTGCCGGCCGGGTAAAGACATCAAAGGTGCGTCCGCTTTCAACGATCAGGCCCTTGTCGATCACCGCCACATGCGATGCGATGGTTTTCACCACTTCCATTTCATGGGTGATGAGCAGAACCGTCAGGCCGAGGTCGCGATTGATGGCCTTCAACAGGTCGAGAATGGATTGCGTGGTTTCCGGGTCGAGTGCCGAGGTCGCCTCATCCGACAAAAGCAGCTTCGGCTCGGTCGACAGGGCGCGGGCAATGCCGACGCGCTGCTTCTGACCACCCGACAATTCCGCCGGATAGCGACCGGATTTGTCGGAAAGGCCAACGAGATCGATCAGCGGCTGCACGCGCGCCTTGATGGCGCGGCGGTCGAAGCCGGCGATTTCCAGCGGCAGGGCGATATTGTCATAGACGGTGCGCGAGGAAAGCAGATTGAAATGCTGGAAGATCATGCCGACCTGCCGGCGCAAGCTGCGCAACCCGTTTTCATCCAGCCCGGTGACATCGACGCCATCCACGAGAACCGAGCCAGAGCTTGGCACTTCAAGGCCGTTGACCAGCCGGATCAGCGTGGATTTTCCAGCACCCGAGCGACCGATAATGCCGGTGATCGCGCCCTTCGGCACGGTGTAATCAACGCCGGCAAGGGCGGTGAACTCGCCCTGCCCGCCACGATCGGCAAAGCGCTTGGTCACACCCTGGAAGGCGACCATGGTCGGCACGGATAAAGACGCCTCGGGCACCACAGAGGTTGCGCTATCGCGCACCGGCGGCGTGGCTGTAGGGATGGCAAGCATGGATGAACTCTTCAATGGGTGCCGCAGGACGGCAAGATCAGGGCGTGGCTCGGTTTACCGCGAGCAACACATTCGACGCATGGTACGCCGCTTGAACATCCCTGATGCTTCCCTGTTCCGTGCGAGGCCCGATTGCCGTGCCGCACGATCATATGTCAGCTTATCGCATCCGAGCCTACAGATTCCGAGGAATTCCGTTTCGAAAAATCGCCAATTTCCGGAAAAATGCTGCGCAAACCCGGTGCCATGTCGCAAGACGTGGCACCGGAGACCGGATCAGGCTATTTCGGTGACGAATTTGTCCGTGGCGCGGCGCACCTTTTTCAGGCTGGCCAGCCAGTCACCATCGGCCTGGCGATAGCCGAGCGGCAGAAGCGTGACGGAGCGCAGGCCGCGAGCCTTCAGGCCGAGAATTTCATCGACCTTTTCCGGCTCGAAACCTTCCATCGGGGTCGCATCCACGCCTTCGAAGGCTGCCTGGGCGACAGACATGCCAAAGCCGATATAGGCCTGGCGGGCGGCATGCTCGAAATTCACCTGCGGGTCACGGCCCGGATAGGAGTTGAGCAGCATCTTGCGATAGTTTTCCCAGCCTTCGCTGGTAAAGCCGCGTTCCGCATTGACGAGATCGAACATCTCATTGATGCGCTCTGCCGTGTAATTGTCCCAGGCGGCAAACACCAGAAGATGCGAGCCTTCGGTCACCTGCGCCTGATTCCAGGCCACGGCCTGGATCTGGGCCCGGACTTCCGGATTGGTGACTACGTAGACTTCGAAGGGCTGCAACCCGCTGGAGGTGGGCGCCAGACGTGCAGCCTCGACAATCCGATCGACCTTGTCCTTGGCAACCGTCTTCGACGGGTCCATTTTTTTCGTGGCATAGCGCCAGTTGAGCTTTTCGAGAAGCATGTTTCTCACTTTCAGCTTGGATACCGCAGAGCTTCCGGTAGGGGAGCGCTTTGCTGCGTATGACGCACCTTAAATAAAGGCGCGCTGACGACGGACAAGCAGGCACTTTTTGGTAACCAACCTGAGAGTGCAGATATACCGCATAGCGCGCTAGCGGTTAAAATCTCGTCTTTTTGACGGATTATGCAGATTTGTGATTGCCGCTGGGAAACAGCGCTGCCAGTTCCCGGTACCATTTGCCGCTTTTCTTCACCGTGCGGATCTGAGTGTCGTAATCCACATGCACGAGACCAAAGCGCATCCGGTAGCCTTCCGCCCATTCGAAATTGTCCATCAGGCTCCAGGCGAAATAGCCCTTCAGCGGATAGCCGTCACGCACCAGATCGGCAGCGGCAGACAGGTGATGCGCATAGTAATCCAGCCGCGGCTGGTCATCCACCTCGCCATCCACCACTTCCATATTATAGGCGGCGCCATTTTCGGTGATGTACAATTCCGGCAGGTCGTAGCGGGCATAAAGCTCGGTGACGAGATCAGTCATGGCCGACGGGAAAATCTCCCAGCCGATATCGGTCTTTTCCGGATTGACGAAGGGGGCGGGTCTCGTTGCCGGAAATTCCGCGCCCTCGCTCGGCTCATCCAGAACACGCATCGGCGTATAGTAATTCAGTCCCCACCAATCGAGCTTCTGGCTGATGACAGCAAGATCACCCTCCTCGATCACCGGCATCCTGTCACCGAGTGCCGAAACGAGGCTTTCCGGATATTGGCCCTTGAAGACCGGATCGAAGAAGGCGCCGTTGTGGAAATCAAAGGCACGCCCAGCTGCCGCCTTGTCCTCACCGCTATCAGAACCCGCCACGACCGAATGCGCGTTCAGTACCAGGCCGACCGGCACATTCGGCGTCACATGGCGAATGGCTTCAACGGCCAGTCCATGCGCGAGATTGGTATAATGCATGGCATGCAGCGCCGCTTCCATATTGCGCTCGCCCGGCGCATGCACGCCATAGAGATGGCTGAGCCAGACGGAACACCAGGGCTCGTTGAAGGTCGCTACCGCATCCAGCCGGTCGCCCAGCCGCGCCATCACCACTTTGGCATAGCGCTGGAAGGCGTAGGATGTGGAGCGGGCCGTCCAGCCGCCATCGCCCATCAGCGCAAGCGGCAGATCCCAATGGTAAAGCGTCGCATAGGTCTTGATGCCACGCGCCTTGCAGCCATCCACCAGCCGGTCATAGAAATCCAAGCCTAGCTCGTTGATGCGCCCGACACCTTCTGGAATGATGCGCGGCCAGGCAATCGAGAAACGATAGGCCTCGACACCCATGTCCTTGATGAGATCGAGATCCGCATCCAGCCGATTGTAATGGTCGCAGGCGATATCGCCATTGTCCCGATTGAAGACGCGGCCCGGCATGTTGGAAAACGCATCCCAGATGGACGGTTTGCGGCCATCGGTCTTGGAAGCCCCTTCGATCTGGAAGGCGGCGGTTGCCACGCCAAACAGGAAATCTCCCGGAAACCGGGCAGCCAGCTTTTTCGGATCGATCATGCGGATAACCTCTCAGGCTATGGGCCGGCGAAACCACAGGCTCCAGCCAAAATCTAAGGCGAGGGTTTAGACCAAACCCATATCTGCGTGAAGACGGTGGTGAATTAAAAACTGCAACGTTGCAGGGATGTGGCAGCAAACATCACACCTTCACCCAGCCACCATTCGCCTTGCCGCTTTCGATACAGGCAGTGACGAAGGCAACGCTCTTCACCCCGTCATCAACCGTCGGATAGACGACGGCCGGATCAACCACAGCACCCGTTTTTGCAGCGTTGATGGCAGCGGCGGCTTCCGAATAGATGGTGGCGAAGGCTTCCAGATAACCTTCCGGATGGCCGGATGGAATACGCGTGACGCGCGCAGCAGCAGCTCCTGCGCCCGCCCCACCACGGGTGATCAGCTGCTTCGGCTCGCCGAGACGCGTGAACCACAGATAGTTCGGATCCGCCTGTGTCCACTCGATACCGGCCTTCGTGCCATAGACGCGTACCTTCAAGCCGTTCTCGTTGCCGGTCGCCACCTGACTGCACCAGAGCAGACCCTTGGCGGGCATTTCTGTCCCCTTGGCTTTGAAACGCAGCATCACATGGGCATTGTCATCCAGCCGCCGGCCCTCGACAAAGGTGTGCACGTCAGCCGCCAGTTCATCCAGTTCCAGGCCGGAAATGAAGCAGCCGAGATTATAGGCATGCGTGCCGATATCGCCGGTGGAGCCGCCGACACCCGATTGCGCCGGATCGGTGCGCCAGACGGCTTGCTTGGCACCAGTCTGTTCCACCGGCTCGGCCAGCCAATCCTGCGGATATTCCATCTGCACCAGCCGGATCTCGCCCAGTTCGCCGTTTTCTACCAGTTCGCGCGCATGGCGCACCATGGGATAGCCGGTGTAATTATGGGTGAGGATGAAGAGGGCACTGGCTCTGTCGGCCACCGCCTTCAGCGCCCTGGCATCCTCCAGATTGGAGGTGAGCGGCTTGTCGCAAATCACATGGATGCCACGTTCCAGAAACGCCTTGGCGGCAGCAAAATGCACGTGGTTCGGGGCAACGATGGAGACAGCCTCGATACCGTCTTCGCGGGCCGCTTCCGTCTCGGCCATTTCCGCAAACGAGCCATAGCAGCGCTGCGGATCCAGCCCCAGTTCGCGACCGGACGCCATCGCCTTTTCCGGCGTGGACGACAGCGCACCGGCCACCAGATCATAATGATCGTCCAGCCGCGCTGCCATGCGATGCACGGCGCCGATGAACGCGCCCTGCCCGCCACCCACCATGCCGAGACGGATCTTTGGCCTGCGCTCACCCGATTTGCTGGCATCAATAGTCATGAGTTTCTCCTCCTTGGATTTTTTTGGTCTCAAAGTAGCCTTCGGGCCCGATCTCGGTTAGTCTTGCAGCCTGCAGAAGGAAGAACGGCAATGAACACTGCGACCCGCCTCCGCTGAGGCTCCTGAACCGCTCCATCGCGCGCTGGCAATAGTCTGCGGCGCGCTGAAAAACTCAGGACAAAAGGTCTGTCATGCCTCTTCTCAATGCAGATGCCCTGCATCCCATCACGCTTTCCGACGGCACCATCTATAAAGATACCGTCCACCTTAAACATGCGGTCACTCATCCCCGGATGGAGATCGGCGATTTCAGCTATTTCACCCATTCGGGAACGGTTGAGGAAACGGCGGGCATTCTTGCGCCTTACCTCTTCCCCACCAGCCGGGAAAAACTGGTCATTGGGCGATACGCCCAGATCGCCCGCGGCAGTTACTTCATCAGCGCCGATGCCAACCATCCGATGGATGGCTTCACGACCTATCCCTTCCGCATTTTCAAGCCCGAGACCTTCGGTTATGCCAACCTGCCTTATCGTGACACGCTTGTCGGCCACGACGTCTGGATCTGCCACAACGCCACAATCATGTCCGGCATCACGATAGGCCATGGCGCGATCGTGGCGGCGGAATCCGTCGTGACGCGCGATGTCCCGCCTTATGCAATTGTGGGCGGCAACCCGGCGCGGCTGATCCGCATGCGCTACTCCGACAGCATCATCAAAAGGCTCCTCCGGATCGCCTGGTGGGACTGGCCTCTTGATAAGGTTGAAGCAAACCTGTCCATTCTGGAGCGGGGTGACATAGACGCACTTGAAGCCGTTTGCTGACATCCCGTTAGGCACCGACCATGCCAAGGCGGATCTTGGCCCTGCGCTGTTGCCCTGACGTGTTGGCTTCAATGGTCATGAGTTTCTCCTCCTCGTCGTAACCTGATGGGAGACACCCCCCTCTGCCCTGCCGGGCATCTCCCCCTCAAGGGGGGAGATTGACCCGTTGCACCACCATTGCCTCAATCAAACGCTAATGCCTTGAGTAAAGAACGCCCGCAGTTAGCACTTGGACCTTCGCTTCACTGAATTGCGGCGCTAGCCGTTCTGCTGATCTCCCCCCTTGAGGGGGAGATGCCCGGCAGGGCAGAGGGGGGTGTCCTTGACATATAAAACCCGACCTACAGCCCCAGCATGCGCCGGTTGGCCGCCTCATCCGTGCCACCGGAGGCAAAATCGTCAAAGGCCTTCTCAGTCACCTTGATGATATGGGCCCGCACGAAATCCGCACCCTCGCGGGCGCCATCCTCGGAATTTTTCAGCGCGCATTCCCATTCGACCACGGCCCAGCCATCGAAATCATGGGCGGTCAGCTTGGAAAACACGGCGCCGAAATCCACCTGCCCATCCCCCAGCGAGCGGAAGCGGCCGGCACGGCCGACCCAGCCCTGATAGCCGCCATAGACGCCCTGGCGACCGGTCGGATTGAACTCGGCATCCTTGACGTGGAACATCTTGATGCGGTCTTTGTAGATGTCGATATTGTCGAGGTAATCCAGGCATTGCAGCACGTAATGCGAGGGATCGTAGAGCATGTTGGCGCGCGCATGGTTGCCGACGCGCTCCAGAAACATCTCGAAGGTCACGCCGTCATGCAGGTCTTCGCCCGGATGGATCTCGTAGCAGACATCGACGCCCTGCTCATCGGCGAAATCGAGGATCGGGCGCCAGCGCCGCGCCAGTTCATCAAAGGCCGTCTCGACAAGACCGGCCGGGCGCTGCGGCCAGGGATAGATATAGGGCCAGGCGAGCGCGCCGGAAAAGGTCGCATGCGCCTTCAGACCCAGATGGCGCGAGGCCTTCAGCGCCATCTTCACCTGCTCCACCGCCCATTCCTGCCGCGCCTTCGGATTGCCACGTACTTCAGGTGCCGCAAAGCCATCGAAAGCCTCGTCATAGGCCGGATGCACGGCCACCAGCTGGCCCTGAAGATGGGTGGAAAGCTCGGTGATCTCCACGCCATTGGCGCGCGCCACACCGGCAAACTCGTCGCAATAGTCCTTGGATTCAGACGCTTTTTTGAGGTCGATCAGCTGGCCGGCCCAGCTGGGCACCTGCACGCCGACATAGCCCTTGTCAGCCGCCCATTTGGTAATGCCGTCCCAGCTGTCGAACGGCGCCTTATCGCCGGCAAACTGGCCCAGAAAAATGGCCGGGCCCTTGATCGTCTTCATGGATTTCTCCTCCCCGAGAATTCCTGCAACGTTGCAGTTCAAAATCCAAATTAAAGCCGGCGGGGGAAATCTCCAGCCCCCGCCGGCATATTTTTGCACTCAAACGTAGCGGTTGACGACGTTTTCCAACAGTTCCTGCTTGCCGGACTTCGGCTGCGGGTTGAGGTTTTGTGCCGCAACGCGGGCCGCAATCGCATCAAGGCTTTCCTCGCCGCGCAGCATGGCCTGGTTGGACGCCGCATCCCAACCGGCATAGCGAGCAGCGAGCGGACCGGACAGCGCCTTCTCCTCGATCATCTGTGCGGCAGCCTTCAGGCCACGCGCGCAGCAATCCATGCCGCCGATATGGCCGATCAGCAGGTCTTCGGCATCCAGCGACTGGCGACGCAGCTTGGCATCGAAATTCGTGCCACCGGTCTTGAAGCCACCGCCGGCCAGAACCTGATAATAGGCGAGCGCCATTTCCGGCACATTGTTGGGGAACTGGTCAGTATCCCAGCCGGACTGGTAGTCGTTGCGGTTCATGTCGATCGAGCCAAAGATCCCCAGCGCATTGGCCAGCGCCAGTTCGTGCTCGAAGGAATGGCCGGCAAGGATCGCATGGCCCTGCTCGATATTGACCTTCACCTCGTTTTCGAGACCGTACTTCTTCAGGAAGCCGTAGACGGTTGCGACGTCATAATCATACTGGTGCTTGGACGGCTCTTGCGGCTTCGGCTCGATGAGGATCGTGCCCTTGAAGCCGATCTTGTGCTTGTATTCAACGACGAGGTTGAGGAACCGGCCCATCTGGTCCAGCTCGCGGCCAAGATCGGTGTTGAGCAGGGTTTCATAGCCTTCGCGGCCACCCCAGAGTACATAGTTCTCGCCACCGAGCTTGTAGGTGGCATCCATGCAGGTCTTCACGGTTGCCGCGGCAAAGGCAAACACATCCGGATCGGGATTGGTGGCGGCACCCGACATATAGCGGCGGTGCGAGAAGAGGTTTGCCGTGCCCCAGAGCAGCTTTACGCCGGTGGCGGCCTGCTTTTCCGCGAAGTAATCGACGATCTCGTTGAGGTTCTTCGTGTTTTCGGCAAAGCTTGCGCCTTCCGGGCGCACGTCCGCATCGTGGAAGCAATAATAGGGCACGCCGAGCAGCTGGAAGAATTCAAACGCCACATCGGCCTTCAGCTTGGCCGCTTCCATCGTATCCTTGAACCAGGGACGCTCAAACGTGTTGCCGCCAAACGGATCGGTGCCCGGCCAGGTAAACGTGTGCCAATAGGCCACGGCAAAGCGCAGATGCTCTTCCATGCGCTTGCCCAACACGATTTCGTCCGGGTTGTAATGGCGGAAAGCCAGCGGGTTGCGGCTGCTTTCGCCTTCGTATTTGATCTTCTGGGTATTGCCGAAAAAACCTGAGCTCATGGGTAGTTCCTCCTGTGACGTGATCTCTGTCATTGGCTTGGGGGTTTTCACCCCCCTCTGTCCTGCCGGACATCTCCCCCTCAAGGGGGGAGATTGGTTGCGGCACGCTCATCGTCCTCCAATTCCACATCTCTTCCGCAGTGCGGTTCATGGGAGAAGGTGGACTGGCCTTTTGCTGATCTCCCCCCTTGAGGGGGAGATGTCCGGCAGGACAGAGGGGGGTGACGTTTGAAATTTCAGTTCGTCATGGACTTGATCGCCGGATAAAGCGCGCGGTAGCGACCGTATGCCGCCTCATAGGCTAAGGTCAGACCGGCAACCGGCGCGACCGTCTCGGCGGTTTTCGGCGCGGTGCAGACGGCAAGCGGATCAGCGCCGGTGGCGGCAATCAACCCAAGACGTGCCGCACCGAAGGCTGCACCGAAATCGCCATCGGCGGGAAGATCGACGGGCATATCAAGCGCCGTGGCGATCGAGGCCAGCCAGTAGCGCGAGCGCGAACCGCCGCCGATGGCCGTGACGCGGGAAATCTGCGTGCCGGCGGATTTCAACGCTTCCAGACTGTCGCGGATGGCGAAGGTCACGCCCTCCATCACCGCCTGCGTCAGCGCCGGCCGATCCGTCTCATGGCCAAGGCCGATAAAGGCGCCGCGAATTTTCGCGTCATTGTGCGGGGTGCGCTCGCCGGACAGATAGGGCAGGAAGGTAACGCCAGACGGCGCACGCAGAATGTCGCCCACTTCGCCGGAAAGTTCGCCGGCCGATTTACCGGTAACCCGCGCATGCCAGTTCAGCGCATCGGTCGCAGACAGGATGACACCCATCTGGTGCCAGGTATTGGGAAGCGCATGGCAAAAGGCATGCACGGCGCTTTCAGGCTTGGGCAGATAGGCACCATTGGCAGCAAACAGCACGCCGGATGTGCCAAGCGAAACAAAGGCCTGGCCTTCGCGCACCGTTCCCATGCCGCAGGCCGATGCCGCATTGTCGCCCGCACCGCCAGCCACCACGACGCCCGATCCCATGCCCCAGCGGGAGGCGAGTTCGGAACGCAACATGCCGCCCTGTTCGGTACCTTCGATGAGGCGCGGCATCTGCTCTTGCGTGAGATCGGTTGCCGCCAGAAGCTCGGGTGACCAGGCGCGCTTGCCCGTATCGAGCCAACTGGTGCCGGCCGAATCCGACATTTCGGAGATATGCTCGCCCGTCAGCCAGAGGCGCAGATAATCCTTCGGCAGCAGAACCTTGGCCACCTTGGCAAATACATCCGGCTCATTGTTCTTCACCCAGACGAGCTTGGGCGCGGTAAAGCCGGGAAACACGATATTGCCGGTGAGCGCCCGAAAGCGCGGATCGGCATCCAGCTGTGCTGCCTCGGCATGCGAGCGGGTGTCGTTCCATAAAATGCAGGGACGCAGCACCGCATCGTCAGCACCGATCAGCGTCGCGCCATGCATATGGCCGGACAGACCAATGCCACGCACGGCAGCAAGCTCAGAACCATGACTTGCCTTCAGGCCGGCCAGAGCGTCCTCAGTGGCGCGCAGCCAGTCGGCCGGGTCCTGTTCAGACCAGCCCGGAAAAGGGCGCGATACGTCAAGCGCGCCGGTTGCCGAGGCAATGACGTTCTGATTGCCATCGATCAGCATGGCTTTGACGCCGGATGTGCCAAGATCAAGACCGAGATACATAGGGGGTGTCCTCCTTGTCCCGCCGCTTCAGGGCAGGTTGTCCTTCAGGAAAATATCGATGCGGATGCGCTCCTGCTCGTCCACAACACTTGCGCCATCCGCCTTTGCCTTCAGCACGCGGATGGCGCTGCGCACCTCATGGCCGGCATCCTGGTTGAGAACGGCGTCAATCCTGTCATCAAGCAGGGCAGCGCGCGTGGCAGAGGTCAGTTCGTGCAGGATGACGACCGGCCGCAGCCCGGCCCCTTGCGCATTCAGCGACCGGATCAGGCCGCGATTGCCGGCGCCGAAACTGTAAATGCCGGCGAGATCCGGATGCGCGTCAAACGCTGCTGTCACCAGCCGCTCCGCTTCGGCCGGGTCATCGCGTCCCTCGACGACCGGCAAAAGTACGCGGTCGGGGAAGCGCTCGGCCATCACGGCACAAAACCCTTCGAGACGTTCGCGATGGTCTCGCACCATCAGCGAACCAGCCAGAGGCAGAACAGGCCCGCGCCGTTCCGCCAGAAAGCGCCCCATCAGCGTGCCCGCCGTGCGACCGGCAGCATTGTTGTCGATGCCGGAGAAATGCGCCCGACGGAAACCGCTGAGATCAGACACCAGCGTGGCGACCGGGATGCCTGCAGTTCTCACGCGTTCCGCCGCGTCCAGCACGGCCGGCGCATCCACGGCGACGAAGGCAAGCCCATCGGGCTTGAAGGCTAAAGCCGCATCGAGCGCCGCCGCCAGCGCCTGGATATCGAAGGCCGGCACGTCGACAATATCGATCTGCATGCGCTCAGTCGCGGCACGCGCCGCCATGGTCTCCACCTGCGCCCGAAGGCCGATCATGAAGGAATTGTCATTGGCCGGCAGGATGAAGACGAGGTGATAGACACGGCTCTTGGCAAGATTTGCCGCCGCCATGTCGCGCACGAAACCAAGGGCAGCAACAGCCGCTTCCACCCGCTCGCGCGTCACGGCGCGCACGCCGGCGCGACCGTTCAGAACACGGTCAACGGTGGCAAGGCTGACGCCCGCATAGGCTGCAATATCGTGGACGGTTGGCTTCATGTCTCCTCCGCGAAGAGACATAGCGCCGGATTTGAGGTACGTAAATCAGAAAATGCCGCCTGACAGAACTTTTGCGATATCTGACCGATAATTTGCAAGAAGGGCCGCCGCTTGCGCGACGACCCTTCCTGGGCGGTGGATCTCTGAAAATCAGTGACCGGCGCCCGGCGGCGGCGCGGTCTTCGGCTTGGCGATCATCATCACCAGAAGGATGAGGCTCGCAAACAGGAAGGTCAGTCCCATGAACACGTCGATGAAGGACATGACGGTCGCCTGCTGTGTGATGATGCCGGACAGCTTGGCAAGGGCAGCACTTGTGCCATCCATGCCATAGGCGTTGAAATTGGCTCCCACGCTGTCCAGCCAGTCGAGAGCAGCGGGATTGCCATAATTCACGCTCTCGGAAAGCCTGGCATAATGTTCATCGGTGCGCTGGGTCAGCATGGTGTTGATGATGGCAAGGCCGACTGCGCCGCCAAGGTTGCGCGTCAGGTTGAACAGGCCGGATGCATTCTGGATGCGCTGCGGAGGCAGCGTTCCCAAGGCGATATTGTTGATCGGCACCATGCACAGCATCAGCGAGCAGCCACGCAGGATTTGCGGCAGCAGAAGCTCGTAAAAATCCCAATCGGCCGTCATGCCGGTCATCAGATAGGTGCCGCTGGCAAATCCGAAGAAGCCGATCGCCATCATCACGCGCGGATCGAGCCTCGTGGACAGGATACCCGCCACAGGCGCCGTCAGGAACATGGCAAGACCGGAGACAAACATCGTCTCGCCAATCATCAGCGCATCATAGCCCCGGATACGGCCCAGATAGAGCGGATAGAGATAGGTCAGTCCATAAAGCCCGACGCCCATGATGAAGGAAAACAACGAGCCAAAGGCGAAATTCCGGTTGGCGAAGGCCTTCAGGTCAACGACCGGGAATTCGACATTAAAGGCGCGCCAGAAGAACACAACGGCGCCAACCGCCATGGCAAGCGTGCCCAGAACGATGTGTTCGTCGCTGAACCAGTCCTTGTTGTTGCCCTCTTCCAGCACATATTCGAGCGAACCGAGGAAGATCGCCATAGAGGCAAGCCCCCACCAGTCGAAGCGCTTCATCAGCGAATGCTGCGGCCTGTCGAAATCAATGAAGGTCCAGGCGAGCAAAGTGACGAAAATACCCGGCACAATGTTGACGAGAAACAGCCAATGCCAGGAAAAGGCGTGGCTGAGATAGCCACCGACAGTCGGCCCGATGGTCGGCGCCAAGGTGGCGATCAGCCCGATGATCGGCGAGACGATTGCGCGTTTGGAGGGCGGAAAAATGGTGAAGGCCGCCGCAAACACAGATGGGATCATGCCGCCACCGATGAAGCCCTGAATGGCACGATAGACGATCATCTGTTCGATATTGGTGGCCGTCGCGCAAAGGGCAGAGGCGATGGTAAAGCCACCGGCGCAGACGGTAAACAGCACGCGGGTGGAAACGATGCGGGCCAACGTTCCCGACAGCGGGATCATGATGACCTCGGCAATCAGGTAGGAAGTCTGCACCCAAGCGATCTCGTCCGATCCGGCCGAAAGCCCGGCCTGGATTTCGGCAAGCGAGGCCGACACGATCTGAATGTCGAGGATCGACATGAACATGCCGACCACCATGGCGAAGAAAGCAATGACCTTTCTTCTCTCCACAGGAGGGTCGATGGGCGCAGCGCCCGCTGTCGCGGTGATGGCAGCCATGGATGTCGTCCTTCGCCTGCGCCGTACCGTTTACTTGGCGGCGGTTGAACCAGAGGGGGCGGTGCGGCTATCGATATCGGCCACGACGCTGAGACCGGCTCGCATGCGACCCTTCTCCAGTTCCTCACGCGGAATGGCGATGCGCACGGGCACGCGCTGCACAACCTTGGTGAAATTGCCGGTGGCATTTTCCGGCGGCAACAGCGAGAAGACGGCACCGGATGCCGGCGCGATGGATTGCACCGTGCCCTCGACCGTCTGGCCATCATAGGCATCCACATGGATGTGCACCTTGGAGCCCACAACGATCTGGCCGATCTGTGTTTCCTTGAAATTCGCCTCGATGTAGAGGTCGCTCATCGGCACCAGCGAGGCCAGCCGCTTGCCGATCGAGACGAGATCGCCGGTCTGCACCGAGAGATTGCCGATCGTGCCATCATACGGCGCCTTCAGCACGGTGAAATCGAGATCCCGCTTTGCGCTCTGCACGGCCAGTTCCTGCAGGCGCACGGTGTTGACCGCTTCGTTACGCTGCGCCTTCAGGAGATCGATATTGGCCTGCGCCGACGTGACGGCAGCGTCGCCCGCGGCCAGATTGGCCTGCGCCTGCTCCAGCGCGATCTGCGCATTGTCAAGATCGGCCGCCGTTCCAACGGATTTCGCCACCAGTTCCGTCGCACGCTTCAGCGTGATTTCGGTTCCCCGCAAGGCTGCCTGCAAAGCGCCACGCTGGGCTTCCGCCTGCTTCAGGCTCGCCTCACCGCCAACGATCTGTGCATCGATGCGCGACACGGCAAGCCGGGCGCTTTCGACATTCGCCTGCGCCTGATCGTAAGCAATGCGATAATCGCCCTGGTCGAGCGTGACCAGCGGATCGCCAGCCTTCACCGTCTGGTTTTCGACAACATTGACCTTCTCGACATAACCGGAGACCTTGGGCGAAATCACAGCAATATCTCCGGAGACATAGGCGTCGTCCGTCGAAATCATGAATCGTCCGTCAGTCCACCATTGATAGCCATACCAGCCACCGGCGCCCAGAACCGCCATGACGATGACCGGCAGAACGAGGCTGCGCTTCTTTTTCGTAACCGTAGCTCCGGACGCGGCATCGCCTGCAGTCGCGGCACCGGAAGCTGCCTTGTCGCTCGCCGGCATTTCCGCCACGGGATCTGTTTTCAACGTTGCATCGACATCCTGTGCAACAACGCGCAGGGAACCTGGAGTGTGTGGCTGAGCCATGAAAATCACCATCACGAGAAAGACGACCGGATCGAACCGATCGGTTCAATGAAACTTGACTTAGTTCGTTCCATCGCACATATCAAGCGCAATCGAACCAACCGGTTCGAAAAGGTTAAGATCAGGTTCTATTATGCCGGAGAAGAAGCAACCCTCTTGCGAGGCGACCCTGTCTGCGGGGCGTTTTGCAGCAGGGGAAGACCCCGCCAAGCGCGACCAGATTCTGGAAGGGGCAAAGCGCGTCTTCATGACTGTCGGTTTCGATGCCGCCAGCATGAACGACATCACCCGCGAGGCGGGCGTCTCCAAGGGCACGATCTATGTCTATTTCGAGAACAAGGACGATCTGTTTGCAGCCCTGATGGAGCGCGAACGGTTGCGGCTTGGCCAATCCATGCAAAATATTCTGGCCGATATCCAGTCCGCAGAAGAGGGTCTGCGCCGCTACGGCATCGATTTTGCTCTACAGGTCACCAAGCAGGAGACGATCTTCGCCATGCGCACCATGGTTGCTGTCGCAACACGCATGCCCAAATTGTCGGGCCGTTTCTTTCACGACGATACCTTGAACGTCCGCAACGTGCTGGAACGGTTTCTCGAGCGCCAGATGGCAAGCGGAAACCTGCGCATCGACGACGTCAAACTTGCAGCGCGCCAGTATATCGATCTGACGACGGGTTCCTTCCTCAAGATGCGGCTGTTCGGCGACATGCCCACGCCTCCGCCGCGCGCGGAAATCGAAAGTGTCGTGGAAAGCGGCCTCAAGGTGTTTCTGGCGGCCTATGGCCCGGCGCCAAAATGATTGCGCCGGTAAATGAGTTTCATCATCTTCGGCTATAGCCGGCTGTCGGTTGATAAACTAAACAGCCGATCTAAATTGACAAAGCCCAATCCACTGCGGCGCGAAGGGATAACTCACTCATGCAAGACATTATGCTGCTTGTTCAGGATCCGGCGGCCTGGGTCGCGCTGATCACGCTAGTGGTCATGGAAGTGGTGCTCGGCATCGACAACCTGATCTTCATTTCCATTCTCACCAACAAACTGCCGGCCGAAAGCCGCGAAAAGGCCCGCAAGATCGGCATCGGCCTGGCGCTGGTCATGCGTCTTGGCCTGCTTGGCACCGTTGCCTGGATCGTCCAGCTGACGACCCCGGTATTTGAAGTCTTCGGCAATTCCTTCTCCTGGAAAGACCTGATCCTCATTGCCGGCGGCCTTTTCCTGGTCTGGAAAGCTACCAAGGAAATCCACCACAGCGTGGACCCGGTAGATCACAAGGAAGACATGGTCGGCCAGGGTGTCAGCACCACCTTTGCAGCAGCCATTGGCCAGATCCTCGTCCTCGACCTCGTCTTCTCGGTCGACAGCATCATCACCGCAGTCGGCATGACGCCGCATGTGCCGATCATGATCATCGCCGTGGTCACCGCCGTCATCGTAATGTTGGTGGCGGCAAACCCGCTGGCCAACTTCATCGAGAAGAACCCGACCATCATCATGCTGGCGCTCGCCTTCCTGCTGATGATCGGCACGACGCTGATTGCCGAAGGCATGGGCGTCCATGTGCCCAAGGGCTATGTCTATGCCGCCATGGCGTTTTCGGCGCTTGTCGAAGTGCTCAACATGGTGGCGCGCAATGCCCGCCAGCGCAAGCATGATGCGTCGAAGCGCGACACCGTGCATTGATGCCAACATCTGCCGCCGGCGGCTTGGAACTTTCCGACCACCATTGTATTGAGGTGCGACGATAAGGATCCTCCCATCGGCGGCAGATGATGCCGCCCCTCCCCCGGAGCGACATGACCACCCAACAGATCCTCGCCTTTTCCGTGATCGCCGGCATGATGGCGGTCTTTATCTGGGATCGCTTCCGCTATGACGTGGTCGCCTGCTGCGCGCTCGTCGTGGCAGTCGCCATTGGCGTCGTACCGGTCGATCACGCCTTCACCGGCTTTTCCGATGATATCGTCATCATCGTCGGCAGCGCGCTTGTCGTCAGCGCCGGCGTTGCCCGTTCAGGCATCGTCGATATGGCGATCAAGAAATTCTTCCCGCGCCTCACCTCGATGCGGGCGCAACTGGCCCTGTTGATGATCGCCGTGGCGGTCCTGTCAGCCTTCATCAAGAATATCGGTGCACTGGCCATCATGATGCCGATTGCCATGCAGTTTTCGCGCCGCTCTGGCGTATCGCCCTCGCGCTATCTGATGCCCATGGCGTTTTCGGCGCTGCTCGGCGGCCTGATGACGCAGATTGGCACCTCGCCGAATATCGTGGTCTCACGTCTGCGCGGCGAAATGACCGGCACGCCCTTCAGCATGTTCGATTTCACCCCGGTCGGCGGCATCCTTACCCTGGTCGGCCTGACCTTTCTTCTCTTCTTCCATTGGCTGGTACCGGAGCGGCGCAAGCAATCCAGCAGCATCGAAGAGGCGGTCGAGATATCCAACTATGCCTCGGAAGCCACCGTCAGCGGCACATCCACCGTCATGGGGCGGCCGCTGAGCGAACTTCTGAAGCTTGGCGAAAACGAAGTGGTCGCCACTGCCGTGCTGCGCGGCGCAACCCGCATGTCACCCTTCCCGGACCTTATTCTGCGCGAAGACGATTCGATCGTGCTGGAAGGCCGTTCCGTCGTGCTCGACCGGGTGATTTCCGGCGCAAAACTCAAACTGTCCGGCAAGGCACTGCCGCAGGGCGGCAAGCTGCAGCAGGATCTCATCTCCATTGAGGCGGTGATCTCCCGTCAATCGGTCGTGGCCGGCCTTTCAGCGGGCAGTCTGGCGCTGTCCTACACGCGCGGCGTCAATCTTCTCGCAGTCAGCCGTCGCGGCGAAAGACTGCGCGAACGTCTGCGCGATCTCGTTCTGCAGGAAGGCGACGTGATCGTGCTGCAGGGCAGCCGCACGACCTTGCCGGTGGTACTACAGGATCTGGCCCTATTACCGCTTGCCCAGCAGGAAGTCATGCTTGGGACGCAGCGCAAGGCGCTGATCCCGATCTTCATTCTGGCCGCGGCCATGATCCTCACCGCCGTCGGCTATGCGCCGGTTGCCATCGCCTTCTTTGCCGCAGCACTCGGCATGGCGATTTTCCGGGCAGTGCCGCTCAACGATATCTACAAATCCGTGGACGGTCCTATCCTGGTCATGCTGGGCGCCCTCATTCCGGTCTCGGATTCGCTGCGCACGACAGGCGGTAGCGAACTGATCGCCGGATGGCTGGGCGCTGCCGCCCACAGCCTGCCCTCCTACGGCGCCATCGCGTTGATCATGATTACCGCTATGGCCGTGACGCCCTTCCTCAACAATGCCGCCACCGTTCTGGTCATGGGGCCGATTGCCGTCAGCTTTGCAACGACGCTCGGCTTCCGGCCGGAAGCCTTCCTGATGGCTGTGGCCATCGGTGCCGGATCGGATTTTCTCACGCCTGTCGGCCACCAGTGCAACACGCTGGTGATGGGCCCCGGCGGCTACAAGTTTTCCGACTACCCGCGGCTGGGCCTGCCGCTTTCACTGCTGATCGTGCTGGTCAGCGTGCCGGCCTTGATGTGGTTCTGGCCGGTGAACTGACGGATTGCCGCATAAATCTTGACGCTTCCCGCATAATATGCGCTAAGGCCTGCCAATCCCGAAATCAAGATCGCGCCCTTTTTGAGCGCTTTTCCAGTTCGAGCAGGCACCCATGACCACTTCCGGCGTCCGCGTCCGTATCGCACCCTCCCCGACCGGCGAGCCGCATGTCGGCACGGTCTATATCGCGCTTTTCAACTATCTCTTCGCCAAGAAGATGGGCGGCGAGTTCATTCTACGCATCGAAGATACCGATGCCTCGCGCTCCACCCCGGAATACGAGCAGAAAGTCCTCGATGCCCTGCGCTGGGCCGGTCTTGAATGGAGCGAGGGCCCCGATGTCGGCGGTCCTTACGGCCCCTATCGCCAGTCCGACCGCAAGGACATGTACTGGCCCTATGCCCAGGACCTGTTGGACAAGGGCCATGCGTTTCGCTGTTTCTGCACGCCCGAGCGTCTGGACAAGATGCGCGAAGACCAGCGCGCAAGCGGCAAGGCGCCCGGCTATGATGGCCTCTGCCTGCGCTACAGCGCAGAAGAAGTTACCGCCAAGATGGATGCCGGCGAAGCATCCGTCGTGCGCATGAAGATCCCGACGGAAGGTTCCTGCGACTTCAACGACGGCGTCTATGGCGACGTGTCGATCCCGTGGAATTCGGTCGACATGCAGGTGCTGATCAAGGCCGATGGCATGCCGACCTATCATATGGCAAACGTCATCGACGACCATCTGATGAAGATCACCCATGTGGCGCGCGGTGAGGAATGGCTGGCATCGGTGCCGAAGCACATCCTGCTCTATCGTTATTTCGGCTGGACCGAGCCGAAGTTCATGCATCTGTCGTTGATGCGCAATGCCGACAAGTCCAAGCTGTCGAAGCGCAAGAACCCGACCTCGATCTCCTATTATTCGGCGCTCGGCTACCTGCCGGAAGCGTTGATGAACTTCCTCGGCCTGTTCTTCGTGCAGATCGCAGAAGGCGAGGAACTGCTGTCGATGGACGATCTGGCCGAAAAATTCGATCCGGACAACCTCTCGAAGGCCGGTGCCATTTTCGACATCCAGAAGCTAGACTGGCTGAACGGCCGCTGGCTGCGCGAAAAGCTGACGCCCGAGGAATTCATTGCTCGCACCTTCGAATGGGCATCGGAAAACCAGCGCCTGACGGAAGGCCTCAAGCTTGCCCAGAGCCGCATTTCCAAGCTTGGCGAGTTGCCGCAGCTCGCTGGCTTCCTGCTCGGCAATGATGTGGGCCTGACGCCTGCCTCATTTGCCGGTTTGAAAACGACGCCGGCCGATACGCTGGAAATCATCAACACCGTACAGGCCGATTTCGAAAAGATGCCGGAATGGACGGTGGAAAGCATCGACCAGGAATTGCGCGCCATTGCCGACAAGCTGGGCAAGAAACTGCGCGTCGTCACCCCGCCGCTCTTTGTTGCCATGTCCGGCAGCCAGCGCTCGCTGCCACTGTTTGACTCTATGGCGCTTCTGGGTCGCTCCGTGGTGCGTCAGCGGCTCAAAATTGCCGCAACTGTGGTTTCATCCATGGTGGGTGCAGAGAAATGATTGTCGAATGCTGCCTTTGACGGCGGCATTCTTGAATACCCCCCTCTGCCCTGCCGGGCATCTCCCCCTCAAGGGGGGAGATCACATGAGGTGCCGCCTCCGCCGTCACGAAGGTCGAATGCTTCGCAAGCGACAGTCATTGTGGACCGATGAGCGCGCTCCATCCGACCTCCCCCCTTGAGGGGGAGATGCCCGGCAGGGCAGAGGGGGGTAACGTCAACAAAGATAGCCCTTAAAGGCAAACCGATGACCGAACAGAAGACCGAAACCGCCCTCTCCTCCGACGCCACCGAAGTGCGCCGCCAGAAACTGGCGCTGCTGCGCGAAAAGATCGGCGACGTTTACCCGGCGCATTTTCATCGCACGCTGACCAATGCCGAGCTTGCCGCCAAATATGAGGCGCTGGAGCCGGATGTCGAGACGACCGATATCGTCACCGTTGCCGGCCGCGTCTATTCCTCGCGCAATTCCGGGATGTTCATGGATATCCGCGATGCCTCGGGCAAGGTGCAGATCTTTTCCCACAAGGATACGACGCCGGACGCCGCGCGCGATATGCTGGCACTGATCGATATCGGCGATATCATCGGCGTGACGGGCGTTGTTCGCCGCACCAAGCGTGGCGAGCTGACGATCAACGCGCATGAGATCACCATGCTGACCAAGTCGCTGCTGCCCATGCCGGAAAAGTGGCATGGTCTCTCCGACATCGAGCTGCGCTACCGCAAGCGCCATCTCGACATCATGACCAATGACGACAGCAAGCTGCGCTTCCAGCAGCGCTCGCAGATCGTCTCCGGCATTCGTCGCTTCATGGAAACCGATGGTTTCATGGAGGTCGAAACGCCAATGCTGCAATCGATCTATGGCGGCGCAACCGCCGAACCCTTCAAGACGCACCACAACACGCTGAAGCTCGACATGTATCTGCGCATTGCGCCGGAACTGTTCTTGAAGCGCACGCTGGTGTCTGGCCTCTCCGACAAGGTGTTCGAGATCAACCGCAACTTCCGCAACGAAGGCGTTTCCACAAGGCACAATCCTGAATTCACGATGATGGAGTGCTACTGGGCCTATGCCGATTACGAGGACATGATGGACCTCGTCGAGCGGCTGTTTGCCGAACTCGCCGTGAAGATCCACGGTTCGACCGAATTCACCTTCGGCGACAAGGAGATTTCCTTCAAGGGTCCGTTCAAGCGCGTGCCGATGCCGGAAGCGGTCAAGGACGTCACCGGCATCGACTTCCTGTCCATGAAGACCGACGAGGAAGCCCGCACCGCCGCCAAGGCTGCCGGTTTTGCGGTCGAGAAGGATTGGACCTGGGGCGAATGCCTGGCCTTCATCTTCGAGGAAAAGGTTGAAGGCACGCTGATCCAGCCGAGCCATGTGACGCATTTCCCCAAGGACATCTCGCCCTTTGCCAAGGAAGTGCCGGGCGAGCCGCGCCTCGTCGAGCGCTTCGAGACCTATTGCAATGCCTGGGAAATCGGCAATGCGTTTTCGGAACTGAACGATCCGGAAGAACAGCGCAAGCGCATGGTCGAGCAGCTGGAGCAGGCGCATGCCCGCGGCGAAAAGGACAAGCAGCTGGACGACGAGTTCCTCGATGCGATCGACCAGGGCATGCCGCCCGCCGGCGGTCTGGGCATCGGCGTCGATCGCCTGATCATGCTGCTCACCAATTCGCCCTCGATCCGCGACATCATCCTGTTTCCGGCCCGCCGCAACAAGGTGGACTGACGCCGGACTCATACTGCAGAACGAACAAAGGCCGCGAGAGGCAACTCTCGCGGCCTTTGTCGTTTCAGCCGTCGGGCATAAAAAAACGGCCCGTCTTGGAGGACAGGCCGTTTCTTGTTGATGACTGCCGCGGAGGTCAGGCGGCAGCCAATTCCTTCTTCACCATGGCGCGCAGCGCAACCAGATCCTTGGCAAAGGCGCGAATACCTTCCGACAGCTTTTCGGTCGCCATGGCATCCTCGTTCAGCATCCAGCGGAACGTCTTCTCGTCGATCGGCAGGAAGGCATCCTCGGTAATGTTGTCGGGCGAAAGCTTGCGGACCAGCGTGCCCTGATCCTTGTCAAGTTCATCCAGCAGCGCCGGGCTGATCGTCAAGCGGTCGCAACCGGCCAGCGCTTCGATTTCGCCGGCATTGCGGAAGGACGCGCCCATGACGATCGTTTCGATGCCGTTCGCCTTGTAATAATTGTAGATCTGGCGCACCGACACGACGCCCGGATCGGTCTCGGACGTGTAGTCCTCACCCGTCGATTTCTTGTACCAGTCGAGAATACGCCCGACGAAAGGCGAGATGAGGAAGGCCTTGGCATCAGCGCAGGCAACCGCCTGGGCCTTGGAGAAGAGCAGCGTCAGATTGCAATCAATGCCTTCCGTCTGCAGCACTTCGGCAGCCTTGATGCCTTCCCACGTGGAAGCAAGCTTGATCAGGATCCGGTCACGCTCGATGCCGCGCTCCTTGTAGGCGGCGATGATGCCATGCGCCTTCTTGATGGAGGCTTCGGTATCGAAGGACAGGTCGGCATCCACTTCGGTCGAGACGCGACCCGGCACCAGTTTCGACAAAGCAGCGCCAACCGAAATCGCCAGACGATCGGCAACCGCCGAAATCACCGCATCTTCGCCACCGGCCTGCTTTCGGCCCCAGGCAACGGCTTCCTTGACGTCGTCGGCAAACATGGGTGTACCCAGCGCCTTCAGAACGATCGTCGGATTGGTGGTACAATCCACCGGCTTCAGGCGCGCAACGGCCTCGATATCGCCGGTATCAGCAACAACCGTGGTCATGGAACGGAGCTGTTCGAGTTTGGAGGCCATGCGGATCTTTCCTCGGGTGTTTTTGGTAAAAATGGTCGGAGAAATTTCATTCTCCATTACGCACCATATCTGCGCTCGACCGGTGAAATGTCAAGGACATTTGCCGATCCGATTTGACATTTGTTTCACGCAGCCGGATAGTCACAACCAACCAGCAAGCAAGAAGGATGGTCGCCGCCTTGGCGAAACTCAGACGCGAAACCCATATCGCCTACTCGGAAGCGGCATCCTTGCGCCTGCGCGCCGCCTGGCTCTATTACAACCAGGGTCTGACGCAGAAGGATGTGGCGGAAAAGCTCGGCATCAGCCGCTCGACCGTCATCCGCATGCTGGACGAGGCGGTGAAGCGCGCCGAAGTGCAGATCTGGATCAGCGAAGGCATCGATGATTGCGTCGAACTGGCCGTGAAGCTGGAAAAGGCCTATGGGCTGGATGAGGCCGTCGTCGTGCCCTCACCGGCCGGTTCTGATGCCGGTGCGATTGCCAAAGCCGTTGGCCTGGCACTCGGGCAATTCCTCACCGAAGTGGTGACGAATGACATGACCATCGGCGTCGGTTGGGGCCGCACCATGACCGCATCGCTCTCCGGCTTTCGCCCGCCCCGGCGGGAAAACTGCAAGGTCGTCTCGCTGCTCGGCGGCATTGTGGCCGTCCACCAGACGAACCCAATCGACTATACCTGGCGGCTTGCAAGCCAGCTCGGCGCCGAATGCTACATGTTCCTTGCCCCCCTTCTGGTGGATTCGGTGGCCACCAAGCGGGCGCTGATCGAGGAATGCGGGCTGAAGACGCTCTATGATCTGGCCGAAAACCTCGACCTCGCCATCGTCTCCTGCGGCGATATAGGCCCGCACTCGACGTCCCTGTCGGAAGGGTTCATCAGCCACGCAACGCTTGAGGAACTGGTGGCGGCCGGCTGCGTCTGCGACACCATGTTCAACTTTCTCGATGCCGACGGCCGCACCATCGACCACCCGATCAATGAACGGGTGATGTCGGTCGATCTCGATACACTGAAAAAGGCAAAGCATATCGTGCTCTCCTCCGGCGGCGCGCACCGGGCCAAAGCCATCCGCGCCACTATCCGCCGCATCGGCTGCAACACGCTGATTACCGACGAGGCGGCGGCACGGGAATTGCTGGGGTTGGCGGAAATTTAGCTTTAAGCCTCACAGATCACCAAAGTCCAAAGGCAAATGTCGGCTGACCTCCATCGCGTCGTGCAAGATGCGGCCAACACCGATGAGTTCTGGTCGGAATTGCCGAAACAGAATCAGGTGACGGGGCCTGCGCACGATACCGCTTTCAGTACGCGCACGTTCGCGGCTGTGTCGGAGATGATAGCAGCAAACATCGGGCGCTATATCCTCCCGAAGGACGCTACCGGGTCTGCGACAATCAAGAGCAAGGTCTCGAAGAGCGGTTGCTATGAGACGTCGGTACCTCAGATACGCGTCGTACCCAAAGTCTTCGTGGGTTTTGAAGAGAATGTTACGAATGTCTGCATCGGCCGCATGCGATAAACGAACGTCAGCCATTGCCCTTCGCGCCGGTCCGCCGCACGGTCTCTAGTGCGCTCTCACCCAATCTGGCGATATGCTCCTCAAGATCATCCGCCGCAACATCGGTAAATCGGCCTTCATCCAGATCGGCGAAACCGACACGGGCCGCCTCTCTAAGGGCTTGCAACTTAGCGGCGTCCAATTCTTCCATCTGCTCCACCAGCCGCAGCCCTTCATACAGAACCTCGTTCGGGTTCTCAAAACGGCCCGACTTAACCAAGCGGTCGATCATATCCTGATGGTAGTCTGTCAACACAACCTTATGACTGGGCATGGCATGTCTCCACTTGCAGAATGATTGTACGGCACATTGACCCAGACTGCCAAGAGGCCCCCATCACGCCTTGCCCGCCTCCCAGCCAAGGATTGCCCGCTTGCGGGTCAGCCCCCAGTGATAGCCGGTCAGAGCGCCGCTCTTGCCCAGCGCCCGGTGGCAGGGAACCACGAAGGAAATCGGATTGCGACCAATGGCGGCACCCACCGCGCGACTGGCGGTCGGCTGGCCGATATCGCGCGCCACATCCGAATAGGTGACAGCCTTGCCGAACGGGATCTTCAAAAGGCTCTGCCAGACGCGCACCTGGAAATCGGAACCGATCAGAACGACGCGCAAGGGCTCTTCGGCGCACCAGCGTCCGGCATCGAAGGCGCGGTCCACATAGGGTGCGGTTGAGACGCTGTCCTCGATATAGGAGGCATTCGGCCAGCGTTTCGCCATATCCTCAAAACAGGCGTCGCGGCCACCCTCGTCATCGGCAAAGGCAAGGCCGGCCAATCCCCGATCGGTCGCCATGACGAGCGCCAGACCGAAGGGCGAGGCATGGAAACCGTAGCGGATGGTCAGGCCGCCGCCCTTCGCCTTCCATTCGCCGGGGCTCATCGCCTCATGGGTGACGAAGAGATCATGCAGGCGGCCGGGACCGGACAGACCGATTTCATAGGATGTTTCCAGAAGCGGCAATTGCTCGTGCCCCAGCAGGCGTTTGGCATGATCAAGCGTTACCGCCTGCAGGAAGGCCTTGGGTGAAAGCCCGGCCCAGCGGGTAAACACTTTCTGCAACTGCGTCGGCGACCGACCGAGTTCTGCCGCGATATGCTCGAGCGAGGGCTGCGCGCGATAATCAAGCGTGATCAGTTCAATCACCTGCTTGACCACGGCATAATCATCGCCCTGCGGCGTCATGTCGGTGGCGGAACCGGGTGCGGGCGAAAAGACGTTCATGGCCATGTCCTCTTGAGGAGGATCAATTCAGCATGGGCGAGCGGCAGACACCACCCGATTCTTGCGTGGCAGTTTGGAATACCCCCTCTGGCTGCCGCCATCTCCCCCACAAGGGGGGAGAACGCAGGAAGCACGCCCTCTCGACCAAAAGCCTTATGCAAAAAGAGCGCATCATCACGCTTTGGAACTATCCGGTCGGGAATTGCCCCGGCGCCTTGTTGTCTCCCCCCTTGTGGGGGGTCCGAAGGACGGGTTGAGACCGGCGGCTCAACCCCGGTAGTCCGGCAGGCCAGAGGGGGTTAACCCAGCAGTGTCAAATCCGCCGCTTCACCATTGCCAGCGCGCCACGAAACGCCTTGGCGAAACTCTCGCGATCATCGGGATTGAGGAAGGAGCCGACATCGGTCAACCGCCCCTCGCCCGTCACATGCATCGAGGTAATGCCGAACTCCTGGTGACGGCGCACCCGAAAGCGTGCCCAGAAGGGATTGAAGCGATGCTCCACCATCTGGCCCGCCGGCGAAATCTTGCGGATGGACACACTGGTGCGCGACACTGTCACCTCCTCGCGCGCCCGACCGGAACGATAGTTCAGCCAGAAGGCACCCCAGAGCAGCAGGAAATCGAGACCGAAGAAGAACATCACCGGCCAGGCGCCCGTGACGAAAAAGAAAATGCCGTGCAGCAGGCAGAAGATGCCGGTCAGCGCAAGCAGGATGCGAAACCCCTGCCGCCCCAGCGAGCGATGCGGTGTCAGTTCGGCGGCAAAAACCGTCGGCTCGTCGTCTTTCTCCACGTTGCCTTCCATCCTGTGGCTTGTCATAGAAGCGATATGGCAACTCCAAAGGCCCAATCCCACATGCAAACTTCACAAAAGTCAAATGGCGCGGCGAGAAGCCGCAGGCATGCCCGCACGGCCTATTCAAAGGCAGAGCTGGAAGAGATCTTTCGCCGCTTTGCCGTGCAGCGACCGGAGCCCAAGGGTGAGCTGGAGCATGTGAACCCGTTTACGCTGGTCGTTGCGGTGGCCTTGTCAGCACAGGCAACCGATGTCGGCGTCAACCGGGCAACGCGGGCGCTGTTTCAGATTGCCGATACGCCGGAAAAGATGCTGGCGCTCGGCGAAGAAGGCGTCATCGCCCATATCAAAACGATCGGGCTTTTCCGCAACAAGGCCAAGAATGTCATTGCGCTTAGCCGGATGCTGATCGACGAATTCGGATCCGAAGTACCAAAGACGCGCGAGGAACTGATGCGGCTTCCCGGTGTCGGGCGAAAAACCGCCAATGTAGTCATGTCCATGGCCTTCGGCATCCCGACCATGGCGGTTGATACGCATGTCTTTCGCATCGCCAACCGCATCAAGATGGCGCCCGGCACAACGCCGGACAGTGTCGAGGACAATCTCGTCAGGGTGATCCCGAAAGCCTATCTTTTCCACGCCCATCACTGGCTGATCCTGCATGGGCGCTATACCTGCAAGGCACGCAGGCCCGAATGCGAGATTTGCGTGATCGCCGATCTCTGTCGCTGTCCGGCCAAGACCAGTGACGTGCCGGCGCCTCTCGTGGAACTACCCCCGCAATTCGCCAGCGCGGAAGCCGTTGACACGGGCGAATGACAGATCGCGCGCGCTGATCGCCTTGTGCAGATGCACCATCAGGCCGGCGGCAAACAGCGGCGTGAGCAGGTTGAGGAAGGGAATGGCAAGGAAGCAGGCAATCAGCAGGCCGGCCAGAAACACGGTGCCCTTGTGCTTGCGGCGAAACGCGTTGGCTTCCTGCGGCGGGCGAAAGCGCATAGCGGCAAATTCGAAGAATTCCCGGCCCAGCAGATAGCCGTTGACGAGGAAGAAGGCGATCAGGTTGACGCCCGGCACCAGAAGCAGCATCAGCGCAATCAGGTTGCCGATGAGCACCACGCCGAGAAACTGCAGCGATTCGACGATAGCGCGGCCCATCGGCATGGAATGACCCGGCGCATCGGCCGGGTAATCCCGCTTCTCGATCACTTCGGCCACATCATCGAGAAACAGGCCGGCAATCAGCGCCGTGACCGGCGCAATCAACAGCGCCAGAAGAAGGGCAAGGCCTATGCCGGCAATGATGGCAAAAACGAACGTGAGCCAGCCGGCCCAATCCGGAACGCTTGGCAACAGTTCGGCAAAATAGGGCCAGACATAGGCGATGAAGACGCCACGCAGCGTGAACCACAGGCCGATCAAAACGAGAATGGTCAGGCCCAGCACTTTCCAGAACACGGAGCGTGTTTCCGGCGCAAAGAGATTGGCAAGCGATTGGCGGGCAGCAGCAAGGATCATCGGGAATACGGAGCTCCAAATATTCTGCTGCAGGATGTAGGTGGCAATGCCGCGCTGCACAAGCACATCACGGCATGCCGGATCACGACTTCGCCTTTAGGCCGTTGCCGCCTTCGGCATAGCGCGCCACATGGGCAATGAGATCGGCCATGGCGCTGAAGGTCACGTCGGGTGCCAGTTCGGCAATCTCCCGCCTATACTCGTCGCGGTCCGTATGGCCGCCGCCGGTAAAGGCAAACACCGCCATGCCGGCCCGCTTAGCGGCCAGAATGCCGGCGGGGCTATCTTCCACCACGATGCAATGGGCGGGCTCAACACCCATGGCGCGCGCCGCATGCAGGAAAAGATCGGGCGCCGGCTTGCCATTCTCGACCATGCTGGCGCTGTAGATATTCGGCTCGAATAGATCGACAAGACCCGTCAGCCGCAGCGACAGACGGATGCGCTCAAGCTGGCTGGATGAGGCAACGCAGCAGCGCCAGGGCATGGTCCGCACCGCCAGGTCCACGCCAGCGATAGGCTGCAATTCACGCTCGAAACGGGCATAGAGATCAATGCGCATGCGCTCCAGAAAACCCGCATCGGCCTCAATGCCGAAATTGGCGAGCAGCTCGGCGACCATGTGCGTCAGGCTGCGACCGAGAAACTGACGATAGGCCGCCGCCTCATCCAGCCTGCCGCCATAGGCTTCCACCGTCTCGATCAGAGCGCGGATCGACAGCGGCTCGCTATCGACCAGCACGCCGTCGCAATCGAATATCACCAGCGGTTCAAATGGCATGTCCATGGCACCAGTCTAACCGAGCGGCATGGCCATGAGATAGGGCGGCGACTGCACAGTCATCGCCTCTGTCCACAGGGTTGAACGCTGAGGCGGCGCGCAAGGAACAAAAAAGCCGCGATGCGGAATGGCATCGCGGCTCCTGTCAGGCAGGTATTGGAGAGTTTTAGTCCATCTGAACCAGATGGCCTTCCGACACTTCGCGATACTGGCGCACCGGCGGCACATAGCCGGCCGACCGCACGGGGCTCTTGATCTCATCGACCGCCAGATTGCGCTTGATACGGCGACGCGAAGGGTCCGGCACCGGCACAGCCGCCATCAGCTTTTTCGTGTAGGGATGCTGCGGATTGTCGAAGACGGCAGAGCGCGGGCCGATCTCGACGATCTCGCCCAGATACATCACCGCGACGCGATGGCTGACCCGCTCGACCACTGCCATGTCATGGCTGATGAACAGATAGGCCAGGTTCAGGCTCTGCTGCAGGTCCATCAGCAGGTTGCAGACCTGCGCCTTGATCGACACGTCGAGGGCGGATACCGCTTCATCCGCCACGATCACCTTCGGATCGAGCATCAGCGAGCGGGCAATGGCGATGCGCTGGCGCTGGCCACCGGAAAACTCGTGCGGATAACGGTGCATCATATCCGGTGACAAGCCGACCTTCTTCAACAGATCAGCGGCCTTGTCGCGGGCATCTTTCTTGGAGCCGAGATTGTGCTCGATGAAGGGTTCCATGACCGCCGAACCGACGCTCATGCGCGGATTGAGACTGGCGAACGGGTCCTGGAACACCATCTGGATCGAGCGACGCATGGTGCGCAACGTCATCCGGTCGAGGCTCATGACATTATAGCCATCCAGCGTCACCTGGCCGCTGGTCGGCTCAATGAGCCGCGTCACGGAGCGACCGGTGGTGGATTTGCCACAGCCGGATTCGCCGACAAGCGACAGGGTTTCACCTTCAAACAGGTTGAACGAGACCTTTTCCACCGCATGCACGGCGCCCGTCTGGCGGCCGAAAATACCGGAGCGAATGGCAAATCGGGTCGTCAGATCCTTGACCTCGAGGATCGGCGTCTTGCCCTTGGCAACCGTATCGGTCACCTCTTCGAGATTCTGTGCCTCACCGGACTTTATGTCGATGATGGGAAAGCGCAGCGGCAGCTTGCGGTCCTTCATCGAGCCGAGACGCGGCACGGCGGCCAGCAGCGCGCGCGTATAGGGATGCTCGCCACGGTGGAAGATATCGGCCGTCTCGCCGGTTTCCACCGTATCGCCGCGGAACATGACGATGGTGCGATCGGCGATTTCCGCCACCACGCCCATGTCATGGGTGATGAAGAGCACGGCCATGCCCTCCTCTTCCTGCAATTCCTTGATCAGGTCGAGGATCTGCCCCTGAATCGTCACGTCGAGCGCGGTCGTCGGTTCGTCGGCAATCAGAAGCTTCGGCTTGGAGGCCAGCGCCATGGCAATCATCACGCGCTGGCGCATGCCGCCGGAGAACTGGTGCGGATACTCGTCGAAGCGGCCCTTGGCATTGGGGATGCGCACCTTGTCGAGAAGGCGCAGAACCTCGGTCTTGGCATCGGCAAAGGAAATGTTCTGATGGACCGTCAGTGCCTCGGCGATCTGCTTGCCGATCGGAAAGATCGGGTTGAGGCTCGTCATCGGCTCCTGGAAGATCATCGAAATGTCATTGCCGCGAACCTTGCGCATCTCCTCTTCCGGCAGAGCCAGAAGATTGCGACCGCCCAGCATCACTGTGCCTTCGATACGGCTGGAGCGTTGCGGCAAAAGCCGCATGATGGACAGCGATGTCACGCTCTTGCCGGAGCCGGACTCGCCGACAATGGCAACCGTTTCGCGCGGCGCAATGGAAAAGCTCATGTCGCGTACGACCGTTTTCCACTCGCCGTTGACGCGGAAGGAGGTGGACAGGTTTTCAACGGAAAGCACGGGGGTCACTGCTCCACCCGTCTGTTCCGAAAGCATGGCTGAAAGAAGCACGGAAATCTCCTGGGAATGGGCTTTAAAGATCAGGCCGCAAGCGCTGTTTCGGCAAGCGTTACCCAGTAGCTGATGCCGTAGGGGATGGCTTCGTCGTTAAAATCATAGGCCGGGTGATGCAGGTTGGCCGCCTCGCCAATACCGAGAAAGATGAAGGCGCCGGGGCGCGCTTCCAGCATATAGGAGAAATCCTCAGCTCCCATCTTGGGCGGCGCATTGGTTTCCACGCGCTTGTCACCGGAGACCTTGGCCGCAACGGATGCTGCAAAATCCGTCTGATCTGGATGGTTGACGGTAACCGGATAGCCGCGCTGGTAATTGACTTCGGCAATCGCGCCATGGGCAAGGGCTGTGCCTTCAGCCACTTCCACGAGACGCTTTGCGGCAAACTCGCGCACGTCCGGATCAAGCGTGCGCACAGTCCCGGTCAGCTTCACTTCCATGGGAATGACGTTATAGGCATCGCCGCCATGAGTAGTGGTGACGGAGACCACGACGGATTTCAACGGATCGACACCGCGCGAGGCAATCGACTGCAGGGCGATGATGATATGCGCCGAGGTCAGGACCGGATCGACCGAGACATGGGGCTGGGCGGCATGGCTGCCCTTGCCTTTGACCAGGATCTCGAAAGTGTCCGCTGCCGCCATCAGGCCACCTTTGCGCAGCGAGAAATCGCCGAGTGCGAGGCCAGGCGCATTGTGCATGCCGTAGACTTCCTTGATGCCGAACTTTTCCATCATGCCATCCTGCACCATGGCAAGGCCACCGCCGCCCCCCTCTTCGGCCGGCTGGAAGATGACCGCGACGGAACCGCTGAAACGGCGTGTTTCACACAGATATTGCGCGGCACCGAGCAGCATGGCTGTATGTCCGTCATGGCCGCAGGAATGCGCCTTGCCGGGGGTCTTAGACGACCACGGCTTGCCTGTATCTTCAAGGATCGGCAGGGCGTCCATGTCGGCGCGCATGCCGATGGCCGGGCCATCGCCCAGCGTTCCCTTGATGATGCCCACAACGCCGGTCCGACCGATGCCGGTTTCCACAATGTCGCAGCCGAAGGACTGCAGCTTTTCGGCGACAAAAGCGGAGGTGTGGAAAACATCATACAAAAGCTCTGGATTTTCATGGAGATGACGTCTCCAGCCGGCCACTTCCTCCTGCATTTCGGCGGCGCGATTGAGAACTGGCATTGATGCAACCTCGTATTCTGTTAAGCTGTTTCCCATTGGTTGGCCGGGATATTGCGCCGTCCTCAGGCGATTTTGCAAGCTTCAATTTTCAGACTTGAATACAAAATAGGCCTGTGCTTAGATCGATTAAAATTTGTTCACACCACTTCCGCAAGGCGCAGGAAAGCGCCAACGGGAGCGGATTTTGTCGGGAGACAAGCAAGAGATTCGCCACCGTGCTGGGAGGAAAACAGTCAGGTGGGAATGTGGTCGAATGACCACGGCCGGCTAAACGGCAAACCGTGTAAACGGCCAAAATGTAAAAAACGTCTTCAAGGGGAAAACAATGAAGAGAACCAAACTGCTATTGGCAGGTACCGTTGCGGCACTGGCATTCGCCAATATGGCACATGCCGAACGCGGCACAGACGGGGACCTGAAAATCCTGTTCTGGCAGGCCGTCTCCACGCTCAACCCCTATCTCTCCGGCGGCACGAAGGAAGTCTATTCCTCGTCAATGGTCATCGAGCCCCTGGCCCGCTATGACGCAACGGGCGCGCTCGTTGCATGGCTGGTCACCGAGATCCCGACCGTGGCAAATGGCGGCGTAACAGCCGACATGAAGAGCATCACCTGGAAGCTGAAGCCCGGCGTTAAATGGTCCGACGGTTCCGCTTTCACCGCAGAAGATGTGGTCTTTACCTGGGAATATTGCACGGCACCGGATGGCGGCTGCGCACAGAAGGCCCAGTATGAAGGCATCACCAAGGTAGAGGCCGTTGACGCCCAGACCGTAAAGGTCACCTTCAGCGAGCCGAAATACTATCCCTACAGCGCATTTGTCGGCGCCCAGTCGCCGATCCTGCAGAAGGCTCAGTTCAAGGATTGCGTCGGCGCCAAGGCTCCGGGCTGCACCGCAGCCAATTTCGGCCCAATCGGCACCGGCCCCTTCGTCGTCAAGGAATTCAAGCCGAACGACGTGATCACCTTCACCGCCAACCCCAATTTCCGTGATGCTGCAAAGCCCGCCTTTGCCTCCGTCACGCTGAAGGGCGGCGGCGATGCCGCCTCGGCTGCCCGCGCGGTTCTGGAAACCGGCGAATTCGACTATGCTTGGAACATGCAGGTAGAGCCGGAAGTTCTGGCAACCATGCTGAAGGCCGGCAAGGGCAAGATCGAGACGGCATTCGGCACGCAGGTTGAACGTATCCAGATCAACTGGACCAATCCTGACCCGAAGCTGGGCGACAAGCGCTCAACCGTCGAAGGCGGCAAGCATCCGGCGCTCTCCGATCCGGCCGTGCGCAAGGCACTGTCGATGGCGATTGACCGCGACGTTATCGACGAAGTCGGTTACGGCGAAGCCGGCAAGCCGACCTGCAACATCGTTCCGGCTCCGGATATCTACATCTCTTCGACCAATGACTGGTGCCTGAAGCAGGATATCAAAGGCGCCAACAAGCTTCTCGATGATGCCGGCTGGAAAAAGGGCAGCGATGGCATTCGTGCCAAGGATGGCGTGAAGCTTTCCTTCCTCTATCAGACCTCGACCAACTCGGTTCGTCAGGGCACCCAGGCGCTGGTCAAAGATATGTGGAGCCAAATCGGCGTCGCATCCGAACTGCGCAACGTCTCGGCCTCCGTCTTCTTCGGTGGCGACCCGGCAAGCCCGGACACGTTCCAGAAGTTCTATGCCGACGTTGAAATGTACACCAACAACTTCGACGGCACGGACCCGGAAAAATACCTGGCAGAATGGCTGTGCGACAAGATCCCCTCGCCTGCCAATGGCTGGCAGGGCCAGAACATTCCGCGCTACTGCAACCCCGCCTATGACAAGATCGTCAATGAACTGGCCAAGACAGGCGATCTGAAGAAGCGCGCCGAACTGGCCATCAAGGCAAACGACATGCTGACCGCCGAGGGAGCGCATATTCCGCTCATCCATCGCGGCCAGCCCTCAGCCATTTCCGCGACCCTTATCGGCGTGGACATGAATGCCTGGGATTCCGAACTGTGGAATGTCGCAGACTGGTCTCGTAAGAAGTAATTGAAGGCACGCCGGCCCTGCCTGTTCAGCAGGTGGGGCCGGCATCTGCTTCTCCGCGACCGTCTGGAGACCACCGCATGTTTACCTATACGATCCGGCGACTGATGTTCGCCGTACCGACGCTGCTTGTGATAAGTTTCGTCATCTTTGCCCTGCTCGACCTTGCGCCGAATGATCCGCTGGGCGAACTTCCGCTCACCATTCCGCCGGAAGTGCGCGAGCAGATCCGCGCCGCCATGGGCCTCGATCAGCCTTTCCTGATCCGCTATCTCAAATGGCTGCAACAGTTTTTCGTCAATGAACCGCTGAATATCTTCGAACAGATCACCGGCCTGACAGTCGGCACTGGCGAGCGGATGCGGGTGCTGTCCTGGGCCACCAGAAGCCCGGTCGTGGATCTCATCGTCCAGCGCCTGCCCCAGACGCTCTGGGTTGTCGGCATGGCCTATGTCTTCGGCATCCTGATCGCCATTCCGGTCGGCGTCATTTCGGCCTATCGCCAGTATTCGGTGTTCGACCAGGTCGGCACCTTCATTACCATGGTTGGCTATTCGGTACCCACCTTCTTCACCGGCGTGCTGCTGATCGTCATCTTCTCATCCTGGCTGCAATGGTTCCCATCGATCTACGACACCAATCTCGTCGTCGACAGCTGGGCGAATTTTGTCGAGCAGATGCGCCAGATGTTCCTGCCCGTGCTGGTTCTGTCGCTTTACAATGCCTCGCAGATCACCCGTTTCGTGCGCGCCTCCATGCTCGACAATCTGAGCATGGACTATGTGCGCACGGCCCGCGCCAAGGGCGTCAGGGAAAAGACGGTTCTTCTCGTGCATGTGCTGCGCAACAGCCTGATCCCCGTGGTCACCGTGATTGCGCTAGGCGTTCCGACGATCTTTTCCGGCGCCATTATCACCGAACAGATTTTTCGCGTGAACGGGCTCGGGCAATTGCTGATCACCGCCGTGCAGGGCGCCGATATTCCGCTTGTCCAAACGCTGACCTTCATCTTCGCCGTTCTGATCGTGCTCTTCAACCTGATTGCCGATGTCCTTTACGGCATCCTTGATCCGAGGATCCGCTATGACTGATGCAACCATGACGACCGCGACCATCGCAAAGGTCGAGGTGGAAACCCCGACGAAGCTGTTCTGGCGCAAATTTCGCGCCCATAAGGGCGGCGTTGCAGGGCTGATCGTCTTCATCGCCATCCTGTTTGTCGTCTATGTCGGACCTTTCATCCACACGATCGATCCGAACAAGATCGACATCCGCGCCAAGAACCAGGGGCCATCCTGGAATCATCCGTTCGGCACCGACAATCTCGGTCACGACATGCTGGCGCAGGTCATGGCCGGCGGGCAGATCTCGCTTGCGGTCGGCATGACGGCCATGCTGCTTGCGCTCCTGCTCGGAACACTGGTCGGCGTCATGTCCGGCTATTTCCGCCGGCTGGACGGGCCGCTGATGCGCGTCACGGACCTTTTCCTCGCGCTGCCGCTTTTGCCGCTGCTACTCGTCATCATCATGCTGTTTCGCGATACGTTGCGCGCAGCCTTCGGGCCGGAAACCGGGATTTTCATCCTGATCGTCTTCGTCATCGGGGTAACCAGCTGGATGCACACAGCCCGTATCGTGCGCGGCGATGTGCTGGCCGTGAAAAGCCAGGAATTCATCGTGGCAGCGAAAAGCAGCGGCATGCGGGAATACCGTATCGTGCTACGCCATATTCTGCCCAACGTTCTGTCCTCGATCATGGTATCGGCCACGCTCGGCATCGCCTCGGCGATCATCACGGAATCGGCACTGTCCTTCCTCGGCCTTGGCTTTCCGTCGGACTTCCCGACCTGGGGTCGCTTGCTGTTTGATGGCGCCAACTTCCTACAGATCACGCCGTCGCGCGTCATCTGGCCAGGTCTTGCGATCTCGCTGACCGTGCTCAGCGTCAACTATGTCGGCGACGCCGTGCGCGATGCGCTCGATCCGCGCACCGTGACACACTGATCCTCACGCCATTGCCTCTCGAAACGCCCCAAAGAGATTTGGGGCGTTTCTGTTTGCGCAAAGCGCTATTCGATTGCCGCGATGGATGCCGCGACATTTTTTTGATTTTTCACGCAACAGGCGGAACCATCGGCAGGGCTGCCCGTTCTGACTACATCTGGAAGCGCCCCGTCCCCGCCCTTCAAAGCTTCCAGATATCTCTTCACCCCCCTCGAAGAGACCAACGATCTCGATTTCTCCGGAAGTCGAGATCGTTTTGTGTATGTGATCGAGGCAGAACGATAGGGTTTGTCACACCGGTCGGCAGAGCGGCACCGCTATTCGGGAGCGTGTTCGATGGGGAAGATTAGGCTATAGCTGATGCGATCGCGGGAAATCTGGTAGCGCGCCTTGCCATTGACCGAAGCCGGCACCACCCGCTCCAGAACCGTGCTGCCGAAATGCGCCTTCAGCGTCTCTTCCTCGCGGGTATCCAGACGCAGACCGTCCGTGATCAGCCCCTCTTCCCAACGAATCTCAAGACAATCCTGGTCATTGGCCTGCACGCGGTTGCAACTGACGGCAATCGCACGACCATTCTTGACGAGCGCGCCATGGCTGACCGCATTCACGATCAACTCGTGCATGGCAAGCCCCAGATGTAGGGATGCATTTGGCGTCAGGAGAACATTATCGCCGCTGACGCGCACCAGATGCACATTTTCCGGCAGATATTTCTCCGTCTGCTGCTGCACGAGATCGTAGAAATAGGCGCCGCGCCAGCTGGAATCGGTGATGAGGTCCTGCGACTGCGCCAGGGAATAGAGCCGCCCGCGGAATTTGTTGAGAAACATATCAAGCGTTACGGAATAGCGCGCCGTCTGCAAGGCGATGCTCTGGATGATGGCCAGCAGGTTCTTCGACCGATGGCTGACCTCGCGCAGCAGGGCCCGCAATAGGCGCTCGCGGTGGCGCTCCTCTGAGCGATCGACAATGGTGGTGACCAAATGCAGCGCACCATTGCTCAGGATACAGGCCTGAACCCGGAACTCGTAGATTTCCTCGGAATTGACGCATATTTCCAGGTGGTTCTTCTGGCCGTGGGCGGTCAGGCCGTCTTTGAGAACCCGCAGTTTTTCAGCGATCTCCGATCCGAACAGAGTCTGGTCGCAAGGTGTATCGTAAAGGCCCGCAGACCAGATCGCAGGAAGATTGGTGACAAACAAATAATTGCGCGCCAGGTCCTGTATGATGACACTTGCGCCGAGATCAACGAGAGCCGGCATGAAGAATTCACGCAACTTGTCGTCGCTCTCACCAGCCTGTTGCCATGTCAGCTGATGCGACAAGAATTCCACTCCGCCTTGCTGATGCCCAAGGATTGCCGAGCTGTCAGACATTCGGCCCAACGGACATGCACATGTTATAGGACTTAAGTTCCGCCGGAACAACCCGACGGCCGGTGAATTGATCAGGTCGTATGGACACAAACTGTAAGCACTTCAGCACGCAGCACTACCGTTTCCACCCATGCGGCCCAACCGGTTTAAGACGTATCCGGTGAACCGGCGCGGATTGGAAGCATGGATCATGCACCGTCATCCGCAGCGGTCAAACGTGCGATCTGCGATAAGGTTCCGCCCCTCGCTCCTGCCCGCAATCGCCTCTCAGGCCGCCGCCTTCACCGCCTCATTGAAGAACAGTGCCTGGCTGATCAATGCCTTGACCATATCCGGGTTAAACGGCTTGGTGACGAGGAATGCCGGCTCGGGGCGTTCGCCCGTCAGCAGGCGCTCCGGAAAAGCCGTGATGAAGATGACCGGCACGCTGGATGTGCGCAGGATCTCGTTCACTGCATCAATGCCCGAGCTGCCATCGGCCAGCTGGATATCGGCCAGAACCATTTTCGGGCTGGAGCTTTGAAAAAGAGCAACCGCTTCCTTGTGCGTGCGAGCAATACCGGTCACGCGGTGGCCCAGATCCTGCACCATCTGTTCGATATCAAGCGCAATCAGAGGCTCGTCTTCGATGATCATGATTTCAGTCGCGACCTGACGGGAAATCTCGCGCGAGGCCTCGTCCAGCAAGCGGGTCGCATTTTCCACGCTCTCACCCAGAATTTCAGCGGTTTCTTCCAGCGTGAAGCCTTCGACCGAAATCAGCAGGAAGGCATGACGCGCCAGTGAGGGAAGATTGGCCAGATTTGCAACAGCCCGCTGTTCCCATGCAAACGGCGAGTCGATCGGCCGAATTTCAATGGCAGCGGAACCAAAAATCGCGACGAAAAGTTTATACAGTGAGACGCGGTCTTTGGACGTTTCCGGAAAGATGGAAACATCGGCAATCAACGCTTCCAAGACCGCAGCAACATATGCGTCTCCCGACGTCTGAGAGCCTGTGACGGCGCGGGCATAGCGGCGCAGGTAAGGCAGGTGGGACGCAACGCGTGTGGTAAGTGACATTCAAAATCTCCCCTGATGCCCTTAGGGCAATGAACGTGGTATCAAACGATACAAGCGAAAAAAAGTTCCGTTGTCAGGGAACTTTTTTTGAACCCGCGCATTTTCCCGGAACAATACCGCAACAGGCTGCCTGCGTGATGAGTGAAGACGAAACCAGAAAAAAAGAAAAAATGACAACAGCACAATCGAATAACTTTCGGCCAGGCGCAATGCAGCCGAATTCGTCGATTTCGCGCAAGTTGCGCGAATTCTACGATGCTGTGCAGGAAGAAGGCATTCCGGATCGATTTATGGACCTGCTGGAACGTCTGGAGGAGGCCGAGAAGAAGGCCAATTCGGTGAACGGAAAATGAGCATGAACGACGAGGACGTCGATCGCGCTTTCAAGCGCGACCTTTTGGCATCCCTGCCGAACCTGCGAGCCTTCGCAGTCTCGCTCACCGGCCGCCACGACAAAGCCGACGATCTGGTGCAGGACACGATCATGAAGGCATGGGCCAATCAGAAGAGCTTTACCGCTGGCACGAATATGCGAGCCTGGCTGTTTACAATCCTGCGCAACGAGTTTTACAGCCAGATGCGCAAGCGTGGTCGCGAAGTTCAAGACAGCGACGGATTGTATTCCGAGCGTTTTTCCGTGCACCCGGAACAATATGGACGGCTTGACCTTCAGGATTTCCGCAAGGCGCTCGATACGCTGCCGGATGACCAGCGCGAAGCCATCATTCTGGTCGGTGCTGCGGGCTTTGCCTATGAAGAAGCAGCCACCATCTGCGGCTGCGCCGTCGGCACGATCAAGAGCCGCGTGTCACGCGCCCGCGCGCGCCTGCAGGAATTACTGGGAGTTTCCGGCGAAGGCGATTTCGGTCCCGACCCAGGCGATGCAGCCATTACCTCACGGGCCTTCGGCAGCTGATCTGCCTTTCTGCCGGCGTTTACACGCCGCATGCCGCACCATAGCGACAAGCTCACGATCATCACGTGGCCGAGATAAAACAGGAATGCCGGGAAAATCCGTCTGTCCATGGCGATGGCCATTGTCAACGGATGAGAATACCAGGCCGGCGCCGGCATTTTACCGGCGCCGCTGATTCAGCACATGGATGAAGGCTGCAATCCTATCGGCAGCTGAAAACAGGCGCCGGGGGACGGCTCCAATCATGGTTATGGCGCCTGGTCCGTCAGCCGATAGGAACAGCCAGGATAGGTGATCCGGCATTCAGGACGGCACAGGCATTTGCCACATCTCATCGCGTCAAACGAGATCGGCAACCGGTCATTCAGCCGGCGGCACGGGATCATCAGACGACCCGCCCAGCAGACGCAGTGCCAGAAGCGCCGCGCCACCAGTCAGGGCTGCCGCCATCAGCGGCCGCGATTTCATCAGAAACGGCAGGGCGGAAAAGGCTGCCGTGATCATCAGCGTGCGATTGCCAGCCGAGGCTTCGCGGCGCCGGCGCTCATCCGCCCTGTTCTTCATCATCAAGACCGCGATGAGGATCAGCGCAATTGTGAGGGCGAAAATGGCAACCAGTCCAAGCGCCGCCACCATGCTCATCTGCGTGGATAGCCAGACGGTAATTGCCGCAACGCCCGCACCATAGGCTGTCAGCAGGAAAAGGCCCGCAATGGCGCTAAACAGAGCCGTTCTGCGCGTCCGCCGAAGCGTGGCGCGCATATCGACTGCCAGGAGAGACGCCAGAAGCGGCGCAAGTCCCCCCATGTCAGCGACGCGACAGGAGAGCGAAGAGGAAGCCGATGCCGGCGGCAATGGCGATAGACTGCAAGGGCTTTGTGCGGATCTGCCGCTCGAGATCCTTCTCGATCGAAACGGCCTGGGCGCGCGCAGCGTCCATCATATGAGCGGATGCATCCATGGCATCGTTTGATGCGCGGCGCGCCTTCGACTTCAGGTCATCGGCCTTGTTGGAGCCGGCAGCCGTCACGGCCTTGGCGAGCGCCGAAATGTCTTCACGCAGCTGCTGCAACTGCAATTCGATATCGGCCTGAGAGCCACTACGTGGAAAATCACTGGGCGAATTCATGGACATTGGCAGTCTCCTTGGAAAGGCGGGGCGAAGGCGCTGGGAGGCCAATCGCGATACATGAGGCGGTCCCCATGCCGGTTCACCCTTTCAACGTCTTCAGCACCAAAGTGTTCCATAGGTTCTCGACAGCAAAAAAGCCCTTGCGCGAAATCAGTCGCGCAAGGGCTTGCTGGTCGGACGACAGCGGCCAATGGGGTCAGGCGGCCGGAGGTTCCGGCCAGCGGGCAACGCCGCCCGTCCAGGTCTCGAATGCTTTCGAAAGCTTCAGGACGAACTGATCGGCATAACGGGGGCCGACGATCTGCAGGCCGATCGGCATGCCAGAGCGCGAGAAGCCGCAATTAATAGAGGATGCCGGCTGTTCCGACATGTTCCACGGCACGGTAAAGGCGATATGTTCGAAGGGCGCTGCCGGATCATTGGTGGGCGATGCCCATTCCGCCGGATAGGAGACAACCGGATTGGTCGGTGAAATCACCGCATCGACCGTGGTGAACAGCTTGCCGCAGGTCTTGCGCATCTCGATCGTCTGGTTAAAGCCGCGCACGGCATCGACACCGGAAATATCGGCGCCACCCTTGGCCCAGTCGTAGATATAGGGAAGGATCAGGTCGCGCCGCGCCTGTGGCATGGTCTCGATATCGCCCCAGAAGCGCGAGCGCCAGAAATTATCCAGACCATCCAGCATGGCGCGGGTAATGACAGGCCCGACGGGCACGATCTCGGCACCCGCCTGCTCGAACAATTTTGCCGCAGCCACCACAGCGTCCTGCACCTCTTCTTCAGCGGCAAGGCCCGTTCCGGCATCCAGCATCAGACCGATTTTCAGGCCGCGCAGGTCGAGATCGAGATCCAGCCAGTCAAAGGCATTCGGCGGAAGCGATGTGCCATCGCGCCAATCGGGTCGCGACAATGTCGCCATGGAAAAGGCAGCGTCCTCTACAGTGCGGGTCATAGGTCCGGCGCAACGGCCGACATAATAGGGATCAACCGGGATGCGGCCCTGGCTGGGCTTGAAGCCGAAAATACCGGTCCAACCGGCGGGCAGCCGGACCGAGCCGCCGATATCCGTGCCGATATGCAAAGGGCCAAAACCGGCCGCCGCTGCCGCCGATGCACCGGCGCTGGAGCCGCCGGGGTTCTGGCTCAGATCCCAGGGGTTGCGGCTGAGCTTGTGGAAGCTCGACAGGCCGGACGAGAGCATTCCGTAATCGGGGCATGTGGTCTTGGCAAAGATCACCGCGCCATCTTCGCGGCAGCGTGCGGCAATCGGCGCATCCTCGGCGGCCGGGACAAGTTCCACCGCCTTTGTGCCAAGCGGCACCGGATCGCCCTTGGTGGCGATCAATTCCTTCAGCGTCAGCGGAATGCCATCGAGGGGCCCAAGCGTTTCGCCCCGCGCCCAGCGATCGCCAGACGCCTTGGCCTGCGCCCGCGCGTTTTCAGGGTCATAGAGATAGAGCGCCTGCACATGCGGCTCGAAAGCTGCAATGCGCTCCTCCACCGCCTGCCAGTATTCCAGCGGCGATAGCGTCTTTTCGGCAAACAGGTCCCGGACCTGGCGGATGGTCAGCGTCAGCAGTTCATTCATGGCGATGTCTTCGTTTGCTATTTCAAGTCTGGTCACGGGGGTCGAGAAGGTCACGCAGACCATCTCCCAGCATATTCAGGCCCATGACCGCGATGGCGATGGCAAGGCCCGGAAGCAGCGCCAGCCAGGGCGCCGGGCCAAGGAAGGTCTGCGCATCCGAGAGCATGCGACCCCAGGTGGGGGCCGGTGGCGGCATGCCGAGGCCGAGGAAACTGAGGCCCGCTTCGGTCAGGATCGCAAGGCCCAGCTGGATCGTCACCTGCACGATGATCTGGTTGGAGATATTCGGCAGGATATGGGTGAAGGTGATCTTGGCCCGGTTGCGGCCCATGCCAATGGCCGCCGTCACATAATCGCGCGTCCAGATCTGGTTTGCCGCTCCAAGCGTCAACCGGGCAAAGACCGGCACCATGAACACGGCAATGGCGATGATGGCGGTGAAGCGGCCGGAACCGATGAAGGCGCCGAGCAGCATGGCAGACAGAATGGGCGGCACCGCAAAGATGATGTCGCAGGCGCGCATCACCACGGTTTCGGTAAAGCCGCGCATGGCAGCGACATAGACCCCGACGGCCGTGCCGAGTGTCGCACCGATGGCAACGGCCAGGAGCGAGGTCGACAGTGAATTCCAGGCGCCGACCATCAGCATGGAGGCGACATCACGACCGAACTGGTCGGTGCCGAGAAGACCATATTCGAGCGGCGCCTTCAGCTTGTGGACGATCTGCATCTTGGACGGAGACAGCGGCGTCCAGAAGAGCGAGACGATTGCGACGCTGACCAGAAACAGGGTGATGACGAGACCGATAAGGAAGGTCGGGCGGCGAAGAACAGACGACATCAGCGCACTCCCGCCCGCAGCCGCGGATCGATAATGAGATAGGCAAGATCCACGAGGAAATTCATGACGATCACCAGCGCGGCAAAGAACAGCACGACATCCTGCATGACAACGACATCGCGCTGCGCCAGCGCCTGGAAGGCAAGCCGACCGACGCCCGGCAGGTTGAAGACATTTTCCACAAGCACGGCCCCGGCAATCAGGAAGGTGAATTGCAGGCCAAGCATGGTCACGACCGGGATCAACGCATTGGGCACCGCATGGCGCCAGAGCGCTGTGTTTTCACTGAGGCCCTTGGAACGGGCGGTGCGCACGAAATCCTCGTTCATCACCTCCAGGACGGCAGAGCGCGTCACGCGGGTCAGCACACCCGCCTGCGGCAGAGCAAGCGCCACGGCCGGCAGAAGCAGCGCCTGAAATGCGGCCCAGAAGCCAGAACCCCAGCCGGGAAAGCCACCCGCCGGCATCCAGCCCAGAACGGTGGAGAACAGGATGATCAGCAGCAAGCCGACCCAGAAGGCCGGAACCGCGATGCTGACATGCGAGAATAGGCCCGCCACCACATCCATCAGCCCATTCTGGTGACGTGCTGCCTGCACGCCGAGCGGAATGGCAATGACGATCGAGAGAAGCACGGCGATGAAGGCGAGCGGAATGGTGACCGCCAGACGCTCGGCAATCAGCCCTGCCACCGGCACGCCATAGGTATAGGACTGGCCGAGATCACCCTGCAGCACCCCGCCGAGCCAGGCCGCGTAGCGCAGGACGAGCGGCTGATCGAGCCCCATGTCCTGCCGGAGCGCTGCCAGCGTATCGGCACTTGCCGACGTGCCGAGGATGACGGAGGCCGGATCACCCGGCAGGAAATCCATCACCGCAAAGATGAGGGCCGAGACGAGAAGCAGCGTGATGATGAGACCGGCAAGCCGGCGGGCAATGAGCGTGATCATGGACCTGTCCCTTCAAGCTCGGTTGAGCGAAGGATGATGCGCTGGAAACCAGCATGCAATGTGAATGTGGGCGGCGACTGATCACCAATGGGCCGAGACCAGATGCTTTCCCCGTATGGTCACGGCAGAGCGGTACCCCCCTCTGCCCTGCTGGGCATCTCCCCCTCAAGGGGGGAGATTGGTTGTGGCACGCTCATCGTCCTACAATTCCACACCTCTTCCGCAATGCCGTTCATGGGAGAAGGTGGAATGGCCTTTTGCCGATCTCCCCCCTTGAGGGGGAGATGTCCGGCAGGACAGAGGGGGGTGCAGGATGCTCAACCCCGGTATGCCTTGCAAGGCAAAAGGGGGTGCCGGGCCGATCCACCAAGGTGAGCAGATCAGCCCGATTATATCACTCCGACCAGTAGACCTCGGCCAGAACATTCGAGGGGATCGGCTCATTGGCCCAGAGGCCTTCGACCTTCTTGTCCCACACGCCAAGCTTCGGCATGACGAAGAGGAAGAGCGACGGCACGTCTTCAGCCAGGATCTTCTGCGCTTCGCCATAGAGCTTTTCCTGCGCGGCCGCGTCGGATGTCGCCTCGACCTTCTTCAGGATCTCGTTGAAGGCCGGGTTCTTGTAGGCAAAGTAATAGGGGTCACGCGCATAGATATCGATATCCATCGGCTCGGCATGCGCCACGATAGTCATGTCGAAATTGCCGCCCTTGAACACATCCGCCACCCATTTGGCCGGAAACTCGGTCGTCTCGATGGTCATCGTCACGCCGATTTCCGCCAGCATGGCCTGCAGCATCTGCGAGGTGCGCTGGGCATAGGCCATCTGCGGCGCCTTCATGGTGAAGGAGAAACCGTTCGGATAGCCGGCCTCGGCCAGAAGCGCTTTGGCCTTTGCCGGATCGTAAGGGTGAACGCTGGTCAGATCGATATAGCCGCGGTCATTGGGCGTATAATGGCTGCCGATCGGCGTGCCGAAGCCCGACCAGGCACCTTCGACGACCGAGGCACGATCCACCGCCATCATCAGCGCCTGACGCACGCGCTTGTCATCGAAGGGCTTCTTGGCATTGTTCATGCCGGCCACGACCTTCAGCTCCGTATTGCCGATGACGGTTTCAAGCCGCGCATCGCCCTTGAAGCTCTCGATCAGTTCCGGCGCACCGAATTCCGGGAAGGCATCCACATCGCCAGCCTTCAAGGCTGCGGCCTGGGCCTGCGCATCAGCGATAAAGCGGAAGGTGGCCTTTTCCAGCTTGGCGGCACCCGCCTTGTTCCAGTACTCGGCATTGCGGGCCAGCTCCACGGCAGAACCCTTGGCCCAGCTGACGAATTTGAACGGACCAGTGCCGATGGGCGTCGTCTTGTTGTCGGCAGCCGATTTCGGAGCGACAATCGACGAAGACGGCCAGCCGAGCCAATAGAGAAGGCTGCCGGCGGGCTGCTTCAGCTTCAGCACCAGCGTTGTCGCATCCGGCGTTTCCACCGTATCGATCGAGGCGAAATAGCGCTTCTGCGGATTGACGGAATCGGCACCGCGGGCGCGGTCGATCGAGAATTTGGCAACCGAGGAATCGAAGGCTTCGCCATTATGGAAGCTCACGCCCTGGCGGAGCTTGAATGTATAGGTCAGGCCGTCGGGCGAGATCACCCAGCTTTCGGCCAGCTGCGGCTGCACCTTGCCATTGCGGTCAATGGTAGTGAGACCTTCAAAGATATTCTGCCAGGTCACCTGGCCGATAGCGACCGGTGCGGCAATCGTCGGATCAAGGCCGGCTGGCTCCACGGCCATGCCGAGCGTCAGTGCCGTCTTGGCGGCGGCCTCGGCCGGAAGATCAGTGGCCAGCACCAGGCCGGCTGCCATGGCCAGGCCAAAAACGGCGCGGCGCGTCAGCGCAGTGGTGGCGGAAAGAAACAGACTTCCCATGCGTCAAACTTCCCCTAATTGTCGTTCTGCCACAGGCGTTTTCCAGCCCATGGGAACGTGGTTATGCGAAGAGAGTGTCACTTCGCAAGCGCACACACAATGACCATTTTTGTGTTCTCTGTGTAGCCGAAATCGTTACACGGATTTTTTGGCTCGCCGCGCCGATGCTGGGCTGCTTGCACCGCGCATGAAAGCCTCGATGAAATCCACCAGCTTGCCTGCGGCAAAGGAAAGCTGACGATCCGGCGCGACACACAGATCGATGGCAGTGCGCACGCCCTTGCCGGCGGAAATCGGGATGGCGGCAAGCAGGCCCATTTCCAGCTCGCGCTGCACGGTAAGCGCCGGCAGCAGCGTGACGGCCGCCTCGCGCAGCACCAGTTCTTTGAGCATTTCCAGCGATCCGGTAACGAAAACCGGATCAAGTTCCACGCCGATCTTGGCAAACTGTTCCTCGAAAGCCTGGCGGGCGCCAAAGCTCTTGTCGGGCATGGCAAGCGGCAGGGCGGCAATCTCCTTCAGCGAGACTTCCGCCTGCACGGCGATCGGATGTTTTGCCGAAGTGATCAGATCATAGGTGATTTCCGAGCGCAGCCGCACCTTCATGCCGGAGATCTTCTGGGCAAACAGCGTGACGACGAGATCGGCCTCCGCTGCCGCCAGCGCTTCGATGGCCTGGCGTGCACTGGTGATAGCCACCTCAAAGCGCAGCCTCGGATAGCGCAGGGAAAACTGGGCAAGCACCGGCGCCAGAAGATTGGCAACCGTTGCACCATTGGCATAGATCACCACCTTGCCGCGCTGCAGGCCCTGCAGATCATCGATCAGCTGGTGCACATGTTCCAGCTCGCGAAAGGTGCGCCCGGCACGCGCTGCCAGAAGCTCGCCGGCTGCCGTCAGCTTGATGCCGCGATTGGAGCGCTCCACCAGCGGCGTGCCGAAATAATGCTCGAGGTTTTCGATCTGGCGGCTGACGGCGGTTGCCGCGACATTGAGGTTTTCGGCCGCGCCACGCATCGAATTGGTGCGCACGAGTTCATCGAAATACATGAGGGCACGAAGTTGCATGAAGGGTCCTTCATGGTGAAACATTCGCCGCTGGCGTCAGTCCCGGCGGAAGCCTTCGCTGGCAACAAGCAGCTGGCGCGTATAATCCTCTGAAAAGGTGCGGTTTTCCAGTGCCTCGACGGAAACGATTTCCACCACCTTGCCCTTGCGCATCACGGCCAGCCGCTCGCACATATGGCTGATGACACCCAGATCATGGCTGACCATGACGAAGGTGAGACCGCGATCCTTGCGCGCCTGTTCCAAAAGATTGAGAATTTCCGCCTGGATCGAGGCATCGAGCGCCGATGTCGGCTCATCCAGAAGCAGGATCTTCGGCTCAAGGATCAGCGCGCGGGCAATCGCCACGCGCTGGCGCTGGCCGCCCGAGAGCTGGTGTGAATAGCGGAACCGAAAGCCGGTACCCAGACCCACCTCGTCCAGCGCACGCGCAATGCGGCTGTCGACATCGGTAAAGCCGTGGATGGCAAGCGGTTCCAGCAGCAGCCGGTCCACCGTCTGGCGCGGATGCAGCGAACCATAGGGATCCTGGAATACCATCTGCACCGTGCGATAGAAGTCCTTGTCGCGAAGGTGGCCGGAATAGCGCCTTCCCGAGACGGTAAGCGTGCCGCTTTCAAAGCTGTTGAGGCCGGCAACGGCGCGCAGAAGCGTCGACTTCCCCGAACCGGATTCGCCGACAATGCCGAAGGATTGGCCCTCGGTCACGCTGAGGCTGACGCCATCCAGCGCCACGAATTCATCGAAGGTGACGACCATGTCGCGGACGGACAGAACCTCGCGGGTCATAGCGCCCACTCCGGCTTGCGTTCCAACACGGGCAGCGGATGGCGGTGCGTTCCAATCGTCGGCAGGCAATTCAAAAGACCTTGCGTATAGGGATGCTTGGCATCGGCCAGATTGGCGGACGGCAGTTCTTCAACCACGCGTCCTGCATACATGACGATGACACGGTCGCAGAAGGAGGACACCAGCCGCAGATCATGGCTGATGAAGATCAGGCCCATGCCGCGCTCGGCGACGAGCTTGTCGAGGATGGCGAGCACGTCGAGCTGTACCGTAACGTCCAGCGCAGATGTCGGCTCGTCGGCAATCAGCAGTTCGGGGCCGCAGATCAGCATCATCGCAATCATCACCCGCTGGCCCATGCCGCCAGAGACTTCATGCGGATAAAGGTCGAAGACACGCTCCGGATCGCGGATCTGCACCGCCTCCAGCATGGCAAGCGCGCGCGCCCTACCCTCGCTCGCCAACACCCGCTCGTGCGTGCGCAGTGTCTCGATGATCTGCCGGCCGATGGTCATCACCGGATTGAGCGAATATTTCGGGTCCTGCAGGATCATGGCGACGCGCTTGCCGCGCAAAGAACGACGCTGGCGGGCCGATGCCGACAGAAGATCAATGCCATCGAAGGCAAGCGTCTTGGCGCTGATGCGAGCCTGGGAGGGCGTCAGGCCCATGATGGCGCGGCCGGTCTGCGACTTGCCGGAGCCGGATTCGCCGACAATGCCGAGACGCTCCTTGCCGAGCGTAAAGGACACACCGCGCACGGCCTCCACCGTGCCGGTGCGGGTGGGAAAGGACACGCGCAGATCATCGACGGTCAGAAGCGGGCTCATTGGCCGGCCTCCTTCGGATCGAGCGCATCGCGCAAGCCATCGCCCAAAAGGTTGAAGCCGAGGCTGACGATGAGGATGGCAAAGCCCGGCATGGCGGCAACCCACCACTGATCGAGAATGAAGCGACGGCCAGAGGCAATCATCGCGCCCCATTCGGGAAGCGGCGGCTGGGCGCCAAGCCCCAGGAAGCCGAGACCGGCGGCCGTCAGGATGATGCCGGCCATATCGAGCGTGACACGCACGATAAGCGAGGAGGTGCAAAGCGGCATGACATGGCGCAGCACGATGCGAAAGGGCGAAGCGCCCATCAGCTTGACCGCCGAAATGAATTCCGAATTGCGGAAGGTCAGTGTTTCGGCCCGCGCAATGCGCGCATAGGGCGGCCAGGAGGTGACGGCGATGGCAAGAATGGCGTTTTCGATGCCGGGACCAAGGGCTGCCACCAGCGCCAGAGCCAGAACGAGCTTCGGGAAGGCCAGGAAAATATCGGTAATGCGCATCAGGATCGCATCCACCCAGCCGCCGGCATAGCCGGCGACCGTGCCGACGATGAGACCGACGGGGGCAGCAATGATGGCGACCAATACCACGACAATCAACGTGAGACGCGACCCGTGGATGAGGCGCGAGAGAATATCGCGGCCCTGGTCATCCGTGCCGAGCAGATAGCCATCGGTGCCGGGCGGCAGCAGGCGGGCATTGCGCAGATCACCAACCACCGGATTATAAGGTGAAATAACATCGGCCAGACCGGCAAGCACGATCAGCGCGAGGATGATCATCAGGCCGACAAGTGCCAGCCGGTTTTCCGAAAAGCGGCGCCAGATGACATAGGCACGGCCAAGTTTTGCTTGGCGGCGCGAGGTGGGCCGGTCCGACAGAAGCCAGTCGCGGCTATAGGGTTTCAAACTGGTGTCCGGCATGCTCATCGTCTGCGCGTCCTCGGATCAAGCGTCCGGTAGAGAAGATCGGACAGAAGATTGATGGTAATGAAAACCGCACCGATGACGATCGTGCCGCCCAGAACGGCGTTGATGTCGGCGTTCTGCAGTGAGTTGGTGATGTAGAGGCCAATGCCCGGCCAGGCAAAGATCGTCTCCGTCAGCACCGAACCTTCCAGCAATCCGGCATAGGAGAGCGCGATGACGGTCAGCAGCGGCACGGCGGCATTGCGCAGCGCGTGGAACCAGATGATGCGGGTTTCCGACAGGCCCTTGGCGCGGGCAGCGACAATATATTCCTGCGCCAGTTCATTCAGCATGAAGGAACGCGTCATGCGGCTGATATAGGCGAGCGAAAAGTAACCGAGCAGCGAAGCGGGCAGGATGATGTGGCGGAACAGATCCCACAGCACATCCCATTGCCGCTGGATGATCGCATCCAGCATGAAGAGGCCGGTGATCGGCGTAAACGTGTATTCGTAGACGACATCGATGCGACCGGGATAGGCGACCCAGTTCAGCTTGGCGTAAAAGAACAGCAGCGACAACAAGGCAAGCCAGAACACCGGCACGGAATAACCGATAAGGCCGATGACGCGCACCACCTGATCCACAAGACTGCCACGGCGCACGGCCGCCAGAACACCGAGCGGAATGCCGAAGACCGCGCCGATCAGCGTGCCGAGCGTTGCCAGTTCCAGCGTTGCCGGAAAGACGCGGCGGATATCCTCCATCACCGGATTGGACGAGAGCACCGAGACACCAAAATCCCCGGACAGAACCTGCTTCAGGTAAAGCAGAAACTGGTGCCAGAGCGGCAGATTGAGGCCAAGCTCCTCGCGCACCCGCTCCACCAGATGGGCGGGCGCCCGATCGCCAACGATGGCAAGCACCGGATCGATGGGGATCACCCGCCCGATGAAAAAGGTCACGGCCAGAAGACCGAGAAATGTCGTCACGACCGTGCCGGCAAAACGCGGCAGGCCCCAGGCCGGGCTTGCGGTGCGGCGCCTTAGCCGCACCGCACCAGTTGTTTCAGGAAGCGTCAAGGGATCAGACCTTTCCGCCGGTCACTTCGAGATCGTGTAGACGAAGTTGGTATCGAAGCTCGGACCCAGCTTGAAATCCTTCAGCTTCGCCGAATAGCCGGCAACTTCCACCTGCTGGAAGATGACGACGAAGGGGCTCGTTTCCAGAACTTCCTTCTGCAGACCCTGATAGATCGCCGCGCGCTTGGCGGAATCCTTTTCCAGAAGCGCCGACTGCGACTTCTTCGTCAGTTCCGGCACGTCCCAGGCATTGCGCCAGGCGAGTGTCTTGGTCTTACCCTGGTCCGAATTGTCATAGTTGCTGGTGAAGGTTTCAGCATTGGAGTTCGGATCGAAATAGTCCGAACCCCACTGGCCGATATAGATATCATGCGTGCGGGCACGGAACTTGGTCAGCGTCTGCTTGCCATCACCGGGGATGATTTCGAGCTTGATGCCGGCCTGGGCCAGCGTCTGCTGCACGGCTTCGGCAATGCCGGTCACCGGCTGCGTGTTGCGCACGTCCATGGTAACCGTGAAGCCATCTTTCAGACCGGCCTTGGCGAGCAGTTCCTTGGCCTTAGCCACATCCAGCTTGTAGGGGTTTTCGCTCGACGCACCCAGCTGGCCTTCCGGCAGGAAGGACTGGTGGATCTTGCCAATGCCCTTGATCAAGGTTTCGCCGATGGCATCGTAATCAACCAGATATTTGAATGCCTCGCGCACTTCCGGCTTGGCAAGGTTGGGGTTCTTCTGGTTGAGGCTGAAATAATAAAGCGTACCCTTCGGCGCGGAAATCGCCGCCAGGTCCTTCTTGGCCGAGATGGCGGCAAGGTCGTTCGGCTCAAGATTGCGGGCGATATCGATATCGCCGTTCTCAAGCGCCAGGCGCTGACCCGAGCTTTCCTTCATATGGCGATAGATGACGCGCTTCAGCTTGGCTTTTTCGCCAAAAAAGTTCGGGTTGGCTTCCAGAACCACGGCCTCATTGGCGCGCCAGGTGATGATCTTGTAGGCGCCGGAGCCTGCATAACCGGTCTTCAGGAATTCATTGCCGAAATCATTGTCATACTTGTATTCGGCCGTCGGCGTCATCGGCTTGGCCTTGGACACCACGAACTGCTTATCGACGACGGAGGCAACGGTTGCTGTCAATACGTTGAGGACGAAGCTCGGCGCATAGGGCTTGTCGACGGTGAGCGCAAAGGTGAGGTCATCGACGGCTTTCGCCTTGTCGGTGATGTTGTCGCCCGACAGGCCGAATTGCGTGAGCAGGAAGGCCGGCGACTTGTCGAGCTTGACGGCGCGCTCGAAGGAATAGGCAACATCTGCGGCAGTGATCGGGTTGCCGGAGGCGAATTTGAGGCCCGGCTTCATCTTGAACGTATAGGTCAGGCCATCGTCGGAGATCGTCCAGCTATCGGCCAGCTCGCCGATAACCTTGGACGTATCCTTCTGATCGAGCATCACGAGCTTGCTATAGGTATTGGCGGTGACTTCAGCGGCCGACACCTCGAACGCCTCGCCCGGATCAAGCGTGATGATGTCATCAATGGCAAAGCCTTCGACCAGCGTATCGGCAGGCGTTGCGGCATAAACCTGCGGCGCCGACAGCATAACCAGCGACACAGCGGCACTTGTGGTCAAAATCCGAAGATTGCGATTGAACGCGTTCATCATATGAGTTCCCTGTTTTTTTGATCTTGGATGAGCAGGTGGAAAAGCGGAGAGACGGATCGGTCAGACGGGGTCGTGCCAGGTTTCTGCGAGGACCCGCAGCCAGTTCTCGCGGCAGAGCTTGATGACATCTTCGTGAGCGTAGCCCGCGTTTTTGAGCGCCGCAACCAGTTTCTGATTGCCCGAAGCGTCGCGGATGTCAGCCGGCACGGTTGCGCCATCAAAGTCCGAACCGAGGCCGACGCAGTCAATGCCCATGCGCTCGACCATGTAATCGATATGGCGCACCATCAGGTCGAGAGAGGTATGGGCATCGTCACGCGCATCGGGCCGCAGCATGGTGACGGCATAATTCAGCCCGACAATGCCACGGCGTTCGCGGATCGCATCCATCTGCCGGTCGGTGAGGTTGCGGGCAACGGCGGTCAGCGCATGCACATTGGAATGGCTGGCGATCAGCGGCTTCTGCGAGGTTTTCGCCACATCCCAGAAGCCCTGCTCGGTAATATGCGCAAGGTCGATGGCTATGCCGAGACGGTCGCAGGCCTTGACCAGCGCAAATCCGGCCTCCGTCAGACCCGGCCCATTGTCCGGCGACAGAGGATAGGCAAAGGGCACGCCATGGCCGAAAATATTGTGGCGGCTCCAGACCGGGCCGAGCGAGCGAAGGCCGGCGGCGTAAAACACGTCAAGCGCTGCAAGATCCGGCCCAATGGCCTCGCAACCTTCCATGTGGATGACGCTGGCAAACACGCCTTCCTGCATGGCAGAGCGGATTTCCGGCACGGTGCGGCAGATCCGCCAGGCGCCAGCGCGGTCGAGCCTCAGCGCCAGTCCCAGCTTTTCCATGGCAATGTCGAGCGAGGGAAGACGCTCCAGCGGGGCGGCCAGCGGCGTGTAATAATGGCCCTCCGCATCCGGTTCCTTGAGGATCAGGTCGCCGGACGGGATGTAGATGGCGCAGAGCCCGCCGGCCAGGCCACCGGCCCTTGCCCTTGGACCATCAATATGGCCTTCGCGCGTGCCGCGCATGAATTCCGCCACCGGATCGGCCCCGTTGCGCATATTGCGCCACAGCCGCAGGAGAACATCGTTGTGGCCGTCGAACACCAATTCCATTGCGATTACCGGATTATCAGAAGAATTGCAGATGTCTGATCCTAGAGCCTTGCCGAAAGTTTTAGCAAGGCTGAAATCGCCCGATATTTGACCAGCGCCAAGTCAGACCGGCAAAGCCCATGCGCCATCGGGTGTTTTGACGAGCATGGGAGTGTGGAAAACTCCCTGCACCCGCTCCACCCAACGCGGATCATCAGCATCCAGCGCCTGATGCCAGCGCGTCGATTGCAGCATGGCCGCCCCGATCGCCACCGGTTCGACACCGATCTGCGCCATCAGCGACAGGCCGGCGACAATCGATGAGCCGCTGGAAATCACGTCATCCACCAGCGCCACCCGCTGCCCTTGCAATAGCGGCAGCATGCGCGGATCGACATAGAGGCGCTTTGTCTGTTCCGGCGTGGTGATCGATGACAAGGGCACCGAAAGCACATCCTCGTACCAGAACTTGCGCGAGGTGCCGAGCGGCACATAGCGGGAATGCCCCAGATGCCGGGCCACGGCAGAGGCGAGCGTCAGGCCAAGCGTCGGCAGGCCGACGACGACATCGACACCAGACGCGGCAAGCCGGCGCGCCAGATCCTGCGCCAGCACTTCCACGACGGAAAAGCTCGCCTGGTTGACGATCAGCGAGGCGAGCGCATGGCGCCCGTCAGCCAGCGGACGAATAGGCAGGTAGAGCTGTCGCCCATCATCCAGTGTCGCCGGATAAAAGCCGGAGAACGGACCATCCGGCGAAAAGCTGTCGGCCGGGTGGATCTCCTGCCAGAATTCGTGGGGCTGCATGAAAAACTCCGGCATCAGGCGTAATAGGGTTCGTCTCGCCAGCGGCCGACCTCTTCGATCAGCCAGGCGCGAAACAGCGCGATGGGGCGAAACTCCATACGGGTAATCGGTGCCACCACATAATAGGAACTGGGGCTGCGCACCTGTTGCGGCAGCGCCTGCACCAGATCGCCATTCTTCAGTTCCGCTTCAATGAGAAACAGTGGCATCAGCGCCACGCCAAGCCCTGCACTGCAGGCCTGACCGACGCTGGAAAACTGTTCAAACCGCATGCCCTGCGCCGGCACGCCTTCCACGCCAAGACTTTCGAAGAAATGCGCCCAACCGCCCGGCCGCGATGCCATGTGCAGAAGCGGCAGGCGCAGCAGGTCCGCAGGCGCGTTGAGCGGATTGTCCTTGAGAAAAGCCGGGCTGCAGACCGGCGCCACCATCTCGTCCATCAGGAAGGTGCAATCGGCGCCCGGCCAATTGGGCTGACCGATATGGATGGCGACGTCCAGTCCATCGCGCTCGAAATCGAAGATGCCGATCCGGGTGGCAAAATTCAGCGTGATTTCCGGATGCGCCGCCACAAAGCGCGGAATGCGCGGCAAAAGCCAGCGCGTGCCAAAGGTGGGCAGCATGGCAAGGTTCAGCGTATCGCCATGCCGTTTGGTCATGGCCTGCAGCGAGGCGGCGCGGATCTGCGACAGGGCGGCACCGATTGCCTTGGCATAGGAGCGTCCGGGTTCGGTCAGTGCCACGCCGCGGCTGCTGCGATCAAACAGCGTGATGCCAAGTTGTTCTTCCAGCCCGGAAATCTGGCGACTGATCGCCCCTTGTGTCAACGAAAGCTCGTCTGCGGCATTGGAAAAACTGCCAAGTCTTGCCACGGATTCAAACGCGGCAAGGGCGCTGGTGGAGGGAAGAAGCCGGCGGCTGAGATTGCTCATGCCACATTCCTATAGCTCATATCGGCGTGAGTAAACGGCGCTGGACGATGCGTCCACATTCGCCGATAGTTCGCCCATGCTTTTGATGGAGGTTTCAACGTGAGCGACCGTGCCGCCTTTTCCTGGGAAGATCCCTTCCTTCTCGATGACCAGTTGACCGAAGACGAGCGGATGATCCGCGATGCAGCCGCAGCCTTCGGCAAGGCCGAGCTTCTGCCGCGCATCCAGGAAGCCTATCTCAACGAAAGCACCGAGCCGGAACTCTTCCGCCTGATGGGCCAGACCGGCCTTCTCGGCGTAACCCTGCCGGAAGAATATGGCGCGGCCAACGCTTCTTACGTCGCTTACGGTCTGGTGGCCCGCGAAGTGGAGCGCATCGATAGCGGTTATCGCTCGATGATGAGCGTGCAGTCCTCGCTCGTCATCTACCCGATCTATGCCTATGGCTCGGACGAACAGAAGAAGAAATATCTGCCCGGCCTCGTTTCGGGCGAGCTGATCGGCTGTTTCGGCCTCACAGAACCGGATGCCGGTTCCGATCCCGGCGGCATGAAGACGCGCGCCGAAAAGATCGAGGGCGGCTACCGGTTGCGCGGCGCCAAGATGTGGATTTCCAATTCGCCGATCGCCGATGTCTTCGTCGTCTGGGCCAAATCGGAAGCGCATAACAACGAAATCCGTGGCTTCGTGCTGGAAAAGGGCATGAAGGGCCTCTCTGCCCCGAAGATCGGCGGCAAGCTGTCGCTGCGCGCCTCGATCACCGGCGAAATCGTCATGGATGGCGTGGAAGTTGGCGAAGATGCGATCCTGCCGAATGTATCAGGCCTGAAAGGTCCGTTCGGCTGCCTCAACCGCGCCCGCTACGGCATTTCCTGGGGCGTGATGGGTGCCGCCGAAGATTGCTGGTTGCGCGCCCGCCAATATGGTCTTGACCGCAAGCAATTCGGCAAACCGTTGGCCGGCACGCAGCTTTACCAGAAGAAGCTGGCCGATATGCAGACCGAGATTGCGCTTGGCCTTCAGGGTTCGTTGCGCGTCGGCCGTCTGATGGACGAGCACCGCATGGCGCCGGAAATGATTTCGATCATGAAGCGCAACAATTGCGGCAAGGCGCTCGATATCGCCCGCCAGGCCCGCGACATGCATGGCGGCAACGGCATCCAGATCGAATATCATGTCATGCGCCACGCGCAGAACCTCGAAACGGTCAATACCTACGAGGGCACGCATGACGTGCACGCGCTGATCCTTGGTCGCGCGCAGACCGGCATCCAGGCATTCTTCTGATCTGGGACGAGATTGCTGCATTGCAAAGTTGCGATGGACCGCCGCTTTCCCGGCGGTCCTTTTTTATTAGTCATACTTATTCCGGCAGGCGTTGAATGTCAGTGGCTTTTGTCCTAGGTGATGCAGGAACCTTCCCAGACAGGCCGCGTTTTTTCGCGGAGCCACCACGCCCATCCGCGACTGCAGACTTAAATTGAGGTCCCCATGCATAGCTATCCTGACGTAAAACTTTTCATTGCCGGCGAATGGCGCGATGCGCTTGGCGGCAAGACCATTCCGGTGGAAGATCCTGCCACCCAGGAAATCATCGGCCAGATCGCCCATGCCGAAAAGGCAGATCTCGACCTTGCGCTGGAAGCAGCCGACAAGGGTTTCAAGATCTGGCGCGATACGCCGGCTTTTGAACGCTCCAAGATCATGCGCAAGGCAGCCGATCTCGTGCGCCAGCGCATGGACTACATCGCCTGGCTGATGACGCGCGAACAGGGCAAGCCGATTGCCCAGTCGAAGGCCGAAATCAACAATGCCGCCGACACGATCGACTGGTTTGCCGAAGAATCGCGCCGCACCTATGGCCAAATCATTCCGGCCCGCTTCGGTGGCGTGTCCAACATGGCGATCAAGTTCCCGGTCGGCCCGGTCGCAGCCTTCACCCCGTGGAATTTCCCGATCAACCAGGTCGTGCGCAAGCTTTCCGCAGCGGTTGCCACCGGCTGCTCCATCATCGTCAAGGCGCCGGAAGAAACGCCCGCCTCGCCGGCTGAACTGATCCGCGCCTTTGCCGATGCCGGCATTCCGGCCGGCGTCGTCAACCTGGTCTATGGCGTACCGGCTGAAATCTCGGAATATCTCATTCCGCATCCGGTCATCCGCAAGATCTCGTTCACCGGCTCCACCCCGGTTGGCAAATATCTCTCGTCGCTTGCCGGCAAGCACATGAAGCGCGCCACGATGGAACTCGGCGGCCATGCACCGGTCGTCGTCTTCAACGATGCCGATCTCGACAAGGCCATCGAAGTGTCCGCCACGGCGAAATTCCGCAATGCCGGCCAGGTCTGCGTCGCTCCGACCCGCTTCCTCATCCAGGATGGCGTGGCCGACCAGTTCATCGACGGCATCGTGAAATATGCCGAGAGCCTGAAGATCGGCAATGGTCTGGAAGATGGCGTAACGATGGGTCCGCTTGCCAATGAGCGCCGCATCCCGGCCATGGAAGACATGATCCAGGACGCAGTTTCCAAGGGCGCGATCCTGAAGACCGGCGGCAAGCGCATCGGCAACAAGGGCCACTTCTTCGAACCGACGGTTCTCGTCGATGTGCCGACCTCGGCCAAGATGATGAACGAGGAGCCCTTCGGCCCGATCGCCATCGTCAACCGCTTCTCGACGCTGGAAGATGCGCTGGCTGAATCCAACCGCCTGCCGTTTGGCCTTGCCTCCTATGCCTTTACCGGTTCGGTCAAGACCGCCCATGCGCTGAGCCAGAAGCTGGAAGCCGGCATGCTGACCATCAACCACAATGGTCTGGCCATTCCGGAAGTGCCATTCGGCGGCATCAAGGATTCCGGCTACGGCACGGAAGGCGGCTCGGAAGCCGTTGAAGCTTATCTGGAAACCCGCTTCGTCAGCCAGATGAACTGAGCGGTTTGCTGGTTTGAAATAAAAAAGGCGTCGGGAAACCGGCGCCTTTTTGTTACGGCTTTGGGGAAAGAGTCCCCCTCTGGCTGCCGCCATCTCCCCCACAAGGGGGGAGATGGCGGCAGCCAGAGGGGGACTTCCCGACGACTTAACTCAGCGAAAACACTTTCGCGCGGCGCAGCGTTACAAAACCCGTCTCGCCGGCGCTCACATCGCATTCCGGTTCCACGTCAAATTCCAGCGCCTCGCCGGTTGAAGCCGTGGCGATGATCCGCCGCTCGCCGGGACGATCGAGCACGCGATCTACCGTTGCTGCAATTCCGGGCCCCGTCTTCGACCAATCAAGATCGCGCGGACGGGCAAAGATTTCCGCCGGGCCATCGACCACGCCCGGCGCGGCGGCAACATCGGCAGCGCCGATATAGGCGCGACCACCCCTCGCCTCGCCGGTCAGGCGATTGGCATCCCCGAGGAATTTCAAGACGAAGGCGTCCTTCGGATCGCGGCAGACCTCCTGCGGAGTTCCCTGCTGAACGATCTTACCCTCTTTCAGGATCACGACGCGATCGGCCAGATCCAGCGCCTCTTCCTGATCATGGGTGACGAAGATCGTCGTAATACCGAGTTCCTGGTGGATCTCGCGCAGCCAGCGGCGCAGGTCATGGCGCACATTGGCATCCAGCGCGCCGAAAGGCTCGTCCAGCAGCAGAACCTTGGGATCGACGGCAAGCGCGCGGGCCAGCGCCACGCGCTGGCGCTGGCCGCCGGAAATCTGGCCGGGAAAACGGTCGCCCAGCCCTTCCAGGCGCACGAGACGCAGAAGATCGGCAACGCGCCTGGCGATCTCGGCCTTGTCGCGCTTCACCTTCGACACCTTCATGCCAAAGCCAATATTCTCGGCCACCGTCATGTGCGGGAAGAGTGCATAATGCTGGAAGACGAAGCCGACGCCACGATCGCGCACGGGAATATCGGTGGCATCCTGATCGCCGAAATAGATATGGCCCTCATCGGCATATTCGAGCCCGGCCACCATACGCAGGATGGTCGTCTTGCCGGAACCGGAGGGGCCGAGCAGCGCCACCAGCTCTCCGCTGTCGATCTCCAGCGAAACGCCATGCACGGCGCGGAAGGTTTCAAAGGTCTTGATGACACTATCGAGGCGGATCTTCATGGGCGTATTCCCTGCGGCGCGGCAGCTGCGGTAACGGTCTCGGCAGTCTTCATGCGGCGCCCGGCGCCCTGCCGTTCCAGCGCCACCTTGGCGATGATGGTGAAGACGGCAATGACCGCCAGGATGGAGGCGGAGGCAAAAGCGCCGGTCGCCTGATAATCGTGGTAGAGAAGTTCGATATGCAGCGGCAGCGTATTGGTCTGGCCGCGAATATTGCCCGATACGATGGAGACCGCGCCGAACTCGCCCATCACGCGGGCATTGCACAGCACGACGCCATAGAGCAGCGCCCATTTCACATTGGGCAGCGTGACGGAAAAGAAGGTGCGCCAGCCAGACGCGCCAAGCGAGGTGGACGCCTCTTCCAGATCACGTCCCTGCGCCTGCATCAGCGGGATCAATTCGCGCGCCACAAACGGGGCCGTAACGAACATCGAGGCAATCACGATGCCCGGCAAGGCAAACAGGATCTTGACGTCATAGGCATCAAGCAGCGGGCCAAACAGTCCCTGCAGGCCATAGACGAAGAGATAGGCGACGCCGGCCACGATGGGCGAGACGGAAAACGGAATTTCGATGATCACCAGCAGCAGCCGCTTGCCGCGGAAATCGAACTTGGTGATCGCCCAGGCGGCAGCCACGCCGAAAATGGTGTTGAGTGGCACGGCAATCAGCGCCGTGGTGACGGTGAGCATGATCGCATGGCGCGTATCGGGATGGTTCAGCGTGCCAATATAGACCTGCCAGCCCTTGCTGAATGCCTCGACGCCGATGATGATCAGTGGCGCAAGGATCAGCAGCGCGCCGAGCACCAGAACGATGCCGATCAGGCTGCGGCGAAACAGCGGGTTGTCACCGACACGCGGCGGTTTTTTGCGGGATGTCGTCTGGCTCATGGTCTATCCCTTCACCGTATAGCGCAAGGCGCGCGCCTGAAGCCAATTGGTGACGGCCAGCATTGCGAAGGCCGTGATCAAAAGAACCGAGGCAATCGCGGCAGCTGCCTGGTAATCATATTCTTCAAGCCGGATGAAGACGAGGAGAGCGGTAATCTCCGTCGACATCGGCTGGTTTCCGGCAATGAAGATGATGGCGCCGAACTCCCCCAGCGAACGGGCAAAGGACAGCGAGGTGCCGGCCAGAAGTGCGGGCGTCAGAAGCGGCAGGATAACCTTGCGAAAGATCGTCCAGTCGGAACCACCCAGCGATTGCGCCGCCTCTTCAAAGGCTGGATCGAGATCCTCCAGCACCGGCTGCACCGTGCGAACGATAAACGGCAGGCTGGTGAAGCACATGGCGATCATGATGCCGAGCGGCGTATAGGCCACCTTGATACCGAGATCGGCCAGCACGGAACCGAACCAGCCATTGGCGGAAAACAAAGCCGTCAATGATATGCCGGCAACCGCTGTCGGCAGCGCAAACGGCAGGTCCACCATGGCATCGATCAGCCGGCGACCGGGAAACCGGTAGCGCGTCAGCACCCAGGCCAGCGCCACGCCGAAGAAGAGATTGAAGACGGTAGCCGCAAAGGCGGCCAGCACCGTCACGCGATAGCTTGCTACCGCGCGCGGCGATGAAACAATCGACCAATATTCCGATGGCCCGAGACTGGCCGCCTTCACCGCCAGCGCCGCAAGCGGCAGAACGACAATCAGGCCGACATAGAAAAGGGTGATCCCGAGCGACAGCCGCAAACCGGGCAGGACGTTGCGTTTCACCGATATAGTTCCCGTTGTTCATGGCAAAACCCGGCGGAGAGGCTCCGCCGGGTTTCATCGTTGAGATCCAAGTGTCGGTTAGCGGCTGCCGTACAGCTTGTCGAGGGTGGCACCAGAAGCAAAATACTCCTTCTGGATCTTGTCCCAGCCGCCAAACACGTCATCGACATTAACCAGGCGGATTTCGGGGAATTCTGCCTTGAATTCGCCGGCCACCTTTTCGTTGTGGACACGGTGGCCGAATTTTGCCGCCACGCGCTGGCCGTCTTCTGAATAGAGGAAATCGAGATAGGCCTTGGCCAGTTCGCGGCTGCCGCGCTTGTCGGCGACCTTGTCGACGATGGCGACCGGGAACTCGGCCAGAAGCGAGACGGACGGGATGACGCCCTCGACCTTGTCGGCACCGTACTGCTTGGCAATGCCGCGCGTTTCAGCCTCGAAGGTGATAAGCACGTCGCCAGTTTCGCGTTCGACAAAAGTGGTCGTGGCAGCGCGGCCTCCGGTGTCAAACACAGGCACATTGTCGAAAATCTTCTTCACGAAGGCTTCCACCTTCTCCTCGTCGCCGCCAAAGGCTTCCTTGGCATAGGCCGTGGCGGCCAGATAGGTATAGCGGGCATTGCCGGAGGTCTTCGGGTTGGGGAAGATCACCTTCACATCGTCGCGGGCCAGATCATTCCAGTCCTTGATGTTCTTCGGATTGCCGGCGCGCACCAGGAAGGACGGGAAGGAATAGAAGGGCGAAGCGCTGTTGGGGAAATCCTTCTGCCAGTCGGCTGAAACAAATCCCTGCTTCACCAGGAAGTCGATATCCGTCACCTGGTTGAAGGTCACGACATCGGCTTCCAGACCTTCAACAATGGCGCGGGCCTGCTTGGAGGTGCCGGCATGCGACTGGTCGATGGTGACGCCCGGATGGATCTTGAGGAACGCTTCGTTTTCCGCGGCGAACAATTCGCGCGCAACGTCATAGGAGGCGTTGAGGAGCTTGGTTGGCTGCTGGGCCAGCGCCGGTGCGGCAAGAAGGGCGGCGAATGCCGTGCCAAGAATGAGAAGGCGGTTCATGGAATACTCCGGTCCACTACGATTGACCGGAAACTATCCTTTGTCATGCCAGGGCGCGAGGAACCGCAGACCCGACGCGCTCACGGCAGAGGAAATTTCCACTCTTTGTCGGCGGCTTCGGCAACAGCCATTCCAAACACGGCCAAAAGCGATCCGGAAGGACAAGAAAGGCGGCGGGAAGCGACGGGGTAATCGCTTCCCGCCAGTCGCTCACTCAGCGGCGGTGGAAAGACTGAGCGACTTTGGATCCCGCGGCTGATCATCGTTTTCACCCGCGGAGGTGTTCTTCACCTTCGGCTCACGGCCGAAGAACAGGGCATAGCCGGCCGGCAGGACCAGAATGGTCAGCACGGTGCCCACCATGATGCCACCCATCATGGCATAGGCGAGCGGTCCCCAGAAAAGACCGCGCGAGATGGGAATGAGCGCCAGAACCGCCACCAGTGCGGTGAGCATGATCGGCCGGAAACGCCGCACGGCAGAGCCAATGATCGCTTCCTGACGCGGCATGCCCGAGGCGATATCCTGGTCGATCTGATCGACGAGAATGATCGAGTTGCGGATGATGATGCCGAGCAGCGCAATGACGCCGAGAATGGCGACAAAGCCGAAGGGTGCCCCGGTGATGAGAAGCGCTGCGGCTGCTCCGATAATACCGAGCGGACCTGTCGCCAACACCAGCATCGATTTGCCGAAATGCTGCAACTGGATCATCAGCAGCACGACGATGACGAACAGCATGACCGGTGCCTTGGCGGCAATAGAAATCTGGCTTTCCGCCGCATCTTCCGCGCCGCCCTGGATCTCGACCTTGTAGCCTGACGGCAGGGCGGACACGAGATCGTCCATGCCCTTGTACATCTTCAAGGCCAGGTCGTTCGGCTCCACGCCATCCGGCACTGTCGCCTTGACCGAAATGGTCGGCAGGCGGTCGCGGCGCCATTCGATGCCGTTTTCCTGGACCGGCACGACACGGGCGATCTGCGAGACCGGCACGAAAGTGCCGTTATCCGTCGGGATATAGACCGATTCCACCGCCGTCAGCAGGCTGCGCGTGGCTTCAGGCTCGCGGGCAACGATAGACACCGTCTCCTCGCCATCGCGGAACTGGTCGAGTTCGGCCCCACTCATCGCCGCATAGAGCATCTGGCGCACGCGCTGCGACGAGACGCCAAGTGCGCGGGCGCGGTCCTGGTCGATGACCAGTTTCATGCTCGTCACCGGCTCCAGCCAATCATCATGGATCGTGCCGAGCAGCGGGTTCTGGTGAAAACGCTCCTTCACCTGGTCCGCGATGAGGCGAACCTGCGCACGGTCAGGACCGGTCACGCGCATCTGTAAGGCCCAGCCGACCGGCGGCCCGAGGAACAGACGGTCGACCTTGCTGCGCACGGTGGGGAAGTCTTGCGCGAGAATCTTGCGCAGCTTGACGATCATCCGTTCACGTTCCTCCACGCCCTTGGACATCACGAGAAGCTGGGCGAAGTTCGGATTGCGCAATTGCTGGTCGAGCGGCAGGAAGAAGCGCGGCGCGCCTTCGCCGATGAAGGTGGCGATGAACGTCTTGTCCGGATCATCCATGATCTTGGCCTCAAGCGCCTTGGCCTGGCGCTCGACCTCCTCAATCGCAGTGCCTTCCGGCAGCCACATGTCGACCAGGATTTCCGGGCGTGAGGATTGCGGAAAGAAGCTTTGCGGAATGAACTGGAACGACCAGAGGCTGCCGAAGAAGGTGGCAACCGTCAGCATCAGCACGATCAGCCGATGACGCACCGACCAGGAGACCATGGCGCGCAGGCCGCGATAGAAGCGCGTATCATAGACATCGCGATGCGTGCCGGCATGTGCGCGCTGCTTCAGGATCATGTAGCCGAGCCAGGGCGTGAAATAGACCGCGACGAACCAGGAGGTCACGAGGGCGATGCCGACCACGTAAAACAGCGAGCGGACATATTCACCGGCCGTGGATTCGGCAAATCCGACCGGGATGAAGCCGGCCGTGGTGATCAGCGTGCCGGTCAGCATCGGAAAGGCGGTGGAGGAATAGGCGAAAGTGGCGGCATCGAGCTTCTCCAGCCCCTCCTCCAGCTTGCGCTCCATCATTTCCACGACGATCATCGCGTCATCCACCAGAAGGCCGAGTGCAATGATGAGAGCGCCGAGCGAGATGCGCTGCAGTTCAATGCCGATCTCGTACATGATGGCAAGCGTTGCCGCGAGCACCAGCGGAATGGTGATCGCAATCACGATGCCGGAGCGCCAGCCGATGGACAGCAGCGACACGACCAGCACGATGACCAGCGCTTCGAGCAAAGCTTGGGAGAATTCGCCGACTGCCTCATGCACCACTTCCGGCTGGTTGGAGATCTGCTCGACGGCAACGCCGACCGGCAGCGCATCTTCGAACCGCTTGTAGGTGGCCTCGACCCAGGTGCCGACATCCGTCACCTTGAAGCCGTTCTGCATCACCACGCCGACTTCCACAGCATCCTTGCCGTTGAAGCGGAACTTGCGATCATACGGTTCCACCAGGCCGCTGCTGACAGTGGCGATGTCGCCGAGGCGAAACACCTGGGCGCCGCTGCGAATACGCAATTCGCGAATATCTTCCGGCGTGCGCACGCCGCCCTCGACGGAGATGCGCACCGAACGGGTTGCCGTCTGGACGGTTCCGGCAGGATCGACAGTGTTCTGGCCGGCCAGCGCATTCTGGATATCGGTGAAGGTGAGATTGCGCTCGGCAAGCGTCTTCGACGACACGTCAATATAGATCTTCTCGTCCTGCGCACCAAGGATCGAGACCTTCTCGACGCCTTGCGTGGCCAGAAGCATGTCACGCGCCTGGATGGCGAAGTCCTTCAGTTCCGGATAGCTGTAGCCATCGCCGGTAATGGCGTGCAGCGTGATATAGGTATCGCCGAATTCATCGTTGAAATAGGGGCCAAGAAGGCCGCTCGGCAGATCCTGCTCGATATCGCCGATCTTCTTGCGCACCTGATAGAAGGCGTCCGCCACCTGGGCCGAGCTGGTATCGCCCTTGATCTGCAACGTCGTGATGGAGGAACCGGCGCGCGTATAGGATTTCACCCAGTCGAGATGCGGGGTTTCCTGCAGCTTGCGCTCGATCTTGTTGACCACCTGATCCTGCATGTCCTGGATCGAGGCGCCCGGCCACACGGCCTGCACGACCATGACGCGGAAGGTGAAATCGGGATCTTCCTTCTGGCCCATGTTCATGATGCCGAGGCCACCGATGATGATGATCAGGCCAAACAGAAAGCGGCCAATGCTCGGATGGGCAATGGCCCAGCGCGACAGGTTGAACGGCTGCTTGCCGGATGCGGGATCACGGGGGGACTGCATGGGAAGGTCCTGTCTTTGAAAGCGTTACGACTGGGCCGGAGGCGGTGTCGCCTCCTCCGCACTTTGCACGCCACCCTGATAGAGACGGACCTTCATATCCTCGCGCATGAACTGCGTGCCGGCGGCCACAACCAGATCGCCCATATCGAGCCCATGGCTGATGCGCACGCCATCTTCGGCAAAGCCGGAAACGGTGATCTCTCGCAGATGCACCGTCTGCGTATCGCGATCGACCAGCCAGACGATTGCCTTGCCGTCCTGCTTGGCAACGGCGCCAAGCGGCAGCACAAAAGCGGGATTTGCATCATCGGTCTTGGCGATCACCGTTGCCGTCATGCCGAGCAGTACACGCGGGTCGTCCGGCAGACTGACGCGCACCGCAAAGGTTCGCGACTGACGGTCGGCACTGCCGGCCACTTCGCGCACCGTGCCATCCATCGTCAGGCCGCTATTGGACCAGAAGCTTGCGGCCACAGTCTTGCCTGGCCGGAATTCGGCGATATCGCTTTCCGGAACGGCAATCTCGATTTCCTTGGCGCCATCGGCGGCCACGGTGACAACGGCAGACCCGGTAGCAACCACCTGACCGGCCTCGGCATTCGCAGCCGTGACGATACCATCGACATCGGATTTCAGCTCCGCATAGGCAACCTGGTTGCGAGCCTGTTCCAGCGCCGATACGGCCGCATCGCGCGATGAAACGGCCTGCTCATGGGCAAGCTGGCTCTGTTCGAGCGAGGATTGCGAGGCGGCGCTCTTTTCCTGAAGGATCTGCGCACGCTTGAGCGCCAGAAGGGTGATCTCCACCTGCTTTTGCGCAGACGCAAGCTCGGCTTCGGACTGGCGCTCGGAAAGTTCGTAATCGACGGGATCAAGCCGGGCCAGAAGGTCGCCTTGCTTCACCCGCTGCCCGACATCCACCAGCCGCTCAGTAATCTTGCCATTCACCCGAAAGCCAAGCGCAATCTCGTTGCGGGCTTTGACCGAGCCGGAATATTGCAGCACGCGGCCTTCATCGGGTGCGGCCACCTCGACGACCTTCACAGGCCGCACCACCGGCGCTTCCGCCTGTCTTTCCTCGGCGCAGCCGACAAGCGCGCCAAGCGAAACCGCGATGACGAGAGGCGTCCAGATGTGTCTCTGACTGTTGAACATGTCCAACCCCCTATGGAAATGGAAGGTTGCACGCCCCCAAGGCACGCATCCTTCAACCGTGTTCAGATAAGCGCGCGCAGAATGAAGGCGGCCAGATCTTCCGGCCCCGCTGTTTCGTCCTGCATCATATTTTTGGATACGAGTTGCGGATGGCAGGCCGAGGCACCGCATTGCATGAAGCACTCGGCGGCCAGCTTACTGTCCTGCTGGCGGAATTCACCGCCGGCAATGCCGTCTTCGATAACGCCACGCACAAGATTGTGGATCTCGACCAGATGCTCCTGGATGACCTGCCATTGCTGATCCATCGCGACCAGCACAATTTCATGGACCTTTTCCTCGTCAAGCATGGTCTCGACGGTAATGCGGTGTTGCAGAACGATATGCCGTTTGAGGCGTTCACTGGCAGTGCCCGGCCCCTTGGCATTGGCGGCCAGGGCCTCGTATTGCGCCTTCAGCATCCGTTTCGCGAGTGCCTGGTGAATTTCCGACTTGGACGCGAAGAAGCGGTAGATATTGGCAGACGACATCGACAGGTCGCGCGCAATATCGGCCACATTGGTCTTGGAATATCCGTAATGCCGGAAAAGGCGCTCCGCAGAATCGAGGATACGCTCCACGTTTTCGTAGCGGGTGGCCTCCACGGCTGCGGCAGAAATGTCAATCATGAAGGCTTCCAATTGAAGACTGACGAATTTTAAATTTCGTCAGTCATATCATTTCAGCCGGCTTAGTCAACCGGGACAGGCAAAAAGTGATCGCCTATACCGCGTTCCACACCATGACTATCGATCGGTCCCGAGCCGCAAAGAGCGCTGCGCAGAACTGCCCACACAGATCCCAGGTTTGGCCATTTTGAAGACACCACTCTCAGTCAAGCTAAAATAGCCGTGCACATCCTAACAAACCCATGCGCGATTTCCGAATTTTTACCACCGGAAGTATAAGAATATGCGTAAATCTCATTTTTCCATGCTAGGACCGCGATCGTCAGCAATTCGACCTGTGTTTTCCTGAACCTGCCGACCACAAGCCTGCAGCCGAACAACCGCAAGCCGAAGAAGACCTGATGAACCTCGACAGATCGCCATCCAAACGCTCGCTGACTGTCCTTGCAGTCGATGACGATGCCCTTGTGTTGATGAACACGACGCTGATGCTTGAGGAGCTCGGCCATACGGTCATCGAGGCCTATAATGGGCAGCAGGCTCTGGACATCGCGCAGGGCGGCAAGACGGTGGACTTGGTCATTACCGATCATTCCATGCCGAAGATGACCGGTGCCGAATTGGCGGCACGCCTAAGGCTTTCAAATCCCGGCCTGCCCGTCGTTCTGGCCACCGGCTATACGGAACTGCCCTCCGGCGAGGGCGCCGATCTTCCGCGTCTGCCCAAACCATTCACAGAGGCCCAGCTCCGCGACATTATCGCCCTCACCGTCACCGCGCGTTGAACAAACGGTATCCTTGCGGCGTTGTGGTTTAAGCACAGGCCAGGAGGATGAGACATGGTGTTCAAACCGCAGACTTTCCACGAGATCGAGCCGACCGTGGCGCATGTAATCCCGCCAGAGGCGACACTTGAGTCCGATGCCTCGGCAGCGCTGGCCATTGCCGGCGGACTGGACGCATCGGATGTTACAGCGACAGCCAAGGGAAAACAGATCACACTTGGCGGCACCGTCTTAAGACCGCAGGAAGTGATCCGCGCCGAGGAGGTCGTCCTGTCGGTGCCGGGCGTCGTCTCCGTCGTCAACAGGATAAGGGCAGAGAGCGCCCTGTGATGTCCATGTCCTAGAGATCGTGATGCACGGTCTGGCGAACCCAGCGGGCGGCGCAGATAGAGAAGGATGGCAGTCACCAGAAAGGCAATACCGGTGATGAGATAGTAAGCGCTGCCGCCCAGCATCAAAAGCTGGGTGCCGCCGCCGGCAAGCGCGATCCCCATCAGCGCAAAGAGGATCGCTGTGATCGTAACGGTCATATTGAAAATCCCAAGAATACGAGAGGCGACAAGCCATTTGAGCGCTGCCGCCCGGTTAACTTTCAGCCCTCGGGAAAATTCCGGCCCCTCTACCAGCCGCAAGGCTGCACCACATCGTCAGACCGGGATTGACCTGTTCATTCCTCGCCCAGTTCCTGCAGGATCTGATGGCGGGCGCGGTTTAGCCGGCTCTTCACGGTACCGACCGCACAATCGCAGATTTCTGCCGCCGCCTCATAGCTTTCACCCAGAATGGCAACCAGTGTCAGCACTTCGCGGTAATGGGGTGGCAGTCGGTAAAGCGCATGCTGCACCTCCTTGGCTCTCATTTGGATCTCCTGCGTGGCATCCATCGGACTGTCGCCCGACACGCATTCTTCCAGACCCGGCGCTTCACGACCCAGCACCTTGGCGCGGGTATAGAAGGTATTGCGCATGATGGTGAACAGCCAGGATTTCAGCTTGGTGCCCGGCTCGAACTTGTCGAGATTGCCCAGCGCCTTCATGAGCGTTTCCTGCACAAGGTCATCGGCGTCTGACGCATTGCGGCAAAAGGTTCGAGCGAAGGCGCGCAGGGCGGGTATGAGCTTGACGATATCTGCACGTGCAGGATCGCAGCTCCACTGTGTTTCGGACACCGTTGATAACCTCTCCAATGTCTGTGGGCTTATTCACGGTGGCAAACGTCAGCTGTCTGTATTTGGTTCCGCTTACAGATGCGATCGGCGGTTGGCGCAACACGCTGGGCAGCAGGGGAACCAATTCAGCGTCTTGCCCGTTCTCCAGCCAACGCAGAAGCAGTTGAGAAAGTGAAAGACCATGAGCATCATTGGCGCGCAGGTCATATCCGCGGGCGGCACCAACGCAGGCTATACCGTTGAATTCATCGCTGATGACGGTGACGTCATCTCCGTCAGCCTGCGCTCCGATGTTTCGGACGTCAACCGCACCAATGCCGTGGCCAGGGCCAAGGACTATCTGAGCCGTCTGGTGAACAATGATGAATTGCCAAATGAAATGATCGTAGCGGAGCACTTGAACGTTAGTCCAGCCGCTGCGGCAACCGCAGCATCGGCCGCAATGGATACGAAAACGCACCGTCAGGATATCGAGGACCAGCTGAACGAGGGGCTCGAAGACAGCTTCCCGGCCAGCGACCCGGTGTCTGCAACCATCACCTCCATTCCCGGCCGGGGCGACGGACGCGGCTAACCACACGTAACCCGCCTGACCAATATGACACGCCTGATTGCAGAACACGCGCTCAGGCGTGTCTTTGCGTGTTCTTCTCATTGACAAGCGGGACCCTTCTACGGTTGTCAGTAGTTTAGAATACAGGATGATACGGTCCTTCAGCCTGCGGCCTCGGATAGCGATGCAAAGGCAGGGTCTCCGGAGGTCAGAATGACGAAGAACATGGATGAAGAACATGGATAAAGAGACCGACAGTAAGGCCCTATTGGGAACGAGAGTCAGCGAAAAGGTTGCCGATCTCCTGACGGACATCGAGAAGGAGCCGGTTCCAGACGGGCTGCTCGCCCTTGCACAGCAGTTGCAGACGGCTCTGGGCGACAAACTCGACAAGCAGTCCGGCGAATAAGGCAAGGAGCAGCAAAGCCCTGCTGCCAAACGGCCCAATCCCTGTAGCATGTCCAGATGATGAAAAAACCCACGACCTGTGCCGTCGTGGGCTTTTCCGTATCGGCATTCCGGTTCCGTTCAATGTTACGGATGGCAGGCTGGCGGAACTAAGTTCGTCATCTCGCCGCTGACTTCCATGCGCCGGAAAACCGGCCGGCGCAGGGTCTGCACATCGCGGGCGGCCTGCGCGCGGGCAGCTTTCAAAGCCAGGTCATAGCAGGGATAAGATGCCGACGGCTGACCGTCGAGCACATAGATCCAGCCGCTGGAATGCGGAATGATATCGATGCATTTTTCCATGATCGGGTCCTCCTCACCCGCGCGCAGAACGCGGCAGGAAGACAAAGGTTCCGCGCAATGTGCAAAAAAATTTAGATCAGTCGGGATTGCTAGTGTGCCCCGCAACGCACAAAATCCGTCTGCGTCGGGAACCATGCGGTTGCCCTCGCGTTTGGGCGGTTGGCGAATGGAGAGGATGATGGCGGATTCGGAAGATTGGATCAGAAGTCGAGCCTACGAGCTGTGGGAACAGGACGGCCAACCGCACGGCAAGGATGCCGCGCATTGGGAACAGGCCCGACAGGAATATGAAAGCGGCATGGCAGACGCAAAAAGCGAGGGGCCGAAAAAGACCCCTGCCCGGCGCAAATCTGCGGCAGCAGCAGCCGCGGACAGCCAGCCTGTGAGCGAAGCGGTTGCTGCGCCAAAGGCCAAGGCAAAGCCGGCACCCAAAGTTGCGCCGCCCTCTGCGGTCAAGAAACGCACGCCCAAGCCCGCGTCATAAACGGGCCCACCCGGCATAGCCATCAGGACAATCACGACCGTCGCGGAGGTCTGCGCGGCGGCAAGGGCCTTTTTGTGCTTTCTGGATGTGGCATATGACTGCAACGCAAATCGACCGCCCGAGGGCGAACATTGCAGTTCAAAGTGAAAGACACGCTCAGCCTCGGCGGAACACTGCAAGGCTGCGGCCTTCCAGCTCGAAATCTTCCTCCTGGTCGATTTCCTGACCGCGCAGCGTCGAATCGGCGGTGGTCAGTTCGAGGATCCAGCGGCCCTTGTTAAGCGGTGGGATCTTGAACGGCACGGTGCCTTCAAACGGGTTGAACAGCAAAAGCGCATCCGACCAGATACCTGGCTGACCTTCGAGGTCCCGGCGACCGAGATGCAGGCCAAGCGTGCTACCCTCCAGCCAATGATCCGGCTGCTGGTAACCGCCGCCCGCATTGAACCAGTTCACTTCCATGCCATCGCGCCAGCTTTCCCGCCGGAAGATCGGCTGCTTGTGGCGAAGGGCAATCACATGACGGGTGAAGGTGCGCAGCGCCTCATTGGTTTCCGGCAAGCCTTCCCACTGAACCCAGGAGATTTCGCTGTCCTGGCAATAGCCATTGTTATTGCCCATCTGGCTGCGCCCGAACTCGTCACCGGCCAGCAGCATCGGCGTGCCATGCGAGAGAAACAGGGTGGCGAGAAAATTGCGCTTCTGCCGCTCGCGCACCGCATTGATGCCTTCGTCACCCGTCGGGCCTTCGGCACCGTAATTATAGCTGCGGTTGTCGTTATGGCCGTCGTTATTGTCCTCGCCATTCGCCTCGTTGTGCTTCTCGTTGTAGGACACCATGTCGTTCAGCGTGAAACCGTCATGGGCGGCAAGGAAGTTGACGCTCGACCAGGGGCGACGACCGCGAAGATCGTAGATATCACCGGAGCCGAGCAGGCGTGCGGCAAAATCCGGTGCCGTGTTCTGGTCGCCCTTCCAATATTCGCGCGTCGTATCGCGGTACTTGTCGTTCCATTCGGCCCAGCCCGGTGGAAAGCCGCCAACCTGATAGCCGCCCGGACCGATATCCCAGGGCTCGCCGATCAGCTTGACCTTGGAGAGCGTCGGGCACTGGGTGATGGCATCGAAAAAACCGCCGCGCTCGTCAAAGCCTGCCGGCTCGCGGCCGAGAATGGTACCCAGATCAAAGCGGAACCCGTCGACATGCATGTGGTCAACCCAATAGCGCAGCGAATCCATCACCATCTGCAAGACGCGCGGATGCGAGGTGTTGACCGTGTTTCCGGTGCCGGTATCGTTCACATAGTAGCGATGATTATCGGCAAGCGTGCGGTAATAAGAAAAGTTGTCGATGCCCTTCAGCGACAGCGTCGGCCCAAGCTCGTTGCCTTCCGCCGTATGGTTGTAGACCACATCGAGGATCACCTCGATATTGGCGTCATGGAAGGCGCGCACCATGTCGCGAAAGCCCTGCAGGCCGGCCGGGCCATAATAGCGCGATGCCGGCGCAAAGAAGCCGATCGTGTTGTAGCCCCAGAAATTGTGCAGCCCCTTGTCCAGGAGGTGCTGGTCATCGGGAAACTCGTGCACGGGCATCAACTCGACGGAGGTGATGCCGAGGCTCTTGATGTAATCGACCGTTGCCTTGTGGCCCATGCCTTCGAATGTGCCGCGCTGGTTTTCCGGAATTCTCGGATTGAGCATGGTGAACCCCTTAACGTGGGTCTCGTAGACAATAGTGGCAGGCCAGGGAATGTTCGGGCGGCTGTCGCCGGTCCAGTCGAAGGCGAAGGGATCGATCACCCGGCATTTTGGCGTATAGGGCGCGCTGTCGCGCTCGTCGAAGGTCAGGTCCTTGTCTTCATGCAGAAGATCATAGGCGAAATGCGCATCGTTCCAGTCGAAAGCGCCGACCAGTTCGCGCGCATAAGGGTCGATCAGCAGTTTGTTGGCATTGAAGCGGTGGCCGTTTTCGGGATCGAACGGGCCATGCACGCGGTAGGCATAAAGCTGGCCGGGTTTCACGCCCGGCAAATAGCCGTGCCAGACCTCGTGGGTATATTCCGGCAACTCGATCCGCGCGATTTCCGTCTTGCCCGCCGGATCGAAAAGGCAGACTTCTACCCGATCCGCATGGGCTGAGAAAATGGCGAAGTTGGTGCCCTGCCCGTCAAAATTGGCGCCGAGTTCCAGCCAGGACCCCACTTCCACGGCAAAATTGTGTGATTGTGTATCCATGCAGCACCTTGTTGTCACTGTGTTCCAACAAAGCGCAATGCCGCCATTCGTTCCGCACCGCCGATGCCTTTTCACGTCGGGCCGCACCGAAATGATGGAAAAAAGCTGCGGGAAACACCTGCCACCCATGGTCGTGTCCGGTTTTGCGGCTTATAAAAAATTTTGCATTAAATATTTTTGATGTGTTCAGTAACATTTTCCCCTTTTGCAACGTTTGAATGTGGGCAGTGCGCCCTAACTCATTGCGCACGATTGAAGCGAGGAAAACGATATGACGGTCATGTCCGCCGAAGAAATGGAAGGTCGGCTGAACGCCCATCGGGAATTGATGATTGACTTCATCGCGGCACTTCTGGGCGGCGAAGAAAGCCTCCAGAGTTTCACCAGCCGACTTGCGGAAGATGCAAGCTTCAAGGACCATGAAGAGGATCCAGGCGTGGTTCCGGGGCCCGGTCTCATCACCCAGACCAGCGCCGCCAGTGAGATCCGCTCGATCATGGACGCGGCGCGTGCAAGGGCCCAGGCCAGACAGCGGAAATATTGAGACGCGGAAATTCTGTCGCATAGACCATGGCGGGAGCATTTTGCTGCTCCCGCCGCCTGGCGAAGCACCTCTTCCCCAATCATCACAACACAATCCCGGTCGACCGGTCAGCCAATGTCAGTCTCAGTCTTCATGTCCGCAGCGGAGCAACATCTGCCGACGGAACCATGTGCGACGCAGCGGGTTAACCCTCGAGTGGAGGAACAAAACCTCGCAAAGTCGCCATGGGAGAGAGACATGCAGACCATCCTGAGCAGACTGAAGAACCTGATAGGCATGAAAAGTGCCGCGCCGCTGCCAAGCCCTCCAACGTCACACGAGTTGCATGTGGTGATGCCCGACAGCGTCGATCTGCCGCTGCCAAGGGTACTTTCCGAGGAAATGAGCGTCCCCGCCTCCATCAACGGCCGGGACATGTCGACTGGCCGCCTCTGAGGCGGACACGATAATCCTCAAGAGACAAGGACACTATGACCATGACCGATATTCAATCCGCCAAGATCCTGATCATCGCGACCGATGGCTATGAGCGTTCCGAGCTGCGCGTGCCACTGGAGGAACTGCGCAAGCTGGGCGCCGATGTGAAGATCGCCTCGATGAAGACCGGCGACATCAAGAGCTGGGATGACAAAGATTGGGGCGACAGCGTGCCGGTCGACATGACGTTCAAGGACGTCAACGCCGACAACTTCCACGCCCTGGTCATTCCGGGCGGGCAGATCAATCCGGATGTGCTGCGAACCGATGCAGATGCCGTGAACCTGGTGCGTGCATTCGTGAAAAGCGGCAAGCCCGTCGCTGCCATCTGCCACGGCCCTTGGCTTCTGGTGGAAGCTGATGCGCTGCGTGGCCGCAAGGCAACCTCCTATCACTCGATACAGACCGACATGAAGAACGCCGGTGCCCTCTGGGAGGATTCAGCCGTTGTGACAGACCAGGGCATCATCACCTCGCGGGCACCGGATGATCTGCCGGCTTTCGTCGCCAAGATCGTCGAGGCAGTGCAGGAAGGCCGCCACGAACGGCGCGCCGCCTGACGGCAACGCAATTGCTGCCGAGACCTTATCCGCCGCTCCCGACTGTCGGGGGCGGCGTTTTCATGCATCGAACAAACCAACACGGCATGCGCATGGAAGTTCCTTGAAACCATGGGACAAATCGCTGCCCGGTGATTTGTCTGAAGCCAAAAGTATGATTTATGTCAATTCCGGTATCGGGTGTGGGAGCCCATGTGGAGGAGTTGATCAATGGCGCTTGAGGAACGCGGGCGGCGAAAGCGCGTGCCCCGGCAGGCCAAGGGCCTGGATGAGGTGGATCTGGCAAAGCCGACCCTGCGCACCATTGCCGATCTGACCGGTCTTGCGATAACTACCGTTTCGCGTGCTCTTGCCGGCGCACCGCAAATCGCGCTGGAAACCCGCCAGCGGGTGGCGCAGGTGGCCGTGGAGATCGGTTACCTGCCGGACCGTGCCGCCCAGCGGCTGCGCACCGGGCGCACCCATGTGATCAGCCTGGTGCTGGATCCGCACGAGGAAATCCTTGGCTATGCCACCTCGATGATCAACGGGTTGACGGAGGCCCTGCGCGACACGCCCTATCACCTGATCATCACACCACATTTTTCCGACCGCCCGCAGGTGGAGCCGGTGCGTCACATCCTGCGCAACCGCATGGCCGATGGCGTGATCTTCACGCGCACGGAGCCGCAAGACGAGCGAGTGAAGATACTTCTGGACAATGATTTCCCCTTCATCTGCCACGGTCGCACGGAACTTGGCATTGCGCATCCATTTGTCGATTACGACAACCGCGCCTTTGCTTACCGCGCAGCGCGACGGTTGATCGAGGCCGGCAGCCGCAGACTGGCGATCATTCTGCCGCCAAGCCACTACACATTTGCCCTCCACATGCGGGAGGGCTTCATGGCAGCGATCAACGAGGCCGGCCTCTCCTTCGAGATCCCGCATATGGTGACGCTGGACAGCAAATCCGACGCCATAAGGGATTGTTTCCATGATTGTTTCGCGAGGGATGACCGGGTGGACGGCGTGGTTTGCGGCGGCGAAGTAGTGGCCATGGCCGTGATGGCGGCGGCCTATGACCGGGGCCTGACTTTGGGAAAGGATGTTCATCTGGTGGCCAAGCAGACCTCCGGCCTGTTCGACCAGGTGCGTCCGCGCATCCCGACCATTTACGAGGACCTGTCGCAAGCCGGGCGGCTGATGGGGCAGTTTCTGGTTCAGCGCATAGCACAGGAAAAGCCCGCCACGGAGCTGCAACATCTGCAGACCGTGACGGGCTTCTGATCAAAGCCAGCGAGCGGCTTTTTATTCGTCGTCCTGGAACACCACTTCGCGTTTCTTGCGCACACTTGGCAAAAGCACGACGATGAGGACGATCAGTGCAAGGCCGAGAAGCGTTGCGCTGATCGGGCGCGTCAGGAAGGTGGATGGATCGCCGCGCGACAGGATCATCGCGCGCCGCAGATTTTCTTCCAGCAGCGGACCGAGCACGAAGCCGAGCAGCAGCGGCGCCGGCTCGCAGCGCAGCTTGACCAGCACATAGCCGATGAAGCCGAAAAAGGCGACGGCATAGAGGTCGAAGACGTTGGAGTTGACGCTGTAGACGCCGATCGAGCAGAAGGCCATGATGATCGGAAACAGCACATAATAGGGCACTGTCAGCAGCTTAACCCACAGCCCGATAAGCGGCAGGTTGAGGACCACCAGCATCAGGTTGCCGATCCACATGGAAGCGATGATGCCCCAGAACAGCGCCGGCTGTTCGGTCGCCACATTCGGCCCCGGCACGATACCCTGGATGATCATCGCGCCGATCATCAGCGCCATTACCGGATTGGCCGGAATGCCGAGCGTCAACAGCGGGATGAACGAGGTCTGGGCACCGGCATTATTGGCCGATTCCGGCCCGGCCACACCGGCAATTGCGCCGTGACCGAATTCTTCCGGATGCTTGGAAACGCGCTTTTCCACCGTATAGGAGGCAAAGGCGGCCAGGATCGCGCCACCACCCGGCAGGATGCCGAGCGCCGAGCCGATGGCCGTGCCGCGCAAGACCGGGCCAATCATCTGTTTGAAATCGTCCTTGGTCGGCAAAAGACCTGTCACCTTGGAGATCAGCAGCGTGCGGTTCTTCTCGCCTTCCAGGTTGCGCAGGATTTCAGCAATGCCGAAAACACCCACGGCCACCGCCACGAAATTCAGGCCATCGGCATATTCGCGGATGCCAAGCGTGAAGCGCGGCGTGCCGGAATAGATGTCTGTGCCGACAAGCCCGAGCAGCAGGCCGAGCACGACCATGGCCAGCGCCTTGACGATGGAGCCGGAGGCCAGCGCGATGGACGAAACAAGACCAACCACCATCAGCGAGAAATATTCGGCAGCACCAAACTGCAGCGCAATCGAGGTGAGCGGCGGAGCAAAGATTGCCACCAGGAAGGTGGAGACCGTGCCGGCAAAGAAGGAGCCGAGGGCTGCAATGGCAAGCGCTGCCCCTGCCCTTCCCTTGCGGGCCATCTGGTAGCCGTCGATGGCCGTCACCGCCGACGAGCTTTCACCCGGCATGTTGATGAGAATGGCCGTGGTCGAGCCGCCATATTGGGCACCGTAATAAATGCCGGCAAGCATGATGAGCGAAGACACAGGCTCCAGCTGAAAGGTGATCGGCAGCAGCATGGCAATCGTGGCTGTCGCACCAATCCCCGGCAGAACACCGATCAGCGTGCCGAGAAGAACACCGATCAGGCAGAAGAACAGGTTGGGAAGCGTGGTCGCCGTGGAAAAACCCAGCGACAGGTTGTCGAACAGTTCCATCATGCGCTCCTAGTAGCCGAGCCAGGGGCCAAAGCTGCGGAATGGCAGACCCAGACCATAGCTGAACACCAGCACCGAAAACACCGTCAGCCCCGCCGACAGCACGACCGCCATCACAGGCGTCATGCGCGACGAGGCAAAGGATGCGATGAAGGCTGTGAAAAACAGCGCCGGCACGAAGCCGAGACCGCGCACCGTAAAGCCGAAGAAAATCGGCGCCGGCAGGATGAAGAGAAGGCCGCGCCAGGCAATCGGACCGATACCTTCGTGTTCGACCCGCAGCGATTGCACGACGATGATCAGACCGAACAAAATGAGCACGCAGGCGAGCACCAGCGGAAAATAGCCCGGCCCCATGCGAAAGGCGGTTCCCGTTTCCAGACCCATCGCCTGCAGAGCGAAAAACAGCCCGAACGCCACGAAGAGCGCGCCGCACAGGGCATTGGTTTTATCAAATCGAATGGATTTCATGTGTCCCCCGAAGCAAGATCAGAGCGAAGCCCGCCCATAGCCGATCGTTTGCGCACGGCCGGCAAAGCCTGTGTGATACCCCTGCGACTGCTCCGCATTCAGCGATCAGAACAGTCGCAGGGGTCGTCCGCATTGGGCAATGCAGACGGCACTACAGTCAGTCTGCGTATTGGCCGGCACCTTCGATGACAGGCTTCCAGCGGGCGATTTCGCCTTCCAGCTTGGCCTTGAGAGCCGCAGGCGTTGCATCGCTCTCCGATGACGGAACGGTGCCGAGCTCGGCAAAACGCGCCGAGACATTGGCATCCTTCAGAGCAACCTTGAGCGCCTTGGACAGGCGTTCAGTCACTTCGGTCGGCGTGCCCTTCGGCGCATAGATTCCATGCCAGATGCCGACTTCAAAGCCGGGAAGGCCGCCTTCGACAGCCGTCGGCACATCCTTCATCACGTCGAGGCGCTTGGGCGAGGTCACCGCATAGGCTTTGATCGTGCCGCCCTGAATCTGCTTCGTGGTATTGGTGGTCTGGTCGCACATGATATCGACCTGGCCGCCGAGCAGATCCGTCATTGCCGGCCCGGTGCCCTTGTAGGGAACGGTGACGAGCGGCGTCTGGATGGCGCTCATGAACATCATGCCGCACAGATGCGATGCCGCGCCGATGCCGGCATTGGCCACGGTGACCTTGTCCTTATTGGCCTTGGCAAACTCGATGAGGCCTTTGAGGTCCTTGGCTTCCATGTCCTTGCGGGTGACGATGGTCATTGGCACGTCAGTCACGAGGCCGACATATTCAAAGGCACCCAGCGTATTGTAGGCCAGCTTGCGGTAAAGCGTGGCGCTGGTGGCCATACCAATATGGTGGAGCAGAAGCGTGTAACCGTCGCCATCCGCATTGGCGACACGGCCGGCGCCCAGCGTGCCACCGGCACCGCCGACATTTTCGATGATGATCTGCTGGCCGAGATCCTTGGACATGGATTCAGCCACGAGACGGGCAACCGTATCGGTCGGGCCACCGGCGGAGAAGGGCACGATCATGGTGATCGAGCGCTCGGGATAACCGGCAGCGCCAGCAAGGGTGGACGACAGGGTAACGGCAGCAACAGCGGTTGCGCAGGCGAGAGCCTTGAAGATTTTCATCGACATCCTCCTCAGATGAAATCAAGCCAGCCGCAACGGCTCCTCCCGTGCGGCTTGGTGCCCCATCTGCCGTTGCAGCGACAATTTCCGCAATCGCAGCAGAGCATGACCGCAAGGTTTTCTGTCGCTTTTGCGCCGCAATATGGGTGGAAACCGCTACATGAGCGATTTTGCACGGGTGGATATCCACCCATCACAGACCAGAACCGCTAGTCTTCCAGCTCCGACAGGCTTTCCGGCGACAGCAGTTTCCGGTCGAGACCGTATTTCTGCATCTTCTCGTAAAGCGTCTTGCGGCTGATTCCGAGCTGCTCATAGACGGGTTTGAGAGCCCCGCCATGCGCGGCAATGGCACTGGCGAGGATATTGCGCTCGAAGGCGGCGACCCGATCTGCCAGCCGCCCGCTTTCCGGCTTGACCAGCGCGCCGCCATCGCCGGGCCGCATATCAAGCCCCAGCACCAGCCGATCGGCGGCATTGCGCAATTCGCGCGCATTGCCCGGCCAGTCCTTCTGCCCGACGGACGAAACGACCTCCTGCGGCACGTCGATATCGTCGCGGCCATAGCGGGCGCAGGCCTCGCGCACCAATTGCAGGAACAGCAGCGGAATATCCGGGCGGCGCTGCGCAAGCGATGGCACCCGAAGGGTTGCAACATTCAGCCGATAGAGCAGATCGGCGCGGAAGCGGCCCGCCGCCACCTCTTCTTCCAGATCGACCTTGCTGGTGGCGATGAAGCGCACATCGAGCCCCACCGTCTCGTTGGAGCCGAGACGGGTGATGACGCGCTCCTGCAGTACGCGCAGGAATTTTGCCTGCAGGTCAAAGGGCATGGAGCCGATCTCGTCCAGCAGGATGGTGCCGCCGCGACCATGCTCGAACTTGCCGTAGCGCGGCCGCAGCGCACCGGGAAAGGCGCCCGCCTCATGGCCGAACAACTCGCTTTCGATGAGATTTTCCGGCAGTGCGGCACAATTGATGGCAATGAAGGGCTTGTTGGCGCGGGGGCTGACATCGTGCAGCGCCCGCGCCACGACCTCCTTGCCAACGCCCGTCTCGCCGATCACCAGCGTATCGGCATCTGTCGCACCGATGGCGCGGATCTGGTAGCGCAGATCGACCATGACCTGCGTGCGACCGGGAAGCCTTGCTTCCAGATCGTCGCGCTTGCCGGCCACGGCGCGAAGACGCCGGTTTTCCAGCACCAGCCCGCGCCGGTCCATGGCGCGGCGGATAACGCCTGCCAGATGCGGCGTGGTGAACGGCTTTTCGATGAAATCATAGGCGCCTTCGCGCATGGCCTTCACCGCCAGTTGCACATCGCCATGGCCGGTGACGAGAATGACCGGAATTTCCGCATCCAATTCACGAATGCGGTGCATCAGCGTCATGCCGTCAATGCCCGGCATGCGGATATCGCTGACGACGACGCCATCAAAGGAATAGCCGATCAGTTCCAGCACATGATCTGCGCTGGAAAGCGTCTGCACGGAAAGCCCCGCCAATTCCAGCGCCTGCGCGGTGGAGCGGCGAAGCTCCTCCTCGTCATCGACCAACATTACACGCTGCATGCCTACTCCGCTGCCTGGCCCAATATCGCGCCTGCCGCCGGCAATGCGATCCTGAACACGGCGCCGCCGTCCGGGTCGTCATCGACGCTGAGGCTGCCGCCAAAATCCTTGACGATGTTATAGGATATGGAAAGCCCAAGCCCCAAGCCCTTGCCCACACCTTTGGTGGTGAAAAACGGATCGAAAATCCTTTCCCGGATAGCGGCCTGCACACCGGGCCCGCGATCGCGCACCTCGATCACCACCATGTCGCCCTCCGGGCGAACGGAAAGCGCAATCCGGCGATCCTCCAGCCCCTCCACCGCATCGGCGGCATTGGTGATGATGTTGACCAGCACCTGCTGCAGGCGCACGAAGCCGGCCTTCACCGCAGGCACCTGCGGATCGAGATCGAGGAGAAGCTCGGCATCCGCCGCCTTCAGCCGTGCCGCGACGATTTCCAAAGTTTCGCGGATGACATCCTCGAGAATAACCGGCCCCAGCTTTTCATTGGGCTTGCGGGCAAAATTGCGCAAATGCCGCGAGATGGAGGCCATGCGGTCAATCAGCGCCGAAATGCGGCGGATATTGTCGTTTGCCTCCTCCAGCCGGCCACGCTCGATCAGCACGGCGGCGCTATCGGTATAGGTCTTGGCGGCGGCGAGCGGCTGGTTGAACTCATGCGACAGGGCCGCCGACATCTGTCCAAGGCCGGCCAGCTTACCGGCCTGGATGAGATCGGCCTGCGTCTGGCGCAATTGCTGCTCGGTCAGGCGCCGCTCGGCAATCTCTTCCTCGATGCGGCTGTTGACGCGGGCAAGATCTGCCGTGCGTTCCTCGACACGGCTCTCCAGCTCGCTCTGCGCCTTCGCCTGCAAGTGCAACCGCTCGGCAAGCCGCGCCCGCCTTTGCAGGAGAATGGCAAGCCCGAGACCGGCAAGGCAAAGCATCAGCAGACCCGCCACCATCACCGTCTGGGCCTGCGCCCGCGCAAGCGTCGTCTCGGTCAGAACATTGACCGTCCAGCCCGCCTCTGGCATCAGCTGCGAGGACACCAGATATTCTCGGCTTCCGTCCTTGTCGCCGACAGTCATCAGCCGGTGGCCGGCCTGCGTGCTTTCCGTCAGCGGCAATTCCTTCAGCGCCGCATCCGAATAGCGGCGCGAGGCCTCGGTGCGGGCAAGCCGCTGCGGCGTCAGCGGCAAAACGGCGCTGTAGAGCCATTCCGGTGTGCCGGTCATGAAGATGATGCCTTCCGGATCCGACACGAAGATGCGCGCATCGCCCCCCACCCAGGAGGCCTCGATCGTATCGATATCCACCTTGAAGACGATGACGCCAAGCGTGCGTCCGGCAATCTGGATCGGCGAGGAAAAATAGTAGCCGCGCTTGGCAGACGTGGTACCGAGCGCATAGAAACGCGCCTGCGCGCCGGCAGCCGCCTGCTGAAAATAGGGCCGGTAGCTGAAATTCTGGCCGATGAAACTGGTCGGCAGATCATAATTGCTGGCGGCAATCGTCTCGCCATCCATCGTCAGCATGTAGATATCGGAGGATTTGAGCAGAGCATTGATGCCGCTCAGATAAAGATTAGTGTCGTGACGCAGGATCGGATCATTGGGCGACTGGATCAGCGCCTCGATGGTCGGTTGGTCGGCAATAAGCGCCGGCAGCGGCTCGTAGCGCCGCAAATGCCCCTCAAGCGCTGCCACCGCAAGCCGCAGCGTCGTGCCGCCCTGGTTTGCCGCTCCATCGAGATAACGGCGCAGGATGATTTCACCGCCATGCACGGCAAAGACGATGCCCATGACGAGACAGACAATCAGGGCCGATAAAAACCGTTTCGTCAAATCCTTGCACCTCCCTGGCGGACTTCACCGCATCTTGCCCTGCATGACAAGAGCGCAGCTCCACGGCCGGCACAAGCGCAAGCTATTCTTATACCAAGCGTCGATGATAGGAACCCATTGCGTGGGAGCGGAGACGTTCATCCGGCAAGGAGCATACCGGAGAGCGATGCTGTTGGCATCGGTCGAGGATTGCGACGCTGCCGGTGAACGAAATCCGGCCCATGCGAAGCACCGGGCGCTTTTGCCTCCCGGACGTTGTCGAAAATCCTCGCCGGACCGAGAGGTCCGACTGCGGTTTTCTCCTAGCCGGAAACCAAAATCGCTCCGGCGCAATAGGTTTCTATCATCGACACTTGGTATTAACCGCGTTTTCGATTGAGTGACTTGTTTTGCAACGCATTTAGACGCTGAAAAGCCATGTGCAGTTAAGCAGGGTACTCCTGACCCTTTCCATGACGGACCATGCCGATGTGCGGATTTGCCGGCTTTTGCGATGCGGAGATCGATCCGTCCGAATTCCCCTCGCTGCTTGCCACGATGGCGGATGCAATTGCCCATCGCGGGCCGGATGCGCGTGGCATCTGGCAGAGCGATGCGGTGGGGCTGGCGCATGTGCGCCTATCCATCGTCGGTCTCGGCGACGGCCAGCAGCCGATGGCCTCCGCCGATGGCGCGCTCACCATCGTCTTCAATGGCGAGATCTTCAACTATGTCGAGCTGCGCGAGGCACTGAAGGCCAAAGGCTATCGGTTTCGCACCGGCAGCGATACGGAAGTGATCCTCGCCCTGTACGAGGCCTATGGCGACGCCTGCCTTGCCCATATGAACGGCGATTTTGCCTTTGCCCTCTGGGATGCCCGGCGCCACCGCATGCTGCTGGCCCGCGACCGGATGGGCGTACGCCCGCTCTTCTATGCCCGTCGCGGCCGTGGCCTCGTCTTCGGCTCCGAGGTAAAGGCGCTGTTGGCCCTGCCCGGCATGACCGCCACCATGGACCCCTTCGCGCTCGACCAGATTTTCACCTTCTGGGCACCGATTGCACCGCGCACCGCCTTTAAGGATATTTTCGAGCTGGAGCCCGGCCAGTGCATGGCGCTGGAAAACGGCCACCTCGACGTGCGTCCCTACTGGACGCTCGACTATCCCGATCTTGGCGACACACCCGTTGAGACAAACCCGGAAACCGCACGCGAAGAGGTGCTGGCGCTTCTGACGGATGCGGTCAGGCTTCGCATGCGTGCAGATGTGCCGGTCGGCGCCTATCTGTCCGGCGGGCTTGATTCCTCGCTCATCTGCGCGCTGGCAGCCCCGATGGCGCAAGGCGGGCTCAATACGTTTTCCGTGACCTTCGACAGCGCCGAGCACGATGAGAGCGCCTTCCAGCACGATGTTGCAGGCGCGCTTTCCACCCATCACCGCTCCATAGGCTGCGGGCCGGATGACATTGCACGTGTCTTTGCCGAGGTGATCCGCTTTGCCGAACGGCCCATCCTGCGCACGGCACCGGCGCCGCTCTATTCATTGGCGGGCCTTGTGCGCGACAATAGCATGAAGGTCGTGCTGACGGGCGAAGGTGCCGACGAGATTTTCGGCGGCTACGACATTTTCAAGGAGGCGAAACTGCGCCGTTTCTGCGCAAGCCAGCCCGGTTCACGCCGAAGGCCGCTGTTGTTTCGCAAGCTCTACCCCTATCTGCCCGGCCTGCAGACGCAGACCGCCGATTATCTCTCCGCCTTTTTCGGGACAAGCCAGGACCGGCTCGACGATCCGCTGTTTTCGCACCGCCCGCGCATGCGCAACACAGCCGGCGCCAAGCTGTTCTTCTCCGATGCCCTGCGCAGCACGCTTGCCGGCTATGATGCGGCAGAGGATCTTGTCTCGCGCCTGCCGGCGCGTTTTGGCCAGTGGCACCCGCTGCATCAGGCGCAATATCTGGAAACCCGATTCCTTCTGCCCGGCTATATCCTGTCGAGCCAGGGCGATCGCATGGCCATGGCGCATGGCGTGGAGGGGCGCTTTCCCTTCCTCGATCACCGGCTGGTTGAGCTTGCCACCCGCCTGCCGCCGGCCCTGAAACTGAAGGGACTGACGGAAAAGCACATCTTGCGCGAGGTGGCGCGTGATCTCCTGCCGGAACTCGTCGGCAAGCGGCCAAAACAGCCCTATCGCGCGCCAGACAGCGCCTCCTTTGCCGGTCCTGCCGGCCAGGCCGTCACCGCAGGTCTTCTGTCGGAAAAGGCGGTCACGGATGCCGGACTGTTTGATCCGCGCGCCACGACCAAACTGGCGCAGAAGGCAGCCGCCCGCCCGCTCACCGGCTTTCGCGATAACGCCGCCTTTATCGGCATGCTCTCAAGCCAGATCTGGCAGCAGCGATTTGCAGCACAGACGGCCCGCGCCCGGCGGCATGCCTGACACAATCCGCCACCACCCACCTCGCATCTGATCGATGATACGCCGGCGGCCTTCGGGAACCGCCGGCGCATGTCTGCGTTTCTGTCGGCAAAACAGCGGAGCAAGGGGGGTACAACCGTGGATGTGAGCAGGCCGATGGCGCAGGGGATTTCCAAACCGAAGACGCACAGCATTATTCAGCCGGGTCGCAATGCCTGGCGCAGCGTCTCCTGCGACCGCGCTGCATTTTTGATCGATGGTGCCGATTATTACCAAAGGCTTGAGCAGGTTTTGCAAAAGGCACGCCGCACCATCCTGATTGTCGGCTGGGATTTCAACCCGGACATTCGCCTCACGCCGACTGAACCGGACAGCCCGACGCTGGGTGAGATCCTGCGCGCCCGCGTCGATGCCTGCCAAGAGTTGACAGTGCACATCCTCGTCTGGGCCATGGGCCCTGTCTATTCCGGCAAGAGCTTGAAGCTCTTCCAGAAAGCTGGCTGGAACGACCATCCCCGCATTCGACTGGAGTTTGATTTCCACCATCCGCTGCGCGCCAGCCACCACCAGAAAATGGTCTGCGTCGACGAGGCCGTCGCCTTTCTCGGCGGGATTGATCTGACCGCCCGCCGCTGGGATGACCGGCGCCACGCGCTGCCCAATCCGCTGCGCTGCTCGCCGGATGGCACCTGTTACGGCCCGGTCCATGACCTGCAATCGATCATCTCGGGCGATGCCGCAAGGCTTGTCGGCGATGCCTGCCGCATACGCTGGAAACGCGCAACCAGCGAGGTTCTGGATCCGTCGCACGATGATACGGACGATCTCTGGCCTGCGGATCTGGAGCCTGCCCTTCGCGATTGCCCGGCGGCATTGGCGCTGACCGAACCACTGTTCTGGAACGGCAGGCATGGCCGCCGCGATGCCATACAGATGACGCATGACGCTCTTCGAGCCGCCAAGCGGCACATCTATCTGGAATCGCAGTATCTGGCCTCCTTCAGCATAGCCCGCACGATCATCGATCGCCTGCGTGAGCCGGATGGCCCGGAAATCGTCATTCTGGTGACGCAGGAATCGCACGGCTTTCTGGAAAAGCTGATGATGGGCAACAATCGCACGCGGCTGATCCGCCGCATGAAGCGACAGGATCGCCACGGAAGGCTGCGCGTCTATTTTGCCGTGACGCGCGATGAGACCGGCAAGGAGCGCGAGATCATCGTGCATTCCAAGCTGGTGGTGATCGATGATCGTTTCATCCGCGTCGGCTCCTCCAACCTCAACAACCGGTCCGAAGGGCTGGATACCGAAGCAGACCTTGCCTTTGAACCCGTCACCGAGGAAGGCCGCCGGGCGGTGCTCGCCTTGCGCCATGATCTGATGGCCGAACATCTCGATGCGACCCCCGCCGAGATCGCCCGCAGCATGGCGGAAACCGGCTCGCTGATCCGCACCATCGACCGCTTCAACTACAAGCCACGCGGCTTGCGCAATTTTGCCGTCGATGTGCTGAACGGCGAAACGGATTCGCTCGTCGGCACATCGATTGTCGATCCTCGCCGGCCTTTCTGGCCGCTTCGCCAGTTGAAGGTCGGCACGCGCTGGGCACTCTCACGCCTGACGCGCAGCTTCTCCTAGGGTAGCGGGCGGCCAGCGGCGGAAATAGGCCTCCGAGACGAGAAGCAGCGGCACGCCGATCATCAGTGGAATGAAATAGTAGAGCACCCGGAATGCCACCAGCGCGCCGATGGAAGCGCTGGCCGGCAGCAGCAGCAGCATCGTGGCCTCCAGCACGCCAAGACCTCCCGGCACATGGCTCAACATCGCGGCAATCGTCGCGGTGACATAGGCCGAGGCCACCTGCAGGTAGCCGGCTTCGGTAAATGTGGTCAGCAACTGGTCGAGCGCGCCGGCAACACAACCGAAATTCACCGTGCCGACAAGGATCTGTGCGGCACACATGGGCGTCGTCGGCATCTCCATCCGAAAAGAACGGAATTTCAACGGCGGCCGGCCCCAGATCGAGCAGATGAAGTAAGCGACCGGATATGCGAGAAATGCGATGCCGAGCCAGAAGCGTGCCTGCGGCCCCAGTTGCAGCAGGCCCTCGCCCGCTTCCGGCATCAGAAGCAGCGTGATGCCGGCCAGCGTGCTCAGCCCCAGAAGAACGGTCGCACCGCAAAACAGGATGACTTTTGCCACCTCGTCACCCGTCAGCCCCCAGCGCGTATAGAAACGATAGCGCACGGCCCCGCTCGACAGCGCCGCACCGCCGACATTGTGACCGATGGAGAGCGCCGTAAACGAAGCAAGCGCCGCACGCGGATAGGATTGCGGCTTGCCGACATAGCGCAGTCCCAGCCAGTCAAACAGCGACAGGCAGGTATAGGATGCCGCAACGAAGAGGGAGGCCGTCATCAGCCGCCAACCGGGAATGAGGGCGAGCGATGCGGTAATATCCTCCCAGCTGTAACGGCTGAGACTGCGATAGACGAGGACGATCGCCGCGCAGATGATGAGGGCGATAAGAAGTCTGATGAGTAGCCGCGTCACGAACGCTCCCCGCTGTTCAGGCCGGCACAAGCGCCGGAGTTGTTCTGGTTCCAAGGGAACGAAACGCAAGATAAGGGGTTCCCTGCGTCATGATTGAACCCAAACGAGATACGCCCCAGCCGGCGCGCCGGACCATCCGGATCCTCAGCTATAATGTTCACAGTTGCGTGGGCACGGACCGACAGCTTGATCCGGGCCGCGTGGCCGATGTGATTGCCGAGCTTTCACCGGAGATCATCGGCCTGCAGGAACTGGATGTCGGACGAAAGCGCTCAGGCGGCATCGATCAGGCTGAGGCGATTGCCAAGCGCATCAGGATGGATGTGCACTTTCATCCGGCCCTGCAGATCAAGGAGGAGCGCTATGGCGACGCGCTGTTGACCGCGCTTCCCATGCGTCTCGTCAAGGCCGGGCCGATCACCTCGATCGGTGAGCCGCGCGGCGCACTTTGGGCCGATATCGAGACGGAGGCCGGCGCGCTTCAGGTGCTCAACACACATCTGGGCCTGCTGCGTCGCGAACGCCAGCGCCAAGTGAACGAGCTTTGCGGGCAAGACTGGCTGGCGCATCCCGATGCCCGCAACAGGCCCACGGTGCTGATCGGCGACTTCAACTCGATCCCGTCTTCGCCAGCCTACCGCACGCTTCTGACCCGGCTTGAGGATGCCAGACAGCAGATGGGCCGCCTGCCCGCACCGACCTTTCCCTCCCGCTGGCCGCTTCTACGGTTGGACCATGTCTTCGTCTCCGGCGGCCCGAAAATCCTCTCCGTCGAGGCAATCCGCACGCCAATTGCACGGCGTGCTTCGGATCATTTGCCTCTACTGGCGGTCGTCGAGCTGTCGTGACCATCGACTGATCCTAAATCTCCGACCCAGCTGGAACATTTTGACGAGGCGCGTATTCCTAGGACGTCGTCATGCGAAAGCGTGGCTACAGCATCATAGTCCGTTCCCTTTGACGCATGCATGCCCCCTGCGACAATCCGCCTGCGCCAATCTGGCACCTGCGGCAACGCCACACATGGTGCAGTGCAACAGGCCCGGTCAGACTACGCTTCGCCACAGGCCCGTTTTGAACGGGCCAAACGTTTAAAGCGAGTGCCCCCATGTTCGAAACCTTCGACGCCGCGATACTGGCTAGGATACAATTTGCGTTCACCGTATCCTTCCACATCATATTTCCAGCCTTTTCTATCGGCCTTGCCAGCTACCTGGCGGTGCTGGAGGGCCTCTATCTCTGGACGAAGAAGCCGGTCTATCTCGAGCTGTTCGATTTCTGGAAGACCATCTTCGCCATGGCCTTTGGCATGGGTGTCGTCTCCGGCATCGTCATGTCCTATCAGTTCGGTACGAACTGGAGCGTGTTTTCCGACAAAGCCGGGCCGATCATCGGGCCGTTGATGGGCTATGAAGTGCTGTCCGCCTTCTTCCTGGAGGCCGGCTTCCTCGGTGTCATGCTGTTTGGGCGCAAGCGCGTTGGCCCCGGCCTGCATTACTTTGCAACCCTGATGGTCGCCTTCGGCACGCTGATGTCGGCCACCTGGATCCTTTCGGTCAATTCCTGGATGCAGACGCCGGCAGGCTTTGCCATCAACGATGTCGGCCAGTTCGTGCCGACCGACTGGTGGGCCGCCATCTTCAACCCGTCCTTCCCCTACCGCTTCACGCATATGGTCATGGCCGCCTACCTCACCACGGCGCTCGTGGTCGGGGCTGTCGGCGCCTATCACTTGCTGCGCCGCACGGCCCCCTTGCGCGCCGGCACGATGTTTTCGATGGCCATGGGCATGATTGCCGTGGTTGCTCCCTTGCAAATCCTTGCCGGTGACGCCCATGGGCTGAACACGCTGGAGCATCAGCCGGTCAAGGTCATGGCCATGGAAGGCCATTACGACAGCCATCCGGATGGAGCGCCGCTCATTCTCTTCGGCATTCCAAACCCCGCCGAAAAGCGGGTGGATTACGCCATCGAGATCCCCAAGCTTTCGAGCCTTATCCTGAAGCATGACCTCAATGCACCGCTTGCCGGGCTGGATAGCGTAGCGGATGAGCTGGAACCGCCGGTCGTGGTCGTGTTCTGGTCGTTTCGGGTGATGATCGCGCTCGGCTTTGCCATGTTGGGTCTTGGGCTCTGGAGCCTTTACTGTCGGTTTCGTGGCACGCTCTACCAGAATGAATGGCTGCACCGTTTCGCACTTGCCATGGGCCCTGCCGGCTTCATCGCCGTGCTCGCCGGCTGGATCACCACGGAAGTCGGTCGCCAGCCCTATACGGTCTATGGCCAGCTTCTGACCGCGCAGTCCATCTCGCCGGTCTCGGCACCGGCCGTGGCGGCGTCGCTGATCGCCTTCGTCATCGTCTATTTCCTCGTCTTCGGCGCCGGCACTTTCTACATCCTGCGCCTGATGGCCAGATTGCCGCGCGATCCCGGCCCAGACCTCGGCCAGGGACCGATCCGCACTACCGGCATTACGCCAGCCCCCGGCATGAATGACAGCACCGGCGGCACCCGCGCTTCAGAACATCACGGAGGTGCTCACCATGGAGCTTGATCTTCCCTTCATCTGGGCAGCGCTGATTGCCTTTGCCGTGCTGGCCTATGTGGTGCTGGATGGCTTTGATCTCGGCGTCGGCATCCTCTTTCCCTTCTTTCGCGAAAAACACGACCGCGACGTGATGATGAATTCGGTGGCGCCCGTCTGGGACGGCAACGAAACCTGGCTGGTGCTGGGCGGCGGCGGCCTTATGGCGGTCTTCCCGCTGGCCTATGCCACCATATTGCCGGCGCTCTATGCACCGATCATCGCCATGCTGCTGGCGCTCATCTTCCGCGGCGTGGCCTTCGAATATCGCTGGCGCACGAAACGGGCCGAGCGGCTGTGGGACTGGGCCTTTGCCGGCGGCTCCATGGTGGCTGCCTTTTCGCAAGGGGTGGCGCTCGGTGCGCTGGTGCAGGGTATTCCGGTCGTCAACCGCGCCTATGCCGGCGGCTGGTGGGATTGGCTGACGCCGTTTTCCATCGTCACTGGCTTTGCGGTGCTGATCGGCTATGCGCTCTTGGGCTCCACCTGGCTCGTTATGCGCACCACCGGTTCACTTGCAGAGCGCTCCAGACGCTATGCGCTGATATCGGCCATCATCACGGTGCTGGCCATGGGTATCGTCAGCATCTGGACGCCCTTCCTGAAGCCGGAATATCTGGATCGCTGGTTCCGCTTCCCCGGCGCCATTTTCAGCATCTGCGTGCCGCCGCTCGTGCTCGGCTGCCTCGTCTCGCTCATCTATGGGCTGAATACCAAGCGTGACACGCGACCTTTCCTCTCCGCGCTCGCTCTGTTCGTCATTGCCTTTATCGGCATCGGCATCAGCTTCTATCCCTATATCGTGCCGACATCGGTGACGATCTGGGATGCGGCGGGGCCGGATGAAAGCCTGCTCTTCCTGCTGGTGGGGGCGGCCGTGCTGATCCCGGCCATCCTGGCCTACACGGGTTATGCCTACTGGGTGTTTCGCGGCAAGATCGACCCCGAAGAGGGCTATCACTGATGCCGGGTGAGAAACTCCGGCAGGTCGCCTGGTTCGCCGGCCTCTGGGTGGCCGGCGTTCTGGCGGTTGGTATCGTCGGCTTGATCATCAAGCTGTGGCTCGGCGCCTGATGATCAGCGCCGCGTCAGCGCGATGAGATAGCGGGCCTCATCCGTGCCCGGATTGGCAAACACGCAAGGCTGCGGCGCACCAAGCTCCAGACAGTCGCCCGGCAATAGCTGATGCGTCACCGGCCCCTCGGCAAAATCCAGCCGCCCGGCGATCAGCCAGATCTGCTGGCGCTGGAAGGCAAAGGCAGAGGCCGGATAGGGTATGCGCACGCCGGGTGGCAGCGTCACCTCGATGAGGTCCAGCCCGCCGCCATTGGCGGGCGAAATGGCGCGGCGGGTATAACCGGTTTCCGGATCGGTCCACAGCGGCTGATCAGCCTCGCGCGACAGCCGCTCCTCGGCGCGTTCCGCCAGCGCCAAAAGCACTGAAAGCGGCAGGCCGAAGGCACCGGACAGGCGCCCGAGCACCGTTGCCGTCGGGCTTGCCTCGCAGCGCTCGATCTTGCTGATCATCGCCTTCGACACGCCCGAACGGTCTGAAAGTTCCGCCAGCGACCAGCCGCGCGCTTCGCGCTCGATCTTGATGCGATCCGCAATCGCCTGGGCCGACTGGTTTTCGTGCCTGTCCATTCTTGCCTTTTTCCAATCACGTCTCTTATAGTGGACAAAATACACCCTATAGGAAACACCTGCGGGTAGACAAGTTTAACCGGCAATACCGGAGGGGAACAATGCGCGAAATCCGTTTCAACGCTTTTGACATGAACTGTGTCGGCCATATCCAGCACGGGCTCTGGGCGCATCCGCGTGACCAGTCGCACCGCTTCAACGAGATCGGCTACTGGATGGATTATGCGCAGCGGCTGGAAAAAGGCCTGTTCGACGGCATATTCCTCGCCGACGTGGTGGGTGTGAACGATGTGCTGGGGGCAAGCCCGGATGCCGCCATTCGCGGCGCCGTGCAGGTGCCGGTCAATGATCCGATGATGCTGGTGCCGGCCATGGCGGCGGTGACGAAACATCTGGCCTTCGGCGTCACCGTCAACCTCACCTATGAGCCGCCGTTTCTGTTTGCACGGCGCATGTCCACCCTCGATCACCTGACGGGTGGACGCATGGGCTGGAATATCGTCACCGGCTATCTGGACAGCGCGGCGAAGGCCATCGGCCTTGATGCGCAGGCCGCCCATGATGATCGATACGATCTGGCAGACGAATATATGCAGATCATGTACCGGCTATGGGAGGAAAGCTGGGAGGAAGATGCCGTGCTTTTCGACCGGGCCGCCCATCTCTATGCCGATCCAACCAAAGTTCACAAGATCCGCCATGAGGGCAAGCAATACCGGCTGGATGCCATGCACCTCACCTCCCCCTCGCCGCAGCGCACGCCGATGCTCTATCAGGCGGGCTCCTCCACCCGTGGCCGGCAATTTGCCGCGACCCATGCCGAATGCGTTTTCGTCAACGGCCAGAAGATCGAGGGCGTGAAGGCAATCGTCGATGACATCCGCGCCAAGGCGGTGGACTATGGCCGTGAGGCACAGGATGTGCAGGTCTTCATGGGCGCCACCATCATCACGGGCCGGACGGAGGCGCAAGCACGCGAGAAATTCGAGGATTACCGCCGCTATGTGAGTTCGGAAGCCGCTCTCGTGCATGCGGCGGCCTCGCTCGGCATCGATTTTGCCAAATATGATCTGGATGAGCCGATCAACACGGGCAAAAGCAATGCCATCGTGTCGAATGTGGAAGCCGTGAGCCGTCAGGCCGGCCCGCAATGGACCAAGCGCAAGCTTCTGGAGCAGATGGTGCTGGGCAGCCGGCAGACACCGATGATCGGTTCTGCCGAACAGATCGCCGACCAGCTGATGGCCTGGTCGGGCGAGGCCGGCATAGACGGCTTCAATCTGTCACGCAGCGTCGTGCCGGAATGCTTTGACGATATCATCGCGCATGTCGTGCCGATCCTGCAGGAGCGCGGCGTCTACAAGACCAGCTACCGGGAGGGGCCTTTGCGCGAAAAGCTGTTCGGCAGCCCCCACCTTCCCGCCCGCCATATCGGCGCGAGCCAACGGATTCGGAGAGGTTGAAGTGGCAAACGTGCCAGTCACGACACCCCCTCATGCACGCTGGCACATGCTGGGCTGGCTCTGCCTTGCCGTCGTCCTGTCGCTCTCGGCCTGGTTTTCGGCCACCGCCGTTGCGCCGGAAATGACGCGGGATCTGGCGCTGGGGCCCGGCAGCGCCGCCTGGCTGACCAATGGCGTGCAGCTTGGTTTCGTCACCGGCGCGCTTCTTGCCAGCCTCGTCAACCTGCCGGATATCCTGCGCATGAGCCGGCTGGCCGGCGCCTCTGCGGCGCTTGCAGCGCTCGCCAATGCCGGCCTTTTGCTGGAGCCGGGCCTTGCCGGCGCCGTGGCCTGCCGGTTTGCCGCCGGCTTCGCGCTGGCCGGCGTCTATCCCCCGGCCATGAAACTGGCTGCCACCTGGTTTGAGAAAGGCCGGGGCCTGGCACTTGGCCTCGTCATCGGCGCGCTGACGGCCGGATCCTCCCTGCCGCATCTGTTTCGCGGCCTCACGTCAAGCCTGGACTGGCGCATCGTGGTGGAGCTCTCGTCGCTCTGCGGCCTCATAGGCGCGCTGATCTTCCTGGTCGTCGTGCGCGAGGGCCCCTACCCGTTTGCCCGCGCGATTTTCGATCCCCGTCAGATCGGCCAGGTGATGAGGAACCGTGATCTGGCGCTCGTCAATGCTGGCTATCTTGGCCATATGTGGGAGCTTTATGCGCTCTGGGCCTGGCTTCTCGCTTTTCTCTCCGCCTCGCCCGCCGCATTTGCCGGGGCCGCAACCGGGGCCGGATCGCTTGCCACATTTGCAGCGCTCAGCGCCGGCATTGTCGGCTGCATTGCCGGCGGACTCCTGTCGGATCGCTTCGGCCGGGCGCTTACCACCGCCGGCATGATGATCGCCTCGGGAAGCTGCGCGCTCCTCGTCGGCTTCGTCTTCGACGGCCCCTTCTGGCTGCTGATGCTAGTAGTTCTCATATGGGGCATGACGGTGATCGGCGATTCAGCGCAGTTTTCCGCTGCCGCTACCGAGCTTTGCGAGCGCCATCTTGTCGGAACGGCACTGTCGCTGCAGATGGGGCTTGGCTTTGCGCTGACCAGCATCAGCATCTGGCTGATGCCGCAGATTGCCGACTGGCTGGGCAGCTGGCGCTGGACCTTTCTGTTCCTCGCCCCCGGCCCGTTTCTGGGCGCGGCGGCAATGCTTCACCTGCACCGCAAGCGAGAGACCGGCTGAGACGGATCAGGCGCCGCGATTGGGAATGCGGTTTTCCAGAAGCTTGAAGGCATAGACCAGCATGCCGGTGAGGCAGAGATAGATGAGAGCCAGAAGCAGCAGCGGCTCATAGGTCAGATAGGTTTCCTGGCGCACGCGCGAAATGATCGCATAGACATCGACCACGGTGACGGTTGCCACCAGCGGTGTCGATTTCAGCTGCAATACCGTTTCGCCGGTCAGCGTCGGCAAAGCCCGCTGGACAGCGCGCGGCAGCCAGATGCGGCGAAACAGCGTGAATCGGCCCATGCCATAGGCGCGCGCCGCCTCCAGTTCACCCTTCGGCACACCGGCAAAGGCGCCGCGCATCACTTCGCCCTCATAGGCGGCAAAGGACAGCATCAGCGCGGCAAAGCCATAGGGCCAGGCCTGGCGCAGATAGGGCCAGAGGAAGGAGGAACGGATTTCCGGATATTGCGCAAACAGCGAGCCCAGGCCGTAATAGAGCAGCCAGAGCTGCAGAAGAAGCGGCGTGCCGCGGATCAGCGTGCAGAAGCCGCGCGCCGCCCAAGCCAGCGGCCTTGGACCAGTCACCTGGGCAAGCCCCAGCGGCACAGCAAATAGAAAGCCGACAATGGCGGTGGAAAACAGCATCAGCAGCGTCTGGCCGACCCCATAGATCAGCCGCTCCTGATAGCGCGGCAGCCAGTCCCAGCGCATGAACCAGGCCATGCAAAAGACGAGCCCGGCCGCAACAGCCATCAGCACCAGACGGTGCGGCTCAAACAGACTGCGTGCCTTGGGCGGCACATAGGTAACGGGCGCCTGCACCTCGCTCATGCCGCACCTCCCGAACGCACCATGCCACGGCGGGCGCGCTTTTCCAGCATGGAGATGACGACATTCGAGACAAGCGTGACGGCGAGATACAAAGCGCCGGCGGCAAGAAAAAAGGTGAGATAGGCCTTGGTGGTGCCGGCTGCCTGGCGGGTCACGAGCGTCAGTTCGGCAAAGCCGACAACGGCAAGCAGGGCCGTATCCTTCGTCGCGATCAGCCAGAGGTTGGAAAGTCCCGGCAGCGCATAGGGCAACATCGCCGGCAAAGTGATGCGGCGAAGCGACATCAACGGCGACATGCCATAGGCGCGCGCCGCCTCGATCTGGCCCGGCGGCACAGCCAGAATTGCGCCGCGCAGCACCTCGGTCGCATAGGCGCCCTGCACCACGCCAATGACGAAAATGCCGGCGGCAAGCCCGCTGATATCGACGGAGGGCAGGCCCAGCAGATGCATGACCTGGTTCACCGCGTCGGTGCCGGCATAGTAGAGAATGAGGATCAGCACGAGTTCCGGCACGCCGCGCACCACGGTCGTGTAGACCTCGAGCAGATCACGCAGGATAGGGCCACCCCAGAGCTTTCCAGCCGCACCGCCTGTGCCGATCAACAGGCCGAGCAGATAGCCGCCAAAGGCGACCTGCAGCGATGCCAGAAGGCCGGCAAGCAGCACACCACCCCAGCCGGGAGGCGAAAAGGATAAAAGCGTGAGAGTGGCGTCCATGAAGAGGCGCTTTCAAAGCAGTCCATGCACTGCCGGCCAGACACCCGAAAAGGATGACAGACCGGCAGGCAGACCGGAGCGGCTTACTTGCCGTAGATGTCGAAGTCGAAATACTTCTTCGAGATGGCGGCATAGGTGCCATTGGCGCGAACAGCCTTGATGGCGGCGTTGAACTTGTCCTTCAGCGCCTTGTCTTCCTGGCGAAGACCGATGCCGATGCCAGCGCCGAGGATTTCCGGATCGTCCTTCACATTGCCCTTGGTTTCGCAGCAGGCCTTGCCCTGGTCGCTATCCAGAAACGCCTGGAGCGTGATCAGGTCGGCCTGCGTCGCGTCGATACGGCCAGCTGCCAGATCCTGGTTGGCTTCGTCCTGCGTCTGGTATTCCTTGATCTCGGAAACGACCGGGGCGAAATACTTCTTGGCATAGTCGGCCGAAACGGTGGACACCTGAACGCCGAGGATCTTGCCCTTCAGGCCTTCCGGCGTGGCATCGAACTTCTGGCCCTTCGGGCCGATCACGGCGGCCGGCGTGTTATAGTATTTGTCCGAGAAGGCGATCGTCTTTTCGCGTTCCGGCGTAATCGACATCGACCCGATAATGGCATCGATCTTCTTGGTGGTCAGCGCCGGAATGATGCCGTCCCAGGCAACCGGGGTCACGACGCATTTCACCTTGGCTTCACCGCAGAGCGCGTCGATGAATTCAATTTCCCAGCCGACCCATTTGCCGCTCGCATCCGGCGAGGAGAAAGGCGGATAAGGCTCGGCAGCAACGCCGATCTTCAATTCCTGGGCGACAGCAGGCGCGAATGCGGCGACGCTGACGGCCAGTGCCACGGCTGCGGACTTGAGCAGGTTTTTCATGATCTTCCCCTTTTCGGAATGGTCTTTTACGGTTGTCTGTGTAGGTCAGTGAACGGAGCTGATGAATTTCTTCAGCCGCTCCGATTGCGGATCCTCGAATATGGCCTCCGGAGAGCCCTGCTCCTCGATCAACCCGCCATGCAGGAACACGACGTGATTTGCCACCTGACGGGCAAATTTCATTTCATGCGTGACAAGGATCATCGTGCGCTTCTCGCGCGCCAGATCTCCGATCACCGTCAGCACTTCGCCAACCAGTTCCGGATCAAGCGCCGAGGTCGGCTCGTCGAACAGCATGACAAGCGGCTGGATGGCGAGCGCGCGGGCAATGGCTGCGCGCTGCTGCTGGCCGCCCGACATGAAGGCGGGATAGGCATCGCGCTTTTCATAAAGCCCAACACGCCGCAGCAGCGCCTCTGCCACTTCAATGGCCTGATCGCGGGGCTGGCCCAGCACATGCACCGGCACTTCGATGACATTTTGCATCACGGTCATATGCTGCCAGAGATTGAAGCTCTGGAAGACCATGCCGAGTTTTGTGCGGATGCGCTGAACCTGCCGGCGATTGGAGGGCATCAGCCCGCCATTGCCGTCCTTCTTCATCGCGATGGTTTCACCATGGATGGTGACCTGGCCTGCCGTGGGCAATTCCAGTAAATTGATGCAGCGCAGGAAGGTGGATTTTCCCGACCCGCTGCCGCCGATCAAGGCAATGACATCGCCTTGATTTGCCGTGAGAGACACACCCTTGAGAACTTCAAGGGGGCCAAAGCGCTTAAAAAGCCCTTTAACTTCAATGGCTTGCGCCGTATCCGCCATGTTACCTTCACTGCCGGATGTGCCATCATCCGATCATCTGCCAACTGTTCCCCCAGCATTCTTTTTATACAACGGTGCTGGCGCCGCAACTTTGTTGTAAGAGTTTTGCACTTGTCCCCACATTACTCAAGCGTATAATAAAACCCGTCCGAAAATCAAAATTCCAAGCCATTCAGAGGTCTTTCATGAACGGATACGGCTCTCAGGCCATGTCGACATCGCTCACCCGTGTTCTGATGCGCAGACCAGCAGACAGCCTGTTAAAGGCCAAGGCCTCGGACTGGCACTATGGGCCGACATTCAACGCCGAAAAGGCGATCCTCCAGCATCAGCATTTTGCCGCGATGGTTGCGCAATCAGGCGCAGACATTCTCTGGCTGGAGGATGAGGGCGACGGTCTTGCCGATGCCATGTTCACCCATGATCCCTCGCTGATGACAGATCAGGGCGCCGTGATCCTGCGCATGGGCAAGCCGCTGCGCATGGCCGAGCCGCAATTGCATGCCAAGGCCTACCGCGCAGCCGGCATCCCGATCCTTGGCACAATCGAAGCACCGGGCACGGTGGAGGGCGGCGATTGCGTCTGGGTAGACGCAAACACGCTGGCCGTCGGGCGCGGCGTGCGCACCAATCAGGCAGGTATCGAACAGCTGTCGGCCATTCTTGGCCCGATCGGCGTCGAGGTTCTCGGCTATGACCTGCCGCTTTGGGCCGGCGAGGAAGCCTGCCTGCATCTGATGTCGGTCATCAGCCCGCTTACAGAAAAGATGGCGCTGGTGCATGCGCCACTGATGCCGGCTGCCTTCTACCTGATGTTGAAAGCGCGCGGCTACACCCTGATCCACGCGCCGGAAGCCGATTTTGCCGCAAGCAACGGTCTCAACCTCAATGTTCTGCCCTTGAGCCCCGGCAAGGTCATCATGGTCGAGGGTTTTCCAGCCACCAAAGCGGCCATGGAAGCGCATGGCTGTGAAGTGCAAACCTTTGAGGCCGACGCGCTGTGCATTGCCTGCGAAGGCGGCCCGACCTGCCTGACGCGCCCGATCCTGCGGCAGGCCGCGTGACACGCCGGCCCTATCACCGGGCAACGGAAACCGAACGCCGCGAGGACCTCATCGCGGCGACGCTGGATTGCATTGCCGAATTCGGTATTCAGGGCGCAACCGTGCGCCAGATTGCAACGCGTGCCGGCGTGACCGGCGGGCTGATCCGTCATTATTTCGATGGCAAGGATCAGATGATGCAGGCGGCCTATCGCCAGCTGATGTCTGAAATGTGCGCGCCGAGCCATGCGATTGCCGAGAGCGAGGGCACGGGCCGTGACCGTCTGCGCCGCTTCGTGCAGGCCAATCTGGCGCCACCGGTGGCGGAAGCCCGAACCATTTCGCTCTGGGCGGCCTTTATCGGCCATATCCGCGTGGATCCGGTGTTTTCCGCCATTCACCGGGAACACTATACGACCTTCCTCGCCTCGCTGGAAAAGATCCTTAGCGCCTTCTTTCAGGAAAGAGGCTGCCCCGGCGCTGCCGAAACCTACCGGTCCTATGCGATTGCGCTGAACGGCCTGATCGACGGACTGTGGCTGGAGGGCACGCTGGTCTCCGATATGTTTGCTGAAAATGAACTTGCCGAAACGGCATTGATTTCCGTCGAGAGGCTGCTGGGTCTGGAATCCGGCGCGCTTTCTGCTTTCGACGCGACCTGAACTGGAGAAATGACTGTGCGTTACGCATCCATTACCGACCGTCTTGCCGATCTGGGGTCCGGCCGCTGGGCCCTGCATCTGGCTGCGCGCCGCATGAAGGCCGCCGGCGAGCCGATCATCGAACTAACCATCGGCGAACCGGACCAGCCGCCGCACAAAGAGCTGCTGGATGAATGCGCCCGCGCCATGTATGCCGGCCGCACCCGCTATTCCAACGGTCGCGGCGAACCGCCGGTGCTGAAGGCGCTGGTCGAAAAATACTCCAAGCGCCGCCCCGGCGTGACGGAGAAGAACTTCCTCTGCTTTCCCGGCACGCAGACAGCGCTTTACGCAGTGATGACCGGCCTGGTGGAAGCAGGTGACGGCGTGCTGGTCGGCGATCCGCTCTATGCGACCTATGAAGGCGTGATTGCCTCCACCGGCGCGCATTTCATTCCCGTGCCGCTTCGCCCGGAAAACCGCTTCCACATGCAGGCGGAAGATCTGGAACGCGCCGTGACACCGGAAGCCCGCGTGCTTCTTCTCAACACGCCGCACAACCCGACTGGTGCGGTGCTCAGCGAGGCGGAAATCGTTGCCATCGGCAAGATATGCCGCAAGCATGATCTCTGGATCGTCTGCGACGAAGTCTATGAACAGCTGATCTTTGGTGAAGACTTCGCCTCGCCCTTCGACATGGCGGATCTGGCAGAGCGCACCATCGTCGTCTCCTCCATCTCCAAATCGCATGCCGCACCGGGCTTTCGCAGCGGCTGGGCAGCCGGACCGGAGGAATTCTGCCTGAAGCTGCTGCCGGTTTCGGAAACCATGCTGTTTGGCGTTCAGCCCTTCATTTCCGACATGACGGCGCTGGCGCTGTCAAAACCCTTCGAGACCGCCGGCGTGATGCGCACCAATTATCAGCGCCGCGCAACGATCGTGCAGGACACGCTGGCCGGCAGCAATCTCCTGAAGCCGATGATGCCGGAAGGCGGCATGTTCGTCGTGGTGGATGTAACGGCAACCGGTCTCGACGGCGCCGATTATGCCTGGGAACTGCTGCAAACGGAAAAGGTGGCGGTGATGCCCGGCGCGTCCTTCGGCCATCAGGCGGCAGGCTTCATCCGCATCTCACTGACCGTTCCGGATGACGTGCTGGAAGAGGCGGTCAAGCGCATGGCAACGCTTGCCGGGCGTCTTGCGGCATTGCCGGCAGACCAGAAGCCAACCGCCATGCGGCTTGGCGCCTGATCAGGAACAAAAAGACAGCGCCCCGATACGCGACCGGGGCGCTGGTCTTGCTATAGCTTGCCGGCGCCGGCATTGGCCTTCACATAGGCCGGCACCTCGGCAGCCGGGATAGGCGGCTTGCCATACAGCGAGGGCTTCCAGCCCAGATCGTCAGAGATCGGCTTCTTCGGATCCTTGTTGAGCAGGCTGGCGAAATCGGCCGGTGCACCATTCACCACAGAACCCTGGTCAAAGAAGCGCGTACCGCCCTGCACCGTGACAACATCAGCGATATCGCCATTCTGGATGTCGAAGACATTGGCTTCTGAATAGATGGCCGATTCCTTGCCCACGCCAAATGCGCTGCGGAAGATCGGCGCATCGCCCATGTTCTTCAACGCCAGTTCATGCTTTTCCCGCAGGTCCGTCACGCCCTTCAACGGCACGGCGGCCACGCCGGAAACATAGTTGTTATAGCTGTGCACCTTGCCGAAGCGCACGCGCGGCAGGCGCTGGCCGGCATTGTCAAACCAGTTGGCGCGGTAGGTCACGTTCAATTTGCCCGCATCCTCGACACGGCTGTCGCTGCCACCGATCAGCGATGTCTTGTCGTGGCCCTGGAAGTGGTTGTAGGTCAGCGTCACCAGATCGGCACCATTGGTGATATCCACCTGGCCATCGTGATGCTGCACCTTCTGCTCCACCATATTGTGCGGGAAGGGATAGACGGGCGGGAACAGCTTGTCGGGACGATCGCCATCGGTGAAGGTGCAATGGTCGATCCACACCCGTTTGCCGCCACTGATCGAGATATTGTCATAGTCGGAATTCCAGCGACCACCGGGGCAAAGCTGCGGTCCGGTTGCGGCATCGACAAAACTCTCCTGACAACCGGGATAACTTGTATCGACCTTCCAGGAATCGCCCGGGTCCCAGGTCGGGAAATAATCGAAAGCATCCTCAAAGGTAATGTTGCGGATGATGACGTTTTCCGTGCCCTCGCCGATCACCAGACTGCCCTTGATGATCTTTGCGTCGGTACCGATACCGATCAGCGTCGTGTTGGAGGTGATCTTGATGACCATACGGGCTTTCTGCATGTCTGCAGACCGCTTGCGCGCCTCTTCCAGAGGCCCGGTCAACTCCCGCTCCGGCCGCTTCTTGTCCGTCAGCTTGACGTTCCAGACCGAAGGCGCATAGGCCTTGCGATAGGCGTCCACGTCATAGGCAGGATCGGCATAGTCCTTTTCCGTCAATTCCTTACCGGCATCGTCGGCAGACAGGTTCACCACACCCTTCACCTGGATAATCTTTGGCAGACTGGGATTTCCGCCCGCCTGCAATGCCTGAACCAGTTCGGCGCGATTGGTGACCACATAGATATTGGCCTCGGCTGCCTTGGCACCGCCATCGGTGCCAGCCGCCCAGCCATCATTTTCCACAATCGCCTGCCGCAGCAGATCCGTCTGCGCCTCTACCGCCGGCCCATAGGCGACAAAGCCTGCCAGCAGTGCAGCAGCCAGGCACGGCATCCTTCTCAATCGCTTGCTCATGATTTCTCCTCCCATGAAGCACGCCAGCGCAACCGCAGCTGGCGCTACGGAAATCTATAATACACGTTCGGAGGAAGTCATATGATAAATTTCGCCAATAGGTAGGATGAGCCTGTTCAGATACCCAGATAGCGATCCTGCAGCTCGGCAGACAGCGTATCGGGTGTACCGGCCCAGACCGTGCGACCATTTTCGAGCACGACGCAGCGGTCTGCGACCGGTAGCAGTTCCGACAATGTCTTGTCCACGACGAGGATCGACAACCCGTCATCCTTCAGCGTGCGGATGGCCCGCCAGATATCCTGGCGGATGACCGGTGCGAGGCCCTCGGTTGCCTCATCAAGGATCAGCAGGCGCGGATTGGTCATCAGTGCACGCCCGACCGCCAGCATCTGCTGTTCGCCGCCAGACAGCGAGCGGGCCATCTGGTCGCGCCGTTCGGCAAGCCGTGGGAAGAGATCGTTGACGCGTTCCAGCGTCCAGCGACCGGGACGTGCAGCCGCCACCAGATTTTCATAGACGCTCAGATTGGGAAAACAGCGCCGCCCTTCCGGCACCAGGCCCACGCCAAGCCGGGCCACCTTATGCGGTGGCTGGCGCAGGGTTTCCTTGCCATCGAAGAAGATGCGGCCGGATCGCGGCGGCATCAGGTTGCAGATCGATTTGATCGTCGTCGATTTTCCCATGCCGTTGCGGCCCATCAGCGCCACGACCTCACCCTCGGCCATGCGAAATTCCACGCCAAACAGGGCCTGGCTGCCGCCGTAAAAGGTGGTGATATCCTGAACATCGAGCAGCATCAGGCGTGATCTCCCAGATAGGCTTGTCGCACGGCCGGATCATTGCGGATTTCAGCGACCGTTCCCGAGGCAATCACCCGGCCATAGACCAGAACCGAGATGCGGTCGGCCAGCGCAAAAACGGCGTCCATATCGTGTTCCACCAGAAGGATCGGCGCTTCCTGGCGCAGGCTGTGGAGAAAACCGGTCAGCACCTTGGAGCCTTCCGGCCCCATGCCGGCCATCGGTTCATCGAGCAGGAAGGCCTTCACATTGAGCGCCAGCGCAATGGCAATCTCCAGCTGGCGCTTTTCGCCATGCGACAGTTCGGAGGCCGGCACATCGGCGCGGCCCCCAAGCCCGACGCGCTCGAGCTTGGCCATGGCCTCATCCCTCAGCGACGCATCCTGCATGACCGGCTTGAAGAAGCGGAAGCTGGAGCCCTGGCCCGCCTGCACCGCCAGCATGACATTGCGCAGCGCCGAAAACTCGCCGGCAAGCGACGAGATCTGGAACGTGCGCCCAAGCCCCAGACGTGCGCGCTCGGCCACCGGCAGATGGCTGATATCGCGGCCAACCAAGCTGATCTTGCCGGAATTTTGCCGCAGCGTGCCGCAGATCTGGTGGATGAGCGTAGACTTGCCGGCCCCGTTCGGGCCGATCAGCGCATGGATTTCGCCGGGATAAAGATCTATCGACACGCCATCGGTCGCCTTCAGCGCGCCGAAGCTCTTGTGCAGATCACGGATGGACAAAATGGGATCAGCCATGACGCACCTTTCCGGCCAGAAGCCCGATCACGCCACCGCGGGCAAAAAGAACCGTGCCGAGAAGAATGAGGCCGAGGAAGAACTGCCATCGCTCGGTCAAGCCACCGAGCAGATATTCGAGGATCACGTATAGGGCAGCACCGGCCACCGGTCCCATCAACCGCCCCGTGCCGCCCAGAATAATCAGCACGATCAGTTCGCCCGACATGTGCCAGGAGAGCATGGAGGGGCTGACAAAGCGGTTGAGATCGGCAAACAGCGCGCCTGCCACAGCCGTCAGCATGGCCGAAATGACGAAAGCCGTCAGGCGGATCGGCATCGGCGAAATGCCGATCGAGGCGACGCGCACTTCGTTTTGCCGCACCGCCTGCAGGGCCGCGCCGAAGCGCGAAGCCTTGATCAGCGCCGAAAGCACCAGCCCGACGATCAGCACGCCATAGCAGATGAGAAAGAAGTTCAGCGGCCGCATGCTGTTGACGCCGGGAAACTGGTTGCGCACGGCAATCGATAGCCCGTCCTCGCCACCATAGGCCGGCCAGGAAATGGCGAAGTAGTAGACCATCTGCGCAAAGGCGAGCGTGATCATGATGAAGTAGACGCCGGAGGTGCGCAGGCTGATGACGCCGATCAAAAGCCCAAGCAGACCGGCAGCTGTGATGGCGACCAGCCAGACGATGAGCATCTGGCGCGTGCCTTCAAAACCCAACACCATTGGTTCGCCGGAAAAGGCATGGGCAGACAGAATGCCGGCCACATAACCGCCGACACCGAAGAAGGCGGCATGGCCGAAAGACACAAGCCCGCCAAGCCCGAGCGCAATATTGAGCCCGGTTGCCGCCAGCGCCAGGATGGCGATGCGGGTGGCAAGCGTAATGGTGAAGGTCTGGCCCATGGCCTGCGCGATGAAGGGCACCGCCAGCAACAGAGCGGCCAGAACAAGGTTGATGATGGTTTCGCGCTTCATGATGGGTTGATCCTCATGCCTGCGCCGGGAACAGCCCGCGCGGTTTGACCGCCAGGATGATCGCCATCAGGATATAGATGAGCATGGAGGCAAGCGACCCGCCGATCAGGCCAGCCTGGGCCGGCGGCACGACAAGCGCAAACACCTGCGGCAACAGGAAGCGTCCCATCGTGTCGACAACGCCGACCAGCAGAGCGCCGATGAGTGCACCCTTGATGGAGCCGATGCCGCCGATGATGATGACGACGAAGGCCAGAATCAGCACCGGTTCCCCCATGCCGACCTGCACCGATTGCAGCGCGCCAACCATGGCACCGGCAAGCCCGGCAAGGGCTGCCCCCAGCGCAAAGACCAGCGTATAGAGCGTGCGGATATCGACGCCGAGCGCTGCAATCATCTCGCGGTCGCTTTCGCCGGCCCGGATGCGCATGCCAAGCCGCGTCTTGGAGATCAAAAGATAGAGCCCGAGGGCTACCAGCGCGCCGGTAACGATGATCGCCAGACGATAGACCGGATATTGCGCGCCGCCCGGCAGTTCCATTGCCCCTTGCAGGGCGGCTGGAATATCGAGATAGAGCGGAAACGAGCCGAACAGCCAGCGCGTACCTTCTGAAAAGATGAGGATCAGCGCGAAAGTGGCCAGCACCTGGTCCAGATGATCGCGATCGTAAAGCCTGCGGATCACCGTGATCTCGATGATGGCACCGGCAGCCGCCGCCGCCGCAAGGCTTGCGATGACGCCGAGCCAGAAGGAACCGGTCCAGGCCGCCACGCTTGCGCAGGCAAAGGCGCCGACCATGTAGAGCGAGCCATGGGCCAGATTGATCAGGCCCATGACGCCGAAGATCAGCGTCAGCCCGGCCGCCATCAGAAACAGCATGACGCCGAGCTGAACCCCGTTCAGCAACTGCTCGATTGCCAGAGCAAAGGTCACGAGGCGTCCTTACTTCTTGCAGTCTTTTGCATAGGCATCGCCGTGATCGGTGAAGATCTTCTCGACGATCTTGTTGGTCAGCACACCATTGTCCTTCACCACTTCGGTCACATAGATATCCTGGATCGGATGACGATTGGTGTTGAACTTGAACTTTCCGCGCGGCGACTGGATATCGGCCTTCTTCAATTCCGCAGCAAAGGCTGCCGTATCCTTGATGCTGGCCTTGGCAGCGGCAGCGACAATCAGCTGACCCGCATCATAGGCCTGCACGGCATAGATGGATGGCAGGCGGCCATATTCAGCCTGGAAGGCCGGCACGAACTTTTTGTTTGCCGCATTGTCGAGATCCTTGGCCCATTGGCCGGATGCCTTGGCACCGAGTGCAGCATCACCGATGGCCGGCAGAACGTCCTGGCTGAACGAGAAGCCGGGGCCGATGACGGGGATCTTCACGCCCGATTGAGCATATTGCTTCATGAAGGCGATGCCCATGCCGCCGGGCAGGAAGGCAAATACGCCGTCGGCACCCGAGGCGCGGATCTGGGCGATTTCAGCTGCATAATCCGTCTGGCCAACCTGAGTGTAGATTTCCTTGCTGACATCGCCCTTGAAGTAGCGCTTGAAGCCGGTCAGCGAATCCTTGCCCGCCGGATAGTTGGGGGCCATGATGAACATCTTCTTGTAGACCTTGTTGGCATATTCGCCCATGGCCTCATGAAGATTGTCGTTCTGGTAGGCGGCGTTGAAATAGAGCGGATCGCATTTCTCTCCGGCCAGCGCCGCCGGTGCGGCATTGGTGGAAATGTAGAGCTTTTCCTGCGCCACGACGCCGGGCACCACCGCCATCAAAAGGTTCGACCAGACGATACCGGTCAGGATATCCACCTGGTCGCTCTGGATCATCTTGTCGGCGATCTGCACGGCCAGTTCCGGCTTCTGGGCATCATCCTCGGTAATGACGGTGATATCCTTGTTGCCGGACTGCTTGATGGCCAGCATGAAGCCATCGCGCGTATCGACGCCGAGGCCAGCGCCGCCGCCCGACAGCGTGGTGATGAGGCCGATCTTGATCGGTTCGGCCATGGCAAGCGAAGAAGAGCCCAGAGCGAGCGCCAAGGTTGCAGCCTTCAGAATGGTCTTCATGTCATGCACTCCCGTTTTTGCTGATGTTCCAGTGATTGTTCTTGTTGTGGCGGGCTTTTATCCCCAACCGCCACACGTGTTCGATTGCGATCTTAACGATGCACCGGCAGATTTTCACAAGTGAAACGAAACATCCACAGCTGCTTGCAGGCAGACAAGCACCCCGCGGCCGTCTGATTTCATTTCAGCCGGAACCGCTGGATCTTGCCGGATTCCGTTTTCGGCAGTGTCTCTGCAAAGATGATCGAGCGCGGATATTTGTAAGGCGCGATGATTGCCTTGACGTGATCCTGTAGAAGCTTCGCCATTGCATCGGAGGCGCTCGACGGATCGGCCAGCACCACATGCGCCTGCACGATATGACCGCGCTCTTCGTCCGCAACGCCGATGACGGCGCATTCCAGCACCGCATCGTGCTTCAACAAAGCAGCCTCCACCTCCGGTCCGGCAATATTGTAGCCGGCAGACACGATCATGTCGTCGGAGCGGGCAGCAAAATGGAAGAAACCGTCTTCATCCTGGGTAAAGCTGTCGCCAGTCAGGTTCCAGCCATCGCGCACATATTCCTTCTGGCGGCTATCGGCCATGTAGCGGCAGCCGATAGGCCCCTTGACCGCAAGCCGCCCGATTGTGCCGCGCGGCACCTCGTTCATAGCCTCATCGACGATTTTCGCCTGATAGCCGGTCAGCGGCCGGCCGGTGCAGGTGGGCTTCGCCTCGCCCAAGCGGTTGGAAATGAAGATATGCAGCATTTCCGTTGCGCCAATGCCATCGAGAATGGGCTTGCCGGTCTTTTGCGTCCATTCCTCGAAGACGGGTCCCGGCAGGGTCTCGCCGGCAGACACGGCAATGCGCAGCGATGAAAGATCGGCCTTGCCGTCTGCCATAGCCGCCAGCATGGCGCGGTAGGCGGTGGGAGCCGTGAAGCAGATCGTCGCCTTGTAGGTCTCGATGATCTCCATCATTTTCGGCGGCGTGGCATTTTCCAGAAGCGTGGCCGCCGCACCAAAGCGCAAGGGAAAGATGGCAAGCCCGCCAAGCCCGAATGTGAAGGCAAGCGGCGGCGAGCCGACGAACACGTCATTCTCGGTAACCGCGAGCACTTCTTTGGCATAGGCATCGGCGATCATCAGCAGATCGCGGTGGAAATGCATGGTGGCCTTGGCAATCCCGGTGGAGCCAGAGGTAAAGCCGAGCAGCGCCACATCATCACGACCGGTCCTGATCGCCTCGAAACGCACCGGCTTGTTGAGGGCCGCGCGATCCAGTTCGGCATCGTGATTGGCCGTGCCATCAAAGCCGATGACCTGCTTCAGGAAAGGGCTTTGCTTGGCAACCGCCACCAGCTCGTCCATCAGCCGCGTGTCGCAGAGCGCCAGCGAGATTTCGGCCTTGTCGATGGTCTTTGCCAGTTCGCCGGCCCGCAGCATCGGCATGGTATTGACCACCACGGCACCGGCCTTGGTGGCGGCAAGCCAGCAGGCGACCATGGCCGGATTGTTGGCGGAGCGGATCAACACCCGGTTGCCGGGCTTCAGACCGTAATCTTCCACCAGCGCCAGCGCGATGCGGTTGGTCCAGTCGGACAGTTCCTTGTAGGTGCGCCGGCGCCCATTGCCGATCAGCGCCGTATGATCGCCAAAACCCTTTTCGACCATACGGTCGGTCAGCTCGACTGCAGCGTTCAGATAATCCGGATAGTCAAAACCATCCATCAGAAGCTCCGGCCATTCCTCGAACGGCGGAAGATTATCGCGGGCAAACGTATCCACGTGACTGGTCGGTCCCAGCATCGTCAGTCCCCTATTTTACGAGTGCATGCCGTGGGTTTCCTCTCCCGCGAAAGCACTTTTGGTGAGGCTGTTTCCGCCTCTTATGGGCAAAGAATTGCATCAGAAACACCGACATGCAAGACAGAAATTTTAAGTTTGTAATAATTTTTGATACTCATCGCAAAACAATGGCCACCACCGCGCCGATGCGGACAACAACCTGTGGGGGCTGGCAGGAAGAGAAGTCATCGCTTTAGAATTGTCGTGTAGGTATGAAGCGACGGCAGACAGACCACTCTCGCCCGCCGCGCAGCATGGATTATCAGATGGCCCAGACCGACCTTTCCAACCAACAGACCTCCGAGTTCGAGATCGATAGTGCCGAGTTTGGCTTTGGCGCCCAGCTCAAGGTCATGGCTGGCGCTTTCTGGGCCACGAAGGTGCGCAACCGGGTGCTGCTGCTGACAATTGCGCTGCTGACCGTCATCCTGTCGACGGTCTACGGGCAGTACCGCCTTAACCACTGGAACACGCCTTTCTACAACGCCCTGGAACAGCGCGACCTGCCGGCCTTCCTGGAGCAGTTGCAGGTCTTCTTTATCATCGCCGGTGCCCTTCTGGTCCTCAACGTCATCCAGGCCTGGCTGAACCAGATGACAGCGCTTTACATGCGCGAGGGCCTGGCACGCGATCTGGTCGATCAGTGGATGATGCCGCGCCGGGCGCTGAAGCTCGCCAATATCGGCAAGATCGGCATCAATCCGGACCAGCGGCTGCATGAGGATGCCCGCAACCTGGCGGAATTGACGACGACGCTTGCCATCGGCCTCGTCAATTCCACCATTCTGCTTGCCAGCTTCATCGGCGTGCTGTGGATTATTTCCGCCGATTTCGCCTTCACCATAGAAGGCCGGGAAATCGCCATTCCCGGATATATGGTCTGGGCCGCCCTCATCTATGCCGCCACGGCCTCTGCGCTCAGCAAGCTGGTCGGACGCCGGTTGCCCGGCCTCAATACCGAGCGCTATTCCAAGGAAGCCGAACTGCGCTTTTCGTTGATGCACACCAACGAGAACCTGATGGCAATCACGGTGACCAATGGCGAAGAGAGCGAGCGCCGGCGCATCCAGCTGTCCATCACGGAAGTGCTTAAAATCATCCGGCGGCTGGCGCTGGCCTATACCAATCTCACCTGGGTCTCGGCCGGCTTCGGCTGGCTGACGACGATTGCACCGATCCTGATTGCAGCACCGGTCTATTTCAGCGGCAGCCTGACCTTCGGCGGGCTGATGATGGCGGTTGGCGCCTTCAACCAGGTCAACACAGCACTGCGCTGGTATGTCGACAATTTCCGGCCGATCGCTGACTGGAAGGCAGCACTCTACCGCGTGTCCGTCTTCCGTCGCGCATTGCAGGACATGGACCAGACGAGCGATGCACCCTCCGCCCTCAACGTGACATTGAACGACGAAGACCGGATGGTGATCCGCGATCTCGTCCTCTCGCCGCCGCCCACAGGCTCCAGTGCCGAGCGGGGGCTGCGGCTTGCCGGCGAAACCGTCATAGAGATGGGCGAGCGCGTGATGGTGAATGGTGATCCGCGCGCCAACCGGCATCTGCTGTTTCTAGCCATGGCGGGTCTATGGCAATGGGGCGAAGGCGAGATCCGCCTGCCGCCGCCCGGCGAAATGCTGTTCATTCCCCAGAAAGGTTATTTTCCCGATACCAGCCTGCGCGAAGTGATCACCTATCCGCATGCCGTGACAGCCTATGGCGACACCCAGCTGATGGCAGCGCTGGAACATGTTGGTCTTGAGCGGCTGGCCGACCGGTTGGATGCCCGTGACCGCTGGGAACGCGCGCTGGAAGAAGAGGACCAGGCGCGGCTGAGGCTTGCCCATGCCCTGCTCATCAAGCCCAAGTGGATCATCATCGATGATGCTCTTGAAACGCTGGATCCCGAAACCCAGAAGCAGATCACAACAATTTTGGACGAAATGAAAGCAACGGCAATCATCTATATTGGCCGTTCCGAGGCATTCCTGTCACTTTCTCCACGACCCGTGCATCTCTCCCCGCTTCATACGCAAGCCCCCTAATAAAGGGGGGTCTTAGCGACAACTTTGCGTTTTGTTATTCGTTTTCTAACGATTTGAATGCTAGGCATGGGAGACTATTGGTTCGCCGGAAGCAGACATGGCACACAGCTTTTTCGATCAACATGCGGAAGACCGTCGCTGTGAAGCTCTGGTCCCATACCGCATGAGCGGGCCGGAGAAGGAAGATGGTTTTGCTTCCATCTGTGAACTTGCCGCCCATTTATTCTCAAGCGACATGGCCTACGTGTCCCTGGTCGATGCCAATAAATGCTGGATCAAGTCTGCTGCAGGGCGCCATTTGACCAGCGGCGACAGACACAGTTCGCTTTGCAATTTCTCAATCCAAACCTCGAGCATTCTCGTCATTCTCGATACGCATCAAGACGAGCGGATGCGCGATCTGCCACCTGTGACCGCTGCACCCTTCATCCGGTTTTATGCCGGTGCACCGCTGATCACGGCAAACGGGGAGCGGATCGGCGCGCTTTGCATCGCCGACGAAACACCGCGCGCCGCGTTTTCTGAAGAAGAATGTGCGAATTTGGCCTTCATGGCGCGGCTGGTGATCGAGCGGATGGATTACCGTCGTCTGCAATTCCAGGCCAACATCGCCGTCGATTTCGTCAATGCGAGCGACCTTGCCATGGTTGCCGTCGATAAAAGCGGATGCATCCAGTTCATCAACGCCGCGATGTGCAACCTGTTCGGCTACAGCCATGCCGAGTTCGTCGGCCAGAATGTCGAGATGATCATTCCGAAGCGCTTTCATGAGGCGCATAAGGATAGTTTTGCCCGGACAGGCAATCCGGATGCGCCGAGCCTGACCGGCAAGAGCGTCGAGGTAACGGCCCGCCGGCGCAATGGCACCGAAGTGCCGATCGAGATCACGCTGTCGAACTGGGGGGATGATGCGCAGCACTGCATCGGCGCCATCATCAAGGATGTCTCGGCGCGCCGCGAACGCGATGCGCAACTGCTGCGGCTTGCCAATCACGACACGCTGACGGGCCTGCACAATCGGCACCGCTTCGAAGAACTTCTGCATGACGCATGCCTGACAGAAAGCCGCATCAGCCTGCTGCTGATCGAACTCGACGATTTCAGCGAGATCGGCGATCGTCTGGGTCAGGAGGTTTGCGACAGCCTGCTGCAGAATATTTCCGTCCGCCTGCCAATGGTTCTACCCAAGAACAGCGTCATTTCACGCATGGGCGAAACCCTGTTTGGGGCCTTTGTCGATACCCCGCTAGAGGCCGCAAAGCGCGATGCGCTGGTTCAGGCCGTGTTTGACGCCCTGGACACACCTTTCCAGATTGCCGGCCATCGGCTGAAGCTCAGCGCCAGCATCGGCCACGCCACCAGCGACACACAGCAGGATGGCCAGCAATTGCTGGCCAATGCCGATTTTGCCCTATGGAATGCCCGCAAGGCCGGCGGCCGCACGATCAGCAGCTATGATGGACAGGTGGAGCTTGCCGACCAGCAGCGTCGCGTCGCACGCGACGAGCTGTTGAGCGCCTTGCACGAACACCAGTTCGTGCTGCATTATCAACCGCAAGTTCTTCTGGAAACCGGCGAAGTGAGCGGCATCGAAGCCCTTATCCGCTGGCACCACCCGCAAAAGGGCCTGATCATGCCGGGAGACTTTCTCCCCGCACTGGAACAGAGCGCGCTCAGCCTCGATGTCGGCCTCTGGGTCCTCGGCGAGGCCATCCGCCAGTTGGGCGAATGGACGCAAGCCGGTCTTGTGCCGGTCAAGATGGGCATCAACCTCTTCCCATCGCAAATGCGCGGCAGCGATCTGGCCCGCGAAGTGTCGGACCTATGCCGCCTGCACGCGGTCGATCCGCGCTGGCTGGAGCTGGAAATTACCGAAACGGCCACGTTGCAGGATGAAGATCGCTCACTGGACCTGATCAACGAGCTGCGCGCACTCGGCATCGGGGTCGCCTTTGATGATTTCGGCACTGGCTATGCCTCGCTCGGATCACTGCAACGCTATCCGATCACCACGCTGAAGATCGACCGCAGCTTCGTACGCGACCTGATGACGCGCCAGCGCGATGCCTCGATCACCCGCGCCCTCATCATGCTGAGCAAGGATCTCGGCCTCAGCATCATTGCCGAAGGCATCGAGACGATGGAACAGCAGATCGCACTGCGCCTGATGGGCTGCGATTTCGGCCAGGGCTATCTGTTCGGCAAGGCCATGCCGGCGGATGATATCCGCAACATGCTGTCCAGCCGCAAACCGGTTGCAGGGCAAAAGAGAACCCGCCGCCGCTCCACCTGAAGCAGGCGGCACCATCTCCCTCCGGTCAATCGAGAAGCAGCCGCAACTGCACAGCCAACTCGCGTGCCGTATAGGGCTTTTTAAGCCAGCTGCCATCCGCCGCCAGCTGCTTGCCGGCAATGTCCGGTTCGGCATAACCGGAGGTAAAAAGGATACGGATATCCGGCCGCCGTTCGCGCACGACCTTGGCCAGCTGATCGCCAGACATGCCGGGCATGGCAATATCGGTAAACAAGAGCGCCACCTCGGGATGCGCATCCAGCACGTCGAGCGCCTCCAGCCCATTGCCGGCCTGATGAACGCTGTAGCCGGAGCTTTCCAACCGCGCCACGGCAACCCGGCGCACGCGCGGATCGTCCTCCACCACGAGGATGGTTTCCGTGCCGCCGGGGATCTCCGCGCGGGGTGCCATCCGGTCATCACCGCCTGCGCCGCCGGCAATCCCGGTCACGGCCGGCAGGAACAGGCGTATGCTGGTTCCCTGCCCCGTCTCGCTGTAGATCTGGATATGGCCGCCTGACTGGCGCACGAAACCATAGACCATGCTGAGGCCGAGCCCGGTGCCAGCGCCCATCGTTTTGGTGGTGAAGAAGGGTTCAAAAGCGCGGGTTTTCACCTCATCGGTCATGCCGCTGCCGGTATCGGTCACAGCCACCAGCACATAGTCGCCGGCCCGCAATTGCGGATACATCTGCGCATAATCGAAATCGAGATGCACGCGGCTGACCTCTATCGTCAGCTGGCCACCGTGCGGCATGGCATCACGCGCATTGAGCGTCAGGTTCAAAAGCGCGTTCTGCAATTGCGGTCCATCGACCAGAACCTCGTTTCCGCCACCGCGAATGACGGTGCGCAACTCGATGCGGTCGCCGATTGTGCGGCGGATCAGCTCGGAGAAATTCGAGATCATCTGGCCAAGATCGGTCATGCGCGGATTGAGCGGCTGGCGACGACCGAAGGCAAGCAATTGCCCCGTCAGCTTTGCGCCATCATCGGTTGCTCCTTGCGCTTCCTTCAACAGGACCTGCGCCTTGGGATCATGTACCTTCATCTCGAGCATTTCGAGATTGCCGCTGATAATGGTGAGAAGATTGTTGAAATCATGCGCCAGACCGCCGGTCAGCTGGCCGATGGCCTCCATCTTCTGGGCCTGGCGCAGTTCTTCCTCGATCTTGTGGCGGCTGGTCAGGTCACGGATGAAGCCGGTAAAGATGCGCTTGCCGTTGGAGACCGCCTCGCCGACCGCAAGCTCCATCGGAAACGTGCTGCGATCCTTGCGCAACCCCTTCACCACACGGCCAAGGCCGATGATGCGGCGCTGGCCGGTGGTCATATAGTTACGGATGTAGTCATCGTGACTGTCGCGGTCCGGCGACGGCATCAGAATGCTGACGTTGCGACCCTCGACCTCTGCGGCCTCATAACCGAAGAGGTCTTCGGCGGTCGAGGAGAAGGACGTAATGATGCCCGTTTCGTCGATCACCACCATGGCTTCCGGAACGGTCTGCAGGATCGAGCGGAAATGCGCCTCACGCACCGCAAGGCTTTCCTGCACGGTCGCTGCGGCGCGGAAATCCTCGTTCAGCTGCACAATCAGGGGACGCCCGTTCATCTCTGACAAAACCCAGCGGCTGAGCACCGAGATCCTATGGCCATCCTTGTGGCGATATTCGAGATTGGCCTTCCACGCTCCATCTGCCTGGATCCGCGTGACGATCTCATCGATCGACAGCGAGGGCATCGGGGCGAGCAGGCGAATGAAATCCTCGCCCTCCACCTCTTCGGCAGTCCAGCCGAACAGGTCGCGGCTGCCGGAACTCCAGTGGCAGATCATGCCACTGCCATCATGGGCAATGACATTGACCGGGTCGAGAAGAGACAAAAGACGAACCAGTTCGGAAGTCTGCGCGCCGCGATTGGTCTTCTCGTCCATCAAATCCTCTTGGTACCCCCGCGGGCGATCCATCAATGCGGCCAGACAGCCTGTCTCGTCTTTACGGCGCGCTCGCCGGCATCCTCATAACTATCGCCGTCGCCACACAGCGCAAGCAGTTTTCCGGGCTTTGCGATATCAAATGCGTGACGGCCATTCGGGCTGATAACACCGCGTGTGACCAACTTGGTGATGGTGCGCGACACCGTCTCGATGGTCAGGCCGAGATAGTCGGCCATATCCTGCCGACTCATCGGGAGCTGGACGGAACGGCCGATCTGCTGATCGCCATGCATGCGCTTTGCAATCAGCAACAGGAAGCTGCAAACGCGTTCCTCGGCACTCTTGCGCGACAGAAGCACCATCTGGTCCTGTGCGGCAGCCATTTCGTCACACATCAGCGCGAAAAGCTGCGGGCGAAGCTCGGGGGAATTTTCCAGCGCATCGCGAAAGTTCTTCTTGGTGACGCGGCGAACCTTGACTGGTGTAACCGCTTCGGCGCTGTAGATATAGACGTCCTTCAGCGACAGGCCGACCATGTCTCCCGCATAGAGAAAACCGGTAATGACCCGGCGACCATCGCCGATGATCTTGAAAATTCTCAAGACTCCTTCGCTGATCTCGAAGATGTGCTGAGCGCGATCGCCCTGCCAGAACAGGCCTTCGCCTATATCCAGGCTTTCGCGGGGGACAGTGGAAAACAGTTCGTCCAGCGTCGTCAGTTGCGGCTTCATCGTCGCCATGGGGGCGAAAGCGGAATGTGCGGTGTGAGCTGTCGAAAGCATGTGCGTCCCTCTGTCTTGGTGTCCAAACTATGGCGGTTGGCGGTGACAGAAGGATGCCGGGCATGTTACGGTCGGTTGAATCGTGTAACAGTTTGTAACAGCGCATTTTGCAGTCTGGTTAGTGGAATGACGAAGCTCGAACGGCGGTCGGACCGAATCCTTATTGTGGATGACGATCCCCGCATCCGCCAAATGGTCAGCCGGTATTTCGAGGACGAGGGCTTTGTGGTGATTGGCGCGGCCGATGGCGCATCCATGCGCCGGGCGCTTGCCGATCATGTCGTCGACCTGATCCTGCTGGATCTCGTGCTGCCCAATAGCGAAGACGGCCTTGCCCTGGCACGCGAAGTGCGCACGACATCGGACGTGCCGATCGTCATGCTGACCGGTCGCGACGACGTGGTGGATCGCATTATCGGGCTGGAGGTCGGCGCCGATGATTACATCCCCAAGCCCTTCCACCTGCGCGAGGTGCTGGCCCGCGTGCGCAGCATCCTGCGCCGCCGCCGGCCAGTTGAAACACCGCAACAGGATCTGGGCCAGGTTCTGGCTTTCGATGGCTGGCGCCTGGAGATCAGCCGGCGCCGGCTGCTCAACCCGGACGATCAGGAAATTGAACTGACCACGGGCGAATTCGACATGCTGGCGGTCATGGTCCGCAATGCCGGCCGGGTTCTGACACGCGAAATGCTGATGGACCAGACGCGTGGCCGGCAATTGGAGGCCTTTGACCGCGCCATCGATGCGCAGATTGCCAGGTTGCGCAAGAAGATCGAGAGCGATCCGGCGCATCCAACCTTCATCCGTTCAGTGCGCGGCGTGGGTTACATCTTCACCGGCGAAGCAGGCCAATCAGGCACGGCTGAGGCACGCGGCGCCTGAAACGCGCACCCTTCATGCCTGAATGATATCACGCCGGCAGATGCATTTCGGCACATCCGGCCATGGCAGCCAGAGCCTGCAACCGATCCCGAAGGGCCTCCCGCACGCCCTCTTCATCCAGAACGGTTGCCACCACATGCAGCGGAACATCCAGAATGGGGCCGTTCTCGCTCTGGCGAAAGATCGCCAGGCACACGCCCTTCAGATAGCCAAGAGTATTGACACAGACCAGCAGGCGTTCGGTGGTATTGCCATCACCATTGGCCTTGATGATGCGGCGACAAAAGCCTCGCCAATGCGGCAGATCTGAAATCACCTCAGACGCATCGACCAGCGGATAGGCGCGATCGACCTGGGCAACCGTCATATCGGACACCTGATAAGCGGAACTCATTGGCCTTCCTTCGGAGGGCTTCCCCTTCCCCTGGCGCAGGGACATCCCCCATATCCTTGCGCAATTCATCGAAGAGAAGATCTAGCCGCAAAACCGATGTCAGACTTTGCGCAGAATCAACCGCGACAAATTTACCGACGAAAAATGCAGGGACGTTTCCTACCCGGCAAGCTTCGACAGAACAGGTGTTTCCAGCAACTGGCCGGTCGATACATCGGCAATACCGCGATCCGTCTGATGCGGTCCGGCATTGCAGGCAAGCGTTGCACCAAAACAGGCCTTGAACACCAGGTAAGGCGGTTGCCAGTCGATGATGCCGTCCATAGCCTCGCGAATGCCGGCAAAGCCCTGCGCCACTTCGGCCACGCCCATATCGGAAACGAGGCCGGCGAGCGGCAGGGCCAGAAGCGCCTTCACTTCGCCGCCCGCCGCAACGGCGAGACCGCCGCCTGCGGCAATCACTGCATTGGCAGCCGCTGCCATGTCTTCGGGGTCACGGCCAAAAACTGTGAGGTTATGGCTGTCATGCGAGACAGTGGTGGCGAAAGCACCGCGCCACTCTCCCCAGCCGGTGAGGAAGCCGACACGCGGCCTTGCATCGGCCAGACCGTGGCGATGCGCAACCGCAATCAGCGTCGCATCTGGCGGCGGCACTACGACACCATCCACGACCTCTGCCGTTGCCTCGCCCCATTGCGTGAAGCGCGGCCGGTCGATGGTTGCGACCTGAACGGCGGAACCACCGGCGAAAACCTGGAAATCGGCAGAGGTCAGCGGCTCGAGCTTCATCGTTTCGGTCAGAACGAGCGTGTCGGTGGCGGACGGCGGCGACAGGAGCGCACCGCCGGCTGCCACTTCGCGGCCCGAGACGAAGACGCGCCGCGCCTCGAAACTGGACAGGTCTTCAAACAGCACAAGATCCGCCCGGCGACCGGGCGCGATCACGCCGAGATCGGGACGACCAAGCCGGCGTGCTGCGTTGATCGTAGCGGCCTGCAGCGCCCATTCCGGTCGCATGCCATAGCCGACAAGGCGGCGCACCACATCGTCGAGACCGCCGGCGGCGTAAAGATCGTCGGGGAAGACATCGTCAGTACACAGCGTCACCGTTTGCGGCAGATGGCCAAGCCGGTTCAGCGCTTCGACAAATTCGGGCAGAAGATGGTCATGGCTGCCGCGAAGCTCGATGGTGAGGCCAGCGCGCAGCTTTTCCATCAGGTCATCGGCCGAGACCAGTTCGTGATCGGATGTCACGCCCGCCGCGATAAAAGCCTGAAGATCGGCACCCGAGAGACCGCGAGCATGGCCGCAGATCAGCTTCTGCGTCTCGAGCCCCGCCTGGATAATGCCTTCCATGCGCGCATCGCCTTCGATGATGCCGCGCATGTTCATCATTTCGGCAATGCCGGCAATATCCGGCCGCGCCAGAAGCTCGGCCAGTTCCTGCGGCCCGAAATCGGCACCGGCCATTTCAAGGCCCGGCGCCGACGGCACCGAGGAGGGTGCAAGCAGGATGACGCGCAGCGCCAGATCGATTGCCGCATCGGCGGCCCAGTTGACGCCCGCAATTCCCAGCACATTGCCGAATTCATGCGGGTCCCAGACGACGGTAGTGACACCGCGCGGCACGACAGCCTGCGCATAGGCCGAAGGAGTGACCATAGAGCTTTCGATATGCATATGCGTATCGATAAGACCCGGTGCGATGAAGGCGCCGCTGGCATTGATGATGGTCGCGCTGTCAGCGCGCGAACCCGGCGCATGGACGCTAGCGATCATCGGCCCAACAAGCCCGATATCGGCAAGCCGCAATTCACCGGTCACCACGTCCACCACTGTGCCGCCACGCAACAGCACGTCGAAGGCAACATCGCCGCGTGCCGCCTGCACCGCACGATGGCGCAATTCCGGCAGGTTGATATCGAATAGCTCAAAGGGACGGGTCATCGGGATGCTTCGTTTCTGAGGCTGTCGAGAATGAGGCGGCGGGCGGCCTCCACATCGATATCGACGGCATAGGAGGCGTTGAAAGGTTGGCGGCCGCTGCGCGTTTCCACCACGGTGCGGCCACGCGTGTGCAGGCCCTGCAATTCCACATCGAGCCGCGCCTCGCGCCAGGTGACGAGATCTTCGCGCACGAAACAAACGGCGGCAACCGCATCATAGAGCGACATGGCGTGGCGACCGCGCTGGATGGCGATATCGATGAAACCGGAGAGAAGATCGGCGATCAGGTCCGCATTGCGCCCACCGGCAGCCCGCACCGGCTCGACATCGGCGGGCGTGGCAAGAACCTTGCGGCAGAGGTCAAGATCAACCATGCGCAAGGGCAGGCCATGGACGATGACGATGGCAACAGCTTCCGGATCGGCCAGCGCATTGAATTCGGCAGAGGCGGTGTGATTGCCGCTGGTGACACCGCCGCCCATCCAGACCAGCTCATCGATGCGGGCGGCAAGATCCGGGCGGGCAAGGCAAAGCGCCGCCAGATTGGTGAGAGGACCAAGCGCCAGGATACGGTGAGGACCATCAGCTGTTAGAAAGCGGCAGAGGGCATCAAAGGCCGTTTCCGCCTGCATCTCAGCGTGTACCTGCGGCAGGCGCTGGCCCGCCGTCGGCATTCCGTGATCGCCCAGAATGCCCTGCGCGGTTTCCAGAACACCCAGCACGGGCAGCGCGCGGCCACGATAGACCGGAAATGTCCAGCCGAAGGCATGCGCCGCACCGGCGGCATTCTCTTCAACCTGCGCCAGCGGCGCATTGCCAAACACGAGCGAGAGGCCAGAGATCGGATCGCCTGCATGGCAAGCCACAAGAATGGCCGCGATGTCATCGAAACCGATGTCGCTATCGATCCACACGGCCATCAGCACGGCCTCCCGGATGAAAGACAAAGAGATGCGCCGCACGCGACATCCTGGAAAGGATCTGAAACCAGGAAAACCGCGCGCGGCAACCCGGACAATCCCGCCGCTGAGGGGATGGACCGGGGTATGCTCAAGTAGCCTCGCAGTGAGGCAGAACCGGCAATGACGGGAGATCTGTGTGTCTGCATCCTCTTAAATAGCTTGAGCAAGGCGGAAATGCGACCACGGACAAAGGCGACAAGGACGAAGCGTTGAGCGCTCATGAGGGCTGTCCCTGATCGGATGGTTGCACGGCGGGGCCGGATGACTGGCGGATGACCAGCTGCATCGGAACGCACTCGCGCGCAGCCATGACGGTGCCTAAAGGTGACAGCTCGCCACGCGGTATGGCCTCGATCGCTTGCGTCAGCGCGGTCACGGCCAGTTGCGCCACCTCCGTTGCATTCAGGCGCATCGTTGTAATCCCCGGCGTGACGACGGAAGCCCAGACTAGGTCGTCAAACCCGGTCACGCTTGCCGCAGCCGGCACAGCAATGCCGGCCACCTGCAATTCCGTCAGCGCCCGAAGCGCCGTCAGATCCGACAGGGTCGCAATCGCAGTGAACCCTTGCGCGACGCGCGCGACGAGACCGAGCGGACAGCCGGGGCCGAGGTTCGCTTCGAGCTTTTCGATCCAGACGGTCTCGGTGATGCTTCCATCACCGAGACCTTCCTTCAACCCTCCAATGCGGTCCGCCTGGACATTGGAGAGCGGACTTGTGCCGACCAGTAGAACCCGACGATGGCCAAGGCTTGCGAGATGCGCGCCCATCTGGCGCCCACCATCCCAGTGATCAGCAGAGACCGTATTGCCGGGCGTCGAGGGGGAATCGATCACGGCCACAGGACAGCCGATGTCGGAGACCCGCGTACCGCGCCGGGGAATGACCACCATTCCATCGACACCACGATCGATCAGCCGGGCAATCGCCTGGGTCTGGCCATCGACCTCGCCGCGCGAATCGCCGATCAGCACGCCATAACCGCGCATGGATGCCGCCTGCTCGATGGCCTGGGCGATTTGCGGAAACAGCGGATTGCCGATATCCGGCAGAACCAGGCCGATGACGCCGCTGCGCCCGGTGCGCAGGGCGCGCCCGGCGACACTCGGCACATAGCCCAGCATATCGGCCTTGGCGCGGATGCGCTCGGCCAGTTCCGGCGACACACGCCCCTTGCCGGACAGGGCATTGGAAACGGTGGCGACCGATACGCCGAGGGCACCGGCAAGCAGCGCCAATTTGGGTTTTTCAGGCTTCATGGCAGGCCAAGATTGATTAATCGTTTAAGCGATAATGGTAAAATAACGGCCTGTCGAGAGCACCGCCATAAAAGTACGATTTTATGCAGCACCCGTGGCAGGAGGGCAGCAGAGACAAATCTTAAGCAGATACTTAATTTGCATGAATTTTAGGCGACTGGCTTGCCAAGCGTTTTGCACTGCGGCATCAGTAGCCGCATGCTGCACAGTGACCTCACCATCCTTGTCCTCGATGAGAACGCAATCCGCGCCTCCATCATCGAGGAAGGCTTGCGCGAGGCCGGGCATCACCGGGTGACCGTCATTCACGAGGTGAATGGCGTGGCACGCATCATCGACACGCTACGGCCGGATGTCATCATCATCGATATCGAAAATCCCAATCGCGACATGATGGAACACCTGTTCCAGTTGACGCGCGCCGTATCGCGCCCGATTGCCATGTTCGTCGATCGCTCCGATACCGCCTCGATCGAAGCCGCTGTCGAGGCGGGCGTATCCGCCTATATCGTCGACGGACTGAAGAAGGAGCGGGTAAAGCCGATCCTCGACATGACGGTGTCGCGCTTCAATGCCTTCAGCCGCCTGCAACGGGAACTGGCGGATGCGCGCTCGGCGCTGGAAGACCGCAAGGTCATCGAACGCGCCAAGGGCATTTTGATGAAAATGCGCGGCCTGTCTGAGGAAGATGCCTTCGGACTGCTGCGCCAGACGGCCATGAATGAAAAAAAGAAGATGTCCGAGATCGCCCAGAGCGTGGTCACGGCTGCAGGGCTGCTGATGTGATGCGCAAGAGTGCATATGCGGCAGGCCGGAGAGGACAGGAGTGGATATGATGGCGACAGCAGAGACGGGTGGCCCCTTGTCCGCACCCGCCCGTGTGGCAGGTGAAGGACCAAAGCTGCTGCGTGCCGGCTTCATCCCGCTGGTCGATGCTTCCATCCTGATTGCGGCTGCCGAATTCGGCTTTGCCGCCCGCGAGGGCCTGACGCTGGACCTCGTAAAAGACGTATCCTGGGCCAATGTGCGCGACCGGCTGGCCTTTCGCCAGTTCGACATCGCGCATATGCTGTCGCCCATGCCAGTGGCCTCCATGCTCGGTCTCGGCTCCAACCCGTCTCCCACCATCACGCCCTTTTCGCTTGGCCGCGGCGGCAATGCCATCACGCTGTCCACACGGCTGTTTGCCCGCATGCAGGACGTGGCAGGCCTTGCCGAAACCGGGACCGCGCTCGAAAACGCGCGAGCGCTCGCCCTTGTGTTGAATGCCATGCGCGAGGCCGGTGAACCGGCGCCGACATTGGGCATGACCTATCCGTTTTCCTCGCACAATTATGAGTTCCGCTACTGGCTGGCAGCCGGCGGCATCGATCCGGATCGCGATGTGAAACTGGTGGTGGTGCCGCCGCCGCTCACCTCCGATGCCCTGGCCGCCGGCGCCATTGACGGTTTTTGCGTCGGGGCGCCCTGGAACATGGTCGCCTCCGAACGCGGCGTCGGGCGCATTGTCGCGGCCAAGCAGGATATCTGGCCGTCCGCACCTGAAAAGGTGATCGGCATGCGACCGGACTGGGCCGAACGCCATCCGGACACCGTTTCGCGCCTCATCGTTGCGCTGGATGCCGCCGCGCGCTGGTGCGACCGGCCGGAAAACCACGATGCGCTGGCGCAGCTGCTGGCCGAGCAACGCTATATCGCAGCCCCCGTGCACATTATCCGCCATGTCCTGTCCGGCGAGTTCAACCTCGATGCACGTGGCAATCGGCGCGTGATCGACCGCTATTTCACCTTCCACGAAGATCATGCCAACTATCCGCGCCCGTCCAAGGCACTGTGGATCTATTCCCAGATGATCCGCTGGGGACAGGCACACGCGTCAGAAGCCGGCGCAAAGGCTGCGGCATCCGCCTACCGACCGGATCTTTATCGCGCCGCCCTCTCCCTTGCCGATATGCCGGACGACGGAGATTTGCGCATCGAAGGCGCAGACGATGACGACCGCTTCATGGACGGATATGTGTTCGATCCGACACGGTTGTCGGACTATGTGGCGGGCTTTCCGGTACATGCCGGCCTTGCCTTGGCGCCGGCTCCGGATGAAACCTGAGCACGGCCTGCCTTTGAAATTGGCATGTCTTTCGCCCATTCCACAGCGACACGCCTAAACTTGCGGCAACACAGCAAAAGCAACTGTGCAGAGAAAAGACCAAATTTTCCAGGATTGCGCAATGGAAACAAGGGGGAATCTGGCTAAGCGCAAACTGGCATAGCGTTTGCTTTAGTAGCCTTGTGCAGGTCAATGGCGACCAGCGCATTTGGAACGCGCGATAGCGTTCTTCAAAGACATCGACGTCGTAAGGTTTTTGCAGTCCGGACTGAGCCCTAGAGGCTTTTCCGAAGACGCAATCTCCGAGCGGCGTTTTTTTGTGCCTGAATTTCCGTCAAAGACGCAAAAGGGGAACCTGCGCATGACCAAGATCATTTCCAGCATCAGCCGGCGCAGCCTGTTGAAAACCTCCGCGACAGCCGCATTGGTTGGCGCAGCAAAGGCCGCATTTCCCTCCGGCGCCTTTGCTCAAGGGGCGGGCCCGGAAACCACCAAGGCCGTTCTCGGCTTCATTGCCTTGACCGACAGCGCACCGCTGATTGTCGCCAAGGAAAAGGGGCTTTTCGCAAAATACGGCATGCCAGATGTCGAAGTGGTCAAGCAGGCATCCTGGGGCACGACGCGCGATAATCTCGTGCTTGGCTCGGCCGGCTCCGGTATTGATGGCGCACATATCCTGACGCCGATGCCCTACCTCATCTCGACCGGCAAGGTGACGCAGAACAACCAGCCGCTGCCCATGGTGATCCTCGCCCGCCTCAACCTCGATGCGCAGGCGATCTCGGTCGGTTCCGCCTATGCCGACCTGAAAGTCGGTCTGGATTCCGGCGCGCTGAAGGACGCCTTCGCCAAGAAGAAGGCCGCTGGCAGCCCCGCAAAGGTGGCCATGACCTTCCCCGGTGGCACGCATGATCTGTGGATCCGCTACTGGCTGGCCGCCGGCGGCATCGACCCCGACAGGGACGTGGAAACCATCGTCGTGCCGCCGCCGCAGATGGTGGCCAATATGAAGGTTGGCACCATGGACTGTTTCTGCGTCGGTGAGCCGTGGAACGAACAGCTGGTTAACCAGGGCATCGGCTATACGGCTGCCAACACGGCGGAAATCTGGGCAAAGCATCCGGAAAAATCACTCGGCATGCGCGCCGACTGGGTGGAGAAAAACCCGCGCGCGACAAAGGCCCTGCTAATGGCGGTGCTGGAAGCCGCGCAATGGTGCGATGACATGAAGAACAAGGATGAGCTGGCCGATATCGTCGGCAAGCGCAGCTGGTTCAACGTTCCCTCCAAGGACATCGTCAACCGCCTGAAGGGCGAATACAATTACGGCAATGGCAAGGTTGTTTCAGACAGCCCGCATTTCATGAAGTTCTGGCGCGATCACGCCTCCTATCCCTACAAGAGCCACGACACCTGGTTCCTCACGGAAGACATCCGCTGGGGCAAGTTTGAGCACCGCCTCGACGTGAAGGCACTGGTCTCCAAGGTCAACCGCGAGGATCTGTGGCGTGAAGCGGCCAAGGAACTGGGCGTGACGGACCTCCCCGCCTCCACCTCGCGCGGCAAGGAAACCTTCTTCGACGGCAAGGTCTTCGATCCGGAAGACCCCGAAGCCTACCTGAAGAGCCTCAGCATCACCCGCATGGCCTGAACCCCTCGGCGACCGTGGGCGGCACGCAATCGGTGTGCCGCCCGGCATCCGACCATCGACAAAGGAGAGCGGCCATGTCCGTCACCCAGCTCAACATCAAGGACGATCAGAAACCGGCAGGCAGCGCCCGCGTGGTGGCTTTCACGCCGCAAAAGCCGGCGACACCGAAGATCGCACGCCTTCTGCAGCATGGCCGCGCTTTGATGGCCAATCTTCTGCCGCCGCTTGTCACGCTGGCGCTGATGCTTCTGCTGTGGCAGGTGCTCTGTTCGTCGCCAACCTCCAGCCTGCCGGCGCCGTCGCGCGTGCTTGAGGAAAGCTGGGAGCTGATCATCCACCCCTTCTATGTCGGACAGGGCACGGACCAGGGCATGTTCTGGCATATCTTCGCCAGTATCCAGCGCGTCGCCATCGGTTACGCCCTGGCCGTGATTGCCGGCGTCGCGCTTGGCGTTCTGGTGGGCCAGAGCCAATGGGCCATGCGCGGCCTTGACCCGATCTTCCAGGTTCTGCGCACGGTGCCGCCGCTTGCCTGGCTGCCTTTGTCGCTCGCTGCCTTCCGCGATGGCACGCCATCGGCCATTTTCGTGATCTTCATCACCGCCATCTGGCCGATCATCATCAACACCGCCGTCGGCATCCGCAATATCCCGCAGGATTACCAGAATGTCGCCAAGGTCCTGCGCCTCAACGGTTTTGAATATTTCGCCAAGATCATGCTGCCGGCTGCTGCTCCTTACATCTTCACCGGCCTTCGCATCGGCATCGGCCTCTCCTGGCTGGCCATCGTGGCGGCCGAAATGCTGATCGGTGGCGTCGGCATCGGCTTCTTCATCTGGGATGCGTGGAACTCCTCGCTGATCAGCGACATCATCGTCGCGCTCATCTATGTCGGCGTGGTCGGCTTCTTCCTTGACCGCTTCATCGCCCTCATCGGGCGCCTTATCACCCGCGGCACCGCGAACGCTTGAGGAGAGTTAGCATGGCACAATCCTATCTTTCGCTGGAATTCATCGACAAGACCTTTGAGCGCAACGGCACGAAAAGCGAAGTGCTGAAACAGGTTTCGCTCGGCGTCGACAAGGGTGAGTTCGTCTCCATCATCGGCCATTCCGGCTGCGGAAAATCCACCGTTCTCAACATCATCGCCGGCCTGATCGACGTCACATCCGGCGCGGTGTTTCTGGATGGCAAGCATGTGGATGCACCCGGCCCGGAACGCGCCGTGGTATTCCAGAACCATTCGCTTCTGCCTTGGCTCACCGTCTACGAAAACATCGATCTGGCCGTCTCCAAAGTGTTTCGCGGCAAGAAGAGCCGGTCGGAACGGCATGACTGGGTGATGGAAAACCTCGATCTGGTGCAGATGGCCCATGCGAGAGACAAGCGCCCTGCCGAAATCTCCGGCGGCATGAAGCAGCGCGTCGGCATTGCCCGTGCGCTCTCCATGGAACCGAAGGTTTTGCTGCTCGACGAGCCCTTCGGCGCGCTGGATGCGCTCACCCGCGCCCATTTGCAGGACGCTGTGATGGAAATCCATGCACGGCTCGGCAACACGATGATCATGATCACCCATGATGTGGATGAGGCCGTGCTGCTTTCCGACCGCATCGTCATGATGACCAATGGCCCGGCGGCAAAAATCGGCGAAGTGCTGGATGTGCCGATCCCGCGCCCGCGCAACCGCATCGAGCTGGCCTCCGACCGCACTTACCTCAAGTGCCGCGAGGCCGTGTTGAAATTCCTCTACGAGCGTCATCGCTTCGTGGAAGCGGCGGAGTAATGGCCATGTCAGAGGCAAGAGGCGAAAAACTCGTCATCATCGGCAATGGCATGGCGCCGGGGCGCATGCTGGAACATCTGTTCGAACTGGCACCCGGCCAGTTCGAAGTGACCATTTTCAACGCCGAACCGCGCGTCAACTATGACCGCATCATGCTCTCGCCGGTCCTATCCGGCGAAAAGACCTACGAGGACATCATCATCCATGGCGATGCCTGGTATGAAACGCATGGCGTGACGCTGCATCGCGGCGAAAAGATCGTCTCGATCGACCGCGCCAACCGCACCGTCACGTCGCAAAGCGGCATCACTGCCCATTATGACCGGCTGGTAATTGCCACCGGTTCCACGCCCTTCATCATTCCCGTACCCGGCCATGATCTGCCAGGCGTTGTCGCCTATCGCGATCTGGATGATGTCGGCGCCATGCTTGCCGCAGCCGAGATGGGAGGAGATGCCATCGTCATCGGCGGCGGGCTGCTGGGCCTTGAGGCCGCAGCCGGGCTGAAGGCACGCGGCATGAATGTCACCGTGCTGCATGTGATGCCGACGCTGATGGAGCGCCAGCTTGATCCGGCTGCCGGCTATCTGCTGCAAAAGGCACTGGAGGATCGCGGCATCAATGTTGTCTGCAAGGGCAATACGAAAGCCGTTCTCGGCACGGACCGCGTGGAAGGTGTCGAGCTGGATGACGGTCGCATCATCCCCGCCTCCATCGTCGTCATGGCCGTCGGCATCCGCCCCAGCACCCAGCTGGCAAGGGACGCCGGCCTTGCCATCAATCGCGGCATTGTCGTGGATGATGGCATGCTGACCTCGGATGGTCATATCATGGCGCTGGGTGAATGCGCCGAAGTGGGTGGTCAGGTCTATGGCCTTGTGGCGCCGCTCTATGAAATGGCCCGCATTGCCGCAGCACATCTGGCCGGCGACAAGAGCCCAGCCTTCAAGCATTCCGATACGCCGACCAAGCTGAAGGTCACCGGCATCGACCTCTATTCGCTGGGCGATTTTGCCGAAGCGCCGGACCGCGAGGAGATTGTTCTGCGCGACGCCTCCGCCGGCATCTACAAGCGTCTGGTGTTGAAGGACAACCGCATCATCGGCACCGTGCTGTACGGCGAAACCAGCGATGGCGCGTGGTTCAACGACCTGAAGAAAAAGGGAACCGATATTTCGCAGATGCGCGATACCCTGATTTTCGGCCAGTCCTACCAGGGAGGGTCTCCGCTGGACCCTATGGCGGCCGTTGCAGCCTTGCCGGATGATGCGGAAATCTGCGGCTGCAACGGCGTCTGCAAGGGCAAGATCACGTCCACCATCACGGCCAAGGGGCTGACCTCGCTGGACGAAGTGCGTGCCCATACCAAGGCGTCCGCCTCCTGCGGTTCCTGCACCGGCCTTGTCGAGCAGCTGATGGTTCTGACGCTGGGCGATAGCTACAATCCCGCAGCCGTCACCCCGATGTGCACCTGCACCGAGCTTGGCCATGATGATGTGCGCCGGTTGATCAAGGCCAAGGGGCTGAAAACCATTCCCGCCGTCATGCAGGAACTGGAATGGAAAACCTCCTGCGGCTGCGCCAAGTGCCGACCGGCGCTGAATTACTACCTCGTCTGCGATTTCCCGGATGAATATGCCGACGACTACCAGTCCCGCTATATCAACGAGCGCGTGCACGCCAATATCCAGAAGGACGGCACCTACTCCGTCGTGCCGCGCATGTGGGGCGGCGTGACCAATGCCGCCGAACTGCGCGCCATTGCCGATGTGGTGGACAAGTTCGAAATTCCGATGGTGAAGGTGACCGGCGGCCAGCGCATCGATCTTCTCGGAATCGAGAAGGAGGATCTGCCCGCCGTCTGGGCCGATCTCGGCAAGGCGGGTTTCATCTCCGGCCAGGCCTATGCCAAGGGGTTGCGCACGGTGAAAACCTGCGTCGGTTCCGACTGGTGCCGGTTTGGCACGCAGGATTCGACCGGTCTTGGCATCCGCATCGAGAAATTCATGTGGGGTTCCTGGACACCGGCCAAGCTGAAGCTTGCCGTTTCGGGCTGTCCGCGCAACTGCGCCGAAGCGACGTGCAAGGATATCGGCGTCATCTGCGTGGATTCCGGCTTCGAAATCCATTTTGCCGGCGCCGCCGGCCTCGACATCAAGGGCACCGATGTTCTGGGTCTCGTCAAGACAGAGGACGAGGCACTGGAGCATATCGTGGCACTCACCCAGATGTACCGCGAACAGGGCCGCTATCTGGAGCGCATCTACAAATGGGCAAAACGCATCGGCCATGACGAGATCCGCCGCCAGATCATGACCGATACGACCAAGCGCCGAGCCTATTACGAGCGCTTCGTCTTTTCCCAAACATTCGCCCAGGTGGACCCCTGGTCCGAGCGTGTTTCGGGCAAGGACAAGCACGAGTTCAAGCCGATGGCGACCGTGGGCTATGGCGAGGCAGCGGAGTAACCAAAGCAATACCCCCTCTGGCCTGCCGGCCTGTTGGGTCTAGCCACTCGTCTCGACCCTTCCTTCGGACCCCTCCACAAGGGGGGGGAGACACATTGCAGCACCGCTTCATTTTACCCGTGACGGTTCGGCAGCTTAGCCCCTCCCCCCTGTGGGGAGGGGTTGGGGAGGGGTCTTCAACCAGGAGAAGCATTCCATGAACTGGACAGACATCGGCCACATCAACGACATTCCGCTGCGCGGCGCGCGATGCGTGAAAACGCCGGGCGTGACCATCGCCGTGTTCAGAACCAGCGAAAACGAGGTCTATGCCATCGAAAACCGCTGTCCGCATAAAGGCGGCCCGCTGTCGGAAGGCATTGTGCACGGCGCCTCCGTCACCTGCCCACTGCACAACTGGGTGATTTCGCTGGAAACCGGCAAGGCACAGGGCGCGGATGAGGGCGAAGTGCGCACCATTGCGCTGCGCAACGACAACGGCCAGCTGTCGATCCTGCTGGAAGATCAACTTTTGGTCGCGGCGGAGTAGAGACCGATGTTCGCTTGTTTACCCCCCTCTGCCTTGCCAGGCATCTCCCCCTCAAGGGGGGAGATCGGTTGTGGCTCGTTCATCGATCCTCATTGGTCGTGGGTGCACCTCGCTCAGACGGTGACCAGGGATTATGACAGCCGACACAAGTCGATCTCCCCCCTTGAGGGGGAGATGCCCGGCAGGGCAGAGGGGGGTATCGCTTCGGTGACATCCGAGGTCACCCATGGCCGCTGAAACGCGCACCACCTGCCCCTATTGCGGCGTCGGCTGCGGCGTGATTGCCAAGGTTGAGGACGATGGGCATGTCAGTGTCCGGGGCGATCCGGATCATCCGGCCAATTTCGGCAGGCTCTGTTCCAAAGGCTCGGCGCTTGCCGAAACGCTTGATTTCGACGGCCGGTTGCTTGCGCCTCAGATCGCAGGCGAGACAGTGGAATGGGATAGAGCGCTCGATCTCGTAGCACAGCGTTTTTCTGAGACGATTGCCGAGCACGGGCCGGATTCGGTGGCCTTCTATGTCTCCGGCCAGATCCTGACGGAAGACTATTACATCGCCAACAAGCTGATGAAGGGCTTTGTCGGTTCCGCCAATATCGACACGAATTCAAGACTTTGCATGTCGTCTTCGGTTGCAGGTCACAGGCGTGCCTTCGGGGCAGATACCGTGCCGGGCACCTATGAGGATATCGAGCTTGCCGATCTGGTGATCCTTGCCGGCTCCAATCTCGCCTGGTGCCATCCGGTGATCTACCAGCGGCTGGCAGCGGCCAAACAGGCGCGACCCAGCATGAAAGTGGTGGTGATCGACCCTCGCCGCACCATGACCTGCGATATCGCCGACCTGCATCTGGCCATACGCCCGGATGGCGATGTGGCGCTGTTCATGGGGCTTCTAGCGCATCTGGTGAAAGCCGGACGGATCGACGAAAACTATATAGGCGCCCATACTCTGGGTTTTGCCGATGCCTTCGACAAGGCGTCGGCGCTGACACTCGCCGACCTGATGGAGGCAACCGGTCTGCCGGCCATGCAGTTGCGGGATTTCTTCCGGCTGTTCGAGACGACGGAAAAGACGGTGACCTGCTACAGCCAGGGCGTCAACCAGTCACAAAGCGGCACAGACAAGGTGAATGCCATCATCAACTGTCATCTGGCGACAGGGCGCATCGGGCGCCCCGGCATGGGGCCGTTTTCACTGACCGGCCAGCCGAATGCCATGGGCGGGCGCGAGGTCGGCGGGCTTGCCAATATGCTGGCCGCCCATATGGATATCGAGAACCCCGCGCATCGCGACCGCGTGCAGCGCTTCTGGGCCTCCCCCCGCATCGCAGAAAAATCGGGCCTGAAGGCCGTCGATATGTTCCGTGCCGTATCTGATGGGCGCATCAAGGCAATCTGGATCATGGCGACCAATCCGGTCGTCTCCTTGCCGCAGGCCGATGGCGTGGCGGCAGCGCTTGCCGCCTGCCCCTTCGTCGTCGTGTCCGACATCATGGCCGAGACCGATACGACGAAACATGCGCATGTGCTGCTGCCCTCGCTTGGCTGGGGCGAAAAGGACGGCACAGTCACCAATTCCGAACGGCGCATCTCGCGCCAGCGGGCGTTCCTCACAGCTCCCGGCGAAGCCCGCGCCGACTGGTGGCAGTTTCGCGAAGTGGCCCGGCGCATGGGATATGCCAATGCCTTCGGTTTTGCGGATGCCGGCGCCATTTTTGCCGAACATGCAGCCCTTTCCGCCTTCGAGAATGACGGAACCCGTGATTTCGATATCGGCGGAATGTCGGGCTTGAGCATTGAGACCTATGACGCGCTTTTGCCCATGCAATGGCCGCAGCCAGGCAGCGAAACGGGCAAGGACACCCGTTTTTTCGCCCAGGGTCGTTTCTACCATGGCGATGGCAAGGCGCGGTTCATCGCGGTGGGGATGCCCGCCCAACCCGGTGAGGCAGGTCGCTTCACGCTGAACACCGGGCGCGTGCGCGATCACTGGCACACGATGACGCGCACCGGCAAAAGCGCAAGACTGTCCGCCCATATCGCCGAACCCTATGTCGAGATCCACCCGGCGGATGCCGCAGCGCTTGATATAGGCCCTGCCGATCTGGTCGAGGTGGAAAGCCAGCATGGACGCGCCGTACTTCGGGCGCTGGTTACGCGGCGACAGGCGGTGGGCAGCCTGTTTGCCCCCATTCACTGGACCGGACAATCGGCATCCCATGCGCGCGTCAGTACCGTCATTGCAGCGCGCACCGATCCCGTCTCCGGCCAGCCGGCCTCCAAGATGGCACGCGTTGTGGCCCGTCCATTTCGGGCGCAACACTATGGCTTTGCCGTCTGCTTCGAAAAGCCAACCGATATCGAGGCAGACTACTGGGCGCTTGCCAAGGCCGATGGCGGCTGGCGACTGGAACTGGCCTTTGCCAAACCGGTGGAAGATTGGACTGACTGGTGCCGCAAGACCTTCCATATTGCGCCGGATATCGAGCCGATTGCCTATCATGACGGGGCAAATGGGCGCCTGCGACTGGCATTTTTCAACAAGGGCCAGCTTTTGGCACTAATATTCCTTGCGAAGGAACCAGTGGAAGTGGCACGCCATTGGGCAGTGTCGCAGCTTGCACGCCCGCATGATGACAGGCGCCAGCGCCTTGCCATAACCGCTGGCCGGCCGGATGCAGGCGCGCCGGACAAGGGCGCCATCGTCTGCTCCTGCATGAGCGTCGGCGTGCATGACATCCTCGGCGCCATTGGCCGGGGATGCACAAGCGTCGAGGCGATCGGCAAGGAAACGAGTGCGGGTACGAATTGCGGCTCCTGCCGCGCAGAGATCAGGGAGATCATCGATGGAAGCCTTGCAGCCGCTGCAGAGTGACAAGCGCCGCTCGACGCCGGCCCGCATGGAGCCACTGGCGAAACTGCCGGTCTTTTTCGGGCTGGAGGGCAAGCGCACCGTGCTGGCCGGCGGCTCCGATGGCGCGGCCTGGAAGGCCGAACTGCTGGTCGCCTGCGGTGCAACTGTGCATGTCTTCTGTCCGCAGCATGACCTGGGCGAGGTCATGCAAGGCTTTATCGCTGAGCAGGCGGCAAAGCCGGAGCCGGCCATCATCCACCACGATCACCCCTGGCATATCGGCATTTTCGAAAACGCCGCCCTGGCGCTGGGCGATTGCGAAACGGACGAGGAAGCCAAGGCATTTTACTGCGCGGCAAAGGCTGCCGGCGTGCCCGTCAATGTCATCGACAAGCCGGCCTTCTGCCAGTTCCAGTTCGGTTCCATCGTCAACCGTTCGCCGGTCGTCATAGCCATTTCCACCGATGGCGCCGCCCCCATTCTGGCGCAGGCCATTCGCCGGCGCATCGAAACCCTGCTGCCGCCAGCGCTGAAAGCCTGGGCCGGCATTGCCCAGGAGATCCGCGAGGCAATCAACGAGCGACTGAAGCCCGGCACCGAGCGGCGCAGCTTCTGGGAGCGTTTTGTTGACCGCGTGTTTCGCGAGGCCCCGGCAGACGGTATCGCCACTGTTCTGGTGAATGACGCCAATCGCATTGCCAGCGCCGCCGGCGAAGACAGCATGGGCCGCGTGACGCTGGTTGGTGCAGGCCCCGGCGATGCCGAGCTTTTGACCCTGAAGGCGGTGCGTGCGCTGCAGGCGGCAGATGTGATCCTGTTTGATGATCTGGTATCCGCCGATGTGCTGGAACTGGCGCGCCGCGAAGCCAAGCGCATGCTGGTGGGCAAGCGCGGCGGCCGCGAAAGCTGCAAGCAGGAAGATATCAACGCCACGATGATTACGCTGGCCAAGGCCGGCAAGCGCGTCGTGCGGCTGAAATCCGGCGATCCGATGATCTTCGGGCGGGCCGGCGAGGAAATCGAGAGCCTGGAGCGCGAGGGCATTCCAGTGGAAATCGTGCCGGGCGTCACTTCCGCCACCGCCATGGCCGCACGGCTTGGCGTGTCGCTGACGCATCGCGACCATGCGCAATCGGTGCGCTTCGTCACCGGCCATTCGCGCAAGGGCGAACTTCCCTCCGACCTCGACTGGTCGAAGCTTGCCGATCCAAGCGTCACCACCGTGTTTTACATGGGTGGTCGCACGGCTGCTGCGATCACGCAGAAGCTGACCGGCCACGGCATGAGCCACGCGACACCTGCCGTCATCGTCAGCGCCATTGCTCGTCATGACGAGCGCCGCTGGGTGGGCGAGCTGTCTGGCCTTCCCGCTGCCATGGCCGAGATCGGCTATGAGAACCCGGTACTGATCGGTATCGGCGACGCCTTCATCAAGGCAAAGCGTAGCGTGGATGGCTTGGACATTATCGACGATGCACGGGCGGTAAACCTGTAGAGGCAGGCGCGGAAAGACAACCGCCAGCGCCTTGTTTTCCCGTGCCGGGGGTGTCGTCAACCATCGGCAAGGCTCCAGACCAGTGACCAGGGAGCAGCCTCGACCGGTTCCATCCGGCCCAAACGGTAAAGCACCTCGCCAGACGTAGCCTGCGCCACGCGGCAGGCTTTAGCGGTAAGGTTTGCCCGCAATTGCAGGCGTTTGCCCGAAAGCTGCCATTCGACAAACAGGCATTCGCCATCCACCTCGAATCGTCCGCTACCGCCGCCGGCACCGGCACCGGCCAGCAAAGGCGTGACATGCTGACGGCGAAGGGCAAGCAGGCTGCGGTAAAAGCCGAGCAGGTCCACAGCCTTCGGCGCAGACAGTTTCGACCAGTCGAGCTTGGCGCTTTCAAACGTGCCGTGCGCCGTCGGGTCCGGCAAGTCATCAGCATCGAAGCCGGGCAGCCGCGACAATTCCAGACGCCGGCCGATACGCACCTTCTCGTTCAGGTCCTCGTTGAAATCGCAGAAAAAGGGGAAGGGTTCTGTCGCTCCCCATTCCTCGCCCATGAACAGCATGGGCAGTTGCGGGGAAAGAAGATAGACGGCGGCAATTGCCTTTAGCGCCTCAAGCGGCTGCGAGGTGATCATCCTGTCGCCCAGCGCCCGGTTGCCGATCTGGTCATGGTTCTGGATGAAGGAGATGAAGGCCGTCGGCGGCAGGTGGCCGCTCGGCTTGCCGCGCGTCTCTCCGCGATAGTCCATATGCTCGCCCTGGAAGACGAAACCTTCCGCCAGCGCCCGGCCGGTCTTTTGCGTCAGCCGGTCGGCGTAGTCCTTATAGTAGCCGAAAGTTTCCCCGGTCGCGGCAATGTGCAGCACGTGGTGAATGTCATCGTTCCACTGGGCAGTGAAATGCACCGGCCGCCCCTCCGCATCGCGACGCAAGAGATCGCTGTCATTATCCTCGTTCTCGACCACGAGATGCACATGGCGGCTGCCGGCTGCTTCGCGCACGCGACGCGCCAGTTCATGCAGCAAATGCTCGCCCCTATCATCCTTGATAGCGTGCACGGCATCCAGCCGCAGGCCGTCGAAGCGAAAATTGCGCACCCAGTAGATGGCATTCTGGATGACGAATTCCCGCACCGGCTTTGACGCATCGCCATCATAATTGATGCCATTGCCCCAGGGCGTCTTGTGATGCTCGGTGAAGATCGGCGCATAGGCGGGCAGGTAATTTCCGTCCGGGCCGAAGTGATTGTAGACAACATCAAGCAGCACGCAGAGGCCCCTCTCATGGGCGGCATCGATCAGCGCCATCAGGTCTTCGGGCCGTCCATAGCTGCTGTCCGGCGCATAGGGCATGACGCCGTCATAGCCCCAATTGTAGCCGCCGGGAAAATCGCTGATCGGCATGATCTGCAGAGCGGTGACGCCGAGATCAGCCAGATGATCGAGCTTTTCGAGAGCGGCTCGAAACGTGCCCTCGGGCGTGAACGTACCGATATGCATTTCATAGACCACCAGTTCCTCGACCGGCCTTCCCTGCCAGTCCGGATGGCGCCAGCGATAGGCCTCCAGATCCACGACCTCGCTCGGTCCATGCACATCCTCCGGCTGATGGCGCGAGGCCGGATCCGGCACCGTCAAGCCATCCGGCAGAATGAAGCTGTAGCGCGTGCCCACCCCGGCACCTGGCACGACGCTTTCGTGCCAGCCGTGGCCGCGAACCTGCATATCGATGGGCTTTTCGCCATCGATGTGCAGCTGAATATGCGGGTGAAGCGGCGACCAGAAACGGAATTGCGTCTCGGACGGATGAAGGACGGGGCCGAATAGAACATCAGTCAAGGGAAGTGCCTTTGTCTCTGCGGGAACGGCCGGATAACGCTCGCTTGGAAGAAAGGTTTCCAGCTGTTTCAGGCCCGCAAGCGGCGACGCAGCATGATTCCCGCGAAATGTGACGTTTTATTTGAAAACCCCCGCCAATTTGTGGGTTTTGCAACAGTAGAATCAGGCTGGCACAAGCTTTGTCCTGAAATGTTACACATCATCTCCGCGAAAGCCGACCCAGACGACGCCACACAACGCGCCTCGCACGGGATGAATTCCCAATCTCTCATCTCGAGGATGCCATGGCCACGATCACATTTGCCAATACCAAGGGAGGAGCCGGCAAGACAACCGTTGCTCTGATTCTTGCCGCCGAACTTGCACAACGCGGCCACCGCGTTGCCCTTTTCGATAGCGATCCGCAACAGTGGATCACCCGCTGGCATGGCCTGGGCGCCACGCCGGCCAATCTCACCCTTGTCTCGAACGTCAATGAAGCGACGATCGAGCTTGAAGTGAAGGCCCTGAAGAAAAAGGCCGACTATATCCTGATCGACGTGACCGGTGGCGTAACGCCGCTGCTGGCCAAGGCGATCGGCCTTTCAGACCGCGTCATGATCCCCGTACAGGGCTGTGCGATGGATGCCGTGGGCGGCGCGCAGGTGCTGGATATCCTGAAGGCGCTGGACAAGGAATGCGCAATCCACATTCCGCATTCCGTGGTGCTAACCCGCATCAACTCGATCATCACGACGCGGGCGCTGATGGCCGTCAAGGCGCTTCTGGCCGAGCAGCGGGTGCAGGTGCTGGACACTGCGCTGATCGAACGGGCGGCTTATCGCGACATGTTCGTCACCGGCGGCACGCTTTACAGCATGGACCCGCTGCGCGTCAGCAATCTTGACAAGGCACAGGACAATGCCCGCCTGTTCGGTGATGAAGTCATCAGCCTGGTACCGCTGAAAGTGGCAAAGCCGAGAGCGGCGAAGACCGAAACGGCCAAGAACGGCACGGCAAAAGCAGAAAAGAAAACAAAGGTTGCCGCAAACAAGCCCGAGACGGCCAAGCGCAAGGTCGCCTGAACAGGCATTCCATCAGCAAGACAGGAGCGTCCGCGATTGTCGCGGGCGCTTTTTTGGGTCGGTGCTCAGGTGAGCGAAACCGTGATCGAGCGGCCACCAAGCATTGCGGTAAAATCCGATGGTGTCTCGATATAGGGCGCGCCGCACAGCGTGCCGGTCGTCACCACATGGCCAGCCTTCAGGTAACCGCCCATTGGCAGGCCGCCATTGGCGCAGGCAACGAGAGCGGCCAGTGGATCGCCATCCGGGTGCTTGGCGTCTGCATCGTAGAGGGAAACGCCACCCGTCGTCAGCGTCAGCGGGCCAAGATCGGCACCCGGCGCCAGAACAGCGCGATCCAGCTCAGGCCCGACGATATAGCCGATATTGCTCATCATATCGGAGAGAAGCAGCGTCAGATTGTCGCCAGGCCCGTCGATATAGCGGGTGCGCACCAGTTCCACGCCCAGCGCCACGCTGCCGATGGCATCGACAATCTCTTGGCGGCCATAGGGTTCGCCGCGCGGCGGCAGATCCTCGGCAAGCGTCAGAGCCAGTTCGATTTCCACCCGCAGACCGGGCTCGAAGGCTGCGCTGAGAGCCTGGCTGACAAACAGCAGCGGCGCGCCATAAAGTTTGTCCTGGCGCAACGAGAATTTGTAACCCTGCGGCGCGCCAAGCCCGAGTGCGGTCCGCACCGCCGCCTGCACGCCATAGGCTGCCGCCAGATCCGGCACGGCCAGCCCCGTCTTGTCCACGGTCGTTACCGTCTTCACGGCCTTGGCAAGCGCTTCGGCCAAGCTCATTTCACTCATGTCTGCCCCTGTCATCTCATCGTTTCCTGCGGGTTATTGCCCGACAATGCCTTGATTGCGCCGGAAATCGGGATCGCAATCGTAAAAAAAGCGCCGGGGAAAGCCCCGACGCCGATGTTCAATAGGACCAACCATTCAGCGGTTGGCCGGTGCCTGATGCTCGGCATTGCCGAGAATGCGGCTGAGCGTCAAGGCGCCCAGCGTGCAGATCGCACCCGAAATCAGATAGCCACCGATGAAGATGATGCCGAAATTGCTGGCAAGACCCAGGGCCACCAGCGGCGCGAAACCAGCACCCAGCAGCCAGGCCAGATCGGAGGTGAGCGCCGAGCCCGTATAGCGATACCGCAGGCCAAAGCGCGACGAGACTGCACCGGACGCCTGACCGAAGGACAGGCCAAGGATGGCAAAGCCGATGATGATGAAGGCATCCTGCCCCTTGCCGCCGGCATCGAGCAGGAATGGTGCGGTGAAGCTGAAGATAGCGATGATGACCGCGCCAATCATCAACTGCTTTCGGCGTCCGATGCGGTCTGCAAGGAGGCCCGAGATGATGACGGAACAGACGCCGACGGCTGCACCGATAATCTGCACGAAGAGGAACTCGCCGGCGCTCTGGCCGCCATACAGCGTTACCCAGCTCAAAGGGAAGATCGTCACCAGATGGAACATGGCAAAGCTTGCGAGCGGCACGAAGGCGCCGAGCAGGATATCGCGGCCATGGACGCGGATGGTTTCCAGAACCGGCGTCGGCTGCAATTCATTGCTCTCAAACAATTCGCCGAACTCCCGGCTGGCAACAATGCGCAGACGGGCAAACAGCGCAACAACGTTGATGGCGAAAGCCACGAAGAACGGATAGCGCCAGCCCCAGGAGAGAAAATCCGCTGTGGACAGGCTGGCATAGAAATAGCCGAACAGGGCGCTTGCCAGTGCAAAACCGATCGGCGCCCCCAGTTGCGGGATCATAGCATACCAGCCACGATGTTCCTTCGGCGCATTCAACGCCAGAAGCGAGGCCATGCCATCCCAGGCGCCGCCGAGCGCAAAGCCCTGGCCAAGCCGAAACAGTGCCAGCAGCACAACCGACCACATGCCGATCGTTTCATAGCTTGGCAGAAAGGCAAGCGAGGCCGTCGAGCCGCCCAGGATAAACAGGGCGATGGTGAGCTTGCTGCCGCGGCCATAGGTGCGATCCACCCACATGAAGACCAGAGAACCGACCGGGCGCGCCATGAAAGCCAGCGAAAAGATGGCAAACGACATCAGCGTTGCCGTGACCGGATTGGCTTCGAATGAAAACACCAGGCGTGGAAACACCAGAACCGAAGCAATACCGTAGATAAAGAAATCGAAAAATTCAGACATGCGGCCGATGATGACACCGATGGCAATGCTGCCCGGCGACAGCGGCTTGCCGTCTTCATGCATGCGCCGGGCGTCACGCTCGAACTCGGACGATGTGGGACTTCCAGCGTTGGACATTGAATACACTCCTCCTTTGCGGCGAATAGTCGCCTTCCCAATCAGGAGGATGATGCATATTTGGCTGTTATCAAGTCTGTTTCGTGCAAAGCCTGAAAAATCTGCCATACTCGCTTCGTGTCAAGTGAGCGATCCCGGCAGGCGGCGTGCAAGGGGCAAAGGCAAAAATATGCCGCCGGTCGAGGTCTCGGTCCGACGGTATGGAAACAGCCTACCGTTCTGTGAGTTCCTGCTGCGCTGCACGAAAATGTTTTGCACTGCGACGAAAGACCTCATAGAGAGCCCTGACCTAGTGCTTTAGTCGCAAGTAGACATAACGCAAATTTCGAACCGAAAGATGCCACGGTTGATGAAGCTCATTCGCCGGCTTAGTGCCCTCACTCTACCCCTCGCCCTCGCGGGCTGTGATCTCGTCGTGATGTCTCCATCCGGCGACATTGCAATGCAGCAGCGTGACCTCATCATCATTTCGGTGGTGCTGATGCTGCTCATCATCATTCCCGTCATTTGCCTGACGTTCTATTTCGCCTGGCATTATCGGCGGTCCAACACCGAAGCGAAGTATGATCCGGAATGGCACCACTCCACACGGCTGGAAGTGGTCATCTGGGCAGCACCGCTTGCCATCATCATCGCGCTCGGCGCAGTGACCTGGGTCAGCACCCACAAGCTTGATCCCTACCGTCCACTGGACCGCATCGATGCGCAAAGACCGGTCACACCGGAAACCAAGCCGATCACCATCGAGGTGGTGGCGCTCGACTGGAAGTGGCTGTTCCTCTACCCGGAACAGGGCATTGCGACGGTCAACGAGATCGCAGCCCCGATCGATACGCCGATCGAGTTCAAGATTACCGGCTCGACTGTGATGAACTCCTTCTACATCCCGGCGCTGGCAGGCCAGATCTACGCCATGCCGGGCATGCAGACCAAGCTGCATGCGGTGATGAACAAGGAAGGCGTCTATGAGGGCTTTTCCGCCAATTATAGCGGTGACGGCTTCTCGGGAATGCGCTTCAAGTTCCATGGCCTCAGCAACCAGGGCTTCAATGATTGGGTCGCTCAGGTCAAGAACCAGGGATCCGCTCTGAACCGCGATACGTATATCAAGCTGGAACGTCCCAGCACCCGCGTGCCGGTGACCTACTACGCCAATGTCGAGAATGGCCTCTACAACGCCATCCTCAACCTGTGCGTCCAGCCGGGCCAGATGTGTCAAAACGAAATGATGCATATCGACATGATGGGTGGCGCAGGCGTCGACAGCCACGAAAACCGTGCGCGCCTCGAGTATGACACTCGCTGGACCAATGACGCCGCACCGGGCGCAACCTTCCCGGCCACAGGCCATGGCGCAAAGGAAAGCCAGGAGGCCGAAGGCGTCAACAAGCCGGCAGCGGCAACTGAGGGCGGACAGGGTCACTCAACTGGCCATGAGGGCCATGGGCCGGCGCCGGACCAGCTGAACACCAACACGAAGCCGTGACAATCGGCTAGACACGCACTGGAAACTCCGATGTTTACGAACAGTAACCTGATGGAATTCATCTTCGGTCGGTTGTCGTGGAGCTCTTTGGCTTTCACCCACGACCCGATCATCCTGATGACGTTCATCGCCGTCATGATCGGCGGTACCGCCGTTCTCGGCGCGATCACCTATTTCCGCCTCTGGGGCTATCTGTGGAACGAGTGGTTCACGAGCGTCGATCACAAGAAGATCGGCATCATGTATGTCGTTCTGGCACTGATCATGCTGATGCGCGGCTTTGCCGATGCCATCATGATGCGTCTTCAGCAGGCCATCGCCTTTGGCGACAATGAAGGCTATCTGCCGCCCTATCACTACGATCAGATCTTCACCGCCCATGGCGTGATCATGATCTTCTTCTTCGCCATGCCGCTGGTGACAGGCGTGATGAACTATGTCGTGCCGTTGCAGATCGGCGCACGCGACGTATCCTTCCCCTTCCTCAACAACTTCTCCTTCTGGATGACGGCGGCCGGCGCCGTGATCATCATGATGTCGCTGTTCGTGGGCGAATTCGCCCGCACCGGCTGGCTCGCCTATCCGCCGCTTTCGGGGGCAGACTATTCGCCGGGGGTCGGGGTCGATTACTATATCTGGGGCCTACAGGTCGCGGGTGTCGGAACAACGCTTTCTGGCATCAACCTGGTGGCAACCATCGTCAAGATGCGCGCGCCCGGCATGACCATGATGAAGATGCCGATCTTCACCTGGACCTCGCTCTGCACCAACGTGCTGATCGTTGCCTCTTTCCCGATCCTGACCGCCACGCTCGTGCTTCTGACGCTCGACCGTTATGCCGGAACGAACTTCTTCACCAATGACCTTGGTGGCAACCCGATGATGTATGTGAACCTCATCTGGATCTGGGGTCACCCGGAAGTTTACATCCTCATTCTTCCTGCTTTCGGCATCTTTTCCGAAATCGTCTCGACCTTCTCCGGCAAGCGTCTGTTCGGCTATGCCTCTATGGTCTATGCCACGGTCGTCATCACCATCCTCTCCTATCTCGTCTGGCTGCACCACTTCTTCACCATGGGTTCGGGTGCCAGCGTCAACGCCTTCTTCGGCATCACCACGATGATCATCTCGATCCCGACCGGGGCCAAGATCTTCAACTGGCTGTTCACGATGTATCGCGGTCGTATCCGCTACGAAGTGCCGATGCTGTGGACGATCGGCTTCATGATTACCTTCGTCATCGGTGGCATGACCGGCGTCATGCTCGCCATTCCGCCGGCCGACTTCGTGCTGCACAACTCGCTATTCCTGATCGCCCACTTCCATAACGTCATCATCGGCGGCGTGGTCTTTGGCCTTCTGGCAGGCATTAACTTCTGGTTCCCGAAGGCTTTCGGCTACAAGCTCGACGATTTCTGGGGCAGAATTTCCTTCTGGTGCTGGCTGAGTGGTTTCTACTTCGCATTCATGCCGCTCTACGTGCTCGGCCTGATGGGCGTGACCCGCCGCGTCAACCATTTCGAGGATCCGTCGCTTCAGATCTGGTTTGTGATTGCAGCCTTCGGCGCCTTCCTGATCGCACTGGGCATCGGCGCTTTCATCATCCAGCTCGTCGTCAGCTTCCTGCGCCGCGACCAGTTGCGTGACCTGACGGGCGATCCCTGGAATGCCCGCACGCTGGAATGGTCGACCTCGTCGCCGCCGCCGGAATACAACTTCGCCTTCACGCCGGTCGTGCATGACCATGACGGCTGGTATGACATGAAGCGTCGTGGTTATATCCGTCCCGTGGAAGGCTTCAGGTCGATCCATATGCCCAAGGGCACGGGCACGGGCGTGATCATTTCGGCGCTGAGCGTCGGTCTGGCCTTCGGCATGATCTGGTACATCTGGTGGCTGGTGGGCCTATCCTTCCTCGGCATCCTGGTTGTCTCCATCGCCCACACCTTCAACTACAATCGCGACTACTACATTCCGGCGGAAACCGTCATCGAGACGGAAAATGCACGGACCAAGCAGCTCGCGGAACAGGCGTGAACGTCATGAGTGAAAACCAAGCCGCCGTATCAGCAGAGAACCCGCAATTCTACCTGACGGAAGACCACCATCCGGAAAACAGCACCATGCTGGGCTTCTGGATCTACCTGATGAGCGACTGCCTGATGTTTGCAGTCCTCTTCGCCACCTATGCAGTGCTCGGCCGCAATTATGCGGCTGGTCCTTCGCCTGCCGACCTGTTCGATCTTAATCTCGTGGCCATCAATACGGCCATGCTGCTCTTCTCCTCCATCACCTATGGCTTTGCCATGCTACGGATGGAAAAGGGCGACCAGAGCGGCACGCTGAAATGGCTGGCGATCACCGGTCTCTTCGGTCTCGCCTTCCTTGGCATCGAGCTCTATGAGTTCCATCACCTGATCCTGGAAGGGGCAACGCCCCAGCGTTCGGCCTTCCTCTCGGCCTTCTTCACGCTTGTCGGCACCCACGGACTGCACGTCACCTTCGGCTGCATCTGGCTTGTGACGCTGATGGTACAGATCTCGAAGCATGGCCTGATTGAAGCCAACCGCCGCCGCCTGATGTGCCTGTCAATGTTCTGGCACTTCCTCGACGTGATCTGGATCGGCGTCTTCTCCCTCGTTTACCTGATCGGAGTCCTCGGATGAGCTCGCACCCCCACGCGCCCGAACAGGAAAGCGCTCACAACACGCATCATGCCCATAGCCACGGGCATGATGCCGCCCATGGCACGTTCAAGAGCTACATGACCGGCTTTGTCCTCGCCGTCATCCTCACCGTCATTCCCTTCTGGCTGGTGATGGGCGAGGTTCTGGAAAGCAAATCGCTGACCGTTGCCATCGTCATGGGTCTGGCTGCCGTGCAGATCGTCGTCCACATGGTCTACTTCCTGCATATGAACACCAAGTCGGAAGGCGGCTGGACGATGCTGGCGCTGATCTTCACGATCATCATCGTCGTCATCGCGCTGACCGGCTCGCTCTGGGTCATGCATCATCTGAACACCAATATGATGCCGATGAACCCGGAAATGATGAAGAACATGCCCTGACCGGCATGCGGGCGGCGATCTCGCCGCCCTGACAAGGATCTGACAATGACAGCCGAGGCTCGCCCCCACACTGCAAAGCGCCACACAGCCTTTGCTCTCGTGATGGCGGGCCTCGTGCTGATCTTCCTGGTGCTCGGCACCTGGCAGGTTCAGCGCCTGTTCTGGAAGCTGGACCTAATTGCGCGCGTCGATGCCCGCATTCATGCCGCACCGGTTCCTGCACCCGGCCCGACAGACTGGGCGGCCGTCACCGCTGCCAACGACGAATACCGCCGCGTCACGGCCACCGGCACATTTCTGCATAATCGCGAAGTTCTGGTTCAGGCCGTCACCGAACGCGGTGCCGGTTTCTGGGTGGTCACACCATTGCAGACAAATGATCGCGGCACCATGCTGATCAATCGTGGCTTCGTGCCGCCAGACAGGCGCCAGCCGGCGAGCCGCGCAGAGGGTCAGTTGTCCGGCCCGGTGACCGTCACCGGCCTGTTGCGCATCACCGAACCCGGCGGCGGCTTCCTGCGCCATAATGATCCCGCCGCCAATCGCTGGTTTTCGCGTGACGTGGCAGCCATCGCAGCCCGGCAACAACTCTCAGACACAGCGCCCTATTTCATCGACGCCGATGCAACCGGCAATCCTGGTGGCCTGCCGGTCGGCGGCATGACCGTCGTCAGCTTCCGCAACAGCCACGCGGTCTATGCTCTCACCTGGTACACGCTGGCCCTGATGTCGATCGGCGCTGTCGTCTATCTTTTGCGCCAGCGCCACAAGGCCTGAGGCTAAAACGGCGCATTTCCGGCCTCAAACCAAGGCAATCGCGGAACCTCGCCCATCTCTGCCGGTTATCTCCAGAACAGGAGAACATCAGCCATGAGTCCTGACCCCAAGAGCGAGCCCGTCATAAGCCCCAGTGACACGCCCGCCGAGGGCCGTAAGAAGCAGCGCGCCGGACGTGCCATCATCATCTATGGCAGCATTGCTTCTGCATCCTGACATGCATCAGATGGTTGCCGGCTCATCGGAGCGATAGGATTCGGTCTTGCGACGGAAGCGCTCTGGTGCGCCGGCCTCGGCATATTTGGGCAAAGCGTCCATGTCGGCGCGATTGAGGATGACACCCGCCACCTTGCCGCCAATGGTGGGTTCTGAATCGAGGATATTCTGAATCAGCTTCACCGGCGTTTCACCCCAATCGATGACAAGCAGATAGCTATCGACATGCGGCGAAAAGGCCTTGGCATCGATTGCCGGTACCAGAGGTGCCAGATCAACCACCACATAATCGAAGCGGCCATTCACCGTCTCCATCAGCCGCGTCATATCGGCAGATGCCAGAAGGTCGCTGGTATGCGGCATGGCCTTGTCACGCGAGGCGACCGGCAGGATGGCGAGCTTTGCTTTCGGATCGATGGTAATCGCACTCGTCCAGGGCGCTTCGCCCCGCAGCACTTCCATCAGTCCGTTGGGCGGCTCCGTCCCAAGGCCGGCACTTGCGCCGCGATTGTAGGAATCCGCATCAATCAGCAACGTGCGCTTGTTCATGGCGCCGAGCAGAACGGCCAGATTGGCGGCCACCACCGACTTGCCCTCCCCCGGCAGTGCCGAGACGACACCAATCACCCGGCATGCACGGTTGGGCGTGGCCTGATCGCAGGCAAGCTTTGCGCTGCGCAGCGTTTCGGCAAAGCTGGAGCGTGGATAGTCGGCCGCATAGCGCATCAGCTTTGCGGAGAACTCATCAACCTCACCTTCCCTCACCTCGCCGGCCGGCTGGGGAAGATCAGGCTCCTGCTCCTCTTTCTGCGGCTTGGAGGATGCTGCGCGCAACAGCGGCAGATAGCCGAGAAAGCGTAGGCCAAGACGGTTGCGGACATCCTGCCCGAGCCGAAAACCACGCTCCTTCAGTTCCAAAACGGCGGCAATGCCACCGCCTGCAAACAAGCCCAGCACGATGGACAGTGCCATGGTGAGCGTCTTGCGCGGGCTTGATGGCGCACTTGGCACGCCGGCATCCGAGATCACCCGCGCCTTGGCAATCGGGAAGGACTGCTGCTGCGATGCCTGCTCAAAGCGGGCGAGATAGGACTGATAGAGCGTTTTCAGCGAATCCGCCTTCTGCTGCAATTCGCCCATCTGCACCATCGAAACATTGGCGAGCGAATTGCTGCCCGCCACTTTGTCGATACTGTCACGTAGCGACTGCTCACGCGATGCAGCCACCTGGAATTCGTTCTGGAAACCTGTCGTGAGTTGCTGCAGTTCACTGTAGATCTGGCGGGCGATCTCACCCTTTTCAGTCGCCAGCATCCGCGCCTGCGGATGATCGGCCCCGAACTGCTCGACGATAGACCGCTCGCGCTCCACCGCCGCCTGATAGCGCCGGCGCAGATCCTGTATCACCGAATTGTCGGCATCACGCGCTGAGATGATGGCATTGGTAACGGCGGCATCCGGGCCGCGATCGAGGATCGCCTTATATTGGCTGTAGCGCGCCGAAGCGGTTGCCGTATCGGCCTGCGCCACGATCAGCTGGCTGGTCAGGTCGGCCAGCTGCTGCGATGACAAAAGCTCGCCGCGTGGCGAGATGAGGCCATTGTCGCTCTTGTATTTTTCCACCGCCAGCGCCGCTCCCTGCGAACGATGATTGAGGTCCGTCAGCCGCTCCTGCAACCAGGTAGAGGAGCGCTCGATAGCGTCATAATTGGCGCTCAACTGCTCGGAAACATAGGCCTGCGCAAAGGCCTTGGTCAGCCGCGCAGACAGAAGTGCATCCGGCGAACGGACGGCTACGGCAATCACCGAACTGCGGCCCACGCGGTCGGCACTCACCGCCTGCTGCAGGATCGCGGCGGCCTTTTCGCGCCGGCCATTGCGGGCAGCCTCTTCGGAGGCCTCCGGTTCTGGAGACTTGACCAGGCTGACGACGCTCTTGACCACATCTTTGGCAAGGTCGATGGGTGAGGCTGGCGGGTCGAGAAACAGCTTGTTCTCTGCAAGGTTCACCTGATCGACCACCCGAAGCGCCAGTGTCTTGGATTTGAGGATCTCCACTGCGCTCGCAATGCGATTGTCGATCTGCTGGGCGGTCTGCACGTCAGTTTCATCTTCCGCGTAGCGCGACAGGTTCTCATCGATCAGGATCTGCGTCAGCGCCGTATAGGTCGGTGGCGTCAGCGCCAGATAGACCCCGGCCAGCAGCATGGCAATCACCGTGGATATGATGACGAGCTTTGCCCGCCGCATAACGGCGGAAAACAGCCTATCCAGATCGATGAACTGGTCCGCATCCCGGCCTCTTGGCGAAAACGTCGTTGAACGCAGGTTGATATGGTCCATCTTGGATACCCTTTCGCGCCCCGGTCGGGGGGTATATGTTCAGGACGACGCCTTGCCGGCCGGCGACATGGAACCGAAAAGCCGGCGCATGCGTGCCGCAATCGGCATTCTGAGATGACGTATGGCAGTCGGATGCGCGGCCGCGAGCTTCAAACAGCCCATGACCGATCCGCGCTTGATCTCCTCGACGAGAGCGAGAAACGCATCGGCCTCTTCAAGGCTGCGGCTGCGGCGTTCCTGTGCCGCATGGGCTGCCGGATCAAGCGCATAGCGCTCCAGGAAGCGACGGTCGGCCTCCATCATGGCATGCACATGCTGGGATTTGAGCACCCGCGAGATGGAACCTTCGCGGATATGGTAGAGATAGCCGGGCGACGGTTCGATGGCGCAGATACCGTCGCTTGCCAGCGCCGACGCCAAGAGGATGTAATCCTCGCCGATGCGCAGGTTCTCATCGAAGCGCAGGCTCTTGCGCGCCAGGAACTCCCGCTCGAACATCGGCTTCATATAGCCAAAATTGAAGGTGGAGCGGAAAATAACGTTGGAATCGATGAAATCGGCCAATGTCAGCGCCGGGCGCTTCTGCAACTCCGCCGGCGCAAACATCGTCTCAGCCAGAGCGCCGGGCTTCACGACCTTCAGATTGTCGACAACGATCTGCGCATCCATGCGGCCGGCGCATTCGATCATCGCGGCAGAGCGCTGCGGCAGGATTTCGTCGTCGGAATCAAGCACCGCAATCCAGCGGCCGGTCGCTGCTGCAATCGCGGCATTGCGAGCCCGGCCCGGCCCGCCATTCACCGGCAGTTCAAGCAGCCGGACGCGCGGATCACCGAAATAGCGCACGAGTTCGGCAGTCCCGTCGGTCGAGCGATCATCGGCAACGATCACCTCGACCGCAACGCCGATCTGGGCCAGCGCACTGTCGAGCGCCCGGCCGATCGTATCGCGGGCATTGTAGGCGGCAATGATAAAACTGACATCCGGGACGGTTTGACCGCTCATGCAGCCTCCATGGAACCATATTGGCGGATCTCGCGCATGCCCATGATACCGCTGATCGCGCCACAGTGAAGTGTGGCGCGCAGCAGATAGCGGTTGCGCGTGATGGGCGACGCAGATGTGCCCAGAAAAGCCATGCCGCAGAAACCAGCCTTCAACATGGCAAGACCGATATGTTTGATGCGTTGGATCAGCGAATGACGTGCGCCGACAATCCGGCCATGCGTCTGGCCGGAGCGGAAGCGCCGCTTCATCAGCCAGCCAAGGCTTGCCCGCTTTGCCGGCACCTTCTCTTCCAGCAATGCCTGTTCCGCAAAGACGATACTGCCGCCTATATCCGTCACCTGCGTGAAGAAATGTGTATCCTCGCCACCGCTCTGGCCGAGTGCCAGCGCAAAACGCCGGCCGCGAATGCGCGGCGAGCGCATGTCGAGAAGCACGTTGCAGGTATAGCCGGTGCGGATTTCGCCGCCCACCCAGACGGGTCGCGTGGAGTGAAAATCGCCTTCCCGCATCCAGTCCGGCGCGCCTTCATCATAAAGTGCGCGCACCGGGCCCAGCACGGCATCGGCTGCCGTTTCCGAAGCCTTGTCGAGAAGCGCTGCAAGCCACTCAGGCGCTGCCGTCTCGTCATCATCAATAAAGACAAGATAATCGCCGTCACTTTCCGCAAGGCAGGCATTGCGGGCAATTGAAATGTTTGATTTCGGGCAGTGGACATAAACAAGCTCGAAGGGCGAACGCGCCCGAAGGCTGTCCACCAGCTCAGAGGCGCTCGGCGTCTCGTCATTGTCGGCAATGATCAGGCGGATGCGTATATCGGCAGGCACAACAAGGGCAAACAGCGAAGCCAAGGTGTCCTGCAGTTCGGGCCGGCGAAAAGTGCACACACCGATATCGACATGCACCAGCGATTGATCAAGACCGCTTCTCATGTACCGATCCTCTTTTACGGATGCCGAACAATTCAAGCCAGAAGCCAGCCGACCATGCAGCATGCATGATCATCGCCGAGACAGCTGCGAGCGGCCCCAGCGGATTGCGCTGCGACAGCCCAATCCAGACGCCGTAACCAAGGCAGGCGATGGCCCAGAGGGCGAACGGCACCAGGGCTGCCCAGTGGATGACAGCCAGAAGCACGCCCAAGATGACCGGCATGACCATCAGTGGCAGCGCCTGGCGCAGTTTTGGCAAGGCGTGGTGCTTCAGGAGATTGCGGGCGCGGCCCCGGCCATAGCCGAGATATTGCCGGAAGAGCGCATAGGGTTTCGTGCGCGGATAATAGGTCATGAAGGTTTTGGCCGTCATCCAGATGCGAAAGCCCGCCTGGCCCAACCGGTAATCCAGTTCCGCATCCTCATTGTGCGAAAAGCTCTCGTCATAGCCCTTGACGGCGCGAAACGCCTCAATGCGCATCAGCGCATGATGGCCATGATCGATCCAGTGGCCATCCGCACCCTCCCTATGCTTGGAGCCGCCATTGCCGAGCTTTGAATTCTGCGCCATCGCCGTTGCCTTCTGGAAAAGGTCGAAACCGACCGTCTTCATGCCGACCACGATGGAATCGGCGCCGGTATCCACCGCCTCCTGCAGCAGGACCTGGCAGTAATCATCCGGGTAATCGCCATGCGCATCGACGCGGATCAGATAGTCCCGCCCCTCGCCCAAAAGCTTTACGGCCAGATTGGTCGCGGCACTCTGGATGCGCTGCGGATTGTCGAGCATGACGAGATCGGTGATCTCCGCCGTCAGGCGCGAAACGATGGCGCGGGTGCCATCCGTGCTGCCGCCATCGGCCACCACGATCAGCATGTCGTGATTGCCGCGGTTTTTAGCCAGCTTGCGCAAGAGCGGCTCGATATGGCGTGCCTCGTTGAGGCAGGGAATAACCACCAGCGCTCTCATCTCAGGCAGGATCGGTAACGACATGCTCTAACCTTCCGATTGCAGGGGGGATGGGATGGTGAGACCGGCGGGCGCAGGCGCTGCGCGACCCAGCGCTGCCAACTGGCGCACCAGCGCCTGGCAATCGCTGCGGTCAGTGACCCATTGCGTGCGCTCGGTGGCGGCAAGGGCATCAAACAGCGCCTGGTATTCTGCGCCATCCAGCGCGTCGAAACGCTGCTGCAGCGCCTGTGGATCGGCACGGTCGAGCAGAAGCCCGATCTGGCGTGCCGCCAGAAAGCGGCCGGTCTCTGTTGCCGAAAGCGCAATGGGAACGGCGCCGTGCAGCGCGCCTTCGTAAAGCCGGTTCGGCAAAAGCCAGAGCGAATTCAGGCCTTCCTCGAAGAAATCGATCGCCCAGACGAATTGCACCTCGTCATAAATGCGGGCGAGATCCTCCGGGTTGCGATAGGTGCCGTGAAACGACACATGCGCAGCGCCTTCCACCATCGCCTCGAAATCGGGAAATTCCTTTGGCGACACGCGGCCACGAATGACCACCTCGACGCGGCCCTGCATGGCTGCGGCAAAGGCAGAGAGGATCGCAAAGCTCTTGCGGCAGCGAATGGCGCCGAACCAGCCGATGCGCCAAGGCTGACCAACAGCCGGGGGCCGGGGCGCAGGCTTTGTCGCGGTCGCTGTCGGTTCAAGCTCCAGAACCTTATTTTCCAGCAGAAGAATCGGCAGATCGAGCTTCGACAGCGGCTTGAAATAGTGTTCGACAAAGGCTGGCGAACTGGTGGCAAGCAGGCAGGCCGAACGCCCGAAAAAGCCTTCGGCAGCGCGCAGCATCCGGCCCTTCATGCCCCGGTCGAGCAGCAGCCGGTGGATATCCAGGCATTCGTAGACGATAGGCACCGAACCACCGAACTGTGCAGACGTGGAACCGGACAGTGCCAGCACTTCGAGATTGCGAGCGAGAATAACATCCGGCCTTGCGACGCCCGACAACAGGCTGGCAAGCGACAGCCGGGCCTTCACCACGGCTGCCACCCGTTGACCGAGCCTGCCATCGGCCGTTTCGCCAAGCACAACCACCTTGACCTGCGGATCCCCCGCCATGCGGTTTTCATCGCGCAGGAAGCCGGCGACGGTGACAGTCGCGCCACCGGCCTTCAGCATCATCACGCGCCGGCGAATGGCCGGATCGGAAAGATCGTGGGCGAGGTAAAGAACGTTCAACGTCACGTCGTTCAACTCCTGGTGTCCCGCCCCGATCGAGGCGCTGCATCAACGGAAAAGAAAGAGGCGCTGGCGCCTCAATCGAGCTTGCAGAGCACCGATTCCGCAAAGCGGCATGTCTCGCCCATCGCGGTAAAGGCAATACGGTCGATCTTCATTTCGGCAGGTCCCGTGTAGGAAAAGGGACCCATCCAGTCCTTGAACGTGTCGCTTCCCCAAAGGCTGGCAAAGATCTTCTGCGGATTGGGCGGGATTTTTGCCGGGTCAGTTACCTCATGGACGAGCGTGCCATTCACGAAATAGCGCAGGCGGTTGCGCTCCCAGATGAAGGCATAGTCGTTGAAGGAAAGGTTTGCTCCGCCGGCGACCGGCACCAGCTTTTCATTGCCGCCCTTGGCCGAGACATACTGGTTGAGCTGGACCTGACGTAAGTTCTTGCCCAGCACCTCGAAATCGATCTCGTCATGCGGCTGTTTGTCGGTCGGGCCGATATAGGTGAAGAAGGCCGAGTTGAGACCGGAGCCGGTCGCCGATTTCATCCGCACTTCATACGTGCCGAAACCGTAGCGCTGGCGCGTCTGCAACTCCCCGCAGACATAAGCGCGGTCGCCGGCCTGCTGAGCGGCAAAGCCGAGCGTCAATTCACCATTTGCGACGCGCACCTGACTTTTCGACCAAGTGCAATTCTGGTGGGCACCATTGTTCCAGCCATCGGAAATATACCAGAAAGCCGTATCCAACCTGTCGAAGGTTTCGGTGAAGGATGCGCCGCTCGTCTGCTGCGCCTGAGCAGGACCGGTTGCAGCCATGAGGCTTGCAGCGAGCAAAGCCAGATTGCAAAAAGCGGGGGAACGATAGTTGGTCATTGTCTACCTCTGTTCTCCTGAGACGGAAGCCGGAGGGCTTCCCGCCGGATCGGCGGCATGCTGCCCTGCCGATCCCCTGGAGGTTGATGCCCGGCCCCTATTGCCGGTCAGCACCCCATACACGCCTGGCATCCAGTTGAGCGCCAGGCGATTGCTCACGGTAACAGCGGCAAAGGTAAGGAGGACGGCGCCAACATAAAAAATCGGATAGATGCTCGCATCTGCACTGCGGTTCCACACCATCCACATCACCATCAACAGCGGATAATGGCCGCAGAAGATCCAGAAACTGAGGCTGCCGGTGCGCGATAACCACTGTCCGCCCGAGGTGCGGACAAGCGGTGCAGACAGGAGCCAGAAGCCCAGAACGCCGATAATAGACAGCGCATTACGCGCCATATGGATGGGCAGCGGGAAATCCGGCCCGGTGTGGAAGAGGCCCAGCGCGAGCAGTGCGGACACCACGAGCAGCAGACCGAAAGCGACCGGTGCGTAGCGGTCCAGCGCCTTCAGATCGACGTGAAACAGGGCGAGATAAATGCCAAGCGTAAAGCTGAACAGGATCGAGTCCTTCAGCACAAGGCCCGTATCCAGGGCAGGCACGACGGCAATTGCAAACAGGATGCCAAGCGTCATGGCCGGTGCGTGGCGCACCAGGAAGGCAAGAATGGGCGACAGGATAATGCAGACCAAAAGATCGCGCAGGAAATAGAGCGGCAGATTGACCGGAAAATCATTGAACGCAAGCGTGTGATCGAGCCAATCTGCCCGCGTGGCGCCCCAGAGATCGGGGAAATAGCCGAGACCCATGTCCATCCTCTGCACGGCCAGCACGAGGATCAGAAGCGCAAAATTCCACAGCAGGAAGGGCAGGAGCACAGTGCGGCTCTTGGAGATGAGCGTCTTGCGATAGTCAAAGGCATCATAGCCACGCTGGAACAGCAGATAGCCGGAAATGGCGCTGAGGCAGGGAACGCCGATGCGAAACAGGCTTTCGCCGAGAAAGACCCGCATCCAGTCAAAGGCCCCATTGGCCTGCAGGAATGGGCTTGCGTCAACATCATAGGGCACATGCACGAAGACGATGCCGCAGATCAATAGAATGCGCATCAGATTGATACGGGAGGATATGTTCTGATCAACAGTCACATCGGTCACCCCTTTATTAGGGTTGCGCCTCCCATCGCAACCGTTTCAAACAGAGCAGATCTTAAGCCCGTGAGCAGAAATGATGCGGTTCTGTTTCGGGCAAAATGTGGCAGCGCAGCAAAAACTCAAGGCATGCTAGGCGCAATTGGCGGCTGTAAAGGCGTGCAAGCGGGGCAAAGACAAGTCCAAAATGCCCGAAAATCCCGGCACCCCTCAAGGAATACAATGGGATTCCCAGATCCCCAGTGGCGCCAGCTTAAGGTAAAACTTTCCGACACCCTGTCAAATTAATTGCCATGCGCGACCGTTTTGGCCACACTGAACCGCAGTTGGGCCGCCTGATTGTGGCATAAAGGTGGCAAAACCACTGTTGCAGCCGATCACGCTTTCGCGACAGCCAAAGCCGATCGGGACCGAGAACCCTGGCGGACACCACGCAACAACTGCCAGGCATTTGAAAACATTGAATTCGTCATGCTGCAGCGCAACACCCTTGCCGCAATGCAAAAAGGGGACAAATTTCAGCCGGAATGACAGGGCTCGATAGGAGCTCGATGGGGAAGAGGCCGGATCGACAGCATGGCCTCTTGAAAGACACACGGACTTTCGCGGCGCCAAGAACCCTCGCGGAAGAGCGGTCACCGGTTCCTGACAACGGTCAGCAACCTCGATTTCCTGGCAATAGCGGGGCTACCCATGGCAACCTTCACTGTAATCATACCCTTCTACCAAAGGGATGCCGGCGTGCTTTTGCGTGCGCTTCGTTCCATCTTCGCCCAGAGCTTTTCCGATTATGACATCCTCGTCGTGGATGACGCCTCTCCCTATCCGGGCGAGCGGGAACTGGAAGAGTTGAGCGATGAAGAGCGAAGCCGGGTGCGCCTGATCAAGCAGGCGAATGCGGGTCCAGGCGGTGCGCGCAATACCGGGCTCGACAACGTTCCGGCTGAAACGCGCTTTGTCGCCTTCCTCGATTCCGATGATATCTGGCTGCCGACGCATCTGGAAAACGCCCATAAGAGCCTGACCCGGCTGGATGGCGACTGCTACTGGGCCTCCATGCAGGCAGATGAGGATTTCTATTATCATTTCGGCATGGCAAAGCTGGAGGAGGAAGACGGGGCAAGACGGGTCTTGGAGGCGCCGTTGGTGCTGGAAGTGCCGGATCTTGCCAGCGTCATGCTGAAGAACTGGAGCTTCCTGCACCTGTCCTGCATGGTCATCGCCCGGCCGATCTTCGAAAAGGTGCGGTTTGAGCCGCTGTTGCGGCTGGCCGCCGAAGACGTGCTGTTCTTCTGCGACTGCATACTGGCGGCCAGACATCCGCTGCTCTGCGATGACGCCGGCGCCACGCGCGGGCGGGGCATCAACATATTCCATGGCATAGACAACCTGTCGCCGCAGTTCCTGCGCCAGCAGTTCAACACCTGGGTGGCTCTTGACCGGCTGGAACTGCGTTTTGCAAGGCGCCCTGACGCGATCGCCTCGATCAACGCCTACAAGAATACCGCCCGCCGCCAGGCGCTGTGGAGCCAGGCCGGGCTGATGCGCCGCCGCCGGGTGCCGGATCTCTCCATGCTGGCGCAATGGGCCTGGCGTGACCCGGCTCTTTTCAGAACCGCCTTCGAACTAGGCGCCGGCAAGCTGAAGCCGCGCGACAGCGCATCCGCTGCCAGCACCTGAACACCTGCAACCGGGCTTTGAGGAAACACATTATGAAACCGTATTTCTGGGAATCCCATCACGGCAATTTCGGTGATGATCTCAATCTCTGGCTCTGGGATTTCCTGTTGCCCGGTCTGCGGGACGTGCATCCGGAAACCATGCTGGTCGGCGTTGGCACCGTGCTCAATCCGGACCTTATCCCGCGCAACATTCGCAAGCTGGTGATCGGCAGCGGCTATGGCTATGGCTCGCCGCCAGACATCAGCGACCCCACCGAATGGGATGTGCGCTGCGTGCGCGGTCCGCTGACGGCAAAAAAGCTCGGCCTGCCCGAAAGCATGGGCATTATCGATCCGGCCGTGATGGTGACCGATATGCCGGAATTTCAGAACCTGCCGAAGCGCCACGCGAAAACCTTCATCCCCCATTGGGAATCGGCGGAATTCGGCATCTGGAGGCAGGCCTGCGAACCGGCAGGCCTGACCTATCTTGATCCGCGTGGAGAGGCAAAATCGGTGATTGCCGCCATTGCCCAATCGGAACTGATCGTGGCGGAATCCATGCATGGCGCCATCCTTGCCGATGCCTTCCGGGTGCCGTGGGTCGCGGTCAGCACCTCGCGCGCCATCAACAGTTTCAAGTGGACGGACTGGGTGCAGACTGTTGGGGCGAGCTACAGCCCCCGCTATGTGCCGGTATCCACACGGGCGGAGGCCGTGCGCAAGCAGTCCAGATTCTGGGGCCTGCAATTTGGTGGTGAAAGCGGATCTGGAGCGGGCGCTGCACCGGCTGAGGCCGAAGACGGCATGACGATGACTGAGAAGCAGGACACCAGGACGCGGCTTCGGTCAGCGGCCAAGCAAATGCTGGCCGCACCCTCCACGCTTGCGCTCTGGCAGGCAAGCCGCGCAGAGCCGCAGCTTTCGCCGGACGGACGGCTGGAGGAGCGCAAGGCGCTGTTCCGCGAGGTAATCGAAGGCGTGCGACGCGACTATTTGTAACGCCGCCTGATCGGACCCATCACTTCTGTGCCACCGGCACGCCGGGCAGAAGATAGCGCAGCTTGCCCGCCGGCACCGGCGGGCCGGTATCGGCGATGCCACGGCGCGCATCGAGCTTGTCCTGCAGCACGCCGGCAAGAACCGCCGGAACGGCACGTGGATAGGCAAGCAGATGGCGGATTGCAGCCACGGGACCGCCTTTCGCCTTGATGTCGAGCGCCACGCGCAAATCATAGCGCGCCTTGATATGCCGCTCATGACGACGCACGACCGCCGCCTGCTGGGGTGTGAGCAGGCCGGAAGTCTGGCGAACCGCACGCTCGGCCTCATAGAGACGCCGAAGATCTTCGGTGCGGTGGCGCCCGCTGAGCGAATTGGCGCGCACGACTGCCGCATAGCCGCAATGATCAATGACCTTATAGCGGGCACCATGGGCGAGTGCACGCAGGTAGAGATCGTAATCCTCGCCGAGCCGCAGATCCTCGTTATAGCGAAGGCCATGTCGGTCGAGGAAAGCCCGGCGCATGACCGGTTTCAGAAAGCCGATCTCGCCGCGCCGCACGCCAGGCTGGCTGATATTGCCATCGACGAAATCCACCAGCGACAGGCTGCGGCAACGCGTATGAAACCGATCCGGAACAAGGCCAAGAGCCGGATCGTGATGGATGAAGCCGATATTGTCGGCGATCAGGTCCCAGTCGCCCTGCGCCTGCATGGCGGCAAAGCGGCCCGGAAAGAAGAAATCGTCGGCATCCAGAATGCTGATCAGCGGCGAAGAGGAGGCCTCGATCGCCGCATTGCGGGCCGCCGATGGACCGCGGTTCACCTCAAAGCGCAGCACGCGAAGGCGCCCCGTTCCATCGTCTTTCGCGGCAGCCACCGCTTGCGTGCCATCGGAGGAGCCATCATCCACCACCACGATCTCCGCCACAGACGGTTCCTGCAAGGCAGAGGTGATGGCCCGGCCGATCGTTTCAGTTGCATCCTTGGCGGCAATGATGACGCAGACATCCGCTTTCGTCGTTTCGCTCATGGCGCACTCCGTTGCGTGTTCGTTCAAACGGAACAGAAACTAGGAAGATGTCGAGGATATGGAAGAGGTCAGGATAAGCAAGCAATAGCGTTCAACGGTCGCCGATATTGAGCTTGGGGGCCGGACTGGCATGCATGTCGTCATCCAGGCGACTATCGGCGCTTTTGGCTGCGGATTTGGTATCGGCAAGATCACGATTGCGCTCTGATGCCTCCTTGCGCACCAGCAAAAGCACGCCGACAAAATATCCGATTTGCAGAATGATCGCACAGAGCAACGTATGCCACAGGGTCGTGGCAAGTGAGCCGTTGAGCAGATAGGTCGTAACAGCAAAGACGACCAGCACCGTTAGCATGCTGACCAGAGCGCGCGGTCCGTACATTAGGTTCCTCCCGAACGCATGTGCGACGAAGTATCGACCCGACAAAGCCTGAACTCAACAGAGAGCAAGATCGAGATCATCCTTCTCCAGCCTCTTTGATAACATGGTTTCTGTCATTGTATCCATGACTATTTGGTAATGCACTATGCTGATCGGTAAACGCATCGTGCGCAGAACCGAAACCACCCGCCTCATTTGCAACACAATTGACCCGGGTTGCACCCCTGCAAACACCGGGCGTGCGATCAACATTTGTTACACAGTTCACACCGCGCTAAAACGCCTGATTGCAGTGCAGCACAAACATTGCATTGCACAAAAATTGCGTTTCGATAGTTAAAATGCGATCAATTCCGGCGCTTTCGTAGCAGCGAGGTGTATGTCTCCGGGTAGATTAGCGCTCACTTAACCTGCAACATGCCAAATGTTAAAGTTGAGTTGTGAGAGATTTTCACAAAACTACAGAGGAACAGCCTGTGCATCGCCCAGTTTGCACTTGGAGCATAGCAAGCGCTTTGCGTGCAAAAAACTCCAAGTTGCTCCTTTTAGGCGTGCCGGGAAGCCGCTGACACAAAAATCCACTGGCAACAAATTCAGAACACACAAATATCATCACATCCAGCGGCAATGATGCGCCGCAATGGCACCGACCACTCGCTACAGCAATGGAGTCTTCTCTATGAAGTCCGCGACACGATCGGCACTTTCGCCGCTTAACCAGACTGACGAGATGCATCTCGCCTTTCCCACAGGCGGGCTTGCCAAACGCGCATTCGATATCTTCGCTGCAATATCGGCACTGGTGATATTTCTTCCGCTTTTCCTGATGATCGCTGCCCTTGTCAAATTCACCGATGGCGGCCGGATTTTCTACGGACACACCCGCGTCGGCCATAATGGCCGTTCGTTCAAGTGCCTGAAGTTTCGCACCATGGTGCCAAATGGCGACGAGGCACTGCGCCGCTACCTGCACAACAACCCCGAAGCCAAGGCCGAATGGCAAGCAACGCGCAAGCTGAAGAACGATCCGCGCGTGACGACAGTCGGCGCCGTGCTGCGCAAGCTCAGCCTCGATGAACTGCCCCAGCTTTTCAACGTGCTGCGCGGTGAAATGAGCATTGTCGGCCCGCGTCCCGTGGTGGACGAGGAGTTGACGATCTATGACACGTTTGCCGTCTACTATCTCAGAACCCGTCCGGGCCTCACAGGCCTGTGGCAGATCAGCGGGCGCAATGACGTGTCCTATGAAAGCCGCATCGCGTTTGACACGCATTATGTCCAGAACTGGTCCCTGCTCCAAGACATGAGCATCATCGTGAAGACCATCCCAGCCGTGTGCATGTCGCGCGGCAGTTATTGAGGTCGTCAGCGGCCCACCCTCTAAGGTGGCCGCAGAAGACGCTCCCCAACGCTTGCTTTCAAACAGAGGCCTGCAGAGGAGCCGGATTGACATCCGGCAGGTCCTTTGCGCCTCGGCAAAGGACATTGCCCATGCCCTCTCAGCCAAAGCCGACAAAGATCATCGGTCCATGGCACCGTTTCCTTGGTGCAACCCTTTCTCTCGGTCTGCTTCTGGCGCCCTTTGCGGCAGAAGCAGACGATGTATACCGACTGGGCGTGATGGACAAGCTGCGCATCCGGGTGGCCGAATGGCAGCCGGCAGAAGAAGCGGTGAAGAACTGGGATGCCCTGAGCGGTGACTACAGTATCGGACCATCCGGTGCCCTGTCGCTGCCCTTCATTGGCGATCTCGATGCCGCCGGCAAGACGCCCGCCGAGGTAGCCGCTGCCATCGGCGCCCGGCTGCAGGCAACCTTTGCGCTGCGCAACCTGCCATCGGCCTCTGTGGAAGTGGCAGAGTTCCGCCCCGTGTTTCTGGCCGGTGATGTTCACACGCCCGGCGAATATCCCTTCTCGCCCAATCTGACCGTGCTGAAGGCTGTGAGCCTTGCCGGCGGTCTGCGTCGTTCGGATTCGGGCCAGCGCTTTGCCCGCGATTTCATCAATGCGCGCGGGGAAATGGTCGTCTATGACAGCCAGCGGGCCCGGCTGATTGCCCGCCATGCGCGATTGACCGCCGAGATGACCGGTGCAGCCGAGATCACCATGCCGAAGGAGCTGGAAAAAGTCGGGAACGCGTCGGCCCTCATCGGCAGCGAGACGGCGCTGATGAAACAGCGCCGCGATCGCTACGAATTGCAGCTGAAAGCGCTCGGCAATCTGAAGGCTCTGCTGGATAGCGAGGTGCAGTCCCTCACCCGCAAGGCCGAGACGCAGAACCGCCAGCTGGACATAGCCCAGGAGGATCGCGACAAAATCAGCCGGTTGAGCGAGCAGGGCCTGGCGCTCAGTTCACGGCTTTTGTCGAGCGAGGAGCGTACCGCCGAAGTTCAATCAAACCTTCTCGATATCGACACCAATATCCTGCGTGCCAAGCAGCAGATCAGCCAGGCGGATCAGGACGAGATCAACCTGCGCAATGACTGGCAGGCGCAGCGCGCCAAGGACATGCAGGATACAGAAGCCGAACTCGAAAAGCTCAACCTGCAAATCGGTACAAACCGCCAGCTGATGGCAGAGGCGCTGGCTCAATCAGCCGAAGCCCTGAAATTTGATCCAAGCGGCGGCTCCGCCACCATCCGCTATTCCATCGTGCGCGATGACGGTGAGGGACCGAAGGAAATTGCCGCCAGCGAGACGAGCCGCCTTCTGCCCGGCGACGTGATCAAGGTCACGTCCGAACTGCTGATGCAGTGATGCCGATGAGGATTGCCAAGGCCAGCCTCATCGATCCGGATCAAAACGCCTTTTACGGAACGATGGCCGTTGCGCTGTCGCTTTTCGTCTTTGCCTATTCCAGCCGGTTTGGCCAGATCTCGATCCTTGCCTATTACGGTGTGTGGTTGCCGCTGGTACTGCTGGATTACCGCCGGGTTCTGGGCAATTACGTCCGCTTCCTATGGATCTTCGGCTTTGCGGCCTTCTGTTTTCTCTCCGTCTTCTGGTCGCCGGCGCCCGGCATTTCACTTCGCACCGCCATCCAGTACCTCACACATATCATCTGCGCGCTGATTGCCATGCGAACACTGAGCATCGCGACGCTGACACGCGGGGCGATCTGCGGCTGCGCCGTGGTAATTCTCTATTCGCTTCTGTTCGGCGTCTACCATTTCGATCCGCTGGACGGCAGCTACAGCTTTGTCGGCGCCTTCGCCTCGAAGAACCAGCTGGGCTTTTACGCCTCGCTCGGGCTGCTCTTTGCCTATGCCGGCATCATGGTGCTGCGGCTCGGGGGTCTCTGGCTGCTTGCAGGCGCTGGAACCGCACTTCTATCTGCCTATAGCCTGCTCGCCTCGCAATCGGCCACATCGGTTCTGACCACCGTGCTCATCCTTGGTGTGCTGGCCGGGCTGCAGGTATTGGGCAGGCTGGCGCCGACGGCGCGAAAGCTGTTGTTTGCCGGTGGCCTCGTGGTGCTTGTGGTGGGCGCCAATGCCGCCCTGGGGCTCGGCGCCATGGATGCCGTGCTCGGCATTTTCGGCAAGGATTCCACGCTCACCGGCCGCACCTATCTCTGGCAGCAGGGCATAGAGGCGGCGCGCCAGTCCCCGATCATCGGTTCCGGCTATCAGGGCTATTGGGTGCAGGGCTTTCCGGAAGCCGAACGGCTCTGGGAGGAATTCTACATCGGCTCGCGCAGCGGCTTCCATTTCCACAATACCTATATCGAAACCATGGTGGAAACCGGTGTCATTGGCACGGTGCTTCTTTGCCTCGTGCTGCTCACCGGCTTTATCGGCCATCTGAAGCGCGTGCTGCATGAGCGGCGCAGCCCGGAATCCACCGTGCTGTTCAGCGTTCTGGCGCTGCTGCTGATCCGCTCCTTCGTCGAGATCGACATCATGCACCCCTATCATGTCGGTTCGTTTCTTCTGTATTTTTCAGTGGGCAAGCTGACGCTGAAAAGCCCGGCCTATGCCGCCATGCCTGGCCTTGGCCAGCCGATCCATTCCATGAGGCCGCATGCCATCTAAGGCATAGGCACGAGGGAGATGCGCATGAAAACGCTTTACGGCATTCAATATCTGCGCGCCATGGCAGCCCTTGCCGTTGTGCTGTTTCATGCTGCAGAACGCAGCGGCGAGCATTTCGCCATTGGTGCGGCCGGCGTGGATGTGTTCTTTGTCGTCAGCGGTTTCATCATGATCGTCATTGCCGACAACCGCCATCAGACGCCGCTGGCATTTCTGAAGGATCGCCTGCTGCGCATCGCGCCAAGCTACTGGATCGTCACCTCGATCATGGTGCTCGGCGCCATGGCCGGCCTCTTCCCCAACCTGATCCTCGATGGGCCGCATCTTATCGGCTCCTACCTCTTCATCCCCCTGCCCTCACCGAATGGCGGCGCACTATGGCCGGTGCTGGTGCAGGGCTGGACGCTGAATTATGAGATGTTCTTCTATGCCGCCTTTGCGCTGACACTGGCACTTGCGCCCAGCCTGCGGCTCTTAGTGCTTGCCGCCATCTTCGGCTCATTCGCGCTGGTTGGCCTGCTTTGGGATCCGTCCACGCCGCTTCTGCAATTCTATACGAAACCGATCATTCTGGAATTTCTGGCCGGTGCCGTCATCGGACGGCTCTGGATTTCGGGCCGCATCCCGAATGCCGATACCGGCCTGATGCTGATCATCCTTTCCGTCCTGTCATTTACCGGCATCTACCTGCTGCGCATGGAGTTTGACAGCTGGCTCTGCGGGCCGCTCGCAGCATGCCTCGTCATCGGCGTTCTGGCGCTGGAAAAGGCCGATCTGCTGCCCAATCTTCCGGGCCTTGCCTATCTCGGCGATGCCTCCTACTCGATCTATCTCTGGCACACATTGGCGATTGCGGTTGTGGTGAAATTCGGCTTTGCGCTGGGTATCCCCGTCTGGCTCATCGTCTGGGGCGGCGCGTTTCTGGGCACACTGCTCGGTATTGCCTGCTATGAAGCCGTGGAGCGACCACTGCACCATCTGATCAAGCACCGTCGCCTGGTCTTTCGCCTGCCGCACTGGCAGGCGGCAGAATAAACCTCAGCGGCCGCTGCGCATCACCTCTTCGGCGCTCACGCCAAAATGGTCGAAAATGATCTGGGCATTGCGGCGGTGCGATTTGAAATAGACGTCGAAAAGGTCGCCCAGCAGCGGCACACTGCCGACCACCGCATCTGTTGCGATATTGCCGAGCATGCGGGCAAGCTTTTCCGGCGGCAGGCCGAGCCGTCGCGCCTCGTTGACGATGACAAGGCCAATCACCGCGCCGCTGGCATCTCCGACCACCGGCAGAAGACCAAGCACCGAATCGGCACCGAAACGAATACCGGTTCCCGGAATGCGGATCGCCGTATCCATCAGCCGGGCAAGCTTTGCCATGCGGGCAATGCGCCGCATCGTGTCGGCATCAAGGCCTGCGCGCCCACCGGCAGCAGAGCCCCAGCCATCGGCCTTTGTCCAGGATCTTGAACCCGCACTTGCCACAATCATCACCTCCCGATCACACGCGCCAATAGCGCAATCGTGGAGATGGGAAGCAGATGCCTCTTGTGCAACAGGTCTTGCTTATATTTCTGATGAAAGATCAGGTTACCGCGCCGACCTGCCAGGGCACGAATTCATTGTCGCCATAGTCGTAGATTTCGCTAAGCGTCTTCTGGCCGGAGGCAACCGCCAGAATATGCTCGAAGATCCGCTCGCCGGACTGTTCTATGGTCTCATCGCCGGTAACGATGCCGCCACAGTTGAGATCCATGTCCTCCCTCATGTGCTCGTACATGTCGGTATTGGTGGCGATCTTGATACAGGGCGAAGGCTTGAAACCCGATACCGAACCGCGCCCGGTCGTAAAACAGATGACATTGCAGCCGCCGGCCACCTGACCGGTGACGGCGACCGGATCGTAACCGGGCGTATCCATGAACACAAAACCCGGCTCGGTGACGGTTTCGGCAAATTCATAGACCGCCTTCAGCGGCATGGAACCGCCCTTGGCAACCGCGCCGAGCGATTTTTCAAGGATGGTCGTCAGCCCTCCCTGCTTATTGCCATGCGAGGGATTGTTGTTCAGTTCATCGCCATTGCGCGCCGTATAGTCACGCCACCAGTCGATGCGGTCGAGCAGCTTCTGCGCCACCGCAGGGGTCACCGCCCGGCGGGTCAGCAGGTGTTCGGCGCCATAGATTTCCGGCGTTTCGGCAAGAACCGTCGTACCACCATGGCGCACGATGAGATCGGAAGCATGGCCCAGCGCCGGATTGGCGGAAATGCCCGAATAGCCATCGGAACCGCCGCATTCGAGCGCCAGCTTCAGCTTCGACAGAGGCTGCGGCGTGCGCCGAGCCGCATCCACCACCGGCAGCATGTCCTTGATGATGGCAATCGCCGCATCGATCGTCTTCTTCGTACCGCCATGCTGCTGGATCGTCATCGTGCGCAGCCGGTCGCCCTCCTCCATCTTGTAATGCTCGAGAATGGGGCCGATCTGGTTCGTCTCGCAGCCAAGCCCGATCATCAGGATGCCGCCGAAATTCGGATGCCGCGCATAGCCCTGGATGGTGCGGATGAGCAGGCGATAGCCCTCCGACTTGTTGTTGAGCGCGCAGCCAGTGCTGTGGGTCAGCGCCACAACGCCATCGATATGGTCAAAACCATCCAGCCCACCTAAGCGGTTGAAATAGTCGGCAATGTAGCGCGAGACGGTCGCCGAACAGTTGACCGAGGAAATGATGCCGATGAAATTGCGCGTGCCCGCACCGCCAAGGCCACGGTCATAGCCCATGAAGGTGCGGCGCTCGGCAAGAGGCACCATGCCGGTCTCTTCGATATCGACGCAGAACTGGTGCTCGTGCTCAGACGGCAGCATGGAAAGATTGTGCAGATGCACATGGGCGCCGGGCGCAATATCCTGCGTGGCAAGCCCGATGATCTGGCCGTATTTGCGCACCTCATGGCCGGCAGCAATCGGCTTGATCGCCACCTTGTGGCCACGGCCGATCAGGTCGCGCGCCAGCAGATCCCTATAGCCGGTCGGGCCACCGGCCGGGATGGAGCGACGGGCGACGGCCACATCATCCAGCGCGTTCAGCACGATGACGGGGGATACGAACTCGTTCATTTAATCCTCCTCCCTGGAGGTTTATTCATCTTCTATGTCGAAAACCGCGGACCTATCTGGGCTCGCTATCCAGCCACCGGCGCTTGGATTCCTCCAGATGCACATGCATCATCGCCTGCGCCAGCAATCCATCGCGCGCCTCCAGCGCCGCATAGATCGCCTCGTGTTCGTCAAGCGCATAACTCCAGGTATCCGGTGTTTCGAAATGCACCCGCAGCTGGGTCGAGATCGGGCTATGACGGTCATCAAACAATTCACCGACAATGCGCGCCAGCACGCTATTGCCCGCTTGCGCGGCAATCGCCAGATGGAATTGCCGGTCATGCTCCACGGGCTTGCGCCCCTCGGCAATTTCGCGACCCATCGCATCCAGTGTCTGGCGCAGGGTTTTCAAAACATCCGGTGTCATGCGCGAGGCAGCCAGCACCATGACTGCACCTTCCACGGCAGCGCGCGCCTGCATCAGTTCCACCGGGCTTTCACCCATCGAGGAGGCAGAGGCCGGACGACGCTCGGACGTGGCGATGACGTAGATGCCCGACCCCATGCGGATCTCCACCGTGCCATCGATTTCGAGCGCAATCAGCGCCTCGCGCAGCGAGGGACGCGATACGCCAAGCTGCTGCGCCAGATCCCGTTCGGCCGGCAGGCGCTGGCCCAGCTTGAACTGGCCGGCCTGGATCAGCGCGCGGATCTGGTCTGCCACCTGCTGGTAAAGCCTGCGCTCGCTCGTCCTGATCCCGTTCATCAAACCCATTGCCCTCGGTTGGCCTTACCATAGGCAGAAGATCGGGAACTGGCAAGACCACATTCAAGCCATTGATTTTATTTGTTTTACATCAATTTATTGCGGCCATCCCCACACCGTATCGAATATTTCTGAAATTGGCTTGACCAATTTGGTCAGGCCGCATACCACTATCCCACAGCCGCCGGGTGGAGCGCGAACGGCTGGCGCCTTTGGGCGCAAGGAGGAGCAGATCATGCAAAACGGCGAAGCCATAAAGGGCATGGCAGGCACTTCGTTTGCGGACGAGATGCTGCTCAGCCTTGAAAACATCCGCAAGGAATTTCCAAGCGTCACTGCGCTGGCCGATGTCAGCTTCGACCTGAAGCGCGGCGAGGTTCATGCCGTCTGCGGCGAAAATGGTGCCGGCAAATCCACCCTGATGAAGATCATCAGTGGCGTCTATACGCCCACATCCGGCAAGATCGTCTACAAGGGCCAGACGCGCAATTTCGCCAATCCGCTGGAAGCCGAAAACCTCGGCATCGCCATCATTCACCAGGAACTGAACCTGGTGCCGCATCTGACCGTGGCGGAAAACATCTATCTGGCGCGCGAACCGCGCCGTGGCTTTCTAGTCGATCGCCGCAAGCTGAAGGCCGATGCGCAGGCCTGTCTCGACCGGCTGGGCGTTGCCATTTCTCCTGACCGGCTGGTGCGCGAGCTTTCGGTTGCCCAGTGCCAGATGGTGGAAATCGCCAAGGCGCTGTCGCTCAATGCCGAAGTGCTGATCATGGACGAGCCGACGTCTTCATTGACGGAGCAGGAAACACGGCTGCTGTTCAAGGTGATCCACGATCTCAAATCCTCGGGCGTCGGCATCATCTATATTTCCCACCGGCTGGACGAAATGGCGGACATCGTTGACCGCGTCACCGTGCTGCGCGACGGGCGCTATGTGGCAACCAGCGCCTTTGCCAAAACAAGCGTGGACGAGATCGTGTCGCGCATGGTTGGCCGGTCGCTGGAGGAAAAATTCCCGGAACGCACCTCGACACCATCCGAAGATGTGCTGCTACGCGCCGACAACCTCACCCGTCACGGGGTTTTCCGCAATGTCAGCTTCACGCTGCGCCGCGGCGAAATCCTAGGCTTTGCCGGGCTGATGGGTGCCGGGCGCACGGAAGTGGCGCGCGCCATTTTCGGCGCCGATCCGCTCAACGAAGGCACGGTCACCATGGATGGCAAGGTCCTGTCGATCACATCGCCACGCGATGCGATTGCCGCAGGCCTTGCCTATCTGTCGGAGGATCGCAAGGCACAAGGACTAGCGATCAAGATGCCGGTCGATGCCAATATGACGCTTGCCAATATGGAGGCGGTGTCGAACCGCTTCGGGCTCATCGATTTTGCCGCTCACGCCAAGGCGGCAGAGCATTATGTCGATTTGCTCAGCATCAAGACGCCGTCCGTCAAGCAGCCGGTCCGGCTGCTGTCTGGCGGCAACCAGCAGAAGATCATCATCGGCAAATGGCTGTTTCGCCAATCGCGCATCCTGTTCTTCGACGAGCCGACGCGCGGCATCGATGTCGGCGCCAAATTTGCCATCTACAAGATCATGGACGAGCTTGCCCGCACTGGCATCGGCGTCATCCTGATCAGCTCGGAACTGCCGGAAATCCTTGGCATGACCGATCGCGTCGCCGTCTTCCACAACGGCACCATCACCGGCGTTCTGGATACAGCCAGGACGAACCAGGAAGAAATCATGCGTTACGCCTCGGGCTATGGGCTGAGCCCGCACCGCCCGGCGGCGAATTGAGGTTCAGATGAGCATTCCGACCGAACCGAAAAGCGGGCGCCTTAGCGATCGCCAGAAGGATGTGATCCAGAAGTTTGCAGCGCTTGGCAGCCTCTTCGTGCTGATTGCCGTGTTTTCGGCCACCAGCAACGCCTTCTTCACCGTCAACAACGGCATGACGATCGCGCTACAAGTCACGTCGATCGCACTGCTCGGCATTGGCGCAACCTGCGTCATCATCACCGGCGGCATCGACCTTTCGGTCGGCTCGGTGCTGGCGCTGTCGGGCGTTGTGGCCGCACTTGCCGTAAAGGAACTGGGCATGCCGGTTCCGATCGGTATGCTGATCGGCATTCTCACCGGTTCGGCCTGCGGTCTCATCAACGGTATTTTCGTCACCCGCATGAAGCTGCCGCCCTTTATCGCAACGCTTGGCATGATGCTGATTGCCCGCGGCGTGGCGCTGCAGATCACCGGCGCACGCGCCGTATCCGGACTTGGCGAAAGCTTTGGCGAACTGGGCAATGGCTCGCTGTTTCGCGTGGTCACCATCGGCGATGACGGCTTTCCGAATGTCGTCTTTCCCGGCATTCCCTATCCGGTCATCCTGATGATCGTCATTGCGATTGCCGTATCCTTCATGCTGAACCGCTCGGTGCTTGGCCGACATATCTATGCCGTAGGCTCCAATGTCGATGCCGCCCGGCTGTCCGGCGTCAATGTCAACCGCGTCGTCAGTTTCACCTATGTGCTGTCCGGCACGCTGGCAGGCCTGACCGGTTGCGTGCTGATGTCGCGCCTTGTCACCGCCCAGCCGAATGAAGGCGTGATGTATGAACTGGATGCGATTGCCAGCGCCGTCATCGGCGGCACTTCGCTGATCGGCGGTGTCGGCACGATTTCCGGCACGGCGATCGGCGCCTTCGTTATCGGCATCCTGCGCAATGGCTTGAACATGAATGGCGTCTCCGCCTTCACACAGCAGATCATCATCGGCCTCGTCATTTTGCTCACCGTCTGGATCGACCAGCTGCGCAACCGCCGATGAGAGAGGGTGCGGACCCTTATCCGCAACAACATGGGAGTGGGAGCTCTCGGGAGGAGGCCATCATGGCCGCTTCATTTTGGAGGATGGAAACATGCATAAACTGGCTAAAGCATTGCTGACATCGGCATTCATGGTCTGCGCCGCATCGGTTGGCGCCCAGGCCGCGGAAATCGCCGTCATCGTCAAGACTGTCAACTCGACCTTCTGGCAGAACGTGCAGAAGGGCGCCGATGCCGCCATGAAGCAGGCGGGGTCCGGCAATACCATGACCTTTCAGGGTCCGGCTGCCGAATCCGCCATCGCCGATCAGGTCAACATGGTGGAAAATGCCATCAATCGCGGCGTGGCCGGCATTGTTCTGGCCCCATCCGATCCGGATGCGCTGATCCCGGCGGTGAAGAAGGCCTGGGAAGCCCGCATTCCGGTCGTCATCATCGACTCGATGCTCTCCAAGGGCGCCGAGCAATATTACCAATCCTTCCTCGCCACCGATAACCGCAAGGCAGGCGAACTGGCCGCCAAGGCGCTGATTGCAAAGGTCGGCACCGAAGGCAAGATCGCCGTGATGTCCTATGTGGCAGGTGCCGGCTCGGAAATCGGCCGTGTCGGCGGCTTCACCGATTATATCAAGGCGAATTCCAAGCTGTCCATCGTCGGCCCTTATTATTCGCAGTCGCAGATGGCAACGGCGCTCAACCAGACGACCGACGTTCTGGCCGCCAATGCCGACCTCAAGGGCATTTTCGGTGCCAATGAGCCGACCGCAATCGGCATGGGCCGCGCCATCAAGCAGGCCGGCAAGGCGGGCAAGGTTGTCGCCGTCGGCTTTGACGGAAACCAGGATCTGCAGGAATTCGTCAAAGACGGCACGCTGGCCGCCATTGCCGTGCAGGGTTCCTTCCAGATGGGCGAACTTGGCGTGAAAACCGTGTCGCAGCTGATCAAGAAGGAAAAGGTCGAGAAGTTCGTCGATACGGGCGTCGTTGTCGTCACCAAGGACAATATCGACAAGCCGGAAGCCAAGAACGTTCTCTACTGAGTTTGGCAAAACCGGACGCGCGAACATCTCGCGCGTCCGCCCCAAAAGGCAAAGGATGACATGATGAAGGCCGCAGATTTTTGCACCCATGCCCGCACCGGCGTAGCACTCACCAGCATGGGCCTTGGCACAGCGCAGATGGGCAATCTCTACCGCGTTACCCCTTACGCGGAATCCGAAACTGCCTTCAAGACCGCCCTGGATTGCGGCATCCGCTATTTCGATAGCGCGCCCTTCTATGGCTATACCCGCGCCGAGCGGCGCATGGGCACCATGCTGACGGATCTGCCGCGCAACGACTATACGATTTCCACCAAGGTTGGCCGCGTCATGACGCCGGATGCCTCCGTGGGCATGGAAGCAGACGGCTTCATGGCACCTCTGCCCTTTCGCCCGGTCTATGACTATACCTATGACGGCGTGATGCGTTCGTTTGAGGCAAGCCAGCAGCGGCTGGGGCTTCTGGCCCCGGACATTCTCTTTGTCCACGACATCGGAGCCATGACGCATGGCGAAAAACACGCGCATTACTGGAGCCAGTTGACCGAGGGCGGCGGTTTTAGGGCGCTCGTCAAGCTGCGCGAGGAAGGCTCGACCAAGGCAATCGGGCTTGGCGTCAATGAATGGGAGATCATTGCCGATGCCATGCGGGTCGCTGAGATCGACATCTGCATGCTGGCCGGGCGCTATACGCTGCTCGAACAACAGAGCCTGGCCTTCATGAATGATTGCGCAAGACAGGGCGTCGGCATCGTGATCGCCGGGCCGTTCAATTCCGGCATTCTCGCCGGCAATCGCAAGTTCAACTATGCCGATGCTCCGGCAGACATCCTGGCGAAAGTGGCCGCTCTGCAGGAGGCCTGCGATGCGGAAGGTGTGAGCCTGCAGGCCGCAGCGCTTCAGTTTCCGCTCGCCCACCCGGCAGTGCTGACCATTGTATCCGGCGCCCGCAATGCCGAGCAACTCACCGCCAATGTCAGCTGGTTCGAGGAGGAAATCCCGGCCTCCTTCTGGGCGCGCCTCAAGGACAAGGGCCTGATTGCCGAGGGTGCCCCCCTGCCGGGTAAAGGAGCCTGATCTTATGCTGATCGATGCCCATCAGCACTTCTGGACGCTGGCAGACCGGGTGGGCGAATGGCCACCGGCAGAGCTTGAGGCGATCCATCGCGATTTTATGCCGGAAGACCTGAAGCCGCTGCTGGATGCCTGCGGCGTTGCCGGTACCGTTCTGGTGTAGACCATGGAAAGCGAGGCCGACACCCGTTTCATGCTGGATCTGGCCGACCGTCACGCTGTTATTCTGGGCGTCGTCGGTTGGACGGACCTGAAAGCCAAGGACGCGGCAAAGGCCGTGGCAAGGCTTGCGGCGCATCCGAAGCTGAAGGGCCTGCGCCCCATGCTGCAGGGGCTGGCCGATGATGCATGGATCACCGATCCGGCGCTGGACGAGGCCGTGGCAGCGATGATCGCAACCGACCTGGCCCTCGATGCGCTGGTCTTTCCAAGACACCTTCCGCATCTCGTTACCTTTGCAGAACGCCAGCCCGATCTGCGCATCGTCATTGATCACGGCGCCAAGCCCGACATTGCCCACGGCAAATTCACCGAATGGCGCGCCGCCATGGCCGATCTGGCCAGCCTTCCCAATGTGTCGTGCAAGCTGTCGGGCCTGCTGACCGAAGCGGGCGACCAGAAGCGTGAGGCCGTGCGGCCCTATGCCGAGACCATCCTTGGCCTGTTTGGCGCAAGGGGCGTGATCTGGGGCAGTGACTGGCCGGTGATACGGCTTGCCAGCGATTATCGCAGCTGGTTCGATCAGTGCCGCGACATTGTGCCGAACGATCATCACGCCGCCGTCTTCGGTGCCAATGCGCAATCCTTCTACCGGTTAAATGGGTAAGTCCATGCTGACAATTATCTGCGATACTCCCGGCACGCTTTCTGCCATCGAGCGGGAAAAACCGAAGCCCGGTCCCGGCGAAGCGCTGCTGCGCATCCGGCGCATCGGCGTCTGCGGCACGGACCTGCATATCTTCACCGGTAACCAGCCCTATCTCTCCTATCCGCGGGTCATGGGGCACGAGCTGGCGGCAACCGTAGAAGAAGCACCGCCCGGCAGCCATCTGGCGATTGGCGATACTGTTTCAGTCATTCCCTATATTTCCTGCGGCCACTGCAATGCCTGCCTGAAGGGCCGCAGCAATTGCTGCCGCAATATCGGCGTGCTCGGCGTTCACCGCGATGGCGGCATGACCGAATATCTCTGCGTGCCAGCGGAATTTCTGGTGAAGGCTGAGGGGCTTTCGCTCGATCAGGCGGCCATGGTGGAGTTTCTGGCCATTGGCGCCCATGCGGTAGCACGGGCCAGAACACGCGTCGGCGAAACCGTGCTGATTGCCGGCGCTGGCCCGATCGGCCTTGCGGTTGCCGTGTTTGCCAAGATGGAAGGAGCTTCGGTCACGCTGATCGATGGGCGCAAGGATCGCCTCGATTTCGCCCGCCAGCATCTGGGCATCACCTCCACCGTGCTTCTGGGCGAAGGCGATGTGGAGGAACTGTCCACTATTACCCAGGGTAATTTCTTCGATGCCGTGTTTGATGCAACCGGCAACCCGAAAGCCATTGAGCGCGGCTTCGGCTTTGTGGCCCATGCCGGCACCTATGTTCTGGTGTCGATCGTGGCAAGCCATATCAGCTTTTCGGATCCGGAATTCCACAAGCGGGAAACCACGTTACTCGGCAGCCGCAACGCGACGCTTGCCGATTTTGAGCATGTGATGGACGCCATGCGCGCCGGCCATGTGCCGGATGCGCTGATCACCCATCGCATGGCGCTGTCCGAGGTGCCGCAGAAATTTGCCGGCCTGACTGACCCGACAGCCGGTGTCGTGAAGGCCATGGTGGAAGTCTGAGACCCGTCGCCTTGGCCTTGCAATCAAACTGGCGAGGTTGAAGGCTGCGGCCATTCGCGGCCAATGAGTCGTGCGGATGGAAAGGCAGGCAAGCAGATCATGACGTTAGAGAGGAATGAACATGGCTAATCTTCAAGGCAAGACGGTGCTGATCACGGCTGCCGGCCAGGGCATCGGGCGGGCAAGCGCCATAGCTTTCGCAGAGGCTGGCGCACTGGTCTATGCCACAGATATCAACGAACAGGCTTTGGCGGAACTGCCGAGGCATGCGAACCTCAAGACACAAAAGCTGGACGTGTTGAATACCGAGGCGGTGCAGGCCTGCGTGGCCGGCATCGGACAGGTGGATGTACTGTTCAATTGCGCTGGCGTCGTGCATGGCGGTTCGGTGCTGGAGATGAAGGACAGCGATCTGGATTTCGCCATCGACCTCAATGTGAAGGCGATGATCCGCACCATTCGCGCCGTGCTGCCGGGCATGATGGAACGCCGCGACGGCGCCATCATCAACATGTCCTCGGTTGCCTCCTCCATCAAGGGCGTGCCTAACCGCTTTGCCTATGGTGTCTCGAAAGCGGCCGTCATCGGCCTCACCAAAGCGGTTGCCGCTGATTACGTGGGCCACAACATCCGCTGCAACGCGATTTGCCCCGGCACGGTGGAAAGCCCCTCGCTGCAGGAGCGTCTACGCGCGCAAGGCGATTATGACGCGGCGCGTGCCGCCTTCATCGCCCGCCAGCCGATCGGCCGGCTTGGCGCACCGGAAGAAATCGCAGACCTTGCCGTCTATCTTGCCGGCGCAACCTATACCACCGGCCAGGCTGTCGCCATCGATGGCGGCTGGACCATCTGAACAAAATCCAGGGAAGGAAATCTCATGAAACTGCTTCGTTACGGCGCCTCCGGCGCAGAACGCCCCGCCCTCGTCGATGCCAATGGCACGATCCGCGACCTCTCCGCCCATATGACGGATCTCTCCGGCCTGGCGCTTGATCCGGTCAATCTCTCCAAGCTCGCAGCGCTTGATACGGCCGCCCTGCCGGAAGTATCCGCCACCGAGCGCTTGGGCGCCTGCGTCGCCGGCACCGGTAAATTCATCTGCATCGGCCTCAACTATTCCGACCATGCCGCCGAATCCGGCATGGCCGTTCCGCCCGAACCGGTGATCTTCATGAAGGCAACCTCCGCCATCGTTGGCCCGAATGACGATGTGCTGATCCCGCGCGGCTCGCAAAAGACCGATTGGGAAGTGGAACTGGGCGTCGTCATCGGCAAGACGGCAAAATACGTGTCGGAAGCCGACGCCCTCGATTACGTCGCCGGCTACTGCGTGTCCCATGACGTGTCCGAACGCGCCTTCCAGACGGAGCGGTCCGGCCAGTGGACCAAGGGCAAGTCCTGCGACACGTTTGGCCCAATCGGCCCCTGGCTGGTGACGAAGGATGAGATCGCCGATCCGCAGAATCTCTCCATGTGGCTGAAGGTGAACGGCCAGACCATGCAGAACGGCACGACCTCCACCATGGTCTATGGCGTGGCCTTCCTCGTCTCCTATCTCAGCCAGTTCATGAGCCTGCATCCCGGCGATGTCATCTCCACCGGCACGCCGCCCGGCGTCGGCATGGGTATGAAGCCGCAGCGTTACCTGAAGCCCGGCGACGTGGTGGAACTGGGCATAGAAGGGCTCGGCACGCAGAAGCAGACCTTCCGCGCCGATACCTGATCTTTCTGACTGACATTCCTGCCGGAGATACGAGCATGGCCACAATCACCGATATGCGCATCATCGACCTGCGTTTTCCAACCTCGCAATCGCTTGATGGCTCAGACGCGATGAACCCGGACCCGGATTATTCGGCAGCCTATGTCATTCTGGAAACCGACGTGCCCGGTCTTGCCGGGCACGGCCTGACCTTTACCATCGGCCGTGGTAACGACATCTGCTGCATGGCAATCCACGCCATGCGGCATCTGGTGGTCGGAACGGATCTTGCGGTGGTGAAGGCGCATCCGGGCAAATTCTGGCGGCATCTGACGAGCGACAGCCAGTTGCGCTGGATCGGCCCGGAAAAAGGCGCCATGCATCTGGCGACAGGTGCCGTCGTCAACGCCATCTGGGATCTTCTGGCCAAGCAGGCTGGCAAGCCCGTCTGGCGGCTGGTGGCCGACATTTCGCCGGAAGAAATCGCCGATATCGTTGACTACCGCTACATTACCGATGTGCTGACCCGCGACGAGGCACTGGCCATCCTTGAAAAGGCCGAGGCGGGCAAGGCGGAACGCATCGCAATCCTCGAGCGCGAGGGTTATGCCTGCTACACGACCTCTGCCGGCTGGCTGGGCTATGACGATGACAAGCTGCGCCGCCTCTGCCAGGAGGCGATCGATGCCGGTTTCAACCATGTGAAGATGAAGGTTGGCCGCGATCTGGAAGACGATATCCGTCGCCTGACCATAGCCCGCGAGGTGATCGGCCCGGATCGCTACCTGATGATCGATGCCAACCAGGTCTGGGAAGTCGATCAGGCGATCGACTGGGTGAAGCAGCTTTCCTTCTGCAACCCCTTCTTCATCGAGGAGCCGACAAGCCCGGACGACGTGGCCGGCCATCGCAAGATCCGCCAGGCGATCACGCCGGTGAAGGTCGCAACCGGCGAGATGTGCCAGAACCGCATCATGTTCAAGCAGTTCATCGCCGAAGGCGCCATCGACGTGGTGCAGATCGATTCATGCCGCATGGGCGGGCTGAACGAGGTGCTGGCGGTGCTGCTGATTGCCGCAAAGTTCAACCTGCCGGTCTGGCCGCATGCCGGAGGTGTGGGCTTGTGCGAATATGTGCAGCACCTGTCGATGATCGATTATGTGGCAGTGTCCGGCACCAAGGAAGGCCGCGTCATTGAATATGTCGATCATCTGCACGAGCATTTCCTTGATCCTTGCGTGATCCGGGACGCTGCCTATATGCCGCCCTCGCTACCCGGCTTTTCCATCGAGATGAAGGAGGAGACGCTGAAGGCATTCGCCTTCGCCCCGGTGAAGAACAGCACCGGCGAAAAGAAGCTGCAATAATTAGTACGAATCAGTACAGAAATTTAGGAGTGCGTTCATTTCTGGCGAATAACGTTCGTGGTGTTCTCCAACAAGGAAGCTTCACCATGGTCGATGCCATATCCAGTTCCGCCGCCACGCTCTTAGGTGGCACATCCTCGTCCACATCCACTTCGTCTTCGACATCGGATGTGGCAAGCTTGGAATCCCAGCTTGCCGCCAAGCAGGCAAAGCTTGCCGAGAGCGAGGACGAAGCGGAGCAGGACGAGTTGCAAGTGCAGATCGCCGCCCTTCAAAAGCAGATCGAGCAGGCAAAGGCGGCAGCCGCCAAGCAGGAAACTGCGGCAGTCCAGCCGGCAGAACCCGCACGACAGGAAGAGGCTCTCGAAATGTCGGGAGAAAGCGAACGTATCGGAACGAAGAATTTCGATGAGGACAGCGAATTTGGCGACCGAACCGCCTATGTGTGATGGTTTACAGGTCGTCTTTGCACGAAATATAGTATCGTCACTTTAGAAGACGCTATTTCCTCATCAGCAATTGTACTAGGTCGTCTCATTCCGCTATCGTCGGCGAGAAGCACAACCTAGCCGAAATATGATGACGCAAGACACATCCAGCGAACCGGCCCCACCCGCCAAACGGGGGCGCGGCCGTCCCAAAGCGGCCAGCGACAGCGACCGGCGCAGCTCCATTCTGGAGACTGCCCGGCGCACCTTTGTCGAACTGGGCCTGATCGGCACTACCACGGATATCGTGGCAAGCCGCTGCAAGATATCCAAACAGACGCTCTATCGGCTGTTTCCCAGCAAGACGGATCTGTTCATCGCAGTGGTTGCAGCCCATCGGCAGATGATGCTGGATCTCCCGCGACCTACCGATGAGGATGCGCCCCTGGCCGATGTCATCGCGAGCATTTTCATGATCGACATCGATGCTGACATGGAGCGTGAACGCAGCGCCTTCATTCATATCATTATGCGCGAGGCACATCAGCTGCCGGATATGGCGGAAATCCTCTTCCGCGAAGGACCGCAGACATCGCAGCGGCAGCTGGCGGAATGGCTTGCCGGCCAGGTGGAACGAGGACGCCTGCAGCTGGAGGACCCGATGAACGGTGCCCGCATGTTGATGGACCTGCTGTTCAGCGGCCCAGGACCCTTGCGCTGGAAGGACCTTGGAGAACGTCGGCGCCACATGGAACAGGCCATCGGGATCTTTGTGCGCGGCACGCAGAAGCCACCGCATAAGCCCGGATAGACACCATAAAAACGTACGCCCGGAACCAGGAAGGCCGCCGGGCGAAGTGTGACGGATATCAGGCGTCAGGCATTATCGCGCTGATAGATCCAGTCATGATCCGGGTGGTTCTGGAAGCGCCATTTGCGCAAGGGGCCCGCCATGACGTTCAGATAATACATCTCATAGCCATGCGGCACGCCGCAGGGATGATGCCCCTTAGGCACCAGAACGAGATCACCGTCGGAAACTGCCATGGTCTCATCCAGCGAACCATCCTCGGTGAAGACGCGCTGGAAGCCGAAACCCTGCGCCGGGTTCAGCCGGTGATAATAGGTCTCTTCCAGATAGGTCATGTCCGGGAAATTATCCTCATCATGCCGGTGCGGCGGATAGGACGACCAATTGCCCGAGGGCGTGAAAACTTCCGTCACCAGCAGGCTATCGGCGACATCGCGGTCTTCCATGGCAATCGGGAAGATGTGACGCGTATTGGCACCCTTGCCGCGCTCCGTCAGGTTGATACCGGCAGGCCCGATGATGGCAGCTTCGCGTCCGGGCTTGGCAGGGGCCGTGCAGATGGCCAGCGTGCAATCCGTCGTGGCGGTCGCCGACCAGTCGGCTCCGGCCGGCACATAGACGCAATGCGGCGGCTTCTTTTCAAACGCACTCATGCGGTCGCCAAGTTCGCCGAAGCTCTTGCCCGCGCCGGAAATGTCAGCCTTGCCCTCGACAAGCACCAGAATAACTTCCGTCTCGCCCGTCGGCTCAGCGGCCGTCTCGCCAGCCTTCAGCCGGTAAAGGCCGAAGCCCACATAGCCCCAATTGGCGCTTTCCGGCGTGATGTCATGCACCTTGCCGGATGTGCCGGATGGCTTGCGTAGCAGATTGGTCATTCCTCGTTTCCTTCCTTGCGAGCGGCAGCGGCTTTCGCCTTTTCTGCTTCCGCTTTGGCGATCGAACGATCGTATATGATCAGCAATTCATAGGCCGCATAGGCAGCTGCGCCTAAGAACATGAGCGCCCAACCCCACGACTGGTTATAGGCTTCCACCCCGCCCCAGAGTGCTGGCAGCACCACGGTGAGGATGCGTGCCCAGAGGGGTTTGAAGAACGGGTGCGTGGGATCGAGCAGCTTCAACGGCTTTTCCTTCGGAACGGATCAGATGAGACCTGCATCCTTGGCGAAGCCCTTCAGCGAATTCAAGCCGAGGCTCTGATATTCGAACGGATTGCGCGCATCCGGGTCCTGTTCGGCCTCGATGACAATCCAGCCCTCATAACCATGCTCGGCAGCAATTTTCAGAACCGGCGGGAAATCAACGCCACCTTCGGCATCGCCCGGAACGGTGAAGACGCCACGGCGCACGCCTTCGAGGAAGGAGAGCCGTTCGTTGCGCACCTGATCGGCAATCACCGGGCGCACATTCTTGGCATGGATATGGCCGACGCGGCCCATATACTTTTTCGCGACCGCTTCCGGATTGCCGCCACCGAAATAGCAATGGCCGGTATCCAGCAGCAGCTTGGCATGTGGGCCGGTGTGCTGCATCAGAAGATCGATTTCCGCTTCGCTTTCGACCACTGTTCCCATGTGGTGGTGATAGACGAGCGAAATCCCCTGAGCCGCCGAGTATTCCGCCAGCGCTTCTACGCCCGCACCGAACTTTGCCCAGTCTGCTTCAGCAAGCTTCGGGCGATCTGCCAGCGCCGTATCATCGGCACCGTGGATGGCATTGGAGGTTTCGCAGACGATGATGACCTTGCAGCCCATGGCCTTCAGCACGTCGAGAAAAGGCTGCATGGCAGCCTTTTCCTCTTCGATCGTGTTGGTCAGCAGGTTCAGCGAATGCCAGCCAGAAACGAATTTCAGACCGCGCGGCTCGAGAACCGACTTCAGGCCAGCTGCATCGGTGGGCAGCTTATGGCCCTTTTCGATGCCGTCGAAACCGATCTTTGCGGTCTCGTCCAGGCACTGCTCCAGGCTGATATGGGCGCCGAGCGTGCGGTCATCATCGTTAGACCAGGCAATGGGATTGGTGCCAAACAGAACCATCTTACTGTCTTTCCTTAAGCGCGGCCTCATAAGCGGCGCGGGCGTTTAATACTTCTTGTCTTGCAGAGACTTCCGGCACCGCGACATCCCACCAGTACCCGCCGGCACCGGTTGTCGGATAGGGGTCGGTATCGATGACGATCACGGTCGTCTCAGTCGCCTCGCGGGCGGCATCGAGCGCCGTCTCGAGCTCGGCAATCGAGGAAACCTTGTGCGATTGTGCCCCCATCGATGCCGCATGGGCGGCAAAATCAATGCCGATCGGGCTCACATTCGAATGGGCGTAGAGATTGTTGAACTCCGCCCCGCCGGTGCCCATCTGCAGCCGGTTTATGCAGCCGTAACCGCGATTATCGGTAATGACGAGCGTGATCTTCACACCCATGCCGACCGCCGTTGCCAGCTCCGAATTCATCATCATGTAGGAACCGTCGCCGACCATGACGATCACGTCGCGCTCCGGCTCAGCCATCTTGATACCAAGGCCGCCGGCGATCTCGTACCCCATGCAGGAGAAACCGTATTCCATGTGGTAGGACAGCGGCAACTTCGCCTTCCACAGCTGGTGCAATTCGCCCGGCATGGTGCCCGCCGCGCACATGACGACCGTATTGTCGCGCGAGGCGCGCTGCACGGCACCGATCACCTGCATATCGGTCGGCAGCGTATTGGCATCCGTCGGCGGCGCCGTCACCGCATCGGCCTTTTCAAACCAGCTAGCCTTCAGGCCGGCATCCGGGCTCGCAAAGGCATGATCGCCAAGTGCGGCAGATAGCTTCTCGAGCCCCACCTTGGCGTCGGCCACCAGCGGAATGGCATCATGCTTGGCGCTGTCATAAGCCTGCACATTGAGCGCCAGGATCTTGCGGTTCGGGTTCTTGAACAGCGCCCAGGAACCGGTGGTGAAATCCTGAAAGCGCGTACCGATCCCGATGACCAGATCCGCCTGTTCCGAGACGATATTGGCGCTTTCGCAGCCCGTCACACCAACCGGACCGAAATTATAGGCGTGATCCCAGGCGAGCGCCGACTTGCCCGCCTGCGTTTCGACAACCGGGATTTTGTGCTTCTCTACAAAGGCCTTCAGCGTGTCTGCGGCGCCAGAAAAATGCACGCCGCCTCCGGCAACAATCACCGGGTTTTTGGCGGCCTTTAGCGCCGCAACAGCCGCGTCGAACTCCACCAGATCCGGCTCGGGGCGACGGAAGCGCCAGGTCTTCGCCTCGAAAAAGCTTTCCGGGTAATCGTAAGCCTCGGCTTGCACATCCTGGCAGAAGGCGAGCGTTACCGGACCGCAATCGGCCGGGTCGGTCAGTGTGCGGAATGCGCGCGGCAATGCCGTCAACAGCTGCTCGGGGCGCATGATGCGATCGAAATAGCGGCTGACCGGCTTGAAGCAATCATTGGCCGAGATGGTGCCATCGCCGAAATCCTCGATCTGCTGGAGAACCGGATCGGGGCCGCGATTGGCAAACACATCGCCCGGAATGAAGAGAACCGGCAGACGGTTGACATGTGCGAGCGCTGCAGCCGTCACCATGTTCAAGGCGCCAGGACCAATCGAAGAGGTCACCGCCATGGCGCGCCGACGGCCAAGCTGCTTGGCATAGGCAATCGCCGCATGCGCCATCGACTGCTCATTCTGACCGCGAAAGGTCGGCAATTCCTCGCGGATACCGTAAAGCGCTTCACCAATACCAGCCACATTGCCATGGCCGAAGATGGCCCAGACGCCTGCGATATAGGGGACGCCATCCTCGTTCAGCTGGTTGGCGAGATAGCGAACAAGCGCTTGCGCTGCAGTCAAACGGATCGTTTTCATGCCTGTCCTCCCTGAGCGGCCTTGGCCCGCGCGCCATCCCAGATCGCGCAGAGGCTCTTGTAGCGAGCCACCATGTCATCAATGGCGTCCTGATCGCTGATCTTGCCGGCCAGCCATTTGCGGGCTGCATCGCCAAAGATCGTGCGACCGACGGCGAAACCTTTGACCAGATCAAAGCCTGCCGCAAGCGCAAAGCTTTCCTCAAGCTCTGCCTGCGGCGCATCGAGACCGAGAACCACGATGCCGCGCGTATAGGCGTCATGACGCTCCACAGCCGCGCAGGCATTGGCCCAGGCAGCCGTCGTCTTCATCGGCTCCAGCTTCCACCAGTCAGGATAAACGCCGATCTCATAGAAACGGTCGATGATCGCCGCCGTCGTTTCGTCAGTCACCGGAGCGACCTTGGAGGGGATAACCTCCAGCAGGAATTCCAGCCGGTTACGGCGCGCCGCCTCAAACAGGCGCTTTACCGTATCTTCCTGGTCCTTCTTCATCTCGGGCGTATCATCGGGATGATAGAAGCACAGCACCTTGACCACGTGCTCGGCAGCCCATTCGCCAAGCCCGCCGCAATCGAGGCCGAGTTCCGGCTCCAACGTCAGCGGACGGGAGCCCGGCCATTCGGCAGGACGGCCAATCCAGAGACCGGTGCCGGCAGCGGCATAAAGTGCTTCCTTGCCAAGACGCCCATCGCAGAGAATGCCATAGCCGCCCTGCCCGTCGGCCACCGTGGTTGCCGCCTGAAGGCAGAGCGTCTTGAAGGCGCCAATGCGGTCCGCCGGCACGCCCGCCTCTTCCGCCATCGCTTCCAGCTGCATGCGGTGGTCGAAAGCAAAGACGCGCATGGTCGACCAGTCACCCTTGCGGTTGGTCGACCAATGCACCTGCTCGAGTGCGGCATCCTTGCGCAGCGCCTTGTTCTTGATGCCCGTCTTGAAGAAATATTGCAGCTCTTCCCAGCTGGGGTAAGCGGGCGTGCAGCCATGGCGCGACACGGCAAAAGCACCGCAGGCATTGGCGAACTTCAGCGTTGTCGGCCAATCCTCACCGGTCAGCCAGCCTTTCAGCAGGCCGGCCATGAAACCATCGCCGGCACCCAGAACGTTGAACACTTCGATCGGAAAGCCCGGCCCCGTCTGGCCCTTGTCGAGGCTGTCGGGGATCTCGCCCTCAAACACGGCAGCACCCATAGGCCCGCGCTTGCATACCAGAGCGGCCTTGGACACCTTGCGCACGGCGCGCAGCGCTTCCAGCGTATCGGTGGAGCCGCCGGCAATGTGGAATTCCTCTTCCGTGCCGACGATAAGATCAAACAGATGCAGCGTGCCCTGAAGCTTTGCGGTCACCTTGGCGGATTCAACGAAACGGCTTTCGCCGTCACCATGGCCCGCCACACCCCAGAGATTGGGGCGATAATCGATATCGAGCGCCGTCTGCGCGCCATTTTCGCGCGCCAGCCTGAGCGCCTTCATCACGGCGGCTTCCGTGCGCGCATGCGACAAATGCGTGCCGGTAACGGTGACGCAGCGCGCTTCGGCCACGAAAGCCGGATCGATATCGTCTTCGCACAGCGCCATGTCCGCGCAGTTTTCCCGGTAGAAGATCAGCGGAAACTGGTTTTCATCTCGAATACCGAGAAGCACGAGCGCAGTCAGCCGTTCCGGATCGGTCGCCACGCCACGCACATCGACGCCTTCGCGCACCAGCTGTTCGCGGATGAAGCGGCCCATATGCTCGGCCCCGACGCGGGTAATCAGCGCGCTCTTCAAGCCAAGGCGCGCAGCCCCTGCGGCAATATTCGTCGGCGAGCCGCCGATATATTTGTTGAAGGAGGACATATCCTCCAGACGGCCACCCACCTGGGCGCCATAGAGGTCCACGGACGAACGCCCGATGGTAATCAGATCGAGTGGCTTCAAGAGGCCCTCCCTTGGCCAAGATGGCAATGGCGCCGGTTCGGCGCGTTCAGCAGCCTCTCCCGAGCCGCCGTTCATATTTGGACTATAAATTCTATTTTTGACGCTTTCAATACGAATATTCAGCTTCTGCGCTGCGCACCCACTGCCGTGGACAGGGCAATGGCCAAACAGAGCGTGGCCGAGAGCGAGCGGAAGGCACCGAAATCCACTTCCGACACGGTCAGCGTCACCGCCCCCAGCTTGCGCAGAGGGTTCACCGAAGCATCGGTAAGCGCCACAACCGGCACATCGCGACCGCGCACCAATTCCACCAGATCCAGCGTTTCAGCCGAATAGGGCGAGAAGGTGACCGCCAATAGCGCATCGCCGGGCCGGATGGCCGATGTGCTGTCGAGCCGGCCTGCGACACTGTGCAGCATGGCCGGTACCTGCATCTTTTCAAATGCGTAAGCCAGGTAGCTTGCCACCGGAAACGAGCGGCGAAGACCAATGATATGGATGAGATTGGCACCGGCCAGCACCTCGACTGCCTGTTCAAGCGCCGTTGGGTCAACGGTATTCAAAAGATTTTCCAGCGAGGCCCGCCCCGCATCGACAAATTCTGCCAGAAGCCGGGGTCCGCTGTTTTCACCCATTTCGCGCAGGTGATCGAGCCGCGTCGCATAATCCGGCCAGCCGCCGACATAGCTCTCGCGAAACAGCCGCTGCATTTCCGAATAGCCGGAAAATCCCATGATCTGGCAAAAGCGCATGAAGGCAGACGGCTGCACGCCGGCGGCTTCCGCCATTTCCGCCACGGTGGAGACGGCAATCCGGTCTATATTGGCAGCCACGTAATCGGCGCATTGCTTCAGCCGTTTGGGAAGCGAGAGGGCGACATCCAAGAGCCTCTCCTCAAACTCCTTCACACTTGCGGGCGCCCCCGGTTCTGCCATGCAATCACCCCTTTTCTGCGCTTGACACGAATATGACCACACTCTAGCAAAATGGAACAGAAATTCCAAATTCGGCCCCAGCTTAAGTGCGGGCCGCACAGCCATTCAGTGGAGGAGAAACCCATGGTGACGAGATTGGCCCTGCTTGGGGCAGGACGTATCGGCAAGGTGCATGCAAAGGCCATCGCCTCTGACCCGCGTGCAAAACTGGTGGCCGTGGTGGATGCCATGGAAGCAGCCGCAAAGGCGATTGCCGACGAAGCGGGCTGCGAGGTCAGCACGATCGAGGCGGTGCTGGCCAACAAGGACGTGGACGCAGTCATCATCTGCACGCCGACCAATACGCATGCGGACCTGATCGAGAAATTCGCCCGCGCCGGCAAGGCGATCTTCTGCGAAAAGCCGATCGATCTGGATGTCGCCCGCGCACAGGCCTGCATCGATGTGGTGAAGGAAACCGGCGCCAAGGTTATGCTCGGCTTCAACCGCCGTTTTGACCCACATTTCCAGGCGGTTCGCGCTGAAATCGACAAGGGCACCATCGGCAAGGTCGAGATGGTGACGATCACCAGCCGCGATCCGGGCGCTCCCCCGGTCGAATATATCAAGGTCTCCGGCGGCATTTTTCGCGACATGACGATCCATGACTTTGACATGGCGCGTTATCTGCTCGGCGAAGAAATCAAGACGGTGATGGCATCCGCTGCCGTTCTGGTCGATCCGAAGATCGGCGAAGCCGGCGATTTCGACAGCGCAAGCCTGATCCTGACGACTGCCAGCGGCCGCCAGGCCGTCATCTCCAACTCGCGTCGCGCCACCTATGGCTACGACCAGCGCATCGAAGTGCATGGCTCGCTTGGTTCGGTTGCGGCTGAAAACCAGCGCCCGGTTTCCATCGAAGTGGCGACGAAGGACGGCTATACCCGCCCGCCGCTGCATGATTTCTTCATGACGCGCTACACGGCGGCCTATGCGGCGGAAATCTCCGCCTTCATCGATTGCCTGGATAAGGGCACGGCCCCTTCGCCCTCTGCAGAAGACGGCCTTCTGGCACTGAAGCTTGCCGATGCGGCGCTGAAATCCGCCACTACGGGCATGGTCGTCACGCTTTGATGCAACACTGCGAGCCGCTTAACGAGCGGCTCGCACGCTTGTCCGCCACTCTTTCGCATAGGCTTGCACTGTCGCCCCATCCAGATGGCTTTCGACTTCCCTCGATACCGAGGCAAGCGTGACACCGGCCAGCAATCCGGCGCCTTGCGCGGTCCCCGTCGAGCCGGCAACCGCCAGAACCTCACGGCCGGTCAGCGCCTGCAAAGCCTGCAGATAGGCCGTATTGATGGCAAACGGCCCTTCCACCAGAACCGGCCCCCTGGCACCGATCAGATCCAGACAGGTCTGCGTCATCAGCGCCAGATAGAGACAGGCCGCCGCCCATTTATCCGTCGCGCTTGCCTCGTCTGCGGCAATCCACTGGCGCATCTGCCCCGGATAGGGGCCGGAACCGGAGGCGATGTTCGGCAAGAGCATCAGGCCCCTGGCCATGACATCCGGCATGGCGCCAAGCGCTGCCGCAATATCCAGCGGTCCAAGCTCGGCCACCAGCATCTCGAATTCCCGCCCGCCCATGAAGCGCGAGGATGGCACGGCGCGGCCATAGGCATCGACATTGGCAAGCGTATCGCGGTCCGGATCGAGATGGTCCAGATCGCCGCCGACGGCAAAATTGATGACCCAGGTGCCGGTCGAGACCACGGCAAACGGCGGCTCGCGATCTGTCAGATGGGCCAGAAGCGAGGCATTGCTGTCATGGATACCGCAATGAACCGGCACCGATTTCGAGAGGCCTATCTGCGAAGCGATATCGGCGCAAACCGGACCCAGCACCTCGAAAGCCGAGCGCAGGGGCGCCATCAGCGGCCGGATGGCAAGCCTGTCGACAAGGCTTGAATAGTCGCCGGTGGCCGGTCTCCAGAGATCCGTATGGCAGCCGAGCGAGGTGACCTCGTTTGCCATCACGCCGGTCAGCAGGTAGGCCCAGTATTGCGGATAGGTGAGAATGTGCCGAACGCTTTCGAATTCTTCGGGAAACGCCGTCTTCTGATAATGGATCTGCGCGCCGACATTCAGCCCGCCGGACAAAGCCGGAGAAAAGGTTTCGGCAAACGGCGGGCGAAGATCCGCATAGGCCTCTCGGATATCCGCTGGATAGGCATGCTCGTAATCCAGCACCGGCATGGCGAGATCACCCGACGCGTCCAACAAAACGGCCGAGGCACCATGCGTGGTGATGGATATCGCATCATATCCGGGGGCAACGGCAAAGGCGGCGAGCGCATCAAGTGCAAAGGCCCACAGCGCATCGGTATCGTAATGCGGATAAGGCGGGCTGGCCAGAACACGGTTGGCCATGCGGCGCACAGCAAGCTCTTCACCGGTCGCGCAATCCAGCAGCACCAGCTTGGCATTGGTCTTGCCGATATCGAGAACGGCAATGCGCGACGGCGTGCTCATGGCAGGTGAAACACCGTGACGAGATCACTCGCCTTGGGCGAATTATCCGGGTTCGTCTCCATAATATCGGCCATATGCGCCCACCAGCGCTTCATCACTGCCTGTTCCGGCAGGCTTGCCATGCCGTGATCCTTGGGACGCGTCAGAACGCCAAACAGGATATTCGTCTCGCGATCGAGATGGATCGAATAATCACTGACACCCGCCTGATGCAGAAGATCGATGAGTTCCGGCCAGATCTCATCATGCCGCTTCAGATATTCAGCTTCCATGCCCGGATTGAGCTTCATCTTGAAGGCGTGTTTCTCAAGCGTCATGATTTTCTCGCCTGTTTGATGCGGCGCGCCAGAATGGGCAGCGCGATGGTGATGATGAGCAGCAGGCCGACGAAGATCGACATCACGATGCCCGGAACGTTGAGGAGCCCGAGGCCAAAGGTGACGAGGCCCATGACGAAGGCGGCAATGACCACGCCGAGAATGGTGCCGGAACCGCCAAGAATGGAAACACCGCCGAGCACGACCATGGTCACCACTTCCAGCTCCCAGCCTTGCGCGATGGAGGGCCGCGTGGAACCGAGCCGCGAGGTGAGGCAGACGCTCGCAATGCCGCTCATCAACCCGGTCAGGAGAAACAGGATGAACTTCACCCGCTCCACCGGCACGCCGGAAAAGCGCGCGGCAAACTCGTTATTGCCAATGACGAAGACCTGCCGGCCAAAATTCGTCCGATGTAGCAGAACCGCAAACAAGGCAGCGCAGGTCAGGAACAGGCCGAACTCGAAGGAAAACACCCAGAACAGATAGCCCTGGCCGAAATAGGCAAAGCTTTCCGGATAGCCGCCATAGGCTTTGTCGCCCAGCACCAGATAGGAAATGCCGCGAAACAGGCTCATCGTGCCGATGGTCACCACGATGGAGGGCAGTTTCAACCCTGCCACCAGAAAACCGTTGAAGGCACCGCAGGCAAGGCCGGTGCCAATGCCGATGGCAACCAGACCGGGCGTATCGACACCCGCCTGGGCAGCGGCCCCCATCGCCGTCGAGGCAAGCGCGATAATGGCAGCCACGGAGAGATCGATTTCACCGGCAATGATCAACAGCGCCATGGCAAAGGCAATCATCGCCTTTTCGGTGAAGTTGAATGTCGCGTCCGAGAGGTTCCAGGCGTCGAGAAAGTAAGGCGAGGCCAGCGAATTGGCCATGAAGATCAACACGGCAACGCCAAACAGCAGCACTTCCCAACTGGCGAGACTGCGGGTCAGGGGCGTGCCGAGCCGATCGGGGATCGCGCGGCGGGCGGGGTTCACGGTCTTGTCGCTCATGCCGGCACCTCGGTCGTTTGGCGATTGCGCAGGATGATGCGGCCCTTGCGGGCTTCGGCGCGGGCGTTGAACACAACGGCCAGCACGATCACCACGCCGGAAATCGCCATCTGGGCGAAGGGTGAAATGCCGATCACCGGCAGCGCATTCTTGATGACGCCGAGAAACAGTGCGCCGAGCACCGCGCCGATGACCGAGCCGATGCCGCCGGCAATCGAAATGCCGCCGATGACGCAGGCTGCTACGCTATCCAGTTCAAAGCCATTGGCGATATCGACATAGGCCACCGCATAGCGTGACACCCAGAGATAGCTGCAAAGCCCGGCCATGGCGCCAGACAGCACGAAGGCAAAGAACCGCGTGGCGCCGATATCAATGCCGGCATAGACGGCTGCGACCGGATTGCCACCGCTGGCATAGGCGGCGCGGCCAAATGGCGTGCGGGTCAGAAGAAAGATCATGGCAAGCACCACGGCAATGGCGACCCAGGAGAGAACCGGCAGACCAAGCAGCGAAAAGCGCGGCACGTTGAGGAAACTCGGCGTCATCTGATGAGCATTCACCCAGCTGCCGCCCGACAGCACAAACGCCATGCCGCGATAGATGGTGAGCGTTCCAAGCGTCACCACGATCGGCGGGATCTGCAGGATCCACACGAGAAAGCCGTTGATGGCCCCTAAAAATACGCCAATGCCGAGCGCCATCACGATCAGCACAACAAGCGGCAGATCCGGAAAGGCGGCATTGGTCATGGCCACCGCCATGCCGGTAAAGGCAAGATTGGCGGCCACCGAAAGGTCGATGGATTTCGTCAGGATCACCGTCATCTGGGCGAGCGCCAGAATGATGAGGATCGACGTATCGTTGAAAATATTGGCAAGATTGGCAGGTGCTGCAAAGCCCGGCGCGCGGGTGGCAAAGCCTGCAATCATCAGGGCGATGATCCCCGCCAGCAGCAATTCGCGATTTTTAAGTAGCTTGGACATGATGAAAACTCTCACGCATTGCCGGTTGCGGCGCGCACCAGCTGTTCGGCTGTTGCGCCTGCCCGCTCGAAAAATCCCGCCTGCAGCCCCTCTCGCATCACCATGACCCGGTCCGACATGCCGAGAATTTCCGGCAGTTCGGACGAGACCATGATGATGGAGAGGCCTTGGGAGGCAAGTTCGGAAATGAAGCCATGCACGGCGGCCTTGGAGCCGATATCGATGCCCTTGGTCGGTTCATCGAGAATGATCACTTTCGGTTGGGTGGCGAGCCACTTGCCAATGACGACTTTCTGCTGATTGCCGCCGGACAGTGTTCCAACCGGAACCGACAAGGCAGCGGCGCGCAGATCCAGCCGCTCGGCATATTGGCGGGCAAGCTTCAGCTCATTGGCAGCGCTCAAAAATCCGGCCCGCGAGGTGCGGGCAAGCGACGGCAGCGACATGTTCTGGAAAATCGGCATGGGCAGCGCCAGGCCATGACGGCCGCGCTCTTCCGGCACGTAGACGATGCCGGCGGCAATGGCATCCGCCGATGAGCGGATCTCGACGGGTCTGCCATCCAGCACCAGCCTGCCCGAAGATGGCCGGGTGATGCCAAACAGCGACTGGCAAAGCTCGGATCGCCCGGCACCGATCAGCCCATAGACACCGAGGATTTCGCCGCGCTTCAACTCGAAGGAAATATCGTGGAACTCGGTCGGGTGGCAGTAATTTTGTACCGCCAGCACAGTGCCGCCAATCTCGACGGAAAGTTTCGGGAAAACATCATGCACATCACGACCAACCATCAGCCGGACGATTTCCGCCTGCGGCGTTTCCTTCAGGCGGCCATGGCCTACCGCCTTGCCATCGCGAAACACGGCGAAATTCTCGGCGATCTCATAGACCTCGTCGAACTTGTGACTGATGAAGAGGATCGCCTTGCCCTGCCGCTTCAGGCCCTCGACAATACGAAACAGGTCGTCGATTTCCTTGCGTGACAGAGCCGCTGTCGGCTCATCCATGATGACGATGCGCGCATCGACGGATAGCGCACGGGCAATCGCCACCAGATGCCGCTGGGCAATCGACAGGTCCTTCAGCCGGATTTTTGGATCGATATCGCTTTCCAGCTGGCGCAGAAGGTCACGCGAGCGAGCATGGATACTGGCCCAGTCGATAGTGCCGAAACGCCCGCGCGGCGCGTGACCGAGAAAGATGTTTTCGCCAACCGTCAGCTCATCAAACAGCACGGTTTCCTGGTGAATAGCGGTGACGCCAGCATCGATGGCGGCCTGCGCGCTGGCAAATGTCACGGCCTGCCCGTCGATCAGGATCTCGCCCTCATTGGGGCGGTAGATGCCGGTGAGGATTTTCACCAGCGTGGATTTGCCGGCGCCGTTTTCGCCGATCAGCGCCGTCACCTGGCCCGGATAGAGGCTGATGGATACCTGATCAAGCGCCTTCACGCCCGGAAATATCTGGCTGATGCCGCGCATTTCCAGAATGGCGGTGGTGGCCGAGATCGACTCGGTTACGATTGGCTGGTTTCGTAAAGGCATCATGTGCTCGACCGGTCAGTTTCAATGTCATCGCAGCCGAGCACCCCCCTCTGTCCTACCGGACATCTCCCCCTCAGGGGGGGGGGAGATCGGCAAGACAGCTAGCCCGGTTCTGCAGCTATCCCTCGGTGGATACCGAGAGCAAAAAGGTTGAAGGTGGATAAAGGCGGCGCGCCCATCCGATCTCCCCCCTTGAGGGGGAGATGCCCGGCAGGGCAGAGGGGGGTAAACAATACCGCTCCCGCCTGACGTCCACAGACCAATCAGAAGATCTTCGAGAACTGGTCGATATTGCCTGCATTGTAGACAAACGGGTCGGCCATCGCGGCTTCGCCATTCTCACCGATCTTGATCGAGCCCATGCGGCCGGCCTTGATCTCCGTGCCCGGCTTGCCGGTCGCATCACCCTTGACGAGATGATAGGCGATCTGCGTGGCCGAGTAGCCGAGATCGATTGGGTTCCAGATGGCAAATTCCTTCGTCGCACCGGACTTGATGGCACCCGCCATTTCAGACGGTAGGCCAAGACCGGTCACATAGACCTGACCAATCTTGCCGGCATCCTTCACCGCCTGCGAAGCGGCCAGAACACCAACGGTGGTCGGGGCAACGATCACCTTCACATTCGGCTGCGACTTCAAAAGCCCCTGCGCTTCGCGGTAGCTCTTGTCGGCCAGGTCATCGCCATAGACGGTGGTGGCAAGGGTCAGGCCGGGGAAATCCTTCAGCTGCTTCTTCATCTCCGCAATCCAGATATTCTGGTTGGTGGAGGTGGTGGTGGCCGATAGAATGGCGAAATCGCCCTTGCCGCCCGGCAGGTGGTTCTTGGCAAGCGTCAGGCACATCTTGCCGATCAACTCGTTGGACGACGGGTTGAGATGCATGATGCGGCCGGCAGGTGCCACGCCCGAATCCCAGGAAATCACCTTGATGCCGCGCTGGGCGGCCTTTTTCAGCGCCGGAATGACAGCATCCGGATCATTGGCGGAAATCGCGATTGCATCCACCCCTTGGGCGATCAGCGAATTGATCACCTCAATCTGGCCTTCCGCCGTCGTCGTCGTCGGGCCGGTATAGATGATCTTGACGCCACCGAGTTCCTTGGCTGCTTCCTCGGCGCCCTTGTTGGCCGCTTCAAAGAAGCCATTGCCAAGCGATTTGACGACAATCGCGATCTTCATGTCAGCCGCAGATGCCATGCCGGCCATGGAAACGGAGGCCGCAAGCGCAAGCGATGCAGCACCGAACAGTCTTCTCGAAATCTTCATGTCTTATTCCTCCCAGGTTCAAAGACCGTTGAACTCCCCCCAACGATCGACGGTCACTCCTCAAGCGACCGAAGGGGTATTCTCCTTGTCCGCCGCAGCCGAAGCCTTGACGGTAATCAGTCTGACGCCGACGCTCTCCACCATCGCCGCCGCCTCGTCTGAAATTCCATCGTCGGTAATGATGGTCGACACGCTTTCCAGCGGGCAGAGGATCATGGCCGAACGACGGGAAAACTTGCTGGAATCGACCATGACAATCAATTCGTCGGCCTGGCGCATCAGCCGCTGCTCACTCTGGATGACCAGCGCATCCGGCTCCATCACACCCAGCGCCGAAATGCCCTGCGCGCCGATGAACATGCGCCTTGCATAGAAATGGCGGATGGCATCATTCTCGAAGGGCGACAGGATCAGGCTCTGGTCGCGGTAGATCGCGCCGCCCGGCACATTCACCGTGCATTTCGACTGCTTCACCAGATGTTCGGCAATGACGAAGGAATTCGTCATCACCTGAAACCGGCGGGCCGACATGTAATGCACCATCTGGAATGTGGTGGTGCCACCATTGATGATGATCGAATCGCCCTCTTCGCATAGTTCCACCGCGGCGCGCGCAATTGCGCGCTTCTTGTCGATATTGAGCGATTCTGAAACCCTGAACGGCCGCGCCGCCAGATTGCCAAGCTGTGGAGGATGCACCGCTTCAGCCCCACCGCGCACCCGGCGCAGCTTGCCCTGCACATGAAGGGCCGCAATATCGCGCCGGATCGTGGCTTCGGAAGCCTCCGTCAATTCGGCAATATCCTGCACGGTGATGACAGGTTTTTCCTGCACGGCACTCAGGATGATGCGATGGCGTTCACGTTCGTGCATGGGCTCCTCCTGCCGCTCATATATTCTTAGCAAAAGATTGATGTCAATCATCTTCAATCAAATTACATTATATTGCAGCGCACAATGGTCAATCGTGATCGTTTTTGATTGACATACTGCACAAGCCTGCGCGATACCCTGTTCCAGAAGGAGGTGGTCACCAGATGCGTGGCCACGAATGACACGACCTTGGGAGGACTTTCCATGACGGGCAAAACCCGCCTTCTCGATAACCGCTGGGATGACGCTTATGCAGCGGGCCTGGATGAACCGGGCAAGCTGCTCTACCGCTCGAACCTGTTGGGCGCCGACAAGCGCATCACCAATTATGGCGGTGGCAATACATCGGCCAAGGTCATGGAAACCGATCCGCTGACCGGTCAGACGGTCAAAGTTCTCTGGGTCAAGGGCTCCGGCGGCGATGTCGGCACGATCAAGCTGGACGGTTTTGCAACGCTCTACCAGGAGAAGCTGGATGCTCTGAAGGGTATCTACAAGGGCGTCGAAGATGAAGACCGCATGGTGGGCTTCCTGCCCCATTGCACCTTCAACCTCAACCCGCGCGCCGCCTCCATCGATACGCCGCTGCATGGCTTCGTCGATTTCAGCCATGTGGACCACATGCATCCGGATGCGATCATCGCAATTGCCGCCTCCAAGAATTCCAGAGAACTGACGCAGCAGATCTTTGGCGCAGAAATCGGCTGGCTGCCCTGGCGCCGCCCCGGCTTTCAACTGGGCCTTGATCTTGAAGCCTTTGTGAAGGCCAATCCGACAGCCAAGGGCGTGGTTCTGGAAAGCCATGGCCTGTTTACCTGGGCCAATGATGCCAAGGATTGCTATCTGCTGACGCTTGAGATCATCAACAAGGCGATCACCTGGTTTGCGGCAGAAACCGATGGCAAGCTGATCTTTGGCGGCAGCGTCACGGTGAGCCTTCCCGCCGATGAGCGCCGCGCCGTGGCAGCCAGACTGATGCCGGAAATCCGCGGCCGCATCGGTAAGGCCGAGCGCAAGCTTGGCCATTTCGACGATCAGGATGCCGTGCTGGAATTCGTCAATTCTGCGCAATTGAAGCCGCTCGGCAATCTGGGAACCTCCTGCCCCGACCATTTCCTGCGCACCAAGATCCGCCCGCTGATCCTCGATTTCGACCCGGCCAAGCCGGATGTCGATGCCGTCATTTCGGCGCTCGACAAGGCGCTGGAAGATTACCGCGCCGATTACACGCGCTATTACGAGGCCTGCCGCCACGATAATTCCCCAAAAATCCGCGATCCGAACCCGGTGATCTTCCTTATACCCGGCGTCGGCATGTTCTCCTTTGCGAAAGACAAGGCGACCGCCCGCATTGCCGGCGAATTCTATGTCAACGCCATCAACGTCATGCGCGGCGCCTCCACCGTGTCCGAATATCAGGGCCTGCCCGAACAGGAAGCCTTCGATATCGAATACTGGCTGCTGGAAGAGGCAAAACTTCAGCGCATGCCAAAGCCGAAAAGCCTTGCCGGCAAGGTTGCCTTCGTCACCGGCGGTGCCGGCGGCATTGGCCGGGCAACCGCTGAACGCCTGGTTGCCGAAGGCGCCTGCGTGGTTCTGGCCGATATCGATGCGGATGCGCTTGCCGCAACGCTTGCCGACTTTGCCAAACGCCACGGCGCCGATGCGGTACGCGCTGTCACGCTCGACGTGACGAAGGAAAACGCCGTCATCGACAGCTTTGCGGCCGCCTGCGTCGAATTCGGTGGCGTCGATATCCTCGTCTCCAATGCCGGCATTGCCTCCTCGGCGCCGGTGGAAGACACCACGCTTGCCATGTGGGACAAGAATATCAGCATTCTGGCGACCGGTTATTTCCTCGTCTCGCGCGAAGCCTTCCGTCTCTTCCGCCGCCAGAAGCTCGGCGGCAACGTGGTCTTCGTCGCCTCCAAGAACGGCCTTGCCTCTTCGCCCAATGCCTCGGCCTATTGCACGGCAAAGGCCGCCGAAATCCATCTCGCCCGCTGCCTGGCGCTGGAAGGGGCGGATGCCGGCATCCGCGTCAATACCGTCAACCCGGATGCGGTGTTGCGCGGCTCCAAGATCTGGAACGGCGAGTGGCGCGAACAGCGCGCTGCCTCGTCCAAGATCGAGGTGGACGATCTGGAAGAGCATTACCGCAAGCGCTCGATGCTGAAGCTCAATGTGTTTCCGGAAGACATCGCCGAGGCCATCTATTTCCTGGCGTCGGATCTTTCAGCCAAATCGACCGGCAACATCATCAATGTCGATGCCGGCAATGCGCAGAGCTTTACGCGGTGAAGTGACACTATCTCGCTGAAACGGGATGCCATTCTGCGCTTGCAGTCTGATTTAGCCCCCCCTCTGCCTTGCCAGGCATCTCCCCCTCAAGGGGGGGGGAGATCGATATGCCGAACCGTCCTGGCATCTTTTCAGGGTAAGGCGGTGGCGGTTCTGTTGATCTCCCCCCTTGAGGGGGAGATGTCCGGCAGGACAGAGGGGGGTACCGTCCACAATGCAAGCCTTAAGATGGCGCAACCATCGAGAATGAATGATCTACTTGGGAGGAACCAATGACAGATCTGAAAATTGCAGGCGACGTGATCGCTGCACACAATGACCGACATGCAGCAGATCAGGCCGCCGATTACGCGGCGCTGGGTGAAAAACTCGCTCGCAGCGGCACCGATATCGGCGCCATCACGAAAAAGGTCTCGGAGTTTTACGTCGCCGTTCCCTCATGGGGTGTCGGCACCGGCGGAACACGCTTTGCCCGTTTCCCTGGCCCCGGCGAGCCGCGCCATATCTTCGACAAGCTCGATGATTGCAGCGTCATCCAGCAATTAACCCGCGCAACGCCCACCGTGTCGCTACACATCCCATGGGACAAGGCAGATCCGGGCGAGTTGAAGGCCAAGGCCGCAGCACTGGGTCTCGGCTTTGATGCGATGAATTCCAACACGTTTTCAGACGCGCCCGACCAGCTGCATTCCTACAAGTTCGGTTCGCTCAGCCATGGGGATGCGGCAACCCGCGCCCAGGCGGTGGAGCACAATATCGAATGTATCGAAATCGGCGCAGCACTGGGCTCCAAGGCGCTGACCGTGTGGATCGGCGACGGCTCGAACTTCCCCGGACAGACGAATTTCACCCGCCAGTTCGAACGCTATCTCGATGCCATGCGCGACATCTACAAGGCCTTGCCGGATGACTGGCGCTTGTTTTCCGAACACAAGATGTATGAGCCGGCCTTCTATTCCACCGTCGTGCAGGATTGGGGCACAAGCTACATGATCGCCCAGACGCTGGGCGAAAAGGCCTTCTGCCTCGTTGATCTTGGCCATCACGCGCCCAATACCAATATCGAGATGATCGTTGCCCGCCTGATCCAGTTCGGCAAGCTCGGCGGTTTCCACTTCAACGATTCAAAATATGGCGATGACGATCTGGATGCCGGCTCCGTCGAGCCCTATCGCCTATTCCTGGTGTTCAACGAACTGGTAGATGCCGAACACCGGGGCGTGAAGGGCTTTCACCCGGCGCACATGATCGACCAGAGCCATAATGTCACCGACCCAATCGAGAGCCTCATTTCATCAGCCAATGAGATCCGCCGTGCCTATGCGCAGGCGCTTCTGGTGGATCGGGCAGGCCTTGAGGGCTTTCAGGCCGGCAATGATGCGCTGATGGCAAGCGACACCCTGAAGCGCGCCTATCGCACCGATGTGGAACCGATCCTGGCTGAGGCCCGCCGTCGCACGGGCGGCGCTATCGATCCCGTTGCCGCCTATCGGTCGAGCGGTTACCGCGCAAGGGTTGCCGCACAACGTCCCGCCGTCAAGGGCGGCTCCGGAGGCATTGTCTGAGACAGAGGATCAGCCGGGCGGCGGCTATGGCCGCCTTGCTATCGCGCAGTTGCAGGCCGTTCGCCATCGGGATCGCAGTGATGAGACCGGTCACACTGGTTACGTCCAGGGTCAAACGATGCACGACGCGCCATGAGTCATTTCTACTTGCTGAAGAGATGGCGAAATGCGAACGCAGTTTCGTTGCCCGCGCTAAATGTCTTCAACGTTGAAAATGTGCCGTATCTTGGCCGCCTCAAGGAATTCCTTCGGCCAGCTATAAGACAGGCTTTCGGCGATCCCCTCACGGCGGCAGATCACGGCGATGCTGTCTTCGCCACGCAGGCCTTCCAGCACGATGCGGATTTCGTCCTCGGCCGAATGATGCTTGCGCGTCGCGCGGCGAATGTCCTTGATTGTCTTCTCGACCGTCGATGTCTGCGGCCCGGATTTCTATCTCATCTTCGCTTCCTTTGAATGAGCTACGATGAGCCGAAAATCCTCTCTTCTCAATTAAACCAAATCTGCCTCATGGGCGCTGATCCGGGACAGCATCAAGGCGTTGATGCCGCTATAGGCCAGTCCGTTGTGCCGTAATGGTTTGGTGATCCTTCCCTCCATATGGCCAGCACTCCAAGGCTTCAGCCAAGTCAGCTCGCCCTTTTCCAGATCGGCGACAATCTTATCCGTCACTTGGCTGTAAACATCGTTCTTCATGTCCCTTTTCCTTTGATCGGGTTGCGCATGCAACCGATCTGCCCCTCTGGCGAAGAGAGGGGGGAAACCGTCCAGACCAAACGCGTCCGGGGTGGTGCGGGCGCAGGCGAACGCCGAGCCACGGCCCGGATGCTTTTGCCCGAAGGGCTTGGCCTTGACGGAGGACGGGGCTGCAAGCCCCCAACAAACCGCGGAAAGTCGCAGGGCTCAGAAATGAGCCGTGCTCAGCAAACGGGCCGCAAAAGCTGCCCGTCAAACGCAAGGGATGGAAGCCGGATGGCCGAGACTATGGGCTCGGTTCACGACAGCCCGGTCCGCAGGATGCGTCGCGTTACCAGACGCACGCCATTCTGGGCAGGTTGTCCCACCTTATGTGAATGTCATGGCAATCCCGGCGCAACTCACCTCGGCCTATCCAAGGGACAGACCGCCACATTCTGCCGACCATTCATTGCTAAGCCATCTGTTCGGTGATCCTCTGCAGCGATCCAGCCCGACTTGCGATGACCTTGAGAATTGCGTCCAGGATAGGATGTTTGACCCCTTCGTTGGCCAAATCGGCAACAAGGGCATCAGCCTCGCTCCCAATCCTCTCGGCCATTTGGGCAAGGTCTCGAACAAGGATGCGTTGAGCAGATTTGGTGTCAGGCACAAGTGTCGTCCAATGCTTCAGCTGGATCGTGTCGGGCACATCGCGGCCGCCAATCTTCATGGCGAGCCTCTTTGACAAGCGGGGATAGACGGCCGTGCAAACGACATCATAGATCGGTGCCAGATCCGGTGTATCGGAGCCGTAAAGCAGGGCGTAGTTCTTGCCGTGGGCGTCGGCGTTGCCCACGAGATAATGGAAGATCAGCATTCGGATGAACTGTAACCGATCCGCGACAGGTCTCGCGCAGGCCTGGTCTATCAGCCCGAGAGATCGTTCTGTTCCCGGTCCGCCCTCTGCCTCATACTTCAACTCGGGCGGAACGCTAAGCGCCTGGCAGAAGTCCTCCTGGTGCAGGCGCTCAATGATGCCGTCTGCAGCCTTCGTCCGATCATAACGTTCAACCAGGAGAAAAGCAGTGGCTCCGCCCAAGCGAATCTCAACATGGGGCACCGGCAGCTTGAGGCGCGCAGCAAGGCGCATACAAAAATACTCGTTCTCCACCGTGCCTTCCAACGCCTGGATGACTGGTTTCAAGATATGGGTCGTTGGTCTGCCGTCTTTTGCCAGGGCAATGGAATCTCCATCGACAATGACCGCCAGTTTATCCTGCGCGCCGGCGAGCGATAGACGAATGCCCTCGTCTCCACCAAGCAGAGGGCGGGTCCGCAGCCTGCTGAGAATTTCATCCAGACGTTCCGGATTGAGAATTTCGGCGTGGGATTGGCCGGAAGGTTCGGGTGCCGTGCCCGTGGGATAGAGTGACAAGGCACCTGCGCATTCGCCGCCGATAACTTCCAACAGTCCGAAGGCGTTGCCTGCCGAAAGGCCGAGCGCGCCAGCAAGCCGTTGCCGCGCGCCTTCGTCCGGCAAGAGACCGGAGAAAAACGGGCGCACCACCTGATCACCAAAGGGTTCTTCTTGCAGGGGCATTGAGAACGATATCGCCCACGATCTTTGGTCCAGAAGATACGCGTCGCCATAGGTGAAGGTTAGCAGGCCGTCGTCCAGCCGGCCGAGCACGCCAGCCTTGGTGTCGCGAAAATAGACGTCCAATACCCGGGTCATGATCGCAAACTCTGGCGACGCCCGACCGAAACGACGAGGCCAAGACCAGCCAGGACTTGCATCGCACGGCCAATCTGGCAGCTCTCTTTTCCGGCTTCGAGTTCACGCAGAAAACGTACGCCAACGCCAATCATCCCGGCGAGCTGCTCTTGCGTTAATCCTTGCTGTTTGCGCTCCTGACGGATCAGCATGCCGAGGCTTTTCGTATCTTTGATCTTTTCCATAATCACCCCTATCGGGACGATTATATCATCAGAAAGTCCAAAGGGAAGACAAAAGAACCGATCGGGATGATTTGCAAGGACACTTGCGTTAAAACACCGAAATAGACCCGTTCGGGATGAATATCCTACAGGGCAAGACTACCCTAGTGTTCACTGCTTGAAGCAGTTCTCACGATGCCACCTCAGGAACTGGGGATGTGGCCGCTCGAAAACCCTGCCCGGAACGATCGCCCTTCCGGTCTTGTTGAGGAGGCCTTGAATGCTGCCAGGATCGTTCGCCTGACGCGAGATGAGGATATCAAGATCATCCGAGAGGCCAATCAGACCGCGGTCAAACATCCAGTGCGCGGTACCCGAAAGCGCAATCCCGTTGGAAAGAATGTCAGGCCCGCTCGCTTCCACGGGGCGAATATGTGCGGCATCAACCTCCGCTCGGCCGCCGCCATTGATGAGCTTCAATCCCGTGATGGCGCATCGTTTGTCATAGGCCTGCAGAACAAGCCGGCGAAACAGCCGATTTCGAACGATTCGCGACGAGAGTTGCGTGACCCGGTCGCGCTCCTGCTCGAATATGAACGGCGCTTGAGCTTCATCTGTAATACGCGTCCTCATTGATCAGAACCCATTGGCCCATTCTCTGCGTCCGATAGACATGATCCGCCATGGCTGGCTTTCGAGTTTGCG
>NZ_STFZ01000017.1 GCF_005222845.1 Rhizobium sp. FY34 | reverse complement strand
GCCCATTGGGCGTCTGTCAGTACAAAACGATCCATCCAAAGCGTGAATCACATTCGCGCTGATTTGTGAATCCCCACAGACCCTAGTTTGTAATAGGCTCGCCCATCGGAAAAATCCCTTCAGCGAACGTAGGGTTTCTCGGCTTAACTCGGCCGGGCAACACATTGTTCAGGATGTAGGACAAAAGTTCCGACCAGTTATGTTTCAAAGAACCTTGATGCCTTGATGGGGCTGTGTCGGTCGTCTCCTAACACCCACACCGTCTAATTCGCCGCTATCCGTATTGGCGGCCGTAAATTGAATATTCGAGGCGGCGAACACTGAGTGCAGCGCCTCGTTAAGTTTCCTAGATGGTGGTGCAGAGCCCTTTTCAAGGCGGCTTATCGTCTTGATACTCGTACCAGCTAGGTCAGCGAGCTGCTGCTGGGAAAGTCCCAGTAGGCCGCGTGCAGCTCTGACCAATTCGGGTGGCAATGGATACCTCATGCCGTTGAAAAACCGGCGAAAATTGAGATTGTCAAATTTGTCTAAAAAAAAGACATTAAATGTCTTGAAAAATGACATTTAGGTCTTCTATTTTACGCTCAATGCATTGGCTGATTGTCGATTCTCAGACGTGAATCGAAGGTGCAGAGTCTATGGTTTTCTTGGAAGGGTAGGGATTTGGCAAACGGCCTGCAATTCATTGGTGAGTCGCATTCCTTTGAAACAGATATGGTGAAAAGTGAGTATTGGTCGTGTGGTCAGAGACTGGTGCCATGCCTGATTGATCAGACTCCCAACAGTCCGAGCTATTGGCGGCCCCTTCAGCAGAGGCCGCGATGAGAGCGTGGATTTTCTCCGATCTCCACCTTGAGATAGACCCGAACTTCGCGTTGATGGAAATTCCTAACGCTGACGTGTGCCTTTGCGCGGGCGACATCTTCGACGGCGGCGTTGCGGCAAGCTTGCTATTTCTCCGCGACTACGTCGCTCCCCACATGCCGGTCGTGTTCGTTCCGGGTAACCACGAATACTACCGTAGCTCCATCAAAGAGGGATTAGCGATTGGCTACGAATTGGCTGGGAGTTGCGAAGACTTGTTCATGCTGAACGGGGACACGGTCCTGATCGACGGCTATCGCTTCATCGGCGCGACACTCTGGACGGATTTCGATCTCTATGGCGAACCACGATTGGCAATGGCAATCGCCCGGGAAGAGTTGAACGATTTTAAGCGGATCAAGCTTTCGAAGACCCCATTCAAGAAATTCACACCTCAGGAAAGCCAGCATCTTCATAGGGTGGCGGCGGTAAACATCGACAACGTTTACCTGTCGCAGCCCAAGCGGCCTACGGTCATCGTCAGTCACCATGCGCCGAGCATGATGTCGGTGCCGCCGCAGTTTCTAAGAGACGGCCTGACACCGTCCTTCGCATCGCGGTTTGAGCGCCGAATACTTGAATATGAGCCGCTGCTGTGGGTGCACGGCCACATCCACACACCTAGCGACTATCGGATCGGAAAGACACGGGTAGTGTGCAATCCGCTCGGTTACCCCGACGAGCCGTCGCGGAAAACGTTCAATCCTCATCTGGTGATCGATCTTGCCAAACTCGCCGAAACATAAAATTCTGCGAATGCGCGGTCGGTCGTTGTGGGCTCCGGATAACACCGCCGATCTTGCCGATCTGACCGTGCCTATCCATCTTGCTTATTGTCAGGTTGTCGCCGCGCTGCGGCATCACGCTGGCGCGGGACCACCGAACCTTGCCATTGTTGTGGTTCCAACGGTCGACGCCGTGGATAGCTTCGTTTCGGCCAGTCGCCTCTATCTCCGTCAGGTTCTGGATCAACATGGCTACATCGAACCGTTCGTTCGCGCGCTTAAATCTACTAAGCGCGACCGACTGACGGAACTGGAAATTCAGCGCCGAGCGGCAGAGGCGGGTAAAAGCATTTTGATTTGCTCGAGCGTGGATGAGGTAGACGAAGAACTTAGGTTGTTCGCAGACGTCATTGCTGTGATCCCGACGCCGACGGCGCATCAGATCGGGGCGACCTTTCGTCGATACGGACACGCGATAACGTCGGCCGACGAGGAGATGATCAGGTCGGTACCGTGGACGTGACTTGTCTACGCGTTTCAACCTAATCGCCCGGTCAAAGCCGCACTGCGTCGACTAAGGGACACCGTAGATCGTACACCAGCGCCGACGGCTGCACCGCTTTCCACTGGGCCGACACTGGCCGATCTTAGCGGGCTCGGCGCGGCGAAGGACTGGGGTCTGGAGCTCGCGCGCGACCTCGACGATTTCAAAGCCGGTCTGATCCCGTGGGATGACGTCGATATCGGGGCGCTGATCTCAGGGCCACCTGGAACCGGGAAGACACTCTTCGCCGAAGCCCTTGCGCGAACATGCCGCATACCGATCGTGGTGACGTCCGCTGCACAGTGGCAGGCCTGTGGCTATCTGAACGACATGTTGAAAGCCATGCGCGACAGCTTCGCCGAGGCACGGTCGAAAGGCGCGGCGTTGCTGTTCATCGACGAGATCGACGCTGTCGGCAGCCGGGCAACCAACCGAAGTTCCAATGCCGATTACACGCGCCAAGTCATCAATGGGCTTCTTGAACTGCTCGATGGCTTCGAACGTCGTCGCGGGATCGTTGTCGTCGGAGCAACAAACCATCCCGAATACATCGATCCCGCGATTCTGCGGCCGGGACGTCTCGACAAGCATTTTATCATCCCGCTGCCGGACACTGCTACCCGTCGACAGATATTTCAATTCCATGCCGGCTTCCCCGTGCCCGAAGATCGAGAGGATGGGTTCGCCCGGTCGACATTGGGGATGGCAGGTGCTGATCTGGAGCAACTTGTTCGTGATGGTCGTCGAACCGCACGTCGCCAGGGACAGCCTTTCGAATTCGGACATGTGGCATCGATCGCCAATCCATTGATAGACCTTCCCGCTGATCAGATGCGGCGGACCGCTTTTCATGAAGCGGGACACGCAATCGTCGGTCTCGAACTCGGAATGGAACTTGAAGGCATAACCATTAACGACAAGGTCCTCGCGACGGGCATAGACAATCTGGGCGGTGCGGTATTCAGGACGCCCACGTTTCCGATGAAGACAAGATCATACTTTCTCGATCAGATATGCATGTATCTCGCAGGGCTCGGAGCGGAATCCTTGATCTTCGGCGAGTTCACAGAGACTGGCGGCGATCCGCGATCGGACCTCGCTAGGGCCACGGCGATGGCGACCAAGGTGGAAGCGTGTTACGGGATGGGAGCCACGCTGGCGATTGATCTGGTGGAAGAGCGCGATCTTGCATTGCTGCGCGCTGGAGACTTCAGGCTCCGCAAGGCGGTCACCGAACTTCTCGACGCAGAATCCGTTAGGGCGAAGACAATTCTGGACATGAAGATCGATGCTTTTTGCGCGGTGGCTGAGACGCTATTGCGAAAACGGAACATGAGCGTCGTTGAGGTGCAGGATGTCGTGAGGGCCTATCCTCCACGGGAGGGTGCTTTCGGAGGTGGAGCTGATCGTTCGGACCAAGCAATCCGAACCGCTCGCCGGGAAACGGAAGGTCTTCACCTGGACGACATCCGTCGAGAGGTTGATGCAGCGCTAAGGCGATGGGGAATCATTTGACGAAAATGATAGCTATAGTGGAGACACGTTGTGCCGAAACAGCGTAAACGCAGACCTACGGCATTACCCCCGAACGACTTGCAGTCGTTTGGGTCTGGGTTGGACGAAGTGGGTTGGAAGCCGGCATCGACATCGATTCGGTTGAACTCCGCGGGCGAGTACATTCGAGCGTGCGAAATAGAAGCACATTTTCGAAACTCGATGAGTCGGAAAATATCAGACAGGCCGAAAGGACGCTGCTCACATCCGGCACGATCGGCCCACAACTCAAGGCTTGAATGAGATTTGCGAAGCCAACGGCAGACATCGCAGCGGAACTTGTCGTACACAATGGCCCTGAAACACAAGCGATCAAAGTTCGGCCGGCGAAGCCCAACTTCGAAGTGATCGAAGACAATGCTTATGACGGCCGCATTTAATGAGGGCGAAGGGGGTGATTGGGCAACGGACGATGGTTTCTGCTCTCGCCTATAACGGTGCGGTCGTCGCTACGCTATCCGAATGAGGCCGCTGACCTCGTGAAATGTAAGCGATGTTCTCAGGCCACGACTTTGAGTTCGGGGTTTGCGGCGTAGGCCCACGGCAACAGGTCGTCGATCAGTCTATTTGAATGGCCGTTGACGATCTTGGTGAGGATGTCTGAGAGATAGGCCAGTGGCTCGACTTGGTTGAGTTTGGCGGTCTCGATCAAAGACGCGATGGTTGCCCAGTGTTCGGCTCCGGCGTCGGAACCTGCAAATAGCGCGTTCTTGCGATTGAGCGCAATTGGCCTGATGGATCGTTCGACGGTGTTGGAGTCGATCTCGATCCGGCCGTCGTCGATGAAGCGGGTCAAGCCGTCCCAGCGTGACAAGGCATAACGGATTGCTTCGGCGAGCTTTGTCTTCTGGCTGATGTAGCCGAGTTGTTCACGCAGCCAGGGAGCGAGGCTGTCGATGATCGGGCGACTTTTTTCCTGACGGACAACTCGACGCTCCTCGTGGGGCCTGCCACGTATCTCGTCTTCGATCCTGTAAAGTTCGGCGATGCGTTTGAGCGCCTCGCTGGCAATGGGCGCCGGACCGGCGGCGGCGAGTTCGTAGAAGCGGCGGCGAACGTGGGACCAGCAGAAGGCAAGCGACACGGTGTTCTTTGCCGCGAGTGGACGATAGCCACTGTAACCGTCGACCTGCAGGATGCCGACGAAGCCGTCGAGATGGGCCATCGGCCGTTCGCCTTTGCGGTCCGGCGCATAGACATAAGCGACACCGGGTGGGTCATCTCCCTGCCACGGCCTGTCATCACGCGCATAGGCCCAAAGCTGGCCGGTCTTGGTCTTGCCACGTCCCGGGTCGAGCACCGGGGCAGTCGTCTCGTCGGCAAACAGCTTGGACGACGACTTCAAATGTTCGAGCAGACGCTGGTGAACAGGCCGCAGATGCCAGGCGGCGCGACCGACCCAGTCGGCGAGTGTCGAGCGGTCGAGGTCGATGCCTTGACGTTTGTAGATTTGCGCCTGGCGATAAAGGGGCAAGTGATCGGCATATTTGGAGACCAGAACCTGGGCGACGGTCGCCTCGGTCGGAATGCCGCCCTCGATCAATCTTGCCGGGGCCGGGGCCTGGACAACGACCTCTTCGCAAGCCCGGCAGGCATACTTCGGGCGGCGCACCACAAGCACGCGGAACTGAGCGGGCACGATGTCGAGTTTCTCGCTGACGTCCTCGCCGATCCGATGCAGGTCATTGTGGCAGCAAGGGCACGCATGGTCATCGATATCGACCACGACCTCGATGCGCGGCAGGTGTGCCGGCAGCGAACCCCGGTTCGTACGCCGCTTGGCGACTTGCGACTGGCGAAGAGCATTCGACGCCTGCTCCTTCTCTTCCAGCCCGGCAGCCTCGACCTGTTCGGCCTCTTCAAGCCCTAGCAGAAGCTGATCTTCGGGAAGGGTCTCGGCACGGCGGCCGAAGCGGTGGCGCTGCAATTCCTTGATGATCTGGCGAAGGCGGGCATTCTCTGCCTCGCGCGAAAGCACCATGGCTTTCAGCGCGTTCAGGTCATCCGGAAGCTCGTCCGCCCTCATCGTCATGGATCGAGAACAGCATATTTTACCGCTCGGATCGAGAGGCTGGACAGCGCTGATTCAATTGGTCGCGGCCGCTATCCAGCCTTTACCGGGATGCGCGTTTCGCTCGGCGCATGCACCCGTTTCCAGTCCAATCCCTCAAACAAAGCCGAGAACTGGGCAGCGGTCAGATGCATCGCGCCGTCCTGCATTCGTGGCCAATGGAACTCGCCATCCTCAAGTCGCTTGGCGACAAGGCACACGCCGCTGCCGTCCCAGAAGATCAGTTTGATCCGATCCGTGCGTCTGGCCCGGAACACGTAGATCGCGCCAGAAAACGGATCGGCGCCCATCTCAGCCTTCACCAGTGCCGCCAATCCTTCTGCGCCTTTGCGGAAGTCGACAGGCTTGGTGGCGATCATGACCTTCACCGTAACCGGTGTTCTGCTCCCACATTGTGCACCGTTGCCTGATCTGTGATCGACGTTCCATGGATGAAGAACGGGAGTTTCTCCATGG
>NZ_STFZ01000001.1 GCF_005222845.1 Rhizobium sp. FY34 | reverse complement strand
CGGCCATGGCACTCGTCGCCTGGTTGAGACGCTCTTCGGCTTCTGCCTCGGCACGCGCCTGAACCTGCGCACGCTCGGCTTCGGCGCGCTGACGGCTGCCGGCAGCATCGGCTTCCAGTTCGGCGTTGCGAATGGCCGCCTGGCGGAAGATTTCCACCGACTGCGCCATGTCGCCGATCTCGTCCGTGCGATCCGTATAGGGAATCGACGTCTGGCTGTCGCCGTCGGCAAGCCCGCTCATAGAGCGGGTAATGCCCCGAATGAAGGAGGACAGAGCGCGGGTCACGCTGGTGCTGAGGGCCATGACAAACAGCACGAACAGAAGCAAGCCGCCGCCAATTGTCAGCATGGAAGTATAGGCTGCATTCAGGCGGCTCTGGGCACCCTGCAACAGGCTGTTGCCATTTTCACGCAACAATTCCGCCACCTGGTCACGACGCTTGGACATGGCCTGGATAAACGGATTAAGGTCCTCGGGCTTACCCTTAAAATCTTCCAGGCTTTCCATGGCCTTGATCGTGTCGGTCACGATCTGGCCATCCGGCGTGGCAAAGAATGCATCATAGCGTGCAAGCATGGCAGGCGCGACGAATTCACGGAAAGGCGCATCAAAAGTGCGGATCTGTGACAAGGCGTTTGAGAACCTTACCAGTTCCGATTTGGCAAACGTGCCGTTCTTGATAAAGACTTGACCCATGCGGTTGAGAACGAGATAGCCCTCATTCACCTTCATCCAGGCATGAATACCGCGAATGTCGCGCGCAAGTGCCACGTCATCGGTCAAGCCAGCCGCACGTGAGGACAGCGAGAGCGCGGCGGACGCCAGTGGCTGCGCATAGCGCAGAGGCAAAATCGGGTTGGTATCGCCCGCATCCAATTGCTGGCGGTATTCCGGCATTTTCGAGAATGTGGTTTCCAGATCGGCGCGAAGCTTGCGCGTCATAGGATCATCGAAACCGAGCACTGCCAAGGCATTCAACTGCTCGATCATGTCCTTGTAGACGCCATCGGTCTTGGCGCGGATCTTCGGTCGATCGGCCGGCGGAACCGACCCTTCGAGCGGCACGGTCATCATCATTTCACCGCCGGCATAGGCCAATTTTGCCATGGCCTCGGCGCGGTGCAGCCTTTCGTAATTTTCATAGCTATACCAGCCGACAGCGACGCCGAGACCGATCACGGCCGTCAAGGGCACAAAAGTCAGCAGGGACAGTGATTTGCGAAACGACAGCTTTCCGACCAATGACAAGGCAATTTCCTCCAGTTCATTACGCTGATGGAAGGCCTCATGCCACCACAGAATAGCACCCAGTCAAACATCTCCAGGCGATTTGAATTAGATGCTAGACATGGATCGGTTGCAAATCAGTAAATATTCCGGCGAACGACGCTAATATCGGGCGATATGAACATAATAACAGCACACTCTTATTGTAAAAAACATGAGATATGCACATAATTTTCCATGTAGAGACAATGAAGCATAGCCAAAGCCAAGGAACGAAAACTGTCGGCCAATCATGACAATCGGCCGACAAATTCGGGCTGCGGCTCAGGCAGCGCGTGCGGAAAACCGCGTCAGCCTGTTATCATCCTGCAAGGAGGCTTGCATTGCCTGCCGTTCAGTCTGGAAGCCATCCAGCAGCGCGGCAAGTTGCGCCGCCTGCTCGGCCAGCGCCGAGCTCGCAGCCGTCATCTGCTCGACCATGCCCGCATTCTTCTGGGTCGCCGTATCCATATGGTTGACCGCAGAATTCACCTCATGCAGACCGGCCGCCTGTTCGCCGGCCGCCTGGGCGATGGCATCCATATGCTGATTGACAGTTTCCACAAGACTTGCAATCGAGCCCAGACCATCACCGGTCGCATTGACCAGCTTGACGCCCTCAGACACGGCCACGGCCGAATTGCTGATCAACTGCTTGATCTCCTTGGCGGCGTTGGCGGAACGCTGGGCAAGCTCGCGCACCTCCTGGGCAACCACGGCAAAGCCCTTGCCTGCGTCACCGGCGCGGGCTGCTTCCACACCGGCATTCAGGGCCAGAAGATTGGTCTGAAACGCGATTTCGTCGATCACGCCGATGATCTGGCCGATCTGGCGCGAGGCCGTCTCGATGCGCTGCATGGCTGTGACGGCATCGGATACTACGACACTTGACTGAGAGGCCTGGCGGCTGGCGGCCCGCACAAGATCCCGCGCTTCTCCGCTGCGCACCGATGTGGAGCGGACATTGGCAGTAATCTCTTCCAGCGCCGCAGCCGTCTGCTCCAGCGAGGTGGCCTGGCTTTCGGTGCGCTTGGAAAGATCGTCCGAGGCGCCGGCAATGCTGCGGCTCCCGCCATTCACTTCTGCAACCACCGCACCGACCGACTGCATGGCACCGCGCAACTGCTCTACCGAACTGTTGAAGTCATGACGCAACTCTTCGAACTGAGGGGCAAACTGCTCCTCGATTTCGCAGCGCAGATCACCGGTTGCAAGGCGCTGAAGACCCGATGCCAATGCACTTGTCGCCAGATTAAGTCTCGCCTCAGCCTCTGCCTCCACCTGCTGCTGATAGGCGACGCGTTCCTCGTCGGCAATCCTGCGATTTTCCTCGGCGTCATGCTCCAACTGGGCATTGCGATTGGCGGCTTCGCGAAACACTTCCACAGAGCGCGCCATCTCGCCAATCTCGTCACGACGCTGAATGCAAGGAATCTCGATTGCCCGCTCTCCGCCGGCCAGCATTTCCATGCACAGTGTCAGGCGACCTATCGGCCGCACCACGCGATAGAGAATGACTGCCATGCCAATAGCGGCAAACAGAACGGTTGAAAGCAAAAGAATGCCATAGCCAATCGTATGATTGAGCGCATCGGCGCGTGCCGCCTGGGCATCGCCGATCACAACCCCGGTCGTAGCAAGCGCAAGTTCAGCGAGCGAAGCCAGCGCAGTCTTGTTGCCAGTGCGCCATTCATCGGTTCCCATCGTCGCAGCCTTGCCTTGCAACAGGTTATCGAGCAATTGCTTGCGCGCGGTTGCAAAGCTGCTGGAGAAGAAATCCGCATTGCCCTTGGCATAGGCCTGCTTAAGAACCGGCGAGGTTGCAGGATGCGACACGAGGCCGCCGACGATCTGCCACAAGGCGCCAACGCGCGCCTCGCCGGTCAAGATCTTGTTGTATTCGTCGCTGGTGATCTTGCGGCCCGTTGCCACGAGTTCATTGATGATCAGCGACACCTGGCCGGAAGCCACGCGGGCATTCCACGCTGACAAACCGATCTGGCTTGCCGGCACCAGTTTGGGCTCAAGTGCGCGGATACGCTCACCAATCAGGTTGGACGCCTTTTCGAGACTGGTGAGAAACCGCGCAGTCTCCGTCATCCACGTACCGCTAAAGCTTGCATCACGGCTTTCAAGCGGCTGCGACAACGCCTGGTCCAGGCGGCTGCGATAGTCTTCTACCATGCGGTAGTCGGACAGAACCGTGCCCAGCGGGCCGGCAAAACTACTTTTTTCATAGGCTTTGGCCGCAGACATCACGTCTAGCATGGCGGCGACTGTTTCAGCCCGGTCCTTGCGCAACTGCGCAACAGCGCCATCCGCCTTGGCAATAGGCAGTGCCAGAGCCGGCGGCCCATCCCCGCGCTCGTTGCGAAAGGCCAGCAACGATTCAAACAAGGCCTGATCGAGCACGGCGAGATCCGAAATCTCGCTATAGCGCCGGTAGTCGCCAACCGACTGCTGGAAGCTCGCGCCAACGAGGATGCATACCAGCAAACTTAGCGCTGCGAAAATACCAACTAAAATAGACTTCAATGAAACAGTCATCGCAAAGATAATCCTTGTTGCAGTGCGACGATCGATATCGAGTTAGGATCAAAGTTTCGGTTAATATCAATGCTCAAATGTAGGAAGACCGCCTATTGCATTGCAATAGACGGTCTTTTTTGGCTCGTATATTCCCTCTGAAAGCAGGATCGTAGCGCTACGACATGCTCTCTTCCGGAGCTTAGCGCGTCAGGCGCTTATAGGCCTGGCTACCCGGATTGAGCGCATCGGCGCCCAGACGACGAACCTTATCCTGTTCGTAGTCTTCGAAATTGCCTTCGAACCATTCCACATGGCCGTCACCTTCGAAGGCCAGGATATGCGTCGCCAACCGGTCGAGGAACATGCGATCATGGCTGATGATGATGGCGCAACCGGCAAAGTTTTCGAGAGCGGTTTCCAGCGCGCCGAGCGTTTCGGTATCAAGGTCGTTGGTCGGCTCATCGAGGAGGAGAACGTTGCCGCCGGCCTTCAGCATCTTGGCCAGATGCACGCGGTTGCGCTGGCCACCCGACAGATTACCGACCTTCTGCTGCTGGTCGCCACCCTTGAAGTTGAAGGCGCCGCAATAGGCGCGAGAATTCATGTCGAACTTGCCGAGCTTGATGACTTCGGCGCCGCCGGAAATTTCTTCCCATACAGTCTTCGAGCCGTCCAGCGCGTCGCGGCTCTGGTCGACATAGCCAAGATGAACCGTATCGCCGATACGCACGGATCCCGTATCCGGCTTTTCCTGGCCGGTGATCATCTTGAACAGGGTCGTCTTACCGGCACCGTTCGGCCCGATAATGCCGACAATTCCGCCCGGCGGCAGCTTGATAGACAGGTCGTTGATCAGCGTGCGCCCTTCAAAGCCCTTGGTGATACCTTCGAGTTCGATAACCACCTGGCCCAGACGCTCGGACACGGGGATGATGATCTGCGCATCGCCAGGCCGGATGCCTTCCGCCGCATCCACCAGCTGTTCGTAAGCCTTGATACGCGCCTTGGACTTGGCCTGGCGGGCCTTGGGGCTTGAGGCAATCCATTCCTGTTCGCGCGACAGGGCCTTCTGGCGGCCGGCTTCTTCGCGGTTTTCCTGCTGCATGCGCTTGGCCTTTGCCTGCAGGTAAGCCGAATAATTGCCTTCGTAAGGAATGCCACGACCGCGGTCGAGTTCGAGGATCCAGCCGGTGACATTGTCGAGGAAGTAGCGATCGTGGGTAATCATCATCACGGCGCCGGGATAGGCTCGCAGGTGCTTTTCGAGCCAGGCGATGGTTTCGGCATCCAGGTGGTTGGTTGGTTCGTCGAGCAGCAGAAGATCCGGCTGCGACAGAAGCAGACGGCACAGCGCGATGCGGCGACGTTCACCACCGGAAAGAACAGTGACGTCCGAATCCTTCGGCGGGCAGCGCAGGGCTTCCATCGCCATTTCGACCTGTTGTTCCAGGTCCCACAGGTTCTGGCTGTCGATGATGTCCTGAAGTTTCGCACCCTCTTCCGCCGTCTCGTCGGAATAGTTCATCATCAGTTCGTTATAGCGGTCGAGCACGGCCTGCTTGTCGGCGACGCCTTCCATGACGTTCTCGAAGGCGTTCTTGGACGGATCGAGATGCGGTTCCTGCTCAAGGTAACCGACGGTTGCGCCTTCGGCCAGCCAGGCTTCACCGGTGAATTCCTTGTCCTGACCGGCGATGATACGCAGCACCGTGGACTTACCCGCACCGTTCGGGCCAAGGATACCGATCTTGGCATCCGGGTAGAAGGACAGGTTGACGTTTTCGAGGATCTTCTTTGCGCCGTAGGCCTTGTTGAGCCCGGACATGTGATAAATAAACTGTCGTGCCATTGAAAAATTGCTCCGGCGTCTTCAGGGGGTTTGGACGCTATCTAGGCGAAACAGGCCGCAGGAGCAATGCGGCAGTGCCTGCATCCAGACCAAAGCCGGGTTTTTCCGTCACTATTGGAAGGCAGAATGATCAATACGGAACAGTCGGAGGCCGCCGAGGGGCCCATCAGCCACAAGTTCCAGGCCGGGCCATGAGCCGCCACGCGCAAGCACGGCAAACAGCGTATCGCTTGCAATCTCGTCCACCATGGGAAAATGGCAGACCGCGAGATAGTCGAAGGGCGACGCAGCATCCCTGCGTGTGGCAACATCCTTGGACAGAAGCAGGTCGTAAACCCGTCGCATGCCGCTGGCGGCCCGGTGGAAGGAAATGGCGTTGATCGTGAAGCCCTGCGGCAGACCGCCAAGCATGAAGAGCCCCAGTGACGTTGGCGCGATGATGCGGCCGGGTGCCAGATGCTGGAGAGGCGAAGTGTCGATATCCGTGCAAAGATCGAGCGCCGTATAGTCCACGATGTCCGGCCGGAACGGCTTGTGTGGCACCACCCCGATCAGCGCGACGCCAAAAAGCACCGTGCCGGCGACGGCCGAAAACAAGGCCTTGCGCATTGCAGGCGCCTTCAGCCTTACCTCACTCCAGACGAGCGGAACGAGGAGCATCACGATGGCGAAGGGAAAGCGGATATAGCGGGTCTGCAGGAGAGTGAGGAGCAGCACGAGCGACGCCGCGACGCAGATGATGATGAATGCGGCATCGGCACGCCAAATGCGTCTAAGAGCAAGCGGCATGGCCGCCAGCAAAACAACGGCAGCAAGGCCCAGCCAGACGACCTTGATATACTCCCCCTTCTCATAGAAATCGAGGAAGGACATTTCCTGCTGAATGCGCTCAAGCCAAAGCGTGCGAACGACCGGATCGATGAACCCGTAAGGCCCGGCAAGACAGGATGGAAAGAGAACAGCAAGGCCAAGCAGGAGAAGCATGCCGCAACCGGCAAGGACCAAGAAACGCACCAGCGGCCTTGCTGTCACAATCACGGTGCCAGCGGCAAGTGTTGCAGCGGCAAAACCGAGAAGACCTACCATATAGGGCGCGGAAAATGCATCGCACTCAGTGGACAGCATGCGCTGTGGGCCAGTCAGCAGCAGCCCGCAAGCCGGCACGGCGATCAGCACGGAAACCGCCTGGCCTACCAGCATGGCGCGGCTTCCAGGCAAGTTCAGCACCCAGGCCATGGAGATGCAAAGCAGCAGAACCACAAGTACGGGCGCAAGTTCCAGACCGATCGAGAAGGACAGAACTGCGGCAAGCCCGACGACCATGCCACCTTTCAGGGACCAGCAGGACACGCCGAAGAGAAACAGCATCAAGATGACGATCTGCATATTGTGATGATCGACGCGGCCCGGCGCGAATTCCCAAAGAGCGAGCGGCATCATCGCAAAGGCGGCCACCACATGGACGACCTCGACACGGCAGCGACCAGCACAGAAACGCAGGGCGGTTGCCAGCCAAAGGCAGCAGAAGGCAAGCAAGAGCACTGATTGCCAGACATGCGTGCTCCACCAGAGCGCTGAAGATCGACCGAGCAGGGGCTCAAATGTCAGCGTCAGCGCAAGATAGGGAAGGTCCACGAGCCTTGACCAGGGCGAAACATAGGCGCCCGGCATATCGATGCCGGATAGCGTCAGATCAAACCAGCGACCATGGTCCAGCAATTGACGGATCTGCACCAGCCGCAGCACGTCGTCGATATCACGGTAGTAAAACCGGCCATCAGGCAGATCGAGAAGGACGATAAATACCCCGCTGACGACAGCCGCAAGCAACAGGCGGCGAAACGCCCCACCGCCAGTGGATGCATACTGGTTTGCTTCGCCTGCCATTTCCCTGCCATCACGTAATACAGTCTGACCAGTCATGGCCAAGCTCCCCGCCATCTGCATACCGAATCGCTCCCACGCCTGGCCAGAGCCTCGGCAGACTGGTGCAACCGATCCTTCAAAACCGTTAAACGGCGGGAAGCAGTTGCATAATCAGCGCCGTGCCTGCACAAATCCATCCCGAACAATTGCGCGGCAGATTGCCGGACGGAGGACGCATGTTTGCCACACCTACAACGCTGCGCAGTTCCACGGGCGCCGATCTTGCGCTGCGCTATGCGCCACCTGCATCCCCGCCGCGGGCAATCCTGCAGATCTGTCATGGTCTTGGCGAACATGGCGGCCGCTACCAGGTTTTTGCGCAGTTCATGGCCGCACAGGGCTTTGCCGTCTACGCCCATGACCAACGCGGCCATGGCAAGACCCAGGCAGAGGATGCGCCGCAGGGGCGATTCGCGGGCTCGGATGGCTCAGACAAAGTGATTGCCGATGTGAAAGCCGTGACCGACCACGCCATGGCGGCCCATCCGGGTCTGCCGGTTATCCTCTTTGGCCATTCCATGGGCGGGCTGATCGCACTCAATGCGGCCCTGTCACATCCGCGCCTTTATGCGGGGCTCGCCATCTGGAACTCAAACTTTGCCGTCGGCGCGCTGGGGCGGCTTGCGCAGATCGTGCTGAAGACCGAACGGGCACTGAAGGGATCGGATGTGCCGAGCATGATCCTACCAAAGCTGACCTTCGAGACCTGGGCGCGCAGCATGCCCGAGCATCGCACATCGGCTGACTGGCTGAGCCGCGACCCCGCCGAGGTGGACGCCTATATCGCCGACCCGCTCTGCGGCTTTGATATCAGCGTCTCTATGTGGCTGGATGTGTTTTCGCTCACCTTTCGCGGCATGGATGTAACCCTGCTCTCCCGCCTGAAGAAGGACATGCCGATACACTTGGTCGGCGGCGGAAAGGACCCGGCAACGGAGGGCGGCAAGGCCACGTCCTGGCTGTCACATCAGCTGGCCGAGCGCGGATTTACCCGCATTACCAAACGCATCTATCCTGAAATGCGCCACGAGACACTGAACGAGATTGGCCGTGAACAGGCCATGCAGGAATTTGCCGATTGGGCGCTGGCGAGCCTGCCTGCCGCCGAAGCAGTACCAAGCTCTGCCATTTCGGGAATGACTTCATGATTTAAAATCAAGTGTCTGCCGTCCATCATGCAGCTAAGACGGGACCATGGGCAATGTGCGAGGGGCTGAAGCGCAGGACATGACGATGAGAGAAAATGGCAGGAAGCCGCCGCTCAATGGCATCCGCGTGATCGAACTGGCGCGCATCCTGGCCGGCCCCTGGGCAGGACAGGTTCTGGCCGATTTCGGCGCTGACGTGATCAAGGTGGAAAACCCGGACGGCGGCGACGACACCCGCACCTGGGGACCGCCCTTCGTCACCGGCGCCAAAGGCGAAAACCTGTCTGCCGCCTATTACCACGCCACCAATCGCGGCAAGCGTTCAATCACGGTGGATTTCAGCCAGCCGGAGGGCCAGGCAATCATCCGCCAACTGATCGAGGGTGCCGATGTCGTCATCGAGAATTTCAAGCGCGGCGGGCTGGCAAAATACGGGCTCGACTACGAGAGCGTCAGAGAGATCAATCCGCGGCTTGTCTACTGCTCCATCACCGGCTTTGGCCAGGACGGACCCTATGCGGATCTGGCCGGCTATGACTACATCGTACAGGGCATGTCCGGCTTCATGTCGGTGACCGGCGCCATCGACGGAGAACCGATGAAAGCCGGCGTTGCCATTGCCGATATCTTCACCGGCGTCTATGCGGTCACCGCCATCCAGGCAGCCCTCATTCATGTGATGAAGACCGGGCAAGGCCAGCATATCGATATGGCGCTGCTCGACGTGATGGCCGGCGTTATGGCCAACCAGAACATGAATTATCTGGTCTCCGGCACAGCGCCGGTGAAACTCGGCAATGCCCATCCCAATATCAGCCCCTATGAAGTGGTGCCGGTCGCCGATGGTCATCTCATTCTCGCCGTCGGCAATGACGGACAATTTGCCAGGCTCTGCGCCATCCTTGGGCTAGAGGCCATGGTGAGCGATGAGCGCTTTGCCAACAACAAGGCCCGCGTCGCACACCGCGAACAAGTCAGAGCCCTGGTGATCGAAAAGACGATCAAGCATACCAAGGCTGAGCTTCTGGCCGCCTGCGGTGAGAATGCCGTACCGGCCGGTCCGATCAACTCCATCGCCGACATGTTCGACGACCCGCAGATCAAGGCGCGCGGCATGCGCATCGACCTTGAAACCGCCGATGGAACAACGATACCCGGCGTTCGTACCCCCATCGTCCTGTCAGAGACCCCGCTTGCCTATCAACGCCCCAGCCCGGCGCTTGGCGAGCATAGCGACGACATTCTGGCGGAACTGGAAAGCTCCTTCAAAGGAAAGGCACATATATCATGAAGACCGGCGGTCAACTCATCGTCGAGGCCCTGAAGGCAAACGGCGTCACGCGCGTCTCCTGCGTCCCCGGCGAGAGCTATCTGGCCGTGCTCGACGCGCTCTATGACAGCGGCATCGATGTTCTCGTCTGCCGCCAGGAAGGTGGCGCCGCCATGATGGCCGATAGCTGGGGACGCCTGACCGGCCAGCCCGGCATCTGCATGGTCACCCGCGGACCGGGCGCCACCAATGCCTCCGCCGGCCTGCATGTCGCCATGCAGGATTCGATCCCGATGATCCTGTTCATCGGCCAGGTGCAGCGCGATGCGCGCGAACGCGAGGCCTTTCAGGAGGTCGAGTATCGGCGGGCCTTCACCGAGTTTGCCAAATGGGTGGGCGAGATCGACGATGCGCGGCGCATTCCCGAATTCGTCACCCGCGCCTTTGCCATTGCCACATCCGGCCGCCCCGGCCCCGTGGTACTGACCCTGCCGGAAGACATGCTGATGGACATGGTCGAGGCACCGCAGGCGCAGCATTACATGCCGGTCGAAAGCCATCCGGGCAAAAGCCAGATTGTCCAATTCGAGACCATGTTGCGCGCGGCACGCCGACCGATGTTCATCATTGGCGGCACCCGCTGGAGCGAGGAGGCCGTTGCCGATTTCCGCACCTTTGCCGAACGCTTCCATGTGCCGGTCGGCTGCTCCTTCCGCCGCCAGATGCTGTTTGACCATATGCACACCTGCTATGCCGGCGATGTCGGGATCGGCATCAATCCGACGCTGGCACGCGAGATCAAGGACAGCGACCTGATCGTGCTGCTCGGCGCTCGCATGTCGGAAATGCCGTCTTCCGGCTATACGCTTCTGGATATTCCCTACCCGTCCCAGAAGATCGTCCATGTATTCCCCGACCCCGAAGAGCTTGGCCGCATCTACCGCCCGGATCTCGCCATCTGTGCCGGCCCTGCCGAATTCGTTTCTGCCATCAAGGATCTGGAAGAACCCGCTTGGCCGATCTGGGCCGAGCGGAGTGCAGCCATGCACGATGCCTATCTCAAATGGTCGACACCGCCGAAGACTGGACCGGGCGCGGTGCAGATGGGGCCGATCATGGAATGGATCGAGGCAAACTGCGCCAAGGACACCGTGTTTACCAATGGCGCCGGCAATTATGCCACCTGGCTGCACCGTTTCCACCGTTTCCAGGCCTATAATACCCAATCGGCGCCGACATCTGGCTCCATGGGTTATGGACTGCCGGCAGCCGTTGCCGCCAAACATCTGTTTCCAGAGCGCGAAGTCGTATGCTTTGCCGGCGATGGATGTTTCATGATGCATGGGCAGGAATTCATCACCGCCGTTCGCTACAAGCTGCCGATCATCACCGTGCTCGTCAACAACGGCACCTATGGGACGATCCGCATGCATCAGGAGCGGGAATTTCCCGGCCGCGTCAGCGCAACAGATCTCGTCAATCCGGATTTCGTAGCCTTTGCCGCAGCCTATGGCGGCCATGGCGAGCGGGTGGAAAAGACCGAGGATTTCGGCCCGGCTTTTGAGCGCGCCCGTGCGTCGGGCAAGCCTTCGATCATCGAAATTATGCTGGATGCCGAAGCCATCACCCCTGCCCGCACGCTGACCCAGATCCGCGAGAAAGCGTGATCTCAGCACTCCTTTGACCGCAAAAAGCCCGGCGGATCATCACGATCCGCCGGGCTTTTGTCTCTTCTTTCAAGAAACGGCGCTTAGATCGCGGCCGTCACTATGAACTCGACCTTGTAGTCAGGCGTTGCCAGAGGCGCACCGCTCGTGGCGCGGGCCGGCGGATTTGCCGGATCGACCCAGGCTTCCCAGACAGCGTTCATTTCGGCAAAGGTCGACATGTCGGAAAGGTAGATGATGGTCTGCAGGATCTTAGACTTGTCAGAACCGGCCAGCGCCAGCAGACGATCGACTTCAGCCAGCGCCGACTTCGACTGTTCGGTAACAGACGTGCCTTCGCCAACCTGGCCGGCCAGATAGACGGTATTGCCGTGAACGACGGCGCCGCTCATGCGCTTGCCGGGTTCGATACGCGTAATGCTCATGGAAATGCTCCCCATTGAAACGAGCTTGGATGAAACCGATGACGGTTCGGCGGAAGTTTAAGTATCAGCCGCGAATGTGCAGGCTCTTTTCATAGATCGCCGTGGAACGCGCACCGGACCGGCAATAGCCGAGCATGGGACGCGGGAATTCGTCCAGCGCATCGACCATGCCCTTGACCGCTTCGGCATCGACGCCCATGCGGCCAACCGGCACATAGGCGATATCGAAGCCAAGTTCCTTGGCCCGTGCGGCGACCGCATCAAAGCTCGGCTGGCCAGGCTCTTCCTCGTCAGGGCGATTGCAGACGATAGACTTGAAGCCCATGGCCTTGATGAGGTCGAGATCCTCGGGCGTGATCTGGCCCGTGACCGAATATTCATCGTTGATCTGGCGGATGTCCATGACGCGGTCCTCGCTATGAAAAACAGGGCCTTCACTTACGATGGCACATGAGTGGCGTCAATGACGCCACCCGTCCGATTGGCAGTTCAGACAAAGGCAAAGCGCAGACCATATTCGACGCTTTCGCCCGGATTGAGCATCTGCAACTCGCCTTGTGCCTGCAATTCCGCCCGGTCCACCCAACGATGCGAGACCGGCTCGATGCCCAGAACATGGGCCGGCGCCTGCTGGTTTCGCCAGACCTGCAGAAAGGGCAGCGTATCGGTCCGGAAACGAACGCGCAGGCTGACGCCACCCAGCGCCGCAATCGGACCAAGCACCAACTGCGCCCAGTCCTTGCCGGCAACAGCGGCGGGCACACAGAACACACCGCCCGGTTCTTCGCCAAAGCGCCAGGAAAAGCCGCCGTTCTCCAGCATGTCGCCGGTGAGGCGCACCTGATCATCAAACAGCACGGCGCCAAGGTTCATGTGATACATGTGCACCTTGGCAAAGGGCGTTGATCCGGTATTCGTCACACGGTCTTGCAGGCTCACCTCACCCGTTGCACCGTGGATGCGATAGTGACGATCGAGAAGCGCTTCGCCACCGTCTGCCGTCAAAACCTTCACGCCGGCCTTGCATTCGGCGTCGTCACCCACGTGATCCCAGAACAGGATTTCGGCGGGGTGCGAGGAATAGGACCCGTGCAGCGGAAATTTGCGGCCGCCTGCATCGCCGGGAATGGGTTCCGGGTGGCGAATATGGTCCGGCCCACAGGTAAACAGGAAACCTTCCAGCGAATGATCGATTCGCGGATCGCCATCATCTGGGATAGCGCGACCCGGTGCGACATCAACACCATTGATGAAACAGCTGCCAATATCGAGTACGCTGGTCTCATCCAGAAACAATTTGGGCCCGAGAGCCGCCTTGAACGCCTTCACACAGTTCCTCCCTTGCGCAACGATGCCCACCGGTGCAAAAAATTGATCACTTTAATGTTTGGTTCACTCTAACTTTCGACTTTTCCTTACTCGCGTCAAAGTTCATCTGTCAGAAGAGGATCTTAGCGTGGGGAACGAGGCAGCGGCGCCGCCGTTGAAAAGCGTGACCTAGAAACGGTGATAACGTGAAGCCTACACTTTTGACAAGCATCGGCCTGGTCGTTCTCCTGGCTTTACAGTCCGCCATCCCGGCCAATGCGCAGGGTGCCTACAGCCGTCAGTCCTCGGACACCATTCTGGTCGCACCCGATGGGGCCCTCCTCGACTATATTCCCGATGCAGGCGATGTCGTGGTGACGCGTGACCGCATGGGCCGCAAGGTTCTTCTCGACCACTTCGGCAATGTGGTGGCAACCGAAATACAAAGCGATACGCGACCAGCAACTGCCAATGGTGGCTATCGCCGCAACAACGGGTTCCCGCCAGCACCCCGCCCGTACGAGAACCAACAGAATGCCGGATATGGTTTCCGGGACTACCGCGAATACAGACCCGGCGAACCGGGCGCCATCACCGGCGCCATCCCCCATGATGGCTCGATCGTGCGCCTGCCGCTGGATGCCGATGGAGCAATCGTCGATGATGGCAACGAGCAGGATGCATCGCTTGAGCCACAATCCACCTTGCCGCAACCCAATATCGCGCCGCGCAGCACCTCGCCGATCCTGACCGTCACGAAGAAGCCGCAGGCGGAAATCGTCGCACTTCAGGTGTTTCTCGATCGCGAAGGCATTTCGCCCGGCGTTATCGATGGACACCTGGGCGATAACGTCAACAAAGCGATCGCTGCCTGGCAGGAAATGACCGGCGAGACGCTTGATCCAAACAATTCCGAAGAAATCCTGCAAAGGCTATCCTATTCGGGTGGCCTTCCGATCGTGGATTACACGATTACCGCCGCCGATGCGGCCGGTCCTTATGTTGCCTCCATCCCGGATGACTATGCGCACAAGGCGCAAGTGCCGGCAATGTCCTATACATCGACCACCGAAGCGCTGGCCGAGCGTTTCCACATGGACGAAGGCTATCTGAAGGCATTGAACCCGAATGTCGATTTCACCATTCCGGGCAATACGATCAAGGTGGTCAGCCCCGGCCAGCCGAAGACCGGAGAGGTCGTGCGCATTGTCGCCGACAAGGGCCGCAAACAGGTGTTTGCCTATGGGGCAGATGGAAAACTGATCTCGGCCTATCCGGCAACGATCGGTTCCTCCGACACGCCCTCGCCCGTGGGAACCCATACGGTACAGCGCATCGCGCTCAATCCCGGCTATACCTACAATCCGAAGATCAACTTCAAGCAGGGCGACAATGACCAGATCCTGCAGATCCCGCCAGGCCCGAACGGGCCTGTCGGCACGGTCTGGATCGCCCTGTCCAAGCCCACCTATGGCATTCATGGAACGCCGGAGCCCTCCAAGATCGGCAAGACAAACAGCCATGGCTGTATTCGCCTGACGAATTGGGATGCAACGGAGCTTGCCAAGATGGTGAAGCCCGGCACGGTTGTCGAATTCACCGACTGACCGGATCATCTTCCAACAGAAAGGGCGCCGACACGGCGCCCTTTCTGTGTGTTCAATGGAGCCTGATCAGGCGGCGTTGCGGCCAAAATTGATCACGCGCGGAATACCTGAGCGGATGACCCGCATGGGCATCAGACGCTTCACCTCATCGGCAAGGGCGCGGGCATTGTCACGGGCCTTGTCGAGATTGGAAACCTTGGCACCATCGAGTGTGTGCAGCGTGCCGCCCACTTCGAAGAGTTCGCGGAATGCGGTGCGTTCGCCGATCGGCGTGTTCAGCACATTGACGCCGCGTTGTGCGAGCAGCCCCTTGATCGCCACCAGCGACCGGGTGGTCACCATGGCCGTCACACGCGTCAGCACCACGGAATGGGCAATGGCAAGGCCGGCCTTTTCCTTCATCAAGGCGAGAAGATCGAGGATCTGGGCTGCACCTTTGGCATCCATGGCAGATCCCTGCACGGGGATCATCACATGGTCGGAAAGCCCGATGGCGGTGGTGACCAGCGCATCGCGCGCGCCGGCCAGATCGATGATGAAATAATCGGTGTGGGATGCCATTTCCCGCAGATGACATTGCAGGGATGCAACCGTCACTTCCGTGACAATCGAGATGTTGCGGACATTGCCCGACATCTCATGCCATTGGCTAATCCAGCGCTGCGGATCGGCGTCGATCAGCGTCACCCGATGGCCCTGATGGGCAAGTTCTGTTGCAAGAAGAAGTGCCGCGGTGGTCTTGCCAGCGCCGCCCTTGGCGTTCGCGAATGATATCACGGGCATGTATCGTATGTCCTCGATGGTGATCGAGCCGCATCGCTCGGACGTGCACCGGAAAGAGACATGGTGCCGACAATGCCAATACTCTAAAAATAGCGTTAACGAATGGTAAATTTAGAGAGAGTTAATATTACCTAATAAATCTTAGACTTCACTGCTTCTAATGAAGAAAACAGGCGATAACAGGGGCGCCTCAGCACCCCTGTAGAGAGTTTTGCATACCCGATCAGAAGCAATCGCGGAAAAGTGTTTTCGTGTTCTCCAGCGTCAGCGTCACCGGGTTACCGCCGCAGGACGGATCTTCGATGGCCATGGCGGCAAGTTCGTCGATCCGGTCCGGCTTGATGCCCATGGCGGTCAGCGTGTTGGGAACATTCAGTTCCGAGCGCAGTGACAGGACATAGTCATAGAAACCATCGAAACCGCCGGCAATCCCGAGATAGGATGCCGCCCGCACGATCTTCTCTTCGATCGCCTTGCGGTTGAAGCGCAGCACGGCCGGCATGACGACGGCATTGGTCATGCCGTGATGGGTGTTGTAGACGGCGCCGATCGGATGCGACAAGGCGTGAATGGCGCCCAGCCCCTTCTGGAAGGCAACAGCACCCATTGCAGCAGCCGCCATCATATTGGTGCGCGCTTCGATGTCATTGGCTTCATGATAGGCACGTGGCAGAAAATCCTTGACCAGCCGCATGCCTTCAAGCGCAATGCCGTGGCTCATCGGATGGAAGAAGGGCGAGCAATAGGCTTCCAGGCAATGGGCAAAGGCATCCATGCCGGTGCCGGCGGTAATCGCCTTCGGCATACCCATGGTCAGTTCCGGATCGCAGATAACGACACCAGGCAGGAACTTCGGATGGAAGATGATCTTCTTCACATGCGTCTGCGAATTGGTGATGACCGAGGCGCGACCGACTTCGGAACCCGTGCCAGCCGTTGTTGGAACAGCCACGATCGGCGCAATACCCTCGAGGCTCGCACGCGTCCACCAGTCGCCGACATCTTCGAAATCCCAGACCGGACGCGTCTGTCCGACCATGAAGGCAACGCATTTGCCCAGATCGAGACCCGAGCCGCCGCCAAAGGCGACGACACCATCATGGCCACCATCGCGAAACGCCTTGATGCCGGCTTCCAGATTGATTTCATTCGGGTTCGGATCGACGTCTGCGAAGATGGCGCGGCCAAGACCCGCTTCTTCAAGAACCTCGAGCGCGCCTTGCGTGATCGCCATATTCGCAAGGCCGCGATCCGTGACCAGCAGCGGCTTCTTCATGCCCAGCGATGTGCAGGCGGCGGCCAGTTCCTTGATGCGCCCGCGGCCAAGCTTGACAGCGGTGGGATAGCTCCAGTTGGCGGTAATATTCATGGGTCAGGCTTTCTTGAGGTGATAGGATTTCGGCCGGGTCAGGTTGTGGAAGCCGAGCGTGGAGAGCGAACCGCCCCGTCCGGTTTCCTTCACACCCGTCCAGACCAGGGCCGGATCGAGATAGTCGCAACGGTTCATGAAGACGGTTCCGGTCTCAAGCTCTGCACCGAGCCTTGAGGCGCGGTCCTCATCCTTCGTCCAGAGCGAGACGGTCAGTCCATATTTGCAGTCATTCATCAGAGCGAGGGCTTCAGCATCGCTTTTGACCTTCATGATGCCGACCGCCGGTCCGAATGTCTCTTCCCGCATGAAATCCATGGCGTGATCGACATCAACCAAAACTTGCGGCATGAGATAGGCACCACCATCATCCTGCGGGAAGAGCTTCGGGTCAACAAGGGCCTTGGCACCCTTTGCCACCGCATCCGCCACTTGTTCACGAACAGTTTTGGCAAAACGCGCATGCGCCATCGGCCCGAGCGTCGTTTCCTTGTCCAGTGGATTGCCGAGCTTGTAGTTCGATACCCAGGCCACGGACTTTTCGACGAAAGCATCATAAAGGCTTTCATGCACATAGATGCGCTCGATACCGCAGCAGCACTGTCCGGAATTGAAGGTGGCACCATCCATCAGCGTGTCGACTGCGGCATCCAGATCGGCATCTTCCATCACATAGCCGGGATCCTTGCCGCCCAGTTCCAGCCCCATGCCGGTAAAGGTTCCGGCCGCTGCCCGCTCGACCGCGCGCCCGCCTGCCACCGAACCGGTGAAATTGATGAAATTGAAGGAACCGGCGGCAATCAGCTTTTCGGATGTCGCATGATCGAGGAAGAGGTTCTGGAACACGTCTTCCGGCACGCCCGCTTCGACAAAGGCGCGCACCATGCGCTCCCCAACGAGAAGCGTTTGCGCCGCGTGTTTGATGATGACCGTATTGCCGGCCATCAGCGCCGGTGCCACCGTGTTGATGGCCGTCATATAGGGATAGTTCCACGGCGCAATGACGAAAACAACGCCATGCGGCTCGCGCTCGATGCGGCGGGTAAAGGCGGCGCTGTCCTCGATCAGGATCGGCGCCAGCGCTTCGGCGGCCACATTGGCCACGTAATTCGAGCGCTCGTTAAAGCCCTTGAACTCGCCGCCATAGCGTACCGGCCGGCCCATCATCCAGGCGAGTTCCGGCACCACATCATCGACCATCTCGTTGAGGCGGGCGACGCCCTTCATCACCAGCTGGACACGCTCTTCCAGCGGGCGCTTTGCCCAGCTTTTCTGCGCAAGCCGCGCACGGGCAACCGCGTCGGCCGCCGCCTCAAGAGCCATGGCCGGCCGCTCGGCATAGACCGAGCCGTCCACCGGTGAGATGCATTGGATCATGGTCATGATCTTTTTCCTGTCATGCGTCAAAAAAGGGCAACGGCAGAGCCGCTGCCAGTTGAATTCCGTTATAGTTCAGCCTTGTCCCGTCCGAAAGTGGACGAGGTGTCACGCACGCTCGAAGCCGCGCGCCACCTCCCAGTCGGTAATACGCCGGTCATATTCTTCCTGCTCCCATTCGGCGGCGCGCACATAGTGGTCGATCACGTCGTCGCCAAAGGCAGAACGCAGCATGGCCGATCCACGGAGAAGCTCAGTTGCATGGCGCAGCGTACGTGGAATTTCGCGCACGTCCTTGCTGCCATAGGCATCACCGACAAAGGCGGGCTCAAGTTCCATCTTCTGTTGAATGCCCTCGATCCCAGCGGCCAGAAGTGCGGCCATGGCGAGATAGGGATTGAGGTCCGAACCGCCGATGCGGCATTCCACACGGATGCCCTTGGTACCCTCGCCACACAGCCGGAAGCCTGCCGTGCGATTATCCTTGCTCCAGACGATCTTTGTCGGCGCGAATGTGCCAGCCACGAATCGCTTGTAGGAATTGATGTAGGGCGCGAGGAAATAGGTGTATTCCGACGCGTAAGCGAGAAGCCCGGCCATGTAATGCTGCATGGTTTCAGAAATACCGTGGGCTGCGTCCTTGTCGAAGAACAGCGGCTGCTTGCCGTCACCGCTCCACAGCGACTGATGAACATGCGAAGAGGAACCGGCGGCATTGTAGTTCCATTTGGCCAGGAACGTGACGGCCTTGCCCTTGGACCAGGCGATTTCCTTGACCGCATTCTTGATGACCACATGCCTGTCGGCCATGGTCAGCGCCTCGGCATAGCGCACATTCACCTCAGCCTGTCCGGGCGATGCCTCGCCCTTGGTGTTTTCCACCGGCACGCAGGCGCCCTGCAGCCCGGTGCGGATAGCCCGCATAACATCTTCTTCCTTGGTGGTCTGGAAGATGTGGTAATCCTCGTTATAGGCGCTTGAAAGCTTGAGATTGCGGTAGCCGGCCTCGCGGGCAGATTCGAATGTCTGGTCGAACAGGAAGAATTCCAATTCCGTCGCCATGAAGGCGGCAAAGCCCATGTCTTCCAGCCGCTGCACCTGTTTCTTCAGGATGGCGCGCGGCGAATGGGCCACTTCCTCATGCGTGTGATGATCGAGAACATCGCACAGCACCAGCGCCGTGCCTTCCAGCCAAGGGCACTTGCGCAGCGTGGAAAGGTCAGGCCGCATGGTGTAATCGCCATAGCCCTGTTCCCAACTGGTCGCCTTGTAGCCGGAAATGGTTTCCATTTCCATGTCGGTTGCCATGAGATAGTTGCAGCTATGAGTTTCCTTCCAGGCGCTGTCGATAAAATATTCCGCCTGGAAGCGCTTGCCCATCAGGCGGCCCTGCATATCGATCTGGGCTGCAATGACTGTGTCGATGCGCCCGGCGGCGACGTCCATCTTTAGGTCATCAAATGTATAAGGTGCGGTCATGGACGTTTCCGTTTCAAAGAGGGAGCCGCCGCACGAATGCGGCGGCGATTGAATTCAGGTCTATGCTGTGCATCAGGTCTCGCCCACGGCGGCTTCCGCTGCGGCAATCTCACCCTTGCGCTTGGCAATCGCATCGCCAATCGGCGGGCCCTGGAAGCGGCGGTTTTCAAAGGCAAACCAGACGATCCCTGTCAGAACCAGGAAGCCGAGCGTAATCTCCAGCGCCCAATCATTCGGCGGCTGCACGCCGATGAAGAAGATCAGGATCATGGCGAGAATGGCAAGAACGGCCACAACCTTATAGGCACCGATACCCATGTTCCATGGCCCCATTGTCGGCCATTTGGCCGTGCCGATGGCACCAAGTCCCAGCGCAATCGGCAGCATGAAGGAGAGGAACAGGAAGATGACCGTGCAGGATACCACGATCGAATAGGCGGGCGTGCCGGCAATGGTGATCGCCGAGGTAAACCAGACGAACAGAACCGACAGGACCGACCCGGTCCAGATGGCCGCAACCGGCGTGCGGAATTTCGGGCTGACCTTGGCCAGAGCCGATGAGGCCGGCAGGCCCTTGTCACGCGAGAAGGCATAGATCATCCGCGAGAGCGAAGTCACAGTCGCCATGCCGCAGAGGAATTGCGACAGGAAGATGAGGAAATAGAGCACCGTCTTCAGCGTGGCATTCACCTGGGTGTCCATCGCCCAGAAAAACACGTTCCAGCCCTGCTTTGCGGCGTCTTCCATGCTTGGCAGCATCAGAACGAAAGCGCAGAGCATCACGTAACCGAAGAGGGATGCCCACAGAACCGATGACACCATGCCGCGCGGCACCGATTCGGCAGCCTTGACCGTTTCTTCGGACGTGTGCGCAGAGGCATCATAGCCGGTGATCGTGTAGATCGGCAGAAGAAGCCCGAGAAGGAACGCCATGCCGCCCGATACGGTGATCGGCCAGACAAGCGAAGCGCCTTCCGTGCCGGTGTAATTGGCGAAGGTGAACAGGCGCGACGCGTCCCAGCTCGGCGCAGCAAACAGGCATACGACCGTGAGGAGAAGCGCGGTTGCAAAGATCAGGTAACCGGAAAAATCGGTGAGCTTTGCGGTCAGCCCGATGCCCAGATGGTTGATCAACGCCTGCACCAGCGTGATAGCCGCCACAAACAGAACCCGGTGCGCCAGCGTATCTTCAAGACCGATGGTCGGGCCGAAGGCGCCGAAGAAGAAATAGAAAGTGCCGACATTGATGGCGCCGAGAACCGTGACGAGGCCGAGCAGGTTCAGCCAGGCAGACAGCCAGCCGGTGAAGCGGTTTCCGAGAATAGAGCCCCAGTGATAGAGACCGCCGGCCGTCGGATAGGCGGAGCTGATCTGCGCCAGGCCAAGCGCAAAGACGAAGGAAATCAGGCAGCCGAGCGGCCAGCCGATACCGATTGCGGCGCCGCCAGCGCCCGATGTCGCCTGCCCGAGCGAGTTGATACCACCGGACAGAATGCAGATAATGGAAAATGAAATTGCGAAATTGGAAAAGGAGCTCATGCGGCGCTCCAGTTCCTGTGCGTACCCCATGGAGTGCAGGATCTGAACATCCTGCTTTTTATCGTTTTCTGTATAAGCGGACACGACATTCCCCTCTCAGCAGATTGACCGCTTCATTGCGGCCATCCAGTTTCAACCCCCGCAGCTGAACACCGCGGGCATGCCAACCAACTGCTCCCTTGGGTCTTTATCGTTGGATGTTGCTGAGGCTTTCTCCAAGCAACCCCGTGAGAAAACCGGCAACGACCCTTTGCCCGGCTTCCGTATCGATCAAATCGTTTCTCACCTCTATCATGACGTTCAACAATCCAGCCGGCAGCGCATGCAACACAAGCGTGTGCGTCACCCCATCTGCCGGCCCGTATGGGGCATTGCGCTCCACAAGGAACGCGGTATTTTCAGAAGCGGCCTCCAGCATGGCATCTGCCAGACGGCTATCTTCATCATGCAGGATACCGATCTCGACAGCCCGCTTTTCTCCAAAATAGACCGGCGTGAAGGAATGCACGGTCACCAGAACCGTTTGCCGTCCCAATGCCTGGCGCGCGGCGATCTCCTGTCCAATATATCCCTGGAAAGGATGGTAGATGGCCTTTGCCCGCAGCAGCTTTTCCGCATCGGTCAGGTTCTCATTGCCGGGAATGCGAAAGACCTCACTGACATCGCGGATGGCGCCAGGAGATTCCGGCGGCCGGTTGCAATCATAGACAAGCCTTGAAAAGCGCTGGGATATCAGCACCGCATCAAGACTTTCCGCCATCAGGCGGGACACGGCCAGTGCGCCGGGATCCCAGGCGATATGCGAGGAAAGCGCCTCTTCGCTCAGGCCCATTGTACCGAGACTTTGCGGCAGCTGCCGCGACGCATGCTCGCAGACAAGCAGGACAGCACCATTGCCGTGGCGATTGTCCACCACCACAGGTTCGCCATCGGCACTGTTGAGAAAATCCGCTTGCGCCAGCATCGGCTCTGATCCGGAAAGGTTGTCGTCAGCTCTTGATAGAAGAGAATTCTTCATCCGGCGCGGCTCGTCAACCGAGAACTGAAAAATTCTTTTCAACGCATGGATTGACTCGACCCGCCGTTGAATTGTTAACTTCACGCAAATACCGGCAAAGACCGGAAGGGGAACGATCGAGAGTGATGTCACCATCGCACACCGTGCTGGATGTGATCCGTCTGCGCTATGACGGGCTCACGCCCGCAGAAAAGAAGCTGGCCGACAGCCTGCTGGACCACTATCCTGTGTCTGGTCTCGGTAGCATCACCATCACCGCGGAAAATGCCGGTGTATCGACGCCGACGGTGGCACGCATGGTGCAGAAGCTCGGCTATAAGGGCTATCCGGAATTCCAAGCGCATCTGCACCAGGAGCTTGAAGCGACGATTTCCAACCCGATCACCAAACATGACCGCTGGGCCGCCCGAGCGCCAAACGGCCATATTCTCAACCGCTTTGCCGAAGCCGTCACAGAGAACCTGCGCGAAACACTATCCTCGATCGATGTGGCGACCTTCGATGGTGCCGCCGACCTGCTGCGTGATGAAAAGCGCGGCATCTATTTCGTCGGCGGACGCATCACCGGTGCGCTTGCCGAGTATTTCTTCACCCATATGCAGGTCATTCGGCCCAAAGCGACGCTGATTTCCACGAATCGCAGTTCCTGGCCGCAATATCTGCTGAATATGAATGCTGGCGATGTCATCGTGATATTTGACATACGTCGCTATGAGCAGGAGTTGGCGACGCTTGCAGAAGCGGCCGCCGCCAGCGGTGTTGTTATCATCCTGTTCACCGACATCTGGGCCTCGCCCGTGTCGCGCTATGCGCGCCATGTGTTCAAGGTCCGGATCGAGGCACCATCGGCCTGGGATTCCTCGGTTGTCACCCTGTTTACCGTGGAAGCCTTGATCGAAGCAGTGCAGAATGCAACCTGGGATAAAACCAGGGAGCGCATGCATTCGCTGGAAAAACTCTTCGAACGCAGCCGGCTGTTTCGCCGCCAAGAATCCGGAGACAGAACCAACTGACTGAAAACATAGGGGAACAACTGCGCAAGCGTCATCAAGAACGCAAGCACGGATCATAACAGCCACTGTCACATGCCATTCATCAACTGGCTCTACTTGTCGCGCCAACACGACCATAACCTCAGGAGGAAATCGTGATGTCCAAGACCCATAGACTGCTATCCCTGACGACAGCACTCGTCGTCGCATCCACCAGCCTTGCCTTTGCTGAACCGAGCGCCGAACTCATCGCTGCCGCCAAGAAAGAAGGCATGCTGACCACCATCGCGCTTCCGCATGACTGGTGCGGCTACGGCGAAGTCATCGCCGCCTTCAAGAAGAAATATCCGGAAATCACCGTCAACGAACTGAACCCGGATGCGGGTTCGGCTGACGAAGTCGAAGCCATCAAGGCCAACAAGGACAACAAGGGCCCGCAGGCTCCTGACGTTGTCGACGTCGGCCTCGCTTTCGGCCCGCAGATGAAGAAGGAAGGCCTGCTGCAGCCTTACAAGGTCTCGACCTGGAGCGAGATCCCTGACAACGTCAAGGATGCCGACGGTTACTGGTACGGCGACTATTACGGCGTCATGTCCTTCCTGGTGAACAAGGACCTGGTCAAGAATACCCCGAAGGACTGGGCTGACCTGAAGAAGCCGGAATATGCAGGCCAGGTGGCGCTTGCAGGTGATCCGCGCGCCTCCAACCAGGCCATTCTCGGCGTTCTGTCGGCTGGCATGGCAACCGGCGCAAAGGCCGGCAAGGCCGCTGGCGAAGCAGGTCTCGGCTATTTCGCCGAACTCAATAAGGCCGGTAACTTCGTGCCTGTCATCGGCAAATCGGGCACTCTTGCCCAGGGCGCAACACCGATCGTCGTGATGTGGGATTACAATGCGCTGTCGGCCAAGGACACGCTGGCTGGCAACCCGCCGGTTGAAGTCGTCGTTCCGGACAAGGGTGTTCTCGCCGGCGTCTACGTTCAGGGCATCTCGGCCTATGCGCCGCACCCGAACGCTGCAAAGCTGTGGATGGAACACCTTTATTCCGACGAAGGCCAGATCGGCTGGCTGAAGGGCTATTGCCACCCGATCCGCTTCAACGCGATGGCAAAGGCTGGCAAGATCCCGAAGGACCTGCTCGACAAGCTGCCGCCGGCTGCCTCCTATGAAAAGGCCTACTTCCCGACGCTGGAAGAAGTCGACGCCAACAAGGCCGCTGTAACCGCCGGCTGGGACAAGCTCGTCGGCGCCAACGTCAAGTAATCAAGACACGATACCCTTCCGCCCCGGTTGTCATCGGCGGGGCGGAAGGGCACTCTGCCAAAAGAACAAGAGCGTTCCAGAAAACCAGAACGGAACCGAGGGGAATGACGTCATCGACACGAACGACCGGGCAAGCCCCGGCCAGGCGCTTGCGTCTGCCGTTGCATTGGCTCGGCATTTTGCCATTTGCCATTTTCATTCTTCTGTTTCTCGTCATGCCAACGATGAAAATCGTCCTCGGCGCCTTCCAGAGGCCTGACGGCAGTTTTACATTCGATAATGTGGTGAACCTCTTCACCCCCTCCATCATGGCGGCCTATGGCATTTCCATCCGCATCAGCATTGCCTCGGCCTTCTTTGGTTGCCTGATCGGCTTTGGCGTCGCAGCAGCCGTGGTTCTGGGTGGTCTGCCGCGCTTCATTCGCGGCCCGATCATGACCTTTTCGGGCGTTGCGTCCAATTTCGCCGGCGTGCCGCTCGCCTTTGCCTTTCTGGCAACGCTTGGCCCCGTCGGCTTCATCACCGTCTTTCTGCAGACTGAGCTTGGCATCAACCTGCGCATGATGGGCTTCAACCTCTTGTCCTTCTGGGGTCTGACGCTCACCTATCTGTTTTTCCAGATTCCGCTGATGATCCTCATCATCACGCCGGCGCTCGACGGTTTGAAAAAGGAATGGCGGGAAGCCGCCTCGATCCTTGGTGCGACGAATGCGCAATACTGGCGCATGGTAGCGTTGCCGATCCTTACACCCTCGATCCTCGGAACATTTGCGCTTCTGTTTGCCAATTCCTTTGGCGCGGTGGCGACTGCCATTGCGCTGACCGGCTCGTCGCTCAGCATCGTGCCGATCCTCCTGTTTGCGCAGATCCGCGGCGACGTGCTGGGCGATCCGCATCTGGGTTACGCACTGGCCTTCGGCATGATCGTCGTCACCGGTGCTGCCAATACGGTCTACATCTGGCTGCGGGCGCGCAGTGAAAGGTGGATGCGATGAAACGTCTCTGGGCCTGGGGAGCGCTGACGATCGGCCTCCTCTATTTCTTCCTGCCGCTGATCGGCATGACGAATTTCTCGCTGAAAATGCGGCGCGGCGAATATTCCTTCGATGCCTATGTCAAGGTACTGGCCGATACCCGTTTCCAGGACACGTTCACCTATTCGGTCACGCTTGCGCTGTGCACCATTCTCGTTGGTGTCTTCCTCGTGGTGCCGACGGCCTATTGGGTGCGGCTGAAGCTGCCATTCCTGAGGCCCTATATCGAATTCGTCACGCTTCTGCCGCTAGTCATCCCGGCCATCGTCGTGGTGTTCGGCTATATCCGGCTCTACAACACGTCGAGCTGGCTGCCTTTGACGGGCACGGCCTTAGGCACGGACATTCTGCTCGTAGCCGGCTATACGATGCTGGCGCTTCCCTATATGTACCGCGCCGTCGATACGGGGCTTCGCACCATCGACGTGACAACGCTGACGGAAGCCGCACAAAGCCTTGGCGCTGGCTGGATCACCATCATTGCCCGCATCATCCTGCCCAACGTTCTGGTGGCCGTGTTGTCTGGCGCCTTTCTCACCTTTGCCATCGTCATCGGCGAATTCACCATGGCAGCGCTGCTCAACCGACCGGCATTCGGTCCCTATATGCAGGTTCTCGGCGCCAACCGCGCCTATGAGCCGGCAGCGCTTGCCGTCATTGCCTTTGCCATCACCTGGGGCTGCCTGGGCCTGATCCAGCTTGTCTCGCGCTTCCAGAAATCCGCGCAGCGCCCGGTTTGAGGACATTCCATCCATGAGCTTTTTGACACTCACCCATCTGCAGAAATCCTTCGGCCCGACCAAGGTCGTGCATGATTTCAACATGGCGATCGACAAGGGCGAATTCGTCTCCTTCCTCGGGCCATCGGGCTGCGGCAAGACGACAGTGCTGCGCATGATCGCCGGCTTCGAGACGCCGACCGGTGGCGAAATCACCATCAACGGCAAGGACCAGACGAGCCTGAAGCCGAACCAGCGCAATATCGGCATGGTTTTCCAGGCCTATGCGCTGTTTCCCAATATGAACGTCTTCGACAATGTCGCCTTCGGTCTGAAAGTGGCTGGAAAGCCGAAGAGCGAGATTGAAGCGCGCGTCAAGGAAATGCTGAAGCTCATCCATCTTGAGCATCTCGCCGACCGCTATCCCTACCAGATGTCCGGTGGCCAGCAGCAACGCGTGGCGCTGGCGCGAGCGCTCGCACCCGCCCCGCAGGTGCTTCTGCTCGACGAACCTCTGTCGGCGTTGGACGCCAAGATCCGCGTGTCGCTGCGCGAGGAAATCCGTCAGATCCAGCGCCAGCTTGGCATCACCACCGTCTTCGTGACGCATGACCAGGAAGAGGCGCTGTCGATTTCAGACCGTATCGTCGTGATGAATGGCGGCAAGGCCGATCAGATCGGCACGCCGGCTGAAATTTATAACCGCCCGACGACGCGGTTTGTCGCCAATTTCGTCGGCACGCTGAATGTCATCGAGGCAAAGGTCGTCGATCCGGCAGCCTCCACCGTCGAGGTTGGCGGAAAGCTGCTCGGCGTGTACGGCTCGCTTGCAGGGCGCGAAAAAGGCTCGACCATTCCCCTTGCCTTCCGTCCGGAGGCCGGATCCTTGCTGCCCGGCGTATCGGACACATCGGCGCTGAATGGCACCGTCATCTCCTCGCATTTCCTCGGCTCGGTCGTACGCACCAAGGTGGATATCGGCGGAAGCATGATTTCCTATGACACCTTCAATGATCCGAGTGCCGCAGCGCCGGTCGCTGGCCAGCAGGTATCGCTTGCCCTGACACCGGAAAGCCTGATGGTTCTGGCGGATTGACGCAGAACAACCGATCAAAACGGCAGGCTGCTGGCCTGCCATTGTAAGTCAGGCTTCATTCCATCCCGACTTTGGCCAGCATGCTGGCCACAGCTTTTGCGTCGAACGGCTTTTGTACGATGGGTGCGGCCAGATACGGCTCCATCAGGCCAGCGGCTCCATAACCACTGGCAAACATGAAGGGTATGCCCCGCTCGGTGAGACGGTGGGCAACCGGAAACGACTGTTTTCCCGCAAGGTTGATGTCGAGGATGGCAAAGTCGAGATCGATGGTCTCGGCAAGTTCCAATGCCGTTTCCAGCCGCATGGCTGGACCGACGATCTGGTGGCCAAGATCGGACACGAGATCCTCAATCAGCATCGCCACCAGCATCTCGTCTTCGACCACAAGGATCTTCATGCTAGCCACCTTGCGCGACAAGCGGCGTATCGCTGACGGCAACACGTGAACTGCGCAGCACAAAGCGCAGGCCCTGCGGCTGGTAGTCGATTTCCGCTGTTCCCCGCAATTCCTGCGGCAGAACGCCAAGGATCAGACGCGTTCCGAAGCCGCGCCGGTCGGGCTGCCGAACAAGCGGGCCGCCCTGCTCTTCCCACGACAATTTGAACACCTCATCGTCGTCCGTCTGCGAAGGCTCAATCGACCATGATATGGCAACCGTACCAGTCCTGGTGGACAGCGCTCCATATTTCGAAGCGTTTGTGGCCAATTCATGCAAAGCAAGCGCAATGGAAAGGGCCGCATGTGGCCCAACGCGGATCTTCGGGCCCTCTATGCTGATGGCTTCACGACCGGCTGGCTGAAATGCATCAAGCGCATATTGCGCCATGGTATGCAGGTCGGCGCCATCCCAATTCTCGTCGGTCAGCACATCATGCGCACGCGACAGGGCCATGATCCGCTGACTGATCGCGGCTGAGGCTTCCTCTTTCGTGTCCACACCTCGCAGTGTCTGCGATACGATCGCCTGAATGGAGGCGAGCGTGTTCTTCACCCTGTGGTTCAACTCGTTGATCAGCATTTTCTGATGCTTCTCCGCACGCACGCGTTCGGTGGTCTCGACGACCATTGCGATCACGCCGGCGGCCTTGCCGGTCTCATCGGGTACCGGTGAGTAATAGAGATCCATCCACACCTGTTCGGGCGTTCCCTTGCGATAAAGGGTCAGTTCCTGGTCGGAATAGGCCAAGGTATTGCCCGCCAGGCCAACCTTCATCACGTGATCGTTGAAGTCGGCCACTTCCGGCCAGCCTTCGCGTACATTGGCGCCCAGAAGCTGGGGGTGCCGAAAGCCGGCAAATGCCGAATAGGCATCATTGTAGATCATCACGCCGGCTTCACCCCAGAGCGTCACGATCGGCACCGGCGACTGTAGCAGCATAGCTGTCGTAAACTTGACGCAAGCAGGCCAGGTCTCCACCGCCCCGAGCGTGGTTTTCGACCAATCGAAGCCACGGATCAGCGATGCCATTTCCCCCGAATGGCCGAGAAAGCCGAAAGGATCGCCCGAGTCTGGTTGCGTGTGCATCATATCCTGCGTGTCTGGATCATCGCACTGGAACATATGGCGGCATTGCCGTCGAACAAGGGCACTCGCCAGACATTATTGCCCATAGCCATGATCAAATCTGTGGCCCCGACACAGGAGCCGCCTGATTTTGCCATCGACGTCTACCGAGTCACGTTACAGACCCGTCTTTATGTTTTCCTTATGCGCCCGCTCAACCTTCGCAATCGAAACCTGACGCGGCGGCGACGTAATCTCCTGGCTCACCCAACAGGAGAAACGGCAATGTCCGACCTCATCTTTCTGGCGCTTGGATGCGGCATGCTCTGCATGCTGGCGCTCTATGCCCACGCCCTCGACCGGCTGTGAGGCATTCCCATGCTTGAACCCATTTTCGGCCTTCTCGTTGCCATCGCGCTTGGCATTTACCTCGTGGTTACGCTTCTGCGGCCCGAGCGTTTCTGATCGTTCAAGGAGAACATCATGACCATTATCGGGTGGCTGCAGATCAGCCTCCTCTTCCTTGCCGTGCTCGTGGTCATCAAGCCACTCGGGCTTTACATGGCAAAGGTTTTTTCCGGAGAGCGCACCTTCCTGTCGCCGATCCTCGGCCGGGTCGAGAGCGACCTTTACCGGCTGAGCGGCATCAAGCCGGACAAGGAACAGGGCTGGCTTGCCTATACAATGTCCATGCTCGCCTTCTCGCTGGCAGGCTTCGTCACGCTCTATGCAATCCTGCGACTGCAGGCCTTCCTGCCGCTTAATCCGCAGGGCTTTGCGGCCGTGCCGCCGGACCTTGCCTTCAACACGGCCATTTCCTTCGTCACCAATACCAACTGGCAGAACTATGCCGGTGAATCGATGATGAGCCATTTCAGCCAGATGGCTGGCCTCACCGTGCATAATTTCCTGTCGGCTGCCACCGGCATGGCGCTTGCCATCGCCTTCACTCGCGCACTGGCCCGCTCCAAGGTCTCGACGCTCGGCAATTTCTGGGTCGATATGACGCGCGCCACGCTATTTGTGCTCCTGCCGCTGTCGCTGGTCGTCGCCCTTGCCTTTGTCGCCATGGGCCTGCCGCAGACGCTGCAGGCATCCGTCAGTGCAACCACGCTCGAAGGCGTCAACCAGGTCATCTCGCTCGGCCCCGTCGCCAGCCAGGAAGCCATCAAGCAGGTCGGCACCAATGGCGGCGGCTTCTTCAACGTCAATGCCGCCCACCCGTTCGAGAACCCGACGGCGCTTTCCAACTATCTCAACATGTTTGCCATGCTGGCGATCTCGACAGCCCTCGTCTACACGTTCGGCCAGATGGTCGGAAACCGCCGACAGGGCTGGGCAATCATTGCCGCCATGACGCTGTTGCTGGTGGCCGGCGTTGCCGTCACCTATTGGGCGGAAGCCCAGGGCAACCCGATCCTCACCACGCTTGGCGTCGATCCCTCGCTTGGCAATATGGAAGGCAAGGAAGTCCGCTTCGGCCAGGCGATGACCGCCCTTTATGCAGCGGTGACCACAGGCCTGTCGAATGGCGGCGTCAACGGCATGCACGGCTCGTTCACCGGCCTTGGTGGCCTTGTGCCAATGTTCCTCATCCAGTTGGGTGAGGTGCTGCCCGGTGGGGTAGGCTCCGGCCTTTACGGCATGCTGGTCTTTGCGCTTCTGGCGGTGTTTGTCGCCGGCCTGATGGTTGGTCGCACGCCGGAATTCCTCGGCAAGAAGATCGAAGGCCGTGAGATGAAATTCGCCATGCTGGCAGTTCTCATCCTGCCGCTGGCCATTCTCGGCTTTACGGCGATCTCAGCACTTCTGCCGTCTGCCGTCGCCAGCATCGGAACGGCCGGCCCGCATGGGCTGTCGGAAATTCTCTATGCCTATACGTCGGCTGCCGGCAATAATGGGTCAGCCTTTGGTGGACTGTCCGGCAATACGCTCTGGTACAATACGACACTTGGCATCGCCATGCTGCTTGGCCGCTTTGCCTATGTCATTCCGGTCATGGCGATTGCCGGATCGCTGGCAGCCAAGGTGAAGGTCCCCGCCTCTTCCGGCACTTTCCCCACGGATGGCGGCCTGTTCATCGGCCTGCTCATCGGCATCATCCTCATTCTCGGCGGCCTGCAATTCTTCCCGGCGCTGGCACTCGGCCCCATCGTCGAACATCTGGCCATGCTGGCCGGGCAGACCTTCTGAAGGAACACTCCATGTCAAAGGCACATTCATCATCGAGCCTTCTGGATCCGGCAATCCTGGTACCGGCTGTGCGCGATGCGTTCGTCAAACTCAATCCGCGCTATCTCCTGCGCAATCCGGTCATCTTCGTCACGGAAGTCGTGGCAGCTGTTGTAACGCTGCTTTTCCTGCGTGACCTGATCTCCAATCCGGCAGAAGCTGCGTTTTCCGGCCAGATTGCAGCCTGGCTCTGGTTCACCGTCCTGTTTGCCACCTTTGCCGAAGCGGTCGCCGAAGGCCGGGGTCGCGCCCAGGCCGACAGCCTGAAGAAGACGAAATCCGAACTCGTCGCCCGCCGGCTGAATGCCGATGGCCGCATCGACACCATCGCTGCACCAGACCTTAAGATCGGCGATATCGTCGTCGTCACCGCCGGAGAACTCATTCCCGGCGATGGCGAAGTGATAGAGGGCGTCGCCTCGGTGAATGAAAGCGCGATTACCGGCGAATCCGCCCCCGTGATCCGCGAATCCGGCGGCGACCGTTCCGCCGTCACCGGCGGCACGCAGGTTCTGTCGGACGAAATCAAGGTGAAGATCACCGTTGCGCCCGGCTCTTCGTTTGTCGATCGCATGATCGCGCTGATTGAAGGCGCCCAGCGCCAGAAGACACCGAACGAAATCGCGCTGTCGATCCTGCTCTCGGGCCTGACGCTCATCTTTCTGTTCGTCTGTGTCGCCATTTGGGGTCTCGCCGGCTATTCCGGGACCATACTCTCCGTCACGGTTCTGGCCGCACTTCTTGTCACCCTCATACCGACGACCATCGGCGGCCTTCTCTCGGCCATCGGCATTGCCGGCATGGACCGTCTCGTGCGCTTCAACGTGATTGCCACCTCTGGCCGTGCGGTGGAAGCGGCAGGCGATGTCGATACGCTCCTCCTCGACAAGACCGGCACGATCACCTTCGGCAACCGCATGGCAAGTGACTTCCTGCCCGCCCCCGGCGTGACCGCTTCGGAACTTGCAGAAGCAGCCCTTGTCGCAAGCCTTGCCGACGAGACGCCGGAAGGTCGCTCGGTCGTGGCGCTTGCCACCGGAGACTTCGGCATTGCCATGCCACAGGCTCAGTTTGATGCCGTGATCGGTTTTACCGCCGAAACACGCCTGTCGGGCGTCGATATCGGTGGCCGCCGGTTGCGCAAGGGCGCGGTCGATGCGGTGCTGAAATTCGCAGGCCTCACCGAACAGGATGCACCGACCGAGTTTCGCCGGGCAGTGGACCAGATTGCCCGCAGCGGCGGCACACCGCTGGGTGTTGCCGATGGCCACCGTCTGATCGGCGCCATCCACCTCAAGGATGTCGTCAAGCCCGGCATCAAGGAGCGTTTTGCAGCGCTTCGTGCCATGGGTATCCGCACGGTCATGGTGACCGGCGACAATCCGGTCACGGCCGCAGCCATTGCCTCGGAAGCCGGCGTCGATGACTTTCTGGCCCAGGCAACCCCGGAAGACAAACTGGCCTTCATTCGCCGCGAACAGCAGGGTGGTCGACTGATCGCCATGTGCGGCGACGGCACCAATGATGCGCCGGCACTTGCCCAGGCGGATGTTGGCGTTGCCATGCAGACCGGCACGCAGGCCGCCCGCGAAGCTGCAAATATGGTGGACCTTGATTCCAGCCCGACCAAGCTCATCGAGATCGTCGAGATCGGCAAGCAGCTGCTGATGACGCGCGGTTCGCTGACGACGTTTTCGATTGCCAATGATGTGGCCAAGTATTTCGCCATCATCCCGGCCATGTTCGTCGCCACCTATCCGGCGCTGCAGGCGCTCAACGTCATGGGGCTTGCCTCACCGCAATCGGCCATCCTGTCTGCCGTCATCTTCAATGCGCTGATCATCGTGGCGCTCATTCCGCTGGCGCTGAAGGGCGTTGCCTATACGCCGTCCGGTGCTGCGGCCCTGCTGCGCCGCAATCTTCTCGTCTATGGCCTAGGCGGCCTTGTCCTTCCCTTTGCCGGCATCAAGGTCATCGATCTTGCCGTCAGCGCTCTTCATCTGGTGTAACCATGCTCAACCAAATACGCCCCGCGCTTACCATGATTGTCGCCATGACGGTCATCACCGGCCTTGCCTATCCGCTGGCGGTCACGGGCATCGCCCAGGCCGTCATGCCGCAACAGGCCAATGGCAGCCTGATCAAGTCCGGCGACACCGTGATTGGCTCCAGCCTCATCGGCCAGAATTTTGCAACCGAGCGCTATTTCTGGCCGCGTCCCTCGGCAACCTCGCCTGATCCTTATGCGGCCAATGCCTCATCAGGCTCCAACCTTGGCACAACCTCGGTGAAGCTACGCGACCGGGTGGCCGGCGATGTGGACAAGCTAAAGGCAGCAGGCATTGCAACGCCCGTGCCCGGCGACGCCGTGACAACGTCTGGCTCCGGTCTCGATCCGCATATCTCGCCGGCCTATGCGCAGGCGCAGGTGGCGCGGGTTGCCGCTGCACGTCAAATGAGCGAGAAAGACGTATCGGATGTGCTTGAACAGCATGTGGAACAGCGCGTTCTTGGCCTGATTGGCGAACCCGCGGTTAACGTGCTTGAGCTCAATCTGGCGCTAGACCGCCTGAAGACGTGAGACACGAATGGCAGATGACGACCGCGACGAGAAACGCAGGCCAGATCCCGATGCGCTTCTGGCCCTTGCAAAACGGGACCGTCGCGGCAAGCTGACGGTGTTTCTCGGCGCGGCACCCGGCGTCGGCAAAACATTTGCCATGCTGCAAAGGGCAAGGCGCCTGCGGGCGGAGGGCGTCGATCTCGTCGTCGGGCTTGTCGAAACCCATGGCCGCAGCGAGACGGCAGCCCTTCTGGAGGGTCTTGAAGTCTTGCCGCGCATGCGCATGGCCCATCGCGGTCGCATGCTGGAGGAATTCGACCTGGATGGCGCGCTTGAGCGCCAGCCGCGTATCATTATCGTCGATGAACTGGCGCACAGCAATCCGGAAGCCTGCCGGCATCCCAAGCGCCACCAGGATATCGAGGAACTGATCGGCGCCGGCATCGACGTGTGGACGGCGCTGAATATTCAGCATCTCGAAAGTCTCGCAGACCTCGTGGCCGAGATCACCGGCGTGACGGTTCGCGAGCGGGTGCCGGATGTCGTGTTGAAACGTGCCGATGAGGTCCTGCTCGTCGATCTGCCCCCCAGCGAACTGATCGAGCGGCTGAAGGAAGGCAAGGTCTACTTGCCGGAAAGTGCCAGCCGCGCTGCCGACCGCTTCTTCCGGCTTGGCAACCTGACGGCATTGCGCGAGCTTGCCTTGCGCCGCACGGCCGATCGCGTCGATGACCAGATGGTCGATTACCTGAAGCAGAATGCCATCGAAGGGCCCTGGGCCACCAGCGAAAGGCTGCTCGTCTGTGTGGGCCCGGATGATCTGTCGGAAAAGGTCGTGCGGGTGGCAAGCCGCATGGCCTCCGGCCTCAATGCCCCCTGGATCGTCGTTTCGGTGGAACGCGCCGATCGGGAGGTCGAAACGCCGGAGCGCCTGCAACGTATCGAGCATCTGTTTAGGCTGGCCGAACAGTTGGGCGCACATACGCAGCGCATCATCGGCAATGATTTCGTTGACGAGATCCTGAAACTGGCCCGCCGCGAACATGCCACGCAGATCGTTATCGGGGCGCGCAAGCCGCGCGGCTGGCTGCAGCGTTTTGAGCGAACGCTTCCGGACGCCATCGCAAGGCGGGCCGCAGGCCTTGGCGTCTATCTCGTAACCCCCGACCGCAAGGCCGATAACACCCGCCAGCGCAGGAGATGGTCACCGCCAAACCTCACATCGGTGCGCCAGTCCGCACTCATTGCCATCGGCTTTGTCACGGTGACCACGGCCATAGCCATGGTCGTCGACCGCATGGTTGACCTACCCAATATCTCGCTGATGTTCCTGCTGGCCGTGCTCGGCGCCTCGGTGATGGGCGGCTATCTTTCGGCTTCGCTGGCCGCAATCCTCTCGACACTTGCCTATAATTTCTTCTTCATCGATCCGATCCACACCTTCACCATTGCCGCACCGCATGAAGTGTTTGCGCTCTTCGTGTTTCTGGCCGTCGCCATGATTGCCGGCGGATTTGCCTCACGCATCCGCGAACAGGCGGAGGTGGCACGCGTACGCGCCGCTGCCCTACAATCGCTCTATGATTTTTCACGCAAGCTTTCGACAACCGGCAAGGCGGATGACGCCATCTGGGTGGCGGTATCGCAGTTGCAAAGCAGCCTGAAGCGCAATGTCGTGCTGCTCCTGCCGGACAAGGACGAGCTGAAGATGTCGGCCGCCTGGCCGCCAGATACCGAACTGGATGTAACGGACCTGACCGCCGCGCGCTGGGCGCAGGAAAGACAGGAACGTGCCGGCCATGGCACCGGCACTCTGCCCAGCAGCCGGTTCGAATTCCGTCCGCTCCTCGGTCCGCATGGCGTGGTCGGCGTGTGCGGCGTGCAGCAAACCAGCGAGCCGCTGGATCTGAATGCCGAGCGGGCGCTGACGGCCATTCTCGACCAGACGGCCATTGCGCTTGACCGGGCGCGCCTGTCGCAGGAAAGCCTGCAACAGGCAGCACGGCTGGAAGGCGAGCGCTACCGCGAGGCGCTACTATCCTCCATATCACATGATCTACGCACGCCGCTTGCCACCATTACCGGTTCCGTGACCAGTCTTCGCGAACTGGGCCAGCGTATGAGCGCAGAAAGCCGCGACGATCTTCTCCAGTCGATCGAGGAGGAAGCCGGCCGCATGAGCCGCTTTGTCGCCAATCTCCTCGATATGACACGCATCGAAGCCGGCATGCTGAAGCCCAAGCGCGATTGGGTGGATGTGGCCGATATCGTCCATTCGACCGTGGAGCGGACCCGCAAATATGCGCCTGGCCACCGGATCGAGGCGGGTCTTGCCGCCGACCTGCCGCTGATCGAAGGCGATAGCGTGCTTTTGGGCCAGGTGCTCTTCAACCTTCTCGACAATGCGGTTAAATATGGCGGCGAGGAGCCGATCCATGTCTATGCCAGACGCGATGGCAGCGATGTGCTGATCTCGGTCACCGACATGGGCAGAGGCATACCGCCGGAGGATCTGGAACGCGTGTTCGACAAATTCTATCGGCGCGGCAAGCCGGATGGCCGCGCGCCCGGCACCGGCCTTGGCCTGTCCATCGCCCGCGGCTTTATCGATGCCATGGGTGGGCGCATACAGGCGGAAAGTCCGGCCCTGAAGAAAAAGGGCACGCGCATCGTCATGCGGTTTCCGGCCAATGATCGGGCCAAAACAGGCGCCCCTTCATGAGCCAGGGCCGCATTCTCGTCGTTGACGACGAGCCGCAGATCCAGCGTTTTCTGAAACCCGCACTGACAGCTGCCGGCTATGAGGTCATCGAGGCCGGCACTGGCGCCGATGCCTTGAAGGCGGTTGCAACGCTTGCCCCGGACCTCATCATTCTTGATCTCGGCCTGCCGGACATGGATGGCAAGGAGGTGATTGCCAATCTGCGCGGCTGGTCGGATCTGCCGATCGTCATTCTATCGGCCCGCGACCGCGAAAGCGAAAAGATTGCGGCGCTGGATCTCGGTGCCGATGATTATGTGGAAAAACCCTTCGGCATCGGCGAACTGACAGCGCGCATCCGCAATGCCCTGCGTCATCGCGGCAAGAGCGATGCAGCACCCACGGTGATCACAATCGATGGGCTGACCATCGACATGGTCCGCCGGCTGGTGAGCCGCCAGGATGAGCCCGTGCGCTTGACGCCGAAGGAATATGATCTTTTGACACTGCTTGCCCGCCATGCCGGACGCGTGGTGACGCACAAGACCCTGCTCACCTCCGTCTGGGGGCCGGCGCATGGCGAAGACCTGCATTACCTGCGGGTCTTCATCGGCCAGTTGCGCCAGAAGATCGAGCAGGACCCGACCCAGCCGAAGATCGTGCGCACGGAACCCGGCGTGGGCTATCGGCTTGTGACCGAGCAGGCCTAGGTCCAAGATAGCTCCAACGTATCAATTCCCACCGTTCAGGTTACTGTCAGCTTCTTCTTCCATTGCCTTATGCGGCAAGTCCCCATGTACGACTAGCGGGGGCATGCCGTGCGGAAAGGGCAGTGCATTGACGAGACGACCATTTCTATTCTTCAGACCACGCATCGGCAGCGTCACCTTGAGCATTCTGACGGCGCTTTATGCGCTGGCGATCCTCAACCAGACATTCTGGGCCAAGGCCGCGACCAATCTTGCCGGGCAGACGACCGTGCTGGTCACGCTCGCGATCGGCCTGGCTGCCGCCTTCATCGCAATCTTCGTGACGCTGTCGGTCAAGTATCTGACCAAGCCCGTGCTGATGATTTTCGTTCTGGCGGGTGCCGCATCCGGCTGGTTCATGGATCAATTCGGCGTGGTCATCGACAAGGAGATGATCCGCAATGCGGCCGAGACGTCTGGCCCGGAAGCCGGCCATCTGCTGACGTCGGCCTTCGTCTTGCATATCTTCCTCGTCGGCATCCTGCCCTGCCTGCTGATTGCCTGGGTGAAGATCAGCCACCGGCCCTTCCTGCATAAGGTCGGATACAATATGGCGGTGATCATCCCCAGCGTCCTGGTCTTTACCGGGGCCGCCTATTCCCAGGCCGGAACCTTCGCCTTCACGATTCGCCAGCACCGCGACTGGTTCGAGACGCTGAACCCGCTCTTTCCCATCGGTAGCACGATCCTCTATGCAATCGGGGCCGGCGAAGAACATGGCATTGTCGCACAGCCGCTGGGTCTCGACGCACGCGTCAGCGATGCAGAAGCCGACATCAAAGGTCTGCGCAAGCCGCGTGTCACGATCGTCGTGGTCGGTGAAACGGCCAGAGCCTCCAGCTTCCAGCTCGGCGGCTATGAACAGCCGACAAACCCGGAGCTGAGCCAGGAGGATATCGTCTACTTCAAGGATACGACGAGTTGCGGCACCGCAACGGCCGTTTCCGTTCCCTGCATGTTTTCAGGCCTAGGCCGCAGCAATTATTCGCATACCAAGGGCCTTGCCTCGGAAAACCTGATGGATGTGCTGAGCCATGCCGGCATTCGCACCGAATGGTGGGACAATAATACCGGAAGCAAGGGCATGGCGCTGCGCATTCCCTACAAGGAACTCTACCGGACGAATGATCCGCGCTTTTGTGAGAATGGCGAATGCAAGGACGAGATCCTTCTCGATCAGCTGGATAACTGGCTGAATTCGGTCGATCATGATGCCGTTCTCGTGCTTCACCAGCTGGGCAGTCATGGACCGGCTTATTATGCGCGCTATCCGGATGCCTATCGCCGGTTCACGCCGGATTGTCGGTCGTCGGAATTCTCCGCCTGCCATCGTCAGGAGATCATCAATGCCTATGACAATTCGATCCTCTATACCGATCACGTACTGGCAACGATCATTCACAAGCTGAAGGCGCAGGAGACCCGCATAGCGCCATCGATGATCTATATGTCGGACCACGGCGAATCGCTTGGCGAAAAGGGCCTCTTCCTGCATGGCGCTCCGTGGATCGTGGCGCCTGCACAGCAGACCCATATTCCCTTCGTGCTGTGGCTGGGACAAGAAGCGCGCGCCAAGACTGCCAGAGGCTGCTGGTCACACCAGGCAACCGAGCCGCAATCGCATGACAATCTGTTTCACACCGTGCTTGGCCTGATGCAGGTGGAAACCAAGGTGCATGACAAGACCAAGGATCTCTATTCCAGCTGCGTCAAGGTCGAGAGCTGAAGACAAAGGAACGCAGCCCACATGAAAACACCCGCTGCACAGGCCGCAGCGGGTGTTTTGACGATCAGGCACATGCCGCTATAGTCACGGCTCGATCGTAACCTCGACGGGCCTGAAATTCTTCGGATCGAAAAACGCGTCGAGCGTCTGGCCCTTGTCGTTGACCGCATTGGCTTCGTAACAGCCGTCTTCCGGCCGGATGGAGCGTATCCTCCAGCCTTCGCCTTCAAGCTTGATCCTCAGCAAGGCGCGTGGCTGCCAGTCCGCAACCGGTACGTTGCACTTGTCCTTGGCACTGGCCGCACCGGCAAGGGTCAAGCTGGCAGCAAGAGCGGTCAACAGGGTTTTCATCGTCTGCTCCTTGGGCTTGATGATAACACATCAGTGAAGAGACTTGCTGACGGACAGCTGAAGGCCCAAAGATCACGCAGGCTTACTTTGTCGTTCAGCTGACGGTCAGTGACAAAGAGCAGATACTGACGCCTGACCAAGGAGCGCTGCGCATTGAGAATACTGCTCGTCGAGGATGACCTGACGCTCGGGGATGCCGTGCGCACCCACACAAGCCGTCAGGGCCATGCGGTGGATTGGGCCAAAGACCTGGAAAATGCCAGGGCCTGCCTTGGCACGGTGCAGTATGGCCTCATCCTGCTTGATCTTCGCCTGCCCGATGGTCGCGGCATCGACCTTTTGAAGGAGTTGCGCGCAAAGCGAGAGGCCGTACCGGTCATCATCCTCACCGCCCATGACCAGATTTCCGATCGGATCGCCGGGCTGAATGCCGGTGCCGATGACTATCTGGTGAAACCCTTCGACCTTGGCGAGCTGGAAGCGCGGGTTCACGCGGTCGCGCGTCGCTACACCGCCCATCAGGTGCCAATGATCCGCTTGCAGAACCTGCAAGTCTTCCCCTCAGAACGGCGGATCGAAAAGGACGAGGGCGGCGAACTCTCGCTGTCATCGCGCGAATGGGCGGTGCTCGATGCTCTCTGCGCCAGGCCACAGGCAATCGTCGCCAAGACGCAGATCGAAGAGGCGCTCTATGCCTTTGGCGCGGAAATCGAAAGCAATACCGTCGAGGTCTATGTCAGCCGCCTGCGCCGCAAGCTTGGCCATTCCATCATTCAGACAGTCCGCGGAATAGGATATCGGATCGCCATCGATGACCAGCAGCGCCCGTAGCATATCCACCACTTTCATCCTCTGGCTTTCGGCCGGCCTTTGCCTGTTCTGGCTGCTGGCCGTCGGGCTCGGGCTGTCCGTCATGCGCGAGGAATTCGGCGAGATTTTCGACAGCTCGCTTCAGGAAACCGCCGAGCGGCTGGTGCCGCTTGTGGTCGATGATCTCTATCTGCGCGAAGACCAGCCGGGGCCACGGCGGGTGACGGCGCTGGTGGAAAGCGCGCCGGACGAATACCTGACCTATCAGGTGCGCGGCGCCGATGGCCGGGTGCTGATCCATTCCCATAATGTCTCGCCAGAGGCTTATGATGCACCGCTGGTTCCCGGTTTCTGGAGCGACGAGAAACACCGCATATTCACGGTTTCGGCGGTCAGCGGTTCTGTCTTCGTGCAGGTCGCCGATTCGCTCGATCACCGGCGCGAAGCGGCGCTTGAAGGCGGAACGGCACTGCTTTTGCCCATCCTCGTACTTTTGCCGCTCAGCATCGCGGCAATCTGGTGGATCGTCCGGCGCGTGCTGGCGCCCGTGGACCAGTTGCGCCTTGCCATTGCCGAAAAGGACGAAGGCAATCTCTCCGCCATTGCCCTCATCGACCTGCCGCGCGAGCTTCAACCGATCCTGCATTCGGTAAACTCGCTGATGGGACGGCTGACCTCGGCCCTGGAAGCGGAACGCCAGCTGACGGCCAACAGCGCCCATGAATTGCGCACGCCGATTGCCGGCGCCGCAGCCCAGGTGCAATTGCTGCTCGATGAACTGGACGATGCCCCACAAGCGGCACGGGCGCGCGAAGTGGAACGCGCTCTGAAGAAACTCTCGGCACTCAATGAAAAGCTGCTGCAACTGGCTCGCGCCGAAGCGGGCATCGGCCTTGCGGCAGAACCGTCCGATCTTACCCCTGTTGCCCGGCTGCTGGTCGAGGAATTCAACCGTTCCTCAATCGCCCGAGACCGCATCCGGCTCTATTGTGATGGCGGTAAGGCTCCAAACTGGCCGGTCGATCCGGATGCCTTTGCCATTGTGCTACGCAATCTTGTGGAAAACGCCCTGCTGCACGGCCTGCAGGGCGCCATGGTCGACGTCGAGATTGACGCCAAGGGATGCCGGGTGACGAACCGGGCCGAGTTGCTCTCGCCGGAAAAACTCAGCGAAATCCGCAAGCGCTTTGCCCGCGCCAATGATCGGGCCCCCGGCTCCGGCCTCGGCCTTGCGATTGCCGACCGGCTGATGGACCAGATGGGCGGCAGGCTCGACCTGCAGAGCCTGACGCGCGCGAATGGTGAGACCGTGTTGCAGGCCAGCATGGTGATGAACACCGGGCCATAGGCTTGCGCCGTCAGGATCGGCAGTTGAGGCCAGCCTTGGTTCCCGCCGTGCGGCCAAGGGTAACGGCTGTCAGAAGCCCGTTGCCCGACAGATAGCCGGAGGCCTGATTGCCGGAGACGCCGCAGGCCGCCCCACCGGCGGCAAACAGGTTGGGCAGGGCCGATCCATCCTCACGCAGCACCCGCGCCGAGCTATCGATGGCAAGACCGCCCTGTGTGTGAAACAGCGCGCCGGTGACCCGCACGATAGAATAGGGCGACTGAAGCGGCGCGACGCCATTGAAACTGCGCCCGAAGGGATCGACAGTTCCCCCCGCCTTGCAGGCTCGCACCTGTTCAAACGTGAGCAAGAGAGCATCGACGGGAAGGCCTGCCTTGTCGGCAAGCTCCTCGATCGTTTCGGCACTCAGGATGGCGCCCATGGCTTCGGCCTTGCGGAAATCCTCGAATTGGCGCGTGATTGCCGCGATCCGCGCATCAAACACCGTCCAGGCAAGCCCGTCCGGCTGGCGCAGCACCTCTGCCGCCTGTTCCGAATAGCCCTTGGCTTCATTGGAAAAGCGCTCACCCCTGGCATTCACCTGAAAGCCGCCTTCGGTGATCGTTGCCCACGAAATGAGAATGCCGGTCGGATGCGCCACCGACCCATGCCCCTGGTGACCATTCAGGTGCCGGGGTGCGGCACCCAGCGCCTCTCCCCACACAAGCGCATCACCTTGGTTTCCCGTATGGCCGAAATAGGTGGCATCCGACAGAGATGGAATATGCTCGGCCACAAGCTGCCGGTTGCCGCCATAACCGTTGCAGGCAAGGATGAGCTGGCGACAGCCAACCTCTTCGACACTGCCATCCGGACGGCTATAGATGAGACCCGTGACACAGCCATCTTCCGTCGCATGCAGCGCAGTCACCTGCGCTTCGCAGAGAAGGGGAATGTCGGCCTCTTCGACGGCCTGGCGCAAGGCATCCACCAGTTCCTCGCCGGAGCGCGAGGCAAGCCCGTGCATGCGCCGCGCCGAATGCCCCGGATAGCTGAAGTCCTCGATGACGGAGAAGCTCAGCCCGTAGCGATCACAGAGCCATTCCAGCGTCGCGGCGGATTGGCCCACCACATGCTCGACGATTGCGGCATCCGGCTCGCCATGTGCCTTTTCCATGATATCGCCAGCAAACTGCGCCGAACTATCGACAATGCCGGCCGCCTTTTGCCAGCGTGTGCCAGCCGCCGGGATGAGCCCAGCCGACAGGGCCGTCGAGCCGCGCGGCAGCGGATCGCGTTCCAGCAACAGCACCTCGGCGCCGGCCTCATGCGCGGACAATGCGGCCACCAGGCCTGCGGCACCGGCGCCGACAATCACCACATCCACCGTCAGGTCGAACTGCTTGTGCGCGCTTCGGATCACCTGTGACATGTCCTGCCGAATCCTTCCGTCCAGACAGCTAACTGAATTTTCGAGCGAACATTAACCTGTATTATTTATAAAACAATATTTGATTCCGACGGCAAGGCATGCGTAAATTCACCGCATCATTTCGAGGATGAACGGCATGGTCGCGCAAATTGCACCGCAAGCGAAAGCCCTGTTTGACAAGGTGTTCGACCGTCATGTGGTCACACAAAGACAGGATGGCGAATGCCTGCTGTGGATCGATCGCCACCTCCTGCATGAGGGCTCGTTCCACGCATTCGACAAGCTGAAAGCAAGGGAAGCTTCGGTCTATAGGCCTGACCTCACCTTCGGCATCGAGGACCATTATGTTCCGACGCGCAGCCGCGATCTCTCCTCCGTCGAGCCGGCGATCCAGCGGATGATCCGCCAGTTGCGCGACAACACGAGCCAACACCGGGTGCGACTATTCGACATGGGCGATCCCGGCCAGGGCATCGTGCATGTCGTTGGTCCCGAACAGGGCCTGACACTGCCGGGTTTCACCATTGTTTGCGGCGATAGCCATACCGCCACGCATGGTGCCTTCGGGGCGCTGGCCTTTGGCATTGGCGCATCGGAAGTCGCGCATGTACTGATGACGCAGACCCTGTGGCAGCGAAAGCCGAAGCGCATGCGGGTAACCGTCGACGGAAGGCTGGCGCCGGGCGTTTCCGCCAAGGATATCGCGCTGTCCATGATCGCACGGATCGGTGCCGATGGCGCAGCCGGCCATGCAATTGAATATGCCGGCAGCGCCATTCGCAGCCTGTCGATGGAAGGGCGCATGACGCTCTGCAATCTGTCGATTGAGGCCGGCGGCCGCTGCGGCATGGTGGCACCGGACGAAACGACAATCGACTACCTGCGTGACCGCATCTATGCGCCGAAGGGCGAGCTTTTTGAACGCGCCGTGCAAGACTGGCTGACCTTGAGCAGCGATGCGGATGCGCTGTTTGATCGCGAGGTTCACATGGATGCCGGCGATATCGCGCCGGTCGTCACCTGGGGCATTACGCCGGAAGACGCAAGCCCGATCACCGATTGCGTGCCCGACCCGGATGCGGTTGCCGATGAAGCACGCGCAGCGCAGATCCGCGAAGCGCTGGATTATATGGGCTTGCGACCGGGACAGGCGCTGACCGAGATCCGCATCGACCGGGTGTTCATCGGCTCCTGCACCAATAGCCGGATCGAGGATCTGCGGGCAGCGGCAGCCATTTTCGCCGGCCGTCGCTCCAAAGTGCCGGGGCTCGTTTCGCCGGGATCTGCGGTGGTGAAGCGGCAGGCCGAACAGGAAGGTCTGGACGCGATTTTCCGGCAGGCGGGGCTTGAATGGGTGGAGGCCGGCTGTTCCATGTGCGTTGGCATGAACGGCGATCTGGTGCCGCCCGGCGAACGCTGTGCCTCGACCACCAACCGCAATTTTCGCGGTCGCCAGGGGCCGGGTAGCCGAACGCATCTGATGTCACCGGCCATGGCCGCCGCCGCCGCCGTCAGCGGGCATCTGGCGGACATGCGCCTGTTCCTAGACCACGGCACGAGCGCTTAAGGCGGAGAGACGGATCATGAAACCCTTCAAGACGCTGGACGCCATTGCCTGCCCCCTGCCCCTTTCCAATATCGACACGGACCAGTTGATCCCGGCCCGTTTCATGAAGCGTTCGCGCGCCGAAGGCTATGGCGATTACCTGCTCTATGATCTTCGGTTCGACGAGAGTGGCGCCAGAATCAGCGATTGCCCGCTGAACGACCCAGCGCGGGCGGGCGCCCGCATTCTCGTGACGCGGCGCAATTTCGGCAGCGGTTCCTCGCGGGAGGCAGCCGTCTATGCGCTGGCCGATTATGGCATTGCCTGCGTGATTGCCCCGTCTTTCGGTGACATATTTGCCAGCAACGCCGTCAACAATGGCGTACTGCCGGCACGTGTCAGCGAGGCCGATTGCGAAGCGCTTCTGGCGGGTCTGGAAGACGGCGCTTTGACGGCCCTGGTGGATCTGGAACGGCAGGAGATCCGCGCCGCAAACCTCGTCATCCGGTTTGATGTCGATCCCGTCTGGCGCACCAAGCTTATCAATGGCTGGGACGATATCGACCTGACCAGAAGCCATGCGCAAGCCATCGAACGCTTCCAGGAAGAAGACCGGATTGCCCGCCCCTGGCTGGAGCCGGTAGCTGCGCCGGGATTTACAACCCTTACGCAAAAACACGATTGACAAACAAACAAAGCTGTATGCAAATTAAGACAGCTAAATGTCTTTTAAAAGAGACAGAAGGGGTTACGACATGTCCGCAGCCATGGAGCCGATGAAGGCGCGCCGGCTGTATCTCCTGCTTCGGGAACAGATCCTGAGCGGCGAGGTGCAGGATGCGGCTCGCCTGCCAAGCGAACCGGCCCTGGCGCAGGAACATGGCGTATCGCGCGTTACCGTGCGGCGGGCGCTCGACAAACTTGCAAGCGACGGCATGATCGAGCGCAGGCCGGGTTCAGGCACCTTCGTCAGCGCCGGCCAGGCGCATATGCCGGTGGTGGCCGATCTTGCCAATGCCTTCACCCATCTGGTGGAAATGGGCCGCAAGACCGGCGTGCGGTTGATCTCCTTCTCCTATGTCAATGCGACCCCGGCGCTTGCCGAGGAATTAAAGCTCGATCCCGGCGAAAAGCTGCAACGCTCCATCCGCGTGCGCCTCATCGACGGTCAGCCGTTTTCCTATCTCATCACCCATGTGCCGGAGCGTATCGGCATTTCCTATTCGGAGGCCGATCTGGCCTCGACACCGCTTCTGGAACTTCTGGAGCGTTCGGGCCTGGTCGCCGACAAGGCACAGCAGATCATCGGCGCAACGCTTGCCGGCCCGGATGTGGCCGCCGCCCTCGATGTCGAGATCGGCGCGGCCCTCCTGTCGATGTCACGCGTTGTGTTTGAAGCCTCCGGGCGTGGCATAGAACATCTGCAGGCACTCTATCGCCCCGACCGCTATTCCTTCCACATGGAACTTGCACGCACCGGCGATACCGGTGCGCGCCGCTGGACGGCTGCCGACAGCCGTGGCCTGACGCAGGCCAATGAAAACAACCAAGACACTGAAAAAAAGAATGCCCGCGACAAGCGGCCACCCCTCAAGAGGAGAACAAAAAATGAAACTGGTAGAGACCCATCCAAACCGTAGAACCATCCTGAAAACCGGCGCTGCCGTGCTAGGCGTCCTGTCTGCCCCATCAGTCTTGCGGGCGCAGGCACCGGCCTCCATCAAGATCGGCATCCTGCAGCCGGTCACCGGCGCTCTGGCGCAGGACGGCGAATACGGCCGCCTTGGCGCCGAACTGGCGCTCGAGGATATCAACAAGGCCGGCGGCATCAAGTCGCTTGGCGGCGCCAAGCTGGAAATGGTCTTCGGCGATGCCCGTTCCAACCCGGAAGCCGGCACGCAGGAAGTCGAACGCATGCAGGAAGCCGGCGTGGCCGCCATCGTCGGCGGCTTTGCAAGCCCCATCTGCCTTGCCAGCTCACAGGCAGCCTCCCGCTATGATCTGCCCTATCTGGTGGATGTCGGCGTATCAGACCAGATCGTCAGCCGAGGCCTGAAGAACACCTTCCGCTTCGCGCCGGGTTTTTCGCTCTGCACGGCCGCTGCCATCCAGAACCTCGTGCGCATCAACGAAGAAGCCGGCAAGCCGGCAAAGACCGTTGTGCTCGTTCACGAAGATGGCCTGTTCGGCTCCGGCCTTGCCAAGCTGATGGCCACGGAACTGCCGAAATACGGTTTCGAGATCCTCGAGCAGATCGCGGTTCCCACACCCTCGCGTGACCTCTCCAACGTCGTCCTGCGCCTGCGCAGCCTCAACCCGGACCTGATCATCCCGTCCACCTATTATGGTGAGACGGTTCTGCTTGCCCGCACCATGCAGCAGCAGCGCGTGCGCCCGAAGGCCGTCTATGCCGTGTTGAACGGTGCCGCGTCCAACCGCCGCTTCGTGGCGGAATTCCCCGAAGCTGCCGAAGGCGTGATGGACTGCAACCACTGGTACGATCCGCGCAACGAAAAGTCGAAGAATGTTCAGGCGCGCGTCGAAGCTCTCGGCAAGCCCTATAACTACAATATCCCGCTCAACTACTCGAGCGTGGCGCTGCTTGCCGATGCCATCGAGCGTGCGGCATCCGCGGACCGCGGCAAGATCATCGAGGCGCTCGGCACGTCAAGCTTCAAGGGTCACCTGATGCCCTATGGCGAAACGAAATTCGTCAATGGCCAGAACACCGGCGCCGCGCCGGTCTCGACCCAGGTACAGAAGGGCGCAATCAAGGTCGTCTTCCCGCAGGATTTTGCTGACGCCAAGCCAGTTTTCCCGGCCAACGGCTGACGTTGCCGCACAAAGGCGGGTCCCGATGCAACGGGACCCGCATGCAGCGCAACTGGAAGAGCGACTGGATCATGTATTCCCCCATAATTCTCATCGAGGCGATGATCAACGGTCTGCTGACCGGATCGATCTACGCGCTGATCGCGCTCGGGCTGACGCTCGTCTATGGCGTGCTTCACATCATCAACTTTGCCCATGGCGCAACGCTTGCCGTGGCGATGTTTGCCGTCTGGGGCCTCAATATCGCAGCCGGCATCGACCCCTATCTGTCGATCCTCCTGCTGGCACCTGTGTTCTTTGCGCTGGGCTATGGCGTACAGCGTTTCATCATCGGCCCGGCCGCCGGCGGCGATGATGGCAATATCCTGCTGATCACCCTCGGCCTGTCGATCTTCATTGAAAACGCGCTCCTGGCGAGTTTCGGCTCCGATACGCGCGCCATCACCTCGGATCTGTCGTTTTCCGTCGTGGAACTCGGGCCTTTCCTCATCTCCACGCCGCGCCTGATCGGCTTTGCCGGCTCGCTTATCGTCACCGTCATCCTGTGGTTCGTCATGACCCGCACCGATGCCGGCAAGGCGATCCGGGCCGTAGCCAAGGAAAAGCTCGGCGCGAGCCTGATGGGCATCAATGTCGCGCATGTCTATGCGCTCACCTTCGGCATCGGCTGTGCAGCACTGGCGGTCGCGGCCGGCCTGCTGATGCCAAGCTTCTACGTCAATCCCCGCGTGGGCGGCGCCTTCGTCAACATCGCCTTCACCATTGTCGTTCTGGGCGGCATGGGGTCCATTCCCGGCGCCATGATCGGCGGCCTTCTGATCGGTATCGTCGAAAGCCTAAGCGGGCTGCTGCTCGGCGAAAGCCTCGGCCAGATCGGCATATTCATCATCTTCATCCTGGTCCTGCTCTTGAAGCCGACCGGCCTGTTCGGAGCAAAGGCATGAAGCTGCAAGGCTATCTTCCCATCCTCGTCGTCACGGCACTGCTGGCCGTTGTGCCCTTCCTGTCCAATTCAAACACGCTCTACAATTTCATGGTCACATCGCTGATCATCGCGCTTGCGGCACAGGGCTGGAACATTCTGGGTGGCGTGGCCGGCCAGACATCCTTCGGGCACGCGCTGTTTTTCGGCGTCGGCTGCTACACGGCTGCCATGCTGCAATTCCATTTCGGCATCAATGCCTGGCTTGCCTTCCTCATGGCCTTGGCCGCCGGTGCCGGTGCCGGTTTCATAGTCGGCTTTCTGAGCTTTCGGGCCGGATTGCGCGGCTCCTATTTCGCCCTCATTACACTCGCCTTTGCCGAACTCATGCGCATCCTTGCCAATGCCTCGGAATGGACGGGCGGCGCTGCCGGCCTGCTGCTGAAGCTTGATCCGGGCTTTGCCAATATGCAGTTTGCCAGCCGCGCCTCCTTCATGTGGCTGGCGCTCGCCTTCGTATTTGTCGGCCTTCTGATCAGCCGGGCGATTGCCGGTTCACGCTTTGGCGCACATCTGGTTGCCGTGCGAGAAAACGAGGATGCCGCACGCGCGCTCGGCGTCGATGTCCTGACGGTCAAGCTGAAGGCGATCAGCCTGTCCGGCGCCATGACGGCGGCAGCCGGCGTGCTCTACGTGCAGAACTTTCTCTATATCGACGCCAATATCGGCTTTGGCGCCTGGATTTCCATCGAAGCGCTCTTGGCACCCCTGGTCGGCGGGCGTGGCCTGGTGCTGGGGCCGCTGATCGGCACATTCACCCTGCATGGCCTGGGCGAGTTGACAAAAACCTTTGCAGGACGCGTGCCGGGCATCGACCTCATGGTGTTTGCCGTCGTTCTCATCTGCGTCGTGGCCTTTGCCTCGGATGGCATGCTGGGTCTGCTGCGCCGCTTTGCCCCACGGCTGGCAAAAAGGATCGCGCTATGATGCTTGAGATAGCAGACATCACCATGCGGTTTGGCGGCCTTGTGGCAGTTGATCGCGCCTCGCTTCACGTTGAAAAGGGCTCAATTACCGGGCTGATAGGCCCGAATGGCGCCGGCAAGACCACGCTGTTTGGCGTCATCGCCGGCTTCTTGAAGCCCACGCAGGGCCGGGTGATCTGGCAGAGCCAGGATATCACGGACTTGAAGCCGCATCAGCGGGCCGAACTTGGCATTGCCCGCACCTTCCAGATCGTCCAGCCATTCCAGGGCCTGAACGTGCTCGAAAACATCACGGTCGGCGCCTATCTGCGCCACCACCGGGCGCAGGATGCGATTGAAAAAGCACGCGCCGTGGCAATTCGTGTCGGGCTTGAGAAGGATATCGACCTACCGGCCTCCAGCCTCACGGTTGCCGGCCGCAAACGGCTGGAGCTTGCCCGCGCGCTGGCCACAGAGCCGAAACTGCTCCTTCTCGATGAGGTTCTGGCCGGCCTCAATCCATCGGAAATCCGCGATATCATTCCCGTCATCCGCGCCATTCGCGATGATGGCGTCACCATCCTGATGATCGAACATGTGATGCAGGCGGTGATGAACCTTTGCGAACAGGTCTATGTGCTGGCGCAGGGCCAGATGATCGCTCACGGAACACCCGCATCCGTCTGCAATGATCCGGCCGTCATCGAGGCCTATCTCGGCAAGGGTGCGGCTGCCCGCATGGCCCAAACGGGAGGCGCACATGCTTGACGTCAAAAATCTGCGCACCGGCTATGGCGGTGTTGAAGTCTTGCGCGGCATCGACATCACGGTCGGCAAGGGCGAGATCGTCGCTGTTCTCGGCGCCAATGGCGTTGGCAAGACAACCTTGAACAAGGCTCTGTCCGGCCTTCTGAAACTGACCGGCGGATCGATCACATTCGATGGCAAGCCGCTTGATGGCTCGCCGATTGCAGCTGTCGAAGCCGGCCTCATACAGGTACCGGAAGGTCGCAAGATCTTTCCCAACATGAGCATTCTGGAAAACCTCGAGCTTGGCAGCTATCGGCGGGGACGGGCGAACCGGGCGCGCAATCTGGAACTGGTATTCTCCACCTTTCCCAAGCTGCGCCAGCGCATCGAGCAGATGGCCGGCACGCTATCCGGCGGCGAACAGCAGATGCTGGCAATCGGTCGCGGCATGATGGCCGAGCCGAAACTGCTGATCCTCGATGAGCCGTCACTCGGTCTCTCGCCGCTGCTGGTCGAGGAAATGTTCGATCTGGTGAAGCGCCTGAATGCCGAAGGCTTGCCGATCATGCTGGTCGAACAGAATGTCGTGCAATCGCTGGAGATCGCAAGCCGCGCCTACATTATCGAAAACGGGCTGGTGACCATGTCGGGCACCGCCGCTGTCATTTCCGCCGACCCGGAACTCAAGCGCGCCTATCTGGGCCTTTGAGGACGACACGCATGACGAACGCACCCTTGCGCCTTTGGCAGGGCCTTATCTGCAAGATTTTTATCGCGGTCGATCCCCAAACGACCGCCGCCAATCTGTCGGGCGCCAACAGCCATCTGGCTCTGCCCGTGATGAAGGACACACTATGATGACCCTACGAGATCAACTCTCCGGCAGCGGGACGATCATCGCCCCAGGCATATATGATGCGCTGACTGCCTCGATTGCCACAGATGCCGGTTTCTCGGCGCTCTATCTGTCGGGTGCGGCCATCGCCTATACGCGGCTCGGGCGCCCGGATATCGGCCTTGTCTCCATGACGGAAGTGGCAGACGTGATCGGGCTGGTGCGCCAGCGGGTCGATACGCCACTGATCGTCGATGCCGACAATGGCTATGGCAATGCGCTCAACGTGCAGCGCACGGTTCGCAGCTTCGAGCGTGCCGGCGCAAGCGCCATCCAGCTGGAAGACCAGACGCTGCCGAAACGCTGCGGCCACCTTCAGGACAAGACGCTGATTTCCGCGACCGAGATGGCCGGCAAGGTAAAGGCCGCCGTCGATGCACGGCATTCGCAAGATACATTGATCATTGCCCGCACCGATGCGGTGGCCGTCGAGGGACTGGATGCCGCGCTGGAACGTGCTGCGCTTTACGCCGAAGCCGGCGCTGACATCCTGTTCGTCGAGGCGCCGCGCTCGGCAGACCAGCTGTCGGCCGTCAGCACGGCGCTTGGGTCAAGCCGGCCGCTGGTCGCCAATATGGTCGAGGGCGGCGATACGCCGATGTTTACCGCCGATGAGCTTGGCGCCATGGGCTATCGCATCGTCATCTTTCCCGGCGGCATCGTTCGGGCACTCGCCCGCACTGCGCAGGACTATTACGGATCGCTACGCCAGCACGGCACAAACACCCCGTTTTCCGAGCGCATGTTCAATTTCGGCGATCTGAACGCCTTGATCGGCACGCCCGCCATGCTGGATCTGGGCAAGGATTACGAACAGTTCGAGGTGCGCAGCAACGGCACTGCCGCAAGCACCAAGCGCAAGGATGACGCCGCATGAAACGCGTAACCGACCCCGTCATGCTTGCCATCCTCAACGGACGTCTCGAGCAGATTGCCGACGAGATGGATGCCACGCTCTATCGCTCCGCTTTCAACCCCATCATTGCCGAGGCCCGCGATGCCTGCCACGGCCTTTACCATGCGCAGACAGGGGCAACGCTTGTCCAGGGCACGCGCGGCCTGCCGATCTTCGTCGGCGCCATGGCCTTTGCGGTGAAGGCCGTGATCGACAAGGTGGACGTGGATGGCGATCTCAGCCCCGGCGACACCTATATTTTCAACGACCCTTATGCGGGCGGCACGCATTTGAACGACTTCCGGCTGGTACGGCCGGTGTTTCGCGACGACAAGCTCTATTGCTGGATTGCCTCTGTCGGCCACTGGCTGGATATTGGCGGCAATGTGCCGGGCGGCTTCAACGCCAAGGCGACCGAGACCTTCCAGGAGGGCGTGCGCTTTCCGCCCGTCAAGCTCATCCGCCAGGGCGTGATGAACCGCGACCTTCTCGACATTCTGGCGGCCAATTCCCGCGTGCCTGTCTCCAATTACGGCGACCTGAACGGCCAGTTGAATGCGCTGGATCTGGGTGAGCGGCGATTGGCGGAGCTTCTGGATGCCTATGGCGACGACACGGTCGCATCCGCCTTCGAGGTATTTTCCGACCGCGCCGAGGCGATGATGCGCGAGGCAATCGCTGCCCTGCTGGATGGTCAGTACAGCTTTGAAGACTATCTCGACAATGACGGCATCACGCCCGAGCGCCTGACGATCGCGCTCGACCTCACCATCAAGGGCGAGGAAATGGTGCTGGATTTCTCCCGCTCGTCCGCCCCTTGCGCCGGCCCGCTCAACATTGCCTATTCCACGGCGGCTGCCTGCTGCTACGTGGCGCTGAAACATGTCTTCACAGCCGTGCCGGCCAATGCCGGCTGCCTGCGGCCAATCACCTTCATTATTCCTGATACGACGCTGCTCGGCGTCAAGCCGCCAAAGCCGGTCGGCGGCTATACGGAAACCATCCTGCGCGTTATCGGCGTCGTCTTCGGCGCACTGGCCAAGGCCGATCCCTCGCGGGCAACGGCTGCGCCCTTCGGCACGATCAACGCGCTCTCGATCGCCGGAGATCGGCCAGACGGTTCGCGTTATGTGATGTTCTCCTTCTTCGGCGGTGGTCTCGGCGGCAATCCGGAAAGCGATGGACTGAACCACGCTAATAACCCGATTTCCATGGCGACCATTCCGCCAGCCGAAATTCTCGAGGCCTCCTATCCTGTCGTGTTTTCCCAATGGGCGCTGAGACCGGATTCGGCAGGGCCTGGCTTTCATCGCGGCGGCGTTGGCGCCGTCTATGAACTGGAAACGCTGACCGATGCCGATGTCTTCCTGCTCGGTGAGCGTGGCGTCTACCCGCCACCGGGTGTTGCCGGTGGCGGACCCGGCGCGCTCAACCGCTTTGTCTGGCAGAGCGACGAGGGTGATAAATCCCCGCCGCTCGCCTCCAAGGTTGCCGATGTGCGGGTCAGGGCCGGGCAGAAGGTGCGCATCGAATCGCCCGGCGGCGGCGGATATGGCGATCCGAAGACAAGGCCGCCAGAGCGCGTCGCGCGCGATGTGCGGCTGGGCTTTGTGAACCTGGACACAGCGCGCGAAACCTATGGCGTCGTGCTCGACCAGACAGGCCTTGTCGACACCAGGGCAACTGAAGAATTGCGGAAAGGAAACGCCGCGTGAATACTCCCATCAAGAGCCTGAAGGGCGCCGTTGTCGGCGTCGATGTCGGCGGCACATTTACCGATCTGTTCTATTATGAAGAGGAAAGCGGGCGATTTGCGACCGCAAAAGTCTCCTCCAACCGTGGCGATGAGGCGACAGGCTTCATCGAAGGCCTGAAGAGCTTCGGTGCGATTGCCGATCTCGGCTCGATCGTGCATGGCACGACGGTCGGCACCAATGCGCTTCTGGAGCGCAAGGGCGCCCGCACGGCGCTGATTACCACCATGGGCTTTCGCGACGTGCTGGAAATGCGCCGCCGCGACCGCCTCAACACCTGGGGGCTCTGGGGCGATTTCACCCCCGTCATCGAACGCGACATGCGTTTCGAGGTGAATGAGCGCGTGCTATCGGACGGCACGGTGCGACAGGCGCTTGACGTTGACGAGGTGCGCGAAGCGGCCCGCAAGGCTCTGGAAGCCGGCGCAGAAGCGCTCGCCATCGTCTTCATCAATGCCTATGCCAATCCGGTCAACGAATTTGCCGCACTGGAGGCCGTGCGCTCCGTCTGGCCCAATGCCAATCTGGCCTGCTCGGCGCAGATCCTGCCGGAAATCCGTGAATTCGAACGCACGTCTACGACCGCTCTGAATGCCTATCTCCAGCCGGTCGTCGGCGGTTATCTCGGCAAGCTGCAGGCAGCGTTGAAGGCCGAGCATTTCACCGGGCCATTTCACATCGTGCAGTCGAACGGCGGCGTGATGTCAACCGATACCGCCAGCCGTCTGCCGGTTCGGACCGCGCTATCTGGCCCGGCAGCCGGCGTGATTGCCGCAGCCGCCATCTCGAACGCTGCCGGCTATCCGAATATCATCACCGGCGATCTGGGCGGCACCTCCTTCGACGTCTCGCTGGTCGTCGATGGCAAGACATCGCTTGCCGCACAGACCACCATTGATTTCGGTCTTGTGGTGCGCACGCCCATGATCGAGATCACAACAATTGGTGCCGGCGGCGGCTCGATTGCCCATGTGGATGCGGGCGGGCTATTGCAGGTCGGCCCGGAAAGTGCCGGTTCACGCCCCGGCCCCGTCGCCTATGGACAGGGCAATACACGCCCGACGCTGACCGATGCCAATATCGTGCTGGGCCGTATCAATGCCGAGCGCCCAATCGGCGGCAAACTGGCACGGCTGGATGTGGAAGCGGCAAAGGCCGCCATCGACACGCATGTCGGCAGGCCCTGCGGTCTCTCTGTCATGGAAGCTGCCGAAGCCATCGTGCGGGTTGCCGACGGGCGCATGGCCGGCGCCATCCGGCTCGTGTCAATCGAACGCGGCCATGATCCGGCAAAGTTTGTCGCGGTGCCGTTTGGCGGCGGCGGCGCATTGCATGCCGGTGCGCTGATCAAGGATGTCGGGCTTCAGGCCGCACTCGTGCCCCGCTATCCGGGCGTCACCTCGGCGCTCGGCTGCGTCATCGCCGATATCCGCCACGATCAGGTGCAGACGGTGAACCTCACCGTTGCCGCACTCGACGAAGCCGTGCTCGATGCCCGCATGGTGACGGAAGCGCAAGCGGCACGGCTTGTCGTGGAAGAGGCCGGCCTTCAGATGGACCGGATCGACGTGCTGTTTGAACTCGACATGCACTATATTGGCCAGACGCATACGGTCTCCGTGCCGCTGGCACTACCCATCGAAAATGGCTCGACCGGGGTGACGCGCGACAAGGTGCAGGCCGCCTTCGATGCCGCCTACCGCGCCTCCTTCAGCCGGCTTCTGCCGGGGCTGCAGGCAAAGATCGTCAACCTGCGGGTGTCGGCCATCGGCAGGCGTCCGCATTTCAGCCTGAAGGCACTGGCTCCGGATGCCGGCTGCTCGGTGGAAAAGGCCCAACGCGGAACAAGGCCGGTCTTCTTCGGTGGTGCCTGGCATGACACGGCAATCTTTGCCCGGCTGGAACTGCCTGTCGGCGCCGAAATCCGTGGCCCGGCTATTCTCGAACAGCCGGATGCCACCGTGCTTGTCGATCCGGACCTCAAGGCGCGGGTGGATGAATTCGGCAATGTCATCATCGAGAGGCAGTGATGCAGGATAATGTGACACCAGCGCAGACCGGCCTTCTCATCGTCGACCTGCAGAATGATTTCCTCGATCCGAAAGGTGCCTATGGCCGCGCCGGGCAATCGGCGCCCGAAATCGCCGCTTTGCCGGAAAAGCTTGCGCCGCTGGCCGACAGCCTGCGCAAGGCCGGCGGCTGGATCATCTCGACGCAGTTCACGCTCCTGCCGCTGAAGGGCGGCGAGCCGCTGATCTCACCGCATTTGAAAACGCTGCGGCCCTTTCTTGCCAAGGGCGATTTCCTGCCCGGCTCCTGGGGACATAGTCTCGTGGACAGGCTGGCGCCAGCAGATATCTCGATCGAAAAGGTCGCCTACTCGGCCTTTTACATGACAAGGCTCGAATGGATCCTGCGCAAATGCGATATCCGCAAGCTGATCGTCTGCGGCATCGTCACCAATGGTGGCGTGGCATCCACCGTGCGCGACGCGCATGTGCGTGATTTCGACGTGACCGTTCTATCGGACGGCTGTGCTGCCTTTTCGCCGCAAACCCATGACACGGCCATTGCCGCGCTGAAACCGGTATGCCGGGTGGCGACGATCTCCGAAGTGGCAGCTGAATTGTACGCCTGACGTCGTGGCTCTTGGGGCTCTATCTCAATCTGGCGCCTTTGCGGGTACGTCCGGGTTGCCTTCCACACGATCTCTGTGCAGTGCTGCGCGCGCCAGCAGCATGAAAGTGACCGGCGTCGTGACGGTAACGAACAGCCCGATCAGGATCTCATGCAGGACAAGTCGCTGCTGCGTGATCGAGAAATACAGGATGGAGGCAAGCATGATTGCCCCCACGCCCCAGCTTGTTACCAGCGCCGGGGCATGCAGCCGCTCGTAAAAGCTCGGAAGACGCAGGAAACCGATCGCACCGACCAGTGTCAGCCCGGCACCGAGCAACAGGAAAAGCGAGACGATGATGGCGGCCCAGATGGGTAGATCGACAACGGCCTGCATTATTCGATCACCTCTCCGCGCATCAGGAATTTGGCGAGCGCAACCGTTGCCACGAAACCCAGGAGACCGATGACAAGCGCTGCCTCGAAATACACCGTGCGGCCCGTACCGATGCCGAAAGTGACCAGCAGCAGCATGGCGCAGATATAGAGCGTATCGAGGCTGATGATGCGGTCCTGCGCCCGCGGGCCGATGACGATGCGCACCGAAGCTATCGCCATAGACAGGGATAGCAGGAGTTGGGCGATGGACACGGCGGTAAACAGAATGATGGCGCTCATGCAAAAATCTCCATCAGCGGGGCCTCATAACGTTGTTTGATCGTCGAAATCCACTCGGCCTCGTCGATCAGATCGAAAACATGGATCAGCACCGTCTTGTCGCCACTGTCATATTCCAGCCAGGCGGAACCCGGCATGCTGGTCAGGATGATAGCAAGGATCGCCAGCGCCGTTGGGTCTTCGATGTCGAGCGGCACAAGCAGGAAGCCGGAGCGGCGACTACCGCGTGTCCCCTGCAGAATGAGACGCGCTACTGCCAGGTTGGAGCGACCGATATCGATCAGGATCACCCAAAGCAGCTTTGGCAGCAGATACCACTTCTTGAGCTTCGGCTTGTCGGGCCGCAGTGATGCCAGCGCCCAGCCGGCAAACATCGCCACCAGCGCGCCGAGAACAAGGTGACCCAGGCCGAACTCATTGAGAAGCAGCCACATGATGACGAGGAAGAAGGAGAGGATCGGATAGGGCAGCATCACGGGCTTGCCTCCTGCGACTTTGCCTTCCAGCCTTCCACCACGGTGGCGTTACGCACTGCATCGATATAGATCGACGGCGTGGACAGCGTGCGGATGGTCGTGTCCATATAGCGCATGGCAGGTCCCGCCTGAATCGTGAGCGACAGGGTCAGCGACAGCAGGAACATCACCGGCACAAGCTCGATCACCAGCACACGCGGCACAGTGCCTTCCAACGAACTCCAAAAGGTGCGGATGCCGACGCGAGTCATGGCAATCAGCGAAGCGACACCCGACAGAATGACGAGTACAATCAGCGTCCAGATGGCGCCGTCCGGCGGCGTACCGATGGCGCCGGTGCCCATCATGGCAGACAGCATGGCAAATTTACTGATGAAACCGGAAAGCGGCGGCAGACCGGACAGAAGAATGCCGCAGGCGGCAAAGCACGTGCCCAGAATGGCCAGGGTGCCGGGCATGGTCACGCCATCCTCATCGTCTTCCGGACTATCCTCGCCTTCGCCATAGGCTTCCATCGTCACGGCCAGAACATTGGCTCCAGCATCCTGACCGCGTTCCACCAGTTCGATCAGCATGAAGAATGCGCTGAGCGTGAAGGTGGAACTGATCAGATAAAGCAGAGCGCCAGATGATACGGTTCCCTCGCTGATGCCGAGCACCATCAGCATGGTGCCGGATGAAACGAGCACCGAATAGCCGGCAAGCCTGCCAAGCGCCTGGGAAGCGAGAACGCCAATCGTGCCAAAGACGAGCGTTGCCATGCCGCCAAACAGCAGGACATCGGATCCGAACCCTGCCGAGGGTCCATCGCTGAACAGCAGCATTGTCAGGCGCAGGATCACGTAGATGCCAAGCTTGCTCAAAATGGCAAAGATACCGGCAACAGGGGCCGACGCGGCACTATAGGCCGTAGGCAGCCAGAAGCAGAGCGGCCACATGCCCGCCTTGATGAGGAAGGCCACGCCCAGAACCCCCGCCCCCGCCTCCATCAGCATGCGCCGATCCGGCTCGATCTGCGGAATACGGGCGGCAAGGTCAGCCATATTGAGGGTGCCCGTCGTGCCATAGATCAGGCTGACGCCGATGAGAAAGAACAGCGCAGCCACCAGGTTGACGGCGATGTAGTGCATGCCGGCCTTGACCCGCAGCGGGCCCGAACCGTGCAGCATCAAGCCATAGGATGCCGCCAGCATAACTTCGAAAAAGACGAAGAGATTGAAGAGATCGCCGGTCAGGAAGGCACCATTCAGCCCGACCAGCAGGATCTGGAACATGCTGTGAAAATGCGCACCGACCGCATGCCATCGGGCGAGCGAAAAGACGAGTGTTGCGATCGCAAGCAGCGCCGCCAAGAGCAGCATCAGCGCCGAGAGCCCGTCCAGTACAAGAACAATGCCGAAGGGCGCTGCCCAGTTGCCGAGCAGATAGACACCTTCAAAGCTGTGCGGTGCGCTCTCGATGCGAAACAGCAGCAAGGCGACAAGCAACAGAATGGCGGTCGAGGCAAGGCTGATCATCGCCTTCAAGGTGCGCTTGCGCTCATCGAAGAACAGCAGCAGGGCGGCAGCCATCAACGGGATCAGGATCGGCGCAATGATCAGATGGTGGCTCCAGTCGTTCATTTCGGCTCGTTCCTCCCATCCACATGGTCGTTGCCGGTCAAGCCGCGCGAGGCGAGAAGCACGACGAGGAAGAGAGCCGTGGTGGCAAAGCCAATGACGATGGCCGTCAACACCAGCGCCTGCGGCACGGGATCGGCAAGGCTAGCCGGATCGACGCCATCCTCCAGGATCGGCGGAAGATTACTCTTCACACCGCCCACACCGAAGATGAACAGGTTGACCGCATAGGACAGAAGCGAAAGCCCGACGATAACCTGATAGGTGCGCGGGCGCAGGATCAGCCAGACGCCGCAGCCGGTCATGAGGCCGATGGCAATCGAAAGAACCAGTTCCATCAGCCCTCCTCCCCGCGCGCTGCATCAATGGCCCGCAACCGATTGATGCGGATGGACTGGTGGGCAAGCGCCACAAGGATCAGCACTGTCGATCCGACCACCAGCGAAAACACCCCGAGATCGAACAGAAGCGCACTGGAGGCCGGCACCTTGCCGATCAGCGGCAGGTCGAGATAGCGGGAATGCGAGGTGAGGAAGGGATAGCCCAGAAGCCAGGAGCCGATTCCTGCCAAAGCTGCAACCAGGATCCCGGCCCCCATCCAGCGCAGCGGCAGGATGCGGATGCGGTCTTCCGCCCAACGTGTTCCACCTGCCAGATATTGCAGCAGAAAGGCAATCGAAAGCGTCAGGCCCGCCGAAAAGCCGCCGCCCGGCATGTCATGACCGCGCATGAACAGGTAGACCGACAGGGTGAGGATGACCGGGAAGAGCCATTGCATGATGACCATGGGAATGAGCAGGTAATCGCGCACCGTATCACCGGGAGCACGTTCGGGCTGTTCCTCATCGAACCGGTTCTGAATGCGCTGTTGCTCAGGCATGGCAAAACTATCGGCGGCCGGACGGAAACGCCGCAGAAGCGCATAGACGGTGAGCGCCACGACGCCGAGAACGGCGATTTCACCCAGCGTGTCGAAGCCCCGAAAATCCACCAGAATGACGTTGACGACATTGCGGCCACCACCCTGATCATAAGCATGGTGGAGGAAATAGGTGGCGATCGTATCCGGCACCGGCATGGTCATGACGGCAAAGGCAATGAAGGACATGCCTGTACCGCAGGCAATTGCCAGAACGAGATCGCGGAAGCGACGAAAACGGCCGCGCAACGTGATATTGTCGCCCAGATCGAGGTTGCGCTTGGGCAGCCAGCGCAGGCCCAGGAGAATGAGCACGGTCGTGACAATTTCGACCAGCAACTGGGTGATGGCGAGATCCGGGGCCGATAACCACACGAAGGTGATGCAAACAACAAGCCCGACGCCGCCCAGCATGATAAGGGCGGCCAGCCGGTGATATTTGGCGAAAAAGGCCGCGCCAAGCGCAAGGCTTGCGCCGATCAGCCACAGAATGGCGAAGGCCGGATCGATGCCGGAAAAGCGGAAAGGCCGTGGCTCGAAGCCTGAGAGATAGAGCGGCATCAGACCAGCAAGAAACCCGCAAGCCACCACCCAGCGCAGTTGCGGTTGCAGGTTGCGCGTGCCGAGCCGGGCTTCCGCCATGCGGGCCCAGCGCCAGGAAACGGTGACGAGCACGCGCTCAAAAATGCGCTGACCACGCAAGCGCCGAAACAGAGGTGTTCCATCCTCGCAGCGCGCAAAATAGTCCTTCAACAGGATGTAAAGGAGGGTGCCGCCAGCAAGCGCAATCAGGCTCATCACCAAAGGCAGGTTGAAGCCATGCCAGATGGCAAGGCTATAGGGCGGCGTGTCGGCCCCAAGCACGCTTTCCACCGCCACATGCAGGAAAGGGCCGATCGAAAGCGACGGGACTATGCCGATGATGAGGCAGACGACCACCAGAAATTCGATCGGAAAGCGCATCCAGCGCGGCGGTTCATGTGGTTTTTCCCTGGGCAGGCCAACCGGCGCCGGCCCGAAAAACACCGTGTGGATGAAGCGCAGCGAATAGGTGACGCTAAAGGCGCCGGCAAGCGTTGCGACATAGGGCAATGCCGTATCGAGAATGGAATCCGCATGGGTTTCCACCGCTTCGGCAAAGAACATTTCCTTGGAAAGAAAGCCGTTGAGCAGCGGCACGCCAGCCATGGCTGCACTCGCGACCATGGCAAGGGTTGCCGTGTAGGGCAGGAAGCGAAAGAGACCGCTGAGGCGCTGCATGTCGCGCGTGCCGGTTTCGTGGTCGATAATGCCGGCCGCCATGAACAGCGACGCCTTGAAGGTCGCATGATTCAGCATATGAAAGATCGCAGCGACGGTCGCCAGCGGACTGCCAAGGCTGAGCAGTGTGGTGATGAGACCGAGATGGCTGATGGTGGAATAGGCCAGCAAGCCCTTCAGGTCGCGCTGGAACATGGCGAAATAGGCACCGAGCAGCAGTGTTAGCATGCCGGACAGGCCGACAAGATAGAACCATTCATAGGTGCCGGACAGCACCGGCCAGAAGCGGACCAGCAGGAAGACACCGGCTTTCACCATGGTCGCGGAATGCAGGAAGGCCGAGACCGGCGTGGGGGCCGACATCGCATTGGGCAGCCAGAAATGGAATGGAAACTGCGCGCTCTTGGTCAGCGCCCCAAGAAGGATGAAGATGAGCGCCGGCAGATAAAGCGCATGGGCGCGGATGATATCGCCGGAGGCCAGAACCTTGTCGAGATCATAGCTGCCGACGATATTGCCGATCAGCAACATGCCGATCAGCAGGCAGAAGCCGCCAATACCGGTGATCGTCAACGCCATGCGCGCCCCATCGCGCGCGGCAGGATTATGGTGCCAGTAGCTGATCAGCAGGAAGGAAAAGATGCTGGTCAGTTCCCAGAAGATCGACAGGAGGATGATATTGCCGGACATGATGATGCCCAGCATAGCCCCCATGAAGGCAAGCAGGAACGAAAAGAAGCGCGGAATGGGATCATCGTCGCCCATGTAATAGCGGGCATAGACAACCACCAGAAAGCCGATCGAGGTGACCAGCATGGAAAAGATCCAGGCAAAGCCATCCATACGCAGGGTAAAGTTTAAGCCAAATTGGGGAAGCCATTCGGCCTCGAAGCGCAACACATTGCCGCTGCCGATGAGCCAATAGGCGTAGGTGGTCAGGCTGAGCGTGAGAAGCGTGACAATACCACCTACAAGAACAGGCAAATCCCGTGAGGTGGTCTTGAGGATCAGGCCCGACAGAAGGCTGCCCAGAAAGGGCAGCGCCAGGAGAACGACGAGAAGATTGGCTTCAAACGTTATCCCAACACGCGTTTCCCTTTTGCATGGGAAGGAATGCCTGCACCGAAGGTCGTAAACCCACCCTCTAGCAAATGCGATTCAAACCACATATATGATCAATATCGACCAATATGGGCAGCTTCGACCAATGGGTCAACCCGAAAACCCAAAGATATTGACACCGGCGCTGTGCCGGGCGGCGCGTGGCTTTCTCGATTGGACACAATCGGACCTTGCTGAACAGTCCGGCGTTTCGCGCAGCACAATCCGTGATTATGAGGGCAGTCGGCACGAGGTTCACCGGGCCACGGAAGCCCAGTTGCGTCAATCTTTCGAGCGCGCGGGCCTGACCTTCATGCGCAGCGACGCCGATACGATCGGCATCTGTCCCAGCACAAAACCGTCAAACTAGTCGAGAGGGCGGGCTGCGCCAAACGCGGCCCGCCCGATATACTCAGGTTGTTTCCGCCTGCAGCACTGCCTCATCCTTGCGCTCTGCGCGCCGACGGTTACGCCAATCGCCGAGAAACAGCAGGATCGGTGCGGCGATGAAGACCGACGAGGATGCGGCAATGAAGATGCCGAACACCATTGGCACGGCAAAGCTTTCCACCGCACTGCCACCCCAGATCGCCATCGGCACCATGGCGAGAAAGGCCGTCGCCGAGGTGTAGAGGCTGCGGGCCAGCGTCTCGTTAATCGACAGGTTGATCAGATCGCGGAAGGGCATGGACTTATAGAGCCGCATGTTTTCGCGCATGCGGTCATAGACGACCACCTTGTCATTCACCGAATAGCCGACGAGCGTTAGCAAAGCGGCGATGGCCGTGAGGTTGAAATCAAGGCCAGTCAGCGCAAAGAAGCCGACCGTCTTCGTCACATCGAGGATGAGCGTGACGATGGCACCTACCGCAAACGGCCATTCGAAGCGAACCCAGATATAGATCAGCATGGCAAGGCTTGCGAGCACCACGGAGGTGATACCTGCGGCTGCAAGCTCGCCGCTCACCTTCGGGCCGACCACTTCGGTCCGCTCGATCTTGGAACTAGGGTCGATCTTGACGATTTCAGTGCGCAAGCGCTCAACCGCCTCCGTCTGCGCCGTTTCCGGCCCCGGCTGACGCTCAAGCCGCAGCAGGATATGATTCTGGTCGCCGAATTCCTGCAGCGCCACGTCACCCAGTCCCAGGCTCTCCAGCCCCGAGCGGAATCGACCGAGATCCGCCGGCGCTGCAGTCGAGACCTCGATCTGGATGCCGCCCTTGAAATCGACCCCGTAATTCAGGCCGGGTGTGATGAACAGGATGATCGAGGAGACCGATAGAACAGCGGAAATGCCGATGCCGACGAGACGCGCCTTCATGAAATCGATTTTCGTACCGTCACGGATCACACCGAGCGAAATCAACGGCCGAATATCGATCGTCTTCAGTTTGCGACGCCTCGCAATCGCCACCATGACAACCCGCACAACAGAGACGGCCGTGAACATCGAAATGGCAATGCCAAGCCCCATTGTGACGGCAAAGCCGCGCACAGGCCCGGAGCCGAACCAGAACAGCAACACTGTGGCAATGAGTGCCGTGACATTGCTGTCGATGATGGTCGAATAGGCCTTGCTGAAGCCGAGATCGATGGCCGCAAAGGCGCCCTTGCCCTTGCGGCTTTCCTCACGGATGCGCTCGTTGATAAGGACATTGGCATCCACCGCAAGACCGATGCCGAGAACGATACCGGCAATACCCGGCAAAGTCAGCGTTGCACCAACAATGCTGAGGCCCGCAAAGGTGAGGATGACATTGAGCGTCAGCGCGACGACCGCGAGGATACCCCAGCGACCATAGAGCGCGATGATGAAACCAACCACCAGCGCAAAGCCGATAAAGCCCGAGGTAATGCCCATCTGGATGGCATCGCCGCCGAGGTCAGCACCCACCGTGCGCTCCTCGATCACCGTAAGCTTTGCCGGAAGCGCGCCGGCGCGCAAGAGCGCCGAAAGCGTATTGGCCTCGGACACCGAGAAGGAACCGGAAATCTGGCCAGCGCCGCCGGTGATAGGCTCGCGGATGACGGGCGCACTCAGCACCTTGCCGTCGAGCACGATGGCGAAGGGCTGTCCGACATTCTGCTTCGTCACTTCGGCAAAGCGTGCCGCTCCAGTCTGGTCGAATCGGAAACTGACAACCGGCTGATTGGTCTGCGGCTCGAAGGCCACGCGCGCATCGGTCAGCCGGTCACCGGACAGAAGCACGCGCTCCTGGACGGGATAGGATTGGCCGCGATCATCCTGCATGACGCGCACGCCAGCTTCGCCCTCGCGGCCCAGCAGATGGAAGCTCATCTTGGCTGTGGAGCCCAGCAGCGCCCGTAGGTTGGACGGGTCCTGCTCGCCCGGCAGCTGCACGAGCACGCGGTCACCGCCGACACGCTGGATCGTCGGCTCTGCCACGCCAACCTGATCGACGCGCTGGCGAATGATTTCCAGGCTCTGATCAACGGCATTGCTCATGCGGTAGGCGATGCCCGCCTGCGAAGGCGCAAGAAGGATCGCATCCGTGCCGCGTGTCGTGATGTCCAGTTCGGCGCTGCCGGCACCAAGGCCCGAAGACACCGGGCTGCTGAGCTTGGCCAGCACGTCACGGGCGCTGTCGCGCTTAGCCGGATCGGCAAGCGACACCACCACGGCGCCGGACTGGCGCTGAATGGAACGCGTTTCGATGCTGGCCTCCCGCAGACTGGTGCGGGCCTCCTGCGTCAAGCTTTGCAGCCATTCGCTTTCCAGCGACGGGCGGTCGACTTCCAGAACCAGATGCGAGCCGCCGCGAAGGTCAAGCCCGAGCGAGACCTTGTGGCTGGGCAAAAAGGACGGCCACTGCGCCAGTGTCTTGTCGGACAACAGGTTGGGCAAGGCCACGAGCATGCCAATGATGATGACGAGCAGATAGCCCGCCACCTTCCATGGGGAGTTTTTCAAGATGATGTTCCAGCATAAGTGCCAGCGCGGGCATGAGGTACCGCAGCTGCGCAATCAGATAAGCCGAAGAGGCTTCGGCGGTGATCGTCAGGCGATCGTGGCCGGCGGCGCGCGCGCCTCAAAGGCGCAGCATCCATCTCCGGCCAGCGGCAACTGGGCAAGCTGCCCCGAAAGATCGGCGCTATAGCGGGGAAGGGTTAGGCAGGAGGTTCGGCACAGAGAAAAATCCGGCGGATCGATCAGCCGCGCCTTGCTGCGGCCTGCCTGATCGGCAGCGAACAGCTGACGAAGTCCGTCCGGCTTGCCGATGGCGCCGGGCTCCACGCCAGTGGTGCCCGTCGAGACGGCGAGACGCGACCCGCAAAGCGGCTGGCGCCCGCCGTCATAGGCAGACAGCATCAACAGGGCGAGCATGAACACGCTTTGCAGCGCGGCCATTGCCACGATCATCGGCCGGCTTTCGGCTGAATTATCGACCCTGCTCTTCACCATCACTCCCTTGCGCCACTTTTTCCTTACAGCAAAATCGCAGGATGGCCATGAAAAAGAGACAGAACCGGCGCGGCGCGGGTGACTATGTAGGCCTGAAGATACTTGCGGCCGGCCGCGCGAAACTTTTGCGGCCGCGATAAAAGCCCATCAATGGCTGCGCCAAGCCGCCAAAGGCTTCCGTCTCCTCACGGGCATCCAGAAGAACGAGATTGGCCGGGTTGCCGACAGCAATGCCATAGTCGGTGAGACGCAGCATCCGCGCCGGCTGCTGGCTCACAAGTTCAAGGCAGGCAGAGAAACCTTCCGGACCGATCTGCATAACATTGGCATAGAAATTCGCCATTCGGATGAGCGAAGCATCGCCATAGGGCGTGAACGGGTTCAGCACATTGTTGGTGGCAATCGACGCAGCAATTCCGCGTGCGGCCAACAGATGAACCGGCGCCACGCCGCGCACCGCCCGGTAGCCCGCATCACGCCCGTTGAGATAGACATCCGTCGAGGGCAGCGCGGTCACACCGACACCGCAATCCAAAAGCATCGCTGCATGGCGCTCGAAAGCGGCATCATCCATGGCCGCGAGCTTGGTCACATGGCCAACGGTCACGCGGCCCTGCCAGCCGGCTGCCTGCGTTCGCCGGCAGATCTCCTCCAAATGCGACCAGGAAGGATCGAGATCGAAATCCAGATGGAAATCGAGATCCACCTGATGGGCGACAGCCATGGCAAACAGCGTTTCCATCTGGCCGGATGGATCGCTATCGGTATAGGGGCAGCCGCCCAGAAGATCGGCACCGTCACCCAGCGCCTCCTCCAGAAGCTCCAGCGTGCCCGGATCATTGGTCAGCCCTTCCTGGGGAAAGACGCAGATCGTCAGATCAAGGCCAAAGGCGTAATCGCGCTTCAGAGCCTTCATGGCGTCAAAGCTGCGAAGACCGGCACGTGGATCGACCTCCACATGCGTTCGCATATGCATTGTGCCAGAGGCAATCGCCTGCTCGATGACACGCGCGCCGCGCGCATAGACATCTTCAACCGTAAAGCTTCGCTTGAGCTGCGAGACCGCGGCAATGGCCCCTTTCAGGCCGCCGCCTGCCTCCCGGCAGCGACAGAGAAGGCAGGCCTTGTCGAGATGCACATGGCTATCGACCAGGCCCGGCAGCAGCAGCCGACCGTCGCAGTCTTCTTCCACGCGCCCTACCTGGCCGGCCTCTACGCCGATGCAGGCGATGCGCCCCTGATGCACCGCCACATCCATCGGATCGGGATCACCCCATAGCCGCACCCGGCGCAGGATGAGATCATAGGACGGCTGTGGCTCCATGCTTGTCACTCCGGCGTCAATTCGGTTAAGCAGAAGTGTATGCACTTTTGCGATCAACAGACAACAGGGATTTGCCTCCATGCCGCAGCAAGCCGACCGCGACCTCCAGACCGTGAAGGATTATCTCGAAGCCTCCATGGCGCCAGACCCGGTGCGCGCCGCCCGCCACGTCGCCCAAGATTTTCTCTGCCGGTTCACCGGCAACCGGCATTTTGACACGCCTAGCGGCCCGACCGGTTTCAATGCCGCGCGTTATCAATGGGTGAAGAAGCGGATCGAGCGATATGATGTGGTGCCGGGCGATACGGAAACAATCATCTACAGCCTCGGCTATCTATACGGCGCCTGGCCGGATGGCACGGCCTTCGACCACAATCGCTATGTTGACCGCTTTGTGGTTCGGGATGGACTGATTGTCGAGACAGATGTTTGGAATGACAGCGCCGAATGGATCCTCGACCCGTACATCGCCCGTCAGCCCGGCTCCGCATAGGGCGCGAGTATTTCCATCAGGTCGCGATTGCGGGCATCGGCGGCGTGAAGCAAAGCCCTGCCCGCCACCGCTTCAAGATGCGCCTCCATCAGATCGGCGGCCTTTTCCGGCGGGCCGGTGCGGATGGCCTCGATCAGATCAAGATGCTCGCTGACGGCGCAATCGGACGAGTGAGGCCGGCCAAATGCCGACAGAGCAAGGCCAGCGCGGTAACATATCTCGGTTACATAGCGGATGAGGATAGACTTCCCGGTCATTTCCGCCAGCTTGACGTGGAACTCGGTCGCCAGCCGGATCGACATGCCATCCTCGCCATGTCGGGCCTTGTGCTCGGCATCCACCAGCGCCTGCAACTGGCGCATCTGCTGGGCGGTCAACCGTCCTGCCAGATTGAGCACAACCTGCCGCTCCAGCACCACACGCAGGTCAAAAATGTCGCGCGCCTCATCAAGTGATGGGATGGCCACGACCGCCATGCGGTTGCGCCGCAGATCGACAAGACCTTCAGCCGCCAACTGACCGAGCGCATGCCGGGCGATCGTGCGGCTCGCGCCGAAGCGCTCGCCAAGCGTATCTTCCGGCAACCGGTCTCCGGGGCGCAGTGCGCGATCCAGAATGGCCCGGCGAATGGCCGTGCAGATCTGCGCCAGGCGATCACCCTGTCCACGTTTGGTTTTTTGTCCGTCACCCATGCCAATGCCTTACACGACACTTGCTCGACACCACAAGACAGTGGACCGTCCATGTGCAGCAAGTATCGACAGCAAGCCTGATCTGCGGCATGTTGCGCAAGAAAAGTGCATGCAATTGATGCCGAGCGATGCATGATAAACAGGCGCCGCCGAGTCACCGGCCTTGAAGATCGTGGCATAGGGCTTGCTGGCTGCATAAGCACAGCACGGCATGACAAGGGATGACAGGCATGACAGACGAGACACGGCAGGAAGACAGCCTTCGGGACGGCATGGTCACCAGCCCCCATCCGCTAGCCACTCAGGCCGGACTTGCCGTTCTGCGCTCCGGCGGCAATGCTATCGAGGCCGCCATTGCCACGGCGGCTGCGCTTTGCGTCACCATGCCTCATTTCTGCGGTTTGGGCGGCGATGCCGTTTGGCTCGTCGCAGACCGCGAGGGCAGGCGTTCATGCTTTCTCGGCATTGGCCAAGCGGCGCAAAACCTGCCGGTGTTTTCGGGATCCGTCCCCCTTCGCGGACCGCAATCGACGCTCACCTCGGCCTGCGTTGTCGATAGCTGGGGCCACGCGCTGGCCTATGCGAAAGAGCACTGGGACGGACGCATCGCCTTCTCAAACCTTTTGCAGCCCGCAATCGGGCATGCAAGCAAGGGCTTTGCCGCAAGCGCATCTCAAGCATTCTGGCTGGATTTTCGCGCAAAGGAATGTGCCGATTGGCCCGGCTTTTCCGAAAATTTCGGCTCGGTCAGCGCAGATAAGCCGTTTCGTCAGCCGCAGCTTGCCTATAGCCTGTCCATGCTGGCAAGCGACGGACCCAGATCCTTCTACCAGGGCCGACTTGCGCAACGGATTGCGGACGGACTACAGACCGTTGGTTCGCCTCTTACAGCAGAAGATCTGGCGGCCACCCGCACGCGTGAGGTCGATCCAATCTCGATCCACTACCGGGACCTCACACTGCTTGCCCCACCGGCACCCACGCAAGGTGCGTCAACACTGTCCATCATGGGCATTCTCAACCATTTTAACCTTGCCGCTTTGCAGGCCGGCGACGCTGCGCGCTACCACCTTCTGGTGGAGGCCGTAAAGCAGGCCTTTCTCGATCGTGGCCAGATTGCCGACCCGGACTGGGCAAGCCAAGACTTGGACAACCTTCTCGACCCCGAGCGTCTAGCCGGCAAGGCAGCGGCAATCGATCCGGGCCATGCCCTTGCCTGGCCAGTAACCTACCAGCATGGCGACACGGTTTTCTTTGCCGTGACAGACAAGGAAGGGCGCTCTGCCAGCGTGCTTCAAAGCACCTATTTCGACTGGGGAAGCGGCGTCATGGTGGGCGATACCGGCATTCTCTGGCAAAACCGCGGGGCGGCCTTTTCGACCGATGCAAACCATCCCAACGGCCTGGCACCGGGCAAACGGCCGTTCTATACGCTCAATCCTGGCATGGCGCTCAAAGACGGGCACCCTCACCTGCTCTACGGCACACAGGGTGCCGACGGACAGCCGCAGACGCTTGCGGTTCTTCTCACCGGCCTCATCGATCTTGACCTCAGCCCGCAAGAGGCGCTTGCCCAGCCGCGTTTCCTGTTGGGGCGTACCTTTTCGGACAGCCGTGACAGCCTGAAACTGGAAGGATCGCTTGGGGGTGAGGCGATGGCTCGGCTGCAGACGCTTGGCCATGAAGTGGCCGAACTTCCCGCCCTTTCGCCGCTCTTTGGCCAGGCCGGCGTCATCCGGATCGATACCGATGGCACTATTACTGGCGCGCACGATCCACGTGGCGAAGGCCTTGCCGGAATCGTCGGCAACGTGTGACCATCTTGACCTGCGACCTAACCTTCAGGCATGACTTATTCATGCTCGCTAATTTGGTACTTTTGCCAGCCAGATATACGTTATAGTTGTGGGCATGATATCGCGCTGCTTGATTTGCGCTGGGGTAGGATCATGAAGACTCGCCTGGTTGCAATTACGCTTACGGCTCTGCTGCCAGCGCTTGGCATGGTGGGTTACAACGAGGTACAAGCCCGTAAGATACGCCACGGGGAAATACACCGTCAGACCACCCGCTCGGCACAACAGATCGCGTCTGAAATTTCGACGGCATTGGAGGGCTTGCGCGGCATTTTGAATGCAACCGCCGCCATTCCCGCGATATCCGGCAATGACCACGCAGCCTGCGACGCAGCGCTGGAGACGGTAGCGACCAGGCTCACGCTTGTGCGCAACATCATCGTGCTCGACACACATGGCAAGCTGATCTGCGACAATATGGGCTGGGCGAGCGGCATGGATTTTTCCGACCGCGACTATGTGCGCGAGGCATTTCAGACCGATCAAGTCGTTGTCGGCGAATATACGGTTGCACGGGTCTCCAGCCAACCGATCCTGCCTTTGGCGCTTCGGCTGAAGCGCGGCGACGAGGTGATTGGCGTCATTGCCACAGGCATGCGCCTTGAATGGCTGCAAAGCAGAATTTCACAGCGAACACTGCCGGAAAGCAGCTTCATCACCGTTACCGATCGCAAGGGCGTCATCATCGCCCGCAATCCCGATCCACAGCGCTTTGTCGGAAACACGATCCCCAGCCAATATAGCCATCTGATAAACGCTGCAGGTCCCGGCACGCTGGAGGAAACTGACGACGACGGGACGGAGCGCATTATCGGATACCAGCCCGTAAAACAGGACAATCCGTTTTACGTCAGCACCGGAATCTCAAAGGACGTAGCTCTCAAACCGGTCAACCAAGCGACGATCACAGGGCTCATCATGTTGGTTTCGGGCGGTCTGTTTGCCTTCCTGGCCGCCACCTATCTGGGGCGCCGCTTCGTTGTCGAGCCGATCCATCAGGTCGTGAATGTGGTCAGTCGTTGGCGCGAGGGCGACTATATGGCCCGCACCGGAATGGCGGGACTTTACGGTGAACTTGGCGTGGTTGGTGCCTCCGTCGATGGTCTTCTCGATGAGTTGGAGTTGCGCCGGCAGGCGTCTATGACGGCCGAGGAAAAGCGCAGGCTGATGGCGCGTGAACTCTCACACCGAATCAAGAACACGCTGGCGGTGCTGCAAGCCATTGCGCGCCAGACATTTCGCGGCCAGGAGCAGGAAATCGCCAGTTTCCAAAGCCGTGTGAGTGCGTTGGCCGGCGGTTACGATGCGCTGCTTTCGGAAGACGGACAGCGTGCGGACCTCTCAGAAGTCATCGCACGCGTGATGAAGCCCTATGGTGCGGCAGATGGTGGACCAATCACACTGGACGGGCCACCCTTGCAACTGGAGCCAGACGTCGCTGTCGCTCTTTCACTCATCCTGCATGAACTTGGGACCAATGCCCTGAAATACGGATGCCTTTCTACGCCGGGTGGGCATCTCACCATCGGCTGGCAAAAGAACGCGGATCGGATTTCGCTGATCTGGCAGGAGCGCGGCGGCCCGCCGGTCAGCGCACCGGAGCGCGAAGGCTTTGGTTCAAAGCTGATCCGAAATGCCTTCCCAGGCTGTTATGACCCGCAGATCAGTAAGACATTTGCCCCGGAGGGCCTGGAATTCCAGATCAGCTTTTGCACCCTCACGCGTGCCGGACAATAGGGCGGCTCTGCGCCCCATCGCCGGCATTGGCTGTATGGTCGCGGTCTATCCTATAGCGCCAGATAGGTTTCGCGCAGATCCGGACGGCTGTCGAGTTCAGCGACAGTACCGGAAAACTGGGTGATGCCCTTTTCGAGAATGTAGCAGCGGTCGCTGATCAGCCGGGCAAAATGCAGATTCTGCTCCGACAACAGGACGGAAACACCTTCCCGCTTCAGGAGAATAATCGCCTCGGCCATCTGCTCGACGATTTTCGGCGCGATACCTTCCGAAGGCTCGTCCAGAAGGACAAGATAGGGATTGCCCATCAGCGTGCGGCCAATGGTCAGCATCTGCTGTTCGCCGCCGCTCATGCGCCCGGCCGGTCGCTTGCGCATTTCGGCCAGATTGGGAAACAGCGTATAGATCCGATCCGGCGTCCAGGCATTGCCGCCCTCGCGTGCCGGCTGGCGCCCGACCTCGAGATTTTCCTCGACGGTCAATTCCGTGAAAATGCGTCGATCCTCGGGCACATAGCCCAAGCCTTTGCGGGAAATTTCGAAAGGCGCCAGATTCGAAATCTCGTCATTGCGAAACACAAGCCGGCCCTCGCGGCGGTTTACCAGCCCGATGATCGATTTCATCGTCGTTGACTTGCCAGCGCCGTTTCGCCCCAGCAATGCCACGACCTCGCCTGCCATGACATTGAGGTTCACATCAAACAGAATATGGGCCGGACCATACCAGCTATTCAGCTTTGCAACTTCCAGCATGGCTCAATGCTCCTGCTTGTAAAGGGCGCCCGAGCCCAGATAGACAGCCTGGACATCGGCATTCATGCGCACATCGACGGGCGGACCTTCCGCGATCACCTGACCGCGATTGAGAACGATGATCCGATCCGCATGCTCGAAGACAATGTCCATGTCATGCTCGGTAAACAGCACCGCCAATTGCCTTTCCTTGGCGATGCGCGATGTCAGGCGCATCAACAGCATGCGCTCGCGCGTGGCCATGCCGGCCGCCGGCTCATCCATCAGCAGAAGCTTCGGATCGCCGGCAAGCGCAATGGCCAGTTCCAGCCGCTTGATATCGCCATAGGGCAGTTCCCGACAGGACCGCCCGGCCTCGCCCAAAAGCCCGATCAGATCGAGGATATCATCGGCCTCGGCAGCGGACTTGCGCCCCAGATTGCCGAAAAACGATTGCAGCGACAGCGTTCCGTGCCGGGCGCTCTGGATTGCCAGTTGCACATTTTCGCGCACCGTCATCGACAGGAAGGTTTCAGCCACCTGGAAGGTGCGCCCGACACCGAGCCGTGAAATCCGCTCCGGCGAAAGCCCCGTCGTATCCTTGCCGCAGATGCGGATGCGGCCGGTATCCGGCTTGATCTGGCCGTTCAGCATATTGAAGCAACTGCTCTTTCCAGCCCCGTTCGGCCCGATCATAGCCAGAAGCTCGCCGGGAGCCACCGCCAAGGAAACGCCCTGCACGGCCTTCACACCCTGATAGCTCTTCGAGAGGTTCTCGACTGTCAGCAAAGCATCGCTCATGCCACGCCTCCCTTTTGCGCCGGTGCGCCGACATTAGCCTCGCCAAGCCTTCGCCTCGTCCTCCATGTTTCGAGCAGGCGCTGGCTGGTGCCGACAATGCCCTGCGGGAAAAGCACGACGAGCACGACAATGACCGAACCGAGGATGAGGCGCGGGAAATCCGTATTGCTCATCAGCCAGATGGAGGACACCTTGTAGACGACGGCGCCGACCACACTGCCCGAGACGGTATTGAAGCCGCCCAGGAGAACCATGATCAACCCATCGACCGAGGTGGAAATTCCCAGAGCATCGGGAAAGATGCTGCCCTTCTGAAAGGCAAACAGCACGCCGGCGAGACCAGCAAAGAAGGCACTGATGACGAAAGCCACATGCTGGATATGGCGCTGCGAAATGCCGATCGTTGCCGAGCGCATAGGACTGTCCCGCAAGGCGCGCAGGCTGTAGCCGAAGGGCGAAAAGGTCAGATAACGGATGGCCAGCACGACACCGACGGCACAGGCGGTCGTCAGCCAGTAATAAGCATTCGGGCTTGCAGCCCATTCCGACGGCCAGACACCGACAATGCCGTTGTCTCCGCCCGTCAGATCCACCCATTGGAACACGATGGACCAGAGGATCTGCGCATAGGCAAGCGTCAGCATGGCAAAATAGATGTTGGACAGCCGAACACAGAACCAGCCGGCAACGACCGCAAAGGCAGCGGCAATCAGCGGTCCGGTCAGCATGGCCAGTTCCATCGACATGCCGAAATACTGGACGCAGAGTGCGGCACCATAGGCGCCAAGCCCGAGATTTGCTGCGTGGCCGAATGAATCGAGACCGCCGACCGACATCAGGAACTGCAGGCTGATGGCAAAGATAATCGCGATCATCACTTCCGAGGCGACGCTGATGCCATAATCTCCGAGAAGGAAAGGCAAGAGGACAGCCAGGAAAACTGCAAGCGAAACGGCCAGGCGACCCGTTCTGTCAAACGGCTTCCAGGCGCCAACATCCGGCAAGGCCGCGATGCGCGACCGCACGACCTGTTTGCCGAGTAATCCCCAGGGGCGCAGCACGAGCACAACGGCCATGACGGCAAACATCAGAACCAGCGAAATGCCGGGCAGGATGAGAATGCCAAAGGCGTTGAGCTGCGACACGATAATGGCCGCCAGAAAGGCGCCGCCAATACTGCCCAGACCGCCGATGACGACGATGACGAAGACTTCAGTAATAATCGACAGATCCATGAAATGCGTGACCGCATCGCGCGGGATCTGCAGCCCGCCGCCAAAGGCTGCGAGAAAGACGCCGAGCGCAAAGACGCCGGTAAAAAGCCATTTCTGGTTGACGCCGAGCGCATTGACCATGTCGCGGTCCTGCGTGGCGGCCCGTACCAGAAGCCCCCAGCGGGAACGGTGCAACAACAGCCAGAGCAGGCCGAAAACGAGAGGCCCAAGCAGGATGAGCACAAAATCATAGATCGGCATGGCGTTGCCGAGAATAGAGACGGCGCCCGACAGGCCCGCAGCCCGCGGCCCGACCAGATCTTCCGGCCCCCAGATCAGGCGAACCGCATCTTCGGCAATCAGCGTGATGCCGAAGGTTGCCAGCAGTTGGAGCAATTCCGGGGCATTGTAGATACGCCGCAGCAGCAGCGTTTCGATAATGACGCCGACAACGGCAACGGCAGCTGATGCAACCAGAAGCGCTGCCCAGAACCCCAAAGGCGTTTGCCAACGGACCGTCAGGCTGTAGGCGATGTAAGCGCCCAGCATATAGAAGGCGCCATGGGCGAAATTGACGATACGCGTCACGCCGAAAATCAGGGAAAGCCCGGAGGCAACGAGAAACAACGAGGCTGCGTTTGCCAATCCCGTCAGAAATTGAACAACATAAAGATCCATGCATATCTCCTGGGGCGCCTAAACCTCAGCTGTCAAACAGCTGGTATTGCCGGGCGCTGGACGAAACGGCAGGCAAAGGCGACGCGACACGGGCCACGGCGCCTTCAGCCGTTTTCAGGGGCGAAGCTTTGCTGCTTCCGCTTCGCTGGGCAGGAAGTCGCTGCCGCTCTGGTACTTGAAATCCACCATCACGCCTTTTCCGTCCTTCACCGCCGTTTTGCCGACAAAGGCACCGAGCGTCGACTGATGATCAGCGGCGCGGAAGGATGCAGGGCCAAAGGGCGTATCGAAGGTTACGCCTTTGGCAGCGGTGATCAGATCATCGACCTGCGTGGATTTGGAGCGTTCGAGGATTGCCGCGGCCGACTTGATCAGCGAATAGCCGACAACCGAACCGAGACGCGGGTAATCCTTGTAGCGTGCCATATAGGCGTCGAGGAACTTCTTGTGGTCAGCCGTATCGATCGACGACCAGGGATAGCCGGTGACGATCCAACCCACAGGTGCATCGGCCTGCAAGGGATCGAGGTATTCCGGCTCACCCGTCAGGAAGGACACGACGGAGCGATCCTTGAACAGTTCGCGGGTCGTGCCTTCGCGCACCAGCTTAACCAGGTCGGCGCCAAAGGTGACATTCAAAATGGCCTCGGGCTTGGCAGCTTCGATGGCCTGAGCCACGGAGCCTGCGTCGATCTTGCCCTGCGGCGGCCATTGCTCAGCTACAAACTCCACATCCGGGCGGGCCTTCTGTAACAGTTCCTTGAAGACGGCGACGGCGCTCTGGCCATATTCGTAGTTCGGGGCAATCGTTGCCCAGCGCTTGGCCGGCAATTTGGCGGCTTCCTGCGCCAGCATCGATGCCTGCACATAGTTTGAAGGCCGCAGGCGGAAGGTGTAATCATTGCCCTTCGACCAGACGAGCGCATCCGTCAGCGGCTCGGCGGCCAGATAGAAGACCTTTTTCTGCTTGGCAAAATCGGCAACCGCGAGACCGACATTGGAAAAGAAGGAGCCGGTCACCATGACGACGCCTTCTTTCGACACCAGTTCATTAGCAGCCGTCAACGCATCGCCCGGCTTGCCGCCGTCATCCTTGGACACGACGACGAGCTTCTGGCCCTTGATGCCGCCGGCTGCGTTGATTTCCTCAACCGCCATTTCCCAACCCTTCTTGTAGGGTTCGGTAAAGGCCGGCAGGCTGGAATAGCTGTTGATTTCACCGATCTTGATGTCGGCCGCCCAACTCGTCCCCGCCGATGCTATGGCCAGGATTAATCCAGTAGCTCTGATAAGCGTTTTCATTTGTCGATCCCTCAGGAGTTTGCCGCTTTTGAGGCCATTTTGATCTTGGAGTTGCGGTCACTGTTGATTATCGTTCATCCCAGCATGTTTTTCGAAGAAAATTGGTGGTTGGCCAGTCTCGGCAAGACATCGATTCCCATGTTATCCGAAGCATTTTCTACGCTTGGAATGAAGCGAAATTCCCCAGTAAAGCTGTCTATCCGGCGAGATTTCGGACTGTATCTACCGGATCGGCTATGCCGGTCTGTCCAAAGACAGCGGTATCGAGACCTGCCATTTCAAGGGCTGCCGGAACGCGAAGCCCCAATGTCCTTTCGATCAGAAGGGTTACGATCAACGCCGACACCCCCGTTCCCACAACAATCACCACGATCCCCAGAATTTGCGGGCCAAGCGATACCGTTGCGTGTTGGAATGCATATGCACCTTCCTTAATGCCAAAGAAACCACCCTGCTGTACGCCACTACCAACGATACCGGCTGCCAGTACACTGAAAATCGAAGGACCGAGGGCGAGCGGTGCCACCTTTGGCTCGTCAATTTTCAGGACGGCCATGACCATTTCGCCACCCTTGAGGATAAACGGTCCAAAGAGTGAGAGCAGAAAAGCTTGCCACGGCATGACGATGTCGAACAGAGCGGAACAGGCCACGTAGCCAGCTATGGGCCCGAAAAGAATGTAGGATGGCTTGCCTGTGCGATAGGCGAGGATACCACCAGCAAGTGCACCTCCGCCGAATGACATGAAGACATTGGTGAAGACGATGCCAAGGCCAGAAGTTGCCATTGTGGGGCCGAAATAACCAACACCGGGCACCAGAAAACCACAGCCGACGACAAACATCGGGATGGCGACCAGAAGAAGAAGTATCCCGAAGGTCAGCATCGAAAAATTTTCGGGCTTTGTCGGGATCGTCAGCCGCGGCCCCAGCCGCCAGGCAAGGACGACAGACCACACGCCAACGACCATATAGAGGCAATAGGCACCGACAAAATCGTGCAGGCCCATGTTCGTCAAAAAGCTGGCGGAGCCATAGGTGAGATAGGCTGCAACAGGCACGACGAAGGCACCGACGAAGGCAGACGTGAGGTAACTGGCGCTTGCCTTCAGACGTTCAAGACCTGCGCCATGGATGAGCGCGGCGGTGAGTCCGGCAAAGCAGAAGAAGAAGATGCTGAAGATCTGGAATGTATCGCCCTCGGCAACCACTGCTGTGTCAATATTCTGTGAATAATGCGTAAGCGCCATGCCCCAGAGGGACCAGTCGCCAATCGCTGCCTTCAGGGCATCCGGTACACTTAAGGCCTGATAATATTGCAGGTTCCAGATGGCATACCCCACAACCATGAACGCCATGCTGCTGATGAATGCACTCAGCACCTTCTGCGTGACGGTTGTAATCAGACTCTTGGCCTTGACCATTGATCCGTCGATCAGGACGATGCTGATGGTTCCCAGCAAGACACCAATGGTCGCAAATATGTAGAAAAACGCCACCAGGAACTGGTTTGTTGTGACTTGCTCCGTGAATACCTTCATTGTTTCATGCATTTTAGTTCCCCTTTTTCTGTTTGTGAACAAGAGATGCGAAACATGTAATTTCAAATGCATTGCTCGATTTCTTATATATTCGAGCAGTAACTACATTCACTGACAGGTCAGAGTTTGTTAAATCACTCTGGCCTTGTGAAAATTAATCTGCTCAAAGAACGGCGCAGATGGACTTGACCTCTGTAAAGGTGCGGATCGCCTCCGAACCTTCCTCACGACCCCAGCCAGACTGTTTAAAGCCGCCGAAGGGCAGCGCCGGATCATAGAAGTTATGCGCGTTGATCCACACGCTTCCTGCCTTGATGCGCCGCGCCATCTTGTGCGCAACGGAAATGTCACGGGTCCACACCGAGGCTGCCAAACCAAAGATCGTATCGTTGGCTTTGGCAGCGATCACATCCAGATCGTCATCGTCGTAAGCCTGTGCGCAGAGTACAGGACCAAAGATTTCCTCGCGCACAACGGACATCGTGTCTTTGGTGTTGGCCAGGATGGTCGGCTCCATGAAGAAGCCCGTGTCACCGACACGCCCGCCGCCGATAACGGTTTCGGCACCTTCGGCCTTGCCCTGGTCCAGAAAGCCCATCACTTTTTGCAGTTGAGCAGACGAGATAAGTGGCCCCATTGTGGTATCTAGGTTCAACCCGTGGCCAATCTTCAGTTTTCTGCTTTCAGCGGCAATCCCTTCAACTACCTTGTCGTGTATGGATTTGTGAACATAAAGGCGGGTTCCAGCCGTGCAGACCTGGCCCTGATGGAAGAAGATGGCGCTGGCGAGACCCGGAATGGCGCGATCAAGATCGGCATCCGGGAATACGATCATGGGCGATTTGCCGCCGAGTTCCAGCGTCACCCGCTTGAGATTGCCGGTTGCTGCCGCCGCAATCCTGCGGCCGGTCTCCACCGATCCGGTGAAGGCGACCTTGTCAACGCCGTCGTGTTCGACCAGAGCAGCACCGGCTGGCACGCCATAGCCGGTGATGACATTGACAACACCCGGCGGAAAGCCAACCTCTTCCAGGATCTCGACAAAGCGAAGTGTTGAAAGCGGTGTCAGCTCCGATGGTTTGAGAATGGCGGTGCAGCCGACCGCAAGAAGCGGCGCAAGCTTATAGGCTGTGAGCACGAGGGGAAAATTCCACGGCGTGATTGCAGCGACAACCCCCACGGGCTCGCGCATGGTGAAGGCATGATATTCGCCCGGATTGGCCAGTGAAACGGTCTCGCCGGAAACCTTGCTCGCCCAGCCAGCCATGTAATGATAGATATTGGCGCTCAAACCAACATCGACATATTTGGCGTAAGTCACGGGCTTGCCGCAATCGATCGCTTCGATCTCGGCCAATTCATCGGCAAGTTCTTCAAGGCGGCAGGCAAGTTTGCTGATCAGCTTTCCGCGCTGAAGGCCCGTCATTTTAGACCATGGGCCTGTCTCAAAGGCTGCGCGAGCGGCCGTGACAGCCTTGTCAACATCGGCGGCAACACCCGCCGTTGACTGGCTGATGACCTTGCCGGTGGCCGGATCGATCACATCGATCATCTCGCCTGAAACGCCATCAACCCATTCACCGTCAATGTAGAGCTTGTGCTTGCGCTTGAGAAAGGCGTCGGTGTGTGCGGAAACTGTTGGAGCGGTTATTGAAATCGTCATGTCGGTTCCCCTGTTTATTGTGATTGAACCCGTTCAGATTGCATAAGCTGCCTTGAGAATTTCGCCTGCCCGCTCGCCAATGATCACCGTCGGAGCCATGGTGTTTCCGGTGGAAATCGCTGGCATGATTGAGGCGTCGGCAATGCGCAGACCATCAATGCCGTAAACCTTCAGGCTGCCATCAACGACGGACATCTCATCGCGCCCCATCTTGGCCGAGCAGCTTTCATGGAAATATGTGCCCGCAGCATTGCGGATGAAGTTTTCCATGTCCGCACCCTTCAGGTCGCCGGGCATGCATTCGCGCAGGCGATACGGGGCGCAGAAATCGGAGTTACCAATTTCGCGACACATCTCCACGCAGCGCAGCATGGCCTTCATGTCGCTTTCCGCGCTGAGGAAATTGGCGAAAATCAGCGGCGCATCCAGCGGATTGCTGCTATTGAGCAGGATTTCACCACGGCTGTCGGGTCGGGCAAGGCCTGGCGCCAGCGTCCAGGCCGAAGCCGGCCCAACCGGCAGGTCATATTGTTTGGCGGTCACTTCGCTGCCAAACGGCGTTTCTTCCAGAACCGGCATCAGATCCGGCGTCGGCAGACTGGAATCTGACTTGGCGATGAAAACGAATTCTGCCGCATTGTTGCGCGGAGGCTCCGGCGTAATATATTCCCAGCAACAACCCGCCAGCAGGATATGGTCCTGGAAATTCTTTCCAACACCGGGCAAATGCTGCCGCACGTCGATACCGTGACGCTTCAACTCCTTCTGATCGCCAATGCCAGACAACATCAACAGTTTGGGCGTATTGATTGCGCCCATCGACAAAATGATTTCCTTGTCGGCTCCCACGGTATAGGTCCGGCCACGCCGAACGAAGGTCACACCGGTCGCTCGCTTTCCGGAAAATTTCAGGCCAACGATTTCTGCACAGAGCAAGATGTGCAGATTGGGCCTCCCCATGAAGGGATGAATGTAGGTCGCAGCCATTGAAACGCGCTGGTTGCCATCCTGCACAAGAACGTTTGGCAGGCCGCAACCGCCCTCACCTTCCATCGCTGCACCATTGATGTCATCAACAAATGGTATCCCGATGGCTTCCGCACCCTTGATCAGGCCCTCGACAAGCGGGATCGGATCTTCCGGCTGAAGAATGTTCAAAATACCGTCTGAACCGCGACGGTGCGCATCGGGTGTTCCGTTCCATTTCTCAATCCGCCGGTAAATGCCAAGCACGGACTCATAATTCCATCCGTCGTCGCCTGCTTCCTTGGCCCAAAAATCGAAATCATGCTTGTGGCCGCGCGCCCAAACGGAGCCGTTGACGGAAGAGCCGCCGCCAAGGACTTTTCCCATTGGCAGCAGGGGGGTACGACCATTGACAGTTGGTGAGGGTTGCGCCTTGTAACCCCAGTCCCGCTCCGTGCCGATGTTCCACATCCACTGTGTCGAGTCGATAATGGATGGAACCCGGTCGCTGCCACCGGCTTCAAGCAGCAACACGCTGACCTCAGGGTTTTCGGCCAGTCTTCGCGCGACGACGCAGCCAGCAGAGCCGCCGCCGCACACGATGAAGTCATAAGTCGAGCGAATTGTATCTTCGAGAATCTCCCGATCGGGAACCAGTGCGGAAAGGGATGCTTCAGTCATACATGTCTCCAGTGGTTTGAGTTAGCGAACAGCCGAAGCTGAAATTACTCAGGAGAGTCGAGGTGAACCGGCCCGGTGGCATTACCGTTCGACATTCAGACCGGCCCTCTAGCATGGTGTTGCGCGCACCTTTCCGTCAGGCGCGGCACTGCAACATCAGACGGACGTCAGCCATGCTTCAACATCTGCTGCGTCCGTAACGTCAGCATATTTCTGATGCATGTCATAAAGATTGGCGTCATGAGGCGCCTTTGCCCGGTCTGCACAACAGTCGGCAGGCACCAGGACATGGAAGCCGGATTGCACGGCATCCACCACCGATGCCCGCACGCAGCCGGATGTCGTGGCTCCGGTGACGATCAGCGTATCGACACCGGCACCGGTCAGAAGGGCAGCAAGGCCAGTCCCGTGGAAGGCAGATGCTCCTTTCTTGGCGATGATCGGATCGCCGGGCTGGATACCGGTCGCCGCATCGATCTCCACGAGCCGGCTGCCTTCCAGAAGGGCCGCCATGCCGCCCGCCTTGCGCAGCCAAGCAAGCTTCGAGACCTCCCCCGGATGATAGGCGATCGTCGTATAGATCACCGGCAAGCCCTTGGCGCGGGCGAGATCCGTCAACCGGCGGGTTGCTTCTATCGCATCGCGCATGTCAGCGGCGGTCGGATAGATCGTATCGGTAAAACCATAGCTGAAATCCACCACGACAATCGCCGGGCGTGTTCCGCGTGGCACAGGCTGACCGAAGCCCGCAGCCTGATAGACGTCCTGTTGCGACATGGGTTTCTCCCGCGTTTGAAGGAAAGGCCGGTCAGGCACGCGCCATCTGGATGTCTTTCACAACGATATCGCCGTCGATCACCACCGGCTCGTCATCGAGAAACAGCGAGCAACCGCGCATGGGAATGTCGAGATGGCAGGCCGTATCATTTGGGCCGCCGAGCTCATTGTTCGGGCCGGTGGAGAACATGACATTGCCGTAGAAGCTGCGCGGCTCCATGCCCATGCCACCAGGGAAAGCGCCAGGAACAAGATTGTGCCATTTGGCATGCGGGTTCATGCCCCAGCCAACATGGCTCATGCCCATGCCGCGTGGGTCGTTAAAGGCGCCCATATAGGATTTCACCAGTTCCGCATCCAGCCCGCCGCGGATGTCGGTGACCCAGCCCTTTTCGATCGTGTAGATGATCGGCTCGCGCACATAGATGTTCTGAGGCAGCAGGATATCGCCCACACCTACGACGATCTGGCCATCGACGCCATCGTCATCGCCACCGGTAAAGACGAAGCCGGACGGCCAATGATCCCAGCGGCCAGCCTCGTCGGTGCAGGCATATTCGGTCACCGTCGGATAGGTGTTGAGCTTGTAGGTCACATCCGTGCCATGCGGCGAGGTGATGCGCATGACCTTGGCCTTGGCGAGCATTTCGCCGGCAATCTCCACTTTTTCGCGGATTTCCTTGGTCGGCAGCATGCGGGCCAGCAGTTCCGGTGGCTCCACAGCGGTCAGGATGCGCGTACCAGCCGCCTGGATTGCCATCTGCTCGGGCGAAAACAGCAGGAAGATGCAGTCGATCAGCATGTCGCAGGCCTTCAGCGCCTCGACCGCATCGGGCATGGCGGCGAGACCCGTGACGCCGACATTCCAGCCGCCGACGGGAAGCGGGGCCGGCAGGCGCATGTGGTACATGCTGGCGCCAAGACGCTGTCCGGCTGCCATGAAGGCATCGGCATAATCCAGGCGATCATTGCCCTGGGTCAGCACGATCAACCGTTCGCCATTGCGCACACCGGACATTTTCAACTGGTGCAGGCAGATTTCCGTAAAGCTTGCGTGGTCCATAATCGGTATCCTCTTCAGTGGTCCTGCTGTTTCAGGCACGAAAATCGAGTGTTGCGGACAGGAAACCCTCCAGGTCGTCCCAGGGGATCATGTGTCCGGCTTTTTCGACGATGCGGGTTTCGATGGAGGGCGCCAGCGCCTGTATCTCGGCAATGTCATCGGCGCCGATCACAGGCGCACCACCTGCCACGACAAGCCGCAGCGGCAGCGAAAGCTCTGCAAGGTCGGCATGGATGTCGTCGGTGTGGAAACCGTCGAATGCGGTGCGGATCGCATCAAGCTGGCAGGTATGCAGCCATTCGGCACGCAGCGCGACCTGCTCATCGGTCCAGGTCGGACAGAAGCGGCGCATATCGGCACCCGAACAGCCGGCTTGCGCCATCAGGATGGAATCCTCATACCAGTTCCAGGCGGAGGGATAGGCGCGCCTGCCGGGACCCGACACCGGCGGATCGACCAGAATGAGACCGGAAAAGCGGGCCGGTGACAGCCGCGCAGCGCGAATGGCGGTGCGCGCACCCATGGAATGGCCAAGCACTATCGGCTTGCCGAGCCCGGCAACCCCAGCCAGTGCCACCACATCGGCGGCCATGGCATCGAGCGAATAATCAAGATCACCCGCCTCACTCAGACCACGACCGCGCACGTCGAGCACATGCACATCATAGGCCGCACTCAGGCGCTCGGCGACAAATCCCCAGGTTATGGCCGGCGAGGTAATACCGGGAACCAGCAGCAGAACCGGGCCTTCACCTTGAAAATGCAGGAGGTGATGGCGGATGCCATTGGCGCGAACATTGTATCCCTTGGCCATCATCATCTCCTCAGCACCGGCCGCGGGAGCCAGTGTTTTTCCTGCGATGAGCTGAGGTTATTTATTCATATGAATAATTACAAGCGCAATTTTTAGGCCCGCGCTATTTTTGTGCAAAGTCACAAAGGCGCACGCAAACCGGCTGACAGAAAGCGCACCAACTGGTCGAGCATTTCATCCTTGCCAAAGCTCGTCAGATGCCCCTCCGTCAGGTCGCCGATACGGCCCAGATCGTTCAGCATGAACAGATAGGCACCGACGAGAAAGGCCATGCGCACACTGATGATATCCTTAGGAATCTGCGGCAAAACCAAAGCCAGGGTGGCGATATAGCGCTTGACCGAGGCATCATAGACCTCGCGGCGCAGGCGCAGCGCATGCTCTTCCGGCTCCGCATGCAGGCGCGCCTGCATCGCCACGAAGGCCGCGCCATTCGGGCTTGAATATTTCATGTCCCATTGCGGCTTCAGATAGGCATAGACAATATCTTCAACGCTCGGCGCATCACTCATTTCCAGCAGGCGGTCGAGATTGACATGCCGGTGGCCGGCCAGAACCCCGCCACGCCGACGGAAGCATTCGTCGAACAAATCGGCCTTGGAGCCAAAATAATAGCGGATCAGACCCTGATTGACGCCGGCACGCGCGGCGATCTCACGCAGGTTGGCGCCGGCAAAACCGGCCTCGGCGAAGACAAGTTCGGCATGATCGAGAATGCCATCCCGCAGGTCCGGGCCGGCACCGGCCCCGTCATTCCGCGACGGGCGACCCACAGCACGCCCCCTCGCCTTTGCTTTCAACTCCCCCTTGGCCTCACGCTCGCTCAAATCCCGCCCCACTCTCAACACCACACCAAGGAACCATTTGATTCCGCCTGTTTTATACAGTTGAATAATTTATATCAGACGTTTCAGCAGCGCCAGAAACTGCGCTCTCTCCTGCGGAGCAAGCGGCTCAAGCGTTGCTTCACTGATACCCTTCACATCCGCCATCACCGCATCAAGCAACTGCCGGCCGGCATCGGTGATGAACAGCGTGTAGCGCCTGCGGTCCCCGCCATCTTTCTCGACACGGATGAGATCACGCGACAGAAGACGGGCAACCACACCCTTTGTCGTTGCAGCATCCATGCCGACCAGACGGCCAAGCGCATTTTGAGAGATCGGTTCGACGGCCTCGCGCAACCTGTAGAGCGTGGAAAATTGCGGCGGCGTCAAACCGCCGGTCATCTGCTCCATGAACAGCGCGATGTGCCGCTGATAGGCAAGGCGCAGCAGGAAGCCGACCTGATCGTCCAGGATATAGCTCTCATTTTGATCGGTCATCGGCACGCCCAGCGTTTTCAGCATCATACCGAACTGCAACATAGGCTTGCCGCGCGTCAAGGCGATAATCGCCACGGGAGGGCAAGAGCCCACCACAATGGTGACTGCTCAAAAATCCTGCAAAATCAATTCCTGCCCGTTGATTGCGCAAAAATGTGCAGACACCCACGCAAAATCATTTGCATACAAACAATATTTCTGCTGAATTCCTGACAAGGGTCAAAAAAAGAAGCCCAGAGGGAACCATGACGAACACGATCGAGCTGACCGTGAACGGGTCGGCGCGCCTTCTACCATCGCCGGGCAATCGCACACTTATGGATGTGCTGCGCGACGAACTGGGCTTGAAGGCCACCAAATATGGCTGCGGCAAGGGACAATGCGGCGCCTGCACCGTTTTGATCGACGGGCAACCGGCACGCGCCTGCATGCTGCGGGCCAAGCGCGCCGAAAACTGCCAGATCACCACGCTGGAAGGGCTTGCAGATCCCCAAACAGGAAAGCTTTCGGCCGTACAGCAGGGGTTTCTCGAATGCGAAGGCGCGCAATGCGGCTACTGCCTGAACGGCATGGTGATGACGGCCTCTGCATTTCTGGCCAGCAACCCTTCCCCCAGCCGTGATGAAATCCGCCAGGCTCTGCGGCATAATCTCTGTCGCTGCGGCACGCATCTGGAAATCATCGCCTCGGTAGAGCGTGCAGCCGAACTGATGCGGGAGGCGCAGGCGTGACCATGTCCCCGCCCACCGGCAGCCTCATCATCTATGACGAGCTTGCCTCCGGCCCCGCCATTTTCCTGAGGCTCGACGGCCAGGGATCGGCTACCGGCTATAACGGCCATGTCGATCTCGGAACCGGCATCGAAACCGCCTTGGCGCAGGTTGTGGCCGAGGAACTGGATCTGGCCCTCGCTGACGTCCGCATCGTGCTGGGCGATACCGCACTGACGCCAGACCAGGGACCGACGATTGCCTCGGAAACCATGCAGATTGCCGCCATTCCGCTGCGACTGGCGGCAGCGCAGGCGCGACTTTACCTGATTGCCGAGACCGCGCGTCGGCTGAACGCGCCAGCCGACGGCATCGTGACGGAGAACGGTTGCGCGACCTGGCTTGAGCGGTCGCTGCCCTATACAGACCTCCTGGCAGAAGGCGAGATCCGTCTGCGCCTTGACCGCTCGACACCCGTCAAGGACCCGTCAAGCTACCGCATCATCGGCCAGAAGACCGGTCGGCGGGATCTTCCCGCCAAGCTGCGCGGCGAGCACAGCTATATTCACGATGTGGATATAGCCGGCATGCTGCATGGCCATGTCATTCGCCCCCCCTATGCCGGGCGCGATAGCGGCGCCTTTGTCGGCCAGAGCCTTATCGGCTATGACGAGGCAGCGGTGCGGCACATGCCCGGTTTCATCGCGGTCGTCGCCCAAGGAGATTTCCTCGGCGTGGTGGCGGAACGTGCCGACCAGGCTCACGCGATTGCCGAAGCCTTGCCGACCCAGTGGCATATGCCGCCCGAAATCCCCGACATGGCGGATCTGCGCCAGACGCTGAAGGATCACCCGTCGACGCCACGCAGCCTTGATCGGTCCGGTGACTTCAGCCGCGCCATCACCCAGTGCGAGGTGGCGCGCCAGCGAACCTATATCTGGCCCTATCATGAACATGGCTCGATCGGCCCCTCCTGCGCCGTCGCAGACTGGAACGGCGGAACGCCGATCGTCTGGTCGGGCACGCAGAACCCGCATATGCTGCGCGGCGATCTGGCGGTTCTTGCCGATATTGCGCCGACGGATATCGAGATCCGCCGCTATCAGGCGGCAGGCTGCTATGGCCGAAATTGCGCCGATGATGTGTGCGGCGATGCGCTGCTGCTGTCGCGGGCGACCGGCCGTCCGGTTCGGGTGCAGTTGACACGCGCCCAGGAACATCTCTGGGAGCCGAAGGGTGCCGCGCAATTGATGGAAGTCGAGGGCGGGCTGAAAGGCGGCGCCCTGCATGCCTATGCCATCGACACATGGTACCCGTCCAATCGCGGCCCCAATCTGGCGCTGCTTCTGACCGGCCGGGTCAGCCCCGAGCCGCGCGTATCCGACATGGGCGACCGGACGATCATTCCGCCCTACCGGGTTCCGCACAAACGCATCACTGTGCATGACATGGCGCCAATCGTGCGGGCCGCCTGGATGCGCGGCGTCTCGGCCCTGCCCAACACCTTTGCCCATGAAAGCTTCATCGACGAAATGGCCTATGAGGCCGGCGAAGATCCGGTTGCCTTTCGCCTGCGTCATCTTGATGATCCGCGCGAGGCAGAGCTTGTACGAAAAACGGCAGAGCAGGCAGGCTGGCAGGCGCATACAGGACCGCGCCTGCGCCGCGAAGGCCGCATGGCCTTTGGCCAGGGCTTTGCCTTTGCAACCTACGTCCACGGCACGTTTCCGGGAACCGCGGCAGCCTCCGCCGCCTGGGTGGTGGATGTGGCCGTGGATACCGAAACCGGCGAGGTGACGCTGTCGCGCATCTTCATCGGCCAGGATCAGGGCCTCGTCATCAATCCGGATGGCGTGCGCCAGCAGATCCATGGCAATGCCATCCAGACGGCCAGCCGCGTGCTGATGGAAGACCTCCGTTTCAACGAGATCGCGCCGACCCCGCAAAGCTGGGCTGCCTATCCGATCCAGACCTTTCCGGCCGTTCCCGATATCGAGACCATGCTGATCGAGCGGCCGGGCGATCAACCGCTGGGTGTTGGCGAAAGCGCTGCCGTGCCCAGTGCTGCGGCCATTGCCAATGCGATTTTCGATGCAACTGGCGTGCGCATGCGCGAGGTGCCGTTTACGCCGGAGAAGATGCGCGCAGCGCTTGGCGCAGGGCAGGTGCCGCAGATACTGGCACTGACCGCGAATGAAAGCCCGCGTCTTAGTCGCGCCTGGCGCGCCAAGGCGCTCGCGCTCGGCACCATGCTAAGCGGGGCGCTGACGCTGGGAGCTGTGTCACTGCCGATCCATCGCAGCATTCCGCCCTCTGCGGCACCGGCAGCCGGCACGTTTTCGCAAGCAACACTTGAGCGGGGTCGCCAGGTTTTTGCGCTGGGCAATTGCGCCAGCTGTCACACTTCTGAGGGCGGGCTTGCCAATGCCGGCGGACGGGCAATTGAGACGCCATTCGGCACCGTCTATTCGACAAATCTGACCTCTGACCCTGAGACCGGGCTTGGACAGTGGAGTTTTGAAGCCTTCGAGCGCGCCATGCGCCATGGCATCAGCCGCGATGGCCACAATCTCTATCCGGCCTTTCCCTATACATCCTTCGCGAAAATCAGCAGCGAAGACATGCTGGCGCTATACGCCCATCTGCAAACGCTGGAGCCGGTGCAGCAGGAAACGCCGCACGCCCGGATGCTGGCGCCTGTCAACCTTCGCCCGGCGCTTGCCGCCTGGAACCTGCTCTATCACGACGCAAAGCCCGTTGAAGCCATGCCGTCGCAAAGCGAGGCCTGGAACCGGGGGCGCTATCTGGTGGAAGCCGCCGGGCACTGTTCGGCCTGTCACGCGCCACGCAATGCGGCCGGCGCCGAACGGCCGGGCATGACAGGCGCTATGATCAAAGGCTGGTACGCCCCGGCCCTGGAAGGGGCGGAAGCCGGCGCCCGCGGCTGGAACGCGGATACCCTGTTTGGCTATCTGCGATATGGCCATGCCGCTCCCGCCAGTGCATCCGGCCCCATGGCAGAGGTCGCGGCAAGCCTGACCGCCCTGCCCGATGCCGATATTCGTGCCATGGCAACTTATCTTGCGTCGCGCATCGAGCCTGCGCCTCAGCAGCCAGCACCTATCCCGGTTGCGGCGGGTAATCCTCTCCCCGGACAGGCAAGCCGGATCTATGAGAGCGCCTGTGGCGTCTGCCACGAACCGGCCATCGAAGGCCTTGTAACAGCGGCGCGCACACCGCTTTCCAGGTCGGCAGTCCTTCGCGCCCCGGTAGCCGATGCCTTGATGACCGTTCTCGATGAGGGTCTCACGGCACCGGACGGGCTTGACCTGCGCGATATGCCCTCCTTCGCCCAAGAGTTCACACCGCAAGAGAAGCAGGCACTTGCCACCTATCTCAGGCAACGCTTCGCGCCGGACCTGCCACCCTGGTGAGCAGCGCCGACGCCAAACACCTTACGGCATAAACATACCCATGATTGTTAGTGTACGAACAAACTACAGTGAAAGGACAAGACAATGAGCAATCCAGTCGAGAAGGTCGAAATTGCCGTCATCGGCGCCGGTCTCGGAGGCGCTGCGGCCGCAGCCCTTCTGGCGCAGGCGGGTTTCGACGTCCATTCCTTCGAGCAGGCACCGGCCTTCTCGCGCATTGGCGCCGGCATCCATATCGGCCCGAATGTCATGAAGATCTTCCGCAAGATCGGCCTTGAAAAGCGGCTGGAGGAGATCGGCGCCCATCCGGACTACTGGTTTTCCCGCGATGGAAACACCGGCGACTATTTCTCCCGCATTCAGCTCGGTGATTATGCCCGGCGCGAATATGGCGCCTCCTACATCACCATCCACCGTGGCGACATGCATGCCGAGCAGATTGCCATTCTCGACAAGGACCGTGTGCATTACGATCACCGGTTGACCGGCATCGAGGAGCGCGAGCGTGACGTTCTGCTGACATTCGCCAATGGCCGCCAGATTGCCGCCGATCTGGTCGTCGGCGCCGACGGCATCAACTCGATGATCCGCGAAATGCTGCTCGGACCCGAAAAGCCACGGTTCTCCGGCTGGGTCGGACATCGCGCCGTCGTCAGCATGGACAAGCTACGGGCATCCGGACTGCAGTTTGAAACCTGCGTCAAATGGTGGTGGGAGGCGTCGCGCCATATCATGGCCTATGCGACCAAGGGCAATGGCGACGAGTATTATTATGTCACTGGCGTTCCCGTGGATGGCTGGGAGCATGAGACGAGCTTCGTCGACAGTTCCCGCGAGGAGATGGAAGCCATCTTCGGCGGCTCGCATCCAGTCGTCCAGGCGCTGATCGATGCCACCGAAACCGTCACCAAATGGCCATTCTGGAACCGTGATCCCTTGAACCTGTGGAGCCAGGGCCGTCTGGTCATGCTGGGTGACGCCTGCCACCCGATGCGCCCGCATATGGCGCAGGGTGCCTGCATGGCCATCGAGGATGCCGCCATCCTGACGCGCTGCCTGGAGGAAAGCGGTCTGTCGGGCTATGCGGGAGCCTTCTCGCTCTATGAGGCGACGCGCCGCGAGCGAGCCACCAAGGTCCAGACGATTTCCAACGCCAATACCTGGCTGAAACAGCCGGAAGATCCGGCCTGGGTCTATGCCTATGATCCGCTGAGAGCTGCGCTCGGCTGATCGATAGCACACGAGGGCCAATGACATCGCAGTCGACAAAGAAGACCGCTGAGCAACGGGATTGCCCAGCTGTCTCCTATCTGCGGGACATGATCGTCAGACTTCCTTACAGGTCTATTCGGACATGGCACCGAACGCATTGGCGACCCGGCGACCCAGCACCTTTGCCGGAGAAGCGACCGGGCGCGGATTGCTGGAGGTCAGACGCACAGCTGGCTGATGCGCAGGTGCCCGGCCGAGATTGAACTGCGCGATCAGCTTGTTCAGTGCATCCGCCTCACTTGCAGGGCTGTGGCTGGCTGCCGTCGATTCCTCCACCATGGCCGCATTCTGCTGCGTGCCCTGATCGATCGTGTTGACGGCTGTGTTGATCTCCTGGACCTCGGCCACCATCACCTCAAGCGATTTGCCCGTATCGCCCACCAGCGCCACACCGGTTCGCACCTGCTCTCCGGACGTGACGATCAACGACTTGATTTCCTTGGCGGCAGTGGCGGAACGCTGGGTCAGTTCGCGCACTGCCTGGGCAACCACCGCAATTTCGCCTAATGTATAATACAGATCCGTACTTTTGTAATATTTCCCAGTATTTACTTCTGATTGATCAATATTCACTGCAAATCTATTCTATAGATAGCATCGGAAGGTCGCTATCGTTGCGGAGTTAATCCTGCTTACATCCCCATGAAGAGCGCACGATGAGCACCGATCAAAGCCATCCATTTCAAAATCGCCTACTAAGGGCCCTGTCAGGTGACGATCTCGGCATGATCTCGCCCTATCTGCACAATGTTGATCTCCAGTTGAGGCAGCCGCTGGAAAACGCACACGAAGAGATAGAATCTGTCTATTTCCTCGAAACCTGGCTCGGATCCATCGTTGCCGGCAAGCAGAGCGGCTCGGCGATCGAGGTTGGGGTCTTCGGACGCGACGGCATGTCCGGTACGGCTCTCATCCTTGGCGACACCGAAAGCCCGTTTGACTGTTTCATGCATGTCAGCGGCTCGGCTTTCAGAATTTCATCCGATGACCTGCGTACAATGCTTCCGTAAAGCGGCACGTTGCAAAATCTATTGCTGAGCTACGCTCGGGATCCTGATGGTCGACGACCGCACCGAAGAAGAGCATTTCCGCATCACGCACGAACTCATCGCCGTGATGCTGAGGGTTCGCCGGGCCGGCATCACCGTTGCGCTCAAGGTTCTCGAATCGCGCAGCATGATTAAATCCGAGCATCGCAGGATCACCGTGCTCGACCGACAGGCCTTGATCCTCCTGACGCGCGGGACCTATGGACCGGCCGAGGTGGAATATGGCCGCCTGAAAAGCATTTCCCTGGGATAGCCCGTCAAGCCCGGCCACTCAGGCTCGGTGGCGCACTGAAGACGCAAGATGCGGTGATTGGGAAAATTTCACCGCGGCACAACGTGCCGCATTGTGGCCGGCTGCGACAGACCTTAAAGATAGGCGACTGGGGACCGCTTCGCATGGTGTCAAACACGTCAGACTGGGGAAGATTTGTGCGCATTCTATGCGCCATTGCCCTTCTGTGCGTCGGCTTTGCCCACAAACCACCCCTGGTTTCGAGCACAGCATCCATTGCTGACCTGGCATCCTACATGTTGCCGGATGGAACGGTGCCCATACTGTGCCTGACCGGGGAAAGCGACGGGACGAAACATCCCGGAGATCATATCGGCAATGGCTGCGAGGTCTGTCGTTTGGCGGCCTGCGCCATCCTGCCGACACCAGCCGATTCCATCGGTGAGGCACTCATCGTTGCGACAGACGTTCAGCTGCCGATCCGTCGCGAAGCCTTTTACCGTCAGCTTTTTCCACCCAGCGCACCACCACGCGGTCCGCCTGCCGGCCTGATTTCCTGAAACCGCCGCTGCCCCGTGCAGCAGCCCTTCAGTCGTCGCCGGCAAAACGCCCCGCATCGGGGACCGTATTGTCCGGCTGCATGTCGGATAATACATCATGTTCAACAGGACTTCCCTGGGCGAAATCTCGCCCATATTGCCGATCGACTTCCTGATTCCGGACGAAACGAAGCGATTATCAACCGCTTGCAGGCTAGTTGCGCCACGCACCAAACTATTGCTGCGTGACTTTCCACAATCGATGGACTTTCGTCTCAAGGATGGCTGTGTCGCTCTCTACCAATCGCTTGGAGACGGTCGCCGCCAGATCCTGGACATTCTTGGACCGGGATCGCTTCTCGGACAGTCGATCGGCAGCGTCGCAGCATGCAAGGCCGAAACTCTCACCTTCACGCAGATCGAGCCAATCAGTGCGCCGCTGACAGATCAAGCCGTCGGCACTGCGCTGAGGGAGTTGCTGACGCGCGCTCAGGCACTTGCAACATTGCTTGGCCGCAAGACGGCACCGGAAAAAGTTGCATCGGCCATGCTCGACCTTTCCGAACGGTTCGCGCTGCTCTCTAGGGATGACAGACCAGGCCAAACGACGTTCCGGCTCTACCTCACCAGGGCCGATCTTGCCGATTGGCTCGGGCTGACGCTCGAGACGGTTTGCCGCTGTCTTGGCAGTTTCAAGCGCAGCGGTCTCATCGCCTTCACGCATCCAGAAATCATCACCATCACGGACGAGGACACCTTGCGCCTCATCGCCGCTGGTCAGGGCACACAGGCCAAACAGGCACCCTGACCAGCCTGAAAGCATTTCAACCAACCATATCATCGGGGGATATCATCATGACCATGACAACCGCGCAGTCCGAGAGGCGCGTCGATCAGGCGTCCAGCCGATCCTTTTACTTCCTGGCCTGGCGCTGGCATTTCTATGCCGGCCTCTATGTCGCGCCCTTTCTTTTGGTTCTTGCCGTCACCGGGCTGACGATGCTGTGGACGAGTGTCATTTCGGGCCGCGACGGCGAGAAATACTACACCGTCACGCCAGCACAGGTGCAGACCGCTGTGTCTGCGCAGGCGGATGCGGCAATCGCGGCCATTCCGGGAGGCACAATCGTTCAGTATATTGCGCCGCGCGAGATAGACGGCGTCGCCATCTTCCGGGTCAAGACAGAAGATGCCGCCTCCATGGTCGCCGTCGATCCTTATACCGGCACGGTGGTGGACAGTTGGGAGCGACGCAACGGGCTCTATGATCTGGCCGACGAGATCCATGGTACGCTCCTCATCGGCGATCTGGGCGACAGGCTGATCGAAGTGGCTGCCGGCTTCGCTATCGTGTTGATCATCACCGGCCTCTATCTCTGGTGGCCACGCGACGGAAAGGGCCTGGCGAGTGTTCTCGTGCCGCAGTTTGCTGCGCGCGGTCGCCTGTTGTGGAAGTCACTGCATGTCACGATAGGCTTCTATATCTCCCTGATCCTGATGGTATTCCTGCTGTCAGGCCTGTCATGGGCCGGCATATGGGGCGACAAGTTCACTCAGGCCTGGAGCACATTCCCGGCAGCCAAATGGGACAATGTGCCTTTGTCCGATTCTACCCATGCCAGCATGAATCACGGCGGCATCAAGGAAGTGCCCTGGACGCTGGAACAGACGCCAATGCCGATGTCCGGCTCTTCTGCCGGCAAGGCAGGACTGCCCGAAGGCCAACCGGTCACTCTGGATGGCATTGTCGCATTTGCCCGCTCGATCGGCTTTGACAACCGGTTCCAGCTTGGCTTTCCTTCAGGCGAGACCGGCGTCTGGACGCTGTCGCGCGATACGATGAGCAATGACAGCGCCAACCCTCTGTCTGACCGAACCGTCCACATCGACCAGTATAGCGGCAAGGTTCTGGCCGATATCGGTTTCAGCGATTACGGCGTACCCGGCAAGGCCATGGCTGTCGGCATCGCCTTTCATGAAGGCGATATGGGCGTATGGAACATTGCTCTGGTGACATTGTTCTGCCTGTCGATCATCTTCATGTCTGTGAGTGGAATGGTCATGTGGTGGAAACGGCGCCCGGCGGGCGCCTCGCGGCTTATGGCGCCTGCGGTGCCAGCAGACATGAAACTCTGGAAGACCGGCGCAGTCATCATGATCGCTGTCTCCCTGTTGTTTCCGCTGACAGGGGCGGTGCTGCTTGGCGTTATCGCACTCGACTACCTCTTCATCAGCCGAGTCAAACCGCTGAAGCGCGCCTTGAGCTAGGACCAGGTGGCGGTGAGGGGGAAAGAAAATGCACGAATGACCCATCGACAGCGCTTTGAAACGCGCAAATTGCCTGTGATCGCCGTGCTGGCGGTTGAAGGGCGGCCAAACGCGCTATAAAGAGTTTAACGCCGAAGCAAACGGCGACGGGATTCAAAAAGGAACAGCGATGCCCACCGGTACTGTGAAGTTTTTCAACGACGACAAGGGATTTGGCTTTATCACACCGGAAAACGGTGGAACGGACGTATTCGTTCACGTGTCTTCCCTGCAGCGGGGCGGCTCGCTGAGAGAAGGCGATAAGGTCAGCTTCGAAATCGGCCAGGACCGCAAGACGGGCAAGTCGAAGGCCGAAAACGTCACCGTGCTCTAAAAGCACGTTCGACCAGCGTCCGCGTTTTGGTCAGGCTGAACGCCTTCGCGAAGGCAGATGCGGCAGTCAGACTCAGAGCGCGGGCGTGAGCACCAGCTTTTGGCTAGGCTCGGTGGGCGGCGGGACAGCGTCCCGCCTGCCAACTCCCTAATGTTTGGCGATCGGCTTGGCAATCTGACGGTGGCGCAAACCCCTTGTCACGATTGGCGCACTTGCCATGACACACCCAAGAATGGGTCGAAAATTCAAAATTTTCAGATACTTGTTGTGCGTTTTGCAGGCATGTCCTTTGCCCGCACAGAGCTGCGGTGTCGGCATCGTGCAACCCCGACATTGGCCAAGCGCCCGACAGCCGGCATCCGGGCATAGCGCGCATTCAGTCACAAAATTCGCACCCCTAAAATGCTCATTTTATGAACGCGCTGCGTGCTTGACACATTTTTAGGCTGGCCCTAACTATTTCACCAACTGGTAAAAAAAGGGGACCGGAGATGACAAAGCAATTCATGATGTCGAGACGTACGGTGCTGGCCTCGGGCATGGCCCTTGGCGCAACTGCGCTTGCACCCAGCCTGCGGGCCGCAACGCCGATGAAGGTCGCCGGCATTCATGGATCACCGGTCGAGAATGCCTGGAACTCGGTTCTGCACAAAGCCCTGCAGGATGCCGCGAAGGAAGGCGTGATCGAATACGTGTTTTCCGAAGGCGTATCCGGCACCGATTATCCACGCGCCATGCGCGAATATGCCGAGCAGGGCGCCAAACTGATCATCGGCGAGACATTTCCTGTCGAAAAGCAGGCCCGCGAAGTGGCCGCGGATTATGCGGAAACCGCCTTCGTCATGGGATCGAGCGGCAAGCAGGCCGGTGATAATTTCGGCGTCTTCGGCACCTGGAATTTCGATGGCGCCTATCTGGCCGGCATGCTGGCCGGCAAGATGACCAAGTCCAACGTCGTCGGCTCGGTCGGCGCCATGCCGATCCCGGAAGTCAACATGCTGATCAATGCCTTCGGTGCCGGCGTCAAGGCGGTAAACCCGAATGCCAAGCATCTCGTCACGTTTATCGGCACCTTCTTTGATCCGCCAAAGGCCCGCGAGGCAGGCCTTGCCCAGATCGATGCCGGCGCAGACATCCTGTTTGGCGAACGCATCGGCACGGCGGATGCCGCCAAGGAACGCGGCATCAAATCGGTCGGCTCGCTGATCGACTATACGCCCCGTTACCCGCAGACCGTGTTTGCCAATGCCCTTTGGAACTTCCGCCCGATCCTCAATGCCGCCCTTGCCGATGTGGCGGCCGGCAAAAAGACCGGGCGCGATTACACCGCCTATGGCCTGATGAAGGAAGGCGGCAGCGACATCACCTTCGTCAAGGGCGTGGCCCCGGCAGATGCAGAAGCGGCCATGGAAGCCAAGCGCGCCGAGATCAAAGCCGGCACGTTCGAGGTTCCAAAGATCATGGACGAGCCGAAGTAAGCGCTGCGATGCAAGATGATGCAACCAAGCTGGCGCAGGCGATCGCCCATGGCCGCCTGACCAGCACGCAAGCGATGCAAGCCTCTATCGCGACAGCCGAAGCCATGTCTCACTTGGGCTCCATCGCCTATCTGGATGCGGAAAAGGGCATAGCCTCCGCAGCAACCATAGACGCGATGCCACTGGACGCGCCTGCCCGTGCCGCCATGACCTTTGCCGGCGTGCCGACGCTTGCAAAGGATCTGGGAGGCCCGTTCGCGGGCTTTCCGGTGGTGGCCGGTTCCAAACTCATGGCGCGCCGTGGCGGGCTTGTCGATTCAGATCTTGCGGCACGCTTTCGCGGTGAAGGCTTTTGCGTCTTCGGCCTCACCACCAGCCCGGAATTCGGCCTTGCTCTGGCCAGTGAACCGCAGATCGGCCCGATCTGCCGCAATCCGCTCGACCAGACGCGAACCGCCGGCGGCTCATCCGGTGGATCGGCAGCAGCCGTTGCATCCGGCATTGTGGCGATTGCCCATGCCACGGATGCCGGCGGCTCCATCCGCGTGCCGGCGGCCTGCTGCGGCCTTGTCGGCCTCAAGCCCAGCCGTGGGGCCATGCCCGCCGGCCCCAGTTTCGGCAATAACCTCGGCGGTCTGGCAACAGAACTCACCGTCGCCCGCTCAGTGCGTGATATTGCAAGTCTGTTTTCCGCCATCAGCGGCACGGCGCACGGCCCCTTTCCGCCCTATGTACCGACGCCGGCCAGCACGGCAAAGCTTCGCATCGGCATTCTGACCGACACCGGCACCCGCTTCCCAACGCAGTCGGACCGTCTCGCAGTCATCGAAGAGGCAGGGCGGGCGCTGGAAGCTTTGGGCCACCAACTGGTGCCGATTGATTTTTCGCTCATAGAGCCGCCAGCGACGGCCAGTGGATCGGCATTCCTCAATATCGCCAGCGCAAACCTTGCCGAAACCATCTCGCGGTTCAATCTGGATGCTTCGAAAACCGAAATGCTGACACAAGCGGTGATCGAGCGCGGCCTGTCAATGTCGGCAACTGATCTCTGGCGCAGCCTGAATGCCATGGTTCTGGTCAGCCGCGATCTCTGGCGGATATTCGAGGACATTGATTGCCTTCTCTGCCCGATGCTGTCTTCGAAACCCCTGCCGATCGGCTCTTTTCCCAGCGATCATCGCGATACGGAGCTGCATTTCGACCGGATGGCAGCCTTTGCGCCGCTTGCAACGCTTGCCAATGCATCCGGCTTTCCGGCCATCACCCTTCCCTTCGGCGCAGATGAGGAAGGCCTGCCGCTTCCGGTGCAGATCATGGCGCCGATGGGAGCAGAAAAACTTCTGCTATCGCTGGCCGCGGATCTCGAACGGGAGGAACGCTGGCAGCACCGATTTCCCATTGCCGGGCTTGGCGCATGAGTGCGGCGGTGCTCGAGATCCAGCATGTCAGCAAGCGGTTCGGTGATAACCTTGCCAATGACGATATCTCACTCTCCTTGCAGAAGGGCGAGATCGTTGCGCTTCTGGGCGAAAACGGCGCCGGCAAGACCACATTGATGAGCATTCTCTTTGGCCACTATATGCCAGATAGCGGTCGCGTAGTCATTGATGGACAGGAGCTGCCGCCGGGAAAGCCCCGCGCCGCCATCCGCGCCGGCATCGGCATGGTGCACCAGCATTTCTCGCTGGCGCCCAACCTGACTGTTCTCGACAATGTCACCACCGGCACGGAAAGCCTGTGGTCCTTTCGCGCACGCAAAGGCGAGGCACGCCAAAAGCTTCTTTCCATTTCCGAGCGCTTCGGCCTCAAGGTCGATCCGGATGCAAGGCTTGGTGATCTGTCCGTCGGCGAGCAGCAGCGGGTCGAGATCCTCAAGGCGCTTTATAACGATGCCCGCATTCTTGTGCTGGATGAGCCGACAGCGGTTCTGACGCAGATCGAGGCACAAAAGCTGTTCTCGATCCTCAAGGACATGGCAGCCCAGGGCCTTTCGCTGATCTTCATTTCGCACAAGCTGGACGAGGTCATGAATGCCGCCGACCGGATCGTGGTTCTTCGCGGTGGCCGGCAGGTGGCAGAACGCAAGGCCGCTGAGACGAGCAAGACGGAACTTGCCGAACTCATGGTGGGGCGCACAGTGACACGCCCTCAGCGGGAAGCCTCCACACCCGGCGAAATCGTGCTGGAATCTGCCGGCATCACGGTGCGGGAAAACGGCGTGGATACGCTGAAGGCCGTGGATTTCCGGCTGCGGGCCGGCGAGGTGCTGGGCATTATCGGCGTCTCCGGCAATGGCCAGACGGTCCTGGCGCAGCTCCTGTCTGGAACGCGCGCCCGCACCAGCGGCGATCTCCTGCTGTTTGGCAAGCCGATAGATACCTTGAGCGTTGCTGACGCCGTGTTTGCCGGCATTGGCCGCATTCCCGAAGATCGCAACAAGGATGGCGCGATCGGCGAAATGGCCATCTGGGAAAATGCTATTCTGGAACGTCTTCCGGCCTTTTCGCGCCACGGTCTGGTCGACCGAAAATCCGGCATGGCCTACGCGCAAAAGATCATCGACCAGTTTGATGTGCGCGGTGGTACACCTTCAAGCCGCATCCGGCTTCTGTCGGGCGGCAATATGCAAAAGCTCATCCTCGGGCGCAATCTCATCAACCGCCCGCGCATCCTGATTGCCGCACAGCCGGCGCGTGGCCTGGACGAAGGCGCGGTGGCCGCCGTGCACGAACGCATTCTGGAAGCCAGACGTCAGGGTACGGCGGTTCTACTGATCTCCGAGGATCTCGACGAGGTGATGGCGCTCGCCGATCGCATCCAGGCAATTGTCGGCGGCAGGCTTTCGCCACCCATTCCGGCGGAAGAGGCCTCGGCGCAAAAGCTCGGCCTGATGATGGCGGGCGAATGGGCGCAGGAGTTTTCCCATGCGGTTTGAACGGCGCGAGCACCGCTCCCTGACGCTTGTCATCGCAACACCGATCCTTGCCATTATCGCCGCACTGGCGCTTTCCGGCATCCTGATCGCGATTGCCGGCGCGCCGGTTCTGGAAGCCTATTGGCGCATCCTCAAAGGCGCCTATGGCTCGAGGCTTTCCACGACCGAAACCCTGACGCGTGCCACGCCGCTGATGCTGACGGGCCTTGCGGCTGCCGTCGCCTTTCGCGCAAGGCTTTGGAATATCGGCGCCGAAGGCCAGCTTTATATCGGCGCCATCGCCGTAGCAGCCGCCAGTTCGCATCTTCTTGGCGGTCTGCCGGCATCGATCCAGATCCCGGCACTGCTGGTCATTGGCGCTCTTGCCGGCATGGTGCTTCTGCTGATCCCGCTCTGGCTTCGGCTGCGCTTTTCGGTCGATGAGGTGGTCACGACGCTGCTTCTGAATTTTGTCGCCGTGCTGTTTGTTTCCATGCTCATCGATACCGTATTGAAGGACCCCACCGCCTTTGGCTGGCCGCAATCGCAATCGGTGGCAGATGCCGCCATGCTGCCGAAGCTGCTCAGCCGTTCGCGCCTGCATCTGGGTCTGGCCATCGCCGTGGTTCTGGCATTTCTCCTGCATGTCATCCAGTCGCGCACCGTTTTCGGCATGCAGTCGCATGCCGCAGGCCTCAATCCGGCGGGCGCCGTGTTTGCCGGCGTGCCACTGGGGCGCACTCTGGTCATCGTCGCCTGCATGTCCGGCGGCCTTGCGGGCCTTGCGGGTGCCGTCGAGGTTATGGGGGTCAAGGGCTATGTCACGACCGATCTTTCGCCGGGCTATGGCTATTCCGGCATCGTGGTTGCCATGCTCGCCAACCTCAATCCTCTCGGCGTGGTGCTGGCTGCTCTGTTCACCGCCACCATGTTTGTCGGTGCCGACGGCATGAGCCGTGCCATGGGCATTCCGAGCTATATTGCCGATGTCACGGTGGCGCTTTCGCTCCTCACCATGCTCGTTGCCCTCTTCTTCACGCAATACAGGATACGCCGATGAGCGCGATCGCCGATATCATCGCCTCGGCAGGCCTCTGGGCAGCGGTCCTGCGTATCGCAACGCCGCTGATCCTCGGCACGCTTGGCGCGCTGTTGTGCGAGCGGGCCGGCGTGCTCAACCTTGGCATCGAAGGCATCATGACCTTTGGCGCGATGATCGGCTGGCTCTCGGTCTATAATGGCGCCGATCTTTGGACCGGCCTCATGATTGCAGCGCTGGCCGGCGGCCTGTTCGGCGGGCTGCATGCGCTTTTGACCGTTACGCTCGGCCTGTCACAGCATGTGTCCGGCCTTGGCGTTACACTGTTTGCCTCAAGCTTCAGCTATTATGTCTTCCGGCTGCTGGTGCCGGTTGCCGGCACGCCGCCGACGATCACGCCCTTCCAGCCGATTGCCATTCCAGGCCTTAGCAACCTGCCCTTCCTCGGCCCGGCCTTCTTTTCGCAGACGCCGCCGACCTATCTGGCCATCGCGCTTGCCCTGTTGCTTGCCTATATGCTCTTTCGCACGCCGCTTGGCCTTGCCATTCGCATGACCGGCGAAAACCCGCATGCGGCAGAAGCGCAGGGCATCAATCCCATGGCCATTCGCTACGGCGCCGTCATGACAGGCTCTGCGTTGATGGGCATGGCCGGCGCCTTTCTGACGCTATCGGCCTTCAACAGCTTCTTTCCCACCATGGTGCAGGGGCGCGGCTGGATCTGCATCGCGCTTGTCGTCTTTGCCTCCTGGCGACCGGGCCGGGCACTGATCGGCGCGCTGCTGTTTGCGCTTTTCGACGGCTTTCAATTGCGGCTGCAAACGGCGCTGGGCGGCATTGTGCCCTACCAGCTTTTCCTGATGATCCCCTATATCCTCTCCATCGCAGCACTTGCCGTGATGGCAAGGCGCGCCCGCGTTCCGCAGGCACTGATGCAACCCTATAGGCGCGGCGAGCGCTGACCAAAGGACATCCACCATGTTCGACCTGATCATCCGCAACGCCAATCTGCCCGATGGCCGCAAGGGTTTTGACATCGGCCTTACTGGCGGAAAAATCACCGCAATCGAACAGCATATCGATGCGGCTGCCGGCGAAGAGATCGACGCCACGGGCCGGCTCGTCAGCCCACCTTTCTGCGATCCGCATTTCCACATGGATGCAACCCTGTCACTCGGCATGCCGCGCATGAACGTGTCCGGCACGCTGCTGGAAGGCATTGCCCTCTGGGGCGAGCTGCGCCCGCTTTTGACAAAAGAAGCCTTGGTGCAGCGGGCGCTGCGCTACTGCGATCTCGCCGTCAGCCAAGGTCTTCTCTTCATCCGCAGCCATGTCGATACGTCCGATCCGCGTCTGGTGACAGCGGAGGCCCTGATTGAGGTGCGCGAACGCGTGGCGCCCTATATCACCCTGCAACTGGTGGCCTTCCCGCAGGATGGCTACTACCGGGCCGAAGGTGGCGTTCAATCTCTCAACCGTGCACTCGACATGGGCATTGGTATCGTCGGTGGTATCCCGCATTTCGAGCGCACCATGGAGGAAGGCCGGCTGTCTCTCGAGGCGCTTTGCCGCATTGCCGCCGAACGCGGGTTGCCGGTGGATATTCATTGCGACGAGACCGACGATCCGATGTCCCGCCATATCGAGACGCTGGCGGCGGAAACCATTCGCCACGGCTTGCAGGGAAGGGTTGCCGGCTCGCACCTGACCTCCATGCACTCGATGGACAATTATTATGTCTCCAAGCTCATTCCGCTGATGGCGGAAGCCAAAATCAACGTCATCCCCAATCCGCTGATCAACATCATGCTGCAGGGACGCCACGATACCTATCCCAAGCGGCGCGGCATGACGCGCGTGCGCGAACTGATGGATGCCGGCCTCAACGTGTCCTTCGGGCAGGATTGCACCATGGACCCCTGGTACTCGATGGGTTCGGCCGACATGCTGGAAGTGGGGCATATGGCCATCCACGTGGCGCAAATGGGCGGACTGGAGGACAAGAAGAAGATCTTTGACGCGCTGACCGTGAATTCCGCAAAGACCATGGGTCTGCAAAACTATGGTCTCGATATCGGCTGCAATGCCGATCTCGTCGTGCTGCAGGCCGCCGATGTCATCGAGGCCCTGCGGCTGAAGCCGACACGTCTCTTGGTCGTGAAGGGCGGCAAGGTGATTTCCCGCAGCGCACCGCGCATCGGCGAATTGTTCATCGACGGTCGCCCGGCCAGCATCGATCCCGGCCGCGACTATGTTCCAAACTATTGAGACGAAAAGACTTTCGCGCAGATGGTAAACCGTTGAATGACGCGTTTGGATGAATGACGTCGATCGGGGGACCTACCCAATCAATGCCCGCACCAGCACCGAACCGTCCGTTCTTTGTATGACGCAACGGTTCAGCAACGGACGATCGGGTGAGCGATAGCCGGAAATGCGCAAAGTCTCGCCAACGTCGGTATTGCCGGAAAACAGAACTGACACCGGCTGATCAAGCCTCTCCACGGCTGCCTGCCCTTCCCAATGAAAGAGGGCACGGCCAAGCAGACCCATATATTCGGCAAAATACAAAAGGCCCGCACCGTTGAATTCTTCAAGCGGAGAGGGGTGGAAATGCATCTCGCAGTCGGGCTCATGGTCCGGCTCGTTCCAAAGGCGCAGTGCCACCACATCCTGCGTCAACCGGCTCTCGAACAGGCTGCCGTCTGTCTGGAAATGGCGCACGAGCGAGCGCTTGATGGAACGGTTGCCCTGCCCGCTGCGCGCCACGAAAACCGATTGCAGCACGACAGACCCGATATCACGGCCATCGATCTGCAATCTGTGCAGGCTTTCCATGCGCGTGTCGGAGGTCGCATAGAGCTCGGACTGGATTGACAGTACCGCATTGGCGCGTCCCCTCGACAATCCGGCATGGATCTTCAGGGCCGAAATGGCGGCATAGGCCTCGCCACCGTCGGGCGTGCGGAAATCGGCTGTCTCCAGCCCCAGACGCCGCGCCAGAAGCAGCCAGTGCCTATGTCCCAACTCCTTCAGCAGCCAGGTCCGCGACAGGCCCAAGGGGGTGAGATGCGGCATGCCGAGCAGGATCTTGGGGGTCAGCGCCGCATCAACCAGCGCCGCCACGTCGGAGCGGGGAGCGCAAAGCCCTTGCAGAGGATGGCGCGGCACGAGGTTCATATCAAACCTCCTTTTCTCGGGCTAAGGGCCAAGCGATTTCACCCCACCATGGCCCGGCTTGCGGCAGGCTGGTTGTCGCAGAGGAAATGCGACAGGTGACCGACCACATGTTCGGCGTCCTTGCCAACGCTGAGGAAACGGCCGGACCCCCAGGTCCATAGCCAGGGCAGGCCCAGAACATAGACGCCGGGAATGCCGGTGACGCCGCGTCGCTGCACCGGGTAGCCGGTGCCATCAAAGATCGGCAGACCGACAAACGACCAGCCGGGACGAAAGCCCGTCGCCCAGATGACGGATGTGATGCCTTCGGCCACAAGATCGAGTTCGGTGATTTCCACCTGCGGCTCCCAGAGCGGCTGATAGACGGAACCTTCGGGCGCCGCGATCTGCTTTTCCGCAATATGACGATCGATCAGGGCATTGATGCCGTTATAGACGCGGTCGGCCTCGTCCAGATGGGCTTTAAGGTTGGGCGAAAAGACCATATGGCCATTGCGAACGGCTTCCATGCGCCCATAAAGCGCCATGCCTTCCAGCGCAAATTTCCGCAGATCGATATCGCGCCCGCCATCGCGGCCGGTCAGGTAGTGGTTGGTATCGTGCTTCTTCTTGGCCATACCATCCTGTTCGATGGTGATATCGTATTGGCCGATATCGGCGAGCCAATCGACCACATCGCGTCCGCGATAGAAGCGGGCACAGCGCGGCGCATTGCCGGTCACCATATGCACTTTGCGACCGGCCAGATGCAGATCCTCGGCGATCTGGCAGCCGGACTGACCGGAACCGACGACCATGACGGCACCTTCCGGCAACTGGCCGGGATTGCGATAATCGGCGGTATGCATTTGGGTGATGGTTTCCGGCAGCCGCTCGGCTGCGCGAGGAATGGCCGGCTCGCTGTAAAGGCTGGTGGCGATGATCACCGCATCCGCCGTCACCGTGCCGGCCGCGCTTTCGACGCGAAAACCTTGGCCAAACCGTTCAACCGACGTCACTTCGGTATGTTCGAGGATGGGTGCAGCGACCTTTTCGACGAAGCGGGCGACATAATCGAGGATCTCACTTTTCACCATGAAGCCATGCGGATCGGCCCCGTCATAGGGGTGATCTGGCAACTGGCACTGCCAGTTCGGGGTGACGAGGCAGAAGGCGTCCCAGCGCTCGTTTTGCCATTTGTGCGCCGCCGTCTTTGCCTCGAACACCACATGGCCGATGCCCTGTTTCTGGAGATAGTGGCTGGCCGAGAGACCGGCCTGGCCGCCGCCGATGATGACGGCCTGATAATGGCTCTTCAGGGTTTGAGGCTTCACGGATTTGCTCCTTCAGGCGATGAAAGTCTTCATGACAACGGTTGCAGCCTCTTGCCCGTCAAATTGGGTCGCAGCGGTCTCGATACGGGCAAGCTGTCCGCGTGCCAGCGAACAGGGAACGCCATATTTTGCCTGCACACGGTCGCTGGCGATGGTCAGCGCCTCGCGGCTGCGCTTGAGGAAATCGGCAAGCGGGTAACTCTGGCCCTCGGCAAAGAAATCCTTGATGACGAGCGAGGGCGAGTAACATTCCTCGTCCCGGCCATCGGGCCAGGTAACGACAAAGCGCATTTCAGGCATGGGCATGCTCCCTGAGCTGGAGATAGCTGGCGATATGGGCCTCGGCGGTCCGCTCCCAGCTGTGGCGTGCGCCGATCTGAAGTCCGCGTGGACGAAGCTTCTGGCGAACCGGCTCCGCCAGCGCCTGGATCATCGCCTGCGCAATCGAGGCCGGATCGAGCGGATCGCACCAGAGCGCGTCATCGGGCGTCAAATATTCGGTAAACGGCGCAATTGACGAAACAACCACCGGCACCCCGCTGGCCATGGCTTCCAGCACGACGAGGCCGAAGCCTTCCGTGACCGAGGGAAACACAAGCGTATCGGCGAGACGAAACAGTGCCGGCATGTCCTCATCCGCGACGGCACCGATGATGTGCACGGCGCCGCCAAGCGCCGGGTGTTCGTCAAGAACCCTGCGGAATTCGCTTTGATAGGCACCGTGATCCAAGAGGGATACGCCACCGGCAATCACCAGCTGCGCATCCGGCCGCACAGACCGGACCTGCGTGAAAGCCTTCAGGATGCGAACACTATTCTTGCGCGCCTCAACCCCGCCGATGCTGAGAAAGACAGGACCGCGCGGCAGGCCAAGCCGCGCGCTCAACCGGGCATCGCTTTCACCCCTGCGCGGCGAAAACCGCGCAATATCGACGCCATTGCCGACATTGACCGAGGCCTTGCCCTCAGCGGCAAGCACGCCCCGCCACAGACGGCTAACGGTGAAGAAACAGTCGGCAGCAGCAATCGAACGGCGTTGCAGCACCATCAGGCGTGGATCGGAAAACTGGTCGATGTGATGCACGGTTCGGGCAAAACCATCGATCAGCCGCCGCTCCTTCAACCGTGCCAGCGCGTTTCCTGATATGCCGTCATGCGCATGAAAGATATCAAAGTCCCGCGCTGCCGGACTTTCGAAATAGGTGACGTAGTCCGCAATCCGCTGCTCCACCATTGCAGTCATGCCTGCGGGTGCCGGGCCGACCGAAAAACAGGCCGAGCCGCATCGTGCCTTGCGGAAAAAGCCCTTCCCCACCGCATCCGGCGCATGCAGAACCACCTCGTGCCCCAGCACCACCAGCGCTTCCGACAGATGCAGGGCGTGCACGACCCCGCCACGCGGATTGGTCGAATGGGTCAGCATGGCAATGCGCAGGGGCCGGCTCATTCTGCGGCCTCCCTCGTCAACTGCATCAGGGGCATGGCACGATAGTCGCGGATCACTTCACGCTCGCCATCGACAGAAATCGCGATTGCAGAGCCCTCAGTCACCGCACCGATGACCGCGGCGCTGAGGTCCCGTCCGGCAAACCGCTGCAGCACATCCGCGATATTGTCCTGCCTCACCGCGATGAGATAGCCAAAGCTCGGAAATGTCGAAAGCCAGCGATCAAGGCTCACTCCGTCGGGCAGTGGAATGGCGGCAAGGTCGATCTCGATGCCGACGCCGGAACATTCGGCCAGCATGATCGCGGTGCCGACAATGCCACCCTGGCTGATATCCTTGGCAGCGTCAGCCAGTCCAGCTTCAGCAATCTCGGGCAGGATCTGCAAATCGGCGCGCAATCGCTCCGGCGGCGCGGTTGTCGCAGCCTCCCAATTGTTGAAGGGTTCGCGGTAGCGGCCACGGTGATCGATGGCGGCAATCAGAATGTCACCCGGCCTTGCATCAAAACTCGTCAGCAGTCGCCTCGCCCGACCGAGAATGGCCACCGAAAGCTGGCTGCGATCTGTCTTGATATTGGTATGCCCACCGACAATCGGAACGCCATAGGCTTTGGCCGCCGCCTGCATGCCATCCAGCAGCGGCGCGGCGGCGTCTTCACCATTGGCCCAGACCGCATCGACCACGGCCAACGGGCGGCCGCCCATGGCAACGACATCGGAAATATTGACCATGACCCCGCACCAGCCGGCAAACCAGGGATCGGCAGCCACAAATTCGTTGATGAAGCCTTCGATCGCAAACAGCAGGAAGCCATCCCCGTCTGCAATGGCCGCGCAGTCATCGCCAACCGGCACGGCCTGACCGGATAGGCCGAGACGGGCAGCGACAGCGCCGATATCGGCCTTGGCGGATATGCCGGCGCTGGCGCGGAGCCTGTCGGCAATGGCCTTCAAATCCAATGCCATGGTCAGGCCGCCTTTTTCGGCAGCGCGACGAAGCCCGCCTCGGGCGTGACGCAGGGCGGGTAATGCGCAAGATCGGCCTGCATCCGCAGATGTGGCTTACCGTAGATCTCGAATTCCTCGATCACCTCCCAATGCAACCGGCGAAACAAAAGGCCATTCTGCACCTGGACATTGGCGAGAAACCGGGTGCAGCCCATGGCATGGGCAGAGGAGACGGCAAGCTTGATCAGGGTGGCACCAAGCGCGCCGATCTTGCGGAAATCCTCGTGCACTGCAAGCCGCGAGCCCCACCATAGGCCGGGCTCTGCTTCATGGATCCGCACCGTTCCGACAAGCTGATCGGATGCCACGCCGAGCATCGACAAAGCGACGATCGGGATGGCGTGGTCGTCGATCGCGTCGCGGTCGTCGCCATCGAACAAATTCTGCTCCTTGCAGAACACCGCCCGTCGAAGGGCATGCGCCTCGCGACGTTCCCATTCGGAGGTTGCGAATTTCACCTGATATTCGGCTGTCCTGAACGGGATGATGGGTTCGAACATCATGCGGTCAATCTCCGCTCATAGGTCGAAAGCGCCGAGCAGGCACCGCATTTGCCGCAGCCGGCCTTGATATCGACGGACTTCAAACCGCCTTCCACCAGCATGCGCGACAATGGCTCGAGGATCGAATGCATGAAATCCGGCGATGGGCTTGGATGGCTCTCCAGCGGCGTGCCGGAAATCGGCACGAAAGGAACGACGAAGGGATAGACGCCGAGGGAAACGAGCTTTGCGCAGATGTCGAGAATGGCCTCGGCCGTATCGCCGAGACCGGCGAGAATATAGGTCGAAACCTGACCGCGGCCGAACACATTCACCGCCGCCTCAAAGGACCGCATGTATTTCTCGACAGGCACCTGCGCCTTGCCAGGCATGATGCGGGCGCGAACCTCCGGCGTGACGACTTCCAAATGCATGCCCAATGTGTCGATGCCGGCATCCTTCATGCGCTGGAACCAGATGTCATCCTCCGGCGGCTCGCACTGACCCTGGATCGGCAGATCGACAGCTGCCTTGATGGCGCGCGCGCTGTCGGCTAGCACGGCCGCCCCCCGATCGTCACCCTTCGGCGTGCCGGTCGTCATCACCATGTGCTTGACGCCATCCAGCTCAACAGCGGCCTTGGCAACCTCGGCCAATTGCTGCGGCGTCTTGTGGGCAATGGTGCGCCCCGCCGCCAGTGACTGGCCGATGGCACAGAACTGACAGGTCTTCGTGCGGCTCTGATAGCGGATACAGGTTTGCAGCACAGTGGTCGCCAGCACATCGCGGCCATGCAGCACGGCAATCTGCGAATAGGGGACACCATCCGCCGTGGAGCGCTCGTAAAAGCGGGGACGCAGCGGAAAGGAGACCTCGCCCAGAACCGTGCCATCGCGGCTGATGCGGCTCCTGCCAGCATCGTCAGGCTTTTCCACGACATAGGGGCTCTCGAAGGCAGGCGCTGTGTGCACGGGCACCATCACGGTCATCCCGTCAATGGTCAGCGCCTTGTGGTCGGAAGGGCCGGCGCCACCGCGACGGCTCTCGTGGCCGGCCTTGGGATCGATGAGCCTAGCCCCGAAGGACTGCAACTCGTTGATCAGCGTTTCCGTCGCGGTTTGCCGTATCGTGTCCATCGGTGTCGATCCTTGTCTGGGTCCGTTCGAAGAGAGGAAGGGCGGCGCGGTCGCCGGATGCGACCATGGGTGCGGTGGTTCTGGTATCCATGACGAGATGCAGAAGCTCGGGCCGGGCATAGTGACCGACCGAATCCATCATGCGTTTGCGCTTGACGATCAGGCTCATGTCGAGATCGGCGATCAGGATGCCCTCGCCTTCTGTGATCGGCGGTGCAAGGTGGCGGCCCTCGGGCGAAATGATCGCCGTCATGCAGCCGCCGGCCAGCGCCTTCTGCAGGCCCTCGTCCGGCGTGATCGAGCGGATCTGCTCCGGCGTCAGCCAGCCGGTGGAGTTGATGACGAAACATCCGCTTTCGAGCGCGTGATGACGGATGGTCGCCTCCATCTGGTCGGCGAAAATGGGACCGACCAGGGAGCCTGGAAACTGCGCGAGGTGGATTTCCTCGTGCTGCGCCATCAGCGCATAGCGGGCGAGCGGATTGTAATGTTCCCAGCAGGCGAGCGCGCCGATGCGCCCGACAGCGCTGTCGACAACCTTCAGACCGGAGCCATCCCCCTGCCCCCAGATCATCCGCTCATGAAAGGTCGGGGTGATCTTGCGCCGCTTGAGGATCAGCGTCCCGTCGGCATCAAACAACAATTGCGTATTGTAGAGGGTCCCATGGTCGCGCTCGTTGATGCCGAGCAGCACGACCATGCCATGTTCGCGGGCAGCCGCTGCGACAGCATCGGTGGCTGGCGAGGGAACGGTGACTGCTTCTTCGTAGAGCCGGATATGCTCTCGGCCCGACAGGACCGGCGGCAGCACGAAGGAGAAGTAAGGATACCAGGGCACGAAGGTTTCCGGAAACACGATCAGTTCGGCGCCCTGTAACGCCGCCTCCCGGATCGTCTCCAGCACGCGGGCGATGGTATTTTCGCGTGATGTCAGGTCCGGCGCGATCTGGGCAGCGGCGGCCCGAACGGTTTTCTTATCCATGACATGGTCTCTTCAAGATGTGGGGATGCGGCGGGGCGACAAGCGCCCCGCCCGGCGGCTCAAAGCGTCCAGGTATCGAGAATGAAGGCGCCGTCGCGGCGATGGATCAGGATGAGGTCGAGCACATCCAGCGGGCTGATCGGCTTGATGCCGGGCATCAGCGACGGCTCGCCATGGCCATAGAGCGCCTGCAGTGCAAAGCGACACGCATAGACCTTGCCGCCCTCTTCCATGAAACCGGCAATCTGGTTGTTGAAATTCAGATGACCGGGAAAGGCTTCGTCACCGAGTTTGGGAAAGCCGCGCTGCACGCCCAGCGTCACGCCGGGACCATAAAGCAGGATGGAGGTCTCGAAACCCTTGCGCTTCAGACGCTTGGCCTGCAGCAGATTAACGAGGCCGATCGAGCCTTCGAATGCCACGGTATGGAAGGTGATAAGGGCTTTTTCGCCCTCCTTGGCCTGAACGTCTTCGAAAACCTTTTCCTCATAGTCCACGAAGAAGTCACCCTTTTCATGGGCTGGCTTGGTCACTGCAGGCATGGATCGCTCCTCTGGTTGAACTTGAGCCTCTCACGGGGCGCATTCCAACGATTGCAAGGGCCATGCCAAATTGATTTTCGGAAAAATCCGATCAAATACTAATCATATGCAGTCATTTATACATTCAATAATCGCACTGCCACTCGCGACCTGTCTTCGAAAACGGCAGGATACTGCCGAAAATGGATGCGGCATGCCGTGAATTTCGCACCGTCAATTTACCATCAATTCCCGGCTTTGCAGCCAAAATACAACCTCAATCGAGGCGGTTCAACCGACGGAAGAGAACACATCGTTCACAGGCGGTGCCGGATTTGCGCATCGCTCGAGCTGCCCAGAATTTGCGGATGACAGCGGGCTCCTGCAACAATATACAGTCAATATGTCTCCATCCGAATCGTACAGGCCGACATGAAAGAATGGTTCCCGGATCTCAGCCGCAGTGCGAGCCCGCGCTATATGGCAATTGCCGACCTGATCGAGATGGATCTGCGAAGCGGGGTCCTGCTGATCGGCGACAGGCTGCCGCCGCAGCGCGAACTGGCAAGACGTCTCGGCATGGATTTCACAACGGTCGCCCGCGGCTATGTGGAAGCGCACAAGCGCGGGCTTGTAAGCTCGCATGTGGGGCGCGGCACCTTCGTTACAGGTGGCGCAGACCGGGAAAGGCGCGGCTTTGCGCTCGCCGCCGCACCCGATCCGCGTCGCACGCTTGCCATCGATTTCTCCATGAACATGCCGCCGGAACCCGACGATCCGGCCCTGCTTGAGCGGATGCAGGAGGGCTTGACCGCCGTTGCGTCCAATCTGGTATCGCTTTTGCGCTATCAGGGCTTTGGCGGCTCGCCGATGGACAAGGACGCAGCCGCCGCCTGGCTCAGCCGTCGCGGCCTGGTGCCATCCCAGGAGCGGATCTTCGTGACGCCCGGCGCCCACCCGGCGCTGCTCGCCATCCTCTCCAACCTCGCCAAGCCCGGCCAGACGGTTCTCTGCGAAAACATCACCTATCCCGGCATCCGGTCAATTGCTGCACAGCTGCGTCTCAGCCTCTGCGGCCTTGCCATGGATGAACACGGGATCATACCGGACGCGCTGGCGTTCGCCTGCCAGAACCGCTTGCCAAAGGCGATCTATCTCAATCCCACACTGCAAAACCCGACGACATTAACCGTGCCGGAAAGGCGGCGCGAGGAGATCTGTGCCGTGGCGCGCAAATATCATGTGCCGATTGTCGAGGACGACGCCTATGGCTTCATCCCGGTTCATGCGCCGCCGCCGCTTGCCACCATGGCTCCAGACCTGACCTGGCATATTGGGGGACTTGCCAAATGCATTGGCGCAGGATTGAGGCTCGCCTTTGTGGTTGCGCCCGATACAAAATCCGCCTGGCCTTTCGTCAGCGCCATGCGCGCCAATAATGTCATGGCCTCGCCGCTCAATGCGGCACTTGCCACGCGCTGGATAGAGGATGGCACGGCCGACACCATCCTTCGCTTCATCCGCGCCGAAGCCGCTGCCCGCCAGAAGATGGTGTCTGCACTTCTGCCGCCGGACAGTTACCGGGCCGATCCGATCAGTTTCAACATCTGGCTGCCGTTGACCAATGGCTGGACGCGCTCCACCTTCAGCACGCATATGCGCAATTCCGGGATCGGCGTGGTGGCCAGCGACGCCTTCACTGTTGAGGGCACACCGGAAGAGGCCGTGCGCGTCTGCCTTGGCGGTTCGATCACGCGGGAACGGCTGAAAGGCGCGCTGGAATTCATGGGCCATGCCTTGGAAGGCACGCCGGAAATGGCCGGCTCATTCTTTTGAGCAGACCTGACGCAGGCCGCCACCTGAGCGTCAGAAGTCCAGCGGACGATTGTCCACCACTTCCTTCATGACGAAAAAGGTGCGGGTCTGGCGCACGCCAGGCAGCGCGATCAGTTGCTGGCCATGGATGCGGTTGAAATCTGCCATGTCGCCGACGCGGATCTTGAGGAAATAGTCGAAATCCCCTGCCACCAGATGGCAGTCCAGCACGAAGCTGAGGCCGGCGGCTGCCGTCTCGAAATCCGCAAAGCTTTCCGGCGTCGAGCGGTCGAGAACCACACCGACCATCACCAGCGCGCCGCGTTCCACCTTCTGCGGCGAGACCAGCGCCCGCACACCCGTGAGGTAGCCGTCGCGGAACAGGCGCTGCGTGCGCCGATGGCAGGTCGCGGGACTGACAGCGACCATTTGCGCCAGATCCGCGTTCGACAGACGCCCATCCTTCTGCAACAGGCGCAGGATCTTGACGTCAATTCGGTCAAGGTTTTCGGGACTGATGGTTTCTTTCATTTTTAGCCTTCCATTTCGAAGAAATTCACCAAAAGACCAACTCTATCGGAATTATAATGGAAAATTGCCTTCATCTTAGAGAGGACGTTTCAGCAGTTTTCTGACTAGCATGCACCATAATAAAAACCGAGAGGAACAATGCATGCTGGACGAATTCGAACGCTACCCCCTCACCTTCGGCCCGACACATATTGAGAAGCTCGATCGCCTGACCGAGCATCTGGGCGGCAAGGTGCAGCTCTACGCCAAACGCGACGATTGCAATTCCGGTCTCGCCTATGGCGGAAACAAGCTGCGCAAGCTGGAATACATCATCCCTGATGCCATAAAGTCGAATGCCGATACGCTGGTCTCCATCGGCGGGGTACAGTCCAACCACACACGCATGATCGCGGCTGTGGCCGCCAAGATCGGCTTCAAGTGCCGGCTGGTACAGGAAGCCTGGGTGCCGCATGAGGATGCCGTCTATGACCGCGTCGGCAATATCATGCTGTCACGCATCATGGGTGCCGACGTGCAGATGGTCGATGAGGGCTTCGATATCGGCATCCGCAAAAGCTGGGAAGATGCCATCGAGGACGTGAAGGCCAAGGGCGGCAAGCCCTATCCCATACCAGCCGGCGCCTCGGTGCATAAATATGGCGGCCTGGGCTATGTCGGATTTGCCGAGGAAGTCCGTGCACAGGAAGCGGAACTCGGCTTCCTGTTCGACTATATCGTCGTGTGCACAGTCACCGGGTCCACCCATGCCGGCATGACAGTGGGCTTTGCCAAGGACGGCCGCGCGCAGCGTGTCATCGGCATTGACGCCTCCTTTACCCCCGCCCAGACGAAGGCCCAGGTACTGGAAATCGCACGCCGCACCGCCGACCTGGTCAAGCTTAGCCGTGAGATCACTGAGGACGACATTGTACTGGTGGAAGACTATGCCTATCCGGTCTATGGCGTGCCGTCAGAGGAAACCAAGGAGGCGATCCGCCTCGTGGCCCGGCTTGAGGGCATGATCACGGACCCGGTCTACGAGGGAAAATCCATGCAGGGCATGATCGACCTGGTCAAAAAAGGCTATTTCCCGGAAGGCTCGAAGGTTCTTTACGCCCATCTGGGCGGTGCACCGGCGCTGAACGGCTACGGTTACGCCTTCCGCAATGGCTAATGGATAGCCTGCGGCCGGGCTTCCCTTCCCGGTCGCTCGCCCCTCATCCGCCGGCATCAGAATTGAAGCTCACCAGTCCGGAATAAAGCCGGGCGTGGCTGCAATGGGTGGAGACGCCGCAAGCTGATCTAAATCGACCCAAGGCGCGGCAAAATCGGGGTCGTCCGCCAGGACGGCCTCGATTTCGGCGGCAGCCTTCAGCGTGCCCAAATCATCATGGCGCCGCCCAATTATCTGCAGGCCAAACGGCATGCCGAGCGCATCGCGCCCCACCGGAATGGTGATCGAGGGATGACCAGAGAGCGTGGAGGCATAGGCCATGGCAAGCCAATGGTAATAGCTCTTCGTCGCCACGCCATCGATGTGCTCAGGGTAAAGCTCGTGCCAATCACGCGGCGAAATGGTGACGGCGGGGCAGAGAATGAAATCACAGCTTTCGAAGAAAACCTGCCAGTCGCGATAGTAACGACCCTGTGCAGCCATCGCATCGTAAATATCCTGCGGGCTGAAACTCAAGCCTTCCGCCACATTGACGGTGACATTGGGACCAACCTTTTCCGGCGCCATGTGCAGGTATTTGCCATGGCCGATAAAGGCGAGGCCACGCAGCACGGAGAAGATGCGATCCGCGCCGTCGCAGGCCGGATGGTGATCCTCCACCCGGCCCAGATGCGGGCCCAGCCGAGCCATCACGTTGCGGAAGGCCTGCCGCACCACGCCATCCGTCGGCGCAAAACCGAAATCCTCGGTGATGGCAATACGTTGCTCGCCAAGATTCAGCCGTCCGGGCTGTGCAAATGCTGCCGGGTCCCAGGGCGTTCGCCCGTCCACAACCGTCGTATAGGGATCCAACCTGTCGGGCCGCGCCATGACCGAGAGCATCAGACCGACATCGGCCACCGTTCGTGCCATCGGGCCGCTGGTCGACAGATGCAAGAGCGACAACGCGCGCGTATCGCCAGGAACAACGCCCGGTGACGGGCGAAAACCGACCACACCACAAAAAGCCGCCGGATTGCGCAGACTCCCGCCGGTATCCGATCCGGTTGCAAGCGGCGCCATGCGCGCGGCAAGCATTGCCGCAGACCCGCCAGACGAGCCAGCAGCGCTCTTTAGCGGATCATGCGGATTGCCGGTCGCGCCATAAACGCGGTTGATCGTGTTGCCGCCGGCGCTCCAGTCCGGATTGTTCGTCTTGCCAAGCGGAATGGCGCCGGCGCGACGCATGGCAGCAACGATGGCATCGTCCTTGGTTGCGAGATTATCGCGAAAGATCTCCGAGCCAAAAGTGGTCGGCAGACCGGCAATATCGATCATATCCTTCACGCCGAAAGGCAGGCCATGCAGCACGCCGAGCGGTTGCCCCTCGATCACCTGAATTTCGGCCAGTTTCGCCTGATCGATGACGCGGTCGAAATCCTGCGCCACCACGGCATTGATCGCCGGGTTCAGTGCCTCGATCCGGGAAATGCAGGCCTCAGCCAGTTCCACCGGCGACAGTTGCCGGCGGGCGATGAGGCGAACGGCATCATGGGCCGTAAGGTCGGCGGGATGAGTCTTCTCGCGCATGTCAGTTCGTCACGGGCTTCAAACTGCCGGCATTGTCGGCGATATCGAGAAACAGCGCCGTCATGATGCGCATGCCCTCTTCGGCGATCGGCAAAAGCGCGTGCTCGTTCGGGCCATGCTGGCCACATTCGGCATGCGAATGCGGAACCCAGATGGTCGGCAGGCCGAGAATATCGGTAAAGGCATCATTGGGAAGCGAACCGGCAAGGTTCGGCAGTACATGCGGCGCCTTGCCCGACGAGCGGGCAATCGATTGCTCGACGAAGCTGACCCAGGGGTGATCCGGCGAAAAGCGGGTGGGCTTGAAAGGTTCGCCCTTCGAGGTTTGAATCTCGACCATCGTCAGGCCCTGGGCATCCAGATGGCGGCGAAGCGCCGGCAGGATCGCGTCCATGTCGGTGCCAACGACAAGCCGCAGCTGGCAGGTGGCGCGTGCCGATCCGGAAATGGCATTTTGCGGCGCCTTGATATTGCCGGCGGCAATCGCCAGCACCGCAAGCGAATTCCAGCCGAAGACGCGCTCCGATGGCGTCAGATCCTTCTCGCCCCAATCAGCATCATGCCGGCGCGGCGGCAGATCCCTGAGGGCTGCGCGAATATCGGGCGTCAGGCTGGTTGGCCGCCATTCCGGGATCTGGATCTGGCCCCGCTGATCGGTGAGCGAGGCGATTGCATGCGACAGGATGATCACCGGATCGGCCAGAAGGCCGCCGAAATTGCCGGAATGGTGATCGCCCTCGCGCAGGTTGACGACAAGATCGAAGGAGAGGCCGCCGCGCGAGCCCATGAACATGGTCGGCGTATCCACGGCCAGCCGCGGACCATCCGACGCAATCAGCACATCGGCCGACAGAGCAGGCTTGTGGGCCTCGAAAAATTCGCGAAGACCGAACGAACCAGTCTCCTCGGCCATTTCAATGATGATCTTGGCGTTGAACCCGAGATGCCTTTTCGCCCGGATGACCTGTTCCAGTGCCTTGATATTGATGAGATGCTGGATCTTGTTGTCGGCCGTGCCGCGACCATAGAGCCGCTCGCCCTCGAGCGTTAGGACGAAGGGATCGAAGCCCTCGCGCCAGCGATGCGCCTCGCCATTGCAGACATCGCCATGGCCGTAAATGAGCACTGTCGGCAGCGCCGCATCCTCGATCCGCGTACCGATCAGAAGCGGCGCTCCGCCGGCTCGCGGATTGTCAAAGATCGCGCAGGTAAAGCCGATGGCCTTTAGCATCGGCTGCATTTCGACAGTCAGATAGGCACGCAAATCCTCCGGCCGTCCTTCGGACTGGCTGATGGAACGATGCGCGACAAGCCGCGCAAGATCAGCGGCGAGCGCGCCGTTCAAGACATAGGCCGAGGCCTCTTCGAGTATCGTCTGCCGTTCCATATTGCCTGCCACCTTATGCCATGATGCTGTCTTGTGCCGCGGCAAGCGCTACCATATCCGGCGCCTCCCAGCCATTGCCGGGCATTGCTGCCAAGAGATGCTTTGTATAATCGCATTGCGGATTGCCGAACACTGCATCGACGCTGCCATATTCCACCGCCTCGCCCTTCTGCATGACAAGGATATGGTCGGAAATTTCAGCGGCGACGCGCAGGTCATGGGTGATGAAAATCATCGTCAGCCCCACACTGCGCTTGATATCGTCCAGCAGTTTCAGCACGTCCTTCTGTACCGAGACATCGAGCGCCGACACGGCTTCGTCTGCAATCAGGATCTTCGGCTCCACCATCAGCGCCCGTGCAATGGAAATCCGCTGGCGCTGGCCACCGGAAAACTGCGAGGGGTAGCGGTCCAGTGCATCCTCTTCCAGCCGCACGATCTTCAAGAGTTCACGCGCCTTCTTCAGCGCGTCGGCTTTCGACACGCCGAAATTGAGCGGTCCTTCGATCAACAGATCGCCGATGCGACGGCGTGGATTGAGTGACCCATAGGGATCCTGGAAGACGATCTGGATATGCTTGCGAAAGGCCCGCCGGCTGGCCTCCGTATGGGTTTCCAGCCGCTGATTACCAATCCAGACACTGCCTTCATCCGGCTCGACGAGCCCCATGAGGCACCGCACCAGGGTTGACTTGCCGGAACCGGATTCTCCAACGATGCCGAGCGTCTGACCTTCCAGAATGGTAAAATCGATGGGGCGCACCGCCTGCACCGTGCGGGCCGCCTTGAACAGGGTACGCGGGCTTCGGAATGTCTTTTCGATGCCAGCCACCCGCAGACCGATCGGTCTGTCCTGCGCGGGTGCGCCCTTGGCAATATGGCGGCGCGGCACGGCATCGATAAGCTTGCGGGTGTAAGGGTGACGGGGATGGTTGAGCACATCATCGACACGGCCCTGTTCGACGACAACACCCTTCTGCATCACCAGGACACGGTCTGCGATTTCCGCCACCACATCAAAATCATGGGTGACGAACAGAATTCCGGCATTGCGGCTTTCCTTCAACTCCTTGAACATGTCTAGGATCTGCGCCTGCGTGGTCACGTCGAGCGCCGTGGTCGGCTCATCGGCAATCAGCAGGCGCGGCTCCATGGCCAACGCCATGGCAATGACGATGCGTTGCCGCTGGCCGCCCGACAACTGATGCGGATAGGCATGATAGAGGCGTTCCGGCTCCGGCAACCGCACTTCGGCCAAAAGCGCCAGCGTCTTTTGTCGCTGCTCGGCGCGTGGCATGCGGGTATGGGCCCGGAACACTTCCTCGATCTGTTCCCCCACTGTGTAGCAAGGGTTAAGCGCGCTCATCGGCTCCTGAAAGATCATGCCCATACGCTTGCCGCGCAGGGCCGCATGCTGCTTGGCCGGCACCTTCAGAAGATCACAGCCGTCAAACCAGATCTCCCCCAACGAAGGTTTCAGCGCTTTCGGCAAAAGGCCCATGGCGGCAAAGGAGGTGATCGACTTGCCGGAGCCGGATTCGCCGACGATACACAGGATTTCCTTTTCGCGGATCTCAAGCGACAGATCAGACACCGCATGCGCACGATCGCCGCCCTTTGGCAGATCAACCGTCAAGTTGCGGATCGACAGAACCGATGGGGAAGCGTGCGGTGACATCAGTTGCGTCCCTCCGGTGCGGTAATGTCGCGAATGCCATCACCCAAAATGTTGATTGCCAGAAGCAGGACAAACAAAGCCAGACCCGGAATGGTGATGAGCCAGCTTTCAAACAGCAGCATTTCCTTGCCTTCCGAGATCATCAACCCCCAGGACGGCGTGGGTGGCTGCACGCCGAGACCAAGGAAGGACAAGGCGGCCTCCAGGATTATCGCATGCGCCATTTCCAGCGTGATGATGACGATCAGCGCATTCAAGACATTGGGTAGAACGTCCTTCCAAAGGATGCGCGCAACACTTGCGCCCAGCACTTCGGCTGCCGCGATATAGTCCATCTGGCGCACCTGCATGGTGGCGCTGCGCATGACGACGGCAAACCTGTCCCAGAGCAGGAAACCGAGCACGAGAACAACAACAGTCAGTGAACCGCCGAACAGGGCGACCACCGCCAGCGCCACCAGCGTTGCCGGCAAAGCGAGACGCACCGAGACGATGAACATTACCACCGCATCCACCTTGCCGCCGAAAAAGCCGCCGAGAATGCCAAGCGTGGTGCCGATCACGGCGGAAATCATCGCCGCGACAAAACCGATCATCAGCGATACGCGCGCACCATAGATCATGCGCGACAGGTAATCGCGGCCCAGCGCATCGGTACCGAGAATATGCTTCCACTCGCCTCCCATGAAGACCGGGCGGGCCATGCGGGCCAAAAGGTCCTGCTTGTAGGGATCATAGGGGGCAAGCCAGGGCGCAAGCAGAGCAACCAGGGCAACAGTGCCGACAACGCAGAAACCGAGCATGAAGCTGCGATGGCGCAGGGCCTTGGCAGTGAGAACCCTTGATGGGGAGACAATCTTGGATGCGGGCGCGGCATGGTTCATGGGGATATCGCTCATATCAACCGGCCCTCAAACGCGGATCAAGCCAGGCATTCAGGATATCGGCCAGAAGCGTGAAGCCGATATAGAACATCGAAAAGATCAGAATGAGCGCCTGCATGGTGGGCAGATCATTGCGCGATATGGATTCCCAGGCGAGGAAACCGGCACCATGCAGGGCAAAAATGCTTTCCACAACGACAGAGCCTCCGAACATGAAGCCGAGCTGTACCGCTGCCAGGCTGACAACCGGAATGATGGCATTGCGCAGCGCATGCTTAAACAGAACGGAACCCCAGTGGAGGCCCTTAGCCCGGGCGGTGCGGATGTAATCCGCCGACAGCACATCCAGCATGCCGGCGCGCGTCAGCCGCATGATGGCAGGCGTTGCATAATAGCCCAGCACGATCATCGGCAGAATATAGCCGGTCCAGCTGCGCGTTCCCGACGCTGGCACCAGACCCAGATTGACTGAGAAGATAACGATGAGGATAAGACCGAACCAGAAGCTGGGAATGGCCTGGCCGACGACGGCAATGCCGAGCGCCATGCGATCCACCCAGGTATTGGGAAAAGCGGCGGCCAGAACACCTGTCGGGATGGCGAGGCACAGCGCAAAGCCCATGCCGAGCGCACCGATTGTCATGGTCACCGGCAAACGCTCCGCCACCATGGCGGAGACGGGTGTCTTGAAATAATAGCTGATGCCGAAATCGCCGGACAGGGCACGCATCAGCCAGTCGAAATACTGGACCAGCAAAGGACGGTCAAAGCCGTATTGCTGGCGCACTGCCGCAATCACCTCGGCGCTCGCCCCCTCGCCGGCCATCGAGATCGCCGGATCCCCTGCCATGTAAAGCAGACTGAAGCTGATAAAGGACACCGTAAGCGCGACAAGCAAGGCAAGCCCCAGTTTCATGGCGATGAATTTCAACATCCGCGGCCTCTGTTTTCCAGTTACAAGAATGGAACGCCAGCAGACTGCCCAGCAGCCGAACGGCACACCGGGCAGTCTGTGCAGGCCTACTTCCAGCTAATGTCGTAGAAGCGGATGAGCTCATCCGGCGTCGGGGTGAAGCTCACGTCGGCGCCCATGACGTAATTGCTCGAATAGATCCACAGCGGCACCCAATAGGCCTTGTCGGCAATGGTGGTGAGAGCCTTGGAATAGGCCGCCTTACGCTCATCGGCATCGACGGAACCATCACCTTTTTCAAGCAGGGCAGCGACGGCCGGATCACGCGCATCATCCTCGCCGCCCATGCGGAAGAAGGCACTGGTAACGGCAGACACATCGGAAATCGAGTTTGACCCCCAGGTCATGAAGGAGATCGGCGTCCCATCCTTGATCCGCTTTTCGCGCAAAGCCGAATACTGCATGTAGTTCAGCTTGGCGGTGATGCCGACCTCGGCCAGCATGCCGATCATGGCTTCCGCCAGCGGGCGATCGCGATAGGCGTAGAAATCCAATGAAAAGCCATTCGGATACCCCGCCTCCGCCAGAAGCGCCTTGGCCTTGGCCGGATCATAGGCATAGGTCATCACCGCCTGTTCACAGCCAAATTGCACCGGAGAGCAGGCACTGTTGATAACCGCCGATGTGCCCTTCATCAGGGCATCGACGATCCCCTGGCGGTTGACGGCATAGTTCACCGCCTGGCGCACGCGAAGGTCCGTCATCGGGTTTTTCGCGCCCGTGCGACCCGCCGCATCAAGGCTCAGATAGCCGACGCGCATCGTCGGGGCGTTGACAACCTGGAACTTACCCATCTTAGCCATCTTGTCGGCCTGATCAGCCGGCACGCCCCACACGAGGTCGATTTCACCGTTGAACAGTTCGGCCATCTGCGTGTTTGCATCCGGCACGGTGCGGATATCGATGGTCTCGATAGTGGCCTTCGGCTTTGCCGCAGCAAAATAGTCGGGATTGCGCTTCAGCACGAAATGCTTGCCTGGCTCGACGCTTTCCATGCGATAGGGGCCGGTTCCGATTGGCTTAGTCGCCACCCCCTGCTGACCAACGGCGGTGTAATATTCGTTCGGCTGAATGATAATAGGACCAGCCAGATATTCGAGTGCCGCCGGGAACGGCCCATTGGTGTGAATGCGCACCTTGAAGCTATCGACTTTTTCGGCAGACTTGATCCAGTTCGTATTCGTCTGGGACTTGTTACCATTCTTGGCATCAACCACGTAGTTCAGCGTAAAGACGACATCATCCGCATCAAAAGCCTCGCCATTGTGGAATTTGACGCCCTGACGCAGCGTCAGCTCCAGCGTAGTGGTATCGATCCAGGTCCATGCCGTTGCAAGATTTCCGACATAGGTGCCGGTCTTCGGATCGCGGTAGAGAAGCGCATCCCAGACCGCCGCACCGAGAAGAATGCCTTCTCTGGCGGTATTATAATAGGGATCGACATGCTCGAGCTCACGGCTGAACGCAATATTGAGCACATCATCGGCCTTGCCCGCATAGGCGAGGCTCGAGGCAAGGCATGCAGGCAGCAAGATGGTGGCAAAGACAGATGCAAGCTTCATGACGGTCCCCTTTTTGCACTTTTTATGTGCAACTTAATTTTATGCCCTCAGTATAATCATCATCATAATATTGTACACAATTTTTTTGGTTTGAACGCATTTCTCACATCAGCTAATCAGCATGTGTCGCTGACCGCATGACAGCGCTTTGGAGGGGAAATGTCGCTCAACCGACCGGCAACGGCCGACCTGATCTATGAACGCCTGGAAGGGCTGATTGCCGACGGACGGTTTTCCGATGGGGAAAGGCTGGACGAGGTGCGCCTGGCCGCCGAATTTGGCGTTTCGCGAACACCCTTGCGGGAAGCATTGCGCCTACTGGCGACTTCGGGTTTGGCAGAATTCATCCCCAATCGCGGCACCTTTGCCCGCCAGCCGGATTTCACACGACTGGTAGAAATGTTCGAAGTGATGGCGGAACTGGAAGCCTGGTGCGCTAAGCTTGCCGCACAGAGGATAACACCGGCGCAGATCCTGCTTCTACGCAAGGCAGCACTCCAGTGCGAAAAAGCCCTCGGCGCCAAGGATTTTCACCGGTACTACGATGAAAACGCCACATTCCATGACATCATCTACACCGCCTCCGGCAACGGCTTTCTGGCTGAGGAAACCCGCAGTATGCAGCGGCGCCTGCGTCCCTTTCGCCAGGCACAGCTTTTTGCCATGGACCGCCTGGAGCGCTCCATGGCCGAACATAGGCAGATCCTGACCGCTCTTGAAAACCATGACGGACCGACAGCCGAAACGCTGCTGCGCGAACATATCCGCATCCAGAGCGCCACCTATCAGGAGGTCCGAGGGTAGCGGACTGCGCGGCTTGGCGCTTCGCCAAGACAACGCGTCAAGACCTCGTCAAAAACGGAACGCAATCCAAGGATGCGAAAAATCGGAACTGGGAACCAAAACCCGCCTACTCAAAACGGGTGCACCTAGAGAATTTCCGGCAAATTTGAGATCAGTCTGACGGAGCGATTTTGCGACGAGCCCAGGCAGAGACGCCATCTCGTAAAAGTTCACACAAGCGCTTGCGATCACAACACCGAATGCACCGCGGATCAACCATCGCTGAGCAGCAGACCAGCCGCTCGCCCTGCACCAGCATATGAAGTAGGTTATTGCCGACACCACAACGAACTGGAAATACGTGCCGCCAAGCCACATGGGAACATCCTTGACCAGGTCCCAGGTGTTGAAGTCGGAGATAACGTGCAGGCCGAGATCGTGGTGGATCAAAGCCAAAGCGGTGGCGGCAAAGGGCATCGCCGCAACGGCAATACCGGCGCTCGAGACCCGCTTCGAACAGCCGCTCAGGGCCATGGCAAGCAAGGCAATACCAATGACAAAATGAGTCGTGACCGAACCGTCGAGGAACATGTCAAAAAGCCGGCCTTCCCATCAAGCGGCCACAGACGCTCCGTCATCGCCGTACCATCGGCATTGACCCATACGATCATATCGACTGCCAGAGGAAGAAGCGCCGCCGAGACCCCCTTCAACATGATTGACACGCTCGGCAGATCACGATCAACAGTCGATTTGAGGACAAAAATCCTTGCCAGAAACGGGTTCGTAGCCAGCAGGTAAACAAGACCAGCCACGACACTATGGGCAAAGCAATGCGGGCGGCGCAAACGCAATGCATTTGCAAAACAATCGAACGTTTCACCTGACCCTGTTCGACCTACTCACCAATAGATCAGCGCAACGCAGCGCACCTTTGAAGGTGAGCGACGTGCTTCAGCTGGTCTAAGGTTTGTTCGCACCGCGTCCGTCGCACAGCATCTTGTTCCTGTAGATGACGGATGGGTCTGCCCCGGTGATATCATATCGTTCCCAGTCCTGGCTGCTGTCGAGCATGGCCATCAGCCGAGGAAGATGCTGAAGTCCCGGTAGTCTTTGCGCTTCAGCTTCCGCTCTGCCGGCAGAATTTGGAAATGAGACAAAAGTCGAGGATAGCGCAAGCGTCGTGAAATCGGCCTCCTCCCGGATAAGAAACAGGGTATGTATTTGTAGTTTGACTCCTTGCTTCGCAGCGCGAAGCGCGATGGTTTCGGGAGGTATTGGGTATGGGCCGACAGCCGCAAAGCTTAGCGATTTGCATGACATTGAATTGTTCAAAATTGAACCAATCTGCTCAAGTGCCTGCAGTGAGCCCGGCCTTTGGCGCGCATCCTGATAGGTCATGGCCGGAGGAGATATGATGGCTATCCCAGCGGTCACGGCAAGGAGGGCGCTTCTGGGCATGCGGGTTCTCTCAATCAGCCTTGCGGCTGCCAGACCGGTGGCGATGATAAATGGAAAGTAGAAGAAATTTCCTTGATAGGCCGATTTTTGCGGATTGACCGCTATGCCCACATAAATGATCGCCACCCAGAGGTAAAAAGCGGCAGTTGGGAAGTTTTCCTTACTATTCATGCGCAGCGTCAACAGGTCGACTGCGATCAGGAATGCGCCGATAAAGAAAAACATGCCAAGCGCTCTGCTACCGGCAGCACCAAAGGCGTTATAGGCCCAATGGAACGCCGCTGAGCCGGGCGTAACCCAGACATCTGCATTGGTGAAAAATACCTGGTGGATATACGCGGCAACATGAGCGCCCCATATGAGCGCAAAGGGCATTACAACCAGGAGGCCAGCACCCAAGGTCCAGGCCATGAGGCGGACCGAGCGGAGTGATCGCGATTTTGCCGCGCCAAGCAAGAACGCAAATCCCAGCATGGGCACAACGATGATGACAGCCGACGGCTTGATGGCGGTAACGGCAGCGGCAAGCGCACCAAGCGCGCAGGCGGCCCGTTTGGATGATTGATCATAACGGAAGAAGACGAGCCAATAGGCTGCAAGCCCAAACGACAATCCGGCAAACGCGTCCGGCCGGAACTCCGTCACAAGGGTACCAACGGCTGGCACAAACATAAGTGCGGCCGTACACAAGATCCCAAGGAATTTGCCCGTCCGTTCGGCTGTGATCACATAGATGCCCACCGCATAGACAGCCAGACCAATGAAATTCATGGCATAGGGGCCAATATCGGACCCACCGGACAGGGAATATCCAGCCATTGCGAGCATGGTGGAAAACGGGGAATGGGGAGGGTTGTGATAAAATGAAACAATCATCGACAAAAGGCTGTCGACATTCTCGAAGACAACCCTGTTTATTCCGTCTAGCAGATAGGTGTTGTCGTCATAGATCGGCGCCATCGCGAGCGCTCCCCGCTGCATGGCCAGGCCAAGGTTGGCAAGCATGAAAACGGCGACTAACCCCGACAGGCCTAACACTACGCGATAATCTTTTAGCATGTTTTCTCCGGGGGAATGGCTGAGATGCCAGGTGCTCCTGTAATATGCTATTTGCCGCTCGGCAACACGAAGAAAGGCTGCTATCGGAACATCCCAGACTGTCCAGCAGCAACTGCAGGGTTACGCTCACTTTGCAGGCGATGGACATAAGGTAGGTTGAAGCTATCCATTCGCAAACGAAGGTCGCTGTCTATGCTGAACGACCATAGTGGGGTTTCGTAGTGTTTTCGATTTTTCGTGCGGCCTGGATCGGTCAGGCCATTCGGTTTGGTATTGTCGGATTTGCCAACACGGCTGTCGGTCTCTCCGTGACATTGGCACTGATGTGGTCGGGCTTCGGCGATGTAACGGCAAATTTCTGTGGATATCTGGTTGGCTTTATCTTCAGCTACGTCATGAATGCACGTTGGACGTTCAAAGTCCGCCGAAGCCAAGTGGTTGTTATAAAATACGTTTTACTGATGGCTTTGTGCTACTGCCTTAACCTTCTGGTCATGCTGACTTTGCGAGATTTTGCTGGCCTAGACAGGCATTTTGCGCAACTAGGCGGAATGATTGCGTATTCTGTAGCTGGCTTTCTTGGTTCCAGAACCGTTGTGTTCAAGAATCGGGAACCGAAGTTGGAAAATCATCGTGCTGCCTAGGCTTTCTGTTGTCGTGCCGTGTTATAATGAAGAAGAAGTCATAGATGAAACTGCCAGCCGGCTGATGGTTCTCCTTCGTGAATTCGAAGCTTCCGGCAAAATATCTTCGGGAAGCCACGTTATATTCGTGGATGACGGCAGCAAAGATGGAACATGGCAGAAAATAGTCGGGTTTTCGCGCGCAGGCATGCCTGTTAAGGGCATCAAGTTGTCACGGAACAAAGGCCATCAAAATGCTTTGATGGCTGGCCTTCTAAATTCCGACGGTGACATAACGATCAGCGTTGACGCCGATCTTCAGGATGATCTGAATGCGATGGCGCTCATGATCGATCATTATGAAGACGGCAGTCATATCGTCTACGGTGTTCGAGATGACCGAACGACGGACACCGCTTTCAAGCGATCGACGGCGAGATTGTTCTATTGGCTTATGCGGTCGATGGGCGTCGAGACCATTCCCGATCATGCCGATTATCGCCTGCTGAGCCGCTCGGCACTGGATGCCTTGTCCCAGTTCTCCGAAGCGAACCTGTATCTACGTGGAATTATCCCTCTCATCGGTTTCAAGACATCTCGTGTCACCTATGCCAGAGCTGAGCGCTTTGCCGGCACGTCCAAATATCCGCTTCGCAAAATGCTGGGTCTTGCACTGGTCGCGGTCACGTCGTTTTCGGTCTTCCCTCTGCGGATGATCAGCGTCGCCGGTATCCTACTGTCTGTGGGGAGCCTTCTTGTTTCCTTTTGGGTTTTGGCGTCGGCTCTTCTGACGGACACGGTTGCTGGCTGGGCGTCTACGGCTCTGCCGATCTATTTCATCGGTGGCTTGCAAATGCTGGGCCTAGGTGTGGTCGGTGAATATGTGGGACGCATCTACCTGGAAACCAAAAGAAGGCCACGCTTTCTCATTGAACAGATATCGCCGATCGGGCGCAAAAAATCCGAACGGTTGATGGCGACGCCTTAGGCATGATCACAGATTGGTTTGGCTTGGTGGAAGCGGTTTTCGAGTTTCGGTCCCGCATTCACCATCAGATTTTTCCGATGCCAAGTTTAGCTTGCCTTATCAGTCCGTTCAATGCGCCTTCTCACACACCTACACGACTGCAGAACGAGAAAGACCGCCTTCACCTAGCGGCTGCGCGGAACCGCAGGGCGGCGGAGTTCTGACATCCTGCGGCAAGCCAAGAAGCAGTTGCAGAGCATCATTGCCATCGACCAGATCAGACAGATTTACCCGCTCCAGCGAGCCATAAAAAGTCTCGACCGCGTCGGCGATGGCAATTCGCAGCCAGCACACCTTGACCAGCGGGCACGTATTGTCAGGCCCGAAGCACTCCGCGAAGGGCATGTCGGCCTCGAATATGCGGAATACTGCACCGATATTGATCAGGTTCGCCGGACGCGACAGACTGAGACCGCCATTTCGTCCCCTGACCGCATCGATGAAGCCAGATTGCCGCAGAAGGCCTATCACTTGGCCGAGATGGTTCTCCGAGGCATTGCACGCATTTGCGATATCCGTAATGCGGACACGCCGGTCGCTGTTGACGGCACAATACATGAGTGTCCTGATCGCGAGATTGGTTCTGAGCGTGATCCGCACCGTGGTTTTTCCGGTCTATTTTGCAACAAGTGCCGGTATTGCATGCATCTTTCCATTTCGAGTTGATCCATGTCATCACGTGCAAGCGATCTGAAACTTGATGCAGATCAATTTCTGAACTGCAGATCCCTGCAAAAGACGCAGTGAAAATGCAGCTTTTGTGGAACCTCCCTTGCCAACCATATCTTTGGAAAAGCACGCACGCCCACGCAGTGCACTGGCAGAGATCGCCCAGGCATCCCGCAGATCGATGCGGCCAGCCTATGGCATGTCCCTCACGGCAAGCCTACTTGTCCTGCCGCAGGCCTATGCGGTGGCCTTGCTGCTCGGGTCACTCGTTGAGGGCGGCGGCACCCTGAGACTGGTGCTGACTTGCGCTGCGATCTTCCTGCTGCTCGGGATCGCGCGCCAGGCAGCGGAACAAATGTCCGGACGGCTTGCCTTTCGCGCAGGCCAGGCTGTTATCCATGACTTGCGAACAGGGCTGATCGACCGGCAGATCCGCCAGAACCCGCTTGATCGCAATAGATCCGCTTCTGCGCAGCTGGCCACCCTGGCAGGACCGGGGCTCGATCAATTGCTCGCCTGGTTCTTCCGCTATCGTCTCGCGGCTTTGCGCGTCTCGGTCATCCCGCTCATCATTCTTGTTGTTCTCCTGCCCATTTCCTGGACCACGACCATAATCCTTCTAGTCAGCGGCCCGCTCATTCCGCTCTTCATGGCGCTGATCGGCTTTGCCGCCCGCGATGCCAGCGAAAAGCAACTCGCCGAAACTCTATCCCTCAATAGCGAGGTGCTGGAATGGCTGAATACAGCACCAGACCTTCGCCTGCTGACGGCGACAGACCGCGTGGCCGCGACCTTTGCAGGCACCGCAACGCGGCTTCGTGCAAAGACCTTTTCTGTCCTGAAGATTGCCTTTCTCTCATCCAGCGTTCTGGAACTTTTTGCTGCCATCGGCGTGGCCATGGTGGCCGTCTATGTCGGCTTTTCACTTCTCGGCACATTTCATATCGGCGCCTGGGGCAAGGTCCTCTCGGTTACGGAAGGTGTGTTTATCCTGCTGATGGCACCGGAATTCTTCCAGCCGCTGCGCGATCTGGCCGGGGCCTGGCACGACAAGGCAAACGCGGCAACGATTGCCGATACCCTGGACAGGATGGAGTGGGCCTCGGCAAGCGCAATCCTGGGCGATGGCCGGAAATGCGCCGCCATGCCCGGACCGGTTACGATCGCCGCGACGGACCTCGTCCTGGCACGCGCGGGCCAGCAGAGACTGAACTTTCCCGACTTCTTCATCACGGCCGGCGAACGCATCGCGCTTGTCGGCCCGAGCGGCAGCGGCAAAACGACTTTGCTATCGCTGATTGCCGGCCTGCAGGTGCCAAGCAGCGGCTGCATCACGGTGTGCGGACATGATCTGAGCGATGAGACAGCCGATGCCTGGCGCCGGCGCCTCGCCTATGTCGGACAAACACCACATCTGTTCCAGGCAAGCCTTCGCGCCAATATCGGCCTTGCAGACCCTGTTCCAGATGCAACGCGAGTCGCACAAGCCATCATCGATGCGCGCACAAGCGAGGTTCTGGCCGCCCTGCCAAGGGCCGATCAGACCCGTCTTGGAGAAAGAGGCGCTGGTGTTTCGGGTGGCGAAGCACGACGACTAACACTGGCACGAGCATTCTATGCCCGCGCAGACATTCTTCTGGCCGACGAACCGACGGCCAATCTCGATGACGCGACAGCCATCGCCATCATCGACACTTTGAACGAACTGTCACGGCGCGGGACGACCATGATCATTGCCACGCATGACCCACGCCTAATCGCCCATATGCATCGATCCATCATGCTTGGAAGCGCACCATGAGACCCCTTCTCCCTCTGGCTCTGCATCTGTGGAGACGGCGCATTGGATCGCTGGCGCTTGGCATCTTGCTGTCGGTGCTCGTTCTGGGTGCCGGCATTGCCTTGCTTGGCCTGTCCGGCTGGTTCATCACGGCAGCTGGTGCTGCGGGGCTTGCCGGCGCAGGCCTGATCTTTGATGTATTCAGGCCTAGCGCCGGCGTGCGGTTCCTGGCTCTTGGCCGGGCCGCCACCCGCTATGGCGAGCGCCTGGCGACCCATGATGCAACCTTGAAGGTTCTTGCCGATCTCAGGGTCGATCTTCTGCATGCCATGTTGCGCAGGCCTGTGCGGCAGTTGATGGCACTGCGCGGATCCGAACAGCTCCAGCAGGTGACCGCAGACGTGGACGCGCTGGACGGACTTGCCCTGCGATTGCTGATGCCGTTCGGCGCAGCCATTGCCGTGCTTAGCCTTTCGGGTGTGATGATGTGGTTTATGGTCGGCTCTGCGACGACAACATGGATCCTCACAAGCTTCCTTGTCGGCACGCTCCTGTCCTTTCTGGTCACCGCACGGCGGGCTCGTCGACCGTCAAGACTGGCGCACCGGGCCATGTGGGCATTGCGCATGCGGCTGATCGACCTGCTGCGCGGCCAGATCGATCTCGTCCTGTCGGGCAGGTTGGAGGAAACGCGGGGGAAGGTTCTCGCAGCAGGTGCGCGATTGCAGGCCGCTCAGGCCTTGCTCGATAAAATAGACCGTTGGGCCGCGTTTCTGATTGGAACGGCCACGACCCTTGCCGCCACTGGTGTTCTCGTTCTGGCCGGACGGGCCGCACTTGAGGGAGAGATAGCTCCGCAATTCGTTGCTCTCGGCCTCTTTGCAACGCTCGCCTTGACGGAACTTGCCATTCCCCTGGCGAGAGGCCTGTCGGAACTCGGCAAAATGACAGACGCCGCCGGACGGCTTCAGCCAATGCTTGCCGCGGATCAACCAGAAGAACCCCAGCAGGGTCATGCCCGACCGCAGGTCGCCGAGGCTGGCGCACCTGCCCTGCGCTTCAGAAGCGTGACACAGCAGATTGGCGATCGGCTGCTGTTTGGCAATTTGTCCTTCGATGTCGCCTCTGGCGAAACGGTCGCCCTTATCGCCGCAAGCGGCGCCGGAAAATCAACCCTTCTGGACCTCGCCGCTGGGCTTATCCCCTGCCGCTCGGGCGACATCCTGCTGCACGGCATTGCCAGCGACAAATGGCCTGAAACGGAGCGATTTTCGCAGATCGGCTATCTGACACAGCGAACGAGCCTCTTTGCCGGCAGCATTGCCGATAATCTGCGGATCGGATGCCCGGATGCAACGACCGATGACCTACTGCGGGTCATCGAGACTGTTGGCCTGGGCAACGTCCTCTGCGGACGGGCCGGCTTGTCTACCCGCCTTGCGGAGGCCGGTCGTGGCCTGTCCGGCGGGGAAAGCCGCCGCCTTGCGCTGGCCCGTCTGCTGCTTCGAAAGCCTGGCGTATTGCTGCTCGACGAAGTCACCGAGGGTCTTGACGAGCCGATGGCGCAGCATGTGCTGGCCGGCATCCGGACAACACTGCCTCAAGCCGCGATCCTCTTGGCCGCACACCGCCCGGCGGAGATCGAATTCGCCGACCGCATCGTGCAATTGGTATAAGCTGCGACCAATTGGCACAAAGCTGTATTTTGAATGTGGCTTTTGACCTCGATCAACTGATCGGGCGTCTGCGGGAGGCAATGGTTTGCCATTCCAATGTTCCCAGAGAGCAAGAGCCCGACCATGGATATCGACATTGTCGAGCTGTCACGACTGCAATTTGCGATGACAGCAATGTACCACTTTCTTTTTGTCCCACTCACCCTCGGTCTTTCCATCATCATCGCGATTATGGAAACGGTCTATGTCATGACGGATCGGCCGATCTGGCGCCAGATGACCAAATTCTGGGGCACACTGTTCGGGATCAACTTCGTTCTCGGTGTTGCCACCGGCATCACCATGGAATTCCAGTTCGGCATGAACTGGAGCTACTACAGCCATTATGTCGGTGACATTTTCGGTGCGCCGCTGGCCGTCGAGGGCCTCATGGCCTTCTTCCTGGAGGCGACATTTGTCGGGCTCTTCTTCTTCGGCTGGGACAGATTGACGAAGCGCGCGCACCTTGTCGTCACCTGGCTTGTCGCCATCGGCTCGAACTTCTCCGCGCTCTGGATCCTGATCGCCAACGGCTGGATGCAGAACCCGGTCGGCGCCGAATTTAATCCGATGTCGATGCGCATGGAAATGACATCCTTCTTCGACGTCGTCTTCAATCAGGTCGCGCAGGCGAAATTCGTCCATACCGTTTCGGCAGGTTATGTCACCGCATCCGTCTTCGTGCTTGGCGTTTCAGCCTGGTATCTGTTGAAGAACCGTCATACCGATCTTGCACGCCGCTCGATTGCGGTGGCGGCAAGCTTCGGCCTTGCATCGGCACTTTCGGTCGTCGTGCTGGGCGATGAATCCGGCTACTCAGTCTCGCATTCACAGAAAATGAAGCTGGCGGCCATTGAAGGCATGTGGGACACCGAGCCGGCACCCGCCGCCTTCACGCTGATCGGCTTTCCGGATCAGAGCGCCCGAGAAACCCATTATGCCATCCATATCCCCTATGTCATGGGCCTCATCGGAACCCGTTCGCTGACCGGGGAGATACCCGGCATCAACGATCTGGTCAGCCAGGCAGAGACACGCATCCGCTCCGGCATCATCGCCTATGACGCCCTGATGAGCTATCGTGCAAACCGCGGCAAGGTTACGCCGGAAGTGGCCAGCACCTTCGAAGAGCACAGCGCGGATCTTGGCTTTGCGCTGCTGTTGAAGCGTTACGTGGATGATCCACGCCAGGCCAGCGACGAACAGGTGAAGATGGCGGCCAACGATACGGTCCCAACCGTCTGGCCACTGTTCTGGGCCTTCCGCCTGATGGTCGCGCTCGGTCTTGCCTTCATCGGCATTCTCGCCTGGTTCTTCTGGATGGCCTCGTTCCGTCGGATGCAGTTCCCTCGCCTCGCGCTCTGGCTTGCCGTCATCATCATCCCCACGCCATGGATTGCCGCTGAACTCGGCTGGTTTGTCGCAGAATTCGGGCGCCAGCCCTGGACCGTGGACGGCGTCCTGCCGACGGCCCTTTCGGCATCCCAGCTGTCGGTGGTCGATCTCGCCATCACGCTGGCCGGCTTCGTCCTGTTCTACACCGTGCTGTTCATCGTCGAGATGGGCCTGATGCTGAAATATATCCGCAAGGGGCCATACATCGACGGACCGGAAACTGACGACTGGCAGCGCAAGCACCGGCAGCGCCTGTCTGGCCTGATCCCTCACGCTCAAGCTGCGGAGTAATTCACATGATCCTTCATCAACTCGTGGATTTTGAAATCCTGCGTATCATCTGGTGGCTGCTGCTCGGCGTGCTTCTGACCGGCTTTGCGCTGACCGACGGCTTCGACCTTGGGGTCGGCGCGCTCCTACCCTTCGTCGGCCGAACGGATGTGGAACGCCGCATTGCCATCAACACCATCGGCCCTGTCTGGGAAGGCAATCAGGTCTGGTTCATTCTCGGGGGCGGCGCCATCTTCGCCGCCTGGCCACCGCTCTATGCCGTCAGTTTCTCGGGCTTCTATCTGGCCATGTTCGCGGTTCTTGCCGCTCTCATCCTGCGGCCGGTCGGCTTCAAATACCGGTCCAAGCGCGATAGCGTCGTCTGGCGCAGCAGTTGGGATTGGGCGCTCTTCGTCGGCGGCGCTGTCCCGGCCCTGATCTTCGGCGTTGCCATGGGCAATGTGTTACAGGGTGTACCCTTCCGCTTCAACGAAGACCTGATGGTCTTCTATGACGGAACCTTCTTCGGACTGCTCAACCCCTTTGCGCTTCTGACCGGCGCCGTCTCTGTGTCCATGCTGGTCATGCATGGCGCAGCCTGGCTGCAATTGAAGACCGATGGTGCCGTGCGTGAACGGGCCAGGGCTATCGGCGCCGTCGCAGCCCTTGTCACCATCGCAACCTATGCACTGGCCGGCGTCTGGCTTGCCCTTGGCATCAAGGGCTATGCCTTGACCGGTACCATCATCACAGATGGACCGTCGAATCCCCTGTTGAGCGACACCCTGCGCACAGCCGGATGGTTCTCGGCCTTTGCCGAACGCCCATGGATTGCGGTTGCACCGGCTGCGGGCTTTATCGGTGCCATACTCGCCTTCCTCGGCCTGCGCGCCGGCAAGGATGTGGCAACGCTGCTCTATTCCAAGCTGGCCATCATCGGGATCATATCCTCGGTGGGACTGACCATGTTCCCGTTCATCCTGCCGTCCTCGATCGACCCGAAGTCGTCGCTCACGGTGTGGAACTCGTCCTCGTCGCACCTGACTTTGTTCGTCATGCTCGTCGCCGCCGTGATCTTCGTGCCGATCATCCTTGCCTATACTGCCTGGGTCTACAAGGTCATGTGGGGCAAGGTGACGGCGAAGGCCATCAACGACAATGAAAGCTCGGTCTACTAAAAAAGAAAGTCAAACCAATGTGGTATTTTGCCTGGTTACTCGGACTGCCCCTGGCTGCGCTGCTTGCTGTCGTCAACGCCATGTGGCTTGAGATGCAAAGTGATCGCGACCTGATCGACAATGCCAATACCTCCGATCGCCGCCGCTCCACCGACTGAGACCAGGCCTCGATGAGATGAACCAAGCGGGGACGCTGAGGTTCAGCCGGCAAGGCGCATGGCGGCGCGCGTCAACATCATAGAACAACGTGTAGCGGCACAAATCCCGGCGCCGTTACACAGGATTTCTGCGTATGGCCAACACACATCGATCGCCAGAACGCCTAGGACCGATCGTCTGATGCCTCGGCATCAGCCTGAGCTACCAAGGCCAGACGCGCAAGCTCCGGCAGCGATTTCGTGCCCGTCTTGGACATGATCGAGGCGCGGTGATTCTCGACGGTGCGCTGGCTGATGCGCAGGTCCGCCGCGATGTTCTTGCTCGGCTGGCCGGCAAGCACCAAGATCATGATCTGCTTCTGGCGTGCCGTCAGCGATGCCACAAGTTTCGCCGCCTCCAATTGCCGTTCGATGCGCCGGCTGTCACCGGATGATTGCTCCAACGCCCGTTCGATACTCTCGACAAGCTCGGCATGGCGGATGGGCTTTTCGATGAAATCGGTTGCACCGGCCTTCATGGCGGCGACCGCCATCGACACATCACTATTGCCGGTCATCAGAATGGATTGCAGGTGACATCCCTTCTTTTGCAAGAGCTGGAGCAGATCGAGGCCGTTCATGCCCGGAAGATAGGCATCGACAAGCAGGCATCCGTGATCGCCCGGATGACTGTCCTTCAGAAAATCCTCACAGCTTTGATAGGTCTCGACCGTAAAACCATGTTTTTCAAGCACCAGTCTCAAGGCTTGCAGAAGGTCGTCATCATCATCCACCACGTGCACGGTATTGGGTGCGGCCATTCTTTTTTGCGTCTGTTCCGGCAACAGTGCGGCATGCTCGGCCCTTGCCAGCAACAGCGTGCGGATTGCCTCTTCCACATCGACCATCTGCACCGGCTTTGACAGGCGCACGAGGTTTTCCCCTGTCACATCGCTCAGCGCTTTTCTGGAAATATCGCCAGTCAGGATAATCGCCGGGAGTGCCTGGCCGAGCTGGTCGCGCAATTTGGCCAAGGTCTGCATGCCTGTCATGCCACCCGGCATGTTGTAATCGGCCAGGACCAGATCGGGCACCAGTTCCAGTTTACCAACGAGTTCAAGCGCCGCCGGTCCATCCGGCGCCGTGGTCACAAAATGCCCCTCATCCGTCAAAAGCTGGTCGAGCAGATCCCGCAGTTCCGCGTCATCCTCGACCACCAGAATGGAGATCGCTGAACGAACAGCAGCGGCGGGCTTGTCCACCGGAAGCGGCGTCTGAAGGTGGGGAACCGCTGCAGGGCTTCCCTTTGCCTGCCTGGTTTCAATGGAGAAAACCGAGCCTTTGGAAGGGTTTGATTTGACGCGGATTTTGTGGCCGAGCAACGTGCCCAGCCGCTGGACGATCGAAAGCCCGAGGCCCAAGCCCTTGCTGCGTTCGCGCGCTTCATTGTCCAACTGGTGATACTCATCGAAGATCGACTGAAGCTCGGTCGTGGCAATACCGATACCGGTATCCAAGACTTCGATGACAACGCCATCACCACGCCTTCGGCACCCCAACAACACCTTGCCGGTCTTGGTATATTTCAGTGCATTGGACAGAAGATTGCGAACCATCTGCCGCAACAGCTGCGGATCGCTCTGGACAACCAGACTGCAATTGACCACCCGCAGTGTCAGGCCCTTGGCTTGAGCAGCAATCTCGAACTCACCGCGCATTTCAGACAGGAGATGCTGAATGGGAATGTCTCTGATTTCGGCTTTGACGATGCCGGCTTCGATCTGGTTGATATCCAGAAGCGCATTCAGCATGCTTGCCATGGAGCCCAGCGTATCGCCGAACCGGGCAAGCAGTTTTTGCGGTTTTTCGCCTGCAACATTGCGGACCAGAAGACCCTGCAGCAGGCTCAGCGTCTGAAGCGGCTGGCGCAGATCGTGGCTGGCGGCCGCCAGAAAGCGGGATTTGGCGGCATTGGCAAGATCTGCCTGTCGTTTGGCCACCTGCAAGGCGTCTCCGATACGGCGCTGTTCCGTCACATCGACAAAGGTGATGACCACGCCTTCGACGCTTTTATTCTCGCTCAGATAGGGCAGGATGCGGCGCATATACCAGGCGCCCGTGTGTAACTCGATTTCCTGCTCGATCGGACTATGGGTTCTCAGCACCAGAGCTGCGTCGCTCAAAAGGGCCGGATCCATCGCCAGGGAATTCAGATCGGCAAGCGGACGGCCGATATCGCCGGGAATGACTTTGAATATAGACTTGGTAGCCGGTGTGAAAAATCGGATGTTCAGATGCTCGTCGAGAAACAGCGTCGCGACGGCGGTGCTGTAGAGAACCTTTTTCAGGTCGTCAGCTGTGGTCCGCTGCCGCTCGAGCGTCTCCTGCAACTGCCCGTTCAAAGCGGACAGTTCCTCGTTCAGCGACTGGAGCTCCTCCTTGGAGGTCAACAGCTCTTCATTCGTCGTTTGGTACTCCTCGTTGAAGGAGGCTCCCTCTTCGTTGATCGCCTTCTGCTCTTCGCCGGAAATTTCGAGATTGCGGATGGCGCCATTCAGTTCCGTTTTCGTCACTGCGAGTTCATTCTCGAGTTCGACAATCCGGCTGGCATCCTCCGGGGTATCGGCTTCGCCCTTGCGCGGCCGTTTGCCCGGTGGCTCATCGACAAAGCAGATCAGGAAGAGATCCTGTCCATCATGGTTGACGGGCTCGACGTGAATGCCGAACGTCTTCAAAACACCGTCGATCTTGAGTTCGGCACCGGTGCTGACAATGCGCTTTTTCTGCTGGATCGAGCGCTGGATGGCAGAGCGCAGTTTCGTCTGCAGCACTCTGGGCAGCATGGAGAAAATATCGGCGGTCTGGCGCCCCTGCGGCACAACCAGATAGCGATGGATGGCGCCCTGCGTGTACAGGCATTCGTGCCTGGTATTGATAAGGACGGCAGCCGGCGCAAAGCTTTCCATGACCACCTGTCGGCAAAGATCGGCATAAATGGCGTCGGGTGACGGTGACGGGGTCGAGCCCGATCTTGACAGCGTTCGGTTGCCCTCTGCCGGGCTCAGGGAAAACATCAGTTCGCCCGGACGGCTACGACCGATGTGACGATAGAGACGTTCCGGTTTGGAAATCGTCTCGAAGCGTCCGTCGGATTTGCCAACAGTCTCCGAACTGCCCAAAAGCAGGGTGCCGCCATCGCGCAAGGCAAAGTGAAACAGAGAAATGACTTTGGTCTGTGCTTGCGGGCCGAGATAAATCAGAAGATTGCGGCAGGAAATCATATCGATGCGGGAAAATGGCGGATCACCCAGCACGTCGTGTTCGGTAAACACCACCAGCGCGCGCAGTTGCGGCAGGACGCGATATCCATGCTCTTCCTTGGAAAAGAACCGTGCCAGCCTGTCTTCCGAGACGTCATCGGCAATGGTTGCCGGATAGACACCCTCGCGCGCAGTGGCGATAGCATCGGCATCCACGTCTGATGCAAAGACCTGAAGCTTAACATTGGCCTTGGTGGCCACGATCGCCTCCCGAAACAACATCGCGATGGAATAGGCCTCTTCGCCGGAACTGCAGCCGGCCACCCAGACACGGATCGGATGGTTCTGCGAATGCGCCGCCACCAGGTCCGGAATAGTCTTCGTACCCAGAAGGTCGAAGATCGCCTTGTCACGGAAGAAGTTGGTCACATTGATCAGGAGATCCTTGGCCAGGCATTCAACCTCATTCTGATCCTTGGCCAACAGCTCCAGATAGGAGGCAAAATCGGTGGGCGAAAGCTCCGCAAGACCCATGCGCCTAGCCACGCGCCGCCTCAATGTGCCTTGCTTGTAGAGCCGGAAATCATGGCCCGTCTTGGCCAGAACGAGGTCGATGATCGACGACAGAGGCGATGAGGCAAGCGGCAGGGACGATGGCACACCCGAAGTCTCGGATACATGCCTTGCGGCACGGGCCTCCGCCTGCTGGACCAGACGGGGCGCTATATCGGCAACCGGCAATATGTCGTCGGCCAGGCCCGTCAGCACGGCATTGTGCGGCATCCCGTCATAGGCTGCATCTTCGGGTGACTGGACGACAATAAAGCCATCCTTCTGCCTAATGTCGACAAGCCCCGAACTTCCGTCTGCGCCGGTGCCCGAAAGCACCACACACATGGCATCCGGACCGGCATCCTTTGCCAGCGAACGTAAAAGAACGTCGAAGGGCATGCGAACACGTTGGCGGCCATCCGGTCGCGACACGCGTAGCATTCCGCCTTCAACCGTCAGATAGGTACCCGGCGCAATGACATAGAAATGGTCCCGCTCGATAAGTGTGCCGTCTGCCGCTTCCGATACCGTCAAGCTGGTATGACCGACCAAAAGATCGACGATCAGGCTGCGGTGCGTCGGATCGAGGTGCTGGACAAATATGAAGGCCATGCCCGTCTTGGGCACAAGCGCCTTGAGAAAGGCGCGGCACGCATCAAGACCGCCAGCGGAAGCACCAATGGCAACAATGGGTATTGGGCCGACCCCGTGAGGGTGTCCATACACCTCATCTGTGCGAGAAACCGGTCGCGGCGCGGCCGCGTTCACATCAAGTGGGCGGCTTGCGTTCATCGTTGCATTTCTCTGTACGTCCTTCCAGAGGAAGGCTTCTTGGCAGACAATTGCGCCGGGTTGCACAGCAGTCAATGATCCAGATCAAGTGTATAGCACGATTTGCAACCGACCAGGCAACAGATCGGATAGACTGTCGCAGAACAGTACCGCCCATGCGCGGCATGCGTAGATTCCGAGGCTTCTCAAAAAGAATGCATGGTTCCATCCTGAAAAAGCCGGTCATGCGATGACCTTGTCGTCAGCCTACGGCATCGCCCATCAGGGGCCTTGACCGCACGACAAGCCTGCCCGGCACATTGATTGGGGAGCCTGACATGACGTCCACGCTAAACACTCTTCCACCGCAGAGGTCGGCGCATTCCAGCGCCGCGGATGGCGGACCTGCAAAAGTGCTGAACCTTCGGATTGTCCTCGTTGAAGACGAGGCTCTGATTGCCGTTCTGCTTGAAGATCTCCTGACAGACATGGGCCATCACGTCTGCGCCACGGAATCGACGCAGGAAAACGCCATCGCGGCGTTTTTGAGGGAAAGCCCCGATCTGATGATCGTCGATTGCCGCTTGCGCAAAGGCTGTGGAATAAAGGCCATGGCAGACATTCTGAAAAATGCGTTTGTCCCGCATATCTTCATGACCGGCGGGGACTTGCGCGGACAGGCGCTTCACCCCGCAGCTGTCATCCTGAAAAAGCCATTCCTCGACGATGATCTGACCGCTGCCATTGCCAAGGCGATCAGCACGGGGCCGGCGCGTCGTTATTGACCCAAGAGCGGTCGAAAGACCTGCATGTCCAGGCAGCCGGCCTTGATGATCTGGGGCAGCCGATGCCGCAAAAGACCAAACCCTGAGTATAACCAACACGGTTAACCGCTGACATGGCGAGCCTCTCGCCATGCGCAGGTCCCTTGGCCTGCACAACCGGCCATCGCCGTAAGGCGCCGACCTCACCCTGACGGTCCCCACCTTACTGAGGACGGATCGTTCAGTCTGAGTAGTTTCCGACGCTACCGCGCCGGTATCTCTCTCCATACGGTGTGGATCACGAGAGCCGGCCATGGTGGCTGTCGCCTTGACCGGCAAATGTTTGCCCATGCCAAGCTCTTTGAAACCCAACTGCGCAAGCTGACTTGGAAATTCAACCATGCAATTCGTCTACGATCTCATTACGAGAGAGCCGCTGCTCGCGCTCTTCTTGACCATTGCGCTCGGCTATTTTGCCGGAAAACTCAAAATAGGCAGTTTCGTCCTCGGCGGAATTGCCGGCACATTGCTCGTTGGCGTCCTGATCGGACAATTCGGCATCACCATCGACAATGGCATCAAGGGCATATTCTTCGCCCTGTTCATTTATGCGGTCGGCTATCAGGGCGGGCCGCAATTCTTCCATGCGCTCAATCGGCGCTCCTTGAACCAGCTGATATCGGCATTCGTCATGTGCCTGACAGGCCTTCTCTGCGTATTGACCGCAGCATGGGCCTTTGATCTCGATCGGGGAATGGCAGCAGGCCTTGCAGCTGGTGGATTGACCCAGTCGGCCATTATCGGGACAGCCGGAGACGCCATCGGCAAGCTTGGCCTTTCGCCCGAAATCACCAAGATGATGCAGACCAATGTCGCTGTTGGTTATGCGATTTGCTATATTTTCGGCTCGCTGGGCCCGATCATCATGGTCACCTGGTTCCTGCCGATGATCATGAAATGGAACATCCGCGCCGAGGCCGTGAAACTGGCCAAGACGCTGTCGGGCGGCCAAGCGGAACTGGATCCGGGCCAGTTCAACGCGATCCGCCCCATCGATACACGGATGTTCGAGATTTCAGCCGACAGCACTTGCGCCGGCAAGACGACATTGGAAATCGACACGCTTCTGTCGGATGCCGCCGTCGAAGCCGTCTTCCGCGCTGGCAAGGCAGTGGAACTTACCGCCACAACCCTCATTCAGGCCGGCGACCAGGTGGCGATCACCGGGATGACGCATGTGATCAAATCCGCCTACTCCCTGCTCGGGCCTGAAGTCGTGGCGCCAGCGGGACTGGTGCTGGCCGAGGAAAGCCGCGAGCTGATCTTGACCAACCGCGCGCTCAGCGGTCGGCAGATCGGCGAGATTCACGACCACGTCAACATAGAGACCCGGCGCGGCGTCTTTCTCACCTCGGTCAAGCGGATGGGCCTCAACCTGCCCATCCTGCCGAAACTGGAGCTGAAAAGCGGCGACGAAATGCACTTCACCGGCAGTTCCGCTGATCTGGACCGCGTGCAGTCAAAGATCGGCTACAAGATTACCGCGGCTGCCGTCACGGATTTCGTCTTCTTCGGTATCGGCATGTTCGTCGGCATGTTGATCGGCATGATCGAATTCAGGATCTGGGGCATTCCGATTTCCATCGGCAATGGCGGCGGCTGCTTGCTGTCCGGCCTGTTCTTTGGCTGGCTTCGCAGCGTCCATCCCCATTTTTCGGCCATGCCGGTCGGGGCATCCAATTTCTTAAGGGATTTCGGACTGGCTGTCTTTGTCGGCATTGTCGGAATTTCAGCCGGGCCGCAGGCGCTGGTCGCCATCCAGCAATATGGCTTTACCATCCTGCTGCTCGGGGTCGCGGTCACGCTCGTACCGCAGGTGATCGGCTTCTTCTTTTCCTATTATGTCCTGCGCATCCAGAACCCGATTGAAGCGCTGGCCTGCGTGGCAGGCGGACGCAGCGCCAATCCCGCCTTTGCAGCGCTTCTGTCAAAGGCCGGAAACGCCACACCGGTCGTCTCGTTCACGGTCACCTATGCCGTGGCCAATGTCTTCCTCACCCTTTGGGGGCCGGTCATCGTCGGTGTCGTCACCAAGAATGTCACCCCTTAATTCATCACGAGGTATATTGTGCAAAATCAAGATTATCAGAAATTTTCCAAACTCAGCCCGTTTGAACTGAAGGACCAGTTGATCACCATCGCATCGTCCGATGCGCAAAGGCTGATGCTGAATGCCGGACGGGGCAATCCCAACTTTCTGGCAACCCTGCCGCGATGGGCATTCTTAAGCCTTGGCGATTTCGCCATGCGCGAATCCGAGCGATCCTATTCCTACCTGGACAGCGGTTTCGGCGGCCTGCCGGAACGTGAAGGCATTGTGCAGCGCTTCGATGCCTATGCCAATCATCACCGAACCGCCGATGGCGTGCGCTTCCTTCGCTCGGCCCTCTCCTATGTCAAGGACCAGCTTGGTCTCAAGCAGGATGCCTTCCTCATGGAAATGGTGTCTGCTTTCCTCGGCTGCAATTACCCGACACCGCCGCGCATTTTGATGCACACGCAGGAAATCGTCAAAGCCTACCTCGCGCAGGAAATGTTTGGCGAAGAGCCACGTGCCGGTGATTTTTCGGTTTTCGCCACCGAAGGCGGCACAGCGGCCATGACCTATATCTTTCAAACATTGCGCATCAACGGCCTGGTGAAGCCCGGTGACAAGATCGCCATCGCCACGCCGATTTTCTCGCCCTATCTGGAAATCCCGGTGCTTGCCGAATATGGCATGGAGATTGTCGACATCCGCATGGATCAAGAGACGGACTGGCAGTTGCCGGAATCCGAGATCGCAAAACTTCTCGATCCAGCGGTCAAGATTTTCTGCCTCGTCAACCCGAGCAACCCGCCTTCGTCAAAACTGTCCGATCTCGTCCTTGATCAATTGGCAAAACTTGTCACGGACAAGCGGCCGGACCTGTTCATCGTCACCGATGATGTCTACGGCACCTTTGCCGATGACTTCGTGTCACTGTTTGCCAAATGCCCGCACAACACGCTGTGCGTCTATTCGTTTTCGAAATTCTTCGGGGCAACCGGCTGGCGGCTCGGCGCCATGGCGCTTCACAATGACAATATTTTCGATGAAGCACTGGCCAAGCTTCCGGAAGACCAGAAAGTCAAGCTGGACAAGCGCTATTCTTCCCTGACGACAACACCGCGCGATCTTCTCTTTATCGATCGCCTGGTCGCGGACAGTCGCGCCGTGGCCTTGAACCACACGGCAGGTCTTTCGGTGCCGCAGCAGTTGCAGATGGCACTCTTTGCGCTCAATGGGCTGATGGACCGCGAGCATCGCTATAAGAATGCCGCAAAGGAGCTGATCCGCAAACGCTACAAGACGCTCTATGCCCATATGCGCGTAAAGTCGGATCATCAGATCAATGACGTGAACTACTATTCCCTCATCGATCTGCAGGAAATTGGCGGCACTCTGTATGGACCGGACTTCAAGGCCTGGTTCATCAAGAGTGATCTTGGCCTCAGCTTCCTGTTTCGCCTGGCCACGGAAACCGGCGTGGTGCTACTGCCCGGCAAGGGCTTCGAAGTGGTGGATACATCGGCGCGCGTCTCGCTTGCCAATCTGACGGAGATTGAATATGCCGCGATCGGCCGTTTCACCCGGCAGGTACTGGACGAGTGCTTCGCCGATTTCCAAGCACAGGTCGCTGCTTAGCAAGGGCGAAGCCAAAGGCTGTCGCCTTCAGCCCATGCCGGGACTGGAATGCGACATGCCTGTTTAAAGCATTGCGATTTGCCAAAACACACGGGATGCGCGGCGCGACGGTTGAAAATCCGGCGCGCCCGTCAGCCGATGACGATTGCCCTGAAGTCGTTGACATTGGTGCCAGTCGGACCGGTGACGAAGAGGTCACCGATCGCCTCGAAACCGCTATAGCTGTCATTGCGGGCCAAAAGCTGACGCCCATCATGGCCCGCGGCGCGCAACCGTTGCACTGTCGTGCCATCCGCAAAGGCGCCGGCATGAGTGCCTGCACCATCAATACCATCCGTATCGGCGGCAAGTGCGCTCACCTCGCAGCCATCGGCAGCCAGAGCGAAAGCCAGAGCGAATTCGCTACTACGCCCGCCCTTGCCGCCCCTGCCGCGCAGAGTAACCGTGGTTTCGCCCCCCGACAGCAATACGGCGGGCTTGCGGAACGGCTGGTCCTTCAAAAAAACCTCGCGTGCCATGGCGGCATGCACCCAAGCGACATCACGGCTCTCGCCCTCGATCGCATCAGAAAGAATGTAAGGCGCAACACCATGGGAGCGCGCCACTTCGGCGCAGGCGGCCAGTGACACGCCGGCCGAGGCGATCACATGATGTTCGTTGCGGGCTAGTGCCGGATCATTCGGACGTGGCGCATCGGCTGCCGGTGAGTTCAAATGCGCCATCATGGCCGCCGGTAGCTCCAGCCGGTAATTGTCGATGATGGCGAGCGCATCATGACGCGTCGATGAGCAGGCAACCGTCGGGCCGGAAGCCACGAAAGCCGGATTGTCACCGGGGATATCCGAGACGATGAGGCTGACGACGCGGGCTTTCGTCGCGGCAGCCAATCGTCCGCCCTTGATGGTGGACAAATGCTTGCGCACCACATTCATGGCCGCAATCGGCGCCCCGGAGGCAAGCAGTATTTCGTTGAGCGCGATTTCATCCTCCAGCTTCAATCCCCCTGGCGGAGCCGGCAACAATGCCGAGCCGCCGCCGCAGATGAGGGCAATCACCAGATCGTCTGGGCCGAGTACCGATACCCTGTCGAGAAGCCGTTTGGCCGCAACAAGGCCTGCCGCATCCGGCACCGGATGCGCAGCCTCGACAATCTCGATGGAGCGCGTCGGGCAACCATAACCGTAGCGGGTCACGACAAGGCCTTCCAGCGGCCCGGCCCACAGGCTTTCGAGCGCGGCCGCCATTTGAGCCGCCCCCTTGCCGGCACCGATCACTACCGTGCGGCCCTTCGCAGGTGGCGCTGGCAGATATTTGGCTATTCCGGTCAAAGGGTCCGCCGCCGTGACGGCTGCCCGGAAGAGTTTCTCCAAAAGATCGCGATGCTTCATGACATGCCTTGACGGTGGGGTCTCGGGTGCGGTGGCGGACGTGGAATTCGGATCTGACAGCGATTGATACCACGTGTCTACACCGTGACTTTAATGTGGGGGACAGAAGGCGTTCAACCGAAAACAGATGCTGCCCGCATCGGTCAAGGATCGCAACGCTGCCGGACACCTCAATCGCTCCGGCGCAATCGCTTCTACCGGTTCGATGTCGACACCGACATTCGTTACAGGACTCTCGCCAGGAAAGATCGGAGTCAAGAATAGACCTACAAGATTATGATTATGTTAGCTTTTATAAATTCAAACACTTGATTGATGGTCCGTTTCGCAAGAGGGTATCAAATGTCAAATTCATTTCCCTGGCGAAGATCGCCGTCTCCCACCAGTCGTATCCCCGTCGGCGTATATCAAACCTCTTCCACGAACACCTGATTGCGCTCGGAACGGATCGAGGGCCGCATTGCGACGACGACGCAGATGACACCGCTCGCCAGAAGGAAAGTGCCCATCGGGTTGGTGGGGAACAATGAGAAGCCATCATGAAGCGGGCTCTTTAAAGGTCGGGGATCGGGCCGAAATCGCCGGGTTTTTGAGGTTGGCGAGTAACTTCAGCAGGAAGCAGCAGAAGAAGAGCGGAACAAGCCCTCGAATGCGGATGAGCCTAACCTTGATCAGTCCGCCCTCTGACGTCCTGCACTAGGGTAGCCTTTCTGCGCGAACGTTGATGGTCCGGCAGGCAAAGGATACATCCATGGCCCCGACAGCTTCGTCTCCAACCGAACAAACGACACGCTTCAATTTCCCCACAGCCTATACGATTCTCCTGGCACTGATCGCTTTGGTTGCCGCAATGACCTGGATCGTCCCTGCCGGCAGGTACGAGCGCGTGGCATCCGAACTGCTGGGCAAGGACATCCCGATCGCTGGAACCTATGCTGCGACCGATGCCAACCCGCAGGGTTTCCTCGCTGTCATCCTCGCCCCGATCAACGGGTTCTACGACCCGACAAGCGGCATGGCCAATGCCATTGATGTTGCGCTGTTCGTGCTGATGATTGGGGGGTTCATTGGCGTGGTAACGGCCACCGGCGCGATAGACGCGGGCATCAAACGCGCCATGACCAAGCTGCAGGGACAGGAAAAATGGATGATCCCGATCCTGATGGGGCTTTTCGCGATCGGCGGCACCACGGAAGGCATGGCGGAAGAGACACTCCCGTTTTACGTCCTTTTGACCCCTGTGATGATCGCTGCAGGCTATGACGCGCTAACCGCCGTCGCGGTCGTGTTGCTTGGCGCAGGCGTTGGCGTGCTCGGCTCAACCGTCAACGCGTTTTCGACGGTGATTGCCTCGAATGCCGCCGGTGTACCATTCACGGACGGGCTTCTGCTTCGACTAGCCCTTCTGGCCGTCACTTTCGCCGCAACCACCGCCTACGTGATGCGTTATGCAGCGCGGGTCAAAGCCGACCCGTCCTGTTCGATCATTTTCGACCGCAAGGCCGAGAACGAGGCACATTTCCTCAGTTCAAGCCAGGCGACCGCGACCGACTTTACCGGCTTGCACAAGATCGTCCTGCTGCTGTTTGGGTTAACGTTCGCGGTGATGATCTGGGGTGTTTCGCTAGGCGGCTGGTGGATGGCCGAGATGAGCGGACTATTCCTGTTTGCGGGCATCAGCATCGGCCTGGTTGGGCGCTTGGGCGAAAAGGGACTGACAGAGGCCTTCGTTGGCGGCGCGCGCGATCTTCTGGGGGTGGCGCTGATCATCGGGCTGGCGCGCGGCATCGTCGTGATCATGGACGCCGGTCACATCACCGACACCATCCTGCATTGGGCCGAAGCGAGCATTGCCGGCCTGAACCGGATCGTCTTCATCAACGTCATGTATTGGATTGAAGTCGCCCTCTCCTTCTTCGTGCCCTCGACCTCAGGCCTTGCCGTTCTGTCTATGCCGATCTTAGCCCCTGTCGGCGATTTCGCTGGCGTAGAGCGCAACCTGATCGTCACTGCGTTTCAGTCGGCTGCCGGGCTCGTCAATCTTGTTACCCCCACATCCGCCGTCGTCATGGGCGGTCTCGCTATCGCTCGCGTTCCCTATGATCGCTGGCTGCGTTTCATCTGGCCGGTCCTTCTGGTCCTGACCATCACAATCATGGGCGCCCTGAGCATTGGCGTCCTTCTGCAAGGAACCGCGACATGAGCATTCCCTATGGCGTCCATTCCGAGGCGGGCAAGTTGCGCCGCGTCCTGGTCCACAAGCCTGGCGCAGCCATGGCCCGGCTGACACCCGCCAACTGCGCCGAACTGCTGTTTGATGACGTCATCTGGGTCAAACAGGCCCGGATCGAGCACATGACCTTTGTCGATGCAATGCGCAACCGCGGCGTCGAGGTTGTGTATCTGCGAGAATTGCTGGCCGAGACATTGGCCAATATGGAAGCCCGCCGCTGGCTTCTTGAGGCGCGCATCAACGACAACACCGTTGGCGTCGGCCTTGCCGGTGATCTTCTGGCTCATCTGATGGAGATCAACGCAGATCTTCTCTCGACAATCCTGATTGGCGGCATGAGCCGCGCGGAATTGCCAGTTGCTCCCAAGGGCGTTCTTGCCCCGATGCTGGAGCCTGCGGATTTCATCCTGCCACCCCTGCCCAATCATATTTTCACCCGCGACACGACCTGCTGGATCTATGGTGGTGTGACGATCAACCCGATGCATTGGCCCGCGCGGCGGCTCGAAACATTGAACGTGGCGGCAATCTATCGCTTTCATCCCGATTTCAAGGATGCCGGCTTTCCCATCTGGTGGGGCGATCCGTTGCAGGATCACGGACCCGCAACGGTTGAAGGCGGCGATGTCATGCCGATCGGTCACGGTGCCGTTCTCATTGGCATGGGCGAGCGCACCACGCCCCAGGCGGTGGGCCAGATTGCCCGTAATCTGTTTGCCGGCGGCGGCGCCACGCGGGTCATTGCCTGCCAGTTTCCCCGTTCCAGGGGTTCCATGCACCTCGATACGGTCTTTACCTTCTGCGATCGCGATCTGGTGACAGTATTTGCCGAAGTGACCGACGCCATCCGCTGCTACAGCCTGCGGCCCGGCGATGGGACCGATATCGTGGTGGAGACAGAAACAAAGCCGTTCCTTGAGGTTGTTGCCAAGGCACTGGGCATCAAGGCGCTTCGGACAGTCCCGACAGGTGGCGATGCCTATGAATCGGCGCGCGAGCAGTGGGACGACGCCAACAATCTCCTGTGCCTCGAACCCGGCGTCGTCGTTGGATATGAGCGCAACGTCTATTCCAACACCCTGCTGCGCAAGGCCGGCATCGAGGTCATCACCATTCCAGGCTCCGAACTTGGACGTGGACGCGGTGGATCGCATTGCATGACCTGCCCCCTAATCCGAGACAGCATATAAGGAACACGCGCATGCCACAGAACCTACACGGCCGTAGCTTTTTGAAACTGCTCGATTTTTCGCCTGACGAAATCCGTCATCTGCTACAATTGGCTGCAAGCCTCAAGACGGCCAAGAGAGGCGGCTTCGAGGCGCCACGACTCCAGGGCAAGAATATCGCCCTGATCTTCGAGAAGGACAGCACCCGAACCCGCAGCGGCTTTGAAGTGGCGGCCTTCGATCAAGGAGCGCATGTCACCTATATCGGTCCTTCGGGCAGCCATATCGGCCACAAGGAATCGATGAAGGATACCGCGCGCGTTCTGGGCCGTTTCTATGATGGCATCGAGTATCGCGGATTTGGGCAGACGAACGCCGAGGTGCTGGCGCGATATTCGGGTGTGCCGGTTTTCAACGGATTGACCGACGATTTCCATCCAACCCAGGTCCTCGCCGATCTGATGACGATGCGCGAATTCACCCACAAGCATTTGTCCGACATCGCGTTTTGCTTCATGGGAGACGCAGGCAACAACATGGGCGCGTCCTTAATGATAGGTGGTGCGCTGATGGGCATGGATATCCGTTTGTGCGCCCCACAAAGCTGCTGGCCGGATCATGACCTTGTCACACAATGCAGGGCCATCGCCGAAACGACAGGTGCGCGGATCACCCTGACAGAAAAGCACGCCGAAGGGCTTGAGGGAGCGGACTTCGTCTATACCGATGTCTGGGTTTCCATGGGCGAGTCAGACGAGATCTGGGAAGAGCGCATCGCGCTTTTGTCACCCTATCAGGTTACGACAGCGATGATGGAAAAGACCGGGAACCCCTATGCCAAGTTCATGCATTGCCTTCCGGCATTCCACAATCGCGATACCGAAGTTGGCGAAGCCACCTTCCAGAAATTCGGCATAGACTGCATGGAGGTGACAGAAGACGTCTTCGAATCCCACGCTTCGGTCGTCTTTGATCAGGCCGAGAACCGAATGCATACGATCAAGGCCGTCCTCGTGGCAACGATAGGGTCCTGAGATGAGGATCGTCGTGGCTTTAGGCGGCAACGCTCTCCTCCGGCGTGGGGAGCCGATGACGACCGCCGCACAAATCGCCAATGTAAAGATTGCGGCTGTTGCGCTGGCCGATCTGGCCCGCGACCACCAGATTGTGATCGCCCATGGCAATGGCCCGCAGGTCGGGTTGCTGGCCCTTCAGGGTGCGGCCTATGAGCCGTCCAAACCCTGGCCGCTGGATGTTCTGGGCGCCGAAACAGAGGGCATGATCGGTTATATGGTCGAACAGGAGTTGATGAACGCACTGCCAGCGGGTTCACACTGCGCCACGCTGCTCAGTCGGGTCGAAGTGGACCCGGCAGACCCTGCCTTCAAGACGCCGAGCAAGCCCATCGGTCCTGTCTACTCCGTGGAAGACGCCGCACAAACGAAACAACAGCACGGCTGGGCACTCGTCACCGAAGTCACTGGCGGCGTTCGTCGCGTGGTTCCCTCCCCCCTGCCACGCAGGATAATAGGGATCGAGGCAATCAAGGTCCTGCTTGCCGCTCGCCACGTCGTCATCTGCGCCGGAGGCGGGGGCATTCCGGTGGTGAAAAATGCACAGGGCAAAATGGAGGGCGTGGAGGCGGTGATCGATAAGGATCGAACGGCGGCCCTGCTGGCCCTGCACCTTGAGGCAGACGCACTTCTGCTACTCACGGATGTGGCAGCCGTATTTGAGGACTATGGCGGCCCCGACCAGCGTGCGATCGGCGCGACAACGGCGGATGCGCTGGATGGTCTTGATTTGGCCATGGGCTCGATGGGACCGAAGGTTGCAGCCGCATCCGACTTTGCGAGAAAAAGCGGCAAGCTTGCCGGCATCGGCCGATTGAATGACGCCCGCGCCATCCTTGAGGGCGACGCTGGAACGCGCATTCTTCCGGATGCCAGCGGTTCCACTTACCTGAGAATTGGTCCGATTTGATCCAGATAGGTCGGATCGAAGTCCGCAAACTCAGTCAACCGTCGATAGGAATCGAAGGTAACCAAACCGTCGCGAAATGTGGCCATTCCGGCTTCCCGCAGGGTTCGCAGCACCCTGTTGACATGCACGGCACTCAGCCCAAGCGCGTCGGCGAGAAGATATTGCGATAGTGGACAGGCAAAGCCAGCCTTGCTCCCCAAGCCGACCAGTGCGAGTCTAGCTCCGAGTTCGAGCAGGAAATGGGCCATGCGCTCGGCCGCGTTGCGGCGCCCGATATCGATCAGATGTTCGACCACCATCGCTTCGTCACGCGAGGCTGCCCAAAAGACTGCCGTTGCCAAACGAGGCGTTTGTGAAAATGCCTCAAGCAGGTCGGTCACAGTCACCTCCGTCACCTCTATGTCGGTGATCGGCTCGATGCTGTGGTCCGACATGTGCAACAACACACTGCGCAGGCCGAGAAAATCACCGGGAATCTGGAAATCGACAATCTGTCTCTGCCCATCCTGGAGAAGCTTGTAAGAACAGGCCCAACCAGACATCAGAATATAGGCGGACTGATTTGATTGCCCCTGGCGCACGAGATCACAGCCCGCAATGAAGGTGCGACGCCGCTTGTGCAGCGCGTCTAAGACGGACATTTCTGTGCGGGACAGGGCAACGAAAGCGCCAAGTTTAAGGGCGAGCGGTGTTTTTTCCAAATGCAGACCAATCTTCGTGTGATGCCCAATACCTAGCATGGAAATGGGTCCGGCAACTGATCTCGATCAGGTCACAGAAACCGACAGTCTGAAAAGGTCCCTGTTGCGCCGTATGGCTCCTGTCGGCAGGCGCGCAGACCAGGAAGGGCCATCTCGACATGTCTACAAACGACACTTATTCCGGAATAGCGGCGCTTTCGATTTGCGAGGCACTGCTTCTGGCGCTCAACGATGCCAAGATCCTTCCTGAAAGAGAGATCATCGGCATTTTGCAGGATGCAGCGGCCTCCCATGAAAACGCAGCAGAGCCAGCAGATGCAGATGCAGATGCAGAAATGCATGGCGCTGTCGCAAAGCTGATCAATCGCATCATCTCAGGGGGGAACTCGGTCCGAAGGCCACAGTGAGTGCGACATTCACGGTGGATCGCATGTCGAACGGCATGCATCTCAGGTGAAGAACACGATCAGGAACGGTCTTGCGGCAAGCGCATTTCGCTTGGAAGATCCTGCGGGGAAAATAGGGCCTTGTGAGCCTGGTTCAGCGCAATGGCAATGGAACCGATCAGCGTGGCACGAGCCCCGAGCCGGCTCGGTTCCAGGCGGATGGCACTGCGCGTCAGGCGCGGAAGCTCTTCGCGCACGAAGGAGAGCATCAGCGGGTGGCGCCCAATATTACCGCCAAGCACGATGATATCCGGATCGAGCATTGCATTGACCGAAACGATGAGCAGGCTGGCCAACTGCGCCGTTTCGCGCATAACAGTGAGTGCCGCCGCCTCGCCTGTTTGCGCCGCTTCGACGAGGGCGCGCACACCGCCTCTTTCGCCACCCAATTGCCTGTAGCGGCGCAGAATGCCCTGCGCACCAAGAGCACTTTCCAATGCGCCGCGCTCCAGACTGTCATGGCTGTATGGGTCCGCGCCGAATGGCAGATAGGCAACCTCACCTGCCGCGCCCTTGGCGCCCCTGGCAAGCCTGCCATTGATCAGCATGCCAAGGCCAACACCCGTACCAAGCGAAATGAAGGCCGCTGTCTCAAGGCCGGCGCTACATCCTTTCCAGCTTTCTCCGAGGACCGCGGCATTCACGTCGTTTTCGATCACCACGTCACAGCCAAGGGCCTCGGCCAGCCGGCTCACCACATCGAGATCACCGGTTTCGGTCATGTTCGGCGCAAGCGTCAGCGTGCCGCTTGCCGGATCGATGACGCCGGGCGTGGCGACGGCGCCAAGCAACACCTTATCGAATGGAATCGCGGCACCACGCAGGCTCATTTCCACCAGATCCTGCATATGGGCGATGAGCTTATCACCGATACGTCCTTCGGCGGCATGTTCGCCTTCATGCACGATGTTCCCGGCAATGGAAACGATGGCAATGCGAATGGTCGTCACCCCAAGATCGATGCCGACGGCATAACCGGCATCATCGGCGACCTCGTAGGTCACAGCGCTGCGTCCCACCTTGCCGCTGACAATGCCTTTCGCCCGTACCCAGCCTGCCTCTTCCAGCGTGCGGATAACCTCGGACATGGTTTGCTTGGAAAGCCCGGTTTTCTTGGCAAGCGCCGCACGTGATGTCGGCCCTTCCTGCAAAAGAACATCCATGGCCACCCGAACGGATATCTGACGCAATACCGGCGGCTGTCGGAGAATGGCGGGTTGGCCGAGACGAAATGTCATGGGATGCTCAAGCGGTAAGACAAACGGAGGGGCTTTGTGTGGCTCGAACTCTTATCCAAGCCGTAAAGCGTGCCACAGAGTTCGGCTATCTGACAAACGATTGCAAGCCCATCCGGCGCCCACTTGCCTATCCCGCAGCTCAGCCTTGGCTCTGCGCCAAATTGGGGCTTCACACAATAATTCGGCACCTTGACGAATTATAAAAAAACTTCCAGACATATGACGCTACCAGGGATGCTCCTGCATCGCGCCGGCGCTTCGATGACATAAAGGCGTTCGATGGAGGCCGCTTGCCGCCCATTCTTCTATTCACGTAGGGCATGTTCATGACACGTTACGTTTTCAAGGATGCGAGTGAGGCGGCCATGGCCGTCAGCGAACGCATTGTCACGCTACTTGGCCAGAGGCCGCATGCAGTGCTTGGCCTTGCAACCGGCGCCACAATGGAGCCGGTCTATGCGGCCCTCGTCACCGCCCACCGCATGGGCCGCGTGAGTTTCTCGCGCGCTGCGAGCTTCAATCTCGATGAATATGTCGGCTTGCCGGCGCAGCATCCGGCTTCCTATCGCTCGACAATGAATCGGCTGCTGTTTGATCACATCGACATTGATCCCGCACGCACCCATGTGCCGAACGGGCTGGACAGCGATCCGCACCGGGCGGCAGCCGCCTATGAGGCGCTGATTGCAACATCCGGCCCGATCGACCTGCAACTGCTTGGCATCGGCCGCAACGGCCATATCGGCTTCAACGAGCCGGGTTCCAGCCTCAACAGCCGCACGCGGTTGGTGGAACTGCATGCCGAGACGCTGCAAGCGAACCGGGCCTTCTTTGCCGATGGCGCCGTGCCGCGTCAGGCCATCACCATGGGTATTGCCGGCATTCTGTCGGCCAGAAGCATTGTGGTTCTGGCGACGGGCACCGCCAAGCAGGCCGCTATCGCCCGCTCCCTTGCCGGCCATTTCGATGCCGATTGCCCGGCTTCCGCCCTTTCAGAGCATGGCGACGTGTCCTGGTATCTCGATGATAATGCGGCATCGGCCACGAGAGCGGCGTAGAAATAGGCGCGCAGCCCTCACATGTCGGGCAAGCGGCCAGCGGATGCCAAACCGCCTGGCGTGACGGTGCCGCCGGCAAGATGCATCGCATACATGACGGCGCCAACGAGACCCGCTTGCGTGCCGAACCGGCTGGGCGCCATACGGCAGTCAAAAGGCAAAAGCGGCCCGACATGGTGGCGCAGACGCTCCATGAACAGGGTTTGAGAACCGATGCCACCGCCAATGACGATCTGCACAGGATCGATGAGGGACTGGACACAGGCAATACCGATCGATGCACTGCGTGCCAGGTGATCGATTGCTTCCAGTGCATCGGCCTGCCCTGCTTCGGCGCGCAAGAACAACCCAGCTACGGTTTCGCCAGGCCTGGCCAAGACCTTCAGGATGCCGCCGGTGCCGACGCGATCCTCGTAAAGTCCGTTTTCAGACGTTACAGCATCGACATGCGGCGTGGCACCGATCGGCAGATAGGCGATTTCGCCCGCCCGGCCAAAGGCGCCACGCACCAACTGGTGATTGATGACCAGCCCCATGCCCACGCCGGTTCCGAAAGAGACAAAGACCAACGGACCCTCAAAACCAGACCCTTCGGCCATAGCCTCACCAAAAGCGGCAAGGTTCACATCGTTCTCCACCTGCACGGCAAACGGCACCTGCTCGGCCACCAGGTCTGCCAGCGGTCGATCTTCCGGTAGCGCCAGATTGGGTGAAAGCGAGGCAAGGCCGCTGGCAGGTGAAACAGCACTCGGGACGCCGATCACCATGGACAGGACGGCCTCGGACCCAAGACCGGCCCGCTGCACCAAGGCTCGCGCCATCTCGCCGATCTGGGCGATCACAGGGGCATCCCTGCCATGGCGCGTGGGTTCTTCCAGCGTTGCCAGAAGACAGCCTTTCGCATCGGCAAGGCCGCCAAGAAGCTTCGTTCCCCCCAGATCCACGCCGATCACATGGGTTGGTCTAGCGCCAAAGCCCGTATTTCGGAGAACACTTGCGTGACCCCGGTCATCCGTTTGGGCGCTCTGCGCCTTTGCATCAATCGCTGCATCAGCTCCTGTCAAGAGATCGATCGACACCAAAGGCTATTCCTTTATTTGTTCGGCACACTGACGAACTTATCAGGCGCCGGAGTTCTGGTGTCAAGTTCGGCCTTGCATGGCATCTCAGGCTGCCGCGCGCGCGTCGCCAGCACAGTTTCGTGTAGCGAGATATACAGGCCCGAGCCAATCAGGATGAAGCGCAAGAAACTGGAAATATTGCAACGCAGCCAGAAACGCTGCCGGCGCCAGCCGTTGGGCGCCGCCATTCACAACAGTGCGCGATCGATTCCGACATTTACTTCCGTTTGCAGCACACTCGCGGGCCACTGGCGGAGCCAAGAGACGCGCTAGAAAGTTTATTGTTTGAGTGAAGTTCCATGACAAGTGCGCCGATCCAGATCGGCGCTCCAATGTTCATGAGGCCAGTTCACCTATCAATGAAATCCCGGATCGCCGTATTGTAGCCGGCAGGATCCTGCAGCATGGCAAAATGGCTTGCGTCCTTCAGGATCAAGAGTTTTGCCGCCGGGATCATCTTGGCGAGATAATCGGTATGTTCGCGCGTGATGGCCTCGTCATGGTCACCGAGGACAATCGCGGTCTCCGTCTCGATCGACTTCAACTGCTCATCTGTCCAGTTGGGCTCGGTCGACCACATTTCACCGATCTGCGTCACGAAGGCATCGAACTGGTCTGGAGTGGGAGAAATTTTCGCATAGACCTTGGCACTATTCTCTACATAGGCGGCAAACGTCTTGTTCTCCATCACGTCCGGCTTGACGCCATCGGTCCTGGAATTCGCCGCCTGGGCAAACAGACGCGTCAGCCGCTCGGGATGTTTCATGGCGATATCGAGGCCGATAATGCCACCGTCGCTCCAGCCCACAAGCGCAACCTTGTCGACCTTCAGGAAATCCATCAAAGCAAGATAGTCCGACGCGATCAGGTCATATCCGAAGCGGGCATCGGTGCGCGTAGACCGTCCATGCCCACGGCTATCGGCAACAATCACCATATGATCCTTGGAGAGATCGGCGACCTGGTTGGCCCAGATGTCGGCATAGCCAAGACCGCCATGTATCAGCAGCACCGGTTTGCCGGTTCCATAGACTGCGTAGTACATCTCAATCCCATTGACGGGCGCCTTGCCGCTCTGTGTGGCGACCGGCATTGGAGGCGCGTCCGGGAGCGTCTGCCAGCGTTCCTCGGCTTCGGCTGAACCCGTCAATAGAATTGCCCCGGCGACGAACGCCGCTCTCACCCAATGTGTCAGATCCATCGAAAGTCCCCTCTTGCTCTTGCGCCAAGCGGCATCTTCGGGCTCACTTCATGCTGGCCCGCCTCGGAGATTAGGCATACCGATCACCGGCTGGTTAGCCGTTTTGCGCAAAGAGGGAAGCGCGCATGTCTGGTGACATCAACCATGCGAACATATGTGTCCGAGACGGAAGTTTCGGCGATATTGATCGCCAGGCTGCCGAACTGTCCGGATATGACCAGTCTTATCGGCAGATGAGCAAGGGGCGCTTTTCGGGTACCTTTTCCTCGCTGATGCTGACGGCGAAAGACGGCGTTCACGTGGAGCGTGTCAATCAGGTGATAGAGCAGGCGGCCGCCGTTCCGCGCGGCCAAGTGGCTGCAATCTTTCTTCTCTCAGGTCAGGCTCTCTGTCGCCTCGGCAACCTCGACTTTGCTCTCGGGGACATGGCGCTATTCGGTGAAGGAGCCGAAATTCAGTTCAGCAATGCGCTCGATACCGTTGTTTGTGTGGTATCACTTTCACTGGACCGGCTTGCGGCAAGGCTTCCCGCTGCAGGACAACGCCTGCAAAATGGCCAGAGCCTGCTCGTGCGACCGGGCCAAAGCCCAATTCCAGCCATCGCATCGGCTGCGGCCCATTTGATCCCCACCTTGAAGGATCGCCCGGAATTCACCATCGCACCATATGCTGACCATCTTCGCCTCCGCTTTGAGGAGGAAGTGCTGAGCATTCTTTCCGGCCCGCCGACATGCGGTCTGGACGCCAGCAAAAGCCCACCTCCACGGCAGGTCTTCGCACAGGCCCGGCGTATCGCCCAAGCCAATCTCGATCGGGACTTACCGATCTCGCGACTGGCCAGAGAGGTCGGCGTCAGCCGGCGCGCGCTCGAATATGCCTTTCACGAAGAGGTTGGCTTTGGTCCGGCCCACTATATCCAGCGCCTGCGCCTGAATGCCGTTCGCCAAGCGCTTGCCAGACGGGAGGGCCTTATCGGCGATGTGACCGCGCGTTTCGGCATCTGGCATCTCAGCCGCTTTGCTGCCCAATACAGGGATCTGTTTGGCGAACTACCGTCCGAGACCCTGCGCCGTGCGGAGAACCGCTAGGGCCGATCGGTTTCAGGACCGCCCATTTCCATGACCGCTCCATTGTTGTCCGATGTCACGACTGTCGCACAACGATCGGCAATCGAAATATCCCTGCAAGGCAAACGCCCTGCGGGGACGCGGCTTGCGGCAAGGTTCAGAACGCCGTGAACGGGCTTGCGACAATATTGAACGAGGCCCCCTGCCCGTCGAAATAGCTGATGCTCGGGTTGTCGGTATAGCTCACACCCAGCGAGGCAAAGGCGCCGGGACCGACCTGAGCCATATACGCGACCATGACGGTGTTGGTATTCCGGTTTGCGCCGATATTGGTGAAAGACTTGAACCCGATCCTCAAGATCGACATAGCTGAAAAGCTCAGCCGTCTTAACGTCGCCGCCGCGCATCAACTATCTCCGAATCCCATCGGGCTCAGTGAATCATGGGGAGGCGAATGAAGCGAGGGGCTTTTTCAACAGCCTGATAGGTGTTTAATCCCGCCGCGTGGTAGCAACGGGGTGACCGGAGTGTCATGGCGCTGGCGCGCAGAATCTCGTACTGTAGAGTACAATCGGTGGGTGGGCGCAGGCGGGGTGCCAAGCAGCGGGTCAGCAATCTCAAGCTCCGCCGGTGACATTGGTTTTTGTTATATATGGGGCTTAAGATGTCATCTATTAGTAAATTATTTCAAAGAACATCTAAAGACCGGATAAGATCAGGCTATATTACGCCGTATCCCGCAAATCGATTTCAACCAGTCAGCAATTATATCGGCAATGACACGGTACTATCTGAATTGTGGTATGGGGATGGCATATTTTTAGATGCCTGTGACCTGCAAATGTCGGCATCCATCATCCGAAATGGCATATGGGAACCACCTGTCACCCGGTTCATAATTGATAATCTGTGTGAAGGCGACGTGTTTGTCGATGTCGGCGCCAATATCGGCTATTTCTCGCTCCTTGCATCTAGGGCTGTCCAAGCTGATGGTTTCGTGGTTGCTTTCGAGCCCCAGCCTAAGCTGGCCGAGTTCGTACGGCACAGCCTCGAAATGAACGCCTACAGGCCGATTTCGTGTGTGCGATCCATTGCGATCGGAGAGCGCGAGGAGATCGGGATCTTAGGTCATGTCGCGAATTCCAGCGGTTCGTCATCCCTGGCTCCAGGCTTTGGCGACGGTAGCCGACCGGCGATTCATGTCGCGGTCGCCCCACTCGATATCGCCCTTGCGGACGTGCAGGAGGCCACTGGCAGGCGGATCATCCCCTCGATGATAAAGATCGACGTCGAAGGGTTCGAATACTCTGTGTGGCGTGGAATGCAAAAGACGATCGCATCGACGGCGGACCTTATCGTAATCATGGAATTTTCGCCGAGCCGATACGTGGCAGCAGGACAAGATCCCGCTCAATTCATTCAGGAAATCCTCTCGTGTGGGTTCTCAATCGTCAATCTCGGGAGAGATGGGACGGAAAGCCCTTTCCACCTTGACGCAATACCGGAAATCATTGAGAGCAATGACTTCGTTGATTTGGTACTGCGCAAGGGCCCGCGCTTTCGCCGTACCTGACCTGCCCATACCTGTCCCAAGCGGTGACGCAAAAAGCGGCCCACACACCGTATAAGTTCGCTCGGCAACACGAGTACCCGCAATTCCAAGGCTGGAATACCGAAGAGGCACCTCACAGATACATTTTAATTCAATAGATTATGATTCTCTCGGATTTCCGAATTCGATGGGGAATACAATGGCCAGGACCAAATTCACCCGCCGACAATATGCCCGGCGAACGGCTCGCTACGCCAGCCACATGACGAAGCGTCAATCCGGGAGGTGATGAAGAAGGTGGCATCTTAACGTTGGCGCTTCGGTTACCACCGTATCCACATCATCCTCGATCATCACGGAACGTCATAGACCTGAGGAAGCTTCGGCGTCTCCACCGGGAGGAGAAGCTGACGGTACGCAAGCATGGCAGCCGAAAGCGGGCCTTGGGGACGAGACGTCTGCTGGCTCAGCCGTTACGTCCCAACAAACGCTGGAACCCGGACTTCGTCAACGATGCCATCTCAGACAGCAGGCGCTTATGCCGGATACGAACCCCGTTTTTCTAAACGTCCGACTACATTGGTCATACCGCGCACCGCCGACGGATCGGCTTCGGCTAGTACGCGGTTGAACGGGGATGCAGCCTTCCGGTTTCCGGGCCGGATGGTCGTTTTGCAAGCCGGGCGGCTTGCCGCCATTTAGAAGATCTTCAAGACGCGGATCTGGGCAACGAGGTCCTGTTTGAAGCCACCTTCGACATTGATGTCGGTGCCGAGCATGCCCTGCAGCTGGACGCTTGGGGTGACAAATGTATTGGCAAAGATGCGCAGTTGATCCGAGCGGGTCTTCAGACCCGTCGCAACGTCGTCGACCTTGCTTGCGCCACCGAAGAAGCCTGCATAGCCGAAGGAGACAGACGTCTTTTCGCTGACCTGATAGCGCAGATAGGTTTGCAGTTCAGTCGAAGGATTGCGCGAAAAGGACAGGCCATCCTCCTTGTGATCCTTCTGGAAGGCGACATCGACGGCGGCATCGAAGAAGAAACCGTTGCCCAGTCCCTGCATCAGGCCGATCTGTGGCGTGAGTGTCCAGGTGCCAGATCCGAGGCTGACCCCGGTCGTGTCGAAATTGCCGGTCGGTGTGGTCAGGAAGGTGGTAATACCAATCGTCGTCCCATAGTCCTTATCGCTGGTGTTGACGGGCGTGACGGTAAAGCCAAGGGTAAGGTCACCAAAACCGTCAGAGGTCTGCTGATCGGTACCGCCGATGGTCGCATTCGGAAATGTTCCAACCGGCAGGATTGCCTGCATAGAGACCGGCACACCGTCGATGCTTGAATAGTAGACGCCACGCAGCAAGGTAACGCCAACATCCAGGCGGGAGCCGGGAATATCGCCAACACCATCGACATTCAGGCGGTCACTGGTGGAATACTGGAAATAGGTCAGCGCCAGCACAGTACCGTCCGGAAGCACGGTATAATCGGCCGGCGACATGTCGATTGCACTGGCACTGCCCGACGACAGGGTAATGCCTGCAAGGGCCGTCATCCCGGCAATCATGGCTTTGGCCGCGGAAAGACTGCAACGCTCAATAATCTTCTTCATAAAGTTCCCCTTTTTTTGATGGATTTCCACATGGATCGTGGCGCTGGCAGCCTATCGGCTGCCAAAAGCATCCGGCATCGACAGAAATGCCGACGCCAGAACGCGGCAAGGCCGGCCCGCTTGACCTCTTCAATAGGCCTATCCCTCAACTGCCCCTCCCGCGCACGGGTCTGAATGGCGGAAGAACCAGCAAGGTTATGATTTCATTTTATTTTCGGTTGCGCTTTGAGCGCGTCGGAAGCGGACACCAAATGTCCGGTTCATTCCGCCGACCTGCGACGGTATAGGCTCGGCGCTGCTCCGCGCTTGCTGGACCGGTAGGTATCCCCCCGCGCAAGACGCGGAGGGATGCCGTTACAGTCCACATGGTTTACTCAGGCGTCTTCGGCCTCAAGCGGGATGACCTCGAAGGAGGGTTTTTCCGGCACCTTGCGCTCTTCCATCACCTGGCGCTTTTCGCGGTTGATCACCAGCTTGACGGCATCGGCGCGGGAATAATGACCGGCCGGATCGGCTGCCGCCTTGGCAATGGCAATCATCGCCGGATCGAGATCGGCATAGAGAATGCCTTCCTGATCTTCCGGGATCGGCTCGCAGAGCGCACGACCGTCGGGGCCGAAGATCTGCGCAAAGCCGCCACCGGGCTTGGAAGTCTGCGGGTTGAGATACATCGCCTTCTGGGGCGTGTCGGCCAGCATATCAAACATCTCCTGGCTGACGATGGCGCAAGGTGCAATCACATAGGCGCTGCCTTCCACCGCATACTGGCGGCTGGCGCCCAGATTGACTTCCGGCCCAAGCGCATAGGCCATGTCGCGATAGACGCAGAAGCTCGGCCAGCCGGCGACATGCACTTCCTCGTGCTGGGCATACATCGCCATCTTGACGAGCGGCTGCATGTGCTCCCAGCAGTTGAGCGCGCCGAGGCGGCCAAAGGCTGAATCGACAACCTTGATATCGGAGCCGTCGCCATCGCCATAGATCGTCCGTTCCACATGTGTCGGCTTCAGCTTGCGACGGTTGAGCAGGATCTCACCCTCTTCACCGATGATGACCTGCGACATGTAGCGACTGCCGCCATCGCGCTCGGAATAGCCCATGACGAGCGTCACTTCGTATTTTGCCGCGATCTTCTGCAGACGCTTCATTTCAGGCGAGCGCAGTTCCATGCTGTTGTCATGATAGGGCGGAATGAACTGCATGCCTTCCGCCGGCGCGCCGAGCCAGATGAACCAGGGATAGCCCGGAAGCCAGGTTTCCGGAAAGGCAACGAGCTTTGCGCCATGGGATGCGGCTTCCGCAACGATCGTCTCGGCCTTCGTGATCGATGCATTGAGGTTCATGTAGACAGGTGCGGCCTGCACGGCCGCCGCTTTGATGGGCTTCATGATCAGAGTTCCCTTTTGGCTTGAGATATTATTGAAACAGGCCGGACAGGCCGGTTCTGGGATGGCAGTTCAGATATTCAAAATGCTGCTCGTCATTCGGCAGGACGACGACCTCGTGCCAGAGCCGCAGGCTGATCTGATTGTTGCGGGCCTTCAGCATCTTGAAGAAACTGCCAAAGATGGAGAGATGGGTCGGGTGGCTCTTGGACCAATCTTCCAGGTGCTTCATGCTGACGAAAAGACAGTTGCCGAACGTGCGGGCAAGCGGCGTTCCATCCGGCGTGATTTCAACGGCATAACGGGCGGCGGCACAGCCGATCTCCAGCCCCTGCTGCGCCAGGAAATCCATGCCGGCGATCAGGTTGGGTTTGACGATCTCGGCATAGACCGCACGCTCTTCCTCGCCGGAATCGCTGAGATCCTGACCGGAGCGGATGATGCAGAAGTTCAACGGCGCCTTCACCACGACACGGCTGGCCGGTGTGATCACCTGACGGTCCAGGACCTGGCTAAGCGGGGTTTCCAGCCAGTCATCCTTGGACAGTTCGATACGATCACGCATGCCGCCCCAGTAATTGTGCTCGCGGATGGGTCCGCGCAGATCGACACCATGAGCATGGCCATCCGGCACGTTGGAAGAGTGCAGACTTTCCATGCGCTCGGCCGGCAGGGTCAGGCGCTCCTGCCAATAGCCCGAGGCATCGCTCAGCCGCGCATCACTGCTCCACCAGGCGCCAAAGCCGGATTGCTCGCTCCAGGCCGCAAAATGCTCCGGGCCGTGGAAATAGGCGACGGCAAATGCATCGGTCACATCGGCACCGATCGTCGAGAGCGCATAATCGACATGGTATGGCCCTCCCTGCACCTCCAGGAAATTCCGGATGGCGGATAGACCCTGCAGCGCCATCGCTTTGTCACCATGCTGTGCCGCAAGATAGGCGATCGTGGTTTTCCCGGCCCGCGGCAGGGCAGACCAGGCAGGCACCGGCGGCTCCCAATTCTCCGGCATTGCAGAGACTGGCTTTTCAGGTTTCATGGCGGTTCTCCGAACGGACAGGGCTTCATAAGGTGTGGAGCCGTTTAAGCGGTCCCTATGCAGACCAACCTATCGCTGCACATAAATTGCGCACCGTTGACAATGCCAATAAAACAGGCTTTCAGTGCCACAGTGAGGTCATAGAGCTCCATGGGCCATGGCATTGACATCCGAGCAAAAAATATGAACCCCGATGAGCAGGCCCAATCATCCTGGAGGAGCAGATGACGCAGCTCGATCCAAAAATGTTCGAGCATTGGCGAGAAAGGCTCTGGTCAACCTATGTTCGACTGGAAAGCAGGACTGATGACCCCTGTTTTTACGGCCATGTGCGCGAAGCCTTGCCAGGCTCCAATACGCTGTCCTTCGTCCAATCCACCCGCCAGCTGACATCGCGCACGTCCGCCAACATCAAGAGCGACCCGCAGGACGTCGTGATCTTTGCGGTGCAGGCATCGGGTTATGGTTTTGTCGAACAGGACGGCCGGCAGGCCAGGCTAGAAAAAGGCGATTTCGCAATCTACGAAGCCACGCGCCCCTATAGACTGTCGTTCGACAAGCCCTTTGATCAGCTGATTTTCCGGATGCCGCGGCAGATATTGGAACGGCGCCTGCCGAGCCTTTCGCGTCAGACGGCGCGACGATTCAATGGTCAGACCGGTTCGGTCGCACTGGCTGCCGGCTTTGTGTTTCAGCTTGCGCAGAATGCCGAAACCCTCGGCACCAAGGGACTTGATATATTCACCAATTCGGCAGCCGAGCTGATTGCCAATGCCATCCAGTTTGAAACATCCGGCGTTGATGACGCCGATCTTCTGAGGTTCGAGCGCCTGCAAGCGCGTATCCTGCGGTATATCCGCAGTTCCATACCCGATTTCCGGGAGCTTGCGGAAATGGAGGGTATGTCGCTCAGAACCTTGCACAGATTGTTCCAGATCCACGGGGTTACGCCGGGCAAATGGATCCTCGATCAACGACTGGAAGGCGTGGCAGACGATCTCCGGTCGGCTTCGCTGAAATCACGCTCCATCACGGAAATCGCCTTTTCCTGGGGATTCAATGATCTCTCGAGCTTCAACCGCGCCTTCAAGGCAAAGTTTGGTGTGAGCCCCAAGACGATGCGGTCAGCGCGCCAGTAAAAAATCCCGCAGGCGGGAGTCAAACGGGAGCCCAGGCCCGCTCCATCAAAACTTCGTCTGACCCCATCGTCCAAGCGTCCATGTTACGGATCACGTCAGCGGCACCATGCCCGATACATGTCGGGAGGGTGGCCATGATCCTGAAATGCCGGGCACGCTTATGGACCTGTCGAAAATAAAGACGCTGATCGATTTTGTCGGACGATCGAAGATCACCGAACTGTCGGTGACCGAAAAGGACGTGACTGTTCGGATTTTCCGCAACGCGGCCAGCCAATCCACGATCTCAACGGCGCCTGCCGCCTCCGGAACCGTACCTGGCGCACCAGTTGCTGCTGCTCTTGCGGCCAAGCCTTCGACCTTTCCGGTCAAGGCGCCTGTCTTTGGCGTGCTGCATCGAACACCGGCGCCCGGAGAGGCGCCCTTCGTCACGCTTGGCGACGAGGTGGAAGAAGGCCAGACCCTGTTTGTCATTGAAGCCATGAAGGTGTTCAATTCCATTTCTGCGCAGCGCGCCGGCCGCATCACCTTCCTCACCGATATTGATGGTGGCGAGGTTGAGACCGGCGACATCCTGGCGGAGATCGCCTGATGCCGGTTGCAGTTCCAGTCCCCGAGGCATCAGCAACCAAACTGCGCTTCGACAGCGTATTGATTGCCAATAGAGGCGAGATCGCCGCCCGCATCCAGGCGGCGTGCCGCGCTCTGGACCTGAAGACGGTCTGCGTCTGTTCGGAAGCTGATCGCGACGCAGCCTATGGCAAGACCGCCGACAGTTTTCTCTGCATCGGCCCGTCCAGTGCAACGAAAAGCTACCTGAACAAGGATGCCCTGCTTCTCGCCGCTCGCTTGACCGGCGCGGGCGCAATCCATCCCGGCTATGGTTTCCTGTCGGAAAATGCCGCTTTTGCCGAGGCCGTGGAGAAGGCGGGGCTGGTGTTCATCGGCCCCGACGCCCGCTCGATCGCCATCATGGGTGACAAGATTTCCGCCAAGCGGGCGATGATCGCAGCTGGCGTTCCCTGCGTTCCCGGTCCAGATACGGCACTTCCCGATGATCCATCGGCGGTCGCACAGATCGCGCTCGAGATCGGTTACCCAGTCATCATCAAGGCGACAGCCGGCGGCGGCGGGCGCGGCATGCGGGTTGTCGCACAGGCTGAACAGCTGCACGATGCGATTGCCCTGACGCGGGAAGAGGCACGCCAGGCCTTCGGCTCGGCAGAACTCTATATGGAAAAGTTTCTCCGGCATCCCCGCCATATCGAAATCCAGGTGCTGTGCGACAGCCATGGCAATGCAGTCTGGCTCGGCCATCGCGACTGCTCGATGCAGCGCCGCCACCAGAAAGTGGTGGAAGAGGCGCCAGCGCCGGGTATTGCCGAGGCAATCATCGCACCGGTTGGCGAGGCCTGCGTGAAGGCCTGCCAGCAGATCGGCTATCGCGGTGTGGGCACTTTCGAATTTCTCTATGAGGATGGCGCTTTCTATTTCATCGAGATGAATACCCGCCTGCAGGTCGAACATCCGGTCACCGAAATGACCAGCGGCCTCGACATCGTCCAGGAACAGATCCGCGCAGCACAAGGTGTTGCACTCGCGATCACTCAGGCGGATGTGAGCTGCAACGGCCATTCCTTCGAATGCCGCATCAATGCCGAGGACCCGGAAAGCTTCCTGTCGTCCGCCGGCGTCATCACCGGCCTTAACCTGCCGCAAGGCCACGGTATCCGTGTCGATACGCATATCCATGCCGGCTACAAGGTATCGCCCTATTACGATTCACTGATTGCCAAGGTGATCGTCCATGCGCCAACGCGGGCGCAGGCGATGGAAACAATGCGCCGGGCGCTGGGCGATACCCGCATCGATGGGATCTCCACCAATATCGCATTTCTGCAGGCCCTGTTTCAGGATGAGGCTTTTGCCAAGGGCGAGACGGATATCCATTATCTCGAACAATGGCTGAAACTGCGGAGCAAGCCATGACTTCCATCGATCTCACTGACCCGCAGACCATCGCCTTTCTGACCGACGCACTGACGACGGCCGGCGTCGATGGTGTGGAAATTTCGGGACCGTCCGGCACGCTTCGCATCATCATGTCCGCAGAGGAGAAGGTCAGCCACGCAGCGCCGGCGCCCTCGCCTGCCCTGAGCATCAAAGCGCCGATGGCAGGGATTTTTTGTCCGCCACGCCCTGGCTCCTCAGAGGTACCAGCAGACCTTCCGCGAACGGTTGCCGCTGGCCAGGCGCTCGGCTTCCTGCGCCTTGGTCCCGTGCTCCTGCCTCTTGCCGCGCCAAAGGCCGGTCTGTTGACCAGACAATTCGTCGAGGCCGGCGCGCTGGTTGGTTTTGGTGACACCCTGTTTCAGATCGAACCCCAGTCATGATTGCCACGCCGAACAAACACGTACCCCGCCACCAGATTGTGCCTCTGGGCCAGAACCGTGCCCGCATCTCCTCCATAGGCGCACGGTCCTTTCTTCTGGAAGCACCCGGCGATTTCGACCTTGCATCACAACGCCGCATCTGGGCGCTGTCGCAAACGCTGAAGGGTTGGGCCGATCTGGCGGAAATAATTCCCGGCATGACCAATCTTCTGGCGATTTTCCGCGAGACGCCGGAAGAGCCTGAACAGATCATCGACCGGCTTTGCGCCGCCTGGGACGCCGCACAGAGCATCGATCTTTCGGGCAAGACCATCGAAATCCCGGTTCACTATGGCGGGGAATTTGCCGTGGATCTTGCCGCATTATGTGATCTTTCCGGGCTTACCGACCAAGAAGTGATCCGTCTCCACCATCAGGGTACCTATAGGGTCTTTGCGCTCGGCAGTGCGCCGGGCTTCGGCTATCTCCACGGGCTGGATCCGCGTCTCTACATGCCGCGCAAAACGGTGCCCTCGCTGAAAATGGAGAAGGGCTGCGTCACGATCGGTGGCATGCAGACAGGCGTTGCCATGCTGACAGGTCCGAACGGCTGGAATTCCATCGGTTTTGCCGAATTGCAGATGTTCGATCCGCTGTCGCCGATGCCGGCCATGATGGCGCCGGGCGATACCGTACGCTTCGTGCCCGAAAGGATCGAGCTATGATCGAGATCATCGAAACCGGCCCGTTCAACACCGTGCAGGATCTTGGACGACCGGGCTACCGTGATATTGGCGTATCCGCCAGCGGCGCCATGGACCCGCTGGCCGTCAGGATCGGCAATAGTCTCCTCGGCAATGACGAAGGTGCTGCGGTTCTGGAAATCCAGACCTTTCCCTTCTGCCTGCGCTTTGATCGGCGCGCGGTTTTCATCGTTTCCGGAAGTGATGGCGCTCCGCTGCTCGACGGCATCGAAAAGCTCTCCTGGTGCGCTCATCATGCCGAAGCGGGCCAGGTTCTGGAATTGAGGCAGCCGCCGAAGCTGGCGCGCGCCTATGTCTGCATCGCGGGCGGCCTGGATATTGCGCCGGTCATGGGCTCGCGCAGCACATCGCTTCGTGGCGGCTTTGGTGGCCATGCCGGACGACCGCTGCAAAAGGGCGATCGGATTGCCATCGGCGATGATGCAAGCCTACTGGCAGTGCCGCCATCCGGCCTTGCCGTGGTGGAACCGCTCGTGGCGCTCGCCGATGTCTTTCCGCAATCGACTGACGGTGCCGTTCTGGTGCGGGCTCTGCCGGCTGGTGAGCATGGTCTTTTTGCCGAGGATGGCGCCGCATTCTGGAACCAGACCTGGCGGATTTCCGCGCGCAGCGACCGCACCGGCTATCGGCTGTCCGGTGATCCGATCATGCCGACGGACGTGGTTGAAATGCGCTCGCATGGCGTCGTGCCGGGGGTTATCCAGGTTCCGCCGGGGGGCGAACCCATCGTGCAGATGAGCGACGCCAACACGGCAGGCGGATATCCGAAGATCGCCGGCGTCATCGAATGCGATCTGTGGCGTCTGGGCCAGGCGAGAATTGGCAGCCGCTTGCGTTTCGTGCGCTCCACCCATGCGCAAGCGCGTGCGGTGGAACAGGCCGTTGCCCGCTATATCGAGGACGTGAAAGTGACGTCCGGAATGGTCAAGCGCGCGCTGAAGGCGTTTGCCTAGCCATGCTTGCAGACCAAAGCCCAAGGGAGGGCAGGATGAAGATCGATCTGAATTCGGATATGGGCGAAGGATTTGGCCCCTACCGCTTGTGCGACGACGAAGCGATGATGAAGGTCGTCTCTTCGGCCAATATCGCCTGCGGCTTCCATGGCGGCGATCCTGATACGATGGCGCGCATGGTGCGGCTGGCCAAGGCGAACGGCGTTGGCATCGGCGCCCATCCCGGCCTGCCGGATCGCACAGGCTTTGGCCGCCGCGAAATGCCGTTCCAGCCGGACGAATTGCGACAGCAGATGCTCTACCAGTTGGGCGCCCTCACCGCGATTGCGAAAAGCGAGGGCGTGTCGGTCGGCCATTTCAGCTTCCATGCGGCAATGGGCAATATGGTCAACCGCGACCCGGCGCTTGCCGACATGATGATGGCGGCCATCGCCGCCGTCGATCCCGGACTGGTGATTTTCGGGACGGCCGGCAGCGAGATCGAAAAGGCGGCAAAGCGCGCAGGCCTGAAGACGCTGGCTCTGTTCCTGGCGGACCGCGCCTATGATGCAAGCGCGGCCCTTGTTCCGCGCGGCCTGCCGGGGGCCCTCGTCAAGGACGAGGCGTCGGTTCGGACACGTGTAAAGCGCTTCCTCGTCGATGGCAGTGTCGAGGCCATTGACGGCACTCTCATCGCCATGCCGGCACGCTCCATCCTGGTTCACAGCGATACGCCCGGCGCGCTGGAACTGGCGCGCATAGTGCGCAGCGAAATTGAAGCAGCCGGTGCCACACTTGCACCGGCCTGCGAACTCGCCAGCTGACGCAGGCACTACCGCGCCACGGCACACCCCTTTTTCCCTCTGCCATCGAAAGATCCCGTTGATGTCCGTTACAGCCGACCGTCTGAAGAATGTCTCCATCTCCGCCTCTGCCGCCATGACCCAACGCGCCCGTGAACTGGCAGCGCAAGGCATCAAGGTTGTCAGCCTCTCCTCCGGGGAGCCGGACTTTCCAACGCCAGCCCATGCCATAGAGGCGGCCCATGCGGCGGCGCTGAAGGGCGATACGAAATATCCGCCGATGGACGGCACGGCAGCGCTGAAGGCGGCAATCAGCCGGAAATTCAAGCGCGACAACAATCTCGACTATGATGCAAGCCAGATCGTTGTGTCGGGCGGCGGCAAGCAGGTGATCTTCAATGCCATGCTGGCCACCTGCAATCCCGGCGATGAGGTCGTCATTCCGACCCCATCCTGGGTCAGCTATGCCGATATCGTCAAATTCGCCGGCGGGGTGCCTGTGTCGGTTCCCTGCTATGAAACGTCAGGCTTCAAGCTGAAGCCGGAGGATCTGGAAGCCGCCATCACGCCCCGCACCAAGTGGCTTTTCCTGAATTTTCCCAACAACCCGACAGGCGCCGCCTGCTCGCGCGCCGAAATGGCGGCGATTGCCGATGTAATGCTGCGCCATCCGCATGTGTTCATCCTGACGGACGATATCTACGAACATCTGGTCTATGACGATTTCGAGTTCTGCACGATTGCCGAGGTCGAGCCGCGACTTAAGGACCGGGTGCTGACGATGAACGGCGTCTCCAAGGCCTATGCCATGACCGGCTGGCGGCTTGGTTTCTGCGCCAGCGGTTCGAAGGAGCTGATGGCTGCCATCAGCAATGTCAACGGCCAGAATGGCGGCGGCATCTCGACCCTGACCCAGGCCGCAGCCATTGCAGCGCTCGACGGCCCGCAGGATCTGCTCAAGGAACGCGCGGCCATCTATCGGGAGAGACGCGATTTCGTCGTGGCCCGTCTGTCCGAGATCGAGGGCCTGCGCTGCCACAAGCCGGAAGGCGCCTTCTACCTCTATCCCAATATGGCCGGCCTGATCGGCAAGACCACCAAAGGCGGGCGCAAGATCACCTCGGATGTGGATTTCGTCATGGCGCTTGTCGAAGAGCACCATGTCGCCACCGTTCAAGGTGCCGCCTATGGCATGAGCCCGCATTTCCGCATTTCCTATGCGACAAGCATGGAGATGCTGAATGAGGGCTGCACGCGGATTGCCGAATTCTGCAATTCCATGCGCTGAGCTTTTTTGGGGGGCTGATAAAACTTAGGTCTTCAGCCCCTCGGTCAGTTCGACGAGAATGTCCCTGACCGCAAGTGCTGGCTCCGATAGCGGATTCTGATCGGAGACGCACAGCGACAGCGTCTCCTCGATCCGCGGCGAGATGATCCGGCAGATCAGCGGTTCGCTGGTTTCCGTCACGATGCGGTCGGCAATCGCCTTGGGCATGATGGTAGCACCAAGGCCCGCCGCAACAGAGCGGGCGAGCGTGCGCACGATTTCGACTTCCCCTACGATTTTCATATTGTTGCGTGTGCGCGTGAACGCCGTATCCACGGCGCGGCGCACGAAATTATAGGCCGGCGGCAACAGAAGCGGCATGCCGTCGAGTGCTGCCAGCGGCACCGGCTTGGTATCTGCCTCGATGGCAAAGTCGCGATGGGCGACGAGATAGAATTCTTCGCTGAGGATAGGATCGAAGCGCACGCCTTTGATCGGTCCGGTTCCGTGGATCAGCGCCATTTCCAGCCGGCCATTCATGATCATCTGGCTATAGGTCTGGCCGACGCTTTCGGTCAGATGCAGCAGGATGCCCGGATGGCGGCGGCGGGTTTCAGCCAGAAGTTCGACGGAAAGCGTCGCAGCACTGCTGAAGGGCACAAGTCCGACCGACACGCGCCCGGCCAGGGAATTGCCGGCGGCCGATGCATCGGCCTGGGCCTGGTCCATCTGGCGAAGAATGATCTGCGAATGGCGATACACCGCATGGCCGGCATCCGTCATGCTGACACCCTGCTGGCTGCGGATCAGCAGCTTCTGACCGAAATGCTCCTCAAGGGCTGCCAATTGCTGGCTGAGCGCCGGCTGGGCGATGTGCAACAGATCGGCGGCGCGGGTGATACTGCCGCTATCGACGATGACGATGAATGATTTGAGACGCCTGATGTCCATGGGGACCGTATGCTGTTGATCTGCACGGGCGCATGTTTACAGAGACATGCACCATTTGCAACGCGCCGGGCCGCGTGGCGGAAGCTTACGACACTTCGGTCGTCGAGGCTCCATACAAGTTGCTTATTGCTCCAGAGATAATCGGTCTTAGGCAAGCAATTGAAGCTTCGCTAGTGTTTCAAACAACAACAAGGGAACAAGAATGCCTTTCTCCGATTACAAGACTGCATTGGTGACCGGTGCATCCTCCGGTATCGGCGCTGCCGTGGTGGAACGGTTTCGTCGCGAGAACATCGAAGTTCACGCAATTGCCCGCAGCGGCGATGCGCTTCAGCAACTGGCAGCCCGCACCGGCTGCATTCCGCATGTCATCGACGTGACGGATCGCGCGGCCATTGCCGAGCTGGCAGGCCGTGTTCCCTTCGACATTCTCGTCAACAATGCCGGCGTCGATCGGCCGAAGAAATTCCTCGAAGCAGACGAAGGCGATATCGACCTTCTGGTCGACGTCAACCTGCGGGCCGTGCTGCATATCTGCCGCCTGATCGTTCCGGGCATGGTGGCGCGCGATCGCGGACATGTCATCAACATTTCCTCGATTGCCGGCAATTACAATTTCGGCGGCAACTCCACCTATCACGCCGTCAAGGCCGGTGTGGCCATGCTGTCCAACCAGCTGCGGATCGATGCCTTCGGCAAGCGCGTGCGGGTGACGGAAATCTGCCCCGGCCGCGTGGCAACCGACATTTTCACCCATGTCCACGGCAATGATCCGAGCATCCGCGAGCGGTTCATCGATGGGTTCGAACTGCCGCAGGCCAGCGATATTGCCGAGGCCATCGCCTTTGCCATCGCCGCACCGGTATCGATGAATATCGGCCACATGGAGATCACCCCGACGCTTCAGGTCATGGGTGGCCTGCAGACGGCCCGTCCGCAACCGGCACCGGAGGCAACGGGCGAAAGCGGGGAGCCGAAGCCGTGAAAGGGTTCGATCTCTGGGCCATCCTCAACAATGCCGACTATACCGCGATGCTGCTGCACGGCATCGAAATGACATTCGTGATCTATATCGGCTCCTGGCTTCTGGCCATGGCGCTGGCTTTCTCCCTTCTCTGCATCCGGTTTTCTCCCTTCCGCTTCGGTGACAGGCTGGTGGCGGGCTATGTCTCCTACCATCGCAACGTCCCGACGCTCGTGCAGCTGATGCTCTGGTATTTCGGTATTTTCACGCTTCTGCCGGACTGGATGACCTCCTGGCTTGTTGCGCACAATGCCGAAACCATCTTTGCCATCCTTGGCCTTGGCCTCTGCCAGGCAGCCTATTTCAGCGAGGATCTGCGCTCAGGTCTGCGCTCGGTGAGCACCGGCCAGATGGAGGCCTCCAAGGCGCTCGGCCACAGCTATCTGTCTGCGATGCGCTTCGTCATCCTGCCACAGGGCGTGCGCAACGCGCTTCCCCCGCTCATCAATCACAGTGTCTCCCTGTTCAAGAACAGCAGTATCGCCATTGTCATCGGTGCGCCGGAACTGACGCATGCGGTGAAGGAAGTCGAAAACCTCAGCTTCCGCACCTTTGAGATCTATGTAATCGGCACCGTGCTCTATCTCTTCTTCTCGCTGCTCATCATGGCCGCCGGCGCCTATCTGTCGATGCGCGCCGATCCACTTCGGGGAGCAGCCCGATGATCAATGACATGATCGCAATCATCAGCGACCACTGGCTTCTGCTGCTGATCGGTCAATATCCGAACGGCCCCCTTGGCGGTCTTGCCAACACGCTCATCCTGTCTGCGCTCAGCATTGCGCTGGCCTTCCCGGTCAGCATCCTGTTTGCGCTGGCGCGACTGTCGAAATGGCGGATGCTGCGGTGGCCGGTGACGGCGCTGGTCTACATAACCCGTGGCGTACCGCTTCTGATGCTGATCCTCTGGAGCTATTTCCTCGTGCCGCTTTTGACCGGCGCGGATGTTCCAAGCTTCGTGACCATGCTGACAACGCTCGTCGTCTATCAGGGCGCCTTCCTCAGCGAGGTCGTTCGCGGCGGCATCGTGGCGCTCGGCCATGGCCAGATGGAGGCCGCCAAGGCGCTGGGACACAGCTATCTCGGTGCCATGCGCTTCATCATCCTGCCGCAGGCGCTCTACAACATGATCCCCAGCATCATCTCCACCTTTGTCTCGACGATCAAGGATACGACGCTCGGCTACGTCATCAACGTGCCGGACCTGACCTTTGCGGCAAACCAGGTGAACAACCAGCTGCTCACACAACCCTTCCAGGTCTTCCTCATTCTGGCGATCGTCTACTACGCCATCTGCTGGAGCCTGACGCAGGTCGCCAACATCATCGAGCGACGGATCACCCGCCGGCGTGCCGGCGAAACACGCGGTCCTGCCGTGCCGGCAGAACCCCGCCCAATCGCCTTGGAGCAGCCATGACCCAGTCCGCCACATCGCCTGAATTGCTCCCGGCAATCCGGCTGTCGAATGTCTGCAAAAGCTATGGCGACCATCCCGTCCTGAAGAATATCGATGCGCAAGTGGCCCGAGGCGAAGTCGTGGTCATCTGCGGCCCATCGGGTTCGGGAAAATCGACCCTCATCCGAACCATCAACCGGCTGGAAGAAATCAGCAGCGGCTCGATCACCTTTGATGGCCAGAACATCCACGCTCCGATGCCGACGAAGGCGCTTAATCTTCTGCGCAGCCGCATCGGTTTCGTCTTCCAGAATTTCAATCTCTTTCCGCATCTGTCGGTGGTCGACAACGTCTCCATGTCGCCCGTGCGTGTCAAGGGCGTGGCGCCGGATGTTGCCTATGACAAGGCCTTGAGGCTGCTTGATCGCGTCGGTCTCGCCGACAAGGCCAAGGCCTATCCGGCCCAGCTCTCGGGTGGCCAGCAGCAGCGTGTGGCGATTGCCCGTGCGCTCGCCATGGAGCCGCCGGTCATGCTGTTTGACGAACCGACCAGCGCGCTTGATCCCGAAATGGTCGGCGAGGTGCTGGCCGTGATGAAGAGCCTGGCGGCCGAGGGCATGACCATGCTCTGCGTGACGCATGAAATGGGTTTTGCCCGCGATGTGGCCGACCGCATCTGGTTCATCGATGCCGGCGAAATCATCGAAACGGCGCCGCCGGAAACCTTTTTCAACAATCCCCGCCATCCCCGTGCCCAGCGGTTTCTGGCCGATCTGCGTCACTGAGATTCATGAAGAATAACAAAGGAGAACAGCAATGAACTGGAAATGCATCACTCTTTCGGCAGCACTCGCCGGTGTCGCGGCAATCTCGCCGGCCAAGGCCGATCAGCTCGATACCATACTGTCATCCAAGACCCTGCGCTGCGCAACATTTGCCGATGTGCCGCCGTTTGCTTCGCCCGATCCGAAGACCCGCGAAATGGCCGGCTTCGACGTCGACCTGTGCAATGCCATTGCCAAGGAAATCGGCGTGAAGGCCGAGGTCAAGCCGGTCTCCGTCGAGGCCCGCGTGCCGGAAGTCAAGCTCGGCCGTGTGGATATCACCGTTGCCAACCTTGCCTATACGCTGAGCCGCGCCGAGCAGATCCAGTTCAGCGACCCCTATTACCTGGCCAAGGAAATGCTGATCGTTCCCGCCGATGATGCCGGCCAGAAGAAGTCCGATTTCGAAGGCCAGCGCATCGCCTCGACCAAGGGTTCGACCTCGGAAATGTCGATCAAGCTCAATAAGTCCGAGCCGCTGACCTTCCAGGACACCGCCTCTGCCTATCTCGCCGTCCAGCAGGGCAAGGCACGCGGCATGGTGGCCAACACCATGACGACGACCAAGTTCGTCAACGAATCCAAGACCAAGGGCAAGGAAATGCGGATGATCATGGATCCGATGCTGTTCCAGCCGATTGGCATTGGCATGGCCAAGGACAATCCGGCGCTAACCGCCAAGATCAACGAAGTACTGCGCAAGCTCGACACGTCGGGTGAGATCAACAAGATCTGGGACAAGTGGCTTGGCCCGAACACTGAATACAAGATGACACGCGCCGACAAGGTCGTGCCGCTCTCCGAACTGAAGTTCGACCCGATCCCCTGATGCCGCCGGGCTCTCGCCCCGCCGCCATCTCCATCCAAGAACAATATGCGTGACAGAAGGCGGCGGGACGTTCCCGCCGCCGGTCCAACCGTGGGAGGAATTCCAGTGATCCATATTAAAGACATCGCCGAACGGCCTGCAAAAGCCGATATCGAGGCGCTCGCCAAATTCTCGCCGGCCACGATCCACGAAGCCCAGGGGCGTCGCGGCGCTCTGTCCTCGCGCCTGAAGCCAGTCGATTACCGCATGAAGCTGTGCGGTCCGGCCTTCACGGTCAAATGCGCACCGCGCGACAATCTCATGCTGCAGCTGGCCATCAACTATGCCAAGCCCGGCGATATCATCGTCGTATCGGCCGGTGAATACGAAGAGGCCGGCTCTTTCGGCGACGTGCTGGCCAATGCCTGCCTTGCCAAAGGCATTGGTGGCCTGGTGACCGATACCGGCGTGCGCGACACGATGCAGCTGCGCGATCTCGGCTTCCCGGTCTTTTCGCTGAGCGTCTGCATCAAGGGCACCGTCAAGGAAACCATTGCGGCGGTCAACGATTCCATCGTCGTCGGCGGCGAGATCATTCATCCGGGCGACATCATCGTCGGCGATGCCGATGGCCTTGTGGTTGTGCGCCGCGGGGAAGCTCAGGAGGCTGCGAAGCTGTCGCAGGCGAGAGAAGATGCAGAAGCCGGCTTCATCGAAGCCTATAAACAGGGCAAATCGGTCATCGAAGTCAGCAATCTGGAAGCCGTGCTGAAGATGAAGGGATTGGTCGTCGATATCTGACGTCGATTATCAGCAACAGGACCTTATTGACTCAGAGCGGACGCGTTCATCCGTCACGAGACAACAGGCGAGCGATCATTTCCCAGCACGCCTGCCGCGCCAGCATTCAGGCCCGCCAGCGCAGCACAACCGCCAGCATAATCATGGCGCTTGAAACACCAAGGCTGACGGCAAGATGCGGTTCCAGCGCCACCGGCAGTTTGGGCACACGTGCCCAAACTGGCCCGTCGAACCAGGCAATCAACAGATAGTAGCCGGCAAAAAACGGGAACAGCAGAGAAAGCAATGCAGGCGGAGGCCACATCAGGGCCAGAACCACCGGTATTGAAACCAGCCAGGGAACCACGCCGCCCAGCAGAAAAGCGGTCGATGCAGGCATGCCGCGCCAATCGGGCGGCAGCAGAGCCAGTTGAGCATGGCCGCTCCAACGCGCCAGCACCGTCAATGCAAGTGCGCCCACGACGCCCAACAGGATCCGCAGCCATAGCGGAAACTGCAACAAGTTCGCCACCTTTCCCAGGTCGCCCGTGCTGATGAATGGCGTGGTCAACAGGTAGCCGAAGGCAGTCGAAAAGCCGAGTGCGGCCATCACCAGGCCAAATTGCGCCAGCAGCGCCGAATTGCGTGCGGCCAGCAGCAGGAAGACCAGAGCAAGCACGCCCTGCAGTAGAGACAGCATTGGTCCGGCCGCCGCAATCATTGCGCGTCGGACATCGGTTCCGCCATCACTGATCACACTCGTCAGCGACATGGAATACTCGACGCCCAGCCAGTGTGCGGCAAGTGCGTGCCCGAGTTCGTGGATCACAAGCGTTGCCAGGACACAGCAGGTGTAAATGGCGCTCAAATAGCACAGCCATATCAGGGTATCAGGGCGATCCAGGTCATGCCCCATGTGTCATTCTCAGGCAGTGCGGCAGCAGATGCTTGCGGATCAGATCGGCTGCCATGGAGGGCTGTTCCAGCAGGCACAGATGCGCAGCGCCCGCGATTGTGCTGCGCTGCGCCTGCCGGGCGGAGCGGCGGATGAGTTCGGCACAGCGCAGGAAGGCAGGCATGTCGTCTTCGCCGACGAGAAGCAGAATATCGCCGGCAATGGCAGCAATCTCGGCCGTGGTTTGCGGTCGCGCCATCAGGTTGCGCATCACCGGCTGGAAAAGTTCCTGCCATGGGTGCCGCCCGACAATTTCAGCGAGCGCGCGTCTCAGTGCGGGCCTTCCTGACAGGCCGGCAAAGACGCCTGGCGGAACCGACATCCACCGCTCTGACAGCCATGGGCCGACACCTCTTTGTTCGGCAAGCCGGATAAGCTCCTGATTACAGGTCGCCGCCTCTGGATCCTGTGGACCGCCGGCGAGCCCCGGCGCGGCGAGGACAATCGCTGCAAAGAGCCGCGGCGCCCGGATTGCAGCCTCCAAGACGATCGAACCGCCGAATGACATGCCGACGACAGTTCGCGCTGCCTCAGCCTCTGCGAGAGCCAGAAGGCCATCGGCCAGACCGGGCAAGGTTTCGTCGCCTGCAAAGGGCCGTGATTGGCCATGTCCGGGCAGATCCGGTGCGATATGGTCAAATTCAGGCAGGAATTGCCACAGCGGGGCCCAGACTGTGCCGTCCAGCGTATAGCCATGGACCCACAGAACACAGCCAGATGACGGCGCGCTTCGCGCCGGCAAACGGTGCACGAAAAGCCCTGCGGCGGTCATGACACGCCGATCCCGGCACCTGCTACAGCTCCTTGCCCAATGGTTCGAAAGCCATCGGAAAAAACGCGGAAGCCGAGGATGATCGCATCGCTTTCGACCGGGTCGATGGTTTCGGGCCGGCGCATGCCCTCCCAGATGAATGCGTCTTGCATCAGGCCGGCCTTGGCCTGTTCCAGCAGATAGAGACAGTCCTCGCGACTTGGGCTTCCCGGCATGATCAGTGACAGGCGCGCAATGGTTTCCGTCGGGGAGATCGGCATGGCGGTGGTGATCATGCTGTAGGGGTGATCGCCGCCCAGGTTCGAGAGTACGATCGTCGGACTGTAGGCCGTAGCACGAAACGGTACATCGACGAGATCACCGCGCCTGCCCTTCTGCCATGGGGAAGTTGGCAAGGTGAAGCTGCCGCTCACGGCATATGCGCCATCGGGATGGTCCTCGCGACGAAACCTCGGCAGGTTTTCCACCCGGTGGACCGGGCGGAAATGGCTTTGGTCGAAGGCGTTCTCAACCACAAGCTCAGCTTCGGCACGCAATGCCAGTTCAAAGCCCGGCACGAACTGCGCCTGCTTCTCCATGGCCTGCAATGTCCGCATCAATCCGGCGTCCTCTCCACCGGGCTGCTTGACAAAGATAAGACCCCCGATTTCCGCCACATCAAGGTGCCGCGCCTGAAACCGGCCTTCTCCTTGCAGGTTGACCCTCACGCCGTGGAACGGGCAGATGATCGCATCGCCATCCAGCAGTCCGCCACGACAAAGATTGGCGCCGCGATGGGGACACCAGGCGGATACCGCAGCCAGAGACCCTTCATTCCTCCGCACAAGGGCGATGGGCTCACCCGCGAGATGAACTTCCGTCAGAGGTGCGCGGACATCGCGAGAGAAGGCGACCTGATACCATCCATCATGCATAGGCTATACTCCAGTCTGAGAACGCGTCTTTTCTGCAGGGAAGCAGCAATGAAAGCCCCGGCCACAGGGTCGAGGCCGATCGCACGGCTGGCCACCTCGACCGTGCGACCGGGGGAAGCCTCGACCTGCCTGAGGAACACGGATTCGGCACCGGTCAATGTCGCAGGGCGGCGATAGCGTTTGAAGAACACACGGACACCCGAAGTGACAGACTCCAGTCCGGCCACGCCACGCGACAGCGTGACGCTGGCAGACAGAGGCAAATGATCCTGATCAGTCGCCGCAAGTTCGAAGCGCCGGTCGCGCCACAAACAGCGTTCAAGGCCATGCAGGACTGCAAGACGGATCAGGCCAGACCAGCCACACGGGATGTCTGTGCCGAAATCTGTATCGACGCCGATCAGCGGTGCCGGGTGACTGCATAGTGCCGGGCAATCAATCTCAAGCGCGGCAAGCGCTAGAGCGTTCAGCCGACTACGCGCCGTCGACGCCGGGGAGAGACCGGGCCTCCACCCGCTTTCCGGCAGCAACAGAAGCGCTGCCGCACGTGTCGCGAACACGGCGCTACCGCGTGGCACACACCCCTCCACAGCCACGGCCCCGGCCGGACGTCCAGGTACTAGCCCCGGAAATGCGGCTTCCAATCTTGCGAGCAAGGCTTCGCAGACCGTGCCATCAATCGCAGCTGCCTCTGTCGGGTTCGCACCCGTCTGGCGCAGAGCCCGCGCCGCAATCGCCTCCGGCGGCGACAAGGCCAACCAGGCAAGTACTGCGCGCAGAACGTGACTGGCGGGCTCGTCTTCAGAGCCACCCGCTTCGGCACGCATCAGGTTCATCTGGATAATGTCGCTGAGATTGCGAAGCCCTTCGGATGTAGCGAGGGCGCGATCGAGTTGCTGGCGATAGCGCTCCGTTTCACCGCTACGGCGATAGAGGCGCGAAAGGTTCAGGGCGTTGATAAATTCGGCGCGGTAATCGATCCGGTCACCGGATGACGTGAGTTCCTTCTCGATCAGCCGCTCTGTATCGAGCGCCATTTCGATCTCGCCGCTTCGCAAATGGCCAAGGGCAGCAATATTGAGGACGAACAGGTCATTAACGCTTTTCGGCGTCGCTGCTTCGGCAGCCCGCATTGTGCAGGCAATGCGCTGCAACCCGCGCGACGGATCCGCTCCGGCAATTTCCGACCAACCGCGCAGGAGCGTGAGTTGCTCTCGCACAGCGGCCGGCAAGGCCGTTCCGCTATCTGGATGGGCAGAGGCATCGGCGAACAGATGCGCGAAAATCCGAACGCCCTGGAGATTGAGCTCGGCCCTGGCGCGTACCATTGTGTCCGATGCAATGTCACAGGCCCGTTTCAGGGCGCAAAGCGCAAGCCGGTGGGCACCCAATCGCAAGAGCTGCATGCCCGTATCGGTCAGCCATTCGGCGTCGGCGTAATAGGCAGGTCCCAGGATTTGGGTCATCAGCCGGATACGGGCATCCTCAGCGTCGAAACGGGCAAGTGGCGCCAGAAGACCAGGCCGGATATCGGGGAGCGCCAGGCGCAATTGCGGCCGGACAACATGCGGAAACCGAGGAAGGAAAACATTGGCAGAGCCGGAAAGCCCGCTTTTCGCCGCCAGATCAAGGGGCAGCGGGCCCGGAAAAAGCAACATATGCCGCTGCTCTTCATCCAGGCCAGCTATCAAGTCTTCTCGCTGGCGCTCCCCCGCGGGCGGCACCAGCCGGGTGATCCGGTGACCCAGGCGGCGCAGAAAAACGAGGGTCCACAGATTCTCGTCCGCCAGCCCCTGAGGACTTGCGCACAGCACACCGATGGATGAGGCCGGTGCCAGAGCCTGCGATAACGCCAGAGCATCCTGCACCGCGACCAGCACCGGCAGCGAACCGCGCGCTTCGGCATCCACCCCCTGGGCTATGATTTCCGGATCGTCATCCTGGTGGAGCTGTTCGACAGGAGGCAGTACGGCATCTGTCGCCTCGGCCAATTGCAGGGCTACATCTCGCGCACGCCAAGCTCCCATAGACAGATCGACGATGAAATCCAACCCCTCAAGGTCATCCCACGGGGCGGTTGACAGACTGCCGGGATCGCCGCGCATCACAGCAGAGGCCTTGCGCTCTCACGGCCCAACAAGCCGATATAGACAGTGCTACGGCGGACGCCATCAAGGCCGAGAATGTCATCGATCTCGCGATCGAAATAGCCGCCGACGCAGGTTTGTCCCAATCCGAGCGCGGTTGCAGCCAGCGCCAGATTTTGCATCAGATGTCCGGCCTCGAGCAGAACGAAACGATAGCTCCTTTCAGCATATTTGAACGACGAACGCTCGAACATACCGGTCACGAAAACCTGGATTGCGGATTTCAAAGGCATGTCGGCCTGCACAAGAGCACCGCTCAGCCGATGGGAGAGATCGCCGCGCGAGAGCTCGGCCACGCAATGGCGCTGGGGATTGTAGTGATAGAGACCCGCCTCTAGCCCTTCAACGCGCGCCGTATGGAAGTAGATTTCCAGTGGGTAGAGCGCCCCACCCGAAGGGACTGTGCGAAACGGCCGGGGGAACTCAGTGCCCACATTGCTTCGCGTCTCGCCATAGCTGGCAAAGAGCAAGGTCGAAAGCTGGTCGAGGGTGATCGTGCAGGCCTCCATGTCGCGGCAAGTCTTGCGCGCAAGCATGGCCTCGCCCAGCGGCATCGCAAGCGGGTCTGGCGCCGGCAGCACAATTTTCGGATAGCCGGAATAGTCCAGCGAGGGCTTGAGCTCCGCCATACGCGCGCGAACCTGAGCCTCGCTTGGCGGACGGTGGAAACGCTCCGTCTTCGAGTTCTCATGGTAGGTACGCCACATCTCGTCCAGCGAGACGGTCTCAGGATTGAGGATCTGTCGCAGCGTCCGGTCCATGGGGCACCTTCATGGTTTGTTACGGATAGGGATGCGGAAATGGATTGCTCATAGAGGCCGCCGTGATACCGGCATGGCCAAGCCGTTGTGGCACTTGGTAAAGTCGGTCTCCCCCCAGAGCGCGGATATTGTGGCCCATGAACAGCGGGTGGTATCCCGGCACCAGGACGCGCGTCACGCACAGCCCCAGCGACGCGATATCGCTGGAGGTCAGATCGGCCGCATAGACGCTTTGTCCTGTCGCCTCGACGCGTGCCACGGCCGTTGCAAGGTCGCGCTTGGCATCACCGCTTGCAAGGGAGACAAAAGTATCGAAATCAATCCGCTTGCGGCTGGCAAAGACGAAGTCGAAATAGGCACGGTTAGCGTGGTCGGCGGCAAGATTGAGGTGCTCGAGCTGCCCGGTCACCGCGCGCCAGTCATTGTCGCCAGATACCGGTGGCAAATGGGCCTTGATCTGCTGGCTGTAGCGGCGGGTATGGGCAAGTTCTTCAAGCGCCTTGCGCACGGCAACGGCGGGATCCAGGTCGCAGGATGCCGCAAAGACGAAGGCGGGGCGCTCCTCCTGCATCGACACCAGCACCGACAGGAAGCATGGGATTTCATTGTCGGTGGTGATATCGAGGATGACGACCCGATCACCGGTCGCTTCGAAGCGCCGCACGATGTCGTAACTGTCGTCCGGCAGCGTCTCGATCCGGATCTGCGGCGGCGAAATCATCGCCAGCCAGAAGATCGAGAACGCGTCGCGCTCGATAACTTCGGACAAGGACGAGAGGCAGGCTTTCTCATAGGACTGGTGGCATGCAAGCCCGGTGGAGATCGGTTGCCCTATCGGCGCTTCGCCTGCGGCCCGGTCATAGACATAGGGTATCCAGACGAATGCGGCGGGTGCATGGGTCTGCGACCCGTCGCCAAGATTGGCGACCGGGGTCCAGCGCTGGATCGTCGTGACATCGAAGGGGACCCAGGGAAAGCCTGGATGATCATACTGCTCCGGCGCATGCAGTGTGAAATCACCCGGAGGGATGACACGGAAACGCGCATCCCTGGCAGAGCCGAGACGCAACTTGTCACGGACATATATCGCCGCTGAATAGCGCTCGACCGCCTCGCCCATTGCCTTGGTCAGCGCGGTGACCCTGTTGGTAGAAGCGCCGCCGGTATTGAAGAAGTTGCGGTTTTCAACGAAGACCCGCGTATTGCAGGCACGTGCGGCAAAATGAAAGAACTGAGGCTCTCCCGGCGGTACCGGCGTTTCCTCAAGCCGGTTGATGATGCCGACACTGCGATCCAGCAGAATTTCCAGGTTGTCGTATAGCACGCCCATCGGCGCAAATTGGGCAAGATCCGCCATATCAATGCCCAGTCTGACTGTTGCCAGGCATGAAGACCATGTGATCGGCTGCCGGCATGGGATGGGAGGCCGCCGTGGAACATACGGGGCAATACGGCACCTTCAGCACCTTGCGGGTTTGCAACAGGGGCGCCTCGAGATCTATTTCCGTCAGCGTTCCGATCGTGCCTCCAGGCAAAAGCTGGGTCAGATATTTGACCAGTTCCATGGCGGCAAATTCCGCCGCCGCATAGGCCATCGGCGGCAGGTAACCGTTGACATGCTGGCCAAGGAAAGCGGACCGCTCCGTGGCGCGCGCATTCGCCGGATCCTCGATGTTGGAATTCTGGCGCGCCCAGAAGCACTCAAAGCAAGGCGAGCCATCAGGCGTGACAATTGGCCCGAGATAGGCAACGTGATCCTGCAACACCACCGGAAAGAAAGCGATGCCGGCGCCCACGCAATATTCGTTCCATTCCCGCATCAAGGTCATTCCGCCAAAGTCCGAACAGACCACAAAGATATCGGCTTCGTCGGGCCGATCGGAATCGGCCCATTCGGCGAAATCAATGGTGAGACAACGCTCGTCCGCGGGCACGTCGTTCATGCTCCGGAACGACGGATGATCGACCAGATAGGCGTTGGCAACACCGCAACTGTGCAACATGCGAAGCAGATGACGAGAGATCAGATTGTCGCCGAGTATCGGCACCTGCCGATCTGCAAGTCGCCCATGCACCTGTTCAGAAGAGGTGCCCAGCTCCCAGTAGTAGATATCTTCCGGTGTTTCGAACGCCTTGGCCGCGCTTGGCCCCGGCATGTCGTCGGCACGCACCAGAAGCCGCCGGCTCGACAGGGCCTGCAATACATCCTCCAGCATTCCCCAGGTTTCCGGCGGCATCCTGGCTTTCAGCCGAGTCTCGCTGATACCGCCCTCCAGACTGTCATCCACCAACCTGTCGAGCACCTCGATCAAACCATCGCCGGCCAGAAACACGCGGGTGCGGCCGCGGCGCAGAATGATGCCATCATCCTTGGCAACGGCCTGCACGCCGATAAGTCGGAAACGTTTGTCCAGTTCGGCTCCGAGTTCTATAGTCATATGACGGATCTCCGGGTTTGATGTTTGGCGACCAGATGGACCGCGCTGGTCGGATGCCCGCTGGCCAGAGCGTCCCTTGCGTCAAGCTCGTGAATGATCGAATTGTGCTCGCGGTAGCGCGTATAGGCACCTTTGAAGACCTTGTAGAGATTGCGATATTCCTTGCGGAAGACATCCGGCGGCAATGCCGTTTGCGTCACCGCGTTCTGACAGTCGAAGAGGTCCCAATCGGGCCGACCGTCGGGCTGGCGTTCAGTGACGGAATCAAAATTCTCGAGCAACTCCGTGCCAGGAAGGGGCGTCAGCACCGTAAATGACGGATAGTCGACACCCTGGTGCTCGATGAAGCGCACAAGATTCTTGAAGGTGCGCGCACTCGCGGTGGGTGCGACGACGAACTGGGCAAAGATGTCGATGCCAAGCTTGCGCGCAAGTTCCAGGCCTTGTTCGATCTGCGTGACGGAGCATTTCTTCCGATAGCTGACGAGATCCAGCTCCGAAATGGCATCTATACCAATGAACAGGCGTGTAAGACCGATGTCACGCCACGCCTTTATCGCCTCCTGGTTGCGCAAAAGCGTATCAATGCGGCAATAGGTGAAGTATTTCTTGCGCAGTCCCCTTTCGCGGATGGCAGAGGCCAGGGCGATCATGCGTCGCTGATTGATAAAGGCCTCGTCATCGACCAGGAAAATATTCTCCTCCTCGATAGCGGCGATCTCATCGACGACCCGCCCGATGTCCCGGATATAATACTGGCCATCCAGCGTGTGCCAGATAGAGCAGAAGGTACAACGATAGGGACAGCCGGCCGTCGTGCGCATCAGGGCCACCGGCTTCATGTTATCGATGAAATAACGCGACCTGTCGGCAGCCGTCAGGCGTCGGTCGGGCAAAGGCGCATCGCGGAATTCCGCGACGCCCGGTACGCTGCGGCCGGCACCGGCGAAGCTGCCGGTTTGCCCATCACGGACATAGAGACCGGGTTCCAATTGCAGTTCCGTGCCACTGTCGAGAGCATGGGCGACGGACCGGATCAGGCCGATCCCGTCACCGCTGACGACATAGTCGATGGCCGGCTCGAAGAAATCATCGGGCAGGAAAGTGGCGTGATGCCCGCCGACAATGGTGCGGATGTGCGGCAGACAGGATTTCGCCACGCTGGCGATCGCCTTGGCACGGCGGACATGCATGCTGAAGGCCGTGATCCCGACAAGGTCCGGACGGAATGTTTCAAGCGTCGCTTCAAGCGCGTCCGGATGCAATCTCAGATCAAGGATGCGACACACATGTCCATCCTCACCCAGCGCAGCAGCAAGGTATTCCAATGCCAAGGGCTCGGCGATGGCGCCCAGATCCCCCCAGCCCAAAACCTCGTTGCGCGAGTTTGGCCAGATCAATAAGCAGCGAATAGGCAAAGTCCTGCCTCCCTTTTCAAGGAACCGAGAAATCCGGATCTGGACGAGGCATAAGAAGTGTCAGTCGCAGCACCCGCCCGATCAATGAGCGGGTGCATTTGACTGACCGTTAGGCGGCGATCGACTCGACCGCTGCCGCACAGCAGCATGGCGTGCAGCAACAGCAGGAAATATCTGCCGCCAAATTGCCGGGAACCTTGTAGCCGGATCCGAAGGCAACCTTGATGGAACTGATGTCAGCGACAGTCAGGTTCTGGGCGCGCGCCGGGATTTTCCCCTCGGCCATGGCCTGGAGGTCGGCTTTGGTCAGTTCCTTGGCAGCCGGCGTGAGCGCCGCCATCCCCGATCTGTCGAGGCCCATCTGCGTGATCGGCGTCGTCGTGGGCAGCCGCGCATCAAGCTTGATAACCTTCACTGCTCGCGGATCGCTAAGCTTTAGTTCAAGCATCTTCGGGTCGATTTTCAGCAGTTTCGCATCTGCCAAGTTCATCTTCGTCTGCGCATGCGCCGCCGATGTCACAATGGCCGACCCGGCCGAGGTCACCACCGCGCCGAAGCCGACCGTTTTCAAGAATTTGCGGCGATTGAATTGTTCATTCATCGATATCACTCCCCTTTGATAGGTTTTCGATCAAGACAGCATCACCAAACGCAATCAATTCTGGAGGCATCGATTTGAAAATAAATCAAAAAATCGCCAATAAAATATTTTACAGCACCACAATATGTTGCTGTTTCAAGGCGATATTATTTAAAACTTCCTCACGCAGCTGGAAAAATAGGAAAAATCGTAGATACATACGCAGGAAAATACTTCGACACCCTCATTACGAGTATTATTTACTAAAAATTAATAAATCGCAACCACCCAAGCAATGTTTATTTTAGCAAGCCCTTGCGGGTCCAGTTAGAGTTTCCGCCACATCGGCCGATGAGTGATCGCCATTCTCATGCCCAATTGCGATCTTGGCAGGTCTTAGCGCAGCCCGCGGGGTCACGGCTCTATAGAAAACACGATCAGGATTATGATTTCATTGGTTTTTCACGTGCAAAATTTATTCAAGGGGCGCTCTGCAAACGGCCCTCGATGTTCAAGTCATTCGACGAATCTCGCGCCCGGCACGAAACGTATTTCATCGCCAAGGCCGGTTGGCTACCGGATCGACTTGCACCCCCAGGCCGCAAACCGAACCATATTTTGTTTAGAGCGGGTTTGGGCCAACAGAACTGATCCAATCAGGTCGAAACACGCTCTAGCCGGCAGTTTCAGAAGTAGGTTTCCTTCAGCGGCAGGCTGGCTGCGCCGATGGCGGAGGTTTCACCCGTGATCTGCGATGGTGCAAGGCGAGGCATGCGGCGCATGATTCCATGCCGAGGTTTGCTATAAAATGTCGTGCGCTCAATCAGCGCTTCAGCAAGCTGTGTCGGTATTTGCCCACCCAGAACTACAACTTCCGGATCAATCACGGCAGAGAGCACGTTGATGATACGGGTGTGGTTTGGCGCGACGAGATCTATCCACTCCTCCACACCCGGCCAGGCGGGATCAAACTTGCGACCAAGTTCCGAGATCGTGGTGACCTTGACGCCATGGCCCGCAAGGATCCGCAAGAGCCCCGCCAAGGTCGGGCGATTGGCCATTTCGTCCTCGCGAAAGGCACCGCTGAATTCGCCGGCATTGCCGAAGCCGCCGCGCACCAGATTGCCGTTCAACACGATGCCGCCGCCAAAACCATAGTTGAACGAAAGATAGGCGAAGTTGGCAACACTACGCCCAACGCCCAGCATCCGCTCGCACAGCGTGCTCATGTTCGCGCCGTTTTCAGTCCAGACCGGACGCCCAAATCGCTCGGCTAGATAAGGTCCCAATTGCAGTTCCGACCACTCGATCAATGGTTCGGGCGGATTGTAGCGCGTACCCCCCACCAGGAAGCCGGATATGGCAAAACCGATGGCGAAAACATCGGCCAAGCGAAACCCCATCCGGCCGAGAAGGGATGGAATGACTGCCTCGATATTGCAAAGGACAGTTTCCATCGCCAAGCCATCAATGGGCAGCGACATGGTCTCGAAGGCGCCGGCAAAATCCATGACGCAGACACCGGCGCTATCGGTATTGATCGCAATGCCGATAGTGCAGGCGTGACGCGCATTGAGCAACAGTTGCGGGCTTGGCTTGCCCTTGTAGCTTGGCGGCTCGAGCGGCCCCAGACGGATGAGACCGCGCCCCTCCAACTGCGTGACGATGCGATGGATCGACTGTTGCGTGAGATCGAGCCTTGATCCGAGCGCAGAGCGCGTCAATTGTCGGCGGTCCCACAGCATGGAGAGAATGGCGCGCTCATTGCTGGAGACCACCGGCGTTGCCGGTCCTTCGCGACGATAACGGTCATCGATCAGCAAATGGGGATCATATTCGGCGGGCATGGCAATCTTCAAATGGCAGGCGGGAGCGGACCTCAACGGTGTGCAACATTGACCATCTTGTCGGTCACTCCACGGAAAATCAATGGCTTGAACCCTCAAAACGAAAGGCAACAGGCCTTTAAATACATGTCACACTTAAAGTGTATAAATTACTTCACACGCTCCCGAACCCAAACGAGGACTGCCATGAAAGTGAAGTACCTGATTGCATCTGCCCTTGCCATGGCAAGCGCCGTCCCGGCAGCCAGGGCCGCCGAGATCGATTTCTGGTATGGCAATACCGGTGTCATCGAAACGGCCATCCAGGATGCCTGCAGTACTTTCAATGCCAGCCAGACACAGAACAAGGTCAACTGCCTTGGTCAGGGCAGCTATGAAGTCGCCATGCAAAAGGCAATCGCTGCCTATCGCGCCAAGAAGGCGCCAGTACTCATGCAGTTTTTCGATGCAGGCACACTGGACCTGATGCTGTCAGGTGCGGCCGAGCCTGTGAGCGCCGTTCTTCCGCAGGTCAACTGGAAGGACTATCTCCAGGGTGCGCGTTCATATTATGAAACAGCCAAGGGCGAGCTTTTGTCGCAACCCTATAACGGCTCCACACTGCTGATGTATGGAAACCGGGACATGCTTGCCAAGGCCGGCATCGACAAGCTTCCGACCACCTATGAAGAACTGGTCGCCGATGCCAAGCAGCTGAAGGCCGCCGGCATCGAGTGCCCCTTTACGACCGACGGTCATCCCTGGCGTGTTTTGGAGCAGTTCGCGGCACGCCATGGAACGGCCATCGCCACCCGACACAATGGCTATGACGGGCTGGATGCGATCTATAGCTTCAACAAGGGGCCGGTCGCCACGCATATGCAGAACCTGAAGACCTGGCGCGACGATGGCTTGCTGCGCCTGGCGCAGGATACGAAAGCCGGCAAGTTTGACGCCGCATTCAACACGGCTGAATGCGCGATGATGGAAAACTCTAGCGCCGGCTACGGAGCCGCTTACAAGGCGCTGGGCGACAAGGTGATGGTCGGCTTGGCGCCGATGTATGAAGGCCAGACGCGCCATAACACGCTGATCGGCGGCGCCTCGATCTGGATCATGAAGGGTCACAGCAAAGACGAAGTGGCGGCGGCCAAGGCGTTTCTGGACTTCCTGCGTCGCGACGACCAACAGATCGAATTTGCCGGCAAGACCGGCTATCTGCCGATGACAGAAACCGCACTTCTAGCCCTCAAGGCATCGGCCAAGGCAAATGATCCGCAGTTTGCAACGGCTGAACTCGGCGTCGCCTCTCTCAATCAACCCGCCAATGAGGATAGCCGTGGCGTCAGGCTCGGCTTCTATGTGCAGTTCCGCGATATCTTCATGAAGGAGACCCAAAAGGCCTTCAACGGCGAAAAACCCATGCAGCAGGCGCTGGATGATGCGGCCTCCCAGGGCAATGAACTGCTGCGCCGCTTCGAGAAAACCTATAACGGCGCGGCCAACCAGTAAGCGCGGCACAGACGCAGAACCGCAGAGCCGGGCAGCCTGCCCGGCTCCCTTCACGCTTTCTGGAAGCCGAGATGCGACAGACTTTTTATTCCGCAGGATGGCTCTATGCCGCGCTGGTGGCACCGATCCTTATCCTCATTGGCATTTTCTTCTACCTGCCGGTCGGGCTTGCCTTCTACTGGTCGTTCTTTCTGGAACAGCCTTTCGGCGGCGGATCCCAATTCGTCGGCTTTGAGAACTTTGCACGCATCCTCTCCGATGCCGCTTTCTGGTCGTCGATCGGGCGCACATTCCTGTTCATGGTGCTGGCGGCAGGCTTCGGCATTTTTCTGGCGCTGATCCTGGCGCTGGCCGCCGATCGTGGCATCCGCACAAGCCGGATTGCCCGCAATGTGCTGATCTGGCCAAAAGCCATAGCGGGCGCTTCGATCGGCATTGTCTTTACCTTCATCTTCAACCCGTTCCTGGGCATTTTCGCGCCGCTGAACGATCTCGTTCCCGGCATCTGGAACCCGCGCATCGACGGCATGCATGCGTTTGCGACCGTGGTGATTGCGCAGGTTTGGAACGGAATTCCCTTTAATTTCATCATTCTCCTGTCGGGCCTGCAGACCATTCCCGATACCCTGGTCAAGGCGGCGGCCATGGATGGCGCCGGCCCCTGGCGGCGTATTCGGGATATCCAGCTGCCGCTCCTCACCCCGCAGCTGTTTCTGACATTCATCCTGGAATTCGTCGGCACGGCAGTGGATCCCTTCGGCCTGATCGACACGATGACCGGCGGCGGACCTGGGGATTCAACGACGCTGCTGATCTACAAAATCTATACCGACGGCTTTCAAGCCTATGACCTTTCAGGCGCCGCCAGCCAGACAGTGCTGCTGATGCTCTTTGTGATCGGCATGGTTCTGGTGCAGTTCCGTCTGGAAAAACGTGTGAAATATGAGCGGTGATGCCATGATCGAAACCAACGGCGGCATAAACCGCACGGCAAGCATCATCCTGATTGCCGGAATAATCTTCATTCTTTCGCCACTGGCGATCGCGCTGCTTGTCGCGACTCAGTCCTATGAGGATTTCGTGGCTGCGGGCGGCATCAGCCTGATACCCGGCCGGCACCTCATAGACAATATCGCCCATATCGCATTGGAAACGAACCTGCCGCGCCAAGTGCTGAGTTCCATCATCATCGCAACCAGCGTTTCCGCAATCAAATGCGCCTTTGCATTTACGGCAACTTTCGCGCTGGTCTTCTTCGATTGCCGCTGGAGCAAGCTCATCTTCGCGCTGACAATTGCCACCGTCATGCTGCCGCTCGAACTGATTGTTGTCACGACCTATCAAGTGGTCGCCAATGTCGCCATGCCGTTCAACTGGCTGGTCGATCTCACCGGCCTTGGATTTCTGATGGAGAGGCTTGGCGGGGTTGCGCCGCATCTGGAATGGAACCTACTCGACACCTATGTCGGCATCGCGGCACCCATTGCCACGTCATCGACATCCGTCTTCATCTATCGGCAGTTTTTCCTAAGCCTGCCGCGCGACCTGCCGCGGGCCGCCGCCATGGATGGCGCAGGCCCGATCCGCTTCCTCATCGACATCCTTCTGCCGCTGTCCAAGACGCCACTGATTGCTACCTTCATCTTCTGGTTCATCGGCGGCTGGACAAGCTACCTCTGGCCGCTGGTGGCAGCCTCGTCCAGCGACATGCAGCCGGCCATTGTAGGGCTTTCGCGTCTGGCCACCAGTGAACAGGACCGCATTCCCGAAGTGCCGATGCTGATGGCAGGTGCGCTGTTTGTCTCTTTCCTCCCCGTTGTTCTGATCGCCGTCATGCAGAGGCGTATCGTCAAGGGCCTCAATCTATCAGAGAAGTGAACCACAATGGGCAATACGATCGAACTCGATCAGGTCAGCAAAGCCTTTGACGGGAAAACCGTTATTGATAGCCTATCGGCAGCCTTCGAAGATGGTGAATTCGTCGCAATTCTCGGGCCATCCGGCTGCGGCAAATCCACGATGCTGAACATGATCGCCGGTCTGGAGCGCGTTAGCGCCGGACGCATTCTGATCGGCGGCGCGCAGGTGCAGGATAGCCCCCCCAAGGATCGTGGCTGCGCGATGGTGTTCCAGAATTATGCGCTCTATCCGCATATGGCGGTCAGGGACAATATCGGCTATGCGCTCAAGGTGGCGGGTGTGCCGAAGCTGGAGCGCGAGCGGCGGATCGTCGAAGCGGCAAGAATCGTGGAGCTCGGCGATTATCTTGATCGCCGCCCGTCGGCCCTGTCCGGCGGCCAGCGCCAGCGCGTGGCGATTGCCCGTGCCATTGTGCGCGAGCCGAAAGTGCTGCTGTTCGACGAGCCGCTTTCCAATCTCGATGCCAAGCTTCGCCACGGCATGCGCATGGAACTGAGCCAATTGCATCGCCGTATCGGGGCAACAAGCATCTTCGTCACCCATGACCAGATCGAAGCGATGACCCTGGCCGACCGGGTGATGCTGCTGAATGCAGGGCGGATCGAGCAGTTTGCCACGCCGCATGATCTCTATCACCGGCCGGCCACCACCTTCGTCGCCGGCTTCATCGGCGCCCCGCCGATGAACCTGATGGCCGTGGAAGGCGACGGAGCCACGCTTTGCCTGCCGGATGGAACCGTGCTGGCACACCATGCGCACCGGGGTCCCGTAACACTTGGTATCCGGCCGGAAAAGATAGCAACCGGTCGCGGCGCGCTCACGGCAAAGCTCCTCTACCGAGAGGACCTGGGCTCGCATTCGTCGCTTCTGGTTCGGCTTCCAGGCGGCCAGACAATCCAGATCGCCTCGCCCTTCGGCACTGAAATTGGCGCTCTGGATGAAATCCGTTTTGATTTCCCCGCCGACCAGATCCATCTCTTCGATCAAAAGACCGGCCATCGCGCCGATACCTGAAAGAACATTCATGACACCGACCCGTCCAGACGCCGTTGCCCACCTGACCGGCAAGCTTTCCGACCAACCGCGCCCCGGCGGTATTTCGCTGCCAGGCGGCGGCGGCAAGTTTCATTCCGATGGTAGTGTTCAACATTGGCCGGGCAATACATTCATATGCCATATCGACCGCGGCTCTCGGGCTTTCGAGGCAATCCGGGCATTGCAGGAAGAGATCAAGCGCAGCCAGTTCAATCGCTTCTTTACCTTCCTGCCGCCTTCCAGCTTCCACATGACCGTCTTCCAGGGCATCTCACCGGCCACGCGGCCCGGTGAAGGCTGGCCGGACGGCATAGCCTGGCCAATGGAACGCGACACGGTTTCCGCAGAAATCCTCAACCGTATCGAGCATGTCAAGCTGTCTCAAACACATCGCATCCGCGTCATCGACCTCTTCGCCGCCCATAGTCTGACAGTGGCAGGAGCAACAGAGCCGGAAGAAGACGCATTGCGCGCTGAGCGACGGGTCCTTGGCGGTGCAACGCGCATGCCGCAGGCCGATTTTGACAGCTATGTCTTCCACATCTCGCTCGCCTATCAGATCGATTGGGTATCCGAGCCGCTAGCCCGCGAAATAGTGGCCTATAGCGCGCAGCTGAGCGATCATTACCGTCCGCTGATCGGCGAGATCACGCTCGGTCCCGTGGAATTCTGCCGCTTCGACACCATGCATCATTTCGAGCCATTGAGGGAACTGGTCTGAAGACCGTCTCAAAATCTTGCCCTTACGTGCCAGGCGGCGCCTGTTGCTCCCACAACCCTGTCGGCTGGTACCGTGTATGGATGACAGGAAGCCATTGAATGGGACCTCGCGTGCGCCCTTGCCGTCGAGCCGGGCAACATCCACTTCGAAGAGGCCCTGTCCATGTTGGATCGCAAGCCTTGCGAGGCAATACAAATCAAGCTTCGCCATCGGTTGTCACAGATCGGCGCGACAACGTTCTTTCTAACGCACGACCAAGAAGAAGCGCTGACCATGTCCGACGGAGTGGCGGACATGCACCATGCGCGGATCGACCCGCTCGCCGATCCGCACACACTCTACCCTCAGTCACCCACCGCCTTCGTACGATCCTTCATCGACCAGTCGCTCTGCCGGAGGGGGGACAAGTCGTCTCGTCAGATCGATCGATAGCTCAGCGCCAGTAGTTGTTTGCAGCCGCGACCGTCTGAAAGTTAACCGCGACCACATGCGACGCAGCCGTCAAGGAATCTGCATCATTTGCATAGACGGGCCGCAATTCCTTCAGCACATTGACGTCAGGTTGCGTGGTCCTCACGCCACGCCTGCTCAAGGTGACGGCAAGCTCGAAGCCTTCTTGGGGCGTCGCGGTGATCAATGTCTTGAGCCATGGCTCTGTCATCGTTTGGCGTCCTTTGTAGCGTAAATATTCTTGGCGTTATCGGCACGTCGTGCTGAGAGGGATTTCCTCCGCTGCCTGCCTGGCACGAATCGACATTCAATCCAGTGCTTCTGTTGGACCGAAAAACTCGAATTCTCGACGCTCAGCCGGGATGCCGATTTCGGTCAGCGCCTTGTCAATGAATGACATAAATGGCTTTGGCCCCAGAAAATACGCGTCTGCATTTGCGGGCACCCAGTTTCGCAAGTGCTCAAGCGACGGACGGCCAGAGTAGGCGTCGCCCTGCCCTGCCTCTTCGTAGACGATATGCGCGGTAAAGTTTGGATAGTCGCGAGCCCAGTTTTCCACCGTACCGGCAAAGGCATGGACATCCCGATTGCGAGCATAGTGAATGAAGACAATGTCGCGCATACCCTCGGCAAGCGCGGCTTCTGCCATGGCCAGCAAAGGCGTAATACCAACACCACCACTGATCAGCGCCAGAGGCCCTGCACCTTTCTTCAAGACGAACAGGCCAGCAGGCGGGAAGATTTCCAGTTCGCTGCCGATCTGCACCTTGTCGTGCAGATGGTTCGAAACCAAACCGCCAGGCTCGCGCTTGACACTGATGCGTAACTGCTCGCCATTGGCGGCCTGCGAGATGGAATAGTTGCGACGCACCTCCTGCCCGTCGATGAGCAGCTTAAGGCCCAGATATTGGCCCGGCTCGTGCGAAAGGACAGCAGCGCCATCAACAGGAGACAGGTAGAGCGACACGATCTCTGCACTCTCGATACACTTGTCTGCAACGCGAAAGAGGCGACCACCACGCCAACCGCCATGCGTCTCTGCCAAACGATTGTATTCAGAGCCTTCCGCACCAATCAGGATGTTGGCGAGTTGCCAATAGGCTTCCCCCCAGGCATCCAGGACCGCATCGGTTGCAGTTTCCGCACCGAGCACCTCGCGGATGGCACGCAATAAGCAGGTCCCGACGACGGGATAGTGTTCCGGCAGAATTTGCAGCGCGACATGCTTTTGGATGATGCGTGCCGGCAGGCTACCAAGCGCGCCCAGATCGTCGATATGACGTGCATATTGCAGAATCGCATTGGCAAGAGCCCTCGGTTGCGAACCGTGGATCTGATGCGCCTGATTGAAGAGCGGCCGAACTTCGGGATACTCATCAAGCATGATCTTGTAAAAATGCGTCGTCAGGGCCTCGCCACCAGTCTCGAGAATTGGGACCGTAGCTTTAACGATGCGGGTCTGTTCCGGCGTCAACATTGAGCCTGCCTTTCGTGCAAACGAGTTTAAGTGAAACACGCAGGGCGCATGAAGATGCCACGGCATGCGGGCATCCGTGCTTCACCCTGATGTGTATGGCTGAGCATCGGCCGGCGTCGTTGCCAGCTGATGTGCGCCGTGGAGTGGATGGGTCAAAGCCCAGAAGGCCGACCCGGTTTCCAACAGCGCCAGATGCCGCGCAGGAATGCGTAGCGCGAAGGGCAAAGCCTGGCCCAGTTCTCAGATGAAACCTTCACCTGAGACCTCGTCAGCCCGGTAGAGAGCACCAGCTTGCCATTCGAGCCGATTAATTCGCTTCGAAACATGCATCTGAAATGCTATATATCGCCAACCGACATAATGTGCAAATGAAATACATCTTTTAAGCCATGCGATTGAGCCGTTTTTCAGACTATTCCATTCGTGTTCTCCTCTTCCTGGCAACGCACAGGGATCGGATCAGCTCGATCGGAGAAATTGCCACCACCTATGAGATATCGCAGAACCACCTTATGAAGGTTGTCAGCGAGCTCTCGGCGCGCGGCTATGTAACAGCCCTGCGCGGTCGAAATGGCGGGATCCGGCTGGCATTGCAGCCAGAGGAGATCAATATCGGGCGTCTCATTCGCCAGACGGAAGGCAAGATAGATCTGGTGGAATGCGCAAATTGCAAGCTGCTTGGATTTTGCAGGCTTCCAGGACCATTGGATCTTGCCTTGTCGGCCTTCTTCGATGTGCTGGAGCGCTACACGCTGGCGGATGTTGTCGCCGACGGTGGACGGTCATTCCTCAATCGCGATGAATGAAGACGATTGAACAAGACGACCGCCTGCGTGACCTCTATGCCTCCCCTTGACCCTGGGTGCATCACATCCATCGCAACTGGTAAAGCGCGATCAACCAATCCTCGTCGTCACGCCGAACGGCAAGTGCGATCATTGCGATCCTCTCGTCCTGATCCGGAACGGAAAAGGTCGCGGCGATCGTGGCAACGATCAGGTCAGGCGATGGAGCCTGCGCCTCGACCAAAGTGGCCTTGACCTTCAATCCTCGCGGAATGCCAAGATAATAGTCCTCAATCGAAGCCCGTGAAACAAGTGGTGCCGGCTGCGAACCCATGAACAAGGCGTTTGCACCAAACAGCGCGGCAACAGCTCCTGCATCGCTTCGATTGATCGCACCCACCCATTGATCGATCAGGTTCATGAGAATGCGCTGTCGGTCCTCTCGCGTCAGATATCCAGCGTGATTTCATCCGAAAGCGCACGGGAGACACAAGGGATGAACGCGGATTGCCGTTCCTCCTCGCTGAGACACAGGTCGCGGTGATCCGGCTCGCCGGCCACGAGGGGCACTTTGCAGGTCCCACATGTACCGCTTTCACAAGAGCTCGCAAAGGCGATCCTGCGATCGCGCAGGACATCGAGAATGCTCTTGTCGGCGGCAATGTCGAAAGTTTCGCCCGTGGAGGCTCGCCGCAATCGGAAGGCACTTGCCTGCCCATCTTGCGCATCCACACCGGAGAAGGATTCCGAATGGATCTGCCGGCGCGGCCAATGGATGGTGCGCAGATAGATTGCATTCATCAAGGCGGGAGGGCCGCAAAAATAGATATGTCGATCATCGGGTGTCGCAAACAACGGCCAGAAGTCATAGGTCCGCTTCGGATCGCCATGGTCATGGTGTAGCGTCACAAGGCCACTGAATTCAGGAGATTCCAGAAGATCCGCATAGGCAGCCATGTCGCGAGAACGCGTCAGATAGACCATGTGGACATCACAACCCTGCCGTCGCAGCCGTCGCAACATGGACAGCATCGGCGTGATGCCTATCCCGCCCGCGATCAGCAGGTAGCGGGGCGCCGATACAAGGGCAAAGCCGTTGTGCGGCGCACGTGCGTGCACGAGCTGATCGACGTGAAGTTGCCGGTGCAAAGACAGCGATCCCCCGCGCCCCTGCTCCTCACGCTTGACGGCAATTACATATCGCGAGGTTTCACCATCGTCATTGTTCAGCGAATAGCTGCGCCACGCCCCAGACGGGGTCTCGATCGTCAGATGCGCGCCGGCTTCGAAGCGCGGCAAGGGCGCGCCATCGGCCGCGACGAATGTGAATTCACAAATATCCGCCGTCAGATCGCGCTTTTGCGACAATCTCAGGGAAAGATTTGCCTGCATCAGTTTGCCCCCATGACGGAAATGCGGCTGCCTGGCTCGATCACCGCGTCATCCTGGATCTCCGCATAGATTCCAAGGTCAGAATGGCCATAATGCTGCATCAGCAGCCGTGGAACCGGGATGTCGCGCCGGGCGGTTCGCGGATTGACCTCGGTTGCAGCGCAGCGGCGGGTCCGCAGGGTCACGATCGCACGGGCTTCACCGATCATGATCTCCCGTCCCACCAGTTCGAGTTCACTGAATGCGGGCCATCCGTCGAAATAGATATTCGCTCGAAACCGTGCGGGCAAAACCTCCTTGCCCAGGCGCATCTCGAAATCACGCAGGCTTTCCAGGTTGATGAGCGACACCGCGTTCATCAGACCGGACGAGACGACAGAGACATCGGTAAATCGATGGGGTGCGGCATGAACGAAGCGCGGCATTTCCTCATGTGGAATATCGAACATCGTGGCAAAGAAGGCCTCTGTCGCATCACGCCCATCCTGCCGCGAGAGATCGGCCCGATGCACCAGATGTCCCTGCACGCGCACATCAAAATGCCAGTTTGCCGGATCGAAACTGGCCTCAAGGCCCGCCAATCTCTCATCCTTCATCAGCATCAGGAAACGATCCTTCGGCAGAGGCTGAGGCCGCGCCGGATCAAACCCGCTGCCATGACGGACGAAGCCGAAGAGGCGGTCGGCAGGAAAACCTTCTCCCGCAACGAGTGAGACCCGCTGCAGCATTTCGCCTGTCAGCCCCTTGACCGGATAGCGGTACAGGCTGTCGATACGTCCCTCAATCATCAGGATATCCGTTGAGCTTTGCTGCGAATGATTGCCGCCGCTTCATCCATCATCTCGCTGACAATCGCAGCTGCCGGACGGATAGACTTGATAAGCCCGACACCCTGCCCCATCAGCCAGGCCATCTCTTCCAGGTCCCCGGAGGTCTCTGGCGTCGGCAGGATCACATCGAACTTGCGCTTGGTATGCGGCTGACCCAGAAACACCGTCTCACCGATCACCTCGAGATCACCGCGCTCCGTCGGCACCTCGGCAAGCCGATCGGTCCATTCCGCCACAACCCGGCTCTTGTGAAGGCGCATCGGATTGAAGAAGGGCATTTCGGGTCCGAAAACAGCGGAAAACATGGTGTCCGTGCCTTCTGCCTCGACGAGGCGACGGTGGTGGTCCGGATGAACATAGGCCTCCTCAGAGGCAACCAGCCGTGTACCAACCCAAACGCCGTCGGCGCCAAGCGCCAGCGCAGCAGCCACCCCGCGTCCATCGGCAATCCCGCCGGCGGCGAGCACCAGCGCCTTGTCTCCCACCGCATCGACAATGACGGGGATCAAGGCGATCCCGCCCATCCCGGCCTGATTCAGGCCACCAATACCCTGATAATTGTGACCGCCTGCCTCCTGACCCTGTGCGATGATCACGTCGGCACCATAGCCGACGGCCGTCAGCGCATCGGCCACCGAACCGATCTGCACCCATAGCGAACACCCGGCCTCCTTCAGCAGGGACACCTGATGGGCGGGAGGATGGCCCCAGTGAAACGAGACCACCGGAACCTTTTCTTCAGCCGCGACCTTCACCTGATCTTCGTTGCCAAAACAGGTGATGAAGTTGATATTGAACATCTCGACACCCGCCTCGCGTATCTCGCGGATGGTCTGGCGCAGGATTTCCGGCGGCATGAAACCAACGCCGATCGCACCGACACCGCCCGCACGACTGACAGCAATGGCGAGTTCCTTCTTCTCGCCAGCGAAGGCCATGCCCGCTTGCGCAAAGGGATGATGAGTTGCGAATGTCTCGGTGAAACGAGTCTTGATGGTCGGCATTGTCGGTTCCCTTTTTTCACTCGGGCTTTGCCCGAGACAGTTTCTTGACTTCATTGTGGCGAAGTCGGGAGGAAACCGATATCGACAGTAATGCCGATACGATCAGCCCTGCTCAGGCCTGGCTGGACAAGGAGGCATAAAAGCGCGCACCAAGCTCGGCGCGGTTGGCGCAACCGAGTTTTTCGAAACACCGGTTCACATGGGTGCGCACGGTGGAAAAGCTGATACCCAGAATCCGGGCGATATCGCGGTCGGTGCAACCACGGGCCACGAGGCGGGCAATTTCCACCTCCCTGGCGGTCAAGATATCCTGATCGGTGGTCGCGCAGAACGTATCGCTTGCTGAAACAACAAATGTCATGATCGTGTTGAGCAGATCAACGTCACGATCTTCGAATGCCTCACGGCTCCTGTGTCGCCATATGCGAAAATCGATAACGCGCCCGACACGCACGGGGCGATAGATGTTGATGCCGTGATACATGCCGTCCGGCCTCAGAAAATCCTGGTAGAAACCGGTGCTCCCCAATTCCGCCATGGGGAAGGCAGTTTCCACAATCGTCGCCTGCTCATAGCATCGCATGCGCGCAGTCAAGGGATCGTCAAACTGCAAACTGTCCAGATAGCGCGCGACATTGGTGGGATCCTGATTGACGATCACCGGCTGTTCGTAGCGTTCCTGTCTTGGATCCCAGGTGTAAGAGGCCAGTGTATCGGCCCGCAGCAACCGCCTCAATCTGTCGGCGACGAAAGGCCGGGGGTCCGCACGCGTTTGCCCCAAACAAAGATCGCGCACGACGCCGGCGAGCATCTCGATCTCGGAGCCTGTCATGTCGCGAACCTGGGTTCCCATGGTCTTTTTCCCTCTTGGGAGAGTAAAAGGGGCTATTTGTTGTTTGACAAGAAGAAAGGTTGTTTTGTCTTCATGATAGGCTGAAACTCGCACCAACTGGCATCAGATCAGGCCTTTCAACACGCTTTCGATACGCGCACCAGCAGCAAGCACGAAACGATCCTCTCCAGGACGCCCCTCGATCATCAGACCCACGGGAAGACCGCCCGCATCGAGGCCTGCAGGGATCGATAGCGATGGCGCGCCGGTCAGTGTCGCGAGCGCGGTATTTCGGGCCACAGTGTCGAACGTGGACTTCAGCCCCAGATCCGTCGCCATGGTCATGTCCTCGCCGATGAATGGCGGCGGTACGGGACTGGTCGGCATGGCGATCAGGTCGAGACCATTTGCCGAAAAGAGATCGGCATAGTCCTTGCGAAGTGCACCCAGCAGGCCGCCGTGCACGGCCCTCTCGAAGGCAGGCCGGGTCTCTAGCGCCAGGTGCTCCAGCGAGCCGAAGACATGGCGCACGTCCGGGCTGGCAATCAGTTCGGCAAAGGCGGAAAGAGAGAGACCGCGTTTTTCCCGACAAAAGCGTTCCCAGACATCTGCCGCTTCGTTGAAGACGATGGCATGGCCCATCCGCTCATCGAGATCGGCGAATGCGGGCACATCGAGGGGGACGAAGTCCGCGACGCCTGCCGCTTCAAGGGCCAGGATGGCCTTGCCGAAAGCTGCATCGGTTTGCAATGACAGCCCGGCGGACGCATTCAGGAGACCTATCCGCAGGCGTCGTGCGATGACGGGCACGCCCTGTTCTTCGGGCACGATCAGCCCGTCAATCTCCAGAAGATCGGAGCAATCGACGGCCATCGGGCCGATCGTATCGCGCGTGGTGGATAGGGTCAGAACCCCGCCTGAAGGATAGCGCCCGGTGGAGGGACGGAAGCCGGCAATACCGCAAAAGGCAGCAGGGATACGCGTCGATCCGCCGGTATCGGTTCCCAGCGCAAAGGGGATGACGGACCGGGCCACAGCCGCAGCATTCCCTCCGGAAGACCCTCCGGCGACCCGCTTAGGATCATAGGGATTTCTGACTGGACCGGCATGGCTGTTATTGGACGTGATCCCGAACGCAAGTTCGTGAAGGCTGAGCTTGACCGGCACATAACCGCCAGCAGCTTTCAACCGCGCCACAGCCGGGGCATCGGTGGCGGGAAAATAGTCGGTAAGGCCGGGCGAGCCGCCGGTCGTCGCAAAGGGCAGGCTGTCGATATTGTCCTTGACGCCAAATGGAATGCCACTCAAGGGTCCCTCGATCGACCAGCCTGCATCGGCATCCACGCCGATAATGGAATTGTCGTCACTGCTCCCTGCCCGTTCCAGTACAAGCGCATGCAAGGCCTCAGGCCCATCGCTCTCGATAATGTTTCGCGCAACGGCCAGCGTCAAAGCGGCCCTGGGTAAGATCTGCATCATGGCATTCCGGATCGGAGAACTCTCATCTCCAGTTTAGAGGCGACGAGCAGCATTGCCATCGGCATTAGTGTCGATACGTAACCTAATCCATGCGGCAGACGTTCGGTCCATGGAAAGATCATACGCTACCGGGTAATTCAGGGTGTCGATCAAAGCCGCAGATCGTGAGGTAGCCAAACCATCGCTCGTGGTCGGATTCTGGAAAAAACTTGCAAATGCATATTTCGAAGCTTAAGATGTTTCCCAAAGAGGCGCGGCAGAAACCAGCGCCCAAATCCATCCGAAACGTATGGGGAACTCCATGTCTGACGCTATTGCAAAGCTCGCAACAGGGCTTCTTTCCGGTGCCGTAAAGGTCGTTGATCTGACCGCACCACTTGGCCCTGAAACACCGGTGCTCTACCTGCCGCCACAGTTCGGCAAGAACACGCCGCAGGTCAAGGTCCACACCATCTCCGCCTATGATCAGGACGGTCCTTTCTGGGCCTGGAACTGGCTGGAGCTTGGTGAACATACCGGCACGCATTTCGATGCACCCTGCCACTGGATTACCGGCAAGGATCATCCGGGCAACACGACCGACACGATCCCCCCGCAAAATTTCGTCGCGCCCGTCAATGTCATCGACCGCTCAAAGGAGGCCGATGCCGATCCGGACTATCTCCTGACCGTCGACAGTATCAAGGCCTGGGAGGCCGAGCACGGCGAAATCGGAGCCGGCAGCTGGGTCTTGATGCGCACCGACTGGTACAAGCGCAACGGCGCGACCGACACCTTCCTCAATGCCGACGAGAACGGCCCGCATTCGCCGGGTCCGACGGTGGAAGCCATCGAATATCTCCTGAGCAAGGGCATTATCGGCTGGGGCCAGGAAACCATCGGCACCGATGCCGGCTCCGCCGGTGGCATGAACCCGCCCTTCCCTGCCCACAACCTGATGCACAAGGCCAATAAATATGGCCTTGCCAGCCTGTCCAACCTCGACCAGTTGCCGGCCAAGGGAGCAATCCTGATCGCCGCACCGCTGAAACTCGTCAAGGGCACCGGGTCTCCGGTTCGGGCACTGGCACTCATCGGCGGCTGAAATCCGCCTGACAATGGCGGCTTGACGCGCTGAACCCGGCCCATCCCGGCGTTCGTTTAGCCCGCCAGACGGACACATGACCGCGTTGCCGGGCGTTTTTTGAAAACGCAGGGCCCGCCTGGAGGCAGGGATCCCAACCATTCCTGCCTCCTGCTCCTCTTTGAAAAACGCAAGCAGGATAGAAGCGCCGCGTGCTGGCGTTGGGGGATTATCATGTCGGTTCATGATCACATCATCATCGGCGGCGGCATCAACGGTCTGGTGGCCGCTGCAATGCTCGGCAGGAAGGGCCGCAAAGTCCTGCTCGTGGACCGAAACGACAGCCTTGGCGGCTGCCTGCGCACCGAAGAGATCACCGCACCGGGCTTTCGCCATGATGTGATGGCAACCACCATGGTTCTGTTCATCACCTCGCCTGCCTTTGCAGCGCTCGGTGGCGATCTTGCCGCCCGCGGGCTTGAATTCTGCCACAGCCCGACGCCGACCGGCGTCCTGCAGCCGGATGGACGCAACGCAGTCCTCTCCATGGACCGTGCCCGCAATATTGCGCAGTTCAACAGTCTTGGCGCCGGCGATGGCGACCGCTTTGATGCCGAGATGAACCGGTTTGGCGGCAATGCCGGTTTCGTCTTCGGGCTGCTTGGCGGGCATCTCTGGTCGTCTGCAACACTGAAGCTTCTCGCCAAACAGACCTGGCAGCGCGGCATCAAGGGCATGGCAGCCTTTTTCGGCGAGGCGCTTGCGCCTGCCCGCGGCTATCTCGAGACACGCTATCAATCGGAAACCATGCGGGCTCTCTGGGCGCCCTGGGCACTGCATTGCGGCCTGTCGCCGGAGGCCGCCTATTCGGCCGAAATGACCCGCGTGATCGGTTTCGCCATCGAGGCGGCCGGCTGCCCCATCGTCAAGGGCGGCGCGGAAAACCTGGTGAAAGCCTTCGAAAAGCTCATCCGCGACCAGGGCGGCGAGATCGTCACGGGTGCCGATGTGGACGAGATCATCGCCGGCGCAAAAGGCAGTGCTTCGGGGATACGGCTTGCCGATGGCCGCAGCTTCACGGCGTCCAGAGGCGTCATCGCCTCGGTTGCGCCGCACCAGCTCTATGGCCGGCTGTTGCGCAACTGGCCGACGGCCCTGCCGGAGACTGTCACCCAGGGGCTCTCTTCCTATCGCTACGGCAAAGGCAATATGCAGATCCATTACGCGCTGAAGGAGCCGGCCCGCTGGCATGCCTCGCCCGAGCTTGCCAAGGTTGCCCTCCTGCATCTGACGCCGGGGCTTGACGGCGTGTCACGCTCGGCAAACGAGGCCGAGCGCGGGCTCCTGCCGGCCGAACCGACGATCTGCGTCGGCCAGCCGGCCTCCTTCGATCCATCCCGCGCGCCGGATGGCGCAGGTCTTCTCTGGCTGCAGATCCCCGATGCGCCGCGCATCCTCAAAGGCGATGCCGCCGGTCTCATCGATACGCCGGCCGATGGACAGTGGGACGAGGCAACACGCGAGGCCTTTGCCGAGCGCATCGAGGCCGTGCTTTGCCGGCACATTGCGGGCTTTCGCAATATCATCGTCAAGCGCCGCACCTATTCACCCGCCGACCTTGAAGCTATGAACATAAACCTGGTTGGTGGCGATCCCTATGGCGGTTTTTGTGGACTGGACCAGTTTTTCATCTGGCGTCCCTTCAAGAATAGCCATAATCACGGGACGCATATTCCCGGCCTCTACCATATCGGCGCGTCCACCCATCCCGGTCCGGGCCTGGGCGGCGGGTCGGGCTATCTTCTGGCCTCGTCGCTGTGAAGAAAAGACGCCGGGAGCAATGTCGCATGGGCAACCGCTGCGACAGACACGCGAACGACGAGTGAGGATGCATGAAAGACGCGCAAAGCGCAGAACCGGAAAAGCGGCCCTCAGCCGAAAGCCGGATTCCAAGCCTTGGTGAGGTCGGGCTCAACAATTTCGCGCCCTATCTGATGAACCGGGTGATGGCGCGCTGGAATATCGATCTTGCCGAGGACATGAAGCGACAGGACATCACCACGGCAAAGATGCGCGCGCTCGCCGTGCTGTCGGTGTTTTCCTCTCTCACCGTCAACGAACTGTCGATCTATACGGTCACCGAGCAATCGACGATGAGCCGGACACTCGATTCACTGGAGGAACAGGGGTTCATCCAGCGCCAGTCGCGGGCAGAGGACATGCGCATCCGCGACATCTCCATCACCGCCGAAGGGCGCGCCGTGCTCGACAAGATCTGGCCCACCATGCATCTGCATTTGCAGCAGATGTTCCGCGACATCAGCGAGGACGAACAGCGCCGCTTCATCGCCACCTTGCAGAAAATGCTGCGCAACATCCGCCAGAACGACCTCTGAGACAGAGTATCAAAGGCTTTTGACCGTCATGATCGCCCCATCCAGGACATCGCCTGCTTCGTCGGCCAAGGCTGCCGTGCGCAGCCGGCGCAGCCAATCGGCGGCATCATCGCGACCGGAAAGCAGAGGCAGAGCCCCCAGCGTTCGGTCGAACTTCGACAGCCCGCGCGCATGGGTATCGGAATATCCCTTGACCAGCCGGCGACAGCGGATCACCTCGACGGCGAGATCGTAATTTTCCGTCAGCGCCTTCTGTGCCTTCAAAAGCCAATCCTCGCGATGCGCGATTTCGCGACCGTGGCGAAGGCTCTTGCGACGAATGCCCTTCAAGCCTGACAGCATGTAAAGCATCAGGAACCAGCCGAGCGTCGCGGTCTTCACCCGCCGCCCCTTGTTGACGCGCAGATCAAGCCAATGAAACACCGAGGGGTGGTTTTCAATCCAGGCCCCGAGACCGCTGGGCAGGGTACCGCACACTTCTTCCATACGCGGATGCATATATTCGGTCATCGTCAGGATCTGGCCATCGCGCACCCCCACTTCGCTGCGGATGCGCTCGAAGCGGCTGGACCGCACCTTGAGATCGGCAACCCGCATCACATCATCATAGGTGAAAGCGTTCGCGACATGCTTGGCCGCCTCGGTGGTGAAGGCAAAGTCGTGTGCCTCGCCGCCGGCAGCACGGTCGAGCCTGTGGAGCGCCGCCATGCGGGTCAGGTATTCGTCGCCATAGTCGGCATCCTGGAAATCCGTAGCCTTTTTGACACCGGCAAACAGCATGGCATGGCAATCGATGGGAAATTCATTGCGGATGCGCGCCACGAGCGCATCAAGCTTCGGATGGCCGGCTTTCACCGGCAGCGGCTCGAAACTCTTGGCCGGCTGCGCAGAGAGCTTGTCGTTCTCGCCCTTCAGCGTCCGCTCGAAGGCGGCATCGAAGGCCTTGACGCTTGCCTCGACACCCTTGCCGCCGGAGCGAATGGTGGCCTCATAGGCCGATTTTTCGAAAGGCAGCGCACCGGATGCCGCCAGCGCACCGAAGAGTGCCGAGGAAACCACCGAGCCGTTGCGGGTTGCCAACCGTTCCATGTCGAAGGCCACGGTCTTGCGGGCGGCAAAATCGGTGGCGTCGATGACGGTGACCGGATTGCCCGTGCCGTCGCCGGGCTTCTCCTTCTCGCCCACCGCATAGGCGCGGTGGGTGGAGGCAATCAGTGCCGTCTTGTCCGGCGTCACAAGGCCGCGCAGGACCGAGCGACCCGCTTCCATCAGTTCGGCCGCAATGACGATATCCACATCGCCGGGTGTCGGCATCAAGGCCAGGATCGGGTGTACGCCGCTGGGCGCACGGATGATTTCGATATAGTAGATCGTCGCACCGGTGCGCTGGGCAACGCCGGGCACAGAGGTGGACTGGGCCACCCAGCCCTGGTTTTCAGCCAGCGCCACGATCCAGTCGGCAAGAACGCCGCCGCCCTGCCCGCCCATGGCAAGAATGGCGATGCAGATCGGCCGATCGTCCGACAGGATATGGGTGTGAGAAATGGTCATGCTGTTCATGTCCTTTCTCCCTTACGCGCCAAAGGCGATGCGCGAACGGGTCCGGCGCGCCTGCAACCAGCCGATGACGGCGGCGCGGAAACGATTGAGCAGCCTGTCCATGGCCGTTGGATTGAAAATCACATCGGCGCGGTAGAAGGACGGACAGAGCACGGCCGCCTCCGATACCTCGCCGCAATTGCCGCAGCCGACACAGGAATTGTCGATCGCCGCCACCGGATCATCCTTCAGCGGATCCGCGCTATGCTTGACCGAGAGCGAGGGACATCCCGACAAGCGGATGCAGGCGTGGTCGCCGGTGCAGATATCTTCATCGACGCCGAAACGCTCCTTCACCATGCGCTGGCCACTCTTCACCGCCTTGGCAAATTCAGGTTTGACCCGTCGCTGCTTGTTCAGCATGCATTCGGAGGAGGCGACGATGATCTTTGGCCCCTTGGCGTCGGTGGTCAAAGCCTCCCTCAATGTGTCGCGCATCTTTGCCACATCATAGGTGCGATCGATCTGACGCACCCATTCGGCGCCAATGCCCTTCACGGCATTGACGATCGAATTGTTCGTCTTGCGCCGCGCGTTCCTTGCCCGCGAGGACAGAATGTCCTGCCCGCCCGTCGCTGCGGAATAGAAATTGTCGACGATGATGGTGACACCGTCCTGCTTGTTGAAGACGGCATTGCCAACCGAACTGGTAAGGCCATTGTGCCAGAAGCCGCCATCGCCCATCACCGAAATGGCGCGCTTGTCTGCCTCGACATTGAAGGCGGATGCCGAGGCCGGCCCGAGGCCATAACCCATGGTCGTACCGCCGATATTGAAGGGCGGCAGGATCGAAAACAGGTGGCAGCCGATATCTGCCGAGACGTGATGGACGCCCAGTTCCTTTTCCACCAGTTTCATGGCGGCAAAGATTGGCCGCTCCGGACAGCCGGTGCAAAAGCCGGCCGGGCGCGGCGGCACGACCTGTGCCAGGGCCTTGACGCGGTCATCGGCCAGCACCGCGCTCGGATCGGGCGCCGGGCGCCGGTTGCCAAGCAGATGCGGCGCATGCGCCTCGAAGAATGCTGAAAGACCCTTAACCAGCACCGGTGTCGTATATTCCCCGCCAAGCGGCAGCACGTCCTTGCCGTTCAATGCGGTCTCGATGCCACGACGCCGAAACAGCGTGTGCAGCGCCTGCTCGATATATTCCGGTGCGCCTTCTTCCACCATCAAAAGCGCCTTCTTGCCCTCAGCAAAGGCCAGCACCTCATCGTCGATCATCGGATAGGCGACATTCATCACATAGATCGGCACCCGCGCATTGCCATAGATATCGGCAAGCCCGAGCTGGGCGAGCGCGCGCATGGCACCATTATAGATGCCGCCCTGCAAGATGATGCCAACCTCGCCCTCATCCGGGCCGAAAAACTCGTTCAGCCGGTTCTGCTTGACGAACTCGACGGCTGCAGGCCAGCGGCGTTCCAGCTTGTCCTTCTCATGCAGGAAGGAGGCCGGCGGCAGGACGATGCGGTTCAGATCGCGGCGCGGATTTTCCATCGCCTCGCGCAGGGTATAATCCGGTCGCTTGTTGTCCTTGGCGTTGAAATGCCCATGCACGTGACAGCTGCGGATGCCGACCTGAAGCATGACCGGCGTGGAGGAGGCTTCCGACAGTTCGAACCCCTTTTCCACCGCTTCCACGATCGAGGGCAGATCGGGGCGCGGCGTCAGCAGCCAGATCTGCGATTTCATCGCAAAGGCGTGGCTACGCTCCTGCATGATCGAGGAGCCTTCGCCGTAATCCTCGCCAATGATGATCAGCGCGCCGCCGGTGACGCCACCAGACGACAGGTTGGAGAGCGCGTCGGACGCAACATTGGTGCCGGCCGTCGACTTCCAGGTGACGGCTCCGCGCACAGGATACATGACCGAGGCCGAAAGCATGGCGGCAGCGGCAGCCTCCGAAGCGGATGTCTCGAAATGGATCCCGAGATCCTCCATCACATCCTTGGCGTCGGCCAGAACATCCATCAGATGGGAGATCGGCGAACCCTGGTATCCGCCGACATAGGAGACACCCGATTGCAGCAAAGCCTTGGTGATGGCGAGGATGCCCTCACCGACGAAGACATCACCCTGCCCGAGCTTGAGGTCTTCGACCTCACGGGCGAAAGATCGTTCAGCCATATTCGTTCCCCTGTGCCCGGTTGATCCGGTGCATTATATGCATATGCATACTTTAGGCTCAAAATATCTGTCAACCAATTTCTATACCCTCTGCATTATAGGGCATCTTAACAAAGCTTCGCATAAAAATTTGCAACGACATGAAGATGCATTTTCATGGACTTAACGGATTGAGCACCCGAATTCTGGCGAAAATCACCGAGACCCATCTTGTCGGCCATCCCGATTTATTTATACTTCAATCATTCCAGAAAGACCTCGCCCCGTGTTGGGTAAGAGGCAGGGGAACAACGGAGCAAGATCATGATGGAACTGAAACGCCGCCAGGCCATGGGCCTCGGCGCTAGCGCCTTCCTGTCCGCAATTCTGGCCGGCAAGGTCAGCTTGGCGGGTACAGACACCTCCACGCTCACCATCGCCTTCAACGCCAATCTTCCGTCTTTCGATGGCACAACGGGGCTTTCCGGCGTCAACCCTGCCATCCAAGCCATCTATCGTTCGATCTACGACCAGTATATCGGCCAGAAGACCGATCTTTCGCTAGAGCCGGGGTTGATCACCGCCTGGGGCTGGAACGACGACAAGACCAAGGTCTGGTTCGACGTGCGCGAAGGGGTTAAATGGCACGACGGCACGCCGCTGACACCGGGCGATGTCATCTGGTCTCTGGAGCGCGCTGCAAAGCCCGAAACCGGCAATCCCGTCGCCAGCGTCTGGGCCAGCATCGGCAATTTCACCGTTTCCGGCAACAAGGTGACAGGCGACGTCAAGAATTTCGATCCGACCATCTTCAAGTGGATGGCATTCCTGACCGGCTATGTGCTGCCCAAGGCTTACTATGAAAAAGTCGGTGCGGAAGGCTTCGAAAAGCAGCCCATCGGCACCGGCCCTTACATGTTTGATGCCTATGAGGGCAATTCCTTCCTGCGACTGAAGGCCAATCCCGACTATTGGGGCGGCAAGCCAGCCTTTGACACCGTCGTCTTCAAATTCGTCACCGATGCGACAAGCCGCGTGGCCGAAATCGAAAGCGGCTCGTCCGACGTGACGCTCGAAATTCCCTATGAGGAGTATGACCGCCTGTCGAAGAAGAAGGGCCTGGCCGGCGTCACCACCCCGATTTCCGATATCGGCATGATCTTCATCACCAATGTCGGGCCGATGCTGGACAAGAATGTCCGCCTTGCTGCCCATCACGCCATCGACAAGGCCGGCATCGTCAAGAAACTGCTGCGCGGCTATGGCGTGCCGATCGACACGCTGGAGGCACCGCAATACGACGCTTATGACGCCTCGATCAGGGTCGGCTACGACCCGGACAAGGCCGTGAAGCTGCTTGCCGCCTCCGGTTACTCCAAGGACAAGCCGGTTGCCTTCAAGATCCAGACAACGCGCGGCCTGAAGCCGAAGGACTATGAGATGGTCCAGGCGATCGTCGGCATGTGGCGCAAGGTCGGCATCGAGGCCGAGATCGAAGTCTACGAGGTCGCCAAGCATTTCGAACTGCGCGCCGGCCACAAACTGGCACCCGCCGCCTTTTACAACTGGGGCAATGCGATCGGCGATCCGACCACTTCGACCGGCTTTGCCATGTTCAGCAAGTCACCGCATTCGGGTTGGAAATCCGATGACGTGGACGCCCTGATCGGCCCGCTCTGGGGCGAAAAAGATGAGGCCAAGCGCATTGCCGGCTGGAAGGCCGCGGACAAATACATAGCCGAACAGGGCTATGTGATCCCGCTCCTGCAATATGTGCAGCCGATCGTCTTCAAGTCCTCGCTGAAGGTTCAGCCGAACGTCTCGAGCGCACTTCAGCCGACGCTGGTCTCGAAGGCCTGATCGGCCACGACCAGCACTCGCAAGATCCGGGCGGCGGCAGTTGCCCGGCGCATCCTTTCCCATTTCGCATAAATGGAGGCGTTCATGACGGCCTCGGACTTTCTAAGCCGCCTTTTGGCAGCACTCCTGACGCTGTTTGGCGTCGGCGTGGTGATCTTCTGTCTTCTGCGCGTGGTGCCGGGCGACCCCATCGCCATGATGATTTCGCCAAGCGCCACGCCCGCCGATATTACCGCGCTGCGCGCCCATTACGGCCTTGACCGGTCCATCTTCGAGCAGTTCGTGATCTGGATCGGTGATGTTGCCCAAGGCGATTTCGGCCGGTCGATCTCGCTGAAACGCCCGGTCGTCGAATTGGTCGGCGAGCGGCTGCCGGCAAGCCTTGAGCTTGTCTTCGCAGCGCTGATCTTCGGCGTGGTCTCGGGCGGCCTGATCGCCGTTGCCGGTACGCTGTCGCGCAAGACACCAGTTGAACCCTTGCTCGATCTGATCAACGGCCTTTTCCTTGCGGTGCCTGATTTCATCTGGGCCCTGGCGCTTGTCCTGCTGTTTGGCGTGCTCTGGCCGGTCTTTCCGCTGTCGGGCCGCATGGACCCATCGGTGTCCACCGATTTCGCCACCCCCTTCTACCTCATCGAGAGCATGATACGGCTGAACCTTGCCGTCATGCTCGACATTCTCGGCCATATGGCGATGCCCGTTCTTGCGCTTGGACTGCCGCTCGCCTCCATCATTGCCCGCACACTGAAGGAAGCGCTGAACGAGGCCATGGTGCAGGATTATGTGCTGCTCGGCCGGCTGAAGGGCATGTCGGAAATGCGCCTGGTGCTGGGCGAAGCGCTGCGCAACGCCGTCGGCCCGACGCTGTCGCTCACCGGCGTACAGTTCACCTTCATGATCGGCGGCACCGTGATCGTCGAGCGCATCTTCTCGTTTCCCGGCATTGGCTCGATGGCCATTGATGCGGTGATCAACCGGGACCTGCCCCTGATCCAGGGCATCATCCTTGCCTTCGGCACGCTGTTCATCGCCATCAACATTATCGTCGATGCGCTGTCCAACCGGCTCAACCCAAGGCAGACCCATGGCTGACCTGTCAAAAACCCTGAACGCCATCCTGCGCGAACCGCGTGCCGCCACCTCCTGCTGCTTTCTGCTCCTGCTTGTGACACTGGCCATTTTCGCGCCCGCTCTGGCGCCTCGCGATCCGCTGGAACAGGACCTGATGCTATCTGCCCTACCGCCGGCATGGATAGACGGTGCCGAGCCTGGCTTCCTGCTCGGCACGGATGATCTTGGCCGCGACATCTTCTCCCGCGTCATCTTCGGCGCCCGTATCGCGCTCATCGTCGCCGTCGCAGCCTCGTTCTTTGCCGCTGCCATCGGTTCGGCTCTCGGGCTGATCGCCGGCTGGTATGGCGGATGGGCAGACAGGATCATCTCGCGGCTGATCGATGTATGGATGGCATTTCCGCCCGTCCTGCTCTCGGTGCTTCTGGTCGCCGTGCTCGGCTCGGGCCTCACCTCGGTGATCGTCGCCATCGCCATCATCGACTGGACCCGCTTTGCCCGCGTCGTCAGGGCCGAAACACAGGCCCAGGCAGGGCTCGATTATGTCACGTCCGCCCGCGCCATCGGCTTTCCGCAGGGCCAGATCCTGATGCGTGAAATCCTGCCCAATGTCGCACCGGTGATCATCGCCCTCATCAGCCTGCAAATGGGCATTTCCGTCATCGTCGAGGCGATCCTGTCCTTTGTCGGCCTGTCGGTTTCCTCCGATATCGCCACCTGGGGCGGCATGATCGCCTCTGGCCGCCAGTTGATCAACGAAAGCTGGTGGGTGCTGGTCTTTCCGCTGATTGCCCTCTTTCTCACCGTTCTTGCCTTCAACCTGCTTGGCGCTGGCCTGCGCCGCGCCCTCGATCCGGTGATGCGCCGATGACAAAACCCGTTCTCTCCGTGGAAGCCCTGTCAGCGCTGTCTGCCCGCAACGGCACCTATGTGCTGAGTGATGTCAGCCTGACGCTACAGCCGGGCGAAGTGCGCGGGCTGGTCGGTGAATCTGGTGCCGGCAAATCGACCATCGCCAAGGCCGTGCTCGGCATCCTGCCCTCGACCATTCGCATTGCCGGCGGCTGGATCCGCTTTGAGGGCGACGATCTTTTGACCGCACGCCCCTCCGTGCTGCGCAACCTGCTCGGCCGTGACATCACGCTGATCCCGCAAGACCCGCAGACGGCATTGAACCCGGCGCGCCGGATCGGCGCGCAACTGACCGACGGGCTGCGGCTGAAGCTTGGCATGAACGCGGCATCCGCACGCGCCCGCGCCTTCCAGCTGATGGACGAGGTGCAGATCCGCGATCCCGCCCGCGTGTTCGACAGTTTTCCGCATCAGCTTTCCGGCGGCATGCGCCAGCGTATCCTGATCGCCCAGGCCTTCGCACCCAATCCCAAGCTGGTGATTGCCGACGAACCGACGACAGCGCTCGATGTCACCGTGCAGAAGGAGATCCTGCGGCTGGTGCGCCGCATGCAGGAGGCCCATGGCACGGCAGTGATCTTCGTCACCCATGATCTCGGCGTGGTGGCCAAGATCTGCGACAGTGTCACGCTGCTCTATTCCGGCCATGTGATCGAACAGGGCGCCACAGCCGATCTGATCGAGCGGCCACGCCATGCCTATACCCGTGCCCTGATCGCAGCCGGGCCCCGTTACGACCGTCCGGGACAAGGTCTTCAACCGGTGCCGGAGAGGGTCTTTGCCGATCTGCGGAAAGAGATCGGTCAACGGGAGACTGCCGATGTCTGACATCCTTCTCGAAGCCCGCGGCATAGAGGTCAGCTATGGCGGCGGACGCAGCCTGCTCGGGCCTCTCAAGCCTGCCCTTCGCGTGCTGCACGGCGTCGATATTGTGGTAAAGCGTGGCGAAACCATCGGCATTGTTGGCGAATCCGGGTCTGGAAAAACCACGCTCGGCCGGGCGCTCCTCAAACTGGTGCCGATCTCTTCCGGTTCGATCCGCTTTGACGGACGCGATATCTCCGCCCTGTCGGATGAGGCGATGCGGCCGGTGCGCCGGCGCATGCAGATGATCTTTCAGGACCCGATGGCCTCGCTCAATCCGCGCCAGTCGATCCGCACCATCCTGACGGCTCCGCTTTTCCTGCACGGGCTTGCCAGCTCGCGGCGTGAAGCGGACGAGCAGGCAGCGGCCATTCTCGCCCGCGTCTCGCTGCCGGAGACTGTGCTGGACCGCTCTGCACATGAACTCTCCGGCGGCCAGCGCCAGCGCATCGGCATCGCCCGTGCGGCTCTGCTAAAGCCCGATTTCGTGCTGGCCGATGAGATTGTCTCGGGCCTCGACGTTTCGACCCAAGCCATGGCTTTGACCCTTCTGAAGGACCTCAGCCGCGAAATGGGCCTGTCGGTTGCCTTCATCAGCCACGATCTCTCGGTAATCCGCGCCGTCTGCGACCGCGTCTACGTCATGCGTCTTGGCCGTATCGAGGAAGAAGGGCCATCCGCGAGCCTCTTCGAACAGCCGAGATCGGATTATACAAAACTGCTGCTCGACGCGATCCCGCTGCCGGACATCGATCCGGGCTGGCTTGCCCGTGGTCAGGACAGCACCATGAAACGAGGAGAGAGAGCATGAGCCAGACACAGCTTCACGGCACAGGATTGCCGGGCCTCGTCGGCCAGGACCATATCGGGCTCACCGTGCCGGATCTCGATCAGGCGCTCGACTTTTTCGTCAACGTGCTGGGTTGCGGCCATGCCTATAGTTTCGGGCCGATCCGCGATCCGGATGGTGATTTCATGACGGCGGCGCTTGGCGTGCATCCGCGCGCCGAAATCCGGCGCGCCGCACTCGTGCGCATTGGTTTCGGCTCGAATGTCGAGCTTTTCGAATATGCAGCGCCCGACCAGCAGCGCTTTCAGCCGAAGAATTCAGACATCGGCGCCTTTCATCTGGCGCTGTATGTGACCGATATTGACGCAGCCAAGGCCTATCTGGAAAGCCACCAGATCGCCTGCCGTCTGGGGCCGATCCCGATCGGTGAAGGACCGAATGCCGGCCAGTCGATCCTCTATTTCCAGGCGCCATGGGGCCTTGACATGGAACTGATCAGCTATCCGGGCGGCATGGCCTATGAAAAGACCGCCACAACCATCCTGTGGAACCCGAACAAGCCGTCGGCGTAAGGAAACACAATGACCACCTATGATGCGATCATCGTCGGTGCCGGGCATAACGGCCTTGCAGCGGGCGTGCATCTGGCAAGCCGCGGCTGGAAGGTGCTGGTCACGGAAGCCGCCGCCACAGCCGGTGGCGCCGTCAAGACGCTCGAATTGACCGAACCCGGCTTCCGCCACGATCTGGCGGCGATGAACCTCTCGATGTTTGCAGGCTCAGCCTTCCACAAGACCTATGGCGCAGACCTTGCCGCCCATGGCCTGTCCTTCGTGCCGGCCAAACACTGTTTTGCTTCCGTCTTCCGGGATGGCAGCGCACTTGGTGTATCGACCGATCTTGCCGAGACGAGCGCCGCCATCGCCGCCCTTTCGCAGACGGATGCAGCGGCCTGGCAGGCAATGCTGAAGGAGTTTTCCGACACGGCGCCGCATCTTTTTGCCCTTCTCGGCGCACCGATGCCCTCGCTTTCAGCCGTCCGCACCGTCTGGCGGGCCTGGCGCGCGCTGGGAACCACACGCTTTTACGCGCTGGCGCGTCTGCTGGTCGCCTCGCCGCGCGGCTTTCTCGACGGACATTTCGAAAGCGACAAGCTGAAGGCGATGATGGCCGCCTGGGGCCTGCATCTGGATTTCGCCCCCGACATTTCCGGTGGCGCGCTGTTCCCCTATCTTGAATCCATGGCCAACCAGGCCTTCGGCATGGTGATCGGCAAAGGCGGCGCCGACACAATCATTACAGCGATGACCGGGCTGCTGTCCGCCCGTGGCGGCACAGTTTTGACCGGCGCAAAGGTTGCCCGCATCATCACCGAAAACGGCGTGGCGCAAGGTGTCGAACTGGCGGATGGGCGCAGATTCTACGCTCGCAAGGCAGTGATTGCCAATCTCAATCCCAAGCTTGTCTTCGGCAAGCTTCTGGCCGAAAGCGCGACACCGCAGGCCTTCAATCGTGGCGTCGAAGATTTCCGGCCCGGACCGGGTGCGATGATGATCCATCTGTCGATGGATGCCCTGCCCGACTGGACCGCCGGCGCACATTTGAAACACTATGCCTATGTGCATATCGCCCCGGACATGCAGATGATGTCGCGTGTCTATGCCGAGGCAAAGGATGGCCTGCTGCCCGTGGAGCCGGCGCTTGTCGTCGGCCAGCCCACAGCGCTCGATCCAGGCCGCGCGCCCGAGGGCAAGCATGTGCTCTGGGTGCAGGTGCGCGTGCTGCCCGCGCAGATCCGCGGCGATGCCGCAGGCATAATTACGGCGCGTGACTGGGATAGCGCAAAAGAGGCTTATGCCGATCGCGTCATTGAGCTGATCGAAACCTATGCGCCGGGCACAAGGCAAAAGATCCGCGCCCGCACCGTGCATTCGCCGCTGGATCTTGAGCGGGAAAACCCCAGCCTTATCGGCGGAGATTCGCTTTCCGGCTCACACCAACTCGACCAGAACTTCCTTTTCCGTCCGCTCCCCGGCTGGTCGCGCTACAAGATGCCAGTGAAGAACCTTTATCTCTGCGGTGCAGCCACCTGGCCGGGGGCTGGAACGGGCGCCGGATCCGGCTTCCTTCTGGCAAAAATGCTGGCACGCTGAACCGGTTCGGTGACGCCTCTCCTGCCTGGCAGCCGGCACAGGCCACAAGCGGTGCAGGCCCGCTTCCCCGCGTCAGTTCTTGCGCTGTGCACGACGAAGCGTCTCGGAGGGGCTTTCGCCGAAGCGTGTCCGATAGGCGGCGGCAGCGCGGCCCAGATGCCCGAAGCCAGCCGCAAGGACCGCATCCGCCACATGAATATCGTGGTGTGAATTGAGAAGACTGAGACGCAGGAGATCAAGGCGCGCAAGCGTCAGGGCATCCGACAGCGTGATACCATGGACCCGGCGATAACTGTCCTGAAGCGTGCGCAGCGGAACCCCTGCCGCCTCGGAAATATCAGCCATGGAGAGCGGCTTGTCGGCATTCTCCATGATGAAAGCACGGGCACGACGAACCGCCGGTGGACCTGCTTCGGGAATTGCCGAAGACAGCCGGCCCGACCGGTTATGGCGCAGGCCAGTGATCATCAGCGTGGAGATCGCATCTCGAAGCGAGACCTTGTAGGCGTCCGGCAGCGGCCGCTCGCTTTCCGCGCCGGCGAGCATCAGACCCGCATGGGCCTGCAGCACCTGCCCGACCGGACTGGTCAGATCCACGCCGGTATCGAACTCGAGCGGTGCGACATCGTCGAGGATCTGGGTCGCAAGCCGTTCCATGGCATCCCGGCGCAGGAGCACGATCAACTTTTCGCACCCTTCCGCCCAGCGCATGCGGGTCGCAAGCGTCGGGGAGAGAAGGCTTGCCATCCGCCCGGCCTCAGCCTCGACAGCCAGCGAGCCGCAGCGGACCTGCGCCGATCCGGCTGTTGGAATTTGGAGCAGGAAGAAACCGGATAATTCGCCCGGATCAATCTCCACCTCGGCGCCATAGGAGACAAAATTCACCGAGTAACCAGGCTCGCGCACGCTATTGTGCCGGGCATGGAACCGCCCTCGATCTCCCCCTCGCATAGTCAGGAAATGCGGACAGAAGATCCGACCGATCGCATCGCGGGCTTCATCAACATCCGGCGTATCCACCAGACTGGATTTTTCAAGCGGAGCAGGCTGGGCATGCGGCATCGCTCACCTCTCAAAAAAGATCATCCTGCAAAACATGACAAAACGCAAATTTCCGCGTCGCCTGCCGAAACTGGACAATCGGCTGCGCAATGCGGATTGCCGGCATTCCGGTTCGGACGGAACATGACATTAATTTAAACATAAAATGAATGGCACGTCCATTCTCACGGGAACATTGAAATGGACAATGAGCAATTCCGCGATGGGATGCGGCGGCTGACAGCGGGCGTCAACATCATCACCACAATCGATGGCGACGGCATACGCTATGGCCTGACGGCAACGGCGGTCTGCTCGCTGACCACAGAGCCCCCGGCGCTGATTGCCTGCGTCAACCTCAACTCCTCCATCTCCCGCTTCATCGAGCACTCGGCCGTATTTGCCGTCAACGTTCTCACCGACACGCATCGCGCCCTGGCCGAGGCTTTTGCGGGTCGTGCAGGCTTGGCACGCGAAGACCGTTTCACCGTCGGCTCTTGGATGACATCGCTCACCGGCGCGCCAGTGCTTTCAGACGCAGCCGCCAGTTTCGAATGCAGGCTGCTCGAGGCGCGCCCTTTCGGCACCCACCTAATCCTGATCGGCGACGTCGTCAAAACCCATCTGGGCAGCTCAACCGACAGTCCGCTGCTGTATGGCAACGGCGCCTTCAAAGGCAGCCGGCCCCTGATGGCGGATCTCGCAAGAGACCATCAGGCCTCACGTTCCGCCACGGCCTGACACCGAAACTCCAACAAAAAAGAGGGAACCGCAAACATGCGTGGACTGGACGGCAAGACAGCAATCATTTCGGGCGGCGCAACGCTGATCGGCGAAGAGACGGCAAAGATCCTTGTCGGTTACGGCGTGAAGGTGGTGATTGCCGACATTGCCGACGAGGCCGGGCACGCCGCAGCAACGCGCAGCGGCGCAATTTTCGTCAAAACCGACATCACCAAGGACCAGGAGATTGCCGAGCTGGTGAAGGCCGCAGTCGACAAGACCGGGCGGCTCGATTTCATCGTCAACGTCGCCTGCACCTATCTGGACAATGGCGCCGAAACGAGCCGCGCCGACTGGCTGACGGCTCTCGATATCAACATCGTCTCCTCTGTAATGCTGATGCAGGCGGCACGACCGCATCTGGCGAAGAACAAGGGCGCCATCGTCAATTTCGGCTCGATTTCCGCCCGTGTCGCCCAGATCGGCCGTTGGGTCTATCCTGTGTCCAAGGCCGCTATCCTGCAACTGACCCGTAACCAGGCCATGGATCTGGCGCCAGACGGCATCCGCGTCAACGCGGTGTCGCCCGGCTGGACCTGGTCGAACATCATGCTGCAGCTGACCAACGACACCCGCGCCAAGGCAGACAAGGTCGCCGAGCCTTTCCATATGCTCGGGCGCACCGGCGATCCGGCAGAAGTCGGCGAGGCGATTGCCTTCCTGCTTTCCGACAATGCCAGCTTTGTCACCGGAACCGATCTCTGCGTTGACGGCGGCTACACAGCGATGGGCCCTGAAAGGGCCATTTCGGCCATCCCGCAACTGATGGACTAACAACGTCAATACTTAAAAAAAGGGGAATGACGATGAGCACAGAAAGACGTTTCACCATTGTCGGCGGCGGCCAGTCCGGCCTGCAACTCGCCTGCGGCCTGCTCGCGGAAGGCCATGCGGTGCATGTGGTGCAAAACCGCACCGCAGACGACATTGCCGCCGGCCGGGTCATGTCGAGCCAATGCATGTTCGACCAGGCCCTGGAGAACGAACGCGACCTCGGCCTCAACTTCTGGGAAGACAACTGCCCGACCACCGACTCGATCAACTTTACGGTCCCGGCGCCGGATGGCTCCGGCAAGGCGATCGACTGGAACGGCAAGCTCGACAGGATCGCCATGAGTGTCGATCAGCGGGTGAAGATTCCGCGCTGGATGGCGGAGTTCGAACGCCGCGGCGGCCGCCTGACGATCCAGGATGCTGGCATTTCCGACCTTGAGACCTATGCGCGAGAGAGCGATCTCGTCATCGTGGCAGCCGGCAAAGGCGAAATCGCCAAGATGTTCGAGCGTGACGCTGTACGCTCGGCCTTTGATGCGCCGCAACGGGCACTGGCACTCACCTATGTGACCGGTATGAAGCAGCGCCCGGACCATTCGGCGGTCAATTTCAACCTGATCCCGACAGTCGGCGAATATTTCACCTTCCCGGCGCTGACCACCACGGGGGCCTGCGATATCATGGTGTTTGAAGGCATTCCCGGCGGCGCGATGGACTGCTGGAAGGATGTGAAAACACCTGACGAGCATCTGGCGAAATCGAAATGGATCCTCGACACCTTCCTGCCCTGGGAGGCCGAGCGCTGCACCGACATAGCGCTGACGGATGACAATGGCCGGCTGGCCGGTGCCTTTGCGCCAACGGTGCGCAAGCCGATTGGCCGCCTGCCGTCCGGTGCCGTGGTCCTTGGCCTTGCCGATGCGGTCTGCCTCAACGATCCGCTGACCGGCCAGGGCTCCAACAATGCCTCGAAGGCGGCGAAATATTATCTCGACGCAATCATCGCCCATGGTGACCGCGCCTTTGATGAGGAGTTCATGGTCGCCACCTTCGAGACCTACTGGTCCTATGCCCAGTTCGTCGTGGGCTGGACCAATGCACTGCTGATGCCGCCGCCGCCGCACGTGCTCAACATCATGGGCTCGGCCCAAGGCTTTCCCGAGCTTGCCAAGCGCATTGCCAACGGCTTCGACGACCCGCGCGACTTCTTCCCCTGGTTTGCCGTACCGGAAGAGGCAGACGCTTATTTGAAGAGGCTCGCCGCCTGATAGGCGGGGCACTGACCGCAATGGTGTGGCCCGTGACAGGGCGGGCCACACCGGTCAGGGCGCACAGTTCTTGCCGTTCTTAGCGGCACCAAAGGATCAAGAAAAATTCATTAAATCATAGTCTTGCCGGCCTTCATCGCCAATCGGACCGAGGCGCGGAAGGAAGCTGTTGCAGGATACCAACATTGAAGGGGCCCAGCGGGCCAGCTTTGCCGTGTTCCGGCGTCGGCATTTCTGCCGATGCCGGAGACTTCTGGCAGCCGAAAGGCTGTCAGCGCCACAATCCAGAATTCCATCAAAAAAGGGGAACTTTATGAAAAAGATGAATGAACGTCGCCGTCTTTCCACGGTCAAGGCCGCGATTGCCGGACTGGCTGCCTTTGCTGGCGTCCTCCTGTCGTCGGGCAGTGCCAGTGCAATCGACATATCGCCGGGTGATTTTGCCGTTCTGCCGGACGGTACGGTCCTAGCTCTGACCTATTTCCAGTATAGCACCAGTGACCGCCTGAATCTCGATGGAGTTGGCGATATTCCCGGCTCCCGCCTGGATCTCGGCGTGACCTTGCTGCGCAGTGTCTATTATAACAGCATTGCCGGTGTGCCGATCTCCATGCAGGCTATTCTGCCGATAGGCACACTTCCGAATGCGCGGATCGGCGGGATCGACCAGCAGACCTCTGACGGTCTTGGTGACCTTACCCTCGGCTTTACTGTCACGCCCATCAACACCAGCGACAAGGACTACGGAACGACACTCGCTCTCACCAACTTCCTGACCGCGCCTACGGGCAATTTCGATGCGACCGGGGTCAGTCTCGGATCCGGCACCTGGACATTCACACCGCAGATCGGTCTGATCCAGGGACTGGGCAACGGCTTTTTCCTCGATGCCGCCTTGGATGTCGCATTCCGGAAAGATCACAAGGAGGATGGCCTGTCCTTTTCACGCGACCCTTCGACTGAACTGCAAACCTATCTGCGCTATCAGGTCAGCGACAAAACATCTCTATCCTTCGGTTATGCCGGAATCTTCGGTGGCACCAACCAGGTCAATGACGTTGCGACGGGCCTGAAGACCCGCTCTGACCAATTGCGCGTCTTTGCCAATACATTTGTCAGCCAAAGCGTTCAGTTGCAGGGCATGGTCGGTACGGACATCAATGTGGAAGGTGGCTTCAAACAGGACCTCGTTGCCCAGATCCGCGTCTTGAAGATCTTCTAAATGGCGGCAAGCCGCCCGGCTTGCAAAACGACCATCCGGCCCGGAAGCCGGGAGGCTTCATCCCCGTTCAACCGCGCACCAGCCGAAGCCGAACCTTCGGAGGTGCGCGGTATGATCAAGGCGAGACTATCGTATTGCTGTCCCGCGAGAGCCTGCCTTTGTAAATCGAAAGCAGGCTTCGTTTCCCTTTGGGTTGGCAATGCCATTGGCTGCCTGTGCTGTCGGCCCGGTCAGCGTGTAGACAACAGCGCCTCAGCAATCCTTTGGAAAAACCAGCCCGTCAAACAGCTTACGCGCTGTGCGCACGGAACCGGCGCCCTTGATCGCACCATCCTCGCCGATATCGAGAAACACGTCCATCATGCCTGTCGGATGCTCGATCAGATATTGACCATCGCCTGGCGGGTCCGCCATAGCCGCCGCCGGCCCCTGCCCGAGCCTTGTTGCCGTGGCAACCGTGATGGCGGCAAACACGCCAATGGATGCGTGGACGCGATGCGGAATGAAACTGCGCGTCGAGATCGCTCCACCGCTTGTCGGCGGCGATACAAGCGTCATCTTGGGCACCGAAGCCTCTTCAACATCACCCAGGTTCATCAGCGGGCCGGCCTTGAGGCGGATTGCCTCGATCCGGGCTTTGAGACCCTGATCTGCCTCGATTTCCTCGCGGCTTTCCTTGCCAGTCAGCCCAAAATCCGATGCTCTGAGGATCACGCAGGGCATGCCATTGTCGATCATGGTGGCCTCGACCCCATCGATCAGGTCGATGGCGTTCCCAGTCGGCAGCAGGGCTCCACACATCGAGCCGGCAATATTCATGAACAACAGAGGCACCGGCGCGTGCCGGCCTGGAACACCTGCAATCTCACTCGAACCACTATAGGATACGCGTCCCGCAGGCGTCTGCACCCTGGCGAGCGCCACCTCGCCCGTATTGACCATATGGATGCGCACAGCCGTCTCCTGACCTGCCACGGAAACCAGGTCACGCTCGATGGCGGCCGGGCCAACACCGGCAAGAATATTGCCGCAACCCTGAGCATCACTCACCAGCGCCTGATCGACAAACACCTGAAGGAACAGGTAGTCGACATCTGCGTCTGCTCTAGTCGATCGAGACAGGATGGCAACCTTTGACGTTAGGGGATCGGCGCCCCCGATACCGTCGATCTGGCGTGGATCGGGAGAGCCCATGATCCGCAGCAAAAGGTCATCCCGCTCGGCCGGATCGCCCGGCAGATCCTCCTTTAGAAAATAGGCCCCCTTTGAGGAGCCACCCCGCATCCAAAGGCAGCGAATTCCGCTTTCGTCAGACATATTTCAGCCCCTTGGCCGCCAGAGCCCCCCGCATGTCATAGATATCGAGGCCAAGTTCGCCGGCTGCGAGCCTTTGCCGTTTGGCATCCTCGTTGGCGAGACGCTTTTCCGCCGCAGCAAGAACGGTTTCGGCCTCGTCACGCTTGACCACGCAGACACCGTCATCGTCCGCGACGATCACATCCCCAGCCTCGACATGGCAACCGGCACAGACCACCGCTATGTTCACCGAGCCAAGCGTTTCCTTGACTGTGCCCTGCGCCGAGATCGCCTTGGACCAGACGGGAAAGCCCATCGCCGTCAGATCGCGGATATCGCGCACACCGGCATCGATCACCAGCCCCCGGCATCCACGCGCCTTGGCCGATGTGGCGAGAAGATCCCCGAAATAGCCGTTGTCACAGGGGCTGGTCGGCGCCAGAACCAGGATGTCACCGGTCTTGAGCTGCTCGATCGCCACATGCAGCATCCAATTGTCGCCGGGCGGCGCCGAGATGGTGACGGCCGACCCGGCAATCTGGGCACCGGCAAAGATCGGCCGCATATAGCTGGCCAGCATGCCCTTGCGGCCTTGCGCCTCATGCACGGTGGCAACGCCGGCTGCGGCGAGCCTGTCGATCACCTCTTGCGAAACGCGTGCAATACTCTGAACGACGACAGCCATATTCAATGCTCCTCATACCAAGTATCGATGATAGAGACCGGTTGCGCCGGAGGGATTTTCGGTTTCTGGCTCGGAGAAACCGGAAGGCCGCCCCACTCGATGTCAAAGCTCATCGACGGTGCGCGGAAAGACGGACTGGAAACCCTCCGCATATTTCGCCGCACGACCGCCCGATTGGCCACCGGAATTGCGCATGAAGTGATTGGCGCGATTTTCCGCGACACGGCTATAGAACTCCCAGAGATGCTCCTGGCCTTCCATGCACTCGATCGCGGCACGCTTCTTGTCCCAGACAGATGTAATGTCGAGAAAGACATCGGGCTTCCAGCCCATCTGCTCGGTCTGATGCGGCTCAAATAAATAGAGTTGCGGCGCACCAAGCACCTTCTGGCCGGGATTATGTCCCCAGGCCTGGGCAATCATGCGCGCTTCGAGGGCAACCTGCGTGGCATACATGTGGTCGGTATTATAGGGGTCATATTGCGAGTGGCTGAGCATGAAAGACGGCTGCACAGCGCGAATGACATCGACAAGGCGATACTTGTCGTCGTCGTTCAGACGCAGGGGATAGTCACCGAGATCGAAGCTGATCAGGTCATGCACGTCCAGCGCCTGCGCCGCCCTCTCAGCCTCTGCGCGGCGTGCGGACTTCACCCGCTCAAGGGTCATGCCGGGCTGTTTCCACAGCTTGGCCGATTCACCCCGTTCGCCAAAGGACAGACAAACGACTGTGACCTTGTATCCCAAGGCGGCATGAAGCGCGATCGCGCCGCCGCAGCGCCAGACGAAATCGGCGGCATGGGCGGAAATAACAAGTGCGGTTTTTGCGTCGGGCGTCGGGCTGGACATCTGGATCTCCTGTCTCGTTCACCAGAATGATTACCCCCAACACGCCCCCAGCCAATTCACTAGTCCGTCCATGTCATTAGTTTATGCTATAGATGGTGGCGTGCCTGTCCATTCCGCCACATGCTGGACCGACACAACAGGAGGGTGTCATGACGGCGGGATTGGTGAGCTTTGAAAGGGCAGCATCTGCCGTCCTGCACGCAGCGGGCACTTTCGCTCAATGGAAACGCGTGGAATGATCGGTAATCTCAGGCATCTGCGGATCTTGCTGGCTCTTCAGGAAACACGATCCGTGACGAAGGCGTCTGAACGTTGCCATGTATCGCAGCCGGCTGTGACCCTGGCACTTGGCAAGATGGAGCGCTCCGCTGGCACACCCCTCTTCGAGCGGACACCACAGGGCTTCTTCGTAACCCCGGAGGGCGATGTTCTCTGCCGCCGCATAGAGCGGGCGCTGGCCCTATTGGATCCGGCCATGGCCGAGCTCGCGCCGCGCCTCAAGCTGACGGTCACCAGCGCACAGCTTCATGCATTGATCGCCGTTGTGGAAGCCGAGAGCTTTTCGGAAGCAGCTCGCCGTCTCAACCTTTCGCAACCCACCGTTCATCGGGCCATTAGCCAGATGGAAAAGGAGGTGGGACAGGCGCTGTTTGAGCGCACGTCGCATGGAATGATAGCCTCACGGCCGACCCGCTCGCTGGCAGTGGCAGCGCGTCTGGCCTTTGCCGAGCTTGAGCAGGCGCGGGCTGATCTGGGAGAAATTGCCGGCCGTGAAGTGGGCCGGATCGTTATCGGTGCCATGCCGCTGTCGCGCGCCTTTCTGCTTGGACCAGCGATTGCCCGCTTCCGTATGCGCAGGCCTACCCTTGCCCTACGGATCGTCGAGGGACCCTACGAAGACATGGCGCTCGGCATGCGTCGCGGAGACATCGATTTTCTGATTGGTGCATTGCGCGCGCCCGACAGCGTGGCCGATTTCGCCCAAGAGGAAATCTTCCACGACAGGATGGTCGTGGTGTGCCGGCCCGGACATCCGCTCCATGGCAAGCAGCAGCCGTGCCTGCAATCCCTTGCCGAGTTTCCCTGGGTCGTGTCCGGACAAGGGTCACCGGCACGACACTTCTTTGATACGCTGTTTGCCCGACATGGCGTTGAGCCACCGAACAGCCTGGTCGAAACTGGTTCCTTGGTACTGATGCGAGAAATCTTGCGCCATTCGGACCATCTGGGTTTCATCTCCGCCCTGCAGGTTCGTGCCGATCGTCAGGCAGGGCTCCTGGTGACGCTGACACACCCGCTAGAGGAAACCAGCCGCCCGATCGGGCTGACCTGCCGCAAAGCCTGGATTCCGACAAAAGCACAAGCGGAATTTATGGAGGATATCCGCTTTTTCGGCCTTCAAGCTGGACAAGATGGCACCCGGCAGCAAGATTGATCGACTATATCTATAGCCTTTTCTTATGAAGGGACCCGCCTTCCAACTCGATCGAGAGAAAGAGGCAAAGGCTGCGCCAATGTTAATCTGGTTTCCGATCGTAAGTCAGGGAGGTCAGCCGTACACGTCCAGTGCCGTTGGTGAGGACCCGGAATTCGACCGAGTTCATGCCTGTCGCGACCAACCAATCCAGACTCTCGACGCTGGATACGCATCCCTCGCCCACGGTGATCGTACGCGATGCATGTTGAATGCCGGCGTCCGCCACGTCGACCGTGACAGTGACCGGCGTGTCGAATGCTTCGATTTCCAATGCGAAGCGCGCTGCATACCGCCCTGACTGCACGGATAGATAAGGACCGAAGGTCAGATAGCCAGCTTCGCCAGCCGACGCTTCACGGGCATATTCCTCTGTGCCAGGATCGATAACCCAGCGCCCGATCAGACCACTTGCCTGAGGATGGTTGAGGACATCCACCGCGCCCCACTGGACATCCAGTTCAGCAGGTGGCGCCTCGCGCCACCATGCCGACAGCGCGTGCTTGTTCGCCGAGGTACCGGACTGATCGCAATATTCGGTGCTGACCTGGTCAATAAGATTGTCGATGGCCAATGCCCGTTCGGGATCTTCGTTTTGCAGCAGGGCCTCGATAATGCTCCTCCCGATGCTGTGGGTCATCGCCGAGCGCGTGACGGCCAAGGCATGGGGCGCGCGCAATGGTTCCGCAGTTGCCATCGGCGGTCCGATCAGGTCCCGGACAGCGGCTTCCACACGAGGTGCCACCTGCGATGGCCGATATCGTTCGACCACAGAGGCCTGAGCAGATTGCAGTTCGCTGACGAATGCCGTGTCGTTCCGGAGAAGCAGTTGGCTTTTATCGTAAGCGTCCTCAATGGTCTGGCATTCGCCGGGCCCACAATTGTTGAAATACCGTGCGAGCAGAGACCCCTTCAGATAGATCACTGGGCCACCATATGCCATCATCTCGATAGGTGGAAGATAGCACACTCTGGGGTCACTATATGTATAGAGGTAGCCGCTTGCGCGCGTGAACTGCTCCTTGACTTCGTCAAGCGACAAGGTGCCCAGCACTTGGGGATCGTCGATCGGCTTGGTCTGCACGCCGACATAGCGATAATGGCTTTGATAAAAATGCTTCTTCAGGAAGCGATAGTGAAAGCGGTGAAATATATTCGCGATGTTGGGTGCGGAAATCAGAATATAACCATCATTGCCGGTCGAGCCTCGCCAGCTTCCCTCACGGTCAAATATGTCGGGCGCAATTGAGTATGGCACCACGCGCATTTTCCGCTTCAGCCATTCACCCTCGAACTCTCCCGTTTCCTCGGCATGTGGCAGAAAGTGAACATTATGTCTGTCCTCCAGCAGGCCTCGCATGCCAAGCCGCTCGAAATCCTCGGACAGAAGGCTTGTCTGGCCGTAGGCGCGAAATAGGACCGGACCTTCGAAGGCACGCAGAAATTCCGCACACCAGCGGCCTACGATCGTGACGATCGCCCCATCGAAATAGGTGTTCAAGATTTCGGCTATTTCCTGATCAACAGAATTATAGAAGAAATTGTACTCGGACAGCTTCAGGATGATGTCCTTCGGCAATGTACTTGCGTCTGCAGACTGCAGTTGTGTTACCGCGCTCTGATCGTCAACATTGGAAAGGTACGATGGCACAAAGACCTCGTATCCCAGGTCACGAAGAAGCTTCAATTCAGTCTTGATCAGAATTTTATGCGCGCCTAGCCAGAAAATTCTACGCTTTCGGCCGGTATTTTTCTCGTTCATCGGCTTTGATTCCAGAAGACCTTCGACGATAGACATTGAGGTCAAATTCCTTCGCGTTTTTCAACTACGTATAAACCGACGGGTGGTGACGTGAAGGCAGGTGGAAAAATACATACGGGACGGCATGTGATGGCTGGCCTCAATATGCATGTGAGGCTCAAGTCCCCGCTCATCGCTTGGTCGAACTCCTCCGGCGTCACAACCTTGAAATCTGCATCCTCCTGAACGAACGGAGTTTGATAGTTTTCCGCGTGGTAGCAGAGGAATAGCCCAGTTCCACCAGGATTGAGTTGCCGCGAAAGCTGCGACAGTTTCAGTTCCAGGTCTTTCTTGCCCGCGATCACATTGGAGACGAATGCAATATCTGCCGTGCTCGTCATCTCGAATGCGACGCCGTCCTTTTGAAGACTAGCCGCAGCCTGGAGTTCCGTATCGCCTAGGACCGCGATCCGGGCATCCTTTCGGGATCCGATTGTCGTGCGAACTGCGTCATACAGCCATGTTTGCTCAACCGGTATTTCGCGTTGAGTTACATCGGTTGCAGACTTTTCCCGTGGTGCGTCATCGTGAAGATCCACGAGCAAGGCGGGCTTTGCATCGAGCGAAATCCATCCCTCCCCATTGACGACATCGCGGAGCGAGGGTGACGGAACCTCGTCCTTGCCGGCAATCAGCTTGTGCGCAAGATCTTCGACCTCCGCGACAAAACGACCTTCGGCGAGTGTATTGAAGACCGCTATATGGGCACCGTTGCCCGCCTGCATGAAATGGGTCAGGCGCTCATCTTCGACGTAAACGCTGCCATCAGGCTGGCCAGGGAACTTTCCGTAACGCGTGAAGACCAGCGGCCGTTCCGTCGTCAGTGACAGATCGCGTATATCGAAGAGGGTGTCTGCATCGCCTGCTCGGTAACGAATGATATTCAACGCATTCTTTGCCAGGCAATCAATTCGTTCGGCCGCCGACAAGGGAAGCGGCTTCACCTCGAAGTTTATCGAAGCCGAAACCTGTCTCTTCAGCATGCGAATGCGATCCGACAACGCAATCTGCGTGAGAGAATCGTCCGACCTAGTTTGGTAGATGAACACCCGCGCGGCCCCGATTTCCCGCTCCATCTTCGCCAGGAGCGCGCCGAGTTCTCCCGCCTCGAGTTCCGCATCATAGCCATATAAACCGACCCAGGCCGGGCCCGGCTGTTTCGCAACCAATTGCGTGTTGAAAGGAGCGATGCCAGACAGAATGTAGCGGGCGTCGGCCCCCAAAAGCGCGAGAGACTGCATGCAGGCTTCCGCCTGCCCGGCTTCGGGCGCTGGAAGAAGCACGATCTTGCAATCGGGATAAGCGCTGCGGAACTTGGCGATTTCCGACTGCACTCGGTCAGTTGTCCAGCCAACAAAACAAGCGACTTCCGGTCTCAACCAGAAACATGTCCGGGCATACCCATCAGCGGTCTGTGCAACGCTCTTGATCACCTGGAACTGTGACGCGTCACTCAATGCAGAAACGGCGCGTGCAGCAAGAGTATCGATGGCGTTGCGGGCGATGATGGTCGGTGAAATGACCAGCATGACCGGTTTCGGTTTGGATTTCTGCGGCGCCCCGGAACCGCTGACGGAAACATCAACCTTGCTTTCGGTTTCACCGGTCGTCAGTTTCAGCATCCTGATAAACTGGTCACGGAAACTCTGAGGACTCCAATCCTTCTGGATAGTCTTCACGACATGTCCCGAATGTTCAATCGCTTGACGCAGCGTCGTGCCGGGATACGGCCGCATGTAATCATGGATGTGGCGGAAGGTTTGATTGCCCGATACAAGCAATGGCCGCCCCGAGGCAATCGCCTGATCCGTGGTTGCCGCCAATCCCGACTGCTTTCTCGTGTACATGAAGCAGTTCAGAGTGTTTCGACCGCACCATTCAATCAATTCATCCTTCGACATAAAATCGTAAGTGAACTCGACGTCAATGCCAGGCTTTGCAATGCGTTTGCAGATTTTCGCAAGATAGCGCGCATAGTTTTCGCCATGCACACTTGCCATCGCGTCATCCGCGTAGATGTTCGAGGGGATATTGATGCGCACAAGCGCACGATCAAATTCCCGGTTCACCGCGTCAACAAGCAATTCGAAGCCCTTGCCCGGTGTTCCGAATCCAAACGATCCGATGATGGGTATCTCATCGACCCGCTCAAGATTACCTGGCAACATGTCTTCGATAGGCCGAGGGAATGCAAAGACTTCGGGTCGATCGTCTCGGACCGAGGGGTCGAGAACGATGTAACCGTCGAACCATCCGTAGGGGCAGAAGGACAGACAATCATGCGGTTCCACCTCGAGCACGATTGCGTATTTTGCACCCGGAAGGCCATCCAGTTGGCGCTTTCCCACGAACGGAACCATTGTAAAATGGTGATAGTTGACGACAGTGAAGTCGTAACTTCCGCTATCGATTTCAGTCCCGTAATCCTTGGAGATCTTTTTCAGGAAATCCTTTGAATCGAGGCTATGATAATCTTCGCGCCGGATTTCCACATAGTCGAGCCGGATGCGTGGCTCGTCCAAGAGCGCACTGAGCGCCATATTGCCGCTTTCGTGGATGCTGCATTGCTCTTTGGCCGTATTGATGAAAAGACCGCGAAGTGGCTTCTGCGTTATAGCAGCGGATGGCATCATATTCATTCTTGATCTCATATCAAAGGCCGGTTGAAACGAGATGACGTCCCATTCGGGGCGACACGAAGTGTACGAATGAACCGGTTTCGATGATCACTGAGCAGATGCAAATTGTGATTCATCATCAACCTCAACACTTCAATGGGCCGCACTCCGGCATCGAGTGCGGCGACATACGCGTTTGAATTTTCGGGATCCGGGGCCGAATCCAATACCGTTCGGTAAAAGACGGTAATCACATCCCTCGACGTCCAGTCCGCAGCCACCGCATCATCGCTTGGCTGGAACGTCAGTGCCGTCATCAAACGGCGCATCTGACGATCCGCAAGGTCGCATGTATAAGTGATGCCTGAGCGCGAAACACCCGGACGGTTCATCTGGGGCTCACTGAGGATAGCAGAAAACGTGCTGTCAAATTGCGGGCCGGCTACCCGCACATCGTAACGGGCAAGCAAGGCAGCTTGCGAAGCCAGAATATCGCGGATAAGCACGCGATCTCCCGTACGTAGGCGGTCGCAAAGCTGATGAGCCTCATCAACTGTCCGGGCGCGGCCGGGCGCCCCCGCCGGCATTAAAGCCGACAGATAGCCGCCATCGAAGAATACGACCGGCCCGCCGATCAGCATCATTTCCAACGGCGTTATATCCACGTGATTCTTGTCGACATATGGATACAGATAGGCGGCCGCCGTCTGGAGCGTGACAATGCGTTGCCTTTGTCGTTGCCAGTTGTCGCTGTCGCGAAGGCCCAAATGGATCATATGGTTACAGATCGTGTCCGGGAAGTGTTGCCGGATGAACAGGGAATAGTTTCTATCGATAGGATCGACATCCGTTGCCGGCAGACTGACGACAACTTTCCCCGCACCTTTCGATGCGATGCCGTTCCACGTTCCCTTCAGTCGATCGAGACGTTCATCGAGCCAGGCTGGAGCTATCGCCAGTGTTCCGATAGCAAGATCGTCTTTGGCGGTCTGCGCGTCAGTGACGACATGATAAGTCTGGTGACGTCGCTGGATGATTGGATAGCATCCCAGGTGAAAGAGTTCCGAACCGATGGGTCGCCGCCATCCATGCGCCCGGATGATCACGCGCCCGTCAAAAACGCGCAGTATTTCATTGGTGCGAACAGCATCATTGGCCACGACAATCGTGTCGAATCGGGTGTTCAGTATGCGGGCACCATCAGTAGACACTTGCGGCTTTTCCGACGAAGGCAGAACAGAGGCGCGATCTGAACCGCTCATCGCTCCTCCCACCATGAACTGACCCAGCGCGTCGTCTGCCAATTCGGTCACGGCAAAACCCAGGTGACGGAGGCGGGCGGGCTCATTCCCTGTCGAATTCGGCCGGTTTCCCAGCCAGAGTATGCGCCCGAGTTTCGTAGCGTCTGCATCAAATGTCATATTCTTCAGTCTGCCTCTGTCGGTGAGACTTAGTGGAACCAATTTGACATTTGACACCCGTTTGCGGAACGCTCTTCGATCAAATGTCAAATTCATTCCACTAGGTAGCTTGCCCGCCCAAATTCTTTATATACCACTCTAGACTGTGAGGATGACGCATGGAAACGCCTCCCGTCAATCATCCCGTCTCCGGCGTGAAGGTTTTCTTTGCCATGACGCCCGACACGTTATGTATGAACATTCGATCCGCGATCGAAACACAGACATCCGGCAATTCCAGGCCAGCACAACACCACAAACTGGCCGCTTCAACTGAAAGCACCTTTGCACTTTTGCTATGCAAGTCTAGCCTCTCAGACACCTGTCTTTTGCAAGAACATTGAGAGAGAGGTCCATATGACTGATCCGTCTGTCAGCACGATATGGGGACTTTTGTCTCGGCCCTTCGGATCTCTCAAATCGCAGGGGTAGTCAAATAGACTTTTCTGAACACGCAGATCAAGCTCACCGCCAACAAGCTTCAGGTTTTTATGGGTAAAGAACACCTTTTCCAACCCATCCAACCGGAAATATTTTGGATGTTTTTCATTGTTCAATATCAGTTCGACAACAATACAGACAATCCCTCCCGGCTTCAGAACTCTGGCCATTTCCTGCATGGCCAATCTCTGGTTATCGCGCGAGCCGAATTGCTCAATCGATGACAAACAGAATGCCGCCTGAAAGCTGTTGTCTTCAAATCTCAGATCTAACGGAGACATGCGTTCGACATGAAGACGATCTTCGGCATAGGGGAATGGGGCAAACCGCTGAGGCTCAGTCAACATCCGAGATGCGCCCTCGGACTGAGATTCATCGTACAAATCAGTTGCAAAAACCGCCTTGCAACGATTGGCGTAGTAGAAGAGCGGACGGTCAGACCCGGCGCCTGTGGCCAGAATGGATGATCCTTCATCCAGCGAGGCCAGCTTGTTCAGCCCCAGCACACAAGTCCCATATTCCCAGGCTTTTCGATGAAGGCCGTGCGAATCTCGCAGTTCTCCGATGACATTGGACATAGGCCCCCAGATTTCCCAGTCGAATGTGCTCGGTATACGATTAAGCGATTGCCGATCTGACGAACGCAGGATGTTATCTGGAACAATCGAGATTTGCGGGGGCATCATTAGACCTCGGTGCATGATAGTGAACGCAAATGCGTGCCGCCCACTACCGCAGATTTGCCGTGGGCAGCAATGTACGCCAATCGCCCCAATTACTGGTGGCACAATATGGACTAGACACACTCAGGTGCGCAAGTGCGCTCGTCGCTCAACCACAGAAGATCTATTTGAAGCAACCGCACTGACCGGCTGGGTCCAGACACCACTTCTGGTCTGACGAAACAACTGAACACTGGGATACCAAGGACTATCTTTGCGGTCCCGCAGCCACCGCCAGTCCGGCGCAAAAGGCAGGAGCACCGACACGGGGCACCCCATGGCACCGGCCAGATGAACAATCGACGTATCCACAGCCACAACGTGATCGATAAGCGCAAGGATTGCTGTTGTATCCGCAAAATCGGCAATCTCAGCGCCCAGATTGATCAGCGGTGCGGCACCATAATAGTCCGAAATCTGGGCCATGGCGGGCCCCATTTGCAATGACACCAGTACCGTGTTCTGCAACTGGCTGAGTGGCGCAAGATCGCGCAAAGCCATCGAACGGTTAAAGTCATTGCCATGGGTTGGTCTGCCCGCCCAGGCAATGCCAATGGACTGATACCCACGCGGTATGAGGTCTTCCAGGCGCTTGCGCCAGTAGGCGAGCTTGGCCGGATCAGGCCTGACATAAGGTATCGGCGCCGGAATCGAGTTCAGATCAGTCTGGAATAGGCGTGGCAGACCCGAAAGCGGGCAGTAGGCATCAAATGCCGGTACCTGATCCCAGCGATCAAAATACTGCATCGCACTGTTTTGCTGCATTACGATTGGCTTCATTTCGGAACTGCAGGCCATGACGATATTCTGGCATCGTCGCGCCACCTCCGGAATGTAGCGGCAAAATTGAATCGTATCACCAAAGCCCTGATCACCAATCAGCATCACGGTACCGTTTGGCATCGGTTTTCCGTCCCATGCTGGCCGATCTGTCGGCGGAAGAAGGCGAGGCGAATTGGGCATGTCAAACCGCCATTCGTATTCTCGCCAACCCTCCGCAAATTCACCGTTCAGGAGCAGAGCTTCAGCAAGTTCGAAATGCGCTGATGCCATGGCTGGTTCGAGAGCCAGAGCGCGCCTTGCATGGGCAATCGCCTCCTCGATTTCCATCCGGTCATAATGCAGGACACCCAGATTGTAGTGGGCGGCGGCATCATCCGGCGCCAGCTCCACAGCACGTCTTCCGTGAAAGACAGCCTTATCCAGCATCCATTGGCTGCGACAAAGCTCACACATGTTGCGATGAAGAAGCGGCTCGTCTGGAGCAAGCGCCAGCGCCCGCTCCAGACGCTCGATAGCTTCCTGCATCTGCTTTCTTTTGTATGACAGGATAGACGCCTGAAACAGTGCCGGGACGTAATCGGGTTTTTCAGCGATCACAAATGCGATGATCTGTTCCGCCTCATCGGGGCGGCCAGACTGCTCATGCGCAACCGCTTCAGCGATCCACTCATCCACACTGAGTGTCACGGCTGGCTGGTCAGATCCGGATTTCAGCGGCAGATATTCAGTCATCGATAGAATAACCCAGCCGGTGAATAGTCGGCGCAAGTACGGGGATCACCGGCCTAAGGTGCTCCAGATAATGACGGTAGCGATAACGCGATCCATCATAGAGCTTTTCCGTGACCTGCGCATAGCTGGCTGTCCGGGCATAGCGCTTGTTCTCGTGGAACTTCAGGCAACGCTTGTCGAACGGCAGATCGATAAAGGACAATATACGACGGACATGAGCCTCCTGATCGTCAACGATATCTTCGTAACGCACCGCCATGTATTTCAGTGTCATCTCCCGTCTGTAGTGATCGACGAGGTCCATCACCAGGAGATAGTGCTGGGCGATGGTTTCCAACGCATTGGCGCAGTAGAAACCGTGTGTCAGATGATTGGAATAGACTGACAGCACGATATCCAGCGGATGGCGCAGGACATGGATGAGCGGTGCCTGAGGGAACATCAGGGCAATCAAACCCATATGTGTCTCGTTGAGCGGCATTTTATCGGTAAAGCGGGTGGAGCCCGTTTCAATGATGCCCAGTTGCTTCACACGCTGCAGGTAATGATCCCTTAGATTGTCGAGGCCTTCATATTGATCGCCCATCCACAGGTCCGCCAACGCTTCCGGATAGGCCAGCGGGCTGTTGAGCATGCGCGGCATCAAATTGGCAATATCGTGAATGAATGTCAGTTCGTCGCCCGCCGAAATCTTCGGATGGGCAGATAGGGTCTGCTCCACCATAGTGGTGCCAGAGCGTGGAAACCCGAGAATGAAAATGGGGCGAGGCCCGCTCTCTATCGGCTTTGCCCGCGGCACAATACGCAGCCGGTTTGCCGTGAAGTACGCTTTCAATCTTTGCGCAAGCTGCGCAGCATGATCAGACATGTAGACCGTGCCGCTCATCTCGACATTTTTGCGCTTGCCTTCCGTGAAGGCAGAAAATGCTTCGTCATATCGGCCTATTTTGTCGAGTAACCGCCCCTTTTCCAAAAGCTCATTGGTCCCCAATCCCATGCCCTGATTCAGTTGCTCCAGTTGGTCCAGAAGTGCCAGCGCCGAGGCGTAATCCTTGGCGCGACCGCGTATGACAGCACGATGCAGAAGGATACTGGGATGTCCCGGAAACAGGGCGTCAGCCTGATCCAGAATAGCGTCGGCGCGCACAAAATCGCGATCGGTCTCCTCCATGCGCGCCCACCCCAAAAGGGTTTGCAGCACATCGGGCGCCAGTTCCGCTGACTCTTCGTAAAGAGCGCGGGATTCTGTCATCTTGCCTTGATTTTTCAAATTCCAGGCAAGATTGGCAAGAAGAATGGGCTGCCGATGTCCCAGAAGTTCCAATGCTCTACGATAATGAAACTCACCGATCTGCGGTCGGTTCGCCTCTGTCATGATCATGCCCATCAGATTGTGCGACTGGGCATCTGTCGGCGCAATACGGACGGCATTTCTGGCGTGGAATTCAGCGTCAAAATGATCCCCCTTGCCAAAAAGCAGCAAGGCAAGTTCCTGTGTCGCCCACACATTGTTCGGATCAATTGCAACAAGCCTGCGCACCAGCGCCTCGGCGGCCGGCAATACACCTTCGGCCTTGCGAATCTGGTATAGTACGGCCAGAGCGCCGCCCTGCCCCGGCGCCAATTCGAGAACCTCAAGGCATATCCGCTGGGCCTCAGCAAGTTCACCGCGGGCATGGAAGGCAATGGCCTGATCCACCAATGGCAAAAGGTGGCGGCTGGCAGCCGCAGGGCCAAGCGTCATGAGGTCCAGTTGGCAGCAACGCACGGGTCTAAGCCTGCTACCACAGGTGCAAAAACTGGGGTGAAGTCCGTTCATTCACGCATGCCTCATGCCAATAATCGACAATGTATTTACGTCTTATACCAATCTATCAATGCGCATCGGTCATCACACACGAGCGAGCGTGTTCACATTGCGCCGCGCGCCCGATGTTTATGCAGCATCAGAATTTCAGGGAGAATACGCCTTTCACTGCGTTATCCTTGGCATCACTGGATAGTGTACCCTGATAGGATAGTCCCAACTTCATGGTCTCCGTCAACTTCCAGTCCACCCCCAGTTCCAGCAAAGCAGCATCCCTTGCCAGCGGTGCACCAAAGACATCAAAATTCACACCAGTGCTGGCAAATGTCGAGCGCATGGCCGGATTCAGGTCTCCGAAAGCGTGCTGCCAACCCACCATCATGCGTGGCATGACCGTCGTTCCATTCTCCATCGTCAGGCTGGTGCCCATCCGCAATCCAACCGTGGAATACACTGTATCGGTTGCGAGGCTCTGCACATTCAGCGCCGCCGCTCCCCCTGTCTCCTGAGAGGCGCCGGAATTCAGATGGACATAGGACACACCCCCGAATGGTTCCAGCGCAAAGCTGTTCCAGGTCAATCCGTAGCCAACCTCGGCAAATACCTGCGTGGTCTGTGCTTGATAGCTGCTTGTCAATGAGTTCGTAAAACCGGGGAATAGCACATTTCTGTACATGTCCACGTCACTCCAGCTATAGGCCGCCCCAAACCGCACATTGAAATTGTCGAATGTGCGACCAGCATAAAGGCCAAAGCTGTATGTCATGATATCGGCAGAGCTGGCGCGATCCGAGATAGCGAGGTTAGCATTGGTGAAGCCCCCTGCCAGACCGACACGCCAATCCTCGTCAACCCAGCCATCCACGCCAACCATGAAACCGGTGCGATCGTAACTGGCTGATGCCGCATTCCCATCACTGTCAATCTCAATCGTTCCACCGAACGCATTGCCCCAGACGACCACACCCGTGGCATCGCCATCAACAGCGACACTGCGCATGGCCTCTGTGCCCGTACCCAGCGCTATGGCAGGACCATCCATCTCACCATATTTATGTTGTCGCAACCGGCCCATCAGCGATGTCGGCACCTGTCGGCTATCATCCAGCAACACCGTTCTTGCGCTGGCATAGGCCTCTCCCGAAAGCATGTCGAACGCGGTCTGGGCGCCGCTTACGCCTTGGCTGAGCACAGCCTGATAGAGTGCCGATCCAGCGCCGCCACTTTGCACAGCATAAGCAGTGTTAAATTGATTGGGCGTCGCTGCCACACTGGTGAAATTCACCGGTTGGGACCCGGTTGAGAATGTTAACGAAACACCCTGGGTCGAATAGCTGACTTCCGGTGTCAGGAAGGCAAGATCTGTCGTGACCGTGCTGAACCGCCCGGTAAGAGCATCGCTCGTCAATATCGAATAGGCCGTGGATGCCTGATAACCACCGGAACCGGCCAGAACAGAGAGAGTTCCGTCGATACTCGCTGTTCCTGATACCAGAAGCTGCGAACTCTGACCCGCAGAATTGATAGCGACCTGCATGGTGCCGCTGGCGGTCTGCGTGAAGTTACCTGCAATCCGCAAGGCGCTGCCCGCTGCACCCGGCTGAAGTTGGCCGGCATTGCGAACTGAACCGATCGTCCAGTTACCCGTTGTAGTCCAGACAGCACCCGCTGCGATGGTGAGGCTGCTGCCGGCGCCAAAGTTGGCGATCGTACTGTTGAGCGAACCTGTGCCATCAAGCGTGATCCGTCCGGCGCCTGATCCACCGTCGATGCCACCGTCCAGCACCGAGCCCGTGGTCAGAGTGAGACTGTTCACTCCGCCGCCAAACTGTATGGCGACCCCACCCGTCCCCGTGATCGTGCCACTGTTGGTGGCACTGGCACCGGTTCCGGTGAAAATGAGACCAAAAACCCCGCCAATTGAACCAGAATTGGTCAATGACGCACTGCTGCCAAGCGCCAGACCGGCAATGTCATCATCAAGAATGGTGCCCGCATTGATGACGGTGCCGCCGGTTCCCACCTGAACGCCGTAAATACCACCCTGAATAAAGCCGCTGATGGTGTTTATCAGGACACCTCCGGATCCGAGATTAACACCGGTGTCCGCAGTTCCGATAATGGTACCACTATTGTTGATAATGCCGGTGCCAATCACACCGACGTCCGTTGCCAGAACGGAACCGCTGTTAGAAAAGCTGCCGCTGTTTTCAAACGTGCCCGAACCGCTGATGGTCCCGGTATTGGAAAGAGTGCCGGCGTTGGAGAAAGCGCCAGTGTTGGTCATGCTGCCAGAATTGGTAAGCGTGCCATTGTTGCGCAGAGATCCAGAATTGCTCAGTGTGCCGCTATTGTCGATAGAGCCGCTGCTGGTCAGTGTCGATGTACTGGTGAAGAGGCCACTGGATACGATATTGCCGGTATTGGTGGCAGTATCTGTCACCAGAACCACACCGCCATTGATGAGTGTCGTGCCAGAATCCACGCTGAGCGAGCCATTCAACGTACCCTGGTTGGTCAGAGTACCAGCGACAACCGCGACATTGCCAAGAGTTGTGCTGGAACCAACCGTTTGGGTGGCATCCCTGAATGCCACATAGCTGAAACCAAGGACACGGGCATTTTGCAACTGTGCGCTGCCGGTGACAATCAGCGTGTTGGTTCCAAGTCGGCCGTCGGCAACACCAATCAGAGTGCTGCCGTCTTGCAGGATCAGCCTATTTGTGCCGCCAGCAAACTGTATCGCCGTGTCGCTACTTCCTGAAATCACTCCGAAATTGTCTATCGTGCCGGAGGCAGTGCCGGTGAAAAGCACGCCGACACCGGACGTGCCGGTCCCGGAGATCGTGCCAGTATTGGTAATCAGTGTCCCTGTGCCGCCGGAAATGGTTATGCCTGACGTGGCACCGGTGAGCAGCCCGGCATTGGTGACAGAACCGCCAGCGCCGAGCAACAGACCTGTACCATTGACGCCAGTGATGGTGCCTGAATTGGAAATGGTGCCCGCTGAGGTCATGGCGACGCCAGCAACCTCGCCCTGAATAAGCGCCGTGCTGCTGGAATTTGCAACTGTGCCTGCGCTCAGAGAAACAGCGGCCCCCGTCGATCCGCTTGCAACAATGGTTCCCGCATTGGTGACGACATTGCTGCCGCTGGTGGCGCTGATTCCGGCAAGCAAACCGCCGATACGACCACTCACCTGGTTGTCAACCTTGCCGGAGCCGCTCAGATGCACCGTCATCGAGACATTGCCGCTGTTGGTGAAGCTGCCGCTGTTGGCAAAAGATCCTGAACCGCTGATGTTGCCGCTGTTGGACATGCTGGCGCTGTTCGTCAATATGCCACTATTGATCAGCGTACCCGATGCACTCAGGCTGCCGGCGTTAAGAAGCTGTCCGTCATTTTGCAGAAATGCCGTGCTGATCAACGTACCCTGATTGAGCATCCCCGCCAGAACCGAGAATGATCCGGTGTTTGCGATCGTGCCAGAATTGGTCGAACTATCGCCTGCAGAGACGATGCCGCTGCTATTCAGGACCGCGCCCGCGTCCACCGTCACAATACCGTTGAGCACGCCCTGATTGGTCAGCGTACCGGCAATCACAGTGGGATTGGTGATGGTCGAATTGGCATCAACCGCATTGGTGGCATCGATAAAGCCGACATACTGGAAGCCAATCGCATTGACACCCGAAAGCATGGCATTGTCGCGCACCACGAGCGTGTTCACACCGAGCACGCCATCTGCAATGCCACTGAGCGTGCTGCCACCTCGTAGAATCAAGCGGTTGGTGCCGCCGGCAAACTGTATTGCCGTACCACTTGCCCCCGAAATCAACCCGAAATTATCAATCGTGCCGGAGGCGCTACCGGCAAACAGCACGCCGACACCAGATGTGCCAGTGCCCGCAATGGTACCGGTATTGGTGATTGTTGCTGTGCCATCGGCAACCTGCACACCTGCCACAGCGCCGCTGATTCTGCCGCTGTTGGAAAGGCTGCCACCCGCAGCCAACGCCACGCCATAACCCAGCCCGCCAATAAGACTGCCGGCATTGATAATGGTTCCAAACCCGCCCAGTGAGATGGCGGAGAGACCGCCAGATACCACGGACGCAGCACCGGTATTGCTCACGCTTGCCGCACCAGTGAGCGCAATGGCAGTGCCATTCGTGCCGGTAGCGGTGATGGCTCCAGCATTGCTCACGGACGCGCCACCGCCCGTGATGCCGGCAAGAGTGCCGGTGATGCTGGCGCCGGCTTGGTTGGTGACACGACCGGTGCTGGTCAGCGTCACAGTGCCGGCAATGCTGCCGCCATTGGTCAACTGGCCGGAACTGCTCAGCGTCCCGCTGACAGACATCGTGCCAGAATTGGTCAGGCTACCGCTGTTGGTCAGCGCAGTAAGGTTCTGATTTCCGCCAAGCGTCCAATCGGCGCCGCTCGCCACGGTCACGTACTGGAAATTTGCCGCAGACAATGTGCCGCTGCCAGACACGAATGCCAGCGTGTTGGTCCCGGCCCCACCATCAGCGGCTCCGTTGAAGACACCGCCTGACAGCACGTTCAGCACATCGTTGCCAGCACCAAGCTGCACGGCCGTGCCACCAGTGCCGATGATCGTTCCGCTATTGGTCACGGTGCTGTTGAAGCTACCGGAAAGAGCAATGCCGATGGTGCCGCTGATCGTGCCGCCGTTTGTCACAGTACCGGAACCGCCGGCGATCTGCACGCCGCTTGCGCTCCCGCCAATGCGCGAAGCGCTGCCGGAATTGGTGATGGCACCGCCAGCGGACAGATAAATACCGCGACCATTCGCGCCCGTGATGGTGCCGAAATTGGTGAAACTGCGCGCAACGGCTCCAGTGCCTGTGACGCCGTCTGTAGCCCCCTCAATCAGCGCACCCGCAGCATTGGTCAGCACACCAGAGCCTGACAAAGTCACAGTGTTGAGGATCTGCCCAGTGTTTTGCAGTGTGCCATTATTGAGAACGGCATCGAGATTGCCGAGCGTACCGCTATTGATCAACGTGCCAGCATTGGTGATGGTCGCAAAGGTCTCTGTGCCGGTCGCAGTCCAACTGGCACCCAAATTGATCTGCAAGGCTTCGAAATTGGTGAAGCCGCTCAATATGCTGTTGCCGGACACCAGTTCCACGGCGTCAACACCAGCACCGCCATCAACGAGGCCGACGAAACTTGCACCGGAAGCCAGTTGCAGCACATCATTGCCGGTGCCGAATTGCACCGCCGTGCCACCTGCACCCGTGATAGTGCCCGCATTGAAGATCGTACTACCGGTGCTCAAGGTACCGATCACGCCCACACCACTGCCGGATATAATGCCGCCGGCCTGATTGGTCAGCCCGCCGGTACCGGTGAGGGTCACGGTGCCCGCGATGCTGCCGGAATTGGTCATGGTGGCGCCGTTGATCAGCGTCCCGGTGGCGGTCAGCGTGCCGGCATTGGTGAAGGTGCCAGAATTGGTGAAGGTGCCGCCAGAGGCAATGGTCATGGTGCCGCTGTTGGTCATGGACAGCGTGGACACCACCGTATTGCTGCCGGTGAAGGTCCAGTTGGCCCCGGCTACAACGCTGGCCGCTTCGAAATTGATGAAGCCAGAGCCACCCAACCCGGTGATGCTGGTCGCCGCGGCACCACCGAATTCCAGGGTGTCTGTGCCCGCGCCTGCATCCACCACGCCTGTAAACGCCGCACCTGCCAGCAGCTGCACCTTGTCGTCGCTGGTGCCGTCGAACCGCACCGCCGTGCCACTATTGCCGATGATAGTGCCACTATTGGTCAGTGCATTGGCAATGCCGGGCGCATTGACGACAATCCCGATGCCATATCCTGCATCCGTGCCGTAAATTGTGCCCGCATTGGTGATGGTGTTGCCGGTCGCTGGGCCGGAATACACATAGATGCCATTACGCTTGCCGGACATCGCCGCGCCGACAGCGTTGGTAACGGTGCCGCCGCTCTGCAGATAGACGCCGGTGCCGAACGTGCCGGTGCCAGAAATGGTGCCGTAATTGGTGATGGTTCCGTAATTTCCACCGGAGGTAAACAGAACACCCTGGGTATTTGCAGTAATCGTACCGGAATTGACGACGACGCCGCTACCACCACCATGGACGCCGAACTGAACGCCAGATATCAAGCTCGCGCTGCCCAAATTGCTGACGGTGCCCCCGCCTTCCAGCCCCACGCCGGCTTCAGGAGACGCGCCCGTCGCGATGATGGTGCCGCTATTGACGACAGTGCCCAGACCGCCGGAAATCTTGACGCCGCCAAGACCCGTGACCCTGGCTCCAGTGCCACTATTGGTTACCATGCCGCCGGCGGACAATAACACACCACTGCCGCCGGATGAGGAAATGGTGCCGGCATTGGTGAGGGTCGGCGCAAAGCCGCTGGCATTCACCACCACCGAAGACGTAGCCGACATGATGCCGGTAAGCTGGTTGTCCAGCGTTCCACCGCTGGCCAGAGTCACGGTGCCGGAAAGACTGCCGCTATTGGTCAGCAGCCCGCCGTTGAGGAAGGTGCCCGAGGTCACCGTCAACAGGCCGGTATTGTTCAGCGTGCCGCTGTTGGACAGCAGGCCGGCGTTGGTGAGCGTGCTGCTGTTGGTCAGCGTGCCGCTATTGGCCAGGGTGCCACTGTTGGTAAACGTGATGCCAGAGGCAATGGTGTTGGCGCCGGTGAAGGTCCAGCTGGCGCCGCTGTTGACCGAGACGATGCCGAAATTGGTGAAGCTGGAACTGCCGAGGCCGGTGAAGCTGCCGCCGGTGCCGTCGAAGGCCATGGTATTGGTGCCGGTGCCGCCATCCACCACGCCTATGAAGGTGGCCCCCGCCCGCAGGGTCAAGAGGTCGTTGCCGGAGCCGAACGCCACCGCCTTGGTTCCGCCGGAGATGGTGCCGCTGTTGGTCAGCGTATTGTTGTAGGAGCCGCTGGCGAACAGCACGCCATAATTTGCGCCCGTGATCTGGCCGGCGTTGCTCACGACGCCGATGCCGGTGGCAATCTGAATGCCACGGTCCACTGACGCGATCAACGACGCGCTGCCGGAATTGGTGATGGTTGCGCCCACGCGCGCATAGATGCCGTAGGCGTGGCTGGCCACAGAGGACAGCGTGGTTGCCCGGATAGTGCCGGCATTGGTCACGGTGACCGCGCCGCTGAAGCCGACCACACCGATATATGAGCCGATAAGCTGCGACCCGGTCCCCAAATTATTGACGATGCCGCTGCCATCCATCCAAACGGCTTCGTATCCGGTGATCGTCCCGTAATTCTGGACGGGGCCTGAGGCGCCCGCAAAACCAAACACACCCACGCCAGTCGCGGGGCCGGTGATGGTCCCAGTCGCGCTGTTCGTCAGCACGCCGGTGCCGGTGATCGTCACGGCGCCGGCAATGCTGCCGGTATTGGTCATGGTGCCCGCGTTGAGCATCGTGCCAGTGGCAGTCAGCGTGCCATCATTGATGAAGGTGCCGGCATTGGTGAAACTGCCGGCAGCGGCAACAATCATGTTGCCGCTGTTGGTCATGGACATGGACGATGCAACAGAATTGACGCCCGTGAAGGTCCAGTTGGCGCCGGACAACACACTGGCCCGCTCGAAATTGACGAAGCCCGAGCCGCCGAGCCCGTTGAAATTCGTCGCCGCCGTGCCGCCGAACTCCAGCGTGTCGGTGCCCCCGCCGCCATCCACGACGCCGGTGAAGACGCCGCCCGGCAGGAACCTGACCACATCATCTGTGTTGCGGCCGAACTGCACCGCAGTGCCACCATTGCCGATGATGGTGCCGCTGTTGATCACCGTATTGCTCTGGCCGAACACATCGATGAAAACGCCGATGCCAGACGCCGTATCGGTTGCGATGATGGTGCCGGCATTGGTGAGGGTGGAGCCGGCACCATAACCGTTCAGGATGGTGGCGCCGACGCTCTTGCCAGCGATCGTCGCACCCGCCGCGTTGGTGACCACGCCGCCGCTCTGTAGATAGAGGGCCGAGGCTCCCGTGCTGATGATGGTGCCGTAATTGGTGAGGTTGGCGACCGCGCCGCCGCTAGAGAAGAACACCGCATTCCCCGTGGTGCCCGAAATGGTGCCGCGATTGACCAGCGTGCCCGTGCCACCGCTAAGAGAGATGCCATAGGCACCGGCGATGACGCTGGCGGTGCCCGTGTTGCTGATGCTGCCGCCGCCCGCCAGGTTGACGGCGGCGTAGGCAGAGCCGCCCGTGCTGGTGATGGTGCCGTCATTGATGACCGTCCCAACGGCCCCGGTGATGTTCACACCGAACATGGCGGCCGAGATGGACGAGGCGCTGCCGCTGTTGGTGATCTTGCCGCCGTTGGACAGCGTCACGGCTCTGCCGCCGGACGAGGTGATGGTGCCCAGGTTGGTGAGCGTCGGCGCCACGGTGCCGCTGTTCACCACCGCCGCGCCGGTGGCGGAGATCCGGCCGCTGAGCTGGTTGTCCAAGGTTCCGGTAGAGGTCAGCGTCACCGTGCCGGAAATGCTGCCGGTATTGGTCAGCAGACCATTATTGGTGAAAGTGCCGGACGTAATCGTCAGCAGGCCGGCATTGGCAATCGTCCGGGTCGTATTGTTGGTCAGGGTTCCGGTATTGGTGAACGAGCCGCCCGAGGCGATGACGAGCCTGATAGCATTGGCAAAGCTGCCCGAGTTGTTGATCAGGCCGCCCGATGCCACGGTGAGGGTGCCGCTATTGTTCAGCGTGCCGCTATTGGCGAAGGTGCCAGCGACCGTCATCTGGCTTAAATTGGTCAGGATGATCGACCCCAGCGAGGTGGAGCCGGTAAAGGTCCAGTTCGTTCCAGTCGCGATGGTGCCTGTTTCGAAATTGGTAGCGGTCAGGTTAGCAATGGTGCCGGCTATGGTGCCGGTGAACTGCAAGACGTCCGTTCCGGCGCCGGCATCCATGACGCCTGTGACCACAGCGCCCGACCGCAATTGCACGGAATCGTTGAAGTTGCCGGCAAAGCGAATGGCGGTGCCGCTGTTACCGATAATGGCACCGTAATTGACCACCGCGCCGCTGGCGCCGGAGTTCACGATGCCGACGGTGCCGGAAATGACCGAGGCACTGCCGCTATTGGTCACTCGACCGCCATTCGACAGGGTGATGCCGACGCCCGAACTGCTGCTCACCGTGCCGCTATTGGCCACCGTGCCGGCCGCGCCCGTGATGGCGATGCCCGTCGAACCGCCCGAGATGGTCGCCGCCGCTGCGCTGTTGGTTACGGTTCCGCCATTGGCGAGAAAGACGCCGGTGCCCGACGATCCGCCCAGGATCGCCCCGGTGTTGGAGATTGCGGCAGCACCGTTCACCCTGACGGCGACGCCGGCCGTGCCGGTGGCGGACACGGTGCCGGCGTTGGTGAGCGTGCCACCCGCGGCGAAATTGATGCCATAAGTGGCGCTGACGATCGTGCCGGATGCGTTATTGATCACGGCGAGGGGGCCGGGCGAGAACCCGAATACGGCGGTGCCGGCGGCATCTGTGCCGATGATCAGGCCGCTGTTGATGACGGTGCCGCCACTCAGCTGCACGCCGCCACCACCCGAAATGGTCCCGCTGCCGGCAACCGTACCCGGCGCGTTATTGGTGATCGTCCCCTGGCTGATCGAACCGCCCCACCCTGCGGTGGTTATGATGCGGCCGCTGTTGGTGAGCGTGGCATTACCCGAAAAGGAGCCACCGATGTTGGCCCCACCGCCCACCCCGGACATGACGCCGGAAACAGCATTGATAATCACGCCGCCGCCGCCATAGATGTAAGCGGCCTTTGAGCTGGTTCCGGTAATCTGACCGTAATTCGTGATCGTGGCAGAGCCATACTTCACGTAAACACCATAACGGCCCTGAATCAGGGCCGAGGTGTGGCTGGCATCGCCATTGTTGATAACATTCAAACCGATATTGCCGGTTCCGTCGTCCACAAGAATGCCGGTGTCCCCCCCGGTTGAGACAACGGTTCCCTGATTAGTAACAGTCCAGGAGCGCGAGCCATCGCCGGAGATGGCAACGCCCGAATTGCTGATAGTCGTCCCACTCACAACCAGGAAGCTGCTATCGGAGGTCGAGGCCCCGAGCACATAGCCTGAGTTGGTGTTGCCGATCGTTGTGGTCTGCGCCTGCGTAGGGCTGGGCAGAGCAACGCCCAAGGTCACCGCCACCGGTGTCAGCATCAGGGCAAGCGTTGAACAACTGCTCAGAAGCAGGCTGGACAATCGGCGGCGCTCAAACTCGGCCACAGGCATGTTCTGAATGTTCAATTTTACCGCCAAAACCTATTTCCGGGTGCTAAATTCCAGAAAACTGCACCAAGCCGAAACCATATGCGCCGAGGCCCCCTACACATCGACACGCCAGTCCAAAACCAGCGCATCAAGCAACACCTTATGCGTGAATCGATTTACTAGAGACCGCAGCAAAGATGTTTAGACAAGGGTCATAAAAAGGCAAGCCAGACAGACAACCTGTAACCGAAATCTTTCCAGTACAGCGCAAATGCAAGGCCCTGGCCCAAGAACGAAACTGGCCGATTTAGCAACAATTTAAGGATTCTCGCTGAGAGGACTTACACACGGATGGCCCCGACATCCGCATCGGCGGCTTTTACCAAGTATCGATGCTTGCGTAGAGATAGACAAAGCGTCGCGCCCGCTTCATCCTTGCGGAGCACTTACAATTATGGCAGGAAATTTTGGCAATAAACTGCAATTGATTTTTAAGTGAGAGACAGCTTTGACGTCTGGTCGCATCCTTCTCCTAGCCACACTGATTGGTTTCGCGCCCCTATCGGCTGTTCAGGCGCAAAATGCACCCGAGCCAAGCCGGACGACGGCGAATTACGGAGATTGGGTCGCACGATGCGAGAGTGCCAAGCGTGGTGAAGAGAATGTCAGATCCTGTGAAATGGCCCAGACTTTCGCTGGCGGCAATGGGCAGGGCAATATTGCTCAGATCGTGATCGGACGTCCACAGGGCGAAAAAGTGGATCGGGTTCTCGTCGAGCTGCCGGCAGGAGTATGGCTGCCAGACGGCGTTTCAGTCAAAATTGCCGACAAAGACTTCGCAGCCCTGACCTTCAAACGCTGCCTGCAATCCTGTTTCGCCAGTGCGCCGCTAACCGACCCGCAACGCGAAGCGCTATTTTCGGCAACAACCGCGACATTTGTTTTCAAGGACGCAAATCAGACGCCCGTATCAATCTCGCTCTCGCTGAAAGGTATCCGCGATGCCTATAAAGCGCTGAACGACAAATAGAAGACACTCACTGCATTCTCACAATTGCCGGGCGATCGATAGAATATCCGGGAAGACTGGAAAGCCGTTGTCTTGTGCCCAGTCAATGTGCTCCGATGCGTGCCCTGTGGTAACCAGAAACCCGCGCAGGCCTCGGTTGCCCGCCAGCTGCAGGTCAATGTCCTTATCGCCTATGACGATAGAAGACGTCAGGTTGACAGAGAACCGGCTTAAGGCTTCGTCTATCAAACCCGCAAGCGGCTTGCGGCACAGGCATTGCGCATCAGGCGCATGCGGGCACATGTAGCAGGCTGCAATGGCAATTCCCTCAAGCGCAAGCATCTCGATGATGCGTTGGTTTACATCATGGGCCGCCGCTTCTGGGAAATAACCACGGCCTATGCCGGATTGATTGGTGAGTATGACGAGAAGAAATCCTTTTTCCATCAGCGCCTTCAGGCCGTCGACGACGCCGGGCAGGAGTACGACCTGATCGGGGTCAGACAGATAGTTGCACTCCTCGATTAACGTCCCATCGCGATCGAGAAAGGCACATGGTCTTGCTTCAGGCATCCGATTGGGCAAGCTTCAGCCTTTCGATCGTGGTTGTCGAGTTCTTGCCGGGAACGAGCGGCGCAAGCAAAACCTTGCCACCATTGGCCAAAACGACATCCGCACCGACGACGGTTTCAATGGTGTAATCTGCACCTTTGATGAGTATGTCAGGCATGACGGCCTTAACGAGGTCGAGGGGGGTCTCCTCTTCAAAAATGACCACCGCATCCACCGTACCCAGCGCGGAAAGTACGATAGAGCGGTCTGATTCGACGTTGATGGGGCGGCTTGGCCCCTTCAGCCGCGTGACGGAGGCATCGCTGTTCAAGCCGACAATCAAGCAATCGCAATGGGCGCGGGCAAACTTTAACAGCGAGATATGGCCTGGGTGCAGAATGTCGAAGCAGCCGTTTGTGAAACCGACGATCTTACCCTCCATCCGCCGGATCCGCGCATAGCGGGCAGCTTCCTCTCGTTTCAGCATGATCGGCGTTCCCTTACGGGAAGGATGTTCGCCCTGGTTTTCCAGTGCAAGCATAAGTTCGTCGGGCGAGGTCGTGGCTGTTCCGCGTTTGCCAACAACAATGCCTGCGGCTGCATTGGCAAACTGTGCCGCGGTCCCGATATCATGGCCACACGCGATGGCGGCCCCCAGCGTTGCCACGACTGTGTCACCAGCGCCGACCACATCGAAAACCTCGCTGACCTGACTGCAAATGTGAACGGCAGGTTTGCCACGCGAAACGAGCGTCATGCCTTGTTCACCACGGGTGATCAGCACGGCCTGCGCCTGGCTGGCATCCATGTAAAGCGTGGCGGCAGCTTCTGCCTTTTCGTCTGTATCCGGATAGATTCCGCAAGCCTGCCTGGTTTCATTGGCATTGGGAGTCATGATGCTTGCACCGGCATATTTGCCAAGATTGGATGATTTCGGATCCACAATGACTGGTTTGTTCAGTGCCTGTGCTCGTTTCATGACTTCGCCAAGCAATCGCTCGGTGAGCACACCCTTGTCATAATCCGACAGAACAACGACATCATGCGCGGGCAGATGTTCGACAATGGCTGCGATACAGGCATCTTCACACGCTTTGGGAACAGGGAATGTGGCTTCGTGATCGACGCGCAGTAAATGGTGGCCCCGCACTTCATATCGGGTTTTCACGGTCGTCGGTCGGTCATCACTAACCACCATAACCGAATTGACGTCGCCGTATTTCGAGATGCAATCGACCAAAGTGGTTGCAGCCACATCATCACCGATCACGCCGATCAAGGTGCATTGCCCACCCAAGGCGCTGATATTGCGCGCTACGTTGGCAGCACCGCCGGGCAGCACATGTTCCGCGCGATAGATAAAGACGGGCGCTGCGCTTTCTGGCGATATGCGCGAGACATGGCCCTCAACATAGCGGTCCATCATGACATCGCCGACACAAAGGACCCTCGAATAGGTCAATGCCTTGACACGGGTAGCAAGGTCTGGGGCAGCGGCGGTCAGCATGAGTCTTCCTTATCAAAAGATCGGACTGAAGTCTTGCGTCAGGCCCTTGATATACGCAACCTTTGAAATTGTGCTCTAATACGCGTCCTCATTGACTGCGACTCTTGGGCTTCCCAAACGGCAATGAATCAGAATCTCTGGTGCGAACTGCAAACCGGAG
>NZ_STFZ01000016.1:118182-165519 GCF_005222845.1 Rhizobium sp. FY34 | reverse complement strand
GGTAAATCTCCGGTTTGCAGTTCGCACCAGAGATTCTGATTCATTGCCGTTTGGGAAGCCCAAGAGTCGCAGTCAATGAGGACGCGTAGAAGATGTCCTGCGCCACGGACGTATCGTTGAAGCGGCGGCGGCGGTTCTGGGAAAGCGTAGAGGCATCGAAGACCGGATCCGTCAGCTTCATCCGGAGAAACCAGCGATAGGCCACGTTCACCTCGATCTCGCGCATCAGTTGGCGCTCCGAGCGGATGCCAAACAGGTAGCCGATGAACAGCGCCCTGAACATCAGCGTCGGATCGAGCGGAGGCCTGCCATTGTCGGCGCAGTAAAGGCCGGCAACACGATCATGGATGAAGGAAAAGTCGATCACCGCGTCGATCTTGCGAAGCAGATGACCCTTCGGCACCAGGCTGTCGAGCGTCACCATCTCGAGGGCCGTCTGTTCGGGAGCAGGTTTCTTCAACATGTCACAGTGAATCACAAACCCCTGGATGTGACCAGAGGTTTGTCAGCAGTCTGGGCCGGTCACGCGGGTGCGTGACCGGCCTTTCTTTGTTTTGTTTCTGATATGGCCGATCAGAATTCTTCCCAACTTTCCACCGCTGCACCGCCACCCTTGACGGCGCGGGAGACCCTGTTGACGAGTTTGCGGGCCGGCGAGGCAGATGCTACGTGCCGCGCTGCGGATGCCATGGCGACAGTCGATCCTGGTGCTGTACCAGCCTGCAGCTGAAAGCGGGCGATCAGTTGGCGCAGACGGTCGCCTTCACTGGACAGGCTGCTGCTTGCGGCTGTCGCCTGTTCAACCATGGCTGCGTTCTGCTGGGTCACCTGATCCATCTGGTTGACGGCAGTATTGACTTCGGAGAGGCCGAGCGCCTGCTCGCGCGCCGAGGTTGCGATGGCGTCCAGCTGGGTGTTGATGGATACGACATGACCTTCGATGACCTGGAGCGCCTCACCGGTGGCGGTGACCAGCTGCACGCCGTTCTCCACCTGGTCGGCCGAGGCGCGGATCAGCCCCTTGATCTCCTTGGCGGCCTGGGCGGAACGCTGCGCCAGTTCGCGTACTTCCTGTGCAACGACAGCAAAGCCCTTGCCGGCTTCGCCAGCGCGGGCGGCTTCCACGCCGGCATTCAATGCAAGCAGGTTGGTCTGGAAGGCAATCTCGTCGATCACACCGATGATCGAAGAGATCTGGCTGGACGATTGTTCGATGCGGTGCATGGCATCGACGGCATTGGCAACGACCTGGCCGGACTGCTGCGCGGCGCGATTGGCTTCGATGGCGACTGTACGCGCTTCTTCGGTGCGCTTTGATGAATTCGTAACATTGGCAGTGATCTCATCCAGCGCCGCAGCCGTCTGCTCGAGCGAGGCGGCCTGCTGTTCGGTGCGCTTGGACAGGTCATTGGCGCTCTGGCTCAGTTCGCGCGAGCCGGTGTCGATCGACACGGCGGAGGTCGCGACATGGGAGAGAGTATCCTTCAGGCGAGCAACCGCAGAGTTGAAATCAACGCGCAGGCCCTCGAATTCCGCCGAGAAGGGGTGGTTCAGCTGGACGGTAAGATCGCCGTCGGCCAGATGGTTGAGACCCTTTGCCAGGCCGGTCGTGGCCTGTTCCATGGCCGCTGCGCGGGCGCTGTCTGCTTCGGCATTGCGGCGGCGTTCGACGTCGGTGAGATTGCGTTCCTGCGCGGCTTGTTCTTCGCTCTCGCGCGCCTTCGTGCCGTTTTCCTTGAAGACCTGCACGGCCCGCGCCATGGCGCCCACCTCGTCGCGCCGGTCCACGCCATCCACGGTTGCTGTCAGGTCGCCGTTAGCCAGCACGCCCATGGTCGAGGCGAGGGCGTGGATGGGCTTGATGATGGAGGTTCGGATGATCAGGAATCCGACGGCGCAGACAGCCAGGATGCCGGCGCTGATGACTAAGAACATGGTGATAACGGTGGAATGCGTCTTGGCGGTCAGCGCATCGCCCTTTTCCGTGGCATTCTTCAGAATTCGCATCGTGTTCTGCGTCATGGTTTCGGCCAGTTGCAGGAAGTCCGGCTGGCATTTCTCGTAGAACTGCGCCTGAATCTTCTGGTTCTGGACGGGGTCCGTGGTCGCCAGGCCGGCCTCGATCACGCCCCGGCATGTCACGTCGACGATGCGCAGGCTGGCTGCCTTGATGTCCTGCAACTGCTGCTCCTGCGGGAGTGCTGCGATGGCATCGTCCATCATCTGGATAAAGCGCGTGCGCGTGGCGGAAAACTCGTCCCGCGAACGGTTCAATATGGTCGTGTCGGTCGCCATGATGATGTCGCCGATCGTTGCGCGCAGCGTCTGGAAGTTGCGGTTGGCCCGTGCAATCGACACCGAGGCCGTCGAATCATGATCGAGCAGGGCGTTATAGTCCGTGTCCACATCCTTCATCACGACGGAGGCGTTGATCGTCACTCCCAAGGCAAAGATCGCGAACATCCCCATTATGATGAAAAACTTCACGAGTATCGATAGATTTTTCATTGTAGAAATTCCTAAATTAGAATATCTTTTTCGGGTTAAGGAAGTTCAGTCGATCAACCTTTAATGATTTCATGAATACGTTGTTAATCGGAAATAGATGGTTAAATTTGTTCTATAGATACTGTACTATTAGATGCTGTAGTCGCAATTTTTGGTGTTGCAGCTTGCAGATGTCGCGCGGCAATACATTCGTGTCTTCGAATGTTTCAAGCTTGTGCCGTGCATATGCATAAGTGCGTGCGGATAGGGCGGTGCCTTTCCGACGCGGGTGCTGTGCGCCGGAAAGGTGAGGCAAGCGGTGGCCGACGGTTCTACTTTTCCAGCCGTGCAAGCAGCGACGAAGTGTCCCAGCGATTGCCGCCGAGCTTTTGCACCTCGCCATAGAACTGATCGACCAATGCGGTGACCGGCAGGCTGGCACCATTGCGGCGGGCTTCTGTCAGCACGATGTCGAGGTCCTTGCGCATCCAGTCGACGGCAAAGCCGAATTCATAGCTGCTCTGGTTCATCGTCTTGTGGCGGTTTTCCATCTGCCAGGAGCCTGCGGCACCCTTGGAGATGACGTCGACAACCTTTTCAATGTCCAGGCCGGCTTTTTTGCCAAAATGAATCCCCTCGGCCAAGCCCTGGACGAGGCCGGCGATGCAGATCTGGTTGATCATCTTGGTCAACTGGCCAGAGCCGACGGGGCCCATCAGGCCAACCATGCGGGCATAGGCATCAATGACCGGCTTTGCCTTGGCAAACACTGTTTCGTCGCCGCCGCACATGACGGTCAGCACGCCGTTTTCTGCGCCAGCCTGACCGCCGGAGACGGGCGCATCGATGAAGAAGCAGCCCTTTGCCTTGGCGGCGGCATCCAGTTCGCGGGCAACTTCGGCCGAGGCCGTCGTATTGTCGATAAGGATGGCACCGGGCTTCATGCCGGCGAAAACGCCGGTCTCGCTGACTGTGACGGAGCGCAGATCGTCGTCATTGCCGACGCAGGTGAAGACGAAATCGGCATCGCGCGTGGCCTCGACCGGAGTGGCCGCATGGGCGCCGCCGAACTTGTCCGCCCAGGCTTTGGCCTTTGCCGCCGTGCGATTATAGACCGTGACCTCGTGGCCGCCCTTTACCTTGAGGTGGCCCGCCATGGGGAAGCCCATGACGCCAAGACCGATGAATGCAACCTTCGCCATTTTAAAATACTCCTGCGACTGGGTTATGATGCTGGGTAAGGGGCGGTGCACTCTACGGCCTGCCCCCTTGTCCTTCAGAATGGCTTGATGATGGCAAGCAGCACGACGGTGACACTGCACACCAGCACGATCGGCATGCCCTTGGACACGAAGGCCGGTGGGTCGAGACGCGGATCGGCTTCCATGCGGCGAAGCCATGCGCCCTGCATGCCATGCAGCGCCGATAGCAGGACGACGATGAGCAGCTTCAAATGCAGCCATCCGCCGGAAAAGCCGACATAGCCGAACAGAAGAATGAGACCGAACAGCCAGGCGCCGCCGAGTGCTGCCGTGGTAACGATGCGGTCATAGCGGCGCAGTGCCGAGATAACGCCGGTTCGGATGGCGTCCGGCACCATGCCGATGACGAAGGCATTGATCAGCATGCCGCCGATCCAGATGATATCGGATGCGACATGCAGGCCCTTGAAGACGAGATAAGACATGGATCAACCCCAGATCTGAGTTTCGGAAAAGCCGAGTTCGATGAAATCCGGGCGCCTGAGCGCCTGTTCACCGGGATCGGCGGGAAAGAATTCATCCAGTTGCGGTGGCGCGACGCCCGTGCCCGACAGCATGGCATGCACCTGGCCGCGATGGTGGATCTGGTGCTGGAAGAGATGCAGCAGCAGCCGGTCATTGCGCTCGAACTGGTTTTTCTCGCCCCTCGGGATGGTGACCTCAAGCGCCAACATATCCGGGTCAAGCTGCCGACAGTGATCGATCAGGCGGCGATCGACAGCGCGTTGTTCGCGCTCCAGATCAATGATGAGGAGGAAGGGGATCTCGGGCTCGAAAGCCTTGATGCCTGTCGGCTCTCCCTCGAGCGCGCTGAGATAGAACCAGTCGACCGTCAGGTTGTGGTTGAGCGTATGGATGATGCTGGGGAAGAAGCCCGTGCGCCGGGTGACAAGTTCTGTGGCCGACAGTTGTCGGCAGGCGCGCAAAAGGCGGTGATTGGCCCAGGCATTGTTATAGGCCTGGGCAAGGAAATAGCGTTGCGGGGTCATGCTGGCCCTCCTAGCCGAAGCAGAATTTAGAGAGACGCGGGGCAGATGGCTAGAGCATTTCCGGCAGGCTGTCATGTTTGGCGAGATGATCCTGTCATGCGGCAAATGATCACAATCGCCAAAACGGGCCGATGCGGGTTAACGGAGGTATTAAGATGCGCTAAAATTCATATTCACGACCTTGCACGAGGGGAAACTCATGTTCCGTGACCTCAACTTCTATTACCGCCGGCTGCCGGAGCCGCCACCACCACCGAAGCGCCGCCTGACGGCGCGCGAGGAAAAGGTGATGGTCTGGCTCGTCTGCATCAATCTTGTCATTCTTCTCGTCGCGCCGGTGGGCGGCGCGACGGTCATTCATGCGGCTGTCTCGATGATCAGCCCTTGAAGCGGGCAATCACCAGGTGGCCGGGCGATGGCTGGCCTTCCTGCATGCGCACGTTGATTTCCGTCATTTCGACGATCTCGAATCCGGTGGCGGCCAAGCGCTCGCGGATATAGCTTTCCGAATGGGCAAAACGCTGGTGCGGGCCGACCATATAAGGGCGTCCGGCCAGAACGTCGTCGGACAGGGTTTCGGACGAGAAGACGAAGATACCACCCTTCACCATGTTTTCCGCCGCGCCGAAGAACAGCGGCTCCAGCGCGCCGAGATAGGGCAGAACATCGGTGGCGGTGATCAGATCGAAAGGCTCGTCGTCATTGTCTTCGAGGAAATCCTCGATTTCGGCGACATAGAGCGTCTCGTAGAGATCCTTCTCATGGGCGATCTCGACCATGTTTTCGGAAATGTCGATGCCGGTGATATCCTCGCACAGATCACGCAATGTGCCGCCGGTGAGGCCCGTGCCGCAACCGAGATCCAGCATGCGCTTGAAGGGTCCAAGCTCGGCCTCCTGCAGGTGCTGGAGCACGAGCTTCGGTACGTCATAGCCCAGCTGCGCCACGAGGATATCCTCAAAGCTTTCGGCATGCTGATCAAACAGCGTTTCTACATAGGCATCCGGCGCCCTGGTCGGTGTATCGCCACGACCGAGCGAGGCAATGCGCACGCACGCGCCGCCATGATCTTCCGGATCGATGGCAAGCACTTCGCGATAGGCTGCAACCGCCTGATCGATCTCGCCGGCCTTTTCATGCGCGAGCGCCCTGTTATAGGCTTCCGCCAGCGCGTCTTCGTCGATCTTGGTCATGGCTTGCCTCTTTGATCCGTCTTCAGATGATGAGGCGGCTTTAAGCTGCAAGGCCAGGATTGGCAAGAAGAAGCGGTGAACGGGCCGGGGCTGTGCCGTCAATGCAGGATGAATTCACCCTTCAGCGCCCGCCATTCGCTGGCGGCGATCATCTTGTGGTGCACATAGCGCACCGAATGCAGCGGTCCATCGAGCTTTTCCTGCCAGAATTTCAGGAAGCCGCGCATTTCGGGGAAGTCCGGCGCCAGATCATAGTGCTGCCAGATATAGGTTTGCAGCAAAGTCGGGTGATCGGGCAGGCGGTAGAGGATCTGCGCAGTCGTCAGGCCGTAGCCCTTCAGCATCATGTCCATGTCGGGTGCCATTGCGTGTGCCATGCTTTATCCCTCGGAGTTGACCCTTTGAGTGACGCCAGGCGCCACAGGAAGAGTGCAGCACGACAGGCTTAACCGAGGCTTAATTCGACAGGCTGCATAGACAAAATAAGTTTTAGAATCAGTGTATTGGCACTCTCCCTGAATGGCTGCTGCCAGCCGTCTTCAGGCCCGTCGGCCAAGCCCTGTGACTGTGACGACGAAATTGGCAATCGCCTGCGTGTCATTAAGGTCAAAGACGGGAAGGGTGGTGCCCTCGACCGGGTGATCGGCAGCGATTGCCACGATATGCGGATCGGTCGGCGCGAGCGGCTCGCGGTTCTTGGCATCAAGACGCCGGGCCTCGATCTTCGGCACGGCCTCGCGCTTGTAGCCTTCGATCAATACGAGGTCGCAAGGCGCAAGCCTGCCGAGGATTTCGTTGAAGGACGGTTCGGGCGCGCCGCGCAATTCATGCATGATGGCAAAGCGCGTGCCCGAGACAAGCGCCACTTCATGGGCGCCGGCCTGTCGGTGGCGAAAGCTGTCGGCACCGACCTTGTCGATATCGAAATCATGATGGGCATGCTTGATGGTGGAGACGCGGTAGCCGCGCGCCGTCAATTCCTCGACAAGGCGCACCGCAAGGCCGGTCTTGCCGGAATTCTTCCAGCCGGAAATTCCAAAGATCTTTGGGGTCATGCGCCAGCCTCGACGAAGCGCCGGGCATTTTCAAGATCTTCCGGCGTATTGAGGTTGAGAAAGGGATCGAGCGGTCCCACTGGTGTGTCGATATCGGCAAAGGCGACCAGCACGGTGTTGTGGCGGCTGAGGAAGGTTTTCACCCGTGGTTCGTCTGGCCCATCAAGAAAGTCTTGCAGGGCGCTGGCCAGCGAGATTGGCCAGAGGCCGCAGACCGGGTGCATGGCACCCTGCGAGGTGGCAATCGCGATGACATTATCGGTCGTGACGCTTTGCGCCAGCTTTTCCACCAGGTTATGCGGCAGGAAGGGGCTGTCGATCGGCACGGTCAGCACATGCGAGGCCTGCGGCACCTGACGTGCCGCATGCTGCATGGCGGCAAGGATGCCGGCAAGCGGGCCGGGACGGCCCGGCAGACTATCCGGCACCAGCGGCAGGCCTTGCGATACCGGGTGATCGAGCGGTGCGTTTAGCGCAAGTGTGGAGACCTGCGGCTTGATGCGGGCGATCACATGATCGAGCAGCGACCTCCCGCCCAGCACGATCTGCGCCTTATCGCGCCCCATGCGCCGCGACAGGCCGCCGGCCAGGATGACGGCTGGAGGAATGATGAGAGGCATTCCTGTCATGACAGATCGGCATCCTTTGCCGTGCGGCGGATCATTTCAGTACAGACAAGCGCGAGAAATGCGGAGGCGAGCATGATGAGGAGAACCGGCATAACACCCGTTTCTTCCGACAGGACCGCACCGGCAACCACGGAGAGACCCGCGCCGCCGCCGACATAAAGCGCGCCGCCAAGACCCGATGCGGAGCCTGCCAGATGCGGGCGCACGCTGACAAGCCCGGCATTGGCACTGGGCAGCGTGACGCCATTGCCAAGCCCGACCAGCACCAGCGGGCCGAAGAAGGCAAGTGCGCTGTCAGAACCGCGTGCCACCAGAAGGATGGAGGAGAGAACGCCGAGCGTCGAGAGCGTATTGCCGGTGGTGATCATCGCCATCAGTCCGATACGGCTGGCATAGCGGCCGGAGATGAAATTGCCGATCGTATAGCCGAGCGCCAGAAGCATGAACTGCATGCCGAGCATGGCCGGCGACAGGTGATAGATGACCGTGCCGATAAACGGAGCGGCGCCCAGGAAGGCATAGAAAATGCCAGAGGCAAAGCCGCAGGTGAGCGCATAGCCCCAGAAGGCCGGTGCCCGGATCAGTTCCGGCCAGGCGCGAAACTGTTCGCCAATGCTTTTCGAACGGTTCTGGTTGGTTTCGCCGAGATCGCCCCAGGAAATGACGACACAGACCAGCGCATAGACCAGCATGACGACGAAATTGGCCTGCCAGCCCAAGGCATCGTTGAGAACGCCGCCAACCGCCGGCGCCACCATCGGCACCAGCGACATGCCCATGGTGACATAGCCGATCATCGAGGCTGCTTCATTGGCCGGCACCATGTCGCGCACGATGGCGCGCGACAGGACGAAACCGGCGACGATGCCGGTCTGCATGATGCGGCCGATCATGAAGACGGTGACATTGGGGGCAAACAGGCAAATCAGCGTGCCGAGCGCCAGCATGATGATGCTGCCGATCATCACCGGGCGGCGACCGAGAAGATCAGACAGCGGGCCGATGATCAGCTGCAAAACGGCGGTGCCGGCCAGATAGCCGGAGACGGCCAGCTGCATCACGGCATAGCTGGTGTTGAAATGCGTGGCCATGGCCGACAGCGACGGCAGGAAGATGTTCATGGTGAGCGCTGCAAGTCCGGCCACCAGCACGAGGGTGGAGATATGCGGCGGCGTTTGGCGATTGAAATAGCGTGACTGTGCCATGATGAGCGATCCTTCTTTGCCGCTCAATGGGGCGTCTGCGCGACAGTTTCGGCCATGAGGCTGCGGGCGCGCAGTTTTTCGCGATAGAAGGCATAGAGGCCGGAAGCGACAATGAGGCTGGCGCCGACCGCCATATAGCCATCCGGTGTTTCGCCGAAGAAATAGAAGCCGAGGCTGAGCGAAAAGATCAGGCTGGTGTAGCGGAAGGGCGCGACGAAGGAGATATCGCCGGAGCGCATGGCGCTGACAATCGTCTGGTAGCCGGCGAGGATGAGACAGGCGGCCGTGGCCAGATGCAGCAGTGCCGACATGCTGACCGGGCTCCAGCCACCCATAGGCGCAATCAGAAGCGCGCCGAACAGCGTGTTGGTGAGACCGGCAAACAGCGAGATGAGCAGAGTTGGCACGCCGGCTTCGATGCGCTTTGTGGTGAGATCGCGCCCGCAGGTGAAGAAAACGGCAATAACCGCCAGAAGCGTTGCCGGCACGAAACTGTCAGGGCTGGGGCGCAGAACGATGATGACGCCGATGAAGCCGATGAAAATGGCCAGCCAGCGCCGCCAGCCGACCTTTTCGCCAAAGAAGGCCCAGGCGCCGAAGGTGACGGCAAGCGGCAGCGACAGAAGGATAGTGGCTGCCACGGCCAGATCGATATGGGCGAGCGCCGAGATATAGGTGACGGCGGCGCCGATCTCGAACGTCGAGCGCAGAAGAACCTTCGGCTTGAACATCAGCCGGAATTTTGACAGCACGCCATAGTGCCTCGCCATGGCCATGAGCAGTATGGAGGTGATGGCGCCGCGTATGAACATGATCTGACCGGTGTTCATCTCCGGCGTCACCTGTTTGACGAAAGCGTCGTTGGCCGTGAACACGGCCATGGCGAGCGTCATCATCAGCGCGCCGCGCGCATTCTGCGACAATGGCATTTCCGATTCCCTAGGCTGTTTTTCTCGGGTTTTAGCAGATGCTTAAAGCATCGCGCGAGCCTGAGCCAGCCGTTTCAACCCGGTAAACGGGACCATCTGTCGCGTTTTGCCGACAAAGTGCGTCTGCGGCCATTCTGCTTAACTAAAGTTCAACGCTTATGGCGTCACTTTGGGCCGATCCCGCATGATGCGGGACGACAGCGCCACCATGCCGATGAAAGGCTCTGCGGGCGGCCGCACGGGGAGGTGCCATGTCATTCCTGGATCGTCTACTTCAAAGTCGCCGGATTGTGACGAAGGTTCTGCTGTTCGTCGTGCCGCTGATCCTTCTGATCGCCGGCGTCGGGCTTGCGGGCTTCTACACGGCGCGCATGCTGAACGGCCATATGACGGTAACACGTGCGACCATCGAGAATATCGGTGATTTCGAACGCCTGCAGGCCGATCTGCTCGGCTTTCTTGCCTCCCCCAGCCAGGTCTCGCTGAAAACGCTGAACGACAGCATTCAAAATCAGGATGACGGCGTAAAAGCGCTGGACGGGTTGCTGGCGACGGAGGGTGACCGCGCCCGCATTGCTGTCGTGGCGCAGACGGCACCGGCCATTCGTGAAAGAGTGGCGGCGCTCTGGGAGATCGAGCGTAAGATGACGCGCACCGAGCAGGCGATGGAAGCTGGCGTCGATGACATCCGCATGCTGGCCTCCTCGGTCGACGCGCAGATTGCCACCGTCCGCAAGGAGGCCGAAGGCAAGGAGCGTTTTGCCAAGGGTGCTCTGTTTGACGCCTATGTGCTGAAGACCGTGGCGCGCCGCATGGAGAATGTGCAGGAAGCCATCCAGAATGTTCCAAGCGATGCTACCGTCGTCAAGGCGACAGGCACCTATGTGGCCGTGCTGCAAAAAGAATTCGCCAAGGTTGAAGGCAAGGCCAGCTCCAAGGTGCTGCGCATGCTGGATGCCGTGAAAACGCAGGCCAAAACCATCGAGACGCTTCTGGCCAGCGATCAGCCGCTGCCGGAAAAGGCGCAGGCGACCCGCGACGCCGTGCAGGCGCTGATGCCGATGCGCGATGTCTTCATGCAGGAAGTGGCCAAGAGCACCACCAATGCCACCGACCGTTTCGCCAATCTGGAAGATGAAGTGCAGCTGATGCGCAGCCTGCTTGTGGAAAGCGGCAAGGCGCTACAGCTGATCGATCTGTTGCAGCTGCATACGGAACGGCTGCGCGTCAGCCTGACGGTTGCCGCCCGTGAAGAAGTGCTCGCAGATATTCGTGCGCTGACTCAGACAAGCGCCAATGTGAGCCGACTTGGCGTGAAGAATGCTACGATGCTGGAGTTTGCGCCGCAGATTCAACCGCTTCTCGATGCCATGACGAAGAATACCGAAATGCTGCTGACGCTTGCCGGCGAGTGGAAAACGGCGCGCGGATCGGCCGAGGAAACGCTGTCCAGGGGCATGACGGGTCTCAAGGATTTTGTCACGCAATCGCAGGAGAGCGGCAAGCAGGACAGTGAGCGCTCTGCCAAGATTTCCATTGCGGCCACCGTCATCGGCACATTGCTTGCTATTATCGGTGCGCTGATGCTGGTGGAAACCCTGCGCGGGCCTCTGCGGCGTGTGACCGAGATCATGACCCGGCTTGCCGGCGGTGATCTGGAGGTGAAGATCGAGGGCCGCGAACGCGGCGACGAGATCGGCGACATGGTGCGCTCGGTCAGCGTGTTCCGCGATTCCGCACTGGAAAACATTCGCCTTGAGCAGGAAGCCAATGCCAGCCGTGAAGCCTCCAGCATAGAGGCGGAACGGCGTGCGGCCGAGCGCGCCCGCATTTCCAACGAGCAGCGTGAGGCGCTGGCCGCTCTCTCGCAGGTTCTGCATCTTCTGGCCGAGGGCGATCTCGAGCAGGAGATGAACGAGAACCTGTCGGCCGATTTCGTCGAGATGGCGCAGACCTATAATCAGGCTGTGCGAACCCTGCGCGCAACGCTTGCCGATGTGCGCTCCGTTGCCAGCGACATCAACAGCGGCACCGGCAATCTGGCCACTTCCGCCGATGATCTGGCGCGGCGCACCGAACAGCAGGCGGCAGCGCTGGAGCAATCGACGCGGGCGTTGCACCAGCTTTCCGACATCGTGCGCTCGACGGCCACCAGCGCCCAGCGCACGGCCCAGTCGGTCAACCAGACGGAAGCCTTTGCCACCCGTTCGGGCGAAGTCGTCACCAGCGCCATCCAGGCGATGGACGAGATCAGCCGGTCTTCCAACAAGATCAGCACGATCATTTCGGTGATCGACGAGATTGCCTTCCAGACGAATCTTCTGGCGCTGAATGCCGGCGTGGAAGCGGCCCGTGCGGGCGAAGCGGGTCGCGGCTTTGCCGTGGTGGCCCAGGAAGTGCGCGAACTGGCGCAGCGCTGCGCCAATGCAGCGCGGGAAATCAAGGGCCTGATTTCCGCAAGCGCCCAGCAGGTGGAAAACGGCGTTCATCTTGTGGAGCAGACCGGCACGGCCCTGACGGAGATCATCAGCCATATCAGCACGGTGCAGAAGCTGGTTGCCGATATTTCGGCGGCAACCGGCGAACAGTCGATCGGCATCGGCGAGGTGACGCAGTCGCTGGGCGAGGTGCAGCTGATCACCCAGCGCAATGCCGCCATGGTCGAGGAAAACAATGCCGAGATCCACGGTTTGCGCGGTCGCGTCGAGGCGCTGGCCGATAAGATCGACCATTTCAAGACCAGCGAACCGGGCGGCCGCCGCACCAGCTGGGCCGCCTGATAGGGTAGATTTGCCAGCCAGCCTGACCGATCCCATTCAGCCGTCGCGGAGCCATCTGCGGCGGTTTTGTGTGTGCTCAGGGCCTGATCCTGGTGACGGTGTCTCCGGCAAAGACAATGACATAGCCGCCCTGGACTTCCACTGCGGCGGCCCATTGGCGAAGCTCGCCGACAAAGGGTTCTGCGCGCCAGGCATCGGCACGGTCCGGATCGACGAGAACGGTGACCTGCGCGCCCTGTTCATAAACCATCATGCCCGTGACCGCCGGCTCCCAATGGCGCCCAAGCCTTTGCGAGGATAGCCAGTGACAGTGGAAATCACGACAGAGCTGGGGTCTCGCCTCATAGATGCGGCAGCCCTCTTGCGCCACGCAGTGCCGGCACCAGGCATTGGCGGGCTTGTCCAGCGCATCGATATCCGGCAGGCGGCAACAGAGCGTGCAGGTGCCGCAGCGGCGGGCAGCCGGTTCTTCAATCGCGTCTGCGGGAAAATTCGTGGCACGGGTCATCGACCGCTCTATAGCTGAAAGATCGGCTGCTTGCACCTGTCGACACCGGTCTAAGTTGACCGTCAGCCGCCGGTGACGCTCATATGGCGGGCAACGGCTGGGCGGTTGTTGCGATCGATGATGAAATCATGCCCCTTGGGCTTGCGGCTGATCGCCTCGTCGATGGCGGCTGACAGGAAGGCATCATCGGGAGAGGCGCGCAATGCCGTGCGCAGGTCCGCCGCATCGTTCTGGCCCAGGCACATATAGAGCGTGCCGGTGCAGGTGAGGCGCACGCGGTTGCAGCCTTCGCAGAAATTATGCGTCATCGGCGTGATGAAGCCGAGGCGCCCGCCGGTTTCCTTCACGGTGACATAGCGGGCCGGGCCACCGGTCTTGTAGGGGATGTCCTCCAGCGTGAACTGCTGTTCGAGGCTCTGGCGCAGCGCAGACAGCGGCAGATATTGGTCCGTGCGGTCCTCGTCGATTTCGCCCATCGGCATGGTCTCGATGACGGTCAGATCCATGCCGCGGCCATGGGCAAAGCGCAGCATGTCTGGGATTTCCTGATCGTTGAAGCCCTTCAGCGCCACGGCATTCAGCTTGATCTTCAGCCCGGCCTTCTGGGCGGCATCGATGCCTTCCATCACCTTCGGCAACTCGCCCCAGCGGGTGATCGCCTTGAACTTGTCGGGATCGAGCGTATCGACCGAGACATTGATGCGCCGCACGCCAGAGTCAAAGAGTTCATCGGCATAGCGGGCAAGCTGCGAGCCATTGGTCGTCAGCGTCAGCTCATCGAGATGGCCAGCCTCGATATGCCGGCCGATGGCGCGCACCAGATACATGATATTCTTGCGCACCAGCGGTTCGCCGCCGGTAAGCCGAAGCTTGCGCACGCCCTTTTCGATGAAGGCGGAACAGAGCCGGTCGAGCTCCTCCAGCGTTAGCAGGTCCTTCTTGGGCAGGAAGGTCATGTTTTCCGCCATGCAATAGGTGCAGCGGAAATCACAGCGGTCGGTCACCGAGACGCGCAGATAGGTCACGGCCCGGCCAAACGGGTCGATCATCGGCTGTTTTTGTACGTTCAGCGGTGCGTGCGGGTGAAGCGGGTCGACCAGACTGTTCAATTCATGTCCTCCGGTTCTTCTAAAATGGGTCTTGAAGTCACGGGCGTCAAGTCGGATAGGGTTGTTCCTGCGCGGCCACTTGCAGGAAGGGCCGATTGCTCCATGTTTCCCTGCAAATGGAAGAGCCATCATGACTGAAGCCTTCGACCAGGCCTGGCCGACCGAATTGCGCGTTTCCGAAGATCGCCGGACCCTGACCGTGAGTTTTGACGACGGCGCGTCCTTTTCGTTGCCGGCGGAGATGATGCGCGTCCTGTCGCCCTCGGCGGAAGTTCAGGGCCATGGGCCGGGCCAGAAGGTCACCGTGCCCGGCAAGCGGCTGGTCGGCATTCGCAATGTCGTTGCTGCCGGCAATTATGCGGTGCGCATTGCCTTTGATGACGGGCATGACAGCGGCATCTTTACCTGGCGTTATCTGCGCGAGCTGGGCCAGGATGGCGCCTCGCTGTTTGCCGGTTATGAAGCCGAGCTTGCCGAGAAGGGCATGAACCGCGACAACCCGGCGGTGGCCCGATAGGTCGATATCGGCTTGATCATGAAGGCTTTACGCAATAGCGTCGCCAAGCGGAAACGGGGAGGCGCGGCCATGGACCATATCGAAACCATCGATCAGCTGCGGCAGATCTATGGTGCATCTTCCGAAGCATCACGCATCAAGGTGACGCCTGCGCTGACGCCTGAATACCGGCTTATGATCGAAGCCTCGCCCTTCATGGCGCTGGCAACGGTTGGCCCGGAAGGGCTTGACTGTTCGCCGCGCGGCGATCTGGGTGGCGTGGTGCGGGTGGATGATGCAACGACCGTGCTTTTGCCGGACTGGCGTGGCAATAACCGCGTCGACAGTCTGGAAAACATCGTGCGAGATCCGCGCGTCGCCCTGATGTTCCTGATCCCCGGTTCCAATAGCGTGCTGCGTATCAATGGCCGGGCTGTTGTTTCTGTTGCGCCGGGCCTGCTCGAGAGTTTCGAGATGGATGGAAAACACCCGCGCACTGTCGTGGTCGTGACCATCGGCGAGGTCTATTTCCAATGTGCGCGGGCCGTGATGCGCGCCGATTTGTGGAACCCGGAGCGCTTCCGTGAGCCCGGCACACTGCCGACACCGGGCGACATGTTGAAGGCAGCCAAGGATGATTTCGACAAGGAGAGCTATGACCGCGAATGGCCCACACGTGCCACAGCCAGCATGTGGTAACCGGTCTCTTTTCCGCTGAGCCCTATTTCTTGTAGATCAACCAGCCCTTGCCGGCATAGTCCTTGCGCATGCCATCGGCGAAGAGGACCGTGCGGTTGCGGCCGCCATTCTTGGCGCTGTAGAGTGCCGTATCGGCCTTGATATAAAGATCGCCGGGATCATTTGCCTGGGAGGCCATGGCAAAGCCAAGCGAAATGGTGATCGGACCATAGTCCACACCGGTACGCGAATTGCGAAAAGGGCGGATTTCCAGTGCGCGGCGAATGCGTTCGCACATGCCGGTGACCTCGTCGGGCGTATTGCCCTCGACGATCAGTGCAAATTCCTCGCCCCCGGTGCGCGCCGTGAAGATATCCTTGCGCACATTGGAGCGCAGAACGGCGGCCACCGAGGCAAGGATCTTGTCACCCACAGGATGCCCATAGGTATCGTTGACCTTCTTGAAATGATCGATGTCTGCCAGAACCAGCGCCGTCACCGGCAGGCGCATCGGATCATTGTAGATGGCGGTCAGCTGTTCGTCGAAGGCGCGGCGATTGGAGAGACGTGTCAGGGAATCCGTATTGGCAATGCGCTTGTATTCGTCGAGCTCCTTGCGGACCTGGTCCATTTCCTGCGAGCGCTGGACGACGCCTTCCACCGTGCGCTCGCCACTCTCCAGCGTCTTGCCGGTGGCATCGCTGAGAATGGAGATGGCATTGCGCAGAATGTCCGTCGAGGTCGTGGTCTTTGCATTGATGCGCAATGATGTTTCGTCGAGCAGCCGGTTATAGGTCTCGAGCGAAGTTTGCTCCTTGCGCAACAGCGCCAGCAGGTCATCGAGTTCCGACAGGATGCGCGTATGCGCCTTGTCCACGACAGAGGCCTGGCCGAGCCCGAGATGGGTCATGGCCAGATGGTCCAGTTCTTCCTGGCGCGCCTTGCTGCCTAAAAGTGCAAGCTCGCGGCTCAGGGCCGGGTTGCTGCCGATGAAGGCCTCGTAGAAAATCTGGTAATTGCGCGGAATAGGCGACACGCCCATGGTCCGCATGGCATGCATGATCTGGCCTGCGACGTCCAAGGCTGGCGCTCGTGGCGCAACGGCCGTGCTCATTGCTCTACTCCGATGCTGGCTGCGTCATCCTTAAGTACATGATTATGCGGAAAATATTTGGAAACAATTAAAATCCGTCACATTCGATCATGCGGCTCAGAGCGCAAATATCGATAAGGTATCGCTAAATAAATAAGAGATTCAGAGGGCTTTACGGAATTAATGTGGTTGTGACGGTATTCAAAAAAAGTCAATGGTTGCATTGATTGCGTGAAGGAATGACCCTTGCGGCGCAGGGCAGGGCGCGGAGATCCTTTCCGCGCCCTGCAATGATCAGATTTTACTTCGGGCCGATCATGTTTTCCGGACGGACATACTGGTCGAATTCTTCATTGGACAGATAGCCACCGCCGACGGCTTCGTCGCGCAGGGTCGTGCCGTTCTTGTGGGCGGTCTTGGCAATCTTGGCGCAGAGATCATAGCCAAGCTTGCCGTTGAGGGCGGTGACCAGCATCAGCGAATTTTCAACGCCCTTGCGGATATTGTCCTCGCGGGCCTCGATGCCGACGACGCAATTGTCGGTGAAGGACACGGCGGCATCGGCCAGCAGCTGGACCGACTGCAGGAAGTTGTAGGCCATCATCGGATTGTAGACATTCAATTCGAAATGGCCCTGGCTGCCGGCAAAGGTGATGGCGGCATTGTTGCCAAAGATGTGGGCGCAAACCTGGGTGAGGGCTTCCGACTGGGTGGGATTGACCTTGCCCGGCATGATGGACGAGCCCGGCTCGTTTTCCGGCAGCGACAATTCGCCAAGGCCGGCACGCGGGCCGGAGCCGAGGAAGCGGATGTCGTTGGCGATCTTGAAGAGGGCAGCGGCTGCGGCATTGATGGCGCCATGGGCAAATACCATAGCATCATGCGAGGCGAGCGCCTCGAACTTGTTGGGTGCCGTGATGAAGGGCAGGCCGGTGATCGCGGCGATCTCTTCGGCGACTTTTTCGGCAAAGCCAACCGGTGCATTCAGCCCCGTACCGACAGCCGTGCCGCCCTGGGCAAGCTCGTAGAGACCCGGCAGCGAGATTTCCAGTCGCTTTATGGCAGAGGCGACCTGCGCGGCATAGCCGCCGAATTCCTGGCCGAGCGTCAGCGGCGTGGCATCCTGCGTGTGGGTGCGGCCGATCTTGATGATATGGGCAAAGGCCTTGGATTTCGCATCCAGTGCCGCATGCAGGTGCTTGAGGCCGGGGATCAGAATGCGCACGATCTGTTCGGCGCAGGCGATGTGCATGGCCGTCGGATAGGTGTCATTCGACGATTGGCTCATGTTGACGTGATCGTTGGGGTGGACCGGCTTCTTCGAGCCCATCACGCCGCCCAGCATTTCGATGGCGCGGTTTGAGATCACTTCATTGGCATTCATATTGGACTGGGTGCCAGAACCGGTCTGCCAGACGACGAGCGGGAAGTGGTCGTTGAGCTTGCCGTCGATCACTTCCTGGGCGGCTGCGATGATCGCATCGCCAATCTTGGCGTCGAGACCGCCGAGCGCCATGTTGGCGCGGGCCGCGGCCTGCTTGACGATGCCGAGTGCACGCACGACGGAGAGGGGCTGTTTTTCCCAGCCGATCTTGAAATTGCCGAGCGATCGCTCTGCCTGGGCGCCCCAATAACGGTCGCTGGCGACCTCGATCGGGCCAAATGTATCGGTTTCGGTGCGCGTGGTCATCGTCAAGCCTCTATGTGACATTGTCCAAAAGGGTGCATTGGATCCAAAAGCTGCATGGGCCCCAACTAGCCAAGGGGCGCGGGGCATGCAAGGTCGGGCGCGCGAATTACTATACGATTGGCATGTGACTGCAAGCGTTGCGAGGGGCAAACGCGGCCTGTCAACATGGAATGGCGGTGGCCGCCGATATGCAAGGGGCTTAAGGGGCGTGCCCTGAAAGACACTCTGCCCAAGTTTCGCGTCCCGGCCGTCACACGTCACCAGACCGTGATCGGTAGGACTAATGCCTCGTCAGTAAAAATTTAACGAATGGTTTCTTAAGGTTCTGGAAACGATGGAAGCTGCCGCGCCGGTGTTTGCACCGGCTGACGCTGCCATTCGTTTACTTTTCACGCCGCGTCCGTTCCGCTAGACAGGCGCAGCATAAAAAAGCAAATAGCCGTGATTCAAGGCGCACAAGGTGACGAGGCCGACATTGTCCAATTTCCATCAGAAGACTTCCCTCGCACTTGCGCTGCTGTCTGGCATTTCGTTTTCCGCTCTGGGCACCAGCCGCGCTGAGGCGCTGACGCTGATGGACATGCTGCGCGGCAAGCGCCAAAGCGTTCAAGAACAGGTTGAAGGCCAGGTCGGCATGCCTGCGATTTCCGGCGCCGAACAGCGCGCCATCGACCGCAGCGATCCGGAGCCGCTGCCGAAGGTCACAGGGCCGAAATACTATACCTACAAGGCCGAGAGCATGCGCCTGGTCAAGGCCGCCGGTCTGGCGCCGGCCACATCCACGACATCGACGCGCTTCATGGCAGAAGCGAAGGTTTCAGCACCGGCAGATGTGGCGGCAGCCGTCGAGGCCTATTATGCCAAGGGTGGCGCCCTTCTTTGGGTGGACAAGGATGATGTCAGTGAGCGGGCGCGCATGGTGCTGGCAGGCTTTGAGAAGGCCGAGGAATTCGGTCTGGACCCGGCCGATTACCAGCTGAAGGTGCCCTCGCTGACGACGGCAAGCGTCACGGATGCACAGCCGGTCGCCACCACCATCGCCGCGACCGATGGTAGCCCGTCCACGGCGCCCGACTTACCGGCTGCGCCTGTGTCGCCCGCCGACCAGTATCAGAAGGATCTGATGCAGTTTGAACTGGCTCTGTCCGCCAAGGTCGTGCTGTTTGCGCAGGATATGCAGCGTGGCCGGATCGATCCCAATCGCATTTCCGGCTATCATGACCTGAAGCGGCGTGATGTGAACCTTGCCACAGTTCTGCCCTCAGCAGCGCAGGCGGTCGATGCCGGCGCCTATCTGGCAAGCCTTCAGCCTGCAAGCCCGCAATTTGCCGCGCTGAAGGCCGAGCTTGCGCATCTGCGCGCCGAAGCGGGCGCTTCCGAACCGGTGGTGCGCCTGCCGCAGGATCTGGTGCTGAAGCCCGGCAACCAGAATGCCGAGCTTGCCAATGTGATTGCCGCCATCGAAAAGCGCGGCTCCGAGGCCTTGAAGGCCACGCATGCCGCAACGCTTGCCGCCTATCAGGACACACCGGATTATGCGCCGGAGCTTGTCGAATTGGTCAAGGGTTTCCAGAAGGAGATCGGCCTGAAGGCGGATGGCGTGATCGGGCCTGCAACCGTGCGCGCCATGGCCGGCCACTCCGCCGCCGATAAGATCGAGAAGGTCATTGTCGCCATGGAGCAGACAAAATGGCTGCCGAATGATCTGGGGACCCGTTACGTCTTCATCAATCAGCCGGCCTTCCGCGTCTATTATCACGAGAGCGGCCAGGAACAGTTTTCTATGCGCGTCGTGGTGGGCTCGAAGTCCAACCAGACCTATTTCTTCCAGGACGAGATCAAGACCGTGGAAGTGAACCCCTATTGGGGTGTGCCGCAGTCGATCATCATCAACGAGATGCTGCCGAAGCTGCGCCAGGACCCGAACTATCTCGATCGCCTCGGCTATCAGGTGGAAGTGGGCGGCAAGGCCGTGCCCTCCAATTCGGTCAACTGGTTCGGCTCGACCCAGTCGATTTCTGTTCGCCAGCCGCCATCCAGCGACAATGCGCTCGGCGAATTGAAGATCCTCTTCCCCAATAGCCATGCCATCTATATGCATGACACGCCGTCGAAGAGCTTCTTCCAGAAGGATATGCGCGCGCTCAGCCATGGTTGCGTCCGGCTTGCCGAACCGCGCAAGATGGCCGCCGCCGTGCTTGGGATCAGCGAAGCCGATGTCGGTGCCCGCATTGCCCAGGGCAAGAATGCCGCCCTTCCGGTGACAGCCAATATTCCGGTCTATGTTGCCTATTTCACCGCCTGGCCGAACAAGGATGGCAAGGTCGAGTTTTTCGATGACGTCTATAGCCGCGACGATGCTGTGATGAAGGCCTTTGTCGAAACGACGAGGGCGCGCGGCGCCTGATCGTTTGGCACATGATGGATTGAAAACGCCCGCAGCCAGCCTGCGGGCGTTTTTGATTGTGCCGGGACTGCTGCTGCTCCGCCTTGGAACTGTCCACCGCTTGTTGTCGCTCTGAGGGTTGCAGACGGTTGTGGCGTCTGTCAGATTTTCCGACATGCAGGAGATGTGGCCCGTGAGTTTTTCGCAAGCCGACAATGCCAGACAGTATGGAAATGTGAGCAAGATTGCAGCGCGGGCACGATTGCACACGCTCTACACCATCGCCGAAACCGGCTGGTTTCCCTGGGTCAGGCAACAGTTGCCACTTGTTGACACGACATCTCTTCTGGACGTCGGCTGTGGTCCCGGCTGGTTCTGGACCTCCTGCGGACCTTTGCCCGGCAATCTCGACCTGACATTGGTCGATCGGTCGGCGACCATGGTGAGCGAGGCTGTGGAGCGTTGCGCCGCCAGGAGTTTCAGGCATGTCGGCGGCGAAGTGACGGATGCCGCCCGGCTTTCGTTTGCCGATGCCTCCTTCGATGGCGTCATCGCCATGCACATGCTCTACCATGTCGAGAAGCCTCTGGAGGCAATCCGGGAAATGGCACGCGTGCTGAAGCCCGGTGGCTTTCTGGCGGTGACGACGAATGGCCGCGGAAACATGCGCGAGCTTTACGAGCTGACAGCCGTTCTGGGCGCGGCCCCGATGGATCCGTCCGCAGCAGTCTTTGGTTTTGCCGAGGCGGAAGACACCATGCGCCAGGTCTTCGGCGAGGTTTCGATCCATAAGCACCCGTCGCGGCTACGTGTGACAGAGCCGGAGGATGTCTTTATGGCGATGACTTCCTATCCGCCCTGCGAAGACGCAGGAGAGGATGCGCTCAAGGCGTTTCGGCAGGCAATTGAAGTGGCGTTCGCCCAAGGTGGCGGGGTAATCGAGAGCAGCCACGAGCGGGGACTTTTCCTCGCTCGCAAGCCGCTCTGACGGGACCATGCGAGCGCCCTCACCATAAGCGGCAGAGACGGACTGCTTGAAGGATGTGCTGTGCCTGGACATGAAAAACCCTGAAAAGTTGTCTCCAACTTTCCGGGGTTAGTTCCGCCCTGCCTGCGGGCGTTTTCAATTGTGATGTCTGCTCTGCCGCCAATAGCCTGTGCAAGCTACATCTATGTGTCACCGAAACGCTGTACGGGTTCGACCTCATCCAGTTGGTGATCACGGTTTGCATGAAAATCATTGTTGTCGGTGCGGGAATACTGGGCGCATCTGTTGCGTATCATTTGGCGCAGCATCCTGGTGTTGACGTCATCCTCATGGAGGCTGGTCCCAAACCTGCCAGCGGCGTGACAGCGCTTGCTTTCGGTTGGGTCAACTTGTTCTATTCGGACCCCACCGATAGCGTTTCCTACGAGCTGAGGCGCAAGGCCTTTACTTATCATCACGCTCTGCTGCGCGATCAACCGGTACTGTTTGGCGACATTCGGCTCGGATCACTGATATGGCGCAACAGTGCGGATGAAACAGAAGCGGTTGTTCTGCAGCAGCAACAGGCAGGTACTGCCGTTGAGCTGATTGACAGGAAGAAATTGGGGCAACTTGAACCGCATTTGGCGAGGCTGCCGGATGTGGCAGCCTATGTTCCCGATGATATCGCACTCAACCCTATTGCCTTCACCAGCGCGTTGGCGAAAGCCGCGGCCAGCCAGGGCGCATCCCTTCTCTTTGATCAAACCGTCATAGATCTGGTGACAGCCAACGGTCGTGTGACGGGTGTTCGTACTGCGACGGCGAGTTATGCCGCAGATGCGGTTGTGATTGCTGGCGGGCAGGGCACGGCGGAATTGGTCCATGCATTCGTGCCGGATCTCGGGCTATCCACGTCTCCCACAATTCTGTTCAATTTCGCAGCCGAGAGGCAAGCCATTGGCCGCATCGTTTGCTGCCCAAACATCGAAGTTCGCCAGATCGCTGATGGCACGGTTCTGGCAGCCAAGGGCTATATCGATGACAGGCCGGAAAATGTACCAGATGTTTTTGGCGAGCGCCTCAAGACGTCAATCGAGATGTATTTCCCGAAACTTGGCCCGCTCAAGCTTCGTTCGGCGAACGTGGGGCGCAGGCCTATGCTCAAAAGTGGCATGCCCTACATTGGTCCGGTTGCGGCTTTGGACGGGCTTCATATCGCAGTGGGGCATCCAGGCGTCATACTTGCCCCACTCGCTGGAAAAATCATGACTGAAATTTTATTGAGCGGCCATTGAAACTGTCGCAATTTCAATTGCTTCCAGCACCAGTTCCGGCGTCAACTCGTCGAAATGGGAGATCACACGCGAGGGTTTCAGCGTTTCCACCGGCACGTCCGAATAGCCGAAGGTGACGGCGATGGAGGCGACCTTGGCATTCTGGGCGGCCAGGATGTCGTTGACGCTGTCGCCGATCATTACCGTGCGGGCCGGGTCGCCACCGGCCATTTCGATGGTGCCGAGCAGGTGGCGCGCATCGGGCTTTCGCACGGAAAACGTATCGCCGGCCGTCATGGCGGCAAAGCGATGGGTGAGGCCCATTTTGTCAAGAAGCGGATAGGCCAGCTGTTCCAGCTTGTTGGTGCAGACGGCGAGCTGCATGCCGGCGGCTTCCAGCTGGTCGAAACTGTCCAGCAGCCCTTCATAGACGCGGGCATGGCCCGGCATATGGGCCTTGTAGTGATCGAGGAAGCGGGCAAGCAACGGTTCGACTTCGGCCTCGTCCAGCTGCGCCTCACGCAGCGCAAAGGCGCGACGGATCATGACGCGGGCGCCCTGGCCGACCAGATGCGTGAGGTCGTTGAAGGTGACCGGTGCCAGATCGCGGGCCGCGATCGTGTGGTTCAGGCTTTCGATAAGATCCGGGGCTGTATCGATCATCGTTCCGTCGAGATCGAAGACAACGAGAGCTTTTGTCACGGTAAGGCCCTTTGCGTGGACTGAAGGATGACCCCGATTAAGGTCTTGCCGGCACAAATGCAAATGCAGCGCCACGGCACGCCGAAAACCTCGCAGATCAGGATAGTGTTTGTGGGGACTTTTGTTTGGCGGGCGGGGCGTGTAAACAGCACTCGGCGAAATCAGACGGGAGCTTGTGGCGCATGGACGCCCGCGAAATGAAGGTGAAGGCAGCGCAAGCGGCTCTTCAATATGTCGAAGACGGAATGCGGCTGGGCATCGGCACCGGTTCGACGGCGGAGGAATTCGTTCGTCTGCTGGCGGAAAAGGTGGCTGACGGGCTGAAGGTGGAGGGGGTTCCAACCTCCGAGCGTACGGCACGCCTGTGCCTGGAACTCGGTGTGCCGTTGAAATCCCTCGACGAATTGCCGCAGCTTGATCTGACGATCGACGGCGCCGACGAGCTGGATGCGGCACTGACGCTGATCAAGGGCGGCGGTGGTGCGCTTTTGCGCGAGAAGATCGTCGCGTCGGCATCGACGCAGATGATCGTGATTGCCGATGAGACGAAGGTTGTCGAGACGCTGGGTCGCTTTCCGCTGCCGATCGAAGTCAACCCCTTCGGCCTTTCGAGCACCCGCATCGCCATTGACCGGCTTGCCGAAAGGCTTGGCCTTTCGGGCGAACTGAAGCTGCGCCGTTCCAGCGAGGACGTGTTCACCACCGATGGCGGACACTATATTCTCGACGCATTTTTTGGCCGTATTCCTGATGCAGAGGCGTTGGCGGTTCAATTGAATTCCATACCCGGCGTCGTCGAACACGGGCTGTTCATCAACATTGCGTCCTTCGCGATCATCGCCGGCCCGGCCGGTGCGCGGACGCTCAAGGCGAATTAAAGACAGGAGCAACGAATAATGATCAGACATGCGAATTTTGGCCGGTCCGCCGCTCTCGCAATCCTTTTCTCGACGGCAATGTTCGGTGCGTCTGCCCATGCGCAGGACCTGGCGCCCGCGCATCTGAAAGCTGCCAAGGACGTGATCGGCGTTTTGAATGCCACCGGTCGTTATGACGCGATCCTGCCCAATCTCGCCGAGCGGCTGAAGAACGAGTACACGCTCGCCTCGCCGAACTATCAGGAACAGATCACCAAGACCGTCGACGAACAGGCGCTGGCGCTGGCTCCGCGCCGTGCCGATCTGGAAAACGAAGTGGCGGCGATTTTCGCACGCTCCTTCACCGCCGAAGAGTTGAAGCAGATCGCTGCCTTCTACGGTTCGGATGTCGGCAAGAAATATCTGACCGCCCTGCCGCTGGTGCAGCGCGAGTCCGTGCGGGCCGCCGAAATCTGGGCGAGCGGTATTTCACGTGATCTCACGTCCGCTTCGACCGCCAAGCTGCGTGGCCTGATGGATGCGACGCCGATTCAGCCGCCGGTTGCTGATGTTGGCGTGGCGCCGGTTCCCGCCAAGCCCTGATCCGCTGTCTTTGTTGCTGATCTGTCAAGCCCGGCTCGTCCGGGCTTTTCTTTTGACATGCTCCGGTTCTATATGCGCTGCAATGAAGGCGCGCCGCCCGGCATGCCTTTGATCCCAATTTTGTCACCGACGCCTGAGGAGTTTTGTCATGACCGCTTATGATTACGACCTGTTTGTCATTGGTGGCGGGTCTGGCGGCGTGCGCTCGGCGCGACTTGCGGCCTCCATGGGCAAGAAGGTGGCAATCGCCGAGGAATACCGGTTTGGCGGCACCTGCGTCATCCGTGGCTGCGTACCGAAGAAGCTGTTCGTCTATGCCTCGCAATTTCACGAGCATTTCGAGGATGCCGCCGGCTATGGCTGGACGGTTGGCGAAAGCCGTTTCGACTGGAAAACGCTGGTGGCCGCCAAGGACAAGGAAATTGCCCGGCTGGAAGGGCTCTATCGTCGCGGGCTGGAAAATGCCGGTGCCGAACTGATCGACAGCCGCGCCGAACTCATCGATGCCCATACCATCCGGCTGGTGAAGACGGCAAAGCAGGTGACGGCTGAGCGCATCATTATTGCCACCGGTAGCGTTGCCAATCCGCATGAGGCGCTGCCGGGCTCTGAGTTCTGCATCACCTCGAACGAGGCGTTTCACCTCGACGCGCTGCCGAAATCCATCCTGATTGCCGGCGGTGGCTATATCGCGGTGGAATTTGCCAATATCTTCCACGGGCTCGGCGTCGATACCACGCTGATCTATCGCGGCCGCGAGATCCTGTCACGCTTCGACCACGACATGCGCCAGGGCCTGCACAAGGCAATGGAAGACAAGGGTATCCGCATCATCCTCACCGATATCATCGAGGAGGTAACACAATCGCCGGCAGGGGGGGTAAGTGCTCGCACGAAGGCCGGAGCCACCATTGTTGCCGACCAGATCATGCTGGCGCTCGGTCGCGATCCGAACACGGCAGGGCTCGGGCTGGAAGCGGCAGGCGTTGCGATGAACGAGCGCGGCGCCATTATTGTCGATGCCTATTCGCGCACCAATGTCGCGCATATCTTTGCGCTGGGTGATGTGACGGACCGGGTACAGCTGACGCCGGTCGCCATCCACGAGGCCATGTGCTTCATCGAGACCGAGTACAAGAACAATCCGACGGCCCCCGATCATGACCTGATCGCCACGGCGGTGTTCTCGCAGCCGGAAATCGGCACGGTTGGTCTGTCGGAAGAGGAAGCTGCCAAGAAGTTTGACGAGATCGAGATCTATCGCGCCGAGTTCCGGCCGATGAAGGCGACGCTTTCGGGCCGCGCGGAAAAGATGATCATGAAACTGATCGTCAATGCAGCCGACCGCAAGGTTGTGGGCGCGCATATCCTGGGCCATGAGGCCGGCGAGATGGCGCAGTTGCTCGGCATTTCGCTGAAGGCCGGCGTGACGAAGGATGATTTTGACCGCACCATGGCGGTGCATCCGACGGCATCTGAAGAACTGGTCACCATGTACAAGCCGAATTACCGGCTGCGCAACGGCGAGCGCGTCGAGGGCTGATCGGCCTGGACTTGAATGGAAAGCGGGCCGGTCAGTTCACTGACCGGCCCGCTTGGTTTGAACCATCGAACCACGAGTGTCAGCTGGTCAGGCGCGGCGCGCTGATGACCTTGCGGAACAGGGTCTGCATGGCCTCTGTAATACCCTGATTGGGCGCCACCTCGAAAAAGTAGCCGGGCGAGGCGCAGGCTTCCATATTGGTCGGGATCTTGCTGTTGAATGGCTTGATCCAGTTTCGCCACCAGTCATTGTCCGGCAGGTCAAGATAGGTCGTATAGAGAACGGCGATCTTGACGCCCTTCTCCTTGATCGCGGTGCAATAGGCCGTATTCAGTGGCTCCTGGCAGCGGGTGCCGTTGGGTTTTTCAGTGCAGTCGCCATTGTTATAGTCGGCAACGCCATCGGCGACGAAAAACAGCACCTTCTGGCGATCTGCCGAGCTGACACCCGAACCGCCGGAACCGATCTTGTCCTTGATGCTTGTCAGGGCGCCGTTGAAATCCGTCAATTCGTTGTTTTTGTAGTTGTTCTTTTTCGTGGTCATCAGATCAACCGCATCTGTCGCCGTGCGCACCTGTGCCATATTTGCGTTCATGGTCGCAACTTCGGTCAGTCCTGCTTTTTCGGCGGTCGCACCGAAGGTGTAGACGGCCATGCGGTACTGGTTGGCGACGCGGGTATATTCCGTCGCATCATGGGTCAATGCCTGGGTTGCCTCGCGCACAACATCGATACGCATCTTCACGCCGAACTGCTTGGCGATCAGATAGGTGTTCTGGTCAGCGTTTTCCGTCGCATGGCAGGCGAATGCGCATTTGTCAGAAGTGTGTTTCTCCATCAGAGCAATGCCGGCTTCGGTTGCCGCAAGCCCCATGGAGGGCGTGTTGTCGAGCAGCATGAAGAAATCGATGAAGGCATTCGTCTGGTAGGTGGCCGTGGCTGTGCCGCTGACGGTGAAGGCTTCCTTGCCCAGCACGCGCAGGAAGGAGGTGGGGACCGTGGCGGAAAAACTGAGCTGCGAGACAAGGTCCTTTCCCTTGCGCTGGATGTCGATATCGACCTGGCCGACACGAACGGCAAGGTCATCCGGCAACTGGGCTGCAAACAGGCGTTCGGCATCGGCATCGGCAAGTGCGACCTCGCCATCGGAGGACATGGATAGCGCCGATGCGACGCCTTGTGATTTTTCCGCCAATGCGCCGACGGCGGCGGCATCGGCGGCATTCATCAGCATCTGACGCTGTTCCATGGCAAAGCCGACATCGATGGCAAGGCCTGCCGTGCCGATCAGCGGCACCATCAGGAGAGCGGTCATAATTCCGAAATTGCCGGATCGGTCGCGCAGGATATCGTCAAGGAGCATGGCAAGCACCGTTCAAAGAAAAATTAAAATTGCCATGCTGCATCATGCAGCGAAACCGGCATTCATTGACCGGGATTGGTCGGTTTATCGCCTAAAAATGTCATGATCCGACAAACAAACGTGCTGAACAATGTGTTGCGCAATGGGGTGCAGATTCTCCGGTGATGCTGCGCTAGGCAAAACAGCCGTTAAGGGTTATAAGCCGCGCCATTCAAGACACGCCGGCCAAGCCGGACATCGAACGACGGAATGACGGACATGGTACAGAACTGGACCCCGAATACCTGGCGCCAAAAGCCGATCCAGCAGGTTCCGGATTACCCGGACATGGATGCGCTGAAGGCAACCGAAGCGCAGCTGGCGACTTTTCCGCCGCTGGTGTTTGCCGGTGAGGCCCGCCGCCTGAAGAAAAGCCTCGCCCAGGTGGCTGAAGGCAATGGCTTCCTGTTGCAGGGCGGCGATTGCGCCGAAAGCTTTCAGGAACATGGTGCCGACACGATCCGCGACTTCTTCCGTGCCTTCCTGCAGATGGCCGTGGTGCTGACCTTTGGCGCCCAGCAGCCCGTCGTGAAGGTGGGCCGCATTGCCGGCCAGTTCGCCAAGCCACGCTCGTCCAATATCGAAAAGCAGGGTGAGGTGGAGCTGCCGTCCTATCGCGGCGACATTATCAACGGCATCGAGTTCAACCCGGAAGCCCGAATTCCGAACCCTGAACGCCAGCTGATGGCCTACCGCCAGTCGGCGGCGACGCTGAACCTTCTGCGCGCCTTTGCCATGGGTGGATATGCCAATCTTGAAAACGTGCATCAGTGGATGCTCGGCTTCGTCAAGGACAGCCCGCAGGGCGAGCGTTACCGCAAGCTTGCCGACCGGATTTCCGAAACCATGGACTTCATGAAGGCCGTGGGTATTACCTCGGAAAACAATCCGGCGCTGCGCGAAACCGATTTCTTCACCAGCCACGAGGCGCTGCTTCTGGGCTATGAGGAGGCGCTGACGCGCGTCGATTCCACCTCCGGCGACTGGTATGCCACGTCCGGCCACATGATCTGGATCGGCGACCGCACCCGCCAGGCCGACCATGCGCATGTGGAATTCTGCCGCGGTATCAAGAACCCGATCGGCCTGAAATGCGGTCCCTCGCTGCAGGCAGACGACCTTTTGCGCCTGATCGACATCCTCAACCCTGCCAATGAGGCCGGCCGTCTGACTCTGATCTGCCGCTTCGGTTACGACAAGGTTGCCGATCACCTGCCGCGCCTGATCCGCGCCGTGGAGCGGGAGGGCCGCAAGGTCGTGTGGTCCTGCGATCCGATGCATGGCAATACGATCACGCTCAACAACTACAAGACACGGCCGTTTGACCGGGTCCTGTCGGAAGTCGAGAGCTTCTTCCAGATCCACCGCGCAGAAGGCTCTCATCCGGGCGGTATCCATGTGGAAATGACCGGCAAGGACGTGACCGAATGCACCGGTGGTGCACGCGCCGTCACCGCCGGCGATCTGCAGGATCGTTACCATACCCATTGCGACCCGCGCCTCAATGCCGACCAGGCACTGGAACTGGCCTTCCTGCTGGCGGAGCGCATGAAGACTGGTCGCGATGAAAAGCGGATGGTCGTCAACGGCTGATCTATCAACTCTTTCAAAGACAACAAGAAAAAGGCCGGTAGGGGGGATACCGGCCTTTTCCTGTTTGACCCGTCGTAGGAGTGCTGAAAATGACGGGCAGAGAGTTTAAAGGATCACAGGTGGAGTTCTGTTTTCCTTCTTCGTTTTTTATTACCGAATGCGAATATAATCACAGGTTGATGTTAACAAATGGTAAAGAGGCGATATAAAAATACGATGCAATTTACTGGTGTTTTTCCCCCCAAAAATCAGGGTATTTGTTTGCTGAGGTGACGATAAGCCTCAAAGTTTCGCATTTGACAACGGCTGTGCATTGGAGGGACCTTATCGCAGAAACAGCGGGAGAGTGTGTCATGACACGTCTGGGTGGCTGCCTGTGCGGCACGGTGCGATTTGAAGTGAACGGCGAGATGGGGCCGGTGATTGCCTGCCACTGCTCGCAATGCCGCCGGCAGACGGGCCTCTATTTCACCTCCGGCGATGTGGCGCGCAGCGATATCGAGATCAGGGATGGCGGAACGTTGCGCTGGTACCGCGCCAGCGACAAGGCACAGCGCGGCTTTTGCAGCGCTTGCGGCGCGCCTCTGTTCTGGCAGGCGGATGGCCGGGCTGTGATTTCGGTGGTGGCCGGCGCCTTTGACCAGCCCAGCGGTTTGACGATTGATCACCATATCTATTGCCAGGACAAGGCTGACTTTTACGAAATCACCGATGGCCGGCCGCAATATGCGCTCTATCCGGGTGCCGGCTGAGACAAGACCAGTCGCATAAAATTTCACGGCTTTTCCGTTGCCCCTTGCGGTGCTGCACGGTAAATCAACAGCATGACCCAGGACATTGCCCAGACATTGCGCATAGCGCTCGCTCAGTTCAACCCCGTTGTTGGCGATGTCGCCGGCAACCTGTCGCTTGCCCGTGAGGCGCGCCGCGAGGCGGCCCGCCAGGGCGCCGACCTGATCGTGTTCAGCGAGCTGTTTCTTTCCGGCTATCCGCCGGAAGATCTGGTGCTGAAGCCGGCCTTTCTGAAAGCCTGCTGGAAGGCGCTGGAGACGATTGTCGAGGATACGAAGGACGGTGGACCGGGTGTCATCATCGGCCTGCCGCGTCAGGGACCGAAGGGGCGGCACAATTCAGTTGCCACCATAGACAAGGGTACTGTGCTGGCGCTGCGCGACAAGATCGACCTGCCGAACTATGGCGAGTTCGATGAAAAGCGCGTGTTTGACGAAGGCGAAATGCCGGGGCCGGTGAATTTTCGCGGCGTGCGGCTTGGCGTGCCGATCTGCGAGGAAATCTGGAACGATCTCGGTGTCTGCGAAACGCTGGCCGAAAGCGGTGCCGAACTGCTCGTCGTGCCGAATGGTTCGCCCTATTTCCGCGGCAAGGTGGATGTGCGCCATCAGGTCGTGCTGCGCCAGGTGATCGAAAGCGGTCTGCCGCTGATTTTCGTCAACCAGCTGGGTGGCCAGGACGAGCTGGTGTTTGACGGCGCAAGCTTCGGCTTCAATGCCGACCGGACGCTGGCATTCCAGATGCCGCAATTTGAGACCGCACTTGCCATGACCGACTGGCAGCGAAAGGGCGAAATCTGGGTCTGCGACAGGGGGCCGTTTGCGCCGATCCCCGAGCAGGAGGAGGCCGATTACCGTGCCTGCCTGCTGGGCTTTCGCGATTATGTCAACAAAAACGGCTTCAAGAGCGTCGTGCTGGGGCTTTCCGGCGGCATCGATTCGGCGGTCTGCGCCGCACTTGCCGTCGATGCTTTGGGGGCGGAGCGGGTGCGCACGGTGATGCTGCCCTATCGCTATACGTCCGAGGACAGTTTCAAGGATGCCGAAGACTGCGCCAAGGCGCTTGGCTGCCGCTATGACATCGTGCCGATCTCTGAGCCGGTGGAAGGCTTTCTATCGGCGCTGTCGGATATGTTCGAGGGGACCGAGGAGGGCATTACCGAGGAAAACCTGCAGAGCCGCACGCGCGGCACCATCCTGATGGCGATTTCCAACAAGTTTGGCGCCATGGTGGTGACGACGGGCAATAAGTCGGAAATGTCGGTGGGTTACGCGACACTGTATGGCGATATGAATGGCGGCTTTAACCCGATCAAGGACCTCTACAAGATGCAGGTCTATGCGATTGCCGAATGGCGCAACCGTAGTGTACCGCTGGGCGCGCTTGGTCCGGGCGGCGAGGTGATCCCGCAGAACATCATTTCCAAGGCGCCATCGGCCGAGCTTCGCCCCAACCAGACGGACCAGGATTCGCTGCCGCCCTATCCGGTGCTTGATGACATTCTCGAATGCCTTGTGGAAAACGAGCTGAGCACCGAGCAGATCATCGCGCGCGGCCATGACGTGGCAACCGTCCACCGCATCGAGCATCTGCTCTATCTTGCCGAATACAAGCGCCGCCAGTCAGCACCTGGCGTGAAGATTACCCGCAAGAATTTCGGCCGCGACCGCCGCTATCCGATCACCAACCGCTTCCGGGATCGCGGATGATGGATGCGCCACATGGATCAGGGGCAGAGGCGGGCCTTTGCCCGACCGGGCCATTCGATAGGGAGGCACGCGCCGCCGTCTATGCGGCCATCCATACGCGGCGCGACGTGCGCGATCAGTTCCTCGATCGGTGCTTGCCCGAGGATCTGGTGCGCCGGTTACTGGAAGCGGCCCATGCGGCGCCCTCCGTCGGCTTCATGCAGCCGTGGAGCTTCATCCTGGTGCGATCGCCAGAAACGCGCGAGCGGGCCTATGAGGCATTTTCCCGCGCCAATGACGAGGCGGCGGGTCTGTTTGTCGATGAACGCCAAGCGCTCTATCGCAGCCTGAAGCTCGAAGGCATCCGCAAGGCGCCGCTGTCGATCATCGTGACCTGCGATCCCGACCGGGCAGGGCCTGTTGTTCTGGGGCGCACGCACAATCCACGCATGGATGTCTATTCGACCGTCTGCGCCGTGCAGAATCTCTGGCTTGCGGCGCGCGCCGAAGGTGTCGGCGTTGGCTGGGTCAGTATTTTTCACGACAGCGACGTGCGCGCGCTTCTCGGCATACCGGAGCGGGTGGAGATCGTCGCCTGGCTGTGTCTCGGCTATGTCGAGGAACTCTATGCCCAACCGGAACTGGCGCTGAAGGGCTGGCGTCAGCGTCTGCCGCTGGATGATCTGATCTGCGAGGAGCGCTGGCAGGACCCGGCAGGCTGACGCTTGCTGTTCGTGTTGCTATTGGCGCGGTTGGCTGCCGGCGATGGCCGGGTTTGCCAGATCGATATCACGATCATCGGGAAAGAATTGCGGGCCAACGACGCGCACCGGCTTTGACGGATCGAAAGGCCGTTCCGGCGGCACCGGCGTGGTATCGCGCAGGATCGTGTCCTTGGTCGTCTTGAACTCGACAATCGAGCCGTTCTTCGCTTTGGGATCAAGCGTCGAGGTCAGATCGGGGCTCGCATTGCCGGAGATCGGCAGCGTGGCGAAATCCAGTTCACCGCATTGCAGGACGCGCATTTCCTCGCGTAGCGCCGCTTCATCGCGGCCAAGTGAGCGGATGACCTTGGTCGCTTCCTGCCGCTGGGCCATAATGGCCTGGCGGTTGTTTTCCATGCTGGCAAGTGCATCGGCAAAATCGGCGCAGGGGTCTGGCCGGTCCGTGCCATAGGTTACGATACTGCCGCTACGTCCGCAGCCCATGCGGTGCATCTCGATGCGCATCTTGCGGATCTCGACACTCTGTTGGGTCAGCGCGCTCGCAAAACTGCGGGCCTCCTGCGTCGTGCCGATCAGCTTGGTCGTCGAGGCTATCTCCCGGCCAAGTGCCATGCAGCGCGCAGTATTGTCCGCAGCACTGGCGGCTGCGGGCAGAAAAATCAGGATGGCGCTCAACAATGGCCGGACCGACATCAGGGCTCCCGTCTCGTCTTGTCACGAAGGAGGCTAATATGCCTGCCTTCGGTTGACAATGTCATAAGGCGGGAGCGGTTCCCCCGATCAGCCGGCTGTGGCGGCAAAGTCCGCATGCGAGGCTTCGACGACGGCCAAGGCTGCCATGTTGACCACGCCGCGCGAGGTGACCGAGGTCGAGAGAATATGCGCCGGCTGGGCAGCCCCGAGCAGGATTGGCCCGACATGCAGCGCGTCCATCATAGAGCGCACGAGCCCGAGCGAGATATTGGCCGCATCGAGATTGGGGAAGACCAGGAGATTGGCTTCGCCCGACAGATCGCTATGCGGCATGGCGCGCTTGCGCAGCGTTTCCGACAGCGCCGAACCGGCCTGCATTTCGCCATCGACTTCCAGTTCCGGCGCCCGCTCGCGGATCAGCTTCAGGGCCGCGCGCATCTTGGCGGCACTTTCGGAATTGCGCGAGCCGAAATTGGAATGGCAGATGAGGGCCGCCTTCGGCGTTATGCCGAAGCGGCGGATTTCCTGGGCCGCCAGCACGGTGATCTCGGCGATTTCCTCATGCGTCGGATTGTAGTTGACGAATGTATCGGTGAAGAAGACCGGTCCCTTCTGGGTGATCAGCAGGCTAAGGCTCGAAAAGGCACAGACGCCCTTCTGCTTGCCGATGATCTGCCCCACATCCTTCAGGTGACGGTCAAACCGGCCTTCGACGCCGCAGATCAGCGCATCCGCATCGCCGCGCTTGACGGCCAGCGCGCCAATCACGGTATTGTTGGTGCGCACGATGGTGCGCGCAGCTTCCGGGTTGATGCCGGCGCGCCCGACAATGGCGAAATAGTCATCGACATAATCGCGGTAGCGCGGATCGTCTTCCGGATTGACCACGGCGAAATCGAGGTTCGGGCGCAGCCGGATGCCGAAGCGCTTCAGGCGCGCTTCGATGACCGAGGGACGACCGATGAGGATCGGCACGCCAGTCTTTTCCTCAAGCAGGACCTGGGCGGCGCGCAACACGCGCTCGTCTTCGCCTTCGGCAAAGATCACCCGGTTCTTTTCCGAGACTTTGGCGCTGGTGAAGATCGGCTTCATGACGAAGCCGGAACGCCAGACGAAGCGGTTCAGCTGGTCGAGATATTGATCGAAATCTGCAATCGGACGGGCGGCAACGCCGGTTTCGGCGGCAGCTCTGGCAACAGCCGGCGCAATGCGCAGAATGAGGCGCGGATCAAACGGCGAGGGGATCAGATAGTTCGGTCCGAAGACCGGCGTTTCGTCGGCATAGGCGCGGGCGGCAACGTCGGAGATTTCCTCGCGCGCCAGGCCGGCAATCGCCTTGACCGCCGCCATTTTCATCTCTTCGTTGATCGTGGTTGCGCCGCAATCGAGCGCGCCGCGGAAGATATAGGGGAAGCAGAGGACGTTGTTGACCTGATTGGGGAAATCCGAACGGCCGGTGCAGATCATCGCATCCGGGCGGGCCGCACGGGCAAGCTCCGGCATGATTTCTGGCGTCGGATTGGCAAGCGCCATGATCAGCGGCTTTTCCGCCATCTGTTCGAGCAGTTCCGGCTTCAGCACGCCGGCGGCAGACAGGCCGAGGAAGACATCGGCGCCGCCAATCGATTCGGCGAGCACCCGCTTGTCGCTCTTCTGGGCATAGACTTCCTTCCACGGGTCCATCAGAACATTGCGGCCCTCATAGACGAGGCCCTCGATGTCATGCACCCAGATGTTTTCAAGCTTTGCGCCGAGCAGAACCAGAAGGTTGAGGCAGGCAAGGGCAGCAGCACCGGCGCCTGAGGTGACGATCTTGACGTCCTCGATCTTTTTGCCGGCCAGTTCCAGCCCGTTGAGGATGGCGGCGGCAACAATGATGGCCGTGCCGTGCTGATCATCGTGGAAAACCGGGATGTTCATCTTGGCGCGCAGCTGGCGCTCGACTTCGAAACATTCCGGCGCCTTGATGTCTTCAAGGTTGATGCCGCCGAATGTGGGCTCCAGTGCCGAGATGGTCGAAACCATCGCATCGACGCTTTCCGCATCGATTTCGATATCGAAGACGTCGATGGCGGCGAATTTCTTGAAGAGGACGGCCTTGCCTTCCATCACCGGCTTGGAGGCGAGCGGGCCGATATTGCCAAGGCCCAGAACCGCTGTGCCGTTCGAGATCACGGCGACCAGATTGGCGCGCGCCGTATAGTCGGCGGCGAGTTCCGGATTGTCACGGATGGCAAGGCAGGGGGCTGCAACGCCCGGCGAATAGGCGAGCGCCAGATCGCGCTGGTTGCCGAGCGGCTTGGTGGCGACGATTTCCAGCTTGCCGGGGCGCGGATAGCGGTGGAAGAACAGTGCCTGCTCGTCGAGATCTGCCTTGGCATTTTCCTTCTCGGGAATGGGCGTGCCCTGCTTGTCCATCAGTGTCTCCTTCGCAACGTCTTTTTGTCTGGCGTCTCATACAACAATCCGGCTCATGGAACAGTAGCGAATTGTAGGGGGTGCACCACCATTTTCAATGCGTGGTGAGGCCCTTGCGAATCGGTTGTAAGCGCCGCCGGATGACTTAGCAAACCGAGCTGTCATCATCCTGATATACGAGTCTGGTTTTCACTGTCATCAAGGGCGGTGAGACGAAAGGGCGATCTTCGTGACGATGACGATGGAACCGAAGCAATTCAGGACTTTGTTCATTTCCGATATCCATCTGGGCTCCAAGGCGGCCAAGACGGATTTTCTTCTCGATTTTCTGCGTCATCATGAGGCCGAGACCATCGTTCTGGTCGGCGATATTGTCGATGGCTGGCGCCTTAAGCGCAACTGGTACTGGCCGCAGGGCTGCAATGATGTGGTTCAGAAGCTTTTGCGCAAGGCGCGCAAGGGCACGCGCATCATCTACATTCCCGGCAATCATGACGAATTCCTGCGTTCCTTTCCGGGCGTGCATTTCGGTGGCATCGAAGTGGCGGAACGCATCATCCACGAGGCTGCCGACGGGCGCCGCTACCTCGTACTGCATGGCGATGAATTCGATGTGGTGGTGCGCAATATCCGGCTGCTCGCCTATCTCGGCGACTGGGCCTATGACGCGGCGATCGCCATCAATGTCGTGCTGGCCGCCGTGCGTCGCCGGCTGAACCTTCCCTACTGGTCGTTTTCTGCCTGGGCCAAGCTGCAGGTCAAGCAGGCGGTGAACTTCATCGGCGAGTTCCAGAAGGTCGTTGCCGAAGAGGCCCGCCGCAACCATGTGGATGGCGTGATCTGCGGCCATATCCATCATGCGGTGATGGAGGACATCGAGGGAATCGCCTATATCAATACCGGTGACTGGGTGGAAAGCTGCACGGCGGTCGTTGAGCATATGGACGGCCATTTCGAGCTTATTTCCTGGCAGAAGACGAGCGAGAGCGCCACGGTGACAACGCTGCCTAAGGGACCGCAAGCGGTGGCCGGCATGCAGGCCGCCTGATTTTCTAAAGACATTGGCTGGTTCGGCCAATAGGCAGGCGGCGGCCTTTGATGTATGAGGCTTTTCTCTCAAAACATCCGCATCCTGCCATTCGGGAGCCTCCGTGGCCCAAGCCCCCCATATTCCGCCAGCGCCAGCGCTGTTTGCCCTGCGTTGCGCCATGGCCTATGCCGCCGCTCTCAGTGTTAACGGCATACTTTTGCCCTTTCTGCCTGTTTGGCTGAAATCGCTGGCGCTCGATGACGTCCAGATCGGCCTTATCCTGTCGGTCCCCATCGTGCTGCGGGTGATTTCCGGGCCGATTGCCGGTGTTCTGGCCGATCGGCTGGCCGAGCGCACTCATGTTTTGTTCTTCTCCGCCGGGTTGTCGATTGCCACGGCGCTGGCGCTGATGATGGCCGACGGGTTCTGGATGGTGCTGTTGATCTTCAGCCTGCAGGGTGCGGCCTTTGCGCCCTTCACGCCGGTGCTGGAATCGATCACCGTCATGGGGGTACGGCGCTGGGGCCTGCGCTACGGGTCGATCCGTGTCTGGGGCTCGATCGGCTTTGTGGTGGCAACGCTTGTCGCTGGCCAGGCGATTTCGCATTTCGGCAGCGGCATCGTGCCGCTGGCGGCGGCCCTTGCCTTTTCTACGCTGCTGGCGGCGGCCATGGTCGTGCCACGGCTGGGGCGTTCAGCGCCGAAGCCCGCAGTCGTGAGCGGTGGCGATGGAAGCACGCCGCGCCGCCCCAGTCTGACGCTGCTGTTGATCGGCACGAGCCTTGTGCAGTCCACCCATGGCATGTTCTACGCCTTTTCCGGCATTCACTGGCAGGAGATGGGGTTTTCCGGCGGACAGATCGGCGTGCTGTGGGCCGCGGGTGTCGTGGCCGAAATTCTGTTCTTCTTCGGCTCCGGCATCATTGCGCGCCATGTTTCGCCGAGCAGGCTGATTATCCTCGGTTCTCTGGTTGCCATCTTGCGCTGGGTGCTGTTTGCCCAGCCGCTCGGCTTTTTCGCCTCGCTTGTCCTGCAGTGCAGCCATGCGGCCACCTTCGCCTTTCTGCATTTCGGCATGCAGCAGAAGATCGTCGAGCTGGTGCATGAAAGCCGCGAATCGGCGGTGCAAGGCGCCTTCTTCTTCTATGCGGGCAGTTTTCTTGCCGCCTCGACTTTCCTCTCCGGCATCATCTACCGGGCGCTTGGTCAGGACGGCTATTATCTGATGGCGTTGGTGGCGGCCCTTGGTCTCGTTCTGTGTGTCTTTGCCGTCAAAAATCAGCCCCAGAGATCCGGCGCCGGCGGATAGACGAGCGATCCTTCATAGCGAAGGGCCGGCTGGCGATCCTGGGCGAGAATGAGCGGGCCGTCGAGATCGGCATAGGCGCAGCCCTGCGCCAGAATAAGAGCCGGCGCCATGGCAAGCGAGGTGCCGACCATGCAGCCGACCATGATCGAAAATCCCAGCCTCTCGGCCTCCGCTTTCATCACAAGCGCCTGTGTAAGACCGCCGGTCTTGTCGAGCTTGATGTTGACGCCATCATAGCGGTCGAGAAGGATTTCGAGATCATGTGTCGAATGCACGCTTTCATCGGCGCAGATCGGCACGATGCGGGGAATGCGGGCGAGAATGGCGTCGCGGCCGGCGGGCAGCGGCTGCTCGATCAGCACAATACCTGCCTCTGCTGCAACCGAAAGGTATCCTTCGATCGTGTCGTTGTTCCAGCCTTCATTGGCGTCCAGAATGATGCGGGTATCCGGGGCGCCGGCACGCACGGCGCGGATGCGCGCCGCGTCTTCGGCTGTGCCGACTTTGACCTTGAGAAGCGGGCGCCAGGCATTTTCGCTTGCCTGGCGTTCCATTGTCTCGGGCGTGCCCAGCGAAATCGTATAGGCGGTGACGAGCGCAAGATCTGCCTGCGCGCCGATCCGTGTTGCGACGCTTATGCCGCTTTGCTTGGCTGCCAGATCCCAGAGCGCGCAATCGACGGCATTGCGGGCAGCCCCCGGCGGCATGGCATCCTGCAGGGCCATCCGGTCCAGGCCGTGTTCGATTGCAGTTGCCATGCGGAGCACATCGGCAAGAACGCCCTCGATAGTTTCGCCATAGCGTGTATAGGGAACGCATTCGCCGCGGCCGACGTTGTCGCCGTCGCTGATGGTGCAGGTGACCACATGGGCTTGCGTCTTCGTTCCCCTTGAAATGGTGAAGGCGCCGGAGAGCGGGAAGACATCGGTTGTGGCTTTGAGGTGACGGGCCATTGTTTTCCTTCATTCGCACATGGCAATTCGCAGTTCGGCGGCTATATTGCCGTCTCTATGAGTGGGATCAACCACGGCTTTGAGCACCAATATAATGCATGCACAGCCCAAGTCGGCCGATGAACGGCCAGCGACGATCGAGACGACAGGGTCGGCAGACGGGGCGCAAAGCCATATCCTGTCGGGAGATTGGCGAAACCGCGGCATCACTGCCGTGCTGCCCGATCTGGCCGCGATCGAAAACGGCAAGGGCACCGGTCGTATCTCGATCGACGTGTCCGGCATAGGCTCGGTGGACACTGCCGGTGCCTGGCTGATTCGCCGGTTGATCATACGTCTTCAGGCGGCCGGTCGCGATGTGGAGCTGGTGGGCGCTGAAAGCACTCTATCGGACCTCATCGATGTTTTGCCATCGCAAGTCCCCGTCGGTCCGCCGAAGGACAAGGACAAACTGTCGCTGTTCCAGCGTATTTTTGAACCGGTCGGCCGGGCGGTGATGGACGTGGCCAATGATGCGGTGGCCGGGATGTATATCCTGGGGTCTGCCGTGGCCGGCGCGCAGCTGAAGTTTGGCCGGGGTGGCGGGATTTCTGCGGCATCCGTCGTCACCCATATCGACCGGATGGGCGTGCGCGCCGTGCCGATCATCGTGCTGATGTCTTTCCTGATCGGAGCGATCATTGCGCAGCAGGGGGCCTTCCAGTTGCGCTATTTCGGCGCCGAACTTTTCGTGGTCGATCTGGTTGGCATTCTGCAATTGCGCGAGATCGGCGTGTTATTGACCGCCATCATGATTGCCGGTCGCTCAGGCAGCGCGATCACCGCCGAAATCGGATCGATGAAGATGCGCGAGGAGATCGACGCGCTGACGGTTATCGGTCTCAGTCCGATCGGCGTGCTGATCTTTCCGCGCCTGATCGCGCTCACTATCGCCCTGCCGCTTTTGACCATTATCGCCAATTTTTCCGCACTCTATGGTGCGGCCATCGTGACCTGGCTCTATTCGGGCATTACCTTTGAAACCTTCCTGGCGCGCCTCAACGAGGCGGTGGATTACTCTTCTGTCGCCTCGGGCATGATCAAGGCGCCGTTCATGGCGCTGGCCATCGGCATCGTGGCGGCAGTCGAGGGCATGAAAGTGGGCGGCAGCGCCGAATCGCTTGGTCAGCACGTGACGTCTTCTGTGGTGAAAGCCATTTTCGTGGTCATCCTCATGGATGCCCTGTTTGCCATTTTCTATTCTGCAATCGATTTTTAGGATGAGTATGACCGCTGAGGAGACAGACACCGCGTATCGGGAGGCGGCGGCAGACGACCGCGTGATCCTGTCCGTGCGCGACCTGACGGTGGCCTTCGGCTCCAAGGTCGTGCTCGACCGATTGAATCTCGATATCTACCGGGGTGAGATCCTCGGCTTCGTCGGCGCTTCGGGAACGGGCAAATCGGTTCTGATGCGCACGGTGCTCAGGCTTTTGCCGCATCGTTCGGGAGAGATCCGCATTCTCGGCGTCGATTATGAGAAGGCCGATGCCAAGCAGCGCACGTCTCTGGATATGCGCATGGGCGTGCTGTTCCAGCACGGCGCTCTGTTTTCCTCGCTGACGGTGAAGGAAAATATTCAGTTGCCGATGCGCGAATATCTCGACCTGCCGCAGTCGCTGATGGATGAGCTTGCCTATCTCAAGATCGAGATGGTCGGACTTGCCGCCGATGCGGCCGACAAATACCCTTCGGAACTCTCCGGCGGCATGGTCAAGCGCGCCGCATTGGCGCGTGCGCTGGCGCTCGATCCGGATCTCGTCTTTCTCGACGAGCCGACATCCGGCCTTGATCCGATCGGTGCTGCCGAATTCGACATGTTGATTGCCCGGCTGAGGGACGCGCTTGGCCTGACCGTCTACATGGTGACACATGACCTCGATAGCCTGTTTTCGGTCTGCGACCGGATCGCGGTATTGGGGGAGAAGCGCGTCTTGGTGGAAGGGACGCTCAACGATATGCTCGCCTGCGATGATGCGTGGGTGCAATCCTACTTCCACGGAAAACGGGCGCGTTCGATCGTAACGGACGATAGCGCCGCCAGCCCAGTGCCAGGAAAGTAAGCTGCCATGGAAACCAAAGCCAATTACGCAATCGTGGGCTTCTTCACGGTCCTTGTCGTGGCAGCAGCCTTCGGCTTCGTCTACTGGATGTCGCAATATGGTCGCAGCGGCCCGGTCGCCGAGCTTGCCATCCGTATTCCGGGCTCCGCCAATGGCCTGTCGGTCGGTTCAGCCGTGCGCTTCAACGGCATACCGGTCGGTTCGGTGCGCCGCCTGACCATCGATCCGGATGATCCGCGCTACTCGCTGGCTTTTACCGAAGTGCAGACGACGGCACCGGTCTTTGCCTCGACCAAGGCGGTGCTGGAAGTGCAGGGCCTGACGGGTGCGGCCTATATCGAATTGTCCGGTGGCAATACGGGTGAGGAAAACCTGCTGCGCAAGGCTGAAGAGACCGGCCGCCCGGCGGTGCTGATTGCCGATCAGTCCAGCGTCACCAATCTTCTGGCAACCGCCGATAAGATCCTCCAGCGTGCCGATGATGCGATCGGCCAGATCCAGGGCTTTGTCACCGATGCACGCGGCCCGCTGACCCGGACCATCCAGCATGCTGAAACCTTCACCGCATCGCTGAGCGCCAATTCCGACGCGATCGACGAATTCCTGCGCAGCCTCTCGGCCTTGTCGGGCACGTTCAACACGGTGTCCGTGCGGCTTGATTCGACGCTGGAAGCGGTGGATGGGCTGGTGCGTGCCGTGAACCCGCAAAAGATCGACAATATCATCAGCAATGCCGAGAAGGTGACGGGCGATATCGCCCAGTCCACGGGGCAGATCGACACGATTATGACGGAAGTGCGCGAAGCGGCTGCCGGCTTCAATTCGGCGGGTGCCGAGGCGCAATCGGTGCTGAAGCGCGCCGATACGCTGCTGGCGGCCGTCGATCCCGGCAAGGTCAATTCCGCCGTCGATGATATCAGCTCGGCGTCGTCGGATGCGCGTGCCGCCATTTCGTCGGCCAGAAAGGTGGTCGATGGTGTGGCTGACCGCCGCGATGAGATCAATGCGGCCATCCAGGACTTTACCCAGCTTGCTCAGAAGCTGAACCAGGCCTCCACCCGTGTCGATGGTATTCTGGCCAAGGTCGATACAATGGTTAGCGGTAGCGATTCGGAAGGCCTGTTTGCCGAGGCGCAGAAGACGCTCCAATCCATCCGTGCCACCGCCGACAATCTCAATGCCCGCATCGGGCCGATTGCCGACAATCTGGCGCGCTTTTCCGGAACCGGTCTTCGCGAGGTCCAGTCTCTGGTGACCGATACGCGCCGGACGGTGGACAATCTCAATGAGACGATTACCAATTTCGACCAGAACCCGCAGCGGCTGATCTTCGGCGGCGAAACGGTAAAAGAATATGACGGCAGGACGCGGCGCTGATGCGGTGCGGATCAGACAGACAAGAAATCGAGGCGCCCATGCTTGCACCACACGCCGTTTCCAAGGCCTTTATCGCATTGCCGCTGGCAGTCCTGCTGCTGGCCGGATGCAGCACTAAGGCCAATAACGACACCTATGACCTGGCGCTGACGCCGATTGCAGATGCCCCGTCATCGGCGCGCAATCGCCAGATCCTGGTGCCGGAACCCACCGCGCTGAAATCGCTCAACAGTGAACAGGTGCTAGTGCGCGTTTCGCCATCGGAGATCCAGTATCTGTCGGATTCGCAATGGAGCGACCGCTTGCCGCGCATGGTACAGTCCAAGCTGGTGGAGGCCTTCGAGAATACCGGCAAGCTGGGTGGTGTCGGCCAGCCTGGACAGGGTCTGGCGATCGACTATCAGGTCGTGGCGGATATCCGTGCCTTCGAGATCGATACATCCGGCGCAAAGGCGGCGAATGTCGAGATTTCCGTGAAGATCCTCAATGATCGCAATGGCTCTGTGAGGGGGCAGCGTGTGTTCAGCGCGCGGGTGCCGGTTTCCGGTGAGGACAATGCCCAGTTTGTCACGGCGATCAACCGCGCCTTTGCCAAGGTAGGTGGCGAGATCGTCGACTGGACTATCCGCTCGCTCTGACGCAAGCGCAGACTGTCAGGCAGATCATTGCCGGCTTCCTCGCGGGAGCCGGCTTTTTTGTGGCTGGCATATGGCTGGATGCGTGATGTGCGCGATGCGTGGGAATGTCCCTGCGAACGAAAACGGCCGCCCGGTTGAGGGGCGGCCGTGAGGTGATTGAAACTCTGCTGCTGACCGATCAGCCGAAGCGGCCGGCGGCGTGGGCCAGCATCGTATAGACCTTGCCGGTATCTGAGGTCAGGTAGCTCTGCGTCACGCTGCGGTCATGGTCGGTGCGCGCCACATCCGAGAGCAGCTTTTCGAAATCGGCGATGTAGCGATCGACGGCGGTGCGGAATTCCGGCTCGCGGTCATATTTGCGCTGGATGTCATCGAAGGTCTGCTGGCCCTTCAGCGTGTAGAGGCGACGGGTAAAGACATCGCGCTCGCCGCGCTGGTAGCGGCGCCAGAGATCAACCGAGGCATCATGATCGATGGCGCGGGCGATATCGACCGAGAGGGAATTCAGGGATTCCACCATATGGCGCGGATTGCGGGTGTCACCGCTGCGGGCCTGCGGCTCTGCGGCGCGCGGCGCTTGCGCCGGCTGGCGTGCAACGGGTGCTTCGCCCATCTCGTCACGCGAGGCGCCGCGCAGGAGATCGCTGATCCAGCCGCCGGTTTCGCTGCGGGCTGGTTCCGGCTGACGTGGCGCCGCGGCGACCGTCCGCTCCATGGGAAGGCTGCCGCGCAGGCCGGAACTGACATCGCCGCGCGGGGCAGGCTGCGGTGCGGCAACCGGCGGACGCGGCTGTGATGAAAGGCCGCTCGGTGCCTGTACGGGGGCGGGGCGAGCGGGTGCCTGCATCTGCACGGGAGCAACAGGCTGCGGGGCAGGTGCGGGTGCGGCGCGCTGCGGTGCAGGCTGGGAGATTTCCAGCGTCTGGGCCGAACGGCCGACCAGCGCCGAAATGTCCTGCAAGGCCTTGATCTGCTCTGCCACGGCACGGCGCATGGCAGAGGCACTTTCCTTGGCTTCTTCCGGCAGGTCGAAGGCACCGCGCTTCAACTCGGCGCGGGTATCATCCAGTTCGCGGCGAATTTCACTGGCCGACTGGCGGATTTCGTCCGTTGCACCGGCGAAGCGGCCGATGGCCTCCTCGACCGAGCGGCGCAGCGTATCGCGCAATTGTTCGGCTGCAATATCCGACTTTCCGGCGGCTTCCGACAGAAGCCGTTCGACATCCGAGAGCGAGCCGGCAATGCCGCCACGCATGCGCTCGGCCATGGCCCGCGAGCGCTTTTCGGCCTCCGAAAGCGTTGCCTCAATGGCCTGGTTCGCCTCGTTGCTGGCACCCATCAGGGCGCTGCGCATGCCGTCCGCCGTCTCCTCGGCGCGCTTTTGCGCATCGTTCAAGGCGCGGCTGACATCCGTGAACGAACCCTGCAGGTTCTGGCGCAGGCTCTGGCCCACTTCAGCCGAACGTTCCTCAACGCGCTGGAAGGCGCCTTCCACCACGGTGGAGAGGTTGCGCATATTGGCTTCGATCTCTTCCGAGCGCTTGACCAGGCCGACCGACAGGCTGCGCAGCGCATCCTGGCGTTCGCTGAGCGTGCTGGCAAGGTTCGACTGGGCAGCGCCCAGAAGTTCCGAGGCCTGATCGAGCACCTTGGTATATTCGTCGAAACGACCGACGATGGAGCCGACATGCGTCAGCGTCTGGCCGGAAATATGGCTCAGGCGATCGACATTGTTTTCGAGCAGGCGGCTGGAGCTGGAGACCATGTCTGCGGCCTGTACCGTGCGCTCCGTGAAGCGTGCGGCGGTCAGGTCGAGCTTCTGGTCGGCAGCGGCCAGCTTTTCCGAGGCCTGGTCGATGGTGACGCCGATTTCGCGGGCGGCATGTTCGACCAGCGAGGCAATGCCGGTATTGCTGTTTTCCAGCCGCGTAATGAGGTCGTTGACATTGGCGGCAAGGCTATGTTCGACATTGCGCAACGTGCCTGCGGCCTGCTGGGTGCGCTCGTTGATGGCCGAGAGCGTGTCATTTGTGCGCGCCGTGATGGCTTCGACCAGCGCGCCATTTTCCTGGCGCAGACGCTGGGCATTGAGATGGGCAGCGGTAACCAGACGTTCGGCGCTTTCATCGGCGGCCGTGGCCAGCCGTTCGGCAGCGGACCGGCCGGTTTCGGCATACTGTTCGACCAGCGGCTTGGCCTTCTCGTCGATGAGGCGCGACAGCTCTGCCGAGCGTGTGGCGAGCATCGAGTTGAGGTCACGCGAGCGTGTGTCGAGGCTGGCGCGGATGGCATCGCCGCGGGCTTCGAGCGCCTTGTCGACCGCCGACATGGCGGCATTGATGTCGTCTGCCGTCTGGCTGAGCGAGCCGCGCAGTTCCTGACCGCGCTCCGTGAGCGTGGCATCGACTGCCTGCAGCGTTTCATTGATCGAACCGGCAGTCTGCGACAGCGAGGAGCGCAGCGCATTGCCACGCTCGGCCAGGGTTTCATCGACGGATTGCAGCGTCGAGGAGATCGAGCCGGCGGTATCGGTCAGCGCGGCGCGGATGGCATTGCCGCGCTGGTCGAGTGCGCGACCGGCCTCGTCCAGCGATGCGGCGATGGAGCCGACCTGCCTCTGCACCAAAGTCTCGGCTTCCGAAACCTTATGCATGATGGAATTGCCTGCCTCCGAGAAAGCCTGGGCAACAGCTGCCGCCTGGCCTGCCAAGCGGTTCTGCGTTTCACCGATGCGCCCGGCGATATCGGTCGAACGCTCTTCCAGCGCACGGGCGAAGTCTGCATTGCGCGCGCTCATGTCCTCGGAAAACTGCGTGCCGGCCTTGGCCAGAGTTTCTGCCGAGCGCAGGGCCTCCGTGTCGAATTCGCGGGCCGCCGTGCCGACGGCATCACGCAGTGCGGTGGCAAGCGTTGCTGCCTTGCCCTCGATGGTGCGGCTGACATTGTCGAGACCGATGGTGATGGCGCGGTCCATGGTGCCGAGACGTTCATCGACGCGGGCCGTGCCGGCATCCAGCGATCCGGCAATGCGCTCGGAGGCTTCGGTGCTGATGCGTTCGAACTGAGCCGTGCCCTGGTTCACAGTGCCGGCAAGACGTTCGAGGCTTGTTGCACTGACTCGCTCCAACTCGCCGGTGCGTTTGCTGAGGCGTTCCGACAGATCGCGACCGGCGCCGTCCACCAGGCCGGTGACCGTGTCGATCTGGTTGCGGATGCGGTCTTCCAGTCCGCCGAAGGTCGTGTCGATGCGGCGACCGGTTTCATCGAGCGTGTGGGACACGGCGCCGACGGTCTGTTCGACGCGGCTGGAGAAGTTTTCGGCTGAAGCGGTGACATCTCTTGCGGCGTCGCTGAGACGGCTTGCAATGCCGCCAGCCGTATCGCGCAGGCGGGCTTCAAGATCCGTGCCGGCGCCATCTATGACGCTACGAAGCGCATCCTGCTGCGCTTCCAGCGACATTTCCAGCATGCCGGTGGAGGTTGCAATCGTCGTGCCGATGCTGGTTGCCTGGTCAAACAGCAGATCGCCGAGCTGGATTTCGGCATCCTTCAGCGTCCCGTCGATCATGGCGCGGCGCTCATCGAGCGTGGCGCGCAGGATCTCGTGCCCGCCGGTCAGCACCTCGTCGATCTGTTTGTTTGCCGAGGCGATGAGACCGGAGAGGCGCTCCTCGCCAGAGGTTATGCTGTTCTCTACGCGGCCGAGGCCGGAATTCAGGCTGGATTCGAACCGTGCGGCATTCTCGCCGAGGCTTGTTTCGATGAGGCTTGCGGCCGTACCCACGGTGCGGTCGATCGCGTCGTGGCCAGAGGTGAGGGTGCGTGCCAGTTCCGCATGGCGGCTTTCCAATGCCTGATCGAGACGCTGCTGGTTGTCGGAATAGGTGGCGCGGATGGCATCTGCGCGTTCGGCAAAGCTCTGTTCCAGGCGCTGATCGGCATCGGTGACCGCTGACATCAGCGCGGTGGCCTTTTCGTCCATGACGCTGGTCAGGCGGTCTTCGCTCATCGCGATCGTCGCGCTCAAGGCCATGGTGCGATCGTCAAAGGCGTCGCTGATGCGCTCGCCGGCACTGGATACGATGTCGCCCAGCGCATTCATGCGGTGACCAAGATCACTCTCTATCCGCTCCTGACCAGAGGCCAGTGTCTGCGACATCACGTCGATGCGGCTGTCGA
>NZ_STFZ01000016.1:0-118160 GCF_005222845.1 Rhizobium sp. FY34 | reverse complement strand
TCGATGCGGCTGTCGAAGAGGCCGGTGAGGCGGTCTTCGCTGACCGACAGCGTTGTGGTGAGCGCCATGGTGCGGTCGTCAAAGGCATCGCCGATGCGTTCGCCAGCGCTGGATACGATGTCACCCAGGGCATTGACGCGGCGGCCGAGATCGCTGTCGATCCGCTCATGCCCATCAGCCAGCGTTTGCGACATCACATCAATGCGGCTGTCGAAGAGGCCGGTGAGGCGGTCTTCGCTGACCGACAGCGTTGTGGTGAGCGCCATGGTGCGATCATCGAACGTATCGCCGATGCGCTCATGGACGCCGGAGACGATTTCGCCCAGGGCATTCATGCGCAGGCCGAGATCCGTTTCGATGCGCTGGTGACCGGACACGAGCGTCTCGGACATGCTATCGAAGAGGCCGGTGAGACGGTCTTCGCTGACCGACAGCGTTGTGGTGAGCGCCATGGTGCGATCATCGAACGTGTCACCGATGCGCTCATGAACGCCGGCGACCATTTCACCGAGTGCGCTCATGCGTTGGTCGAGATCGGTTTCGATGCGCTGATGGCCGCTTGCAAGCGTGCGCGACATGCTGTCGATACGCGTATCGATAAGATCGGCAAGCCGCTCGGGCGCTCCGACCACGGCATTTTCGAGCGCCGCCGTCTTTGCATCCAGCACATCGGCAAAGCGTTGCTGACTGCCTGTCACGGCTTCCACGATGGCGGCGGAGCGGTTGGACACGGTCTCTGCAAACCGTGACTGACTGTCGTCCAGCGCACCGCTGAAGGCGCGTGCCTGTTCGTTCATTACCGCGCCGATGCGTTCATGGGCATTGGCGACATTGTCGCTCAGTTCGGCGGACTGCACGGCCAGCGCACTGGCCAGTTGCAGGCTACGGTCTTCAAGCTCGCTCAAGAGCGTATTGGATCGGGCGTCGAGGCCCTCCGTCAGGCCGCGGCTGCGCGTATCAAAACCATCAAGAAGCGTCTGGCTACGAGAGTCGATGTCGCGCACGAAGGTTTCGCGGCGACTGTCCAACCCCTCGGTGATGGCCTGGGTGCGGGCGTCGATTGTGTCGAAGAGGGAGCGGTTGCGCGCGTCGAGATCACCGGCCAGCGCTGTACGGCGCGTGTCGAAACCGTCGGTAATGGAATTGGCTCGCAGATCGAGGTCGTCGACCAACTGACGGCTGCGGCTGTCGAGACCTTCGTTGAGAAGACGGTTGCGCTCCTCAAGTTCGGCCGTCAGCTTGCGGGTCCGGCTGTCCAGCGCGGTGGTGAACTGGTTCGTACCGCTCTGCAGCGTGTTTTCCAAGAGTTCCTGATTGGCGCCAAGGGCTGTGGCAATGGTGAGCGAGTGATCGGTGAAGGAGGAGCCGAGACGCTCGATGCTGGTCGACAGAATGCCTTCGATGGAATCGGAACCACCATTCACCGTCGCGCTGATGCGCGTGAGGCTCTCCGTCAGCTTGCTGCCGAGCGTGCCGGCGCGCTGGTCAAAGGCCGAGGTGAATTCCTCAAGGCCCGTATCGAATGTGGTGCTGAGTTGGCTGATCGTGCCCTGAAGGCGCTCTTCAAACAGGCCATTGCGCAGGTCGAGATCCATGATCGCATCATCGGCCGCACTTTGCAGGCGCTGGCGGAAGGTGGCGCCCTTTTCGTCAAGCGAGCGGTTGAGCGTGTTCAGGACCGTGCCGAGCGTGCCGGTGATCGTGCGTTCGCCGCCGGTCAGCGTCTCGCTGATTTCGCGGGTGCGCGTCAAAAGCGTTTCATTGAGCAGCCGCGTGCGCTCGGCCAAGGCGGCATTGAGCTTGTCGGTGCTGGCATCCAGCGTCGAGGCGCGGGTCTCGAAGTTCTTGAGGATGTCATTGCCGCGTGACGACAGCGTGGATGTCAGGTGATCCAGGCGATTGTCGAATTCAGAGGCAAGCGTTGAACCCGAGGCGTTGAGGGCCTGCAAAAGGCTTTCCGTCTTGGCCGACAGAAGCGTGCCGAGCGCATCGCCTGCGGCATTCGACTTTTCCATCAGAACGGCGGCGCGCGTATCGATCATCGAGGCAAAGGCTTCACCGGAGGTCGCAAGCCGGACGGCGATCTCCTCGGTTGCCAGCGACAATTCTTCCTTCAACTGGTCATGGGCGCCGACGATGGAGGAACGGATGCGCTCGGCATGGTTGACGATGGCATCACGCTCGGAGCCCAGTTCATGCACCAGGCCGCGCACACGCAATTCGTTGTCGGCATAGCTGCGCTCGAGTGCCGTGACTTCTGAATGCACCAGTGTTTCGAGTTCTGTGGCGCGGGCTATGGTACGTTCTATGCCTTCGTTCATCGCCGAGACTTCGCGCCGCACAGCCTGACCGACGGTCATGATGCGCTCGGAGGCGATTGTTTCCGGTTCGGACAGGCGCAGGGCCACTTCGGCCATCGAACGGGCGGCGTTGCGTAGATCCTGCGCGCGCGCCATCATGATGGAAAAGGCATAAAAGAGCATGATCGGCACGAAAATGCCGACGATGACGGCAAACAGGCCGGGCAGGGCGACGAGATCAGCAATCGAGGCGATCTGCCAGAGCAGCCCGCCATAGATGACCTGGGCAAGTCCGATGCCACCCACTGCCCAGAGGGCGGAGATAATGCTGGCATTGCGCAGACCCGAGCGCATGGAACCGCTTTCCAGCGAGCGCAGAATGGCCAGCGTATTGCGACGACCGCTGTCATTGGCCGGCTCGAGGCTTGGCGAACGCGGAGCTGTGGCCTCTGCCGGCGCGGCGCGCGGCGGCGCCTCGGGCGGACGTGGACGCCGCGCCTGCGGGGCGGGTCGCTGCTCGGACGTCTCTTTCACTTTGGCCTCCCGGACAGGGGGAACGGACTTGGATTGAGGTGCCGGCTGTGGCTCGTCGTTGAAATCGATCTTCAACGCATCTTCCAGCGCCTGGAATGCGGTCTCGTCGATCGATTCGCTGTTGGGATTCTTGGCCATGCGGTTACGCCTCGTTACATACTCATCCGGCCGATCGCGGTATCCGCATTGCCGCCTGCAGCGAAACCATCAATCGGGTCGGCACGGAATCTTCAGCGCTTTCGCCTCAGCTTCCGCTCATTATCAAGTCCGGACGACCTTCCTTGCAGAGTGATCATAAGAAAGGCTTACCGGGGCACCCTGCTGGGGTGAACGTCATGCTCACACCAGTGTCAATCGTACTGTAGTGACACATTCGGCATCGAGACACAATTCTGGGGCAACCGCCACACAGGAGCGGCAATTGTTGTTAACAGATTTTAAACTGCGCCCGGAAAGGATTTGCGTGCCTTTTGCGTTGCTTAGCCAAAATTAACCATGCTTTTAGAAATTGCGCCGCGATTGTGCCGAAATTTAACGGGATAGGCACCAGTGCCCGGCCAGGATCGGGGTGACGACAACAAGGGATGATATTCATGGCTGCGGTCAGTATCGCATTTGACGCTCCGGATAATGCACGAGGCTATGCTCCTGACAAGGCGCGGCCGATCGACCTGGTGCACTTGGCGGTCCAGACGATGGGCGACAAGGTGCTCGAGGCCGAAGTGCTGAGCCTGTTTGCGCGCCAGGCCCGCGCCGCACTGGTCGAAATCACAGAGGGCACAGCCGTTTCCGTGGTGGCCGCTTCGCACCGCCTGCGCAGCGCCGCCAACAGCGTCGGTGCCTTTCGTGTGGCACGCGAAGCCGAGCGGCTGGAAGCCAATCCCGAGGATGCGGCGCTGCGCGCCACGCTCAGTGCGGCCGTTCTGGAAGCTGAAAATTTCATCCTCAAGCTCCAGCGCTGACGCACGCGGCCCAAGCGTTCATGCCGGCATTTCCGGGTTAAGATTGACTGGGGCGGTGAATTGTCGGAAGACAACGCCGCCTTTTTGTTTGTTTTCCAGGATCCCGAAATGACGCAATTGACCATCGTTGCCTTCGACGGCACGCGCATTGATATCGACGCCCAGCCCGGATCGACCGTGATGGAGAATGCCGTGCGCAACTCCGTGCCGGGGATCGACGCGGAATGCGGCGGCGCCTGTGCCTGTGCCACCTGTCATGTCTATGTCGATGACGCCTGGGCGACGGCTGTCGGCGGACCGGCGCCGATGGAGGAAGACATGTTGGATTTCGCCTTCGACGTGCGCCCTGCGTCGCGGCTTTCCTGTCAGATCAAGATCACCCCCGAGCTTGACGGGCTTGTGGTCCATGTGCCGGAACGCCAAGGCTGATCTGGGCGCCGTTGCGCAGAGAGTGTCAAACAAAGAAAAAGGCCTCGCTGCGCAAGTGCGTCAAGCGAGGCCAAGGTGGGCGTATCACCGGCAGGCGAGGGAGGAAACACCTGGGGCTTTGAGAATACGCCGGGAGAACATCGGAAACACGCGGGAAACGGGTGGAACACGGAAGTTTGCCATATGCGAACTGCGGTTCGGGCTCGATTGGAGCACTTGTCATGTCGGCGCAAGAGAGATGCCGGTGAAGAAGAGGTGCCGATGCCGCCTGCGCCGCCTCGCTAGCAGCATCGGAACCCTCTCTTCCAGAGCAGCATTTTCATGTGCTCCTTCAGTGGTTTCGAATATATAAGCATTCCTTCACGCACGCCATTGGAAGAAATCACCAGTCAATCCCCGCAGGTGACATCAGCCTGGCGCAAGATTCGCGCAAGGGTTGCCGTGCGTCCGGCCTTGTGTCCGTAACGTCAGGCAGGCGAAGGGCGAGATTTCAGTCGGTGGCGCCGGCGCGATACTTCAGCAGGCGCATCATACGGGCATCGAAATTTTTCGATTCGACCATGTCGAAGCGCAGCTGTTCGGTGTCATGTGCCTGGATCATGTCCTTGGTGATCTCGCCCACCCGCGCTTCCATGGCATTGCATGTGCGTGCCGGGGACAGATTGAGAAGCGCCCGTTCCAACTGGCGGGCATGGTTGCGGGCGATTTCCGCATGGCGCTCCTCATGCCGCTTGATATCGGCCGACAGCGTATCCCAGATCAGGCCCAGTGTATCGGGCGCGCGTTTGCGGTTGGTCCAGCGCGGCAGGATGATGCGCGTGGTCAGTGTGACCCTGGCACCGCCGATGGCGCATCTGCCTTCGCTTTCCAGGTAGGTCACTTCGCCGCCGAAACGGATTTCCGTGGCGCCGGGATGGCGAAAACCGGTCTGGCGGGTCAAGGGCCCGCGGCGTTCCAGTTCGGCATCGAGATCTTCCGCCGTTCGTCCGCCAATCGAGAAATAGGAATAGGATTTGCTGATCACCGGATCGGCATAGGGCGCACCGGGCAGCATCCACACAAGCAGTGTGGCGCCGAAAAGCGCAAGGCGACGGCGGGGAAGGGACATTCTGGTCCTTGAAAGATTGAAACTGGTCAAAGCTTGGGGCATAGCGCTTAGCATCGCAACACAGCGTTTCGAAATTCTTCGTGATTCCAAAAAGATTGAGGCCGAAGTGATATTCCCCGGCAACAGCAGCTGGAAGGTCGGCAGGGGCAGGCGCCTTAAGCTTGGGGCTTCCGGCCATCTGATGGCCATCATCAATGTGACGCCGGATTCCTTTTCCGATGGCGGACGGCATGCGGGCCGGGATGCGGCCGTTTCCCATGCACTCTCCTGCGTGGCGGAAGGGGCATCGATCCTCGACATCGGCGGCGAATCGACCCGGCCCGGCGCAATGCCGGTGAGTCCCAAGGAAGAACAGGACCGTGTCCTGCCGGTAATCGAGGCGCTTGCAGGGCAGACGGATGCGCTGATTTCCATCGATACCTACCGGGCAGACACCGCGCGTGCAGCGCTTGAGGCCGGTGCGCATATCGTCAACGATGTCTATGGCCTGCGCTTTGACCCGGACATGGCGGGCGTGGTGGCAGAGGCCGGCGCCGGGCTGGTAATGATGCATACGGGACGCGGCCGCGAAGCGGAGAAACTCGACGACGTGATCGAGGACCAGATGGCCTTCTTTGCCGCGTCGCTTCAGCTTTCCGACGCAGCCGGCATTGAGCGCGGCTGCATTCTTCTCGATCCCGGATTCGGCTTTGCCAAGACGGCCGAGGAGGATCTGGCGCTGATGGCGCGGTTTGAGCACTTGCAGGCGCTCAACCTGCCGCTTCTGGCGGGCACATCGCGCAAGCGTTTCATCGGTGCGGCAACCGGTCGTGACCCGGCATCCGCCCGCGATGTGGGAACGGCGGCGACCACGGCGCTTTTGCGCATGGCCGGCGCCCATGTTTTTCGCGTCCATGACATTGCCACCAACCGCGATGCGCTGCGCATTGCCGATGCCATGCTGGCTGCACTGCCGGCCGGCAAGGAGACAGGCCTTTGAGCACCTATAGGATTACGCTGAAAAATTGCGCCTTCTTTGCGCGCCACGGTGCCTTGCCGGAGGAAGAGGTTCTCGGCCAGCGCTTCTTTGTCGATGCCGAGCTTGATGTGCCGGCGAATGCGGCGCTGACACAGGATGATCTTGAGGCGACCCTGCATTATGGCCATGCCTTTGGTGTGATCGAGGATGTGGTAACGAAAACCCGCCGGGCGCTGATCGAGGCTTTGGCCCATGACGTGGCGCTGGCGCTCTGCGCGCGTTTCCCAATCATCAGCTGCGCGGCGATCACCGTGCGCAAGCCGAGCGTGCCGATCCCCGGCATTCTCGATTATGTGGAGGTGCGTGTTGAGCACCGGCCCTGAACCATCGGCCATGGAGTTTGTCGAGGCATCGATCGGGCTTGGCGGCAATATCGGCGATCCCGGCCGGTCCATGGCGGAGGCCTTGCGCAGTCTTGACCAGCGCGATGACTGTGTTGTCACGGGTGTTTCGCGGCTTTATCGCACGCCGCCCTGGGGCAAGACGGACCAGGCGGATTTCTTCAATGCCTGCGCGGTGCTGAAGACCTCGCTTTCGCCCAAGCAACTGCTCGATCTCTGCCTGTCGATCGAGCGGGGCATGAAGCGGGTGCGTATCGAGCGGTGGGGGCCGCGTACGATCGATATCGATGTGCTGACCTATGGCGACCGGCACGTCCACGAGGAGGGGCTGGACGTGCCGCATCCGCGCATGGTGGAGCGTGGTTTCGTTCTGATGCCGCTCAACGATATCGCACCGGATCTGGTCGTGTTGGGCAAAACAGTTTCGGCCTGGCTGTGCCAGGCCGATGTCACGGGCATTGCGGTGGCCGATGAAGGCCGCGACTGGTGGCGCCTGAGCGAGCGTTGATCAGGGATCGATCGAGCCGACGGCAATCGGGTCCGTGTCGCGGGTCAGCGCCAGGCCAATCACCGGAACCATGTCTTCCTCGACCTTGACCGAAATCGTGACATTCATGACATTGTTGTTCTGCATGCGCGCCACCATGGCCCCGTTCAGCTTGGCGCGATTGATGCCGACAACCATCTTGTCGCCGTTGACTGCGCCAGACACGACATCGAGACCCTTGCCTTCGGCGCCATCGAGGAACTTGCCCTTATAGGTGCCGCCGACCTGGGTGATGACAGCCGACATCGGCTGTTTGAATACGCCGACGCGGCAGATGCCATCCAGCTTGATGCCGGCTTCGGCATCGGGGGCCGGCTCGCCGATCAGGTTGCAGGTGAACTTGGTGCCCTTGTATTTGCCCGCGACGATTTCACCCGGACCTTTCCAGGCGCCGGCGGCATTGTCGAAAAACACCTTGTCGCGCGAGGCAGCTTCCGCCTGCGGCAGAATCGCGGCAACGGCGATGGACGTGGCGGCAAAAAGCCCGCCTTTCAGCGAAAAGAAGCGCGAGACCATTTAACTTTCCTTGGGCGAGCAGCATCGTGTCGAGGGCTGACAATACGTCCCGAATGGTTAATGTCGCGTTTACTTCGGCTGTCTGGAGGGGGCGACAGGCTATCCGCGCGGTGCGTTTATAGCGGTCCCGGCAATATCCGATACGAAGTCACCAATTCCCGGCCGCTTCATCGCCCGAAATGGCAATGGCCGGCAGAGATCCATGGCGGCAATGCCGATTCGCGCCGTCAGAAGACCGTTGATGACGCCTTCGCCGAGCCTTGTGGAGAGCTTGGCGGCAATGCCATGGCCGAGCAGTTGCTGGGCAAGGCTGTCGCCGACCGCAATCGTGCCGGTGACAGCCAGGTGGGCCACGACATCGCGCAGCAGGCGCAAAAGCCCGAGTGTGCCCGGCCTTCCGCCATAAAGTTCGGCCATGGCGCGCACCAGACGGGTAACTTCAAACAGCACATAGGCGAGATCGACGACGGCGCGCGGGCTGATGGCGGTGACGACGGAAGTGCGCTTGGCAGAACCCAGGATGAGGGCGCGGGCACGGGCATCAAGCGGCCCGAGCAGTTCGCGTTCGGCCAGATCCAGAAGCTGCGGCCCGTCGATGATATCATCGCGTGTGGCATCGAGCGCTGCGCGCCCCTTGGCGGTTTCGGCACGGTGGGCAATCAGCGCGGTGAGCCGCTCGACAATGGCACGGGCGGCCTTCTGGCCGGCACGCGGGCCGACCGCCTGCGCCTCTTCCTTCAGCGACTGCACGGCACCAAGCCGCATCAGGCCCAGAACCTCGAGGGCGATGACAATGGCAAGCGACAGCAAGGCGATCGACAAAACGGCAATGGCGGCATAGCCCAGCCAGTCGGCACGGGCAAAGAGATCGCGCACTACCCCATCCGCCCAGAGCCAGAAGGCTAGCGACAGGAAGGCGCTAAGCGCGCCAAGCGCAAGCCTGCCGAAGGGAAAGCCGCGCTTGCGCGGTGTGGCAATGGCGGTCTCGGCGAGTTCAGGCGGCGTGAGGAAAGGGTCGTCCTCGTCGGGCGTCAGCGTGAAGCCGTCATCGAAGGCACGCGGTGGCCGGGGTGGTGCCACTGTCTTTGCCTCCTCGTCCAGCGAGAAGACACCGGGACGCCGAGGTGCGGATGGGTCATGCGGGGATGTCATGCCAGTCGATCTCCGAACAGGAACTGCAAGGCGCGGTCGAGGCGGATATGCGGCACCGAAAGCTTGATGCCTTTTTGCGTTTCATCGAGGTCTGGCGGGCGAAAACGCACGATATTCAAATGCGGAACGAGGCCTGCTTCAGGTTTTGAATCCGGTGCTTCAAACAATGAATCCGTTTTGTCCGGCAAGTCACCGGGAAATATAGCAGTTTTGCGATTTCCATCGAAGATTTCGCCGCCGATCTCCTCGCCTGCCATAGGCGTGCCGGTGATGACTGGCAGGAGCGTGCCATTCTGCCGGACGGTTGCTTCGCGGGTGGCGCGCACCGAGGCCATGGCCATGACATCAATGCCTGCGCCCGACATGCCGATGCGCTCGATCGCCCGGTCAACAAGGCGGCGGGTGATCGCCTCCAGCCGGTCATGGCTTTCATGGTGCAGGTGATCGGCCTTGGTTGCTGCCACCAGAACCTTGTCGATGCGCCGGCCAAGCAGCGAGGAGAGAAGCGAATTGGTGCCGGGGCGGAAGCAGGCCAGAACATCGGAAAGCGCGCGCTCTAGGTCCTGCACGGCTTCCGTGCCGCGGTTGAGCGCCTGAAGCGCGTCTATGAGAACGATCTGCCGATCGATGCGAGCGAAATGCTCGCGGAAGAAGGGGCGCACGACGACCGATTTATAGGCCTCGAAACGGCGCTCCATCATGGCGCCGAGCGTGCCTTTTTCAAAGCGTGCCTCGGGCAGGTTCGGCAGCGGCGCAAAGGTGAGCGCCGGCGAGCCTTCCAGATCCCCCGGCATGAGGAAGCGGCCGGGCGGCAGGGTCGACAGCGACCGCTCGTCGGATTTGCAGGCCTTGAGATAGGCGGCAAAACTTTCCGACAGCCGGCGGGCGGTCATCTCGTCGGCAGCCGCATGTGGGTCAAGGCTTGTCGCCAGCGCCAGCCAGTCGCGCGCCAGATCACGGCGGATGCCGGTCTGCGCCAGCGCCACGGTATTGTTGCTGAAGGTGCGGTAATCCTGCGCGAGAAGCGGCAGGTCGAGCAGCCATTCGCCTGGATAATCGACAATGTCTATGGTGAGCCTGCCCGGCGAAAAGAACCGGCCCCAGCCACTGGCGCTCTGATAGTCCAGTGTCAGGCGCAGCTCCGATATGGCGCGGGTCGATTCTGGCCAGATGCGGTCTCGCACCAGCGCCTCGATATGATCCTCATACTGGAAGCGAGGAATGGCATCATCCGGCTGGGGCTCCAGTCGCACGGACGAGACGCGGCCCGAACGCATGGCCTCAAACAGCGGCAGGCGTCCGCCATGCAGTAGGTTATGGACGAGAGAGGAGATGAACACCGTTTTGCCGGCGCGCGACAGGCCGGTGACGCCAAGTCTTATCGTCGGGTTGACAAGGCCCGTGGCCCGATCCGCGAGATTATCGAAGGCGATCAGGGCGTCGTCGGTGAAGGTGGTGAGTGATGGCGGCAAGGGGGAACCTGTCGATGCGTGTTCACCCCTATATAGAGACTGGCGCCGCCGGATAAAGGGTGCTGTCGGTGCTCTCTCCGATCCGCTGCAGGACAAGGCTGCGCAGGGCGCCGACAGCCGGGGCAAGATCGCGGCCCGTCTGACGGTTGGCAAAACCTTCGTTCAGGCGGTGAGGAAATCCTTCAGCAGCCATGTGCCGGACGCGGCCATCACCGTGCCACCATGCTCCAGCGCTGCGAGCCCTGCCGTTGGATAGCCGGACGGTATGGTGGCGGCCAGCCTGTCGGGGCCGATCATCGATTCCAGCACTTCCTCAAGCGTCGGATTATGGCCGATCAGCATCAGGGCGCCGGCCTGCTTCTGGCCGGCAAGTACCGCGAGATAGGTTTCGAGCGAGCCATTATACAGTTCATCGACAAACAGCATCTCGGTATCTTCGCCAAAGGCGCGCTGCACGGCTTCTGCCGTCTGGCGGCAACGCCTTGCCGTCGATGACAGGACGAGATCAGGCCTTTGCATCCGGTCTGCGGCCCTTGCGCTTACCAGTTCGGCCTCGGCATAGCCATGATCGTCGAGAGACCGGTCAAAATCGCGCCCTCCGGGCTCTGCCCAGGTGGAACGGGCGTGACGCATGAGATAAACGCGGAAGGGCGGTGGATCGACGATGATCATTGAGGCTCCGCGTTGCGTGTCGTGTTCCAAGTCGATTAGCGCGCTACCGGGCCTTGCGTCAACACTCCCGTTGCGTGCGTGTGGCAAAGGGCATGCTGCCATGGGTCGTGGGCCGGCAGGGTGTGGATTTTGCGAAAACGCATAATTTCTAGCCATTTAGCTGATTTATGTGACAGTTTTAAAAATGTGTTTACGCGGCGGGTAAGGCTTGAATCAGCACATGGGAATGGAGTATAGAGCGCGGCGTGAGAGCTGTTCTTCAGGAGAATTGCGTTGAGTGAGAAGATCGACCTTAGCAGCTACGTCCTCTCGGAAGATGATGAATTCATGAATGCCAGTCAGAAGGCATACTTCCGAGCCAAGCTGGTAGCCTGGAAAAACGACATCCTGAGAGAAGCGCGCGAGACCCTTGGCCATCTCGCTGAAGAAAGCGCCAACCACCCCGATCTCGCCGACCGGGCCTCCTCCGAAACCGACAGGGCCATTGAATTGCGCGCCCGTGACCGCCAGAGAAAGTTGATCTCCAAGATCGACGCGGCGCTTGCACGCATTGATGACGGCACCTACGGCTATTGCGAGGAAACCGGCGAACCGATCGGGCTGAAGCGCCTTGATGCAAGGCCCATCGCAACGCTGTCGATCGAGGCGCAAGAGCGCCACGAGCGTCGGGAAAAGGTCTACCGGGACGAATAATCTCTTCCCGCAGATTTTTTCCCTCTCAGAAATTTCCAGGCACGCGGGTCGCGTGCCTTTTTTTATGGCAAAGTTTTGTAACAACCGTACGGAGCCGCAGACGTGTTTTGACGTCGCGTGCGGCTGAACGAACAGATGAGAGCCGGTCTATCGCTGGTCGCGGGTCACGGACATTTCGCCAAAAATGCGGGCGATCTCGTTTTGCAGCGAGGGTTCCGGCGTGGCACCGGTGACGCGCGGGCTTGCCGGATCGCGGCGCGGCATGGATGGCGTGGATGCGGCTGCGACAGAGGGCGCCGTTGCTGCTTGTTCAATGGCCAGATTATTGGCCATTTCCTCTTCCAGGATGCGATCGAAATCGCTGCCAAGTGAGCGGGCCGTGGGTTCGGGGGCCGCGGCCTCGTCTCTAGAATCCGGCTCTGGTGCCAGCGTTGCCGTGGCCGGCACCGCTAGGGCGGGCGTTGGCGTGCGGTCGAGCGCTGGCTGGAAGACGCGGCGGCGGGCCGCATCCAGCGCATCGGCTGCAGCACCGATATCGGAATCCGGGGCTACTTCTGTGAGCTTTGGGGCAGGGGCGATGGCTGGAACATCCGTTTCGGGCGGACGCATGGCGGCGACCATTGCCGCGGCGGGCGCCGCTGCTTCCGCAATCGCCGCAGGTGGTTCCGTGCGCGTCGCTGTAGCAGGCGGTGCTGCAACCGGTGTCCGCAGCGGCGGCTCGATGGGCGTCTCTGCCGCGACGGGTGCGCGGTCCGGCACGACAGGCCGGCGTGGTTCCCGGCGGGTCGTTTCCGCCGGCATGGCCGGGGACGCTTCGCGCTCTTTCTGCGGCGCGGCCAGCTGCTGTTGTCTGGCCGGTGCTTGAAGGCGCGGCTCTGTGGGCGGGGCCTGGAGCGAAAGCACATCCGGTTCCGTTGCCAGAGGCTGAAGAGCGGAAATCTGCGATGCGCTCTGTATGCCGCTTTCAATGACGATATCGGTCGGTCCGCCGATCATCACGAGATGCTCGACATTGTCGCGGCGCACGAGCACAATGCGTCGTCTGGCATCGACGGCGGCCGCATCCAGCACCTGCAGGCGCGGTTGACGGTTCTTGCCGCCGCGCAAGAAGGGGGCGGGACCTGTGCGTCGACGCAGGATCAGCAGTACACCGACAAGGCAGAGGAGCCCGAGCCCGACGCCGAAAACCGCAATGAAGAGGCGGCCGCCATAGTCGCTCATCAATTCCTCGACCATGCCTTACGCTCCTTCTGTTCCATTCATCATCCAGGGTAGGCAAGTCGCAAGCCTGCGGCAAGCCAGTCTTTCCATACCATCTGCCGAGAGAGCCCGGCGAGAGTGCGACATCGGCCAGATAGTGTCGATGCGCCCGGCTCAACAGATATGGATGCTGTATGCGCTGCGGCAATAGGAATATGAATGTCTTCAACGGCTTTCTGTGGTCTGGCGCTTTTTGGAGGCGCTGCAACTTGCTATGGAAGACCAATGGACCGATTCCATGGCCGTCAATGAATGACGGGTCGAAATGCGAGGTATGATGACGAAGTCGCAGCCGGCCGGCAGTTACGATGCGCCGTTGGTGGACCGAGGCAACCGGGGCGGCACCGTCTTCCGGCTGCTTTTGCTCGCACTCGTGCTTGTCGGCGTGTCCATCGCCTTCGTTTTCTTCAAGAATTCCATGGACAATGAGCTGGTGCTCGGAGTTCTGGGCGTGCTGGCCATGGTCGGCATTTTCTTCATCGTCTCTTCGATCATTGGCCTGGTCGAAGTCATGCCGCAATCGCGTTCCGACGCCTTTGCCGCAAGCTATCTCGCCAGCCACCCGGATGGCATCCTGATTACCGATGAGCGTGGCCGCATTCTCTATGCCAATGCCGCCTATGGCCGCCTGACCGGCGCCACTAAGGCGACCAATGCGCAATCGCTGGAAGCACTGCTGTCGAAAAACCGCGAGGCGACCGAGGCGCTCTACCGGTTGACGGCGGCCCTTCGCGAAGGCCGCGAAAGCCATGAGGAATTTCGCCTGCTGAAGCCGCTTGGACGTGCCTCCGGCAATGGTTCCGGCGCCCATTGGTATCGGTTGAAGGCCCGTATTCTTAGTGCACAAGGTACGCGCAACCATCCTTTCGATGTCTGGCAGATTGCCGATATCACTTCTGAGCGCGAAGACCAGGAGCGCTTTTTCCGCGAGCTGCAAAACGCTATCGATTACCTCGACCATGCGCCTGCCGGTTTCTTTTCCGCCGGCAAGAAGGGCGAGATCTTCTATCTCAATGCGACGCTGGCCGAATGGCTGGGGCTTGATCTTACCAAGTTTTCACCCGGTTCCATGACGATTGCCGATATGGTGGCCGGCGAGGGCATGGCGCTGATCCAATCCGTGCAGGCGGGGCCGGGCCAGAAGCGCACCGAGACGCTGGATCTTGATCTGCGCCGCGCCAATGGCCAGAGCCTGCCGGTGCGGCTGGTGCATTCGGTTTCTTCCATGCGCGACGGCGCACCGGGCGAAAGCCGCACCATCGTGCTTGGCCGGCCCAAGGGCGAGGGCGCCGATCAATCGGCCTCTGCCATGCGCTTTACGCGCTTCTTCAACAATACGCCGATGGCGATTGCCTCGATTGGTGGCGGCGGCAAGATCCTGCGCATCAATGCGCCCTTCCTGCGCCTGTTTGCCGGCGTGGTGACCCGCGATGACGTGGAAAGCGGAGCGACGCTGGATGCCATCGTGCATGAGAGTGCCCGCAGTGATCTGGAGCGGGCGCTGGCAGCCGCCAAGGACCGCCAGGGCGATATCGCGCCGATCGATTGCCGGCATCCGGGCGATGAGGGCCGCCATGTGCGCTTCTACGTCAATGCCGTGATCGACGAGAGCGACGAGGCGCCGGAAGAGGTGGCCATTGTCTATGCTGTCGAGACGACCGAGCAGAAGGCGCTCGAGACGCAGATGGCGCAGACCCAGAAGATGAATGCCGTGGGCACGCTTGCAGGCGGCATCGCGCATGATTTCAACAATGTGCTGACGGCAATCCTCCTGTCATCCGACCATCTTCTGCTGCAGGCGCGTCCCTCGGATGCAAGCTTTGCCGACCTGATGGAGATCAAGCGCAATGCCAACCGCGCCGCCGTGCTGGTGCGCCAGCTGCTGGCCTTCTCGCGCAAGCAGACCATGCGACCGGCCGTGCTCAACCTCACCGATGTGGTGGGTGATCTGCGCATGCTGGTTGATCGGCTGATTTCCGGCACGAATGTCAAGCTGGAGGTGGATTACGGGCGTGATCTCTGGCCGGTGCGCACCGATCTTTCGCAGTTTGAACAGGTTCTGATCAATCTCTGCGTCAATGCACGCGATGCCATGCCGCAGGGCGGGCATATCCGCGTGCGCACCCGCAATGTGAGCGCGCAGGAAGCCGTAAACTTTGCTGGCGCACGCCTGCCCGCCGATGATTTCGTCATGGTGGAAGTGGCCGATAGCGGCACAGGTATCGCCCCCGCGATCATGGACAAGATTTTCGAGCCCTTCTTCACCACTAAGGAAGTGGGCAAGGGCACCGGCCTTGGCCTGTCGATGGTCTATGGCATCGTCAAGCAGTCTGGCGGCTATATCTACCCCGAATCGGAAGTCGGCAAGGGCACGACTTTCCGCGTCTTCCTGCCGCGCCATATTCCCGAGGTAAAACCCGTGCTTGAAGTGGCCGGCGATGCCGGCGCACCGCCCGAGCCGCAGGCCATTGCCCGCACGCCCGAACAGGTGCCGGACGTGGATCTCACCGGAAATTCAGCCGTCGTGCTTCTGGTTGAGGACGAAGAGGCCGTGCGGCGTGGCGGCAAGCGCATGCTGGAAACGCGCGGTTATACGGTGCATGAGGCGGGCTCTGGCGTCGAGGCACTCGATATCATGGAGGAACTTGACGGCAAGGTGGATATCGTCGTGTCCGACGTGGTCATGCCCGAAATGGATGGCCCGAGCCTCTTGCGCGAATTGCGCAAGACCTATCCGGATCTCAAGTTCATCTTCGTCTCCGGCTATGCGGAAGATGCGTTTGCACGAAACCTGCCGGCCGATGCCAAGTTCGGTTTCCTGCCCAAACCCTTCTCGCTGAAGCAACTGGCCGTTGCCGTGCGCGAAATGCTGGACCGCAAGGACTGACGGTTGACAATTCGTCAGGCAAGGCGGGCGGCGATGCTGTGTTTTTCCGGGTTTCAACTGGGCGGAACGTCTTGGCAACACTCTCTTGAAAAGCAAGGGAGAACAAGAGGTTGATAGCCTCTTGCAAAACGAGAACAAAAAGTGTACATAACGGTCATCGGCTGCTGATTGCTTGCGCGGCTGCAATAACCTAAAGGTGGTTCAGATGGCTCAGAATTCATTGCGGCTGGTAGAGGAAAAATCGGTGGACAAAAGCAAGGCGCTGGAAGCGGCACTCTCTCAGATCGAACGCTCTTTCGGCAAGGGTTCGATTATGAAGCTCGGTGCAAACGAGAGCGTGGTCGAGATCGAAACGGTATCGACGGGGTCGCTCAGCCTGGATATCGCACTGGGAATTGGCGGCCTGCCGAGGGGCCGTATCATTGAGATCTATGGTCCGGAAAGCTCGGGCAAGACGACGCTTGCATTGCAGACGATTGCCGAAGCGCAGAAGAAGGGCGGTATCTGCGCCTTCGTCGATGCCGAACATGCGCTTGATCCGGTCTATGCCCGCAAGCTGGGCGTTGATCTGCAGAACCTTCTGATTTCGCAGCCGGATACCGGCGAGCAGGCGCTGGAAATCACCGATACGCTGGTGCGCTCCGGTGCGGTCGACGTGCTGGTCGTCGATTCGGTGGCGGCTCTGACGCCGCGCGCCGAAATCGAGGGTGAAATGGGCGATAGCCTGCCGGGTCTTCAGGCGCGTCTGATGAGCCAGGCGCTGCGCAAGCTGACGGCATCGATTTCGCGCTCGAAATGCATGGTCATCTTCATCAACCAGATCCGCATGAAGATCGGTGTGATGTTCGGTTCGCCGGAAACCACGACCGGCGGCAATGCGCTGAAATTCTACGCCTCCGTGCGTCTCGACATTCGCCGCATCGGTGCTGTCAAGGAGCGCGAAGAGGTTGTGGGCAACCAGACCCGCGTGAAAGTGGTGAAGAACAAGATGGCGCCGCCCTTCAAGCAGGTGGAATTCGACATCATGTATGGCGAGGGCGTATCGAAGACCGGGGAACTGGTCGATCTCGGCGTCAAGGCTGGCATTGTGGAGAAATCCGGCGCCTGGTTCTCCTACAATAGCCAGCGTCTGGGCCAGGGGCGTGAAAATGCCAAGTCGTTTCTGCGCGACAATCCGGAACTGGCGCGCGAGATCGAACTGTCCTTGCGCCAGAATGCCGGCCTGATTGCCGAACGCTTCCTGGAAAATGGCGGTCCGGAGGCCAATGATGGGGATGGCGATCCGGAAGGCTGACGGGCACTCGAAAGCGTGGTTGTGATGGGACCGGTCGTGCATCGATGTAATGATGTGCGGCCGGTTTTTCGTCGTGCTGGACAGGCTGGGGCTTGGACGTTAAAAGCCAATGGTTTTTGGGATAAAAGTCCGCTTGGGGCGGCTTAGAAGGGCATGGCATGAGTGGCGTGAATGAGATCCGGTCGACCTTCCTCGACTATTTCAAGAAGAACGGTCACGAGATCGTCTCCTCGAGCCCGCTTGTGCCGCGCAATGACCCGACATTGATGTTTACCAATGCCGGCATGGTGCAGTTCAAGAATGTCTTTACCGGTCTGGAATCGCGCCCCTATTCGACGGCCACGACCTCGCAGAAATGCGTGCGCGCCGGCGGCAAGCACAATGACCTGGACAATGTCGGCTATACGGCCCGCCACCTGACCTTCTTTGAAATGCTCGGCAACTTCTCGTTTGGCGACTATTTCAAGGAAAATGCCATCGAACTGGCCTGGAACCTCGTCAACAAGGGTTTTGGTCTGCCCAAGGATCGCCTTCTGGTCACCGTCTATGCCGATGACGATGAAGCGGCGATGCTGTGGAAGAAGATCGCCGGTTTTTCCGATGACAAGATCATTCGTATCCCGACCTCTGACAATTTCTGGCAGATGGGTGATACCGGTCCCTGCGGTCCCTGTTCGGAAATCTTCATCGACCAGGGTGAACATATCTGGGGTGGCCCTCCGGGCACGCCGGAAGAGGATGGCGACCGGTTCCTGGAATTCTGGAACCTGGTTTTCATGCAGTTCGACCAGACGGCGCCGGGCGAGCGCACAGCTTTGCCGCGTCCCTCGATCGATACGGGCATGGGGCTGGAGCGCATGGCCTGTATCCTGCAAGGGGTTGGCAGCGTCTTTGAGACCGATCTGTTCCGCACGCTGATTGCCGCAACCGAAGAGGTTGTCGGCGCCAAGGCCGAGGGCGAGGTGGCCGCAAGCTTCCGCGTGATTGCCGACCATCTGCGCTCGTCGGCCTTCCTGATTGCCGATGGTGTCCTGCCGTCGAATGAAGGCCGTGGCTATGTCCTGCGCCGTATCATGCGTCGTGCCATGCGCCACATGCAGTTGCTCGGTGCCCGCGAGCCGATGATGTGGTCGCTTCTGCCGGCCCTGGTCGGCGAGATGGGCCGCGCCTATCCGGAATTGCTGCGTGCCGAAAGCCTGATTTCCGAGACGCTGAAGCTTGAGGAAACCAAGTTCCGCGCCACGCTGGCGCGTGGCCTGACGCTTCTTTCCGATGCGACGGACACGCTCAGCAAGGGGGATTCGCTCGACGGTGAGACCGCCTTCAAGCTTTACGATACCTATGGTTTCCCGCTCGACCTGACGCAGGATGCGCTGCGCGCCCGCGGCATCGGCGTTGACCTCACCGGCTTTAACGATGCCATGCAGCGCCAGAAGACCGAGGCCCGCGCCAGCTGGTCTGGCTCCGGCGACAAGGCAACCGAAACCGTCTGGTTCGAGCTGAAGGAAAAGTTCGGCGCCAGCGAATTCCTCGGCTACGACACGGAAAGTGCCGAAGGCGTGGTGCAGGCGATCGTGCGCGATGGCGCCGTTGTCGATACGGCTGTCAGCGGCGATGCGGTGCAGATCGTTGTCAGCCAGACGCCGTTTTATGGCGAATCCGGTGGCCAGATGGGCGATACCGGCGTGATCTCCACCGATCAGGCCAGGTTGACCGTCACCGATACGCTGAAGAAGGGCGAAGGGCTTTTCGTGCATATCGCCACGGTTTCGGAAGGCGTGCTGAAAGCGGGCGATGCCGTTCTCCTGCAGGTCGATCATGCCCGCCGCTCGAAACTGCGCGCCAACCATTCGGCCACGCATCTGTTGCATGAGGCGCTGCGCGAGGTTTTGGGCACGCATGTGGCGCAGAAGGGTTCGCTTGTTTCGCCCGATCGCCTGCGCTTTGACGTCTCGCACCCGAAGCCCATGTCGGCTGCGGAACTGCAGACGGTCGAAGACATGGCCAATGCCATCATCATGCAGAATGCGCCGGTCACGACCCGGCTGATGAGCGTCGATGATGCGATTGCCGAAGGTGCCATGGCACTGTTTGGCGAGAAATACGGCGATGAAGTGCGCGTCGTGTCGATGGGCACCGGTATTGAAGGCGCCAAGGCCGGCCGAGCCTATTCTGTTGAACTGTGCGGCGGAACGCATGTCAGGTCCACCGGCGATATCGGTCTCGTGCGCATTCTGGGCGAAAGTGCCGTCGGCTCCGGCGTGCGACGTCTGGAGGCGGTGACGGCGGAGGGCGCGCGCGCCTATCTGGCCGAGCAGGACGAGCGCGTGAAAGCGCTTGCAGCGCTGATGAAGGTGCAGGCCGGCGATGTTCTGTCGCGCGTCGAAGCGCTGATGGATGAGCGCAAGAAGCTTGAGAAGGAAGTGGCAGATGCACGCCGCAAGCTCGCCATGGGCGGCGGGCAGGGTGGGTCTGCAACGGAAGTTCAGGAGGTTGGCGGCATTGCCTATCTCGGCAAGACCGTGACAGGCGTCGATGCCAAGGACCTGAAGGGTCTGGTCGATGAGGCCAAGACCGGTATGGGGTCGGGCGTCGTGCTGTTGATCGCGGTTGGCGCTGATGACAAGGCGAGCGCTGTGGTCGGCGTCACGGCAGATCTGACGGAGCGTTTCAGCGCAGTCGATCTGGTGCGTGTCGCCTCGGTGGCGCTCGGCGGCAAGGGTGGCGGTGGCCGTGCGGACATGGCGCAGGCCGGTGGCCCGGATGGCGCAAAATCTGACGAGGCCATCAAGGCGGTTGCTGCGGTGCTGGCTGGCTGATCAGCTTTTCGAATGCAACGGTCGCCAGTGGCGGCCGTTCTTTTTTGGACGGGAGAATGACGTGACGCTGGCGGCTGTGATCGACGAGATGGACGATGGGCCGGCTGATGCGGACGGTTTCCTCAAGGGTGTCTATGCGCATGCGCCGCAGACGACGGCATTCAACAAGCTGCGCAAGCGGCTGTTGCGCCAGCTGCGCCAGGCCCTTGATGATTTCGGCATGCTGAGGGACCAGAAGCGCTGGCTGGTTGGTCTATCGGGCGGCAAGGACAGCTATTCGCTTCTGGCGCTGCTGCTTGACCTGCAATGGCGTGGGCTTTTGCCTGTGGAACTCATTGCCTGCAATCTCGATCAGGGCCAGCCGAATTTTCCAAAGCATGTCCTGCCCGACTATCTGTCCTCGATCGGTGTTGCGCACCGGATCGAATATCGCGACACCTATTCGGTGGTGAAGGAAAAGGTGCCGGAAGGTGCGACCTATTGCGCGCTCTGTTCGCGGCTTCGGCGCGGCAATCTTTACCGCGTGGCGCGCGAGGAAGGCTGCGATGCGTTGCTGCTTGGCCATCACCGCGACGATATTCTGGAAACCTTCTTCATGAACCTGTTTCATGGCGGGCGATTGGCCGCCATGCCGGCCAAGCTCCTCAATGATGAGAGCGATCTCTTCGTGCTGCGCCCGCTTGCCTATTGCGCCGAAGAGGATCTGGCGAAATTTTCGAGCGCCATGCAGTTCCCGATCATCCCGTGTGACCTTTGCGGCTCGCAGGACGGTTTGCAGCGCAATGCGATGAAGCAGATGCTGTCGACCATGGAGACCCAGATGCCCGGCCGCAAGGATCGGATGCTGCGCGCGCTCTCCCACGTAAACCCGTCTCACCTTCTTGATCCCAATCTCTTTGATTTCGCGGGTCTTGTTTCCTCTCCCAAAGCTTGAGGTTCTGATATGCAGATTGATGTACTGGCGCTGGCAGAGATCCTGCGGCATGCGGCGAAAGTGGAAATCCTGCCGCGCTTTCGCAGGCTCGGCGCCAGTGATGTGCGTGCCAAATCCGAAGCGACCGATCTCGTTACCGAAGCGGATGTGAATGCAGAGCGGCTGATCCGGGCTGAGGTGGAAAAGCTTGCGCCGCAGGCGCTGTTCATCGGCGAGGAATCGGTTGCGGCCGATCCTGCACTTTTGTCGCGGATCGGTGACAATGAACTGGTGGTCATCGTCGATCCGGTGGATGGCACGTTCAATTTTGCCTCGGGCGTTCCCGCCTTCGGCGTCATGGCCTCGGTCGTCTACAAAGGCGAGACGGTGGCCGGCATCATCTATGACCCGATGGGCGACGACTGGGTTCTTGCGGAAAAGGGTTCCGGCGCCTTTCTGCGCCGCCTGGATGGCGAGACCGTGCGGCTTTCCGTGGCCGGTGCCAAGCCGATCGATGCGATGATCGGCATGGCGTCTACTGGCTATTTCTTTGGCGAGCAGCGTGCGAAGATTCTGACCAATCTGGCCAAGGTGCGGATGTTTGCCTGCTATCGCTGTGCGGCGCAGGAATATCGCGCGCTTGCTGGCGGCCATGTGGATTTTGCGCTCTATAACAAGCTGATGCCCTGGGATCATCTGGCAGGCAGCCTGATTGCGATGGAAGCCGGCGGCCATGTCGCACGCTTTGATGGCAGTCCCTATCGTCCGACGGATCTCGAGGGCGGGCTTCTGGTGGCGACCAATCCGGATAGCTGGCAGGAATTGCGCGCTCAGATCATCGGCTGATCATCTGCACATTCCTGATATTGAAAAGCCCCGGCGCTCATGTTTGCACTGAGCACCGGGGCTTTTTGCGTTTATGGCCGTTCAGACCTGCGGGTTGTGCGACTGGAAGAGCTTGCCTTTTTCAGCGAGCAGCACGAAACCGAGCCCGATCACGCCGACGGCGCAGAAGCCGATGACCATGGGCAGGGCCGTGCCATTGAAGGCCTGGCCGATGACGGCGCCGATGGCTGCACCGCCAACCGTGCTCATGAAGCCCAGCACCGAAGACGCCGTGCCTGCAACATGGCCGAGCGGTTCCATGGCCAGCGAATTGAAATTGGCGCCAATCCAGCCGAACATAAACATGGCAAGCGCAAAGAAGCCGAGGAACAGCACAAAGGGCATGGGTTGCGGGCCAAAAATCTGTACCAGCATCCAGACGAAATTGATGAGGATGAAGGCGAGCAGCGAAGCATGCGACAGGCGCCGCATGCCGTAGCGTCCGACAAGCTTGGCATTGATGAAGGATGCGAGCGACATGAAGGCTGCGACGGCGGCAAAGGCCACCGGGAACCAGACGCCAAGGCCGTAAATGCCAACATAGACCTGCTGGGCCGAGTTGATGAAGCCGAATAGCGCACCAAAGATGAAGGTTGCCGAAATCGTGTAGCAGAGCGCAATGCGGTTGGTGAGCACGATGCGGAAGCCCGCGACGACCGACACGAATGTCAGGGCGCGCACGTCTTCCTTCGCCAGGGTTTCCGGCAGGCGCAGCATCATCCAGGCCAGCAGCATGATGCCCATGATTGCGATGAACAGGAAGATCATGTGCCAGTCGCCGCCCAGCATGATCAACTGGCCGGTGCCCGGCGCGATGATCGGCACGATCATGAAGACCATCATGATGAGCGACATGACTTCCGCCATGGCACGCCCGCCAAACACGTCGCGCACGATGGAGACAGTGATGACACGAGTGGCCGCAGCGCCTGCCCCCTGGATGAAGCGCAGAATGAGAAGGCCGGCAAAGCTTGGAACGGCAACAATGGCAAACGAGCAAATGATGTAGACGAGCAAACCACCAACCATCGGGGCACGACGCCCGAACCGATCCGAAAGCGGGCCGTAGATCAGCTGGGCAAAGCCAAAGCCGAACAGGTAGGAGGAGACGATATACTGGCGGGCGTTCTCGTCATCCACCTGGAGGGCAGAGCCGATCTGTTGCAGTGCCGGCAGCATGATATCGATGGCCAGTGCATTGAGGGCCATCAGCATGGCCATCATGGCAATGAACTCGCCTTTGCCCATGCCGTTCAGCCGGGCGGGCGCTAAAGTATTTGGGGTGGTCACGATTGAATAATCCTGAAAATACGAAGGCGCCGCGGGGGATCGCGGCGCCTCGATTGGATCGAACATGGCCGGGAAAACCCGACCGGAGGGCCATCAGGCAGCGCCGCGAACGGCGACACCCTGTTCATGGAAATGGGATTGCAATTCGCCGGATTGGAACATTTCACGCACGATATCGCAACCGCCAACGAATTCGCCCTTGATGTAAAGCTGCGGAATGGTCGGCCAGTTGGAATAGTCCTTGATGCCCTGGCGGATTTCCTGGTCGGCAAGCACATTGATGCCCTTGTAATCGACACCGAGATAATCGAGCATCTGCACCACCTGACCGGAGAACCCACATTGCGGGAATTGCGGCGTGCCCTTCATGAAGAGAACGACATCATTGCCCTTCACTTCGCTGTCAATCAGATCTGTAATTCCGCTCATGGTCTTTGTCCTTGTCTGTCCGGGTCAAGGTCCGGACCTCTTTGGCTCAATAAATAACACGGGTTTTGTCAATTTCCAGCCGTCGCACGTCATAACTGCCATCAATTGTGCTGATGGTCAGCCAGCGCAACGGGGATAGGATCATTCGGGGGCCGAGGTTTGCAGGGCAAGGGCATGCAGCACGCCGCCCATATTTCCCTTCAGCGCTTCATAGACCATCTGGTGTTGCTGCACGCGGTTCTTGCCGCGAAAGGCTTCCGCCACCACTTCGGCGGCATAGTGATCGCCATCGCCGGCCAGATCGCGGATGGTCACCTTGGCTCCCGGAATTCCGGCCTTGATCATGTCTTCGATTTCGCCGGGGCGCATGGGCATCAGGTCGTTCCTTCCTTGTCTTTCAGGCGGCCGTTTCCAGCAAGAGTGCCAAAAACGACCGGATTGTCAAAGCCTTCGGCTTGGTATCACGCCATGAAGCCGGGGAACCAGCTTTCATGGGCATTCACTAGCGTAGAGACGGGAAGATGGATCAGATCATCGATCACCAGCGCCTCGCCACCAACTGTGCCCAGCGTGCGGAAAGGCACGCCGGCCGATTCGGCGTTGGCGCGCACGAAATTGGCGAGATCGGCGGGCAGGGCCACCACATAGCGCGCCTGATCTTCCCCAAACAGCAGCGCATGGGCAAGGCCGCGGCAATCGCTCAGCGAGATGCGGGCGCCCTTTGAAGAGGCCATGGCCATTTCCGCCAGTGCCACACCAAGGCCACCAGACGAGATATCGTGGCAGGCGGTGACCTGACCATTGCGGATAATGCCGCGCACGAAATCGCCGTGGCGACGCTCGGCTGAAAGGTCAACAACCGGGGCCGGACCTTCGATCGATCCCAGCACGTCGCGCAGATAGACAGACGAGCCGAGATGGCTGCCATCGACACCGATCATCACCAGCACATCGCCGTCCCTGGCCGTGCCGATCCGGGCCATTTTCGACCAGTCGGGCAGAAGACCGACGCCGGCAATGGTGGGCGTCGGCAGGATAGCCACGCCGTTCGTCTCGTTATAGAGCGAGACATTGCCCGACACGATCGGGAAATCCAGCGCACGGCAGGCCTCGCCGATGCCCTGGATTGCGCCGACCAGCTGGCCCATGATCTCAGGCTTTTCCGGATTGCCGAAATTGAGGTTGTCGGTGGCCGCCAGCGGCTCGGCGCCGGTCGCGGTCATGTTGCGCCAGCACTCGGCAACCGCCTGCTTGCCGCCTTCGACCGGATCGGCCTCGACATAGCGCGGTGTGACATCGGAGGAGAAGGCCAGCGCCTTTGTTGCATGGCCTTCGATGCGCACGACGCCTGCATCGCCGCCCGGCAGCTGCAGCGAATTGCCCTGGATCAGCGTGTCATATTGTTCATAGACCCAGCGACGGCTGGACTGGTTGGGCGAGCCGACAAGCGTCAGAAGGGCGGCATTGTAATCGTCGGGGGCAGCCACCTGTTCGGCCGGCAGAGCGGCCCGCTTCTCGGATGCGCGCCAAGGCCGGTCATATTCCGGTGCCTCGTCGCCCAGTTCCTTGATCGGCAGGTTTGCCACTTCCTCGCCCTGGTGGATGACGCGGAAACGCAGGTCGTCGGTGGTCTTACCGACAATGGCAAAATCCAGACCCCATTTGACGAAGATCGCCTTGGCGATTTCTTCCTTGGAGGGCTCCAGCACCATGAGCATGCGCTCCTGGCTTTCCGATAGCATCATCTCATAGGCCGTCATGCGCTCTTCGCGCACCGGCACCTTGTCCAGTTCAAGTTCGATGCCGAGATCGCCCTTGGCGCCCATTTCGACAGCCGAACAGGTAAGGCCGGCGGCCCCCATATCCTGGATGGCGATGACTGCACCGGTTGCCATCAGCTCAAGGCAGGCTTCCAGCAGGCATTTTTCGGTAAAGGGGTCACCGACCTGTACGGTCGGGCGCTTTTCCTCGATGGATTCGTCGAATTCGGCAGAGGCCATGGTGGCGCCACCAACGCCATCGCGCCCGGTCTTTGCGCCCAGATAGACGACGGGCAGGCCAACGCCCTTGGCTTCCGACAGGAAAATGCCGTCGGACTTGGCAAGCCCTGCCGCAAAGGCATTGACGAGAATATTGCCGTTGTAGCGCGGATCGAACTCGACCTCGCCGCCAACTGTCGGCACGCCGAAGGCATTGCCATAGCCGCCAACGCCGGCCACAACGCCCGAGACGAGATGCCGGGTCTTGGGGTGATCCGGCGCGCCGAAGCGAAGCGCATTCATCGCTGCGATGGGACGCGCACCCATGGTGAAGACATCGCGCAGGATACCGCCGACGCCAGTGGCGGCGCCCTGATAGGGCTCGATATAGGAGGGGTGGTTGTGGCTCTCCATCTTGAAAACCACGACATCGCCATCATCGATATCGACGACGCCGGCGTTTTCGCCCGGTCCCTGAATGACGCGCGGGCCCTTGGTGGGCAGAGTGCGCAGCCATTTCTTGGAGGACTTGTAGGAGCAGTGCTCGTTCCACATGGCCGAGAAGATGCCAAGTTCGGTAAAGCTCGGCTCGCGTCCGATCAGGTTCAGGATACGATCGTATTCGTCAGGCTTAAGGCCATGGCTGGCGATCAGGTCCGGGGTGATGGGGCGGGAGTTGGAAACGGTCATCTGGCTCTCAGGGCAATGGGAGATCGGTTTCGAGGCAGGCTATAACGCAAGCCTGCGTGTGGCGCGACTGGAAAATGCGGAAGCAAAGCCGTTTCCATCGCCTTTCCGGCGGTTTGATCCGGTGATGCGTCGATCCTTACATGATCGCACTGGTGCCGAGCGGGCTCTGGTCCAGCAAGCGCCGGACCACGGCCAGCCCATCCGACGAGTGCTGGCGTTCGCGCCCTTCGCTGAAGCCGACACGCACATGGTGATAGACGCGTGGCGAGCGCGCCGGCTTGAACTCGTCCTCGTCGTCGATCAGCACATCGGCATCAAGGGCTGCCTGCTTGAATGTTCCAGACAGCCAGGGTTCCGGCAGTTTTAGCCAGAAGAACGGCAATCTCGGATGCGAGCGGAATTCATGCCCGGCAAACAGTGCGCGCACGATTGCTTCGCGCGCCGTGATTTCCGCAAGAACCTTGCCCCGGATCTCGCTGGCGGCGCCAGAGAGCACCAGTCGCGCCGACAGTTCCGCAAGGAGAAACGGCAACCCGCCGCTCACCATTTTCTGGGTGACCCGGACACGGTTGCTCATATGGGGCGGGCAGGCGACCCAACCACCGCGCACGCCGGCCGCAACGGATTTCGACAGGCCATTCAGCAGAAATGTCCTGTCCGGCGCAAGTTCGGCCAGAAGCGGGATATCGTCGCCGACCATGCCGCCATAGAGATAATCCTCGATCAACCAGACATTGTAGGTGCGGGCGATCTCAATGAGATCCTTGCGCCGCGACAGAGGAAGGCAAGCCAGCGTCGGGTTCTGGCCGGATGACATGATGAAGGCGGCCTTTGGATGTTCGCGGGCGCAGACCCGCTCGAAATCCTCCGGCAGAATGCCGTCGGCATCGGAATCAACGAGCGCAATCTGCCGGCCCATCAATGTGGCGCTGCGGGAGACCTGCGAATAGGTGAGATGTTCGCAGACCACACGGTCTCCGGTTCCGGTCACCGCTGCAATCACGGCATTGATGCCCGCATGGACGCCGAGCTGCGGCAGGATCTGCTCTGCATCCGGCGACCAGCCGCCATGGCTCAGCCACTGGCGACCGGCCTCCTGCCAATCGGGCGAGACCGTGCGCGTATAGCTGGAGATTTCACCGGGATGGGCCGTTGCGATATCCATCATGATGCGCCCGACGATCTCCGCCTGGCCGATATCGACGGCGGCTGTGGTATCAAAGCGAAGCTTGCCGGGGGGCGGTATAAGCGAGCGCGTGCCACCATAGGTGAGTGCGGCCGCATCGCGCGGGCCGGCATTAGAGACTGTCGCATCGGCCTGCACATAGGTTCCCCGGCCGACTTCGCCGGTGACGAGGCCGCGCTCGCGCAGCAGAGCATAGGCGCGGGAAATTGTCCCTATTGTCACCCCAATGTCGTAGGCCAGATCGCGCTGCGGTGGCAGCTTTGCGCCCTGCGGCAATTGTCCTGACTTGATTGCGTTTTCCGCTTCGTCCGCGATGCGTATGTAAAGCGGACCGTGGCCGTTTGTCAGTGTGGGGAGCCAGTGTGTCATCATGACAATTCCATATATTGTCACCGTTTATCAGTCAATGCATACGGATTGCATCCCAAAAGGCTGATGGGGAAAGGCAAGCACGATGACAATGATGACAATCAATCTGGACGAAACACGGACACCCGCCCCGAAGGCGGTCGAGACGTCTCCCCGTTTTCCCGTCTGGGCAGGACTGATGGCGCGGGTCTCGCTTTGGCAGCGCCACCGCCGGACGCGTCAGCAGCTTGCGGATCTGTCACCCGAACAATTGCAGGATGTCGGTCTTTCGCGCAGGCAGGCGGAATACGAGGTCAGGCGGTCGCGACTGTTGCTGATTGATGGGCCGCAGTTCCCGCCGATGTGATCAGCAGTCCTTGGCGCCGTTTGCCCAGCGCAGGATGTCCTTGCGGATGCGTGGGGCAAGTGGTTCGCTCATCATCGGGCCGAAGGCGTCGAGCTTTGCCGGACGCCCTTCTGCCTGCACGACGAGGAGGGGCCGGATGTCGCTTGAGCCCTTGCGGACCAGAAGGATGCGCGGGCGACCGGAAAACGAGGTGAGTTCCGGGGCCAGCGAATAGGATCTGAAGGCGGGATCGCCGGATTTGAACCAGCAGCGATTGGCGCCGACCGCCACGCGCTCCATGATATCGAGCGGCGACTGGCTGCGCACGGGGACTGCCGGCGGCGCGTCGGACTGGCAGGCCGAAAGGGTGGCGGACGCGATCAGGAGGAGGGAAAGGGGAAGGCGGCGCATGGCACTCTTTCAGCTATTTGCCGTCTTCCTACGTTCTGCTGGTTAAGCGAAGCTTAATTTTTCTTCAAGCGGCGATCACATCCAGCGCCGAGGCGAAGATGCCGCGACCATCGGTGCCGCCATGGGCGGCTTCGATGAGGTTTTCCGGATGCGGCATCATGCCCAGCACATTGCCGGCCTCGTTCACCACGCCTGCAATATCCATCATCGAGCCGTTCGGATTTGTTCCCTCGGCATAGCGGAAGACGATCTGGCCCTTGTCTTCCATACTTTTCAGCGTTTCTGCCTCGACGAAATAATTGCCGTCATGATGGGCGACCGGGCAGCGGATGATCTGGCCCTGCGCATAGGCGCGGGTGAAATCCGTATCGGCATTCACCACTTCCAGGCGGACTTCCTTGCACACGAATTTCAGCGAGGCATTGCGCATCAGGGCGCCGGGCAGCATGCCTGCCTCGACGAGGATCTGGAAGCCGTTGCAGACGCCGAGAACCTTCACGCCCTGCGCGGCCTTTTCGCGGATGGCCTGCATGACCGGCATACGGGCGGCAATCGCACCGCAGCGCAGGTAATCGCCATAGGAAAAGCCGCCGGGGATAACGATCAGATCGACATCCGGGATTTCCGTTTCCGTCTGCCAGACGGTGACCGGCGCCTGGCCGGAAATGCGGGTGAGGGCGGCAATCATGTCCCGGTCACGGTTAAGGCCGGGGAGCTGGACGACGGCGGACTTCATGGGTGTGGCTCAAACCTTGCTTGTGTTTCTGCCAGTTCTCGGAGTTCGAGACGATTTTCTATGCGTTCGAGGCGGATATCATGCCTCGCCAAGGTCGTATGGATGTTATTAATATCCTGATGCAGGGAAACCATGGCTCCCCGCATCGCATTCATTTCTGCTCTTATCTCGCGCTGGCCAAGCTTCACATCTGCAGTTTCCGCATGTACGCGCTTCAGAAGCTCATACATGAGTTCACTGCTGATTTCGGCCATCACCCACGCTCCGCAGCCGTTAGACGAGAGCGATAGAATAGTTCTCGATGACGGTATTGGCCAGCAGCTTTTCGCACATGGCCTTCAGCTGTTCCTCGGCCTTGGCGCGGTCAAGCGTATCGACCTCCAGATCGAACACCTTGCCCTGGCGGACCTGGTGGACGCCTTCAAAGCCGAGGCTTCCCAGAGCGCCTTCGATGGCCTTGCCCTGCGGGTCCAGAACGCCGTTCTTCAACGTGACGGTTACGCGTGCCTTGATCACTGACTGCTCCCTGACGGCTTACTGTACGAGAACCGGGCCGGTGCCACGGATCGGTTCGTTTTCATTGATGATACCCAGGCGGCGTGCCACCTCGGAATAGGCTTCGACGAGCCCGCCCAGATCGCGGCGGAAACGGTCCTTGTCCATCTTTTCCTTGGTCTCGATATCCCACAGGCGGCAGCTGTCGGGCGAGATTTCGTCGGCCAGGATAATGCGCATCATGTCGCCTTCGAACAGGCGGCCGCATTCGATCTTGAAATCGACGAGTTGGATGCCGACGCCGAGAAAAAGCCCGGTCAGGAAATCATTGACGCGGATGGCGAGCGCCATGATGTCGTCGAGTTCGGCGGGGTTGGCCCAGCCAAAGGCGGTAATGTGCTCTTCCGACACCATCGGGTCATTCAACTGGTCAGACTTGTAGTAGAATTCGATGATCGAGCGCGGCAGTACGGTGCCTTCCTCGATGCCGAGACGTTCCGAGAGCGAGCCGGCTGCGACATTGCGCACGATGATTTCGAGCGGAATGATTTCCACTTCCTTGATCAATTGCTCGCGCATGTTCAGGCGACGGATGAAATGGGTCGGAATGCCGATCTTGTTCAGGTGGGTGAAGATATATTCGCAAATGCGATTGTTCAGCACGCCTTTCCCGTCGATCACGTCATGCTTTTTCTTGTTAAAAGCAGTGGCATCGTCCTTGAAAAACTGGATGAGCGTGCCTGGCTCAGGACCCTCGTACAGGATCTTGGCCTTGCCTTCGTAGATACGGCGGCGACGGTTCATGTCTTGATGTCTCGTGTGTTGCTACGTCCAGCGGACGCAAGTGAATTGAGTTTGAGCGGTCCCATAACGGAAAACAGCCGGTTTCACAATGCGCCACGGGTGCCAAGTGGTGGACTGTTTTTCGGCGACATTTTTTATTCACCTTTTCGCTACACCGGACCGCAAGAATTTACGTGCATGTTTGTTGCGCCACCAAGTGTAGATGGTCAATCACATTAAGCAGGGGAAGTAATATGGTATCATTGCGTGATAGAGCAGCAGCGCTCGAAACAAAGTTTGCTTATGAACAGAGCTGGTTGTTTCTGGCCCAGTCGCGGCGCAACAAATTGATCGGTCTGTGGGCAGGCGAGAGCCTTGGGCTGTCAGACCCGCATGAGTATGCGCGCTGTTTTGCCGAATGGGCGGTCGAACATCCGTCCGAAGAAGGTCTGATCCTGAGATTGCAGCAGGATTTTGCAGCCGCTGCCGTCGATATCGATCTCGATGGCCTGTCGAACCGGATGCATGATGTGCTGGTTGATGTCCTGAACGAGATGCATGCCGGGTAAGACACGCCGGATAACATTTGCTTGGGACCTGCGCTTGCGCATTGCGCGCAGGGCCCGCGTCTACTAGCCTCCCGCAGTCACTATTGACGGGGAGAGAGACACAATGACGACCTTAAGCGATCGCGAAAAAGGCTATGAGAACAAGTTTGCGCTCGATGCCGAACAGCGGTTTCGCGCCGAAGTGCGCCGGAACAAGCTCCTGGGTGCCTGGGCTGCCGGCCTGATGGGCAAGGCCGATCCGGATGCCTATGTCCAGGATGTTGTCGCTGCCGATTTCGAGGAGGCAGGTGACGAGGATGTCGTGCGCAAGGTGAGCGCCGATTTCAAGGCGGCGGGGCTTTCCGTATCCGACGACGATATTCGTGCCAAGCTGATGGAATGCATGGCGCAGGCCGCAATCCAGATCCAGAACGGCTGATCATTACGCAGAGGGATGCGGCCGCCGCTTTCGCCGGGGCGGCCTTCTATGCGCGATGCAGGCTAATGGTCGTTGCGCCAGGCGGCTTTGCGTATAAAGGCCGGTATCTCTGCCGCCGGCATCGGTCGCGCAAGCGCATAGCCCTGCAGTTCATCGCAGCCAAGATCGCGCAGGATATGCGCGTGCTGCATCGTTTCAACGCCTTCCGCCACGACCCGGATGCCCAGCGCCTTGCCGATCTCGACGATCGCACCGACCAGTTTCGCCTGCTCGCTCGAATCCGGCACATGCTTGACCAGCTGGCGGTCGATTTTCAGGACCTGCGGGCTCAACCGCATCAGGCTGACGATGGAGGCGTGGCCCGTGCCGAAATCATCCACCTCCAGCGCGATGCCGAGCTTTTTCAGGCTTTCCAGCGTCTGCGTCACGCCGTCTTCGCAATTGTCGAGAAAGGTCGATTCGAGCAGCTCGAAGGACAGCTGGCCCGGCTTGATCGGCAGCCGGCGCAGCTTGTTGATGAGGCCCGGATCACGCAGGCGGCGGTAGGACACATTGACGGAGAGTTTGGGAATCAGGAGATTCTCGGACTGCCAATGGTCGAAATCCACCAGGGACTGCTCGAGAATGAGGCCATCGATGATGGCCATGGCGTCAATCTCTTCTGCGGTCGGAATAAACCGGTCTGGGCTCAATATGCCATGTTCGGGATGGCGCCAGCGTGCAAGTGTTTCCACACCGCAGATATCAAGTGTGCGGGCATCGAATTGCAGCTGGTAGACCGGGAAAAACTGGCCCCGTTCCAGAGCGCGTAAGATATCGTCCGACAGGCGCTTGTTGTCGAGGATTTCTCGATGCGTGGCGTCGGAGAAGAATTCGTGGCGGTTGCGACCGTTGTTCTTGGCCCTGTAAAGAGCAATATCGGCATTGAGAAGCACTTGTTTGGCGTCGATCTGCTGGCCTGCCGCCCAGGCAATGCCGATGGAGGCGCCGAAGCGGCAGTCGCGTCCCTCGCAGATCACGGGCTGGCGCAATTGCTTGATGATCCGGTCTGCCAGTTGGGCAAGCTTTCGCGGATTGCCATTGAAGCGCGACAGAAGCACGAATTCGTCGCCGCCTATGCGTGCGACGAAATCATCGCTGCGCACAATATCGCGCAGCACCTTGGCCGCATGGCGCAGCACCGCATCGCCGGCATTGTGGCCGAGCGTATCGTTGATCTGCTTGAAACGATCGAGATCGAGATGCAGCACGCCAAGCGCTTCGCCGCTTTGGGTGCAAGTTTCGGCAAGCTGTGCCAGCTTCTCGTCGAGATAGCGGCGGTTTGGCAGGGTTGTCAGGTAGTCATGCAGGGCATTGTGTTCGATGCGGCTGCGGGCGGATTCCAGATCCGCATTGCGGGCCTCGGCCAAGGACTTTGCCCGCTCCAGTTCACGCTGCAGGGCCACATCCTCGGTAATGTCCCAATTGGCGCCGACCAGCTTCAGGTGACCATCGGTATCGGTAAATGTCATGCTGCAGGAGCGCACAACCCGCTCGCGACCGTCACGCAGGACGATGCGATACTGGTCGGAAAAACACTGGTTGTGTTGCGTGTTGCCAGCAACATTTTGCAGAACCACCAGTTTGTCATCGGGATGCAGAAAATTTTCCCATGTTTCCCCGACTCGAATCGCCTCGTCCTGCGGCACGCCATAGATTTCGTGCATGCGATCGTCCCAATCGACGGCACCGCTGATCAGATCCGCCTCGAAAACGCCGACGCCGGAAATCGCAAGCGCCATTTCCAGCCGCCGCGAGACCTGCAACGTCTTGTGCTGAGCCAGTTTGCGCTCGGTAATATCGGTATCGGTGCCGACGACACGCAGGGCACGCCCATCCGGCGCCCGTTCGATGCAGGCGCCGCGGCATTCGATCCAGACCCAGTGGCCGTCCTTATGCCTCTCCCGGTATTCGAAGACCTGATAGGCGGGATCGCCATCCTCCTGGCGGGCCATGGCATGAAGGGTCGGCTCCACATCATCGGGATGCAGCAGCGAGAGCCATTCCTCCTTGGAGGACGGCAGAGGGTCATCGATCTCCATGCCGCGGATCTGTCGCCAGATCGCCGAGTAATATTTGCGGTTTATCGCATAGTGATGATCCCAGACGCCCGAGACCGAACTGACAAGTGCGCTGTTCCAGCGCACCTCGCGGGCGATCACATCATCCAGCCGCCGCTTGTCGGCCGTCACATCAATCAATTGCACCACAAGGAGGTGGGTGGACGGCGCCGTCTCCGGCTGGAAGGACTGGATGTGCAACTGTGCCCAGCGCACGGCGCCATCCTGCAAGGGCACGCGGATCATCGTGTTTTCCGCCGGCAGCAGGCGCTCAAGCCCGGCATGCAGCAGGGCGGTGATGCCCGGACGATCATCCTTGTGGATCAGGGTAGACAGATCACGGGCCGATTTTGTCAGCCATTCCTCGGTAAAATGCCGATTTGCATAGACGAAGCGGCCGGTGTCGGGTTCGATCACAGCTGTTGCCACCGGCATCAGATCGATACTGATGGCCAGCGCCGCCAGCGCGCTCGGACGCGGCATGGTCTGGTGCTTTTTGGGTATCACAGGCCGTCTGGCTCCGCTCGCGCTTGACAAACACATATCATGTTACCACCAGCCGATTAAGCCGATCTTAACGTAACGCAAGGGTTGCGCGCTTGGCGGAACTTCGCTCAATAGGCAGCTGGGCGTGACTATTCCGCTTTGAGGCCGGACAGGAATTTCGCAAAGACCATCGTGCCTTCCGGCCAGGGTCCATGGCCCGATTCGGCATTGATGTGTCCGGCCTCGCCGGCATCCACCAGCAGAGAACCCCAGGCTTTGGCGATATCCTCGGCATGGTCATAGGTGCCGAAGGGATCGTTGCGGCTGGCAATCGTTATCGAGGGAAAGGGCAGCGGATCGCGCGGATAGGGTCCAAATGTCATCAGGTGCTTGGGACGGATGGCGGGATTGGCGACATCGGGCGGCGCAACGAAAAAGGCACCGGCGATCTTGTTGCGGAAATGTGGAATGGCATGAATGACGGTCGGCACGCCAAGAGAATGAGCGACAAGCACAACCGGGCGCGTGGAGGCATTGACCTCCTGCATCAACCGCGTGACCCAGTCTTCACGCACGGGCTTGGACCATTCGGCCTGTTCCACACGCCGTGCCGTCTGCAATTTCGATTCCCAGCGGCTCTGCCAGTGGGTGGGGCCGGAATTGGTGTAGCCGGGGATAATGAGGATATCTGCGTCTGAAGCTTTCATGTCCCCTAATTGCGGCGCGCTGTGGCGATCGTCAAGATGGAACCCGGTGGCAGGGCTGCACAAAATCATGAGGCAACACATACTATTTTTTCGGTCAATGCGATGATAAATACAACCTTGCGCGCTGCAGGGGGAGGTCTTGGCAGCGTTGTGACCAAGGGAGGACTTGATGAAATATACCTTTTTAATGGGGGCGACGGCGCTTGCCCTGTTGCAGGTGCCGGTCGTGGCCCAAGCAGCCTTGGCGTGTGCAGATCTGAAAGCGGCGGCACCAGCTGGCGTGACATTGAGCGAGGCCGTGGAGACGGCGCCCACGCCGGAGGTTCCGATCGACCATTGCCTTGTGCATGGCAGCACGGTCCCGCGTCAGGGTATTGACGGCAAGACCTATGCCATACGCTTCGAGCTGCGATTGCCAAAAGTGTGGAACGGGCGCTTCGTTCACCAGTTCAACGGCGGCAATGACGGCGCGGTGGTGCCGGCGCTCGGGCCGACACTGGGCGGAAACAAGGCCGATACGGCGCTGTCACGCGGTTATGCCGTGGTTTCCAGCGATGCTGGCCATGACGGCAAGGCCAACCCGGAAAGGGGCATAGCCGGTAGCGCGGCCTTCGGCCTTGATCCGCAGGCCCGGCGCGACTACGGCTACACGGCCGTCCAGACCCTTAATCCGCTGGCTGAGGCTCTGGTCGAAAACCATTACGGAAAGCAGATTGCCTACAGTTATGGCATGGGCAGTTCCAATGGCGGCCGCCATGCGCTGATGGCAGCGACGCGTCTGCCTGACATGTTCGACGGCTTGCTTGCCGGCTATCCCGGCTTCAACCTGCCGAAGGCTGCCATACAGCACGCCTGGGACATCCAGGCCTGGACCAAGGTCAATCCGGATATCGCCAAGGCATTCAGCCGTGACGATATGGCGGTACTTGCCAAGGGCATTCTTGCCGCTTGCGACGACCTTGATGGGCTTGCCGACGGAATTGTGGCCGATGCACAGGCCTGCCAGACGGCATTCAAGCCGCAAAGCGTGCAGTGTCAGACTGCGGGCGAGACGGGCTGCCTGTCCGAATCCCAGGTGGCGGCCCTCACAAGAAGCGTCCAGGGCCCCCGCAATGCCAAGGGCGAACAGCTCTACAGCGAATGGGTCTGGGATCCCGGCATGGCCTCCGGCAATTGGCGCGGCTGGAAGCTGGAGAGTGGCAATGAAGCCTGGGGCAAGAAGCCGATCATCGGCGTGATGGGTGCTGCTTCGCTGGCGCAGGTCTTTACCACGCCGCCGACGGCCGTGGGTGGCAAGCCGGATGACTTGCAGGCCTTCCTTCTCGGCTTCGACTTCGACCGGGATGCACCGAAAATCTCGGCCAAGGATGCGACATTCACCGAGGCGGCGACCGATTTCATGATCCCGCCGGGTTCGAACAATCCCGATCTCAAGGGCTTCAAGGCCGCGGGCCACAAGATGATCGTATTCCACGGCAATGCCGATCCGGTCTTCTCGGTCCTCGATACCGTCAACTGGTACAAAAAGCTCGACGCCAATAATGGCGGTGCCGCCGGAGACTTCGTCAAGCTCTATCGCATTGCGGGCATGCCGCATGGTGGTGGCGGCCCCTACTATGATGACTTTGACTTCTTCTCCGCACTGGTTGCCTGGGTGGAACAGAGCGAGGCGCCAAAGGCCGTTGCGGCGGGTGTGACGGCGGGCAATAAGGAAGGCGCAGGCCTGACGGGAACACGGTTCCTCTACTGCCTCTATCCGCAAGTGGCGCGTTTCAATGGCGGCACGGCCAAGGATGAGACCCGCTTCACCTGCCAGTGATGCATGAATACTGAACATGCAATCAGCCGGCAGGTTCACACCTGCCGGCTGATTTTCATTCAAGACTAGGGATCCGCCGCAGCTTCACAAGGGATTGCCGGTACCGATCAGCCAAAGACGCGGCGGAAGATCGTATCGACATGCTTGGTGTGATAGCCAAGATCGAACTTCTCGCGGATTGCCTCTTCGGACAGTGCGGCGCGCACTTCACCATCGGCGAGCAATTCCTCGAGGAAATCCTTGCCCTGTTCCCAGACCTTCATGGCATTGCGCTGCACGAGGCGGTAGCTATCCTCGCGCGAGACGCCGGCTTGCGTGAGCGCCAGAAGCACGCGCTGCGAGTGAACAAGTCCGCGGAACTTGTTGAGGTTGTTCATCATATTCTCAGGATAGATGACCAGCTTCTCGATGACGCCGGCCAGGCGATGGAGCGCGAAATCCAGCGTCACGGTCGTATCCGGGCCAATTGCGCGCTCGACGCTCGAATGCGAGATGTCGCGTTCGTGCCAGAGAGCCACGTTTTCCATGGCCGGCACCACCGACATGCGCACCAGGCGCGCAAGACCGGTGAGGTTTTCGGTCAGTACAGGGTTACGCTTGTGCGGCATGGCAGACGAGCCCTTCTGGCCCGGCGAGAAGAACTCTTCGGCTTCCAGCACTTCGGTGCGCTGCATATGGCGAATTTCGATCGCGACATTTTCGATCGAGGAAGCAATGACGCCAAGCGTCGCGAAGAACATCGCATGGCGGTCGCGCGGGATGACCTGCGTGGACACAGGTTCGGGCGTCAGGCCGAGCTTCTCGCAGACATGTTCCTCGACGCGCGGATCGATATTGGCAAAGGTGCCGACAGCGCCGGAAATCGCGCCCGTGGCGATTTCGGTGCGGGCAGCGAGAAGACGGGCGCGGTTGCGCTCCATTTCGGCATAGAAGCGGGCGAAGGTGAGGCCCATCGTCACCGGCTCGGCATGGATGCCGTGGCTGCGGCCGATGCGTACCGTGTCCTTGTGCTCGAAGGCGCGGGTCTTCAGCGCGGTGAGCAGGCGGTCCATGCCGGCGATCAGGATATCGGTGGCGCGCACCAGCTGGATGTTGAACGTGGTATCCAGCACATCCGACGAGGTCATGCCCTGGTGGACGAAGCGGCTGTCGGGGCCGACGAATTCGGCAAGATGCGTCAGAAAGGCAATCACGTCATGCTTGGTGACGGCTTCGATCTCATCAATGCGCGCGACGTTGAATTCGGCAGCGCCACCCTTTTCCCAGATGGTCTTCGCGGCATCCTTCGGGATCACGCCAAGCTCGGCAAGCGCATCGCAGGCATATGCCTCGATCTCGAACCAGATGCGGAACTTGGTTTCGGGCGACCAGATGGCGACCATTTCGGGCCGGGAATAGCGCGGGATCATCGAAGGGTTTCCTTGGGTACAGTCAAAACGTGGCCCGCTTTAGCAAGAACTCCCGGCAAGCTCAACGCGTGTGGCGCAGAAGAATGGGCGTGGCCGCCACAAGCAGCAGCGGACCAAGCGGCAGATAGAGCGAAAAGCCGAGCACCAGGAACTGGTAGACGGCGGAGGCTGAGGTGAAGAGAAATTGCAGAATCCAGTCGCGGGTGAAGGCATCCGCATGCCAGCGGGCATAGAAGGCGCGGTAATCGACGGCAAACAGACCAGCGGTGATCGTCACCGTCGCAAACCCAAGGCAGAGCGCCAGAAGCACGGCACGCAGCGGTGCGCGCCGTGGCAGGAGGCGTGGCAGGCATCGCGATATCAGAAGGCTGAGTGCCGCGGTTGCGACCCAGGCAATGGCTGCGCCGCCCGCAAAAAGCAGAAACAGGGCAGGTGCATGGACGGTGCCCAGGCGCCCGAGCAACCAGAGCTTGGCCGCCATGCAGGCGCCCATGGCAAGCCCCCAGAGGAGCGCGCCGCAGACAAGGGAGACAAGGATGGTCGAAGGCTTGCGAGTGGGGCCAGCGCTTGGCCTGGAGGAGGCGCCGGCCGTCTCCATCAGGCGATTGCGCCTTCGGCGGCTGCGCGCAAGGCTGTGACATTCTGCCGATAGGCTGCGATACCATCGCCCTTGTAGATGGCCGAGCCTGCGACAAACACATTGGCGCCAGCCGCTGCTGCTGCACCGATTGTCTCTGCCGTGATGCCGCCATCCACCTCAATGTCGATCGGCCGGCTGCCGATCATGGCGCGGGTGGCGCGGATCTTGTCAAACATTGCGGGGATGAATTTTTGGCCGCCAAAGCCGGGATTGACGCTCATGATGAGAATGAGATCGACATCGTCGAGCACGTTTTCAATCACCGACAAGGGGGTTGCCGGATTGAGCGTGACGCCGACCTTCTTGCCGAGCGCCCGAATGGTCTGCAGCGAGCGATGCAGATGGGCGCCGGATTCCGCATGCACAGTGATGCTGTCGCAGCCGGCCTTGGCAAAGGCTTCCAGATAGGGATCGGCCGGCGCGATCATCAAATGGCAATCGAAAAAGGCATTCGTGTGTGGGCGCAGCGCCTTGATGACATCCGGACCAAAGGAGATATTGGGGACGAAATGGCCGTCCATCACATCGAGATGCACCCAGTCGGCGCCGGCTTCGACGACATCGCGGACTTCCTGGCCGAGTTTTGAAAAATCGGCAGCGAGAATGGATGGGGCGATGCGGATGGGCGATGACATAAGCGGGTCCTCCAGCGGGTCAGATAATCGCGGGGTCCGCTTAACACTCCGATAAAGCCGGCACAATCACCGGAGAGGTGGTTGTCAGTCGGTTTCAGCCTCGAGCAGTCGGAAGCCCTTGCCCCGCCATTCCTGCAGGCGATAGGGGTTTTCCGCCAGTTCATGGCTTGCGCTGAAGCGCACAGGGCCGATCACCGTCTCTGCGCTGAGGCCGGCAAGTGCCTGCGGCACCGGAATGTTTCCGGCAGTGGCCCTGGCGATGGTGGCATGCACCAGTTCGATCGCTGCATAGGCGGGCAGGGTATAGCCATCGGGCTCCTGTCCCGCAGCCCGCAGGCGCTGGGTTACGGCCGCAGCGGCTGGAAGGTCGCCATAGCTGGGCAGCGCCACGGCCAGAACCCCGTCCGTCAGCGCTACCGGCCGGTTTGCGGCGCGCATCACATCGCCACCGATAAAGGTCAGCGGCGTGGTATCGGCTATCGCATCGCGCGCCATGATGGCCACATCGCTGCGGTCGCCACCGACGATGACATGCGAGGCGCCGGCCTTGACCAGACGACGCACCAGCGCCAGCTGCTGTTCCTGGCCAGGCCGGAATGTATCGGTAAACACCGGCTTGATGCCGCCGGTTTCAAGCCTTTGGCGAACGGCACTCATCAGTTCGCGGCCATAGATCGTGCCATCGTCCACCAGGGCGATCGGCCGGTTCTGGAAGCGGGTGAGAATGGTTTGCGCCAACTTTTCGGCCTCTTCGCCATCGGCAGGCGCCAGGCGCAAGAAGGGCCAGCCATAGCGCTGCGCATCCTCCATCAGGATTTTCGAGCGCACCGAAACGGTGATGGCGGCAATGCCGGCCTCCTTCAGCTTCGGCAAGGCGCCAGACAGGGTCTCGACGCAGAGAAAGCCGATGGCGACACTGGCGCCGGCCTTCGCGAGCTTTTCGGCGACAGCCTGGCCGGATCCCTGTTCGCAGCTTTCATCAATGGCGACGATCTGGTCGCCAGTCCCGGCGGCGGCCCGCGCGCCCCGCAGAACCTGTTCTCCGATAATCGCATAGGGCCCGCTCTGGGGCGAAACCACGCCGATGACGGCCGCCGATGCCGGTGCTGATGCAGCAGCCAACAGGCCGGCAAAAACGATCACGGAGCGGCAGGACGCAGCGGAAGGAAAACAAATCTGTCTCATGGGCTCACATTTAGCCCGCCTGCCGGTCGCGTCAAAGGAAATTAGTCCCAGCCGGCCAGCCAGTGACTTTGCGCATGCCGCCGGCGTGGACAAATGCTGTCTTCTTCACCATATGCTGAACGAAGCAGCAGCTCGACGCGACGCTGATTTCCGGGGGGAAGGCTTTGACGATATCCGAAGAAACCGTGCAGACGGCTGTCGATCCCGCGATTTACCGCAATGGCATGGCGCGTTATGCCGGCCACGTGCAGGTGGCAACAACGCAGTGGCAGGGCGTGCGGCGCGGCGTCACCGTCACGGCAGCCTGTTCCGTTTCCGACGATCCTGCGACCGTGCTCGTCTGCCTCAATGCCTCCAATGAGGCGAATGCGATTTTCGAACAGAGCGGATCCTTTGCGCTGAATGCGCTTGCCGGCCACCATCAGGCGCTGGCCAAGGCGCTGGCCGGTTTCGAGCGCCTGCCGGTCGATCAGCGATTTGCTCTGGCGGACTGGGTGCAGCTTGCAACCGGTGCGCCGGTGCTTGCCGATGCGCTGGTGGCTTTTGATTGCAGGCTCTTGGAGATCAAGCGCATGGGAACGCATATGGTGCTGTTCGGGCAGGTGGTTGCCATGCATTTTGGGCCGGACAATCCACCGCTCATTTATCTGGACCGGGCATTTCACGCGCTGTAGTCTCACAGGCAACGGAGGCGATCCATGGGCGCGCACAGCATAGGCACAAGTCCAACCTCGATTGACGAGACGGTAGCGCTTTTGGCCGGACAGGATTATCTTGCCGGACGCGGGCTGGCGACGGTCATCTATCTGGCGCTGAAGATGAAGCGACCGCTGTTTCTGGAAGGCGAGGCGGGTGTCGGCAAGACCGAGATTGCCAAGGCGCTGTCCAAGGGCCTCAACCGTCCGCTGATCCGCCTGCAATGCTATGAGGGGCTGGATATTGCCTCGGCGGTCTATGAGTGGAATTATCCGGCGCAAATGCTCGATATCCGCCTGTCGGAGGCGTCTGGCCTCGGTGACCGTGAACGGCTGGAAGCCAATCTCTATTCCGAACGCCATCTGATCCGCAGGCCTGTGCTGCAGGCGCTGGCGCAAGATGGCGAGGTGGCGCCGGTTTTCCTCATCGACGAACTGGACCGTACCGACGAGGCGTTTGAGGCCTTCCTGCTGGAAGTGCTCTCCGATTTTCAGGTGACAATTCCCGAACTGGGAACGATCCGCGCATCTGAGCCGCCGATCGTCATCATCACCACCAACCGCACGCGCGAAATCCATGATGCGTTGAAGCGCCGCTGCCTGTATCACTGGGTGGATTATCCGGATGCTGCCCAGGAACTGGCGATCCTCACCACCAAAGTGCCGCAGGCCTCGCAGGCGCTGTCGCAACAGGTCGTGGCCTACGTGCAGAAACTGCGCCGGATCGATCTGTTCAAAAACCCAGGCATTGCCGAAACCATCGACTGGGCAACGGCGCTGGTCGAACTCGACCGACTGGCACTCGATCCGGAAACCATTTCCGATACGCTCGGCACATTGCTGAAGTATCAGGACGATATCGCCCGCATTCGCGGCAGCGAGGGCGAGGCGATCCTGTCTTCGGTGAAGGCCGACCTTCTGGCGACGGGGTGAGGTGATGGAGAGCCGTAGAGCTGCTGATGGCGCCGTCTTGCCGCCGCCGACCATGGGCGAGGCGGGCGAGGGGCGGCTTGCCGAAAACATCGTCTATTTTTCGCGGGTGCTGCGCCGCGCCGGGCTAAAGACCTCGCCGCAAGCCACGCTGGATGCGGTGGCGGCCGCCGAAGCAATCGGCATCGGCAGCCGCGAAGAGTTTCACGCGGCGCTCTCTTCCGTTTTCGTCAAGCGGCGCGAGGACATGGCGGTGTTCGACGAGGCCTTCCGGCTGTTTTTCCGCAAGCGCGATCTCATCGAAAAGATGATCCAGATGATGTCGCCGAAGATTTCCGATCAGCGCGAGGCGGAAAATCCGAAACCGGCCTCAACACGGGTGAATGATGCGCTGGTCAATGAGCAGGCGCGAGCGCCAAAGCGCGAAGGCCCGCCGCAAATCGAGACCGATGCCCGCTTTACCGCGTCCGGCTCGGAAGTGCTGCGCCGCACGGATTTTGCCCAGATGACGGCGGCGGAACTGCTGCTGGCGCGCCGCGAAATGGCAAGGCTGGTGCTGCCGCTCGATACGGTGAAGACCCGCCGCTTTGCCGCATCGCGCAGGCCACCGCTGATCGATTCGCGCGCCAGCCTGCGCCAGGCCATGCGCAGCGGCGGCGATATCCTGCTGCCCAAATTCCGCCACGTGCGCCGCCGTCCTCCGCCTTTGGTGGTGCTGGCCGATATTTCCGGCTCGATGAGCCAGTATAGCCGCATTTTCCTGCAATTTGCCCATGCGCTGATGGAAAACCGGAAGCGTGCGCATGTCTTCCTGTTTGGTACGCGGCTGACCAATGTGACGCGGGCGCTGCGAGAGCGTGACCCGGACGAGGCGCTCGCCGCCTGCACGGCCAGCGTGCGCGACTGGTCCGGCGGCACGCGCATCGGCGCGACGCTGAAGGAGTTCAACCGGCTCTGGGGCCGGCGGGTTCTGTCCGGCGGGGCTGTCGTATTGTTGATCACCGATGGGCTGGAGCGCGACGGCGTGGAGGAGTTGGAGGCCGAGATAGACCGGCTGCACCGATCCTGCCGGCGGCTGATCTGGCTCAATCCGCTTTTGCGTTTCGAGGGCTTCGAGGCGCGGGCGCGCGGCGTGCGGGCCATGCTGCCGCATGTCGACGAATTTCGACAGGTGCACAATCTGAATTCGCTGGCAGAGCTTGCAGGCGCTCTCTCCGGGTTTACATCGAGAGCTGCCGATCCGCGCCGCTATCTGGACCGCATTGTTGAAAGGACTGCCGCATGAGCGCCCTCCTCGATCCCCTGATGACTGCCGAACGCTGGAGGCGCGATGGCCGCGCTGTTGCCGTGGCAACGGTTCTGGAAACCTGGGGATCGGCGCCAAGGCCTGTCGGCAGCCATCTTGTCATCGATGGCGAGGGCAATTTCGAAGGTTCCGTCTCCGGCGGCTGTGTCGAAGGGGCCGTGATCACCGAGGCGATGGAGGTGATTTCTTCCGGCACGGGGAGGCTTCTGGAATTCGGCGTGGCTGACGAGACCGCCTGGCGCGTCGGCCTTTCCTGTGGCGGGCGCATCCGCGTCTATGTCGAGAAGCTCGTCTGATGCGGCTCGATCATCTGGCAGAGGTCAACAAAGCCCGTGCAGCGCGGCGTGCCGTGATCCTTGCAACCCGGATCGAGGGTGGCGCGGCGCAGGTCATCGTGGAAGGCGACGTCTCGCAAGGGTTTCTCTCCGAAGCGCATCTCCTGCCCGACGTGCAGGCGGCGTTTGCTTCAGGGAAATCCGCTCTCGCGGATTTCGAAGGCGAAGCGGTGTTTCTCAATGTGCACCTGCCGCCGCCGCGCATCGTCGCGATTGGCGCGGTGCATATCAGCCAGGCGCTCGCCCGACTGGCGCCGATCATCGGCTATGATCTCACCATCATCGATCCACGCACAGCCTTTGCCACGCCGGAGCGTTTCGAGGGCACCGATCTGGTGGCCGATTGGCCGGAGGATGTGCTTCGCACCCGCCCGCTCGATGCCTATACGGCGCTGGCTGCCGTGACGCATGACCCGAAGATTGATGATTTCGCGCTGGCTGAGGCCTTGCGGCGCGGCTGCTTCTATGTCGGTGCGCTTGGCAGCCGCAAGACCCACGCCAAGCGCGTGGAACGCCTGCAGGCGCAAGGGCTGACCCCGGAGCAGATCGCCCGCATTCGCGCGCCGATCGGTCTCGACATAGGTGCGGCAAGCCCGCAGGAAATCGCGCTCGCGATTGTCGCCGAGATTGTTCAGGCCTTTCGCCGGCGCGCAATTTCAGGAGCCGGCGAATGATCTTTGGCGCGGTTCCGGTGGCTGAAGCCGAAGGCTGTCTGCTGGCGCATAGTCTTGGCCATGCCGGCGGACGGTTGGCGAAGGGAACCCGTCTGTCCCAGGCCGATCTGCAGATGCTGGAATCTGCAGGCATCACGACAGTGACGGTGGCCCGGATGGAGCCGGGCGACCTTGCCGAGGATGTTGCCGCCGAAAGACTGGCGCAGGCGCTCTGCGGTACTCATCTGCGCCTCTCGCCGGCCAGCACCGGCAGAGTGAATGTCTATACGACGGTGAACGGCCTGTTTCGCGCTGATCGCGATATCATCGATCGCTTCAACCGCGTCGATCCGGCCATTACGCTTGCCTGCCTTGCCGACTATAGTTCGGTGACGGCGGGCGATATGGTGGCGACGATCAAGATCATTCCGCTGGCGGTCGATGGCGACAAGGTGGAGCGCGCCTGCACGCTGTTGCGCGCGGCCACTGCCGTGACGGTCAAGGCCTATCTGCCGCATGCCGTCTATCTCATCCAGACGCAATTGCCGGTGCTGAAATCCTCCGTGCTCGACAAGACCGCTACGCTTTTGCGCCAGAGGCTGGCGCCTTCCGGCAGCGTTCTGGTGCGCGAGCACCGGGTCGCGCATGATGAAGCGGCGGTGGCCGATGCCATCCGGGACTGTCTCTCCGGCCTGGCGGAGGATGGGGTGGCGCCCCGGCTCGTGGTGATGTTTGGCGCCTCGGCCGTCTGTGATGCCTTTGATGTTCTGCCGCAGGCCATGCGACTTTCCGGCGGCGCTGTGGACCAGGTCGGGCTTCCGGTCGATCCGGGTAATCTTCTCGTGCTCGGCCACCACGGGGCAGTGCCTTTGATCGCAGCGCCCGGCTGCGCCCGCTCGCCAAAGGAAAACGGTTTTGACTGGGTGCTGAGCAGATTATTAGCCGGCGAAATACCGAGCGCCTCGGACCTGTCCGGGCTTGGCGTCGGAGGACTGCTGATGGAGATTGCGAGCCGGCCGCAGCCGCGCGAGGCAGGTCGCCCGAAGGCGGAGCAACTGCTGATCGGCACCGTTCTTCTGGCGGCGGGGCGCGCCAGCCGCATGGGCGAGGCGGGGCACAAGCTTCTTGCGGAATTTGATGGCGTGCCGCTGGTGCGCCGGATGGCGGAGCGGGCGCTGGACGCCGTATCCGGGCCGCTGGTGGCTGTGACCGGCTACCGCAGTGAAGCGGTGTCTGCTGCCCTCAACGGTCTGCCGCTGACGCTGGTGGACAATCCGGATTACCCCAGCGGCATGGCAGGCTCGATCCGAACGGGGCTTTCCTGCGCGGTACTGAGCGAGGTGGCCGGCGTGATGGTGCTGCTCGCCGACATGCCGGCTTTGACCGTGCGCGACCTCGACGATCTGGCGCACACCTTCCGCGAGGCGCAGGGACTGGCGATTGTGCGGGCCGTCAGTGCCGGAAAGCGTGGCAATCCGGTTATCCTGCCGCGTGCAACCTTTAGCGAGTTGATGGCGCTGCAAGGCGATGTGGGTGCCCGCCATGTGATCGAGACCTGCGGCCTGCCGATCATCGATGTGGAGATCGGCAAAGCAGCGCATATCGATGTCGATACGCCAGACGCGGTGAAGGCCGCCGGCGGGCTTTTGCGGAGGTGATGATGGACAATGCGGCAATAGAGGAAATGTTTGCGACCCTCGGGCCAGTCAGCATAAGGCGCATGTTCGGCGGCAAGGGCATCTACCATCACGGCGTGATCATTGCGATCGACCTGCACGACGAGATCATGCTGAAGGCGGATAGCCAAACTGCGCCGCAATTTGCCGAGGCCGGCGCCCGGCAATGGAGCTATGAGGGCAAGAGCGGCAAGCCTGTGCTGATGCCCTATTGGACAGTACCCGATGAGGCGCTCGACGATCCCGACCTGATGGGAAAATGGGCGCTTCTGGCCTATGAGGCCGGCGTGCGCAGCGCAAAGGCGTAACGCGCCGAGTTCTTCAAGCCACGGCCAGAAGCCGAACGGCTTCCTGTGCGAAGACAGACAATGGAGAGGGAAGGTCGTCGGCTGAGAACCAGCCCATATCCGAAAGCTTGTCGGGCTCTGTAAGGCTCGGTTCGCCGGTGAATTGCTCGGCAAGATAAAGAACCGAGATCCAGTGCTGGCGGTCGGCAGCAATGCACTGTTCCGTAATGCCAAGAAGACGAACGGAGCCTATAGAAAGCCCTGTTTCTTCTTCGGCCTCTCGCATGGCTGCTTCTGACGAATGCTCCATAAGGTCCACTTTGCCGCCCACAATGTTCCAGTGGCCGGCTTCCGGAGCCTTCATACGCTTGTAGAGCAATATCTTGCCGTCCTGGCGCCGTATAACCAAGCCGACGCCAAAACCAGGAAAATCTATTCCTGGAACGCCCATCAGCAGATCAACCCTTGGCGTTGGCAACGATCAGCATGAAAGCCGGGATGTCATCGCCGAAACCAACCGGAGTCGGGCCGTCATCATGATCGCGATGATGACGCTGGCGACGTTCGCGCTGGTCATCGTTAGCCGGGTTCGGACGCATGCTGTTGCGTGCACCGTGCTGGGGTCTGCGATTGTCAGCCTTCTGGCTTTCAGTGTTCACGCTCGGCTCCGCCTTTGCTACAATGGTGATCGCTTCTTCGATGGGTGCAGCGTGAGCCTCTGGCTGGCGGCTCTCTGCCTTCGGGGCTACGGAACGCTTTCCACCGCGCCCCCGGTCCCGATCCTTGTCGCGATCGCGGCCCTTGGAGCGGGGGCGGTCGCTTTCCTGGCTTTCCATCGGGGCTGGAAGAGCCGCGATGTCGCCGTCATGCCATTCAATCTTGTTGCCAATCAGCTTTTCGATGGCATCCAGGAATTTCGTATCCGACTTGGTGACCAGCGTAAACGCGCGGCCGGAGCGTCCGGCGCGACCGGTGCGGCCAATGCGGTGCACATAGTCTTCCGCATGGATCGGCACGTCGAAGTTAAACACGTGGCTGACATCCGGAATATCGAGACCGCGGGCGGCGACGTCGGAGGCAACCAGAAGCGTGATCTGGTTATCCTTGAAGCCTGCCAGCATATTGGTGCGCGAGCGCTGGTCCATATCGCCATGCAGAGCGCCGACCGAAAAGCCGTGGCGTTCCAGCGAACGGAAGAGATCGGCCACATCCTTCTTGCGGTTGCAGAAGATGATGGCGTTCTTCAGATCGTCCTGTGCGCGGATGAGATCGCGCAGGATGGCGCGCTTCTCGTAATCCTTGTTGTGCGAGGCAACCAGACGCTGCGTTACTGTCAGCGCTGTCGAAGAGGGCTTTGCCACTTCGATGCGTTCCGGGTTCTGCAGGAAGCGGTCGGCCAGTTTCTGGATTTCCGGCGGCATGGTGGCCGAGAAGAACAGGGTCTGGCGGGTGAACGGGATCATCTTGGCGATGCGTTCGATATCCGGGATGAAGCCCATGTCCAGCATGCGGTCGGCTTCGTCGATAACCAAAATTTCAACGCCGGTCATCAGCAGCTTGCCGCGTTCGCAATGGTCGAGAAGCCGACCAGGCGTGCAGATGAGAACATCCGCGCCGCGCTCAAGCTTGCGGTCCTGTTCATCGAAGGACACGCCACCGATGAGGAGGGCGACGTTCAGCTTGTGGTTCTTGCCATATTTCTCAAAATTTTCCGCAACCTGCGCTGCGAGTTCGCGCGTCGGTTCCAGAATGAGTGTGCGGGGCATGCGGGCGCGGGCGCGGCCCTTTTCCAGAAGGGTGAGCATGGGCAGCACGAAAGAGGCCGTCTTGCCGGTGCCCGTCTGGGCGATGCCGCAGATATCGCGGCGCTGGAGCGCAGGCGGAATCGCGCCAAGCTGAATCGGCGTGGGTATGGTGTAACCCGCGTCGGTAACGGCAGAAAGGACTTTCTGGCTCAGGCCAAGATCAGCAAATGTTGTCAAAGAGAAAACTATTTCCGTTCCGGTTCACGAAGAACGCTGTGAGTCGGAACCGCGTTGCGTCCGACGATGGGCGCGACTTAAGCGCAATGACTGTCAAAGTCAAGAAATGCAAGCCGATGAGCCGTCGGATTGGTGAATCCGCCGGCAATCTTGATCGAAACGGGCCGTCTGACGTGTCATTTCAAGTAGGTGGTCAGCTTCATCCCTGCATTGAGGAAATGCATCGGATCGATAGCCTCGCCGCTGCGGCGCACTTCGTAATGCACATGCGGGCCGGTGGAACGGCCCGTCGAGCCGGCTTTGCCGATCGTTTCGCCGCTTTCCACCTTTTCGCCGACCGAGACGGAAATGCTGGAGAGGTGGCCATAGCGGGTGGTGATGCCCTGGCCGTGATCGATCTCCACCATGTTGCCATAGCTGCCATTATAGCCGGCGGTAATGACGCGTCCTGCGCCGGTAGCTTTGACGCCGGTTCCGCTCTCTGCCTGGAAATCGACGCCGGCATGCAGGGCGAGCCGGCCGAGAAAGGGATCGATACGGTTGCCGAAGCGGCTGGTGATGTCGCGTCCGGGGGCCGGATTGCCATAGGGCAGGGTGATGGCGGTCTCGCGCACGGTCTCCAGCCGGTTCAGCGCCGCATCGAGGTCGCTCAGCGACAGATCGAAACGATCAAGACCGACCGGTTCCACAAACGGGCCACCAATGTCTGAAGGGCTGGCAGATACGGGTTCTGCTGCGGCGACATCAATGCCGGTGCGGCGCATGATGGCGGTCATGGCATCTGCCGTGCGGGCGGCATCCTGTGTCAGACCGCGAATGCGCGCCAGTTGATCCTGTTCGATTGTCTTCAGCGAAAGCGTGACCTTTGAGAAGACGCGGTCGGCCCGGTCTGCGACACCTTCGCGCGGTGAGGAAAAGCTCAAGGCGGAAGAGGGCGGTGCGCTTTTCGTGTCGGATGCCAGAAGCCTGTCGATTGCCTGGAGCCCGCCGGTCATGCTGGCCTGCTTGTCCCTTTTCGGCGGCAGGAAGGCGGGTGTCTCGGAACCGGGCATCGAAAGACCCGATTCTTCGGCGCGCTCCATCAGCGAGCCAAGCTTGCCATGGCGGGAAAACAGGGCGTCCTGCTGCTCCAGCAGCTTTTCCACCTTGTCCTCCACCACCTGCTGGTCCAGCAGCTGGCGCGAGGTGATACGGTCAAGTTGGGCGCGCAGCGAGGAAATGCGGTCTTCGTAATCATGCTGCATGCGCGCCTGACGCGCCATGGCGGCGCCGACGAGATCGTCACGCAGAACCAAATAAGTGGTGGCGGCGAGATAGCCAATGCTGAAAATGCCAAGACAGGAGAATGCGGCGGCCATCATCCAGGGGCGCACCTTCATATGGCGTATGCGATCGCCGGAAGCGAGGATCAGCACATGCTCCGTAGCCTGCCTGCCAAAGACGCGGTTTCCGCCTGCCCCTGTCACACGTCTCTCCCGAATCTCGACTGCTGAAACCCCACCGCTTGAGGTGCGACTACACATTGTTAGGGTTAACGGGCAGTTAATCCGGCTTTGCTTATGCGCTGCTGGTGGCCGTCATCGAGCGATAAAACGAGGGCGTGAGGCCGGCTTCGGCACGCGCCACATCATTGAAGGGCGGTTTCAGCGCGCCGCGAAAATTGGCGCGCACCAATTGCTTGAACGTGGCTGCCGGATCGCGCTTTTCGCGGGCGCAGAGAAAACGGAACCATTTGGCGCCGATCGCCACATGGCCCTTCTCGTCATTGTAGATGACATCGAGCACGGCAGCCGTTTCCAGATCGCCCGTTTCGCGCATCTTGGCCTGCAGAGAGGGTGTGACATCGAGACCACGGGCTTCCAGGATCAGTGGCACGACGGCAAGTCGCGCCGTCAGGTCGTTGCGGGTGGAATGGGCTGCCTGCCACAATCCGTCATGGGCCGGCATGTCACCATAATCGGCGCCCAGATCGCGAAGCCGGTTGCGCACCATACGGAAATGCTTGGCCTCCTCGAAGGCCACCTGCATCCAGCCATCGAAAAAAGAATGTGGCACCGGCTCGGTCGCGTAACGGGCAACGATATCCAGCGCCAGGTCCACGGCATTCAGCTCGATATGGGCGATGGAGTGCAAAAGCGCGATGCGCCCCTTCAGCGTATGCAGCGAGCGCTTTTCGACGGCTTTCGGCGGCACAAGCTGCGGTTTTTCCGGGCGGCCCGGCCTGTCGGGAAGGCTCGGGTCGAGCGGCGAGCGCAGGGAAAGCCGGCGCTCGAACCAGCGGGTGGCCGCAGCCTGCGCAAGCGTGGTCTTTGCGTCGAGATCTGCCGCGCAAATGGCCAGTATCGTGCCTGCGCGCAGCGAATCGAAGGTGGGGAGCGGGGTGGACGGGGCCTCTGTCATGGCCCCGTTCCTGTCACAAGGCGTTTACCGCTTCAAGCACTTCCTCCGCATGGCCTGGCACCTTCACTTTCGGCCAGATGCGGGCAATCGTGCCATCAGCGGCCACGAGAAAGGTGGAGCGTTCAATGCCCATATAGGTCTTGCCATACATGCTTTTCTGCTTCCAGACGCCGTAGGCATTGGCGACCACCTGCTCTTCATCGGCACCGAGTGCGACGGAAAGCCCATGTTTTTTCACGAATTTATCGTGCTTGGCGACTGAATCGGGTGAAATGCCGATGACCGTTGCCCCGGCTGCCGCAAACTGTTCGGCAAGGGCCGTGAAGGCGATGGCTTCCGTCGTGCAGCCGCTGGTATCATCCTTGGGGTAGAAATAGACGACTACCGGCCTTCCCGCATAATCCGAGAGCGAGATGGTTGCGCCGCCATCGCGCGGGAGGGTGAAGCCGGGGGCCGGGGAACCGATTGCAAGATCCGACATGGTTTTCCTTTCTTTCGCCTGCATCTTCTGAAATTATTATCCAACCGATATAGACGGGGCCGCGGCGGGTCCAGATCACCCGAATACCGGGTACGGTTGGAATTGGGAGATCATGGCGGAGATTCGAGGGGAAAAGGTCAGATTCCGTCAGAAGGATCTGGTGCCGCTGCATGAGTTGCCCTCGGCGAAGGCGCATGATCCGATGATCGTGCATTGCCCGCCGACCAGAGGCCGTACCCATGGCTTCCTCAAATATTGCGTGCTGTTCATTGTGCTCGTGGCGCTGGCCACCAGCAGCGCCATGCTGGCCATCGAAGGAGGGTATGTCGATGGCACGCTGAATTCGCGCGCACAGGGCGCTCTGAATTCCGCCATCGGGCCGCGTTACCAGGCAACCGTTGGTTCGACGGTCATCCGCTTCGATTCCGATCTGCGGCTGGCGCTGGAAGCGCGCGACGTGGATATTGTTGAAGTGGCCAGCGGCGCTCATCTGACGCGCACCGGTGCCGTTCGTCTGGCCATCGATCCCTTGGCGCTGGTCAGCGGACGGGTATCGATCCGCAAGATGGAGGCCGCAGATATCAGCCTTGATACGGCGCTTCTGCCGGCCGGCGACCCGATGGACCTGTCCAAGACGCGTATCGACCGCTTGCCGGCCGTGATGGAGCAGGCTTTTCAGCGTCTTGATGAGGCGCGTGGCCTGATCGAGCGCACTGGCACCGCCTCGGTCAAGATTTCCGGCATTACCATTCAGTTTCCGCCCGACCGCGATGGCAAGGTCTCCACGCTTGTCGTCGACAATCTCAACCTGATGCTCAATGAAAGCGGTCAGGTCTCGCTTGCCGGCCTGCTGCGGCTGGATGGCCGCGAGGCCAATCTGCGGGTGGATGCCACTGCCGTCAATGGCGTCACCCATGCGCTGACGGCACGCGTTGCCGGCATCGATCTGACACCCTTCCTGCTGCAGAGGGCGCAGGACGGCATGCCGCGCGAAGGCCTGCAGGGCAAGATCGATCTGGATCTTGCTGCAACACGCGACACCGTGGAGACGCTGCCGAAGATCAGTGCCCAGATCCATCATTCGCCGGGCCTCGTTTACTTCGATGCAGTGGAGCAGGAATTGTCGGGCGCCACGGTGCGGGCCTCCTTCGATTTTGCCCGCAATGCCATAGAGATCCTGCCCTCGGAGTTCCGTTTTGGACCGACGGTGCTGCCGCTGACCGGCGCCATTGTCGACCTTGACCGTCTGGATCCCACCGACAAGCGTCCTGGCTTCGGCCTTGATCTGTTGATCAGTGGCGGGCGGGCGCAAGGCAAGGCGGGCGGCGAGGAGCCCGTGCTGTTTGATCTGAAAGCCGGCGGTCGATATCTGGCGGCCGATCGCAGTCTCGAATTCAGCAATATGCTGGTATCGAGCCCGATGGGCCAGATGGCAGGTTCTCTGAAGGTGCGCTTTCTCGGCAATGTTTCGCCGGAAATCAGCTTTGGCGCGACGCTGCCACGGATGGAAGTCGGCGCCGTCAAGCAGCTTTGGCCCTTCTGGATGGCCCACAAGCCGCGTGACTGGGTGTCGGCCAATATGTTCGGCGGAACGGTGACCAATGGCTCGATCTCCGTCTTCATCCCTCCGGGGCGGATGAAAGGGCCGGGCATACCGATGGAATTGGGCGCTGACGAATTGCGCATCGGCTTTGATGTGGCCAATACGCGGTTGAACCTGCCTGGCGAGATGCCGCCGGTGCGTGATCTGGAAGGCCATCTGTCGCTCATCGGCGAGCGGGTGGATGTGCAGATCAAGCGCGCCTATTCCTATTTTCCATCCGGGCGCAATGTGACGGCGGAAGGCGGCAGCTTTACCATTGCCTCAACCTATTCCAAGCCGCTGATGGCGGATCTGGCGCTGACGCTTGCCGGCAGCGCAGACAGCATTGCCGAACTGGTCAGCTTCAAACCTGTCAATGGCCTGCGCGGGCTTGATTTCGGCGCGGCGGATCTCAGTGGCGTGGCCAAAGGCAATGTCAAGGCAAGCTTCGGCCTGATTGCCGATCAGCATCCGCCGGCGCCGGTTTTCAACGCCGATATCACGCTTGAGGACGTGGCTCTCGCCAAGCCGATCTCCAGGCACATGATCAGCAATGTCGATGGCACACTGCAGGTTGACGCCAATTCGGCCCGATTGGCAGCATCCGTGGCGGTGGATAAGGTCCCGGCGCAGATCAAGCTCGTCGAGCCCATCGGAACCGGATCGACGGTGGCGCGTGAACTGACGCTCACGGCAACACTCAACGATGCGCAGCGCGAGATCCTTGCGCCGGGTCTGTCCGATATTGTCCAGGGTCATGTGGTGGCCGAAGTGTCCCGCATCGATGATAAGCGCCAGGCCATCAAACTTGATCTTGGCCGCGCGACGCTGTCTGCGCCCTGGGTGGGCTGGGCAAAAGGTTCGGGCATTCCCGCCAAGGCGACACTGGAAGTCTCGGATATCGACGGAACGACGGCGATCCGCAAGCTCGATATTTCCGGCGATGGTTTCGGCATCAAGGGCGATCTCAACCTGACGCGCGACGGGCTGGTCTCTGCCGATCTGTCGCAAGTGAAACTCTCGGCTTCCGACAATTTCGCCGTCTCGGTTCGGCGCTCCAAGGCCGGCTACGATATTTCGGCGACCGGCAGTTCCGCCGATGTTCGCCCGATCCTTGCCAAACTGCGGTCAGGCGGCAATGGCGGCAGCGGCAACGATGCGCAGACCGACAACACCAATGCGCAGGTGCGTGCCAAGATCGACCGGGTGTTTGGCTTCAACGACGAGAACATGTCCAACACCAATCTTTCAGTCGCCCTTCGGAGTGGCGAGATGCGCGGGCTGGAATTTTCGGGCGTGACCAAGAGCGGGCAGGCGGTAGTGGCACAGACCACCAGCGGCGCGCGCGGTGAAACCATCACGCTGACCAGTGGCGATGCCGGCTCCGTGGCGCGGTTTGCCAATCTCTACGATCACCTGCAGGGTGGGCTTTTGAACCTGCGGCTCGACAACGAAAAGGACAATAACTGGAGCGGCTCCATCGACATACGCAAATTTGCGCTGATGAACGAAAGCCGTTTGCAATCGATCGTCTCCACGCCCGTCGGCGATGATGGGCAAAGCCTGAATTCAGCGGTGAAGAAGGATATCGACGTCAGTTCGGCCCGATTCCAGCGCGGATTTGCCCGCATTGTTTATCGCCAAGGGGCGTTTTCGGTGGAAAATGGTGTGGTGCGAGGCGAGCAGATCGGCGCGACCTTTCAGGGCGTGCTGCGCGATGCATCCGGCAATATGGACATGACGGGCACATTCATGCCGGCCTATGGTCTCAACCGGCTGTTTGCCGAACTGCCGATCATCGGCACGCTGCTGGGCAATGGGCGCGACCGCGGCCTCCTGGGCATCACCTTCAAGGTGGCGGGATCCTTCGATCAGCCGAAGATGACCATCAATCCGCTGTCGATCATCGCGCCCGGCGTGTTTCGCCAGATCTTCGAATTCCAGTAGTGACGAAATAGGCCCGGCGTGAACCGGGCCTTCGTGATCGTTCCGCTCTGTGTATGCCCGTCAGACAGGGCGTACCAGAATATGTTTTTTCTTGCCGAGCGACAGCTTGATCACGCCGTCTGCGGTGATTTCACCCGTTCCGATCTGCGTGCGCTCGTCGGCAATCGGCTGATCGTTGATGCGCACGGCACCGCCCTGGACATGGCGGCGGGCTTCGCCATTGGAAGCGGCAAGGCCGGCCTTGACGATCAGCGCCAGCAGGCCGATGCCGGCTTCCAGTTCCGCTTTCGCGACCTCGATCGACGGCAGGTTGTCGGCAAGCGCGCCCTCTTCGAAGGTCTTGCGTGCCGTTTCGGCGGCCTCTTCGGCGGCTTTGCTCCCATGCAGGATGGCGGTGACTTCGGTGGCAAGGATCTTCTTGGCCTCGTTGATCTCCGAGCCGCCAAGCGCCGCAAGCCTTGCGATCTCGTCCATCGGCATCTTCGTGTAGAGCTTCAGGAAGCGGGCAACATCCGCGTCTTCGGTGTTGCGCCAATACTGCCAGAAATCATAGACCGACAGCATGTCGGCATTCAGCCACACGGCGCCGTTCGCCGACTTGCCCATTTTGGCACCCGACGAGGTGGTCAGAAGCGGCGAGGTGAGCGCGTAAAGCTGCGGCGTGCCCATGCGGTGGCCGAGATCGATACCATTGATGATATTGCCCCATTGGTCGGAGCCGCCCATCTGCAACCGGCAGCCGTAGCGCTGGTTCAGTTCGACGAAATCATAGGCCTGCAGGATCATGTAGTTGAATTCGAGGAAGGACAGCGACTGTTCGCGATCAAGCCGGGTCTTGACGCTATCGAAGGATAACATGCGGTTGACCGAGAAATGCCGCCCGACATCGCGCAGGAATTCGAGGTAATTCAGGTCGCGCAGCCATTCGGCATTGTTGATCATCAGGGCGCCGCCCTTAGGCCCCTTGTCGTAATCGAGGTAGCTGGCAAAAACGCGCTTGATGGAGGCGATATTGTCCTCGATCATGTCCACCGTCATAAGCTTGCGGGCTTCCTCCTTGAAGGAAGGGTCGCCGACCATGCCGGTGCCGCCGCCCATCAGCGAGATCGGCTGGTGGCCGGTTTCCTGGAACCAGTGCAGCATCATGATCTGGATCAGGCTGCCGGCGTGCAACGAGGGTGCCGTCGGATCATAGCCGATATAGGCCGTCACCGTCTCCTTGGTCAGCAGTTCATCAAGGCCCGTTTCATCGGAAACCTGGTGGATGAAACCGCGTTCATCGAGCGTGCGGAGGAAGTCGGACTTGAACCTGGACATGATCTATTCTCTGGCAGGTGTTGGCTGGAAGGTGCAGTCGGGCGTCTAACACTGTTTTCCGGCGGAATCACTTTAAAAAAGAGATGAACAGGTCGTCCGGAATATGGACGGTCGTGGTGGATGCAGAGCCTGCCGCGACCAGACGACGGATTGTTGACAGTAGCGGGGCCGCATGTCATTTCTACTAAAGTTCCCGTGGAGGGAACTTTCGAGGCGCGATGAGGATTATTGCGAAGCGACCGATCACCGAGTTCTGCGCCCGGCATCCCGCCGCAAACGGTGCGATGCTCCTGTGGTGGAAAACAGTGGAGGCTGCGCGTTGGGAGAACTTTGCTCAACTGCGTCAGGATTTCAATGCCGCGGATTTTGTCGGTGATGGTCGCGTCGTGTTTGATATTGGTGGCAACAAGTATCGGATTGTCGCGCGCGTCAGCTTCGCACCCCATTACCGCGTGCTAATCAAATTTGTGGGAACGCACGCACACTATGACAAGATCGATGCCAGAACGGTGAACCCGAATGAATGATATCAGACCTCTGAGGACGCTTGAGGATTACGATTGGGCGGTTTGCGAAGTTGAAAAATACTTTGTCAGCCCGCCCGGTCCTGATACGCAGGAACAGGACCGTTTCGATATTCTTTGCGATCTGATCGATGCCTATGACAACAAGCATCATCCGCTGCCAGAGGCGGATCCTATCGATGTGATTGCCGCCTATATGCAGGAGCATGGTCTCAAACGCCGGGATCTGGCAGACATCATTGGCAGCAAGGCCCGCGCGACAGAAGTGCTTGAACGCATCAGGCCATTGTCACTTTCGATGATCCAGAAAATTGCAGCAAGCTGGATTATCCCTGCCGATTTACTCATACGGCCCTATCACATCGACAGACAGGACGTGCCAGATGTACCGGTCGGGGACGCGGCGTAACGGGTCCTGTGCTTTGCCTTCCGCAACGTGAAGTGCTTAACCCTTCGTTTTGACGAGGATGCTAAAGCATACTCCTGAAGAATGGGGGTAATGGCATGCGGAACGCGAATGAACGGAGCTAACTTCTTTCTGGTTGTGAACCTGCTGGTCAGCCTTTCATTCTCCACGGTCTTCATGATCGTTTCGACAAGGAGCCGGTCGCGTGTGGCGGCCCGCTGGATTGCCTGTGCCTATGCCGTCGCATCCCTGTCCACGATCGCAGAACTGCTGGTTGCCTATACCGACTGGGTGAAAATCTTTGCTATCGCCGCCTTTGCGTCCGTTCTTGGCGGGCTTCTGCTCATGCGTGTCGGTATCGGTAAGCTCTACGGAGTTCCGGCACATCCGCAGGCGCTGTGCCTGTTCTTCTGTTTTTCGATCGTCGTCGATTTTCTGATCTATGATCTGCCGCGCGGCACCTGGACGCATTCGATAAGCTACCAGACTCCCTTTGCCATCGCACTTTTCCTCAGCGGGCTGGCGGTGCTGATCTCGGCACGCCGCAGCGCCATCGACCGGGTCATGATGGTTCTGCTGATTCTGGCCGGCATACAGTTTTTGGCCAAGGCGGCGATGTCCGTTATGGTCGGCGCCGGCAAGGGGCCAAAGGACTATATTCATTCCAACTATGCGCTGATTTCGCAGAGCTCGACGGGTGTCTTCGTCGTCATCATCGGCCTGATGCTGCTGTCGGTCTTTGTTCTGGAAATCATGGCAGACGAGCGGACCAATTCGCAGGTCGATGCGCTGTCCCAGGTGTTCAACCGGCGCGGCTTCGATGCGCATTGCGAGATGGCGCTGAGGCGCGCAAAGATATCCTCCCATGTGGTGATCCTGTGCGATCTCGACCATTTCAAGAGGGTCAATGACACCTATGGCCATTACAGCGGCGATCTGGTGATCCGCAGCTTTGCCGATCTCCTACAATCCAGTGCGCCGCCGGAGGCGGTGGTGGGGCGTCTGGGTGGCGAAGAGTTTTGCGTCATGCTGCCCGATGTGACGATGGAATCGGCGCTGATGCTTGCTCAGGCGCTGAGAGGCGCTATTGCCATGCAGACGATCTCCGGCCTGCCGCAGAATTTCCGGGTTACCGCAAGCTTTGGCCTTGCGGCCCTTACCTCCAGCGGCGACCTTTCGTCTGCCATGCGTCGCGCCGATGCGGCGCTCTATGATGCCAAGGCTGCCGGTCGCAATTGCGTGCGGGTCTATCGCGAGCCGCTGGCCATCGCGCTTGCGTCCAACTGATACCCATAAAAAAACGGCCCCGAAGGACCGTTTCTGATGTCTTGCTCTTGGTGGTCTTTAGCGGATGCGCTTGGCGGCCGGTTCCGGCACCAGTTCGCCATTCAGGCGACGATCGAGATAGTCCTCGCATTCGCCCATCAGGTGCTCGACCTTGCCATTGAAGAAATGGTTTGCACCTTCCACCGTACGGTGGGTGATGAGAATGCCTTTCTGGGTCTTCAGCTTCTCGACGAGGCCGTTGACATCCTTTTCCGGCGCAACCTTGTCTGAATCGCCGTTGATGATCAGGCCGGAAGACGGGCAGGGGGCGAGGAAGGAGAAATCATAGGTGTTCGGCTGCGGTGCGATCGACATGAAACCTTCGATTTCCGGGCGGCGCATCAGAAGCTGCATGCCGATCCAGGAGCCGAAGGAGTAGCCGGCAACCCAGCAGCTCTTTGAATCGGGATGCAGGCTCTGCACCCAGTCGAGCGCCGATGCGGCATCCGACAATTCGCCGGCACCATGGTCGAATTCGCCCTGGCTGCGGCCAATGCCACGGAAATTGAACCGCAGCGTGGTGAAGCCGCGCTTCTGGAACATGTAGAACAGCTGGTAGACGATCTGATTGTTCATCGTGCCACCGAACTGCGGATGCGGGTGCAGAATGATGGCGATCGGGGCGCTCTTTTCCTTGGAAGGCTGGTAGCGTCCTTCGAGACGGCCGGCGGGGCCGTTGAAAATCACTTCGGGCATCTGTACTCCGGTCAATTTTTGATGTTTCCAAGTGTTTGATAAGCGCGTTGACTTGACGAACACGCTCAGCTTTTCTAAAAACACTTTAGAACCATTCGAAAGTTGGGTCCGCCTCTGGCGGCCCAGTTGGTCGTCTCATACGGCATGCGCGGCGAAAATTTCAAGGAAAATGCGTCGCGCCTCAAAGATCTAGACCGGGAACCGAAGCAGGCAATGGCAATTGCGCGCACATATCTGGATTGGAATGCCACGGCGCCGCTGTCGCGTGCTGCCCGTCAGGCCATGATGGATGCCTATGACCTGCCCGGCAATGCCTCTTCCGTGCATGGCGAAGGCCGTGCAGCGCGCGCCGCTTTGGCGCGCGCAAGGGCGCAGGTTTCAGCGCTTGTCGGTGCCGATTCCCAGGCGGTGACTTTTACCAGCGGCGCAACCGAAGCGGCCAATATGGTGCTGACACCGCAGTTTCGCATGGGTCGTGCGCCGCTTGCCGTCGGGCATCTCTATGTTTCGGCCATCGAGCATCCAGCATTGCGCGAAGGCGGGCGGTTTGCTCCCGATTCAGTGAGTGAAATCCCTGTGACCCGCACTGGGCTTCTGGATCTGGATGCGCTGACCAATGCGCTTGAAGCCCATGATTCGAACCTTGGCCTGCCGATGCTGGCCCTGATGCTCGTCAACAATGAGACGGGTGTCATCCAGCCGGTTGCGGACGCCGCACGACTTCTCCATGCCAAGGGCGGTCTGCTGGTGGTGGATGCGGTACAGGCCGTCGGACGTATCCCTGTCGATATGGCAGAACTGGGTGCGGATTTCCTGATCATATCCTCGCACAAGATCGGCGGCCCGAAGGGCGTTGGCGCCTTGGTGGCGCGCGGCGAGGTGATGATGCCGCTGCCGCTCATTCGCGGCGGTGGCCAGGAAAAAGGCCATCGTTCGGGCACCGAGAATTTTCCGGGCATTATCGGCTTTGGTGCGGCCGCTGAAGAGGCGTTGGCGCTTCTTGGCGAGCGCTCGGTGCGGATCGGCGGTCTGCGCTTCAGGCTCGAGGCTGGCATGCGCGCCCTGGCTGCTGACCTGATCGTGCATGGTGCGGATGTCGAACGCGTGGCCAATACGACGTTTTTCACCCTGCCGGGATTGAAATCGGAAACCGGGCAGATCGCCTTTGATCTGGAAGGCGTGGCGCTATCGGCCGGTGCTGCCTGCGCCTCCGGCAAGGTGGGCGAAAGCCATGTTCTGGCGGCGATGGGCTGCGATCCGGGCCTCGGGGCTCTGCGTATATCGCTGGGGCCAGACACGACAGACACCGACATCGATGCGGCACTTGTCGCCTTTGGCAAGGTTGCCGGACGGCGAAGACCGGCAGGCCAGGCCGCATAAGCGGTCCGGATCTGCGAAAAGACAAGAATCTACTTGCCAAGAGGTGGGAAAATCGCCTTTTGGCCACCACATGTGGGCTAACCCGCCCAATACTGACAAGCTGCCGGACCCTTGATTCCGGCAAGATTGGAGACTGAACATGGCTGCTGTGCAGGATACGATCGATCAGGTTCGCCAGATCGATGTGGACCAGTACAAGTATGGCTTCGAAACCGTGATCGAAGTCGACAAGGCTCCCAAGGGCCTGTCCGAAGACATTATCCGCTTCATTTCTGCCAAGAAGCAGGAACCGGACTGGATGCTGGAATGGCGTCTTGACGCCTATCGCCGCTGGCTGACTCTGGATGAGCCCGATTGGGCGCGCGTCGATTACCCGAAGATCGACTTCAACGATCTCTATTACTACGCTGCACCGAAAACGACGCCCGGCCCGACCTCGCTGGAAGATGTCGATCCGGAAATCCTCAAGGTCTATGAAAAGCTTGGCATTCCGCTGCGCGAGCAGGAAATTCTCGCGGGCGTCGAAAAGCCGCGCGTTGCCGTTGATGCCGTCTTCGACAGCGTCTCGGTCGTCACCACCTTCAAGAAGGAACTGGCGCAGGCTGGCGTGATCTTCATGTCGATCTCGGAAGCCATCCGCGAATATCCGGAACTGGTGAAGAAATATCTCGGTACCGTGGTGCCGACCAGCGACAACTATTACGCAACGCTGAATTCCGCCGTCTTCACCGATGGTTCCTTCGTCTTCGTGCCGAAGGGGGTGCGATGCCCGATGGAATTGTCGACCTATTTCCGCATCAACGAGAAGAATACCGGCCAGTTCGAGCGCACGCTGATCATCGCCGAGGAAGGCGCCTACGTCTCCTATCTGGAAGGCTGCACGGCCCCGCAGCGCGACGAAAACCAGCTGCATGCTGCCGTCGTCGAACTGGTGGCGCTGGATGATGCCGAAATCAAGTATTCGACCGTGCAGAACTGGTATCCGGGCGATGCGCAGGGCAAGGGCGGCATCTACAATTTCGTCACCAAGCGTGGCGATTGCCGTGGCCATCGCTCCAAGATTTCCTGGACGCAGGTGGAAACCGGTTCGGCAATCACCTGGAAATATCCAAGCTGCATCCTGCGCGGTGATGACAGCCGCGGCGAGTTCTACTCGATCGCGGTCTCCAATGGTCATCAGCAGATCGATAGCGGCACCAAGATGATCCATCTCGGCAAGAACACGTCGAGCCGTATTGTCTCCAAGGGCATTGCCGCCGGCGTGTCGCAGAACACCTATCGCGGCCAGGTGACGGCGCATCGTAAGGCAACCAATGCCCGCAACTTCACGCAGTGCGACAGTTTGCTGATTGGCGATCGCTGCGGCGCCCATACGGTGCCTTATATCGAGGCGAAGAATTCGTCTGCGCAGTTCGAGCATGAGGCGACCACCTCGAAGATTTCCGAGGACCAGCTGTTCTACTGCCTGCAGCGCGGTATTCCGACGGAAGCGGCGATTGCACTGATCGTCAACGGTTTCGTCAAGGAAGTCATCCAGGAACTGCCGATGGAATTTGCCGTGGAAGCGCAGAAGCTGATCGGCATTTCACTGGAAGGAAGCGTTGGCTGATGGATAGCGATCTCCACCAGCCACTGCGCGCAGTCCGTGCGAACTTCGGTTCGTTCGGCAGCGAGGAAGCTGTGCTGGCGGAGATTGTCGATCGACTGGTGGCAGCACTCGATCCTCAGATGATTTGGCTTTTCGGTAGCCGTTCGCTCGGCAATGCCCGTGCCGATAGCGATTTCGATGTGCTGCTCGTAACAAAAGAGGCCGGTGGATTTGATGGCGAGGATTACGACCGGGTCTATGCGCCCTTGATGGGAACCGGCATTGGTGCGGATGTCGTGCCGTGTGATCTTGAGGTGTTTCGCGCCAGCCTGGGGCTGAATACGTCTTTTGTTCGCCAGATTGTCGATCATGGTCGCCTTCTCTATGGCGAGGTGCCGGTATGACACCCGATGAGTTGCGGCGGCTTCGGATCCTGTCATTCCTTCAGTTGGCGCGGGAAGAACTTGATGTGGCCCTGGAAATCAAGGCGAACCACCGTCGGCAGGCGGCCTATTTCCTGCAGCAGTCTGTCGAAAAGCTGCTGCGGGGTGTCTTGGAAACCGAGGCTTGGCGGACCTGCTTCCCAATGGGCACGACCTGTTCGAGCGCTTTGTCGAGCTGGACGAACTTTCGCCTGCTGCCACACGCTATCGGTATCCAAGCCCGAAAGGGACGGTCGCCGATTTCGATGAGAAAAAATTTGATGCACTGGTGCCGAAAATTGAGGCGCTGATGCAGGATGCGGGAAAGTTGATGACTGACTTTCTGGCACGCAATTGAATGTAAGGCTTTCGCCTTTGTGACGACGCTTGAACAGGCGGCCCTTGAACCGCCTTATGGACAGGAAGACCAATATGCTTGAAATCAAGAACCTGCACGCCCGCATTGCCGAAGACGGTACCGAGATCATCCGCGGCCTGAATCTCACCGTGAAGGCCGGCGAAGTCGCCGCCATCATGGGGCCGAACGGGTCTGGCAAGTCGACGCTCTCCTACATTCTTTCGGGTCGCGAAGACTATGAAGTGACCGAGGGCGAGATCCTTTACAATGGCGAGAGCATTCTGGATCTCGATCCGGCCGAGCGCGCCTCCAAGGGCATTTTCCTCGCCTTCCAATACCCGGTGGAAATTCCAGGCGTTGCCACCATGCAGTTTTTGAAGGTAGCGATGAACGAGCAGCGCAAGGCGCGCGGCGAGCCGGAACTGACGACGCCGGATTTCATCCGCCGCGTCAAGGAGGCTGCTGCCGAGCTGAAGATCAACCCGGACATGCTGAAGCGTCCGCTGAATGTCGGCTTCTCGGGCGGTGAAAAGAAGCGCGCCGAAATCCTGCAGATGGCACTGCTCGAGCCAAAGCTCTGCGTGCTCGACGAGACCGATTCCGGCCTCGATATCGATGCGCTGAAGATCGTTGCCGATGGCGTCAATGCGCTGCGTTCGCCGGACCGCGCCGTGATCGTCATCACGCATTACCAGCGCCTGCTCGATTACATCGTGCCGGATACGGTCCATGTTCTCTACAAGGGCCAGATCATCCGCACCGGCGACAAGAGCCTGGCACTGGATCTGGAAGCCAATGGTTACGCCGACATCATCGGCGAAGCGGCCTGAGGCGCCACGAGAAGGATATTGGGTATGAACATGCAGACGACGAGCCGGCAGACCGCCGCTGAATCTGCGCTGATCGAGGCGTTCGGTGCCCAGGTGGGCGAATTGCCGGGCAATGGTGCCGTGATCAGCGCCCGTGACCGGCTGGTGCAGGACCTGAAGCTGAACGGGCTTCCGACGCGCCGGGTGGAAGCCTGGCACTATACGGACCTGAAGACGCTGATCCGCAACATTCCGGCGGCAGAACCAGTGGCCGTGATCGCAGCCCCCGCAGTGCTGGTGGACGGCGCGCCGGTGATCGTGACGAACCAGGGGATTGCCGATGACAAGGTCTCTGTCGATGGCGTTCTGGTGGCCTCCTTTGCCACCATGCTGGCCGAGGGAACGGCCGCGCCGGGTCTTTCGATCATCGACCGGGACGATACGATCGGCAAGATCAACGGCGCCTTTGTGCGCGACGGTTTCGTGCTGGAATTTCCAGCCGGCAGCGTGATCGATCAGCCGATCGAAATCCAGGCGCTGCATGGCGCCGGCCAGGTGCATACGCGCTTTCCGGTCAGCTTCGGCGCAGGTTCGAAGGCGACCGTGATCGAGCGGCATATGTCGGTCAGCCAGGGTGAAGCCTTCGTTTCCTCCGTCACCGATATCTCGCTGGAAGACGGCGCCGATGTGACCTGGATCGTGCTGCAACAGCAGGGCGTTTCCGATACGCACCTGGGCCAGATGCGTGTGCGCATCGGCTCCAATGCCAAGCTGCGCCTTTATGTGATCAATGCCGGCGGCAGACTTGTGCGCCAGGAATTGCGCATCGATGTGGCGGGCGAGGGGTCCGATCTGCAGATTCGTGGCGTCAACCTGCTTGGCGGCGATACGCATACGGATGTGACGCTGGTTCTGGGCCATAATGTGCCCAACACGACCTCGACGGAAATCTTCCGCAATGTGGTGTTTGACCGGGCGCGTGGCGTTTTCCAGGGCATGATCAAGGTGGCGCTTGATGCGCAGAAGACCGATGCCCGCATGGCCTGCAACACGCTGCTAATGTCGGACGAGGCCGAGTTTTCCGCCAAGCCGGAACTCGAAATCTTTGCCGATGACGTGCAGTGCGGCCATGGCGCGACGGTTGCCGATATCGATGCCAACCATCTCTACTATCTGATGGCGCGCGGCGTGCCGCGCAACAAGGCGCGTGCCATGCTGGTGAATGCCTTCGTGGCCGAGATTGTCGAAGAACTCGAAGACGAAGCGCTGGTTGACGCGCTGGAAGCCATCATTTCCAGCTGGCTCGAAAAGCACGCCTGATAAGACCAATGCTCCGGCCAAGGCGCCGGAGCATTGCACCAATCCGTTTTTCGTCGTTGCGGTCCGTAGAGCCTCGTTTCGGACCGGACGCGCAAATATCGAGATCACTGCCCATGGCCTATGACGTCGAAGCGATCCGCCGGGATTTCCCCATCCTGTCCACCATGGTCCACGGCAAGCCGCTGGTCTATCTGGACAATGGTGCCTCGGCACAGAAGCCGCAAAGCGTGATCGACGCGATCAGCCATGCCTATAGCCACGAATATGCCAATGTGCATCGCGGCCTGCATTACCTGTCGAATGCCGCGACCGATGCCTATGAGGCTTCGCGTGAAAAGGTGCGGCGCTTCCTCAATGCGCCGTCGATCGATGATATCGTCTTCACCAAGAATTCGACGGAAGCGATCAACACCGTCGCCTATGGCTATGCCATGCCGCACCTGAAGGAAGGCGACGAGATCGTCCTCTCCATCATGGAGCACCATTCCAACATCGTGCCCTGGCATTTTCTGCGCGAGCGGCAAGGCGTCAAGCTGGTCTGGGTGCCCGTGGATGAGGACGGTGCCTTCCACATCGAGGATTTCGAGAAATGCCTGACGGAGAAGACAAAGCTTGTCGCCATCACGCATATGTCGAATGCACTCGGCACTGTCGTGCCGATCAAAGAGGTTTGCCGGATTGCCCATGAGTGGGATATTCCCGTTCTCGTCGATGGCAGCCAGGCGGCTGTGCATATGCCGGTCGATGTACAGGATCTCGGCTGCGACTGGTATGTGATGACCGGCCACAAGCTCTATGGCCCCTCCGGCATCGGCGTGCTCTACGGTCGGCAGGAACGGCTCCGGCAGATGCGGCCCTTCCAGGGCGGCGGCGAAATGATCATCGACGTGGACCAGGATTTCGTTACCTACAACGATCCACCGCATCGTTTCGAGGCCGGTACGCCGCCAATCGTGCAGGCGATCGGCTTGGGCTATGCGCTGGATTACATCGAAAGCATCGGCCGTGAGGCAATTGCCGCCCATGAGGCGGATCTGACGGCCTATGCGAACGAAAGGCTGAAAGCGATCAATGCGCTGCGCATCATCGGCGATGCTCCGGGCAAGGGGGCGATCTTCTCCTTCGAGATTGCCGGCATCCATGCCCATGATGTATCGATGGTTATCGATCGCAAGGGTGTGGCCGTGCGGGCCGGCACTCATTGCGCCATGCCGCTCTTGAAACGCTTCGGCGTGACCTCCACTTGCCGTGCATCCTTTGCGATGTACAACACGCGCGCCGAAGTGGACGCGCTGGCAGATGCGCTGGATTATGCGCGAAACTTCTTTGCCTGAGGATATTGTCATGGCTATCGACGAACCAGAACTGAAATGGGATGCCCGCGAAGGGCTGATCCAGTCTGCCATTCCGCAGGAGGAACTGGCGCGCCTGTCCGATGACGTGATCGCGGCGCTGAAGACCGTCTATGATCCGGAAATTCCCGCAGATATTTTCGAACTCGGTTTGATCTACAAGATCGATATCGAGGATGACCGCATGGTCAAGGTGGTGATGACGCTGACGGCGCCAGGCTGCCCGGTGGCCGGCGAAATGCCGGGCTGGGTGGAAAATGCGGTGGGCTCCGTCGAGGGCATTTCCGGCGTCGAGGTCTCGATGACCTTTGACCCGCCATGGACGCCGGAGCGCATGTCGGAAGAGGCGCAGGTGGCCGTCGGCTGGTATTGAGGGCGGTGTTGCGCTAGGCTTGTGTGAAAGCGGAGAAGCATGACATGGCGCGCGCAAACCCGATCCGTATCGAACTGTCCCAGGACATGAGCGACATTGTTGAGAGCGCTCTGGAAACCGGCGATTTCAAATCTGCCGATGAAGTGGTTTCGGCGGCTCTGAATGCCTTTCAGGTGCACAGGTTGCTTGCCAATTTCGCACCCGGCGAACTCGACGCGCTGATCCAGGAAGGGCTGGACAGTGGCGAGCCGATTGATGGGGACCAGGCATTCCGGGATATCGAGCTGGACCTGGAACGCTATATTGCTTCGAAGTCTCGCTAATGGCTCTGGTTGTTACGCCGAGAGCCAAACAGGACATCCTGGAGGCCGCGCGCGATTGGCCGAAACTCGTGCGGTGATTTCCGCTTATTGATCCGGCGCCGTCCTGCGCTTACATTGGACATGAAAACCGCCGGGCCTTGAACCCGGTTGCGTCAAGGAGAATGGGCCGATGGGCTTTGCAGTGATGACCATGAGCGATGCGGCAGCGGGCCGTGTCAAGGCAATCGTCGAAAATTCCGGCCCGGATGCCAAGGGTATCCGCATCGGCATCAAGAAGGGCGGATGCGCCGGCATGGAATATACGGTGGATCTTGTCACCGAGCCGAATGCCAAGGATGACCGCATCGAGCACGATGGTGCCAGCGTCTGGATCGAACCGTCTGCCGTCCTTTATCTGCTCGGCACGCAGATGGATTTCGAAGTGACGAAGCTGCGCTCCGGCTTCACCTTCCACAATCCCAACCAGACATCCGCCTGTGGCTGCGGCGAATCGGTCGAACTTCAGCCGGCAGATCTCGCAGCGCTGGCCCGCGAGCGGGCAGGGGAAACAACCAGCGCCTGAGCGCTGTCAGGACCTTTCCGACAGGTAATCCAGAAGCCGTTCCGTCGCCGCCGCCGCTCCGGCGGCGTCTTCGTTCTGGATGGCGCGGATGACGCCGACATGCAGGCCGACAGAGCGATCCATGGCGTCCGTGGAGGCGGTCGAGAACCAGAGCCGGCGGGAATGGGTCTGCAAGGGGGCAAGCGACCCGGTGAGGAAGCGGTTCGGGCAGGCCTCTTCAACAATATCGTCAAAGCGCTTGTCAGCGGCGAGGAAGGCATGAATATCGGCGGTGGCTGCAGCCCCGCTCATGTCACGTGCACAGTCGATCAGCGCATCGCGCTGGGCAGGTGTCGCATGGCTTGCCACAAGGCTTGCCGCAAGCGGTTCCAATTGCCGGCGCACCACCATGATCTCGCAGTGATCGGAGGCGATGATCTCGCTCACCTGCAGGCCGACGCGCGGTTTGACGAGGATCAGTCCCTGCCATTCAAGTTTCTGGATGGCTTCGCGCACAGGCGTACGGCCATGGCCGGACACATCGATCAACTGGCGTTCCGTCACCATGGCGCCGGGGGCCAGTTGCAGCGTCACGATCATATGCTCCAGCGCCCGATAGGCCTGACGGCTCAGCGAGGCTTGCGGGGCGGCACGTTCATAAATCTCCATCCTATTCTGATATATCAGACCTTGACGGGATGCAATCTTCGTGACACCAATGTGTGATATATCAGCAAAGGGGACGGCCATGTGGCGCGGTGTTTTTCCAGCAGTTACCACGAAGTTCAACGAGGACGGATCGCTTGATCTGAAGGAAATGGAGCGCTGCTTTGCGCTGCAGTTCGAGGCGGGCGTCGATGGCATGATCGTCTGCGGCTCGCTGGGTGAGAACATGACGCTCGAGCCTTCGGAAAAGCTTGAGATCCTGAAGTTGGCGAAATCGGTATCGGGCGCTTTGCCGGTGCTGATGACGATCTGCGAAAGCTCCACCCGTCGGGCCGCGACTGCCGCCAAGGCTGCCGCCCAGGCCGGCGCCGATGGTCTGATGATCCTTCCCGGCGTTCCCTACAAGTCGGCTCCGGCTGAAACGCTGAACCACATCCTGTCGGTCGCGACGGCCTCCGGCCTGCCGTCGATGGTCTATAACAATCCGATCGGCTACGGCGTCGATGTGACGCTGCCAATGTTCGAGGCGCTGGCAAAGTCCGATCTCATCGTCGCGATGAAAGAATCGACCGATGATATTCGCCGCGTCACCGACGTGTTCAACGCCTTTGGCGATCGCTTCGACGTGTTCACCGGTGTCGACAATCTGGCGCTTGAAAGCCTGATGATGGGCGCCCATGGTTGGGTGGCCGGTCTGGTCGTCGCCTTCCCGAAGGAGACAGTTGCCATCTGGAAGCTGTCTCAGGCTGGCCGTTACGACGAAGCGCGCGCCATCTATCGCTGGTTCCGCCCGCTGCTCGATCTCGATGTCTCGACCTTCCTCGTCCAGAATATCAAGCTGGCGGAAGTGCTGGCAATCGGCTCGAATGACCGGGTGCGCGAACCGCGCCTGGCACATGAGGGAGCCGAGCGTGCGCGCCTCATCGCCATTATCGAAAAGGCGATGGCCGAACGCCCGGTACTTCCTGTTCTGTAACGGGGTGCCCCTGTAAAGAGGCCTATTCGTGGCGCAGCGCCTCTATGGGGTTCAGCTGCGCCGCGCGCCGTGCCGGGAAATAGCCAAACACCATGCCGATCAGCGCCGAGAAGGCAAAGGCGGTGGCAATGATGGTGGCGCTTGGCACAAACGGCACGTTGAGCAGGCTGACGACGCCATAGGCAAGGCCAAGGCCGGCCAGAATGCCGGTCACGCCGCCAAACACCGAAAGCATCACCGCCTCCACCAGGAATTGCATCAGCACCTGGCCTTCGACGGCACCGATTGCCAACCGGATGCCGATTTCGCGCGTGCGCTCGGTCACCGAGACCAGCATGATATTCATGATGCCGATACCGCCGACCAGCAGGCTGACGGCGGCAACGGCGCCCAAAAGGCCGGTAAGCAGCGTCGTTGTTCCGGTCATGGCCGAAGCAATCTGCGTCATGTCGTTGACGGAGAAATCATCATCACGGCCAATTGCGATGCGTCGTCTTTCGCGCAGCAGGTTTTCCACATCCGCCTGAACCTTGGCCGTCGAGACGCCGTCCTCGGCCGACAATGTGATGCTGGCAATCGTCGTCGTGCCGCCGATACGCCGCTGGTGCAGTTTCAGCGGCATCAGGATCGTATCGTCCTGATCATCGCCCATTCCGGACTGGCCTTTGGGGCTAAGGACGCCGATGACCGGGCAGGCGACATTGCTCACGCGGATCGTCTGGCCAACCGGATCGGCTGTGCCGAACAGTTCGCGCCGCACGGTCTGGCCGATCATGCAGGCTGCCGTACCGCGCTCCTCAGACGGCAGGAAGCTGCGGCCAAGCGCCATATCCCAGTCCTGCGCCACCAGATAGTCATTGGTGGTGCCGATAATGCTGGTGGAGCGGTTCTGGCCGCCAGCAATGACGGTTGCCGTTGCGCGGTTGATGGGGGCGACGGCGCGAAGGCCGGGGATCTGTTCCTGAATGGCCAGCACATCGGCATCGGTGAAGCGCTTGGCCTCGGCACTGGCCCGACCTGGCCCCCACTGGCCGGGGCGCACGAACAGGGTATTGGTGCCGAGCCTTGATAATTCCTGGCGCACCTGCGCCGTCGTGCCATTGCCGACGGTGACCATGGCGATGACGGCGGCCACGCCGATGACGACACCCAGCACCGTGAGGAAGGAGCGCAGAAGGTTACGGCTGATGGCGCGCCAGGCAAGCCGGATCGTTTCAAGCCACATGGTGAGCCTCCTCGGCAGCCGCGCTGTCTGAAGCAAGCTTGCCATCGACAAAGCGCAGCAGGCGCTTCGCATGGGCGGCTATGTCCTCCTCATGGGTGACCATGATGACGGTAATGCCCTCTTCGGTGTTCAATCGTGTGATCAGTTCCATGATCTCGACACTGGTCTTCGTATCGAGATTGCCGGTCGGCTCATCGGCGAGCAGCACAGCGGGGCTGGTGACGATGGCACGGGCAATCGCCACACGCTGCTGCTGGCCGCCTGACAATTCCTGGGTCGTATGGTTTTCGCGGCCTTTCAGCCCCACCTGTTCGAGCGCCCGCAGTGCCCGAAGCCTGCGTTCGCGCGGCTCCATGCCGCGATAGACGAGCGGCAGCTCGACATTTTCCACAGCCGATGTGCGCGCCAGAAGATTGAATCCCTGGAAAACGAAGCCCAGCATATGGCGACGCAGCAGCGTCAGCTGCTTTCGGTCAAAGCCCGAAGTGGGGATGCCCTGGAACAGGTATTCGCCAGCGGTTGGCACATCCAGACAGCCGAGAATGTTCATCGCCGTCGATTTGCCTGAGCCAGATGGTCCCATTATGGCAACAAATTGTCCGGCCGAGATCGTCAAATCGATCCCGTCCAGCGCGCGAATGGTGGCTTCGCCGCGCCCATAGGTTTTTGAGACGGATCGCAGTTCTATGAGGGGGTAATCGGCCATGCTCGGCACCGTCCTCAATTGTTGCGGGCCGTGGCGCCGGTAATCAACGGTGCACCATCCTGAAGATCGCCCGATTTGACGATGGTGAACTGGCCGTCGGTGGGCCCCGTCTCGACCATGATTCGCTGCGGGCGGTTATCGCGCAGAACGAATACCGGCCGGCTGGTGGGGGCTGTATCCGCCTTCTGCGCATTGGTGCTGCGCCCGGCGCCCGGTGGACGCGGCGCACGAAACAGGCGCGACAGAATACTGCCGCTTGGACGTTCACCCACGGCAGGCGGTGAGAAGCGCAAGGCCGCATTCGGCACCAGCAGTGTATCTTTCACCGATTTTACCGTAATATCGGCGGTTGCCGTCATGCCGGGCCGCAGCAAAAGGTCCTGATTGTCGACCGAGAGAATGGCCTTGTAGGTCACAACATTGGACACGGTTTCGGAGGCAAAGCGCACCGCCTTGATGACGGCCGGAAAATTGCGGTCAGGATAGGCATCCACCGAGAAACTGGCGCTCTGGCCTTCCGCGACCTGGCCGACATCCGCCTCGTCCACAGACACCTGCAGTTCCATGCGCTTCAGGTCACCGGCAATGGTGAAGAGGATGGGGGCCGACAAAGACGAGGCGACCGTCTGTCCCGGATCGACATCTCGGGTCAGCACGACGCCATCGATGGGCGAGACGATCCGGCCCTTGGCAAGGTTGACTTCGGCCAGCCGCAGATCGGCTTCCGAGGACAGGACAGAGCTTTCATTGATCTCCACGGTGGCACGGGCCGAATCATAGGCATATTGCGCCGTGTCGAGTTCCTGCTGGCTGGAAATGCGGTTGGTGACCAGCGAGGTCAAGCGGTCGAGCTGGGTCTTTGCAGAGCCCATCTCGGCCTGCGCCTTCACCACATTGGCGCGTGCGGAGGCAAGCTTGGCGCGCGCGCTCTGCACATCGGCCTGCAGCTTGTTGGTGTCGAGTTCCGCCAGTATCTCGCCGGCCTTGACCGGGCTGTTATAGGTGACATTGACCTTGCGTACCGTGCCGGAAAGCTCGCTGGAAATATCGACATGGTCGGTCGGCTGCACGGAGCCTGTGGCCGTGACGACAACCGACAGGTCACCACGCTTGGCCGGCTGCGTTGCATAGGTGAAGGCTGGGCCGCCCTCTGGAAGGAAGAGATAGGCGCCAGCGCCTGCACCGGCGAGCACCAGCAGAACGACCGGCCAGACGACAAAGCGCGAGCGGCGTCGCTTTCCATGCGATGAGCTGAGGATGGACGCCAGATCCGGGGTGGCGGACGGCGTCTTCGGCGGCTGGTTGGCGGGCGTTTCGGTCTTCAAAGGTCAATCCATGCGGTCTGTCTGGGCTGGGGGAGCGTCGGGATGACACGAAACAGCCGATGATCCAAATGAAATAACGGTAAGGTCTCGGCCATTCATGATAGTTGGGGAATGGACTTGCAGAATATTAGGCCCGGGCAATAGATAAGCCGCCCTGGACGGGCATTATTTGGGGGACACCATGACTGCCATACTGCGCAAGACACTTCTGCTCGCCAGCCTGTTTTCGGCCTGTTCGGCGACAGCCAAGGCTGAAGATCTCATCTTCATGCTGAGCAATACCACCAATTCGACGCTTGAGCGCTTTTATACCTCACCGGTCGGTGTGGACGACTGGGAACAGGATGTGTTCGGTGAAGACGTGCTCGAGCCCGGCGAAAGCGTGCGCATCACCATTCGCGATGGCCGCAGTGTCTGCGAATACGATATGCGCTTCGAATTTACCGAGGATTCAAACCTCGATACGCTCGAAGATACCCAGGACCTTTGCAAGATGGGCTCCTATACCGTGCACGAATAGGAAAAATGGTCGGCTTGCCGGATCGCATGCATCCTTTCCCGCCGGCGGGCGTTCTGATCTTCATAAACCAAGGAGATCACCATGATCGATGCAAACCAGATCCCGCACCACGCCCAGATCATCGGTGCCGATGGCATACCCGTTGGCAATGTGGACCGTGTCGAAGGTGAGCGAATCAAGCTGACCAAGAAAAGCAGCGGCGAGGGCAGCCATGAAGGGCATCACCACTATGTGCCGCTGGCACTCGTGGCCTATGTGGAAGGTGACACCGTACGGCTCTCCTCCAACGGCTCTGTGGCCGTCTCCTTTGAGGAAGAAGAGAGCGGCGAACCGGCACATTAAGATTGCCTGTCGAAAACCGTCGAATTTTGCTTCCTGCGGGTTGACCGCAGGAGGCGACCTGCCTATGTTCCGCGCACTTTCGAAGGGCGCCAAAGCCCTCCTCGGGAGAGCGTAGCTCAGCCGGTAGAGCAACTGACTTTTAATCAGTAGGTCCAGGGTTCGAATCCCTGCGCTCTCACCAATTTGCCGGTAGATTTTCATCAAACACATTTGCGCTTTTTTGATCGCTCGCCTGTGTATTTTGCGTTTACATTCTGTTTACCTCTTGGCGTGCGTCCGTCCATCCCCTTATAAATTGCGCGCTGGCGGGGCCTTCGTGCTGGTGTTTCGGGGGGATTTTTTATGCGTGTTTGGGCTTTGCTGGCAGTATCCGTTGCCTTGATCGGACTTGCCTCGTGCAATTCCATGTCCAAGGAAGAATGCGTTGCAGCCGATTGGAAGGTCATCGGTGATGCCGATGGCAGTGCCGGCCACGATCCGCAGGAACGCTTTGCAGCGCATGTGAAATCCTGCGCCCGCATCAAGATCGTTCCGGACCAGACAACCTGGTTTGCCGGCTACCAGACAGGGCTTCAGCGCTATTGCACGCCACTCAATGGCTTGAGCCGTGGCGAAGCGGGCGATGCCTATTACAATGTCTGCCCGGTGGAAACCGCCACAGGCTTCCTGCGCGGCTATAGTCTCGGGCAAAAAGCCCATCAGTGGCGCTCGCGCGTCGATTCGGCGCGGTCCGAAGTGTCCTCCAAGGAAATGCGCATCGACCAGCGCTACAACGACTTGAAAAACGCCAAGGACGACAATGAGCGGCGCTCGATCCGCGACGAGATCGACGATCTTGACCGGGACATTCGCCGGGCACGCCGTGATATCGGGGACGCCGAATACGCCCTTCAGGATGTGGAGCGCGAGGTGGACTGGTTCCGTCGCAATCCCAATGCGGCGCTCTCGCAGGGCTATTGATGTGCGCGATTGGGGCAGGGCGTTGTGCATGCAGCACAGGCGCGTGTCAGTTTCGCTCAAGTCAGATCCGCCATCATCGGATTGGCGACAGATGGAGCAGGCATGGCAAAAGATCTCTGGGTCAGGACCGTGACGATCGAGCTTTCGGGCGAAAGCCGGGATTATATTCGCATCGAATCAACCCGGCATGCAGCAAGCGTTCTTCTCGACAACTGGCCGGGCGCGGCAGACGCGGTCTATCGCGAGGCGATCATCGGCTGTACGCAGGCCCTGAAGGGCGAAATTCCGCATGATGTTGCCTGCGCCCGCTTTCTGGCCGCAGCCCGTGCGGCACAGCTGGAAGTGGCCGATGCTACCGACGGGCAAGATCCGGCGGATGACTCAGATCCCTTCGAGCTCGAAATGGCGCGAACCATCCGCGAAACCCTGTCTGGAGAGGCTGAGACCCTCGGACCAGTGCAGCATTGAGGGAATGAACCTCATCGCTTGCGGCAACATGCCTCCCGGCATCACATGAAAAGGTGATTGGCACGACAGGCTCTTGCCGCCTATGGGAGGGGAAGCAAAGTCTGCTTGCGGAGAATGCCTGCCTTGTCGATTGCCGAAATCTCGCTGTTCAGTGCCTTGATCGCCGGCGCTCTATCCTTCCTATCGCCCTGCGTTCTGCCGCTCGTGCCACCCTATCTCTGCTATATGGCAGGCATTTCGGTCGATCAGTTTCGTGGACAGACGGCGATCGAGACCACGCGCGCGCGCCGCGCCGTACTGCTATCGGCGCTGTTCTTCACGCTCGGCTTTGCCACGGTGTTTGTGGCGCTCGGGGCTGGCGCCACCACGATCGGCGTCATGCTGCGCCAGCATATCGATCTTCTGTCAAAGATCGGCGGCGCCATCATCATCATCATGGGCCTGAATTTCCTCGGGGTGTTTCGCATCGGCATGCTGTCACGCGAGGCGCGCTTCCAGTCGGGCGGCAAGCCGGCAACGGTGTCGGGCGCCTATGTGATGGGGCTCGCCTTCGCCTTTGGCTGGACGCCCTGTATCGGCCCGGTTCTCGGCGCCATTCTCGGTGTTGCCGCCTCGCGCGAAACGGTGGGCGATGGCGCACTGCTGCTCGCTGTCTATTCGCTGGGGCTTGCCGTGCCCTTCTGGATTGCCGCCGGCTTTTCCGGCGCCTTCATGCGCTTCCTCACCCGCTTTCGCCGTCATCTCGGCCATGTGGAAAAAGCCATGGGCGCACTTCTGGTGCTGACCGGCCTTGCCTTCATCTTCGGCTATGTCAGCGACATGGCCATCTGGTTCCAGCAGAGCTTCCCAATCCTGATGCAAATCGGCTAGAGCGGAAGCCAAGCGCCCCGTCTGACAGCCGGCGGGGCCGGGGAGACCATGGCCGCCATTCTTGCTCTTCTGCTGCCGTTCTTCGGCCTGATCCTGATCGGTTATAGTGCCGCAAAGGCAAGCCGGCAGGGGGCCGAGGCGCTTGGCTGGATGAATACGTTCATCATCTATGCGGCGCTTCCGGCGCTGTTTTTCAAGCTTGTGTCGCGCACACCGATCGAAGACCTGACGCGTATCGATTTTATTCTCGCCCAGCTTTTCGCGGTCTACAGCATTTATGTGTTGATTTTTCTGATCGGCTATGGCCTGCGCAAGGCAAGCTTTGCCGAATGCACCATCCAGGCTTTCGGCGGCGCCTATGGCAATATCGGCTATATGGGGCCGGGCCTTGCGCTTCTGGTTCTGGGCGAGCAGGCGGCCGTGCCGGTGGCCCTGATCGTCTGCTTTGAAAATGCCCTGCATTTCATTGTCGCACCGGCAATGATGGCGCTCTCGGGAGGCGACAGGCGCCCACCGCTTGCCGTTGCAGGCGATGTGATCCGCAAGGTCGCGCTGCACCCGTTCATTCTATCGACGGCGGCCGGATTTCTCGTCGCAGCCCTTGGGGTCGATGTGCCGCTTGCCGCCATGCGGCTTGTCGATTACCTGGCGCAGGCAGCAGCCCCGTGCGCCCTGTTTGCCATGGGCGTGACGCTGGCACTGCGGCCCTTGAAGCGGGTGCCCGTGGAAATCGGCTATATCGCGTTTGCAAAGCTCGTGGCGCTTCCGGCGCTGATGTATCTGGTGCTCAAAACCGTCGGCGGCATGGATGCCGCCTGGGTGCATTCCGCCGTGCTTCTGGCGGCGCTGCCAACCGCCACGAATGTCTTCGTCATCGGCCAGCATTACTGTGTCTGGCAGGAGCGTGCATCGGCCACGGTGCTGGTGACCACCGTTCTGTCGATTGCAACGCTGCCGGTGCTGCTCTACCTGATCTCAGCCGGCTTTCTTCCGGTGGAAGGGATGCCGTAGGCTGGCGGCCAATTCCTTCAGGCTGCGGCCGGGCTCGATGCCCTCGCGCATCAGAACATTGCGCAAGGGGCCAACGGCGGTGAGCAAATGTAGGCCGGCTGCCCGCGCCACCTGCATGGGCAGGAATTCCGACAAAAGCGAGCGGTTGAGCAGGTCAACGCCAAAGGTGCGGGTCATCACGTCGCCGCGGCGGTTGCGGTGGAAGCGGTCACCGCTATCGCCGGCAATCGCGCTGCCGCCTTCGGTTTTCAGCACTTCCGTCAGCGCCATCACGTCGCGCAGGGACAGGTTGAGACCCTGAGCGCCAATCGGCGGAAAGGCATGGGCTGCTTCTCCGACCAGCGCCACAGGACCCTTGCCGAAACGCTCCGACATCAGGCTGGAAAGCGGCCAGGCTTCCGGCGCCTCCTCGACCATGACCTTGCCGAGCATGGACTGCATGCGCATCTCCACCTCACGCGAAAGGTCTTCCAGCGGCAGCGCGATTAGGCGTTCGGCCTCCAGCGGCTTCACCACCCAGACAAGGCTGGAGCGGGAGCCGGGCAGCGGTACCTGGGTGAAGGGGCCGGTTTCGGTATGGAATTCGGTCGAGACATTGCCGTGAGGCTGCTCATGGGAAAAATTGAGAACGACGGCGGTTTGCGGATAGGCCCAACGGCGCGTGGTAATGCCGGCACCTTCGCGAACCTTCGAGCTGCGGCCATCGGCGCCGATGACGAAGGCGGCGGTTCTGATCTCGCCATCCGACAGCGTGAGAATCACCTCGTTGCCCGACAGGTCAAGCCGTTCGAGCTGGGCGTCGAGGCGAAAAATGTTTGATTCGCCGGAGATTGCATCGGCAAGCACTGCCGACAATGTCGCGTTTGGAATATTATAGCCGAAGGCAGAAAGCCCGAGATCTGCGGCCCGAAACTGAGCCGGCGGCGCGCGAAACAGGCGTTTTGTACCATCCAGAATCTGCATGGTGGAAAGCGCCGCCGAGGCAGGTGCCAGCATGTTCCAAAGCCCGAGCGTATCCATGAAACGGATCGACTGGTCCATCAAAGCCGTGGTGCGCCGGTCCATGCGCTCCACTACAGGAGCAATCAGCGTGACCTTGCGCCCGGCACGCGCCAGCGCCAGAGCGGCGACCGAACCGGCCAGACCTTCACCAATCACAGCAATCTCGATAGGGCTTTGCGTGTGCTGCATCTTCGTTCTTCTTCGTTTCGTCAAGCTTGCAAGACTGTAGGCAAGATTGAGACACATATCCATGGCCTGCATTGCCGCAGCGCGGTTGAGGTTGCAATACGCGCCGATTGGCCGCATATCGTCCTTCCTAACATAGGATTTCGGAGCAGGGCGTGATCAGGCGAATCTTCAACTACCGCAAAGTGCCTTATGCGGAGATCCGCGCTTTTTCCGTGCATATCCTCACGGCATCCGGGTCTTTTCTCGCATTTCTAGGCGTGGTCGCGGCGGCCGAGAAGGACTTCGTCTCCATGTGGTGGTGGCTGGGTCTGGCGCTGCTCATCGACGGCATTGACGGGCCGATTGCGAGAAAAGTGCGGGTGAAGGAAGTTCTGCCCAACTGGTCTGGCGATACGCTCGACAATATCATCGACTATGTAACCTATGTGCTGCTGCCGGCCTTTGCGCTTTACCAGAGCGGTATGATCGGCGAGACTTGGTCCTTTGTGGCCGCCGGCATGATCGTCGTATCCTCGGCCATCTACTATGCCGATACGGGCATGAAGACGGACGAGTATTTCTTTTCCGGCTTCCCGGTCGTCTGGAACATGGTGGTCCTCACCCTTTTCGTGATCAAGGCCAGCGAATTGACGGCGCTTATCATCGTCATGGCGGCGGTCTTCCTCACTTTCCTGCCAATCAATTTCCTGCATCCGGTGCGCGTCAAGCGCTTGCGCACACTCAACCTCGGCATCTTCCTGCTCTGGTGTGCCTTGTCGGGCTATTCGGTTCTGCTGCACTTCAATTCGCCGGCATGGCTGACCTGGAGCGTCGTGCTGACAGGCATCTATCTGTTTTGTATCGGCGGTGTGCTACAGCTTTTCCCCAAGCTCGGCAAAAGCCGGTAAAGGGCCGTGAACAATCGTCTTTTCGGTTGTGCGTAGCAACAAATCGGGTATCAATCGATATCCGTGCCGGCCGATGTCGGCCAACAGTCGACACAGCGCAGCCAGACAAGCCTCGTAGAAGGTGCGCGCGCGGTGAATGAGGGGATGTGAGTGACTGACGCGCAGGGTCCGCAAGCGGGTTCGCTTCTTTCGGTTGAAGGCCTGACGAAACTATTCGGCAGCTTTGCCGCCTGTAACGCGATCGATCTGTCGGTTGCGCCAGGTGAAATCCATGCACTTCTGGGCGAAAACGGCGCCGGCAAGTCAACGCTGGTCAAGATGCTGTTTGGCGTACTGCAGCCGAGTGCTGGCGAGATTGTCTGGATGGGCAAGCCGGTAACGGTGACCTCTCCAGGTGAAGCGCGCAGGCTTGGCATCGGCATGGTCTTCCAGCATTTCTCTTTGTTTGAAGCGCTGACAGTTGCCGAAAATATCGCGCTCTCGCTCGATCCGAAAATTCCACTCGCCAAGATCGCCGACGAGGCCGCAACGCTCTCGCGCGCCTATGGCCTGCCGCTTGATCCCAATTCGCATGTGGCGGATCTTTCCGTCGGCGAGCGCCAGCGCATCGAGATCGTGCGGGCGCTTCTGCAAAACCCGAAACTGATCATTCTCGATGAGCCAACCTCGGTGCTGACGCCGCAGGAAGCCGACAAACTGTTCGAGACGCTGTTCAAGCTGAAGGCGGAAGGGCGCTCGGTTCTCTATATCAGCCACCGGCTGGAGGAGGTTCAGCGCATCTGCGACCGGGCAACGGTGCTGCGCCATGGCAAGGTGACCGGCGCCTGCGATCCGCGCACCGAAACGCCGGCATCGCTTGCCCGCATGATGGTCGGTTCGGATGTTGCGAGCGTCGAGCGCGAGGCTGAACCTTCGCTTGGCGAGGTTCTGGTGGACGTCAAGGCGCTGTCTGTTGCAGCCCGCACGCCGTTTGCCGTGCCGCTTTCCAATCTCGATCTGCAGGTGCGGGCCGGCGAAGTCCTGGCAATTGCCGGTGTTGCCGGCAACGGGCAGGGCGAATTGTTCGATGCCATTTCCGGCGAATATCCGGTGACAGACGATCAATCGATCCGTTTGCGCGGCAGGCCGGTCGGGCGCATGGGCATCAATGGGCGTCGTCTGCTTGGCGCAGGCTTCGTGCCCGAAGAGCGCCACGGCCATGCGGCTGTCTCCGATATGTCGCTGTCGGACAATCTGCTTTTGTCGCGCAATCAGTCTGATCGCAAGGCCTTCCTCACGGGCGGAATGTCCGGTGTGATCCGCCATGGCGTGATCCGTCAGGCAACCCAGCGCATCTGCGCGGCCATGGATGTGCGCAAGAGCGGCGAAGACCCAGCCGCTGGCTCGCTGTCTGGCGGCAATCTGCAGAAATTCATCATTGGCCGCGAGCTTGACCGGCAGCCCTCGGTGCTGGTCGTCAACCAGCCGACCTGGGGGGTCGATGCCGGCGCTGCCCGTCGCATCCGCCAGGCGCTGATCGATCTGGCGCGTGCCGGTTCCGCCGTCATCGTCATCAGCCAGGATCTCGACGAGATTTTCGAGGTGGCGACCAATATTGCCGTCATCTCCGAGGGGCGCCTGTCCAGACCCTATCCGGCAGGCGAACTGTCGCTCGAAAAAATCGGCCTGCTGATGGGCGGCGTGCACGATAGTAGCAGCCATGCGGAGGGCGCCCATGCGCATTGAGCTTGAACGACGCGCCAGCGCCTCCAGCCTGTTTGCCCTTGTCTCGCCAATCCTGGCCCTGGTGCTGACGCTTCTGGCCGGCGCCATCATGTTCCTGATGCTGGGCAAGGATCCCGGCCACGCGCTCTACAGCTTCTTCATCGAACCGCTCTTGGAAGTCTGGTCGCTGCACGAACTTGCGATCAAGGCCGCACCGCTGATCCTCATCGCCGTCGGCCTTTCCGTCTGCTACCGTTCGAACAACTGGAATATCGGCGCCGAAGGGCAGTTCACCATGGGTGCGATCTGCGGCTCGATGCTGCCGATCCTTGTGCCGCAATGGCAGTCACCGCTCGTTCTGCCGCTGATGCTGGTGATGGGAGCAATCGGCGGCGCGCTGTTTGCCGGTATTCCGGCGCTGTTGAAAACCCGTTTCAACACCAATGAGATCCTCGTCAGCCTGATGCTGGTCTATATCGCCCAGCTTTTTCTCGACTGGCTGGTGCGCGGGCCATGGCGCGATCCGAAGGGCTTCAACTTCCCGCAATCGGTGAGCTTTTCAGCCGATGCGGTGCTGCCCGAACTGTTGGAATCCGGTCGGGCGCATTGGGCGATCGTCTTTGCGCTGGTGGCGGCCGTCGCCGTCTGGTTCATGATGCGCTATATGCTGAAAGGCTTCCAGGTCACGGTTCTGGGCAGTTCGGAGCGGGCAGGGCGCTTTGCCGGCTTTTCGTCGCGCCGCATGGTGTGGTTCTCGCTGATGCTGTCTGGCGCCTGTGCCGGTCTTGCCGGCATATCGGAAGTCTCCGGCTCCATCGGACATCTGCAGCCGAGCATTTCACCGGGCTATGGTTTCACCGCCATCATCGTTGCCTTTCTCGGGCGCCTCAACCCGCTTGGCATCATTGCGTCTGGTTTCGTGCTGGCGCTCACCTATCTTGGCGGCGAAGCGGCGCAGCTGTCCATCGGCGTCTCGGACAAGGTGACACGTGTCTTCCAGGGCCTTCTGCTGTTTTTCGTGCTGTCCTGCGATACGCTGATCCTCTACCGCATCCGCCTGATTTTCTCCGATGGCCGTGCAAGCGCCGAGGCGAGGTCTCCCCATGCTTGAAGCCATTCTTCTGACCATTATCACGGCTGCAACCCCGCTGGTCATTGCCGCCTTGGGCGAACTCGTGACCGAGCGCGCCGGCGTTTTGAACCTTGGTGTCGAGGGTATGATGATCATGGGCGCCGTCTGCGCCTTTGCCTGCTCCTATCTCACCGGTGTGCCGCTTCTGGGCGTGTTGGCCGGTATTGCCGGCGGCGCCATTTTCTCCTTGCTCTTCGGCTTTCTGACGCTGACGCTGGTCACCAACCAGGTCGCAACGGGATTGGCGCTCACCATTCTCGGGCTTGGCCTGTCGGGCCAGATCGGCGAAAGCTTTGTCGGCATTCCGGGCGTCAAGCTGCAGCCGATCATCATACCGTTCCTGTCAGAGCTTCCGTTTGTCGGACGCCTGCTGTTTGCCCAGGATATCACCTTCTATCTGTCGATCGCGCTGGTTGTCTGCGTCGGCTGGTTCCTGTTCAAGAGCCGCACGGGCCTGAAGATGCGCGCCATTGGCGACAATCACGGCTCGGCACATGCGCTCGGCATCAATGTCATCCGCACGCGCTATCTGGCTGTGATGTTCGGCGGCGCCTGTGCAGGCCTTGCCGGCGCACAGCTGTCGCTCGTCTACACGCCGCAATGGGTGGAAAACATGGCTGCAGGCCGCGGCTGGATTGCGCTTGCGCTTGTTGTCTTTGCCTCCTGGCGCCCGTGGCGGGTTCTGGCCGGTGGTTATATTTTCGGTGCCGTCGGCATCCTGCAATTGCACGCCCAGGCATTTGGCATCGGCGTTCCCTCGCAGTTCCTGTCGATGTTGCCCTATGCCGTCACTATTGTCGTTCTCATCGTCATCTCGCATAATCGCCGCACCACGCTCATCAATACGCCGGCTTGCCTGGGGAAACCCTTCGTGCCGGACCGCTGAGGCGGCCACACAAAAACGAAGCTTGAAGCCAAACAGGGGTTGTAAATGAAGAAGCTGATTATCGCACTTGCCGCTACGGCTGCCGCTCTGGGCAGTTTTACGAGCGGCGTACAGGCCCAGGAAAAGACCAAGGTCTGCTTCGTCTATGTCGGCACCAAGACGGATGGCGGCTGGACACAGGCGCATGACATCGGTCGCCAGGAACTGCAGAAGGCCTTTGCCGACAAGATCGAGACGCCTTACCTCGAAAGCGTTCCGGAAGGCCCGGATGCCGAACGCGCCATCGAGCGCATGGCCCGCTCGGGCTGCGCCCTGATCTACACCACCTCGTTCGGCTTCATGGATGCAACCGTCAAGGTTGCCGCCAAGTTCCCGAAGGTGAAGTTCGAGCATGCCACTGGCTACAAGGCGTCTGAAAACCTCGCCACCTACAATTCGCGCTTCTATGAAGGCCGCTACATCCTCGGCCAGATCGCCGCCAAGATGTCGAAGAAGGGCGTGGCTGGCTACATTGCATCCTTCCCGATCCCGGAAGTGGTGATGGGCATCAACGCGTTCGAACTGGGTGCAAAATCCGTCAACCCGGAATTCAAGCTGAAGGTCGTCTGGGCCAATACCTGGTTTGATCCGGGCAAGGAAGCCGATGCCGCCAAGGCCCTTATCGACCAGGGCGTCGATATCCTGACCCAGCACACCGACACAACCGCGCCGATGCAGGTTGCCGCCGAGCGTGGCATCTATGCCTTCGGCCAGGCCTCCGACATGATCGCTGCCGGTCCCAAGACCCAGCTGACAGCGATCGTCGATACCTGGGGCGCCTATTACATCAAGCGCACCAAGGCGCTTCTCGATGGCACCTGGAAGTCGGAACAGGTCTTCGACGGCCTGAAGGATGGTATCCTGACCATGGCGCCTTATACGAACATGCCTGATGACGTGAAGGCGATGGCCGAAGAAACCGAAGCCAAGATCAAGTCCGGCGAACTGCATCCCTTTACCGGCCCGATCAAAAAGCAGGACGGCACGGAATGGCTGAAGGCCGGCGTTAAGGCTGATGACGGCGCGCTTCTGGGCATGAACTTCTACGTCGAAGGCGTGGACGACAAGCTGCCGAAGTGAGCTTTCATCTTTGATACCTCTGCGAAGGCGCCCCTTGCGGGCGCCTTCTGCGTTTTGATCCGCTCGTGATCGCCGGTTGGCGGCGGGATAAAACTGCTGATATGAACGGCGCAGACTTTTGTAGGAGACTCAGCATGACCCGCACATGCCTTGCCGTCATTCTTGCCGCCGGCGACAGCACCCGCATGAAATCCTCCATGTCGAAGGTGTTGCATCCGATTGCCGGCCTGCCGATGATTGCGCATGTCATGCGGTCGGTGCTGGCAGCCGGCATGTCGGATGCGGCCCTGGTTCTCGGGCGCGATGCCGAGAAGGTGGAAAAGGCCGCCCGTCTGGACGGTATGGCACTGTCCGCCATGTTGCAGACCGAGCGCAAGGGTACTGGCCATGCGGTGCTGATGGCCCGCGATGCGATCGCCAAGGGCTATGACGACGTGGTGGTGACCTATGGCGACGTGCCGCTTGTGCGCCCGCAGACCTTGCTGTCGGCGCGTGAGAAATTGGCCGAAGGCGCAGATCTGGTGGTGATTGGTTTTCACACGCCAACGCCTTTTGGTTACGGCCGCCTTCTGGTCGAGGGCGGCGAACTGGTAGCGATCCGCGAGGAAAAGGATGCCAGCGACGAGGAGCGCAAAGTCACCTGGTGCAATAGCGGGCTGATGGCCATCAACGGCAAACGCGCGCTGGAATGGCTGGAAAAGATCGACAACAAGAATGCCAAGGGTGAATATTACCTGACTGATCTCGTCGAGATCGCGCGGGCCTCTGGCGCAAGGGTAGTTGCTATCGACGCGCCGGAGGCAGAGCTTGCCGGCTGCAACAACCGCGCCGAACTGGCGCTTCTGGAAATGAGCTGGCAGCAGCGCCGGCGTCACGAGGTGATGGTATCTGGCGTATCGATGATTGCGCCGGAAACGGTCTATCTTGCCCATGACACGGTGCTGCAGCCGGATGTGTTGATTGAGCCGAACGTGGTCTTCGGCCCCGGCGTGACCGTGGAATCGGGTGCCGTGATCCATGCCTTTTCTCATTTGGAAGGCGCGCATGTAGCGTCTGGCGCAACGGTTGGCCCTTTTGCACGCCTGCGACCCGGCGCGAACCTCGGCGAAGGCTCCAAGGTTGGCAATTTCTGCGAGGTGAAGAAGGCCGAGATCGGCGCGGGCGCCAAGGTCAATCACCTGACCTATATCGGCGACGCCTTCATTGGCGCAGGCACCAATATTGGCGCCGGCACGATCACCTGCAATTATGACGGCGTGAACAAGTTCGAGACGCGCATCGGTGAGAATGCTTTCATCGGCTCCAATTCGGCGCTCGTGGCGCCCGTCTCGATCGGCGATGGCGCCTATGTGGCATCTGGCAGCGTGATTACGCAGGATGTGCCGGGTGATGCGCTGGCGCTTGGCCGGGCTCGCCAGGAGGTAAAACCTGACCGCGCAAAGGCGATCCGCGCGCGGGCACTGGCGCTCAAGGCTGCTAAGAAGGCAGAACGGTAACGTTCTCTCGGTTACTGTAAGAAATTGAAATTGACCGCCATACCGATTGCGCATCGCGTGCGGTGCGGTAGGAGTTGTGCGCATTCGCGGTAAAAACGGAAAGAGGTTCCTATGTGCGGTATCGTTGGCATTGTCGGCAGAGCACCTGTTGCAGAGCGGCTGGTCGACGCGCTACGGCGGCTGGAATATCGCGGCTATGATTCCGCCGGTGTGGCGACAATCCATGACGGCGTGATGGAGCGTCGTCGCGCCGAGGGCAAGCTGTTCAACCTGGAAAAGAAGCTTGCCGTCGAGCCGCTTCCGGGCCTGATCGGCATTGCCCATACCCGCTGGGCAACCCATGGCGTTCCGAACGAAACGAATGCGCATCCGCATTTCGTCGATGGCGTCGCCGTCGTCCACAATGGCATAATTGAGAACTTTTCCGAGCTTCGCGACGAATTGACAGCCGAAGGCGCCGTGTTTGAAAGTCAGACGGACACCGAAGTGGTGGCGCATCTTCTGGCAAAGTTCACCCGCGAGGGCATGGATCACCAGACGGCAATGCTTGCCATGCTGAACCGCGTCACCGGCGCCTATGCGCTGGTGGTGATGTTTGCCGATGATCCGGGCACGATCATGTGCGCGCGCTTCGGGCCGCCGCTCGCAATCGGCCACGGCACAGACGAGATGTTTTTAGGCTCGGATGCCATTGCCCTTGCGCCCTTTACCAACCGCATCACCTATCTGGTCGATGGCGATTGCGCGGTGATGACCGCCAAGGGCGTGTCGATCATGGACTATGCCGGCAAGCCGGTCTCGCGCCCGGTGCAGATTTCGCAGGCCGCAGCCCTGATGGTGGACAAGGGCAATCACCGCCACTTCATGGAAAAGGAAATCTACGAGCAGCCGGAGATCATCTCGCATGCGCTCAGCCATTATGTGGATTTTGCCAGTGCCACGGTGAAGAATGACGGCGATGCGATCGATTTTTCCAAGGTCAAAAGCCTTGCGATTTCGGCCTGCGGTACGGCCTATCTGGCCGGTCTTGTGGGCAAATACTGGTTCGAGCGCTATGCGCGCCTGCCGGTCGAGATCGATGTGGCCTCCGAATTCCGCTATCGCGAAATGCCGCTCTCCAGCGATCAGGCGGCGCTGTTCATCTCGCAATCGGGTGAAACCGCCGATACGCTCGCCTCGCTGCGCTATTGCAAGGAGGCCGGTCTTCCGATCGGTGCCATCGTCAATGTCAAGGAATCGACCATCGCGCGTGAAGCCGATGCCGTCTTCCCAATTCTGGCCGGACCGGAAATCGGCGTGGCCTCGACCAAGGCCTTCACCTGCCAGCTGGCGGTGCTTGCCGCCCTTGCTATCAAGGCCGGTCGGGCGCGCGGCACGCTGTCTGAAGCGGATGAAAAGGCGATGGTCAAGCATCTGATCGAGATGCCGCGGGTGATGAGCAAGGTGCTCAACCTGTTGCAGCCGCAGATCGAGAGCCTGTCGCGGGATCTGTCGCGCTTTAAGGACGTGCTTTATCTGGGACGCGGCACGAGCTTCCCTCTGGCGCTTGAAGGCGCGCTGAAGCTCAAGGAAATCTCCTATATCCATGCGGAAGGCTATGCGGCGGGCGAGCTGAAGCATGGGCCGATCGCGCTGATCGATGAAAATATGCCGGTGATCGTCATTGCCCCGCATGACCGGTTCTTTGAGAAGACCGTCTCCAACATGCAGGAAGTGGCCGCGCGCGGCGGCAGGATCATCTTCATCACGGATGAGAAGGGTGCGGCGGCCTCCAAACTGCCGACCATGGCGACCATCGTGCTGCCCAATGTCGATGAGGTCATCTCACCGATGATCTTTGCTCTGCCGATCCAGTTGCTCGCCTATCACACCGCCGTGTTCATGGGCACGGATGTCGATCAGCCGCGCAATCTGGCCAAATCGGTGACGGTGGAGTGATCAGCAGGTAAGCGGGAAGGCGAGAGACCACGGGCTCGCCTTTCCACTATTTCACAATTGCGGCCTTGCCGTCCGGGTCAGCCTCCGGCATTGTCCGGTTTCACCCGGCCTTTTACGGCAGTGCAGCATGAACGACGGGCAGGCATGACGGACATCCCGGAACGGATCACCATCGTCGGGCGGTTGCGCAACAACTTCCTGACCGGTCTTATCATCTGCGCCCCGCTCGCCATTACCATCTGGCTGACCTTTACCTTCATCGATTGGGCCGACAGCTGGGTGACGCCCTATATTCCCCAGCGCTACAATCCCGAATATTATCTCGACATTGCCATTCCGGGCACGGGGCTTTTGATAGCCATGGTGTTCATCACCATGATCGGCTTTCTCGGGCGCAACCTGATTGGCCGCTCGGTGGTGAGTTTCGGCGAATCGATCCTGCATCGCACACCGCTGGTGCGCACGCTCTACAAGAGCCTGAAGCAGATCTTCGAGACGGTTCTGAAGGATCAGTCCACTTCGTTCAAGAAGGTCGGCCTTATCGAGTTTCCAAGCCCCGGCACCTATGCGCTGGTGTTTATCTCGACAGAAGCCCAGGGCGAGGTGGCTGCCCGGCTGAACGAGACCGGTGACGAGATGATTGCCGTGTTTCTGCCGCCAACGCCGGTGCCGACGGCCGGCTTCCTTCTGTTTGTGCCCAGGCACAAGATCATCATGCTCGACATGACGCCGGAAGATGCCGCAAAATTGTTGATTTCCGGCGGATTGATCGCGCCGCAATGGATACCGAAAGCCACGCTTCTGGCGCCACCGCCTGCCGAGATAAGTCCGCAGAGCAGTTGAGCGGAGCAAGCTCCATCGACCTTCATCCAACCGTCATGTTCGCCGCCTAGACCTCTGTGCAAGGGGTCGTTTCGCGGCAGGGCATGATGGAAAAGATGTGGGTTTTCCATTCTGTCCTCAGGCGAGGAACGGCTTGCCTTCCCTGTTTTTCAAGAGGATAGCCGTCATGATCCGTTCCGGTCACAGAATTTCACATTGCCTGAAATTGGCGCTTGCCGCTTCGATTTTCCTTTCTCCCGTTGCGGCATTTGCCGAGGGCAGCGTCAGCGCCGCCGGCGTGACCGTGACGAACAAGGGCCTTGTTGCAATCGGCCGCATGCCGGCCAATCTCAAGGACAAGTTCGGCGAGACATTCGGCTCCGGTTCCGGCATGGCCTTCGATACCAAGAGCTGGAAAAAGGACGGTGATGCCTATTCCGGCGCGCTCTGGCTGCTGCCGGATCGCGGCTATAATGTCGAAGGCACCACCGATTACAACACCCGCATCAACCGCATCGAGCTGCGCCTGACGCCGGCGGCCGCCGGTGCGGCGATTGCGGCCGACAAGCAGCAGACGGGCGTTGTGGCAAAGCTTGCCGATACCGTTCTGCTTCTCGACAATCAGGGCAAGAACATGACTGGGCTTGATCCGGAATCGGGCGTTCGGGCCGCCTCCGGCGCTCTGCCGGCACTGCCGGAAGCGCGCACCGGCAAGGTGTCGCTCGATCCGGAAGCCGTCGTGCTTCTGTCGGACGGCTCCATGCTGATCAGCGACGAATACGGCCCCTACATCTATCGCTTCGGCGCCGACGGCAAGATGCTGTCCGCCGCGCAGCCGCCCAAGGCGCTTTTGCCCATGCGCAAGGATGCGCTCAACTTTTCGTCCAACAATGTCGATGCGGGCGGCAAGAAGCCGGACCCGAAGGATCCTGATTTCGGTCGCCAGAACAACCAGGGCCTTGAAGGCATGTCGATGACGCCGGATGGCAAATTCGTCATTGCAGTGCTGCAATCGGCGCCCCGTCAGGATGGCGGCGATTCCTCCTCCACGCGCATGAACACCCGCGCACTGGTCTATGATGCAAGCGACGTCGGCAATCTGAAGCTTGTGCATGAATATGTCGTGCCTTTGCCGACCTTCGACAACAAGGGCAAGGTGGCTGTTGCCGCCCAGAGCGAGATCCTGGCGCTGTCCGACAAGGCATTCCTGATGATTGCCCGCGACAGCAACAATGGTCAGGGCCTGAAGGGCGACACCTCGGTGTTCCGCAAGATCGAACTGGTCGATCTGTCTGCCGCAACCGATATCGCCAATGGCGATTTCGACGGCATGAAGCCGGTTGCCCCGAAGGGTGTTCTCGATGCAGCGGTCAAGCCGGCCGCAGTGTCAGCCTTCATCGATCTCAACGATACGGCGGAACTTGCCCGGTTCGGCCTGCACAATGGCGCCCCGAACGACAGCAACAACCTTTCGGAAAAATGGGAAGCCATGTCGATTGCCAGCGCGCTCGACGCCTCTGCCCCGGATGATTATTTCCTCTTCGTTGCCAATGACAACGACTTCCTGACGCAGGACGGTTTCCAGGTCGGCGCTGCCTACAAGGCCGAAGGCGGTGCGGATGTAGACACGATGTTCCAGGTGTTCCGCGTTACGCTGCCGGGTATGAAGAAGTAATTTCCAACCGCATTGCAAAGCGGGAGCCGCCTGAAGGCGGCGCCCGCCACAGCTATCCTTTATCCCGCGCGCAGAAACCGGATCGCCTCGTCGCGCCGGTGCAGGTAGAGCAGCACGCGCAGAGCTTGCCCACGTTCGCTCGTCAGCTCCGGGTCCTTGTCGAGAATATAGGTCGCATCCTTGCGGGCGATCTCCAGCAGATCGCCATGCGCCTCAAGGCTTGCAATGCGAAAGCCCGGCGTGCCGGATTGGCGGGTGCCAAGCAATTCGCCTTCGCCGCGCAATTTCAGGTCTTCCTCGGCAATCAGAAAGCCGTCCTCGCTGTCGCGCAGGATGGAAAGCCGCGCCCGGCCGGTTTCGCTTAAAGGCCCCTTGTAGAGGAGGATGCAGGTCGAGGCTTCCGCACCGCGACCGACGCGACCGCGCAACTGGTGCAGCTGTGCAAGGCCGAAACGCTCGGCATGTTCGATGACCATAATCGTGGCATCCGGCACATCGACGCCGACTTCGACAACGGTCGTGGCGACCAGAAGACGCACATCGCCGGCCTTGAAGGCCGCCATCACCGCATCCTTTTCCGGGCCTGTCATGCGGCCATGCACGAGACCGACCTTTGCGCCCATCTGCGGGCCGAATGCCTTGGCGAGTAGGGCATGACGCTCTTCCGCCGACATCAGCTCGGATTCGTCGCTTTCCTCCACAAGCGGGCAGATCCAATAGGCTTTCTTGCCGTCGCCCAGCGCTGATCGCAGCCGGGCGATGATCTCATCGGCCCGTTCGGTCGGCACGGTCACGGTCTGGATCGGCTTGCGGCCTACAGGCTTTTCCGTGAGCTTGGAAACATCCATATCGCCGAAGGCGGCCAGTACCAGCGTGCGCGGAATAGGCGTGGCGGTCATCACCAACATATGCGGCGAAATGCCCTTGGCCGTCAGGCGCAGACGCTGGTGCACGCCAAACCGATGCTGTTCGTCGACCACTGCCAGCATCAGATCCTTGTAAACGATGGCATCCTGGAAAAGCGCATGGGTGCCGATGATGATCTGCGCCTCGCCAGAGGCAATGCGCTCCATAACCGCGTCGCGCTCGCGCCCCTTGACCCGGCCTGTCAGCACCTCGACCCTGAGACCGACCGCTGCGCCGAACCGACTGATCGTTGCGAAATGCTGGCGCGCCAGGATTTCCGTCGGCGCCATCAGCACCGCCTGGCCGCCGGCTTCCACCGCGTCCGCCATGGCCATCAGCGCAACAAGCGTCTTGCCGGCGCCCACATCGCCCTGCACCAGCCGCAGCATGCGCTCGTCCTTGGCGATATCGGCGCGGATCTCGGCAATCGCCTGTACCTGGCTGCCGGTGAGCGAAAAGGGCAGGGCCGCCTTGATGGCCGCCCCCAGCCTGCCTTCGACGCGGATCGGTCGACCGGCGACCTTACGTAAGCGCTGACGCACGAGTGCAAGGGAGACCTGGCCGGCGAGAAACTCGTCATAGGCAAGCCTTCGCCGGCAGATCGCCTGCGGATCAAGATCCAGCGCATCACGCGGATCATGCAGCTGGCGAAAGGCGTCGGCCACCGATGGCATGCGCTGCTTTTCAAGCAGATGCGGATCCATCCATTCGGGCAGATCCGGCAGGCGGGCCAGTGAGCCTTCAACCGCCCGGCGCAGAACCTTGGGCATCAGGCCGGCCGTCATCGGGTAGACGGGCTCGACCAGCGGCATTTCGCCGACTTCCGAAACTTTCACCATCAGGTCGGGATGCACCATGGAGGCGCGACCGTTGAACCAGTCCACCTTGCCGCTCACCATCACCTGTTCATCGATGGGCAAGGACTTTTCCAGCCAATTGCCCTTCACGCGGAAAAACGTGAGCGCCAGTTCGCCCGTCTCATCGTGCAAAAAGACGCGGTAGGGCTGATTGGATTTTCCGGGCGGCGGTGGTTGGTGGCGGTCGACGCGGCCTTCAATGGTGACGATCGACCCTTGAGGCGCAAGCGCAATGCCCGGTCGGTTGCGCCGGTCGATGATCGAGGAGGGGGCATGGAAGAGCACATCCACGACACGGCAGTCATCCGCATCCTCGCGATTCGTCACGCGGGCGATCAGTTCGGCCAGTTTCGGGCCGATGCCGGGCAGACTTCCAACGGATGCAAACAGGGGATCGAGCAGGGCAGGACGCATGGGCGGCAAAATGCGCCGGAATTTGCCTGCTTGGCAAGGCTGACAATGGGAAGTTTTCATCCTATATCAGCGGCACAACGAAGGTTTGAAGCCCATGACTGGACTGACGCGCACAAGCGCCGATCTCGACCCCCGCCGCCGTCGCATTCTTTATCGCTGTTGGCACCGTGGCATTCGCGAGATGGATCTCGTGTTTGGCGAGTTTGCCGAAAACGAAATCAGCGCGCTATCCGACAGCGAGCTGGATGATCTGGAGACGATCATGGCGGAAGAGGATCAGGACCTCAACCGCTGGATCACCGGCGCCGATCCGGTGCCGGAGCACCTGCCCCAGCTGATGTTTGGGCGGCTGGCCGCCTATCGCCCGGACTTCGACATCGTGACAGTCGAGGCTTTGAAGGCAAAGCACGGACCAAGCGAATGATTTCGGGTTTCGATGCCAAGAAGATCGCCGCATCCGCGGCGGGCTTGACCATTGCCAATGTTCAATCGGGCATGGAACCGCTGCTCTTGGCGGATCTGGCACGCGCCGGCCTGCCGGTTGCCTATGTGATTTCCGATGGCCAGCGCATGGCCGATATCGAACAGATGCTGTCCTTCGTCGCGCCCGACATTCCGGTGCTGACACTGCCGGCCTGGGACTGCCTGCCTTACGACCGTGTATCGCCAAGCGCGGATGTGTCTGCGCGCCGCCTCACGGCTCTATCTGGCCTGATTGCCTTTGCCAAGAAGCCGCATACGGCCATTGTGCTTGTTACCGTCAATGCCATGATGCAGAAGATCGCCCCGGCAGAGGTGATTGATAGCCTCGCGTTTTCGGCCAAGCCAGGCAACACGATCCGCATGGACGATATTGCCGCACGGCTGGAGCGAAACGGCTTTGACCGGGTCTCCACCGTGCGCGAGGTCGGCGAATTTGCCGTGCGCGGCGGTATTCTCGATGTCTTCGTGCCGGGCACCGAAGAGCCGGTTCGGCTGGATTTCTTTGGCGATACGCTCGAATCCATCCGCATGTTCGACCCGGCAAGCCAGCGCACCACCGGCCAGGCCCGGTCTCTCGATCTCAACCCGATGAGCGAAGTGACCCTGACGCCGGATACGATCAGCCGTTTCCGCAAGGCCTATCTGTCGACCTTTGGCGCGGCGACCCGCGACGATGCGCTCTACCAGGCCGTTTCGGAAGGCCGGCGCTATGCCGGCATGGAACATTGGCTGCCGCTGTTTTACGAGCGGCTGGAAACCGCCTTCGATTATCTGAAGGGTTTCCGCATCGTCACCGACCATACGGCGCGCGAGGCAGCCCAGGAGCGCTCCAAGCTCATTCATGACTATTTCGAGGCCCGCCAGCTTGCCGGATCGACGACAAAGGGCAGCACGGCGCAATCGGCGCCCTACAAGCCCGTCTCGCCCGGCCAGCTCTATCTGGGTGGGTCGGACTTCGTTTCGCATCTCGACAAGTTCGGCGCAATCCGGCTGACCCCGTTCAACGAGCATGATGGCGAGGCGCGCCGGGTGGTGACGCTCGACGCCCATGCCGGCCCGCGCTGGGCCAAGGCGCAGGCTGAAGCCGATGCCGACCGGGCAAACCGCGACGAACGGGTCAATATCTTCGATCTTGTCGTCAAGCACATTGCCGATAAGCGGGCGGGCGGCGCAAAGGTTCTGATCACCGGCTGGTCTGCCGGATCGCTGGATCGCATGCTGCAGGTGCTGGACGAGCACGGCCTGAAACGCATCAAGCAGATCGAAAAGCTCTCCGACATCAGAAAGCTCGACAAGGGCGAGGCGGCCGCTGCCGTCTTCAGCATCGAGGGTGGCTTCGAGACCGGCGATCTCGTCGTCATCGGTGAACAGGATATTCTCGGCGACCGCATGGTGCGCCGCTCCAAGCGCCGCAAGCGCGGTGCCGATTTCATTTCCGAAGTGGCGGGCCTCGACGAAGGTTCGCTCGTCGTGCATGCCGAACATGGTATCGGCCGCTTTGTCGGCCTGGTGACGATCGAGGCGGCGGGTGCGCCGCGCGCCTGTCTTGAACTGCATTATGCCGACCAGGCAAAGCTGTTCCTGCCGGTTGAAAACATCGATCTTCTGTCGCGCTATGGGTCGGATGCCGCCGAAGCCAGTCTCGACAAGTTGGGCGGTGGTGCCTGGCAGGCGCGCAAGGCAAAGCTCAAGAAGCGCTTGCTTGATATGGCAGACGCGCTGATCAAGCTTGCCGCAACCCGCATTACGCGCCGCGCTCCGGTTCTCGAAACACCGGAAGGGCTCTACGACGAATTTGCCGCGCGCTTCCCCTATGACGAGACGGAAGATCAGGCGAGCGCTATCGATTCGGTACGCGGCGATCTGGCCGCCGGGCGACCGATGGATCGTCTCGTCTGCGGCGATGTTGGCTTCGGCAAGACGGAAGTGGCGCTGCGGGCTGCCTTCTTTGCTGCCATGAATGGCGCGCAGGTGGCCGTTGTCGTGCCGACAACGCTGCTGGCCCGTCAGCATTTCAAAACCTTCAAGGAGCGCTTCCGTGGACTGCCGATCCGGGTGGAACAGGCCTCGCGACTTGTGACCACCAAGGAGCTGAACCAGACGAAGAAGGATATCACCGAAGGCAAGGTGGATATCGTCGTCGGCACCCATGCGCTGCTGGGAACCGGCATCAGCTTTGCCAATCTCGGTCTTCTGATCATCGATGAAGAACAGCATTTCGGCGTAAAGCATAAGGAAAAGCTGAAGGAACTGAAAAGCGACGTGCATGTGCTGACACTGTCGGCCACGCCCATTCCGCGCACGCTGCAGCTGGCGATGACGGGTGTGCGCGAGCTGTCTCTGATCACAACGCCGCCGGTCGATCGCATGGCGGTGCGCACCTTCATCTCGCCATTTGATGCGCTCGTCATCCGCGAGACGCTGATGCGCGAACATTATCGCGGCGGCCAGAGTTTCTATGTCTGCCCACGGCTTGCCGACCTGCCTGAAATCCAGGCCTTCCTGCAATCGGACGTGCCGGAGCTGAAGGTGGCGATTGCCCATGGCCAGATGGCAGCCGGCGAACTGGAAGACATCATGAATGCCTTCTATGACGGCCAGTATGATGTGCTTTTGTCGACGACCATCGTCGAATCTGGCCTCGATGTGCCGACCGCCAATACGCTGATCGTGCACCGTGCCGATATGTTCGGGCTTGCCCAGCTTTATCAGCTGCGCGGTCGCGTGGGTCGTTCCAAGGTGCGCGCCTTTGCGCTGTTTACCCTGCCGGTCAACAAGACGCTGACGACGACGGCCGAGCGGCGCCTGAAGGTGCTGCAATCGCTGGATACGCTGGGCGCTGGCTTCCAGCTGGCGAGCCACGATCTTGATATTCGCGGCGCCGGCAATCTTTTGGGCGAAGAACAGTCCGGCCATATCAAGGAAGTCGGCTTCGAGCTTTACCAGCAGATGTTGGAGGAGGCTGTTGCCGAGGTGAAGGGCGATGACGATGTGCAGGACACCGGCTGGTCGCCACAGATTTCGGTCGGCATCACCGTCATGATTCCGGACAATTACGTGCCGGACCTGCATCTGCGCATGGGACTTTACCGTCGTCTTGGCGAATTGACCGACCTTGCCGAGATCGACGGTTTCGGTGCGGAAATGGTCGACCGCTTCGGCCCGATGCCTGTCGAGGTGCAGAACCTGCTGAAGGTGGTCTATATCAAGTCGCTGTGCCGCACGGCCAATGTCGACAAGGTGGAAGCCGGGCCGAAGGGCATTGTGCTGCAATTCCGCGATCGGCAGTTCCCCAATCCGGCGGGCTTGGTCGGCTATATCGCCAAGCAGGGATCGATGGCAAAAATCCGCCCCGACCACAGCGTATTCCTGACCCGCGACCTGCCGACGCCGGAAAAGCGGCTTTCGACGGCAGCGCAGATCATGGTGCAACTGGCGGAACTGGCGAAACAGGGTTGAGGCCCGAAAGAAGGTTGAGGTGCTGCGCCTCAGCCTTTCCTGTCATCCTCCGGCTTCACCGCCAGTGCCGCCTCGCTCTGGCCCGCGACCGGCGGAGGAAGCGTGGTGCCTCGCATGCGCTCGCGTGACAGTGTCAGCAGGCCGGAGCCGACGATGAGCGCAATGCCGGCGCCCATCCACAGATCGACATGGTCGCCGAAGATCACATAGCCCAAGAGGATCGCCCAGAGCATCTGGCTATACTGGATCGGCGTGACGATGGCGGCTGGCGCATAATAGGCAGCAACCATCAACAGTACGGTGCCGACGGCAGCCAGCAGACCAAAGATAAAGATCAGCAGAAAATCATAGGCCGAGGGCATGACCATGTTCGGCAGCATGGCGAAGGCGCAGACGACAAGTCCGCCGATAAGGCCGGCGCCGAACATCGAGATGTTCTTCTCGCTGGGGCCCAGATAGCGGTAGATGATGACCGAGACCGCCCCGGTAAAGCCAGAGGCAAGTGCTGTCAGATGCGCGAAGGATAATTCGCGAAAGCCTGGCCGTAGCACCACCAGCACGCCGATAAAGCCGAGGATGACCGCCATCCAGCGCTTCGGCCCGACCTTTTCCTTCAAAAAGATCACCGACATGATGGTGGCAAAGGAGGGTAGCAGGAAGATCAGGCAGAAGGCCTCTGCCATCGATAGATGGGTGAAGGCGACGATGCTGCCGACCGTGCCGATCGCCGAGCAGACGAAGCGCAGCAGCCAGAGAGGCCGATTGGTGGTGCGCACCATGTCGGTCCAGTGATCGCCGGATTTCAACAGGAAGGGAACGGCCAGCACGCCGACAAGCGTGCCGATGAAGCCCGCCTGGAAGGGCGGCACGCGCCCATCGACCATCTTGATGGCAGCATCGCTGAAGGAATAGGCGGCAAAACAGGCAAAGGCGATGAGGACGCCCTTCAAAGTCGAATCAGAGGCGCGCAAGCAAATCATCCCGGCGGAAATTCATCCTGCCGGGATAAGTGGCTGGGGGCTCATCGTCAATTCGCAAGTGACGAGGCCAAGGGCCTGTCAGTTCATTTCGGCGCGGGCCTCGGCTTTGGACTTGGCGATATCGCGGAAGGCATTGGCCAGGGCCTCGGGCGTCTGTGCGCCACTCACCGCATATTGCTGGTCGATAATGAAGAAGGGCACGCCGCTCACGCCCATTTTTTGCGCAGCATCGATTTCGGCAATCACCGTATCCTTGTCAGCATCGGACGACAGCAGCGTTGCAGTGACCGTGCGATCAAGGCCGGCCTTTTCGGCAACATCGAGCAGAACGGCGTGATCGCCGACATTGCGACCTTCCTCGAAATTCGCCTTGAACAGACCGGTGACGACGCGGTCCTGAATTTCGCGACCTTCCGTCATCGCCCAGAGGATCAGGCGATGCGCATCCAGCGTATTGGGGCCGATCTTGATGGCGTCGAAATCAAAGGCAATGCCGACCTCGCGACCCAAGCCGCTCAGCATGTCGTGCGCGCGGGCAACGGCGGCAGCACCACCAAGCTTAGCTTCCAGGGAGGCCTTCTGATCCACACCTTGCGGCGGATATTCGGGATTGAGCCGATAGGGGCGCCAGTTGATGTCGATGCCGACCTCGTCCTGCACCTCGGCAATCGCCAGTTCCAGCCGCGCCTTGCCGAGATAGCACCAGGGGCAAACCACGTCGGATACGAGGTCGATTGTCAGTCTTTCCATGGCGAGCGTCCTTTGTTCGCAAGCGGCGGGCGGACGGGCGCAATCTGCTTCTACTGCGCGCTTGCATCCCACCAGGTTGGCAATTGATAGCCGTAAAGCGGCACCTTTTCGGCATGAACGATATGTTTCCACCGTGCAACCCATTGCTCGGGAATATGGTAGAGTGGAACCATATAATTTCCCGCAAGAAGCAACCGATCATAGGCGCGCACGGCCGTGGTGAAATCCTCGCGGGTGCGGGCACTTAGCATTGCCTGGATCAGGCGATCGACATCCTGATCGGCAAGGCCTGCGAAATTGAAACTGCCCTGGCGATCCTTCGAATCACTGGCCCAGCGTCCCACCTGTTCGATGCCCGGCGACAGAGAGGACGGGTAGGATTTCATGATGACATCGTAATCGAAGCTGCCCGAGCGGCTCTGGTACTGCGCATCATCCACGGTGCGGATCGATACATCGACACCGATCGTGCGCAGCGTGCGCTGAAAGGCGATGGCGACCTTTTCCTGGTCCTGGCTCTGCGTCATGATTTCAAAGGACAATTGCCGTCCACTCGCATCCACCATCTTGCCCGCCTTGATGGTATAGCCACCCTTCCTGAAGAGTTCGACCACCTCGCGCAGCACCTTGCGGTCGCTGCCGGACCCATCGGTTTCAGCAAGCGTCGGCTTCCCCTCAAGCACAGCAGCAGGGATCCTGTCCTTAGCGGGTCCCAAAAGCGCCAGCTCCTTGTCGTCTGCCACATGGCCGAGTGAGGAGAGATCGGAATTTTGCCAGTAGCTCTGGGTGCGGGTATAGGAGGCGTCAAACAGGTTGCGGTTTGCCCATTCGAAATCGAAGGATCGGGTGAGGGCGGCCCGCACATCGCCATTCTGGAAAACCGGCCGGCGCAGGTTGAAGACGAAGCCCAGCATGCCCGTCGGAAGCTCGGGCTTGAAGACGTCCTTCACCACATCACCACTGGATACGGCCGGGAAATCATAGGCGCGCGCCCAGTGATTCGGATTGCCATCGAGATAGACATCCACCGCGCCCTTCTTGAAGGCTTCAAACAGCGTGTTTTCCTGCAGGAAATATTCCACCGTGATCTGGTCGTAATTGTCAAAACCGACCTTGGAGGGAATGTCCTTGCCCCAATAGACCGGATTGCGCTCGTAAACGATCTTCTGGCCGGGACTGACGGACTTGATCAAATAGGGGCCGGAGGCGACCGGGATTTTCAGACTAGACTGGTCGAATGTTGCCGCATCCACCGCATGTTTGGGCAGAATCGGCGTGCCGGAGGCGAGAATCAGCGGGAATTCGCGGTCGACCGTGCCATTGAAGGTGAAGCGAACGCCATGCTCACCGATCTTCTCCATCTTTTCGACGGGCTTCAGCCGGTTGTTGAAAGGCGTGCGCCCCTTGTCGCGCAGCACTTCCAGCGAAAAGATCACATCTTCGGGCGTCACCGGCATGCCATCCGACCAACGCGCCTTTGGATTAAGATTGAACTGGATGAAACTGCGCTCCTCGTCCATCTCGACGCTTTCCGCCAAGAGACCATAGAGCGTGAAAGGCTCGTCTGACGAGCGTACCATCAGCGTCTCATAGATGAGATTGCCGAAAATATTGTCCCACACGCCGCGCGCCGTGGTGCGGATGCTCTTCAGATTGAACGGGTTCAGGCTGTCGAATGTGCCGACCACGCCATAGGCGACGCTGCCGCCCTTGCGCGCGTCCGGATTGACATAGGGAAAATGGCTATAGTTCGGCGCAAGCGCCGGCCCACCATGCATTGCGATCCCGTGCACGGGTTCGGCGGCGGCACTGCCGATCCAGGACAGCATGACCAGGGAAAGCGTTGTCAGGCGGCGCATCTCTACCTCCATCGATGGCGAAACGATTCGGCGGAAACTATCGCATCCAACGGCGCAACACCAATATTGCTGATGAAACTTGCCGCTCATTCGCGGAAATACAAAACTAGGACTGGATATCCCGGCCTCTGCGATGTAACAGGTTGGCCAACGGGCGGGTCATTCAATTGCCTCATTTGAACGACAGGTGGAGCAACAAGACCCCCGGCATGGAACGGCGAAAGCTATTCCCCAAACCGCTTTCAGGAGACGGATCTCGGTATGATGATCACGGCAAACAAGGTTCTGCGGACGGCCCTGTCCGCCCTCGCTCTTTCCATCTGCGCAGCCCCGGTTGCCGCTTTCGCACAGCAGCAACAGCAGGCTGCCGGCGCCCCGCCGCTCGGCTGGTTCAAGACATGCGACAAGCAGGACGATAGCGATGTCTGCGCCGTACAGAATGTGCTTCTGTCGCCGAATGGCCAGTTGATCACGGCTGTTGGCCTCATCACCGTGGAAGGCAAGGTCAACCGCAAGATCATGCAGGTATCGGTCCCGTCCGCTCGCCTGATCCAGCCGGGAGTGGTGATGCAGATCGATGGCGGCAAGGGCCAGAAGCTCGATTACGTTTTGTGCATTCCCGATCGCTGCACTGCTGAAGTGCCGCTGACGGATGCAATGATCGCCAGCCTGAAAAAGGGCGGTGAGGTTGTCTTCACCTCGATCAATTTCCGCCGCGCGCCGAATCCGATCAAGGTTCCGCTCTCCGGCTTTACCGGCGCATTCGATGGCGCCGCGATTTCGCAGTCGCAGCTTGCCGAAAGCCAGCGCAGCCTGCAGGAAAGCATGCAGAAGAAGGCTGAAGAAGCCCGCAAGAAGCTGGAAGACGCACAGAACGCCGCCAAGGCCGGCCAGTAATTCCAGTCTGCCTGCTGCAATCTATCAACAAGAAGGGCGCCAACTCGGCGCCCTTTGCGATTCTATAATATCAGATCTTCACGCTTTAATGCGCGAGGATCGCCTTCGGCTTAAGCTGGCCGCCTGGCTGGCGATCGAAGATCTGCGAGACCTGCGGGTTGCGCAGCGGCTCATCGCTGTCATCATGCTCAAGGTTCTGTTCAGAGACATAGGCGATGTAGGCCGTCTCGTCATTTTCCGCGAGAAGATGGTAGAAGGGCTGGTCCTTGCTCGGTCGGATCTCCGCCGGGATGGCATTCCACCATTCCTCGGTATTGGAAAATTCGGGATCCACATCGAACACGATTCCGCGGAAGGGAAACATCTTGTGACGAACAACTTCGCCGATGGTGAATTTTGCGTTCCGTAGTTTCATGGGGTGAACTTCCTTTCCCATCGCATGTGGGCATTCATAAAACCGACATCAAGAGGTCTTGGCATGTGACATAACGCAAGGGGAGGCCGATCAGGTCGCCTGCCTTGCACTGGCGCGTTTCGGTAGGGTGGCGAGAACGACGCCGCCAATGACCAGAGCCATGCCGGCTGCGTGGTAGACCTCGAATGTCTCGCCGAGAAACGGGACGGCCAGAATGATCGATACCGGTGGCATGAGGTAGAGCGTGACGCCCGCCTGTGCCGGGCCGAAGACGCGCACCGAATGCTGGAAGCAGTAGAAGGCGGCAAGCGACGCAAAGGCGATAATGCCGGCAAGCTTCAGCCAGTCGCTGCCGCTATTCGGTAAAGGCGCACCGGCAAGGACTTCGAACACGGCGGGCGGGAACAGCACCACTGCACCCGATGCGGCAAGCAGACCAAACAGGGATAGCGGCGGCACGGCTGCCGCTGCCGGATTGCGCAGCAGCATGGAATAGGCGGCAAACGCGACGGCGGCCAGAAGAATGCCGAAATCACCGATATTGAAGGTCAGATGGCGCAGCGCCTGCAGATCCCCCTTCAACACAATCGCTGTGACGCCGACAAAGGCGACCAACATGCCGAGCACTTCCTGCCAGACGAGCCTTCGCCCCTGAAACTGCCACTGAAACAGAATGATGAACAGCGACGAGGTGGTGTAGATCAGCGTCGCATTCGATGCCGTCGTCAATGTCAGCGCCCAATAGACGAAGCCTCCGCAAATACCCATGCCCAGAATACCCAGCGCCAGCCATAACAGGCCATGCTGGCGCACAAAGGCGAAGCATGTTTGTCGGTCATGGTAGATGAAGGGCAGAATGGTGAGCGTGGCGCCGGCCCAGCGGATGAAGGCGGTGATGAATGGACCGATATCGCCGGTAATGCCGCGGCCGAAAATCAGGTTGGAAGAGAAGAACACCGGAGCGGCCAGGAACAGAAGCCAATCAACGGCACGCGGGCCATTCGAAGTCTCAGCCATTCAGTTTGCAAACCTTTGCGAACAAGCCTTGCGCCAGAAAGAGCGGGCAGGGCAGAATTCTTCAACGAAAACACCGGCAGGATGACCTGCCGGTGCGAAAGACTCGTCGTTGCGGAGCGGCTAAGAGCCGATCAGCAAGAATAGTACATATCGAATTCGACCGGATGCGGGGTCATTTCGAAACGCATGACTTCCTGCATCTTCAGTTCGATATAGGCATCGATCTGGTCGTCATCGAACACGCCGCCGGCGGTCAGGAACTTGCGATCCTTGTCGAGGCTGTCCAGCGCTTCGCGCAGAGATCCGCAGACGGTCGGGATCTTCTTCAACTCCTTCGGCGGCAGATCGTAGAGATCCTTGTCCATGGCCTTGCCCGGATGGATCTTATTCTTGATGCCGTCGAGGCCGGCCATCAGCATGGCGGCAAAACCGAGATAGGGGTTCTGGGCCGGATCGGGGAAGCGAACTTCCACGCGCTTTGCCTTGGGGCCTGTGCCGAACGGAATGCGGCAGGAGGCAGAGCGGTTGCGCGCGGAATAGGCGAGCAGAACCGGTGCTTCATAACCGGGGACCAGACGCTTGTATGAATTGGTCGTCGGGTTGGTGAAGGCGTTGATAGCCTTGGCATGCTTGATGATGCCGCCGATGTAATAGAGGCAGCTTTCCGACAGGCCGGCATATTCATCACCGGCAAAGGTTGGCTTGCCGTCTTTCCAGATCGACTGGTGCACGTGCATGCCCGAGCCGTTATCGCCATAAACCGGCTTCGGCATGAAGGTTGCCGTCTTGCCATAGGCATTGGCGACCTGATGCACTACATATTTGTAGATCTGCATCTTGTCTGCATTGCGCACCAGCGTGTCGAACTTCACGCCAAGCTCGTGCTGGGCAGACGCAACTTCGTGGTGATGCTTTTCGACGACGACGCCCATTTCCGACAGAACCGTCAGCATTTCGGAACGCATGTCCTGAAGGCTGTCGATCGGCGGAACCGGGAAATAGCCGCCCTTGACGCGCGGACGGTGGCCGAGATTGCCGGTTTCATAATCGGTATCGTCGTTCGACGGAAGTTCCGACGAATCGAGCTTGAAGCCGGTATTGAAAGGATCAGCCTTGTACTTCACATCGTCAAAGACGAAGAATTCCGGTTCCGGGCCGACGAAGATCGTATCGCCGATGCCCGACGCCTTCAGATAGGCTTCGGCCTTCTTTGCAGTGCCGCGCGGGTCGCGGTTATAGGCTTCGCCCGAGATCGGATCGAGAATGTCGCAGATGACGACCATGGTCGACTGTGCGAAGAACGGGTCCATGTGCACAGTTGCAGGATCCGGCATCAGCACCATGTCGGATTCATTGATGGCCTTCCAGCCGCCGATCGAAGAGCCGTCGAACATGACGCCATCGGCGAACATGTCCTCGTCAACTGCAACCACGTCCATGGTGACGTGCTGAAGCTTGCCCTTGGGGTCGGTGAAGCGCAGATCGACGAACTTGACGTCGTTCTCCTTGATCTGTTTCATGATGTCGCTTGCGGTCGTCATGGTCTCTCCCTTGGATAAAAAATCATGGTGTGATGCCCGGTTCTTGGCGGCCGGGCTTTTGTTCAGATTGCGTCTACGCCGGTTTCGCCGGTCCGGATACGGACGACTTCCTCAACGTTGGACACGAATATCTTGCCGTCGCCGATGCGTCCAGTCTGAGCGGCATTGCGGATTGCGTCGATCACGGCATCGACGTTCTCGTCGGCCAGTACGACTTCAACCTTCACCTTAGGCAGAAAGTCCACGACATATTCTGCACCGCGATACAGTTCGGTATGTCCCTTCTGGCGACCGAAGCCTTTGGCTTCCGTCACGGTGATACCCTGCAGTCCGACCTCTTGAAGCGCTTCCTTAACTTCGTCCAGTTTGAAAGGCTTAATGATCGCTTCGATCTTTTTCATGAGAAAATGTCTCTCCGCTTCTCCCTTGGGAACCGGCTGATGCCCGTTCATCCCTCGTAATGCAGGTATCGTGCCAAACCCCTGCCCAGTTTACCAGAAACGCCTTGGTACTATTCCCAGCTTTGCGCACCCTGCCTCGTGTGCCGCATTGCAGGCTATGGTTTCCCACGGTCCATGGCAAGAGGTGTGAATGTCACGACACAGCGAAGATCAGACAATCTTGGTGACGTTGAATTTTAAGTCCATAAATTGTGCATTTGCCTTTTAAACCATCACTCTGAGCGAGAAAAATGCGGCTTGTTTTTTATCCTGACTGCGCTTGAATGGGCACATGTTTGAAAATGCGACAATTCTTCTAACGCCGGACGAAATGACGGCAGCCGATGCGGCGGCTGCGGCATCCGGCCTCAACTCCTTCGACCTTATGGACAGGGCAGGGCGCGCGGTTGCTGCCGCAGCGCTTGCGGCCTATCCAGGCGCATTGCGGCACGTTGTGTTATGTGGGCCGGGCAATAATGGCGGCGATGGCTATGTGGCAGCGCGCGCACTTTATGAAAGCGGGGTGCCTGTTGCCGCCTTTGCGCTGGGCGATAGGGCAGACCTCAAGGGCGATGCTTTGCGCGCCTTCGACCTCTGCCCGGTTGCCGTTTGGCCTCTATCAGAGTTTACGCCGGAAAAGGGTGACATCATCATCGACGCGCTGTTTGGCGCTGGCTTGTCGCGGGCCGTGCCGGACGCTGTGGCGGAGGTGATGGACCGGGTTTTCGAGGCACGGCTGCCGGTTCTGGCCATCGATCTGCCATCGGGCCTGTGCGGGCGGCGCGGCATGGTACTGGGCCGGTCCTTCCGGGCGGAGCGCACCGTCACCTTCATGGCGAAAAAACCCGGTCACCTGCTGATGCCTGGCCGGGAATTGTGCGGGCAGGTAGATGTCTTTGATATCGGCATTCCGGGGCGGATCATCACCGCCTGTGCTGGTATAATCGGCGTCAACACGCCTTCTGCCTGGGCCTCCCATTTGCCGCAGGTGACCGGCGAGAGCCACAAATACCGGCGCGGCCATCTCGGCGTGTTCAGCGGCGGAGCTTGGCAGACGGGTGCAGCACGGCTGTCGGCTGAGGCGGCTCTGACTACCGGTGCAGGCCTCGTCACCATCGGCGCGCCCGGCGATGCGCTTGGCACCCAGGCGGCGACACTCACCGCCATCATGCTGCGCCAGGTCGATGACGCGGCCTCGCTTGACGCCTGGCTGCAGAGCGGCAAACTTTCAGCCTTCGTTATCGGACCGGGTTTCGGCATAGGCGACAGAGCCTGTCGCTTTGTCGAGCAGATCGCAAACCGTCCCGTGGTTCTGGATGCCGATGCGATCACATCCTTTGCACCTCAGCCAGACGCATTGTTCAACCTGTTTCGCGAGGGCGAGCTGCGCCTGGTGATGACGCCGCATGAGGGAGAATTCGGCCGTCTCTTTGCCGATCTTGCCGCGGACCGGATGCTGGGCAAGGTGGAAAAGGCGCAGGCCGCCGCCGCCCGCTCACATGCGGTCATCGTCTACAAGGGGGCAGATACGGTGATTGCAGCACCCGATGGCCGGGCGCTCATCAATGTGCATGCACCGGCCGATCTTGCGACGGCTGGATCAGGCGATGTGCTGGCCGGCATGATCGGCGCACTGATGGCACAAGGCATGCCGGCCTTCGAGGCGGCTGCCGCCGGTGTCTGGCTGCATGGCGAGGCAGGATTTCACGCCCGTCGCGGCCTGACAGCCGAAACGCTGATCACCCATATCCCGTCGGCACTTTCGGCTCTCTATTCGTTGATCTCTGCCTGACGCCGCCCGTTGAGACTGTGGGCTGAAAATGCTAGGATGGGCCGGAACATCAGAGGTCTGCCGATGACTGTGATCCGCGTGCTGGAAGCTGATACCGAACTCTCCAGACTGATAGACCGCGTCGAGGCCGGCGAGGAAATCCTGCTTGCGCGCCAGAATGCGCCGATTGCAAAGCTCGTGGCGGTGGTTGGCAACAGCAATGAGCAGCAACAGCCCCGCCGCCCCGGTGCCCTGGCCCATCTTCGCGACAGATTGCCGCCAGACCTCTTCCTTGAGCCTATGTCTGAGGACGAGTTGGAGGCCTGCGAGGGGAAGTATTCGTTTCCGGGTGACAACGGAAAATCAACCTACTGCTCGACACCCATGCTCTGGTGTGGTGGCTGTTTGACGACGTAAGACTTGGCCAGAAATGTCGGGACCTGATTTCCGAACCCGACAACAACGTGGCTGTCAGCACGATATCGGCATTCGAGATTGCAACCAAATACCGGATCGGCAAGTGGCCAGATGTCAAACCTATTGCCGAAAACTTTGAAACGCTCGTTCTTGCGGAGAACTTTCGGCTTCTCCCGATCGCTCACAATCACGCCCTTCTCGCTGGCCGCTTTTCCATGCGCCACAAAGATCCCTTCGATCGGCTCCTCGCAGCACAGGCCTATTGCGAAGAGCTTGTTCTGGTAAGCGCCGGCACGGCCTTTAATGAGTTTCCGGTGCAGCGCCTGTGGTAGAGGCGGATCACTCCGCCGCTTGCACCTTCTTGACCGGACGCCTGTGCAGAAGCTCCTTGAGGAAATGGCCCGTATAGGAGCGCTTCTCCTTCACCACATCTTCCGGCGTACCACAGGCGACGATTTCGCCGCCACCGGTGCCACCTTCCGGGCCGATATCGATCACCCAGTCGGCAGTCTTGATAACTTCGAGATTGTGCTCAATGACGACGACGGAATTGCCCTGATCGACAAGTTCGTGCAGCATTTCCAGGAGCTTGGCGACATCGTGGAAATGCAGACCGGTCGTCGGCTCATCGAGAATGTAGAGTGTGCGGCCTGTCGCACGCTTTGACAGTTCCTTGGCGAGCTTGACGCGCTGCGCCTCGCCGCCCGACAGCGTATTCGCCTGCTGGCCGACCTTGATATAGCCGAGACCAACATCAAACAGGGCCTGCAGCTTGTCGCGCACCGCCGGCACCGCCGAGAAAAACTCCACGCCTTCCTCGACCGTCATGTCGAGCACGTCGGCGATAGACTTACCCTTGAAAGTCACATCCAGCGTCTCGCGATTGTAGCGCTTGCCGTGGCAGACATCACAGGTGACATAGACGTCCGGCAGGAAATGCATCTCGATCTTGATCACGCCATCGCCCTGGCAGGCCTCGCAACGCCCGCCCTTGACGTTGAACGAAAAACGGCCCGGCTGGTACCCGCGCGCCTTGGCTTCCGGCAGCCCGGAAAACCAGTCGCGGATCGGCGTGAATGCACCGGTGTAGGTGGCCGGGTTGGAGCGCGGCGTGCGCCCGATCGGCGACTGATCGATATCGATCACCTTGTCGATGAATTCGAGACCATCGATGCGTTCGTGCTCTGCCGGGATTTCGCGCGCGCCCATGACGCGCCGGGCGGCGGCCTTGTACAGCGTTTCGATGAGGAAGGTGGACTTGCCGCCGCCGGACACACCGGTGACCGCGGTAAACAGGCCGAGCGGAACGGCTGCCGTGACATTCTTCAGATTGTTGCCGCGTGCGCCGACAACCTTGATTTCCTTGCCCTTCTTCGGCTTTCGCCGCTCGGACGGAACAGCCACGCCCAGTTCACCGGAGAGATATTTTCCGGTCAGTGAATTGGGGTTGGCCATGACCTGGCTCGGTGTGCCTTCGGCAATCACCTGGCCGCCATGAATGCCGGCCGCCGGACCGATATCGACGACATAATCGGCGGTCATGATCGCATCCTCGTCATGCTCCACCACCAGCACCGTATTGCCGATGTCGCGCAGATGTTTCAGCGTTTCCAGAAGCCTTGCATTGTCGCGCTGGTGCAGACCGATCGATGGCTCATCGAGGACGTAAAGAACGCCGGTGAGGCCCGAGCCGATCTGCGAGGCGAGCCGGATGCGCTGGCTTTCGCCGCCAGACAGCGTGCCGGAAGCGCGCGACAGGCTCAAATAATCAAGGCCGACATCATTCAGGAAGCGCAGCCGGTCGCGGATCTCCTTGAGGATGCGCACGGCGATCTCGTTCTGCTTGTCAGAAAGCTTTTCCGGCAGTGTTTCAAACCAATCACGCGCCAGCTTGATCGACATTTCGGTCACCTGGCCGATATGCAGCGTGTCTATCTTCACGGCCAGCGCTTCCGGCTTCAGGCGATAGCCCTTGCAGGCCGGGCAGGGGGCTGCCGACATGTAGCGTTCGATTTCTTCGCGGGCCCAGGCGCTGTCGGTTTCCTTCCAGCGACGTTCGAGATTGGGCACGATGCCTTCAAAGGTCTTTTCCGTCTTGTAGGCGCGTGCGCCGTCCACATAGTGGAATTCGATCTTGTCCTCGGTGCCATGCAGGATCGCGTGTCTGGCCGCATCGGACAATTTCGACCAGCGGTCGGATAGTTTGAAGCCAAAAACCTTGCCCAGGCCTTCCAGCGTCTGATTGTAATAGGGCGAGGTGGATTTCGCCCAGGGCGCAATGGCGCCATCCTTCAGCGTGCGGTCCTGTTCCGGCACGATAAGGTTCTGATCCACTTTCTGTTGGGCGCCGAGGCCATCACAGGTGGGGCAGGCGCCGAACGGGTTGTTGAAGGAAAACAGCCGCGGCTCGACTTCCGGAATGGTGAAGCCGGAGACGGGGCAGGCGAACTTTTCCGAAAACAGCACGCGCTCATGCGTTTCGTTCAAGGATTTGTTGGCCGATCCGCCAGCCGAGGTTTCCTCCGGCGGCAGCGGCTTGTCTGCAAATTCGGCAACGGCCAGACCATCGGCGAGCTTCAGGCAGGTTTCCAGACTGTCGGCAAGGCGTGCGCCGATATCACTGCGCACCACGACGCGGTCGACGACCACGTCGATATCGTGCTTGTATTTCTTGTCGAGCGTCGGGGCCTCGGCAATCTCGTAGAACTGCCCGTCGATCTTGACGCGCTGGAAGCCCTTTTTCATAAGCTCCGCCAGTTCCTTCTTATACTCGCCCTTGCGGCCACGCACGAGCGGCGCCAGAATATAAAGCCGGGTTCCGTCCCCGAAAGCCAGCACCCGATCGACCATCTGGCTGACCGTCTGGCTCTCGATCGGAAGGCCCGTCGCCGGCGAATAGGGCACGCCGACGCGAGCAAACAGCAGGCGCATATAGTCGTAGATTTCCGTGACCGTGCCGACGGTCGAACGGGGGTTCTTCGAAGTGGTCTTCTGCTCGATGGAAATGGCGGGAGACAGGCCATCGATCTGGTCGACATCCGGCTTCTGCATCATTTCGAGAAACTGGCGCGCATAGGCCGACAGGCTCTCGACATAACGTCGCTGCCCCTCGGCATAGATCGTATCGAAGGCAAGCGAAGACTTGCCCGATCCGGAAAGGCCGGTCATCACGATCAGACTGTTGCGGGGCAGGTCGAGATCGATGCCCTTGAGGTTATGCTCGCGGGCACCGCGAATGGAAATCGTCTTGAGTTCGCTCATCGTGAAATTGGCTCTTTGGGAGGACAAGCCCCTTATTTAGTCATCCCTCGGCGCGTGTCGAGGTCAGAATGGTGGCGGGGCTGCTTTCGACTCGGTGCTACGCTGCATCCCGTTGACAGGATCATAGGGAAATACTAGAACAAATAAAGAACAAATTTCGCCTTTCGATTTTGGCTGTGGATTAACGAAGCAACCGGCCCGGAGGCGGGAGGGATGGTCTACACTGGTGCCAATGACAATTTTTGAGGTGCCGCGTGCGGCGGCAGACAAGGTGAGAGAATGGCTGGCAGCGTCAACAAGGTTATTTTGATCGGCAATCTCGGGGCAGACCCCGAAATCCGCCGGACGCAGGATGGTCGTCCGATCGCCAATCTGCGCATTGCAACGTCTGAAAGCTGGCGCGACCGCAACAGCGGCGAGCGCAAAGAGAAGACGGAATGGCACACGGTGGTGATCTTCAATGAAGGTCTCTGCAAGGTCGCCGAGCAGTATCTGAAAAAGGGCTCGACCGTTTACATCGAAGGTCAGTTGCAGACCCGCAAGTGGCAGGATCAGACCGGCAATGACCGTTATTCGACGGAAGTCGTGCTGCAGGGCTTCAACTCGACGCTGACCATGCTCGGCGGTCGCGGTGACGGAGCGGGCCAGGGCGGCGGCAATTTCGGCGGAGGCCGCGGTGCACCGGCTGGCGGCGGCGGAGATTTTGGAGGCGGTTATGGCGACGATTACGATCGTGCGCCGGCAAGCTCCGGTTCCGGTCGTGGCGGCGCGTCGGCTGGTGGTTCCGGCGGCGGTTTTGCGCGGGACCTGGACGACGACATTCCCTTCTAGCAGAGAGTGGTCGGCGTTTTGTAAATTAGACAGCCGATCTCTCTGAATAAGCTGCGTTAATCGGAGTTGCACCTTTTTATGCCAGTTGGCCTCATTTTCGTCAGGTGAGTAGTGGCCAGTTTTGCAAAATTACAGTGTCGATTTGTGTTGTTGCTTCCGGTTGAAAAGGAAGCAATTCCCGGATAAGCATTCTAGCTGATACATGTCGACCGCATACCGTCTAATGATGGCTGAACCTGACCCAGTTTCGTCGGTTTCGACCATCATTGGACGGCATGCGGCCGACATCCGTATCAATGAAGAACGAAAGTCCATTTATTGTTCGTTGGTCCCGCTTCTCCAATGGCGAGCGGATGCCCTTCCTTGTCCGGGCGTCTACCGGCGTTCCAATCGACGCTCCGAGTTTTTGGACTACCGCCCACCGACGGGCGCTTGGAGTTCAGCCAAACACACTCTTCAATGAACTTCGTTCCCTTATGGTTTTTTACCTCTGGGCGGACTTGCGCGGTATCGACATCGGAGAGCGCCTGCAGGAGGGAACGTTCCTCGAGCTCTCAGAGGTCATCGACCTCGTAAACGCGTGTGGTTGGTCCCTTGACGATCTACTGTCCGCACTTCATCGCCGAGCGTCAAACGTGATCACGCCAAGTGGTCACATGCCGACAGGTGGCGTCAAGTCGGGCGAGAAGGGCAATCGACTGAGTGTCATTCGGTCATTTCTCGAGTTCACCAGCTCGGACCATCTTTCACGTCTCCAGGCTTGGCCAGAGCGGTGGGCTCTATACCGCGATATGCGGGACGAATGCCTGAGCAAACTCGCCACCCATGCCCGCGGCCTACGGAAGCGAAACCGCGACGATGTCGGCCAGCGGGAGGGGCTTGATCCGGAAGTGCTGGTGCGGCTCCGCGCGGTCATCGATCCGGACCACCCGGACAATCCGTTTGAACGTACAGTCCGTTTCCGCAATTTCGTAATGATCAGGCTACTGATCGAACTGGGCATCCGGCGCGGGGAACTTCTCGGGATCATGGTCGGCGACTGCGATGTGACGGGTCCAAGAGGCTACATCACCATCCATCGTCGTCCAGACAACGTCCTCGACAGGCGCATAGCGCCGGGAGCGAGCACGAAAACCGCTGCCCGCAAGCTCGAGCTTAGCCCTCGGACTACGCAGCTCGTCTACGAGTGGATTGTCCACCATCGCTCGAAATTGCCAGGTGCCAAGAAGGCAGAGGGACAGTTCCTGATCCTCAGCATTCCTACCGGCGCGGCCATGTCCCCCTCGAACGTCAACAAGATGTTCGAGGTGCTTCGGGAGCGCGTTCCCGGATTGCCTGGTGACGTCACGCCGCATGTCCTCAGGCATTCATGGAACGAGACCTTTTCCGATTATGTCGACAGAAACGGTATCTCGGAACAGGACGAGGTGAAGTGGCGGCGGAGGATCATGGGTTGGAGGGACGAGGCTTCTGCGAAGTTTTACCTCCGTCGAACCGTCGCCCGCAGGTCCAACGAGGTCCTCCGGAAAATGCACAACAAGCTTGATATTAGCGTCAAAACCGAAGGGCAAAACCCATGACTGTGCGTCAGAAAGTCGATCAAACCGAGCTACAGCCACCGCTGCCGTCGACCGCGACGACGCTTGAGGGTATCGAGTTCCATCCTAACGATGACGTCTGGCCCGTGGGCGGGCTAACTCATAGCGAGCGAATGAAGTTCGGCATCTTCGACAGGCTTTCAAGGAGAATGGTCCATCGGTTGAAATGGGCACTGACTATCTCATTGCAGAACAAATCGTTCTCGCATTCGAGCAACCTGCACAACCAATTTTTTCGTTTCTATCGGGTAGTCTTACAAGACTCCGATACTGTTCACGACAGGATCGAACTCTCTCATATCTTGACGTTGAAGAGCCGCCTCAACGCCGCAACCGAGTGGAAACTCGCTGTCGTTCGCATTTTGCTGAGCGACATGGAAAATCTCGGGTTCGGCATCGCGTCGAATGACGCGCTTGAGTACCTCACCGCCGCGACCATCCGCGGAAATATCAAGGGGACCTCGATACGGACGCGTGATCCCGAGAAAGGCGCGTTCACCGATACCGAACTTCTCACGATCCAGTCGGCGTTGAACGATGCCTACGCGAAAGGAGAGATCGACCTCGACGCCTTCGCAATCACCTGGCTGTTCCTTGCCTACGGCCCACGCCCGATCCAGATCGCAGCTCTGAAAGAGAAGGACCTTCTTGTCTCCGAAGGTGATGAGGGACGTCAATATGCGCTCCGCATGCCTCGGGCGAAGCAGCATGGTCAGAAGGCAAGAGATTCGTTCAAAACCCGCTATTGCGGCAAGCAGGTGGGCAACCTGCTGGAGCGCGTTATCGACAACAACAAGCATCGCCGCAAACGTTTTGGCCTCCAAGAAAACGAGAGTCCGATGTTCTTTGCTTACCGCGAAGGAAGGCTTCCTGGACTGCGTTACCATGTCACCTCAGGCGAGATCGGCAGGGTTGTGAACAATACGATTGGCCAAATAACGGGGCTCAAGACGAACGCACGCAGGTTCCGCATCACCTTGGCCCAGCGCGCCGTGGACGACGGCAAGGACAAGCATACGGTCGCCGAGCTTCTCGATCATTCGGATACGCAAAACGTCGAAGTCTACTTCGAAGCCAGCCCCGCGATGGTCCTCCGTCTCGATCGTCACCTAGCGATGGAGATGGCACCGCTTGCGCACGCGTTCGCCGGCGTCGTAGTCACCACCGAACAGGAAGCGCGGCGGGGTGGCGATTGCTCCAGCCGTATCTTTGACAGGTCTCTCAACAACGTGGCGGAGGCGCTCGGGACGTGTGGTCAGATGAGCTTTTGCGGTCTGGCCGCCCCGTTCGCCTGCTACACCTGTCGCCATTTCCAACCGTGGATCGACGGCCCGCACGAGGAGTTCATGGCGGCGCTGATCGCCGACCGCGACCGGATGGAAGCGGAAGGATATTCCCCCAAGATTTACACGATAAGGGACCGAACCATCCTAGCGGCGGCCGAGGTCATCCAGCTCTGTGCCGTCAAAAGAGAAATTAGCGGTGAGGTGGCCGCGTGACCGGGAACGTCGTTAAGCTGGTAGCAACTGGTCTCGAGTATCCCGCAGACCGTGTGCATACCTTCATCGCTCTCGCCAAGGCGCTCGACGTATTGACCCCCAAAGACGCGTGGCCGGGGGACCTATGGGAGGTCGGTGCATCGTTCGTCACGAAGGGTCAGAACAGAGACAGCCGCGTTCTGGCGTTTTACAACCTGGGTTCCACAGTGACCAATAGGCAGGAGGTCGTCAGCGGCGCGCCGCTCGCGGACGGTATAAAGGAGTTTGCCAAGGCCTACATCCGGTACCTGCACTCGTCGGCCCCCGTGGTGTTCGAAAACACAGTGAAGCGGCTTTATGCATTACAGTTCATCGAGGCGGCCTTCAGGTCTCTGCGAACCGAACCCGTCATCGAAAATCTGAACGTCTTTGTGCTCAATACTGCCGTCGCGATGGCGAGGGACGGCGTCGGAGCCGGACGTCACTACCAGTTCGCGATTTACATCCAACAGGTTCACCGGTTCTGTATGGAGCGCAGATTCCTGAACGCTCCGTTTCAGTGGAAGCACGGGATTAAAAAACCGAAGGACAAGACCGAGGTTCTCGGACAGGAGGCCAAAGCATGGCGCGATGAGAAGCTTCCTAGCCCAGAGGCATACCATGCGCTCGCCCATGTCTTCAGGAACGCAGATACCTTCGTTGACCGACTGTTCTCCTCAATCTGTGCAATTTGCGTGTCGATACCGATAAGAGCGCATGAGGTGCTTCAGCTTCGTCTCGATTGCGAGGTGTATGAAAAAGCCCGAAATCCAGAGACGGGTGAGATGGTGGAAGCTTATGGCATTCGCGTCTATCCTGGGAAAGGCAACCCACCACAGGTGAAGTGGGTCCCCTCCGTCATGGCATCCATAGTGCAGCAAGCCGTCGAGCGGCTTAGGTCGCTTTGTGGCGAACCCAGAGCGGTCGCGGCTTGGTACGAGGCATATTCCGATGGGATTTGGCTACCTGAGGCTTTCTCGCATCTGCGCGGCTTGGAGTGGATCGCGAAGAGCGACCTAATGGCGCTTAACGGATTGTCTCGCCGAACAGCGGCCAATCAGTATGTCAGGGACCAAAGGCTCAGATGGAGAACCGTGACTTCCCGACGAGGCAATATCGACGAGATCAGCTTCCAAGACCTTGAAAAAAACATTCGAGGGCTGCTTCCACGTGACTTTCCGCAATTCAACAGCGCCCGCGATCAGCTCTACTCGGAAACCCTAATCCTACTGCCGTACAACGGTGCACATCGCAATCGAGCGACGTTCCCCTGCATGATCGAAGCTTGCACCGTTCCGAAGTTCCAAGGCTGGCTTACGGGACTCGACGGAGTACCCTCAGTGTTTGACCGATGGGGATTTACGGAACGTAACGGAAAACCGATCAGGGTCACCACCCACTCCTTCCGTCATTGGCTCAATACTGTTGCACAGCTGAAAGGCTTGAGCGACCTGGATATCGCAAAATGGAGCGGCCGGAAGGTCGAGCAGAACCAAGCCTACAATCACGTGTCGTCCGATGAGGTTTTAAGCCAGATCAGGGAGGCCCTGGACGACGGAAGCGGGATCGGGCCGATGTTCGAAGCTGCCAAAGGCACCGGCGTAAACCGACCTGTCGACCGCCGCGAGTTTGCCGATGCCCAAATTGGTGCTGCACTGGTCACCGAACTCGGTATCTGTGTCCACGATTATTCTCTGCTTCCGTGCCAGACCCATGGTGATTGCCTCGGTTGTTCCGAAAACGTCTTCGTCAAGGGAGACCTGAAACACAAAGAGCGCGTAGCGAAACGTCTGGCGTTGAACGAGAAGCAACTCGCGGACGCCGTCGAAGCGATAGGGAACGACTACTACGGTGCGGACAAATGGGTTCAGGCACATGAGATAAGCATCGAGAAGCTGCGCAGGATGCTGGCGATTCACGACGATCCATCCATCCCCGACGGCACGATTGTAAACCTCGACGGCGGCTCACAAGACAACGAAGTGGCGATGGCTCTTCGCGACCGACAAGAGGTCAAGGAACACCGTCCGAGACGCAATGATGCTCCCTCCGATGAGGACGCCGAGGCCGATGGCATCCTCGCCGCAATGTGGGAGGATTAGTCGATGGCGAAGGCGCGTCTTAGCGACGATGAGATCGAACGGATTGTTAGCCTCTTGATCTCTTGGCAGGGAAAGTTGAGCTGGGAGCTTCTGACGGAGCAAGTAGGGGTCATGCTCAAGCGGCCCTTCACACGTCAGGGATTGGATAAGCAGGAAAACATCCGAACTGCCTTCCAACAAGCCAAGGACAGACTTCGCTCGTCGCCAGTGACGCCGTCGGCCTCGTCGGTTTCAACCGAATTGGCCATATTACTTGGTCGGGTAGACAGGCTCGAGGCGGAGATCGCCGTGCTGAAAGCGGAGAGGAACCGCTTCCACGAGAAGTTCGCGACCTGGCAGTATAACGCTCGAAGCAAAGGCCTCTCCGAATCCGATTTGAACATGCCATTGCCCAAGGTGGAACGCGATCGGAGTACGGAGAAATGAGCCTCAACCGTTTTCAGAAGATTAGCGAAGAAAATTACGCGAAGCTCGAAACCTATGTCGAGCGCCTGCAAGCGGCCGGTTTGAAGCTTCCTAGCCGTGGCGGCAAGGTGAACAAGACTGCCGTTGCAACGGCCTGCGGCTTCAACAGAGAGACGTTCGACCAGAATGCCCGCTTCGAAAACCGGCTGATCCAAGCGGTCAAAGATTTGGGCCTTGAGCCGCCGAGATCGACGGAGAAGCCTACCCACGACAGCGGCGACAAGGCGAGGATAACAGCGCTCGAACAGCAGTTGGCGTCGGTACGAAGTGAAAACTTAGAACTTCGACATAAGGTCGCCAGGTATGAACATTCAACGCTGACGGGCAGGAGGGTCATTCCTTGAACGTCATCCCGCGCGGCAGGTACATCGTGGAATTCTTGTCTTCGCGGCCGGAGTTTGCCGGTGTCGGCAAGGCGACGGCCGCGCGGCTTTGGAAGCACTTCGGAACCGAACTATATACGGCCCTCGGTGACGGCGATGTCGATCGGCTGGCCGAGGTTCTGGACAGAAACCAAGCGGCCATCGTTGTCGAGGCGTGGGCCAACCAGATCGCCCTGGCCGACTGCGTAGTCTTCTTCGACGAGAACGGTATCGATCCCAAGGTCGCCCGCAAGGCAGTGGACTTCTGGGGTCCCGACGCCCTGGCGAAGATCAGAGACAATCCCTATCGATTGCTCACGATCTGCTCTTGGCGTCAGGTCGATCGTGTTGCCTTCGGTATTGGCATCCCGGCGAATGACGTCAGGCGACAGGTGGCGGCCGTCGAGTCGGTTCTGTACGATCGGATAGACCGCAAGCATACCTGGTGTCCGCGCGACGAGCTGGTTGCCCAGACAGCAAAACGTCTGGACGTCAGCGTAGAAAAGGCGGAACGCGCCCTCGAGGCGGCTGTAGGCGACCGCGCTGCGCTACCGATTGACGGTGGCTACCAGCCTGCGGGAGCGGCCTATATGGAGCGCTTTATCGAGACCCGCATCGAGGAGCATATCGCGGCTGTCGATGGCAACGATCTATTCCTCGACGGGATTACGGCGAAGGATGTAGCTCACTTCCTCGATGAATTTGACCCGCGAGGCACCCTCACGGACCAGCAGCGCGAGGCGGTTGGGATGGCGATTGGCCATCGCTTCTCGTTGTTGATCGGTGGCGCGGGCGTGGGAAAGACCACGGCGTTGAAAGCGGTCAACGCCACTGCGCGCAATTTTGGAATGGCAGTCTATCAGCTCGCCATAGCCGGACGGGCTGCCAAGCGAATTGCCGAGGCGACGGGTAAACACGCGCAGACAGTCGCGTCCTGGCTGAAGGGTGTGGCGGACGGGAGGATCGAACTTGGCCGCCATACGATGGTTATCATCGACGAGGCGTCGATGCTCGACCTCCCGATCCTCTACCTTATCCTGTTCCATTTGCCGAAGGAAGCGCGTTGTCTGCTGGTCGGCGACACCGCTCAGTTGCCGCCTATCGGCTTCGGTCTGACACTTCACAGGCTTGTCGAAGAGAAGCGGATTCCGAAAACCGAATTGACACGCATTCTCAGGGCTACCGAAAGCACGGGAATACCCCAAGTGTCGGTTGCCATTCGTGGCGGGGAAGTTCCCGACCTTCATGCCTATGCGTCCCGCCGCGGCGGGTGCAGCCTCGTCCGGGCGAACGGAAACGGGGTAATCCACGCGATCGAGGATGTTTTGCACGACCTTCGAGGCGAGGAAGTTCAGGTCGTCGGTTCGGTTTACGCGGGGCCGGCCGGAATTGATGCCATCAACGCCTACTTCCATGCCGCACGGGTCGCCGCCGGCGCTCCGTCGTTGAACGGTTTTGCCGAGGGCGATCCCTGTATCTGGACCGTAAACGACTACGATCGGAATCTCTGGAACGGTTCGATGGGCCGCGTGGTTGGCCTCGACGCCGATACTGTGGTCGCCGAGTTCGAAGACGGGAAGCACCGGATCGGTCCAAGCGAGATCGACAGGCTGGCGCTTGCATACTGCATCAGCGTCCACAAAGCGCAGGGTAGCCAGTTCAAAAACGTCGTCATACCGGTGCAGCCTTCCGCGAACATGGATCGCGCAATGATCTACACGGCGGTGACCCGGGCGACCGACCGCGTCATTGTGATAGGGTCGCCACCGGACCTCGTCAGCGCGGTTGTCCCGTACCCGCGCTCACTTGATAGGAAAGTTGCGCTGGCCCTGACGCACGACGGCCAGCGGCCAGTGTAACCTGACGTCCGCAAACGGAGGCCGGGGTTGACGCATGGCCGGCGCGCATAGGCTCTTTCGAAGGGCATGCCCCGCAAGGGGGATGGCCGCAGCGACGAAGGCGCGTGAGAAGAGCGCGCCGGACAGGCGTCACCGAAGCGCGGGGCCACGCGACTAATCGGAAGCGCCGGTCGCCGAAGGCGATCGGAACGAGACCAGCGGCTCGTTCCGAAGGCGCTGAGATTCGTCGTGGGGAAGCTGATGGCAACTTCGGCCGGGCCAGAGCGCCCACTACATCCTTTTACTTGTTCGACCAGCTTTGGTGACGCCAGCACAGAAAGGCCCCTCTGTTGTGATACCTTGCCAGTCCCGACCACATCGCAGAAATCCTGAATCTTAGGGCATTCCGGGTCCGCGTGGACAGACGTTGAAGGGAACCGCGATCCGGGGACATCGCCGACGAGGAACTGGAATACTTAACAACCAATTGTATGTCGGTCGGCTAGGGTCTGTGGGGATTCATCGTGAGTTGATCACAGCCGCTGCCATATAGATCATGGCCTCAAAGCTCTGGTCCGTTTTACAGGCTC
>NZ_STFZ01000015.1:49084-53747 GCF_005222845.1 Rhizobium sp. FY34 | reverse complement strand
TGTCCGACATCAGCGCCCTTGAGACAGATCGTGTTTAATTGAGAGGAGAGGATTTCTGGTTCATCGTAGCTCGATCAAAGGAAGCGAAGATGAGACAGAAAGCCGGGCCGCAGAAACCTGCTGCCGAACACGTCATCAAGGACATCCGCCGTGCGACGCGCAAGCATCACTCGGCCGAGGATAAAATCCGCATTGTGCTGGAAGGCCTGCGTGGCGAGGAGAGCATTGTGGCTCTTTGCCGTCGCGAAGGCATTGTCGAGAGCCTTTATTACAGTTGGTCGAAGGAATTTCTGGAAGCGGGCAAGAAGCGGCTGGCCGGGGATACGGCGCGTGCAGCTACTTCCGATGAGGTGAAAGTTCTGCGCCGTGAAACGCGCGATCTGAAGGAAGTTGTCGCCGAACAGGCACTCGAATTGCGGCTGCTCAAAAAAAGCATGATCGGGCATGGGGGAGACGAGGAATGAGATACCCTGCCTCCGAGAAACTGGAAATTATCCGGATCGTTGAGCAGTCGCACCTGCCGGTGAAGCAAACCCTCGACAAGCTGGGCATTCCACGGCCGACCTTCTACCGGTGGTATGATCGGCTCCAGACCAAAGGCGTCGAGGGACTTGAGGATCGGCATTCCGCTCCGTCGCGGGTGTGGAATCGCATCCCCGATGACGTCCGCAGCCGGATCATCGATATGGCCCTGGATCAAACTGCGCTGTCGCCGCGCGAGCTGGCCGTTCGCTTTACCGACACGGAAAGCTATTTCGTGTCAGAGGCTTCGGTCTATCGCCTGCTCAAGGCCCACGACCTCATCACGTCGCCAGCCTTCATCGTCATCAAGGCTGGCGACGAGTTCAGGGACAAGACGAGCAGGCCGAACGAGATGTGGCAGACCGACTTCACCTATCTGAAGGTCATCGGCTGGGGGTGGTTCTACCTGTCCACGGTGCTCGACGACTTCTCACGCTACATCGTCGCCTGGAAGCTTTGCACGACCATGAAAGTCGATGATGTCACCGACACGTTGAATCTGGCGCTCACAGCATCCGGTTGCGACATGGCAAGGGTGGAACACAAACCCCGCCTGCTATCCGACAATGGCCCGTGCTACATCGCCTCGGACCTCGGCGAATGGTTGGAAGAGCGGTCCATCAAACAGGTCCACGGTGCGCCGGGCCATCCGCAGACCCAAGGCAAGATAGAGCGCTGGCACCAGACATTGAAAAACCGCATCCTGCTCGAAAACTACTTCTTCTCCGAAGACCTTCAAGCCCAGATCGCCGTAAGCGCTGTCCCACTCCCACGTTGCTCGTTGCCGTCTGATCTGTGATCGAGGTTACCATGGATGAAGAACGGGAGTTTCTCCATGGAGACCTCATTGGAGTTTCTCACAACCAGGAAGCCTGGGCGTTAGGCTCACCGACATTGGCCTGACGAGATCAAGGCGAAGATCGTTTCGGAAAGCTTGAGGCCTCGCACGACGGTCAATGAAGTTGCGCAGCGCTATGGATTGCGAGCCAACAGCCTTTCCACCTGGCGGACGATGGCGCGGCAGGGCAAACTGATCCTGCCTGCACCAGAGGATGCGATAGAGTTCGCGGCGGTGATCGTCGACCCACATGTTTCGGAACCGCTGCCGAACGCGATTGGTCGCCCTGAGATCGTCGTTGGCTCTGTTACGATCCGTCTTGAGGAAGGAGCGTCTGCCGTCCGGATCGCTGCCATTGCGCGTGCCCTGGCTGCGGCGACATGATTTTCCCATCGAACCGCGTGCGGATCATGGTGGCGACCAAGCCCGTGGATTTCCGCAAGGGCCATGACGGCTTGGCGGCGCTGGTGAAGAACGAGTTGCACAAGGACCCGTTCACCGGAACCGTGTTCGTGTTCCGGTCCCGCAAGGCGGATCGGTTGAAGCTGATCTACTGGGATGGCTCCGGAATCGTCATGGCTTACAAGAGGCTAGAAGAGCACAGCTTCACTTGGCCGGGCATCAAGGATGGCTTGATGACATTGACCCACGCCCAGTTCGAAGGCCTGTTCGCAGGCCTTGATTGGCGGCGGGTTCATGCCGTCCAGACGAGAACACCGCAGGCCATCGAATAGCTGCGGCACGATGACTCAGCACGGCAAATTCCGAAGGCAAATCGGCTCCGGATTTGGTAGCTTCCGGTCATGCTCGATGCTGCCGATCTTCCTGACGATGTTGCTGCCCTGAAGGCGATGCTGATTGCGGCGCAGGCACGTGAGATGGCGAAGGACGTCGCGATAGCCAGTAAGGATGAGCATATCGCCCGCAAGGATGAGCGGATCGAACGGCTTGAGAAGCTGGTCTCAGCATTCAAGCAGGCAGCCTTCGGACGCAAATCCGAGAAGACCGATCCTGACCAATTCGACCTGGCACTGGAAGACCTGGAGACGGCTATGGCCGTGATCCATGCTGAGGATGAGGCGGACACTCCTGCTAGAAACAGGATTGCCAAGCCACGCGCCATCAATCGCGGCTCCCTTCCAAAGCATCTTCCGCGTGTCGAAGAGGTGATCGAACCGGAAAGCCTGATCTGCGCCTGCGGCGGTTGCCTGCACTGCATTGGCGAGGATGTTTCCGAGCGGCTGGACGTGATCCCGGCACAGTTCCGCGTGATCGTCACCCGTCGTCCCAAGTATACGTGCCGTGCCTGCACAGATGGAGTCGTTCAAGCTCCGGCTCCAGCACGGCTGATCCAGGCAGGCTTGCCGACGGAAGCCACCGTCGCCCATGTGCTGGTCTCCAAATATGCCGATCATCTTCCGCTCTATCGGCAGGCGCAGATCATGAGCCGCCAGGGCATCGATCTCGACCGCTCCACGCTTGCCGATTGGGTCGGCAGGGCAGCGTTCGAATTGCGTCCCGTCTTCGATGCGTTGATCGGCGACCTGAAGCGCTCAACCAAGCTGTTCATGGACGAGACCCGTGCTCCGGTTCTCGATCCCGGCTCGCGCAAAACCAAGACCGGATACTTCTGGGCGCTGGCGCGGGATGACCGACCGTGGGGCGGCGGTGCTCCGCCTGGCGTCGCCTTCACCTATGCGCCTGGTCGCGGGGGCATTCATGCAGAACGGATATTGCAGGGCTTCTCCGGCATCCTGCAGGTCGATGGCTATGCCGGATACAACAGGCTGATTGCGCCGGAGCGCGTTGGTCCAGACATTCAGCTCGCCTATTGCTGGGCTCACGCACGGCGCAAACTGGTGGAGATCACCCGCAACGGCTCAGCACCCATTGCCGAGGACGGTGTCAAACGGATCGGTGAACTGTATCGGATCGAGGCCGAATTGCGCAGACTTGATCCGCAGGCTCGTCTTGCTGGACGGCAGGAGCGGTCAGTGCCACTCGTGGCCGACATGCATACCTGGCTTGTCCACCACCGCGCCCGCGTAGCAACGAAGTCCCCGCTGGGCGAGGCGTTGGCCTACATCGCCAAATACTGGGATGGACTGAAGCTCTTCCTGACCGACGGGCGGATCGAGATCGACAACAACAGTGTCGAGCGGACCATCCGGCCGATTGCTCTCAATCGCAAGAACGCACTCTTTGCCGGACACGATGCTGGGGCGGAGAACTGGGCGACCATCGCCTCGCTCGTTGAGACCTGTAAGCTCAACGCCGTCGATCCGCTGGCATACCTTACCGCCGCACTCACAGCCATCGTCAACGGCCACAGGCAGAATCGTGTCGAGGAGTTACTGCCGTGGAATTATGTGGCCTGACAAAGCAATTATTGTCGGTGACCGCAGCGATTACGAAGCGGCTATCGGCGACATGCGAAGACTAGCCAAGCTGGATTTTGGAGGTCGCCTCACAAAACTATATCATTTATGCTGAATCTCAGCTTGTGACCTGCAGAACGATCTTGCCGCGGGTACGCCCCCCTCGGAGAGATCAAGTGCCTCCTTGACGCTGGCAAGAGGCAGCACTGTCGCCACATGGGCTTTTAGTTTGCCGACTTCAGCCAATTCGCGGATCGAGGCAAGCTGCTCGGCATTCGGCGTGCAATAGACCCGGCCGACACCAACGCCGAACGTGCTCGCCTCATCCTTAGGGAAGGCCACCGCAGTGACCAGGAAACCGCCCTTTTTGAGGGTCGGGAATGCCCGATCAAAGGTCTCGCCGCCTACCGTGTCGAAGACAACATCCATATCATGCGCTACGTCCTCGAAACGCTGCTGTTTATAATCGATGAAGTCGTCTGCGCCGAGGCTGCGGACATAGGCTTCGTTAGCGGCGGAACCCATGGCGGTAACATGCGCGCCTATGGCCTTTCCGAGTTGAACGGCGAGGGAGCCGACGCCGCCCGAGCTGTTGGTAATCAACACACGCTGACCATTAGAGAGTTTGGCAAGGTCGAACATCGCCTGCCATGCTGTCAAAGCTCCAAGCGGTAGTGCCGCCGCCTGGATAAAGTCGAGGTTCACAGGTTTGGGGGCCAGGTCGCCAGCACTAGCAATGGCGTATTCGGCAAAACCACCCATGGGTATGATGCCATACACCGCATCGCCAACTTTAAACCCGCTCACGCCATCCCCAAGTTCCTCGATGGTACCGGCTACCTCACCTCCCAGGTGGATGGGCAACGACATGCCCAGGCGCTGCCCAAGACCACCGCGGATTTTCCAATCTACTGGATTAATACGT
>NZ_STFZ01000015.1:36081-49074 GCF_005222845.1 Rhizobium sp. FY34 | reverse complement strand
ACCATGAAAGCATCGGAAATCTGACACCCGCCGACGTCTACTTCGGACGCGGTCATACCATCCTGCTGGAGCGAAAAAGGATCAAACGTGACACAATCAGGCAGCGTCGATTGCAACATCGGCAACAAGCAGCTTAAATCAACAAACAGACGGACCAGAAACTCCAATCCTTCCAAAGCCAGTCTGTCTCAAATCATTCGATGACGGACACCATGGCGGAGGGGCGTCGGCTGACGCATGTAAAAAGGATGGTACAGAGGTGTCGGTCGACATCGCGTTAAATCCGATCTTGCTTGAGACATCCGAGAGGGCTGTCATTCTGTCAATCACTGACGCCGCACCTCGCGAACGGGCGGAACTCGCGGAGGTTTTCGTCAAAGAAGTCACTCATCGCGCCAGAAACATGTTCGCGATTATCGGGGCAATCTCCCGGCAGATTTCCAAGCATACCTCAACTGTTCCCGAATTTCAGGAGGCGCTGCAAATGCGCCTGCAATCCCTTTCGACCTCATACGAGGTTTTTGAGAAGGAGAATTGGCGGGCAGCCCCCATCGACGACCTCATTCGGTCGCAAATTTCATTCGTGGTGAAGCAGGATATCGCCCAAATCGACATTGCCGGCCCGGAGATTCGACTGCAAGCCGCCCAGGCAGAGTGCCTGGGATTGGCAATCCATGAACTTGCGACAAACGCCGTCAAGCATGGAGCGCTTTCAGTGCCAGCTGGTGAGATCTCTATCCGTTGGTCCGTAGATGAGAGAGATAAGATTTTCCAATTTCATTGGTCTGGCCTGACGGTACTTGCGCCAGCTGTTGAAAGAGCGTGCTACGTTCATGATGATCCCCTTTCGTCAGGTCTCTTGACGCCAGCAACCTTGCCTTGGCTCCAACGTCGTTTCAATGATTGGAATGTGGATACAACTCCCGCTCCACCTTGTTCGCGGCATCCCACCCGATTTGATCTCATGGCCGATCAGCCAACTTGGGTGTTCCGCCCCACTCTGCCACTGTTTCATGTTGCCTTGTCTGATCCGGAGATCACTGTCTGTTCAACATCCGCTTCGGCTCCTCCCGAAAGGCGTCCGGCTGCAGTCATGCTGATTGGGCTAGAGGTGAAGTAGTCGTCAGCGCCCGCTGAAATGCTGGGCGAGCCTCACCGCGGTCGACGTAACGTTGGATCATGGGCGTTTCTTTTAGGAGATCCGTCCCGCGCAACGACCGTAGGACAGTTACCATCAACAAGTCTCCGGCCGTGAACTCCCCGTCCAGCCACTCAGCATCACCTAACGTATCGGCAAGTTCGTGCAGCCTAAGAGGAAGGTAGCCGGTGCTGCCGGATGAAATACAAGGCTCGATAGTATTCAAGGCCGCGAACATCCACATAACCGCACGTGCCCTCGCGTTACGGTCGCTTGGTAGCAGACCGGCATATTCGTGCGCGATGTGATGGACGATCGCTCCTGATTCGAAGAGGACCAGGTCGCCATCTTTGTAAGTCGGCATCTGCCCGAACGGATGAAGCTCACGGCGGTATAGATCTCGACGCATTTCGGAGAACGACAACAATCGGAGGTGATATGGTTGCCCTACCTCTTCCAATGCCCAACGCACGCGAAAATCGCGGTGGTATCCTTTGCCGCCGTCGGGAGGGTTTTTGAACACGGATACGATTGGAGACATGTGAGCTTACTCTTTCTACTTTATCGCACATTTCATGTGCCCCCGCTTCGCGGACGGCATCGGCTACCGTCTCCCGATGCGTCCGGAAGACCTCGTTTGCATGAGATCTTCCGGACGGGTGCGCTCATCCTAACCGGGCCAAAACATCAGGGTTGTTGCCGGGTCTGTTCCAACCTACTCCGCAGCGAGATGCACACCCGGTTCCAACTTGGCCACGCCATGGTGGTTCTCCACATGCGATTGCTCCGTTGGCTTGATCCGGAACCAGGCCACATAAAGCGCTGGAAGGAACAGCAGGATCAACACCGTGCCAACGGCTGTGCCGCCGATCAGGGTGTAGGCCATCGATCCCCAGAACACAGAATGGGTCAGAGGAATGAAGGCGAGAACCGCTGCCAATGCCGTCAAAATGACCGGACGCGTTCGCTGAACAGTCGCCTCGATCACGGCGTGGTAGTCATCGAGACCCGCTAGTTTGTTGTCATTGATCTGCTCTGTCAGGATGAGCGTGTTTCGCATCAGAATGCCGGCAAGTCCAATCAGTCCGAGAATAGCGTTGAAGCCGAACGGTTGATTGAACAGGAGCAATGCTGGCACTGCGCCTGCAAGACCTAAAGGCGCCGTCAGCATAACCATGGTCATGGTCGACAGGCTTCGAACCTGAAGGATGATGACAATCAACATGGCAGCGATCATCAATGGAAATATTTTGACGAGTGCAGCATTCGCCTTCAATGATTCCTCAATATTGCCGCCCATCTCGATCCGATAACCCAGAGGAAGTGACGCGATGAGCGGCTGCAGCGCCTTCATGACCGCTTGCGAAACCTCAGGAGGCTGGGTTGCCTCGCTGATGTCAGACCGAACCGTAATGACCGGTGTACGGTCACGGCGCTTCATGATCGGCTCTTCAAACCTGATTTCTGAATGGCCTATCTGGTCGAGCGGAATGGCTCGTCCGTCTCGACTGATGAGCGAAAAGTCCGAGAGCATTGAGGGGTCGAGACGGTTTTCCCCGCCACTGCGGGCCACAACTGGCACGTTGCGGATGTTTTCTCGAACCTGCGTAACAGGAACACCGCTCAGCAGCAGCTGCATCTGCTGCGCAGCCTCGGCCGGTGATAGACCAATGAGATTGAGGCGCTCCTGATCGGGTATGAAACGCACGACAGGCGTGCGGTTGCCCCAGTCGCGGTTGGCCTGACGGACATCCGGAACAGTTTTCATAATGGCGAGGACTTGTTCAGAGATTTCGTAGAGCTTCTCTTGATCGGGACCCATGATACGGAACTCGACAGGGAACGGCGTATAAGGACCGAATACGAGCTGTGTGACGCGGATCGATGCTTCAGGCGCCAGGCCGTCTGCAATTGCATCTCGCAGGCGATGCTTCAGTGCCTCACGTCCCTCTGCATTGGGCGTCAGCGTGACAATCTTGGCGAATGCCGGGTCAGGCAGTTCCGGAGCCATGGCAAAGAAGAAGCGCGGCGCGCCCTGGCCTATGTAACTGGTGACAATTTTCGACTCTGGCTGAGCCATGAGCCAGGTTTCAACCTTCTCGACAGTTCTTGTCGTTGTTTCGATACTGGTGCCTTCCGGCATTCTGACTTCGACAAGGACCTCCGGCCGATCCGAAGCAGGAAAGAACTGCTGCTTTACGCTCCCCATCCCGACAACGGAGACGGCCATAATCACCACGACTGCCGCACAGGTCATGAATTTGTGACGAACAGCGAACTTGATCACATTGCGCAGGCGTTGGTAATTCGGGGTGCCGTAGATAGCTTCGTGGCCACCGCTGACAGGTTTGATGTCAGGCAGCATCTTGACCCCGAGATAGGGCGTGAACACCACGGCGATAATCCAGGATACGATCAAAGCGAAGCCGACGACCCAGAAAATATTGCCTGCGTACTCGCCGGCCGTTGATCTTGCAAAGCCAACGGGCATCAATCCAATGATGGTCACGAGTGTGCCCGACAGCATGGGGGCGGCCGTATGGCTCCAGGCATAGGCGGCCGCTTTGATACGGTCCATGCCCTCTTCCATCTTCACAACCATCACTTCAATGGCAATGATGGCGTCGTCGACCAGAAGACCGAGAGCGAGAATGAGTGCTCCGAGTGTGATGCGGTCGAAGAAGCGCCCCGTCTCCAACATGATGAGAAAGACAACAGCAAGCGTCAGCGGCACAGCAAGTGCCACGACGATTCCAACGCGCCATCCCAGAGCGACCAGGCTGACGAACAGCACGACTCCGAGCGCCATTGCGAATTTCATCATGAATTCGCCAACGGCTTCCTGAATATTGACGGCCTGATCGCTGACCTTCGCCAGCGTCATACCGAGAGGCAGAGACTGGCTGATCTTTGCAGATCGTTCTTCAAGTGCTTTGCCAAGTTCAAGGCCATTCCAGCCTGATTGCATGACAGCACCCAGCATGATTGTGGGCTCGCCATTATGGCGGATGACATAGGCCGCGGGGTCTTCGTAGCCACGTTTGATTGCCGCGATGTCGGAAAGCTTCAAGGTCCGACCACCGGCCACGATCGGGGTATCACCGATGGCTTGGATGCTGTTGTAGGCACCATTAAACCGGATGAACACCTGGGGTCCGCGTGTATCGATGGAACCCGCGGGGGTCACCGTATTCTGGTTTTGGAGGGCAGACGCAATATCCTGCGCAGAAATGCCAAGTGTCGCGAGCTTCTCGAAGGAAAACTCGACGAAAATCTGCTCGGGCCTCTCGCCCAGGATGTTGATCTTTTTAACGCCCGGCACGTGCAGGAGATCCTGCCGGATCGTCTCAGCCTGGCGGACGAGATCACGCATCGGCATGCCTTTGGCTTTCAACGCGTAGAGGCCAAAGCTGACGTCAGAATATTCATCGTTTACGAAGGGGCCGAAGACACCCGGCGGTAGGTTTCTCGCTTCGTCGCCCAGCTTTTTGCGGGCTTGATAGAACTCCTCCTCGACGGCGCTGGCCGGTGTGCTGTCTTTGAGGGTAACCGTCAGATAAGCGTAGCCAGGACGCGTGGTCGTTTCCACCCTGTCATACCAGGTCAGTTCCTGAATACGTTTTTCCAACGGTTCGGCAACCAGTTCCTGCATCTCGCGCGCCGTCGCGCCCGGCCATGCAGCCGTGACGGTTATCGTCTTGATGGTGAAGGATGGATCTTCTGCGCGTCCGAGACTTAAAAAGGCGTAGACGCCTGCAGCAGCCAGAAGGACGATAAAGAACAGGGTAACGGCCCGCTCGCGAACGGCGAGTGCAGATAGGTTAAAGCTCATCACTTGCCCGCCTCTGCTTTTTCGACCGTTGTCCGGACGCTTGCACCATCCGTCAAAAGGTGTGCTCCCAAGGCTATGATGTCTTCGCCTGGCTTCACACCGGATACGATGGCCTCTTCTTCGCCCAGACGTTCCACCTTGATCTCACGAAAATGTACCGTTGATGCTTTGCTATCGATGACCCACACGCTACTGCGGGCACCGTCGTCGATAATGGCACCGACGGGAACCTCGGCGTGAGACTGGGCATCCTCATTGGGTATCTTCACTGTCACCGTTGCGCCAAGAGGCGCGGCAGCCGCTGCTCCCTCAAGCACCCAACGCGCTTCATAGGTTCTTGTCCTTGCGTCGGCAGACGCAGAAATCTGCCGCAGAACGGCTTTGGCCTCACCGTCTCGCCCGTAAATGGAGGCGTAAGCCGAAGCTCCGACCTGCGGACGGATATTCTCCGGCATCCAGACTAGCGCCTCGCGAGCACCTGCTTTCGCTAGCCTCACAACGGTTTGTCCAGCCGTCACAACCTGCCCCGGCTCGCCCAGCATCTCCACGACGGTTCCATCAACATCTGCCAACAGTTGCGAGTACATCGCCTCATTCTCAGCCACATTGGCGTCAGCTTTGGCCGCAGACAGTTGAGCCGCTGCTGTATCAAGTGCGGCCTTGGATCTTTCATATTGCTGGGTTGATGCGGCGTTGGTTTTAACCAGATTGGCAAAGCGCTTTTCATCGGCCTGTGCCTGAACGAAAGTCGCCTGCGCCGCGATGACCGCATTGCGCTTAGCCGTCAGAGCAAGTCGCAGGTCGGTCTCGTCGATCTGCATCAATGGCTGCCCCGCCTTCACATCGTCGCCGACATTGACGAACCGCGCGATGATTTTGCCGGGGACACGAAACCCAAGGTCGCTTTGAACCCTCGCCGCGACCGTTCCCGTCAGACTCCGCGATATCGAGTCTGGCGTTTGCGCCTGCGTGACACTGACGTATGGCGCAATTGTACGAGGATCGGCGGTGGCGGATACCCGTGCAGTTGGCCAGAACACGTAAGCTCCAGCGGCGGCGCCCCCGATGAGGAGCGCGGCCGGAACAAGGAGAAACTTTTTATTCATGGACGAAACTTCTTGACGATCGGATGAGAGATATTAGATTGCCATCTAACTCTAAATCACCTATTGATGTCAATTGAAATCTAAAAGGAGTTCCATTATGAGGGTCAGTCGAGCGCAGGCGGACGCCAATCGTGAAGCAGTGATCAATGTCGCAAGCCGGCTCTTTCGAGAGAATGGTTTTGACGGGATCGGCTTGAAAGATCTGATGAAGGGAGCAGGCCTCACACAGGGCGGCTTCTACAAGCAGTTCAAATCCAAGGACGATCTCGCAGCTCTTGCCTCGCGCCGCGCAATGGAGAGTGCGACGCGCCGATGGTCATCAGTTGCCGCCTCAAGTCCGGATTCGCTCCGCGCGGTCATCGACTTGTATCTGTCAGCCGACCACCGCGGAGAAATGGGCGATGGATGCCCTCTCGTTGCACTTGGCTCGGACGCTGCACGACAAAGCACGGAGGTTCGGACACCGTTTCAGGACGGAATCAGGGCCCACCTGCAAGTGCTGGCGGAATTGCTGCCGGATCAGGCAAAGCCCGAGGCCAAGGATAAGGCCATGGTTATTCTGTCGCTGATGGTTGGTGCGGTCACCCTGTCGAGGATTATGACTGACGCCGATATGTCTGACCGGCTTCTTGCCGTTGCGGCCAATGAGGTAAAGCGCCTCGCCGAACTCAAAGGGGAATAGAACACCATTTTTCCAATCCCGCAGTTGAGATTTTGGAGTGATCATGCGTCGTATCGTTGTGACAGGCATGGGTGCGGTAAGCCCACTCGGTGCCAGTGTTTCCAGTTCATGGACCCGCCTCAAAGCCGGGAAATCCGGAATCCGCCGTCTATCGGATGAGGTTGTTGGCAGCCTCCCCGCCAAAATTGGTGGGGTGGTCCCTTCTATTGCCGAGGATGCAGAAGGGGGCTTTGATCCCGATCGTGTCCTGCCCCCTAAAGATCAACGCAAGATCGATCGCTTCATTCTGTTCGCCCTTGCGGCGGCTGAAGAAGCACTTGCGCAGGCGCGCTGGAAGCCGATTTCGGAGGAAAACCGCCTCCGGACGGCAACCATCATCGCGTCCGGGATCGGCGGCTTTCCCGCCATTACCGAAGCGGTGCGGACCGTTGATCAAAAGGGACCACGGCGCTTGTCGCCCTTCACCATTCCGTCGTTTCTGGTCAATCTGGCGGCAGGTCAGGTCTCGATCCGGCATGGATTGAAAGGTCCTCTTGGGGCACCTGTGACAGCCTGTGCAGCTGGCGTTCAGGCAATCGGCGACGCCGCAAGGCTTATCCGGGCCAACGAGGCCGACATCGCCGTCTGCGGAGGCACAGAAGCCTGCATGAATATCGTCAGCCTCGCCGGTTTTGCAGCAGCCCGTTCACTGTCCGTTGGATTTAACGACACACCTGAACTGGCATCAAGACCGTTCGACATGCTTCGGAACGGGTTCGTCATGGGCGAAGGCGCAGGCGTTCTGGTCATCGAATCCCTCAGCCATGCGCTAGCGCGCGGTGCCGAGCCTCTGGCCGAGCTGGTTGGCTACGGCACAACAGCCGACGCCCATCACGTTACCTCCGGTCCTGAAGACGGATCTGGCGCGGCGAGAGCCATGCAAATTGCCATCGCACAGGCTGGCATTTCCCCACAAGAGATCCAGCATCTGAACGCACATGCGACCTCGACACCAGTCGGAGATCGTGGAGAAATGGAAGCCATCAAGTCTGTGTTCGGTAGAGGATCGGACGTGGCTGTAAGCGGGACCAAATCAGCGACGGGACACCTGCTTGGTGCAGCGGGGGGACTAGAAGCGATCTTTACAATCATGGCTCTGCGCGATCAGCTTGCCCCGCCAACACTGAACCTGAATGCACCCGACCCGGCAAGCGCCGGCATTGACATCGTCGCAAAGGTCGCGCGGCCGATGCCTATGAACTACGCGATCACCAATGGCTTCGGGTTCGGCGGGGTGAATGCCAGTGCGGTATTTAAACGCTGGCCCGGCAATGTGTCGTAGTTCCCGGCATGATCCTCAATATTACTTGTCAACAAAGGAGTAGAAAATGCGGTACGTTCAAATCGGTGCAGTCGTTTTGTCGATGCTGTCGCTGGCCTCATGCCTGAGCCAGTACGATCCGCCCAAAGAGCGACATGACGTCCAAACGCCAGCGGGGCTGATTCAGGCCTACTAGTCACTGCAAGAGGCGTATAGCACTCGAAGGTCAGATTGCCGGCGTGGATCGAAAAGCCTTCAAGCTTGGTTCGGTCGTCGCCGGTATCGTGCGGATTTCAGCCCGAGTATGACCGCTTAAATCTCATCCTCAATTCCATTTTCCTGCTTTTTCCGCGTCAGAAAATCCCGCTCGGTCACATTTATGATTGCAATCAAACTCTATCGATTATTTAGATTTCTATAGAAATCTATTTCGCCAGAAATTGTCTGGCCACCGACTGTAGCGCTGACATAACTCTGCGATTCAAGGACCGACGATGGATCTGGCCACCCCCCGAAAAGACAAGGCTACTTTGAACGAGATGGAGCGACCGAAACTTGGAATACTCGATGGACCGATTGCGCCAACTCTGCTGCGGTTAGCACTTCCGACTGTCATCGTTCTGGTCGTTCAGACGGCTGTAGGTGTTGCTGAAACCTATTTTATCAGCTTCCTCGGCACGGAAGCATTGGCAGGCGTAACTCTTGTCTTCCCTATACTCATGCTGATGCAGATGATGTCCAACGGTGGAATCGGCGGAGGCGTGTCGTCGGCAATTGCGCGATCCATTGGTGCAAACCGCCGTTCCGATGCCGATGCGCTTGTCTGGCACTCTGTCGTCCTTGCAACTGCATTCGGGCTGGTGTTTTCCATCGCAGCTATCTTGCTCGAGCCACTCCTCTACCGCGCCATGGGCGCAACCGGTTCTGTCCTTTCGGCAGCGCTGACGTATTCGGGAATCGCGTTTGCAGGCTCTGTCCCTATCTGGATCACCGCCTTGCTGTCTGCGGCGCTACGCGGCGCCGGGAATGTAAAAGTGCCCGCCATCGTGATCGTGGGGGGCGCGATAATTATGTTGGCCCTTTCGCCACCTTTGATTTTTGGCTGGGGTCCCATTCCCCCGCTGGGTGTTGCCGGCGGTGGTGTTGCCGTGGTCGCCTACTATCTCGTCGCAGCTATCGTGCTTGCGTTTTACCTACGTTCAGCCCGTTCGCCGTTGAAGCTTAACATTGTTCCGCTCGAACGACGGCTCTTCAAGGACATACTCGGTGTTGGCCTGCCCTCTGCAATCGGTACTGTCCAGGTCAATCTTACCGTAACACTCGTCACGGCTGCGGTCGGTCACTTCGGAACAGACGCAATAGCGGGATTTGGTATCGCTTCGCGCCTTGACTACCTTCAGATCCCGATCATTTTTGGGCTCGGGACTGCCATCGTCACCATGGTCGGCATCAATATGGGAGCCAACCAGTTCGACCGGGCGCGCAGGATCGCCTGGATAGGTGCGGGCGTGGCATTTGTCGTCACACAGGCGATCGGCACTGCCGCCGCATTCTTCCCAAACATCTGGATGGCGCTGTTCACGACCGATTCAGCGGTCCAAAAAATGGGGGCCCTTTACTTGCAGATGGTGGCTCCGGCCTATGGAGCGGTCGGGCTCGGCCTGGCTCTCTATTTCGCAAGCCAGGGCACCAGGCGTGTTCTTTTGCCAGTCCTTGCCGGGACTGTAAGAATGATTGTCGCCGCCTTTATCGGATGGTCGGCGGTCATGTTCTACGGTGCAGACATTGGCACGCTGTTTCAGATCGTCGCAGTGGGCTCGGTCATTTACGGCGTGCTGACAGCTTCCGCAGTCCTTCCAAGGCGATTTTTTTCGAGAGCTCGAAGCTGATGTTTCTTGCTGATCCGGTGGCGATGATCAGTGCAAGACGCTGGCGGGCAAAACTTCCGGCAACGTGATGATAAACAGCACTATAATGCACGTGGCGCAGGATGATCTGCCGTTTGGTGGCGTTGGGGCGAGCGGGATCGGTGCGTATCACGGTATCGAAGGCGTCAAGCGTCTCTCGCATGCCAAAGGTATCTACGCACAGCACCGGTGGAACGCCGTCAAACTTTTCCATCCACCATTCGGGAAGCTGATCGATCGGATTCTGAATGTCATGTTACGTTGACACAATGAGTTCAGCACGCAGGGCTTCACCCAACAGTGAGTGATGAAAACGGCCACCGCCTACCGTTTTCGAATTCACTCAACAGCATGCCCAAACGTATCGCGCAGAAGATTGAAGGCAATCGCGCGTACACCATCCAGCCAATTGAAAGGAAAACAGATGCTAGATATCGGTGACATGAACGCAGCAAAAGGCGCTATCTCTTCGGGGAAACGGGCGCTGATCACGGGCGCATCAAGCGGCATGGGAATAGAATTTGCCGAGTTACTGGCGGCGCAGAAGGTAAACCTCGTCCTCGCGGCCCGTCGACAGGAGCCGATGGAAAAACTCGCTGCGGTTCTTCGCCGCAAATATGGCGTCGATATCCACGTCGAGCCGATCGATCTCGCTGCGCCTGGCGCTGCCGCCAACTTGAAAAACAGACTGGACGAGCAGGCGTTGCAGATAGACATGCTCGTGAACAACGCCGGATACGGCCTGCACGGTGAATTTCTGGAAACGCCGCTTGAACGCACGATGGATATGATACAGCTCAACATTACCGCGGTCACCGAACTCAGCTACCTGTTCGGGAGAGACATGGCGGCCAGGGGATCGGGAGAAATACTCCTCATAGCCAGTCTCTTATCGTTCCAGCCTGTTCCGACCTATGCCGCTTACGCGGCAACGAAATCATACGTATTGTCTTTCGGAGAAGCGTTGCACGACGAATTGCGTCCGCGGGGTGTCGTCGTCACCACTCTTTGCCCAGGACACACGGAAACAGGTTTCGATGCAACAGCTGGCGCCTACATCTCTCCCATGCTGCGCCGGCTGACAATGAAACCGCGCCCGGTCGCCGAAGCCGGGCTTCGAGCACTCTCGAAGGGGAAAGCGAGCGTCATCGCAGGGTTCATGAACAATGTTGTGGCGTTTTCCAATCGCTTCACGCCGCGTTCGATGCAGCGGGCCTCCATGAAAAAAGTCATGGCACCCTAAAGAACCGGTCCCGAACCATGTCGACAGCAGAAGCAGCGATTGTCGACCTTCTGCAAAGGTTGGCGCCCTTGTTCAGGGCGTCCAGTCCTGCATCGGCGGGAATATTGTGTCCTTCGTAAATGCCCGTCCACGTCGAAACTGAAGCCCCTGGAACTCTGATGATCCCGTTACGCCCTCAATTGATACTGCGGCTGCGCAAAGGCAATCGGCATGTGATTGCGCTTTTTCTTGCAGATGGAACTCTCACTCCCGCTCCGTTTTGGTCTGAGGCCCAGGCCGCGTCGGCGTGTGGCCTCGCATTTAACCAATGGTCGTCCTTACCGACCGAAGTGTTCTCGGAAATACACTTGGATGGAATCCAGCCAGAAATCTCCATCTTTGCGAGAGCGACACGACGCGGCCGGGTCGAAGGACTTATCTTGTGGACCAGAGACGGGATATTTCCGAGAATACTGGCCACGGTCGCAGATGCAGTTGAGGCAATCGAGAGCGGCTTTCTCAATACCAAGCGCAACCCGGCGTCACGACGACATGATCGAGACCTGCGCGACTGTACCGTGTCGGTGTAAACTTCGGGGCAATGTATGGGATCGAAATTTGGCTCAATTTGGTAGTTTTTCACATTCCCAGTGGCAGGGCCCGCCACTTTACCGAGTATCGTGCTTTTTCGCCAGCCGGCCGCCTTGAGAGGGATCGAACCATCGTTCAGCGTACTAGATTTGTAACTTTTCGATAACCTTAGCCTCTTTGATTTATTGGTATCCACACAGAACTGAGCTGGTTAGGCGCATAATTTCCATTGAGAATGAGCCATTTGGACCTTCCTCCTCCGAACGCGGTGAGCGACGGGGCAACGGAGTGTTTCACATGGGACCACTGTTAAACATCATCCGTCGGGGGCATTGCGCGAGCAGCAGTCGATCCGCGAGATCAGCCGGCGCACCCGGCTGTCGCGCAGCACGATAGCGAAGTAGTTGATCAACGAAGCCGTTCGGTGTCATCGTTCTTCTGTATCGTGCTGATCCAGCCGCTCGCTCGCATGATCCCATAAGATTTGGGAATTCAATTTCAGGCTTTAGAAAATCGGAAGGGCAAGCATCGCCTTGCCCTTCCTATGCTCAGATCGCGGCGCGGCGCCGATCTTTCCACATGGCCCAGACGGGGGCTGCCAGGATAAACAGCGTAAGGGCGACCATGGCCATAGACATCGGCGACGCAACCAAAGCGGATGCATTGCCGCCCGAGATTGTCATCGCAAGTGCAAGCTGACTTTCTGCGATTGGCCCGAGGATGACGCCAAGGATGATCGGAGCGCTGGGAAAGTGCAGTTTGTCGAGGAGATAGGCGACCAGTCCAATGGCGAGCAGCATATAGAGGTCGAACATGGAGTTATTCACCGCATAGACACCAATTGTCACGAACAACATGATGATGGGTGCAAGAACCACGCGCGGAAGACGCAGCGCCTGGCCGAACACGCGGGTGGCCGTCAGGCCGCCGACAATGGCAAGCAGAAACGCCGATAAAAGCATCTGCAGCATGAAACCATAAACGATGTCCGGGGATTCGCTGAACAGTTGCGGGCCGGGTCGCAGGCCGTGCACCAGAAGCCCGCCAAGAATGACAGGGGCCACGCCGGAGCCTGGAATGCCCAAGGTCAGGGCCGGGATCAGCGATGCCGCATTGTCGGCGCCATTGCCGCATTCCGAAGCGGCGACACCTTCCGGATTGCCTTTGCCGAACATCTCGGGATGTTTGGAAGTCCGTTTCGCGTCGTTGTAAGCC
>NZ_STFZ01000015.1:35532-36071 GCF_005222845.1 Rhizobium sp. FY34 | reverse complement strand
CGCCGACAATGGCAAGCAGAAACGCCGATAAAAGCATCTGCAGCATGAAACCATAAACGATGTCCGGGGATTCGCTGAACAGTTGCGGTCCGGGTCGCAGGCCGTGCACCAGAAGTCCGCCGAGAATAACAGCGGCCACACCGGAGCCAGGAATACCCAAGGTCAGGGCCGGGATCAGCGATGCCGCATTGTCGGCGCCATTACCGCATTCCGAAGCGGCGACACCTTCCGGATTGCCCTTGCCGAACGTCTCGGGATGTTTGGAAGTCCGTTTCGCGTCATTGTAAGCGAGATAGCAGGACATGGAGCCACCTGCACCCGGCAGGATCCCGATGATGACCCCGATGACCGAGCTTCGCATCCAGACCGGAAGAAACCGTCTCCACTCCTGGAACACCGAACCCTGGCGCTGAAGCTTCAGAAGGTCGCCGGACATACCCGTCTTGAGGGCTTCCTCGATCATAAGGATGATCGGGGGAACAGCAAACAGTGCCGTCAGCAGGACGACGATATCGAGCCCGTCCGCAAATTGGAGCAGA
>NZ_STFZ01000015.1:35421-35522 GCF_005222845.1 Rhizobium sp. FY34 | reverse complement strand
CCGTCTTGAGGGCTTCCTCGATCATAAGGATGATCGGGGGAACAGCAAACAGTGCCGTCAGCAGGACGACGATATCGAGCCCGTCCGCGAATTGGAGCAGG
>NZ_STFZ01000015.1:34959-35411 GCF_005222845.1 Rhizobium sp. FY34 | reverse complement strand
CGTCGCCGAGCAAGGAAGCAACCGTTGCAAGGCCGAGAATTGCGACCCAGAAATATTCTGCCGGGCCGAACAGCAGGCTGAGCTTCACAAGAGCCGGTGCGTACAGGATGAGCGAGATGGCCGAAATAACCGATCCGATGACACCGGAAACGACGGCAACCTGCAAGGCGTAGGCGGCCTTGCCCTGCTTGGTCATCTCGTATCCATCGAGAATGGTGGCGACCGATGCAGGTGTTCCCGGTACCCGCAGCAGAATGGCAGGTATTGCGCCGCCATAGCTGCCGCCGTTGTACATGCCAGCCATCATCCCCAGCGCGAAAAGCGGATCGAGGCCAAAAGTGAGCGGTATGAGGACGGCAATGCCCGTGGTCACCGTCAGACCCGGCAGCGCTCCGACGACCAACCCGGCGACGGTGCCCAGAAACACCGCAAACAGGTTCATCGGATCTAAA
>NZ_STFZ01000015.1:23866-34949 GCF_005222845.1 Rhizobium sp. FY34 | reverse complement strand
CGTCGCCGAGCAAGGAAGCAACCGTTGCAAGGCCGAGAATTGCGACCCAGAAATATTCTGCCGGGCCGAACAGCAGGCTGAGCTTCACCAGAGCCGGCGCAAACAGGATGAGCGAGATGGCCGAAATCACCGATCCGATGACGCCGGAGACGACCGCGACCTACAAGGCGTAGGCGGCCTTGCCCTGCTTGGTCATCTCGTATCCATCGAGAATGGTGGCAACTGATGCCGGCGTACCCGGCACCCGCAGGAGAATTGCGGGTATCGCGCCGCCGTAGCTGCCGCCATTGTACATGCCGGCCATCATCCCCAGAGCGAAAAGCGGATCGAGACCAAAGGTGAGCGGGATAAGAACGGCAATGCCCGTGGTCACGGTCAGGCCGGGCAGAGCCCCGACCACCAGCCCGGCAACGGTGCCCAGAAACACCGCAAACAGGTTCATCGGATCTAAGACGTGGGGTAGCGCACTCCAGATTGCATCTATCACAGCACGGACTCCAGCAAGAAATCGAGAATATCGGGCGGAAGGGGGCGCTCCAGGAGCCCTGCAAAGACCAGCAGAATGACCGCTATCGAACAGGCAACGACCGGAACGACGAGACGGAGGTTTTTGTAACCCAGCAGCACCGGCAGGCCGATCCCGACAACGAGGCTTGGAACCACATATCCCAGCAGATCGACCGCAACGATGTAGGTCAGCAGTGTGGTAAATCCGAGCAGGAAACGGCCCGGATGATCGAGAAGGCGCTGGCTGGTATCGTCCGGCTGCGCGAGTGCAGCGCGCAAGATTACCAGGGCCGACGCCCCTGCGAGCATGATGCACAGCACGCGGGGATATCCGGCACTCTGCGTCGGGTAGGCGCCCGCTTCGACAAAGCCCCAGGTCGCGACGGCCATTAGAGCCGCCGCAAACCCTATCTCCGACTGCTTGCGCGTCGGATTGAAGCTTAGCGCCACGGGGTCACCTTCCACGTTTCGGTGAGATCGGCAGTGATTTTGGCGATCAGTGCTTTGTAGTCCGTGGCATTCAGGTAGTGCAGTGGGATTTCCGCCTTTTGGGCCGATGCCTGGAAGTTCGCAACAAGCCGCCAGACTATCATGCGGGTACGCGACGAAGGTTCACGCTCCGTTCGATCCTAGCGCAGGATTTTGAACTGCTCTTGTCCTGACCCCTATTGGCCATCGTGCCTGTTCTCAGCATCCTTGATAGCCGCCACGAGGTAGTCCTGCGTCAGGGATTGCAGAGCCGTCGTTTTGATCCTGACCTCTTCCATGGCGGCCCGCAGCGCTGCTTCATCAAGCGGGCTTTGCCTGCTCAATGCTTCCTGCATCTTTCGGGCGGCCCTCAGATCGGCCAGCGCCGCCTTCAACGGTTCGCCGTTGTCGCGCAGGCGTGAGCGGAAGGCGGTTCTGACATCCGCAGGATAGCGCGTCTCCAGCAGTGCGGTGAACGCGCCCGTACCGGATCGCCACTGATGCGCGAAAAAGCCCAGGGCGAAAAAATTGCCGGCAAGCGAGAGAGCCAGGAGCACGGGGATGGTGAGGCGGAACATGCCCTTGCGTGTCACAGCCCAACCTCCTTCAGATCGACGTCGTCGTCGAGGATGATGGCAGTCGGCGCGCCCGCCGCCACGGCAAGCAGCGTGGCCTCTGGATCGAGGCCATCCAGCCTTGCGACCTGAAATCCGCTTGCCGCCGCGATGATCAGCGCGAAACCCGCCAGCATGACGAGACGAGGCGAGGTAAACACCTGCCAGGCTGGGCGTTGCCTTGCACCACGCTCGACGTCCAAGCGCCCGAGAACCCTGTGAACGAGGCGGTCGTTCCGCATAGTCGAAACCGCGGCTTCGCGCACCAGCCGGTCGATCGCATCCTCATCGCCTGCATCGCCCAGAAGCTTTCGGTATGGCGACGGCCATGACGAGGGATCGTCGCCAAAGCGGCGTTTCAGTATTTCGAGGTCCTGCTCATTGCCTATCATCGTTTTGGTCCCTTCCCTTGCTGTGCCATATGGTCCCGCAGGCTCCGTCTCGCCCTCACGAGAAGCTGTTCGACGGAGCCGCTGCTCGTTCCCATCACCTCGGCGATCGCGGGAATGTCGAGATCTGCCACCGCCCGCAGCAGCAGCGCCATGCGCTGGCGCTGTGGAAGCTTGCAGATCCCGGCCTTCGCCTGGACGAGTTCTGACCGGGCGGCGATCTCGGTTTCCGCGTCCGGAACGTCCGCGACCGGCTCGGCCGCCGCGCTGTCCAGTCCGATCAGACGAAGCAGCGCGTTTTTGCGGCGCAGGTCGATGCAACGGTTCACGGTGATCCGGTAAAGCCAAGTGGTAACCTGCCCCCGTTCCGGATCGAAGCGATCCGCCTTGCGCCACACCGTCAAGAACACCTCCTGAACGATGTCCTCCGCTTCCTCACGCGATCCCCCGAGATAGCGCCGCGCAAAGGCCGTAAGGCCCAGGCCGTGACGCGCGACGAGATCTGCGAGGGCCTGCTGCCGACCTGCGGCGATCGCGCGGATCAGCGACCGATCAATGTCGGCAGCAGCGGTTGCATCGGGTCGCGTCCGGTCTTTCAAGGCCGTTCAACGAGCGAAGCGCTGCACGGATACGAACCGTCCGCCATCCGGGCCTTCAATGCCCCGCGCCGTGCGAAGCCGGGATGGTCCGGAAGCCGTGCCATGCCTGCCGGTGATCGTCGCGCCATTCGGCCCGACCGCGGAATAGCTGCGGCCGCAGCGGTCCACCACCCCGGAGACGCACTGGCCGTTGGAGGTATAGACAGCGCCGTTCGGTCCCGACCGGGTCGTTGACCCGTCATAATGGCCAGCCTCGCCGGTCACGCTGCGGCTGATCTCTCCGCCCCGCACCGTCTGGCGCGTCCAGTCCTCGGCATGGGCGGGTCCAGTGAATGCGAGGAGCGGAAGGGCGACCACAAGAAGGGCGCCCCGGATTGTGTCCCGTCGGAATGCTTGTCTCATCTGCATCGTTCCCTGTTGTGCTCACATGGTGGGAGCATGCGAATTCTTCTGTCCGGCATGGTGCTCATACGAACCGGCAGGCAGGCTCCTACGCTCCTGCCCGCGTCTGGAGCCCGGATTTTCCCGGGGGCCGCCGCGTAGGAGGTCCGCGTATCGACCGTATAAGCCGCGACGCCAAATTTCCACGGGAGCAAACGATGCGGCATTCGACGCGTGCGGCGCGGTTTATTATCGCTTGCGCGATGGCTGGCCTTTCGGCCTTTTCGGCACATTCGCAGCAGCTTGACCGGAGCGAGCGAAGGGCGCTGGTGCGCGCCTGCCGCGCCGATGTCGCCCGCCTTTGCCCGGGGATCAGGCCGGGCGAAGGCGCGCTCGGCGAGTGCCTTCGCGAGAACAGCTCCGCCCTCTCCGAGGGTTGCCGAACGACGATTGCGTCGGCGCTGGCGGGCTCGCGTCCGCAAACCGCCGGACAAGAGACCCTCCCCGGCGACACCCGAGTGCTTCGCGACGTCGCCTATGGCAGCGATCCCAAGCAGCGCATGGATATCTATGTTCCGGCCGGGGCGGCCAAAGCGCCGGTGATCTTCATGGTGCATGGCGGCGCATGGGCGATCGGCTCCAAATCCGCTGCGCGCGTCGTCGACAGCAAAGTCGCCCACTGGCTGCCGAAGGGCTACATCTTCATCTCGGTCGACAACCGCCTGCTGCCGGAAGCCGATCCGGTGGAGCAGGCACAGGACGTGGCGCACGCGCTCGCCGCCGCCCAGCAGAAGGTGGTCTCCCTCGGCGGCGATCCACGACGCTTCGTGCTGATGGGGCACTCCGCCGGCGCGCATCTCGTCACCTTGCTCTCATCGGATCCGTCGATCGCGAGCCGCTCTGGCGCCCTGCCCTGGCGCGGCGTCGTGGCGCTCGACAGCGCCGTCTACGACGTCGTCGCGATGATGAGAGGTCCGCATCTGCATCTCTACGACAAGGCGTTCGGGAGGGACCCGGCATTCTGGCGGCGTGCCTCGCCGAGCGACCAGCTCCAGCGAGAAGCGCCGCCCATGCTTCTCGTCTGCTCGTCACGACGTGCTCAATCCTGCGATCAGGCCAGGGCCTTCGACAGGAAGGCAGGGACGGTCGGCGTGCAGACAGAGGTGTTGCCGCTGGCCAAAAGCCACGGCGCCATCAATGAGGAGCTTGGCGAACCGGGGCCCTATACAGATGCCGTAGACCGCTTCATTGGCGGCCTGGTGAAGTGACGGCCGCTGCGCAGTGCTGAGGCGACTGCCGATGAAATCAAGCAGCGCTACAAGCAAAGGCTCAAGATGTACCATCCTGACGTCAATCAAGGAGACCGCAACGCCGAACCGGAGCTACGTGCTTCCATAGAGGCGCATAGGATCCTGAAGCTCAACGGTTTCTGCTGACCGTATTTGCAATTCGACATGAGCTTAATCTGGACTGACTATGAATTCCCCAATGACGTTACTACGCTCTTGAGCGGATTCGAACCAACGCCCCGCTATCCTTGATATGCCAAACGATCTTCCACTAAAGCGGCCATCGCTTCCGCAGCTGAAGCGGAGCGAAACCTATTGAGAGGCTGGGTCATTGGTCTGGTCTCTGGGGCTTCGAGGTTGGCGCTATCGACATGGCGGTACCCGTAAACATCACCGAACAACGATTGATGAGGCTTTGAAGAACACCTTCTGAGATAGGACTTAAACTCGTCGCCGACGAAGATAACCTCTCTCCAACCAAAAAAATGAGTCACGGGGGCAGTGGCCGGTTTGGCCTATTGATCGAGATACCGCTCTGCGAGCCTAGCCCACATCGCGGCCCCGGTGGTGAGGCTGCCATCGTTGAAGTCATATCCCGAGGAATGCAGAATTGCTGAGTCCTTGCCGTTTCCGAGGCGCAGGAAGCTGCCTGGACGATGTTCAAGGAAGTAGGCGAAGTCCTCGCTACCGGGCAGAAGCGGACACGTCGATACGTTTTCAGCGCCGATCAGCTCCTCTGCGACTGCGTGGGCAAACGTGGTTTCTTTTTCGGAATTGACCACGACAGGATAGCCGTGTTCGTAGTCGATCTCGGCGGTGGCCCCATGCCCTTCGGCAACGCTTGCCGTCAGCTTGCGGATCCGCTCTTCGAGGAAGGAGCGGATCGCGGGATCGAAGGAGCGCACGCTCATCGAGATCTTTGCCGTGTTGGCGATAACATTCGAGGCTTCGCCGGCATGAATTGTGCTGACGGTCACGACTGCCGTCTGGGTTGGATCGACATTGCGCGAAACGATCGACTGGAGTGTCATGACAAGGTTGCAGGCAATCAGGATCGGGTCAATCGTCAGATGGGGACGCGACGCATGCCCGCCCTTGCCTTTGATGGTGATCCGGACGGTATCGCCGGCCGCCATGATAGGGCCCGGACGCGTCAGAAGTGCACCAGCGGGCATGCCGGGATGATTGTGCAGACCGAAGATGGCATCGATCGGGAACCGATCGAACAGGCCATCGGCGATCATCAGCTGGGCACCGCTGACCTTGCCCGCTTCTTCCGCCGGCTGGAAGATCAGGGTCACGGTGCCGTTGAAGCGCTTTGTCTTGGCCAGATATTCGGCGGCTCCGAGAAGGACGGTCGTGTGGCCATCATGCCCGCAAGCATGCATTTTGCCGGGAACAGTGCTGGCATAGGTCACGCCGGTTTCTTCCTCAATCGGCAGGGCGTCCATGTCTGCCCGGATGCCGATGCTCCTGGTGCCCGTGCCGTTCCTGAGCACCGCCACGACACCATGCCCGCCGACATTGCGCGTGACATCGTAACCCCAGGCTTCCAGCTTGTCGGCCACGTAGCGAGCGGTTTCGGCTTCTTCAAACGAGAGTTCCGGGTGGGCATGCAGGTGATGGCGGGTCGCCTTCAGGTCTGCTTCCATCGCCTCGAAATCGGAGACGCGAGCGTAGAGATTGTCTTGACTTGGCATGCGGATTCCAGACTTTTCGAATTTGGGAGGACAGCCCCCGGCCTTCGACCGGGGGCTTAAAGCGGATTTCGCTCAGAGGAAGCGCGACAGGAAGGATTGCGTGCGCGGATGCTGCGGATTGCCGATCACATCCTCGGGCCTGCCTTGCTCAACGATAACGCCTCCATCCATGAACACGACGCGATCGGCAGCTTCCCTGGCAAAGCTGATCTCATGCGTCACGACGATCATGGTCAGGCCCTGCTTTGCCAGATCCCGCATGGTCGCCAGCACTTCGCCCACCAGTTCGGGATCGAGCGCCGAGGTCGGCTCGTCAAACAGCATCAGCTTTGGCTTGATTGCCAAAGCACGCGCTATCGCGACACGCTGCTGCTGGCCGCCAGACAGCTGGCGCGGATAGGCATCCGCCTTTTCCGAGAGGCCGACGCGCTGCAGCAGCTGCCTGGCATTTTCGATGGCATCCTTGCGGCTTTCGCCATGGACGCCGACCGGCGCCTCGATGATGTTCTGCAAAACGGTCATGTGCGGATAGAGGTTGAACTGCTGGAACACCATTCCGATCTTGCGGCGCTGCCTTGCAATGCCGTTGGCGGACAGTTTTTCCAGCCGGTCCTTCTTCAGCTTGTAGCCGATCTGCTCGCCATCCACTTCGATGAAGCCCTTCTGGATGGCTTCCAGATGGTTGATGCAGCGCAGGAACGTCGACTTTCCGGAGCCGGACGGGCCCAGGATGACGACGACTTCGCCCGGCATGACATCGAGATCGATGCCCTTCAGCACTTCGAGATGATCAAAAGCCTTGTGGACGTTACGGGCCTGTACCAGTGGCTTTGCAGTGTCGATCACGGTCAATGGTTCGCCTCCCCTGTCGCGGCTTCGACCTTCGCGACACCGGCATTGCGGCGCTCGCTGCGGCCGTAATAGGCCTCGATATAACTCTGGCCAAGATTGAGGACCGAGGTGATGAGCAGGTACCAAAGGACCGCGACCAACAACATCGGAATGATTTCGAAGGTGCGGTTGTAGATCGACTGGACCGAGTAGAGTAGATCGGCCATGGCGATCACGCTGACCAGGGAGGTTGCCTTGATCATGCTGATCAGCTGATTGCCGGTTGGCGGCACAATCGACCGCATCGCCTGCGGGATGATGATCCGCCACAGAGCACGACCCTTGGTCATGCCGAAGGCCTCTGCGGTTTCGGCCTGTCCGCGATCGACCGAAATGAGGCCGCCACGAATGATTTCGGCCATGTATGCCGCTTCGTTGAGAGCAAGTCCGACGATGGCAGCCGTCATCGGGGTAATCACCGAATTGGTGTCCCAGCTGGCCAGCGTTGGGCCGAACGGAATGGAGATCGAAATCGCCGGAAACAGCGTCGACATGTTGTACCAGAAGATCAACTGAACCAGCAGCGGTGTACCGCGGAAGAACCAGATGAACAGGGAGGCAAACCCCTTGGCGAGCCCATCATTGGACATGCGCATGATGGCGATCACGAGGCCGACCACGACCCCAAGGATCATGGCGACCACAGTCAAGCCGAGGCTGACGTAAAGGCCACTGATCACGGTCGGGTCGAAGAAGTACCGGGCGACGACCGGCCAACCGAAGCCTTCATTGTTGGCGATGATCCAGCCGAAATCAATGACGACAAAGGCGATCACGAGCCAAAGAAGCAGACGACCGGTTCTGAAAGGCGTGTGGGCCGTCGCCACATCGCGAAAGTTCGCAGCGCCCTGAGGCGCCGCATCACTTTGTGTGCTGTTGATCATTTTGGAAGCTGCCCACCCAGATTGATGCCAGGCTGCTTGATCATGTTGTTCTCGAGGCCCCACTTCTTCATGATTGCGCCATAAGTGCCGTTGTCCATCAGCACCTTGATGGCATCGACGAAGAGCGGGCCAAGAGGCGACCCCTTGGGAACGACCGCACCCTGGAAGATGTCTTCGAAGCCGTTCTTCTGACCGACGCCGGCCAATTCCAGCTGGCCATTTGCCTGGGAGACGAAGTAGGTCAAGGGCGCCTGGGAGGAGAAGAAGGCGTCAGCGCGCTTGGAGCGGACGGCGAGGATGGATGCCGGCTGGTCCGTGTAGGACTGGACTTCAACCGCGCCCTTGCCCTCCGTGACGCATTTCTCCGACTGGACCTTGATCACCCGTTCCGCAGAGCCGCCCGCCATGACCGAGACCCGTTGGCCACAGGCCGTGTCGAGCGAAGAGATGCCCTTGGGATTTCCCTTCAGCGTCGCGAAAACCACGAATTCCTGAACCCAGTCGACAAAGTCGTTGGCAGTCTCGCGATCCTTGTAGTCGCCGACCGGACCGAAAGCGAACTGGTAGCGGCCTGAGTTCACACCCGCCAGCAGCGCCGGAAGGCCGCCCACTGTGGCGTGCTCGATCTTGACGCCGAGAACCTGTCCCAGCGCATCCGTGAGATCGGCGCTGGCACCCGTCATTTCCGTGCCGGTAACAATTTCATAGGGAGGGAAAGAGCCGTTGTTGACGGAGATCATCTTGCCGGCGGTCTTGATGTCTTCCGGCAGTCTGTCGTGCAGTTGCTTGTTCACTTCCAACTTCGGGATAGCGTCCTGCGCCTGGGCGCCACAGGCCAGAGCGAAGCCAGCGAAGGTAAGAGCAATCAGTTTCTTATGCGACATAGTCATTCCCCTTGTTTTACGAATGCGTGTTTCTTTGGAACTTGCAGTTTCGGCCACAGATCAGATTTGGCTGCCGTCTGTATCGAACTGGAAAAGCTCTTCCGGCGTCATCTCGCGCTTCATGATGCCTTGCGCATGGAGCTCCTTGGCGAAGTCGCCGATCATCTTGCGGTTTGCTGCAAAGCCGCTGGCGTCCCATCCTTCAGGGAGGTCACGAGAGGTTTTGAGCACCTCGTCGAACATCCACGGCGTGGTTTCCGCATACTTGCGGCGCTTCTCCGTCCACATTTTCTGGCTCTCATCGACCAGGCGGCTGATCTCGGCAATCACCCACGGGTTTTCGGACACAACCTCGGCCTTGATGCCGATCAGGTGCATGCCTGGAACATAACCGACGTCATTGAAGTAACGCTTCTCCTCACTGCGGAAATCGCGCAGGACCTGACGAAAGGGCGAACCAGGTTCAAAATAGCCGCTCGGCATGAAGGGTGTGAAGATCGCATCCAGTGCGCCTTCACGCAGAAGGTCCACCATCGGGCGTTCGCCGGGGCATGCCTCGATCAGACCGGGCTGGCCAAAACCATCGAGTCGGTCGGTGATCGGATGCGCCTCGGTCAGCCGTCCAGCATACCACATGGCATCCGTGACCTCGACACCTTCGCGGCGGATGGCGGCGCGGGTCCAGGTGTTGCCGCTGTCGCGCCAACCCGTGACACCGATGCGCTTGCCTGCCAGTTGACCAAGCGTGGTGATGTCGCTGCCGGCCATGGTCATGATGCAGCGGTGTCGAAAGCCGCGCATGATGAAGTTGGGGATGCCGACGACGGTTTCATCGCCGTCATAGCGGAGCTGGGTGTAGCGGCTGAAGGAAACCTCGGCCGCCTCGTGGTCCGGGTCCTTGCCGATATGCGACACCAGCGTCCCGATGCGATCAACCTGAAGATCAAGCTTGTCGGAAGACACATCCCCCAAAGCAAGCGGCGTCATGTAGTCCCAGTCACGCAGTGCAATTCGAAGGCGCAGTGTCATTTGAGTTACTCACGGCAGAAATGCTGATGGGCCGAAGATAAAATGTTCAATTCCAAATGATCAAATGTTATTACGTTATTGAACATTTAAATGGTGACAAAATGATCGATGCCTATAATTCGGCCTGGTTTGCTGAAAGATTGAGCGATCGCTCAATTCGCGGAATAGCGTTAGAGACCAGTGCCTTAATCCGAGCCGGAGCGCTGCCGGTGGGCGCAAAGCTGCCTCCAATCCGCGATCTGGCATTTTCGCTGGGCGTGAGCCCGGCAACCATCTCGGAGGCCTGGAGCGAGCTACGTCGCCAAAAAATCATCACCGGGCGCGGCCGCAACGGCACCTGGGTCAGCGGCGACCGCTTCGTCGCCAAGCCGGAGCGACTGGCCAGTGTCGGCCATTACGGCGCCGGCGTGCTGGACCTGACGATGGCCGTGCCCGACCGGGCGCTGCTGCCGAGGCTCGAGAATGCATTGGTCCATGCGGCATCGACGGAAAGGCTCAATAGCTATGAGCGCAGCCGCATCCTACCGGAGCTTGAGGCAGAAGTTCGCCGGACCTGGCCTTACGAGGCGGAGGCATTTCTGGCGACAAACGGCGGATATAACGCGGTCTACACGCTGATCCATGCGCTCGTGCCACCAGGTGCCGCCGTTGCCATCGAAGAGCCGACGGCTATGCGGCTTCTCGATATCCTGGAGGATCACGGGGCCAAGATCGTGCCGGTCGCCTGCGATGCCGACGGCCCCCTGCCCGTTTCCCTAAGGCAGGCAATGCTCAGCAAACCAGTCGCCTTCATCTTCCAGCCAAGGCTGCACTCCGTGACGGGTCAGACCGTGGCGACCCAGCGGATGGCGGAACTCGTCGAAGAACTTCTAGATACCGACGTCCTGATCATAGAGGACGACGGCATGGCGGATATTTCCGATGCGCTACGGCAGTCCCTCGGGCAAGTCTTCCCCCATCGCGTCATCCATATCCTGTCTTACTCGAAGACCTTGGGGCCGGATCTACGCTTGGCGGTTCTTTCCAGCACGCGCACGATCATCGATCAGATCCAGTCTTATCGGAGCTTCAGCTCTGGCTGGACAAGTCGCATCCTGCAGGGGGCAGCCGCCTGGATGCTGCGAGACGAGACGACGGCACAAGGCCTAAAGGAGGCACGCCGGATCTATCAGGCGCGCCGCGACAATCTTGTGAGGGCTCTGGCAGACCGCGACGTGTTTGTGCCGTCTGGAGGTGGTCTATGCGCCTGGGTTCCTGTCGCCTCCGAGCCATTTGCTCTCGTCACGCTTGCGGCGCGAGGCATTGCCGTACACCCGGGCAACAAATTCGCGGTTCAGCCCACCCACCATCTGCGGGTGGCAACCAGCAACCTCACCGATCGATATGAAGAGGTTGCAGATGCGATAACGCTGGCAGCTTCGGGTGGTTGAGTGCCTAAGGTGCTACTG
>NZ_STFZ01000015.1:0-23856 GCF_005222845.1 Rhizobium sp. FY34 | reverse complement strand
GCATGATGCACAGCACGCGGGGATATCCGGCACTCTGCGTCGGGTAGGCGCCCGCTTCGACAAAGCCCCAGGTCGCGACGGCCATTAGCGCCGCCGCAAACCCTATCTCCGCCTGCTTGCGCGTCGGATTGAAGCTTAGCGCCACGGGGTCACCTTCCACGTTTCGGTGAGATCGGCAGTGATCTTGGCGATCAGTGCTTTGTAGTCCGTGGCATTCAGGTAGTGCAGTGGGATTTCCGCCTTTTGGGCCGATGCCAGGTAGTCTGAATCTTTCATTGCCGCCTCTAGAGCGGCCTCAAGCTTTGCGACCATTTCAGGCGGGACGCCAGCGGGCGCTGCGATCCCGCGGGAGGTGGTTACGATCAGATCGACACCTTGCTCCTTGAAGGTCGGAGCATCCGGCATGGAGGCCTGCCGCTGATCGGCCATGATGCCGAGGATACGGATGTCGCCGGAGCGGACGAGTTGCAGCGCCTCCGACAGGTTCATCGTCGCGGCGGGTACATGGCCACCGAGAATGGCCTGGCGAACCGGGGCCGTTGAACCGAAGAATGCAGGCGTGAAGGTGGTGCCGGCAAGTCTGTTGAGATTGAGAATGCCGATATGCTCCGAGGAGCCCGCCGCACCCGAGGTGCCGACGACGATGGCGCCCGGCGCTGCCTTGGAGGCCTCCATAATGTCTGCCAGCGTCTTGTAGGGGCTGTTCTTGCCGACCACGAGAATGCCCGGATCGTAGACCAGATTTCCAATCGGCTGGAAATTGTCCATGGTATACTTCGCTTTGCCTTCCACGACCAGCGCGTTGAAGGCCGGCGGATTGATCATACCGATCGTGTAACCGTCCGGATTGGCGCGGGCGAGCGTCGTCCAACCGATTTCACCACCAGCGCCCGGCTTGTTGATGACAGCTATTCTGGCGCCGTTGCCCAGATGTTTTTCCATGAACAGGGCGATCGAGCGTGCGGCGACGTCTGTACCGCCGCCCGGCGCGAAAGCGACGATCATTTCGATCGGCTTTTCCGGATATTCAGCGGCTGCCGGAAATACGGCAATACTGGCAATGAGACTGCCAAGCAGCCAGGTTTTCATGCGCATTTCAGAACCCCTTTTTGTTGTTTAGCCGCATTGGTGCGGCCATTGTCGACGCACCGGTTGTCAGGTGCCCGGTTGGTGATTGGGAAGAGATGTTGCAGACTGCGCGTGTCCCAGCACGTGCATCAGCCGGTTGGCCCAACCAAAGATCGCGATGGCGTGGATCAGATCGATGATTTCGATATCGTCCATTCCGACCGCACGCAGCGTGGCGATATCGTCTTGCGTCGCTTGCGACGGCGTGGCCGAAAGCCGGCTTGCGAAATGATAGATTGCAGCATCCCTCTCACCGAGCATCTCCGGCTTTCCGAGATAAAGGGCCGTGACGAGCGCATCACTTTTCGTCAAATGCGCGTGCTGGCGCGCATGAACCACAGCGCAGTAACGGCAACCGTTGACCATTGATGCGCCAAGTGCGCCAAGCTCCCTGTCCGGGCGTGGTAGTCCACCCTCGACATACATGATCGCATTGAACAACACAGTTCGGGCCAGGCAGCTTTCTGGGTCATGTGCCAATGTCCGGACATATTCCGAAACCTTCTTTGCGGAGGGCGTAACCTTCATCGCATCGAGTTGCTCCGGTGTGGCCGCGGAAAGCTCGACCGGCGCTATGTGGGGATGCCACGTCAGCGGCTTCAGGCGGACCGAGGAAATCATGACGCCCTCATCAAGCGCAGGCCGGTCGCAACACGCGTTTGAAAGTTGACGAACGCAATAAGCTCGGAAAGCGCGACAATCTGCGGAATATCCAGACCCGCCTCCGTCAATCTGGCAATATCACTCGCCGCCGCTTTGCTCGGTGTCGATGTGACAAGATCAACATGGCGGGCGATCGTCGCCAGCGGCTCGTCCAGATCTCCTGCCCCTTGCGAAAGCGCCAGAAGGTGCCCGGACTGATCGTGCTCGGCCAGTTGGGCATCATAGTCAGCAATCAGGATCTCATCGGCGTTCAACGCGGCGATTCGGCGGGCAAGCGCAATACGCAGGCCAGTTTCAAGCCCAAGACCGTGTTGCGGTGTCAAAACCGACAAACGGCAGAGTTCGGTACCCTGCACGAACTCCGGCCGCAACCGCCGTGCCTCGAAAACTGGATTTCCCGGAGTGAGACCGGCAGCCTTGTCCATGGCGTCAATCACAACGCAGTCTCCTTCTGCAGCAAGGGTGTTGAATCGACCCATTCGTCGCCCTGGAGTTCGGGGGTGTCATAGGCTGTGAGGTTGGCAAAGTGCTCCTCGACATCCTCGGCGAAAAGCGATGCCGCAATCCCACGGACCAGCCGATCGGCACCGGCGCTGACGGCTGGGATGTCACCAGACACCTTTCCATGCGTCAGCATTGCAGCATCGTTGAAGCAATGAATATGCGCGAGAACTGGGCAGGACCCCGTCACCCGTTCCCGAAACTCGAAGGCAGGACCAAGATCCGGCGCTTCCGACATACCACTGCGGGGTGGCCCCATGTTCGGCGTATAGCGGCCATCCGCCCAACTACGGATATGGGGCGCTATGGATGCGAATTCCGGCCGCCCGGTGAAGTCGTTCGAAAAGCCAGTGGCCGCAATCAGAAAATCGTAGCGCATCGGCCCTTGCGTGGTTTCGATCACCAGGGCACCATCGTCCTCCCGGACGGCGATAATGCCGCAGTCGAGGAAGAAGCGTGCATTTCTGTGGCAGGATACGCGCAGCGTCGATGAGCGGGGCGGGGGCGTCTGGGTGGACGCCGTATACTCGACGAATTTCCATTTCCAGGCATCGGGCAACAGGTGCATGCCATGCACGACCCCCTGACTGCCGATGCCTGTCATCTTGTTGATGCGCGGCATTTCCTTGCGCCGGATCAGCATATCGACAGCGCCGGCGCCTGCTTCCAAAGCCGTTGCGGCATTGTCCATGGAGGAGGCCCCTGCACCGATGACGGCGACTTGCTTTCCCTTGAGAGCCTCAAAGTCGATGTCGTCCGCGGAATGTGCCCAGTATTTTCGGTCGATACCGGTCAGAAAATCCGGGACGGCAAACCCACCGAGTCCCGACCGACCCGTTGCGAGCACGAGATGGCGCGTGAGAACGCGGCCCTTTTCAGCTCCGTCAATATCGACCGCAATCAGACCGTTATTGGTCGATAAACCGGTCATCCGCACGCCGTTGCGCACCGGCAGATTGAGCACCTTGCGGTACCAGACCAGATAATCCATCCACTGTCGCTTGGGGATCTTGTCGAGCGCCTGCCAGGCTTCCCCGCCCCACTGCGACGTGAACCAGGCACGAAAGGTCAACTGGGGCAGGCCCAGCGCCGGACCGTGCAGATTTTTCGGCGACCGGAGTGTCTGCATCCTTGCAAATGTGACCCAGGGGCCCTCAAGCCCCGCCGGAGCCGCGTCATAGGCGACGACATTCGATATACCGGTTAGAACCAGCTTTGCAGTGGCCGCCAATCCACACATGCCCGCGCCGATAACCACAACGTCACGAACCTCCACGCCGCCATGCGTGCGAGTTGGAACCCACGGCTTCGCTGGCAATTCAAGGAATTCCAGGTCTTGTGCGAGCTGAGCCTCAAGTGCGGCGAGACCTGCCGGCAATTGCAGCGCGGCGGTGGAAATTTTGCTCATGATACATTTCCATGGTTTGTCTCCGAGACAGGACCCGTCACCAACTGTCCCGCCAATGCAGGATCGAGCTTCCTGAACCCTGCAATCGACCTCTGCGCCACCACCTCGACAGCATCCATCAAGGCCTGCGCCACCGGACGAAGAACACGCTTCTCGGCAACGAGAACGCCCCAGTAAAACGGGACGGTGACGTCAATCGGTCGAACGACAACGCCTGGCAGGCTCAATCCGTAAGCGGTGACCGGATCGATAATGGCAACGACACCTGTCTGGCGCACGATCTGCAGAGCGCCGTAAGAGATATTCGTCCGGATGACAGGACCGGTCTCGATACCGCGGGCGGCCAAAGCCTTCGCGATGTGCAACTGGAAGCGTAACGGATTGAGCATCGTTGCAAGGCGGCGCCCAGCAAATGCCGACAGCGGCACAATATCCAGTTCCGCGAGCGGATCGTCTTCACGCAAGGCTACAACGTCGGGCGCCGAATAGAGCCGCAGAACATCCAGGCCCGGCGTGTCAAGCGGAAGGCTGGAAAAGCCGATCTCGGCGCGCCCCGAGCGAACTTCCTGGGCCACGATCGAGGGAAGAAACTGCCCCAGATGGGTTTCATGCGGCAACTCCACGCCGACAAGTTCCGCCATTGCAGTCGGGATCAAACCCGTTCCGATAGCGGATGTTGTAACGATCTGGAGAATTCTCCCCTTGCCGGCAGCGATCGCCTTCGCGCGCGCGGCCAGTTCCGTGAATGACATCAGCAGACGCCGGGCTTCCTCCTCGAACGCAACACCCTCTTCAGAGAGCTGAACTCTACGACCAACCCGATGTAGCAGCTGAAAACCAAGCTCCGTTTCGAGATCCTGCATCGTGCGCGTCACGGAAGGCTGCGATCGCCCAAGCAGATCGGCCGCCTTGGTTATGCTGCCGCTTGCCGCAACGGCAAGGAATGTCTGAAGATCGCGGGTTTCCATTTTTTCCTTAATGCATATTTTGCATGATTGCCGATCATCAATCCAACCTTGATATATGTCAACATGAACGGTTAATCTCCGGGCGATTTATTCGGCGGACTAATTTTTGGGCAAGGTCAAGCGGAACGTAAAAAATTCACGCGAGAGTTTGCGACCGTTGAGTGGCCAGCGAAAGATTTCTAAGGAAGATCGAGAAGCTAAAGGCGCAGTTCAGTGCGGCGAACATGCAGATTGCGACACGCAAGCTTATCTTCCTCGCCCGCAACAATGGCGACGAAACGCCAAGCAGCGGCTGATGCCGCGATCTGATACAGACCGTATGGATCGGCAAGACACCCGGCCACCAGCCGGCGAGCTTGCAGGTCCATCACGCCATCTTTAGCATTATGGCCTCCATGGAGGTCGTGGATCTGATGGAGCACCAGTTCATCACTGCGGGCAACGATCTGATGGCGAGTATGGGTTCTGGCGGTAAGCGCTGTTTGCCGGGCACCTTGACCACGCACGTTTTGCCGTTTCGAACGACTTCCGCTGCCAGGCATATGGGAACAATGCGTCAATTGCAGCGATCAGTAAGCTTATTCGACGATCAGAAAAATTTGCCCAATTTTGATCCTGGGCCTTAACACCGGCTTTATCTCAACGTGGTTCTCTGCGCCGCGAAAAAGATTGAATTTTCGTTCGCTCTGGAAAGTGACCTTCGACCGACCTGATGTGAACGAGCAGTCCTTTGGGCACTGAATAGTCAAATCTGCAGACTCGACTGTCCCCCGGCGACGCCAGTTAACATCCACTTTGACGCCTGATCCTAAACCAGAAATGATCTCGCACCTTTTATCGACCCGGCAATGGGCTTCACCGACGATGGGCTCTGCCAGCCCATCCAGCATGACAGCGGCTCGGATACGCCGCTCATCGGATGCAGCGATTTGAGCGGAAGCTGTAATCGTTGACTGGGCAACGCACGCCATTGCCGAAAAAACGAAAATATACGCCTTTAAGTATGCGGCCATCGCTCAGGCTCCGCCCGCTATCATCGCACCATAGGAGCCGCACATTATGACCCAATGACGGCTAAGTGCCGACTGAAGTCTTCGGAGCGCATGACTGACCCCTGTAGCCCCATGGCAGCAACTCATCAATACGGCTCTGCTTGTGTCCGTTGACGATGGCGGAAAGCGTGGCGCTCAGGTAGGCCTGCGGATCGACTGCGTTGAGCTTACACGTCTCGATCAGCGAGGCGATAGTCGCCCAGCAAAGGCGTTTGAGACACTTGGTCTCCCATGGGATGCGGCTGCCGATGAAATCAAGCAGCGCTACAAGCAAAGGCTCAAGATGTACCATCCTGACGTCAATCAAGGAGACCGCAACGCCGAAGCTGAGCTAAAAGCTTCCATAGAGGCGCATAGGATCCTGAAGCTCAACGGTTTCTGCTGATCGTATTTGCAATTCTAAATGAGCTTAATCTGGATCGACTACGCATTCCCCATTGACGTGACTACGCCTTGATAGGAGCTGAACCGCCGACCTCTATATTGCAACGAACTCGACTACGTTGTCCTGCGTCCATTTCCTCAGGCGCGCCACGGGTCCACGAGGATAGCGCCGGTTCCCTCAAAGTCCCTAATGTTGCGTGTAACGACCACTAGCCCGTGCACGATTGCCGTGGCCGCAATGAGTGCATCAGCTTCATTTCGGCGATCGGGAATGTGCAAGTGGGCACACCGCGTTGCGATTGCGTCATCGATAGCAATGATGCGCTGAGCAAACTCCGGGCGAACTCGGCTATCCATCCAGGTTCGTAAGCGAGCGCCCTGCTCAACGTCACGCCGGTGGATGCTGAGTATCCCTCGCTCAAGCTCCAGAATCGTTATAGCAGAAATGTACAATTCACGGGAGTCCTGCCCGCTTAGCCAAGCCGTCACGTTCAAATCAGCTTTACCGTCACCAACCTTGCGAAGTTCAGAGACAACGTTCGTATCGAGCAGATATTTCAAGACAGATCAACTTCTCGAGTTGCAATGACCGATCGAGACGGATCAAAATCGATATCCGACAATCCAGGCATTGAAAGCGCATCCACAAGATTGTGGCGCTTGCCTGTGAGACGCTCAAACTCGCCATACGTCATCAACACGTGCGAAGGTCTACCTCGATCAGTGATAACTACAGGTCCCGCTTCAGCAGCTTTTTTCGCTCTGCCAACATCATGATTCAATTCGCGGCTAGTCAAGCTGATAGTGGCCATATGCGCCTCCCATGTAGGAACGTTCCTACATATAGCGCCTTTAACTGCCCTGCGCAATGTCCGCGTGCGTGTCTGGCATAGCCTCGGGAACGCATTGCCGAGCAGCCTCGGATCAAGCGCCACAGCATCCACGCCTCTCGATACCCCTCTGCGATTACGGTACTAACGAACTGAAAGTCAAAGCGTGACTGATTGAAACTACGATCTCAACTGATTGAAACCGCATCGTTCAACCGAATACAGACAGTTACGGAAGATGTCCGCACCTATCAGGTCAATCCCTGTCGTCTTCGACTTTAACCAATTTTAACATATGTCAAGCATTTCAGGTACAGACTATCGATCGTAAATAGCTTAAGTCGCCTTCGCCTTGAAAGGAATCGAATCTGAGCCACCTCAAATTGAGGGAGAAATTCAAAATTATCTCATTGAGATCCCTGCGATTTCGGTAAAATTCTGTGAGACGAACAGACTTGGACACTCAAATCCTTCTCAATCTCTTCGAGTTGGTCGCGCCACCAATATATAGCCTCTCGTAAAAGCTCATGACCGTCCATGTCCAGAGTGCCGTGATAAAGGCCATAACCATCAACTTCGACGCCAAATTGGTAAGCCTTCAAGAGATTGTTGCGCTCGTCCTCAATGAAGTCCCAAAACACCTGCGAGAAAATGATCAAGCTGTCAGGCGGCTGGACGTCGTTGGATAGGCTTAACATGGGGCAACGTGCTCGCTTTGCCTGGCAGGTGATCTGGAGGTTGCTCACTGTCTTCCTAGGTGCGGTTGTGTTGGCCGTCACGACAGGGGTAGACAAACATGCAGCTGCAACCTTGTGGGTTGGCTTCGATGGGCTGGCGTTTCCCTGGCGTCAGGGAGCGCTGCAGATATGGATCGCATTCATTGCGACAGTCACCTTCATCTTTGTCCTTCAGAAAGGGACTGGAAATGAGGCGAGGTTTATAGGCGTCGTCAGACAGCTAAGTACCCACAAGCGTACCCTGTTGTTCTCCTGGGTATATCTGGGGCTGTTCCTGATCAGCATCACGTTTGTCCAATCCAAACTTGCATTGATGCTGGGTGCCTTTCTGGATGATGGGAGGCTTGGAAAGGTCGGAACATATCTGCTAGTCGGCTTTATCGTCCTGTTCTCCTATCTGCGGATATGGGTCGTTGTCGCTATTCTGACCTATTCGATCAGAGCCTCGTACCGTCGCTTGGGAGCGCAGGAGGTGAGCCTGTAGAAGAGTAAATCGGTGCGTGTTCACGGCGCGGACAAACGAAAAAGAGCCGAAGCTGCTGGCAGCTGCGGCCAAAGCGCGCCAGAGCGTCTGCAAGTGCCGCCTCGTCCCACGCATTTCCGCCTTGAAGCATGGCAATCGCCCTGACCGGGAGGGAGCGCATCTCATCGATCAGCTCGACAGACAGGTCCTCCATGGTGATCAACAGAAGGGTCGCGGCAGACGCGTCGGGGCCACGCACCTCTCGAACGGGTGTGCGCTGCGACGTCCGGATCGAATCCGCCGGGATCCGTGCCGTCTGCGCCAGTCCGACAGGTGCATAGCGACCATCCGTCATGGCCTTGATCCGCTCTGGATCAGCGAGATAAGCCTTGCCGGCGGTATGCAGACCTGCGACCCAGCGCCAGGACAGCGTGTTGGATGCCGGATCGGCGTCGATCAGACGATCGAACGTGAAGGCAGCGCCCAGTTCCCAGGGCAGGCCGAAGGTGAAGATCCAGATGGATGCAAACTGCATCCGCGCCCAGTTGTGCAGGTAGCCGGTCTGATCCAGCTCGTCTCCTCAGGCATCGAAACAATCGATGCCGGTCCGTGCCTCGACCGCAGCGGCCTGACGCTGCCTGAGAATTGATGAGGCCTCCAGACGGTCTCGTGCCTGGACCACAACCTGACAGAAATCCTCCCACACGGAAGGGCGCTGCTCGAGCCATCCCTTCCAATAGGTGCGCCAGAACATTTCGCTGACGAATTATTCCGCCGGCACAAGGCCATATCGTGCCAGCAACGCGTTGACCACCTCCTCCTCGCTGACCAGCCGCCTGCGCAGAGCAGCGGAAAGCTGGGAGACATGGACATGCCCGCCTCGCCCCTTGTCCTTGTTGCGCAGCCGCGCATAGGCGCCCGCAGCAGACGGCAGAAATGCATCAACGCGCCGGAGCGCCTCGTCGCGGGTCAAGGGGATTCCGGGATTGGCCATGGGGGCTCCAAGCGCATGCAGTCGTCGGTGCAGCCAAGCTTGTCGTCCTTGAAGGTCAGCAAGCCGGCTGTTTGCTGTTCTACGTATGAAGAGGGACAGCGGACCTGCACCATCCATTCCGATAGTCGCGCCGAGAACAGCGATGCTTCTCGACGCCTATCTCAAGGACCAAAAGGCTGGTGAGCTCAAGCAGGACGACTGACAACGGCTTCATCGAGGCGTTCAACGGCAAGCTGCGATCGGAGTGCCTGAACGCTCATTGGTTCCTGACCCTTGCGGATTCCCGCGAAAAGTTGGAGACTTGGCGCAGGTACTACTACGAGGAACGTCCTCACTCGGCGATCGGTTATAACGTCCCGATCGCCCTGCATAATCCCGGTGGCACAACCAGCCAACCATCGTGATCAGAGCCGGAAAACTCCAGCTTCCGGCGGTCCAAAGTTCGGTCTCAGAGCAATCGCCAACTTTTGTAGTAGTCGGACCACAGGTGGCAAAACCGCAAATCGGGGCGCCGATGGCAGAGTACCAAGCCCCGTTCAGAGGCGGTCAATATAGGCCAGGATCTCCGCCTCGCCGACGACATCGGCATATTTGGCATTCATGTCGAAAAGATTGGCCTCATGCGGACCGGGATGGCGATCGCCGCAGGCCTCGCGGACGACGGTGGTGATGAAGCCATGCGACATGGCGTCGACACAGCTCGCACGCACGCAGCCACTCGTGGTCAGCCCGGTCAAGATGACGTTATCGACGCCCATTGATGTCAGCAGCGAGGCAAGCGAGGTGCCGAAAAAGGCACTCGGATACTGCTTTGATATGACGAACTCATCGGCAAATGGTTCGAGCCCTGCCGGCCAAGCGCCCAGCGGATTGCCGGCGGTAAAACAGGCCAGCGGTTTCGCCTTCTGGAAAAAACGACCGCCGTCGAGCCCGGACGGATGGAGCACGACGCCGGTCAGGATGACGGGAAGGGATTTGGCACGCGCGGCTTCGCGAACGCGCAGCGCACTGGCCAGGGCCGCATCGACACCCGCAAAGAGCGGGCTGTCCGGCTCGAAATAGGCCTGCACGAAATCCACCAGCACAAGCGCCGGCTTTTTGCCAAAGCCGATCCGGTTGTCATAGACCTTGGCATAGTTTGCGGCGAGATCCTGTTCGGCCATGGCTTACTCCCCAATTTCCGGAAATTTCTGCTCGAAGGCCCAGATGTCCTCGAAACCCAACAGCGAATTGAAATCCTTGAAAGGATAGAGCTCGACCGCATCCGTGGTGATGCCGTGGTCAAGCAGGTCGCGATAGGCATGGCGCACAGCATGGCCGTGAGCGAGGAAACCGAGCGCCGGATAGATCGCAATGCCGTAGCCAAGCCCCTTCAGATCAGCGGCCTTGATCAGCGGCGTGCGACCGCCATTGACCATATTGGCAAGCAGGGGCCGGTCGATCGCAGCGGCGATCTGGCGAACCTCTTGCGCACATTCGGGCGACTCGATGAAAATGATGTCGGCGCCTGCTGCCGCATAGGCCTGGCCCCGGCGGATCGCCTCCTCCAGTCCCAGACCAGTCCGGGCATCGGTGCGGGCAATCACCAGCAGGTCATCGCTGTGCCGACTGTCGACGGCCACCTCGATTTTGCGGACCATGTCCTTGATCGGGACGACACGCCGGTTCGGCGTATGTCCGCATTTTTTCGGGAATTCCTGATCCTCGAGCTGGATGGCACTGACGCCTGCATCTTCATAGCCACGCACGGTGTGTCGGACATTGAGAAGACCGCCATAGCCGGCATCGGCATCGGCGATGACAGGTGTCTTCGTCAGCTTGACGATCTGGGCAATGCGCTCGACCATGTCGCGATAGGTGGCAATGCCTGCATCCGGAATACCGAGCGTCGAGGCGACCGTGCCATAACCGGTAACATAGAGTGCCTTGAAGCCCATCTGGTCGGCAATCAGGGCGGAGATCATGTCGTAGACGCCGGGGGCAAGGATGAAATCGCCAGCAGCAAGAGAGGTCTTCAATGCGGGATCAGGCATGCCGGTATCGGTCTTTCATTTCGGGTTGAGGACAGGATCAACAAGGGCTGCCGCGTCCAGCAGATGCTGGTCTGCAAAGCGTCTGCCGATCAGTGTCACGCCGATCGGAAGCGTCGGCATGGCGAGCGGCACCGGCACATTGAGACAGGGAACACCAAGAAGCGTCCAGGAGGCATTGAACACGGGATCACCCGGCCTGCGCCCCGCCGGGGCAAAACCCGGTGCACTGGGCGCAATCACCAGATCGAACTGCCCGGCCATCGCATCAAACGCGATCCGGGCCAAAGCCATGGCGTCATAGGCGCGGGCAAGTTCGGCAAGCGTCGAGCCATCCCGGTTTTCAACACGATGATGGAAGTCATCATGCAGGGCCGTTCCATGTCGGCGGGCAAGATTGCGAAAGGCCGCCTGCCCTTCGCGGTGCAGGATCACCCGGTGATGGGCATCGAGAGCGACAAATTCCGCCGGGAGTTCCAGCCTGGAGACGGCGTGACCGGCAAGGGCAAGTCGAGCCTCGCTCTTATCCAAGGCCTCGACACTCTCCGGCGCCAGGCGGTCATGGTAGGGTCCGCGGGTGATGACGAAACGCAGACGACCGGACAGGTCTTTTTCTTCCAGCGTTTCGCCAAGGCCCAGAACATCGGCAAGAAGTGCGATATCTGCAACACTTCGACCATACCAGCCGACTGTATCAAAGCTTTGGGCATAGATCTTCACACCCTCCCGGCTCACCCGACCGAAACTCGGCTTGAAGGCATAGACGCCGCAGAACGAGCCTGGACGGATGGTCGAGCCGCCGGTCTGGGTCGCCAGCGCGAGTGGCACATGACAATCGGCAACGGCGGCAGCCGATCCCGCCGATGAACCGCCGGATGTGCGCGACAGGTCGTGCGGATTGCCGGTGCGCGCGTCACGACCGGCGGCGGCAAACTCCGTCGTATCGGTCTTGCCAAGCACGATCGCCCCTTCTGCACGCAGGAGGTCGACCACGGCGGCATCGCCTGCCGGGCGGAAGTTTTCAAAAAGCGGGGAATTGTGCGTGGTTGGCAATTGAACTGTGTCAAAGACGTCCTTGACCGCAATCGGCAGGCCGTGAAGCCGTCCCCTTTGCTCGACCGGCAAGGCATCCAGCCGCTCGGCTTCGGCTATCGCCTGCGGATTGAGCGCAAGCCAAGCCTGCACGTCCATGTCGCGTTCGGCGATGCGGGAGAGACAGGCGGAGACGAGATCGCGTGCTCGGACCTCACCCGTCGCCATCCGGGCAAGAGCCTCGGTCGCTGTCCACCGGTTGAGCCCGAAATAGGCGCCTGATGCCGCGCTCATGCCGGCACCTCCGCAGGTGCTGCGAGATGGAATTGCGTGACCGCCTGAAAGGCGGCGCCAAGGCGCAGGCATGTTGCATCGGCACCCGGCTTGCCGACGATCTGCAGACCAGTCGGCAGGCCTTGTCGCCCCAGGCCCGACGGTAGCATCAGAGCCGGCAGTCCGGTCACATCGAAAATCATCGTGTTGCGGGAAATGACCGTCTGGAAGGCGTGCGGCACGCCGTCAACCTCCACAGTCAGATCATCAAGCCGTCCCGCCTCGCCTCCAAGCCCCGGGGTCACGATCGCATCGAGATCGGCCATGACATCAAGGAAGGCATCAAGGGCGGCAATCCGGGCCTGCAAGGCCTGACCATAATCCACCGCACTATAAGCAAGGCCGTTGCGCAGGCGGTGCAGCAGGCCCTGATCGAAGTGGGTTTCTCGGTCGAGTTGCGGAGAATGGAGCGTTGCCAGTTCACTTTGCAGGATCACCCAGCCGGCGTTATGCCAGGGCTCGATGTCAAGCGGCGGCAAGGTGACCAGCTCGCAACCAAGGTTTTCCAGGGTCGCAAGAGCTCCCTGCCAATTGGCAAGCACGGCGGCATCGACCCGCTCGGTAAACCAGGTCGTTGGAACGCCGATCCGCATGCCCGCGACGGAGGCTTCGACCAGCACGTCGGCGCATGCCTCGACCAGTTGCGGATCGGTAGACGGCGCCATGAAGGGCAGCACACGGGCGATATCGCGGGCAGACCGGGCCATCGGCCCGACATGGTCAAGCGTCCAGGACAAGGGAGCCACACCGTTGCGCGAGACCAGTTCGCGGCTGGGCTTGAGCCCCGTTGTGCCACACCAGCAGGACGGCACGCGGATCGAGCCACCGGTATCGGTCCCAAGCGCAAGCGGCATCAGGCTTGCGGCCAGTGCCGCGCCGGAACCCGTTGAGGAGCCACCCGTCCAGCGCGTCCGGTCCCACGGATTTGTCACCGGGCCAAATCGCGGATTGTGCGGCGAGCCACAGGCAAATTCCGTCGTCGCCGTCATGGCAAAGGGAATGGCACCCTGGGCGCGCAGTGCGGCCACGACCGGGGCATCGGCAGGCGCGATCCGATCGCCGGTCAACAGGGAACCGGAGGTCACCATTGTCCCGGCGACATCAATGATATCCTTGACGCCAAAGGGTATGCCTTCAAGCGGGCGCGGTGCACCGGATGCCCAGCGCAGGTCGCTCTCGCGGGCAGCCTCTTCGGCTCCGGCAACAGGGCGCAGCACCGCTTCCTGCCCATCGCGAGTCGTCCCGATTGCATCGCACAGCGTTTGGAGCAGCGTCGAGGGCTTGAGGCTCCGGCTGGCGAATGCCGAGAGCAACGCCTCTACGCCAGCATTCCGTACGGGGCCTGAGAATGCCCGCGCTTCCGCCCCCGGCATATGCGCATCCGACCGCTTGTCCACAGGTGCGCCCCCATGCCGATCAAAACGGGTCGGATCAATCATCAGCAAAGGGTCGAACGCCTCTCCCCGACCGGGCAGGGAGAGGACATGTGCGGTGCGTGGTGCCGGGGTCACGTCACTCGGCCGCCATCTGGCTCAGAGACCGCGACGCCATCAGCGGCTGGATGCGCTCGCCGAACTGGTCGAGCCCGACGAGGAAGTCGTCGAAGGTCAGCATGATACCCTTGGTGCCGGGAACGGTTCCGGCCTCATCCAGCATGCGGGCTACATTGGCGTAGGAGCCGACCAGCGTGCCCATGTTGAAATTGACGGCACCTTCGGGAAGGTTGATGTGCTTGGCGGTCGAATTGGCGTCCGCCGTCGCGTCCTTGCCGCCCTGATCGGCCATCCAGGCGAGCGCATCGACATCGGCACCGGCGCGGTAGCTTTCCCACTTGGCGCGAGCGAGCTCGTCGGTTTCGTCGGCAATCACCATGAAGAGAACATAGGCCCCGACGTCACGCCCGGTTTTGGCAGCAGCTTCCATCAGCTTGGCGTTATTGGGCGCATAAGCCGTCGGCGTATTGATGCCCGAACCCATGACGAAGTTGTAGTCGGCATATTCGGCGGCAAATTCCATGCCGCGCGGGCTCTGGCCTGCAGCCACGATCTCGATCTTGTTGGCCGGCATCGGCTTCATCATGCAGTCCTTCATGGTGAAGTGCTTGCCTTCGAAGCTTGAGGCCCCCTTCTCCCAGAGCTCCTTCATGATGTGGACATATTCGGTCGAATAGTCATAGCGATAGCCGAAATAGTCGTCGCCGGGCCACATGCTCATCTGGTCATATTCCGCCATCTGCCAACCGGAGACGATGTTGACGCCGAAACGGCCCGGCGCAACGCTGTCGATCGTCGAGGCCATGCGCGCGACAATGGCCGGCGGGAGCGTCAGGACAGCCGTCGAGGCAAACAGCTTGATCCGCTCGGTGACCGCCGCAAGGCTTGCCATCAGTGTAAAGCTTTCAAGATTGTAGTCCCAGAACTCGGCCTTGCCGCCAAAGCCGCGCAGCTTGATCATCGAAAGCGCAAATTCCAGTCCGTATTTTTCCGCCTTCTGCACCACCTGCTTGTTGAGCTCGAAACTCGGCATGTATTGCGGCGATGTGGTCGAAATCAGCCAGCCGTTGTTTCCGATAGGAATGAAGACACCGATATCCATGTGGGTTCCCCTGTTTTTGACACCTGAACGCCTGCAGTATGTACGAACTAATGCAAAAAATATTTTGCCTGTCCAGCCAAAAATGCCGCATGTTTGTGCGTGCATATTGTTTGTGCAATCGGTGAAAAGGCGCGCAGGAGCGAGTGCCGTCGTTTGGATCAAACGACGCTCCACTGGGCAAAAGCAGAGAGAAAGACGCGTGACGCGTTCATCACGCGCCCGGCACAGATCGCTACGCCGGATTTCTGCTCAGGCGCTTCAGGACTCGGCCCGCAGGGTGGTGGTAAAGGTGAAGCGCTCAGCAGGCAGAACCTGGAATGCATATTCCAGCAGGCGACGGCCAGAGCCGTAGTAGCGCCGGGTGACGACTAGCGCGAGATCGCCCGGCTTGACGTCCAGCTTTGCCGCAATCTCGGCATCCAGGATCATGGGCCGGATGTCCTGCTGGATTTCCTGGATCTTCTCGCCGGTAAACTGCTCGATGTAGTGAAAGATCGCACTGCGGGCGACGGTGATGTCCTTGACCGCAGCGGCGAGCTTGGCATCCACATAGACCTCGTTCCAGGAGAAGGGCCTGCTGCGATTGCCTGGATAGCGGATGCCCGCCATATGAAAGAACTTGCGCCCTGGGCGGCAGCCGAGCTCGACGGCCAGCTTGCCCTGCGCCGAAATCTCTTCCTTCGTGTCGATGACGAATTCGGTCTCGGCGGCTATCTCGAACAGTTCCGAGCGGGAATGGGCGATGAAGCGCTTGCGCTCCGGATCAAACCCGGCCTCGACCCGCGTGCCGACCCCCTTGCGCGCCGAGAGGCGCCCCTTGTTGCGCAGTGTCCCGATCGCCTGGCGCACCGTCTGGCGACTGACGCTGAGCGCGGTGGCAATCTCGTTTTCCGTCGGCAGGAGCGAGCCGACAGGATAGTCGCCATTGCTGATCCGGCTCTCGAGATGATGGGCGACCTGCAGGTAAAGCGGTGCCGTATCGACCTCCGGCTTCCAGTCCATGCGCTTCTGATCCACGTCCATCGCCGTCCTTGCCGGCCCAATCGCCGCCTTGATGCCATTGCCTGAGTTTCAACCTTCTTTCCCGGCAAAAGGCAACCGGAATCCGGCAGATCGCTGAAACCCGGTCCGTCGGCTTGCGCATATCGACCAAATCAATTAGTACGTACATATCCTAGCAATTTTCCCAGGACATCCCACGCATGTCGGACTTGATCGCCGGAGAGGTTCCGCCCACTCGCCGCGCCTCCTCGCTGATGCAGACGCTCGCCGCTGCAACACTGATCCAGATTGTCGCAACCGCAAGCGTCCTCGCGCTGACGGCAATTGCCCCTGATGTAGCGAGCGATCTTGATATCGGCGCCTACTGGATCGGTTATCAGATCAGCCTGATCTACGCGTCCGGCATGTTCTCATCTGCAATTGCCGGAACCCTCGTCCAGCGCTTCGGTCCGATCCGCATCGAACAGATAGCGCTTGTGTGTTTCGTCCTGGGCTTTGCCGGCATTGCCAGCGCCAATATCCCGCTGATCATCATAGCCTCGCTTTTCATCGGCGTTGGTTACGGACTGAACAATCCGGCGTCTTCGGAAATGTTGAGCCGCGTCACCCCACACAACAAACGCAATGTGGTGTTTTCGCTCAAACAATCTGGCGTTCCCCTCGGCGGCATTCTGGCAAGTTTCGCTTTCCCGTTTCTGTCGCGCTATGTCGACTGGCATCTGGCCCTGCTGATCGGGGCAGCAGCGCCGCTGGCGACAATGGGTTTTTTGGCCGTGACCCATGCCGCCGAACCCAGCGCTCCGTCAGCCTCTCGGTCCCTGATCCGTGGCCTGGTCGACGAACAATCGACGATCTGGCGCAATCCGCGGCTGCGGGCGCTATGCGGCCTCGGCTTTGCCTATTCGGCCATGCAATTGTCCGTGTCAGCCTTTGCCGTGGTCACCCTTGTCCATGACGCAGGCTGGTCGCTGTTGTCGGCAGGCTCGGTGGCGGCGGCCATGCAATTGGCGGGCGCACTTGGACGGGTGTTCTGGGGCGTCGTAGCCGACCGCATCGGCGGCGGCTTCATCACGCTTTCCCTGCTCGGACTGCTGGGTGGGCTGGGCTATGCCCTGCTCTTCTGGCTGACCGACCTGCCAACCTTTGCGCAGGTCGCACTGTTTGTTGCCGTTGGTGGCGTGACGATCGGCTGGAATGGCGTGCTTCTGGCGGAAGTCGCGCACAATGCCCCCGAGGGCCGGGTCGGCGCGATTACCGGCGGCGTGCTGGTCTATACCTTTATCGGCGTCATTGTCGGCCCCTCCACCTTCGGCAGCCTCTATGCCCTGACCGGCCATTATGGCGCGAGTTTTCTGATCTTCTCGCTGTTTGGCCTTGGCGGCATGATCCTGGCCTGGCGCGCGCATTGCGCGGCACGCTGAGCCGGAAACACCTCTCACATGTACTGACATAATGAAGGCCATGGCCCTCTATTGGTCACTGGATTCACAGCGGTCTGCGCTTACACTCTTCGCATCTTGAACAACAAACAAGCGCTGCTGTGGTGGGCTTTTCGGCAATCGCCATTAAATTGTGCAGCGCAAAAAAATAGACAAAAGTCAGTTGACGCCGTCTTGATTATGTACGTACATTATCCTCGAACGCGGTCGTAAGCCGCAGCAAAAGACACCGGACAAACCGGGTTTCACAGAGGGGAATGTTGATCATGCGCCTGCTTATCGCCAGTTCGTTCCTGGCCGCTTCGACCGTTGCCGCCGTTTCCACACCCGCTGCGGCAGACCCGATGGCCGATGCAAAGGCCATCATCGAACGGCACCGGGCCATGCCGGTGTTTGAGGCGCCGGGTGATGCCTTTGACGCCAAGGCCTGTATGGCCGGAAAGAAGGTCCTGTCGATCCCGATCTCGATGACGATCCCGTTCAATGTCGAACTGCAGAAGGCAATGGCGACGGCAGCCGAAGAAGTCGGCTTCACTTATACGACCTGGGACAATCAGCTGAAGGTCGACCAGTGGGTCCAGGGCATTTCGCAGGCGATCAGCCAGAAATATGACGTACTCGATCTGGCAGGCGGCCTGAACCCGGAAGTGCTGGGTCCTCAACTTGGCGAAGCGCGTGCGGCAGGCCTGAAGATCAGCACCACGCATTTCTATGACGTGACGCAGCCGCCAATCGACACTGTCGACTATTCCGGCAAGGTGGATTTCACCGGCGCCGGCAAGCTTCTCGCCGCCTGGGCCTATGTCCAGACCGAAGGCAAGCCGAATGTGCTGATCATCGGCTCTTCCGATGTCCTGCCTTCGATCCCCTTCGTCAAATCGATCCAGGACCAGTTGACGGCGCTCTGCCCGGATTGTGTCCAGAAGCATCTCGACGTTCCCGTCTCCGAATGGGCAACGAAGATCCAGTCCGGTACACAGTCGGCGCTGCTGGCCGACCCGTCGATCAACTATATCCTGCCGATCTATGACAGCATGTCGCAATTCGTCGTTCCGGCGCTGCGCATCACCGGCGCCGAAGGAGCGGTCAAGATTGCCAGCTTCAACGGCACGCCCTTCGTGCTCGACATGGTGCGTGAAGGCCAGGTCGAAATGGATATTGGCGAGAGCCTCGGCTGGGCCGGCTATGCTGCTATCGACAACATCATGCGCATGATATGCGGCAAGCCTGCAGTGGCCAAGCTCAACGTGCCGCTTCTAGTTTTCGACAAGAGCAATGTCGAAACGGCAGGCGTACCGGCCAATTTCAACGACGGCTATGGCGATGCCCATCTCGATGGCTTCCGCAAGCTGTGGATGCTGAAATAGTCCTTGAAGGACCAAGCGGGAGCCGTTTCCATGTCCGAGAACGCCGTGCTCAAGATGGACAATATCCGCATGCGGTTCGGCAGCTATTATGCCTTGAAGGGCGTATCGCTTTCGATCCGGCGCGGGGAAGTGTTCGGGCTTCTCGGACAGAACGGCTCTGGCAAATCCACCATGATCAAGGTGCTGGCCGGCTTTCACCAGCCGGAAGAAGGCAGCAGTATCCAGCTCTGGGGCCAGGCCCTGCCGCTTCCGCTTGATCCGATGCTGATCAAGAAGCGCGGCGTGGCCTTCGTCCACCAGCATCTCGGCCTCGTGGCATCGCTCACCGTGGTCGAGAACATGCGGGTGACGGCCCTCGGGCAAAAGACACCCTGGTTCGTCAACTGGCGCAAGGAGGCCGCGGCCATCTCGACGCTGTTTGCCGAGTTCGGACTGGACATCAACCCTTTCGAAACCGTCGGCAATCTGCCGCCGGTCGAGCGTGCCTTTGTCGCCATTATCAGGGCTTTCGAGGATCTGCGCGCCTCGGATGCCGGCTATGGCGGCGAAGGCATCCTGGTGCTCGACGAGCCGACGCCCTTCCTGCCGGCAGAAGACGTGCAGCGCCTGTTCACCCTGATCCGCTCCATCGTCAGGACCGGGGCTTCGGTCGTTATCGTCACTCACGATATCGACGAGGTTCGCGACATCACCGACCGGGTCGCCATTCTGCGCGATGGCGAACTGGTGGATATTCTCGAGACCCGGGAGACCGGGCGCCAGTCGATCCTGGATACGATCGTCGGCAGCCGTATCGATGCCTTCGAAAAGAAGCGCATGGCAGTCACCGGGATCCCAAGCCTAGTCAGGGTTCGCGGCCTGACCGATGGGCGGAATACCCCCTTCGATTTCGAGATCCGGCAGGGCGAGACGCTGGGTGTCACAGGCCTGATCGGTTCCGGCTTCGCCGCCCTGCCCTATCTTCTCTTTGGCGCCCGAAAAGGGCTGGGCGAGATCACCGTGGATGGCAAGACCATGCCGGTCTCGGCCATGACACCGCTCGCCGCACAGAAGCTTGGCATTGCCTTCTTGCCCGGAGATCGACTGGGTGCCGCTGGCATCGGCAGCCTTCCGGTCACCGACAATGTCACGCTGCCCATCCTCGACGGATTGACCAGGCCCTATGGACTGGATCGCTCGGGCATGACCCGCGAAGCGGCGAAACTTGCGCAAATCTATGACGTGCGCCCGCAAGATCCGCATCTGAACCTTGGAGCGCTGTCCGGCGGCAATCAGCAGAAAGTGCTGCTGGCGAAGTGGCTGCAGATCAAGCCGAAGCTCCTGATGCTCGACGAACCGACACAAGGCGTCGATTTCGGCGCGCGCCAGCAGATTTTCAAGGCACTCGACAAGGCGAGCGCCGAGGGGACCGCGATCCTCTGCGCCTCGACCGACAATGAACAGCTGGAGCAGATCTGCGACCGCATCATTGTCTTTTCCAAGGGGCGACCGGTCATTGAGCTCAAGGGCTCCGAGATCAGCCGCAAGAGCATTACCGAAGCCTGTTTCCACAGCCATGACGCGGAGGCCGCAGAATGACGACGCTGGATATGCCGACCACCAAGACGGTGCCAAAGGCGAAAAGCCGTTTCACCCTGAAGACCGAGGGAGAACGGTTCGCGCTCGTCGGTGCTTGGCTGTTGCTGATCCTGATCTTCGGCACCCTGATGCCGGATTCCTTCCTCAGCTGGCGCAGCTTCTCGACCCTGTTCGGCTCGCAGGCCGTGCTGGTCGTCCTGACGCTTGCGATCATCATCCCGCTGACGTCTGGCGATTTCGATCTCTCCGGCGCCTCGACCCTGACGATGAGCTGCATGCTGATTGCCGTCCTCAACGTCAAGCTCGGCTGGCCGGTCGTGCCCGTCATGTTGATTGCGCTTGCAAGCGGCGTGGTGATCGGGGCCGTCAACGCCTTCTTTGTTCTCTATTTCCGCATCCACTCGCTGATCGTCACGCTCGGCGTCGGGACCTTCGTCAACGGACTGATCCTCTGGGTCAGCAATTCCCAGACGATCTCAGGCGTCTCCATGGGGCTCGTCGAATGGGTGATCATCAACAGGCTGTTCGGCATTCCGCTCGCGTTTTTCTATGCGCTGATCCTCGCCGCCATCATCTGGTATGCGCTGGAATTCACCATTGCCGGGCGCAAGCTGCTGTTTGTCGGTCGTGGGCGGGAGGTCTCGCGGCTGAGCGGGATCAATGTCGACCGGGTCAGGGCCAGCGCCTTCGTGCTCTCTGGATTGATCTCTGCCTTCGCCGGCATGCTCTATGCCGGCATGACCGGATCTGCCGATCCCCTGTCCGGGCTTAGCCTGCTGCTACCGGCCTTTGCTGCCGCCTTTCTCGGTGCGACGACGATTTCGCCAGGTCGGTTCAATGCCTTTGGCGCGGTCATCAGCGTCTACTTCCTGGTCACCGGAATCACCGGGCTCACCATGCTCGGGGCGGACGCCTATGTGCAGAACCTGTTTTACGGTGGCGCGTTGGTGATTGCGGTGTCGCTCAGCCAGCTCGTGCGCAACCGCCAGCCGCAGGATTTCAGCTGATGGAGATCGAAAAGGTCATGGCGGCGCTGGCCGAAAGCTATTGGGGCCGCCATGCCTCGGAGCCGGAACTGCTGGCCATGACAGGTGAGCTACGTCGCGACAGTGCAAGCATCGCGCCCTCCGCGCTTGGCAGGGGCGGTGCGCTGTTCACCGTCGAGCCGGCGCATTACGACGCCCTGATGCAGGCGGAGGCAAAGCGATGAGCCTCGACAATCCAGCCTCCCTCTCCGACGCGGCAAATGCCATTCGGCGCGGCGACATCTCCTCTGTCGAAATGACAAAAGCTGCCCTCGCCCGGGCAAAAGCCAGCCAGGAACGTTTGAACGCCTTTATCGAGATCGAGGAACGGCCCGCCCTTGAGGCCGCCGAAGCAGCGGACAAGGCACTGGCCGATGGTCGCGAAACCGGGTCACTACATGGCGTGCCGCTGGCGCACAAGGACATGTATGACCGCAGAGGCTTTATCACCGGATGCGGCTCGAAAATCCGCGCCGGTTACGTCGCATCCGACACTTCAACCGTCATGGCGCGTCTGCAGGCGGCAGGGGCCATCACCATCGGCCGGTTGAACATGAGCGAATTTGCCATGGGCCCAACCGGGCATAACTTCCATCACGGACGCGCGCTCAATCCGATCGATCCGGCCCTTGTTACCGGGGGCTCGTCCTCCGGATCGGGCGCTGCTGTCGGCGGCGGCGTGGTCATGGCAGCCCTTGGGTCAGATACCGGCGGATCGATCCGCCTGCCGGCTGCCTGTTGCGGTGTCGTCGGCATCAAGCCGACACAGGGCCGCGTCAGCCGCCATGGTGTGATGCCCCTGTCCTTTTCGCAGGATTGCGTCGGGCCGGTGGCGCGCAGGGTGGCAGATGCATACCTCCTCCTGCAGCAGATTGCCGGAGCCGATGGGCTCGATCCAACCTGCGTTTCGGTTATCCCGCCACAGGGTCTGACATCGGATCTGTCCGCAATCCGCGTCGGCATCGCTGGCGGAGTGTTTGCTGACGGGCTGGACGGAGACGTTGCAAAGGGCATGGAGCTTGCGATTGAGACGCTTTCTCCCCTGGTCGGCACAGTCACTTCAGCCACACTGCCGGATCTTACCGCGATTGCCGAACTTGCAAATGTCGTGGCGATGGCGGAAGCCGGCGCTGCACATTTTGACTGGTTGCGCGAGCGCCCCGAGGATTACGGGCCACAGATCCGCATGCGCCTGTCCCAGTCGCTTGCCATGCCGGCCCCCATCTATCTCAGAGCCTTGCAGATCCGTGCGGTGATGCTGAAAGCCTGCCTCGACACCACATTTGCGCAAGCAGACGTGCTGATCGCCCCGGCCATGCCCTTCCTGCCGCCTCTGTCGGCGGATGTCGATATCGGCACCAGCCCGCGCATGAATGCCGTGATCAGCGCCATGACCTCGTTTACCAGACCCTTCAGCTATCTCGGCCTACCGGTGGTAACCCTGCCGGTCGCACAGTCTCAGGGCGGATTGCCGGTCGCATTGCAGATCATCGCCAGGCCCTGGCGCGAAGACCTTGCCGCAAGCGTGGCGCAGAGCCTTGAACGGGCCATCACCCTTCCCGCATTCGTGGACAGGTCAGCGGCCTGACCCGATCAACAAACAGCCAGGACGGCCAACCAGAAGGATTGCCTCGATGAACAGCGTTCCGACATTCTCAAAGCCATTGAACCTGGTCCTGGATGTAAGCCAGCAAGGCTTTCGCGACGCCATGGCGAAGATGGGCGCCGCCGTCAACATCATCACCACGGATGGGCCGGCGGGTCGGGCAGGCTTTGCCGCAACCGCTGTCTGCAGCGTCACCGACAGTCCGGCAACTCTTCTCATCTGCCTCAACCGGACCGCCTCGGTCTTCAATGCCGTGATGGAAAACGGGGTGGTCTGCGTCAATGTCCTGACTGCCGCGCATGAAAACCTGTCCTCGCTCTTCGGCGGAAAGACGCCGGTGGACGAACGCTTCGCCGCAGCCGAGTGGCAGGAGGGCGTGACCGGCGCACCAATGCTTGCAGACGCCATGGTCTCCTTCGACTGCAGGATCATCGAAAGCCACGATGTCGGCACCCATCGCGTGCTGTTTTGCGCCGTCCAGCAGATCCGCGAGCAGGAGGCGGATGCGGCACTGGTCTATTATAAGCGCGCCTATCATTACCTAGGCGCATGATCGGACACTTGGATATTTGACGCATAATGAAAGTGGCAGAGAACCTTTTTGATCGGCGGCCTCGCCAAAATTGGTGTAGATGAACCGCGCCGAGTTTGCCGGAGACCCCAACTCGTGAGAAGTAGGGTCTATGACAAGCAAGACGACAAACAAATTCTCCCCTGAAGT
>NZ_STFZ01000014.1:275516-488492 GCF_005222845.1 Rhizobium sp. FY34 | reverse complement strand
GCAAACTCGAAAGCCAGCCATGGCGGATCATGTCTATCGGACGCAGAGAATGGGCCAATGGGTTCTGATCAATGAGGACGCGTATTAGTCCTTTCTCCAGCCGATAGGCACGTTCGTCCGGTCGAATTTTCTGGATGCCAAAGGCAATCTCAGCGATCACAACGGAGGAAAGGGCGATTTCGGCGTCGTGACGCACCAGCCAGGTGCTGCCTGCGGGCGCTGGAGCAGTTTTCAGCGTCTCCGATATTACATTCGTATCGATGAATATCAAAGATCTGGTCCTGAATACGGCACTCGTCCTGCGCGAATAATCTCCTCAAGGTCAATATCAGAGCTGCAGGCTTCCTTCAGACGTGCATAAAAATCTGCGACCGGCTCACGTCCAGCCTCGCGGACTTCATAGGATTCCAAAGCCCGCTCGACAATTTCGGCAATCGAGCGATTTTCACGCCGGGCCAGCCGATGAGCAATGTCACGCGCCTTGGCACTGCGAACAGAAAGCTGAGGTTCGGCCATCGGATGATCTCCTATTGGCCTAGACTATAGTCAGAACGTCACCTGCCATCAAGATGGCAGGTGACGGCAGGGTAGCAGGTTAGGCGACAGCGGCTCTGGCTTTGGCAGGGGATGCGGCATCGGCTCTCGCCCGTTCAGCCTCGGCCATCATCAGTGGCGCCACACCCTTGATATCGTCGTCACGCAGCACTTCCGACAGGTAATAGGCGGGTGAGCCATCGCGATAATTGCCGTCAAAGCCACCCAGGCCCGCCACGCAGCAGATCTGCTTGAGGACCGGACGCTTATCCGCATTGGGAAGCAGCGCATGGCGGATGAGACTCTGAAGTGCCGTCGAACCCACCTCGGCCTCGGCCCCGGTGATCCCGAGCCTTGCCGCCTTCTGGAAAGCATAGGCAAACATCGCCGTTGCCGAGCTTTCTGCGTAATTGCCATCCAGATCGGGCTGGTCGAGAACCTGCAGCCAGCGTCCATCGGCGGTGCGCAGGGCCGCAAGCCTTGTTAGCAGGGCTGAGAGACGTGCGCTAAGATCATCACGCTCGGTGCTTGCCGGCAGCACTTCGACAAGATCGACCATGGCCATGGCAAGCCAGCCGATCGAACGTCCCCAATGGGCAGGCGAGAGGCCGGTCTGCTGATCGGCCCAGGCCTGAAGCCGCTCTTCGTCATAGCCATGCCGGTAAAGGCCGGCGCCCGCATCATAGGTCAGGTCGAGCGCGGTCAGCATTTCCACCAAGGCTTCTGTAGCAAGATCGGGCTGGCCGCCAAGAGCAGCATACTCAGCCTTGAAGGGCAGCGCCATGTAAAGCCCGTCCAGCCAGACCTGATGCGGATAGCGCAGCTTATGCCAATGCGGCCCCACCGAAATGCGCGGATGGGTGCGAAACTGGCTGGCCAGCAGGTCGGCAGCCTTGCGATAGCGGACCTCGCCCGTCCTCTCGGCCAGATAGACCAGCGCGCGGCCCGCCAGCACATTGTCGATATTATATTCGGTTACAGCATAACCGGCGAGCTTGCCGCTATCGCTCACCTGGCCATCGACAAGCCGCTTCAAGTGCTGATACCAGCGCCCGTCGCCCGTCGCCTCATGAAGAGCGATCAGCCCGCGATAGAGACAGCCATCCTCGTAGCACCAGCTGCCGCCCTTGTAGTAAACATAGTCACGGGCATAGGCGTCGAAATAATCGGTCAAGCTGATGGTCATACGGCGATACTCTTGAGGGGCGAGACAATGTGAATACCGGCAGGGCTGGCGAAAAATGCGTTTTCAGCAATGATTCCGCCATGCCGCAGCGGCTCGAACTGGCAGGCCATATCCGGCACGTCCGGCTTGGCCAGCGGATCATAGGTCACGTGATAGTTTTCGATGGTAATGTCGCGGATCGGGGCTTCCGGCAGGCCATAAAAGGCCGCAGCCGCAATGGCGACATTGTCGGCCACGACATTGCGGATGGTGATGCCGGCAATCTGCGGCGTGGCATCCGTCACCGGTAGAGCCTCGCGGGACTGGACGTAATCGGACCTTCCGTCCGCGTCGCAAAAGTAGAAGCTGTTGATGACGAGCGGCATGGCCACGCGGTCCATCCGGCAATCTTCCAGCGTGATGTTTTCCACCTCTCCGCCGCGCCCGCGCCGCGTTTTAACGCGCAGGCCCCGATCGGTTTCAGACAGCATGCAGCGCCGCACGGCAATGTCGCGCACGCTGCCGCTCATCTCGCTGCCGATGACAAGCCCGCCATGGCCGCGTTCCATGCGGCAGTTTTCGATGGTGATGCGCTCGCAAGCCTCATCGAGGCCACCTTTCGGATCGCGCTTGCCGGCCTTGATGGCGATGCAATCATCGCCGACGGAAAAGAACAGGCCGGTCAATTGCACATCCCGGCAGCATTCCGGGTTCAGCCCATCGGTATTGGGCGACAAGGGATCGTTGAGAATCGTGAGGCCGGCGGCCAGAAGGTCGCGGCAGAACACCGGATGCACGGTCCAGGCCGGTGAATTGCGTACGGTAAAGCCGGTGAGCGTGATGTTGTGACCATGCGACAGAAACAGTGTGCGCGGACGACGAGCACCATCACGCGTTTCCTTCGGCCATGTCCACCAGTCACCGCGATCGCCGCCGCCATCGATCGTGCCGGCACCGGTGATCGTCAGGTTTTGGCAATCGAGCGCCGAGATCAAGCTAGCATAGCAGGGCTCGCACACACCTTCCCAGGTGCCAAGCACCCGGCCATCCTCATGACGGGCAGCAAGTATAGGATAATGCTGCCGGTCCGGGTGCCCGGACAGAACGGCACCCTCTTCCAGAAGCAGCGTCATATCGCTCTTCAAAAATAGCGGGCCAGTCTGGAATAGACCGGCGGGAACTTTCAGCGTGGCACCGGGGGCAAGCGCATCGATCGCCTTCTGGATGAAGGGCGCATTGTTGTCACTTCCGCAGTCAGCGCCAAAATCAGTGATATCGAAAAGCGCGGTTTCAACCGGCAAGTTAAAGGATAGGACTGCGCCATCCGCCTCGAGATCATAGGCCTCGCCCGGCAGAAGGTCATGCAGGGTAAAAACCACCGTCTGCGTCATGCCGTCTCTGACCATCGTTCCGTCGCGCCGCAGAAGGCGCCAGGGCTGCGGCGTCTCAAACGCATAGAGGTGATCGACAGCATTGAGGCTGAAAGTCGCCGTCCGCGACGATGCGGCCAGCAGCAAAAGGGTCGGCATAGGCATTGTCCTGTTGGTCAGTCGGTTGCGGCCCCTCGCCACGCGGAACGAGGGGCCGCAGCGGGCATCAGAACTTCTTCAGAACGTCGTTGACGCCTTCGATGATCTGCTCGGCAGCTTCTTTCGAATCCAACTGCTCGTAGGAATATTCCTCAAGCGTATCGAGGAAGACGGCGCGCACTTCTGGATGCTCGTTGAGCGGCGAGACAGTCGGGCCCTTGGCTTTCATGATGATGTCATGCGCTGCAACGATCTGTGGCTCGATCTTACCGGCATCCGTCAGCATCTTGGCGGCGATCTTGCTGGCCGGCAGGCCGCGCGAGGTGCCAAGGGCCGTGATGCCTTCCGGCTCGTTCAGCAGGCAATTGACGATCTGGGCTGCAGCCTTCGGGTTCTTGGAGCGCTTGGAGATCGAAAACACCATGGAGGGCTTGCGATAGACACCTTCTGTCTTGGCAACGGCATTCTTCAGCATGCCAACCGGTTGCAGCACCTGGCCCTTCAGCGGATCGGCATATTTGGAGAAGGTCGAATCCCACTCATAAGAACCGGAAATCCGGCCATCGGCCCATTTCGGGCTTTCAAACAGGTTGAGATTGCCTTCTGCCGCATTGTTCTTCTGCGAAACAACCACGCCTTCAGACACAAGCTTGCCGTAGAAATCGATGGCAGCGGCCAGCTCTTCCTGCGTCCAGGCAACCTTCTTTGCTGCAGGATCAACCAGATCCTTGCCGGTCTTCTGCGTTGCATAGAGCGAGATCAGCAGGACGGCCGTTTCCTTGACCGCATTCATCGGATAGGCGTCCGGGCCAACCTTCGTCTTCAGCTGCTTTGCCGCGGCAAACAGCTCGTCCCAGGTTTTCGGCACGGGAACGCCTGCCTTGTCGAGCGCCGTCTTGTTAAACATGAAGACGCGGCCGGTGGTGGAAACGGACAGGCCGTTCAGCTTGCCGTTCATCGAACCGGCATCCAGTTCCTCCGGGGCCCACTGGCTAAGGTCGATCACGTCCTTGTACTGGTTGAGGTCGGCAAAGCCATCGCCCTTGATCGAGAACAGTGGCAGCCAGGGCCAGTTGATCTGCATGATGTCGGCTTCGGTGCCGCCGGCAATCTGCGTCGTCACCTTTTCCAGATGGCCATCCCAGCCGGTAAATTCGGCTGCAATCGTGTGGCCATACTTGTCGCCACAGGCTTTCAAAGCCACCTGGGTTGCCTTGTGGCGGCTGTCGCCACCCCACCAGGACATGCGCAGATCGGCAGAGTGGGCAAGCGGTGCGAGACTGGTGGCGGCAAATGCCGTGGCCAGAAGAAGTTTGGTCAGTTTCATGTCGTTCCTCCCCGAACGTTGGTTACTGGATATCAGCCAGGGAAACATTTTCCCCGGATTGGCGGTCGAACAGATGCGCCGATTGCGGCTGCGGCGCGAGACGGATCAGGTCGCCATTGATCTTGCTGCGGTCGTAATTGCTGGCCGATACGACGGCGATGATCTGCTGGCCCTCGATGCGGATGTAGAGATAGACTTCGTGGCCCATGAACTCGACATGCGAGACACGGCCCTCGAGCGCGTTCTCAGCGTCCGGACCCACAACGGCGAAATGCTGCGGGCGCACGCCCAGCGTCACGCCCTTCGGCGTTTTCGGGCTGAGACGGGCCATGATGTCCGGCGATAGATCATAGGTCTGCGTGCCGATCACCAGCCGGTTGCCGGACAGTTCCGCATCGATGAGGTTCATTTCCGGGCTGCCGATAAAGCCGGCAACGAAGGCATTGGCCGGGCGATTGTAGAGCGTTACCGGATCGGCCACCTGCATGATGCGGCCTTCCTTCATCACGCAGATGCGGTCGCCCATGGTCATGGCTTCCGTCTGGTCATGCGTGACATAGACGACGGTGGACTGTAGCCCGTCGGCTTTGAGCTGTTTGTGCAGATCGGTGATGCGCACGCGCATGGACGCACGCAGCTTGGCATCGAGGTTTGACAGCGGCTCGTCAAACAGGAAGACCTGCGGCTTTTTGATGAGGGCGCGACCGACAGCGACGCGCTGCGCCTGGCCGCCGGAAAGCTGCTTGGGCAGGCGTTCCAAATAGTCACCAATCTCCAGGATATTGGAGACGTCGCGGGTCGCCTGCTCGATTTCTTCTGCCGGACGCCGCTTCAGGCGCAGGCCGAAGGACAGGTTCTTGCGCACCTTCATATGCGGATAAAGCGCATAGTTCTGGAACACCATGGCAATGCCGCGCTCGCCGGGTGCCTTGTCATTGACGAGGTCATCGCCGATGCGGATCTCGCCGCCGGTGATACGTTCGAGGCCGGCAATCATGCGCAGCGTCGTGGATTTGGCGCAGCCGGAAGGGCCGACCAGAACCATGAACTCGCCATCTGCGACTTCCAGGTTGATCCCGTGCACGGCTTTGAAGCCGCCATAGTCTTTTTCGAGGTTTCTAAGCTGCAAGCGAGCCATGGTCTTATCCTTTCACGCCACCGGCGGAGATGCCTTCGATGAAGTATTTCTGGGCCACAAAGAACACGATGAGCGCCGGCATGATGGTCAGCACGGACATCGCGAGAATGCGGTTCCATTCGAAGGCTTCGGTGGTGTCGATCGACAGTTTGAGGGCCAGCGACACGGGGAACTTGTCGACGGACGAGAGATAGATGAGCGGTCCGAGGAAGTCGTTCATGGTCCACATGAACTGGAAGAGGCAGACCGAGATGAGCGCCGGCGTCAGAAGCGGCACGACGATGAACAGCAGAACCTGCCAGGTATTGGCGCCATCGACGCGGGCGGCCTCTTCCATGTCGCGCGGAATGGCGCGCAGGAACTGCACCAGCATGAAGACGAAGAAGGCATCTCCGGCAAAGGCAGACGGCACCCAGAGCGGCAAGAACGTATCCAGCCAGCCGAGATCGCGAAACAGCAGATACTGGGGAATGCGGGTGACGACATTCGGCAGGAGCAGCGTGGCGATCAGCGAGGCAAACAGGATCTTCTTGCCGGGAAAATCAAAGCGCGCAAAACCATAGGCAACCGCCGTGCAGGAGATGACCGTGCCGATCATTTTCGGCACGACAATCAGGAACGTGTTCCAGAAGAACCGCCCGAACGTATAGGGCGTCGATGTCTGCCAGCCCTGGACGTAGCCGGCCACAGTGGCTTCGTCGGGGATGAAGCCGGCACCGGCAAAGATCTCGGAATTCGGCTTGAACGACGCCCCGACCAGCCAGATCAGCGGATAGAGCATGAAGAGGCCGACGACGGTCAGCACGCCATATCGAAGGGTTGCACCGATGATCTGGCGACGGCGCTGGGCCTTCAGGACACGATCGGCTTCCTGGTCGAGTGCGAGGTTCTGGGTAAGGATATGGTCAGCCATGGGATTAGCTCCTCTTGTCGCCGGCGTAGTAGACCCAATGGCGCGAGGACCAGAAGGCGATGAGGGTAAGCACCATGATGATCACGAACAGCACCCAGGCAATGGCCGAGGCATAGCCCATGTCAAAGCGCTTGAAGGCTTCCTCATAGATATAGAGCGGCAGGAGATAGGTGGATTTCAGCGGACCGCCCTGGGTGATGATGTAGGGACCGTTGAATTCCTGGAAGGCCTGGACCATCTGCATGATCAGGTTGAAGAAGATGACCGGGGTAATCAGCGGCATGGTGATATGCCAGAAGGTGGCGAACTTGCCGGCACCATCGATCGAGGCGGCCTCATAGAGCGACTTGTCGATGCTCTGGAGCGCTGCCAGGAAAATCACCATGGCCGAACCGAACTGCCACAGACGCAGAAGCGTGATGGTGAACAGCGCATTCGTCGGATCGCCGAACCAGTTGACCGGCTCGATGCCGAGCGTGGCAAGCCCCATATTGACGATGCCGACATCGGCAAACAGGTAGCGCCACATGACCGCGATGGCGATGGAGCCACCGAGGATGGAAGGAACATAAAAGGCGGTGCGGAAGAAATTGATGAACTTCAGCTTGTAGTTCAGGATCACAGCAATGAAGAGCGCAAAGGCAAGCTTCAGCGGCACCGTCGTAAACACATAGACGAGCGTGACCCACAGGGACTTGCGGAAGGTGCGGTCGCCGGTGAACAGCTTCCAGTAATTGTCGAGACCGGTAAACACCGGCGCGCTCATCAAATTATAGTCGGTAAAGCTCAGGTAGAAAGACGCCGCAAATGGCAGCGCGGTAAACACCAGGAGCCCGATGATGTAAGGGGACAGATAAAACAGTCCCAGGATACGGCTATCTCCGCTCATGCGGCAACTCCGCAGGCAAGGCGCTTCGATGACAGCGGGCGCACAGCACCGGTGGCAGCGCCAGTTGGGCTTGCCATCGTCCTGATGTCATACAGATTTGCGATGGTGGCGGCTGTGCCAGCTTGGGCGACATCAGCCGCTGACTTCACCGCACAGTTGCGCGCCTCGTTCCATGACGGATCGAAGAGGGGCATACTATGGTATTCCGAATTCTGCATCTTGATTTCGAGGCATAGTTGGACGGGCGGCGCAAAAGCGCTCTATTCCGTCACCACGGCCCCGCTCCTCCCTTTGAACAGGCGATGGATCTGGTCAACTCCATCGATGGCGGCTACTATCATCTTGAGGCAGCAAGAAGAGAATAGAGGCTTCCGGACAAAAAGATGGATAAAAACGAACAAGGACCTCTGGCCGCCATTCCCGTGCAGGCCTTGAGCCTGGCACTCACTCGCTCGACCATCAAGATGCAGCACTCGCAGAGCTGGAGCATCGACAAACGCAACAGCGTGCACGATCTTGTCATATGTCTTACAGGAACTGCGCAATATGAAATCGCTGGCGAGACGATCGATATCGAGCCCGGCTGCGCCATGCTGATCGAGGCCAATACCCGCTTTGTCGGGCGCACGACCTCGCAGGAGCTTTACACCGGCGTTGCCCAGCATTTCACGCTCGACGTCTTCGGGCGTATGGACATGATGTCGCAAATGGATATGCGCCGGGCCGTGAAGCTGCCGCGATGGGACATGCTGCAGCCGCTTGTGCGGCACTACCGCGAAAGCGTGCCAATGTCGTCCACAACACTGGCGCAGCACCATCTGTTCATGGTGCTGCTGATCGATTTCATTGAGGCGGCCTTTCTCGGCTGGCGCCAGCAGCAGGAAGCCTCGGTCGACAATCCTGACGCGCTGTCGCTGGCGGTGATGGTGGCGGCAAGCCGCATCGCCGCCGATCCGCTGGACGATGACATCGTCGCCAAGGTTCTCTCCTCCATCCCCTATAATCTCGATTATTTCCGCCGTGTCTTTCGCCGGCAGGTCGGCCTCACGCCGACAAAATACCAGGAATTCAAGCGGATGGAGCGGGCCATGGGCCTGCTCGCCGGCGGGCGTTCCGTCAAACAGACGGCGGCCTTCATCGGCTATAGCGACAGCTATTATTTCTCCCGCATGTTCAAGCACTACATTGGCGTCAGCCCGGCGGGCTACAAGGCCGCCGAACGGCGCCACCGCGACGGTCAGTTTCCGCGCGGCGAAGAGGATGGACAGGTGGTCTATCCGCTCCTGTCGCGCCGGCTGGAAAGTCGTCCAGAGACCCATTGAGACGGAAAGACCTGTGCGGTTCGCTTCACCTGGTCTGGCGCAAGCGCGCAAAGCCTTTATGTTGAGCGGCATGAACCCTCAACGCGCATCCCGGTCAATGACCGATCCCGCCTTTCTGCTTCCGGCCTGGGCCACCCGTCGGGTGGCGGTCGAAAGTGAAGCGGATGCCGTATTTCTCTGCGGCGCAGCGCTTCTGGCGCTTGACCGCATCGTGCGCGCCGAACCCATCTGGGCCGGCGCCTGGAGACAGCGGCTGGCGTTGAAATCCGCGCTGATTGCCGTGCGGCTGGTTGGCCGGCGCGAGGCGGAAACGGAGCTGCGCGATGCCTGGGTGCTACGCAAGCCGGGTGATGATGCAGGCCCCGCCGGCGATATCTATGGCGTATGGAAAAAGTCCGCAGCCCGCCCGATGTTTCTGGAAACCGAGACGCTGAAGAACGTGGCTCTGCTGCTCGGGCTTTCCTGGCGCGAAGAACTGGACGAGCTGCCTTTGTGGTGCGATGCGGCAAGGCGCAAGGGCATAGCGCCATCGCTTGCACTCGCCACCATCCTGCAGCGCATCATCACGCTTGGCCCGCAATACGAGCTTCTGGCCTGGTGGGTGGCCGATCAGCTGTTGCGCGACATGATGCAATGGCCGGCAACTGTTCCACTGTTGATGGCCGAGCGCAACGCAGTCTATTTTCGCGCCGAAAAAAGCCAGAAACGCTTGAGCCCCGATGCGGATACCTTCCCGCGGGCCGTGGCGCTAGCGCTTGCCGATGCCGCAACTGGTGCCTTGCGACTGGCTGCCGAAATCGACCGGCGCGCGAGCGATCTGTCTGCCGTTGTGCCGAAACTGCGCGCCAAGGGCGCCGGCGATGTCATCGATCTGCTTTTATCGGACGATGCCGTGTCCGGATCGCTTGCCACAAGCCGCCTGTCACGCTTTGCCTCCCGCCGGCTGTTTGAACGCCTGCTTTCCTTCGGCGTCATTCGCGAGCTTTCGGGCCGGCCGAACTTTCGCATCTTCGGGCTCTGAGCATGGCAAGAAGCCCCAAGCAGCCCCCGGTTATCGATCGCAATTTGGACGCTTTGCCGGCTTCGGCACGTTGGCGCGAATGGATGAACCGGGTCGAGGCCGTAGTATTTGCCGCGCGCGAACCGGTCAGCCGGGACATTCTCTCCTCGGTCATCGGGCATGATTGCAATCTGGATCTGATCATCAGCGACATCCAGGCGGAACTGGCTACAAAGCCCTTCGAACTGGCGCTGGTCGGCGGCGGCTACCAGTTCCGCACCAAGCCGGCCTATGCCGATGTGATCAAGGCCTCCGGCGCGCCGGTCGATCTGCCGCCCGGCCTTAGCCAGCACGAAGCGATGGTGTTGATGGTGATCGGTTATTTCCAGCCGGTCACCCGCAGCGAAATCTCACGCATCTTTGGTAGGGAAGTGAGCCGCGACACGATCGGCAGCATCAAGCGCGGCGGCTTCATCAGCTTTGGGCCGCGCAGCCCGTCGCCCGGCGCACCCTATACCTATATCACGACATCCGCCTTTCTGACCGCCTTCGGCTTTGCCACGCTGCGCGACCTGCCGGATCTCGAAATGCTGGAGGATGCCGGCCTTCTCAGCCGCCACCACATCCAGAAAGATGTGCTCAGCAGCCTGCTTGGCGACGAAGACGTCGAGACGGAATAGTATTGACACACAAGGGGCAAGCGCGGGCCACAAGATCGGTTGCGATCCGCCCTCTGCGGGTCTATGCCATTGGCAATGCTCGATTTGCTTTGAGTGTTCCCGCACATTTGCCCTGACATGGAGAGGCCCGTGACGCGCCCCGCCCCCGCCGACATCAATCCGACCGCCGCAGACGAAATAGCCATCCGCCAGCAGTTGACGCTGGTGGCGCTGGGCAAGGAGCCGGCGGATGTGGCGCTTCGCGTCGGGCGGCTGCTGGATGTATCGACACGCACCTGGGCCGATGATCAGGAGATCATCATCAAGGGCCGGCGCATTGCCTATGTCGGCCCGGCAGGCTCCTATCCGGGCGAAGTGGCAATGCGCGTGCATGAGCCGGATCTTGCCGCCGTGCCGGGACTTGGCGAGGTTCACAAGCATATCGAAAGCTCGCATCTGACGCCGGAATGGGAGGCCGCGCTGGTTCTGCCGCGCGGCAATACCTGGACCTGCGAGGCAAGCCATGAATTTTCCAACGTCAATGGCGCAAAGACGCTGGAATTCTGGCTGAAGGCGCGCGAGGCGGGCTCGCCTCTCAAGATCTTCCCCCTGCCCGGCTCCGCCGTGCCGCCCACCGGCTATGAGCATGGCGGCGGCTATCTGGGCTATGACGAACAGAGGGCGTTTCTGAAGGAAAGCCTGATGGTGGCCGGCCTGGATGAGGTGATGGACTGGCCGGCGGTGTGGAACCGCGACAACCCATCCTATGACCGGCTCTGGGGCATGATCCGCGCCACATTCGAACAGCGCGGCGTCGTGGAAGGCCATGCCGCCGGCATTCGCGACCTGCCGACCATCAATGCCTTTGCCAGCGCCGGTTTGGCCTCGGACCACGAGGCCTGGACGCTGGAAGAATTCTGGGACAAGCTAACCCATGGCCTCTTCATGGAGCTTCGTCCCCACAGCCTTCCCGAGGTGATCAAGGGGCTCATCGAAAAAGGGCTTGCCGACTGGTCGCAGATCGCCTTCACCACCGATGATCGAAGCGCCTCCGACACGCTGAAACTCGGCGCCACCGATTACAATGTCCGGCTTGCCATCCAGTCCGGTCTCGCGCCGGAAATCGCCATCCAATGCGCCACCATCAACCCGGCCCGCCATATGCGGCTCACCCCTTATGTCGGCTCGATTGCGCCGGGTCGCTACGCCGACATGGTTCTGCTTTCCGATGTTCAGGCATTCGAGATTGCCAAGGTCTGGGCGGATGGGCGACAGGTCTCGGAAGGCACGCGCTATCTTCCCGAGGTGCCGAAGATCGACTGGCCGGACTGGGCAACCAAGACGATCAACATTGGCCGGCCGCTGACGGATGCCGATTTCGCCATCTTCGCCGAGCCCGGACGGGAAACCATGCAGGCAGCGGTCTTGCGGCCTTTCCACTGGGCCGATGATATGCTGACCTTCGAACTTCCCGTCGAAGGCGGGCTGGTGCAGCGTGACGAAGCGCGCAATATCACCAAGTTTTCCGTCATCGACCGGTTTTCCGGCAAGGGTGCGGTCTCGAAAATGTTCTGGCTCGGCTGCGGCCCGCGCACGCCAGATACAGCACTTGCCTGCTCCATGGCGCATGACAAGCACAATATCTGGTGCGTCGGCTCATCCGATGAGGCAATGGCGCTGGCCGTCAATGCCATTGCGGAGAACGATGGCGGTTGGGCGCTGGTGCGCGAGGGGAAACTTGTGGCAACCGTGCGCTATGAAGTGGCCGGTCTGATGACCTGCCGGGCGCCGGAAATCCTGCATGAGGAAATGCAGGCGCTCTACGCCGAAGGTGACAAGATCGACTGGATGTATGAGCCGACCTTCAGCCCGCGCTGGTTTCCGGGATTTCCCGAGCGGCTTGCCTTTGCAACGCTGACCTGCGCGCCCTGGCGCTGGGTTCTGGTGGCCCCCAGCGACTACGCGCCCCAAGGGCTGGTCAATGTCCAGACCGGGGCAGTGCAGAAGATTGTGTTCTGACAGGTCTCGATTGGAAAGTTCCGGCAGGTTATCCACTGCCGGATGGCTTTTTTGCACGTCAGGTCGAAAGGGCCGCCAGAATACGGATCCATGAGCGGATGCCGTGACGGAAGCTCGACAGGTCGTATTTCTCGTTCGGGCTGTGGACCCGGTTGTCGAAGCGGGCAAAGCCGACGAGAAGCGTATCGGCCCCCAATTTCTCCTTGAAGGCGCCGACGATCGGAATGGAACCGCCGGTCCCAGCCAGTGCAGTTTCACGGCCCCATTCCGCTGTCAGTGCTCCGCTTGTCGCCCGCAGAAATTCGCTGTCCAGCGGCATGGTGATGGCAGGCGCCAGACCATAGGTCTTGAAGGTGACGCTGCAATCGGCCGGCACCCTTGCCAGCACATGCGCCCGAAATGCGTCGCGGATCTTTTCCGGGTCCTGGCCGGCCACGAGGCGGAAGGAAATCTTGGCAGACGCCTTGGCGGGAATAACGGTCTTGAACCCCTCCCCGGTATAGCCGCCCATCATGCCGTTGATCTCGCAGCTGGGCCGTGCCCAGACCTGTTCAAGGATGGAGCGGCCCTCCTCCCCTGCCGGGATCGACAGGCCGACATCGCTCAGGAACGCCTGCTCGTCAAACGGCAGCCGCTGCCAGAGCGCCCTTACCTCATCGGAAAGCTCCGTCACGCCCTCATAGAAGCCGTCGACAGCGACGCTGCCGTCAGGCCTGCGCAGGCTTGCCACCACATCGCCCAGCACCTGCAGTGCATTGCGCGCGGCATTGCCGAACATTCCCGAATGCAGGTCGCGGTCGGCGCAGGTGATTTCGATTTCCTGGCTGACAAGGCCGCGCAGCATGGTGGTGATCGCCGGCGTCTCGCGGTCCCACATGTCGGTATCGCAGACGAAGACCACATCGCTTTTCAACTCATCTGCAGCCTCTTCCATAAAGGGCGCAAGGCTTGGGCTCCCGGCCTCCTCTTCCCCTTCAAAGAGAATGCTGATGCCGACCGGAAGCCCGCCGGTGACCACCTTGAAGGCGCGGCAGGCTTCGACAAAGGTCATCATCTGCCCCTTGTCGTCGGAGGCACCGCGCGCAACGATGGCCGTATCGCCATTGGCGAGCGGCTTCATCACCGGCTCGAAGGGATCGGTCTCCCACAGTGCCAGCGGATCGACCGGCTGCACATCGTAGTGGCCGTAAAAGAGGATATTGGCGCCCTCGCCTTTTCGCGCATGGCCAACCACCATTGGATGGCCCGTCGTGTCGCGTACCGAAGCGTCAAAGCCGATATTGGCGAGATCCTGTGCCAGCCATTCTGCCGCACGCCGGCAATCGGCAGCATAGGCCCGATCAGTGGAAACGCTCGGAATGCGGATCAACGCAAACAGGCGGTCAAGCGCCTGCGGCAGCGCGGCATCTACCTGCGCCAGAACTGCGTCGAGTTCGGTGGGGGAGAGCGACATGGGAGTTCCTCATGCGTCGGAGGGCAGGATGCAGCATTGTTCCGGCACGGGAACCAGGCTGGCTGCCGTTCCCGGCTCCAGCGGTTCGGTCAGCGGGCCATTGCCAAGATAGGTGCCCGACTGCGCCATGCACTGATACTGGTAGGCGCGGCCGAGATAGGTGCGAATGCCGAGCGTCACAGGAATGCCATCCTCGCTGCGCGTCACGGCAAGTCCATCCGGGCGGGCAGCCAGCACGAAACGGTCAGGAATGGCGCCAAACACATCCTGCGACAGGAAAACCGAGGCACCTGCCGGGGTCGTTGCCTTCACGGATGCGCCATTGCGCTCCGTCACCGTCATGTCGATCAGGTTCTCGAAGCCGACGAAGCGGGCAACGAAACTGTTGGCCGGGCGCTGGTAGAGCACTTCCGGCCGATCCAGCTGCATGATGCGGCCGGCATTCATGATGGCCACGCGATCGGAAATCGAAAAGGCCTCTTCCTGGTCATGCGTGACATAGAGCGAGGTCGTGCCATTGGCGCGCTGCAGGCGACGGATTTCGACGCGCATATCGACGCGCAACTTGGCATCGAGATTGGACAGCGGCTCATCGAACATCAGGAGCGGTGGTTCGATGACCAGTGCGCGGGCAAGCGCCACGCGCTGTTTCTGCCCACCGGACAGGGCCGCCGGCATACGCTCGGCAAAGGCAGAAAGCCCGACACGCTCCAGCATCGTGTCGGCCTTGGCCTTGCGCTCCACGCTGCCGAGCCCGCGCTGCTTCAGGCCGAATGCGACATTGTCGCGCACCGAGAGATGCGGAAACAGGGCATAGTTCTGGAAGACCAGGCCGATATCGCGCTGGTGCGCCGGCATGCGGGTGAGGTCACGATCGCCCAGCCGGATTGAGCCGGATGTCGGCTCGAGAAAGCCTGCCACGAGGCGCAGCGTCGTGGTCTTGCCACAGCCGGAGGCGCCCAGCAGCGAGACCAGTTCTCCAGCAGCAATAGCAAGGGAAAGGTCCTGCAGAACCTGCGTGGACCCATAATGGGCGGTAACATTGTCAAGGGTCAGCGATACGGTCACGGATGTTTCACTTTGTCAGGAAGGTGAGGCCAAGGGTGGCTTCGACGATGGCCATTACGCCCACCGTCAGCAGCATCAGAAGCACCGATACCGACGCAATCGTCGGATCGAAGAACTGTTCCATATGCGCCAGAATCTGGATCGGCAGGGTTGAGACGCCAGGACCGGTGAGGAAGAGCGAGATGGAGACATCATTCACCGATGTGATGAAGGCGAGGATGAAGGCAGCGATCACGCCGGCGCTGATATTGGGCAGAACCACGGTGAGAAAGGCCTTGAGCGGCGGGCAGCCGAGGCTGATGGCTGCCTCTTCCACCGAGAAATCGAAGGAGGCAAGGCTCGCCCCGACAACACGCACCGCATAGGGCAGGACAAGCAGCGTATGGCCCATCAGAAGCGTCGTATAGACCGGAAGATCGAGCCCTATGGTGATCGATTTCATCAGCGAGAAGCCGAGCACGATTTCCGGCACGAGAATGGGCAGCACGAAGACATTGGAGAGAAAGGACGGCAGGCGCACGCGAAACCGGTTGAGCGCATAGGCGGCTGGAATGCCGATGAGAAGCGCCAGGAACGTACCGAAAAAGGCGATCTGCAGGCTGGTAATGGCCGTGGTGCGGAAGGCCGTGATCTCGAAAATGTTGGAATACCACTGCAGCGTAAAGCCCTGCGGCGGAAAGGTGAGATAGCTCGTATCGCTAACCGATGCGCCCAGAATGATGAAAAGGGGCGCAATCAGGATCGCGAAAATCAGCGAGGCGATCATCAGGAGGGCGGGGTGAAGTGTGGTGCGCATGGGATCAAGCCGCCATCGGGTTCATGCGGCGAGCAAGCCGCGTCATCAGGACAACGATGGTAATGGTCACGACCACCATGATTGCGGCAACCGTCGAGGCGCCGGTCCAGTCAAAGGTCACCATGGCGCGCTGGTAGAGGAAGGTACCCATCATCATCTGGCTTTCGCCGCCCAGCAATTGCGGTGTGGCATAGGAGGTAAAGCTGCCGGTAAAGACGAGCACGGCACCGACGATGAGGCCCGGCATGGCGAGCGGCAGGATGACCTGGCGGAACACGGCAAAGGGAGGTGCGCCGAGCGAACTGGCCGCCTCCGTTACGTCCTTGGGAATGCCTTCCAGCACGCCGGCAAGCGTCAGGATCATCAGCGGCACAAAGAGATAGACCATGGCCGCAATCACCGCACCCTTGGTATAGAGCATGGTGAGCGGCTCGGATATGGCGCCCAGCGATAGAAGCAGGTTGTTCAGGATACCGTTCTTGCCAAGCAGGATCAGCCAGGCAAAGGAGCGCACCACGACACCGGTCAGCAGCGGAAACACCGCTGCAATGATCATGATGCTTTTCCAGCGGGCCGGCATCTGCGCCACGACATAGGCTGCGATAAAGCCCAGGATGACCGATAGAATGGTGGTGATCAGCGAGACCTCGATCGTGCGGTAAAGCACGGTGCGGCGAAAGCCACTGTTGAAAAACGCCGCGTAAGGAGCAAGCCATCCCTTCGGATCGGCAAAGGTTTCCACCAGCGTCGCGCCGACCGGCAAAATGAGAAAGGCAAGCACGAGAAGGCTTGCGGGACCGACCAGAATCCAGGGGGTTAAACGTTTCATCATATCATGCCCAAGAGGCCGAACCGGTGCTCGTCAGCAGCCGAATGGGGCCGGAATTTCGCTGTCGCGTGAATGGTAATGCAGACCAGAACCGTGGTCAGCCAGGGACAGAATGCCGCATAGGGGCGGATCATTCAAGAGCATCGGCCCGGATTGACGCCGGGCCGATGCGGATCTTACCGTCGAATGTTACTCAGCGGCTGAAGATCTCGTTCCAGCGATCGATCCAATCGGTCTTGGCGTCGTTGAGCTTCACATAGTCGAGACGGTTGAGCTTGGCTATCATGTCGGGGCCATAGGTCCAGACCTTGGCCTGATCCGGCGTCAGCTGAACCTTGGTGGAAACCGGGGCATCGACGCCCTGCTCGGCATTGATCTGCTGCACATCCTTCGACAGGATGAAGTTGATGAACTGGTGGGCCAGCTCAACATTTTCCGAGCCCTTCGGGATGTTGACGGTATTCAGCGTGGCGATATCGCCATCCGACAGGCTCGCCCAGGTCATGGTCGGCACGGCAGCCTTCATCGAGGCCAGCGTGAAATCCTGCGCAACGGCAACCTTGGCTTCGCCGGTGGAGATGAGGTTCACCATTTCAGAACCGGTATTGTAGTTCTTGGCAACATTCACCTTCAGCGCTTCGACGGATTTGAAGGCCTTGTCGGCATCGGCAAATGCATCGGCGCCGGCCTGCTTGCCAGCCTGCAGCACGACCATCGGGCCAGCCGTGGTGGTGATGCCCGGCAGCGTGACGGCACTCTTCAGGTCTGCGCGCCACAGATCCTTCCAGGCGGTGATCGGCGGATTGACCTTGGCGGAATCGTAGACGATGCCGACGCGGCCGATCGTATAGGCCGGGCCATAGCCGCCCTGCGGATCCTTGGCGAGATCATAGACATCGGCCAGATTGGGCAGTTTTGCAGCATCCACCTTCTGGAACATGCCGCCGGCAATGCCGGCCTGCGAGAAGCTGTCGCTCAGATAGATGACATCGACGCCCTTGCCATCGCGCAGCTTCAGCTTGTTCAGGCGGTCGGCATTGTTGCCGGTTTCGAACACGATTTCGCAGCCGCAGATTTTCTTGAAGGGCTCGACGATATTGGCGTTCAGCTTATCGCCGTTGAAGCCCCACCATGAAATCGTCAGGGTCTTGGCCTGCGCGGCCGAGGATGCCGCAGCTGCCATGGCAACGGCAATCGCCACGGCCGAGACGCGCAGGCGTGGTGTTTTCGTCATATCATCATTCCTTCTTCGGGGATGGTTTGGGGAACGGACAAGCGCCACCCCTTCAGAAAGCCCATACTAGACAGCAGGCCTGCGATTTCAAGCACAAGAATAGAGCATGCACAAAATTCACGCATCTATTCGTTTTACTCATGCCTTGGGTCGAAACCCGATTGCCGCATTGACCCTGTCGCGCCAGGCACGGTCACTGACCAGTTCGGGCGCAAACAGACCCGGTATCGCAAAGAAGGAGGCCGAGGGATCGGCTGCCTGCATGCCGGCTGCGGCTGCAAGCACCGCATCACGGCGTGGATCGTCGCAGGTGCCGCGTTTCTTCACCGCTGCGATCCAGATGCCGACAGCATAGGCGGATGCCGCCCCCGATTGGCCCCGCGCAAGTGCATCGACAGCGGGGGCGAGCAGACGCTGCGGCAGCTTTTGCGTCGTATCAAGCGAGATCTGGATGTTGCGGTGGTCGATGGTCGGGTTGGCAAACCGTGCCAGAAGGTCATCGATATAGGCCGGCAGGTCGATGCCCGGCACCGGATCAAGCGTCGTCACCACCTCTTCCATATGCGCGCGGGCCTTTGCCGCAAGTTCCGGCACCGCCATCACCTCGCGGATGTAATCGAGGTCTGCCAGAATGCCGAGATGCGCCAGAAGCGTATGCGCGCCGTTCAAAAGCCGCAGCTTCATCTTCTCATAGGGCTCGACATTTTCGGCAAAGATCGCACCGCCGGCTTCCCAGCGGGGACGGCCGGACACGAAGTGATCCTCGATCACCCATTGCAGGAAGGGTTCCGTATCGAGCGCCAGTGCATCATGGCATCCAAGCAGCGTTTCGGCGCGCGTACGTGTCGCATCGGTGGCGGCGGGCACGATACGGTCCACCATCGAGCAGGGAAAGGCGCCTTCTGCCGCGATCCAGACGGCAAGCGACGGGTCACGGATGGCAGCCATTTCCAGAACGAGGCGGCGCACGACCTTGCCATTCGACGGAAGATTGTCGCAGCAGAGCACGGCAAAGGGCTGGATGCCGGCGGCCCGGCGCAGGGCAAGGCCTTCAATCAGAAAGCCGAGCACGCCTATTGGCGCCTGCGGCGCTGTAAGATCTGCCGCAACGGAAGGGTGGTTGCGGTCCAACCCACCCGTTGCCGGATCAAGCCCATAGGCCTTTTCCGAGACGGTGAGCGTGACAATGCGGATCGCCGGATCGGCAAGAGCTGCGAGCACGCGGGCCCTGTCATTGGCGGCGCATATCCAGTCGATGGTTGCGCCGATCACCTCCGACCGGTCACCCTCCTCGCTGCGGGTCGTGATCGAATAGAGCCCGTCCTGCGCGGCAAGCGCTTCGACCGGTTCAGGCGAACGCAGGTTGACGGCGACAATGCCCCAGGGGCCAAATTCCGCCTCCAGCGCGCGCTGGGTAAACACAGCCTGATGCGCCCGGTGAAAGGCACCAAGCCCGATATGCACGATGCCGGGCTTCAGCTCTCGCCGGTCATAGGAAGGTTGGCGAACCCCGGCTGACAGTTCGGTTCCGCTCGACAGTCGCTTCATGCTCATGCTCCCAATCCGTAACGGGCATGCGTCAGCGCCCGCTCGATGCCGCGAAGCTCGGCCAGGCCCTTCAGCCGCCCGATGGCCGGGTAACCGGGCTGCGCGCCGCGCGCCAGATCATCGAGAATTTCCTGGCCATGGTCTGGCCGCATGGGGATCTGGTGATCCGCGCGCCCCTCTTTCAGCCGCCGCGCCTCTTCCGAGACAAGTGCGGCAATCACGGCCACCATGTCTGTTGCCCCTTCCAGATGCTCGTCCTCGAAGAAGGAGCAGGGAACGGTATCGGTGTCGCGCGTCACATTGCGCAGGTGAACAAAGTGGATGCGCTCTGCAAAGCGGGTGGCAATGAAGGGTAGGTCATTGTCGGCACGCGCACCCAGCGAGCCGGTGCAGAGCGTCACGCCATTTTCCCGGATATCGACCTGATCCAGCATATGGGCATAGTCCGCCTCGGTCGACAGGATACGCGGCAGGCCAAGCAGCGGCCAGGGTGGATCATCGCCATGGGCGCAGATATTGATGCCGACGTCTTGCGCAACCGGCGTGACTTCGGCGAGAAAATCGATGAGGTTCTGCTGAAGTCGCTCACGGTTGATACCCTGGTAGGAGCGCAGCTTTTCCAGCAATTGCTCCAGCGAATAGCCATCCGCAGACCCCGGCAAGCCGGCGCCGATATTGCGGCCGAGCGCGGTGATCTTGCCATCCGCCATGGCCGCAAAGCGCCTCTCGGCATCCTTTTTGAGCCAGTCCGGATAATCATGCCCTGCGTCTGGACGCTTCAGGATATGGATGTCGAAGGCTGCGAAATCCACAAGATCGAACCGCATCGCCTTGGCGCCATGGCGGGCATCTGCGCGCAGGTCCGTACGCGTCCAGTCCAGTACCGGCATGAAATTATAGCAGACGGTGCGGATGCCAGAGGCCGAAAGACGCCGCAGCGTTTCCTGCCAATTGGCGATATGGCGCTTCCAGTCGCCGGTCTGCGTCTTGATATCTTCCGACACGGGCACGCTTTCCACCACGTCCCAGACGAGGCCGCCGGCACGGATTTGCGCATGTCGCTTGTCTATTTCGTCCACCGGCCAGACCTCGCCGGTGGCGATATGGTGCAGTGCCGACACGATGCCTTGCGCGCCCGCCTGCGCCGCATCGCGCACGCTTACCTTGTCGATCGGGCCGAACCAGCGCCACGTATGTCTCATCTCTCGTCCTTCAGGCTTTGTCTGTCTGTTGAAATGCAATCTGCACCTTGCAGGCAATGGATCGGTCTCCCGCCTGCTCGAAGGCTTCCACCACCGCATCAAGCGGGAAACTGTGCGAAATGATCGGTCGCACATCAATCTTTCGGGCAGAGATCAGCGCCACCGCCGGGGCGAATTCCTCATGGAAGCGCTGCGAACCGCGCCAGACGATTTCCTTGCCCACCAGCGCATTGAGCGGAATGGTCACGTCGCCGGTTACGCCCACTTGCACCAGCGTACCGCGCGGTTTGATGGCGGCAAAGGCTGCGCGCAGGGCCGGCCCTGCCGCCGAGCAATCGAACACGACATCGAAATGGCCCTTGTTTTCCTGGAAGGGTGAAAGCCCGTCCGGATTGCTCGCAACATTGATCATCTGGGTCGCGCCCATCGCTGGCGCCCGCGACAGAGCGGCATCCGCGAGATCCGTGACGACAATCTGGCCGGCGCCGGCATGGCGGGCAGCCGCCACTGTCAAAAGACCGATCGGGCCAGCACCGGTAATAAGCACCGCCTTGCCCGCAAGATCGCCAGCCTGGGCAACCGCATGCAGGCAGACCGCCAGCGGTTCAGCGCAGGCCGCCTCGCCCGCTGTCACACCCGGCCCCACCGGATGGCACTGGATGGCGGGCACCACCAGCTTTTCGCGGAACATGCCGTTTTCATGCGGCAGGCGCATGGCCGATCCCATGAAGCGCATGTCGAGGCAATGGATCGGCTGGCCGATCCGGCAATACTGGCACTGGCCGCAAGGCTGCGACGGATTGACCGCCACCAATTGCCCGAGCACAAGCCCTGACACACCTTCACCCAGAGCCTCAACAAAGCCCGAAGCCTCATGACCGGCCACGATCGGTTCGCGAACGCGCACCGGGCCGAAGCCGCCATCCTGATAATAATGCAGGTCGGAGCCGCAGATGCCGCCTGCCGCCATGGCAAGCCGCACCTCGCCGGGGCGCAGGTCCGGTATATCCAGCATTTCCAGTCTCAGATCACGCTCGGCGTGCAGGCGGGCAACACGGGTCTGCATCACGCGGATATCCCTTTTCATCTTTCGGTTAGCGGATGAGGCCCAGTTGCGTTGGAAGCCAGAGCGTGATGGCCGGGATGAAGGTGATGAGGCCAAGCGCGATGAAGAGCGGGATCGTCCAGGGCAGGATGGCCAGTGTCGTTTTCTCCACCGACAGTTTGGAGATACGCGACAGGACGAAGAGCACCATGCCGACCGGCGGCGTCAGAAGGCCGATCATCAGGTTGAGCGTGATGATCAGGCCAAGATGCACCGGATCAATGCCATAGCGCGCGGCAACCGGCATCAGGATCGGCACCAGGATGCTGATCGCCGCAATCGTATCGAGAAAAGCGCCGACGATCAGCAGCAGAATGTTGACGATGATCAGGAAGGTCCACCAGTTGTCGGTCAGGCCAAACATGAAATCGGAAAACAGCTGGGCGGCCTGGCTGACCGTCAGGAGCCAGGCAAAGATCGAGGCGGCGGTGACGATGAACAGCACCGATGCCGTGGTTTCGATCGTATCGAAGGAGGCCTTGGCGAGCGTGCGCATCGTCATTGTACGATAGCGTACAAGACCAAGGAACAGCGACCAGAGAACGGCTGCCACCGCAGCCTCGGTCGGCGTGAACCAGCCCATGGTCATGCCACCGATCAGAAGCACCGGCGTCATCAGCGCCATGACGGCGGAGAAATCGAAATACCAGTCGAGCGCCACCAGAACCGCAAGGCCGATCAGCACCGCGATATTCACCGACAACCCGGCCAGGATCAGAAGGTAAATGGCAACCGGGAAGGCCAGAACGATGATGACTTCCAGCGACGCGGCGAGCATCTTGCTCAGTTCAAAGGGCGTATCGGAGCCCCAACCCTTGCGTCTGGCAATGATATAGACCGTTGCCATCAGCAGTCCGGTCATCACGACGCCTGGAATAATACCGGCCATGAACAGCGCGCCGATCGAGGCATTGGCCATCATGCCGTAGATCACGAAGGGCAGCGATGGCGGGAAGATCGGGCCGAGCGTGGCTGAGGCGGCGGTGACGCCGACGGCGGCCTCCACCGGATAACCGTGATCCTTCATCGCCTTGATTTCGATGGTGCCGATGCCGGCCGCATCGGCAAGTGCGGTGCCGGACATGCCGGAAAAGATGACCGAGCCGATGATATTGACCTGCGCCAGCCCGCCCTTCATCCAGCCAACGAGCGACAGCGCGAATTTGTAGATGCGACCGGTCACGCCGGCAATGTTCATCAGGTTGCCGGCCAGGATGAAGAAGGGCACAGCAATCAGCGGAAAGCTTTCGACACCGGCAATCATGCGCTGTGCGGCAATGATATCAGGTGCCACGCCATAGATGATCAGGTAGGCAAGCGACGCGACAGCCATGGAAACCGCAACCGGCGTACCGATGGCCAGCAGCACAAGAAATGCACCAATTAGAAGCAGCATGGCTTAAATTCCTCCGGCATGAAGTTCGTCCTGCGCCAGTTCGCGCACGGTCTTTGGACCTTTCAGGTCCTTCACAAGGTTCTGGACGGAGCGCGCGAACATCAGCGCGAAAGCAGCAAACACCGTGTAGAAAACGATACCGCGCGGCAGGTCGACAGTGACCATGCGCTCTTCGCCGACAATCTCCAGATAGCGCCACATCAGCCAGGCAATATAGGCGAAGAAGACGATGCCGATCATATCGACCAGCAGTTCCAGCGGCCGCACGGCGCGCCTGGGCAGGAAGCGATAGAGAAGATCGACCTGAATGTGGCGCATGGTGCGCACGCACATGACCGAGCCGAGGAAAACGACGACAACGAGACAGTTGGCGGCGATTTCTTCCGTCCAGGCGAAACTGTCGTTCAGCACATAGCGGGTGAAAAACTGCAGGAAAACAGACAGTCCCATGCCCCAGAAGACAATCAGCGTCAGCCAGTCTTCGATGGCATAAGGGGAAAGATCGACCGGCGCTGCATCTTCCTCGAAGGCATGCGCCATCTCGTCCACGCTGATCGGCGCGTGCGTGTGCTCCGTCATTGAACGGCTCCATGGATAAGGGCTTGGCAAAGGATGCCCCGGCGCAAGCTGCACCGGGGCTGGCGTCATCACTTGATGGCGCGGATGGCTTCCCAATCGGCCTTGTCGTAGCCGAAGTCCTCAAACTTCGCCTTGGCGACGACGTTCTTCTCGAAATCGGCTTTGTCGACCTCGGTCACCGAAATGCCCTTCTTCTTGAACTCATAGACAAGCGCCTTTTCGCGGCCCTCAATGGTCTTGGTCGTGCGGGCAGCGGCCTCGAGCATCACATCGGTGAAGATCTTCTTGTCCTCGTCCGAAAGGCTGGCCCAGCGGGTCTTGGAGACGACCGTGTTCAGGTGATCGACAATATGGCCGGTCAGCACGATATGCTTTTGAACCTCGTAGAACTTCTTGGCCTCGATAGTGGTCAGCGGGTTTTCCTGGGCTTCCACGGTGCCGTTCTGCAAGGCGAGATAGACTTCGGCAAAGGCAATCGGCGTGGTGTTGGCACCGCAGGCGCGCGGCATGGCCAGATAGGCAGGAACATCCGGCACGCGCATCTTCAGGCCGGCCATATCGGCGCATTTGCCGATGGGGCGGTTGGATGTGGTGTGGCGCGTCCCATAATAGCTGACGGCAACAATGTGGTTGCCGGTCTTTTCCTCGTAGCCGGCCGCAAGCTTCTTGAACACATCGCTCTTGGTATAGGCCAGAAGATGGCTCGGATCGCGGAAGATATAGGGATAATAGGTGACGCCGATCGGCTTGTGATCGCGTGCGGCAAAGCTGGAGCCGGAAATGATGATATCAACAGTGCCTAGCTTGAGGCCCTGGTTGATATCGGCTTCCTTGCCAAGCTGCGATGCCGGAAACACGTCTATCTTGTAGCGGCCATTGGTCCGCTTGGCGATCTCCTGCGCCGCCCAGACGGAATCTGTGTGGAAGGGCTCGGATGTCTCGTAGACATGGGCCCATTTCAAGGCGGTTTCGGCATGGGCCGCAACCGTTGAGACGACGATGACCGCCGCTGCTCCGAGAAGCGTTTTCAGTGTCAGTTTCATTCATTCCTCCCAGGTGAAACAGAACTGCATGGATGACCGCGCCACCTCCGCGACGCGATCAGTCTTCTCTGGTCGGCTCCTCCCCGAAGCTCTCCGAGAATCTCTTTTGTGCCAGCGTCAGGTGCCGGCGCATGGCTTCGCGCGCGCCGCCGGGATCGCCAACAGCAATGGCATCGCGAATGATACGGTGTTCCTCCAGCGCCAGCCTCCAGGTGTGCGGCCCCTCGAAATAGCTGGCGAGTTTTTTGAAATAGGGCGACATGCGAGAATCGTAGATCAGCCCGGTAAAGTGCTTCAGCGCGGAATTTCCGATGATATCGGCAATCGCCGTGTGGAAATCGCGATCGCATATGAGTGCTGTGGCCGAATCGTCCAGCGACTGTTCCATGCGCTGCAAAATGGCATCGATCCGCGCCAGGCTTTCTGGCGTTACAAGCCTTGCCGCCTCTTCCGCAATACCGCTTTCGATGAGGCAGCGGGCCTGCAGGATTTCCAGCGGGCCATCGCTGTCATGGCTCGGCAACACATCCTGGCTTGGCGCCGGGCGGGTGCTGATATAGACGCCGGACCCCATGCGGATCTGGATATGGCCTTCGACCTCCAGCACGATCAGGGCCTCGCGCACCGTTGGCCGCGATACAGAAAAGCGCTCTGAAAGCTCCCGCTCAGGCGGAAGCCGCGAACCGGGCTTCAACTCACCCGTTTCGATCAGCGCACGAATCTGATCCGCAACCTGGCGATAAAGCCGGCGCGGCTCCAAAGCCACGAACATGAAAACTCCCCCAGGCGCATCACTCCCCTGATGCGCAGGCGGTCAGATTGTCTGACCAATTTCCACTATCGGTGTTTTTCCTGCCCTGTCAAGCACAGGGCAGAGGTTGCAGGTGAGAAGTTTGTTGAGAGGGAGTTTTAAGTCCGATCAGGCGATTTCGTCGGTAATAACCTCGAAATGCACGAGATTGGCCGGACCGAAGGCGGTCGACATGGCAACATCGGTTGCATCACGGCCGATGCCCATCAGGATACGACCAATGCGGGGCCGGTTGTGGCGGGCATCCACCGTGTGCCAGTTGCCACCCAGATAGACCTGGAACCAGGCGCTGAAATCCATCGGATTGACATCCGTCGGCACGCCGATATCGCCGAGATAGCCTGTGCAATAGCGGGCAGGAATGTTCATGCAGCGGCAGAGCGTGACGGCCAGATGCGCGTAGTCGCGGCAGACGCCGACGCGATCGGTAAAGCCGCCAAAGGCTGTGCGCAGCGGATTGGCCTTCTGGTAATCGAAGGCAATGTGGTTATGGGCAAAATCCAGGATGGCCTGAACGCGCGGCCAACCGAGCGGCGTGGATGAAAACGTGCTCCAGGCAAAATCGGCCAGGCGATCGGTTTCGCAGTAGCGGCTGCCCAGAAGAAAGACCAGCACGTCATTGGGCAGGTCCTTGATTTCGTGCTGATAGGCGCCGTAGGGCACCGGATCGGGATTGCCGCTATCGAAGATCTCGAAATCGGAACTGATGGTGGTCACGCCGGCCGGGGCGACAATGCGGCTACAGGCATTGCCAAAGCCATCGATATAACCCCAGGCCTCGATGGGGCGGTCAAAGCTCAGCGTATCGGCGCTCAGAAGATCCGCACGGCGTGACGGGTGGGTGTTCAAAACCAGAAGCATTGCAGTATCCTGCTGGCACTCATAGCTCAGCCGAAAACCGGCGCGAATTTTCATGATCTGCATATCCTTCTGAAAACAATGAAGCGGGACATTGGTCTGAAATTGCGGATAGTCGAATGCTCACAGGCTCTCGGCTGATCCCTGGCGTAGGCTGATAAAGTCTTCGGTCGTGACATTGACCTGCACGGACATGCCGGCAAAATCCGCGGCCTTGCCGTCAAAGCTCCCCGACAGGGGAACGGCCTGGCGCGGATCACGAGCCACACCCACACGAATGAGATCCTGATTGCCGACAATGCCGTTGGTCGGATCGAATTCCACCCATCCGGCCCCCGGTAGATAGACTTGACACCAGGCATGGGTCGAGCCGCCGCCAAGTGTCGTGGAACCGTCGCGATCCTTCACATAGACATAGCCAGTCACGAAACGGGCAGCCATTCCGAGCGCCCGCACCGCTTCCATCATCAGCAGTGCAAAATCGCGGCATGTTCCACGCCGCAGCTTTAACGTTTCCACCGGCGACTGGGTTCCATGCTCATGGCGGCGCGCATAGGTGAAGCTTTCCTGGATCGCATAGCAGAGCGTCATGAGCAGGCGGCCGGTTTCAATCTCCTGATCACCGGGACGCAGGAAATGGCGGGCCCATCGCCCCACCTTGTCATCAGGATCCGGATAATGCCGCTTCATGGTTGGCTCAAGATCGACGGCTTCATCGGGATCGTATTGGAACGGATAGGTCAGTGCCGCTTCGTCAATTTCCAGATGGATCGGCACATGCGCCGAATGGTCCACATGAATGGTCGTTTCGAAATAGAGTTCCCGCGCCGGCTTGGCAAAATCGACCAGCGCCACGCAATTGCCGAACACATCATGGATCCAGCGGATGGAGCTTGGCGTCGGCCGGACGATCAGTTCCGACGATAGCAGCGTCTGGTCAAAGCTGTCGCGCGGGCGAAACATCAGGCGATGCTCGCCAAACAGGACGTCGCGCTTGTAGCGATAGGATGTGAGGTGGCGGACGGCAAAGAGCGTCATGACGCGCCCCCTTTGCAAAGGTCTGCGTGCGGTGGCAGTCTATGCCGATGTATAGGCAAGGCCCCTACTGCTCTCGACGCAGCAAAGGATAGTCGCGTGCATCATAGAGGACGCGGATATCGGCACCTTCGAAACGGGCATTGTCGACTTCGAGAACGCATCCGCGCAACTGTGCGCCGGGCATGTCTTCAATGGCAAAGCGCACCGCTTCTGCCGCCGAATCAAAACGCTTGTAGCGAATGCGGGTGGTGCGGTTGTTCGCCTTGCAGGGGAAAAGCCCCGCGCCTGCGGTATAGTCGAACGCTGCCATAGTCATCCTGCTTTCCGGCTCGATTGGTCAAAGCCATGGTCGGGCGCTGACGGCCGAAAAAGCCGCAGAGATCTGCCCTGAGTGAACCTGCACCCGCCCCTACTGCGGACGTCAGCTTTTGCTGGCGACGCCACACCGAATATCAATGCCTGCAGGAAGTGATTGTCTGCGCCCCAAGGCGCTCTAAAACTAAAAAACGAGTGTATCCTGATCGATATATGGGACTAAAAATAAAATATTCAAAGAAATATCTTGAAAATTTAAAATTCATTCTGGAAGAGAACGTATAGGAAGCAACTTCTTTTGAATTGAAGTAAAAAATGAGCAATGAGTTTGCCTGAAAGCGTCCATTGCAATAGAGGAAAGCACTCCGCCGCCCGACATTTGCGCCGTCGGAGAACCCGCGCAGTCATCCACACGGTCAGCCGATACTGTCCGCACCGCCCAAGGATGCGCCGAAATCCTCATCCAGCCGATGAATATGCGCCTTCAGCAGGCGACAGGCATCGACCGCCTTCCCCGCTTCGCAGGCAGCAAAAATCTGGCGGTGCTCCGCCATGGAACGCTCAGAATGTGAGCTTCCGCTGAGGAAGACATGGGTGCGCACGCCAATCACTGAACTGATCGTCCGGGCATAGGCCGCCTCCAGACGCCTGTTTTCGCAATGCGCCAGAAACGCCAGGTGAAAGGCCATGTCATGCTGGGAATAGGCCTTCAGATCCTTTGCCTGCAATGCCGTTTCCATGGCCTGCATTGCGCCACGCAGACTGGAAAGCAAACCAGCCTTTTGGCGTTCCAGCGAAAGCGTCAGTGCCGCCGTTTCCAGAATGGACCGGTATTCGCACATCTCGCTCACATCGCGAGCATCAGGCAGATACACATAACTGCCGCGCTTCGGATAGATTTCCACGAGGCCTTCCGTCTTCAGGATGGCCAGCGCCTGGGCAACCGGCGAGCGGCTGACGCCCAGCATATCGGCCAGCCGCTGTTCGGAAAGCTTCGAGCCCAGCGGCAATTCTCCGCTCAGGATCGCCTCGCGAATACGGGCGATCGTTTCCTCGATCAGCGACTTTGGAATCTCGATTGCCTTCATCATTCCCCCACCCCTGCACGGGGTTGCCTTGACAGTGAAACTGCCATGTAACATGTTACATTACCGCGACGATCACCCGGCTGACAAGTGCCGGAACAAGAGGCTTTCCATGACCGCTGCCCGACAGTCCGACGACCACCAGACAGATCACGCCGAATTCCTCAATGCCTGCCGGCAGATCGTCGGCGACAGTAACGTCTTAACCACAGAACAGTCCACCGCAAGCTATACCACGGACTGGACAGGCAAATATCGGGGCGAAACGCTGGCCGTCATCCGGCCCTCGACCACATTGGACGTGGCTGAGATCGTCAAGCTGTGCAGCGCACGCACCATCGCCATCGTGCCGCAAAGCGGCAATACCGGCATTTGCGGCGGCGGCGTGCCGATCGATGGCACACCCTCGATCATCCTCTCCCTGTCGCGCATGAACCAGATCCGCGCCATCGATATCGGCGCGCGCACGGCAACGGTGGATGCCGGCGTCATTCTGGAGGCACTGCAAAACACGGTTCAGGAGCATGACCTGATCTTCCCGCTGATGTTTGGTGCGCGCGGCAGCGCCATGATCGGCGGCAATCTGTCGACCAATGCCGGCGGCTCGAATGTCGTGCGCTATGGTAATACGCGCGATCTGTGCCTGGGCATCGAAGCGGTTCTGGCCGATGGCAGTATCGTCAACGGGTTGACCGGGCTTCGCAAGGACAATACCGGCTATGATCTCAAGAATCTCATGATCGGCGCCGAAGGCACGCTTGGCATCATCACCGGCGCCGTGCTGAAGCTTTACCCGCAGCCGAAAGTACGCGCCACGGCCTTCCTGTCGGCGGCATCGCTGTCGGCGGCACTTGAGATCCTCAATATCGTGCAGGACCGGCTGGGCAATACGGTGGAAGCCTTCGAATATGTGCCACAGCCGGTGGTCGAGGTCATCCTCAAGCATGCACCACAAATCCGCCAACCCCTGACCGATGCGGCAGAAGTCGGCATTCTGCTTGAAGTCGCTTCCAGCCGCATGGACGATGCGCAGGAGGCAAGCGATGGCGGCAAGGCCCTGCAGGAAGGGCTGATGACCGTTCTCTCCGATCTCATGGAAACAGGCCTGGTGCTGGATGCCATGTTTGCCACCTCCGACAGCCAGCGTGCCGCCCTGTGGAAACTGCGCGAATCCGTTCTGGAATCGATCAATGCCCATGGCCCGGCCTACCATCTCGACGTGTCGCTGCCGCTCTCGCGTGTTGCCGATTTCGTGCGCATCATGGACGAGAAGGCCGCTGAGCTTGGCTTTCGCCCGCTGACCATCGGGCATCTGGGAGATGGCAACCTGCACTACGCCATCAGTGCGGCCGACCCGGCTACCTGGGACAGCCTGCCGCTTGCGCAGATGACGGAATTTGCCTTTGACCTGCTGGGTGAACTGAATGGTTCCTTCAGCGCCGAACACGGGATCGGCCAGAGCAAGGCAGCGCTTCTGAAGGCCCGCAAGGAGCCGACGCAGCTTGCCATGATGCGCACAATCAAACAGGCGCTTGACCCGAAGAACATTCTCAATCCGGGCAAGATGTTCATCTGAAGCGGCACAGGACCAACCCGGACCAAAAGGGTCCGGGCTGGTCGATCACAATAGTCTTTAGGCCTTCCAGACCTCGAACGTCGCCTTGGCGCTTTCGTTCATCACAGTCAGGGCTCGCACCGTCGTATCGGTGCCGATGACGAAGGGATTGGCACCACCCGCCTTGAGGCGATCGATCTTGGCGACAGCACCATCGAACAAATCGTGGTTGGAAATGAACACATCGACCGATTGCTGGCGGGCAAGCTCGCGGACCCGCTCCGTGGCATCGATATAGGTCTGGAGGCGCGGCAGGCGATCCGGGCGCCGACCAAAGTTGAAGGCGGTTCCACCCCAGAGCATTGCACGATGAACCTTGCCCTTGTCCATCACGTCAAAGGCCAGCGAAATGGTTCCGGGCGTATGGCCGGGGGTCAGCAGAATGTCGATCTTCGTGTCGCCGAGCGCGACCACGCTGCCATCCACGACGGAGATATCGCGGGTGGGCGGGCGGCCCCAATCCGGCCGGTCGAATTCCAGACCGGTTTCCATCATCATCCAGTCGGCTTCCGACAGGACGACGCGGCTGCCATATTTGCCTTTCAGATAGCCGACACCACCGTAATGATCGCCATGGCCATGCGTGACGATGATCGTCTTGATGGTCGAGGGATCAAGCCCGAGCGTCTTCAGCCCGGCTTCGATTATGGTTTTTGCCTCTTCGCCATTGTCCATGGCGTCAATGAGGATGATACCGTCGGATGTGGTGATCGCCCAGGAGCTCACCCACTTGTTGCCCACGAAATACAGGTTGTCGAACACCTTGGCCGGGGCTGGCGTCGGCATTTTCATCAGATCTTCCGGCGAGACGGGCGGCAGGCCCGAAACCGGGGCCACGACATCGACCAGCCGCAGATAAGACATGAGATCCTGTCCAGCCGCAGTCTTGGCCGCCTGAATATGCGCCTGGGCCGCCGGTGTCTGGGCAAGGGCTGTGTCCGGCACGTTAAGCGCCAGCATGGCGCAGCATGCGCAGCCCAGCGTCAGGAATTTTCGCCGGTCAAGCGTGACCTCCTCGGCCTTAAAGCCGGAGGATGTGGGTTTTCTGCCAAACAGCATGTCAAATCTCCTTTGATTATGAATTGTGCATTATTCAGGCGCAGCCGGATGGATGAACGGCCAGGGCGATGTATCGGTTCCCGTTGCAACAGGTACCTCGATCAACGCCGGCGCATTGGATGCAAATGCGGCAGTCAATGCCGCTTCCAATTCGTCGGGCGTCTCCACACGAATGGCTTCGACGCCGAAACTCTGCGCCAGCGCCACGAAATCCGGGTTGACGAGATCGGCGCCGAGCAGCCTGTTGCCATAGACCTGTTGCTGGTCGCGTCGCACATTGCCATAGGCATTATTGTTGAACACGACAGCGACAACATTGATGCCGAACTGTCGCGCGGTCGCCAGTTCCTGCACGCCGAACAGAAAGCCGCCATCGCCGGAAATCGAGACAACCGCTTTGTCGGGATGAGCTACTTTGACGCCGAGCGCCGTGTTGAAGCCGAAGCCGAGATTGTCCTGATAGCCACAGGTCACATACTGGCGCGGCTCATAGACGGGAAAGCACATCCGCGCGGTGAAACCCACCTGCGAGACTTCCTCGACAAAGAACCCGTCGCGGGGCAGCGCCCGGCGGATGGCCTTCAGATAGCCTTCCTGCGGCTGCACGGTCGCCAGCGCTTCTTCAGCCTTTTGCTTCAAGCCTCGATACTCGCCTGTGCGGCTCTCGCGCCTGGCAAGCTTCGGTTCGAGTGCGGCAATGAGGGCCGTGAGCCCGGCCTTGGAATCGGTCACCAGCCCGAGATCCGGCTTCAAGCGCACCATTTCGGTCGGATCGATATCCATCCGCAGCACTTTCAGCCCCTTGGGGAACCAGCGCCAGCGGAAATATTGCAGCTCCAGCCGGCTGCCGATGCCGATCAACAAATCGCATTGCGGCCAGAATTTCCACGCGGCCGGCGGCAGCATCGCCAGGTCATTGTCATCGCTGACGATACCCTTGCCGCTGCGATGGGCCGTAACCGGCGCCTGCAGCAGTTCGGCCAGCCGCAGAACCTCGGCACTGGCATCAATGGCGCCGGAACCGACCATGATCAGCGGGTTTTTGGCGCCGGCGATCATCTGCGCGGCCTTTTCCACCAGATCCGGATCAGGACGCGGCGGCGCCAGAGGCTCGGCGGCCACAGGCTCATCCGCCTCGATGCTCATGCCGAACACATCCCAGGGCGCTTCCACGCCAACGGGGCGCTTGCGCCCGGAATGCATGACGGAAAACGCCTGGCGCATGATGTCAGCCGCTTCGCTGGGATGGTTGATGCGCTCGGCCCATTTCGTCAGGCCGCGCAGCGTGCCCAGATGATCGGGAAGCTCGTGCAACTGGCCGCGGCCCTGACCGATGAGATGCGACATGATATTGCCGGTGACGCAGAGCACTGGCGCATTGCCGCCGTAAGCCGTGCAGAGGGCAGCACCCGAATTCAGCAGCCCCGGCCCCGGCACAACCGTATAGACACCTGTGCGACCGGTGGATTTGGCATAGCCATAGGCCATGTAGCCGGCGCCCTGCTCATGGCGGGTATGGATGAAGCGGATCTTGTCGCCCTCGCGCGCCAACGCATCGTTGAAATCATACATATGTGCGCCGGGAATGCCGAACACGGTATCCACACCATTGGCAATCAACGACCTGGCCATCAGGTCTCCGGTTGTCAGTCTGGCCATGATATCTCCTTGCCCTACAATCGGGCGCTTACTTTGCAATGCTGAGGATCTGGACGCTGGTATATTCCTTCAAGCCTTCCGATCCGAATTCGACGCCGATGCCTGACTGCTTGACGCCGCCCATCGGCACAGTCGGGTTCAGCACGCCATGCCGGTTGACCCAGCGCGTGCCGGCATCCAGACGTTTTGCCACGGCAGCTGCCTGCATGGGATCATTGCCCCAGACACTGGCGCCAAGCCCAACCTCCAGCCCGTTTGCAGCCGCGATGGCCTCTTCGAGATCGCTATAGCGGATGAGCGGGATAACCGGCCCGAACTGCTCCTCGGCAACAACCCGCATATCCGGCGTGGCATCCGCGATCACCGTCAGCGGGTAGATATAGCCGGGACCGTGGCTCGGCATGCCCCCGGTCAGGATACGGGCGCCCTTTTCACGCGCATCCTCCACCAGAGCGCAGACCTTGTCATATTGCATGCGGTTGGACAGCGGCCCGATCAGGGTCTTGGGATCTGCGCCATCGCCGACGGGAATGCTTGAGACATAGGCGGCCAATGCGCTTGCCACCGCGTCGTAATCGTCCTCATGCACATAGAGGCGTTTCAGGCAGGAGCAGGTCTGCCCGGCATTGATGAAAATGCCCCAGAACAGCGAGTCCATCAGCTTCGACAGATCCGTGCCCGGCAGGATGATGCCTGCATCATTGCCGCCAAGCTCCAGTGTCAGGCGCTTCAGCGTCGAGCCCGCACGCTCCATGATCCGCCTGCCGGTGGCTGTGGACCCGGTAAAGGCGATCTTGGCGATATCGGGATGGCTGGACATGCGGTCGCCCACATCCTGATCGCCCGTCACCACATTCAGCACGCCGGGCGGCAGGATGCCCGCCTCATGGATCAACTCAACGAGCCTGAGTGTCGAGAGCGGCGTGAAGGGCGATGGCTTCATCACCACGGTGCAGCCGGAACGGATGGCCGGCATGATGTGCCAGATGGCAATCATCAGCGGCCAGTTCCATGGCGTGATGGAGGCCACCACGCCAAGCGGCACGCGGTGAAGCTCAACCCGCTCCTCGGCCGTATCGATCAGGGTTTCCACCGGCAGATCGAGCGCCTGCGTCACACGCGTCCAGGCGACGCAACCGCCCAGCTCGAAAGGCGCACCGGGACCTGATTGCGGCTTGCCCTGTTCGGCGGTGACGAGAGCGGCAAGCTCAGCGCTATGGGTCTCGATCAGATCGGCAAGCCGGCCAAGCGCGTCCCGGCGTGCTTCGTCGGCAAGGCCGGACCAGAGGGGAAATGCCGCCTTGGCGGCAGAAACAGCCGCGTCCACATCGTCCGGTGTACCCAGCGGGCATGCAGCGACGACGGCACCGGTTGCCGGATTGATCACATCGAAACTCCGGGCCGTCGCGACCGGCTTTCCGCCGATATACAGGTGATAGCTCATGGTCATTCTCCCAAAATGGACGGGCGGCAGTGCGGACGGCGGTTGAAAACCGGCACCCGGTTACCGAAGAGCAAACAGCGAGACGACGACCGCCGAGGCGAGACGCCGGCCACTGCCGATGAAGATTGTGCGATTGACCCAGCGATAGCGGTCGTCGCCGGTTTCCAGCCGCGCCTGCGTTCGCATGTAATAGGATGATGGATCGACGGCATCGCCACGCGCAAGTGCTGCAAGCACGTCCGGCGAGCCATGGCGATAGCCGTAATTGCGGATCTCGATCACTGCCCCGTCATGGGTTTCCAGCCCGTAGCGGGTATCGAGTTCCGACAGACCATCCGCCCAACCGGTCTGCCAGTCGGCGCCGATGCCTAGCACCTGGCCGTTGAGCAGAGGCCCCTCGAAATGCCCGCCGATGATCGGCACAATCCGCCGCATGCCATCGCGTCCCCGGCCCATCTCGCGGATGGGGCCGAGTTCGACGGTGAGATCGCAGGCATGCTCCAGGACGGGCGGCGGATTGTGCATCATCACTGCGCCCTCACCGCATCATCATCGGCAGGAACAGAACGATGGCCGGGAAAGCCAGGAACAGGAACACTCGCAGCACGTCTGCCATGACAAATGGCAGAATGCCGAAGATGATGTCCCTCTGGCTGACTTGCGGCGCGACATTCTGCACGACAAACAGGTTCATGCCGATCGGTGGCGTGATGAGGCCGATTTCGGCAACCGAAACGATGATGATGCCGAACCAGATGGGATCGTAGCCGATATTGATGACGATCGGATAGACGATCGGGATGGTCAGCAGAATCATGGACAGCGAATCCATGAAGCATCCAAGGATCAGGTAGAAGACGATGATGAGGATCATGATCATCGTTGGCGACAGGCCGGACTGGCTGATCCAGTCGCCAATCACACTCGCAAGCCCTGTGCCTTCGATAAAGAAGTTGAACAGTGCGGCCCCGATCAGGATCATGAACATCATGGCCGAGGTTTTCGCGGTTTCCAGCGATGCTTCGATCATGCCGCTCATCGGCGTTTTCATGATGACGGCAAGAATGGCCGCGCAGAAAGCGCCGACGGCTGCAGCCTCCGTGGCCGAGAAAAAGCCGGAATAGAGCCCGCCGATAACGATGACAAACAGCGAGATGGCCGCCACGACGGATTTGTCGAGCTTGGCCTTTGGCGCATCCTTGCCTCTGTTGACCGCCGGGGCAAGCTCGGGGTTGACCCTGACGGCGATGACGACGGCCGCGATATAAAGAAAGGTTGCCAGCAGGCCGGGAAACAGCGCTGCGGCAAACAACTGGCCGATGGAATTTTCCGTCAGGAGCGCATAGATCACCATCAGCACAGAGGGCGGAATGAGAACCCCAAGCGTGCCGGCAGCCGCCACGGAAGCGCCGGCAAGGCTTGGCTTATAGCCGGCACGGATCATTTCCGGCACGGCGATGCGCCCCATTGTGGCCGCCGTTGCCAGGGACGAGCCGCAGATGGCGCCGAAAATCGCGCATGCACCGACAGAGGCCATGGCAAGACCGCCGCGAAACCGCCCGAACAACCCATTCATCGCCCCGAACAGGCTCGCGGAAAGGCCGGCATGCGAGGAAAACACGCCCATGGCGACAAACAGCGGAATGACGGAAAGGCTGTAGGGAAACACCGCCTCGAAGGGTGCGGAGCTAAGCACATAGATGGCACCATCCGTGCCGTTGATGAGCGCAAAGCCCGCAACGCCGGTAATCGCCATGGCAATGCTGACCGGCACGCCGGCAAAGGTCAGCACCATGGCAACGACAAAGCCGAGAAGTCCGATGACGGGCGTGCTCATGCAACACCTGCCTTGCCGGCGTCCTGCGCGGAAAGCGTATCGATGATGTTGAAACCAACCGCGAGCGTCGATGCCACCATGCCCAGCGCAAAGGGCACCCAGTAAAGCCACATCGGGAGCCCGATATTCATGGAAATATCGCTGCTTTGCAGCATATCGGCGGCAGACACAGAGGTATAGAAGGCCAGCAATGCGCAAAAAGCCAGTGTGAGAAACAAGGCGACGATGCCCAGCAGCCATTGGCCGCGCAGCGACAGCAGCGCCGAGACCAGATCCAGCGTCACATGCGCATTGACGCGGAAGGCATAGGGCATGGCCAGAAATGCGCCGGACATGATGAAAAGCTGGACATAATCCACGGCACCCAGAACACCGCTGGCAAACTGGCGCAAGACGACATCGGCAACGGTAATGCAGGTGGCAACAGCAAACGAACCCGCGCCGAGCAAGGCGAGATAACGGAAAACGGAATCAAAAATCCTCATGGGACAGCTTCTTCAATGGAGCGTGAGAAAGGCGGCACGGATAGGATCCATGCCGCCGGCGACCATTACTTGCGCGAGAGATATTCCGCCTCGTATTGCGGCACGAGCTGCTGCGCCCGCTGGTAGACTTCGTCCGCATTGGCAAAGCCGTCCTTCTTCAGCGATGCCAGGTAGCTCGCAATCACCGGCTTCATCGCCGTCTGCCAGGCAGCCTGGGCTGCGGCATCCGGTTCGATGATCTCGTTGCCGGCAGCCTTGGTCTGCTCCAGACCGGGCTTGTCCCACTTGGCCCAGTAATCGCCGGCCTTTTTCACCAGCGGCTCATAGGAGGCCTCGTCAACGCATTTGCGCTGTGTATCGCTCAATGACTTGTATTTGTTCTCATTCATCGCAAACCAGAAGGATGCGGCGTTGAGCTTCAGGTCCGACGAATAGTCGAGCACTTCGGCAAGCTTGAAGCCGGCAACGCCTTCCCAGGGGAAAATCGTGCCATCCGCCGTGCCCTTGGAAATCGCTTCATAGGTCTCGCCCGGCGGCAGGCCAACCGGCACGGCCCCCAGTTCCTGCAACATCAATGCAGCGGCAGGCGATGGCGAACGGATGCGCATGCCCTTCAGATCTTCCGGCAGGCGAACCGCCTTGCCCTTGGTGTGGATGAGACCCGCCGCATGCGCATGCAGCGCCAGCACCTGCAGACCTTCATAAGGCTTGGAAATCGCGCCCTCCTTGAAAAGGGTCCAGAGCGTCATGGAATTGGCATAGGCGCTTTTCGACAGAAGCGGCGTATCGATAATGGTCGCCTGCGTGAAGCGGTTGCGCGGCAAATGGTTCAGGCCATGCGCCAGATCCACGAGGCCGGCGCGCAACTCGTCCTCGAGCTTCGTCACATTGCCGAGCTGCGTACCGGCGGTGTAAAATTCGAAGGTAATCTCGCCACCCGAGCACTTCGTGACCTGATCGGCCCAGCCGAGTGCAAAATCCTGGTGCGGACCAGAATTTGCACCCCAGAAATGCGCGAACTTGAGCTTGACGGGCGCGGCCTGAGCGGCGCTTGCCACCATCAGCATTGTGGCGGCGACCACACTGGAAATGATCTTCATTGTCTTCCTCCCTTGTGAAACTTTGTGTTGAGACCCGGCTTTGGACATTTCCACCCCCTCCTCAGAAAGCGGAATGCCCTGAATATCCCAGGCTCAAACTGTGACAACTACCATGTTACATGTCAAGAAATTCATCATGCTTGAGTGCCGTCAGAGATGATATCCGGTCTGCCGCCGACGCTTGCGGCACCCCGTATGCGTCAGTAAACCTGCCCTCCCGCCCAGGATGCAGCGATCGGCTGCACGGACTTGAAATCCGCAAGGAGCTTGTTGGTGGCATTGGCGAAGAGTGTGACGTCGTTGCCGATGGCGACGAAGGTGGCACCAAGCTCCACATAGCGTTTGGCCAGCGCCAGATCTCCGATCAGGATGCCGGCGGCCTTGCCATGCGACTGGATTCTTGCCAGCGCTTTTTCCACTTCCGCCTGCACTTCCGGCGCACCGGGTTGCCCAAGAAAACCCATGTCGGCGGCAAGATCGGCGGGCCCGATGAAGACACCGTCCACGCCGTCGGTTTCGGCAATGTCATCGAGGGCTGCAAGCCCGGCGCGGCTTTCCACCTGCAAGAGCAGGCAGATTTCATCATTGGCGGTCTGCAGATAATCGGGAATGCGATTGAAGCGCGAGGCACGCGCGAGCGCTGCGCCAACGCCCCGCACGCCATGCGGCGGGTATCGGGTGGCTTTCACCAGATCCGCCGCCTGCGCGCCGCTTTCCACCATGGGTATCAGCAGCGTCTGGGCGCCGATATCCAGCAACTGCTTGATGATCCATGTCTCGCCGATCGGCGGGCGGATGATTGGATGGCTGGGTGAGCCCTGCATGGCCTGCAATTGCGCCAGCAGAAGCGGAATATCGTTCGGTGCATGTTCGGCGTCGAGCAGCAGCCAGTCATAGCCGGCGCCGGCGCAGATCTCGACCGTATAGGGATTGGCGAGCGCCTGCCACAGGCCGATCTGCACCTGCCCTTCCTTCAATGTCTGCTTGAACCGGTTGACGGGTGCGGGCATGCAACAAACTCCTATTCGAAATAGAGACTGACCGAGCCGTAAGGCCCGAAATCAGCCGTGATCGTATCGCCGTGACGCGCCTCGATCGGCCGGATGAAGGAGCCTGCCAGCACGATCTGCCCGGCCTCTATGCCATCGCCATACTGGGCAAGCCGGTTGGCAAGCCAGGCCACACCGCGGGCCGGCTGGTTGAGAACGCCGGCGCCAAGCCCGGTCTCTTCCACTTCCGCATTGCGCGAAACGATGGCGCCCATCCAGCGCATGTCGAGCTGGTCCGGCCGCACGGCGCGGCCACCGGTGACCACGCCGGCATTGGCGGCATTGTCGGAAATCGTGTCGAAGACATTGCGCGCCTTCTTCGTTTCGGGATCAATGCGCAGGATACGTGTGTCGAGGATTTCCAGCGCCGGCGTCACGTAATCGGTGGCGTTCAGCACATCGAACACCGTGACGCCGGGTCCTTTCAGCGGTGCCTTCATGACGAAGGCGATTTCCGCCTCGATGCGCGGCTGGATGAAGCGGGTCTTCGGCACGGTCGCGCCGTCCTCGAAGACCATGTCATCGAACAACACGCCGGAATCCGGGATATTGATGTTCAGCGCATATTGCATGGCCTTGGAGGTCAGCCCGATTTTCCAGCCGATCACCTTTCGACCCGCTGCCACCTTCCTCTGCACCCAGGCGGCCTGAATGGCGTAGGCGTCGTCCATAGTGATGTCCGGGTGCTTCAGTGACAGAAGCCCGGTCTGAATGCGTGTCCGCTCGGCCTCATCCAGGCTCCCGGCAGCAGCGGCGATCTGGTCCTTCGTCAGCATGTCACAGCACCTCGTCGGCAATGGTGTTGCGCAACAGTCCGATACCTTCGGCTTCCACCTCCACCACATCGCCCGGCTTCAGCCAGATCGGTGGGTCGAAGCGCGCGCCGGCGCCCGTCGGCGTGCCGCAGACGATGACATCGCCGGCAACCAGCGTCGTGAAAGTGGACACGTAATTGATGATTTTCCGGAACGAAAAAATCATCCGGCTGGTGCGGTCGCTCTGGCGCACCTCGCCATTGACGCGGGCTTCAAGCTTGATATCGGCAAGCTGGCTTTCGTCTGTGTAAGGAACAAGCCAGGGGCCGATGGAGCCGGAGGCATCGAAATTCTTGCCCTGCGTGACATTGAACTTGGCGTGACGCACCCAGTCACGCAGCGTGCCTTCATTGCACAGCGTCAGCGCCGCGATATGGTCGAGCGCTTCGGCTTGCGGAATGCGGCGACCACCCTTGCCGATGACGATGGTGATTTCGCCTTCGTAATCGAGTTGGTGGCTTTCCGGCGGACGGATAAGTGGCCGGTCATGGCCGGTAAAGGAGCGCGGAAAGCGAATGAACAGCGAGGGGTTACTGGGTGCTGCCTGCCCGTCCTTGTATTCCTCGTTGCGGTCGGGGAAATTCACGCCAACGCAGATGATTTTTTCGGGAGCCGGAACCGGGATTTCATAGGTGATCTCGCTCAAGGGATAATCAACCGGCAGATCACGGCAAGCCTCTGCAAGGGCGCCAAGCTGTCCGGCTTCAATCACCTCGCGCAGCGTCGCATAGCGATCGCCATAGCGCAGGGACAGATCGATGACGCCCTCATCTACGATCAGGCCGTAGCCCGTCCGTTTGGACGTGGAAAAGCTGGCGAAACGGGGATGGGTCATGAATGGGCTTCCTTTACTGGATACCGCCGAGGCAAACGTATTTGATCTCGATGAAGTCATCGATGCCGTATTTGGAACCTTCTCGTCCAAGGCCCGAGGATTTGACCCCGCCGAACGGCGCTTCCGCCGTTGAGATGAGGCCGGTATTGACGCCGACCATGCCGTATTCGAGCGCCTCCGCCACGCGGAACACGCGGGCAAGATCCTTGGCGTAGAAATAGGAGGCGAGGCCAAATTCGGTGTCATTGGCCTTGGCGATGACATCGGCCTCATCCTTGAACCGGAACAGCGGAGCAACGGGTCCGAAGGTTTCCTCGGTGGCGACCGCCATGTCCTGCGTCACATTCGCAAGCACCGTCGCTTCATAGAAAGTGCCGCCAAGCGCGTGCGGCTTGCCGCCCTGCAGGATCGTGGCGCCCTTGGACACGGCGTCCGCCACATGCTCGCCGACCTTCTTGAGCGCCGCCTCGTCGATCAGCGGACCGAGCGCCACGCCTTCATCGAAGCCATTGCCGGTCTTCAGCTTGCCGACAGCGGTTGCAAGCTTCTGTGCAAAGGCATCATAAACACCGTCCTGGACGTAAAGCCGGTTGGCGCAGACGCAAGTCTGGCCATTGTTGCGGAACTTGGCGATCAGGGCACCTTCGACGGCCGCATCAAGATCCGCATCATCGAACACGATGAACGGCGCATTGCCGCCCAGTTCCAGCCCGAGTTTCTTAATCGTCGGGGCCGACTGGCGGTAAAGCTCTGCGCCCACTTCGGTAGATCCGGTGAAGGTCAGCTTGCGCACCACGGGATTTGCCGTCATCTCGGCGCCGATTTCACGGGCCGATCCGGTGAGCACGCTGAAGAGCGCCTTCGGCAGGCCGGCACGTTCGGCCAGAACCGCGAGCGCAATTGCCGAAAACGGCGTCTGCGAAGCCGGCTTCAGCACCATGGCGCAGCCGGCGGCAAAGGCAGGACCGGCCTTGCGGGTGATCATGGCATTCGGGAAGTTCCAAGGCGTGATGGCGGCCACCACGCCGATCGGCTGCTTCATCACCAGAATGCGCTTGTCCTTCTGGTGACCGGGAATGATATCGCCATAGACGCGACGGGCTTCCTCGGCGAACCATTCGATGAAGCTTGCCCCATAGGCGATCTCGCCCTTGGCTTCCGCCAGCGGCTTGCCCTGTTCCAGCGTCAGGATACGGCCGAGATCCTCCTGGTTTTCCATCATCAGGTTAAACCAGTTGCGCAGGATGCCGGCACGGTCCTTGGCGGTGCGCGCCGCCCATTCCGCCTGTGCGACTTGCGCGGCGGCAATGGCCGCCTTGGTTTCAGCGGTACCGAGCTTCGGCACATGGCCGATGACGACGCCCGTCGCCGGATTGGTGACGGCAATCGCATTGGCCGGATCAGCCGCGATCCAGTCACCGCCCACGAGCGCAGCCTGGCGGAACAAGGTGGGGTCGTTCAAGGTCATCGGCTTCATCCCTCGCTCAAAACTTTGGACAGGAATAGGGATTGGGGAGGCAGGCTTGCGACAGCCCCCTCCCCGCTATCGGTCGTCGCGCTCACGGCGCAATGATCGGCTGGGCCTTCAAAAGCGGCTCAAGCGTTGCCGTATTGGCAAAACTGCTGCCATGCTCAAACCATGAGCGCGGGGCAGGAGCGCCCCACAACGTCTGGCGCTGCGGGTCCTTCAGGTCCCATTTGATCGGCTCGAGATCCGGATCGACGGTCTGATAATCCGAGCAGTAAATCTCGATACGATGGCCGTCCGGATCGAGAATATAGAGGAAGAAGGCATTGGAAATGCCGTGGCGACCGGGGCCACGCTCGATATTAGCGAGATAGCCAGTTGTCGACATCAGGTCGAGCAGATCGATGATGTTGAGCGGCGTCGGCACCCAGAAGGCGGTGTGATGCAGGCGCGGACCAACGCCATTGGTAAAGGCCATGTCATGCACGCCGCCCTTGCGATGCATCCAGGCCGCCCAGAGCTTCTTGCTCTCGTCGTCCTCGGTATATTCGGTCACGCGAAAACCGATGTCGTTGTAGAAGGCGACGGAGGCATCGACATCCGGCGTGAAGCAGTTGAAGTGATCGATGCGCAACGGCTTGACGCCGTGATAGAGCGCATATTTCTGGTGGATCGGCGCCAGGCGGTCCATCTTGTGGTAAAATTCCAGCGGAATGCCGAAATTGTCCGTGGTGCGCAGCGTGCGGCCCTGAAAGGGACGCTCGACCCATGAGGTCGTGTGGCCCTTGGCATCGAAATAGCTTTTCGCCTTGTCCAGGTCCTCTTCCGAATAGACCTTCATGGCCAGGAAATTGACCGCTGCCACATCGCCCTTCTTCAGGATGATGCAATGGTGTCCGCGCTCTTCCAGAGCACGAAGATAGACGGTTTCTGTATCCTCATCCGTCACCTGCAGGCCGAGAATATCGGCATAGAAGGCGCGGCTGGCAGCCAGATCCTTCACCACGAACTCAACGTGGCTCAGACGCACGGTGTTGAAGGCCGGGTAGAGATTGAATTTCGGCAGCGGCATGGTTTCCTCCTCGGGCACCGGAACGGACATTGCCGACCGGTCAATGACTGGGGTGATGGCCGCGCGGCCCTCCGCCGCGCGCCTATAATGGGTTCGAAAGCCTGATCAGCCGCCGAGCTTCTGGATGGCGTGCGGCAGCGTGGCAAAAGCGACGTTCTTGGTTTCCATGTAGAAATCGAAGGACCAGTCACCGCCATCACGGCCGATGCCGGAATTCTTCACGCCGCCAAACGGGGTCGGCAGGTGGCGCACATTTTCCGAATTCACCCAGATCATTCCGGCTTCGAGATGATCGGTAAAGCGGAAGGCTCGCGTCACATCCGAGGTCCAGAGATAGCCGGTCAGGCCATATTGAACGTCATTGGCGATGTTGAGCGCGTCCGCTTCATCCTTGAACGGAATGGCCGTCAGCACAGGGCCGAAAATCTCTTCCTGTGCAATGCGCATCTGGTTGTTGGCGCCGGTAAACAGTGTCGGCGAAACATAGCAGCCGCCGCCTGGACCATCGAACTTCGCGCCGCCGGCGGCAACCGTGGCGCCTTCCGACTTGCCGATCTCGATATAGTCGAGAACCTTCTTCTCATGCACCGGGTGGATCAGCGGGCCGATCACGGTTTCCGGATCAAGCGGATGGCCAACCTTGATACGCTTGGCTTTTTCCGCCACCAATGCGGTGAAGCGGTCATAAACGCTCTCTTCCACCAGGAGACGCGAGGACGAGGTGCAACGCTCGCCGTTCAGCGAGTAGATCATGAAAACGGCAGCATCGGCTGCGCGCTCCAGATCGGCATCGGCAAACACGATCACCGGGTTCTTGCCGCCAAGCTCGAAATGAACGCGCTTCAGGGTATCGGCACCCTGTTTCATGATCATCGATCCGGTGCGGCTTTCGCCGACAAAGCCGATCGCCTTGATCAGCAGATGCTCGGTCAGCGCCTTGCCAGCATCTTCACCCAGACCGTTGACGAGGTTCCACACGCCCTTCGGCAGGCCGGCCCCTTCGGCGATTTCCACCAGAAGACGGGCGGTGAGCGGCGAAAATTCCGCCGGCTTGTGGACGATGGTGCAGCCGCTCGCAAGCGCCGGTGCAATCTTCCAGGTCGACAGCATGAAAGGCGTGTTCCACGGCGTGATCACGCCAACCGGACCGATTGGCACGCGGGTGGTGATGTTCACCTGGCCCGGCGCACGAATGCTCCTGCCATCGCGCGCTTCCGGTGCGCGATCGGCGAAATAGCGGAAGTTTTCCGCGCCGCGAAGCGCTGCCTTGGCCATAAATTTCAGCGATTGCCCGGTATCCATCGCCTCGACAAAGGCGATCTCTTCGGCGCGAGCCTCAATGGCATCGGCAATCTTGTGCATCAGCTTCTTGCGCTGATCGCCCGGCATTGCAGCCCAATCGGCAAACGCAGCCTTTGCCGCCTTGGCGGCCCGGTCGATATCCGCAGCCTTGCCACGCGCCACCTTCGCAAGCGGTTGCAGATCAACCGGCGAGATGGTTTCGAACGTCGTGCCGTCGGCTGCGGCCACGTCTTCGCCGCCGATGCGGTTGAGCACGCCAGCCTCTTTGAAGCGGGCCAGATAGGCTTGCGCCTTCTCGATATTTTCCTGCAATTTGGACATGGAATTTCCTCGGAGCTTCCTCGGTGCGAGCCGTTCAGGACCGCGTTTCCTAAAGATTGTTATTTGCCGCGCAGACGCGGATGGATGGCATTCTTCTTCCAGCTGAGCGCTGGATCGATCTCGCGGATCTCCAGCGACAGTGCAAAATGCGGGGTCTCGAAAAGGGGGCCGAGCACATCGGTGGCGCAGGCAAACAGCGCCTCGCCGGTTCGCTTTTTTTCTTCGTCCGTCCGGCCCGTGCCGATACGTAGAACAAGATCAATGAAACCGTTTTCGGCCAAGCGGTCGGCAATAGCGAAATGATCGGCACGAAGCGCGCGCACACGGATCGCGCCGATCTCGAAAAGCCCGGTCTGAAGCAGCGTTTCGAGAAGCGCTTCACACAGATGGCCGAGATCAGTCCGGCCATCGAGATTGGCCGAATATTCGACGGTTAAATGGGGCATGTCTCCTCCAAGACTTTCAATTAACATGTTAAGTATACGGGAAAATGTCAAGCGCCTTTTTGTCGTCTGCGTCGGGACTGCTTGGCGGGAGACCACATGCCTTCAGCCGGCCGCACTGCGGGCCTCTGAAGCGACATTCACATAGCCGCGATCGAAATACAAAAGCGCCTCGCCATCCTTGCGGCAGCGGATACCCACCACTTCACCGATGAAGATATTGTGCGTTCCGACAGGGCGCGCCTCGATCAGCCGGCAATCGAAGGAGACGATAGCATCCGCCAGTGCCTGATTGCCCGACGGCAGATCCAGCCAGTCGGCCGCTGCGTAGCGTGCCTCCATATCGCTCTGCTGTCCGGCAAACAGACCGGCGAGATCGCGATGATCGGGCGTCAGAACATTGACGCAGAAACGCCGATTCTCGACGAAAAGGCCGGTCTGGGCAGAGCGCGCATTCATGCACACCAGAAGCGTCGGCGGTTCATCAGTCACCGAACACATGGCGGTGGCGGTGAACCCGCCGCGCCCGGCGGGTCCCTTGCTGGTAATGACATTGACCGGCGCGCAGACACGCGCCATGGCATCGCGAAATTCGCTTTTGGTGACGGTCATGGACATCGGGCCCCCTCACTCGGCCGCGTCAAGCAGACCGGCCTGGCGCCCGTCCAGTGGCTGAAGCCAGGTATCGCCGGTCCAGCCCTTTTCGTCATAGTCATCCATGCAGGTATCGACCAGCGCTTCCATGTCGCGCAGGATCCGGCCTTTTTCCGCACCCTTCAGCACCTGCAGGCGCACATCTTCCGGGGAGCCCGCATAGTTCAGCTCATAGAGCGCGTGGCGCCCGCCGAATTCCGTGCCGGTGGCGTCCCAGAGCAGTTTCATAATCTTGATGCGCTCGATATGGCTCATATCGTTGGAGCCGCGCACATATTGCGCAAGGTAGCGGTTGATCTCCGGATTGGCGAAATCCTTGGCCGAGGATGGCAGGTAGATGAGACCGGAGGCAATCGAGCGACGCACGATATCGATGATGCGTGGATAGGCATCCGACATGAAGGCGCGGTAGCACAGCGCCGCCTCAAGGTTCGGCAGCTTCGCACCGCCCACCCAGTCAACCGGATTGCGCGCCATGGCATCGGAAAACGCCTTGAACTTGTGGCGAAGCGCAATCACTTCACCCAGCATGGCCTGGTTACCGCGAAAGGCATCGCCGCCGGTGGCCCGCAGCGCCTTGGCGAGCAGGCCGGCAAGGAATTCGAGCTTCACCACGAAGCGGCCGCAACCCTGGAAGCAGAAGCCCTGCATGAAGCCGGATAGGACGGTAAAGGACAGGATGCGTCGCGCATCCTTGTAGATCAGCACGTCTTCCCAGGGCACGAACACATTGTCGAGCACGAGGATCGCGTCGTTCTCGTCAAAGCGCGAGGAGAGCGGATAGTCGAAGGGCTGCGCGGTACGGTTTGCGGTTTCCTCGTAAGAGGTACGGCAGAACATCTTGACGCCCGGTGCATTCATCGGCGCGATGAAGGTGAGCGACAGCGACGGATCTTCGGTGACGGTGGCAGAAGCCTGCGCCAGAAGATTGTAATGCGTCAGCGCCGAAGATGTGGCGACGACCTTTGCGCCTGAAACATAGATACCGGCATCGGTTTCCTTCGTCACATGCACGAAGACGTCCTTGACGTGCTCCGCGGGTTTATGGCGGTCGATCGGCGGGTTGACGATGGCATGATTGAGAAACAGGCCGGCTTCCTGCGTGCGGTCGTGCCAGGCGCGGGCATTGCCGGCATAGTCGCCATACCAGTCGGCATTGACCGAGAGCGTGTTCATCAAGGACGCCTTGTAATCGGCGGTGCGGCCCATCCAGCCATAGGTCATGCGGGCCCACTGGTCGATGGCCGCCTGCTGTCCGACGAGATCATCCACCGAGCGGGCATGCTTGAAGAATTTGTGCGTGTAGCCGCCATTGCCGGTATCGGTCGGTGCCGTCAGCACATCCTTCGTTGCCGGGTCATGCAGGGCATCATAGAGGCGGGCCAGAGAGCGCACGGAATTGCGCATCGAGGGATGCGTCGTCACGTCCTTCACCCGCTCGCCATTGATATAGACTTCGCGGTCATCGCGCAGCGATTGGATATATTCGGCACCGGTAAATGGGCGCTTCCTGTCGGCGCGGAAATCTTCGGCTTTCATCACATGTCCTCCCTTGACGATGATCAAAGCCTAGCCCTTGCCAGAGGCGTCAGCCATGGACAGAATGGCAAAATAACTTGCACTTTTTCAGGCGAACAATGACAGAGAAGGTTCCCAGTTTTTTTGTCTATGGCGAACCGGATCGCCCTCTGGACATCGGTTTCCTGCATGTGGAAACCGTGATGGAGCGCCGACAGGTGCATTCCGGCTGCGTTGCCGCGCATCAGCATGACCGCATGGCACAAATCACCTTCTGGACGCGCGGCCGTGGCGTCTACTTCATCGAAGATCAGAGATTGGATTTTATCGCACCGGCCGTCAGCTTTGTGCCGAGCGGCGTGGTACATGGCTTCACAGTTGAGCCGGACGAATCAGATGCGCTGGTCGCTTCGGTGGCAGACAGCGCGCTGGTGCCGATTGCGACGCTGTCGAGCCTTGCCTTCGACCGGCCAATCATGGTGACCGGGCAGAGTGAAAACGCCCTGTGGGAAAAGCTGCGCGCCATCATGCAACGGCTGCACGACGATTACCGGCGCGGCATGCCGGCGGGCCTTGCCGCCCTTCTGGCGGTTGCGACCAATGATATTGCAAGTCTGGCCAGCACCGGCATCCGCCAGGCACCGGGCAGCCATGATCTGGCACAGGCCTTTCGCCGGCTGGTCGATGGACATTTTCGAGAAAACTGGCCAATCGAGCGCTATCTCGAAACCCTGTCCACCACACCGCATCTGCTGACCAAAGCCTGCCGGCAGGCCTTCGGCCTATCCCTCAAGGCCTATATCGATGAACGACGCCTGCTGGAGGCAAAGCGCCTGCTTCTCTTTACCGTCCGTTCCGTGGAAGATGTGAGCTATGAGATCGGCTTTCATGACCCCGCCTATTTCTCCCGCTTCTTCCGTGCCCGCACCGGCCTTCCACCGGGCGAATGGCGCCACAATCAGGCAGGTCGATCCGCCTGATCCCCAACAAAAGCCGTTATTGAGCAAGACCTGATGGAATGTTCTACTGCAAAGTCTTGCGGATAACCGGCGAATAGAACAATGAACATGTTAACGAAAACAAAGAGCGTGAAGACCAGATGGCAGACGGAGCGGTAAACGGGGATGGCGAGAACAAAGCAGCCGACGGCATGACGGCACCGCGTGCCACGCGTCGTTCTCTGCCGATCACGCTGTTGCGCGCCCGAGAAGCCGTGATGAGCCATTTCCGGCCCATGCTCGCCGAACATGACGTGACGGAACAGCAATGGCGGGTCATCCGCGTTCTTCATGAGGCGGGCACGCTGGATGCCTCGGAAGTCGCCGAACGCGCCTTCATCCTGGCCCCGAGCCTCACCCGCATGATCCGGTCACTGGAAGAACGAGGCTTCATTTCCAAGCACAAGGACATCTCCGATGGACGCCGTGTTCTCCTGGCGATTGCGCCAGCTGGCGAAGCAATCATCCGCGAGGTGCTGCCCGATAGCCGCAAGATCTACCAGGAGCTCGAAACCCGTTTTGGCCGAGAGCGGATCGACCTTCTGGTCGATATGCTGGACGAACTTGCCTCCTATCGCAACGAAGGCGCCCGCACCGTTGCGGACGAGTGAGGGGGGTACTCTGGCGTTTGCGCGTTCACTGATCTGCGGCGGCTAAATACCCGTAGGCTGATGTAACACGCACAGAAATGGACCGAGTAACCCATGACACAACAGGTGACCGTCTGGTTCGATAGCGCCTGCCCGCTGTGCATCCGGGAAATCGCCATGATGCGCCGGCTGGACCGGCGCGGCGCGATCCGCTTTGTCGATGCCTGCGATCCCTCGTCCAGCTGCCCGATTGACCGGGCCGATATCCTGGCGCGTTTCCATGCCGAAGAGGCTGGCACGCTGTTCTCCGGCGCTGCAGCCTTTGCCGCCATGTGGCGCGCCATACCGCTTTTGCGTCCGCTTGGGCTTCTGGCCGGTTGGGCGCCTGCCACACCGATCTTCGAGCGCGCCTATACAGCGTTCCTGCGTATCAGACCCCGATTGCAAAGGCTGTTTCAATGAGTGATCGTTCACGCCCCGTGCCGCAGGGTCGCCTGTCGCGTCTAGCTGCCTTCGGCCAGATTGCCGGCGGCGTTGCCACAGGCGTTCTGGGCGAGGGTCTGCGCCGCATGGCACAAGGCGAGCGGCCGCATTTGAGCGACCTGCTGCTGACGCCTTCCAATGCGCGCAAGGTGACCGACCAGCTGTCGCGCCTGCGCGGTGCGGCCATGAAGCTTGGCCAGATGCTGTCTCTGGATGCGGGCGACATGCTGCCGGAGGAGCTGACCGCCATTCTGGCGCAGCTGCGCAATTCAGCCCATATCATGCCGCCGCACCAGCTGGAGCGCAGCCTTGCCGCCGCCTGGGGAGCCGACTGGCGCCGCCAGTTCGAAAGGTTCGACATGACGCCGATCGCCGCTGCGTCGATCGGCCAGGTGCACCGCGCCCGCCATGTGTCCGGGCGTGATCTGGCGGTCAAGGTGCAGTATCCGGGCGTTGCCGTCAGCATCAATGCCGATATCAACAATGTCGCAACGCTGCTGCGCATGTCAGGCCTGCTACCTTCGGGGCTCAACATCGCGCCCCTGTTGACTGAAGCCAAGCGCCAGCTGCACGAAGAAGCCGACTATCTGCGCGAGGCAGACCAGATGCGCCGCTATGGCGAACATCTGGCGACAGACAGCCGCTTTGTCCTGCCGCAGCCGTTTGACGAACTCCTGCGCCCCACTGTCCTGCCGATGGATTTCCTGCCGGGGGTTCCCATCGAAAGCCTGTCGAATGTATCGCGGGAGAAGCGCAATGCCGCAACCGAAGCGCTGCTTGATCTGGTGCTTAGCGAATTGTTCGACTTCGGGCTGATGCAGACCGATCCGAACTTCGCCAACTACCGCTGGCAGCCAGACAGCGGAAGAATCGTCCTCCTGGATTTTGGCGCTGCACGCCCGGTGGGACCCGAGACTGCGGACGCCTACCGCCAGCTGCTGCGCGCCGGTCTGGCAAGCGATGTACCAGCCGTGCGCGAAGCGCTGATCGGCATGGGCTTTATGTCGAAGGCGCAAGCCACCCGCCATCGTGCCGCGGTGGATGCGATGATCGGCATTGGCCTTGCCCATATTCATGCAAGCCGCGGCGGGGTGTTTGATTTCGGCGACCGGCAATTTATTGCAGAGATCCGGCTAAAGGCAGCACCACTGATTGCCGACCGCGCGAGCTGGGCACTGCCGCCGCCCGACAAGATTTTTCTGCAGCGCAAGATCAGCGGCATGGTGCTGCTGTTGACCCGGCTGCAGGCGCAGCTTCCGCTCCTGGACAAGCTGGCGCCCTATGCCTGACGGCAGAAGGCAGATCAGGTGATCTTGAACTTACCGTCTTCGGTTGCCTCCAGAAGCAGGCGGATGAGCGGGTTGGGAAAGCGGCGCTTCACCGTCACGGCATAAAATGTCTCGATAACACCGGGCAGCGCATCGAATTCCACAAGGCTTCCCGCTTCAAGCTCGCCCTTGACGACGATGGGCGGCAAAACCGCAAGGCCAGCCCCTTCGCGCGCCAGAAGGCGCATCATCGCCATGTCATCCACTTCGGCAGCGATCTGCGGAACGATGCCGAGCCGCGCCACAAGCGCTTCGAACTGCGAGCGTACGCCACTTTCCAACGTCGGCAGAATGACCGGATGTCGGGCCAGGAGCTGGGCAAGCTTCAGGCCCGAGCCGCTATAGGAGGGCTGCCCCACAAGGCTGACGCGTTGCTGATAGACATGCTGGGCGACAAAGGGCGTGATGGCATCCGACATCGGCGCCTGATTGAGCAGCACGATATCGAGATTGAGCGAGCCCAGCGCACCCAGAAGCTCGCTGGTGCTGCCGGATCGCAGGATCATGTCCACATCCGTTCGACCGAGGATCGGTCGCAGGAATTCCATCTGGAAGTTGCGCGACAGCGTGGCAAGCGCCCCGATGCGGATAGCGCGACGGATACGCCCGGTCTCCTTCAGCGTTTCAAGCAGTTCATCGCCGGTGGAAAAGATCGTATCGGCATGGTCGAGCGCGATGCGTCCCGCCTCCGTCAGATAGAGCTGGCGCCCCCGGCGCTCAAACAGCGCATGGCCCAGCCGCTCTTCCAACTGCTTGATCTGGATCGACAAAGCCGATTGCGACAGGTTCAGCCGCTCAGCCGTTCGGGTGAGGTTGCCATCATGGGCGACGGCGCGAAAATAACGCAGGTGGTGATAGTTCAGCTCTGGCATGGTTCTATTTTATAGAACGGTTTCACAGAAACAATGAATTTTTATTGGGATGTCCCGACTGTTAACAGACCCGTGACTGAGCCGTTACGTCCTCCCAAGGAACGGCCCTAGCCCGGAGATTGCCCATGAGCCACACCTTGCCCCTTCTGGCGCCCCTGCTGCTGCTTGCCGCATCCGCCTCTGCCTTTCGCGCCCCAGGCTTGAGGCCACGCCTTGCCATCCGGGTCGCCGAACTTGCCGCCATCGGCGCCATTCTCGTCACCGTCCTGTCCGGCATCCTGCTGGCGCAATCGGGTCCCGGCACCGGCTTCAAGATCGGCTATGGCTATATGGCCCTTGCGCCGCGCCTCGACCTCGTCAGCCTGATCATGCTCGCTCTCGTGTCTTTCATCGGCTGGATGGTGCTGCGCTATGCCGGCACATTCCTTGGTGGTGATGAACGGCAGGGACCGTTTACCGGTTGGATGACGGCAACGCTTGCGGCCGTTCTGCTGCTTGTCCAGTCCGGCACGCTTCTGCAACTGGTCATCGGCTGGGTCGCGACCAGCCTTCTGCTGCACCAGTTGCTTCTGTTTTATCCGCAGCGGATTGCAGCCCAGCGGGCCGCCCGCAAGAAGTTCGTGATTTCGCGCATCGGCGATGTGGCGCTGATTGCCGCCGTGGTTCTGCTGGCTTATTCCTTCGGCACAGGCGATATCGGCGAGATCCTGGCGGCTGCCAGGCAGACGGAAGCCATACCGCTTTCGACAACGGCCGCCTGTCTTCTGGCGCTTGCCGCCCTGCTCAAGTCCGCACAATTTCCGACGCATGGCTGGCTGACCGAGGTGATGGAAACGCCGACGCCGGTTTCCGCCCTCCTGCATGCCGGCGTGGTGAATGCCGGCGGCTTCCTGCTCATCCGCTTTGCCGATGTGATGCTGCAGGCGCCGGTCGTGCTTGCCCTGCTGGTGATGGTCGGTGGCTTTACCGCGCTGTTTGGCTGTATCGTGATGCTGACGCAATCCAACGTGAAGACCTCGCTTGCCTGGTCCACGGTGGCGCAGATGGGCTTCATGATCCTGCAATGCGGGCTGGCGCTTTTCCCCATCGCGCTTCTGCACATCGTTGCCCACTCGCTGTATAAGGCGCATGCCTTCCTCTCCTCCGGTTCCGCCATTGACACGGTCGCATCCATCCGGCGGCCCGGTCCGGTTGCCATCCCGGATGCAAGGGCGGTGGGTCGCGCCTTCCTGCTGGCGCTTGCCATCTATGCGGTCATCGGTGTTCTCTTTGGCTTTGCCGACAAGCCACCGCAGGCGCTGGCCCTCGGCGCAATCCTGATCTTCGGTGTCGCCTACCTGATTGCGCAAGGGCTGGCCGATGCCGCACCGCGCGCCCTCACCTGGCGCACCTCGCTCTATGCCATCTCGGCGGCAACCGCCTATTTCGCCCTGCAACGCGGCGCCGATAGCCTGCTGCACGGCACGCTTCCGGCAACGCCGCAGCCGGGACCGCTCGAATGGTCGCTGATGATGCTCTGCGTTGTCACTTTCGGCATTGTCGCCGTCGCCCAGGCGCTCTTCCCGCTCTGGGCCTATCACCCGGCCGCATCGGGCCTGCGGGTGCATCTCGCCAACGGCCTTTACGTCAATGCCCTCTTCGACCGCCTGCTCGGAGGCTGGACGCTGCCACGCGCCACCAGCCTGCCCAAAGCCGCAATGCCTGACATCGCTGTGTCCCAAGTGAAGGAGTAATCCGATGACCGAGAAAACCACGATCGACATGCTGCATCGCGATGCGCTGGCACGGGCGGCAGATCAGGCGGTCCGGGCCATTCCGCCGGCCTGGCCGCTGACGGCAACCGTTGCCGTCAATCCCTTCCTCGGGCATGTCGGTGAAAAGCTCGACATCACGGCTGCAAGGCTTGCCCGCATCGGCGGCGTGCGGCTTGCGCTGCCAAGACACCATTATGCCGACAAGATCGCCAAGGGCGAGATCAGCGATGACGATCTGGTCGCAGCACTTTCGGCCAGCACATCGGCCAGCATACTTGCGCATCGGCTGGATCTTGCCGGATTGAAGGCGGCGGCAACCCGCGAGCCCTCGGCGCTGGAAGCACTGCCGACGATTGCGGATCTGGCCGCCCGCGCATCCGGCAAGGACTGGCCGGGCCTGATTGCCGACCGAATCGGCGTGTTTGCCTCCGGCTATTTCGATGAAGGCCAGGCGCTTTGGGCAGCCTCGCGGCGCAACGGCATCTATGCGGCCTGGCGGGCCTTTGCGACCCATGACCTGACACCTGAAATTCTCGGCCTCAAGGGGTTCGGCATCCATGTCTCCGATACGCCTGAAACCGCGCAGGCGGCAATCGAGCGGGCAGCCATGCGGTTCGGGCTTGGCGCCGAGCCCGGCACCTATTTCCATCAGCTTCTGCTGACGCTGGGTGGCTGGGCGCAGTATGCCCGGCATTTACAGTGGAAGGCGGAACTGGACGGCAATGCCGATCAGACGGCGCTGGAGCTTCTGGCCATCCGGCTGGTGTTTGAAGAGGCGCTTTATATCCGCCACCAGTCCAAGATTGCCAAGGACTGGCGCGATGTCCGCCGGGTGCATGTGCAACCGCTTGTACCGAGCGAGGATACGCTGATCGACGGGCTGTTGCAGGTTGCAGCGGAGCGCGCAAGCGAACGCCGGCTCGCCGCCACGCTTGCGCTTGCAACCGTTGCCAAGGTTGCCGAGCCACGCCCGCTGCTGCAGGCGGCGTTCTGCATCGACGTGCGCTCGGAAGTGTTCCGCCGCGCGCTGGAAAGCCTCGATCCCGGCATCCGCACGCTCGGCTTTGCCGGCTTTTTCGGGCTTGGTGCAAGCCATCATGGCTTTGCCTCGGATGTGGCCGAACACCGGCTTCCGGTGCTGCTCAAGCCCTCGGTCTTCACGTGCAGCGAGGTGGAGCCAGGCGGCACCGCAGACCGCAAGGCACGGTTCGGCGCACGCGCCATTCGCGCCTGGGGACGCTTCAAGCTGGCGGCGGTCTCCTCCTTCGCCTTTGTCGAGGCCATGGGTCCGGTCTATGCGGCAAAGCTGCTGCGCGACGGACTTGGCTATGGCAAAGGGCACAAGCCGGATGCGGCGGCCCCTCGTTTCTCGTTCAAGCTTGACCTTGCGACCCGCGCAACCATGGCGGAAACCGTTTTGCGCGCCATGTCGCTGACGCAGGGCTTTGCCCGCGTCGTGCTTCTGTGCGGTCACGGTGCCAATGTCGTCAACAACCCCTATGCCAGCGCACTGCATTGCGGCGCCTGCGGCGGCTATGCCGGCGATATCAATGCGCGGCTGCTTGCTAACCTGCTGAACGATCCGGAAGTACGCCAGTTGGTGGCGCAGAAGGGTATCGAGATCCCGGCCGATACCGTGTTTCTCGGCGGCCTGCATGACACCACGACCGACAGGATCACACTGTTCAAGGCCGATGTCGATCACAAGAAGCTGGCGACAGACCTTCGCCGCATTCGCGACTGGCTGGCAAAGGCCGGTCACCTTGTGCGCGAGGAAAGAGCACTTCGCCTGCCGGGGGCAACCGCCGGTTCGCTCGCGTCCCGCAGTCAGGACTGGTCACAGGTTCGCCCTGAACTGGGCCTTGCCGGCTGCCGGGCCTTCATTGCCGCGCCGCGCAGCCGCACCAGTGGCAGGTCGCTGGAAGGCCAGGCTTTCCTGCACGACTATGCATGGCGCAAGGATGAGGGTTTCAAGGTCCTCGAGCTGATCCTGACGGCGCCGGTCGTCGTGGCAAGCTGGATCAGCCTGCAATATTTTGGCTCGGTTGTTGCGCCGTCCCTTTATGGCGCCGGCAACAAGCTGCTGCACAATGTGGTCGGCGGCATCGGCGTGGTGGAAGGCAATGGCGGCAATCTGCGCGCCGGCCTGCCCTTTCAATCCGTGCATGACGGAGAAGCCTATGTGCACGAACCGCTGCGGCTGACCGTTGCGGTGGAGGCGCCAAGGGAAGCCATCAGTGACATCCTGCGCCGGCATGGCCAGGTGCGGGCCCTGTTCGACAATGGCTGGCTCAATCTGTTTGCGCTGGATGACCAGGGCCGGATGGCCTGGCGCTATGCGGGCGATCTGGACTGGGCGGGCATATTTGCGGACGAGCATCCAACGGATATCCGCAAGGCGGTCAGTTGAACCCAACAGTGCCATCATGTGTGACCCGCCGGACAGAGATCCGGCGGCGCTTTTCGTCACTCTATAGAGCTATTCTGCCTTGGAACCGGCAAACAGCGTCCAGCGCGTGGGACGAAAGCGCAGGTCCGCACCGAGCGTAACCGCCGCGTCAAGCGGCACTTCTATTTCCACGTGATGGGCTTTGCCGCCATTGGCGATATCAATTTCGGCAATGCGCGTGCCGGCCAGCCGGCGACAGGCGGTTACCTTGCCAAACAACGCATCGGTCTCTTGCGTCAGCGCCACATCCTGCGGCCGGAAGAACAGCATGGCATCGCCCTCCTGTCTCTCGGCAATTCCGATCGGGCGACCGTTGAAGAGTACATTGCCGCCAGGGGCAACCCTCACGGGAAGCTGCGAGGATTCACCGATGAAGGAAAAGACGAAGGGCGAGCCCGGTCGGTCATATACATCATCGGCAGATCCCACCTGCTCTATTTTGCCCTGGCTCATCACCACCACGCGATCGGCAAGCTCCAGCGCCTCTTCCTGGTCATGCGTGACGAACACGGTGGTGTGGCCGGTGCGATCATGAAATTCGCGCAACCAGCGACGCAGTTCCTTGCGCACCTTTGCGTCAAGCGCCCCAAACGGCTCGTCCAGCAGGAGAATGCGCGGCTCGATTGCCATGGCGCGCGCCAGAGCCACCCGCTGCCGCTGGCCGCCGGACAACTGGTTGGGGTAGCGCTTTTCCAGACCGGACAATTGCACCATGTCCAGAAGCTCGCCGACGCGTCGGCGGATTTCCGCCTTCGGCGGGCGGATCGCGGCGGGGCGCACTTTCAGTCCAAACCCAATATTGTCGCCAGCCGTCATATGCCGGAACAGCGCATAGTGCTGGAAGACGAAGCCGACATTGCGCTCCTGCACCGTGCGGTGCGATGCATCCTCCTCACCGAAGAAGATCTGCCCCTCGGTCGGCTGATCAAGGCCGGCAATCAGCCGCAACAGCGTCGTCTTGCCGGAACCGGAAGGGCCAAGAAGGGCAATCAGTTCGCCGGATTTGATTTCCAGCGACACGTCGTTCAGCGCCGGAAAGCGGGCAAATTCCTTGCGGACATGGTTGATGGTGACGTCCATCGGAGAAAGGCCTTTCAATGCCTGCGGCCGCCGGCGCCGCCAGCGCCGAACCGCAGTTCCAGAATTGTCTTGAGAGCGAGCGTGACAAGCGCAAGCGCTGCCAGCAGCGAGGCGACGGCAAAGGCTGCCACGAAATTGTATTCGTTGTAGAGGATCTCGACATGCAGCGGCATAGTGTTGGTCAGGCCCCGCACATGGCCGGAGACCACCGAAACGGCCCCGAATTCACCCATGGCGCGGGCATTGCAAAGAAGCACGCCATAGAGCAGACCCCATTTGATATTGGGCAGCGTGACGAACCAGAAGGTCTGCCAGCCGGACGCTCCGAGCGACAACGCCGCCTCCTCATCGCCAGTGCCCTGATCCTGCATCAACGGGATAAGTTCGCGCGCGACGAAGGGAAAAGTGACGAAAACGGTGGCGAGCACGATCCCCGGCACGGCAAAGAGTATCTCGATGCCATAGCTTTTCAACCATGGGCCCAGCAGGCTCTGGCTGCCGAACAGCAGCACATAGACAAGCCCCGAAATCACCGGCGAAATCGAAAAGGGCAGATCGATCAACGTGATGAGAAAGGCCTTGCCCTTGAATTCGAACTTGGCAATGGCCCAGGCCGCCGCAACCCCGAAGACAAGGTTCAGCGGCACCGCAATGACGGCCACCAGCAGCGTCAGCCGGATGGCGGAAACCGCGTCAGGCTCGACCAGCGCCTCGACATAGGCTTGCCCGCCCTTGCGGAAGGCCTCGACGAAGACGCCCACCAGCGGCAGGAACAGAAAGAAGGCGAGAAATGCCAGGCCGACAAGGATGACCAGCAGCTTGACCAGCGGGCTCTCGTCTGTAGGGTCCCGGAAAGGTGTTGTGCGACTATCGGACATGGGAACTCCGCTTCTGACCTTGAGCGGCGGCAAACTGCCCCTCATCCGCGTGCCGGCACCGTCTCCCCGTCTCTACGGGAAGACGGCTGTGGTGGGTGGCAGCCTCTGCAACCACAGAAACGTCACACATAGCCATACCTCTTGCGGCTCCAGGCCTGGATCAGGTTGATGACCAGCAGCATGGCAAAGGAAATGGCGAGCATGATGGTCGCGACGGCCGTGGCGCCCGCATAGTTGAACTCCTCGAGCCGGATGACGATGAGGAGCGGCGCGATTTCAGAGACATAAGGAATATTGCCGGCAATGAAGACCACGGAGCCATATTCGCCAACGCCGCGTGCAAAAGCCAGGGCAAAGCCGGTCAATACGGCGGGTGCAAGGCCCGGAAGCAAGACCGTGAAGATGGTCTGGAAGCGGCTGGCGCCCAGTGTTGCCGCCGCTTCCTCCACCTCGCGGTCGATCTCTTCCATCACCGGCTGCACCGTGCGCACCACGAAGGGCAGGCCGATGAAGATCAGTGCCACGATGATACCGATGGGCGTGAAGGCGATGCGGATATCGAAGGGCATGAAAATCGCGCCGATCCAGCCTTTCGGCGCATAAAGCGAGGCAAGCGCGATGCCCGCTACCGCCGTTGGCAGGGCAAAGGGCAGATCGACCATGGCATCGATCAGCCGGCGCCCCGGAAACTCGTAGCGCACGAGGATCCAGGCGATGAGAACGCCAAACACCGCATTGATCAAAGCAGCAATCAGGGCGGTGCCAAAGCTTATGTAGAGCGCGGCAAGCGTTCTCTCGTCCGTGAGGACCGCAAAGAACTGCGCCCAGCCGATGGAAGCCGTGCGCCAGACAAGACCCGCCAGCGGGATAAGGATGATCAGGGAAAGGTAAGCGAGCGAAAAGCCGAGCGTCAATCCGAAACCCGGAATGATGCTCGGCTGTTTCCACCGCCACCGTGACGTGGCTGCAAGTGTCATGAAGCGTGGCGCCTTATCGTGTGCAGGATCAGGGCTCAGCGTGCCGGCTTGTAGATCTGGTCGAAGATGCCGCCATCACCGAAGTGCTCGGGCTGCGCCTTCTTCCAGCCACCGAAGATCGGATCGTCAATGGTGACGAGCTTCACATCGGGCAGTTTCTTCAACAGATCGGGTGCTACCACTTCCGGCTTTGCGGGACGATAGAAATGCTTGGCAGCCAGATTCTGGCCCACATCGGAATAGAGATATTGCAGATAGGCCTCGGCCACCTTGCGGCTGCCCTTGGCATCGACATTGGCATCCACAACGGCAACCGGCGGCTCTGCCAGAATGGAAATCGGCGGCACGACGATCTCGAAACTGTCCTCGCCGAATTCCTGGCCGGCCAGATAGGCCTCGTTTTCCCAGGCCAGCAGAACGTCGCCGATCTGGCGCTGAGCAAAGGTCACGGTGGAGCCGCGTGCGCCGGAATCAAGCACCGGAGCGCGCTTGTAGAGATCGGAGATATAGGCCTTTATCTTGGCCTGATCGCCCTTGAACTCCTCGTTTGCCCAGGCCCAGGCAGCCAGATAGTTCCAGCGCGCACCGCCCGATGTCTTGGGGTTCGGCGTCACAATGGACACATCCCCCTTCACCAGATCGCCCCAGTTGTGGATGCCCTTCGGATTGCCCTTGCGAACCAAGAACACGATGGTCGAGGTATAAGGCGAGGAATTGTTGGCAAGGCGACCGCGCCAATCCGGCTTGATCTTGCCGCCATTCTCGGAAATCGCGTTAATATCGCTTTCCAAAGCCAGCGTCACGACATCGGCCTCCAGCCCGTCGATCACCGAGCGGGCCTGCTTCCCGGAACCGCCATGCGACTGTTGAATGGTGACCGTCTCGCCGGTCTTTGCCTTATAGTCCTTTGCAAATGCCGCATTGAAGTCCTTGTAGAACTCACGGGTCGGGTCATAGGAGACATTCAACAGCGTGGTATCAGCCATGACCTGCGGCGCAACCAGCAGGGATGCAAAAAGGCTTGCGGCGGCAAGAGAGAACACTCGGGTGGACCTGGACATGATGGCTTCCTCCGTTTGAATGCCGTCAGTCTATAGAGCCGATAGACATTTGCAACGGACCGAAACCAGTTCGCAAAACTGTTTCACTTTCAAGGATTGCCGGGAGAATGGCGAGGCTCTCATGCGCCAGCGCAACAGAACGAATAGGGTGTAATGCCGTCAATCGGCGCAATAATCTCCTGCGCACAACGCCTTGTTTCGATCACCAGTAGAACAATAATGCGACCGCACCCGCCAGTCCCGTGGCCAGTGACACGGGCCAGCCGACCTTGACGAATTCGATGAAGCGATAGCTTCCAAGGCTATAGGCCAGCATATTGTTGTGGTGACCGAAGGGTGTCAGGAAATCCAGCGATGCGCCCATCGTGACGGCCATCAACAGCATTTGCGGCGAAAGGCCCGTCGCTCTGGCAACCTCCAGCGCAACGGGCGCCAGAATAGCAAGCGTGGCTGTGTTGTTGACGAAGGGCGTAATCAGCATGGCGAGCGTCAGCAGCACGATGACAGCCACCGGGGCACTGGCCATCGGCATCAAGCCGATCAGCCCATGGGCAATTGCCGCAGCAGCACCGGTTGTTGCCAGTGCCGTGCCGAGCGGCAACATGGCCACCAGAAGAATGATAATCGACCAATTGAGGTTTCGAAGGCCAAGCCGCAGGTCCAGCCAGCCCATCAGGCAGAAGATCGCAACGACGGCGCCAAGCGCGATATCCGGCGCCAAGAGCCCGAGGGCCGAGACAGAAACACCAAGAGCAAAGACAAGAAGCGGCATCCAGCCGGTGGCAGCTCGTGCCGCGCCGTCGTTTCCGGCAACCTCGATCAGATCATAATAGCCGATGAAGGACCGGATGGCGGATGCCTCGCCTTCCAGCAGAAGCAGATTGCCGACGCGAAACGGCAATTCCTCGAAGGCACCTTCAAAGCGGCCCGACTCCCCTTCGATCCGCAGGATCGTCACACCGGGGACATTGTCCGGGTCGAGGCTTGCCACGCAGGAGCCGACAAGCACGCTGTGCGGCATGACGACCGCGGCGATCTGCTGGCCTCGGCTGTTTTCGCCGCCGCCTGCATAGGCAAAGGCGCCGGAGGCGAGACAGGCCTCGAGCCGTACCGCATGCGCCTCGACCAGCAAGTGATCGCCGTCAGACACAATGCTGTCCGGCTTCAACGGAAAGAGCCGCTTGCCGGCCCGCACAACATTGCGAACCCTGCCTTCGAGCATGCCTTCGAGTTGACCAACCGTCTGGCGACCGGAACCCCTTGGCAGAGCGACCAGATCCGTCATGACCCTGCGGGTTGGCGATATCTCTTCCGGCGCCTCGCCAGCCGGCACCCCGACATAGAGGCTGCGCGGCAACCAGGCAGCCATGACCAGGAGGCCGCAGAGTGTGGCCGCGATCCCGGCCGGCGCGAAATCTAGAAATGCAAAGGGCTTGCCGGTTGCCTGCTGCAAAAGTGTGCTGGCAATCAGGTTGGGTGGCGTGCCGATCGATGTCCAGAGCCCGCCCATCAATGTGGCATAGGACAAAGGTAGAAAGATCCAGCGCGCCGGAATGCGATTCTGGGCCATCACCGAGAAACAGGCCGGCAGCATCAGAGAAAAGGCAGCGACATTGTTCATGACGCTGGACAGGCAGGCAGCGACCGCGCAAAGGGCAATGACGAGCCAGTGCGGGCGCAAGCCGCGCCGGTTCAACCACCCCCCTATGCGATCGAAGATATGGCTGCGGCTGATCGCCTGGACGATCAACAGGACCTCGATGACGGTAATCACGGCCGGCGATGTCAGACCTGAAAAGATACCGCCAAGCGGAACCAGCCCGAGAACCGCGGCCAGCGCCAGGCCACCGATGGCCATGGTTTCAAGCCGGAAACGATCCGTGGCAAACAGGGCAAGAAGGCCGAGAAGCAGGGCAATTATCAGGAACTGGTCAGTCGTCACGCCCGCGCGTCTCTCCCGCAAAACCTTGGGAGAGAATAGATCATCGGTCCCAGACCGTCAGCCCCTATTTCCCGCCCGCAGCGGATGGCAAGCCAGGCCGCATGGCGCTATAGAAAAACGGCCCAGGCTTTCTCCTGGACATCTGGAAGGAAAACGCACGCCATGTTGTCGATGAAGGGCAAATATGGGCTGAAAGCGCTCTATCATCTCGCAGGTCTGCCGGAAGGTACGTTCGCGCAATCTGTCGAGATTGCCGAGGCGAATGGCATTTCCAAGAAGTTCCTCGATGCCATTCTGGGGGACTTGCGCCATAGCGGCTTCGTGGTGACGCGCAAGGGGCGCGGCGGTGGCTATAGCCTCAGCCGGGCGGCAGATACGATCATGGTCGGCCAGGTTCTGCGTGTGCTCGACGGGCCGCTGGCGCCAATCCTGTGTGCCAGCCGTACAGCCTATTCCCGCTGTCATGATTGCCCGGACGAGAATGCCTGCGCGGTTCGCCTGACAATGCTTGAAGTGCGCGAGGCCATTGCCGCCGTGCTTGATCGCAAATCGCTGAGCGCCATGCGCCGGATGGTGGAAGACGAACAGGCCGATATCGAGCAGATGCTCGCACGATCGCAACTATAGACGCATTTCCACGCCGCCACAGCATGCACGTCCATACAACTTATCTCCAGGCTTCGCGTGTTTCGGCTGCAGGTTAAGTTACGCGTTCGCCTTGGAGAGAGCTCGGGAATGATGCTGGGAGATTTGTATCGTCTGCTGAGAAGCGGACATGTGCAGGCTCAGGGTGCCGTCGATACGATCACCCAGCCAATTATCGTTCTGGACCAGAATCTGTGCCTGGCAATCGCAAACAATGCCTTCATCCGCACATTCAAGGTGGAGCGTGACGCCATTGCCGGCCAGCCATTCCTTGCACTTGGTAATGGACAATGGAATATTGAAGAGCTGCGCGAACTTGTGGCCTCGGTCATTCCGAAGGCCACGCGGTGATCGGCTTCGAGGTCAAACATGACTTCCCCACCATCGGCCAGCGGACCTTTCTCGTCGATGCCCGACACCTGTCGCATCTGGACGGCAATAGCAGCAGCATTCTCGTGCTGTTTGACGATGTGACAGAGCGCCAGCGAAATGATGCGGAAATGGGCTTCATCATTGCCGAAATGCGCCACCGCATGAAGAACCTGTTTGCCGTGGTGCGCGCGATTGCATTGCAGACAGACACGAAGGATCGCAGCGCCATCGAGTATCGCGACAGTTTTCTCGGGCGGCTCAACGTCACGCTGCGTACCCAGGAAATGACGGCAGACTGCAAGACGGCGAATTTCGAAGCGATAATCAGGCAATCAGTGGGCGCGATTGGGCTGGACCGTATCGAGTGCGGCAGACCGGCCGTCGAGCTGGTCAGCGCCCGCATCCTTTCAACCAGTATGATCTTTCACGAACTCACAACCAATGCGATAAAGTGTAGTGCACTGTCCGTGCCGGAGGGCCGCGTGTCGGTCAAATGGCGGCTGGAAGACGGTCAGGCGGGGCGATCCTTCATCGTCTGCGCATGGCGAGAAGAAGCCGGCCCCGCGGTCGCAGCACCTCAGCGCATGGGCTATGGCACGCAATTGATCAACGGACCGGCAGCTCATTTGGGCGGCAGAGTGGAACTCATCTATGGTTTGACCGGTTTGGAAGCCAGCATCCGCATTCCGCTTTGAGGACTTCATCATGACTGACGCCACATACGACAGATCCGCGACACGCGTTCTCGTCGTCGAAGACGAACTCTTCATTGCGATGGAGATCGGCGATGCGTTGTTCGAAGCGGGATTTGAAGTCCTGGGGCCTGCATCTTCGGTGGACAATGCCCTTGCCCTCCTGCGGACGACGCGGCCCGATGCCGCCGTTCTTGATGTCAATCTGGGACGCGAAAAAGTAACGCCGGTTGCTCTCTATCTCAAGTCGCAGGGCGTACCCTTCGTTCTGGCAACCGCAGGCTCGCCCGGCGAACTGGCGCAGGACCCCGTGTTCTGCAATGTGGACAATCTCGGCAAGCCGACCTCGATGACCGAGCTTGTCGAGAAGATCCGTTCGCTTGCCGCGTAACGGGCCGGCTTGCGATCAAGCAGTGAACATGGCCTGCTGCAACGCAGCAGATAAAGCGGATCACGCGCCGCTCACACTTCATTGTTTCCAGGTGATAATAGATATTGTGTATTAATATCAGTATTTTACCGCAGCTGCGTCATTGTCAACATATTGCGAACACACCGTCGCCATTCCGCGATGGAAACTGCCGTGCCTAGTAGATCCTGCACGCAATGTGCTCTCGAAACAATGCAAGGATCCGCGATGTTTTCACTTAAGTCCGCCCTCGTTGCCGGTGCTCTCGCACTTGCGTCCTCCACGGCATTTGCGCAGACGATCAATGTTCCCGCCGGCACCTACCAGGCTGACGTCACCCACACCAATGTCCTGTGGAGCGTCGTGCATTTCGGCCTTTCCAACTATATCGGCCGTTTCGACAAGATTTCCGCCACACTGGTGCTCGATCCGGCTGACGTCACCAAATCCAAGCTGACGGCCACCATCGACCCCCTGTCGGTCAGCACCAATTATCCCGCCGGCGACAAGAATTTCAATGCCGAGATCGCCGGTGCGATGTTCTTCGACGCAGCGAAGTTCAGCGAAATCAAGTTTGTATCGACGGCGATCAACGTCAAGGATGGCAAGACCGGCACCGTTACCGGCGACCTGACATTCCACGGCGTGACCAAGCCCGTCACGCTTGACGTCACTCTCAATGCCGCGCTCAACCCGCATCCGATGTCCAAGAAGCCGACTGTCGGCTTCTCGGCAACCGGCACCATCAAACGTTCCGATTTCGGCGTCACGGCGCTGGTCGGCCCGGTCAGCGACGACGTGAAGCTGACGATCGAAACCGAGTTCGTCGCGCAGTAAGCACCCAGCGCCTGCCGTATATCCGGCAGCCGGGGCGCAACGCCACGCTGCTTATTTGCTCAATCTGCTCCAGGTCCGGCGCATCCCGACACCGTGTCGGGATGCGCCGGCCGTTGACACTCCCCTGCAACGACTGGAAGTCACCAATGTCAGACACACACTCGGTTCGCGCCTACAGCATGGGTGCAATGATCCTGCACTGGCTGATCGCGGCCCTCATCCTCACCCAGCTTGCGGTGGGCTTTCTGATGAGCCGCGTGGACAGCGTGCCCGATACGCTGCGGTTTGCCATGTTTCAGTGGCACAAGACATTTGGCGTTGCAGTGCTGACGCTGACCATCGCCCGCATTGCCTGGCGCCTGTTCCACACGCCGCCGGCCCATGCGCCGATGAGCAGGGCTGAAGCGACAGCGGCCAGCATCGTGCATGTGCTCTTCTATGCCCTGATGCTGATCGTGCCCCTAACCGGCTGGCTGCTTGTTTCGGCATCCTCCACCGGTATTCCGACCTTTCTGTTTCTCTCGCAAAGCCTTGTCTGGCCGCATATTTTCGTTCCAACAAGCATACGAGCCACGGTGGAAACCGTTTCAGACTATGCGCATATAATCCTCGCCTATGGATTCGGTCTATTGCTGGTGCTGCATGTCGCCGGCGCGCTGAAGCATTCGCTCATTGACAAGATGCCGTCCTTCTCACGGATGCTTCCTCTTGGCTGGCTGACGCGGATGCCCTCCTCTGCCATAGGCGCCTTGGTCTCGGTGGTGCTGGCGCTGTGTTTCATCGGCGGCGGGCTGGCAATATCGCAAACCGGCGCCCCCACAGCCGTCAACGCCGCCAATCTTGGGCCGACCTCTGCGGCGCCATCGGGCTGGGTGATCGACAAGGCCAAATCGAAGCTTGCCTATTCGATCAATTTTTCTGGAACGCCGACGGCCGGCACCATCGGCACATGGGATGCCACCGTCGATTTCGATCCCGACAATCTGGCAGCCGCCAAAGCGAGCATCAGCATCGCCGCCGCTTCGGTCGATTTCGACAATCCCTTCGTCAAACCGAACATAAGCGGTGACGACGGCCTGCAGACGGCGGCCCACCCGCTGGTGGAGGTGGTTCTCGATCGCTTTGAGCGCGCCGGCGCGGCCTATATCGGCCACGGGAATGTGCTGATCCGCGGCGCAACCGTGCCTGTATCGGTTGCCTTCGACATGAAGCGCGACGAGACCGGACGCGCCATCGCCACCGGCTCAGCAGAACTCGATCGGCTGGTGCTGGGGCTTGGCCTGCAAAATGATGCAAAGGGCGAGTGGCTGGACAAGCTCATCCGCGTCAGCTTCACGCTCGAAGCAAGCCCGTCTGGCCCGACAAGCTGAGGCGCGCGCCCTTGGCGCTTTTCCGACCGGCTGGGGTGCTCACCGGCTCCCCTGCCCGATCCGGGGTTCGATCCGCAAAGCCCGCAGCGCATTGAGGATCACGGCGACATCGATCAGTTCCTGAAGCAGGGCTCCCTGCACAGGCGTGAGATAGCCGAATGCAGCGGCGATCATGCCGAGAACAGAAAGGCCAATACCGGCCACCACGCTTTGCAGCGCAATGCGCCGTGAACGCTGGGCGATCTCGATCCCCGGCAGCAGACGATCCAGATGATCGACGAGCAGCACGATATCGGCAGCCTCCGCCGAGGCGGCGGCCCCGCGCGCACCCATTGCAATGCCGATATCGGCCGCAGCCAGCGCCGGCGCGTCGTTGACGCCGTCACCCACCATCATCACCGGTCCGTGCTTGTGCTCGCTCAAGACCAGGAGAACCTTTTGGTCGGGCGTCAGGTCGGCGCGCACACCATCCAGGCCAAGGCCCTTGGTCACCGTGTCGGCCACGGCGCGACGGTCACCGGTTGCCAGAAGGATGCGGCGGATACCCAGCTTTCGCAAATTGGCGATCAGTTCCGCCGTTCCCTCCCGCAGCGCATCGGCCATGGTCAGGGTACCGGCCATCCGGTTGTCGATAGCAACGGCAACCAGCACGGTCCCGACATTGAGGGCGGCGCCCGTCACGGCCTGCACGCCGATCTGGCCGCTGACATAGGCGAGGCCTCCAACGATCACATGCCGACCGGCAATCGTGCCGGAAAGCCCGTCGCCGGGACGTTCGCTGACATTTTCAGGCGATGGAAGCACGAGGCCCTGGCTGCGCGCTGCGGCAACGATTGCCTGTGCCATAGGATGTTTCGACGCCTGTTCCAGAGCGGCGGCAAAATACAGGATATCTGCGTCCGACATGCCGTTCAGCGCTTCGGTCGAAACAATCTGCGGGCGACCTTCCGTCAGCGTACCGGTCTTGTCGAGGACGAGCGTCTGGATGCGCGACAGGGCTTCCAGCGGTTTTGCGCCCTTGATCAGAACGCCGAAATGCGCCGCCCGCGACAGACCGGCCACCAGCGCCACGGGCACGGCCAGAATCAACGGGCAAGGCGTTGCAACGACCAGCACGGCAACCGCACGAATGGGGTCTCCGGTCAGCCACCAGGCAGCAGAGGACAACGCAATCGTGACGGCGAGAAACAGCAGGGAATAGCGGTCTGCAAGCCGCGCCATCGGCGCCTTGGAGGCCTGCGCCGCCTCGACCAGCCGCACAATGCCGGCATAGGTGCTATCGGCGGCACGGTGGCGAACCCGCAAGTCGAAGGCATCGCCGGCATTCGTTGATCCGCTCATCGCCTCTGCACCCCGATCAAGCCGGACAGGCATGGATTCGCCGGTCAGAGCCGACTTGTCGAGCATGGCCTCTGCGCTCTCTATATCGCCATCTGCCGGAACGATCGCGCCTTGGTGGATCAACAGCAGATCGCCGGGCTCGACCGCGTCGAGCGGCACATCTTCAAGCCCAGCCGCGACATAGCGGGTTGCCGATCGCGGCACGCGCGACAGGAGCGCGCTCATTTCGCGCCGGGCACGGCCCTCTGCAAAGCTTTCCAGAAATGTGCCGCCGGAATACATAACCGCGACCACGGATGCCGCCAGCGTTTCGCCGGATAGCAAAGCCGCCGTCATCGAGAGAGCCGCCACGATGTCGAGCCCCACCTCGCCGCGCCAGAGGCTGCGCAGGATCTCGACGACCAGCGCAACCAGAACCGGAACGACACCAACGCGCCAGGCCAGCGTCGCGGCATCCGGCCTTTCTGCAACAAAAAGGCCAAGCCCCAGCACCAGACAGAGCGCTGCCAACAGCAGCAAAGCGGATTTCAGACGGTCGGCGTTGATATAGGCCATGTATGTCTTTCCTGTCCGCGCAAGGCGCATTGCCGATCACACGGTTCACTGCTTTCGCGTGATCCTGCCCTCAAGGAGCGCAGCAGCAGCCACCGTATTGGAAATCGTCCCATATTTGCGAACATTCTTGTGCAGGAGTTCAAGCCGCTGATCGCTTTCGTCGGTATCGATGACAAGCTGGTAATCGATAGAGACAATGCGCGGCGGACTGTCCTGGCGCAGTGCGTGAAGGCTGACCTCGACGCCGGAAAGCTGGAAATCCAGCATCGGCATGACGCGCTCTATGCCCTTGATCATGCAGGCCGCAATGGCCGCCAGCAGAAGTTCGGCGGGATTGAAGGCATCTGGCGTACCGGAAAGGCCTGTATCGAGCATGATCTGTGCGGATTTTGCCTGTGCGACACTGGCCTGCGGATCGATCCGGCTGGCCGTTACCCGATATTCCAGCATCTGCGACACTCCCAATGAGGGTCCCCGGCGGGGAACCATCCTGCCGAGGCTAGCACGCAGCGCAAAAGGTCAACTTGATACGCATCAAGTGCGCATGCCCTGAACCGTTCGCGAAACCCATCGGCAGAGCGCAGGAAGGCCCATGTCGCGCGGCCCCATCATGCTTATCGGGTTCAGGCGGTCGGACCAGGGTTCATGGCCTGGCTAGCCGCGATCAATAGACGCTTGATGTCATCAGGTTCGGCCTTGGTCAGCGCGTCAATACCGACAACATCGCGCAGGATCGAAAAGCCGAACAGCATGGACAACACAAGCGCCACCCTCGCCTCATGCCCTTCAGTCTCGACAAACGAGGGCATGACCAATGATTGGGCGATGTCGCGGATGGCGGTGGAGGCTTCCGAGCTGGACAAGGACCGGATAAAAATGTCGATCGGGCGCAGCTCTCCCGGCTCGCGGTTGCGCACCACCTGCTCGAACAGACGATTAAACCGATCACCGTCGGACGCAAGCAACACTTCGTTGGCGGAAATCGCCACCCGAACACATTCAGCGAACAGCTTTTCCTTCGAACCGAAGCTGCGATGCACCCAAGCCACATCGACACCCGCATCTTTGGCGATCATCCGCAGACCCGTGCTTTCGTAGGACTGTGTTGAAAATCGCGCAATCGCGCAACGAAGGATGCGATCGCGGGCAGGCTCCTTTTGCTCAGACTTCTTTTTCCGTTCCAGCATAGCTGTATTTTCCCCATTCCACTCTCATCCTATGCGATCGGACGCTCCAAATCAACAACCGTTGACAAATTTAGTCAACAGGTGTTGATTGTCTCGCATATTCATGTGCCAGCAATTTCAGGACTTAAGTCCGCAAAGCAATATGGAGTTTAAATGCGCGTCCATCGTTCATGGTTTTCTATCGGGTTACTCGGCACAATGGCGGCGCTTTTAAGCGCCTGCGCAACCGTGCCGCCCCGGCCTGTCAATCTGGCATCCTCAGCCCTTTTGACGCCGACGCGCACGATGAACACGCCCTATCATTTTCGTCGGCCAGGCGTGGATTTCGCGACCTACAACAGCATCGTGATGGCGCCGGTCAAAATGGCATTTGCGGCAGGAAGCACATCCAATGCCGTAACGCCTGGCGAACAGGCGCAGCTTGCCAAGGAATTGCAGCAGCAGTTTACCGCGGCCCTGTCGCAGCATTTCCGCATCGCAGCCGCACCGGGATCACGCAACCTTTTGGTCCAACTGACACTGCTTGATGCCGCCAAGAGCAATTCGGTCATGTCAACGGTCAGCCATGTCCTGCCGGTCGGGCTTGTCATCAATGCCGGCGCGCAGATGGCCGGCCGGCATGGCACGTTTGCGGGCTCGGTGCTCTATGCCGTCGAGGTCCGTGACACGCAAACAGGCGACATTCTCTATGCGGAAGTTGCCAACCAGAGCGCCAAGGCTCTCAACATAGCCGCAAGTGTAACCCCTCTCGGGGCAGCCAGTGCCGGTATACGCGTTGGCGCAGAAAGCTTTGTCGAACAGTTGTTGAAGAAGGCACCGTGATGAATCTCTGCCATCAGAGCGCGATGCGCAGCCCTGCGCGGGACAGCGATCGGCCATCAATACCCACAGGCGACAGGCAGCACAGGCGCGCAGCTCTAGGGCCTCTGCTTCTGCTCCTGATGCTCATGCCGCTTGCCGGTTGCGAAAAGCCGGCAGAGAGCGCCGAGAGGCCGCCGCAGCCCGTGCGGGCGGTCAGCGTATCGGTCACCAGTTATCAGCCTGTCGCGACCATTACCGGCCAAGTACAGGCGCGCATCCAGGCAGACCTTGCCTTTCGGGTCAGCGGCAAGGTCGTCGAGCGACGCATCGATGTGGGCACGCATGTGAAGGCAGGCGATCTGCTTTTGCGTCTGGACGATACGGAACAGCAGGCCGATGTACAGATTGCCGAAGCTTCGCTGCGGGCAGCGCAAGCAGACGTGAAGCAGAAGACGCTTGCCTATCAGCGCTATCGCACCCTTCTGGATACGCAAGCCATTGCGCAACAGGTCTTCGATCAGGCGCAGCAGCAGCTGGCAACCAGCCAGGCAACGCTGGAATCGTCCGAGGCCACCCTTGCCTCCGCAAAGGACGCGCTCACCTACACAGCCTTGCGTGCCGATGCGGACGGGATCATCACGGCACGAAATGTCGAGGTAGGTTCAGTGGTATCGGCAGCCCAGGCGGCACTCACCATCGCCCATGACGGGCCGCGCGACGCCGTCTTCAACGTCTATGAAGCCTTCTTTCTGAAGGGCGAACCCTCGCAGAATGTCGACGTCTGGGCGATCAGCGCACCGACACAAAGGGCAAAGGCCGTCATTCGCGAAACCTCGCCGGTCATCGATCCCAACACCGGCACGATCCAGGTCAAGCTGACGCTGCCAGACGAGGCAACCTGGCCGCTTGGAACACCAATCCTTGGCGCATTCCTTGCCGCGCAGGACAAGGGTGCGGTTCTGCCCTGGAGCGCAATGTCGTCGCTGGATGGCAGGCCCGCCGTCTGGGTCATCGACAAGCAGAGCCGCACCGCCGCCCTCCGGCCGATCAAGATCGCACTCTACAGGTCCGGAGAAATCATTGTTGCTGAGGGACTTGCGCCCGGTGACCTGGTCGTGACGGAAGGTGGCAAGATCATCCGACCCGACGAAACGCTGACATGGGAGGGCTGATCCATTGCTTCACCATAGAAAGTTCACGGCCATCTCGCTCGCCCTTGCGGCATTTCTCCTGCAATCAGGCTTGCCGCGCGCCGAAGAGGCACAGCCAGAGGCACGCTCGGTTCTCTGGGTCACCGCGAGAGCCGAACATAGCGGCCTTCTCGATTTCGCCGGCAAGATCCAGCCCCGAGTAGAAGCCGATCTCGCCTTCCGGACACTGGGCCGGGTCGTTTCACGAAACGTCAAGCTGGGCGACATCGTGCGCAAGGGCGACGTGCTGATGGCCGTCGATCCGCTCGCCCTGGAACTTGCCGTGCGCAGTACGGAAGCGGAAGTGCGCTCGGCACAAGCACAGCTTCAGAATGCGCAGACCATTGCTGAGAGAAACCAGATCCTGGTAACCAGCAAAAGCGCAAGCCAGGCCGATCTCGAAGTGGCGGAGCAGTCGCTGATTGCCGCGCAGGCGAACCTCGACCGGGCAAATTCCAGCCTCGACAAGGCGCGCGAGCAATTGACCTATGCGACACTCAAGGCCGATTTCGATGGCGCCATCACGGCGACGGCTGCCAATGTCGGGCAGACGGTGGCTGTTGGCCAGACAGTACTGACATTGGCTGGCCTGGAACAACGCGACGCCGTGGTCGATGTGCCGGAAGCCTTGCTCACTCCCATCCGCTCGGCTCCCGACGTCACCGTCGAACTGCAACTCGACCCCACCATCTCGACGAGCGGAACCTTGCGGGAAATCGCACCGGAGGCGGATGCAACGACACGCACATACCGGGTCAAGATTGCAATTGACAAGGCGCCACCCTCCTTCCGCCTTGGCTCAGTCGCCACGGTGCGGTTCTCAGCCGATATGCCCTCGGAAGCCATTCGCCTGCCTGCATCGGCCGTCTTCGATGAAGAGGGCAAGCATTTTGTCTGGCGGATCGACAAAGCCTCCAACGCGGTGCGCAAGACCGAAATCGACATCGGGTCGCTCACAGCCCAAACAGTGCTCGTGACGGTCAAGTCCGGACTGTCGCTTGGAGACCGCATCGTCGCTGCCGGCGTCGATCAAATCAAGGACGGACAAATCGTCAAACTCGGACAGGAACGCCGCACGTGAACAAGTTCAATCTCTCGGACTGGGCCCTCGAGCATCGCTCCATCGTCTGGTATTTCATAATCGCCTTTTCCGTGGCCGGAATGCTTGCCTATCTGGAACTCGGGCGCGAGGAAGATCCCTCCTTCACCGTCAAGACTATGGTCATCCAGGCCCAATGGCCCGGCGCATCGGCCGAAGACGTGACCGAGCAGGTGACCGACAGGATCGAGAAGAAGCTGCAGGAATTGGCCGCACTCGACTATACGCGCAGTGTCACCCAGGCCGGCCAGACAACGGTCTTCGTAAACCTTCTGGCCTCGACCAAGGCAAAGGACGTTGCCCCGACCTGGCTTGTCGTGCGCAACATGATCAATGACATACGCGGCAATTTCCCAACCGGCGTACAGGGGCCCTTCTTCAACGATCAATTCGGCGACGTTTATGGCAATATCTATGCCTTCACCGCCAGCGGCCTCAGCCAACGGGAACTTCGCGACCGGGTGGAGAATGCCCGCACGAAAATCCTGACTGTGCCCAATGTCGGCAAGGTGGATGTCATCGGCGCGCAGGACGAGGTCATCTATCTCGAATTCTCGCCGCAGAAACTGGCGGCGCTTGGCATTGACAGCTCTATCGTGATCACCACGCTCCAGGCCCAGAATGCCGTTACCCAGTCGGGCGTGATGCAATCGGGACCGGAACGGATTGCGCTGCGTGTTGGCGGCAGCTTCACCACCGAAGAGAGCCTGAAGGCGGTCAATCTGCGGGTCAATGACCGGTTCTTTCCGCTCACCGATGTGGCCGAGATCAAGCGCGGCTATGTGGATCCGGCAACCGCGCTGTTCCGCTACAATGGCCAGCCAGCCATAGGGCTTGCTATCGGCATGAAGCCTGGGGCGAACCTTCTGGCATTTGGCGAGGCGCTGGACGCCAAGGTTGAACGGATCGCCCGGCAGATGCCGGCCGGCGTGTCCATCTCACATGTCTCCGACCAGCCGGCCGTGGTTGAAGAGGCCGTTTCCGGCTTTACCCGCGCCTTGTTTGAAGCCGTCGTCATCGTGCTTGCCATCAGCTTTATCAGCCTTGGCATCCGGGCCGGTCTTGTGGTGGCCATCTCCATCCCGCTCGTTCTCGCCATCACTTTCCTGGTTATGCAGTATTCCGGCATTTCCCTGCAGCGCATCTCGCTTGGCGCGCTGATCATCGCACTCGGCCTTCTCGTCGATGACGCCATGATCGCCGTGGAGATGATGATTGCCCGCATGGAAGTCGGCGACAGCCTGCGCCAGGCGGCGACCTATGTCTACACATCGACCGCCTTTCCCATGCTGACCGGGACATTGGTCACCGTGGCAGGCTTTCTGCCGATTGCCTTCAACAGCAGCAGCGCCGGTGAATTTACCTTCACCCTGTTCGTCGTGCTGGCAACCTCCCTGCTTGCCTCCTGGGTGGTGGCCGTCGTCTTCACACCGCTTCTCGGCGTTACAATCCTGCCGAAGACGCTGAAGAAGCACCAGGATCACAAGGGTCGCATCGAGCGGGTATTTTCCGTCGCACTACGCTTTTGCCTGCGCTGGCGCTGGCCGACAATCATCGCCACGCTTGCGTTGTTTGCGGCCTCCATCTTTGGCCTGTCTGCGGTACAGCAGCAGTTCTTTCCAAGCTCCGACCGCCCCGAACTGATCGTAGACTGGAACCTGCCACAGAATAGCACGATTGCTGAAACCGGTCGTCAGATGGCGAAATTCGAAACGGACAAGCTGTCCGGCAACCCCGATATAGATCACTGGTCAAGCTATATCGGCCAGGGCGCACCACGCTTCATCCTCTCCTACGATGTCCAGGACCCCTCGCCGGCTTTCGGGCAGACCGTGATCGTGACCAAGAGCCTGGAAGCCCGTGACCGGATCAGGTCGGATCTGCAGGTCTACCTCAAGGCAACATTCCCCGGCACCGATGCCTTCGTGAAGCTTCTCGATATCGGCCCGCCGGTCGGCAAGCCTGTCCAGTATCGGCTTTCGGGACCGGACCCGGTCACCGTACGTGACCACGCCCTCAAGCTCGCCACCCTGATGGGCGAAGACCCATCGCTTGCCAGCATCGTCATGGACTGGAATGAACCGGCCCGCGTCGTCAAGATGGAGGTTCTGCAGGACAAGGCCCGCGATCTGGGCGTCACCTCGCAGGACATCGCCAATGTTCTGAACGGCGTCGTGCAGGGCACCAATGTCACGCAGGTTCGCGATGGTATCTACCTCGTCAATGTCGTCGGGCGCGCGCAGGATAGCGACCGCTCGTCGATCGATACGCTGCTGAACCTGCAAATTCCCAACAGTTCCGGGCAGTCCATTCCGCTCTCATCTGTCGCCACCTTCCGCTACGATCTGGAACAGCCGAGCATTTCGCGCCGCAACCGCATCCCCACCATCACGCTGAAGGCAGGTGTTGTCGGGCCAAAGCAACCGGCAACCATCGTCAAGGAATTGCAGCCGAAGATCAAGGCCTTCGCCGAGGAACTCCCGGACGACTACACTGTTGCAATCGGTGGTGCAGTCGAACAGAGCGCACAGTCGCAGGCGCCGATAATACAGGTCGTGCCAGTCATGCTGTTTGTCATGGCAACCCTGTTGATGGTCCAGTTGCAGAGCTTCCACCGGCTGTTTCTGGTCTTTTCGATCGCCCCGCTGGCGCTGGTCGGTGTGGTGGCCGCACTCGTGCTCAGCCGCGCACCGCTCGGTTTCGTCGCCATTCTCGGCGTCCTGGCACTGATCGGCATTCTGATCCGCAATTCGGTGATCCTGATCGTGCAGATCGAGCATTTGCGCGCGGAAGGCCTGTCGCCTTTCAAGGCAGTGATCGAAGCGACAGAGCACCGGATGCGGCCTATCATGCTGACGGCGGCTGCCGCCACGCTTGGCCTCATCCCGATTGCACGCGAAATCTTCTGGGGGCCGATGGCCTATGCCATGATGGGCGGCATTGTCGTGGGAACCCTGCTCACGCTGTTGTTTCTGCCTGCACTTTACGTCACCTGGTTCCGCATTCCGCGCGAACCAGACTGACACCAAGCGTCCGCCGGATGGCCTGGTAGACCGGAAACAGGAACCGGAACGCCAGTCCATCAGGTGAGCCTGTAGAGATCCCGCCTGATCAACAGGATTTCGACAGGCCTGGACGATAGCGACGGGGCCCAAGTCTGCTCGCCCCGTCGCCCATCGTCCCGATAGACATTCGAGGTTTGGAGACGCCTATCAAGCCACCAGATGGGATTCCTTCATGCGCAACGTCACCAGCACGCCGGTTTTCGTCCAGTCATAGGCAATCGAACCGCCCAACTGACCGGTCACGGTGCGCTGAAGCAGCTTGCTACCATAACCCTCCGCAGCCTTTATCGGTTCTATGGGCGGGCCGCCCTGCTCCGTCCAGACAAGTTCGACATCATCATCCACCGATCTGCCGGTTATATCGAGTTGGCCCGCCCCATCCGAAAGTGCGCCGTATTTCAACGAATTCGTCGCCAATTCATGAATGATGAGCGCCAGACTGGTCGAGGCTTTCTCACCGATGCCCATTCGCGGCACGGCCACACGGATGCGACCGGCAAAGGCATCCACATCATCATAGGGCGCCAGCAAAACGGTAAAGAGATCACCCAGCAGCGCCGCACTGCCCTGTCCACCCGGAAGAGGTCGTACAAGGTCATGCGCACGCCCGAGTGAAACGAGACGCTGCGTCAACTGATGCGCCATTTCTTCCTTTGTCTCGGTCGATCGAGAGGTGATGGCTGTTAGCCCAGCGGCGAGCGCCAGAAGATTTTTAACCCGGTGGCTCATTTCACCGGCCAGCAGCTCATGGCCTTCCTCGGCCTGCTTGCGACCCGTGACATCAATGAAGATGCCAGTCATCCGCCGGTCGGCTTCGCACGGTCCGTTGCCATGGCCGCGCGCGGAAATCCAGCGTACATCCGTCGCCTCGGTCAGGATGCGGAAATCGATTTCAAACGGACCGTCGATCACGCGTGTGGCGATAAAGGCTGCCCGCACCCGGTCGCGGTCGGACGGGTGTATCTTCATGGAGAGCAGTTCGAATGTCAGCGCGCCACGATCTGACACCTCCCACAATTCATAGGCCCTGCCATCCATCTCGAAGGCGTCATGCTCGACCATCCAGGCCCAGAGGGCAACGCCCGCCGATGTGATGGCATTGCGAAGCTCGCGGGCGCTCCATTCAGGCTGGCCGGCCGAACCTTGGCTATTCATCGATACTCTTCCATTTGCACGCCATCGGCGCAGCAAGCATCGACTGACCCAGGCGACGCGCGCAACATAAGAACTGAGCTATTGGCCAACACTTCACCTATTCTGGGGCAGTTCTGCCTTGAACAGCGGTGCTCATCGCTTCCTGTACCATAGACATGGCAGCAGTTCACCACATCGCAGGCGTGGCAGCTGTCGATCTGTGTGTATATGTCACATTCCATTGCGATAACAAGGCATGCCGTGTGTCGCAAATCGAGCCGATTGCGCCCAGGGTGTTTACACCGGCGAGATGTAGAAGGTTGGCGCCGGATAGAGCGCCGGGCTCTGGTCGCGGATCACCCGCGCTGTGCGATGCGGTCGGTTGGAAGGACCTGTATCAAGATAATGCTGCGTCACCAGCGGGCGGAACCCTTCGGCGCGGATCCAGTAGTGGATGTGCGGCGGGCGGGGCCAATATTCTTTTGGGAAAAGCGACATGACTTCAAAGCGGCCGGCTGAATCTGCGATGACGGTGCCGCGCATGTCGATCTCGTCATCCCGAAAATCGCGGTAATTGCCTTTCTTCTCAGGATGATAGCGTCCGCGTCCATCCGTCTGCCAGAGTTCCAGCCGCGCACCGGCAACCGGCATATCGGGTGACGCCGCATTCATGACTCTCCCGACGATGCGCATGGGCTCGCCGGGTTTGCCGAAACGGTTCAAGTTATCGACCACAGGCGTATTGGCAATGTAATATGGCCCTTCCATATCGCTTGCGGTCGGCATCATAGCCTGCTGCGCCTCGGCCCAACCCACCGACAGACCCAGACTGGTCGGCACCAGGGCTGCAAACTTGAGGAGCCGGCGCCGTGCGGGTTCTCTGTTCATGCCGCTCATGGGAGTTCTCCTGTCTGTTGGCATTCTCAACACCAAGGGCTTCCGGTGCACCGGCAAAACCTAGCCCGACAGAGCCGCCAACGGCAATTCACGTTGCCGCGGGCGGGGTGGCAGAACCAGCCGGTCAGCCTTTGCCGTAAGGCCAGGCCCGTTCCAGCAGGCCGGGCAGGATCTCGTCTGAAAAACGCTGCGGGTCAGCCCCATCGAAGAGATATTTCGCCTTGCCGTCGAGGATCAGATTGGCCATGCCATGGATCGAGGACCAGACGGAAAACAGATCGGCCATCCGGTCTTCACCGGCACCGGCGCGCCGGCCGATTGCCTGGGCAAAGCCGCTGAGTGCCTTCGAACTTGCGGCACTGTAGCGCGGATCATCCCGATCCACGAGATCGGGGCGGAACATCAGCCGGAAACGGCCGGGATGGGCAAGCGCAAAGGCCACATAAGCGCGTGCCAGTTCACGCAGATCGCGCGCCGGATCATCGCTCTCTGTCACGGCATTCAGATAGTCGCCAAGGCTGCCATAACCTAAGAGCGCCACCTCGGTCAGAAGCCCCTTGGCACTGCCGAAATGATGGGCGGGCGCTCCGATGGAGACCCCGGCACGCCGTGCCGCTTCCCGCAGGGAAAATCCTTCGATCCCCTTCTCAAGAATGATGGCATCGGCTGCCGCGATCAGCGCCGATTTCAAGTTCCCGTGATGATATCCCGATTTTTCGGCTTTGGCGTTCATTGGTATCTATACAGTGCTCAGATTGAGGTCTATGGATAATCTTATCAGTGATAACATCCATCAGCAACGGGAGTATGCATATGACCAAGACCTGGCTCATTACCGGCGCAAACCGCGGTTTCGGCCGCGTTTTCGCCAAGTCGGCCCTGGAACGCGGCGACCGGGTGGCCTTGACCAGCCGCAAGCTTGAAGCGCTTGACGATCTTGTCGCGACCTATGGCGAACAGGTCCTGGCGTTGAAACTCGACGTGACGGATCGCGGTGCCTGCTTTGCCACCGTGTCGGAGGCCGCTGAAAAGCTCGGACGGATCGATGTCGTCGTCAACAATGCCGGCTATGGCCTGTTCGGCATGGTGGAAGAACTGAGCGAACAGCAGATGCGCGACCAGATGGAGGTCAATTTCTTCGGCCTCTTCCATATGACGCAAGCCGTCATGCCGGTGCTGCGGGCGCAAAAGGCCGGCCATATCGTACAGATCTCCACCGTCGGCGGCGTCGTGACGTTTCCAGGCCTTGGCGGCTACCATGCCTCGAAATGGGCGGTCGAGGGCCTTTCCGACACGCTGGCGCAGGAGGCAGCCCCCTTCGGCATCAAGGTCACGCTGGTCGAGCCCGGCCCCTATATGACCGATTGGGCCGGAAGTTCTGCAACGCATGCCATACCGATCGGGGCCTATGATCCGCAGCGTCAGGCCATGAAAGAGCGCCAGTCGCAGATGCCGCCAGCCATGTATGGCGAACCGGATGCCACAGGTCCTGCCATCCTGAAGCTGGTCGATTCGGAAAACCCGCCGCTGCGCCTCTTCCTCGGGGCGCTGCCCACGATGATGGTTCCGGGCATTTATCAGGCCCGCCTTGATACGTGGGAAGAATGGAAGGACGTATCGGTTGCAGCAACGAAGGTGAGCCATGGTTGAACCGGTCGCTTCCCGGACCAGCCGGAGTTCCGTGTCAGGCTGGGCCCTCTCTATCCTGATCGCGCTGGTGATGATCCTCGGCGCCTTCGGCCATCTCCTGCAACCGGATTATTTTGCGGTTCTGGTTCCGCCATGGCTTCCGGCCCGTCTGGTCCTGCCAGCTACGGCTGTGCTGCAGATCATCATTGGTCTGGCGGTTCTATGGCCGGCCAGCCGCGCGCAGGCAGGCCTTGCCTTTGCGCTGCTCTGCGCCGCCTACATGCCGCTGCATCTGTGGGACTTCTTTCGTCCCGACCCGGTCTTTGCGCCGCCATTTGCAGCGCTGACCCGTGTCTTCGTCCAGATCCTGTTCATCTGGGCAGGCTGGACCCTGTGGACAAGACGTCGGTCCTGACAGCGTCCTGATCATGCCATTGGCCAGCGCCTGAGCCGGCCAATGGCAATTCAGCGTCAGAACTTCATGCTGACCGACAGGGCCGCGTTGAACGACTGGCCGACGGAAACGCCATAGGCGGAATTGCCGATTGACGACGTATAATAGGTCTTGTCGAAAATGTTGTTGAGGTTGAGCTGGATCTCGATCGGCCGCTCACGCTCGATCGTATAGGAGGCAAACAGATCGACCACGCCGTATCCGGGCAGGTAGAAACTGTTGGCCGCATCACCGGCACGCCGGCCGGCAGACCGCAAGCCGGCACCAAAGCGCAGGCTGCCCGCACCGCCAAACACCTCGCCATATTCATAGGCCAGCCGAAGGGCTGCCGTGTGGCGGGCGACATTGGCCAAATCGTTCCCGGCATAATCGGGATCTTCCACCACATGGGCATCGGTCAGGCCATAGCTCGCCACGGCCTGCAACTCATCGGTCAACTGGCCGGCCAGATCAAGCTCGATGCCCTTGGAGCGCACCAGGCCCGCCGTGCGATAGACCGTCTCGCCGCCGACGGTTTCGGCATAGGCAACATTCTTCTTCTCAGCATAGAAGACGGCAAGCGTTCCGCTCAGCCAGTCAGTGAAATCGGCTTTCGCGCCGATCTCGTAGGAAATGCCCTTTTCCGGATCGAGACCGCCATAGGCGCTGGTGATTGAGCTGTTGGGGCGGAAGGTCCGGGCCACATTGGCATAGAGCGAGGCATCCGCCGTTACCTTGTAGACGAGGCCGGCATTGGGGATCAGCGCGTTCCCGGCCGTATCGGTATTGACCGTCGAGCCGGCGCCGGCTTCGATGTCGTAATGCTCAAGCCGCAGCCCGGCAACCGCGATCAACTGCTCGGTGAGATGCACACGATCCTGGGCATAGATCGCCTGCGTGTTGAGGTTCTGATATTCCCGGATCGAGGTCGCCGCATTGTAGCTGCACGGTGCAATGGCACCATAGACCGGGGCGTTGACGTTAAAGCGCGTGTTGAGATTGCACTGCTGCAGGGTTGAGCGGGCAATATCTTCTTTTCGCAGTGCGACGCCGAAAAGAAACTCGTTTTCAAAGCCGAACAGGTCTTCCTTGCCGGTCAGATCGGCCCTCAGCGAATGCACAGTCGTATCGTAATAGCCGCGCACATCGGAGCGGCGGGTCAGCACGCCGGTTGCGGAATTATAGGCCGTTGCCCGCGTCTGGTCGGCGGAAAAACTGTCCTTGCTGAAGCCATAGTTCAACGACAGGTCCCAGTCCTCGCCAAGTTCGCGGTTGATCGATGCCTTGAAAAGATCCGACTTGCCATCGACTTCCGACCAGCCTTCGTCCAGCCGCTGGCGCGGGCTGATATCCAGAAAGGCACGTCGCGTCGCGTCATAGACGGTGCCGCGGTCGTAGGGCGTCAAATAATCTTCATGCGTATAGGACAGGTCGATCTCGGTTGCCTCGCCTTGCCATTTCAGCGAGGGCGCCACGAGCCAGTTGCGGTTTTCGCCCAGATTGCGCCAATAGTCGCCCTTCTCGCCCTCGGTGATCAGGCGGTAGGACACGCCGCTGTCGCTGACCGGCCCTGTCACATCAAGACCCGCCTTGCTGGAATAGCGACCGGCGCCAAAGGCGCTGACCTTCGACCAGACCTCAGCCGAAAACTCATCTTCCGGCTTCTTCGTCACCAAATTGATCATGCCGCCAGGATCCAGAACGCCGTACAGCGTCGAGGCCGGACCTTTCAACACCTCGACATGGTCGGTCGTGGCGTTGAAATTATGCGCAAGGGCCGTGTTGAGACCATCGGTCAGAATGGAGCCGTCGCGGCTTTCGCCAAAGCCACGGCGAATGATCGCATCATTGGCGCCGGCAATGGTGTTGGATTGCGAAATGCCGCTGACATCCGACAGGGCATCGTCGAGACTATCGGCTGACTTATCCTTCAGCGCCTGCGTCGTCACGGTGGTGATCGCCTGCGGGATTTCAGTAACAGGGGCATCGCTGCGGGTTGCCGTGGAGGTGCGGCTGGCCTTGTAACTCTTGCCCGATCCGCCATTGGCCGTTCCATCGACCAGAACCCTGTCCAATACGGTCACGCTCTCGTCGTCGGCCAGACCATCGTTTGGCAGCATCAGGCTTGCTCCACCGAGTGTCAGCGACAGGCAGATGAGAGAGGCGGGTCGGTTGATTGTCATGGGATATCGCACACAGGTGTTCATCGGAAAGCGGATGGCCGGTGGTCAGATAGATGAATGTAGTAGTCAAGTATTTTTCCGAATGCTGGGATTGACGGGCGCCCTCTGCCCGCCTGGCTTTGTGAAGCGGCCAAGCCCCTTCGATGCTCGGACACATGCCAAGAGCGGCCCTGTAAACCGGCAGAAACCTTTTAAAATGCGGGCGTAGGACCTGCCATTTGGAACCTATCTGCCGCTCTGACGGGAGACACCCCAGCCGGGAGCCAGCCGTCAGCGCAAAGGCTTATACAGGCCGCGGCCAAACTTTAATGACACCATAATAGTTGACTACTACATTCATCTATGACGACAAGGGCCGGTCTTTCAACCGAAGTCCCGCGCCAAAATGACCGGAAATGCCGAGCACCTACCACAGCCACGCCTGACAGCCGACAAGCTTTCCATCGGTTACGGGGCCAAAACCGTGGTGGAAGGCATTGCGCTGCAGATCGCCAACAACCAGCTGACGGCATTGCTCGGCCCCAACGGCTCGGGAAAATCCACGCTTCTATCGGCCTTTGCCCGGCTTTTGCCGGCGCGCCATGGCAGCGTGCTGCTGGATGGCCATGACATTGCCCGCCAGCCGACGCTTCAGGTTGCACGTCGGCTCGGCATGCTGCCGCAGCAACCGCCCGTGCCGGAAGGCATCAGCACCTTTGATCTGGTGGCGCGCGGCCGGTTTCCGCATCAGGGTTTCCTGCGCCACTGGAGCCGGGCGGACGAAGCGGCGGTGGCGGACGCCATTGCCCTGACCGGCATTGCGGATCTGGCGGAACGGCCGGTGGAAAGCCTGTCCGGCGGCCAGCGGCAAAGAGTGTGGATTGCCATGGTGCTGGCGCAGGAAACGCCGCTTCTGCTGCTCGATGAGCCGACCACCTTCCTCGATGTGGCCCATCAGGTTGCCATTCTCGATCTGTTGCGCGATCTGGTTCACAAGCACGGCCGCACGGTGGTCTGCGTGCTGCATGACCTGAACATGGCGCTGCAATATGCCGATCATCTCGTCTTTCTGAAAAATGGCACGGTCCGGCATCGGCTGGCAGATCCAGCGCTCTGCACCTGCGCCATCGTTGAGGACGTCTTCGATCTCGCCTGCGTATCCGTACCCCATCCGCAGACGGGGCTACCCGTCTTCCTGCCAGGAACGATGGCCGTGCCGGGGCACTCCGCGTGACAAGAGCCGCAGCCCATGCCGGCCATCGCTGGCGAAACCTTCTCCTGTGCGTGTTTGCCGTCTTGATCGCCCTGGCTGTCCTGCACCTTTTGCAGGGGCCGCGAACCATCCCTTTGTCGTCCTTCATCGATGTAATCGCCAACAGAAAGCATGAGGATTTCGACCGCTTCGTCATCCTCTTCTTGCGGCTGCCGCGCATTCTGGCCGTGGCAATTGCCGGCGCGGCCCTGGGCGCCGCCGGCTATCTCTTGCAAACGGCCATGCGCAATCGCCTGGGAGAACCGCAGATCCTGGGGCTCAATGCCGGTGCAAGCCTTGCTGTGGTTCTCCTCACCACCTATCCGCTCTTTCCCATGCCGGACATGGTCATGCCACTGGTCGCAAGCCTTGGCGCCGGCATCGTCTTTGGCCTGGTGCTGATGCTGTCGACAGTCGGCACAGATCGCTTCGATCCGGCGCGCATGGTGTTTTTCGGCATTGCTCTTTCGGCACTCTCCCATGCGATCGTCTCGGCCATCCTGATCCTCGACGAAGACACGCTGGAACAATTGCGGTTCTGGCTGGTCGGCGACAGTGCCGGCGTCAGCTATGCGGCCATCGTCGCAACCGCACCGGCTGCCGCGCTCGGGCTGGTGCTCGCCTGCCTGCTGATGCCGGCGCTGTCCGCCTTCACGCTCGGCGAAACACTGGCCACCACGCTGGGCGCCTCGGTTCGCCGCACCCGGCTTGCAGCACTTGCCGTCACAGCGCTCCTCTGCGGCGCTGCCGTGTCGCTTGTCGGGCCGATCGGCTTTATCGGCCTGATGGCGCCGGCGCTCTGGCCGCATCTGCACCACCGCCCGTCCGTCAGCGCCCTTTTGCTCGTCGCCTTGTCCGGTGCAGCCCTGCTACTTGCCGCAGACATTCTGGCGGTCGGGCTCCTGGCGCCCATCGAACTGCCGACCGGCGCCGTCACCGGCCTTGCCGGCGCACCGGTCTTCATCTGGATGGTGACAAGGAAGCGCCTATGAGCAGCCATGGTTTTGTCTGGCGCGCTGCCGGCTTCTCGCTCCGATTTCGCCCACAGGCTTTGCTCGCCAATCTGTGGCTCTTGCTGGCACTGGTGCTTGCCGCCGTGCTCAGCCTTGGGCTTGGCAGCCATGCCATTGCGCCAGGAACAGTGCTTGCATGGCTGAGCCTAGGCGATATCGGCTGGACGCCGAGCGTCATTCTTGGGCAATTGCGCGCGCCGCGCCTGGCCCTTGCCATGTTGAGCGGCGCCATGCTGGCACTTGCCGGCGGGCTGACCCAGCACGTGACGCGCAACGGGCTGGCGGATCCGAGCCTGATCGGCGTCAAGGCCGGCGCCGCACTCTGCATCGTGGCGCTGATCCTCGCCTTCCCGGCGGCCCCGCTTGGCCTGCGCCCCGTCATTGGCCTTGCCGGCGGGCTGGCCGCCGGGCTTGCCGTCGGCTTTCTCGCTCGCGGCACCTCGCCGCTCACCTTCGTCATGATCGGCTTCGGACTGTCCTGGTGCCTGTCATCCGTTCTCGTCGTGTTGCTGACGTCCGCTGATATCCGCAGCCTGCAGCGGGTCATGCTCTGGCTTGCCGGTAGCCTGGAAGGCGCCGACTGGCCGGGCGTCCAGCTTGCGAGCCTCATTCTTATTGTCGCATCCGCCATCATCCTATCTCTGGCACGCCATGCGGAACTCGATGATATCGGCGCGGAAAAGGCCGCAACACTTGGCGTGCGCCAGGCATGGCTGCGCAGCTTGTGCCTCTGCGCCGTCGTGCTTCTCGTGGCGGGCGCGGTCTCGGTCGTCGGCGGGCTCGGCTTTGTCGGGCTCATCGCGCCGCATCTGGCCCGTTTACTGCCTCGCCAGAGCCTGCGCAGCCGTCTGGTCTCGGCCATGCTGATCGGCGCGCTTCTGGTGCTTTCGGCTGATCTGGCCGGTGCCATGCTGTTTTTACCCATCCGGCTGCCCGTCGGCATTCCGCTTGCCATGATCGGCGCGCCAATGCTGATCCTTCTGCTGTGGCTGCGTCGAAACAGGATCTGAACCGCCATGAAGCCTCTCATCCTTTCCCTGCTGCTGGCGGTCCTGCCGCTCTTTGCAGCCAATGCACAACCGGTCACGCAGCCGATCACGCTCGTGGACGATCTCGGTCGCACGGTGGTGCTGGCGCAGCCGGCCACGCGCATCGTCTCGGACTATGATGTCGACGTGACCATTCCGCTGATCGAGCTTGGAGTACTGCCAATTGCCAGCCATGGCCGCCTCAACCGGGATGGCAGCCCCTATCTGCGCTCGTCGAAACTGCTCACCGGCGTAGACTTTGACACGGCCGACATCGCCTTCCTCGGCGCGGCAGAAATCGATCTGGAGGCGGTAGCGGCTCTGAAGCCGGACCTTATCATTACCGAGATGTCCCGCTCCACGCCGGTGGCAAAACTGGAGCAGCTGGCGCCGACCCTCGTCGTCAATTCCGATCTCGGCGCGCCTCATGTCTACAGGATGCTTGCCGCCGCCACGGGACGACATACGGAGCTTGCGCGGCTGGAAAGCCGTTACCGTGAGCAGATCGCCCTGTTGAAGGCCGAAATCCAGCCCGAAAAACGGACGGTCTCCGTGTTCCAGCCTCTGCGCGGCAAGCTCAATGTCTATCACAGCTACCGCGCCATCGGTCAGGTGCTGCGCGATGCCGGCTTCCGATTCCCGGCCGTGATGAACGAGATACCGGCGGGCGAAAGCGTCGTCATCAGCGCCGAACGCCTGCCGGATCTCGACGCCGATGTGATTTTCGATCCCTATCGCTCGGACCGCAAGGCCGGCGCCAAGGCCGAGATCGCCGCCATGGAAAAGATCGTGCCCGGCTTCTGCCGGTATTTGTCCGCATGCCGCAACGGGCGCTACATCCTAATTCCGCGCGAAGAAGCCATCTCCAATTCCTATGCCGCCCTGTCGCGCATGGTGGCAACGGTGCAGACAGCCTTTGCGCCCCGACCGGAATGAGCCGAAGATTGCGTCCAGATGGGCCGATTTTGCCCTTCAAACTGTGGGAGAAGTGTGCGAATCCTTGCATCGCCTGCCGGACCTGCCGCGCACAAGGCGCTGACAGGGAAGCCTGATGTCGTTACCCCCCACACCCAACCGTCTCAAGGATCGTTTCGGCGAACAGCTGGCAAAGCGACGCGAACGGCTGTCGCCCGGCCTCCTGAAAGTGGTCGAGTTCATCGATGCGCATCGGCATCGCGTGCTTGGCCTCTCGGCGCTGGAAATCGGCTTTGAAACCGGCGCCTCCGATGCCACGGTCATCCGCGCCATCCAGGCACTCGGCTTCAGCGGCCTGCGCGAATTGAAGGACGTGCTGGAAGCCTGGCTCGGCGAGACGGATTCGCCGATCGAGAAGATGGCAGCGACGTTGCGCGACGTCGATGGCCATGTGAGCCACGCCATAGACTTCGTGCTGCAGACAACCGCCGCCACGGTGGAGACCCTGTCTTCGAGCGAAAACCGCCAGGCGCTGAGCGGTATAACCCGCCTCTTCACCACAGCCGAGGCGGTTGCCATTTTCGGCATCGGCGCCTCGGGCATCATTGCAGACTATGGCGCAAGGCTGTTCAGCCGCTCGGGCGTGCCGAGCTATGCCCTCAATGCCACAGGCATATCACTTGCCGAACAGCTGCTTGCCATGCGCCCCGGCCAATTGCTGATCATGCTTTTGCATGGCCGTGCGCATCGTGAAGCGATGGCAACCATTGCGGAAGCGGAACGGCTGAGCATTCCGATCGTCATGGTTCTGGGCAAAGCCGACAGCCCCTTGCGCAATCATGCCGCCGAAGTGCTAGTTCTGCCGCGGGCAAAATCCGAACACGTGGCACTGCACGCCCCTTCGCTGATCGCAATCGAACTGCTGCATATCACCTATTCGGCTGTGCGCCCCAAGGCCACGCTGGATTCCCTCGAACGTCTGATCGAGCTGAGAACGCTGATCAGGCCAAGCGCCAAGTGAAAACATGTGCCGGGCAGATCAGGCCCGACGTTGCATCAGCAAGCCGTCCAGTGCGATCCGGCCTCCCCCGAACACCACGAGCGTCAGCGCCATGGCCGCCCAGGGCAGATGGAAATTCGCCCAGCCGTCCGGAATGGTCAGCTGGATGATCGCCGTCATGACAAGCAGGCCAAGAGCGGCAAAGCGTGTGCCAAAACCAAGGACCAGCAAGATCGGCAAAAGCAGTTCAGCGATCCCCGAAGCACCCGCCATAACGAGCGGAAACGGATAGGCGATCTCGCTGCCGAAGATATGCAGCTTGAACTCCTCTTCGAAGAGATAGCGGGCGCCTTGCGACAGCGTCAGGAAGCCATCCCATTTCGTCAGCCCCGAATTGAAGAACGGAACGGCAAGCGCAAAGCGTAAGGCGAGAAGCGGCAGCGATGGAGGGATGCGCGACAGAAGGGTATTGGCACCCGTGACCAGCGAGACAAGGGCGGGACGCGTGGTGTGCGTTTCGGTGGCTTGCGTCTTCATGGGTTTGATCCTTTATCCGGATGGAAGGCGCAAAATGCACCGAGATTGACAAGGCCCAATAGCGCCGCGCCGAAATCGAACTCGGGGGCTGCGGCAAATGCCGCTTGGGCTGCCTCGCCCAAAGAGGCTCCGTTCAAAAGGAATGCGGCAAAGACGGCGTCCTGCGGTGGCAGAATGCAGACATCGACATCCATGTGCGGCCGCAGCACCAGAACCGCCTGTCCATACCAGTCGCTCACGGGCATGACTTCGTCCTGCTGATGCGCATTCCAGATGGAACCCACGGGAAAATCCGACCGGATCAGCCGGACTGACGGATGGGCGACAAGGCGCAAGTCGGGCAGTATTTCGGGAGAGACTTCGGCAAGGGCTGCAAGATCGAGCGGCACGGCATCCGCCGCATGGTAGGCCTGCGTCCAGGCTACCTCGATGCGGGCCAGATCAGGCAGGTAGGGAAGGCCACCGGCGGGTGGAAATGCGGCTACGAAATCGGGAAAATCATCGCCATAGTCGATGATCAGCGGGGAGCGTGGTTTGTGATCCTGGGCATAGGCACGCGCCATGCCGGCAAAGAAATCGGTGCCGACAAGCTGCTCCGTCACCACAAAGCGTTGCGCCAGCGCCCCGGTCAACCCGACAAAGACATTGTTGCGGTAGACAGCAAAGCGTGCGGCATCTGCCATGCCGCGGGCGGTGGTAATACCCGGCGGCAGCGGTTGGTCCGCATGCAGCAAGGCGGCTGCAAACGCGTCCTGACTTTCAGCAAAGCCCGTGATCATGCGGCACGCCCCTTGGCATGCTGCAGAGCGGCTGCCGACAGCATGGCATCGGCGCGTGCCGCCTCTGCATTCAGCGTGGCAAAATCGGGAACGTCATTGTCCCATTCAATCAGGGTGGGCAATGGACCGCTGCGCGCCAATGTGTAGCGATAGAGTTCGATCACGTCATTCCTGACCGACGTGCCATGCGCATCGATCAGCAGTCGGTCGCCGGCAGCATCCGTCGTCTCGTCATAGCCGGCAAGATGGATCTCTCCCACGAGCTCGACTGGAAAACGATCGATATAGGCAAAGGGATCGAGCCGGTGATTGACCGCCGAAACCATCACATTGTTGACGTCCAGCAGAAGGCCACAGCCGGTACGCTGCGCAATGGTCGCCATGAAATCCACCTCGTCGATCGTGCTGTCGGCAAACAGCACATAGGTCGATGGATTTTCGAGCAAAAGTGGCCGGCCCAGCGTCTGCTGTGTCTCATCGACATGCGCCACGACACGCGCCAGCGTTTCTTCCGTATAAGGAACAGGCAGTAAATCGTTGAGGAAGCCCGTTTCATGCGTTGACCAGGCCAGATGTTCGGAAAAGCTCTGCGGCCGGTAGCGATCGATCAACTGGCGAAGGCGCGCCAGATGCGCCTTGTCGAGCCCGCGGGCCGCCCCGATCGACAATCCAACGCCATGTAGCGAAAGCGGATAGAGCGCTGCAATCTCTTCGAGATAGCGATGCGGTGGTCCGCCTGCGCCCATATAGTTTTCCGCATGCACTTCAAAGAAGCCGACATCCGGCCGGTCGGAGAGGATCGTCTTGTAATGCTCTGGCTTCAGGCCAAGGCCGGCGCGCTGCGGCAGGGTTTTGACGGGTCGTGATGTGGTCATGGCGGCTCTCACTGTATGATAGCAAGGGTGCGGAGGCCCGGTGACCGGACCCCCGCCTTGGGAGATCAGCCCTTCTTCGGCGTCAGCATGCCCATGTGGCCATTGACATTCATCGAGGTGCAGGTACCGGCCGGCACGGCCTTCCAGGCATTGCCCTGATAGTCCATGGTGGAGGTGCCGGCGCAGGTGGTTCCGGCGCCAGCGGCGCAATCATTCTTGCCCTTCAGCGCAATGCCGTAGCACTTTTCGTTGCCAACCATTTTCTCGGCAGGAAGCGGTGCAGCGAAAGCAACAGAAGCAAATGCGGTGGCGAGCGAGCCGGCGAGCGTAAGAGCGAGAGTGGAACGGATCATGGGTGATCTCCTCTAGGAATATCCGCAAGCCGGTCATCGGCTGCGTACCCCTGTCTTCGCCAGCAAGGTCGGAACTGTTACGGAAAACCGACAACACGAGTTCGTGAATGTTCTCCTTCGCCTGGGCTCGCGCCCTATCGGAAGGGCATCATGCGGGCGCCGACGGCGCTTGCCTCGCAGGGGCTGGCGATGCTTTATGGGGCATGGCCTTCACATTCCGTCAGTTGCAATATTTCATCGCCGTGGCGGAACAGGGCTCGATCACTCGTGCGGCCCAGAACCTGTCGATCTCGCAATCCTCCATCACCGAAGCGATCAAGGAGCTGGAGGCGGATCTGGGCGTGGAACTGTTCGAGCGCCATCCGCGCGGACTGACCATCACCCATAACGGCCACCAGTTCCTGCGCCATGCCACCAAGATCCATGCGGGCGTATCGGATGCCCGCAACGCCTTTTCCGGGCCAAGGCGGGTGGAAGGCGGCAAGCTCAACATTGGCGTCACCTCGCTGGTCGCCGGCTATGTCCTGTCTGATCTTCTCGCCCGCTATCGCCGGGCCTGTCCGGGTGTCGATATCTCAGCCATGGAGGACAACGGCTCCTATCTGGAGCATCTGCTGATCGGCGGCGAACTGGATGTGGCGGTGATGGTGATTTCCAACCTGCGCGACCGCATGGCGCTGCAGGCGGAAATTCTTGAAACCTCGCCCTATCGCCTCTGGCTTCCCATGGGCCATCCGCTGGTCTCTGCCGATATCATCACGCTCACCGACGTGGCCCGCGAACCGCTGATCATGCTGACCGTCGATGAGATTGAGGAAAACACCGGCAAGCTTTTGTCTGCGCTCGGTGCGCGCCCGCATGTGGCGTTTCGCACCCGCTCGGTGGAAGCAGTGCGCAGCCTGGTGGCCACCGGCGCCGGCGTGGCGCTTTTGCCGGATCTCGTCTACCGCCCCTGGTCGCTGGAAGGTGACCGTATCGAAAGCCGCGACGTATCCGGCTCTCTGCCCGTCGTGCAGGTGGGCATGGTGTGGCGCAAGGGTTCCAGCCTTGCCCAGTCGGCCCGTGATTTCATCGGCATTGCCGAGGCCATGCGCAGCGGGCGCACCCGCTGACATATCCGATATCGGTAAAACCGATATCGGCGTTCTGGTAAATGAATTTGCGAAGGCGAAAATTTCGTCGCACCTTTCATGCGGGAACAAAGGCCGTAACATCGGCATCGAACGGGAGCCTGCCATGAAGTCGTTCTTGAAGACTTGCACCACCCTTTCCGTATTCTTGAGTTTCACCAGTGCCAGCATTGCGCAGGAACCGCTAAAGGCCATCGGCCCCGGCGAAGGCGCGCTCTCCTTCGTTGCCTGGGCCGGCTATATCGAGCGCGGCGAGACCGACAAGAACTATGACTGGGTAACGAAATTCGAAGCGGAAACCGGCTGCAAGGTTTCCGTGAAGACAGCCGCCACTTCCGATGAAATGGTGGCGCTGATGAACGAGGGCGGCTTCGACATCGTCACCGCCTCCGGCGACGCATCGCTGCGACTGATCGCCGGCAAGCGTGTTCAGCCGATCAACACTGCCCTTATTCCCAGCTGGAACACGCTGGACGAGCGCCTGCAGAATGCACCCTGGCATACGGTGAAAGGCGCCCATTACGGCGTGCCCTATGTCTGGGGGCCGAATGTGCTGATGTACAATACCGATGCCTTCAAGGGCGAGGCGCCAAAGAGCTGGAAAGTCGTCTTCGAGGAAATGACCCTGCCGGACGGCAAATCCAACAGTGGCCGCGTGCAGGCCTATGACGGCCCGATCTATGTGGCTGATGCCGCGCTATACCTGATGGCACACAAGCCGGAACTGGGCATCAAGGACCCTTATGAGCTGAACGAAGAGCAGTATAAGGCAGCGCTGGACCTCTTGCGCGGCCAGCGCAAGCTGGTGGGTCGCTACTGGCACGATGCGATGATCCAGATTGACGACTTCAAGAATGAAGGCGTCGTGGCTTCCGGCTCCTGGCCTTTCCAGGTCAACCTGCTGCAAGCGGAAAAGGCAAAGATTGCCTCCACCTTCCCGGAGGAAGGCACAACCGGCTGGGCCGATAGCACCATGCTGCATGTGGATGCCGAGCACCCCAATTGCGCCTATAAATGGATGGAGCATTCGGTCTCGGCCAAGGTTCAGGGCGATGTGTCCGCCTGGTTCGGCGCCAACCCTTCCGTTCCCGCCGCCTGCAAGGGCAATGCGCTGTTGACCGATGAGGGTTGCGCCACCAACGGCTACAACAACTTCAGCCGGATCCGCTTCTGGAAGACACCGACCAGCAAATGCGAAAGCCAGGGTGAATGCGTACCCTATCACCGCTGGGTTTCCGATTATATCGGCGTAATCGGCGGGCGCTAAGCCATAGGCAGGGCCGCGAGCCCTTCAACCCAGCCCTCTCCCTGTAAACGGGGAGAGGGACTTGCCCCGAAGCCTCCGCTCCTGATGTCACCAGCCGAAGCCTCGCAAGGCCGGCTTACGCATGCCCTTCTCTCCCCCTGTGGCGAGAAGGGATGGCAGGCGAATGACGGGCCGCACACACACTGGAGCTTCCATGACCGCAGCCGTCTCTTTCTCCAAGGTCTCGCGCCATTTCGGCAGCGTCCGGGCCGTCGATGCGGTGGATCTGGTCGTTCAGCCGGGCGAATTCTTCGCCATGCTCGGGCCGTCCGGCTCCGGCAAGACCACCTGCCTGCGACTGATTGCCGGCTTCGAACAGCCGAGCGCCGGTCATATCGAGATCTTCGGCGAAACCGCCGAGGGCGTGCCACCCTATCGGCGCAATGTGAACACGGTATTCCAGGACTATGCTCTGTTTCCGCATCTGAGCATTCTCGACAATGTCGCCTATGGGCTGATGGTGAAGGGCATGGGCAAGACCGAGCGCCACCGGCAGGCGGAACAGGCGCTGGAAATGGTAAAGCTGCCCGGCTACGGCACGCGAAAGCCCGGCCAGCTCTCCGGCGGCCAGCGCCAGCGCGTGGCGCTGGCCCGCGCTCTCATCAACCGGCCGCGCGTTCTGCTGCTGGACGAACCGCTCGGCGCGCTGGACCTCAAGCTGCGCGAGCAGATGCAGGAGGAGTTGAAAAGCCTGCAACGCAGTCTCGGTATCACCTTCATCTTCGTCACGCATGACCAGAGCGAGGCCCTTTCCATGGCAGACCGTGTCGCCGTGTTCAACAATGGCCGGATCGTGCAGGCCGCCTCGCCGCAGGAGATCTACAGCCGCCCGAAAACCCGCTTCGTGGCCGATTTCGTCGGTTCCTCGAATGTCATCGATCCGGCTGCCATGGCCCGTTTCGGTGGGTTGGAACGCTGGGCAAGCCTGCGCCCGGAAGCAATATCGATAGGGGCTGAGGGACAGTTGCGGGCCAATGTCCGTTCATCCAGTTTTCTGGGCGCGGCAACGCGGGTCAGCGTCCTTGCCGAGGGCGTCAGCCTGTCGGTCATGGTGCCGGCGGGTCAGCCGGTGCCGGACGTGGGTGCCGATGTGAACCTTGGCTGGGCACCAGGTGATGTGCATTACATGGATGATGTGGCATGACCGATTTCACCGCCACCCCCGCCATTCGACCTCGACGCGATGGCGTTGCCAGCCGGTTGTCGGATCTTTTCTGGCGACGCCCGCAGCTTCTATTGTTCCTGATGCTGACGCCGCCGCTTCTCTGGCTCGGCATCATCTATGTCGGGTCGCTGCTGGCGCTTCTCCTGCAAAGCTTCTTTGCCATCGATGATTTTTCCGGCCTTGTGACCTATGAATTCACGCTGGATACCTATCGCCAACTGCTGCATCCAGCCAATTTCGATATCATCCTGCGCACGCTCACCATGGCAATCGCTGTCACGCTGGCATCGGCGGTCATCGCCTTTCCGATTGCCTATTATGCCGCCCGCTATGCCAAGGGCCGCTGGAAAGCCTTCTTCTATCTGGGCGTGATGATGCCGCTCTGGTCCAGCTATCTGGTGAAGATCTATGCGTGGAAACTGATCCTTGCCAAGGAAGGCATTGTCACCTGGGTCTTTGCCAAGCTGCATCTGTCCTTCCTGCTTGACGGGCTGCTGGCACTGCCGGTGATCGGCGGCAATTCGCTGTCGATCAGCTATATCGGCACCTTCATTGTCTTCGTCTATATCTGGCTACCCTATATGATCCTGCCAACCCAGGCGGCTCTCGAGCGGGTGCCCGTTACGCTGGTGGAAGCCTCGGGCGATCTGGGTGCCACGCCGGACCAGACCTTCCGCACCGTGCTTTTGCCGCTGGCCCTACCGGGTCTGGTAGCCGGGTCGATCTTCACCTTCTCGCTGACGCTTGGCGATTACATCATTCCGCAGATCATCGGTTCCTCGCGGCTTTTCATCGGCCAGGCCGTCTATGCGCAGCAGGGAACGGCGGGCAATGTGCCGCTGGCCGCCGCCTTTTCGGTCGTGCCGATTGTCATCATGGGCATCTATCTGACGATTGCCAAACGCATGGGGGCTTTCGATGCGCTCTGAGCCGCAAACCGGTGCGAGCTTTCCGCTGAAGCTTGCTGCGGGTGTAGGCATTGCCTTTCTGCACCTGCCCATCCTCCTCATCCTCGTCTATGCCTTCACCACGGAAGAGAAGAGCTTCCAGTGGCCGCCGCCGGGCCTGACGCTGAAATGGTTTGCCGTGGCCTGGAATCGGCCGGATGTGTGGGACGCGCTCTGGCTTTCGGTGAAGGTTGCCAGTATTTCCACCATCATTGCGCTGGTGCTTGGAACGCTTGCGGCCGCGGCTGTGTCGCAGACACGCTTCTTCGGTCGCGAGGCAATTTCCCTGCTTGTGATCCTGCCGATTGCCCTTCCCGGTATCATCACCGGCATTGCGCTGCGCTCTGCCTTTTCGCTTGCCGATATTCCCTATTCCATGTGGACGATCATTCTCGGCCACGGCACATTTTGCGTGGTGGTGGTCTATAACAATGCCGTGGCGCGGTTTCGCCGCACATCCGGCTCGCTGATCGAGGCCTCGATGGATCTCGGCGCCGATGGTTTCCAGACCTTCCGCCACATCATTCTGCCCAATATCGCGACTGCACTTCTGGCAGGCGGCATGCTGGCCTTTGCGCTATCCTTCGACGAAGTGATCGTCACCACCTTCACCGGTGGCCAGCAATCCACCCTGCCGATCTGGATGCTGCAGGAACTGATCCGCCCGCGCCAGCGCCCGGTTACCAATGTGGTGGCTGTGATCGTGGTGCTGGTGACATTCCTGCCCATTCTGGCCGCCTTCTACCTGACCCGCGATACCGACGAGGTTGCGGGCAGCGGAAAATGACGGGGCATGCCCCATGACGATTAACGAGTGACAGATGACAGACGGGAGCGCATCATGAACACGGACATGCTGATCGGGGCATCCTTCGTTGCGGGTACTGAGATCGAGGAAAAGATCCTGAACCCGAAGACCGGCGAGACGATCATCGACCTGCCGGAGGCGTCTCTGGCGCAGATCGACGCTGCAGTCGATGCCGCCGACAAAGCCTTTGACCGCTGGGCCTCAACCACGCCGGCGGAACGCTCCGCCTATCTTCTGGCGATTGCCGATGCCATCGAAAAGGATGCCGACGGCTTTGCGGCGCTGGAAGCGCTCAATTGCGGCAAGCCGATCAACGCGGTGCGCAATGACGAAATTCCAGCCGTGGTGGATTGCTACCGCTTCTTTGCCGGCGCCATCCGCACATTGCAGGGGCCGGTAGCCGGCGAATATCTGCCAGGCCATACCTCGATGATCCGCCGTGATCCCGTCGGCATTGTCGGCTCCATCGCACCGTGGAACTATCCGCTGATGATGATGGCATGGAAGCTTGCCCCCGCACTTGCCGGCGGCAATACCGTGGTGTTCAAGCCTTCCGAGCAGACGCCGCTGACGGCGCTGAAAATGGCAAAGCTTCTGGCCGATATCCTGCCGGAAGGCGTGGTGAATGTCATTCTGGGGCGCGGCGACAGTGCCGGCAACGCGCTGATCAATCACCCGAAGATCAGCATGGTTTCCATCACCGGCGATATCGCCACCGGCAAGAAAGTGCTGGTCGCCGCCTCGAAAACCGTCAAGCGCACGCATCTGGAACTCGGTGGCAAGGCGCCTGTCATCCTCTATGACGATGCCGATATCGACGCCGCCGTCGCCGCCATCCGCACCTTCGGCTTCTACAATGCCGGGCAGGATTGCACGGCGGCCTGCCGCATCTATGCCGCCGACAAGATCTACGAGAAATTCGTCGCCGATCTTGCCGCCGCCGTCTCCACCATTCGCTACAACCTCGCCGACGATACGCAGAACGAAATCGGCCCGCTGATTTCCAAGCGCCAGCGCGACCGGGTGGAAAGTTTCGTGGCCCGCGCCGCCGAGCACAGCCATATCGAGGTCGTCGCCGGCGGCAAGGTGGCAAGCGAAAACGGCTTCTTCTACACACCGACCGTGGTGGCCGGCGCAACGCAGGAAGACGAAATCGTACGCCGGGAAGTGTTCGGCCCGGTGGTTTCCGTGACGCGGTTCAAGGAACAGGAAGAGGCGATCGCCTGGGCCAATGACAGCGATTACGGCCTGGCCTCATCAATCTGGACCAAGGACATTTCCCGCGCCATGACCACAGCCACGAAATTGCGCTACGGCTGTACCTGGATCAACACGCATTTCATGCTGTGCAACGAGATGCCGCATGGCGGCATGAAACAATCCGGCTATGGCAAGGATCTCTCGCTTTACGCACTGGAAGATTACACCGCCGTGCGCCATGTGATGATCGCCCATTGAGGCCGGCGGGCAAGGCGCCGGCCGGCGGGAATTCTCAGGCCTGCGGTTCGATCCGGGAAAAGGCGGCAAGCACCGTGCGTTCGGATTGCGCCAGATAGGCTTCGAGCGCCGATGCGGCGGCCTCCGTATCGCCGGCCTCGAGCTTTTCGAGGATGGCGCCGTTCAACTCCACGTAAGGGGCGTGTAGAAGCTCGGGATCGCGCAGGAGCCCGAAGCTCAGGCGCAGTTCGGCGGCGATCTGCGCATAAAATACGGTGAGCCGCTGGCTATCGGACAGTTCAACGATGGCCGCATGAAACTTCATGTTCTCGCTGCCAACGGTGCCCCAATCGGCAATAGCGCTTGCCGCGCGGGCCCGCTCCACCGCCGCCCGCATGCGGCTGACGGCTGGATGCTTGGGATAGGCGCGCGCCAGAGCCTGGCATTCCACCATGCGGCGCACCCGGTAGATATCGATGATCGACGCCATGCTGGGCGTGGCGACAAAGACGCCGCGATTGGGCTCGTGGCGCAGCAGGCCTTCCTTGGTCAGAAGCCGGAAGGCTTCACGCAACGAATTGCGCGATACTTCCAGATCGGCGCTGAGGGCAGCTTCGGACAGACGCTGCCCGGGCTTCAACTCGCCGCGGATCAGCTTGTCACGGATCTCCTCCGCCAGTCTCGGCGCCAGTGCCGCGTTGCTATCGATTGCTGCCATGCCAATCCCCGAAGCCGACTTTTCCGGCCCGTTGTCGATAGCCTCCTTCGACCATGGGCGACAAGGGTCAGGGCGCCGTTGAAAACATTAAACTCATATTCAACACAGGCATTTCCGGGGTGGCCGCCGGGCAGCCTGCGGATTGCGTCGGGAGATCGGTCAAAAAACGGCCAGAAGGCGGCGATGGCTGCCTAATCAAGCAACATATTGCTCAACATTACGGCACGATAGTAGAACAATAAAATTAAATCGTTGAACAATATTGACAGAATTGTGAAACGAGGCGACGCTGCGTTTGTCGATCATCAATTCCGACCGGGTCCACCCGGCATCCAGGATCAACGGAGAGGGAAACATGGAACAGAACTCAGCAGCGCCGGCCAGTGCCGCGCCCGGCGGCATGTCCACAAAGTCACGCCGCGCCGCATTGACCGCGGCCATCTTCCTGATGGCCACTTCGGCCATCGGACCGGGCTTCATCACCCAGACAGCCACATTTACCACCAAGCTTGGTGCGGCCTTTGCCTTCGCCATTCTCGCATCGATCTTGATCGATTTCGTCGTTCAGTTGAACATCTGGCGGATCGTGACGCTGACCAAAATGCGCGCTTCCGACATTGCCAATGCCGCCATTCCCGGAACCGGCTATCTGCTTGCCGTGCTCGTCATTATCGGCGGCCTGTTCTTCAACATTGGCAATATTGGCGGCTCGGGACTTGGTCTCAATGCCATGCTCGGCATGGACCCCAAATGGGGCGGCGCCATCAGCGCGCTGATCGCCATCGGCATCTTCTCATCGAAGAGTGCGGGCGTTGCCATCGACCGGCTGATCGTCGTGGCCGGTGTCGCCATGATCGCGCTCACACTCTATGTGGCCATCATTTCCGGCCCGCCGATCGGCGACGCCATCTTCCAGACCTTCCTGCCTTCCACCATTGATTTTGCCACGATCACCACGATTGTCGGTGGCACGGTCGGCGGCTACATCACCTATTCTGGCGCTCATCGCCTGCTCGACAAGGGCACGGTCGGCATCGAAAACCTCGGCTCGGTCAACCGCGCAGCCCTCACGGGCATCGCCGTCACCGGCCTGATGCGCTACGTTCTCTTCCTCGCCATTCTCGGCGTTGTGGCAAGCGGCGTCGTCATCGACATATCGGGCAAGGGCGCCAACCCGGCGGCACAGGCCTTCCAGGCAGCTGCCGGCGATGTCGGTTTCCGCATCTTCGGTGCCGTTCTCTGGTTTGCCGCGATCACCTCGGTTATCGGTGCGGCCTATACCTCGGTCTCCTTCATCACCGTCTTCAAGAAGGACATCAGTGAGCGTGCCCGCAACATCGCAACGGTCATCTTCATTGCCGTCTCGCTGTTCTTCTACGTCATCATCACCACGCCCCCGGCACAGATGCTGGTCTTCGTCGGTGGCCTCAACGGTCTGATCCTGCCGATCGGCCTGTCCATCTTCATCTATGCAGGCTGGGCGCGTCCCGACCTGATGGGCGGCTATCGTTATCCGCGCTGGCTGCTGGTGCTGGGCGCCATCACTTGCGCACTCACCTGGTACATGGGCTACAAGTCGATCGGCCCGATCTTTGCGCTGCTGACGGCAGCCTGACATCCAGCAAACAAGGGAGGACGACATGACTGCCATCGATCTCAACAGCGACCTGGGTGAAAGCTACGGCGCCTGGGCCATGGGCGACGACGAGGCCATGCTCTCGATCGTCTCCAGCGCCAATGTCGCCTGCGGCTTTCATGCCGGCGATCCACTCGGCATCTGGAAAACCGTCAAGGCTGCTGCCGAACGCGGTGTCGTCATCGGGGCGCATGTCTCCTATCCCGATCGCGTCGGCTTTGGCCGGCGCGACATGGACGTAACCTCGGCGGAACTTATCGCCGACGTGATCTACCAGATCGGCGCGCTGAAGGGCCTTGCTTCAGCCGCTGGCGTCACCGTCGGCTATGTGAAGCCGCATGGCGCGCTTTACAACCGCATCGCCCATGACCCCAGGCAGGGCCAGGCCGTCATCGATGCCATCAAGACGATCAACCCGAACCTTGTCCTGATGGGACTTGCCGGCGCGCCGATCCTCGATCTCGCCCGCCAATCCGGGCTAAAAGTGGTGGCAGAAGCCTTTGCCGACCGCGCCTATACGCCAAAGGGCGAGCTGGTGTCGCGCCGCGAGGCCGGCTCTGTCCTGCACGACACGGCACTGATCGCCAGACGCATGTTGCAACTGGCAACGGATGGCACGCTGGAAGCCATCGATGGCTCCGTGATCAAGATCGATGCGCAATCGATCTGCGTGCATGGCGACAGCCCCGGCGCCGTTGCCATCGCCCGTGACATTCGCTCAGCCTTCGAGACGGCCGGCATTGCCGTCCGCTCCTTTCTTGCCGCCTGATCCCGTTTCGGAGCCCATCCATGATCGCCCTTGACCATCTCCGCCATGTCGATGCAACGCCTGCCCGCCTGGCCCGTGAGGCCTATCGCGCCGGGCAGATCGCACCGACATCCGGCATTGCACCCGGCTTCACCCAGGCCAACATGATTGTGCTGCCGCGCGACTGGGCCTTTGATTTCCTGCTCTATGCGCAGCGCAACCCGAAGGCTTGCCCCGTGCTCGACGTGTCCGATCCGGGCTCGCATGCGACCCTGCTTGCGCCGGGCGCCGACCTGCGCCGCGATCTGCCGCTCTACCGCATCTGGCGCGATGGCAAACTTGCCGAGGAAACCTCCGATGCCTCGGATGCCTGGGCCGAATATCCGGATCTCGTAAGCTTCCTGATCGGTTGCAGCTTCACTTTCGAGACCCCGATGCTGGATGCCGGCATCGAAATCCGCCACATCACCGACAAGTCGAACGTGCCAATGTATCTGACCAACAGGCCCTGCCGGCCGGCTGGCCGCCTGCATGGCAATATGGTCGTCTCCATGCGGCCGATCCAGGCCTCACGCGTGGCGGATGCCGCCACCATTTCCGGCCGCTTTCCGGCCGTGCATGGCGCGCCGGTGCATGTCGGCGCACCGGAGGAGATTGGCATTGTCGATCTTGCCAAACCGCAATTCGGCGATCCCGTGCGCATCGAACCCGGCGAAGTGCCGGTGTTCTGGGCTTGCGGCGTCACACCACAGGCAGCCGTGATGGCATCCGGCGTACCCTTTGCCATCACCCATGCGCCGGGGCACATGTTCATCACCGACATTCCCGATTCTGCCTACCACGCCTGAGGTCCCGATGCGCTTTCTGCCCGTAAGCCTGACTGTACTGCTTGTCGAACTCAAGGATCTCGACGAGACGTTGGCGCTGTTTGCCTCGCTGGAAGCCGATCCTGTGGAGGGCATCGAGGACATGGTGCCGGCGGCCCGCACGCTGATGATCCGCTTTCGCCCCGACAGGCTGACGCCGGAACGTCTTGCCGCAGACATCGCCCATCGTGACCTCTCGGCAAAGATCGCACCCTCCGACATGCTGGTGGACATCCCCGTCCACTATGATGGCGAGGATCTGGCCGATGTGGCCGCTCTCACCGGGCTTTCGGTCGAGGAGGTTGTTAGCCGCCACACACAAAGCACCTTCACGGTGGCCTTTTGCGGCTTTGCTCCCGGCTTTGGCTATCTGGTGGGCGGCGATCCGGCCTTGCAGGTTCCCCGCCGCCAGAGTCCGCGCACGAAGATCCCCGCCGGGTCAGTCGCCCTTGCCGGCGCGTTTTCCGGTGTCTATCCGCAAAACAGTCCGGGCGGCTGGCAGATCATCGGCACAACGCCCCTCAAAATGTGGGACCTGTCGCGTGACCCGCCGGCATTGTTCCAGCCCGGTTACCGCGTGCGCTTCTTCGATCTTTCCAGAAGGGCAATGGCAGAGGTGGAGAGCACACCAGCGCCGGCAAAACCGCAGAGTGACGCGCAAGCGGGCCTGTCTATCAGGGTGCTTTCCGCGCCCATGCCGGCTCTGTTTCAGGATCTCGGGCGTTTTGGCCAGACGGGCCAGGGCGTTTCGGCTTCCGGCGCGCTTGATCTGGGAGCGTTCAAGGCAGCAAACCGGGTCGTCGGCAATCCGCCCGGCACGCCCTGTCTTGAAATCACGCTGGGTGGCTTTTCCTTTGAAGTCTCGGGCCGGGCCGTCATGGCGCTGACCGGAGCCCCCTGCCCGATCACCATCCGCGATGTAAACGGCCGCGAAATGACGCAGGCGACCTATCAGCCGATTGCGCTGGAAGCGGGTGATGTCGTGACGCTCGGCTTTGCCCTAAAGGGTGCGCGCAGCTATCTCGCCCTTCGCGGCGGCTTTGATATATCGCCGGTACTCGGCAGCGCTTCCACCGATACGCTGGCGGTCGTTGGCCCGGATCCGGTCACTTCAGGTGCTGTCCTGTCGATCAGATCCGATACCGCGCAACTCTCAGCCGTGTCGCTCTTGGAACTGCCGGCCTTCGATCTGCCCATGGCCGGCGAAACGGTGACGCTCGACGTCATCATGGGACCGCGCAGCGACTGGTTTACCGATCATGGCGTGAAGACCTTGAGCGAACAGACCTATGAGGTCACGCCGCAATCCAACCGCGTCGGGATCAGGCTATCGGGGCCAGAAGCCCTGGAGCGCAAGGACAAAGCCGAACTGCCGAGCGAAGGCACGGCAACCGGCGCCATCCAGGTTCCGCATAGCGGTCAGCCTGTTCTGTTTCTCGCCGACCATCCACTGACCGGCGGCTATCCGGTTATCGGGACGGTTGCAGACTATCATCTCGATCTGGCCGGGCAGATCCCGGTCAATGCCAAAATCCAGTTCCGGCCCGTCACCTCCTTTGCCGAGATAAAGCCCGCCAAGGGCTGAACCGCAACGCAGTGACCGCCAGAACCTATCAATGTCAGTGAGGAGACATCCGATGAAGAAAGTGCTGATCGCAAACCGCGGTGAAATTGCCGTGCGCATCATTCGCGCCTGTCGCGATTACGGGCTGCAATCGGTTGCCGTCTATGCCGATCCGGATCTGGACGCCGTTTTCGTCCATCTGGCCGACGAGGCCTATGGCCTTGACGGCAGCCGCCCTGCCGAGACCTATCTCGACATGGACAAGCTGATTGCGATCGCCAAGCGCGCCGGGGCGGATGCCGTGCATCCCGGCTATGGATTTCTCTCGGAGCGCGCCGAATTTGCCCGCGCCGTCCAGCAGGCCGGCCTCACCTGGATCGGCCCTGACCCGCATGTCATCGAGGCGCTGGGCGACAAGGTTGAAGCGCGCCGGATTGCCACAAGCGTTGGCGCGCCGCTGGTTGCCGGCAGCGACGGCCCGGTGGAAACGGCGGAGGAAGTCATCGCCTTTGCAAAGAGCCATGGCCTGCCGGTCGCGATCAAGGCGGCCCATGGTGGCGGTGGACGCGGCTTGAAAGTCGCCTGGAATATGGAGGAAATCCCCGAGCTTTATGCCTCTGCCGTGCGCGAAGCCGAACTTGCCTTCGGGCGGGGCGAATGCTTCCTCGAACGTTTTCTCGACAGGCCGCGCCATATCGAGGCGCAGGTGCTTGCCGACAGCCACGGCAATGTTCTGGTGCTCGGCACGCGCGATTGCTCCTTGCAGCGCCGCAACCAGAAACTCGTCGAGGAGGCACCAGCCCCTTTCCTCAGTGATGAGCAGCGACAGTCGATCCATGACGCGGCCAAGCGCATCTGCGCTGCCGCCGGTTATTCGGGCGCCGGCACGGTCGAATTCCTGCTCGGCGTCGATGGCACAATCTCTTTCCTCGAGGTCAATACCCGCCTGCAGGTCGAGCATCCGGTGACCGAGGAAACCACGGGCATCGACCTCGTCATCGAACAGTTCCGCATCGCAGAAGGCAAGGCGCTTACCATTACCGAGACGCCGGCGCCGCGCGGTCACTCGATCGAATTTCGCATCAATGCTGAAGATCCGGGCCGTGGTTTCCTGCCGACGCCGGGCACAATCAGCCTGTTTGAGCCGCCGTCTGGCCCCGGCGTCCGGCTCGATACCGGTGTCGTGTCCGGATCGACAGTGCCCGGTACATTCGATTCACTGATGGCAAAGCTGATCGTCACCGGTGCAACCCGCGAGCAGGCACTTTCGCGTGCCCGCCGGGCGCTGAAGGAGTTTCGGATCGAAGGGGTCGCGACCGTGCTGCCATTCCACCGCGCCGCCATGGAAAACCCGGATTTTACCGCCGAACAGGGCTTCAAGGTGCATACCCGCTGGATCGAGACGGATTTTGCCGACACGCTGGAGGCCGCCGCCCGGCCGCAACCGAGTGCCGGTGACACACTCATCCGCACCCATGTGGAGATCGACGGCAAGCGCCATGCTCTGGGCATTCCGGCCGCCCTTCTGGCGGGCCTTGGCGGGCTTTCCACGGGCGCAGCAACCGCCGGCCCGGCAAAGGTTGAAGACACAGCCAGCATAACCGCACCAATCTCCGGCACGCTCCAGGCCTTCAAGGTGGAAGATGGCGCAGATGTCGAAAAGGGTGATCTGATCGCTGTCATGGAGGCGATGAAGATGGAAACGCAGGTGACGGCCTTACGCGCCGGGCGCGTGCGCATCACCGCCAGTGCCGGCGCCTATCTGCAGGCCGGAAGCGAGATTGCCCGTTTCGAGGACTGATATCGGATCGGGGACTATCACCCCGTCCTGACGCAGCAGTGCCCTGCGTCAGGATCGATCAAGCGTATTTCGACCGGATCAAGACCCGCTCTATTGCATGACAATGGCTTCGGCCTCGATCTCCACCTCATAATCGCCAATCAGAGCGCCGGCCTCGATCAGCGTATTGGCCGGCAGGATTTCGGAAAAGACGCGGCCATGGGCGCGCGATACGGGCTCCCACTGCGCAGCATCCTTCAGATAGATGCGGGTGCGCACGACGTCCTCCATGCGCCCACCGAGCGCTGTGATGGATGCCGCGATCTTGTCGAGAATATAGGTGGCCTGCGCACCGGGATCACCGGGTGCCACGCAGCGGTCGGCGTCATGCGTCGCCGTCGTGCCCGACACCAGAATGCGATCACCGATGCGCACGGCGCGGCTATAACCGGCAAGCGGTTCCCAGATACTGCCGGACGAGACACGCAGCCGGTTTGCCCGACCCGGCACCGGCGTGGCCGTATAGACCGACGGGATCGCCTCGAGATGGTGGCTGAGGTCGCCGGAGGCAGTGAGGAAGGGCGGCTTTCGGTATTCATCGCCGCAATCGCCGGGGATGGCGGTGCTTGCGGCAAAGGCATCTTCCAGCAGAGCCTTGTCATCCTCGTCCAGCGTGAAGGTAAAGACCTTGAGGTTGTCGTCCCGGTGCTCGTTTTCGCCAAGCCGCGCGCCGATGATGGTGGCGGCCACTGCCGGATGTTCCAGCACCCAGCGGCTGGCGACATTCGATACCGAAACGCCGTGCTTGCGGGCAATATCAGAGGCAGCTGCGAGGATGCCCTGATAGACGGCCCAGCCGCCGGCGGTATCGATGAAGCGCTTGTATTTCGAGCGGCTCCAGTCGGGGATCGAGGCCGGCTCCGGCTGGCCGAGCCATTTTTCAGACAGAAAACCTCCGCAGAGCGTGCCATAGGCAAGAAGCTTCACGCCCGTCTTCTGGCAAAGCGCCGACAGATCCCCCGCCGCACGCCGGTCGATCAGCGAGAAGGACACCTGATTGCTGGCAATCTCGATACCGTCGGCAAGCGCGAGGTTGAGGTGCGCGGCATCGAAATTGGTCAATCCCAAAGCGCCGATCAGGCCTTCCGCCTTCATCGCCTGCATCTCATGCAGGGCATCGAGCCAGGCCGGATGTTCGAAGGTCCACCAGTGGAACTGCAACAGGTCAACCTTATCGGTGCCCAGCCGTTGCAGCCGGTCTTCCACGCCGCGCCGCACTACATCACGGGTCATCGGGCCGGGTTCCGGGCACCATTTGGTGAAGGCGAGCGGCCGTGCGGATGCCGCCGGATAGCGCTTCAGCAGATGGCCGGTGATGATTTCCGCCGATCCATAATGGTCGGCCATATCGAATGTATCGAAACCGGCCTGCGCATAGGCCTGCAATGCGTCTGCCCCCAACTCCGGGTTGATCGTCGTGCCGCTCTTTTCGATATCGGCGACCTGCCAGAGGCCACAGACGAGCCGGCTGATGGTAAGGCCCGGTGCAAGCATGGTGCGTTCGGGATAGATTGGCATTGTATTATTCCTTGGCCGATAGGGGCAATGTGTTGCGCAGGCGGGCAAGCGGGCTTACCTCGCCGAAGAGACCGCGCGGGCGCAGGAGAAGCATCAGGCAGAGCCCGACGCCAATGGCGACGATTTGCAGGGCGGCAGCCTGCGCCTGATCCTCCGGCGGCACGAAGGCGGAGACGGCAGCAGCCGTCAGCGCCCAGAGGCCCCAGACAAGGATGGCGCCGGCAATCGCACCGCGATTGTTGCCGGAGCCGCCGACGATCAGCATGGCCCAGACCTGGAAGGTGAGGATGGGCATGTAATTATCCGGGGCGATGAAGCCGATGAAATGCGCTTGCGCAGCACCGGCCAGCCCCATGATGGCGCCGCCAAGGGTAAAGGCCTGCAGGCGAAAGCGGATGGGCCGCTTGCCGAGCGCCTGCGCCGCCGTTTCATCCTCGCGAATGGCGCGCAGGACGCGGCCCCAGGGACTTTTCGCGACATGCTGCAGGCCAAGATAAAGCCCGGCGATGACGAGCATCAGAAGACCGCAATTGGCAAGGCTGAACAGCAAGGCATCCGCCTGCAGCTGCGCAAAAGGCCGCGGGATGAAGCCGATGCCGAAGGCGCCGCCGGTCAGCGGCTGCAGATTGAGCATGCAAAGCTGCACCGTGACCGCCACGCCGAAAGTGGCAATGGCAAGGTAATCGGCCCGCAGCCTGATCGTCAGCGCACCGACACCCCAGGAAAGCGCACCGGAGACCACAGCTGCCCCCAGCCAGCCAATAGCAATCGGCAGATCGAAGCCGCCGAAACGGTCCGGTGTTTCCGGCGTGGTGAGGATGGCGGACGTATAGGCCCCGACGGCAACGAAGGCAGCGATGCCGACATTGAACAGGCCCGTCATGCCCCATTGCACGTTGAGACCCAGGCAGATGATCGCATAAGTCAGCGCCATGGTGAGAAAGAAGGCGCCGTAGGCGACAAGATCAAGGGTCATGATGCTTTTCCAAACAGGCCGCGAGGACGAACGAGAAGGACGGCAATGAGAATGGCGAAGGAGACCGCCGAGCGCCATTCGGCACCGATGATCTGCACGGTGAAGGCCTCGCACAATCCGATGATCAGGCCGGCAATCATGGCGCCCGGCACCGAGCCAATGCCGCCGAGAATGGCCGCGGCAAACAGCGGCAGCAGCAGGTCATGGCCGAGATAGGGACGGATCTGGATGATCAGGCCGCTCATCATGCCAGCAATGCAGGCAAGTGCGGCACCGAGAAACCAGACAGTGCGGATGACGCGGCGCACATCGATGCCGGCAATGCCGGCAAGCGACGGGTTTTCGCTGACGGCGCGCATGGCCCGGCCGATATCCGTGCGGGTCATCACCAGATGGACGGCAATCACCGAGACCAGCGCCACGACCAGCATGGCCAGCTGGTCCGGCGTGGCGCGCAGGCCGCCGCCGAGCTTCATGGCGATCTGCAGCGCCTGCGTGAAATAGGCGGGCTTGGAGGTAAAGAAGAATTCTAGCAGGCTGCGCAGCGCAAGCGAGGCGCCAAAGCTTGCCATGACCATGATGATGATGGCGCTGCCGCGCCGCCGGAAGCTGGAAAACAGGGCCGCATCGACGGCCAGCGCCAGAAGCCCGGTGAGGATGATGGCGAGGACGGCAGCAATCGGCAGCGACCAGCCAAACGAAAACGGGCCAATGGGCTGTTTGAGCCCGGCGGCAAGAAAGCCGAGCGCGCCGCTGATACCGAGCGCCAGATAGGCGCCCCAGGATAAAAGCTCGCCATGGGCGAAGTTGGAAAAGCGCAGGATCGAATAGGTGAGCGTCACGCCGATGGCACCGAGCCCGATAATGGCGCCGGCAATTAGCCCATCCATGAGGAATTGCGGGTTCATAGGGCGGCCTCGCTCGATACATGCCGTGCCGTGCCGAGATAGATCTTGCCGATCAGCGGATCATCGGCGAGTTCCGCCGGCGTGCCTTCATGGGCAATGCGCCCCTCTGCCAGGATGACGGCACGATCGGCAATCGCCATGGCGGCCTTGACGTTCTGTTCGACGAGAATGATCGTCACGCCATCGCCATTGATGCGCTTGAGCATGGCAAATACCTCGCCAACGGTTTTGGGAGAAAGCCCGGCCGAGGGTTCGTCCAGAATGAGAACCGGCGGATCGAGCGCCAGCGCCCGTGCGACCGCCAGCATCTGCCGCTGCCCGCCGGAAAGGGCGCCGGCCAAACGCGTAGGCTTGATCGCCAGATCCGGAAAGCGGGCAAACAGGGCATCGATCTTGGCGGCGCGCTGAGCCTTGGGCAGAAGAGCCACGGCAATCTGCAGGTTTTCCAGAATGCTCATGCTGGCAAAGACGTTCTCCGTCTGCGGCACGAAGGCCAGACCTTCCGCCAGCTTGCGATGCGGCGCAACCCTGGTGATATCGCGGCCCGCCAGATGGATCGTGCCGGAATGCACCGGCACCATGCCGGCAATCGCCTTGACGAAGGTGGATTTTCCCGCACCGTTCGGCCCCAGAAGTATGACAATCTCGCCCTTCGTGACGGCAAAATCCACGCCACGCACGATCGGCAGATCCGGCTCATAACCCGCCACAAGCAAAGACGTCGCAAGAACGGTATTGGTCATGCGACACCTCCGAGATAGGCTTCAATGACGGCCGGATTGGCCGCGACATCGGCGGGCGATCCTTCCGCCAGTGGCCTGCCGAGCGCCATGGCCACCACGCGCGAGCAGAGCCGCGAGACCATGTCCATGTTGTGCTCGATCAGCAGGATCGATTTTCCCTGTTCGTTGAGCGCCACCACCCGCTCGATGATCACCTCCAGAAGGGCCGGATTGACACCGGCTGCCGGTTCATCGAGCAGGATTACCTGAGGATCGGCCATCAGCACGCGCGCCAGTTCCAGAAGCTTGCGCTGCCCGCCCGACAGCACCCGCGCCGGCTCATGCGCCAGCCGTGAAAGCGTGACGAAATCGAGAAGTGTGTGCGCCTTGTCCAGTGCGGTCTTTTCTTCGCGCCGCACCAGACCGGGGGTGAGGAAGTTGGCAAAGAGCCGCTCGCCATGCTGTTTCTGCGCGCCGACCAGCAGGTTTTCCAGCACGCTCATTTCGGCAAAGGGCCGCGGAATCTGGAAGGTGCGGGCGACGCCATGGGCGATGCGCTTTTCCGGCGGATCGCCCGATACTTCGCGACCGGCAATCCAGATTTCGCCAGCGGTGGGCGCCAAGCTGCCGGCCAGCAGGTTGAACATGGTGGTCTTGCCGGCACCGTTCGGGCCGATCAGCCCGACCATTTCCCCCTGCCCGACCGTGAGCGACATATCGGAAACGACGGTGAGGCCATCAAACCGCTTGGTCAGATGCCGCGCCTCGATGGCAGACGTCGCTGCTGCATTGAAGGGCGGTGCGGGTGGCTGGAATGATTCGGCAGTCATCTTCAAATGAGGCCTTGATTTGATCGGTGATGTTTGATCAAACTTTAGGTCTAAACGAAAATCAACCGATATTTCCTGAAAGGCGCACAATGGCAGGAATGACGGAAACGGTTAGCCAGATGGATGATCTCCTCACCCCCGTCGGGCGAGAGACCGTGCAGGACCGCGTCTATGGCCAGCTGCGCCGCACGCTGATCAATGGCGGATTTTCGGCCGGCGATATGCTGCGCATTGTCGATCTGGCGGACCGGCTGAAGACCAGCACCATGCCGGTACGCGAGGCTCTCGGGCGGCTCGTCTCCGAACAGGCGCTGGAAGCGCTGCCCAACCGCTCGGTGCGCGTGCCGCTGATCACCCGCCAACGGCTGGATGATCTGGAGCGCGCCCGCATTCTCATCGAAGGCCGTCTGGTGGCGCTCGCCTGCACGCGGCTGACGGCGAACGATCTGGAAGGGCTCAAGCAGATCAACCGGGATTGCGAGGCAGCCTTTGCCCGCCACGGCCAGGATATTGCGCCGGTAACCTCGGAAATCAACCAGCGCTTCCATTTCCAGATCTACCGGGCCGCTGGCTCTCAGGTGCTCATCCCCATGGTGGAAAGCCTCTGGCTGCAATCTGGCCCAGTGGTGCGTGCCGCCGCCCATATCCACGACGAACAGGGCGGACTTGCCGCCACCAATCACCATTGGATGATGGTGGAAGCGCTAGAGGCGCGCAATGAGACGGCAGCCGTCGAGGCGCTGGCCAATGATATCGGTCGCTCCTTCGATCTGGTGCGCGGGCGTCTCGATGCCGGCGAGGAAGCAGCATGAGGAGCGAGCAATGAGCAGCCTAGACGATACATTCGAGCTTTTCGACCTGCGGGTCGAGGTCATCGTGCCGGAAGGCGGCAAGGTCTATTGCGGCGCAAAGCCCGGCGATTACTTCGAATTGCAGGGCGAGATGCTGCATATGCCGCCCGGACAGGGCATGTCGATCTATTCGCTTGCCGCCGTACTGCCGCTGCTGGCTGCCAAGCAGCGACCCACTCATGCCCATGACTGGATGACGACGGATGCCGACATTGCCTGTCCCGATCCCAATTGTTCGACGCGGCTGAGGATAAGGCGCACCGGCCTTCGCCGTTTCAGCCATGCGCAAACCACAGCCGTTCCCCTTCAAGAAAAGTAATTCCCATGCAGCGCATCACCATCGCCCCCGGTTATGAGATATCCCGCGTCATTCGCGGCGGCTGGCAACTGGCCGGCGGCCATGGCGCGGTGGACCAGGCTCTAGCGATCGACGACATGGTGGCCTTTGCCGATGCCGGCATTACCACGTTCGACTGTGCCGATATCTATACCGGCGTCGAGGATCTGATCGGCCGCTTCCGGCTGCGCTACCGCGACCTTCATGGTGCACAGGCCCTGGAGCGCATCCGGGTTCATACGAAATTCGTGCCGGATCTTGGCGTTCTGCCGACCATTACCAAGGCCTATGTGGAAAGCGTGATCGACACATCGCGCCAGCGCCTCAACCTCGATTGCCTGGATCTCGTGCAGTTTCACTGGTGGGATTATGACATGCCGGCCTGGCTCGACACGCTGGGCTGGCTGAAGGAATTGCAGGCCGACGGCAAGATCAACAAGATCAGCGGCACCAATTTCGATAGCGAGCATGTGGAGGCCATCCTCGATGCCGGCATTCCCTTCACCTCGCTGCAGCTGCAATATTCTCTGCTCGACCGGCGCCCGGAAAAGCGCATGGTGGCGCTTGGCAAAGCCAATGATTTTGCGCTGTTCTGCTATGGCACCGTGGCCGGCGGCTTTCTCTCCGACCGCTGGCTGGGCAGGCAGGAGCCCGAGCATCCGCTCGAAAACCGCTCACTCACGAAATACAAGCTGATCATCGATGATCTCGGCGGCTGGGATCTCTTCCAGTCGCTTCTGTCAGCCCTGCGCAAGGTCGCCGACAGGCATGCCACCGATATCGCGACGATTGCCAGTGCAGCCATGTTACGCAAGCCCGGCGTATCGGCTGTCATCGTCGGCGCGCGCAACCGCGACCACCTCCCCTCCAATCTCGCCATCGCCACCATTGCCCTCTCCGATGCCGATCTCTTCGAGATCGATCAGGCGCTGGGCGGCGCAAACGAGCTGGAAGGCGACGTCTATACCCTCGAGCGCGACCGCACGGGGCGTCACGGCAGCATCATGAAATACAATCTCAACAAAGGGGAATGACATGAAAAAGGGGAATGAGATGAGACAACTGGTCCTTACATCCACCATGCTTGCCGGTCTTGCGCTTGGCGCCTCACCGGCCTTCGCGCAAAGCTGCGATATCACCGTCGGTGTTGTCATGGAGCTGACCGGCCCTGCCGGCGAATATGGCAAGGCGGGTGCGAAATCCGTCGAAATGGCTTTCCGTGATTTCAACGAGGCCGGCGGCGTCGGCGGCTGCAAGCTGGTGATGGACACCCGCGACAGCCAGAGCCAGGGCAATGTCGCCGTCGATCAGGCGACCCAGCTCGTCAATATCAAGAAGGTGCCGGTCATCATCGGTGGCATCATTTCGTCGGTGTCGATCCCGATCCTCACCTCGGTGACGGCGCCAGCCGGCGTCGTGCAAGTTTCACCCGCCTCCTCTTCGCCCACGCTGACGGCGCTTGGCCGCGACGGCAAGACTAACGGCGTGTTCTTCCGCACCATCACATCCGATGCGCTGCAGGGCACGGCTGCGGCCAAATATGCGCTCGACCAGGGCCTGAAGAAGATCACCATCATTCACGTCAACAATGATTTCGGCAAGAACCTGGTGCGCGAATTCACCGCCGCCTATACCAAGCTTGGCGGTACGATTTCCTCGACAACGCCGTACAATGAAAAGCAGGCGAGCTATTCGTCGGAAGCCTCCGTCGCCATGACCGGCGAACCGGATGCGCTCTACCTTGTCTCGACCCCGGTGGATGGCGCAACCATTGCCCGCGCCTGGATTTCCGGCGGCGGCGTGCAGAAATTCCTGTTCAATGACGGCATGAACTCCAAGGATTTCATCGCAAGCGTCGGCGCCCAGTACCTGAATGCCGCCTATGGCACCTCGTCCGGCACGACGCCGACGGCGTCCACCGAGTATTTCAACGCCAATTACGAAAAGTTCTCGGGCGGCATCGCACCCTCTGCGCCGGCTGCAGACCGCTCCTATGATGCCGGTGCCATCGTGGCGCTGGCCATTGCCAAGGCCGGCAAGGCAGACAAGGCGGCCATCAAGGCTGCAATTACAGAGGTGACGGCACCGGGCGGAACGCCGATCCATGCCGGCAAGGCGGAATTTGAAAAGGCCCTGGCACTGCTGAAAGAGGGCAAGCCGATCAAATATGAAGGCGTCATCGGCCCTGTCAGCTTTGACCAGTATGGTGATATCACCGGTCCTTTCCGCCTCTGGAAGATCACCGATGGTCAAGTGACGACGGTTGGGCAGATGGCGTCCGACGAGGTATCGAAGATCAAGGCCTCGCTTGGCAAATAAGCGGTTACATTGAACAACAAGGGATCGGACAGGTTTAAACCTCTGCCCGATCCCCGGATCTCAGCGCAGATGGACTATCCATCTGCCATAAGGGCAGCGTCGTAATCGATTGCAAGGTTTTGCGCATCGGGCAGCAATTCATTGCCGCCGAGCATAAGGCGCGTCATGGCACCGGTCTGCGACATTTCCCGGCGCACCGGTTCGCCATAGCTGCCAAAGCCGTTCGAGCGTGAAATATAGCCGTTCAGCCGATCCGCGACCGTGACTTCCCCACGATCGGCAAAGGGACGAAGTGCGGCAGGATCGGCAATCAGTACCTTATCGCCGGCAGGCACGAGATCGCAGGCTCCCCAGATCGTCCAGAAGCGCGCGTCCCAATCGGCGACCGTCGCCTGCGGCTTGCCAATTTCGGCGAACAGGCCGAAAATCGAGATAACCCCCTCCACCCAGGCATTCGCCATGCCATCGATGGCATTGGTAACGATCGAAACGCTGAGGCCCGATTTTTCGATCACCGATGTCCGGCTGATGAAGCCGGGAAAGGCACCCGCATGACCAAACACGGCCTGGGCATCGATATCCATGCAGATCGTGCCAAGGCCATAGTGACGCTTCTCGCCCTCGCCCGGCAAATGCCAGTGACGCCGCGTCATTTCCCGACGACTGGCGGGTGACAGGACAGCCTCATCCGCACCCGGATGAATAAGCGCAAAAAAGCGTGCCAGATCGGCAGCCGTGCTGACAAAGCCGGTGGCCGAGGCCAGCGCATGGGTGGCCTGATTGCCAAAAATCCGGCCGCGGCCATTGGGCAGCTTGCCGCTATGGCCCGATGAGAGGGGCGCGCTCCCGTCAGTCGGCATATCGAACGTGGTTTCAGCCAGACCGGAGGCTGCAACAACCTCACGCTCGATCCAGTTGCCATAATCCTCGCCGGTGATCGCCTCGATGACAAGGCCGAGCAGACCATAGCCGAGATTGGAATACTTGAAGCGGGTATTGGTTTCGAGAGTGAGCGGTTCAGACAATTGCGCGCACAGCTGCTGCGCATCAAAGAAGCTATCGCGCACCTGCCAGTGCGGCGCATACGTGCCATCGCGCATGAGGCCGGCCGAATGCGACAGGAGCTGGCCAATGGTGGTTGCAGCCACACCCACATCCAGCCCCGGCACGTATTGTGAAACAGCGTCATCCAGATGCAGGCGCCCGGCCTCCTGCAACTTCATGATACCGACAGCCGTGAAGGTCTTGGAATGCGAGGCGACGCGGAAGCGATGACGCGGTGTCAGAACCTCATTGGTAAACAGGTCACTGACACCATAGGCCCGCTCGAACAACAGGTCCTGCCCCTTAGCAACGGCCAGCACGCAACCGGGAAGCCCGCTTGCCTGCATCTGATAATCCAACCAGCCGCTCGCATAGGCAAGGGCTGCATCCAGCCAGTCCGTCATGGTGTTTCCTTTCAATTTGTTATTGGCCGACAGGACCTGCTGCGGCATGACAGGCCACCCAATGGCCCGATATGATTTCGACGGATTGCGGATCTTCCACCGCACATCGCGCCATCGCCATGGGACAGCGGCTGCGAAAGCGGCAGCCGGAGGGCAATCGCGCCGGGTTGGGCGGATCTCCGAGCTTGGGCATCGGCTCTGCCCTGCGGGCCACGTCGATCGATGGAACCGCCGACAAAAGCGCGCGGGTATAGGGATGCTGCGGATCAGCAAACAGCTGGCGCGTGGGCGCAATTTCCACGATGCGCCCGTAATACATCACCGCCACCCGGTCGGCGATATATTCGACTACCGCCAGATTGTGCGACACGAAAATCAGCGCCAACTGCAACTCTGCGCGCAAATCGCTCAACAGATTGAGGATCTGCGCCTGCACCGATACATCCAACGCCGATACCGGCTCATCGCAGACGATGAGGTCAGGCTTCAGGATCAAAGCGCGCGCAATGCCAAGACGCTGCAACTGCCCCCCGGAAAGCTCATGCGGATAGCGCTGGCGATGCTCAGGTCGAAGTCCAACCTTGCGAAAAATCTCCGCCACTGCCGCATCCCGCGCAGAAGGGTCGAGCATGTCCTGCACATCGAGCGCCATGCGTACGGATGAGCCAAGCGTGCGGCGCGGATCAAAGCAGGAACGCGGGTTCTGGAAGATGATTTGCGCAAAACGACGCTGGTGTTTCAGTTCACCGGGCGACAGCGAAAAGAGATCCTGATTGCGCAACCGGACCTGCCCGCCGGCCGGCTTCTGAAGCGCCAGAACCGTGCGACCCAGAGTGCTCTTGCCGCAGCCGGATTCACCCACCAGGCCAAGTGTTTCGCCACGCTGCAGGGAAAAACTGACATCATCGACGGCATTGATGTGGTCGAGAACCCGACCGAAGAGGCCGGTTTTCACCGCATACTGAACGCGCAGATGACTGACCTCGAGAAGCGGGGGCACTGTCATGGGGATATCTCGCATGGAGAGACGGCAGAACTTGCCTTTGCGGCAAAACAGAGCGCGCGGTGACGCGGTCGGATCGACACCGGCAATGGCTGTGACAGGGTGCAGCTTTCGAGATTTTGACCGGCGCGCGCATCGCAGCGCGGCGCAAAGGCACATCCGGCCCCCAGACGACTGAGATCAGGGATCGTTCCGGGAATATCCTTCAATCTCACGCCACGGGCCTGTCCCAATTGGGGTGCCGCCCCGATCAGTCCTTGGGTATAGGGATGCGCCGGCGCAGTGAGCATCGTCTCAACCGGCCCCTCTTCGACAATCCGGCCTGCATACATGACCGCCACACGGTCGGCGAGGCGCGCAACGACGCCCAGATCATGCGTGACGAGCAGTAGCGATGTGCCGAGCATGCGGCAACTTTCGCGCAGTAGTTCAAGGATCTGCGCCTGGATAGTCACGTCGAGCGCCGTCGTCGGTTCATCGGCAATCAACAGCTTCGGTTTCAGAGCAAGAGCAATGGCAATCATCACCCTTTGCGCCTGACCACCGGAAAGCTGGTGCGGATAGGCCAGCACCTTCTCCTCCGGGGCCGGTATGCCCACGGCACGCAGAAGATCAACAGCACCAGCCCAGGCAGCCTTGCGACTGAGTTTTTCCTGAAGCAACAAGGGTTCCGCCACCTGCCAGCCGATGCGCCGGACCGGATTGAGACAGCTTTGCGGCTGCTGGAAGATCATGCCGACATCGCGGCCCCGCCAGCGCGACAATTCGCGCGCCGACATATCCATCACGCTGCGGCCTTCAAACGCGATGGCGCCGGCAACAACCTGCCCCGGCGGCTGGACGAGACGCAGGATCGACTGCGCAAAAACCGACTTTCCGGAACCGGATTCCCCCACAAGACCGAGGATCTCGCCGGCGCCAATATCCAGATCGACATCCTGCACCGCCTGCAACCGGCGCCCGCCTTCAAGTCGGAACTCCGTCGTCAGACCGGTGATGCGCAGCAGTGGCTGGACATTCTTCGGGCTACCGGTCTGCGGTGTTTCTATCTGCTGCATTGCCATCATGCCGCGCTCCTCGGGTCGAGCACATCCCGCAACCCGTTGCCCAGAATATTCAGGCCGAAGATCGAGATGAACAATGCCATGCCCGGCCCGGTAACGGCCCACCAGGCAGAAAACAGATAGGTGCGGGAATTGACCAGCATGGCCCCCCATTCCGGTGCCGGCGGCTGCGTGCCCAGTCCGATGAAGGACAGGGAAGAGGTAACGAGCGCGGCCAGCGGCATGGAAAAAGCGAGGTAGACGATAAGAGGCGACAACACATTTGGCAGGATCGTGCGAAACAGAATATCCGCTTCACTGGCGCCAAGCGCTCTGGCGCTGACGACATAATCCTCCCGCTTGACTGTCAGAACGGCGCTGCGCACGAGCCTTGCATAACCGGGAATGCCGGCAATGCCGATGGAGATCATGCCTGTCCAAAGGCTGGGGCCGAGAATGGCCACGATCACCAGCACCATCAGGATATAGGGAAAGGCCAGCATCACATCGATCAACCGCATGATGATGCTTTCGGTCACGACCGAACCTGCGCCAGCGATCAATCCGAGAAGCGTGCCGATACTGGCAGAGATCGAGGCCGTGACGATACAGATCAGCAGGAAGTAACGGCTGCCGAAAATCAGCCGGCTGAATAGGTCGCGCCCGACCTCGTCGGTGCCCATGAGATGGAGCCAGCTCGGCGGCTTCAGCCTCTGGACGGGGTTGACCTTGAAGGGATCATAGGGTGCGACCCATGGAGCAAAGAGGGCAAGCAGGATCAGCAGTATGAGGATCGTGCCGCCAACCACAACGGAGGGATTGCGCAGCAGCCGAGCGACAAACCGGCGCCAGCGCGGCGGCGTCGGGACCAGGGGTTCATCCAGCAGAATCACGCTCATGAGTTCAGCTCCACTCTCGGATCCAGCCAGGCGTAGAGAATGTCGGCAACCAGATTGACGACCAGATAGGTCGCGGCACTGATCAGGATGATCGCTTGCGTCAGGGTGAAATCACGCCATTCAATGGCATTGACCGCGAGTTCTCCGATTCCGTGCCAGCCAAAAATCGCTTCGATAATGAAGGCACCGCCCAGAAGATTGCCGATCTGCAGCCCCACCAGGGTTAGGACTACAATGAGCGCATTGGGCAAGGCATGGCGTACAACCAGGGCGAACTCACTTGCCCCACGGGCGCGCGCCGCCTGGATATAGTCACGTCCGAGGACATCGATCATGCTGGTGCGCGCGACCTGAGAGATCGGTGCAGCCTCGATCAAACCTAGGGCGACAGCCGGTAGAAGCAGTGCCATCGTGCCACGCGGTACGACGGGGAGCCAGCGCAGCCAGACGGCAAATACCAGAATGAGCAGCAAGCCAAAGAAGAAGGCAGGCATCGAGATGCCAAACAGGCCGATAGTCGTGGCCGTCACATCCAGCCAGCTATTGCGCTTGACAGCGGCCAGGATGCCGGTTGTCAAGCCAACCACCAGAGCGATCGCAAGCGCTGCGAGCGTCAGAATGATCGTGTTGACATAGCGATAGCCAAGCTCATCCATCACCGGCTTGCGCAGCCGGATGGACTCGCCGAAATCGCCGCTCATCAGATCTCGCACATAGATATAGAACTGCTGATACCACGGCAGGTCGAGATGATATTTGGCCCTCAGCGTCGCAATCGCTTCGGCAGCATCCTTTTCCGAAAGGGTACCGGAATAGATGGCTGTGACGGCATCGGTCGGAATCAGCGCCTTCATCAGGAAGGTGACCAGCAAGATGCCGATCACCACCGGGATGAGAAGCAGCAGCCGTCTGGCGACATACTGCAGCATCACCGTTCAAGCCGCAGCGATCTTGAGATCACCGGCATAAAGATAGCCGAGATAATCGAAGTGATACCCTTCGAGCACCTTGCGGTTCACGGTGATCGGCCAGTCGGTCAGCAGTGGCAGGATACGGCGATCTTCCAGGATGGCCTTCTGCGCATCACTGACGAACGCCATCCGCTTTTGCGGATCAAGCGCCGTGTCGGCGGAATCAAGCGCTGTATCGATCGCCGGATTGGCAGGCAGCAATTGGCGATGGCCGGGAGACCGGAAGAGCTGCGACATGACGCTCGGATCCGACCAGGTCCAACGGTTGAGCGCCATGTCCCAGTCGGGCTTCAGCAGGCCCGGATAGAAACTGCCCCAATCCGCCGTTCCAACGTCCACGACGATGCCGATATCGGCGAGATTGGCCTGGATGACGGCAAGTGCACGCTCGGTCGTGCTGGAGGCATAGCTGCGGATGGAAAATTTCGCAGGCATTCCATCCTTTGTGCGAATGCCGTCTTTCATCACCCATCCGGCAGCATCAAAGAGCTGCTTTGCCTTTTCCGGATCATAGGGCGTACCATAGGCCTCGGCCACCTTGTCATCATAACCAGGGATACCGCGCGACAACGGTCCAAGCGCAATCTTGCCATTGCCGCCAAAGGCCGCAGCCAACACCGCTTCCCGATCGATCGCATGGCTGATCGCCTCACGAAAGGCCAGATCACCGAAAGGCGCTTTCTTGTAGTTGAACTCCATGAACATCAGGTTTTTGGCGTTCTGGTCATTGATGATATTGTAGCGATCATCTGCCGCAAAAGGCACAACACCGTCAGCCGTCAGGGAGGCTGCGTCCAGCTCCTCCGTCATGAGCGCCGATGTCACGACGCCATCTTCGGTCAGAACGTTCAAGACAATGCGATCGAGATAAGGCTGCCCCTGATTGGTCGCATCAGGCCGGAACTGCTTGAAGTTCGGATTGCGGATCAATTCAATGCTGGCACCGGGCACCCATTTGTCGAACATGAAGGGGCCTGTGCCAACCGGCTTGCGGGGATAGGCATCCCCTGCCAATCGGACCGCCGTCGGAGAGTTGAACCCGAAATAGGACTGGCCCAAAAGATTGATAAACGGAGCAAAGGGTTTGGCGAAGGTAAAGACCACCGTCATTCCATCCGGCGTTTCGACCTTGGACAGCGGGCCGACAATGCCCTTGGCCGGCGACGCGCTCTTCGGATCCAGGATCGTATCGAAGTGAAATTTGACCGCTTCGGCGTTGAACGGCGTACCGTCATGGAAGGTCTTGCCATCCTTCAACTTGAAACTGATCTCCTTGCCATCCTCGCTGGCCTGCCAGGATTGAGCAAGCCAGGGCTGCGCCTTCCCGTCTGCATCCAGATAGACGAGACCTTCGAGAAGGTAATTGCCCAGAACACCGCTGACGACGGCGGAAATGCTCTGCACATTAAAAAGGCCTTCGGGATCAATCGGCAGGCGAAAGCGCGCGACCTGCGGCGCCTGCGCCAATACCTGTCGAGTACTGGAGAATGCCAGAACCCCGGCGGACAAAGCTGTAGCAATCGAAAATTGACGGCGATTCAACATGCAATTTCCCCTTTTTATCGAGGGAATTCTTTCGCGACACCCGTCTGGTGTGATAGGAGCGTCACGCCCTCTAATCCGAATGATTACTCGGATTAGAGGGCGACGCAAGAGATATGTTTCATCGACGCAAGAATCTTGCCACCATCTACGGCCAAGAGACGAACAGGAGATTCGCATGGATGCCAAACCGCGCACCGCATCACCGCGCAAGCCGGTGCAGGCCCGCTCCCGCAAGATAAGATTGCAGATCATGGAGGCAGCCCATGAGGTGATGCGCCGGAATGGCGTGCGCGCCATCACCACCAATGCCGTGGCAGCCCAGGCCGGCGTCAAGGTCGGCTCGATCTATGATTACTTTCCCAACAAAGAAGCGATCATTGCCGATATCTACGGAGAGAAGCTGGCCGCCGTGCGCGCCTTCCTGGAAGCGGGCAGCCAGACGATCGATGCGCAGCACTGGCAGGCGCAACTGGCTGATCTGATCCGCAAGACCTGGGACTACCAGCTTTCCATCGGTCTTGATCGCACGCTGGTCGATGCAGCCTACTACTATGAAGACCTGTTTCGCATTGCCCGCGACCATGCGCAGCTTCTGGCGCGCACCTATGTCACGCTGCTTCGGCGGCTGGGCTCAACCTGGCCGCAAGAGGACCTCTATGATCTGGGGATCAGCCTCTATACGCTGGTCAACGCCAACTGGAGCTATTGGCGCCTGCAGGACAATCAGGACATGATTGCCATCGAACGCCAGATCCGCATGACGATCCTGCTGGTCGAAGATGTCTTTCAGACAAAGCCGAGCCCGTCTGAAACGCCCTGACGAGCCAGACGCCGAAGACCTCCCGCGTCAAAATCCTCCCCTAAGGAAATCGCTGCTTCCATGGCAAACCTCCAGTTTGCGACAGATATTCAGGTTCGTCGCCCTTGGGCAAATAAGAGAGTCGAATTCAGCGAGAACACGCATAAGTAGCATTTGCCGCCGCACCGGTGCCGTGATTCATGGTCACATCTTGGATGGTGGGAAGAATAGTTTAAAAAGGAATTGCGATCAGGTGGCGACGCCGCCATCTGAACCAGCAACATTCTACGCGTCGGGTATATTTTGACAGTAAGCGTAAATTCCGTTCCAGCGAATTATTCCGTTGTCGTTCACAACAAAGCGACGGATGCAGCTTTCCCTATTCAGACACTGAGGGGATGTATTTTACGCGAGCGCTTACGTTTCAGAATAGACATTAGAGTATCCGTTTTTATCAAGCGGGTTTTGATGTCCATTTTCGGCCGCTTTTCAGCAGAGCGTTTGCGAGCACGATGACCCAATCGCAGAGTAGCGCATTGTTCGCACACTATGGCCAGCCAAAACCTCAATTGCTGAAGACGATAGACACGTCGTGGGTTGGAGTAAGCTGTGAAAACTCTCATCGCAAAGGCTCATCGACCAGGTCCCGATTTTAGCGGAATAGAAAACGTAAACCGGGTTCCGACCTCTTCGCTAGTGGCAATCAACGAACCGCTATGTGCCTCGACTATAGACTTGCAAATTGCAAGCCCCATTCCCATTCCGGAAGATTTCGTCGTGAACATAGGTTCGAAGATCTGAGAGGCGAGTTCGGCCGGAATCCCGCTGCCGAAGTCGCGGATGGTCACCACGATATCTGTGTCGGTCTTTCTCGACATGATCTCGATCCTCCGCCGGGATGCCGGAAGATCGTCCATGGCATCCATCCCGTTCTGAAGCAGGTTCAGAACCACCTGCTTAAGCTGTGTGGCATCACCGAGAACCGTAACCTCCGAGGCCATGAGATCAAGAGCGACTTCCGTCTTCTGGCTATCGATCTCGGATCTGGAAATGCGCAGGACTTCGGTAATTACCTCATCCACGACGACGGGCTCTTGAACGGAGGGGGCCTGTTTTGACAGTGCCCGCAGGGCGCGGATAATGTCATGCGCGCGCGACACGCTGGTCTCTATCTCCGTCAGTGCGCTAAGTGTTTCTGCGATGTCAGGTTCGCCACGTTTCAGCCAGCGCAAGCCTGCCCCGGCATTGGAGGCGATTGCGGCAAGCGGCTGGCCCAGTTCATGTGTCACCGATGCGGCAATCCCGCCCAGCAAGGTGAGGCGGGCGTTTTTCTCAAGTTCGGCCCTGGCACCTGCCAGTGCCTGCTCGCTTCGCGCGCGCAGCTCGTTTTCCTGCAGCAGCTTGGTATAAAGCCTGGCGTTCTCCAGCGAAATTGCCGCCTGCGAGGCCAGGAGCTTGAGGAGTGCCACGGTGTCAGCGGCAAAGACACCTTCAAGATAGTCGTTCTGAAGGCAGAGCAGACCGGTTAGTTCGCCACGGCGCAGCAGCGGCACGCAGAGGATCGAGCGACCCGTTGCGGATTGCTTGTCAGCCGCCCACGCCCCGAAATCAGAGCCGGAAATAACGAAAGGGGTTCGCGTCTGAAGAGCGCGGTCGATCACCGAATAGGGTGGGCTGAGGCCATAGCGATCCGGATTTATGGTGCTGACGCGGACACTGCCACCTTCGGTCCAAGCGGACGCCTCTGCCTCCAGCTTGCCCTCGGCGATTTTCAGCAGCAGCCCGCGATTAGCTCCGGCATGAACCAGCATTCGCGTCATCAGGGTTTCTATCACCCGGTCGAGAACGATCTCTTCCGAGAGCGCAAGCGAGGTACCAAGGACTGTCTCAAGGTCGCCGGCCGAGGCAAGGCCAGAAGCGGCAGACGGATGCCGCTCTGAATCGACAGCAAAAGATGTCCTCAGGCCTCTTGCCTTGCGTCCTGCGCCCCAGCGCTCATAGGCTTCCGACGCAAGCGACAGATAGGCGTTGGCACTGATGCGATTGCCCATTTCCAGGCAACAGCCCCCCGCACGCTCTAGCGCCAGCGCGTGCTCATGCTCGAAGCGGGAGGATCGCGCAGCGGCCGCGGCTTTCTCGTAGAGGACAAGGGCTTCGGCGTAATTTCTGTTTCTGCGGGCGATCTCGGCATCGAGGAGCAGGAGCTTGTCGGCAAAGTTCAAGGGATTGAGGTCTGCCCAGAGCGCCAGACGGGAGCGGACTTCATCGAGACGGGGATCGTCGGGTTTGTCGGCGCATGCGTCTCGTCCACGGGCGGCAAGAGCGAGGCCGAGATAGAACTTGCAAAAACCCGTATCAATATGGGCAAGCAGGAAGATGCTCAATGCGTCGGCGGCGAGCAGTTTCTCGACCGCGTCACCATAGGCTCCGTTGTAGTAAAGCGAGGTGCCTTCATAGAAGGCAACCCAGAAAGCCGTCGTCGGCGAAACCACAGGTGCCGTCTGCGCAAGGCCTTCTGACGACTGGACAGAGCCCTGCCCCTCGGCGAGATCGACGACCAGACGGAGCTGTGCTGCCAGAATATGCTCGATGTCGGTGTAACCAAAGCGCCGGGTAACAGCGATCGACTCCTCTGCCTCTCGCCGGATCTTTGGGATCTCCTCACCCATGGCAATGAGATCGGAAACCAGGTGGTTGCGTGCGTAACACATCCAGCCAACATCCCCGGCCGCATGGGCAGCATCGAGGGCTTCGCGCACGCGTTCCAGGGCGTAGGGCATCGAGCGGGTCCAAGGGGAGACCTGATCAACGGCAAGCAGGACCGAGGTCCGATGCTCCTCGAAGCCGTATTTGTCGAGAATTGCGCGAGCGGCGAGACTGAAGCTCAGACCGTCGGCATAAGCGTCGTATTTGTCGGAGATCATGGCGCCGAACCAGGCGAGGCCATGGGTGGATTCCGGGCTTGCCCCATGATCGAGTGTGAGTTCGACCATCTTGGCAAGATGCAGGAAGCGGAGGCCATCCGTCGTGAAAACCGATGAGATCAGCGGCGCAAGCAGGGACATGGCGGCCCGGATGCGCGGATCCTCCATGAGAGGTATGTGTTCGAGATCGGAAATCTGCCTCCCGTCCAGTCGTCGCCGGATGGCGCGATAAGCCTCATCCTGTTCCACTTCGCTCGACCCGCGTGCGAGCTGCACGCCAAGTTCGTCGAGACCCAGCAACGCCTCGTCGATTGCGCCATCATAGTCGGATTTCAGTGTCAACAGGTTGGCGCGAAGGCGGAAGACGGCACTTCTGTCGAGTGCGGACCGCGCATATTGCAGCAGTTCGTTGAGCCGGCGTTCTGCTGCTTCGAGCGAGGCTGATCCCAGCAGAGCCTCACACAAGTGAGTATGCGTGCGGAACGAAAGCCCGTAATCGTCTCCCCAAAGGTCGTTCCGGACCAACTTCACCGCCGTCTCGCCGTATCGGACCGCCTGACCAAAGGCTGCGGAACGCCTTGCATGAGCGAGTGCGGCCAGAAGCGCCTCTATGAACAACTTGCGCTTTTCAAGCGGCAGATCTTCGGCTCGACATTGCTCGATCTGACTGGCAATGGCGAAGGCGGCAGCATTGGTGCCACTGTCCCACATCGACATCATCACGTCGACCAGATGACGATGGCGATCGCGTCTTATCGCCTCCTCCATCAGCGAATAGGCGGCCTCCTGGATACGGTCATGGGCGAAGCTGAGTTTCGCAGGCGACAGCACGACGAAACCCGAACGCGCCAGACGGGCGGCAAGTTGCAGAAGGTTTTCTTCGGACAGGCCAAGCGCGCTGGCAAGCACTGCCTTTTCAGCTTCCGGGCCTATGCAGGCCATGGTCTGCAGCAGACCGAGTGCCTCCGGGCCCTCCTTTTCGAGACGGGCCGTAACGAAGGAGACAATGTTTTCGCTCGCCGGATAACGTGCCACATCTTCAACCCGGCACAGCCAGGCCTTGTCACCCGGCGAGAAGTATACGACGCCGTCCTGGACCAGTGCCTGCAGCAGTCTTCTGAGGTAGAAGGGATTTCCTCCTGTCTTCTCATGCAGCGTTTCGGCCAGATCCGAGAGACCGTCCGGGGCATCCGAAAAGATCGTTTCGAGCATCTGCCGGGTGGATTGGAGCGACAGTGGGCGCAGGTAGAGTTCTGCCAGCTCAGCCATCGAGACGCGTGCATCTGCCATCAAGCGGTCGGACAGGGCTTGCGCTTCGCCAGACTGATCGCGTCGGGCGACGATCAAAAGCAGACCGGTGACTGGCTCGCTGACCAAGACCGACAGGAAGGAACGGGTCGCTTCATCAGCCCATTGTATATCGTCGAGAAACAGGACCATGGGGCTGATCGTCGCTGCAGCGACTGACAGCACCGTGCGCAATGCCCGCTGCAAGCGAAGTTGGACCATCGGACCAGGTATCTCGATCCGGCTCGCTTGGGGACCGGTGAGAATTTCCGCGGCTGGCAAGAGGTCAACCAGCAACGACGCATTTCCCTGAAGCTCGCGGGCGAGCGCTTTTCGAAGAGATGCGAGGGTCGCATGATCAGCGCGCACGGCTTCGTCGATGAAGGCGCTAATGGCCTGCACGATGGGACCATAAGGGACTTCCGACTGATGCTGATCGCTCTTGCCCTGTATGAACAGGGCCCTTCCACCGGCGATCTTAGCGAGACTCTGGATGAGACTCGACTTGCCAACACCCGGCTGGCCATGCACCGATATCATCGACGGCCTGCCATGGCCCAGGAACCGATCGAGCACAGTGCCGAGGATCTGTTCCTCGTCGCCACGGCCGAAGAGTGCAGAGGTCCAGAGCTGTGCGAAAGGCGCGTCGACGCGTCCGATCTCGAATTCACTGATCGAGCCGTTCTCGCGCCATTCCTGATCGCAGCGCGCGAGGTCAAGCTCCAGTGCCAGGGCTGACTGGTAGCGTGCGGCCGGTTCTTTCGCGAGCAGACGCTTGAGGATCTGCCCAATCACCGGCGGCAGATCTGCGAACATGCTGCTTGCATCCATGGGTGTCAGCGCAAGATGCGCATGACGCCATTCGACCGGCGAGTTAGCAGCCAGCGGGAAGATGCCTGTCAAATGCCTGAAGAGGATCATGCCGAGTGCGTACAGGTCACTCCTGCTGTCGCATTGCGGTGCAACCGGTCTCAACTGCTCGGGCGCCCGGTAGATGATCTCGTCGATCACGCCGAGTGTCTGGGCGGTGTCCGTGACGGGCATCGCTCGCAAACGGACAGTACCCTTTTGATCGATGGTAAAATCGACCGGATGCAGAGAGCCGAGCGGTGCGCCATCCGCATGGGCTGCGGCAAGCGCACGAACCATGGATAGCGCCCGTGGCAGGAATTCTTGCAGCGGAACGGGCGAAGGCGACAACAATCCGAGGACGATACTTGCGGTATCGAAGACGAGGACCCGGAGTTCGTCTTCTTCCAGAATCGCGGCAGGGCTATCGAGCCAGATCTCGGCATTCGCATAGCGGCGCAGACGCAGGTCGGCCTGAGCCGATCGCACAGGTTCCCTGGATCGGGGAAGAAAGAGCGCATCCCATCCACCTTCGTCTTGCGACAGGCGATAGAAGCTCGATCCGGCAGACTGCCAGACAAGAGTTTGATTGCAGGCTCGAAGCCACGCTCGATCGAACATTCCGCTATCTCTGGTCTACGTGGAGCATGGTTATAACCCGATTTGGTTGCCCATGTTACGCTCGTAGCATCGACGAGCCAAGACTGTCTTTGCCCCACGTGCTGTCATTCAGGCCGAGTTTGCTGCGAATGCGAAAACCTGGCATTGCTGACGGCAAATCGGAGTATTATGATAATTGCTTACAGAGGGGCAAAGGCGCATGTCGTCACTACACGATCATGGCATTCTCAAGTTCCCTCAAGCGGGTGTCATCAACTCTTCTGTGGATCGGCGGTGGCGTAATCTGGGCGCGGAAGTACGTGCGCATCCAGCCTGCGAGATACCCGACATTTGCAGTACCCAGATGGAAATAACCCTTGCGCTCCAAGGTACGCCCTCAGGCTTCGTACACCGCCGAGGTGACGGTCGATCTCAGTCGACGGCGGTCCGCAGCGGCACGCTCTGGTTCTGCCCGATCGGGGTCCAGGAAGATTCCATCCGCATTACCGAGGCGCTGCCCGAGATCCTGCATCTCTATCTCCCCGAGCACCAGTTTGCCACGGTCGGCGAATTGACATCGCAGCCTGTCGCATCAGGCGACATCGCCTATCTGGCCGACGTGGCTGATGAGTTCGTTCGGCAGATCTGTGTCCGCGTCCTTCAGGAAATGCGCCATGAAACGGCAGCGGGGGACTTGCTCATCGAGCAGCTCTCCATGACGCTCACTCTGCATCTCCTGTCACGGTATTCGGGAAACAGTCTGATAGGAACGTCGGCCGATGTGAACGGCGCCTTGAGCCCGGCGAGACGAAACAGGGTCATCGACTATGTCGAGGAAAATCTGGAAGCTGATCTGACTGTTGCAGAGCTTGCTGAAGTCGCCTGCCTCAGCCGCTATCATTTTGCCCGGTCCTTCAAGGCGGCGCTCGGACAATCGCCCTCGGATTATGTGGCCAATCGGCGGCTGCTGCTGGGGCGGAAACTCCTGGATGATCCGACCCTCTCACTTTCGGAAGTCGCCTTCCGTTGCCGTTTTTCCTCGCAAGCAGCCTTCGGGCGTGCGTTCCGGCGACATACCGGTATGTCCCCCGGCGACTATCGCAGGCACAGGGGCTAAACGCGCTCCCGGTCCTGGGCAGAAGGTACGAACGGCTAGAGATCAGCGAAACGTCCAAATCGGCTGAGTAACCGACAAGAGACGGTTGGCCCCTCGTGGCATTTTCTCCTCGTCACTGCTTCTCCAAAGCACCGAGGAAACAAACAATGACCATTCAAGCCAAAGCCGCCCCTGGCGCGAAACTTCTGAACGCCGCCGATCACACCCTGATCATGATCGACTTCCAGTCGCAGATGGCCTTTGCGACCAAAAGCATCGATGCCGTGAACCTGCGCAACAATGCAGCGCTTGTTGCCAATGCCGCGAAGACCTTCAACGTCTCGACCATCCTGACCACCGTTGCCGAGAAGAGCTTCTCCGGCCCGATGTTCGAAGAGATCACAAGCACTTTCACCGGCCAGGCGATGCTCGACCGCACGTCGATGAACACCTGGGAAGACGCGGCCGTGATCGCCGACGTCAACCGGATCGCCAAGAAGCGGATCGTGCTTTGCGGCCTATGGACGAGCGTATGCATCGTCGGCCCAGCCCTTTCGGCCCTCGACCAGGGCTTCGAGGTCTATGTGATCGCCGATGCCTGCGGTGATGTCAGCACGGAAGCGCATGACCGCGCCATGGACCGCATGGTGCAGGCAGGTGCCCAGCCGATGACCTCGCTCCAGTATCTGCTCGAACTGCAGCGTGACTGGGCTCGGGCTGAGACCTACGAGGCGACCACCGGCATCGCGAAGAAGCTCGGCGGCGCCTATGGCCTCGGCGTCACCTACGCCAAGACGATGTTCAACGCAGCCGAAGGCCACTGACCCCGTCACCGCCGGTCGTTCCGCGTGCCGCCTCCCAACCGGAACGACCAACCACGCCTGGCGCGGCTCCCCTCCCGCGCTAGGCGTAGGTGGACGACACGTGCGCAGCTCCACGACATGCATTCGATCTCACGCCGAAAGGAAACGGTGATGAAACTCTACCTCATCTCACTCGCAGCCGGGCTGCTCGTCGGCGTGATCTACGGCGTCCTCAACGTGCGCTCCCCTGCCCCGCCGGTCATTGCCCTGATCGGCCTGCTTGGAATCCTCCTCGGCGAACAGATCGTGCCGCTCGCCAAAGCCGCTCTCGTCCGGCAGCCGATCACGACGTCGCTTCCGAGACCGTTCGAATCGCGGACCACGTCCGACCTCAGCGACACGCGCAGGCCGCAGGACCGGGCGAGCTGAGCTTCTCGCCCGAGTACCGATGCCCTCCCACTTCAGAAGGAACACTGTGATGGATGCCGACCTCATCCTCTACCACGGACTCGTGACCACGCTTGACCGCTCCAACCCATCGGCGACGGCGATTGCGATCAAGGACGGCAAGTTTCTGGCCGTTGGCAGCGACGCCGAGATCATGAAACATGCCGGTCCACAGACCAAGACCGTCGATCTGCGCGGCAAACGCGTCCTGCCCGGCCTCAACGACAATCACACCCATGTCGTCCGCGGCGGGCTGAACTTCAACATGGAACTGCGCTGGGACGGCATCCGCTCGCTGGCCGATGCCATGGACATGCTGCAGCGCCAGGTGGCAGTCACGCCGGCACCCCAATGGGTGCGGGTGATCGGCGGTTTCACCGAGCACCAGTTTGTCGAAAAGCGCTTGCCGACGATCGATGAGATCAACGCGGTCGCGCCGGACACCCCCGTTTTCCTCCTGCATCTTTACGATCGCGCGCTGCTGAATGCCGCTGCCATTCGCGCTGTCGGCTTCACCAAGGAAACGCAAGATCCGCCGGGTGGCGAGATCACGCGCGACGCCGCCGGCAATCCGACCGGGCTGCTGCTTGCCAAACCCAATGCTGGCATTCTCTATGCCACACTCGCCAAGGGGCCGAAGCTGCCCTTCGACTATCAGGTGAATTCAACGCGCCACTTCATGCGCGAGCTCAACCGGCTGGGGGTGACCGCCGTCATCGATGCCGGCGGCGGCTTCCAGAACTATCCAGATGACTATGCTGTTATCCAGAAGCTGGCGGACGAGGATCTGCTGACGGTCCGGCTCGCCTACAATCTCTTCACGCAGAAGCCGAAGGAGGAGAAGGAGGACTTTCTCCGCTGGACCTCCTCGGTCACCTACAAGCAGGGCAGTGACTATTTCCGTCACAATGGTGCCGGTGAGATGCTGGTCTTCTCCGCTGCCGATTTCGAGGACTTCCGTCAACCGCGCCCGGACATGCCGCCGGAGATGGAAGGCGATCTCGAAGAGGTGGTACGCGTGCTTGCGCAGAACCGCTGGCCCTGGCGCATGCATGCCACCTATGACGAAACGATCTCGCGGGCGCTCGACGTCTTTGAGAAGGTCAATCGCGATACGCCGCTCGATGGCATCCACTGGTTCTTCGACCATGCGGAGACAATATCCGATCGTTCGATTGATCGCGTGGCTGCCCTTGGCGGCGGCATCGCGGTGCAACACCGCATGGCCTATCAGGGTGAGTATTTCATCGAGCGATACGGCCATGGTGCCGCCGAAGCAACGCCGCCGATCGCCAAGATGCTCGATCGCGGCCTGCGCGTCTCGGCCGGCACCGATGCGACGCGCGTTGCCTCCTACAACCCCTGGGTCTCGCTTTCCTGGATGATCACAGGCAAGACCGTGGGCGGCATGAACCTCTACCCGCGGCAGAACTGCCTGGACCGCGAAACGGCGCTCAGGATGTGGACCGAGAAGGTCCAGTGGTTCAGCAATGAAGAGGGGCGCAAGGGCCGCATCGAAAAAGGCCAGTTCGCCGACTTGATCGTGCCGAGCAAGGACTACTTCTCCTGCCCCGAGGACGAGATTTCCTTCCTGACCTCCGACCTCACCATCGTCGGCGGCAAGGTCGTCTATGGTGCCGGGGACTTCAGCGGGATCGACGCACCGCCACTTCCACCTGCCATGCCCGACTGGTCGCCTGTCAGAACCTTTGGTGGCTACGGCGCCTGGGGCGAGCCACAGGGGGCTGGCAAACACTCACTCCGCCGCCACGCGATCTCATCCTGCGGCTGCGCCAACGACTGCGGCGTGCATGGCCACGACCATGCAGGGGCATGGACCTCCAGCCTGCCCATCAGCGATCTCAAAGGATTTTTCGGTGCACTCGGCTGCTCGTGCTGGGCCGTCTAGCGGAACCAACGATGAATGTCGGAGCTCAAACGTCCAAAAAACCAGTCTAGCCGACAAGAGCAAACGCCTGACACCCCATAAGCTCAAATCATCCAATCAGCAGGAACATAGCGATGGATCAGAAACACGAATTCCTCTTGTCCCGGCGGCAGGCACTGCTCGCGGGCGCCACCCTTTCGCTGGCAAAGACGCTCCCGGTCTTTGCCTCGGAAACCCTCAACGCACTTCAACAGGAAGGAACGATACCAATGACCGAGAACTTCGTCACCACCAAGGACGGCGTCGAAATCTTCTACAAGGACTGGGGTCCGAAGGATGCGCAGCCGATCGTCTTCCATCACGGCTGGCCGCTGTCATCCGATGACTGGGACGCGCAGATGCTGTTCTTCCTCCTCAACGGCTACCGCGTCGTCGCCCATGACCGCCGTGGCCATGGCCGGTCACAGCAGGTGAGCGAAGGTCACGATCTCGACCACTACGCCGCCGATGCCTCGGCCGTTTTCGAAAAGCTCGACCTGCGCAATGCGGTCCATATCGGCCACTCCACCGGTGGCGGCGAAGTGGCTCGTTATGTCGCGAACTTCGGCGAACCGCAGGGTCGTGTTGCGAAAGCCGTCCTGGTTGCCGCCATCCCGCCGATTATGCTGAAGACGAAAGCCTATCCGGGCGGCTTGCCGATCGAGGTTTTTGACGGCTTCCGTTCGGCCCTTGCCGCCAACCGCGCCCAGTTCTTCCGGGATGTGCCGGCAGGTCCCTTCTACGGCTTCAACCGGAAAGGCGCGACCGTGCATGAAGGCGTGATCCAGAATTGGTGGCGCCAGGGCATGATGGGCGGTGCAAAGGCCCATTACGACGGCATCAAGGCCTTCTCTGAAACTGACCAGACCGAGGATCTGAAGAATATTTCGGTGCCGACTCTCGTGATGCACGGTGACGACGACCAGATCGTTCCGATTGCCGCTTCTGCCGAGATCTCGGTCAAGCTTTTGAAGAAGGGCACGCTGAAGGTCTACAAGGGCTTTTCGCACGGCATGCTGACGGTCAACGCCGACGTGATCAATCCAGACCTCCTGGCCTTCGTCAAAAGCTGAGCCCCTATCCGACAACCAAGCCGCCGCCTTACCCGCGGCGGCCTTTGTGTGTCTGTATCTTACCTGAACCGCCTTCTACCGCGTACAAGAAGCATGGCTGCCTCGAACCTCGAGACGTCAGCCATGAACCAAATCCAGCCAGATCAAACCCGATGTCCTTACAGTAAACTCTGGATCAACTCTGTTTCTGGATTGCCGAATGCGATCCGATAGTGAAACGGGTGAAGTTCGATGCTCCAGCATCGGACAATACTGAACGGCCATCGAGCGTCCGCCAATCCGAACGGGCGCATTTGCGCCGATACCAGCGCCAAGCCACGCGACCTCATCAGCAGATAAGCGCTCATTGTGTCCCAACTTGATCTCGACGCAAAATCGCTCCGTTAGAATGAGCCCAAGTTTGCCGGAAGGACTCTGGGGAGAGCTCAGTGCGCAAGGGCTGCCGACGGACCGCAACTTTTCATGCTGTCTGGCACGATCAGGGTTGAGTAGAATGAAAGGAGAACCGCTTGAAGCACTCAGACCTGGAACCCAAGATCGATCGCACGCTCGATGCAGGCGATCAGCGCCTCGGCCTGATAAGGTTTCTGAAGCACACAGACATGCGTCTCGATCTGCGCGCGGACCGGAGTCTCGGCGAAGGCCGTGATGAAGATCATAGGCACCGGATCCTTGCGCTCTCGCAGGAATGCGTAGAGTTCCACACCGCTCATGCCTGGCATCTGCACATCAGAAACGAGACAAGCCGAGCGACCATTGCTTTGCGAGTGGAGAAAATCTTCGGCTGAGGAATAGGTCGCGACGTCAAAGCCACAGGATCTCAGGAGACTGCTCGTCGCACGAAGAACCTCGACCTCATCGTCGATTACGGAAATAAGCCGGGGAGCATCCACCTTGATCTGCCAATCTCCGGTCGGGGACCGGGTTCACCTGTCCGCCATTATAAGCATATTCCGGCCTCTCCGCGATTATACTCACGTTTATGGGCTAACCGATGTGCCTTGGGTCCGCGCGATGGCTTCCGACATCTTGACCAGATCGGCGAAGGTCCGCGCCATCATCTTGCGCATGATCTTGCCACGATGGATCTTCACAGTAATCTCGCTGAGGTCGAGTTCACCGGCGATCTGCTTGTTCATGAGGCCTCTCGTGGCCATTTCCATGATCTGCCGCTCACGTGGCGTCAGAGAAGAAAAGCGCTGCTTGAGTTCAGCCTCAAGCTTGGTTTCACCTTTGGCCGCAGCACGGGTCAAGCAGGCGGCCGCGACCGCATCAAGCATGTCCTGATCACGAAACGGTTTTGGTAAAAAGTCTACCGCACCTGCCTTCATCGCCCGCACGGACATTGGAATATCGCCATGTCCCGTCATGAAAATGATCGGGATATCACTGCCCATCTCCGCAAGTTTCTGCTGAAAATCAAGGCCACTGGTGAACGGAAGCCTGACGTCCAGAACCAGACAATCCGCTTCATTCAGGGACTCTTTATCCTGACACAGGTCGAGTGGAGTGACGTAACATTTCACCCGATAGCCGACCGAACGTAAAAGGCTATCGACGGAATTGCGGACGAGTTGCTCGTCATCGACGACCAGTACGAGAGGGCTCACGGACATCCTTCGAATTCCAGCGCTTATGAATGTTCGATCTGTTTTAAAGCCGACCCATGCCCTGCGGCAACTATACGTGGGTATGCGAGGCTAGCACTGCAGTCTGACGTCTATCAATTCCCGTACAATATCGCTGAGCCGTAATTTGCCAGAAGATTTCCCCTATAAGCAAGGGTCCAAGGGGGGTCGTCATGTCCGCGCTTCAGTTTCAGATCGAAGACAGCAAGCACCAACCACAGTCCGGCGGCAGCTCTGTCAAAATTCAGCACCATCAACTGACCAGCCTTCTCGTCCATGCCATTTCCGTCGTAGAGAGCGATGAGGAAAGCGCTCTGGAATTCGTGAGGCGAGCATCCGCGCTCGCCGGACGACTTGAACTGTTTGATCAACACGCCGAACAGTCGATACGCGGTCTGGCACCGTGGCAATCAGAACGGGTGAGACGCCACATTGAGAAGAACTACGCCGGTCGGATTGGCATCGACGAACTTGCCGCAATGACCCGCCTCAGCACCAGCTATTTCTCCGCCGCCTTCAGAATGAGCTTCGGCACGTCGCCACACGACTATGTCTGTAGAAAGCGCGTCGACCAAGCTCAACACCAGATGACAACGACCGATAAACCGCTTTGCGAAATCGCCCTTGATTGCGGCTTTGCCGACCAGCCACATCTTTGCCGGGTTTTCCGCCGCATCACCGGCCAGACACCAGCGGCATGGCGGCGGAACACACGAACGGCCTGACGGTCCGGTTGAAGCGAGGACACATCCGCTGACTATCAGCCGAGAACTGAAGCAGCGGAAAACGCGCCTGGTTGTCGGAAAATCCGGATCGTGGAAGACAATGTAGACAGTATCGAGGATCATTCGCTCCCGCAAACCGGAGGGTCGAGCATATCGTATTGTATGCGGGGTAGCGACAATGGTGCTGGTGTCGACAGTTCCTATGTTGATACCTTTACCGACATAGAAGGTGCAATCGCCGTACTTATACGACGCCGCTATTTGCAACTGCGATTCCAGCACCGGCTGCCGCGGACGATAGAGCAACCTGCCCAATCGCCATATAAGCAGAACGGGCTGTCTGTTTCCTCGGTCGCGTGTTTTACGCGCATCGGTTATCTAGGCAATCTAGGATCATACAAAACGAACGAAGTGTGACCTCATCTGCCAGCACCAAACGCATCATTTTTGAGCAAGTCTTGCTATCCTGGGGTGAAGGTTGATCATGCGCCGCCCCTGATAAGAAACTGCTGAGGACCTTCGTCTAGGAGAGGAAGGGACAGGCAAACCTCACGACGAAAGGTTGGCTCTCAGAGTGCTATGAGAGCGCGTCTCAGCTTTTCGGGCGATAACGGCATCTCGCGGAATCGCACGCCGGTCGCATCTGCGAGTGCATTCGCCAATGCCGCAGACGTCGGACCCTGCGAAGCCTCCGCCACGCCGAGGAACGGTTCTCCTAGCCGCGGCAAAACATCGACATCGATTTCAACCGGCACGTCTGCAAAACGCAAGATTGGATAACTACTCCAATCAAAACTGGTGCGGCGCTCTGCATCATGGGTGATCGCCTCGCGGGTACACCAACTCAGCGACTGTATAAGGCCGCCTTCGACCTGATTGCGGACGCCATCCGGGTTAACGACCTCGCCGCAATCGACAGCAGCCCGTGCACGCTGAACCGTGATGAAACCGGTGTTCGGCTCAACCGAAATTTCGAGGAACACGCAACAATAAGCACCAAGGTTCTTGTAACGGGCAAAGCCCATGCCATAGCCATGAAACTTCCCCTTGGGACGCCGTGTCTGCCAACCGAAAGCCTCAGCGCCGGCCATCATCACGGCCCGCGCCCGTGGTTCGCTCATGTGGTCGAGCCGAAGCGTCAGCGGATCGATGCCCGCTGCGTTTGCCAGTTCGTCGAACATGCTTTCAATCGAAAACACATTCAGGTGCGCACCGAGCGAGCGCATGGCGGAAGATCTGAATGGCCCCTTTGGTATGAAGTGAAAGTTCACATCCATGTTCGGCAGCGCATAGAGAGGATTGGAATTGCGGCTGCCATCGCCCGCCGGCATCGGGATCGGCACGTTTTCCGGCGGTGGAAATGCATGCGTAACCTCCCAACCGGCCAGCACTCCGTTGGCGGAAGTCGGTCGCGTGTTGTGCGGGGGGCTCCAGACGTCGTAGTTCCAGGTGACGATACGGTTGTCTGCATCAAGTTCGGCGACGACTTCGGTCACCATACCCGCACCCAGCGGCTCCCAGCCGAATTCCTGCTCGCGCATCCATTGCAGGCGGACCGGACGGCCTGGCAAAGCGTGGGCAATGAGCGCTGCATCCGCTGCCACATCATCTGCACCGTTCTGGCCGTAACATCCGGCACCCTGCACATGGATGGCATGGACCTTGTCTTCCGACAGATCAAGGAGGTTCGCCGCCACCCGTCGTACATCGAAGATACCCTGGCTATGGCTCCAGATCGTCAGTTCACCACCCTTCATCTCAGCAATCGCACAGGATGGTCCGATGGAACCGTGGCTATACCAGGGACGTGCGTAACGAGCGGAAAGACGCGTGGTTGCCGCCGCAGTTGGATGCGCAACTTTCTCTATGGGGTAGTCCTGCGCCGGTAGCGCCTTGAGGATGTCAGCAATTGTCCCTGTTGGAATGGCGCCATTTTTGCGCTTGGATTGCCCGGCCAGCAATTGCCGCATGATGCGCACCGCATCCCATTCCCGTTCGCAGACGACGGCGGCGAAATCGCCATCCTGAACAAAGGCATAGAGACCCGGCATCGCCTCGATCTCGGTACGCGAGGGCAAGGTCAGCGTCATGCCTTCCGCCGGAGCCCGGATGACCCGCGCATGCAGCATTCCGGGAAGGCGCATATCCTGGATAAAGGACACGGCGCCCGTCACCTTGCCCGGGATATCGAGACGCGGAAGGCTCTTGCCCATGGTCCGAAAGGTGGCTGGCTGGCGCAAAGGGACGTCAGCCTGGGCTTGAACATGCAACGAGAGCGTCGCGGCCACCGCACCATAACCGATGCTGCGACCATCGGGGGCGCGGATCGTGCCCTCTCCCGTTGTCTCGAGGCCCGCCTCGTCCGTGTCCAGCATCGGTGCTGCGGCCCGCTGCAGCAGCATGCGTACATTGGCCGCCGCAAGGCGAAGGGCGGTGCCGCCATATTGCATCGAATGGCTTGCCGCCGTCAGCCCTTCATCCGGCGTACGGGCTGTATCGCCTGTCACGATCGAAACGAGATGTGGCGGCATGTCGAGTTCTTCGGCGGCCACCTGAAGCAGCGCGGTCATGATGCCCTGCCCCAGTTCGACCTTGCCCGTAAAGACCTGTGCCCGACCGGCCGGGTCGATCCTGATCCAGGCATCGAGATAGGGAAAGGGCTGCAGATCATCCGGCAGGGCAGAGGATGCACCAACCCCCTCCGGTTCCGCCTCACCAGTCGCCGCGGCCCTGGCAGATGAAAGGCCGGCGAGGGAAAACGCGACAAGCAGACCCGCACCACCCAGAAAGTTGCGACGCGTAGTCGTTAGAGCATTGGATGGCATCATGATGCATCTCCCTTGCCGTTTTGGCTGCCCAGGACAGCGCTGGCCCGCTTGATGGCGCGGATGATCCGGTGATGCGTGCCGCAGCGGCACAGATTTGGTTGCATATGCCGACGAATTTCGGCATCCGAGGGGGCTGGATTGCGGTCCAGCAGGCTCTGAGCCCGCATGATCATGCCGGCAATACAATAACCGCATTGTGCAGCCTGTTCATCGATGAAGGCCTGCTGCAGGATGCCGGGTTGTGCCTGTGTACCCAGTCCCTCCAACGTCGTCACTTGCCGTTCCTGCGTTGCCCCGATCGGAGTAAGGCACGAGAAGACCGCCTTACCATCAAGATGGACGGTGCAGGCGCCGCACTGGCCAAGGCCGCAGCCATATTTCGCGGCATTCAGTTCAAGGTCATCGCGCAGGACATATAAAAGTGGTGTATCGGGAGTGGCCGAAACAGTACGACGCTGGCCGTTGACAATGAGCGAGACAGTCATCTTGCGTCTTCCTTTCGAATGGCGGAAACCTCGGCGGTCAGATCCGGCCATGGGCTTGCATCCGTGAAGTGCGCCCTTGCATAGCCGAGCAGGTCGGCAATTTGTTGGTCGGTCAGGATATCGGCAAAACCGGGCATCGCCGGGCCGCGACCGGAGGGCGGCGCAACGCCCTGCAGGACCGCCTGAATGGCATTGCGCGGGTTCGTCATGCGCAGATCGGACACGGCCGACAACGGCGGACGTCCGGTAACCTGCATCGGTGCGCCCGGCATGTGGCAACCGCCACAGGCGCCCGCAAAAAGCGTGTCCGTCGCGGGATGCGCAATGGTCGACTTCGACGACGCAGGATCCTGGGACGCAACATCCCGTGGCAGGGTTGCCACCGTGGACGCAGCCTTCTGAAGCGCACTCTCGGGTTTCATGCGCGAGGCGATGTAGACAGCAATTGCTTGGACATCGGCATCGTTAACCGTCGACAATCCCTCCGCAACCGGCCCCATCGGGCCGCCGGCGGCACTGTGACCGCCGGCAATACCGGTCGTCAGGTAATCAAACAGCGAGGCCTCGTCCCACCGATCGGCGGAAGGATTGGATTTGTCGAGAGCAGGCGCGATCCAGCCTTCGGCGATACCGCCCGACAGATCCGACGAGCGCTCTTCCCCACCCAGGATATTGCGTGGGGTGTGACAGCCCCCACAATGGCCGAGACCCTCCACGAGATACTTTCCGCGATTCCATTCGGCACTCCGGGCGGGATCCCGCGTCGAAGGACCTTCGTGCAGAAACAGAAGCTTCCAGCCCGCAAGCAGCGGGCGAAATCCGAGGCCCGGTAGAAGGTCATTCTTCGGCTGGACCTGTTCCACCGGCTGGCGCGTCATCAGGAACGCATAGATGGCCCGAAGGTCGGCGTCATCGACATGCGTGAAATGTTCATACGGCAGAGCCGGATAAAGATGGCTTCCGTCTCTCGCCACGCCGTTAACCATCGCGCGTCTGAAAGCAGCAAACGACCAGTTGCCGATACCTGTCTTTTCATCCGGGGTGATGTTGTCGGAGTAGAGAGTGCCGAAGGGCGTCGGCAGAGCCCTTGCCCCGGCAAAGGGCCTGCCTCCATCCGCGGTATGGCACACGATGCAGTCGCCAATGCTCGCCAGTTGCGCACCCTTCGCAACCTCTCCCGGATCGAAGCTCGTCGGTAACGGGCGCTCCACCGGTTTGATCTCTGGCGCATAGATGATAGCGGCGGCAATGACACTGCCGGCGACTGCGGCGAGGCTGAAGCTTGCCAGCAATGCTTTGGATTGGATCCGCCTCATCATCGAGCTTCCCACTGCAGCAAGCACATTTGAATTTGTCACAACCGTCATCCCTTGATGAGTGATCAGGCTTTTGGTTTTTTAAAATGTCCAGCTATGGCTCTGCGCAACGATATTAAAACATGTGAAGAGATGGGGAATTATAGGATCGTTTCATCCGACCAATACTTAGGTTTAGGTCAAAGCCAGACTATTGCGGCAAATAATACAACGATGGCATCGGCATGCCCTGCTTGCTCGAAATCTGGAGATGTTTGACGTCGAGGGGAGCAGGTGGATGTTGATAGCCTCGACAAGATCCAGCCAGCCGACACATGCCAGCGACTTGATACGCTTTGAGTTGCCGACGGCTAGAGCGTGTTTCGATCTGATTGGATCAGTTCTGTTGGCCCAAACCGGATGCTATCCAAGGAGAAGGGCGCACGGTGTAGCCATAGCATACATGGTAAGCCCTTCGACGATGGAGAGCGCCGGTTTGGGCCAACCCTTCGGGCGGCATGAATTTTCGCGATGATCGGCGGCCTTCGTCTCGACCGTACACCGCGGGTATGGCCTTCGACGAAGGCCTTGATCCTCACAAAAATTCCCTGCTGCAGAACGATTCAATCAGGTCGAAACCCGCTCTGATGTCCGCCGCAGGCAAATAGACAACTGTGCAGAAGCTGACCATTATCGCGCAAAGTTTCGAGCAAGGCGACGCGGCATCAAAGAGCCCCCTTGCCCGTCTATACAGAACTCGCCCGTCATACGAGCTTTTCCTGCCGCGCCGCGTCGGCTCCCTAAATCTAAGTATAGTCTCAGTTAAACCAGCGTTGGATGTCGCGCATTGCTGGGCCGTTATACATTTCGTCATCCGCCGGACAGAACCCGATTTGAATTTCATCAAGAGCCAGCGGCCAAGACATCAACGTTCCAACTCAGGAGAATAACCATGGACCGGACAGCGATCGAAGCACGCCGCAATGCACCGCTAGCCACTCCCTCGGATTTCAGTTCGCAAGCGGTTCTCGAGATATCCAGCGCCTTGACGAAACTGCTCGCCGACGCATTTGCGCTCTACATCAAGACGAAGAATTTTCACTGGCATATGAGTGGACGGCACTTCCGCGACTACCACCTCATGCTCGACGAGCAAGCCAGCCAGATCTTCGCGATGACGGATGCAATCGCCGAGCGCGCCCGGAAAATCGGTGGCAAAACGCTCCATTCAATCGCACAAATCAGTCAGCTTCAGCGCATTCTCGACAACAATTCGGACTTCGTCACTCCGGGCGACATGCTGGCCGAACTGAAGGACGACAACCAGCGCCTTACCTCGTTCATGCGCCAGACCCACGAATTGTGCTCAGAATACAATGATGTAGCAACGACCAGCCTGCTGGAAGTTTGGATCGATGAAACGGAACGACGCTCATGGTTCCTGTTCGAGACAACGCGCGGCGCGGAATAAGCGCGCCAGTATTGGAGGACACCACCATGACCACAATCACTGAAGACCTTTCGAAAGTGAAGCCCCTGAGCCAGATGGAACTTGTAGCCATGGCTACCGCTGCCGGCATCGCTGTCGCAAATATCTACTACAACCAGCCAATGCTCGGCATTATCGAAGCCGACTTTCCGGGCCAGCATCTCGTCGGCATGGTCCCAACAGCAACCCAACTCGGTTATGCAGCAGGATTGTTTCTTCTGCTTCCGCTCGGGGATCTCGTCAATCGCCGCTGGCTGATCATCGGCCAATTCTTCATACTCGCAGGCGCGCTCGCTCTTGCTGCGATAGCGCCGACGCCAGCGCTTCTTATCGCGGCGTCCCTGATCGTCGGTGCCAGTAGCACGGTCGCGCAACAGATTGTTCCCTTCGCCGCCTCTCTTGCGCTGCCCGAAAGGCGCGGCGCGACCATCGGCACTGTGATGGCAGGGGTCCTGTCCGGTATCCTGTTCAGCAGGACACTGTCTGGCTTCGTCGGCGAGCATGCGGGTTGGCGTGAGATGTTCTGGATCGGAGTTCCCCTGGCGCTCTTGGCAATGGCACTCATGTGGTGGACCCTTCCTCATCATAAGCCTGCAGCTTCACTGCCCTATCACAAGGCAATCGCTTCGCTCGCCGGGCTTTGGAAGCGCGAGCGCACCCTGAGGGCGGCAACGTTCATCCAGGCGTTTCTGTTCGCGTCCTTTACGGTGTTCTGGACCATACTCGCTCTTTACCTCCAAGGACCGCAATTCAATCTCGGTGCAGACGTCGCAGGTTTGTTCGGCGTGGTCGGTGCCGTCGGAATTTTTGCAGCACCGCTGGCAGGCCGGATCGCCGACCGTCGGGGACCGCATTTCGTGGTCTGGCTTGGCGGAATGCTGACGTTTGCTGCATGGGTTCTATTTGGGTTCTGGCCATCGCTTTCCGCCTTAATCATTGGCGTCATCGTGCTCGACTTCGGGATACAGGGTGCGTTGATTTCCAACCAACACATAATCTACGCGCTGGATCCGAACGCACGCAGCCGTATCAATACAATTTTCATGACAGGAATGTTTCTGGGCGGTGCGGCTGGTTCGGCTCTCGCAACAGCGGCCTGGAGCCAAGCCGGTTGGCTTGGGGTAAGTGGACTCGGTGCCGCATTTGGGATCATTGCGATATCAATCAAGGCTGCCCATCATCAGTGACTTGCCACTGAGAATTTCCTCCAGACTTGACTAGAATTCGGCCTGACAAAGAACGGACGAAGGAAGAAGCAGATCATCGATCCCGCTCTTGGCGCGCGCAACGCCGCCGTGCCCCAAGCGACGCAGGAGCCTCAAGACTGTGACAGGCGATGTCCTGTCGAAGCTGATTGGCACGTACCGAACCAACAACCTGCGCGATATGACGGACAAGGCCATCCCGATGGTCGCTTTTGCCTTGATGACGATAAAGGTTGGCGAGGTGATCAGGTCGTGGGCCTTCAGCAGGCGATAGACTGAAGCTTCTGATACAAATTAGCTTTCCGTGTCATTGAACGTCACCGCCAGCTCGCGGGGTGACAGGTCGGCATGATCCAGCACCATGGTAATTATGCGATCCCTGATGTCATCGGGAATGCGATTCCACACCCGTTTCGGCGCGGACGTCCGGTCTTCCAGTCCCTCGACGCCATGGGTCAGGAAACGATCATACCACCGGTAGCATGTCGGCCTTGGAATGCCGAGCTTGTCGAGGGTTTGCCTGGCCGGCAGGTGCGACTGTTCGACGAGCCGAATGATTTCCAGTTTCTCGATGGCGGGATATCTCATTCGTCGTTGCCCCCATGCCCGATCATGCTTTTTTTGAGCAGGCGGTTCTCCAGGGTGAGGTCGGCCAGCGCCTCCTTCAGGTCGCGGCTCTCCTTACGCAGCGCCTTCACTTCGTCACTGGTCGCCGCACGGGTGGTGTCCCCTGCGAGCCGCTTCTTGCTAGCTTCGAGGAATTCCTTCGACCAGCTATAATTCAGGCTTTCGGCGATCCCCTCACGGCGGCAGATCGCGGCGATGCTGTCTTCGCCACGCAGGCCTTCCAGGACGGCCCGGATTTTGTCCTCGGCCGAATGATGCTTGCGCGTCGCGCGGCGGATGTCTTTGATTGTCTTCTCGACCGTCGATGTCTGCGGCCCGGCATTCGGCGGGAAAACGATTCACCGGATCGTTTTCTTTTCCGCCTCATTGTCTCATCTTCGCTTCCCTTGAATGAGCTACGATGAGCCTAAAATCCTCTCTTCTCAATTAAACCAAATCTGTCTCATGGGCGGTGATCCGGGACAGTCGGATTGATCCTTCCCGTCTCCGGCCATGGCCGTCCTCGCAAGCATTCGTTCCCCGACACCCTTTCGGTTGCCGCCGAAACGATGTTGGCAAAAGTCAGTTGGCGCCGCGGCACAAAAGGTCGCCTCACGGCACGCTTTGCCGCATTGCGCATCCGGATCGCCGATGGCACGCCGCAGCGCATCTATGACAAGGGACAGCAGCACATGGCCGGCGAGGAAGCCTCGTTGGTTGGCGAATGGCGATCGAACGACGCGCGCAAATATTACCTGTCCAACTTGCGTGTCGATGCGACATTGAAAGTGCTGGCGGCCGTGATCAATGTGCTTGCTATACCGACAGCACAGATCCGATGTCCGCACTGTCAACAGCGCTTTCGAAGCGAAAAATCACTTCTGCCAAAGTAGTGATAGACTGGACAAACCGGCCCACCTCCATGGCGGACCGGGTTGTCGAAGATGGTCCTCGGCTAGGAGCTTGGGCCCACTATCCCGCCTCGCCGAGAAGGATGTCGGCCATACGCTCGCCGATGATGACGGTCGAAGCCATGGTATTGCCCGTCGACACCCGCGGCATGACCGAGGCATCGGCGATGGAAAGGCCCTCGACCCCATAAACCGACAGGTTGCCGTCTACGACCGAAAGCGCATCCTTGCCCATCTTGCAGGTGCAGCTTTCGTGGAAATACGTCCCTGCCGCGTTACGCACGAAGTCTCTGAGATCTTCGCCAGCCAGCGGGCCGGGCATGATCTCGCGCTTGACGAACTCTTTCATGACCGCCGAGTTGCCGATTTCCCGACACAGCTCGATGCAGGTCAAAAGCGCCTTCATGTCCGCTTCCTCCTTGAGGAACCCGCCGTCGATCTTGACCGGATCCTTGGGGTCGGCACCCGTCAGGCGAACCTCACCGCGTGATTTCGGCCGCACCAGACCAGGGGCGATCGTCCATGAGCCTGCCGGCGGATTGAAAGCCGGACCGGTCACCTCCGATACGAACGGCACCTCGATCTGGAAGGGTTGAAGATCAGGCGTATCGAGACTGGAAGCCGACTTCCAGAAGAAGGTCGCCTCGGCGGCCGAGTTCTTCGGCGGCAAGAGCGTGTTGTATTCCCAGATGCAGCCGGCGGCCAGGATATGATCCTGGAAGTTCTGACCGACACCGGGAAGATCATGGACAACCGCAACGCCCGCCTCCTTTAGATGTGCGGCAGGGCCGATCCCCGACTGCATCAGGATCTTCGGCGTGTTGATGGCTCCCGCCGAAAGCACGACGCGCTCGCCGGCGGTGACCGTATGCATCACACCGTCCTTTTCGAAGGTGAGGCCGGTCACCCTGGTTCCATCCAGGGTCAAACGATGCACGACGGCACCGGTCAGCAGCGTGATATTGGGCCGCTTCAGGGTCTCCCACAGATAGTCGGAAGGCAGGTTGCGCCGCATGCCATCCTTGATACGGACATTGGCGAGTGCTGCACCGCCCTTGCCCTCCATCATCTCGCCGTTCATGTCGGCATAGGCGGGAATACCGACGCTTTCGCAGGCTTTCAGAAAGGCTGGAGCAATCGGATTGGGATCCTGGACTTCGCTGACGTAGAGCCGTCCGCCTGTGCCGCGACGGCTGGCATCTTGCGGGCCATGCCAGTCCTCGATCCGACGGTAGATGTTCAGGACATTCTCGTAGGCCCAGGCCTTGTCGCCTGTTTCCGAAGCCCAGAAATCGAAATCGTTCTTGTGGCCGCGCGCCCAGATCATGACATTGATCGACGAGCCTCCGCCGATCACCTTGCCCATCGGCAGGATGAGCGAGCGCCCGTTGACCTTCGCCGAAGGTTCGGCACTGTACCCCCAGTCACGCTCGGAACGGATATTTATTGGCCACATGAGCGGGTTGAGAACGGCATCCAGCTGGTCGGTTCCGCCAGCTTCGAGCACCAGAACGCTCGCCTCTGTCTCCGCCGCAAGCCGGCCCGCCACAACTGCGCCGCCCGAGCCCGAGCCGACCACGATGTAATCGTAGCTGGAGGCCAGTTTCTGCGCATTGTAGCGCTGGGTGATGGCGGCATCTCCCAGGCTTTGTGCCCATGCTTCGGCCGTGGCGAGCGTCGCGCCGGTGGCCACGGCCATCTTTATGAAGTCGCGCCGCCCGATCCGGCCATGAACGAGGCCGGCCTGCAACGCCATCAGTCTGTCGCCCTTGTCGAGCGCGTTTGAAAAAAATCGCATGATGCTCCTCCCAGAGCGCGTGTTGTTGCGGTCCGGGGTTCCTCCTCCACCGGACCCATGCCCCTCAGAACGGCAGGCGATGCGCCTGACGCTGCGTCGAAATCCAGCGTTGGGTCGTGAAGGCTTCGATTGCGCCCTTCGGCCCCCATTTGCCGCCGCCACCGGATGCGCCGAGCCCGGAAAACGGGCAATGCGGCTCGTCATGCACCGTGGAATCATTGACATGGACCATGCCGGCATGGATGCGCTCGGCCAGCAGCTCGCCGCGCAGCACGTCGCCGGTGATGACCGAAGCCGACAGCCCGTAAGGTGTATCGTTCGCCAGCGCGATCGCCTCTTCCTCGCTGTCGAAAGGGGTCACCGTCGTCACGGGTCCGAAGATCTCGTCGGTCCAGACACCCATGGACCGCGTCACATCCGTCAGCACGGTTGCCGTGTAGTAGCGACCCTCGGCCTTGCCGCCGCAGTGAAGCCTTGCACCATCCTTCACCGCCTGCTCGACGAGACCTTCGATCCGGCGCAGCTGCCGCTCGTTAATGATTGGTCCGATGACGCAGGTCTGTTCCTGCGGATTGGTGGGCACGAAATGGACGGTCTTCGCCACCAGCTTCTCGACGAAGCGGTCATGGATACTGCGGGCCACCAGGATCTTGTCGCAGGACATGCAGATCTGGCCCTGATGCAGGAAGGAGCCGAAGAAGGCGAGATCGGTGGCACGGTCGAGATCAGCGTCATCAAGGATGATCATCGGGTTCTTGCCGCCCAGTTCCAGGATGATTGGCTTGAAGACCTGGGCACAGGCGGTTGCCAGCAACTGCCCGACGCGGGTGGATCCGGTGAAGCTGATGACAGCAATGCGGCTGTCCTTCACGAAGCTGTCCCCGACCATCGCCGCACCATCGCGGGATGTGGTAATGACGTTGAAGACGCCGGACGGAAAGCCCGCATCGGCAAAGAGCCTGGCCAACATCAGGCCACCGACAACAGGGCTGTCCTCCGATGGTTTGAGGACCGCCGTATTGCCAAGCGCCAGCGCATAGATGAAACCGCGCAGCGACAGATAGAGCGGGAAATTCCACGGGCTGACGACACCAACCACCCCGGCCGGCGCGCGCATGGTGCGATTGATCTTGCCCGGCACCTGGCTCGGATAGATCTCTCCGATCTCGCGGGTGGTCAGCCCGGCAGCCTCGGCAAGCGCCAGGGGCACGAGAGAGCATTCGAACATCGCCTTGCCGAAACCCGAGCCGGTTTCGGCAATCAACATTTCGACAAAATCCTGCTGTCGCTCGACGAACAGCGATGCTGCGCGATGAAACAGGCCCGCCCGCGCTGCCGGTGGAAGTGCTGCCCAGCCGGCTTGCGCGGCAGCGGCTGCTTCGATTGCCGCATCGACATCGGCCTGCCGGGCATCGGGCACATGGGCAACCACGCTGCCATCACTCGGATTGCAGCTCTCAAATGTCGCACCGCCTGCGGCAGCACGCCAGCTGCCACCGATATGCATTTCATGGACGAGGCCAGCCTCGTTTTCGGATGTTTTGATACGTTCCAGCATTGTTTTCCTCCCAGAAACACTGGAGGCAAGGAAAACTGATTTAGGCCGCGTGAACCATGAACAGGACTCGCAGATTCCGGCACCAGACTACCAATCGAGCATGTTCGCCGGCTGCCGGCGCCGCTTGCGATACTCCGCCGGGCTGTCCCCCGTCGTCTTTCGAAATTCGCGACTGAAGTGGCTGGCATCCGAGAAGCCGAGTTCGAAGGCCAGCACCTCGATCGGGTCCCGCGACTGACGAAGCCGGCGCTTTGCTTCCGTCATCCTCAGCCGATTGGCGAAGCGTGCAGGCGTCGTACCGAAGAATTTGCGGAACTGGCGATGCAGCGTCGCTTCCGACGTGACCGCAACACGGGCGAGTTCAACCGTCGAGACATGGCGGCCGAGGTTCTCCCGAATGAGATGCGCTGCGGCGCGGATACCTGTGTCTTCGATCGAGTGATCGAGCACCAGAAGCTGGCTGCTGCGGCTCTGCATCAGCCTCAGGATCGCATCGTCGAGCCTGGTATCGATCCTCAGATCGGCAAAGACGTCTCTCTCGCCGCAGAAGAGGTGCATCAGGCTTGTCAATTGCAGATGCTCGGCTTCTTCGCCGCGCAGGACCGCAAAGGTCGACCAGTCGAGTGCGGCAGCCGTGCGATGTCCGGCTCTGGTCATCCTCTCGTTCAACCGACCAAGGATACCCTCAAGGCGACCTGTTTCGATCTCGAAGCAGTTGCATTGGATGGGCGAGATCTGGCTTGCCAGACCGAGATCGACATCAATCTCGAGCCCCGGCGGCACGAACATTACATCTCCGGTGAAGAACTCGAAGGCATCACTGCCGCCAACGCGCATGATCTTCGTGCCGCCTCTCAGGTCGCAGATGATGGGATTGGAAAATCGAAATGTCACGCGGGCGGGCGTGTTGGTGAAATAGCTCGCCGCCTCAGAAAATGCGGCGTAATGGGCAGTTCGGTATTCGATCAGTTTCTCGACATGATCGGATGACCGCTCATGCAAGTGATTGGGATATGCCTCCATCGTCTCCTCCCTGTCAGACGGATGCCAGTTATGCAGTCAAGGCTCTTGCGAACATCGTGATGACCGGCGCATCGACACAGGGCGATAGGATCCCGTGCCTGTAGCCATGCAGCCGTCGACGTTTATCCTCCCAGAAAGCGCCGGATCTCGCTCGCGACCTCATCACCCGCATCGATCATCGGAAGATGACCGGCGCCCAGGATCGGCACGAAGCGGCTGCCCGCGATGCGATCGGTCGCTTGCCGCACCAGCGAAGGCGGCGTTGAAACATCATCCGTGCCAGCCAGCAGCATCACGGGCAGATCAAGTCGGTGGACCGATGCCGTCAGGTCTGCGTCACGCAACGCCGCGCATGTGGCGATATAGCCCTCCTTCGGCGTCGCCTCGAGCATCCGCTTCCAGCCCTGCCAAGCCTCCGGCTGGGTCTGGGCAAACGACGTGGGGAACCAGCGGGCGAGGAAGCTGTCGGCATGCGCCTCAAGTCCGTTTGCCTCGACAGTCGCGATGCGGGCTGCCCAGAGGTCGGTGTTGCCAATCCTGGGCGCCGTATCGAAGAGCATAAGATGCGAGAAGCGCCCGGCATCTTTCAGCGCCGCATCCATGGCAATGAGGCCGCCAACCGAGACGCCGCAAAGTGCTGTCCTTTCCCAACCGAGCGCCTCCAGCAACGCCAGCAGATCGCCGGAGAGATCGTCAAGTGTGTAGGGACCGACAACATTTTGCGAGAGGCCATGGCCACGTTGGTCGAAAAACACCATCTCGAAATCATCGCGCAGGATCTGCTCGACCGCACCCCAGATGCGCATGTCGGACCCGAGCGAGTTCGTGAAGGCGATCCGAGGTTTGCCGGCTCGCCCGCCGATCCGGTAATGCAGCGCTAGGCCGGATGCAGTCAGAAACGGCATCACTGAACCCCCAAGTGCCGCTCCAGCAGGTCTCCCTGTCCGGCAAGTTCCACCGGTGTTCCCGTAAACACCAGCTTACCCTTGGACATGATGACCATCCGATCGGCGACCTGGCTGAGGTTCTTCACATCCTTGTCGACAACGATCGTCGCGATCCCTTCGGATCGGATGATCCCCAGCGTCTTCCAGATTTCCTGGGCAACCAGCGGAGCAAGGCCTTCGGTTGCTTCGTCGATGAGCAGAAGGTCAGGATTTGTCATCAAAGCGCGACCGATCGTCAGCATCTGCTGCTCGCCGCCGGACAATTGATGACCGCCATGCCCCCGCCGCTGCGCGAGCCTCGGAAAGACGGAAAGAACCCGGTCCAACGTCCATTGACATTTGCCCGTCGGACTCGGCCGCGCTGCCATGACGAGATTTTCGATCACCGAAAGCGAGCCGAAAACGCCCCGCCCTTCCGGAACAATGGCAACGCCCGCCTGCGCGATATGCTCCGGCAATCGCCCACGGATGCTCTTGCCGTTGAGTGCGACCTCTCCCGCCAATTTCGGCAAGGCGCCCACAAGCGACCGCAGGAATGAGGTCTTGCCCATGCCATTTCGACCGAGAAGAGCGATCTGCTCGCCCGGACTGATCTGCAGGTCGATCCCATGCAGCACCTGGCTTGCACCATAAAAGCCTTGCAGCCCCTCGACTGTCAGGAGTGTCATGCGCCGTCCTCCGTTTCTCCCAGATAGGCGGCGCGCACCTTGGCATTGCGGCGCACCTCTTCGACCGCACCGGATGCGATCACCTGCCCGTCCGCCATGACGGTCAGCCTGTCGGCGATGGCGAAAACGATGTCCATGTCATGCTCGACGAGCAGAATGCCCCGGCCAACGGCCAGTCCGCGGATGACCTCCGCCATACGCTTGGCCTCGGAATGCCCCATACCGGCCAGAGGCTCATCGAGAAGCAGCACTTTGGGCTTCGTCGCAAGCACCATCGCCACCTCCAGCTGGCGTTGCTCGCCATGGCTCATCTGGCGCGCAACAGTCGTGGCCCGATCCGCCAGACCCGTCTCTTGAAGGGCAGCCAGTGCCGCGGCCTCCGTCTCCATCTCGACCGACCTGACACGACGCATCGCGAGCGTGTTGTGCCTTGCGCTCTGTGCAGCGAGGCGAACATTGTCAAGAACGGTGCGCTCATGGAAGATCGTCGTCTTCTGATAAGAGCGCCCGATGCCTGCACGGCAGCGGCGATGGGGCGCCTCTCCTGTCACGTCCTTGCCCTCAAGAAGAACGCGTCCGGCACTCACCGAAAGATCGCCCGACAACAGGTTGATCAGCGACGACTTACCGGCCCCGTTGGGTCCGATGACGGCGTGTATTTCGCCTTGACGCAGGCGAAGTGAAACGTCAGAGACGGCAAGCAGACCGCCGAAGCGTTTGCTCAGTCCCTCGACAACGAGCAGATCCTTAGTCATTGCTTGCCTCCCACGACAATCGGTTGCGTCACAGGCGCCGTCCGGCGAAACCAGCCCTGCGGCAAGGTCAAGCGCAGGATGTCCTGCAGACCGCCCGGCAGGAACAGGACGAGCGCCACGATCACGCCGCCGTAGACCAGCTTCCATTGCTCGCCGAGATAGATCTTCAGAATGTCCTCAAGCACGACGAGGACGACGGCACCGAAGAGCGGCCCGGCGACCTTGCGGGTACCACCGAGAACCACCATGACCAGCGCAACGGCGGACATGTGCCATCCCAGCATCTGCGGGGCGACGAAGCCGAACTGCGCAGCGGACAGGTAACCGGCAAGCCCCGCCATCACCGCCGAGACGATGAAGGCGACGAGGCGGACGGCAAACACCGGAATGCCGAGTGACATGGCCCGCCTTTCATTGTCACGGGCAGCCGTCAGCGAATCTCCGAAAGGACTTGCAAGCAGGTGGGTGATCAACGCCCAGGACAAGGCGCAACAGACGAGTGCCACCATGTAGAAGGTGAGCGGGTTCTCCAGGTCGATGGAAAGGCCGCCTAGCGTCAGCAGAGGCTTTACATAAAGGAAGATCCCGTCCGAACCACCGCCGATCGAGGTGTCGTGAAACAGGAAATACAGCATTTCCCCGAAGGCGAGCGTCACCATGATGAAGTAGATGCCGCGGGTGCGTAGCGAAAGCGCACCAATGACAGCCGCCACCAGGGCAACCACGGCAAGCGCGACCAACAGCGTCCAGACAAGGTTCGGCGCCTCGTATTCCGGGGTCACCAGGACGAGTACGTAGCCCGCCAGGCCGAAGAAGGCCGCATGACAGAGGCTGACCATGCCGCCAAAGCCGACATTCAGGTTGAGCGACATTGCGAGAATGCCGAGCAGCATCACCTTGGCGGCGAACTGCAGATAGTAGTCACCGACCACCAAAGGCAGGAACAGAGCCGTAGCAAACATGGCTGCCATCGGCGCGCTGCTCCTCGAAAACAAGGGCGTCATGATCAGATCTCCCGTTTGCCCATGATGCCGGTGGGCCGCCAGAGCAGCACCAGTGCCATGAGCAGATAGATGAGGACACCGGCGAATTCCGGCAGGAAGACTTTCCCGAATGTGTCGATAAGGCCGATCAGCAGCGCGCCGATGGCCGCACCGGGCACGGAGCCCACGCCCCCCAGCACAACCACTACGAAAGAGAGGATCAGCATGCTGTCACCCATGCCTGGAAAGACGGTGGACACCGGTGCAATGACGGCGCCGGCAAGCGCCGCCAGCGCGATGCCCACGGCAAATACCAGCCGGTTCACCCTGTCGAAGGGAATCCCAAGCGCCCGCGTCATGTCACGGTTCTCCGCTCCGGCACGGACGATCATGCCGATGCGCGTGCGGTTGATAACGAAGAAGATGGCAGCTGCCACCAGCAGACAGAAACCGATGAGCGCGACCCGGTAATGCGGGTAGGACTGGAGATCGGTCAGCTGGATCGACCCGGACAGCCATTCCGGCAAAGGAACCGAATACACATCGCGGCCGAAGACGATCTGACGCAGCTTGTCGAGCACCAGGATCAGGCCGAAGCTGAGCAAGACCTGCGACAGGTGATCGCGCCCATAGAGGCGCTTGATGAACAGGCTTTCGAGCAGCAGGCCCAGAAGAAAACTGACGACGAAGGCCGCAACGATGCCGATGAACAGATTTCCCGTGGCAAGCGTAAACCACCAGGCGAAATAAGCGCCCAGCATGTAGAAGGCACCATGGGCGAGATTGATGACCCCGAGGATGCCGAAAACGAGGGTCAACCCGCTGGCGACTAGAAACAGCACGAGCCCATACTGCACGGCATTCAACAGCTGGATGGCGAAGGTGGCGATATCCATGAACATCTCCGGAAGGTTGGGGATAGGCGGGGCACCGGAATGCCCCGCCGGCAGCATCAGGTCATCTTGCAGCCACGGGCCGGATCGGCCACACCCTTGCTGGCCACGGAAACCAGTGTGTTTTTGCCCTGTCGCACTTCCCGCAGGTAGATATCCTGGATCGGGTTATGCGCGGCGGAGAAAGCCAGCGGTCCGCGCGGGCTATCCAGCTTGGCGCTGCCCATTACGGCAAACATTGCATCACGAGCGGCACTGTCGCCCTTGGTGGCCGTGAGGCCCACATCCAACAATGCTGCGGCATCAAAGCCCTGGACTGCATAGATATCGCCAACCTGCCCGGTCTTCTTCTTGAAAGCCTCCAGAAATGCGACATTGGCCGGATTGTTGAGATCATCGGCATAATGCAGTGTCGTGCGGATGCCTTCAGCCGCAGCCCCTTGCGCCGGCAGAGTGCCATCGGTGAGGAAGCCCGTGCCATAGAGCGGGATCTTGCCCTGCAAGCCGGCAGCTGCGTAATCGGTCACGAATTTCACTGCGCCGCCTCCGGCGAAGAAAGCGAAGACGGCATCCGGTTTCAGCTGCGCAATGCGGGTGATCATGGCCTGGAACTCGACCTCCGGGAAGGGAAGCGTCAGTTCTTCCACCACGGTACCGCCGGCCTTGGTAAAGCCCTCGGCAAAGCCCTTGGCCATCTGGATGCCTGCCGCATAGCGCCAGGTAATGCTGACGACATTGCGGTGGCCAACATAGTGCATGACCTTGCCCATCGGTTCAGACACCTGCCAGTTGGAGAAGGAGGTGCGGAAGATATTGGGAGCACAGAGCGGGCCGGTTGCCTCGTCGGCGCCCGCATTGGGAATGATGAGCGGCACGCCCGTATCACGCGCCACCTTGACCATCGCCATGGCAACGCCGGAATGCACGGTGCCGACGACGAAATCCACCTTGTCGCGGCCCACCAGCCTGTTCATGTTGTCCGTGGCGGTTTCCGGCTTGGATTCATCGTCGAGGCGGATGAATTCGACAGGCCGTCCGCCCAACATGCCGCCCTTCTGCTCGACATAAAGGCTAAAGCCGTTGTCGATGAACTGGCCGAGCTTGGCGAATGTGCCGCTTGATGGCAGCATAAGCCCCACTTTCAGCGGGGCGCCTTGCGAAAGGGCCGGGCTTGGAAAGCCGAGCGCCAGGCCGGTTGCGCCGGCTGCGGATGCGGCCAACAGTCCGCGACGGCTGATTGCGAACTTGGAAACACTCTTGTCATTTGTCATTTTTGTTCCTCCTCTTATCGGTTATCGACGGGGGCCTTCTCCTCAAGACGCCCCGGTCGGGTGGCAGATCGACACTGTCAGTTTGTTTCTCAAGCCTGGTCGTCCCGGCACGTGTTCACGCCGGTCGGATAAGGCTCTAGCCGCTATCGCCGCCTCCGACGGGCAGGATGGTGCCCGTCAGGTAGGAGGCTTCATCGGACGCCATGAAGAGGATGGCATTCGCCTGTTCCTCCAGCGTCCCGTATCGTTTCATGAAACTGCTCTGCTTGGTCTGGGCCACGACCTCGGCCATCCAGCGGCGCTCGTCTTCGCTCTGCGCATTCGCATTGCGCGGAATTTTACGTGGCGGCGCTTCCGTACCACCCGGCGCGACTGCGTTGACGCGGATGCCACGGGTGGCATTTTCCATGGCAAGTGACAGGGTCAGTGCGTTGACCGCGCCCTTCGCCGCCGAATAGGGCACGCGATTGATGCCGCGCGTCGCAATCGACGACACGTTGACGATAACACCTGCTTGGGCGGCAATCATTGATGGCAGCACCGCGCGACAGCACCAGAGCGTCGGGAAGAGAGACCGGCTGACCTCAGCCACGATCTGCTCCGCCTCGAAGACTTCGAAGGGCTGCATCCAGATGGCGCCACCGACATTGTTGACCAGGATGTCGATGCGGCCGGCCTGCTCAAGAGCCGTGGCAATTGCCTTGTCTGCGCCTTCCCAGCTTTCCAGGTCCGCAGTGATCGCATGCGCCATCCCACCCTGTGCGGTGATCTCCGCAGCGACCTCGTTGACCAGTTGCGAGCGGTCGATGAGCGCAACGGTTGCCCCTTCGCCCGCTGCCCGTAGGGCAACTTCGCGACCTATACCCTGGGCGGCACCGGTTACCACCATCACCTTGTCGGCAAAGCGCTCGCGGCTCATTGTACCGTCTCCGCCGGATTGAACTTCTCGTAATGGAAGACGGCGGGTGTGACCCCGATCGTGCTGAAGTGCCGGCGCACGGCCTCCACCATCGGCGGCGGACCGCAGAGATAGACGTCACAGTCCCCGCCATTGAGGTCGCCGGCCCCGAAATGGTCGGTGACGAAGCCCTTGAGCGGCGCCTGGCTCTGTGGATCGGATATGCAGACATCATAGGTGAAGCCCGGAAGCTTGGCGCGCAGCGCCTCCAGACGCTGCACCTCGACCAGATCCACATCGCGCGTGACGCCATAGATCAGCCGGACGGTTTGCAACGGCTCATCGCGCTCAGAGAGATGCTCGAGCATGGCAAGGAACGGCGCAAGCCCGGTTCCACCCGCCAGAAACAGCGCCGGACGCTTCATTTCACGCAGGTAGAAAGCGCCGGACGGCCCCTTCAACGTCAACCGGTCGCCGGGCTTGGCCTTTGTGGATAGATAGGTGGACATCAGACCGCCTGGAATGTTGCGCACCAGAAAGTCCACCCGTCCATCACTCACCATGGACGAGAAGGAATAGGCGCGACTGGTATCCATGCCAGGCACGGAGACCTGCACATACTGGCCGGGCAGGAAACCCAGCGCATCCGGATCATCCAGCGAGACCGAAAAGCCAAGGGTCGTGTGAGACAGCGGGCGCACTTCGAGGAGGCTTGCGCCGAATTCAGCCGGACCGCTCTTGCACATGGCCGACGTGGCCGGAACCGAGACGACGCAATCGCTGCTGGGGCGCATCTGGCAGCTCAGGGCAAAGCCCTGGCTGCGCTCGTCGTCCGACAGCGCATCCTCTATGTAGTCGCCCAGCTCGAAGGAGCCGGCCTCCACCTTGCACTTGCAGGTGCCACACACACCATCGCGGCAGTCCATCGGAATGTTCAGCCGGGCGCGATAGGCGGCATCGACCAGGACTTCGTTTGCACCGCATTCGATGAAGCGGGTCACGCCGTCCTCGAAGTTCAAAGCCACTCTCGGCATGATCTTTCCCTCTGCTCAGACGTGATAGATATCGATGACGTGGTGAATGTAGTCGTTGACGAGAACGATCTTCTTCGATGCGATCAGCATCTGGCCGCCCGACACTTCGAGCGTGTAATAATTGGTGCCGTAATGGGTGTCGGTGGTCTTGTAGCGGAAGTTCTGCGTCATCCAGTTGAAGCGGATCTCCAGCTTTTCCGGCGTCTGCGACAGGATCTCGACATTGGAAATATGGTGCAGCGTGCGCGGCTCGGGCAGACTGGTGGCGCTGGACCGGTCGGTACGGATGCGGAAGATGCGATCTTCCAGCCCCTGTTTGGTGGGGTAGTACATCAGCGAAATTTCTGTCTGCGGATCCTCCGTCAGCCGGTCATCATCATCCCAGGCCGGCATCCAGAAATCGACATGGGGGGCGTACAGTGCAAGCCAGCTGTCCCAATCGCGGTCATCGAGATAACGCGCCTCGCGATACAGGAAGTCTTCCACCTCTTGGCGGGATATCGTCATGTTTCCTCCTCGAACCGCATCTAAGGCGGCCGTATCCTTTCCAGGTGGGCGCGCCCTCCCGGCCCGCCCGCACATCCATGTGTCAGTTGGTTCGTTTGCCGACCACTCAGAGGGTCGGATCGCGTCCGATGGCCTTCTGCAGCGCCTGTTTCCAATAGCTGTGCTGGACGACGAACAGGCCCTCGTCCTCGGTCTTCACACCTGACAACAGCGGCTGAAGCCCGATGGCTGCAGCCCCATCATCCGGGCCTTCGATCCAGTGGGCCGCGCCGCGGCTCAGGTCGTTCCATTCCGCATGGCGCGCCTGATAGCCGATCTGGCAGGAGCGGAACTCCTCGAGATCATCGGGCGTTGCCATGCCGCTGGCATTGAAGAAATCCTCATACTGGCGGATACGGCGCGCGCGTGCTTCGGCACTCTCGCCCTTGGGCGCGATGCAATAGATCGTCACTTCCGTCTTATCCACGGCGATCGGCCGGTACATGCGGATCTGCGAGGAGAATTGATCCATCAGATAGACGTTCGGATAAAGGCAGAGATTGCGCGAGCGGTCGATCATCCAGTCAGCCCAGGCTTGACCGAACTGCTCCGTCAGTTCGCCGCGCTTTTCCGCCAATGGCCGGTCTTCCGGGTTCGACCAGCGGGTCCACAGCAGCAGATGCCCATGCTCGAAGGAATAGAAGCCGCCTCCCTGCTTGGCCCATCCGCCGGCATCCATGGCGCGGGTGACATCCTGGCCATTGGCCGCAGCAATCGCCTCCTTGCGGTGTTGCGTCGTCGCCGCATAGTTCCAGTGGACCGAGGAGACATGGTAGCCGTCGGCACCGTTTTCGGTCTGCAGCTTCCAATTGCCGTCATAAACATAGGTCGAGCTGCCACGCAGGATCTCCAGCCCGTCAGGAGACTGGCCCACCACCATGTCGATGATCTTGCGCGCCTCGCCCAGATGTTCTTCCAGCGAAAGCACGTCGGCATTGAGGCTGCCGAACAGGAAGCCGCGATAGCTTTCGAACCGGGCGACCTTGGTCAGGTCGTGTGAACCGTTCTTGTTGAACTGCTCGGGATAGCCAGCGCCATTCGGATCCTTGGCCTTCAGCAGCTTGCCCGTATTGGAGAAGGACCAGCCGTGGAAGGGGCAGGTATAGGTGGACTTGTTGCCGCGCTTGTGGCGGCAGACCATCGCGCCGCGATGCGAGCAGGCATTGAGGAAGCAGTGCAGCTCACCGTTCTTGTCGCGCGAGATGACGATAGGCTGACGCCCGATGAAGCCCGTGAGGTAGTCATTCGGGCTGGGAATCTGGCTCTCATGCGCCAGATAGACCCAGTTGCCTTCCCAGATGTGCTTCATCTCCAGTTCGAAAAGTTCCGGATCAGTGAAGATGTCTCGGCGACAGCGATAGGTGCCTGTCGCAGCATCATCGACGACGGACGCTTCAAGCTTGTTCTCGATGTAGGGATCGACGGTCACGTCAAGCATGCTTTTCTCCTCCTAAACGGGGGTGGGGCAGAGCCCTCACCCCTTCCAGTTGTTCAGCCGGACAGGTTGCTTACGCGGCCTGCGCCCGTTCGCGATTAACGATGGTGCCGACGACACCTTCGACGGCCGGCATCAGCACGAAGTCGAATTCGATGGTGGCGAAAGGCTCCTGGACCTGGTTGTCGGCCATCGCCTTGGGATCGGTGACGCGCTCGACCGGCGGGATCAGATCGTCACGCGTGCCGAAGGCAAAGTCGTCGAACAGATAGGGATCGCCCTCGATGTTGATCTGTGTCGTCAGGTGACGGTGACCGGGAGCTTCCACGAAGAAGTGGATGTGGGCCGGCCGGTTGCCGTGACGCCCGATGGCGAACAACAGCTTTTCCGTATTGCCGCCCGGAGGCGTCGAATAGCCGCTCGGCATGATGGTGCGGAAGCGATACCGCCCCTCGGCGTCGGTGACGATGCGACGGCGCAGGTTGTAAGGTGCCTGCTCGGGATCGAAGTGCGAATAGTTGCCGCGCGTGTTGGCGTGCCACACATCAACCACGGCACCGGCCACCGGCTTGCCGTATTGATCGCGCACCTGACCGTTCATGAACAGGACTTCGCCCTTGTCCGAACCGTCGTCGAGACGCGCAAAATGCTGACAGAGAGGTGCACCGGCGATGTAGAGCGGGCCTTCGATGGTACGGGACGTACCGCCGGCAAGACCGGCACGACGCTCTTCCTCGTCGAGACGCAGATCGAGGAAATGCTCAAGACCGATGCCGGGCGCGATCAGGCCAAGCTCGTTGCTGCGACCGGCGGCTCCGATATAGGCGACCGCGCTCCACACCTCGTTCATGCTGATATCCAGATCGTCGATCGCCTGGAAGAGATCCGCCAGCAGGCGGTTCATGATTTCCTTCAGACGGCGGTCGCCGCCTTCCTCGTCGATCCCGCTTGCGCGCCTTGCGAGCGCTGCGATCACTTCCTTTTCGATCAGACCCTTTGCCATGACATCCTCCTTTGGCATGTGCGACCCCACGAGGTCGCTATTGATGGGTGAGAAAACCGTCCCTCCCGGACGATTCAGGTGTCGTCGTCGCGGATCGACGAGGGATGCCGGCAAAGCGGCATCACCTTGATCTCCATGAACGGAAACAGCGGCAGATTGGACAGGATGTCATGCAAGGCCTGAGGGCTTGCGACATCAAAAATGCTGACATTGGCGAAACGGCCGGCGATGCGCCACAGATGCCGCCACTGCCCCGTCCGCTGGAGCTCATGGGCTTGCTCCCGCTCGAGTACCTTCATTCGCTCGACCTCCTCCTTCGGAATGTCGTGCGGAATGTTGACGGTCATTTCGACATGAAAAAGCATGAATTTACCCCACCACGCGCAAGGAATTGGCCGGCTTGCCGTCGCGTCGGAACCGGGCGACAGCCGCTTCATCGAGATCAATTCCCAGACCGGGCCCAGTCGGCAGCTTCAGCTCGAAATCTGAGAAATTCAGCGGTTCCTGCAGGATGTCTTCCGTGAGCAGCAGGGGACCGAAAAACTCCGTTCCCCAATGCAGATCCTTCACACCCGCCATGAGCTGGGCTGCAGCGATCGTGCCGATCGGGCCTTCCAGCATGGTGCCGCCATAGATGCTGACACCCGCCGTCTCGGCAATGGCCACCACCTTTGCAGCAGCAAAGAGACCGCCAGCCTGTTCGATCTTGATGGAGAAGACGTCGCCCGCGCGTGCCACAGCCGCTTCCAGCGCACTTTCAGGGCCGACAAGCACCTCATCGGCCATGATGGCGATGGAAGATGTGCGCGTCAGCCTCGCAAGAGGCGCAATGCCGGCCACCGGCTGTTCGACAAGCACGCAGCCCGCGTCAGCGAGGGCAGCAATGCCCTGACGTGCCTCGCGTTCGCGCCAGGCCATGTTCACATCGACGCGGATGGAAGCGTGATCCGGCAGCGCCTTGCGAATTTCGGCCACATGGCGGACATCGTCGGTAAGCACGCGACGACCGATCTTCAGCTTGAAATCCTTGTGACGACGCCGATCCAGCATGGTCTGCGCCTCATCGATGTCCTTGGCCGTATCGCCGGACGCCAGCGTCCAGGCAACCGGCAGACTGTCACGCCGACGACCACCCAGAAGTTCCGACAGCGGCAGTCCCAGGCGGCGTGCATGGCAATCCAGCAAAGCCGATTCCACGGCACATTTGGCGAAATGATTGCCCTTAACCGCCCCTGTCACACGGTCCATCAAGGACTGGATGCGCGCGGCGTCCTGACCGATCAGAAGCGGCGCGACATAGGTATCAATGGTAAGCTTCATCCCCTCGGGGCTTTCCGAACCATAGGCAAGGCCACCGATGGTCGTGCCTTCACCCAAGCCCTCAAACCCATCGGCGCAGCGGATCCGCACGATCGTCATGCTCTGGCCGCTCATGGTCACCATCGACAGACGGTGCGGTCTGATGGTAGGCAAATCGAGTATAATCGTCTCGATCTCGACGATGCGACTTTCTGCTGACACCACGCTTCCTCCCTGTCTTGATAGGGAAATTAGCGTTCTGCCGGAAATCAGTCCAAAACTATAAAAGTGGCATTCGATACTCAAAAGGTATGAAAATGGAACTGAGACAGCTGAGGTACTTTGTTGCGGTTGCACGTGAGAGAAACTTTTCCCGTGCTGCGGAAATTCTGCATATGGCCCAACCGCCTCTCAGCCGGCAGATCCAGCAGTTGGAAGAGGAACTGGGCGTTCTCCTCATCGACCGCAGTCACCGCCCTCTGACGCTGACCGAGGCCGGGCGCTTCTTCTACCGGCAGGCCGGCCAGATCATCGCCAGGACCGAGCATGTGCGCGAACAGACCCGACGTATCGGCCTGTCGCGACGGGAAAGGTATATCATTGGCTGTGTCGGCTCGACGCTGTACGGCGGCATGCCGGACCTTGTTCGCCGAATGCGGATCCGCTGGCCGGATCTTGACTTCGAAATCCGCGAAATGGCCTCGACCGAACAGGTGAGCGCGCTTAAGGAACACCGGATCGATCTCGGCTTCGGGCGAGTGCGCTTCAACGATCGCGAGGTGGAAAGACTGACATTGCGGGAGGAACGCCTGGTTCTGGCCCTGCCCAAGGGGCACCCGAAGTCCTTTTCCAATGAGCCGATTGCGCTGACCGAACTGCAAAACGAGCCGCTGCTCGTCTATCCCTCTCAACCCCGGCCGAGTTTTGCCGATGAAGTTCTCAATATGCTGGAGGAACTGGGCGTTTCGCCGTCGCATGTCGATGAGGTGCGTGAAATCCAGACGGCCCTTGGCATTGTTGCCGCAGGCGTCAGCCTCTGCATCATTCCGGCTGCCTCCCAACGCCAACGACCAGACGATGTCTGCTACCGCATGATCAAGGACGAGAATGCAACTTCCCCCATCATCATGAGCTACAGACGCGAAGAAGCCGGCAGCCGTATCGAGGAGATCAAGCAGATCATCCGCGAAATGTATGCTGACAATCCCATCTGGCTACAGCTCTCCAATGTGAAGATAGATTCCGGAGTTGAGCTTAGGCCGACGGATTCCAACTGAGCCAGCCTGCCCGGCGGCCGGTTTCATGGACATCGAGTTCAGGTGTTCCAGCTGAACCCGGAGAGCTTGAATGCAAAGACGAATATGCAGCCGTGAGCACAAGCTTTAAGCCGTGAAGTTGCCGCAACAACGTGGCGTCAGTGTTGCGCAGCCAGCCGGCGATCTGGAAGTTCAAAAGGTGACTCGCGTTTCGATCAACCACTGCCCATCTATGACGACTTTTGCAGAATTGAATTTTTGCTTTGACAGTGCGGACATCGGATCTGTGCTCCCGGTATAGCAAGTACATTGATCGCGTCCGCCAGCACTTTCAATGTCACATCGACCGGCAAGTTGGACAGGCCGTAACCTGCGTCGGCCAGCACTGTGCCAAACCGGATACCGTTCACGATCAACCGATCGATCTCAGCAAGAGCAATTGGAGACCTCGAAATACCTCCCCCTTTGCCGGTGTTCGTGATTCCATCCTGCTTGTGTGATTTGCTGGGAACGGCTGATGCGGGGACAGCCGGGTTTTTGGGATTTGGACGAGCGTTACGAGCGGCTGAGCGCGGTCGGCGATCCTCTGGAAAAGCTGAACGCGATCATTCCATGGTCGGTGTTTGAAAAGCCGTTCGCCAAGCCGCTGAAGCGATCGGATGGATCGAACGGCGGCCGTTCGCCGTTTCCGGCGGTCATGATGTTCAAGATCCTGGTTCTGCAGGCTCTCTGTAATCTCTCTGACGATGAGGCCGAGTTCGTCATCCAGGACCGGCTGTCCTTCATGCGGTTTCTGGGGCTCGGCCTGTCCGACAAGATTCCAGATGCCAAAACGATCTGGCTGTTTCGCGAAAGCCTCGTGCGAGCCGGTGCCATCGAAAACCTTATCGCACGTTTCGACAAACATCTCTCACGGTCCGGGTATCTGGCCAGGGGTGGGCAGATCATAGATGCGACAATCATCCAGGCTCCAGGCAGCACAACAGCCAGGAAGAGAAGGGCGCGATCAAAGCCAGTGAGATACCGCAGGACTGGAAGGAGAAGCCCGGCAAGCTTGCACAGAAGGATCGCGATGCGCGCTGGACGGTGAAGTATTCCAAGGCCAAGAAACCGACGGAAACGCCGACACCCATGACGAGGAACGCTCCGAAAGGGGCGTGAATGCCAGTACCGACAGTTCAAATATCGCCACCGGTCGCGGCGATAGGCTCAGATCGTCCCGTCAACCCAGGAAATCGGGGTAAATCGAGGTGTCCAATCTCCGGCTTCGTGCGAGAGGTCCGCATGTCGTCTGGAACGCCGGCGCAGTTCAATCAAGAATGGCGACGTCTGGAAAATCGAGAAGCGCAACCACCAGCCTACCGTGCAATAAGATGATCTATCACAATGCAAGGCTCTCTACTGAAAAATTCCAGGAGGCTCATCGGTTCTTCTAATGTGCTTCTTTCTTACAAAGATCTCCCGGTTCCAGTGTCATGTGGGAAGATCTTCGCTCCTCTTCGGGAGCTGTGCTATGACCGTTCCGGAAGAGGACCGATCGACATTCAGGGTTTGGAGCGTGGCATGGCCAGAAATAGTTCAGTTTTAGGAGCGAAGCCGCCGGTGGATCCGATATCCATCCAGGTTTCGCGACGCGAAAGTGAGCGATTTTTGCCATATCCTGAAAGGACGCGGCGCAATTCGACGTGGAATGCGTCGCCAATCTCTAGTGGAGGAATGATAAGGGGGGTCTCTTGACATCGGCACCTAAAGACCAGGTTTCTGCGCGAAGCTCTTTGCCGGCAATCGATCTCGTAACCATGAAGCTTTTCGCTTCGGTTGTCGACCACGCCAACATTGCGGCTGCTTCGCGCCTAAACAACATAGCTGCTTCGGCCGTTAGCAAGCGCATCTCCGACCTGGAGGCACTATTGGGCGTGAAGCTTCTTTATCGGTTGAAGGATGGAGTAGAACCGACGCCGGCCGGAATCGTGCTGTTGCGCCATATCCGTCGTGTGCTGGCGCAGTTGGAAGAGCTCGATGCTGAAATCAGCGAATACTCGGATGGCGATAAGGGGCAGGTCCGTGTCTGGGCCAACACGTCAGCGGTCACGCAGTTTCTACCAGAAGACCTTACGCATTACCTTGGACTGTATCCAGATGTCGGAGTTCTTCTAAAGGAAGAAACAAGCGGCATCATCGTAAACGCCATCCGTGATGGACTCGCCGATATTGGCATTTTTTCCGAACATACAAGTCATCCTGGTCTGGAGACAAGAGTCTACCGTCGAGATACGTTGATGGTTATCGTGCCTCGGGGCCATGAACTCGAGGGCAAGTCGGGCGTCAGGATGCTGGAAGTGGCGCAATACCAGCAGGTGGGTCTTCAGGACGGCAGTTCTTTGCAGGCAAAGCTGACGAACGAAGCGGTCTTGAACGAAAAGGCCTTGCGCTTCCGGGTCAAGGTCATGAGCTTCGACGGTGTCCGTCGAATGGTCGAGGCTGGCCTCGGCGTTGCGGTTCTTCCAGCGGGTGCCGTCCTTCCCTATCTCGGGACTGGTATGTTCTCCAGCGTACCGTTGGATGAACAATGGGCGACCCGTGCCCTGCTCATCGGCTGCCGGGAATACAAATCCCTGCCGATCGTTGCCCGGGCACTGCTCGATCTGCTTGCGCCGGCGCAGAGCAAGTGAAAGTGAAAGTTATTTCGCATGAATACTCTCAGAAAGAGCATCTCAGGCGGGGCCGGTTTCGCCGCACATACCCTTCAAGGTGGGGCAGAGATGTAGCCCCACGTTCTGGATCGAGTTAGAGATAGACCGAAATCTCTACCAGATTCTGATCCGGGTCACGGAAGTAGACTGATCTTATAGCTCCAGTGGCCCCCGTTCTGTTGATCGGCCCTTCTTCGATGACAATGCCATGAGCTTCTAGGTTTGCCATGACCTCTTCCAGAGGGACACTGCTGATGAGGCAGAAATCGCCGCTTCCCTTGGTTGGATTCGCAGCTTTCGGCAGGAATTCCGCACCCGCCTGATGAAGATTGATCTTCTGGCGGCCGAACGCCAACGCCTTTCGTCCCTCTCCAAACACAACCACATCCATCCCGCAAGCCTTGCGGTAAAAGTCACAAGTTGCGTCTATGTCCTGAACGGTCAGAACGAAGTGATCAACGCGGTCAATCTGCATGGTGGTATCCTTCCAATCGTGTCATTTCTAGTAGCTGGTATTCCGAACGGTTAACCGTCTTCATCTGCCATGGCCTCTTCACGGCGACGGCGAACCGAAGGTAGAAAACAGAGCGCAATCATTCCTGCCGCCATGATCAGCAGAACCAGACTGATCGGGCTGCGCACGAAGACCGTTAAATCACCCCGGCCAATCAGAAGAGCCTGCCGGAGCTTTTCCTCCATCAGGTCCCCCAGAATGAAGGCGATTACGAAAGGGGTGCGCTCGAAGCCGAACTTCACCATCGCATAGCCGAGAAAGCCGAATACCCCTACCATTGCCACGTCGAAGGTAGAATTTCTCAATGAAAAGACACCGATGAAACAGATCAGGATAATAGCCGGGAACAACAGACGGAATGGGACGCGCAGGAGCTGCACCCAGATTCCGATAAGCGGCAGATTTATGATCAGCAGCATGATGTTGCCAATCCACATACTGGCGACAAGGCCCCAGAAAAGATCGGGCTTGGAAGACATGACCTGCGGTCCGGGAACAAGACCCTGGATCATCATGGCGCCAATCATCACCGCCATGACTGCATTTGGCGGAATACCCAGTGTCAGCATCGGTATGAAGGCCGTCTGCGCGGCTGCGTTATTTGCGGCTTCCGGCCCGGCAACGCCCTCTACGGCTCCCTTTCCAAACTCATCCGGATGCTTGGAAAGCGTTTTCTCCGTAACGTAGGAGAGAAAGGGAGCAAGCACTGCCCCATTGCCCGGCAGGATGCCCAGAATCGAACCCAGCACGGAACCGCGAAGCGCTGCGGGTGTACCGCGGCGGAAATCGTCTTTCGAAGGCCACAGATTGCTCAGCTTCTCGGAAAGGATAGAGCGCTGCTGTTTGCCTTCCAGATTGCTCAGGATCTCCGCGATACCGTAGAGGCCTACGGCAACGACAGCAAACTCCACGCCATCATAGAGATCCAGCAGGCCAAATGTCATTCGTTGCGCGCCGGTCTCGATGTCCGTTCCGATCGCGCCGAGCAGCAGGCCGAGGAATACCATAGCCGATGCTTTCACCAGGCTTCCCGACGCGATGACGACGGACATGGTGAGGCCGAAAACCATCAGCGAAAAGTATTCTGTGGGACCGAAGGAGAGTGCCGCACCCGCGAGGAGCGGCCCGAAAACCGAAATGACCAGCGTGGCCAGTGTGCCAGCAAGAAAGGAAGCAAGAGCGGCACTGGCAAGAGCTGCACCAGCACGCCCGCGTCGCGCCATCTGATAGCCGTCGAGAGCTGTAACAACCGATGTGCCTTCCCCAGGCATATTGACCAGTATGGCGGTGGTTGAGCCGCCATACTGCGCACCGTAGTAGATACCAGCAAGTATGATCAGCGAACCTGTAGGGTCGAGCTGATAGGTCAGCGGAAGCAAGATCGCCAGCGTCGCGGTTGTACCGAGACCAGGAAGCACACCAACCAGCGTTCCCACCAGCACGCCGATAAGACAGTACAGAAGGTTCGATAGAGAAAGGGCCACAGACAGGCCGAGCCCGATATTGGAAAGAAGCTCCATTGTCGTCTCCTTCACGTTGACGGCCAGATGGGAAGCGGAATCCCGAGGAAGTAGACAAAGAGCAGCAGACAACCGGCGCAAACGATCAACGGAAAAATCATCAGCTCCTTGAAACGACGGTCAGGCGCAGCAAAGCCCGCCAGTCCCGCTGCAAGAACGCCTGAAATCGCCGCGCCGAGAGGCTCCAGACCGAGCGCGAAAACTGCAACGGATGCGGCAAGCGCCGCCATGCCGACATATGGCAGTTTACCGATACGCTCACCGGACTTCGTGATGCCCCTGAAGACGAAATAGAGGCCATACAAGGCCAGAATGATTGCAGAAAGCTTCGGCAGACCGCCCGAGCCGAGGCTTGTTCCTTGCGTTAGCGATAAAGCGGAGACTTGATACCACATGATTGCAGCAATCGACGTCAACCCGGCTCCGCTGAAGAAGTCACGTTCGTTTTGGATGCGCATCCCGTTCAATCCATAAATGTTGGTGAAGCAACGATTAGACGGCGGTGTTTGTCACCGCCGAACCATTCTTACTGTTGTACGGTGATGCCGGTCTGTTTGATGATGTCGCTCCAGACAGCCAGTTCGCTTTGAGTGAAGGCCTTCAGCTCGGCAGGGCTCATATATTTTGCATAGGCGCCTTGCTTGATCGCCTGCTCTTGAAATTCCGGGCTGGACACCAGGTCCTTGATCGCCAAAGAGAGCTTTTCAGTAATCGGTTCTGGCGTGCCGGCAGGTGCATAAAGTGCAAACCAAGCAGTCAGGTCGAGCCCAGGTACGCCCGCTTCCGTGGTTGTGGGCACGCTCGGCAGCAGCGGATGACGTTCCTTGGCGGCTAGAGCCAGACCCTTGGCGGCACCGGATTGGATGTGGCCGACGGCCGACGGCGGTGTGGTGATGAAAAGATCCACCGAACCTGCGATAAGGTCGGTCAGCGCGGGCCCGGCACCCTTGTAGGGCACGTGAATCATCTTTGTGCCCGTCAGGCGGGCCAGCTGTTCGGCTCCGATTTGCTGCAAGGATCCCGGACCGGACGATGCGTAGGTAACTGCGCCGTTCTTTTCACGCGCGTAAGCGATGAAGTCCGACAAGGTTGTGACAGGCAGTTTACCGTTGACCAAAATTACATGCGGTGCAGTGACGGCAAGCGCGACTGGATCGAAGCTCTTGATGGGATCCCAGGCCAGATTGGTGAAGAGAGCCGGATTGGTGACCTGGTAGCCGGAATAGGTGACGAGGAGCTTGTAGCCGTCAGGTTTGGCACGGGCCACTTCGGTAATACCGATGTTACCGCTCGCTCCCCCTTTGTTTTCAACAATGAACGTTTGGTTGAAGCGTTTCGACAGACCTTCAGCAAGCATGCGTCCTGTGATGTCTGTCGTTCCGCCAGGAGAAGAGGGGACCACAATCGTCACCGTTTTCGAAGGATATGCGTCTTGAGCATTCGCGGGTCCCAGAGTGCACATCAAAGTTGCAGCTGCGACAAATAGCCAATTGCCGGTCATACTAAACCTCCCTGTTTGTATGATTAAGTTCCGAGTCTGTGGTGTGTCCTCCAACACCAGTCCAACCCGGCGTCTGCAATGCACCAGAGCCGGCCGACCTTAACCAGTCTTGATTGGTGATGAGCACCATCGCGATCTGCGATGGCGGATTTGCGAGAGGAGTCTCGTGTCGCATACGATATGCTGGGATAGAACGCAGCTATTCGTTGGCAACAATGAGTCCAGCCATCGCGTTTCAAGACGGCAGGCCTCGCCAACGACAACTTTTGTGGGTTCAAAGTCCCAGTAAGTTGACCATCACCGACAAGCAGGGAGGATTGCGATGGAGGTCGCGTTTGTGGGACTGGGTCAGATGGGGCGACCGATGGCGGTCAACTTGTCCAAAACAACGGATTTGATCGTATTTGATGCAAATCAGGATTCTAAGCGCGGCTTTGGCCGAGTTGCTGCCGATCTTTCTGATCTTGCTGCGGCCGATCTCATCCTGCTGTCTTTGCCGCGAGCGGAGATCATCGACAGCGTTTTGTTTCAAAGTGGTCTGGCCGACAGGCTGAAGCCAGGTACGATCATCATCGACACCGGAACAACTGACGTCTCCGAAACCTTGAGGTTTGCACGTAAGCTGTCCGAAGCCGGTTTGCGGTTTCTGGATGCGCCCGTATCTGGCATGCAATCGCGCGCTGAAGATGGGACACTCACAATGATGGTTGGCGGCGATAGCACCTTGCTGAAATCGCTGGAACCTTATCTTTCGACGATGGCAAACTCAATTCTGCACATGGGTCCCGAAGGCGCGGGGCAGACCGCCAAGCTGATCAATCAGCTGCTATTCGATATCAATGCTGCGGCCATTGCGGAAATTGGGCCGCTCGCAGTTCTTATGGGGCTGAATCCAACGGCGATTTCCGACGTCATCAATTCCGGAACGGGCAGAAGCTTTGCCAGCGAGTTTTTCCTGCCACGCATTCTGGAGGCTGATTTCAGTCAAGGTTATCCGCTGGCGGCAGCCTACAAGGACATTGCATCCGGGTTGCGTCTGTGCGCCGAACGCCAGATCCCCGCACCGGTCCTTTATGCCGCAAGCGCCACCTATCAGCAGGCGCTGCGTGAAGGGCATGGAAGCAAAGACAAGGGGGCAATGATCCTTGTCTTTGAGAATTTGCTGAATGTGAAGTTCCGGGCAGATAAGGTAGAAGTCCAATGACAGGCAAGGGTATTGAACGGGGGCTGACGAATTACGGCGATCGGGATTTTGCGCGATATCTGCGCATGTCATTTGCCCGCTCCATGGGGCTGTCGCGTGAGATGCTGTCCCGCCCGATTGTCGGCATTGCCATGACGCCTTCGGGCTTCAACAACTGTCACCGGACGATGGATGAACTGGTCGAGGCCGTATCCAGAGGCGTTCTGGCCGCCGGTGGCCTGCCGCGGCCGTTTCCTACCATCTCGCTGGGGGAGGTTTTCCTGGAGCCGACATCCATGGTCTATCGCAATCTGATGGCGATGGACACCGAAGAGATGGTGCGTGCCCAGCCCATGGATTCCGTCGTTCTGATCGGGGGCTGCGACAAGACGGTTCCTGCCCAGTTGATGGGTGCCGTGTCGGCCAATCTGCCTGCAGTGCAGCTCGTGACCGGCCCGATGATGACCGGACGCCACAAGGGGGAGCGCTTGGGCGCCTGTACGGATTGTCGTCGCTTCTGGGGCAAGTACCGTGCCGGCGAAGTGGATCGGGCGGAAATCGATCAGGTCGAAGGACGGCTCGCGACGACCGCCGGCACCTGCGCCGTGATGGGCACGGCTTCCACCATGGCCATAATTGCGGAAGTTCTCGGCATGTCGTTGCCAGGGACCGCCGCCATTCCAGCAGTCCATTCCGATCGGTTGGTCGCCGCCGAGGAAAGCGGCAGGTTGGCGGTGCAATTAATCGACAAGGGGCCGAGACCTGACGAAATCGTCACCCTGCATTCGGTGGAAAACGCTTTGCGAGTCCTTATGGCCGTATCCGGCTCCACGAATGCCGTTGTCCATCTGGCTGCTGTTGCCGGCCGTGCTGGTATCCGCATTTCGCAGGAGCGATTGAATACGATCTCAGACGAAACGCCGGTGCTGGTTGATCTGAAGCCCGTCGGGGCCGGTTACATGGAAGATTTCCATTCCGCAGGTGGCGTCGGGGCTGTGCTGAGAGAAATTCGCCATCTTCTGCATCTGGATACGATCAATGTGACCGGTCAGACACTTGGTCAGCGATTGGAGCAACCGACGGATTGGATCGATAGCAAAGTCATTCGTCCTCTCAGCAATCCGGTATCGCCTGTTGGTGGCCTGATCGCGCTGTCGGGAAATCTGGCACCGGGAGGAGCCATCTTCAAGCGTGCCGCTGCCACGCCAGAGCTGTTCGAGGTTGAAGGCAGGGCCGTGGTCTTTGAAAATCTGGCAGACCTTGCCGCCCGTATCGACGATCCGGAGTTGGATGTCGAAGCCAATGATATTCTCGTCCTCAAGAATGCTGGGCCGGTTGCGGCAGGCATGCCGGAAGCGGGCTACCTACCGATTCCGAAGAAACTCGCCAAGCAGGGTGTGAAGGACATGGTGCGTATTTCCGATGCCCGCATGTCGGGAACCGCCTTCGGCACCATCGTGTTGCATATCGCGCCGGAAGCACATGTCGGCGGCCCCCTGGCCGCAGTCAGAAACGGAGATCGCATACGTCTGTCCATTCAGGAGAAGCGGCTCGATCTCCTGGTGCCTGAAGCCGAAATCCGCGATCGACTTGCCGGTGTAAAGCTACCGCCGGCACCGCCCCGAGGCTATCGGGCGCTCTATGCCAAGCATGTCACGCAGGCCGCAGAGGGTTGCGACTTCGACTTCCTGACCGCTGCACCACCATCTGATAAAGCCTAGAAGGTAACCGATCATGAATCTGTTTTCCAAACTCGCCGCACGCGCGGCCGAGAACGACCCCGTGCGCATTGGATTGATCGGCGCCGGGAAATTCGGCTCGATGTTCCTTGCGCAGTTGAACCGGCTGCCAGGAATTCATCTCGTCGGTATATGTGACCTGTCGCCGGATCGGGCGCGCAGCAACTTAGCGCTAGTGGGCTGGCCGCAGGCGCGTTTCGCCGCCGCCAGTCTGGATGATGCAGCGGCGAAGGGTACAACCTATGTCAGTGATGACTGGCAGGCATTGGTCAAGCACCCCAAGGTCTCCATAGTCATTGAAGCGACCGGCAATCCGCTGGCAGCGGTGGAGCATGCACTGGCAGCATTCGACGCCGGGAAGGACGTCATCAACGTCACCGTCGAGGCCGACGCCTTCTGCGGTTACGGACTGGCCGAAGCTGCCAAGGCAAAAGACGTCATCTATTCGATGGCCTACGGAGACCAGCCTGCCCTGGCATCCGAGCTTGTCGATTGGGCTCGCACGGCAGGCTTCCCGGTGGTGGCTGCCGGTCGGGGCCATAAGTGGCTACCGCATTACCGGGCTTCAACACCGGAAACCGTTTGGGATCACTGGGGTCTGACGCGGGAACAGGCAGAACGCGGTCGCCTCAATCCGAAAATGTTCAATGCATTTCTCGACGGTTCGAAGCCTGCGATCGAAAGTGCGGCCATCGCCAATGCGACCGGCCTTGCCGCACCAGCCGAGGGGTTGAAGTATCCGCCAGGCTCCATCGAGGATATTCCGGGCCTGATGCGACCGGTCTCCGAAGGTGGCGTGCTGGATGCCAAGGGCATGGTTGAGGTCGTTTCCTGCCTCACGCGCGACGGCAAACCGATCGCAAACGACATCCGGAAGGGCGTCTGGGTCGCCATCGAGGCAGATACGGAATATCTGAAGAACTGCTTTGAAGAGTATAACGTTACCACCGACCCGTCGGGACGCTACATGGCGCTGACGCGTAAATGGCATTTGATTGGTCTCGAACTGGCCGTTTCGGTCGCCTCCGTGGCGCTGCGCAGAGAGGCAACCGGCGTTTCCCGTTATTTCAATGCCGATGCAGTTGCTGTTGCAAAACGCGATTTGAAAGCCGGCGAGACACTGGATGGCGAGGGCGGGTATACCGTGGCCGGCGGTCTACGTCCGGCGGAACGATCCGTTGCAGAAGGATGGTTGCCGCTTGGCCTTGCGCATGGTGTGCGGCTAAGGGTTGATGTGCCGGAAGGAAGCGTCGTCAAATCGACAGATGTTGATCTGGACGATCGTCTACCGGCGGTGCGCCTGCGCCGTGAGATGGAGCGCAAGTTTAGGGGAAGATAAGTACCGACTTGTTGACAAATTGGACTTATCCGATTGATTTGAAAGACTTAAGCTCCTTGAGCCTTTCAAATCAAAAAGTTGCTCATGCGCGCGTCGCCCTGATCAAACTCTTCCCCTTGAAGGATCAGCCTGTTCTTGAGCGCAGCAATTATGCGTTCAAGTGCTTTCAGAGTAGGGCCAAACTCGACATCAACTTTCGCATAAGTTCGGATTGTCGGGATGTATGCGTTTTGAGGAAGAGTACTCTCAAGTGACTGCGCAGGGTGTTGCGGCTGACATTCAGATGAGCAGCCGCTTCATCCAGGCTCATACCTTCCGTCAATAGACGAGCCAGCCTTGCTTCTGCTCCAGTCAAATCGAACATCCATTTGACACGTTCCTCCGAGACGCCGCTATCCGCGTTCAGATCGCGGAACATGACCATGATCGAAGGGCGCTGATGAAATTCACCCTGTACCACACGATGCGCCATTTGCTTCACGACAACGCCGAGTGCTGCATCGTCGTCGATTCGCTCAAACCGGCATGCAAGACTGGTACCCGCCGTCGCGTTCGCTGCATTCTGGACGAGACTCTGGAGTTCGCGATTGCGCGCTGAAGACTTGGCGCGCAATCGTCCGCCGGAGACCAGAAATCCTCGCTTTTCAAGACGTTTTTCAGCATCGTTTCCCACATATTGCAGGATCCGCATACTGTCGTCGACAAGCACGACGCCGATATCGAGCCGCTCGGTTACCGTATCAAGCATGCGCGATTGCATTTCCATCTCGTTCAGGCGCACCCGCAGTTTGATAAAACGCGCGATGTCCGGCAAAAGCGACGAGAGATAGGCTAACTCATCTTCCATGAAGCGGCCCGCAAGTTGGCTTCTGCAGATCCGCAAACTGCATATCATGCCAGGTTTTGCGGCCAGATCGACGCCCATCACATGGAACACGCCCATGGGTTTAAGGAACTGCTGATAGAAATCATTGCTGTTCCATGTTCCTTCATCTTGGAATTCCTGAATGACTACGGGGCGCCCTACAGGCAGGTTCACGAAGGGATCTCTGACCCTGAATGTATCCAGATAACGTGCCTCTTGACGAGGACCGTTCCATTGGGTCGACTGATCGGTGGAGATCGTAATGCCGGATATATTCGAAGGCGAATCGGCAGCCCGGAAGATCAGGGCCGCGTGTTCGACCGAAAGCTTGCGGCGAATGGTGAGGACGCCTGCATCGAGGTCTGGAAAGTCGCCGTCGTCAGGGCTGCTTCCAAACATCAGGTGGGAGAAGCCCAGGGAGGGCATGGCACTGAAGGGTTCATTGCGCATGTTGGCCAACCCCACGCACGGGGTTTTGTGAACCACCGACCGAACTGGGTTTTTCCGCACACGGCAACTCAGGTGTCGGCGTGACGGGTGATACGATGGCCAGCGCCTCCTGCCATCGCCTGCCGTTCCCCGCGCACTTGCCTTCGCATACACTTACATTGCAAATCTTCATACCTGCACACATGCGATGCTCCTCCATTCGCGTTGCAGTGGGTGAATTGCGGCTCAGATTGCTGCGGGCATGCTGACCTTGCCAAACTGTCTGCGGTAGTGGACGAGAACGTCGCGGTCGTCGCTGACCTTGGTGCGCAAAACATTCCCGATCAGAATTGCATGATCGCCGCTGACGAAATGCCCGCCGGCTCCACATTCAAGCACGGCAACGCTGTCCTTCAGAAGCGGAACGCCTTCTGCAGAAAGATCGACCTTCACGCCGCTGAACTTGTCGATGCCCTTGCTCGCAAATCCCATGGCGAGCGCGCTGTCTTCAGCATCAATGAAATGCACGGCGAAATGGCGCGAATTGACGAAAGCATTGTAGCAATAGGCGGTGTTGGCCAGACATACGATGATCGACGGCGGCTTCAGCGACAGGGATGAAAATGAAGTCGCGGTAAAGCCGTAGGCGCGACCTTCCTCATCGGTCGTTGTCACCACGACCACACCGGCCGGGTAGCGTGCCATGGTAGCTTTGAAGCTCTGTATCAGGTCGTCCATTCTGGGTTCCTCCTGCAATCGTTCGAACCGGCGCTTGCAGGATCAACCTGCCAGCACCCTCTTGGGTCTCTCAGACATATTTCTCGAAAATTTTCTTCTCAGTTCGGTGGAGGCATTCGCTGACGCCATTTGCTTCCACGATGTAGTTGTCGCAGATCACTGCGAAGACCGATCCGTCGTCATAGCTTGGGTGCACCGCTAGACACATCCCCGCGGCGAGCGGCATCGTCTCGTCATGGCGGATCAGGGGACGCTCCACCAGATCCTGTCCCTGGCCGTGCGCGTAAAGACGTGTTTCAACCGGCAGGCCCTCTGCCTGCATCCAGGCATCGTGCGCCTGGGCAATATCGGCCGGCAATGCCCCGGCTCGGATCAGGGAGAGAGTGTGATCCTGCGCGCGACGGACATTGTCGAACGCCTGGAGCAGTTTATCGCTGGCCGTACCCAGAACAATCGTACGGGCGATTTCGGTATACATTCCACACGCGCCATTGACTTCAATCAGAAGCGTAAGGTGGTCGCCCGCATGTAATTCCCTGCCCTGAACGGCGCGACCGCCAAAGCGGGCCGACGAGCCGAGTTGCGCGGACACGCCGAGAAGAATGCCCTGGTCGCTGCCACGCCGGTGCGCTTCTGCCTGAGCAAAATTGGCGACATCGATATCCTTCAGGCCGGGCCGTATGAAATCGAGAACCTGTGCAAATATATCGTCCTGCAGATGAGCAACCTCACGAAGACGGCCCAGCTCTTCTTCACTCTTGACCGCCTTGAAGGTGTCAATGACATCGGTCGTATCGACCAGCGAGCCAAAGCGCTCCAGAAGCGACTGCATCAACACGTGCGGCAGCGCCCCCGGATTGACCACGCCCACGCGTTTCAGGCCGCGCTGTGTCAGTTCGTCCAGAACTCGATCACGGTCGTAGCCATGGGTGAAATGGGCGGAAGAAAAGGAAGGCATCGTGAGGACACGGCCGACACCTCGATAGGTGGGTTCATCTATCGGAGGAACACGATTGCCGTTAAAGGGGCCCATCTCCACAAGGGTCATTGGCCCTTCCGCGAAGAAAAGAACGGTCCGCGGGTAGCCGGCGGTTGCCGGAAAATCCGTAAACCAGCGAACCATGCCACCCAGCCAGTCCTGCGCGCCCTGCATCACCAGCACGTCAATATCGGCCTCGCGCATCCACTGGCGCACCAGCGACCAGCGGCGGGATAATTCCTGATCGGAAATGCCAGAGCGGAAGCGTGTCATGCATGATTCCTCGAAACAAGATTTTCAAGCCCGTCGATATCGCCCGCCAGAAAACGTTGCAGGTTGCGGCGCAGCAGCGGCACTGTCTGCTCGGCGTAGACATCGCTCCAGCCGCCGACATGTGGCGTTACGATCAGATTGGGTAATGACCAGAGTGGATTGTCGCTTGGCAGCGGCTCCTGGCTGAACACGTCGCATCCCGCCGCGAACAAATTGCCGGCACGCAACGCCTTGCAAAGCGCGTCCTCGTCGACGCAACCGCCCCGCGAGAGATTGATCAAGATCGACGACCGCTTCATGGATGCAAGGACAGAAGCGTCGATCAGATGATGGGTGGAGGCTGCATAGGGAACCAGAACTATGAGAAAGTCGGCCTCGGCAGCCGCTTCCCGCAGTGCCTCACGCGGGTATATTCTATCGACGCCGGCCATGTCGCTTCTGCCGGAAGAGACGCCCGTTACGCGCATGCCGAAGGCACGGCAGCGTTCAACCAGAGTTTCGGCTATGGCGCCAAGCCCGACGATGCAGGCTGTCTTGTTCAACAGCAGCGGCTGCGGCCACCGCTCCCAGTGGGCTGCGGCCTGATTGGCTATCATGGCGGGAAACTGACGGGCGGCGGCCAGCATCAGCAAGAAGGCCATCTCCGACATTTGCGGACCATGAATGCCGCTGCTGGTGGTGACCGCCACACCACGCCCAAGTGCGGGCATGGCCATAAGCCTGTCCACCCCCGCAGTCAGAGAGTGGATCCAGCGAAGGGCGGGCAGGCTTTCCAGCAGAGAGGCCGGAGTTGAAGGCGCGAAGGCGATCAGAGCCTCCACATCCATCGCGCTTGCCGAAGTGACAGCGGTTGATGGCACGAAGCGGCAGCCGGGAAGATCGGCAAGAGCCGAGCAGTACCAGTCTGCGGCGTCGTCATGGACGATGATCGTCTTCATGCGCCCTCTCCTTAGCCGCGACCGGCAAAGCCGGCTGAGTAGGACAAGCCTGCGGCCTCGATACCAGCAATTGCGCAGGCTTCATCCTGATCGCCAACATCGCCGGAGATACCAACGGCGCCGATCACCTTCTTGTTCTCATCGAGAATGAAGACGCCGCCCGGAAGGGGAGCCAGGCGCCCACCCGCCACGCTGACAAGCGTTGCAAAGACACCCGGCTGCGCTTGAGCGAATTCGGCTTGCTGGCGAGAGGCAATGCCGAGGCCAAGCGATCCCCAGGCCTTGGCAACGGCGATATCCTGGCGCAGCAGACCGGCACCGTCTTCACGCTGGAATGCCACCAGTGCGCCCCCGGCATCGAGAACACTCACGGCGAGTGGGGCAATCTGACGCTTGCGGGCTTCGGTCAAGGCGCCCTCGATGATCGAATTGGCCTGAATACGCTTCAACATTCGTTACTCCTTTGGTGATGTTGATGATCGAAGGGGTCAGACAGCGACGGTCGCTGTCGTCTGGTGTGCAAGCTTGCGCCGAACCAGAAAAAAGCAGGCCGCGCCGAGGCATGCGGAAACAAAAGCCGCAAATCCGATCGAGGAAAAACCAAATGCCTGCGCCATGAAACCTCCAACCGATGGCCCAACGGCGGTACCAATCATCAGCATGGAAGGGGTCGCCGCATTGGTACGGCCGCTTGGCTCCAGAGCAGCCAGCAGCCCGAAAACGAAGGTGTGGACGAAGACCACCGTCATCACCATCATCGAGGTTGCGATCGCATAGGGCACGAAGCTGGTGGAGGTGGAGACCGTGGCGCACAGGCAGCCGTGGAACAAGAGGCCACCGATTGCAACAGTGAGCGGGGCCAGCTTGTTCTGGAGCAGACCTGCAATGAGCGGCGAAATCAGCACCAGAACCGAAGCTGCGATGAGAACCCACTCGATCTGGCTGGAGGTGAAGCCGCGGTAGTTCCCGATCCGCTCGACGAAGGAATTCGTCATGGCTTGTCCGGCTTGCAGAAATACCACCCCGGCAAAACACAGCGCCAGGACGACAGGCGGCGCAGTGGTGCCTGCCCGGTCGCTTTGCAACTGCCTTTTCTCCGGCACCCGTCTGGGCAGGCCGAAAAGCATGGCAGCAACCGCCGCAATGAACATGCCGGCGACGATGGCGAACAGACCGTTGACGCCGAAACGCGCCATCAATCCGGGAGTTGCCCCGAAAAACACGATAGCCCAGATGCTGATGCCGAAATTTACGAAGGCAAACAGGCGATGCGGGTTGATGCTCCGTCCAATGAGGCCATGGATCGTCGCCAGACCGGCACCCGCCCCTGCCCCGGCCACAAAGTTCAGAATGGCCAGCAGAGAGTAGTGCGAAGCCTCATCCCACGACTTCACTTCCGTCATCATGATGAACGCAAGGGCAGCGACTACGAAACCGGTACCTGCAACAACACGCGGCGGCAGACTATCGAACCTGCGTGCCAGCAGCGCGTTGGCGCACAATGTTCCGGCGAGATAGAGCGTAACCAGACTGCCGACGCTGGCAGCGCCAAAGCCGAAGCCGGTCATGAGACCGCTCACCCACAATGGCAGAATAATGAGATCGAGCATGCCGGCGACATGGCCGAGCATCAGAGCAAACCACACGGTGCGGCTCTCTTTGGCTTGCATTTTTCCCTCCCAAGAAACTTGCTTCGCTATGAAAACGTGAAACTGAACAGGATGGCGCCATTCCGGACGCAGCCTAGAAATCGCAGCGGCCATCTTCTGGACGCGCCGACGAACCAATCGGTCCGTCGGCGAACGATCTCAGGCTCCTGCGCCCGGACCGAAAATCACCAGCCGAGTTCGGCGGCTGAAAGCCACTTGCCATGGAAGCCGTAACGCAACCGGAACGGAACCTTGATCGTGGCAACCGGTTCCATCGTAGCGGAGTCGAGGATCACGAAATCGCTGCGGTTTTCCGTTCGACGCTCAACAATCGTGATGATCCATCCATCGCCTTCAGGTGCATCGGCGGATTTCGGCACGAAGACTGGTTCTTCTGGCGCCGATGTCGGACCTGCATAGTAGTATTTGCGCGCACCTGATTGCGTATCAATCCGAACGACAGCGTTGAAGGGAGGTCCGAATGGACCGAATTCCGCAAACGGGCCCAGCTTGGGATTGACGCAACCCATGAAAACATGGCGTGCCTCGCGCATCAGGAAGCGCGGATCGACTGCAGGCATTTCACCCGGATCGTCCGTCAGATCGCGAACCTGGTATTCGTCTGCCAGGCTGTTCATGTCGAAACGCCAGCGCTGTGCAATCGGCGGTGCTTCATGGTGCGGCGGCTGATTTTCCGACGGGAACTGGGAGAACCAGCCAGACTGCTGAATATCGTGATCGAGATAGAGCACCCCGTTTTCATCGAAAGCATTGATCGTATGCGCCTCCATGACGGGGGTGGGGCAGTTGAACCAGCGAATGCCGCCGACGCCGCCCTTGCGCGGAATGACCGCTACCCGTGCACCGCGTTCAGGCATCCAGCGGAAGAAGGGTTCGCCGCGCTTGACCAGTTCCAGATCGTTGACCATGGGATGGATCGTGAAGGCGATGTAGTTCCGGGAAACCAGGAAGTCATGTACCATCGACGCATAGGGGGCCTCGAAGGATTCCGACTGAACGCTCTGACCATCCGGCGAGATAACGTGGGTCCAGATCGTCGTGCTGCCGATACCTTCCGCATTATAGGAGAATGCAATCAGCTCGCCTGTTTCCGGGTCAATCTTGGGATGAGCCGTGAACGTGCCCTGGGTTAGCCGCTTGTCGAAATCGTAATAGCCGATTGTATCGAGCGTATTGGGATCCAGCTCGATTGGCCGGCTGTCTTCCTTCAAGGCAAACAGCTTGCCCGCATGCCAGCCGATGGCCGTGTTGGCCGTGCCGCGCTCCACGCCTTCTGCGGCAGGATCGTCGAAGAAGGGATTGCGATATTTGCCGAACAGAGAGCGACGTGCTTCACGCTCAGCAATGAAACGGGGCGTGCGAACATAGCGCGTTCTCAGATCGGCATGACCATTTTCCAGACGCAGCATCGTGACCATGCCGTCACCGTCGAGGTAGATGGCCTCGCCGAGCAGCGGCGGATACTGCGGATCGGCGGCTGCCTTGTAGTAGGCACCATTCATGACTTCGGGAATGCGACCAATCACCTCAAGGTCATAGACATCCGCCTCCACGCGGCTGGGGGCAAACCAGCCGTCGAATGCGACGCCTTGGGGAAATCTGAGGCCATGAGGCACTGATGGGGTAAACGTGTCCATTTTATCCTCCCAGAACTGAACCGTTCAGTTCATATATTGCGTTCAGAGTTTGCATCTGTCAATGCAGTTGAAGTTATTCTGTATATTTTCTGAAAAATTCACCGCTCCGACAAAACATCAACGCCACATGTCGATGTTTAGAATAGAGCGAAGACTGAATTTCAAACTCAATAATGCAATCGCAGTAGTATATATGCACTGCAATAACATCTTATATTGGGTCGATCCGACGCTAGAGTGTTCATCGAATATCTCTAAAGTAACAGGATCAATCAGGAGCCATCCTTGAACGATTCCGGATGGCGGCTGCCCCATGCGCTGAAACCAGCTGCCGGATCTGTCCATATAACCGGTTCGGCGTCGCGGTTAAGAAACCGCGGCATTTCCGCGCTTAGTTCATACCGGTTGCCACCGGGTGCCCGGAAATAGGCATACAGGTTGCCGCCTATTCCGTGGCGTCCAGGGCCAGCTTCTGCCGGGATTCCGAACTGACCGAGAACATCGAGAGACCGCTTGATATTCTCGAATGTCGATACGTTCCAGGCCAGATGATCGAGGCTTTCTCCGGGGGGGCCTCCAAACATCGCGACATCGTGATGATAATCGCCGACGCGCATCCAGACAGCTGCCACATTTCCATCCGGCATGACGGAAACATCCGAGGCCCGGAAACCCAGAACCTCGCTCAGACACTTCATATTCAAGGCAAGACTGTCGCCGACCCGCAGCGTGATGTGGTCGACGTCTACCGGACCTATGCCCCATGAAATGCCTGCAGACCGCCGGGCAGGATGGAGATATTTGCTACTGGCGGCGGCTGTCACCAGTGCCACAACATGACCAGATGGCAGGGTGAAGGACAGGCTTTCAGCAATGCCTGGCGCAGGTGCACTTTCGCGCCAACTGTCCAGTCCTGCTTCCTGCAATCTGCTCTGGTAACCGATAAGATCATCGGCACCGTCAACCATCAGGGCAAACCGGGGCGCCCCGCTTCTTCCGGCCGGATCTTCCGTCAGGATCAGATCGAGGCCATCGTCTCCACCTGCACCGAGATAGGCCCGACCGGCGGATTGCGCGATGATGTTCAGTCCGAGAACCTGGGTGTGGAAATCAAGACACGATCCAAGGTCTGGCACACGAAGTTCAGCAAAGGCGAGCTTTTGCAATGGCATGTTCATTCAACTCCCGAAACAGCCGCACTCAGCACATCACCGGCGGAATCTCGCCGCCCAGCAATTGTCCCCCAAGGTTTTGCAGCATGGGGTCAAGGTTCATCGCCACGTGATTGGCGCCTGCCAGCACGTTGCGCAGAATGGCCTGCATATTGTTGTCCAAGGAAATACCGCGCCCTCCGGTGGTCTTGTAGAGGGTCAGCACGGCCTCCTCGCAATCACGGCCACATTGGGCAATCTCTGCGATGTAATGCATACGCTGCTCGACCGGGATCGCTTCGCCCTTGGAGATGTAATCGTCCATCTCCGCGAATATAGCGCTGTAGCGCGCCTGCGCAGTGCGAACCAGAACTCGTGCACGGCCAACCCTCATGCGCACGAAGTGATCGTCAGCGGCCGCCTGTTTGCCATTCCCGTTATCTGCCGAACCAACGCGAACCGACATCTGCTCAATTGCTTCGTCCACGCCGCCATTCGCACCGCCGATAATGGCCGCGCCGAGAACCGCGTTGAACACGATCCAGAAAGGATAGCGGAAGTTGCGAGACAGCTTGTCCTGTCCGATCATTCGATGGGCATCGACAAGGCTGAAGCTCAGATGCTCCGGCACAAATACGTTATCGATGTCGAGGTCCTTGCTGCCCGTTCCCGCAAGACCGAACGGATTCCACGACTGTGGATCGATCCTTGCGTCTTTCGTAGGGATCAAGGACATGCGGAAGTCCTTGCCCTTGCCGTCCAGATTGGCAACGAGCCCGCCGACGCCAACCCAGTCGGAATGATCGATGCCGCTGCTGAAGCGCCAGCGTCCATTCAATCTGAAGCCGCCTTCTACCCGCTCCAGCGCTCCAAAGGGAGCAACCGAAGAAGCAACCAGTGCGTCAGGGTTCTCACCCCAGATCGTTTCACAGGCAGCCTCACCCATGAGAGTAACCTCATACTGGTGCAGGGCAAGAACGAACAGCACCCAACCGGCGGACATATCTCCCCGGCCAACCTCGAAGACGACACGGCAGAGAGTGAGAGGCGATAGCCCAAAGCCCCCATAGGCAGGCGATTGCAGGATCTTGAAGAAGCCCGCCTTGCGGAAATCATCAATTGTTTCGGTCTGCAGCATGCGTGCAGCCTCGGCGGCGCGAGCACGCCGCTTGAGTTCCGGCATCATTGCGCGCGCCTGCTCTATCAGGCCTGCTTCGCGCATGGCATGGTCCAAAACTTCGGCATTCATTGTCCGATCTCCTCCTTGAACGGGAACACGCCTTGATCAGCGGCTTGCATATCGCTTGTGGAGCGAAGCCCAGGCCTCGCCAGACCGACGGGCGCCCGCCACATAATCGGCCGGTGCTTCACGATAGGGCGGCCGCACAGGTCCGGCACGCATCCAGCCGGCTGCGTCCATACGGGCCTTTTCCAGAATGATGTTATATTTTGAGAATTCAGCGAAATCGCCGTTCGGAAAGAAACCCGCTTCCGCTTTGTGTATGTCGCTGTCCATGGCTTGAACGGCGCTCCAGTCATGGCTTGCCTTGGCGAAGGCAACCGCATCGCGCAGCGCAAGCACCGTATTGGGGCCGGTGGTCGCAGAACTGGACCAGAAGGCGGAGACAGCGTCTGGATGAAGCTCGGCAGCCTTCGGGTATTCAACTTCGTTTGGAAGTAAGGCAATTCTGCCGCCGACGGCTTCGAGGTCTACGGCAAGGCGCGCCATGGACAGGTATTTTGCGCTGACAATCTGCGGGATCGAGCTTACGCGCGACCAGAACGACGTCGGGTAATCGAACTTGAATGCCTGCGGATTGGCATAGAGGCAGATGGCCACATCAGGGCAGGCTTCCGCCACATCCTGATAGAAACGCACTGCCGTATCCTCGTCGCAACGCACCCACATCGGCAACCCCAGCATTGTTCCGCTGATGCCAAGATCGGGGAGTTGACGGGTCTGCTCGATCGTATCGCGTGTGTTGAGCGTGGTCGTGCCGCCGAAGACCGGCACGCGCCCGCGCGCCGCCTCGGCAATCGTTGCCATGAAGCTGCGCTTCTCGCCCCAGGTGAGCGTCGCACATTCGCCGAATGTGCCCAGCGACAGAATGCCATCCACGCCAGTCGTAACCAGCGCATCCACCACCCGCGCCGCCTCGTCAAGGTCCACGGTAGTGCTTGAACCGATATCGCCCACTTCGCTGTTGGACGGTGTCGGAACGATGGCCCAGACACCCTTGATATCGGCGGCGGTCAGTTCAAATCGTTTTGTCATGATCTTCATTCTCCATGCAGAAGCCCGTGCGCCCGAGACGGGCGGCGTAGATGGGATCAAATCGGGTAGTGCCTGTGGCCGTGCTGGATCGTGAGCGTCTTCAGTTCCGTGAAGAAATCGATGCTCGGTTGTCCATTGAAGCGGCCATAACCGCTGGCCTTCACACCGCCAAAGGGAACATGCGCCTCATCCTGAACGGTTGGACCATTGATATGAACCAGTCCGCTTTCAATCCGTCGACCGACGCTCAGTGCACGATCCACGTCGCGCCCGAAGATAGCGGCTGCAAGTCCGTATTCGGTATCGTTGGCAACTCGAACCGCCTCGTCCACGTCCTTGACGCGGATCACGCTCACGCAGGGGCCGAAGGTTTCCTCATGATAGACCTTCATGTCCGGAGTGACATGATCAAGCAGAATTGCATCGACATAGGTATCCTCCACGCGGCCACCAGCCCGCTGCGTTGCACCCTTGGCAAGTGCATCGGCAACCAGATCGGCAACACGCTTGACCGCATTCTGGTCGATGACCGAACTGAGAACCGCATTGGTTTTCGCCGGATTTCCAGCTGTCAAAGTCGCGGCCTTGGCAGCCAGTTTCTCGACGAAGAGATCGGCAACCCTCTCATCCACAACCAGCTTTTCCGTGGACATGCAGATCTGCCCCTGATGCATGTAAGCGCCGAATGCGGCAGCGCTGACGGCCTCGTCGAGGTCGGCATCATCGAGCACGATGAGCGGCGCCTTCCCACCCAGCTCAAGCAGAGCGGGCTTCAGATGACGTCCAGCAGTCTCGCCGATGATGCGCCCCACACGCGTCGACCCGGTGAAATTCACGCGGCGCACTTTGGGATGGGCAATCAGGGCCTCCACGATTGCAGCGGCATCCTGAGCCTCGTGGGTCACGAATTCGAGAACGCCCTCGGGAACACCCGCCTCCAGGAAGAGATCCACGATCGTGCGATGGGTGCGCGGGCACAGTTCCGACGCCTTGAGGACAACCGTATTGCCGCAGGCGAGCGGCGTTGCAATCGCACGGACCGAGAGGATGGCCGGTGCGTTCCAGGGCGCGATGCTCAGGACTACGCCCGCAGGAATACGCATCGCCATAGAAAGGTTTTCCATGTGATCGGATTGAAAGACCTGGCCGGTAATCTGGGTGGTCAGCGCCGCCGCCTCGCGGATGAGAGAGGCAGAAAGCATGGCATTGAAGCCGATCCAGGCCGGCGCGGCACCGGTTTCAGATGCCATCGCCTGCGCAAGGCGTTCCTTGCCCGCCTCGAAGAGATCAGCCGCACGCAGAAGAATGCGCCGACGTTCGGTCGGCCCCACTTTCGACCATTGATCAAACGCTGCAGCTGCTCGGTCCGCTGCCTGAAGGGCTTGCGTCAGCGTCATGGACGATACGGCAGAAACCGGATCAGCTACGCCCTGTTGGACATGAGATGGTAAAGCGTTATCCATGATATTTTTCCTCCACTGTCATGTTCGACCCACATTGCGTGGCGGACTCCTTCCCGCCACGCGCAGGTGCGCAATTGTCAAAATGAGAATGCAAGCACGGTCGAGAAGGTCTGATACTGACGTTCGCCGTTCAAACCCTGCCGCAGCTTGTAGCCGACATCCAGTCGCTGGCCGTAGGCAGTCAGCGTGAAGCCTGCACCTACGACGGCGTAGGTCGGATCCTTCTGGAAGAGCGCCAGATCGTGGACGTATTCATGCTCAATGCCGACTGTCATATTGGGCAGGAATTGCAATTCCGGTGATAGCGCCTGCTCCTTTTCAAGCCTAAGCGTTGCAAGCAGAAGGCCATAATCCTCTGTCCGCCCGGCAGCGCCGGAGACAAGAGCACCCATGGAGTTGCGCACTTCTTCAAGATAATTGCGCTGGAACGTAATACCCACGGACGGGTGCAGAACGAGACCATCCGGAATCCAGTTGGCATCCTTTTTCGTATAGGTGCCAACGAATTGAACCTCTCCATAAAGGTGGTCGTCGTTCTGGCTATAGCTGATAGGCAAGACACGACCCGGCGCAATGTACTGCGTGAGCTGGAAATCATGCTGTCCGCTTTGCCATTCAGCCTTTGCTTCCAGACCCCAGTTGTTTCCGAAATCCTTCGCGTAAAAGCCCTGAATGCCCCAGGCTTCCCACTTGTTGTTGAAATAGCTGCCCAGGGCGTCCGAGGTGATATCCGTATCTATATCGCGACGCTCGTAGCTTGCGCCGATGCCGAAGATCTGGCTGGGATCTGTCGCATGGAAGAACTGCACCGCCGCACGCCGCACATCGCCATTGTTAGACAATGCAGTGTCCGAGGCGCCATCATCCCAGGTGCCGACGGCAGCCAGGCGTATGAAATTGACGCCCTCCGACGACGGCAGCTCGAACATGACGCTGACCGGGGCAATATAGAAGAGCTCGCGGTCACGGTAATTCGGCTGCGGCACGCCAGACGGTAGCGAGGTTGCATAACCGTCCGTTGCGCGCGCCCCCCCGATGCGCGCCTGCATCGACCCCATCAATTCTTCCGAAAACAGCGGCTCAAGCAAACCCGCCTTCGACAAGTTCGCGCTTGTCAGGATGCCGAGGCTCGGCTGCCCACGGGGCGGCGCGCCGGCGCCGATATCTGCTGCGAGAGCAAACACCGGCACAGCGGTTGACAGCAGCAGTGACAGCGACGAACAGGTAATAGACTGCAATAGCTTGGCCATTCATTCCTCCCAGAATTCTTCCATCGGCGGGCGACAACCATCCCCTCTCGAGGCTCTCGCTCGGCATTACGGTGCGCACTTTCGCTGAATGAAGGCAGGGCAGCATCATCCGAACGGATGAGGCAGAGCATGAAACGAAGCCTTAGCGTCAATTTCGAAGGTGCCTCTGAGCTTCAGCCGCTCGCCGCACCGGTAATTCGCAGGGAGGAAGACCATGAAAGCAGAACGCGACGCCATCCGGGATCTTATTGAGGAATGGGCGCTCACGCGCGATGCGTGCCTTTGGGAGAGGTTTCGCACATGTTGGCACCCGGACGGACGGATGATGGCGACCTGGTTTCAGGGGACGCCGGATGAATTCATCGAGATAAGCAAGGCTGCTTTTGCCAAGGGTGTTCGTATTCTGCATTTCCTCGGTGGAACGCTGATCGACATCAAGGGAGATCGTGCGATCGCACAGACGAAGATGACCATCAGCCAACGTGCCGTGGTCGAAGGTGTGTTGTGCGATGTGGTTTGCACCGGCCGATTCTATGATTTCATTGAGCGGCGCGATGGACGCTGGGGCATTGTCGTGCGTCAGCCGATCTATGAGAAGGACCGGATCGATGCCGTCAATCCGATGGAGCGACCTGTTCTGGATCAGCAACGTTTGAACAGTTTTCCAGAAGGCTACCGACATCTGGCCTATCTGCAGACCGCCATCGGCTACAAGGTCAAGCCGGACATGCCGGGTCTGGTGGGACCGGAAGTGGAAGCTCTCTATTCTCGTGGCGCGGATTGGCTGAATGGCGGATCGCCGTTTGTGGGCTAAACGCCTTTCAGTCGTTGTCGGGAAGCCATGAAAGAGTTCGACCATGCGTGATCTCAACGAAGAGAGCATAACGGCGGAAGTCCTGTGCGCCGTCGGGCAGGCTGAGAATCCGCGGATCCGTCAGATCAGCGAATCCCTCGTCCGTCATCTTCACGCCTTCGTGCGGGAAATCGAGCCCAGCCAGGCGGAATGGGAGTTCGGTGTCTCGTTCCTGACGCGGGTGGGCCAAATGTGCAGCGAGACCCGACAGGAATTCGTTCTCCTGTCGGATACGCTGGGCGTATCCATGCTTGTCGATGCCATCAATCATCGCACGGCAGATGCAGCAACAGAAACCACAGTCTTCGGCCCGTTCTTTGTAGAGACGCGACCACAGCTGTCACTTGGGGACAACATATCGCCGGGCGTGCCGGGCGTGCCGCTCTTTGTGAGCGGAACAGTTCGCGGCCCGGATGGCGCGCCCCTATCGGCCCTCGTGGACACATGGCATTCCGACGATGAAGGCTTCTATGATGTTCAGGTCAGCGATGAGCTGAAGATGCGGGGCAGCTTTCGCACGGATGTCGACGGCAGGTTCTGGTTCTGGTCGGTCAAACCGAAGTACTACCCGATCCCCAATGATGGACCTGTCGGCCAGATGCTGGAGGCACAGGGACGTCACCCGTTCCGGCCGGAACACGTTCACTTCATGATTGAAGCACCGGGCTTCCAAACCCTTGTGACACATGTCTTCATCGATGGTGATCCCTACCTGGAAAGCGATGTGGTGTTCGGTGTCAAGACCTCGCTCGTTACCCGCTACCGGGAATGTCAGCCCGGTACTGCCCCAGACGGCACGCAGATGGACCGCCCCTATCTGGTGCTGGACTATGATTTCATACTTGCGGAGGCGGCTGCACAGTGAGCGATTTCGACTTCTCATTACAGTTCTCCAGCAACCGCGTGATTTTCGGCAGCGGCACCAGGCGCCTTGTTGGACAGCAAGCCGAAAGGCTTGGAATGTCGAATGCTCTTGTCGTTTCAACGGCAGAACAGCAAGACATGGCAGCAGATGTCGCCGAACACCTTGGTACAGTTCGTGCCGCACTGTGCCCTCGAGCAGTGATGCACACACCCAAAGACATTACCGACTTGGCGATGGCGGACCTGGCGCGAGCCTCCGCCAACGGAATAATTTCCGTCGGAGGAGGCTCGGCAATCGGCCTTGGAAAAGCGGTGGCATTGCGCACCGGTCTTCCGCATCTTGCGGTACCCACCACCTATGCCGGTTCTGAAATGACCCCGATTCTGGGAGAAACGAAAAATGGGATCAAAACGACCCAGCGGGCACCTTCAATATTGCCTGCCGCGACCGTTTATGATGTGGAGCTGACCCTTGGATTGCCAACCACCCTCAGCGTGACAAGCGGCATGAATGCGATGGCCCATGCGGTGGAGGCCCTCTATGCGCAAGATGGTAATCCGATCATATCTCTTATGGCACAGGAGGCGATCAGTAATCTGATGGGCGCCTTGCCACTCATCCACCGGTACCCTCAAAGCATCGACGGCAGGTGTCTCGCTCTCCAGGGAGCTTGGCTTGCCGGCTCCTGCCTGGGATCGGTCAGTATGTCGATCCATCACAAGTTATGCCATGTGCTGGGAGGCTCCTTTGATCTGCCTCACGCGGAAACGCATACGGTAATGCTGCCCTATGTGACGGGTTTCGTCTCCGACGCAGTGCCACAGGCCATGAAGCGCATTCAACGCGCGGCCAATCTGGGTGACCGGAGCCCTGCCAAAGCCATTCAGGACCTTGCAAGGGGCTGCGGAGCGCCAACCAACCTTGCCCAGATCGGAATGAACGCAGATCAGCTGGATCGGGCTGCAGAACTTGCGACCCTGAACCCCTATTGGTCACCAAAGCCCTTTGACAGGGAAACGATACGTCATCTGCTTCAGAATGCCTTTGAAGGCACAACTCCTTGAAGTCGGCTGCCACTTCGATACCAACCGGAGAAAAATCATGGTATACGGCTACCGGATGAAAGCTGATGAAACTGAACGCATGAAAAACGACAATCCTGCCCCCGTCAGGCGAGAGCGCGGATCTCTGTCTCAGGTGAAGAGCGAGAAGATCCTGAAGGCTGCCCGAGATCTTTTCGCAGAGCGCGGCTTCGGCGCGACGACCATGGACGCGATCGCACAGCGCGCAAATGTCGGAAAAGCTACGGTCTATGCCCATTTTGAGTGCAAGGAAAAACTCTTTTCCGAAATCATAGTCCGAGAAGGTCGTCAGCACACCCTTGCCCTGCAATCAAAACCCGGTGAGCCTCTCGCCTCCGTACTGGAGAAATTCGCGCTCGATGCCATCGATCTTTTGCTCTCGCCGATTACAGTGGCAGTTTACAGAACCGCCGCCGCAGAGGCCGTGCTGTTTCCAGACCTGGCAAAGCGCTTCTTTGAGGAAGGGCCGGCGGCTCTCATGAATGAATTCGCGACCTTTCTGGCGAGTGCGATGGCGAAAGGAGAGCTTAGGTCCGAGCAACCCGGCGTAGCTGCTGCACAGTTCTTCGGCGGCATTCTCGGTGATATGCAGATACGCGCCTTGCTGGGATTGGCAGATACAATTGATCTGCAGTACCGGAAAAACATGGCGCGAGCTGGCGTAGAAGCCTTCTTGAAGGCTTACAGCCCTTGAGTATCTGACGCGCGGGTACCTGTTATTGGCTGAATTCGCCATGGCACCGTCACGTTACCCGAGCATCGATGAAAATGTGGGATCTGGTGGGATGACCAGATTTAGCCGTGCTCCTCTTTATCGTCGCCACCGATTTCCAGCCGACGTGATTGCCCGTGCCGTTTGGCTCTACTTCCGTTTCCCGCTCAGTCTGCGCATGGTCGAGGATATGCTAGTGGCTCGACGAGACTGCGCGACCAAAGTCCAGACGATCTCGAACGCAAATACCTGGCTAAAGCAGCTGGAGGAACCTGCCTGGGTCTATGGTTATGGCGCTGCGACGGCACAGCTCGGCTGACGAGCAAGCTTTCCAGTGCGCAGGCTCGGTCGGCCGGTTCGGCACCGGCTGACCGGCGCGCGGGCCTCTGTCCCGGTCAGATCTTGGCGATCTGCTGGACCTTGCCCTCGACGACACGCTGCATGCGCGGCGCGTTCGGTTCCTCGATCTGGCGGATCAGGCCTTGAACGAGGCTGCGCCCGATCCCGACCATGTCAACGACGTGAGCGATCAGGGGAACGGAGAGATAGCGGCACATATGCGTGTTGTCGCGCACGACGATGTGGAAGTCGCGACCGACGACCAGTCGTTTGCGGCGCGTCGCCCCGAGGGCGCCAAGTAGACCCAGTTCGTTGGCACAGACGAGACCGGTCGGCGGATCGGGCATGTCCAGCAAACGGGAAATCCAGCCTTCGCTGGCTTCCATGGTGAAATCCTCATGGCCGATCATCTGCGGGTCTATCGGCTGTCCTGCCGTGTTCATGGCCTTCGTATAGCCGACGAGGCGGGCAGCGCTATACTGGTCCTCGCGGGTCAGCAGCTGTAGTGCAATGCGGCGGCAGCCCCGATCAAGCAGCATGCGCGTCGCATCAAAGGCGATGCCCTCGTTGTCGACGTCCACAAACGCGTAATCAAACGCGGTGCTCGTTCGACCGAAGGCGATGAACGGAATACCGCGTTCGAGCAAATACGGGATGCGGGGATCGTCGGAAACCATACGCGTGATGACGATCCCGTCTGCTCCACCGATCTGGATCAGACGCGCGAGGTTTTCCTGCGGATCCTCCTCCGGCGTGGTCGAATACACCGAGAGGCTGTAACCGCCTTCGCGGGCAGCCAGCGTCATGCCCTCGATCAGGGGCAGCTTGGCGATATCGGAAAGGTAGTCGCGGGTCTCCATCGGAAGAATGGCGGTCAGCGTCCGCGTCAGACCGGTGCGAAGCGCCCGCCCATGCAGATTCGGCACGTAACCGGCGGCATCGGCTGCGGCCTTTACCCGCCGGATGGTATCTGGATGAACCTCTGGGCCATCCTTGAGAGCCCTCGAAACTGTTGTCACCGACAGGCCCAATTCGGTCGCGATCTGCCTCAAATTGGGTCTGGAATTCAATGCCATGCGCGCGGTTATTCCTGTCTGGTTCGAAACCGGGACACAGTGCCCTTTCCTCCGAAAGATTGGAAGTGGGCAGTTCGCTTCAACAAGATTCCGCTTGACGGAACGCAGATATCTCGCAATCGTAACGTTACGATTTTCAAAATTCGGGCATTAAGACCCAAAATCGTCATTCGAGGGTGAACATAGGAGACTGACCCATGAAACGTATTCTGCGCCTTTCCGTGGCTGCAATTGCCATCGCTGCCGCCAGCCCGCTGGCTGCACAGACACTGACAATCACGACGGCCGGCGGCGATTATGGCACCGCCATGAAAGAGGCCATGTGGGGACCCGCCGCGGCGGAACTCGGCATTGAGGTGCGCGAGGAAACCCAGAGCGACGGCTTCGCCGCCCTCAAGATGCAGGTAACGTCCGGTGCCGTGACGACCGACGTCATCCATCTCGGTTCACCCGAAGGCGCCCAGGCTGCCGCCCAGGGATTGCTCGAGCCGATCGACTATTCGATCATCGATCCGAAGTCGCTGCCGGCCGGCGCGGAATCCGCCTATTGCTACCCCTTCAGCTCCTACGGCACCGTCATGGCCTGGAACACCAAGACCATCGGCGAGAAGCCGCCGGCAAGCTGGGCGGAGTTCTGGGACGTGAAGGCCTTCCCCGGCACGCGTGCACTGCGTGCCAATGCCCAGGACCTGATCGAAATCGCACTCCTGTCGGAGGGTGTCGCCCCAAGCGAGGTCTACACCGTGCTCGACAGCGCCGAAGGCCTGAAGCGCGCGATCGACCGGCTGGAAGTCCTGAAGCCGAATGTTTCGGTCTGGTGGACCTCGGGTGCCCAGTCGGCGCAGATCCTCAAGGACGGCGAAGCGGACCTCGTCGTCACCTGGAACGGCCGTGCCGAAAGTGTCAAGGCAGACGGTGGCGCCGCGAACTACAGCTTCAAGGGCTCGGTGATCGGCACGGACTGCCTCGCGGTGCCGAAGGGCTCGGCCAACAAAGACGCCGCGATGAAGCTGATCGCCGCCATGACCAAGCCGGAGCGCGGTGCCAAACTCACTAACTACATCGCCTACGGCCCGCTGAACCCCAAAGCCTATGAAGGTGGCCTGATCCCCGCAGAACGCCTGCAGCTTCTGGCAACAGCTCCCGGCAATGTCGAAACCTCGGTCTTCTCTAAGGCAGACTGGTGGGTGAAGAACGGCGATGCGGCCCAGGCCGCCTTCGACGAGATGATGAACCGCTGACACAATCCTGGAGCCGCTTTCACCATGGCCATCACCTCGCTTCCCATCACCATCGATCGCGTCCGGAAAGCCTTCGGTACCTATGTGGCGCTGAACGACATTTCCCTGGAGATCGCCGCCGGCGAATTCCTGACACTGCTCGGCCCCTCAGGCTCCGGCAAGACGACGCTCCTGATGGCGCTCGCGGGTTTTGTCCGCCCCGACAGCGGCTCCCTTGTCATCGGCGGTCGGGATGTTACCCGGCTGTCGCCCGACAAGCGGGATATCGGCATCGTCTTCCAGAACTATGCTCTGTTCCCGCACATGAGCGTGCTCGCCAATGTCGAGTACCCGCTGATCCTACGAAAGGTATCCAAGGCGGACGCCCGTGCGCGGGCACTGACCGCTCTGGCACGTGTGAAGCTCGAGGGCTACGGTGACCGCAACATCGCCGCCCTGTCCGGCGGACAGCGGCAGCGGGTGGCGCTCGCCCGCGCGATCGTCTTCGAACCGCGTGTCATGCTGATGGACGAGCCTCTGTCTGCGCTCGACAAGAACTTGCGCGAACACATGCAGTTTGAGATCCGGCGTCTGCACGACGATCTTGGCATCACCACCATCTACGTCACCCATGACCAGCGCGAGGCACTGACCATGTCGGACCGGATCGCCGTCATGGATGCCGGTGAGATCCAGCAGATCGCCACCCCCTCGGAGATCTACCATCGGCCGAAGACGCGCTTCGTCGCGGAGTTTATGGGCGAGGCGAACATCCTGCCGATCGATCTGCTCCACCGCGATGATGCCGGGGCCACGATCTCGGGGCTGGCGATGATCCGCGCCGAGAGTTTTCACCTCGATCCCGCCGAAATCGCCGGGAGCAAGGTGGCAGTGAAGGGAACCCTGTCTACCAAGGCCTTCCGCGGCGAGAACTGGCTCCTCAACCTCAAGACGGCGAATGGCGACGAAGTGATGCTGAGCGTGCCGGCGACCCGCTCAGCCGGTTGCGCCGGGTTCCGGCCCGGTCAGGAACTGACCGCCTATGCCGCCGCCGCAACGGTGCACAGCCTCCCGGAAGGTGCCGCCCGATGAGTGCTGCCGCCTATCTGCAGGATGCCCGGCGCGAACGGCGCTTCTATCTGTCGCTGGCGCTGCCGGCGCTCGTTCTGGTGGGGTTTGCCGCCCTGCTCCCGGTCGCCTGGATCCTGCGCCAGTCCTTTCTCGATCTCGGTGGCAACTTCACCACGGCCAATTACGGAAAGATCCTGTCCAGCGGGCTCACCTGGTCGGCACTCGGCACAACGCTCGCTTTGTCGGGGACCACACTTGTGCTCTGCATGATCCTTGGCATACCGCTGGCGCTCACGCTAGCAAGTACCAGCACGCGGATCGCCAACCGGGTGCTGATCCTGATCATGCTGCCGCTCTGGACATCGATCCTTGTGCGCACCTATGGCTGGCTCGTCCTCCTGCGCAAAGACGGTCTGGTGAATGCGGCACTGCAAAGCCTAGGCCTTACCGACGCTCCGTTGCCGCTTGTCTACAATTTCAATGGCACCCTGATAGGCATGGTGCACTACATGCTGCCGCTCTTCGTGCTCCCGGTCTATGCGGCCATGCGCGATATCGACAGCAACATTATCCGGGCTGCGGCCAGCATGGGTGCAGGCCTCTGGCATTGCGTGCGCACGGTCATCCTGCCGCTTTCAGCGGGTGGTATCCTGTCGGGCTCAACGATCGTCTTCATCTACACGCTCGGCTTCTTCATCACGCCGGCGGTGCTGGGCGGCGGCAAGGTCAATCCGATCTCTATCCGCATCGACCGCACGCTTTCCACTTTCCAGGACTGGGGTTCGGCAAGCGCACTCGGCGTACTGTTGCTCGTCCTCGTTCTCCTCACCGGCGCAATGCTGTTTGCTACGCGCTGGTTCCTTAACCGGGGGACACGCCATGCTTGACGCCTATCAGGACAATCGCTTGAGCAAAACCTTGCTGTGGAGCTTCTCTGCTCTGGTCCTGCTCTTTCTGATGCTGCCCACGCTGATCGTGGTGCCCCTGTCATTCTCCGCGTCGGATCTGCTTGAATTTCCGCCCCGCGAATGGTCCCTTCGCTGGTACGAGAGCTTCTTTATGTCTTCCGCGTGGATGGCGGCGCTGCGCACCAGTCTGATCCTCGGCATATTGACGGCTGCGGTTGCCGTACCGGCGAGTTTTCTGGCCTGCTTCGCACTCAATCGGCTCGGTGGTCGGACAGCCGCCGGTATCTATGCGCTGCTGCTCTCGCCGTCGGTGACGCCCGGCATCCTTCTCGCGATCGGGCTGTTCTTCGTGCTGGCGAAGCTCGGCCTCGTCGGCACGCTGACCGGGGTCCTGGCCGGACATGTGGTGCTTGCCATTCCGGTCGCGGTGATCGTGCTCTATCCGGCGCTCAACCGGTTCGACTGGGCCCAGGCGCAGGCCGCGCGCAGCCTCGGCGCGAGCTGGTTTCAGACCATGGGCGGCATCATTCTGCCGCAACTCGGATTGAGCCTGTCAACTGCGGCGCTGATGGCTTTCCTCACGTCGCTGGACGAGGCGGTCATTTCAATCTTCGTCGCCAACGGCCCGAGCAGCACGCTGCCGAAGCTGATGTTCATCTCGTTGCGCGACCAGATCGACCCGACGATTGCCGCCATTTCCACCCTCTGGACCGTGTTGATTTCCGGTGTGGTCCTGTTCTTCAATTTGCGCGACCGTGGGCAGAACGCCTGAAAGACATAACATGACGCATGACATTCTTCTCTCTCCCATTCCGAAAACCGGATTGGCCATCATCACCGGCTCGGCCAATTGGGGCCTCGCCTTTCCGGAGGATGTCGGCATGCCGGGCGTCAGGGTGCTCACCCGTGACCTGGCCTTCGACACGCCCTATGGCATCTCGGAAAACTGGAAGCTTCTGGAATTCGACGCCAGCATCACAGCCGAAGGCAAGACACGGCAGGCTTTGTGCATGTATTCGCACGGCAATCCGCGCGACCACATCGACCATTCCTGCCACCGCCGATCCTTCTGGGTCCTGATGGAATCAGGCGTTACCCACGTTATCGCCTGCTCAACAATCGGGGCGGTCAACAAGGCGATCCAGCCGGGTGACATGGTCATCAATGCCGACATCATCGAACTCACCCAGACCCCCTATTCCCTGTTGCCGGGCCGCCAGCGCTTCGATTGCTCCGGCAAGCAGATCGTCTGCCCGCATTGCGCCAGGATCCTGGCGGAGACAGCCCGCGAGTTCTGGCCAGCCACCTGCCGCGTGCATGGAATCGAACAGGGATTGGTTGCTGCCCATGCCTACGGACCGCGACTGACGAGCCCGGCAGAAGCATTGGCCTTCCGCTCCATGGGGGCAGACGTCATCAACCATTCGATAGCGCCGGAAGCGACCCTGTCGCGCGAAATCGGCGCGTGCTTCGTGCCTTGCGCCTTCGTAACGGCAGGGTTCAACGACTACATGGACCGCAGCCGGGGAAGTCTACTACAGGAGGGTGTGCTGCCGAACCTGTCGATGCTGGCCTCGCGGGTCGCCCTCGAAGCCGCCGCGAGGATACCCACCGACGGAAATTGCGTCTGCTCTAGCCTGAAATCACCACAGCCCGCAGAGCGCTACGAACGGTTTTGATGGCGCCTCTGATGAGCTATGGTCAGCCCCACGACTGGCCTTACCGAACCTCGCGGGGTCGCAGGGATCGCGTGCCGCTGGCGGCGCTCCGCGTCCGGTCAAGACTCATACAAAAATGGAAGGATTGTTGGCGCAAATTGAAGGAACCTATGGTCATCTGGCGTCAGCGATATCATTCCTCCACAGGGCAATGACGAGCGCACCGAGTTGGATGGTGAGGCGTGTCGCGGCTGACACCGTGACACGCCTGTCAGGCAGGCGGATCGGCCTGGGCAGGATCTGCACAAACAGGGTGGCGATGATTTGGCAATCCTGGACGAGTTGGGATACCTGCCGTTCTGCGCCTCAGGCGGCGCATTGCTCTTCCACCTCCTGAGCAAGCTCTACGAACGAACAAGCGTCGCTATCACCACCAACCTCAGCTTCAGCGAATGGGCCACGGTCTTCGGCGACGCCAAGATGACGACGGCTCCGCTCGATCGCTTGACCCAACTTTGCCATATCCTGGAAACCGACAGCTTCCGCTTCAAAGCCAGCTCGTCAGCCGCAGCACAGAAGAGAGGAGAAAAGCCCAGCCCATTGACCAAGCCCTGATCAGAAAACCATAATCAGAGGTGACACTCTGTGCCAGTTCACGCTCGCATGGCCGCGAGCGTCCCCCTCGGACGGTGTCCCGCAGCGATATTCTGGACCTCACCAGTTCCAACGCATTCGAAAAATGCTCTACGCCTGTTGATAAACCGCAACGTTGTTCGCTGACCGCAACGGACGTGTCGAATACAAAGATTCCGTCGTTGCTATCGATTTTTCTTCATTGCAAATCAATGATTTATTAAAAATCAGGTAAGCACATTTATGGAATTAAATCGACCACTAGTCTTGTGAAACTGTTCTGACCTTGTACAGCGCCACCAGACTTGCGAGAGCACTTGCCAACGAAACAAGAGCCATGACGATCAACGTGCTCTCTAGCGCGCCGGTCAAACTGGTGATGCCCAGCACGATCAACGGGCCACCGAAACTGCCGGCAAAATAAGACGTCTGCCAGCGTCCGGTTCCGCGTCCACGCAGCTCGAACGGCAGATGCCGGAGAATTTCGCTGACAACTGCAGGCAGAATGAACCCTCCTCCCAAACCGGAGAGCACAGCCCCCACAAGCGTGAGCCAGAAATTTCCTGTTCCAACGACAAGGAGCAAACCAACGCCGATGAAGGCAAAGGCGAAGGCAAAGTTCGCCCAGACGGGATGATCAGCCCGACGTCGGAAATAGATGGAACCCACAAGTATGGCGAATGAATTCGCCATGTTACCCACGGAGATTGTCAACGGTGAGGTGATGCCACGCTGCGTCAACAAGAATGGCAACTGGATGGGGACGATGAGAAACAAGATAGCGACCAGCAAGCCTATTGCATAAAAGCCAATCACATCGCGCCACGGAAATGCCAGGGAATTATCGTCGCGCGGGCGATGCGACGGCTCCCTGAGCAACGTCAACGCGGCTGGTATGGCCAGGATAAATACGCCGTAGACATAAAAGGGAACATTCCAATGCAGTTGCCCAAGAACACCGCCAATCAAGATGAAGGGAATCCCGGAAACCGCAACGAATACCGTCTGCATGATCAGCCACTTTTGTCTTTCTTTACCCTCGAAATAGTCTCCAATGAGGGTCGTTGATGCCACCATGATCGCGGCTTCGAATATGCCAAGCAGGAAGCGAGAGCAGACGAGGATATTCAGGTCATGGATAAAGGCTGGCGAAATGCCGATCAGCCCGTAGAGCAGGAGACTGACAATAAGAACGCTCCGCCGCCCGATCTTATCGATCAGGATACCAACAAAGCTTGAACTGACGGCAACCATGAGCGCCGGCGCCATCATGGCAAGAACGACCTTGGTTTCGGCATGAGGATCGAGTGGTGCGAAATGCGCCACCATACTGGGTAGAACGGGTGCGAGCAAAACGCTTGCGGCCACCGATACTAACGATAAAAGACCGAGCAGGATGCCCTGAGAGGTTCCTGGGGCGGTTCGCAAGCCGCCGGTTTCGTTCATTCCGTCACTCATTTGTTCCTCCCGGCATCCTCTCCCCGAGGGTGCCACCCATATCGTGTAGTCCCCCTACCCCCAGATAGCTGGGAGGAAGGGAAACAAATTGCCGAGATGCCGGCATCCGTGCTCAGGCCACGGAGGCACCACGCAGACGCGGGGCGAAACCATGGTTGAAAATTGCTTCCATTTCAAAGAAGCCAACAATAGAGGTCAGATCGCCGAGCGGGATGATCTGCGTTGCCCAGAAGCCGCCGAAGCCGTTCCGGTGGTCTATCCAATAGAAGAGGTTTGCCAGCCCTGCCCAAGCGGCTGCGCCCGCTGGCCTGCCCATCGGGGTATCCTCATCGTTGATCATGAAGCTGTAACCCCAGGATTTCGGCATGCCGGGGAAAAATTCTGCATCACTGGCAAGCGCCGGGACCATGCCTTGCATGGGCTGCACCTTCAGATCACCCATCTGGTTGCTCAGCGCCAAAGCGACCGTTTCGGACCTCAGAACCCGCCCGTGATCGCCACGACCCTGGTTAAGCCACATCCGAATGAATTTCATGTAGTCGCCCACGGTGCCAAAAAGGCCGTGTCCGCCCATATCGACTTCCGGTTCGGCTGGTAGCGAGAAGGCAGAGCGCGTCAAGCTGCCATCGGCGTGACGGTCGTGCAGCGTCGCGAGCCGTGGGTGCAGGCCTTCATGGAGACGAAAGCTCGTATCGCGCATGCCCAGAGGTGCGAAGATGCGCTTTTCGAAGACCTCGCCGAGACGCTGCCCCGCAATGGCCTCGACAATCTGCCCGCACCAGTCGATGTTGGACCCATAGTGCCAGCGTTCCCCAGGCTCGAACAGCAGAGGCGTGTTGAGGGCGGCGCGGCGCCCGCTGAATGGGCTTGGCGTTCCGGTGGCTTGCATGAAGCGGACGTAATCGCCACTGAAGAAATCATAGGCCAGCCCCGCCGTATGGGTGAGCAGCATGCGGGTGGTGATCTCGCGAGCCGGGCGGCGCAGGATTGGGTGACCGTCGGCCCCGAAGCCTTCCAGCACCTTCAGGTCACCGATTTCCGGCAGATAGGTTCGTGCAGGGGCGTCAAGGTCGAGAGACCCGTCTTCCATCAGTTGAAGGACCGCAACGGCCGTCACCGCCTTGGTGGTCGAATAGAGGGCAAAAACGGTGTCGAGTGTCATTTCGTCGCCGCCGCCTATGGCACGCGTTCCTGCGCTTCCCCGATAGATGTCGCCATCACGATCGGTGATCATGGCGATGACGCCCGGCAGCCCCGGCGATGTCGAAACAGTCTTGGCCAGATGTGCATCCATTGCCTGTTTGAGTTCGGAATTCATAGGTCTTCCTCGATCTGTCTCAGCTGGGATTTTTTTTTGGGGGGGGGGGCGATCAGTGGATGTCGAAGCCGGAATAGCCGCTTTCGGCAATCTCAAGGCATCGGGTCCGATAGGCGTCCGCGCCACCGGCGTAAGCCAGCAGGCGCCGGGGCTTGCCAGCCACGTTGGAGCCGACATACCAGGAGTCCGTCTTGCTCATCAGCACGCTGGCGGCGACGAGATCGTGATGCTCTACCCACTCCCGTTCGATTTGCGCCGTAGGCTCGATCACATGGCCACCGTTTTCGAGGACATGCTCGATGCAGTCCGCTATCCATTCATTCTGGAACTGCAGGCAGATGGGCATGTTGCAAAGTGCCGCCGACGGCGCCAGAGGTGCGCCCGTCATGAAAAGATTGGGGAACCCGTTCATCTGCAGGCCAAACGCGGTGGATACACCCTTTTGCCAATGGTCACGCAACGACAGACCATCGCGACCCCTGAAGTCGATCCGCGCAAATGCGCCGGTACCGGCATCGAATCCGGTGGCCATGATAATTGCATCGAGTTCGTGAACCGTTCCATCGGCGAGTTGCAACCCCGTGGGCGTCACGGCGGCAATCGGGTTCGACTTGACGGGAACGGCGTGGACATTTGGTTGCAGAAAGGCTTCGAGGAAGCCGTTTTCAAGCGGCACGCGCCGCGTGCCGAAACCATAGTCGGCAGGAACCAGGATCTCACTCAGCCGGTCATCATTCAGGCGCGCCCGCATCTTGGCACGGATAAAGGCAGAGATTTCCGCGTTGACCTCTTCGTCAACGAATAATTCGGCGAATGACGCAAGCCAGAACTTCAGCGAACCGTCCGAATAGCATGCTTCGAGGATTTCAAGCCGCTTTTCCGGCGACAGATCCGCCCAGGCATATTCGGGGGCGAAATCGAAACCGCCGAAGGAAACCGGCAGCTGATCCTGCAAGGCGCGGAAGTTCGATTTGTAAGCTTCGATCTCAACAGCCGAATACTGAACGTTCTGCATGGGCAGTGCATAATGCGGCGTCCGCACGAATACGGTCAATTCGCCCGCAACCGGGGCGAGGGCCTGCACGACCTGAATGCCGGTGGCGCCGGTGCCGATGACGCCGACGCGTTTTCCGGCAAGATTAGCTCCGGTCGCCGGCCAGCGTGCGGTGTGAAAAATCTGGCCTTTAAACAGCGTCTGACCCGGAAACTGGTCCGTGAGCGGCGCCGACAACATGCCACAGCAGGCAATGACAAAGCGCGGCCTGAGTGTCGTGCCGCGCGAGGTCTGCACGGTCCAGCGCAATATGCTTTCGTCCCAGACTGCGCTCGTCACGGCGGTGTCTAGATCTATGTCCTGCCTCAAAGCCAAACTGTCAGCCACATAATTCAGCCATGCCTCGACTTCTGCCTGGGTCGCAAAGCGTTCGCTCCAGGTCCAGTTGCGATAGAGCTCCTCGGAGAACAGATACTGATAGCTCGGCGATTCTGAATCGAGACGGGCACCCGGATAGCGGTTCCAGAACCAGGTTCCTCCGATGCCTGAACCGGCTTCACAAATGCGGGCCGTCAGACCTTTCTCGCGCATGAGATGCAACTGATAGAGGCCGGATACTCCTGCGCCGATGATCAACACGTCCAGCTCGGTACCGGCACCGGCGGGTGCTTTTTCGATGATTTTATTCGACATGCGTTTTCCTCCCGCACCCACGTTGCCCATCATCCCGGTCCGTGACCGGCAGGTTTGGCCCGAATAAGCTGCATGAGGCATCGCGTCGGTTCTTGATCGATCCACGCGATTTTTTGAACAAAACACGCAAAGGCGATTTGCCGCCCGGACGGAAACACGCGGGCTTGCGGGACGGGCGCCATATAGTTAACATATGAAGAGATTGTCCGGCGGCAAGGTTGAGGAGCGTTGCCGACGGCCTGATACTGGCCTGCTCGCAGCGGGCCAGGTCGGTCTGTCATCGAGAGGAGGAGCGCGGTGCACGAGGGAGGTGTAGCGCCTGCGGACTTGCCCGTCTGGTTGCCCGGCAAGTTGCTTGCGCAAAGTGATCACAGCGGCTGGAAAGAGGGGACTTTCCGGAAATATGCCTATGCCGGACAGGATGTCGCGCTTCCTGCAATGCGCGATACATTGATTGTGTTGTGCAAGTCGGGTGGTTCGACGCTGGAAAGGCGGGTGGACGGGCGCTGGACGAAACGGGTTTGTCCGCCAGGATCGGTGTCGCTTCTGGCGCGGGGAGTGTCATCTCAATGGCGCTGGCTGCCGCCTGTGGAGGCGAGCCACCTTTATTTGAGTCGCAGCCTCATGGTGGATGTCGCCAACGAGGTCATGAATCGCCCAGTGGACGACGTTGCCGTTCTGGATATTCTCGACTGTCGAGATCCCGTGCTGGTCGAGGGGATACAACGCATCGAGCAGGAGCTCGACGAGCCTGCAAGTGGCGGTGTGCTCTATATCGATCTCATGGCACGCCTGTTCACCATTCATCTGCTCAGGCATTATGCTCAAATGGCTTTTTCTCCGGTTCGCTTGCAAGGAAAGCTCGATGACCGGCAGCAACATCTGATCAGAGAGTTTATCGACGCGCATCTTCACGAAGCACTGGATCTGAATTCCCTGGCTCGGCTGGTCAATCTCGGCGTATGCACATTCTCCAGGCATTTTCGCGAAACATTCGGCGTGGCGGCATATGCCTATGTTCAGGAGCAGCGCCTTGATCGCGCGCGGCACCTCATCAAGCATGCAGCCATGCCCCTGGCTGAGATCGCGGCGTCTTGCGGTTTTGCGGATCAGTCTCATTTGACGCGACAATTCTCCCGCCGCTTCGGCGCGACGCCAGGAAAGTTCCGACAACAATTGACGTAGTCCTGGGCCGGGGCCATCCCTCGACGCGATCAGATACACCGGGCGACAAGATCCGCGCCCGTTGCGACGACGCGCCATTACAAAACCGGGCTACCCGAAACGTTCGCCGCGCTCCGCCAAACGAAGGCAGCTTCGGGCAGATCACAATGGTCTAACGCCCTGTTGATATTGCGAGCCCGCAGTTGTCTGGCGATCAGTTGAAGCAGGATGGGATCCTGCTGCCTCACACAGGCTTGCACACGTCAGGCGGCGCGTGTTTCTCAGGCGATATCGAGGCATTGCAACCTGGCTGTGGGTTGGAAGCAGATCTCTACGACGGGAAATCTTCGGGATTTCAAGTCCATGGCCGGCACCGCCGATCTGTCGATCTGCTCGTTCACTTCGCAAACGTTCAAGTCTTCATTCCCGCAAAAACAAGCATCGAGTTGGAGGGAAGACTAGCCTGCCCAGATCAGAAGAGCCCATCAAAATCGCTGCGCTCGTCTGTAATGGAGGACATCATGAAAGATTTTGAAGGCAGGGTTATTCTTGTGACCGGAGGCGCGTCTGGTCTGGGCGCAAAAATCGTTGAACTGTTGGCTGCACGCGGCGCACGCGTCGCAATCGCCGACTACGATATCGCCGCTGCCCGGATGCTTGCGGAGGAGATCGACGGAGCAAAAGCGTATCAGGTCGACGTGACAAAGTCCTCTGACATCGATGACGTCGTGGCAAGTATCGTTGCGGATTTTGGCAGATTGGATGGGGCGGTCAACAATGCCGGAATCGGTGGCAAACTCGGGTCTCTGCACGAATGCAGCGACGAAAACTGGGCGGCTGTGCTGAGTGTAAACCTGAATGGCGTATTCTATTCGGCACGGGCTGAAATTCGCCACTTTCTGACGGTCGGAGGCGGCGTAATCGTCAACACCGCCTCTATGGCTGGCCTTCTCGCCGAGCGGGGGCTGCCGGCTTATGTCTCATCCAAACACGGTGTCATAGGGCTGACCAAATCCATTGCCCTGGACTATGGCAGCGCAGGTATCCGCTGCAACGCGATCTGCCCGACATTCTTCGAAACGCCGATGACGGGTCCAATGTTCGCCGACCCGGGCTTTCAACAAATGCTGAAAATCAGACACCCTCTGGGAAGAGCAGTGACCGTCAATGAGGTCGCGGAAAGCGTTGTCTTCCTCTTGAGCGATCAAAGCAGCGGCATGACCGGGGTTTCGTTCCAGGTCGATGCAGGGGCAAGCGTCAGCTGAAACCAATCATGCCGAGCCGTCGTTGGAGGAGGCTGGTTTGGTATTAGATCTCCGGGGGGAGAAATATGAAGAATATTGATACGAAGCGATCATGGTTTGCCCTTGATGGTCGGCCTTACGCAGCATTGGATTATCCCGCTGAACACGGCGATGGTCATGGGACCTACCTAGGCCGGCTGGCTGTGGCTTCCCAGCACTACAAACTTTGCATGGTATTTCGCGGCGCTGCTGCTGATTCCCTTCGCTTTCGCCATCGCAAACACCTTCATTTTCGGTCTCTTGTCTCGCATCGAAACGACAGGCCGCGCAACAGCAGCGACACCGGTTATCGTAATGGGTGGATCGACAATCGGTGGATTTACCGGCGGCATCATCGTGCAAATGTTCGGCTTTACGGCGGTAGGCTATTTGGCCATCGGCATGGAAGCCTAGCGCTGTTTCTCTTCAGTTGCGCCAGAAACGCAACCGCTGTCGCAAGAGCAGCGGCGTAGTCCAAATCCCGGTCCACGAAAACTGGAATGGTGGAGCCCGTCCGATCTTCTTGCGACCGGAACATTCGTCACCTCGAAGCAAACTCCAATAAGGATATCAATCATGTACTCAGAAATTTCTTTCCAGGCAGCTGACGGCACGACATTGCGCGGCCGCCTCTACAGCGGTGCCGGTGACGAAGCGGCGAAGCCCTTGATCATTCTTACGGGCGGCATCAGCTCCACCATCGATTTCTCAAATCACGAAGGCTTTTCGGAGTATTTCGCCAATGCAGGGTTTTCCGTTCTTCTCTATGATCACCGCAATTTCGGCCTGAGTGATGGCGCGCAACGGCAGGAGGTCTTGCCACAACAGCAGGTCGAGGACATGCGCGACGCAATCACCTTTGCCCAGATGCAACCGGGCATCGACGCTGAGCGCATCGGCGTCTGGGGGTCGAGCTTCAGCGGCGGCCACGCGATCAATGTCGCATCGATTGATCACCGCGTTAAATGCGTTTCAGTGCAGGTACCCTTTGTCAGCGGCAGCCAGACCGTCGCGCGTCAGGTCCGCCCCGATTTTCTTGCCATGGTGCGGAAGATGTGGGCAGGCGACAGAATGGGACGCATGGCGGGTCAGCCTCCCCTGATGATGCCTGTTGTGACAGAGAACCCGATGGAGCCCGCCGTCATGCCGATGGCCGATGCCTGGACTCATACGGTGGCTCATCAAGGCAAGTCGAAAACATGGGAAAACCGGGTCACCGTGCGCTCGATGGAACTTGCCAGCACCTATGAACCGGCGGCCCTGATCCATATGATTTCGCCCCGGCCGTTCCAGATGATCATCGGCTCTACCGACCGCGTCACCACTCCTGACATTGCGCAGGCAGCCTTCGATCGGGCGGGCTATCCAAAGAACCTCGCCATCGTCGAAGGCGGACACTTCGACCTGTACTACGACAAGTTCGATGAAGCCGCCGAACTGGCGCTGGCATGGTTCAAGAAACACCTCTGAGGCAGTCAGCCCGGACTATTTTCTGGCGTCGCGGCGTGTCTATTCGGCCTCATCCTTGGTCGGTCGATTGTCGCGACGCCAGGCGCTCGGCGTGACGCCAAATTTCGCCTTGAACGATCTGGTGAAATGCGCCCCGTCGCTGAAATGCCATTTATGCGCAATTTCTGTAATGCTCAATGCGTCCTGGTTTTCCTGAAGATCTTCGGCGCCGTGTACAAGGCGGCGCTCCCTGATCCAGGCAACAACAGTTTGACCGTGCTGATGGAAGAGAAAATTCAGATATCGAGTAGAAATATCATGTGCTCGCGCAATGAGAGCAGGCGTCAATTTGGAATTTTCAAGCTGATCTTCGATGAAAGACAGAATGCGGTCGTATCTTGCAGTTCGGGGTGTTGCCTCGACATTTACGTGCGTACCCTTGATCGCCTTGCTCAGCATGGCGAGGAACATGTCGACCGCCGTCTCGCCTGACCGCCGGTCCAACAGCTCAATGTTCTGTGACAGTGCGCGCATGAACCCTGAAATGAGACCGCCAACAGGGGTTCTGCCCTGAAGCGCCCATTGTGTGAATGGCAGAGGGCGGGCCATGTAAGTCTGGAAACGGCTGGTTGGGACGATGATGATCAGCTGCTGAACCCGGTCGTTGACGTGAAACTCGTGGTTCCCCCGATTGCTCCAGATGAGAGTGTCGCCTTCGGAAAGCTCCATTTCGACACCCTCGGTGCTGACGAGCATGTTTCCCCGCATCAAGGTGACCAGCCCCGTGTATTCGCCACCATCGTGGGCATTGTGGATTTCTGAGCGCGCGCCCCTGCATACACCGCCTTCGAGCGATGAAATCCGCACATCGCCGTAGTGCCGGCACTCCAGTCGGGTGTCTCTGGCAACTTCAGGCGAGATGTTGAGGTCCCAGTTCAGGAAAGCCTCACTAAAAGGCGCAAGGTTTGTCATTTCTTCTTTCTGCTGCGCATGCGGGTCCCGCGACCGCGCCCATTCTCTAGACCAGCAACTCGTTTGGCAAAAAGTTGACCTGACCTGACGGAGACATCAAGTTCTGATTGAAGAAAGGCTACCGCGTCCCGCCTCCAAGCTGACACCAGCCGCGATTTCTAAGCCAGGCGCGAGCCGAATGGAAACATCGTCAACGACCCGTTTCACATCGCGACGGACCGACAGGTTGGAGATTTCAATCACGCTCATTTCACCTCCTCCGTCCCTAGATAAACAGCGCGAACACGATCGTCGACTAATATCGTCGCGGTCTCGCCATAGGTCACCAGTGATCCGAAATCGAGCACCATGGTATGCTGGCAGGTGGCCTGGATCAGATCCACGTCTGGTCGATCACAAACGTCCTTGCGCCGATCACACCCGCGATCCCGCCGATCACGCTGCGCAGCCGCGCAACCTCGACTTGGGAGAAGCCGGCGCCTGGCTCATCAAGCAAGATCAGTTTCGGACGGCCGGCCACGCATCGCGCCAGTTCCGTCATCCGGCGCTCGAAGGCATTGAGGGTGGCGACGGCAAGCCCCGAAACTAGGAACATTCCATAGGCGCCCAACATGCCTGACATCCTCAGTTGCCGATACCCAGCGCTTTTTCGTCGGCGCGGTAGGGTTCGAGATAGGCACTGTCGATGTCGGTGCATTCGCCGACAACCTTATAGCCGCCCGAGACCATCTGGACCATCATAATGGCATGGTTCGGCATGTGCCGGTCGCCATTGCCGACATAGTAACGGCCGCAGAGCAGAGATGTAGTTCTTGATGCCGCGGATCGCCTTGGTGACCGCGGCACGGTCGAACTTGGCGGGATCTTGCTTCAGAAAGCACCTCGACGAAGAAGCGCGCCGAGAGATGGCCGGCCTGGCTGAAGGTGTCGCGCGGATCCTCGGGCTTGCCATGTGTGTCAAGCACGCCGCGCCAGTTGGTGGCATCCGGCCCCGTGCCATCGATCGGAATCAATTCGGCGTTGACATACAAGACACCCGCCCAGTCATCGCCGAGCATGCTGGGCACATCGCGGTCATAAAGCGGCGCCGAGGAAATCCATGTGTAGCTGTCGCGCTGGCCCGATTCCTGAACCACTTTCAGAAGCGCCGCCGCCATGCCGGCCGGCAGGTTGACGAGGATGGTATCGGCCCCCGATGCAACTGCTTCCAGGAAGGCGGAGTTCATATCAGCCGCAGCCGGATCAAGCAGCACGCTGGAGCCAGAAAGTCCCTTCGACTGCATGTATTTTTCCGTCCAGCCGCAGGAATAGGGTCCCACGCTCGGGATGGTCAGCCCGATGAAGACGACGTTCTTCGAGCCGAGATTGCCGACCGCCCACTGGGCAGCCCCAACCGACGATGGAAGCGGTCCTTCATTGGTAGACACGATGTTGCGCGATTCGAAGCATTCCGCCACCGCACAGCCGGAGGCCATCGCCATCACACCTTCTTCTTCGTAGAGTTTGGCGTTGACGCCCATCTCGACGAAGGAGGCAGCCGACCAGGGCGACGACCTTTTCGTCCTTCACCAGCTTGGTTGCTACTTGGGCCGCGACTTCCGGGTTCCACTGATCGTCCTCGACCAGATATTCCACTGGTCGCCCATTGATGCCGCCATTAGCGTTGACGCAGTCGAAATAGGCCTTTGCCGCCTTCGATGCAGACGAAAGATCGTCAAGACCTGTCTGGCCGACGATCGCACCGACCTTTATCGGCTCCCCGCTTGCCACCTGACCATTGTTCAGTCCGCAGCTCGGTGCAGCGACAGCTGTTCCGACATTGGCAAAGAACAGGGCCGCGACTGCGGCCGCACCATAAAGAAAATGCGCACTCTGTATGTTGTTTCCCTCCCATGTGTGCCGGATGATTCCAGCGTGTGGCAGAATGGCCGATCAAAGCCGCCCTCGCTCCTCCTCAGGCGGCAAGATCCTTTCCAAGAATGAAGCGGCTTGCCCGCTCCCCGATCATGATCGTCGGTGCATTGGTGTTGCCGGAAACGAGCGTCGGCATGATGGACGCGTCAGCAACCCTCAACCGGTCGACGCCGAACACCTTGAGATCCTCGCCGACCACGGCCATGCGGTCCTCGCACACTCCCATTTTCGCAGTGCCGGACGGATGGAAGACGGTCTTCGACACGCCACGGATATAGTCGCGCAAGGCGTCCGGATCCTTCTCGACACCCGGCTCGGGCAGAATGCGCCGCTTGATCAGCCTGGCGAGCGACGGTGCCTCGGTGATCCGGATGGCAAGTTCGACACCACGCACCAGCGTCTCAATATCGGCCGGATTGGAGAAACTGTTTGCGTTGAACAGCGCCGGATCGTCCGGATTGGACGAGCGCAGCTTCACCGTCCCGCGCGACTGCGGACGCAGGAAACACGGCCCGATGGAAATGCCATGGCCCGGATGCGCCAGCCGCTCGCCGAAACCGTTGAAGCTCGGCAGCACGTGGAACTGGATATCCGGCTGTCCTGTACCTGCGGTATCAACGAAGCCACCGGATTCGACCACGGTAGAGGTGAGGACCCCGGTCTTGGTCAGCATGTATTGCAGCATGTGCCCGACGGCCGCCACACCACGATCCTGCCCGAACAGGGAGATCGGATCTCGCACCTCGGCCTGAACCGTCGCCTCGAGATGGTCCTGATAGTTCTCGCCGACGCCCGGAAGGTCTGCCACAACATCGATGCCGTGGGCGGCCAGTTGCCCCGCAGCACCGATGCCCGACAGTTGCAGGATCTTCGGTGTCGCGATGGCGCCGGCCGTCAGCACGATCTCGCCACTTGCCTTGATCCGCTCTCCGTTCGACAGGAGCACACCGACCGCGGTGCGTCCCTCGAACAGCACCTTGTGCACCTTCGTCCCGGTCATGATCTCAAGGTTCGAGCGCTTCTCTGCATCGCGCAGGAAGGCCTGGGCAGCACTCCAGCGTCGGCCATTATTGGTCGTCGTCTGGTAGAAACCGACGCCCTCTTGCTGCTCGCCATTGAAGTCTTCATTGTAGCGCAGACCGGCTTCCTGGGCGGCGCGAATAAAGGCCCAGGACAAGGGGTGTCCGAACCGGCGATCCGACACCTTCAGCGCCCCTTCGGCGCCATGGAACTCGCCCGACAGCCGTTGATTGCCCTCGATTTCGCGGAAAACCGGCAGCACCTTGTCATAGGACCAGGACCTGCAGCCCATCTGAGCCCAGGTATCGTAATCCTGACGCTGACCGCGAATGTAGATCATCGCATTGATCGAGCTACCACCACCGAGCACATTACCCTGAGGCACAACATTCGGCTTGCCCTTCAGACCCGGATCCGGCTCGGATGTATAAAAATGAACGTCGCGTCCTTTCTCGATGACCTTGAAGAAGGTCCCCGGAATGTGAATGAAGCGATCGCTGTCCTTCTGGCCGCTCTCGATCAGCAGCACCTTGTTGGCCGGATTTTCCGACAGGCGGGCTGCGACGACGGAGCCCGATGAACCGCCACCCACAACAATATAGTCAAATTCACGCATGATCTCTCCTCCCGGAAGCAGGCTTAGTTTCGTCAAGCCCGCACTCTTATCTTGTAGGCTGGCAATCAGGAAAAGACGGTCTGGATCACCGTGAATTCCTTCAGCCCATCGACGCCGAATTCGATGCCGACACCCGACTGCTTAATGCCGCCAAACGGCGCATTCGGCTGGACGGCGCCATGCTTGTTGATCCAGACAGAGCCGCATTCCATCCGGCTCGCGACCGCCTTCGCCCGTGCTGTGTCGCTGGACCAGACGGAGCCGCCGAGACCACTCGGATTGTCGTTAGCCATGGCGATCGCCTCCTCAATGTCGTAGTAGCGAATGATCGGCAGGGCCGGACCGAATTGCTCGAGATCGACGAGCTTAGCGCCGTGTTTCACGTCGGCAATGAGCGTGACAGGATAGAAATAGCCCGGCCCATCAGCAGGCCGTCCACCCGTCAGAACCCGTCCACCCTTCTCGATCGCATCATTGACGTAATCGGACACGATCGCGAACTGCTGAGCGTTCTGCAGCGGGCCGAGAACGCTGTCGTCGGCCAGCCCGTCACCAAGCTTGATCTGACCAGCGTAGGCTGCGAGCGCCTCGCAGACGGCGTCATAGATACTGTCATGCACATAAAGGCGCTTGAGGCAGGCGCAGGTCTGACCGCTATTGATGAAGGCACCCCAGAACAGGCCCTCGGCGATCGCCTTGGGATCAGCGTCCGGCAGCACGATGCCGGCATCATTGCCGCCCAGTTCCAACGTGAGGCGCTTCAGCGTGTCCGCAGCCGAAGCCATGACCTTTCGACCAGTCGCAGTTGACCCCGTGAAGGTAACCTTGGCGATATCTTTGTGAGTGGTCAGCGCGCTTCCGAGATCGTTGTCATCGGCAATGACGTTGACAACACCAGGCGGCAGGACGGTGTTGAGCAATTCCACCAAGCGGATCGTCGACAGCGGCGTGTTCGGCGAAGGCTTAATGACGACGGTGTTGCCGATGCGGATGGCGGGGATGATGTGCCAGCAGGCAATCATGACAGGCCAATTCCACGGCGTAATCGCAGCAACGACACCGATCGGCTTACGATGCAGTTCGACGCGTCCCTCAGGGCCATCCTGCACGATCTCGATCGGCAGGTCGAGCGATGCGGTGTATCGGGTCCAGGCGACGGCACCGCCGATCTCGAAGCGCGAACCCAGCCCATTGAGCGGCTTGCCCTGTTCAAGGGTAAGGAGATGCGCGAGTTCCTCGGCATGAGCTTCTATGGTCTCCGCAAGCTTCCCACACAAGGCGGCGCGCTCACTGGAACTCATTGCCGCCCAAGCGGGGAAGGCCCGATTAGCGGCTGCGACCGCCTTGTCTAGGTCGGCGGTTGTCGCCAGCGGCGACAGACCGACTAGCGCACCGGTCGACGGACTGGTAACCGGCTTCTGACGTGCTGTCGCAATCGAGCGCCCATCAATAACGAGCCCGTATTCCTTCATGATGCATCCTCCCATGCAGATCTTGGGAGGACCCTAGCGGCAGACCGGATCGTCGTCTTGGATCGGGACGCAGCCTGAATTGGACAAAAACGCGACGCACAAAAATTGACCAGATCAGGACGCGATGTCCTTTGGACTGCAATCGAAGAGCTTGCGGAAACTGCGATTGAAATAGGAGATGTCGTTGAACCCGACGGAATACGCGACATCGGCGATAGCGCCGGGATGACGGATGCCGCGCAGGCTTTCCAGGCGAGAACGTGCGAGATGCAGCCGCTTGAACTTGATCAACCCTGTTACCGTCATACCCTGCGCGCTCATGTCTTCCTGCAGGGTTCGCAGCGACACCCCGACCCGGTCAGCCAACCACTGGGGCGAAAGCCACTCCTCCGTGAGGTTTTCATCGATCAATACCTGAACCACCTCGATCCGGCCCATCGCGCTATCGGCGCGCAGGAACAGTTTCTCGCCGGGCACCGTGGCGAAAGCCTGCCTCGCGGTGTTGAACAAAAGATCACGCAGATGGGGTGCCCGAATATCATCTCCAGATGTTTTCATGAGCTTTGCGACGAGCGCACCGAGCATGACCGACATTGGATCATCTGCACCGATCTTGCGACTGACCGAGATAAGAGCGGTCTTGTCCGACAGGAGAAGTTGGCGGGGCAAATGAACAGACAGATGATTGGAGAAGGATCCACCGAAGTAAAAAACTGATGGGCGGGTGGAATCAACGAGAATGCACTCTCCCGGATGGAGGTGCTCCTGCCGCCCGGACTGTTCGATGCCACATGACCCCTCAAGCTGAAGGAGCAGGAAGAGATTATCCCCCTGATCCGCACGAATGTCGTCAGGATCGCGTCGAATATAGTCGAGATTGTTGGCGACTTGGGCCAGAGTCAAACCTCCGGCATTGGAAACCTCTGCGCCTCCTATGACACGGTCGTTCCTCTCCAAACGACGCGAATTGAAATGGCCGCAGATCGATTTCAAGTTCGCCGACCAGTCGTCGAATTGCAGACACGGCCACTGCGGCGGGATCCTTCCCGCAAAGCTCTCCAGATACATATCCGCCTCCTCCCAAAGCCGGCTTCGCATTTAATGAGCATGTTAACAAAATTTGTAAATGTCAAAGCCCCCGCGTCTCGGCAAGGCCAGCCGCTGGCGATTTTGCTTCAGAAATGACGTTCAAGTTCTGTCGGCATCGTAAGCTTAAAGGCAAAGAGGGCAAACCATGGTAGCGGCCGAGTTCGTCGGTCATGCTCTGGCAATTTTCGCCCACAGGTTCATCGCCGCCGAACACAGTTCGCGATGATGGCTGAAGGTGATGCCGTGGCGCGGGATGTGGAACAGCTTGGCACTCGGGTCATGGATAGAGACGAAACGTTGTAGATGTCGCTGTGACTTGAATCGCTTCATGATCCTCTCCCGTCGTCGTGTCGGCTGATGTGAATTCTCCGCCCGATTGTTCAGGCCTTCGTGCGAGCGGCGTTCGACCCCGGGCATGATCTCGCGTTTTGCTGTGCCATAGGACCGGAGCTTGTCGGTGATCATCACCCGCGGCGCTCGCCCCTGGCTCTTCAAAAGCTTGCGCATCAGGCGTTTGGCTGCTTTGGCATTGCGGCGGCTTTGCACCAGCACCTCCAGAACAAATCCGTGCTGGTCAACGGCGCGCCACAGCCAGTGCTTCTTGCCTCGAATCGAAATGACGACCTCGTCGAGGTGCTACTTGCTTCCAAGCTGGCCGAATGAGCGACGACGGATGTCTTTGGCGAAACGCCGGCCGAACTTCTCTGCCCACAGCCGGACCGTCTGACGAGAGACAGTGACCCACGGGCAGCCAGCAAGTCCTCAACCATCCGCAGGCTGAGAGGAAACCGGAAATAGAGCCACACGGCGTGAGCAATGATTTCAGCGGGAAAGCGTTGGCGGCGATAGAGTGGATCACGGCTAAATCTGGTCATCCCACCAGATCCCACATTTTCATCGATTCTCGGGTAACGTAACGGTGCCATCCCTACACCGGGCGAGGTGCAATCAAAGGATTTCTACCACATGGTCAGCATAACCTGCCGGACGTTCTCGCGCCGCAGATTATGAAGCAGACCGGATCTTATAAGCAGGCGAAGTCTCATCCCGCGAGGAAGCCGCCATCGGCGGCGAGCACATGGCCGACGACGTAACTTGCCTCGCCCGACAGCAGCCAGACGACCGCCGCAGCCACTTCGTCTGGATGACCCATGCGCCGCAGCGGCAGGCCGCCTGCGACGGTGCGCATGTCGGCGATGCCGGAGGACAGCATCATGTCCGTGACGACGCGCCCTGGGGCGATCGCGTTGATCCGCACGCCTTGCTGCGCATATTCCATCGCCGCCGCGCGCGTGAGCGCGATGGCAGCGGCCTTGGAGGCGCCATAGAGCGACAGGCCGAGATTGGGGTTACGTATCCCGCTGACGCTGGTGTTGTTGACGATCGCTCCACCGCCCGAGGCAATCAGCGCAGGAATTTCATGGCGCATGGCATGAAAGACCGCGCGCACATTGGTGTCGAAGACCTGCCCGTAGACGTCATCGGTCTGTGCGGCCAGCGGCGCCCGGCGCTCCTGGAACCCGGCATTGTTGAAGGCGAGATCGAGGCGGCCGAAGCGGGTCATCGTTTGCGCCACGAGGTCGGCCAGATGTGCCTCGCGGGTGACGTCGGCTGTGACGAACACGCCTATCGTGCCTATGCGGCACAGAGCCTCGGCGAGTTCCTCGCCGAGCGCCTGCCGTCGACCCGAGACGACCACAGCCGCCGCCCCTTCCTCAGCCATGCGCAACGCCGTTGCACGACCGATGCCGCTGGTTGCGCCGACGACGAGACAGACCTTACCGGCGAGCCGCCCTGCCGGTACGTAGGAGGGTGGAGTTCCCGCCAGCTCGGTGATCGAAGGCACTATCGTCTCTGTGGTCGTCATGCCCGTCTCCTCACAAAGCGCTGTTCGAGCACTTCCTTGCCCCACTGGCTGCCGAGACGCTCTTCAGCCAGCACGAAGCCATTCTTTTCATAGAGATGACGTGCGGCATGAAGACCGGCGAAGGTCCACAGATGGCTCTCGGTGAAGCGTTGCGCATCCGAGAAGGCGAGCGCGGCCTCTAGCAACCGCCGTCCCACGCCCGTGCCGCGCATCTCATCATCGACGATGAACCAGCGCAGGTGCGAGATGCCCGCACCCAAATCCTCACCGTCGATGGCGACCGAGCCGACGATCCGCTCGTCGCAGAGTGCAGCCCAGATCCCGTTCACCGGCGCGTCGAGACGATCACAGAAGGCCGCGAGACCACCGGCGACGACGGTTTCAAAGCGCTGGCCGAAACCGGCCTCACGCGCATAATAGAGCGCGTGCATCTCGGTGACGCGGGCCACGAGGCCAGGCCGGTAGCCGGCGACGATTTCAGTTTGCGGCGCAGCGCTCGAGGCTTCCAGCCGCCCAGCCAGCGCCTCGGCGTAGAGGCGCAGGCCGTCAAGAACGGTTCGGTGACGTTCAGAAGGAAGTTGCTCCAGCGCGCCCGCGACCTGCGCACGGGCGAAGGCATGGATTTCCGCGACACGCTTTCGCCCAGTCGCACTCAGGGTCAGCGTCTTGGTGCGAGCATCCTCCTCGCCCGGCTCTTCTATGAGGTCGCCGGAGACGACGAGTTTGCGCAGCATCCGGCTGACACTCGACTTTTCCAGGCGGAGACGTCCACCAAGATCGCGCGCCGAGATGCCGTCGCTGGCGTCTATTTCAATGAGGGCATGGACGGCGGAAGGCGGAAGGTCGGTTCCCGCGAAGGCGCCGCCCATGAAACCGAGTTCGCGGACGAGCAGCCGTGAGGCGGCGCGGATGAGATCAATGGTGGATTGCGACATGGGCATAGGGCGAAAACATAATTAGTTGCATCATACAACTACACTGACAGAGGGCGGCTCAGTGGTCAAGCCGGCCCTTGTCGGACGGCAACAAACCTCCCGCCGGGCGTCCGGTGTGTCCTGGATCCAATAAACGGCGTACGGCAATCGGCTAATTTTGCGTGGTCGTCGCGCAGACTATCGCGCCACGGCGACAGATCGGCGGAGTTGGCGCGCCGCAACGCACGGTCGAGGTCATCAGCGTCAGTCCCTTGGACTTGGATTCAGGCTTTGGAATCTTGAATTCCGCCACGATGGCAATCGTCGCCCGTCCAAGAGCAAAGCGAGGATCGCGGTTAGGCGTTTTCTTCTTGCCGCGCGTCACCATACGGAAACCTTGGCCTCGTCACGCTTGAAGAACTCACCGTTCAGATAGATGAGGACGCCGTCATTACGGTGATGGCGACGTAGGTGTTTAGTCCCGGCATTTGATGGTGCGGATTGAGTCTAAACCGTTCTGGCTCTGCTCTCCAGGTTTTGCAGATGTATTCGTAGAGTGGTTAGGCGGTGTGGACGGATTGCCGCATGTTTTATTTCTGCGATTCCTAAACCAGTATTTGGATGATTCATGGGTTGCCGGTTTCAGAGGAGATCGGCGATGCTGACGAAGATGACAGAAACGGACTGGGCGGTCGCACTTGATGCTTTTCGGGCCTCGCTGCCGCGGCGGGGCGACAAGGGTCGAGATGACCGGCTGTTTTTGGAGGCCCTGCATTGTGTCTCCGTC
>NZ_STFZ01000014.1:266498-275506 GCF_005222845.1 Rhizobium sp. FY34 | reverse complement strand
TATGGCCATGGTCGCCCTTACGCTGTTTATCCTGGCAGCCCCCGTCTGGGCCATGTGGAAAGATCGGCGCCGCGCCGCGATCTGAGCACAGGAAGGGCAAGACGAGGCTTGCCCTTCCTATTTTCTAAAGCCTGAAATTGAATTCCCAAATATTATAGGATCATGCGAGCGAGCGGTTGGATCAGCACGATACAGAAGAACGATGACACTGAACGGCTTCGTTGATCAACTACTTCGCTATCGTGCTGCGCGACAGCCGGGTGCGCCAAGTGTTGAAACTTGATCCCTGCACCAATTCTCTGAATTGCTCCTACAAAACCTGCAGCGTAGCCACTAGTTTGTATCCGGTATTCCGGATCATCTGCAGAGGAAGTTCGGCACCTACACGTCGAATCCTTGTCCTAAGACGTGCAAGTGCAACGTCAGCCACACGACTGGTGGGGGAAAATTTGTCTTCACCAAAAATCGACGCCACCTCGGCTCGAGAAATGATGATATTTGGGCGTGTTGCAATATATTCAAGAAAAGCAGCTTCCCGTGTCGAGAGCTTTACTGGAGTTCCCCCCGGAGTATGCAGGCTCTGCTTGTCACGATCCAATTTCCAGGAGCCTCTGACTTCGGACAATTGTAAAGTCGGTGCCAGTTCGACGAGCCGGCGGCGGCGCTTGGTCAGATTACCTATCGCTAAGGCTAGCTCCTCGCTGTCTACTGGCTTTGTCAGATAAATATCGGCTCCCTCGCCATATCCTCGAATCCTATCCTCGCGCTTGGTCCGAGCGGTAAGAATAATGATGCCAATATCACTTCTCTCCCGAATCGACGCGGTCAGCTGAAAACCGCTTGCATCGGGCAAATTTACGTCAATGACTGCCACATCATGCCGCTCTGGATCAAAGCACTTGTAAAATTCGGCTCCGGAAAAAGCTTCCGTCACGATCATGTTCCGTTGGCTCAAGTAGTCGTAAATACTCTGCCGTAGAAAATTGTTGTCTTCCACGAGTAATACATTAATTTTTTCCGAAGAAATTTCGTAATTTGAATTCCGCATCTGGATGATCTAGTCTACGGTTCCAAAAAATTTCAGTTTTCCTTCCTTTTCAGAAGAAGCTCAGGCGCGCAAGCCTAGCGGGAGAACTCTAAATTGAAATTCCGAAGCCCGCAAGTAAAGAACACATGCTTGGAAAAGTCCTATTCGAAATTCGCCGCCTCGCGGTCCTTTTAATTTCGCTTGCCATTCAATCATTGAGCATAGCGACCCCCGTACCCGCCGCCGAGCCGCAGCTACCGACTCTCTCCGGTCATCTATCAGTGTTAGAGGATAGTTCGGCGGCACTGACTTTGTCGGATGTGTTGAATGCGGACCAGCAGGCGCGGTTCCGGCAGGTGCAACGCAGGGACATCAACCTCGGTTTCACCCGAAGCGCAATATGGGTCCGACTTAGCTTGCCATCTACCGCAAACATCGCGGGCATTTTGACAATTACACCCAATTTTCTAGATTCCGTTGATATCTACTCGGCGCTGCCCGGAAAAGGCTCCACTGCAGGTGACTACAGACTTGCGCAAACCGGCGACCATCGCCCTCTCTTACGTAACGGAATCTCGGCTTTTGTCGACGCCGTTCGACTTGAGTTCACAGCCGGTCAGACCACCCAAGTATACATCCGGATTTTGAATCTCAATTCAGCGACGCAGACCCACTTTGACATCGGTCGAGTCTAAGACTTTGCGTCCGACTTGACGACAAACGCGCTGGCCGTCGGCATTTGGTTTGGTGGCATGGCAATCTTGATTGTCGTCCAGTTGATTTTCTTCCTTTTCGATCAAAAGCTCCAGTATCCGCTTCTCGCACTCAGAACCGTTTCACTTGTATTGATATATTTTGGCAATCTGGGTCTCAGCCGGGTTTTGCTCTTCCCGGAAAACGGTACGGCCAATGACATATTTATCGGCGTCTGTAGCTGGGGCGCGCTGGTTGTTTTCCCGCTGACCTACATCAAGCTACTGGAGTTGGATGAGAAGTCCGTCTGGCTTTGTCGTCTTTACCTCCTGCACGCGGCTGTGGGGCTTGTTGGAGTTATTTTCGCCTGCTTGGGACGCAATCTGGAATTTGCGCCCTTCGGCTCCACTTTCGCCCTATGGGTTGTCTTGCTCAGCGGATTCATCTCGCTCTGGTACGCCCGTGAAGACGGGATGGCGAGCATTCTGCGGGCGGTCGCATTTTGTATCCTCGGTATCGGCAGCGTCATCTCGATCGTCCAGCGCATAGACGTTTTAGACATGCCGAATTGGATGTTTCACGTCTACGGACTGTCCGGTCTCATTCATATCTCCTTGCTGACGGGCGTACTGGCAGTACGCCTGAGAGATGCCGAGCGACGCGAACGGCTGACGCAGGCTGGCGCTCTGGACGCTGCGCACTCCGCAGAGCGGATTGCCGCCGCTCTGGTCGAAGAGCGCACCGGCGAACTGGTAGAGGCTAGAAAAGCAGCTGAAAGTGCGTTGCAGGCTGAAATGGAATCTCAGATACAACAAGTACGTTTTCTTGAGGTTCTATCCCATCAGTATCGGACCCCGCTTTCCGCAATCCGGGCCAGCGCCGACAGTATTGCGCTCTCGCTTCGCAAATCTGACGAAGCCAATTTCAATAGAATTGAACGTATTCGTCGATCCGTTGCTTGGCTGGTGCAAATTCTTGAGGTTAATCTCGAGCGTAGTCTCATGCAACGGGCTAGACTTCAACCAGAACCGTCTTCCGTAACCGCCGTCAGCGTGGTCACGGGAGCCTTTAAACGCGCCCAGGATCTGCTCAGCAATCCGGACATTCATCTTCAAATCGATCGCCAAGCCTCAGAAACAGTGCTTTTCGCTGATGCGGCAATGATCGAACTTGCCATTCTCAATCTCTTGGAAAATGCGGTCAAATATACCGCTCTGAAGTGGGATGCTCCAGTGACGCTCTCACTGACCGGGAATGAATTGGGGGTGGACATTTCGGTCCGTGACCAGGGTATCGGGATCCCCCAGGCGGATCTTCCCCATGTCTTTCAGGACAGCGTACGCGGCTCCAATGCCGGAGGTGCGGAAGGATCCGGGCTCGGTCTTTCCCTTGTTGCAAGAATCGTTGCCGCCCATGGAGGGATCGTCGATCTCGACAGCATGGAAGGACAGGGAACAACAGTAAAGATCTTCATTCCTCGGGCAAAAAGTGCCGCACGCCGACCCTGAATGTATGGGATTTTTCTATTTAGTGCAGGAATGTCACGGTTTTTCGCAACATTTGTTACAAGTGAAACATTGGTTACACTTCGCCGCTAACGCGAGCTTCTGGCTTCATTTATTCATTGTGACCGCGCGGAATGAAAATCTCCGGGGGCTGCAATTGCTCCGTGGGGCGCCAGCCATGGGGTGTTTGATGAAGTAGAACTGCACAATGCAACGGCACGCATCTGACACAGGACGCCACCGGCGCCATCAGCAGAACACGTAAAAGATCCCCTGTGCGGCTGTTTGCGAAGAACAGGTTTCGCGGGCATCGACAGTAATATTTCGACACGATTTCCAGCAGCGCTGAGTTGCAATCAACCGCCTTCATCTAGCCTAAGCGGGTTCATAATCCACCTGCCAGATTTGGCATGGATGATTGCCTCTGTTGTGAGAGCTCGAAGGTATACTGTTGATTAGAAAGACAAGGTTTTCCATGACTCTCGCTGTTGTGACTGTAAATGGTCCACTAGGTTCAGGCAGCCAAAGGCCGACGCGCCACCTGCGCAGATCTATCGCCCTGCTAACCTCTACGGCGCTTGTTGCGCACCCTATGCTTGTTCGCACTGCCTTGGCCGACGATATGCCGAGCGGCAGTCAGGTGGTGTCGGGATCGGTTTCGGTCGCAACCTCCGGTTCGGCGATGACAGTGACGCAAGGCTCCGACAAGGCGATCGTCAACTGGAACGGCTTCTCGGTCGGGAACGGCAATTCGGTCAACTTCGTTCAGCCGAGTTCATCTTCTGCCATTCTCAACCGCGTCACCGGCGACACCTCCTCGACGATTGCCGGGTCTCTGACGGCCAATGGCCAGGTCTATCTGATCAACCCCAACGGCATCGCCATTACCCCGACCGGCACGGTCAAGGTCGGTGGCGGGTTTGTGGCGTCCACGCTCGACATCTCCAATGAGGATTTCCTCAAGGGGCAGTATAATTTTAACGGCAATGGCGCGTCTTCTGGCGTCAGCAACGAGGGCATTATTACCGTTGGCCGCGGCGGCTATGCGGCCTTGATTGGCGGCACGGTAAAGAATGACGGGTTGATTGCCGTGCCGATGGGCAAGGTGGGCCTTGGCTCCGGGGAGCAGGCAACGCTCGATCTGTCGGGCGATGGCTTCCTGCAGGTGGCGGTTCCGACCAAGGACGGCGCGGAAGGCAATGGCGCGCTGATCGAGAGCAGCGGTACGATCTCGGCGGAAGGTGGCACGGTTGTGATGAAGGCAGCCACGGCGCGCGATACGGCGCGTCATGCCATCAACCTGAATGGCGTGGTCGAAGCGAGCAGTGTGTCGGGCAGCGATGGTGCCATCACGTTTGGCGGCGGCGACGGCGGCGAGGTCACGGTGGCGGGCAAGGTCTCGACCAAATCCTCTACGGGCAAGGGCGGCAAGATCACCGTAACCGGCAAATCCGTTGCGCTGAAGGGTGCGACCGTCGATGCATCCGGTGCCAAGGGTGGCGGTGCTGTGAAGATCGGCGGCGACTATCGTGGCTCCGGCACGATGCAGCGGGCCGAGACCGTCGGCGTGGATGCGTCCAGCGTGATCCGCGCCGATGCGACGGAAAGCGGCAATGGCGGCTCGGTCGTCGTCTGGTCTGACAAATTCACGAGCTTTGCAGGTCTGATCACGGCGCTGGGTGCGGGGACTGGCACGGGCGGCGATGCAGAAGTGTCGGGCAAGGCGCTGCTCGACTATGCCGGCTTTACCAATCTCTCCGGCCCCGGCGGCTTCGGCACGCTGCTGCTTGATCCGTACAATGTGACGATATCGACCGCTTCAAGCAGCGGCATGTCCGGATTTAATGCTAGTGGCAATGACAGCGTGCTCAATGTGACGACGCTGCAGAACGCGCTAGCCGGTGCCAATGTCACGGTAACGACAGGTTCAAACGGCAGCCAAGCGGGTGATATCACCGTCAACGCGGCAATCTCTTGGTCGGCCGGCACGACGCTGACACTGACACAGGCGGCAACAGGCAGATTGTTCATCAACAAGGATATCAGCGCGACAGGTGCAGGTGCCGGTCTCGTCCTCGCCTACGGTACGCGTTATGCGCTTCAGAACGGCGCGCGTGTCAGCCTGTCCGGCGCAGGTTCGACGCTTTCCATTGACGGCAATGCCTATACGCTGATCCGAAACGTCACCGATCTTCAGGCTATCGCGACGAGCGGCTACTATGCTCTGGCCACGGACATCGACGCCTCCACCACCGCAGGCTGGAACAGCGGTGCCGGTTTTGCACCGATTGCAAGCGGTAGCAGCTTCACCGGCATTTTCGCCGGCCTGGGTCACAACATAGATGGCCTGACCATCAATCGACCCTTTACGAGCTCGACCGGCCTGTTTTCTCAGACTTTGAACGCCACCCTGCGTGACATGACCCTCTCCAATGTCGCGGTCCGCGGCAATGCCCAGGTGGGAGCCTTGGTTGGTGGGGCGAACAGATCCGGCCTCTTCAACATCCATGTCACCGGCAGCGTAACCGGCTATCAGGAAGCAGGCGGAATTGCCGGATGGATTGCAGATTCCGCAATGAACATCTCCTCCTCTTCCGCATCCGTTACGGTTTCGGCCAATGGTGCCGGCGGCCTTGCTGGCTTTTCCGCATACACGGTCACCATCACCGACTCTTACGCCACCGGATCGGTGACGGCGGCTACCAATGCCGGTGGCCTCGTCGGACAGGGCCTGGACGGGACACTCACGCTGAACAGGGTCTATGCCAGCGGCAAGGTGACCGCGACCAGCGGCGTCGGCGGGCTGCTCGGCTTGATGGATCAGGGCCCAGTGGCGCTGACCGATGCCTATTGGGACGCGAATTCGACCGGGCAAGCGGCGGCGGTTGGCAGCCTCACAGGCACCGGCTCTTCGGTCTCGGGCACGGCCGTCGACGTCTCCGGCGCACCCCGGACCCAGGCCACCTATTCCGGCCTCGATTTTACCAACACCTGGCTGATGATCGATGGGGAAACCCGGCCGATGTTGCGCAATGAGTATTCGACCGTCATCGCGACACCGACCGCATTGCAACTGATGTCGCAGGATCTCACCGCCAGCTATACGCTGGGCGCCAATATTAGTCTCACCAGTGCTTTCACGGCTGACAGCAACGGTTATTACGCTGGCCTGTGGGGCGCGTCCGGCTTTGTGCCGATTGCAAGCGGTAGCATCTTCACCGGCACTTTCGCCGGCTTCGGGCATATCATCGACAGCCTGACCATCAATCGACCCTTTACGAGCATGACCGGCCTGTTTTCTGAGGCTTTGAACGCCACGCTGCGTGACATGACCCTCTCCAATGTCTCGGTGACAGGAAGTACCCGGGTGGGAGCGCTGGTCGGCCAAGCGGACAACTCCAGCCTAAGCAACATCCATGTCACCGGCAGCGTAACCAGCCATCAGGAAGCTGGCGGAATTGCCGGGTGGATTTCATATTCCACGCTGTCCAACGTGTCCTCTTCCGCATCCGTTACGGTTTCGGCCAATGGTGCCGGCGGCCTTGTGAGCTACGCGCTTTACGCCGCCACCATCATCGACTCCTATGCCACCGGAGCGGTGACGGCCGCCAGCAACGCCGGCGGTCTCGTCGGACAGGCCTTCGGCGGGCCTCTCACCTTGACCAATGTCTATGCCAGCGGCAGGGTCACAGGGGCCAGCGGCACCGGCGGACTGATCGGCGTGGACGTAGATAGTGCGTCTCCGGCCTCGTTCTTCCTCAACAATGCCTATTGGGACGCCAGTTCAACGGCGCAGACCGTTGCGATCGGCACCGCCTCCAGCTCCACCATTACCGGCACGGCCGTCGACGTCTCCGGCGCGCCCCGGACCCAGGCCACCTATTCCGGCCTCGATTTCACCAATACCTGGGTGATGATCGAGGGGGAAACCCGGCCGATGCTGCGCAACGAATATTCGACCGTGATCGCCACCCCGGCGGCGCTCCAACTGATGTCGCAGGATCTCGGAGCCAGCTATACGCTGGGCGCCAATATCGATCTCACCGGCGCTTTCACGGCTAACAGCAACGGCTCTTACGCGGGCCTGTGGGGCGCGTCCGGCTTTGTGCCCATCGGCTCAAATAGCTCCGGCTTCACTGGCAGCTTTGATGGCCAGGGCCATACAATCACGGGGCTGACCATCAGCCGCGCTTCGGCCAATTATATCGGCCTGTTCGGCAATAACAGCGGCGGCTCGATCCGGGATATCGGTCTGATCGGCGCATCCATCCGCGGCTACAGCCATGTCGGCGGGCTGGTTGGTTCCAATGACAACGGGACAATCAGCACTGCTTATACCACTGGTGACGTTTACGGCGTTTACAATGCTGGTGGTCTGATCGGCAACAGCTACAATAGCACCACCAGTGACGCATATTCGACAGCGGTGGTTTATGGACGTAACCAAGGCGGCGGGCTCATCGGCCTGAGCGACAACAGCACCATTAGCAACTCGTATGCAACCGGGGCGGTTTCGGGAGTGACCGCAGTCGGCGGGCTGGTCGGTTACAGTTCCCAATCCGCGATCAGCAACGTGTTTGCGACGGGTGCAGTCTCTGGTTCTAGCTATTACATTGGCGGGCTTGTCGGCTGGAACAACGGCACGATCAGCGAGGCCTATGCGACAGGAGATGTATCGGGGGGAGGCATTACAGTGGGCGGGCTGGTCGGCTTGAACAACAACGGCACGATCAGCAATACCTATGCGGCAGGGGCTGTTTCGGGAAGTGCAACCCTAGGCGGGCTTGTCGGAACGAACAACAACGGCGGCACCGTAATCGGTTCGTTCTTCGACAGTCAAAAGTCTGGCCAGAGCATGGGTGTCGGCATTGGCGATGGCTCAGGGGTAACGGGCCTGACGACGGCGCAGATGGCAAGCCTCTCCACATTCACCGGGGCCGGCTGGGATATTGATGACACCGGCGGCACCGGCAAGGTCTGGCGGATCTACGATGGTTATACCGCGCCCCTTCTCCGTAGCTTCATGCCCGGACTGACGGTGACTGGCGCAACCAGCACCAAGACCTATGACGGCCTGGCGACCAGCACAAACGTCGGCACGCTTGCCTACAGCCCGACCAGCTACAACAGCGCCCTAGTGCTGGGAACGGCAGGCTATACAGCCTCCAGCGCCAATGCCGGCAGCTATTCCGGCGCTGCGCTGAGGCTTGGTGGCCTCTATTCCACGCAGCTCGGTTACGACCTGACGCTCAATGCCGGCAGCATGACCATCAACAAGGCCGCTTTGACGGTCACCGCCAACAATGCCAGCAAGGTCTATGACAGCGTGGCTTATTCCGGCGGCAATGGCGTGGCCTATTCCGGCTTCGTCAATGGCGAGACGGCCTCCGCTTTCGGTGGCTCTCTGGCCTGGGGCGGCACCTCACAGGGCGCTTCGGTGGCCGGAAGCTATGGCATCACGGCATCCGGCCTCACCTCCGGCAACTACGACATCACCTACGCACCGGGAACGCTGACCATTTCGCCCGCGAACGTGAACTTGACGATCACACCTGGCACGGCCAGCAAGACCTATGGCCAGACGCTTGTGCTGAACAGCTACTCCGTCAGTGGCTCATTGATCGGCAGCGACGCGATCGGCTCGGTATCGCTGGCCAGTGCCGGCACGGCAGCCAGTGCTGGCGCCGGTACCTATGACATCACGGCCTCCAATGCCGTCTTCTCCAGCGGTTCGGCCTCGAACTATGCGATTACTTATCAGGTTTTTGCCAACGGTCTGACAG
>NZ_STFZ01000014.1:243798-266488 GCF_005222845.1 Rhizobium sp. FY34 | reverse complement strand
GGCGAGACGGCCTCCGCTCTCGGTGGCACGCTGGCCTATGGCGGCACGTCGCAGGGTGCATCTGCGGCGGGGTCCTATAGCATCATCGCATCGGGCCTGACCTCCGGCAATTATGACATCACCTACGCACCGGGAACGCTGACCATTTCCCCTGTGCTTGTCACCTTGACGATTACGCCTGGCACGGCCAGCAAGACCTATGGCCAGACGCTTGCGCTGAACAGCTATTCCGTCGCTGGCTCGTTGATCAGCGGTGACACGATCGGCTCGGTATCGCTGACCAGTGCCGGCACGGCGGCCAGTGCTGGCGCCGGCACCTATGACATCACGGCCTCCAACGCGGTGTTCTCCAGCGGTTCGGCCTCGAACTACGCCATCACCTATCAGATGCTTTCCAACGGGCTGACCGTGAACAAGGCCTCGCTGACGGTGACGGCTAACAATGCCAGCAAGGTCTATGACAATGTGGTCTATTCCGGCGGCAATGGCGTCAGCTATAGCGGTTTCGTGGGCAGCGACAGCGCGGCTAGCCTCGGCGGAATCATCATCTATGGTGGCACCTCGCAGGGTGCGGCGAATGCAGGCAGCTATACCATCACGGCGTCTGGCCTCACCTCTGGCAATTACACTATCAGCTACCAGCCCGGTACTCTGACAGTGACCTCACCGGGCATAGTCGTGGCCGGTCCACCGATTGTCGGCACGACCAGCAACGCGGTCTTGGAGCCAAACCTCACTCCGCCCCCGTTAACGCCGCAGGCTGTCGTCTACGAAAACCCAGCGGCTAACTTAACCAATGGCAAACCCATCATGACCGCCGAGGTTTGTTCCGCTGGTCCAACGGGCCAGACTCAATTGAGTTCAAGTTTCGTCGTCGTCTGTAGCGCTGGTCAAAACTGAATAAGATGATGAGCACATTTTTGAATTTCTTGAATGTCAGCAATGCGCTGTCTGCGCTTGGTCTTAGTATTTGCCTTTTGCTTCCTGTTTCAGCCCTAGCCCAGACAGCAAGTCAGGTAACGCAGGAGAGCTATGCGCCACCTGTGGCGCGTGCGGTTGTGGGGGGGCTGAGCCTGCCGGCCTCCACCGGAGCGGAGGTGCCTAGGGGCGCGGAGAAGCTGCGCGTGACGCCATCAGGTCTGGTGGTCGAAGGTGGCCTGCCGGAGCTTGGAACCGAGACTGCCGCGGTCGAAGCCTCGCTGAAGTACAGGCGGGTGACCGGGGCTGACCTGTTTGCTGCTGCCCGCCGACTGGAGGAGGCCTATGCCAAGGCTGGCTATCTCCTTGTGCGCGTGACGCTGCCGGCCCAGACGATCAAGGACGGCAAGGCGCTGCGGCTGGTGGTGACCGACGGGCAGGTCGAGGCGATCGACGCATCTGCTCTTCCGCCGGCCGTCAGAGCGCGGGTGGAAAGCGTACTTGCGCCGCTTGTCGGACAACCGGGCGTCAGGAAGGCCGAGCTTGAGCGGCGCCTGCTTCTGGCGGGCGATACACCCGGTGTCATGCTGAAGTCGACACTGAAGGCAGGAACGAAGCCCGGCACGACCGTGATCGTGGTCGATGGCCGCTATGATGCGGTGACCACCACAGTGAGCACGGACAATAGCCTCGCCAGGAACCTCGGCACCTATACGGTTAATCTCGGTGCTGATTTCAACAGCCTGCTCGGTCTTGGCGAGGTCGGCTACCTGCGCCTGTCAGGCTATCCGGGCGTCAACGACACTATCTTCAGCGACGATCCGCGCAACCGCCAAGTGATTGCGGGCTTTACGGTTCCGCTCGGGACCGATGGTGCCTGGCTGAACATGGAGGGCGTGGACAGCCAGACGCACCCGACCTCGGATCTTGCCTATACGACGGTCGATCACTACCAGCGCTTCTCTACCAAGCTTGGCTACAGCTTTATCCGCGCCCGCGACATCAATGCGAGCTTTGTGCTGTCCTTCGATGTGATGCAGGAAAAGCAGAAGCTCGATCTGGATGGCGAGCGCTCGGCCTTTACGGAAGACCAGCTTCGGGTGCTGCGCCTGACGCAGAGCGGGGACGTGATCACGTCTTGGGGTGGACAGGTCAGCGGCAGCCTGACGGCCTCGTTCGGGCTTGATGCGCTCGGTGCCCGCAACGCCACGACGGAACTGCCGCTGTCGCGCGACGGGGCAGAGCCGGATTTCCACAAGCTCGAAGGGTCCGTCAGCTACAGCCAGTCGCTGGCCGCTGACCGGATGCGCCTTTCGCTGGCCGGAAAGGCCCAGATCTCGTTCGGGGATGCATTGGCCTCTTCGGAACAGTTCGCGCTCGGCGGCTTTGGCTGGCTGTCGGCCTTCAACAGTGGCCAGCTTGAAGGGGATGCCGGAGCTGCGATCCGCGCCGAGGCGGCCTTTCCCGTCACCGTCACACTTGCACCGGCGCTTGGTAGTGCCGTAGACCCATACGTGTTTGCGGCAGCAGGCCTTGCCAAGCTCGAGCAGCCGACCTCGCTAGAGCGCAGCATCACGCGGGCAACCGCCTTCGGGGCCGGTATCCGTTTCGGCCTGTCGGAAAGAGCAAGCCCGCTCTCGGCCATGCTGTCGCTCGAATATGCCCATGGGCAGGCCTCCGACATCGACAGCGCAAACCGTTTCAATCTCCGCTTCACCTCGCGGTTCTGATCGCGGTTGGCAATCACGGCGGCATGAAACACCCGGCAGGTTATGGCCACGACGTTTGATCTGTCCTCATCCCTCCCATCATTCAGTTCGGATTCCTCATTCCATGCGCAACACAGCCACTTTCCAACTCTCCATCATCCTCACGCTCGGCATCAGCCTGATCGCTTTGCCAGCTGCAGCGCAGAACAAAGTCGATCCAGCAAAGACCACAATCCCCTCCGAGCCGACGTTGACCACGGCAAGCTATGGCAACTGGATCCTGCGTTGCGTACAGTTGGCATCGCCTGCACCAGGCGCTGCGGATGCGGGCAAGGCAGGTCCGGCTGATGCGAAGACCTGCGAAGTCGTGCAGACCGTGCAGGTGCAGGGCCAGAGCCAGCCGATTGCGCAGGTCGCCATCGGACGTCTGCCGGGCGAGAAGGATTTGATGCTGACCGCCCTGGTTCCGGTCAGCATCTCCCTGCCTGGCGCCATCCATCTGTCGGGCAATGGCAAAAGCGGATCAGAGGAGAAGGGTGGCCTTGATTTGTCATGGCAGCGTTGCCTGGCTAATAGTTGCGCGGCGACCGCCAAGCCCGATCCGGCGTTTCTCGCCATCCTGCGTTCAGGCACTGGCGGACAGCTGCGCTTCATCGATGCCTCCGGCCAGACAGCCGAGATCCTGCTCTCATGGAAGGGCCTCGATCAGGCAATGGCCGCGCTCGATAAGGCAAGATAGGGAAGAAGGGGGCTTGTCGCAAAATCGGGTTCGGCCTGCAATTTGCCCTTGAATGGAGTGCGCTTCACGCTTTGTTGACCTTTTGAAGTCCGAAGAGGCGCGCGAGCAAGTCGTTCTGATCGTTGACGGTCCAATCGCCAGTGAAGCCGAATCCCTTCTTCAGCCGGAGCATAACCTCGAAACCAGAAATCGTTCGGCGCGCAGTATTGAAAGATCGGAAGCCGCCGATCTTCGGCATGTTCTTCTTCGGCGGCAGTGGCAAGATCGAGATGTAGGCAGGCACGACATGGTTGTTCGACATGTGCCATCCCGCCTGGTCCATGATGCGGATGGCATGAGCGTCATTGGCCACGTGTCGGGAGATTTCAGCCAGATGCTGGGTCGTAGCGTGGGTATCACACCAGGGCATAATCAGCGCGGCCGCTTTGCCGAGCTTGGGGCAGATGGACACCTCGATTTACCGCTATCGGCGACGGCTATATCGCCGGGCAATGTTGCAATTTCCCTGTCATGCTGGCGTGTCAGGCCCCGCCCAGTAAGTTGTAGATTGACGAACACCGGATCGTGCGAACCTTGCGTCAGATGCTCGTCGTGGAGGCTTACACGATGTGGCGAGGCTTCGACCCTCGAGATGCTGATCACGCCACTTCGAGCCTGTACGATATTTCCGAAAAAAGAGAGCTATCCACTCGCTGCGGAACGAGTTGAACGAACGCCGCGGCGAGGCTCTCGCGCCACGATGAGAATGGATCCGTATGAAGCGTTCCTGCTGTCGTCCAGCGTCTCATGCTGCCTCACCGTCCGGCGCAACAAGCGCTTGGTCAGAGCTAGAGCATCACTCGGGAACCGTCAAATCTCAGCCCAACATCTTTCAGCGGATAGCCGGACATACTACGTCTTATGTTGTTGATTCGTTGCGACGATATTGCCACAAGGAATTCAGCTTTGTTGCCCCGAGATAGGTGGACATTTTGAGCGAATCTCTCGACGACGTCACTGTCGGGCATTTGAAGTTGCTGTTGTCTGCTGCGGCGCTCGGCAGTTTTACTTTGGCAGGCAATGCGGCCGGACTTTCGCCGGCAGCGGTCAGCAAGGCCATAAAACGTTCGGAAGAGCGGCTCGGCGTTTCCCTATTCGTGCGAAGTACGCGGCAGGTTCGTCTCACGGATGCCGGTGAACGCTACATGGCACAATGCAGAACGGCTCTGTCCCTGATTGAAGACGCGGAGCGACAGGCAGCTGATGAGCAGGCGATCCCTTCAGGCAGGTTGAGGCTCAGTCTACCAACGCCCTATGCCCATTGGCGGCTTTCGCCCAAGCTTCCTGCCTTCGCCCGCCGCTATCCAGACATTGCCGTCAATCTTCATATTAGCAACCACTCGGTTGATCTGACCGGGGAGCGCTTCGATCTGGCGATCCGCGGGCATGAACTCGCGGATTCGGGCATGATTGCGCGCAAGCTCGAGGACGCTGAACTTGTGATCGTTGCATCACCGGATTACCTGATGCAAGCGCCAAGCCTGACAAGCCTGGGCGATCTCGCTATGCATCAATGCATCCAGTTCCGGTTGCCTCGGAGCGGGCGCATATCCGGTTGGAGCGTCCGGGATCAGGGCGTCGTACGCGAGGTGATGACAACCGGGTCTATCATTTGTGAAGAAGATTATCTGGGTGGGCTGGCCTTGGCGAGAGCCGGGGCCGGGATCTACCAGATGTATCGTTTTGCGGTGGCTGAAGATCTCGCATCGGGTCGTCTGGTTGAGCTGCTGCCCGCCTATGGTGGTGCAACGCGCCCATTTTACATCATCTATCCAGACAGTGTTGTCCAGCCCGCGAGGTTGCGGGTCCTGATCGACTTCCTGACGTCCGAGGTTGCAGGGCGCCCTGTATCCCGCTGAAGCACCGCGCGTCCGTGCGACGCTCGGTGCTTCCTGCTCAGAGATTTGGCTTCGCCCGTGGTTGTGGGCGATGGCTTCTCAGATCACCTGCGGTGCGACTGCTGGGAGCGGCCACGCCGGTGAGCTGGGGTTTGCGACCGGTGCGCCGCCAAGCTGACGCGACAGCGGGAGCCATGTCGAGAAGATCGGGCTTGTACGATCGAACAGTTTCTGGACACGCAGTTCAGCCGGGAGAAGCTCGCCGAGAGAGCGCATTGTCGCCAGGCGATCGACCGAAGCGGCCAGCTTGTCTGTATCCCGATCGTGCTGCGCATCTCGTCCAGTAACGAAGATCGCGATCTGTTTTTCGTCGGGCTGGTCCAAGAGCCAAGCCGTACCAAGATTTGCTTCGCGCGCCTTTTCCCGGAGGGCTGGCCACAGATCCTTCAGGATACGGTGCGCCTCGCTCGGTTCCGCTGTGTAGCTCCAGCGCTCAAAACGGTTGATGCCATGGGTTTCCACCGGCGTGAAATCATGGGCGCCGGCGACCTTCCAGATATGCTTATCGACCTTGCCGAAGATTTCGCGGTCCCAGAACTTGATGCCGGGCTCAAACTCCAGTTCTTCCTGGGTCCACTTGAAATAGGTCTGAACGCGCTCCCACGTGTCGAACACATAGCGGCCGCCGCAAAGGGCGCCACCCGTCACCGGGCTATACATGAAGGGTGTATATTTGCGGTTCATGCCGGGGCGCACGTCCATCGTGCGTCGCTCGATCTCGACGTAGTCGTTCAGAACATTGAACGGCACGTCTTCGCGCATGATGATATCGGATGTCATGGCAGCTTCTGCTTTGATCTCGCCGATCCCGTATCCAAGAACTTGCATGTGAGTTTCCATTTTTCGGAGTCCGCAGAAGATCAGGAATGGTGTTTCTGGCGTGAAACGCGTCCTCTTCTGCTGCATGGAGATTTATCTATGAGAGGCTGGGGAGCCTATGGTTCGGGAGTTGTTTCACTTGTTCCTGGCAGGACGGGGATGTGCTGCTTAGCGTGTTTCGACCTGATTGGATCAGTTCTGTTGGCCCAAACCGGATGCTATCCAAGGAGAAGGGCGCACGGTGTAGCCATAGCATACATGGTAAGCCCTTCGACGATGGAGAGCGCCGGTTTCGGCCAACCCTGACGTCTTCCAAAGTGGTTTGATGTCCATCGGTGTATCCGATGTTATAGATCGGAATATACCGGCTGCACTGATATCCATATGTTCTCTAAAACCTGTCGGCAAGCGTTACTTGTGGCCTTCGCTGAAGCGGGCGGCCGAGGTGCTCTGACCGGCAGGAGACCGATATGACTGGCAGAAATCTGAATACCACAACCACACATCCGAGTGTCGGTTTACATCCGTTCGACATCATTATTGTTGGCGGCGGATCAGCCGGTGCGGTCATGGCCAATCGGTTAAGCGCCGATCCGACCCGTCGTGTCCTGCTCATCGAAGCAGGCATTGCTTACGCACCGGATGCCTATCCTGACGTCGTCCGGCGGCAGGATATGCTCGGCGGTGACGCTGAGCATGATTGGGGTTTCGTAAGCCAACCAGGGTCCATTGGCCGCTCAATCCCCTTGGCGCGGGGGAAGGTGCTGGGGGGTACGTCTACCATCAATGGCGCGGTAGCCATGCGGGCACCCAAGTCCGACCATGATCGTTGGGCGCGGTCCCATGATCTTTCCGATTTCAGCTGGGATCAGGCGCAGTCCTATTATGGCTCGCTCGAGCGCACGTCGGGACAGGCTGGAAGCGGCCGCGAAGGTCCATTTCCAATCCACCAGTTGGGCGATGAGGAATTGTCTGATCAGCAGGGCGCCTTTGTCGCTTCGGCCGTCGCCGCCGGTTACAGCAAAACGTCCGGGTTCAACTCGTCCTCGCCGCTTGGCGTCGGACCTTATATCATGAACACCCGGATGGGCATGCGTCTCAATACGGGGATGACCCTGCTGAGCGCGGAGGTGCGGGCGAGGGCAAACCTGGTAATCCTCGACAAGACGCTTGTCGATCGGGTTGTGATCGAGAATGGTCGTGCAACACGTGTTCGGTTGGCAACCGGCGAGGAAATAGCTGCCGGAGAAATCGTTCTCTCGGCTGGTACCTATGTAAGCCCTGCAATTTTGATGCGTTCGGGAATTGGCCCATCCTATGTACTCCGTCCACTCGGTATTCAGGTTGTCGCAGAACTTCCGGTCGGGACACGATTGCAGGACCACCCGATCATGCCCACAGTCTGGTCAATCCGCAAGGAAGCCGTGGGCTTGGCGTTTCCGCCGATCGGTGCAATGCTCTGGGAGAAGTCGCCGCATGCGACTGGCGGAGAAGCCGACATCAACATTACCACCATGCCGATCCCTGACGGAAGCCAGTCCCCGACAGGCGCAATGTTCCTTCTGGCTGCGGCTCTTGTTCGCCCAAGATCTGTCGGCTCGCTGAAGATCGCAAGTATTGATCCGACCGTTGCACCGATCATCGATCTTGGCTTTTTGAAGGAAGATACGGATCAGGAGCGTCTCGTCGATGCTGTGGAAATGATCAGGTCTATCGCCGGTCATGCGCCTTTTGCCGGGATGATCGGTTCCGAATTGATGCCTGGCGCCAATGTCGGCGATCGCGCGTCGATCAAGGCCGCTCTGGCAGGGGCCGTTACCACATATCAGCATCCTACCTCTACCGTGCCGATGGGCGGCCCGAAAGACCCACAGGCAGTGGTCGATAGCGAGGGCCGCGTGAGGGAGATTGCGGGGCTTCGCGTTGTGGACGCCTCGATCTGGCCTGATGTTCCATCGGTTGCCACCGGCTTTCCGACCATGATGTTGGCGGAAAAAATTGCTGCTGGCATGATGTGATAAGAGAAAGCCGGGTGAAGAATTTCCACCCGGCTTTTATCTGTCTTTGCAAGCTGGCTTGCGTAGCTTCAATCCTTGAGCAGGTTCATTTTGGCGAGCGGGCCGGAGAACTGCTGCATCGGTGCGCCGGCCCTCAGGGAGCCAAGATCGATCGGAAAGAACCCGAGGCGATCGATCAGATTTGCGATCTCTCGGTTTGCATCTGCGTGATCTCCGGACAGGAACAGCACCCGCCTGCCAGCCGCCGTCTTGGGATCTGCTGCCAGTATTGGTGCGACGAGCGTATTGAATGCCTTGACGACCCGGGCGCCCGGAACCAGTTCGGAGATCACCTCAGTCGACAGTTTTCCCTTCAGGTCACGTGGCGTGAAGTCAGGAAAGTTGATGGCATTCGTCGCGTCGACGACAATGCGCCCGCCCCACTTGCTGCTTCTTTCGACGGCTGAGGCCACGGAATCGAAATGCATGGCCAGGATCACGATATCGGACTGCAGGGCCTCTTCGACGTCAACTGCACGAATGCTGCCTGCGAAACGCGCGGTGAATTCGACCAGTGAAGCCGGGCCGCGGCTGTTGGCGACCACGGCTGTCATGCCGGCGGCATGGAAGCGCGTTGCGAGCGCTGAGCCAATCTTCCCGGTCCCAATAATTGCAATGCTCGTCATGCCGGATTCCCTTGTTCGTGTGTCATGTCAGGGCGAACATATGGCTGGTCACCTTCCATATACGCCCACTTCAGAGGAGTGCTTCCCGGCCTGAGGGAAAGTCAAAATCACAATCAGGGCCAAGTGGGACAATGCCGCTTGGGTTGAGCCAAGGGTGGCTTGCATAGTAGTGGTGCTTGATGTGCTCAAAATCCACCGTCGGGCGTATGGCGGCGTGGTTGAAGAGATCGCGCGTATAGGCCCAGAGTGCCGGGTAGTCGACAAGCGCCCTTTTGTTGCACTTGAAGTGTCCATGATAGACCGGATCGAAGCGCACGAGTGTCGTGAACAGGCGGATGTCCGCTTCTGTCAGCATCCCTCCGACGAGGTAGCGTTGCTGCCTCAGCCGTTGATCGAGCCAGTCCAATGTTGCAAAGACCTCGCCCACAGCCATCTCGTAGGCCGTCTGTGTTGTTGCAAAGCCTGCGCGATAGACGCCATTGTTCAGTGTCGCATAGATGCGGTCATTCACATTGTCGATCTCGTTGCGATGCTCTGCCGGGTAATAGTCGCCCGAGGCTGCACCGCATCCATCAAATGCGGTGTTGAACATGCGCAGGATATCTGAGGATTCGTTGGAGACGATGCGCTGATGGAGCTTGTCCCACAGCACCGGAACCGTGACGCGCGAGGTGCAGGATGTGTCGGAAAGCGCGTAGATCTCGTGCAGGAATGTCGCGCCGTTCAGGGCATCTGGAATGACGCCAGGAGCCGCATCAAAGGTCCAGCCGTCTTCGCCCATCAGCCAATGCACTACCGAGACATCGATCAGTCCCGTCAATCCCTTGAGGTTGCGCATGATGAGCGTGCGGTGCGCCCAGGGGCAGGCCAGCGACACATAGAGATGATAGCGGCCTGGCTCGGCTTTGAATGGCGTGTCATCAGACGCCGTGATCCAGTCGCGGAACACTGAGGGCGGTCGGCGCAGTTCGCCATTGGCCAACACGCTCTCCATGCCGCTTTTCTGCCAGATGCCGCCGATCAGTTCACCCATGGGACAGGTTTCCGCCAAGCTCCGCCCGGATGGCGGGCGCAACGTCCGTGCCCAGAAGTTCGATCGAGCGCTGCATTGCTTCTGTTTCCAGCATGGCCGAACTCATCTGGAAGGTCAGGCGCGAAATCCCGCCCAAGGCCTTGTCGGCTGCCAAGATCTTTTCACGAACCGTCTTGGGACTGCCGATCAGAAAAGCGCCATGAGGGCTGCGCATCGCGTCAAACTGCGCGCGGGTGGCCTTTGACCAGCCGCGCTCGCGACCGATTTCGGTAAACATATAGGCCCAGCCCGGAAAGAAGCCATCGGCAGCACTCTGGTCGGTATCGCCAACAAAGCCCATTGCATGAACCCCGACCTTCAATGTTTCCGGTGCATGACCAGCGCGCTGGCCTGCCTCGCGGTACAGATCGACAAGCGGACGAAAGCGGTCAAAGGACCCACCGATGATGGCAACCATCAGGGGTAGGCCAAGTGCACCGGCGCGGGCGAAAGATTGCGGCGTTCCGCCGACGCCCAGCCAGATCGGCATTTTTTCCTGGTGCGGGCGCGGATAGACGCCTTGCCCGGACAGGGCAGGCCGGAAGCGGCCTTTCCAGGTCACATTGGTCTCGTCGCGAAGCGTCATGAGAAGATCGAGTTTTTCGACAAACAGCGCATCATAATCGTTCATGGCAAAGCCATAGAGCGGGTAGGCTTCGCCAAACGAGCCGCGCCCGACGACGATTTCCGCGCGCCCCTTCGAAATGAGGTCTATCGTTGCGAAATCCTGGAAGACCCGCACGGGATCGGCAGCACTTAAGACGGTGACGGCACTTGCCAGGCGAATTTGCCTGGTGCGTGCTGCAGCGGCTGCCAGGATGATGGCGGGTGCTGAATCGAGAAACTCCTTGCGGTGATGCTCGCCGATGCCGAAGACATCGAGGCCTACGCGATCCGCTGTTTCGACTTCTGCAAGAAGTGCTTCCATCCGGTCGCTTGCCGGTACGGTCAGCCCCGTGGCGGGGTTGGGGATGGTGGCTGCAAAGCTGTCGATGCCGATTTCCATGTGTCGTCCGTTCAGATCGTGAGGGGTGATGAGTGGTTCCGCCGGGGGTAAGGCGGTGGACGACGGAACCACTTCTCGACTTACGCCGCGCGCAGGCGGCGTGCGTCAAGACTGAAGGATCCGGCGCCGAAGGCAGTCACCTGCAGCAGACCGCCGATGATCGAAATGTTCTTCATGAAGTGGATCATCTGGTTCTGATCGGCGAAATCACGGTGGAAGACCACGGCTGTTGCAAAGGTGAAGGCTGCAAGAGCAAGGCTGACCAGCTTTGTCTGGAAGCCGAGCACCAGAAGGATGCCGCCGCCCAGTTCAACCACGACGGCAACCAGATAGGACAGAAGCGGGAAGGGAAGGCCGACAGAGGCGATGAAGCCCTGCGTGGCTTCTGGTGCTGCGATCTTGCCGAGACCGCTGAGGATGAACATGAGGGCGAGCAGAAGACGGCCGGCAGATGCCAGCAGATTGACGTTAGCCATGGGGAAAGAGCCTTGAGAGTTGGCGGGTCGGGAGAGGGTGCGGCTGGACCGCACCCATGGATGGATCAGGCCGCGAGAGCCTGGATTTCGGCCTTTGCGCCTGCAATTGCAGCCGTCTTTGCGTCCTCGCCAAGCGCCAGGCCTTCCGCACGAATGATTGTCACATCCGTCAAGCCGATGAATGCCAACACGCCCTTCAGATAGGATTCCTGATGCTCCATGGCGGCTGCCGGGCTGTCGCCGGTGTAGACGCCACCCCGTGCTGAGGCGACGAAGACCTTTTTGCCCGTGACCAGGCCTTCCGGGCCGTTTGCGCCATATTTGAAGGTGCGACCAGCAACGCAGACACGGTCAACCCAGGCCTTCAGCTGCGTGGGGATGGTGAAATTGTACATCGGCGCGCCGATGATGATGATATCGGCTGCAAAGAGCTCGTCCACATAAGCGCCACCGGTTGCCAGATCCTGGCCAAGCGCCGCATTGCCGACTTCGCCGCCCTGGAAGACAGCCATATGAGCGTCCGACAGGTGCATGGCGGCATCGACCACCAGGTCGCGGCGGATGACGCGCGCGCCCGGATGCAGGGCCTGCTGCTTTGCGACAATCTCTGCCGTCAGGCTGCGGCTGACCGAGTAGCCGCCGAGGATGCTTGAATCGATGTGAAGGATCGTTGTCATCTTGAATGGTTCCAGTGGGTTGGCGCTGACGGTGGAAGGCCGCAGACGGGCGAACAGGTTTTGAAGCGTCTTGATCATGGAGGGGACAATCTCATGGCACTAACGCCGCCGGTAGCCGGTATGTTGTGATGGTATCCATTGGCTGTGCCGATGGATACCATGCTGACGATCAGTCGAGCTGCGCCAGCATCGTGGCCGCATAATCGTTGATCGGCTGGGCGTTTCGCACTTTCTCCGGCCAGTCGGGATTGGCGATCAGCGCGCGCCCTATGGCGACGAAATCAAAATCGCCGCGTGACAGTTTCTCGCGCAGCAGCGGCAGATTGTCCGCCGCATCGCTGCCGGGTCCGGCAAAGCTTTCGATGAGGTCGCGCTTCAGGGTCACTGACCCGACGGTGATCGCAGGCTTTCCGGTCAGCTTCTTCGCCCAGCCGGCGAGATTGAGATCCGTATCAAACTCGCCCTCCCAGAAGCGGCGCTGGGATGCATGAAACGCATCGACGCCCGCATCGACGAGAGGTGCGAGAAAGGCTGCCATTTCCGTTGGCGTGGAAAACAGCTGTGCGGAAAAATCATGCATCTTCCATTGCGAAAAGCGCAGCACGACGGGGAAGTCCGGACCGGTCCGGCGCTTGATTTCCTCGACGATTTCGACCGCAAACCGCGTCCGCTCGACCAGTCCGCCGCCATATCGGTCGGTTCGCTGGTTGGATTTCTCCCAGAAGAACTGGTCGAGCAGGTAGCCGTGGCCCGCGTGCAGTTCAACGCCGTCAAAGCCGAGCGCCTGTGCCGACGCCGCCGCTTTTGCGTAAGCCTCGATCACCTCGTCGATTTCCTGCTGTGTTGCGGGCTCATCCGAAGCGGTCGGCATGATGCCGAAGCCGCCCGTCAGGCCGGAGGGCCCGACGAGATGACCACGCGAAGCGCCGGTTCCTTCCTTGAAGAGCTGCCCGACATGCCAGAGTTGCGGCATGATGAGGCTGCCTGCGGCATGCACCTCGTCAACCACATGGCTCCAGCCGGCAAGGGCTTTATCGCCGAAGAAATTCGGTGCTGCGGGATCGTCGGATGCGCTCCAGTGCGGCACCCAGGTGCCTTCGGTGACGATCAATCCGACGCCGCCTTCGGCGCGCTTGCGATAATAGGCCGCAACATCCGGGCCGGGGACACCTTCCGGCGAAAAGGACCGCGTCATGGGAGCCATGACGATACGGTTTTTCACCGCGAGCTTCCCAATTTGCGCGGGTTCAAAGAGGATGTCGCTACGGTGTGCGTCCGAGCGGCTGGTAACGTCTGACATATCTTGATCCTTGGGAATGTAATGGCTTTTTACAATGGTTTTCGAGTGCCCCGTTGCCGAACAGTCGGCAACCAGAGACGCGCGCCCCTCGTTTGCTAGGATATCTTGTATTGCCCGCCATCGACGGGAATGGCTTGCCCGGTGATGAATGATGCATCCTCGCTTGCCAGGAAGGCCACGGCGCCGGCAATGTCGGACGGTTCTGCGAAGCGCTTGATCGCCTGTCCCTGCCAGGTCTGCCGTTTGATCTCTTCCGGCATGTCCTGCGTCAGGCGGGTGTTGGTGATGGCCGGCAGCACCGCATTCACGGTGATGCCGGAATTTGCAACATCATTGGCCAGCCCCCGCACGAAGCCGATCACACCCATCTTGGAGGCCATGTAGTGGCTCATGCCGGGGATCGCGAGGCCGATGGAGTTGGAGGAGATATTGACGAAACGCCCCCAGCCTTCTCTGCGCATCTGGGGCACAAATTGCTTGGCGCTGAGGAAATGGGCTTCCAGATTGATGGAAAGCGTCTTCCTCCATAGATCAATGTCGAGGTCATCGATTATCTTCTCGGAACCGATGCCTGCGTTGTTGACCACAATATCTGTGCCGCCGAAACGGCTCTGGATCGTCTGGTCAATGCGCTGCCAATCTGGTGCGCTCGAAACGTCGCCCGTGATGATCAGGCTCTCTCCATCGATCATCCGAGCGGTGTCATGCGCCTCTTCCATGTCCACCAGGACGAGTTTTGCGCCATGACTTGCCAGCTTCAGCGCGATGGCCTGTCCTATTCCACGGGCAGCACCTGTCACGATAGCCACACGGCCCTCGTGACTTGGTTTTAGAGCGTTCATTTCAAAATCCTCAAATATTTGAAATTAAAGGAACATGCCGCCGGAGGCTTCGATGCGCTGGGCATTAATCCATCCGGTACCGCTTGTGAGCAGCGACGCGATGACGGGTCCGATATCATCGGGAAGACCGACGCGACCCAGTGCGGTCTGGCCGGCAATCATCTTGTTCACGGTTGCATTGTCGCGCACGACACCACCGCCGAAATCCGTTTCGATGGCGCCGGGTGCTACCGTGTTGACCGCAATGCCCCGCGGTCCGAGTTCCTTGGCGAGATAGCGGGTGAACACTTCTATGCCGCCCTTCATCATGGCGTAGGCCGCATATCCGGGAAGCGAAAAGCGCGTCAGGCCAGTCGAGACGTTGACGATGCGGCCACCATCGGCAATCACCGGCAGGAGTGTCTGGGTGAGGAAAAAGACGCCTTTCAGATGAACGGCCATCAACTGGTCGAATGTGTCTTCGGTGGTCGTCTCGATTGGCGCATGTGCACCAATCCCCGCATTGTTGATGAGAAAGTCGATCCGGTCGCGTGACCAGATCGCATCCAGTTTGGATTGAAGCGTTTCGGCAAAACGCGGAAAGGAAGGAATGTCTGCAGTATTCAGCTGAATTGCCGCCGCCCTTCCCCCGAGCGCTTCAATATCGAGTACGACCTCCAGAGCGCTGTCTTGCTGGCTGTTGTAGGTAATCACGACATCTATGCCTGCGCGCGCCAGGGCCAGTGCTGTGTTGCGGCCGAGGCCGCGGCTGCCACCCGTAACAAGGGCGATTTTTGCTGCAGATGTCATGGTGTGCTTTCTCGGTTGTCAAAGCGGCGACCGTCTTGGGTTGAGGTGCGTGTTCGCCGGGTCGGATGAGGCTCGCTTAAAACTGGGCGCCGCTCATTGCCTGCATGAAGGCCTGTGGGTTCCAGTATTCGCGATAGTTGATCATCAGCCCGTCCTTGAACGTCACGAACGTGGCGTAACTCATCTCGTAGGCGTTACCGTTGGCGAGAACCTTGCCCGATGCGCTCCATTCCGCGATGGCGACGTTGGCGTCATCCGTTGCATAGATCCGCAGGTTCGGGATCGAGCGAACATCAATGACGTCAGGATAATTGCGCAAATATTCGTAAAGAGCCTTTCTGCCTTCCAGACGCCGGGGCGACCCCTCAGGCGCAAATGGAAACTCCGCGACGACATTGTCATCACATAGCTCTGACCAGCCCTTCATATCCTTGGCAAGAAACGTATCGAGGCTTCGACGGAGAAGCTCGACGGCGGTGATGTGATTGGGCATGTATTCTCCTCGGCTTTGTGGGCGCTGTTTCAGCGCTGTGCGGTAGGCCAGTGTCGTGTGAATGTGTAAGTGCCACGCTTGCGTTAATCGTGGCAGCCGGTATTTATCGATGTTATCCATCGGTGATGGCGATAGGGGAGGTGGGTATGCTTGACGGTGTATCTTTGGATCAATTGCGTACATTCGTTGCCGCCGCAGACGAGGGGAGCTTTTCCGCTGCTGCGCGGCGCCTTCGCAGGACCCAGTCTGCGGTCAGCGAAACAATCGCCAATCTGGAAGGGCAACTGTCCGTCGTTCTTTTCGATCGCTCAGCCCGTTACCCCAAGGTGACCAAGCAGGGTGAAGTCCTGCTTGCCGATGCCCGCGCGGTCGTTGCTTCCGTTGATGGCATGAAGGCTCGTGCCAAAGGTATCGCGGGTGGAATTGAGCCGGAGCTTGCCGCAGTCATCGACGTATTCTTTCCCATTGCGACGATCGCCGACGTCTCTCACGAGTTTCGCCAGGAATTTCCCGCCACACCCTTGCGGCTTTACGTTGAGGCATTGGGTGGAGCGGTGCAGCCAGTCATCGACGGGCGTGCGAGTTTCGGACTCGTGGGTTCACTGCCGACATTGCCGCCGGGCCTGGTGGCGGAACGCATCACCAGCGTCGAATTTGTCATGGTGGCCGCTGCTCGGCATCCCCTTGCCGCGCATCAGGGCCTCATTCCCCGCGAGGAGCTTGCCCGCCATGTGCAACTGGTCCTGACAGATCGGTCGGATCTTTCGCAAGGTCGGGAATTTGGCGTCATGTCTCCCTCGACCTGGCGGCTCGCCGACCTGTTTGCCAAACACGCCTTTCTCGTCAGTGGCCTTGGATGGGGTGGAATGCCTCTCCATGCCGTGGAAAAGGACATTGCCGAAGGGCGGCTGATCGAATTGCCCATTGAGGATACGGCCGGCGGATTGAAACTGCCGATGTCGGCTGTCTACCGGGTTGATGCGCCCCCTGGTCCCGCCGGCCGCTGGATGATTGATCGTCTCAAACACTGCTCGGAAGAAAATTCGAGAACCGACGATTGACAGGATTGGGAATATGTAATAGTGATGATTACACACAAGCGGATAGCTCCATGCCAACCAGTACTCGATTTGTTGTCGCCGTTCATATCCTCACGGGCCTGGCCGTCGGTGACGGCAAGCCGATGCGCTCGGAGGATCTCGCCTACTCCGCCAATACCGGAGCTGTCGTCATCCGCGGGCTGCTCTCGCGGTTAAATGATGCAGGGTTGACGCGGTCGCAGCTTGGGGCAGGGGGCGGCGCTTTGCTGGCAAAGCCTGCGGAAAAGATCAGGCTGCTGGATGTTTATGAGGCGGTGGAGGATACGGAACTGTTTTCCACACATCGCACGCCACCTTGCGAGAACTGCGCGGTGGGCGGCAACATTCTGGAGGCAATGCAACCGGTTCTGACTAGAGCCCGCACTGCCTTGGAAACCGAACTGGCGAAAACCACGGTGGCCGACATCGCTGGTGAAGTCGCTAGACTGGGGAAATTCTCCATACCGCTGGTGTGGTAATTTTTCACCTATAAATGTCACTATAACGACGACACAATAACATAAACTGCAGTCCTGCAGTCATTGTTCGGATCTGTTCAGCCTCGGGGGCGCTGACGGTTCTCATCTTTCCAGCCCCTCTTCAAACCTGGAGTACATTATGAGCATTGGTATCATCGGTTCTGGCGCGCTTGGCTCAAACCTTGCCCGCATCTTCGCCAAGGCCGGCATCGCCGCCACGATTTCCAACAGCCGTGGCCCGGCTTCTCTGGCCGCCCTTGTGGAAGAGCTTGGCCCGTCCATAACGGCAGGGACCGTTGAAGACGCAGCAAGCGCCGATATCGTTTTTGCCGCCATCCGTTGGGTCGATGCCGAAAGGATCATGTCCAGCTTGCCTGCCTGGAATGGTCGCATCGTTGTCGATGGCACCAACCCGGTCGAATTCATCGATCCGAATTCACCGGATGCCAGTGATCCCACCAATCCTCTGGCTGCCTATGGCATCAAGGCCGTCGATCTAGGTGAAAAACACTCGAGCGAAGTCTTCAGTCAGTATGTGCCCGGCGCGCGTGTCGTGAAGGCCTTCAATCATCTTGACGTCAATGTTTTGCCGGAACCTGCAACGGCAGGCGGCCAGCGTGTTCTGTTCTATTCCGGCGATGATGCCGATGCCAAAGCCGAGGTGCGTAAACTCATCGAGGCAACAGGCTTTTTTGCCGTCGATCTTGGTACGCTCGATGTCGGTGGTCCGTTGGCCTCCCTGCCGTTCGGGTCGCTGTCTGCGCATAACTTCGTCAAGATCTGAGCCTGACCCGAAGGATGGAGGCGGCGACAGCGGCCTCCATGCCTCATGTCATCTGCCCGCGAATGGAGGCGGACAACTCATGGCGCCTCATCTTTTGAGGCTTTCGACCAGCATTTCGACGAATGCCGTCACCTTTGGCGGACGAAACCGGGCCGCTGGATACACCGTGTAGACACCGCCTTGCGGGAGATGCCATTCCGTCAAGACAGGGATTAGTTCACCGGTGGACAAGCCTGAAGCTGCCAGGAAATCGGGCAAGACAGAAAGGCCAGCGCCGCCCATGACAGCCCGCATCACGGCTGGTGTCATGTTGATCGCAATGCTGGTCTCGAAGCGGATTGTCTGGGTGGTTCCGTCGTGGTGCGTAAACGTCCACTCAAGCGGTTCCCGCAAGGCGTAGTTGGAGACAAATGGCAGGCCCATGCAGTCTGCCGGTTGCCGCAGCGCCGCAATCTTGTCGGCAAACTCCGGCGAACCGACAAGAAGTTGTCGAAATCCGCCAATCCGTCTCGCCTGCAGGCTGGAATCTTCGAGCCAACCCACCCGGATGGCGATGTCGAGATTGTCGGCAAGAAGATCCACCATCGTGTCGTTGAGGTTGAGTTCGACCCGGCATTCGGGATAGCGGCGCGTGAATGCGGTGACCACTGGCACGATGACCGAGGTTCCATAGTCGTGGGGTGCGGTCATTCGCAGTGTGCCCTTCGGCTCCGCCCTCGATTGCGCCAGTTCTGCCAGGGCTTCTTCAGCCGCCCGCAGGATCGAGACGCAGCGGGCGTGGAAAATTCTGCCGGCTTCCGTTGTCTGCAATCGCCGGGTGGTGCGCAGGAGCAGCGTGGCGCCGACCTCCTGTTCCAGCCTCGCAACCTGCTGGCTGACGACGGCCTTCGTAATGCCGAGACCGGCCGCTGCCTTGGTGAAAGACCCCGCATCGACCACCGCAACAAAATAGGCAAGGCGATTGAGATTGGTGGCGTCCTGCATATGGATCTCCGATTTGATTGTCATGTTTTAGCATACATTCTGTCTGTTTCATCGATCTTCTCATGCCAATGCCCACATGACATCTATGGTGCACCAAGGAGCCAGACATGACCGACACAACACAGATCATCTATCTCTTCGATCCGCTTTGCGGCTGGTGTTACGGTGCATCAACCCTCATGGCGCAGCTTGCAGCGGCCCCCGGTGTGACGGTTGTAGCTCAGCCGACAGGGCTGTTTTCCGGCGCCGGCGCACGACCGATGGACGCATCCTTTGCCGCTTACGCCTGGTCGAATGATGAGCGGATCGCCGCCCTGACCGGTCAGCGTTTTACCGAGGCCTACCGCACCAACGTGCTGTCCAAGGGCGGCAGGCTGGATTCAGGTCCGGCCACGCTTGCACTGTCGGCTGTGGCACGGACAGCGCCGGATCGGGAACTCGATGCCCTGAGGGCGATCCAGGAGGCCCGATATGTCTCCGGTCTCGATGTGACAGCCGTGCCGGTGCTCGTTGCAGTGCTTGAAGGGTTGGGGCTTGAGGCCGCGGCATCGCAGCTCTCGTCGCCGACTGGCCAGCTCCTTGCCTTTCACGAGGATCGCTTGCTCGCGGCACAGGCTCTGATGCGAGAGTTTGCAGTCCGGGGTGTGCCGGGTGTTATCGTCGATGAGGGTGGCAGTAAGACGCTTTTGAAGACACAGGACCTGTTCGGCAACAGTGCGCTTTTCTCCAGGCTGATCGGTTCCGGCGCCGCCTCTGCACATCTCGCGAACCAAGGGTAACGTCAAATGCCGATCCCTATGATCCGCAAGTCACTGTTCGTTGCCGCTGTTGCCGCGGTCCTGGCGACGCCAGTTTTTGCCCAGAATATACCGCCCTACGGTGCGCCAATCAGCCTGCAACAGGCCCGACAGGTTGCCGCAGCGGCCGTTGCAGCGATGCAGAAGGGCGGCTTCGACATGACCATTGCGATTGTCGATTCCGGCAGCAATCTTGTCTACCTCGAGCGTGCCGACCAGGCTGGGATCGGCACGATTGATGCCGCTCTCGGCAAAGCCAAGGCCGCCAACGGCATCAAAACACCGTCCAAGCTTATCGGTGATCTGATCCTTCAAAACAACCAGCTCAATCTGCTGGCGGTACCCGGCGCTTTTCCCATTGAAGGCGGTGTTCCGCTTGTGCTGGACGGCAAGGTTATCGGTGCAATCGGGGTCAGCGGGGCAATGCCCGCCGATGATGGTGCAATCGCCAATGCCGGCGCTGCGGGGCTTTGAACCACGGCTCTGTTCCTTCCAGACTTCCAAGACAAACCACAGCAAAAGGACTGATCATGTTTACCAGAAGAGCCATCATGAAGACCACCATTGCCGCCAGCGCCACGGCCGTCTTTGCCCCCGCTGGTCTTGGACAGGCTGCGGCCGGCCTCACGTGGACGCATTTTCCCGCTGGTCAGAACGGCTTCTTCCGCGCACCGGTCCTGATTTCGGGTGCCACCGAAGCCGTTCTGATCGACGGGGGCTTCACCCTTTCTGACGGCAAGGCCGTGGCCGAAGCGATCAAGGTAACGGGCAAGACGCTGACCACGATTTATGTCAGCCAGTCCGATCCGGACTATTACTTCGGCCTGGCGCCGATCAAGGCTGCCTTCCCGGATGCGAAAGTCATTGCCGCAAGCGAAACAGTCGAGGCGATCAAGGCAAGCGTCGACAAAAAGCTTGCCGTCTGGGGCCCGCAGCTGAAGGAAAACGGCCCGCAGGTATTGGCCGACGTCGTCATCCCCACCGCCTTTGACGAGAAGACGCTGACGGTTGACGGTGAAATCATCAAGATAGTTCCGGCCGAAAACCTGCCCAACCGGCGCTTCCTTTTCGTTCCTTCTCTGAACGCTGTGTTTGGCGGCGTGATGATCTTCAACGGTGTGCATGTCTGGACAGCAGACACCAACAGTGCCGCATTGCGCGCAGCCTGGATTGCCAATCTCGAAAAGCTTGCAGCCCTCAAGCCATCCGTTGTTGTTGCAGGGCATATGGCGCCCGCTGCTGCGACCGACATTTCGGGTGTCGAGCACACGATTGCCTATCTGAAGGCTTTCGAGGAAGAACTGGCCAAGGCCAAGGGTTCCGCCGACTTGAAGGCTGCCATGGAAGCGCGTTTCCCGGGTCTGGGCATGGGCGTGGCACTGGACATCGGCTCCAAGGTGGCAACCGGCGAAATGAAGTGGGGCTGAGGACATGGGTGCCAATCTTGAACTCATCCGCGCGACCTATGAGGGGTCTTCCGAAGACAATGGCCGCAACCTGCTTGCGGCTCTTGCGCCCGATGCCACGTGGACGGAGGCCGAAGGCTTCCCCTATGCCGGCACATATGTCGGTCCAGATGCGATCGTCGCCGGCGTATTTCAACGTCTTGGCACCGAGTGGAACGGCTACCGCGCCGATGTTCACACCTTCATGGAAGACGGCGACCGCGTCGCCGCCTTCGGTGTCTATCACGGCACGTACAAAGCAACGGGCAAGTCGATGACAGCCAGTTTTGCCCATCTCTATCACCTGCGGGATGGGAAGATTGCCAGCATGGTGCAGTATGTCGATAGCCATATGGTTATGCTGGCACTCAGCGCTGACTGATGCCCCGGCTTGTTTCGGCACGGCCGAGTGCCGTGCCCAAGCAACCTGATTAGGAAATGCAATAGCTGGAATCGATTTAGTCCGAAAATTATGCGTACACCGCTCAGATGCTGTAGTGAGCCATGAGATCAAAGTGAACCGCCCCGGCATTACCGGAGACCGTTTGGTTTAAGTTCTGCGGCCATGGCTGGCGCGTCCAGCTTGGTGTAGTAGCGTTGCTCGGCTTCGGCTGGCGGCATGTTTCCGATGGGCTTCAGAAGGCGGCGGTTGTTGAACCAATGACCCATTCGAGCGTGGCGAACTCAACGGCCTCGAAGTTGCGCCATGGTCCTCGCCGATGGATGACCTCGGCCTTGTAAGGACCATTGATCGGCTCAGTGAGAGCATTGTCGTAACTGTCGCCAACGCTTCCGACAGACGGCTCGATGCCCGCCTCTGCCAGTCGTTCGGAATAGCGAATGGACACATATTGCGAGCCGCGGTCGGAATACTGAACCAGCCCGCCACGGTTGACGGACCGTCGGTCGTGAAGCGCCTGCTCTCGGGCATCGAGCACAAAGCCCGCATGAGCCGTTCGGCTTGCCACGAATGATGCCTTGAAGACCCATCATTCTCATGAGCCTTGCGACGGTGCGAGCCGAGCGACGTCCGTGCGCTTGGCGACGACTTCATAATAGGTGGACGGGGCAATCGGCAGCAGCCTGTGAGAAACGGCTCGACCCAGACCACCGAGCGGTGTTCGTCGATGAAGGAAATCATCGCTTGCGCGGGCGGTCGAGCTCCGCCTGGGCAAAATACGCCGAAGCTTTGCGTAGAATCTCATTCGCCTGACGAAGTTCGCGGTTCTCCCGTTCCAGAGCCTTCATCTTCTCTGCCACATCGCTTGGCAGACCTGCCCGCTTGCCGCTATCGACCTCGGCCTTCTTCACCCATTCGTGGAGCGTATGCGCCGAGCAACCGATCTTGGCGGCAATCGAAGAAACCGCAGCCCAGCGGCAGGATGCTTGGCCTCGTGTTCCGCCACCATTCGAACGGCGCGGGCGCGGACTTCAGGGGGAAATTTGTTCGTCGTTTTGCTTGTCGTAGACCCAACTTCTCACGAGTTGGGGTCTCCGGCAAAGCCGGGGCGGTTCAGATATCGCGTCAGGCGAATGATCCTGACAGCATTCAAGCTCTCCTCAACAAGACCGGGAAGGCGATCTTGCCTGGCAGGGTCTTCGAGCGGCCACATCCCCAGTGCCTGAGTTGGCACCGTGAGAACGGCTTCAAGCTGTGAACAC
>NZ_STFZ01000014.1:171783-243779 GCF_005222845.1 Rhizobium sp. FY34 | reverse complement strand
CGGCAGCAGGAGCAAAAGGGGGCAATATGGCCAAGCGCTTGGACGCTCGCGAGGCGGCTTCTCTACCAAAATCCACCTGAAGACCGATTTCGACGGACATCCCATCGCCTTCGACCTGACCGGGGGCGAGAAAGGTGACGCTCCACACTTTCCAATCCTGCTTGGCGTTGATGTAGATCCCCGCGCCGCCATAGGCGACAAGGGCTATGATAGCAAGGCCAACCGGCGGGCCGCAAGACGGCGGGGCGCGGTTCCCATCATTCCTTATCGCTCAACGGCAAAAACAAAGCCGACGTTCTTTCCCAAAGCGCTCTACAAAGGTCGCGCCCGCATCGACCAAGCAGTCGGAAAACTCAAACGCTTCAAGCGCGTCGCGCTACAATGCGAGAAGACCAAACAAAATTTCGCATCAATCGTCGCAATCGCCGCAGGCTTCATCTTGATCAAATCCGTCCACGCCGCTTAGGACCGATCGACATGAGGCGAGAAGCCTATTCACGTCCTCGATCATGTTTCAGGACGGCTTAAAACGCGTTTGAGGTCTCGTTTTCGCGCTGTCTGCCCATCATGGCGGCATGAACTCGCACCTCAACCTTCATCCCGAATTCGAGCGAAAGCTCGCGCTGTCGCTCGCGTCCCTGACGCCGGAGACAGAAAGCCACGACCAACAGCCGTCGCAGACCCTGCGCCGGCGGCTCGTTCTTCCTCTTTTCCTCGCAGCCTTGATGCTGGCCGCGGCTACCTGGCTCATTCTGCCTGCGTCCGGTATGCTTCAGAACATTGCGAGACCTATTGCTCCGGCGGCACAATCGACTGCGGTCTCTTCACCCGCACCGGATAGCGGAAAGCCGCTGCAGCGCCCTGCCATCGCTGCTGCGCATGAAATCACCGGCTCCGGCTTTGTCGTCGCGCCGCGCATGACGACTATTTTTTCCAAGTACGAAGGCCGGGTTACCCAGATCGCCGTTGAAGTGGGCGAGCGGGTGGAAAGGGGCGCGGTTCTTGTAACGCTCGAGGATGCCGGTGCCAGATTTGCACAACAACAGGCCTATGCGGCGAAGAACCAGGCGGATCTGGTGCTTGCTGCCCGAGATATCGACCTGGCGCAGGCGCGCACAGCCCTCACTCGCACCGAAAGTCTTGCCCGTCGCGATGTAACCTCGCGGCAGGTTCTCGAAGAGGCGCAGGCCGCCGTGCAACGGGCGGAAAACGCATCCGCACAAGCTTTGCAAGCACTGGAAAGCGCGAAGCTTGCCATCATGATTGCCGAAGAACGCCTGACGGAACTGACCGTGCGTGCGCCCTTTGCCGGCACCGTCACCCGGCTGGATGCCCATGTGGGCGACACGATCCTGGCGCGGGCCGACAGCACGCGGGAGAACCAGAGCCTTCTCGCCATCGCGGACATGACAAGTCTGGTGATCGACGCGGATGTGGCCGAGACCAATATTGCAGCACTCCGACAGGGGCTTCAAGGCGAAGCGGTCTTGGACAGTTTTCCCGGCCAGCCATTTCCCATCGACGTGTTGCGCCTTGCGCCCATTGCCTCCGCCGAGAAGGGCACGATCACCTTGCGCCTGTCGCTCGACCGCCCGCCCGTGGGCATTCGGCCCAACATGGCCGCCCGCATCCGCATTCCCCTTGATCACATTGGAGACACGACCCGATGACCGAAACCTTTGAACCCTATATCGCGCTTGATGGCGTCCGGAAGGGATACCGTATTGGTGGCGAGACCATCACCATATTCTCCGGTCTCACCCTCTCAATCCCGCGCGGCGATTTCGTTGCCGTCATGGGACCGTCTGGATCGGGCAAATCGACGCTGCTCAATATGCTTGCCGGCATAGACCGGCCTGATGCCGGCAGCTGGCGCATTGGCGAAAGCCGTCTTGACCAGATGGGAGAGGCCGCCCGCGCCGCCTGGCGGGCGCATCACATGGGCATCGTCTTCCAGTTCTACAATCTGCTGCCCATGCTGAACGCGGCGGAAAATGTCGAATTGCCGCTGCTGCTCAAACCTCTGTCGGCAAGTGCGCGGCGCAAGCGGGTAAAGACAGTGCTCGATCTCGTCGGGCTTGCCGGGCGCGAGAAACAGTATCCCTCGATGATGTCCGGCGGCCAGCAGCAGCGCGTGGGCATTGCGCGCGCCATTGTTTCGGATCCGGGCCTTTTGCTGTGCGACGAACCGACCGGTGATCTGGACCGGAAATCCGCCGACGAGGTGCTGGAAATGCTGCGCTATCTCAACCGGACGCTGGGCAAAACCATTCTGATGGTGACCCATGATCCGCAGGCAGCACTTTATGCCAAACGGACCCTGCATCTCGACAAGGGCAATTTCATCGAAGAAAAAAGGGCCGCCTGATGACCTTTCTCGATCTTGCCCGCAAGAATGCCGGGCGCAAACCGCTGCGCAGCATTCTCCTGACGATCTGCATCGCAGTCGCCTTCCTGATCTATGGCCTGACCCAGAGTTTTCTGTCGGGAACGCAGGGCAGTTCCGGCGCCAGCTCCGACCTGCTGGGCGTCATGAGCGCTGCCGGGCGCACGCAGCCATTGCCCATGGCTTTGCTTTCTCGCATCGAAGCCGAACCGGATGTGGCGGCTGTCGGCTATATGGCGCGCCTGCGCGGCTTCGTGGATGTCGAGAAAAACATGGTCTCCGTCAGCGCGGTTGATCCTCAACGGCTGATGGACGTCAATGGCAAAGGTCTTGGCCTCACGCCAGAGCTTGCCGCGTCACTCAGCGGAGGCCGTGACAGGGTGCTGGTCGGTCGGGCGCTCGCCGATGCGCAGGGCTGGACAGTCGGGCAAAGCATCACGGTGACCGCCTTCGACATGGCAAGGCGCGACATGAGCCGTGACTGGCGCTTCGAAATTGCCGGCATCTTCGAGGGCGAAAACGCCTCGACCGACACCTATTTCGTCATCGCCCGATATGATTATCTGAATGCCGCCCGAGCCAGGGGCCGCGATACGGCGGACGCCTTCATTGTCCTTCCTCGTGACGGCGTGGCATCAAGCGCGCTCGCCACCCGGATCGATGCGCTGTTTGCAAATTCCGCGGCTCCAACGCGCACCCAATCGGAGAAGCAGTTTCTCGAAGCCTATCTGCGCCAATATGCCGATATCGGCCTGATCGTGAACCTCGTGGTGGGTGCGGCCTTCGTCACCCTGTTGATGATTGTCGTCAACACCATGGTGTTTGCCGTGCGCGAGCGCCGGTTCGAGATCGGCGTGCTGAAGACGCTTGGCTTTTCGCAGGTAAAGATCCTCGGCCTGATCCTCGCCGAAACCCTGCTTGTGTTCCTCCTCGGCGGCGGATTGGGATTGGGCATGGCCGCGCTCGCAACGTCGCTGGCTGGCCCGGAACTCGGCCTTGTCTTTTCCCCGCTGATCGCCGCCAAGGCGCTTGCACTCATGGCCGCTCTTGGCCTTGCCAGTGGCGCCCTGCCCGCCGCAAACGCGATGCGCACGCCGATCATCCAAGCCTTCAGAACGAGGTAACCGCCATGTCCACCCTTTCCAAACAAACGCGCGTGATGATCCGCGCCAATCTCTCCAGCCTGCCACGCCGGTTCGCCATCTCCGCGTCAATGGCCCTGTCGGTCGCGCTTGTCGTCTCTGTGCTCGCGGGCTTTCTCGCCATGGCGAAGGGTTTCGAGAGCGCGCTTGAAGGCGCCGGATCACCCATGGTGGCCGTCGTGCTCGGCGGCGGCACCAATCAGGAGGCAGGCTCGGACATCCCAGCCGATGTCATCCGAACGCTCACCGCCATGACCGGTGACATCGGCGTGTCCCGCGATCCGATCGGCACTCTCATCTCATCGCGTGAACTCGTCGTGCCCGTCGATCTGCAGCAAGGCGCTAGCGGCCCCAACCGGACGCTGGCACTGCGCGGCATGGATACAGCCGGTCCCGCAATCCGCGAAGGGATCACGCTCTCCGCTGGCGATTTCTTCACGCCCGGTGCCCGCGAAATCCTGGTCGGAGACCGTCTGTCGGCGGAGTTTGGCCTTCATGTCGGCGGCACGGTTCGGCTTGGCACTGTGGACTGGACGGTGATCGGGACATTCTCCGCCCATGGCAGCGCTTTTGAATCCGAACTCTGGGCCCCGCTTGATGCCGTGCGTGCAGCGTTTGGTCGGGAGGGTGAAGTCCAGAGCCTCCGCATGAAGCTTGCCGGTCCCGCCGCACTCCAGCACCTTTGGGATGCGCTCGCTACAGTGACCTCCACCCCGCTCACCGCCATCACCGAGGCTGATCTTTACGCCGCGCAATCGGGACGCACGGCCAGCCTCATCCGCCTGTTCGGCTGGCCGCTTGCGCTGCTGATGGCCGTTGGAGCAACGGCCGGGGCGCTCAACACGATGATGAGTTCGGTCTCCGACAGGACGGTGGAGATTGCCACCGTGCGCGCCCTCGGCTTCAGCCGGCTGTCGGCCTTCATCGGCACCTGGGTTGAGGCGATGATTCTGGCCGGCTCAGGCGTTGTCCTCGGGCTTGCCGGTTCGTGGCTTGTCTTCAATGGCTGGCAGGCGAGCACCATCGGCGCGAACAATACCCGCATGGCCTTTCAGCTCAGCGTTACGCCGGATGTCATGCTGACCGCCGGTCTCTTAGGCCTCGCCATTGGCATTCTCGGCGGTGCGCTGCCCGCCTTTGCCGCCACACGGCTGCCCTTAACGGCAGCGCTTCGGGCGCGTGGCTAGCACAGCGCAATAGGTTTGCCTTGAGATAGGGCGCAGCCGCATGTGCGGTTTTCAGCGAAAATTTGGCGAATAACCGCACAGCCTGCGGGGCAATAAAAACACCGGAAATTGTGCCTGGATCGGGGCTCAGAGAGCATCCAAGCAAAGCACGTTACACATTACCACGCCGGCGCCCGATGGGGAATGAAAAGCACCGCTGTTCAACATAATTATCGGCTAAGACGAGGTGGGTTTGACACCTGTCTACAAGAGAGATCCGCCGCCGAACCCAGTCATTCTGGCGGCGGACGTCCGGCGATCAGACAGGACGACTAGCCGGCGGCCTGCGCCAGAGCAGCCTCCACCGCCAGACCGACCGACAGGATCTTTGCATCCTGCAGATTGGCACCGGCGACCATCAAGCCGACCGGCGCTTCATCCGGGGCATGGCAGGGAATGGAAAGTGCACAGCCATCGAGAAAGTTGATCATGGTCGAATTACGCAGGATCAGGCCATTGGCTGCGAAGAAGGCGCTGTCGTCGGCTTCGAGCGGCGCAATCGCCGGCGCAATGATCGGCACTGTCGGCAGGATAAGCGCATCGAAGCCGGCGATCGCGGCATTGACCCGCGCCACCCAGTCGCGACGCAGGGCAAGCGTTTCGAGGTAATCGACAGCCGACAGATCGCGACCCCGCAGGATGCGCATGCGGACGCGGTGATCATAGCTGTCGCCGGCCTCTTCCAGAAGCGCGCGGTGCCAGTGCAATGCCTCAGCCGCCACCAGGCCGCCGCGCGCATAGATCTGCGCGACCTCGGAAAATTCCGGCAATGCAATATCGGAAATCACGGCGCCTGCTTTGGAAAGGAGCGACAGCGTGCGGGCAAAGGCGCGCGATACCGTCTCGTCCATATCGGCAAGCACCACGGTCTGCGGCACGGCAAGGCGCAGACCCTTCAGGGGAAGCGCCTGCGGCAGATCCCCGCCCTCCCCGGACAGGATCTGGTCGATGATCGCGCAGCAGGTGACGCTACGGGCCAGCGGACCGATGGAATCGAGGGAGGTCGAAAGCGGCACGACGCCTTGCGCCGAGACACGCGCTGCCGTCGGCTTGAAACCGGTCAGACCGCAGAGCGCCGAGGGGATGCGGATCGATCCGCCGGTATCGGTTCCGATGGCAGCCACCGCCATGCCGTCCGTCACCGAGATGGCAGCGCCCGACGATGAGCCACCCGGCACGCGACCGGTGGCGCGGTCATAAGGGTTTTTCGGCGTACCGTAATGCGGGTTGATGCCGATGCCGGAAAAGGCAAACTCGCTCATATTGGTGGTGCCGGTGATGACGGCACCGGCGGCAATCAAGCGCTGGATAACCGGCGCATCCTTATGCGCCGGCGGCTTACCCTTCAGCGCCACGCTGCCGGCAAGCGTCGTCTCGCCACGCAGATCAAACAGATCCTTCACCGAGATTGGCACGCCTTCAAGCGGAGAGCGGCAGTGACCGGCAGCCCGGACGGCATCGGAAGCTTCGGCAAGTTTCAGCGCGCGTTGATCATTGCGGCGGATGAAGACACGTTCGCCCTCCCCCTGCGGATCATCGATGCGAGCAAGCGCCTGTTTGGCGAGCGCGACCGCCGTTGTGGATTGATCGGCAAGAGCATCCGCCACGGCGGAAAGGGTCGGTCTATCGGTCACTGGAAATTTCCGGATTGCTGGGGGATCACTGACGGGCGAGGTGGACGGGATGCGACAGCCTGATCATGCCTCCGGCGGCATGTGACTCGCAACTGCGAAATTCCTCCGCATGGCCTTTCGTCTCACACCCGGCATCAGGGCCCTGCCGTTGACAGCTGTCAACGCAGACATTTCGGCGCAGCGTTGTGGAACAGATCCGGAGGTTGACAGCCGTCAACCTCTCTTTGTTCATCAGGCAAGAAGCGGACGAAGCTGGGTAGCTACCTCCCGCAATGGCCGCAGATAGCGCTCCGCCAATTGCTGCGCTTCCAGCTGGGCCGCAGGCGCGCCGATATTGATCGCAGCCACAGCCCGCCCTCGCCCGTTCACAAGCGCCACGGCAATGGAGCAGAGACCCAGCTCCAGTTCCTGGTCGATCACCGCATAGCCCTGCACCCGCACCTGGCGGATCTCGTTCATCAACAGATCGGGATCGGTCATCGTATGCGGCGTAAAGGCGTGCAAGGGGCTTTGAGATATCAGCGCTTGCGCCTCGTCATCGCCGAGCGACGCCAGAAGTATGCGGCCCATGGAGGCGCAGTAGGCTGGCAAACGGCTACCGGGCATCAGGTTGATCGACATGACCCGGCGCTGTGAAGCGCGCGCGATGTAAACAATTTCGGCGCCATCCAGCACACTGGCGGAGGCGCTTTGCCCCACATCATCTGACAGGCGGTCGAGGAATGGCTGGATGATATGCGGCAGCGGCGTTGCAGAGAGATAGGCATGCCCGAGCCGCAGGATCTTTGGCGTCAACGCGAAGAACTTTCCGTCATAATCGGCATAGCCGAGTTCCGACAGAGTTAGTAGGCAGCGCCTGGCTGTGGCGCGATCCAGGCCCGTTAGTTTGGAAACGTCGGCAATGGAAAGCCGCGGCCTGTTTTCACCAAATGCCTCGATGACGCGTAGACCCTTGGCAAAGCCACCGATAAAGTCTGTATCTCGCATGAAAGCATCTCCAGCACCCGTCACTTGGCCAGAATGTGCGATATACGAACAAATGTCAAATAACGCACATAAAAGTTGACGGCTGGCAACTCGCGAGCGCTTATTGCGCCATCTCAACGTCATCGGGAGAATGACAGATGGACAAGACAATTGGGAGCACGGCAGAGGCCGTCTCCAAGATCCATGACGGAGCCACCGTCATGATCGGCGGCTTCGGCGGATCGGGCGCACCGATCGAACTCATCCACGCACTGATCGACAAAGGCCCGAAAAACCTCACGGTCATCAATAACAATGCCGGCAATGGTCGTATCGGCATCGCCGCCATGATCGACGCTGGCCTCGTGAAGAAGATGATCTGCTCCTTCCCGCGCTCATCCGATCCGCGTGCCTTCACAGATCGCTATCTCGCCGGCGAAATCGAGTTGGAGCTGGTGCCGCAGGGTACGCTCGCCGAGCGCATCCGCGCCGGCGGCTCCGGCATCCCGGCCTTCTACACCCCAACCGCCTATGGCACTGAACTCGCCAACGGCAAGGGCATCGCAGAATTCGACGGTCGGCATTACGTCCAAGAACGCTGGCTCAAGGCCGATTTTGCCATCGTCAAGGCGGAGCTTGGCGATACGCATGGCAACCTCACCTACAATAAGGCCGGACGAAACTTCAATCCGCTGATGTGCATGGCAGCTGCCACCACGATCGCCCAGGTCTCGCGGATTGTCGCAGCTGGCGAGATCGATCCGGAACACGTGATCACACCCGGCATTTTCGTCAATGGCCTCGTCGAAGTCGCCGATCCGCAGCAGGAAGAAGTTCTCATCCGGGCAGGAGTGGCCTACGCATGACCATCGACACGCGCGACGACATCAAGCTCTCCAATGCCCAGATCGCCTGGCGTGCCGCCCAGGATATCGAGGATGGCGCCTATGTGAACCTCGGCATCGGCTTTCCCGAAATGGTGGCGCGCTATCAGCCGCCGGGCCGCGAAGCGATCTTCCACACGGAAAACGGCATCCTCAATTTCGGTGAACCGCCAGCCGAAGGCGAGGAGGATTGGAACCTCATCAATGCAGGCAAGAAGGCCGTGACCCTGAAGCCGGGCGCCTCCTTCTTCCATCACGCCGATAGCTTTGCCATGGTGCGCGGCGGCCATCTGGATGTGGCAATCCTCGGCGCCTATCAGGTGGCGCAGAACGGCGATCTTGCCAATTGGCGCGTTGGCTCCAAGGGCGTTCCCGCCGTCGGCGGCGCCATGGATCTGGTGCATGGGGCAAAGCAGGTCTTCGTTATCACCGAGCATTGCACCAAGGATGGCAAGCCGAAGCTCGTCGAGGCCTGCAGCTTCCCGCTCACCGGCGTTGGCTGCATTACCCGCATCTATACGAGCCATGCCGTCGTGGATATCAAGGACAAGCATTTCGTCGTGCGCGAAAAGCTGAGCACCATGACCATGGACGAATTGCAGGCCATGACAGGCGCGCCGCTGCATCTGGACGGTCCCGTGGCTGATCTCGTCGTGCCGGCGCTGTGAGGAAAAGACAATGACCGAAGCCTATATCTGCGACTATATCCGCACCCCTATCGGCCGTTTCGGCGGCTCTCTCGCTTCCGTGCGCGCCGATGATCTCGGCGCCGTGCCGCTGAAAGCCCTGATGGAGCGAAATGCCTCCGTCGATTGGGAAGCCGTGGCAGACGTCATCTATGGCTGCGCCAACCAGGCGGGCGAAGACAATCGCAACGTTGCGCGCATGTCATTGCTGCTTGCCGGCCTGCCGGTCAGTGTCACGGGCACGACCATGAACCGCCTCTGCGGCTCTGGCATGGATGCTGTCATCACGGCCGCCCGCGCCATTAAGTCCGGCGAGGCCGACCTGATGATTGCCGGCGGCGTGGAAAGCATGAGCCGTGCGCCCTTCGTCATGCCCAAGGCCGACAGCGCGTTCTCGCGCAATGCCGAAATCTATGACACGACCATCGGCTGGCGCTTCGTCAATCCGCTGATGAAAAAGCAGTATGGCGTGGATTCCATGCCGGAGACCGGCGAGAACGTGGCGGAAGATTTCCACATCAGCCGTGAAGACCAGGATGCCTTTGCCGTGCGCAGCCAGAACAAGGCTGCCGAAGCGCAGGCCAACGGTCGCCTCGCACGCGAAATCACCCCGGTCACCATTCCCCAGCGCAAGGGCGACCCGATTGTCGTTGCCAAGGATGAGCATCCTCGCGCCACGACAATCGAGATCCTGGCAAAGCTTGGCACGCCCTTCAAGAAGGAAGGCGGCACAGTCACGGCGGGCAATGCATCCGGCGTCAATGACGGCGCAGCAGCGCTGATCATTGCTTCGGAAGCAGCGGCGAAGAAATACGGCCTGAACCCCATTGCCCGCATTCTGGGTGGCGCAACGGCTGGCGTTGCACCGCGCATCATGGGCTTTGGTCCGGCACCAGCCTCCAAGGCGCTGTTGGCACGGCTTGGCTTGACCCAGCAGCAGATGGACGTGATCGAACTCAACGAAGCCTTCGCCAGCCAGGGCCTTGCGACCTTGCGCGATCTGGGCATTGCCGATGATGATGCCCGCGTCAACCGCAATGGCGGCGCGATTGCCCTTGGCCATCCGCTGGGCATGTCAGGCGCCCGTATTTCAGGCACGGCCGCCCTGGAGCTCAAGGAAACCGGTGGCCGTTATGCGCTGGCCACCATGTGCATCGGCGTCGGTCAGGGCATCTCGATTGCGCTGGAACGCGTCTAGGTTCAAAACGCGGGGAGGGGGCAGTAGCCCCCTTCCCAACCATTCAATCCTGCGCGTCCCGGCCACGGTAAAAATTCCTGGCGTCCTCGAACATGGCCCTGCGATCCTCGTCGCGCGTGTAGAACATATGCCCGCCACGATAGACCTTCAGCTCTGTGCGCCCACGCGCCAGATCCGGCGGCAGATGATCCAGCACATAGCGGCTGACCCCATAGGGCGTCAGGATATCGCTATAGCCATGGGCAATCATCAGACGGAACGAGGGAATGACGGACAGAAGATCCCGCAGATCCGTGGCAATACTGGCTGAGACCCGGTTATCGCCGCCACGACCGCCATTCCATTCCCAACGACGGTTTACATCGGTGTTGAGCAAGGAATAGGTCATCTCGGTCTTGAAGCCGAGTTCGCTGGAAAGGTAACCCGCCGTCGCTGATCCATATGCCCGCGTATAACCTTCCAGCACCGGATCATCATTGCGGGTCTCGGGCCCTTCCGGATAGGCATCCGCATGGGAAATGCCTGCATCATAGGGGCTGACGATCCGCCCGGCCCCTGCCGCCTGCTTGGCATAGACATCGCCAACAAAGCCACGGGTTTGCGCAACAACCTCCTTTGATAGGCCAGTCAGCGCCGCGACGCGTGCATGAAAGGCATCGGCCTCGGCTCCGGGGGAGGGGGGAACGGCAAGCGACGTCAGATAATCCGTCATCGCGAAACGTTCAGCTTCACTTACCAACTGCAGATCAAACCGCCCCTGTCTTTCCAGTTCCGCAGCGGCAAGTGCCGGAAACTGCAGGGCTGCAGCCAGTGGATCACCATCGGCACCGAAGACGAAGCGGCCTTCGGTGAGCGGCGACAGCATGATGATGCCGGATGGCAGCATGTTCTGGCTGTTTTTCATGGCAAGCGCCACTTTTGCGGCGCGAAATCCGCCATAGCTTTCGCCCAGAAGATATTTGGGTGCGGACAACAGAGTGTTCTGCTGCACGTAAAGCGCAATCACCTTGGCAAGGCTCTCGGCATCCTGGCGGACATTGTAGAAACGGCCTGTGGCCTCGTCGCTCACGGCGCGGCTCCAGCCGGTGCCCACCGGATCGATCATCACAAGATCGGTAAAGGCGAGCCAGCTTTCCGGGTTATCCTGAAGCACAGGCCGCGTACCATCGGCATTGGCGCCTTCAAACGGCAGCATTCGCGGGCCGACCAGCCCCAGATGCAGATAGGCCGACGCTGCCCCTGGCCCGCCATTGAAGGCAAAGGTCACTGGCCGCTCAGCCGCGCGATCCTTGGCGCGGTAGCCGGTGTAGAACAGTTTTGCCGTCACCTGGCCATCGGGACCACGAAGGAAAAGCGTTCCGGCGGTTGCCGTATAGGCGAGGGGGCCGCCGGCTGTCTGCAGCACATGCTCGGTCACGCTATCGCCCGGCAACAGATCAAGGATCGAACCCGATTGCCGGCTGTCGCTGGCCGGCGCCGGTGCTTTCGCGGCATCCTGCGACAGGGCAGGGGCCCCTTGCAGCCCAAGAACCAGCAATGGAAACAGGTAGATCACACGCATCAGTCTTCCTCCCGGTGTCAAGCTGCCAATCTAGGGCAGGCGCTCAACAGGGAAACTCAACTTGGCTTGATCGGCGGCGCAATGTTCAAAGCGAGAGCAGAAAACGCAAGCAAATCAACGAGAGGAAGATGCCGAAGGCAAGTTCAAGCTTGCGGCGCGAAAGCTTGTGGGCAAGGTTTGCGCCAAAGGATGCGCAGAGCACGCTGGTCGGGATGAAGAGCACGGCGCCGATCAGCGACACGAAGCCGATGGCAAGCGGAAACTGGATGGCCGCCACGTCCGGGTGTTCGGCGGCCCGCCCCCAGCCGGCATAGATATAGCCAAGCGCACCAGGGATTGAGACCAGCAGGCCAACCCCAGACGATGTCGCCACCGCCTGGTGGATCGGCCGGCCATAAAAGGTGAGAAGCAGCGTCGAGAGTTGACCGCCGCCAATGCCCATCAGCGAAGCCAGAACACCAATCACCACGCCATAGATCCTGAGGGCGATCCGGCCGGGCAATTCGGTTCCCAACCGCCAGCTGTCGCGACCAAAGAGCAGGCGAATGGCGGAAAAGCCGGCCACGAGAATGAACACAAGTTTGAAGACTTCCGGCGGTGCATAGCGGGCGATCACGCTGCCGCCGACGACGCCGATGACGATGGGCAGCGCCCAGATTTTCAGAACAGACAGGTCAACTGCGCCCTTCACCCGATGGGCAAAAAAGGAGCGCAGGGAGGTTGGGACAATGATTGCCAGCGAGGTGCCGACGCAGAGCGGCATGCGCAGATCTTCCGGCACGTCAAGAATGCGAAACAGTTCGTAGAGAACCGGCACGATGACCGTGCCGCCACCGACGCCAAACAGCCCGGCAAGCACTCCGGTCAAGGCGCCGGCGCCGGCAAGGGCTGTCACGAGCAGGAAAAGATCGGAGAGGGACATTCCAGACAGGATCATGCGCTTTTCTCACACAGGCAGCGGCAGGGGTGCCGGATCACCGGCTTTCTGCTCTGCTGCCTAGAGGAGCCTTGCTCACCTGCCAAGCCCGACCTTCAGCACATCCGTGCGGCAAAGGCCGACAATTGGGTAAACTGGCGTCTATTTCTTGACGATGACCCAGATCGCATGGATCACGCCCGGCACATAGCCGCAGAGCGTCAGCAGGATATTGAGCCAGAAATGCAGACCGATGCCGACCTGGAGAAACACGCCGACCGGCGGCAGCAAAATGGCGATAAGAATACGGATGACGTCCACGGAACACCCCTTGTTAGGACCAGATCGAGAGCAGCAACAACGCAGCTCACCGGTATTGGTTCATTTGGGTATTCACAGCCGCTCATGCAAAACACGAAAACCGGCGCATCCGGCTTTTCTGAGGCCCTGCGGGGATGCGACAGGCCGTGCGGTATCTGTCGAATTTATCAATAAAACCGCTCACACCTTCAAGCGCACTGCATCGCCCTCATTGTTCCGCAGCTTGGACCGCTCGCCGTCGCGGTAGCCGCGCGGCGTCAGACCGGCGCGCAGCCGGAAGCAGCGCGAGAAATAAGCTGGATCGGCAAAGCCCAGCATCTCGGCAATGTGCTGGATGCTGTAATCGGTAAAGACCAGGGCGCGCTTGGCCTCGTCGATCGACCGTTCCATGATGAGGTCGTGAGTGGTAGAACCGGTCACCTGGCGAACCGTACGGTTAAGATGGGTCGCCGACAGGCCGAGCATTGCCGCATAGGCCTCCACCGTCAGCTGTTGTCGATGGTGGCGCATGATCAGCTCGCGCAGCGTGCGGACGCGGCGCATGTTGAGATCCACCAAAGGATCCTGCGGCCCCGGCGCCAACAACCGGCCGAGCATCAGGATAATGGTCGCCACATGCGTCTCCAGCAATTCCTCGCGGGCCGGGCGCGCCTGCTCATGCTCCTGGGCGATACGGAAAAATGTTGCTTCCAGATAGGTCGTGTCGGGATCGGCCCGGTCCAGCGCCAGAACCAGCGGCTCTGTCAGCGATGCCATGCCCGCTGCCGGATCGCCGCCAAGCTCCATGCGCTCCGGCACCAGCGTCACCACGAGGCCGTCAATATCCGGCGAGAACCGGAACCCGTGCACAGGGCCGGGCGGAACAGCAATCACACAGGGCGGATGCAGAACCTGCGTGCCGGCCGGCAGAAGCGCATCACCCGATCCGTTTCGAATGTACAGGAATTGAAGAAAACTCTCATGGCGGTGCAAACCGATTTCCCAGCGATAGCCGCTGCTGCGCGCCGCAATTGTTTCGCAATGCACCCAAAATTGCCGCTGCGCTGCGGAATCTTCACCATAAAGGTTATAGGTAGGGGCTGATGCTGCCATGACTGCTCCGGATCCAGATGTTCGAAATGTCCTAGATTTCGCCCGAAATGTCCATTGTTCCAGCCCAGGCTTTGCAGCACCCTCCTGACAAAGCTCAAGTTTGGGAGGATAATATGCGCACCAAGGTTATGATCATCGGCTCCGGCCCGTCCGGTCTTCTGCTCGGTCAGTTGCTGACGAAAGCCGGCATCGACAACATCATCATCGACCGCGTGGGCCGGGACTACATCCTTGGCCGCGTGCGCGCCGGCGTTTTGGAATGGGGAACCGTTGGCCTGCTGGACGAAGCAGGCGCCGGCGCCCGCATGCATGCCGAAGGCCTGCCGCATGATGGCTATTCGCTGGCCTTTGACGGGCGCGATCATCGCATCGATCTGCATGGCCTCACCGGCAAGCGCGTCATGGTCTATGGCCAGACGGAATTGACTCATGACCTGATGGATGTGCGCGATGCCTCGGGCGCCACGACGATCTATGATGCGCAGGATGTTCAGCCGCATGATTTCGATGGAAGCGCGCCCTATGTCACCTATGTCAAGGACGGCGTGACCCACCGCATCGATTGCGATTTCATTGCCGGCTGTGATGGCTTTCACGGCGTCAGCCGCAAATCGGTTCCGGAAAACGCCATCCAGAATTTCGAGAAAGTCTATCCCTTCGGCTGGCTTGGCGTTCTGGCAGACATTCCGCCGGTGGCCCATGAACTGATCTATGCCAACCATCCCCGCGGCTTTGCCCTCTGCTCCATGCGCTCGGAAACCCGCAGCCGCTATTATGTCCAGTGCGATCTGGACGACAAGGTGGAGAACTGGTCGGATGAGCGCTTCTTCGACGAGTTGCGCCGCCGCCTGCCGGAAGAGCATGCGCAGGCCATGATCACCGGCCCGTCGTTTGAAAAATCCATTGCGCCGCTGCGCTCCTTCGTGGCTGAGCCGATGCGCTTCGGAAAACTGTTCCTGGTCGGCGATGCCGCCCATATCGTGCCGCCGACCGGCGCCAAGGGCCTGAACCTCGCCGCAAGCGATGTGTTCTATCTCTTCGAGGGCCTGCGCGAATTCTACGGCGAAAAATCCGAAGCCGGCATTGATGCCTATTCGGTCCGGGCCCTGAAGCGTGTGTGGAAATCCGTGCGCTTCTCCTGGTCGATGACCACGCTGATGCACCGTTTCCCGGATACCGGCAATTTCGGCCAGAAGATCCAGGAGGCCGAACTGGATTATCTGACCCACTCGACGGCCGCCTCCACCGCCATGGCGGAAAACTATGTCGGCCTGCCCTACTGATCGGACGTTACCGCGCCTATCTCGAAGGTGCGGAAAAATTCTGACGCGCTAAGCAAACTAGTTGGCAAGCTTATGCGTTATGAAGGACGACTGCTCCCACCGTGGAGCAGTTTTCGTTTTATGCTCAACCACATCGACCCATCGATCCCATTGAAAGGTCATCATCATGGCTATTGCACGAGGCTATGCGGCAACAGATGCGTCCAAGCCGCTCGCACCCTTCACATTCGAACGGAGGGAACCGCGCGAGGACGATGTCGTCATCAGCATCAAATTTTGCGGCGTCTGCCACTCGGATATCCACCAGGCCCGCAACGAATGGGGCGGTTCCATCTACCCAATGGTACCGGGCCATGAAGTGGCCGGCATCGTCACCGCGATCGGCCCCAACGTTACCCGCTTCAAGATCGGCGATCATGTCGGCGTCGGCTGCTTCGTCGATTCCTGCGTCCATTGCGCCAGCCGTGACGTAGATACCGAACAATACCAGCCGGGCCTTGTCGGCACCTACAACGCCTATGAAGCCGACGGCACGACGCCGACCTATGGCGGCTATTCCGACAGCATGGTCGTCAAGGAAGGTTATGTCCTTTCCATTCCAGACAACCTGCCGCTCGACCGCGCAGCCCCGCTGCTCTGCGCCGGCATCACACTCTATTCGCCGCTCGCCCATTGGAAGGCCGGTCCCGGCAAGAAGGTGGCCGTGGTCGGCATGGGTGGCCTTGGCCATATGGGCGTCAAGATCGGGGCGGCGATGGGAGCCGAGATCACCGTTCTGTCGCAGAGCCTGTCGAAGAAGGATGATGGCCTGGCCTTTGGCGCCAAGGCCTATTATGCAACGTCGGACGCTGAAACCTTCAAGACGCTGGCCGGCACATTCGATCTCATCTTGTGCACCGTCAGTGCCGAGATCGACTGGAACGCCTATCTGTCGATGCTGAAGGTCGATGGCACGATGGTTCTGCTCGGCGTTCCGGAAAACCCGGTTCCAGTGCATGCCTTCTCGCTGATCGGCGGACGCCGCACGCTGGCCGGCTCGATGATCGGCTCGATCAAGGAAACCCAGGACATGCTGGATTTCTGCGGCAAGCATGACATCCTGCCGGAAATCGAACTGATCGACATCAAGGATATCAACGAAGCCTATGAGCGCGTCATCAAGAGCGACGTGCGCTATCGCTTCGTGATCGACATGGCGACGCTGCCGAAGGATTGATCACCCGCCTTTGCGGCTGAAAACCAGAACGGGCCGTGGTGCTATCACCACGGCCCGTTGCATTTGGCGGAAGCGCGCGTCAACGGCTTCAAACCATCACTACGTATAGGGCAGCACTTCGCTCGCCGCCTGGCGGATCGTCTGCATCAGGATCGACAGCGGCAGGGATGGCGGCGCATCGGTGCGCAGCGTCAGGCCAACCGGCCCACGGGTTTCGCTGGTATCGATCGGCAAGGCCGCCAGCATGCCATCGGCAATATCGCCGGCCACAACCCCGCTCGAGATGATCCAGATCGCGTCGCTTTCGCGAACGAAGGCGCGGCCAAACGCATCCGAGACCGTCTCCACCTGGGTCGGCAGGCTTGCCACGCCATTGGCGATGAGAAACTGCTCGACGAAGGGCCGGATGACAGAACCGCGTGTCGGCATCAGCACCGGATAATCGGCCAGCCCGTCAAAGACGGAACCGCCCGCCAGAAGCGGATGACCGGCCCGCACGATGAACAGCACCTGTTCCGAATAAAGATGCTCGAAGGAAAAGCCGGCCATCTTTTCCGGCGCGGCCAGACGCCCGACGACAAGATCGAGATCCCCCACCCGCAACTGTTCCAGCAGCACGGAGTTTTCGCCTGTGACGATCTTGATGCGGCTGCGTGTCTGCTCCTGCAGGAAAAGCCCCATGGCCCGCGGCATGATGCGCGTCGATACCGTCGGCAAAGCGCCGATGCGCACCGGCGGCACATTGTCCAGAAGCTCCTGTGATACGGAATCGATGCCCTGGCGAAGCGCCGTCAGCGATGCCGCCGCATGGCGCAAGAACACTTCACCCGGTCGGGTGATGCGGATGCCACGCCCATCACGCTCAAACAGCGCAACGCCCAGCGTCTCCTCCAGTTCCCGTATGGTCTTGGTCACCGCCGGCTGGCTGATGTTGAGGCTGTCGGCCGCCTTCACCACACTTTTTTGCCGTGCCACCTCAACGAAGGTGTGCAGGTGACGATACTTGACGCGCGATCCTATCAAATCATAACTCTGCGGTTAATGTTGAGGGTCTCAAATGTCATTTTACCTAACCATTTTACGGATGCAATAAATGTTGGGGAGGAGAATATCATGAGATTTGTTCGTATCGGCGACGTCGTCCTGAGCCATGACATTCATGGTCAGGGCTCGGGAAAACCCGCGATCGTCTTCATCAATTCGCTGGGAACCGATCGGCGCATCTGGGATGCAGTGATTTCGTCGCTTGCCGGAGAGTTCACCCTGCTGACCTTCGACAAGCGCGGCCATGGGCTTTCCGATCTCGGCCAGCCGCCCTATCGCATCGAGGATTTCTCCAGCGATCTCGCCGGCCTTCTCGATCATTACGGGCTGAGCAATGTCATCGTCTGCGGCCTGTCGGTCGGTGGGCTGATTGCGCTGTCTCTGTCTGAAAAGCGCCCGGACCTGGTGCGCGCCATCCTGTTTTCCGATACGGCGCACAAGATCGGCACGCCGGAATTCTGGAAGGCCCGCATCGACGCGGTTCTGCAGAACGGCATTGACAGCATTCTGGAACCCATCATGTCGCGCTGGTTCACAGCGCCGTACCGGGTGCCGGAAAACGCCGATTACCAGGGCTATTGCACCATGCTGGTGCGCCAGCCGCTTGAGGGCTATGCAGGCACATGCGCGGCCATCCGCGATGCCGATTTTACACAAGCAGCACGCAATCTCGCCGTTCCGACGCTCTGCCTCGTCGGTGCCGAAGATGGCTCGACGCCGCCGGATCTGGTGCGCTCGCTGGCCGATCTCGTGCCCGGCAGCCGATTCGACATCATCGAGGGAGCCGCCCATATTCCGTGCGTTGAAACGCCGGAGGCCTTCCTCACCCATCTTCGCCGCTTCATCGCCGACCTGCCGGGAGAATAACATGGCCGATCAATCCCTGACCTCCGATCGCTATCGCCAGGGCATGGTGACGCGCCGCTCGGTTCTCGGCGATGCGCATGTCGATCGCGCCTGCGCCAACGAGACGCCGTTCGACCAGCCTTTCCAGGAAATGATCACCGAAGGTGCCTGGGGCACTGTCTGGTCACGCCCACATTTTTCCAAGCGCGAAAGGTCGATTGTCACCATCGCGCTTCTGGCCGCCCTCGGACAGGACGAGGAGGTGGCCATGCATATTCGTGCCACGGCGAATACCGGAGCGACGAAGGAAGATATCCAAGAGGCTCTTCTTCACGTCGCCATCTATGCCGGCGTGCCGGCAGCCAACCATGCGTTCAAGATCGCAAAATCAGTCTATGCCGGGATGGAGGCATCTGCGGCCACTGAGGAGGACACGAAATGAAGAATAGTCTGCCTGAAACTGGCGGTTTCTTTGCCCGCGACCGGGTCATGCATCCGCCTGCCTATACGCCTGGCTATAAGACATCGGTGCTGCGCTCGCCCCAGCGCGCCCTGATTTCTCTGGACGGCACCAAGAGCGAAATCACCGGCCCGGTTTTCGGCCACAGCATGATCAACGAGTTCGACAACGACCTGATCGTCAACTTCGCCAAGCCGGGCGAGATGGCGATTGGCCAGCGCATCATGGTGCATGGCCGCGTGCTGGACGAACGTGGCGTAGGCGTGGCTGGCGCGCTGGTTGAATTCTGGCAGGCCAATGCCGGTGGCCGCTATCGCCACAAGAAGGAAACCTATCTCGCGCCGCTCGATCCGAATTTCGGTGGCTTTGGCCGCTGCGTGACCGATGAGAACGGCTATTATGCCTTCCGCACCATCAAGCCGGGTCCCTATCCCTGGCCGAACGGTGTCAATGACTGGCGCCCGGCGCATATCCACTTCTCCGTCTTCGGCCATGGCTTTGCCCAGCGCCTGATCACGCAGATGTATTTCGAAGGCGATCCGCTGATCTGGATTTGTCCCATCGTCAAGACGATCCCGGATGAAGAGGCGATCAAGCGACTGATTGCGCCGCTCGACATGAACAACACCGTGCCGATGGACCTGCGCGCCTACAAGTTCGATATCGTTCTGCGTGGTCGCCGCTCCACCTTCTTTGAAAACCGCAAGGAGGGCAACTGACATGGTACAGCCGCTCAACTACCTGAAAGAATCGGCCTCGCAGACGGCAGGCCCCTATGTGCATATCGGTTGCACGCCGAATTTCACCGGCATCCACGGCGTCTATGAGACCGATCTCGGCTCCGGCCCGATGGCCAACGACAAGACGCGCGGCGAACGCGTGACGATCAAGGGCCGGGTCATCGATGGCTCGGGCACGCCGCTGAAGGATGCGATGGTCGAAATCTGGCAGGCGGATGCCAACGGCTTCTACAACAGCCCGTCTGAAACCCGCGGGGCCGCCGATCCGAACTTCTTCGGCTGGGGCCGTTGCCCGGCAGACATGGTCACCGGCGAATTCGTCTTCGAGACGATCAAGCCCGGCAGCGTGCCCTTCAACGACGGTCGCCCGATGGCACCGCATGTGACGCTCTGGGTGGTGGCCCGTGGCATCAATATCGGCCTGCACACGCGCATGTATTTTTCCGACGAGGAAGCTGCAAACGCGCAAGATCCGATCCTTGGCCGGATCGAGCACCGGGTGCGTGTTCCAACCCTGATCGGCAAGCGCGAGGGTGACGTCGTCACCTTTGACATCCACCTTCAGGGCGAACACGAAACCGTATTCTTCGACATCTGAAAGACGACATGAGCATCTTTGCCTTCGACCATCCGTTTCTGTCCGGCCTCCTCGGTGACGAGGAGACCGGCGCGCTCTTTGCAGCCCAGGCCGATATCGCAGCCATGCTGGCATTCGAGAGAGCACTTGCGCTGGCCGAGGGCGAAGCGGGCCTTATCCCGGCGGAGGCTGCGCGGCAGATCGACAAGACCTGCGGCAGTTTCCGGCCGGACATGTCCGGCCTTCGCCATGGCGTTGCCAAGGATGGCGTCGTCGTGGTCGAACTGGTCAAGCAATTGAGGGGTGCCGTCGGCGGTGACGACGCCCAGCACGTCCATCTGGGCGCAACCAGCCAGGATGTCATCGATACGAGCCTGATCCTGCGCCTGAAAGGTGTCCTGTCTCTCTTTTCCAATCGCCTGAGCGAGCTGGAGCAGCAGCTTCATGAACTCGACGCGCGCTTTGGTGCGCACAGTCTGATGGGCCATACGCGCATGCAGGCCGCCATTCCCATCACCGTTGCAGACCGTATCCAGTCCTGGTCGCTGCCGATTTCAAGGCATAGGGCACGGCTTGATGCCCTTCTGGCCGCAGGGCTTCCCGTCCAATTTGGCGGCGCGGCCGGCACACTTGATAGATTGGGCGACAAGGCGTCCGAAGTCCGGCAGAGGCTTGCCACCCATCTCGGCCTCGTCGACCAGCCGCAATGGCAGAGCCAGCGCGATATCATGGTGGAAATCGCCGATCTGTTTTCGCTGATAAGCGGCAGCCTTGGAAAAATGGGCCAGGATGTCGCACTGCTGGCCCAGATGGGTGGCGAGATCACCCTGTCGGGCGGCGGCGGTTCATCGGCCATGGCGCACAAGCAGAACCCGGTGGCCGCTGAAGCGCTGGTTTCGCTTGCCCGCTACAATGCAGTCCAAGTCTCGGGCATGCACCAGTCCATGGTGCATGAACAGGAACGCTCGGGCGCTGCCTGGACGCTGGAATGGATGCTGCTGCCTTCCATGGCCATGGCAACCGGCGTTTCGCTGCGGCTGGCGCTCGATCTCGTGTCCAAGATCCAGTCGCTTGGCCGGCAAGAGGGCTGAAAAGACTTTGGCTGACGGGCAATACGTGGCTCTACAGTCGCCACGCGGAAGGTGCTAGGACGGAGTATCCGATTTGCTCGCACCGAAAGACCGCATGCCGATGACACTGCCCATCACGCCCGACCATATCGATCTTCACGCCATGCTGGCCGAACTTCGCCTCTGGGTCGAGATGGAAACGCCAAGTCAGGATGCAGCGGCCGTGACACGGCTGGTGGACCATGTGGAAGCCTATGCCGGTGCTGCAGGGCTCGCAACGGAGCGACTTGCCGGCACGCTTTCCTATGGCGACCTGCTGATTGTGCGCACGCCGCGCGCAGAGGGCGCCAATACCAAAAGCATCCTGATCCTTGCGCATCTCGATACGGTGCATGCCCATGGCACGATCAATGAGAAACTGCCGCTACGCCAGGATGGCGACCGGCTCTATGGGCCGGGGATTTACGATATGAAAGCCGGGGTACTGATGGCCGTAGAGGCCATGCGGCTTGCCGCGCAGGCGGGCACGCATCTGCCCGTCGATCTGCTGATCGTCTCGGATGAAGAAGTGGGATCGCCAAGCTCGCGACCCGCCATCGAGCGCCTGGCCGCCGACGCGGCCTATGCGCTGGTGGTGGAACCGGCGCGCGATGGTGGCAAGATCGTCACGGCCCGCAAGGGCGTCGGCATGTTCGATATCACGGTGCGTGGACGCGCAGCCCATGCCGGCGTGCGGCCTCTGGATGGACGCTCGGCCATCCGCGCCGCAGCACAACTGGTACTTCAACTGGAAGCCCTCAATGACCCGGCGCGCGGGATCACGGTGACGACCGGCACGATCGAAGGCGGCACCGGGCGCAATACCGTGCCGGCCGAATGCCGCCTGCAGCTTGATCTTCGCCTGCCGGATGCGGCAACGGCTGCCGAAGTGATCGGCAAGATCGAAGCCATGCAGCCTGAAGACCCCGACATCCGTTTCGAGATGAGCGGTGGGCTGAACCGCCCGCCCTTTGCCCAGAGCGGTGAAGGTCGGGCGCTGTTTGACCGAACAGCCGCCATCGCCGCTAAACTCGGCATCACGCTGGAAGGCATGGCGACAGGCGGAGGATCGGACGGCAATTTTACCGCAGCACTTGGCGTGCCGACACTGGACGGGCTGGGCGCCGATGGGGCAGGCGCCCATACGTTCGAGGAGCATATTCTCGTCAGCAGCATTGCGCCACGCACGGCGCTCTTGGCCAATCTTCTGGTGTCGCTGGATGTCGGCGCCTGAAGTTCACAAGGCTCGCCGCTCCCTTGCGAGCCTTCCTGCCTGACCCTAAAGATGATTGTCGATCGCCGGATCCAAACCGGCAGGCAAGCGGCATAAAACGAGGCGGCGATGAGTTTCAGGCATCTGGTCACGGGCGTTTTGATGCTCTCCACGGCATCGCCGGTTCTTGCAGAGGGCACCGCCTCATGTCTGCGAGGCATCAACCTTGCCGGCGCGGAATTCGGCACGCCGCCCGGCAAGCATGGCGAGAGCCATCTCTATCCGACTGAAAAGACCATTGCCTATTTCGCGCAGCAGGGGTTCAACAGCGTGCGCCTGCCGTTTCTGTGGGAACGGCTGCAACCAAAATTGTCACAGCCCTTCGACGTGGAAGAACTGGCGCTTCTCACGGAAAGCGTGCGTCGCATGCGCGTGCTCGGCCTGAAGGTCATCCTCGATCCGCATAACTATGCGCGCTACAATGGCCAGTTGATCGGCTCGACCGCCGTGCCGGTGAAAAGTTTCGAGGATCTGTGGGAGCGGCTGGCAAAACAGTTCGGGCAGGATCAGGGCGTCATCTTCGGCCTGATGAACGAACCACATGACATGCCGGCATCCGATTGGCTGACCGCCGCCAATGGCGCGATTTCCGCCATTCGGCGCGTCTCCCGGCAAAACCTCATCCTTGTGCCGGGCACGGCATGGACCGGTGCGCATAGCTGGTTCGATGACTGGTATGGCGGATCGAACGCCTCCGTGATGCTGAACGTCAAGGACCCGGCCGATCACTTCGCCTATGAGCTGCACCAGTATTTCGACGAGGATTTCTCCGGCAAGAAAGACAATTGCAGCCGGGCGGCTGATGCCCTTGCAGCCATCGACAAACTGTCGACCTGGTTAAGACAACAGGGCCGGCAGGCCTATATGGGTGAATTCGGCGTGACCCGAGCGCCCGCCTGCATCCAGACCGCCCAGCAGATGACGCAGAGCATCGACAAGAACAGCGATGTATGGATCGGCTGGGCCTATTGGGCAGGCGGCGATTTCTGGCCAGCCGAGGAGGCGCTCAACATCCAGCCGACCGCCACTGGCGACCGGCCGCAGCTTGCCGGCCTGCGCGCCTCGCTGGACCGACCGCAGAATGCCAAGGCCTGCAAGGCGCTTCAGAATTAACCAATCAATTGTCGGGTAGTGGAATGCTGACCGGCTTTGCGCCCACCACATCCGCAACCGGCGCGGCCTGCTGTTTGGTCACACGGTGCGATGCTGAAACACTGCGCCGCACGGGGGATGTTGAAGATGCGGCCACAGCTGGGCTTGCCGCATCTTGCCGCACAGTCTGCGACACGTCGCTGGCTTCACCGGCGGAATAACCATAGGCACCGCCATTCCGCGTCAGTGTCGATAGAAGGTTGGCCAGGCTTTCGCGCGAGGCATGCGGATCGCAGTGGCGCAGGCGAATGCTGGCCGCCTGGCCGCTCTTGCCGTCGAGATCGCGCCATTCGGCAATCGCCTGCCAGGCGTAGACGCAAGCTCCGCCGCCTGGAAGTGCGCCGGTTGCCACGCCATAGGGGCCAAAGGCGTTCTGCCGCAAGGTCTCATCGATGCGCATCGGCACATTGGCAAAGGCGCTGTGCATCTGTTGTGCAAGTTCCGCCTTTGTCGGAGCTCGGCGCAAGCGGTCAAGACCTGCCGGTCCCGTCTCGATGGTCAGCATGTTTTCGCCGGAAGAGGCCGTGTGATTGGGGTAGATCACCTGCTGCGTCACCGTGCTTTCACCCGTCAGACGGCGGACCGAGATCGGCCTGTCGCCGATGCCGGATAGCCGTACAGAGGCAAGATCGGGCGCAAGTGAGCGGTTGGCGCCGCCTTCTGCTCCAGTCATGGGCAGCCCGCCGGCGCTCTTTGTCAGCCAGGGATCGTTTTCGGTGACACAGCCCGTTAATGGGGCAAGGAGGACAAGAACCAAGGGCCAGATCTTCACCGGTAAATTCCCGCTCTTTCGTTGATGGAGGTCAATCCGCGCTGATTGGCCGGGTCCTGCACCACCTTGTTCAGCTCGGTGAAGATGGCCTTCGACTGGCCAAGATTGCCGAGATGGTAATGTGTCCAGGCCCGCATCTGGCTCATGCCGACCGTTTCCGGCGCAATCTGCAGACGCTGGTTCAAGGCAGATAGAACCTGCGGATACTGCTTCTGGTCAAAGGCCGTGCGGGCGCGTTGCCAGAGGATTTCCGAGCGCAGTTCGCGTTCGCGGGCCGGCGTCAGGTTGTGGCGCGACAGAAGTGCATCCGCGTCATCCGTCAGCTTTGCCGCAAGCAGAGTAAGCCCCAGCCCATATGCTGCGTCATCCCCCTTGCCGCCACTGGCGGGCAGGGCTGCCTCGAAGGCCTTGCGCGCTTCGGCAAGACGTTCAAGCCCCAGCATGCACCAGCCACGCGTCAACTGTTCATCAGGGCTCAGGCTCTTGCGGGCCTCCAGACGTGCCAGATCAGTGACGCAATCGCCGTAGCGCTTGGCGAGGAAACTGGCCAGATAGCGCGGCGGCGCCTGATGCGACGGCTCGCCGACGGCCTGCCCCTTGACGCCCGAGGGAGCCGCAGCCGTTTTCAGCTCTGCGAAAACCTGCGGATAGGCGCTTTCATGACGGATTTTCAGCTGATCGAGCCCGCTGCGATCCTTCTGCTGGATCAGCGTCAGCGCCAGCCCCTTCAGGCTGCCAGCTGAAGGTTTCCATTCGAAGGATTTGCCGAACCAGGCGGCGGCCCCCTCGAACTGGCGGGAATTATAAGCATACCAACCGAGAATCTCGGCGTTTTCCGGCGACTGGGCCGACTGGATCGCCTGCGCATAGGCCTTGGCGACCTCCGGCTCCACGGCGGAGCGTTCACCCGCCTGGAAGGCGAAGGAGAGACTGGGCAGAAAACTCTCCCAATCTGCCGCCGCAAGCTCCAGATGAGAGACCACGCTGCGGAAGGCATCCTCATTGCGCCCTTCGGCGGTCAGCGCCAGAACCAGCCCTTTCAGGGCTTCGGTGGATGGAGCCGCTTGCAATGACCGGCTGAACCAGGCTTCGGCCTCCTTGTTCTGCTTGGCCTTCAGATAGTACCAACCGAGCAGAAGCTGGTCCTTTTCGCCGCCGGTCGCATCGGCTGACCGGCGAATGGTCAGCAGCGTGACGGGTGCTGGTTCCGTGGCGTCCGCACGTCCCGCCGCATAATCGGCAATGTCGCGCCGCATGAGATCAAGCGATAGACCCTGCATGCGGCTGCTGAGTTCAGGGGAGGGGGCGACAAGCCGCATGACCTGGCGCAATTCGGATGCCGGGAAATCTTCCACCGCCTTTTGCAGCGTCGTCAGGATCACATCATCGCTCAGCCGCTGTTCTGCCGGCCGAAACAGGATGCCGCGATAGATCGGCGCTGCCGCGGTTGCCATGTCGCTGCCTTTATAGGCATCGATCAGCATCCAGAGAAGATCGACCTCCGTCTCCGTCTTCGGATCGAGATCCTTGCCGGCTGCAATCACATCGGACCAGTTCTTCGCCTCGCTTGCCGTTGTCATGTCGTAGCGCAGTTTGCGACGCTCCAGCTTCTCGCGAAAATCGACAGAAGGCTCCCAGCCCGGATTGGCCGTGGCAAGCCTCGTGATCTCCCGCTCGATTGCGTCATAATCGTCGTTTTCGTAGGCGCGCCAAAGCGAGCTTTCGTCGACCTTCTTCTCGTCTGCCGGCTGATAGAGATCATCCGGCACGACAAACTGCGGAAACTTCAGACCGATCCGCTGGATCTCCCGCTCGACGCGCTGCTTCTCGCCCTGCCGCACATAATAATAAAGGGCGGCCAGTTCCACCGCATCCGGCCCATCCGAAACTGCCTTGCTCTCGCCGGCTGCCGGTTGCTGGGGCGGCATGCTTTGCAACGGCAGCAGGGTTTCGGCGCAAGCCCCTTGCGCCAGCAGGGTCAGCACCAGCGTCATCGACAGCTGACGCGACAGGATCATCTTGGGCGATATCATGGAACAGTCCTCACACCTTTGCGGGGAACGATATAGCCGAGCCAGAGGCCGAAGCTGCCGATCAGCAGGAGGATGAGGCCGACATAGACGATGAAATGATCGGACAACCAGGCAGCCGCCAGCCGACGCAGATTGCCAAGGCTGGTATCCGTCAGAGGGTAGAAGCTGTAGGCGGATGGCTGAATGCTGACGACGGCAAGATCCGAGCGTCGCACCAGCGCGGAACCACCCCGCAACGTGTTCCAGGCCGATGGCTCCGTCAGGGCATCGACACCCTGCTGAAGGTCATCTTCATTGGCTGCGCTGACTGTGGTCACAGTCGAGGAGAGAGCACCGTTGCCGGTCTGCACGATCGTCGCCAGAGCCTCGGACGCCTTCAAATGCGGCGGCTGATCGGCAACATCCCGGTATTCAAGCCAGCTGTTGACCATGTCGGATGCGCGTTGCAGCCCGTCCATGACACGAGCCACAACGGAAGGATCACCGCGCTCGTCAGCTGTCTTATCCTGGAAGGCCTGCAGCAGCATCTGCATGTCGGCGCCCGCATTCGAACCCGGAATGGCTTGCGTACTGGCAACCGATCCTGTCGTCACGCTGTCGAACCCGGCAGAGGCAAAGCGGGCTGCTCGCAGGCTCTTGCCATCCAGTTCCGCCATGGACGGATCGTCGGTTCCAACCACAAGCGCCGTGCCGGCCAGATCTGCGCCGGGCGCACCGATGCGCAGGTTCGTGGAAACGGGATGTTGGGCGCCAAGCGCCAGCCGCACCAGAAGCGTCGCGGCCACGCTCAGCTGCGCGGGGCTCGCGCGCTCCACAAAGAGCTGAACCTTGTCCTGCCGGTTGAACGGGTAGCCACGCCCGGCAAAGGCTGCAAGATCCGGCAGACGTCCCGCACGGGCAAGCGAGGGGATGTCGAAGCTCGTCTCGGACAGGAGCAGGAAGCGCGGCCGCTCCTCGTCGCGCGCGGCAAGGTCGCAGGCTTTGTCATCTTCGCGCGGCAATTCGGCCAGCACATCCACCTTGTTGATACCGGGATGGAAGGCCCGCAGCGGTAGATCGATGGATTTGTCGCGCAGAGTTACGCCATCTGCCGCATATAGCGAATGGCTCGTCACGGCCTTTTCGTTGACGCGCACCACAAGCTGCGCGCCGGGCAGCAGTTTTGGTGCCGTAGCTGCACTCAGCCGCATGTTGACCGCCGCATAATCGCCCGGATAAAAATCTTCCGGCATGACAATCTCGACGCTCGTACGAAACAGCCGTCCGGCAAAGGCATCAGCCGAGTGACCGAGCGCTCCCAGGCTCGTGCGACCGGGTTTGTCCGCCATGATGTGCGAGGTCTGCGCCAGCGCCTTGGCACCGATCATCACTGGCTGGAAGGGACCATTGATGGCCTGCACAAGGGCCGTTGCCATGGCTTGTTCCGAGGCGCCGCGCAACACGACGCGAATGCGCCCATTGCCGAGATCCTGCTGGGAAAGGCCGGCAGGCGCTGTGCTCAGTATACTGCGGGCCTCCGGCGATTGCAGCTTGCCCGCCGGATCGCCCATATAGAGCTCGATGCCGGGCTTGCCGCTTGCCGCTTCGGCAAAGACGACCTTGATATCGTCCCGCCCCAAAAGAAGTGCCAGCGACTGGATAACCGGTAGCGATTGCCGCGCCATGGCCTCCGTCGCACCTGTCGGGCCGATGACCCGCAATTCCGTCAGGCCAGTGTCGGTTCTTCCGGCAGACATCAGGATGGACGGATCGGCGCTGGACACCTTGGCCTGCGTCACGAAACCGCTTTGAACCGGATCGATCTGGGTCCAGAGCTCGTAGACCGCCTCCATGGAGCAATCGACGCGGTGGTGCTGGCGCGCCCTTAGCGTGATCGTGTTCCATCCCGCATGCAGCAGCTTCGCATCAATCTTCACATCATGCGTCGTCAATCCTTGCGGCGAACGGATCGGCAGCGATGAAACCGCCGTGTCATTGACGCTGACAGAGAGCGTTGCACCATCCGGCAGAACGGAAACCGCATTGGTATAGGCGATGCGGACAAAGCCCGCAGCCTTCGCCTGATCAGCCGCCAGATAGACGTGCAGGCGGCGCGTGTCATCCTCGCCGGTCAGGCGCATTTGCGAGGCGGATTGCACAAACGGCAAGATCTTTTGGGACGAACTGCTGTCCCCCGGCTGGGTGGATTGAGCCAGCTCAGGCGCCGCATCCGCCTGACCGGTCAAAAGAGAGGTATCGGCATCAGCCAGTGCAGCATGCACCACGCCACCCAAAAGAACGGCAGTCAGAACTGCGAGATTACGCATAGCTGAGCTCCTTCAGCACCGGTACGCCATTCGTATCACCCAGGCCGTCCTGCCCGCTCAGCCGTGCAGGTTGAAGCTGCAATTCCGCATCCGGATGGGATGTTTGCGTCGTTTCGCGGACCAGACCGAAGGCATAGACAAAGGCACGCAGCGTTTCGCGCACAGTCCAGAAGGCAAAGCGGGCCGTGCCAAGAAAGAACCCGGCCGGCTTCTGGCGTCGGGTCAGGCGCTCCTGCAGGCGGGATTGGTCGCAATACATCATCTCGGCAATCATCACGAAAGTGTCGGGCGTGCGCTCGCTATAGGCAAAGCCGAAATTTGGGTGCGCTTGGCCGGAATGCGCGCTGCGGCAGACGATTTCCGTCTTGAGCGCCCGGCCCTGCCGGCGCAGTTCCAGCGTCGCTGTCTTGCCCTGAGCCATCCCGTCCGGGACGCCTTCGAAGAACTCGATCTGGATGCCGCCGCTGGACACATCGTTGACGATTGCCGCATAGGATTTCTCATCGACATGCACCAGTGCATGGCGTTGCACGGTAAGCCGCTGGTTGCGCCGCCGCTCCCGCCGTTCGGCAACCACGCCAAGTGCCGCCCCGGCAAGCCCCGTATTGATGAGGTTCCAGCCGATGACGATCAGCAGCAGTTCGGATGGCATGGCTTCGGTCAGGTAGCGCCAGATGGCATAGACGGTTGCGCCAAACAGCAGGATGAAAATGGCGAAGTAAGAGCCTGCGAGCGGCGAAAGCTTGCTCGTTTCCAGCGTCTGGCCCTTGGCCGTGACATTGAAGGTCGGCTTTCGCGGATTGCGCACGACGCTGATAATGGCGCCGAACAGCATGACCGACTGCACATATTCGTAAAGCTCGGACACCCAGGGCCAGCGCACACGACCGAAGAGATAGCTCTGCATGGCAAAGGACGAGACGAGATAGGTCAGCGTATAGCAGATGAACTCGACGATATTGGCCTGGAAGATCTGCAGGGAAAAGAAGATGTAGAGAAGCGGCGCGAACATGAAAGTCAGCCGCGTCATGGGGAAGAGCCAGAAAAGGTTCGTACCCGCGTAGCAGATGCGCTGCGCAACGGTGAGGCCCCGTTGCAGGAAGGGCCGGTTCAGCGTCAGGATCTGCAACATGCCCTGCGCCCAGCGAACGCGCTGGCCGATAAAGGACACCAGCGTTTCCGGCTGCAGGCCGGCAATCAGCGGCTTGTCAACATAGACGCTGTGCCAGCCGCGGCAATGGAGCGCCAGCGCACTTTCACAATCCTCGGTGATCGACTGGCCGGAAAACCCGTCCGTCTCATTGAGTGCGGCACGCCGAAGGACGGCTGCAGAGCCGCAGAAGAAGGAGGCGTTCCATTTGTCCAGACCACGCTGGACGATGGAATAAAACATCTCGTTCTCCGATGGCATGCGCGCAAAGGTATCGAGGTTCTTTTCCAGCGGATCGGCATTAAGGAAGAAATGCGGCGTCTGCACCAGGAAGAGCCGATCGTCCTTGGCAAAATAGCCGACCGTTTCGCGCAGGAACTCACGAACCGGTGCGTGGTCGGCGTCAAACACCACGACCAGGTCACCGGTGGAGACCTTCAAACCTGCATTCAGATTGCCGGCCTTGGCGTGGTCGTTCTGGGCTCTTGCATGATAATGCACGCCAAGCGCCTGACAGAGTGATTGCAATTCCATGCGACGGCGGCGGGCGGCATGCGCCACGCGCGGATCGCTGTGAGCGCATTTGGCATCGGTGCCGCCATCGTCCAGCAGGTAGACTTTCAGTTTTTCGCGCGGATAGTCCAGTGCCTTGGCGGCGGCCAGCGTCAGCGCCAGAAGGTCCGGCGCCTCGTTATAGGAGGGAACAAAAACATCGACCGTCGGCAGGTCTGCCACATCCGGCATGTCGGGACGCTCCCGCTTCAAGGGATCTGCGACGATGAAGAAATTGATGGCGAGCATCACCAGGCAATACATCTCGGCCAGATAGAGAATGAGGCCGGGAATGAAGTTGATGGGTTCGGCAATGTCGGGAAGCGTCTCTGTCGTGCGCCAGTAAGCATAGCGCAGCGCAATGATGGCCGCAAAGACGAAGGAAAGTTGCCGGAAGGTCTTGCTGTCTGGCCGCGTCATGAAGAGCAGCATCAGGCCCAGCACAGTCAGGCTCAGCACAAGTTGAGCCTGAAGGCTCATTGGCAGCCACAACAGAAATATACCAAGTGCGCCCGCAATGATTGCCGGCATAGAGACGAACTGCATGTCGCCAAACCCCATGTTTCATCACCAGGGCCATCATTGCCTTGGGTCCCCCGCATGGAGACAGGGGCAAACTAGGAAGTATGCGTTATCAAATTGCTAATGCTTGGGAGACGCATAAATACGGCTGAATTTTGCAAAAAAATTCAATATTAAGTCATGAAAACAAAAGGATAAGCCCGCTATATCTCAGCGTTTCCGGTCAGTTTCGCGTTACATTCACCAATTCTGATGAAACCCAAAATGGGACATGATTAATCAGTGGTTAGGATTAGCCGGGAAAAACCTGGAGAAACCATACCCTTGATCAGAATTCCGCGACCTTGCCCCAGGCAGCGTCGTTCAACCGTTCCAGGCGATAGGGACGGGGATCGACGATCGGCGCACCGCCTGTGACGATATCGGCAACCAGATGGCCAGCGCCTGGCCCGATGCCGAAGCCATGGCCGCTAAAGCCGGCTGCCAGCACGAAGCCCGGAAGGCTCGGCACATCGGCAATCACCGGCACACCATCCGGCGTGCTGTCGATATAGCCGGCCCAGGCGGCGGCAACCGGTGCAGTCTGAAGTTCCGGCAGAAGAGCGCGCGCGCGGGAAAGCGTCAGCTCGATCTGCGCCCGGTCGAGTTTGGGATCAAGAATGCGGTTGCGCTCCATGGGCGTTGCCTGATCCAGCGCCCAGCGCGACAGGCTCTCATGCCCAGACAACAGACCCTGTAGCCCGCCGGGGGCGAGCGATCGCCAGCGCTTGGCAAACATCGGCAGAAAATACTGGGCAAACAGCAATTGCTGGGCCGTTGGATCGACGCGCGCCTTGCCGCTGATGGCCAGCCGCAGATGATCCTCGCCGCGGCGGGTCACTGAGACCTGTTTGGTGTGCAGCGCATCCGGCAGGCTGCCCTTTCCGATCCGCACTTCCAGAATGGATGAGCGGATGGAGGCCTGCGGAAAACGGATGCCAAGCTGCCGGCAGAAGGACGATGCCCAGGCGCCACCCGACAGAACCACAAGCGGTGTGCGAATGGTGCCAGATTCGGTCACAACGCCGGACACCTTGCCGCCCTCCGTCTCAAGCCCACGGGCCGCGCACATCTGGTGTACGGAACCACCGAGCTTGATAATCGCACGAGCAACGACGGGCGCCGCCCGCTCAGGATTTGCCGTGCCATCTGTCGGAGAAAATACGCCGCCCTTCCAGCTTTGGCCGGTTGCGGCGGCGCGTGCTGACGCCTGCGCGGCCGACAGCATATGCGTGGTGACGCCAACGCTTTTGGCAAACTCGCCCCACTTTGCCCAGCCGGCAAGTTCGGCATCGTCATTGCTGAGATAGACAAGCCCACAGCGGCGAAAACCGGTATCCTCGCCGCTTTCGGCGGCAAATTCGTCCCATAGGGCCAGGCTCTTGGTGGAAATCGGCAGTTCGCGCGCATCGCGGTTCTGCTGGCGGCACCAACCCCAGTTGCGGCTGGATTGCTCGGCGCCGATACGGCCCTTTTCCAGCAGCACCACTTTCAGGCCGCGTCTGGCCAGGTAATAGGCGGAAAACACGCCGACAATGCCGGCGCCGATCACCACCGCATCCGCTTGAGCTGGCAGCGGCTGGGACGTCTCGATGTGTAGAAGCGGCGCGGGCATGATCTTTCTCCGAATAGCAGTCCGATATTAACGGCAAACGACATCCGCGCATGCTGCAAAAGGCCTGTTCACAGCATTTGATGCCGCAGAACATCGGCATGCCGGTGTATAATTGCACACTGAAATTTCATAGGTTTAAATGGAAAAGAACATGCCTTGGGTGCTTGCTTGGAATGGCGTGGCGCATAAAATGCTGTTTCAAGCCCGGCCCTTGCCGTGCACTCCGGAGAGACCGATGAAACTGGACCGTATCGACATCAAGATCCTCTCCGAACTGCAGAAGAACGGGCGCATCACCAATGTCGAACTGGCCGACCTTGTAAACCTGTCCCCAAGCCCCTGCCTGATGCGGGTGAAAAAGCTGCAGAGCGAAGGCTATATCATCGGCTATTCGGCGCAGATCAACGTGGCAAAGCTTGGCCAGACCTTGACCGTGTTTACCGAAGTGACGTTGAAGAACCATCGCCAGATCGATTTTGCCCGCTTTCTCGCCGCCGTCGAAAAAGTGGATTCGGTCATCGAATGCCATCTTGTGTCGGGCGGCTACGACTACCTCTTGAAATTCGTCACCGCCGGCATCGTCGAATATCAGACGATCATGGAACGACTGATCGACATGGAAATCGGCATCGACAAATATTTCAGCTTCGTCGTGCTGAAATCACCGATCACCAAGGCGCATATGCCGCTGACGACCCTGTTCTCCGCCCCTTGAAGCCTTGGCGCTCAGCGTTTGGCGAAGGCGCGCACCAGTTCCGGGTCCTGTTCCAGACCGTCGAGCCAGCCCGGATCGAGCTTCGGCACGGATGAAAAGAGCAGCTTGGAATAGGGATGTTGCGGCCCCTGATCGAGACCGGTCGGCATGTCCTCGACCTTTTCGCCCTGGTACATGACGATCACTTCGTCGCAGATCGCCCGCACCGTCGAAAGATCATGGCTGATGAACATGTAGGATAGGCCAAGCTCGCGCTGCAATTCCTTCAGAAGATCGAGAATGGCGGCGGCCACCACCGTATCGAGCGCAGACGTGATCTCGTCGCAGAGGATGAGTTTCGGATCGGCGGCAAGCGCCCGCGCCAGGTTGACGCGCTGTTTCTGGCCGCCGGACAGTTCGGCTGCCCGCCGGTGCCGCACGGTGCTGGGCAGGCGCACCATATCCAGCAACTGGCCGATGCGCGCTTCGCGCGCCCGCGCATTCATGCCGTGATAGAAGCTGAGCGGCCGCCCAAGAATATCGCCGATCGATTTCGACGGGTTGAGCGCCGTATCGGCAAACTGGAAAACCATTTGCAGCTTGCGTAACTCTTCCTTCTGGCGTGCGGCAGCCGTCTGCGCCATCTGCCGTCCGTCAAAAATGATATCGCCTTTCGCCTGCGGCAGGATGCCGGCAATCACCCGCGCAAGCGTCGATTTTCCGCAACCGGATTCACCGATCACGCCGAGATTACGCCCGGCCTCCAGCCGGAAACTGACCGATTTCAAGGCCTTCATCAGCGGCAGGCCATCGACCTGGATCGGGCCATAGCCCGCTGTGATATCCAGGACTTCGAGAAGCGGCGGCTTGGGTGAAGCAACCGTCTCGGCAAGCGGCCTGGCATAATGTTTCGGCTCAAAGGCGGCCAGAAGCTCACGCGTATAGGCATGGGCCGGCGCTTTGAGGATCTGTTCGGTCGTGCCGATCTCTTGGATCTCGCCACCCTTCAGCACAACGATGCGGTCAGCAATCTGGGCAACGACGGCAAGGTCATGTGAGACATAGATGCCGGCGATGGCGCTCTTTTTCATCACGGATTTGAAGGCGCGCAAAACCTCGATCTGCGTCGTTACATCCAGCGCCGTCGTCGGTTCATCGAAGATGACGAGCTTCGGATCAGCAATCAGCGCCATCGCGGCAGAAAGCCGCTGCAACTGGCCGCCGGAGACCTGATGCGGATAGCGGCTGCCGATGGTTTCTGCATTGGGAAGGCTCAAGGCCTTGAACAGATCAACAGCCCGCGCTTCTGCTTGCGCCGGCGGCATCAGATCGTGAATGCGGGTGATCTCGATCACCTGCTCCATGATGGTCTGTGCCGGATTGAAGGCGGCGGCCGCACTTTGCGGCACATAGGAAACCTCCGTGCCGCGCACCTTGGCGCGGGCGCGCTCAGACAGCGTGACCATGTCCTTGCCGGCCAATGTTACGGAACCGCCGCTGATACGGCAGCCGCTGCGGGCATAGCCCATGAGGCTCAGCGCAATCGTCGTCTTGCCCGAGCCGCTTTCGCCGATCAGCGCGACGATTTCGCCCTCGGCAATATCGAAGCTCACGCCGCGGATGATCTCGATGATGCGTCCGGCATCGCTCTTGGCTTCGATCTTCAGATCCCGAATTTCCACGAGATTGGTCATCACTGGCTCCGATCGCGGATTTTCTGGGGAAGGTTGTCGATCAGCAGATTGACGCCGATGGTGAGGCTGGCAATCGCGATGCTGGGAAACATCACGGCTGGCGCGCCAAACGGCAGGCCGCCGATATTCTCGCGCACCAGTGCTCCCCAATCGGCATTCGGTGGCTGGACGCCGAGCCCGAGGAAGGAGAGACCCGATAGGAGCAGCACGATGAACACGAAACGCAGACCAAGATCGGCGAGAACCGGCCCGATAATATTGGGCAGGATTTCCGAACGGATAAGGAAGAACGTGCCCTCGCCGCGTGCCCGCGATACAGTGACGAAATCCATCGTGTTGATATTGACGGAAAGCGCACGGGCAAAGCGATAGGCGCCGGGCGTGTAAATCACAGCCAGCGTGCAGACCAGGACCGGGATGGACGAGCCGATACCGGCGACGACGACAAGGCCGAAGAGCTTGCTCGGAATGGAGTTCAGCGCATCGAGGAAGCGGCTGAGCAGCGTATCCAGCCAGCCGCCGATGACGGCCGCCGTCATGCCGAGCGTGACGCCGACACTGCAGGAGATCATCACGGCAAGCAGCGAAATGCCGACTGTATAGCGGGCGCCCATCAGGATGCGCGACAGGATATCGCGGCCAAGATAATCGGATCCGAGCCAGAACTGTCCGCTGATCGGGCCGAAATAATCGTAATCGACGATTTCACCGATCGGGTAGGGGATGATGAGCGGTGCCGAAAGCGCAACGATCGCCCAGCCCGCCACAAGGCAGAAACCGATGAGACCAACGAGATTGAAACGATAGCCGGCGGCGCGCAGAGAGAAAAATGATCGCACCATGACTATCTCAGCCTCGGATTGGACAGGATCGCGATGATGTCTGCCGTGGTGATCAGGAACAGATAGACGATGCAAAACAGCATGGCGCAGGTCTGGATGAGCGGCAGGTCGCGGGTGGAGACTGCATCGACCATCAGCTTGGCAACGCCTGGATAGTTGAAGATCGTCTCAACGATGATGACGCCGCCAAGCAGATAGGAGAGGGAGAGGGCAACCGCATTGACGATGGGGCCAAGCGCATTGGGAAGCGCATGTTTCAGCACCAGTCGCTTGCGCGATGCGCCCTTCAGCAGTGCCATTTCGACATAGGGTGTGTTCAGCGTATCGATGACGGCGGCCCGCGTCATGCGGATCATCTGAGCGGAGATGACGAAGGAGAGCGTGATCACCGGCATGGCATAGACCCGCAGCAACTGGCCGAAGGTGTGGATCTCATTGGCGAAGGACAGTGCCGGCAACCACTTCAGATAGACGGCAAAGACCAGAACGGCAGAGGTTGCCACCATGAATTCCGGCACGGATACGATGCCGATGGAGAGGATCGTCACGCTGCGGTCAAACCAGGAACCGCGCCACATAGCAGCCGTGATGCCAAGCGTCAGCGCCACCGGAACGGAGACGAGCGTGGTAATGCCTGCAAGCTTCAGGGAATTGGCAAGCCGCGGGCCGATCAGGTCCGCCACCGGCATGTTATTGGCATAGGAAATGCCGAAATCGCCGGTGAATATGCCGCCAAGCCACTGGATGAAACGCCAGATGGCCGGATCGTCCAGATGCATGGCGGCCCGCAGACCGGCCACCGCTTCCGGCGTTGCCGCTTGGCCCAGCAGAACTTCCACAACATCGCCGGGCAAAAGCACGGTGGCGGCAAACACCGTGAACGACACGATGAGCAATGTGATGACCGCGATCATCAGACGTGCGAGCACGAGATTGAGAACATGCCTGTTCATCGATGACCCCATTCCTGTGACCTGACCTCGACGAGATCAATGATAGCATGCGCAAGGGCGAAGCAGTCGCCCTCACGCATACCGTACACGGTGAGGATCAGGCTTCGAGCCAGACATACTCCGCAAAGGAGTAACCCATCATGCCGCCGAGCGGATTGGCTTCCAGACCCTTCAGCTTGGCCGAGATGGCATCGACGTTCGACAGGTAGACCGGGATGGCAGTGCCGGCCTGGTCGGCAATCATCACCTGCATCTCGTTATAGATTTCCTTGCGCTTGGCGATATCCAGAAGGCCGCGGGCCTCGATCAGCATGCTGTCGAATTTCGGCGACTTGAACTGGCTTTCGTTCCACGGCGCATCCGAAGCGTAGAGCAGCGAGAACAGGATATCCGGGGTCGGACGCGGGTTGATATTGCCGAAATGCATCGGCGCCTTCAGCCAGTAATTCGACCAGTAGCCATCGGAGGGCACGCGCTGGACATCGAATTTCATGCCGATCTCGGTGCCGGCCTGCTGCAGGATCATCGCCATGTCGATGGAGGAACCGGCAGCTTCGGAGGCCACGACCGGAATGCTCTGGCCGATCAGCCCTGCCTTCTGGAACAGCGCCTTTGCCTTGTCTGGATCGAAGGCCTTCGGCTTCAGATCCTTGTTGTGGTAGATGCTGGCCGGCGAAACCGGCTGGTCATTGGCAACCTCGGCAAGACCGCGCAGGGCCGACTTCTGGATCTGCTCGCGGTTCAGCAGATGCTTGACGCCTTCGATAAAGCCAGCCTTGTCGCCGGGCGTCATGTCGAGGCGCATGTTGAGATTGGTGTAGTTACCTGACGTTGTCTTGGACAGAACCACGCCCGGCTGGCTTTCGACGAGACGGATCGAGCGCGGGTTGATCGCCGCTGCCAGCTGGATATCGCCAGAGAGAAGCGCATTGACGCGGGCGGAATCATCCGGGATGCCGAAGAATTCGAAAGAGTCGAGATGTGCGCCGCCGGACTTGAAATAGTTGGCATTGCGCAGGCCGACCGAGCGTGCACCCGGCTCGAACACTTCGCAGGTAAACGCGCCGGTGCCGTTGGCCTTGGTGAAGTCCGTCGTGCCGTCGGCAATGATCATGAAGTGATGCATGGCCAGAATCGTCGGCAGGTCGGCATTCGGATTGGCCAGTGTGATCTGTACGGTCAGATCATCGATCGCCTTGATCTCGGTCATCTGCTTGGCGATGGAATTGACCTTGGAACCGGTCGCCTTGTCGAGGTGACGGTTCATCGAATAGACGACGTCGGCCGAAGACAGCGTCTTGCCATTGTGGAAGGTCACGCCCTTGCGCAGCTTGACGATCCAGACCTTGGCATCCTTGCTGTCGATGCTTTCGGCCAGTTCCATCTGCGGAACGCCGGTCTTGTCGAGATAGGTCAGTCGGTTGTAGAAGGCGCAGCAGCGGACATAATCGGTCGAAAGCGATGCCTTGGCCGGGTCGAGCGTGTCAGCCGTGGAGGAAGACCAGCCGGCAGCCTTGAGCGATCCGCCCTTGACGGGCGTTGCCGCCATGGCAGAACCGGCGCGACCGAGGATCAGTCCGCTTGCCGAGGCCGCAACACCACCGGCCAGCATCAGTTGCAGAAGTTCGCGGCGCGTGGCGCCCCGACGAATGGCATTTTCGACCATGGCATCGTCTGCGCCGGTCCAGTTGGTAACCTTATCAGTCATGTGCATTCCCCTTTTTGTTGATGGTGCATGCCTGCCGCTTTTGACTGCGGTAATGAATTGGCGCGGGCCTTCAGGCAGCACTTGCCTCGGCAAGGCCGGCCATGGAGGTGAAGTGGTAATCGGGCGTCGTGAAGCTTTCCGGCTCGATTGTGCCGCCATAACCCTTTTGGGCGTGACGGCGCTCGATCCAGCAATTGGTCATCCCGAGTGTCCGCGATATGCCGATATCGTGGTACTGGCTCTGCGCCACATGCAGGATATCGTCCTTGCTTGACCCTTCAGATTGCACGAAGGCAAAGACCTGATGGAAGAAGGCCGGGTCGGGCTTTTCCGTGCCGGTATCATCGGCGGTAAAGCCGCGATAGAAGGGATTGCCCAGCGCTTGCGAAAAATGCTCAAAGGCCCAGCGCCGCGCATTGGTCATGGCGATCAGCCTGTAGCGTGCGGAAAGCGTGGCCAGCGCTTCGGCGCTATCGGGAAAGGCCTTCCAGGTTTTGGCGGAATCACGCAGGCGCTCGCCGAGGATCTTTTCAGCCGGCAGGCCGAGTTCCGGCGCAATCGCCAGGTAGACGCGCACCAGATCATCGGGAAACAGACCGGCATCATCGGCATAGCGCGCTGAACGGTAAAATGTGAGCGCTGCCTCGCCATCGATGCTGACACCAGATTCGGCAGCGATCTGCGCCAGGCATTCCTTGATGCCACCTTCGAAATCGATCAGCGTGCCGACGACATCGAAGCTCAGATATTTGAAATCGGCAAGAGGCCTTGTCATGTCATCACCCTCAACGCCGGCGTGGCAAAACCCCGCCTGCAGAATTTTATATTGCGGCACCCGTTCCGGGATCTTCCGCGTTCCCTTGCGGATGCCCATGTTTTCCGGGCTTTCCGTCTATTGTTGAAGAGCAGTTTGGCAGGAAGGCCGCAGCTTGTGCGCTGAATGGGCAAGCTGCGGCGGCAGAAAATTCCGAATCCGGGCGCTTCGCGGTATTTCGCGGCAAGGCCCTTGTCGTCTCAGGCCATCACGGCGCGAATGTCCGGATCCTCCAGCGTCTGGTCCAGTGTCTTTCGGGTGCGCGCAATGATGGCGTCAATCTCGTCATCGGTGCAGCAGAGCGGCGGCGCATAGCCCAGCGCACCATTGGCGAAGGCGCGGATAATCAGCCCATTGTTCCAGGCTCGGTCGAAGATCCGCTTGGCCGGCTCGGCGGATGCCGGCAGCGGCGTCTTCTTGTCCTTGTCGGTCACCAGTTCGATAGCGGCCAGCATGCCGCGACCGCGCACATCCCCCACCAGCGGATGATCGGCAAGGCTGTTGAGACCCGCCATCAGGCGTGCGCCAGCCTTCAGGCCATTTTCAAGGATCCCGCCCTCGTAAAGCTTCAGCACCTCAAGACCGACGGCCGCACTGACGGGATGTGCCGAATAGGTATAGCCGTGACCGACGGCTGCCGCACCGGCGCCATCGGCAATCGTGTTGTAGACATGCTCGGACATGAAGACCGCACCCATCGGCACATAGCCGGAGGTGAGGCCCTTGGCCGTCGTCATCAGGTCAGGCACCACATCTTCATGCGCGCAGCCAAACAGCGGGCCCGTCCGGCCAAATCCTGTAATCACCTCATCGGCAACGAACAGGATATCGAGTTCGCGGCAAAGATCGCGCATGGCCTTCAGCCAGCCATCCGGCGGAACGATCACGCCACCGGAACCCTGGATCGGCTCGGCATAGAAGGCCGCAACCCGCTCCTGGCCAAGCTCTTCCACCTTCTGGCGAAGGGCGGCCTTGGACGCCTCGATAATGGCTGCGCCATCCGTGCCGACGGGATTGCGATAGGGATAGGGGGAGGGGATCTTGTGCTGCCAGTCGAAGGGAAGGCCGAAGCCGGCATGGAAAGCGGGAAGGGCGGTGAGGCCAGCGCCGACGGTCGAGGAGCCGTGATAGCCCTGCATCATCGAAATGAACTGGTCTTTCTGTGGCCGGCCCTGGGAATGGTAGAAATAGCGGATGAAGCGCACGGTACTATCAACGGCATCCGATCCGCCCAGCGTGAAATAGACGTGATTGAGGTCGCCCGGCGTGCGCTCGGCAAGTTCTGCGGCAAAGCGGATGGCGGCTTCGCTGCCCAGCCCGAAATATCCGGTGGCATAGGGCAGTTCGCGCATCTGCTTGGCGGCAGCTTCCACGATGCTTTCATGGCCATAGCCGGCATTGACGCACCAAAGACCGGCAAAACCGTCGATCATCTGATGGCCCTGCGCATCCGTCACGGTCGCGCCCCTGGCCGAGGCGATCACCCGCACACCGGCAGCCTCGTGCCCGCGATAGGAGGCGACGGGATGGATCAGGTGGGCACGGTCAAGTTCGATGAGTGAATTGCTGAACATGGTCTTCTCTCTTCAGCCCAGGGCCTGACTTGCCAGGGCAAAACGGTGAATGGTCGGATCAGAAGGCAAGGCCGATCGTTTGCCGGCGCGGGTCATGGCAATGCCGCCACCGGCATTGACCAGCCAGTGGGTGGACAGCCAGTCGGCAAGCCCGGCATCCGATGTCGTATCGACACGCAGGAAGCTTCCGGCCTGGCGCGTCGAAAACAGGAATGAAATCAGCGAACGGGCGTCTTCATTGTCGTGCGCAATCACGGGACCGACCACCTCGCCGCGGCCGAAATCGCGAATGACACCGTAGCCGACAAGCTCTCCATGACGGCGCAGAACTGCGATCCGTCCATGGACTGCCAGATAATCGATGAGATTGCAGCGATCCGCCCCCAGCGCGTGACGGTCAAGCGCAAGGATCTCGGCCCGGTCGGCATCCTGCGCCCAGATCACATCGGCGGGTGCTGGCGGCACCGTTGAGAGCGGCCCCTGCTGCTGCAGGATGTTCCCGGTCTCGACGAAGCCAAGCTTTCGATAGAGCGGCAGGCCGTCCGTCGTTGCCACCAGCCGGCATTCGCGATCGCCAGCCAGTGCCAGCGCCTCCTGCATCAGCGCCTTGCCGATGCCGCGACCGCGCAGGCTCTCATCGACGATGACCATGTTGATCGTCGCGACATCCTCGCCAAAGGGCGTGAGAAATATCGTCGCCATCACCCGGCCGACATCCACCAGCACAAGACCGCGGCTGAGCGTCAGCAGCATGTGCCAGTCTTCCAGGCGATGCGGCCACTTGGCCTGGCGCGACAGCATCAGCGCGCCTTCCAGATGCTGCGGTTCCATGGCTTGAAGATCGATCACTGCGGCCTGCACCTTAGTCTCCCTTGTCTGTCCCATCATGTGTAAACGGGCAGCCCAAGAAGATCGTCCCGAGCTTTGCGGACCAACGGCATCTTTCGCCGTCCACTGCTGCCATCACCGCATCTTATGCCGCACACCACATGCCTTGCCCGGCTCAAAGCAGGAAATTGCGTGAGAAATGGCAGAGAGCCCCGGCTTGCGGCGCAACTCTCTGCTTTTGCGGGCTCCAGATACGCAACAATCTGCTTTATGGGCACGAAAATAGGGTGCGAAGCGCGCGTTGCCTGCGCCTATGCTCGGCAGCACGATCAGACGCCTCTTCCAACGTCTCCATTTTCGAAGGACACGCCCGATGACGACATTTCGCCCGAAATACATCAGCTTCGATTGCTACGGCACGCTAATCAACTTCCAGATGGCGGAAGCCGCACGCGATCTCTATAGCGAGCGTCTGTCTGAGGAAGAGATGACGCAGTTCATCAAGAATTTTGCTGCCTACCGGCTAGACGAGATCATGGGCGACTGGAAGCCCTATGCCGAAGTGGTGCACAATGCCATTCAGCGCACCTGCGCCCGCAATAATGTCGCCTTCAAGCCGGAAGATGCCCTGATGGTCTATGAACGCGTGCCGACCTGGGGTCCACATGCCGATGTACCGGCCGGCCTTGCCAAGGTTGCGCGCGAAATCCCGCTGGTCATCCTGTCAAACGCCATGAATTCGCAGATCATGTCGAACGTGGACAAGCTTGGCGCTCCCTTCCATGCCGTCTATACCGCCGAACAGGCACAGGCCTACAAGCCGCGCTTCAAGGCGTTCGAATATATGTTCGACATGCTGGGCTGCGGTCCGGAGGACATGCTGCATGTCTCCTCCTCCTTCCGCTATGACCTGATGTCGGCACATGATCTCGGCGTCAAGAACAAGGTCTGGGTCAATCGTGGCCATGAGCCGGCCAATCCCTATTATGGCTATGTCGAGATTGCCGATATCTCGGGCCTTGCCGGCGTTGTCGGTCTTTGAAGAAAGCATGAACCGATGAAGTTCCTCTCCTACTGGCACGACACGGCGCCCCGCTTTGCCGGCGCCGCCACAAGCCCGCTCGAAGGCCATTATGATGTCGTCGTGATCGGCGGCGGCTTCACCGGTCTTGGGGCTGCACTGCAACTGGCAAAAGCCGGTGCGCGCGTGGCCGTCGTGGAGGCGCAGCATATCGGTTCTGGAGCATCCGGCCGCAATGGCGGACATTTGAACAATGGCTTGGCGCATTCCTATCTGGGCGCCAAGGCAGAGCTTGGCAAGGAACGGGCCATTGCGCTCTACCAGGCGCTCGATGATTCCATCGATACGCTGGAAAATCTGATTGCCGAGGAAAAGATCGACTGCAATTTCCGCCGTGCCGGCAAGCTGAAACTTGCCTCCAAACCGCAGCATTTCGACGCGATTGCCCGCAATTTCGAGGCAATCCATGCCGAGGTCGATCCCGATACCGCGCTTCTATCGACCAGGGACCTGGAAAGCGAACTCGGCTCGCCCTTCCATGGCGCCATGTTGTCGAAGAAAAGCGCCATGATGCATATGGGGCGCTATGTGGTGGGACTGGCAGAGGCCGCCAGCCGGTATGGCGCGACGATTTTCGAAGGCGCTACTGTGACCGCCCATACGCAGGCAAATGGCAAACATGGTATAGAAACCAGTCGCGGGCGCCTGACCGCCGGCAATGTCATTGTCGCCACGGGTGGCTATACGACGAAGAATTTCGCCTATTTCCGCCGCCGCATCATTCCGGTCGGCAGTTTCATCATTGCCACGCGACCGCTGAGCGATGCGGAAGTGGCAGACGTGATGCCCGGCAACCGCACCTGCGTGAATTCCATGAACATTGGCAATTACTGGCGCCTTGCGCCGGACAATCGGTTGATCTTCGGCGGGCGAGCCCGGTTTTCCGCCACATCAGACCAGCGATCGGACGCCAAAAGCGGCGAGATCCTGCGCGCAAGCTTAGCGGCGATCTTTCCGCAACTGGCAAAGGTCGAGATTGATTATTGCTGGGGCGGCCTCGTCGATATGACGAAGGACCGCTATCCGCGCGCCGGCTACCAGGATGGTATCTGGTTTGGCATGGGCTATTCCGGCCATGGTGCGCAGCTTTCCACGCATCTGGGAACAATGCTGGCCGATGCCATTCTCGGACGGCCGGATCGCAACCCGCTGAACGGTCTTTCCTGGCCAGCCGTCCCCGGGCATTTCGGCAAGCCCTGGTTCCTGCCGCTTGTGGGCCTGTATTACAAAGCGCTCGACCGGCTGCAATAGACGCAACGAACACGCGAATTTTATCATCAGCTATCGCTAAAAAACACGAAACACGCCTTCCGGTAAAGTTTGCATTTAGGTTTTTCCGGTAATCCTCTGTTAGCAACTCCACCCGTGGTCACGGTCGAGACAGTCTCCTCGTCCGGTCCCAAGCGTACAGAGTATCCGTGTTCATGCGTATCAAGGCTCTATCCACCATCGTCATCGGCTGCCTCGTTCTTGGCGGCTGCCGGTCGAGCGACCCGGAAGAGGTCCTTAATCTGGCGCCGTCGCGCGAGATCACCAATGCCGTATCGCCGATGGCGCCGCCGGCACCGGTTGGCGATGTTGCAGCCGCACGTGCGCCCCTGTCTGCGCCGGTCGCCGCGCCCGCTCCCATGCCCGTTGCAATGCCCGCTCCCGCACCACATGAACTGGCCTGGGCCGGCAATACGCCACAGGCGCATGGCGTCCCGACCAATGCGCCGCAGGCGGGACTGCCAAGCCCCGCCGTCCGGCCCGTTGCGCTCACCATGCCGGCGGCACCGGAAGCCTATAATCCGAACATCAAGCGTGGCCGCGTCTACAGCCAGCGCTTTCGCGATGCAAAGCCGATGAATTTCGGCCGCGTCACGCCGCAGCATCACCCGGTTCATGGTGTGGATGTCTCGCGCTGGCAGGGCGAAATCGACTGGCCGAAGCTGCGCTCGCAGGGCGCCAACTTCGCCTATATCAAATCCACAGATGGCGGTGACCATCTGGACCCGATGTTCAAGACCAATTGGAACCGCGCCAAGGAAGCCGGCGTCAAGCGCGGCGCCTATCACTTCTTCTACTGGTGCCGCGTTGCCAGTGAGCAGGCGGAATGGTTCATCCGTAACGTGCCGAACGATCCCGATGCGCTGCCCCCGGTTATCGATGTGGAATACAATCATCTGTCCGATTGCAAGCGTCGCCTGTCGCCGGAGAAGATCCGCGAAAAGATGCAGGTGTTCATGGATATCCTGGAGCGCCACTATGGCAAGCGTCCGGTGATCTACACGGCACCGGATTTCTACAAGGACAATCTGCAGAACGCCTTCCTCGATTATCCCTTCTGGCTACGTTCGGTGGCGGCCCATCCGTCGAAGATCTATCCGGGCCGCAAATGGGTGTTCTGGCAGTATTCCGGCTCCGGACTGTCGCAGGGCGTCAACGAGAAGATCGATCTCAACGTGTTTGCCGGCACCGAGGAACAATGGCATCACTGGACGACGGCAACCGTCTCCCAGCGCATGGCCAGCCGCTAGTGGTTCGATTCCGACATTTGCATCCCTTGGCAGCGCCCTCGCGAGCAAATTTCGATCGCTCCTAGGGCCGATGGTATAATGCCAACAGTGCGGGTTGAGCTTGTTGCCGTGTCAGGCTATGGGCTTGGTCGCCAAGAACGGCGCGCGCAATCAGCCCCGCAACCAGCCCCGAACCAGCAAGGTCCATCCGCTCATGATCCCGGCTTTCCTCGTCACGCATTCCGGTGGCTTCCATGCCGATGAGCTGTTGTCCAGCGTCATCCTCACCCGGCTTTTCCCGCAAGCACGCCTTGTGCGCAGCCGCGCGCCCGAATGGATCACGTCAGCCAAGGACCGGATCATCTATGATGTCGGTGGCGCCTATGATGCGGATGCAGCGATCTTCGACCATCACCAGCGTGGCGCGCCGCTGCGCGAAGATGGACAGCCCTACAGCTCGTTCGGCCTGATCTGGAAACATTACGGTCGAGAATACCTGCTGGCCTTCGGCGTTCCGAATGGTCATGTCGATCAGGTTCACGCAGCATTTGACGCGGGCTTTGTCCTCCCGATCGATCTCGTGGACAATGGTGTGCTCAGCCCCTCCAGTGCCGGACTATTGGCCGGTCTCACGCTGCCCTCCCTGCTGGAAACGCTGAAGCCGGTCTTTGATGACCGTGAACCGGAAGCGGACGACCGGGCATTTCACCAGGCGCTGGCGATTGCCCGTCATTTTGTCGAGGCGGCCATTGGGCGTCACGCGGCCAAGCTCAGGGCGCAATCGCTTGTGCTGGATGCGATTGCTGCCACCGGTGACAGGCGCGTTCTGGAGTTGCCGATGGGCATGCCCTTTCGCCCGGCCATCATCAAGGCTGGCGCCGATCATCTGCTTTTTGTCGTGCATCCGCGTGACACGGACTGGTGTGTCACCGGTATCCGGCGCGACGAGGACGGCTTTGCGCTGCGGGCAGATCTTCCCGCATCTTGGGCGGGTCTCACGAATGCGGATCTGGAAGCGGCAAGCGGCGTGACGGGGGCAATCTTCTGCCACAATGGACGCTTCATTGCGGCGGCAAAGACCCGCGAAGCAGCCCTTGCTCTGGCCGAGCTGGCGGTCGAGGCCGCGCAACTGGCGGAAAACGCGAGCGCAACCACCAGCAAGGCGTAGCGTAAAAAGAGCAACGGCCATGAAAGCGTGGTGACAAATCGCGTGCCTTTGTTGAGCCTGAGGCAAAGCGCCAATCCAAGATCTTGTCTTCGTCGTGTTAAGTTTACGATGCTGTCAGCAGGCATGTCGGCGACTGACCGCGTCGCCTTTTATGGGGAGCACCGAAAAGATGAACACCGAGGTCAAGACGTCGTGCTCGAAAATGTCGATGCATCATGGCTGAAACCTCGCAGAGCATGCCAAGTCAGATGCCCGCCGCTTACGCCACCTTGCGGCCATCCACGTAAACTGCGGCAATATTGGCGCGGGAGGCTGTGAAAATGATTTTCTGCAAGGCCGCTTCGCTGCCCTCGTCGCCGTCGAACAGGCGCAACGTGCCGCCATTCGCTTGCGGATCGATGGTGATCGCGTCGAACCGATAGCCCGGCGTGAACTGGCCGACCGGCAGATCCAGCGCCTTGCCGCCGCCAGCCGTTGCCACGTGGAAAGCATGGCGAAAATCGATGCGGGCCTTTGCCCCGCTTGCCCTCAGATGGGGTGGAAGATTGCCATCAACGCCGCTTTCCAGCATTCGCGAGACAAGGATGGCCGCTCGCATATTTTCCAGCAGCGAAGCGCTCGGCCCCCCGGAAATATCGCTGCCAAGCCCGACATGCAGACCCTTTTCGAGTGCGGCCCGCAGCGGAAACACCGCGCCGGCAAAATAGGCATTTGACAGCGGGCAATGGGCAACCGCCGCTTGGCGCACCTTGATCTGCTCCATGTCGTCAGGCGTCAAAAGGTTTGAATGGGCCAGCATGCTGCGCCGGGTCAGAAGCCCGAAACGATCGAGGCTCATCGTATCGGTCATGCCGTGGCGGGACAGCACATAACCATGCTCCCAGTCACTTTCCGAGCAATGGGTCTGCACATGGCAGCCGCAGTCGGTTGCAAGCTCACCCAGACCTTGAAGCGTTGCATCCGTGCAGGCCGGGATGAAACGCGGTGTTACCACCGGCAAAACGGTGCCGGCGGTATTGTCCGGATGCGCGCGCACATAATCGATCAGCGCCTTTGTGCCCTTGATCGCCGCATCGGGCGAAGCATCGCGGTAATAGTCCGGGCATTCGTCCGGGTTGTCCATCGCGACCTTGCCGATCAGGGCGCGCTGGCCTTTCTCCAGGCAGATATCGACCAGCAGCCGCGTCGCATCCTGATGGATGGTGGCGAAATAAAGCGCCGTCGTTGTGCCGTTTGCCAGGAGATCCTCGACCAGCAGGCGATAGGCGCGTCGCGCAAAGGCAAGATCGGTGTAACGTGCCTCGAGCGGAAAGGTGTAGGTGTGCAGCCAGGTTTCGAGCGGCACGTCGAGTGCCGTGCCTAGCTGCGGATATTGTGGCGCATGTACATGGCAATCGACAAATCCCGGCAGCAGACTATGTTCCGCTGGCAGCCGGCACAGGCGTTCCTGCCGCTCGGCATCGGATTTTTGCAGCCCATAGGCCTCATCACCCGGACGAAGAACAGATTGGATGATGCCTTCGCCATCGAGCACAATGAGGCTGTCCTTCAAAACCTCGATCTCGCCCGGCACCGGCGCGTGAAAGCCGCTCGCCAGCAGCACCTTGTTCCTCAGATCGCGCATGCAGATCTTCCCGTCAAATCTGCGGCCCTCAGAACGCAAGCGCTGGCGCAATCATCGTGGAGAAACATCAGGCCGCCTGCAGCGATGTGCCGTAGGTCACGCCCTTTTCCTTCAGCCAGCGACGATAGGCAATCGAGCTTGCATCTGCCCGCGTCGGAATTTCGGATCGCGCTTCCATCGGCAGGAGAACCGGGCGCTGGTTTTCCAGAATAATGCGGTCCTGCAGAAAGATCAGCTGCTGGAACTGGATCAACGAGGCCGTGGTCGACTGGTCGTCGATCAGGTACATCACCGGATGGGCGCGGCAACGACCCGGATCGAGCGGCTGTACGAAGAGGCAGATTACATCCCAGCGGTTGGCGGAATTCGGGCAGGTCTTGTAAAGCAGCGTCGAGAACGGCGTCATCACCCGGTAGATATATTGGGTCATCAGGCCGTCTTTTGCCGAAAGGGCAGCCTGCGGCTGGAAGAACTGGCAATTGGTTGCCCAGACTTCATCCACATCGCGGCGGATTTCGACATTGTACTGCTCCACCTGCGTATGCGGTTCGGAGCCGAGAATATCGGTGTGGACGAAGGGGAAATGCGCCATGTCGAGAAAGTTCTCGATGATGCGCAGGCCGGATGCCTTTACCGACACGGCACCGCAGGGCACATAACGTCGATCCGGCTCGTCTGCTTCCACAATAGGAAAGATGTCCTTTTCCGGCGTGCCGAGCGTGGTCCAGACATAGCCATAACGGCGCTTGATCGGAAGCGGCAGGCCTTGTCCTTCGGCAAGAACGGTCACTTCGCCTTGCGCGGTGCGGGTCACCACGAGATCGGTGCCGAGCAGCCGGTTGGCCGAGGTGCCGTAGGGGATTTCGGCCTCCGTCTCGATTGGATACCACTGATCGAGTGACGCCCGGTCTGTCGCCTTCATGGAAAAACCCTCTCGTGCCTGTCGTTTCCAGCCTTCGGATAAGTTTTACGCCGTTTGCCCATGCTGTCCATCACCGGACGCTGCGGAAATAGGGTTGCCCAAGGGCTGCCGGTGCCGCCATCAGCCGGCGCATGCGCTGCCAGGCGATGACGGGCACGATGATGAAGGCGATGGTTCCGGCATAGGGCAGCATGGACAGGAAGGCCGGCGCAATCGGCCAGCCGCGCGCCTGCCCGACAAAACCGAGCGCCGTGATGAAACCGAAGAGCAGGCCGGAAAGGGCGGCCGGAATGGGCCGGTACCCGGCAAAGATGACGAGAGCCACGGCAATCCATCCGCGCCCGGCCACAACCCCATCCGACCAGGCCGGCACGAAGGCAAGCACCAGATAGGCGCCGGCACCGGCGGCAAGGGCGGCACCTGCGCAGACATAACCGAAGCGAAAGAGGGTAACCGGAATGCCCGCAGCATCGGCCGCCGCCGGGTTTTCGCCCACCGCACGCATGTTCATGCCGTGGCGGGTGCGAAACATCAGGTAGGAAAGGCCGAACGGCAGGATGATGTAGATGAGATAGACCAGAATGTTCTGGCTGAAGAAGGCCGGGCCGATGACCGGCAGTTTTGACAGGAGCGGCATTTCCACACCCTGAAATGTCGCTGCAACCGGCATGCCGGAATAGGATTTGCCGATCGTCTGGGCAAGGCCCGTGCCGATCAGCGTCAGGGCAAGGCCACACAGCACCTGGTTTGCCCGGATGGTGACGGTAGCAAGGGCAAACAGCGCGCCGAACAGGGCGCCGACGCACAGGGCCGCCAAAAAACCGACCAGCGGCGAGGGGTAAGCGCTGACGGTGGCAACCGCCGTGATGGCGCCCATGGCAATCAGCCCTTCGGCACCCAGATTGACGACACCAACCCGTTCGGCCAGCACCTCGCCCATGGCCGCCAGCGCCAGCACGCCGCCGGCAAGAAAGGCTGTCGTCAGAAGTCCGGTCAAGAGATCCATCGCACGGGTTCCTTTCAGCTTTTGTCGCGCACGACACGGTAATGCGACAGCTCGTCGCCAATGGCCGTCAGGAAGAGGATGAGACCGGTAATCGCCAGCACGGTGGAGGTGGTCAGTCCCTGCGTCTGCAGGATGATGCCCGAATTGAGGATGAAGGCCATCAGGGCTGCGGCAAAGATGACACCGATCGAGGAGCCGCGCGCCAGAACCGCAACCATGATGCCAAGATAGCCGTAATTGTTGGAAATGCCGCCTTGCAGGCGATGCACCGTGCCGGCAATTTCCAGCATGCCAGCTAGGCCGGCAATAGCGCCCGATATCAGCATGACGGTGATCAGGTGGCGGCGCGCCGCAATGCCCAGATATTTGCCCGCAGCCGGATTGGAACCGATGAGCCGTACCTCATAGCCCCAGCGGGTAAAGGCAAGGAGGCCGGCCATCGCCAGGGCAAGCAGGACGGCAATCGGCAGGCCCCAATGTACCAGTCCCCAGAATTCAGGTATTTCGGCTTTGATGCGCGGTGTGGCGGAATTGGCAACACCGCCGCGTTCGCGCCAGGCGTCGGTCGAGACATAATAGACGAGCAGGATGGCGACGAAATTGAGCAGCAGCGTGGTGATCAGCTCGTTGACATTGGCATAGGCACGCGCAAGGGCGGGAATGAGGATCCAGACGAGCCCGCCGAATGCGCCTGCGACACCCATGCCAACAAGGCTCCAGCCTCCCGACAGCGGCGCAAAAAGGCCGACGGCGCTGGCGGCAAAGGCGCCTGCATAAAACTGCCCCTCCGCGCCGATATTCCACGCGCCGATCTGCTGGGCAACCGTCACCGAAAGTCCGGTGAGGATCAGCGGAATGACCAGAAGCCCGAGATCTTCCAGGCCGAAGCTTGATCCGAGTGAGGAGGTGACGACCTGCAGGCCAAGCGCCAGCGGGTTTTTTCCGACGAAGGCCAGGATGACACCGGCAATGACAAGCGCAAGAGCGATTGCCAGGATGCGCGCGCCAAGCGCTGCGGCTGGCGTTGTGGAGGGCAGGCGTTGCAGACGAAAATCAGCCATGGGCTGCACCCTTTTCGCCCCGCAGGCGCCCGCCCATCATCAGGCCAATCTCGTCGATATCCACCCGGTCATTGTCAAGCACGCCCATGATGCGGCCCTCGTAAAGCACGGCGATGCGGTCTGACAGGTTGAGCAATTCCTCCAGTTCCTCCGAAATCAGCACGATACCGGCGCCTGCATTGCGCAGGTCCACGATGTATCGCAGCATGGTGTTGATCGCGCCGACGTCGAGCCCGCGGCTTGGATAGGCGGCAACGAGAATTTTGGAGGCGATGCGCATTTCGCGCCGCGCGACCAGCCTCTGCTGGTTGCCGCCCGACAGGTTGCGGATCGGCATGGCAAAATCGGGGATCGCCACGTCCGCAACGCTTGCGATCTGGCGGGCCAGAGCCTTTGCGGCACGCGGGCGAAAAATGCCGGCAATGGTGACGGGCGGCTTGGCGTATTCGCGCATCACGGCATTGGCGGTAATCGACAGGCCCGGCGCCAGCCCGCTGTGCAGCCGGTCTTCCGGGATATGGCCGATGCCGCGGCGCACGAAATCGGCAGCGTTGGCATGGGCAATGGCGTGTCCATCGATTTCGATCACGCCGGTTGCGGCCGGCCGCGTTCCAGTCAGCACTTGCGACAGTTCGCGTTGCCCATTTCCGGCAACACCTGCAATGCCCAGAATTTCGCCGGCGCGGACATCGAGTGAGATGCCATGCAGAGCCGTATGTCCATTATCGTTCAACACGCTGACGTCGCGCAGACGCAGCACCGGCGAGGACGACACGGCAGCCGCCCCTGGGGGGCGGGCGCGCATGTCTGCCAGAACGATATCGCGACCGACCATGAGGCGGGCAAGTTTTGCCGGCGTGCAATCGGCCGCAAGTTCCGTGCCCGCCTTCCTGCCGCCGCGTAGGATCGTGATGCGGTCTGAGATTTCAAGCACCTCGTCCAGCTTGTGCGAGATGAAGATCACGGCATTGCCGGTAGACACGAAATCGCGCAATGCCTTGAACAGTTCGCGTGCTTCGGCCGGCGTCAGAACGGCGGTTGGTTCGTCGAGGATGAGCACGCGAGCCTTGCGCGCCAGAACCCGCAGGATTTCCACCCGCTGCTGTTCACCGGTCGAAAGCTCGGTGATGCGCGCCGATGGCTTGACCTGGAGATTGAACTTCTGCGCAAGTGCCGCCGTGCGTTCTTCCAGGGCAGGGGCAGAGGCACGCCTTGGCGTCTCGCTCCAGCCGAGATGAATGTTTTCGGCAACGGTGAAGGCGTTGACCAGCTTGAAGTGCTGGTGGACCATGCCAATGCCGGCCGCGATGGCCTGAACCGGCGAGGCAAACTGGCATGCGTAGCCATCAATGATGATTTCGCCGGCATCAGGCTGGTAGATGCCGGTCAGAATATTCATCAGCGTGGATTTGCCCGCGCCGTTTTCACCAAGCAGTGCGTGGATCTCGCCCGGCATCACCTCCAGGTCGACATCCTGGTTGGCAATCACGCCGGGGAAATACTTGGCGATGCCCTTCAGCTGCACGAGCGGTGCTGCACCTGTCGGCACCACGTATCGATGGCTTGGTTCAGTCATTCGGGCGCTACCGGCATGAGAGGCTGGCGGAAGGTATCGGGCACGTCAGCGCCCGATACCGCATGTCGTCGGTTATCCCGGTGCGGTCAGAGGCCGGTGACGCCTTCGACGGACCAATCCCAGTTGTAAAGATCCATTTCCGACATCTTCTGGCCCTTTGCCAAACGCACCGCCCCCTTGGAATCCTTCAGTTCGCCGACGAAGGGCGACCAGCCGCCGAGGATTTTTGTGCGCACCGCGTCAGCAGCCTTGCCGACATCTGCCGGAACCTTTTCGCCCCAGGCATCACGGTCGACGCCGGCACCCATGGCAAACAGGCTTTCGGTTGGTGTCCATTCGCCGGCGAGCCGCTTGCGCACCTGTTCGACGTAATATTCCTTGAAGTCGATGATAATCGACGAGACATAGGAACTGGGGCCATAGCGGCGAATGTCGGTATTCCACATGGCGGCCCAGACACCGCGTTTTTCGGCCACCTGCAGATAGGCCGCCTCATCCATGATGCCGAACAGGAAATCGCAGCCATTGTCGATCAGCGCCGTGCCGGCCTGGGCCGCCGCCTGCGGATCGAACCAGGAATTGATCGTGATGGTCTGGCAGGTGGCGCTGGGGTTTACTGTGCGCGCGCCCATCAGGAAGGCATTGGTGGAAGTATAGACGGAGGCAACCGGGAAGGAGGCGACATAACCGAGCTTGCCGCTCTTTGACAGATGGCCGGCGGCAACGCCCAGCACATAGGTCGGATACCAGTGCGCCAGGTAATACCAGCCGAGATTGTCCATCAGCACATGGCCGTTGCATTCCATGAAGGCCGTATCCTTGGCCCGGCGCACCACTTCGTGCAGGAAGTCACCGGTAGAGGACGTGTCAAAAATCATGTTCGCGCCTTCTGACACGAACTGGCGATAGGTGCGCGTGGCATCGGCCGAATAGGGCACGTTTTCCACCTCAAGCACCTTCTTGAGGTTGGGGAATTTTTCCTTGACCGCCAGAACGCCCTGATGGTGCGACCAGGTCCAGCCCTCGTCGGTGACCGGGCCGACATGGCCAAAGCCGATCACGGCATTCTTCTCGTTGACGGCAGGAAGTGCTGTTGCGGCAGAGGCAGAGCGCACAAGGCCGGGCAGCGCAAGCGAGGCACTGCCGGCCGCCGCCATGTTCAGGAAGCCGCGACGGGAAAGACTACGCAGGTCGATCATTGGAACCCCTTATTGTTTCTGTTTCGAATATGCGATGGGAAGCGGCATTCCCCCGTCGGCCTGAAATTGGCAGCCAATCTGCTGCAACTCCTGTGCCAAACCGCAAAGCGACAGTGTTGGGGCAAGACAGCGGGCCGTGGCCCAGCTTTTGCGCGTCCCTTCAAGCCTGCTGCCTGCCCAATCGGACTGCCCTGAAGATGCGCAGCGACACCTCGGCTTCCAGCTGGAAAGCCCGCCAACACCCTTCGAGCCCGAGCTTTTCAAATCGCCAGTGTTCCGCATAGTCGAAAAAAATAGATCGGAAGCATGCGCAAAAGGCAACATCTGCCCGGACAGAATTTGCTTGAAAGCGGGCTCTGGCTGAGGCTAGACTGAATAAAATTAAGGCATGATCAAAGTTTAGTCATATGCCCAAGATGCAGACAATCGGAGACGAAATGCGCCGCAGCAGCATGAACGGGCAGGAGAGGGCGGATCGAACACGGCTTGCCGGGCGCCATCCTGGGGTCGCCCCATGAACCCGCCGGTGCATTTCCTGTTCGAGGGCGCGTTCGATTGCGACAGCTTTCTCGGCTTTGCCCGCCACCGGGCCGACAGGCTCGATATCGATCTTGACGTCAATGCCTGCAGCGGCACACGCGTCAGCCTGTCGGTTTGCGGGCAGGAGGCACTGGTCGACATGTTTGAAATGGCCTGCAGCCTTGGCCCAACAGACTGCATCGTGATGGATGTGACGCGCAGCGATGCCTGATGTCGAGAGGCGCAAGTTTTCAGAATTCAAGGGGAATGAACTATGTCGAGTGAAGCAGCATGGGTGCCGGTGGCGCTCTCGGCCTCCATCGAGCCGGGCACGTCGGCTGGCGCCGTTGTCGAGGGGGCTGAACTGGTTGTCTGGCGCGATGCCAAGGGCGTGGCGCATGTGTGGGAAGACCGCTGTCCGCATCGCGGCATGCGCATGAGTTTCGGCTTTGTGCGCGGCGACCATATTGCCTGCCTCTATCACGGCTGGTCCTATGATACGGCCGGACAATGTCGCCATATTCCCGCCCATCCCGATCTCGACGTCCCAAAGACGATCAAGATCGCCACCTATGCCGTCGAAGAAGCCGGCGGCGTGATCTGGACGCGGCTCGCAACCGCTGCGCAGGCTGCCGATCCGCTTCCCACTATGGGCACAAACCTTCCGGTGCGCAGCCTTTATGCAGATTGTTCCGCGGCCCACGCTCTTGCCATCCTGAAACAGACGCAACTGCCTGTCGGGAAAGACGAGACGTATCCCGCCCGGCTGCAGGTCGTTACCCCGCATGCCTGGACCCTTGAGGCCGGCGCGCTCAGCCTGTCGATTGCCGTTCAGGTGATCGGTCCGCAAAAGATCGGGCTACATATCCTGGCCGACGAGGGGTCGGTGGATCTGATTGCAGCCCTTGCACGCTGGGCGCAGGCTTTGCGGCTTGCCCTTGAAGCGCCTGTAACCGTTGCGGAGGTGGCGTGATGTCTGAAATCACCCTCTACAATCACGATCTCGACGAGAACTGTTACCGCGTGCGGCTGATGCTCTCCTTCCTCGGCATTGCCCATGAGATCGTGGCCATCGACATGGTGCCCGGTCATGAGGAAAAGGGGCCGGCGATGCGGGCGCTCAACCCGCTTGGCAGCCTTCCCATTCTCAAGGATGGAGACCTTGTGCTCTATGGTACGCAGGCGATCCTTGCCCATCTGTCGCGTGCCCATAATGCGGCCGGCGTCTGGCTGCCGCTTGAACCCGCCACCTTTTCACGCGTCATGCAGTGGACGTTCTTTTCCGCCACGGCACTCGCCTGCGCCATCGAGGCCCGCCGCGTGGCGGTATTCGGCACTGCCGGCGATTTGGAGGCCCTGACGAGAGAGGCGCGCCAGGCGCTGCGCATCATGGATGATCACATGGTCCTGCGCCATATCGAAGGCTTTGAGTGGTTTGCGGCAGACACCCCGACTATTGCCGATCTGTCGCTTCTGCCGAGCTTTGCGCTCAGCCGCGATTATGGCATCGACCATGACGAGTTTCCCGCCCTTCGCCGCTGGCTGCGGCGCTTCCGCATCCTGCCCGGGTTCCGCACCATGCCGGGCATTCCAGATTATCATTGAAGACAAGGCGGGAGCCGCAACCGGCACATCCCGTCACAAGAGGAGATCTTGCCATGGCGCTCACCCGATTTTCCGTCGCCCCGCTTGCTAGCATGACGCGGCGGTTGGCCGATGTCGCCTCCGGACGTGCAAGCCCGGATCTGGTGATCACCGGGGCACGCGTGCTCTCCACCTATTCGGAGCGCATCCTGCCGGAGCGAGAAGTCTGGATCGCCGGTGGCCGGATTGCGGCCGTCAAACCGTCCGGCACGTCGAAAAGCACAAGCGCGAAGCGTTATGATGCGCGAGGCGGCATTATCGCGCCGGGGCTGGTTGACCCGCATATCCATATCGAATCCAGCATGGTCACGGCCTGCGCCTATGCGGAAGCGGCCCTTCTCAACGGCACGACGACGATCTTCTGCGATAGCCACGAGATCGGCAATGTCATGGATGTGGCGGGCGTCGAGGCGATGCTGGAGGATGCCCGGCATGCGCCGCTGTCGATTTTCCTCACGGTCCCCTCCACCGTGCCGGCAACATCGCCCGATCTTGAAACGGCAGGCGGTGATCTGACGGCAGAGAAGATCGCCGCTCTGTTCGACAAATGGCCGGAAGCCGTGGCGCTGGGGGAAAAGATGGATTTCGTGCCCGTCACCATGGGTGACGAGCGCGCCCACGCCATACTGGCCGCAGCGCTTTCACGCGGCAGGCCGGTCTCTGGCCATGTCTATGGCCGCGAATTTGTTTCCGCCTATGCCGCGTCCGGCGTCACGGATACGCACGAGGCCATCGACCGGGATATTGCCGATGACCTTCTGGAAGCCGGCATCTGGCTGTTCCTGCGCGGCGGACCACCGACGACGCCCTGGCATTCGCTGCCGGATGCGATCCGCACCGTCACCGAGCTTGGTGCCTCGCACAAGCGCATTGCCGTCTGCACCGATGACCGCGACGCCGAAGATCTTCTTGCCTTCGGCCTCGACTGGGTGGTGCGCGAAGCCCGCCGCGCCGGCATGACGCCGGAACAGGCCTGGGCGATGGGCTCGCTCCACGGCGCGACCCGTTTTGGCATGGAAGGCGATATCGGCGGCATGGGCGGTGGCCGGCGCGCCGATCTGGTGCTGCTCGATGATGATCTGAACCCGGTCAGCACCTGGTATGGCGGCGAACTGGTGGTGGACCAGAAGGCCATCACGCCGGCGCTCGATGCCGCCCTCTCCAACCGCTGGCGTTATCCGGAGGCGGCCTATCACACGGTCAAGCTGCCGAAGGACGTAAAGCTGACCCCGGATCTGCCGGGCGGCACGGTGATTGCCAATACCATCCGCACCGAACTGCCGGGCATCATCCTTGGCCACGAGAAAATCACGCTGGAGCCGGCCAATGACTGGGAAACCCATTTCTCCCGTCACGGGCTTTGCTTCGTCACGGTCATCGAGCGCCATGGGAAATCGGATGGCAATGTGGCACATGCGCTTCTGTCGAATTTTGCGCTGAAAAGCGGCGCGGTCGCCTCGTCCGTTGGCCATGACAGCCACAACATCATCATCGCTGGCACCAATGAGGCCGACATGCAGGTGGCGCTGCGCGCCATCGAGGCGCATCAGGGCGGGGTCTGCGTGGTGCAGGATGGCAAGGTGACGGCCATGGTGCCGCTGCCGGTCGCGGGCCTGATGTCCGACAAGCGCGTGCATGAGGTCTCGGCGGAAGTGCAGGCCCTGAAGGTGGAGTGGGAAAAGGCCGGCTGCACCATTCCCTATATGGGCTTCAACCTCATTCCGCTGTCGGTCATCCCGGAAATCCGCATCACCGACAAGGGCCTTGTCACCGTGCCCCAGATGGCCATCGTCCCGCCGTTCGAGGCGGCTTGATGGACGCCTACCGGCTGGGTCTGGTTGCCACCCGCATCCATTATTTCCAGCTGGTGGCGCGGCTGGGATCGATCCGCCAGGCGGCGCTGTCGCTGAATGTAGCGCCGTCTTCGGTCAGCCGGATCCTGCGACAGCTCGAAGACGAACTGGGCACGCCGCTGTTTGAGCGGGTGCGCCAGCGCCTGAAGCTGACCAGCGCCGGCGAGCTTCTGCTCTATCACGCGCGGGCCTCGCTTTCGGAGCTTGCCCGCGCCTGCGCGGAGATCAATGACCTGCATGGCCTGCATCGCGGAACAGTCTCTATTGCCGTGGTGGAGAGCGTGGCGCGCGGCCTGCTTCCGGCAGCCCTTGCCGCGTTCTGGGCGCGCCATCCGGCCATCACCGTCGATATCAAGGTGATGGCCTCGCAGGAGGCCGCCAATGCGGTGGCCGAAGGCGAATGCGATCTCGCCGTGCTGTTTGACGTGCGCGTGCCGCGCACCGTGCGGCGCATTGCCAGCGTCTCGCTGCCGATCGGGGTTCTGGCGCTGCCGGGAAGCGACCTGGCAGCGCGCACCGAGCTGAAACTCTTCGATCTCGCCAACCGGCGGGTCATCCTTTCCGATCAGAGCCTGACACTCGGCGCCTCTGTGGAAGATGCGCTGAACCGCTCTCTACTCGATCTGTCGCGCCGCTCGCGCACCAATTCCATCGGCCTGATGGTTGAACTCGCGCTGAGAGATCTCGGGCTTGTGCTGCAAACCCGCGTCGGCGTGGAACAGGAGCTGGCACAGGGTCTTCTTGTCTTCGTGCCGCTCACCGACACCCGGCTTCCCAACCGCAAGCTGATGCTGCTGTCCCGCTCGACCAAGGAAATGTCGGATGCGGCAAGCGCACTCGGCCGGCTGCTGGAACAATCGGTTGAGCAGCTGACGCAGCCATCGGGGCAGACGGGTGGGCAGGGATTGGGAAAGGCACCTTGAGATGTTGCCTTTTGCGCAACGAATACCTCAGAAGATACCAGCTATTCGGAACACTTCAGGTTTGCGATCCTTTGCTCGAAACGAGGGAAAACCATGAAGCCATCATCCGTCGATGCCGTGATCCGCGGGCTGAAGAAAGCCGGCGTCAGCACCGTCTGCTATCTGCCGGACTCGCTCTTCAAGGAGCTTTACCCGGCGCTCGATGCCGATCCGGATATCCGCACCATCCGCGTTACAAATGAGGGCGAAGGTGCTGCCATCTGCGGCGGCATCTTTCTCTCGGGCAAGCGGGCAGCACTCATCATGGAAAATTCCGGCCTGCGCGCCTCCGTCGAGCCGCTGGCACGCATGGGGCTGGGGGCAGGCATACCCGTCATCATGCTGATGAGCTATCGCGGTGAATTGGGCGAAAACAACTGGTGGGCCATTCCGCACGGCATCACCATGGAACCGGTGCTGAATGCGCTGCGCATTCCCTACCGCGTGGTGCGCGAGGAAGACGAGATCGAGCAGTCGATCGTCGATGCCTATAACTGGTCCTACAATGCCTATTACCATTCGGCCATCGCCCTTGGCGGGAGTATCGTTCGATGAAGCGCTATGACTGCATGAAACTTCTGGCCGAACGGCTGAAGGACGAGCTGGTGATCCTGTCACTCGGCGCCTCCGTCGATGAATGGTACAATGCAGCCCCGCACATGCGCGCGGCAAGCCTCTTCCAGCAGCAGCTCGGTTGCGTCACGCCGCAGGCCTTTGGTCTTGCAACCGGCCTGCCGCACCGGCGCATCATCTCGCTCGATACCGATGGCGGCATGATGTTCAACCTCGGCATTCTGGCCACGCTTGGCAATGAGCAGCCGAAGAACCTCTTCATCGTCGTCTGGGACAACGAATGTTACCAGTCGATCGGCGGGCCGCCGACGCATACCGCCTTTGGGCGCGTGGATATTGCCGCCATTGCCCGTGGTGCCGGCGTCGAGCATGCCTACACAGTGCGCACGCTTGAAGAGTTCGAGACCCATTGCGCGGCGGGCCTTGTCGCTGACGTTCCTTACGTGGTCGTGGCCAAGGTGGCCGGCACCGTGCAGCCGGATATCAAGCGCAAGCATTCGGACGGGCGCGAGGACAAGTATATTTTCGTGCGCCATGTGGAGGCGACCGAAGGCATCGTGATCATGGGGCCGAGCGAGCACAATTGAGACCGATGGAATGACCGACATCCCGCCGATCCTGCCGAACCGCGCGCTGCAAAAAGCCTATGACTATATCGTCATCGGCGCGGGCTCCGGCGGGCTGCCGGTGGTGCGGCGCCTGATCGATGGCACGGATGCCACCGTGCTTCTGGTGGAAGCGGGCGAACCGGGGTTTGGCATCGCAGAGATCGAGGATCCGCGCCAATGGGTGCCGCTCGGGCGCGGCCGCTGGGACTGGGGTTATGATTATACGCCAACGCCCCGCGTCAACGGCCACACGATCGGCATTCCGCGCGGCAAGGCGCTCGGTGGGTCATCGGCGATCAATGCGATGATGTGGTATCGCGGTCATCCGAACGATTATAACGCCTGGCAGGCGGCCGGCTGTAACGGCTGGTCCTTCCGTGATGTGCTGCCTTTCTTCAAAAAGGCGGAGGATTGGGAAGGCGGCGAAAGCTTCTGGCGCGGGGCCGGTGGGCCGTTGAAAATCACCACCAGCAAAAAGCTGCATCCGGTGGCGCAGGCGATGCTGGATGGCGCGGCCGATCTTGGCATTCCTGTGATTGCCGATCCGAATGGGGAAAGTAACGAGGGCGCCTGCCCCTCCAATCTCAACATCGCCGATGGCAGGCGCTGGAGTTCGGCGCATGGCTATCTTTATCCGATCCTCGATCACCCGCGCTTGACGGTGCTGACCGGCTCGCAGGCCATCGGCCTGACGCTCGAAAGGGGACGCTGCACCGGTCTTCGTCATCTGGTGAATGGAACCGTTGTCGAGACCCGTGCGACAACGCAGGTGGTGCTGTCGGCCGGCACCTTCGATACGCCGCGCCTCCTCATGCTGTCGGGCATTGGCGATCCGGCCGAACTGAAGCGGCTCGGCATTCCGCTGGTCCATGCGTTGAAGGGCGTCGGGCGCAATCTCCAGGATCATCCGCTGGTGCAGGCCGTCGTCTGTCGCTCGAAACTGCCGTTGGGCGAGGTCCTCGACAATGGCGGCGGCACGATGATGAACTGGAAATCGCAAGCCGGCCTTGCGCAGCCGGACGTGCATAGCTTTCCCGTGCAGGGAAACAGTGCGGCCCCCGGCCTTCGCGCGCTCCACGATATGTCGGGCACGGTGTTTTCGCTGGGCGCCGGGCTGATGCATTCGAAAAGCATCGGCGACCTGCGCCTGCTGTCAGCCGATCCATTCGGCCCGCTCGACATCCAGCCGAACTATTTTGCCGAACCATCCGATCTTGAGGCGACTGTGGGTGCCATCGAGACGGTGATGGCGCTTGCGGAGACCCCGGCCTTTTCCACCCTGTTTGACGGGTTTGCCGCCCCCAAAGGCCGGTTGTCGCGCGCGGCCTTGCGCGAATTTGCCCGTAACGGCTGTTCCACCTTCTTCCATCCGGTCGGCACCGCAAAAATGGGTCGGGACGACATGGCCGTGGTCGACAGCCGGCTTGCCGTGCACGGGCTCGACGGATTGATGATTGCCGATGCCTCGGTCATCCCCGTCATTCCCACCTGCAACACCCATGCGCCCGTCACGATGATCGGCGAGCGGGCCGCCGCCTTTCTTCTGGAGGCGGTGTGAAACTTGCGTCCTTCGTCCTGAAACCCTGGAGCAGACCATGACCTCGACCGCAACGATCCTGACGGCTGATTATCTTCTGACCATGGATGCGCAAAACAGCGTCATTCCGGAAGGCGCCGTCGCCATCGAGGATGGGCGCATTGTCTCGGTCGGCACGCTGGAGGTGGTCAAGGCCAGCCATCCGACGCTTCCCGTCAAGAGGATCGATAACGCGCTGCTGATGCCGGGCCTCATCAATGCCCACGCCCATTCCGGCTTCCTGCGCGGCACGGCCGAACACCTGCCGGTCTGGGATTGGCTGACCATCCACATCAACCCGATGCACCGCGTACTGCTGCCCCACGAGGCAGAAGCGGCGTCCTATCTCTGTTACGCGGAATCGGCGCTGTCGGGCACCACGACAGTGGTCGACATGTGGCGCTACATGGATGGAAGCGCGCGGGCCGCCGAGGCGATCGGCACCCGGCTCGTGGCCGTGCCCTATGTCGGCGAACATCCCGATTACAATTATTTTGACACGCTCGACATGAACGAGGCGATGATCGAGACATGGCACCGCAAGGCCAATGGCCGCATCAATGTCTGGGTTGGCCTTGAACATCTGTTTTACGCCGATGCGGCAGGCCAGAGCCGGGCGATTGCCATGGCCAAGCGCCACAACACCGGCTTTCACACCCATTGCTCGGAAGCGGAGGTGGAGGTTGGTGGGTTCCTCGAAACCTACGGCAAGAGGCCGATGCATGTGCTGGAGGATCTCGGTTTCTTCGAGGCGCCGCGCACGATGCTTGCCCATGCGGTCTGGCTGGATGATGCGGAAATCGAGCTGATTGCCAAATACAATGTGTCGGTCGCCCATAATCCGGTGTCCAACATGAAGCTTGCCTCCGGCATCGCCCCGATTGCCGACATGCTGGCAGCTGGCATTCCCGTCGGGCTCGGAACCGATGGTGAAAAGGAAAACAACAATTTCGACATGTTCGAGGAGATGAAGACGGCCTCGCTTCTGGGCAAGCTGCGCCACCACGATGCCTCGGCCATGGATAGCTGGCAGTGCCTGCGCATGGCAACCAGTCTGGGCGCCAAGGCAATCGGTCTTGAAGACGAGATCGGCTCGCTGGAAGTGGGCAAGCGGGCGGATATCATTGCGGTGCGTACCGATACGCCGCGCATGACGCCGCTGTTCGGGCAAGGCCCCTATTTCAACCTTCAGCACAATCTCGTCCACGCCGTGCGCGGTGGCGATGTTGCCATGACCATGGTGGACGGGCAGATTATCGTCGAAGATGGGGTTCTGAAGACCGGTGATATCAAGGCGATCATTGCCGATATCCATGCCATGGCACCGGCCCATTTTGCCCGCCGTGCCGAATGGCTTGCGGCAAACGGCGGCGGCACCAAGCAATGGATCAGCGAAAAGGCATCTGTCGCATGAAGACGACGGACCGGGTTGCGCTGGATGACTGGTATGCCGTTGCAACGGCTGGAGATCTGACGGCAGAGCCGGTGCGCACAAAGCTGCTCGGCCAGGATATCGAAATGCGGCTCGGCTCGGACGGCGCACCGCTTGTGCGGGAAATCGGTCCGGCCGGCCAGCCCGGACCGGCATTGCCCGTTCAGGTGAAGTACGGCTGTCTATTCGTCACGCTCGGCACGCCGGCAAAGGATATCGTCCATATCGAGGAAGCCCTGGAGACGGATCGACGCTTTGTGCTGTGCGGCTGGGTGACCATGCGCGCCTCCGGCCTTCGGGTGGTCGAGAACTTCCTCGATATGGCGCATTTTCCTTTTGTCCATACGGATATCCTCGGCTCCGAGCCGTATACGGAAGTGCCGAATTACCTGTCCGAGATCCGCCGCGACGTGGACGAGGTCTGGGCAACCAACTGCACCTTCTTCCAGCCGCGCATCGCTGCCACCGAAAGCGAGGGCGATTTCGTGCAACTGACCTACCGTGTGCCATCACCCTTCGTGGTGATGCTCTACCGGGTCTGTCCAACGTCGCCGAACCGGCTCGATGCGATTGCGCTCTTCATCCAGCCGATGGAAGAGGGGCTCTGTCGCGCCCAGCCGGTGATGTATCTGGTTGATGCGGTTTCGCCGCACAAGGCGCTCCTCAACTTCGAACAGGTCATCTTCCTGCAGGACCGCATCATCGTGGAAAACCAGCGCCCGTTGCTTCTGCCGCTGGAACCGCGGGCGGAAATTCCGACACGCGCCGATTCCTCCTCGATTGCCTATCGCCGCTGGCTGAAAGAAAAAGGCATCCGTTTCGGCACCACGGCCGGGGCCGCCTGAGATGGAGGTTCTGGCCCCCGACACGTTGGACAAAGCGCTTCTGGAAGCAAGTCAGCCAGAAACGCGCCTCATTGCTGGGGGCACGGCACTTCAGCTTGAGTGGGCAAAGGGGTGTGTCCAGCCCCGGCGGATGGTGAGCCTTGCCCGCATTCCAGGCCTTTCAGGCGTTATGCAAGGACAAAGCGCAGTTCGTATCGGGGTCATGACGCCGCTTGCAGAGCTTTTGCGCGCGCCAGAAATCGCCGCGCACCTGCCGCTTCTGGCCGCAGCCATCCGCGTGGTGGCAAGCCCGTCGGTTCGAAATCTGGCAACGATTGGCGGCAATATTGCCGGGCGAACCGGCTGTCTTCTGCCAGCCCTTCTGGCGCTTGATGCGGTTGTCGACGTTGCAGGCGCTGCCGGAAGCGTCAGCCTGTCGCTGGAGGACTGGCTTGCAGATACCGACCGAGAGCCGGAAATCCTCACCGCGATCCACATCGCGCCCCAAGATCCGGACGAACGTTTCGTGTTTCGCAAGACAGGACTACGCGCCGCCTTCACGCCAAGCGTCATCAATGTCGCCGGCCGGATTTTGCCGGGCAGAGATAGCCCCCGCTTTGCCCGTCTTGCGGTCGGTGGCGGCATTGTTTCGCCGGCACGCCTGCGGGAGGCGGAAGCGCTCGCCTGTGGCGATGGCGACTGGGCAGCACTTCATGCGGTCCTGCTGTCGACCATTGACGCGCCGGGCGATGATGTCCGTTCCGCCGCCTATCGCCGGACCGTTGCGGCCAATGCGCTGACCTTTGGTCTTGGCGGTTACCTGCCGGCCCGTGCCCCCGCAATGTCGGTCGCCATCGAGCCTCATAGCTCACAAACGGGAAAGGTCGAGTTAGCGCTTGGCCGCACCAGATCGCCGGAACGCTGGCATATCCGCCCGGACTTGCCCGCCAAGATCGGGGGCACTCTGACTTATCTCACCGACCATCGCCAGAGCGACATGCTTGTCGGGCGCATCCTGCGGGCAGGCATCGCCCATGCGCGCATCCTCTCCATCGACACAACAGAGGCGCAAGCCTTGCCCGGCGTCGCCGCCGTCGTCACGCACCGCGACATCAGGGGTGAAAATGCCTTCGGCATCGTTGTGCAGGATCAACCGGCGCTTTGCTTCGACAAGGTTCGCCACCGCGGCGATCCGGTCGCAGCCGTTGCCGCCGTCGATGATGCGACGGCGCAAAAGGCGCTGTCGCTGATCAAAGTTGTCTATGAACCGCTTGCCCCCGTCACGGATGTCGAGGCGGCCCTGCTGCCGCAGGCCGTGGCAGTGCATGAAACCGGCAACCTGCAACGGGAAATCCTGTTTTCGCGCGGCGATGTGGCGCAGGGGTTTGCAGAAGCCTTCCATGTGGTGGAAGACACCTATGTCACCCCCCGGCAGATGCACGGTTTTATGGAAACCGAAGGAGGCTATGCCTTCGTCGATCCGGATGGAACGCTGAACATCTGCGCCGGCGGCCAGCACGGCGGGCGCGACCGGTTGCAGTTGTCGCGCATTCTCGGCCTGCCGGAGGAGAACATCCGCGTTGTCACGTCCCCGACAGGCGGAGCCTTCGGCGGCAAGGATGAGCTTTCCGTGCAGCCGGCCCTGGCGCTTCTGGCGCTGAAGGCAGGGCAGCCGGTGCGCCTGCAACTGACGCGCGCTGAATCCGTGCTCGCCGGCCAAAAGCGCCACCCGATGACGATCCGCATGAAAACCGCCTGCGATGCAAGCGGCCTTCTTCTCGCCCAGGAGGTGGATCTGCTGGCGGATGCGGGTGCCTATGCCTCTCTCGGTCCCGGCGTGCTGGAAACCGCGATGGAGCATGCAGCCGGACCCTATAACGTTTCCCATATCGCCACGCGCGGTCGCCTTGCCTATACCAATAACGGGCTCTGCGGCGCCTTTCGCGGTTTTGGCGCCAACCAGATGACCTTTGCCATCGAATGCCAGATGGACCGGCTGGCAGCCCTGTGCGATCTGTCGCCCGTGGAGATCAGGCAGCGTAACCTGCGCCTCCCCGGCACCCCCGGTTATCTTGGTCAGACGGTTGCCCCCAGCGAACGGCTGGATGAAATGCTGGCGGCAGCCAAAGCGAGCCCGCTCTGGAGGCGGCCGCAGGGGCTTTGCGATGACGCAGAATGGCTGATCGGCACGGGCATGGCGATGAACTACCAGGGAAATGGCCTCGGATCGGTCATCCCCGACCCCTGCGCCGGTCGGCTTGCCCTGACAAAGGATGGCTTCATCGAAGGTGCCTACGGGCTGGACGAGATGGGGCAGGGGCTGCTCACTGCGATCTGCGGCGCGGTTTCCACAGAGCTTGGCTGCGCGCGCTCCGATGTTCGGCCGCTCACGGGTGATACGCGGCTGGCGCCGGATTCAGGCTCCACCACGGCCTCACGCGGCACCTATGTCGTTTGGGCATCCGCGCGCAAAGCGGCCCCTGAATTCCGCCGGCAGATGTGTGACGCGGCCGCAGGCCTTTTGGGATGCGATCCGCAGCGGCTGGTGTTCGCGCCCGGCGGGCTGGCGGAGGCAGGCAGCAATAGCGGGAAACTGCTCGTGACCTACCGGCAGCTGGCCGACCACCTGCCGGACGCCGATCTTCCCTCTGTGACGGTAACCTACGAATTTCCGAAGACCGATTATCCCGCCAGCAATGCCCGCTATATCTTCGCCTTCGGGGCCGCGCTGGCCCGCGTTGCGATCAGCCGCGTCACGGGCCAGTTGCGGGTGCTCGATCTGCATCAGCATTCTGCCGCAGGCCCGATCATCGATCTTGCCGCCTATCTCGGCCAGCTTGAGGGTGGTGCCGTGCAGGGGTTGGGCTTTACGCTCAGCGAAGACTGCAAGATGCGTGACGGTGCCCATCTTGCCACCAACCTCGACACCTACATGCTGCCCGGCATCCAGGATGCACCGGCTGACCTCAGCATCTTCGCACGGGAGGAACTGGATGCCGGCGACGAGCTTGGGCCGCGCGGGGCAGGCGAACTTGGTATCGGGGCAATCACACCGGCCATCGCCAACGCCATTTTTGCCGCCACCGGCTATTGCCCGGCTGTCACGCCAATTGACCCGGAAGCCCTTCTGTCCCGTCTCGCGGTGCCCGAATGACCCTCGATTTCACTCTCAATGGCAAACCAGTGTTGCTCGAATGCACGGCCGATACGCGCCTGACGGACATCCTGCGCGAGCATCTGGCGCGAACGGCCACCAAGCTTGCCTGCGGCATCGGCCGCTGCGGCGCCTGTTCGGTTCTGATCAACGGCCGGCTGGCCAATGCCTGCCTGCTGATGGCGTTCCAGCTTGAGGGCGCAGATATCATGACCGTCGAAGGGCTCCTAGCGCATCCGCTGGGACAGGCGGTGCGGGAAGGATTGGCGGAGGAAAACGCCTTCCAATGCGGCTACTGCGCACCTGGCGTCTCACTTGCGCTGGTTGCCTTGTTTGCCGAACAACCCGATGCCGGGGAGAGGGAAATCCGCGCCGGACTTGAAGGCAATCTCTGTCGCTGCACCGGCTATCATTCGATCATCAGGGGCGCGCTGAACGCTGCCTCCCGCATCCGCACCGCTCAGTTGCGCTGAAGGAACACCGGCATGACACTTGCACTCACCACCATCGCCCCGAAGAGCCAGGGAGCCAGAGATTTTCTGGCAAAGCGCCGCAAGCAGATACTGATTGGCGGTGCATGGCGGAACGGCGCATCGGCGAGCTGGTTTGAAACGGCTGATCCGGCCACTGGCGAGATCCTTGCCGAACTTTGCGAAGGCACGGTGGCTGATGTCGATGAAGCCGTGGCAAGCGCCCGCACTGCCCTTTCCTCGACCGCATGGAAGGGATTGACGCCGTCGCAGCGCGGCAAGCTGTTGTGGAAAATCGCTGAACTGATCGACACCCATGCAGACGAACTGGCCGAACTGGAAACGCTCGATCAGGGCAAGAGCTTCAGGACCAGCCGCTTTGCTGAAATTCCAGCCTCTGCCGAACAGTTCCGCTATTTCGGCGGCTTCTGCACGAAAATCCTCGGCACCACCATTCCTACCTCGATCAGCTACCAGCCGGCGGGAAAACAGATCTTTGCCTATACGACGCGTGAACCGGTCGGCGTGGTGGCCGCCATCACGCCGTGGAACTCGCCGCTGCTGATGGCCGCGATGAAGCTTGCGCCCGCACTGGCGGCCGGTTGCACCGTGGTGCTGAAGCCGGCCGAGGAAACCTCGCTGACTGCGCTTCGGCTGGGCGAATTGATGCTGGAGGCCGGATTGCCGGACGGCGTGGTCAATATCGTCACCGGTTTTGGCGAGGTTGTCGGAGCAGCCCTCACCGCCCATCCCGATGTCGACAAGGTGGCCTTCACGGGTTCCACCGAAGTGGGCAAGATGATCGTTGCGGCTGCGGCCGGAAACCTGAAAAAACTGACGCTGGAACTGGGCGGAAAATCACCTGCTATCATCCTGCCCGATGCCGATATGACACTGGCGATCGATGGCGTGGCACGCGGTATCTTTTCAAACTCCGGCCAGGTCTGCGTTGCCGCCTCGCGCGTCTATGCCCACAGATCGGTCTGCGACGCGGTGGTGGACAGGCTGTCCAAGGCGGCGTCGGCGCTGCGGCTCGGCCATGGGCTTGATCCGGCAACCGATCTTGGCCCATTGGTGAACCGCCGCCAGGCGGATCGTGTCGCCGCCTATGTTGCAGAGGGACAGGCAGAGGGCGCCAACATCGCCAGTGGCGGTACCCAGAGCGGCGAGTGTGGCACTTTCTACGCGCCGACTGTGGTTACGGCCGTGCGCTCGGAGATGCGCCTGATGCGCGAGGAGATCTTTGGCCCCGTCGTTGCGGTCACACCCTTTGATGATGTGGAAGAAGCCCTGACCTATGCCAATGACAGCCCTTACGGTCTGGCCGGCAGCATCTGGACGAAAGACCTGTCCTGCGCCCACCGCCTGGCGGCACAGGTGAAAGCCGGCACGATCTGGATCAACTGCCATTCCTATTTTTCGCCCGAACTGCCCAAAGGCGGCCACCGCCAGTCGGGCTGGGGCTATGAAAACGGCGCACTGGGACTGGAGAATTATCTGGAAACCAAGACCGTCTGCGCTCTCATTTGAGCAAGGCTTGCGCCGTCGGAGAAGAGCTGCAATCTCTTGATGAAATTTGATTATCAGAGACGAACGTTCAGTGTTGGGCGCTGCGGGGGCAGGCAACAGCAATGGTCTGGGAAAGCAGACGTGCTGCGGATGACATATAAAAAACACTGCTGACATCAGAACGCGAACCCGCCGACATGCGCCGGGAGCGCGATGAGTGGCGCGAACATCGTCAACCCGCTCTGCAAAAGAGCCCCTCACGTCTCGTCTGTGTGGACGAGACGTTGGCCAAGACCAAGGCGCGCACAGGTTAGGGCACCCGCACGGGACCGGGTATCAGCCCGGAGGATATTGCCGACCACAATTCTCGGGTCGTTCTGGCGCTGCTGCGCAGCCTCGGTCCGTTGACATCGACATTGTCGAAATGCGTACTGCCGAGGCGAAGCTCCATCTATACGTGGCGATAGACCGAACCAGCGGGGACTGTCAGGAATTTCGTGTACGGACGTGCGGTTGAACATTTCTGTCTACGCCCTCGCGGCCTGGAAGCGATCCGCGAAGAGAACGGCAAACTGGGATTTCGCCATTGCCCATTCTCTTGGCGGCATTTTCCACTCTTTCTCCGATCTGTTCAAGACCAGATACAGGAGTTTGGTCACCGCCTCATCGGAGGGGAAATGCCCCCTTGCGCGCACCGCGCGGCGTAGCTTGGAATTCAAAGCCTCGATGGCGTTCGTCGTATAGATGATCCGGCGCACGTCCTTGGGAAAGGCAAAGAAGGGAATGACCTCCTGCCATGCGCGCTGCCACATTTGGCCGATAGCCGGGAACTTCTGGCCCCAGAAGCCCGCTTCAAACGAGGTTAGTGCGGCTTCAGCAGCCGTGTCATCGACGGCCGAATACATCAGCTTCATGGCGCGCGCCAAATCCTTGCGGTCTTTCCAGGAGGCAAAATCCAGCGAGTTTCTGAGCAGGTGGACGATGCAGGTCTGCACAGTCGTTTGCGGAAAGACCGCGTTGATGGCATCGGGGAAGCCCTTCAGCCCATCGACGACGGCGATCAGGATATCCTAACGCCCCGATTCTTCATCTCGTTCATGACGCGCAGCCAGAACTTTGCGCCCTCGTTGGTCTCGATCCAAAGACCGAGAATTTCCTTGGTTCCATCGCCGCGAACGCAGAGCGCCACATGGACGGCCTTGTTGCGCACCGTGCCTTCGTCGCGGATCTTGACCCGAAGCGCATCGAAGAACACCAGCGGATAGACCGGCTCCAGCGGACGCGATTGCCAGGTCGCAATCTCATCGAGCACAGCATCAGTGACCGCCGAGATCAGGTCCGGCGAAACATCCACACCATAGAGTTCCTGCACATGGCCGACGATCTCGCGTGTGCTCATCCCTCGCGCGTACATCGAAATGATCTTGTCGTTGAAGCCGGGAAACCGCCGCTGATATTTGGCCAGAAGCTGCGGATCAAAACTCGATTGCCGATCCCGCGGTATCGACAGTTCCAGAGAACCGCCGTCTGTCAAAACAGTCTTCTTTCCATAGCCATTGCGGCTGTTGCCGCTGGAACTTTCGCTTGAGAGATGGTGATCCATCTCCGCGTTCAGCGCCCGTTCCGCAAGCGCCTTCTTCAACTGGTCGAGCAGACCGCCGCCGTCAAAGGCCGTCTTGGCATCAGCCCCGCCGAGCAATTGGTCCAATATCGTGTCCGGGATAACCGGCTCTTTCCGTCGTGCTATGGGTGGTCTCCATCATACCCATTATGCACTCCCGTACACGAAATTCCTGACAGTCCCGAGGCTTTCGGTTTATCGTCTGCTCAAGGCCCATGACCTGATCACCTCGCCAGCCTATATTGTCATCAAGGCCAACGACGAGCTCAAGGACAAGACCACGCGGCCAAACGAGATGTGGCAGAACGATTTCACCTATCTGAAGGTCATCGGCTGGGGCTGGTTCTACCTATCGACCATCCTCGACGATTATTCCCGCTACATCATCGCCTAGAAACTTTGCACCAGCATGAAGGTCGATGACGTCACAGACACGCTCGACCTGGCACTGACCGCCTCAGGCTGCGACAAAGTCAAGGTCGAACATCGACCGCGTCTGCTATCCGACAATGGCCCGTGTTACGTGGCCGCCGATCTCGGCGCATGGCTGGAGAAATATAAGATTGATCAGGTCCATGGAGCTCCCGGCCATCCACAGACACAAGGGAAAATCGAACGCTGGCACCAGACGCTCAAGAACCGCATCTTGCTCGAAAACGACTTCTTCCAGGAGGACCTTGAGGCGCAGATCGCGACCTTCGTCGAGCATTACAAATCATCGCCGACATCACGAGAGCCTCGACAATCTCACTCCGGCCGACGTCTACTTCGGACGCGGCCAGACCATCCTGCTGGAACGCGAAAGGATCAAACGAGACACAATCAGACAGCGCCGCTTGAACCACCAGGCCAAAGCGGCTTAAATCAACACGTAAACTGAGCCGGAAACTCCAATCTTCCAGAGCAGGAAAAGTCTCAAATCATTCGACGACAGACAATATGTGCACAGAGGATGATGGGATCGGTCTTCAGGTGGATTTTGGTAGAGAAGCCGCCTCGCGAGCGTCCAAGCGCTTGGCCATATTGCCCCCTTTTGCTCCTGCTGCCGAAACATGCGCGCACACCACGGTGCTATCGAACATCTGAACCAGATCGGCCGACGTGCTCAAGTTGGCAAGGTGCTCGAAGAAAGTCTCAAAAACACCCGCCTTGCTCAATCGGGAACAGCGCTTCCAGACACTGTTCCAATGTCCATAGCGCTCCGGCAGGCCGCGCCAGGTGATATTGTTAACGGAGACATAATGCAGGGCCTCCAAAAACAGCCGGTCATCTCGACCCTTGTCGCCCCGCCGCGGCAGCGAGGCCCGG
>NZ_STFZ01000014.1:0-171773 GCF_005222845.1 Rhizobium sp. FY34 | reverse complement strand
GATCTCCTCTGAAACCGGCAACCCATGAATCATCCAAATACTGGTTTAGGAATCGCAGAAATAAAACATGCGGCAATCCGTCCACACCTAGATCAATGTCGACTGCACATCTTTGAACCGTCTCAGCGACAGGCTGGTGCGCGTGCCCCGCACGCCGTCGATCATGTAGAGCTTTTCGCGCAGGAACCGCTCCAGCGCGCCAGTATCGGATATGGCGACCTTGATGAAGCAGTCGAAATCACCCGTGGTGATATGTACTTCCAACACTTCTGGAAGCGCTGCCAGTTTCTCGCACACCGCCTCCAGCGGATAATGGGCGTGGTTTTCGAGCGTGATGTCGATCAGTGCGATTTCCGGATAGCCGAGCTTTTCCATATCGAGCACGGCCGTATAGCCGCGTATGATACCGAGTTCCTCCAGCCGGTTCACCCGCTTCCAGCAGGGCGGCGGTGAAAGACCGACAGCCTCTGCCAGCTGTGTATTCTGCTGGCGGGCATCCGCCATCAATTGCATCAGGATCTTGCGATCCGTCTGGTCCAGAAGTCGCCCCATGTTCTCCTCCTCCAGGAAACGAATGAACGCGCATTGCGGAAACCAGCATGGTTCGTTTCAACAGATCGCTCAAGATGTAGAAACAAAGTCAGGACATTTCTCAGGGTTGAGGAATATCATTCATGCTCGGTCGTCGAATGATCCCGGCCCTTGGGAGGGGGCTGACATGGCGCACGCGGTGAGGGCCTCTCTGGCAATTGCAATCAGGCGACAGAGCGCAGGGCGCTAGGCATTCGCCTGCCCGCCAAGTGGTGCCCATCATTCACGATCGAACGGGAAGCCGAAACACGTGCTTGGAGGAGCAGACAGTGCGTTCGAACAGCAAATTATCCTTTGCCCATCCGCCGGCGCGTCCGGGGGAAAAGCCCGATTTCTCGGCAGTGGACATCCCGCCGGCAGGCGTGCTTGCGGTGCCGGCGCTTGATGTCACGGCGACCGATTGCATTGAGCTTGCCAATTCGCTCATCCGCGTCCTCGATGACGATGGCAGGCCGGTCGGCCCCTGGGCCGACTATCTGGGCACGCCGGATGCCGAGACGCTGCGCACCGGGCTTTCCGATATGATGACCTCGCGGGTCATCGATACGCGCATGCTGAATGCACAACGCCAAGGCAAGATGTCCTTCTATATCCAGCAGATCGGCGAGGAGGCAATCGGCTGCGCCTTCCAGCAGGCCCTGCGGCCCGGCGACATGAATTTCCCGACCTACCGCCAGCAGAGCCTGCTGATCGCTGGCGGCTATCCGCTGGAAAAACTGCTCGGTCAAATATACTCGAACGCTTACGATCCACTGCTGGGTCGTCAGCTGCCGACGCTTCACTCGGCGCGCGAGCATGGATTTTTCACCATTTCCGGCAATCTCGGCACGCAATATGTGCATGCCGTCGGCTGGGCCATGGCCAATGCACTGACGGGCAAGGAGAATATCGCTGTTGGGTGGATCGGTGACGGCTCAACGGCTTCCAATGATTTTCACACCGGCCTTCTGTCAGCCTCCTCTTACTGGCCACCTGTCGTCCTGAACGTCGTCAACAACCAGTGGGCCATCTCCACCTATACTGGTGTTGCGCGCGGCCATGGCCGCACCTATGCGGCGCGCGCGCTGGGCTATGGCCTTCCGGCACTTAGGGTGGATGGCAATGACTATCTCGCCGTGATGGCGGTGACGAAATGGGCAACCGAACGGGTAAGGGGCGGACATGGTCCGGTTCTCATCGAATGGTATACCTACCGCGTCGGCGCGCATTCCTCCTCCGATGATCCGAGCGCCTACCGGCCGAAGGACGAGGCAAAGGCCTGGCCGCTTGGCGATCCGATCGAACGTTTGAAGCAGCATCTCATTGCGCGCGGCGACTGGAGCGAGCAACGCCATATACAGGCAGAGGCGCAGATTCTCGCCGAAGTGGTCGAGGTGCAAAGGCGCGTCGAGGCGGCGGGCACCCTGCTTGATCCGCAACCGATCCCAGGCGCCAGCATCTTCAAGGGCGTCTATGCCGACACGCCGGAGCACATCCGCCGCCAGCGACAGGAAATGGGGGTGTGACATGCCGCATATGACCATGATCGAGGCCCTGCGCGATGCCATGGATGTCATGCTGGAGCGCGATGACAAGGTGGTGATCTTCGGCGAGGATGTCGGCTATTTCGGCGGGGTGTTCCGCTGTACTGCCGGCCTTCAGAAGAAATTCGGCGAGGAGCGGGTGTTCGACACGCCCATCAATGAAAGCGCCATTGTCGGGCTTGGCATCGGCATGGCCGCGCAGGGCATGAAGCCCTGCGTCGAGATCCAGTTTGCCGATTACGTCTACCCGGCATATGACCAGATCACCCAAGAGGCGGCCCGCATCCGCCATCGCTCCAATGAACAGTTCTCCTGCCCGATTGTCATCCGCATGCCGACCGGCGGCGGCATTTATGGCGGCCAGACCCACAGCCAGAGCCCGGAAGCGCTGTTTACCCATGTGGCAGGTCTGAAGGTCGTTGAGCCCTGCACCCCGCATGATGCCAAAGGGCTTTTGATTGCGGCGATGCAGGATCCGGACCCGGTGATCTTCCTGGAGCCGAAACGCCTCTACAATGGCCCCTTCAACGGCGATCATGCGGCACCGGCGCAAAGCTGGAAAGCCCATCCGCTCGGCGAAGTTCCCGAAGGCCATTATGCCATCCCGCTGGGAAAGGCCAGGCTGCATCGGGAGGGCGATGCCGTAACGATCCTGACCTATGGCACCATGGTCTTCGTTGCCGAAGCCGCTGTCGACAGGCTGGGGCTAGATGCAGAGATCATCGATCTGCGCTCGCTTCTGCCGCTCGATCTGGAAACGATCGAGGCATCCGTGCGCAAAACCGGCCGCTGCGTGGTCATCCACGAGGCAACCAGAACCTCGGGACTGGCCGGCGAGATCATCGCCTGCGTGCAAGAGGCCTGCTTCTATCATCTGGAAGCGCCGATCATACGCGTCACGGGTTGGGATGCACCCTATCCGCATGCGCAGGAATGGGATTATTTTCCCGGACAGGAACGGATCTGCCGGGCACTCACTAGCGTGATGGAGAGTTGACATGGTGATCCGAACGATCAAACTACCGGATGTCGGCGAAGGCGTGACGGAAGCGGAACTGAGCGAAATGCTGGTGAAGACCGGCGATCTGGTGCGCGAGGACGATCCTATAGCAGCGGTGATGACCGACAAGGCGACGGTGGAAATCACCTCCGCCTATAGCGGCACCGTGGTCTGGGTAGCAAGCAAGATCGGCCAGATCATGGCGATCGGCTCTGATCTGGTGCACATCGAGGATGCAGTCGATGCAGACCTCAAGGCGACGGTCGCGGCTGTCGAGCATCATCAGAAGGAACCGGCACAGAAGGCTGCATGCCCGCTGACAATGCCGGACGCCGAGACGGTATCTTCGCCAGCAGCACAGGACCTGCGGCAAGAGCAAGACAAAGCGACCGTCGCACCGGGGCAAGGTGCCGCCGTGCTGGCGGCCCCAGCCGTGCGTGAACGCGCCCGCCAGAATGGCATAGATCTGCGGCAGATTCAGGGAACGGGGCCGGCCGGTCGCGTAACGCATGCGGATCTCGACCACCTGTCCGATCAGGCAGTTGATGGCGCGAGGCCAGATACTGTGACGGCGGCGATGGGCCCGGAAACGGTCGAGACCGTGAAAGTCACGGGGCTTCGGCGCATGATTGCCAAGCGCATGAGCGAGGCGAATGCCAGCATTCCCCATATCACCGTCATCGAGGAAGTGGATGTCACCGAGATCGAGGGCCTGCGCACCAGACTGAACGAGACACGTGGCGAAAAGCCAAAGCTGACACTGCTGCCATTGGTGGCGGCCGCTCTCGTCAAGGCAAAACAGACCTGCCCGAAAATTTTTGCCCGCTACGATGACGAGGCCGACGAGATTACCTATTCGAGTGCCCTCCATATCGGGATTGCGACAATGACCGAGACTGGTCTGATGGTGCCGGTGATGCGCAATGCGCAGGATGTCGATCTGTTCGGCATGGCTGCTGAAATCACGCGATTGTCACAGGCCTGCCGGACGAACAAGTCAACGCGGGAAGAACTGTCAGGCTCCACCATAACCATCACCTCGCTTGGACCGCTTGGCGCATTGGCGACGACCCCCATCATCAACAAGCCGGAAGTGGCAATCCTCGGCATCAACCGCATGGCCATCCGACCGAGCTGGAACGGCACCGCCTTCGTGCCGCGCAGCATGATGAACCTGTCGGCAAGCTTCGACCACCGCATCATCGATGGTTTGGACGCCGCCGTCTTCGTCAACAGGATGAAAATGCTTTTGGAAACACCTGCCCTGATCTTCATGAAGGATTGACGCGATGGCCGATGGATTCGGCAAGCTTCGCGGCCGGCCTTTTGCCCGGAGATGCGCGGGCAGCCCCTACGGAGGTCGGGGTTGCATCCTTCCCCTTGCGGGCCAATGGAAGAAGCCTGACATTGGAATGGCAGGATGGTTTCGTGCACATCGTCTTCGACAAAAGGTCAGACCTCGTTCTTGGCATTCAGGCAGTTGGTGCGGGCTGCGCGGATATGGCCGCCAGGACCCTACGACCCCATCCGACGCTCGGCGAAACGTTGCAGGAGGCAGCGCTGATGGGCCTGAGCAAGGCATACAACGCATGAAAGAGGGCGCAGAATGAGCTGGGATATCGTGATCGTCGGATTTGCCCGCACGCCAATCGGCGGCTTCCAGGGCGCTCTCATGGGCAAGACAGCAGCCCAACTCGGTGCCATTGCCATTGCCGCTGCACTGGAGCGTGCCCAGGTCGCAGGCTCGGACGTGGACGAGGTGCTGATGGGCTGCGTTCTGCCGGCAGGGCAGGGTCAAGCGCCGGCAAGGCAGGCGGCCCTTGGTGCCGGACTGCCGGTCTCGACGCCGGCTTCGACCGTCAACAAGATGTGCGGCTCCGGCATGAAAACTGTGATGATGGCCCATGATGCCATGCTGGCGGGTCAGGCCAGCATTCTGGTGGCCGGCGGCATGGAAAGCATGTCAAATGCGCCATATCTGCTGGATCGCGCCCGCAGCGGCTATCGCATGGGCCATGGACGGATCATCGATCATATGTTCCTCGACGGGCTAGAGGATTCCTATGACAAGGGACGGTTGATGGGCAGCTTTGCCGAAGAGTGCGCCGACGCTTACCATTTTGCCCGCGAAGCTCAAGATGCCTATGCCCTGCAATCCCTGTCACGGGCGCAAGCTGCCATATCCGAAGGCCGCTTTGCCGCAGAGATTGCACCCGTCTCGATCACCGGTAAAGCTGGCGCAACGACGGTATCGATAGATGAACAGCCGGGCAATGCGCAACCCGACAAAATCCCCCAGCTGAAACCCGCCTTCCGGGCGAATGGCACAGTCACGGCCGCCAATTCCTCTTCGATCAGCGATGGTGCCGCAGCCCTTGTTCTGATGACGGCGGATGAGGCTAAGCGGCGGGGCCTTGCGCCGCTGGCGCGCATCGTCGGGCATGCAAGTTACGCCAGCGAACCGCGGCTTTTCCCGACGGCACCGATCGGCGCCATAAAAAAGCTGTTCGAGCGAACCGGCTGGTCGGCGCGCGAAGTGGACCTGTTCGAGATCAACGAGGCCTTCGCCGTGGTGGCGATGGCTGCCATGCGCGATCTCGATCTGCCAACCGACAAGGTGAATGTGCACGGCGGGGCCTGCGCGCTCGGTCATCCGATCGGCGCTTCGGGCGCACGCATTCTCGTCACGCTGCTGGCTGCACTTCAGGCGCGTGGTGAGAAACGTGGCATTGCCAGCGTCTGCATCGGTGGTGGCGAGGCGACTGCGATTGCTCTTGAGACAATGGATTGAACCCATGGATTTTTCACTCACCGAAGAACAGCTTGCAATTCGCGACATGGCGGAAAGCTTTGCCCGCGATGAAATCGCGCCGTATGCGCTCGCCTGGGATGAGACCAAGCATTTCCCCGTGAATGTCATCCGCAAAGCCGCAGGCCTGGGGCTCGGAGGCATCATGGTATCGGAGGAGCATGGCGGCTCGGGCCTTGGCCGCATGGAAGCAGTATTGATCTATGAGGCATTGGCAAAGGGCTGCCCCGCCATTTCAGCTTACCTGTCGATCCACAACATGGTGGCGACCATGATCGACAGGCATGGCAGCACGGCGCAGCGGCAAACCTATCTGCCCCGCCTCTGCTCGGCGGACATCCTCGCCTCCTATTGCCTGACTGAACCGGCCTGCGGCTCGGATGCCGCAGCGCTTGCCACGCGCGCGGAACGCGACGGTGAGGATTTTCTGCTGACCGGCCAGAAGATGTTCATTTCCGGCGCCGGCGCCACGGACCTCTATGTGGTGATGGCGCGTTCGGGCGGACCGGGGCCAAAGGGCATTACCGCCTTCCTCGTCGAAAAAGGCACAGAGGGGCTCACCTTTGGAGCCAACGAGAAGAAGATGGGCTGGAACGCCCAACCGACGCGGACCGTCACGCTGGACCGCGTGCGGGTGACGGCGGATGCGATGCTGGGGTCGGAGGGGGCCGGTTTCAAGCTCGCCATGGAAGCGCTGGATGGCGGACGCACCTCGATTGCCGCCTGCTCGCTCGGTGGCGCCCAGTCCGCCTTTGAAAAGGCGGTTGCCTATACGGGCGAACGCAAGGCCTTTGGCCAAAAACTCAACGATTTCCAGGCGCTTCAGTTTACCATTGCGGACATGGCAACGGAACTGGAAGCATCGCGCACGCTTCTTTGGCGGGCCGCCTGCGCCCTTGAAGCAAAATCGCCCGAAGCAACGCGGCTCTGCGCCATGGCAAAGAAGTATGTGACCGATTGCGGTTTCGAGGTTGCGAACCGCGCCCTGCAATTGCACGGTGGCTATGGCTATCTGGCGGATTACGGCGTGGAGAAGATCGTCCGCGACCTGCGCGTCCACCAGATCCTGGAAGGCACAAACGAAATCATGCGACTCATCATCGCGCGCTCGGTTCTTTCCGAGCTGTGAGGCAAAGAAGGTAGAGGAAGAAAGCCATGACTTACGAAACAATCCTGACCGAGCGTCGTGACGGCGTACTGCTGATCCGGCTCAACCGGCCGGAAGCCTTAAATGCGCTGAATTCCCAAGTCACGCAGGAACTGATTGCTGTGACCGGGCAGGCCGATACCGAACCTGAAATCGGTTGCATGGTGCTGACCGGTTCGGAAAAGGCCTTTGCCGCCGGCGCCGACATCAAGGAAATGCAGGCGCTGACCTTCCAGGACGTAGCGGTGGCGGACCGTTTTGCCGAATGGTCGCTGTTTACCGGCCGCCGCAAACCGATCATTGCCGCGGTGTCCGGTTTTGCGCTCGGCGGCGGGTGCGAGCTTGCCATGATGTGCGATTTTATCCTGGCCGGTGACACAGCCAAGTTCGGCCAGCCGGAAATCAAGCTCGGCACCATTCCGGGCATGGGCGGTTCGCAGCGGCTGACCCGCTTTGTCGGCAAGTCGAAGGCGATGGACATGGTCTTGACCGGGCGCATGATGGATGCGGCGGAAGCCGAGCGCTGCGGATTAGTCAGCCGCGTTTTTCCGGCTGCCGATCTGGTCGAGGAAGCGGTGAAGGTCGCGGCCGTCATCGCCGGCATGTCGCAGCCGGTTGCCGCCATGGCCAAGGAAGCCGTCAACCGCGCCTTCGAGACGACGCTGGCCGAGGGCCTGCTTCTGGAGCGCCGTCTGTTCCAGTCCACCTTCGCCTTAGAGGACCGTGCGGAAGGAATGAAGGCATTCGTCGAGCGCCGTCCGGCCGAGTTCAGGAACAGGTAAGCCATGGAGATTGCCGGCAAGACCTTTATCGTGACCGGCGCGGCCTCCGGACTTGGGGCAGCGACTGCCGACATGCTGATTTCTGCCGGCGCAAATGTGGTGATCGCTGATCGGGATGAGCCAGCGGGCGAGGCAGCGGCCGTCAGGCTTGGGCTGCAGGCGCGTTTTGCCATCACCGACGTGACGCGCGAGGAGGATGCGAAAGCCACGATCGCGCTGGCGATCAGTGCCTTCGGCGCCCTGCACGGCCTCGTCAATTGTGCCGGTGTCGCGCCCGGCGAAAAGGTGCTGGGCCGCGACGGCCCGCACCGGCTGGAGAGTTTCGCCCGTGCCGTCTCCATCAATCTCGTCGGCACCTTCAACATGGCGCGGCTGGCGGCGGAAGCCATGGCCCGTTCGACGCCCAATGCCGGCGGGGAACGCGGCGTCATCGTCAACACGGCCTCGATTGCCGCCTTCGACGGGCAGATCGGCCAGGCGGCCTATGCCGCCTCTAAGGCCGGCGTCGCCGGCCTGACACTGCCGATGGCCCGCGAGCTTGCCCGTCACGGCATCCGTGTCATGACCATTGCGCCCGGCATATTCAGGACGCCGATGATGGCGGGCATGCCGCAGGAGGTGCAGGATACTCTCGGTGCCTCGGTGCCTTTTCCGTCGCGACTGGGAGAACCGGCGGAATATGCCGCTCTTGTCCGGCACACTATCGAAAATGCCATGCTGAACGGGGAGGTCATCCGTCTGGATGGAGCGCTCCGCATGGCGCCGAAATGAGGAGGATCTCATGTTTCATGCGACCATGCGCTTCGATATCGGGGAGGATGTTGCAGCGCTCCGGGAGACCGTGCATGCCTGGGCGCAGGAACGGCTGAAGCCGATCGCCGCCGAGGTGGATCGTTCCAACAGCTTTCCCAACAGCCTGTGGAAGGAAATGGGTGATCTCGGCCTGCTCGGCATCACGGTCAGTGAAGATTATGGCGGCTCCGGCATGGGTTATCTCGCCCATACGGTCGCGGTGGAGGAACTCGCCCGCGCCTCCGCCTCGGTCAGCCTGTCCTATGGCGCCCACTCCAATCTCTGCGTCAACCAGATCAAGCTCAATGGCTCGGAGACGCAGAAGCGGAAATACCTGCCCGGTCTCGTCTCCGGCGCGCATGTCGGGGCGCTTGCCATGTCCGAACCCGGCGCCGGTTCGGATGTGGTGTCGATGAAGCTGAGGGCCACCAAGCGCAACGGCTATTATGTGCTGAAGGGCAACAAATACTGGATCACCAATGGCCCGGATGCCGATACGCTGGTGGTCTACGCCAAGACCGACCCGGACGCCGGATCGAAGGGCATTACAGCCTTTCTCGTCGAAAAGACCATGAAGGGGTTCTCCACCAGCACGCATTTCGACAAGCTCGGCATGCGCGGCTCCAACACCGCCGAACTCATCTTCGATGATGTGGAGGTGCCGTTCGAAAACGTGCTGGGCGAAGAGGGCCGGGGCGTGCGCGTGCTGATGTCGGGGCTGGATTTCGAGCGCGTCGTGCTTTCCGGCATCGGGCTCGGCATCATGGCCGCCTGCCTGGACGAGGTCATGCCCTATGTGGCGACCCGTAAACAGTTCGGCCAGCCGGTCGGCAGTTTCCAGCTGATGCAAGGCAAGATCGCCGATATGTATGTCGCGCTCAATACCGCCCGCGCCTATGTCTACGAGGTCGCCAAGGCCTGTGATCGCGGGGAGGTGACGCGCCAGGATGCGGCGGGCGCCGTGCTCTATGCCAGCGAGCAGGCCATGGTGCAGGCACATCAGGCCGTACAGTCGCTGGGCGGTGCAGGCTTTCTTGCCGATAGCGTTGTGAGCCGGCTGTTTCGCGATGCAAAGCTGATGGAGATCGGCGCCGGCACATCCGAAATCCGCCGCATGCTGATTGGTCGCGAGCTGGTGTCCGCCATGGCGTGAATGCGTCCATTCGTCCTTGCGTGCAACGGCTGGAGGAGCCGATGAAACTGACATCCGACCATATTGCCGGCTCCGACAGCGCGAAGAAGAACCGCGCCGCCCATCTTGCCATGTTGGAGACGATCCGCGCCGCAGCAGCGCTGGCCGCTGGGGGCGGCGGCGAGGAGGCACAAAGGCGCCACACCGCGCGCGGAAAAATGCTGCCGCGCGAGCGCGTTGCCAATCTGCTCGATCCGGGCTCGCCGTTTCTCGAAATCGGGGCAACGGCGGCGCATGACATGTATGACGGTGGAGCCCCCGCTGCCGGACTGATTGCCGGTATCGGCCGTGTCGAGGGGCAGGAGGTGATGATCGTTGCCAATGATGCGACGGTCAAAGGCGGCACTTACTTTCCCATGACGGTGAAAAAACACCTGCGCGCCCAGGAGATCGCGCAGGCCTGCGCGCTCCCATGCCTCTATCTCGTCGATAGCGGTGGTGCGAACCTGCCCAATCAGGACGAGGTGTTTCCGGACCGTGACCATTTCGGCCGGATTTTCTTCAACCAGGCGCAGATGAGTGCCAAGGGCATTGCCCAGATCGCCGTCGTCATGGGCTCCTGCACGGCCGGCGGCGCCTATGTGCCAGCCATGTCGGATATATCGATCATCGTGCGCGATCAAGGCACCATCTTTCTCGCCGGCCCGCCGCTGGTGAAGGCGGCGACCGGCGAGGTGGTGAGTGCTGAGGATCTCGGCGGCGGCGATGTGCACACAAGACTTTCCGGCGTGGCGGATTATCTCGCCGAGGACGATGCCCATGCGCTGGCTCTCGCCCGGCGCGCAGTCTCCCATCTCAACCGACAAAAACCGCGGACAGTGCAATGGCAGTCGCCGGAAGAGCCGGCCTATGATCCGAACGAGTTGCTGGATGTGGTTCCGGCGGATCTGCGCACGCCCTACGACATCCGCGAGGTGATTGCGCGCGTGGTGGATGGCAGCCGTTTTGATGAGTTCAAGGCACGGTTCGGTGAAACGCTGGTCACGGGTTTTGCCCATATCATGGGCTGCCCTGTCGGCATCCTTGCAAATAATGGCGTGCTGTTTTCCGAAAGCGCTCAAAAGGGCGCGCATTTCATCGAGCTTTGCTCGCAACGCGACATTCCACTGATTTTCCTGCAAAATATCTCCGGCTTCATGGTGGGCCGCAAATATGAAAACGAGGGCATAGCCCGCCATGGCGCCAAGATGGTGACGGCGGTTGCCACGACCGCTGTGCCGAAGATCAGCATGCTGGTCGGCGGGTCTTTCGGGGCCGGCAATTACGGCATGGCGGGCCGTGCCTTCTCGCCGCGCTTTCTGTGGACCTGGCCGAATTCCCGCATTTCCGTGATGGGTAGCGAGCAGGCCGCGGGTGTTCTCGCGACCGTCCGCCGCGAAGGGATCGAACGCAAGGGCGGTACCTGGAGCGCGGACGAGGAGGCGGACTTCAAGCGCCCGACGCTTCAGATGTTCGAGCGCCAGAGCCACCCGCTCTATGCCTCCGCCAGGCTCTGGGATGATGGCATCGTCGATCCGCGCAAGACGCGCGAAGTTCTTGCGCTGTCCCTCTCCGCCAGCCTCAACGCGCCGATCGGGGATACCCGGTTCGGCCTGTTCCGCATGTAACCGGGATCGGAGGACCAGACGATGTTTCGCAAGATCCTGATTGCCAATCGCGGCGAGATCGCCTGCCGCATCATCAAAACCGCCCGCAGGTTGGGTGTCGCGACGGTTGCCGTCCATTCGGATGTGGATGCCCATGCTCTGCATGTCACCCTCGCCGATCAGGCGGTGGCGATCGGCGGTGCAGCACCGAAGGACAGTTACCTGAAGGGCGGGGCGATCATCGCGGCTGCCCTTGAGACGGGCGCCGAGGCCATCCATCCGGGATACGGATTTCTCTCGGAAAATCCCGATTTTGTCGATGCGGTGCAACGGGCGGGCCTCGTTTTCATCGGTCCTTCGGCAAAAGCCATTCGTGCCATGGGCCTGAAGGATGCCGCCAAGGCGCTGATGAAACAGGCCGGCGTGCCGGTCGTGCCCGGCTATCACGGCGCTAATCAGGATGGAGCCTTTCTGGCAGAGCAGGCGGAACGCATCGGATACCCGGTGCTGATCAAGGCCGTGGCCGGCGGCGGCGGCAAGGGCATGCGGCGCGTCGAAAACGCTGCGGACTTTGCCGAGGCGCTGCGATCCGCCAGGGCCGAAGCCGCCAACGCCTTCGGCAATGATGCCGTACTGATTGAAAAATACGTCTCCGCCCCCCGCCATGTCGAGGTGCAGGTGTTCGGTGACGGGCGGGATGCGGTGCATCTTTTCGAGCGGGATTGTTCGCTGCAGCGCCGCCACCAGAAGGTGATCGAGGAGGCGCCGGCACCGGGCATGACGGATGAGATGCGCCATGCCATGGGTGAGGCCGCCGTGCGGGCGGCCAAGGCCATCGGTTATTCCGGGGCGGGCACCATTGAATTCATCGTCGATGGGTCCGAGGGCCTGCGCCCCGACCGCTTCTGGTTCATGGAGATGAACACCCGGCTGCAGGTGGAACATCCGGTGACCGAAGCTGTCACGGGCCTGGACCTGGTCGAATGGCAGCTGCGCGTGGCCAGCGGCGAGCCGCTGCCGCTGAGACAGGAGGAGATCCGGCTGACAGGCCACGCCTTCGAGGTGAGGCTCTATGCCGAGGATGTGGCAGCCGGTTTCCTGCCGGCCACCGGAAGGCTGGCGCATCTCGCCTTCCCGGACCATTGCCGCGCCGATACCGGTGTGCAGAGCGGCGACGAGATCTCGCCCTGGTATGACCCGATGATCGCCAAGATCATCACCCACGGCCCGACGCGGGCTATCGCACTGTCTCAACTCGGACGCGCGCTGGATGAGACGCAGGTCGCGGGCACCGTCACCAATCTCGCCTTTCTGAGTGCCCTGGCGCGTCATCGGGGCTTTACGCGGGGCGAGGTGGATACGGGCCTGATTGCCCGCGATCTCGCAAGCCTGATGGAGACGCCGCAGAATGACCGTCTGGAGTCTGCCATGGCGGCGGCGGCGGCGCTGCATGTCGCGGCACTGCCGGCCGATCCACTCACCGGCTTCTCGCTCTGGTCACCGCTCACCCGGCGCATCACGCTGGAGACGGGAGCGGACAGCATCGACGTCGATCTGACGATGGAGGGACCGCAGGCGGCACGTCTGCGTGTGGTCGATCAGGAATTCCAGGCCGTCTGCAATGGACAGAACTGGACCCTGGCCCGAGACGTCGCGCTCAAGGTGGTGGAAGCCGACGGCCTTCATGTCTTTGCGCCGGGCAAGACCGCACGTTTCCGGCGGCATGATCCGCTGAACCGTGATGCCTCTGCCGGACTCGGCAGCGATGTGACGCTCGCCCCCATGCCCGGCCTGGTGCGTGCGTTCTTCGTCATCGCCGGCCAGGAGGTCCAAGCTGGCCAGCCGCTCTGTGTACTGGAAGCCATGAAGATGGAGCATATGCTGAAAGCATCGAGGGCCGGCCGCGTGGCAGAGGTATTCGTCCGCGAAGGTGCCCAGATCGCAGCGGGCGACCCTCTGGTGCAACTGGCTGCATTGGAGGCCGGACATGGCTGAATTCGTGGAGATCTACGAGGTCGGCCCCCGCGACGGCTTGCAGAACGAAAGGCGCCTGGTCCCGACCGAAGACAAGCTCGCTCTGATTGAAAAACTAGCGGAGTGCGGCTTCCGCCGTATCGAGGCCACCAGTTTCGTCAGTGCGAAATGGGTACCGCAACTGGCCGATGCGGCAGAGGTGATGGCCGGCCTGCCGCGCCGCGCAGGCCTCTCCTATGCCGTGTTGGCGCCCAACCTCAAAGGTTATGAGGCGGCGAAAGCCGCTGGCGCCGATGAGGTGGCGATCTTCGTGTCCGCTTCGGAAGGCTTCAGCCGCGCCAATCTCAACGCCTCGATAGCCGATAGCCATGCACGGTTGAAGCCGGTTGCCAGGGCAGCCCTTGCCGAGGGCATGCGTCTGCGCGGCTATGTATCGGTCATCACCGATTGCCCGTTCGAAGGAAAGGTCGCGCCTGCCCAGGTGGCCAAGGTGACGGCGGACTTGATTGCGCTCGGCTGCCACGAGATTTCACTCGGCGAAACGCTGGGACAAGCCAGGCCGGATGCCATTGCCGCCATGCTGGATGCCGTGCTGAATACGGCACCTGCGTCAAGGCTTGCCGGACATTTCCACGACACCGACGGGCGGGCCCTGCAGAATATCGATGTGGCGCTGGACAAGGGTTTGCGCGTCTTTGACGCTGCCATCGGCGGGCTGGGCGGCTGCCCCTATGCGCCGGGCGCTGCCGGCAATGTCGCAACGGAAAGCGTGGCGCGCCATCTGGCCGATCGCGGCCTTGCAACGGCTCTTGATCTTGCCCGCCTGGATGAGGCCGCAGCCTTTGCCAAAGGCTTGAGGAGCAGCCCATGAACGAGACGATCAAGATCACCGTAGATGGGCGCGGTATCGTGCATCTTCGCCTCAACAGACCGGAGAAGCGCAACGCACTGTCAGGTCGGATGATCGGCGAACTGACAGCCTTTGCGCAGGCTGCTGAGGAACGACGAGATTGGCGTGCCATCATTCTGTCGGGCGAAGGCGATGTGTTCTGCGCCGGCGGCGATCTCGACTGGATGCGGCAACAGATGAATGCCGATCGCAACACGCGCATGGCCGAAGCGCGAAAACTGGCCGGCATGCTGGATGCGCTGAACAGCCTGCCGCAGCCTTTGATCGGCGCCCTGCATGGCAGCGCCTTCGGCGGCGGCATTGGCATGGCCTGCATTTGCGATCTGGTTCTCGCCACGCGAGATGCACGCTTCGGCCTGACGGAAACGCGGCTTGGGCTCATCCCCGCAACCATCGGCCCCTATGTGATGGCCCGAATGGGTGAAGGTTCTGCCCGGCAGGTATTCATGTCGGCCAAACGCTTCGGAGCTGACGAAGCGGTGCAACTTGGCCTTGTCTCGCGCATCGTCGATGGTGAGGCTCTGCTGGGTGAAGCGCTTTGCGAGGCCGAACACTATCTTGCCACTGCGCCCGGTGCTGTGGCCGCGGCCAAGGCGCTTGCCCGTGCGCTGTCGCGCTCGCTTGATCCCGCGCGGATAGAACATAGTATCATTGCGCTGGCAGATGCTTGGGAGCAGGAAGAGGCTAGGGAAGGTATTGCGGCATTCTTCGAGAAGCGCCGCCCCTCCTGGGACAGATCCACATGAAAGGAAGACGCATGGAAAACGCGCAGACTGTGGCCAATGCCGATCTACAGATCCGGGTTGTCGGGCAGGTCGGCTATATCACGCTGACGCGCGGCAAGGTGCTGAATGCCGTCAACCGACCGATCGTTGACGGGATGACGCAGGCGTTGATCCATTGGGCAAAAGATCCGGCCATTGCCATGGTCATGGTGGATGCCGACAGCGAGAAAGCCTTTTCCGCTGGCGGCGATCTCGCTGCCATGTATGCTTGCGGCAAAGCCGGCGACTACGAGAGCGGCAATGCCTTCTGGCGCGACGAGTATCGTCTGAACGCGCTGATCGACCGGTTTCCCAAGCCCTATGTGCCGTTCATGGATGGCATCGTCATGGGCGGCGGGGTCGGTATTTCCGCGCATGGGTCGCACCGCATCGTCACCGAACATTCGGTTGTGGCCATGCCGGAATGTGCGGTGGGCCTCATTCCGGATGTGGGCGGCACGCATCTGTTGCGCCAGGCGCCGAGCCGGCTGGGGGAATATCTCGGGCTGACCGGCACAAGAATGAGCGGCGCCGATGCCATTCATGCCCGGTTTGCCGATCATTTCGTTCTGCGCGAGCAACTGGCCGGGTTGAAAGCCCGCCTGCTCGAAACCGGCGATGTGACTGAAATCGGCAAATTCGAGACTGCGCCGCCGGCATCCGTCCTTGCCGAACAGGGCTCTGAGATCGACCCTATCTTTTCCGAGGCTACCGTGACGGATATCCTGCAGCAACTGGGGACCAGCGCGTCCGACTGGGCACTCAAGGCGCGGCAGTCGATCGAAAAGGCGTCGCCAATCTCGCTTCTGGCCAGCCTGTCTGCCATACGGGCGGCCGAAAATCTTGAGATCGCCTTGCGCAATGAATACCGTTTTGTCTCGCGTGTGCTGGAACACGGGGATTTCGTCGAAGGCATCCGGGCGATCATCATCGACAAGGACCGCAGCCCGCACTGGCGCTTTGCCTCGATCAGCGATGTGCCGCAAGACCTGCTGCAGCGCCTGTCGGATGTCGCCGATGGTGGCGATCCGGACCTTCGCGCCCTATATGCTGGCTGAGGGAGGCGAGGGGCGAACCGGATTTCAAAATCAGGGCGTGACGGCATGGCCGGCCCTTCCCCTTTTGTCTCGACACCATGGAGTTTAAGTTCAGTGAGCGTTGCCTTTACCAAGGAAGAAAGCTCGGAGACGGCAGCCGAAACCCAGCTGCCCGACCGGCCGATCTCGCCGCATCCGAACCTTGTGACCGAAACCGGGCTGAAGGCTATCGAAACGGAGCTTGCAGCGGCCCGTCTTGCCTATGAAGAGGCAAGCGTGATCGAGGATGTCAATGAGCGACGCCGGCAGACGGCGGGACCGCTGCGCGACCTGCGCTATCTTACCGAGCGGCTGCGCACGGCGCATGTGATGCCGGCGCCCACGGCGGGCGGCACTGTTGTCTTCGGCGGTACGGTGACGTTCGAGCGCAACGATGGCCGCGTACAGACCTATCGCATTGTCGGAGAAGACGAAGCCGAGCCGAAGACCGGCTCGATTTCGCATGTCTCGCCCGTGGCGCGCGCGCTTCTGGGCAAGAGCGTCAAGGATGTGGTTGTCATCGGCGACCAGGAGCTTGAGATCATCGCAATCGCTTGAGGATCGGCATTCACGGTTTGGGCGCGGCGCGGCCCACCTCCTCTGGCGCAAGCGTCACAAGGTTCAGGCCCAATGCATCCCCCAGTTTCCTCATGGTTGGCAAAGTCACGGCCATGTCAAGGATCGAACTGACGGTCTGGTCCACCGGGGAGGGAAGGCGTTCACCCGGTTCGCCGGATCGGCCAAGGCCGGTGATATGGTTGATCGAGATGCCCTTGATCTTTTCGGCCGGCTTGACCATCTCGCCGATGATCAGCGGCAAAGCGGTCAGCCGGGCCTTTTCCATCTCCAGGCTGACAAGCTCCGGCGAGCGGGTGTTTTCCGCCTGAATGCGGGCGGCCTCGCCCTCGGCCTCGGCCTGTTTCTGTAGCCGCAGCGTCTCGACCTCTTCGCGGCGGATCATGCCGCGGGTCCGGGCGGCGATCTCATCGCTTTCCGAGGTCAGACGAACGCGGATCGCCTGCGCCTCTGCCTCCTGTTCTGCGGCAATCAACGCCAATTGCTTGCGGCGCTGCGCCTCTGCCACCTGGCTCAGCGTCGACAGGTTCTCCTCCGCCGTAATCACCGCTGCGCGCGCATCCGTCGCCTGCGCCTTGGCGCGGCTTTCCTCCTCGCTTTTGGCAGAAATCAGGATGGAGCGATCCTGCTCGGCAATCTCCAGCATGCGGGCCTGGTTGATTTCCGCTTCGCGGATGCTCTGTTCACGCGCGAGCGATGCGGCCTGGATGGCCCGCTCCATGCCGATCCGCGCTTCGGCGGCAGCCGTTTCGGCGCGTGCCTTGCAGCCTGCCACCTCGCTCAACTGCTGGGCCAAAAGCAGTTCGATTTCCTGCGTCTGCTGGATTTCGGCGCGGCGCTGCTCCAGTTCGATCTCGAGCTTGCGGCGGTTGGAATCCACCTCGGCGCGCCGCACGCTGACCTGGCTCTCCCCCTCGATCTCGGCCCGCTCCTTCTTCGATCTGGCAATCACTTCGGCAAGCTTGCGCATGCCCACGGCGTTGAAGGCATTGTTTTCGTCAAGCGCTGAAAATGGCGTCTGGTCAAGCGAGGTAAGGGACACGCTGTCCAGCCGCAGACCATATTTCTCAAGCGTGGCCGACAGGCTTTCATGCACCTGGCGTACAAAGCCGCCGCGGTTTTCATGCAGCTCGTCCATGGTCATCTGCGCGGCAATGGCGCGCAGCGCATCCACCATCATGCCGTCGATCAGCGATTTCAGCTGATCGGTCTGGAAGGTGCGCCGTCCAAGCGTCTGCGAGGCCCGCACCACGGCATGTGCCTCAGGCTCTACAGAGGTGAAGAACTGCGCGCCGACATCGATGCGCATGCGATCCTTGGTGATCAGCGCGCTGTCGCCGGTGCGCGATACATCGATGCGGATGGTCTGCATGTTGACGCGGCCGATCTCGTGAAAATAGGGGATTGCCAGCATGCCCCCATCGATGACCACCTTGCGCCCGCCAATGCCGGTGCGCACCAGGCTCACCTCATTGCTGGCCCTTTGGTAGAACAGAGCGGCAGCCACAATCAGGGCGGCCGCGAGAATGACGAGAATGATGATCCAGCCCAGAGCGCTCATGGGGGGGTCCTTTCAATGCCGGTCAGAACTGTGGCGGGAAGTGGCGGCCGCCGCGATCAAGCGTGATCCAGCGCAGCTCGGTGAAGGCATCCAACGACCAGCGTCCGCCATAGCGACCGACGCCACTGGCCTTGCTGCCGCCGAAGGGCACATGCGGCTCATCATTGATGTTCTGGCAATTGACATGGCAAATGCCGGTTTCCAGCCGTTCGGCCAGACGCAGCGCACGCGCCTCGTCCTTCGACCATACGGCAGCTGTCAGCCCGTATTCCGTATCATTGTTCAGTGCAGCGGCTTCCGCATCATCGCGGAAAGGGCAGACCAGAACGACCGGGCCGAAAGTCTCGTCATGCCAGATGTTCATGGAACTGTTGACTTGCGACAGCACCGTCGGCTCGATGAAATTCTCCCAGGCGCGACCGCCAAGATCCACCCTGGCACCCTTGGCCACCGCATCGTCGATCAATGCCTTCACGCGCTGCGCCTGGCGCGTATTGACCAGCGGACCGATGACATTGGAGGGATCATTGGTGTGCCCGGTCTTCAGCTTGCGGGCACGGGCGAGAAACCGCTCCATGAAGGGTTCGTAGATCTTTTCATGCACGAGCAGCTTTTCGGTCGACATGCAGACCTGGCCCTGATGCATGAAACTGCCGAAATTGGCGGCGCGGGCGGCGGCATCAAGGTCTGCATCTTCCAGAAGGATCATCGAATCCTTGCCCCCCAGTTCCACGCAGACCTTCTTGAGATAGGCGCCGCATTTGGCGGCGATCTGCCGGCCAACGGCCGTGGAACCGGTAAAGCTGATCGCCTTGACACGCGGATTGCCGATCATCTCGTCACCGACAGCGCCGACATTGTCACGCGAGCAGGTGACGACGTTGAACACACCCGCCGGCACGCCGGCCTCTTCCAGCACCTCGGCAAAATAGAGGCCGCCGGAATAGGGCGTGTCTTCCGAAGGCTTCAGCACGATCGTATTGCCGATGGCAAGTGCTGCGGCAAAGCCGCGTGAGGTGAGGATGCCGGGCATGTTCCACGGGCTGATGACGCCGACGACGCCAAGCGGAAAGCGGGTCGCCATCATGAACTTGTGGTGTTCGGAGGGCAGGACCTCACCGATCGACTGGTAGCAAAGGGCAGCCGCCGAGCGGAAGACTTCCGCCACATAGCCGGCTTCGAACAGGCCCTTGCCCTTCCAGCCGCCGCCTTCGGCCATGGCGGCAGCACAAAACTCCGCCTTGCGCTGCTCCCAGACCTCGGCAATCTTCAAGAGCAGATGGGCGCGCTCGTGAAAGGCGCGTCCCGACCAGTCGCCGAAGGCCGCCTGGGCCGCGTCGATAGCCCGGCGCATATCAGTCGCCGAACCGTCTGGAATGCGCGCATAGACCGTATTGTCGGAAGGGTTGAGATCCTCGAAAGTGCGGGCGGTGGGCACCCATTGTCCACCGATATACATGCCCCGGACCGAGGGCGTGGGGGACGTGACGACATCAAGCATGGTTCTGTCTCCTCAGTTGCGGTTGCCATCATGGCGAAGGGTTTGAGCGCGGGCGGCGGCGTCCTCGATCTCCTGCAGCACGGATTTCAGCCGATCCTGGCTGCTGCCAAGGCTTAAGGACGGCGAAGGCGCCCTTGGAATTTCGGCAGAACTGCGCGAACCGGCCTGTGGGGCCCGCGGCAGTCTTTCGTGCTGGGCGCGGCTTGAACGGCTGGCCTCAGCAACAATGTCGTTGAGCGACAGGCCGCCAAGCAGGGCGTCGGCGGCGCTGCGCATGGCAGCTGGGGTAGGTGCCGCCAGGGACGGCCGCACCGTTGCTTGCCCCTGATACATGGCATCTGACTGCCCCTCATCGCCCTGCCGGGACCTTCTCCCCGCAAGCGGGGAGAAGGGATCTGCCGCGGCGTCTCCGTTCCCACTCGCCCCGCTTGCGGGGAGAGGGTGGCCGAGCGAAGCGGAGGCCGGGTGAGGGGCTGCCACCTCCCCGCGCATTGGAGCAGAGGGTAGGGCAGCCAGCGCTGCGGCTGCGATATCGGCAGGCGAAGCGCCCGTTGGGCGTGGCGCAACATAGGCCGCGGCAGGGGCCGAAGTCGGCGCGGGCGTAGACGCGGCCGCCATCGCCGCCCGCCCGCCCGGCCACGGACCTGTTGCCGCTGCCTTGCCGCCACCCAGATAGGCTGCCTGCACGGCGGGATCATTGCGCAGATCCTCGGCCCGCCCTTCGTGGATGATATGGCCATTTTCGATCAGGTAGCCGCGATCGGCAATGGCAAGGCTCTGCTTGGCATTCTGCTCCACCAGCAGAATGCCAATGCCCGTATCGCGCACCAGCTTGAGCGCCTGGAACAGTTCCTTGGACAACAGTGGCGACAGGCCAAGCGAAGGCTCGTCCAGCGTCAGCAGTGCCGGACTGGACATCATGGCGCGACCGATCGCCACCATCTGCTGCTCGCCGCCCGACATGGTGCGCACGATCTGGTTTCGCCGCTCATGCAGTTTCGGGAAAAGCTGCAAGACCCTTTGCAGATTGCCGGCCTCGTCCTCACGGGCGCGGGATGCATGGGCGCCGAGCTTCAGGTTTTCAGCCACAGACAGATCGCCGAACACACCGCGCCCCTCGGGCACCAGAGCAATGCCCTCCTCGACGATCCGGTGGGGGGCAATGCCCAGGATATCGCTGCCCTGCATGGAAACCGTGCCGGTCACGCGCCCTTCGCATATGCCGGACACGGCCTTCAGAAGCGTTGACTTGCCCGCGCCATTGGCACCGAGAATGACGACGATTTCGCCCCGGCCCACTTTCAGCCCGGCATTTTCCAGCGCACGGTGCTGGCCATAGGACACAGAGAGTTCCTTCACCTCAAGCATCGTCGTCTCCCAGATAGGCGCGGATGACGGTTGCGTCCGAGAGCACCTCGGTCGGCGTTCCTTCGGCAATCTTCGTGCCGGCGGCCATGACGACGCAGCGATCGCAGAGTGAGCGGATCGCATCCATCACATGCTCGACAAGAATGATGGTCCGGCCGTCGTCGCGCAGGCTGCGGATAAGGCGAATACCCTCCTGCAATTCGGTGGGGTTGAGGCCGGCCAGCCATTCATCGAGCAGCACGACGCGCGGCTCTCCGGCGAGCACGCGGGCAAGCTCCACACGCTTGGTGTCGATATAGGTCAGCTGCCCCACCATCATGTGGCCGCGTCCGGAAAGGCCCGTCTTTTCCAGCATGGCTTCGGCAATGGTTTCGGCCTCGCGGCCCCAGCGCCGGCGATGGCCAAACACGGCGCCCGCCTTCACATTATCGAGCACGGTCATGGAGGGCAGAAGGCGCACCAGCTGGAATGTGCGGGCAATGCCGCGCCGGGTGATATCCTGCGCCGGCAATTGGGTGATCGGCTGGCCGCGCAGGCTGATCGAACCAGATGACACCGGAAAGGCACCGGAGATCAGGTTGAGCGTTGTGGATTTGCCCGATCCATTGGGACCGATCAGGCCAAGCACCTGATGTTCGGCCACGTCGAAATCCATGGCATTGACGGCCACCAGACCGCCGAACCGCTTCGTGACGCCGCGAAGAGAGAGAAGCGCGCTCATGCATAGCCCTCCGCGCCCATCCGCTTCTTGGCGGCATCGATCAACCCGACAAAGCCCTTGGGCAGGAGATAGACGATGACGAGGAAGCAGACGCCCAGAAGCAGGGTGGTCTGGTTGGGGAAGGAGACGGAAATCGCCTCCCAGAGGAAGGTAAAGGGAATGACGCCGACAAGCGGCCCCCATAGCCGGCCGGTGCCGCCCAGAAGCGCCATGATGACCACCTGGAAAGATAGCATGGGCGAGAAGGCGAGCGACGGCTCGATATAGACATAGCGTGGAGCAAGGATAGCGCCGGTGATGGCGGCAACGGCGCCGGGCACCATGAACAGCAGGATCTTGGCGCGTGCCGTGTCGATGCCGGAATGCCGGGCAACCGCCTCGTCATCGCCGATGATGCGCAGGGCAAAGCCCAGCCGCGATCGCCCGATCAGCCATCCCAGCAGCCAGACCAGCGCCGCAAGCCCCAGAAGCTGCCAGTAGATATGCGTCTCGCCGATCGAGGTCAGCACATAGATGCCCTTCGTGCCGGAAATGTTCTGGCCCCAGGTGATGATCTGGCGCACGAATTCGGCAAGACCCAGCGTGAAGATGACGAAATAGACGCCGGAGAGACGCAGGGTTGCAAGGCCCACCAATGCGGCCATGACGGCCCCAATGATGCCGGCGATCGGCAGAAGCGTCCAATAGGGCAGATACTGGATGCCAATGCCGGTCACATAGGTGCCGACGCCGAAGAAGGCGGCGGTTGCCAGCGAGATGTAATGGGTGGGGCCGGAAAACAGCGACCAGCTGGTAGCGAGCACCGTATACATGGCAATGGTCACGCCGATGCTGAGCATATAGGCGCCGGCCGTCCAGGGAAGGCAGGCCGTGACGCCAAGCGCCATGGCGACGAGGACGAGGTTGCGCCAGTCGCGCGCGGAAAGACGGCTCATGTGGTGGGCCTCCCGAACAGGCCCTGCGGGCGAAACAGCAGGATGACCACGAAGAGCAGGTAGGCGGCCGCCAGCGTCAGGCCCGGATCGATCAGGCGGGCGACGAAGGTTTCGAGGAGACCGAGCAGCAGGGCCGCCACGATCGTGCCGCGCACATCCCCCACGCCGCCCATGATAACGATCACCAGCGCCTTCAGCGTGAAGATCACGCCGGTGGAGGCATCAAGCGTCAGGAAGGTGGAGATCAGCGTGCCGCCGGTGGCAGTCACCGCGCCGCCCAGTGCAAAGGCAAGCGCTGCCGTGCGCCGTACATCGATGCCGACAAGCCGTGCACTATCCGGTGCAACCGAAATGGCGCGGATCGTCATGCCCGTGCGGCTGCGACTGAGCCATAGCCATAAAAGGCCGCAGATGACGACGGCCGCGAGAAAGGCTGCGACGCGATTGGCACCATAGGTGTCGCCAAGAATGTTGAGGGGGGTCGAGAGGTAGGAATAGCTGAAATAATCGCCGCCGAACAAGGCAAGCATCAGGCCGACGGCCACGAAGGAAAGGCCGAAGGTCGTGAGAATGGAATCCACCTCCAGTTGGCCGCGCGATCTGGCGCGTTTCACCAGAGGCCGCAGGAAGACCATGTAGATCAGCCAGTTCATCAGAAAGGCAATGGGCGCCACGATGAATGCCGTCAGCAGCGGGCTGATCTGGCTTCCCGTCCACAGCCAGAAGGCGACAAAGCCGCCCGCCACCAGCATTTCGCCATTGGCGAGATTCATGATCCGCGCCATGCCATATTGCAGGTTCAGGCCCATGGCGATCAACGCATAGGTACCGCCGAGCAGCAGCCCTGTTATAATGACATCCATACAAATTTCCCCGGCTTGAAAAAGCTCCGGGATCCGCCAGCCGGACCCCGGATTTTCGCGTGGTTCCCTATTTCCAGGCGCCCTTCTTCAGCACATCCACGGCGCCGTCCCGGCCGGTGGATGCAACGCCCTTGAACACACCGCCCTGCCACTGGCCGACGGTCCAGAAGGCGGGGTTATTGTTGTTGGCATCGAACTTGATCGGGCCGATTACGGTGTCGAAACTGTTGGCCTTGATGTGTTTGATGATCGCGGCATTGTCGAAGGAGCCGACGGCCTCGATTGCCTTTTCCAGCACCTGGAATGACGAATAGACCATGACGCTTGCCCAGTAGTCGGGCTTGGCACCGGTCACCTCTTCATGGCGCTTGGCATAGGCCTTGAACGCAGCACCATCAGCATTGACGCCGCCAATGCCGAGCACGCCGTCAACGGATTTTCCAAAGCGACCGGAATAGGCCGGGAATGCCGTGGCGACCGCGGTGAAGAAAGCGCCAACCTGCAGGTTTTCGATCATGGCCTGCTCGGTGAGCGCAAAGGTATCCGGCGGATAGGACCAGGCGATGAAGGCATCCGGTGCCGCAGCCTTCGCCGCCTTCATGACCGGCGACAGATCCTGGGTGCCGAGCGGATAGGAGGTCTCATAGACCAGTTCGAAGCCGGCCTGCTTGAAGGCGGGCTTGGCCTCGTTCATCAGTTCGATGCCGAAGGCATCGGCAACGTTGACCATGGCGATCTTCTTACCGATATCGCCGCGGTCACGCAGTTTCACCATGGTCTCGACCACGCCCTGCACCACCGGCTTTGCGCCACCAAGCGTGATGAACACATTGGGGAATTGCGCCGACAGGGCCTGCGCCTTGTCGGTGGTGGCCGTTGAGGTAATCATCGGCAGGCCATAGCGCGCATAGATGGGTGCTGCGGCAAGGTTAAGACCGGTCGAATAGGGCGGTAGCACGATCTGTGCCTTGTCCTGATCCACAAGGCGTTGCACGGCCTTGATGGTTTCGCCCGGATTGGTCTGGTCGTCATATTCGACCGCTTCGAGCTTGTAAGTCTTGCCGCCGACCTTCAGGCCGCCGCGCGCGTTGACGTCGCTGATCCATAGCTTCACGTTCGGCCAGTAGCTGACCGCCGCGCCGCCGGCCAGAGGTCCAGTCTTCGGTGCCACGGCCCCGACCTTCAGAACCTCCTGCGCAAGCGTGGGACCTGTGGTCAGTCCGGCTGCAAGTGCGAGTGTCGCCAGCCGGGTAAATGTCCTGCGTTTCATGATCTTCTCCTCCCGTTGATGCATGCAAATCTCCCCTGTCTTCAGGACCGCGCGTGGTGGTCTGGCGCGTCCCGTTCCGTCATCCACTGGATCTCGGTGAACTCCTCAATCACCGCCCTCCCGCCAAAGCGGCCATAGCCGCTTGCTTTCACGCCGCCATAGGGCATGAGGGGATCATCACAGACCGTGCTGCCATTGATGTGCACGGCGCCGGCCTCGATACGCCGGGCAATCTGGCCTGCCCGTGTGAGGTCGGCGCCAAAGACGGCGGCCGCAAGCCCATATTCCGTGTCATTGGCAACGGTTACCGCCTCGTCGGCATCCGCCACCCTGATAATCCCGACCACGGGGCCAAAAATCTCTTCCTCATAGATCCGCATCCCATAGGCGACATGGTCGAGAATGGTCGGCTGCATCTGCGTGCCACTTGTCTCGCCGCCGGTGATGCGAACCGCACCCTTGGCCAGGGCGTCCTCCACCAGCCCCTGCAGGCGGGCCGCAGCCTCCAGGCTGATCACATGGCCGTAGGGCGGCTGATCACTTGCCCCGAAACCGCAAAGCCGCTCGGCCTCCAGCCTCAGCCGAGCAATGAAACGGTCGGCAATCGCCTCATCGACGATGATGCGATCCGTCGACATGCAGATCTGGCCCTGGTTGAAGAAGGCGCCATGAGCGACCGCTCTTGCCGCACCCTCAAGATCCGCATCGGCAAGCACGATGGACGATGCCTTGCCGGAAAGTTCGAGCAGGCAGCGCTTGAGGTGGCGGGCCGCCATTTCGGCGATCTGCCGGCCCACGCGGGTGGAGCCGGTGAAATTCACGCGGCGCACGGCCGAATGGGCAATCAGCGCCTCCACCACCGCATGGGCATCCTCGGGCGCGCTGCTGACATAGTTCAGCACACCGTCCGGCAGCCCCGCATCAATGAGGATCTGCGCGACGGTCTCGTGCATCTTGGGGCAGAGTTCCGAACCTTTGAGAACCACGGTATTGCCCAGCGCAAGCGGTGCCGCAACGGCCCGCACAGCCAGAGTCACCGCTGCATTCCAAGGTGCCAGCCCCAGCACCACGCCGGCTGGCCGGCGGATCAGACGATAGCGCACGCCGTCCGGCCCGCCTTCCACCTCTTCGTCGCTGATGGCATCGGCAAGTCCTGCCGCCTGGCGCAGGGTTGCCTGGGCAACCTCGATGTTGAAACGGATCCATTCCGGCGTTGCGCCCACCTCGTGCTGGGCGATACGGCAAAGGTTGTCCGCGCCTTGCATCAGAAGGTCAGCCCCGCGCAGAAGCAATGCCGATCGCTGCTGCGGCTGAAGCGCCGACCAGGCCGGAAAGGCACCGGCGGCGGCATCGGCTGCCGCTTCCGCCTCTGGCGTGCCGAAGGCAGCAGCCTGGGTCAGCACGGTTCCCGTGGTCATGCAGCGGCGTTCGAAACGGCGCTCGTCCAGCGCAGAAACGGCAACTCCGCCGACAATACCTCTTGCTACGAACATGCGTCCTCCCAAACGGCTGTTCGATGATCCCCCCGCGTCCCGCTTGCTTTTGCTCTTTCGGTTGCAGACCCCGATTTTGGTTGACATCAGCGCAGAGTAAATAACGATTTGTGGGAATGTATTTTCCGATTGTGGGGTTTTCGACATGCCGCATCGCACACTGGCGCCCTCATCACCTGTCCCCAGGCCGGAAGCGCCTGTGCGTGCCGAACGCTTCAAGGCGGCATTGCAGACACGCGTGCTCGGGCGTGCGGGTCTGGGCGATACCGAAAACTTCCGCGCGCTCATCGTGGAGAAGGGCGAGGTGGTGCTGCGCGATGCAGACGAGCGTGCCGTGCACCTCTCCGGCCCGGTGATGGGATGGATACCCTGGCGTGATGGCATGCGGCTGGAACTGGGGGCCGGCGCGCAGGGAACTCATCTGCTGCTCGGGGCACCGACTCTTGAGCGCGTACTACAGCGAAGGCCGGAAACCAGCCAGTTGCGCTTTCTGGTGGAACGCTCCTCCTTCATGCGGTTGAGCGCCGGCAATGGGACGGGCGATGCCGTGGCCGCCTGCTTTACCGGCATCCTGGCCGAAACCCTGCGGCCGGGGCCGATGTCCGGCGCGGTGGTGGAATCGCTTTTGCATATCCTGCTCGTCCACCTGCACCGAAACCAGCCTGCCGGTCTGGGCGAGGGGGTACAATCCGGCGCCTTCAAGGCGCTGGCCGGCCAGTTCACCGCCCTGATCGAAAGCCACTTTCGAAAACACTGGACGGTTTCGCGCTATGCCCGTGAACTCGGCATCTCGCGCGACCGGCTGAACGATATCAGCATCAAAGCCTATGGCCGGCCTCCCGCCCGGCTGATCCGCGAACGGGTCTTGATCGAGGCGCGCCTCTATCTCGCCAATTCGTCGCTCGCGCTTGGGGAAATCGCCGGCGTATTGGGCTTTGCCGGCGCGCCGCAGTTCAGCCGGTTCTTCAAGGCGCTGCAGGGACAATCCGCCGCGCGCTTCCGCGTCAATCTTTCCCAGGCCAGCCAGCCGGCGACAACGCGACAAAGCACCCTGTCCTCCTGGCCGTAAGCAAAATCGCTCCGGCGCAATCGGTTCCTATCATCGGCACTTGGTATAAATTGCCCGGCAGCGCCCGGCCGGCCACGCCTTGGCGCTTGATATCACTCCGCGAAGGGCTCCAGCCGGCCTTGAAGATATCGCCTCAGGGTTCGCTCCGATACGCCATATCGAGATGTCAATTGAGCCATTTCCATGCCCGCGCTATAGGCATTGCGAAGATGCAGGACTTCTGAGAGACCTATGGATGACCTCCGTCCCAGATGGACGCCACGCTTGCGTGCGGCGGCCATTCCAGCCCTTGTGCGCTCACTGATCAGATTCCTCTCGAATTCAGCCAGAGCACCCATAATATGGAAGATAAGGCGACCGCTTGAAGAGCTCGTGTCGATGTTTTCCGTCAGGGAGTGGAACTCGACGCCGCGGCGGCCCAATTCGTCGACGAGCTGTATGAGATGGCGCAGGGAGCGCCCAAGGCGGTCAAGCCTCCAGACCAAAAGCTTGTCTCCGGGCTTGACAGCTTCGATCGCAAGTTTAAGACCAGGCCTGTCCAATACTTTTCCCGATATTCCATGATCTGAAAATATGCGTATGCATCCAGCTTCTTTTAAAGCAATCATTTGAAGATCAAGGCACTGATCTTCTGTTGAAACTCGTGCATATCCAATTTTCATTGCAACATCCAATTTCAGTTTTACAAAATTTACATAGAATTTCGGGACGGAAAACAAATCCCATCCTATTCAGTCTGATATTTTGATTATGTACCCCTGAAATCTAAGGGTATGATATGCGATTATATATTGTCAACGACGAAGGCGAAGTTGCGGGCGCATTTGCAATCAAATGTCATTTTTCTTGAGAATGCGCATGAGAGATCGTGGTGCCAGCCCGTATCGCTTGGCGACATCATGCGGATGCTCGCCTTTTCGATTGACTGCAAGACAGGCTTCTCTCATCTCGTCTTTGGACAGGCTGCTAGGACGCCCGAGTTTGACGCCATTCTGCCTGGCTGCCGCCATTCCGGCCTTCGTCCGTTCGCTGATCAGGGCACGCTCGAACTCGGACAGAGCCGCTATAATGTGAAATATCAGGCGCCCACCGGACGTGCTGGTATCAATATGCTCCGTCAGAGACTGAAAATGAATCTCATGTTTGCCGAGTTCTTCCATGAAGCTGACAAGATGGGTCAGTGATCGCCCCAATCTGTCAAGACGCCAGACCACCAGCGTATCGCCGCTCCTCAATGTCTTGATGGTTTCGTCAAGACCTGGCCTTTCACTGATACATCCGGAAATACCATGATCAGTAAAGATGTGGTCACATCGCGCCTTGGTGAGAGCCTGTACTTGCAGGTCAAGTTTCTGATCATCTGTCGACACTCGTGCATAGCCAATTTTCACCATTAAGCAATCTCGCTTTGGCAACGCAGCCGCCGCGTTTCATTCCGGTGCGCGCCATTCTGTTTCTTTTTCTTTCAAAGTCGCATCCCCGGATGTTGACAAAAAAGGGTCCTTTTTGTCCGTGGTTGCTGAAGTGTTGAAGACTTCAGGAAAATGCCGTAGAATCAGGGCTACGCCTCTTGGATGGGCAACCTGACGAACAGCTACCGTAAAGGACCCCTTAATGCAGGTCTGGGAGCGGAAATTGTTACTTGGGGCCATCGGCGCGTTGCTATATCGCCATGGCCGGTCGAGGCGCGAATACAAAGGGTGCGGGCCTTTCATTTTACCTTGGGCACTGCCGGAGGTGCTTTCATGAAAGCCCGAAGCGCGCATCTTGTCGTGGAAAATCTCGCTGGTATTTCAGCAGCTTATTCGGAAGGCCTGGCAGCACGGGTGTTGTGCGAAGTATGGCACCGCTGCGAAGATGCTGCTGAAGACGGTTGCATCGTGGAAACCAAATCCTGGGGCGTCACACTTCGAACGACCAAGGATTGGAGTGATGTCCGCTGGCACCAGCAAATGGAGCGGATGGCGGTTGATGTAGGGCTGAAACCGCTCAAGATCGATTCGCGTGGTATCGTCGTGGGCCTCAGCTTTGAGACGGATGAACTGGCCTGCGGCACACGCCCCATCAACGTCGATCCAATGAAATACCGTATGGATATGGCCGCCGCATCGCTGGCCTACTCGGCCCTGGCCGTGGGCGGAGTAAACTTTGTCGAACAATCGGTTGTGCACCCGCAGGCGGCAGGCTGCGAACTCTATCGTGAGCGCTTGCTGCGGTTGATCGATGCCGACGGCTGCATCCTGATGCCTGGAACCTACCTGCCTGCACTGGAGCGTCTGGGCGTCAGTCGCGCCTTCAACTGGTCGGTGGTGCGCGACACGATCGACATGTTGCATCGCCATGATGATCTGGTCCTTGGATGCAATATTTCCGGCCTATCGGTAAGCCATGACCCCTGGTGGCACGCCGTCATCGACGATCTCGCGCAGAATCCCGACGTCGCAAGGCGACTGGTGATAGAAATTACCGAAACCGCGCTCCCTCATGACCTGGTCGGTGCGTTTAACTTGGTAAGCTCTTTACAACGAACCGGCTGCCGTGTGGCTGTCGATGATTTCGGTGCCGGCAGCAGCACACTTGCTTTCGTACGCACGATCGGCGCCGACATCCTCAAGGTCGATGGTTCCTATGTCCGGCGTCAGCCAGACAATCACGACACTGCGGGCCTGTTGCGCCATCTTATCCAACTGGCAAAGCATTTCGCCGGACAGATCGTTGTCGAAGGAGTTGAATCGGAAACTGATCTCGTCTTGGCCCGTGAAGCCGGGGCCGACTGGTACCAGGGCTTTTACCTCAACGGACTTGCCGACATGCCTTCACCGATCGGGCTCACGCCTGCCCGCCTGCCCATGCAAGCCCTGGAGGGACTGCGCCAATGACCCGTCCTGCCTTGTATGCCTTCAGCTCAGTGGGTGCCTGGCTCGCCGTCGTCGTCCTCCAGGCGATGACGGGTCATGTGGAAGTTGCCCGAGCCTTGTACCTGATTGGCGGTGGTGCCTTTGTGGGCGTCTTCCTGCTTTTCGGGCATGTCATTTTCGCGCGCGCACCCACCAAGCACCGACGCAGGGACGTGGATGACAAGGTAGCTCGTCGGATCCGCTCAATGTACGACAGTAGTTCAATGAGGTCGTCAATGTCGCATTTTCGTCTACGTTCTGCGCCAAGCAGCGGTGTTCAGACAGGAATCAGCATTCTCATCGTCTTCTGCATTTCCGCTGTCATGGGGGCAACAATCGGGCTTTTGCAGACACAACAATATATTATGGCCATCTTCACGCTCATTGCTGGCACATGCGGCCTGGTCGCCGGAGTGCTGCTCGGCTGGCGCTATGACCGTTTCTGATGTCCGGTCGTCGCGATTTGGGGTCATGCTGGCATGGCCCCAAATCGCGCTCCCTCACACAGCATAAGTCAGGATCTCACGCCCTTGGAATTGGGTCGCGGCTTAAAGTTACAGTATCCTCAGGAAAGCCCGCCGATATGGAAGGTCTTCAGCTCGAGATATTCCTCGATGCCGAACTGGGACCCCTCGCGCCCGAGGCCCGACTGCTTGACGCCGCCGAAGGGTGCAACTTCCATGGAAATCGCACCGGTATTGAGGCCAACCATGCCAGCCTCCAGCGCCTCTGCCACGCGCCAGGAGCGCTTCAGATCCTGGGTGTAGAAATAGGCCGCCAGTCCAAACGGCGTGCCATTGGCAATCGACAGCGCTTCCTCTTCCGTTTCGAAGCGGAATAGCGGCGCCACCGGCCCGAAGGTTTCTTCCTCGGCCAGCAGCATATCGACTGTCGCATCGCCGAGCACGACCGGTGCTGCATATTGATCGCCTTGCGGCATATCCGGTTTTTCGGAAAGAATGCGCGCACCCTTTTCCAGCGCATCCTTGATATGCAGCGCAATCTTGTCGATGGCGGCGTGGTTGATCATCGGGCCGATCTCGACACCCGGCGTAGTGCCGGGGCCGACCTTCATGGCGGCAACGCGCGCCGCGAGCCTGGCGGCAAAGGCATCATAAATGCCCGACTGGACGAGGATCCGGTTGGAACACACGCAGGTCTGCCCGCCATTGCGGAATTTCGAGGCGATCGCCCCTTCGACGGCCAGATCAAGATCCGCATCGTCAAAAACGATAAAGGGCGCATTCCCGCCCAGTTCCAGCGACAGGCGCTTGATCGTATCGGCCGAACCGCGCATCAAAAGTGCGCCGACCCGCGTCGAACCGGTAAAGGAAATCTTGCGCACCACATCGGATGCCATTAGCGCATTGCCGATCTCGGTCGGCATGCCGGTGACGATATTGATGACACCGGCCGGAATGCCGGCGCGCTCTGCCAGAACCCCCAGCGCCAGCGCCGAATAGGGGGTAAATTCCGAGGGCTTGATGACGACCGTGCAGCCGGCGGCCAGCGCCGGAGCCACTTTACGGGTGATCATGGCATTGGGGAAATTCCACGGCGTGATGATGCCGCACACGCCAACGGGTTCCTTCAGCACCAGAATACGCCGGTCTGATGTAGGCGCCGGAATGGTGGAACCGCCAATGCGCCGTGCTTCCTCGGCAAACCATTTAACGAAAGATGCGCCGTAGCGGATCTCGCCCTGCGCCTCGGCCAGCGGCTTGCCCTGTTCCAGCGTCAGGATCAGTGCCAGATCTTCCACATGCTCCAGCATCAGATCGTGCCAGGCCTGAAGAAGCAAAGCCCGCTCGGCCGGCGTCTTCTTCTTCCAGCTGCGAAACGCCGTTTCGGCAGCCCGGATGGCGGCCTCAGTTTCATCACCAGACACATCCGGCACGGTTCCGAGCACCTGTTGCGAGGCGGGCTCGATCACATCGACCGTCTTTCCAGAAGCCGCCGATATCCAGCTGCCGCCGATCAGGCTCTGCTGGCGAAACAGGCCCTTATCCTTCAATCCATCGATCACGGTAAACTCCTCAGGCGTCAAGCGCGGATAGAACCGCATGGGTGATCTCATCCGTCTTGTTGCGGCCCGGCAGCGTGCCGATCCCGCGGGCCGTGGTGGCTTCCAGCGCCGCCATGATGGCCTTGGCGCCCTCTGCCTCACCCAGATGATCCAGCATCATTGCCGCCGACCAGATGGTCGCAATCGGATTGGCAATGCCCAGATGCGCAATATCGGGCGCCGAGCCATGCACCGGCTCGAACATCGAGGGCGCGGAGCGATCAGGGTTGATATTGGCGGAGGCTGCAAAACCAAGCCCACCCTGAATGGCCGCTCCCAGATCCGTCAGGATGTCGCCAAAGAGGTTGGAGGCAACCACCACATCCAGGCTTTCCGGCGCCATCACCATGCGTGCCGCCATGGCATCGATATGGTAGCTGGCCACCTGAACATCGGGATACTCGGCGGATAATTTCGCGGTGATCTCATCCCAGAACACCATGGAATATTTCTGCGCATTCGACTTGGTGACGGAGGCAAGCTTGCCGCGCCGTGCCCGTGCCTGCTCGAAACCATAACGCAGGATGCGCTCCACCCCGGTGCGGGTGAAGATCGATGTTTCCACCGCCACTTCGTCTGCCGTGCCCTGATGCACGCGCCCGCCGGCCCCGGAATATTCGCCTTCGGTGTTCTCGCGAATGCACAGAATGTCGAAGTTTTCCGCCTTCAGCGGGCCTTCGACGCCGGGAAGCAGGCGGTGCGGACGGATATTGGCATATTGTACGAAGGCCTTGCGAATGGGCAAAAGCAGACCGTGCAGGGACACCGAATCCGGTACTTCGGCGGGCCAGCCAACGGCCCCTAAAAGAATGGCATCGAAGCCGCGCAGCGTCTCGATACCGTCTGCGGGCATCATCGAGCCGGTCTTCCTGTAGAAATCGCAGGACCAGGGAAACGTCGTTCCGTCTACGGCAAAGCCATAAGTCTTGGCGGTTTTCTCCAGCACCTGCCAGGCGGCATCGATGACCGGGGTACCGATGCCGTCGCCGGGTATCAGTGCGATGCGGTGTGTCTTCATATCATTCATTCCTTAGAGATTGATCAGCACGCTCTTGGTCTTGCGATTGGCGAGATAGGCATCGCGGCCGAGATCCTTGCCGATTCCCGATTGTTTGTAACCACCTGTCGGCAAGATATGATCGCGCGAACGGCTATAGCGGTTGACCCAGATCGTGCCGGCCTGCAGCCTTTGCGTCAGGCGGAGCGCACGCGACAGATCGCGGGTGAAGAGACCGGCAGCAAGCCCATAGGTCGGGTGATCGGAAAGCGCAATCGCCTCGTCTTCCTCGCGAAAGGTCTGCACGGTCAGCACCGGCCCGAAGATTTCCTCCTGAACGGCCGGCGAGGATTGCGACACGCCGGAAAGAAGCGTCGGCGCATAGAAATGGCCGGCGTGATCCATCGCCTGTCCGCCCGTCAGGCATTCGGCGCCCTGCGCTATGGAGGACTGTACCAGATGGTCGATGCGCGCCCGCTGGCGCTGCGAAATGATCGGCGAATAGCTGCTCGTCTCGTCCCAGGTCGGGCCGGCCTTGACGGCCTTCATGCGCGCTATGATGGCGGCAATCACCTGCTCGGCCACGCTTTCCTCGACAATCAGCCGCGAGCCCGCCACGCAAGCCTGGCCGGCATTGGACAGGATGCTGGTAGCAATGGCATTGGCTGAAAGATCGAGATCGGCATCGGCAAACACCAGCTGCGGGCTCTTGCCGCCCAGTTCCAGCGTCATCGGCTTGATGCCGGTCAGCGCGATGTTCTGCATGATGGCAGAACCGGCGCCCGTCGATCCGGTAAAGCTGATCTTGGCAATATCCGGGTGTCCGGTAATCGCGGCCCCCGTCGTCGGGCCATCGCCCAGCACGATGTTGATGAGACCGGCCGGCAGGCCGGCGCGCACCGAAAGCTCGGCCAGAAACAGGGTGGAATAGGGCGTGAGTTCCGAGGGTTTCAGCACCACCGCATTGCCAGCGGCAAGTGCGGGGCCAAGCTTCCAGGCCGCCATCGAAAGCGGCACGTTCCAGGGCGTGATCGCACCCACCACGCCATAGGGCTCGCTCATGATCATGCCGAGGCTGGCTGCCCCGGTCGGCACCAGATCGCTGCCTTGCTTGTCGGCAAATTCGGCAAAGAAGCGGATCTGCTCGGCTGAAACGGCGATATCGCCGTCGATCAATTGCCCAACAGGTCGCGTCGAACAGAAGGCTTCCAGCCGTGCCAGCGTGACAGCCTCCGCCTCGATAAGATCGGCCCAGCGATGCAGGACGCGCGTGCGGTCGCGGGGAGGGCAGGTCGCCCAGCCGCTTGCCGCAAGCGTTGACTTTGCCACAGAAACCGCCTGATCGACCATCTCAGCCGGCGCCACCGGGCAGGCCGCATATTCGCGAGCATCCGATGGCCGATGCATGGGCATGACCCCATTGGCCGGTAGATATTGGCCGCCGATGAAATGCCCACGGGGAAGATCGAGGCGGTCGGGATCGAAGCTGAGCGACATGCGCAATTCTCGCGGAAAGGGTGGGGGGGCTCACAGTCTGTTCAAGAATTTCCAATGGCGTGGCGACAATGGTGATTTCGAGAACCGGAGCGGAGCGTACTTAGAGGTACGTGAGCACCGGAAGCGCAGAAATTGCCATTTGCAGACCGCCAGCGGGAATTCTGGGATAGACTGTCAGGTGACGGTAACGTAGATCTTGCGCACCGTCTCGATCGTCTTCCAGACGCCGACATAGCCCGGCTTCATGACAAAGCTGTCGCCGGCACGATAGGTCACCGGTTCTTCGCCCTCACGCGTCAGTTCGATCACGCCTTCGAGGATATGGCAGAATTCGAAGGTCTCGCCTTTTATGGAATGCGTTTCGCCGGGCGTGGCTTCCCAGACGCCGGTATTGACGCGGCCATCCTTGGCGGCATCCTGCGCCCAGGTCCTGAAGGCAGGGCTGCCGGCAATCAGACGGTCCGCCGCCGGCACACCATGCTTCGGCTCAAACGTCGGGTTCGGGTCGATGGTTTTCAGAAGCGACATGGGCAGTGTTCCTTTGAGCGAATAAGTAGAGATGAATGGGGAAAGGGGAGGGGTCAGTAGCCGCGGCTGCGATCCACCAGCCCGATGGGCGGCAGACCGGCGCGGTGGCGCAGGATATTGTCGATGACGGCGCGCGCCGCCGTTTCCGGCTGGGTCACGCTTGCCACATGCGGCGTCAACATGATCTTCGGATGCGACCAGAAGGCATGGCCGGCCGGCAGCGGCTCGGGGTCGGTAACATCGATAACGGCACCGGCGAGATGGCCGGCATCAAGGGCTGCCAGTAGGGCGCTCTCGTCCAGTTGCGGGCCGCGACCGACATGCACCAGCGACGCCCCTTCCGGTAGACACGCAAACAGGTCGGCATTCAGGAAACCGCGCGTTTCTGGCGTCAGCGGCAAAAGGCAGATCAGGATATCGCTGGAAGCCAGCAGATCCGCCAGACCCTTTTCGCCATGATGACAGGTGACGCCCTCGATAAGGCGCGGCGAGCGGCTCCAGCCAGAGAGCGGAAAGCCGAAGGGCTTCAACCGCTCCAGCACCGCTTGGCCCAGCTGACCGAAGCCCAGCACGCCGATGCGGCGATCCTGCGCCTGCATCTGGGGCAGGGACTGCCAGATCTGCGCCTTCTGCTGCGCCAGATAGGCAGGAAGCTGGCGGTGCAGCGAAAGCACCGACATCACCACATATTCCTGCATCATGCGCACGATACCATCTTCCACCATGCGCACCACCTGCACATGTGCCGGCACGGCATCAATGCGGAACTGATCGACGCCCGCCCCGATGGAAAACAGGATTTCGAGATTGCGGTAGCGTTCCAGATCACTGGGAACCGTCCAGGTGATGAGATAGCGCACCTTGTCCGGATTGACGGTACTGGCATCCATCGAAAACGGCAGATCCGGAAGCGCCTGCAGGAATGCCTTGGCAAAGACGGCGCCACGCCGGGCATCGGAATTGAAGAGGAATGTCATCGCGCGTCCGTCCGCTGTCGTTCCATCCGGGTCCGCGTGAACCGGTCTTGTCGGCATCATAGGCGAGCGCCAGCCCGCCGCATGCCGAAGCGCGCGGCGCTGGCAGACGATTGTTGCGAAAGACCTGCGACAAGCAGCCGATTGTTTGGCGGGAATCACCGTATTAGAGTGAGTGAAGATGGGCGTGGTGCTGTGTTGGCGCTTGAGCCAAAACGAAAACAGTGCGCGGGGAGGCGGTTCACTTGGATACGCAGACATCCATGCAGCTCAACTCCTTCGAGTTGGGCGTGGCGGATATCGCAGACGCCGATATCGCGTCGCTGCACGCGCTGTCGCTCTCTGTCGGCTGGCCGCACCGTCCTTCGGATTGGCAGGCCGTGCTGGCGCTGGGGCGCGGCATCATCGCGCGCGATCCCATAGGCCGGGTGCTCGGATCAGCCATGTGGTTCGAGCACGATCTGCAGTTGTCGACGATCGGCATGGTCATCACCTCGCCACGCCTGCAGGCGCTGGGTGCTGGCCGCATCATGATGGACCTCGCATTGGGCGAAATCGGTAACCGGCGCATCGGGCTCAATGCCACGCGGCAGGCCAGACGGCTTTACGCATCGCTGGGCTTTGCCAAGGAAGCCGTCGTCTACCAGTGCCAGGGGGAGGCGGTGATGCCACCACCGAGCATGCTGCCGGTCAAGGGCGAGGTGGTCACCCTTGCCCCCCACCACAGGCCGGCGCTCGATGCGCTCGACACATTGGCCTTTGGTGCGGCCAGACCGCGAACCCTCGACAAGCTGCTGGAAACGGCAACCGGCACAGCCCTGATCAGGGATGGCGAGATGCGCGCCTATGCGCTCTGTCGCCCCTTCGGTCGCGGCCATCTGATCGGCCCGGTGGTTGCGGCAAGCGATAGCGACGCCATCCCCGTGATGCGCCCGCATGTGGCGCGGCATGCCGGCGAGTTCCTGCGCATCGATACGCGCCAGAAGGAAGGGGACTTTGCCCATATGCTGACGGCATGCGGCATGCCGGTCTATGATACCGTCACCAGCATGTCACTCAACGGCGGCTGGCAAAGCCTGCGTCCCGATGAGGGTTTTCCCCTGGTCTACGGACTTGCCACACAGGCGCTGTCCTGACGAAAAGCGCTAGTTGACGGATCGCTGCAGCATGCCGAAGAGATCGCGCGGCTCATCCGGATCGGCGATAATGTCGAGCAGCTGGTAGAAATCCGTGCCGGCAATGCGGCTTCGCACATAGCGCAGCGCAGAAAAATCTTCCGTTGCAAAACCGACGCTGTCAAACAGCGTGATCTGCTTTTCGTTTCGCCGGCCCTCGGCCAAACCGGTCACCACCCGCCACAGTTCGGTAATCGGATAATCCTTCGGCATTTGCTGGATTTCGCCCTCGACCCAGGTCTGCGGCGGATATTCCACGAACGTGTCGGCGCGCTTCAGGATATCGGGATGCAGCTCGGTCTTGCCGGGGCAATCACCGCCGATCGCATTGATGTGGACGCCGGCCCCCACCATGTTGTCGGTGAGGATCGTCGCAGACTGTTTGTCGGCCGTGCAGGTGGTGATGATCTGCACACCTTCGATGGCCGCCTGTGCGGAGTTGCAGGCCGTGACGGCAAGCCCCGAACCTTCCAGATTGCGCCGGGTTTTCTCCGTGGCTTTCTGGTCGATATCGAACAATCTCACTGTGGTTATGCCAAGCACTGCCTTCATCGCCAGCGCCTGGAATTCGGCCTGCGCGCCATTGCCGATGATCGCCATCGAGGTGGCGCCCTTCGGCGCCAGATGACGCGCCGCCATGGCGGAGGTCGCAGCCGTCCGCAGCGCCGTCAGCAGCGTCATTTCCGTCAAGAGCAGCGGATAGCCGGTCGCGACATCGGCCAGAAGCCCGAAAGCCGTCACCGTCTGCAGGCCCTTGCCCATGTTCTTCGGATGGCCGTTCACATATTTGAAGCTGTAGATCTCGCCGTCCGATGTCGGCATCAGCTCGATCACCCCGTCATGCGAGTGAGAACCGACGCGCGGCGTCTTGTCAAACAGCTCCCAGCGGGCAAAATCCCGTTCGATTTCGGCGGCAAGCTCCGCCAGCATCGTCTCAAGCCCGACACGATGCACAAGCCGCATCATATTCTCAACGCTGACAAAGGGAACAAGAGCTTTCTGCGACGGGGCCTGGGGCAAGATCTTCTCCTCTTCGCCATGAAGCGTGAAGGCTAACCCAAGGGGCGAATTGAACGAAAGAGCAAACTCGTGTTGTTTCCGCCAGCAAACTGGGCAAAATGCGCAAGCCCATTGAACGGATTGAAACATGACACCAGAAGAGCCGCCTCGCTACATCCCCGATGATCTCGACCGGCGCATCATCGCGCATCTGCGGATTGATGGTCGCGCCTCGCTCTCCAAGCTCTCGGACGTGCTGGGCGTTGCCCGCGGCACCGTGCAGAACCGGCTGGACCGGCTGATGAGTACCGGCACGCTTTTGGGCTTCACCGTGCGGGTGCGCGAGGCCTTCGATGCGCAGACCGTGCAGGCGGTGATGATGATCGAGGTTGTGGGGAAAAGCACCAGCCAGGTGATCCGCAAGCTGCGCGGCCTGCCGGAAATCCACACGCTGCATACGACGAATGGCAATTGGGATCTGGTCGCGCATGTGCGCGCCGCCAATCTGGGGGAATTCGACCGGGTGCTGCGCGAGGTGCGCATGATTGATGGCGTCTCCAACAGCGAAACGAGCCTTTTGCTCACCAGTGTATAAGCAGAGGCAGGTCTGTTGGTGCATCTTGACGGGCTGGCAGGGGGGCCGATAGCGTCCGGCACAGACCGGCCTGTTGCCGGGGGAGGAGACCCATGCTCATCAATATCGACCCGATCCTGTCACCCGATCTTCTGCATGCACTGCGCGCCATGGGCCATGGGGATGAAATCGCGCTTGTCGATGCCAATTTTCCCGGCACAAGCACGGCAGAGCGGCTGATCCGCCTCGATGGCATCAGCATCGGCCAGGCCACACAGGCGGTGCTCTCGGTCATGCCGCTTGACGATTTCGTCGAAGTGCCGGCCGTCACCATGGAAGTGGTCGGCAATCCGGACGAGGTCCCGCCGGCTGTTGCGGAATTGCGGGCAATCGTCGGCGACAAGGGTGCCTGCGGAACGGTGGAACGCTATGGCTTTTATGCGCGGGCCAAGCAGTGCTTTGCCATCGTGCAGACAGGCGAAACCCGACTTTACGGCAATATCATCCTGAAGAAGGGCGTCGTGCGCAGCTGAAGCCCAGATAGCTTAAGCCAAAGACAGGTCCTTCACACCGCAAGGATGGCCAGAAACGCCTCCTGGGGGATATCGCCGCGCGAAAGCCCGTGGCGTTTCCCCTTGTTTTCCTTGGATTTGCGGATCAGCCGGTTCTTGGCGGACATGCTTCCGTCAAAGCCCTTGGCCAGCGCATCCTTACGCAGCGGCGGAATATCCTCGCGGGCAATCACCCGGCTGCCGATGGCGGCCTGCAGCGGCACGGGATAGAGTTTCTTCGGCATCACATATTTCAGCCGGCGAACGATATCCGCAGATTTCTCATAGGACTGTTCGCGCACGCTGACAAAGGCGAAGGCATCCACCGGCTGGTTTTCGATCAAAATATCCACCCGAACCAGATCGGCAGGCTGATAGTCGGAAAACTCGTAATCCAGCGTGGCATAGCCCTGGGTCAGCGATTTGAGACTGTCGAAGAAACCGAAGGCCATCTGGCTCATCGGCAGGTCATAGGCAATGCGCGCATAGCCATCATCGCCATAGTCCAGCGTGCCGAAAATACCCCGGCTGCGGCCACACAGTTCCATCACCGCACCGATATAATCGGACGGCGTCTGGATCAGGCTTGCAACCATCGGCTCCTCGGCAATCTCGATCATTTCCGGATTGGGAAAATGCGCCGGGTTATCGATGGACAATACATCGCCGTTCTTCAGGGTCACCCGGTAGACCACGCTCGGTGCCGTGGTGATGACCTCGACGCCATATTCGCGCTTCAACCGCTCCTTGACGATATCGAGATGCAGCATGCCGAGAAAGCCGCAGCGATAGCCGGCGCCCAGCGCTTCCGATACTTCCGCCTCGGCGCGGAAGGCCGCATCATTGAGGGCGAGTTTCTGCACCGCATCGCGCAGCGTATTGATCGTCATGTCACCGGAGGGATAGAGCCCGGCAAACACCATGGGCTTCGGTTCGCTATACCGGGCAATCGGCTCCTGCGCCGGCCTATCCACCAAGGTTAGCGTATCGCCCAGCCGAATGAAGGACGGATCCTTAATACCGGTTGCGACATAGCCAACCTCGCCGGCCGAAAGCCTGTCCCAGCGCGCAAGCTCCGGGCGGAATATGCCGACTTCCGTTGCCTCGAAACCGGATGGCGCCGACATGAAGCGAATGCGATCACCAGCCGAGAGTGTTCCGTCCACGACACGGACCGAAAGCACCACGCCGCGATAGGGATCGTAATAGCTGTCGAAAACGAGCGCGCGCAGCCTGTCTTGCTGGCTTTCCGGCGGGGGAACGTGCTCAGCGACCGCATCCAGCACGGCGCGCACGCCATCTCCGGTGCGCGCCGAGACCAGCATCACGGTCTCGGGATCGAGACCCTCGACATCGTAAAGCTGGCGGATGATGCGCTGCGGATCGGCCAGCGGACTGTCGATCTTGTTGAGAACGGCCAGCAGTTTCAGCCCCTGTTCGCGCGCCAGCCGGACATTGGCTATCGTCTGGGCCTGCACCCCTTGCGTCGCATCGATCAGCACGATGGCACCTTCACAGGTCGCCAGGCTACGGCTGACTTCGGCGGAAAAATCCACATGGCCGGGCGTATCGATGAGGTTGAACTGGTAATCGACACCATCGGCTGCACGGTGCTGCATGCGCACGGTGCGCAGCTTGACCGTAATGCCGCGCTCCCGCTCGATATCCATGGAATCCAGCAGCTGGTCCTGCATGTCGCGGTTAGCCACCGTCTGGGTGATCTCGATGAAACGATCGGCAAGCGTGGACTTACCATGATCGATATGGGCGATGATGCAGAAATTGCGGATGCGAGCGAGAGACATAGGAGGAACCTTGCTTTCGGCCAAACCAGACCGAGGCGATGATGATCAGGTGAAATCGGCGCAGATGCTAACACCGTCCGGCACAGTGTCGGCCTGCGTCCGGCCCGCATCGGTATTGCGCCAGACGGCCTGCGCCAGCGCCAACAGAAGTTCGGATTGTGCTCCATCCAGCCTGCCGAAAACCGACCCCAACCATTCGGCATGTTCATCAAACACCGTGCGTGCCAGATCTTCGCCCCTGTCGCTCAGACGGATCTTGACGCTGCGGCGATCCTTGTCGTCGGCCATGCGGCGGGCAAGCCCGTCTCTCTCCAGCCCGTCGATCAGACCGGTCATGGTGGCGCGCGTCACGCCGCAACGGGTGGCCAACTCGTTTGGCGCCAAACCATCCTTGGCCTCATGCAGCACGATCAGCATGACGAACTTGCTGTCCGAAAGCTGATGGCGGGAAAGCCGGCGGGCACAATCGGCCTCAATGGCCGATGCAAGGCTCAGCACCGTGGCGCAGAGCTTGATGTCGCGCAGATCCGACCGGCCCCGACGCTCTGCCTCGCGATACAGCGCCTCATTTTTTGCACTCAGCATATCCGTGATCCATTTGATATGGCCCCTTACTATATGGCTCCATAGGATAAATCAAGACCTCGTCCTTGGGGCCGATTGCGGTTTGGCGCGTGCCCGCCTGAACGAAAAAAACCGGCCGCACTTTTCAGCGCGACCGGCTTCTTTTGTCTTTTGCTCTCGTCGAGAAAGGAGAGCGGACCTTTGCCCTTACTTCACCAGGGCGCTCATTGGCACCGGCTCGGAAATCGTCCATTCGCCGACAATACCGGGCTTGCCCATCTTGGTTTCGGCAATCAGGTAACGGGCACTGTTCTGGTGGTGCAGTTCGGCGGTAAAGGTGCGCGGTCCAAACAGCGTCGGTTCACCCTTCATCTTTTCAAGCTCGGCCACCACGGCATCGACCTCGGTGGTCTTGGCCCGCTCGACGGCCTTTGCCCAGACATCAATCATCGAATAGCCAGGATAGACATACTGGCTGGACGGGTCCGTGCCGGTCTTCTTCTTGTAGGTGGCGTTGAACGTCTGCACAGCCGGGTTCGGGTCATCACCATAGATCGAGCCCTGAACCGGCGTGTAGAAATTGGACAGGTCAGGAACGGCCGAGAGCCAGTAGCTGCCATCGACACCCGAACCATTGAGGATCATCGAGTTGATGCCGGCGGCGCGGATCTGCTTGATGGCGGAAACGGCGCCCGGCATCATCGTGCACAGCATGATAGCATCCGGCTCCTGCGGCAGGGACTTGATGCGGGTGATCTGGGCTGCAATCGAGGCGTCGTCGTTCTTGAACGTGTCCTTGCCCACCAGCTTTGCGCCCTGCGCTTCAAGCTTCGGCATCATCCAGTCAAAGCCGTCGCAGATGCCCTTGTTATATTCGGTCCAGGTATCGAGAAGACGATAGTAAGTCTTAGCATTCTTCTGCTTGAAGGACCATTCGGCCATGGTGGCACCCTGCACGGCTGCCAGCACCGATGCCGAGAAGCTGTGCGGGCCAACGCCCTGGATGCCGGCTTTCACGGATTCGGCGCAGAGGAAGAAGGAGACGAGCCGCGCATCCTCGGCGGCAAGGGCTGCCGGCGCGCCAAAATCGTAATCGCAGGAGACGACGACCAGATCGGCACCCTTGTCGATGACGGAAAGGCCGGCCTTTGCGCCTTCGGCGCGGTCAGATTTCGTATCGGCGCTGACCACCTCGATCTTCTTGCCGAGCAGGCCACCGGCTGCATTGATCTCGTCAATGCGGATCATCGCGGCATCCTGTGCCGGCTTGTCATAGGCTTCCATGAAGCCGGAGGCGGCGGTTGCAAAACCGACGACGATCTTTCCATCATCGGCAAGCGCTGGAAAACCAGCCATCACAGCGGCCAGTGCGGCAGCAAGCATTCTCGTCCTGTAGGCCATGTACGTCTCCTTTTTTATGGCCGTGCGGTTTCCTCTCCGCCGGCTATTTGTTGCGGTTACGACGAAATAACGTGATTTCCCGGTTGCCGATCAGGCCTGCGGGACGGTTTGCCAGGATCACGATCATGATGACGCCGAGCGCAATTTCCTGAAGCCCCTTGGGAAGGGCAAAGGTGGTTGCGCCAAAGGCGACACCGGCTTCCAGCCAGCGCAGGACCTGGATCAGCGCCGACAGAATGACGACGCCGAGCACGGCGCCAGACAGGCTGCTCATGCCACCCACGACCAGCATGGACAGCGTGATGAAGGTCAGCCCGAGATAGAATGTATCGGGCGTCACCACGCCGATCGAATGGGCCATCAGCGCGCCGCCCAGCCCCATCACCGCCCCGGAAATGGTGAAGGCAACCAGCCGTTCGCGAGGAATATCGATGCCGGATGCGGCAGCAGCCGTCGGCTCGTCGCGCGCTGCGCGCAGCGCAAGGCCGGAGCGGGAAATGGCATGCGCCCAGGCAACAAAAATGGCGATGACGGCCACAATCGCATAGGGCCAGAGGGTGCGAACGATCGGAATGCCGACCACCGAGGAAGTGGCGCCAGTCACATCCTGCCAGTTGGAATAGACAGTGTTGATCATCGCCAGCACCGCAAAGGTGGCAATCGAGGCGGCAATGCCGGATAGCCGCATCAGAACGCGCCCGAAAACGAGCGCCACCAGGCCGGCAAACAGGGCAGCCAATGCCGCCGATTGCCAATAGGGCAGCCGCGCCTCCAAGAGCCAGCCGGGCAGGCCGGGCAGCGACGCCTTCTTCATCATCGGATTGATGGTCAGCCAGGCCGCCGCATAGGCGCCAAGGCAGGTGAAGCCGATATGCCCGAAGCTGAGCACGCCGGAATTGCCGATGAAGATATAGAGCCCGACCACCAGCGTGACACGCAAAAAGACATCGATCATCGCCTGGTTGAACGGCTTTGATCCGGTCATGACGGTGAGCACGGCGATGGCCAGAATGACGAGCGACAGAAGAACCGGCGTGATGACCGTGCGCCTTGCAAGGGCAAAGCGCGGTGGTTTGCGCGCGGCAGTCAATGCAGGGGCAAGGGCAGGGGCGTTTGTAATGGTCATGGTTTCAGACCCTTTCCTTGGTGCCGCGTGCGGCGATCAGGCCTTGCGGACGCAGAAGGAGGACAAGGATGACGGCGCCATAGACGAAGGCGTCGCGGAAGGGGCGGGCATCCACGGGCAGCATGACCTGCATCACCACGGAGGCAGCACCCAGCAGAAAGCCGGCCAGAACGGCGCCGGCCAGGCTGCCAAGCCCGCCGATCACGGTGGCGATAAACGCCATCAGCATGATCGAGGCGCCCATCTGGATATCGGCAGTGCCCGTCTGGCTGCCGAAAATCAGCGCGATGGCGCCGGCCAGTGCGCCGGACAGGGCAAAGGCGCCCATGATGACCCGGTTTGCCCGAACGCCAAGCATGCGCGCCATGGAGAAATTTTCTGCCGCAGCCCGCATTTCCAGCCCGAAGCGCGTGCGGCGCAGAAAGAGCGAAAGCCCGATCAGGATGAAGACAGTCGCGACAATGGTGATGAGCTGCAGCAATGGCAGTCGGGCGCCAAAGATTTCCACCGGCTGCGACAGCATGGGCAGGAGCGAGATGGATTTCGGCCGGCTGGTAAACAGCATCAGCAGGAAATAGCGGATGACGAAACCGAGCGCGAAGGAGGCAATCATCATCGTGGCCGGATTGGCACGGCGAAAATGGCGAAACACGGTGATTTCGCAGAGGACCGAAAGACCGGCGCCGACGATGAGAACCAGCGGCACCAGAAGATACCAGGGCAATTGTCCGGCAAAGACGATCGCCATCGCATCCGTCGAGGGCCAGAGTAGGGCAAAGATGCAAAAGGCAATGACATCGCCATGGGCGAAATTGACGAGCCGCATGACGCCGAAAATCAGCGCGATGCCGAGTGCGCCCAGCGCATAGAGCGAGCCCAGGGAGAGGGAGTCGAAAATGATCTGCAGCATTTCACTGTTCCTCATAGCCGAAGTAGGCGGCCTGCACGGCCTCGCTATTGCCCAGTGTCCGGGCATCGCCATCCAGCACGACGCCTCCGCTGCGCATCAGGATCATTCGGCCGCCAACCATGACGGCGCGTGCCGAGCTTTGCTCGACGATGAGCAGCGTCAGCTTGCGTTCGCTCTGCAGCGCCACCAGACGCTCGTAGACCTGGTCGGTAATGTTGGGAGCAAGGCCAAGCGACGGTTCATCGATGGCGATGAGGCGCGGCCGGGTCATCAGGGCGCGACCGATGACGAGCATCTGCTGCTGGCCGCCCGATAGCAGGCCGGCCTGCTGGTGCCGCCGCTCCTTCAGGATCGGGAACGTGTCATAGACAGAAGCCAGATCCGAGGCGGTGCGGCCCTTTGCACCGGCCGTGCGGGAATGCATGCCGGCACCCACCAGCAGGTTTTCCTCGATGGTCAGGGAGCCGAAAACTTCGCGGCCTTCCGGCACCATGGAGAAACCGAGCCGGGCGATATCTTCGGGAGCCCGACCGGTGATTTCAGCGCCGTCGAACTCGATATGGCCGCCAGCGGTGGGCGTCACACCGGCAATGGCACGCAGAAGCGAGGATTTTCCGGCGCCATTCGGCCCGGTGATGAAGAGGATCTGGCCTTCCTTGAGGTCGATCGAAACGTCGCGAACCGCTGTGAGGCGACCATAGCGAACAGAGACATTGACGAGGTTCAGCAATGTCATGCTCTCACCTCCCCGCCGGTGGGCGCCATATCGGCGGCAGTGCCCATATAGGCGTGGCGTACTTTTTCGCTCTGGCGGATCGCAGCCGGCGCACCCTCTTCGATGACGGCGCCGGAATCGAGCACGACGATATGATCGCAGAGGCCCAGCACCAGGCCGACATTGTGTTCGATGATCAGCACACCGGTGCCAAGAGTTTTGGCGATGCGGTGAACGAGAGCCGAAAGGTCTGCTGCTTCCGGCGCGCTCATGCCGGCAGCCGGTTCATCCAGCAGGATATAGGCGGGGCGTCCCATCAGCGCCCGACCGATCGCCACCCGGCGCTCGTCGGTATAGGGAAGGGTTCCGGCAAGGCGCTCGGCAAGCGGTGCTATGCCCATCCAGTCAAGCATGCCTTCAGCTTCAGCAACGGCAGCCCGCCGGCTCATGCCAAGGCCAACGCCCGTCACCTCGAGATTGTCGATGACCGGCAGGTCGCGAAACAGACGGCCACCCTGGAACGTGCGGGCAATGCCGCGACGACGCAGCTGATGCGGCTTCAAACGGCCAAGCGATGCGCCGTCAAGCGTGACAGAGCCTTCCGTCGGCGCCTGGAAACCGGTCAACACATTGACAAGCGTCGTCTTTCCGGCGCCGTTCGGGCCGATCAATCCGCTGATCTGCCCCGGCCTGATATCGAGCGAGACGGATGACAGGGCCTTCAGCCCCGCAAACGCGACGGATATGTTTTCCGCACTCAGTTGACCCATATCCCCATTCCTATGTTGCCGATGGAAGGGGCATGCGCCATCTGGCCGCAATGATGCGGCCAAACACACTGGCGATGGTCCCCTCTCGGTTCCCGGCGATCTCTGCGGACCCCTCGGTTGCCAAATTCACGCTGTCTGACTGTTCTGTTTCGTTACTGCGTGCGCCGGGCAATCATGCCTGGCACACCGGAGGGCCGGCTTTGGCCGACCGAACCCCTCCCTTTATCCGCGGTTCCTCTTCCGCAGGTCGCCGCTCACCGCCGTCAGGCGATGAGGCTGTTTTCGGCCCTCATCAAAGCTGCCTTGCGGTCGGCTCTCGCCTGAAGCGCCTGTTCCAGGGTGACGGGCACGAAGCGGGCCGGTGTGTGCGGCTGCAATTGCGCGATGGCATCCATGTCGGCGGAAATCACCACGCCCAGCATCATGTAGCCGCCGCCGGAGACGGCATCGCGGTGCAGGACGATCGGTTCCGTGCCGCTTGGTACCTGGACCGATCCGTAAGGATAGCAGGCGTCCACGATATTGGAGGGATCGGAGCCGGCACCGAAGGGCTGCTGGCGCGGCATGAAGTCGAGCGGCGTGCCGCCCCGGAAGCGATAGCCGATGCGGTCTGCTTCAGGCGCAACCTTCCAGGTATCCTCGAAAAAGCGTTCACCGGAAGCCTCGGTGATGCGATGCCAGTAGATGCCCGGCAGCATGCGCAGTTCGGCCGGCGAAGTCACCGTGCCTCGAAGGGCTGCCGGCAGTGAAAGCCCCGGTCTGCCCGTGCTTTCACCTAAGGGGATCTCATCTCCGGCTTTCAGCACCCGACCTTCAAAACCGCCGAGTGCGCCCAGAACATAGGTGGAGCGCGACCCGAGCACGACGGGCACATCGATGCCGCCGGACATGGCGATATAGGCGCGGGCGCCGGATTTCAGGTAGCCAAAGGACAGCCGGTCGCCGGCCTTGACTGCAAAGCTCTCCCAGGTCGGGCGCTCCTCGCCATTCACCTTTGGCGGCAGTTCGCCACCGGTCACGGCCACGATGGTCGCCTGTGTGAATTCCAGTTCCGGCCCGAGAAAGGTCGCCTCCAGCACGGCGGCACCCGGCGCATTGCCCACAAGCAGGTTGGCAATGCGGGTGGCAAACCGGTCCATGCCACCGCCCTCTGGAATACCCAGATGATAGAAACCGGGACGGCCAAGGTCCTGAACCGAGGTGGAAAGGCCGGGCGAAATTACCTTAACGGCCATTGAGAAGCTCCATCAGGTTGGCGTTGGTGCCGTAAATGTCGCGATTGAAATCGGTCAGGCTGAAGGTGCAGTCGCGCACCAAGGGCTGCCAGCGATTGGCGGCAATCTCTTCCAGCGTCGCATCATAATCGTCGCGGCCGATTGCCTTGAACTTGACGATATCGCCCGGCTTGAACAGGCACATCTCATCGGTCAGATAGCGCACCGTGCGCGTCGGATCGTAGATGGGCGCGGGCGTCACGCCGTACATCTGGTAACCGCCGGCGCCGCGTACCGAATAGATGGCGGCAAAGCAGCCGCCATGGCCAATGGTCAGCTTGGGCGTATCGGTGCGCGGGCGCAGATATTTCGGCGCCTCGATCTGCTTGCTGCGTTCCACCATCTGGTAGAGCCAGGGCAGGCCGGCGACGAAGCCGACCATGGACACAAACCAGGGCTGGCCGGAATAGGCGGCGATGAAGTCTTCCACCGTCGCATAGCCGTTGATGCGGGCGGAATATTGCAGATCGGTGGAGGAGGGGTCCTGGTGGCGTTCGCGAAAACGCTGGCCAGTCTCATGCGTCCAGGGGTCCTCGAAGAAGACCGGCAGTTCGATGATGCGGGTCTTCAGCGACGCATCGGACGTTGCCGCCGCATCCTCCATGGATTGCAGTTCCTTCAGCAGGTCCGGCGGCGCAATCACATCCGGGTCGAAGCGGATCTGGAAGCTTGCATTGGCCGGGCAGGTTTCGGTGACGCCGCGAATACCGGCGGCCCGCACGGCATTGATCATCGAAAGGCCGGTGAAGAAGGAGGCAAGCGACATCTCCTCGGAGACTTCCCCGAAGATGTGTTCGTCACCGCCGAAGTTGAAGCGTATCGACATCGGTTCTCCTTGTCAGCTGGCCAGCGCCGCTGCGTTTTCGACAAGCCAGCCTTCCAGCCAGCGGGTGTGGACATCTCCGGCCCGGACATCCGGATCGGCAGCAAGGGCAAGAAACAGGGCGCGGGTGGTCACCAGATCACCGATCTCCAGTTCCTTCAGCGCCCGCGTCAGGCGTGCAAGCGCTGCCTCGCGCGTCTCGGCATGCACGATGAGCTTGGCCAGCAGGGAATCGTAGAAGGGGGGAACCTGATAGCCGTTATAGAGCATGGAATCGAAACGCACGCCCGGACCGCCCGGAATGCGCAAGGCGCCAACCGTGCCGGGGAAGGGGGCGAAATCACGGGCCGGATCTTCGGCATTGATGCGCACCTCAATGGCATGGCCCTTCACCGTCACATCGCCCTGCACAAGCCACAGCGGTTCACCGCCGGCAATACGCAGCATTTCGGCCACGAGATCGATGCCGGTGATGGCTTCCGTTACCGGATGCTCCACCTGGATACGGGTGTTCATTTCAATGAAGTAGAAGCGGTCAGCCGCGTCATCATAGAGATATTCGACCGTTCCGGCCCCCGAATAGGACACAGCACGCGCAAGCGCCACGGCCGAGGCGCAAAGCTCCTCGCGAAGGGCTGGTGACAGCGCCCGTGATGGCGCCTCTTCCCACACTTTCTGGCGCCGTCGCTGAAGCGAACATTCGCGTTCATAGCAATGGATGGCGTTTTGCCCGTCGGCCAGAACCTGAACCTCGATATGGCGGGCGCGGGCGATGACCTTTTCCATGTAGAGGCCGCCATCGCCAAAGGCTGCCAGCGCTTCGGCCTGCGCCTGCGCAAAGCCCTGCTCGAACTCGATAAGCGAATGGGCAATACGGATGCCGCGACCACCGCCACCGGCTGCAGCCTTGATCATCACCGGAAAACCGGTTTCCTCAAGCACCGCGCGGGCAGCCTCGATGCTTTCGACACGGCCTTTGGAGCCCGGAACCACGGGCACACCGGCGTCTGCTGCAGCCGTGCGGGCCGAAACCTTGTCGCCCATCAACCGGATTGCATCACCGGATGGCCCGACGAATACCAGGCCCGCCGCCGTCACCGCATCCGAAAAGGCAGCGTTTTCTGCCAGAAAGCCATAGCCGGGATGAATGCTGTCGCAACCGGTCGAAAGCGCTGCCGCAAGAAGGGCCTCAATATTGAGATAGGATTTCTTGGCAGCCGGCGGGCCAATCAGCACCGCCTCATCGGCCAGTTGCACATGCAGCGCATCGGCATCTGCGGCGGAATAGACGGCAACGGTTGCAATGCCGAGATCCTGTGCCGCGCGAATGACGCGAACGGCAATCTCGCCGCGATTGGCAATCAGAAGCTTCTTCAGCATCAACCCAGTTCCGCCAGCGCTGCGCCGGCCATGACCGGATCTTCATTGTCGACGAGGAAGCGGATGTTTTCGCCAGCCACTTCCGACTTCACTTCATGGAAGGATTTCATCACTTCGATGAGGCCGATGACATCGCCAATGGCAACGGCATCGCCGTCGGCCTTCAGCGGCGGCTGGCCGGGGGCGGCGCTGCGGTAAAAGGTACCGGGCAGGGGGGAATGGATAGGGGTCATGACAATCTCCGAATGCGAGAATTCAGATAGGGAAGGGCCAGAAATCAACGGGCCTCAATGAACGCTATGCGTATGCTTCATGCTGCGGGGCCGCGCGCGCGGCCCGTCCTGTCAATTCCAGGGCGCGATAGCGTTGCGCACGGCTGTGGCAATCGCAATGGCGTTCGGCGTATCGGAATGCACGCAGATCGTTTCGCAGGCGAGCGGAAACAGGCTGCCGTCTGTGGCCGTGCCATGTTTTTCCGACAGGGCCCGCACGCAGCGCTCCGCCATCAGGTCCGGGTCCATGGCCGGATGTTCGCGGGTAACGATCAGCACGCCACCCGGAGCATATTCAAGATCGGCATAGAATTCCGGCACGAAGGCAATGCCGCGCTGCTGGTAGATCGTTTCGTGCAGCGTGCCGGTCATGCCGAACAGCGGCACGCCGAACACTTCGGCCGCATCGCAGATGCCATGCGCCACGTCTTCGGATCGCCCCGCCATGCCATACAGGCTGCCATGCGGCTTGATGTGGTTGAGCGACATTCCCTCGGCCTTCAGAAAGCCGACAAGAGCGCCCACCTGGTAGATCACGGAATTGGCAATCTCATCGCGCCGCATCTTCATCTCGCGACGGCCAAATCCCTGAAGATCAGGCAGCGAGGGATGGGCACCAACCTTGACGCCGTTTTCCTTGGCGCGGCGAACGGTCTGGCGCATGTGGTCTGGATCGGAAGCATGAAAGCCGCAGGCAACATTGGCCGTATCGATCAGCGGCATCATTCCTGCGTCATCGCCCAGCCTGTAAAGGCCAAAGCTTTCCCCCATGTCACAATTGATCGTGACAGTCATTGTCTGCGTACCCCTCATTCATTTGCCGTCTTTGCGGCACTGCACAAATCTTGTCGCAGCCAAGGCGTTTTGTGAAATAGTAATTTTTTGAAAGTATTATCTGAAAAACAGATAGATCTGTGAAGGGCCTGCCGCGATGAGCATCACATTGAAACAGCTCGATTATTTCATAGCAACCGCCGAAAGCGGACAGGTCAGCCATGCCGCAGTCGATCTCAGCATCTCCCAATCGGCGATTACGGCGGCGATCAAATCTCTCGAACTCGAGCTTGGCGTGCGTCTTTTCGAGCGCACCCATGCCGGCGTGCGCCTGACGCTGGAAGGCGCACGTTTCCTCGAACATGCGCGCGTCATTACCGGCGCGGTGGCGGCTGCCGTGCGCAGTCCGCTACGCGAACATGCCGGCCTGTCCGGTCGGCTACGCATCGGCATGACCTATACCGTGACCGGCTATTTCATGTCCAAATATTATGCCCGCTTTCGCAAGACCTATCCGCAGATCCGGGCGGAGATCAAGGAACTGCCGCGCGGCGCGCTGGAGGAGGAACTGGTGCGCGGCGATGTGGATATCGCCCTAATGCTCGTCTCCAATCTCGAAAATACCGAGGAACTGGAGCAGGAAGTGCTGCTGCGGTCCAGCCGCCGCCTGTGGCTTTCCGCCGATCATCACCTTCTGGTGCAAAACGAGATCAGCCTCGCCGATGTCGCGCAGGAAGATTACGTCATGTTGACCGTCGATGAGGCAAGCACCACGGCAGGGCGCTACTGGGATGCGGCGGGTCTTGCACCCCGCGCGGTACTGACCACCAGTTCTGTCGAGGCGGTACGCTCGCTGGTGGCCGCCGGTGTCGGCGTCACGATCCTCTCCGACATGGTCTACCGGCCATGGTCGCTGGAGGGCCAGCGCATCGAACTTCGCCGGTTGACCCAGCCGGTGCCCAGCATGGATGTCGGCCTTGCCTGGGCAAAGGCCCGCCCCATCACCTCGGCTGCGGAAACCTTTCGCGCCTTCATGTCGGTCACCATGGGCGGCGGGGGGTGAGCAGGGCATAGGCGAAAGACGCGACCAATAAGCGGCATCTGGCACGGAAAATGCGTTTCATCAAATATTCATCCGGCCACGGAGTGCCCCCGCATGACAGAACAGGCCTATGCCAGTCTCGATATCCGTCTGATGCGCACGCTTCTCCTGCTTCTGACGGAATGCAGCGTGTCACGTACGGCCGATCTTCTGGGCCAGGCGCAACCCACCGTCAGCCTCACGTTGAAGAAGCTGCGCGACATTTTCCAGGATCCGCTCCTGGTGCGCTCCGGCAGCGTTCTGGTGCCGACCGAGCGAGGGCTTGCCCTGCGCTCGGCCATGAGCGGCATCCTCGGCCAGATCGATGCGACCTTTGCCTCACCCAGTGCCTTTGAACCGGCAACCTCCTCGCGGCAGTTTCGTATCGTGGCCAGCAATTGCCTCGGCACCGTGTTCATGCCGCAGCTGATCGCTGCCATCACCGATGTCGCACCCGGCATCTCACTGGATGCCTCGCCCATTCCCTCGCAGGAGGAATTGCTCTCGGGCCTTTCGGAGGGTCGCATCGATGCGGTGATCGGCAATTGGCCGCATCCACCCGAGCACCTGCGCATCGCGCCGATGCTGACCACCGATATCGTCTGCATGGTGCGCTCCAGCCATCGCTTTGCGCGCCGTACGGACCGCATTCGGCTTGAGGAATATCTGGAGGAAAGCCATCTGTCGCCGACCTCCGAGCGCCATGCCCAGTTCAGCCCAATCGACGGGCGGCTGATCGATCTGGGGCTGAAGCGCAATATCCGGGCAACCGTGCCGGAATATTCGATCGCCCCTTATGTGCTGGCGCGCTCCGATCTCGTCTTCACCACGGGCCGGCACTTTGCCGAGCAGGTGGCGCAGACCTTCCCCTTTGCCGTTCTCGATGCACCGGTGGAACTGGGGCAAATGCATTTTTACATGCTCTGGCATGACCGCAAGCACCATTCACCGGAACAGGCCTGGTTACGGCGGATGATCAAGGGCGCCGCTGCCGACATGCGCGCACTGGAGCGCATGCCGGCCCCGCCGCTTCCGCCGTCACTCCAGCTTCAGCCAGGTTGATACAGCACCACGCCTGCCGCAGTTTGCTGTGCTGCAATATAGTCTATTGCCTCAGCCTAATGGTCGTTTCGCCCTGAACTGCCCACAGTAGCGGCATCGCAACAAAGAACCGGATGGGGCTCCATGAAACGGACAGGTATCACACGGCGCGAAGTGCTGGCGACAATGGCGGCGGGTGCTGCTGCAGGTGTATTTTCGAATGCGGGTGCAGCCCGTGCCGCAGTTTCTGAAATGGTCTGGGCAACCTGGGATTCCAACGGCCATCCGGAATATGTGACAGGCTTCGAGAAGGAGGCCGGCGTCAAGGTCAAGCTTTCCTACCTCTCCAGCGAAGACGCGCAGTTTGCCGCCCTGAAGACCGGGGCCGCCGCCGATTGGGACATGGTCAACCCGTCGCTGAACGGCAGCTGGCGCTATATCAAGGCGGGGCTCTTAAAAGAACTCGACCTTTCCAAGATCCCCAATGCCAGCCTGATGTATGATGTGTTCAAGACCACGCCGAAGGTGATGGACGATGCCGGCAAGACCTTTGCCATCCCTTACCTCTGGGGCCTCAACCCCATCGTCTACCGCAAGGACAAGTTCGACAAGGAGCCGGATTACACAACGCTGTTTGACGCGAAATATTCCGGCCAGCTTGCCATGCGCGACTATGCGCTGGAATCCATCGCGATTGCCGGCCTGGTTCTCGGCGTACCGCGCGACAAGGTCTTCGTGATGGACGCCAAGGAACTGGCAGAAGCCAAGAAGCTGCTGATCACCCAGAAGCCGCTGCTGCGCACCTATTGGCAGACCATCGGCGACCTGACCAACCTGTTTGCCACCGGCGAAGTCTCCTGCGCCTTCTCCTGGCGCGTGCCGTTTGACGAGCTGCAGGGCAAGATGCCGATGGGCATGGCAAAACCCAAGGCCGGTGTGATGGGCTGGTGCGACTGCTTTGCGATGCCGGCCACACTGAGCGCGGAAAAGGCAGAGGTCGGCTACAAATTCATCAATTACCTGCTCGGTCCGACCTATTCCACCGACGTGGCAAAGATCGGCCACTATGCCACGACCTCGTCGGTCATCCGTGACAAGCTTTCCGTCGAGGAACAATCGACCATCTTCATCGACGACATGGACGTGATGAAATCCTTCATGTGGCCGGTCGCACCGCCGAACTATTCCGACTGGCTGAAGATCTGGAATGAAGTCAAGGCGAGCTGAAGCATGACATGCAAAGGTCAGACCGGGCACTCATGCCCGGCCATGGCGCCATCTGTGGACGGGCGCGGCAACCGGCAAGAGCCGGTCCGCTCCCGGATCTGCCGATGAGCGATCAATCCGTTTCCCGCAACCCGGCAACCTCGCCGCTGCTTTTATCGGCGCGCGGTCTCGTCAAATCCTATGGTCGAAACCGCGCCGTCGATGGTGTCGATCTCGATATTCCCGAACGCGCGTTCACCACCTTTCTCGGCCCTTCCGGCTGCGGCAAGACGACGATCCTGCGCATGATCGGCGGGTTCGAGACGCCGGATGCCGGTTCGCTGATCCTGGACGGGCGCTCGCTTGTCGGCGTTCCGCCGGAGCGGCGACCGGTCAACACCGTCTTCCAGAACTATGCACTGTTTCCGCATCTGACCGTGTTTGAAAATGTCGCCTTTTCGCTCACCCTTCGCCGTGGCGCGCAAGATCCCGCCCCGCGCGTCAAGCGGGCGCTGGAAGCGGTCCACATGGGCGAATTCGGCGCGCGCTATCCGCATCAGCTATCCGGCGGCCAGCAGCAGCGCGTGGCCGTTGCCCGCGCCATCATTGCCGAGCCGCATCTGCTGCTGCTTGACGAGCCTCTGTCGGCGCTTGACCGCAAGATGCGCGGCCATCTGCAAATCGAGCTGAAAGACCTGCAACGCCGGCTTGGCATCGCCTTTGTCTATGTCACTCACGATCAGGAAGAGGCTTTCGCGCTGTCGGATGTCGTCGTGGTGATGAACAAGGGCAAGATCGCCCAGAAGGCCGATCCGGTGACCCTTTATGCGCGACCGGCAGATTCGTTCGTGGCCGATTTCATCGGTTCGGCAACGCTGGTGGAAGGCGAAGTACTGGCCTGCACGCCGGGTAACGCCACAATCGCCACACCGCTTGGCACCATTACGGCCCCGGCTATCGAGGGTCTTCAGACCGGCGGGCGCGCAGCCCTTGTGCTGCGCCCGGAACATCTGCAGCTCGATGGGTGCTCCGGCATGATCCTGACGGCGCAGGTAGAGCATGTCGTCTTCAAGGGCGACCGCTATATGATCGAAGCCGGTATTGCCGGTGTCACCCTGCGGCTGATGAGCAACCGGCCACCGGAGCCTGGCACTCTGATCTCCATAGGCTTTGATCCGGTTGCAAGCTTCATCACGAGGATTGCCACATGAGGCTCACCCTCCACCGCGCGCATCTGGCGCTGCCCGTCGCGCTGGTGCTGATCCTCGGCTGCCTCTTGCCGCTGTTGCTGCTGATTGCCTTCAGCGTCTTTACGGTGGACATGGATGCCTTCGAAATGGTGCCCGATTTTTCCCTCGCCAACTGGGCGCAGATGCTGACCAACCCGGTCTTTGCCTTTTTGATCGGCAAGGCGGTTCTGTCCGGCCTTATCACCGCTCTCATCGCCGCTGTTCTTGGCTATCCGCTGGCGCTGTCGATTGCCAATCTGCCGATTGCCTGGAAGGGTATTGCCCAGATCCTCCTGCTGACGCCGCTTTATACCGGTGAAATCGTGCGCATCTATGCCTGGCGTGTCGTGCTGGGCTCGGAAGGCCTGATCAATGCGGTGCTGGAGGGCTTAGGCCTTGTCGATGAACCGGTGAAACTCCTGCTGTTTTCGCCGTTTACCACCCATCTCGTGCTGCTTTACAACACGCTGCCCTTCATGGTTTTACCCATCTGGATCTCGGCGGAACTGATCGACCGGCGGCTGATCGAGGCGGCGCGCGATCTCGGCGCCCGCCCGTTCGAGGCCTTCACCAGGGTCGTCTTTCCGCTCACCATACCGGGGCTCGGTGTCGGGCTTCTCGCCGTCTTTGCCCTGTCTGCCGGTGACATGCTGACGCCCAGCATGCTGGGCGGCACATCCGGTGCAACGCCCATGGCGATGATCGACAACCTGTTCGGCACCGCCTTTGACTGGCCGCTCGCCTCTGTTCTGGCGCTCAGCCTGCTGATCACGCTGTTTGCCACGGCAAGCAGCATCGGCTTTCTGCTGCTTCGCTTCAAAGGTGCGCGGGCTGTGCTGCAGGGAGGTCTCAAATGACGCGCGGCATGACGCTGACATTCACGCTTGCCATCGGCTTCTTCTACCTGCCGATCCTGGTTCTGGCGCTGTTTTCCTTCAATGCATCCAGCCTGATGGCCTTTCCTTTGAGCGGCTTCACGCTGTCCTGGTACGCGGATCTGTTTGGCAATGCGGCCTTTCTCCACGGCTTCCTGACAAGCTTCCTGATTTCGCAGCCGGTCGGCATTCTGGCCGCCCTGATCGGCCTGCTGGCTGCGCTGGCGCTCTCATCGCCACGCCTTGCCTACCGGGGCGTTTTCATCTTTCTCATCGTCCTGCCGTTTCTGGTGCCAAAGACGGTGCTGTCGATTGCGCAGGCCATGTTGATGAACTGGGTTGGGCTTGGCCGTGGGCCCGGCGCGCTGATTGCCGCGCAGACGCTGATTGCCATCCCCTTTGCCACCACCATCATTGCCGCCACCGTCATCCGCCTCGACAAGCGGCTGGAGGATGCGGCGCGTGATCTTGGCGCTACGCCCTGGCAAACATTTCGCCGGGTCGTGCTGCCGCAGCTGAAGGGCGCCATCGGTGCGGCCTATTCCATCGGCGTCATCCTGTCGCTGGCCGATCTCACCATTTCCATGTTTCTCGCCGGCCGCACGCAGCCGCTCTCCCTCATCGTTGCCTCGCAATTTCGCCGCGAGCTGAAGCCGGATCTCAATGCCATGCAGGTGGTGGTGCTTCTGCTGACGGCCCTGATTGTGGTGGCAAGCGAGGTCTATCGGCGAAGCCGCGCCCGGCACCGCAACACTTTTGCAGGACCAGAAGACCATGCTTGACCCTCTTCCCGATGCGCACGAAGCCCTGTTGCGGCTGAAACATGCCGCCCGCGCCGATATGGCAGCACTGGCCTATCCCGCAACACCATGGCTTTCGCCGCTGGCAGACACCGGCACTCCCGTCTGCGACGTGGCAATCGTCGGGGGTGGCCAGTCCGCCATCACCATTGCGGCTGCGCTGCAATGGGATGGTCTGAAGGATGTGCGCCTTTTCGACAGCGCGCCGGCCGGTCGCGAAGGCCCCTGGACGACATTTGCCCGCATGGAGGAATTGCGTACGCCAAAGACGGCGGTCGGCAACGAGTTCAATGTCGCCAATCTCTCGGTGCGCCGCTGGTTCGAAACCCGTTACGGGCTTGATGCCTGGGAGGCGCTGGGGCGCATTCCACGCACGGACTGGAAAGCCTATCTCGACTGGTATGCCGAGGTGTTCGAGCTTGCGATCACCAATGACACGACGGTCACGGATGTCTCGCACGAAGGCGCGCTGATAGCGGTGACCACCGTGCGGCATGGCATCATCGAGCGCCAGTTGGCCCGCGCCGTGGTTCTGGCAACCGGTTTTGATGGCGCCGGTGGCTGGCGCGTGCCGCGCTTCATCTCCGACAATCTGCCGCCGGACCGCTATGACCACACCAATGGCGCGGTGGATTTCAATCGGCTGAAAGGCAAACGCATCGGCATTCTTGGCCATGGCGCTTCCGCCTTCGACAATGCCATTGTCGCACTGAACCACGGTGCGGCCTCAGTCGATCTTTGCTTCCGTCGGGAAAAACTGCCGCGCACCAATCCGCACCGGGCGCTGGAAGCGCCGCCGCTGCTCAGCCAGTTTGCCGAATTGTCCGATGCGACGCGCTGGCAGGTGGCACGGTTCTTCCGAAAGGCAGACCAGCCGCCACCGGTGCGCGCCTTTGAGACGGCGCTTTCGCTTGCCGGCTTTCGCCTGCGGCCGGCCACACCGTGGCTGGACGTCCGCCAGGAACAGGGCGCGATTTCGGTCACAACACCGGATGGCACGCTCACCTTCGATCACCTGCTGCTCGCCACCGGCATGGATGTCGATCTCTCGGCACGCCCCGAACTCTTGACGCTTGCGCCGAAAGTGGCGCTCTGGAGCGAGCGCTTCACGCCGCCAGTTGACGAGGCCGATACGCGGCTTGCGCAACTGCCCTATCTCGATGCCCATTATGCCTTCCTGCCGAAAGATCCGTCAGATGCCTGGGTCAGCCGAGTCTTTGCCTTCAACAGTGCAAGCTTTGTCAGCCACGGTCCGCATTCCACCTCGATCAGCGGCCATCGTTATGCGCTGCCAAAAGTGGTGCGCGGCATCGAGCGGCGTCTTCTGCTCGATCAGGAACAGGGTGTCCTGGCCGGCCTTCAAGGCTTCTCCTCGCAGGATCTGCCGGTCAGCGATGATTTCGAGCAGACCATGCGCGCTCTTCACGGAGCAGAGACCATCCCCGGACTGATGGAAAAAGCATCATGACGGCATCCCTTTATTGGGCAGACCATTCAACGGAAGCCTTTGCCACGCGTGACCTGTCGCAGACAGTGGCGGTGCTGCCGGTGGCTGCAATAGAGCAGCATGGCCCGCATCTGCCGGTGAGCGTCGATGCCGCCATCAATGCCGAAATCATCAGGCGCACGGTTGACCGTCTGACCCCGGATGCCGATGTGCTGTTCCTGCCGCCGATGGTGGTTGGAAAATCCGATGAGCATATCGCTTTTCCCGGCACGCTGGCGCTGTCTGGCGAAACATTGCGGCAGGTCTGGCTGGATCTTGCCCGCAGCGTTCATCGCGCTGGCGTGCGCAAGCTCATCCTGTTCAATTCGCATGGCGGGCAGATGGCCCTGATGGACATCACCTGCCGGGATATCCGCATCGAGCTTGGCATGCTGGCGGTCTCCTGCTCCTGGTTCCGCATTGCCCCGGTGGATGATCTCTTTTCAGCCGAAGAAATCGAGCACGGCATCCATGGCGGTGATATCGAAACGAGCATGATGCTGGCGTTTTCGCCGGAGCGCGTCGCCATGCACAAAGCCGAGGATTTCGTGCCGCTGACGGTTTCGATCGCCAAGGCCGGCAGCATGCTGACGGCAGAAGGGGCTGTCGGCTTTGGCTGGCAGGCGCAGGACCTGCATCCCGCAGGCGTGTGCGGCAATGCCGCGAACGCCACGGCGGACAAGGGCGATATCGTGCTCACACGCGCTGCCGAAGGCCTCAACCGGCTGATCACGGCAACGCAGGCCTTCGACCTTGCGCAACTGGTGCCGCATACGCGTTTTTCAAGCACGGCGTGAGGGGAGGGACCATGCGCAAGACCACTCTGTCTGAAGGAGGATATGCAGGATGAGCAGCACCGAGACCCTTTTGCGCCGGACCTTCGAAATTGCCCGCAATGCCCGCACACATGGCAATATGCCCTTTGGTGCGCTGCTGGCCGGGCCGGATGGTGAAATCCTGCTGGAGATGGAAAACGGCTATTATCCGGATCTCGATGCCACCGGCCATGCCGAAAGACTGCTGGCGACGGAGGCTTCCCGCCGATTCCGCGAACCATTTCTCGCCCAATGCACCATGGTGAGTTCCGCCGAGCCCTGCGCCATGTGCGCCGGCGCCCTGTACTGGACCGGCATCGGTCGCCTTGTCTATGGCCTGTCTGAAAAGCGGCTGAAGGCCATGACCGGCGACCATCCGGACAACCCGACCATGGACATGCCCTGTCGCGCCGTGTTTGCCGCAGGCCAGAAGGCAATTGCCGTCGAAGGCCCGCTTCTGGAAGACGAGGCAGCCGCCGTCCATGTTGAAGCCTGGGCACGGGAGGACCAGCCATGATGGCGCACGCAAAAGCCGCCGAGGTGGAGGCCATCCTTGCCGAAATGCCGGCCTGGGGATCGGAATTTACCCGCACCTTTGCCAATCACGCGCCGATGGTGCTCTGTGCGCTTGCCGAAATCGGCGGCACGCCGATCCAGATGCGTCGGTTTTTCGATCATTACCGCAGTTCCAAGAAGCTTCTGCCCTTTGCCGAGACAGCCATGGCGCTTGACGCTGAGACCTGGCGCACCGTACTGGGCGAGAGGGCGCGTGAACCGGATCTTCGGATCTTCTTTACCGGCGAAGTGGCGCGGCTTGGCATGGACGATGCGCTTCGGCTCTATCTGCCGGAACTGGCACCCGGCGTTGCGGCCAGCGCCTTCCATGCGCTGATGCGCACCGCCTATGGCGTGCTGCGACAGAGTGAAAGCGATACCGCCATCGCTCTTGCCTATTGGGCGGCAACTTTTCTGGCGCTGCCGCCGGCAACCGGTGCTGACCCGGTCACAGACGATCCCGCCGAGGTGCTTTCTCGCGTGACGCTGATTGCCCCCATGCATGATCTGACGCTGCACGATCTTTTGTGGCAGAACATGCGCGATGCCTGCGCGCTGCCCGAATTTGAACCGGTGGTGGACTGGTTGGCGATTGGGCCAGACACGATGGAGAAGATGGCCGGCGTTGCCATCCGCCTGTTTACCGCAACCCAGCATTTTGCCGCCCTGCATGTAGTCACGGGCCTGCACTGGATCCGCCTGCTGGAACCCTTCTGCGACCGGCAGACCTATGACACGCTGTTGCGTGTCTTCTGGCAGGCGATTGCCAGCCTGATGCGCGAACTCGATTTTCCGACCCTGCCGCCGGAAGAGGACATATCCCGCTGGCGCGCGCTTGAAGCGCCGGACTGGCAGAGCATTCATGCGGCTGCCGCGGCAAGCTATGACGAACACGATATCAGCCTAGCCTATTCGGCCAGCGAAGAGATGAAGGTCTATGCCGATCCGCTCTATCGCGTGGCGGCGGCACGGCGCCTTGGCCTCGTCGGAGACTACCGGACATGACAAAACCCATTCCCGTTGCAGATTGCATCATCGAAGCCGGCACCGTTCTGACCGGCATCGGCCCGAATGGCGTGATGGGCATGCGCCATGATGTCGGCATCCGCGTCGAAAAGGGCATGATTGCGCAGATCGGCCCGATGGAGGCCGTTGGCTACGGCAATGATCATCTGCAGCACTTTGGCTCGCGCCGGATGATCGCCATGCCGGGGCTTGTCAATGCGCACCATCATTTCGGCGTCACGCCGCTGATGCAGGGCATTGCCTTTGCGCCGCTGGAACTGTGGCTGCCGCAGTTTCGCGCCATGCGCCGCATCAACCAGCGGCTGGATACGCTCTATTCGGCCATCGAAATGCTGGAAAGTGGCACAACCACCGTACAGCATATCCATAGCGGCTTTGCCGGCGCGCCGGAAAGCTGGATGCAGATGGCAGAGGATACGATCGGCGCCTATGGCGAGATCGGCATGCGCATGGGCTATTGCTTCATGATCCGCGACCGCAATATCCTCTCCTATGAGCCGGATGCCGAAATGCTGGGCCGTCTGCCCGCGCCGCTTCGCGACTGGCTTGCGCCGCAACTGGCAAGTGGTGCCGTGCCGGTGCCCCGGCTGATGGAATTTTACCGGGACATGCGCGCAAAATTCCTGCCCGACAATCCGCAGCATATCCGCATGAACCTTGCGCCCGCAAACCTCCACTGGTGCAGCGACGAGGCCTTGCAGACAATCTTTGAAACAGCCAAGGCCGAAGGCGGCAATGTCCACATGCATCTGCTGGAAACCGAACGGCAGGCGGCCTATTCCCGGCAGACCTATGGCCGAAGCGCCGTACAGCATTTGCAAAAGCTGCAATGCCTGGATGCCAATGTGACGCTCGGACATGGCAACTGGATGAGCCGCGAGGATCTCGACATCATCGCCTCCTGCGGCTGCATGATCTGCCACAATGCCTCCTCGGGCCTGCGGCTCGGCAGCGGCATTGCGCCGGTCAACGAGATGCGAAGGCGTGGCATTCCCGTGGCTCTCGGCATCGACCAGTCAAACATTGCCGATGACCGCGACATGACGCTGGAAATGAAGCTCGTCTGGGCGTTGCACCGGGAAACCAGGCTGTTCAACGAAAGGCCGGATGCCGGTGCCGTGCTACAAATGGCAACAGAACATGGCGCTGCCTCCGTCGGCTTCGGCGGCTTTACCGGGCGGCTGGAGCCCGGCTTTCAGGCCGATATCGTGCTGATGGACAAGGACCGGCTGGCGCGTCCGGCCATCGATCCGCGCACGCCGCCGGTGGAAGCGCTGCTGCATCGCGGCGGGCGCCATGCCATCGAGCAGGTCTTCGTCGGCGGAAGGCTGGTGGTCGATGGCGGGCGCGTCACGACAATCGACCGCGACGCGGTGATGGCGGAGATCGCAAGCACTCTCTCAAGGCCGGATACGCCAGACGAAAGCACGGCGCGCCAGATGGTGGAAAGCCTCATGCCCTATCTGGAGGCAAGCCTGCGCCAGACGGGGTTCGCTGCCGGATACCGAAGCTATCGCTATAATGCGATGGCAGATCAGTGACGCATGGCCAAGAGATAGGCGTCAGGCGGCGAATACACCACATCCGCCCCGCCTTTCCGGCTGATGATAAAGGAACAGCACCGATAGGCCGAGTTTTTCGGCAAGCGGCAGGCCACGCGCCTCGCCCAGAACCATCATTGCCGTTGCCCATGCGTCAGCACTCATGCAATCGCGGGCAATGACGGTGACGGAGGCTGGCGACTGGGCAAGCGGCATTCCAAGGCGCGGGTCCATCGTATGCGACAACCGACGGCCGCCAACATCGATCCAGTGGCGGTAGTCGCCCGAGGTGGCAACAGCTGCATCGCAAAGTTCGATCATGGAATGCGGCGCGCGCGCATCGAATGCCGGAACCTCGACGGCAACGGTCCAGGCCCGTCCATCCGGTTGGGTGCCCAGCGCCCGCAATTCGCCATCGATGGCAAACAGGCCGGCAGTGATGCCGTGCGCGCGCGCCACGTCCGTCAGCCGGTCAACGCCATAGCCCTTGGCGATACCGTTGAGATCAAGGCGCAGATCGGCATGTTTTCGAGCCCGTCCACTCGCCTGATCGATTTCCAAAACATTATGGGCGGGCCTGCGGCTTGCAAGGCGCGCGGCTCTGATGCGTGCCTCATCGGCCGTTTCAGGACCAAAACCCCAGGCGGCAACCGCATCGCCCATGCCGATATCAAAGGCGCCATTTGACGCCGCTCCAATGGCAAGCCCTGCAGCGAGAACACCGAGCAACCGATCCGGCAGCGCGATCCAATCGCCCGGCCTTGCGTCATTCAGGCGGTTGAGATCGCTGTCCGGTTTCCAGCTGGACATCTGCGCATCCACCTCGGTCACCGCCTTCGCCATCGCCGTCTCAACGGGCATGACATCGAAGCCCGCGTCAGCGTGAAACAGCGCCGACCAGCGCGTGCCCATGGTCGGACCATTCAGCGCATGGCGCGTCTTGTCAGTACACATCTTCCGCATAACGGCCCTCCGCCTTCAATGTGGCAAGGCTGAAGCCCTGCGGAGCCAGGCAATCGGCGAGTGCCGCCGCAACGCCGGCGGCCATCTCCCTGCCACCGCAGACGAGGATCTGCCCGCCTTCGGCCATCAGCTTGCAGAGACGTGCGCCATCCTTGCGCAGGATATCCTGCACATAGGCGGGCGTGGCTGTGCGCGAATAGGCGGTGGAAACGGACGACAGATGACCGTCAGCCTGCCAGCGCGACAATTCCTCGGCATAGAGCGCGTCGCTATCCGGGTGGCGGGTGCCGAAGTACAGATGCATGGGCCGCCCCTTGCTATTGGCGCGCGCAAAGCCGGCAAGCGGCCCGATACCGGTGCCAGCGCCGATCAGAACGACCGGGTTGGCGTTCTGTGCCGGGCGAAAGCTTGGGTTGGAGCGCAGGAAACCTGTCATCGTCTCGCCAGGTTCCATGCCCGTCAACTGGCTGGAACAGAGGCCTCCGGCCTGCCGGCGCACGCAGATTTCCAGAAAGCCGTCCGAGCTGCCGGATGCCAGGGAGTAAAAGCGCGGCAGGTCAGAACCCTCAGGGATGATGCCGATCAGGTCTCCGGCTTCAAAGCGCGGAATGCCCATGCCCAGAATGCTTTGGCAAAGCGAGCGCTTCGGCAGGCTGAACCGCAGGATCGCCGTCATGGCCTGCACGTCCGCACCATAGTCACGGCGCGAGATCAGCGTGAATTGCGACGTCTTCGGCGCGGCGCTTTGATGGTTCAGTTCGAAATCGAGGCCGAGCTCTTGCGCCAGATTGTGGCCGAAGCGGCTGAAATCCTGCGGCGACTGGCGGTCTACCGTGTCGAACGGCAGGAGTTGTGCCCAGCCATTTTTGTCCGCAACCTGCGCGATATCTACGGCAAACCCGCAAAAGGCCGGGAAACTGCGATCGCCAAAGCCGAGCACGGCAAGCGACAGGCCGGGTTTTGCCTGAGATCGCTTGAACGCATCGAGAAAGCCATGCGCCACAGTCGGCGCTGCGCCATCGCCATAGGTGGCGGCCAACAGGATGATCCGCTTTGCCTTCGGCCAGCGATCGGCATCAAAGCCTGTCATCGGTGCCACATGCACGCGAAGGTTCTGTGCAGTCAGTGCCGCTTGCAGCGTGGCAGCGAAACCGTATGTCGTGCCGCCTTCGCTGGCAACGAGCAGGATCGTATCGGCATCACCGGCGGGCACGGACGCCGTCTTGACCCTGCGCCGGCCCGCAAGCCAGACGGAGAGCCCGCTCCAGCCAAGCACCGGCACGCCAAGGGCAGACAAGCCCAGCAGCAGGCCAAGCCAGGCAATGCCCTGGCCTGTATGCAGCATGGTGACGAGATGGGAGGCACTGTCGATCCAGCCGGCATCGCTCCAGGCGAGAAGGGCGCCGGTGCCCTGATCGAGATAGCCTTCGCCGGCGGACGTCTTCAGCGTGAAGACATCGGTCGCATCGGTCGATGCCGGAAAGCTCAAGGAGCGCAGGTCATCCATCGGGATGGCTTGCAGCGTGGGAATGGCCGATAGCACCACGCCTGTCTGGCCGCTCACCTGCGATGGAAAGGCAGGTGCCGCACCCCCTTCCGGCAAAAGGCCGAAGGTTCCGGCGGTCATCCAGAGTGCCGTCAAGGACGAGAGGAGGAGGCCGGGCAGGGCAAGCCGCGAGACGACGGCATGCAGCCGGCCCTTGCCCGTGCCGCGCATCGGCTGCAACAGAAACCGCCATCCGCCGGCTCGGCGCGCCAGCAGAAAAAGGCCGGACAGGGACAGAAGCAGCATAATCGCCGCACCGCCTGCGGTCACCAGACGACCCGCATCATCCAGCAGCAACGACCGGTGGAAGATAGTGAGCCAGCGTTGCAGGGCAGAGATATCGGCGCTGCCGGCGGGCTTGCCCGTTGCAGGATCGATCACGGCAGAGGCCGGCTGGTCGGCTTTAAAAAAATAGGCCGTAATGCGCCCTGATGGAGACCGCCGGATCTGCTCCACCGAAGGTTCTGCCGCCTGGACGCGGGCGGCCAGTTGCGCAACGCTGATGGCCTGCCCGGCCGGTCGGGTCAGTGCTTCGGCGGCCGGAAAGACCGACAGAGCCATGCCGCTTAACGCGACGATGGTCAAAAGCACAGCGGCAATCAGCCCGAACCAGCGGTGGAGCGACCGGATCATGAGAGATATCCTTCCGGCTTAACGGGCATAGGTGAAGTCAGCGATATAGCGCGTGCCCTTCACCGTATGGCCGGAACCGGCCGAGGTCAGCGGTACGACGATCTCGTTCGGGCTGTCGCGCATGTCTTCGACGGCGGAATCGATATGCAACTGATAGCCGGCATCAAACAGCGTATCGGCAAGATCGAGCGAGATCTTCAGCGAGCGACCCGCGCCAACGCTGGCACCGGTAATGCCGTTGATCTCGGCGGTATTGCCGGCAGTCGCCCGGTACCAGCCGCTCAGATGCTGGTAATACCGGCTCTTGCCGCCCGCCATCCACAAGCTTCCGGCATATTTACCCGCCGCATCCGTGACGTAATAGGCAAGATAGGCACCATCGCCGCCATAGCTGCTGAGCGTGGTGGTGAACGTAACCTGGGCTGCATTGGCCAAGCCGGGGAGGGTGAGCGCCGTGGTGACAGCAAGCATGGCAAGAAGGGATTTCATTTCATTCTCCTTGAAGGGTAGGCAAGCTTAATTCGTCTGGACGGTTGGTCTGGAACCCGGCGCAAACAAGCCATTGGCGGGCGGACTGGCATTCTGCGGCGGCATGGCGCCACCATGTCTGCCGCCGTGATCATCATCATCGTCGTCGTCATCAGCTTCGGGGGAGGCCTTGTGGTGATCGCCTTTCCGGTGATGCTCGCCATCCGGCCGGTCATACTGCACCTGTTGCACGATGTGCTCCGCACTGGGTTCCAGCGTGTCGAGCGGCATGGCGAGACTGGCAAAGGCGACGAGAAGACCGGTGCCGGCCGTGGCGGCGAGTAGATGTTTGCGGTAGCGCATGCGCATGCCCTCCTGTTCGGGGTATCTTGTTGATGGGTTTTGCGGGTGATCAGCAAAGAAGCTCAGCGATGCTGCTCGATCTCGATGACCTCAAGCGTCGCGGGATCGATCTTCGCCTCGAAGCGGCGGCCCTCTTTGTCTGTGCCATAGACTTCGTAACAGCCGTCCTCGATCTTGATGCGCTTCAGCCGCCAACCGCGATCTTCTGCCATGGCGCGCACCGCTTCGCGCGGTTGCCACTCGCTGATTGCAATGTCGCAATCATCACGTGCCTGAACGGATGTGGCGGCCATGAGGGCGAGGGCAACGCGTGGCAGGAGGCCGGTCTTCATCATCTATTCCTCGGTTTGTTGAGAGCATGAATCGTCGCGCAAGCTGACAGCCACCTTACAAACGGTGCGGTATTGCTTCAGGTTCCCGTAAGGCGAAGTCTCGATGATATAAGCTGGCGGGCGCACCAAGCGGTGATGCCGGGGGAGAATGATGCGGGTTCTGCTGATCGAAGACGACACGGCGCTGGGGGCTGCCATTCGCGACCAGATCGCAGCAGACGGCCATTCCGTCGATTGGGTGCTGCGGCTGGATCGGGCAGGGGATGCGCTAGGTGCTGCCGGCTACGATCTGGTGCTGCTTGATCTGATGCTGCCGGATGGCCTTGGCATTCCATTCCTGAAAAGCCTGCGCGGACGCGGCGATGTGACGCCGGTGATGATCCTGACGGCGCTCGATCAGGTCTCCGACCGGATTTCAGGGCTGAATGCCGGCGCAGACGATTACATGATAAAACCCTTCGATCTGGCCGAGCTTTCGGCCCGTATCGGCTCGGTTGCCCGTCGCTATACCGGCAATCCCAACCCGCTGGTCACGCTTGGCGGCCTCACCATCGATATGGCCGCACGCAGCGTCATGCTGAACGGCAAGGCTGTTATTCTGACGGCACGCGAATGGGTGCTGTTCGAGGCCTTCCTCCAGCGTCCCGGCCAGCTGCTTTCCAAGGCGCAGCTGGAAGAGAGGCTCTATTCCTTCGATACCGACATCGATAGCAATGCGATCGAGGTGCATGTCAGCCGCCTGCGCAAGAAGCTCGGCGCCGCTGTCATCGAGACGGAACGCGGGCTTGGCTATCGATTGGGGCGCGCATGATAAGCGGTTTTTCGCTCCAGACGCGCCTTGCGCTTGCGGTTGGGCTTTCGGTGACGCTGCTCTGGCTGGCGGCAGCAGCCGTCACCGCACATCGGCTTGGCGGCGAAATGGAAGAGGTTTTCGATGACGGGCTGAAGGCGACGGCGCAGCGCATCCTCCCCATTGCCCGGCATGACCTGCGGGAGGGCCACAGCCATCGCACCAAAACCGAGAACGGCGATGATGAAGAGGAGGGTGGTGAGGACGAAACACGCACCGGCCGCGATGCACGCTATGGCGAAGACGTAACCTTCCTCCTGCGCGATCGCGACGGCAAAGTTCTGCTGTCCTCAAAAGGCGCGGACGCTTCGATCTTTCCGCCCTTTGTCCGGCGCGGCTTTGTGCGAACGCAAACACACCAGCTCTACTACGGGGCAACCGCCGACGGTAAGCTGACGATTGCGGTGGCTGAACCGCTCAATCACCGCCGGAAATTGTCGCGCCAGATGCTGCTCGGTCTTTTGCTGCCGCTGATCGTCGTCATCCCGCTCAGCCTGCTGGCCATCGTTTTCGTGGTGCGCCGATCCTTGCGGCCTGTGCGGGGGCTGCGGGAAGAACTTGCCCGGCGCGGTGCCCAGGATCTTTCGCCTTTGCCCGAAAACAGCCTGCCGAGCGAGCTTTCACCGATTTCCGCCGGCATCAACCAGTTGCTGGACCGGTTGAAGGCTGCCTTCAACGCCGAGCGCGCCTTTGCCGCCAATGCCGCCCATGAGCTTCGCACGCCTGTCGCCGGCGCCATCGCCCAGGCGCAGCGCATTCGCTCCGAAACCACGGACGCGCTGACCGGCCAGCGGGCAACCGAAATCGAGACGACGCTGAAGCGGCTGATGCGCATGTCGGAAAAGCTGATGCAGCTCGCCCGCGCCGAAGGCGGACGCCTGCAAAGTGACGAGCCTTCCGATGTGCGGCCTGTACTCCAGATGATCGTCCAGGATTTCACCCGGGCCGGCGAAGGCAGGATCGTGCTCAGCCTGCCGCAGGATCCGGTTCTCTCCAAGCTCGATCCGGATGCCATTGGTATTCTGTTTCGCAATCTGATCGAAAATGCGCTGAAGCACGGCGCGCAGGATGGGCTTGTGGACGCGGTGCTCCAGCCGGATGGACTTCTGTGCATCGCCAATGACGGGCCGATCCTGCCAGCCGAGGCCATGGCCCGGCTGATGCTGAGGTTCGAGCGCGGCAGCACCAAGATCGGTGGCAGTGGCCTTGGCCTGTCGATCATCAAGACCATCGCCGAGCGCACCGGAATGACGGTGAATGTCACGTCGCCGAGACCGCTGAGCCATGAGGGCGTCGAAGTGCAGGTCAGACTGCCGCTTACCTGAACATCGGGACGTCATGAAAGGCCTAAGCCTCTGACTTAAATTGCGTTTTGAACCGTCTGTTGCTTTATAGACGTAGAAGATGCGCAACAGGAAAGGCCCTGTAGCTGGTTCCTAGAACACCCCTCTGTTGCTTTTGGAACATCCTGGTGCGAGCCATTGACGATGACCCAATGGCCAATGATCATCGTTGCATCACACGAGGATTCGACAGGATGGGTTCGGATCAGGGCAGCGCAATCGCAACCACGGCCACAGGGCCGCGCCCAAAGCTTCACAATTGGCTGATTGAGCAGCGGGAGTACGACCGTCAAGAGCAGAGGCGCGGGCGACGCCATGCGTATGAAGTTGTCGATCCACGTCGAACGGCTCTGGTTGTGATCGATATGGTGCCGTTTTTCGTCGGGGGAAGCGGCTACTGCAGAGGGATATTGCCCAACATCATTCGTCTTGCAGACGCTCTTCGCACCGCTGGAGGCGCGGTCGCTTGGGTGGTTCCCGGTTCCGATCAACCTCATCCAGACCTTACACGGGAATTCTTTGGCGAAGAAGTAGCAGAAGTATTTCGGACGTCAGGCGGGGCTGGTTCGATCTCGGAGAGAGTGTGGGCTGGCCTATCCCCGCAGACACAGGACCTGTATTTCGAGAAGTCCGCCTATAGCGCATTTTTCCCTGGCTCTTCGAACCTGCCTGCGGCCCTTCGAGCTAATGGAATCGACACGGTCGTCATCACCGGAACCTTGACGAACATCTGCTGTGAGTCTTCCGCACGCGATGCCTATGCCAGCGGCTTCCGGGTGATCTTCGTCGCCGACGGAACGGCTGCCAGGCGAGATCAGGACCACAACGCAACGCTCCACAGCATCTATCGGAGCTTTGGCGACGTGCGGCCGACAGACGAAGTTGTTAGCCTCTTGTCCGCCTAAACGATCCAGAGGGCGGTATTCCGCTGAAGGCTCGTTGGAGCTGCTGCGATTATCTCGTTGATGAGATCGATGCAGGGCTGCATTTCCTATATTGATGATCGGCATGGTGACTCGCCTTCCTCAGTGGACGCAACCATGCCATCGGTTCGCTTCAATGCAACACGGCAAACTGCAGCGTCGCCAGTTTTCCACAGTCGTGGAAAATGCGGTTTCGGCCTAAAATGCAACAGCAAGCAAACCGTTTATATGTTCCATAATATGTATTATCTCGTAAATTCACATTGAATTGTCACATTCCCCGCGTTTGATCTCCCCCGGTCCCGCTGCCAGTCAGGCGGTGCGATGCCCGAGCGTTTCGGACGCAAAGCGGCCTGCACCGGTCAGAAGCGCCACATACTCGCCCTTGCGCGCCTCGTCAAAGCGGAACAGCGGAAACGAAATCGACATGGCCGCAATCGGCCGGCCCAGATGGTTGAAGATCGGCGTTGCCATGCAGCGCACGCCAGCTTCGCTCTCCTCGACCTCCTCGGCAAAGCCCTGCGCCTGGATCTCATGCAATTGGGCAAAAAACACGTCCGGATCGGTGATCGTGCGCGGCGCAAGCTTTGGAAACTCCATCTTTGCCAGCCGTTCGCGGATCTCGTCTGGCGCCCGCCAGGCCAGCAGCGCCTTGCCGAGTGAGGTGCTGTGCAGCGGATTGCGCAGGCCAAGCGTCGATTTCATCGACAGGCTGAAGATGGAATCATATTTGTGGATGTAGACGACCTTCTGGTCGCGATCATCGAGAATGCCGAGATTGACGGATTCTCCCGTTGCCCGTGACAGGCGCCCCATGGCCTGATCGGCCACCCGCAGCAGATCCGCCTGCTCGTTCAGCGAACGGGCGCCAAGGCTGAACAGCTTGAGCGTCAGTCCATATTTTTCGGTCTCTGCATCCTGCTCCACATAACCAAGCTCCATCATTGTCTGCAGCAGGCGGTGCGCGGTGGTCTTGGAGGTCATGGCCCTTTGCGCAAGGTCGGCAAGGCTGACGCGCTTATCCTCGACCAATGCCTCCATGACCGCAAACACCTTGAGGACTGCTGCGACATTCTCCGTCTTGCCAGTCTCAGATTTGGCAGACTCGGATCTGGCAGTATCGGATTTGGCAATGTCTGATTTGAGCTGGCCGTCGGACATGGACGCGTTCTACATTTTTCGGAATGGCTTTCTGGAAGTGCACGAGCGCTGTTGTCAAGCAACCGACCGGATGCCCCCTCACCGCCTGTATGCAATCCAACATCCGTGAGCCTAGCGTAAATTTTGCCATTGAAAAGAGGTGTGGACTATGATTTCTTATTTTCCGGAATGATGTTCCGAAAATATTTCAACTGGGGAGGAGTTGACGTATGCATCCGCTGCTGAGGCAGAAACAGTATTTCATCCAGCGTGCGGATGTGTGCGAGCTGATTGATCGGCTGACGAACAACCTCGTCAACATTGAGGATGAGAGCGGCGAGTTTCTGCTGCGCCTGGACGATGGCCGGGTGATCGATACGAAGGGCTGGGCCGGCTGGGAATGGACGCATGGCATCGGGCTTTACGGCCTGTTCAAGTATTGGCAGCAGACGGGCAACCCGGCCGCCATGCAGATCATCACCACCTGGTTCGATGAGCGCCTGGCGGAAGGCACACCGACCAAGAATATCAACACTGTCGCGCCTTTCCTGACGCTCGCGCATCTCTATGAGATGAACCGCGATCCGCGCTTCCTGCCCTATCTGGAAACCTGGGCGGAATGGGTGATGCACGAAATGCCGCGTACCCGCGAAGGCGGCCTGCAGCACATCGTCTACAACAGCGTCAACGACCAGCAGATGTGGGACGATACGCTGATGATGAGCGTGCTGCCGCTCGCCAAGATCGGCCTTGTGCTCAATCGACCGGAATATGTCGAGGAGGCGAAATACCAGTTCATCGTGCATGCCCAGTATCTCATGGATACGCAGACCGGTCTCTGGTTCCACGGCTGGACCTTTGACGGCAACCACAATTTCGCCCGCGCCCGCTGGGCCCGCGGCAATAGCTGGCTGACCATTGCCATTCCCGAATTCATCGAGCTTCTCGATCTGCCCGAAGAGGATTTCCTGCGCCGGCATCTCGTGTCGCTGCTTGCCCGCCAGGCCGCCGCTCTCAAAGAGCACCAGCATGCATCGGGCCTCTGGCACACGCTGATCGATGATCCGAACAGCTATCTGGAAGCCTCGGCCACCGCCGGCTTTGCCTATGGCCTGATGAAGGGCGTGCGCAAACGCTATCTCGGCCCTGAATTTCGGGAAACGGCAGAGCGCGCCATGCGCGGCGTCGTGGAGAAGATTTCGCCAGAGGGCGAGCTGAAAGAGGTCTCCTTCGGCACCGCCATGGGCCATGACCTCGATTTCTACCGGCAGATCAAGCTCACCTCCATGCCCTATGGGCAGGCGATGGCCATGCTTTGCCTCACGGAATTGCTGCGCGCCTATATCTGAGCGCCCGGCAATCACGCATGCGGACGTCTTGGCCAGGAGGAGTGGCCGGATGGACGAGACGACAGACGACAATCAAAAGGGCGCCACGCGCCCACTCGATGGAGGAGGAACATCATGATGAAAATGACACGACGCGGGCTTATGAGCACTATGGGCGCAGGCCTTGCCGCATCGACGTTGGCCGGCGTTCCGGCACTGGCGCAGGCCCGCAGCATCCGGCATTACTGGTGGGGCAATCCGGAGCGCGACAAGCGCACCTTTGCCGTGATCGATACGTTCCAGAAGGCCAAGACCGATATCAAAGTGTCCGGCGAAACCATCGGCTGGGGTGATTACTGGACGAAGATGGCCACCCAGACGGCCGGCCGCAACATGGCCGATCTGGTGCAGATGGATTACCGCTTCCTGTTTGAATATGTGCGTCGCGGCGCCTTGAAGCCGCTCGACGAATATGTCGGCAAGTCCCTGATGATCGCCGATTTCGACAAGGGGCCGATCGATGGCGGCCGGGTGGATGGCAAGCTCTATGCGCTCAACATCGGCTCCAACAGCCAGGTCATCGTGCACAATACGCGGGTGTTCAAGGAAGCCGGCATCGATACCGACCTGATCAACTGGACCTGGGACGATTTCGCCAAATCCTGCGAAACCATCACGTCGAAGACCGGCGGCAAGGTGAAGGGCTCCGACGACCTTTCGCTGATGATCGAAGTGTTTGAATCCTGGGTGCGCCAGAACGGCCGCGAATTCTATGACAAGGACGGCAAGGTCGCCGCCACTGTCGAGGATGTGGCGAGCTACTGGCAGTTCTGGGCCGATCTTCGCAAGAAGGACGTGGTGCGCTCCAAGGACAAGACCGTCATCCTGGATATCCCGATCGTCGAATCCGGCGTCGCAGTTGGCGATACCGCCATGTCACATTACTGGTCGAACCAGCTGGTCGGCATCCAGGCGGCTGCCAAGGACAAGATCGGCGCTGCCATGGTGCCGCACAAGAAGGGTGGACAGCCCGGCCAGTTCATCAAGCCGTCAATGTTCATGTCGCTGTCGCGCGATGCCAAGGATGTCGATGCGGCGATTGCCTATATGAACGCCTGGGTGACCGATCCGGCAATCACCAAGATCCTCGGGCTGGAGCGCGGTATCCCGGCTTCCGCCAAGGTGCGCGAGCAACTGGCGCCCGGCCTCAACGAGGTCGAAAAAGTGTCGGTCGCCTATTTCAACGCGATTGCCAGCAAGGTCGGCCCCCTGCCCCTGCCAGCACCCAAGGGTGCCGGCGAAGTGCGTGATGCCTTCATGCGCATTGGCACAGATGTGGTGCTGGACCGCGCCAGCGCCAAGGATGCCGCGGCAACCTTTGTCGGGGATGCGCAAGCCATCGTCGAGCGGGCGCTCTGAGCCTTCAGTCAAACGGGTTCCGGGCCGCCCATGGCTGGTCCGGAACTCCTTATTCGTGCAATCTAAGGTCCTGCTGATGAGACGGTTTCTTGCCCGCAACGCGCCGGCCTATATTTTCCTGTCGCCGTGGCTGCTCGGGTTTTTCCTCCTGGCGCTGGGGCCGATCCTTGCCTCGCTCTACCTGTCGTTTACCCGCTATGACATGGTGAGCGCGCCACGCTGGGTGGGGTTTGACAATTACAGCTATATGTTCACCCGCGACCGGCGTTTCTGGAAGGCGTTGGAGGTGACATTTACCTATGTGGCGCTCGCCGTTCCGGCCCGCCTCATCATGGCGCTTGGCGTGGCCATGCTGCTCGACAAGGGTCTGCGCACCATCGGGCTTTACCGCGCCATCTTCTATCTGCCTTCGCTCTTGGGCGCATCGATCGCCATTGCCATTCTGTGGCGCCAGCTGTTTGAAGCCAATGGCGTGGTCAACCAGGTGCTGGCCTATTTCGGCATTCAGGGCATTTCCTGGATCACCAATCCGGATACCTCGCTCTATACGCTGGTGATCCTTGCCATGTGGCAGTTCGGCTCGCCGATGCTGATCTTTCTGGCCGGCCTGCGCGGCATTCCGCGGGATCTCTACGAGGCAGCCGAGATCGATGGCACGCCGCGCTGGCGCCAGTTCACCCGCATCACGCTGCCGCTTCTGGCACCGGTCATCTTCTTCAATCTCGTGCTGCAGACGATTGAATCCTTCAAGACCTTCTCCAGCGCCTTCATCATTTCGAACGGCACCGGCGCACCGGCAGACAGTCTCCTGTTCTACACGGTCTATCTGTTCAACGAGGCCTTCAAGTTCTTCCGCATGGGCTATGCCTCGGCGCTCGCCTGGGTTCTCCTGATCATCATTGCAGTGTTCACGGCCATTGCCTTCTTCACTTCCAAATACTGGGTGCATTATGAAAACGAGCGCGACTGATCTGGAGCTCGTCCTTCAGATGGACGAAGCCGCACGGGTCGCACACGAGATGCGGCTGAAGCGCGACAGGCGCGAACGCAACGGGCGGATCCTGAAGCATCTCTTCCTGATCACCGTATCCTGCGTGATGCTCTATCCGCTGTTCTGGCTGCTCGCCTCGTCGTTCAAGCCGGAAAACGAGATCTTTGGCAGCCTGACGCTGTGGCCCTCGCAGTTCCAGCTGGACAATTATACCAAGGGCTGGAATGCCCTGCCGATCTCCTTCACCACTTTCTACATCAACTCAGCCATCGTCACCGTCCTGTCGGTGATCGGCAATCTCATCTCCTGCTCCTTTGCAGCCTATGCCTTTGCACGGCTGCAATTTACCGGCCGCAGTTTCTTCTTCGCATTGATGATGATGACGCTGATGGTGCCCTATCACGTGGTGCTCATCCCGCAATATGTGCAGTTTCTGGCCCTTGGCTGGGTGGATACCTACCTGCCGCTGGTGGTGCCGCGCTTCCTGGCGTCGGACGCCTTCTTCATCTTCCTGATGGTGCAATTCTTTCGGCAATTGCCGCGCGAACTGGATGAGGCGGCGATGATCGATGGCTGTTCGCCCTTCAAGATCTACTGGTCGATCATCCTGCCGCTTTCCCTGCCGGCCATGGGCACGGCTGCCATCTTCTCGCTGATCTGGGTCTGGGAGGATTTCCTCGCCCCGCTCATCTATCTCAACGATATCAAAAGCTACACCGTGCCGCTGGCGCTGCGCCTCTTCCTCGACCAGGAGGGCCAGTCGGCCTATGGCCAGATGTTTGCGATGTCGGTGCTCTCCCTGGTCCCGGTCGTCATCTTCTTCGTCCTGTTCCAGAAACTGATCGTGCGTGGCATCGCCACATCCGGAATGAAGTAAGGAACAAGGTGTAATGGCTGGATTGACGCTACGAAACGTCGGCAAGCGCTATGGTGCCCTCTCGGTGATCCAGGGGTTGAACCTCGATATCCATGACGGCGAGTTTCTGGTCCTGGTCGGCCCGTCCGGCTGCGGGAAATCGACACTGTTGCGCATGATTGCCGGGCTCGAGGATATCAGCGAGGGCACGGTTGCCATCGGCACCAAGGTGGTGAACGACCTGCCCGCCTCCAAGCGGGAGCTTTCCATGGTGTTCCAGTCCTATGCGCTTTACCCGCATATGAGCGTGGCGAAGAACCTTGCCTTCGGCCTGCAGAATTTCAAGGTGCCGAAGGCCGAGGTGGAGCGGCGCGTGGCGGATGCCGCCCGCATCCTGCAGATCGAAAAGCTGATGGACCGCAAGCCGCGCCAGCTCTCGGGCGGCCAGAAGCAGCGCGTCGCCATCGGTCGCGCCATCGTGCGCGAGCCGCAGCTCTTCCTGTTTGACGAGCCGCTGTCTAACCTTGATGCGGAACTGCGCGTGCAGATGCGCGCCGAACTGGCCTCGCTTTATACAAGGCTTGGCACAACCATGATCTACGTGACGCATGACCAGGTGGAGGCCATGACGATGGCAACCCGCATCGTCGTGCTGCGCGCCGGCAAGATCGAACAGGTCGGAACACCGCAGGAGCTTTACACCCGCCCGCAGAACCTCTTCGTCGCGGGCTTCATCGGCTCACCGAAAATCAACATGTTCAAGGCGGACTGCGTTCACCAGAACGGGCAGAGCATGGCAAGCCTTCCGGGTCTTGCCCCCTTTGCCATTCCCGACTTGCCAACCTCTGACAAGACCTTGACCATTTGCGTGCGGCCTGCCGATGTGCACATCGGCTGGGGTGAAATTACCCTGCCGGGCACCATTCGCCTGGTGGAATATCTGGGCAGCGAAACCCTGCTGCACATCGCGCTTGCCTCCGGCCAGGTACTTCTTGTCAGCGACAACAGCCGGGCACATTTCCACATGGGAGAGGCGGTCAGCCTTGGCTTCAACCTTGCCGACCTCCATTATTTCGATAGTGCCGGCCTGCGGATCGAACCCAGCCAGACTAGCCTTATGAATGCCAGCCAGTACGAAAGACAGATCCAGTGAAGATTGCCATTGTAGGATGTGGCTCGCGGCACAAGATGTTCCGCGATTCCGTCATCGAGGACTATGCCGACAGCCATGATATCGTCGCACTCTGCGATACCAATGCCCACCGCCTCAGCCAGGCGGCGCAAGCGGCGTCCAAGCCGGGCACCAATGGCGTGGCTACCTATCTCGCACACGATTTCGACCGGCTGATTGCAGAGCAGAAGCCGGATACGGTGGTGGTGGCGACACCTGATTTCCTGCATGCCGATTATATCGTGCGCGCCTTCGAGGCCGGCTGCGATGTGATCTGCGAAAAGCCGCTGACCATCGATCTGTCGCGACTGAAGATGATTGTCGATGCGCAGGCGCGCACAGGCCGTCAGGTGAAGGTCACTTTCAACTACCGCTATTCACCGGCCCGCACGCAGATCAAGGAGCTGATCTCTTCGGGCGCGATCGGCACGGTGACGGCGGTGGATTTCCGCTGGCATCTCGACCGGGTGCATGGTGCCGATTATTTCCGCCGCTGGCACCGCCAGAAGGAAAATTCCGGCGGGCTCCTGGTTCACAAATCAACGCATCATTTCGATCTGTTGAACTGGTGGCTCGGCACTGTACCGACCGATGTTCTGGCATCGGGACGGCGCGCTTTCTATCGCCCGGAAATGGCCGTGGAACTCGGGCTCGAAGGACGCGGCAGCCGCTGCGCGCACTGTCCCGTCGCCCATAAATGCGACTTCGAGCTGAACATGGCAGAGGATCCTGCACTCAAAAGTCTCTATCTCGATGCCGAGACCGATGACGGCTATTTCCGCGATCTCTGCGTCTTCGACGAGGAAATCGGCATTGAGGACACGATGCAGGCGCATATCCGCTATGCCTCGGGCGTGACCGCCAATTACACGCTGACGGCCTATTCCCCCTGGGAGGGTCTGGAGATCAAGTTCCAGGGCACCAAGGGCGACATCACCCACCGCCACGTGGAAGTGCATGGCGTGTTTGGTGGCGAACGCGCCCATGCCGATGAGGATGCCGTGACGACGGAACTGCATCTGGCCGGCGAGCCGCCCCGCATGCTGGATGTGCCGAAGGCCAAGGGTCATCACGGCGGCGCAGACCCGGTCATGCTCGGCTATATCTTCGCACCGCAGAACATGGAGCCCGACCGCTACAACCGCGCGTCCGATCATATTGGCGGCGCCTGGTCGATCCTCACCGGCATTGCCGCCAATGCCTCCATCGAAAGCGGCTCACTCGTCAACATCCAGTCCATGCTGCGCGCGCGCGGCATCAAGCTCAGCTGAGTGAGGCACGAACCCCATGGCCTTTGAGCTTCGCATCGGCGTGATCGGCATCGATCACAACCATATCTACGGCATGGTGAACGGGCTTTTGTCGGCCGGCGCAAGCCTTGCCGGCTGGACAACCGGGGCAGACACGCCCGATGCGACGCGCAAGGTCTTCACCGACAGCTACCCGCAGGCGCCGGCGCGCTCCATCGAGGACCTGCTCGCAGACGAGACGATAAAGTTGATCGTCTCGTCTGCCGTCAATAGTGAGCGCGCCGGCATTGCGATCCAGGCCATGCGGCACGGCAAGCATGTGCTGGTCGATAAGCCGGGCTGCACGAAACTGGAGCAACTCGCAAACATCCGTCAGGCGGTGACCGAGACCGGTCGGCGCTGGACGGTGTGCTTTTCCGAACGGCTCTTGGTGGAAAGCGTCACGCTTGCCGACCGGCTGATTGCCGAAGGCCGCATCGGCCGCGTGGTGCAGACGGTGGGTCTTGGACCGCACCGGCACAATGCGCATCTGCGGCCCGACTGGTTCTGGGACCGGCAGAAATATGGCGGCATACTCACCGATATCTGCGCTCACCAGTTCGACCAGTTCCTGCATTTCACCGGCTCGACGCAAGCCCGCGTCATCAGCGCCCATATCGGCAATGTCGCAAATGCCGACCGTCCGTCGTTCCAGGATTTCGGCGAAGTGCTGCTGGAAGGCAATGGCGGGCGCGGCTATGCCCGCGTCGATTGGCTGACGCCCGATGGTCTGCCGACCTGGGGTGACGGGCGCATGACCATTCTGGGCACCGAGGGCTATATCGAGCTGCGCAAATATATCGATATCGCCGGGCGTCCCGGCAAGGATCACGTGTTTCTCGCCGACGCCAAGGGCGTGACACATCTGGAGGCGACCGGCGTTGGAACGCCGTTCTTTGCCAAGCTTATGGCCGACATCGAAACCGGCAGCGACACGGCGATGGCGCAGGCGCATGGCTTTCTGGCAACGGAACTGGCGCTGCGCGCCCAGCAGATGGCGGAGGGTGAGCGCGCATGAAGGTCACTCTCATCCGCGTTGCGGTGATTGGCGCTGGCATCGGCCGGGCGCATGTCATTGGCTATGCCGCCATGCCGGACAAGTTCGAGGTCGCCACCGTCTGCGACCTTAATCTTGATCGCGCCAAGGATGCCGCAGCGCTGGTCAAGACCGCAGAGGCCGTCACCGACATGCAGGCCGTCTTTGCTGACCCGACAATCGATATCATCGATATCTGCCTGCCGCCGAAACTGCATGCACCCGTGACACTGGCTGCCCTTCAGGCCGGCAAGCATGTCATCTGCGAAAAGCCACTTGCGGGCTCGCTTGCCGATGTGCGCTCCATCATGGAGGCAGCCGAGACCAGCGGAAAGCAGGTGTTTCCCGTTTTCCAGTATCGCTATGGCACCAGCTACCGGGCTTTGCATGAACTGAAGCTGCGCGGGCTTCTGGGGCGTCCGCATGTCGTCTCGCTGGAGACCCACTGGCAGCGCGGCGCCGACTATTATGCAGAACCCTGGCGCGGCACCTGGGCCGGAGAACTGGGCGGTGTTCTGGTGAGCCACGCCTGCCATCTGCACAATCTCGCCACCCATCTCGTGGGCAATGTCCGGCAGGTGGCGGCCTTCATCGATACGCGCGTTAACCCGATCGAGACAGAGGATTGCGCGGCGATCTCCATGCTGACCACCGAAGGGGCAATGATCACCTCATCCGTCACGCTCGGTTCCGCCGGCAATATTTCGCGTCTGCGCGCCTGTTTCGAACACCTGACGGTGACCTCCAGCAACGAGCCCTACCAGATCTGCTCGGTGCCCTGGACCTATCAGGCGAGTAACCCGGAGCGGCAGGCGGAGGTGGATGCGATCGTTCAGGCGGCGCCTGAAATCCCGCCCCGCTTTCCCGGCTTCTTTGCCGATATTCATCGGCATCTGACGGGCGAACAGGATCTCTACCTGCCCACATTGCAGGAAGCCTATCACTCGATCGAGCTGATCACCGCCTTTTATGCCTCGGCGCGCAATCGCCAGATCGTCACCCTGCCCTTGGCCCAAGATCATCCGCTGTTTGGCGGCTGGCAGGCCTGATGCAGAAACCGGCCCATTATCGAAATTAAATCTACAGTCTCGGGATCGCGTGCAACTTCCTTTCTTTAGCGATTGGTTTTGCACTGATAGCAGTGCGTATAGTGGTTTGGAGGAGACATGCCCGATGACGAAGCCCTGCGAAGTGGCGTGGTTTTCCGCGCTCTGCGATGACGATTATGAATTTCTCGGGCAACCTGATCCAAAGCTGCAATCGAGTTTCGAACATTGCCGCGATATCGTGCTGCAGGCCGAAAGTGGCGGCTTCGACAATATTCTCCTGCCATCTGGCTATGCGCTCGGCATTGACACGACAGCCTTTGCCTCGGCCATTGCGGTTTTGACGAAAAAGATCCGCCTGCTGATGGCAGTGCGCATGGGCGAAGCCTGGCCGGCGCAACTGGCACGCCAGATCGCCACCATCGACCGCATTGCCGGAGGCCGGCTTGCCGTCAACATCATTTCCAGCGAAATGCCGGGCGAGAGCCTCGAGAGCGCGCCCCGCTATGCCCGCACGATCGAGGTCATGGCGATCATGCGCGACCTTCTCAACGGCCAAGCCGTCGATCATGACGGCACATTCTACAAGCTGAAGGTGGAGCCGCCACGCATCACCACCCTATCTGGCCAGTGTCCGCTGTTTTATTTCGGCGGCCTGTCGGAAGATGCGCGGCAGGCGGCGGCCGAAGGGGCGGATGTCTACCTGATGTGGCCCGACCGGATGGAGGCCGTGCGCGAGATCATCAAGGATCTGACGGCGCGGGCGCAACAGCGTGGCCGCAGCCTGCGTTTCGGCTACCGCGTGCATGTCGTGGTGCGCGAAACGGAAGAGGAAGCCCGTGCGGCCGCCGACCGGCTATTGTCGAAGCTTGACGATGCGGCCGGTGCTGCCATTCGCGCCAAATCGCTCGATAGCCGGTCTGTCGGCGTGCGCCGTCAGGCAGAGCTTCGCGAACAGTCAGGCCGGGAAGGCTATGTCGAGGACAATCTGTGGACCGGCATCGGGCGCGCCCGATCCGGCTGCGGAGCTGCCATCGTCGGCGATCCGGACCAGGTGCTGGCCAAGCTCAATGCCTATCGCGCCGAGGGCATCGAGGCCTTCATTCTCTCCGGCTATCCGCATGCAGCCGAGGCCGATCTGTTTTCCCGCTATGTCCTGCCCAATCTCGACCACGGCAAACTCTGAAGGAGACGGGCGATTTCCTGCTGGAAACTGCCCGCCGCTTGTATAGCATCGCGCCCATGATTGGCCGCGAGACAATGATGATGACGATCAGCGACAGACCCGCCTCCCCCAAACGGGAGGCGACACGCATGCGCAATCGCGAGGCGATCAAGGCTGCCGCCTGGCAGGTATTTTGTGCTAAGGGGCTGGATGCCTCAACTGTCCGCGATATCGTGACGACCAGCGGCGCTTCCATCGGCACCTTCTACAATTATTACGGCACGCGCGAGGCAGTATTTCAGGAGGTTCTGGCCGATCTTGCCGACCAGATCCGCACCATCACCCAGGCCGCTCGCGCAAGCCAGACCGCGCTTGATCCGATGCTGGCGGAAAGCTACCGCGATTTTCTGCAATTCATTCTGGGCATAGAAGGCGCGCTGGATTTCTGCGCATTGAACCAGCACCATATCCGCTCATATCTCTTCACACTGGATGCCACCAGCGGTCTCCTGAGCGATATCCGCAGCGATATCCTGCGCGTCATGCCAGGAGCCACCTTCTCCCCACACGAACTTGCCCAGGTGGCAAATCTCATTGTCGCCAATGCGCTCGAAATTCTTCTCCAGGCGCGGGAGGGGCAAGACCTCGACGTTGCATCGGCCGTCACCTTCATCACCCGTCTGATTGTCGGCGGCATCGGCAGCTGGGACACGTCTTCAACCCCACCGAAATAGAATTTGACGCTACCGTCAAATTTGCTAGCCTGCCGACATGCTTGGGAGGGCATGAGGGATGCAGGATGCCGATTACGTCATCATAGGTGGAGGTCCCGCCGGCGCGGCGCTGGCCGCAAGGCTGATCACCGCCCCGGACAAGCCGCGGGTGATCCTGATCGAGGCCGGGCGGAGCAAACCCTCCCTGCTCTCCATCGTGCCGATCGGCATGGCGGCCCTTGTCCCCTATTGGAACTGGGAAAACTATGCGCTGAAGACGGTACCGCAAAAGGCTCTGAACGGCCGCATGGGCTATATGCCACGCGGGCGTGGGCTTGGCGGATCAAGCCTCATCAATGCCATGATCTATGTGCGCGGCCAGCGCGAGGATTATGATGAATGGGCAAGCCTTGGCTGCACCGGCTGGGGCTGGAAGGATGTGGCGCCGCTATTTCTGCGCGCGGAAGGCAACCGGCGCGGCCAGTCGGACTGGCATGGCGCGGATGGTCCGCTCATTGTCAGCGATCTCGCCAGCCCGAGCCCGCTGTCTGAGGCCTTCATCGAGGCATCGGTCAGCTGCCAGATCCCCCGCAACGATGATTTCAACGGCCCGTCGCAGGAGGGCGTCGGTCTCTACCAGGTGTTCCAGAAGGATGGAGAAAGGCTGGATGCCGCCCGCGCCTATCTGGGAAGCGCCCCCTACCCGTCCAATCTCGTGGTACTGCCTAAGAGCCAGGCGCTGAAGATCGTCTTTGACGGCAAGCGCGCCATCTGCGTTCTGCTGCGCGGGCCCGGCGGCGAACGTCTGGTCAAGGCACGCCGCGAAGTGATCCTCTCGGCCGGGGCCATTGCCTCGCCCCAGCTTTTGATGCTGTCCGGTATCGGGCCTGGGGCGGCGCTGCAGCGGGTCGGCATCCCCGTTCTGCATGCCGCAAACGAGGTCGGCGAAAACCTGCAGGACCATCTGGATTACACCGTCAATGTCAGGATCAAGGCCAAGGGCCTGCTGGGCTACACACCTTCGGCGATCCTTGAAGGATTGTCGGCCATTAGCGCCTACCGGCGCGGCAAGGGCCTGCTCACCAGCAATGTTGCCGAAGCCGGCGGCTTCATCAGGAGCCGGCCGGAGCTTGATCGACCGGACCTGCAGCTGCATTTCTGCATCGGCCTTGTCGATGACCATGCCCGCCGCTTCCACATCTCCACCGGGGCTGCCCTGCATGTCTGTGTGCTGCGGCCGCAAAGCCGGGGCCGCGTTGCACTTGCCTCGCCCAATCCGCGCCACCGCCCGCTGATCGATCCGGATTTCCTGTCGGCGCCCGGCGATCTTGAACTGCTAATGCGCGGTGCCCGGCTTGCGCATCAGATACTTCGCGCCGAGCCGCTGGCACGCTATGCTGGGCGGATGGTTCACCCGGTCGATGACAGAGATACACAAGCACTGGAGGCCGCCATTCGTGCCCGCGCCGATTCGATCTATCACCCGGTCGGCACCTGCCGCATGGGAGGCGACGACGCATCCGTGGTCGATCCTCAGCTGAAGGTTCGCGGCGTGGAAGGGCTTCGCGTCGTCGATGCCTCCATCATGCCAAGACTGGTGAGCGGCAACACCCAGGCCCCGTCTGCCATGATTGGCGAAAAGGCGGCGGATCTGATCCTCGGACGGGCAACATGATAACGACCATTCTTCGCGGGCGCTTCGATGCGCAGTTTTCCGCCTCGCGCCAGATGCCTGCGCCGGATGCCAGCCTGCGGCGTGATCGCCTGCTTCAGCTGCAAACGCTGCTGATCGACAATGCGGACGCCCTTTGCACGGCAATCTCGGCAGATTTTGGCGGCCGCTCGGTGTCCGAGACGAAGCTTCTCGAACTGCTGCCCGCCGTGCGCGGCATTGCCCATGCGCGCCGCAAGCTCGCCGGCTGGATGAAGGATGAGCGGCGCCCGGTCGAGCTCATCTTCCAGCCGTCGAAAGCCTGGCTGCGTCACGAGCCGCTTGGCGTTGTCGGCATCATCTCGCCGTGGAACTATCCGCTGCTGCTCGCCGTCTCGCCGCTCACCGATGCGCTTGCAGCCGGCAACCGTGTCATGGTGAAGCCATCGGAACTGACGCCCGCCTTTTCCGAACTGTTTGCGACCCTGATTGCCAGCCGGTTTGATGCGCAAGACATCACAGTCATTCCCGGCGATGTCGAGGTGGCAAAGGCCTTTGCCGCCCTGCCCTTCGATCACCTGTTCTTCACCGGCTCGGCCACTGTCGGGCGCTCCGTCATGCGCGCTGCCGCCGAAAATCTCACGCCTGTGACACTGGAGCTGGGCGGCAAGTCGCCCGCCATCGTGGCCGAGGATTATCCGCTGGAAAAGGCGGTGCAATCCATTGCTTTTGGCAAATTCGTCAATGCCGGGCAGACCTGTATCGCACCCGACTACGTGCTGGTGCCACGCGACAAGATCGACGCCTTCGCAAAAGCCTTTCTGGCACGCGCCGAAGAGGCCTATCCGGGCGTCATCGGCAATGAGGATTATTCCGCCATCATCACCGATCGGCACAAAGACAGGCTCAACGCGGCATTGGCTGAGGTGCAGGATGCCGGCTGCAGGGTTCTCAACCATGAGAGCTGGATACAAAACAGCCGGCAATGCGCGCCAACGCTGGTCATCGATCCGCCGCCAACCTGCCTGCTGATGCGCGAGGAAATCTTCGGACCAATCCTGCCGGTGATCGGCTATGACACGCTGGACGAGGCGCTCGCCCTCGTGAATTCCAGGGATCGGCCGCTGGCGCTCTACCTCTTCACCCATGACCGCAAGGTTGAGGAGGAAGTCCTGTCACGCGCCACGTCCGGCGGTGTGACGGTGAACGGCACGCTTTTGCATATTGCACAGCACGGCCTGCCCTTTGGCGGCATCGGACCCAGCGGCATGGGCGCCTATCACGGGCATGAAGGCTTTAAACGGCTTTCGCATGCACGCGCCGTCTACAAGGTCGGGCCGGTCAACGGCTTTGAATGGTTCGGCCCGCCCTGGGGCCTGCTGTCACGGCTGGCGCTGCGCCTCCTCGGCGGGATCCGCTGAAGAGGCGCAAGATTGTAGCATTTACGAGAAGGCGATCTGTGCCTTCATCGCCTGGCTTCTGTCGGAGGCGATCTCGAAGGCCGACAGCGCCTCATCGAGCCCGACCGTGTGGGTGATCAGCGGCTTGACGTCGATCAACCCCTTCTGCATCAGGCCGACACCGGTTGCGAACTCCTCATGGAAGCGGAAGGAGCCGCGCAGCTCCAGCTCCTTGGCGGTGATCGCCATCATCGGCAGGCTCATATCGCCGCCAAGACCCAGCTGGACGATGACGCCGCGGGGGCGAAGGGCGGCAATGCCGGCGACAAGGGCCGGTTGGGCACCGGAGCACTCGTAAAGCACGTCGAACGTGCCCTTGTCCGCTCCATAGGCGACCAGCGCATCGGGCTCCTTTGCCGTATTGATCACCCGATCAGCCCCCACTTTGGCGGCCAGCGACAAGGTGAAATCGGAAAGATCCGTCGCAACGATTTCCGCGGCTCCTGCCCGGCGGGCAGCCAGGATCGACAACACGCCGATTGGACCGCAGCCGGTGACGAGCACGCGCTTGCCCAGCATTTCACCGGCGCGACGCGTAGCATGCAGCACGACAGCGAGCGGTTCTGCCATGGCCGCTTCACCCGGCGTCAACCCGTCGGCTGCCACGCATTGCAACTGATCGGCGACCAGGCTTTCGCGAAAGGCGCCCTGGATATGCGGAAACGGCATGGCGCTGCCATAAAAACGCATGTTGAGGCACTGGTTGTGCAGGCCCTGCTGGCAGTAGCGGCAGGTTCGGCAGGGGCGCGACGGCGAAACCGCCACCAGCTGGCCGAGCGTAAAGCCGGACACACCGGCGCCAAGCTCTTCCACATAGGCCGAGACTTCGTGACCGAGGATCATCGGTTCCTTCAGCCGCACCGTGCCGAAACCGCCGTGATTATAATAGTGCAGGTCGCTGCCGCAGACGCCGCCGGTCGCCAGCCGCAGCCGGACTTCACCGGGCCCTGGCTTGTCCAGCGGGCGGTCTTCGATGCGCAGATCCTTGGCGCCGTGTGCTACGATGGCTTTCATGGGTCTATCCTCCTCACAGCACCGGGGTCAGAAGCGGCTGGCCGGCAAAATGCGCCATCAGATTGTCGCGCACGAGCTTGCCCATCGCCTGGCGGGTCTCGATCGTGCCAGAGGCGTGATGCGGCTGCAAAAGCACATTGTCGAGCGCAAGAAAACGCGGGTTGAGCTTCGGTTCGCCTTCAAAGACATCAAGTGCGGCCGAACCAAGCTTGCCGGTTTCCAGCGCCGAAAGCAGCGCTTCCTCATCGATATTGGACGCACGCGAAATATTGATCAGCATGCCTTCGGCCCCAAGTGCCGCGATGACCTTTTCGCCAACGATGTGGCGGGTGGCGGCAGAAGCGGCAAGCGTGACGAACAGGAAGTCGCAGCCGCTCGCAAGCTCCACCGGATCGGCAACGAAGGTCATGTCGCTGGCATAATCCTTCGGTCCGGTATCGGAATAGGAGATCTGCATGTCGAAACCCTTGAGCCGCTTGGCAACTTCAAAGCCGATGCGGCCAAGGCCGAGAACGCCTGCCCTGCGGCCCCAGACGCGGCGCTTCAGCGGATAAAGGCCCTTGGCGGCCCAGCTGCCATCGCGCACCCAGGTTTCCGCACCGATCATGCCGCGCGACAGGCACAGCATCATGGCAAGACCCAGATCGGCCACATCATTGGTCAGAACGTCCGGCGTATTGGTAACCCGGATGCCACGCTCGCGGCAGGCTTCCAGATCCACGGCATCGAAACCCACGCCATAGACGGAAATCACTTCCAGCTTCGGGCAGGCCTGGATCATGGCGCGATTTGCCCCAAGTTCTCCTCGGGTCGCAATGCCGCGAATCTGCGGTCCCACCGTCTGCAGGAAGGCTGCCTTGTCTGCGGCATCGAAATAACGATGCACGTCAAAGGCCGCGTTCAACGGCTCTTCATCCCACTGCGGATAGGGCCCAACCTGAAGGATATGGGGCTTTGTCATTTCGGTATCTCCGTCCCTTGACATTGAATGTTATCGATAACATAAACAGAGCAACTCGACTTGTCGAGATGCGTTTCGGGAGGAAAAATTGAGCGTTCAGCTGTTCGATCTCACGGGCAAGCGTGCCCTTGTCACCGGTTCGTCGCAGGGCATCGGCTTTGCGCTGGCCAAGGGCCTGAAGGCGGCCGGCGCCGATGTCGTCCTCAATGGACGCGACGCGGCTAAGCTGCAGGCAGCGGCCGAAAGCCTTGGCGTGAAACATACTTTGGCCTTTGATGCCACCGATCACGCAGCCGTCAGGGCCGCTGTCGATGCCTTCGAAGCAGAGCATGGCGCCATCGACATTCTCGTCAACAATGCCGGCATGCAGCACCGCACACCGCTGGAGGATTTTCCGGCGGAAGCCTTCGAGCAGTTGTTGCGCACCAATGTCTCGACCGTCTTCAATGTCGGCCAGGCGGTGGCGCGCCACATGATAGCCCGCGGCCGCGGCAAGATCATCAATATTGCCAGCGTCCAGACCGCGCTTGCCCGCCCCGGCATCGCGCCCTATACCGCCACCAAAGGCGCTGTCGGCAACCTGACAAAAGGCATGGCCACCGACTGGGCGAAATACGGCCTGCAATGCAATGCCATTGCGCCGGGCTATTTCGATACCCCGCTCAATGCAGCGCTTGTGGCTGATCCGGCCTTTTCCGCCTGGCTGGAAAAGCGCACGCCAGCGGGTCGCTGGGGCCAGGTCGATGAACTCGTCGGCGCCTGCATTTTCCTCGCCTCGAATGCCTCCTCCTTTGTGAATGGACACGTGCTCTATGTCGACGGCGGAATCACAGCATCCCTCTAAAGGGTCAATGCGCCTGGTGCTGATGGGGGTTGCCGGCTCCGGCAAGTCCTCCGTCGGCGAGGCGCTGGCGAAAGCCATCGATGCCCGTTATTTCGATGGCGACGACCTCCACCCGCAAGCCAATATCGACAAGATGAGCCGTGGCGAAGCCTTGAATGACGAGGATCGCTGGCCCTGGCTGACGCTGGTTGGCGAAGCGCTGTCGAAGGCGGATGGCACACTGATCATCGGATGTTCGGCGCTGAAGCGCATCTATCGCGATCATATCCGCAAGACTGCCGGGGCACCGGTCATCTTCGTGCATCTGGCCGGCTCGCGTGCCGTCATCTCGGCGCGCATGGGCGCCCGCACCGGCCATTTCATGCCGACAAAGCTGCTCGACAGCCAGTTTGCCACGCTCGAGCCACCGGCGGCCGACGAAGCGGCCGTCACCGTCGATATCGACCAGAGCCTGGACAGTGTCGTTCAATCCATCATCACCGCCTTGAAGGAGTTGAAGCCATGACGAACACGGTCGCCCTGATTGGAGCCGGCGCCATGGGTGGCGCCATCGGCACACGCCTCTTGGAAACCGGCAACCGGCTTTGCGTCTTCGATCTGGATGCCGACAAGGTGAAGGCGCTGGTTGATCTCGGCGCCACATCGGCCCCGACGGCGGCTGACGCCGCAGCGCAAAGCGATGTGGTGATCCTCAGCCTCAATTCGCCACTCATCGTTCGCCGCGCCGTGTTTGGCGAAACGGGCGTCGCCTCTGGTGCCAAGCCTGGCACACTGATCATCGACATGTCCTCGATCGATCCCGACGCAACAAAGCAACTGGCTGCGGATGCCGCAGACAAAGGCCTGCGCTGGGTCGATAGTCCCTTGTCCGGCGGCGCACCGAAGGCGCTGATCGGACAGCTGACGCTGATGGCCGGCGGTGCAGACAAGGACGTGGCGGATGCCCATGCGGTGCTGAAGCATGTGGCGAGCAACTATACGCATATGGGGCCCGTGGGCGCCGGCCAGACGACCAAGCTGATCAACCAGGTTCTCTGCGGCCTCAATTTCCTGGCGGTCGCCGAAGCAACCCAGCTGGCGCTCGATGCCGGCGTCGATGCCGCCAAGATCCCGCAGGCGCTGAAGGGCGGGCGCGCCGACAGCGCCATCCTGCAGGAATATATGCCGCGTTTCGTCGCCAAGGATTACCGCCGCACAGGCCGTATCGACAATATGGTCAAGGATCTGAACGGGGCGCAGGATCTGGCGCGCCGCACCAATACCGCCATGCCGCTGACGGCCACCTGCGCAGAAGTGCACCGTATGCTGACGGCGGCCGGCCTTGGCGGCGAGGATCAGGCGGCCTTGATGGAATTTTTCCGGGGACCCAACAGGGAGAGGTTTGAAGAATGATTACCCGTTTTGCGCTGTTTGAAGGCAAGGTCAAGGAAGGCCAGACCGAGGCGTTCCGCAAGGCCGTGATGGAACGCATCCTGCCGAAATGGAAGGCGTTTCCGCATGCGCTCGACGTGCGTGTTTCGTTTGCCGAAGCCCGCGACGATGGCGCGCCGGAACTGCCGATGATCCTGGCAATCAACTATCCGGATCTGGCAAGCGTCGAAGCGGCACTTGCAAGCCCGGCCCGCACCGAAGCCAAGGCTGCCACCGAAGCGGTGCTGGCCGAGTTCTTCGACGGCCGCATCCATCACCATGTGACACTTGCCAATGAGCATGTGCTCTGATTGAGGGGCTCCTCCTGACTGCGGCACCTGCGGGTGCCGCTTTTTTGTTGTCGGTATCAAAGCCTGGCCGTGTTCACGCTCTTGTCATCGCTTCGCTTTCAGCGTGTAGTGCTTGTGATAACGATAACATGAGACATAGCGCATGAACCGCAAGCCGCCCACCATGGCCGATATTGCCAAATCGCTTGGCGTTTCCCCGATGACGGTGTCGCGCGCCTTCAAGCGCGACAGCGCGGTCAGCCAGGAAACCCGCGAAGCGATCCTGCTTGCGGCAGAAGAGCTGGGCTATGTGTTCGACAGCACGGCAGCGAACCTGCGCTCGCAGAAGACGGATTTCGTGGCCGTTACCATTCCCTCGATCAACAATGCCAATTTTGCCGAAACCGTGCGCCAGCTGGCCGACGGGCTGTCGCGCGCCGGACTGCAGATCCTGCTGGGTTATACAAACTACGATATTCACGAGGAAGAGCGACTGATCGAGCAGCTTCTGCGCCGCAAGCCGCAGGCCATCGTCATTACCGGCGGCCAGCATACGGAGCGTGCCCGCAAGCTTCTGTCGAATGCCAGCATCCCGGTGGTGGAAACCTGGGAACTACCGGAAAAGCCGATTGGCCATGTCGTGGGCTTTTCCAACACGCAGGCCATCCGCGAAATGGTCGATCACTTCGTGGAAACCGGCTATCGCCGGATTGCCTTCATGGGCGGCGATGCCGCCAATGATACGCGCGGCGCCGAACGTCGTGCCGGTTTCGTGGCCGCCATGCGCGAACACGGCCTTGATGCGACGCGCCTGATCTCGTCGGGTGCACCGCCGATCGGCATGCGCGAGGGCGCCAAGGCCATGAGCGAACTTCTGGAACGCTTTCCAGATACCCAGGCTGCCATCTGCGTGTCGGATCTTTCCGCATTCGGCGCGCTCACCGAATGTCAAAGGCGTAATGTCCGGGTGCCGGAGGATATGGCACTCGGCGGCTTCGGCAATTATGATATCGGCGCGATCTGCGTGCCGCCGCTCACCACCATCAACGCCTTTGCCGGCGATATCGGCGCGCGCACTGCCGAATTGATCAGCGACGTTCTGGATGGGAAATTTCCCCAGGGCGCCATGCAGACGATCAGCTTCAACCCGGTGCTGATTGCCCGCGAAAGCAGCCGCTGATCTTCCAGACGACAAAGGCGGGAAGGATGTCTCCTCCCCGCCATTTTCATAAGTCAACGAGCCTGCTTACTTCGAGGCGGCAACGATCTGGTTGACCAGCGTGTCGCCATTCGCCTTGATGAAACCATCCCAGACCGGGCGCACGGCTGCCTGGAAGGCTGCCGCATCCACATCCCGATTGACCTGCATGCCTTCCTTTTCCAGCGTCGCGAGCATGCCCTCTTCCTTGGCAATATTCATCTCACGCTGCTTGGCCACAGCTTCCTTCGCCACTTCGGTGATGATCTTCTGCTCGTCGGCACTCAGGCCCTTCAGGTTCTCACTGTTCATCACCATGGCAAGCGGCGAATAGGCGTGCTGGGTGAGCGACAGATATTTCTGCACCTCGTTGAACTTGAATGAAACGACGATGCCGACTGGATGATCCTGCGCATCGACAACCCCGGTTTCCAGCGCGGTATAGAGCTCGGCAACCGGGATCTGCTGCGGATTGGCGCCCAGCAGCGAGAACATGTCGTTCAGGGCGCGTGAATTGTTGACGCGCATCTGCAGGCCCTTCAGATCGTCGGGCTTGCGGATCGGGCCATTGTTGTTGGTGATGTTGCGATAGCCGTTTTCCGGATAGCCGAGCACCGTCAGGCCATGCTTGGTGAACTGGGCGGAAATGCCCTGGCCGATCTCGCCATCGAGAACCTTATAGGCGACCTGTCGCGTCGGGAAGATGAAGGGAAGTTCGAACACGCCGGCCTGTGGCACCAGTCCGGTGAAATTGTTGAGGCCGGAAATCGTGATGTCGACAATGCCGGACCGCGCGCCATCGATCATCTGGGCATCATTGCCCAGCTGTCCCTGCGGAAAGATGGTGACCTTGATCGCGCCCTTGGAGCGGGCCTCCACCTGCTCCTTGAAATAGATCGACATAGTTTGCTGGAGATCGCCCTCCGGTGCGGCATGGGCAAGCTTCAGCTGCGTTTCGGCAGAGGCTGACAGCGCTGTACTGACGAGAAGCGCGGCGCACAGCCCGACAGATTTGAAGAATGTCTGCATGTAGGGTCCTCCCAGGATTGAAGTCACTTGCTTCACTTCAACATGAACTGAAGCGGATAGGTTATGAGTTCGGGAAAGATCACGAACAGGGCCAGAAGCACGGTATAGGCAATCAGGAAGGGCATAAGCCCCCGCATGGCAGCTGACATCGTGGTGCCGCCAACCCCGCATATCACGTTCAAGACAGTGCCGACCGGCGGCGTGATGAGCCCGATAGAGCAGTTGATGACGAACATCAGGCCAAAATAGACCGGATCGATACCGGCAATCTTGATGACCGGCATGAACAGCGGCACGAGGATCAGGACCGTTGGGCTGAGATCCATGGCTGTGCCCACGATGAAGACGATGATCATGATGATCGCCATCAATGTGCGGGGGCTGTCGAGGAAGGGTTCCAGCAGCCCGGCGAGCTGTTGAGGCAATTGCGCGACCGTGATCAGCCAGGAGACGACCATTGCAGCACCGACCAAGAACATCACCATCGCCGTCGTACCCACTGCAGCGACCAGCGTATGGTAGAGATCGATCCACTTCATTTCGCGATAAATGAACATCGATACGATGATGGCATAGACGGCCGCAACCACCGCCGCTTCCGTGGCAGTAAAGACACCGCTGCGAATGCCGCCGATGATGATGACCGGCAAGAGCAGGGCCCAGAAACTCTCCTTGAGCGCTTTGCCCCGCGCAGGCCAGGACGCCTTTTCCATCACCACGAGCTTTTCCTTGCGCACGATGAACCACCACACGACAACCAGCGTCAGACCCATCATCAGGCCGGGAACGATGCCACCGATCAGCAGCTTGCCGATGGAAATGTTGCCCGCGACGCCGATGAGGATGAGCGGTAGGGAGGGTGGAATGACAGGCGCAATAAGGCCGCCAGACGCAAGCAGGCCCAAACTGGTTTCCTGCGGGTAGCCAGCCTTCTTCATCATCGGATAAAGGATGGAGACGAGTGCCGCCGCATCTGCCACCGCTGAGCCCGACAGGCCAGCCAGCACGATGGAGGTGAAGATGGCAACATAGCCAAGCCCGCCCTTGCGATGGCCGACCAGCGTCATGGCGAGGCCGACAATACGGGCGGACAGGCCGCCCCGCGACATGACTTCGCCTGCGACAAGAAAGAAGGGAATGGCAAGCAGCGTGAAACTGTCGACACCATTGATGAGCGACTGCGCCAGGATGTCCACGCTGAACAGATTCATCTGAAGCATCATGGCAACAGCCGAAAGCAGCAGTGCAAATGCTACGGGAATGCCGAGCAGAATGGCGACGATCAGAACCGTAATGAAAATGAAAAGCGTCATGCCACGTCTCCGTCATGGCGAGCCAATTGGCCGGATGCCGGATTGACGAGACGCATGATTGCGATCACCACCATGGCGACACCGGAAACCACACCTGAAAGATAGAAGAGACCCAGCGGCAAACCGGTCAGGGGCGATATATTGACCCAATTGGATACCGTAACCCGCCACGAACCAATGACGAGCATCATGGAGGTTCCCAGCACCACCAGCCAGCTCAACCTGTTCAGCCAAGGCAACCAGCGGGGAAAATACTTCTCGGCGACTTCCGGCATGCCCAGATGTTCGCCCCGCTTCAATGCAGACACGGCACCGATCATGACGATCCAGACAAATGCCAGCCGGGACAGCTCAACCGAGACCCGCAGGCCCGACGAAAACCCGTAGCGCATCACGACATTGGTAAAGACCAAGGCGATCATCGCCGCCATCAGGATCGCCATCATGATATCGATCCAGGTCCAAAGGAACGACAAAAGTCGGCCCATGGCACTCCTCCCCCATTTCTCCCGGCTGTGTCATTTAGTGACGACAGCAGTGACTCCACTCACTTGAGGTAAATTGTTATCGATAACATTCAAAGGCGTCAAGCGTTGCACTGCGATAAAATCAAAGGTGTGAAGATGGCCCGTTTGCGTCAGAGGTCACGCACATAAAAGAGCAGCCGCCCGAAGATGAGGGACAGCCGCTGCTCTTGGAGAACCTTGTTCGATCAATAGGTTGCGCGTCCGCCGGACAGGTCAAACACGGCGCCCGTGGTAAAGCTGTTTTCCCGCGACACCAGCCAGGCGACCATGGATGCCGCCTCTTCCACCTTCAGGAACCGGCCACGCGGGATTTTTCCGCGCATGTACTCGATGAACTCCTCGGAGAGTTGTTCAAGGATGCGGGTCTGGGCCGTGGCCGGCGTGATGCAATTGACGGCAATATCGAAGCCCGCCAGTTCTTTGCCGAGCGATTTGGTCAGCCCGATCACGCCCGCCTTGGAAGCGGAATAGGCAGACGCGTTCGGATTGCCCTCCTTGCCGGCAATCGAGGCAATGTTGACGATGCGCCCGTAATTGCGGGCCTTCATGCCCGGCACCACGACGCGGTTCACATGGAAGGTGCCGATCAGGTTTATGTCGATGATCGTTCTGAACATGGCGACATCATAGGCATCGAGCGGTGCTGCCGGCCCGGCAATGCCGGCGGAATTCACCAGGATGGAGACAGGGCCCATCTCCGCCTCGCTTGCCGCATGGGCCGCCTCGACGGCTGAATAATCGGTGATATCCACCGTTACCGTGCGGGTCCTTTCACCGAGCGAGGCTCTCGCCTCCGCCAAAAGCTCGGCATGCATGTCCCAGAGCGTGACGCTTGCACCGGATTGGATGAACCGCCGGGCCATGGCAAAGCCCAGGCCTTGAGCACCGCCGGTGACCACGGCATGCTCGCCGGAAAGATCATAATGGTTCATGGCCTGCCTATTCCTTCACGGCGCCGGTCATCGACGAGACGTAGTAATCGACAAAGAACGAATAGAGGATGACGACGGGCAGCGAGCCGAACAGGGCGCCGGCCATCAGCGATCCCCATTCGAAGATATCGCCGCGCACCAGTTCGGTCAGCACGCCGACCGGTACCGTCTTGTTCTCCGAGGACTGGATGAAGGTGAGCGCATAGATGAACTCGTTCCACGACAGCGTGAAGGCGAAGATGCCCGCCGAAATCAGGCCCGGCACGGCGAGCGGCAGGATGATCTTAGTCAGGATCTGCCAGCGGCTGGCGCCATCCACCAAAGCGCTTTCTTCCAGCTCGAAGGGGATTGAGCGGAAATAGCCCATCAGCAGCCAGGTGCAGAAGGGAATGAGGAAGGTCGGATAGGTGAAGATCAGCGCCATGCGGCTGTCATAGATGCCGATCTTGAAGACGATGAAGGCGAGCGGAATGAAAAGGATCGACGGCGGCACCAGATAGGCGAGGAAAATCAAGAGGCCGACGGAACGCGAACCGGTAAAGCGGATGCGCTCGATGGCATAGGCGCCAAAGACCGAGGCAAACAGCGACAGCGCCGTGGAGGCGGTTGCTACCAGCATCGTGTTCCACAACCAGCCGGGATAGGAGGTCTCAAACAGCAGATATTTGATATGGTCGAGCGTCGCATCGACCACCCAGAAGGGGCTGTAATTCTCGTAGTCCGTCAGCTGGGAGTTTGGCTTCACCGAGGTAATCGCCATCCAGTAGAAGGGAAACAGAAGCACGAAGACAAAGACGGCCATGGGCAGATAGACCGTCACCACCCGGCGCGGCAGGCGGTTGAGATAGGACATGCCCTGGCTGTCATCGGTCAACGGCGCATCGGATGCTGGAACCTTGGTGTTCATGGTAGTCTCCATGGTCAGTCGCCCCCGCCCTGCTGCCACTTGCGGCGCTGCAACCCGAAGAAGGAAAACATGATGGCGGCAAGCAGGAAGGGGATCATGGCAACGGCAATCGCCGCCCCCTCGCCCAGCTGCCCGCCGGGAATGGCGCGCTGGAAGGACAATGTGGCCATCAGATGCGTGGCATTGACTGGCCCGCCCTTGGTCAGCACGTAGATCAGCTGGAAATCGGTAAAGGTGAAGAGTACCGAAAAGGTCATGACGACGGCAATGATCGGCGTCAGCATCGGCAGCGTCACATGGCGGAAGCGCTGCCAGCTGGTGGCGCCATCGAGAGAGGCGGCCTCCTGCAACGAGGCCGGAATGGTTTGCAGGCCGGCAAGCAGCGAGATGGCGACGAAAGGAATGCCACGCCAGACATTGGCGGCAATCACCGAAGCACGCGCGGCATTGGGATCGCCGAGGAAATTGATCGGCGTATCGATAAGCCCCATTTTCATCAGCGACCAGGAAATGATGGAGAACTGCGCGTCGTAGATCCACCAGAAGGCGAGTGCCGACAGCACCGTCGGCACGACCCAGGGCAGAAGCACGATGGCGCGAAAGAAGGATTTGAACGGCAGGTGCTCGTTCAAGAGCAGCGCCAGCCAGAGGCCAAGCGCGAATTTCAAGAGCGAGGCGACCGTCGTATAGAGGATAGTGTTGAACACCGAGAGCCAGAATACGCCGTCATCCCAGAGAAACCCGTAGTTCTCCAGGCCGACAAACACGCCGTCACGTCCGATGGTCGTATCGGTAAAGCCGAGCCAGACGCCCAACCCCAGCGGATAGGTTAGAAAGCAGAGGAGGAAAACGGCAGCCGGCAACATGAAGAGAAAGCCCAGCACGTCGCGATTGTTGGTCATGCGCGACCAAAGGGATCGCTGCGGCAAGCTATGTTCCGTCATAGGTGTCATCGTCATGGGGATCGGACTCCAGAAACAGGGGCTCGAAACGGGATACGGGGCCTTGCCCGTATCCCGAGACGTGGCGATGTCAGACGCGGTAGTAGCGGTTGGCACGCTTTTCGGCGGCGGCAATCGCGTCATCGGGCGTTGCCGCTCCGGTCACCACCGAAGCGAACATGTCGACGAGCACATAATCGGCCATGACGGCCGCCGAGGCATAGCCGAGCGGACCGGCATAGCCGTTCGGCCGCAGCGTTTCAGACGCACGCGCATAGGGCGCGTGGATCGGGTTTTCCGTCCAGACCGGATTGTTGGCAAAGGCCTTCAACGGCTGGCAGCAATAGGCACTGGCTCCCTTCAGCCAGGCATTCATCTGGTCGGCTTCCATCATGAACTTGATATAGGCCTTGGCCGCTTCCGGATATTTCGTATGCTTGAACAGCACCATCGAACTTGTCTGGTGCAGTTCGATGCTCTTGCCGACCGGACCGATGGGGAAGTTCGTGCTGCGCATATCGGCGGTGATTTCGGCCAGTTTCGGATCGTTCTTGGCGGCGTAATAGATCGACACGCCATTGGCTGTCAGCGACACCTGACCGGCAAGGAATGCACGGTTGTTGTTGATGTCGAGCCAGCTTTCCGTGCCCGGAATGAAGGTCGCGTAAAGCTCCTTGGCATAGGCAAGGGCTGCGCGCGTTTCAGCCGAGTTGATGGCAACCTTTCCGCTCTCGTCCACCATCTTCCCCCCATGGCTCCACAGCAGCCAATGGGCATAGTTGTTGCCATCGCCGACAGCCTTGCCATGCGGGAAGCCGGCGGGCGTGCCCTTGGCCTTCATCGCCTTGGCAAGCTCCAAGAAGCCCTTGGTATCCTTCGGGAACTCGCTGAAGCCGGCCGCCTTCACATGGCTGTCGCGGTAAACGACGGCATTGCCGATCGCCGTCAGCGGCATGGCGATGAACTTGCCCTCGCGCGTGGCATAACCCTTCACGCCCTCGTAAAAGCCGCCATATTTGCCGTCGAGATAGGTGCCAAGCTCGGTGAGATCCACCAGCTTGTCGGGATACTGGTGCGCATCATCGAACCAGCACATCACAAGGTCTGGACCGGAACCGACATTGGCAGCAACGGCAGCCTTCGGGCGGATATCCTCCCAGCTTTCCTTGTCGATGCGCACTTCCACACCGGTTGCCTCGGTGAACTTCTTGGTATTGGCAAGCCAGGCTTCCTCATCACCCTTGACGAAGGGAGACCAGCGCAGCATGCGCAGGCTAGCGCCAGCTTCCGGCTTGTAGGCCGGTTCTGCCGCCTGAACGGGCCGCAGCCCGAGGCCCGTCAGGCCCGAGGCACCGACAAGACCGGCGGTACCGGCCAGGAATGTTCTTCTCTTGATGGTCATGAATGCTCCTCCTCCAAATCGGGACGCTCCTTGCGTGGCACCCGCTGTCCCGCCGGCGAATGCCGAGATCTCATGCACTGCTGGATCTGGGCACGGCCGGAGGCTCCTCCTCCGCCGGCAATGCCGTCTTGATCATGCGAGAAGCCGCATGCCGCTCTCCTCGTCAAACAGGTGGACGAATTGCGGGTCGATAGCGATCGTGATCGCCTCGCCGGGGCGCACCTCGACACGCTCGCGAAAGACGCAGGTGATTTCCGATCCGCCGAAATTGACGACGATCTGCGTCTCGTAGCCGGTGGGTTCGATCACCACAACCTCTGCGCGATAACCGCTGGCGTCGAGGCGGATATATTCAGGCCGCAAACCATAGACGAGAGGCTTGCCGACGGATGAGGGAAAGCCCTTCGGCAGAGGCAGCCGGGTGCCATCCACCGCCACGAAGACCTGCGGGTTTGCCGGGTCCAGACGCCCCTTGACCATGTTCATCGCCGGCGAGCCTATGAAGCCGGCAACGAAGAGATTGTTGGGAAAGTCATAGAGCTGCAGCGGCGTGCCGATCTGCTCGACACGCCCATCATGCATGACGACGATCTTGTCGGCCATGGTCATGGCCTCGATCTGGTCATGCGTGACATAGACGGTCGTGGTCTTAAGCCGGTGATGCAGTTCCTTGATCTCGGCGCGCATGGCGACGCGCAGCTTGGCATCGAGGTTCGACAAAGGCTCGTCAAACAGGAAGACCTGTGGATCGCGCACGATGGCGCGCCCCATGGCGACGCGCTGGCGCTGGCCGCCGGACAATTGCCGCGGATAGCGATCAAGCAGTGGCATGAGGCCGAGAATGCCGGCGGCATAATTGACGCGCTTGTCGATCTCTGCCTGCGAGGCAGAGGCGAGCATCAGCGAAAACGCCATATTCTTGGCCACCGTCATATGCGGATAGAGCGCATAGTTCTGGAATACCATGGCGATATCGCGTTCCTTGGGCGGCAGGCTGTTGACCGTGCGCCCGCCGATGCGGATCTCGCCGCCGGAAATGTTTTCCAGCCCCGCCAGCATGCGCAATAGCGTGGACTTGCCACAGCCGGACGGCCCGACAAGGATGACGAATTCCCCATCCTCAATATCAATATTGACGCCCTTGATGACGGGGAAAGCGCCGAAGGATTTCTTCACCTCGGCAAATTGAACAGTGGCCATGCGTCTCCTCCCAGAGTGCAATGCTGAATGTCTATTGATCTGCATCTCGGTGATCCTGCGGGCTCCTCAACGCCGCAGGACCGCCGAAAGGCAGGCGTTCGGTCGCCTATCCGCGACCGACAAAGGGCATTTTCGTTGCCATCACCGTCATGGTCAGCACATTCGCATCGAGCGGAAGGCTCGCCATATAGGTGACGGCATTGGCAATATGCGCCGGATCGATCGTCGGTTCGGCGGCAATCGAGCCGTTGGCCTGGATGACGCCGGCGGCAATCTTCTGCGTCATGTCGGTCCCGGCATTGCCGATATCGATCTGGCCGCAGGCGATATCGAAATTGCGCCCGTCAAGCGCCGTCGATTTGGTCAGACCCGATATGGCGTGCTTGGTGGCCGTATAGGGTGCGGAATTGGGCCGCGGCGTGGTGGCAGAAATCGAACCATTGTTGATGATGCGGCCACCGCGCGGGCTTTGCGCCTTCATGATGCGGAAGGCAGCTTGCGTGCACAGAAACGCCCCGGTGAGATTGGCACCCAGCACCGCACTCCATTGTTCGAACGTGATGTCTTCCATCGGCACGCCCGGCGCGCTGATACCGGCATTGTTGACCAGCAGATCAAGCCGCCCGAAGCTTTCGACAATCCCATCGAACAGGGCCTTTACCGAGGCCGGGTCGCCAACATCCGCCGTCATCGCTTCCACGCGACCACCGGTTTTAGCTGCAATGTCTTCGGCTGCCGCCTTCAGCACATCGCTGCGCCGCCCGGAAATTACCACCTGGTAGCCGGCCTCAGCCAATGCCGTGGCGATGGCCCTGCCAACGCCGGTTCCGCCACCCGTTACCAGCGCGATTGCTGCGGTCTTATTGCCGTCTGCCAGGGTCATGCCATTCTGCCTCCCAATTCGTCTTCAATATGGATCCGGATAATCTCGTCGAATGTCGTCTCGGCCTTGAAACCAAGGCCTTCCGCGCGGCTGGCATCGAAATTCGTCGGCCAGCCGGCCACGATCTTGGCAATACCCGCATCGGGCTCGCGGCGGATCAAAGTCACCGCCTTATTCCCTGCAACGCGCCGCAAAGCCTCGATCTCTTCGCCCACCAGCGCCGAAAGGCCCGGCATGGTCAGGTTGCGGCGCGGGCCGATAGGCCCCGTCTCCATTGTTGCGGCATGGACGAAGAAGCCGACGGCCGAGCGCGGACTTGCAAACCAGTGGCGCACATCCTCGCTGACGGGAAGCACGGCCTGCTTGCCGGAAAGCGGCTCGCGCAGGATATTGGAAAAGAAGCCGGAGGCAGCCTTGTTCGGTGTGCCCGGCCGAATGCAGATGGTTGGCAGGCGGATACCGACACCATCGAAAATGCCACGGCGGGAATAGTCGGCCAGCAGCAGTTCGGTGATCGCCTTCTGCGTGCCATAGCTGGTGAGCGGCGTGGTGAAGAACTCCTCTTCAATCACATCATGGAAGGGCGCTCCGAAAACGGCGATGGAAGAGGCAAATACGAGGCGCGGCAGATAGGGCTCGCGCAGCCCTTCCTGGCGGATTGCCTCAAACAGCATGCGCGTGCCATCGAGATTGACCGCATAACCCTTGTCGAAATCGGCCTCAGCCTCGCCAGACACGATAGCCGCAAGATGGATGATGATGTCCGGCCGGCCTTCGATCAGCATTGCCGCCGTGCCCGGTGCTGCCAGATCCACGGTGAGGGTTTTGGCAATTGGCGCAAGTGAGGCCGGCACCTGCGGCGCAAAGGCATCGGCCAGCGTCAGGCGCATGATTTCACCACCGAGAATGCCCGGCGTGGCGGCGATTTTTTCGACAAGCTTGCGGCCCACCATGCCGGCGGCCCCGATCACCAATACATGCATAATCTCGGCTCCTCCCTGCCATTCTCATCTGCCCGGCCCGCTCCCACGGACTTAACTCAGGCTGTCGTATTCACAGTGCGGCGCTCCTCCAGCACCGGCTTTGCCGCCATGTCGCGGGTCGTCTCATAGATATGCGTCAGATGCCGGCGAAAGGCCTCGACCACGGCCACCCTGTCGCGTCGCTTCAGCGCATCGACAATCTCCACATGGTCCGCATAGCTTCCGGCAGTCGCCCCCGGCATCGCCATGGCATGACGCCGGTGATCCATCAGATAGCCGTAGAGATCCACGACGAAATCGCAGAGTAGCGGATTGCCGCAGGCGCGGTAGATCGCCAGATGAAATTCACGGTCGCAGATCAAAAAGCGCATCGTGTCATCGCCCACCTGCCGCTGCACCTCCAGAAGCGCATCAAGCTTGTCGAGTGTGTCTTGCGTGATGCGATCGACGGCCTGGCCGACCACATCGAGTTCCACCAGCAGGCGTGCACCGTGCACCGCCTCCAGATCATAACGATCGATGGCGCTCGGTGAGGCGATCGTGATCGGCAGATGGCTGAGATCCACATCCGCCACGCGGCTGCGGCTGCCTTGAGAAACCTCGATGAAACCTTTGGCGGCGAGGATCTGGATGGCGCCGCGCACTGTCTCACGGCTGACATGCAGCACATGGGCAAGCTCGCGCTCGCCCGGCAATTCGTCTCCGGGACGCAGCATGCCGGTTGCAATCAATGTCGTGAGTTTATCGGCCACGGCATCGCGCGCCGTCTGGCGGGTGATCGAGCCACCGAGGTTTGGAACCTGTGTCAGAATGCCGTCGGTCTTCATGCCCCGCCATCCATGTTTCGTCCCAACCCAGCCCCGCATTGCTTCATCGCAACTGGTCTGCTGGACGGACCACCGGGTATGTTGATAGCGGTGCGCCGGGGCATGGTCAATGCGGATTCGTCGCTGCAGCGCGGCAGGAATGAGAGCTGCGTTCATCGCAGCGCCTCCATCCACGACAGCCCGGCATCGGTGGTCGAACGCGGACGGTACTCGGCGCCAACCGGTCGGTGATATCCAAGTTTTTCCAGATGCTTGAGGATATGGCGGTAGTCGATTTCACCGGAATCCGGCTCGCCGCGATCCGGCACGGCGGCGATCTGCACATGGCCGATCAGAGGCATCAACCGCGCCAGCCTGTGGCTGAGATCGCCTTCCATGATCTGCACATGATAGCAATCGAACATCAGCTTCAGGTTTGGCGCAGCGACCGCCTCGATGATCTTAACCGCCTGAACGGAGGTGCCGAGAAAATAGCCCGGCGCATCGCGCGCGTTGAGCGGTTCGATGAGGATGGTGATGTCATGCGCTTCAGCCAGCGCGCAGGCATAGCGCAGATTGTCGATGAAGACCGCCTGTGCCACAGGCCCCTCGGCTATGCCCGCCATGACATGCACATTGGGTGTCTCGATTGCCACCGCATAGGCGATTGCCTCGCGGATGGCGGCCTTTGCCTCGAGTTCTCGGCCGGGAATGGCGCAAAGTCCGTTATCGCCAGCGCCTGCATCGCCGCGCGTGGTGTTGAGCCCCAGCATGGTGAAGCCGGTTTCGATCAGCGCTGCGCGCACTTCCTTTGCCGGCACCGCGTAGGGCCAGTGGCATTCGACGGCATCAAAGCCGGCAGCCTTTGCCGCGCGGATGGCATCGGAAAGCGCCAGGTCCTGCCACAGAAAACCAAGATTGGCGGAAAACAGCGTCATCAGTCCCACTCCACATCGAAGGTTCGGACGATTTCGGCAACCTGCGCAAAATTCAGCAGGCGCGGGTTCATGCCGCGCGTCAGAAGCGCAAGCTTTGCCGTCTCCTCCAGCTCCTCCACCGCATAGACGGCGGCTTCCAGATCCTTGGCCGCTACCACCGGCCCATGATTGGCCAGCATCACCGCCGAGCGCCGGCCGGCCAGCCCGCGAATGGCATCCCCCACCGCCGAGTCGCCGGGAATGAAATAGGGTAGAAGCTTCACCTTGCCGAGCTTCATAATCGAGTAGGCGGTGAGTGGCGGCAACATATTGTCGGGATCGACATCCGGCAGCATGGACAGCGCCACCGAATGGCAGGAATGCAGATGCACGACAGCGCCGGTCTTTGCCGGTCGCGTCTCGTAAAATGCGGCATGCAGCGGCATTTCCTTGGTCGGCTTGTCGCCGCTGGCAAGATGGCCGTCTGCATCGAACAGCGACAGCCGGGCGGGATCAAGGCTACCGAAGGATGTGCCGGTTGGCGTAACCAGCAAGCGGCCATCGGAAAGCCGCGCCGAAATATTGCCGGAGGAACCGCCGGTCAGCCCCCGGTCGAACAGGGATTTTGCCATGCGGCAGATATCGTCGCGCAGTCGTGTTTCTTCGCTCATCGGGCCTCCAGAACATCGAAAGCGTCGCTGAAAAACGCCTCTGTGCCGAAATTGCCGGATTTGAGCGCCAGCGCAACCGGTTCGCCATCCTTGCGGGCATAGGTCCACGGCACGCCCGGCGCAATTTCGCGGCCAACCGACAGCCGGGACACACCCAGGGCGCTCGCAACCGCACCGGAGGTTTCGCCGCCGGCAACCACGAAACGCCGCACGCCCAGCCGGAAGGCCTCGAGCGCCAGTTCGGCGAGCGCCTGTTCGATCAGATGGCCGGCACGTTCCACGCCAAGCCTGTCCTGCGCTGCCCGCACCGCCTCTGGCTCTGCTGTGGCATAGATCAGTTTCGGCTGATCCGGGGACTGCGACCGCAACCAGAAAAGTGCAGCGCCGGTTCCTTCGGCATCCAGCAAAAGCGGGTCCAGCCGCAAACAGGCAGCGCGACCTTCATAATGGGCGACCTGTCGGCGGGTCATGGCCGAGCAACTGCCGGACAGGACGATCTGTCCGCCTGTGACGGGCGGCGCTGAAAACCTCTGCCCGGTCAAGGACAGACGGCCGGCCCGCGCAAAGAGAGCCGGCAAAGGCATGGCAAGTGCGCTTCCCCCGGTAATGAGAGGAAAATCGAGACTGGCCTCGGCAATTGTTGCGAGATCCTCATCCGCCACCGCATCGACAATGACATGGGCGATCCCCTGCCCTTTCAGCTCGGCAAACCGGGCCTTCAGCGCATCGGCACCGCGCGCGACGCTGAGCCGATTGGCAAGCCCGACTTTTCCCTTCACCTGGGGCCCAAGCAGCCGCAGAAGACTGGAATCGCGCATCGGCGTCAGCGGGTGATCCTTCATCGGGCTTTCATCGAGCCGATCCTGCCCGACGAACAGATGGCCCATGAAAATGCTGCGGCCATTTTCCGGAAAGGCCGGGCAGTAGAGGGTCTGTCCAGTGCCAAGCGCTGCCATCAGCGCCTCGGAGACCGGGCCGATATTGCCTCTGTCCGTGCTGTCGAATGTCGAGCAATATTTCCAGTAGAATTTCTGTGCTCCGTGGCGGGCCAGCCAGTCGAGCGCCGCGCGCGTCTGGCTGACGGCATCGTCGACGGCAACAGTCCGGCATTTCAGGGCGATGATCTCGAAGGGCGCAAGCCCGTCTCTCGGCTCATCCTTTTCCGGCAGGCCGATGCGCAGCGATACCGGGCAGCCGCTACGCGCCAGGAGCCCGGCAAGATCGGTTGCGCCGGTAAAATCATCCGCGATGGCACCGAGAAGAATAGTCATGACCTACTCCATGCCCGGCAGGGTCACGCCGCTCATCCTTGCCAGGATCTTGGCAACCGCCGCATCATCCTCGCGGCCAAGACCTGCCGCTGATGCCTGGCTGAAAAGGGAAAGAGCCGTGGCGCTCAAGGGTGTCTCGCCACCGTTCTGCTTTGCCTCGCCCGTCACGATGCCGAGATCCTTGACGAAAATATCAACGGCCGAGCGCGGCGTGTAATCGCCATCGACGATATGCGGCCCGCGATTTTCGAACATCCAGGAGGAGCCCGCCGAAACCTTGATAACGTCATAGACCGTCTGCAGGTCAAGACCAACTTTGGCGGCAAGCGTCAGCGCTTCAGCGGCCGCTGCAATATGCACGCCGGCAAGCAACTGGTTGATCATCTTGACCTTGGAGCCGAGCCCGATGTCGCTTCCCAGCCGGAAAACCTTGGCAGACACGGCATCCAGCGCATCCTGTGCTGCCTCAAAGGCATCATCTGCGCCAGAACCCATGACGGTGATCTCGCCGGACAGCGCCTTCACATGCCCGCCGGAGACCGGCGCATCGATGACGCGCATGCCGGCCGCTTCGAGCTTCTGCGCGATATCGAGCGTTGCGCTGGGCGCCATCGTCACGCAGAGCAGAAATACCGTGCCGGGGCTTGCCGTTGAAAGGGCGCCGGTCTCACCGAAGAGGACTTGGTTTGCCTGATAAGAATTGACGACGAAAACGAAGACAACATCGCTTGAACCGGCCTCCGCCGGCGTTGCAAAGGCTTGCCCGCCCTCGGCGCGAAACGCTTCCAGCACGGTGGGGCGGATATCGACGCCCTTCACGGAAAAGCCCGCGCGCAGCAGCGATAGTGCTGCACCCCAGCCCATCGAGCCGAGCCCGATCACGGTTGCTATACGATTGCTCGCCACTTCCATTCCTCCCTCTGGTCGCCGCGCTCAGAAATTGGTATCGATACCGGTATCGATAACGTAGAGTGAGACACGCGGCATTGTCAACAGGCTGCGATTTGGCTTTGTCCATGAACCGGCCTAGGATCGCACAACAGAACAGGGGACCGGGACGGCGCATGCGCAGACCAACGCTGGAAGAAGTGGCCGCCGCTGCGGGCGTCAGCAAGATGACCGCCTCTCGGGCGTTGCGCGGTGCAGCCGATGTCTCCAAGGACAGTATCCTGAAGGTGCGCGAGGCCGCCGAGCGCATCGGCTATGTCGGCAACCAGCTGGCATTGTCGCTGTCTGCCCAGCGCACCAACCTGATCGGCGTCGTCGTGCCGTCCCTGTCGAATGTGGTTTTCCCGGAGGTTCTATCGGGCATCAGCGCCGTGCTGGAAGGCACAGGCATGCAGGCCGTCTTCGGCCTTTCCGATTACGATCCGGATAAGGAACGGGAGGTCATCCGCAATATGCTGTCCTGGCGGCCCTCTGCGATGATCGTCACCGGTCTCGACCAGCCGGACGAAACGTTACGGCTTCTGAGACAGGCGGATATTCCGATCGTCCAGCTGATGGATCTCGATGGAGAGCCGGTGGATTTCAATGTCGGCCTGTCGCATGGCGCGGCCGGCGAGGCGATGGGACGCGCATTGCTGACGACTGGGCGCCGGCGTATCGGCTATGTCGGCAGCGGGCTTGGCCGCGACTTGCGCGCTGCAAAACGCAAACGCGGTTTCGAGATGAGCCTGCGGCAGGCGGATCTCAGCCTTGAGGCCGAAGAAGTGGCACCTGATTTCTCCTCGCCATCGCTTGGCAAACGGCTGACGCGAGCGCTTCTTCTCAAGGCGCCGGAGCTTGACTGTATTTACTATTCCAATGACGACATGGCCGCCGGCGGCGTGTTTGCCTGTATGGAGCTTGGCATTGCCGTGCCGGATCGCCTGCTGATTGCCGGCTTCAACGGGCTGGAGATTGCCGATGCCCTGCCGGTTCGCATCGCAACCTCCCATTCGCCCCGCCGCGAAATGGGCGAGACGGCGGCGCGGCTTGCGCTGCAGGCAATGACGCCAGAGCGCGAACGGCTGGAACGCATCGTGGCATTTACGCCCCGCATCACGCTTGGTAGTGAATAACGATCAGTTTCACGCGGCCTGCGGAAAGAAGATCGCGCGAGCCGGATCAAAGCTATAGGCGGCCTGCAACGCAAGAGCATCGCGGGCCAGCGTGCGAACGCTGTCCAGGATGAATTCCACCTTTTCAGGGCAGAGCAGAACCGAGAAATTGAGCCGCGTGAAGCCCGGCTTTTCCATCTCGTCACCGGCCAGGATCGCCTGGCGCAGGCGGGCGGATTCCTCATCGCTGATATTGAGCAGGCGATGCACGTAAGGACCGGCGCAGGCACAGCCGCCGCGCGCCTGAATGCCGAAGCGATCAGACAGCATGCGGGTGACCAGTTGCTGGTGCAGATAACCGCCCTGTCCGTCACGAATGCGGAAGGAAAAGATCGGCAGACGCTGAAGATCCAGCGAGCCGAGAAGCTCGATATGGGGCTCGTCTTTCCAGGCAGCGACGGCCTGCGCCGTCAGCGCCGCATTGCGGCTCTCCATCAGCGCGTCGCCGATCGCATCCTTGACGAGGAAAGCCAGTGCTGCGCGAATATCACCCACCACGTTTGGCGTGCCGGCCTCTTCGCGGGCCTCCAGGCTGTCGGCATAATCATGAGCGGTGGAGGAAACGAATTTCACCGTGCCGCCACCGCTCCAGGTGGGCGTGCTGCGCGACACGGCATCATGGCGCACGATCAGCACGCCGGATGCCCCCGGCCCGCCGATGAACTTGTGCGGCGAAACAACGATGGCATCGATTTCGGCGCCCGCTTCCGGCTCCATGGCAATCGGCAGATAAGGCCCACCGCCGGCATAATCCCAGATGATCTTGGCGCCGGCGCGCTTCACCTGCGCCGTGATGGACGCCACATCGGTTGTGATGCCGGTGACATTGGAGGCGGCGGAAAACGAACAGATCACCTGCGCAAAGCCAGCCGAAGCCGAGAGGACCGCCTCCAGTTCATCCAGATCCGGCCCCCCGCCTGCTGCCTCGCAAAGTTCGACAATATCGGCGCCGGCTTCCCGCCAGGGCAGAATGTTGGAATGATGCTCGTAGGGACCGATGATGACGCGTGTGCGGCCATTGTCAGCGGCAAACAGAGAGACAAGCCGGTTGAGACCGGCCGTGGCGCCCGATCCGGCAAAGATCACCGCATGCTGGTCATTGGCGCCGCAGCACCTTGCAATCTGCGCCCGCGCTTCGCGCCGCAGCCGCGTCATCATGCCCCCGCAATAGGAGGCTTCCGTGTGGCTATTGGCATAGAAGGGCAGCACCTGCTGTAGGATGAAGCTTTCCACCTGCATCAGCGCCCGGCCAGAAGCCACATAATCGGCATAGACCAGCGGCTTTTCGCCAAACGGCCCATCGATCACGGCGTGCTTGCCAACCAGCCCATCGCTTAAGGCAGATAGGATCTCGCTAACCGCGAGACTGTCGCGAAAATCCGCCAGTAGCGTTGTCGTTGCACCGGTTGTTGCGCTTGCCATGCTGACTGATCCCTTGTGATTTGGCTTTCGGCAAGCATAGACATTGCGCCGGTGTGACTTCATCCTCTATCTTTGCGTTAAACAGCGCTTATGTGGGTCATATGAACGAAGAAGATCTGAAAATTGACGCAATTGATCGGCGTATCCTGACCTTCCTGCAAAGAGAGGGTTCGCTGTCGCAGCGCGAGCTTGCCGAAAAAGTCGGCCTGTCGCAGAACGCCTGCTGGCGCCGCCTGCAACGACTGCAGGAGACGGGCGTACTGAAAGGTTCGCAGGCCGCCGTCGATCTGCCGGCGCTCGGGCTTGATCTGACCGTGTTCGTGATGATCCGCACCCGCCACCATTCCAAGGAATGGGCGGAGAGTTTTCGCAAGCATGTCGAGAAACTGCCGGAAGTCGTGGATTTCTACCGCATCGGCGGCGATTGGGACTATCTGTTGAAAGTGGTGACGCGCGGCATGCGCGGCTATGATGCCTTTTACCAGAAGCTCATCACCGATTTCGATTTCTCCACCGTGACCGGCTTCTTTTCCATGGAAGGCATTATGCAGAACAGCCCGACGGACCTGACGCGGCTATGAGCTGACGCAATACCGCCATGCAGGAATGTCGCTTGCCGGGAGGCATCGCAGGCGACATCTCATTGTGCAGTGCACAGTGAGAAGGAAACAACTGCCATGACTGACAGACTGGACGAACCACGCGGCGAACTGACGCTGCGCACCCTGGCCATGCCCGCCGATGCCAATCCTGCCGGCGATATCTTCGGCGGTTGGGTGATGGCGCAGATGGATATTGCCGCCGGCCTCGCGTCCTCGGAGCGCGCAAAGGGACGGACAGTGACCGCAGCCATGAAAGAAATGATTTTCCGCAATCCGGTGAAGGTGGGCGACACACTGTGCATCTACACGACCGTCATGCAGGTGGGCCGCACGTCCATGACGCTTTCGGTGGAATGCTGGGTACGCCGGCAGTTCTCGGAAGCCCGGCAAAAGGTGACGGACGCGATCTTCATCATGGTCGCGCTGGATCTCGACGGCAAGCCGCGCCCGGTGGATGGATAGGGCGGCAAGCCGCCCTATCCCTGCTCATTTGCGAGAGGCGATATAGGCGCGCCAGCCACCCAGCGCCGTCACCTCCTGCGCACCTTGAATGGCATAGGGTTCGCACAAAAAGCCGGAGACTTGGCTGCCATCGTCCAGCGTCACCTTGCCGATACCAAGCGGCGCCGGGATGTTCTGCACGAAACGCCCGAAGGCCTCCGGCGTCACCTTCCAGACTTCAACCTCAAGCCCCAGCCCCGCAAATCCCGGCTCGCGGATCAGACCGGGTTTGGGCGGCGTGGTGTTGGGCAAAACGTAGAGACGATAATCGCCAGCCGTGCGGCAGGTCTTCAACAGAGTGCCGCCGGGGCCGGTCAATTCGTGGTTTAAAGGCATGCCGGTCAGGTGCGCGCCAACGACCATGATGGTGACGAGGCCATCATCCGGTTGCGCCACCTTGGACGCCTCCGGCAGATTGGCCGCCTTGTCTTTGCCCATTCCGGATGCGCAGGCGCGATGCATGGCATCGGCAAAGGCGGCCAGCGCATCATCGGAAAAGCCTGGACCGACAAGGGTAACGCCGGCTGGCAGACCGTTTTCGCCAAAGCCTGCCGGCACGGCAATTGCCGCATAGCCATAGAGATTGGCGAAGTTTGTATAGCGTCCGAAATGACCGTTCTTCGCGATCGGATCGGCCTGCATGTCCGCAACCGTATAGGTGGTGGGCGAGGTTGGCAGCATCAAAATGTCGAGATTCTGCCATTCAGCCTTCACCAACTGCCCGAGCGCTTCCAGCCTGTAGCGGCCCTCGAAGGCATCCACCGCGCTATAGGCCTTTGCGCCCTCGATGATGGTGCGCACCGTCGGATCGAAATCATCGGCATTGGTCGCGATGAAATCCTTCACCGCCGCCAGACGCTCGGCCACCCAGGGACCATTATAGAGCAGTTCGGCGGCCTGCCTAAACGGCGCATAATCGAATGGCACGATAGTGGCGCCCAAGGATTTCGCCCGCTCGATCGCCGCATCATAAAGCGCTTCAACGGCGGCATTGCCGAAGAACTCGCGCTCTGCTCCCGCAAGCACACCGATGCGCAGGCCTTGTGCCGGCAGCGTGGCAGGTGTGGCCTTGCGCGAGAACGGATCGGCGGCGTCATAGCCCTCCATCACCTTGCGCACCGCCACGCCATCGCCCACGGTTGCAGCAAAGACGGTGACGACATCGACGCTGCGGCAGGCTGGCACGACACCGACATTCGGCACCAGACCCGGCGTTGGCTTGATGCCGACAAGATTGTTGAAAGCCGCCGGCACGCGGCCAGAGCCTGCCGTATCGGTGCCAAGCGCAAAGCTCGCCAGACCGGCTGCCACAGAAACCGCAGAACCGGAAGAGGAACCGCCCGAGACATAGGCCTTGTCAAACACCGAGCGCGGCGCACCATAAGGCGAGCGTGTGCCGTTCAACCCCGTGGCGAACTGGTCGAGATTGGTCTTGCCGATGACAAGCGCGCCGGCAGCCTTCAGGCGTGCAACGACGATTGCGTCCTTTTCCGGTTGGTAGGCAAAGGCCGGGCAGGCAGCCGTTGTTGGCAGGCCGGCCGCATCGATATTGTCCTTCACGGCAAAGGGAATGCCCCAGAGGGGCAGGCTGTTGGGCTCGGGCGCCTTCTCCACCAGCGCTTTGGCGGCAGCCCGCAGATCCTCATCCGGCGTCTCTGAGATGAAGATCGCCGGATCGTCAGAGGCCTTGCGGCGGGCAATCACCTCTTCCACGAGATCAAGCGGTGAAAGTCCGGCTGTATACAGTGCCTTCAGCGAGGCGAGATCGAGAATGGCGGGGATCATTGAACTTCCTCCAGAACAACCAGCACATCGCCGGCCTTGACGTTACGGCCCGGCCCGGCGCGCAATTCCTTCACGGTTCCCGGCGCATGGGCGGTGACATTGATTTCCATTTTCATGGATTCGATGATGGCCAGCGTGTCGCCCGCCTTCACCTCCTGGCCTTCCTCGACCAGCAGTTTCCAGACATTGCCGGGAACGGCACTTTCAACGCCAAAGCAGCCTGCGGGGATATCACCGCCAAGACCGGGGCCAGTGCCTTCATCGGTGACAAAGCTATCCAGCCCCTGTTCCTTCCAACGCTTTCGTTCCGCCTCGAAGGCTGACTGCTGGCCCTGCTTGAAGGCCTTGATGCTATCGGCATTGCGCGCAAGCTCGGCCTCGTAATCGGCATAGGAGAAAGTTCCCTCCTCGATGCGGATGGGATAGCCACCATGCGGGAAGGCGGCGCGCGCCTCCATCAGCTCCTCATGGGAGACGGGAAAGAAACGGATCTGGTCGAAGAAATCCAGAAGCCAGGGTTTTCCCTCGGTAAAAACATCCGTCTGCCGCCAGGTATTCCACACCTGGATTGTCCGGCCGAACAGCTGGTAACCGCCAGGCCCTTCCATGCCGTAGATGCACATATAGGCGCCGCCGATGCCGACGGCATTTTCCGGCGTCCAGGTGCGGGCCGGATTGTATTTCGTCGTCACCAGCCGGTGGCGCGGATCAAGCGGGGTCGCCACCGGCGCGCCGAGATAGACGTCACCCAGGCCCATCACCAGATAGGAGGCGTTGAAGATCGTGTCCTTCACCGCCTGCTCATCTTTCAGACCATTGATACGGCGGATGAATTCGATATTCGACGGGCACCAGGGCGCGTTGGGGCGCACAAGTTCCTGATATTTGCGCATGGCAAGTTCGGCTTCAGGATCGTTCCACGACAGCGGCAGCCAGACGGTGCGGCTCGGCACCTTCACCTCTGAGACCGGCGGCAGGTTCTGCTCGATTTCCATCAACTGCCTCAGCAGTTTGGCGCGGGACAGAGTGGTGCCGTCATAGTGGATCTGCAAGGAGCGGATGCCGGGCGTCAGATCGATCAACCCCGGAAGCTTTGCCGCCTGCACGGCCTGCATCAGCAGGTGAACGTGCATGCGGATAGCGATATCCAGCTGCATCTCACCATATTCGACCAAGAGATTATCATCGCCCTGGCGGCGATAGACGACGGGGACAGAACCGCTGGTGTGTGTGGCAAGGATGGGGGAGCCAGAGGAGATTTTACCCCCCTCTGTCCTGCCGGACATCTCCCCCTCAAGGGGGGAGATCAGGGATGCAGCTGTCTCGCCACGCGCAAAGGCCGAGAACGAGGAAGCAAGGTGAGTCTGATTTGTGACTGGTGACGGTGCTTCTCTGCCAATCTCCCCCCTTGAGGGGGAGATGTCCGGCAGGACAGAGGGGGGTATGGCTGGCTCAAAATCCGGAAAAACATCCCCATGCCGCGCCACAGGATGAAACCCTATCCGATCCCCCGGCTTGAACTGGCCCATCTTCCACTGCTCGTCGCGGGCAATCACCGCCGGGCAGACGAAGCCGCCAAGGCTTGGACCATCCGGCCCGAGAATAATTGGCATATCGCCGGTGAAATCGATCGCGCCAATCGCATAGGCATTGTCATGCAGGTTGGAGGGATGCAGCCCCGCCTCACCGCCATCCTCGCGCGCCCATTTGGGTGCAGGACCGATGAGGCGCACGCCGGTGCGGGCGGAGTTGAAATGCACCTCGTAATCGGTCGAAAACAGTGTCTCGATATCTTCCTCCAGGAAGAAATCCGGCGCGCCATGCGGACCATAGACGACACCGACGGACCATTCGCGGGTCAGTTCCGCCGGCTCATCGGCAGGCTTCACATCGAACTGATTTGCCCGCGCCAGCCTCAGCACATGGCCGGCGCGAAGCGTGCCGGTGGCATTGCCGCCGAACTGGCCAAGCCCGAATGTGGCGCGCGATCCGAGCACGACGGGGGCTGCAAAACCACCCGCCACGGCAAGATAAGCCCGCTGGCCGGCGCCGGAAATGCTGCCAATCGTCAGCGTCTGGCCGGCTTTCACCAGAACCGCCCTATCATGGGCCAAGAGCTTGCCATCGACCACCATCGGCATCACGGCCCCCGCAAGCGCCACGAGCGTATCGGAGAAGAATTTCAGCACCGGGCCGGAGACGGTAAGTTCCAGCGCCGCCGTATGATCATGATTGCCCACCAGCCGGTTGGCATGGGCGAACGAGCGCGCATCCATCGGCCCCGACGGCGGCACGCCGACATGCCAGAGGCCGAGCCGGCCCGGCAGTTCCTGAAGACTGGATTGCGCGCCGGGCGCCACGACCTCGATCACGTCGGGGACGAAGTGAAAATCTTTCAGCGCCGTCGTTGCCACATCGCCGCTCTGGAACAGATCGGAGGCAGCAATCGCCTTCAGATAATCCAGATTGGTCTCGATGCCCGATAGCGCGGTTTTTTCCAGCGCATCGGAGAGAGCCGCAATTGCCGCCTCACGTGTGTCTGCCGCAACAATCAGCTTGGCGAGCATCGGATCGTAGAAAGGCGTGACCTCCGTTCCGGTCTCGATCCAGCCATCAACGCGCACGCCTTCTGGAAACACGACTTCGGTCAGCAGGCCGGCGCTGGGACGAAAGCCGGCATGCGGCATTTCCGCATAGATGCGCGCCTCGATGGCCGCACCCTTGGGCACCAGGTTTTCCTTGCCGGTCAGCACATCCTCGCCAGCGGCTTGGGCGATCATCCATTCGACGAGATCGACGCCAAACACGGCTTCCGTTACCGGATGTTCCACCTGGAGGCGGGTATTCACCTCGAGAAAGTAGAACTCCTCGCGTGCCGGATCATAGATGAACTCGACGGTTCCGGCAGAGGCGTAATTGACCTGCTTGCCAAGCGCCACGGCCGCCGCATGCAGCCTTGAACGCACGGTCTCGGAGAGGCCGGGCGCCGGCGTCTCCTCGATCACCTTCTGGTTTCGCCGCTGCAGCGAACAATCACGCTCGCCGAGCGCAATCACCCGGCCCTTGCCATCGCCAAAGATCTGCACTTCCACATGACGGGCCTTGGAGACGAAGCGTTCCAGATAGACGCGAGCATCGCCGAAACTGGATTTCGCCGTGCGCTGCACGCTGTCAAAGGCGGCAGCCAGCGCCTCTGGCGTATCGCAAAGCTGCATGCCAATACCGCCGCCGCCGGCGGTGGATTTCAGCATCACCGGATAGCCGATCTCGTCAGCTGCGGTCAGTGCTTCCTCACGGTTTCCCAGCAGGTCAGAACCGGGAAGAAGCGGCACCCCACTCGCCCTGGCAAGGGCGCGGGCCGTGTGTTTGAGGCCAAAATCGGCGATGTTTTCCGGGCTCGGTCCAATGAAGGCAATGCCTTCGGCCTTCAGCCGCTCGGCAAAGCCGATATTCTCCGACAGGAACCCGTAGCCGGGATGCACGGCCTCTGCGCCAGTCTCACGGCAGGCGGCAATGACCGCCTCGACATTGAGATAGCTTTCGGACGCCGGGGCCGGGCCGAGCCGCACGGCCTCATCGGCCATCAGCACGGCTTTGGAAAACCGGTCGGCATCGGAATAGACGGCAACGGACGCAATGCCCATCTTCTTCAACGTGCGGATGACCCGCACGGCGATTTCGCCGCGATTGGCGATCAGGACTTTTTGAAACATCAGGCGTCCTCACCCTCCCAGACGAGCACGCGCACCGGTGTCGGGTCAAATCCGTTGCAGGGATTGTTGATCTGCGGGCAGTTGGAAATGACGAGCAGCACATCCATCTCCGCCTTCAGCTCCACATAGTCGCCGGGCGCCGAGATGCCGTCTACAATGGTCATTTCGCCCGAGGGTTCGATCGGTACATTCATGAAGAAGTTGATATTGGCGACCACATCGCGCTTGCTCATGCCGTGTTTGGACACTTCCAGCACAAAATTGTCGCGGCAGGCATGCAGGTATTTCGTGTAATGGCCAAAGCGCACGGTATTGCTCTCACACGAGCAGGCGCCGGCAGAGGTATCATGGCGCCCGCAAGTATCGGCGGTCATAGTGGCCATCACCCGGCCTTCGGACGAGAGGATCTTCGTGCCGGTGGAGATATAGGCCGCACCCTGCTCGCGCATCGTGTCCTGGCTGGAATAACGCTCGGAAAAATCATCGGCATTGTAAAACAGCGTATCGATGGCCTGCTGGCCGTAAGTGTCCTCGATACGCAGGATCTGGCCCTTCTTCACCACGGTCGAAAACGGCGCTTCGGCAGCGATGTAATGGTCCTGAACGGTATTCTTCAGCGTGCGGGAGGCAGAGGTCTGGATGAACTGGGTCATGGTTTCTCTCCTCTCACAGAGCCGCAAATGCGTTGTTTTCAAAGCCGCGATGGGCTTCGGGGGTGGCTGTGCGGCAGAGATCATCAGCGACAGGCTCGGATGCGGACAGGCGGGTGACGGTCACCGGGTTTGGCGCATAGACCGGGTTCGGATCAAGCGGATGCGGGCAGTTGGAGAAACCGACGATCATGTCCATCTCGGCGCGCAGGTCCACGTAATCACCGTCGCTCACAAGCTCCGGTCTCCAGAGGAATTTTCCCTCCGCATCGACACGCACGGGGGCAAAGAGCGCGAGCGCTGCCGGAATGTCGCGCTTATCGAGACCGGCCTTGGTGGCAAGAAGCACAAAATTATCACGCGTGTTGCGAAGGGCCGGACCATTGGCACCGGGGTATTTCTTGGCATTGGAAGAGGCCGTCGAGCCACCCATCAGCACATCATGGGCGCCGCAGCTGTCTTCCACGATGGAGAACATCACCTTGCCCATATCGGAAAAGATGACCCGGCCTTTGCCAAGCCCGGTCGTCCACTGCACCTTCACCGTATCGGGCAGGTTCAGCCGCTCGGTGGTGTCGGCTGCGTTCCAGGCAATCAGCGAGAGCGTCGAGAAGCCCTCGTCGAGCGCAATACGCAGCACCTCGTTTGCCTTCACGCGGGTTGACCAGTACCAACCGCCGGGGATGATTTCCCGGTGGATGATCCGGTCCTCGGCAATCGCCGGCGCGGGTTTTTCGCTTTTGCCCGGCAGCGCCTGCGGCGCAGAGTTCAGCCCCTGTTGCTGGTGTTCCTCGTAACGCGCCCGGTTGGCGGCGATTTCCTCTTCAGAACGTCGGATATGCATCATCATCTCCAGTGGATGTCGGCCGGGTCGTCCCGGCTATTGACCCTTTGAAGAGACCGGGCCGTCCCGGTCTGGGCGAAAAAGGGAAGCCTGACCTGCCTGTCTCGGCGGCCAGATGGTGATGTCGCGGGTAATCGTTGCGCCATAGCGCAGCTTTTCCTCAGGCCGGTCGCGTGGGCGCTCAAAGGCAACCACGCGGGTGGCAAGCGTGAAGGCCTCGCGCATATCATGCGTCACCATCACCACGGTCATCGGTGCCTCGTGCCAGAGCTTTTTCATCAGCACGTGGATTTCTGCGCGAATGCCCGGATCGAGCGCGCCGAAGGGCTCATCCAGCAACAGAACCTTTGGCCGCATGATGAGCGCCTGTGCCAGCGCCAGACGCTGCTGCATGCCGCCGGAAAGCTGCGCCGGGTATTTATCCTCCGACCCCATCAGGCCGACAGCGGCAATCATCGCACGGGCTTCCTCTTCCACCACGCGGCGGACGGAGCCGAACAGGCGGGCAGCAAGGCGCGAGGCCTGCAATTCCTTGCCGAACATCACATTGCCGAGCACCGTCAGATGCGGAAACACCGAATAGCGCTGGAAGACGACGCCACGATCTGGCCCCGGCTCTTTCGGCAGAGCCTGCCCATCCAGCAGGATCTCGCCTCTTGTCTGGACCTCCTGGCCAAGCAGCATGCGCAGGAAGGTAGATTTGCCGCAGCCGGACGGGCCGACCAGCGCCACGAAGGCGCGCGTCTCAATTTCGATAGAGACATTTTCGAGAACGATCTGGTCGCCATATTCCTTCCAGAGATTCTTCACGGATAGCGCGCTCATTTGCCCTTCTCCAGTTCAGACCAGGGGAAGACGGCAATGCGCAGCCGATCAAGCAGGAAATCGGTCAAGACAGCGAGCAGCGTGATCCACACCACATAGGGAAAGATCACGTCCATCGAGAGATAGCGACGCACGAGAAAGATGCGGTAGCCAAGCCCGCTATCAGAAGAAATCGCTTCGGCTGCAATCAGGAACAGCCAGGCAGGGCCAAGCTGCAGGCGAAGCGTGGTGATGAGGCGCGGCAGGATCTGCGGCAGCACGACGCGCAGCGCTATCTGCCAGGACGAGGCCGACAAGGTTTCGGCCTTGACGATCATCTCGCGCGGCAGAGACAGCGCCGTCAGCGCCAGATCGCGCACCATGATGGGGGCAACGCCAATCACGATGAGGGCGATCTTGGACGCCTCGCCAAGTCCCATCACGATGAAGAGGATGGGCAGAAGCGCCAGCGGCGGCACCATGGAAATTGCCCCGACAAAGGGCGAAAGGGCAGCGCGCGCAAACGGCAGGATGCCGATCACAAGGCCAAGCAGCAGGGCAATCGCGGTGGAAATGCCAAGCCCTGCGGCAAGCCGCGTGAGGCTTGCACCCGTATCCGACCAGAGAAGATAATCGCCGGTGCGCGGATCAGGAACGAAAGCCATGCGGTTGATGGCATCGCCCAGGGCTGCCAGTCCCGGCAGCAGCTTGTCATTGGGGTTTTCCGCCAGCCGCTCGACAGAGCCCACCATATAGGCCACCGCCACCACCAAAAATGGCAGGAGGGCAAGGGCCAGGCGAGCGCCATTTCCGGGGCGTGAATTGATCCAGCGCATCGGCATCTCTTTGATGTTTGGCGAAAGGGGCAGGCGCATGAATGCGCCTGCGTTTCAAAACAAGGCTTAGAGAGCGCCCTTGGCGGCGGCATCCATATAGGTCGCCGTGAAGCGGAACTTCACATTCGCCTTGTCGCCCAGCACCTTGCCATCCGGCATTTCAATGCCGATGACATCGGCAGACGCAGCACCACTGCCCAGAAGCCCCTTTTCAAACAGGAAGGTGCGCACCAGATCCATGGTCTTGGGAAGGTTCGGCGAGGTGGTGAAGGCAACGGCATCGGCTGGCTTATCGAACAGTTTGGTGGCTGCCATCTGCGCTTCAAAACCGGCGAGATCCGTGCCGGAGGCCGCGCCCATGGTCGTGCGGGCCGCCTTGCCTTCGGCGCTGTCGGCGGTCATCACCTTCATCGTGTCATACCAGATGCCGGCCAGCGCCTTGCCGAAATTCGGGTTATCCTTCAACACATCCGAATTGGCGACCATCAAATCCATGATTTCGCCGGGGATTTTCGAGCTGTCGAATACGGATTTGGCCGACTTGTTTTCCAGAATGGTTGAGACCAGCGGGTTCCAGGTGACGACGGCACTGACATCCGGGGTCTGGTAGGCGGCGACCATATCGGCGTCAGACGTATTGACCACCTTCACGTCGCGCTCGGAGGCGCCAATGCTTTCCAGCGCACGGGCGAGCAGATAATGCGAGACGGAGAACTCAACCAGATTGACGTTCTGGCCCTTGATATCGGCAAGGCTCGCCTTGTCCTTCAAGATCACGGCATCATTGCCATTGGAAAAATCGCCGACAATGACGGCAGTGGTATCGACACCGCCGGCGGCTGGAATGGACAAACCATCCATATTGGTCAGCGTCACGGCGTCAAAGGCGCCGGCCGTGTACTGGTTCATCGATTCCACATAGTCGTTGAACTGGGTAACCTCGATATTGATGCCGTATTTATCGGCCCATTTCTTGACGATGCCGTGATCGGCCGCATAACCCCAGGGCATCCAGCCGACATAGATCGACCAGGCAACCTTGAAATCCTTCTTGGGCGCGGCCTGCGCCGCCGAAAGCCCGGACAGCATCAGCGCTGCCGAAAGCGCAGTCATGGAAAGAAGCTTTGAAAACGTCTGCATGTGCAATTCCCCTTTTGGCTCATCTCAAAGAGGGATCGGCATGGACCATCGCGCCAATCCCTTGGCTTGCGAGGTCTCCCGGGCTTTTGTCCCGCCGTGCACCCGGCGGAATGTTTCTCCGCCGGTAGCCGCTCTCGGACCAGTCACATCGTTTGATGCCGGAACCCTAGCTGCTAACTCTGCCAGGGCCGATGCAACAGCCGTGCCAACCGCAAACGGCCAGAAATGCGGGGTTCGACCGGCTTCAAAAGCCAATCCTGCACACAATACATCCAGAAATGCCTAACTAATATGCAATTCGACAAAAGATGCATCAGGCGCGCAGTGAGCGTTTACACGTCATTCATCAGCACTCACTGAAACGTGACATTTTGATCCGGCAGCCTGATCGCCCTTTGTGAAACCTGTGTTACAGTTCCGGTCATTCGAGTGCTTGTGACGGGAATGCCATGCTTGCCACACTTGCAATGCTCCTCAGCCTCACCGGCGGACAGTCTCAAACGGTCGCGCTTTCCGGAAATCAAGTGGACGTGGAACTCGTCCTTGCCGTCGATACATCCCGATCCATGGATTATGAGGAGGTCCGCATACAGCGCGAAGGCTATGTCAGCGCGCTCAACCACCCGGATTTCATCAATGCCGTGCGCGGCGGCCTGATCGGCAAGATCGCCATTACCTATTATGAATGGGCGGGCGAGGTGGATGAAAGCTCAGTGCTTGCCTGGCAGGTGATCGAGAACGCCGAGGATGCCAAGGCCTTTGCCGACAAGCTTGCGGCACGGCCGATCGACACGCAGCGCCGCACCTCGATTTCCGCTGCCATCAGCTATGGTGCCACCGCCCTCACGAACAACGACTTCCAGGGCATGCGCCGGGTGATCGATGTCTCTGGCGACGGACCGAACAATATTGGCGAAGCCGTCGAGCCGGTACGCGACAAGGCGGTGGAGGCCGGCATCATCATCAACGGGCTTGCCATCATGCTGCGCCCCTCTGGCACATCGAGCGGCCTCGACAAGTATTACAAGGATTGCGTCATCGGCGGGCCAGGCTCCTTCGTCCTGCCGGTGCGTGACGCCAAGGATTTTGCCACCGCCATCCGCCGCAAGCTGGTGCTGGAGGTCAGCGACCGACAGCCGGAACCGCTGGTGCAACGCATCGCCACCGAGCCGAAGATGGACTGCCTGATCGGTGAAATTCAATGGCAGCAATTCCTCGACCGCTGACGAGGTTCCAGCAAGACCGCGACCCCGCATCAAAGCCAAGTCAGCCTGACAGAGAGTGAGAACCACCCTACGACGCATAAAAGCACGTCGCCAAAACTGCGACTTCATCGACTTCCAATTGTATGCAACAAGGAACTAATTGCCTAATTTATAAACCACGTTAAAAATTTGCTCATTATATGGCCAAATTGGCAGCCACCCCTCCCCTAGCCTCGCCAACAATTTCAAAGACTTGAGTATTTCACAAGCCAATACTGCGCGTGGCACAGCCTTTGCTTATCTCCTGAAGAAAGGTCCGTACGGATCCAAACAAAAGGGGAGTTGCCAATGTCACGCTTTGAAATGTCTCGCCGTGCACTCTTGAAAACCGGTCTGGCCGGTGTCGCGGCCAGCGCCCTGCCCTTCAGCCTGGCGCGGGCTCAGGCCGCCGTTACCGTCGGCATCGTCTATGTCGGCCCGCGCGATGATTTCGGCTGGAACCAGGCGCATGCGGTAGCCGCCGCTGCATTGAAGCAAGTCCCCGGCGTCACGGTCATCGAAGAGGAAAACGTACCGGAAACGGATGCCGTTTCCAAGTCGATCGAGTCGATGATCAATCTGGATGGCGCCAACCTCATCCTGGCCACCTCATTCGGCTATTATAATCCCTTTGTCGTCGATCTTGCCAAGAAGCATTCAGACGTCGAGTTCCGTCACGCCGCCCCGCTGTGGAGCAAGGACAAGGATCCGAAGAATGCCGGCTCCTACTTCCCGTATCTGAACCAGGCGCATTATGTGAACGGCGTGGCAGCCGGCCTGTCCTCGGCCAGCGGCAAAATCGGCTTTGTTGCCGCAAAGCCAATTCCCTCGGTTCTCTCCAACATCAACTCGGTTCTCCTAGGCGCACGCTCGGTCAATCCGGCCGCCACCGTACGCGTCATCTTCACCGGTGACTGGTCGATGCCGGTGCGCGAAGCCGAGGCTGCCAATGCGCTGGTCGATGCCGGCTGCGATGTCGTGACCTGCCATGTCGACAGCCCCAAAGTGGTGATCGAAACGGCAGAAGCCCGCGGCGTGAAAAGCCTTGGCCACAATGCCTCGCAGGCACCGCTGGCGCCCAAGGGCTTCATCACCGGCGCCGAATACAAGTGGGAGACGATCTACAAGTCGTTTGCCGCCGATATCGCCGCCAAGAAAACGCTGCCGAACTTCCTCGTCGGCGGCTTCGACAAGGACATGCTGCGTTCCACACCTTATGGCGCCGGTGCAACCGACGCGGCGAAGAAAGCAGCCGATGCGGCAATGGCCGCCCTGAAGGCTGGCGCGCCGATCTACAAGGGCACATTGAAGGACAACCAGGGCAAGGTCGTCGTCGATAAGACCTATGACAATTACGACCCCTATCTCGACGGCATGAACTGGCTGCTGGAGGGCGTTCAGGGCTCGATCACCTGAGCTAGCCTGCGAAGGACAGACGGACCGGGCTTTGGACATGGATCAAAACCCCTCCCCAACCCCTCCCCACAAGGGGGAGGGGCTACCCTGCCGCAACGTCGTTGTACTGATTTGGGCAAGGCGGCGCAGCAAGTCTTCTCCCCCCTTGTGGGGGAGATGGCCGGCAGGCCAGAGGGGGTCTTCAGCCCAAAGTGATCGCCGCCAATAGGTTCGCCAGCGGCGTGGGCCAGATCAACCGGCCCAACCATCAAAAGGCAGATTCGCCCATCCTCCGGGCAGATCGCCAATGAGAGAGGAGAGTGCAGGTGGCAGACATGACGGTTCAACCTCTTTCGATGGCGTCGATGAAGCGCCGACCCAGCATCGGCACGCTCAAATTTGCCGAATCCATTTTCATTCCCGTGGCAGCGCTTGCCGTCTCGGCACTGCTGTTCTCGCTCTTTCTGCTTGCGCTCGGCAAATCGCCGCTGATGTTTTTCCAACTGATCTGGGTCGGCGGCTTCGGCTCCAGTTTCTCGCTGCAAAACACGCTGCAGCGGGCGGCTCCCCTCATTCTGACCGGCCTTGCCTTTGCCATTCCCGCCCGAATCGGGCTGACCATGATCGGCGGTGAAGGCGCGCTGGTGCTGGGCGGGCTTTCCGCGGCAGCGATTGCCATTCCGCTGGTGACGGCCGGCGTGCCACCCTTCCTCACGCTGCCACTCATGGCCATGGCCGCCATGCTGGCCGGCGGCTTGTGGATCGGATTTGCCGGATGGCTGCGCTATTACCGCGGCGTCAACGAAACCATTTCCTCGCTGCTTTTATCCTATATCGCCATCGCCACGATGAACTTCTTCGTCGAAGGGGTTCTTCGCGATCCGGCATCGGCCAACAAGCCCTCCACCATGCCGATCGGCGATGCCTATCGCATCGGTGCCATTCCCGGTACGGATGTGCATTGGGGGCTGGCCGCCGGCCTTATCCTCGCCGTCGCCCTGCATGTCATCATGACACGCACCACGTTCGGCTTTGCCGCACGTGTGACCGGCGGCAATGCGCGCGCAGCGCTTGCCCAGGGGCTTCCCGTCGGAAAACTCATCGTTGTCTGCTGCCTGCTGGCCGGCGCCTGCGCGGGGCTTGCCGGTTTCTATGAGGTGGCCGCCGTGCATGGACAGGCCAATGCCTCGCTCGTGGCGGGCTATGGCTTTACCGGCATTCTCGTGGCCTTTCTCGCCCGTCAGGTGCCGCTTGCCGTCATTCCGGTCGCGATCCTGTTTGGCGCGCTGGCTGCTGCCGGCGGCGTCATCCAGCGGCGCATGGGCATGCCGGATGCGACGGTTCTGGTGCTGCAGGGTCTCATCTTCGTCGTGCTTTTGACCAGCGAGACCTTTTACGGCCGCATTCCCTTCTTTCAGCCCAAACGCGCGGAGGAACGCACATGAACGAGACCATCAGCGACGGCGCATTGGTCACCGCGCTCATTGCCATGCTCGGCGGCGCGATCCGCGTCTCCACCCCCTTCATGTTCGTGGCGCTCGGCGAATGCTTGACGGAGAAATCCGGCCGCATCAATCTGGGGCTGGAAGGCAGCCTCGTGCTGGGCGCCATGGTGGCCTATGCCGGCTCCTTTCTGACAGGCAGCCCCTGGGCCGGCGTCTTCTATGCCGGCTGCGCGGGCCTGGTGCTGGGTGCGCTGCATGGCTTCATCTGCAAACTGCCCAAGGTCAATGATATCGCGGTGGGCATTGCCTTCCTGAGCTTTGGCACCGGCCTCGCCTTCTTCTTCGGCAAGCCCTATATCCAGCCGCAGGCCCCCAGGCTGGAAGCCATCCATCTGGGTGACTGGACCGGCGATCCGCGCCTTGCCCAAGCGCTGGAGGTCAACCCGCTGTTCTTCGTCGGCGTGGCGCTGGCCATTTTCATGTGGTGGGCCTTCCGCAACACCCGCTTCGGCCTCATCATCCGCATGACTGGAGACAGCGCGCCGGCGGCAAAGGCCATGGGCGTCTCGGTCGATCTGGTGCGCTTCATCGCAACCGCCATCGGCGGCTTCCTTGCCGGTATCGGCGGCGCCTTCCTGTCGCTTTACTATCCGGGTTCGTGGAACCAGGGCCTGTCCTCGGGACAGGGGCTGATGGCTGTGGCACTTGTCATCTTTGCCCGCTGGGGGCCGTTGCGCTGCATTCTGGCCGCACTGCTGTTTGGCGCCGCCGGCGCACTCGGCCCTTCGCTGCAATCGGTCGGCATTTCTCAAGGCTACTATTTCTTCAACGCCGCTCCCTACATCCTCACGCTCTTCATCATGGTTGCGTCCGCCCGCTCGAAGGCCGCCGCACGTGAGGCTCCGGGCGAACTTTCGATCACCAAGTGAGGTCATCAGATGAAGTCACTCGACGAACGCATCGACAATGCCCTGATCCCCGGCGCAACGACACTTGACGCCGATCCCTATCCCTGGCCCTTCGATGGCGACTGGGGACCGCACAATACCGTCCTCGTCGTCATCGACATGCAGACGGATTTCTGTGCGCCGGGCGGCTATGTCGACAGTATGGGCTATGACATTTCGCTGACCCGCGCACCGATCGAACCGATCGCCCGTGTGCTGACGGCCATGCGTGCCAAGGGCTATCCGATCATTCACACGCGCGAAGGTCACAAGCCGGACCTGTCGGACCTGCCGGCCAACAAGCGCTGGCGCTCGCAGCGCATCGGCGCCGGCATCGGCGATCAGGGACCGTGCGGCCGCATTCTGGTGCGCGGCGAGCCGGGCTGGGAAATCATCCCGGAACTGCAACCGGAACCGGGCGAAGCGATCATCGACAAGCCTGGCAAGGGCACGTTCCTCGCCACCGATTTCGAACTCGTCCTGCAGATGAAGCGCATCCGCAACATTGTGTTCACCGGCGTGACGACCGATGTCTGCGTGCACACGACCATGCGCGACGCCAATGATCGCGGCTATGAATGCCTGCTGCTGGAAGACTGCTGCGCGGCCACCAAGGTGGAAAACCATCTCGCCGCCATAGACATGATCAAGATGCAGGGCGGCGTGTTCGGCGCAGTATCAAACTCGGCGGACTTCATCGCGGCCCTGCCGGAGGGTCGCTCATGAGCGCGCTGGCAACCGAAACCCACTCGCTCAAGAAAGCCCCCTCGCTTTCCGCTCTCGGCATGACGAAAACCTTCGGTGCCTTCACAGCCCTTGGCGATGTCTCCATCGATGTGGCAGCCGGCTCATTCCATGCGCTGCTGGGCGAAAATGGTGCGGGGAAATCCACGCTCGTCAAATGCATCATGGGGTTTTACTCGCCCGACAAGGGCAAGGTCATGCTGGACGGTGCGGAGGTGACGATCCGCTCGCCGCGCGATGCCCGCGCCCATGGCATCGGCATGGTCTACCAGCATTTCACCCTGGTGCCCTGCCTGACAGCGGCGGAAAACCTAGTCATCTCGCGCGCCGATACGCCAGCCATCATCAACTGGGCGAAAGAGCGCCGCACGCTCGATGCCTTCATGGAAACCATGCCCTTTCGCGTGGCACTCGATGCGCCGGTGTCTTCGCTGTCGGCCGGTGAAAAGCAGAAACTGGAAATCCTGAAACTGCTCTATCTCGACCAGCGCTTCATGATCCTTGACGAACCCACCTCCGTTCTGACCCCCGGCGAGGCCGATGAAATGCTCGGGCTGCTGCACGGCATGTGCGATCGCGGCGAAATCACGGTTCTGATGATCTCCCACAAGTTCCGCGAGGTAAAAACCTTCTGCGACCGCTTCTCGGTGCTGCGCCGGGGCCGCCTGACCGGCGAGGGCGATGCGAAATCGGCGCCGGTCGAGGAGATGAGCCGCATGATGATCGGCGATACGGAAGTGCGCGAGCGCGCCGCCCGTGCGGTGCAGGCAGGCAAGCCGGAAATGCTGGAGCTTGCCGGCCTTTGCGCGCAAGACGATGCGGGACTTTCGGCCATACAGGGCGTCAACCTGAAGATCAGGGGCGGCGAGATCGTCGGGATTGCCGGCGTCTCGGGCAATGGCCAGAGCGCACTTGTCGAGGTTCTGGCTGGCCAGAGAGTGCTGACGGATGGTGAAATCACCATTCGCGGCCAGCTGTTTACGCCAAGCCGCGGCAATTTCGACCGGTTCAAAGTGTTCGGCCTGCCGGAAGAGCCTCTGAAGAATGCCACCGTGCCGCGCATGAGCGTAGCGGAAAACATCGCCTTCCGCTCCTTCGACAAGCCGCCGATTGCAAGCCTTGGCTGGTGGATGTCGAAAGGCCCGATGCGCACCCGCGCCGAGGAATTGATTGCCCGCTACCGGGTGAAGACCACCTCACCGGATGCACCGATCGAGACGCTGTCGGGCGGCAATGTGCAGCGCGCAGTGCTGGCGCGCGAGCTTTCCGGTGATGTGGATGTGCTGATCGTCGCCAATCCCTGCTTCGGCCTGGATTTCGCCTCTGTGGCCGATATCCGCAGCCAGATCATGGAAGCACGCAATCGCGGTGCAGCCGTGCTACTGGTGTCGGAGGATCTCGACGAGATCCTCGAACTGGCAGACCGCGTGGCGGTGATGTCCGGCGGCACGATCGCTTACGTTTCCCCCATCGAGGAGACGGACCGCAACATCATTGGCCAGCATATGGCCGGCCATTAGGGGCAGATCCATGACCATCTCCATTCCCGCACGCCCCTACCCGTTTTCCTTCATGCCCGGCCGAACCGCGCTGGTGATCATCGACATGCAGCGCGATTTCATCGAAAAAGGTGGCTTCGGCGATGCGCTCGGCAATGATGTGACGCGGCTTGCCGCGATCATCCCGACGGTTGCCGATCTGCTCGAACTGTTTCGCCGCAAGAAATGGCCGGTGATCCACACCCGCGAGGCGCATCTGCCGGATCTTTCCGACTGCCCGCCCTCGAAGATCGCGCGCGGCGATGCACCCTTGAAGATCGGCGAGGAAGGCGCGATGGGCAGGCTTCTGGTGCGCGGCGAACCGGGTAACCAGATCGTTGATGCGCTGAAACCGATCATGGGCGAGGTCGTCATCGACAAGCCCGGCAAGGGCATGTTCTGGAACACCGATATCCAGTCCATCCTCGACAACAAGGGCGTGACGCATCTGGTATTTGCCGGGGTAACGACGGAGGTTTGCGTGCAGACCTCGATGCGCGAGGCAAATGACCGGGGTTATGAATGCCTGCTGATCGAGGATGCGACGGAAAGCTATTTTCCGCAGTTCAAGACCGCCGCCATCGAGATGATCACCGCGCAGGGCGGTATTGTCGGCTGGGCAACGCCCCTGGCAGAGCTTGAAGGCGCCATTCTCCGGGAGCTTGCCCATGCCTGAGACGATGACCGGAGCGCAAGGCCGCTGGGCCGGGCGCAATACGGCAAAGGATGTGGTGCGAAACCGCATCTGGACGGCGCTTGAAGACAATGGCGTCGCCATTGGCCCTGCCTGGAGCATGATCCCGAATTTCGTCGGCGCCGATGTCGCCGCCTGGCGGCTGGCCGGAACGGATGCCTGGAAACGGGCACGGACAGTAAAGACCAATCCCGATGCACCGCAGATCCCCATCCGGCTGCGCGCGCTCTACGAGGGCAAGACTGTCTATGCACCGGTGCCCTATCTGACGAAAGACTTCCCCTATCTGCGGCTGGACCCAAAGATACTGGTAGAAAAGGGCATTTCCTTCGAGCTTGCTGCCGTCGCCCAGGGCTTTGTCGAGCATGGCGAGCGCATCGGCTTTGAGGATATCGAACAGCTGGATTTCTGCGTGGTTGGCTCGGTGGCCGTGTCGCGCGCCGGCGGTCGTACCGGCAAGGGTGCAGGTTTTGCAGATCTGGAAACGGCCATCTTTCGCGAGATGGGCATTATCAGCGAAGACACACCGCTCGTCACCACCGTGCATTCCCTGCAACTCGTCGATGACGCGGATGTGGTGATCGAAAGCCATGATTCACCGCTCGACATGGTGGCAACGGAAAGCGAGCTGATCATCACCGGCAATCGCCAACCGCGCCCCACAGGCGTCGATTGGGATCGGGTACGGCCGGACCAGTTCGAAAACATCCCGTTTCTCACGGAACTGAAGACCCGCATGCTTGCGCGAAGAAAGACCGGCTGATGCAGATCAATCACCCCGAAACGCAGGCTGAAGTGGCCGAAATCTTTGCAGCCTACGAGGCAGCCCTGCTGGCCAATGACAATGAAACCCTGCTGTCGATGTTTCTCGACAGTCCGGCCACCGTGCGCTACGGGGTGGCGGATGTGCAGCATGGATTTGCCGAGGTCAGCGCCTTCCGGTCAAGCCAAGTGCCGTTCGAGCGCCGTCTGGAACGCACCGTGGTCACCACCTATGGACGCGATTTTGCCACGGCATCGACGCTGTTCATCCGGCCGGATCTACCCGGCCAGATCGGCCGGCAGATGCAGAGCTGGGCGCGTACAGCCGATGGCTGGAAGGTCGTCGCTGCCCATGTCAGCATGATGCCGGAATGACAAGAGACAGCAGGAAGACGGATCGCGCGTGCTGAAGAAGACGCCTCGCACATCGACGGAAGACATTCGCCGGCAGCTTGCCGAACGGATCATCAAGGCCGATCTTGCCCCCGGCACCGTGCTGGACGAGACGCAGCTGGCGGCCGAATTCACTGTCTCGCGCACGCCCGTGCGGGAGGCATTGAGACTGCTGGCGGCCAGCGGCCTTGTAGAGCAGCGCCCGCATGCGCGCTCGGTGGTGGCCCAGCCGGACGAGGCAAAGCTTGCCGGCATGTTCGAACTGATGGGCCATCTGGAAGCGCTCTGCGCCGGCATGAGCGCGCTGCGCATGACACCGCAGGAACGCGACGGGCTCGATACGCTGCATGGCGAAATGGCGGCTATCGTCTCCTCGGGTGATCGGCACGCCTATATTCAGGCGAATGAGCGCTTTCACAGCGCCATCTATCACGGCAGCCATAACCCCTATCTGACCGAAATCACCCATTCGACCCGCCAGCGCCTGCAGCCGTTTCGGCGCGCGCAGTTTGCAACGCTTGGCCGTCTTTCCCGCTCACATGCCGAACATGGGGAGATCGTCGAGGCAATCCTGCGCGGCAACCAGGCCGAGGCGGAACGGATGATGCACACCCATATCGCCCAGGTGGAGGACGCCTATCATCTTCTGGTGGGCGGCTAGAGCGGGTTTCGGTTCAGCCGCCAGTTCACCGCCGTTCGATCCGTAGCGCAAGCGCCGCCAGAAATCCGTCTCGTCCCGCCCCGGAAATGAAGGTGAGGCTGGAGGGAAGACCATCAGCGCGCAGGCCGACCGGCAGCGTGATGGCCGCCATATCGAGCAGATTGACGAAATTGGTATAAGTGCCGAGATTGGCATTGTGGATCAGAGGCTCTTCGGCAACCTCCAGGATGCGATAGAAACGGGGAATGGTCGGCACAGCCAGGCAATCCACACTGTCCATCACAGGCTCGATACTGCGCTTCAGTGCCTTTAACTGGTAGAGCGCCTCAAAGGCATCCACTGCCGAGAGGTTTCGCGCAGGACCGATGATGCTGAGGGTTACCGGCAAAAGAGCTGAAGGATTGTTTTCGATAAGAGAGCGGATCGCCGCATAGAGTTCGGCCACCCATGGCCCTTCGTACAGCAGGCGCGCCACCGCATGGAAGGGCGAGAAATCGATCTCCACCAGTTCGTAGCCGAGGGTCTGCAACAGGGCGAGATCTGCGGCATAGGCCGCTTCCGCCGCCTCATCACCGAAGAACTGCCGGTCTGCGGCGGCCGGAACACCGATGCGCAGGCGCGACGGCAGGCGTTGCAGGACAGGGACCGGCAAAGCGCGCGAAAAATGGTCCTGCGCATCATATCCAGCCGAGACTTCCAGAACCCGAAAGGCAAGATCCACATCGCGCGCCAGAATCGATACCGTATCCAGCGTCCGGCAGGCCGGCACAACGCCCGTGGAGGAAATCAGGCCGAGCGATGGTTTCAGCCCGACAATGCCGTTCATGCCGGCAGGAACGCGACCGGAACCGGCCGTATCCGTACCGAGCGCAAAATCGACGAAGCCTTTGGCAACAGCCACCGCGGAGCCGGAACTGGAGCCCCCCGGCACCAGATCAGCCCGTAGCGCGTTTTGCGGAATACCATAGGGCGAGCGCACGCCGACAAGACCCGTGGCAAACTGGTCCATATTGGTCTTGCCAACGACAATGGCCCCGGCCTCCTCCAGCCGCTTGACGACCTGCGCCGATTGCGCAGGCATATAGGAAAAAGCGGGGCATGCTGCCGTCGTCGGCATGCCTTCGACATCGATATTGTCCTTGACGGCAAATAGCAGCCCGTAAAGTGGCTTCTCCGACAGGTCTTCACCCTCCAGCCGCTCGGCTTCGGCCAGCGCCGCCTGGCGCCTTTTCACGGCAATGAAGACGGACCTGTCGCGCATGGGTTCCAGCTGCGCGTAAAATGCGGCAACGGCATCAAGGGCGTAACGGGGCTGGAACCGGACTGCCAACTGCATCGAAGGAACCTGCTGGATCGAGCATCAATGAGTAAACCTGCACTACAGTAGCGCATTCTGATGTTGAGAACAGAGGCAAGTTTCAGATTGATGCAGGATCACGCGATCAGCGGGTCAGGCGTATCGGGCAAGAGCCGCCTGAAACACGTCCGGATCGACATTTCCGCCCGAGCAGACCGCGATCACCGCGTCGCCATCCAGCTCGTCCCGCCGGAAGAGAGCGGCGGCCAGCGCCACGGCACCACCCGGTTCCACGACGATCTTTAGCCGCGTATAGGCCAGCACCACGGCCTGAAGCGCTTCGTCATCACTGACCACGAGACCGGGTCCGCAAAGCCTTGATGTAATGGGAAAGGTGAGGTTTCCCGGCTGCGGCGTGATGATCGCATCACAAACCGACCCACCGAGCCGCACATTGCGCTCGATGCGGCCGCTCGCCAATGATCGTGCCGTATCGTCAAATCCGGCGGGTTCGGCCGGGCGCACCTTCAAGCCGGGCGCATGGGCCTCGAGCGCCAGTGCGATGCCGGCGGTCAGACCACCCCCGCCACAGCAGACCAGCACATCGGCCTCGCCGATCCCCTCAAGCCTCGCCTGTTCGGCGATTTCGAGACCGACCGTGCCCTGGCCGGCAATCACAAAAGGATCATCGAAGGGCTTGATGAGAGACAGGCCGCGCTCATGGGCAAGTGCTGCACCCAGCGCATCGCGATCCTCGGTCTCGCGGTTATAGAGAACCACCTCGGCGCCATAGGCGCGGGTATTGTCGATCTTGAGGCGTGGCGCATCGGCGGGCATGATGATGACGGCGGAAATGCCATGCATGCGTGCCGCCAAGGCGACGCCCTGTGCATGATTGCCGGATGAAAAGGCAAGAACGCCATTTGCACGGATCTCAGGCTCCAGAGCCGAAATGGCCGACCAGGCGCCGCGAAACTTGAAGGAGCCGGTGCGTTGCAGGCATTCCGGTTTTACCAGAACGCGGCGGCCAGCAATTTCGTCGAGGAAGGGTGAAGACAGAAATGGTGTCCTCAGTTCGCGGCCGGCCAGACGCTCGCGCGCCGCTTCAATCATACGGATATCGGTCAATTCAAGCCCCAATGCCATGGAAATCAGTCAATTGCCGGGGAGGTTAGAACGCTCTCCACCGCCAGGCAATGGTTTTGTCAGAGCGGATAATCCGGGGAGGCGGAGCATTGCGCTCCCCCTCCCCTTGCCGCATCTCCCAGGGAAGGGGGATGTTCCGGTGCGGGCATGGTCACCCGCAAGATTGCGCAGGGCTCAGGATCCGCAAATATGCGAGACCTGTCAAATGACAAGGGCAAATCATCAGAAATAACACATTATCGGAAAACAGTTCTTCCCGGAAGAACGTTCAGGTTGCCGGTGCGCCGAACACCGACCATCCGGTGCGGGCGGCCAGCATTTCCAGCGCCAGAGAGCCGATCAGCGAATTGCCATTGTGGTTAAGGCCCGGAGACCAGACGGCGACCGAAGCGCGACCGGGCGCAACCGCCAGGATGCCACCGCCGACACCGCTCTTGCCCGGCAGGCCGACATGATAGGCAAAATCGCCAGACCCATCATAATGGCCGCAGGTCAGCATCAGCGCATTGATACGCCGCGCCCGCTGGCTGGAGACAACGGTATGACCGGTGATCGGGTTCTTGCCATTGCCGGCCAGAAACAGGCCGGAACGGGCAAGCTGCGTGCAACTCATGGCAAGCGCACACTGATGGAAATAGACGCCCAACACATGATCGACGGCATGGGTGAGCTTGCCATAGGATTTCATGAAATTGGCGAGCGCGAAATTGCGATAGCCTGTCGCCGTCTCGGATTTTGCCACATCCGGATCAATCGCAATCGATGTGTCATCGGCCAGATATTGCACGAAACGGACGATCTCGCCGATCGCCTCGCGGGGCGTGTGGCCGGCCAGGACCAGATCGCTGACGACGATTGCGCCGGCATTGATGAAGGGATTGCGCGGCTTGCCGTTCTCATGTTCCAGCTGGACGATGGAGTTGAACGCCGAGCCGGACGGTTCGCGACCGACGCGGTTCCAGGTGGATTCGCCATGCTTGCCAAGCGCCAGCGTCAGGGTGAAGACCTTGGAAATACTCTGAATGGAGAAGGGTTCGTCGCAATCGCCGGCCTTGTAGACACGGCCATCCAGATCGATCACCGACATGCCGAACTTCGCCGCATCGACACGCGCAAGCTGAGGAATGTAGTCGGCAACCTTGCCTTCGCCGATACGCGGCGTCAGCGTCCGGTGAATGTCGTCCACGATCGCCTGAAGGTCTACCATGCCGGTCGTCGTCTCCGAAAATGGATCTAGTCGTATGCCCATCTATTGTCGCATCCGCGCCGTCTTCGCAAGCGCAGCATGGATCAATCCTCGGCCGTGCCCGTCATATGATTGGTGGCCGAAGCCTTGATTTCGCCCACCTGCGACCAGAGGCTGGTAATCAGCTGCGGATCGACATCACCCATCAGGTCGCGCAGCCAGATCTCATGCGCGGCGGCCATGGCGGCAAACACCTTTGCACCCTCGGGCGTCAGTTTCGCCACCGTGACGCGACGGTCACCGGTCGGCGTTTCGCGTAGCACGAGGCCGTCTGCCTCGAGACGCTCGACAAGCCCGGTGATATTGCCATTGGTGACCATGGTACGCTTGGACAGTTCACCAAGCCGCAAGCCTTCCTTTTCCCGAAACAGCTGGGCCATGAGATCAAACTGCGGCAGGGTGGCGCCAAATTCCGCCCGCAGGCGCTTGCGGATCTCCGTAGAAATGAGCTTTGTGGTTGATAAAAGCCGCAACCAAAGCCGCGTTTCCGGCTTGCTGCGAATATTGGGACCATGCGCGATGATCTCGATATCGACGGCTTCTGCATCCAAGTCTGCCATGCGATGAACCTGCCCCTCGGTCTATTTTTACCAAGCTGTACGAACCGATATTTCAAATGTCAAAGGTTTCGCATCGCCTGTCTGCTCTACCCCGCAAACGACAGCACATGCAGAGCGACCTTGCGAGAAAAAAGCATGAGTTTGCGGCACAGGGCGAAAATTCGCAAAACTCGTTCTCGCATACGCGGCGCTTTTACCTATGTTGACGGTAGAAGAACCCGCAACTGGAGCTTAAGCCCGTGTCGCTGCGCATCAATGATATTGCCCCGGATTTCACCGCCGAAACCACCGTCGGTCCGCTTTCCTTCCACGAATGGATCGGAAACGGCTGGGCCGTACTCTTCTCGCATCCGAAAAACTTCACGCCCGTCTGCACCACGGAGCTGGGCGCCATGGCCGGGCTTCAGGGCGAATTTGCCAAGCGCGGCGTCAAGATCATTGGCATCTCGGTCGATCCGGTGGAAAGCCACGCCAAGTGGAAAGCCGACATCCACACCGCCACCGGTTTTGATGTGGAATACCCCCTGATTGGCGACAAGGACCTGAAGGTCGCGAAGCTCTATGACATGCTGCCGGCCAGCGCCGGCGACAGCTCGGAAGGCCGCACGCCCGCCGATAATGCCACCGTGCGCTCGGTCTATGTCATTGGCCCGGATAAGAAGATCAAGCTGATCCTTACCTATCCGATGACCACAGGTCGCAATTTCAATGAGATCCTGCGGGCCATCGATTCAATCCAGCTGACGGCAAAGCACCAGGTGGCAACGCCGGCAAACTGGCAGAACGGCGATGACGTGATCATCACCGCCGCCGTGTCCAACGAAGATGCGCTAACCCGCTTCGGGTCCTTCGATACGGTGCTGCCCTATCTGCGTAAGACCAAGCAGCCCGCAGCCTGACCGATTGCGGGGCCGCAGGCAACTGCCGGCCCCGCATTCTCTTTCTATTCCGCGGCAAGCTTTGCGCTGGCGCAAAAACGGATGGAGCACGTGTTTCCGTCTCCCCGCTCGACCACCGCCTCGACCTCGAAAACCTCGCGGATCAGCTTGACGGTCAGCACCTCTGCCGGAGGGCCAAGCGCCACCAGACGCCCGGCCTTCATCACGGCGATACGATCACAGAACATGGCTGCATGATTGAGATCGTGCAGCGCGGCAATGACGGTGAGGTCCAGACGGCGCACCAGATCGAGCAGGCTGATCTGATGACCGATATCGAGATGGTTGGTCGGCTCGTCCAGCACCAGCACCTGGGGCGCCTGTGCCAATGCGCGGGCGATGTGCAGTCGCTGGCGCTCGCCGCCCGACAGCGTATGCCAGTTGCGCGACGCCAGATGCGCCATGCCGACATCGGCAAGCGCCTGATCGACAATCCGGTCATCGGCCAGAGACCAGGGCGTGGCAAGCCCGAGATAGGGCGTTCGGCCAAGCTCGACGGCCTGGCGGGCGCTCATGCGCTCGGAAGTTTCCGCCTGCTGTTCCACGAGGGCCAGCTGCTGCGCAAGCTTGCGCCGGGCAAGATCCGTAAGATCGATACCATCGAGCGCCACCCGTCCGGCCCGCGGCTTGCGCAGGCCCGCCAGCATGGAGATCAGGCTGGTCTTGCCAGATCCGTTCGGGCCGATAAGGCCGAAAAATTCGCCCGAGGCAACTTCAAAGGAAATATCCTCGACGATCTGGGCGCCACCGCTTGTCAGGCAGAGATTATGGGCACTGACCTTCACAGGCTTGCCCTCCTTTGGCTCATGATAAGGGCAAAGGCCGGCGCGCCGAAAAGGGCCGTCACCACGCCGATGGGCAGGACCTGGCCGGACACCAGGATACGCGACAGGACATCGGCGCCGATCATGAAAATGGCGCCGACAATGGCGGCGGCCGGCAGAAGTACGCCATGGCGCACGCCAACCATCATGCGCGTGGCATGCGGAATGACCAGGCCGACAAAGCCGATGGAGCCGACCAGCGACACCATGACCGCCGTCATCATCGCCGTGGTGGCAATCAGGATGACATAGACACGGCGCACCGGAATGCCGAGCGACGCCGCCGATTCCTTGCCGAAGGCAAAGGCATCGAGCGCGCGAGCCTGGCCGAGGCAGAGAACGAGGCCGAGAATGGCGACCGGCAGCGCCAGGCCGACATCCGGCCAGCGCACGCCCGAGAGATTGCCCAGCAGCCAGAACATGATACCCCGCGCCTGTTCGGCATTGGCAGCCTTGGTGACGACGAAGGAAGTGAGCGCATGGAAGAGCTGCGAGCCGGCAATGCCGGCCAGAATGATCGCCGCCGATCCACGCCCGGCGCGCATGGCGAGCAGGCTGACAAGACAGAAGGCGATGAGCGCGCCAGCAAAGGCGCCGAGCGGCAGGCCGATCAGCCCTCCCCCGAGCCCAAGAATGGCAACCGACACAGCGCCTGTGGAGGCACCCGCCGAAATGCCGAGCACATAGGGATCGGCCAGCGGATTGCGCAGCAGCGATTGCAGCACGACGCCCGAGAGCGACAGTGCTGCCCCGCAGCAGGCGGCCACCACCACCCGGCTGAGACGATAGCTCCAGACAATTCCCTCATCGATCGGGTCGAGCGGATAGCCGGCCTGAAACAGACGATTGGCGACGGTCTTGGCCACCGCATCAAAGGGAATGGCGGTCTCGCCGATGGCTGCCCCGAACCAGAGCGCGATGATGAGAAGAACGAGGGCAGCAAGCGCTGCCCCCAGCCGTGCAGGGATCCGGCTCTGCGTCACCGCGAAAGACCCGCCTTGGAAATCGCCGAGGCCAGCGCCTCGATGCCATCGATCGTGCGGATGGTCGGGTTCATCGATTGGGCATCAAGCTCGACCACATGCCCGGCCTTCACCGCCGGCATCAGGCTTGCGACCGGGTCGCTCTTCAGGAAGTCATACTTCACGGAAATATCGTCAGCTGGAAAACGACGACGCTCCATGCGCGCCACAACGATCAACGAGGGATCTGCCTTGGCAATGGTCTCCCAGCCGACGGTCGGCCATTCCTCGTCGCTTTCAACGACATTGCGGATGCCGAGTGCGGCCATAATATAGCCTGGCGCCCCATTCTTGCCGGCCACATAGGGATCGACCGCCAGTTGCGCGCTGGAAAACCAGAAGACGGCCGAGAGCTTGCCTTTGGCGGCGGCCACCTGATTGCGCGCCGCCACTTCGCGGGCCTTCAGATCAGCCACAACCTCTTCACCGCGATCACCAACATTGAAGATCGCGGCAAGATCGCGGATTTCCTGATAGATCAGGTCCATGGTGAAAGCATCGGCGCGCACGCCATCGCCGCCAGACGAATTGTCCTTGCCGATGCAATCGGAGGGCGAGGTATAGACCGGCACGCCGAGATCCTGAAACTGCGCGATCGTGCCGACCGTGCCCTTGGGGCCGACATGCCACTGGAACTGCACGGTGACCAGATCCGGCTTCTTGCCGATGACGCTTTCAAAGCTCGGATCATTGTCGGCGAGCCGCGGCACAGTGGCATTGGCCTCTTCATAGCCCTTGAGAACCGGGCCAAGCCACACGGCCGTGCCAACCACCTGTTTGGAAAGCCCGAGCAGATAGAGAATTTCCGTCGAACTCTGGCCAAGCGAGACTGCGCGCTGCGGCGGCTTGGCAAAGGTGATCTGGCGCCCGCAATTTTGCAAGGTCAGAGGATAGCGGGTCTCAGCCGCCGACACATTGGAGACTGAAAGGCCCGTCAAAAGAGAAAGGGCGCAAGCGGCCGTGCGCACAAAGTGCGTGATGGAGAATGTCATGTTTTTAAAAATCCCGGAAAAAGCCCCTGGCGGGCAAAGATGGGTGAAGACGAAGGCTGTCAATCGTCACGATGACAGCCGGCAGCGCCACGGCCGGGATGATGGTGGCGGCAAAGCGCTTGTCGCTTGCCAATGCGAATTCTGGTCATAGTCAGCTCCTGTTCCGGGCATCCCCGCCCGTGACGTTGGATTTCAATTTGGATGGCAGGTCTCCTGACTTGCGGTTAGCGCCTCTCATCTGCCTTCCCGCACGCCTTGGCGCGCAGTGGCATGGTGCTTTTTGTCAAGGCACCACAAGGATGATCGGCATCCGCTTACAGTTGCGGGGGCAGCCACGGAATAAGACGCATTACGCATCCGCACCGTGTTCCCTATTAATCCCTTCGGTCCGAAGCCGGACGTGGGGAACCATCAGGGTCAGTTAAGCCGCCCGGCCATCAGCCGTCAAGCGCTCAACAGCGATAAAGGGAAAGCATCATCAGTCCATCCATAGATTGTGTAATGTAATATCATTACGAATATCCTGCACAGGAGGATCTGTAAAGGGCACTGGTGGCGCTCTGTGGATTGGCAGCCGGTGACGTTGCGCAGGCGGAAGCTGACCCCGCCGCAGAAGAAGCGTACATCTATGTTGTACGCCCCCAGCGCGCATGTTAGCGTCAGCGACACTATCCCCGGAGAATGAGCCAATGTCGCAAACCCGCTACAAGATCAGCGAAGCGCGCAGGAATTTCGCAGAAGTCCTGGCACGCGCTCATCAGGGGGAAGAAATCATCATCATGCGAGGCAACGAGGTCTATGCCCGGATCAGCCCGGCCGATGGCGGCAAACGGCCCTTCGGCCTGCTGCGCCATCGCGGCCTTCCGGACGACATTTTCAATGAAGCCGATGCGGAACAGGCCGCGATTGATGCCGGTGACTGGAATGATGCGGTCGGGATCTGGCAAGGCAAGCCGCTCCCGCCGGAGGGCAAGTTGTGAAATTCCTGCTCGATAGCCATGCCGTCTACTGGTGGACGATTGGCAGTGATCGCCTGTCTTCAAGAGCGCGATCACTGATCGAGGATAAGAGCAACACGATCCTGGTCAGCGCGGTATCCTTTTACGAACTAAACAACAAAATGCGGCTGAACAAACTCGATCTGAAACCCCAGGAACTGCGCACCGCAGTGAGTGCCAGTGGGTTGCAGACGATCGCTATCAGCGATCTGCATGCCGAACTCGCCGCTGCCTTTGATTGGCAGCATCGCGACCCGTGGGACCGCCTACTCGCCGCCCAAACGAGACTGGAGTGCTGCGCCCTCATCTCCCTCGATACCGCATTCGACACGATTCTGCAGGAACGGGTCTGGTAAAAGAGCCCACGACCTCTTGGTCGCCGGACGAAATACGCATGGGCCTGAGGAAAGGACAGCAGTCCCCGCCCTGTGGTGTCCCCGAATTTACCGTTGAAACGGCAATCAGATGCAAATGCGATCTCGGAGCACTCAGCATGGCCTTGCATTTCGATTTCCGCCATTGTACCTATCGATACAACTATTACCAATCGGTACAAATATGAAAAATTTCTTCGCTCGCCACCAGCCCCCGCAACCCATCCACACTGCGCTGCTGGCCGGGATAGGCGGCCTGATCGCCATAGGCGTGGTCGGTGCACTGACCCACTATATGCATAGCCCACTCATTATGGCACCGTTCGGCGCAAGCTGCGTTTTGATGTTTGCTGTTCCAGGCAGCCCTCTGTCACAGCCGGCCAATGTGATTGGCGGACATTTCGTCGCGACCATGGTCGGCCTGATACTGCGCCTTCTCCTTCCGAATGAATGGTGGGCGGCAGCCCTGGCAGTCGGCCTGGCCATTACATTGATGGCAATGCTGCGCGTCACGCATCCTCCAGCCGGCGCCGATCCGCTTGTGGTGTTTGCCACTGATCCAGATTTCAGCTTTCTCTTCCTGCCGGTGCTATCCGGTACAATCGTGCTTGTGTGCGTGGCAGCGCTGTTCCACAAATTGAGCGGAAACATCTATCCGGCGAGGAAAAACTGATGGCGCGCCTCATTGCCGAGCGACATGATGTTGTGCCCGCTCTCGGAGAGGTCTTCCGGCGTTTTGGCTTCGAAGGCGCCAGTATCGCGCGAATTACCGCGCATACCAAACTCGGCAAAGGCAGTCTTTACCACTTCTTCCCCGGCGGAAAGGACGAAATGGCAGAAGCCGTCCTTGGACATATTCGGGACTGGTTCGAGACCGAAGTCTTTATCCCGTTGATGCAGGAACCACCCGCACAGGCAATCGAAAGCATGTTTGCCAGCGTCGAACAGTATTTCCACTCAGGGCGCCGCATCTGTCTGGTTGGCGCCTTCGCCATGGATGAAACCCGTGATCGTTTCTCGAAGGCTGTAGGTGGATATTTCCAGCGCTGGATTGACGCACTTGGCAGCGCGTTAAGCCGAGCAGGCATGACAGAAATCGAGGCCGAGAATGTCGCCACCGAGGTTGTCGGCGGCATTCAAGGTGCAATTGTGCTTGCGCGTGCACTTGATGACGACCAGCGGTTTACTGTGATCATAAAAGGTCTGGCCCAGCGATGCCGCATGGACTGAAGAAAGGTCGTGTATAGGTCTTTCCGCCGCCTACCTCGTCAGGCGCCTATCCAGCAATTACAGCATTGCTGCAATTGCTGGAGGTTCAGAAATGAATGGTGGCAGACGCCAAACCCTATTCCGCCGCAGCCCGCGCCGGCGGTTTGCGCATATCACCGGTCTCGCGGCTGCGCTGGTGCCAGGACAGCGCCTCTTCCAGAATATGCGGCGTATGCCCGCCCCGCTGGCTGGCACGGCGGAAATAATCGAGCATGTCGTCGCGGTAGCTGGGATGGACGCAATGGTTGATGACGCGCTCGGCCCGTTCGCGCGGCGCCAGTTCGCGCAGGTCCGCTAGGCCGTTTTCCGTGACGATGATATCCACATCATGTTCGGTGTGATCGACATGGCTCACCATCGGCACCACGGATGAAATGCGACCGCCCTTGGCCAGAGACTTGGTGACGAAGATGGACAGATAGGCATTGCGGGCAAAATCGCCCGACCCGCCAATGCCGTTCATCATATGCGTGCCGTTGACATGGGTTGAATTCACATTGCCATAGATATCCACTTCCAGCGCGGTGTTGATGCCGATGACGCCGAGACGGCGGATGACTTCCGGATGGTTGCTGATTTCCTGCGGGCGCAGCACCAGCCTGTCCTTGTAGCGGCGGAAATCGGAATAGACGCGGGCGGCACAGGCCGAGGATAGCGTGATCGACGAGCCCGAGGCAAAGGTCAGCTTTCCGGCATCGAACAGATCAAACGTGCTATCCTGCAGCACTTCGCTATACATGCGAAGGTGATGGAACGGGCCATCTGCAAGCCCCGACAGCACCGAATTGGCAATCGTGCCAATGCCCGCCTGCAGCGGATTGAGCGTCAGGTCCAGCCGGCCGATCTTCACCTCCTCCTCGAAGAATCGGATCAGGTGGTTGGCAATCGCCTTTGTATCGGCATCCGGCGGCTCGATAGTGGAAAAACTGTCCTTCTCCTGGGTAATCACGATACCGACAATCTTGTCCGGATCGATCGGGATATAGGGCACGCCAGCACGCGTGTCGCAGGCGACAACCGGAATGGCTTCGCGCGTCGGGCGCTTCGTCGGAATGTAGACATCGTGCAGGCCTTCGAGATCGAGCGATTGCGACAGGTTGATCTCGATGATGATCTTCTTGGCAAGGATCGCAAAGCTTGCAGAATTGCCGATGGAGGTGGAGGGAATGATGCCGCCATCCAGCCGGATCGCCGCCGCTTCGATGATCGCATAGTCGATGGGGCCAAGCTGGTTGGAGCGCAGATGTTCGACGGTTTCCGACAAATGCTGGTCGATGAACATCACCTCGCCACGGTTGATCGCGGCGCGCAGCGTTGGGTCCGTCTGGAAGGGCATGCGACGGGCCAGCACATGGGCCTCCGTCAGCATTCGATCAATATCGTGGCCAAGCGAAGCGCCGGTTAGAAGCGTGATCTTGAAAGGGTCCGTCCTTGCCCGCTCCGCCATGGCAACTGGCACGGCTTTGGCATCGCCGGCGCGGGTAAAGCCGCTCATGCCGATGACCATGCCATCCTTGATCAGGCTGGCGGCTTCCTTGGCGGTCATGATCCTGTCGAGAAGGGCGGGGCGTCTGATGCGATCTTCAAGCATGGTCTGGTCCTGGCGTTCCATCGATTTATCCCCCCGCGGGCGACCTTAAGGTGACGCAAGGTTAGCGCCTTGACCGAAATCAAGTGAGAGCGGAGCCGGACGGCGGGGATGAGGTGGACAAGGACGCAGGCGGAACACCAATTCGCGCTGCCCGCCGTAAGCTTGGCAGAAGCAACGCCACGACCAGCATGGACAAGCAGACGGACTTGATATCTGTCGCATCTCGGCTATTGCCAATGCAGCGTCATGCCGGCCGGGGCCACCCGCGCCCACAACAGCAGATCTGGCCCCTGCCGGGCCTATGGAGATAGTGATGATGAAGAGCTATGTGCTAACCGTTTCCTGCCCCACCTCGCGTGGCATCGTCGCTGCTCTGTCCGGTTACCTGGCTGAAAGGGGTTGCAACATCGTCGATTCCTCGCAGTTCGATGATTTCGATACACAGAAATTCTTCATGCGCATCTCCTTCATCTCCGAAGAAGGCGTGGACCGCGCCGCACTGCTCTCCGGCCTTGCACCCATCATCCAGAAGTTCTCGATGGATGCCGATATCGTTGACGCGGCTGAACGCATGAAAGTGCTGTTGATGGTGTCGCGTTTCGGCCACTGCCTGAACGATCTCCTCTATCGCTGGAAGATCGGCGCCTTGCCGATCGATATCGTCGGCGTTGTTTCCAACCATTTCGATTACCAGAAGGTCATCGTCAATCACGACATTCCCTTCCACCACATCAAGGTGACGAAGGACAACAAGCCGGAAGCCGAAGCCCGGCTCCTGGACCTCGTCGAGCAGACGGGAACCGAACTCATTGTACTCGCCCGCTACATGCAGGTTCTGTCTGATCCGCTCTGCCAGAAAATGTCGGGCAAGATCATCAACATCCACCATTCCTTCCTGCCGAGCTTCAAGGGCGCCAACCCCTATAAACAGGCCTATGAGCGCGGTGTGAAACTGATTGGCGCCACCGCCCATTACGTTACGGCAGATCTGGATGAAGGCCCGATCATCGAACAGGACACGGTACGCGTCACCCATGCGCAGTCGCCGGAAGACTATGTGTCCATGGGCCGCGACGTGGAAGCGCAGGTGCTGGCGCGCGCCGTCCACGCCCATATCCACCACCGCACCTTCATCAATGGCAATCGCACGATCGTCTTTCCGCCAAGCCCCGGCAGCTATGCATCCGAGCGGATGGGGTAAGCACTCTTGGCAGGACGTTGTGGCTCACGAGTTATAATGTGTAGTCAGTAGCGCTGCTCGCGGACATGTCGAATGGCGAGGATCACGACATCCTCGCCAGAGAAATGATGCAATGCGAGATAACCGGCGGATCCGAAGGCGATAGGCCATTTACGATAGCCGTCCGGCATTTGGTCCATAGGGCGTCCGGCTTGCGGATGCTCTGCGAGAAGTCGCACGCTGCTGCGGATGACGCTTAACTGCGCATTTGGCCGCATCGCGATTGCTATCAGCCAGAAACTGATAAAACCTTGCCACATCGGCAGGCGCTTCGGGCGTCCAGATCAGTCGTGGCATCTGGGCGCTTCCGCGTCCTCACCAGCTTCCAGCCGGGCAAGCCAGGCATCCGCGTCCTCTGCACTGACATGCTGCCCAGTGGCCTGATAGCGCTCATAGGCGCTCAATGCGACAGCACGCATGTGCTCACCCTGTTCGGCGCGCTCCACATACTGTTCAATTGCTTCACGCATGATCCCGGCAGCGCTAAGACGACGCCCCTGAGCCAAGCGTTCTATGCGCTCGCTGACATCCTGATCCAGTTCAACACGGGTCATCGTTTGCATCGCCAGCTGCCTTGCCTTTTACCCTTGGCAAAATCCTACCACTTGTCAGCCAGGCAAGCACGCCCTTTTGCCAATTGCAACGAAAAGGCCGCGAACCTGAATGGTTCGCGGCCTTTATCACGTCGACATGCTTGGGAGGATGTTTAACGACGCTGGTTGTAGACGTCCACGCAAACGGCGCCGAGCAGCACGAGGCCCTTGATGACCTGCTGGTAATCGATACCGATGCCGAGAATGGACATGCCGTTGTTCATGACGCCCATCAGGAAGGCGCCGATAACCGCACCCGTCACCTTGCCAACACCGCCGTAAGCCGAGGCGCCGCCGATGAAGCAGGCTGCAATGACGTCAAGCTCGAAGCCGGAGCCGGCCTTCGGGGTGGCGCTGTTCAGGCGTGCGGCAACGACGAGGCCGCCCAGTGCTGCCAGAACGCCCATATTGACGAAGGTGAAGAAGGTCAGGCGTGCGGTCTTGATGCCCGACAGTTCGGCCGCGCGGATATTGCCGCCGACGGCATAGATCTGTCGGCCGATGATCGTGCGATTGGTGAAGAAGCCATAGCCTGCAATCAGAAGCGCCATGATGATCAGCACGTTCGGCATGCCACGATGCGATGAGATCAGGTAGGCAATGTAGCCGATGGCGGCTAGAACGACGATGTTCTTGCCGATGAAGAAGCCGAAAGGCTCGTTCTCGACGCCATGTGACTGGCGACGGGCACGGTTGCGGATGTTCTGCAACACAAGCAGCAGGGCCAGCGCAACACCAAGGATCAGCGATGTGATGTAGAGGCCGCCCTCTGCCGAAACAAATTCCGGAATGAAGCCGGAGGAGAGCTTCTGGAATGTCGGGTCGAACGGGCCGATGGAACGGCCGCTCAGCACGGCGATCATCAATCCGCGGAAGACCAGCATGCCGGCCAGCGTCACGATGAAGGATGGAATCTTCAGGTAGGCAACGAAAGAGCCCTGTACCGCACCAATCACCCCGCCGATGATCAGGCAGATGATGCTCGCCGTCACGAAGTCGAAGTTATACTGCACCATCATCATCGCCGCCACCGCGCCGACAAAGCCGGCAACCGAACCGACCGACAGATCGATATGGCCGGTGATGATGATCAGCAGCATGCCGAGCGCCATGATGACGATATAGCTGTTCTGCAGGATGATGTTCGTCAGGTTCAGCGGCTTCAACAGAATGCCGTCGGTGGCGAACTGGAAGAACAGAACAATGACGACGAGCGACAGCAGCATGCCGTAGTCGCGCAGATTGTCTTTCAGGAAGGCGGCGGTGGACTGCCGTACGGGGGCTGTGGTCTCGGACGTGCTCATTCTTCTCTCCCCTTGCGGCGCATGATGGCGCGCATGATGTTCTCCTGGGTGGCGCCTTCGCCGGCCACTTCGCCGACGAATTCGCCCTCATGCATAACCATGATGCGATCGCAGATACCGATCAGCTCGGGCATTTCAGAGGAGATCACCACGACCGCTTTTCCAGCGTCCGCGAGTTCGTTGATGATGGAATAGATTTCATACTTGGCGCCGACATCGATGCCGCGCGTCGGCTCGTCGAGGATCAGCAGATCCGGATCGGTGAACAGCCATTTCGACAGCACGACCTTTTGCTGGTTACCGCCGGAAAGCTTGCCGGTTTCCTGATAGACATTATGGCTGCGGATGCGCATGCGGGCACGGAATTCCTGCGCCACCTTCATCTCGGTAATGTCATCGATGACACCGCGCCTGGACACGCCGACCAGATTGGCAAGCGAGATGTTCTTGCGGATATCCTCCGCCAGAATGAGGCCCAGATGCTTGCGGTCTTCCGTGACATAGGCCAGTCCCGCATCGATTGCGCGGATGACAGTCGATACATCGACCTCCTTGCCATGCATACGCACGGAACCGGTGATGTTGCGGCCCCAGGACCGCCCGAAAACGCTCATGGCAAATTCGGTGCGTCCAGCACCCATCAGGCCGGAAATGCCGACGACTTCGCCGGCGCGCACCTGAATACCGACATTCTTCACCACCTGCCGCTCGGCATGCTGCGGATGATAGACAGACCAGTTCTTGACCTCGAAGATCACCTCGCCGATCTTTGGCGTGCGCTTCGGGTAACGGCTTTCCAGATCGCGATCGACCATCTTGCGGATGATTTCGTCTTCGGCAATCGGGCCGGCATTGCAATCCATCGTATCGACGGCGCGGCCATCGCGCAGAACGGTAATCTGATCGGCAACCTCGGAGATCTCATTCAGCTTGTGGCTGATCAGGATCGAGGTAATGCCCTGGTTGCGGAATTCCTTCAGAAGCTCCAGCAGTGCGGCACTATCCGTCTCGTTGAGCGAGGCGGTCGGCTCGTCGAGGATCAGCAGGCGCACGTCCTTCGACAGCGCCTTGGCGATTTCCACCAGCTGCTGCTTGCCGACGCCAAGATTGGTGACCAGCGTATCGGGCGCCTCGCGGGCAAGACCAACCTTGGCCAGAAGCGCCTTGGTGCGCTCATGCACGGTACTGCGATCGATGATGCCGAAACGCGTTGGCGCATTGGCGAGAAAGATGTTCTCGGCAATCGACATCAGCGGGATCAGCGCCAATTCCTGGTGAATGATGATGATCCCGAGAGCTTCGGTCTCATTGATATTGCGGAAGTGCCGCTCCTCACCTTCAAAGAGGATGGAACCTTCGTAGGAGCCGTGCGGATAAACGCCGGACAGCACCTTCATCAGGGTCGATTTGCCGGCGCCATTTTCGCCGACGAGCGCGTGGATTTCTCCTTCGCGCACAGTAAAACTGACCTCTGACAGAGCCTTTACCGCACCGAAGGATTTGGAAATGCGGCGCATTTCCAGGATCGGGGGTCGTTCGGCCGCAGTGACGGGAGCGAGCATGCCATCATCTCCGATGGGGACAGAAAAGTGCGGCGACAGGGTTGCCGCCGCACTGGCGATCCTTACTTGACCTGGGCTTCGGTGTAGTAACCGCTACCGACCAGGATGTCTTTCCAGTTCGACTTGTCGACAGCCACAGGCTTCAACAGGTAGGACGGAACGACCTTCTTGCCGTTGTCATAGGTCTTGGTGTCGTTGACCACCGGCTCCTTGCCGCTCATGGCAGCGTCAACCATGTCGACGGTGACCTTGGCAAGTTCGCGAGTGTCCTTGAAGATCGTGGAATACTGTTCGCCAGCGATGATCGACTTGACGGACGGTACTTCAGCGTCCTGGCCGGAAACGAACGGCATGGCCTGACCACCGCTGCCATAGCCAACGCCCTTCAGCGACGACAGGATACCGATCGAGATGCCGTCATAGGGCGACAGAACAGCGTTCAGCTTCTTGTCGGAATAGAAAGCCGACAGGATGGCGTCCATACGGGCCTGGGCGGTAGCACCGTCCCAACGCAGCGTGGAAACCTTGTCCATGCCGACCTGGCCGGAACCGACCTTCAGCGTGCCCTTGTCGATCAGCGGCTGCAGAACGCTCATGGCGCCGTTGTAGAAGAAGAAGGCGTTGTTGTCGTCCGGCGAGCCGCCGAAGAGTTCGATGTAGAACGGACCCTTTTCAGTATCAGCCTTCAGCGCCTTGACCAGCGTGGTTGCCTGCAGAACGCCAACCTGGAAGTTGTCGAAGGTTGCGTAGTAATCGACATTCGGCGTATCGCGGATCAGGCGGTCATAAGCGATGACCTTGATCTTCTGGTCGGCAGCCTGCTGCAGCACGTCCGACAGCGTCGTGCCATCGATCGATGCAATCACGAGAACCTTGGCACCCTTGGTGACCATGTTCTCGATCTGGGCGAGCTGGTTAGGAACGTCGTCTTCTGCGTACTGAAGATCAACGGCATAACCGCGCTCTTTCAGAACCTTGACCATGTTGTCGCCGTCAGCGATCCAGCGCGCCGAGGACTTGGTCGGCATGGCAACGCCAACGAGACCCTTATCGGCAGCGCCAGCCGGCGCAGCCATTGCCATGGCGGCGAACATCGCAGCCGTGGTCAGATATTTCATCAGTTTCATATCCGCTCTCCTCCAAAAGAGACGTGGCTCACATCGAGCCCGCCAACAGTAGCGGAAGGGGCACCCTGCCCCTGCCACAAGTCCTCGTCAGTGGTTGTCGCGCGGAATGCCTTCCGTCTGCGCGATCCGCTGATATTTTACGGCCGGTTCAAGAACCGCACCGGATTCCATCTGCCCCACGATGCCCCTCTGGATCTCCTGCCAGGGCGTCTGGTGCTTTGGATACTTGTAACCGCCAGCCGCTTCAAGGGCTGCGTAACGGGATACCACTTCCTCATCGGAAATCAGGATATTGGCCTTGCCGAGACCCACATCGATGCGCACGCGGTCGCCGGTCTGCAGAATGGCGAGACCGCCGCCGGCCGCAGCTTCCGGCGAGGCATTGAGGATGGACGGGCTGCCGGACGTACCGGACTGACGACCGTCGCCAATGCAGGGAAGCGAGGTGACGCCCCGGTTGAGCAGGTAGGTCGGCGCGCGCATGTTGACGACTTCGGCCGCCCCAGGATAACCGATGGGGCCAGCGCCACGCATGAAGAGAACCGTGTTCTCGTCGATTTCCAGCGACGGATCATCGATGCGGTGGTGATAATCCTCCGGACCATCAAACACGACGGCACGGCCTTCGAAGGCTTCCGGATCGTTCGGGTTCGACAGGTAACGGTCGCGGAACTCCTTGGAGATCACGCTCGTCTTCATGATGGCGGACGAGAACAGATTGCCGCGCAGAACGCGGAAGCCGGCACGTTCCTTCAGAGGCTGGTCATAGGGACGAATGACCTTTTCATCTTCGATGATCGCACCACGGCAATTCTCACCGATGGTCTTGCCGTTCACGGTGATGGCGTCCTCGTGTATGAGGCCCTTGGTCATCAGCTGGTTGACGACTGCCGGCACGCCACCAGCATGGTAATAGTCTTCGCCGAGATATTCGCCGGCCGGCTGGAGATTGACCAGCAACGGTATCTCCTCGCCATAAGTCTGCCAGTCATCCACCGTCAGCTCCAGGCCCAGATGACGCGCAAGCCCGTTCAAGTGGATCGGCGCATTGGTGGAGCCGCCGATCGCGGAATTCACCCGGATGGCGTTGATGAAGGCTTCCTTGGTCATGATATCGGAAGGCTTGAGGTCTTCCTTGACCATGTCGACGATGCGAAGGCCCGTCAGATAGGAGATTTCCTGGCGGTCACGATAAGGCGCCGGGATGGCGGCAGAGCCCGGCAGCTGCATGCCCAGCGCTTCGGCCAGCGAATTCATCGTGGTCGCCGTGCCCATCGTGTTGCAATAGCCGGTGGAGGGCGCCGACGAGGCAACAAGCTTCACAAAGCCGGCATAGTCGATTTCGCCCTTGGCCAGCAGTTCGCGGGCCTTCCAGACGATGGTGCCCGAACCGGTGCGCTCGCCGCGGAACCAGCCGTTCAGCATCGGTCCGACCGACAGAGCAATGGCCGGAATATTGACGGTGGCCGCTGCCATCAGACAGGCCGGCGTGGTCTTATCGCAACCGATGGTCAGAACCACGCCATCCAGCGGATAGCCGTAAAGCACTTCCACGAGGCCGAGATAGGCAAGGTTACGGTCAAGGCCGGCCGTCGGGCGCTTGCCGGTTTCCTGGATCGGATGCACCGGAAACTCGATGGCAATGCCGCCGGCTTCGCGAATGCCTTCGCGCAGGCGATTGGCCAGTTCCAGATGGTGGCGGTTGCACGGCGACAGGTCCGAACCCGTCTGCGCGATGCCGATGATCGGACGATCGGACTGCAGTTCCGCCTGGCTGAGGCCGAAATTCATGTAGCGCTCAAGATAGAGCGCCGTCATGTCCGCATTGTCCGGATTGTCGAACCAGGCACGCGAGCGCAGCTTGCGGGCTTCGCCGGCCTTTGCGATGGCGGTGGAAATCTGGTTGTCCGAATTGCTCATGATCGTCTTCTTCTGCGTGAGTAAATTTGGTCCGGCTGATCAGTCCTTGAAGGCATCGACCACACGGCGGCGCCCCAGCATGAAGGCATCGGCCACATGCACCAGCGGAGAGAAATCCGTATCCGATTGCCGCTGCACAACCAGGTGAACGAAATGACGGTAGAGATTGCGGTATTCGCGATCTTCCTCGACGATTTGCGCTGCGCCGTCAACGAAAAGGCGGCTGCCGCCATGCGTCAGAACGACAGGACCTTCCTCGGTTTCCACCCTGATATCCCAGGTCTGCGGGCCTGTCTGACGCCAGTCGAGCGCAGCCGTGATCGACAAGCCACTGGCCGTGCGGAAGGAAAGGTCTGCGGCAATCGGAGCGGCCCGGTTTTCCGGGAAGGACAGATCGGAGGAGACAAGATGGAATGACTCCGGCATGATGCGGGTGACGATGGACAAAGCATTGATGCCCGGATCAAAGACGCCGAGACCACCCGGTTCCCAGATCCAGTCCTGGCCGGGATGCCAGTGGCGCACGTCTTCCTTCCACTCCACATGCACGGAGCGGATATGGCGCTCGCAGAGCAGCGCACGGGCCGGCTCGACAGCAGCGGCCTCGCGCGAATGCCAAGTGGCATAGAGCGTCACGCCCTGCCTCTTGGCCAATTCATCCAGCGCAAAGACTTCGGCAATCGTGGCGCCCGGCGGCTTTTCCAGCATTACATGCTTGCCGGCGAGAAGGGCTGCACGCGCCTGCTCGAAACGGCCCTGCGGCGGCGTGCAGAGCGACACGGCATCGATTTCGACATCGGCGGCCAGAAGCGCGTCGATGTCGGCGAAACAGTGCACATTCTCCAGCTTGGCATTGCGGCTGGCGACGGCGACCAGATCCACGCCATCGGTGGCCTCGATCGCCCCGAGATGCTGATCACGGGCAATCTTGCCGAGGCCGACAATGGCAAGACGGATGGGCTGCATGAGACTACCTTACAATTTACGACTTACAGTTTGAAAATGGAGAGCGGCGACTCAGGTGCCACTGCCAATGTGTTGACAAGTGTCAACCGGAAAGGTGCAGCCGAAATCTCGAACTGGTCACCCACCTCGGTCTTCACGCCCTCGGAGAAGGAGAGCGTCGCCGTGCCGAAGAAATGCACATGCAGATCGCCGGGACGACGGAAAAGATCATACTTGAAGTTGTGATGCTCAAGATTGGCAAAACTGTGGGACATATTGGCTTCGCCCGACAGGAAGGGCTTTTCGAAGATGACCTCTTCACCGCGGCGAATGCGCGACGTGCCTTCCACATGATCCGGCAGATCGCCGACGATCAGTTCCGGTCCAAGCGAGGCCTGGCGCAGCTTGGAATGAGCAAGCCAAAGATAATTGCCCTTTTCCGTCACATGGTCGGAAAACTCGTTGGCAAGGCAGAAACCGAGGCGATAGGGCGAGCCGTCCGGCCCGATGAGATAAATGGCCGCCAGTTCCGGCTCTTCACCGCCATCCAGCGCAAAAGATGGCGATACGAGATCTTCGCCGGTGGCACGCAACTGCGAACCATCGCCCTTGTAGAACCATTCCGGCTGTACGCCGACTTCACCGGCTTTCGGCTTGCCGCCTTCAACGCCCATTTGGAACATGCGCATGGAATCGGTCGGCTTTTCGGCAGATTGCGCCGCCTTATGCATCTTGTCGCGACCATCGGCGGAACCGAGATGGGTGAGCCCCGTGCCAGCGACAATATAATGAGCAGGATCGGCATGCGTGACGGGAATGCCGAGACGGCCTTCGCTGGCTGCCTGATCGAGATCGACAATGGCACCCTTGTCGAGGCCTGCGATATAGTCCGCAAAGCTCTTGCCGGCTGCAATCGCCTTTTCGGCCAGTTCATAGGTCGAGGACACGCCCTCGATTACCCGTGCTTCGCCCTCGCCATCCCAGGCAACGACGCGCACCTGTCCACCTACGGCAACCTGCAGAAGTCTCAGCATTATACAATCCATTGTCCGCGTGCGGCAGGTCCTTCAAGTCAGCAGGCCTGCCCTCCTCCCGCGTCGCCCGACGCGGCCTTGATATAAATATGACTATTGGGGCAGAAGCCCTGTTGTCAAGCAGCCTCTCACCAATTCTTCGCGCTGCGCAATTGGCGTGCAGTGCAGCAATTTTAGGCGACGACCTCCAATTGCAACGATTTAACTCAAGGTCGTCTCACATTTTGTTGAAGAGTGTTCAATTTTCGACTTTTCAAAAGTAATATTATATGATCAGTTTCCCCTGTTCGTAGCTGACTTCATCTCTGGGAGGATTAAGATGAGACAAGCACTTGCGGCCCTGACGGCCGCCCTTACCCTTGCCTTGGCATCCAGCGTTTCGGCACAGTCGATGACTGTGGGCTTCTCGCAGATCGGATCAGAATCCGGTTGGCGCGCGGCAGAAACCACCGTGACCAAGCAGGAGGCAGAAAAGCGTGGCATCGCGCTGAAATTCGCCGATGCCCAGCAGAAGCAGGAAAACCAGATCAAGGCGGTTCGTGGCTTCATCGCGCAGGGCGTCGATGCGATCCTGATCGCTCCGGTTGTCGCAACCGGCTGGGATGCCGTTCTGAAGGAAGCCAAGGAGGAAAAGATCCCGGTCATTCTGCTCGACAGGCAGATCGATGCGCCCGACAGTCTCTATCTGACGGCCGTGACGTCCGACCAGGTGCATGAGGGCCGGGTGGCCGGCGAATGGCTGGTAAAGGATGTCGGTGCCAAGACCTGCAAGGTTGTGGAATTGCAGGGCACGACCGGCTCTTCGCCCGCCATCAACCGCAAGAAGGGTTTCGAAGAGGCAATCGCCAAGACGACCAACATCAAGATCGTGCGCTCGCAGACGGGTGACTTTACCCGCACCAAGGGCAAGGAAGTGATGGAAAGCTTCATCAAGGCCGAAGGTGGTGGCAAGGATATCTGCGCCGTTTATGCCCATAATGACGATATGGCCGTCGGCGCCATCCAAGCGATCAAGGAAGCGGGCCTGAAGCCCGGCTCCGACATCAAGGTGGTTTCCATCGATGCCGTTCCGGACATCTTCAAAGCCATGGCCGCCGGTGAAGCCAATGCCACCGTGGAACTGACGCCGAACATGGCCGGCCCCGCCTTCGAAGTTCTTGCTGCCTATCTGAAGGACAAGAAGGAACCGCCGAAGTGGATCCAGACCGAATCCAAGCTCTACACCGCCAAGGATGACCCGATGAAGGTCTACGAGGCGAAGAAGGGTCTCGGCTACTGATCGATGCATGGCGGCGCCGGCTTGCCGGCGCCCTTTGATTGAGACAGGGCCGCCCCGCAAGTGACGGCCTTGTCTTATCCGGTGTTATGGCGCGATCCATTCGCGCACGCACCCGACCTGTATCCAGTCCAGTCATTTCGGAAGTAGCCCATGTCGAACCAAAAGCCGCTCCTGGAAGCACGGGCGATTGCCAAGAGCTTTCTGGGCATCAAGGCTCTGGATGGGGTGGATTTCACCCTCAACCAAGGCGAGATCCATGCCCTGCTCGGTGAAAACGGCGCCGGCAAATCCACCCTCGTCAAGATCCTGACCGGAGTATATCGCCGCGATGGCGGTAGCATTCGCCTGGACGGACAGGAGATCAGTCCGGCAGACGTGGCCGATGCGCAGGCGCTTGGCATCGGAACGGTCTATCAGGAGGTCAATCTTCTGGAAAATCTGACGGTTGCGGAAAATCTCTATCTGGGCCGCCAGCCGCGACGTTTCGGCCTTATCGATCGGCGGCGCATGCGCGATCTGTCGCGGCAGCTGCTGTCGCGCTACGGGCTCGAGATCGATGTCGATGCGCTCCTGTCCAGCTATTCGGTGGCGGTGCGCCAGATCATCGCCATTGCCCGCGCGGTCGATCTGTCCGGCAAGGTGCTGATCCTCGATGAGCCGACGGCAAGTCTCGACAGCCACGAGGTCGCCATGCTGTTTTCGGTGCTGCGGCGACTGAAGCAGGATGGCCTTGGCATCGTCATCATCACGCATTTTCTCAACCAGGTTTACGAGATCGCCGATCGCGCCAGCGTGCTGCGCAATGGAAGGCTGGTCGGCACACGCAATCTGAACGCCTTGCCGCGCATGGAACTCATCTCCATGATGCTGGGGCGTGAACTGCAGGCCGTGGAAGAGCGGCATGCAAGCCTTGAACCCCATGCGCAGTTGCAAGACGAAGCGCCGATCCGCTTTGAAGCCTATGGCAAGCGCGGCAGTGTGGCACCCTTTGATCTTGCCATCCGTCCCGGTGAAGTGATCGGCATTGCCGGACTTCTGGGGTCGGGACGCACGGAAACCGCTTTTCTTCTGTTCGGGATCGACCGCCCGGATAGCGGCACGGCGACGATTGACGGGCGCACCGTCGCCATCACCTCGCCGGAAGCCGCCATTGCCAAGGGGTTCGGCTTCTGCCCGGAGGAACGCAAGACCGACGGCATTATCGGTGATTTCTCCGTTGCTGAAAACATCGCGCTTGCCATGCAGGCGCGCGCCGGCTGGGCACGACCGATCTCGCAGCGCCAGCAAAAAGCGCTGGCGCAAGACTTCATCCGCTCGCTCGATATCCGTCCTCCGGATCCGGACCGACCGATCAAGTTCCTCTCGGGCGGCAACCAGCAGAAAGCCATCCTGGCACGCTGGCTGGCGACCGAGCCGCGGCTGCTCATTCTCGACGAGCCGACCCGTGGCATCGATATCGGTGCGCATGCGGAAATCCTCAAGATGATCGAGCGCCTCTGCGCCGAGGGCATGTCGCTGATCGTTATCTCGTCCGAGCTGGAGGAACTGACGGCTGTTGCCCACCGCGTCATCGTGCTTGCCGATCGCCACCATGTGGCCGAGCTTTCCGGCACGCAGCTGACGGCCGACAATATCATGCTGGCGATTGCCGGGCCCTCTCAGCCGGAGGCCGCGTGATGCAGAGCCTGATCTTGAAGAAACTGCGCCGGCTTTTGCCGCAACTGGTGGCGCTGTTTGCGATCCTCGCCCTGATTGCCGCGATTTCTCCGGGCTTCCTCACCATCTCGGTGCAGAATGGCCGGCTTTACGGTAGCCTGATCGACGTTCTGGTGCGAGCCGCCCCGGTGGCGCTTCTCACTGTGGGCATGACGCTGGTGATTGCCACGCGCGGCATCGACCTGTCGATTGGCGCAGTGATTGCCATTTGCGGCGCCATTGCCGCCAGTCTTGTTGCCGATGGCTATCCGCTGATCGTGGTGATCCTGTCTGCGCTTGCCGTCGGCCTTGTCTGCGGACTGTGGAATGCGACGCTCGTGGCCCTTCTCGACATCCAGCCGATCATCGCGACGCTCATCTTGATGGTGGCGGGCCGGGGCATCGCCCAGTTGATCACCGAGGGCGCCATCCTCACCTTCAACGATGACAGTTTTGCCGCCATCGGCTCCGGCGCGCTCCTGACGATCCCGATCCCGGTTATCCTCTGGCTGACCGCTGCCCTTGTCGTTGGCCTTCTGGTGCGCCGGTCTGCGCTTGGCTTCCTGATCGAGGCAACGGGCATCAACCGGCGCGCCGCCATGCTGGCCGGCGTTCGCGCGCGCTTCCTGCTTTTCTTCGTCTATGCGGTCTCCGGGCTGATGGCAGCGGCTGCCGGCCTCATCGTCACTGCGGATATTCGCGGCGCCGATGCCAACAATGCCGGCCTCTGGCTGGAGCTCGATGCCATCCTAGCCGTCGTTATCGGCGGCACCTCCTTAAATGGCGGGCGCTTTTCGCTCTCGGCCTCGCTCATTGGAGCGCTGATCATCCAGTCGATCAATACCGGCATCCTCGTCGCGGGCTTTCCGCCGGAATTCAATCTCATCATCAAGGCAAGCATCATCATCGTCGTGCTAACGCTGCAATCGCCTGCCTTATCCCTGCTGTCCGGCTTTCTGAAGCGAGAACCACAACCTGCCCGTAGCGTCGATGTGAAGGAAACCGCCCAATGAGCAGCAGCCGCAACCTGCCTTTCCTTGCCACACTCGTCGTCTTCCTCCTCGCCTATGTGCTGTGCACCATTCAGTTTCCAGCCATGCTATCGACGCGTGTCATTGCCAATCTCATCACCGACAATGCCTTTCTCGGCATTGCAGCGGTTGGCATGACCTTCGTCATCCTGTCAGGCGGCATCGATCTTTCGGTGGGTTCGGTGATTGCCTTTACCAGCGTCTTCGTCGCCGTCACTGTCGGCTTGGCTGGCCTGCACCCACTGACGGCCTTTGCCGCCGTGCTGGTCATATCCACGGCCTTCGGCGCGGTCATGGGCCTGATGATCCGTCTCCTCTCCATTCCGCCTTTTGTTGTGACGCTTGCCGGCATGTTTCTGGCGCGCGGCGCAGCCTATCTCATCTCGACCGAATCCGTGCCGATTGCCCATCCCTTCTTTGAAACCATCCAGGGCCTTTCCTTTCGCCTTCCCGGTGGCGGAAGGCTGACCGCTGCCGCCATACTGATGCTCATCATCTTTGCCGCAGCAATTGTCATTGCCAGCCGCACACGGTTTGGCGCCAATATCTACGCGCTCGGCGGCAACCAGCAATCGGCGGAACTGATGGGCGTACCCGTCGGGCGCACGATTGTCGGCATCTATGCGCTTTCGGGCTTCCTGTCGGGCTTGTCAGGCATTGCCTATACGCTCTACACGTCCTCGGGCTACTCGCTGGCGACGGTTGGGATCGAACTGGACGCGATTGCAGCCGTCGTGATTGGTGGAACGCTGCTGACGGGGGGCACGGGACTGGTGGCCGGAACGCTGGTCGGCATCCTCATCCAGGGGCTGATCCAGACCTACATCGTTTTTGATGGAACGCTGTCATCATGGTGGACAAAGATCGTCATTGGTATCCTGTTGTTTGCATTCATTGCTTTGCAGCGCGGCATCATCTGGTATTCCAATAGACGGCTTGCAGCCGATGCCTTGAAGGAGATGTGAGTGGGACTGCTTGAAACGACGATCACCGGCAAGAAGCGCGGCAGCAGCCATGCCCATGTCGTCGCCGAGCTTGGCAGCGCCATCGTCTCGGGTCGTATCGCAGAGGGCACCATCCTGCCGGGCGATACGGATCTTTCCCTGCGCTTTGGCGTATCGCGTACGGTTCTGCGCGAGGCCATGAAGACACTTGCCGCCAAGCGGCTGATCGAACCGAAAGCAAAGGTCGGCACGCGGGTACTGGACCGCTCGAACTGGAACTTCTTCGATCCAGACGTGCTGGGCTGGCGCTGCGATGCCGGAATGGACCTCACCTTCATCGAATATCTGGCCGAAATGCGCATGGCGCTGGAGCCGGCAGCAGCAGCAGCAGCCGCCGAGCGGGCCAGCAGCGATGATATCGTAGCGCTTTATGCCATTGCCGCCAAATTCGATGACATCAACCACACGCCCGAAACCATCGCCAAGGTGGATCTGGAATTTCATCTCGCCATCGCGCGCATGTCGGGCAATCCCTTCATGCGCTCGGCAAGTGCGCTGATCGAGGCGGCGCTTGCCATATCCTTCCGCCTGTCATCCCCGGCGGCATCGCCGGAAATGCTGGACGAAGTGGCCGCCAATCATCTGCGCATCGCCCATGCCATCGCTTCGCGCGATCCGGAAAAGGCGATTTCCGCCATGCGCCACGTGATCGATGTTGGCCGAACCCGCATCCACAAATCGTTCGACGGCAATCCCGACGAACTTGCGACCGCAAAAGCCGCGACCAGCCCCACCAGAAGCTGAACGGCATCCTTACCGCCTCAGTTTGCAGCGTCAGAGCCACCTTGATACCGCATCCTCCTCTAATGCGGACCATCTGCCCATACCGGCATGCGCTGGAGGGAATTCCTGACCATGAAAACTTTTTAGTTGCACCGGACCCTCTCCCCTGCAAGGTTAGCGCACTGGGAACAGACACAACTGCGATTGCAAGGATCCTGAAACGGCGCTTTGCCGCGGCACAGACTACGCGAGAACGAGCATGGTGCCTGCAGAGAACAATAGCGTGAACACGCCTGTCAGACTGCTTCGCCCATCCATACTGGTGCTTGAAGATGACATGCTTCTGGCCATGGATATGGAAGATCATCTCATCGAGTTCGGCTACCACGTCTGCGGCCCCTACGGCCGCATCGCCCAGGCGCTGGAGCAGATCCCGCGCCTCGATCTCGTGGGCGCAATCGTCGATCTCAATCTCTATGGTGAATATTCATTTCCGGTCATCGACTGCCTGAAGCAACGGGGCGTGCCGGTCATCGTCTGTAGCGGCTATGCGGAACTACCCGAACTGAAATCCAAGCTCGACGGCTTGGCGCTTCTGCCCAAGCCCTGGCATCCTGAAGGACTACGCAGGCTAGTGACTGACATTTTCATCCCGCATATGCCGGGCGAGCGGTGACAAGGAAGACAGTTCGCCATCGCTATTGTCCAGTTGAAAGCTCAACTCACACACCAATCCGGATGCCGCGAAATCGAGCTGAACCCGTCCGAGCAGCTCATATTCGATCATACCCTGTATGAGCGTTGTGCCGAAACCGCCGCCCGCCGGCGTCGTGACCCGCGGGCCCCCCAGTTCCTGCCAGCGGAAGACGACGATCTTGTTACCCTGACTTGCAGGTTCGACCGTCCATTTCAGGTGAATACGGCCGGAATCATAGCTCAAAGCTCCATATTTGATCGCATTGGTCACCAACTCGTTCAGCACCAGACTGAACGAGAGGGCCGCCTTGGACCCAAGCGATGTCGAGGGTCCGGCGTCCAGCACAATCCGCTCCGCATCGCGCACATAGGCCGAAAGCGTGCGTTGCACGACGTCTTCGATACGAGCCTCGTTCCAATTGGTTTCAAAAAGCAACGCATGAGCATCCGCCATGGCGCGCAACCGACCGATGAGGTTTTCCACATACTCATTGACATTGCCGCAATTCTTCGCCGTCCGTCGCACGATGGACATGACCATCGCCATGGTATTCTTCACCCGGTGGCTGAGTTCGCGCACGAGAATTTCGCGATGATGCTCGACACGCCGCAATTCGGCTCGCTTGGACGCCTCAGACAACGCCCGCTCCACGGCCGCTGATAGCCGAATCAGCCGCTGCTTCAAGACGTAATCGGTGGCGCCGCGCCGGAAACATTCGATGGCGGCTTCCTCACCCAGAACACCCGAAACGAAGATAAAGGGAGTTTCCGGCATCCGGACGCTGGCCATTTCGAATGCCGCCATGCCGTCAAAATCGGGAAGCGAGAAATCCGAAAGGATAACATCGAACTCCCGCTGTTCGAGTGCGGCCTCATACTGGGCACGGTTGACCGCCCGATGCACGATCGGCGATGGCCGCAGTTTCTCGAGATTCTGGCAGATCAATTCCGCATCGAGCGTGCTGTCTTCCAGCAAAAGGATACGCGCGGCCTGATGGGGGCTGCGCAGGTCAGGACTTGGCATGACGGCTGCTTCCAGGTGGCGGTTCGTTCAAGAGAGCCCAAAAGACGCCGAGATCCTGAATAGCTTTGAAAAACTCCGTAAATTCAACAGGCTTTACAACAAAGGCATTCACCCCGAGCTCGTAGCTACGCACGAGATCCTGCTCTTCACGTGACGATGTCAGCATGACAATGGGGATATGGCGAAGTCGATCATCCGTCTTTACCCGCGCCAGAACCTCCAGACCGTCCATCTTCGGCAGTTTGAGATCAAGGAGAACCACCGCAGGATCGCCCTGCGAACGCGTGTGATGGGGCCCACTCGATGTGAGATACTCCATCGCCTCTGCCCCATCGCGGGCAATGACGATTTCGTTGGCGAGCTGGCACTTGTGAAGCGCTGCCAGCGTGAGTTCCAGATCCCGCGGGCTGTCTTCGACGAGGAGTATCGGACGGAGTTCAGGCAAAAGCGCGATCTTTCCTTTCTGTGGCCGGAAGAACGAAGGTAAAGCATGCCCCCCCATCGACCGCGCCTTCGGCTGCGATAGTTCCATTATGTCTTTCTACTATACGGCGAGAGAGAGCAAGTCCAATACCCGTGCCATCAAAATCTTCCGCGCGCTGAAGGCGCTGGAAGACACCGAAGAGCTTTGAAACATAGGCCATGTCGAAGCCCACGCCATTGTCCTTCACACGATAGAGAAGCCTATCGCCCCTCACCTCACCCGAAATCGAAATGCGGGCCGGCCGGCGCGGGGCAGTATATTTCACCGCATTGTCGATCAGATTGTACCAGACCTGCCGCAAAAGGGTGGCATCGCCCCAGGCAACCGGCAAGGGCTCGACGGACCATTCGATATCACGTCCCTCCATGGCCAGACGCATCGAACGGATGACTTCGGCGACGAGCTTGTCCATATCGACTGGTTTCGGCATCAGGACCTGACGCCCAAGCTGCGAAAAATTCAAAAGATCATCGACCAGTTTGCCCGCCGCCAGCGCAGCCTCAGAAATGGTCTGCAGATAGTGTTGAGACTTCTCATCGAGCGCCACCTCCCGGTCCCGCAGCAACTGCGAGAAGCCGACAATATGGCGAAACGGCGCTCTGAGGTCATGCGACACGGAGTAGGAAAAGGCCTCAAGCTCCTTGTTGGACCGTTGAAGTTCGCGCGTCAGTTCTGCCAGTTCCTCGGCCTTGCGCAGCACGACACCAACGATGGCAGTCCGCAGATCATGGGCTGCCGCCTGTTCTGCCTCCTGCCAGGGAGCAGACTGCATGCGCACCATTTCCTGCCAGGCATCGAAGGACCTGCGAGGATGAATTCGGCCGCTTTCCTGCACATATTTGTGCGGGTCTCCGCCCCATTGGACAGTGCGCGGCAATTCCGGTCGAAACCAGATCAGCCAGTTCGCATGCAGTTCGGATATTCGCACGGCCAGCACACCGCTACCGGTGGCCGCAAACGAGGAAGCAGCCGGATAGAGGCTTGCCAACTCACTCGTGGCAAAAAGGTCCTGTCCGGCAAAGGTCTCCAACCAGGCAATGAGGCTGAGAACCTCTGCCTCCACGGGCGTTTCGCCGATACTGCGAAACACATGCTCAGTCACCACCACAGCGCCCTTGGCGCCCACCAGCGACAGAAGCGCCCCTTCCATCGCAACAAGGCCCTCTACCCAGTCCGATGAGGCAGACATCCCCGCCAAAAGGACCGTGGTCACCTGGCCCAATGCAAATCGACGCGCCGCCTCTTCGGCCCGCTCCAGCCCGAATATCGCCATGGCAAGCGATTGCACAGCAAGATCACAGGTTTCGCGCACCGTATAAGACACCAGATGCGGATCGCAGCTATGGCAGGCAATCAGGCCCCAGAGCCTGCCGCCAACCATGATCGAGACAGACATCGATGCGGCGGTGCCCATATTGCGCATATACTCAAGGTGAACGGGCGAAACGCTGCGCAGCTGCGCAAAGCTCATATCGAGCGGTTGGCCGGTATCTGGATTGTCGGCAGGATAAACCGGAACGGGGATGTAATTGGCATTGGCAATGATGCGCAGACGGTTGCTGGCATAAAGCGCACGGGCCTGGGCTGGAATGTCGGTGCTCGGAAAGCGCAGATCCCGATAGGAGGGAAGGTGCCCATTGCCTGCTTCCTCTATCACCTGGCCATTCCATTCGGCATCGAAGCGATAGACCAGGACACGATCGAAACCTGTCAGGTCGTGAACAAACTCGGCGGCCGCGCGCAGGCAACCCCGAAGCCCCGCCTCGCTGGACAATCTTTGCGTAAAACTGCGCAGGCCGAGAAAGATATCATCAAGCGACTGGTCGCCAAGTTCCTCCACCTCGACAACGATCAGCAGGCCGGACCGATGGGCGACGAGGCTAAGCCTCCGATCCTCCAGCACGGTGAAATAGAAAGGTTGCGCAGACGCATACCACTGCGACAGCGCCGGCAACAGATCCGCGATCTCACCCGAGGGCGCAGCCCCGAGCGCTATCGACTGACCAAGATAGTCTGAAAGATTTTTACTGACCTGCAGAACGCACATGTCTGCCGATCGTAGCACAAACAAGCCACCATGCGGCTGGATAGCACCTGGTACGCGGATCGGCTCCTGTTCACAGGATTGCAGATCCTTATCCTGAGCAGTCACACGGCGTCTCCGCTGGCAGGACGGGCACCAGGCCCGTAACCGGGGCAAAACTTGGCAGACCAAGACAGTAGTACCAAGTGTCGATGATAGGAACCCATTGCGTGGGACCGGAGACGTTCATCCGGCAAGGAGCATACCGGAGAGCGATGCGATTGGCATCGGTCGAGGATCGCGACGGTGCCGGTGAACGAAATCCGTCCCATCCGGAGGACAGGGCGCCTTTGCTCTCCGACTTTGTCGAAAATCCCCGCCGGACCGAAAGGTCCGACTGCGGTTTTCTCCTGGCCGGAAACCAAAATCGCTCCGGGCAATAGGTTCGTATCATCGAGATTTGGTATAAGATAGGCTGAAGGCCAGAAATGTAAACGGCAACCGGTCGTTCTTATGCAAAAGAACGAATATTCATATACGCGAATATATACTGCCTCACAACTTTTTGTTTAGGCGCTGGCTGTCGAGACGTTTCCCCGGACGGGACGGGCCGGGGAAAGAGCCGAATTGGCCGCAAGTTAAGCGAAAAGCCGCTGGCGCGATGCGCCGCTATCGGCTGCCAGACGCGGCGTACCGGTCTGAGCGTGGGATTGGCTGTGTGCCGTCCTCCCTGTTTCGCCGAGCCTGAATCTCGAAATCAGCTTGAACAGTCCGTCCGCCTCATTGGCGAGCGCATGGCTTGCCGCATTGGATTGCTCCACCATGGCGGCATTCTGCTGGGTACTGTGGTCGATCGTGTTGACGGCCTGGTTGATCTCGCGAAGTCCGACCGACTGTTCGCGCGATGCCTCGACAATGGCGGCGACATTGGCACTGATATCGCGCACCTGGGAGACAATCTCCTCTAGCGCCGTGCCGGTTTCAGCCACAAGCGTAACACCCTGCCTGACATGCCCGGCCGAGGCGCCGATAAGCACCTTGATTTCCTTGGCGGCCTTGGCCGATCTTTGCGCCAGTTCGCGCACTTCCTGTGCAACCACGGCAAAACCCTTGCCGGCTTCCCCGGCACGCGCCGCCTCGACACCGGCATTGAGCGCCAGAAGATTGGTCTGAAAGGCGATCTCATCGATCACGCTGATAATATTGGAAATTTCCCTGGATGAGCCTTCAATGGCATCCATCGCGGTGATCGCGCTTCGCACCACATGCCCGGATCGTTCGGCCCCGTCCTTTGTCCGCTCAACGAGCAGGCCCGCCTCCGTCGCCCTGCGACTGGAATCGGCAACAGTCGTGGTGATCTGTTCTAGCGCTGCGGCTGTCTCCTCCACTGAGGCTGCCTGCTTCTCCGTTCGCGTTGCCAGATCGTCGGCGGCCATCTGAACCTCAGACGAACCGGATGCGATGGCTGTCGCATTGCGTGCAACTGTGGTCATCGCTTCACGCAACCGTGCGCTTGCCTGATTAAAGTCTATCCTCAATGGCTCAAGCGCCGGAATGAAGGCAGTCTCGATCGTGAGGCTCAGATCACCCTCTGCCATCCCCTTAAGGCCCGACCCGAGCGCTTCGACATCCCGCACCCTGTCCGTCACGTCCGTGGCAAATTTGACGACCTTGAAGACCTTGCCATTCATGTCGAAGATCGGATTGTAGGAGGCTTGGATGTAGATCCGTCTGCCATCCTTGGTCCGACGTGGAAATTCGCCAGCGCGGAAATGACCTTCATGCAAGTCTGCCCAAAGCTGCTGGTAATCCCGGCTGCGGGCAAAGTCAGTTTCACAGAACATCGCGTGATGTTGGCCGACAATCTCATCCAATCGGTAACCCGTCACAGACAGGAAGTTCTCGTTTGCGCTGAGGATTTTGCCATCCGGCGTGAATTCGATGATCGCCTGCGCGCGTGACAGTGCCGAAAGCTTGCCGGCATTGTCCGCCGCTTCAAGACGGATGGCCGTAATATCCGTCGCAAACTTGACGACCTTATAGACCTTACCGCCCTTCAGGATGGGATTGTAGGAAGCCTCGATCCAGATCTCACGTCCACCCTTGGCGATACGTCTATACTGCCGGCGCTGGAAGTCGCCGCGGCCGAGTTGCGTCCAGAAGCTCCGGTATTCTTCGCTCATCGCCTCATCCGGCGGAACGAACATGCGGTGATGCTGGCCGATGATCTCATCTGGCGTGTAGCCGAGGGCAGCGCAAAAGTTTTTGTTGGCACGCAGGATATTGCCGGACACATCGAATTCGATAACCGCGAAGGACCGGTCCATGGCTTGAAGAATGCGGCTTGCGTCGGACGAAAACGGATTGGGCATGAACATGAAGTCTCCGAACGGACGAACGCAATGCGGTCCCACCGTCTGGGTGATAGGCACTCGACTGTCGTTGTCCAGAAATTGGGCATTGAGAGAACCGACAGGCGTCATGCCCATTGCAAGATCACACGCGGATCACCTGCATAGACCAATTTTGCATCGGTGAACTTAAACAAGCGTAAAATTCAATTCCCGGATTATCACCATCACACACTTTATTAGCAAATGAGTACACAATAGGCAGACAATCAGTCAATCAACCGCCTGCGAATGGCCTCTGCTATAGCCTGGGTTCGGTTCGTCGCTCCGACCTTCTTGGAGGCGTTCTTGATGTAAGTGTTTACCGTGTCGATCTGATAGCCGCTCTGCGTGGCGATCTGGTCGCTGGTAAGACCTGCCGACGCAAGCCTCAGACAGGTAATCTCACCGGGCGATAGCCGAAGTGCGGAGGCGGCGAAACGCTCCATCAGAGGCTGGGTGATGACCGTATGGGTCGATTGGGCGACGGCACCCAGAAAGGCCAGTTCATCGTCATCGAAGGGCGTGGCGCGGGTAAATCCGACACAGCCATAGACTTCCTGGCCACGGCGAATGGGAAACAGCGTGCGATTGCGAATGTTGAACGTATCCAGAAGATAGGCGAGGCGTTCACTCAGCACAACGCCCTTCAGCACAACGCTTTCGGTGACAACACCCTCTGCCTCGCGCGAGGCCAGCACGAAGGGATCGCTCAGGTGGAATTTTTCCGAATAATAGGCGTCCAGAAATGCAGGGGGGAAATCGGTATCGATCGATTGCGCCGACCCGAAGCGGTAGCGATCGATATCAAGACCGCTCACCATCACATAATCAAACTCCACCGCCCGACGCAGCCGGGCGATATGGGCATTGTTATGGATGAAACGGTGACGCGGGACAGAGGCCAGATCAACGAATTGATCGAGATTATCGGCGCGGCGGAAAAGAGGTTGGTTCAACATAATGCACCCGAAGTGTTTGTCACATTTAGCGGGGTCAAAGATTGACGACCGGTAAATAGGACACCCGAAATGTCACCTTTATTCGGGACACGCAGAGCCAACGGATGGAAGATCAGCACAAGCTTTAAGGGAAGCAAATGTACGGTACCACCAAATGTAAGTTAATTTTAATGATTAATCCCTAAATTCCAACCTATGTGAGAAATTGCGCAAGTAAGTCGAATGGAGAAGCGGATGTCGACCACGGATACCCTCAAGCAGTTGAACGAACGCCTGGCATTCGTGGGACTAGGAGACGCCGAACGCCGTACCCTCTCCGACATGCAACAAACAATCAAGCAATCGATAGGGCCCGCGCTGGATTCCTTCTATGAGAAGGCGAGCAAACACCCGCACACGGCCTCCTTCTTTTCGAACCCCCAGCATATTGCCCATGCCAAGGGACGCCAGGAAAAGCACTGGGGTGCAATCGCCTCTGGCAAATATGACGAAGCCTATGTGGACGCCGTCTCGACCGTCGGGCGCACGCATGCCCGTCTTGGGCTTGAACCGCGCTGGTATATCGGCGGCTACGCACTCATCATCGAAGGCATCGTCAAAGCCGTCATCGCATCCGAGCTGAAGGGTTTCTTCGTAGAGAAAAAGGCAAAGGCCGTCCAGGAACAAATCAGTGCAGTGATCAAGGCGGCACTGGTCGATATGGACTATGGCATCTCGATCTATCTCGATGTCCTTGCATCAGAACGCACACGCGTGGAAAACGAAAAGGCAAAGGCGACGCAGGAGCAGCAGACTGCGCTTGAAGCGCTGGATAGCGCGCTACGCAATCTCGCCGGCCGTGATCTCACAGCACAGGTCAGCCATCAGCTTTCCCCGGAATTTGAGAAAATCAAGACCAACTACAATCTGTCGGTAACCGAACTCAATTCGGCCATGCTGGAGATCTTTGCCGCAGTCGAACAGGTCCGAGCAGAAGTGGGCGGCATATCCTCCGCTGCCGACGACATGGCCAAGCGGACCGAACAGCAGGCCTCTGCCCTGGAACAGACCGCAGCGGCACTCGAGGAAATCACCACGATCTCGGCCGCTGCCACCAAGCGCACCAGCGAAGTGCACTCCATCGTGCAGGAATCGGCCGAAGAAACCATCCGATCCGGAAAGGTGGTTCAGGAAGCCATCGGCGCCATGGGTGATATCGAACAATCATCCCGCAAGATGACCCAGATCATCGGCGCCATCGATGAGATTGCTTTCCAGACCAATCTTCTGGCGCTCAATGCTGGCGTCGAGGCTGCCCGTGCCGGCGAACAGGGCAAGGGCTTTGCCGTTGTTGCACAGGAAGTGCGCGAACTCGCCCAGCGCTCGGCTGCTGCTGCCAAGGAAATCAAGGAATTGATCGATCAATCTTCCAACGATGTGAACCGAGGGGTGAACCTCGTCAACAGAACCGGCGAGGCACTTGTGACCATTGGTGACCGCGTCAACACGATCAGCGAGCATATCACCTGGATCGCCCGCTCGGCCAAGGAACAATCCTCAGGCATCGACGAGATCAACAATGCCATCCGCAGCATGGACCAGATCACCCAGCGCAACGCTGCGCTGATGGAAGAAACCAGCGCCTCTACGCAGAACCTGGTTGGCATCAGCAGCGGCCTTTTCGAATTGCTGTCGCGCTTCAAAACAAGCACGCGCCAGCAATACCAGCCCCATCAGGCGCGACGCCGCGCCTGATACGCCGGCAAACAAACCGTTGCTTATTCCTTCAAGGCCTTAAGCATGGGATGAATCGAGAAGCGACCGTTTTCCGCCTTCCGTGTCAGATCACGCAGGTAGCCACCGGGCGAGCGGATATGTTCCGCACGTTCCAGGATGGCGGAAATCACGATTGCTGAATCGACATCCCCCATGGCGGCGCGGGCCGCCGACCACGCACTTGGACTTATACCCAGCATCGATCGGACAATTTCGGCGGCCGCGACAACGTCGGCCCAGGTCTTGATGCCATCGCGGGCATAGTCAGCGATCTGCGGGCAAGACTTCAGGAAATCATGCAGGCCGATACCGACAGACTTCCGCTCCAGTTTGTGAGGAGGGGATGAGGTGCGCTGGGTATTTTGTTCTATGCCGTTTAATTCAATTGATGGGTCTGTATTTGAATTCTGAATATGGCGCTCAAAAACGGAGTCATTGGCGCTCATTTCTTCCTTTGACATCGCATTGAGGTAGGCATTTTCCACCTCAGCCCGCAAGCGCAGGAGTTCCTCGCAACGGCTAACGAAGTCGATGATGTCGCCATTGCGGGGAATCCGACCGGACAATTCTGCCAACCGAAGCGAGAAGGTATCCCAGTCCCCCTTGCGGCCTTCGACAAAGCCAGCCTCGATGGTCTTGGCAATGTCGCGCAGGTGCAGCGTAATCTCTCCGCGCAGCTTGCTCAGGCGCTTGGCGCGCTCACGTGCCGCTTCTGCATGGGTAAATACTTCCGCGGCGCGTAGCGCCAGTGGCGCCAGATCGAAGCCGAAAGCGTTCTCAACCTGACCACGATTATCCCGGCGGCAATAACGCTTGCCATTGGCACTGTCGCGACGGAAAATGAAGCCCGTATCGACCAAAGCTGCAATATGCCGGCGCAGCGTCGCCGGCGACATGCCACGGCAGCGGATGGAAAGTTCTGCATTGGACGGGAATACGATCAAAGGAGATTTACCGTCGAGCTGACGCTGTGGATGAAAGCTTGTCAGAGCCTCCAGAACCGCGATCGACCGATCCGACAAACCATAAACCTCACGCGCTTCCGTCAGCGCGCGGATGAGCTGCCATTTTTCTGCCGTACCGGTGTCGTTACCACCATCACCGCTGCGCAGTTTTTCCTGACGCCGCTCGACTTCCGTCATGAGGGCGAAATTTTTCGCGCGCAAAGGCGCGCCGCCAAAAGGCGTCGTTGCCATTCTTTCGACCATGGTCGTCTCCATTCGGAGGCAAGCGGGTCCGCAACGACATCATGGGCGATAAAATAAGCGGCCGGAAACGGCAAAAATGCCGCCGACTCTTGACTTTGACGCGAGGAAGTGATTCTCTCTCATTGCTACATTGAAGAGGGCTTCCGGAATGGTGACGTTTTGGAGGCCTTTTTTCTTGCTCTCGATTTCCTTTCAGATCGTCGTCTAAGATACCGTCCCGCAAGGGGCGGCGCTGTCTCTGTCGTCCAGGGAGCCGCGTTGTCGGGCCCCCCCTGCCCTTACCCGGTCTTGCGGGACGACAAGAACAATTCGTAGCGCTCAGCCAATAGCTCCATAGCCTCGTCGAGGAAGGCCGGATCGATATTGGCGGCAAAATCTATGCGGGCTGTGCGACCGTCGCGCTTCATACGCGCGAAAATCCGCCCAGCGCTGTCCTTCAGGTCCTCAGCCAATGCCACAGGTTTTTCCGGTACAGCCGACAACCGGTCGAAGACCAGCTGGAAACGCTGGTCACTGTCGGATGCAAGAAACCGGCGATCAGAAACCACCTGATCAGCCTTAAGCTGCAAATCCTTGCCCTGCAGCAATTCGCCAAGCTTCATCCACCGGTCGCGTCCGGCCTTCGGTGCAGCGCCAATCAGGCGCACGTAGCGCTCCGGCACAGCCTCAACCACCTGCATCAGGCGCGATAGCTCGCTTTTCTGCACCGAAAGCGCCTCGCCGATCACCTTGCGGTCAAAACCGCGCTGGGAGAGGTTGCGGGCAAAAATGGCGCGCTCGATGAAGGATAGGTTGCGCCGCTCGGCATTTTCCTTGCCCTGTGCCAGAACCAGTTCATCATCGGACAGCGGCCGGATGACCGCTTTGACCGCAATCCCCAGGCGCTTGGCCGCACGAATACGGCGATGGCCATAGGCCGTCTGGTAGACGCCCTCTTTGGACGGATGTGGACGCAGCAGCACAGGAACCTGCTGGCCGCCCTCGCGGATACTGTCCACCAGCGCTGAAAAATCCTCATCATCGCGATCCGCCAGTTCCAAGCGATCTTCGACAAACGAGGCCTCGATATGTTCCGGCAGCACCGAGATGACGCGCTCGCCTTCGCTCAAGGCCTGGCGCAGCACGCGAACCTCCTCGGCATCCTTGGCAATCGAACCGAGCGACAGGCCCATGGCCTTGATCGCACCGGACGAACTGCGCGCAACGGCTGCCACGTCCTTACGCTCAGGCGCAGGCGTGGGCGCAGGTGAAGGAGCCGCAGGCGGGAGCCCGCCAGCAAACAAGGCCTTCAGTTCGTTTTTCCGGCTACCAGCCATCATGTTATCCTTCCCGCTGGGGTTACCAGCCCCAGGCCGCATGGATCAGCACTTCAACTTCCTGATTGACGGCGTTCATCGCCTCCAGAGCGCGATCATAGGTCGCGCGCGTAAAATTCTCCCGGCCGACTTCATAGAGCGTCTGCTTGGTGAGACCTGCATCCGAAACCGCCGTCGATTTCAGCATGGGTGCCGTCAGCACGCGATCGCCGAACAGCGAGCGCATGAAGCCGACGATCTGCGTTTGCGGTCCATCATTGGGTTCGAAACGGGTCACCAGATAGCGCAAAAAGTCGAAGTTAAGCGTGCCGCCGGCTTCACGCACAACCGATAGCAGATCCGATGTCATGAACAGAAACTGGTTCATCGATGCGACGTCGAGCATTTGCGGATGGACAGTCACGACCACCGATGTCGAGGCGCAGAGTGCCGAGAGTGTCAGATAGCCCAGTTGCGGCGGGCAATCGATCACCACAACGTCATAGTCATCGGCGACGGTTTTCAATGTTTCCTGAATGCGGGCAAAGAATAGCGGGCCGGAATCCTGGCCGCTCTGGCGCCGCGCCAATGCCTGCGGCGTCTCATGCTCGAATTCCTGCAGCTCGATATTGCCCGGCACGATATCGAGACCGGGGAAATAGGTGCCCCGGATGATATCGGAGAGCGGGCGCACATCCGCATCATAGCGGATCGCACCATAGAGCGTATCATTGCCGGTCAGATCCAGCTCCGGCTGATAGCCAAACAGCGCAGACAGCGAGGCCTGCGGATCGAGATCAATGGCCAGCACGCGGTGGCCACTGAGCGCCAGATATTGGGCAAGATGCACGGCAGATGTCGTCTTGCCGGAACCGCCCTTGAAATTGGTCACCGATATGACCTGCATATGCTCGCCGCCGGCTGCATTGCGTCTGGGCAGATAGGAGCGGGCCTTGGCAATATTGCCCTTGGCAAGCGCCTGATCGGCCAGATGGTGGCGCAGGGCATTGATGTCCGCCAGCGAATAGAAGCGTCGGCCACCGGCACCGGTCTCCGGCTGCGGGCCCTCGCCTGCCAGCGACAACTGACGAAGATAGCCATCGGACACGCCGATCAGCTTTGCAGCCTCGCCGGAAGAAAAAGCCCGCAGGGTCTTACTGGCGGTCGGCGGGAAAAGACGCTCCCGCATGGCCTTCAACTGTTCCGACAAAGCCTGAGCATCGGCCGCAATCGTGGCATCGGCGGTCTGGCGTGGCTCACCTGCCCCCTGTGCTGTCGAAATCTTTGCCGTGTTACGCGCCATTGACGCAATCCCCTGTCCTGCGGAGCGTCCTCCGCCTATCGATCTTCACGCGGAAAGCCGCACGCGATTCTGATTCGCATAATGCAGCTTATACGCCAAGGCACCCTCATAACAGAGGGTGACTTCAGTAACGCTATGCACGCAAGCTTCGCATAATTACCGTTACAGACTTGAACCAGCATCTGAGTCGCGTCAACCCGCATAGAGGTTGCCGAACGCTGCACCCCCAGGAAGATTTAATATTTGGTTGAGACAGGCGTGTTGCGCGCAAAAACAATTGTGCGAGAATTAAAGTTGACAAACCGACACATGTTTGAGACCGAAAGCATTCGCGTCGCCCGCAAGCCCTGGCCAAATGGGCAAGCAGCACCCCAAGACACACAGCAAAGGCAGCCGATATGTCCCCTGATCCGTCCGCCTGCCGCGATATCGGCGATCTGATCGTGGCTGCCACGGCACGGCGCTACTCGGCTTACTGCAGAGGGCGCCATCTTTTGCAAGTCCCCGATGGAACGGAGGCGATGGCCTGCCGAGACCTACTGAAGGAAAGCAGTTTCAATGCTGCGATAGACAGGCTTGCCACGCGCTATCCGACGACAACCGATCGCCGCGCGATCGTTTCGGTCTGGTCGCTACAATATTTGAGCAATCTTCTGATCACGCCGACGATTGCACTCCTGGAACTGCAACGCCAGTTGCCTCTCGCACTTGACGATATGGACATGCTGATCGACAGACAGAGCGGTCTACCGCGCGGCTTCAGACTGAAACATGCCGGACATGTGGATGGCAAGCTCGACATCCTCGAAGGGTTACGCCCCGCAATCCGCGATCATCTCGACGCGCTGATCGAGGCAATGGCATCCCATTCCAGACTTGGGCGCAAAACGCTCTGGACCAATGCCAGTGCCTATCTGTCCTGGATCCTTGCCGAGGTGGCCCGCAATTCCAACGGTGCAAGCAACAGCCAGGCACGCTCCGTCACCGATATTTCCCACTGGCCGGATGGCTGGCGCAACCCCATGCGCGGATTGGTGCGGGTCACGCATGGCCGCAAAGGCGAGTATATCGGAAACCGCCGCATCTGTTGCCTGCGCTATCTGGTTCCCGGTATTGGTGGATGCGGTTCAATCTGCCCGGTCCCGGACGGTCGCCTGCTTGAGGTGACCTCCGTCGCCTGACTGACCACACAACCCTCAGAACTCTTCCCAGTCCTGTGCGCTTGCCACGGCAGCATTGCCCTGGCTGCGCAGTTGCGGCGCACGGGTCGCCGGTGCCGATGC
>NZ_STFZ01000013.1 GCF_005222845.1 Rhizobium sp. FY34 | reverse complement strand
TCCAGAACGAAGGACTTCGTCGCTAGCAGCGCCGCCGCCCTCGTCAGTGATCGGGGTTATAGATCCAGCAATTTCATACGTCAACTGCCAATTTATAAATCTGTCATTTTTCTTTGCGCCTCTCCCTCAAGAGTGCGGCGAAGGCTATGGTTTGCAGCAGATTTCGAGGAGTTTGGACCATGTTGATGCTGAATGCGGACGAAACCCGCGCCGCCCTTCCCTTCAATGCCCTGATCGGGGCGATCGAAACCATGTTCAAAAGCGGCTGCGTCATGCCGGTTCGCCATCATCATGAGATGGAGGTCCCGGGGGAAGCTGCGGGTACCATGCTACTGATGCCGGCCTGGGTTCCGGGCGCCTATGCCGGCGTGAAGATCCTCAACCTTATTCCCGACAATCACCTGCGCGCGCTTCCCACTATATATGGTCAGTATCTTCTCTCTTCGGCGCGCACGGGCAAGATGCTGGCGCTGATCGAAGGTGGCGAGTTGACGGCACGGCGCACGGCCGCCACGTCGGCGCTCGCCTCGCGGCTTTTGTCGCGCCCGGATGCTAAGGAGATGCTGATGGTCGGGACCGGGCGTCTCTCGCTCAACCTGATCGAGGCGCATGCGGTGACGCGGCCGCTCACCCGGTTTCGGATCTGGGGACGGGATATTGCAAAGACGGAGGCCATTGCGGCTGAAGCATCAGCTGCAGGCTTTGCTGCTCAAGCAGTCGGTGACCTTGAAACGGCGGTTTCGACTGCCGACATCATTTCCTGCGCCACGCTCTCAGTTGCCCCCCTGATAAAGGGTGCCTGGCTGAAGCCTGGCCAGCATCTGGATCTGGTCGGCGCCTTCAAGCCAAGCATGCGCGAAAGCGATGACGAGGCCGTGCGCAGATCCAGCATCTTTGTCGATACCCGTGCCGGCGCGGTGAAGGAAGGCGGCGATATTGCCATGCCGCTTGCCGCTGGCACTATCAAACATGAGGACATCCTGGCCGACCTCACCGGCCTTCTGACCGGTGAACATGCAGGGCGCAGGCGCGAAGACGAGATCACCCTATTCAAGTCCGTCGGCGCAGCGCTCGAGGATCTGGCCGGCGCGATGCTGGCCTATGAAACTGCGCGCAAGGTGCAGCAGTCCTGATGCCCTTCTTCTCCGATACCATTCCCGTGCTTCCGGTCACCGCCGTTCTGCCGCAGATCGCAACAGCTCTGGAGAGCGGCAACCGAGCCGTGTTGTCAGCGCCGCCCGGCGCCGGCAAGACAACGCTCGTGCCGCTGTTCCTGCTCGACCAGCCCTGGTGCAAGGGCCGAATCATTCTCCTGGAACCACGGCGGCTGGCGGCAAGGGCTGCAGCAGCGCGCATGGCCTCGCTCCTGTCGCAGGATGTGGGCGAGATTGTCGGTTACCGCATGCGTCTTGATAACCGTGTTTCGGCAGCGACGCGCATTGAAGTGGTGACGGAAGGTGTCTTTGCTCGGATGATCCTCGATGATCCGGAACTGTCGGGTGTGTCCGCGGTCCTGTTTGATGAATTCCACGAGCGGTCACTGGATGCAGATTTTGGGCTGGCCTTGGCACTCGATGCACAAGGAGCACTGCGCGAGGATCTGCGTCTCATCGTCATGTCGGCGACGCTCGATGTGGAGCGCGTGGCAGCCCTTCTGGGCGATTCGCCTGTGATTGCAAGCCACGGACGCACCTATCCGATCGACATCCGCTATCAGGATCGCGATGCGGGCGAGCGGATCGAAGATGCCATGGCCCGCGCCGTCTTGCGCGCACACAGCGATGAGACCGGCTCCATTCTTGCCTTCCTGCCCGGCCAATCTGAAATCCTGCGGACCGTGGAGCGCATCAGCGGCCGGCTGCCGGACACGACCGTGATAACTCCGCTTTATGGTAATCTTTCGCAAAGGGAACAGGATCTGGCGATCCGGCCCGCTGCAAGCGGCACACGCAAGATCGTGCTTGCCACCTCGATTGCCGAAACCTCCATTACCATTGACGGCGTGCGGATCGTCATCGACAGCGGGCTGCAGCGCCTGCCGGTCTTTGAGCCATCGACAGGCATTACGCGGCTTGAAACCGTGCGCGTATCGCGTGCTTCCGCCGACCAGCGGGCGGGACGCGCCGGCAGAACCGAGCCGGGCATTGCGATACGCCTCTGGCATAGCGGCCAGACGGCGGCACTTCCCGCCTTCACCCCGCCGCAGATCCTGGCAAGCGACCTTTCCAGCCTGGCACTGGATCTTGCCCATTGGGGCGTACGCGATCCGAGCGAACTGGCCTTTCTCGACCAGCCGCCGGCACCGGCATTGACCGAGGCCCGGCAATTGCTGCGAATGATGGGTGCGCTGGATGGAGAGGACATGCTGACACAGAAGGGACGGCTGATGCGCGGACTGGCGCTTCCGCCCCGGCTGGCCGCAATGGCCATTGCGGGTGCGCAGGCCGGACAGGCACAGGCCGCCTGCCAGCTGGCCGTGATGATGACCGAACAGGGGCTTGGCGGCAGTGCCGTCGATCTTGACGAGAGGTTGCGCGGCTTTCGCAACGAGCGTGGCGAGAGGGCGGAAGCGGCACGGAGGCTTGCCACACGACTCATGCGGTCGCTGCCGGCATCATCGCCTGCGACAGAACCGGCGCAGGCAGCCGATCTTCTCCTGCATGCCTATCCCGATCGGGTGGCGCTGCAACGCGGGGCCCGCGGTCGCTTCGTAATGGCCAATGGACGCGGCGCCGAACTGCCGGAGACCGAAAGGCTCGCAGGCGCCCGTATGCTGGTGATTGCCGATCTGACCGGCCGCGCGGCGCAGGCGCGCATCACGGCTGCTGCCGAAACAAGCCGGCCGGCTGTCGAAGCGGAGCTTGATGAGGCTATCCTGCGCGGCGAGGAAAGCTATTTCGACCGGCAGAGCCGCCAGGTGCGGGCGCGCCGGGTCGTACGGCTCGGCGCACTGGTGCTGGAAGAAACGCCCTTACCAAAGCCAAAGGGTGCGGCTGCCGCCGAAGGACTGGCCGACGGCCTGCGCCAGCTGGGCCTCTCAGCCCTTTCCTTTTCAAAGGACGGTGAACAATTGCGCGAGCGGATAGGTTTCCTGCATCGCTCGATCGGAGCCCCCTGGCCGGATGTTTCGGACGAAGCGCTGCTGGAGCATCTCGACCTGTGGTTCGTTCCGTTCCAGGCCGGCCGCACCAGCCTTGACGCGGTCGATGCCGGCAGCCTCGCCGAAGGTTTGCGCGCGCTTCTTTCCCATGAGCAGCGCCAGGACCTGAACAGGCTGGCGCCCACCCATTTCGAAGCACCAACCGGGCAGCGGCATCCGATCCGCTATGATGGAAGTGAACCGGTGCTGGCCATTCGCGTACAAGAATTGTTCGGCTTGAAAAGCCATCCGGCGGTTGCCGGCGGCCGATTGCCGCTTCTCCTGGAGTTGACTTCGCCCGCCCACCGGCCGATCCAGACAACACGCGACCTGCCCGGCTTCTGGGCGGGATCCTGGAAGGATGTGCGCGCCGATATGCGCGGCCGCTATCCGAAACATCCCTGGCCGGAAGATCCGGCCCATGCCGCACCCACCCACCGGGCAAAGCCGCGGGGCACGTGAACAAGGAGAGACTGATGGAAGCGCCATCCATCCGGCACGCGCAGTTTGGTCGCTCCAGCCGCAGCCTTCGCCTGCAAACGCTGGTGCGGCTGCGCTGGCTGGCGGTTGCCGGCCAGACACTCACGGTGCTGATCGTGGCACTGGTCCTGCAGTTTTCGCTGCCTTTGTCAGAGACAGGCCTGCTGATTGCGGCCTTGGCGCTGGTCAATCTGGCGCTTTCCCTGCGCTTTCCGCCAACCCATCGGTTGCAGCCGGCGGCGGCCCTTGTCCTTCTCGGCTTTGATCTTCTGCAGATGAGCGGGCTCTTGTTCATCACGGGCGGGCTTGCCAATCCGTTTGCGCCGCTTCTCTGCGTGCCGGTCATCATTTCCTTTGCCTCGCTGCCGCTTCGCCATTCGCTGGGGCTTCTTGGCTTTGCCATTGCCTGCACGACGGCACTGACAATTTCGCCCTATCCGGTGCCCTGGCATCCGGACGAGACCCTCATCATCTATCCGGTGATGCAGCTTGGCATATGGTGCGCGATTGTCTCGATGATGGCCTTTGCCGCCTTCTATGCCTATCGCGTATCCATGGAGGCCACGCTGCTGGCTGATGCGCTGGCGGCAACCGAACTGGTGCTGGAGCGGGAAAAGCACCTGTCGCAGCTGGATGGCCTGGCCGCCGCCGCCGCCCATGAGCTTGGCACGCCGCTGGCCACGATCAGCGTCGTGGCCAAGGAAATGGAACGGGAACTCGCGGGAGACGAACGATTCGGCGAAGATGTGGCGCTGCTGCGCAGCCAGAGCGAGCGATGCCGGGATATCTTGCGGCGTCTCACATCGCTCTCGGCTGATAATGAGGCGCATATGCGCCGGCTTCCTCTCTCCTCACTGATCGAGGAAGTGATGGCGCCGCATCGCCAGTTCGGCATTGATCTGATACTGGTGGAAAAAGGCGAAAAGGCGCAGGAGCCGGTCGGCAACCGCAATGCCGGCATTCTTTATGGCCTCGGCAATCTTGTGGAGAACGCCGTAGATTTTGCCCGCCGGCAGGTCACGCTGACAGTGGCGCATGATGCAGAGCGGGTTTCGATCACGATCGAAGACGATGGTGATGGTTTTGCACCGGACGTGCTTTCACATATCGGCGAGCCCTATATGTCGACGAGAAGCCGCGAATCGACCAGTGCGGGAGGACTCGGCCTTGGCCTGTTCATCGCAAAGACGCTGCTTGAGCGTTCGGGCGCCTCTCTGACCTTTGCCAATCGTGGCGGCGAGCAGTCTGGTGCCCGGATTTTGATCACCTGGCCGCGTTCGGTCATGGACATCCGGGAATGAGGGGTTCTATGGCTGACCCGACAAGCCTTCTCCTGCGTAGTCACAGATATGAAGGCACTGTGGAGAGAAACAATCATGGCTGAGACTATTGAACACAGCGCGCCGATGGAGAGCCTTGAGCTCGGTCCCGATACCTCGCTGCTGATCGTCGATGACGACGGACCCTTTCTGCGCCGGCTGGCGCGCGCCATGGAAAGCCGCGGCTTTGCCGTGGAAGTGGCCGAATCCGTGGCCGAAGGCATTGCCCAGTCCAAGGCAAGACCGCCCAAATATGCGGTGGTGGACCTTCGGCTGGGGGATGGCAACGGGCTTGACGTGATCGAGGCGATCCGTCGGTCGCGCGAAGATACGCGCGTCATCGTGCTGACCGGCTACGGCAATATCGCAACGGCAGTGACCGCCGTGAAGCTGGGCGCCGTGGATTATCTGTCCAAGCCTGCCGATGCCGATGATGTCTATGCGGCATTGACGCAGCGACCGGGCGAAAAGGCCGATGTGCCGGAAAATCCGATGTCGGCAGACCGTGTCCGCTGGGAGCATATTCAGCGGGTCTATGAAATGTGCGAGCGCAATGTCTCTGAAACCGCACGACGTCTGAACATGCATCGCCGCACGCTGCAGCGCATTCTTGCCAAGCGCGCGCCGAAATAAAGGGTTGTCTCTAACGCTCCTCGAAAGTGCTGCCGGTCGCCCATTCGGCGGCAAGCAGCCTTTCGCCTGCTACGCGGGCGAAATTGAGCGTCATGGCTTTGCGCGTCGGGGCGCTTAACCGATGTTCCGGTGCATCGCGCAGCATATGCGCGCCATAGCCGTCCGACAGGATGAGACCGCATTCCTGCGGGAAAATGTCGAGGGGAACCTCCTTATGGGTTGCAAACAGCAACCGGTCGCAGAAATCGCGATAATGCGGCCATTTGCGATCGACGCGGAAATCCTCGATCGAGGTCTTGATCTCGATAATCCAGATTTCTCCCTTCGGCGTGATGCTGACAAGATCCGCCCGACGTCCATTGGTGAGGGTCAGTTCCGGCAGAATGGCATGGCGCATGTCGCGCAGCAGGACCTGCACACCCTTGCGCACCATCATCGCACGCGCTGACTGGCGCCCGTCTATTAATGGGTTGTTAGTATTAACGCTCAGCAGAGTCATGGATAGGCCTTCGGTAGAGGCTGGTATTGTTGCAAAAAGGCAATGATTTTTTCATTTGTGCAGGCGCGAAAGGTTCGGGCCGGTCAATGCCTTGCCAAGCCTGTTGTAATCTAAAATAAACCTTTCATCAAAGATGGTATGAACCGTCTTGCTCCCACTCCTATCCCAAGAGAAATCCATGCGAATCCGCACTAGCATGATCGCATCCGGCCTGTTGGCGACGCTTGCCCTGGCCGGTTGCTCCACGACGTCCGAGACCAAGGTCGCAACAGTCCGCACCGAAACCAATGCCATCTTCAGCGAAGCCTATGGCCCGGTAACAGACGCCGGCTATGCCCTGCCCGCCATTCCGGTCAGCCGGCTGGACAAGAAGTTCCACCGCCAGATCATCGATTTCGAGACCAAGGAGCTTCCGGGCACGATCATCGTCAATACGCGCGAGCGCTTCCTCTATTACATCCTGCCCAACGGCAAGGCCGTTCGGTATGGTATCGGCGTGGGCAAGCAGGGATTTGCCTGGTCGGGCGAAGCCTATGTGGCCTGGAAGCAGGAATGGCCGACTTGGCATCCGCCGAAGGAAATGGCAGAGCGACGCCCTGATGTTGCCCGCTATGTCGAAGAGGGCATGGGGCCAGGGCTCAGCAATCCGCTCGGCGCCCGCGCCATGTATCTGTTCAACGAAAAGGGCCAGGATACGCTGTTTCGCCTGCACGGAACGCCGGAATGGGCCTCGATCGGCACGGCCGCCTCTTCGGGCTGCATCCGCCTGATGAACCAGGACGTGATCGATCTCTACAGCCGCGTGCGCCCCGGTCGCAGCACGAAGGTCGTCGTGATCCAGTAATCGATCTCGACAGGGGTTTTGAAAACGGCGGAGCTTAAAAGGCTCCGCCGTTTGCGTTTCACGTGAAATCCTGTTGGCTTATCAGGCCACGGCCTTTGCCTTGGCTTCCAGGCGGCGGCGATGCAGGACAGGTTCGGTATAGCCGTTCGGCTGTTCGCGGCCCTTCAGAACCAGTTCGAGTGCCGCCTGGAAGGCGACGGATTCGTCAAAGTGGCCGGCCATCGGCTGGTAGAGCGGATCGCTGGCATTCTGGCCATCGACAATGGCGGCCATGCGCTTCATGGTCTCGGTCACCTGCGCCTCTGTTACGAGGCCATGACGCAGCCAGTTTGCCATATGCTGGGCGGAAATGCGCAAGGTTGCGCGGTCTTCCATCAGGCCGACATTGTTGATGTCGGGAACCTTGGAGCAGCCGACGCCCTGATCGATCCAGCGCACCACATAGCCGAGAATGCCCTGGGCATTGTTGTCCAGCTCCCGCTGCACTTCTTCCGGCGTCCAGTTGGGCCGCGATGTGACCGGCACCGAGAGAATGTCGGAGAGTTTGGCACGCGGCCGCGATGACAGCGCCGCCTGAACCTCGGCCACGTTCACCCTATGGTAATGCGTGGCATGCAGGGTGGCTGCCGTTGGCGAGGGCACCCAGGCGGTATTGGCGCCGGCTTTCGGATGAGCGATCTTCTGTTCCAGCATGGCTGCCATCAGGTCCGGCATGGCCCACATGCCCTTGCCGATCTGCGCATGGCCGGAAAGGCCGCAAGCAAGCCCGATATCGACGTTCCAGTTCTCGTAAGCCGAGATCCAGGCAGCCTGCTTCATGTCGCCCTTGCGAATCATCGGGCCTGCTTCCATCGAGGTGTGGATCTCGTCACCAGTGCGATCCAGGAAGCCGGTATTGATGAAGACGACGCGCTCACGCGCCGCGCGGATGCATTCCTTGAGGTTGACCGTCGTGCGGCGCTCCTCATCCATGATGCCCATCTTGATAGTGTTGGGCGCCATGCCGAGCGCCTCTTCCACACGGGTGAAGATTTCGCAGGCAAAGGCGACTTCCTCCGGCCCGTGCATTTTCGGCTTCACCACATACATGGAGCCGGCACGCGAATTTTGCCGGCGACCGTTCGGGCCGATGTCGTAAAGCGCAATCAGCGCCGTCACCATGGCGTCCATGATGCCTTCCGGCACTTCGCGACCGTCACGATCCAGAATGGCCGGATTGGTCATCAGGTGACCGACATTGCGCACCAGCATCAGCGAGCGGGCATGCACATCAAAACTGCTACCATCCGGTGCCGTGAAGGCGATATCCGGATTGAGCTGGCGCACGAAGGACTGTCCGCCCTTGGTGACCTCTTCCTGCAGATCGCCGCGCATCAGGCCCAACCAGTTGCGATAGACGGTCACCTTGTCCTCGGCATCGACGGCTGCGACCGAATCCTCGCAGTCCATGATGGTGGTGATTGCCGATTCGAGCCAGACATCCGAGATATGGGCCGGATCATCCTTGCCGATGGCGGTGGAGGCATCGATCCGAATATCGATATGCAGCTGGTTCTTGCGCAGCAGGATCTGGGCTGGTGCCGCCGCCTCGCCGCGATATCCGGCAAACTGCGCTGCCTCGACAAGCTGAACCGTCTTTTCACCAACCGCGACCAGCAGTGAAGAGCCGGAAATGGCAAGCCCGGTCACCTCGCTCCAGCTTGCATCGGCAAGCGGCACGGATTCATCCAAGAAATTGCGCACCCAGGCAATCACCTTGGCACCGCGCACGGGATTATAGCCCTTGCCTCGGTCTGCCCCATCTCCCTCATCAATCGCATCAGTGCCGTAAAGCGCATCATAGAGCGAACCCCAGCGCGCATTGGCGGCATTCAGCGCATAGCGGGCGTTCATCACCGGCACGACGAGCTGCGGACCGGCAATGCCTGCGATCTCGGCATCGACATTGTCCGTCGTGACCTTGAAATCGGGCCCTTCCGGCAAAAGATACCCGATCTCGCGCAGAAAGGCCTCATAGGCTGCCATGTCGCTCGGGGCACCATTCTTGCGGTACCATTCATCGAGCTGCGCCTGGAACTGGTCACGCTTGCCGAGCAATGCGCGGTTCTTGACGCCGAGATCATCAATGATCATCGAGAGCGCGGCAAAGAAATGATCGGCATCCACGCCGCTGCCGGCGAGCGCTTCCTCGATCAGGAAGTTGTGCAGCGCCTCGTCTATCGCCAGACCATTCCGTTCGATTCGGCTCATGCGGTTCCTCCATCAGATATCCATGTTGTCAGCGGTTCTTGCGCGCTGCAGCCGCTTAGTCAATGCAGCAATGGTCTGATCGCACGGCCATCAGGCATGGACAATCCGCGGGCGACCGCTGGCAGTGGCGGTGATTCGCGCCTCGACAAGCCTTCGCGTGCCCTCGACTTCCGGCTCATCGATCTCTTCCCGAAGGCTGATGGCAACCTCCCCTGCCCCGTTTGTCACGGCGAGCTGTTCGACTGCCTCGCAGCCAAGACGACGGGCCTCGTCCAGCGCATGCTGTTCGTCATCAAACACCAGAGGCGCGCCCAGACCGGAAACGAGGAACCCACCCTGCGCCATGGAAGCAACCGTCACCATGACACTCGAGCGCACATTTCCGACGACCGCGCCAATGGCATTGGCCACATCGGCATCGGCCGGAATGACAGAGGCGGCAGACAGCATATCGGCAATCGCCGGGTAATGGACGGATGCCGAAGCGCCAAGGCCAACCAGGGGTCGATCAAGCGATAGCGACAGCCGGACCACGCCCGGCGCCCGGCTCAACGCACGGTCAATTGCCGGCGAGGTGGCCGGATCAATAGCCTCATCCTGTGTGTTGGGCAGGCAGGCGGAAATAATCGCTTCGGCAGACTGTCGGGTCAGCCGCGCGGAGATCATCTCAGCGAGTGATTCGGGGCTTGGTGCAATCGGATTGCCAGCGCCGTCCCGCAAGCGGCAGGCAAGCTTCAGGCCGAGCAATGCCGCGCCGGCATGCCATTGCGACTGGCGGCCAAGCGCATGCATGGCATCGGACGGCGTCAGTCCCGCCACCTGCGCCAGACCGAGCGACACCAGCCGGTTCAGCTGCGCGCCATGACTGTTCTGCAACAAAAGATCATTGATCGGCACCGGTTGCGTGCCAATCCGCTCCAGCAGCTTCTGTTCGGCAGCCGTCAGACCGTGGGACGCCGCTATTCCGGTGGCCATTGCAAAACGCCCGTCATAACGGCCCGGATGGCCGGCAGCGAGCTGACGCTCCAGCACCGGCAGCACCGCATCGGGATAGAGAGACCCGACAAGGCTTAAGGGCAGGAGCCTGCGGGGACCGAGCGTGATGCGCGCATTCAGGCCGCGATCATCGATATGCACTTGCGAATCACCGCCAAGCCCAAAGGTGTGCAGCGCCACGGCCTCCACCATGGTGCGATAGCCGCCGACAACCGCGCCATCCGGCGCCAGGCGCGGACGCCCATCCTCCAGGATCGCCACATCACTGGTCGTCCCGCCAATATCCGATACGACGGCCTGATCGAGACCCGTCAGGTAACGGGCGCCGACAAGGCTTGCCGCAGGGCCAGACAGGATCGTCTCGATAGGGCGCAGGCGCGCCTGCGAGGCCACAATCAGCGCGCCATCGCCGCGCACCACCATCAGAGGCGCGAGAATGCCGCGACACTGCAGAAAGCTTTCGCAGGCCGTGATCAGCCGCGACAGAACAGCCACAAGCCGTGCGTTCAAAAGCGTGGTCAGCGCGCGCCTTGGCCCCCCGAGCCGCGAGGAGAGTTCGTGGCTGCAGGTGACTGGCAGGCCGGTCTGTTCACGAATGAAGTCGCGCACGCGCATTTCATGTGCCGGATTGCGGGTGGCAAAATAGCCGGCAATGGCAAAGGCCGACACTTGAGTGGCAAGATCAGGCAGCTGGTCTTTCAACGCCTGCATATCGAGCATCCGTTCCTGCCCATGCACATCATGACCACCGGCAAGCATGATGACGGGATCAGAGCCCAGCGCATCCTTCAGGCCGGCGCGCAAAAGGTCGGCAGGCTCAAAACCGATCATCACCAGGCCAGCGCGCCCGCCCTGCCCTTCCACCAGCGCATTGGTGGCAAGCGTGGTGGAGAGCGATACAAGACCAATCGATCCGGGCAAAACACCCGCTGCTTCCAGAGCGCCTTCGACACTGAGGCCAATGCCGATCGACAGGTCATGCCGGGTGGTCAGCGATTTTGCCTTGCCGATCACACCTCTCATCTCGTCGAAAACCACGGCATCAGTATAGGTGCCGCCGGTATCGATGCCGAGAAGAAGGGATGATGTCACGCTCAAGTTCCCAAGGAAGCTGACGCAAGTCTAGGCTGCTGGACCGGCTCCGGCCAAGGGATAATTTCAGCTTTGCCGCCGTCTTGGCGTCACCCGCATCGGCAATCCGTCGCGCGGCTGCGTCGTGAGACGCTGGACCGGCCAGGGCTTAGACCCCGGCAGGGCATCGATGCGGTAGCGCGACATCAGGACGGCCAGTGCAATAACGGCTTCCTGCATGGCAAAGGTTGCGCCAATGCACACGCGCGGGCCGGCACCAAAGGGCAGATACTGGAAACGATCGATCTTGTCTCGATTTTCCGGCAAAAAGCGTTCCGGCATGAAGGCGCGCGGCTTTTCCCAATAAAGCTCGTGGCGATGCAGGGTCCACGGCATGATGAGAATTGTCATGCCGGCCGAAATCGACACCGTCTCGCCGGCCGGGCTTGTCCATCGATCGCTCTTGATCGCTTCGCGGTTGAGCGAAGGCGCGGGTGGATAAAGCCGCATTCCCTCTTCAAAGGCCGCACGCACATGCGGCATGCGGTCGAGCCATTCGACGGGCTCCACGCCGAGCGCCAGAACCTCGTCGATCTCGCGTTCCATGACATCGCGAAAGTCTGGGGAGCACGACACGCAGTAGAGCGTCCAGGCAAGCGCTCGCGCCGTCGTTTCATGCCCGGCACCGATAAAGGTGAGGATGTTATCCTCGATCTCGTCCAGGGTCAGGCCGTCCGGCCCGTCCAGTTCGAGCAGCAGTGTCAGGAAGTCGTCCGGCGTATTGGCCCGGTCCGCCTTCATCCGGGCCCTGCGCTTCTCCATCGTCTGGCGCACGACATCGCGAAACTGCTTCATGACCTTGGCACCGCCAATGCGCCTCAGACGCGGCACCCAGGGCGGCGCGCGCAGCATGTCCATGGGATCGACACGCCCCATCCGGTGCAGCAGCGCCTCCACATCATCGGAGAAATTGTCGCTGGTCGTTACAACATCGCCGGAAAACAGAGTTTCGGACAGGATGCCGAAAGTGATCTCGGCCATGTCGGCAGACATATCCTCCACCCGGCCGGCAACGCCGATATCAGCATATTTTTTCACATACTCTTCAGATTTCGCCAGCATCTTGCCGGCAAAGCCCTTGGCATGGCGGGGCGTGAAGACCGGCGCCATGGCCTTGCGCGACCGCTTCCAGACAGGCCCTTCCGCCGTCAAGAGGCCATCGCGCAGGATGGGCCGCAGGATCAGCTGGCGCACTTCGGCCATGCGGTAATTGCTGGAATTTTCAACAAGGATATGGCGAATGAGGCGCGGATCATTGACGATCAGATTGCGCTCGGAAAAGAACTTCGTCTCGATCCAGGGCAGTGTGTAGGACGGTCTGCCCCAGAGCTCCAGCGGATTGCGCAGTACGGTCCGGATCACCTGCAGGCGGCTCAGAATGCGATTGCGGGGAATCGGCGCCGGCGGTTCGAATGGTTCTGGACGCATATCCAAGGCCGGTTTTCCTTCAAACGGATCACTGGCATCCGATATCGGCATTCAGAGCAAGGATTTCAATTCGCTGAGTTTGTCATTGACCAGCCAGCCGTAATAATTCTCTTCCGGCCAGGAAAAATCGCCGCTTCGATTGCGCGCGGCAAGCGCTGCGGCGCGCTTGGCCGAATTGCCGATATTGTAGAGCGTCGCCGTGATCCCCGGATTGCGGGAGATATCCATATCGGCGATCTCGGAATAGTCATCGATAGCCCGGCGGATGGTCGCGGCCATATAGGCAAGCGATTTGTCCGGATCCATGATCGCCTTGTAGACATCATTGGCATCGGCAGGATCGAGCTTCGGGTAGCCGGAACGACGCGCCACCATGTCGGACTGCATAAGCGCCGTAAGCGGGTTGATCTGGCCAAGGCCAAAGGTCTGGCCGGCGAAGAAGGGCTGGAAGAAGACCGCGCTGAAACGGTTGTCAGGAAAGGCGACGCCATCGACCTTGTTGCCGCGGAACACGCTTTCCCACACATCCTCGCGGCAGGACCAGAGGCGGTAGGAATCGGAAAACTGGGCGCAGGTCGAGAATTCGGGACGGACGACGAATTCGCTGATCGTTTCGTTCTTGTAGCCGAAACGGAAACTGTCGCCGGCATAGGCGGCAGCCTTCACGTAATAGGATTGAAGGCGATCATAGGCATCGACATTATAGGTATGCTCACCGATGATCGCACCCAGCATATGGATCGGGTCGATATCGTATTGGCGCGCAGTCTGCTTGATCTTGGCGATCAGAGAACTATCCGACGCCAGCAGATCGCGGATCTTTTCGTATTTCTCATCGAAGGTCGTCTTGCCAGCACGCGTGCGGCGAACGGATGCGCCAGGAACCTTCGGCTGTTCGGCATTGCGATTGCCCGGAGGCACCACGGACATGCCAGCCTGCACCTGGGGCGCGGACCAAACCATAACCATGAGAAATGCCAGAATGATACGTCGCAAGATCGGGTATCCCAGGGATCATTGACAAGCCGGCCCGTTGGGACCCTGTAATTACGGCGAATCAGATCAACAGAAATGCACCGCGCTCATCCGCGTGATGCTTTACTTAAAAGCCGGGCGCGGAGTCGAGCCCGCGCCCTTCAATTTCGTGTCAGGGCAGAGCCAAGCCCGCCTTTCGTTGCAGGCTTGCCACGCATTCCCCGAATCAGCCGCCACGAATTACAGAATATAGCGCGACAGGTCCGTATCGGCAGCGATATCGCCGACATGCACGCGCACATAGTCCGAATCAATTGTGACGGCTGTACCGGGACGATCCGGCGCGTGGAAGGAAATTTCGTCCAGCACTCGTTCCATCACCGTCTGCAGACGACGAGCCCCGATATTCTCGACCGAAGAGTTCAGATGCACGGCAACATCCGCCAGTGCATCGATCGCGTCCTCGGTAAAGTCGAGCGACAGCTGCTCTGTCTCCATCAGCGCCTTGTACTGGCGAATCAGGCTTGCCTCGGGTTCAGTCAGGATGCGGCGGAAATCCTCCTTGGTAAGCGGCTTCAGCTCGACGCGGATCGGCAGGCGACCCTGCAGTTCTGGCAAAAGATCCGACGGCTTGGAGACATGGAAGGCACCAGAGGCGATGAACAGGATATGATCGGTCTTCACCGGGCCGTATTTGGTCGAAACCGTCGTGCCTTCCACCAGCGGCAGAAGATCGCGCTGCACGCCTTCGCGTGACACGCCGGCGCCCATGCCGCCATCACGAGCAGCGATCTTGTCGATTTCGTCGAGGAAGACGATGCCATTGTTTTCGACGGAACGAACCGCCTCGCGCTGGATGACCTCGGTATCGATCAGCTTGTCGGATTCGTCGCGAATCAACTCGCCATAGGACTTCTGCACGGTGGTCTTCACCTTCTTCGTACGTCCACCCATGGCCTTGCCGAACATTTCCGACAGGTTGAGCACACCGATATTGGCACCGGGCATGCCCGGAATATCAAAGCCCGGCATGCCGGAGCCGCTATCGGCCACTTCGATCTCGATTTCTTTGTCGTCCATCTCGCCGCTGCGCAGCTTCTTGCGGAATGTTTCACGTGTGGCAGGCGAGGCCGTTGAGCCAACCAGCGCATCCAGAACACGCTCCTCTGCACTCTGGTGGGCCTTCGCCTGTACTTCAGTGCGCTTCTTTTCGCGCACCAGACCGATGCCGATTTCCACGAGATCCCGGATGATCTGCTCCACGTCGCGCCCGACATAGCCGACCTCAGTGAACTTCGTGGCTTCCACCTTGATGAAGGGGGCACCGGCCAGTTTCGCCAGCCGGCGTGAAATCTCCGTCTTGCCGACACCTGTCGGGCCAATCATCAGGATATTCTTCGGCATCACCTCGTCGCGCAGGCTCTCATCAAGCTGCTGGCGGCGCCAGCGATTGCGCAGCGCTATGGCCACAGCGCGCTTGGCGTCATTCTGGCCGATGATATGGCGGTCGAGCTCGGAAACGATCTCGCGGGGAGAAAAAGTGGTCATGTCATCCTCTTAAAGGCATCCATCACCGGCCGGCCATGCAAAGGCCCGGCCCGAAGGACCCATCACTATGGAGGTTATTCGGCGTCGAGCGTCTCGATGACGAGGTTGTGGTTGGTATAGACACAGATATCGGCTGCGATATCCAGCGCCAGGCGGGCGATCTCCTCGGCGGATTTATCTGTATCCATCAGGGCACGCGCGGCGGCATAGGCGTAATTGCCGCCCGAGCCGATGGCGATCGTGCCATGTTCCGGCTCCAGCACATCGCCATTGCCGGTGACGGCCAGCGTTACCGATTTATCGGCCACCAGCATCATGGCTTCCAGATTGCGCAGGTATTTGTCGGTGCGCCAATCCTTGGCAAGTTCGACGGAAGCGCGCATCAACTGGCCAGGATACTGTTCCAGCTTCTTTTCCAGTCGGTCGAGCAACGTAAATGCGTCCGCCGTCGCACCGGCGAAACCGGCGATCACCTCGCCCTTGCCGATGCGGCGCACCTTGCGCGCATTGCCCTTCATCACGGTCTGGCCAAGGCTCACCTGTCCGTCTCCGGCCATGATGACCTTTCCGCCTTTCCGTACGGTAATGATTGTCGTCATATTTGCACCTGTGGACCCCTGTTCCGGGGCCTGCTTCATGCCGGTCCATTCCGGCGGTTGACCTTCATGTAAGTGGTGCTTTGGCGATTGCAAACCGGCAAGAAGAACCACCTGCAACCACAGTGGATCTGGAATCGTTTGCACGGCAGCGGCGCGGCTGATATGAGCGCCAGATCGTGTAAAAGCCCTAGCATTCCGGTGGACAAGATGAGCGAGCGCCGCGCTTCTGTTTCGCGCAAGACCAACGAGACTTCCATTTCCGTATCCGTCAATCTCGACGGCACCGGCATGTCCAAGATTTCGACCGGTATCGGCTTCTTCGACCATATGCTCGAACAGCTGTCGCGCCATTCGCTGATCGACATGGACATCGACTGCCAGGGCGACCTTCATATCGATGATCACCATTCGGTCGAGGATACCGGCATTGCCATCGGCCAGGCGATCTCCAAGGCACTCGGCGACCGGCGCGGGATTACCCGCTATGCCTCACTCGATCTTGCCATGGACGAGACCATGACCAAGGCCGCCGTCGATGTCTCCGGCCGGCCCTTCCTTGTCTGGAACGTTGCCTTCAGCGCGCCAAAGATCGGCAGTTTCGATACGGAACTGGTACGGGAATTCTTCCATGCGCTGGCCCAGAATGCCGGCATCACGCTGCATGTGCTGAACCACTATGGCGCCAACAACCATCATATTGCCGAGACCTGTTTCAAGGCCGTGGCAAGGGTTCTGCGCCAGGCAACCGAAATCGACCCCCGCCAGGCGGGACGCGTGCCTTCAACCAAGGGTACGCTGGCCTGACGTCAGTCAGTCAGGAGGACAATTGATCACCTATCTTATCCTGACACCCCAAGGTGAACCGGACAGGGATCACCGCAGGACCCGGTTCATTGCTGATCGGTTTTCATGGCTTGCCTTCGTTTTTCCCGGTCTCTGGCTGTTGTTTCACCGCTGCTGGCTGATCGGGACGACAGCCCTTTTGGCACAGATCCTTGCAGCTTGGCTGGTCGATCAACCGGGCCTGTTCTGGGCGGGCACGCTGTCGGAAGTTGCAATCGGCCTTTTGATCGGGCTTGAGGGACGCCATATCCATGCGCAGAACCTGATGGCCAAGGGCTGGTCGATGGCCGGCGTCGTAACGGCACCGGATCTTGCCACGGCCGAAGCCATTTTCTTTGCCGGCCTGCCAACAGACCCCGTCAAGCCGTCTTTGCCGGTAACGGACTGGACCAAACTTTCGACGCCTGGCCAGGCATCTCTTCGCAACGGTCCGGCACTCGGACTTTTTGATATGGGTGGAGGACGCTGATGCGCGTTGCAATCATCGACTACGGATCAGGCAATCTGCGCTCCGCGACCAAGGCATTTGAACGGGCAGCGCGGGAAGCCGGGATCAATGCCAGTATCGAGCTCACAGACAATCCCGACGTGGTGGGCGCAGCCGACCGCGTGGTGCTGCCCGGCGTGGGTGCCTATGCCGATTGTCGGCGGGGACTTGCAGCCGTAGCGGGGATGGAAGAGGCACTTTTTGACACTGTCGAGGCCAAGGGCCGTCCTTTCCTCGGTATTTGCGTCGGCATGCAGCTGATGGCATCGCGTGGTCTCGAAAAGCAGACCACCCAAGGCTTTGGCTGGATCCCCGGCGATGTTCAGGAAATGACGCCATCCGACCCGACGCTGAAGATCCCGCAGATCGGCTGGAACACGTTGACGCTCAACCATCCGCATCCGCTTTTTGAGGGCATCCCGACCGGTTCAGACGGCTTGCACGCCTATTTCGTGCATTCCTACCATCTGGTGGCCGAAAACCCCGATGACATTGTGGCAACCACCGAATATGGCGGCGCCATGACGGCCTTCGTGGCGCGTGGCAATACGGCCGGTGCCCAGTTCCACCCGGAAAAGAGCCAGACACTGGGTCTAGCTCTCATTTCCAATTTCCTGCGCTGGAAGCCCTGACATGATCCTTTTCCCGGCTATCGATCTGAAAGACGGTCAATGCGTGCGCCTGAAGCTGGGCGACATGAACCAGGCCACCGTTTACAATCCTGACCCTGCGGCACAGGCCAAGGCCTTTGAAGACCAGGGCTTCGAATGGCTGCATGTGGTCGATCTCGACGGTGCCTTTGCCGGCGAAAGCCGCAACGGCTTTGCCGTCGATGCCATCCTCAAGGCGACGAAGAACCCGGTGCAGCTGGGCGGCGGTATCCGAACGCTTGACCATATCGAAGCCTGGCTGTCGCGCGGCCTTGCCCGCGTCATCCTCGGCACCGTTGCCGTGCGCGATCCGGCATTGGTCATCGAGGCATGCCAGAAGTTTCCCGGCCAGGTCGCCGTCGGCATCGATGCCAAGGGGGGCAAGGTCGCCGTGGAAGGCTGGGCGGAGGCCTCGCAGCTTGGCGTGATCGAGCTTGCCAAGAAATTCGAAGGTGCCGGCGTTGCCGCCATCATCTATACCGATATCGACCGCGACGGGATTCTGGCCGGCATCAACTGGGCCTCGACCTTGGAACTGGCCAATGCTGTCGCCATTCCGGTGATTGCCTCGGGCGGGCTTGCCTCGATCGACGATATCAAGCGGATGATGGAGCCGGATGCGCAAAAGCTCGAAGGAGCGATTTCCGGCCGCGCGCTCTACGACGGACGCATTGATCCGGCGGAAGCTTTGGCCGTGATTCGTGCGGCGAAGGGAGTTGCAGCATGACCCTCAAGGCCCGTGTGATCCCCTGCCTGGACGTCAAGGACGGCCGCGTTGTTAAAGGCGTCAACTTCGTCGATCTCATTGATGCCGGCGATCCGGTGGAGGCGGCCAAGGCCTATGATGCCGCCGGTGCCGACGAGCTTTGCTTTCTCGACATCACCGCTTCTGCCGACAATCGCGACACGATCTTCGATGTGGTGGCGCAGACGGCGGAACATTGCTTCATGCCGCTCACCGTCGGTGGCGGCGTGCGCGCCGTATCCGATATCCGCAAGCTACTGCTGGCCGGTGCCGACAAGGTGTCGATCAATTCCGCGGCGGTGAATAATCCCGATTTCGTGGCGGAAGCCGCCGACAAATTCGGCAATCAGTGCATTGTCGTCTCGATTGATGCCAAGCGCCGCCGCACGCAAGGCATTGGCCAGGATAATGTGAGCGCCTGGGAGATCTATACCCATGGCGGACGCAATGCGACCGGCATCGACGCGGTGGAATTTGCCATGCGTATGGTGGAGCGCGGTGCCGGCGAGCTACTCGTCACCTCCATGGACCGCGACGGCACCAAGGTCGGCTATGATCTGGAACTGACGCGCGCCATTGCCGATGCCGTACGCGTGCCGGTCATCGCTTCCGGCGGTGTGGGAACACTCGATGATCTGGTGGCAGGTGTGCGCGAAGGCCATGCGACAGCGGTTCTGGCGGCGTCCATCTTCCATTTCGGCACCTACTCGATCGGTGAAGCGAAGCGCTACATGGCCGATCACGGCATTGCCATGCGGCTGGACTGAGGAGATCCCATGAGTCAGTTTTCTCTCAGTGATCTGGAACAGATCGTTTCTGAACGCGCCAAGGCTGATCCACAGACATCTTGGACAGCAAAGCTTGTGGCCGCAGGACAGGAAAAAGCCGCCAAGAAACTTGGCGAAGAGGCCGTCGAAACGGTGATTGCCGCCGTGTCTGCCGACCGCCAGAACCTGACGTCGGAATCGGCGGATCTGCTTTATCACCTTATGGTCGTATTGAAGATTGCCGGCATTCCGTTGCAGGATGTGATGGATGAACTTCAACGCCGCACGGCCCAATCGGGCCTCACGGAAAAGGCGAGCCGACAGCCGACATGACGATCGCCAGCCAGAGTGTCGAATCCGACATCCCGCCTGAAACCACGCCTGCCGGCAATTACTCACCATTCTTCCGGTTCACCTCGGAGGAGTGGTCGAAATTCCGGGCTGATACGCCGCTGACGCTGACGGCCGATGAAGTGAAGCGCCTGCGCTCGCTGGATGATCCGATCGATCTGGATGAGGTCCGGCGCATCTATCTGTCGCTGTCACGCCTGTTGTCGGCCCATGTGGAAGCCTCGCAACTGCTCTTCCAGCAACGCAACCGGTTTTTGAGCCTTTCCGATCAGGTCAAGACGCCCTTCGTCATCGGAATTGCCGGCTCGGTTGCCGTTGGCAAGTCAACCACGGCCCGCATCCTGAAGGAACTCCTGGCCCGCTGGCCCTCCAGCCCCAAGGTCGATCTGGTGACAACCGACGGCTTTCTCTATCCCAATGCTGTCTTGCGCCGCGAAAATCTGATGGAGCGCAAGGGATTTCCGGAAAGCTATGACATTGGCGCGCTGTTGCGCTTTCTTTCGGCGATCAAGGCCGGCAAGCCGAATGTTCTGGCGCCGCGCTATTCGCACCTGACCTATGACGTGCTGGCGGACGAGCACAGCGTGGTCGATCGCCCCGATATCCTGATCTTCGAAGGCATCAATGTGCTGCAATCGCGCACGCTGCCTGTCGATGGCACGATCGTGCCGATGGTGTCGGACTTCTTTGACTTCTCGATCTATATCGATGCCGATGAGGGTCAGATCCACAACTGGTATGTCGAGCGCTTCATGCGCCTGCGCCAGACGGCATTCCGCGATCCGAATTCCTTCTTCAACCGTTATGCCTCGATCGACGAGGCGGCGGCATTGGCGATTGCCGAAGGCCTGTGGCAGAACATCAACCTGAAGAACCTGCGTCAGAATATCCTGCCGACCCGGCCGCGCGCCGATCTCGTCCTGCGCAAGGGCAGTAATCACTTCATCGAAACCGTGGCGCTGCGAAAACTGTAGGCGATGGATCGCCTGCAATCGAGATGCATGGCCGGCGATCAATCCTGAACAATCTGGCAGTCGGTGCCGCACCAAGCATCAACGGCCCTCCCCGCCGATCAATCGCCGGCAGGCCTGCCGCGCATTTTCTTCACGTCCGACCGCCCGGATTTTTCCTTGAGACGCCGCTCGATGGAGCCCTTGGTGGGCTTGGTCTTCTTGCGCGGCGGCGGTGGCGGCTTGGCCGCTTCCAGCAGCAGTTCCTTTAGCCGCTCGCGGGCGTCTTCGCGATTTCGCTCCTGGCTGCGAAACCGGTTCGCTTCCAGAATCAGAACGCCGTCCTTTGTCAGGCGCCGACCGGCAAGCTTTATGGCATTCTGCTTGACGCGATCCGGCAGGGAAGGCGAGCCCATCAGGTCGAAGAAAAGCTGAACTGCCGTGGAAACCTTGTTGACATTCTGCCCGCCGGGGCCGCCCGCCAGCACGAACTGTTCGGTCAGTTCCCATCCTGCGATGGTGATTCGACTGTTGATGACGAGGGGATCGCTGGCCATGGTCTTCTCCAGCGCCCTCTATTTCATAAAAGCACCCAAAAGAAAACCGCCGGCCCGAGATGGACCGGCGGCTTGATCTTTCACGTGGAACGTTACTCGGCAGCGGCCAGCATGCCGGGTGCTGCGTCGCGAACCTTGCTGTCGACATGGTTCTCGAACTTGGTGAAGTTGGAGATGAACATGTTGACGAGCTTGGTAGCCTGCGTGTCATAGGCGGCGCCATCGGCCCAGGTCGAGCGCGGATCAAGAATGGAACTATCCACCTCCGGCACGGCGACCGGCACCATGAAGCCGAAATTGGAATCGGTGCGGAACTCGGCCTTCTTCAACTCGCCATTCAGAGCCGCCGTCAAAAGCGCGCGGGTGGCCTTGATCGGCATGCGGCGACCGACACCATAGGCACCACCGGTCCAGCCGGTATTGACCAGCCAGCAATCAACGCCATGGCGGGCAATGAGGTCACGCAGAAGATTGCCGTATTCCGTCGGGTGGCGCGGCATGAAGGGCGCGCCAAAGCAGGTCGAGAACGTGGCTTCCGGTTCGGTCACACCCTTTTCCGTGCCGGCAACCTTGGCGGTATAGCCGGAGAGGAAATGGTACATGGCCTGTTCCGGAGTCAGCCGGGCGATCGGCGGCATGACGCCGAAGGCATCGGCCGTCAGCATGATGATCGTCTTTGGATGCGGTGCAAGGCCGGTTTCCGATGCATTGGGAATGAAGTGCAGCGGATAGGCACTGCGGGTGTTTTCGGTGAGCGACGCATCATCGAAGTTCGGAACGCGGTTTTCGTCCATCACCACGTTTTCAAGCACGGTGCCGAAGCGGCGGGTGGCGGCATAGATTTCCGGCTCGGCTTCAGCCGACAGGCGAATGGCCTTGGCATAGCAGCCGCCTTCGAAATTGAAGATACCGTTTTCGCCCCAGCCATGCTCGTCATCGCCGATCAGTGTACGGTTCGGATCGGCAGACAGTGTTGTCTTGCCCGTGCCCGAAAGGCCGAAGAACACGGCGGCATCACCAGCCGGACCGACATTGGCCGAGCAATGCATGGGCATCACGCCCTTTTCCGGCAAAAGGTAATTGAGAACGGTGAAGACCGATTTCTTGTTCTCACCGGCATAGGATGTGCCACCGATCAGCACGATCCCATTGGTCAGATCGCAGGCGATGACGGTTTCCGTGCGGCAGCCGTGGCGGGCCGGATCAGCGCGGAAGCTCGGCAGGTTGATGATGGTAAGTTTCTGCTGGAAGCTCGACAGCGTTGCACGATCCGGACGGATCAGCAGATTGCGGATGAACAGGGCATGCCAGGCAAGCTCGGTCACCACACGGGTCGGGAGCGCATAATCACGATCGGCACCGCCAATCAGATCCTGAACGTAAAGCGTGCGGCCAGCCGCATGCGCCAGCATGTCCTGCTTGAGCACCTCAAAATGCTCCGGCGACATCGGCTTGTTGTTGTCCCACCAGATCTTGTCTTCGGTCTGGCCGTCGCGAACGACGAACTTATCCTTGGGCGAACGGCCCGTGTGCTGGCCCGTGACGGCACGCAAAGCGCCATCCACGGTCAGTTCCGCTTCGCCGGAACGCAGCGCGGCCTCATAGAGTTCGCTCTCGTTCAGATTGTAGTTGGCGCGAGAAGCACCACCAAGGCCGAGGGCCGCAATGCCATTCGACGGATTATGTGCTCCGTACTGCTCCATGTCGCGCTTTCCTTCAGCTGACGTTGACGTATGGCCAGACGCTAGCGGCGCTTCTTGGAAAGTGCAAGCATATAAATGAATTAAGCCAACAAAATCAATCTATTAATCGATTTAAATAGTTTTTGATTATTTTAAATCGGTTGAATCACAGACATCTGGGGGCCAGTTTACGACATAAATGACAGCGCTCGTTGAACCGTAAAGTCCTGGCTCTTTATCTTTGCCACAATTTGTTCCACCTTTATCCCCAAGAGACGCATGTCCGGGCAATCGCCCGGCTGGGCCACAATCCAGGGGATGCGTGTAGAAATGGCGGAGACAGACAGAATGCAGACTATCGCCTTGGTAGACGACGATCGCAATATTCTCACCTCGGTGTCGATTGCACTGGAGGCGGAGGGCTATCGGGTCGAGACCTACACGGACGGAGCATCTGCTCTCGACGGCCTTTTGGCCCGGCCACCGCAGCTGGCCATTTTCGACATCAAGATGCCGCGCATGGACGGGATGGAGCTTTTGCGCCGCTTGCGCCAGAAATCGGATCTGCCTGTGATCTTCCTCACCTCGAAGGATGAGGAAATCGACGAATTGTTCGGCCTGAAAATGGGGGCGGATGATTTCATCACCAAGCCGTTTTCGCAGCGGCTTCTGGTTGAACGCGTCAAAGCCATCCTGCGCCGTGCCAGCAGTCGCGAAACCGCAGCGACACCCGGCGCGCCGAAACCGACAGCAGACCAGGCTGCACGCACCCTGGAACGGGGCCAACTCGCGATGGACCAGGAGCGCCATACCTGCACCTGGAAGGGCGAAGCCGTGACACTGACGGTCACGGAATTCCTCATCCTGCATTCGCTGGCGCAACGCCCAGGCGTGGTCAAGAGCCGCGATGCGCTGATGGACGCCGCCTATGACGAGCAGGTCTACGTGGACGACCGCACGATCGATAGCCATATCAAGCGACTGCGCAAGAAGTTCAAAATGGTTGACGGCGATTTCGATATGATCGAAACGCTCTACGGCGTAGGCTATAGGTTCCGCGAAGCGGCCTGATAGCCCGTAAAGCAAGCAACCGCTGGAGCGCATTTGGCCGTAGACGACGGCAGGCGGTTGCGTGAAAGGCAAAGGCGTGGCCGACCAGACGATCCATTCCAACGATAGTGGCGCTGCGGAGGAAAATCCCCCGCGCCCGGCGCGAAGGCTATGGTCGCACCCCTTCACGCTCATTCGCCGGATCTTTGGCAATGCGGTGTTTTCCAGCCTTACACGCCGTATCCTGTTCTTCAATATTGCCGCGACCGTCGTTCTGGTCGCCGGCATTCTCTATCTCAACCAGTTCCGTGAAGGACTGATCGATGCGCGCGTCGAGAGCCTTTTGACGCAAGGTGAAATTATTGCCGGCGCCATTTCCGCCTCGGCTTCCGTCGATACCAATTCGATTACCATCGACCCGGAAAAGCTCTTGGAACTGCAGGCCGGCCAAAGCATCACGCCTGTGCCGAATGATGAGGACCTGGAATTCCCGATCGATCCCGAACGGGTGGCTCCGGTCCTGCGTCGTCTGATTTCACCGACGCGCACCCGCGCCCGCCTCTTCGATGCAGACGCCAACCTATTGCTGGATTCGCGTCATCTCTATTCGCGCGGTCAGGTCCTGCGTTACGAACTGCCACCAGTCGAGGGCGAATCAACCACCTGGAGCGATCAGTTCGCCAGCATCATAAATCGTATTCTGCAACCGGGCAATCTGCCGGCCTATCGCGAGGCGCCCGGCGGTGATGGCTCTATCTATCCGGAGGTGATGAATGCGTTGACCGGCGTTAGGGGTGCCGTGGTGCGCGTCACCGATCGCGGCGAGTTGATCGTCTCCGTCGCCGTTCCGGTGCAACGCTTCCGTGCCGTGCTCGGCGTCCTCCTCTTGTCGACCCAGGCGGGCGACATCGACAATATCGTGCATGCCGAGCGGCTGGCCATCATGCGCGTGTTCGGCGTTGCAACGCTGGTCAACATTCTCCTGTCGCTGCTTCTGTCTTCAACCATCGCCAATCCGCTGCGTCGCCTCTCTGCCGCGGCAATCCGGGTTCGCCGCGGCGTCAAGCAGCGCGAAGAGATACCGGATTTTTCGGCCCGCCAGGACGAGATCGGCAATCTTTCGATTGCGCTGCGCGACATGACCAACGCGCTCTATGATCGTATCGATGCGATCGAGAGCTTTGCGGCCGATGTCAGCCATGAATTGAAGAACCCGCTTACCTCTCTACGCAGCGCCGTCGAGACGCTGCCGCTGGCAAAGACCGAGGATTCCAAGCAGCGGCTGACCAATATCATCCTGCATGATGTGCGACGGCTGGACCGGCTGATCACCGATATATCGGATGCATCCCGTCTCGATGCGGAACTGGCGCGTTCGGATGCGGCACCGGTCGATATGGAAATGCTGACTGCAAACCTGGTGGAAATCTCGCGCCAGATCCGCACCGGCCGCAAGCCCGTCGATATTGAACTCACGGTCGAGCACAAGCCGGGGGTCAAGCCGAACTACCGCGTGCACGGCCATGATCTGCGGCTTGGCCAGATTATCACCAACCTGATTGAAAATGCCCGTTCCTTCGTGCCGGAAAAGGGCGGACGCATTACGCTGAAGCTCTACACGAGCCGCCACAATTGCGTAATCCAGGTGGACGACAATGGACCCGGCATCCGCGCTGAAGATATCGACCGGATCTTCGAACGCTTTTATACTGATCGCCCGGATGGCGAGAGCTTCGGCCAGAATTCCGGGCTGGGCCTTTCCATCAGCCGCCAGATTGCCGAAGCACATGGCGGCACGCTGAAGGCTGAAAACCTGAGCGACAGCAAGGGCCATGTGACCGGAGCCCGATTCACGCTATCGCTGCCCGCCGGAGAAACGCCGTGACAGACGGCGCGCGCAATATTCATGGCACGGCTATCGTGATCGGCACGCGTGGGTTGCTTTTCGTCGGTGCCTCGGGCGCGGGAAAGTCCACACTGGCCTTCAACTGTCTGGCCGCGGCGCGCGCCCGCGGGCTCTTTGCAGCCCTCATCAGCGATGATCAGATCTTTGTGAGGTTGCAGGGCAATCACGTGATCGGTGAAGCACCGCCGGCTATTGCGGGCCTTCTGGAACTGCGCGGCAGTGGTATTGTCCGGCTGGAAAGCGTTGCCGAGGCACGCCTGGATCTTGCCATAGAGGTCATCGATCTTGCCAAGGCGACGCGCCTTCCGCCGCCTGACGAGCGCTATGATTGTTCAGGTCTTGCAACGCTGCCAATGATCCGCTTGAGATCCATGGGCCTGGACCCCCTGGCCGCCATCGGCGCCTTGTCGCCCGAGATTGCGGGGGAGCTTGCCCTTTGACGATATCCAGCAGGATATTTTTAGCTTGCACTTCGTCTTTACATGGACAAGATGGCTCCCCACCGCCATCGGACCTGTTGCAGTGCGAAACGGGACTGAGAATATCCATGTACTCGGGGGTGATATCAATATGATCGGACTTGTGCTTGTCACGCATGGCAAGCTGGCTGAGGAGTTTCGCCACGCTTTGGAGCATGTGGTCGGGCCTCAGAAGAATATCGAAACTGTTTGCATCGGCCCCGAAGACGATATGGATCGTCGGAGACAGGACATTCTCGATGCTGTGAGCCAGGCGGATGACGGACACGGCGTAGTGATCCTGACCGACATGTTCGGCGGCACACCCTCCAATCTGTCTATTTCGGTGATGAGCAGCGGCAAGATTGAAGTGATTGCCGGCGTCAACCTGCCGATGCTGATCAAGCTTGCTGGCGTGCGCAGCGATAACGACATGGCCAAGGCTTTGGCGGATGCCGCTGATGCCGGCCGCAAATATATCAACGTTGCCAGCCGCGTGCTCAGCGGCAAGTGAACCAAGACATGTCATCTATTACGCGCGAACTTCTGATCATCAACAAGCGGGGCCTGCATGCCCGCGCATCGGCCAAGTTCGTGCAGCTTGTCGGCAGTTTCAACGCGGAGATCCATGTCTCCAAGGATGGCATGACGGTGGGTGGAACCTCGATCATGGGCTTGATGATGCTTGCCGCCAGCCCCGGCTGCACGATCGAAGTCAGCGCCTCCGGCGCTGAGGCAGTTGCCGCACTCGAAGCGTTAACCCATCTTGTGGCTGATCGCTTCGGCGAAGAGATGTAAAGATCATATAAAGACTTCTTTATATCCTTATTGCTAGTTTCCGGGAAGCCTGCTAAACGGCAGGCAGCACCGTCGCCTGTTGCGACGGCGGATGATTGCTGCTTGCCGAGAGCGGTAGCCCCTGCGGAGCTGGAGAGCACCATGAGCATTGAAAAAGACTACATCGTCGCAGATATCGCGCTGGCCGAATACGGCCGCAAGGAACTCGACATTGCCGAAACCGAAATGCCGGGCCTGATGTCCTGCCGCGAGGAATTTGGCGAAACGAAGCCGCTGACGGGCGCACGCATTTCCGGCTCGCTGCACATGACCATCCAGACGGCCGTGCTGATCGAGACCCTGAAGGTTCTGGGTGCCGACGTGCGCTGGGCGTCCTGCAACATCTTCTCGACGCAGGACCACGCCGCCGCAGCCATCGCCGCGTCCGGAATTCCTGTGTTTGCCGTTAAGGGCGAGAGCCTTACGGAATACTGGGAATACACAGACAAGATCTTCCAGTGGACCGATGGTGGCGTCACCAACATGATCCTCGATGATGGTGGCGATGCCACCATGTACATCCTGCTTGGTGCCCGCGCCGAAGCCGGCGAAGACGTACTTTCGGCTCCGGGTTCCGAAGAAGAGGAAATCCTGTTTGCACAGATCAAGAAGCGCCTGGCCGCTTCCCCCGGCTGGTTCACCAAGCAGCGTGATGCCATCAAGGGCGTGACGGAAGAAACCACCACCGGCGTGCACCGCCTGTATGAACTGGCCAAGAAGGGCCTCCTGCCCTTCCCGGCAATTAACGTCAACGATAGCGTCACCAAGTCGAAGTTCGACAACAAGTATGGCTGCAAGGAATCGCTGGTCGATGGCATTCGCCGCGCAACCGACGTGATGATGGCCGGCAAGGTCGCCGTCGTATGCGGTTATGGTGATGTGGGCAAGGGCTCTGCCGCTTCGCTCCTCGGTGCCGGCGCCCGCGTCAAGGTGACCGAAGTCGATCCGATCTGCGCCCTACAGGCTGCCATGGACGGTTTCGAAGTGGTCACGCTGGAAGACGTCGTATCCTCGGCTGACATCTTCATTACCACCACCGGCAACAAGGACGTCATCCGCATCGAGCATATGCGCGCGATGAAGGACATGGCAATCGTCGGCAATATCGGCCATTTCGACAACGAGATTCAGGTCGCTGCGCTGAAGAACCTGAAGTGGACAAACATCAAGCCGCAGGTCGATCTCATCGAGTTCCCCAAGGGCAACCGCATGATCCTTCTGTCGGAAGGCCGTCTGCTGAACCTCGGCAATGCCACCGGTCACCCGTCCTTCGTCATGTCCGCCTCCTTCACCAACCAGGTGATGGGCCAGATCGAGCTGTGGACCAAGCCGAGCGAATACAAGCCGGGCGTCTATATCCTGCCCAAGCACCTCGATGAAAAGGTTGCCCGCCTGCATCTCGCCAAGCTCGGCGTGAAGCTCACGGAGCTTTCTGAAGAGCAGGCAGCCTATATCGGCGTCTCGCAGCAGGGTCCGTTTAAGGCGGAACACTACAGATACTAATCTGAGCCGACTAATCCACAAGATATGGTGGCCGCGGACTTGACAAGTCCGCGGCCTCTTTTTTGTCAGCCACCCTTTGCCGCCCTTCACGAAGCAGTTATTGTTTTAAGACTTGATTCGCGCTGGCCAGCGGCGGCTTTGCGCGAACTGGGATGTCTTGTCGACGATGCGGCACATGGACGGAGACAGACCGGAATGGCGGTAAAAATCATGGCTCATTTCAAAAGAGCACAAAACAGTGACGGCAGCGACGAGGCTCCGGCACAGACTTCACGATTGATGGCGGGACGCGTGGCGAAAAAGGGCACTTCCGGCCTCGGACGACTGTATCATCTGGGCCGTGCGGCGCTGGCAGGGTCTGCGCTTTCCGGCATGACCGGGATTGCGCTTGCGCAGGATCGCGGATTGCCCGCGGCACGCCTCTTCACATCGTCCGAAGTCATCTTCTCCTCGCTTGCTGTCGGCGCCATTTCGGCGGCCCTACTCTCGACGATCTGGCTGGTTCGCCAACGCGGCAATCTGGAAGCCGAAGGCCAGGAGATGCGCGGCGCGCTTTCCGACGCCCAGCAGCAGATCTCCAAATACGAAGCCCTGATCGCCGACAAGAACCGGCGCATCGTCATCTGGGAAGCTGGCCCTTCGCGGCCCGAGTTCCTCGGCCAGTTGCCGCCGGAAACCGGTGCGCCGATTGATGACCGCGACTTCCTCGCCTTCGGTCGCTGGATCAAACCCCATTCCGCTGGCGAACTGGAACATGCTGTCGAGGCGCTGCGTGGCAATGCCCGTTCCTTCGATATGGTGATCGAGACACATCGTGACGAGATCCTGGAAGTCCAGGGCCGCGTTTCGGGCGGCAAGGCCTTCGTGCGCTTCATCGCGCTCAACAATCTGCGTGCCGAGCTTGCCGAACTGAAGATCGAGCGGGAGCGGTTGGTGTCGTCCATCGGTCTCTTCCAGTCGCTGCTGGATGCGCTCGAGCATCCAGTCTGGCACCGCGATACGGAAGGGAACCTCGCCTGGGTCAACCATGCCTATGGCGAGGCCGTGGAAGCCAATAGTCCCGCCCAGGCCGTTCGTGAAACACGCGAATTTCTCGGCACCATTGCGCGCGAAAAGATCCGCGCCAGCGTTACCGTCGATTCACCCTTCCATGATCGTGTGTCGACTGTCGTGCGCGGCAACCGGACCGTTTTCGATGTCGTGGATGTCGTGGGCAAGGCCGGATCGGCCGGCATGGCAACCGATGTCTCTGAAGCCGACTCGGTGCGTGCCGAACTAGACCGCACACTGAAAAGCCATGCCGAAACGCTCGACCATCTGGCAACGCCGGTTGCCATATTCGATCGCCAGCAGCGGCTGCAGTTCTACAATCAGGCTTTCGTGCGCCTATGGGATCTCGACCTCGGCTTCCTGGAAAGTCGGCCCGACAACAATGAATTGCTCGACCGACTGCGCAGCCAGAACAAGGTTCCAGAACAGTTGAACTGGCGCAACTGGAAGGAAAGCGTACTATCCGTCTACCGGGCGCTCGACACGCAGACCAACCGCTGGCATCTGCCAAACGGCCAGACGCTGCAGGTGATCGCGACGGCGCACCCGCAGGGCGGCGCAACCTGGGTCTTTGAGAACCTCACTGAACAGGTTGATCTTGAAACCCGCTACAATACGCTGGTGAAGGTTCAGGGCGAAACGATCGATCATCTGGCCGAAGGCGTTGCCGTTTTCGGACCCGACGGTCGCATCCGCCTGTCCAATCCGGCCTTCCGCGCGCTTTGGGGCATCACGGAAGATCAGACGAAACCTGGCACCCATATCAAGGCCATCGAAGCGGCCTGCGCCATGGAATATGACCGACCGGACGGCTGGCGCCTGTTCGGCCAGATGCTGACCAATTTCGACGACGAGCGCCCCTCGCTGCAGGGCACGTTCGAACTGTTTTCCGGCATCGTGCTGGATTATGCCGTCATTCCCCTGCCCAATGCCCAGACCATGCTGACCTTCGTCAACGTGACGGACAGTGCGAGGGCCGAACGGGCGCTGAAGGAAAAGAACGAAGCGCTGCGCAAGGCAGACGAATTGAAGAACGATTTCGTCCAGCATGTTTCCTACGAGCTGCGCTCACCGCTCACCAATATTATCGGCTTTACCGATCTCCTGAAGACGCCCGGCATGGGCACGCTCAGCGAACGGCAGGCCGAATATGTCGATCACATCTCGACCTCCTCTTCGGTACTCCTCACCATCGTCAACGACATTCTCGATCTCGCAACCGTCGATGCGGGCATTATGGAGCTTTCCTATTCCGAGATGGATATCGACGATCTGCTCGACGATGTATCCATGCAGATTGCCGACCGGCTGCAGGAAAATGCCGTGACGCTGGAGATCATTGCGGCAAAGGGCCTTGGCCTGATCGTTGCCGACCAGCAGCGCCTGAAGCAGATCCTCATCAAGCTGATCACCAATGCCGCCAATTTTGCGCCGGAAGGCTCGACCGTCACCTTGAGCAGCTGGCGAAGCGGCACCGACTTCTTCTTTACCGTGGCCGACAAAGGCCCCGGCATGAGTGAAGACATGCTGAAAACCGTATTCGACCGTTTCTCCAGCGGCAAGGGCGGCAAGCGCAGCGGCGCCGGCCTTGGCCTTTCGATCGTCGAAAGCTTCGTGCACCTGCACAAGGGCGAGGTGAAGATCGACAGCCGCCCCGGTGAGGGAACGACCGTCACCTGCCGCATCCCGAGCGCCATGGCGGCACGGTCCGTCGCTGCCGAATGACGCAGAACGACCCGATTGTCATTTCACTGTCGGATGAGGCGGAGACGATCCGGCTCGGCGAGGATCTGGCACTTGCGCTGAAGGCTGGCGATTGCCTGGCTCTGACCGGCGATCTGGGTGCTGGAAAGTCTACGCTGGCCCGCGCTTTGCTGCGGGCCATGGCCGATGATGCCGATCTTGAAGTGCCAAGCCCCACCTTCACGCTCGTGCAGTCCTATGACCTGCGCATTCCCGTTGCCCATTTCGATCTCTACCGGTTGGCCGATGGCTCGGAGCTGGATGAACTCGGTTTCGACGAAGCGCTGAATGACGGCATATGCCTTGTGGAATGGCCGGAAATGGCCGATCGCGAACTACCGTCGGAACGTATCCGGCTGACGCTTCTGCAGGATGGCGAAGGCCGAAGCGCAAAGATCAGCGGGCCGGCACCGGCCATGGACCGTATCCGCCGCGTGCTGCTGATCCGGCAGTTTTTGGGTGAGCACGGACACGGACTCGACCAGCGCCGCTTCCTGACCGGCGATGCATCTCTGCGCGCCTATGAACGGCTGCATGCGCCGGATGGCGAAAGCTTCGTGCTGATGGACTGGCCGCGGCGACCCGATGGCCCGCCCGTTCAGGGGGATAAGCCCTATCCCAAGGTCGCGCATCTGGCAGAAGACATCGATCCCTTCGTGGCGATTGCCCGGCATCTGGCAGAATGCGGACTGCGCGCGCCAGACGTTCTGGCAGGCGATCATCAGAACGGCCTGCTGCTGCTGGAGGATCTCGGATCTGAAGGCGTGCTGGACAAGCACGGCGCGCCGATTGCCGAGCGCTATCTCGCCGCCATTGACTGTCTTGCGCATCTGCATGGCACGGATCTTGAGCAAGACCTGCCCACAATGGACAACCGCACGCACAGTGTGCCGGCTTTCGACCCGATTGCGATGAAGATCGAAGCGAGCCTGATCCTCGACTGGTATCTGCCCTGGAAACGCCAGGGCGCTAAGGCAAGCGAGGCCGAGCGCCTGGCCTATTTCAACATCTGGGATGCGCTGATCGACCGTCTGCTGCGCGCCGAGCATCATCTGTTGCTGCGGGACTACCATTCGCCTAACCTCATCTGGCAGCCACACGAAGTCGGGGTTTGCCGCATCGGTCTCATCGATTTCCAGGATGCCATGATCGGCCCGACAGCCTATGACGTGGCATCGCTGGTTCTCGATGCGCGGGTGACCGTTCCGCAAACGCTTGGCTCAGAACTCCTCGCCCGCTATTGCGATCTGCGCCGTCTGCAAGGGCCTTTCGATGAAAACGGCTTCCATGAGGCCTTTGCCATCATGGCCGCACAGCGCAATTGCAAGCTTGCCGGCATCTGGGTTCGGTTGAAACAGCGCGATGGCAAACCCGGCTATATGCAGCACATGCCGCGCACCATGGACTATCTGCAATCCGTGCTCGCACATCCGGCCCTTGCACCCTTGCGCGACTGGATGACAGAGGCTGGAATCAATTTCCGCGAATCATAGGCTTGTTCACATGACCATCGAGAACGCCATGGTGCTGGCCGCAGGGCTTGGCACCCGACTTCGTCCCATCACCGAGCGCATGCCGAAGCCGCTGGTGCAGGTCGGGGGACGACCGATGATGGATTATGTGCTCGATGCACTGGCCGAGGCCGGTATCAAGCGTGTCTGTGTCAACGTCCACCACCACGCCGACCAGATGGAAGACTACCTTTCGCGCCGACACGATCTGGACTTCGTCATTTCGGACGAGCGGGCCATGCTGATGAATTCGGGCGGCGGCCTGGCGAAAGGGCTGAAGCTCCTGCCGTCCGGTCCTGTTCTTGTCATGAATGCCGACCTGTTCTGGGTCGGCGAACCGGTTGGCGAGGCCTCCAATCTTACCCGGCTCATGGAGTTTTTCGACCCGTCGCGCATGGACATGGCCATGCTCTGCGCCGCCATGGATTGCGTCATCGGCCATGATGGCAAGAAAGATTTCCATCTGGCCGAAAACGGCCGTCTGACGCGCTACAGGGACGATGATACCAACCCGGTCGTCTATGCCGGCGCCTTTGCCATGCAGTCCGACTTTTTGAGCGATGCGCCGGATGGTGCGTTCAACCTGAATATCTATTTTGACCGCGCCATTGCAAAGGCGAGACTCTACGGCATTCCGCTGCACGGAGACTGGATTACTGTCGGTTCTCCGCAGGGGCTTGCGGAAGCGGAAGCCTTTCTGGCAACTCGTGCGTGCCCCGCATGACAATCGAACCAAAGCGCCAGAAACGCATCCTCACCATTCCACCCGCCGCTCCCTTTCTGCGCACTGTTGCCGCAACGCTGTGCGACGGAACGCTTTTGCCGTCCTTCCGCTATGATGCCGGCGATCCGCTGTCCCTGTCGAATGTGCTGATCTATGTGCCGACGCGGCGCGCCGCGCGCGTGCTGCGTTCGGAATTCGTCGATCTCCTGGGCGGCCGTTCCGCCATCCTGCCGGTCATCCGCCCACTTGGCGAAACCGATGACGATGCGGGCTTTTTCGACCTTGTCGCGCCAGAAGAAATGGATCTGGCACTGCCGATCAGCAGCACGGCCCGGCTTCTGGAGCTTGGCCGGCTGATCCTTGCCTGGCGCAATGCTCTGCCGACAGCAATTCTCGACGTGCATCAGGAATCGCCGCTCGTGGCTCCGGCAAGCCCCGCCGATGCCATCTGGCTGGCGCGGGCGCTCGCCGAACTCATCGATGCCATTGAGACAGAAGAGCGCGACTGGACGGATCTCGACAAGCTCAACACTGGCGAACATTCGCTCTGGTGGCAGCTGACGGCGGAATTCCTGAAGATTGCCAGCGGCTTCTGGCCAGCGCGTCTGGAGGAATTGCGCCGCTCGTCGCCTGCCCGCCACAAGGCGGCAATCCTCAATGGCGAAGCGCGCCGGATTGGCGAGAAGCAACATGACGGGCCGGTGATCGTTGCAGGCTCCACCGGCTCGGTGCCGGCCGCCGCCAATCTGATTGCCGCCATCTCCGAACTGCCAAATGGCGCCATTGTTCTGCCCGGTCTTGATCTGACAATGGCGGAGGATCAATGGGCCCTGATCGGCGGTAGCGCCCTTGCGCTGAAACCTGACCCTTCAAGCCGCAGCCACCCGCAATATGGCCTGCACCGGCTCCTGGACAAACTGCAGGTGGACCGGGCGGAGGTGGGGGTGCTGGGTACCCCGCCAGACGACCTTACCTGCCGCTCCATGCTTCTGTCGCAAGCCATGGCACCGGCCGATGCGACAGATCGCTGGAATGGCTGGCGCCAGGAAACAGACCCCGCCGCCATCAGCGCCGCCTTTGCCGATGTCAGCCTCATAGAGGCGGCCAATGAACGGGAAGAGGCGGCAGCGATTGCCATTGCCTTGCGGCTGGCGCTGGAAAAACCCGGTTTCGACGGCCAGTCGCAGGCAGCGCTCATCACCCCGGATCGAGCGCTGGCAAAGCGCGTGGCGGGCGAACTGGCACGATTCGGCATCACTGCCGACGACACGGCCGGCACGCCTTTATCGTCCACGCCGCAGGGAACGCTTCTGGCGCTGACGCTGGAGGCAATCCTTCGTCCCGGCGATCCGGTGGCCATCACCGCCCTGATGAAACATCCGCTCGCCTCCTTCGGTCTGGAGGAAGGGTTGCGCGCAGCCGCAGGCGAAGCACTCGAGCTTCTGGCCCTGCGCGGCGGCACCGGCGAACCGGATATAGCCGCGCTGAAGCCGCTTCTCGACAAGCGGTTGAAGGAACAATTAAGCGACCGCCACCCGCCGCAATGGCGCCTGTCGCTCGGTGCAGTGGCGAGCGTCGAAGCGGGCTTGCTTGCCGAAAAGATTGCCGTGGCTGTCGAGCCGCTTGCCTCGGTTCTCGTGGCGCGCCGCCCGGATGGCAGACGGCTCAGCGCACGCCTGCCGCTGTCCGATTGGGCGGAACGCACCGGCCGGGTTCTGGAAGCGATTGCCGCCGATGCGAGCGGCAGCCTGCGTCCACTCTGGACCGGGGAAGCCGGCGAGAGACTGGCAGGCCTTCTCTCCGAGATCATCGAGACCGATGGCCAGATCGAGGCGGACGGTCCGCAATGGATCGACATCATGGCCGCCCTTCTAACCAGCGAGGCCGTCAAGCCAAGGTCGCTCAGCCATCCACGCGTCTTCATCTTCGGCACGCTGGAAGCCCGCCTGCAGCGCGTCGATACGATGATCCTTGGGAGTCTGAACGAAGGCTCCTGGCCGGGCCAGTCCGTCAACAATCCCTTCCTGTCGCGCAGCATGAAGACCGATATCGGGCTTGAGCCACCGGAAAGAAAGATCGGCCAGCTGGCCCATGACTTTCAAATGGCAAACGGCACGCGCCACATCATCTATTCCCGCTCGCTGCGCCAGGGTGGCGCTCCCACCGTCGCCTCCCGCTGGCTGCAACGGCTTCTAGCCCTTGCAGGTGCCGATCTTGGACGTGAGCTGAAGGCCCGCGGCGAAAACTATCGCCATTGGGCGCGAATGCTGGACAAGGCCGGAGACGATGAAAAACAGGCACTTGGCAAGCGCCCTGCCCCGACGGCACCGCCCGAGTTGCAGCCGACGAAATATTCGTTCAGCGAAGTTGGCCGGCTGCGGCGCGATCCCTATTCAATCTATGCGCGCCGCATCCTGAAGCTCGATCCGCTGGAACCGTTCAATGAAGATCCGGGTGCTGCCGAACGTGGCACGCTCTATCACCGGATCATCGAGCATTATACGCGGGCCGCACCACCGCCGGGGACGGCAGAGGCCCTCACGGTCATGAACCGGGTGATCGACGCGGAATTTGGCGCAGAACAACTGCCGATCCATATCGATCAGGTCTGGCGGCCGCGTTTCCGCGAAGTCGCAAAATCCTTCCTGCGCTGGGAGGCCGAGCGGGCGCCGGACATTCGCCGCACCCATACGGAACTGCCAGCCGGATTCGACATTCCCCAAGCCGGCATACGATTGACGGGCATTGCAGACCGTATCGACATCAAGGGATCGGGCAGCGCAGACATTATCGACTACAAGACAGGCCTCAATCCATCGACATCGCAGGCGCGCGCTTTGCTGGATCCGCAGCTGGCGCTTGAGGCAGCAGCCCTTGCTGCCGGCGGTTTCAAGGGGATAGGTGCCGTGCGTCCCGATGACCTTCTCTATGTGCGGCTTCGACCCGGCGAACGTTTCACGTGCGACAAAGTCAATAATGAGGGCGGGCGCGAAACGGCGCGCAGCAAGCCGAAGTCAGCGCTCGAACTGGCCGAGGAATCGCTCAACCAGTTGACCGGCTTCGTCAATCGGCTGCGCTCAGGCGAAGTTGGCTTTGCTTCGCGGCTGATCCCGGTGATGCAGAGCAATTTCGGCGGAGAATATGACCATCTGGCCCGCGTAGCCGAATGGTCGACGGCGGATGCCGAGGAGAGCGACGCCGATGAGTGAGATCTTGAGTTCCGAGACCGAACTGGAAGCGCTGGGCGACGATCCGCACGACTGGCTGGACTGGACGGCGCGTCAGCAGTCGCTGGCCTCAGATCCGGCAAGCTCCGCCTGGGTCTCGGCCAATGCCGGCTCCGGCAAGACACATGTGTTGACGCAGCGGGTGATCCGGCTGCTGCTCGCCGGCTGCCGACCGTCCGCCATCCTCTGCCTCACCTATACCAAGGCCGCCGCCTCGGAAATGTCGAACCGCGTCTTCCAGCGGCTGGCGGAATGGGCCGTGCTTTCCGATGCGGAACTGGCAAGCCGCATTGCCGGCATGGAGGGCCATGAGCCGGATTCCCTCAAGCTGGCAGAGGCGCGCCGCCTGTTTGCCAAAGCGCTGGAAACACCGGGTGGGCTGAAGATCCAGACCATCCACGCCTTTTGCGAGGCGCTGCTGCACCAGTTTCCGCTGGAAGCCAATGTGGCCGGCCATTTTTCGGTGCTGGATGATGCATCGGCCTCCACGCTTCTCGCAGAGGCGCGTCGGTCGCTGCTCACGGCAACCTCTGCGGAAGAGGATTCGGATCTGGCAGAAGCCTTTGCCCATGTGCTGGATCTTGGCGACGAGACCGGGCTTGAAGTGCTGCTCTCCGATATCGTCTCGAACCGCACCGCCATTCGCCATTTCCTGGCGCAGGCGGAGCAAGCCGGAGGCCTAGACGCGCTTTTGCGCGATGCCTTCGGACTTGAAGGCGGAGAGACCGAAGAAACACTTGCCGCAGCCTACTGGCCGCTCGCCGGCCTGAATGGCCGCCGGTTTTCTCTCTATCTGGAACTTGCCGAAAGCAAGGGCGGCGCAAAGGCCGGTGAAGCGGCCTATATGCTGAAGCGGGCTTTCGCAGAAAGTGACGTCTTTGAACGTGCCCGCATTCTCGACCAGGTGTTCCTGACGCTCGTCGGCAAGCCGAAAGCCGACAGTTCGCTCATCGCCAAGGCAATGCTCACGGCGGCACCGGATCTGGCAGAGGCCGTAGCAGCGGCCCGAGACCATGTGGTGGCCTGCCGCGAGAAGCTGCGGATCATGCGCATGTTTGCCGCAACGCGCGCCGCCCTCATTCTCGCCGAACGGCTGAACGAGGATTACGAGGATCTGAAGCGCCAGCGCAGTCTTCTCGATTTCGAGGACCTGATCGGCCGCACCGCCGATCTCTTGACCCGAGACGGGGTGGGCGCCTGGGTGCATTACAAGCTTGATCAGGGCATTGATCATATTCTGGTGGATGAAGCGCAGGATACAAGTCCTGTACAATGGGCGGTGATCAAATCCCTGGCCGAGGATTTCTTCACCGGCCGCAGTGCGCGCGAGACGCGCCGCACGATCTTTGCCGTGGGCGACGAGAAGCAATCGATCTACTCCTTCCAGGGCGCACGACCGGAGCGCTTTGCCGAAGAGAGATCCGAAACGCAAAAACGCGTCGGCCAAAGCGGCCAGCACTTCCACCCCGTGCGCCTGCCTTTGTCCTTCCGCTCCACGGCCGATGTCTTGAGCGCCGTCGATGAGGTGTTTTCGCTGCCCGACAATGCCCGTGGCCTGAGCGCCGTGGGCGATCCCGTCATTCATCGCTCCAACCGCATCGGCCATGCCGGCGCTGTCGATCTTTGGGATACGGTGGCGCCCGAAGTGGCCGAGCTGGAGGATGACTGGACAGCCCCTTTCGACGCAACGCCCGATCGCGCACCCTCTGCCATTCTGGCAGCCCGCATCGCGCATGCAATCGGCGAGATGATCGGCAAGCAGACCATCATCGAGAAGAACAAGGAGCGTGCGATCAGGCCCGGCGATATTCTGGTTCTGGTGCGCAAGCGCGATGCCTTCGTCAATGCGCTGACGCGGGCGCTGAAACGTCGCGGGGAAATCCCTGTCGCCGGTGCCGACCGGCTGAAGCTGACCAACCATATCGCCGTGCAGGATCTGATGGCGCTGGCGCGCTTTGCCCTGCAGCCGCATGATGACCTGTCACTGGCGGCAGCGCTGAAAAGCCCGCTGTTTAATCGCAGTGAAGACGAGGTCTTCCAGATGGCCGCCCTGCGGCCAGACAATACCAGCGTCTGGAGCCATATGCGCCAGCTGACTGAAGCTGGATCGGGCGAGTTTCCAGGGCTTGTCGCACAGCTTGAGCGATTGATCACCATGGCGGGGCGCTTCAGCGTCTATGATTTCTTTGCCCGGATTCTGGGCGCGGAAGGCGGGCGCAAACATTTCCTTGCCCGGCTTGGCAGCGAGGCCGGCGATATTCTCGATGAGTTCCTCAGCCTTGCCCTCGCCCATGAGACGAATGCGCTGCCGGGTCTGCAATCCTTCATCTCGACGCTCGAGCTGGAAACACCGGAAATCAAGCGCGAGCAGGATAGCGGGCGCGACGAGGTGCGCATCATGACAGTGCATGCCTCCAAGGGGCTCGAGGCGCCGGTTGTGTTCCTGGTCGATAGCGGCTCGAAAGCCTTCATCCCCTCGCATGTGCCGAAATTCCGCTTCCTCAAGATCAATGGCCGCACTGCTCCGGCCTGGGTGCCGATGAAGTCACTGTCCAACGGCTTGACGACTGCTGACGATGAACGGGTGCGGCTGGCAACCGAAGAAGAATACCGCCGGCTTCTCTATGTCGGCATGACGCGCGCCGCCGACCGGCTGATCGTCTGCGGCTATCGCGGCCAGCGGGAAAATGATGAAAGCTGGCAGGCGATGATCGCGCGGGCGCTGTCAGCCAATACCGAGCGCTGCACCGTGGCACGGTTCAGTGGTCCGGATGGAGAATGGGGCGGATATCGCTGGCAGGCGCCGGCCGGCCCCTCACGGCCTTTTGAGCGCCATACAGAAGAGCGGACAAGCCCCCTGGAGCAGGCGCTGCCGGAAGCGCTGTTTCGACCACTGCCACCCTTACCGCCGCTGCCCCGCCCGCTCAGTCCGTCGGGTGCCGGGGTGATGATCGAGGACGAGGATGGCGATGCCGTTTTCGTTTCGCCCCTGTTTGGCGAAAAGGCATCTTCCGGCCTTGCCCTGCAGAAGGGCAGACTGACGCACCGCATGCTGCAAATGCTGCCGGCCCTGCCAAGGTCAGAGCAGGAAGATGCCGCACGCCGCTACCTGTCGCGCACGGCTGCCTTCTGGCGCCCGGCAGAGCGCGAGGCGCTGCTTGCCTCCGTGCTCGCCGTGCTCGGCCATCCGGATCTGCAGACTGTGTTCAGCGGCCATGCACAGGCCGAAGTCTCCATCATGGGGACGCTGCGGCTCAAGGGTCGGGCGCATGCCGTGTCGGGCCGGATCGATCTACTGGCCGTGACACCGGATCGCCGGGTGGTCATTCTCGATTACAAGACCAATCGTTTTGCGCCGAGAACAGCAGAACAGGTGCCTCTGGCGCATCGCGCCCAGCTTGCCATCTATCGGGAGATCCTGCAGCCGCTCTACCCGGACCATGCGATAGAGTGCATTCTCGTTTATACGGAGACTGTCAAGGTCATCACCCTGCCGGGTGACGTGCTGACCCGCTCCCTTGCCGAACTGGTGACAAAGTGAGATAGGCAGGCATTGAATTTTGCGCCGCAGCGCATCACATTCTTGCCAACACCCCTTACGAAGGAGAGCCCCATGGCTACCGTGAAAGTCGACAATTCGAACTTCCAGTCGGAAGTTCTGGAATCCGCAGAGCCCGTCGTCGTGGATTTTTGGGCGGAATGGTGCGGCCCGTGCAAGATGATCGCGCCGAGCCTTGAGGAAATCTCGAATGAACTTGCCGGCAAGGTGAAGGTTGCCAAGCTCAACATCGATGAGAACCCGGAACTGGCGGCCAAGTTTGGCGTCCGTTCCATCCCGACCCTTGCCATGTTCAAGGGCGGTGAAGTGGCTGATATCAAGGTGGGCGCTGCCCCGAAGACCGCGCTGTCTGCCTGGATTTCCGGCGCAGCCTGAGCCTGCCACACCGGCTGAATATGAAGAAGCCCGGCATTGACCGGGCTTTTTTCATGTCTGCTGCACTGAGACGTGATTACTTCGGCGGTGTTCCATTGTCCGCCAATACGTTGCCGGCCAGATAGAGCGAGCCACCGATCAGAATGCGCGGCGGTGCCGCATCATCAACCTGCCGGCTGGCGATTTCCCGCAAGGCATCAGCCACAGTCAAAGCCGGCTCGGCCACCAGACCTGCCTCATAGGCGGAGGTGGCAACCACCACCGGATCAAGCCCGGCATCGCTGCCGCGGATCGGTACGGCAAAGACATATTCGGCAATGTCGGCAAAGGCGCGGAAATAGCCGATCGGATCCTTGGTATTGAGCATGCCGACGACGAGATAGAGCGGACGCGGCTGGCGCTCCTCGAAAGCGGCCATGGCCTCCGCAATGACCTCGCCAGCGCCTGGATTGTGTCCGCCATCCACCCAGATTTCCGCCCCGACAGGTGCCAGTTCGACCAGCGCACCCTCGGTCAGCTTCTGCAGCCGGCCCGGCCATTCGACACTGCTCATGGCCGTTTCCATCATGGCATCGGTTACAGGAAAACCGGCAGCCTTGACGGCGCGGATGGCAGCGGCGGCATTGGCCAGCTGATGGCGACCCGGAAGACGCGGCAACGGCAGATCGGCCAGACCATATTCGTCCTGGTAGACCATGCGGCCAAACTCTTCATGGGCGGTGAAATCCTGCCCATAAACCGAGGTGGGACACCCGGCGCGCTCGGCAGTGGCCACCAGAACCTCGCGTGCCGCATCAAATTCCTGATGGCCAATGACGACCGGTCGGCCCTTCTTGATGATACCGGCCTTTTCAGCGGCGATCAGCTCGACGCGATCGCCAAGATAGGCCTGGTGATCGAAGGAAATCGGCATGATGACGCAGACCGCCGGATCATCGACGACATTGGTGCAATCGAGGCGTCCGCCCATGCCAACCTCGATGACGGCTGCATCCGCCGGCATTTCGGAAAACATCAGGAAGCCGGCGGCGGTCAGGATTTCAAAGACGGTGATCGCCTGGCCGGCATTGGCCTCGGCCACGCGGCGCAGAGCATCCGCCAACACCTTGTCGTTCACAAGCCGGCCGGGCGCGCCCTTGGCACCGATGCGGTAGCGCTCATGCCAGTGGACGAGATGCGGCGATGTGTGGACATGCACGGAATAACCGCCGGCTTCCAGAAGCGCGCGACAGAAGGCCGACACCGAGCCCTTGCCATTGGTTCCCGCCACATGGATCATCGGTGGCAGGCGCAGCTGCGGATTGCCGAGCACTTCAAGCAGACGGCGCATGCGTCCCAGGGTCATGTCATAACCCTTGGGATGCAGCTTCATCAGCTCGTTGATAACCTGTTCAGCCTCGCTATGGGCAACGTCGTTCATGAAACTCCCCGAGGCTTCTGGGATGTTAGGCCGAGAGGGCCAGAGGTGCAGCGTCCGAGGGACGCTTCAGCATGATCTTCAAGAGAGTCGCCAGCGTGGTCGCAATGTCGTGACGCTTGACCACCATATCCACCATACCATGCTCCAGCAGATATTCCGCCGTCTGGAAACCCTCGGGCAGCTTTTCACGCAAAGTCTGCTCGATGACGCGCTTGCCGGCAAAGCCAATCTCAGCACCCGGTTCGGCGATATGCACATCGCCCAGCATGGCATAGGAGGCCGTGACGCCGCCGGTTGTGGGATTTGTCAAAACGACGATATAGGGCAGGCCCTCTTCCTTCAGCATGTTGACGGCAACGGTGGTGCGTGGCAACTGCATCAGTGACAGAATGCCCTCCTGCATGCGTGCGCCACCCGAAGCCGGGAAGATCACCAGCGGGCAGCGCTCGGCCAGCGCCCGCTCGCAGGCCTTGACGATCGCTTCGCCGGCCGCCATGCCCAGCGACCCGCCAATGAAGTTGAACTCATGCACCACGGCCACGAGCTTGACACCCTGCACCTGGCCGAGACCGGCAAGGATCGTATCCTCCTGCTCAGTCTTGACGCGGCTATCCTTCAATCGGTCAGCGTATTTCTTGGAATCGCGAAATTTCAGCGGATCCTGCGCCACTTTCGGCTGCGGCAGGCTCTCGAAAACGCCACCGTCGAAGAGATCGATCAGACGGCTCTTGGCCGGCATTTTCATATGGAAACCGGAGGCAGGAATAACCCACTTATTGTCCTCAAGATCCTTATGAAAAACCATTTCACCCGTTTCCGGGCACTTGATCCAGAGGTTCTCCGGCACTTCCCGGCGACCCAGCATCGAATTGATCCGGGGGCGCACATAGTTGGTGATCCAGTTCACGGGCAAAACTCCTGATTGACCATCGTCAATGTGGTAACTTTATTCGGCGGCAACAAGGCGCGCCGCACGAACACCGGTGGCAAGACCGCGCACCAGCGTCGACACTGCAGAAATCGTATGGCTTGTCGCCTGGTCATTGGCATCCAGGCTGCCGGCAACCTGCGCGACAATGGCCGAACCGACGACGACGCCATCGGCCGCGGCACCGATCGCCTTGGCATGATCGGCAGTCTTCACACCAAAACCAACGCAGACGGGAAGATCCGTATGCGCCTTGATACGGTTGACGGCACCGGCGATCTGCGAAAGATCGGGAAGTGCCGAACCGGTAATGCCGTTCATCGAGACGTAATAGACGAAGCCTGATGTATTGCGCAGCACGGTCGGCAGGCGCTTTTCATCGGTCGTCGGCGTTGCGAGGCGAATGAAGTTGATGTCCTTGGCAATGGCCGGAAGGCAAAGTTCGTCATCCATTTCCGGCGGCAGATCGACAACGATCAGCCCGTCGATCCCGGCCTTGAGCGCCTCATCGAGAAAGCGATCGACGCCGAACGAATAGATCGGGTTGTAATAGCCCATCAGCACGATCGGCGTTGCCTGGTCGCCCTTGCGGAACTCACGGGCAAGGTCGAGCGTCTTTGCGAGCGTCTGGCCACCGGCCAGTGCACGAAAGCCCGCCATCTGGATGGCCGGGCCGTCGGCCATGGGATCGGAAAATGGCATGCCGAGTTCGATCACATCGGCACCGGCCTCCGGTAAAGCCTTCATGATGCCGAGCGAGGTTTCAAAATCCGGATCGCCGCCCATGAAATAGGTGATGAGTGCCGGGCGTCCCTCGGCCTTCAGATCGGCAAAACGCTTGTCCATACGTGCAGTCATGATCAGAGGCCCATCCCAAGAAGTTTGCCGACGGTAAAGATGTCCTTGTCGCCACGCCCACACAGGTTCATCAGGATGATCTGCTCCTTGTCCATGGTCGGCGCGCGCTTGATGACCTCGGCCAAAGCATGGCTCGGCTCAAGTGCCGGAATGATGCCCTCCGTGCGGGTCAGCATCTGGAATGCGGCCAGCGCCTCGTCATCCTTGATCGGGACATATTCGACGCGACCGACATCGCGCAGCCAGGAATGCTCCGGCCCAATGCCGGGATAATCGAGACCGGCGGAAATCGAATGACCTTCCTTGATCTGTCCGTCGTCATCCTGCAGCAGATAGGTGCGGTTGCCATGCAGTACGCCCGGCCGACCGGCGGTCAGAGAGGCGCAATGTTCCTCACCGTCCAGGCCCTTGCCGCCCGCCTCGACGCCAACAATGCGAACGCTCTCATCATCGAGGAAGGGATGGAAAAGACCGATGGCATTGGAGCCACCGCCAACGGCAGCCACCAGCATGTCCGGCAGGCGGCCTTCGGCTTCCATCATCTGCTCGCGGGCTTCCTTGCCGATCACCGACTGGAACTCGCGCACCATTTCCGGATAGGGATGCGGGCCAGCTGCCGTGCCGATGATGTAATAGGTATCCTCGACATTGGTAACCCAATCGCGCAGCGCCTCGTTCATCGCATCCTTCAGCGTGCCATTGCCCGAAGTGACCGGGATCACCTCGGCGCCCAGCAGCTTCATGCGGAAGACGTTCGGCGCCTGACGCTCGACATCGGTTGCGCCCATATAGACCACGCAAGGCAGGCCAAAGCGGGCAGCAACGGTTGCGGATGCAACGCCATGCTGTCCGGCACCGGTTTCGGCTATGATCCGCTTCTTGCCCATGCGCTTGGCCAGAAGGATCTGGCCGATGCAATTGTTGATCTTGTGGCTGCCCGTATGGTTGAGCTCGTCGCGCTTGAAATAGATCTTTGCGCCACCCAGCTCAGCCGTCAGGCGCTCGGCAAAATACATGGGGCTCGGTCGGCCGATATAGTGGGTGCCCAGATGCTGGAGTTCCGCCTGGAACGTCGGATCGGTCTTTGCCTTGTTCCATTCATCCTGCAGATCGAGGATCAGAGGCATCAGCGTCTCGGCGACAAATCGGCCACCATAGATGCCGAAGCGACCATCTTCATCGGGACCGGCCCGGAAGGAATTCGGTTTGAGCACCTGGTTCACGTCTCTACTCCCTTTGATCCCGTCCTGCGCCATTGATCGATTGCATCGAAAAAGGCGTTCATTTTGTGCAGATCCTTCACGCCCGGCGCGCTCTCCACCCCGGATGAAACATCGATGCCACGCGCTTTCGTGGCCGAAAGCGCCAGAGCCACATTATTCGCGTTGAGGCCACCGGAAAGCATGTAATCCACGCTGTCGTCAAGCGCGCCCATGATCTTCCAGTCAAAGGAAACGCCGTTGCCGCCGGGAAGATCCGAGCCTTCGGGCGGCTTGGCATCAAACAGGAAGCGGTCGGCCAGCCCCTCATAGGCGTCGATCTTGCGCAATTCATCTGCGCTGCGCACAGCAAAGGCTTTCATCACCGGCAGGCCGAACATCGCCTTGATGCCCAAGACCTGCTCGGGCGTTTCGCGGCCATGCAGTTGCAGAATATCGGGCTTCAGGAAGGCGATGATTTCTTCCAGTTCCTCGTGATCGGCATCGACGGTCACGGCAACGATCTTGGCCCATCCGCGAACGCGATCGGCCAGAATGCCGGCGGTCATCGCATCGATATGGCGGGGGCTCTTTTCGAAGAAAATGAAACCGATATGCGTGGCGCCGCGTTCCACTGCCAGATCGACAGCGTCCGGCGTCTTCAATCCGCAGATTTTGATGTCTGGTGTCATATGAGGCGAATTCGCACGAATCGGCGGCCAAGTCGAGACCAAAGGCGAGGCTGCGGCTTTGTATCCGCCATGGCCCATGCCAATGCGCGTCAGCTGAAGTCGATCGCATGCAGTTGCGAGCCGTTCTGTTTCAGCCAGCGACGCGCTTCCTCCATGCCGGGACACAACGTTTCGCAGAGCGACCAGAAAGCCGGGCCATGGTTCATCTCTTTCAGATGCGCCACTTCATGGGCGGCCAGATAATCGATGACAAAGGGCGGCGCCATGGCGATCCGCCAGGAAAAGCTTAAGTTTCCATCCCAGGAACAGGAACCCCAGCGGCTTCGGGTATCCTTCATGGCAATTGATTTTGCCGGCTTTCCGACAGCTGCCGCATGGCGGGCAACGAGAGTTTCGAGATCGGCGCGCGCTTCCTTTTTCAGGAACGCGGCAAGCCGTCGACCGAGATGATCCTCAAGACCGCTCACCCGAACCACCGGCTCGTCGCCCTCCTGCCCCACCTCGGTCAAGCCACGCAGCGAACCGGTATGGACGATGCGATGGGCAATGCCGCGCAGGAAAATCCGGCCGCCGGGCCGCAGGTCCCCATCTGTCGAAAACTTGGCGAGCTTGACGCGCAGCCATCCGTCGTGGCGGGCGAGAAAGGAGTCCACCTCGCGCATCTTCAGGCCTTTTGGCACCGTCAGCCGCAGCGCGCGCCCACCCGGCTCGATGCGTAGCGTAATGCGCGATGCCTGGGCATGTTCGCGGATGGTGAGTGGCATCAGGCGTTCGCCAACCTGCAGCGTTCGTTCCGTCTTGACAGGCGGCGCGGCTTTTTTCTTCTGCGGCTTTTTGAGGAGGGCAAACATGAGGCCTGTCTAGCCGATTCGGCGGGCGGAAAGCCAAGAAAAAACCGGCACCCTGTACGGGTGCCGGCAGATGATACTTATCAGCACGGCGGTCAGATGGTGGAGATAGGGCCGTCGGCTCCGCGGTGATTGCCGCGTTCGCGCATGAAGCGATCGAACTCTTCCTGGTCCTTGGCGCGGCGAAGTTCGCGCATGTAGGAATCGAACTCTTCCCGCATTTCATCCAGCTTGCGGCGCTGCTCTTCGATACGGTCGAGCTCTGCCACCCGCCAATCATCGAAGGCGACATTGCCAGTGGCGGAGAAAGGCGTGCCATAGCGGCGGCTGGACCGGCGAAAACCGGCAAAGAAGCCATCGGCACGGGCATTAGCATCGCGCTTGAAATCCCGCAGCCGCTCACCGAAAATGATGTAGGCGAGCATTGCGAGGCCCAGCGGCCAGAAGACCACGAATCCGAGCACCATCAGGACGATGGTCGCCGGTGTCCAATCGGGACGTATCAATGCTGACTGGTTCATGGGTTGTTTTACCTCGGTTGTCACGGGCGGCGAGATGCCGTTCCGTCGAGAATCGATTTGGTAAGAGCTGACCCAACGTTCAAGAAGCGCCCTTGCCAAATCGGCAAAGGCGCTGTTTTTATTTCAGGAAATCGGCACCTACAGCCGTGTCAGCTGCTCTTGCCGCCTTTGATCACCCGCGTAACCGGGGCGTTGCGGGCCACTCGGCTGTGTTCGCGGGCAAAAGCCAGAATGCGCGGAGCGATTTCCTTGCGGAAGCGCGAGCCGTTGAAAACGCCGTAGTGGCCAACATCCGGCTGTACATAATGCAGCCGCATTGCCTCTGGAATATTGGTGCAGATGGTCTGCGCGGCCTTTGTCTGGCCGACACCGGAAATGTCGTCATTCTCGCCTTCAATGGTCAAAAGCGCGACATTCTTGATCGCCTTCGTATCGACCAGCGCTGCGCGGTGCATCATCTCGCCCTTCGGCAGAGAATGCTTGATGAAGACCGTATCGACCGTCTGCAGATAGAATTCCGCTGTCAGGTCCATCACCGCCAGATATTCATCATAGAAGTCGCGGTGCTTTTCAGCCGATTCACCGTCGTTCTTCACGAGGTGCTGGAAGAACTCCTTGTGCGCCACCACATGCCGGTCGAGGTTCATAGACATGAAGCCGGACAGTTGCAGGAAGCCCGGATAGACTGGTCGCATGAAACCAGCCTGCGGCCATGGCACCGTCATGACGACATTATCCTTGAACCATTTCAGCGGACGATCCTGTGCCAGCTGATTGACGGCTGTCGGGTTGATGCGGGTATCGATCGGCCCACCCATCAAGGTCATTGAGGCCGGAACCAGCGGATCCTCGGCGGCTTCCATGACGGCCACTGCCGCCAGCACCGGCACGGACGGCTGACAGACCGCCACCAGATGCGTATTGGGACCCAGATAATGGATCATGTCGATGACATAGTCGATATAGTCATCAAGGTCGAAAAGGCCTTCCGTCACCGGTACGTTGCGCGCATCGATCCAGTCGGTGATATAAACATCGGCGCCCTTCATCAGCGCCTCGACAGTGCCGCGCAACAATGTGGCATAGTGGCCCGACATCGGCGCAACCACCAGGATCTTCGGGTCTTCGCCATGGCTTTTCGGCAAAGCCCGCTCAAAATGCAAAAGATTGCAGAAGGGTTTCGACCAGACCACTCTTTCGGTGACGGCAACCGTGTGGCCGTTCACTTCTGTGGTGGGGAGCCCAAATTCCGGCTTACCATAACGGCGCGTCATGCGCTCGAAGACTTCAAGACCGGCTGCGTAGCTGCGCCCAAACTCGGTATTGGCCATCGGGTTCATCGGATTGCTGCAGAAGAAGCGCAAGGCTTCCGTGGAGGCGCGCAAAGGCGCCATGGCCGCGTGGTTCAACTCATAGAGCTGGTAAAACATGCAAGGCCACCTTTCTTCTTGGGGCTCTGTCAACCGGGTTTCTGGCCGGCTGCAACACATCTAGCACAGGGAAAGTAAACTAACAGGTTACAAGTGCAGTGCAACATCGCCGCACAGCTGCGATTTCGACATGTTCGCCTTGCCAAAGAGCCCTGCACTGCCGAAAGTTCCGTGGTCTGGAAGGGGCTGGACGCGCAACGCGGTCTCCAGCACATAGCCTGTGCGACCTCGGGTGAAGTCGATCCGTTGACAGGCCGTGAACGAGAAATGTTTCACGTGAATCAATCCACAGGAAAGATTCACGTGAAACAAAAATTGATTAGATATCGAGATTGGCAACGCTCAACGCGTTTTCCTGGATGAATTCGCGGCGCGGCTCAACCTCATCACCCATCAGGCGCGAGAAGAGGCCATCGGCATCGGTCGCGTCGTTGACGCGAACCTGCAGAAGCGAACGGACATTCGGGTCAAGCGTCGTTTCCCAAAGCTGCTCGGCGTTCATTTCGCCAAGGCCCTTATAGCGCTGCATCGATAGACCCTTGCGACCGGACGCAAAGATGGCATCCAGCAGGGCGCGGGGGCCGGCGATTTCGGTCGTGCCTTCCTTGCGTGCCAGAACCGGCGGCGTGCCATAGATGTCATGAAGTCGTGACGTCATCTGGTCGATATGGCGGGCATCGGCCGAACCGATCAGCGCGACATCGAGGAAGGCTGCTTCCTTCACGCCGCGCACCATGCGTTCAAAACGGATACCACCTTCAGGCGTGACATGGCCGGACCAGCCGCGCTCAGTTTCCTCGGCAATGATATCGAGGCGGCGAGCCACTTCGTCGGCCGTTTCCTGCGCACGGGTCGGGTTGTCGGTGAGATCGGGATTGAGAGCGCCGGCGATGGCAGCCTGCTCAACGATGGAACGGCTGTAGCGGGAATGAAGACCATCCAGAAGGGTACGAAGACGCAATGCATCGGCAATCACGTCGCGCAGATCAGCCCCTGCCCGCACTTCGCCGGAGCCAAGTGTCAGCGTCGTATCTTCGAGACCCTGGCCGATCAGGTAGTCTTCAAGCGCCTTTTCATCCTTCACATACTGCACCGACTTGCCACGCGAGACCTTATAGAGCGGCGGCTGGGCAATATAGAGATGACCGCGCTCGATCAGTTCCGGCATCTGACGGAAGAAGAACGTGAGCAGAAGCGTGCGAATATGGGCGCCGTCGACATCGGCATCCGTCATGATGATGATCTTGTGATAGCGCAGTTTGTCTGCGTTGAATTCGTCCTTGCCGATCGATGTGCCAAGAGCGGTAATCAGCGTGCCGATTTCCTGGCTGGACAGCATCTTGTCGAAACGGGCGCGTTCCACATTGAGGATCTTGCCGCGCAGAGGCAGGATCGCCTGGTTCTCGCGTGAGCGTCCCTGCTTGGCGGAACCGCCGGCGGAATCACCCTCGACGAGGAAGAGTTCGGATTTGGCCGGATCGCGCTCCGAGCAATCGGCAAGCTTGCCGGGCAGCGAGGCGATATCGAGCGCACCCTTGCGGCGGGTCAGTTCGCGCGCCTTGCGGGCGGCTTCTCGGGCAACGGCAGCCTCGACAACCTTGCCTACCAGGATCTTAGCTTCCGTCGGATGCTCTTCGAACCAGGTGCTGAGCGCCTCGTTGACGAGGTTTTCAACAACCGGTCTGACTTCCGACGAGACCAGCTTATCCTTGGTTTGCGAGGAGAATTTCGGATCCGGCACCTTGACGGACAGAACGGCGGTCAGGCCTTCACGGCAATCTTCGCCCTGCAGCGTTACCTTTTCCTTCTTGGTAATACCGGAGGAATCCGCATAGGAGGTGACCTGACGGGTCAGCGCGCCGCGGAAGCCCGCCATATGCGTGCCGCCATCGCGCTGGGGAATGTTGTTGGTGAAACACAGCATGTTTTCGTGATAGCTGTCGTTCCACCACATCGCCACTTCAACGGTAATACCATCCTTCTCGCCCTTGATAGCCACTGGCCGATCGACGAGCGGTTTCTTGGAACGGTCGAGATAGCGCACGAAAGCTTCCAGGCCGCCGTCATAGAGCATTTCTTCCTGGCGAATATCGGACTTACGCTTATCCGTCAGCAGGATGCGCACACCCGAATTCAGGAAGGCGAGTTCGCGCAGGCGATGCTCAAGCGTTGCGTAGTCGAAATCGACCTTGGTGAAGGTTTCCGTGCTGGGCAGGAAGGTGACTTCCGTTCCCGAACGTCCCTCATACTCGCCGACAACCCTCAGCGGACCGTCGGCAACCCCATGGGTGAAGCTGATTTCATGGAGCTTGCCGTTTCGGCGAACCTTCAGGTTCAGCTTAACCGACAGTGCATTTACCACTGACACGCCGACTCCGTGAAGGCCACCAGAGACCTTATAGGAGTTCTGGTCGAATTTACCGCCGGCATGCAGCTGCGTCATGATGACTTCGGCGGCAGACACGCCTTCACCGGTGTGAATATCCGTTGGAATGCCACGGCCATTGTCGGTCACGGTCACGGAGCCATCCGCATTCAGCGTCACGGTGACGATATCAGCATGGCCCGCCAGCGCTTCGTCGATCGCATTGTCAACGACCTCGTAGACCATGTGATGGAGACCCGAGCCATCGTCGGTATCGCCAATATACATGCCGGGGCGCTTGCGAACCGCGTCCAGTCCCTTCAGGACCTTGATCGAATCGGCTCCATATTCGGCACTCGCGCTGCTATCGCTGACGGGTGTATCGCTCATCAAACAACTTTCTAGTTCTTGGCTTAAGGACGGCGAAGCGGCGAATCACCGGTGTCCTTTGGGACGGACTATAGGAAGTTTCCGCCCTGATTCCAAAGTGTTGCCCCTGGAAAACAGGGGATGACATGCGCCGTTAGCCCGGTTTTCGGGCTTTTTCCAACAGCTTTGTCAAATCGTCTACCATGTCCGGTTCCAAAGAGCGAATCTGTCGCGCCAGAAGGTTGGCAAGTGCCGTGTATTGCGGCGCAAGTCCGGCCGTATCCACCACCACGCGCGGATCAGAACATTCAGCCAGCCTGAACAATTCCTCCGCCTCGTCCCAGATGATATTGAAATAACCGACGACGCGCTGGAGAAAATCAAAACTGGGCCGACCGCGACGGCCATGCTCCAGTGCCGAGAGATAGGCAGGTGACACTCCGATTGCCGTGGCCATCTCCTGCTGGCTCACACCTTTGCTGCGCCGCAGTTGACGCAGTGCCTCGCCAAACGGGGTCATAGCTCGCCTCCCCGACGACTCAGCCGCACATAGAGGGCACCCTCCCCGCCATGTTGACGGGCAGCGGTTTCATAGGAAGAGATGAGGAAGCGAAACTCGGCCTTTGAAAACCACAAGGGCACGGCCCGTTTCAGGGCACCCTCGCTGCCATAGGAACTGCCCTTGCCGGTGATTACCAGCACATGGCGCAGTCCCCGATCATGGGCGCGAAGTAGGAAGTCAAGCAACACGCCGTGCGCCTCGCTCTGGATCATGCCATGCAGATCGATACGCGCTTCGAGCGCGAGGCGACCGCGTGCAATCTTGCGCTTGACCGGCTTTTCGAGCGGATGATGCGTTCCCTTCGGCTGCTGCTTGCCAGACGGTGTGAACGTCAGCTCCTGCGCCGGATCCGATTTCATCGGCAGCTGCGCCTTCACCGGTTCGGGCTCGATCAGTTCCTGCTCAAAGGCAAGCAGATCCTCCAGACGGCCGGAGATCGGCTTGGTGGTCTTTGCCACCGTACCCCAGAGAATCCGCTCTTCCGTGCTGAGTTTTCGACCACCCCTCATGCGCCGAGTCTCGCCGCCGCATGTTTGGGCACAAGCAGAAAGAAATCGGCCGCATTTCGCACGGTGCCAGCCAATTCGCCCGCCGCATCACCGGACCCGGTGAAAATATCGCCGCGCGCCGGCCCGACAATGGCTGTGCCCGTATCGAGCGCCAGCATAAGCCGGCCGAAGGAGCGACCATCATCGAGATGCGTCAGGCTGTCAGACTGGATGAAGAACGGAAATCCGAATGTGTGGATCGACCGGTCCACCGCAAGCGAACGCCCGGCGACCAGCGGAACCTTGGCCGCCGCGATCGGCCCCTTCTCGAGCCCCTCCACATTGGCTTCCCGGAAAAAAATATAGGAACGGTTATGCCAGAGAACTTCATCCACCTTAGCCGGATTCCGAGCCAACCAGGCGCGGATGGATTGCATAGAAATCTTCTGCGGATCGATCTCTCCCCGATCCATGAGCAGGCGGCCGATTGCGGAGAACGGATGCCCGGCTTTCGCCGCATAGGTGATGCGCTGCAGTCTCCCATCCGGGTAACGCAGCCTTGCCGCCCCTTGAACATGGGCAAAGAACACATCCACCTTCGAGCGCGCCCAGGCGATCTCCAGTCCTTGTCCGTTCAGATATCCAAGATCGATATCCCGTCTGTCGGGATAGGCGTCAATCGAGCCCTCGCGCTGGCGCGCAAAGGCATAAGAGCTTCCAAGGTCCGCAGGACGATTGGAGTCATCAATGTCGACTAGATCCAGCGGACGGCGATAGAAAGGGAATTGAAAGCCGGATTCCGTAACATCAGAGACCAAGACCTCCGGCTCGTAGAAGGCCGTGACAAAGCCCTGTTCCCCGCCCGAACGCAGGATCTGAAAGGGCACGTACCGGGTTTCGAAGAATTGCCGGGCGGCATGGGCATCGGGAAAAACCTGGCCCGCTGCCTCCTGCAGCAGCACGCGCAGATCATCGGACGTCAGCCCCAGCGCGCCCGTGCGATAGGGCTTTCCCTGTTCCAAATAACTCAGACAGTCAGCCATCGCAGAAAAGAGGGGGCGGGGATCATCGATCCGCCACCCCCTCAATTCGGAGAAATCTGTCCGCCGAAGCGTATAGCTCTCTGAGTGTGTCATTGCTCGGATTCGGTCGCCACCAGTTTCCAATTCGGATCGCGTGAGCGCAGATCGCGCGCAAAGGTCCAGATATCGGTGACCTCCGCGACGGCTTCCGCATCGCCATCGATCAGGCTACCATTTTTGTCATAGGTGGCCGAGATCAGCTGGCTGACAAGGCGAATAGTGATCTGCTCGTCATGATCCTTGACCGAGGCATGTGTGATGTCGGCCTTGTCAATGCCGACAAAACTCGACTTGACCGTTTCGCCTCGCGCCTCGCGATCGTTGATCGCTGCATCAAAACCATCAAAGACATCCTTGGACAGGAGCCCCTTCAGCGTCTTGCGATCGCCATCAGCAAAGGCCATCACGATCATCTCATAGGCCATGCGTGCGCCGTTGAGAAAATCCTTGGGCCGAAAGCTCGGATCGGCCTTGGTCAGCTCGCGCAATGCGCCGTTAAGATCGGTACCAGGTTTGGCCACGGCATCGATATCGGCGAAGCGTTGCTCGTCGTCCACCTGGTCCCGACGCGGAAGCGTGACAACCTTGCCGTCATCAGTTCCTGTTGCTCTCGTTGCATCACGCGCACTGATCGGATCGAAAGGTGGCTTCTCGTGGCCGGTACGTCGGCCAAGCACGCTTCTCAATTGCAGGAAGATCAGCACCGCTGCCACAAGGAAAAACAGAGTTATGAAGTCGTTCGCGCCCATTTTCACCCGCGGTGTCGTTGGAATTTATAAGGTTCCACCTCATATAGTCTGATCTGACGATCATTCAAATACCGAGACGGTCGTTCCTCTCGTCAATGACAAGGCTTCGAAGGATATCATGCGCCGTTTCCTGTTTCCGCTTCTCTTTCTCGGTCTTCCGCTGGCGGAAATTGCCGGCTTTGTGATCGTCGGCAATTGGTTGGGGCTCTGGCCAACGCTGGCGCTCGTCATTTTATCCGGTGTCGCAGGCGCACTGCTTCTGCGGGTCCAGGGCCTGAACGTTCTGCGACAGATCAATCAGGACGGCCGTGAAGGACGGATACCGGGCGAAGCACTCGTCAATGGCGCCATGATCGTGTTTGCCGCTGTTCTCCTGGTGATTCCCGGATTTCTGACGGACATTCTGGGCATTCTCCTGTTCATCCCGGCCTTCCGAAGGCTTTTGTGGCAGATGATCGGTCAAAGGGTCGTCGTAAGAAGCAGTTATTCTCAAGCATCCGGCCCTTCCAACCGAGGCCCACACCCGAAGCAGACCCAGACGCTCGACCTTGACACGGACGATTACACCCGCACGTCGAACCCTTCTTCGCCCTGGTCCGATCGCCCCAAGGACGAGCCTTGAGCATAGGGCGCGCCCGGTCCAAGGCTTGTAAGGCTTAAATCGAAGTGGTAGACGGCGAAAAATGACCGAAGCCGAGGAACAGCAATGGCCAACGAAACCGAAACGCAGTCACCGTCGCTCACCATCCTAGCGCAATATACGAAGGACCTCTCCTTCGAGAACCCCGGTGCGCCGCGCTCGCTCCAGGCCCGTGACAAGGCTCCGGCCATCAATATCAACGTCAATGTCAACGCCAATCCGCTGTCGGAGACGGATTTTGACGTCGTGCTAACGCTGAATGCCGAAGCCAAGGATGGCGACAAGGTGGTGTTTGCGGCCGAGCTGGTTTATGGCGGCGTTTTCCGCATTACAGGTTTCCCGCAGGAACACATGCTGCCGGTTCTCTTCATCGAGTGCCCGCGCCTGCTCTTCCCATTCGCCCGTCAGATCATTTCCGATGTGACGCGCAATGGCGGCTTCCCGCCGCTGATGATCGATCCGATCGATTTCGGCCAGATGTTTGCCCAGCGCGTAGCAGAAGAACAGACCCGTTCGCAGGTTCAGCCGCTGAACAGCTGATCGGCCATAGACTTTGCAATCGATGCGAAAGCCCGGCTCGTCCGGGCTTTTTCATGTCTACTGATATCGCCCCCAGAGCGCCTTTTCACCCAGCGACTTGATGAGCGCCTGATGCGCCTCGCGGTCCTGATCATTCAGGCGCAGTGCAAGCGGTCGCGGTCGCGTAAGTGCTACGATCTCCACCTCCTCTTCCTCGACAACCTTTGTGACCTGGCCGGAATTGACCAGACCAAAAGCTGCCTGCCGTCCACCGATCATCTCGATATAGACTTCCGCCAGAAGCTCGGAGTCGAGAAGAGCCCCGTGTTTGGAGCGGTGGGAATTGTCGATGCCGTAGCGACGGCAGAGCGCATCCAGCGAATTGGGTCCCATAGGGTTCTTGCGTCGTGCCATCGACAACGTGTCGATCACATGTTCGGGCGCCACCGGCGGCAGGCCTAGACGATCAAATTCCGCATTGATGAAGCCCATGTCGAATGTCGCATTATGCGCGATCCATTTGGCACCATCGAAGAAGGCTAAGAGTTCATCGACAATCTGGCCGAAGCGCGGCTTGTCTTTGAGAAAGTCATCGGTAATGCCATGCACAGCCAAGGCGTCCGGATGCACCTTGCGGTCACCAGGATTGATATAGACGTGGAATGTCCGACCGGTCGGAAAATGGTTGAGAAGTTCGATGCCGCCAATTTCAATGATGCGGTCGAGCTTGTTTTCAAGCCCGGTTGTTTCAGTATCAAAAATGATCTCACGCATGCTTCGTTTCGCTCCGCTTACCCTGCCGTATGGCTGCGACAATATCGCGAACCCGGCTGCGGGCCTGGTCTATGCCGTGGCCCGTATCGATCATGAAATCCGCCTTCTGCCGCTTTTGCGCATCCGGAACCTGACGGGCAAGGATCATGGCGAACTTCTCTTCGCTCATGCCCGGTCTGGCAAGCACTCTTTGCCGCTGGACCTGTGGATCGCAGGTCACCACCACGATAACATCCACCCGGTCGGCCGCCCCGCTTTCAAACAGAAGCGGTATATCGAGCAGCACCATTTTTGCGCCGCTCGCCCTTTGGTGATCCAAAAAGAGCTGCTCTTTCTGTCGTACCAAAGGGTGAACGATGGCTTCCAGTTCGGAAAACCGTTGCGGCTCTGCTGCGAGCTGACGCGCCAGCTCGGCGCGGTCTATGCTGCCATCCTTCACAGTCCCCGGAAATGCGGCACCCACAGGCGCAACCGCCTCGCCCTGATAAAGCGCATGCACCACGGCATCGGCGTCGTTGACCGGAATTCCTTCATCGGCAAACAGGAGAGCTGTCGTGGACTTTCCCATGCCGATCGAGCCTGTCAGTCCGATGCGGATCATACGTGGCGCTCCATGTCCTTGATAATCATGGCCCGCAGCGCCTCATCCACCTGCGGCCTTTGCCCGAACCATTTTTCAAAGCCGGGCACGGCCTGGTGCAGCAACATGCCAAGTCCATCGACCGTCCTCATCCCTTGCGCCTTTGCCTGGGTAAGGATCGGAGTTTCCAGTGGCACATAGACAATGTCTGTGACAACAGCGCCGGGTGCAAGCAATGAAAAGTCCAGCGTAATGGATCCTTCACCATCCATGCCAAGCGATGTCGTGTTGATGAAGAGGCCAGCGCCCTGCATGAGTTCCGGCAAGGCGTCCATGGCATGGGCGTGAACGCGCTCGCCAAAGCGGTCGGCGAGTTCCTGCGCTCGTGAAAGTGTTCGATTGACCACATGGATCTCGCCGATCCCACGATTGCGCACGGCCTGAATGATGGCCCGGCTTGCCCCACCTGCCCCCAGCACGACGGCCGATCCGACCTGATCCCAGCCGGTGGCGCGCTCATCCAGATTGGCGGTAAAACCGTAACCATCCGTATTAGTCGCCTTGAGAGCACCGTCTTCCAGCCATAGTGTATTGGCAGCACCCAGTTCCTGCGCCAGTGTATCCGGCTGGTCGGCCAACTGGTAGGCTCGCTCCTTGTGCGGAATGGTAACATTACCGCCGCGATAGGTCTGTTCCGTTTTCAGCAATCGGATGAAGCTCTCAAATTCATCCGGCGGAATCTCGATTGCGCGATAGTCCCCGGCAATGCCGAACTGCCGCAGCCAGTGACCATGGATCAGCGGCGAACGCGAATGGCGAATGGGCGTGCCGACCACGAAAGCCTTCAACGTTTCACGTGAATCAGCCATTAATCGCTCCAAGCTCGCGTAGGGCCTGCAGCAAGGGCAGCATGGGCAGGCCAAGTATGGTGAAATAGTCGCCATCGATTGCGGTAAAAAGCTGAATGCCCAGACCTTCGAGCTGATAGGCTCCGACACTGAGCAGCACGGCGTCGCCGGCCTGATCGAGATAGTCCTCGACAAATGCATCGCTCAAAGCCCGGACGGATAGCGCGGCTGTTGCCACCGTCTGCCATACTACCTCGCCATCCTTGGCAATCACCACGCCGCTGTTGAGGTGATGGGTCTTTGCCGACAGAGACATCAGGTTTTCATGAGCTTCTATCCGAGTTCGCGGCTTGTGATAGACCCGTTCACCGAGAGACATGGTCTGATCCGAACCGATAACGAAGGCACCCGGAAAATGCCGGCAGACATCCAGAGCCTTGGCCCGCGCAAGTTCCAGTGCCACGATGTGAGGGGCCGCATGCCCCTCTTCCAGCGATGCTTCGATAGACCGTTCGTCGATCTCAGCGGCGCGCGCTTCAAAGCTCAGACCGGCATTCTGCATCAGCATGCGGCGGAAGGGACTGGAGGAAGCAAGGACAAGCTGCTGGGTCACAATAATTTCCCGACGCGTGAAACACTGGATCGGGATTAACGCAGCTTCGGACGCAGAGCAACGATTGCCGCTGCGGTTTCCTCGATCGAGCGGCGTGTCACATCGATGACCGGCCATTGGTGGCGGGCGCAAAGCGAACGCGCATATTTCAGTTCCTCATTGATATTGGCCCGGTCGGTATAATGGCTCCGGTCAAAGCCGGTTGTCGCACCAAGCTCGCGGTTTTCCCTCACCTGCGAAATACGGTCGGTGGTGGCGATCAGTCCAACGATCAATGGCTTGGTTGCCACAAGCAGGCTTTCAGGCAGAGCCACGCCCGGAACGATGGGGATATTTGCGGTTTTGACACCCCGATTGGCCAGATAGATGCTGGTCGGGGTTTTCGAGGTTCGGCTGATGCCGATGATCACCACATCCGCTTCGTCATAGCTTTCCGGCATCTGGCCGTCATCGTGATCCATGGCAAAATTCAACGCCTCGATGCGGCGGAAATAATCCGCATTCAAGGCATGCTGTGCCCCAACCCGTCTCAGAGACCTTGCGCCGAGATAGGCCTGGAATGTCGCCAGAACCGGTTCCAGGAGATTGACAACCGGAACTCCGATGTCGCGGCAGCGCTGATCAACATGATCGGCCAGTTCCTGGTCCACGATCGTATAAAGAACAATGCCCGGCTTTTCGTCGATCGATTGCAGGACAGGCATCAACTGCCGTTTGTTACGGATCAGCGGATAGACATGCTCGATGGCCATCGCATTGCGAAACTGGGCAGATGCTGCGCGACCGGCAGAGATCAGCGTTTCGCCCGTGGAGTCAGATATCAGATGCAGATGAAAGAAGCTTTTGCGGTTCTCCACGTTATTCTTCTGCCTCTGTTCATAACCTGGGACAATGGAAGGGTTCCTAAGCGCGGCACGCCCGCACTCGGGATAACCTCGACTTTATCCACATTCAGCATGACTGTGGGGCCTGTGTCACAGCCCTTGTGGGTAATGTGGACAAGCGCAATCTCTTAGGTCGCGATTCATATCTTATCCACAGGTTGTCACCCATTAGAATAGGCGACAAACAATTGATTTTAAAGATAAAATATCGAAAATTCCCGTATCGAGGAGAATTGGCGTCGATTTTATCTCTCAACGTTCTGATTGTCGCAGTCTGACTGTCTGGACTGTGCAAGAGAAAGGATCCTTGATAGTCACCGACTCTAAGAATCATAAAATCTAAGATTCTAGATTTCTTTCTTTATTGGAGGACACCACTTGGCCACAGAACGCCGAAAGGTTATCGAGGTTTTGAATGGTGCAACCGTTTCACCTCCACCCATCTGGCTCATGAGACAGGCAGGCCGCTATCTCCCGGAATATCGTCAGACGCGGGGGAAGGCTGGAAGCTTCCTGAACCTCTGTTATTCGCCGGATCTGGCAACTGAAGTCACGTTGCAGCCGATCCGGCGTTACGCTTTTGACGCGGCAATCCTGTTTTCCGATATTCTCGTCATTCCCGATGGGCTTAACCGCAATGTGCATTTCGTCGAAGGTTCGGGACCGCGGATGGATCCGATTGACGAGGCTGGCATCCTTGCACTGAAACCTGAAGGGGTTCTGGACCACCTGCAGCCGGTCATGCAGGCCGTTGGACAGATCCGTGCAGCCCTGCCGCCCCAAACGACGCTGCTCGGCTTCTGCGGGGCGCCCTGGACGGTTGCGACCTACATGATCGCAGGGCACGGCACGCCGGACCAGGCACCTGCCCGCTTGTTCGGCTATCGCCATCCGCAGGCCTTTGCGCAGCTGCTCGCCGTTCTTGCAGAAATTTCCGCGGACTATCTTGTCGCGCAGATCGATGCGGGTGCCGATGCCGTGCAGATTTTTGACAGCTGGGCAGGGGTTCTCGGTGAAGCCGAATTTGAGACCTATGCGATTGCACCGGTTCGCCGGATCATCCAATCGGTGAAGGCCCGGCGGCCGGATGCAAAAATCATCGCCTTTGCCAAAGGAGCGGGCATGAACCTGCGCCATTATCGCCAGAAGACCGGTGCCGACATGATTGGCCTCGATTGGTCCGTTCCCTTGAGTTTTGCAGCCGAGTTGCAAAAGGATGGCCCTATTCAGGGCAATCTCGATCCAATGCGGGTGGTCGCCGGCGGCAAGGCTCTTGATGACGGGATCGATGCCATTCTCCAGGTGCTTGGCCAGGGTCCTCTCGTGTTCAACCTCGGTCACGGTATCACTCCGGAGGCCAATCCGGATCATGTGACGCAGCTCGTCAACCGTGTACGGGGCTTGGGGAATGGCAGCTGAAAAACAGATTTCGGCTTCCGCCGGCAAGCGCGCCTCTCTGCGCGCCGGCATTGCCATCGGAATTTTTGTCGGCTTGATCGCCCTCGTCTATGTGCTTCAGCCCGACAGTTTCAGCCGGTGGATCACGGCCTTTCACGTGATTGCGGTCATCGCCTGGATGGCCGGTCTGTTCTACATGCCACGGCTTTTCGTCTATCACACCGATGCGCAACCGGGATCGGTTCAGTCTGAAACCTTCAAGGTGATGGAAGGCCGGCTTCTGAAAGTGATCATGAATCCTGCCATGATGATCAGCTGGGTGCTCGGGCTTTACCTTGCCTGGTCGGTGTATGGATTCCAGGGTGGTTGGCTGCATGCAAAAATTCTGCTTGTCATTCTGCTCACGCTCGCCCACATGCATCAGAGCCATGCAGTTCGTCAGTTTTCGGTGGACGCGCCACGCCGATCGGCCCGCTATTGGCGCATGATGAACGAAATTCCGACTGTTCTCATGATGTTGATTGTCATCCTCGTGATCGTGAAGCCGTTTTGATCGAGAAGAAATACTTCTCCCCCCTTGCGGCGAATGGGTGAAGTCGCTATTTTCTGCGCCAATCCTTCTCTCGTGGCTCGTGTGTAATCTCTTCATCCTCCCCGGTCTCCCTGGGGATGCGACATCCACAGACACGCCATTTCCCTCGAATTTCCAAAGCGGTCCCTCTTCATGGCTGAAATGAAGCTTCAAGAACTTAAGAGCAAGTCGCCGACCGACCTGCTGACCTTCGCCGAATCGCTGGAGGTCGAAAACGCGAGCACCATGCGCAAGCAGGAATTGATGTTCGCGATCCTCAAGGTCTTGGCCAGTCAGGATGTCGAAATCATTGGCGAAGGCGTGGTGGAACTCTTGCAGGATGGATTCGGCTTCCTGCGTTCGGCCAATGCCAATTATCTGCCGGGCCCGGATGACATCTACATTTCCCCCTCGCAGATCCGTCGTTTCTCGCTGAAGACCGGCGATACGGTGGAAGGCCCTATCCGTGGACCCAAGGAAGGCGAACGTTATTTTGCCTTGCTGAAGGTCAACACGATCAATTTCGACGATCCTGAAAAGATCCGTCACAAGGTTCATTTCGACAATCTGACGCCGCTCTATCCCAATGAGCGCTTCAAGATGGAACTGGACATTCCGACCTCCAAGGATCTGTCGGCCCGCGTGATCGATCTGGTGGCGCCGCTTGGTAAGGGTCAGCGCGGTCTGATCGTTGCACCGCCACGCACGGGTAAGACGGTTCTTCTACAAAATATTGCCCATTCGATCACTGCAAACCATCCGGAATGCTATTTGATCGTTCTCCTCATCGATGAACGGCCAGAAGAGGTCACGGACATGCAGCGCTCGGTCAAGGGCGAAGTGGTGTCGTCCACCTTCGATGAACCAGCGGTCCGCCACGTTCAGGTGGCCGAAATGGTCATTGAAAAGGCCAAGCGTCTTGTCGAGCATGGCCGTGACGTGGTCATTCTGCTCGATTCGATCACACGCCTTGGCCGCGCCTACAACACGGTTGTGCCCTCCTCCGGCAAGGTTCTAACCGGCGGCGTGGATGCCAATGCGCTGCAGCGCCCGAAGCGCTTCTTTGGCGCCGCCCGTAACATCGAAGAAGGCGGCTCGCTGACGATCATTGCAACAGCCCTCATCGATACGGGCAGCCGCATGGACGAAGTCATCTTTGAAGAGTTCAAGGGCACCGGCAATTCGGAAATTGTCCTGGACCGCAAGGTCGCTGACAAGCGCATCTTCCCGTCGATGGACATCCTGAAATCCGGCACCCGCAAGGAAGACCTGCTGGTGCCGCGCCAGGATCTCCAGAAGATCTTCGTGCTGCGTCGTATCCTGGCGCCGATGGGCACCACCGATGCGATCGAATTCCTCATCGACAAGCTGAAGCAGACGAAGAACAATGGCGACTTCTTCGACTCGATGAACACCTGATCAGTAGCCGGATTCATATCTCCCACGGAGGTGTTTATCCGGAGTTTTCCGAAAGCCTTGCAGCATGAAGATTTCGGATACGATATTTGCCCTGTCCAGCGGTGCGGCGCCTTCGGGCGTCGCTGTCGTTCGGGCCAGCGGTCCAAATGCCATGGCAGCTGCGCAAACTCTGATAGTTGATCTGCCTGAAACGCGCGGCATGTATCTCCGATCGATTCGTAACCGGAACGGCTTGCTCATTGATCGCGCCTTAATCTTGGTGTTCCCTGCTCCGCAGTCATTTACCGGCGAAACTTGTATAGAATTCCAGCTGCATGGCGGTAGAGCTGTGATTGTCGCGCTTCTCAACGAGTTGCAGGCGCTGGGGCTTCGGCCGGCCGAGGCAGGAGAATTCACCAAGCGTGCGTTCGAGAACGGCAAGCTTGACCTGGTCGAAGTTGAAGGCCTTGGCGATCTAATTTCTGCCGATACGGAAATGCAGCGTCGCCTGGCGATCGAGCAGAGCAATGGCGGGCTGTCACAGCTCTATATGGATTGGGCAGAGCGCCTGACGCGCGCACGCGCGTTGATCGAGGCAGAGATCGACTTTGCTGACGAAGATGATGTTCCAGGCTCTGTTTCCGATTTGGTCTGGGCCGATGTCGAGCGGATCTTCAAGGAGATCCAGCAGCAGATGATGGCCACGGAGAAAGCAGGCTCGGTCCGCGACGGGTTCAAGGTTGTCATCGCAGGGCCGCCCAATGCCGGAAAATCCAGTTTCCTCAATGCTATAGCGAAGCGTGATGTGGCGATCGTGACTGAGATTGCCGGCACAACGCGCGATGTGCTCGAAATTGATCTGGACATGAATGGCTTTCTCGTTCGCTTCTCCGATACGGCTGGCCTACGGGAAACGCAGGATGTCGTTGAATTGGAAGGCGTCAGGCGGGCACGCAGAGCGATCTCTAGCGCGGATTTGGTCCTTTGGATGCAAGGAATCGATTCGGAAGCGGAACAAATACCCATTGAGATGGATAGTGTTCCACTTCTGCGGGTCGCAACCAAAGGCGATCTTCGAACGCAGGTCCATCCGGCGGATCAAACTAATATCGTGATATCGGTGAACACTGGCGACGGGCTGGAAGAGTTGCGTCGGCATATCCTCAATCGTGTCGAAGAGAATTGGGCCTCTATCGGTGCGCTGGGCGCAGGTCGGCTGCGCCATCTCACGCATCTCCAGCGGGCTTCCAATTTTGTTGCAGACGCGCTATCAGGATCCGAACTGGATCTGCGGGCGGAAGACCTCCGCCTCGCGGCAGAATCCCTTGGACGTATTACCGGAAGAGTGGATGTCGAGGATTTGCTCGACGTCATTTTCTCCGAGTTCTGCGTCGGTAAGTGACTCACGTGAAACACTGCCATGGCAGTGGTTGGTGACCCAATGAACAGCTTTGATGTCATTATTATTGGCGGCGGGCATGCCGGCTGCGAAGCCGCATCGGCCGCCGCGCGCATTGGCGCCAAGACCGCCTTGGTAACCCACCATCGCGCCACACTGGGTGTCATGTCCTGCAATCCAGCCATTGGCGGATTGGGCAAGGGCCATCTTGTTCGCGAGATTGATGCGCTCGGCGGCTTGATGGGCAAGATGGCCGATGCCGCAGGCATTCAGTTTCGTATCCTCAACCGGAAGAAAGGTCCAGCGGTTCGCGGACCCCGTACCCAGGCCGACCGCCGTCTTTACCGGGATGCCATGCGGGCAGCGCTGGAAGCGCATGTCAATCTGACAATTATCGAAGGCGATGCCTTTGATCTTATCCAAGACAATGGTTCAGTTACTGGTGTCGTGCTGAAAGACGGTCGTCAGATCTCGTCGAAATCAGTTGTGCTGACGACCGGTACTTTCTTGCGCGGTTTGATCCACATTGGCAACCAAACGACTCCAGCGGGCCGCATGGGAGAGGCGCCATCCGAAGGCTTGTCAGGCACATTGATGCGGCTCGGTATTTCCCTTGGCCGGCTTAAGACCGGCACGCCGGCACGCCTCAATGGTAAGACGATCGACTGGGATTCTATTGGTCGACAAGAGGCTGATGACGAACTTGTGCCATTCTCCTTCATGACCGACAGTATAACCAATCGACAGGTCGCCTGCGGTGTTACACGTACGGTGGATGCGACCCATAAGATCATCGCTGACAATATCGGCCAGTCAGCTATGTATTCGGGGCAGATCAAGGGCATTGGTCCACGCTATTGCCCATCGATTGAAGACAAGATCGTGCGATTTGGCGAACGAGACGGACATCAGGTCTTTCTGGAACCCGAGGGTCTCGATGATGACACCGTCTATCCCAATGGTATTTCGACATCGCTGCCAGCCTCGGTTCAGGAAGCTTTCATCCGAACCATTCCGGGTCTCGAAAGGGTAGAGATCCTTCAGCCAGGCTATGCCATTGAGTATGATCACATCGACCCGCGTGAGTTGACGGCTGATCTGCAGATGAAGGCCCTGCCCGGCCTCTATCTAGCGGGCCAAATCAACGGAACGACTGGGTATGAAGAGGCCGGTGCTCAAGGCCTGGTCGCCGGCCTGAACGCGGCGCGGAAGGCTTTTGGGTCGCAGCCACATATCTTCAGTCGGACCGATTCTTATATCGGCGTGATGATTGATGATCTGACCAGCCGCGGTGTCAGTGAACCCTATCGTATGTTCACCTCTCGGGCAGAGTATCGCCTATCGCTTCGCGCAGACAATGCCGATGTACGTTTGACACCGACAGCCATTGCACTCGGTCTGGCGGATCGGTCCCGCATTGAACGTTTTACCACCTATCTGTTGGAGCTGGATGAAGGGCGTTCTCAGCTCAAGTCCCTGTCTGTGACGCCGAATGAGGCTTTGGTTGGCGGCATAAAACTGAACCAGGACGGTCAGCGGCGTACTGCCTTTGAACTCCTGTCCTATCCGGACATTGATATGGTCGACATCTGCCGGATCTGGCCAGAACTCTCCGATTTGCGCAAACCTGTTTCAGAGGCCCTACAAATAGAAGCCGGATATTCAGTTTACCTGGAAAGACAGCAGTCGGATATTCAGTCCGTGCGGCGCGATGAAGATCGTCTGATTCCGCTGGATTTCGATTTTTCTGATGTGTCCGGGCTGTCGAATGAACTGAAGGTGAAGTTGAAAGCGGTTCGGCCGCGTAACATAGCCCAAGCGGCGAAAATCGATGGTATGACTCCGGCTGCTCTGGCGCTCATACTGGCCTTGGTTAAGAAAGCTGCAATTGCGACGCAGCGTGAGTTGCGAGTCTCCTGATGGAACTGAACGGCATACGTGTTTCACGTGAAACAGTGATTCGCCTGGAGCGCTTCGCATCCCTCTTCGAAAAATGGGCAAAGACGATCAATCTGGTTGCGCCATCAACAAAGGCGGATCTTTGGCAGCGTCACATTGCTGATAGTGCTCAGATTTTCCAGTTGGCACCCAAGCCGGCCATTTGGGTCGATCTTGGATCAGGCGGCGGCTTCCCAGGAATTATCACCGCTATTTTTCTGGCGGAACTCGGTGACGGATGGGTTCATCTTGTCGAAAGTAATCAGAAGAAAGCATCTTTTCTGCGTACAGCGCTTATGGAGACGGGCGGGCGTGGTAGCGTCCACCCCATACGCATCGAATCAGCCGGCCAGGACATTCCTCGCTGCGATCATATTTCCGCGCGTGCGCTGGCCGATCTTCCGACTCTCCTCGCCTATTGCTCACACTGGATGCTTCAAGCAGGTGACGTTACAGCCTTTCTGCATAAAGGACGGGATTACGCGGCAGAAGTGGCGAATGCGAATAGTCGCTGGAGCTTCGATCTGGTACAACATGAAAGCCGAGTTGAACAAGACTCCGTAATCCTGGAAATTTCCGGGCTCCGGCGCAAGGTTTGACCTCATTTGTAGGTGCTCCATGTTCGATACCAATCGCATTATCACCATTGCCAACCAAAAAGGCGGTGTCGGAAAAACCACGACAGCGATCAATCTTGCGACGGCCCTCGCTGCGATCGGTGAGCGCGTTCTGATTGTGGATCTGGATCCGCAGGGGAATGCCAGTACCGGTCTCGGTATAGACCGGCGCGAACGCAAGATTTCCTCTTTCGATGTCATGATGGGCACGCAATCCGTGGCCTTGGCCGCTGTAGAAACAGCTGTCCCCAACCTTTTCATTGTCCCCTCGACGATGGATCTCTTGGGTCTGGAAATGGAAATAGGCCGAGAGTCTGATCGCGCCTTTCGTTTGCGGCGCGCCTTGCAGACCGAGGAGGCTCGGCAATTTTCTTATATTCTGTTGGATTGTCCACCTTCATTCAATCTTCTGACTGTCAATGCTATGGCGGCAGCCCATTCGGTGCTCGTGCCGCTTCAGTGCGAGTTCTTCGCCCTGGAAGGCTTGAGCCAGCTTCTGGAAACGGTTGATCAGGTGCGTCAGACGGTCAATCCGGGCCTTGATATTCAGGGTATTGTGCTGACCATGTTTGATGCGCGCAACAATCTGGCGCAGCAGGTTGTCAACGATGTGAGGACCCATCTTGGCGAAAAGGTCTATCACACGTTGATCCCTCGCAATGTTCGCGTCTCCGAGGCACCGTCCTATGGTAAGCCGGCTATATTATATGATCTCAAATGCGCTGGGAGCCAGGCTTATTTGCAGCTGGCATCCGAAGTAATCCAGCGTGAGCGGCGGCGGAAGGCTGCCTGACGATAGACCAAAGGTATGATGATGAGTGAAGATCTGTCCAAGCGCCGTCTCGGTCGCGGCCTTGCTGCTCTGATCGGTGAGATGGATCAGACGGTGCCCGTTGGCGAGCCGCCTGCCAAGTCCGTGAGTGCTGATCGACTGGTTCCGATTGAACATGTGCTGCGCAATCCGCGCAATCCGCGCAGGATGTTCGATGAACAGGAACTTCAGGATCTTTCGAGCTCGATTCGGCAACATGGCATTGTCCAGCCTGTTGTTGTCCGCCCTCGCGGTGGTGATTTCGAGATCATCGCTGGTGAACGGCGCTGGCGTGCGGCACAATTGGCTGGCCTCGTCGAAATTCCGGTAATAGTTCGAGATGTCGATGACCGGACGGCGCTGGAAATTGCCATCGTTGAAAATGTGCAACGTTCTGATCTGAATCCTCTCGAAGAGGCCATGGGTTATGAACAGTTGATTGCTGAACATGGCTATACCCAGAATGACCTTGGTGAGATCATCGGTAAGAGCCGCAGTCACGTGGCAAACAGTCTACGTCTTTTGAGGCTTCCAGAGCCGGTGCGGGATATGCTCGCCGGGGGCGAGCTTTCGGCTGGTCACGCCCGCGCGCTTGTCTCGACGTCGGACCCGTCTGCCCTTGCAAGAACGATTGTGACCAAGGGCATGTCGGTGCGTGATGCCGAGCGGCTAGCGCAGAACGATATCAAGGCACAGTCGGAGCCGCCTGTGGCGCAGCGCGCCAAGGAAAAGGATTCTGACACGCTTGCGCTCGAGCGCAGTCTGACCGATGCGCTCGGTCTCGAGGTGAAGATCAGTCACAAAGGCGGGAGCGGACAGATTCGCATCGCCTATCGTTCCCTCGATCAGCTCGAGGAAGTGTGTCGGCTTCTGGAACGTCGCTGAGCAAACTGTCTACCGTTTACCACGGGCCGATTGCAGAGCGGTAGCAAGTAGTGTCTGGAAGGCAATCGTGTCTTCGAGCACCGATCTCTGGCGTGACTGAAGTACGGCGCCCTGCAGCCTGTTTGTCTCCCGCGCTAGGGCCTCACTGGTCCAGGTGCGCAGGGCCGCCTCGACCAAAGGCTTGCGCTTGAAGTGGATGTGCCGACCCATTGTCTGCATGACCTGAGCCGCAGGTGTTTTCTTTTCATCCATTTCGGCATGCATGGCGTCCAGTAACTGGAACTGCTTGAGGCAGGATTGCAGCACGAGAAAAATCGGGGTTTTGGAACTGATGATTTTCTGGATGGCGCGGTGCAGGCCGGGCAAGTCGCCTTTCAGAACGCAATCCACGGCATCATCGGTGGAAATCGCGCTGGCATCTCCGATGATATCTGTAACATGCCCTTCATCGATGATCTGCATGCCGCGGCAATAGAGGGTAAGTTTGCGAATTTCGTTGCGGGATGCCACCCGGTCACCGCCCAAGCCTTCGAGAAGCCTTGCCCTGCCCTCAGGTGTGATGCGAAGCCCTTCTTTTTGCAGTTCCAGATCGATGAGGGCATTCAAAGCCTTTATGTCATCCGCATAACAGGGGATGGCAAGGGCAAGCTTGGCACTTTCGCAGATCTTGCGCAGGATACTGGTCTTCTTCAGGTCGCCTGCCTCAATGATGAGAATGTTATCCGGCTGCGGACCGCTCACCAGGACTTGCAATGCATCACCGAGCGGCTTGTCGCTGCCAGTGCCGCGAAGCCATACAACCTTGCTGCCGCCAAAAAGACCAAGTGAGTTCACTTCATCGACAAGACGGCCGGGATCTCCCGACAGATCCGAGAGGTCAAGCCTGGTGAAGGAGAAAGGGTCGTCGAGCTTTACGCCTGCTTGATTTGCAAGTTCGGCAGCGCGCTCCGAAACGAGCCCATGATCAGGCCCATAAATCAAGAAAATCCGATAGAGTTCGGCCGCCCTCGGCAGAAGGCGATCGAATTCGTGAGCCTTGATCTCGGCCATGCCTAGCGGCCAAGCGCCGTAGCAATATCGGCGCGAATGAATTCAGCGAGTTCGCGGCCGGCGCGGTTTTCTGCGTCGCGATAGGCGCGCAGTTTCGCAAATTCCTGATTGCCGACATCCACGAGCGATGTCACGGAGCGGCTTCCCGATTTCACCACCGATCCGTCACCGATGCGCGTGAGGCTATATGTGCCGACAAGCGTTACACGACCCGGCTTTAGCACATCGACGATTTCGTCATCGAGGATATCGGCTCGGGTCGATGACACGCTCAGTTGCAGTTGGTAATCTGCCTTTGCTGTTTCCCCTGCCCCACCTGATGTCAGGAAAATCAGGTGGTTGCGAACGACCTGTGTTACCCGATCACCAGCTGGCGAAAATTTAATCGCCGCCAGCTTGGCGGGTGTGCCGCCGGCGGAGGAATAAAGCGGCCTGACCTGGCAGCTGGCCAAAAGGCCAACAACGGTTAGGGCAAGGACGAATCGGCTGGCGCGCCGCAACGCGGGCGAGATCTCACACAACAATGTTGATGATCCTCTGTGGGACGATGATGATCTTTTTCGGTTGTCCACCGGCAAGTGCCGTCTGAACCGCTTCAAGCTGAAGCACAGCCTGCTGGATCGCATTCTGGTCAGCATCACGGGCGATTGTCAATTCCGCACGCTTCTTGCCATTGATCTGGACCGGCATCAACACGTCATTGTCGGCGACAAGAGCCAGGTCGAAAACAGGCCATGCGGATTGGGCAACGATACCCTCATTGCCAAGAGCCGACCAGCATTCTTCAGCCAGGTGCGGCGTCATGGGCGCGATCAGCTTGATGAGGATATGAACCGCCTCGCGAACGGCTGCCACATAGGCATCATCCTTCTGGGCGCCCGCTACAGCCGTAAGCGGCGCTGCCAAGGCATTGACGAATTCATAGATGCGCGCCACGGCCTTGTTGAAGGAGAGCTTGTCATAGTCGGCTTGGACCGCCTGAAGCGTCTTGTGGGCGATCTGCGAAATCGGCAGCGCTTCACCTTCCTTAGCCGGATTCGGTTCAATGGTTTTCAGGAGCGGCGCTGCTTCCGATAGGAGGCGCCAGACGCGTTGTACGAATCGATGTGAACCCTCGACGCCGGCTTCCGACCAGATTACGTCCCGATCGGGCGGGGAATCGGAGAGAACGAAGAAGCGGGCCGTGTCGGCGCCATAGGAGGCGATGATGTCATCCGGATCAACGACGTTCTTTTTCGACTTCGACATCTTTTCGATCGAGCCGATCGACACTTCCTCGCCCGATGCCAGCATATAGGCTTTGCGGGTGCCGTCTATCTCATCGATGCGAATTTCGGCAGGCGCAACCCATTGGCCGTTTTGGCCCTGGCCCAGACGATAGGTTTCGTGAACCACCATGCCTTGCGTGAATAGGCCCTTGAAGGGTTCGCTTAAGCTTACATGGCCGGTCGCGCGCATGGCGCGGGTGAAAAAGCGCGAATAGAGCAGATGCAGGATGGCATGCTCGATACCGCCGATATACTGGTCCACCGGCAGCCAGTGATCGGCCATTTTCGGATCTGTCGGGCGATCTTCCCAAGGGGCGGTGAAGCGGGCGAAATACCAGCTCGAATCGACGAACGTATCCATAGTGTCGGTTTCACGCCGCGCATCATGGCCGCATTGAGGGCAGGCCACGTGGCGCCAGCTGGCGTGACGATCGAGTGGATTGCCAGGCACATCAAAGGTTACGTCATCCGGCAGCTTGACCGGCAGGTCCTTCTTCGGCACCGGTACCACGCCGCAGACTTCGCAGTGAATGACCGGGATCGGGCAACCCCAGTAGCGCTGGCGGGAAATACCCCAGTCGCGCAGGCGGAAATTGACCTTGCGCGCAGCCTGGGAAGCATTTCCCAGCGTCTGTTCTGAAAGCAGCGTTGCGACCTTGTCGAAGGCCTCGTCGGTAGACAGCCCATCGAGGAAGCGTGAATTGATCATCACGCCGTCGCCGACATAGGCGTCAACATCCACGCTGAAGGTTGCGGCATCGCCGTCCTTCGGCATGACGACCGGTACGACGGGCAGGCCGTATTTGCGGGCGAAATCCAGATCGCGCTGGTCGCCTGACGGGCAGCCGAAAATCGCGCCGGTACCATAGTCCATCAGCACGAAATTGGCGATGTAGACCGGTAGTTGCCAGCTTGGGTCAAGCGGATGCTTGACGGTAAGGCCTGTGTTGAAGCCCTTCTTCTCGGCGGTTTCCAGCGCTGCAAGTGATGTGCCCTGGCGACGGCATTCATCGGCAAACTCAGCGGCCGCAGCATTGGTTGCGGCCACGGCCTTAGCAACTGGGTGATCGGCGGAAATGGCAAGGAACGAGGCGCCAAACAGCGTGTCCGGCCGTGTGGTATAGACCTCGATCTCGCTGCAGCCGGCTGCCGCACGGCTTGCCTCGGATACGTCCCAGCGGATCGTCAAACCTTCCGAACGACCGATCCAGTTCTTTTGCATCAGCCGGACCTTTTCCGGCCACTGGTCGAGACCGTCCAGGGCCTCGAGCAGATCCTCGGCAAAATCGGTGATCTTGAAGAACCATTGGGTCAGTTCGCGCTGTTCCACCAGCGCACCGGAGCGCCAGCCGCGGCCATCGATAACCTGCTCATTGGCAAGCACCGTCTGATCGATCGGGTCCCAGTTGACCTTGGACTGTTTGCGGTAGACCAGGCCCTTTTCCATCATGTCGAGGAAAAGATACTGCTGCCGGTGGTAGTAATCAACATCGCAGGTGGCGAATTCACGCGACCAGTCGAGAGACAGGCCCATGGATTTCAGCTGCGTGCGCATGGATGCGATGTTCTGGTAGGTCCACTCCTTGGGATGGACCTTGTTCTGCATGGCGGCGTTTTCCGCTGGCATGCCGAAGGCATCCCAGCCCATCGGGTGCAGAACGTTATAGCCACGGGCCCGCTTGTAGCGCGCCACGACGTCGCCCATCGCATAATTGCGCACATGGCCCATATGGATGCGTCCCGAGGGATAGGGGAACATCTCGAGCACGTAGTACTTTTCGCGGGTATCGTTGTTGTCGGTCTCGAAGGTTTTGTCTTCGGCCCACTTTTTCTGCCAACGGGGTTCGGCATCCCGCGGATTGTAACGTTCGGTCGCCATTTCAGTGAAATTCCGGGTATGAATAAGATGGGTGACCTTCACCACGAAAGGCCGTGAGCGTCAAGTTTTGAGGGCGCCAAGGGCCGCATTGCCGATCAAACACTTGGCATTGCAGCCATGGGCCGCTATCGCCAGACACGGGAAGACCATGCGAGAGGACTATCCGATGACAATCGAACAACGCCTGGCCGATGTTTGCCAGAAGATCGAAGCGGCAGAGCGCGAGGCCGGTCGCAGCAGAGGTGCGGTGACACTCGTTGCTGTGTCTAAAACCTTCGAGGCGGATGCGATCCGCCCGGTTATTGTCAGCGGCCAGCGCATCTTCGGTGAAAACCGTGTGCAGGAGAGTGAAGGCAAATGGCCGGCGCTGAAGGCAGAGACGCCGGGTATTGAACTGCATCTGATCGGTCCCCTCCAGTCGAACAAGGCTGCCAATGCGGTTGCCCTGTTTGATGTGATCGAGACGGTTGATCGCGAAAAGATTGCGCGGGCGCTGGCCAGCGAAATGAAGATCCAGGGGCGCACGCCGAAGCTGTATGTTCAGGTCAATATCGGCATGGAGCCGCAAAAGGCGGGTATCGAGCCGAAAGAAACTGTGGCTTTTGTTGCATTCTGCCGCAAGGAACTGGCTCTATCGGTCGAGGGGTTGATGTGCATTCCGCCTGCGGAGGGTCATCCCGGCCCCTATTTCGCGCTTCTGGAGAAGCTCGCGCGCGAATGCGGCGTGGAAAAACTCTCCATGGGCATGTCGGGGGATTTCGAAACGGCGATCGGTTTTGGCGCCACCAGCGTGCGCGTCGGTTCGGCTATTTTCGGCCATCGTTGACGAAGCGCAAGACAGGCTGGTTCACTCTGCCCCTTTCGTCGGGCTTCCTCCTGATCTGACCTGCTACTACTCTAGCGCTGGGAACATGCGCGCGGATGTTGGGAGGAACAGATGCAAAGCGACTACAAGAAGGTCTATGAGGCCTGGCAAAACGATCCGGAGGCCTTCTGGCGCGAAGCGGCCGAGCCACTCTTCTGGTTCAAGCCGCCGGAGACGATCTTCTCGGCTAAGGACGGTGTCTATGGTCGCTGGTTTGCCGGCGCCGAGACGAATACCTGCTATAACTGCATCGATCGTCATGTTGCGGCTGGCCGCGGCGCGCAGAGGGCGCTGATTTTCGACAGCGCCATGACCGGGGAGAAGCGCTTCTTTTCATTCGATCAGCTTCTGGAAGAGGTCCAGGCAATTGCCGCCGTGCTGCAGAATCTGGGCGTCGGCAAGGGTGACCGTGTCGTCATCTATATGCCCATGGTGCCGGAAGCGATTTTCTCAATGCTGGCTTGTGCCCGGCTGGGCGCCATCCATTCTGTCGTGTTCGGAGGCTTTGCCGCGCACGAATTGGCAACCCGGCTTGATGATTCGCAGGCCAAGGTGGTGATCAGCGCCAGTTGCGGGCTGGAGCCGGGCCGTGTGGTGCCCTACAAGCCGCTCCTCGATCAGGCCGTCGATATGGCGAAGGTCAAGCCGGATTGCTGCCTCGTTCTGCAGCGCGATCAGCTGCATGCCGCACTTCGCTACGAACATGGCGACATGGATTTCGCTCAGGCCGTCGAGGTGGAGAAGGTGAAGGGCACTGCGGTTGCCTGCGTGCCGGTGGCTGCCACCGATCCGCTCTACGTTCTCTACACATCCGGCACCACGGGTCAGCCGAAGGGTGTGGTGCGCGACAATGGCGGCCATATGGTCGCGCTGTATTGGAGCATGCGCAACATCTATGGCGTTCTGCCCGGCGAGACCTTCTGGGCGGCCTCCGACATCGGCTGGGTCGTCGGGCACTCCTACATCGTTTACGGGCCGCTTCTTGCCGGCAATGCCACGGTGGTGTTTGAAGGCAAGCCGGTCGGCACACCGGACGCCGGAACCTACTGGCGGATCATTCAGGATTATGACGTCAAATCGATGTTTACCGCGCCGACGGCGTTTCGCGCCATACGTCGGGACGACCCGCAGGGCGACCTTATCCGCCGCTATGACCTTTCAGGCTTCAGGGCACTTTTCCTGGCTGGCGAAAGAGCGGATTCAGAAACGATCAAATGGGCCGAGCAGCAGCTGAATGTTCCGGTGATCGATCATTGGTGGCAGACGGAAACCGGCTGGCCGGTTGCCGCCAATCCCGCAGGCCTCGGGTTCCTGCCGGTCAAATATGGTTCGCCGGCATGCCCCATGCCGGGCTATACGGTGGAGGTTGTAGACGATGCCGGCCATCCGGTGGCAGCTGGAACGCTCGGTAATATCGTCATCAAGCTTCCCTTGCCCCCCGGCTGCCTCGTCAGTTTCTGGAATGCCGATGAGCGCTTCCGAAGCACGTGCCTGGAAGAATTTCCCGGCTATTACAAGACGGCCGATGCTGGCTTGATCGATGAAGACGGTTATATCTTCGTCATGGCGCGCACCGACGATATCATCAATTGTGCCGGCCATCGGCTGTCGACAGGTGCGATGGAGGAGGTCTGCGCCATGCATCCTGATGTTGCTGAATGCGCGGTCATCGGTGTTGCCGATGCGTTGAAGGGGCAGATCCCTTGCGGTTTCCTGGTGCTGAAACATCGCGTGGAGCGGGATCCGCGCCTGATCAGCCGCGAAGTGATCGATCTGGTGCGTACCGAAATCGGCCCTGTGGCCGCTTTCAAGGCAGTGATGATCGTGGAACGCCTGCCGAAAACCCGCTCCGGCAAGATCCTGCGCGGCACTATGCAGAAGATCGCCGATGGCATGCCGTGGAATATGCCGGCCACGATCGATGACCCGGCCATTCTGGATGAGATCCGCGATATCCTGCGCGAGAATGGCTATGCCGGGAATCCGACCATGCTGAGCGCCTGAGCTAGTGGTTCGATTCCGACATTTGATCGATGAACGCGTCGCAAGCGGGTATCAAATGTCAAATTCGAAAATTCCACTCGACACAAAAAAGCCGGCGCGAAGGCCGGCTTTTGCAATTCTCAAGAGAAGGTCGCTCAGTAGAGGTCTTCGTCCTCATCCTGCGTGCGGGTCGATTTCAGCGAGGAGAGCTTGGCGAAGACGGCATCCGCATCGATTTCCTTTTCCTCGGGGCGCTCATAGCGATAGCCGAGGTTCTCGGTTTCGCTGGCGGCCTGCAGCGTTGCGCCGAGTTCGGCGGCCGTCGGCAGCGGACGGTTCTTGGACGCGCGTTCCACTTCAAGATCCAGATCGATCTGGCTGCAGAGGCCAAGTGTGACCGGATCCATCGGGGTCAGGTTGGCGGCATTCCAGTGGGTGCGGTCACGGATCTGCTCGATCGTCGACTTCGTGGTGCCGACGAGACGCGAGATCTGCGTGTCCTTCAGTTCCGCATGGTTGCGCACCAGCCAGAGAATGGCATTGGGACGGTCCTGACGCTTGGATACCGGCGTGTAGCGCGGGCCACGGCGCTTGGATTCCGGAACGCGAACCTTCGGCTCTGACAGCTTCAGGCGGTAGGCGATATCTTTCTCGGCACGGCCAATTTCGTCGCGCGACAGCTGCCCGGTAGCGATCGGATCCAGGCCCTTGATGCCTTGTGCGGCTTCGCCATCTGCAATCGCCTTCACCTCCAGGGGATGAAGCTTGCAGAACTGGGCGATCTGATCGAAGGAGAGCGCTGTGTTATCGACGAGCCAGACCGCCGTCGCCTTCGGCATGAGCAATTGTTGAGCCATGGATATGATCCTTCTAACGTCCGCGCCGGTGTCGCGGGCCGTGGGCTGTCACCACAAATTTCCGGGAATTCTGCCGCTCTATAACCGCATTACGACTAAATTGCAATTCTTCAAGCAGCATGACCCTTTGTCTAATTGCCGCCCCTGTTCCAGCTGATAAGAATGCGTTCAGGGAGCCGCGCTTGTCTGTGCAAAGCTGCGGGAGAATGAGGAGGATTTTGATGTCGGAGAAAGTCTATCCGGTCCAGAAACACGTGAAGAGCCGTGCGCTGATTGATCGCGATAAGTACCTGAAATGGTATGAGGAAAGCGTCGAGAATCCGGACAAGTTCTGGGGCAAGCACGGCAAGCGGATTGATTGGTACAAGCCCTATACAAAGGTCAAGAACACGTCCTTTAAGGGCAAGGTTTCGATCAAGTGGTTTGAGGATGGCCTCACCAATGTCTCCTACAATTGCATCGATCGGCACCTGAAGACGAATGGGGAACGTACCGCCATTATCTGGGAAGGTGATAACCCCTATATCGACAAGAAGATCACCTATAACCAGCTTTATGATCAGGTCTGCCGTCTCGCCAATGTGATGAAGAAGCACGGTGTGAAGAAGGGTGACCGCGTCACCATCTACATGCCGATGATCCCGGAAGCGGCTTATGCAATGCTGGCCTGCGCCCGCATTGGTGCGGTGCATTCCGTCGTGTTCGGCGGCTTTTCACCGGAAGCCCTGGCCGGCCGCATTGTCGATTGCGAATCAACCTTCGTCATCACCTGTGATGAGGGCGTGCGCGGCGGTAAGCCGGTGCCGCTGAAGGAAAATACCGACAAGGCGATCCATATTGCAGCGCGCCAGTATGTCACCGTCAGCAATGTGCTGGTCGTGCGCCGTACCGGTGGCAAGACCAATTGGGCGCCGGGACGCGACCTCTGGTATCATCAGGAAATTGCCAGTGTGAAGGGCCATTGCGAGCCGGTGAAGATGAAGGCGGAAGATCCGCTGTTCATCCTCTATACGTCCGGTTCCACCGGCAAGCCCAAGGGCGTGCTGCACACGACCGGCGGCTATCTCGTTTATGCGGCAATGACGCATGAATATGTCTTCGATTACCATGATGGCGACATCTACTGGTGTACGGCCGATGTGGGCTGGGTCACCGGCCATTCCTATATCGTCTATGGGCCGCTGGCCAATTGTGCCACGACGCTGATGTTTGAAGGCGTGCCGAATTTTCCGGATCAGGGCCGTTTCTGGGAGGTTATCGACAAGCACAATGTCAATATCTTCTATACGGCACCGACTGCCATCCGCTCGCTGATGGGAGCGGGAGATGATTTCGTCACCCGGTCATCGCGCTCCAGCCTGCGTCTGCTCGGCACAGTCGGCGAGCCGATCAATCCGGAAGCCTGGGAATGGTATTACAATGTGGTGGGCGAAAAGCGCTGCCCGGTGATTGATACCTGGTGGCAGACGGAGACAGGCGGCCATATGATCACCCCGCTGCCCGGTGCAACCGATCTGAAGCCAGGATCGGCTACTGTGCCCTTCTTTGGCATCAAGCCGCAACTGGTCGATAATGAAGGCAATGTGCTGGAAGGTGCAGCCGACGGCAATCTCTGCATCACAGACAGCTGGCCCGGCCAGATGCGCACCGTCTATGGCGACCACGAGCGCTTCATCCAGACCTATTTCTCAACCTATAAGGGGAAATATTTCACCGGTGATGGCTGCCGGCGCGATGAGGACGGCTATTACTGGATCACTGGCCGTGTGGATGACGTGCTGAATGTGTCGGGACACCGTCTGGGCACCGCGGAAGTCGAGTCGGCGCTTGTCTCCCATAACCTTGTGTCGGAAGCCGCCGTTGTCGGTTATCCGCACAACCTCAAGGGTCAGGGCATCTATTGCTATGTGACGCTGATGGAAGGCAATGAGGGCACGGATGTGCTGCGCCAGGATCTGGTGAAGCATGTGCGCCAAGAGATCGGCCCGATCGCCACGCCGGACAAGATCCAGTTCGCACCGGGCCTGCCGAAAACCCGCTCGGGCAAGATTATGCGCCGTATCCTGCGCAAGATTGCCGAAGATGATTTTGGCGCTCTCGGCGATATCTCGACACTTGCCGATCCGGCGGTGGTCGAGGATCTGATCGAGAACCGGCAGAACAAGGCGCCGGTACCTGCCTGATCGAAACACGGGAGGGCGGATGCCAAGGCATTCGCCCCTCTCCTTCTCACTTTACGACTGGTTAGCCTGAGTTGCAGAGATCGTTCTTGGCGCCCTTGCCGGAATAGAAGCTTGCCAAGCCCGCGCTCAGCATTTCATCCGCCGGGTTCCTGCCATCCGCCAGCGCAACGTCGGCTACAATTCTGCCGAAATATTTGTCGGCGGCAATTTTCGTCAGCTTGACCTGCGGCGAGTGCGCGGCCAGCGCTTCCAGAAGCTGTTTGGCTTCCTCAGCCGCGAGACGGCCGGAGGCGCATTTGGATTTCAGCTCGGGCGTATCGATGCCGCGCAGCCTGACAAACACTTCGACGCTTTGTTGAGGCCAGGGTCGTGCTGTGACCAGCAGCGTATCACCATCCACCACGCGAACAATATCCGCCGAAACCGGACCTTCGACCAGCGTCTCTGCTTGAATCGGCATGGGCGCAGCGAAAAGTAGAACTGTCACAGAGCAGAGAATGTGAGCGCGTTTGATCATGATTAAGGAAAATATTCCTTAATCATGATGCGGTCAATAGGAATTCAGACCTAAATCAAATGTCAAATACGCGCCCAAAATCAGGAATGCAGGCCCGGCGCTTCCTGGCCGGTACGCTCGACATATTCGAGATAGCCACCGCCATACTGATGGATACCATCGGGCGTCAGCTCCAGCACGCGGTTGGACAGCGCGCCGAGAAAATGCCGGTCATGGCTGACGAACAGCATGGTGCCTTCATAGGCCGATAGCGCCTTGATCAGCATTTCCTTCGTGTCGAGATCAAGATGGTTGGTCGGTTCGTCCAGCACCAGAAAATTGGGTGGGTCAAACAGCATGGCGGCCATGACCAGGCGTGCCTTTTCGCCGCCGGACAGGACGCGGCAACGCTTTTCCACATCATCGCCGGAAAAGCCGAAACAGCCCGAAAGCGCGCGCAAGGGGGCTTGGCCTGCCTTGGGGAACTGTTCCTCCAGCCATTGCAGGATGGTCGCCTCGCCATCCAGCAGATCCATGGCATGCTGGGCGAAATAGCCAAGCTTGACGCTCGCCCCCAGAGTGACGCTGCCCTGGTCGGGTGTCGTCGTTCCGGTCACCAGTTTCAGAAGCGTCGATTTGCCGGCGCCATTGATGCCCATGATGCACCAGCGCTCGCGCCGGCGGACCATGAAATCCAGCCCTTCATAAATGGTGCGGCTGCCATAGGCCTTGTGCACACCCTTGACGTTGACGACGTCTTCGCCGGAGCGCGGTGCCGGCAGGAAGTCGAAGGCCACCGTCTGACGGCGCCGTGGCGGCTCCACACGGTCGATCTTGTCGAGCTTTTTCACCCGGCTCTGCACCTGCGCCGCATGCGAGGCACGCGCCTTGAACCGCTCGATGAACTTGATTTCCTTGGCCAGCATGGCCTGCTGGCGCTCAAACTGCGCCTGCTGCTGCTTCTCGTTCTGCTCGCGCTGGCGCTCGTAAAAACCGTAATCGCCGGAGAAGCTGGTCAGGGAGCCTGCGTCGATCTCGATGATCTTGGTGACGATGCGGTTCATGAATTCGCGGTCATGCGAGGTCATCAGAAGCGCGCCGTCGTAATTCTTCAGGAAGCTTTCCAGCCAGATCAGGCTTTCGATATCCAGATGGTTGCTCGGCTCATCAAGCAGCATCACGTCCGGCTTCATCAGGAGAATGCGGGCCAGCGCCACGCGCATCTTCCAGCCGCCGGACAGTTTGCCGACATCTCCATCCATCATCTCCTGGCTGAAGGAGAGGCCGGCCAACACTTCGCGGGCTCGCCCGTCAAGAGCATAGCCGTCGAGTTCTTCGTAACGTGCCTGCACTTCGCCATAGCGCTCTATAATGGCATCCATCTCGTCCATGCGGTCCGGATTGGACATGGCCGCTTCCAGCTCACGCAGTTCGGCTGCCACGATGCTGATGGGGCCTGCACCTTCCATCACTTCGGCGACGGCGCTGCGGCCCTCCATTTCGCCGACATCCTGGTTGAAATAGCCGATCGTTACGCCCTTTTCCATGGAGACCTGCCCTTCATCGGGCAATTCCTCACCGGTGATCATGCGAAACAGCGTCGTCTTGCCGGCGCCGTTCGGCCCGACGAGGCCGATCTTTTCGCCCTTGTTCAGGGCGGCGGATGCTTCGATGAACAGAAGGCGATGGCTGTTCTGCTTGGAAATGTTTTCGATACGGATCATGTGCGGGCGGCCTGGCGTGGATGACGGGCGCCTTATGCCATGAGTGCCGCCGTCTGTCCCCCATTTTCGCAGCGCACAATCACCGGCAGCAACACCGCGACCGATACAGACAGATTGTATTGACTTCCCGCTGGCCGCGGGAGATGACAACAGGCCTCTATTAGAAGTTCAATTCATGACGATTGATCGCCTTCTCGCTGCCATAGCTGCGTTTTCCGTTGCTTCCGTTCTCCTTCTGGGGGGCTGGTTGATGATGGCCGATCAGCAGGCCCTGTTGGCGGACGCCCGCCAGCGCGAGATTGACCAGACGGCGGTGGTATTCACCACGGCCATGGATCAGGCGGCCATCCTGTCGGCGACCCATTCCGAAGCACTGGCCTCCGATCCACAGGTGCGCGCGCTGCTGAAGGCAGGCTCCCGCGCCGAAATGCAGTTGCATGCCAAACCGATCTTCGATCGGTTGGCACGCCTGGCCGGCATCGATGTCGTTCATTTTCATGATGCTCAGATGAGATCCTTCCTCCGGGTGTGGGAGCCACAGAATTTCGGCCAGGATCTCTCCACCTTCCGCCCGATGGTGGTTGCAGCCAATCACGATCGCCAGACGCAGAAGGGGCTAGAGCTTGGCATTCGTGGCCTCAGTCTGCGCGCAGTCTCACCCGTCATGGACAATGATGGCAAGAGCCTGGTCGGTACCGTGGAGGTTGGTGTCAACCTGCAGGCGCTGGCGGATCTGGCAAAGGCTGCCAGCGGCAGCGATTTCGCGCTTGTGCTCGATCCGCGTTACATGCGCGACGGTAATGGCGCCGCCTCGTCCGGCATTGGTCTGGCGCTGGATGCCGCGACCGACAAAGCGCTGTTTGACCAGGTGATTGCATCGGGTGCTGTGCATCTGTCGCGCAGCAATTCGATATTCTCCTATAGTGCTGGCGACAGGAGCCTGACGTTTCAGAGCAAACCGCTCATTGACTATAGTGGCAATGTCATCGGCGTCATTCTGACGGCGCGTGATTTCAGCCGGCTGGAGGCGCATTACAACCGCAGTGCCGTAACCTTGGGTTCTATCTTCCTTACGGGTCTGCTCATCGTCTTTTCCATCATCATGGTTGCTATCCGGGCAGCGATCGTGCGCCCACTGGCTGAGCTTGCCCACAAGGTGGAGACCATGCCGCACGAACTTGACGATACTCCGCCTTCCAGCGGGCTGACGGATTTTCGGCGTCTGCATCGAGCGGTGTCCAATGCTGTGTCAGATCGTAATGGGCCCAGGGCGGAAGGCTGAGAGGATGTACCGCATTGGCCTGTCGATCCTTCTGGCCCTATTCGCCGTTCTGAGCTTGACCGGCCTGTCTCTGGCTGATGACGCATCGGTGCGCAAGCCGCTGCCCGAGGGCATCCAGAGGCCGGTACAGGTGCATCTGGTCGTGCGTATCCTTGATGTGCTGAAGATCGAGGAAACCACTGGTGAGGCGCAAATCGGGGTGGAGATCCAACAGCGCTGGCGCGATCCGACCCAAACTTTCAATCCGATCGCATTTGGCCGGGATCGGCAGGATTTCGCTGGCCGGGAGGCCGCCGAAAGGACCGCTGTCATCTGGACGCCAAGCATCATTATCGAAAACCAGATCGGTGATGGGAAAGTGCAACTGGAAGCGCTGTCGGTTCGCAGCACTGGCGATGTGACGCTGACGCGCCGGCTTGAAGGCAGCTTTCGCTTTGCCAAGGATCTTTCCGCATTTCCCTTTGATATGCAGCGCCTTCCCCTTTCCTTCGTGTCGCAATTCTATCCGGCCGATGATCTTGTCTTCGTGCTCAACCATCAGGACCGGCAGCTTTCGACGATTCCCGATGAGCTGAGCGCGTCCGATTGGGATGCCAAAAGCCTGACCTTCACGACCGCACAATTTTATGGCTGGAGCGCCCGGCCCTTTGCCCGGATGACAGCCGAGATGGTGATCGACAGAAAATGGCCGCGCTATTTTCTCCGCATTTTCGTTCCGTTCATGGCTGTCTTGTCGGTATCGCTGTTTATTCTGTGGTCGCCCAAAGGGTTGATCGGCGACAAGACGGGGGTTACCTATTCGGCGCTGCTGGCCCTGGCAGCACTGAGTTTCACTTTCGAGGCAAGCTTTCCCGGCAGCATGTCGGTCACCTCGCCGATCGCCTTCATGATATCGATCGGCTATTTTTACCTGATCCTCGCCCTGCTGGTTGATCTCCTGCTGGAAAGCAAAAGCCTTCCCGGTCGGTTGGCTTTTCCCTATCTGCCGCAAGAAGCGCGTGTAGCGGTGCGATACCTCATGCCGGCACTTTTTATTATCATCTGCATCGGCATTACATTGCGCTCCATGGCCTGAAGCAGAAATGTGAGACATGTTAGGGATACTACCGCTCCGCGGCCTAGTAGATTTTCGTTTCGCAAAAATCCAATATTCAATCATATTGGATTTTTTGAATTGTACATTATATTTTGTATATAAAAATCATGAGTTTAACAAAAATTATTTCAATAAACTGAACTTATGAGTCAATATCGCAAAATAAAAATAATATATATAATCATAATAGCACTGAATAATGTGACTATGATTCATTATACTTAATTCAGGCTGATTTTAATCACATGTTTACCGAGTTATTTTTGGACCTTAGGGAAAAATTAATTTTCAAGCTATACTTTTAAACCTAACGTAAGCACGTCGGCAGGGAGATTTACCACCCCCAACGAAGCGCGGAAATGCATTGCAGTGCAATCGAATCGTTAGGCGTAGGAACCACGGCCATGGGTGGCTTTGGAAGCATGATGCCCTTCCACGCACAGGCTCTTGCGAGCCATGTTCCCAGTAGCATCACTGCCGTTCAAACAGACATCATGATGTTCTTTGGCGCTCTATAGCGTTTGGTGCGTCGGGTTTCCGAGAAAGCGCGTGCTCTCCGATGAACTTCCGTGGCGATGGCCCGCGAAGATGATCGGAAAGAAGTGATGCTATCCACGTCCGGTTAACATCATAGGCTTGGGTCCATGACTTCCATCGTCACTTCCTTCACCAGCAAACAAATACAGTCCCTTTCCACCGCCACAATCAAGTCGTTGACGACTGATGACGTGCAGGCGCTTAGTGTCGGGCAAGTCAAGGTGCTGAGCTCAGCCCAGATCAACGCGTTGGATGCGGAAGACGTCGCGGGCATGAGCCCCGATCAGCTGGCCGCCATCACGTCAAGTGCGATTGTCGGTTTGACCCTCGACCAGATCGATGCTCTGGATGCCGCCAAGATCGGCGGGCTGGGCAATAGCCAGCTTAGTGCGATGACCAGTGCTCAATTGAACAGTCTTGATGAAGATCAGCTGGGTGCCCTCACAACCGCGCAGATCGGAGCGTTGACATCCAGCCAGGTCGCAGGCCTGTCAGCCGATCAGATCGCTCTTCTGAGCGCCGACCAGATCGGCGCCATCAGTGCCAAGGCGATTGTTGGCCTGACAGCAACACAGATCGGGGCACTGACCGATGATCAGGTCACGGCCCTGACCGACAAGCAGGTTGCTGTCATGAGCAACAAGCAGATGGCTGCCTTTGATGCGGATGCCATCGCGCTTTTCGAACCGACTGAAGTTGCGGCCATCAGCGCCAAGGCGATGACCGGTCTCACGGCCACGGCTGTTGCCGCTCTCACCGAAGACCAGATCGGCGCCTTGAAGAATGCCCAGGTTGCAGCCTTCACGGCAACCCAGGTAAAAGCGCTGACGACAGACCAGATCGGCTTCCTGACCACCGCGCAGGTCGGCGCGATGACGGCAACCCAGGTCGGTGCGCTGACCGATGCCCAGGTCGGAGCCTTGAGCGACGAACAGGTCACGGCGATCAGCGCCAAGGCAGTTCCGGGCCTGACGGCCACCCAGATTGGCTTGTTTACTGATGACCAGGTGACGGCGCTGAGCGCTGCGCAGGCTGCAGTGTTCACTGACAAGCAGATGGCTGGTTTCGATGCGGATGCCATCGCGCTTTTCGACCCGACTGAAATTGCTGCCCTGAGCGCAAAGGCAATCACCGGGCTCAGCGCGACGGCTGTTGCCGCTCTCACCGAAGACCAGATCGGCGCCTTGAAGAACACTCAGGTTGCGGCCTTGACTGCAACCCAGGTAAAGGCACTGACGACGGACCAGATCGGCTATCTGACCACCGCGCAGGTCGGGGCGATGACGGCCACTCAGGTCGGTGCGCTGACCGATGCCCAGGTCGGAGCCTTGAGCGACGAACAGGTCACGGCGATCAGCACCAAGGCTGTCACCGGCCTGACGGCCACCCAGATCGGCCTCCTCACCGACGATCAGGTGACGGCGCTCAGCGCTGCCCAGACTGCGGTATTGAGCGACAAGCAGATGGCCGGTTTCGATGCCGATGCCATCGCGCTTTTCGACCCGACTGAGGTTGCGGCTATCAGCGCCAAGGCGATTGCCGGTGTGACGACGACGGCTGTTGCCGCTCTCACGGAAGATCAGGTCGGTGCCTTGAAGAATACCCAGGTTGCGGCCCTCACCGCCAATCAGGTAAAGGCACTGACGACGGACCAGATCGGCTATCTGACAGTGGCGCAGGTCGGCGCGATGACGGCAACCCAGGTCGGTGCGCTGACCGATGCCCAGGTCGGAGCCTTGAGCGACGAACAGGTCACGGCCATCAGCGCCAAGGCCGTTCCCGGCCTCACGGCCACCCAGATCGGTCTCTTCACCGATGATCAGGTGACGGCGCTGAGTGCGGCCCAGGTTGCCGTGATGAGCGACAAGCAGGTCGCCGCCTTTGATGCCACTGCCATTGCGCTGCTTTCAACGGATGAAGTGGCGGCCATCAGCGCCAAGGCGATTGCCGGTGTGACGACGGCGGCTGTTGCCGCTCTCACCGAAGATCAGGTCGGTGCGTTGAAGACCAGCCAGGTTGCGGCCCTCACCGCCAATCAGGTGAAGGCACTGACGACGGACCAGGTCGGCTATCTGACAGTGGCCCAGGTCGGCGTCATGACGGCAGCTCAGGTCGGCGCGCTGACCAATGATCAGATCGGTGTGCTGACGGAAGACCAGATCGGCGCCATGAGCACCAAGGCGGTCGTGGGTCTGACGGCGGCCCAGATCGGCCAGATGACCGCCGATCAGCTTGGTGCCTTGACCGACAAACAGACGGCAGTGCTGAGCGACAAGCAGGTTGCTGCTCTCACCGCAGACGATATCGCGGAGTTCAGCACGGCGGAAATCACCGCTATCAGCGCCAGGGCGATCACAGGGCTCAGCGCGACGGCAGTTGCCGCTCTCACCGAAGATCAGATCGGCGCTCTCAGCAATAGCCAGGTTGCAGCCTTCACGGCAACCCAGGTGAAAGCGCTGACGACGGACCAGATCGGCTATCTGACCACCGCGCAGGTCGGTGCGATGACGGCCACTCAGGTCGGTGCGCTGACCGATGCCCAGGTCGGAGCCTTGAGCGACGAACAGGTCACGGCGATCAGCACCAAGGCAGTTCCTGGCCTGACGGCCACCCAGATCGGCCTCCTCACCGACGATCAGGTCACTGCGCTGAGCGCTGCCCAGGTTGCCGTGATGAGCGACAAGCAGATGGCTGGTTTCGATGCAGATGCCATCGCGCTTTTCGACCCGACTGAAGTTGCGGCCATCAGCGCCAAGGCGATTGCCGGTGTGACGACGACGGCTGTTGTCGCTCTCACGGAAGATCAGCTCGGCGCCTTGAAGAATACCCAGGTTGCGGCCCTCACCGCCAATCAGGTGAAGGCACTGACGACGGACCAGATCGCCTTCCTGACGACTGCCCAGGTTGGTGCGATGACGGCGACCCAGGTCGGCGCTCTTACCGATGCCCAGCTCGGTGCCTTGGGCGATGGTCAGGTAACAGCGATCAGCGCCAAGGCCGTTCCGGGCCTGACGGCGACCCAGATCGGTCTCTTCACCGATGACCAGGTGACGGCAATGACTGCCGTCCAGGCTGCGGTTTTGAGCGACAAGCAGATGGCTGGCTTTGATGCCACTGCCATTGCACTTCTGGCTGATGAAGAAGTGGCGGCCATCAGCGCCAACGCCATCACCGGTGTGACGGCGGCGGCTGTTGCGGCCCTGACCGAAACCCAGGTCGGTGCCTTGAAGAATACGCAGGTTGCGGCCTTGACTGCAACCCAGGTGAAGGCGCTGACGACGGACCAGATCGGCTATCTGACAGTGGCGCAGGTCGGTGCCATGACGGCCACCCAGGTCGGTGCGCTGACCGATGCCCAGGTCGGAGCCTTGAGCGACGAACAGGTAACAGCCATCAGCGCCAAGGCCGTTCCGGGCCTGACGGCCACCCAGATCGGTCTCTTCACCGATGATCAGGTGACGGCGCTGAGTGCGGCACAGGTTGCCGTGATGAGCGACAAACAGGTGGCTGGTTTCGATGCGGACGCCATTGCTCTTCTCGCTGACGACGAGGTGACGGCGATCACGACCAAGGCTATCTCCGGCCTGACGACCACCGCAGTTGCAGCTCTCGATGAGGGTCAGATCGATGTGTTGACCAATGCCCAGATCGCTGCTCTGTCTGCCAACCAGGTGAAGGCACTGACGACCGATCAGCTTGGTTATCTGAGCGATGCGCAGGTCGGCGCATTGACATCGACGCAGGTCGGGGCAATGACCACCGATCAGGTCGCAGCTTTGACGGAAGCACAGGTCACGGCTCTCAGCACGGCAGCGGTGACCGGCCTCACGGCGGCGCAGATCGACGCGATGAGCGCTGACCAGACGGGTGCCTTCAGCCTCACGCAGACGGCAGCGATGAGTTCGGTGCAGATCGCGGCGATGACCACCGAGGATCTCGCAGCTTTTGCCGACGCGGAAATTGCGGCAATCAGCACCAAGGCAATCTCCGGTCTTTCCGCCGAGGATATCGGTGGCCTGACCGAGACCCAACTGCAGGCCTTCACCACGGCACAGTTGCAGGCGATGAATACCGCCCAGGTGGAAGCCGTCATCGCGGCCTATCAGGCCTGATACCGCTCCTTCCTTCCAGCACTCGTTATGCCCGCCTTTTGGCGGGCATAACTCAGACTGCTGACAACCCCCTGGCAACATCCAGGGGGTTTTGTTGGTTTCCACTTGGAACTGAGCCACCTTTGAGTATGGTTTTCTGATCAGGGTTTGGTCAATGGGCTGGCCTTTTCTCCTCTCTTCTGTGCCGCTGCGGCCGAGCTGGCCTTGAAGCGGAAGCTGTCGTTTCCGGTTTCCAGGATGTGGCAACGATGGGTCAGCCGATCGAGCAGAGCGGTCGTCATCTTGGCATCGCCGAAGACGGTTGCCCATTCGCTGAAGCTGAGGTTGGTGGTGATGATGCTCGACCGCCTGGACACCGAGGGCGGTCGCGACATGTGTTTCTCCCATGCCAGGCCCGCCGACGAGAACGATATTCTGGGCTTCGTCCATGAACTCACACCGATGCAATTGGCGCACGGTAGCTTCGTTGATCTCGCTGGCGGCGAAGTCATATCCGGAGATGTCTTTGTAGGCCGGGAAGCGAGCTGCCTTCATGTGATAGGCGATGGAGCGGACCTCGCGCTCTGCCATCTCGGCTTTCAGCAACTGGGACAGGATCGGCACGGATGTATCGAAGGCTGGCGCTCCCTGCTCGATCAGATCCATGACCGCCTGGGCCATGCCATACATTTTTAGGCTCCGCAGCATGATGACCACGGCGGCGCTGGGTATTCTCTTGGGTAGAGTTGACCCGATGGGCGACGAAAATTACAATGAAATCAATGGTAAAGACATGGCGGGCCACGCCCGACGAAGATGAGCACTTTGCCTACGCTATAGCGCTCTGACACCGCCCGGCGTTTCCACTCGATCTCCGACATCGGGGTTGCGGATCTCCTTCAGGTCCTCAATCGCCTTTCCGATCCCTCTTCGCCTTGGTGCCGAACTGTCTCGTACGGCGGCAATCACTGACCATCCGATCCTGCCCTGAATCAACGCGCTACCTTTTAGCCATCCCCGCTCGGCCGACTTGTGAGGATAGCACTCGCAAGAAGGAGAACAAGATGGTCCGCCCGTGGCGCGAATGAGGGCTGGTCTACCGCCCAGCCAAGAGCGGTCATCAGGGCGAACAGGTCGTCTCCGTTCATATCGGCGCGCGCCGTTCCTTCGGCCTGAGCAAGGAGCAGTAGCCGCGCACTTGCAGAATGCACCGCCGCGCATGACGCATAAAGCGCCGACTCCGGGTTTGTGTGGGCGGCGGCCATCATCGCCACAACGCCCCTGTAACTTTGTGCGAATGCCAACCACTCACGGAACCACGTCACGAGGGCTGCGCCAGGCGCATCCGACGCTTCTAGCTCGCCGGCCTTCTGCGTCAGTGCATCAAGGTTCGTGCACAACAGCGCTTCGAACAGAGCTTCTCGCGTTGGAAAATGACGCAGCAGCGTGGCCAACCCCACTTCGGCCCGCCGGGCGATGTCGCGCATCGAAACGTCGGCGCCATGTTCGCTGATCACCGTACGCGCTACCGCGAGGATATGGCTGTAATTTTTTCTGGCGTCTGCGCGCATGGGTTCCCTTGATAATTGGACCACTGCTCCATATATGTGGATCAGTGATCCAATTGATGGATTCGGATCAGCGATCCACAAGACATAGCGCATGAATGCGCTTGGGAACAGAGGCGACGGACGTGAGCACTATCAGCATCATCGGCTCTGGCGGGATGGCCGCAGCGATCGGTGGCCTCGCCGCCAAGGCGGGACATACCGTCGAGGTGATGAGTCGCAACCCCGCTACATCGAAGGCGTTGGCCGAACAGATCGGAGTCGGCGCAACGACAGGAACATTCGGCATCGCCCCGACAGGAGATCTCGTCATTCTGGCGGTTCCCTATTCAGCCGCCCTCGACGTGGTGAAGCAGTACGGCAAGGGTTTGTCAGGCAAACTGCTGGTCGACATCACCAACCCCATCAAATCCGACTTCTCGGGTTTCTCGACCCCGGATGACAGCTTCGGCGCGCAGGAGATCGCCAAGGCCGCTCCTGCCGATGCGGATATCGTCAAGGCCTTCAATACCTTGCCCTCCCACGTTCTGGCCGCCGCTTCGGTTGAAGGCAGCCTGTTGGACGTGTTCATCGCGGGTGACGACGCGCAGGGAAAGGCGCGTGTAGCGGCGTTCATCGAGAGCCTCGGACTGCGGCCGTTGGATGCTGGGCCACTGACCATGGCGCGGACGCTGGAACACGCCTGCATGCTCTGGCTCGGCCTCATGACCCATTCCGTCAAACACGCCAACTTCTCAATCGGCGTCAGCATTCCCGGCGGAGCGCCCCGCTAGCGCCCCTCTTTTCATTCCACATCATCTACCTGGAGCAATCATATGCATGTCTTTGTTACTGGCGGGACCGGCCATTCCGGTCCGTACATCATCTCCGACCTCATCGCCGCCGGCCACCAGGTCACCGCTCTGGCTCGATCGGACAAGTCAGAGGCTGAGGTGTCCGCACTCGGCGCCAGAGTGCATCGCGGCAGCCTGGAAGACCTCGACGGGCTCAAAGCCGCAACGGTAAACTCTGACGGCGTCATCCATATGGCCCACAGGCAAGACCTGCTTCCCTCCGGCGGGCTCAACGCCGTGGCGGCAGCCGAGGTTGAAATCATGCTCGCCTATGGCGAGGCGCTGGCAGGAACCGGCAAGCCGCTGGTCGTGTCGGGGAGCATTGGCTCACCCGGTTGGGAAGGCCTTGGCCGTCCAGCCACCGAGGAAGATGCCGCTTTGCCCGCCGGTGACGCGCACAAGGGCGCCTTGCGGATTCGCAACATCGTGGAGACGACCGTGATCGAACTCGCCGAACGAGGCGTGCGGTCTTCGGTCGTACGGATTCCTCCCGTCATGCACAGCGCTACCGACAATGCCGGCTTTCTACCCTTGCTGATCGGACTGGCGAAGGAGAGAGGCGTCATTGGCTATCCGGGAGAGGGCTCGAACCTTTGGTCGGCCGTCCACGCTCGCGATCTCGCCTCCTTGTTCCGCCTTGCGCTGGAGAAAGGGGCAGCCGGCAAAGCCTGGCACGCGGTCGGTGACGAGGGCATCCCGTTCCGCGAGATCGCCGAGGCTATCGGCAGTCGCGTGAACCTGCCGGCCGTGCCCATTCCCGCTGATGTCCTGATGCTGCCGGGATATTTTGGGTTCCTCGCGAACCTGGTCACGCTGGATGTCCCGGCGTCCAGCCTCATTACCCGCCAGAGCCTCGGCTGGGAGCCCGCTCAGCCCGGCCTGCTGGCCGACTTGGACAACGGCCACTACTTCCCGGCCGGCTGATCCTGCGTAGCGACCAAGCACGACATTCCATTTCCTAGGAGACTGAATATGAGCACTATTAGCATCATCGGCGCGGGCAGCATGGCTACCGCCATCGCCAGCCGGATCGCCAAGGCGGGCCACACTGTCGAGGTGATCACCCGCGACACCCTCAAAGCACAGGAACTGGCCGACAAGCTCGCATCCGGCGCTACCACAAGAGCTTATGGCGCTCCACCGACGGGCGACATTGTCATTATCGCCGTGCCGTATTCCGGTGTGGCGGCTGTGGTGGCCGACTTCGGGGATGCGCTTGCCGGCAAGGTGATCATCGACATTGCCAATCCTGTCGCTCCCGACCTCTCGGGCCTCGTCACCCCTCCCGGCAGTTCCGGTGCGCAGGAGACTGCCAAGCGCCTCCCCGCCGGCGCGTATGTCGTGAAGGCGCTCAACACGATCTTCGGCCATGTCCTTGTCAAGGGTGGACGCCTCGACGCGTTTATCGCGGCCGACGATGCGCAGGCCAAGGCGCGCGTTGCGACCTTCCTCGAAAGTCTTGGGCTGCGTCCGTTCGACGTTGGCGGTTTGCAAATGGCCCAGACGCTTGAGGCGCTCGGTCTGATGATGATCGGCCTGGCCAAAAACGGTGCTGGCACCTGGGACTTCGCCATGAAGGTCGATATCGGCTGAATCACCGACGCCACGTCCTCGTCGGCAGGTGTATATCCCCGACCGCACAAGGAATTCGTCGATGAGCAAACTGGTTGAGCCGTTTGAGCGCGGTAGCCTCGCGCTGCGCAATCGCGTCGCCATTTCTCCCATGAGGCTAGAACAGCGGCAAGCGGGGCTTAAGCCGCTGCCACGCTGGCGGGTTCCCGCTCAGATTCATGGGAGATGTATCGCACGATCTCATGCGGTGATCGGCGGGAATATCAGGCTATCGTCGGCAAATTGTTCGCCCAGAAGGCGATTTCAGCCAAAATGGCGGGCCGCGAGCAACCAAGATGAGAACTATGTCTGCGCTATACCCCTCTAGGGCCCGCTTTTGGGGGACACGCCAGAAAGTCATTTTTGCCGGCGGATTGGGCCGGGCCTCCGTCACTATGGCGACCCGGCCTTCACCGTCATGGCTTGATCTGGCGCGTCAATAAGCGACGCCGATCTGGGCGCGCTCAACAGTCGGCGTGTCGATCTCGTCCAGCACAGCGCGCGCATAGTCGATGCCGCTGATGGCAGACTTGCCCTGCTCATCAAAAAGCGCCACTTCTCCGCCAACTCGATAACGTCCCAGATCCTCGCCGGGCATCCAGGCCGAGAAGTCCATGCCGGGCGATACGAACAGCCAGTCCAGGCCCGAAGTGTCGGCCAGAAGATTGTTGAGAACAACCATGTTCTCCTTGGCTTCCGCGACGACCGCTTGCGGTACTTCAGGAGGGAAGGCGACGCTTTCGATCATGCGGGGGGCGCCTTCGGCTGGGCGCAGGCACGAAAAGCCACCGACCAGAACCAAGCGCGCATCCGCCTTCTGGGCCTGCGCGGCCAAGCGTTCATAGGTTGAGGCCAATTGCCCGACATTGTCGCCACGCGGTGACAGGGCGCCGATCACGACATCGGCCTCACCCAGGGGGACGGTCGCGTTCATCGCATCGCCGGTGACGTAGCTGACGCCGTCCACCCGCGCGTCGGGAATGGAGCGGCTGACCGATGTCACCGCATGGCCGCGCCGGGCGGCCTCTTTGACGATGGCCGACCCTGCATAGCCGGTGCCGCCGATGACGATGATCTTCTTTTGCGCTACCACGACATATCCTCTTGCTATGGTTATGGAGCGATTTTGTCGCTCCGCCTTCGGTCCTGAGCCAGAAATTTTCCGGTCTGGATTTGTGACCTAGTCTGCACTCTTGATCTCACGGTGACAAGGAGTTACATTGACAGGCCCAAGTCATAAGAAAATGACCTAGAAAGGAAGCATGATGTCGGAAGCAATGGCGGCAGCCTCAGTCAGACTTCTCCCGCCGGTGGGCACGGATCTTAATCAGCCTTGCGTGGTGCGTGATGTGATCGACCGCATCGGTGATCGGTGGAGTTTGCTGGTGCTGGGTCATCTTGCCGAGTCATCACTGCGCTTCAATGCGATGCATCGAAAGATCGGCGATATTTCCAAGCAGGTATTGTCACGCACGCTGCGGCACCTGGAGGAAGACGGTTTCATCAGCCGCACTGTCCATCAATCCACCCCGCCGCAGGTTGAATATGCCCTCACCGAAATGGGCGTTTCCTTTTTGCAGCCGCTGAAAGCTGTGCTGGACTGGGCTGATGCCCATCACGACGCCATCACGCAATCGCGCGATAAATTCGCGCGGCGCTACTGACCGGCACCAGACAAAGGTTCAAAGCGATCCCGGTGCCCAGGCGGCGATATCGGGTCATAGCAAGAAATCGGCGGCAATGGCGGAGAGGGTGGGACTCTCCGCCAATTAGGCCCGCGATACCTGAGAAACAAGGGTTTCTCGTAAGCCTCTGCTCCCGTTCGGGAAATTACGATACCCGCAGGTGTACCACACGCGATACCCGGATCTCAAGGACCTCATTTTTCGACGTCGTACGGAGACACGAAACTTCCCGATCGGGGTGATTTCGGAGCGTATCTGCGTGCGCTTCCCGATCGGTAAGGATTGCGTTGATCTGGGAAAAATCTTCCTGTACGGTAAGCCATCTCAGGAGATGCTCGATGTTCAGGTCTGCAAGCGATTTCGGCGGCGCCATCCGGGACAAACGCAAGGCCCTCGGTTGGACCCAGACCGAGCTTGCCGCCCGGTCCGGCACGGGCGAGCGTTTCATCGTCGAGCTCGAATCCGGCAAGCCAAGCTGTCAGCTTGAAAAGTCCCTGATCGTGGCGCGCACTGTCGGCATCGAAATCGGCGATCTCCGGACGGCCCAAGCCGCCCCGACCTCGTCTGACGATGACTTGGACTTCCTGCCGACCTTCGGTGACCGTCGATGACGACGATCTTTTATGAAGCCCTCCCCGTCGCCCACCTGACCTTCGATGGCGAGTGGCGACTGGACTATGATCCGAGCTGGGAGGCGCGTCGTTCGGCCTTCCCGGTGTCGCTGACCATGCCGCTACGTTCAGGCCCAGTCGCTGCCGACAGGCTCCTGCCTTGGCTTGCCAATCTGCTCCCGGAAACGCATCTTGCCGAAATCGGCCAGCGGCTGAAGGTGTCTCCCCAGGACATCGTCGGCCTGCTTGGCCATATCGGCCGTGACACGGCCGGCGCATTGTCGATTGGTGAGCCCCGGAAGCCGGGTATTCATCTTCAGCCCGTGCCGGATGCTACGGCACTGAAGCGCATCCTGGACGAGCTTCCGGCAAAACCCTTCCTGGTTGGAGAACATGGCGTCTCCATGTCTCTTGCGGGCGTTCAAGAGAAGCTGCCGGTCTTCGTAGATGAGGGCGGCGCCATCTCCATTCCGGTTGATGGGACACCCTCAACCCATATTCTGAAGCCGGATTCAGAACGGCTGGCGGGCAGTGTCGAGAACGAAGCTTTCTGCCTTGCCCTCGCGCGCGCGTGCGGGCTGGACGCCGCCGATGCAACGATCGGTGTCGCGGGTAACCGGCGCTATCTGCTGGTGAAGCGCTATGACCGCTTCACCGATCCGCAAGGCGAGATCCGTAGACTGCATCAGGAAGATCTTTGCCAGCTAACGGGTCATTTCCCATCGCAGAAATACGAGCGCTCCTCGATAGGGCGCGGCGCGACCCTGAAAATGATGTTCGACGCCGTCAGCGATCTGGTTTCGCCTGCCGAGCGTTTGAAGCTTCTTGATGCGGTGATCTTTAACGTGCTGATCTGCAATTCGGACTCGCACGCCAAGAATTATTCGATCCTGATCGGTTCTGGCGGGTCCGCGAAGATGGCACCGCTCTATGACCTGATGTGCGCGGCAGTGTACCGCCAGGTCGACCAGAGTCTTCCGCAGGGGATAGCCGGCCGGTTCAATGCCACCGAACTGCGAAAGGTGGATTGGCAGGCGCTGGCTGACGAGGTTGGGTTGAGCGGTGCATCGACGGTGAGGCGCGTAGAGGAGCTTACTGAGCGTGTCAGCGCCGCGTGCGATGAGGTGGTGCTGCAAGTCGAGGCTCTGGCTGGCGATCCGGCAAGGGTGCTGGAGAAGATTGTGCACTCAATCCGAAAGCGGTGCCGGCGTATGCAGGCGCAATGTCGTGGGTGAAGATAACCGAACTAGGGTCTGTGGGGATTCACAAATCAGCGCGAATGTGATTCACGCTTTGGATGGATCGTTTTGTACTGACAGACGCCCAATGGGC
>NZ_STFZ01000012.1 GCF_005222845.1 Rhizobium sp. FY34 | reverse complement strand
GAGCCTGTAAAACGAACCAGAGCTTTGAGGCCATGATCTATATGGCAGCGGCTGTGATCAACTCACGATGAATCCCCACAGACCCTAGGGCGGAAATTATTTCCGCTGTGCGCCTTTGCTCGGGACTAGTTACAAGGTGAATGAACTGCTTCTGGCCCCATGGGGCAAGCGGCCACCCACACGCCCGGCGGCTGCGGGCCTTTAACGCAGCATTTGTAAGGTCACATTACGGAACTGACCTGCACACTCGGCCAGCCGGCAAGATTCTCCCGCGAGACAACTTTAGAATTTATCTTTCGACAAGAACACGCCATGACCGCTCATTGTTTCATTACGTGAATAAATTTGGTGCATATGGCTGAGCCTTTTCAACTCCTGCTGCAGCGTTGCGTTTCGATCGACCTGGAAGTTGATCCTGCAGCCGCCAGCATCTTTGATTTTGCGGCGGTGCGAGATGATGCTCGTCCTCGATCTTGGTAAACAAACGTGATCTCGTAACAGTCCTCGGTGACATACTTCGACATGACTTGCCTAATCTGTTCGCGGTGCGTCCCGGGCTGGCGAATGTTCTGCGATCACCGATAGACGCTCGATGGCTCAATCCGCTCGCATTTCCGCGTAATCCATGTGATTAGGCATCGAATAGGCATCGCCATTCTCACCCAACGACGTCCGCGAACAAGCCATCGACATCTCTTTCCGAAGTCGGTGGTGCAAGCATGTCTCGCGACAATGATCGCTTGCGCTCAAGTAAATCGTGCAGTTTTTGGTCGAATGACCCTGCTCCATGTGTGGGGTGGATCGCCATGGGCAGGTGAATGGTGACATCCTTGGTTTGGCCGATGCGGAAGGCGCGGTCGTTGCATTGGTCTTCGACCGCCGGGTTCCACCATCGGCTGAGGTGGATAACATGATTGGCCGCCGTGATCGTGAGGCCGATTCCCGCAGCTTTCGGTGAGAGGATGAGGAGATCGAAACCTGTGGGTGCTTTTTGGAAAGCGTCGACGATCTCCTGGCGCTGTCGGCCGACCATCGTTCCATTGATGACGGGTGGCCGCGCAGGGAGATTCAAATGCTCCGCGATCGCTGCTGCAAACGTCTGCTGCATGGCCCGGTCCTCAAGAAACACAAGCGCCTTCTCCGACCGGCCGCGGATGTCTTCAAGGAGAGTGATTGCCTTCTGCACCCGAGCAGAACTGTTGATCCACGACATGCGCCAAGCCGAATCATAAGCATTGGCCTCGCCTGTGCGATCAGGATGCAAGGATATGCCGCGGAGCAGATGGAGGGTATCCAGCATGCTCTTGCGGCTTTTCGAGCCCGCCTTTGCAGCCGCAACGGCTTTATCATAGGCCCTTGCCTGGCTCGCCGGCATCGCGACCGAGTATGGCATGATATGTTTGGCTGGCAGATCCTTTGCGACGTCATCCTTCATACGTCGCAACATGATGGCTGGTGCATTGCCCTGAGGCCGATCCATCTTCGCCTTGAGTTCGGCAAGGGCCTGCGGATCTTCAGCGCCATACGTGCGGGAAAAGCTCTTGAGATCTCCCAGATAGCCGGGGGCGATCCGATCCATGATGCACCATAGATCCTCCAGCCGGTTTTCGATCGGTGTTCCGGTCATGCCGAGAACAAAGTCGATGTTCATCGTCTTAGCGGTGTGGCTGTTGATCGAATCAGGCGACTTCACTTTCTGCATTTCGTCGAAGATTGCGATTGAATAGGCGATGCGCGCAAAGCTTCGGTGATAAAGGGCCAGTGTCTCATAAGTGGTGAGGATCCAGTCTGCTTGTCGCATATAGTCGACATCGAGCGCGTCCTCTTCGGTCCATCCGGCGCTTTTGCGGGTCTTGAGTGCTTTTAAGCCTGAGCCGAATGCCTCGACACAGGAACCAAGCTTTCCCGGCTTGAGATGAATGCCAGCCTCTTTTTTCCAGTTGTCAAGAAGGGACGTCGGAGCAACGATTATGATCGGGCCCTGCAGCGCCCGATAGGCGCCTCGTCTCGCCGCCATGTTGTCCCTGATCCAGGCGAGAAACGCGAGCGCCTGAAATGTTTTGCCAAGTCCCATATCGTCGGCGAGCAGCGCACCGGGCCAGCCTTGCGTCCAGCAACTGCAAAGCCAGTCAAAACCCTGAAGCTGATGTTGCTTGGGCTGTGTGCCGTTTATGCTCTGTGTTGGAAAGCCGCTGGGGATTAGCCTGCTTCGTTTCGCCAATCTGGATTGGAAATCGAGCTCCTCTAAGTTTTGCCTGATGATCAGGACGTCATTGTCCGGATCCTCGCGGGGCGCCCTGTCACCCTGCGGCTCGCCGGAATAGGACACGCCGTCTTCATCGAGCCTCGTGAGCATAGTTCGAACATCTGTGGTTGGATAAAGCTCTTGCTCGAAATTGATCTCCTCGGAGCTGTCCTGCTCCGCCTGGCCACATAGAACCTGTAGCTCCTCGATCTTGTCCGGAGTGGCATTGAGCGTCTTGCTGCCAATTCGCACGACGAAGTTTTCCGGCAGCCATTGGTTGGAATTTTTCTTGATCCAGGGCAGGCTTGGTTTTTGCCAGAGACCCAAGCCTTCGATCCGATCGGAATATTGCGCCGTCTCGACGAACAGGCTGGACGCGAGCACGTCGCCATCATCGCCCAGCGCTGCTGCGATACGGGTACGCGGGTTCTTCAGGAACTCTTTGCGGGTCTCGGCCGGTGCACCACGCATCTGTTTGACGACGTCAAGGGCGGTGCGCAGTGTTGGCTCCAGCAGAAGGTATGTGTTCTGGGCAACTACATAAGCCGCTTCGGTCCTGCCGGGGCGGGAGAGCGCCTGTTCGTAAAACGTGTCCTGGAGGATTGGCGGCAGAAGTGCATCAGCATCGTTGCTGCGTCTGTCGGTTTCCGGCGCCCAAGCCGCGGCATCGTCTCCATCGGTTTCCGGCGCATCATTGCCATCATCGACCTCGCCAAGCTCAGGCTCGACCGTCCGCGACATCAGCACCGGTAGGAAATCGGTTCCCTGCGTGGTTTCACGGACATCAAGGCCGAATGCTCCAGCCTGATAAATTGTCAGAGAACCCACAAACTTGTCGGCCTGCACATCGCTGCCAAGATACGTCGACAACTTATCCTGAATCTGCTGCCAGAAAGGAAGACGCTCGGCGAAGGGTAGGCCGGCGGAGTTGTTGTAGTCTCGTGCCGCGACATGGATTTCGTAGAGCGGACGAGACAATCGGGCCCAGTCGCCGCCCACGCGAATGAAGGGGCCGTGAAAGTCCGGTGTGATGGGCCGCGAATTCTGGTCCTGCCAGTTCAGGAGGAGGGTACTATCGGAGTTGTCGATCCGACCGCGCATGGAAAGGCTGACCGAAAGACCAATCAGTTTGGGCACGCCCAGCATATCGGCCTGCATCGCCGACAAAGACAAGATGAATTCTGGCTTAGCGAAGAGACCATCACCTGATGAAGCAAGCTCACCGGCTGCAACCGCATGCGATAGAAAGCGAAGGCCATTATCTCCAGCGGCAGCCTTGTCGCCCCACTGCTGATAGGGAATTACCTTCTTGCCGAGCAGACCCCGTTTTTCAAACTGGATAAGAGCGCCGTTATGCTGCGGTGTGCTTTTGAAACTCATTATCGGCCCTTCACTCCGTAGTCGCTCTCCTGCAAACGAGTGTTAGTCATACGATAAATTCGCTCAGCGACGATTCGCTGCCAACTGTAGGTTTTGGGCGAGCTGTGTGTTTTGACCAGATGGTGTGACGTCTCGGTGTCGTCCTTCGAGATCGTTACATCGTCCGAACTATAGGTTCTTTGGTAAAGCTTTGGCGCACTTCGCTCGGACGCATTGGACCAAATGTTTACCTTGCCATTGTGGCTCCAGTCGGCGACAATTCCTTGCCCTACCTCAAGGAGAAGCACAGCGTGTGTGCGCTGGATCTGTTTGGAGCCAGTGCTGACAAATGTGGCGAAGTCCACGTTCTTGCCAAAACGACTACGCGCCAATCGGGCACCATCCTCCGCGAAGACCACCCATGCGCCCCTGATGATGCCTTTCCGGTGTGCGGCTTCCCAGAACGCGCGTCGATATCGCCACATCTGAGCGTCGTTCGGATCCTTTACGGTGAGCCCCACGATATCAAGGAATTGCCGAAGCGACTGCTCCGTTAGCCAGGAGATGATCAATGCCTTGATGTGCGGAAAGCGTTCCCAGCGGCCGGGATAGGTTCGCGGATCCTTGAAAATCGAAACAATGAAATTCAAGAAGAGATCTTTAATCGCCTTCTCAGGCGACTTGCCGAGAAACGGTTTGATCAAGGCTTCGGCTATCTCCAGATCAAGTCCCTTAAAGACAAGCTCGTTCCGGCTATCGAGCGCGTATGATCTGACCATCTCCAGGCGCCTCATATGGTTGGGCTCCGCGCCGTTGCCGAGTTGCACCAGCAGGTTTCGGGTGATCGCCTCTGTGAAGCCGGACTGCGCGTCGAGCGCACCAAACCCGAGAGATCGCATCGCGTCAGAGGGCGAGATAGCCTGCCGCAACGCCAGCGCGGCGATATTCTTGGGGCCAAGGAGCGGATCGTAGAGTGCGTAGTCTTTGTGATATGACGCGAAAGGCTCGCCCCAGCGAACACTGCCTTGTTGCAAGATGGAGCTGATGGCCTCAAGTCCCGGCCTGTCTGGACGAAACTGTATCAAATAGACTGTAGCGAGCGTTCTGAAGAGCTTGCGCTTGTCGCTCCGATCCACTTCGTCGACAATTCGGCTCAGCACTGCGGGTTGGTCGGCCAGCGGCGTCCTAGCCTCCCACAGGCACCAAATAGCGTCGCGAAATTCCTTCGTCGACAAGGCATCGCCTGCCTGCAGCATCGGTAGCAGTCGCGCTGCAATTTCGTTGATGGATGCCAGGTCACGCTTTGCACGATCGTCAATGCCGGTTGCGCCAATTGATCGTGCTGCTTCATGCACGTAAGTGTATTTGGGTATCACGTCATGCCCTGTCAGCCCGGACGCGCGGGCTGACATGCCTGTGCAAGCTTCGCGAAATAGCCCAATCATCTAAGTGTCGCCGCCTCCCGCAGTTTCTCTATCTGTCCCTCCATGTCGTCAGTGAGACGGAGCACGTCTTTCAGTCGATCAGAAGGGTCAACCTGCATGACAAAGCGCATGTCGATACGCCGGTTCTTCTCCAACGCCTGTTGGGTGATTGCAGCGCCTTGTGCAGGAATCTCGGTTCCCGGTATCGGACGCGTCGAGGAGTAGCCTGAGACAGACAGGATTTCTTTCTTCTCCGGGTTTCTAAGCCCTCTCAGCGATGGCTCGAAGGCAGTTAGCGTTCGGTAAGTCTCGACAGCTCGTTCGGTCGATAGCTGCCAGTTCCGGCTATCGCCGGCCGGGGTCTCCGATCCCTGTCTGTCTGTGTGCCCCTCAATGAAAACGGTGTCGATTGCTGCGCCAGGCGCAAGCTGTTTGCAATCCGTGGCACTACTTGAGCCGACGCAACTTGTGTATTGCGGCAACACTCGCGCAAGTACTGCAGCGAGCTTTCGAACATTGTCTGCAGCCTGCGTGCTTAAGTTTGACTTGTCGCTGGCAAAGCGGATTGCATTTTCCGTCAGACGCAGAACGCCGTTTTCGCGATCGATCTGAACGTCGAGGCCCGTGGCCTTCAGTTCGCGCTCAAGATCGTTCAGCAATGCGGTCCGCTCGCGCTGCGACTGGCTGAGATCCTCAAGCTCTTGGTTTATCTCGGATCGCAAGCTATGGAGCTGCTCGCTTACCTGCCTGACCTTCTCTAGGACTTCTTCGATCTGCACTTTCGATTTATCGGCTTGCTGTTCGGATTCGTCGGTCTGCTTCTGGAACTGCAACGCGAAAACCATCAGCATGATGATGAAGATGAAAAGGATGCCGACCATCATGTCGGTCATCGACACGAAGTAATTTTCCTCTTCCTCTTCGACCGCCGGTTTGTCGGCGGCATCGTCAAATGCCAGCATGGCTCACTTACTCCGCCGCAGGCCGGACAGCCGATCGCAGGTCCGAGATCGAGCCAGAGAATTCATCGAAGGAATCGCTCATTTCCTTAACTGAGGAGGATAGCGTATTGACGGCATTGGCGAGCCCGCGGTCGATGTCGGTCGCATAGCGGCTCAACGTATCGCCCTGCCGCTCCGTTGCGGTCGCGAGGTCGCTGACCGATTTCGCAAGCGCTTCGTCGATGCGGGCGAACCGTGCTTCATAATTGCTCCAGATCGCGGCCATGCTCTCCGATTGGTCACGCAGGGATCCGTTCAATTGCTGTGACGCTGCCTGGCTTGCAGTGAGTGCCTCGACTGCCAAGCGAAGCGAACTTTCGAAGCTCGACGTTGCCGAAGCGATCTTTTCGCCAGACTGTAGCAACGGTGCAGATGCGGAGCGAATATCGGTTGCCGTCTTTGAAAACGCATCGGAGACAATGCGCGTTTGTGACGTCGCTTCCCCAAGCGCACTTGCCTGTGAAGAAAGTGCCGAATTTGATCCGCGCAATGCGCTTTCAAAGCGGTCTACTTCCTGACGGATAGTGGCAATTGCCTCGGCAAGGCCTGTCTTGATAGCTTCGGCGGCTCCCACCGCAACCGCGCTGACGGTCGACACCGCACTTTCCTGCGCCGTTCTGATCTGCTCCTGCGTCTTTGCCACGCCCTCCCGGAGGTCGCTGTCGAGAGAAGTCATGCTGCCGGTCAGGGTGCTGACCTGACTTTCCAGCTTCTCCATCACCCGGCCCATGGCCGCCTCGATCCGCTCCGAAGCGCCGCCCGCGGCGCGCCCAAGCTCCATGTCGACCTGCTCGCTCGCCTTGTCGAAAGTGGCCTTCATGGCAGCGAGAATCTCCGCAAGCCCATCGCGATTGCGGTTGGCACCGTCGTCCATTGAGCGGGCGGCGTCACTGACCAGACGGTTGAGGTTTTCCGCGGCATCGCTCATACGGCGCGCAAAATCTTCTCCAGAGCCCCGCACGCCGGTTTGCATGTCGGCGAGGGTTGCCTGCATGGCACCCAACGTTTCCGCAAGCTGGCGCAATTCCGTACCGGCGCTGCCCTGGACGCTCGAGGAGAACTGCGCGAGCATGTCGTTGATGCCGCTCTGACTGTTCTCCGTAATCTTGCCGAGCACACCCGTAATGCTGTCATTAATCGGCGCCATTGCCGACGCGAACGCCGACTGGATCTGCGGCTCCAACTGCCGACCCATTTGGGCAAAGAACTTGTCGCTATTGATTTCCTTCAGTTGATCCCGCTGTTCCTTGGCTGCTTCTGCGATCTCGATGGCAACCGATTGCGGTGGGACATATTTAAGCCTGCTCTCCGCAGCCTCACAAAATTTGTGCACGCTGGCCTCAAGCAAAATCGTATAGACCTTGAAGACGATGGACAGAAGAAGCGAGCAGCCGAGCCCAGCGATGGATGTGGTGAACTTGAAGGATGCGATCTGCAGGAGCTCGGTCATCGCCACCTGCATTTCGTCCACATTGCCTGCACTGGAAGCGCTTCCGGCTTTGTAGAGGGCCAGGACGATCCCTGCGAATGTCAGCAGCAAGCCGACGGCAACAAAATAGCCGGGAATGCTAGCCATCATCTTCAGGCCAAAAAGACGGTCCCGAATGGTACCGAAATGGATGAAGCTCTGAGGCCGCACCGTGTTCTTAATGAGCGGCGGCTCACCGGATGACGGTTTTATCAGGGTCTCATCGAATTCACGCCAGGCGTGGCCAAGCAGCTTGCTGCCTTCCAATTTGTGATAGATCGACTGGTCGTATTCCTTGGCAAAGTCTGTTGGTGTTTTTGGGCGTGAGACAACACGGCGAAGGTTGTATAGCGAGAGGATGATCGCAGCGACGTGGAGCAGTCCAAAAGCCACCATCAAGGAAATGGCCGCGGCAAAGATAAGCGACGCGAGGCTGAAGATGAAATCCGTCTGGCTCAGAGCGTCCAGCGCAGCTTTTGCCTCATTCGCGCCAACTTGGCCATTCAGCAACGCCAAACCATTACTTATGCGTTCGATGACCAAACCGATATCGAGCGGCGGCAACGCAAAGCTGAGCGCGAAGACAACCCCGATCGCTAACCCCCAAAATGCAACCAGCCTTACAAACCAGTTCCAGAACAAACTACCGAAATTCCTCATGCCCCTACCTTCGGCTTCACCAGAGGCTGGTTGGCCATTCGCCCCAGCGGCTCGATTTCCCTGAAAGACTGTGCGATGCAAACGCATCGGTTGTTTTCATGTCCCGCTAAATGCTGGAATTGTCCAGATTGCTTTACTGAAAATTGACAACATAGCGGCTTTGGTCACCTGCAAAGCTTCCATCCGCGAGGATGCGAGCCGCGCCCTCGGGGTTTCCTCCGGTATCCTTTCGGAATTATATCCGCCGTGAGGGGCATTCCTCCGATCGAGCAACCCAGGATGGTTCACCCGCCTTTACACCTCCCGAGCCGCCATCCTATTGTCGCGCAAAATGATTTGGGGAGACTGCCTTCGTGGCGAAAGACAATAATGGCGACCTCGGCTTCACGGCCGAGCTTTTTAAGGCTGCTGACAAGCTCCGGGGCAATCTGGAGCCTTCCGAATACAAGCATGTCGCGCTTGGCCTCATTTTCCTGAAATACATTTCCGATGCCTTTGACGGGCTTCATGCCAAGCTCACGGCAGACAAGTATGCGGATGCGGAAGACCCAGAGGAATATCTCGCGGACAACGTGTTCTGGGTGCCAACGGAGGCGCGGTGGCCTTTTCTGCAGGCCAATGCCAAGCGGCCCGAGATCGGCAAGCTGATCGACGAGGCGATGGAGGCGATCGAGCGCTTCCCGTCGAACGAGGGATTGAAAGGCGTTCTGCCGAAGAACTATGCCCGCCCGACGTTGAACAAGACCATGCTCGGCGAGTTGATCGATCTCTTCTCCAATATCGGCCTGCATGACAGCAAGGATACGGCCAAGGATCTGCTCGGCCGGGTCTACGAATATTTCCTCTCCGGTTTCGCCGGCTCTGAAGGAAAGCGCGGCGGCGAATTCTTCACACCGCGCTCCGTGGTGCGCACCCTGGTCGAAATGCTGGAGCCCTATAAGGGGCGAGTCTACGACCCCTGCTGCGGCTCTGGCGGCATGTTCGTGCAGTCGGAAAAATTCATCGAGGAGCATGGCGGCCGGCGCAATGATATTGCCGTCTATGGTCAGGAGATAAACCACACCACCTGGCGTCTGGCCAAGATGAACCTCGCCGTCCAGGGAATCGATGCCGATATCCGCTGGAACAACGAGGGCAGTTTCCACCGCGACGAACTGCCGGACCTGAAGGCTGATTTCATCCTTGCCAACCCGCCCTTCAACATTTCCGACTGGGGCGGCGAGCGGCTTGCGGAAGATGCTCGCTGGAAGTTTGGCAAGCCGCCGAACGGCAATGCCAATTTCGGCTGGCTGCAGCACATCATCCACCATCTCGCCCCGCGCGGCACGGCGGGCGTGGTGCTGGCCAATGGCTCCATGTCTTCACAGCAATCCGGCGAAGGCGACATCCGCAAGGCGATGATCGAGGCGGATCAGGTGGATTGTATGGTGGCACTGCCGGGCCAGCTTTTCTATTCCACCCAGATCCCCGCCTGCCTCTGGATCCTGGCCCGCGACAAGAGCGCCAACGGCCACCGCGACCGACGCGGCGAAATCCTCTTCATCGATGCCCGCAAACTTGGCTTCATGGTGGACCGCGTGCGTCGCGAGTTCACGTCAGAGGATATCGACAAGATCACGGGTGCCTATCATCGCTGGCGTTCGAAGCCGGAAACGCGGGCGAAGAACGGTTGGGGCGATTATGGGGACGAGCCGGGCTTTTGCAAATCAGCGGACTTGAGGCTGGTTCGGGAGCATGGCCACGTGCTGACACCAGGGCGTTATGTAGGCGCAGTGGACGCCGAAGACGATGGAGTGTCGTTTGCAGAGAAGTTTGAAGCGCTGAGGAAGACGCTGGCTCAGCAATTCGCTCGCGCACGAGTGCTCGAAGAGCAAATCAATCTTGCGCTCAGTGGAACCGAAGTATGAAGCTCAGCGATCTTGTAGAATTCAATCCCTCTATCCAACTGCGCAAGGGCACAGAGGCACCCTTTATCGAGATGGCAGCGCTCCCGATAAATAGTAGGGACATCGGGGAAATTGCCCAACGAACCTTTAATGGTTCAGGTTCAAAATTTCAGGACGGCGATACTCTTTTCGCCAGAATAACGCCATGCTTAGAAAATGGAAAAGGTGGATATGTCTCCGGTCTCGGGTCGGGGAGGATAGGGCACGGTTCAACTGAGTTTATTGTTTTTCGTCCCTTGCTTTTTAGCGACACAGAATTTGTTTATTACTTGTCACGATTGCCACATTTCCGTTTTTTTGCTGAAAAGCGCATGTCCGGTACTTCAGGCCGTCAACGCGTCGCATGGCAGTCTCTCGCCGACTATGAATTAGTTGACGTTCATCCAGCGGTAAGAACCAAGGTCGGTCGGCTGCTGGGCGCTCTCGATGACAAGATTGAGCTGAACCGGCGGACCAACGAGATGCTGGAGGCGATGGCGCAAGCGATCTTCCGCGACTGGTTCGTGGATTTCGGCCCCACCCGCCGCAAGCTGGAAGGCGCAACCGATCCCTTCACCATCATAGGCGGCCTCGTGCAGGACACCGAACGGACACAAGCCCTTGCCGATCTGTTCCCGGCTGCGCTTGGGGATGACGGGCTACCGGAGGGGTGGAGCCTCGGTGTCGCTTCCGCTCTTGTTGAGTTCAACCCAAAGGAGCCGCTGAAGAAGGGAACACCAGCACCTTATAGCGACATGTCTTCTCTACCAACGTCGGGGCCATTGGCAGATCCACCCGTTGAAAGGGAGTACGGTTCCGGTATGCGCTTCAGGAATGGCGATGCCCTGCTCGCCCGGATCACGCCATGCCTAGAGAATGGCAAATCAGCATTTGTCGACTTCCTGCCTGACGCGCAGACGGTAGGCTGGGGTTCTACGGAGTTTTATGTCCTGCGATCGAGAAAGGGAGTACCAGCTCCTTTCGCGTATCTGCTTGTTCGACACCCCGAGTTTCGCGCGGCTGCAATTGCTAGCATGACCGGAACATCCGGGCGGCAGCGGGCTCAGGTGGACCGGCTGGAAATTTTCCCCTTCGTTGAGGTACCAATGGAATTACTCAGCGAGTTTGGCAAATTGATCTTGCCTATGTTCAATAAGATCACCGCGAACGGTGGTGAAAACCGCACCCTCGCAGCCACCCGCGACCTTCTCCTCCCCAAGCTGATGTCCGGGGAAATCCGCCTGTCCGAGGCGGAAGACCTGCTGGAGGCGGCGCAGTGACTACCCCTTCTTTATGCGACACGTTTCTGGAACTGGGCACTGCGGTCTCGCAGAATTTGGCGCTCTCATATGGCTGCCACATCTCCTATGGCGAGGAAACAATTACCGAAAGCTGCCTCCTTGAGATCTGGAGACGGCACAACGCGATTGTCACGATAAAAACCTTCACAAAAGCACAGGAAGCGAAAAACGGTGCCGATTGGGAATGGAACCTGATCGGCAAGACCTACACTCTCAAGATGCGCGTCCAGGCCAAGCGTTTGCGAAAAGGGGCCAAGAAGATTAGCGGATTGTTAAACTATAAGGCCAAGTCTGCGCCGCACCCTCAGGTGGATATGCTGATCAGCAGAGCAGCCAGCCAGAACCTCATGCCTGTCTTCTGCCTGTATAGCCCAGAAAAATCTCGCAAAACATGGTCTGCGTCCTCAATGCCTTCACCATTCGAGGCAGGATGTTTGATGGGAGATGCTACCAAAATCAAAGCGGCGGCTGCGAACGATCTGGCGTCACTGGAGAAGCTAACGGTGCCATGGCATCACCTTGCATGTCCTACCGCGCCAGATCTAGCCTCAAAGGGGTTTTTGAGCATCAGCTTCCTCAACGGTCCTGCATCCAAGGCTGCCTCGCTCCCTTCCTATGTGCAGGAAACAGGTGCAGCTCCTCGCTCATTCGATGGGTTCGAAGCCAACCTGGCTCTTGAGTTCGGCATCATGGGGCGGATCGACATCGACCTTCGGAACATAGGTTAACCGGTGAGAGGCAGGGGGAACTATTGATCACGCTCGGACGACTAAACAAAGTGGAGCTTCGGGATATCTGGAAATCCGAGTCCCAGGATTTCACACCCTGGCTCGCGCAGCCGGAAAACATCACGGCTCTTGCCGAAGCTTTAAGCATGGAGCTGGAGATTGAGGCCCGCGAGCGCGAAGTGGGTCCGTTCCGGGCGGATCTACTCTGCAAGGATTTGATCGATGACTCCTGGGTACTGATCGAGAACCAGTTGGAGCGGACGGACCATTCCCATCTCGGCCAACTGCTGACCTATGCGGCCGGTCTTCAGACGGTGACCATTGTCTGGATCGCCTCACGGTTTACAGAAGAACATCGCGCCGCGCTGGATTGGCTGAACGAGATCACCGATGAACGCTTCAAGTTCTTTGGGGTGGAGGTAGAGCTTTGGCGTATTGGTGACAGCATCGCTGCACCGAAGTTCAACATCGTGTCCAAGCCGAATGAATGGACACGCTCCATCACCCAGGCCAGCCGGCGGATCGAAAGTGAAGCCCTTTCTGAAACGAAGAAGCTGCAACTGGACTTTTGGATCGCACTTCAGAAGGCGCTTGAAGGGCATGCATTTCTGCGATCCCGCAAGCCGAGGCCGCAGCATTGGACGACCTATTCCATCGGCCGAACCGGAATGCATCTTGGTGCAATTCTCGACTCTCAGAAAAGCCGCATCGCGGTTGAGCTTTATCTGGGGGATGAGAATGCCAAATCCTTCTTCGGTCAGTTGAAGGCGGATCAGGTTGCCATCGAAGCCGAACTCGGACACGCTCCCGCCTGGATGGAGCTTCCCACTCGCCGCGCATGCCGGATTGTAAGCTACAGGAGCGTAACCGACCCCCTTGATGAGGCGTCGTGGCCGGAACTGATTGCCTGGATATCAAAGACGCTGGAGGCTTACTACCGCGCCTTTCACAAGCGGGTCTCGAAGCTGAACGTATCTGCGACCTCGGGCGATAGCGGTGCCTATGAGGCCGAGGGAAGCGGCGATGTCTGATGCCTACGATCTCTCGGAGGCGGCACAGACGGCTGTGTTCAATCTCGCTGAGGAAGTAAAACAGCGAGCCGCAAGACGTTTGATCCATCGTTTGCAGCGGATTTCAGCTTCCGGAATGTACGGCGACGACTATCGCCACCGCAGCCTTTGGGATGAGTTTTGCCATGAGCAGCAGAACGGGCCTTATTTCGATGAGGGTGTCTGGGACGAAACATTGGAGGGATTGCTTCAGGCTGAGGTAGAGCGGCTGACGCCGGGCGAATTTGAGATCGTCTGGCTCGCGTCCGTGCCAGAGGTTGAAGATCTCAAGACCGCCCCGCGTGTTCAGGCCGATGTACGGCGGGAAATGCGCGCCGCCTTGGCAGCCATTGCTTCCACAAGAGACCTTGAACGCTTTGAGGTTTGGGAATGACTGACGATATCCTTTACAGCCAGCCCGAAGCGAAAGATCCGCATTCTGGCTTCTCCGAAGGCCTCGTCGAAGAAGTCGTTCTCTCGACATTCCAGGATTTGGGCTACCTCTATCACCCCGCGCAGGTCATCTCACCCGATGGATCTTCCCCGGCCCGTCTAGCCTATGGCGATGTGCTGCTTTCAGATGTGTTGGCCGCTGCCGTGGAGCGATTGAACCCGAACATTCCCGCAGATGCCCGAGACCAGGCCATCCGCCAACTTTCCATCTCCGAGACGCCCTCACTGATCGAAGAAAACCGTCGCATCCATCGCCTGATCACCGAGGGCGTCGATGTGGAATTCGGCATTGGTGATGGGGAGGTGAAGGGCGACAAGCTGTGGCTGATCGACTTCGAGAAGCCGGAAAACAACGACTTCTGGGTGACCAACCAGTTCACCGTCGCCGAGGGCAAGTACACGCGTCGGCCGGACGTGATGGTTTTCGTCAACGGACTGCCGCTCGGTATCATCGAGCTGAAGAATGCAGCGAGCGAGAACGCAACGATCCATGACGCCTATAACCAGCTCCAGACCTACAAGGAGCAGATCCCGTCGCTGTTTCGAACCAATGCGGTGATGGTGGCGTCTGATGGAATGCTGGCGCGCATCGGTTCGCTTACGGCAGATGAAGAGCGTTTCATGCCTTGGCGGTCGGTCACCGGGGCGGATGGCGATTTCACGCCTCATGGCCCCTACGAAATGGACACGCTGCTGCGCGGTGTGTTCGAGAGGAAGCGCTTCCTCGCGCTGATCCGCGACTTCACGGTGTTCGGCGATAAGGGCGAGGGGCCGTTCAAGATCATCGCCGGCTACCACCAGTTCCACGGTGCCCGTAAAGCCATCACCAGCGCCATCGATGCGGTCAAGCCCGAGGGTGACCGCAAGATCGGTGTGATCTGGCATACGCAAGGCTCCGGCAAAAGTCTGCTCATGGCCTTCCTGGGCGGGCTCATCGTCCGCTCGCGCGAGCTCGAAAACCCGACATTGATCGTGCTCACCGACCGCAATGATCTCGACGACCAGCTCTTCGGCACCTTCAGCCTGTGCAAGGATCTGATCCGTCAGACGCCGGAACAGGCGGATAGCCGGGACGATCTGCGCAGGCTTTTGAACCGCGCGTCCGGTGGTGTGATTTTCACCACCGTGCAGAAGTTCACGCCGGAGAAGGGTGAGGAAGTGTTTCCGATCCTGACCGAGCGCCGCAATGTCATTGTCATGGCCGACGAAGCGCACCGCAGCCAGTATGGCTTCGACTCCAAGCTGAACCGTGAGACCGGTCAGCGCCGCTACGGCTACGCCCATTATATCCGTCAGGCGCTGCCGAACGCTTCCTTCATGGGCTTCACCGGAACGCCGATCGAAGCAGCCGATGTGAATACACCGGCTATTTTCGGCGAGTACATCGACATCTACGACATCAGCCGCGCCGTGGAAGACGGCGCAACAGTGCCGATCTACTACGAGAGCCGTCTTGCCCGGATCGAATTGAACGAAGATGAAAAGCCGAAGATCGATGCCGAAATCGAGGCCATGCTCGAAGACGAAACGCTGACCGAGCAGGAGAAACAGAAGGCGCAGTGGGCGACTGTTGAGCGGCTGGTCGGCTCCAAGAAGCGTTTGACTCAGATTGCCGCCGACCTGGTCGAGCATCTGGAAAAACGTATCGAAGGTCTGCCGGGCAAGACCATGGCGGTTTGCATGAGTCGCCGCATCTGCGTTGACCTCTACAAAGAAATCGTCGCACTCAGACCCGGTTGGCATTCCCTCGATGACGACAAGGGAGCAATCAAGATCGTCATGACCGGCTCGGCGTCCGATCCGCTCGAATGGCAGCCGCATATCGGAAACAAGAAGCGCCGCGACGATCTCGCCAAGCGAGCGCGAAAGGTCGATGATCCGCTGAAACTGGTCATCGTCCGCGACATGTGGCTGACGGGGTTCGATGCGCCCTGCATGCACACGATGTATATCGACAAGCCGATGCGCGGTCATGGGTTGATGCAGGCGATCGCCCGCGTCAACCGTGTCTTCAAGGAGAAGCCAGGCGGCCTCGTGGTCGATTACATCGGCATCGCCACCAACCTGAAGAAGGCACTCGCGCAGTATTCTCAATCCGACCGCGACAAGACGGGTATTGATGAGGAGGAAGCCGTCGCCGTCCTCCTGGAGAAATACGAGATCGTCCGGGGCATGTTCACCGGGCATGACTACAGCCCGGGTGTCACGGGCAAGCCGGTTGAACGGCTGAAGGCGCTGGCAGACGGCATCGACTGGATCTTGAAGTGGCAGCAGGCGGAAGCAGCAAAGGTCGAAAGCCCGGAGGCCAAGAAGCAGGCGCATCGCCGATACCAGGATGCGGTTCTGGAGTTGAGCAAGGCCTATGCACTTGCTTCCGCTAGCGATGCGGCAACCGAAATCCGCGATGAGGTCGGCTTTTTCCAGGCCGTTCGCGCCGCCCTTGTGAAGACGACGGCCACCGGCAAAATGTCTGACAAGGCGAAATCGCTGGCGGTAGAACAGCTCCTTAATCAGGCAGTCGCCAATGCCGAGATCGTGGACATCCTGAAGGCTGCGGGGCTGCAGTCACCCGACATCTCCATTCTCTCTGACCAGTTCCTGATGGACGTCCAGAAGATGGAAAAGAAGAACCTCGTGTTGGAAGCTCTGAAGAAGCTTCTGAACGGGGAGATCAAGAGCCGGTCCAAAACCAACGTCGTTCAGTCCAAGACCTTCTCACGCCGTCTGGAGGAAGCTGTCGCTCGGTATCACGCCAATGCGATTTCGACGGTCGAAATGATCCAGGAATTGATCGCGCTGGCCAAAGAGATGCAGGCGGCGGCGGCACGTGGTGATGAGCTCGGCCTCTCTCCGGAGGAGATCGCCTTCTATGACGCGCTGGCTGGCAATGAGACGGCTGTCGAGGTCATGGGCAGCGAACAGTTGCGTGTGATCGCCCACGAATTGGTCGAGAACATGCGGGGTTCAGTCACCGTTGATTGGCAGCATAAGGCAAGTGCCCGCGCCAGGATGCGCATCTTGGTGAAGCGCATCCTCAAGAAATTCGGATATCCGCCGGACCTGGAGCAGGAGGCCGTGCAGATGGTGCTCGCCCAGGCGGAGCTTCTGTTGAAGGAAATATCCTCCAGCCATAGCAGGTGAGGTTGCGGAAATGATTTCCGCCTCGTCACCCCTTGAACACCATCTCGCGGTGATATCGCAGAAACTGTGAATGGGGCCGCTCGTCCGGGCGTGAGGGCACAAGCAGGCGCCGCTCCGGATTGATGAGGCGCGTGATGGTATCAGGAACGCCGCCACTCGCGATCAGCAGGCTGTAATCGTCATCGACCGAGATCAGGCCGCGGTCGAACATCCAGTGGACCGTGCCGGAGAGTGCGAGGCCGTTGCGGACACTATCGGGGCCGCGGTCGGCTACCGGGCGGATGTGTGCGGCCTGGACCTCCGGGCGGCCGCCGCCATTGATCAGCTTCAGGCCGGTCACGGCGCAGGTGTCGTGATAGGCCGCCTTGATCGCTGCGGAAAACGCCCTATCCCGGAAAGGACGCTGCACGACCTGGGCGACGATCCGGCGGTCGATGCTGTCGATCTCGTATGGCATCTGCGGATTGTCACCAAAGCCGAGGCGCGCTTCTTCGGCTGGATCGGGCGCCGGGCGTTCGCGATTCCGTCGCCCGAGCACATGCGCGAAGCCGGCAGCGAGGATCAGATCATATTCCTCATCCGGGATGTTGCGCACGGCGCGCCCAAAGGCCCCCTTGTTCGTTGAGCCGTCCTCCTTGCGCAGACCGCTCTCGTAATAGTGGTCGGCCTCCTTGAACGGCACTGGATGATCGAAGTGCAGAAAGTCATCAATCAGCGCATAGAAATGGTCGGCCTTTGACGGATCCTTGATGATGTCGGTGATCCGGGCTGTCGCGAAATAAGCCTGCTTGCCACCCGTCTTCATCAGGTCGCCGCTTGGCCGCCGGGGCTCATAGTAGACGATCCAGTCTCCCCGCGCGGCCTCGACCTGACGCAGGTAGGTGCGCGGGAAATGGTACCGCTGTTCCGGGAGATCGTCGTAGGTCGGATCGATCTTCGTGGTGAGTATGGCCTTCGCCATGGGAGGGACCTGCTCTCACTCTGCAAATCAGGCTGCGGGACCCTGTTACCAGGTGGTAGGCCGACTTGAAAAGACCAGAACGTTCCAGCCGTTTCAGTCCTGCTGCAGAAGGGGAGTGCCCGTATTAAGTGTACTTACTACTTGCGTTGCCGGAAGTGGAAAATTTTTATTTTGAATCTTATGGTAAGTAAATTTGTGTATGCGTAGGTATTTTTGAGCGCACATATCGAATATTTGCTTGGTGACAATTTATTGCAAAACTTTGGATTGCTTTCATGTTTTTCGTCAATCGGAGATAATAGAGGGGTAAAGGCGGTTTCGCTTCTACGAATATCCCTCTTACATGGAGATGACCATGAACAAGACTTCCAAAGCTTCCGCTCTCTCGTCCGCCGCCTACACCTTCTACGAAACCAACGCTGTCGCAGAAGACATCAAGAACCAGCTCGAAGAGACGGCCATGTTCCTCATCGGCGTTTCTCGCCGTACGACGGAGGAGACCTTCAAGCTCGGCGAGCATCTTGAACGCGCCGCCGAACTGCTCCCGGAAGGAACGTTGGAAAAGTGGGCCGTCGAGCGCTGCGGCTATACTGCCCGCCACGTCCGGACACAGCGCGCAGTGTTTCGTAATCTCGATCGCTACAGGGAGATCCTGGTGGAGCTGGCCGTCGGCCCGACGGTTCTCGGAAAGCTTAGCGCTGCTGAGCCAGAGCATATCGAGCAGGCTATCGGCTTCGCTGCCCAGAACGGCAAACTCAGGGTGCAGGACGTCGCAGCGATTATGGCCGGCTCGAAAAACGAGACAGAGGCAGGACCTCAGATCGATCCATACGATGTAGGCGGCCTTGATGGGCTCAAGGCGATCATCGCGATGAAGATCCGGGATGGCATCAAATCCTTCATTGGGCACTTGGAGGAGATCCGCACGCATGTCAGTGAGGCGCTTCTGGAGAAGCGGTTGATCAAAAAGACGCTTGCGGCTCAAATCCATTTAACTGCCCGCCTTGCCCGCAAGGAGCTTGAAAGCCTTGCTCAGTTTGTCATGCCCAATCCGAACTATGACTACGTCATCTGGGAGACCAAGCTTCCGGCGAAAACCCGATGGAATGACGTCGGAAATCTGCTTCACAAGATCGGTGGCACGGACACCTGGCCGGAAAAGGGAGAACTCCGGACATGGCTTGAAAACGAAGTCCTGCCACTGTTGGAGTGGGCTTCGGCGAAAACCAAGGACCCTGTCTGGCCAAAGGCCGACAAGGCGTCAATCTCGCCAGCAGCCACACCGTTGGTCGACACAAGCTTGCTGGCTGCCAATCAGCGGCGGCGGCAAGATGACGAGGTCTCGGTCGTTGCCGGCTCCGAAAGGGACTCCGTCGAAGCGGAAGCTGTAAAGCGACTCGAAGCCATGCTTGCGCCATTTGGGGCCAAAGTCACGATGGAGCCGTCGGCTGCATCTAGGCAGGTTCCTCCAGAAGACTCGGTTCCGTCTCTGGCAGAAGCTTTGGCCGAGCCTCCGAAGGCCTTCAAACGTCCAGCCTTCCTTAACCGCGTGAAGCCGGACGTAAACAAAGCCGACGATGTAACTGCATCTGCCGCCTAGCGCTAGCGCGCACTTAGAGGCCGGAGTTAGCTTCGCCACCAAACTCGAAGGGGTCGCACGTCGGCCCTTTTCCTTTTGCCTGATGAGGTCGATCAGAATCACGCAGGCCGCCGTTGCGATCACCGGACGCGTTCCTCGGCCCGGACTTTGTGAGCCCGGCGTTAACCTTGTACCGGCTTTGTTCTTTTTTGCTCTCCCGGGTCCTTGAGCCCGGCTCCCGGTCCTGCCAGGGTAAGGCTGTTCGGAAGACCGGACACAAAACGGCCCAAGGCAGCGCGCCAACGCTACCAAGGGCCTGACCCTCAGCCTTCGTACAAAGGAATCGGGCTATGACCACGCATACTCTCTCTACCCCTGCCGGGGAAGTTCTTCGTTCGACTGTCGCCGCGGCATCGATGTTCTCCCACCGCTCATTCGGTATCGGTGCCTACAGCATCAGCGAACCGGTCGCTTTGCGCCGCCATCCGCATATCGTTCGCTTCGCCGAAGTCGAGGCCGATCTCGATCTGCTGATCGATCGCGCCATCGCTGCCATTGCCGACGGTGAACCGGTCCAAGACGACATCCTTGGACACTATGTTCACATCGCTTCGCTCGTTCGCGCCGTCTCGTTCCGGGAGGGCAAGCTTCTGGAGCAGGCGGTCGAGCGTCTGGCGAAGGCCAATCCCAACATTCTTGTCTTGACCCAGTCGCTGAAGTTGCCGCTCGTCAAGGCGGCGCTTGAAGCCGTCTCCGGAAACGACTGGTCAAGCCTCGACGGCGTGAAGCTTGACTGCGAGGCACCTGCGAAGGGCAGCTATACGCCGGACCTGATCCTTGTGAATCGCGCAAAGCACCTGGCCTACATCCTCGACTTGAAGCGTTCGCTGGCGTCGTATGGCGACACCAGCCGTCTGGAAGAATTGAAGCTGAAAATGATGGCCTCGGCGATGGTGCTGCCGGACTGGCTCTATAAAAACCACAAGCGCTTGATGGTCGATACGGTCGAAGTTGCCAACGTCGATGGCGCCAGCCGCCCGAGCGATCATGCCAACGGCATCTGGGCCTTGTCGGAGATCGACGACCTGCTGGAAATCGACGGTGTTGCGGCCTGTATGGCCGAATTGCGCCTGCGCTTCGGTCGACGCGTGCAGCAGCTTCTGGAAGTTGAAGCCCGTAAGGCTCTCGGTGTCGTGGCGGTGGCCGTGTCGGACGCGGCCACTACCTCGGCCGTATTTGCCAAGCCTCTGATCGCGCTGAACGGTCCCGCCCGCACTTACGAAGAAGAGCGGGTGATGGCCGCGCAGGACGAGGACAATGGTCACGACCATCTCGACTGCTTCGACGAGGATCATGACGACGAGCCGGAGCCCGTCCGTATCCGGGTCGGCTTTGCCCGCCGTCCGCGCCGGCACTGACGCCCCGCCAGCCTAACGACGCTGATCGTGGCCGCGCCTGAAGCGCGTTGCCGGCTTCCTTCATCTTCCATTCCATGAACGCCGGATGCCGATGCGCTCCGGCGAGGAGACAGTCATGTCCATCGATACCCACAGCCCGTCTGTGACCGGCTTCATCTGCGAAGCGGTCACGACCGATACCCTCGCGTTGCCCTGCCTTCACGGCACATTTGCGAAACTCTCTCATATGCAGTCCGCGGGCCTTAGCCATGGTCAGAGCGATCGCGACGACGCCGCCGTTCTGATCGGCCTGGCTCTCGCCTGCGTCCGGCAAGGTCCTCTGCTGGATGGCCATGTTCCTGAGCCTCTGATGCTGCGGTTGAGTGCGACTGCCGACGGCGGCAATGCGGCATGCCGCCTGCTGCTCGACTGGCTGCAGAACCGCAATCGGGATCTCGGTCGGTCCAGGAATGAACACCTGAGCCTGACTCTGGCGACTGGTTCGGCTTCGGTCTTTCCTCCGAGCGGCTCTCCGCCGCCACGCCGTTCGCCGCGCGAGCGTGTGTTGGCGCGTATCCCGAAGCCCGGTGGCATTGACGTGCGGCGGCGCGGTCGGACGCGTCGGCGCGATCCGGTACGAGAGGCCCACACGGCAATTAATGCCGCGCAGACGGGAGAGCGCACAGATGGATAAGCTCGCCCGACTGCTTGTTCGCCGTCTTCGGCATCTTGCGCGCCGCGAGGCACGCCGAATGGCACTCCGCCGTGGTTTGCTGGAAAGCAAGATCGTCGATGTCGATGGTCATCGCACCTGCCGTTACAGCCCGACGTTCGACACGACGCGGCTGAGCGGCGATCCGATCCGTGACGATATCTGGTTCCGGCGCAATTTTGGTGACTGGCTTGTCCCACCGAAGGAAACCGGCAATCCGACAACCGGCTCTGGTGGCGATAGTGTTGTGACCGCCGGGATCGTTCATCCGCCGCTCGCCGCGCAACTCGTGGTCCTGCCGCGGGCGCGCCGTGGCACAATCGCGAAAGACGCAGTGCTGGATGACGGAATCGATCGGCGCGCTTACGCCGTCGGCCTGGTGGATCGCGCAGCCGCTCAGCCACTGGTCAGTCACATCGTTGCAACCCTGGTTCTGGCGCGTGCGGTACGCAGCAGCGGCCGCTCGCTGCGGGAGATCGTTTATACGCTGACCCGCATGACACCGGTGATCACCCTCCATGCGCCGCTCGATGGCTTCGAGGGGCAAGTGCTGCGGCTGCTGGAGAAAACCCGGCTGGTGCCGGGCGGCCCGTTTGCAGTCATCGAGTCTGATCACATGTTCAACGACAATCAGTTCGACGTCGTGGAAGGCGAGACACGCAGGCGCTTGATGACTTTCTCGGGTGCCGGTGTGCATCGTGTCACAGGCAAGGCCCTGCGCCGGCGGATGCTCAGCGCTCTGTCCCACAACTTGGCCGTTCTCGCCATCGCGGAGAAGCGATCGGACATTCCCTCGCTGCTGCAAATCGCCGCCGACCTGCCTCTGGAAACGGGAAAGCTTGATCGCAGCTTCGTCGCCGATCTGGTCGAGGTGCTTTATCCGGACGTGGCAGTCGAGACGCTGGGCCTGCCGTCGGATTCCGATGCGCGCTGGTTGTCGCTCGAGGATCTGGTCCTTGCCTTCCGTCCAGGGCGGCATATCAGGGACGTACTGCATGTCCTTGCCATGCTCATCGAACGCTATCGCCGCGATTTTGACGAGGAAGACCGGGAGCGCGACGAAGGTGACGGCGACGCATCTGGGTCGGGATCGTCGAAGACCGCTACCGAGAAGGAAAAAGGGTCAGACGCCAAGCCGAAGCCGTCCAATACCGAAAACAGCGGCCGCTGGAAGAAGGACAAGCCTTCGGGCGCCGAGGTGATCCAGCCGGAGCCAATGCCGACGATGGGCGCGATCGGTCACAAGCCGCTAATGACCGTTGAGGCCCTCTCAGGTTATGGCAAGGCGAAAGACTGGGCGCTTGATCTCAAGGCGGACCTCGATGATTACCTGGCGAGTATCCTCGCTTGGTCGGAGATGAGCACCAAGCTCCTTCTGTCTGGCCCGCCCGGAACCGGCAAGACTACCTTTGCCCGTGCGCTGTGCAACAGCCTGCAAATCCCCCTGGTCGTCACATCCGTATCGACCTGGCTGCAGGGCGGACATCTGAACGACGTGATCGACAAGATGGCGAAGACGTTTGTCGAGGCGCGGGCCATGGCGCCGGCGATCCTGTTCATCGACGAGATCGACGGCATCGGCAAAAGGCAGCCCGCAGAGCGTGAACACGCCGACTACTGGAATACCATCGTCAACAAGGCACTGGAGCTGCTCGATGGCGCGGTCAAAAACGAAGGGTTGATCGTCGTTGGTGCCACCAACCGCCCCGATCATATCGACGAGGCGATCAAGCGCTCAGGGCGGCTGGAGACTCATATCGAAATTCCCAGGCCCGATATCCCGACGCTGGCCGAAATCCTGGCTCATCATCTCGGCGACGATGTGATGGCGCTGATCCGGGAGCCAGTACCAGAAACTCGGTCGGAAGCCGAGGACGGATTCTCGCTGAGGAAGATCGTTGCCGACTATCTGGAGGAAGACGCAGAAAGTGAATGGAAGGGAGCCCGCCGATGACTGAACCACAAAATAGCGTCCCGGCGGTAGCCACCGCACAGCCGGACCACTCCGTCGACGAAATCCTGAGGCGACTCGCCACGCGGGCGATGGGGCTAACGGGTGCGGATATCGAGCGCATCGTCCGGGAGGCGCGATTGAAGGCGCGCCGCGGTAAGCGGGCGATCCGCTATGAGGACATCGAAGACGGCATCCGCGGCCATCGTCCGCCGGTACCTTATAATCTGCGCTGGCGCTTCGCCTTCCACGAGGCAGGTCATGCCGTTGTCCATCATGCTCTCGATCTCGGACCTGTTCGCGGTCTCAACATCGATACGGCAGAGGGCGGCTATAATCTCGTCGGCTTCCACGCCTGGGCGACCGATACCCGTGATTGGTACGAAAACATGCTGACCATGCTGATGGCCGGAAGGGCTGCCGAGCAACTGGTGCTCAAACGTGTCTCGAGTGGTTCCGGAGGCAGTGACGACAGCGATCTGGCGCGGGCCACGCGCCTCGCCTTCGACATGGAGCGCACCCTTGGCTTCGGACCTGAGTATCCGCTGATCTATCGCCCGCATCGCTATCCGGGCACAGTGTTCGACCGTGATCCCGAACTGGCGGATAGGGTTCATGCCAGGCTGGAGGCGGCACTTGATCGGGCAGCGACGATCCTCAGGAGGCGCAGGCCGACCTTCCACGCCCTCGCAAAGGCGCTATTCGATGCCCAGGCGATGGATGAGATGGCGGTGCTGCGCATCCTGACGGACGGTGATCCACCGCCCTAAAGGTGATAGTCATGCGGCCGAGGAGCGGCGTGGTGAAGGCATCCCAGCACTTGATGCCCTTCGCAAATGGGAAGGCTGGAACCTCGGACACCATGGGGATGATGTGAGGTGATTTGAGATGGCGTGTGGCACGTTGTCGGCAACTCACATCAAGTCTCCGGCAACGTGAAACAAATTGCGCTCATTTGATTCCGAACACAGGATTTTTGATTCGGAATTCGAATACTTTGATTCATCAACGCCGTTCGCGGCCGAACAGGTCGTTTTGACGTGAGATAACGTGCCCGCAACTCGAAACAAATTGCGCTCATTTGATTCATTGTTCCGCGCTGTCGATTCAAAATTCGAAATTTCCGATTCAGCCGAACAAGGCTTGCGCCGGCAGGCCGGTCCCGTGACCATTGAAAAGGTCAAGGATCGGAAGGAACATCATGAACCAGAAGGCAGCAAGGCAGCGACAGAAGGCACTTCGTGATGCCAACAGAAGGGCGAAGCGGCCTGACAGAGATGACGTCGCGAGAGTTGCGCTGTTCTGGCTGATCCGGCGGGCGATCGACAAGGATCAGCAGATGGAACTCGAGAAGTTCCAGAATAAGATCGTCTCGATGCTGACGGATCAGGGGTTCGATGAGCGCGAATGCGATGCGGTGTTCGACGATCTTGTCGCCAAGTATCGGACAGGCGGCTCGCCGTTCCGTAGGAAAATCCACCTGATCTATCCCGACGGCGCCGACGATGAGGTTTGAGCGTCCGTTCTCCACTGGTCATTTGTTGCCGGAGCTGCTTGCTCGACGAGGCCGACCCAACGCCTAACGGGGTTTCATGGGATAACGACTTCTCCCCCCATTACTTCGTAAAACGCCGTTTGATTCTGAATCGGATTTGCAGAGTGCGACGCCCGGCTTGTCCGGTCAGCGGCGGGCGCATGTTTCCTTGGTCGTGCTTAGGCGGGCATCTCAAGCCCTCAGGACACAGTCACCGGCTTCGACCGCAGCATGCTGGCCGTCGCCGGATCGGCACGCCGACACAGTTGCGGCGGCAATCCCTTCATGATCAGCTCTGCATCGGCAACGGCCATGGATCCCAAGGCATAGAATGCGTCCCGCGTGCCGCCCGTTCTGTGGGCAGAAAGAAGAATGCCCGGGACTCTTCGAACAGGATCGTCTGCAGCGACAGGTTCCTCTGGGAAAACGTCCGTTGCGACCTTGATGTGCCCCGATTCGGCGGCCTCTATCATAGTCGGGAAGTCGACGAGAGCAGCACGGCTCATGAGGAGGAAAGCGGCCCCGGGTTTCATCATGGCGAACTCATTCTTTCCGATGAACCCTTGGTTCTGGAGAGTAACGCTCGCAAAGACAAACACCACCTGGCTTTCCCGCAGGACCTGTTCAAGCGTCGAGGGCTGACAATCCAGTCGTTTTACGATCTCATTGGGAAGCCATGGATCGAATACGCGGACCTTATTCTTGAACGGACGAATGAGTTCGCGCAGCTCTCGTCCGAGATCGCCAAAGCCGATGATCCCCACGGGCGCTCCGGCAAAGCGAAAGGTGTTCGCATTCCCCTCCAGGCCGTACCGCTCGGTGCCCCGACGAAAGTCCCGATCCGCTGCGGTAATACCGCGCGCGAGGTCAAGCGCCATCGCCAGAGACGCTTCCGCCACCGGGGACGCAAATGCCGAGGCAGGCGTAATCACCCATATCCCCCGCTCGACACACGCCTGATAGTCGATGTTCGGCAGAAAATTCGACTCGACATTGATGATGGCCTTCAGCTTGGGAGCCTTGTCGAGCCGTTTCTTTGGCATATCGGTCTGGCCGAGTATCAGCACCGTATCGGGAAGATACCGCTCCACCTCGTCTGCGGACATTGGACGATCTTCTGATACGATCACCTCTCCCAGCGCTTCGAGGCGAGCCCTCACGGAGGATTCCATAATCAGTTCAAGTGTCCTGGGGAGCGGATCGACCAGAATGATGCTACGGCTCATTGTTTCCTCCCTTGAGAATCGCAGTTTGCCAGAAGACTAGCCGGAAAAGGCCTTCGCGGGACCCTGGCCCGCGGGGTACCCGACACGATCATCGCTTTACCGTTCATTGAGGGGGAAATTATTTCCGCTTCGGCGGTCCCGCCACACGCTTCCGTTTGGCAATGTCATCGAAATCCAGTCCTCTGAAGATCGAGTAGTCGATCTCCGGATCGAGCGGCAAGGTCTTCAGCTTGCGCGCTTCCTTTTCTGTTGCGACGTCGAAGCCGTAGAGATCATGCTCGTCGGTACCGGCACTGTGTCCCGCTTGGACACGGCGTTCGCGCGGATCGACGCCCGAGTCACGCATATCCTGGATATTCCCGCCTCGAAGGGAGTGGAACACCTCGCGTCGGCCTACGCTTTCTTCGCCAGTCTTGGGCTTGATGCCCGCCTTCTTGAATAGCCGCTGCATATAGGATGAGCCGCTCTTGCTAGGGTCCACAAGCTTCATGATGTTGGGAAACAGAAAATTCGAACCCTGACGGCTCGCCCAGTCGATGAAGCCTATTTCCTTCAGGAAATCGTGCAGCACGAAGTAACGTTCGCTGTCCCGCGTCTTGACCGGGACTGTGGTCCAGACACCATTAATCTGCGAAAGGCGCGTCACCTGCCCCACCCAGACATCTGGGAACTGTTCACGGATGTCATTTCCACGCAAGTGAATTAGCAGCCCCAGGCGTCGAGACGTGAGATGACCGAGGAGCGGCAGCATGATGTCCTCCATCAGCCCGGACTCGGTACCTGTCCTGAACAGGGTATTCATCTTTGAGGTGCCGATTGGTGTTGCCTTGCGTGGGCTAGCCGCCGTCTTTGGAATTCTGATCTTTGCCCCCGCGAAAGGGTCCGTGAACCCGCCAGCGGTGATATGCGACCGGATCGCCGCCTTGATCACCGCAAGATAGCCTTCCTGCAGCGTTTTCTCAGCCAAGGGCTTCAGGTGCAGATCCTTGTTGTCCTCGATGACCTGCCAGGGCGTGAGCTCCGGATCCCGTTGATTATTGTCACCCGGCCAGTACTGCATGTAATTGACGAAGGCCTGAAGATCCGCTGGCACATACGTGTCGACAGGGTGGTCGCCAATCAGTTCGATAAATAGCGCGAGGCGACTCTGTGCTGTCGAAAGATCGCGTTCAATGTTAGCTCCGCCTCCGAGGCGTCGCGCGGCGATATATGTCGGGATCACATCGGTCAGTCTCGGCTGAGACGACCTCGGACGTTTAACTGTCCTGCGATCCAGCTCGAAGGCCGGAATGAGCCTCCCCTGAGCATCGCGACGGGTGCCGTCGTCATCCGGCAGGGGTTGAGGGGGTGCGTGTCCTCTATCCGTCTCCCGTTGTGACAACGACGATGCCGTAGACGGGGGAATGGTCGGAACCTGTTTCGACACACCGTCCGAGAGCGCGGACGAAGCCGAGAGTTTTGCGAGGGCGGACTGCTTCAGCATGTCCGCGTGGCCCACCACAAGTTCATTAAAGGGTTCGCCGCGGGCCTGCAGTTCCAGTTCCCGGTTCAGGCTGACGAGGTCACGGATGCCTGCGGTCTTCTGCAGTTCGGCAACCGGGATCGGAGCGTCCGAGCGGTCGATCATCCGGAGATAGGCCTTCAGTTCGCCCTTCATCTCGATGACGGTTTCAAGTGCCCCCATCTCGCTGTCGTCGTCGTCCTGCATGCCTCTGCCGTGCCTCATCTCATCGAACATTAATCTGGCCTTCGCCGCCAGAAGGTCGGCTAGGAGTCTCGCGCGCCGGTGAGAGCAGGCGCCGAGACTGAGCCGCAAGGGAGGGATGGCACGCGTGCCGCCGCTCGTCTTCGGCATCTTAATCTGGAAGATGTAAACGGACCCTGATTTGGCGAGGTAGGGACCAGGCCCCCTGCCCTTGGGCTTTGCAGACGGCGTCTGATTCGACGGCTCGGGCGATACCCCGACGTGTACCGGAAGGTGTACCGGGCGCGATACCTGCATGATCTTCACTCCTCAAGGGCCGCTGGCGAGCAGAGGTTTTGCGAGGAAATCCAAGGTCTTGCAGGTAATTGGCGGAGAGTGAACACAACCTGGCGGAGAGGGTGGGATTCGAACCCACGATACGGTTGCCCGTATGCCGCATTTCGAGTGCGGTGCTTTCGACCACTCAGCCACCTCTCCGGTCAATCTGGTCGGCGCTCTAGGCGCGGGCTGTCTCATAGCGATGAACGGGGCGGGTGGCAAGGGCGAAATCGTAGCAATTCCAGTCTTTTTCCTTGACACATGACAGGGGCTGAATTATCCCCCACGCGTTCCGGTATGGGGTAATCCGTCCGGACATGGAATTGCTAGGCCCTCATGGCCTGGTTTCACCGGCAGATCACCGGAAAGACACGTCTTTTGTGATCCTGCTCAAATGTGGACTGATAAAAAGACGGCCTCTTGCCCTGATTAGGCAGGAAGAGCCGGATCGAACATGAAAGGATAAAAGATGTTCGCAGTCATCAAGACCGGCGGTAAGCAGTACCGCGTAGCGGCAAACGACGTTCTCACCATCGAGAAGCTCGATGTTGCAGCTGGCGATGTGGTCGAGTTCAACGAAGTTCTCGTCATTGGCGAAGGCGCCGATGCCAAGTTCGGCGCGCCCTTCGTGGCTGGCGCCACCGTCAAGGCCGAAGTGGTCGAGCATAACCGTGGCAAGAAGGTTCTCTCCTTCAAGAAGCGTCGTCGTCAGAATTCCAAGCGGATTCGCGGCCATCGCCAGCACCACACGGTCGTTCGCATCACCGACATCGTCGCCTGATCCGGTTTCACTAGGTTTTCGAAGGTTTAAAGGAGAACTCCAATGGCACATAAAAAAGCTGGCGGTTCCTCGCGCAACGGTCGCGATTCTGAATCCAAGCGCCTTGGCGTGAAGAAGTTCGGTGGCGAGACCGTCATCGCCGGCAACATCATTCTGCGCCAGCGTGGCACGCAGTGGCATCCGGGCGCCAATGTCGGCCTCGGCAAGGACCACACCATTTTCGCACTCACCGCCGGCAATGTGAACTACCGTACGAAGGCTAACGGCCGCGTATTCGTGTCCGTCATGCCGAAAGCGGAAGCCGCGGAATAATCTTGCCGGAGCGCGTAAAACAGCCGGCGTCACATCGACCCGGCTGACGACCCGCACAAGGTTCAGTCTGAAAAAAGGGGAGATGGGGCGCCACCCAACTCCCCTTTTTTCTTACCCCCCGATCAGGAGGACTGAACATGCAAGGCGAATTATTACGGAGTGACCGGAGCCGGTCGCCCGAAGAGCGGCTGAGGCCGCAGCGGTTACGGAGCGATTGCCCTGTCTTATTGTCGCAGAGACTGGTTCTGCGCGCCCCCCATGAAGAAGACATCGACGCCCTTTCCCATCTCGCCAACAATGCCAATATTGCGACCATGGTGTCGCGTATGCCGCATCCCTATACGGTGACGGATGCAGCCGATTTTGTGCGACGCACAAAAGCCGGCGAGATTGGCAAGTGCGTCTATGCCATTACGCGAGGTGATAACGGCGCCTTTCTCGGTTGCTGCGCGCTCGAGCCGCATCACGAAGATCATCAGACGCTGGAACTCGGTTACTGGCTGGGCGAACCCCACTGGAACCAGGGCTTTGCCACGGAAGCGGCACATGCGCTGATCGACATGGCGTTTCGCACGCGTGACATTGACCAGATCGACGCCCGCTGCCGGGTCACCAACATTGCCTCGCGGCGCGTCATCCAGAAGTGCGGCTTCCAGTTTCAGGGGTCGGGCATGGTCGCCTCGCTGGCGCTGGGCGGCATGGTGGCGGTCGAGTGGTTCCGTCTGGATCGCAAGACCTGGATGTCGCTGAAGAGCTGGGGGGAAATGCGATGAGTGCTGCCGTTCTTAACCGCTTGACGGATACCGTGCGCCGGCTCGGCCCCTGCCCTGTGGTCAGGACCGCTCGCTTGTTGCTGCGGCCCCACACAATGGACGATGCGGATGCCATTGCCCAGTCGCTCAACGATTGGCAGGTGACGCGCATGCTCTCACGCGTGCCGCTTCCCTATAGTCGTGATGATGCGCGCGACTGGTTGAACAGTCAGATATCCGGCGTCATGCCGGATTGGAACCTGGCCATCACGCAAGGCGACGGGGTGCATATCGGCTGCGTCGGCCTGGAATTGCGCAATGGTCACTGGCATCTCGGCTATTGGTTGAACCGCTTCTATTGGGGGCAGGGGCTGATGAGCGAAGCAGCCTTTGCCGCAATCGAACGCTTTGTGCGGCGCATGCCGGATGTGGATCTGTATTCCGGTGCCTTTGCCGATAATGCGGCATCTTTATGCATTCAGGCAAAGCTGGGTTTTCAGGTGGTCGGTAGCGGTGAGGTGTTTTCGCTGGCGCGCAACCGCATGGGGGCGCATATCGAAACACGCTTGAAGCCGGGTGGTTTGTGCAACCCGGTGTCCGGGTGAAAAACCGGCGGAAGAATAGGCAGGCCGGGGCGATCCGGCTTGCCGCTTCGCCTCCAATGCGTCCGGATGACGCGTTCTGGATACGTCAAAGGGTCGGGACGAAGGAAAATGTCGATAATCTTTGACCTTGACGGCAAGCGGCGATATCGAAAAACCCGGTCACCATCCGGGTATCGGCCCGATTACACTCACGACGAACGGCAAAACCCATGAAATTCCTCGACGAGGCAAAAGTCTATATCCGATCCGGTGACGGTGGCGCAGGTGCGGTCTCCTTCCGCCGCGAAAAATTCATCGAATTCGGCGGACCGGATGGCGGCGATGGTGGGCGCGGCGGCGATGTCTGGGTCGAGGCCGTGAACGGTCTCAACACGCTGATCGATTTCCGCTTCCAGCAGCATTTCAAGGGTGCGACGGGCGTGCATGGCATGGGCCGCAACCGCACCGGCGCCAATGGCGCGGGCGTGACGCTGAAAGTGCCGGTCGGCACGCAGATCTTCGAGGAAGACAATGAGTCGCTCATCTGCGACCTGACGAAGGAAGGCCAGCGCTTTCGGCTGGCGGCCGGCGGCAATGGCGGCTTCGGCAATGCCTATTTCAAATCGTCCACCAATCAGGCGCCGGATTGGGCCAATCCCGGTCTCGAGGGCGAGGAAAAGACCATCTGGCTGCGGTTGAAGCTGATCGCCGATGCCGGTCTCGTCGGCCTGCCGAATGCCGGAAAATCCACGTTTCTGGCAACCGTCACGCGTGCGCGGCCGAAAATCGCCAATTATCCGTTCACCACGCTGCATCCCAATCTGGGCGTCGCTACCATCGATGGCCGCGAATTCGTGCTTGCCGATATTCCCGGCCTGATCGAGGGCGCGCATGAAGGTGTAGGCATCGGCGACCGCTTCCTCGGCCATGTGGAGCGCACCCGCGTGCTGCTGCATCTGGTTTCTGCCCAGGAAGAGCATGTGGGTAAGGCCTACAAGACGGTGAAGCACGAGCTGGAAGCCTATGGCGGCGGTCTTATCGACAAGCCGGAGATCGTTGCCTTGTCTCAGATCGATGTGCTGGACGAGAAAGAACTCAAGAAGAAGGCCAAGGAACTGGAAAAGGCCTGCGGGCGCCCACCCATGCTGATTTCGGCAGCCATCAACAAGGGCATGCTGGAGGTGCAGCGGGCCCTGCGGGACATTATCGTTGCGTCCAAGGGCGATACGGCGCTGCCGGATCGCAGCGCCGGCGAGGTGCAAGACGACGCGCAAGACGAGGACTGACATGCCGCGCAAATCGCTTGCAAAACACCGCCGTATTGTCATCAAGATCGGCTCGGCGCTTCTGGTGGATCGCAAGACAGGCCTCAAATCGGCCTGGCTCGATTCCGTCTGTGCTGATATCGCAGACCTTCGCGCTCAGAAGATCGATGTGCTGGTCGTATCGTCCGGTGCTATTGCCCTTGGCCGAACGGTGCTTGGTCTGCCGGCCGGTGCCTTGAAGCTCGAGGAAAGCCAGGCGGCGGCAGCCGTTGGCCAGATTGCACTGGCACGTGCCTGGTCGGAAAGCCTGTCGCGCGACGAGATCGTCGCTGGCCAGATCCTGCTGACGCTTGGCGATACGGAAGAGCGACGCCGCTATCTCAATGCGCGCGCCACCATCAACCAGTTGCTGAAGCTGGGTGCGGTGCCGATCATCAATGAGAATGATACGGTGGCGACCTCCGAGATCCGCTATGGCGACAATGACCGGCTGGCGGCGCGCGTCGCCACCATGACCGGCGCCGATCTTCTGGTTCTGCTCTCGGATATCGACGGGCTTTACACGGCACCGCCGCATCTTGATCCTGATGCAAACTTCCTCGACACAATCCACTCCATCACGCCGGAAATTGAGGCGATGGCTGGAGGTGCTGCGTCTGAGCTGTCACGCGGCGGCATGCGCACCAAGATCGATGCGGGCAAGATCGCAACCGGTGCCGGTTGTGCCATGATCATCGCCTCCGGCAAGCCGGATCATCCGCTGAAGGCCATCGAGGAGGGGGCGCGGTCTTCCTGGTTTGCGCCGTCCGGCACGCCTGTCACGGCCCGCAAGACCTGGATTGCCGGCCAATTGCAGCCGGCTGGCGAACTCATGGTGGATGAAGGCGCCGAACAGGCGCTTTCCGGCGGCAAGAGCCTGCTGCCGGCCGGAGTGCGCACGGTATCGGGACAGTTCAGCCGCGGCGATACGGTGGCGATCATCGGCGGGCAGGGGCGCGAGATTGCCCGTGGACTGGTCAGCTATGATGCGGAGGAGGCGCGCCAGATCACCGGGCGCAAATCGAGCGAGATCGAGGCGATCCTTGGTTATCCGGGGCGTGCGGCGATGGTGCATCGCGATGATCTGGTGATGACCGGGCCGAACCTCACGAAGACGACGAAGAGCAAGATTGAAAAGGGGGCGGCCCATGCTGGATAAAGTCACCGTATCGGATGTCGAAACGCTGATGCTGGAGATCGGTGTCCAGGCAAAGCAGGCTGCCCGCCATCTGGCGATTGCGACATCAGAAGCGAAGAATCGTGCGCTGCTGGCCGCCGCCGATGCCATTATTTCTGCAAAGGACGAGATCCTTGCCGCCAATGCGCGGGATCTTCAATCCGTTTCCGACAAGGGCCTGCAGCCGTCCTTCATCGACCGCCTGACGCTCAACGAAACGCGGGTTGACGACATGGCCGAGGGCCTGCGCGCCATTGCCGCTTTGCCCGATCCGGTCGGTGGCGTGATTGCCGCCTGGGAGCGCCCCAACGGCTTGAAGATCGAGCGCGTGCGCACACCGCTTGGCGTGATCGGCGTCATCTACGAGAGCCGCCCCAATGTGACGGCCGATGCTGGCGCACTTTGCCTGAAGGCCGGCAATGCCGTCATCCTGCGCGGCGGTTCGGATTCGCTCCATTCATCGCAGGCGATCCATCGCTGCCTGGTGGAAGGCCTGACATTGGCCGGCCTGCCGGAACACGCCATACAGATCGTGCCTATTGCCGATCGCGCGGCTGTCGGCGCCATGCTGTCTGGCCTGCAGGGGGCAATCGACGTGATCGTTCCGCGTGGGGGCAAAAGCCTGGTGGCGCGCGTGCAATCGGAAGCGCGCGTTCCCGTCTTTGCGCATCTGGAAGGGCTTTGCCATATCTATGTCGATGGTTCCGCAGATCTTGATATGGCCGTTTCGGTGGTCGTGAATGCCAAGATGCGCCGCACCGGCATTTGCGGTGCAGCCGAAACCCTGCTGATCGATCGCAAGGTGGCATCGACGCATCTTGCCCCCATCCTTCAGGCGCTGATCGCCAAGGGGTGCGAAATCCGTGCCTCGCAGGATGTGCAGGCCCTGGTGCCTGGCCTCAAGGCTGCGACGGAAGAGGATTGGCGCACCGAATATCTGGAGGCCATTCTCTCGGTCACGCTGGTGGACGGTATTGACGGGGCGATTGCCCATATCAACACCTATTCTTCCAACCATACCGAAGCGGTGCTGGCGGAAGATCCGCAGGTTGTTGCGCGCTTCTTCAACGAGATTGATTCGGCAATCCTCTTGCACAATGCCTCGACCCAGTTTGCCGATGGCGGCGAGTTCGGCATGGGGGGCGAAATCGGCATTGCCACCGGCAAGATGCATGCGCGTGGCCCGGTCGGCGTCGAGCAGCTGACCTCGTTCAAATACCGCGTGCATGGCACCGGCCAGACGCGGCCCTGACGGCGTGGGGGCAGGGGGGGCTCACGATCGCTATCTTGCCATGCCGCATGTGGAAAAGGGCATGGCGGTCGGCCTGTTCGGCGGTTCCTTCAACCCGCCGCATCCGGGGCATCTTTTGGTGGCGGAAATCGCCCTGAAGCGGCTGGGCCTTGACCAGTTGTGGTGGATGGTGACGCCCGGCAATCCCTTGAAAAGCCGCTCTATGCTGCTGCCGCTTGGCGAAAGGATCGCGCTCAGCGAAAATCTGGCGCGTGATCCGCGCATCAAGGTGACTGCCTTCGAAGAACGCCTGCAGACAAGCTTTACCGCCTCGACGCTTGCGCATGTGGTGGCCGCCAATCCGGGTATCCGTTTCGTGTGGATCATGGGGGCCGATAGCCTGCAGACCTTTCACCGCTGGCAGAAGTGGCGCGATATTGCCGATACGGTGCCGATTGCCGTCATCGACCGGCCGGGTGCAACGCTGTCCTTCCTGTCATCGCCGGCGGCACGGGCGCTGTCCTTTGCTCGTGTCGATGAGAACGCCGCCCGAGCGCTTGTCCGGCGCAAGGCGCCGGCATGGACCTTCATTCACGGGCCGCGCTCGCCACTCAGTTCGACCGCCATCCGATTGGCGGGGATGCGGCTTCCGGCAAGAGCTGATGCCTTGAAAGATTAACCATTCAGTGCCACCTTGATGATGTGGATTCGCCGAGCGGATTCGCGATCGTGCCTGTTCTGTTCTTGGAAGAAAGGAACAACCCTGACAACAGTTCACGCCAAGGGAAGAGCGCATGTCGTTCTCCCAAAGAGCCTGGAACGTGGCGTCGATGCCGCTGCCCGCGCTCTCGACCTGGTCCTTGCAAGTCTCGAGGACTCGAAAGCAGAAGATATCGTCACCATCAACATTGCGGGCAAGTCCGCGCTGGGAGACTACATGCTTGTGGTCTCCGGGCGATCGACCCGGCATGTGTCGGCAATCGCCGATCACCTTCTTTCCGACCTGAAGGACGAGGGGCTTGGCAGCGCTCGCGTCGAGGGGCTGGAAACCGGTGATTGGGTGCTGATTGACACGGGTGACATCATCATCCATGTGTTCCGGCCTGAAATCCGGGAGTTCTACAACCTTGAAAGGATGTGGGCGGCTCCCGACGAAGAAGGAACGCTGCACTAGCGGATCAGGCAATCCTGATGGCCGCCCGTGCCATGGCCGCAGTGGACTGCTGAGCCTGTCTCAGCCGCCTGAACCCTATGCGGTCCGAACCTGGCGGTGATGGATATGCGGATTGGCCTCTTTGCTGTCGGACGGTTGAAAACCGGACCGGAAAAGGAACTTGCGTCGCGTTACATGGACCGCTTCGCCAAGGCGGGTCCGGCAATCGGGCTTGAATTTTCACGCGTGTCCGAAGTCAACGAAAGCCGGGCCTCCAGTTCCGATACCCGCAAGCGCGAGGAAGCCGGACAGCTGGAAAAGGTGCTGGGCGAGGGCACGGTGCTCATTCTTCTCGATGAGCGCGGCAAGGCGCTGGATAGCCCCGGCTTCGCCCACCTGCTCGGTCGTTACCGAGACCAGGGCAAACGCGAGATGATGCTGGCCATCGGCGGCGCCGACGGGCTTGATCCGCAGCTTTATGAGCGCGCCGATGCTGTCGTCAATCTCGGCTCCATGACATGGCCGCACCAGCTTGTGCGCATCCTGATTGCCGAACAGCTCTACCGCGCCGTCACCATCCTCTCCGGTCACCCCTATCATCGGGTTTGATCGTCGCGGTTTGTCGATCGGCAACACGATCTTGTTTCTGGTGCTTTTGGGTAAATCAGCTTAGACTTTATCCTTTGGCGGGTGACGTGGTTTAAGAATGCGCAAGCGCAACAAAAGCATGCAGTATGCGGGGTCCTTGCTGACCGTGCTTCTGCTTGCTGGCGTGCCTGCCGCCATGGCGCAGGCGCAGACCGCGCCGACAGAAATGCCGCCTCCGGCCAATCCTTCTCAGCCCGCCGCGCCGTCCCAACCTGCCAGTGCCGTCGATGCGCTGGAAAGCAAGCGCGACCAGAGCCGCGTCGAGCTTGAAGAACTGTCCAAGACCCTCAGCCTTTCGTCCGAAAAGGCGAAATCGATCGAAGCCGCAATTGCAGACCTCGACAAAAGCAGCACCAGCCTACGCCAGGCCTTGATCGAATCGGCTGCCCGTCGCCGGACGCTGGAAGCGGCAATCAAGGGCAGCGAAGAGCGTTTGGCAGGATTGCGCCTGAAGGAGGATGGCATCCGCGCCTCCCTTCGCGAGCGGCGCGGCGTGCTGGCCGAAGTTCTGGCCGCCTTGCAGCGCATGGGCCGCAACCCGCCGCCGGCGCTTCTGGTCACACCGGATGATGCGCTGGCTTCGGTGCGCAGTGCCATTCTTCTCGGTGCCGTCGTGCCCGGTATGCGTGCGGAAGCGGTCCGCCTGATGGGAGACCTCACATCGCTTGCCGACCTTCAGACGCAGGTGCTGGCGGAAAAGACCAAAGCCTCCGAGGCCATGACGTCGAGCCTTGAAGAAGACCGGCGCATGGATTTGCTGCTGGCCGAGAATGACAAGCAGAGCCGCATGAGTGCCAGCCAACTTGCGGCTGAGCGCCGACGCTCCGAGGAATTGGCGGGTCGCGCGACTAGCCTTGAAGGGCTGATCCAGTCTCTGCAAAGTGATATTTCCTCCGTGCGCGAGGCGATGGAGCGTGCGCGCCGCGAAGAAGATCGGCGCCAGCAGCTAACGGTCGAGGAGCGCGAGAAGGCCCGCGAACTGGCCGAGAGCGGCGTGCCCGACAAAAACCGTATTGCCCCGGCATATGCATTTTCCAGTCTGCGGCAGAAACTGGGCTATCCGGTGGAAGGTGACGTATTGCGCGCCTTTGGAGAACCTGATGGTACGGACCATCCTGCCCGAGGGCTGACGCTGGCGGCAAGTGCCGGTGCCGTGGTCACTGCCCCTGCCGATGGGCTGGTGGTTTTTGCTGGCGCCTTCCGCAGTTATGGGCAAATGATTATTCTCAATGTTGGCGACGGCTATCATGTTGTGCTGACGGGCATGGACAAGGTAAGCGTGCGGCAGGGCAAATTCGTCTTTTCAGGCGAACCGATTGCTGCCATGGGCGAGAAAAGAGTGGCGAGCGCGACAGCCTTGGCGCTGGAAACCGATCGTCCAACGCTTTACATTGAATTCAGGAAGGACGGCACTCCGGTCGATTCGAAACCGTGGTGGGTCACAAAGGAAACTGGAAGGGCACGAAATGATTCGTAGGGCTTCACTTGTTATTGTTGGGGCGCTGCTCGGGGCTACGGCCATGAGCGTCGTCTATTCCGCTGGTGTGCCTGCCCAGGCAGCCGGATCCTCCACCTATCGTGAACTGTCCATCTTTGGTGACGTGTTTGAACGGGTGCGCGCGCAATATGTGACGCCGCCGGACGAAGACAAGCTGGTCGAAAATGCGATCAACGGCATGCTCACCTCACTCGATCCGCATTCTAGCTACATGAATGCCAAGGATGCGCAGGATATGCGCACCCAGACCAAGGGTGAATTCGGCGGTCTCGGCATCGAAGTGACGATGGAAAACGAACTGGTCAAGGTGATCACACCGATCGATGACACGCCTGCTGCCCGCGCCGGCGTTCTTTCCGGTGACTTCATTTCCGAAATCGACGGCACGCCGGTGCGCGGATTGAAGCTGCAGGATGCGGTCGAAAAGATGCGCGGCGCCGTCAACACGCCGATCAAGCTGACCATCCTGCGCCAAGGCGCGGACAAGCCGATCGAGCTGACCGTCGTTCGTGATGTCATTGCCGTTCGCGCCGTGAAGTCGCGTGTCGAAGGCGATGTCGGTTACCTGCGCGTGATTTCCTTCACGGAAAAGACCTATACCGACCTCGAAGCCGCCATCAAGAAGATCAAGGCCGAAGTGCCGGCCGATAAGCTGAAGGGCTATGTGCTCGATCTGCGCCTCAATCCAGGCGGCCTGCTCGACCAGGCGATCAACGTGTCCGATGCCTTCCTGCAGCGCGGCGAAGTGGTCTCCACCCGTGGCCGCAATCCGGAAGAAACCCGCCGCTTCAATGCCGGTCCGGGCGATCTGACGGATGGCAAGCCGGTCATTGTTCTGGTGAATGGCGGTTCGGCTTCCGCATCGGAAATCGTTGCCGGTGCGCTGCAGGATCTGAAGCGCGCCACCGTTGTGGGAACGCGCTCCTTCGGTAAGGGCTCGGTACAGACCATCATCCCCATGGGTGATGCCGGTGCGTTGCGCCTTACCACGGCGCTCTATTACACGCCGTCGGGCAAGTCGATCCAGGGCACGGGTATCCAGCCCGATATCAAGGTCGAACAGCCGCTCCCGCCGGAACTTCAGGGCAAGGTGCGCGCCGAAGGCGAATCCAGCCTGCCTGGCCATATCCAGGGGCAGAGCGAGACCGAAGAGGGTTCTGGTTCCACAGCCTATGTGCCGCCGGAAGCCAAGGACGATGTGCAGTTGAACTACGCGCTCGACCTGTTGCGCGGCAACAAGACTGATCCGTCTTTCCCGCCGACTCCGGAAAAGGCAGAGGCTGCCGTCAAGCCATAAGCGATTTCGAAACCCGCAGCCACCTGTTGGCGGGCGGGTTTCGTCCGTTGAACTTTTCGAAGGCGGACCGATCCATTGGGGACAGATCTTCGCGCTCCGCTCGGACAGAACAGAAAATCGAAGAACCGGACATCGCGCCGGCCTTCCTTTGCCGTGCTTGCGGGTGTTCTGGCCGGGGGAGGGCTGCTTGGCCTATCCTTTTACGCTATGCGATCGGAAAAGCTTGAGCAGGCGGAGCCTGTTGCCGTCACGCTCGCCGTTCCACCTGTCCCAACCGAAGCTCCCGCTAAGCCGCAACAGCCCCCTCCGCCCGTAGCCGGTGCTGGCAGCGCCAATGTCGAGCGCACGCTGCTCGATGATGGCAGCGTCATCACCAAGTATTCGCCGCGTACGGGCAATGGTCAGGGCCCTTTAATGATTGATGTCCAGCGCGTCGGGCAGGATCCGCGCATGGCAACCACCCCCAATGAGGCACTGTTGGAAGACACTGCTTTCGGCCGGCTGCCGGTGCGTGGTCCGGATGGTCTGCGGCCGATGGACCAGTATGCGCGGCCCTGGTCTGGGGCGCGGGGAAACCGCATCGCCATCGTGCTCGGCGGGCTGGGCCTCAGCCAGACCGGTACCCAGAAGGCCTTGAAGATCCTGCCCCCCAGTATCACGCTGGCCTTTGCTGCCAGTGGCAATAGCCTGCAGCGCTGGATGCAGGAGGCGCGGCGCAACGGCCATGAAATCCTCATGCAGATCCCCATGGAGCCATTTGATTACCCGGATAATGATCCTGGCCCGCTGACGCTGACGACTGCCCAGTCGAAGGCGGAAAACCTCAAGCGCCTGCACGAGGCCATGGGCCGCATCACCAATTACACGGGCATCGTCAACTATCTCGGCGGCCGTTACCTATCGGATGCGCAGGCTCTGGAGCCTGTGCTGCGCGATATCTCGGATCGTGGACTTCTTTTTCTCGATGATGGATCATCCGCCCAGACCCTGACTGGCACGGTGGCAAAGGCGCTCGATGCGCCGCATGGCTTTGCTGATCTGACGCTCGATGCCCAGGTGCAGCGCGAGGCTATCCTTAAGAAGCTGGATGATCTGGAGCGTATCGCCCAACGCAAGGGCACGGCGATCGGTGTCGGGTCAGTCTTTGATGAAACCGTGGATGCGGTTGCAGAATGGGTCCGCGAGGCGCAAGGACGGGGCGTGGAAATCGTCGGCGTCTCAGCCCTTGTATCGCAACCGGCCGAACCTTGAGGATACCGCATGAGCAAGAAAACCAAACTTTCCGCACAGGACCTGCCCTATCGCCCTTGCGTCGGTGTCATGGTGCTGAACCGCGACGGCCTTGTCTGGGTCGGGCGCCGGATGTCGGAAGGCAATAGCGAATCGGATGGCTCGCCCCAGCTTTGGCAAATGCCACAGGGCGGCATCGACAAGGGCGAGGATCCGCGCGTAGCGGCCTATCGCGAACTGTTTGAGGAGACGGGCATGAAGTCCGTATCTCTGCTCGCCGAAGCGCCGGATTGGATCAATTACGACCTGCCGGAACATCTGATCGGCATCGGCCTCAAGGGCAAGTATCGTGGCCAGACGCAGCGCTGGTTTGCCTTCCGCTTCGAAGGCGATGAAAGCGAAATCAATATCACCCACCCGCCGGCCGGCCAGCACCAGGAATTCGATACCTGGGAATGGAAGTCGATGGAATTGTTGCCCTCGCTGATCGTGGACTTCAAACGCCCGGCCTATGAACAGGTGGTCGCAGCCTTTGCTCACCTGTCGCTCAAGAAGGCTGGTGGTTGATGCCCGATCCATTGGCGTTTCGAATATGGTCGATGACTGCACGTACTTTTGGGGCCTGTCGCATGTCATCGTGCATTACCAGCCAGACACCGCGGATCAGCGGCGTATAGTCCGGCAAAGCCACCACGAGCCTTTCCTCTCCTGCTGCCAGAAAATCGGGCAGCATGGCAATGCCGGCGCCTTGGACAGCCAGCGCAGCCTGGATCGTGACATCGCCCGATCGATAGGCGATACGGTTGGCACCGGCAAGATCCTGCAAAGCCTGTTGCTGGGGTGAATTGCGGATCTCTCCATCCGAACCGATGAAGCACCAGTTCTCGCGTGAATGGTGCTCCAGATAGTGGGCACTGGCATAGGCGCGAAAACTGATTTCCATCAGTTTCAGCTGTACGAGGCTGTCATCTGTGGGGCGGCTCAGCCTGACCGCGATATCGGCCTCGCGCCGATCGAGAGAGGCTTGCCTGGCCTCGCCCAACAGCCTTACCGCAAGGTCAGGGTATCTGTCTGCGAAACCCGCAAGTCTGGGTGCGATGATGTGCGCGGCAAAGGCTGGCGGTGCCGTGATGGTGACCTCGCCGACAAGATCACCGCGTGATCCCTCGGCGATCCGCAGGGCAGCGTTCGCCTGGGCCTGCATGGTCTGGGCAATGACGAGGATGCGTTCACCCTCGAGCGTGAGGGTCAATCGTCGCCCGCGTCGGTCCAGCAGTTTCAGGCCCAGTTCCGCTTCCAGTTGTTCGAGATGCCGCCCGACCGTTGCGTGTTCGGTGCCCAATGCGCGTGCTGCACCCAGCAGGCTGCCATATTCGGCAAAGGCCGCCAGATAGCGCAGATTGTCCCATTGCATTGGGTATTCCTTCACATCGAATGGGCGTTGATGGGGAGTTTTTCACAATGTCGGGCCGGCGTATAGATCTGTGCGAAGGAGAAAACCATGTCCCTTGCGATGCAGTTTGAACGCCCTGGCCTGCCTGATTGTCTTCAACCCGTCGAGATGGAAATCGGGCCACCTGGTCCCGGAGAGATAAGGATTCGCCAGCACGCCATCGGGCTCAATTTCATCGATATCTATCATCGGACCGGTCTTTATCCGCTGCCGCTGCCAGCTGTTCCCGGTGTCGAAGCCGCCGGTATCGTTGAGGCAATCGGTGATGGTGTCGACGATCTGGCAGTCGGCCAGCGCGTTGTCTACGCCTGCGTTCCGGGTGCCTATGCGCAAACCCGTTTGCTGCCGGCCTGGCGTGCGATATCGCTGCCCGATCACATTTCCTTTGAAAGGGCAGGCGCCAATCTCTTGCGCGGTCTTACCGCGCATATGCTGTTGACGCGGGTTTATCCCGTGGCGCCTGGCACGATCATGCTTGTGCATGCGGCCGCCGGCGGCCTTGGGTCGATCGTCACGCGCTGGGCAAAGCGGCTCGGCGCGACGGTGATCGGCACAGTCAGCGCAGAGGAGAAGGTTGAGGCGGTCCTTGGCCATGGTGCCGATCATGTCATTGTCGGTCGTGATGCCGATTATGCGACGCAGGTGGCAGCGTTGACGAGCGGCAAAGGGGTCCATTTTGCGGTGGACGGAATTGGCGGCACGACGCTTGGCAGGACGCTTGCCTGCATTCGCCCTTTCGGCCTCTTGGCCAGCGTCGGGCAGGCATCCGGACCTCCGCCACCGGTCAGCGTTGATCAGTTGCGCTCGATTGCCTTGGCGCGCCCAAGCGTCATGGCCTATGGCAGCGATCCGGCCGCCTATCGCCAGGCTGCGACCGATGTTCTGGCAGTGGCAGATGAAAAGTTGTTCGGGGCGCCGGAAACGCGCTATGCGCTTGCGGATGCCGCGACTGCGCATACCGATCTTGAAGCTGGCCGCATCATCGGGCATGCGGTGCTCATCCCCGGATGAGGCCTATCGGTTGAAGGGTCGGCCGCAGATGCAGCCGACCTTTTCACCGTGCGGTTCTTTGTCAGCTCTTCTCGCGGCCGAATTCGTCGGAGATGCGCACGATATCATCCTCGCCCAGATAGGAACCGGTCTGCACCTCGATCATTTCCAGCATGATCCTGCCGGGGTTGAACAGGCGATGCAGTTCACCCTGGGGGATATAGAGAGATTCGTTTTCCCGCAGATAGGTGACGGTGTCGCCGATGGTGACTTCTGCCGTTCCCTTGACGCAGACCCAGTGTTCCGAGCGATGAAAGTGCTTTTGCAGCGAAAGTTTCTTGCCAGGGAGCACGAACAGCCGCTTGACCTGGAAACGGTCGCCCTGCAGCAGCGATGTATAGCCGCCCCAGGGACGATAGGCCGTCTTGTGGGTCTCGGTCAGGCTTAAGGTCGCTTTCGATGCCGCCAGCTGCTTGACGAGCCGGCCAACTTGCTGTGCCTCGTCCAATCGCCCGACATAGACGGCATCCTCGCTGGCAATTACCGCCACATCCTTCAGTCCCTGGACGGCGAGATGCGTGGAGCGTGACAGGATGAGCGAGTTTTCAGTGTTGACCACGGTGGCATTGCCGAGCACGACATTGCCGCCTTCATCCTTTTCGCCAAGCTTCCACACGGCATCCCAGCTGCCGAGATCCGACCAGGGGAAGGTGGAGGGAACGACCGCAGCATTGGCCGTCTTTTCCATCACGGCATAGTCGATGGAAATATCCGGGCTGCGGGCAAAGCTATCATAATCGAGGCGGGCGAAATCCAGATCCGTTTTTGCCTTTGCCACTGCCTCCTTCGCCGCCTGATAGACGTCCGGCGCAAATTCCAGCAATTCGCTCAAAAGCAGGCTGGCGCTGCACATGAAAATGCCGGAATTCCAATAGAAGCCGCCTGCCGCCAGCATTTGTTCGGCTTTATCCTGCGGCGGCTTTTCCACGAAACGCTTGACCCGGAAAGCGCCGCTGGGCAAAGCGTCGCCCTGTTCAATATAACCGTAGCCTGTGGCCGGTTCCGTGGGCGTGATGCCAAAGGTGACGATCTTGCCAGTCTCGGCCGTCTTGCGGGCAAGTTCAATCGCCTGGCGATAGCTCTCTCCTGCATCGATCTCATGATCGGAAGCCAGAAGCTGCAGAATGGCATCTTCACCGAAGCGCTCTGTCAGGAAGAAGGCGGCGGCTGCAATCGCGGCAGCGGTGTTGCGGGCGACCGGTTCCAGCAGGATGCCGGACAGGGATAGGCCTACTTCTCGAGCCTGCTCCGCCACCAGAAAGCGGAAATCCTGATTGGTGATGACGATCGGGGCTTCATACAGTGCCGGATCGGCAACGCGCTCCAGCGTTTCCTGAAACAGCGTCCGGTCTCCCATCATGTGAATGAACTGTTTTGGGGCGCTGGAGCGCGACAGCGGCCAAAGGCGGGTACCCTTGCCGCCGGCCATGATGACGGGAATGATCTTGAGGCTCACAATGGTCTCCCATGACGTTGGCGAAGGCGGTAGCGAAGCGCCGCCGCATGATCTTGATTTTCAGGTTCGGTCAGCCGCCCATTGGCGGATGAGATCCAGACCCTGAGCGAGAAGCAGGTGAGATGCCGCCTCATCGGCAGCCTCCACATAGCAGCGCATTTCCGGCGCATTGCCCGACGGGCGCAAATGAATGATGCGTCCATCGGTCAGCGTCACGCGCAAGCCGTCGATATCGCTGAACTTGGCGACAGATCCGATGGGCGCCAGAAAACCGGCGAGGTTTTCCTCAGAAGCGCGCAAATGCGCCATCAATGCCGCGCTGGTTTCGACGGGAAAGTTTTCCAGCCGATCAGCACCGGCAAACGGCAGTGCGAATGCCGAAGCGATGACGGAAAGTGGCTTGCCTTCCTGACGAGCAAGCGACAGCGTTGCGAGCACCGGCAGGAAACTGTCGCGGGTGGGCAGTGGCACAAGCCGGGTGCCGGAAAGGTCAAAGCCAGTCGCAGTTAAGACGCCGCCATTGGCCTCAAAGCCCATGACCGCCGTTTCGCCGTTCTCGACCGCGCCATTCATGCCGTCGATGACAAAGGGCGAACCAACGCGGGTGCGCAGCACGCGGAAATCGCCAGCCGCCTCGATGCCGGAATTGGAGGTGATCGGTGTGACCACCACCTCGGCATCCAGCATGCGGGCGACGATCAGGCCGAGCAGGTCGCCGCGCAGCGGCATGCCGGTCTCATCCGTCACCAGCGGCCGGTCACCATCGCCATCGGCAGAGACGATCGCATCCAGATGGTATTCTGTCGCCCAGGTCTGCGTCAGGTGGATGGTTTCTTGCGAAACCGCTTCCGTATCGACGGGAATGAAATCGTCAGACCAGCCCAGCGCAATCACCGTGGCGCCGTAACCGGACAGCGTATCGACGAGGCCTTGGCGTGCAACAGTGCTGTGCTGGTAAACGCCGATCTTCAGGCCAGACAGGGCACCTTCGGGCAGAAGCGCTGTATTGCGGGCCATGAACAGAGCTGTTGCTTCTTTCTCCTCGTGCGGCACGTCGACGGTCGAGAGATCAAAATCCTGTCCCTCAAGGTCTCCAGCGATTGCTGTGATGCGCAGTTCATCTCCCTTGTCGATTTCGCCGTCGGGCCGATAGAACTTGATACCGTTGCGGTCGGCTGGAATATGCGAGCCGGTCACCATCAGCGAGGCGCAGCCCTTGGACATGGCATAAAGCGCCAGTGCAGGCGTGGGGATTGCGCCGCAATTGATGGGCGACAGTCCGGCGCGGGAAAGTGCGGCAATACAGGTGGCAGCAATTCCAGGGCTTGAGGGGCGAAAATCGCCGGCCACATACACCGGGTCGCCGGCCTTGGCCTGACCCGATTGCAAAAGGTGATGGGCAAAGGCCGTGGCATAGAGTGCAGAAGCCCGACCCTCCAGTTCCGTGACAAGTCCGCGCAGGCCGCTGGTTCCGAATTTCATTGAAGGTTCCTCAGTCTTTCACCGGAGCCGCCACAGACACTTGGCCTGCAGCGCCACTCGCACCTTTGAACGTTTCTGGGTTATGCGCTTGGCCGCGTATGTCAGGAAAGACGGGCCAGGCAATCTTCCACTTCATAAATTGCGCACAGAATATGATAAAAAGAGCTAGCCGGTGCTGGTTCTTCGACAAACCGCCCATCGGCCGAAAGCTTGTCGCGCCAGAGGCCTGCAACCGTCACATTCATGAACTGACCCAACGCGTCCGCCGCCACGAGCGCTGAGGCAAGGTAGTGATTCCGTTCCTCACCGGTTGAAAGAGCAGCGAGCCGCACGGCACTTTTCAGCCATTCTGTTTGCGGCCAGAGCCGCGCAAGCGGATCGTGGACAGAAAAATCGTCGAGAAGTGCCATCACAGCCACCCGGCGCTGCGGGCAGATGCCATGATCCTCGCCGATCGCAAACAAGCGGCGGGCTTTCTCAAGGGCCTGAGGATTTGCGCGGCGCTCTGCCCAGCGCGCCAGAAGCCAGGCCCATTCGAACTGGTGACCGGGCTCCATAATCCTTCCCTTGATCCCCCCATAGGGTGTCCAGTCGGCTGCGAAAAACTCGCGTAGTCCGCCTGTGTCGGCGTCGATGAACCGACGCATGCACAATTGCGCGATTTCATCGCTCAAACTCGCCCATGCCTTTTCGTCAAAGCCGGACTGCGCCTCGCAGGCCAATGCTGCTTCGAAGAGATGCATATGCGGGTTGGAACAGAGCGGCAGGCGCGATGGTATCGCTTCCTCGAAGCCCGCCTCGGCGTGGGCGTAACCGGCCTTCAAGGCCGATAGCATATCGCTGGCATTCTTCGCCATCTCTTGTGCCCGCTCAGGCATGGCGCGAGCGGTGTGAGCATAGGCCAGAAGCGCAAAGGCTTGATTGTAAAGGTCAAAGCTGTCGTCCAGAAGGACGCCGTCAACGCTTGCTAGCGCTCCATAAAAGCCGTTTGGCAGCCTGTAGACCCGCTCGTAATAGGTAAATCCCTGCGAAACCGCCGTCTGCCAGTCACCAGCCCAGCCGCGCGCGCCGGCTTCGGCAAAGCAGAAGATCTGGCGTGGGGGAACGCGCGATCGCCGAGGCGCAAGGCTTGGCTCGCCGCTCAACTCCATCGTCTCGCAGAAGCCTCCAGTTTCCCCTAGAAAGCCACGTGTGCGCCACAGCGGTAGCGCCTCTTCGTTCAGCCATGTGGAGAGCCTTGCACTTACATCGATAAGTTTGTTCTGCAACTCTTGGGTCATCTGGCTTCAATGGTTATGCGCAAGGCACAGGCTACGACAAAGGTCTTGTCGCGGCACCCGTTGAGATGCAAATGCCTCGACATCATGAGGCTTTGGGCGGGGTCGCTTCTCACTTGCGTCCGTTAGGCTTAAAACACACCTGATCTCTACAGGCCGAATATGGTATTGGGAAGTGCATTGAATGTCATTAAATCTCTTCTTTTCAATAGAAGTTAATGCGCTTGGGCGATCTTCTTCCAGGACACATGGGATCACGCTTCAGCTCGGCACTGATGAAACGGCCCGTATGGGGCCAGGTTGCACAGCGGCTGCCCTGATGGTGCCTCATTAGCCTTGCACGTAATATGGCCATTTGTTAAGAGGCACGCGTCCAGCTTTACGCTTGGCGGCATCATTTGTAGTCAGCTATCACTTGCTCGCTAATTCAGAAGCTATCTCCACGCCTAGCTTCCAGTGAGTTTTCAGATGTTCGAGCATAGAATCCAATATCGATGAAAAAAAACATTTGGTTGATATCTCAGCTGACCAAGCGGGATTTTATGCAGCGTTACAAGGGAACCTTTTTGGGTATCCTTTGGCCAGTGCTCTATTCATTGCTGTTTCTGGCCATTTTCTCGTATGTGTTCACAGTTGTACTCAGTGTCCGGTGGGGAGCTGACACTGGCAGTGGCGCGCTGATGATCTTTTGCGGTCTTGTGCCGCATCTCTTCATTTCGGAGGTGATGGGCAGAAGTCCTGTTGTCATTCTCGGCGCAGCCAACTTCGTCAAAAAGGTGCGATTTCCAATCGCTCTTCTGCCGGTCGTTGCTGTGAATTCAGCATTTATCATATGCCTGATCAATATCGTACTTTTGCTGGTGTTTGGCTTTCTGTCGCAGCAAGCCAGCGTTTCGACAATTGCTATCTTGGCGCTGATCGTCATTCCGCTTTACCTGTTTGCGATGAGCGTTGGTTGGGTCCTATCGGCAGTGGGGGTGTATTTTCGGGATATTTCCCAAATCTCTCCGGTTGTCGTGCAGTTGATGATGTTCATGGCTCCGGTATTCTATCCAATTCAGAACATACCAGAAAACATGAGGGCCGTTTTCTACCTCAATCCTCTGACCTATTTCGTTGAGGCATTTCGCGCGGCTCTTGCCGGCAATTTCGATGTTCAGGCCTGGGCTCTGGTGACGGCGATGTATGCAGCCTTTGCCGTGGTTGCCGCAATCGTGTTTCGCCGTCTGCGTCCGGCATTCGGAGATCTGCTATGACGAGTGCCTTGTTTTCGGCTGGTCAGACAATGATGGATGCGGTTTCACACCTGGTCGGTCCGGTGCGTATCATCGACATTGGTGCCACCGAATATGATGGCGGAGCGCCACCGTCCTATGCTCCCATTGAAGCCTCTTCCGCCTCGACGGTTGTGGCCTTCGATCCATCTCTCGATCTGGAAGAGACGTCCAGTCGGCGCACTGTCCTGCCCTTCGCCCTTGGTGATGGTGAGGACCATGTTCTGCACGAATGCGCGGCGCCGATGACGTCATCGCTCTTGTTGCCCAATGATGACGTCATATCTCGCTTCGAGAACCTCGCTGAATTGTGCCGCGTCGTGACACGTTCCACGATCGCGACCGTCCGGCTGGATGCGTTACCAGAGGTGGAGAATGCCGATTTCCTTAAGATCGACGTTCAGGGTGCAACGCTGCTTGTGCTGGGTCATGGAGTGAGGACGTTGGAAAGCGTTCTTGTGGTGCACACGGAGGTCGAGTTCGTGCCCATCTACAAGGGTCAGCCCCTGTTCGGCGAGGTATCGGCCTTTCTTTCCCAGTGCGGCTTTGAATTCCACCATTTCCGGGATTTCGGTGCTGCCCGTCAGCTTGCCGTTTCGCGGGAATTTGCGTTCGGGCACAGCACGTCGCGTCATCTGTGGGCCGATGCTGTCTTCGTTCCCAGCGAAGAGCGTTTGAAAATGATGAGTGACCGGCAATTGCTGCTGACGGCTGCCATTATGCATGATTGTTACGGTGCGCAGGATTTTGCTCATGCATGCTTGACCCGTGTTGACCAAAAGTCCGAAACGGGTTTTGCCGAAGCCTATCGCAGTGCGGTTCTCGCAATAGAAGCAAGAGTTCAATGACGGCAGAAAAACCAGCAGTTCTCTCTGTCCGCAATGTGTCTAAGGACTACGAGATCCACAGTTCAAATGGGGCTCGTTTCCTGCGCCAATTGCTTGGCCGTTTTTCTCCGGCAAAGCCTAAGGTTTTCCCTGCAGTGCGCAATGTGTCCTTCGATCTCTATCCGGGAGAAGCGATCGCCATTCTGGGACGCAATGGCGCTGGAAAGAGCACGCTGCTCCAGCTTGTCTCCAATCTCCTGCGGCCCTCGAGCGGTGAAATCAACGGGCCTTCGAAGATCATCAGCCTGCTTGAACTGGGAAGCGGGTTCAGCCCCGATTTCACCGGCCGTGAAAACATCATGATCAATGGTGCCATTCTGGGGCTTGATCGCAATACGATCAGCAGCAAGATTGATGAGATCGTCGAATTTGCCGATATCGGCGACTATATCGATCAGCCGGTCCGTACCTATTCGAGCGGGATGTTCCTGCGGCTTGCATTTGCAATTGCAACGACAGCTGCGCCGGAACTGTTGATGGTCGATGAGGTTCTGGCTGTCGGAGACATTTTCTTTCGCCAGAAATGCTATGATCGGCTCAACGCCATGCGCAAGCAGGGAACGGCGATTGTGCTTGTGACGCATTCCCTGTCCGATGCATCGGAATTCTGCGACAGGGGGCTTGTTCTATCCGAGGGGCGTGTTGCCTATTATGGTCATGCCGTCGGTGCCGTTCAGCATTTCATTCATCACGAACATGGCGCGCGAACCGGCCAGCGCTCGGTCGAGGCGGGACCGGTCTTTGGCGAAACCTCAGTGCTTGCACTGGAAATGGCCAAGCCTGGCGCTTGGCTCGACAGTTCGCATGCGCTGGACATGTCTCACATCACCCAGATTGCGGACCGAGACCATGTTTACCTTGAAAAGATCCTGTTGACCGATCTTTCGGACAATCCGCAGACGTCCTTTCATCAGGGGGGCTGGCTGCGGATCAGGGCTGCCTTTCGCTTCAATGCTGGCGCCGAGCGCGTCATTGCAGGGATCGGTCTGCGCAACGAGAAGAATATTCTCGTTCATGGCAAGCACGGTATCAACGTGTCGGACGAATACAGCCCCAAGCAGGTGGCCGCTGGCACACGGCTGGAGCTGACCTACGACGTCAAGCTTGATCTCGATTTTGGCCAGTACACTTTTGATTTTGGTGTGGCCGAAGTCGATGAGGCCGCGTTTCTGGGGCGCAATGAACTCAGCGCAGGCCAGATCGCGGCACAGGTGGGAATGCTCTGTTCTGTGCACGGCGCCGGTGCAATATCCATCGTCAGCGCTCCGATCGGACAGTTTGCCACCTATTCTCATCTTGGGGTCGCAGATCTGCCCAATGATTTCACAACGGTATTGACGCAAATGGCTGCCGTCGAGAACAGGACGACCGTCCCATGATTACCTATGCTCAGAACTATGAAGATGTCATGCTGGAGCGCCTGTTCGGCGAGGTCGAGCGTGGATTCTATATCGATGTCGGCGCCTGGGATCCGAAGATCCACTCGGTGACCCAGCATTTCTACGACAAGGGCTGGCGCGGCGTGAATGTCGAGCCGATACCCTATCGCCACAAGCTGTTCGTGGATGCGCGCCCTGAAGATGTCAATCTGAACAACGCGGTCGGCCTTGAGGAAGGTCTCCTGCGTTTCTTCGAATGTCCCGCCGATTCAGCGCTGTCCACATTGGACGAGCACACCGCGGCCAGTATGCGCGAGCGAGGCCTGACGATCGAAGAGTATGATGTTCATACGTTGACACTGGCCAGCATCTTTGATCGGTTCGCACCATCTGGTGTCGAGTTTCTCAAGATCGATATCGAAGGATTTGAAGACCGTATCCTGAACAACTTTGATCTGAGAACCTATAGGCCAAGGGCGCTTGTGGTCGAATCAACCATACCTGCCGCGCAACCCGCCGGATTCGACCGGTTTGACGAGCTTGATGCCTGGAGCTCCTGGGAGCCCAACGTTTTGTCTCAAGGATATGTGTTTGCGCATTTCGATGGATTGAATCGCTTCTACGTACGGGAAGAGGATCGGCATCTTGCGGACCGCCTGAAGCTTCCTCCTGGTATCTTTGATCACTTCACACCCTATACAGAACTTCAGAAGCTGGCAGAGCGCGATGCTGACCGAAAGGCAAAAGATGAAGTCATCGAACGACTTCAGTTGGAAATTCTTGCGATTGATGGTGATCGCCGAGCAAAGGATGAGGTTATTGCCCGGCTTGCGTCCGAGATTGAACTTATCAACCACAATCGTGGCGAACTTCTCTCGCAGATCACGACGCTGACCGGAATGATCCACAGCTTGCAGCGCTCAGGTAAGGTTTGAAACTCTATGACGTCCAATCCTCTACCCAAGATTTCGATCGTCACGCCGTCCTTGAACCAGGGGCGCTTCCTGCAGGATTGCATTGATTCGATCCGTTCGCAGAACTGGCCGAATGTCGAGCATTTCATCATCGACGGCGGCTCATCCGACAAGACGATGGACGTCATCCGTCAAAACCAGGATTGGTTGTCTGGCTACGTCAGCGAACCCGACAAGGGTGCTGCGGATGCCATCAACAAAGGTCTTGAGAAATGCACGGGCGATATCATCGCCTGGCTCAATGCGGATGATTTTTACCTGCCGGGTGCGCTTGCCGAAGTGGCAAAGGCCTATGGCGAAGATCCAGATGCCAGTTTTTGGTTCGGCAACGGCATCAGAGCACATGAGGATGGCAGCGAAATCTCAATCTTCAACAGGAACGGGATCGTCTACAATCATGACGCGCTTGTGCGCGGTTTGGACTATATTCTGCAGCCCTCTACCTTCATGAACCCAAAGGTCCTGCACCAGGTGGGCGGGCTCAACATGGAACTCAAGTGGAGTTTTGACTGGGATCTCTGGATTAGAATGGCGCAATTGGCCGCGCCGTTTCCCATCGATGCGCGGCTTTCAGCTTCACGCGAGTGGGGATCAACGCTGACGGCGAGCGGCGGTTTCAAGCGGGTGGAGGAGCTTCGCAAACTTGCGGAAAGCCATTGCGGCGATGCCATGACGCCTGGTGCCTTGTGCTATTGGCTCGATACTTTGAGCAAGCATGTGGCGCAATCGGAAGATGCAGGCAAGGCAGCGAAGTCGAACGCCGTCACGCATTTGTGGTTGGCGGCTCAGGAAAGCCTGCGGGCGCTGGGGGTTAGTGACGAGGGTTTCCCGTTGAAGGCCAACACGGTCAATACGGCTGCCACTCTTGCCGGCCAGATAAAAAAAAAATTAAAGAGGGCAGTATGCAGCCTCAAGAGTTAGAACAGACGACAGTTATTGCGATCGATCTGTTTCCTTTGACAGCAGGTGTCTCGGGTGGGATCGTGCCTTGGGTGCACGGTGTTGTGCGCGAAATGGTGCGACTTTACCCTGCAGACCGTCTTGTCATGTTCCATCGTCCGGGCAAGCCACCGATCATGATCGAGGGTGACAATGTCGAGTATGTTGAACTCGATGAGCATCCGGTCGTTTTCTATGAGGCCATGGGGCGACATTGCGAAACGATAGGTGCTGATGCCATCATCCGTACCTACCCGCAGGAACAGCACCCGGCTTTTCCGATGACGCGGCAAATTTTCGTCATCCCTGACATTCAACATGAGTTCTATCCGAATTTCTTCTCGGATCGTGTGCTGAGTGCGCGCCGGCGTGCGTTTGCCTATGCGCTCTCCTGTGGCGGAGCCATTGCGACCATGACCGGCCATTCGCGTGCGACCATGGTCGAAAACGGCTGGACCCGCACTGATGATGTCTTCCTCATGCCGGCGGCCTTGCCGGAAGAGCTGCGTGAGACGCCGGAGCCAGGTGATCTTCCAGCCGAAGCGGCGAAATTCGACCGCTTCTTCTACATGCCGGCCAATATGTGGGCGCATAAGAATCATCGCCGGCTGTTTGAGGCCTTCAAGCGTGCCTATCCCGATCTTCCGCCGAATACCGGCCTGATCCTGTCCGGCAATCCCGAAGGATTTGCGGATTTTATCAAGGGTTATGAGGACCTGCCGATCCTGCATCTCGGCTTTGTTCCCCATCGGCAGGTTGCAGCACTTTTTGCAAATGCCACTGCGCTTGTCTATTTCTCGTTGTTCGAGGGCTTTGGGATGCCTCTGCTGGAGGCCTTCCATCACGGTACGCCCGTCCTATGCAGCAATACCACGTCCTTGCCTGAAGTTGGTGGGGATGCTGTTCTGGCCTGTGACCCAACCGATGAAGCGGCGATGGCAGCGCTGATGAAACGGATCACGACCGAGGCCGGCCTGCGGGACATGCTGTCCGAAAAGGCAAAGCTTCGGGTGCTTGCCTATGACTGGGAAGGTCCGGCTAGAGCGTTGCGGGCGGCTGTGACGCGGGTTGCGGGCAATCCTGCGGAATATCCGCAGCGTCAGCCGCTGGTGAGCATCGTGATGCCGACGCGCAACCATGCCCGCTTCATTCGTGAAGCGATCGACAGTGTTCTCAATCAAAGCTACCCGAATATAGAACTCCTGGTGATGGATGGCGTTTCGACCGACAATACGGTCGAGATTCTCAAGAGCTATGGCGATCGGATTCGCTGGATCTCCGAGCCGGACAAGGGACAGACAGACGCGATCAACAAAGGTACGGCCCTTCTGAAAGGTGACGTTCTCGCCTACCTCAATTCTGATGACGTGCTTCTGCCCGGCGCCATCGAAACGGTGGTGCGCTATTTCAACGATCATCCTGAATGCGACATGATGTATGGCAATGCCGATTACATCGATGTCGATGGCCATGTGACGGGCACCTATAACACTGCCGAATACAGCTTTGATCGATTGATGGCGGATTGTTGCATTTGCCAGCCGGCGGCCTTCTGGCAGCGTCGTATCGTAGACAGGATCGGTCCGTTTGACGTTTCGATGCAGACGGCCATGGATTATGAATACTGGCTGAGAATGGCCAGGTCCGGCGCTATCATTCATCATGTCGGCGACAAGCTGGCCCAGTCTCGTCTTCACGAAGATGCAAAGACGCTGGCTATGCGCGGTAAGATCTATGAGGAAGTCTTCGAGATCTGCGAGCGTCACGGTGGCTATGTCAGCTTCAGCTACTATCTGGGAATGTGGTCCTACCGTCTCTACGAAAGCTGGAGCGGCGGGGATCGGTTGCGTCGGATAGCGCCTGGCATATACACACTTCCTGCGCTCGTTCATTTCGCCAGTCAGTTGTCCAAGATCGGCGCTGACCCGGAAAAGGCCAACTATGTCGCTCACACCGTTTTTGGTGTTGTCGACCGAAAATCTCCTTTTCTCGGTCGCGCTGTTCGCAAAGCATGGACCCTGTCTCCAGCCTTGCGCAGGCGCTTCAGGTAATTCTAGTTTCGGTTGCATATATTGACCCAGAAGGACGCTCATATGAAGCGGGCGCTTATCACAGGGATTACGGGCCAGGATGGATCCTACCTGGCAGAGCTTTTGCTTGAGAAGGGGTATGAAGTTTTCGGCTTTGCCCGGCAGGAAAGCTGGTACAAGCCCAATTGTGGCAGCCATCTGAAAGGTAAGGTCAAGATTCTGCTGGGTGATCTGACGGAAGGCGTCGATATTGCCAATGCGGTTCAGGATTCGCAGGCCGATGAAATCTATCATCTGGCATCGCAATCGCGACCGGGTGAATCCTGGGCGCGGGCGGCAGAGACATTGACCGTTAACGGCATGGCTGCCGTGCGGCTTTTCGAGGCTGTCCGGCATCACCGGCCCGACGCCAGGGTCTACAATGCCTCATCCTCTGAAATGTTTGGGCAGTCGAGGGAAAATCGGCAAAACGAAAGCACTTTGTTTCACCCGGTCAATCCTTATGCCGCCGCAAAGGCCTATGCTCATCAGATGGCTCTGATCTATCGCAACAGCTACGGCCTCTATATTGCCAATGGTATCTTGTTCAATCACGAGAGCGAACGCCGGCCATTGCATTTCCTCACGCAGAAAGTGGCCTATGGTGCTGCCTGCGCGTCCCTTGGCATTATGAACTCCCCGGATCTGAATGAACGTGGTCGTCCGATTGTCGAAAATGGGCAACTGGCGCTTGGAAATCTCGCAATTGCCCGCGATTGGGGCTATGCACCAGATTTCGTTCGCGCAATGTGGATGATCTTGCAGCAAGATGCGCCGGGTGACTTTGTCATCGGCACGGGTGAACAGCATACGTTGAGCGAATTATGCGAGGTCGCATACCAAAGTGTTGGATGCGATTGGAAAAAGTGTGTATTCAGCGATCCGGTGTTGGTACGTCCGCTTGAGCCAGGCTGCATTCTTGCTGATCCAACAAAAGCCAAGAAAATGCTGGACTGGCAACCAACAGTAAATTTTGAAAACATGGTGACGCTCATGGTTCAGTCACAGATTGAGCGTTTGAAGCCCCTTGTAGATAGCTGAGAGGTAGCGTGAAAAAAGCTCTTATTACCGGTGTAACAGGCCAAGACGGATCATATCTGGCAGAACTTCTGCTGGATAAGGGATATGAAGTGCATGGCATCAAGCGTCGTACTTCGCTGTTCAATACGGATCGTATCGATCATCTCTACGTCGATCCCCATGAGGGCGACCGCAAGTTTGTATTGCATCATGGTGACTTGACCGATTCCACGAGCCTTATCCGGATCATCCAGCAGGTGCAGCCGGACGAGATCTACAATCTTGCTGCTCAGTCACACGTTGCTGTGTCTTTCGAAGAGCCGGAATATACGGCCAATTCGGATGGACTTGGCGCTTTGCGTATTCTGGAAGCCATGCGTATTCTCGGTCTTGAGAAGAAAACGCGCTTCTATCAGGCATCGACGTCGGAACTTTACGGTCTCGTGCAGGAAATCCCGCAGCGCGAAACAACGCCGTTTTATCCCCGTTCGCCTTACGCCGTTGCCAAGCTCTATGCCTACTGGATTACGGTCAACTACCGCGAAGCTTACGGCATGTATGCCTGCAACGGCATCCTGTTCAACCATGAGAGCCCCGTTCGCGGTGAAACCTTCGTCACCCGCAAGATCACGCGTGCGCTCGCTCGTATCAAGCTTGGCCTGCAGGATTGCCTCTATCTTGGTAATCTCGACGCCAAGCGCGACTGGGGTCATGCCAAGGACTATGTTGAAATGCAGTGGATGATGCTGCAGCAGGAACAGCCCGAAGATTTCGTGATTGCCACGGGCGTTCAGTTCAGCGTTCGTGATTTCGTCAACGCTGCCGCGGACGAAGCAAAGATGACCATCACCTGGTCCGGCACCGGTGTCGATGAAAAGGGCTATGACGAAAACGGCAAGTGCATCGTTGCAGTTGATCCCCGCTATTTCCGTCCGGCTGAAGTCGAAACCCTGTTGGGCGATGCATCGAAGGCTCGGGAAAAGCTGGGCTGGACCCCGAAGATTACCTTCGAGGAACTGGTTTCCGAAATGATGCGCGAAGACCTCAGATCCGCAGAGCGGGACGAGGTTGTCAAGAACCACGGTTACACGACCTTCAGCTATCACGAGTAAGTCATGAATACGGATGCCAAGATTTACGTAGCCGGCCATCGCGGCATGGTTGGCTCAGCCATCGTTCGCAGGCTCAGGTCGGCGGGATATTCCAACCTGGTGATGAGGACGAGTTCAGAGCTTGATCTCACGCAGCAGGCCTCGGTTACGGAGTTCTTGGCATCCGAAAAACCTGATTATATTTTCATGGCGGCTGCTAGGGTCGGAGGGATATACGCCAACAACACCTATCGCGCCGACTTCATCTACCAGAACTTGATTATCGAGGCGAACATCACGCATGCGGCCGCAATGGCCGGTGTGGAGCGGATGTTGTTCCTCGGTTCCAGTTGCATTTATCCGCGCGACTGTCCGCAGCCGATCCGGGAGGATTACCTCCTGACGGGTCCGCTGGAACTGACAAACGAACCCTATGCGATTGCCAAGATCGCCGGCATCAAGCTGTGCGAAAGCTATAACCGCCAGTATGGGACGCAGTATGTGTCGGCCATGCCGACGAATCTTTACGGCCCCAACGACAACTACGATCTGGCCACCAGCCACGTTCTTCCGGCTCTGATCCGCAAGGCACACGAAGCCAAACTGCGTGGCGATTCTGTCTATGAAGTCTGGGGTTCGGGAAAGCCGATGCGCGAATTTCTCTATGTCGATGACATGGCGGAGGCCTGCGTTTTCCTGATGGAAAAAGATGAGATCCGCGACGGCCTCTTCAATGTCGGAACGGGTGTCGATGTGACGATCAAGGAGCTTGCGGAAACGGTCATGGATGTTGTCGGCTTTACCGGTGATATCGTGTTTGATGCGTCCAAGCCGGATGGCACGCCGCGCAAGCTGCTTGATGTCGACAAGATAAAATCGATCGGCTGGAAGGCAAAGACCGATCTGCGCCAAGGCATTGCGCTTGCCTATGCCGATTTCCTCCAGAACGTCGGGAGCTGACGCTGACGGACCCGCTCGTCACTGTCGCCGTACCGTCGTTCAATCAGGGGCGCTATCTCGAACAGGCACTGGCGTCCTTGCTGGATCAGAACACTGTGCCTGTCGAGGTCTTCGTCCTGGATGGCGGTTCGACAGACCAGTCGCTGGATGTGATTGCACGCTTTGAGGACCGTCTCACTGGTTTTCGCAGCTACCCGGATGATGGCCAGGCTGCTGCCATCAATGAAGGGATAGCCAAGGGCCGGGCCAAGTATGTCTGCTGGCTGAACAGCGATGACTGGTTTCTGCCTGGAGGGCTCTCGCGGCTTGTTGCCTATGCCGAAGCACATCCGTCTGCCCCTATGGTGTATGGCCGTTGCCTCAACCATTTCGACAAGACGGGGCTGGACAAGGAAGTCTGGGTTCAGCCCTTTAGCGCACGCCAGATGGCACTCCGCTGCATCATCTCTCAACCGGCTACCCTGATCAGGCGCAGCGCCTGGGAAGCGGTTGAAGGTGTTGATCCGAGCCTGCATATGGCGATGGACTATGATTTGTGGTGGCGTCTCTTCAAGAATGTTGCACCGCCTGTTTTCCTGAATGACGTGGTTGCGGTCAATCGGGTTCACGCCGATACGAAGACGAAGACACAGCGCGCCCGTCACTACAGGGAGGCGATCCGTGTTGTGCGAAAGCACTATGGCAGCGTCCCCCTGAAGTGGTGGATCGCACAACCCTATGCGGTCTGGTATCAGGCGCTGATGGCAAAGCTCGGCCGGTAAAAGACCTTGTCTGCCAAAGTCATTGCGGCCCAGATCATCGTTTTGTCTTGCATTTCAGGACCCTTACCTAGAGGAGGCGGCAAGCTTTCTGTAGAGGGTGTTGTAACGTTCAACCATCAAAGATGATCTAAGTTTGTCCGTATAATGCTGCCGGGCATTATGGCCATAGGCGTGTGTTCGACCCGAATCGGTGAGCAAGGCCTGCATAGCCTGGTGAAGGGCCTTGGCGTCGCCCGGAGGTACGACGATGCCTGTTATTCCATGCCGGTTGACAAAACTCGTGCCCGTGCCGATCTCGCAGCTGATCATGGGTTTGCCGAACATGGCTGCTTCGACCAGCGAGAGGCCGAAAGCCTCTGATCGCAGATGCGAGGGAAAAACTAGTGCCGTGCAGAGTTCCAGCAAGGCAGCCTTGTCCAGGTCGGACCTTTTTCCCAGAAAGTGAATGTTTTGCAGGCCCAGTTCGCTGACCTGTGCCTTCAGTTGCACCTCCATCGGACCCTCGCCGAGGATGACGATATCCGCAGCCAGGCCTTTTGCCGCCTCCACCAGGAACTGGATGCCTTTATAGTACCGCAGCACCCCGACAAACAGGAAGAAGGGGCGCTTGAACTGTGATTGCCACTGCTCTGCAAGAGCTTTTGGTGCGCGGGGATAGTCGGCCTCGTCCAGACCAATCGGTATAATGTCCAGCTTGTTTTCGTAGCGTTGCAACACAGCGCTGGTCTTCACATAGTTATCGGATGTGGCCACCACCCGATCGACGCTCGACAGGAAACGGTGCATCAGTGGTGTGTAGGCCCGCAAGAGCGTTTTCTGCTTCACGATGTCGGAATGATACGTGACGAGTGTCGGCTTTCCCGGCGGTTTCAGTAGATGCACGAGGTCCATGAATGGCCATGGGAAATGATAGTGAACGATGTCGGCCTGACGCGACAAGTCGGAGAAGGCTTTGAAGGCATCTCGTGAAAAGCCTGTGGAGGCAAACTCGAAATCGAGCTTCGCCTTCTGAGCCCTATGGCCATCTAAGATCTGGCTGTTGGCAACTGGATCACTGCTCAACGACAGCACGTCGGTCTCGATACCATGCGCAATGCTGCCCTTGGCAATCGCATGGATGGTACGCTCGACGCCGCCGAAGGTGTCGGGATAGTAGGTCTTGAAGAAATGAAGAACGCGCATTGATCCTACCATTTTTGTCCCTGCACCGGTTTGCAAGGCAAAGGCGATGATATGTGAAGGTCTTGAGCCCCTGCGCTATGCCTCAGCGATCAAGCACTCCGTCGCCCAGAAGTGTTGCCTTAAGCCCCTGCGCAATCGAGTAAGGTGGTGTCCAGGATAGCCGGTCACGGGTTGCCGTGATATCAACCTGTAGAGTGCCGAGCAAGCGTTCAAGGACGGCACTGAACCCAGGCAGCGTGGCAAGAGTGTGCAGCAGCGCCGGTGGCACCGGCAGGCTTGGAGACGCCTTGCCCATGGCCCTTCGCATGTCGCATATCAGCCCATGTGTCGAAAGGTCGTGTCCGTCGCTGACCAGAAACACCTGACCGGCAGCCTTGCTGTTGATGAGGCACTGGATGATGAGGTCACAGAGATTGCCGATAAAGACGAGCGAGCGCCTATTGTCTATCCGCGAGAAGACCGAAGGAAGCGGACTTGCTGCCAGCGTCATTAATTTGCGGAAGTTGGCCCCAACGCCGGGGCCATAGACCAGCGGCGGCCGTATGATCGCAATCTCCATGCCGGTCTGGCGCCCGACCTCCCTCAGACCCGCCTCCGCTTCGGCCTTTGAAAGACCATAGTTATCTTCGGGGGCTGATGGATCATCGGCGCAAAACGGTTTTCCCGGTACTGTGCGCTCGCCATTCACCTTGATGGAACTGAGGAAAACGAAACGGCGGACACCGGAAGCGGCCGCCAGGCGCGCCAGATTTATGGTCGTTTCGACATTGGCTTGGCGAAAGGCAGTCAGCGGGTCCTTCGAGGTTTCCTGCATGACATGGACACGGGCCGCTAGGTGCACGAGGCTTGTCACACCGGCCAAATGCTGGGCCAGTTCGTCCGGCGCATCATAGGAGGGCACAGAGATGAGGCCTGCTGTGTCTCCGCGTGTGAGACCTCGGGCTTTCAGGCCAAGCCGCTCCAGGTCCCGCATCAGGGCGGAGCCAATGAAGCCGGAAGCTCCGGTGACGAGTACGGTCAAGACGGACAGCCCGAATCGACACACTGCGATCGATCTTGCGATTCCAGCGGATCACCGCACTTTTCGGTGGTGATCAGTTCAAACAGCAGTTGCCGTGCGCGTACCTCATCATCCGCATTCACGGCCTGCTCGAGATTTCCCAATGCCTGTGCCATGTCGTAGCGGGCTATGGCCGCAGAATCGGCCCGCAGGATCTTGGGATGCCGTGTCGGTTTGGCGTTGTTTCGATCGTAAAACAGTTCCTCGAACAGTTTTTCTCCCGGCCGCTTGCCGATGACCTCTATGGCAATGCCACCGTCCATGTGGCGTCCATCGCTGACCTGGAAACCGGCCAAGCGTATCATGTTTTCAGCCAGGTCGCCGATGCGCACGGGCTCGCCCATGTCCAGAAGGAAAACATCTCCACCACCGGAGAGCGCGCCGGCCTGGACGATCAGTTCTGCAGCCTCGGGAATGGCCATGAAGTAGCGGGTCATGTCCGGGTCGGTCACCGTCACGGGCCCGCCCTTGGCGATCTGCTGCTTGAAAAGCGGCACGACAGAGCCATTAGAACCGATAACATTGCCAAAGCGCACGGCACAGAAAATCTGCGCGCGCGCGCGCGCGTCGGCTTCCACAGCCATTTGCCTGACAATCAGTTCCGCCCAGCGCTTCGTCGCGCCCATGACATTCGTTGGCCGTACGGCCTTATCCGACGAAATCAGAACGAAATTCGAGACATTTTCTTCCGCAGACACCGTTGCGACCGTCAAGGTTCCAAACACATTGTTGCGGATACCCTCGAGGATATTGGCCTCCACCAGCGGCACATGCTTGTGTGCGGCTGCATGGTAAAGCACCTCCACGCCATGGTGGCGGATGGCGCGCCGCACAGTGCTTGCATTGGTCACCGATCCCAGCACCGGGATGATCATGTCCGGATCTGCCATTCGCAGTTCCTGCTCTATCCGGTAGAGGGCAAATTCGCTTGCCTCGAGAAGGACGAGTTTTCTTGGCTTCCAGCGAATGATCAATCGACACAGTTCCGAGCCGATGGAGCCGCCGGCGCCTGTGACCATGACCACCTTGTCTGTAAGAGAATGGCTGAGAAGGCTCTTGTCGGCTGGAACGAAAGATCGTCCCAGAAGTTCGTCTATTTCGATTTCCCGGATCTGGCTGACCACATAGCGTCCATCGACAAGATCCGAGATATCCGGGAGGGTGCGGATCTTCACGCCCAGTCCCGAGATATTGGTAATGACCGATTGTTTTGCATCAGCCGGGATCGAGGACATGCTGAGGACAATTTCCTTGATCCCGTAGCGGTCGATCAGGGACGGCAGGTCGCGGGAAGGGTAGACGCGATAACCGGCGATATCCCGGCCATGATTGGCGGGCTCATCGTCGATCAGGCCCACCACATAGCGCTTCCCATGCCCGTTCAGGGCGCGTGCCAGTTGGACGGCCGCAGGGCCGGCTCCATAGATGAATATCGGCTCCTCATCCCGCCGCAGGCCGGTTCCGGTGTTGAGAACCCATTTCGCTGTAAAGCGCATGCCACCAATCAGAAGCGTGCCCAGGATGAAGTAAAGAAACGGAACGGAGCGGGGCACGATACCCTGGCCGGCCATTTCCATCAGGAAGATGAGAATGACCCAACTCATCGTGGCAATGACCATCGCCTTCAGAATGGTCCAGATGGCCGCTTCCGGCAGATAGCGGATAACGGCCCGGTACAATCCCAGGCGAATGAAAACGGGAATGGCGACAACGGGCGCCAGAGCCGTCAGCGTCAGTCGTTCTGCCGTCACCTCCGGCAGCCATTGCGACAAGCGGATCGCATAGCTTGCCCACAGCGCCACCAGGAGGGCACCGGTATCGAAACTGATCATCAGCAGCCGCTTCCAGACGCGCGGCGTCCGGATAATCTGCTCCCGTAGTTTCAAAAGCCAGCCGCTGTCGGTGATACTTGAAGCCATTTTTGTCCTGCGTTGACCCCGGACGTGATACTGAGAAAGCCCGGCATGCTGCTCGTGGTTCGATTCCGACATTTGATCTGCGCGCGTTTCGAAAGCAGGTCTCAACTGTCCATTTCATTTCACCGGTCTTTGAGCGTCGATCTGGCGCGTGTTGCGCCGGATCGGTCGCTCAAGGATTTAGTGTTTGACACCTGAAGCGCCAGCCACTTTCAGGACTGTCAGAAACAGGATGCGCATATCGAATGTAAAGCTCTTACGCGTCATATACTCTTCATCCAAGGCGACTTTTTGAGGAATGGCCAATTCATCTCGTCCGTTGATCTGTGCCCAGCCCGTCAGGCCCGGCAAAAGCCTGTGGATGTTGCACTGGGTGCGGGCGGCGATCAGATCATCTTGATTGAACAGAGCAGGGCGCGGTCCGACCAAGCTCATCTCGCCTCTCAGCACGCACCAGAGCTGGGGAAGCTCATCAAGGCTGGTGCGCCGCAGAAAACCTCCTATGGAGGTGAGGTGGCTCTCAGGGTTCTGCAGCAGATGTGTAGCCACCACGGGTGCATTGAGCTGCATGGTGCGAAACTTGGGCATGGAGAACAGGCCGTTGTCGCGCCCGACCCGCCGCGACCAGTAAAGCGCCGGCCCATTCGAGGTCAGCCGCACGGCCAGTGCGATACAGGCCATCGGAATAGCGAGCACAAGAAGGGCAATAGCCGCAACGCTGGTATCGAAGATCCGTTTTACTGACATCGTCTGGCACGCCTGTGTTGAGGAAATTGCGCTTGGGCGCCGTATATCCGTTTGCGTCAAGGCTTTACCCTGAGACCGCCGGATGTGTCGCGGGTTTTGCGTGAGGTGTTGACGCCTGCATTGCGAGTGTTATGGCAAACACTGCCGCAGCCGCCAGACACATGAAGCTTTCGCCCAGGGCCAGCCGATTGTTGGAATTGGTCAAGATGGTGCAAAAGAAGAAGAAGCTGATGCAATAAAGATAGGCTGCAAGGCTTGGGGCAATGACACCGCTGCGACAGGCTTGGCTGATCCGCCATATGGAGGCGGCAATGAATGTTGCAAGGAAGAGGAGGCCAAACAGGCCGTGGCGCACCATGATCTCCAGATATCCGTTGTGCATCAGCGTGTAGCCAATATCAGCGTAGGTGGTCTTGCGCCATTCACGCAACCAAAGATTGCCCCAGCCGAACCATGGTTCTGCACTGATGAGTTCGAAGGAATTGGACCAGAGCATTAATCGCTCCTTCATCGCGAAGGGCGTGGCAGGATCGTTGATGGCATGCTGCATGGCACCCATGATGTTCTGACCGGTGACCGCCTGGCTGGACAATTGCGACCCGGCACTGACCGTGGTGCCGGCAATTTCACGCACATAGGTGGCCACCAGGGTTGTGACGACAAGAACCAGCGCCGACACGATCAGGATGAAATAGAGCCGATTGCGACCGGCATACTGGAAGAAGGCCAAAAGGATCATGAAGCCGAGTGTTGCACACAGGGCAAGCCAGGCGCCTTTTGATTGTGAGCCCAGCACGCCAATCAGGCTGAGCAGGATGACCGCAACGCCAAAGGGTGCGCAGGACCATTTCCGGCGGCTGAACAGGCCGCTTTCAAAGCCGAATATCAGCCAGAAGATGGCCGTGATCAGGATCATGCAGCAGCCAATCGCCGCATGAATGGGGTTGTGATGGAAAAGCGGGGCGGCGCGCATGCCGTCGGCCGTCGTTTGGTAGTTGAGGGTCAGCAACAATGCGCCAAGGCTTGCGATGAGCAATATCGTTGCAGCAGCAAGGATATGGCGTCTGGTGGCATAGAGCGCCGCACCGAGAACCGGAAACAGGAGCGGGAAAATATAGAGCCATTCGGATGCTCCCTTTTCTCCGTAGACCAGCAATCCGATGAGGAAGCGGCTGAATGCATAGAGAGACCAGCCATAGCAAAGCAATGCCAGCCAGTCCCGCGAGATGCTGCGCACCAGCGGCATCTCGCGTGTCAGGGTAAATATAACGAAGATGATGCAGCTGTAGCGATAAACATCGCTTTCAACAATGACCGCAGATGCGGTGACGGCCCAAAGGACAGGGAATATCAACCAAGGATTGATCGCCCTGCCTGTGCGCGCTATATTAGCCAATGAGAGCATAGAAGATCCTGCGTGCACTTTCGATGGTGCGCATGGCATAGGTGCTCATCCGCTTCCACCAGCGAAACTTCGAAGCTCTATAGGCGGAGCCTGTGGCAATTGTTGTGCGGGCATGCGTGGACTGGACAACCGGCTCGCGTGTCGCATAGGTGCGGGCGCCCGTGACCCAGGCTCTTTCCAGGGCCACATCCCAAGGATAGTGCATTACCTTCAGCGATTTTAGAAGCTTCAGTGCGCCTGAGCGGGTGACAAGGTAACAGGCCGCGGACCCCTGTGGACCGTGGGCTGCTCGTCCGATTTCGTCGCCATGTGACGAGGTGGCGAAATGCCTGAACCAGACGATCCGGTGATTATAGAGCTTGATGAGTTCGGCCTCCGGCCGTGCGGTCATCAGCGCTTGAATCCGCTCGGCCAGATCGGTTGTCAGCCGTACGTCATCTTCCACAATTACGGCGGCCGGATCTCCCGATGCAATAAAGGCGGCCAGCGCTTTCAGGTGGCTTTTATAGCAGCCATATTCTCCAGGCAGGACGAGCCTGCCATTGCGGCGTTGAAATTCCCTATCATCGCAGTCGTGCCAGTCATGGGGCGAGAGTTTGGCTCCGTCGATGGCGGGCACCCGAATAAGTTGAAGGTCAAGAGTCTCGGCCTGCTGATGAAGTTCCGACCATCGATCTGCTGATCGATCAAGATTGATCGCGTAGACACTTATTTTCATGAGCAGAGTACTATCGACTTGAGCAGAATGACGTGACTGGATCGCGGATATTCGGGTATCATTGAATACGCCCGCTTTGCAAGCCGTCAGGCCGTGCTGCTTGGCGGTCTCTGTCCTGGTTTTCGGCTCTGGCGGCGGCTGCCTTTCCCGCATGCGTTGCGCGATCCGATCGCATAGAAAAGCCGGCACCGCGAAAACGCGGGCCGGCTCCGGACTGTTCTGGTTCGCTGTTATTCAGCGGCGTCGGCTGATTCGGCGTTCAGCAGGCCGTAGCGTTCATCGCCCAGCTTGCCGAGCAATTCGAGTTGCGTCTCGAGAAAGTCGATATGGCCTTCTTCGTCTATCAGCAACTGTTCGAACAGTTTCATGGTCACGTAGTCGCCGGCTTCCGAACAGATATCACGCGAGGCCTTGTAGGATGTGCGTGCATCATATTCGCCAGCAAGATCCGCCTCCAGAACTTCGCGAACGTTCTGGCCGATGCGCAAGGGCGCCAGTGTCTGCAGGTTGGGGTGGCCTTCGAGGAAGATGATGCGCGCGACGATCTTGTCGGCATGCTGCATTTCTTCGATCGATTCGGCGCGCTCTTTTTTCGCGAGCTTTGTGTAACCCCAATCCTCAAGCAGGCGGTAATGCAGCCAATACTGGTTTACTGCGCCGAGTTCGAGAAAAAGGGCTTCGTTAAGCCGCTCGATGACTCTTGTGTCGCCTTTCAATGTCCGCTCTCCTGTTGTCGTCATGAAACTTCTTCAGGCGAGACATATAATCGACAACCTCTGCCTCCGTCGAGTGCCGGCAGGCATGATACTCTTCCGTTGTGCGGATAATGATGTCGACGACATTGGGAAAGCAGCCGCAGCAGCGACCACGCTTCTGCATGGCATGATAGACCTTGGACGGCACGATCAGCTGCCAACAGTCCTCATCGAGGAGGCCATTGATGACGTCCTTGATTTCATGATCGGTGATGTAATTGCAACTACAGACCAGCATGCGTATTAGCCATCAAACATGATGAGTGATGTCTTGTTTTGATAAATTGGATCGCATCTGTCAAGAATGAATCCGTCGCGCGGCCTTCAAACGCGGCAAATCCGGGCATTTGCAGGCAGGAGCGGCTTTCACATCTGCGTGTCGCCCGCGACTCGGTATCCCGTACGGGGACTTACTTTAATGGAAATTGCGGCCTCTCGGCAGCACCTGCGCCGTTTCGTGGCCCGCAGCACCTCGTCGGCCCGCTCGCAAAGCCCGAAGCGGTGCTTTTCCTCGTGAAGGAGGCCGAGCATGGGCGTCAGGTCCTCGATCACGTCGGCGATCACATGGATCACCTCATTTTCCCGTTGCAGCAGGCCGCGGATACGCACGAGCCTGGCAGCCATGACCACTGAACGGTAAAGCGCAAAGATCTTTGGCTTGATAATGGCATTGGCAATGCCGGTTTCATCTTCCAGCGTCATGAAGATGACCTTGGCCGTTCCCGGTCGCTGGCGGATCAGCACCAGTCCGGCGATATCCACGCGGCGGTTTTTCGGCGCAGTGCGCAAGGTGCTGGCGAGGACAATGGCTCGGGATGCAAGTTCTCTGCGCAGGAAGGTGACGGGATGTGCCTTCAGCGACAGGGTCAGGCTGCGATAATCCTCGATGACCTGTTCGCCCGGTGGCATTTCCGGCAATTCCATCTCCGGCTCGATCTGCAGATCTTCATGGCCTGCCTGCGCAAACAATGGCAGGCTTTCACTGGCATTGCGCGCATCAAGGGCCCTTACCTCCCAGAGGGCACGCCGTCGGTCCAGTCCCATGGAGCGGAAGCAGTCGGCCTCTGCCAGCCGTTCGATGGTGGCGCGGGTCAGGCCGGAGCGCAGCCAGAGATCGCGGATGGAGTGATAGCCGCTGCCGCGATGGAAAACGAGCCTGTCGCGGATATCTCTCTCCTCCAGGCCCTTGACCAGCCGCAATCCAAGCCGCACCGAGTGGCTGGACCTGATCACGCCGCGCATGCTGCGATGCTGGTCTGCCATGCGGCACGGATCAAAGCCTTGACCTGCCTCCAGCGCTGCATCCCAATCGGAAAAATTCACATCCACCGGCAAAACCTCGATGCCGTGTTCGCGTGCATCCCGCACCAGTTGCGCCGGGGCATAGAAACCCATGGGCTGCGCGTTGAGGATGGCTGTCAGAAAGACATCCGGATAGAGCGCCTTGAACCAGCAGGACACATAGACAAGAAGCGCAAAGGAAGCCGCATGGCTTTCGGGGAAGCCATATTCGCCAAAACCTTCGATCTGGCTGAAGCAGCGCGTGGCAAATTCCGGCGCATAACCGCGGCGGATCATATTGCTTACCATTTTATCGCGGAAATGATGGATCGTGCCGGTACGGCGGAAGGTGGCCATGGCGCGCCGCAGCAGGTCGGCCTCGCTGGGGGAAAATTCGGCAGCGGTAATTGCGATTTGCATTGCCTGTTCCTGAAACAGCGGAACCCCAAGCGTGCGCTCCAGCACCAGTTTCAATTCCTCGCTTGGATAGGAAAAGGGGCGGTTGTTGCGCTGGTCCTCGCGGCGTTTGAGATAGGGGTGGACCATGTCCCCCTGGATCGGGCCGGGCCGCACGATCGCCACCTCGATGACCAGATCGTAGAATTCGCGCGGTCTGAGACGCGGCAGCATGCTCATCTGGGCCCGGCTTTCGATCTGGAAGACGCCCAGCGTATCGGCACGGCAGATCATGTCATAGACGTCCGACCTGTGATCGGCCAGAATGCCGGCCAGGTCCTTCTCCAGGCCATAGTGCTGTTTCAGCAGCCGAAAGGCTTTGGCAAGGCAGGTCAGCATGCCCAGCGCCAGGATATCCACCTTCAGGATGCCCAGCGTATCGAGATCGTCCTTGTTCCATTCAATCATGAAACGGCCTGCCATGGCCGTTGGCATGATCGGCACGACTTCATCCAGCCGGTCGCGGGTGATGACGAAACCGCCGACATGCTGGGTCAGGTGACGCGGGAAATCCATCAGCTGCCTGGCATAGGCAAGCACCCGTTTCGTTGTCGGGTCATCGGTATCGAGCCCGGCATTCTTGGCCTCGCGCTCGGAAAGTCCGTCTGCCGACCAGCCCCAGATCGTGGCCGACAGGGCCGTCTGCACATCTTCCGACAGGCCAAATGCCTTTGCCACCTCACGGCCGGCCGAGCGGGTGCGATAGCTGGTAACGGCAGCGGCAAGGCCTGCATGTTCACGCCCATAGGTTCTGTAAATGAACTGGATCACCTCCTCGCGTCGCTCATGTTCGAAATCCACATCGATATCCGGCGGCTCATCGCGCTCGGTCGACAGGAAGCGGGCAAACAGCAGCGAGGATTTTCGCGGATCCACATCCGTGATGCGCAGACAATAGCAGACGGTGGAATTGGCCGCCGAGCCGCGTCCCTGGCAGAGGATCTCCTGGCTGCGGGCAAATTCCATGATGTTGCGCACCGTGAGAAAGTAGCGCGCATAGTCCTTCTCGCGGATGAGTTGCAATTCCTCGTCGATCTGCAGGCGCAACTTTTGCGGGATCTCGCCGCCGAACCGCGCGCGGGCGCCCTCATAGGTCAGTCGTTCCAGCGTCTCGGATGGCGTTTCGCCATTCACTTTCTCTTCCGGATAATGGTGGCGCAGTTCATGCAGGGAAAAGTCCAGCTGATCGAAGAAGCGCGTAGAATTGGCGATGGCATCCGGATAGCGCCGGAAGATCGCCGCCATGCGCGACGCCGGCTTCAAGTAACGTTCGCCATTGGCGGCAAAGCGGAAGCCTGCCTCCTGCACGCTCTGATGCGTGCGGATGGCCGTCACCACATCGGCCAGCGGTCGCCGGTCCGGATGGTGGTAGAGCGGCTGATTGGTGGCTAGAAGCGGTATGCGCGCGCGCGATGCCCATTGGGCAAAGGCGGCAAAGGCAAAGCTATCGCGTCCGTCGTAATCCGGCGACAGCGCCAAGTGCAATGTTGGGCCAAAACGCCTGCGCAGCCGCGGCAGCAGGATTTCAAACGCCTGGGCGCCGGCTTTGTCCTCCAGCAGGCTGCGATGCGGCAGGAGGGCAAGCATCATATCGTCGCCCCATTCCAGAAGATCGTTCAGACCGAGAAGACAGCTGCCCTTTTCGGCCCGCAGATTGCCGGCACTCAAGAGCCGACAGAGATTGCCCCAGCCCTTGCGGTTGCGCGGATAGGCCAGAATATCCGGTGTCGCATCCTCGAAAACCAGGCGAGCGCCCGGCTGCACTTTCAGCTTTCCATCCTCCTTCATGTCGCGCAATTGAGCATGCGCGCGCACCACGCCGGCCACCGTATTGCGATCGGCAATGCCGAGCCCTGCCAGTTCGCCCTGCCGGTTCAGCGCAGCGGCTGCCTGCACCATTTCTTCCGCATGCGAGGCACCTTCCAGGAAGGAGAAGTTGGTGCGCGCGCCGATTTCGTAAAATTCTGGAGGCACCGTCATGCAAAGACCCCGTGCATGAACCAGCGCGGATTGGCCAGCTGGTCGTAGAGCCCCTGACGGTAGACCCAGAAGCGCTGCCCGTTTTCCGATTCCAGGCGAAAATAATCCCGTGTCGGTGCCGTCTCGCCGTCCAGCCACCATTCGGCGGCCAGCCGCTCCGGTCCTTCCGCCCGGCGCACCTGATGGGTGAGGCGGCGCCAGCGAAAGCGGATCGGCGGCCCGTCCGGCACTTCCACGGCAAAGGCTTCCAGCGGTTCCGGATGTGTGAAAAGCCGCAAAGGCCGCTCCCTGCTGTCTGACCCTACAGCTTGGAGGGGGGCTGCTTCCGGCATGCGGCTTGGTTTCACGGCAATCGCTGCCGACAGATGATCGAGTGCGGCAACGGGCAGCACCGCACGTTCGGGAATATGGCTTTCGCGCAACTGATAGGTCTGCAGGCAATCCGGCCCGAGGCGGGCCGATACCTGGTCGACAAAATCACCCAGCGACAGATGCCGGCGATCGTCGCCTTCAAAATCGCCCTGTTCTGTGTCGAAATCCTCGTGGCGCAGCACGTTCAGGCGCAAGATCTCGAAACCGAAACCGGCGTCAAGCTCGTCATGCAGGCCCTTCAGCCGCTCTTGGAACAGGCGGGCGATCCGGCCTGCATCGCGCAAGGGACGCGAGGCCCCGGCGCTGATGCGAAAAACCTTGCCATCGACGCGAAATAGCACGAGTTCGAAGACGCGCCCGCCGGCGCCGCGCGCCTCAAGGCTCGGCTTCAAGGCTTCGGCCACCTGGCCGGCAAGCATCAGGATATCCTCCTCTGCCTGCACCGGCTCGGCAAGACGCCGCTCCGCCGAAAGGCTCGCCACGGGTCGGCGTGGCGAAATCGCTTCCTCGTCCAGGCCAAGCGCCTGGTCGAGCCGCATCAGGAGATGGCTGCCGAAACGGCGCGCCAATGGTGCGCGTGGGGCGCCCAGAAGGTCTCCTACCTGTTTCAGCCCCAGTTTGTTGAGCGCGCGCACCAGGCTTTCCTCGATCCGCAAAGCCGAAAGCGGCAGCGGTGCAATTGCAGTCTCGCAATCCTCGTCGGCCACGATCCGGTTTCCGGCATAACGCGCAAGGGCGGAAGAAAGGCCAGGCGCCTTGGAAATGGCGCCCTGCACCTGCAGGCCCATTTCCAGAAGCCGGGTCAGCATTTCCTGCAGCAAGGCCTCCTCGCCGCCAAACAGATGTGCGGAGCCGGTGATATCGAGAAACAGCCCGTCATCGCCCTCCAGCGCTACCAGCGGGGTATAGCGGTCGCACCAGTCAGCCAGCGCCTCGTGAAACCGTCGGTCGGCGGCTTTGTCCTCCTCGCTGACGATCAGGGCTGGACAGATGGCGCGCGCCTCCGCTAGCCCCTGGCCGCGCTTCAAGCCCGCAGCGTCTGCCCCCTCATCCAGCGCGACGAGGCGCATGGCATTGTCTCGCCGCCCGGCAATGCCAAGCGGGCCGTCTTCAGGATGCCCGGTCAAACGCCAGGACAGACCCCGGCGACGGCGCAGGATCCGGTCCGTTGACAGTTTTGGAAAATGCAGCGCCAGGATGCGTTGCTGGCTGTTCTGGAAGGAGAGCATGTTTTGACGGGTCGAGGGCGAGGAATTGGCGGTCATGGGGGGTCCATTCCAGATAAAGGGAGAGCGGAGCCGGATTGCGGCTCTTCTCCAAAGTGAGACGGAAAACCGGATGGCCGATGCTGCCGCCAAGCATCGCCCCATCGGGCAGGCGTCGCTCGCAAGCTAGTGCCGGTTGCACAAGAAAACGGAAGAGGGCGCTTGAAGCCTCCTCCTCCCCGGCCTGCCTCAGGATCAGAAGCGGCCGCCCCGCCGCCTTGGCCCTTAGGCTTAGCCGTCGGCTTTCGGTGAGCCCAAAAGCCTTTGGATTGCCGCGTATTTCCAGAATGGTCATGCAGAAGACGCCGCTGCCAAGGGCTGCCTCCGCCAGCCAGAGGGCATCCTCCAGCGAGGTGGGAAGCGCATGAAACAGCCGCTCGATGGCAAGCCCGAACCGCCGCAGGCCGAGCGGGTAGATCTTGCCGGCCTCCTGCGCTGCCATGCGGTCGGCGATCCAGAGTACCGCATTGTCCGGGCCTCTCGATGCTGCATGCTGCATTTGCATTCTGGCGCAGAGCGCCAGCGCAAAGCCGCTTGCGGTGCCGGCATGGCGAAAGCCCTCGCTGCGGATCTCGGTCAAGGTATCACAGGCCAGGCCGCCCTCCAGTGCCTCATCAAGCATGTCGATGCCGGTTGTAAGAAGGTTGCCGGGCGCGCGCTCTATGCCGTTTCCAACATCTTGTGCCTTGGCCGCTGCCTGTGCGGGCAGCGGCTTGCCTTCCAGTCGGGCAATCGTTTCGCGCAGGGCAAAAACCGTCTCCTGCGCCAAGGCAGATCGTGCCATGACGTCAGCTCCATCTGTTGTCGGGCCAGGCAAAATGCGTGGCCTCATTAAATGTTCCTGTTATGTTCCTATGGATTCCAGAGCTGTCCGCAAGAGTCAACAGGCGGTCGTCAGAGATTCGTTCACCGCCTTCACCTGTGGATTGAATCCGCACTCGAAATATTTTTTCAGAAACCTTATATGCTGGTGGAAAAGGAGCACGTATGGCCCGTATCGACCAGACCGATGAATGGCAGGATCGCCATGCACCGACCATCAGCACGTTTGAATCGCTGGCAATCGTGGCCTATGGGAACCTGCCGGAAGAGTTCCGCGCGCTGACCGGAAACCTCATCATCGAGATCGAGGACTTTCCGGATGACGAAGTGTTTGATGACATGGCGCTCGAAACGCCCTTCGATCTGCTCGGCCTTTTCGAGGGGCGGGGCATTTCAGAGCGTTTCACCATGGAAACCGGCGAGCTGCCGAACCGCATCCGGCTTTATCGCCGGCCTATCCTCGACTATTGGGCGGAAAATGACGAGACGCTCGGTGATATCATCACCCATGTGCTGATCCATGAGATCGGCCATCATTTCGGCCTTTCCGATGATGACATGGAGCGTATCGAGGAAAGCGCAGAAGAAGCCGCAGATCGGACGGGGTGAAAAGCCTTGCCTTCTCAGGCAGAGTGTCACTGGAAAATGCACCGGAAGCCGCGGTCTGGCGGCTCCCGGTTTTCTGCTTACTGCTCGCCGAGTTTCATGTCGGGATGGTATTCCTTGCCCTCGACGGTCTTCACCACAGCCTGGCCGCAATAGAGCTTGTTTTCAGCCGCATTGAAGGTGTGGCTGGGCGCGCCGTGCAGTTCCCAGCCTTTGTTGAGAGCATCCGTCACCCGGTGACAGAAGGAGGCGTCGTCGGGGCCGGTGAGGAAACGGTAGACTTTCATGGATCTGTCTTTCTGCTTTCGATGAACTTTACCTGGGCAAGGAGTTTTTCGGCCCCTTCCAGATGTAGCCGCTCAATCATGCGGCCATCAAGATTGATGACATTGAGCTTTTCCGCCTCCGGCTGGGCAAAGGCTGTAACAACAGCCTGCGCCTCGGCTATCTCCTCGGGCCAGGGGCCGAATGCCCGGTTGGCAGGAGCGATTTGGGCAGGGTGGATCAGCATCTTGCCATCGAACCCCATCTCGCGGCCTTGCAGGCATTCGCTGGCAAAACCGTCCAGATCGCGAAAGTCATTGGAGACGCTGTCGATCACGCAAAGCCCGTAGGCGCGGGCGGCGAGCACCACCTGCATGAGGTAGGGTACGAGATAGGTGCGGCCAGGGCGTGGTAGAACGCGGGTTTCCTTGCGCAGATCATTGAGTCCAACCACGAAACCATCGAGGCGGTGTGCTCCCGTCTCGCGCGTGGCGGCAATCTGCACGGTGTTCGCCACGCCCCTTGCGCTTTCCATCATGGCCCAGATCTTCAGCTCTGAAGGCGCAAGGTCCGCATCCAGACGCGCCTGGAGAGCTTCGATATCGGTAGCGTCATTCACCTTCGGCAGCAGAACGGCATCGGGCTTGAGTTCAAGCACCAGTGCCAGATCTGCCTCGAAGAAGGGCGAGGCAATCTCGTTTACGCGGATGATGGCGATATGGTCGCTGCGTGGCTCTTGCGAGAAAAACCGCCTGAGGTTGTCGCGGGCTTGCACCTTTTTCTCCGGCGCCACCGAATCTTCCAGATCGAAGATCACGCCATCGCATTCCAGCGTCGGAACCTTGTCCAGAGCGCGCTGGTTGATGGCGGGTACGCTGAGAAACGAACGTTGGATGCGCATGAAAAAGGGCCCAGCCAGTGACATCGCGGCTTTGTGACAAGCTTTGTGATGAGGCGCAATAGCGCAGTCCGGCAAAAGCCCTTGCAAGTGCCAATGGAAAGGACCACATTTCGGGAAGAAGAAAGGTTCTAAATCATGCAGAATATTCGTACCCTCTTCCTTGGCCTCGTGGGTATCGCCGCCATCACCGCGCTTGTCGTGCTGACGGCATCGATCACGATCGCCTTTGCCGGCATGCTCGCCGTGTTTACCGCCGTGAAAGCCCTGTCCATGCGCGCCAAACCGGTGCCCGTGCGCGCCAAGGCCGCAAAACGCGACATGCGCGTCTGGAACGACGGACGCGGCACGATCATCGATCAATAGGGTCGGCAGCCTCAGCGGCGGCCCACAAGCGCCGGCCGAAAGGGTCGGCGTACCGTTTGCGTGTAAACTGGCCTTCAAATTCCCCGCAATATGGTCTATTGCAGCCTCCGCATAACCAGTCTCGCGGAGGCAGATCATGGATAAATTCGTCAAGCTTACCGGCGTTGCAGCGCCGCTTCCCGTCGTCAACATCGACACGGACATGATCATTCCGAAGGATTACCTGAAGACGATCAAGCGCACCGGTCTCGGAAAAGGCCTTTTCGCTGAAGCCCGTTACTTTGAAGACGGCACGCTGAATACCGATTTCGTGCTGAATAAGCCCGCCTATCAGGACGCCAAGATCCTGGTTGCCGGTGATAATTTCGGCTGCGGCTCCTCGCGCGAGCACGCGCCTTGGGCGCTTCTCGATTTCGGCATTCGCTGCGTGATCTCCACCTCGTTTGCCGACATCTTCTACAATAACTGTTTCAAGAACGGCATCCTGCCGATCGTCGTGTCCCAGGATGATCTCGACAAGCTGATGGACGATGCGTCGCGCGGCTCGAATGCCGTCTTGACCATTGATCTGGAAGCCCAGGAAATTTCCGGCCCCGATGGCGGCAAGATCACCTTCGACATCGATCCGGCGCGCAAGCACATCATGCTGGAAGGGCTGGATGACATTGCCACCACGCTGAAAAGCGATGGTGCAATCGCATCGTTCGAAAACAAGATGCAGACCGAGCGCCCCTGGCTTTGATGGGCGCCGGCAGCAGGGTCTGCGGCGGCTTCCGACAAGGTTTAAGACTCTGGGAACACTCTGCTGCCCGTCCTGCGGCAGGCACGGACGGGATTGGGAGGAGACGCGCGGCGCATGTGCCGTGCAGATGGACGCCTGCCGAACATTTTAAGGACACGCAACATGTCTCATTCACTTTTCCTTCTGCCTGGTGATGGTATCGGCCCCGAGGCCATGGCCGAGGTCGTGAAGATCATCGACCATATGAACAGCGCCATGGGCGCCGATTTCGTCACCGATACCGGTCTTGTTGGCGGCTGCGCCTACGATGCGCATGGCGCAGCCATTTCCGAAGGCGACATGGCCAAGGCCATGAATGCCGATGCCGTGCTGTTTGGCGCCGTCGGCGGCCCGAAATGGGATGCCGTACCCTATGACGTGCGCCCGGAAGCCGGTCTTCTGCGCCTGCGCAAGGACCTGCAGCTGTTTGCCAATCTGCGCCCGGCCATCTGCTATCCGGCACTTGCCGACGCTTCCTCGCTGAAAGCCGAACTGGTCGAAGGCCTTGATATCCTCATCGTGCGCGAACTCACCGGCGGCGTCTATTTCGGCGAACCGAAGACGATCACCGATCTGGGCAATGGCCAGAAGCGCGCCGTCGATACGCAGGTCTATGATACCTACGAGATCGAGCGCATTGCCGGCGTTGCCTTCGAACTGGCGCGCACCCGCAAGAATGCTGTCTGCTCCATGGAAAAGCGCAATGTCATGAAGTCGGGCGTTTTGTGGAACCAGGTCGTTACCGAGATCCACAAGGCGAAATATTCCGATGTGAAGCTCGACCACATGCTGGCAGATGCCGGCGGCATGCAGCTCGTGCGGGCGCCCAAGCAGTTCGACGTCATCGTCACCGACAATCTGTTCGGCGACATGCTGTCGGATGTGGCGGCCATGCTCACCGGATCGCTCGGCATGCTGCCGTCTGCCTCGCTTGGTGCACCGGATGCCAAGACCGGAAAGCGCAAGGCGCTCTATGAACCCGTGCATGGCTCGGCGCCGGATATTGCCGGCCAGGGGATTGCCAATCCGATCGCCATGATCGCCTCCTTTGCCATGTGCCTGCGCTACTCGTTCAACATGGTTACGGAAGCCGATCGTCTGGAAAAGGCGATTGCCAATGTGCTCGATAAGGGCATCCGCACTGGCGATATCATGAGCGAGGGGTCAACCCGCGTCGGCACAACGGCAATGGGCGATGCGATCCTTGCCGAATTCAAGGCGCTTTCTGCCTGAAAGCAATGCGCCTGATCGGCTAAGAACTCCATGCCCCGCCCTGGTGCGGGGCATTTTCTTGTCCATCCGGTGCCGGTGCTTTGCGCCAAGTTTCAGCCTCGGAGCTTGACTTGCGCACGAAATCTTCTAAGGACTTGCGCCGAAGGGAAGCAACAATGTATCGCAGCGACTTTTCCAGCGCAGCTCCATTGGGTCCGGCATTCAGTGCTGGAGCGTTTTCCCCTGCACGTGTATCTTCCAAAACCAAGGCCAAAACGACGACGAAAACCGTCTGACGTCTCTGGCCTACCGCTCTCTCCCCGGTTCGGCCGGGGACCAGGAACAGCGCGGCTGCAAAGTCGCTGTTCCCCCTCACAGCCCGAGGAGAGAAGAGAAAGAGAGCAGTAATTATGGGTTTCAAGATTGCAGTCGTCGGCGCGACCGGTAATGTCGGCCGGGAAATGCTGAATATCCTCTCGGAGCGTGGTTTCCCGGCAAGCGAAGTCGTGGCCCTTGCTTCGGCCCGTTCGCAGGGCACCGAAGTCTCCTTCGGCGACAAGGTTCTGAAGGTCTCCAACCTCGAGAATTACGATTTTTCCGACACCGATATCTGCCTGATGTCGGCCGGCGGCACGATTTCTCAGAAGTGGTCGCCGAAGATCGGCGCGCAGGGCTGCGTCGTCATCGATAATTCTTCGGCCTGGCGCTACGATCAGGACGTTCCGCTGATCGTTCCGGAAGTCAATGCCGATGCGATCACCGGCTTTTCCAAGCGCAACATCATTGCCAACCCGAATTGCTCGACCGCACAGCTGGTCGTGGCGCTGAAGCCGCTGCATGATTTTGCCAAGATCAAGCGCGTCGTCGTATCGACCTATCAGTCGGTTTCCGGTGCGGGCAAGGAAGGCATGGACGAGTTGTTCACCCAGACGCGTGCCGTCTTCGTCGCCGATCCGGTCGAATCGAAGAAGTTCACCAAGCGCATCGCCTTCAACGTCATTCCGCATATCGATAGCTTCATGGAAGACGGCTATACGAAGGAAGAGTGGAAGGTTCTGGCCGAAACCAAGAAGATGCTCGATCCGAAGATCAAGGTAACCTGCACGGCCGTGCGCGTTCCCGTCTTCATCGGCCATTCGGAATCGGTCAATATCGAGTTCGAAAACGAGATCACTGCCGACCAGGCTCGCGACATCCTGCGTGAGGCTCCCGGTTGCCTCGTCATCGACAAGCATGAGAACGGCGGCTACATCACCCCGCTCGAATGCGCCGGCGAAGATGCCACCTTCATCTCGCGCATCCGCGAAGACGCAACGGTCGAAAACGGTCTCAATATCTGGGTCGTTTCCGACAATCTGCGCAAGGGCGCTGCCCTCAATGCGATCCAGATTGCCGAGCTTCTCGTCAATCGCGGTCTCATCAAGCCGCGCAGCCAGGCTGCCTGATACCATTTGGTAAACATGATCTTGTAAAAGCCTCGTCCCAAGGACGGGGCTTTTTCCGTGGCAGTTCACGATCTTTTCATAAACGGAAAGGTTGTCGGCATGGGCAAGCGTCGCCATAACCAACAGGCAAACAGAAGTGCGCTTCAATATGCGCCTTCTTAAAAAGGCATGGGATCCGACGAATGTTGAAAACGATACTGGGTGGCGTTGCCGCTGCAGCCATGATGCTCACTGTTAACGTGGCGCACGCTGCCTCTTGCGGCAATGATGCGTCCGGCTTTGAAAACTGGGTTCAGGACTTCAAGCGTCAGGCTCCAGCCAATGGCGTGTCGGCCTCCGTGGTGCAGTCCGCCTTTTCCGGTGTCAGCTATAACCGCCCCACCATCCGCGCCGATCGCGGCCAGAAAAGCTTCAAACTTTCCTTTGACGAATTCATGCAGAAGCGCGGTGGCCCTGCCATCATTTCGCGCGGCAAAAGCATGAAGGCCGCCAATGCGGCGCTGTTCTCTGCCATCGAGCGTCGCTATGGCGTGCCGGCCGGCCCGTTGCTGGCCATCTGGGGCATGGAAACCGGCTTTGGCAGCTTCCTTGGCGATCAGCACACGCTGTCGGCCGTGGCAACGCTTGCCTATGATTGCCGCCGCTCGGCCTTCTTTACCGAGCAGCTTTATGCGGCGCTCCAGCTTGTCGCACGCGGCGATCTCAGCACGTCAGCCAAGGGTGCAGCACATGGCGAAATCGGCCAGACGCAGTTCCTGCCCTTGAACGTTATCCGCTACGGCGCCGATGGCGATGGCGATGGCCATATCGACATGGTGCGCTCGCGCGCCGATGCGCTGGCTTCTACTGCCAATTTTCTCGTCGGCCACGGCTGGCAGCGTGGCGCCGGCTATCAGCCCGGCCAGCCGAATTTCGTGGCCATCCAGGGCTGGAATGCGGCAAGCGTTTATCAGCAGGCGATTGCCTATATCGGCGCGCAGATCGATGGCGCCCGCTGAAGCGGTTCAGATGTAATTGAGGCTATACGGACGGGCGGATGAAATCGCCCGTCTTGCTGTCCATGATCCACAATTCGCCGGTGGAAATATCGAACCAGGCGCCGTGGACATGCATGCGGCCTTTGGATTCAAGGATCTGCACGCAAGGAAATGTGCGCAGGTTGGCGATTGAATTTCGGATCGATACCCGCTCGAGAGCTGTCTGTCGCTCCGACTGAGTCATGATGTCGAGACCGGGGATTTGCTCGGCCGTCGGGCGTAACAGGCCCATCCACTTGCCGATGAAATCGCCAGGCGACAGGGGCTCGTCCATGGGGTCGAGCGCTGCCTGTATGCCGCCGCAGCGACCGTGGCCCATTACCACGATATCGCGAACCTTCAGAACCTGTACCGCATATTCCAATGCTGCAGACGTGGCATGATACTGGCCGTCCGGCTCATAAGGCGGCACGAGATTGGCCACATTACGCACGACAAACAGTTCACCCGGTCCTGAATCGAAGATCGTCTCGGGTGCAGCGCGGCTGTCGCAGCAGGCAACCAGCAGAGTGTGCGGCTTCTGGCCGGTTTCGGCCAGCGTCTTGTAGCGCTCACGCTCACCTGTGTAACGGCCGCTCATGAAATTGTCGTAGCCGGCGAGAAGGGAAAGCGGAAAATCTGTCATAGGCTTTGCTTAGCCCCGTCCTTGCCGAAGATCAACTCCTCCCCACGGTTGCGTGATCATCGCGATTGCTCATCGCCGCTTGGCGCGGGAGGGATGCATCAGATGGCGCAATTGCACCATGGCCATGGGTGTGGAAAGGCTTGATGCATCGGTTTCGAGCGTCAACTCGTCACCGCCGCGCTTGGATGTGCGCGCCAGAACCTCAAAAACGCTGGCAGTGGAAAGTTGCAGCGCCTTTTCCTCCTCCATGCCCGACAGGAGCCTCGCAAGAAACACGGCCGACAGGAGATCGCCAAGCCCGTTCGGGGCATTTTCGATCAGCCGGTGTTCGGCCAGAAGCGCATGGCTGCCGGTGAGATAGAGATTGCCGGTGCCGCCGGCCATCATCGGCACGGCAGAGGTGACCAGCATGCGCGGCGGTCCGAGCGAAAGAGCCGCATCCATCACCGCAGCATTGGTCTCAAGGTCCGCCCCGCATAGCCAGGCAAGCTCGAAGCGGTTCGGCGTTGCCAGTGATGCCAGCGGAATGAGCTCCTCACGGATGGCTTCCGCCGTCTCGAGTGGCACATAGAGCCCGCCTTTGTCGCCCATCACCGGGTCGCAGACATAGAGAAGATCGGGCTTTTGGACCCGCAGCGCAGTGACGAGCCGCGCCACCGACCGTGCCTGCGCCGGGTGGCCGAAATAGCCGCTGAGCACGGCCTTCACTTCGCCGATCCAGGGCGCACGAATAAGATCGTCGATGACGCTGTCGAACTGATCCTGGGGAATGACCACGCGCGTGGACGGCCCGTGTCCGGGATGCCAGGGCAGGATGACGGTGGGCAGCGCCCAGACCGGCAGGCCCAGCGTTTCCAGTGCAAAGACCGCGGCCCGGTTACCTACGGAACCGCGCACCACGTGGCTGGAGATGACGATGACGGCAGTTTGGCTTTCAGACATGGCAAGAACCCGTTTTGGAGTTCTTGAATCGATTTTAAACGCTCCGCTGTCAACAAACCTTATTGATATCTTCAAAAACTTGGCGGAAGGCTTCGAATTAGCCCAGATATCTGGGCAGATTATCAAGAATTCAAATTGATAGTGATGTCCATAACGACGCACGGGAGGGTGGCATGTCCGGTAAGGGTAATCCGAAACGGGAAAAGCAGATCGAACTGGCGCAGGCCGCAATTGCGGAGCGGGGCGGGCCGAAACTGGACCCTGCCATCCTTTTCGGACGTGCCAGCAGCGATGACGTTGCTGCCTATACGCCGGAAATGCTCGCCCTATCAGCCGTACATGCCGGGCTGGAACTGCAGGCCTGGACGGGCGATACGGCGCGCATCAGCATCACTTCCGTAGACGGTGTCGCGCCCAATGACCTGCCGGTCTGCGTGCTCACCGTCATCGACCGCGACATGCCTTTCCTCTTCGATTCAGTCATGGGCGAGGTAACGAGCACCTACCGCGATATATCGCTTGCGGTTCATCCAATCCTGGCCGTGCAGCCGGACAAGACCGCCAGCCTCTATTCTTATGAGCGCAGCCAGGCTGGCGGCCAGCATGTCAGCCTCATCCAGGTGCATATGGCACCGCTGAGCGAGGGCCAGGTGAGCGAACTGATCGAGCGGCTACGCCAGTTGCTCGACCGGGTGCATTCGGTGATCAATGACTGGAAGCCGATGCTCGGCCTGCTTGAATCGGCTATGGCCGAACTGCCGGCCTCCGGTGGCGGCCGGCGCAAAGCAGACCGGGAGGAGGCGCTGGATTTCCTCTCCTGGCTGCGCGACGGCAATTTCATCTTCCTTGGCATGCGCGAATATGTCTATTCCGGCGAAGGCGCCGGTGCGACGGTGGAGCGCGGTCGTGGAACCGGACTTGGCATTCTGTCGGATCCGAATGTGCTGGTGCTGCGCCAGGGCAAGGATGCGGTGACCACCACGCCGGAAATCCTGCAATTCCTGCAGGGGCCGGAATTCCTCATCGTCACCAAGGCCAATGTCAAATCCGTGGTGCATCGCCGCACCTATATGGATTATGTCGGCGTCAAGCGTTTCGGGGCCGATGGCAAGGTCACCGGCGAACTGCGTATCGTCGGCCTGTTTACCGCCACGGCCTATACGCATTCGGTTGCCGATATTCCGCTGCTGCGGGCCAAGGCCGGGCGGGTGGAGGAGCAGTTTGGCTTTGATCCCTTGAGCCATTCCGGCCGAATGCTGAAGAACACGCTGGAATCCTATCCGCGTGATGACCTGTTCCAGATCGACCCGGAACTGCTTGGCCGCTATTGCGAACAGATCATGGAACTGGCGGAACGGCCGCGCGTGCGGGCGCTGGCGCGTATCGACCATTTCGACCGCTTTGTGTCGATCCTCGTCTATGTTCCGCGCGAAAACTACAATTCGGCGGTGCGCGAAAAGATCGGCGCCTATCTCGCCTCAGCCTATCAGGGACATGTCTCGGCCTATTACCCGGCCTTTCCTGAAGGTGGCACGGCACGTGTCCATTTCATCATCGGTCGCCGTGTTGGCAAGACCCCGCGCATTGTGCAATCCAAGCTGGAAGACACGATCCGTGAAATTGCCACACCCTGGCAGGAGCGTTTCGCCGGTCTGGCCGGTCCCGATAGCCCTGCGATCGAAACCAATTTCGCCTTCCAGGAAGCCTTTTCGCCGCAGGACACATTTGCCGATTTGGCCAATATCCTCGCCTGCGCCAAGGGTGATCCCTTGCGCATCTCGCTCTATCAGAGGGCAGTCGAGGGCCGCACAATCCTGGCGCTGAAGATTTTCCATGCGGACGAGCATCTGGCGCTATCGCGCCGCGTGCCGCTTCTGGAAAACCTGGGTTTCCAGGTGGTCAGCGAACGCACCTTCGATCTCGTGCTGACTGCGACCGACAAGCGGATCGTCTTGCACGACATGGAACTTGAACTGCAAGATGGCCGGACGATCGACATGGCGCGCGAGGCGCCGCTGGTGGAACAGGCCTTTCTTTCCGCCTTTGCCGGTTCGGTCGACAATGACAGTTTCAACCGTCTTGTCCTCCTGACGGGCCTGTCGGTGCGCGAAGTCACCGTTCTGCGCGCCTATGCGCGCTATCTGCGCCAGACAGGTATCGTCTATTCGCAGGCCCATATCGCCGATACGCTGGCGCGCTATCCAGACATTAGCCGGCGTATCTTCACGCTGTTCCGCGATGGTTTCGATCCCAAGCTGGGTGATAAGCTGCGCGAGCGCAAGCTGACGGAACACCATCTGGCGCTGGAAGAAGCGCTGACGGCGGTGCCGAACCTCGATGATGACCGCACCTTCCGCCGGTACATCAATGCAGTGGATTCGACCCTGCGCACCAACTATTTCCAGACCGGTGCCGATGGTCAGCCTAAGCCCATGCTAGCCTTCAAGTTCGATCCCAAGCAGTTGGACGGCCTGCCGCAGCCGCGTCCTTTCCGCGAAATCTTCGTCTATGGCACCGAGGTGGAGGGCGTTCACCTGCGCTTCGGCAAGGTGGCGCGTGGCGGCCTTCGCTGGTCGGATCGCGGTGAGGATTACCGAACCGAAGTGCTGGGCCTCGTCAAGGCGCAGCAGGTGAAGAACGCCGTTATAGTGCCCGTTGGTGCCAAGGGCGGCTTCTTCCCGAAGAAGCTTCCTTCGCCTGCCCAGCGCGACGCTTTCTTCAATGCCGGCAAGGATGCCTACAAGGTCTTCATCCGCACGCTTTTGTCGATTACCGATAATATCGTCGCAGGCAAAGTTGTGGGGCCTGCCGATACGCTGCGGCTGGATGGCGATGATCCGTATTTTGTCGTGGCCGCCGACAAGGGCACGGCGACATTTTCCGATACGGCCAATGGGCTGGCGCAGGAGGCAGGCTTCTGGCTGGACGACGCGTTTGCCTCCGGCGGTTCGGCCGGCTACGACCACAAGAAGATGGGCATTACCGCACGCGGCGCCTGGGAGGCGGTCAAGCGCCACTTCCGCGAAATGAATGTGGACATCCAATCGACGCCGTTTAGCGTGGCGGGTGTTGGTGACATGTCCGGTGACGTCTTCGGCAATGGCATGCTTCTGTCGAAGCATATCCGCCTGATTGCCGCCTTCGACCACCGCGATATCATCATCGATCCCAACCCCGACACGAAGAAGACGTTTGCCGAGCGCAATCGGATGTTCAAGTTGGCACGCTCCAGCTGGCAGGATTTCGATCGCTCGATCCTGTCCGATGGCGGCATGATCATTTCACGCACCGAAAAGCTGGTGAAGCTGACACCCCAGGCCAAGGCTGCCATTGCCATCGACAAGGATGTCGCGACCCCCTTCGAGATCATGACGGCGATCCTGAAAAGCCCGGTCGATCTGATGTGGTTCGGCGGCATCGGCACCTATATCAAGGCCAATTCCGAAACCGATGCGGAGGTGGGCGACCGCGCCAATGATCCGATCCGCGTCACGGCTGGCGAAGTGCGCGCCAAGGTGATCGGCGAGGGCGCCAATCTTGGCGTCACCCAGAAGGGCCGCATTGCCTATGCGCTCAATGGCGGCCGCTGCAATTCCGATGCGATCGACAATTCGGCCGGCGTCAATTCGTCCGACGTCGAGGTCAACATCAAGATTGCGCTTAGCCCTGCAATGCTGGATGGCCGCCTGCCGCGTGACAAGCGCGATAAGCTGCTCGCCTCGATGACGGAGGATGTCGGTACGCTCGTTCTTCGCAACAACTATCTGCAATCGCTGGCGATTTCGCTCACCGCCCGGCGCGGACAGCGCAATCGCGAGGATCTGTCACGGCTGATGTCGGCGCTGGAAGCCCGCGGCGAGTTGAACCGCAAGGTGGAAACGCTGCCGGACGATGCGGAACTGGCCGAGCGTTATGCCGGCGGAAAGCCGCTGACACGGCCGGAAGTGGGCGTTCTTCTCTCCTATGCCAAGCTCGTGCTGTTTGATGGGGTGGTGGCAAGCGACCTGCCGGATGATCCCTATTTCGGCCAGGTGCTGACGGCCTATTTCCCGAAATCCATGCAGAAGCCCTATGCCAGTGATATCGCGCATCATCGCCTGCACCGTGAAATCATCGCGACGGTGCTGGTCAATGAGGTGATCAACCGTGGTGGGCCGGGCTTTGCCCAGATGCTGAGCGATATCAGCGGTCGCGGACAGGTGGATGTGGTGAAAGCCGCCTTCATTGCCCGTGATGCCTATGACCTGCCAAAACTCTGGGCCGCCGTCGATGCGCTGGATGGCGAACTGGATGGCGAGGTGCAGAACGATCTCTATGCGCAGATCGGCGAGATCTTTGTCGGTGCAACCATCTTCATCCTGCAGACCGGCATGACCAATGGTCCTGTGCAGGATGCGGTCAGCCGCATCCGCACCGGTATTCGCAGCCTGCGCGCAACCATCGCCAAATCCTCCGTCTCCGAGGATGATCTTCCCGAAGGCGTCTCGGTGGAGCTTGCGGGCGAGTTGGATATCCTGCCCAACCTGGTTCTGGTGCCGGAAATCATGCGGATTTCGGAGCGCAGCGGCGCACCGTTGGCGCGCGCGACGGAGGTTTACTTCCACGCCACCGAGACGTTCCGCATCAACCGTTTCCTGGAAGCGGGCGAACGCTACAGCGCTGCTGATCACTATGAGAACCTGGCGATCATCCGTGGCCTGCAGCAGATTGCGGCGGCGCGGCGCGACCTTGTCACCCATGCCCTGGCCAATCACGGCAAGGACCGCAAGCCGCTGGAAGCCTGGCTTGCCAGCGACCGTCTCCGCCTCAACCGCATCAGCAGCGAACTTCTGGCTCTGAGCGAAGGGGGCGAAACGACGCTTGCCAAGATGATGGTGGCGGCCAGCCTGTTTGCCGACCTTGCCCAGGCCGACATTCGGTGATCCTATAGCCTCCGATCAAAGGGAGGTCTGCCGTGGCAGAGACACACGAGGGGACGGCGCAAAAGGTGCCGTCCCGCGGCATATGGGGCTGGATGCTGTTCGACTGGGCAGCCCAGCCTTTCTTTACGGTGGTCACCACCTTTGTCTTCGGCCCCTATTTCGTGGCGCGCCTGACGCAGGACCCCGTATCGGCCCAGGCCATGTGGAGCAATATGGCGACGGTCTCGTCGATCGTCATTGCGCTTCTGTCGCCAGTGCTCGGTTCGATTGCCGATCAGTCCGGGCCGCGCAAGCCCTGGATCGCCTTCTTTGCCACGATCAAGATCGCATCGCTGGCGATGCTCTGGTTTGCGGCCCCAGGCTCTGCCCTGCTGTGGCCCGTCACCTTCATGATCCTTGCCTCGATTGCGGCGGAATTTTCCATCGTCTTCAATGATTCGATGATGCCGCGCCTTGTGCCGGCGAAAGAGGTGGGCAAGGTGTCGAACACCGCCTGGGGGCTTGGCTATCTCGGCGGCATGATCGTGCTGATCCTGGTTGTCGGCTTCCTGGCCGCCGATCCGAAGACGGGCGTCACGCTACTCGGCCTGCCACCCCTGTTCGGGCTCGATCCGGCGCTTGGCGAAGACGCGCGCATCACCGGTCCGCTGGCGGCAGTCTGGTATTTCATCTTTGTCCTGCCGATGTTCCTCTTCACGCCGGATGCCAAGCGTGGCGAACCCCTCAAGACAGCTGTCGTCTCGGGTGTCCAGCAATTGCGCCATACGCTTGCCGAACTGACAAGCCGGCGCCGGGCGGTGCTGCGGTTTCTGATCGCCCGCATGCTTTACCAGGATGGCGTCAACGGTCTTCTGATCCTTGGCGGTGCTTTTGCCGCCGGCATGTTCGGCTGGGCGACGCTGGAAATGGGCCTGTTCGGCATTCTCATCAATATCGTTGCCATTTTCGGCTGCCTCACCGCCGGGCGCATCGATCGGCTGGCCGGCTCCAAGGTCGTTGTGGTGTTTAGCCTCATCATTCTGCTCATCGCAACCGTCGGCATCGTCTCGACCGGTCCTGGCTATACGCTGTTTGGCGTTTTGCCCTTGTCGCTGGAGGATGGGGGAGGATTGTTCGGCACGGCGGCTGAAAAGGTCTATCTTCTGTTTGGCGCTCTCATCGGCCTTGCCTTCGGGCCGGTGCAGGCCTCGTCGCGGTCTTATCTCGCCCGCAGCGTTCCCCCGGAAGAGGCCGGGCGCTATTTCGGCATCTATGCGCTGTCGGGCCGCGCCACCAGTTTCATGGCGACGCTGTCCTTTTCGGTGGTCACCTATGCGTCTGGTTCGGCGCGGCTTGGTATGGCGGTGCTGATTGTCTTTCTGATGGTCGGCTTCCTGATGCTTTTGAAGACGCCCTATCCGGCGCGTGATCTGGCACGCTGAGGATTCGGTCTGGAGATGGATGAAGACCCCTCCCCACAAGGGGGAGGGGCTACCCCTGCCGCGCCGTTTGCGGCTCATTCTCTACCATCGTTGGAGCGAAGGCCTTTGAGGTTTGCATGGTGACGGTGCCACAGGTCTTCTCCCCCCTTGTGGGGGAGATGGTCGGCAGGCCAGAGGGGGCTTCTTCCGGATGGATGTCCCCTCATGCAAGGTGATAGGCTATGCCCGTCTTAATGGCGGAAGTGCCGCATGCCGGTAAACACCATGGCCACGCCATGTTCATCGGCTGCCGCAATCACCTCTTCGTCGCGCATCGAGCCGCCCGGCTGGATGACGGCGGTGGCGCCGGCGGCAATCATTGACAGAAGCCCGTCGGCAAAGGGCAGGAAGGCTTCCGAGGCAACCGCCGAGCCGTAGGTCATCGGCTGTGCCCAGCCCATGACCTTGGCGGCCTCTTCGGCTTTGAGGCCTGCAATGCGGGCGGAATCGACGCGGCTCATCTGGCCGGCGCCAATGCCGGCGGTCTGGCCATCCTTGGCATAGACTACGGCATTGGATTTCACATGCTTTGCCACCTTGTAGGCAAATTTCATGTCGATCAGTTCCTGCTCGGTCGGCGCACGCTTTGTGACCACCCTGAGGTCAAGATCCTCGACCATGGCATTGTCGCGGGTCTGCACCAGAAGCCCGCCGGACACGGTCTTGGCGGTGAGGCCGCGCGAACGCGGATCGGGCAGAGCGCCAGTGACCAGCAGGCGCAGGTTCTTCTTGGCGGCAATGATCGCCTGTGCCTCGTCGGTGACGGCGGGAGCAATGATGACTTCTGTGAAGACCTTGACGATTTCAGCGGCTGTTTCAGCATCCAGTAGCGTATTGAGCGCCACGATGCCGCCAAAGGCAGAGGTGCTGTCGCAGGCCAGCGCTCGCTTGTAGGCATCCGTCAGCGTCAGGCCGGTAGCCACGCCGCAAGGATTGGCATGCTTGATGATGGCGCAGGCCGGCGCCTTGTCGATGTCGAATTCCGCGACAAGCTCGAAGGCAGCGTCCGTGTCATTGATATTGTTGTAGGAAAGCTGCTTGCCCTGCAGGAGCGTGGCCGTTGCCACGCCCGGACGCTTTTCGCTCGTCAGGTAGAAGCCGGCCGATTGGTGCGGGTTTTCCCCATAGCGCATTTCCTGCAGCAGCGGGCCGCCCAGCGTGCGGTAGCGTGGCATTTCGATATCAAGCGCCTCGGCAAACCAGTTGGAAATCATCGTGTCATAGGCGGCAGTGCGTGCATAGGCGCGCCCGGCAAGCTTCTGGCGGAAGGCGTAAGCCGTCTGGCCCTCGCCGGAACGCAGGGCTTCGATCAGTTGTGGATAGTCCTGCGGATCGGTGACGATCGTCACATAGGCATGGTTTTTGGCGGCAGCGCGGATCATGGCCGGGCCACCGATATCGATGTTCTCGACGGTCGTCGGATAGTCGCCGCCGGCGGCGCGAACCTGCTCGAACGGGTAGAGATTGATGACGGCAAGATCGATGGCGCCGATATTGTGGTCGGCCATGGCCTTCACGTGGTCGGCATCGTCGCGGATGGCCAGCAGGCCGCCATGCACGCCCGGATGCAGGGTCTTTACCCGACCGTCCATGATCTCGGGAAAGCCGGTGACGTCCGAGACGTCGGTGACAGCAAGGCCCGCCTCGTGGATGGCCTTGAACGTGCCGCCGGTGGATAGAAGCTTGACGCCATGTTCGCTGAGCGCGCGCGCCAGTTCGATGATCCCGGTCTTGTCGGAGACGGACAGGAGCGCCGTGCGGATCTTCACTTTGTCGGGGGCGGGGATCATCTTGGAAACGATGGCCATCGGGAACACTCCGTGCGGGTGATGCGCCCTCAACAAGCGGCGGGCGCCTTGGATGCGGGCGCGTTAGCACAGCTTTACGCCGGAGGGAACGGTTCCCGCGCGCCGATTGGTCCTAAACCTGCTGCTTCAGCATCCAGCGCAGGTCGCTCGTCTCGGGAAGCGAGAACTCGATGACCAGTTGTTCGCTGGGGCGGATGCCAGAAACATCGGCAAAGAACACGTCTTCGTCGATCTCCACCACCTGTCCGGGCGCTGAAAACAGCCAGGCTTCGCCATCCGGCGCTTCCATGGAAACCGTCTCATCATCGACGCGCGTCAGGATGATCGAAGGATGGATGTGGAAGCGGGCCGTCGCCTGTACGGTGGCCTGCAGCTTGCCGGGTTCGATATCCGGAGACAGGAAGAAATGGTCGTGTCCCCGGATCTTGTTGCCCTTGGCGGCAAGGCCGATTTCGCGCTGGTGCAGATAGCCGAACGGTTTTGCATAGCCATCATGCGAGGCCTTCAGCCAGTCGTTCCCATAGGCATCGTCCCAGCGCTCCGTTGTCACCGTGGTTACGCCGTCAAGCATCAGCGGGCCGAGAAAGGCGGATTGCTGCACGCGTGCCGAGGATGTTTCACCGAGCGTTACGGTCGAATGCGCGGCCGTTGCGCGCGACAGAAGCCGATAGCTGCGCCCGGAAAATTTCGGCGCACCGGCATTGATGATGAAGCGGCTGCGCCCTGCCGACATCTCGAAGGACAGGCATCCGGCATGGGCATTGCGCGACAGATTGGCGGTTGGTGGCTTGCCGGCATCGACGATGATGGTTGTCTCGCCGGCGGCCAACCGATGGTAATGGCTATGCGGCAGGGCCTTGAACGGCTTTCCGCCGGTTTCGTCATAGCGCAGCACCGACATCAGTTCGGTTGCCGGTGTGGCGCTTGCCCCATTGAACAGCGCAAGGTCGCCATCCTGGTGGCGAAAGAAGCGCAAGGCCGGATAGATGCGGTCGATGGTCGGGATCAGCTTGCCCGGCACGTCATGGCCAAGGTTGATATAGGTCTGGCGCAGCGGCAGCAGATCAAGCAGCAGGTTGAGTGCTGCGCGCGGATTGCGCGATACATGCCCGCCATCGGAGAGGATCTGCGCTTCCAGCTCGCGATCGAGCCTTTGCCCCTCGCGGCGGATCAGCTTGTCGCTCGACGGCATGGCAAGCGAGGCGATGGCAAGAGCGATATGGAGGCGAAGCCTTGCCTCGCCGACCGGCAGGCAGGAGATGGTCTTGCGCAGGTAATGGCGCTGGAAGGCCAGGCATTTCATGAAGCGGCGATAAAAGCCTGCCTCTGCCCCTTGCAGCAGCACCGGCGAATGCGAGAGCCAGGCAATCATCCGCTCGGCCGCCACATGCGGCTCCCAGGCCGGGCCGGATGTCTTGTGCCCATGCAGTTGTATCCAGGAACTGACAATGAAGCGGGCCTGGTTGCGTGCTGCATTCGTGCGCAAAGCCCGCATGTGGCGCAGCCATGCAAAGGAATGCAGGCGCTCGGCAAAGGCACGCGATGGCAAGGAGAGCGCAAAGGGTGATTCGTCGCCAGCCTCGAACAGCCGGCCGGCGAGCGGAAAACGTCCGGCCAGGATTTCTTCTGCAATGAACGGATCGACGGCACGCAGGTCTGTCGGCGCCACGATCAACCGTTCGGGCACGTCCATCGAGATCCGGCAGCGCAGCATGCCAAGGGCCGTCAGCCGGCGGCAGAGGCGCAGCCGCGCCTCCGTCAGTCCCAGAGCCAGTCGTCTTCGGCGCTCAGCGAGCATCATGATAGCGGAAATCCTTAGATCGACCCCTCAAGCGCTGCCCTTCTCCTGAAGGGATGCGCAGTCCATCCTTGATCCCGAATCTGCCTGCTTATGGTGAATAAACTCTTACCCTGCTTCGCTGCGACGCAACACACACGCGAAAAAGCCATCCATGCCGCCGGCGTAGCCGTCCTGTGGTTGCAGCATGGCCGGTGTGGTGCGGAATTCGCCTGCTGCATTGATGGCGTCTTCCAATCCCGGCCAGTCCTGCTTTGCCACCGGCATGCGCTCGATCATGGGGTTCTCGGAAAGAAGCTTTGCCACCAGTTCCTCGCCTTCCAGCGGATCGAGCGAGCAGTTGGAGAAGACGACAATCCCGCTCGGTTTCACCAGAGTTAGGGCATGGCGCAGCATGCGACCCTGAAGCTCTGCCAGTTTTTCGATGTCCTTGGCGCTTTTCGTCCACAAGACATCCGGGTGGCGGCGTGTGGTGCCGGTTGACGAGCAGGGGGCATCGAGAAGAACGCCGTCGAGAAGCTCTTCCGGCTGATAGTCAAACAGGTCACATTGGACGATGTCTGCCGATAGATCGAGCCGCGCGAGGTTTTCCTGAAGCCGCACGGAGCGGTTTGCCGATTGTTCGACGGCAATCACGTCGGCACCGAGCGCGGCAAGCTGGGCGGTCTTGCCACCCGGTGCCGCACAGAGGTCGGCAATGCGCTTGCCTTTCAGGTCGCCAAACAGCTGGGCCGGCAGGCAGGCGGCGGCATCCTGCACCCACCAGGCGCCTTCGTTGAAGCCATCGACGCTCGGGATTGAACCTTCAAAGGAGGCGAGCCGCAGGCTGCCGGTCGGCAGCAGCCTGGCATTCAGCCGTTCCGCCCAAACTGCTGCATCCGCCTTGACGGTGAGGTCGATCGGGGCCGGCGACAATTGGGCCTCGGCAATGCGACGTGCCTCGTCTTCGCCATAGGATTTGACCAGCCGGCTGTAGAACCAGCCTGGCACGGGCGAAATCGCCTCGCTTGCTGCAAGTATCTCCTCGCGCTCGCGCACCATGCGGCGCAAAAGCGCGTTGACGAGCTTGGCAAAACGGCGATTGCGCGGGTCACGATGCGCCTGCTCGACGGCAAGGTCAACAGCGGCATGGGCTGGAATATCTAGATAGAGGATCTGGGCCGCCGCCGTGGTCAACACATGTTGCAGCGCGCGCGCACCTTCCGGCAGCGGCGTATCCAGCATCATCGACAGGCTTTTCTCAATGCGCGGCAGGTGGCGCAGCGTCGTGTTCAAAATGGCGCGCAGGAGGCCGCGATCGGCATCACTCAGTGCCCGATAGGCAGGGTTGCCATGGCCGGCGTCCAGCATGCCATCCAGCGGGGTCTTCTTGTCCACCACGGCGGCCAGGATCTTGGTGGCGGCAATGCGCACGTCAAGGCCCGGCTTGTCGGCAAATGGTGTCGCCTGCGGCTTGCCGTCACTTGCGGGGTGGCGATGCGGGGGCTGTTTCGGGTTCTTCTTGCTGTCGGCTGCCGTCAAGACCATGGACCTTTGCGCGGTTCGTCGTTTCCGCGCGCCGGACCGGTGGTCGGCACGGAACGCGATGTGCGCGTGGGTCTAGCAGCCGGGGAGGGACGCGTCGAGGTCGCGGCGAACTCGGATGCCATGGAATGCAGGGCATCGATGCGGTTTTGCGTGTTCGGATGCGTCGAAAACAGATTGTCCATGCGCTCGCCCGACAAAGGGTTGATGATGAACATGTGCGCGGTTGCCGGGTTGCGCTCGGCATCGCTGTTGTGGATCACCCGTGCGGCGCCGGCAATTTTGCCGAGAGCGGAGGCCAGCCAGATCGGATTGCCGCAGATTTCCGCACCCCGGCGGTCGGCGGAATATTCGCGCGTGCGGCTGATGGCCATCTGCACGATCATGGCGGCGAAGGGCGCCACGATCATGGCGAGCAGTATGCCGATAAAGCCGAGCGGATTGTTGTTCTCGCGATTTCCGCCAAAGAAGAAGGCGAAATTTCCGAGCATGGAAATGGCGCCGGCAAGCGTTGCGGTAATCGTCATGGTCAGCGTGTCGCGGTTCTGGATATGCGCCAGTTCATGGGCCATCACGCCGGCCACTTCCTCGGGCGTCAACCGTTCCAGAAGTCCGGTCGAGGCGGCAACGGCGGCATTTTGCGGATTGCGGCCCGTGGCAAAGGCATTGGGTTGCGGGTTGTCATAGATATAGACGCGCGGCATGGGGAGGCCGGCATTGGCAGACAGATCGCGGATCATGTGGAAGAATTCCGGCGCATTGTGTGCATCCACCTCTTGCGCGCGATAGGCCGACAACACCATCTTGTCGGAATTCCAGTAGGAGAACAGGTTCATGCCTGCTGCGACAAGGAATGCGATCATCATGCCGCCGCTCCCGCCGATCATAAAGCCGATACCCATGAACAGGGCGGTCATGAAGGCCAGCAGCATGGCGGTGCGGATCATGTTCATCGTCGCTTCTCCCAGGGAAAACGGCAGCGGTACTTCATGAGCACCGCATATTGCCCTAGGATGTGGTTATTCGGGAATTGTTTTCAATATTCCCGCAGAGGCAGGACTTCGAAGACCATGCAGATGCCGGACAACGACAATACGGAAACCGAGACCGCAGCAGCGCCCGCGCCGAATGTGCTTTCGCCGGCTGCAGCGCGTGCGTTGCAGGAGGCCGAAGAGCGCCGCAAGGCGGAAAAGCCGCTTGATAGGCCAGCCGAGGTTGGCGGTCGTGGCGGTGCCGATCCCGCCCGTTTCGGCGACTGGGAAATCAACGGTCGCGCCATCGATTTCTAGCCGCATCAGGGAATTTCGTCAGCGGTTACCTTTGGGGGGTGGCACTGCTGTCGAGGATCCAGGCGCGAAGTGCGGCGATGATGGCAAGCCTGAGGCTTGCCTGACGGACCAGAGCACGGGTGAGGGCATGACCCTCGCCGGCAAAGCCGATTTCCTGTGCTATCGTCTCTGGTGTGATGCGCCGTGCAATCATGATGCGTTCGATCCGCCTGACTGTGTCTGGCAGCAGATAGCGGCCATTGGCGATGAGGATTGGAAGATCCGGCGCATCGACCGGCGTTGACGCTTCCGGAAAACCCGGTGTTGCGCCCTCTCCCAGCGTCGTGGCGAGAAATTGCCGGCGGTCCTCTGCGCTCGCCCGCTCCCAGTGTTTCAAGAGCTTTTCCAGTGGGCTACGCTTGATCTTCTTGGGCATGCGGCATCCGACATTCATCATCTGCGTCCTGCTGTAATACATCCAGAGGCCGGGCGCGACTCATGCCGGTGTCGTTCACGTCACAGCTCGAGGTAGGAGGGCAGGGGCGCCAGCATCTGCTTCAACTGGTCGGGATGCTTGACGCCAAACAGAAACCAATCGACGAGCGCCCGCGCAATGGCTTGGCCCTCTTCGCTCGCGAGCGATATCGCGCGCTCGCGACACACGTCCTCCAGTACCTGCCGCAGGAAGGACAGATCCTTGCTATCCAGCGTATCGTAGGATGGAAACGACATCACCCTTCTCTCCATGCCCATCGAGCAAAGCCTAGGGTGTATATTAGCAATGGTCAAAGCAAAGCTCTTTACCCAAAGCGGTCTGTTTCAAGGTGTGGTTGTGTTGCAACGGCTCAGTTGAACGCAAGGCCTACCGAGTACATGTCGTGTTTTGATTCGCTACGGAACAGAAGTAGCGAATTGTTAAGACCTGAACAGCTAATTTAAGTGAGCTTTTCTCGGGTTACCGCTCAAGTTTTAAGGGCGCCTGCTGGTGCCGCGCCAAATGTCATCGCCGAAATGATATCGGAAACATGAATGCCGCTCATAGCGATCGTTGACGATCAGGAGACAAACAGACGCATATTCGAGAGGCTCGCTTCCTCTGTAGAGGAAGGCGCTTCCATTCGTGTGTTTGCCGATCCGTCAAGCGCACTCGCGGCCTTCGAGCAGGGGGCTGTCCCTGACCTCATCCTGACTGACTACAAGATGCCGGTGATGGATGGCGAGGGGTTCATTCGTGCCTTGCGTGCGCTTCCCGGCTTTTCCGAAATCCCGGTCATCGTCATCACGGTCTATGAAGAACGCAGCTTCCGCATGCGGGCGCTGGAAGCCGGTGCCACGGATTTCCTGCAAAGCCCTGTCGATCATCAGGAATTTGTCGTGCGGGCCCGCAATCTTCTGAAGATGCGCAAACAGCAGCTTCTGCTGGAAAGCCGCGCCGCCGTTCTGGCCCGCGAACTGGAAACCAGCGAGCAGCATCGGGAAGCAGCACTTCGTGATTCCAGCGAGCGCCTGGCCCAGGTCATCGATACGCTTCCGGCCATGATCAGCGCCAGTGACAATTTCGGCCGCGTGCTGTTTGCCAATGCCTTTACCGGTGCCTTTCTTGGTTCTGATCCCGCCGATCTGGTGGGCAAGGGGAGCGAGGTGCTTGTCGATGCGGATCTGGCCGGCCCCAATCGCACACTGGATCGCAAGGTGATCCGCACCGGTCATGCGCTGAAAAGCTTCGAGCGGGAACTCACCAATACCTTTGGCGAAAAGCGCGTGCTGCTGACGACAAAAAGCCCGCTGCGCGATGGTGCGGATGCGATTGTTGGCGTTCTGACCAGCGCGCTTGACATTACGGAGCGCAAGCGTGCGGAAGAGCATCTTCTGCATGCAGCCCGCCATGACATGCTGACCAACCTGCCGAATCGGAGCTTTCTCTATGACCGGTTGCGCCGGGAGCTTGCCCGCGCCCGCCGCGGTGATCGCTCCTTTGCACTGCATTTCATCGATATCGATGAGTTCAAGAGCATCAATGAACTGCTGGGCCATGATGCTGGCGATGCTTTCCTGATCGAAGTTGCAACGCGGCTTGTCGCGCTTGTCGGGCCGGACGACATGGTGGCGCGGGTGGGTGCGGACGAATTCGGCATTCTACAGGCACTGGGTCCCAACCATATCGAGGCCGGTGAACTGGGTGAAAAGATCATTGCCTCTGTCGGGCTTCCCTTTTTCCACCTTGGCAAGCATGTCTCCTGCGGCGCAAGCGTCGGGGCGACGCTCTATCCGATCGATGGAACGGATGTGTCTAAACTGGCGAAGAACGCTGACCTCGCCGTGCGTCAGGCCAAGGAGTCCGGTGGCAACCAGTTCCGTCTCTACGAGACGAATATGGCCGATCGCATTCGCAACAATGCGGTGTTGGACAGCAAGTTGCGCATGGCAATCGACCAGAAGCAGTTTGTCCTGCACTATCAGCCGCAGATTTCTGCCATCACGGGCTCGATCATCGGTGCCGAGGCGCTGCTACGCTGGAACCATCCCGAGCGGGGAATGGTGGCGCCGGGTGAGTTCCTCATGCGGGCGGAAGAAAACGGGCTTATCGTGCCGATCAATGAGTGGGTGCTGCATGAGGCCTGCCGTGAGGCCAGAAATTGGCATCGTATGGGTCTTGGCCATCTGCGCATCGGTGTCAACCTGTCGCCCGTGCAGTTCCACCGCATCAGCGTTGCGGGGCTCGTCAGGCATGCGCTGGATGTCTCGGGTCTCGATCCCAATTGTCTCGATCTGGAAATTACCGAAAACATCGTGATGGAGAACACCGCCTCCGTTGTGTCCGAACTGCGCCAGATCGCCGATCTCGGCGTTGGCATCTCGCTCGATGATTTCGGCACAGGCTATTCGTCGCTGAATTACATCAAGCAGTTTCCCATTGATCGCATCAAGATTGACCAGACCTTCGTGCGTAATATGGTCGAGGATCCGAGCGATCATACGATTGTGCGCACGGTTGCCAATCTTGGCCACAGTCTTGGTCTGACCGTGGTCGCCGAAGGCGTGGAAACGGAGGAACAGGCCAATCTTCTGAAGGTGGATGGTTGCGACGTGATGCAGGGCTACCTCTATGGACGCCCGATGCCGGCAGACCAGTTTGTTGCTTTGGTGCACTCCTGCCGCAAGCTCGAGCTGAGCGCATGACCATGCTGCGGCCGTTTGCTTTCAGCCGTCTGTGGAAGCGTCCGCCATTGGCTTCCGTCAAGGATATCCGCACGCTCCTGCGCGAGCGGCCCGATACCGAGCATGAGCTGACACTCAACCGTCTGCTGATTTCCTCGGCCATCCTCATCTATCTCAGTGTCTCGATGCTGCTGGGTTCTGAAGCCGCCGCTTCAGCGCTCAGCGTGGCACTTCTTCCGGTCTTCCTGTTCGAAATATTCGTGGCCGGCCTCTTTATCCATATCCTGATGTGTCCAGGTGTATCTCCGATGCGCCGGCTGGCCGGTATCATAGCCGATACGAGCATGTTCTCCTATGGTCTGCATGCCAGCGGCGAAGCCGGTGCCGCCCTTTTTCTTGTTTATCTCTGGGCCGTGCTGGGCAATGGTTTCCGCTTTGGCGTTGTCTATCTGTCGGTTGCCGCCGCCGCGTCCCTCTGCGGTTTCTGGGTGGTCTTCCAGACGACCCCCTACTGGCAGCAGCAGCCCACCGTGGCGCTCGGCCTTGTCGGCGCGCTCATCGTCATTCCCGCCTATTCAGCCAAGCTGATCCGAAAGCTGTCGCAGGCCAAGCGCGAGGCGGAGGAGGCAAGCCAGGCAAAAAGCCTGTTTCTGGCCAGCATGAGCCATGAGCTGCGCACACCGCTCAACGCCATTATTGCGCTTAGCGATATCCTGACGCAAAAGAACCTGCATCCGGAGCACCATGACATGGTGCGCACCATTGCACGCTCGGGCCGCTCGCTTCTGTCGCTGATCGAGGCGGTGCTGGATCTGTCACGCATCGAGGCGGGGCAGACAAAGGTTGTCGCGCAAAAAGTCGATCTGCCGCTTCTCCTCAACGATGTGCGTTCAATCATCGGTGTCAATGCCCTGCACAAGGGCTTGCGCATTGCGCTGCATATGGAAAGCGGAACCCCACGCTTTGTCAGCACGGACCGCCGCCATCTGGAAGAAATCCTGCTCAATCTGGCCAGCAATGCCGTGAAATTCACAGAGGCCGGGCATGTGCGGATCGGCGTCTCCTTCGAGCATACCGAAAGCGGCGATGTGCTGCGCTTCGAAGTCGCCGATACCGGCATCGGGATCGATACATCCGCTCATGCGCTGATCTTCGATCGCTTTACCCAGGCCGATGGCACGATCATGGACCGCTTCGGCGGCACCGGCCTCGGGCTTGCCATTGTCAAGCAGTTGGTGCGGGTCATGGGCGGCGATATCGGCGTTCGAAGCGCTCCGGGCGACGGCAGTACCTTCTATTTCAACCTGCCGACTGAGGCCCTCGGGGAAGAGGTCTGTACCGAGGCGAGCCTGCCGCCCTTTGTATTCATGGGCGATGTGGCCATTCTGCCTGCAGAATTGCGCCGCCTCGCCCTGCCTGCGCCATCGATTCAGGAGGCCATTCGGTGCGCCAGGACCTTGAATGTCGAAACCGGCTGCCGGCCACTCGTCGTCATCGATGCGGCTATTCCGGGACTGTCGCCCCGTGAGATCGGCGTCACGCTTTTGCGGTCCCGTGGTCTCAGCGATGAGCCGGTGTTGGCCCTGTTCAGCCCGGACCATGATCTCCTGCGCTACAGTTCCAGCCTGCGAGACCTGTTCTTCTGCACCATTGGCGGTGCAGAGGCCGCAGATCTTGCCAATGTCTCGGCGCTTCTGCGCCTGGAGGACGGCGTTGCCGAAAACCGAATCACCCCGGCCGAGGCTGGCGATAGCCTTCGGATCCTGATTGCCGACGATAACAAGACGAACCAGATGGTGCTGGGCAAGGTGCTGGAAATGGCCGGCCACCACCACGAATTTGTTGGGAATGGCGAAGACGCTGTCGAGCGCATGATGAAGGGCGATCTTGATCTGGTGCTGATGGACGTCAATATGCCGGTGATGAACGGCATCGAAGCGACGAAGTTCTATCGTTTTGCCGGTCTCGGCACCGCGCTCATTCCGATTATTGGCGTGACGGCTGATGCGACGGAAGATGCGCGCCAGCGCTGCCTGGATGCAGGCATGGTGGAATGCCTGACAAAGCCCATCGAGCCGCGCCATCTTGTCGAGGTGATCGCCGCAACCATTGCGTCACGACCGGCGGAGCGCAAGCCCGTGATGTCGCCCTCGCAGATCGAGGAGGAGCTGGCAAAGGACCATCCGGTCATCGATCCGGTGACCTTCAATGCCCTTGAAAAGCTGGGCGGGGCAGAGTTTGTCGAGACCTTGCTCAACCAGTTTGTCGAGGAATCCATCACCGCACTCAGCACGCTGGCGGACGCCGTTGCCGAGGAGAATATCCACGGGTTCCGCAATTCGGCGCATGCGCTGCGCAGCGCTGCTGCCAATGTCGGTGCCGCCCGGATCTACCAGATGTGCCTGGAATGGCGGGAAATCAATGATCCCGAGCTTGCCAGCGAAGGCGAACGGCATCTGCATCATCTGCGCGACGAATTCCAGCGGTTCCGCGTGGAAGTCGCTCAGCGCCGCGCATCCTGATACCTGGTATCAGCTAGCCTTCTCGCGCATTTGTGTGCGGGCAACCTCCAGCCGCTTGGTCTGCGCCATCCGCAGCCGATCGATCTTGCGCAAGTCGGCATCTTCCAACTGCATGGCAGCCTCCACCCAGAGATCCACCACGTCGATCAGTTCCTGGTGCGTGAGCGGGTTGACGCGGCGCTTCACCTCCCGCAACGTCCGGTAGATCATGTGCTTGCGCGTATGGCGGGCAATGAATTCGCGCACTGCCGCTTCACCCTGGCCATCCTCGACCACCAAATCGACCAGGCCCATTTCGAAGAGCGCATCGGCGGTATAGATCTGGCCGCCCATGATCATCTTCGTTGCCCGCGTCGGGTCCAGCCGCCGCGACAGGAAGCTGTAGGCGCCCATGCCGGGAAACAGATTGAACAGGATTTCCGGCAGGCCGAATTTGGCGCTGCGTTCGGCAATGATCATATCCGATGCCATGGCCGCTTCGAAACCACCGCCAAGCGCATCGCCGCGCACCAGCGAGATGAGGACGATGGGAAGATCAAGACTCATCGAGGAGGAGTAGACCAGATCGACGCAATCGAGCGCATAGCGGCGCAGGCCCTCGCGGTCCTTCTCGCGGATGTGCTGGCCGAAGTAGCCCAGATCGCCGCCGAGGTTGAAAATGCCCGGCACCTTGGAGCCGTTCACCAGGTAAAGCAGTGGCTGCTCGCCCTCGTCCCGTCCAAACAGGGACTGGATATGGCCGCGCAGGCGGCTGAGATCGGCCAACAGGCCGGGGGTGTAGCTCGGCGCCTCGACCGGGTCCATGTAGTACCAGAGTGTGCGCAAAGCCGGATCCACCCGCACATCCAGATTGTCATAATGTGTCGTTGCAAATCTCAGCTCGAGAGGCAGCGGCATTGTCTGGAGCTTCGCGTCGGCGATACGCGCCACGGCGCCCCGCTCATCACCGTGCAAGGGCTGGTCCGGCTTCATTGTCGTGTGAGCCAGCCGTTCCTGTTCCGACACATCTGCCATCATCGATACCTCACTGCCTGATTGCCGACAGCTTATCAGAGAAGTGTGCACTGCAAAGTGTCCGGTTAATCATTTGTTAATGATAGTTTATGGGCATGGTTAACCGGCCAAAGATCGACGAGCGCCTCTTGTCTGTGACAGGGTTTTGTTTTATTCGCCTCTTCAATATTTCAAGGAATATAGAAATATGGACGAGAAACAGGCTGTCGCAATGTTTGGTGCGCTGTCGCAGGATACCCGGCTCAGCATCATTCGCATGCTGGTTGTGGCGGGACCGACAGGCATGGCCGCCGGCGCCATTGCGGAGGCGGCGGGCGTCTCTCCCTCCAATATCTCCTTTCACCTGAAAGAGTTGGAGCGGGCAGGTCTTGTGACTGCCGAACGGGAATCCCGCTCCATCATCTACGCAGCCGCCTATGACCAATTGTCCGGCCTCATTCGCTTCCTGATGGAGGATTGCTGCGCCGGGCGTCCGGAAATCTGCGAACCCGCCACGGCCCTTGCTGCCGCCTGCTGCGTTCCATCCGCCAAGGAGAGCTTGCAATGACTGACCGTGTCTGTCGCTGGCCGCTGTCCGCTAGTGGCCAGAGTGAAGGCTCATCCAATCCAACCCCGAGGTGACTGGCCATGTCGATGTTCGAACGTTACCTGACCCTCTGGGTGTTTCTGTGCATCCTTGTCGGCGTTGCCCTCGGCTATGTCCTTCCCGGTTTCTTCCATGCGGTTGCCGCAGTGGAACTGGCCAAGGTCAATCTGCCGGTCGCGGTCCTGATCTGGCTGTTGGTCATCCCCATGCTGATCAAGATCGATTTTGCCGCCTTGGGGCAGGTTGGCCGCCACTGGCGCGGCATTGGCGTCACTCTCTTCATCAACTGGGCTGTCAAACCCTTTTCCATGGCGCTCCTCGGCTGGCTGTTCATTGGCTGGCTGTTTCGCCCGCTTCTGCCGGCCGCCCAGATCGACAGCTATATTGCCGGTCTCATCATTCTGGCGGCGGCCCCCTGCACGGCCATGGTGTTTGTCTGGTCCAACCTGACCAAAGGCGAGCCGCACTTCACGCTGTCGCAGGTGGCATTGAACGATGCCATCATGGTCATCGCATTTGCGCCCATCGTCGGGCTTCTTCTGGGGCTGTCCGCAATTACCGTGCCATGGGACACGCTGATCCTGTCGGTCGTGCTCTATATCGTGCTGCCGGTGATTGCAGCACAGATTCTGCGCCGGTACCTGTTGTCTCAAGGCTCTCCGGCACGTCTCGATGCGCTTTTGAAGGTGCTGCAGCCGCTGTCCTTGGTGGCACTTCTTGCCACGCTCGTGCTGCTCTTCGGCTTTCAGGGAGAACAGATCATTGCCCAGCCCCTGGTGATAGCGCTCCTTGCCGTGCCGATCCTGATCCAGGTCTATCTCAATTCCGGCCTGGCCTATCTGCTTAACCGCGCCACCGGCGAAGCGCATTGCGTTGCTGGTCCCTCCGCCCTCATCGGCGCCTCCAATTTCTTCGAGCTTGCGGTTGCCGCTGCCATTAGCCTCTTTGGCTTCCAGTCCGGGGCAGCGCTTGCGACTGTCGTGGGCGTGTTGATCGAAGTGCCGGTCATGCTGTCCGTCGTCTGGATCGTCAATCGCAGTAAGCCCTGGTATGAACGCGGCGCATCCGTGCAGGCCGCCGCCCTTGAAAGGACCTGACCTCATGGATGTGACCATCTATCATAATCCTGAATGCGGCACTTCGCGCAACACGCTCGCCATGATCCGCAATGCCGGCATCGAGCCGACCGTGATCGAGTATCTCGACACGCCGCCCGCCCGCGACGTGCTGGCCCGCATGATTGCCGATGCCGGGCTTTCCGTACGCGAGGCTATCCGCGAGAAGGGCACGCCCTATGGCGAGCTTGGCCTCGACAATCCGTCACTCGGTGAGGAACAGTTGCTGGATGCGATGCTGGCGCATCCGATCCTCATCAACCGGCCTTTCGTCGTCACCCCGCTTGGCACGCGCCTGTCGCGCCCCTCGGAAGTGGTGCTGGAAATTCTACCCGATACCCACAAGGGTGCCTTTGCCAAGGAAGATGGCGAACAGGTTCTCGATGCCGGGGGCAAGCGCATTGGCTGACATTCTGACCGATCTGCCGGCCGTAGCCACCGATCACCTGCGGCTGCCGGATCTTGAAGCGTTGCGGCCTGCCTTTTCCACGCATAAGCCGCGCATTCTGATCCTTTACGGCTCGCTGCGCACCATCTCCTATAGCCGGCTTCTGGCCGAGGAGGTGGGCCGGATTCTGACGCATTTCGGCTGCGAGGTGCGCGTCTTTGATCCGACCGGCCTGCCGCTTCCGGATGCAGAGCCGGTCAGCCACCCGAAGGTGCAGGAATTGCGCGATCTCGTCCAATGGTCGGAAGGCCAGCTTTGGGTGAGCCCCGAGCGCCACGGCGCCATGACCGGCATCATGAAGGCGCAGATCGACTGGATTCCATTGTCGGTCGGCTCCATCCGCCCAACACAGGGCAAGACGCTCGGTCTCTGCCAGGTCTCCGGCGGCTCGCAATCTTTCAACGCCCTGAACCAGATGCGCATTCTCGGGCGCTGGATGCGGATGATCACCATTCCCAACCAGTCCTCGGTCGCCAAGGCCTTTCAGGAATTCGACGAGAAGGGTCGCATGAAGCCTTCCTCCTATTATGATCGTGTGGTCGATGTCTGCGAGGAATTGGTGAAATTCACCATCCTGACCCGCGATGCATCGAACCACTTGACCGATCGCTATAGCGAGCGGAAGGAAGATGCCGAAAAGCTCGAGCAACGTGTGAAGCTGACGTCGATATGAGTGAACGCCTGCCGGTTTCTGCCATCGTTTCGCTCGGCGCCACGCAGATCATTGGCTATGGCACGCTCTATTACAGTTTCAGCATTCTGGCGCCGGATATGGCGCTGGAATTTAACTGGCCTGTCGAGTGGGTCTTCGGCCTCCTCTCGGCCTCGCTTTTTCTGTCTGGTCTGGCGGCTCCGCTTGCCGGGCGCTGGATGGATCGCTTCGGTGCCGGTCGTGTCATGGCACTTGGTTCCCTGGCCGCCGCCCTTTCATTGGTCGTCTGTGCAGTTGCTCCCAATCCGGCAGTTTTCGTGGCGGGCATCCTGTGCGTCGAGCTTGCGGCCAATCTTGTGCAATATGGTGCGGCCTTTTCGCTTCTGGTGCAGATCAGACCGCGCGAGGCCTCGCGCAGCATCACATACCTGACGCTGATTGCAGGCTTTGCCTCGACCATATTCTGGCCCATTACCACTTTTCTGCATGGGCAAATGGATTGGCGCGAGGTCTATCTCGTCTTTGCCGCGCTTAATCTTCTCCTCTGCCTGCCGCTGCATGGCTGGCTCGGCATTCAGGGCAAGGTTGGAACCCGCAATACCGCCGCTCTCGGTCGCGGAGAGCCGGTGGTCGGAATTCTTCCCGCTTCTGTGCGTGATAGCGGCTTCCGGCTGATGCTGGCCGGCATGGGGTTGCTGTCCTTCGTCAATTCGGCGCTTCTGTTTCATCTGGTGCCGGTGCTGACGGGGCTTGGTCTTGGCCAGACCGCTGTTCTGGTGGCAACCGTGTTCGGCCCTGCCCAGGTGCTCAGCCGCTTCACGAATATGATCTTCGGCCAGAACCTCAAGCCACTGCATCTTGCCGTCTTGACCGCGCTTCTGGCGCCTTCGGCTATTTTCATTCTGTCGGTCAGCTATCCGGCCATACCCGGCGCCCTGCTGTTTGCCACAGTTTTCGGCTTCGGTTCGGGGCTCGCAAGCATTGTCTTTGGCACATTGCCGCTTGTTCTGTTTGGCAGCGAAGGCTACGGCGCACGCCAGGGGCAGATGACGCTGGTCAGGCTTGTCGCATCGGCAATTTCCCCATTCGGCCTTGCCTTCCTCTTGGAAACAAGTGGCGCGGATGTGGTGCTCTGGTCACTGGTTGTGCTGGGGCTTGTGGCTGGCGCTCTGTTTGTCGCGCTGGCACGGCTTGGACGCCACGCGGTGCAGCCGGCCTGAAAAGCATATCGGCGGCTTTTCGCCTTCAGGCGAAACGGTCGCGCCAGGCCATTTGCGCGCCGGGGACCGGCAAAGCCGTCGCCTCATAGACGCCGCGCGCCACGGCACGCGCAAAGGTCAGCGTGGCCAGATGGCAAAGCTCCATGAAATCCGCCGGGTTATCGAGTGCCATCTTTCCCGTCGCGGCAGCAAACACCGTATCGCCATCGGCTGGCAGATGGGCGGGAAGAATGGCGCGCGCCAGTCCGTCATGGGCCATGATTGACAGCCGATGCGCCTGCGCCTTGGTGAGTATGGCATCCGTCACGACCATGCCGATCGTGGTGGCCGTAAGGTTCATGCCCTTCAGGCGCAAGGATAGATCGCTGTTGGAAAATTGCGCCGGCAGGCCGAGGCCGCCAAACTCTCCCTCCCGTTCGAAAGGGGCGGCCCAGAAATGCGCGCTGTCGCCAATGGTCGCCGTACCCAGTGCGTTGACGGCAACAAGCGCTGCAATGCGGTGACCCTTGGAGGAAATGGCACTTGCCGAGCCCAGTCCGCCCTTGAAGGTGGCTGTGGTGGCGCCGGTGCCGGCACCGACGCTTCCAAGCGCAAATGGGCCTTTGGCCGCTGCCTTGAAAGCCTCATAGCCGAGGTCCCGATACGGAGAATGCAGGCCCCAATCCTTATTAGCGCCGTTCAAAAGGTCCATCAGGATCGCTTGCGGCACGATCGGAACGCGGGTCGAGCCCACCTGCAGGCCACGCCCGATCTCGCGAAGCCCGGCCTGTACGCCACCGCCGGCATCCAGTCCGAAGGCGGAACCACCCGAGAGCACCAGCGCATCGACCTTTTCGACGCTCATTGCCGGATCAAGCAGAGCCGTGTCGCGTCCGCCCGGTGCCCCGCCCAGCACAATACCGGAGGCGGTTGCCGGTTCATCGAACACCACGACAGTGACGCCGGAACCCAGCTTGAGATCCGTGGCATGACCAAGGCTCAGGCCTTCGATATCGGTCAACAGGTTGAGCATGGCAGTCATGGGGGTGTCCTTGCAGCAGTTGTGATTCGCGCATGGGAGACTATCGGTTCGTCATGGCCCTGTCCTGCGTGCGCTTGTCTGGCAATGTGTCTTGCCTATCGATCGTCAGCCGGCTCATCGTCGTCGGTGGTTTGCGAGAATTGCAGCTCGGTCGGAGCCAGCGCGTCCTTCTGACGTCCATCGCGAATGGCGGCAATTTCGATCACGCCGTCCTTTTGACGGATCGTCAGTACCAAGGGTGGCATGCTGACCTTGCGGGTTCCGGCAATCAAACCCTGTTCCGTCATGGATGGAAAGGAAGCGAGAAGTGCCTTCTGCCGCTCCAGTCTCTTGATGAGACGTCGTGCCGCCTGCGGATCAAGCTGCGCCAGTTCGGCAATCTTTGCCAGAAACCAGCGTTCAGCAGATCTGGAAAGGCGAACGGTTGGCATTATCCCGCCCGACGGCGGCGCGTTTCTGCGGCATCGACGATGAGCTGGGCCTTTTCAAGCACCATATCCAGATCGATGCTTTCACCCCGGTCAAGTTCATCGAGACCTTGGGCATCCTGAAAAATGTCGTTGCCATGGGTTTGCAGATAGAGTTCCAGCGCCTGCTGGACAATCCAATCCGGATTTTGTCCAAGCACACGCGAAGCGCTCTCCAGATTGGTCGCCATCTTTGCAGATATATTGAAGGAAAGCTGCGTCTTGTCGCTGTCTGCCATCGAGCGCACTCCGTCATTCTTCGAGACACAATCTAGCTTGGTGCAAGGTGTGAGTCAAAAAGCATGCGGAAAGGCGAATAGTTTGTGAGAGGGGCAGCAGCCTTGCCACTGCCCCTCACTTTCACATCATGCGATGTCGAACTTCACGCCCTGTGCTAAGGGCAGGGTGCGGCCATAGTTCAGCGTGTTGGTGGCGCGGCGCATATAGGCCTTCCAGGAATCGGAGCCGGATTCGCGGCCGCCGCCGGTTTCCTTTTCGCCGCCGAAGGCACCACCAATTTCAGCCCCTGACGGGCCGATATTGACATTGGCAATGCCGCAATCGGAGCCGATGGCCGAGATGAAGGTTTCAGCCTCGCGCATGTCATTGGTGAAGATCGATGAGGAAAGCCCTTGCGGCACGCCATTGTGCAGGGCCAGAACCTCGCTGAAATCTGAATATTTCATCACATAGAGGATCGGTGCGAAGGTTTCCTCGATGACCGGGCCGCATTGCGACGGCATTTCGACAATGGCCGGGCGTACATAATAGGCGTCTGCGGCGGCATCGGCATGCACGCGTTCGCCCCCGGTCACGCTGCCGCCTTCAGCCTTTGCCGCCTCCAGCGATGCCTGCATCTTGTCGAAGGCGGCCTTGTCGATCAGCGGGCCGACGAGATTGCCATCCACCATGGGATTGCCGATGGTGACCGACTGATAGGCTTTTTGCAGGCGCGGCACGAGACTGTCATAGACGCTGTCATGCACGAAGAGGCGGCGAAGCGATGTGCAGCGCTGGCCAGCCGTGCCCATGGCGGCAAAGGCAACGCCACGCAGCGTCAGATCAAGATCGGCGGTGGGCGCAACGATGGCGGCATTGTTACCGCCCAGTTCCAGGATGGCTCGGGCAAAGCGCTTGGCAAGCCGCGGGCCGACGGCACGCCCCATCACGGTCGAGCCGGTCGCGGAGACGAGTGGCACCTTGGCGTGATCGACCAGAACTTCGCCGATCTCGCGGCCGCCAATCAGAAGCGTCGAGAGATTGGCGGGCGCCTTGCCGCCTTCGGCGACGAAGCGGGCCAGTGCCTTTTCGAAGATTGCCTGCGTAGCAAGCGCCGTCATCGGTGTCTTTTCCGATGGCTTCCAGACGGTGGAATTGCCGCAGACCATAGCCAGAGCTGCATTCCAGGCCCAGACGGCCACGGGGAAGTTGAAGGCCGAGATGATGCCGGTGACGCCGAGCGGATGCCAGGTTTCCATCATGCGGTGGTCGGCGCGTTCGGTGGCGATGGTCAGGCCATAGAGCTGGCGGGAAAGACCGACGGCGAAATCGCAGATGTCGATCATCTCCTGCACTTCGCCGAGACCCTCGGATGTGATCTTGCCCACCTCGATCGAGACGAGACGGCCGAGATCAGCCTTTGCGGCGCGCAGTTCTTCACCCAGTAGGCGGATCAGTTCGCCGCGCTTGGGCGCTGGCACCTGTCGCCATTCGAGAAAGGCCTCGTGGGCTGCATCCAGTGCCGTCGTGGTGCCGGCAGCCGAGATTTCCGGCAGCTTGCCAATCTCCAGCCCGCTGATGGGGGAGCGGACGGCGAGCGTTCCACCCTGATAGGCGGATTTTTCCACGCCGAGCTTAGAAAGGATGGCATCCGCTTCGGCGGCAAGGTTCAAGGTGGCAAGGCTCATCGTGGTTCTTCTCGTCTTTCTTGTGTTGATGTCCCGGCGGGTTCGTCAGAACCGGTCGCCGGCCAGATGGGCGATCTGCGCGCCTGTCTCATAATAGGCTTCCTTCAGCACCCGCAGGGCAGGCTCTGCCGGAACTGTCAGGGGTAGCGGAAGCTCCTCTTCCGGCATCTCGCCGAGGATATGCTGTGCCAGTACTTTGCCGAAGACGGTGCCGGGTGAAATTCCGCGCCCGTTATAGCCGGAAAACCCGAGGACGCGATCGGCGAATTTATGGAAACGCGGCAGCGCATTGTCGGTCATGCCGATCTGGCCATACCATTCGGCCTCGAACTCGATCTCCGGCAATTGCGGAAAGAGTTTGCGCAGGGCTCGTTTCGCCCAGGCCCGATGAATGTCGGTACCGGTGCCACGAAGCGCGCCGACGGACCCGAATACCAGCCGCCCCCTGGCATCCATGCGGAAGGAGGACAGGATTTCCTTGGTATCCCAGCAGCCTTCGCGTTCAGGCAGGATGGATCGGCGCAGATTGTCGGAAAGCGGCGTGGTTGCCAGATTGAAATAGGGAAGGCGGACCTGTTCGCGACGCACGGCCGAAAAGGGGCCGGTCGAATAGGCATCGGTTGCAACGACGACCCAGTCAGAGGTTACGCTGCCGGCACCGGTTGAAATCACATGCCGGCCCTGTCTTTGCTGCCAGGCGATGGCAGGCGTCGATGTGTGGATCGTGGCGCCGGTCTTGACGGCGGCATGAGCAAGCCCGCGCACATAGGCAAGCGGCTGCAGCGTGCCGGCCCGATGGTCCAGAAGGGCTCCGCGATAGGCGCCTGTGCCGATCCGCCGCTCGGTTTGCGCAGCGTCCAGAACCTCGACAGGCGCGCCGCGCTTCTGCCACTGGCGGGCGCGTTCCTCGATTTCTGCAAGACCCTTGTCACCCACCGCGCAATGCAGCGTTCCGGTTCGGGTGAGTTCGCAAGCGATCGCGTGGCGCTCGATCAGCGCCATCACCACCTGCGGCCCGTTGCCGAGAAGGTCAAGCAGGCGTTCGCCATGCACCGCGCCCAGTTCCCCCGGCAGGTCGTCGGGCATCACCCACATGCCGGCATTGATGAGGCCGACATTGCGACCGGCGCCACCAAAGCCGATCTCCCTGGCCTCGAGCACCACCACAGAGCGGCCGGCTTCGGCCAGATGCAGGGCAGCGGAGAGGCCGGTATAGCCGCCACCGATCACAACCACATCCGCCATCCTGTCGCCAAGAAGCGCAGAGGTTTCCGGCGCGGATGGCGCCGTCTTTTGCCAAAGACCGTGGGAGCGTGGATCGTCGAGCATGGCCATTGTTCCGCAAGCTTAAGGCGTCCATCTTTACAGGCGGGTTGCGGCAGTGGATATCGAATTCTTCTCAATAGTTCATTCTGGGAAGGAATGATCCATGCTGCCGCCCCGGCGCTTCCTGCCGTCCTTTTCGCTGTTGTCTGCATTTGAAGCCGCCGCCCGCACCGGCAGCGTCACGGCCGCCGCCAATGAACTGGGGCTCACTCAATCGGCCGTCAGCCGGCAGATTTCTGCACTGGAAAAGCAGCTCGGGGTGGCGCTTTTCTTGCGCGAGCGCCAGACGATCCGGCTGACGATTGCCGGTGATACCTATGCCCGCGAAGTGCGCGAGGCGCTGCGGCGTATCTCCAGCGCCTCGCTCAATCTGCGCGCCAATCCGTCGGGCGGCACGCTGAACCTCGCCATCCTGCCGTTTTTCGGCATGCGCTGGCTTACCCCGCGCCTGCCGCGTTTTCTGGAAAGCCATCCGGGCATCGTCGTCAATCTCATCACGCGGCTCGAACCCTTCGATTTCCGCTTCGATACGCTGGATGCTGCCATTCATTTTGGAGAGCCGCGCTGGCCGGGAGCGGCGCTGACCCTATTGATGGACGAGGAGGTTATTCCCGCCTGCAGCCCGGTATGCCTCGAACGCCATCCGGTGCGGGGGCCTGGCGATGTGCTGGAGATGCCACTTCTCCATCTCAATACACGGCCGGATGCCTGGGAAAGCTGGTTTGCCGCGCAGAATGTGGGCTTTGATGCCCTGCATGGCATGCTGTTTGATCAGTTCATGACCATGGTCGAGGCAGCCTCAGCCGGTCTTGGCGTGGCGCTTCTGCCGCGCTTCCTGATTGCCCGCGAACTGGAGCTTGGCCTTCTGGTTCCGGCAATCGGGGACCGCGCTATGGCGACTGGTCAGTATCACCTGGCCTTCCCGCCGGATCGCGGATCCTATCCGCCGCTTATGGCATTTCGGAATTGGATCCTGGCGGAGATCGACCGCGACCGGCTTGCGCCGAACCGCGCCATCGGCCAATAGTCGGGTGTCACATGCGGTTGATGGACCGCGATCCAAGCAACGGGAACATGCCATGAAGCCGATTTTCGTCCAGTTGCGGTGCGCGCCGGGCAAGACCTATGAGGTGGCGGACGCAATCTATAAAACCGAACTCGTCTCCGAACTCTATTCGACCAGTGGCGACTGGGATCTGCTCTTGAAGATCTATCTCCCGGAGGGCGAGGAGATTGGCAAATTCGTCAATGAGAAGATCGCCGCCATTGCCGGGATTGAGCGGTCGCTGACAACGCTTACCTTCACGGCGTTCTGATTTCTAAGGCATTGATAATTTTAACGAAAAACTCCGCCCATGCCGTTTTGCGGCAGGGCGGTCGTGTCATGTCGCGTCGGGCTGTCAGGCCACTGCGGCGCGGATTGGGGCAGATGCTGTCAAGGCCTGTGCCTGCTGAGCGCGCACGTGATTGCGAATGGCCAGACGCACCTCGTCCGCCGAGGCGAAACGCTGGTCGTCCAGATCGATCACGTGAAACTTGACCGCGATGAACCGCAACCGGTCCTGATCGGGTACGACGATGCCTACGGGCTCGCCGCCATATTCGATAACCTGCTTTTGCATGGCCATACTCCTGCTGTGGCTGCGCGAAGCAGCAAGACGAATTCGACTTTTCAAAACCTTGGAAGGTGAAGCGTCACATTCGACAGCACGGGAGGGAGCGTGAGCCCGTGCATTTCACATGATGCGCCACACCGTGAAGGGCAGCAATGCGGACTAGTTTCGACATGTCACTCTCCTTCATGGTGTTGCGCTCTTCCGGTCAAAGTTGCCTACGCCACGTCAACCGTCATGGTGGAACATATGCGAGTCGGCAGATATCTTCAACTGGAAACCTGTTTACCTAGAATTTTTTTCTGTTTGATGACAAGACTGGGGCGGTTTCGTGAAAACCTGTTCGCATTGACGCCTAGGTTCAATTTCGCTTATATAGGATGGTCGCTGCTGTCGGGCAGTGAGGTCTCTGAGGCCTCTTGCTGCGGCGCTTCAGGCTGCGCAACCGAAGGATGAGCCAACGGAAGCGCAAGGTCAAGCGCCCGCACCAGCCGGTCTACGGCGGTTATGGACAGGCAAAGCGGCGCCGTCAGCGCCACGCGGTCGCCTCCGGTCGCATGCAGGAGAACGCCGTGGCCGGCAACGGTGCGGGCAAGCTCCATCGGTTCCATTCCCTCCAGCACCAGGTCGATGGCAAGCCCCTCGCCTTCGATGGCGGCGAGCGCCGGGCGATCCTTGAGCAGGCTTTGCAAGTGGTGATGAAGTGCTTCGCCCACCTCCCGCGCCTGTTCTCGCAAAGGTTCATCGTCCAGCGTCTCCAGCACGGCGGTTCCGATGCGGCAGGCGACGGCGCCGGCGGTTGGTGCCGGCAGCGTTTCAAGCAGAGCCGGTGGCAGGCGGTCGCTCGAAACAATCACGGCGGCAAGCGCCTCACCCGGCACTGGCGAGCCTGTTACGATAATGTCCGGCATGTCTTCGTCGCGTTCGAACTGCCAGAACACGTCGCCCAGCCGGCCGAAGCCGGTGCGGCGCTCGTCGGCAATGCGAAGCGGCTTGTCATCGCCTGAATGCGCGCGCGCAAGCTCATGGGCAAATTCCATCGCCTGCATTCCGTCGCTCAAGGCAAGTACCCGATCGAAACGCTTGGGCATATGCGCCAGAAGCGCCGTGCGGAAATCAGCCTGCGCCTTGGTGCCGGCAAGCCCGTTCAAAAGCAGCCACTGGCTATAGGCCGCCTCTGCCATGACCGGATGTCCATAGCCCAGAAGACCGGCGGCCCCCGACAGATCGACGAAGCAGCGACCGTGGCTATCATAGAGGCGATCGCGCCAGCCGCGAACGGGGGAGGCGGCACGGCTTGCCGGTGCATCAAGGTTGGTGCCGAGAATGAGGGAGGGCGACAGCGCCAGCCTTTTCCAGGCGCCGGCCATGCGTTCGGTGGCAAACAGCGGCGGCGTCAGGTCAGGCTCTCGGCAAAGCCGGATGCGCAAGCCGCCGACCGAGCCTTCCCGTCCAGCGACGATACCCATGCGGTCGCCGGCAAAAAGCGCGGTTTCATCCGCCAATATGCAATCCAGCCCCTCAAGTTGCAGGGTCGCTTCCTTGCCGGACAGCACAAGCCTGCCGTCCAGCTGTTTCAGCATGCCGCCGATGGGCGCATGCACCTGTGCACCCGCCGGCAGGCAGAAATCCACATGCAGGGCAAAATTTTGATTTTCGGCACGGTCCTGCTGCAGGCTGCGTGACAGGCGAAATTCACCAAACCGGGTGGCCCCCATCTGGGTCTCCCAGGCGGCGCGGGCGAGAAGCCGCCAATCAATGTCCGGATCTTCGAAATTGCCGGCGACAAACAGCGGGCTTTCGACCGATAGGTCCACCAGGCGGATCTGCGTAGCGTCGATCTCCGGCAGCAGCAGTTCCAACTCCGGCGTCTCGGGCAGCGGCCAGCCAAGTGCATCGAACAGTGCTGCTTCCATCACTGCCGGATGCACGGAGCTTGCCACATCGAAACGCCTGCGGGCCTCTTCCAGTACGCTGTCCACGGCAGCCGTCGCCGTCCCATGGGCAGCTTGCCGCTCGGCTGTGGAGCGTAAAAGGCCGATCCGCACGACGGTCAGCGGCCAGAGCGCCTTCACCTCTTCGGCAAGCAGCGGATAATGGGCATGGAAGGCCATTACGGCGGGAAGAATGTCGAGGGCGCCGTCGGTGCCCATGCCGACCAGCTCGGCGCAGCTTGCGGCAAGCAATGCCACCACCCAGCCTTGGCCAAGCGGAGAGGGGTCGACAAATCCGCTTGGCTGCCAATTACCATCCACGATTTGACCGAGTAGATCGATCCCGATCGGATGATGGTGTATCAATTGCGTTCGCAGATGCGGGCCAAGCGGCTGAACGCGGCGAAGCGCCGAGACCATTACCTTGGCAATCGGATCGCGGATATCGGCGTCGCTCACATCGCGGAGCAGCTTGACGATCGCCGGTCCCGCCTGGCGCAGATCGCTTGTCGCGCGCAGCAGAGGCATGTCGTCATCGCTTTCGCCAGGCTGCGCGGCTTCAAGATCGCGGATGAGATGCGCGAGATATGTACCGATACGCGCAGAAGCGTCTGATGATGGCCTGAGGCTTTTGGTGGATGGTTCCGCCTGCGGCAAGGTCAGCAGCCGCGCTGAAAGCGGCAGTTCCACGTCGGTGCCATCCGGCTCCACCACCCATGTGCCATCGGCAGCGGCAAGCGGCTCTGGAACATCGACCTGCCCGCTTGCCAGGCGTAAATGCAGGAGGATCGCCGCTTCAGCGTGAAACCGTTCCGCTTCGACTGGGTCTCGCGTGAAATCCAGTCGGCAGGTCAATTCCGCCTGCTTCAGCAGAAACGAGGGCGGATTCTTTTGCAACACCCCGATTTCCCCGGAAAGGCCATAATACGCCTCCAGAAATGCTGCCGGATCCGGCCAAGCGGCCTGCCATTCGGGCGGACCCTGCGGGTGATCCGCCTTGAAAAGTTCGGTCTCCTGCTCAGTCTCATGGTGCGGCTGGGCGTCGTCCATTTGTGTCTCCGCGCAAGGAGTATTTGTCGCAAGAGTAGCGCGATGTGGGCGCACGTCCATAGTTTTCGATGATTCGGATGATGCTTGTGGCGCAAATGGCGAGGTATCACGGTCGAAGGCGCGGCGCTCAGAATGCGCTGATCTGCCGCCCGCCGAGACTGGTGACCGACCCTGAGGCCAGTGTGGTAAGGTCGGTGCCGTCCAATGGCGACAAGATGACGCTTTTTGCGGCGCCGGGCGCCAGATGAAAGCCATTTTCTTTGGCCCGATATCCATCGCAGGCGATGTTTACGCTCTGCGCCAGCCGGTCTGTCGTGATGGAGAGCGCCCAGGCGCCCTCATCCTTGCGCTGCAGCACCAGTTCCAGCGTCGCATCGTGAAATGCCGCGCTGTGCCCCTGCGGGAAATGAAAGGCCTCCGCCAGGATCTCCTGGGTTTGCCTGTCTTTCAGGCGTGCTACACTCACGTCATGCGCGGGCGGACCAAAGCGATAGGCATAGGTCGTGTCGAAGAAGGCGCCAAACAGATCTGTTGCGGCAAGGCTTGCCGTGCGGCGCGGCTCCAGCGTCAGTTCACGCCTGCCGGACACGACAGTCTGCTGGCCGTGGCGCAGGCAGGCAAGCTCGACGACAAGCTCCTGCCGGTGTGGCGTTTCGTTGAGAACATGCACATCCAGCCCATTGGTACCCTCGTCGGACAGCAGGATCTGGATCGGCCGGAAGGCGCGCTTCAGCGCATGCCATGCGGATTTCGGGTTGGCGTCCGAATCGACTACGCCCCAACCCGCACCGGGCAGAAGATCCTGCAGCGTCCAGACCAGCGCGCCATTGCAGCTGGCGCCGGGCCTTCGCCATTCGGCAAAGCTTGCCTCCATCACTTCTGCCGTCGCGGCACGTGAAAGCGTGAGGTAGCGCTCCGCGTCCTCGCGCCGCAGGCGCGCCGGATCGACACCAAAGAGCAGGCCGAGATAGTGCTCGCGGACATCCTCGAAATCCCAGCTGGCGCCCAGATCGCGCGGCACGCGGTCCTTCCAGCGCGGATCATGCACCGGCGACACCGGCAGATGCTGGTCCAGCATGGCGGCATCCGGAACCTGCGAGAAGGCGAGGCATTCGGCCGCAAAGCGCAGATTGGCACGCCGTGCGTCCTCCAAGGGCCGCATATAGGCGCCAACGCCATAGTAATGTCCCACCCCCTCGTTGACAAAGAAGGGCTGCGCGCCGCCGCTTGGCGAATTTTCCACGTAAGGCAGGTGCGGCATGAGATCAGCACAGAGCTTGGGTAGAATCTCGGTGGTCAGCGTCGTTTTCCAGATGCGCTCGGGCAGACCGAGCATGGCGCCCTGCTGGTGCATTTCGCTTCCGCCGCAGAGTATCGCCAGCGATGGCGATGCCGAATGGCGTGCCAGACACTGCGTTAACTCTGTTTTCACGTGAATCATCAGTGATTCATCGCCTGCCGGATAATCAAAATTGGCCAGCATCATGTCCTGCCAGACCATCAGCCCCAATTCGTCGCAGAGATGGAGGAAGTCTGTCGTCTCATAGGCCATGGTGCCGCCAATGCGGATCATGTTCATGCCGGCCTCAGCCGCCAGCCGTAAAAACGGCTCATAGGCGGCCCGCTTGCATGGCAGATCGACAATGTCGGCGCTGGTCCACACGGCGCCGCGGCAGAAGATTGTCTCGCCATTGACCACAAGCGCAAAGTCACGCCCGTCCGTGCCGCGGTCGATTGCGATGCGGCGAAAGCCGGTGCGGCCCAGATGATGCGAAACGCCGGCGATCGTCAGCGTCACGTCATGCAGAATGGGCTTGCCATGGCTTGCCGGCCACCAGGGTTCAACTCCCGGAATGGCAAGCTCTGCGATGTAAAGCCCGTCCTCCTGCCGTTTCACGGGCATATCAGCACCGGCGCAGGAAAGCGTGGCCCCCTCGATCTGCGCATCGCAGCCAAACCGCAGCGACAGATGGCCAGTGCCCTCGGTATCGAGACGGCTGGACAGCAAGAGGTCGAAGAGGGCGATACGCGCAGGCCGGATTAACAAGATCGGTCGGAACGGACCGACTGCCACCACATCCGGGCACCAGCCGGGCATGAAACCCAGCGCCGTGGTGCGTAAAAGACGAAGGCCCTGGGTTCGCATCATCCGCGGGCGCCAGCGCGCGCGCGCGCCCTTGCGTTCCAGATACGGGCCCATCGCCCGAAAACAGATTGCCAGCGCATCCCGGCCCGTCAGCACCACCGGCACATCATGGCTCTCGAACATGCTGTCGCTGTCCAGTATTTTTTGTCCGTTGAGAAACACCTCGGAGATGGTGGCGAGGCCCTCGAAACGCAGCACGGCAGGTCCTGCCGGTTCAGACAGGTTCAACCTGTACCAGGCATCGAGGTTCTCGAGTGAGGTGGGGCTCGTGCGGTCGAAGCGTCCCGCCCGTTCCAGCGCGCCGGCCAGCGTTCCGGGGACCGGAGCCGGCAAGGCCTCCAGCGTCTCGGGGAGATCGCTTGCCACGGCGAAGAGGCCGGGCGTGGTTGTCACCACCGTCCAGCCGGTCTCCAGGCGCAGAACCTCTGCGCCGATGCTTGAGATCACGCCCGTCACGCCGCCTCGCGAAGATCTTGCAACTCGCCTGCAAGACTTGTCATCAACTGGTCCCAGGCAAGCGCTGCCGGATCAAGCGCGGTTTCCAGTGCCTCGAATTTCTTGCGCGTCAGCGCGCGGGCCAGCTGGAACTGTACGCTCTTGGCCGATTCGGCAATCTTCAGCGCCTCACTGGACGCCGTTGTGAAATCTCGGCCTTCGCCCAGCCAATCCAGATGTGCCGACAGAAGCTCGAAATTCGCGCCCACTTGCCGCAGCGTGTTGAAGGCGAACTTGTGGAAGAAGGAGAAGTCGCGCTCGGCCAGCTTTTGCGCTTGCGTTGGAAACACGGTCGCAAAGGTGCGGATGGGATTTTCCGCCGGGCGTCGTGCAAAATGGCGCAACAGCAGCGCTTGCGCAGTTTGCCGCTGGTGTTCGGTGCTCGCTGGTTTTGCCGGGAACTTGGCAAATTCCGTATAGGGCAGGAAAGGTAGGGCGCCGGGGCCAGCGTTTTTCTGGAACAGCCCGTCGAAATCATCGCCGGACAGGTGGAAGAACCCGCCATTGTGGAAATAGTCGAGTTCCCGCTGCTCCATGTCCAGCCGGTTGATCGCCACCGTGGTCTTGCCGTGCTCGAGTGCATAGGCCACGCCGCGCGTGTCTGGCATGTAGAAACTGTCCATTTCGACAAGGCAGAGACGCCCGCGCGCGATTTGCGTTGCCAGATGGCTTTCCACCGCATCGAAGATCGCCAGTTCGGTCACCTGGATGCCATAGAGGCTTTCCAGATCCTCCAGCGGCACCTTGAAGAAGGTGAACTGGTCGCCCTCGAAATCCTGAGTCAGCGTGAAGCCCAGCATGGAGACGGGCTCCACGCCATGGCTTTTCAGTACCTCGATCCACAGATCGACATAGCAATTGGTTTCCGGCCAGATCCGCGTCGCCGCATGCAGCGCATGCGGCTGATAGGTAGCCGGCTCAAGATCGGCAAAGACCTGTACCATCCCGTTCAGCCCCAGAGGATCTTGCGGATGTCTTCCTGCCAGTCCGAAGTGGACAGGCCATGGGTGTGGAAGAGGGCAAGCGCGATGCGTTCCAGGCCAAAACCGACGCAGGCTGTGTGTGCCACAGCGCCATCTTCCAGGTTGAGGCCCCATTTGGTGCCGAATGCATCCTGATGGTAATTGAAGCTCATGCAGGCGGTGGGCTTGGCCACGGAGGTGATGGGGATCAGCAGCTCGAATTTCAGGTTCTGGTCGCGCTGGTTGTTTGCCATCATCTTGCCGGCACGGCCGAAGAAGGGGTCGTTTGCCACGTCGATCTCGACGGTGAGGCCGAGCAGCTTCATCATCTCCACGCCGCGGTCCATCCAGCTCTGGCGGAAGTCCGTCACATGTTGCTCGGTGCCCATGCAGACATATTCGCGCATGCGAAACAGCTGCTGGCGAGCCGGATCCTTGGAAGGTTCGTGGCGGAAGCAGTAGCTCTGAAGGTCAAACAGTTTGCCGGTCATCGGCAGGGCGCCACGGCGAGCGACCGTCGGATAGAGCGGATAGCAGGCAGCCGGCGTCAGCACGATATCGGTGGCTTCCTGCTCCTTGGTCCAGTCCTCGCCCACTTCCATGCATTTCAAGAGGCTCATATGGTCATGGTCATTGCCGCAGAAGGAATGCACGGTGCCGGCCAGTTGCGGAAAGCTCTTCATATAGCCGCTGGTTTCGAAATAGGCGCGGTTCATGCCCGGCGGAAAGCGCATGGCTTCCGCGCCGTCCTGGCCGCCAAACCGGTCGATCAGCCGTTCGAAGGCAGCAATCACGTCTTCGAATTCGCCGCTGCGGCCATAAAGCCCGTCCACGCCGGTTTCAATCAGAAGACCCGCATCAAACAGGCGATCGAGAAAATTGGTCTGCATGTCCATCGGTTATCCCCCCAGAAGGCTCAGATCGGGCTTCTGCACCAGAAGCATTGTGGCGGTATTGCCAAGAATGCGGTCATTGGAAATCATCAGCCGTGCCGAATGGGCATCGCGCAGGTGCCGGCCAAGGCTATAGGGCGTGCCGTTCTTGTAGCCCATGATGCCGCAGATCAGCAGCGCCCGGTTGATGATCTCGAGGATCGTTTCGGACGATGCGATCTTCACATTGTTCATGGCGATGGCAAAGCTCATGGAAGATAGCTTGTCGGGGTTCGCCCGCGCCTCGTCATAGGTCTTCAGGCCGGTCAGCAGGTTGGATTTTACCAGTTGCAGCAGGTTGACGGCCTCTGCCAGATGCGAGGCACCTGGCGGAATGACACCGGCGGATTTGCGGGCGGCGGCCCGCACGAAGCTCTGTGCTCTGGCCACCGCATCGGCGGCGATGCCATACCAGACACCGCTCCATAAGAGATGCGAAGTGGCCAGCATGCTTTGCGCGGCAATCTCGGCAAAGGGTTTAGGGAAGATCTGTTCGGCGGGCGCTTGCCCCCGAAAGACAAAGCCTTCCGAACAGGTGCCGCGCATGCCGAGCGTATCCCAGTCGGTGGTCTTTTCCAGCGTGTATTGGTGCTTCAGGAATGCCGTCATCACCTGGTCGCTCGGTGCCGCATCGGCATGGGCGCGCGAGGTGATCAGGATGGCATCGGCTTGGGTGGCATAGGAAATGACGGTGGCGTTCTTCTCCAGCCGGCAGATCTGGCCATCCACCTCGATGGCGCAGATGGAATTGCGCAAATTGCCGCCAATGCCGCCCTCCGTCGTTGCAGAAGCGATCAGATACTGGTGCTTGGCAACATCGCGCATGAAAGCACTGTGCCAGCCGGTGTCGTCGCTATGCTCCACAAGGCTCGACGCCTTGATATGGTGCATGGCAAAGACCATGGCGGATGCGGCGCAGGCCTGGCCGAGGATCACGCATATTTCAGCAATTTCCGTCAGCGATGCCGCTTCGCCACCGTGGCTTGCGGGCACCTGGATACCCAGCAGCCGCTCGGCCTTCATTGCCTCCACCGCCTCGCTGGGAAAACGTCCGGCCTGGTCCACGTCATCTGCATGGCGTGCGGCAATGGCTGCCACGCGCTGGGCTCTCACGCAGAGGCTCAAGGCCTGGGGGGCGAAGGCAACAACGCTCATCAGGCGGCCTCTTGTGCCTTGAGGATCTGCGAAACGGTCACTTCGATCGCTGCAATGCTGGCAAACGACTTGCGGTTCAGCAGATTGTCCGGAAATTCGATATCGAAGGCTTCCTCAATGCCGAGCATCACCTGCACGGATGCAAAGGAGGAAAGTCCTGCCGCGTAAAGGTCCGCGTCCTGCGCCAGATCTGCTGCCGGTACCGGCAGGTTGCCGACCTTGGCCAGAATATCGCGTATCGTCTCGTTCATCTCGACTGCTCCCAACGTGAAATGTGTTGATGAGCAGATCCTTAAGTCGGAAAGCATAAGGAAGCGCTAAGCAGAAAGGTGAACAACGGGCAGAGAGACTCCATCAAATTCGATAGAAACATTGTTCATATTCGACACAAGCGCTGGTTTTTGAAAATAATATCAAATATTTGCTTGAGGGAACGGTGACGTTAGGGCGGTTTTGGGGTCATCCTATCTGTTTACCTTTATGGTGCTTCAGCCTTTTCAAACTTGTTGTAAGGTCGCGTTGACACCAAAAGCCATGGCTGCCTGCCGTTACTCCAGCTCCTCTGGCGGATAGGTGTGGCTCTGGCCGCGGTAATCGCTGATGGTGTAGCAACCGTCATCGATCTGTCGCACAGCGCTGCGGCCGATCAGTGCCTTGCCATAGCCGCCCGGAATATCCAGCACATAGGTCGGCTGGCAAAGGCCGGAGACCCGGCCGCGCAGGGCCTCGACGATCCGCTGTCCCTCGGCGATATCCAGCCGGAAATGGCTGGTGCCGGGCGCCAGATCCGGATGATGCAGGTAATAGGGCTTTACTCGCGCCTCGACAAAGGCGCGCATCAACTCGGCCAGTATGGCCGGATCGTCGTTTACGCCTTTGAGAAGCACTGTCTGGCTGACCATGGAAATGCCGGCATCCACCAGAAGCGCACAGGCGGCGCGGGCGTCTTCCGTCATTTCCCGCGGATGATTGGCGTGCAGCGCGACATAGACCGTCTTGCCGCTTGCCTTTAGTGCCGCGATCAGAGCCTCGTCGATGGCGGCTGGATCTACCACCGGCACCCGGCTGTGGAACCGAATGATCTTCACATGTGCGATGTCGCGCAGGCCGCGCATGATCTCGGTAAGCCGACGCGGGGAGAGCACCAGCGGATCGCCGCCGGTGAGGATCACTTCCCAGATCTCGGGCTTTGCGCGGATATAGGAAAATGCGTCCTCCAGTTCGCTGGCAGATAGCGTGCCATCGCCGGAAGGGCCGACCATTTCGCGGCGAAAACAGAAGCGGCAATAGACCGGACAGATATGTAGCGCCTTCAGGAGAACACGGTCCGGATAGCGATGCACGATGCCCTTGACGGGCGAATGCGCGCCATCGCCAATCGGGTCGGCCCGCTCCTGCGGCGTTGTGTCGAGTTCGCGCAGGTCCGGCACGAATTGCAAGGCAATCGGGTCGTGAGCATCGTCCGGGTCGATCAGTGCAGCCATGGCGGGCGTCACAGCAATCGCATAACGCTGCCCGACCCGGCTGGCTGCATCAAGGCCGTCCTCGCCTACCAGACCGGCGCCATGAAGGTCTGCGACCGATTTCAGCGCGCGTGGTGCTGTCATACGTTTGAATCCGCCACCGGCGCCCACATGACCTGGTCGATGCGGGCCGCACCGGTTGCCAGCATCACCAAGCGATCAAAGCCCAGTGCAATGCCGCTTGCCTCCGGCATGATGGAGAGTGCTGCGAGAAACTCCTCATCGAGCGGATAGGTTTCGCCGTAGACGCGCTGCTTTTCCGCCATTTCCGCTTCAAAGCGCAGGCGCTGTTCGTCTGCATCCGTCAATTCGCCAAAGGCATTGGCCAGTTCCACGCCGCAGGCATAAAGCTCGAAGCGTTCGGCCACGCGCGGATCGTCGCCTGCGGGTCGTGCAAGGGCTGCTTCGCAGATCGGATAGCGCTCAAGAATGGTAGCCCGGCCCTTTCCCAGATGCGGCTCGATCTTTTCCAGCAGAACGCGGCTGAAGAGATCGGTCCAGGTGTCGTCATCGGCGACACGGATACCGGCGCCGATCACCTGCACCCGAAGCTCGTCGCGGTTCGTTTCGCCATTGCTGGCGAGGGATGCCAGAAGATCGATGCCGGCAAACTGTGCAAAGGCATCGGCAACGCTCAGCCGCTCCGGTTCGGCAAAGGGATTGCAGGTCAGGCCGCGATAGGAAAACCTGGTCGTGCCGGTGGTTTCGGCGGCAAGCCGCAACAGGGCTGCGCAATCTTCCATCAGGGCGGTATAGCCTTCGCCCACCCGGTACCATTCCAGCATGGTGAATTCCGGGTGATGCAGTGCCCCACGCTCGCGGTTGCGATAGACATGCGCAAAGCAGGCTATGCGCTGCTCGCCGGCTGACAGAAGCTTCTTGCAGGCAAATTCCGGCGAGGTGTGCAGATGCATGCGGCTGGCACGCCCGTCGGTGGTCAGCATATCGGTGGAAAAGGCGTGCAGATGTGCTTCATTGCCAGGGGATACCTGTAAAGTTGCGGTATCCACCTCGATAAAATCCTGGTCTGCGAGATAGCCACGAAAGGCCTGCTGGATGCGATTGCGGCCGATCAGGAAGGGGCGACGATCAGCATGGATATCCGGTCGCCACCATGTTCTGGGCAATGGAACAGATTTCGGCTGCAAGAGGGGCTCCAATACCACGCTCCAAATCCTGAATGTCGATCGGTCCTAGGCCTTTCTTCCGGGCCTTGACCTTCGAAGACTTCCACTTTCCGCCGAATTGAGGTAGGTGCGCGTGGAAAACAGATAAAGCGTCCAGAACGCCGGCAGATGGCTGGTCCTCTACGACGCATTCACGGTACTGACAAGCCAAGCCAGGCACAAGGAAATCCCATGGTCAAGGTAATCGCCTCATCCGTCCGCAAGGGCAATGTTATCGACGTCGACGGCAAGCTCTATGTGGTGCTGACGGCAGAGAACTTTCACCCCGGCAAGGGCACGCCCGTGACGCAGGTCAACATGCGCCGCATCGTTGACGGCGTAAAGGTGTCGGAGCGCTGGCGCACGACCGAACAGGTCGAGCGCGCCTTCGTTGAGGACGTCAACCATCAGTTCCTCTATGAAGATGGCGAGGGCTTCCACTTCATGAACCCGGAAAACTACGACCAGGTCGTGGTGGACGTGGAAACCATGGGTGACCAGAAGGCCTATCTTCAGGAAGGCATGACCTGCATTCTCTCCATGCATGAAGGTATTGCGCTGGCGCTGCAACTGCCGCGCCATGTGACGCTGGAAATCACCGAGACCGAACCGGTCGTCAAGGGTCAAACGGCGTCGTCGTCCTACAAGCCGGCTATGCTGTCGAACGGTATCCGCACCATGGTGCCGCCGCATGTGGATGCCGGCATCCGTGTCGTTATCGCAACGGAAGACAATTCCTACGTCGAACGCGCCAAGAACTGATGGCCCGAAAAACGGGGTGGCCTGTGTGCAGGCTGCCCCGACTGGGTTTCCCACAAAAGAAAAGCCCCGGATCCATTGAGATCCGGGGCTTTTCTTTTGTGGTGATGACGGGCTGTCTCAGCGCTGGGTGGCCGCTGCGGCAACCACCGTCGGGCCCTTGCCCCAGGCATAGCCGCCGCCGATGGCAACGCTCAAAGTTACGTAGTCCTGCGCCTGCTGCTGGATGGCAGTGGCAAGATTGGCCTGTGCGCTTGATACCTGGCGTTGCGCATCCAGAACGTCGAGCAGCGAGGAGGCGCCGTCGCGGTAGCTGGCTGTCGCCAGTTGCAGCGCTTCCTGGTAGGAGCTGACCGTGGCGCGCTGGGCGGCCACCGCACGGCCATCACGGGTGATGGCGGCTAGAGCATTCTCGACTTCCTCGACAGCGCCGAGAACCGTCTTCTTCCAGGCAAGATAGGCTTCGCGTGCCTGCGATTCGGATGAGCTGAGATTGGCGCGAAGCTGACCACCGTCGAAGATCGGCAAGTTCAGGCTGGGGCCGAAGGACCAGGACAGGCGTCCGGATTCCGATCCACCGGCGACTCGCGTATAGCCGGGGGTGATTGAACCACCCAGGCTGATGCTGGGATAGAGCTGGGCTTCGGCAACGCCGATCGATGCCACGGCTGCTGCCAACTGGCGTTCGGCAGCGCGGATGTCCGGCCGGTTGCGGATAAGATCGGCCGGAACGCCTGCCTTCGGGTTGATTCGCGCCACCGGCTGACCGGAACCGCGTTGCAGATCGCTGATCAGCGACGAGGCGGGCAGGGCAAGCAGGGTGGCGACACGGTGGGCGGCGCGGCGGAAGGATGTTTCAAGGCCCGGAATATCGGCAAGCGTCGAGTTTACCAGACCTTCGGACTGCACGACGTCAAGCCTTGATGCGGCGCCGGCTTCCAGCTGCAGCTTGGTCAGGTCCAGCGTTTCGCGGCGGGACTTGAGGTTCTGCTGCGCCACCGAAATGCGCTCCTGATAGTAGCGCACGTCGATATAGGCAGAGGCAACCGAGGACAGGAGCGTCAGGCGCGCCGTATCGACATTGGAATAGGCAGCGTCGAGGGATGCCAGCGCGCTTTCCTTGGATCGCTTGTAGCGACCGAAGAGATCGAGGAGCCAGGAGACGTCGAGCGAGCCGGATGCTGCAGTCGCTGCCGGTGTATCGGTCCCGCCGCTCCAGCCACGTACGCCACTGCGGCCAGCCTGGGAAGACAGGGTGAGCGACGGAAGGCCATTTGCGCCTGCCGATACCACGTTGGCTTCCGCCTGGTTGATTCGCTCCATGGCCTCAAGGATGTCGAGATTCTGGTCGAGGCCCTTGGCGATAAAGCCATTCAAACGCGTGTCGTTGAATGCCGTCCACCAGGCTTGCTGCGAAAGGTCGCCGTTGCTCGCCACGCCGCCCTCGGCAAATTTCGTGGGCAAGGTCATCTCGGGAGCCTTGTGATCGGGACCGAGCACGCAGCTGGAAAGCAGGAGCATGACAAGAGGAGCTGCTGCGCGAATGGAGGTCATGAGTTCATCCTGGTTAAGCGACGATCGATTCATCGGTTTGAGCACCAAGGCACATCCGGTCTGCGGATGTGCCTTCTGTGATCTCATCAAGAAATTAACGTTCAGGCCAATCAAAGGTTAATTTGAAGGTTTTCTACCTCGGGAAAGCCGGCGCACCACCACAAAAAACGAGGGTACGAAGAAAATTCCGAGGACTGTTGCAGAAAGCATACCCCCCAGCACGCCGATGCCGATCGAGTTTTGTGCCGCAGAGCCTGCACCGGTTGCAATGGCCAGCGGAACGACACCCAGAATGAAGGCGAGCGAGGTCATGATAATCGGTCGAAGACGCAGTTTTGCAGCCTCCAGCGTTGCCTCGATGAGGCCGACACCCGCCGCCTGACGGTCTTTTGCGAATTCCACGATCAGGATCGCATTCTTGGCCGCCAGGCCGATCGTCGTCAGCAGACCGACCTTGAAGTAGACGTCATTCGACTGTCCAAACAGCGTGGCCGCGGCGACGGCGCCGAGAACGCCGATGGGAACCGCCATGATGACCGAAAAGGGGATAGACCAGCTCTCATAGAGTGCGGCAAGGCACAGGAACACGATGAGGACCGAGAGCGCATAAAGCAGAGGCGCCTGCGAGCCAGACAATCTCTCCTGATAGGAGATACCCTGCCAGGCGACGGAATAGCCGCCGTCCAGCTGCGATGTCAGCTGTTCCATCGTGTTCATCGCCGTGCCGGAGCTTACGCCCGGACCTGCTGAACCTTCCATGGAAATCGCGCTGACGCCGTTGAAGCGGCTGAGTGTCGGCGCGCCGCTGACCCATTCGGATCGAGTAAACGATGAGAAGGGCACCATTTCGCCCGTGCTATTGCGGGCAAACCAGCTGTTGATGGCATCTGCCTGCATGCGGTAGGGCGCATCGCCCTGCACATAGACAGGCTTTAGCTCATTGTTGAGAGTAAAGTCATTGACGTCACGTCCGGCAAAGATCGTTGTCAGCATGGAATTGACGGTGGCGATGTCGAGGCCCATGGCGCCCATCTTTTCCTGGTCGAGCAGGAAACGCAGTTGGGTTTCACTGGGCGGACTGTTGGAGCGCAAGGCCGTGACAGTGGGATTGCCGCCGCCTGCCTGAAGCAGTTGCTGTGATGCCCCCGTGAGCGCCTGCGTCCCTGTCTTGCCGCTATCGACGAGATACATGGAGAAGCCGCTGGAATTGCCGAGGCCCGGAATGGCCGGAGGCTGCAACGGGAAGACGGTCGCGTCGCGTAGCGTGAAGAAATAGCCCATGGCGCGCCCGACAACTGCCGATGCCGCCAGTTTGGGATCGCTGCGGAGGTCAAAGTCCTTCAGCTTGGTGAAGACCATGGCATAGTTCTGCCCGGAGCCGGTGAAGGAGAAACCGGCCACGGCAAACACGTCCTCAACCGCATCTTTTTCCTTGTCGAGGAAATAATCCTCGATCTTTTTCACCACTTCTTCCGTGCGGGCCGTGGTGGCGCCATTCGGCAACTGAACGATGGTGAATAGCACGCCCTGGTCTTCCTGCGGAAGGAAGGAGCTTGGCATGCGCAGGAAAAGCCAGCCGCAACTGCCCAGAATGACGACGAACATCAGCATGACCCGCAGCGGACGCTTGAGCAGAAAGCCGATAGTCGAGGTATAGCCATTGGTGGTTCGGTCGAAATTTCGGTTGAACCAGCCGGCCAATCCTTTGCGTTCGCCGTGGTGCTTGGCGGGCTTCAGCATGGTGGCGCACAGCGCCGGCGTCAGCACAATGGCAACCAGCGCAGAAAGCAGCATGGCCGAGACGATGGTGATGGAGAACTGCCGGTAGATGATGCCGGTGGAACCACCGAAAAATGCCATCGGGATGAAGACTGCGGTCAGCACGAGCGCAATGCCGACGATCGCGCCGGTGATCTCGCCCATCGACTTTTCCGTCGCCTCTAGCGGAGACAGGCCCTCCTCGGTCATGATTCGCTCGACGTTTTCCACGACAACGATCGCATCATCGACGAGCAGGCCGATCGCCAGAACCATGGCGAACATGGTCAGCGTATTGATCGAGTAACCGGCGACGGCCAGGATGCCGAATGTGCCGAGCAGTACCACGGGCACCGCGATCATGGGAATGAGCGTGGCACGCAGGTTCTGCAGAAAGATGAGAAGAACGACGAAGACCAAGATGATGGCTTCGATCAGCGTATGCACCACCTTCTCGATCGACAGTTGCACGAAGGGCGTCGTGTCATAGGGATAGGTGATGGCGACATTCGCAGGCAGTGTTGGCGCAATCGCGTTGAGAGCGGTTTTCACCCGTGCGGCGGTGTCCAGCGCATTGGCGCCGGTTGCCAGATTGACGGCAAAACCGGTTGCTGGCTTGCGGTTCGATCGCGAATTGGTCGAATAGCTTTCCTGGCCGATCTCGATGCGCGCAACATCGCTCAGGCGAACGGTTGCACCATCGGTTTCGGTTTTGAGAATGATGGACTGGAAATCCGCGACCGACTGCAACTGGCTCTGGGCTGTCACGGTGACGCTGATCTGCTGGCCTTCCATGATGGGCTGGGCACCGATCGAGCCGACAGAGACCTGCGTGTTCTGGGCCTCGATGGCCGAAGTCACGTCATTGGGCGTGATCTGGAACTTGTTCAGCTTGAACGGATCAAGCCAAACGCGCATCGCGTAGCCCGTGCCGAAGACCTGAATACTGCCGACGCCTTCTAGGCGCTTGATCTGGTCTTCGATCTGCGTCGAGAAAATGTCGCCAAGCTCCACCGGACGCAGCTTGGAATCCGTGGAGACGAGCGCACCGACCAGCAGGATACTGGAGGTGGATCGCGTCACTTCGATGCCGGCGGTTTGAACGACGTCGGGCAACTGCGATTGAACCAGTTGCAGCTTGTTCTGCACCTGTACCTGGGCAATATCCGGATCGATGGAATTGCCGAAGGTCAGCGTCACGGTTGCTGAACCGGTGCTGGATGATGACGTCATATAGGTCAGGTCATCAAGTCCGGTCATGCCGTCTTCAATAATGGTCGTGACGGATTTTTCCACCGTCTCCGCACTTGCGCCATTGTAGCTGGCCTGAATGCGCACGGTCGTCGGCGCGATTTCAGGATATTGTGCGATCGACAGGCTGAAGATTGCCATGCCCCCGCCGAGCATGATGATGATTGCAATCACCCAGGCAAAGATCGGGCGATGAATGAAGAAAGTAGCCATTGTTTACCCCTTGACGCCTGTTTGTCCGTGCCAGCGGCCGATCATGGTTTCGCTGCAGGGGTTGCGGCATTGGCCGCGGGAGCTTCGACGACGAAGCCCTTGTCATTGATGGTGGCTTCCACGGGTGAGACAGGCGCACCATCGGCAATCCGCTGGAGACCGTCGACGACCAGTCGATCACCATCCTTCACATTGCTTGTGACAATCCAGCTGTTTCCGGAAAGCTCGCTGCCTTCGAAGGTCCGCGTTTCGACTTTATTGTCGGCGGTCAGGAATTTTGCCGAAAGAACGCCGGCCGGGCTGCGCGTTGCAGCACGCTGCGGAATGAGGAAGCCGTTTTCATAGCCGACGATGACGGTTGCGCGCACATAGGTGCCGGGCAGGATGATATCATCCGGATTGGCGAATACGGCGCGGATCTGGTATGTTCCGGTCGTCTGGCTGACGGCCATTTCAGCCATATCGACCTTGCCGGTCTTGTCATACTTGGTGCCGTCTTCGAGCGTCAGCGTGATGTCGGCTTCCGTCTGGTTTCCCTTCAGGCGACCGGCAGCGATGGCTGAGCGCAGTTCCAGAAGATTGGCACTCGAATCGGTCAGATCGACATAGATCGGATCGAGGCGACGCAAGGTGGTGAGCGCCGTCGTCTGGTTTGCTGTCACGATATTGCCGATGCTGACGGTCGAAATCGTGGTCAGGCCGTCAAAGGGGGCCTTGATTTCCGTATAGCCCAGATTGATCTGCGCCGATTGCAGGGCAGCCTTTGCCTGGGCGACATCGGCCTGCGCCTGCAAGAGTGTCACGCGTGCATTTTCATATTCAATCTGCGTTGCGCCGCTATTGACCAGCCGCTCGTAGCGGGCAAGGTTTGCTTGGGCGCTTGGAATGCTGGCTTCGGCCTTGGCAAGAGTGGCCTTTGCCTCCTCGAGAAGGGCCGAATAGGTGTCGTCATCGATTTTGTAGAGCAGGTCGCCGGCTTTGACCTCGCTGCCTTCCTTGAAGGCGATCTGTTCGATCATGCCATTGACGCGCGGGCGAACCTCAGCGGTCTGGTAGGCCACGGCGCGGCCCGGCAAGACACGCGTCAATGGCTGTTCGCCCTGCTTCATCACCACCACGCTTACCTTGGCAGGCGGCCGCTCTCCACCGGCGGCTCCTGGCTTGCCGGCGCTTGCGCCGGAATTTCCCTGGTCACTGCAGCTCGCCAGAGCAAGAACAAGCGTGAGCGGAATAATAAGACGGCGTGCGGTCATGGTGCTATCCAATTGAAGGGCAGTCGAACCTGTAAAGGCAGGTGGAAATAGTGGAGCGCAAGGGCCGCCGCGGCAAGACAAAATATGTCTATGTCGGGCATGGCTTGCCAAACTACAAAGTGACGTATGTTACAAATCGTCACTTAGCAAGGGGGTTTTGCAATCCGCAGTTCACGAGATCGACAATTTCATCGCATCTCTGGCGCAGTTCTTCGACTGGCGTATGGGCCAGAAACACCGGGTGCAGCACGCTTGCGAAGGCGCCCGCCAGCGCGCGGCTTGAGCGTTGGGGGTCACGGCTGAAATAGACCCCGGTGGCGATGCCGTATTGAATGAGATCCAGGAACAGGCCATCCAGAATATCTTTGTAGCGCTGTCCGCTGTTCATCGCCGTTTCCGTCAACAGGAAAATCATCTCCAGCATATAAGGGCTGTCCTCGAGTGAGGCGAGATGCGCATCCATGAGCCGATGAGCCATGCAGTGCAGGCGCTGCGGTGCCGGCCCCGCCATGTCTAAATCCTGCAGCCGCTCGATCATGCGATCAATGTGCCGATCACAGATGGCATTTGCCAGCGCCACCTTGGAATGGAAATGCTTGAACACATTGGCTGGAGACATGGACAGTGCCTGCGCAATATGGGCAATCGAGCAGCCGGCAATGCCATTCTCGCCGAACAAGCGTTCGGCTGTCGTTAGAATTTCCTCGCGGGTGTCTTCTGCCCGCCTCCTTGGTCTTCGCACTGTCTCTGTCCCCTCCCGTTTCGACCGGCTCAAACCATTACGGAAAATAGGCCGCAAGGTTACTGCGAATGCGCTCGAGGATATCGGTATCCGGCGAAATCGGCGCGAGCGGCATGCCGGTAATGCTCTCAAAGGCATGACGATAGACGCCAGCCGTGGCTTCGATGAGATCGGCGGGGATCGGCGGGATCTCATCGTGATAGGGATCGCAGCGTTCCGATACCCAGGCGCGCACGAAGTCCTTGTCAAAGCTTTCCGGCCGCTGGCCTTGCTCAAATCGCGCCGGATAGCTGCCGGCGATCCAGTAGCGGCTGCTGTCTGGCGTGTGGATCTCATCGGCGAGAATAATGGTGCCAGCCTCATCCACGCCGAACTCGTATTTCGTATCGACGAGAATTAGGCCACGCTCTGCCGCAAGCGCCTGCCCGCGGGCAAACAGCGCCAGCGCATAGGCGCTGACGGTTTCCCATTGTGCGGCGGTCAGCAGTTTGCTCTCCAGGATGTCGCTTGGTGAAAGCGGTTCATCATGACCGCCGTCAAAGGCCTTGCTGGTCGGCGTGATCACTGGATGGGGCAGGATTTCATTGTCGCGCAACCCGTCTGGAAGGTGAAGACCATAGAGATGGCGCGCGCCCTTCTTATAGAGTGTCAAAAGCGAGGTGCCGGTGGAGCCAGCCAGATAGGCCCGAACGACGATCTCGACCGGCAGGATATCGAGCCGCTTGCCGATCACTACATTCGGGTCCGGATAGGACAGGACGTGATTTGGGCAGATATCTGCGGTCTTCTCAAACCAGTAGCGTGCCGTTTGCGTCAGCACGCGGCCCTTGTCCGGAATAACAGCAAGATTCCTGTCAAAGGCGCTCAGGCGATCGCTGGCGATGATGATCCGCCGCCCATCTGCCAGATCGTAATTGTCACGGACCTTGCCCCGATAATAATGCGGCAGTTCGGCAATGAAGGCTTCGGCGAGAAGATGCACGGCGTTTGACTTTCTGCTGGAGGCCGCCGGCTGCGGCGGAGATGAACATTCAAACCACTATTCTATCGCATGCGCTGTTGGCCAAGGACAAGCGGCAAGGTCTGCTCCTCCCTTTATGCAATAGGTCCTCAGATGTGCCGAACGGCAGGTCTCCCATCTCGCAGACAGAACGCTCCATCCTCGAGAAAAACCGGGCCATTTTGCCTGAAATGGCGCCATGACCTGCCTATTTTCCCATCGACAACAAAATAAACTGATATTTTTCAATTACTTACGTTTTTTATCCGGTTTCAGAAAAAATGCAGTTGACGTATGAAATTGCTGGATCTATAACCCCGATCACTGACGAGGGCGGCGGCGCTGCTAGCGACGAAGTCCTTCGTTCTGGA
>NZ_STFZ01000011.1:27995-613731 GCF_005222845.1 Rhizobium sp. FY34 | reverse complement strand
TGATGTCCCAAAGGGCACTCGGTCTCCCATCCGCCACCGCACCAGGCATTACAGCGCTGAATGCGGCTTTTGGGAAGTTACAAGGGGAGGTGTCAGACGCTTTCGGTTACTGCAGTCCGATCAAGCTCAACATATCGATCAAGATGTCGAAGCCACTTGCGCTCGATGGCAGCTTCGATGTCGATTTCATTTTCGCGCAGATAGAGGATGAACTGACCGAACAAATCAGCGGCTTCGTTCTCGAGTGCCTGGCGGGTACCGCCTGAACCATCGCCATTCGGTTTTGCTCGTCCACCCAGTAGCAGATGTTCAGCTGTGAGTTCGCCAAGCTCTTCCGTCAGTTTCAACAGGTACCAGTCGGCGCTGCGCGGGATATTGTGCACTCGAGCATAAAGCTCTCCGACCTCATATATCCGGTCGCTCAGTTCCTTGAAGGTAGCGCTCATTTTGTCCCCGGCTGCGATAAAAAGACTCAGGAGGATGAATCTATCAACGGTTTGCGACACGGACTTTGCAAAGGCCGCTTAACGCACATCCCCACAAGCAAACGGGGCGCTCTCGCACCCCGCCCGCTCTCTCATCTCCCTCTCACTCCGCCGCCTGAACAGCCATCGGGTTGTTCGGATGCTGCGTCCAGTTGGCGTAAGCCGGGTCCACACGCTTGCCGGTGCGCTTGTCCAGTTGCCCGGCCGGGAGTGCTTCCAGCGTGATGCAGTGTTCCACCGGGCAGACATTGACGCAGAGATTGCAGCCGACGCATTCCTCCTCAATCACCTCGAAATGGCGCACGCCATCCACCATCTGGGTGATTGCCTGATGCGAGGTGTCCTCGCAGGCGATGTGGCAGCGGCCGCATTTGATGCAGGCATCCTGGTCGATATGGGCTTTGGCGACATAATTGAGGTTGAGATATTGCCAGTCGGTGACATTGCCGACGGCGCGGCCGGTAACATCATCCAGCGTCTTGTGGCCCTTTTCGTCCATCCAGTCGGAAAGGCCGGAAATCATTTCCTCAACGATCTTGAAGCCATAGGTCATGGCGGCGGTACAGACCTGCACATTGCCAGCGCCGAGCGCTAAAAATTCCGCCGCATCCCGCCAGGTGGTGACGCCGCCAATGCCGGAAATCGGCATGCGGTAGGTTTCCGGATCGCGGGCGATTTCGGCCACCATGTTGAGCGCAATCGGTTTGACCGCTGGCCCGCAATAGCCGCCATGGCTGCCCTTGCCGGCAATCGAGGGATTGGGCGAAAACGTATCGAGATCCACCGAGACGATCGAGGAAATGGTGTTGATCAGCGAGACGGCATCGCTGCCGCCGCGCTTTGCCGCCCGCGCCGGATGGCGGATATCGGAAATATTCGGCGTCAGCTTGGTGATCACCGGCATGCGTGTGTATTGCTTGCACCAGCGCACCACCATTTCGATATATTCCGGCACCTGGCCGACGGCCGATCCCATGCCGCGCTCGCTCATGCCATGCGGACAGCCGAAGTTCAGCTCGATGCCATCGACGCCGGTTTCTTCGACCAGCGGCAGGATGGCGCGCCATTCTTCCTCCACGCAGGGCACCATGATCGAGGCGACGAGCGCCCGGTCCGGCCAGTTCATCTTGACCTGTTTCATTTCGCGCAGGTTTGTCTGCAGGTCGCGGTCGGTGATCAGTTCGATATTGTTGAGGCCCAAGAGCCGTCGGTCGGCGCCCCAGATCGCGCCGTAGCGCGGGCCGTTGACATTGACGACCGGCGGGCCTTCGGAGCCGAGCGTCTTCCACACCACGCCGCCCCAGCCGGCTTTGAAGGCGCGCTCGACATTATAGGCCTTGTCGGTGGGCGGCGCCGAGGCCAGCCAGAAGGGGTTGGGCGACTTGATGCCGACGAAATTATTGCGCAGATCAGCCATGGTTCATCCTCCCTCTGTTCACGCGACAGCCACAGCCGGCTGACCGGCTGAGGCAAGATGGTGATGAATGGCCTCTGCCGCATCGCGGCCATGGGCAACGGCCTGAACCGTCAGGTCTTCGCCGCGGTTGGTGCAATCGCCGCCGGCATAGACGCCTTCCAGGGAGGTTCGACAGTGCTCATCCACCAGAATGCGGCCGCGTTCCATGGCAAGGCTGCCCAGCCCGCTGGCCTTGAAGGACTGGCCGATCGCCTTCATCACCTGGTCGCAGGCAATCACGCCCGTTTCGCCGGTCTGGGTCAGGTGGCCATCGCGGAGTGCCGTATAGTCCAACTCGATGCCGGCCACCGCGTCGTCACGACCGAGGATGCGCTTCGGCGCCAGCCAGTGGCGGATCGAAACACCCTTGGAGGCGGCCAGATCCTGCTCATAGACGGAGGCGTTCATCTGCTCCTTGCCGCGCCGGTAGCAGATCGTCACTTCCTCGGCGCCGAGCAGTTTGGCCTGGATGGCCGCATCAATGGCGGTCATGCCGCCGCCCAGCACCACGACGCGCCGGCCAATCGGCAGGGTGGCCTTGTCATCCACCTGGCGAAGGGTTGCGATGAAATCCACCGCATCGTCCACGCCCGCCAGATCCTCGCCTTCTACGCCAAGCGCGTTGACGCCAGCAAGGCCAAGGCCAAGGAAGACAGCGTCATATTTCGCTGTGAGGTCCGAGAGCGAAAAGTCGCGGCCGAGCGCCTGTCCGGTGCGGATTTCGATGCCGCCGATGGCCAGAAGATAATCCACCTCGCGCTGGGCAAAATCATCCGCCGCCTTATAGGTGGCGATACCATATTCGTTGAGGCCGCCGGCTTTTTCGCGCGCATCGAAGATCACGACGGCATGGCCGTGCAGGGCGGCACGGTGGGCGCAGGCAAGGCCCGCCGGGCCAGCGCCAACCACGGCAATCGTCTTTCCCGTATCGGCTGCGCGGGCAAAGAATTGCCGACCGGTCTCCATGGCAATGTCGGTCGCATAGCGTTGCAGGCGGCCGATATCGACGGGGCGATTCTCCGCCGTATTGCGCACGCAGGCTTCTTCGCACAGCGTTTCGGTGGGACAGACGCGGGCGCACATGCCGCCCAGGCTGTTTTGCGAAAAAATGGTGCGCGCCGAACCGAGCGGGTTGCCAGTCGATATCTGCCGAATGAACAGCGGGATATCGATGGCGGTGGGACAGGCCGTCACGCAGGGCGCGTCATGACAGTAATAACACCTGTCGGAGGCGACCAGCGCTTCATGTCTGTCGAAGCGCGGATGAAGGTCGGAAAAGTTTGTCTCATAGTCTGCAGGCGCCAACCGGCCACCCGCGATACCGCTTCCCAGTCTGTCCATGTTGCATCCCTCATTTATCATGGAATTCTTACGCAACTGAGGAAGCGTAACACGGGTCAAAATTTTATCAAACGGTAAAACTTTGCGGCTTGCGCTTGCGCAAATTCGCCCTTGCAGGCGGCTTTTGTGTTGGAAAATCAGCTTAAATGGTGAAGCGTCTGCGCTTTAAAAATGCTGACATAAATATGATGTTTTGGCTCAAGTTTATTCTTTACTCAAATAGTCATGTTATCTATGGTGCGGCCACTGGGTCCTCTACGGGACCAATGACTCGGATGACAAGGAAGACGAGCCGTGGCGAAGAAGGACAAGCGTAAGGCAGAGAGCAAGGGGCGCCCGGAGGTGGAGCCTGCCAAGGTGGAAGCTGTTCGTGGGCCCAAAAGCTTTCTCTATGTCGGCGGTCGTGATTGCCAGGTGGCGCATCTGCGCCAGATCGCCAGCAATTTCGGCGCCGAGCTGATCCATCATGATGGGGGGTTGCGCGAAGCAGTGTCTCGTATCGATACGCTTTTGCCCTCCGTCGATTGTGTGTTCTGCCCTATCGACTGTATCAGCCATGATGCGTGTCTGCGGGTGAAGACCGGCTGCAAGAAGTTTTCCAAGGCCTTCATACCGCTTCGCAACGGCTCGAAATCCTCGCTGGAACGAGCCTTGCAGACCATGAATGACCGGAGTGCCGACAGATGAGTGAAGACCGCCGCGACACCAGCCTATTGATCGGGCTGCACAAGCTGGCCCAGCAGAATGGCGATGGCCTTGTGCCGGAACTGTTCGACCTTCTGACGCGCCGGCCCGACGAGATCGAGGAGAGCGATCGCATCCTGCGTTTTCCCATCGGCCAGACGCGTCTGCCCAGTTCGCAATTGCCGCAGGATCGTGCACCGGCCTGCAGCGCCGATATCATTCCCATGCGTCGCATCGGCCGCTGAGCAGCGCGTTTTTGCAGCCAAAGTGCATCGTTTCGGCACAGTTTCAGATGGTGGCGCCAATTTGAGACAGTCTCTTTGCGCCGCCGTTACCAGTCTTGCACACCCGAATTGAATATCTCGCGGTCATGATCGATCCTCAGAGATCTGAGGAGAATGACCATGCGACGGATTGCGATATTGTTTGCCCTGTGTGCCCTGGCGCTTCCTGCCTCAGCGCAGGATGCGGTCCCGGATGCGAAAGCCACGAGGGCCAAGGCGCTTGATGATTTTACCGCCTATTCGGCGTTCCTTGTTGCCAATACCAATTGCAGCGAGCTGAATTTCAACGCCGAGCACCTGAAAACCGCGCTTTATCAGTCTGCCGATGCGCTTCGCTGGACAGAGGCCAAGCGTCGGCAAGAAGCCTCCGAACTGGTGCGGGAAAACACGCTGAAACTGCAGGCCGATCCGAAAGCCTTCTGTGCTTCGGCGCGCTCCATGATGATCCAGTACCAGAAGGCCGGCACGCACTTCTGACGGGCTTTGCCCTCATGACCACGAGCCGTGGCAATCCATGCGGCCATCAGCGGCGTAACCGGTAGCATCACTGCTCACCAGACCCCGGCCGCTCATTTCATGACATCTCAACGCAATCTTATCTTCATTCTCGGTGACCAGCTGTCGCCGTGGCTTTCCAGCCTGGAGGGCGCAGATCCCGCCCGCGATGTCATCCTGATGTGCGAGGTGATGAGCGAAGCCAGCTATGTGCGCCACCATCAGCTGAAGATCGCCTTCATCTTTTCCGCCATGCGCCATTTTGCCGAGGACCTGACGGAGCGCGGCTTTACCCTGCGCTATACAAGGCTGGATGACGAAAAGAATGCCGGATCGTTTCGCGGCGAGTTGAAGCGGGCGGTGGAGGATCTGCAGCCGGATGCTGTCATCGTCACCGAGCCCGGCGAATGGCGCGTGCGCGATGACATGAAAAGCTGGCAGCAGCTGATCGGGTGCCCGGTCGAGATCCGGGCCGACAGCCGGTTTCTCTGTTCGCATGCGCAGTTTCGCACCTGGGCCGAGGGGCGTAAGGAATTGACGATGGAATTCTTCTATCGCGATATGCGCCGGCGCACCGGCTTGTTGATGGAAGGCGATACGCCCTGTGGCGGGCGTTGGAATTATGACACGGAAAACCGCAAGCCGGCAGAGCCAGACCTGCTGCGACCGCGACGCCGGACATTTCCACCGGATGCGATCACCACGGATGTTCTGACGCTCGTCGCAGACCGTTTCGCAGACCATATCGGCAACCTGGATCGTTTCGGCTTTGCCGTAACGCGCGCGCAAGCGGAAGAGTTGCAGGCTGTGTTCATGGCCGATTACCTGCCGCAGTTTGGCGAAACGCAGGATGCCATGCTGTCTGGCGATCCCTTCCTCAACCACGCGCTCCTGTCCTTCTACATCAATATCGGCCTGCTCGATCCGCTTGCGGTCTGCCGGGCGGCGGAGCGCGAATATCAGGAGGGTAGGGCGCCACTGAATGCCGTGGAAGGTTTCATCCGCCAGATCATCGGCTGGCGCGAATATGTGCGCGGCGTCTACTGGCTGAAAATGCCGGACTATGGGCAGAGCAATTTCTTCGGCAATAGCCGGGCTTTGCCGGGCTTTTTCTGGACAGGCGAGACGCAGATGAACTGTCTGTCGACGGTGATCGGCGAGACCATCGACCACGCCTATGCCCATCACATCCAGCGGCTGATGGTGACGGGCAATTTTGCCATGCTGGCGGGTATCGATCCGCATGCGGTGCATGAATGGTATCTGGAGGTCTATGCCGATGCCTATGAATGGGTGGAGCTTCCCAATGTCATCGGCATGAGCCAGTTTGCCGATGGCGGCATGCTGGGCTCCAAACCCTATGCGGCCAGCGGCAATTACATTTCGAAAATGTCGGATTATTGCGGCAGCTGTCGCTATGACGTGAAGAAGAAGACGGGCGAGGGGGCCTGTCCCTTCAATGCGCTCTACTGGGATTTTCTCGACCGCAATGGCGAGAAACTGTCGCGCAATCGGCGGCTTGCCCAGCCCTATGCCACCTGGCGGCGCATGAGCGATGCGCAGCGGCGGGACTACCGCGCCACGGCCCATAGATTTCTCTCCCGCCTCGATGCCGGCGAAAGCGTGTGAGCAGAAAACCGCTGCGGCTTTGCCTACGTAAGGGGTTTGAGAGGTAACCGGAGGACAACCCCATGACGCAGTCCCTCATGACATCTTTGCCGCAAAGCTACCGTGCGCTGGTCATCGGTGCGAGCGGCGGCATTGGCCGTGCTGTGGCAGAGGTGATCGGTGCGGACCCGGCCTGCGGTGAGGTCATCGGGCTGTCGCGCAGCGCAACGGGTCTTGATGTGACGCAGGAAGACAGCGTGGCAGAAGCCGCAGCCTCGCTATCGGGCGAGTTCCAGCTGATCTTCTGTGCCACCGGTGGGCTGACCATTGATGGTGTCGGGCCGGAGAAGTCACTGCGCCAGATTTCGGCCGAGGCGATGATGAAGCAGTTTGCGCTCAATGCTGTCGGCACCGCGCTGGTGGCCAAATATTTTGCGCCCATGCTGTCGAAACGCGAGCGGGCGCTGATGGGGGTTCTGTCGGCGCGTGTCGCCTCTATTGGTGACAATCATCTGGGCGGCTGGATTTCCTACCGGGCCTCGAAGGCGGCGCTAAACCAGATCCTGCGCACGGCCTCCATCGAGCTTGCCCGAACGCATCCGGGCGCCGTCATCGTGCCGCTGCATCCGGGCACGGTTGCCACCTCGCTGTCGGAGAAATACTCGGGCAATCATGCGCGCAGCGAGCCTGTCGACAGCGCCCGCAGCATGCTGACTGTTCTCAATGGTCTGACGCCCACGGATACCGGAGGTTTCTTTGCCTATGACGGCAGTTCTATCGAGTGGTGAGCCCCGTCAGATGAGCAGGATTTTTGCCAGATAGGCAATGCAGACAATGGCGGTAATGCGGGTGCGCAACTGCCAGTACCATGGCTTTTCCAAGCTAGCCTTGGCAAGCCGCTGATCGCTGAAGAGCGCTGCCAAAAACACCAGAACCTGCAGGATGAGGGCCAGACGGTCTGGCTCCAGCAGCAGCGTACCCCAAGCGGTGAGCGCCAGGAGATTGCTGATGGCTATGGCCGAAAGCGGCGGTGTATCACGCGCCTGCACCAGCCCCCAGAGGCTTCCGGCCATGAAGCTTGCAATCACTGCGCCATAGGCGAGGAAGGCATGCAGCGCATCAAAACCTTCGAGGATTGTCAGCCTGGGCGGCAGAAGCAGGAAAAATGGCAGCGCCCCGGCATAGGTCAGCGCAAGCGTCAGTCGGCGGGCGTCCTGCATCAGCTTCTCTCCTCCTTGAAGCGCGCCATCAGCGTTTCGGCAAGTGCCTTGCCACTTAGAAACGCCGCTTCGACGCGGTTGCCAAGGCACCAGTCGCCGCAGGCGGCAATCTGCAAATCTCTATCCATCAGAAAAGGTCGGCCAAGCGGTGTTTCGACATTGGCATAGCGCCAGCGATGCAGATCGACCGAGAGCGCGGTCTCCCAGGCCACAGACGGCACGAGGTCTCGCACGGTGTCCAGCATCAGGGCGCGCACGGCCTCCGGCTCATCCTCCAGATGCGCATCCGACCAGCGGTTGTTGGCATGTACGACGATGCAGTGTGCCGGATCACGCTCGGGCTTGGATTGGTTGGCGGAAATCCAGCTCAAAACCGGATGATCAATCTGGCTTGCCGAAAAGGGCAGATCTGCTGCGTCCGGCAGGTGGATCATCAGCGTGAAGCAGCCATTGATGCGCACGCCAGACAGCGCCTCGGCATCCGGCTCTGACAGCGGCAGGAGGGCGAGCGTCTGCGGGGCCGGTGCCGTGGAGATGACCCAGTCGAACGGCCCGAGCCGTGCCTGCGGCGTGATGAGAAACCAGGCGCCCTTCTGGCCTTCCAGCGCTTCGATGCGCTGGTCGCACTGTACATCGAGCTTGCGGGCCATCAGCTTGGCGAGCGATGTCATGCCCGGTGCGGCAACGAAACGCGGCGCGCGGTCTTGCAGCCGTTCCGATGTCCCATAGGCGCCTGTCTTCATCAATGGCGCATTCCATGCCTGCACGGTGCCGGCTTCGATTGCGCCTTCCAGCGCTGCATGAAAGCCTGCGTCGCGAATGGTGAAATATTGCGCGCCATGATCGAAGGTACACTCTGGACGCCGGCGGGTGGCCATGCGCCCGCCAAGGCCGCGGCTTTTTTCAAACACGCTGACTTGGGCATACGGCTGCAAGGCGTTGGCAAGGCTGAGGCCGGCCATGCCGGCGCCGATCACGGCGATCTTTGCAAGCGTCATGGCTCGCCTTTCTTCATGCGCCGGCATCGCTGCGAGCAATATTTCACCTGGTCCCAATCCCGTTCCCATTTTTTTCGCCAGGTGAACGGGCGCGCGCAGGCAAGGCAGGGCTTGCTCGGCATGTGGCTCTTTAGGATCTGTTTGGGCATTGGTCCATCGCCTGTTCACGTCTGTGTGAGAATACGTGTCAGACGCGCAGGCAGATCAGGAGAGGCGGCGGGCTTATACCAAGCGTCGATGATAGAAACCGATTGCGCCGGAGCGATTTTGGTTTCCGGCTAGGAGAAAACCACAGTCGGACCTTACGGTCCGGCGCGGATTTTCGACAACGTCCGGGAGGCAAAAGCGCCCGGTGCTTCGCATGGGCCGGATTTCGTTCACCGGCAGCGTCGCAATCCTCGACCGATGCGAACAGCATCGCTCTCCGGTATGCTCCTTGCCGGATGAACGTCTCCGGTCCCACGCAATGGGTTCCTATCATCGACACTTGGTATTATGCCGGCCACAGTTTATGGCTTGGCAAACACCTGCATGGTGCGAAGCTTCATGCCGTTGACATTGCGGCCCGTGGCGGTGCCTTTGGGGGCGAGGTCGGCTCCACGGCGGGCAAGCTCCTGGCGAAAATCGGTGCTTGCCTGCTCTGCCACCACGGCGATGGCGCAGGGCGCATCGTGAAAGAGTGATGCTGCTTCAAGCGCACCCGTCAGCTTCGTCTGAGTGCCCAGCCGAAAGACGACACTCGGTTCACCATACCCCACGACGATCATCTGCGGTTGCGCGCAGGTTCGGGCCTGCGCCACCGCCTCTGCGATCCGCTCGGAGAGCCAGAAATCGCGCGCCTGCGGCAAAAGCACCGCATAGACCATCATATAGGCCAGGACCGCCGTCACTGTCATGGCGGCAATGCCCTGTATCAGCCTGTCTTTGAGAAACAGGCGCCAGGCGGCTATGCTGGCGAGCAACACGGCAAGCCCCATGGCAAGGCCCAGCGGGCTTATGTGACCTTGCAGGTAGTAAAACGCCAGATTGAGGCCAATGCCGAGGATAGACCCGCCGATCACCATACAAAAATAGGTAAAGCGAAACCACCAGGTATCATGGCGAAGGCCGCCCTTGATCAGCGCCACGGCGGTCAGAATGGCAAAGGCCGGCATCATCGGCAGGATATAATTCGGCAGTTTCGTCGCCGTCAGCTCAAACACCAGCCAGGTGGGTACCGCCCAGAAGAACAGGAAGCGCACGGCACTGTCGCGCCAATTGCGGAAAGCAAAAACGAAGGCGAGCGAGGCAAACAGCGACAGCGGCCAGAAGGTGGCGATCGCCACCGCCAGATAGGTGCCGGGCGGTGCGCCATGGCTTTCCTGCGCCGTGGCGATTTTGCCGATCACATCGCGCCCCAGCGATTCGCGGAAGAAATCGCCGCCGGAAATCCAGCCTATGGCAATCAGCCAAGGCAGAACGACAAGCATCATGGCCGCCATGCCTCTGACGGGCGAGAGCGACCTCAGAAGCGAGAAGGAACGTTCGGTCAGCGTCACGCCAAGACCGGTCAAGCCGATCACCAGTAGCGCGACCGGTCCCTTGATGAGGATGGCGAGCCCGAGTGACAACCAGAACAGGGCGTTGCGCCAGAAGACCTGACGGCGTTCCGGATCGAGATAGGCATGGATGAGGGCAAACTGGCTGGCGATGATCGTGGCACACAGCATGGCATCGGTCTTGGCGATGCGCGCCTCCAGTGCAAGCTCGACCGTGGTGAGCGCCAGGATACCGGCAATCAGCCCGGCTTTCTCTCCCGCTATTCGGTTGGCAATGCCATAGGAAAAGAGACCGACGAGAATGGCGCCGAGCAGGGAGGGCAGCCGATAGACCCAGAGAGGGCTGTCCTCCGCGCCGCCGGTGACAAGACCTGCCAGACCCTGCAGCCAATAGATGCCGACCGGCTTCTTGTAGCGCGGATTGTCCTGGAAGCGGATATCGACCCAGTCATGGCTTTCCATCATCTGACGGCTGGCCTGCACATAGAGTGCTTCGTCGCGATCGGTCAGCGGCAGGAGCGTCATGCCGGGCAGAAGCACGAAAAGCGAAACACAGACGAGGATGACGAGGTTGCGGATATGCCGGCGCAGAGCCATGGCCGATGGCATGCTGCCGACATCCCGTCCGGGCAAACGGCTCTCCGGCGCACTGGGCGCCTCAACTCCATCCACTCTCATGCCGTGCTGCACTCGTTGTCGCTCTTGTTTTGCCCGCCGGGCCAGCGGAATGGAAGGTCGCGCTCGGCATTGTGTCAAGCTCAATCCGATGTCGGCATGCGGTATGGGCCTGCAAGTTCGGTAGCATCATCAGGTGACAGATGTGTGTCGCCGGAAAAGTGCTGATGAAGCGGAGCTTCTAGGCGCGTATTGGCAGATCGAGGCGGAAAGAATTTTGTGCTCCTACCCCTTATTAGCCGATTGATAAAAATCAATTATTTGACAATTTCCAGGTCTTTTTCCGTTAAGCTAAAGTTACGAATTATGGTTATCAAACTAATAAGATTGGTAATCAGAATTAATGTTTCAGTAACCATGGTTGAGCCAGATAGGCTCATCTTTTTGCTTATGACGAGCGCTCCTCCTCCCTTTTTCCCAGGTGATTCATGACCAGTATTCTCACGAATGCGGGCGCTATTGCTGCGCTGTCCACTCTACGCGATCTCTCCCTGTCGATGGGCGCCACACAGGCTGCGGTTGCCACCGGAATGCGGATTGATACGGCCGATGACGACGCCGCCTATTGGTCCATAGCAACCACGATGCGCTCCGATACCAAGACCATTTCAGCGGTTGTCGATACGCTCAATCTGTCCGATGCGACCGTTGGCGTGGCCTATGCCGGCATGTCTTCCACCATCCAGGTTCTCGATGAACTGAAGTCGAAACTGGTGGCCGCGCATGGGGAGGGGGTTGATCTTGGTAAGGTGCAGAAGGAAATCTCCCAGCTGCAGGATCAGATCGTATCCATTGCCGCCTCGGCAAGCTTCAACGAAGGCAACTGGCTTCAGACGGATGTAACGGACCTGAACGATCCACTTCAGAGCGAGACTGCCTTGATCGCCTCCTATGCGCGTGAGAGCTACGGCGTGTCGATCAATACAATGCAGATCGACATGGCGGAAACCTCGCTGTTCAATTCTACGGGTGGCGGTCTGATGCAGGCGGATCCGACAGACCCCGAGACCAATGGTCACGCGCTTCTGGATATCGATATCGTTACCAATCCGGGGCTGAGGACCGAGTATCTGGCCTATGTCGATGTGGTGAATGAGCGGGTGATCGATGCGGCTGCCGAATTGGGCGCCTTGCAAAGCCGGCTGCAGATTCAGGCCGACTTTTCAAAAGAGCTGCTGGACAGTCTGGATACGGGCGTCGGGCGGTTGGTGGATGCCGATCTCAACGAGGAATCCTCGCGGCTGAAGGCGCTGCAGACCCGCGAGCAGCTGGGCACGCAGACCCTGTCGATCGCCAATGCCTCGAGTCAGGCTCTGATGCAGCTCTTCCAGTGAGAGTGATCTCTCCGCGAGCAGCCGTCGGCTTGGTATTATGCCCGGATGGCAGAGCGCCGGGCATACAATGTGTGCACCAGCCAGCCTGCGAGAATGCCGATCGTTGCACCGGCTGCCTTGATCGCGGCATCGATGAGATGCGGATGGCGCGAGGGTGACAGATATTGCAGCATTTCGATGGGCAGCGTGGCAAGGACCATCAGCAGGGCGCAGAGCTTCCAGTGCTGCGGATAGGCGATCACGAAGAGAAAGCTCAATGTTGCAAAGGCCAGTGCCCGATCCAGATCGACGGGCAGAAAATCATGCGGGCGCAGACCAATGGGCGAAACTGTCGCAAAAACAATGAAAGCCAGCGTCAACCAGGCAACGAACTTCAGAAGGGTACGTGTCATCATACCGTCATGTTAGCGGGTGCAGCAAAGAATGGAAAGCCTGCAGGATGTTTGTGGTAAATGGCGCACCCGACAGGATTCGAACCTGTGACCTTTGGAATCGGAATCCAACACTCTATCCAGCTGAGCTACGGGTGCAACTTTTGAGAATCGGCGCATGCGCACGGTTCCTGCCGGTGCGAGCTACATAACAAAGGTCGGCGGCGGCATCAATCGGCAAACGCGCGAAAAAGTATCATGTCTGTCTCTCACACAGATATTCTGCGCAGCGCGTAGACCTTGAGTGCCTGATCGATCAGCATATTGGCCAGCGTCATGCGGACGGTCGCGCGGTCGCGAAACAGCGGATGCACGCAGTCCGGGTGGTTGTCGCGGGCAAAGGCGCGGCGCTTTTCGGTGAGCGTTTCTGCACCGTCATCGTCCTTCAGGGCAAGGTCTTGCCTCACCTCGGCTTCCGACAGGCGGGCCAGGTGAGGGGGTAGTTCTGGTGTCACCGGCGCGGCGGGCGACGCAGGTTCAGTGTCCACCGGCTCTCGTGGCGCCATTCTCGGTCGACCGGTCGAAGGTGCAGCCTGCTCTCCATCGTCCTCGAAGAGATCGCGATAGGCGGCATCGGCCCGCGTTACCGTTTCGGCTGTTGAGGGTTGCGCCACAAAGCCGGCCGGCAGTCCTGAAATGCGAAACCCGTCCGCGAGCACCGGTTCTTCCTCCGGCTGCTCGTGGTCGAGACGCGTCAGGATGGATTGGAAGACCGATCGTCCAAACAGCATGGGCACTCCCTTTTGACGGAGCGCATTACAGCAGATCTATATGGCGCAGGGCTTGCGCAGCTCAGCCAGGCGTCAGCTCTGGCTCTGGCTGCTTTGGCCCTGAGCGTTCTGGCTCTGTCCAGTCTGGCTTTGTGTCTGCATCTGGTCCGGGGCCTCGACGGTCAGCACGACTTTGAGGTTTTCACCGGCTGTTCCAATGCTCATGCCGGAAATCGGCGCAGCGTCGCGGTAACAGAGGCCGCTTGCCAGCCGCACATAGCGCTCATCCGGGCAGACCTTGTTGGCCGGATCAAACCCCACCCAGCCGAGACCCGGCACATGGACTTCGGCCCAGGCATGGGTCGCCACCTGTTCCACCTGGCCTTCCATCAACAGATAACCGGAAATATAGCGGGCCGGCAGATTCATGTGCCGAGCGGCGCTGACGAAGATATGCGCATGGTCCTGGCAAACGCCGCTTTTGGCTTCGAGCGCCTGTTCCGCTGTGGTTTCAGAATCGGTCGTGCCGGGCAGATAGGCCACAGTTTCGTGGATCGTCTCCATCAGTGCATGCATCTTGGCCAGTTCGCTATCGCCTGTCACGCTGTCTGCCAAGTCGCGCAACAGCGTGCCGGGCTGGGTAAGCGGCGTATTGCGCAGGAACAGCCAGAGCGGCACGAACCCCTGGTGCTGTCCCAGCACGCCGGCGCGGTCGATGGTTTCCACCTCGCCCTTTGCCGTGATGCGGATCATCCGCTCGCCGCCGACCACCGAGACGAGATCGACGTGATTGCCGAACTGATCGCTATAACCGGCCTCCTGGGTGGCGCCGTCCACCTTGACCTCCCAGGATAGCACCTTCTGGGTCGTGGCATCCTTGGGCTTCAGGCGCAGCCGCTGCAGGGCATAGGCCACGGGTTCGTCGTAGAGATATTCTGTCGTGTGTGAAATCGTCAAACGCATGAATTTGGTCCGTTCCCCGGTCCGCTCACTGGTAGAAGCGGTAGCCCTCTGAAATCTCGGCGCTCAGCTTGTTGTTGTGGCTGATGAAATCTTTGAGGAATTCATGCAGGCCCTGGTCCATGATGTCGGTGATGGAGCCACGCTTCAACATGTTCCGGATTGCCGCTGCCGTATCATGTGCCTTGTGCCGTTCGCCGTAATCCTCGGCCAGATAGCCCAGATTGCTGGTGATCTTCTCGAAACAGTAGGCCAGTGATCGCGGCATGCGTCTGTTCAATATGAGGAAATCGGCAATGTTGGAGGGCCGGTATTCCGCATCATAGACCCAGCCATAGGACCGGTGGGCCGAGACCGAGCGCAGGATCGATTCCCACTGGAAATTGTCGAGCGAGGAGCCGACCTGGCTGACGGCTGGCAGTAGCACGTAATATTTCACGTCGAGAATGCGGCTTGTATTGTCGGCCCGTTCGATGAATGTGCCGATGCGCGAGAAATTATACAGATCATTGCGCAGCATGGAGCCGTGGAACGCGCCACGGATAAGGCCGGCGCGCCGCTTGATGACGTCGATTGCCTCGGGCAAGTCGGCTGCCTTCACCTTGCGCGACAGAAGCTGTTTCAGCTCGATCCAGCATTCATTGGTGGCTTCCCAGGTCTCGCGCGTCAGGGCCGTGCGCACCATGCGGGCATTGTTGCGGCCCGAATCGATACAGGACATGACGCTGGACGGATTGGCGGTATCGCGCAGCAGATAATCGATGGCATTGGCCGCCGTCATCGTGTCATGCACCTCGTCATACGCTTCACGCACGCCGGCGCTTTGCAGCACGCCCGCCCAGTCTTCGTCGCTCGATCCCGCCCGCGTCAGCGAGACGCGCATGCCCGCATCGATCAGGCGGGCGATGTTTTCGGCACGCTCGATGTAACGGAACATCCAGTAGAGGCCGTTGGCAGTTCTTCCCAGCATGCTCATGCCCTCAATCTTCCAGAACCCAGGTATCCTTGGTGCCGCCGCCCTGGCTGGAGTTGACCACCAGCGAGCCCTGCTTCAGCGCCACGCGGGTCAGCCCGCCAGGAATGATCTTCACCTTGTCGGAGACCAGCACATAGGGGCGCAGGTCCACGTGACGGGGCGCAATGCCCTTGTTGACGAGGATTGGCACCGTCGACAGAGACAGTGTCGGCTGGGCAATATAGTTGGACGGATTGGACTTCAGCTTTTCGGCAAAATCGGCACGCTCCTTCTTGGAGGCTGTCGGGCCGACCAGCATGCCATAGCCGCCGGAGCCATGCACTTCCTTCACCACCAGCTCTTCCAGGTGTTCCAGCACATATTTCAGGCTGTCGGGCTCCGTACAGCGCCAGGTCGGCACGTTTTCCAAGAGCGGCTTGCGGCCGGTGTAGAATTCGACGATTTCCGGCATGTAGGAATAGATCGCCTTGTCATCGCAAATGCCGGTGCCGGGCGCATTGGCAATGGTGATATTGCCGGAGCGGTAGACATCCATGATGCCCGGAATGCCAAGCGCTGAATCTGGCCGGAAGGTCATCGGGTCGAGATAATCGTCGTCGACGCGGCGATAGAGCACGTCGATTGCCTCATAACCGCGGGTCGTGCGCATCTTCACCTTGCCGTCTATGACGCGCAGGTCCGAGCCCTCGACCAGTTCCACGCCCATGGTATCGGCGAGGAAGGAATGCTCGTAATAGGCGGAATTGTAGATGCCGGGGGTGAGAACCGCCACGCGTGGCTTGCCCTTGCAGCCGGGAGGTGCCAGCGATGCCAGCGACTGGCGCAGGAGATAGGGATAATCCTCCACCCGCTGCACCTTGTTCATCGTGAACAGTTCCGGGAACATCTGCATCATGGTTTCCCGGTTCTCCAGCATATAGGAGACGCCGGAGGGGGTGCGGGCATTGTCTTCGAGCACGTAGAACTGATCTTCGCCGGTGCGCACGATATCGGTGCCGACAATATGGGTGTAGACGCCGCCCGGCGGTTTGAAGCCGATCATTTCAGGCAGGAAGGCATCGTTGTTTTCGATCAGCGCGCGGGGAATGCGGCCGGCGCGGATGATCTCCTGCTTGTGATAAATGTCATCGAGAAAGGCATTGAGAGCCAACACGCGCTGTTCGATGCCCTGCGCCAGCTTTCGCCATTCGCGGGCCGAGATCACGCGCGGAATGATGTCGAACGGGATGAGCTTTTCCGAGGAATCGGCGTGACCATAGACTGCAAATGTAATGCCCGTCTTGCGGAAGATGTTTTCGGCATCCCGCGATTTCTGGATCAGATGCGCCGGATCCTGGTTCTGGTACCACTCCTGGTAAGTCTTGTATGGCGGTCGCGGCTGATTGTCCGCTGTTAACATTTCATCAAATGCCAATGGTGCGTTCCCCGGTTTTTGATCATAAGAGTACAACGCAGATGGCATTGCAAGAAGCATGCGCAGTGGTGACGCGAATTTAATCGCCAGCCGCTTTGCAAGCGTTTCAGGATGTCCGGGGACCGCCTAAGACTTGTGCACACGAAGGGGCGGCGCCCCATGCAAAGCCCTTGCAGGGCGGGCCTTCCACGATCAGAAGACCTGTAATCAAGCGTCAGAATTTCTGCTTTGACTGGAATTTCGCCAGAGGCTAGGGCTCAACTGCCCATTGTCGCGGCATACAATCGAAAGCTGATTTTCCATGCTGGATCGCTTTGCCCCGGCCATTTTCGTGCTTCTCTGGTCGACGGGCTGGATCGTGGCGAAGGTGGCCGCCGCCCATGCCGATCCGCTGACATTCCTGTCTGCGCGCCATGCGCTGGCGGCCCTGGTGTTTGCCGGTCTTGCAACCTTTGTGGGTGCCGAATGGCCGGCAACGGCACGTGCCCGCGCCGGAGCCTTCTTCTCCGGCATCTTCCTGCACGGGCTTTATCTTGCCGGGCTCTGGTGGGCGATTGGCCAGGGCGTGCCGGCCGGGCTTTCCGGTATCATTGCCGGGTTGCAGCCGCTGCTGACGGCTCTCTTGGCCGCCTGGCTGCTCGGCGAGCGGATGAAGCCGCTTCAGGCTGTCGGGCTGGCGCTCGGCTTTTGCGGCATCATGCTTGCAGTCTCGCCGCAATTTTCCGGCCTCCTGACGCAGGGGCTTACAGGTCTTGCCTTTCCGGTCACGGTCAATCTCGTCGCCATGCTGTCGGTGACACTCGGCACGCTTTTCCAGAAACGCTATCTGGCAGCAGGTGACCTGCGCTCCATTGCCGTGTGGCAATATCTCGGCGCTGTCAGCGTCACGCTGCCGCTTGCCCTTTCGCTCGAAAGCTTGCGCTTCGACTGGACGCTTGCTGCTATCGCTGCGATGGCCTGGTCAGTCTTCGGCCTGTCGATGGGTGCCGTTGGCCTTTTGCTCTATCTCATTCGCCGCGGCCAGGTGTCTCGTGCGGCCTCGCTCATCTATATGGTGCCGCCGCTGGTGGCCGTTGAAGCGACGCTGTTCTTCGGCGAACCCTTGAGCACGCCGATGGTCGCGGGCACGCTGATCGTCGTTGCCGGCGTGTATCTGGTGAACCGCAAGGGGTGAGGGGCTTGAAAATATACCCTCTGAGGGTAATATAGCCCATGGAAAAGCGATCCGCGCATTACGATCTTGCGGCAGTTCTTGTGGTTGTGAGGCTGCGTGGTGCCTCGGCTTTTACAAAGACCGCGATCGATGGCGGCCGCAGAATGGGCCTCACCATGTCCGAAATGATCGACGTCGTGTGTAGCCTGACACCGCGCCGCCTCTACAAGTCGATGACCACCTATCAGGATCCGACCGTCTGGCAGGATGTCTACCATGCCGATACGCCGGTCGGAAAAGCCTATGTGAAGCTGACACTGCGCGAAGACGGTGCGCCAGTCATACAGTTCAAGGAGTTGTTGTGATGATCCGATCCTGCATCTGCTGCGGTACCGCATTGCTGCCCTTTGCCGGCGAAACGCATCAGGTGGACTATCAGGGGGCATCTGTCGCTGTGGCGGATCTCTCCGGGTTCCGCTGTGCTTCTTGCGGTGAAATCGAATTTGATGAAGACAGCGCAGAGCGGTATGCGGCGGCCGGCGATATGCTGGTGCTGGCAGCCAGACACGCTGCCGGTGCCGAATTGCGGCGCATCCGCAAGCGGCTTGGCTTGAACCAGGTTGAGGCGTCCCAGCTGACGGGTGGTGGCCATAACGCCTTTTCGCGCTATGAGACCGGCAAGGTCGTGCCTGCTCCCGCGGTGGTCAATCTGTTTCGCCTGCTGGATCGGCACCCGGAGGAACTGGACCGCCTGAAACGAGCCTGATCGGCACTGTCGGACCGCCGCAAGTAAAGCGGTCGCTGCATGGTGCGGTAGATGGATGACTATAGCTGCTTCTGCGCAGGGGCGTGGTCGGTATTTGCATTGCTGTTGTTTGCAGAAAAAGCGAGACCGAAGACAGCGCCCAACAGCATGGCCATCAAGTGGCCTGGCTTTGGGTAGCCGGCTGCCATCAAGTCCAGAGTCAGGCCGGGCAAGAGGATGAAGGCAGAAAGGCCCAACAACCCAACGCGCGCCTGTTTTTGTGTCACGGCAATGACGAGTGCTGCGGTAGCGAATGCGAACGTTGCTTGAGAAGCGCCTGTGCCGACGTTCCATGGTGACTCGACGCCAAGGGGGCTGACTGCTGTTGCGACACCTCCGGCGATAAGCCATATGGCAAAGAGGCATGCTGCCCCGATGCGTGCTTCCAACAGTGATCCGAGAAAATACAGGCCGGCCACGTTGAGAAGCATATGCAATTGCTTTGCATGGACAAGCTGAGACGTCGCTAAACGCCAGATCTCCATGTCTGCGAGACTGCCAAAAGAGGTTCCGCCATAAGCGAGCAATTGCGTCACTTTCACCGTTCCCATTGGGTTTCCGGTTACGTGAAAGGCAACGAACAGCGAATATGCGAGGGTCAGCATGGAGAGAAAGAAGGCGGCCCCCCATCGGCGCGCCGGTATGGCCGGTATGATTGTGACAAACATACGTTCACTCCCAAAAATTGCTTTGAATGGAAGCGAAAAAATATGGGCGAAAACATGGAAACACCCGCTTCCGTTGCCGGAAGCGGGTGTTTCATCATGTCAAAACCAAATTCTGGACTGGCTTAGGCGCGGTCGCGCTTGCGGCCGCCCTGGCCGCCGGTGCGGTTCTCGCCGCCGAACTTTACCGGTCCGCCACGCGCGCCACCCGGCTTCTGGCCGTTGGCATTGGCGGGACGGCCCTGGCCGTTACGAGCTGTGCGCTGTGTGCCCGGCTCATGCGCGCCATGGGCCGCATGCGGTGCATGACGGTTTTCGGCAGGACCTGCCTTGCGGCCTTCACCCGGACGACCGGCGAAAGGCTTCTTGGCGGGACGGAAATCCGAGGTCGAGCTGAGGTCGTTGTCGGCTTCGAAGCGCTGACCTTCTTCGCGACGCTGGGTGCGGGCCGCCAGAGCTTCGCCTTCCGGCGTGCGGGGGCGGCGCGACGGACGGTTTTCAGCGCGGCCACGGCCTGCACCTTCACCACGTCCACCTTCTGATCGACCACCGCCATCACGGCCACGGCCGCCGCCATTGCGGGCAGGCTTGCCGCTGGAGCGCGCCGGGCTTGCAAGCGTCGTCGGGCGTTCGCCGGAGGCAACGGTGATGTCGATGCCCATCAGGCGTTCGATATCGCGCAGCAGGCGGGTTTCATCCGGTGCGCAGAATGCGATGGCAATACCGTCGCGACCAGCACGGGCTGTACGGCCGATGCGGTGCACATAGGCGTCTGCCACTTCCGGCAGGTCGTAGTTGAACACATGCGTTACGCCGGGAATGTCGATACCGCGGGCGGCAACGTCGGTTGCCACGAGAATGCGGATTTCGCCATCACGGAAGGACTTCAGGGCACGCTCGCGCTGGCCCTGGCTCTTGTTGCCATGGATCGAGGCGACCTTGAACTGCAGGTGCTCGAGATACTTGAACAGCTTTTCGGCGCCATGCTTGGTGCGCAGGAACACCATGGCGCGGCCATCCGGGTTTTGTTCGAGCGAGGCCTTCAACAGGTCGGTCTTGTCGTTCTTGCCGTTGACGAAATGAACATACTGCTCGACCTTGTCGGCAGCCTTGCCCGGAGGGCTGACTTCAACCTTGACCGGATTGGTCAGGAAGTCGCCGGCGAGATCGGCAATCGCCTTTGGCATGGTGGCCGAGAAGAGGAGAGTCTGGCGGCGGGCCGGAACCATCTTGGCGATCTTGCGCAAGTCATGCACGAAGCCGAGGTCCAGCATCTGGTCGGCTTCGTCCAGCACGAGATAGCGCACGGTGGTGAGGCCAATGGCGCGGCGGCTGATCAGGTCGAGCAGGCGGCCGGGCGTGGCGACCAGGATGTCGGTGCCCTTTTCCAGCTGCATCTGCTGCTTGTTGATCGAAGCGCCGCCGACGACGGAATTGATCTTCAGCGGCGTGTTGCGGACATAGCTCTTCAGGTTGGTGGCGATCTGATTCACCAGTTCGCGCGTCGGTGCCAGGATCAGCGTGCGGGTGGTCCGGTTGTCCGGGCGCTTCTGTTCCTTGAGCAGCATTTCGATGAGCGGAAGGCCGAACGCTGCGGTCTTGCCTGTGCCGGTCTGGGCAAGGCCGATCATGTCGCGGCCTTCGAGCAGAAGAGGAATGGCCTGCGCCTGGATGGGCGTCGGGGTATCGTAGCCAAGGGTGGTCAGAGCGGCAACCAGCTGCTTGGTCAGGCCAAGCTCGTGGAAATTCGTCAAGTCGAATACCTTTTCGGGGCGCCAAAAGCATAAGATCTGCGCGGCACCATGCCGTGCAGTCTGCTTGTGGCGTCAAGAACCCCGCGTGAAGTGGGAACTTGTCAGTGGAAATTGCTTTCCAGCGCTGGCCTCTCGGGCCTTGATCGAAGCGCCTTGTTCCTTCTTCGCGAACCATTGTCGTCGCAGGGCCAACTCACGCGGCGGCCGGAAGGTGAAAGCTGATGCTGCATGTGCTTCTTTGTGCGGTAAAAGTCAAGAGCCCACGTCCGTTACAGCGTGGGCTCCGTCATCTTTCTGTCGCATGTCACCGCAAGGAGGCGGGTTGAAATGCTTTATCGCAGGTGAGCCTCAATAGGCCGGGCAGACGCGCACCCGGTAGGCATCGCCCCATTGATTTTCCTGCCATTCGAAATGGCAGCGGGGCGCGGGTGCTGGACGATAATAGGCGCGTTCCTCATAGACGACGCGGCGTGGCGGCGGGGGCGGGGCAACGTAGACCGGCTCCTGATAGATGGGGCCACGGGGCTGCGAGGCGATCGCGCCGCCGATGATGCCGCCCACCGCGCCGGCTGCAACGCCGGCCCAGAAATCGTCACGGGCTTCAGCGGCCGGTGCAGTGGCGAGAAGGGCACTGGTCAATGAGAGCGCAACAAGGCCCGCAGTGACAGACTTTTGCAAAACGGACATGTGTTTGTTCCTTTCACCCTTGATTGCTTGGGTACGGGATTAAGGATCATCCCAAACCTCGGCAAAATAATGAAAAAACAAAAGGATAAGTCTGAACATCCGTTCAGCTAAACAAAGCTCCCGGTTGATCCAGAACCTCTGGGCGGCGCGGGCCGGTGGTAATATGGCGCAGGTGCGGCGGGATGCCGGCAGATCCGTGTAGCTGAGTCTGCTTCAGAAATCAGTCGGCACACCGCCCTCTTGGCTGCGTCGTGCCACGAAGCTGTCGAGTTCTTCCTCGATGGCCGGATCCAGCGGCGGCCGTTCATAGGCTTTGAGCTTTTCCTTGAAGATGCGGTTGGCATGGTCATAGGTGGTCGGGCGACCTGCCTCGTCCCAGGTCTCGAAATTGCGCCAGTCGGAGAGGATGGGCTGATAGAAGGCGGTCTCGAAGCGCGCCAATGTATGGGCCGTGCCGAAATAATGGCCGCCGGGGCCAACGTCGCGAATGGCATCGAGCGCCAGACCGTCCGGGCTGACATCGAGCGGCGTCAGGAATTCCGCCACCATTTGCAACATATCGACATCAAGGATGAATTTTTCAAAGCAGGCTGTCAGGCCGCCTTCCGACCAGCCGGCGGCATGCAGCACGAAATTGCCGCCACCCTGCGTCAGCGCCCAGAGCGACATCATGGATTCATAGGCGGCCTGCGCATCGAGCGTGTTGGAAGCATTGGTGTTGGAACTGCGGTAGGGAATGCCGTAGCGCCGCGCCAACTGCCCGCCGGCAATCACCGCCTTCATATATTCCGGCGTGCCGAAGGCCGGCGCTCCGGTCTTCATGTCGACATTGGAGGTAAAGCCGCCATAGATCACCGGTGCGCCCCGACGCACCATCTGGGTGAAGGCGATCCCCGCCAGCGCCTCGGAATTCTGTTGTACCAGTGCGCCGGCAATCGTCACTGGCGCCATGGCGCCCGAAAGCGTGAAAGGCGTCATGATCACCACCTGTCCACGCGATGACATTTCGATCATACCCTGCAGCATAGGGCCATCCAGCCGCAGCGGCGAGGAGGAGTTGATGACGGTAAACAGCGAGGGTTCGCGCTGCATCTGATCCTGCGAAATGCCGCGGCCGATCCGGGCGATTTCCAGCGCATCGAGATTGCGCTGCCGGCCGAGCGAGTAGCAGTGGAACACCTTGTCGGTCAGTTTCACCAGGTCCGACAGGCAGGCGAGATGGCGCACAGAGGCATGGATATCGACGGGTTCGACCGGATAGCCGCCGGTGCAATGGATCACGTCATAGCACTGCGCCAGTTTCACCAGCTTGCGGAAATCCTCCTGGTTACCGGCGCGGCGCCCGCCCTCCCTGTCGGCCACGAAGGGTGCCGAGGCGATCTGGGCAAAGACGAGGTTGTTGCCGCCAATGGCAAGGTTCCGCTGCGGATTGCGCGCATGCATGGTGAAGGTTTTCGGCGCGCTGGCGATAAGGTCCAGGATCAGGTTGCGATCGAAGCGGACGCGATCGCTGCCTGCCACGACATCCGCACCGGCGGCCTTCATGCGCTCGCGCGCCTCCGGCAGCATGATGTCCATGCCAATCTCTTCCAGCACGGTGAGGGAGGCTGTGTGAATATCCTCCAGCGCTTCCGGTGACAGGAGTTCGGTCCGGGCAAGGTGGTTGACCAGCCGTCTGTATTTTTCGCCGGAGGATGTCGTGCGGTTGCGCTCCCCACCTCGTCCGCCGGACCTGCGACGGCGTTCGGGGGCGGTTTGATCGCCGGTGTCGTGAAGGGCATCTGTCGTGATCTGGCTCATCGCTGTTCCCCTTGCGTCATGGCCAGTGTTGCAGCGCCTGGCCTGCGGTCCTTTTCCAAAAGCGACCAGAGGCTGACTTTTATGGGATAGGCCCGCGATGGTGCGTGAGCAATTCAGCCTTGCCGAAGGATGGAATTGATTCACCGCAATGGCGCGTTAACCATATCGATGTCATTTCTCTCAATAATTGAGCATCATACGAATCGTGCCTGTAGCGGCAGCCGCATTCGTTGGGGGATGGATTGAAAACCGACGGCGAACTATTGCAGCGAGCCTGCGAACGCATCAACGATCTGGACGTGCCGGCCTTTATCAAGGACGGAATGCTGCGCTATGTCGCCGTCAACGATGCCTATGCCCGCCTGATGGGGCGCCACCGCGAGGACTTCCCCGGCCACCAGTCCGGTATATTTTCCGCGTCTCTGGACGAAGAGGATTGCCTCGAAAAGCAACGCCGCGCGCTGGTCTTCGGCAGCGATGAGCTTGCCACCTGCCGTGAGGCGTCCGGTCGCGTATCGAGTGTGCGGATCGAACGATTTCTGTGCGACGACGACAGGGCCTATGTATTCGGTGCCTTCGAGGAGCCTGCAGCCGATGCGCCTGCCGCTGAAGACGACGAGATCGCAACCGGCCGCTTCAGCGTGAAAATGCTGGGCGAAGCGCTCGATCTACTTGATGCAGGCGTGGGCATCTTCACCGCAGATGAGCGGTTGATCTATTCCAATGGCGAGCTCAACAGCTATTTCACCTCGCTTGGCGTGACGCCGCAGCCGGGCATGATGTTACAGAGCCTGATCGAGGGGGTTTACGACAGTCATCATGTCCGCGATCTGGACGATCTGGCCGCATGCAGCCTGCGCGACCACTGGATTGGCGAGCGCATGACGACGCTGCGTGCCGACCATTGGCAGGCGACCGAACCTTTGCCGGATGGCCGATGGTTGCGCAGCGTCAACAAGCGGCTGGACAATGGCTGGCTGATCATGTTGCGGCAGGATGTGACCGAGTACAAGGTGCAGGAAATGCATCTGGGCAAGAATGTCGAGGAAGCGGAAATCTTTCGGGCGGCCTTCGAGGATCTGCCGGTGGCCGTGTTCCTGCGCGATGGCCACCGGCGGCTGACCTATGCGAATGCCGCCTATGAAGTCATGCTGGGCGACGCCCGCGAAAAATTCATCGGCATGACCGACGAGGAAATGTTTCCCGATGCTGCCGTTCGTTTCCGTCAGGAAAACGAGAAGATCCTCGCCGAAGGCGGCTCGCTGGAAAAGGCGGAGGACATTCCCTTCCTCGACGGGCGCAGCATGGCGGCGATTACCCGTCTCGGCCTGATTTCCTCGCCGGCGGGCGAGCCTTATATCGTTGGATCGATCTCCGATGTGACGTTGATACGCGAGGCGCAGAAGGAATCGGAGCGCCTGCATCGTGAGGTGCAGACCATTCTCGATGCGCTTCCGGTCGGCATTCTCATTCTCGACCCTGACCTGAAAATGGAACATGCCAGCCGCACGCTTCTGGCGCTGTGGCGCACAGGTGCTGAGGATTCCACCGAGTGGACGGGCAAAGCCTACAAGGACTTCGTCCGGCACAATTTCGACGATGGGGCCTATGGTCAGGCTGCTCTTGAGTTCGAGGCCTTCTTTGCCGCGCGTATCGAGGCCATTACGGGGCCGGGCGAATTTGTTCCGGTCGAGATGACCAGCCGGGCCGGGCGCCGCATCATGATGACGCGTGATCACCTGGCCGATGGCAAGATCCTGCTCAGCTATGTCGATATCAGTGCGCTGCGCAAGCATGAGCAGGATGTTCAGACTGCCCGCGCCGCGCTCGATCAGCATGCGGTGATGATGCATGATGCCACCAGCACCATGTCGCAGGGGTTGGTGATCCTGCGCGGTGATGAAATCGTGTTTGCCAATGATGCCACGTCCAGCATTCTGGAGGTGCCGGCCGAATTTATCAACGTTGGCCGCTCCTGGCGGAGTGTCTTCGAGCATCAGGTCCAACGCGGTGATTTCGGCACGCGTGAAGAGGCCGAGGCGGCCTATCGAGGTTGGACCGAGGTGCTTCACCAGGGCAGTGTTATCACTGGTTCCTGCGTGATCGAGAAGCGGCGCTGGGTCGATATGGAAGCCAAGCTCAGTGGCACCGATCATCTCCTGATGGTGCTGACCGATGTGACGGAAGCCAAGCAGCGCGAACGCGACCTGGAGCGCCTGCTCGAGCGCGCCGAATCCGCCGATCGGGCAAAATCGGAATTCCTCGCCAATATGAGCCACGAAATCCGCACGCCGATGAACGGTGTCCTGGGCATGGCGGAACTGCTGGCAAAATCCAATCTCGACACGCGCCAGAAGACCTTTACCGATATTATCGTGAAGTCCGGCAATGCGCTGCTGACGATCATCAACGATATCCTCGATTTTTCCAAGATCGATGCCGGCCAGATGACCTTGCGCACGGCGCCGTTTGATCCGCTCGATGCCATCGAGGACGTGGCGACGCTTCTGTCGTCCTCGGCGGCGGAAAAGGATATCGAGCTTATCGTGCGCAGCGCCGACACCCACCATGTCGTGCTGGGCGATGCGGGGCGCTTCCGCCAGGTGATCACCAACTTGATCGGCAATTCGATCAAGTTTACCGAGCGCGGCCATATCCTGATCGATGTCGTGTCGAAGGCCGGCGATGACGGACGCGTGGCGTTGACGGTGCGTATCGAAGACACAGGCATCGGCATTCCCGACGACATGATCGAGACCATTTTCGAGAAGTTTTCGCAGGTCGATGGTTCCTCCACGCGTCGTCACGAAGGAACCGGCCTCGGGCTTGCCATCACATCAGGTCTGGTCGACCTGTTTGGCGGTCAGATCACGGTGGAAAGCCATGTGGGTAAAGGCTCGATTTTCACCGTCACCCTGTCCTTTGCGCTGTCAACCGAAAGGCTGCTGGTCGAGGGCGTGGCCCAGAGCGTGCTTGGTGCCCGCATTCTGGTGATCGACGATAATGCGGTGAACCGGCGCATTCTCATCGAACAATTGGCGCAGTGGAATTTTGATGCGGTTGCGGTGGAGAGCGGCAGCGAGGGGCTTGCGGTGCTGAAGGCTGCGGCGGATATGGGCATTACTGTTGATGCGCTGATCCTCGACTACCAGATGCCTTTGATGAATGGTCTTGCGGTTGCCAATATCATTCGCAACGATCCACTCCTGCATGACCTGCCCATCATTTTCCTGACCTCGATGGATACGGCCAGCACCGAGCAGGCCTTTGAACATCTCAACATCCAGGCGCATCTGATGAAGCCGGCGCGGGCGCATCTGTTGCGCACCACGGTGACGGATGTCGTGCAGGCAAGCCGCCAGAAACGTCGGCAATTGCCGAAGGCTGCGACTGGCGCCGGTATGCGCGCGACGGCTGCGCCTCCACTTGCCGTCTCGGTTTTCGAAGAGGTTCCGTCGACTGCTGAGACGGGCACTGCGGATCGGCGCACAGCGCATCTTGATGTGCTGGTGGCCGAGGACAATGACGTCAACCAGATTGTCTTCACGCAGATCCTTCAGACAACGGGGCTTTCCTTCCGCATCGTCAACAATGGTGCAGAGGCGGTGGATACCTGGCGTAGCGACAGGCCCGATATCATCCTCATGGATGTCTCTATGCCGGTGATGAACGGCCATCAGGCCGCCCGCCGCATTCGAGATATCGAAAGGGAAATGGGCGGTCATGTGCCGATCATCGGCGTGACGGCACATGCCCTGGAAAGCGACCGCGACCTCTGCCTTGCCGCCGGCATGGATGACTACCTTTCAAAGCCGATCAGCCCGGAATTGCTGGAGGCCAAGATCGGTGAATGGCGCCGGCCGCATGAGGCGGGCGAAGCGTCACGCGGCTGACAGCCGCTTTACGCCGCACAGCATTTCGCGTTTTCCGGCAAAGCCCGGCCGCCGCTCCACGGCAAAGCCTGCGGCCTGCAGATTGCGACGCACGAAGCCGGCAGCGGCATAAGTGGCAAAACTGCCGCCCTCGACGGTCTTGTCGAAAACCGCATTCATCAGCTCCAGGGACCACATGTCACCATTGCGCGATGGCGCAAATCCATCGAGAAACCAGGCATCGAATGGCGTTTCTGACTGCGGCACCGTCTCCTGTGCCCGCCCGCAGATGACGGTCAGCCGCATATTGGGTGCCAGTTGCAGATCGATGATGCCGCCCGGCTCATCCGGCCAGGCAGCCACCAGAGCCTGACGTTCCGCGTCGATTTCCGGCCAATGCGACAGCGCCCGGTCGATCTCCGGCGCCTGCATGGGATAGAGTTCGAACGAGGTGAAATGCAGGATGGCCGATCCGCGTTCGGCACTTTTCCACTGCCGGAATGTCTCGCAGGCATTCAGCCCGGTGCCGAAACCCAGTTCGCCGATGCAAAATGTGCCGCTTGCCGGCCAGCGCTGCGGCAGGCCGTTTCCGGCCAGAAATACATGGCCGCATTCCTGCCTTCCATCGGTCTGGCAGTAAAAGTGATCGCCAAACTGGGTCGAATAGGGCATATCGCCCTCGCGCCATTCCAGCGGAGTGGTGACAGTCGCGGCGTTCTCGTCAAGATCGTCTGAAGGATGAGGCACGGGATTGATCATGGTCCATTATTCGTCCGCACATGCCGATAGTCCTGTCGCTGCGCCCGGTCAATGCGAGGATCTGCCGGGCACGGTCGATCTGCTCATCATCGGTGGTGGCGTCATGGGGCTCTGGGCTGCCGTCAAGGCGGCGCGGCTTGGCCTGTCGGCGCTGCTGTTGGAGGCAGACCGTCCGGGTGCCGGCGCAAGCGGCGGGTTGCTCGGCGCGCTGATGGCGCATTTGCCCGACCGTTGGAGCGACAAGAAACAGTTCCAGTTCGACGCGCTGGTCTCGCTTGAAGACGAGGTGGCACAGCTGGAAGCCGAGACCGGGCATTCCTGTGGCTATCGCCGTTCCGGCCGGCTCATTCCGCTGCCAAAGCCGCATCTGCGGCAGATTGCTGAAGGCCATGCCAGGGATGCTGCGATCCATTGGCGGGCAGGGGAGCGCAGCTTCGACTGGTCGGTTCTCGACCATTCGCCCTCACCGCAATGGCTATCGCCACAGGCCGCCATGGCCGGCATTGCCCATGATGGGCTAGCGGGCCGCATTGCGCCGCGCGGGCTGGTCTCGGCTCTGACGCGTGCCGTGGATCAGTCGCACTCTGTACGGCGGATGAGTGGCGCGCCGGTGGCCCGCCTGTTTGGCGATCATGCCGTGCTGGAAAACGGCACGAGGATCGGCTTTGGCCATTGTCTGATCGCCGCCGGGCATCAATCCTTTGCGCTGTTGCAGAAGCTTCAGGCGCCGGAGGCTTTGCCACTTCTGCAGCCGCTGGGCAGCGCCGTCAAAGGCCAGGCGGCGATTTTGCAGGCGGATGTCGATCCGTTTCTGCCGGTGATCTTCCTCAACGGGCTCTATGTTGTGGCGCATGAGGGCGGGCATGTGGCCATCGGCAGCACCAGCGAGAACCGTTTCGAGGAAGCCTTTTCCACCGATCACCTGCTGGATGATCTGATTGCGCGGGCGCGGCTTCTTTCGCCAGCGCTAGCCGAGGCTCCGGTCATCGAACGCTGGGCGGGACTTCGCCCACGCGCGATCGACCGCGATCCCATAGTCGGGCCACATCCGGATTTTCCGCGCATTTCCGCACTGACCGGCGGCTTCAAGGTCAGTTTCGGTATAGCCCACCGTCTGGCCGATGCCGCTCTTTCTGGCCTGTCGGGCGCTGCTCTCGACCTTCCGCCCTCGTTTTTATTCGAGCACCATCTGAGGGTTGCGTCACAAGACGTTTAACCCGAATGCCGCGTCGTCAATCTGTCACGCAAATCACCTAGATGCTGGCTGGGGCAGACAGGGACAGGCTGAAGGACGCTGACGGATGCGCTATGCGATCAATTTTACGCCGCCGGCGAGTGATCCACTGACGCTTGCCGCTTCGCAATGGCTGGGCCGCAACGCCTTTTCCGGCGAAGCGATGGAGCCGCCAGCCATTCGCGGACTTGGCCTGCATGAGATTGCCTTCAACACGGCGGTGCCACGTCGTTATGGTTTTCATGGCACGCTGCGACCTCCCTTCCGGCTGGCGGATGGGGTGATAGAACCGCTGCTTCTGCGCCAACTGATGCATTTCGCCGGCCAGCAGCAGCCGGTGCGCCTGCCCAAGATGGAAGTGGTACGGCTGGGCAATCGCTTTGCCCTGATGCCGAGCAGGCCCTGCGATGATCTTCACCATCTTGCCGCGTCCGTCGTCCAGCATGTCGAGACCTTGCGCGCACCGATGAGCGAAGCGGAGCTGGAACGGGCCGATCCCGGTCAATTATCTGCCGGCCAGTTTGCCAATCTGCATCGCTATGGCCATCCGTTCGTCATGGACGAATTCCGTTTTCACATGACGCTGACCGGCGCCGTCGGCCCGGAAGAGATCGGTCGCTTTGAAGAGGTGTTGCGCCGCTATTTCGAGCCATTTCTGGAGAGGCCGGTGAATGTCGGCAATCTGGCGCTGTTCATCGAGCCGGAGCCCGGCGCGCCTTTTCTTGTCCATTCGCTGCATCCGCTCGGCAGTGTCGCCTCGCGCCGTATTGCCTGAGAGACCCGCCAAGATCCTTTGTTTGCACTGCATCAGAAACGCTCGACATTGGGCGTCAGGATGCTACCGTCAGGTCGCTGATTCAGAAGGTGATTTTCGATGGTGGCAGACCCCTATCCCCGCAATCTCGTCGGTTACGGCCGCAATTGTCCCGATCCGAAATGGCCGGGCGATGCGCGCATTGCCGTGCAATTCGTCATCAATTACGAAGAGGGCGGCGAGAGTTGCATTCTCGATGGCGATCCGGCCTCGGAAAGCCTGCTGTCGGAAATCGTCGGCGCTGCGGCCTGGCCCGGCCAGCGCAATCTCAATATGGAATCGATCTACGAATATGGTTCGCGCGCCGGATTCTGGCGCCTCCACCGGTTGTTCACGGGCTTGAACGTGCCGTGCACGGTCTATGGCGTGACGCTTGCCATGGTGCGCAATCCGGATGCCGTGGCAGCTATGAACGAAGCGGGCTGGGAAATCGCCTCTCATGGTTTTCGCTGGCACGAATACAAGGATTACCCGGAAGAACTGGAGCGCCAGCATATTCTGGACGCCGTGCGCCTGCACACGGAGGTGGCCGGCGAGCGGCCCTATGGCATGTATCAGGGCAAGCCTTCGGTGAACACGCTGAGGCTGGTGCAGGAGGAGGGCGGTTTCCTCTATTCCTCCGACAATTATGCCGATGACCTGCCCTTCTGGGTGAAGGGTGTGGACGGCAAGCCCTTCCTGATCATTCCCTATACGCTCGACGCAAACGACATGCGCTTTGCCACGCCGCAAGGTTTCAATGCCGGCGACCAGTTCTTCACCTACCTGAAGGACAGCTTTGATACGCTCTACGAGGAAGGCCGCGAGGGTGCGGCGAAGATGTTGTCGATCGGCCTACATTGCCGGCTTGTCGGGCGTCCGGGCCGTATCGCTGCGCTGAAGCGCTTCATGGAATACGTGCTTTCCCACGAAAAGGTATGGATCCCGAAACGTATCGAGATCGCCCGTCACTGGCATGAGCACCACAGACCGGACAGTATTTGATGATGATGAACCGCACCGATTTCGTCACCCGTTTTGGTGGTGTTTTCGAACACTCGCCCTTCATTGCCGAGCGCGCCTATGAGGGTGATCTGGTGCCCGGTGAACCGCTGGCGGCCAATGCTGTGCATGCAGCGCTGGTGAGCGTGTTTCGGGCGGCAAGTGCGCAAGAACGGCTCGGCGTGCTGCGCGCCCATCCGGATCTTGCCGGCAAGCTGGCAATTGCCGGCGGTTTGACGGAGGATAGCGCCAAGGAGCAGGCCGGCGCCGGGCTCGATCGCTTGAGCGCGGCGGAGCATGTGCGCTTTACCGAACTCAATACGAGCTATGTGGAAAAGTTCGGCTTTCCATTTATCATCGCGGTCAAAGGACTGACCAAGGACGACATTCTGCATGCCTTCGAGCTGCGCATTCACAACAGCCGCGACGACGAGTTCGCCACCGCCTGCGGCCAGGTGGAGCGCATCGCGCTGCTCAGGCTGCAAGCCATGCTGCCTTCGGCTTCAATATAGCCTATAGTTGATCAACTGGAGTGCTGGAGTTTTGCTTCATACCCCCCTCTGCCCTGCCGGGCATCTCCCTCTCAAGGGGGGAGATTGACTTGCAGCAAATGCCAGGCACCGCTTATTTGTCCAGGAGCTTGGTGTCATAGGCATGTACTGACTAGGTTTGTCGTGCCGATCTCCCCCCTTGAGGGGGAGATGCCCGGCAGGGCAGAGGGGGGTGGTCTTGTAAACCGAGCTGTCGTGCTTTGAACCGACGGGAGTTGTGCTATGCGGCCATCGGATGTGCTGGAGAAGAACAGGGAAGCGATTCGCGCGCTCGTGGTTCGCCACAAGGCGGCCAATGCCCGTGTCTTCGGCTCTGTTGCCCGCGGCGAGGACCGCGAGGACAGTGATCTCGATATTCTGGTCGATACGCTGGCAGAGACAACGCTGTTTGATCTCGGCGGGCTTCAGCATGAGCTGGAAAGTCTGCTTGGTATGCGCGTCGATCTGGCCACGAGCGGCAGGCTGAGACCGAAGATGCGGGACCGAATCCTTTCTGAAGCTGCGGCAATATGAGCCGTCAGCATCAAGCGCTTCTCGATGCTATCGAGCAGATGGAAGAGGCTGTCGAACAGGCTATGGCGTTTGTCGCTGGTATGGACAAACACGCCTTCCTTGCGGATGTAAAAACCCAGATGGCGGTTTCCATGGCCTTTATCATAATGGGTGAGAGCGTTTCGCGTATTCTCGCTATGTATCCTCACATCGCGGATGATCATGGGGATATTCCGTGGCAGAAGATCAAGGGCATGCGCAATCTGGTCGCTCATGAATATTTCGAGCTGGAGTTTGACGCGGTCTGGATGACCGTGCACGATGACCTCCCGCCACTTCTCTCCCAACTCCGCATGCTGCGCCAGATCCGCGCTCAAGGTGAATGACCCCGAAATGCCCAAGACCCTTTCCATTCGTCCGCTGACGCGCGACGCCTTCCTCCCCTTCGGCCAAGTGATCGAAGCCGATCTGTCCACACTGAAACTGATCAATGGCGGAAATACCGAGCGCTTTCATGCGCTTGGAGAGGCCGAGGCTTTGGGCGAGGGCGCGCGCGTCATCCTCAACCTCTTCCGGGGCAAGCCGCGCGCCTTTCCCTACTCGGTTACCATGATGGAGCGGCATCCTTTCGGCAGTCAGAGCTTTTCGCCGCTTTCCGGCAAACCCTATCTCGTTGTCGTATCTGAAGACGAGAGTGGCCGTCCGGCCATGCCACAGGTGTTTCTGGCGCGCGGTGATCAGGGCGTCAACTATGCCGCCAATGTCTGGCACCATCCCCTGATGACGATTGGCGAGATCTGCGATTTTCTGGTTGTCGATCGCGACGGGCCGGGCAACAATCTGGAAGAATTCTTTTTCGATCAGCCCTTCCTCATCAGCGAGCCCAATTCATGACCGGACTGACAACCCATGTTCTCGATACAGCCCTTGGCACGCCGGCGGAAGGCTTGCGGATCGATCTCTACCGACTGGAGGGCGACACGCGTGCTCACCTGAAGACGGTGACCACCAATGCCGACGGGCGCGTCGATGGTGGGCCGATTCTGATCGGCGAGATATTCAAGGCCGGCACCTATGAGCTGGTTTTCCATGCCGGCGATTACCTGAGAACCAGTGGTGCGCGGCTTGCAGAGCCCGCCTTTCTCGACGTTATCCCCATCCGTTTCGGCATTGCCGACGAGGCCGGGCACTATCACGTGCCGCTTCTGATTTCGCCTTACGGCTATTCCACCTATCGAGGGAGCTGACAGTGATGCGTTTTGCCGCCATCGCCGATATTCATGGAAATTGCGCCGCCCTGCATGCGGTCCTGCAGGATATTGGTGCGCAAGGCATTGCGACCAATGCCATCGTCAATCTGGGCGATTGCCTGTCAGGTCCGCTGGAAGCAGGCAAGACGGCGGATCTGCTGCTGTCGCTCGATATCGTCACGGTGCGCGGCAATCATGACCGCTATCTTATCGAACACGATGCGGGCAAAATGCATTCCTGGGAGGCGGATGCCTATGGCCAGTTGACGCCGGATCATCTGGCCTGGCTGAAGGATCTGCCATTTTCAACCGTCTGGCACGGTGATGTGTTTCTCTGTCATGCGACGCCGCAGGACGACCATACCTATTGGCTGGATGCCGTCTCGCCGGAAGGCCATCTCTACCAGAAGCCGCGCGGCGATATCGAGATACTGGCTGAGGGTATCACGCAATCGCTGATGCTGTGCGGCCATTCGCATCTGCCACGCGCCGTCCGGCTTTCGGATGGAAGGCTGATCGTCAATCCGGGCAGTGTCGGCTGCCCGGCCTATGATGATGATCAACCCTGTTTTCATCAGGTCGAGACCGGCAATCCGATGGCATCCTATGCCATTTGCGAAAAGCGGGATGGCGCCTGGACCGTCACCTTCCGGCTCGTGCCTTACGACCACATGCGCCAGTCACGACTGGCGCAGGAGAAAGGTCGGGCGCAATGGGCCTCGGCTCTCGCCACGGGGTGGTTGGGATAGACCCTCAATAGGGATTATGGGCGATAACCGAGCGGTCAACCGTCTGGATGTCGCGCTTGCCGCACAGCGCCATGGTGGTGTCCATCTCTTTGCGGATGATGTCGAGCGCCAGTGTGACGCCTTCCTTGCCCATGGCGCCGAGGCCATAGAGGAAGGGACGGCCGATATAGGTGCCCTTGGCGCCGAGTGCGACGGCTTTCAGCACGTCCTGGCCGGAGCGGATGCCGCCATCCAGATGCACCTCGATGCGATCGCCGACGGCCTCGACGATCTTCGGCAGCATGCTGATCGAGGAGGGCGCGCCATCCAGCTGGCGGCCGCCATGATTGGAAACGATGATGGCATCGGCGCCGGTATCGGCAGCGGCGCGTGCATCTTCCTCATCCATGATGCCCTTGATGATCAGTTTGCCGTTCCATCGCTCCTTGATCCAGGCGATATCGGCCCAGGAGAGGCGCGGATCAAACTGTTCGGCCGTCCAGACGCTCAGCGAAGACAGGTCCGAGACATTCTTCGCATGGCCGACGATATTGCCAAAGCCATGGCGCTTGGTGAGGGCCATGTCGAGGCACCATTTCGGCCGTGTTGCCATCTGCCAGATATGCTTCGGCGTGAATTTTGGCGGTGCAGACAGGCCGTTGCGCAAATCCTTGTGGCGCTGGCCAAGGATCTGCAAATCGGCGGTGACGACAAGCGCGGAGCAACCGGCGCGCTTGGCGCGGTTGATCAGGTTTTCGACGAATTCGCGGTCCCGCATCACGTAGAGCTGGAACCAGAAGGGTTTTGTGGTGACCGAGGCGATATCCTCAATCGAGCAGATGCTCATGGTCGACAGCGTGAACGGCACACCGAACTCTTCGGCAGCCTTTGCCGCCAGCATTTCGCCATCGGCATGCTGCATGCCGGTAAGGCCGGTCGGCGCCAGCGCCACGGGCATGGCCACATCCTGGCCGATCATCGTCGTCTTCAGCGAGCGGTTCGTCATGTCCACCAGCACGCGCTGGCGCAGCTTGATCGCCGCAAAATCGCTCTCGTTCGCCCGGTAGGTGCCCTCCGTCCAGGAACCGCTATCGGCATAATCGAAGAACATTTTCGGCACCCGGCGACGTGCCAGCGTTTTCAGGTCGGCGATGGTCAGTGGCTTGGACATGGGATGGCTTTTCCTCCGAAACTATTCTCCGACAAGTAGCATATGGTGAGCGGGAGGAAAGTGATTTCAGCGAGCATGGAGCCGCTGCGCTCCCCTGTCACAGCGTCACTTGGCATGATATATAGTACTTAAATCGGTACTCAAAATGGAGTGGACCATGCAGCGTGTCGAAGCGGAAATGGCGGTCAGTGTTTCTGATCTGAAAAAGAACCCGACTGCAATTGTTGAAGGTGCCGATGGTCATGCCGTCGCGGTGCTGAACCATAACCGGGTCATGGCCTATATGGTGCCCGCCGGCACCTATGAAGCGATGATGGACGCGCTGGATGACCAAGCGCTTGTCGAGATTGCGCGACAGCGGGTGGGAGAGCGCGGAATTCCGGTTTCGCTGGATGACCTATAGGCTCGAATTTCTTCCCAGTGCTCTCAAAGAGTGGGAAAAGCTGGGCGCGACCCTTCGCGATCAGTTCAAGAAAAAACTGGCTGAGCGTCTGATCACGCCACATGTTCCGGCGGATCGCCTGAGTGGGCTGCCAAATCATTACAAGATCAAATTGCGTGCGGCTGGTTACCGGCTCGTCTACCAGGTGGAAGACGAGCGGATCACTGTTGTTGTCGTGGCTATAGGAAAGCGCGAGCGCTCCGAAGTTTACAAGACAAGCCGGAAGCGGTCATAGACCGGATTTCGCCGCCACACCCGCCACATAGGTTTCCGCCACGCTTCGGTCATCGCCCAGCGTCTGCAACAGGAAAAGCTCCTCCGGCAGCGTGTTGACGGTTTCCATGCGCAGCCGCATGGCGGGGGTCGCGCTGGCATTCAGCACGACGAGATCGGCATCCGTGCCTTCCTCCAGCGTGCCGATGCGATCGACGAGCGACAGCGCCTCGGCATTGCCGCGTGTCATGCGGTAGAAACTGTCGAGCGGGTTCAGGCGCTCTCCCAGCAATTGCTGGATCTTGTAGGCCTCATCCATGGTTTTCAGCATGGAATAGCTGGAACCGCCGCCGATGTCGGTTGCCACGCCAATGCGCACCGGCTTCTCGCGGCGTGCCAGTGCTTTGAGCGGAAACAGGCCGGAGCCGAGGAAGAGGTTGGAGGTCGGGCAATGCACGGCAACCGAGCCGGTTTCGGACAGCACATCGGCCTCGCGTTCCGACAGGTGGATGGCATGGCCGAGCAGTGTCTTTTTGCCGAGAAGGCCGTAGCGGGCATAGATATCGGTATAGTCGGTGGCTTCAGGATATAGCTCGCAGGTGTAGCGGATCTCATCGTGGTTTTCCGACAGATGCGTCTGGATATGCAGATCTGGAAATTCTTGCGCCAGCGCCTGGGCGGCGCTCATCTGTCCCGGTGTGGAGGTGATGGCAAAGCGCGGGGTGATGGCCACATGGTTGCGGCCACGCCCATGCCATTGTTCGATGACTGCGCGGGTTTCGTCATAACCGAGCTGGGCGGTGTCGAGCAGGCCCTGTGGCGCATTGCGGTCCATCATCACCTTGCCGCCCACCATCAGCATGTTGCGGCGCATGGCTTCTGCAAAGAAGGCATCGGCGGATGCCTTGTGCACGGAACAATAGGCAACGGCGGTGGTGGTGCCCTGGCGCAGGAATTCATCATAGAAATGCGTGGCGATGCGCGCCGCGTGGGCGCTTTCCACGAAGCGGCATTCCTCGGGGAAAGTATAGGTTTCCAGCCATTCCAGCAGATTTGCCGCATAGGAGGCAATCACCTGCATTTGCGGGAAATGCACATGGGTATCGATAAGGCCGGGCAAGATGAGATGCGGCCTGTGGTCGATCTCCTGCGTGTCCTCGTCGGCGGCCACCTTCACGTCGGCATAGGTGCCGGTCTTGACGATGCGACCATCCTCGATCAGTAGGCCGCCATCTTCCTCATAGAAGTAGCTGTCTCTGTCGCTCAGGCTATCGGGCGCGCGGTGAAAGGAAAGCAGGCGGCCGCGCAGAAGAAGAGATGTCATTGCTGAATTGCTCCGGCGCCGGCAATGGCGCTTTCATACCAGGCGGTGAGCAGCTTGCGCTCTTCCGGTGAAATGGCGGTGATATTGCCGGGCGGCATGGCATGGCTGCGTCCGGCCTGGATATAGATCTCGCGGGCATGCGCGGCAATCTCGCCATCCGTCTCCAGCTTCACGTTCTTTGGGGCAAAATTGATGCCCTCCCATACCGGTTCTGCCGCATGGCACATGGAGCAGCGGCCCTGCACCACATCGCGCGCTGCGGCAAAATGCACGTTGCCGGCAAATTTCTGCTGGATGGGCGAGAGCGAAGCCTGCGTTTCCCCCGTCAGCACTTTCGGCACGGTGGACAGCCAGATGATCAGGATGAAGAGGATCACTGTGACCAGCCAGGTCCAGGTGGGTTTTCCCTTGCGCGCATGCGTGGTGTTGAACCAGTGGCGGATGGTGACGCCCATCAAAAACACCAGGGCTGCGATGACCCAGTTGAACTGCGTGCCAAACGCCAGCGGATAATGGTTCGACAGCATGAAGAAGATGACGGGCAGCGTGAGGTAATTGTTGTGCAGCGAACGCTGCTTGGCGATGCGGCCATATTTCGGGTCGGGCGTGCGCCCGGCAATCAGGTCAGCGACAACGATCTTCTGGTTGGGAATGATGATGAAGAAGACATTGGCCGACATGATGGTGGCGGTGAAGGCACCCAGATGCAGGAAGGCGGCGCGGCCGGTAAATACCTGCGTATAGCCCCAGGCCATGGCGACGAGCACGACATAGAGCAGCGCCATCAGCCCCCAGGTATTCTCGCCGATCGGGGATTTGCAAAGCTGGTCATAGATGATCCAGCCGACCGAGAGCGAGGCGATGGACAGACAGATGGCCTGCCAGGGGGCCAGCGGCAGCACGCTGTGATCAATCAGGAACAGGTCGGCGCCGCCATAATAGACGATGGCAAGCATCAGGAAGCCGGACATCCAGGTGGCATAGCTTTCCCATTTGAACCAGGTCAGGTGTTCCGGCATCGAGGCCGGCGCGACGAGATATTTCTGGATGTGATAGAAGCCGCCGCCATGCACCTGCCATTCCTCGCCATAGGCACCAGCGGGTAGATGCGGGCGCTTCACCAGGCCAAGATCCAGCGCGATGAAATAGAAAGACGAGCCGATCCAGGCGACTGCAGTGATCACATGCAGCCAGCGCGCGGCAAAGCTCAGCCATTCCCAGGCCACGGCATATTCATACATTGCAGAATCCCTTCACATTCCCCGACCAGTCACTTTGCGAAAATTTTCCACCGAAGGAAAGGGGGAGAGTGCGCTGCAAAAGGGACTGCTCCCCTGAATTTCGGCAGGCGCTGAAGCTTTCGCCAGCCTGTCGGCCACTGTTATTTGTGCATCGCGAAAACTTACGGATTAGCTTGCGCCTGCAACTGCGCTAATATGACGGATGCAAGACAGCCGGTGAAGGCGAGTATTGCGGCTTCACCGGTGATGAAAGGCATTCATCAACGGAGACTAAGCTGATGCGAAGCATTCCAACCCTTGTGATGATTGCGTATGCGTCTGCGTTCCCATCCAGCCTCGGTGCTCACGAGGCCATGTCCGGATGGAAATACGAAGCCTTCTGCTGCAATGGCAACGAGCACAATGGCGATTGCCAGATGATCTCGACGAAGAATGTCAAGGTCACCGCGCAGGGCTATGAAATCTCGCTGAAGCCCGGCGAACACCGGCTGGTGACCAAGCGGCATGATTTTTCGGTGAAACAAAGCGAGGCGCGCCGCAGCCGCGACGAGGAATATCACCTCTGTCTCTATCCCAATGAGGATACGCTGCGCTGCTTCTATGCGCCGGATATGGCCTATTGATCTGCTGATGCGCCGGGTGCGGCCGAGGGCGGCAGCGTTTCTGTCATCCATTGGCGGAAGGCCACGACCTTTGCCGACTTGCGTCGACTTTTCGGCGATATGAGCCAGTAGGTCTTGTCGTCCTCTTTGAAGACGTCGAACGGCATGATCAGTCGGCCGGTATTCAGTTCCTCGCGGTGAAGAAACGGGCTCAGCAGCGCCACGCCATGGCCGGCAATCGCCGCACTGCCTTCCAGATCCAGCGCACCGTCGGCGTCGATCGTGCTTGTGCCGGGCAGAGGTGTGTCGGTGCCGTTCGACTGAAACCAGATTCTCCACCATTTGCTGCTGCCGCCGATCAGCGGCAGTTTCAGAAGATCCGCCGGGTTCGTCACGCCGCCGATTGTCTCGGCCAGTTTTGGGCTCAGCATGGGTGCATAGTGCAGTCGGAAAAGCTCCTGCGCATCCACATCCGCCGGCGGACGCTCGCCCCGCCAGATGGCGATATCGGCATTATCCTGGCGAAAATCCATCGGCTTTTCGATGCGCAGGATGCGCACCGCCAACCCCGGATTCTGCAGCTGGAAGGCGCCGATATGGCGGGCCAGCCAGTGGCTGGCAAAGGTTGGCGTCGAGCGGATTTCCAGAATGCCGCCCGCCTCCTGGCGCGCTTCCGATATGGCTTCCGATAGAAGGCCGAAGGCTTCAGAAACCTTTGGCAGCAGCTGTTCACCCGTCTGCGTCAGAGTGATGCGCCGTGCCTCGCGGATAAACAGCAGTTCGCCGAGATGTTCTTCCAAAAGCTTGACCTGATAGCTGACGGCCGTCTGCGTCATGCCCAGCTCTTCGCCAGCCCTGGTGAAGCTGCCGAGCCGTGCCACGGCCTCGAACACCCGGATCGCATTGAGCGGCAGCTTGCGCGATAGCTTCATGGATAAGTTTTCTTTCTGGCTGGCCTGTTCGATTGAATTGGTAGAGCGCAGGAAACGGGTGGTATGACACCGGAATTGGCCGCATTTGTCGAGCCAGGCATCAAAATATTTCAGTACTGGAGGCTATTATGGCGGTGTGGACCAGAGGTTCTGCCGGGCGCAGATCTGCGGCCTTTATGTGGGTGAAAGGGCTTCTGTCCCGTCGCACCGTATCCGCTACGCGACCGTCGGACGATGTGCCGGAGGATTTGCGCCCGGATCTCGCATTGTCCCGACCTTTGCCGGTGCCGCAGGAAGATCTGTGGGCGCGCATACGTGCGGCAAGGTTGCCGCCGCTTTGATGACCGGTGGTTTATGCTGAGTCCGGAGGATAGGAACCCGCCCCGTCGTCGGCGCCTGGGCTGCCGGCGGGGGACGTGTCGAAGCTCGGAAGGGTCTTCTTGAGGAAATTGCGGAAGGCACGCACTTTGGCGGTGTGGCGCCGGTTTTCCGGATAAACCAGCCAATAATGTGATCCGTCCTCGCAGGCGAGTTCGAAAGGCTGGATCAAGCGGCCCATCGCCACGTCGTCCTGGTAGAATTCCGGTCTGAGAATGGCGACCCCATGGCCGGCAATGGCCGCCGCCGCTTCGACGGCCTGTGAGCCAAGCCGGCTTCTGGATGTGCTTTCCAGCGGTGCATCCGGATGGCCGGCGGCGGTGAACCAGATGCGCCACCAGTGATCGCTTGGATCGATGATCTTCAGCTTCAGAAGATCCAGCGGCTCACGCACGCCGCCGATGGTCTCGGCAAGCTGGGGGCTCAGCATCGGCGTGAAATGGTTGCGCATGAGAAAATGCGCTCGCAGGCCCGGCCATTCTCCCTTGCCCACCCGGATCGCCAGATCGGCCTCCGTCTTGTTAAAGTCGATGACCTCCTGAGAGGTTTCCAGGCGCACCGCAACGGACGGATTGTCGAGCTGGAAGATACCGAGGTGACGGGCCAGCCAATGGCTGGCAAAAGTGCTGGTGGCGTGAATGGTCAGAGTGCCCTCGGCACTGCCCTGCATCTCGTTGACTGCGGCCTGTAGCATGTCAAAGCCTTCCGAGACCTTCGGTGCCAAGCGCGCTCCGGCATCTGTCAAGGCAATCCTGCGCGGCTGCCGCAGGAAGAGGGTTTCCTTCAGCGTATCCTCCAGAAGCTTTACCTGATAGCTGACGGCCGTTTGCGTGAGGCCCAGTTCCTCGCCGGCCTTGGTGAAGCTCAGGTGGCGAGCGACCGCCTCGAACACGCGCAGCGCGTTCAGCGGGAACTGTTTCGACATCTTCATGCATTTGTCCTCTTGATCCATGCAGATGAAGCTTCGATTGGATCGCTGTCCTCATACCTTGCATCCTGCCAATAGATACTTCTGCAAATGGTGATGCAAGATGCATAGATTACAATTGATTACGCCAGCCGGGCTGGTCCGCGCCCTGCTTTCTGTCGCAGGTTACAAGAGCCGTAGACCCATTGAAACGGAGTGTAGCAAGGGCAACAGATTTGATGCAGAGGTCATGCCCGAATATCTGAAGCAGGATCTCGGATTCATCGACCTGCATGACCGCCGCCACCGGATGGCCCGGCCGCCAAGTGCCTTCGACGCGGCGCGCGACGTCTTTCTGCGGCGGCCGCTCTAATCAGTCTTCGAAAGGGTGGTCAGCAGTTCGGCGGCCACCATGGCCGCAATCACCTCCGGGCGCTTGTCGTGCACAGCCGTTCCGCCGATGGGCAGGATGAGGGGATCGGCTGAGATCGTGCCATGCGTTTCGCGCGCCAGCCAGCTTTTGAATGTGGCGCGCTTGGTGGCGGAGCCGATCATGCCGACATAGGCCAGATCGCTGCGGGCCAGCGCCTCGCGGGCGATGAGGAAATCCAGCGCATGGTCATGGGTGAGGATCAGCACGGCACTGCCGGGGGCAAGATCCCGCACCAGCGCTTCGGGCATGGCCACATGTCTGGCCTCGATGCCGGGTGGCAGATCCTTGAGCGCTTCGGCGCGGGTCTCAATGACGGTGACGGAAAAGGGCAGGGGTGACAGCGCCCGCACGAGCGCCTGCCCCACATGGCCGGCCCCAAACAGTATGACTCGAGGGTAAGCGGCAGACTCTGCGGCACGGTCAGACTCAAGGTCAGCTGCCACCCTTGGCGTGACTTTGCTAAACGACAGCCGCGTGCGCCCGCCGCAGCATTGGCCGATGTCTGGCCCAAGCGGAATGTCCATCTCGGGCATGCCTTCACCGCCGATCAGCGCGCGCGCATTGTCGATCGCCATGAATTCCAGCTGTCCGCCGCCGATCGTGCCGAAACTGGCTGAGGGCGATACCAGCATATAGGCGCCCTGTTCACGCGGCGTCGAGCCTTTCGCTTGGCTGATGGTGACGAGGATCGTGTCCGGGTTTGCGGCAAGGAAGGCGGTGAGCGAGGTCATGACATGCTTCCTCTATCATGCCGAACGGCACCCCCCTCTGTCCTGCCGGACATCTCCCCCTCAAGGGGGGAGATCGACAAGCGGCTCAGGCGCGGAACAATTTCGATGGTGTTGCGAGCGGCTAGTATTGTCGTGGAGTGAGCCAAGCGGCTGCTTCTGTCTGATCTCCCCCCTTGAGGGGGAGATGTCCGGCAGGACAGAGGGGGGTGCATCTCAAGCGATACGACCGAGAAAACGACACTATTCAAAGCGGCCAATTCCTATCACCTGCAGGATATGCATACAGGCATCATCAAGATGCGTCATGATTTCGCCGCTGGTAAAGCGAATGACCTGCCAGCCGAGTTCCGCCAGGACTGCATCACGTTGATGATCATGGACAATCTGCTTGTCGAACGAATGGCCAGACCCATCGATCTCAATGATCAGTTTGTGGTCCGGGCAGGCGAAATCGGCAATATAGCCGCCAATCGGCATCTGGCGTCGAAAACTCAGTCCCATCAACCGATGAGCCCGCACCGCATTCCAGAACTTCAATTCTGGTTCGGTCAACGCGCGACGCATACGCCGCGCGCTTTGACGATTTCGAACCGGCACTTCGAAATGCGGCATCGCTGCCCCCATCACATCGCCTTCATCCGCTCCACGGCCATCAGCACGCGTTCCGGCGTTGCCGGCGCGTCAAGCTTCGGGCAGACCGTGTAATCGGCAATCGAGGCGACGGCCATGGACAGTGCTTCCAGCACCGAAATGCCCAGCATGAAGGGCGGTTCGCCGACAGCTTTCGAGCGACCGATCGTCGGTTCGCGGTTTTCCGACCAGTCGGCCAGTTTGACGTTGAAGATTTTTGGCCTGTCTGAAGCCAACGGGATCTTGTAGGTGGACGGTGCATGGGTGCGAAGCCGGCCCTTGGCATCCCACCACAGTTCTTCCGTCGTCAGCCAGCCCATGCCCTGCACGAAGGCGCCCTCGATCTGGCCGATATCGATGACCGGATTGAGCGATTTGCCGACATCATGCAGGATATCGGTGCGATCCATCAGGTATTCGCCGGTCAGCGTATCGATCGACACTTCTGAACAGGCGGCGCCATAGGCGAAGTAATAGAAGGGCCTGCCGCGCCCTGCGGCCCGGTCCCAATGGATTTTCGGCGTCTTGTAAAAGCCGGCGGCAGACAGTTGCACCCGGCCGAAATAGGCCGCCTTCACCAGAGCGTCGAAACTGATCGTTTCACTGCCGATCCGCACGCGGTTGGGCAGGAATTCCACATCCTTTGCCTCGACCTGCCATTTGCCGCAGGCAAACTCGACCAGCCTCTCCTTGATCTGGCGGGCGGCATCGTAAGCGGCCATGCCGTTCAGATCCGAGCCGGAGGAGGCGGCGGTGGCCGATGTATTGGGAACCTTGCCGGTCGTGGTTGCGGTGATCTTCACTCGTTCGATATCGACATTGAAGGCATCGGCCACCACCTGCGCCACCTTGGTGTAAAGCCCCTGGCCCATTTCCGTGCCGCCATGGTTCAGATGGATCGAGCCATCCGAATAGACATGCACCAGCGCACCGGCCTGATTGAAGGCGGTCATGGTGAAGGATATGCCGAATTTCACCGGCGTCAGCGCAATGCCCTTGCGGATGACCGGGCTGTTTTCATTGTAGTCAATGATCGCTTGGCGTCTTGCACGGTAGTCGCTGGAGGCTTCCAGCTCTTCCACCAGCTGCAGCAGGATATTGTCCTCCACCTCCTGGTGATAGGGGGTCAGCGTGCGCCCGGACCCCGGCTGGCCATAAAAGTTCAGCTTGCGGATATCGAGCGGGTCCTTGCCCACCGCATAGGCTATTTCCTCGATGAAGCGCTCACCGCCCAGCATGCCCTGCGGCCCGCCGAAGCCGCGAAAGGCGGTGTTGGAACAGGTGTGGGTTTTGAGCGGCTGGGAGGTGAGATGCACATGCGGATAGAAATAGCTGGAATCCGCATGAAACAGCGCACGGTCGGTGACCGGCCCGGAAAGATCCGAGGAGAAGCCGCAGCGTGCCGCAAATGTGGCATCCACCGCATGGATGCGGCCTTCCTCGTCAAAGCCCAGTTCATAGTCGACGCGAAAATCATGCCGTTTGCCGGTCACCGCCATGTCCTCGTCGCGGTCTGGACGGAATTTTACGGCGCGGTTGAGCTTTTTGGCGGCCAATGCGGCGAGGCAGGCGAAATGTGCGCCTTGCGTTTCCTTGCCGCCGAACCCGCCGCCCATGCGCCGTGTGTTGACGGTCACGGCATGGTTGGCGCAAGCTAGCACATGCGCCACCATATGCTGCACCTCGGTCGGATGCTGGGTGGATGACCAGATGGTAACATCCTCGTCTTCACCGGGAATGGCGAGCGCAATCTGGCTTTCGAGATAGAAATGCTCCTGCCCGCCGATTTCCATCTGGCCTTGCAGGCGAAGCGGCGCCTTTTGCATTTCCGTTTCCGGCTCGCCGCGCTTCAGTGTCATCGGCGTGATGACGAGCGGTGCACCATTGGCCTGCGCGCCTTTTATATCGGTCCAGTGCGGCAGGTCGCGGTATTCGATCTTGGCCAGACGGGCGGCACGGCGGGCCGCATCACGCGTTTGCCCGATGACGACGAAGATCGGCTGGCCATGGAATTCGACCTTGTCGGTCGCCAGCAGCGGTTCGTCATGGCTGCCATTGGAGGAGACATCGTTGACGCCTGGAATATCGGACGCCGTGATGACGGCGACGACACCCGGCGCGGCTTTGACGGCGGATAAGTCGAGAGACAGGATATCGGCATGCGCCCTGTCTGCCATGCCAAGCGCTGCATGCAGCGTGCCGGCGGGTTCCGGCATGTCATCGATATATTCGGCACTGCCGGTCACATGCTTGTGGGCCGAATCATGGCGCAGTGATGTGTGCACCGAGCCATTGATGACGGGTTTCGCGTCGAAGGTGGTGTTGTCCATCAGTGCGTTCCTTCGATGACGTTATGTTTTCCAATGGTCTGATGGCGATTACTCCGTCCGGCCAGCGAAAGACCCCCTCTGGCTGCCGCCATCTCCCCCACAAGGGGGGAGAGGACCAGCGGTAATGCCTTTGCCACATGTGAGCGCTGAGGGTGCGGCAGATTAAGCCCCTCCCCCTTGTGGGGAGGGGTTGGGGAGGGGGCTTTTTTCACCCGAGCAACGAAGCTGCTATTGAAGCGGCCCGAAAGGCGCACCGAACCGCCGGGCTCGTCCCCAGCAGGCCGGCAGGACAGAGGGGGGTAGTTCAGCACAGAGGAACCAAAGGAATAGGCCATACTCAAGCCTCCTCCGGCTCGAACCGCACCAGTTCCTGCGGCTGGCCGGCGGTTTCGAGGAAAAAGCGGGTCAGCAGGTTGCGGGCGGTGATCGCCCGGTACTCTGCCGTGGCGCGCCAGTCGGTCAGCGGCTGGTAATCCTCGGCGAAAGACATTTGCGCGGCGGCAACCGCGTTCCAGCTCCATGGCTGGCCGACAAGCGCTGCCTCCACGCTCGTTGCGCGTTTGGGCGTGCCGGCCATGCCGCCGAAAGCGATGCGACAGGTTTCCACGCAGCCTTCGGCATCCAGCGTCAGGTAGAAGGCGCCGAGAAGGGCGGAAATATCCTCGTCGCGGCGCTTGGTGATCTTGTAGGCGGCAAAAAACGCCTCTTCATTGCGAACGGGCACGAAGATCTTCTCGACAAATTCGCCGGGCTTGCGGTCTTGGCGGCCATATTCGATGAAATAGTCTTCCAGCAGTAGCGTGCGCGAGGAGGATGCCGAGCGCAGCGTGACACTGGCGCCGAGCGCAATCAGGGCCGGTGGCATGTCGCCGATCGGCGAGCCATTGGCGATATTGCCGCCGATCGTGCCCATATTGCGCACCTGCGCGCCGCCGATGCGGTCGATCAGCCGGCCCATGGCCGGATAGGCGAATTCCAGAACCGACAGCGCCTGGGCATAGGTCACGCCGGCACCCAGCGTAATGCCGGTCTCGTCTTCGGTAATCGTCTGCAGGTCCGTCAGGTGGTTGATGAAGACGACCGGATTGATCGGGCGCATCTGTTTGGTCACCCAGAGCCCGACATCGGTGGACCCGGCAATGATCGTGGCTGACGGCTCCTGTTCCAGCGTTGCGGCAAGGCCCGCCAGCGTGCCGGGAATGATGGCGCGCTTGCCGTCTTTCTCCACGGTGATGGTGTCGGAGGAGGCGCGGATGGTCCAGAGTTTGGCCATGATCTCGGCGCGGTCGCGCTCGATCGGATCAAACAGCGCGCTTGGGCGCTCGGTCGCCACCTGTTCGGCGGCTTTGACGATCGGCTCATAGCCCGTGCAACGACAGAGATTGCCCTGTAGTGCGATTTCGATTTCGGCCCGGCTTGGCTCTTCATTCGCCATCCACAGCCCATAGAGCGACATGACGAAGCCCGGCGTGCAGAAGCCGCATTGCGAGCCATGGCAATCCACCATGGCCTGCTGCACGGGATGCAGCTTACCATCCTTGCCGGCCAAATGTTCCACTGTCACCACATGCGTGCCATGCAGGGAGCCGAGAAAGCGGATGCAGGCATTGACGCTTTCATAGCGCAGCGCGCCGCCGATCAGCCGCCCCACCAGTACGGTGCAGGCACCGCAATCACCCTCGGCACAGCCTTCCTTGCTGCCCGTCAGCCGCCGTCTCAGGCGCAGATAGTCCAGCAAGGTTTCCGTTGGAGAAAAATCACCAAGCGAAATATCGTCGCCATTGAGGATGAAGCGGATGGCTGATGTCATGCGTGCCCCTGCAGTCTTTATTGGGCGGTCCAGCCGCCATCGATGGAGATATGGGTTCCGGTGATCTGTCGTGCGGCGTCGCTGGCAAGGTAAAGCGCGGTGGCAGCTACCTCTTCAATGCTGACGAATTGCTTCGTCGCCTGCAAACGGAGCATAACGTCCGTCTTGACCGCCTCTTCCGAGATACCACGCTCGCGCGCCGTGTCGGGGATCTGTTTTTCCACGAGAGGCGTCAGCACGTAGCCGGGGCAGATGGCGTTCACTGTAATGCCGAATTCGGCCAATTCCAGTGCGGCAGTCTTGGTCAGACCAAGAATGCCGTGCTTGGCAGCGACATAAGCCGATTTGTAAGGCGATGCAACAAGCGCATGCGCGGATGCCACATTGATGATACGGCCCTTGCCGGTCTTTTTCATCAGGGGAATGGTGTTGCGCATGGTGTGAAAGGCCGAGGACAGAAGGATGGCGATCAGCTGATCCCATTTCTCGATGGGGAAATCCTCGATCTTTGCCACATGCTGGATACCGGCATTGTTGACCAGCACATCCACCGTGCCAAAGGCCTTGACCGCCGTGTCGATGAGATCGGCAATCTCTTCGGGCTTCGTCATGTCGGCGCCATGGTAAAGCACCGTGCCTGCACCCAGCGTGTCGAGATCGGCGCGCGCCGCTTCGATTTCGTCGGCCTTGCCGAAGCCGTTGATCACCACATTGGCGCCTTCTGCTGCAAAGGCGCGGGCAATACCTAGCCCTATGCCGCTGGTGGATCCGGTGACGACGACGGTTCTGGCCATGTTACTTCTCCCTTTGGCGCGGCGTTCTGCTGCATCGCGATAAAGGAAGTTATGCCCAAAGCCATGTGTGTTGCAACGGCGCAGTGATGACGCCCGGCCGGCGCCTGTCGCGCCAGCCGGGGCAGGCAGATCAGTTGCAGCGGTTGACCTCGTTCAGTGCGGCGCTCACGCCTTTCAGCGAAAACGTATAGGTCGTGTTCGTGCCGCGCGCAGAAGTGGCCTTCAGGGTCATGTCGGAGCCGCCGCGCATGGCCGCCACCAGCGCCGGCTCGCGGGCCGGATCGCGCACCCAGGCGGCGTTTTCCTTCGGGACCAGGATGAAGCTTTCACTGCCGATGGTGACGGTGATGCGCGAATCTGCCTTGATTCCATAGCCCATGATCGCCTGCGGCATCAGGCCGGAGGTGCCGGCCTGGGGCGCGACGAGGAAGAAATTCTCGCCATGGGCGACGCTGGCCGGTAATTGCGAGACGGGGACCGACAGCGCATAGCAATTCCTGGCATTGCCGCTGCCATAGGAATAGACGCCCCATGCATCGAATTGCTTGACCCGAGTTGGCTGCGCGCTGGCGCTCATGGCCGACAGCAGGACGACGGAAACGGCAAGGGTGCATGTCTTGGGCGACATCAAATTCTCCTCGAAAGTTCACGGATCGGAACAGCCCGGACGCGAAATGCAAACGGCTGCGACAGCGCCCGATTGAACGGTAGGAGAGTTATCGAAAGATTAACGGGGGGATCAACCCTTATGCGCAAAGCCTCACAAAGGGTTGATGCTATGTGTCCGCATGGCCTGCAGATCAAGGGTTTAAGCAGATCTGACAGGCCATCTGGTTTTTTTGAGGATTGTCTCAAATAGACTGTTACGGGCGGGCCGGAATGTCGACGCCGCGGGCCACGGCCGGGCGCGCCATCATGCGATCAAACCAGGCCGGCAGCGCCGTCAGGCTGTCATAGCCGACCAGTTCGCCCGCTTCGTAGAAGCCGATGAGGGCACGGATCCAGCCGACGATGGAGATATCGGCAATCGTCATCTCATCGCCCATGATGAACTCGCGACCGGCGAGGCGGGTTTCCAGCACGCCGAGCAGGCGCTTGGTTTCGTTGAGATAGCGATCACGCGGGCGCTTGTCTTCGTACTCCTTGCCGGCGAATTTGTGGAAAAAGCCGAGCTGGCCGAACATCGGGCCGATGCCGCCCATCTGCAGCATGACCCATTGGATGGTTTCATAGCGGGCCGCACCATCCGTCGGCAGGAACTGGCCGGTCTTTTCGGCGAGATAGATCAGGATGGCACCCGATTCGAACAGCGCCAGCGGCTTGCCGTCCGGACCGTGCGGATCGAGAATGGCGGGGATCTTGCCGTTCGGGTTGAGCGACAGGAATTCAGGCCCCCAGGTTTCGTTCTGGCCGATATTGATGAAATGCGGCTCATAGGCGAGGCCGGTTTCCTCCAGCATGATCGACACCTTCACGCCGTTGGGCGTCGGCGTCGAGTAAAGCTGCAGAATATCCGGATTGGCTGCCGGCCAGCGGGTGGTGATCGGGAAGGTGGACAAATCGGCCATGGGAGGTCCTTTGGGCTTGGGATGCCGGTGACTATAACGACGGGCGTCGGCATTGCCAGAGGCGGGGAGGGGCTTGATGCTGAACGCTGTGTTTCAGGATCAGGCGTCTGGCAAGCGGTTTGCGGATCTGGCTGACAGATCACTTCAAGTGCCTTGCGTGGTTGCTCTACAAACATCGACAAGCACATGATTGCAGACTCATTTTCGCATGTTCGCGCCTATCCATTTTTTCGACGCATGCCTTCGAAACTTTCGCCTTTGCGTTTGGCGCAGTGCTTTCTATGTACGCATTTGAAACGAAGAACGGATGACGATGATGGAACTGGGCCTATACACATTTGCGGACGTCGATCCGGCGATTGCCAGCGGCAGCCGGGGCCAGGATGCCGCCACGCGGCTGAAGCATCTTCTGGAGGAAATCGAACTGGCCGACCAGGTGGGGCTGGATGTCTTTGGCCTTGGCGAACACCACCGGCCTGACTATGCGGTGTCTTCGCCGGCAACGGTGCTGGCGGCAGCGGCGGTTAAGACGAAGAACATCCGTCTGTCGAGCGCCGTTTCCGTCCTCAGCTCCGATGATCCGATCCGGGTTTTCCAGCAGTTTTCGACCGTCGATCTTCTGTCGAACGGGCGGGCGGAAATCATGGCGGGGCGCGGCTCCTTCATCGAATCCTATCCGCTTTTTGGCTATGATCTCAGTGACTACGACCGGCTGTTTACCGAAAAGCTGGAACTGCTTTTAACGCTGCGCGACAATGAGATTGTCGATTGGGCGGGCGAACTTCGTGCGCCGATCGAGCGGCGCGGCGTCTATCCGCGTCCGCTGCAGGAAAAGCTGCCGATCTGGATTGCGGTGGGCGGCACGCCGCAATCGGTGGCGCGCGCCGGCGCCATGGGCCTGCCGCTGGCAGTCGCCATTATCGGCGGCGATTATGCGCGCTTTGCCCCTTTCTTCGACCTTTACCGGGAGGCGGCGCGCCGCGCCGGCCAGGATGCCGGCAAACTCAAGACCAGCATCAATGTGCATGGCTTCGTGGCCGATACAACGCAAGCTGCCGCCGACCAGTTCTACGGCCCGCAAGCCGCCGTGATGGACCGTATCGGGCGCGAGCGCGGCTGGGGCCCGACCAATCGGGCACAGTTCGACCGGGCGCGCTCTGCCCCCGGCAATCTCTTTGTCGGCGATCCGGAAACCGTGGCGGAAAAGATCATTGCTGCCCATCAGGTGTTCGGCAATGATCGGCTGCTGATCCAGATGGCGATTGGCCTGATGCCGCATGAGCAGATCATGCGCGGCATCGAACTTTTCGGCACGCGCGTGGCGCCGCTTGTCAGAAAAGCATTGACGCCTGCAGCGGTTGGCGCGAAACCGGCCGCTTGAAAGGCGCGCCGGGATAGCTTGCATGATCGTTTCCACAGAAGATGAACTGGACAGACTGAAGGCGATCGGCCGCATCTGCGCCCATGCGGTGAATGTCATGGGCAAGGCGCTGGAGCCGGGCATCACCACGCTGGAGCTTGACGGTATTGGCCGGCGGCTTCTGGACGAGGCCGGTGCGCAATCGGCGCCGGAAGTCTGCTATCAGTTTCCCGGCGCCACCTGCATCAGCGTCAACGAGGAAGTGGCGCATGGCATTCCCGGCGAGCGGATCATCAAGGCCGGCGATCTCGTCAATATCGATGTCTCTGCCGTGAAAGACGGTTTCTTCGGTGATACCGGCGCCTCGTTTGCCGTGCCGCCGGTGAAACGCGAGATCGAGAAACTGGTTCGCGACGGGCGCCGCGCCCTGTGGACCGGCCTGCAGCAGGTGCGGCCGGGCAAGCCACTGGCCGGCATCGGCCATGCCATTGGCGCCTTTGCCAAGAAGAACCGCTATACGCTGATCACCAATCTGGCGAGCCATGGCGTTGGCCGCTCGCTGCATGAGGAGCCGACCGAAGTGCCGACCTGGCCGGACCCGGACGAGACACGCAGCATGGAAGAAGGCCTCGTCTTTACCATCGAACCCTTTCTGTCGCTCGGCGGGCACTGGGCCGAAGATGGCGGCAATGGCGACCCCTGGACGCTGTATAGCGATCCGAAGGCGCCCACCGTGCAGTTCGAGCACACGATTGTCGTGACCCGCAACGGCCCGCTGATCCTGACGCTTGCGGAGTAGGCTGTTCAGGTCCGGCCGGCAATGCTGTTGGCATTGTTGACAACAGCTGTCGCCTGCGGCCTAAGATGGCCATGAAGGCGACCAAGCTGATGCATGACAAGCGCATCCTTGATGATGGCGCGATTGTGGAGATGGTGGTCTGGAAGTTGCCGGCGCCAGTGCTCGGCAGCAGGCACAGTTTCAAGTACAGCCTTTATTTTGGCCGCAATGGCAGGCGCATTGTTGGTTTCGACAATGAAAGAGGCAAAGGCGACCATTGCCATCTGGATGGTGTCGAAGCGCCGTATTCATTCATCAATGTCGAGGGTTTGGTCGAGGATTTTCTGAGGCAGGTGAAGCGGAGGTTATAGCATGGCCAAGGCACTGATCCGGGTAAGGGCAGCCGAGAACCGAGACGCTGATCTCAACGCCATGGGCGCTCGCTTCATCGAGGCCTGGAAGGGCGAAACAGTCGAGCCGCTCAGCGTCATCACCTTCGAGACGCCCAGCCAGCTGTTCTCCGTCCTGTCGCCCAAGCGGTGGCAATTGATCGAGCAGTTGCAGGCAATTGGCGCCTCAAGCATTCGTGCTCTGGCGCGCGCGCTTAGCCGGGATGTGAAGCGGGTGCATGAGGATGTGGTGCTACTGATCGAGTGGGGACTGGTCGAGAAGGCGGAAGATGGCCGCATTATCGTTCCCTATTCGGAAATCGAAGCGGACTTTGTTCTGAAGGCAAGCGCGGCCTAGCGCCGATGCTTGGTGTAAGCCGCACGGGTAAGGGCATTGGCGGGTTTTCGCGCTTGGGTGGCAAACGTCGTTACAATTGCGTAACCAGCACGGTTCGCCATTGCTGGTGTTGCCGATCTGGCTTAGAGATTCTGCTGATTTGACAGGCTCTTGTCGGCAATATGCCGCGGATCGCGACTGCCGTTCAACCGCAGCAAGGGAACCCCCTCTCCGTGTTTCACTCATTCTTCCCAAAGCCCAAGCTCTTCTTTACCTCGGCCGCCCTGTGGGGCGCAGTGATGATCGTCCTTTGGTATGCGGGGGGATCAGCTGCCGGAGCAATGTTTGGGCTGCCGGCATTGGCTGAAGGCCAGTCGCCGCCTGTCGGCGTCTCGGTTTTCTTGTCTACGCCATTTCTGTGGTTTTACATTTACTACACCGTTGGCGTTCTGCTGTTTTCGGCATTCTGGTTCTGGTTCAGTCCGCACTTTTGGCAGACGTGGTCGGTGCTCGGTTCTGCCCTGATAATCTTTGCGACCTATTTTTCGGTTCAGGTCAGCGTCGCGTTGAATGCCTGGTACGGCCCCTATTACGATCTGATCCAGCAGGCGCTTGCAAAGACGGCGCCAGTGACCGCAGAACAGTTGTATCTTGGCATGTTGAGCGTTTCTGGCATTCTGTTTCTGGCGGTGACGGTTGGTGTGCTCAACCTGTTTTTTGTCAGCCACTACATCTTCCGCTGGCGCATGGCGATGAACGAATTCTACATGGCCAACTGGGATAAGCTTCGACATATCGAGGGCGCTTCCCAGCGCGTGCAGGAAGATACGATGCGCTTTTCCTCGACGGTCGAGGGGCTCGGTGTAGGCTTTGTGCGCGCCATCATGACGTTGATTGCCTTTCTGCCCGTACTTTTTTCTTTCTCGCAGACGATCACCGAGCTGCCAATCATTGGCGAAATCCCTCATGCGCTGGTCTGGGCCGCCATTGTCTGGTCACTCTTCGGTACCGTCTTTCTGGCTTTGGTGGGTATCAAGCTTCCGGGTCTGGAATTCCGCAACCAGCGCGTGGAAGCAGCCTATCGCAAGGAATTGGTCTACGGTGAGGATCACGAAGGTCGCGCTCAGCCGGTTACCGTTGCGCAATTGTTTGAAAATGTGCGAAAAAACTACTTTCGGTTGTATTTCCACTATCTTTATTTCAATATTGCCCGGATTTTCTATCTTCAGGCGGACAATCTCTACAGCACTATCGTGCTTATTCCGTCCATCGCTGCCGGCAAAGTCACGCTTGGCATCTTTACCCAGATCAGCAACGTCTTCGATCAGGTGCGCAGTTCGTTCCAGTATCTGATCAATTCATGGTCGGTCTTCGTTGAATTGATGTCGATCTATAAACGTTTGCAGGCCTTCGAAGCAGCCATCGATGGCGCGCCTTTGCCGGAAATCGACCAGACCTATCTGAAGCGCGAGGCTGAAGAAGGCGAGATGGCAGCCAACAAGCTGGTGTGATGGGCTTTGGCTTTGCCTTTTGAGGCTTCAGCGGTTGATGACGTCATCCTCGGGCTTGTCCCGAGGAGCCACCGAGGTCGCATGCGAAGCGATGTCGGCAGATGGTCGGGACAGGCCCGATCATGACGGAATGACGGGAATTGCCACCCTCGTGTCAGCCCCGGCTCAAAGCCCCGACGATGTCTGGTCTGGCTCGTCGCCGCTGGAACGCTCCGAAAGCATCCGGATCGCCTCGCCATAGGTGACGCAGCCGACATCCGGCAGGTGACAGACTTCCGTCACAATCCGATCGAGCGCCCGCCAGTAGGCGCCGCCATTCATCTCGACAAAGTGAAAACCAAGCTGCAGCGGCACTCGCTCGCCCTGATATTGCGCATCAAAGGCGGCGCGGAAGGCTGAATAGGCGCGTTCCTCGAACTCGGCCGTACGGCTGGGATTTTCCACACCCGCCGAGTGGCGGATGAAGAGATTATAGTCCATGGCGATGATGCGCCGGTTTTCCGGACCTTCCTGAATAAGCGGCAGGCCAAACTGCAAGACGCCGCCCGAGGCCTGCGGCAGCATCGGGCCTTTCGTTATGCCGCTCGCATCATAGGTGAACCCCTCGCGCCGTTCGGCATCCGTCAATGCATCGCTGGTGGACAGGTAGGGCGCCCGAAACCCCTTGATACCGGAGACGAAGGACTGCCAGCCCGGCGGCTCGCGATCCGGCTCGCCCAGATCCCGCCAGGCCGATGAAAGGATGGTGCGGAAACTCGTCATTTCCGTTCGCCAGTCGGCGTTTGACCAATCCCTTCCATCGAAATGGCCGCAGGTATGGCTGGCAATCTCGTGGCCTTCGCCCTGCGCCTGCCAGATATGGTCGAGCCGCGTCAGCGCTTCCTCCGGGCTCTGGGCAAAGCCGATATTCGAGCGTCCTGGCTTCTGGTTCGGCCCCTGATAGGTTTTGGCGCGTGCCCGGTCGATCACGAGCGTGCAGGAGAGGAAGTAGGTGAAATGTGCATGGGCGCGCTCTGCCATAGCCCGGCTTCTTGCCCAGAGCGCATTGCTGCCGGCGCCATCAAAGGAAATCAGCAGCAATTGCTTCGGCTTTTCGCCAGCCACGCCGTGAGACGGGCAGGCAAGCAGGGCAGCAGTGACTATTGTGGCAAGACGCAAGAGATAAAACCGGGCATGAGGAACAGGGATTGGCCTTTTCGGGGCCGAATGCGGCAAAGCTTAGGTGAAGGGCGGTCTGCTTCATAAGAATTGAAATCGGGTTGGCGGCGGAATGGGAGCGAAGATTGCCGCAACCGTGCCGGCCTCTCGCTTCAGGCTCGAGGCGTTCGTTGCTCAAATCGATTCGCTGGATCGATTTGCCGGCTACGCCGTCGCAACTCACCCCCTTACATCCTTAGCAAAATAGGTTAGAAGGCAGGCTTTCGAGTTAAGGGCCGTCTTTCGGTCGGAGTTTGGTATGGCACACGATAACGACAGCTTTATCCGCGAGGTGAATGAGGAACTGCGATCCGATCGGATCAGCAGCGTCTGGCGGCGGTTCCGCTATTACATCATCGGCGGTGCAGCGCTGATCGTTCTCGGCACGGCCGGTTATCGCGGTTACGAATACTGGCATAGCCACAATGCCTCGGTCTATGGCGACCAGTTCATCGCAGCGCTTGAGCTTGCCAAGGACAACAAGACCGACGAGGCGCTGGCCGCGTTGCAGACGCTGGAAGCAGAAGGCGGCGGTTCCTATCCGGTTCTGGCGCGACTGCGTTCCGCCACGCTTCTGTCGCAGAAGGGCGATGCCGCCGGCGCGATTGCTGCCTTCAACCAGGTGGCGGGCGATTCGTCCGTGCCGCAGATCGTTCGCGATGTCGCCAAGATGCGCGCCGCCTGGCTGCTTATCGATACGGGCACCTATGCGCAGGTCTCGGCCGAAGTCGAGGTGATGGCCGTGCCCAACCATGCGCTGCGCCATTCCGCGCGCGAAGCACTGGGCCTGTCTGCCTACAAGGCCGGCGATATCCAAAAGGCCAAGCAATGGTTCCAGGATATTGCCAATGACGCACAATCGCCGCGTAACGTGGCAAACCGCGCGCAAATCATGCTGGATACGATTGCCGCATCCGGCAAAGCGCCGTAACTTTTGAAGAAGAAGGCCCAGAAAGGGACCCACCCATGAGCTTCACAGTCGCCATCGTCGGGCGTCCGAACGTCGGCAAGTCCACGCTGTTCAACCGGCTGGTGGGCAAGAAGCTCGCGCTGGTGGATGATACTCCCGGCGTGACCCGTGACCGTCGTCCGGGCGATGCCAAGCTGATCGACCTGCGCTTCACCATCATCGATACGGCCGGTCTTGAAGAGGCCGGGCCCGAAACGCTGCAGGGTCGCATGCGCGCCCAGACGGAAACCGCCATTGACGAGGCGGATCTGACGCTTTTCGTCGTCGATGCCAAGTTTGGCCTCACGCCCGTCGATCAGACGCTCGGCGAAATGCTGCGCCGGCGCGGCAAGCCCGTCGTTCTGGTTGCCAACAAATCCGAAGCACGCGGTTCCGACGGCGGTTTCTATGACGCCTTTACGCTGGGTCTTGGCGATCCGGTGCCGATTTCCGCCGAACACGGCCAGGGCATGATCGATCTGCGCGATGCCATTGTCGAGGCCATAGGCCCGGAAATGGCATTTGGCGATGATGACGACGAGGCTGAAACCGATGTCGACGTGCGCGACAGCGATCTGTCGAGCGAAGACGAAGACTATGAACCGGCCTATGACGAGACGAAGCCCTTGCGCGTCGCCATTGTCGGGCGTCCGAATGCCGGCAAATCGACGCTGATCAACCGTTTCCTCGGTGAAGACCGGCTTTTGACCGGTCCTGAAGCCGGCATTACCCGCGACAGCATTTCCGTGGAATGGGACTGGCGCGGACGCACGATCAAGATGTTCGATACCGCCGGCATGCGCCGCAAGGCACGCGTGCAGGAAAAGCTCGAAAAGCTGTCCGTGGCCGATGCGCTGCGCGCCATCCGTTTTGCGGAAACCGTGGTGATCGTGTTTGACGCGACCATTCCGTTTGAAAAGCAGGACCTGCAGATCGTCGATCTGGTGCTGCGTGAGGGTCGCGCTGCCGTGCTCGCCTTCAACAAGTGGGATCTGGTGGAAGATCCGCAGGCGCTTCTGACGGAACTGCGCGAAAAGACCGAGCGCTTGCTGCCGCAGGCGCGTGGCATTCGCGCCGTGCCGATTGCCGGCCAGACCGGCTATGCGCTCGACAAGCTGATGCAGAGCATTATCGACACCGACATGGTGTGGAACAAGCGCATCTCGACTGCCAAGCTCAATCGCTGGCTGGACAATGTCCAGGTACAGCATCCGCCACCGGCGGTTTCCGGGCGCCGCTTGAAGCTGAAATACATGACGCAGGTGAAGGCCCGCCCGCCCGCCTTCATGATTTCCTGCACGCGACCGGATTCGGTACCGGAATCCTATATCCGCTATCTGACCAATGGGTTGCGTGCCGATTTCGCCATGCCCGGCGTGCCGATCCGCATCCATCTGCGGGCGTCTGAAAACCCGTTCGAGAACAAGCGCAAGAAGCGCTGACGCTTACGAGGGCAGTGCGCGGTAGCCGCTTGCCGGCCCCTTTGGACCGGGCTGGCGTGGCAGCGCCTTGCGGCCTTGCGCAATCAGGACATTGTTGAGGAACTGGCGCGACGCGGCTTCCCAGGTGAAGCTGCGCGCCAGGCGGTGCGCATCCTCACGCGAGCAGGACAGCGCTTCCAGGCAGGCCGTGCGCAGATCCTCGTTCAGGGCGCCGGCGCCGCTTGACGGGTCGATGATATCGATCGGGCCGGTGACCGGATAGGCTGCGACCGGAACGCCGCTTGCCAGCGCCTCCAGGATCGTGTTGCCAAATGTATCGGTCTTTGAGGGGAAGACGAAGACATCGGCCTGCGCATAGGCATGGGCCAGATCCTCGCCGGTCTTCAGCCCGGTAAACAGCACATCAGGATAGCGCCGCTGCAGTTCTTCGCGCCCGGGCCCGTCACCTACCACGACTTTGGACCCGGGCAGGTCGAGATCGAGAAAGGCCGGCAGGTTCTTTTCCACGGCAATGCGGCTCACGGTGAGGAAAATCGGCCGCTTCAGGCCAAAGGGCATGTCCTCCAGCGGCATGGGGTGGAACTGGGTCTGGTCTATGCCACGGCTCCAGCGCAACAGGTTCTTCAGGCCAAGCTTTGACAGTTCGCGTTCCAGGCTTGCGGTTGCCACCATGCAGCCATTGCCAGCATTGTGGAACCAGCGCACGAAGGCGCGCAGCCAGCGGATCGGCACCGGAAAGCGGGCCGCCACATATTCGGGAAAGCGGGTGTGGTAGCTGGTGGAAAAGGGCAGGTTGTTCTTCAGGCACCAGCGGCGCGCCAGAAGCCCGAGGGGGCCTTCGGTCGCTATATGCACGGAGGTCGGGCTGAACTTCTCGATGGCGCGGGCAACGGCGGCATAGCTTGCAACCGAAAGCCGGATTTCCGGATAGGTGGGGCAGGGCACGCTGGAGAAATCCTGCGGTGTGATCATCGACACTTCGATGCCCATGCGGGTGAGTTCGCGATTGGTATTTTCGATGGATCGCACGACGCCATTGATCTGCGGATACCAGGCATCCGTGACGATGGTGATCTTGGTCATCTGTTCCGCCAGCCCCTTTCAGCCCGGAGGCGATGAGCGCCTCCGGCGATTCACGGACCTTATCGGCCTTTTGTGTTACAGACGGATGTCAGGGGGCGGTGCGAAACTTGCCGACAGGCCTATGGTGTTTTGATGATGTTCTGTCCGCGGCCTGGGCTTCTTCAATCGAATCCTGAAGCCAGCGAAGCTGATCCAGAAGCGGCCGGACCAAAGCTGCCGGCTTGCCAAGCTGATGCTCTTCCGCCCACATGAGTACCGTATTGAGCTTGTCGTTCAGCACTGCGCCGAGCAGCGCAAACCATGCCGAGGCATCGGTTCCACGGTCGTCATCGTCTGGTCTTAGCATCCAGCCACTGGCGTTGCGCAGTTCTTCGACGTCTTGCGAGGGCGCTAGATATGCAGGGCGGCCGGTGGCTTGGAAGAGCAGGGGCAGGACCGATTGGACGGCGTCCAATAGTTGACGGCTCTGCATGGCCAGACCATTGACGCGCTCGCCCTGTGCCAGCGATAGGGTTTGCGCCGTGACTGTTTCCAATGCATAGGCGCAGATCGCGTTGAGTGACAGTAGAGTGCCGTGAATGCCGCTCTCGCCATCCAATGATGGTATGGACTTGAGGTCGGCGATGACGCTGCGTGTCGCGCGCAAGGGTGCGTCATGGCGCAGGGCGGGCAGATCCGCCTTGCCCTGTGCCTTGAGAAAGGTTCGTGCCTCTATCAGGAGTTCATCGTCTGTCGGCTGATGCTTCATCGCACACTAGACCTCGTTCAGGATCAATATAGCACCATCCTCAGTCTCTTCCAAACGGGAGACCGCAAAGCGTGTGTTCGGGCGAAAGATCACTTCGCCTTCGTCGGGATTGGCCGATAGGCTGTCGATCAGGCGTCCGGTTATGGCTCGAAGAGTCAACCAGTCGCGGCCGTCAAAAACCTTCAGGTCGGGTTTTGTTGTGCAACTCAAGAAGCCTGCATCTGCAAAATATCCCAGTCTTGCCATGTCCAGAAGATCGCCCGGCAGGTTTGCCCTGCGATAGGCAGTCCCACGCCACGGCGGCAGTTCATCGATGGCCGAGATGAGCTTGATAACCAAGGCTTCCAGTTCGCTTCGGTGATCGATGGCTTCGCGTGGGAATCGCAGAAAATGGTTGAGCCGCTGAAACACCGTCGCCCCGTCGTGCTCATGGTTCAGCGTATAGGCATGCAGGCTGTTGAGCTGCGGCTGCGTCAGTCCATGCGAGGCGGCAAGCGCTTGCATGTGTTCGGAATTTGCCCAGGTATTCAGCTCGTAGGCGTCGCGATCGCCAAGACAAGCACCCAGGCCATCATACCATGTTGCCAAGTCGGAGCGTCCAGATTGCAGCTTATGGCTGTATCTTGCGAGCGCTGTGGCTTGTCAAGCCGAGTTCACCCCGGCAGCAGGGCATGGTCGATCAGCGCGCCGTGATGGCCGATGACGACGGAGGCGACCGCCGCGCCATGCGCGCAGGCTTCCGCCGGCGAGGCACCGGTCATGAACCTTGCGAGAAAGCCGCCGTTGAAACTATCGCCGGCGCTGGTCGTATCCACCAGGCGTTCCGGCGGCACTGCGGGAATGAAGATTGTCTGGCCGTCTCGGGCCACCGTGGCGCCCTGTGCGCCATTCTTCACCACAACGCACTCGACACCCAGCGACTGGTAGCGCTCGATCGTGGCATTGACGTTGATATCGCCGAAATGGGTGGCTTCGTCGTCAAAGCTTGGCAGCACCAGCGAGGCGGCACGGGCGCCGGCGGAAATCGTCTCAAGCATGCGCACCTTGTCGGCCCACAGCCTTGGACGGATATTCGGATCGAAGGCGACCGGCTTGCCGGCAGCCTTGGCGCGGCGCAGTTCCGAAAGCAGCGTATCGACTGCCTGGGGGGACAGAATGGCAAGTGTTATACCGGAGAAATACAGCATATCGGCTGCCTCGATCGACTGGCGCAGATGGTCGGGATCATCAGCCAGCAGGCGGGCGGCAGAACTGTCGCGCCAATAGCTGAAGGTGCGCTCGCCATCCTTCAGCGAGATCAGGTAAAGGCCGGGCGCGCGACCGGCAATGCGGCGGATTGCACCGGTGCCGATCTCGGCTTTCTCCATGAAGGCAAGCATTTCGTCGGAAAGCGGATCGTCGCCAAGTCCGGTGAGATAATCCACCTGCCAATCGCTGGGCAGGCTGGCGCGCAGATACCAGGCCGTGTTGAACGTATCGCCGGCAAAGCCCTTGCGCAGCAGGCCCTGACCCGCCTGCGACAGTTCCACCATGCACTCGCCGATTGAAAGAACACGCTTTGCCATAGATTTCCTCCACCTTGAGCTTGCGGAATAGGACGAAGGCGTTTGCATGGCAAGACCCGGCGGCGCAGAGGAGAAAGGCTTTGCGACCGGATTTTTTGAGCGACGTCCATCTGCACCTTTGTCTTTTGCGCGAAGCTCACTAGGTTGGCGTTTGATGAAAACATGCAAGGAGCAGATGACGCATGGCGACGGTAACGGCACAGAAGGGTGATCCGAACTGGTGGCGCGGCGCGGTGATCTACCAGGTCTATCCGCGGTCCTTCCAGGATACGACCGGCGATGGCATTGGCGACATCAAGGGCATCACGGCGCGCCTGCCTTATATCGCCTCGCTCGGGGTCGATGGCATCTGGCTGTCGCCCTTCTTCACCTCGCCAATGGCCGATATGGGCTATGACGTTTCCGACTATTGCAATGTCGATCCGATGTTCGGCACGCTTGTCGATTTCGACGCCATGATGGCCGAGTGCGAGCGTCTGGGCCTCAAAGTGGTGATCGATCAGGTGATTTCGCACACGTCGGACCAGCATCCCTGGTTTGTCGAAAGCCGATCAAGCCGCAGCAATGCGCGCGCCGACTGGTATATCTGGGCCGATCCCAAGCCGGATGGCACGGCGCCCAATAACTGGCTGTCGATTTTCGGCGGGCCGGGCTGGGAATGGGATGGCGTGCGCAAGCAATATTACATGCACAATTTCCTCGGCTCGCAACCGGATCTCAACTTCCACAATCCGGCTGTGCAGGATGCGATGCTGGCCACCGTCAAGTTCTGGCTGGATCGCGGCGTGCACGGCTTCCGGCTGGATACCGTCAACTACTACTTCCACGACAGCCAGCTGCGCGACAATCCGCCAATGCTCTACGACCCCGATTCGACGGGCCTGGAGACCGATACCAATCCCTATTCCATGCAAGACCATCTCTATGACAAGACGCAGCCGGAAAATATCGCGTTTCTGAAACGCTTGCGCGCCCTGCTCGACCAGTATGATTGCCGCACGACGGTGGGCGAGGTGGGCGATGCAGACCGCTCGCTCCAGACGTTGGCAAGCTATACCAGCGGCAATGACAAGCTGCATATGTGCTACACGTTTGATCTTCTCAGCCCACGCTTTACGGCCGATCATATCCGCGACACCGTGTCGAAATGCCAGGAAATCGTCACGGACGGCTGGGTCTGCTGGGCCTTTTCCAACCATGACGTCGTCCGCCATGTGTCGCGCTTCATGGAGGTGCCAGAGGAGCGGGAGGTGATTGCGAAGCTTGCCATCAGCGTGCTGTCGGCGCTGCGTGGCTCCATCTGCCTCTATCAGGGCGAGGAACTGGGCCTGCCGGAGGCCGACCTGCAATTTGAAGATCTGCGCGATCCCTATGGCATCCGCTTCTGGCCGGCGTTCAAGGGGCGTGATGGATGCCGCACGCCGATGCCCTGGGAGGCTGAAATGCCGCTTGCCGGCTTTAGCGAAGGCACACGGGCCTGGCTGCCCGTGCCGCCCGAGCACCAGTCGCTTTCCGTGAGTGCGCAGGAGCATGACGAAGATTCGGTGCTCAACCATTATCGCCGCACGCTCGCCTTCCGCCGCGCGCATGCGGCACTTCTGGATGGCGACATGACCTTTCTCGATACGCAGGCGGATCTTCTCGCCTTCGTGCGCGAAAAGGCCGGCGAGCGTCTGCTCTTCGTCTTCAACCTGACACGCGCGCCGCAGGATTACCTGCTGCCGGCAGATTTCACCGCCTGCCAGCCGGAGCCGATGCCGGGTTACAATCCCGCAGTGGAGGACAAAGTGGTTCACCTTTCGGCCTTCGACGTGTTCTGCGCCAGGGTCTGACCGGGACTGGCCCGGTGGATGACGCAGGTTGCGTCACTCACCGCGCCGGCTGCGACACATTTCCGCCATGGAGCCCACGCACCTGTGCGCGCTTCATAGTGAAGGGCGAATGCATGGTGCAGCGGAACGGCAATATGGTCTTGCAAGGCGATGATGCGGTGTTCGGCACCATTCATCCGCGCCAGACCGTCATTGCATTCACGCTGAGAGGCCACTGGCGGGTGACGCTTGCCATTTTGCTTCTGGCCGTCGGGTCGTCGGCGCTATTGGGCGGCTATATCAGCCACTCGCTGGCGCGGCTGCCGGTGCCGCAGAAATCCGTTCAGGTGGCACGTGCGCGCCGTGCGCCGGTCAGCACGCCAAAGACCAGCCGCGTGTGGATGCCGGGTGTGGTTGACGGTCCGCGCAAACTCGACCTCATCGAGCGCATGGGCGATGGTTCGATGGTTCACTCTGCCTATTTCGACGTGTCGGTTGGCGCAAATGATGAACTCGAAACGCCAAAATCCCGCGAGCCGGCCATGCTGAATTCCTACCAGGAGAGCGAAGCCGCCGACCATCCATTCGGGCTTGTTTTACAACCGGATCTTTCCGCCCACCGGCTGGATGCGCTGGTGCGCAAATCGCAGCGATTGTGGCAGGTGCGCGGCGAGCCGATCAATGTCAGCATCGCGCCCTTGCGTCCGGCGGCTCAGGTGCGCCATCTCGTCTCCATGCCGGCGCAGGAAGAACCACTCGGCACGATCCGTGGTGCCCTGAATGTGCCCGATGCAGAATTTCAGAGGCTGGGCGAGGAGCTTGGCGCCCGCAGCGTCAAGCCCGGTGAGGAGCTCGATCTGCTGGTCAGCGAAGGGGCGGGAGACGCGCGACCGCTGCAGATCGTATTTGCCCGGCACCGAACGGAAAGGGGCAAAGAAAGGCTGTTGGCACGGCGCGATGATGGCCGTTTCCAGGAGGTTGCCGACAGACATCTCTATGACCGGATGACTGCCGAGGCGCTTTCCGCCGACAAGACGAGCCCGCAGCCGAGCAGCCCGGCACGACCCGAGGATGACAGGGCGCTTGCGCGGGCAAGGTCCGATTATCCCAAGCTGATGACGCATCTGGCCGCTTCCAAGGTTCCGCCGCGCGTCAGCCTTCAGGTGGCGGATCTGCTGCGCGACAATGATATCGAGTGGTCGCAAAGAGATGGCGAGCCGGTGATCGATCTCGTGTTCCGCAAGGCCGAGGATGGTCGCGAGGAACTGGTCTCCGTGACAATCCACAAGGATGGCAAGGAACAGCGCTTCTATCGCTACAGCGCCACCGATGACGGGAAGCCGGAATATTTCGACGACAAGGGTCGGTCGATGTCGAAGAAGCTGATGCACAAGCCGGTTCAGGCCGGCCAGCTCGGCGATGGTTTCGGCTGGCGCGTGCACCCCATTCTCAATGTGCGCAAGTTCCACAATGGCGTGGATTACCGTGCGCCGCAGGGGTCTCCGATCGTGGCCGCCGGCGATGGCGTGGTGGTGACGATTTCATCGGAAAGCGGTTATGGCAAATATATACGCATCCGCCATGACGGCGGCTATACCACCACCTATGCCCATATTGCCGGCACGCCCAAGGGGATTGCCGTTGGTCAGCGGGTAAGCCAGGGGCAGGTGATTGCCTTTGTCGGTTCGACCGGTCTGTCGACCGGGCCGCATCTCTATTACGAGCTGCGGGTGGGCGACAAATATGCCGACCCGACCAAGGCGGAAATGCCGGCCGGCACCAGTCTGCACGGCCCGGCTCTCAACAAGTTCCAGGCCCAGATGGGTCGGGTCGAGGCGATTGCCCAGGCGATCAGGAGTTCCGCCACATCGGCGGCTGAGGCGGTGGCCCATGCTCTGAAACCCGCCGGTGACCAGCGACCTGAATAGCGGCCTTGTTCAGCTTATCAGCATGAACTTGTCGACATCGACCATGCCCTTGTCGGAAATCTTCAGATGCGGGATGACCGGCAGCGGCAGGAAGGCCACCTGCAGGAAAGGTTCGGCCAGCGTCGTGCCCAGCGCAAAGGCTGCCTTGCGCAGTTCCGTCAGCGTGTCGCGCACGCTTTCATAGGGCTCAAGGCTCATCAGGCCGGCGACGGGAAGCGGGATTTCGCCGGTCACCTTGCCATCTTCGACCACGACGAAGCCGCCCTTGATCTCGCCCAGGCGGTTGGCCGCAATCGCCATGTCGTCTTCGCTGACACCGACCACGCAGATATTGTGGCTGTCATGGCCGACGGTGGAGGCGATGGCGCCTTTTTTCAGGCCAAAGCCCTGCACGAAACCATTGGCATGGTTGCCGTTCTTGCCATGCCGTTCGATGACGGCGACCTTGATGATATCATTGGCGAGATCGACCGTGGTCTGGTTGCCGGAAGAGGGCAGGCGATAGCGGCGATGTTCGGTGATGATCTTGCCCGGCAGAACGCCGATCACCGGCTGTTCCTCGGTCTTGACCGGCACGGTGAAATCGGCCGCCTTGACGATGCGTGCCTTGACGCTGTCGAGCCCGACCGGTTCGACCGTGCCGCGCGTGGCAAATAGTTGCGGCGTGACATGCCGGCCGGCGGCAAACACCATGTCGGCCTTGCAGTTTTCCAGGCTGTCGATGACGACCAGATCGGCGCGCCAGCCGGGGGCAATCAGCCCGCGATCACGAAGGCCGAAGGCGCGGGCTGCCGAAATCGAGGCGGCGCGGTAAATGGCGATCGGCTCGACGCCATGGGCAATGGCCGTGCGGATCATGAAGTCCAGATGGCCTTCCTCGGCAATATCGAGCGGGTTTCGGTCATCGGTGCAGAGCGCCAGATAGGGCGACAGGCGCTCGGTGATGATCGGCATCAGCGCGTGCAGATCCTTGGACACGGAGCCTTCGCGCACCAGGATATGCATGCCCTTGCGGATCTTCTCCATCGCCTCTTCGGCGCTGGTCGCCTCATGCTCGGTGCGGATGCCGGCCGAGAGATAGCCATTCAGGCCATGGCCGGACAGAAGCGGCGCATGGCCATCGATATGGCCGCCCTGAAAGGCTTCAAGCTTGGCCATGCAGATCGGATCCTTGTGGATCACGCCCGGAAAATTCATGAATTCCGCAAGGCCGATGACCTTCGGGTGATTGCGGAAGGGCAGGAGCCGCTCGATGGGCAAATCGGCGCCGGCGGTTTCCAGATGCGTGGCCGGTACGCAGGAGGATAGCTGGACGCGGATATCCATGATCGTCTGTTCGGCCGATTGCAGGAAGAATTCGATGCCTTCCGTGCCCAGAACATTGGCGATTTCATGCGGATCGCAGATGACGGTCGTGACGCCATAGGGCAGCACGCAGCGGTCAAATTCATGCGGTGTGACAAGCGAGGATTCGATATGCAGATGCGTGTCGATGAAGCCGGGCACGACAATCTTGCCGGTGATGTCGATCACCTCTTTGCCTTCATAGCTCTCGCAGGTGCCGACGATCGTCTGGCCGCAAATGGCGATATCGGAGGCGACCAGTTCGCCGGTGACCAGATCGAAGAAGCGGCCACCCTTTAAAACGATATCGGCGGGTACGCGGCCCGTGCCCTGGTCGATGCGGTGTTCAAGGTCGCTCATCTTCGTCACTCCGATTCATTTTCGCCAGATTACCGGCATGGAGCGTAAGCGGGAAGGGCGTGGATGCAGATGGTGCTGTAAGAGCGGGCCGCAACGGCGTTCTTTTGTGCCTGAGAATGAGGCGGCAGGCGGTGCGCGCCTGCCGCCGGCGTATCATCAGGCAGCGCTTGCCTGTGCGCTGACCGGTTCAGCGGCGCGCTCGCACTGGCCAAGGGCTGCAAACAGGGCGGCATCCTCGCCAATCCCGGCATTCGGCGTCGTCAGAAGCGTGTCGCCATAGAAAACGGAATTGGCACCGGCCACGAGGCAGAGGATCTGCGTCTCGCGGGTGAGACCTGAGCGACCGGCAGACAGGCGCACGGTGGCCATGGGCATGACAATACGGGTGGTCGCTACCATGCGCACCAGTTCCAGCGGATCGATGGGCGGCTGGCCGGCAAGCGGCGTTCCAGCGACCGGCACGAGGGCATTGATCGGCACGCTTTCTGGATGCGGTTCCATGCGGGCCAGGACCTGAAGCATGGCGGCGCGGTCACGCACCGTTTCGCCCATGCCGATAATGCCGCCGCAGCACAGATCGATGCCATAGGCACGCACGGTGGCGAGCGTTTCCAGCCGGTCCTCATAGGTGCGGGTGGTGATGATCTGGCCGTAGAATTCCGGGCTGGTATCGAGATTGTGGTTATAGGCGGTCAGCCCCGCTTCGGCCAGCCGCTCTGCCTGATGGGGTTTGAGCATGCCAAGCGTGACGCAGGCCTCCATGCCGAGATCGCGCACGCCGCGCACCATGTCGAGCACGGCATCGAATTCGCGCCCGTCCTTCACCTGGCGCCAGGCCGCGCCCATGCAGAAGCGTTCGGCACCGGCATCCCTGGCGCGGGCAGCCATGCCGATCACGGTTTTCGGGTCCATCAACCGGTCGCGCGTCAGGTCTACCTCTCGGTGATGGGCCGATTGCGGACAATAGGCGCAGTTTTCCGGACAGCCGCCGGTCTTGATCGACAGAAGGCTGGCCTTCTGCACCCGGTTCGGATCGTGATGGGCGCGGTGCACGGCATTGGCGCGGCCGATCAGATCGAGCAGCGGCAGGTTATGGAGGTCGAGGATATCCTCGACCGTCCAATCGTAGCGGATGGTGCTATCGACCGCACTCATCGGCCAAGACCCGGCAGGCGCAGGCGGCTATGGGCAAGCAGCGAACTGCCGATCGCCACAACGGCAATCTTGACGAGGTCACCGAGGATGAAGGGCGTGAAACCAGCCGCCAGCAAGCCGCTTGCCGGCACCCAGAAGGAAAGCCAGGCAAGACCGAAAGCATGGATGATGCCAAGGCCTGCCAGCATGGCGCTGAAGCGGCCGATCATGCCGCGACCGGCAGACAGGGTGCCGACGAGGTAGGACGCGACCAGGAAGCCGGCAAGATAACCGCCGGTCGGTCCCATCATATAGGCAAGGCCGATACCGCGCTCCGGGCTACCGGCAAACACCGGTAAGCCGGCAGCGCCAGCGGCGAGATAGGTGACGAAGATGCCGGTGGCCATGCGCGGGCCGAGAAGCACAGCAAAGGCCATGACGGCTACCACATGCAGTGTCATGGGAACTGGCCAGAAGGGGATCTGCGTCTTGGCGGCCAGCGTCATCAGGGCCGTGCCCAGAAGCACGATCGGCAGTCTGCGGGCAAAGCGGAGGCCGGAGGTGCGCAGTGGTTCGCTAATTTCAGTCATGAATGTCCTCATAAAATTATAGATAATTTATCCTATCTATCGCCAAATGAATCCATGATGGTGTGCTTCTGGCAAGCTGAAACTGAGAAAGTGCATCATGCGCGCTGATTCATCAGGCCAATTTCTTCATATTATCTATAATTGTCACGATGACGGCATGAAACCCCGTGCCGCAGACGGGAGCGTCTGCCGGTTTACGGAAAAACGAAGCGTCTCTCTTCTGGTTGGAATGCGCCGCTGCGCGGCGTCAGGCGGAGCGGGGCAGCGGCTGGCGGACCGGCTTGGTGCGGGGCGGCTGGCCGACCCATTGCACATGGCGGGCCAGCACCGCGGCTGCCGTTTCGATATCGCCGGCGCGCAATGCAGACAGAATGGCGAGGTGGTCGCGATCCGTAGGCGCCTCCCATTCGGCGCGCCAGCCGGAAAACAGGAAACGGGCGCTTGCCGCATGCAGGTCATCAATGGATTTCAACAGACGCGGCATGCCGCAGGGGGCGAGCAGCAGGCGGTGGAAGGCGCGGTTTGCCTCTTCCCAGGACTGCACATCGCCGGCTTTGTCACCGGCTCGGTTTGCTTCCTCTGCCTGGTCGAGGATGGAGCGGGTGAGGTGAGGGGCTGCATGGCGAAGCGCCAGCACTTCCAGTGCCGCTCGCATCTCCGCCACTTCCTTCACTTCCGCCATGGTGAAGCCTGCGACGCGTACGCCGCGCCGTGGTTCGCTCACCACCAGCCCTTGCGCCTCAAGCCTGCGAAAGGCCTCGCGCACCGGCACATGGCTGGTACCGAATTCCTCGGCGATATGATCCTGCGCCAGCCGCATGCCGGCCTGCATCCCGCCGGCAATGATGCGCTCGGCCAGGATCCGGCTGATCCGCACGGCAATGGTTTCAGTCTTGGGCGTGGTCATGGGGAAAACTCATAAATCGGCGAGCCGTCGGCGTCGAGCACGATCACGGCATCCTTGCCGCAATTGAAGCAAGGCGTGCGCATCACTACATGTTTTTCATGCAAGAGATTGATCGACCCGGCCCCATCATCGTCTTTGATGCCGAATGCATCCTGTGTTCGGCCAATGCCCAGTTCGTGCTGACGCATGACAAGGCGGCGCGTTTCCGGCTGGCCTCGATGCAGGGCGAGGCGGGGGCCGCTCTGTTTCGCCGGCATGGCATTGATCCGGCCGATCCCGATACGTTGATCGTCGTTGATGGTGACAGGGTATTGCGCGATAGCGATGCGATATTGGCCATCTATGCCGGTCTGGGCTGGCCGTGGCGCGCCACCTCCATGCTGCGTCTTGTGCCGCGCACCGTGCGAAACCGGGTCTATCGCCTGATTGCCCGCAATCGCTATCGGTTGTTCGGTCGCCACGATCGCTGCTGGGTGCCATCGCCGGACTATCGCGCACGCATGCTGTGATGGCGCCATCAAGGCTGGGGAGGGGTGACTTCGAAGCTCAGGCCGTCGCGGCTACAGCGTTGCACCTGCTTGGGCAGGCCGTTGCCGCTATCTGGAAGGAGGCGGTCCTGCTCCATGGACAGGCGAGTGACCGTGCCGCAGGCAAAGCCGCTATCCGGCAAAGCCTTGGCCTCCGGCTGGGGCTGAAGAGGCTGCCCTTGCGTCTTGGGCGCATCGCCCTTGCCCGCTTTGCTCCAGTCTATGGATGGCAGGCTCTGCGCCGACAGCGGGGCGGCTGAGAAAAGCAGCATGATAGCAAATGTGAAGCGGTTCATGGTGTTCTCGACAGAGGTGGGCCGAAGCTTGCTGGTGCGAGCATTGTGCTGCTCCAGTGCACAGAACAGTTCGCGACCCTGTATGATCAGGGTATCAAGCATCGGCAAGGCGTCAAGAAGAAGGCAGGCTGAAATCAGCGGAGTGCAAGATCCAGGATATGTCGTCGTCACCGGGCGCCAGAGCGAAGCGGTGGAGAAACACAAGGGCAGGCTGAAAAACAGCCGAACAGGCGGCGCCTGCCCTTGTTTCATCAAAATGTCAGCGCTGTCATCAGGCCGCAGTTTTAGTCTGCTCGACCTCGCAATACAGCGTCTCCAGAGTTTCGAGAACCCGCATGACGGATTCGGCCGAGCTGGAGTAGTAGATGGTCTGCGCGTCGCGACGCGTGTTCACCAGCTTCTGCGCCCGCAGCTTGGACAAATGCTGCGACAGTGCCGACTGGCTCAGGCCAACCTTGGTCGCCAGCGCCCCGACGGCAACCTCGCCCTTGACCAGGCAACACAAGATCATAAGCCGTTTCGGATTTGCCATGGCAGACAGCAGATTTGCAGCTGCAGCCGAATGCTCTGTGAGTGGCGTCATATCAATTCCCTCAGTCGTCCCCTAGCACCTAGTCGCCGACTGGTCGGTCGGTAACAATGTATCGGAAATCTAGCAAGTTGGAGGAAGGATTGTATATCCCTAAATTTTGTACACCAGCTAAACAATATCAAGTATGCGCGAAATTTCATCAATCACAGATTGTGGGTCTGGCTGTTGACTCTTAAACTCGTATCGAAATGAAACACTTCCCGTAGCAAAATCAATTCCCGATGAGTCAACACCAGTGAGATGGCACTTTTTCGTGATCGCGTAGCCCAGAGTCCTGGCCAGCTGAGTTGCATCCTGATTCGTGCTCATAATTTCTTCTTCCAGTCTGAGCCAGTCTGATGCAGAGGAACCAGCGGGCGTTAGCAGGTCCTGGCTCTCCAATGCAAAGGCCCGACCGAAGCCACCATTCAACGATGCATACATGGGCATGAGCCGGAAGAAGGCGAAATCGGGGAAATCGATATAGAGAGCGGATTTGGGATGCCGGTTCAGGAAGCGGCGGCGAATGCTGCCATGCGCCTCACTGTCGCGGTCTACGGCATGCGCTTGCGCAAACACAGTGATGCGGGCATGCGCCAGGGGATCGCCCTTTCCGGGCTCGCCTGCCAGAAGCGAACAGCGTTGATCGGCAAGCAGGCTTTTCGTATGGGCGGCAAGGCTGGAGATCAAAATGACCGGCACGCCGTCATAGTCGGTCGCGGTCAGCGCCCGGCTCACCGCTGGAAATCCGCTCTGCTGATCACAGACCGCCAGTGACACGAAGGAAGCGCCGCGCAGAAGCTTGCGTGCCAGCCGGCGTGATTCGTCATCGGTTTGCCGGAGGACGGATTGTGTCTCGGCCATGGCGGTAGTGCCTTTCTCATCGCAAGTGATAGCCACCAGTTCCGCTTGCTATCCCATGCGGTGGCGGGGTTGGGCAACCCCGCCATGTCTTGTAGAGGCAGGCTTTCGGTCAGTTCACCGCTTCCCGGCGCCGGTGCCGCGTCAGGCCGGCAATCACCTCTTCAGCGCCGATCGTGCCGATGACCATGCCATTGTCGACGATGCCGATGACGCCCGGCTGACGTGCCAGAGCATCGAGAATATCGACCAGCGGCGTTTCCGCCCTGGCGGTTGCCGTGACCGGAGCGGGCGCAGGAGAAGCGCCATTGCGCATGATGTCGCCCGCCGTCAGCATGTTGATCGGGTTCATGTTCTGCACGAAATCAGCGACATATTGGTCGGCTGGCGCCCGAACGATTTCCTGCGGCGTGCCGCATTGGATGATGCGCCCGCCTTCCATGATGGCAATACGGTTGCCGATGCGGAAGGCTTCGTCCAGATCGTGGCTGACAAACAGGATGGTCTTTTTCAGCCGATGCTGGAACTCCAGCAACTCATCCTGAAGCCGCGTGCGGATCAGAGGATCGAGCGCCGAGAAGGGTTCGTCCATCAGCAGGATCGGTGCACCCGTGGCGAAGGCGCGGGCAAGTCCGACGCGCTGCTGCATGCCGCCCGACAATTCGCCCACCTTGCGGTCGCTCCAGCTGGACAGGTTGACGAGTGCAAGCTGTTCGGCGACGCGCTGCTTGCGCTCAGCCTCCGGCACGCCGGCAAGTTCCAGCCCGAAGCCGACATTTTCCGCTACCGTGCGCCAGGGCAGGAGGCCGAATTGCTGGAACACCATGGAAACGGTCTGCATGCGCAGATCCCGCAAAGCCTTGGGCGAGCAGCGATAGGGATCGACGGAGCCGGTCTTCGACATCACAGTCACGCTGCCGCGCACCACAGGGGCAAGGCCATTGACGGCACGCAGGAGCGTGGACTTGCCCGAGCCAGACAGGCCCATTAGGACGAGGATCTCGCCCTCCTGGATGGTCAGCGAGGCCTTGGAGACACCCAGGACAAGGCCGGTCTCGGCGCTGATCGTCTCGCGCGTCTCGCCGCGGTCCATCCGTTCCAATGCCCGTTCCGGGCGATCACCGAAGACGATATCCACATTGCCGAAAATGATCGCGTCGCTCATGCGCCTTCTCCCGAACTTTCTGTGCGGAACATCCGGTCAAGGATGATTGCGAGGATCACGATGCAAAGACCCGCTTCGAAGCCGCGTGCAATATTGACCGTGTTGAGCGCCCGAACGACGGGAACCCCGAGGCCATTGGCACCCACCAGAGCCGAGATCACCACCATTGACAGAGACAGCATGATGGTCTGTGTGAGGCCCGCCATGATCTGCGGCATGGCAAAGGGCAGTTCTACCTTGCGCAGCACCTGGGAGGGCGTTGCGCCAAAGGCGATCGCGGCTTCTGTCAACGCGCCGGGCGTCGAGATGATGCCCAGCCGGGTGAGGCGGATCGGTGCGGGAATGGCGAAGATGACGGTGGCGATCAGGCCCGGCACCATGCCAAGCCCGAACAGGATGAGGGCCGGGATGAGATAGACGAAGGTGGGAATGGTCTGCATCAGGTCGAGCACCGGGCGTAGCACCTCGTAGAGCCAGGGGCGTCGGGCCGCTGCAATACCGATCGGCACGCCGATGACCATGCTGACGGCGGTGGCGGCCAGTACCAGGGCCAGTGTTTCCGTGGTCTCCTTCCAATAACCCTGGTTGATGATCAGCATCAGCCCAAGACAGGTGAAGGCTGCCACGGATGGCGAGCGTCGGAGGTACCAGGAAAGTCCGGTAAAGGCGGCAACGATGACCAGCGGATGCGGATATTGCAGCACGAAGAGCAGGGCGTTGATGACAGTCGACAGCATGGCCGACAGCCAGTCGAAGAACCATGCACCATTCATGGTCAGCCAATCGACGAAGCGTTTTGCCCACATGCCGATGGGAATGCGGTGTTCGGTCAGAAATTCCAAAGGCGTCTTCCCGTTCTGGAGCGGAACTATCGGGAGAGATCGGACCCCAGCCATATGCAGGGCCGGTCACTCATTGGAAATTGCCGTGCGGGCATGAAGGCAGGCTCGCACGGTCCTTTCACCGGGGCGGATGCGAGGCGTCCGGGCTTGCTCGGCCGGCGTCTCGCATCCACTTTTCGCCTTGTCTTTAAAGACCGAGCTTCTGCTTGACAGCGGCGAGACCTTCCTTGCCGTCAAAGGTGGTGACGCCGGCAAGCCAGGGGGTGACGGAGGCCGGATTGGCCTTCAGCCATTCCTTGGCGGCGACCTGCGGATCCTTGCCGTCGTTCAGGATCTTGCCCATGATCTCGTTTTCCATGGGCAGGGAAAATTTCAGGTTGGTGATGAACTTGCCGGCATTCGGGCATTCGGTCGTGTAACCGGCGCGCACATTGGTGAAGATCGTTGCGCCGCCGAGATTCGGTCCGAAAATGTCGTCGCCACCGGTGAGATAGGTGAGCTTGAAATTGGAGTTCATCGGATGCGGTTCCCAGCCGAGGAAGACCACCGGCTGACCGGCGCGGTCGGCGCGGGCAACCTGGGCCAGCATGCCCTGCTCGGAGGATTCCACCACATCAAAGCCCTTCAGGCCAAAGGTGTTCTTCTCGACCATTTCAAGGATAAGGCGGTTGCCGTCATTGCCCGGCTCGATGCCGTAGATCTTGCCATCCAGTTCCTTCGAACGGGCGGCGATATCCTTGAAATCCTTGATGCCGAGTTCTGCGCCCTTGGCATTGGTGGCCAGCGTGTACTTGGCGCCTTCCAGGTTCGGTCCAAAGGATTCGACCGACTTGTCGGTGAGGAAGGGGCGCACGTCATTTTCCTGTGTCGGCATCCAGTTGCCGAGGAAGATGTCGATATCCTTGTTCTTCAGCGACTGGTAGGTCACCGGCACCGACAGAACCTGGACCTGCGGCTTGTAGCCGAGTGCTTCGAGGATGACCGAGGCTGTGGCTGTCGTGGCGGTGATGTCGGTCCAGCCCACATCGGAAAAGCGCACCGCGCTACAGGCCTTCGGATCGGCGGCCAGCGCCTGGCTCGATACGATCGCTGCAACGGCGCAAGCGAGCGTCAGTTTCATGGAAGTGGTTCCGCTCATGGTGGTTCTCCGTTTTTTTGTTCCCCAGACATTATCAATATCTGGAAAGGGCAAGCAAGCTTGCCGGTTTGCGATGTGAAACAGGGGTCATTTGCGACAATGCGGCAAAAAGGTGTTTTGACCTCGGTCAAACCCGGCTCTGTCAAGCTGGCGTATGAGCAGGATCACACGAAGCATGGGCGCTGCACGAGGCGCCCGCAAAAGGATAAGCCATCATGACCCTCATTCCCCTTGCCAGAACCAGCCTGCTTGCGCTTGGCCTTGCCCTTTTCGCTTCGGCCAGCCTTGCTGCCGATTTCGAGGTGAAAATGCTCAACAAGGGCGCCGATGGCGAGGCCATGGTCTTTGAACCGGCATCGCTTCGGGTGGCTGTTGGCGATACGGTACACTTCCTGCCCAGCGACAAGGGGCATGATGCGGCTGCCGTCAAGGAACTGATCCCCGACGGCGTTGCCGAGTTCAAGGGCAAGATGAACCAGGAACTGGTCGTCACGATCGACAAAGAAGGCGCCTATGTCGTCAAGTGCACGCCGCACTGGGGCATGGGCATGGTGGCGCTGATCGTGGCAGGCGATGCAAGCCCGGCCAATCTCGATGCCGTCAAGACGGCGAAGATGGCCAAAAAGACCCGCGATCGGCTGGACAAGGAAATCGCAGCGCTCGGCCTTTAAAAATTGCCTCTGCTGCTGGCCGGCCGAAGAGTTGAATGAATGCAGTTTCCAGGAGCCTCCTGCGAAACAAGGTTGTGCCTTTGTATCTGATTCCCCTAAGTTAGGAACTTGGGAAGCGTGACGCTTGCCTTATGTTTCAGGGAGGTGGGGCATGGTCGGACAGGGGGAGATCGGGCAGAGCGACATCGTGGCGCTGGACTCGATGATGGCAGCCCTTTGCAGTGAGATCGGTTCCCTGGTCGCGGAACTGGCCGGCGGTTTGCAAGCCCTGTCTGCCGGCAGGATCGATCCGCATGCCGATGCACGACAGGATGTCGATGCCTGGATCGGGCAGATCGATCGTCTGGGGCTGGACATGCGCCGTGCGGAAAGCCTGATGGCGCGGCAGATTGCCCGGCTTGATGCCGAGACCGGGCCGCTCATCGCCCTGGCTGACCAGCCGCCCGCCACTCGCCGGTCTGCCAGGTTCCTGCCTCAACTGCGCAGGCAGGACCCGCAGGCAGAGCGCCTCAAGCGGGAACAGCAGGTGGTCGCAGGGCTTGGCCGTCAGCTGTCGCCGACCGATGGCCTGATCAGTATTCTGGAGGCGCAGCAGGCGTTTCTCAAGCTGCAATTGCCCCTATGCGAAGCGCGGCTTGACGAGGCGCTGACCTGTCTCAAGATCCTGGCTGATCCGAAGCGCCGCAGCGGCGATGATATCGAGATGGAGACGCGGATCGAGAGGCTGGCGCTGTGCATAGACCTGTTGCAGGACCTGACCGATCTTCTGATCGAGGCGATGGTTGGTGTCAATCTGATGGTGGGCAAGCTGAGGCTCGATGCGCAGCAAAGGGTCCTTTCGATTAGCGCCCTGCTTGGTGACGTCTCGATCGAAGATAGCCTGTTCGCCTCTGAGGCGTCGCTGCCACGCCTCGCCCCCCTGTTTGCACGGGCGCGCCGGAGGCTTTTGAGCGTCGGTGGCGTGGCCACGGCCAAGTTGCGGCTGGATGAAGCGTTTCGCCGCCGGATGGCAGGTTCTCGACAAGCGCGTGCGGGATGACTACCTGATGGCCTATGCCAGTGTCGGTTCCTATCCTCGACACTTGGTATCACACTGGAGATCTTCTTGATGATGGATGCCGTCACTGCCTTATTCCGCCGCCTGGGCTCCGGCCTCGGGCAGATCTTTCGGCTGGCCTTTGCCTGGCTGGGCTGGCCCTTCATGGCAGCGCATGGCTGGTACCGCCAGCGCAACTGGCTGATCAAGCTGCCGTTGGCGCTCGCCCTGCTGGTTCTTGTCGGCCTCTATGGCAATTTCATCTGGCAGACGCAGGTGTGGAGCGGTTTTGACCCGAATTTCGTCGATCGCTATCGGCTTTCGGAACGAAATCTTGCGGCAGGCCAGGAATTGCCGACAGTGGCGGCGGCGGCGGCGGCGGCGGCTGGGGCTGGGGCGCCTGCCGCACCGGCGGCGGCCCGGTCTTGCCAGCCTTCGGCCATTGTCGATGTTGCGGCCGAACTTACCGACCAGAATGTCAACCAGAATGCCTGGATCTCGTCCATGCTGCTCTACCGGCTGGGCCTTTTCGGCGTCGACTGGGATCATACGCCTTTCCTTGACAACAAGGCCTCCTTCCAGCGTGGCGTAAACCAGGCCGTGCGCCGCACCGCGGTGGAACTGGTGGATACGCTGGGGCGTGTGCGTGGTACGTCCGGTATCAATGGCGATCTGCAGGATGCGCGCGGCAATCTGCAGTTTGACGAGTATTCCTGGTATTTCGGCCTCGATCCCTTCGGCTTCAAGACGCCGACGCCAGCCTATTACCGGGCAGCACTCAATAGCCTGCGCAAGTTCAATACGGATCTTGCCGCCTGCAATGCCGTGTTTGATGGCCGGGCCGACAATCTCGTGCAGTTTGTCGATCGTATCGCCAATGATCTGGGTTCGACCTCGGCCGTCCTGCGGGAGCGGTCCGAAAACTACAATGCCGGCTGGTTCGATACGCGGGCGGATGACCGCTTCTGGTTCGCCTATGGCCAGCTCTATGGCTATTATGCCGTGCTTTCGGCCGCTCGGGCCGATTTCGACCAGGTCATCCGCGAGCGCAGCCTTGTGCCGCTCTGGACGGATACGCTGTCGCAATTCCAGTCGGCGCTGCGCATCCAGCCGGCTATCATTTCGAATGGCAGCGAGTCGGGCTGGCTGATGCCGACCCATCTGGCGACAATGGGATTTTATATCCTGCGCACGCGTTCCAATCTGGTGGAAGTGCGTTCGGTGCTCGACCGATAGGTCTGCCGGAAGTTGATGTCCCGTCCGCTCAGGCGGACGGGGTTTCCGTCTCGTAGCGGAATTCGCAGCGGTGCGGTGGCACCTCATAGGCGACGCCGATAATCTCGCCGCTGGTGCCCGGCTTTTCGCGGAAGCGCCCGATCGAGCATATATAGCGGTAATTGATGCCGTCAGCGGTTGCCCGATGCACTTTCTGATAGGACATGCGCTGCACGGAAGCCGCTTCCTGGCTTGCCATGACATTGCTCAGGTCTTCGGGATGGATGTGCGAGGTCAATTCGATCATGTTGACCGGACCGGGCGTATAGGTGAGGCCGAACAGTTTGCAGTAACTCCTGCAACAGAATTTGTGGCCGCTGTCGAGATCGATCCGCCATAGGCCGATCGGCGTGAAGGTGGAGAAAATCTCGATAAGATCGCGTTCTATCAAGCCGAAATATTGCATTTCTTCGGCAGTAATTTCCATGGTCGATTGTATATCCGGCAATGCTGTGACCCCTGTTGATACAGCATCATCGGCGAGGCCCGACTAGCTGATCAACCTAAGACGAATTGCCTTGGCTACCAGCTGGGTTCTGTTTACGCAATCGAGTTTCTTGATTGCCTTATTAAGGTAAGCGTTGACTGTGTGGTCTGACAACGAAAGGATGTTCGCAATTTCTGACGACGTCTTGCCCTGAGAGGTCCAGCGCAGGACTTCCATCTCGCGCGCGGTGAGAAAATTGCGTTCAAGAACTTCCGTCGCCCGCAACCGGTCGAAGGTGCGAAAGGCCTGGACGAAGAGCATGCCGAGTTCGTTCAGCTCGGGCAGAGTCAGAAGTGGCCGTTCACCATCCAGGCGCATCAAGTAGGTGGAGCTGTCCGAGGAGACGAGCGGCATTGCCACGCCCGTGGATACACCATGGCTCGTCAGCACATGGCGCAGTTCATCGGTGAATTGCAGCGGCCAGCATTCCTCGATGTTTTCGGTACAGGTCCAACAGAGCGGCAGGGCCATATTTGCCAGCAAAGGCGCCACGGGGCAAACGGCCAGCAGCTTCTTGCTGTCAAATTCACGAATGTATGAGCGTGTCAGGTTGGTTTCGACCATCAATGGCTCGATGCATGTGTCAGCCGCTGCCGGGGCCCTCATCAAGGCATAGTAGCGAAAGCCGAACTGAGCCGGCAGCTTCTTCATTGCAGCAACAATAGAGGCGCGCGTGTCGGCTTCGGAAATTTCGCGGCTAAGCTGGCAATGTCGATCGAGCGTTATCATTCTTTTGCAATTTTTTTGATGCGACAGGTGCCACTGTCTATTATTTTAGTATAGCAGAATGCAGGACTTTGCCAAAGCTATTTTGCCTGACCTGATCTTGCTTCGCTAAGTCATGCCAGAAACGAAATTTCTACTGGACGTAGAGAAATACGTATCACCCAATCGTAAGCGTAGACGCAATAAATCACAACCATTTTGATGCAACGCTTTCAATTGCGACACAGAGTATTATTCCGCCGATGTAAAACGATTGAGCGCGCTCACTCGCCCTTCGGGGGCGGGATTCTCCCGTTCATGCGTAAATTCCTTCAAAAATGAACATATGTCAGTTTTTGAACTCCGTCCATGTGATTAAATATGAGTGTTTTCGTCACCTTCAATGTTGACAAGTCCAATCATGTTTTTTATGCGACTGGAACGGGGCAAATTTGCGCCTCAGATATCTTGCCGCCTCAACCTGAACGTCGCTTCGGCGCGCTTGCGCCGTCGTGTCGCAGGTGTGCTTTTTACACAGAAAGGTCATTCATGTTGTCCCGCTTCCGCCTCTCTCTGCTTGCCTGCACCGGGCTTGCCGTTGTCGCCGTCGGTGCCGCAGCCAGCGCACAAGAAGCAGCGACCAGCGATACGACCGTGCTGCAGCGCGTCACCGTCAAAGGCGCGCGTACAACGGATGCAGCCAAGGGCAGCGCCACCGACACGCCGCTTGCCACGCAGACGACCCGCGCCGAGATCGATAAGAAGCAGATCACCAATCTGGAAGAGCTGGGCCGTGTGGCCGAGCCCGGCGTCAACTTCAACCGCGCCAATGGTTCAGTGAATATCCGTGGTCTCGAAGGCGCTCGGGTGCTGACCACCGTGGATGGCATTCCGGTGCCCTTCTTCGATGATGTGACCCGCAGTGCAACCGGCGGCAGCGATACGTTCAGCTTTTCCTCATTGTCTTCGATCGATGTCATGCGTGGCGCCGATTCGAGCCGCGCCGGTGCCGGTGCTTTGGGTGGCGTGATCGGTTACCGCACGCTGGAACCGGAAGACCTGATCTCGCAAGGCAAGGATTGGGGCGTTCTGGCCAAGACGACCTATGACAGCGCCGACAAGAGCTGGGAAGGTTCGGCCGCCGTTGCCAAGAAGATCGAGCATACCTCTATCCTGTTCCAGGGCAGCTATCGCAAGGGCGATGAGCGCCGGAGCAATGGCGATGTCGGCGGCTATAGCACGACCCGCACCGAAGCGAACCCTTCCGATTACGACCAGCACAACCTTCTGTTCAAGCTGCGCCAGGAACTGGCCGGCGGCCACACGATCGGCCTGACGGCGGAGCGCTACCGCAAGGACCGCGACACCGACATGATGACCATGCAGACGCTGACCGGCAACTATCGCCCCGGCGGCTACACGGGCAACAAGGACAATGATCGCGATCGCATTTCGCTCGACTACAAGTTCGAAAGCGAGAGCGAAGACAGCTTCATCGACAATGCCTGGGCCACGCTCTATGGCATGAAAACCCGCACGATGGACGGCTATACCGGCTATCGTTCGACATCGATCATCGGCCCGATCGGCCGTGCCAACGAAAACGAGGAAAAGACCTTCGGCCTCATTGGTGCGGTTCAGAAGAATGTCGAGATCGGCGCCACCAACCATCTCTTCACCTTCGGTTTCGATCTGGCGACCAGCACGATCGAGCAATATTCCGGCGGCTATGACAATTGCGGCCCCAAGCCAGCCAGCGGCACATTCACCGGCGCGCTTGCGACCTGCAACAACCTGCACACCAATCAGGCCGATACGCCGAAGGTAGACAGCCAGCGCCTCGGCTTCTACATCGACGACCAGATTGCCATCGGCACGAGCGGTTTCACCGTGACGCCCGGCCTTCGATTCGACTGGATCAAGCATGATCCGCAGATGACAAGCGCCTATGCGGCCAATGCCAGCCGGCCTTCGCTGCCCGAGGGCTTTGAAGATACGGGTCTCTCGCCCAAGCTTCGCCTGGGCTATGAGGTCTCGCCGCAAATCGAACTCTACGGCCAGTGGGCCATGGGTTTCCGTGCTCCGACGTCCAGCGAGCTTTACAGTTCCTTCGGCGCTGCCGGTACCTATCTGCGCACGGGCAACCCGAATCTTGATTCGGAAACCAGCAACGGCTTTGAGTTGGGCGCCAATCTCGGTGACGAAGATCTCGGTGGCCGCGTCAACTTCTTCTATAACCGTTACAAGAACTTCATCGACATCCGCAGTCTGACTGCGAGTGAAGCTGCAGCAAGGGGCCTGTCGCTGGCCTCCTACCCGCAGGGCGGCATCACGCAATATGTGAATGTTGCGCGTGCCGAAATCTTCGGCATGGAGGCATCGGCCCACAAGACCTTCGACAATGGTTTCCGCATTGGCGCCGGCCTCGCTGTCTCGACAGGCAAGAACCTCGATACCGACAAGTATCTGGCATCGGTTGCTCCGTTGAAGGTCGTTGCCAGCATCGGCTATGACACGGAATTCTGGGGCGTCGGCGTGGACGTGATCGGCGTATCCGGCTCGAAGGATGCCACCAAGGTTGACCAGACGACCTATTTCCAGACACCCGGCTATGGCGTCGTGGATCTGTCGGCATGGTGGGAACCGGAACAGGTCAAGGGCATGCGCATCAATGCCGGCGTCTACAACGTCTTTGACCGCACCTATTATGATTATTCGTCGGTGCGCACCTATGGAGCGGCTCAGTCTCGCGAGTTCTATTCGGAGCCTGGCCGGACCTTCAAGATTTCGCTGACACAGAAGTTCTGACCTCCAGACTTTGAATGCAGCGAGAAGGGGGCGGTGCGGATTTCCGTGCCGCCCCTTTTCTGTTTGCAGCCTCTGCCTGCCGTCGATCCCATGTTCACAGGAGGGCCTGCAATGGTCTATGCAGAACGGTGAATGCGGGCAGGAACAGTCAGGGGACAGACATGGGAAGCGTGCCATCGGATATCGAGATTGCCCGGAAAGCTGCCAAGAAGCCGATCCAGGAGATTGGCGCGGTGCTGCAGATACCGCAGCAAAGCCTCATCCCCTATGGCCATGACAAGGCAAAGATCGCCGCAGACTTTCTCGCTAGCCTTGCTGATCGCCCCGATGGCAAGCTGATCCTCGTGACTGCCATCAACCCGACGCCTGCGGGCGAGGGCAAGACCACCACCACGGTCGGACTGGGCGATGGCCTGAACCGCATCGGCAAGCGCGCCATGGTGTGCCTGCGCGAACCCTCGCTTGGACCGTGTTTTGGCGTGAAGGGCGGAGCGGCGGGCGGCGGCTATGCCCAGATCGTGCCGATGGAAGACATCAACCTGCATTTTACCGGCGATTTTCACGCCATCACCTCGGCGCACAATCTTCTGTCGGCGCTGATCGACAACCATATCTACTGGGGCAATGCGCTGGATCTTGACCTGCGGCGCATCACCTGGCGGCGCGTCATGGACATGAATGACCGGGCGCTGCGCCAGTTCGTCGGCCCGCTCGGCGGCGTTTCCAACGGCTTTGCCCGCGAGACCGGCTTTGACATCACTGTTGCATCCGAAATCATGGCGATCCTCTGCCTGGCATCGGACCTGGCTGATCTGGAGCGCCGACTGGGCGCCATCGTCGTCGGCTATCGGCGCGACAAGTCCGCCGTCTTTGCCCGTGACCTGAAGGCGGATGGTGCCATGGCCGTGCTGCTGAAGGATGCCATGCAGCCGAACCTGGTGCAGACGCTCGAAAACAATCCGGCCTTCGTGCATGGCGGACCCTTTGCCAATATCGCGCATGGCTGCAATTCGGTCGTGGCAACGCGGGCCGCTCTGAAGCTTGCCGATTATGTGGTGACCGAGGCCGGGTTCGGTGCCGATCTGGGAGCCGAGAAATTCTTCGACATCAAATGCCGCAAGGCGGGGCTGAAGCCGGCGGCTGCTGTGATCGTTGCCACCATCCGGGCCTTGAAGATGAATGGTGGTGTGGCGAAAGCCGATCTCGGCCTCGAAAACGTCGAGGCACTCACCTTGGGCTGCGTCAACCTTGGCCGGCATGTTGAAAATGTCCAGAAATTCGGCGTGCCGGTGATCGTTGCCATCAATCATTTCTCCTCCGACAGTGCAGCCGAAGTTGCGGCCGTTCAGGCCTATGCGGCATCGCTCGGTGTCGAGGCGGTTCTGTGTCGCCATTGGGCCGAAGGGTCACGCGGCACCGAGGAACTTGCGCAGAAGGTCGTGGCGCTGGCGGATTCGGGTGTGGCTGATTTCCAGCCGCTTTATGCCGACGACCTGCCGCTTCTCGACAAGATCGAGACTGTGGCGCGCGAGATCTACCGGGCCGGCGAGGTAAGTGCCGACCGGTCGGTACGCGAGCAGTTGAAGAGTTTCGAGGCTGAGGGCTATGGCCATCTGCCGGTCTGCATTGCCAAAACCCAGTATTCCTTCTCGAGCGATCCGAGCCTGCTCGGGGCGCCAACCGGCCATGTTCTGCCGGTGCGCGAAGTGCGGCTTTCGGCCGGGGCCGGCTTTGTCGTTGCTATCACCGGTGACATCATGACCATGCCTGGCCTGCCGCGCTCACCCAGCGCCGAGCGCATCGTGCTCAATGAGGCAGGTTATATCGAGGGGCTGTTTTAGCCACTCTTTATCGGCAGTAGCGATAGCCGCCATTTCGCTCCATCACGTCGAGATGCAGGTGATCCTGATGGGTCGCATCGCTGCCGGGCGACAGAACCGTGGTGAAATGCAGACAGGCACCGGCGGTGACCGTGCGCTGGAACGCGCCGGTCAGGGTCGCATCCTCCTGCTTCGGCGTCATGGCAATGGTGTCGCCATTGTCGAGCGTGAAGGCAGCGATATCGACCGCATTGCCGCGCGCATGCTCGGAAATCTTGCCCGTCTCGGCATGGTTGCGCAGGCGGCAGACATAGCTTGCGGCATTGGAAAGTCCGGTAATGCGCCGCTCCGGCAGGGCGATTTTCAGCGTGGGATTGACCGTCTCCTTCATCCAGCGGGCAAGCGTTAAGGCCGTCTGGCACCGCATCGGGCCTATGTCCGACAGAGGAATGCCCGGCAATACTTCGGTGAGCGCGATGGGTCTGTCGATGCCGCAGCCGTTTTCGTCGCTGTCCATCCTCGGGCGCTCCTCAAAGCGTGCGCCGATGGCCGTAAGCTCGGCAAGGCAGGCTGCCAGTTCCTGCGGGTCTTCCTTGGTGACAGGGATAGGGTCCGGAGCGGCGGGAAGAGCGGGGGCAGGCGGCTCGGTAGGCTTTTCGTCTGCCGGCGTTTCTCTGTCAGTCTAGGGCTTTTCTTCCGGAATTGGAATCTCGCCGGCAGCCGGTGTCTCGACAGCCCCAGCCCCAGCCGCTGGCCGTGGTTCCGGCGGCTTCGGCGCTTCGGGCGAAGCGCTTTCCGCTACCGGTTTTGCATCCGGGCGCGGGCCGCTTTCGGGCAGGTCCACGCTCATCAGCATCAGGCTTGCGCCCAGCCATAACAGTGCCCGACAGATCATTTTTCGCTCCTTGCAGGTTCCCGATCGTGAGAACGCGCGAAGCGGCAAATGGTGACATGGTGATTTATCGAGCGGTCGCTCAGGCCGCGCGGGTCATTGTCGATCCCGTCATTGTCGATCCCGTCATTGGCTTGCGCACGAACTGGCTGACCAGGCCTACCATCTCTCCGACCTCGTCCGTCAGCGAATGGGTGGCGGCATTCATCTCTTCCACCATCGCGGCATTCTTCTGGGTGATCTGGTCCATCTGGTTGACGGAGGTATTGATGGCCTGCAGCACGTCCGTCTGCTCGGCGGTTCCCTGTGCGATGGTTTCGATATCAACGGCAATCGAGGCGATTTCGCTTTCAATCTCCTCCAGCGCCTGTCCGGTGCGGCTGACAAGTTCCACGCCGCCGGCCACTTCGCGGGTCGAATGGCCAATCAGGGCGTTAATTTCCTTGGCTGCATTGGCCGAGCGCTGGGCAAGGGCGCGCACTTCCTGCGCCACCACGGCAAAACCTTTGCCAGCTTCGCCGGCACGAGCGGCTTCGACGCCGGCATTCAGTGCCAGAAGATTGGTCTGGAAGGCGATTTCATCGATGAGGCCTGTAATGGATCCGATGCGCTGCGAGGCTTCCTCGATGCGGCTCATGGCATCGATGGCCTCGCGTACCACGGCGGCCGAGCGACCGACATTCTCTCGCGCATGGTTGCTTTTCGTGCGGGTGCTGCGTGTGAGGCTGCTAGAGGCGGTGACATTCGAGGTGATTTCATCCAGAGCGGCGGCGGTTTCCTCCAATGCTGCTGCTTGCTGTTCGGTGCGGCGCGCCAGGTCGTCGGCGGAGCCCTCAAGGCTTTCGGCATTGGCACGGATTTCGTCGGCCTTGCCAAGCACGCGCCGCATTGTTTCCTGGAAAACGGCAAGTGACCGGTTGAAGTTTTCGCGCAGCACCTCGAATTCAGCTTGGAATGGCTCATCCAGCGTCACATGAATATTGAAGCGCGAGAGCCGGTCGAGACCGGCGCCAAGATCTGCGATGACCTTGTTGAGAGTGGCGGCGCGCTCCATTTCCGCCGCCAGCTGGCGGTTTCGCTCGGTCGCTGCCTGCTGCGCCTGATGCGCGCTGTTGGCCTCCAGCTGCACTTTTTCGATGGCTGTTTCGCGAAAATGCGCCACGGCCTTGGCCATGTCGCCCACTTCGTCGGTACGGTTGAGATGCGGCACTTCGGCGCGATAGTCGCCAGCTGTCAGTGCGCTCATGTAGCGGCCCATATCGCGCATGGGTGTCACCGCCAGGCGCCGGAACAGCACAAGACCACCGATCAGGATGGCAATGGCCACGGCGCAAGCGGTGATAGCCAGCAGCCGGAAGGTCTGGTCGTGTTCGCGGGCGCGTTCCTCGACATCCTTCAGATAGCGCTCCGACATGGTGACAAGTTCAAGTACGGCAGCCCGTTGCTGGTGATAGGCCCGGCGCAAGGGAACAAGGTTCACGTCGCGGCCATCATTTTTTGCCAGATTGAACTGCGGCACGGCGCGCCGGAACAGCTGTTCCCAGAAGGCATCGGTGGCTGGTTTCAGCTTGGTATCGAGATGGGCGCGGATATCTGCCGGCAGATCCTTGGAAGCCCAGACCGTCATGCGCGTATCGAAGTCCTTTTGCAGCTTTTGCAGGATTTCAATATTGGCGTCCGTCTCCTCCGGATGCCGGGCGGTTTCTGTCGCCGTCAGGTAGGCCTCGACCAGAAACATCGGCGGCGGCAGGATGTCGGCCACCAGATCTTTGGAATCGATGATCTGCTTGTATTTCGGCCCTTCGATCTTCACCTGCTGAAGCGAGTAAAGCAGGATGCCGAGCGCAAGGCAAAAGCCGGTCAGCAATGTAACGCCGAATGCGATCAGGAATCGGGATAGGGTCATTGTCATGCTTTACGCTCCGGAAGCTTCAGCCTTGCTTGGCATGGTGGTGTCGATGCTTGAACTTAGATGCGGATTAACTAAATCATAAACTGGTTATGCAAATACTAATTGCAGTGCACACATGCTTCGCGTCGCCAATCTGGCCGTGGAAAAGGGGCTTGCCACCTGCTTCTTGCCGCGCTATCAAAATCCCATGAAAACGTCATTGGTCATTTCCATCTGGTGGTGGGCTCGCTAACACGCGGCCTTGACCAGTCATGTCCAGAGACAAGACGAAGCCGCCCGAAACCCGAGGCGGCTTTTTTATGGAAAAGCCGCTGCCGGACCGGGCCTCACAGTGAATGCGTGGAGAGGTGCAGCATGGTTACCATCATCGAAGACGACGGATCTGAGGTCTATGAGACTCGTGGCGGCATTGCTGTCAGCCGCAAGCGCCGACCAGCCCCTTATGCCGATGCCATTTCCAGCTATGTCGACAAGCTCGACGAGCGCCGTGGCGCTGTTTTCTCTTCCAATTACGAATATCCGGGCCGCTATACGCGCTGGGATACGGCCATTGTCGATCCACCGCTCGGGCTGTCATCCTTTGGCCGCAAGGTGTGGATCGAGGCTTACAATGGCCGCGGGGAAGTGCTGCTCGATTTCATCGCCGAACGGCTTGCATCGGAAAGCGAACTGACGCTTGGCGAGCGCAGCGCGCGCCGGCTGGATCTTGTCGTCAATGCGCCGGCCCGCGCCTTTACCGAGGAAGAGCGGTCCAAGATGCCGACGGTGTTTACCGTGCTGCGCGCCGTGGTCGATCTCTTCCATTCGGATGCCGATAGTGCCATCGGCCTGTTTGGCGCCTTCGGTTACGATCTGGCCTTCCAGTTCGATTCGATCGACCTTTCGCTGCATCGCCCGCAAGACCAGCGCGACATGGTGCTGTTTCTACCGGATGAGATTCTTGTCGTCGATCACCATGCGGCGAAGGCCTGGATCGACCGCTATGACTTTTCGCGCGGCGGCCACACGACGGTTGGCAAGGACGAAACCATCGCGCCGGATCCGTTCCGGATGACCAATACGATACCGCCGAAGGGCGATCACCGGCCCGGCGAATATGCCGAACTGGTGGTCAAGGCCAAGGAAAGCTTCCGGCGGGGAGACCTGTTCGAAGTGGTGCCCGGCCAGAAGTTCATGGAACGCTGCGATTCGAAGCCGTCGCAGATTTCCAACCGGCTGAAGGCGATCAACCCGTCGCCCTATTCCTTCTTCATCAATCTCGGCCACCAGGAATATCTGGTGGGCGCCTCGCCGGAAATGTTCGTGCGCGTTTCTGGCCGGCGGATTGAAACCTGCCCGATTTCCGGCACGATCAAGCGCGGCGAAGATGCGATTTCCGACTCGGAACAGATCCTCAAGCTCCTGAATTCCAAGAAGGACGAGAGCGAGCTGACCATGTGCTCCGACGTTGACCGCAACGACAAGAGCCGTGTATGCGAACCGGGCTCGGTCAAGGTCATCGGTCGCCGGCAGATCGAGATGTATTCGCGCCTCATCCATACGGTCGATCATATCGAGGGCCGCCTGCGCCCCGACATGGATGCGTTCGATGGCTTCCTGTCGCATGCCTGGGCCGTCACCGTAACCGGAGCACCAAAGCTCTGGGCCATGCGCTTCATCGAAAAGAACGAGAAGAGCCCGCGCGCCTGGTATGGCGGTGCGATCGGCATGGTCGGTTTTGATGGCAACATGAATACCGGCCTGACGCTGCGCACCATCCGTATCAAGGACGGCATTGCCGAGGTGCGTGCCGGTGCGACCCTGCTGAACGACAGCGATCCGCAGGAAGAAGAGGCCGAAACCGAGCTGAAGGCATCCGCGATGATTTCCGCGATCCGCGATGCCCGTTCCGGCAATATCGCCAAGGGAGGGCGTGACGTGCAGAAAGTCGGTGAGGGCGTCAAGATCCTGCTCGTCGATCACGAGGACAGCTTTGTCCACACGCTCGCCAATTATTTCCGCCAGACGGGTGCGGAAGTTTCCACCGTGCGCACTCCGGTGCCGGCGGAAATCTATGATCGCCTGAACCCGGATCTGGTCGTCCTGTCTCCTGGACCCGGCAATCCGAAGGATTTCGATTGCAAGGCGACAATCAAGGCGGCGCGCGCCAGAAACCTGCCGATCTTCGGCGTCTGCCTGGGGCTTCAGGCGCTGGCGGAAGCCTATGGCGGCGAGTTGCGGCATCTGGCCGTTCCCATGCATGGCAAGCCCTCGCGCATCCGCGTGCTGGAGCCGGGAAAAGTGTTTGCAGGCCTTGGCCGCGAAGTGACGGTTGGCCGCTACCATTCGATCTTTGCCGATCCACGCACGCTCGACCCGAATTTCATCATCACCGCCGAAAGCGAGGATGGCACGATCATGGGCATCGAACATGCCCGCGAGCCGGTGGCCGCCGTACAGTTCCACCCGGAATCGATCATGACGCTTGGCGGCGATGCCGGCATGCGGATGATCGAGAATGTCGTGGAAAAGCTTGCCCGGCGGGTGAAGGAAAAGGCGGCTTGAGATGAAGGAAATCCGGATTGAACCGATCCGGGAAGCTCATGTCGAGGGCTTTCACAAGGCCCTCGACATTGTGGCCCGTGAACGCAGGTACCTCTCCTTTCTGGAGGCGCCTCCGCTGGATGGCACCCGTGACTTTGTGTTGGACAATATCCGCAACGGCCATCCACAATTCGTCGCGATCGCGGAAGGGCAAGTCATTGGCTGGTGCGATCTTCGCCGCCACCAGCGGGAGGTTCACGCCCATCGATGCACGCTCGGCATGGGAATCGTGCCCGGATATCGGGACTGCGGGCTTGGCCGGCGGCTGATCACAACGACCATCGAAGCGGCTCGCGCGCTGAAACTTCACCGAATTGATCTCGACGTCTATGCCGACAACCTCCGCGCCAAGGCACTTTACGAAAAGGTCGGCTTCGTGACGGAAGGAGTGGCGCGCGATGGTGTGCGAATCGACGGGCGGTTCATCGACGTCATCCAGATGGCGTTGTTGCTGGATTGAGATCCTGAATGCCCATCAATGCATCGATAAAAGGCGCTTTCTGCGCAAGATATTCGCCAATGCCCTCCCGGTTATTGGCCTCCAACCGAAGCTTCAGATCCTGATATTGCTGCCGAATAACAGGATCAGCTCGTAAAAGATCGCGAAAGCGGATCATTCGCTCAATCTGCCAATGACCTATGACGCAGATATGCACTTTATGTGTTCGAATTCCTCCAACATCGCGACGGAAAAAATGGTGGCCTTCTGAAAGATTACTTCCACGTATATAGCCCAGATCCCGCATGGCTGCGTCGCGAATGGCCTCGTTTTGATGCTCGGACACTTCAACCAGTAGGTCTATTTCAGGTTTTGCCGCAAGATCGGGAACCGCTGTGCTTCCGACATGATGAATCCTGCTAAGTTCCGAATTAAAGCATTCTGCAATCCGCTCTGCTTCGGCTGAGAATTGAAAAGGCCATTGGCTATTATAGAGGGAGATTTTGCTGGTGAGCGCCATTGATATCTTTCCTCGAAATCTAAACAGTCGCAAACACCAGCAATCGCATCAGTAACCCGCTTCCTTCTGATGCCGAAAGGCTAGAACATAGACCGCATCCTCTGCGGGCTTGTGACGATAGAGAGCCACATAGCCTGTGTCTCCAAAGGCAATCACCAATTCGCGCAGTTCTGGTTCTTCCAGCAGCGGTCTGCCCATATCGGGTATTGTTTCAAGCTGAAGAAGTTGTCGTTTGATCGCCTCCGCCGCCCGCGATGCAGCCTTCGGTGCCCTGGCGGCAAGAAAACGCTGGCAACGCTGCAAGCCCTTGACGGCGCCTTCCGTCACGATCAGTCGTGGCACTCGGGCACCGGCTTCTCGTCATCGCTACCCCAGGTGTTCAGCCAGGCGCTGACCTCTTCGCCGGTCAGGTGGCGACCGGTTTGCGTGTAGGCGGCCCAGGATATCATGGCTTCCTGTTTGAAACTCTCGCGTGCCTCTTCGCGCTCGACATATTGCTGGATGGCTTCGAGCATGATCCAGTGCGGCGAGCGGCGACGCTGGCTGGCAAGCTGCTGCACGCGACCCTTCAGCCTGTCGTCAATCTTCAGGGAAGTTGCCATCAGGGCTCCATATTACCAAGTAATACCTGGTGATAATTTAATCCTCTGTCCCTCTCATGTCCATAGCAGGCTCTTGGCGGTTCGAGTATCGCAAGGGCAACTGTGGCTGCCACTATTTCAGCTTGGCAGCCCAATCAGTTTCTCGAACTGTTCCCAGGTATCATCCATAGCATAGGCGCCCAGGAAGGGCAGGTTGATATGGCCATAGAGCGGTGTCAGCTGCCATTCGGCGGTTTCCTCGTCGACGCCGGCGATCTGCTGGAGATACATCACGGATGCCAGCCCGGTTCGATCGGCGCCACCCCGACAGTGAATGAGGAGTGGGCCTTCGGCATCGCGCATCAGCGCGACAAGCGCCATGCTCTTTTCAGGCGTTAGTTCCTTGAGTGCCGAAATACCGAAATCGATGTGTTTTGCGCCATGGGCCTGCGTGACGGCAACCTCGTCATCATACCAGGAATGGCCGGTATTGGTGCCGCGAAGATTGATGACCGTCTTGATGTGATAGGTATCAATGGCGCGGCCAAGATCTTCACTCGAAAGCTGCGCTGACCGGTAAAACTTTCCGGGCAAGATTTCGTGGAAATTTCCGCTGAGCTGGAGATAACCCAGGTAAAGGCCAAGGGCCAATACCAGGCCAAGCGCGCTCAGTGCTGCCCGTTTTGCGAATATGCGAATTTGCATGCCGATGCCCCAGCGCCCGAACCATGATGATCAACATGCTTACGAGCAATGTCGTGACGAATTTATGTCTAGCATGCATTTCAATTCCGTTTTGACTTCTCGTCCAATCTGATTCATACAGCGCATCAATTGGAAACCGCCGGGCGCTAATATGCGCTCCGGCGGTTTCGCTGTTTCAGGGCTGTTGCAACTCACTCGCATGCGCATGGAAAGATGATGACCGAACCAAACAATCTTCTCGTTCAACGGATCGCCTTCTGGGGGATACCGCTTGCGATCGGCGTCATGGGACTGAAGCTGGTCGCCTGGTGGGTGACCGGCTCGGTGGCGCTTTTGTCCGACGGGCTGGAAAGCACGGTCAATGTGACAGCAGCGGTGATTGCCTATTTCGTCATTCGCTATGCGCAACGCCCCGCCGATGAGGACCATCAGTTCGGCCACCACAAGGCGGAATATCTGTCTGCGGTGCTGGAAGGCGTGCTGATCGTCGTTGCCGCGCTTCTGATCGTGCGCGAGGCCTGGGGCGGGCTTGTCGATCCCCGCCTGCCGGATGCGCCTTTGCTTGGCCTTGCCATCAACGGGGCCGCCGGCGTGATCAATGCCATTTGGGCAACGCTTCTGCTGCGGGTTGGCACCCGCTACCGTTCGCCGGCGCTGAAAGCCGACGGCCATCACATCATGTCGGATGTCGTCACCTCCATCGGCGTGCTGATCGGCCTGGTGCTCGCCATCCTCACCGGCTATGCGATCCTTGATCCGCTTCTCGCCATCATCGTCGCCATCAACATTCTCTACCAGGGTTGGAAGGTGATCAGCCATTCGCTGGGCGGGCTGATGGACCGCGCCGTGGAGCCGGAAGAGGAGGAAGCGATCAAGGCTGCCATTGCCACCCATGCGGCGGGCGTGCTCGATGTGCATGACCTGCGCACGCGCCGCGCCGGTGCTGCCGCCTTCATCGATTTTCATCTGGTGGTGCCGGCCGAAATGGCAGTCGGCAAGGCGCATATGATTTGCGACCGCTTGGAAGATGCGATCAAAGCGGCTATTCCCGGCGCTTCTCTTGCAATTCATGTGGAGCCGGAGGGCGAGGATGCCCACGGGCTGCGGGTTAAGTTAGAAGGTCAATGATCATGAGCATGACGGATGTCAGCGGGCTGTCGCAACTCGGCCAGAAAGTGGATGCACCAGCAAGCCCGGAAGCGGCGGTGATGGAAAAGGTGCCGAACAGCAATGCCGGCACGGATTACGTGGTGCGCTTCACGGCGCCGGAATTCACCTCGCTCTGCCCGATGACCGGCCAGCCGGATTTCGCCCATATCGTCATCGATTATATTCCCGACGCGTTTCTGGTCGAATCGAAATCGCTGAAGCTGTTCTTGCAGTCCTTCCGCAATCATGGCGCCTTTCACGAGGATTGCTCGGTCTATATTGCCAGGCGCATCGTTGAGCTTCTCGATCCGAAATGGCTGCGCATCGGCGCCTACTGGTATCCGCGCGGCGGCATTCCGATCGATGTGTTCTATCAGACCGGTACGGCACCCGAAGGCGTGTGGCTGCCGGAGCAGGGCGTGCCGACCTATCGCGGTCGTGGGTGAGCTGCGACGGCCTTAGCCGGCAAATCGCTCCAGTGGAGCGATTTGAGCAGCGAACGCCCGGAGCCTAAAGCGAAGGGCCGGGGCGTTCGCAGATGAGGGTCTGTTCTCAAGCGCACGTGCTTTTGAACTATCACGCGTAGCCGCTATCGTCTGAGCCCGAATCATCGCTCCAGCCATTGGCACCATCGTCATCGAGATCGGCCTGCTGCACGCCGTCATCGCGATTGTCTGAGGCGTCTGTGCTCGCGTCAGGGCCGGGACGGGCATCATCGCCATAATAATTGTTGATTACGGTTTCCTCGACCGGGGCCGCGGTTAGGCCCTCTGCGGCGGGATTGCCGAGCCCGAGCCCTGCCATGTGATTGCCGAACACGCCGCTCAGGGAATTGGCCAGCAGCATGCCGCCCGCCACACCCGCCGCTGCGCCCAGCGCGCCGGTGAGAAAACCGCCACCTGCAGATGGCGTGCGCATGGGGTTTGACCAGGGACCGGCCGGCTGCTGCATCTGGCCGTAGCCGGGCTGTTGGCCATAACCGGGTTGCTGGGCATAGGCCTGCGGTTGGGCTGGACCGGAGGCTTGGCCCCAGGGGCCCGATGCTGCGCCGCCATAGCCGGATTGCTGTTGTTGCTGAGTTCTTGGGGCGGCCGGCGGCGGCTCGGCTGAGCCGAAGATCGAGGAGAGAAAGCCGCCGCGCTGTTCTGCCGGGCGCATGCTGGCGCTCTGTGCCTGCTGCTCCATCTGGCGAAGGCGCGCTTCCAGCTCCTCGATGCGTTTCGCGGCGGCTTCGAGCCCCTTTTCCTGCACGATGACGGCCTGGGCCAGATAATAGGGTGCTTGCGGCACCTGGCGCAGTGCTTCGGCGATCAGGCTCTCGGCATCGGGATCGCGCGGAGTGTTGGATGCCGCGCGCACGCGGTCAAACAGGGTAGACAGAAGCTGGCGTTCTTCCGGTGACATTTCATGTCTCCTCAACGGGGTATTTAAAAATCCATGAGGAGCAAATGGGGCCGGAATCCGGCTTTTGCAGCGGTGCCAAGCTTAAATCTTGGTAAGCTTGTGTCTGCCCGATGGGTCGGCGTATCCGACCCATCGGTGATCCTGAAATATCAGCTGCCAAAGACGAGCGACAGGCCGGCCAGTGCGGTCAGCCCGCCGGCGAGGCGCGCAACGACCGGTGCAAAGCGTCCAAGGCCGAGGCCAAGTGCTGCACCGGCGGCATGCAGAAGCGCTGTTGCGACCACAAAGCCGAGGCCGAATTGCAGGGCGCCGGCGGATCCCAGTTCCCCGCCATGCGCATGGCCGTGGAACAGTGCGAACACGCCAACAACGGCAGCAGACGCTGCCACGGGCAGGCGCACGGCCATGGCGACCAGCAGGCCAAGGCCGATGACCGAGGCAAGAATGGCAGGCTCGACGAAGGGCAGCGACACGCCAAGAACGGCGAGCACGAAGCCGAGCGCCATGGTGGCGACGAAAGCGAACGGCACCACAAAAAGCGCTGCCTTGCGACCTGATGAGGCGGCAATCTGCGAGGCCCAGAGGCCGACAGCCACCATGGCCAGGACATGGTCTGCGCCAAAGATCGGATGCGAGAGGCCGGCGGCAAAGGAGCCATGCGCCAGCGGATCAAGGTGGGCAAAGGCGGGTGCGGTGGCTGCACCCAGCGTGACGGCGGTGAGCAAAAGGCGTTTGAACATCAGGTTCCCCTCATCAAAATTCCGGAGCCGGGCAGGCAGACCTGCTGCGACGCAACAATGCCTATGATTAGGCAGTGCCTAAAAATCTGTCCATCCGTAAAATGACGAAGGCCCTATTCACCTTACCGGCAGCTTCCTTGCCTTTGGCGCATTGTTTTGTGGCGGCGAACGCATTATGTCCGAGGTAAGGAAATCCACACTGGAGACTGCTTTATGCTTGATGAGAATGACGACGACAAGACGAAGGAATTGGCGCTCGGCAAGGAAACGGAGGCGAATCTTTTCAAGTCGCGTTCGATCTTCATCTATGGCGGCATTACCCAGGAACTGGCGCAGAAGGTTTGCACGCAGCTGGTGGCCCTTGCCGCCGCCAGCGACGACGATATCCGCATCTATGTGAACTCTCCCGGCGGCCATGTCGAATCGGGCGATTCTATCCATGACATGATCAAGTTCATCAAGCCGAAGGTCTGGATCATCGGTACCGGCTGGGTCGCCTCCGCCGGCGCGCTGATCTATGTCTCGGTGCCGAAGGCACGCCGCATTTGCCTGCCCAACACCCGCTTCCTGCTGCACCAACCCTCTGGCGGCACGCGCGGCATGGCATCGGACATTCAGATCCAGGCCAATGAAATCATCAAGATGAACCAGCGCCTGATCCGCATCTTCGCCAAGGCCACCGGCCAGAGCGAAGACAAGATCGCCAAGGACATCGACCGTGATTACTGGCTGTCTGCCGACGAAGCCGTCACCTATGGCCTCGTTTCGAAGATCATCGAGAGCCAGTCGGAAATCGGCTGAGCCTGATTGGCTTTTAAACAACCCGCCGGTGCAGCACGCGCCGGCGGGTTTTTGCTGGGGTTTTCACCCTTTGCCAGCCCTTGCGCCCTTGTGGCGGCCTGCGTTTCGCGAAACAAACGCAGGCATGAGCATTCCGACAGAGCATCCTTTCGATTTCGATCCGAGCTACGGCTATTCCCTCGATGCGCTGCGCGCCATCAAGGCCCCGCCGGCGCCGGAAAGTTTCGATGCGTTCTGGGCCAGCAGATATGCCCGAGTGCTTGGCGTGAAGCCCGCTCCAATTCTTTGTCCCTGCGCGCTGTCGCATCCGGATTTCCGCGTCGAAGAGATCGCCTATAGCTCAACGGATGGTATGCGCATCGGCGGCTGGCTGCTCACGCCACTGCGCGAAAAGATCCGCCGCGGGATCATCGTCGGGCACGGCTATGGTGGGCGCGATGCGCCGGATTTCGATTATCCGGTGCGTGATGCCGTACTGCTGTTTCCCTGTTTCCGCGGCATGTCGAAAAGTCCCTGTCCGCCGATTTCGCCCGATGCGCAGTGGCATGTGCTGCATGATATCGAAAAGCCGGACAGCTATGTCATCGGCGGCTGTGTCGAGGATCTGTGGATTGCCGTGTCTGCGCTGACCACACTTCACCCGCAGCTTGCCGGGCGCATCGGTTATAGCGGCATCAGTTTCGGCGGTGGCATCGGCGCGCTGGCAATGCCTTATGACCCCCGCATCGCGCGCGGCTATCTCGAAGTGCCGACTTTCGGTCACCGGCCGCTCTGGTTGACGCTGCCGACCACCGGAAGTGCCGCCTCCGTGCAGATCTACCGCAAGACGCATCCGCAGGTGGATGGTGTGCTTGCGCTGTTTGATGCAGCCATTGCCGCAAGCCGTATCACGGTGCCCATGCTGGTGGCTGTGGCAAGGTTTGATCCGGCCGTTGCGCCGCCCTGCCAGTTCGCCATTGCCAATGCGTTGATGCCATCAAAATTTAATGAAACTTTCATTCTCGATGCCGGCCACTTCGACTATCCTGATTCTGCATCGCAACATGCTCTGCTGTCACAGAAGATTCGGCGGTTTTTCGAGGTGCTATGATCCGGGAATATGTGCGCTGGTACAGTCCAAGGCTCCATCGAGATATGGAGCTTCTCGTTTTCGGCCATAGCGGCGCAAAAGTCCTGATGTTTCCCACGCGTGAAGGGCGTTTCTGGGAATATGAACGGCTGGGACTGGTGGATAGCCTCAGCGACAAGGTGCGCGCCGGCCATCTCCAGTTGTTTTGCATCGAGGGGCTGGCGAATGAGAGCTTTTACGATGGCGCACGCCATCCCGCCGACCGTATTCGCCGCCATTCCGCCTTCGAGGATTATGTTCTGCATGAAGTGATGCCGCTGATGGCGGCGAAAAATCCGCATGAATGCACGATTGCGCATGGCTGCAGTCTCGGCGCCTTTCAGGCGGCAAGCCTCGTCTTTCGCCACCCGCATCTGTTTCGCAAGCTGGTTGCCTTTTCCGGGCGTTATGACCTGACCCTGAAGGTTGAATGCTTTGGCGATCTGCTGGATGGCTATTATGACGATGACGTCTATTTCCACACGCCGACGCATTTCCTGCCCGGCCTCAACTGCCACTGGAAACTGGAGCGGTTGCGCCAGGTGGATATCGTGCTGACCATTGGCGAGGCGGACCCGTTTGTGGACAACAACCACTACCTGAGCCGCCTTCTCCATGACAAAGGCGTGCAGCATAGCCTGCATTTGTGGGACGGTCGCGCCCACCGTGCCGGCGCCTGGCGCAGAATGGCGCCGCTCTATATTTAGATCTCAATCGAGGAAGACGAGCTTCAGGGCAATCGCCCACATGGTAAGGCCGATTGCCGCTTCGAGCAGGCGCCAGGCGGCAGGCTTGGCAAACAGCGGCCGCAGGAAGCGCGCGCCATAGCCGAGCGAAAAGAAGAACAGGAAAGAGGCGGTCACCGCGCCGCCGGCAAAGCTTGGCTGCTCGCCTTCAAACTGCGTGGAAATCGTGCCGAGCAGCACGACCGTATCCAGATAGACATGCGGGTTGAGCCAGGTGAGCGCCAGGCAGGTGAGAAGCACACGCGACAGGGGTGCGGCCACCGAGGCGCCCACATCCAGCGCCCCGCTGGAGCGAAAGGCCGAGAGGAGGCTGCGCGCGCCATACCAGAGAAGAAAGCCGGCGCCTGCGGCGCGCATCACCGGATCAAGCCAGGGCAGAAGCGCAACGACCTTGGCAAAGCTTGTCACCCCAACTGTGATGAGCAGTGCATCGGATGCCGCGCAGGTGAAGCAGACGAGACATACATATTCGCCGCGCAGGCCCTGACGCAGCACGAAGGCATTCTGCGCGCCGATCGCCACAATCAGGCTGAGGCCCATCGAAAAGCCCGTCAGGTAAACCGAAAATGCCATGCCCTGCGCCTTCTGTGCACTGTTGCCGGCGCGAGGGTTAGGCTTGCCAATCTCATTAGGCCAGTTAAACTTCGTTATGCCAATGTAGTGGAGCTAAGGACGATGCTGGATTATGCAGGCCTGAAAGCCGTCAGCCTCGTGGTGCAGACCGGCAGTTTCGAAAAGGCGGCCTTGCTGCTCAATGTCACGCCGTCTGCCGTCTCGCAGCGTGTGAAGCAGATGGAAGAGCGCCTCGGCGCGGTGCTGATCGTGCGTGGTGCGCCATGCAGGGCAACCGAACAGGGCGAGTGGCTGTGCCGGCATATGGAGCAAGTGGGCATGCTGGAGGCCGAGCTTGCCCGACGCCTGCCGGTGCTCGCCGGTCCCGGCGAGGCAGGCCAGCCGGTGACGCTGCATGTGGCAACCAATGCCGATAGTCTCGGCACCTGGTTTCTGACGGCTGCTGCCCGCTTTGCCGCCACATCCGGCCATTTGCTGAAGATCGAGGTGGATGATCAGGACCATACCGCCGAATGGCTGCAACGGGGACGGGTGCTGGCCGCCGTGACTGGCCATGGCAAGCCGGTGCAGGGCTGCCGGGTGCTGACGCTGGGAAGCCTTCGCTATCACGCCACCGCAAGCCCCGATTTCATCGCAAGGCATTTTGCAGGCGGCGTGAGGCTTGAGGCCTTTCACACGGCACCGGCGCTCACCTTCAACCAGAAGGACCGGCTGCAGGAAGACTGGCTGAAACAAGTCTTTGGCAAAAGCCCGCCGCACCCCACCCATTGGCTGCCCTCGACGGAGGGCTTTGTCGAGGCAAGCCTTGCCGGCATGGGCTGGGGCATGAACCCGGCGCCGCTGGTGAAAGCCCATCTCGCCTCTGGCCGGCTGCAGGAACTGATGCCCGGCACGCATCTCGACGTGCCGCTCTACTGGCAGGTCAACCGGCTGGCGGCGGAACAGCTGCCGGAGCTGACGCGGGCGGTGGTGGAGGCGGCCAGGGAATGGCTGGTGGGGTGAGGGTGGCTAGGGCGCAGGTTTGCTTGAAGGTTTGGGGCTCGATGCGCCCGAGTGTTCCGCCTGCGCCTTGCCAAGCTGGCGTTCTTCGCGTTTGGCATCGAGCCGGGCTCGGATTTCCTTTGGCAGTTCGGCGCGCAGCGTCTTCCAGTCAGCTTCCATCGTGTTTCTCCTTCAGCGACGAAGTTCCAGATACCGAAGTAAAGTGCCGTCAGCGAACGTTCTTGTCGCTTTTCAATTCCAATCATCCACTATCTGCGATATCTAAATCTCCTGCCGTGGGGTCGCTAAAGTAAGCAGATTTTGCTTGTTCTGTTAGGGTGTAGCTGTAGACCTGTCCGGAAGATGTCCTCTCAACTAACTTGCGTTCCGCAAGATTTTTGCCTCGTCGTCCGACCAATTGGCCAGAGCAATCGAGATCGCCGGCAATTTCTGCTGCCACCATAGGCTTTTTCTCACTGTACAGCGTCTGCATTATGCCGAGTTCAGTTTCAGGTAACAGTAATTCCGGACCGATGGCTTCTATAACGTCACCGTACTTCTGGGATAAGTTCACAACTGCGCAAATCCCCTTTCTACACTTAGGGCAAGACATATGAAGCATCTTTAATGCTGGCAGCATCGATAGGTCGTATTCCGAGTTGCATTCTGAACATTTTATTTCTTGATTTTCTTGGATGTAAGACCGCGCTAGTGCATTATAATCAAACTTACGGTCTACAAAATACAGCCTGTCCTCTCTTCTTTCTGTAGGTCGTCCAAATCCGATTTGATATTTTGTGCATAGGCCGTAATTCAAAGCATAAATAGAAACTCGAACACCTTCTCGGTCCGATTGCTCGAAATATTTCGTCAAAAAGAATGACGTCTCAAGTGACAGGAGTAGCTCGTCAAACTCATGGGAAACATAGAAGTGGCTCGCGAAGGGGCGGCTCCGAGTATTTGACGCGTCGCGCGAACCCTCTTGTCTAATGGCTCGTGCGCGTGAAACAATTTTCTCTAGGAGTTCCTTTAATGAATAAATAGAAGATCTTTCTTCTAGTGCAAGTTTGTACTTTCCCGTTGCAAAAAATGGAGCAATTTTCTCTTCATAGTAACGCTGTGACGCTTCCTGAACCGCCTGGATGCCAACTTTTTTCTGATAGATCAGTTGCGCATCATATGCATAGAGCATTAGATGGCCGAGGATGCGTGGGTTTGCCATGCATGCATGAAAAAGTGTTCGCCAAAACTCATTCAGCTTCACGTTCAGGAAAACTTCCGCGTCAACTTTACAGAAATGCTGAATCCTCTTCTCAACCAGTCTTTGAACGAAATCTATCGCTTTTTCTTCCATCTTTGCTACGCCGGACCCTCCGTAGAGGCCGTACATATCAAGCTGAATTTCTTCTATCTTAGTCTTATCTAATGATCCGAGGTATACTCGACCCGGATATGCTGCGATTTTGAACTTTATAAAGTCCGACCACCTCGCCAACGGCGAGATCAGGGCGTCCACCAAGAGATGCAGCGCTTGTTGTGGGAGTTCAGAGAAATCATCAAGAAAAATATAAAGTCGCTTGATACCCAGCGCTCCCAGTATTTTCTGAATCTCCGAAATTATGTCATTGATGCCAATAATCCGCATAAGGATTTGCGTATAGAGCTCCTCGTCGGCATGTTCGCCAAGCTTGGAAACCTCTGCGCCTACGCCGACGCCTATAGCGACATCGGTACTAGACACCTCAAAGTTGACGCTGCCGGTGGCTTTGCTGTCATGCCTTGCAGAGTTGTTTTTCTTGATTTGCTTGGATACTATTCCGGCAATGTCTTCGTAGTCGGGGTTGTCTAGTTTCGTTATAAGCAGGTCGAGACCAGCAAAAACCTCCGCTGAAGTCCCTGACACTCGCTCGCGCAATCGCGTGAGAAAGCTCTGATCAACCTGGCTCTTGAGCTCATTCCGTATGTCTGATATCAGCAATCTAAGAAATCGTTTGTAAAGTAAAAATCTCTGGATTTGGTCAGGAGACATCGCTACATCAAGAGCTTCTATCTTGGTTTGTGCGACGGGATCTATTTGTGATGCTTCAAATACATTGCGAATGTCCATATATGCAGAAATTATATTTGATTTATTTTTGCGGATTTCGTGCTGGACGCGCTGGAAGACTGTCGACTTTCCGCTTCCCTTTCTTCCGATTATAAAAGTTGTATTGTCGGCTAGTAATGTCTTGAACACGTGGTCGTTAGGCAACGGATCCACATACAGCTTCTCGATTAGTGAGCGATTTTTATCGTCATTGAGCTCGGCACGGCTGAACAACTTCAGCGAGATTGCTGCCTTGTGAAAATTGTCTAAATCCTTAGTTGAAAGCGCGGCCACTGATTCCTCCATTTTGGCTTGAGCATCGCATAATTCGGTCAGTGGTTGAAGGCGGTGCGCTGCAGTGTTTATTATAGTTGTGTGGCCTGTGTTGGTCGAGAAATATTAGTCTCGAGCAAAGTTGTTCATTGCGATTGCTGCTTTAAATCAGCTCTTGATATGATGTGAGTGGCAATTGTATTCATTTAGCCCGCAACAAAAAACCCCGCCGGATCGCTCCAGCGGGGTCATATCTCTCACGACATTCTAACGCCGATCAGAACTCGACAGCGCGGTCGCCATCCTCGTCCTGGATACGGGTCGGCAGGCCGATCTTGTTCAACAGGTTGATGAAGGGCTTGGGCGGCAGTTCTTCCACATTCGCCATCTTCTTCACGTCCCATTCGCCGGTGGCAACCAGCATGGCCGCAGCAACCGGCGGTACACCGGCGGTGTAGCTGATGCCTTGGCTTCCCACTTCGTTATAGGCTTCCTTGTGGTCAGCGACATTATAGATGAAGACGGTCTTTTCCTTGCCGTTCTTGAAACCCTTCACATAGTCGCCGATGCAGGTCTTGCCTTCGTATTCCGGGGCAAGCGAGGAGGGGTCGGGCAGGCAGGCCTTGACCACTTTCAACGGTACGACTTCGGAGCCATCGGCAAGCGTGACCGGCTGTTCGGAGAGAAGGCCGATCGATTTGAGCACGGTGAAGACGTTGATATAGTGATCGCCAAAGCCCATCCAGAAGCGCACATCGGCGCCATCCATGTTCTTTGCCAATGAGTGCACTTCATCATGGCCGCAGAGATAGGCGCGGCGTGTGCCGACGACCGGCAGGTCGTAATCCTTGCCGATCTCGAACATCTTGTTGACCTGCCATTCGCCGCCCTGCCAGGAATAGACGACGCCGGTGAACTCGCGGAAATTGATTTCCGGATCGAAATTCGTGGCGAAATATTTGCCATGGCTGCCGGCATTGATATCGACGATATCGACGTCGGTGACCTTGTCGAGATATTCGTCCTTGGCCAAACGCGCATAGGCATTGACGACGCCCGGATCAAAGCCGGCGCCGAGGATGGCGGTAATGCCCTTGTTTGCGCATTCTTCAGCGCGCTTCCACTCGTAGTTTCCATACCAGGGCGGGGTTTCGCAGATCTTGTTCGGCTCTTCGTGGATGGCGGTGTCGATATAGGCGGTGCCCGTATCCATGCAGGCGCGCAGGACCGACATGTTGAGGAAGGCGGTGCCGACATTGATGACGATCTGCGTGCCGAGCCTTTCGATCAGCGCCTTGGTGGCCTCGATATCGAGTGCGTCGAGCGCATGGGCTTCCAGCACGCCCGCCTGCTTCATCGCCTTCTTCTCGTGAACCGATGCGATGATGGCGTCGCATTTGGCTTTTGTGCGCGAGGCGATATGGATGTCACCCAGCACGTCGTTGTTTTGCGCGCATTTATGCGCCACGACCTGGGCAACGCCACCGGCGCCGATGATGAGAACGTTCTTTTTCATGATGAGGACTAACTCCTTCGTGTCCAATCGTCAGAAGCCTTTTCAGGAAAGGCTGTGTTCGTAGTCCGTGTAGTCAAACTCACGGACCGTCCTGATGCTGCCATCCAGTTCGCGGATGGCGATTGACGGCATTTGCACGCCGTTAAACCAGTTCTTCTTGACCATGGTATAACCGGCAGCGTCCTGGATGGAGATCCGGTCGCCGATCTTCAGGTCATGGTCGAAATTGAATTCGCCGAAAATATCTCCGGCCAGGCACGATTTGCCGCAGATCATGATGCGGTGCGGGCCATCATTCGGGCTCATCTTGGCGCTTTCGCGGTAGATGAGGAGGTCGAGCATATGCGCCTCGACGGATGAATCGACGATCGCAAGCTTCTTGCCGTTATAGAGCGTATCGAGCACCGAGACTTCCAGCGTCGTGGATTTGGTAATCGAGGCCTCGCCCGGCTCCAGATAGACCTGCGCGCCATACTCGCCGGAAAAGCGCTTCAGGCGTTCCGCGAATTTTGCCAGCGGATAGTCCTCGCCGGTGAAATGGATGCCGCCGCCAAGGCTTACCCATTCGGCTTTTTTGAGAAGCGGCGCGAATTTTTCCTCGATCTGGCCGAGCATGCGGTCGAAGAGGTCAAAATCGCCGTTTTCGCAATTGTTGTGGATCATGAAGCCGGAGACGAGATCCATCACCGGCTCGACCTGTTTCACATCCCATTCGCCAAGCCGCGAGAAGGGGCGGGCGGGATCGGCGAGATCAAAACTGGAGGAGGATACGCCGGGATTGAGACGCAGGCCGCGCGTGATGCCGGATGCCTTGTCGGCATAGCGGGTCAACTGGCCGATCGAATTGAAGATGATCTTGTCGGCGTGGGAAATCACCTCGTCGATCTCGTAATCGGCGTAAGCGACGGAATAGGCGTGCGTTTCCTTACCGAAGCGCTCATGGCCAAGGCGCACTTCGTTGAGTGAGGACGAGGTCGTTCCGTCCATATAGTCGCGCATGAAATCGAACACGCCCCAGGTGGCAAAGCACTTGAGCGCCAGAAGCGCCTTTGCACCGGAAAGTTCGCGTAAGGTCGCGATCTTTTCCATATTGGCAAGCAGCTTCGACTTGTCGATCAGATAATAGGGCGTCTGGATCACGGCCTGTTTCTCGCGCTTTCAGAAAAACCAAGGATGGCGAGGTAGGGAAAAGCTTTGTCATAGGCAAGCGCCAAGCGCCAGATCTTGCCACAATCTGCCGTTTTTCCGCGAAAAAGCGTCACTGGATGGTCAGCGGGCCTTCGGGAATGCTGTATCTTCCTTGCGCCTCTGCCTGTTTGGAGAGCATGGGGAGACCGGGAGCGCCGGCAAAACGGCTTGCCAAGTGCCGGCCGTTCTGCTTCTCACCGCTCTTCGTGGCTGCTTCAGAGACCGCTTATGCTCAAAGATTTTTCCGCCCAGGCCATGATCATGGGTCTGCTCACCGCCTTTGTCGGCTTCGTCAGTTCGTTTGCGGTGATCATGCAGGGGTTGACGGCGATGGGCGCCTCCCCGGATGAGGTGGCATCCGCGCTGCTGGTTCTGTCGGTGCTGATGGGGTCGCTCGGCGTGATCCTGCCGGTCTGGAAGCGCATGCCGATCAGTATCGCCTGGTCAACGCCTGGCGCAGCGCTTCTGGCGGGCATTGGCGTGATCGAGGGTGGGTTTCCGGCAGCGGTGGGCGCCTTCGTCATCTGCGCGGCGCTGATCGTGCTGTCTGGGCTATTCTCGCCGCTTGGGCGTGCGATTAGAATGATCCCGGCGCCGCTTGCCAAGGCCATGCTGGCCGGCATTCTCGTCAATCTCTGCCTGGCGCCGGTCAAGGCCGTCGCCTTCAATCCGCTGTTTGGTCTGCCCATCGTCGCCACATGGATGGTGTTTGTCATCTGGAAGCGGCTCTGGGCAGTGCCGGCGGCTTTGGCCGCCTTCGCGCTTGTGCTCCTCTTCGGTGTCGGGCTTCCGGCAGATGTGCTGGCGGAACTGAGCCACGCCATTCACCCGCAGATGATTTTTGTCGCGCCGGTGTTTACCCTGCATGGCGCCATTTCGGTGGCAGTGCCGCTGTTCATCGTCACCATGGCCTCGCAGAATATTCCCGGTATCGCGATCCTGAAGGTTCATGGCTATGAGCCTTCGCCAAGTCTGCTCTTCTCACTAACCGGCGTGTTTTCCGCCATCGGCGCGCTGTTTGGCACGGTGCCGGTCAACCTGGCCGCCGTGACAGCGGCCATGTGCGCCAGCGAAGAGGCGCATGCCGATCCGAAGCGGCGCTACTGGTCGGCGCTGGTGGGCGGTATCGGCTATATCCTGCTTGGGCTTCTGGCCTCCGCCATCATCGCCTTCGTGGCGCTGTCACCACCCATCCTGTTGCAGGCCGTGGCGGGTCTGGCGCTTGTCGGCGCCTTTTCCAGCTCTGCCCAGGCGGCGTTTCGCGATGTGGAGACGCGTGAGGCGGCTGCCATCACCTTTCTCGTCACGGCCTCCGGCCTTGCCTTTGCCGGGGTGTCCGGCGCTTTCTGGGGGCTGGTGGCCGGCGCGGTCATGCTCGGGCTGAAACGGATATCAACGAAGGGTTGAGGATTTCGATTCCTGCGCGCGCCCGTGCTTTGATGCGGCATGGAGTTCGAATTCGATCCGGTCAAGAGCGCTGCCAATAAAGAAAAGCATGGGATCGACTTTGTCGAGGCCCAGGCTTTGTGGTATGATGTGCGGGGCGTCGAGTTCGATACGGACCATGTCGCAGAGAACAGGCGTGTCTTGATAGGCCGCATCCATGGTGTGTTCTGGACGGCGATCTACACCCCGCGTGGGGAGAATATTCGCATCATCTCTGTCCGTCGGGCCAGAATTCAGGAAAGGCGTCGGTATGAAGACAATCAGCGCTGAAGAATTCGATCGCAAATTCGATGATGGCGAGGACATCAGCGACTATGTCGACTGGAGTAAGGCAACCCGGCCCAATCTGGAGCCCGTTCAGATGACGGTAATGGTCAAGCGTGGGACTATGTTGCACTTAGACAGGCGTGCCAAGCAACTTGGTGTGACACGGGATGCACTCCTTGAAATCTGGCTGACGGAAAAACTGGAAGCGGCTTCGGCGGCAGCCGCCGAATAACCCGCTTGCACTGTGCATTTTCCCGCGCTATCAAACTTCCATGACGATCAACGGCACAACCATTGCTGCGACTGACATGACTGCCCGCACTGCGGCCGGCATTCGCGCATCCGTGCCAAACTCGCTTCTTCTTCTCGGCCTTATCCGCGGTTGCCGGGTCCGTTGAGGAGCGCCCGGCGGCCGTAAGCGCCCGTCGGCTCAAAGCTCCTCGCAGAATTTCCCCGATTTGAAACCAAAAGCCTCGACTGAGGCCTTGATCCACGTTCCGAGCGCTGTCACAGGCTTTTGCCACAAGCGCCGACGCTGGACGCGAAGGAGAAGAGACCATGGACGCCAAGAATTCCGCCGCCACTGTGACCGCCTCGGCCAAAAAGGGCATGCCCGACGCATCGCGCAAATACCGCGCCTATCCGCAGATCCAGATCCCTGACCGCACCTGGCCCTCCAAGGTGATCGACAAGGCGCCGATCTGGTGTTCGGTCGATTTGCGCGACGGCAACCAGTCGCTGGTCAACCCCATGGGGCATGACCGCAAGGCGCGCATGTTCAAGCTGCTGCTCGACATGGGCTTCAAGGAAATCGAGATCGGCTTCCCGTCCGCCTCACAGACCGATTTCGATTTTGCCCGCTGGTGCGTGGAAGAGGGCGGCGTGCCGGAAGATGTCTCGTTGCAGGTTCTCGTGCAGTGCCGGCCGGAGCTGATCACCCGCACTTTCGAGGCGCTGCAAGGCGCGCACCGGCCGATCATCCATTTCTATAATTCCACCTCGGAACTGCAGCGCCGCGTCGTGTTTGCCAAGGATGTTCCGGGCATCAAGCAGATCGCTGTGGATGCCGCCAAGATGATCATCGATATGGCTGAGAAGGCTGGCGGCGGCTACCGCTATGAATATTCGCCGGAAAGCTTTACCGGCACCGAGCTGGAAGTGGCGCTGGAGATCTGCAACGCGGTGATTGCCGAAATCAAGCCGACCGCCGAGAACAAGCTGATCCTCAACCTGCCATCGACCGTCGAGATGGCGACGCCGAATATCTATGCCGACCAGATCGAATGGATGTGCCGCAACCTGGATAACCGCGAAAACGTCATCATCTCTCTGCATCCGCACAATGACCGTGGTACGGGGATTGCCGCGACCGAACTCGGCCTGATGGCCGGCGCTGACCGTGTCGAAGGCACGCTGTTCGGCAATGGCGAGCGCACCGGCAATGTCGATGTCGTGGCGCTGGCGCTCAACATGTATACGCAGGGCGTTGATCCGGAACTGGATTGCACCGATATCGAGCGCATCAAGGCCGTCTACGAATATTCCAATGAAATGGTCATTCCCGAGCGCCATCCTTATGTCGGTGAACTGGTCTATACGGCGTTTTCCGGCTCGCACCAGGATGCCATCAACAAGGGCATGAAGGCGGTAAAGACCGCCAATTCCCCGGTCTGGGAAGTGCCTTACCTGCCGATCGATCCGCAGGATGTCGGGCGCACCTATGAGGCGATCATCCGCATCAACTCGCAGTCGGGCAAGGGTGGCATCGCCTATATCCTGCAGGCCGATTACGGCATCAACCTGCCGCGCAATCTTCAGGTGGAATTCCGCGAGGATATCCAGCGCATTACCGACGAGGAAGGCAAGGAACTGCCTTCCAGAAGCATCTATGACCGCTTTATCGCGCGCTATGTGGAGCAGCCGGAAGGCCGTCTCAAATTTGTCGATCACCACACCTACCCGGCCGGCATGGAGCAGAAGGGTATCCGCGTGGTGGCCGCCGAAATCACCGATAAGGGCGAGACAAAGCGCATCGAGGGCAAGGGCACCGGCCCGATCGACGGCTTCATCAATGCCCTGTCGATCTATCTCGGCGTTGAATTGTCGGTGGCGGATTATTCCGAGCATTCGCTGCAACATGGCTCGAATGCTTCGGCCATTGCCTATGTTGAGGTGGAGCATGCCGGCGGCAAGCTGTTTGGTGTCGGCATCAATACCAATATCGTCGCAGCCTCGCTGGAGGCGATTGTCTCAGCCGCCAACCAGGTCCTGGCCGGCAAGTAACGTGTTTCGTGTTTGATGTGCAGGAGATGCCCGGTGCTACCAAGCGCCGGGCGTTTTTTGTAATAAAACAAAGGCCGGTAGGCTGTTGAAACAGGTTGCGTCAGTGACCTTTGCCCCCCTCATCCTCCTGCCGGCATCTTCTCCCCGCTGGGGAGAAGATGGAATGCCACAACGCTTTCGGTCCCTTCTACCCTGCGGGGTGAGGGGGCAATCCGCCCGCTCACAGAACCCAGCATCTCGCGACGTGTCTCAACAAACCTGCTGCAAGGCCTCTGCCAGCACCGCATCAATACGACGGTCCTGCATCTGCGCCACGTTGAAGCGCATCAGGGGGCCGGCGGTCTGGCTGAGGCTGAACACATTGCCCGGCGCCAGCACTACGCCCTGCGACAAGGCAAGCTGCGCAATCGTTGCCGAATCGGCGCCCCGCGGCAGGCGACACCAGAGATAAAAACCGCCGCGGGGCGACAAAACCAGTTCTATGCCAAGCCGGCTGAGCCGTTCGCCCACATCCCGTCTGGCATGCGAGAGTTTGCGACGCAGGTCCTCCATATGCTTGCGATAGCCGCCGGCGGAGAGAACATGCGCGACCACTTCTGCGGAGATCGGGCTCGGCCCGCCGAAATTGGTGGCCACCTGCAGGTCGACAAGACCGTCGATCCAGTCTGCTCGTGCAGCAATGTAACCGCAGCGGATGGAGGCCGACAGCGTTTTTGAGAAACTGCCGATGCGGATCACATTGGTAAGGCCATCCAGTGCTGCAAGCCTTGCCGAAGCCTCTGGCTCGAAATCGGCAAAGATGTCGTCCTCGACAATGGTGGCACCGTGCCGGGCGGCAAGGTTCAGCAGCCGATGGGCCGTCTGTGGCGAAACCGTTGCGCCGGTCGGGTTGTGCAGGCCGGAATTGGTGATGTAGAGGCGCGGCTTATGGTTGGTCAGGACTGCCTCGAAGGCGTCGAGATCTGGCCCGGTGGCGGTAAAGGGAACGCTGACAGTCTGCACCTGATGTACAGTCAACAGCGCCTGAAAGTTGAAATAGCACGGATCATCGATCAGTACCGTATCGCCGGGGCGCAACAGGAAGCGGCAAGTCAGATCGAGGGCCTGCGTGCCGGTGGCCGTCAACAGCACCTGATCAGGATCGACAGCCATGCCTTCGTCAGCAAAGCGGGAGGCAAGCAGTCGGCGCAGGTTGGGTGCGCCGCGCGTGCTGCCATAGTCGGAAAGCAGCATGGTATCCGAGCGCGCAACGTGGCGCATGGCACGGCCCAGGGCCTCCTGCGGCATCCAGTCGGCGGGAAGCCAGCCACAGCCGGGTTTCAGCACGGTCTGGTCAGCATCAAGGGACTGGCGCGATACCCAGAAGGGATCGACGGCCCGCGCCTGTGGCGTTGAAGCCTTCATCAGGGAGAGTGGCGCACAGGCACTTTCCGCGACGTAGAAGCCGGAACCGCGTTTCGCACGGATCAACCCGTCTGCGACCAGCCGGTCATAGGCTTCCACCACGGTGGTCGGGGAAACCTTCATCAGACCAGCAAAACTGCGCACCGAAGGCAGGCGATCACCGGGCAGGAGTGCACGGCTTTCGATGCGAGTGCGGATCGCCGCCATCACCTCCATTGTGCGCGTACCGGCGGACTTGCTGGGCATTCTTCCTCCAAGTGTAACAAATAATATACCAGTACAGTTTGGATGGATTGTATCTCTTCGTATCTGTCGCTGCCAAGCGCCTTTGCCTAAGCAGGCACCAGAAAGCGAGGGACAATGAAAGCTTCTCTGGATGGATGGTTGAGCGGGTTTATGGGCATGGTGATCTTCAGCGGATCGCTGCCGGCGACGCGGGTGGCGGTGGCGGATCTGTCTCCGCTGTTTCTGACCTCGGCGCGCGCGGTGATTGCCGCTGGGCTGGCGGCGATGCTGCTCTTTTGCCTGGGCGAAAAGCGTCCAGTGCGTGCCGATCTTGCTTCGCTTGTGGTCATTGCGGCTGGCGTGGTGGTCGGCTTTCCGTTGCTGACGGCACTTGCGCTCCAGACCATCACCTCGGCCCATTCCATTGTCTTCATCGGACTTTTGCCGCTTGCCACCGCCATCTTCGGTGTGCTGCGCGGCGGTGAGCGGCCAAAACCGCTGTTCTGGCTGTTTTCCTGCCTCGGCAGTGCAGTTGTCGCCGGGTTCGCTTTGGTTACTGGCGGCGCGGGCGCGCTACCGGGCGATCTGTTGATGCTGGCTGCCGTGATCGTCTGCGGCCTTGGCTATGCGGAAGGGGCAAGGCTGTCACGTCGGCTTGGCGGCTGGCAGGTGATCTGCTGGGCGCTGATTCTGGCCCTCGCGCCGATGCTCGTCATTGCGCTCGCCACTCTGCCGGCGGATTGGTCGGCGGTGGGGGTGGGCGCCTGGGGCGGGCTTGCCTATGTCTCGGTGTTCAGCATGCTGGTTGGCTTCGTTTTCTGGTATCGCGGGCTGGCGCTGGGCGGCATCGCAGCTGTCGGCCAGCTGCAATTGCTGCAACCCTTTTTCGGCCTGCTGCTGGCCGGTTTTTTGCTGCATGAACCGGTGAGCCCGATGATGATTGCGGTCACTCTTTGCGTGGTGCTGTGTGTGGTGGGGGCGAGACGCTTTGCGCGCTGATCCCGCTCAGATAATCCCGGCCACCTTGGAGGCGAGCGTGTCCAGCATGGCATCTGCCGAGGGGCCCGTCAGCACATAGCTTGCCTGCAGCCCCTGCCAGACGACGAGCCCGATATCATCGCGGATGACCTCGCGCATGCCGGTTTCCGACGGGGCGATGCTCTTGGTGAAGGAAATGGCGATCACGTCCGAATCGCCATTGCGATAGATCAGTTGTCCAACCGGGCGGCCACCGGCTGAATAGAGGCGTGCACCGAGAAACTGTAGGCCTTCCTTGGACAGGTCCGGGATGCGGAAGGACACGCCGGTGGTTGCCATCAGCCAGTCAACGATATGCGCCGATTCGATGGCCGGCACTTCCACCAGATGGCGGGATTGACGCGAAAACAGTCGGTAATGCGAGGCCACATCGTCGAGCCATGCCTTGTTGGGATCTCCGGCAAGATCGGCATAGGTCGTCATGCCCGGTCGACCGGCTAGCATGTAGCCTGCGCTGGTACCCAATGCGAACATGACCAGAGAGGCGGTGATGATGGCGGTGACGCTGGGCTTGACGGGCAGACGTGGACGCGCGGAACCCGGCAGGCGCACAGCGCGACGCGGCGGTGTAGCCGTGCGGATCGAGCGCACCAGGTCCAGCGATACCGGTTCCTTCAGCATGTCTTCGAAGGATTTGCGCGCCCGCTCGTCGCACAGGCGCAATTCCTCCAGACGCGCGCGTGCCTGCGGATCCTGTTGCAATATCGCCTCGAGTGCCTCGCGCTCATTGTCGGTGAGCTCGCCATCCAGCAGAAGCGAGACCTGCAGATCGATTGGCTTCACGCGCCCGTCGTGCATCAGGCTCTCCGTTCGGCAGCGGCGGCCGCTGCTGCTGCAAGTTCACGGCGTGCCGAAACCATGGAATCGGCGATAATTTCTGGCGCGATCCCCATCACCGCCGCTGCTTCAAGGTAGGAAAGCCCCTCGACGACGCAGAGGAGGAATATAGCGGCATTGTCCTTTGTCAGCGTGTCCATGATCGAATGTCGAGCCTTCTCGCGTGCGGCCGGCTTTTCGGGCCTTGCATCAGCCTCCCCGGCCTTGCGCTTGCGTGGATCATCCCGCGAGAGTGCGCGCAGGAGAGCAAAGAGACGCGGCTCAAGCCGTCTTTCTCCGTGCCACTGATGCGATTTCTGGATGGCCTGCTCGCAGGCTGACGCCACGAGTTCATCCACGCGCCCGGCATCGGATGTCAATGTCATGGCAAAGCGACGGATCTGCGGCAGAAGCGCCACGAGTTCACGCCGAATATCCGTGCCTGGGGAATGTGCGTCCATGCGGTCCCGTCGAGCCCTGGGTTTCTTGTGATTGCTAAATCAGTTCTGGCTTAACAATAAAGCAGGCCGGGCTTTCGCCAAGCTGGCTCAATCCACTGGTTGCAGGAATTCTTGCGCGGGGATCGCCGTGGCATCGCCATGCAGCACGTGCCTCTGTTCGTGCACTATGGCATCGGCTGCTGGCGTCAGTCCGTAACGGTCGCAGGCAAGGTTCCAGGCGCCCGGTTCACCCGTCAGCGAAAACAGATTGTAGGCGGCCGGAGGCTTATGGCCGCCTGGCCCTTGTGAGGCCGAGGCAATGCCCATCACCGGCACGGGGCCGTGATGGGTTTTCAGCGTATAGACCGTGTTGAGATGAGTATGGCCATGCAAGACCAGTTCTGCGCCGCCAATCGACAAGGCGGCGGCAAAGCGCCTTATGCCGATCATGCGCTTGTGCGATGAGGCCGCCCCCCGCACCGGCGGATGGTGGATCAGAACGACCCGGAACAAGCCCTCATCCTTCGCGCGCTTTAAATGATTGGCCAGTTCGCGTGCCTGGCGGGCGCTGAAATAGCCGGCGGCGGAAAACGGAATAGTGGCATTCGACGTGGAACAACCGATGATCGCGATGGGCCCGCGCCGTCGATAGGTCGGAAACACATGTTCCTCGTCCGGCCAGTCCACTGGTCCTTCGTCCCCGGCAATGAAGGGATACCATTCGCGTACGGAGCGATGATGGGCGCCCGGCACATAGGCATCGTGATTGCCGGGCACGACTGTGGTATCCAGAGGCTCGCCTATCGAGCGAAGCCATTCGCCAGCCAGCCGGATTTCGATCGGCGTCGCAAGATTGACGAGATCGCCGGTAATCATCAGATGTTCCGGCGCGCGCAAGCGCATGTCACCGAGCAAAAGGTCCAGCGTATCCGCCTGCATGTGCTTGCGCCGGTTGCGATGCCAGTTGATGAAGCCGGTGATGCGCTTCGATGCCAGCTCACGCACTGACAGGCGGGGCAGGGGCCCGAGATGGATATCGGAGATGTGCGCAAACGTGTACATGCCAGGAGACATAAAGCCAAGCAGGCAGGGGGGCAAGGCGCATGCAGCGCGAAGGTGTCGCGGAAATCTCAGGCTGGAAAACGCGGACCATGGTGTTCTTTCTGCACCGTATCTTTGCGTTGACCCGTGGCATGACGCTTGGCGTGCGCGCCGCCTGCTTCGATGATGAGGGGCGGGTATTCCTCGTGCGCCATACCTATGTGCCCGGCTGGTACATGCCGGGCGGCGGCGTGGAGCGCGGTGAGACTGTGCAGGCGGCGCTTGTCAAGGAACTGCGGGAAGAAGGCAATCTCGAATTGCTGGAGAGCCCGGAGATTTTCCATGTCTACCAGAACCGCCGGGCAAGTGCGCGCGACCATGTGATTTTCTACCGGGCGAAAGTGCGCCAGAGCGCGCCGCGACTTGCTGATCGGGAAATCGCCGAGAGCGGTTTCTTTGCTCTCGATGCCCTGCCGGCAGACGTGACGACGGCAACGCTTGCCCGCCTGAACGAACTGGCCGGCAAAGCAGAGAAGGCGGAGATCTGGTGATCGACCGCTGGCACTGACCGCCTTCTGCTGAAGAGGTCAGCCGGCGACCATCTCCGCCAGCTTCGTGCTCAGCGCTTCGCGGTCCAGCGCGAAATTGCGCTCCACCCAGAGTTTTTCGATATCGCCGAGCAATTGCCCGACCTTTGGACCGGCTGGCACGCCAAGCGCCATGACGTCGGCACCGCTCAGCGGCAGAGCCGGCTTGCTGAACTGTTCGGCACGTTTCAGCAAGGTGGAAAACCGTGCGGATTTCAGCATGTCGGCATCGCTTGCCACGGCATTGGTGCGAGCGCTGGACAAAGACAGTTTCAGGCGCATCAACATTCCGTCTCTGCCATTCCAGTAGAGAAGCCGGTCGAGTGCCGTCTCGGCAAGCTCAGGCGTGGGCGCCGGCGCCTTGGCCCAGAGCGCCAACCGCTCGGCCTCTGCATTGGATGTACGAAGCCGCTTGGTCATGGCGGCGATCCGCTCACCATCCGGCGGCACCATGCCCGCCAGCCGAAGCAGCGGGTCGGGCGTCCAGCCGAGGGATTGTTCCGTGGTGACCAGGCCATGGATGGCGTCGATGCCCCATTTTTCGGTTTCCGGCAGGATGGCGGTCAGCACGCCGGTGGTGCGCATCCACAAAAGCGCGCGTGATGGGTCGGGAACAGACAGAAGCTTCTTCATCTCGGCCCAGACCCGTTCTGCCGATAACTGGTCGAGCCGATCCCTGGCCTTGGCAACGGCCCGCAAGCCATCGGCATCCGGACGGCCGGAGCCATAGGTGGCAAAGAAACGGAAGAAACGCAGAACCCGCAGATAGTCCTCGGCAATGCGCGTCGAGGCGTCGCCGATGAAGCGCACCGTGCGCGTCTCGATATCCTTCAGCCCATCAACGAGATCGACCACCGTACCATCGACGGTCGCGTAGAGCGCATTGATGGTAAAATCGCGCCGTTCGGCATCCTCCTGCCAATCGGTGCCGAAGGCCACCTGCGCATGGCGTCCATCGGTTGTCACGTCCCGGCGAAGCGTCGTCACCTCAAAGCCGCGTCCATCGACAACCAGCGTCACCGTGCCGTGGTCGATGCCGGTCGGGACGGCCTTGAGGCCGGCGGCGCGCGCGCGCTCCATCACCACCTGCGGCAGGTTGGTGGTGGCAAAATCGACATCCGAGATCGCAACGCCCATCAGGGCATTGCGTACGGCACCGCCCACGACGCGCCCCTCGCCACCCTCTGCATTCAGAAGTGCAAACACCCGCTCTACAGCGGGATCGGTGAGCCAGGTCTGTCCGGCAAGGCTCGTCATGCATATAACCTTTCATAGAGGGTCCGCAGAATGCCTGCGGTAATGCCCCAGATATTCCATTCGCCATAGGGCATGCGGTAGAAGTGGCGAACGGCGCCCTGCCATTCGCGGCTGCCGGTCTCGTGATTGGCCGGGTCCATCAGAAAGGCAAGCGGCACCTCGAAGGCCTGATCGACCTCGGTCGGGTTCAGCCTCAGATCAAAGCCGCGCTCGACGACCGCCAGCACTGGCGTGATGCGAAAACCGGTAGCAGCAAAATAATCCGGCAGGCGACCAACAGGCTCGACGAAGCGCCTGTCGAGGCCGATTTCTTCTTCTGCTTCGCGCAGGGCTGCCGCCTCGACGCTTGCATCTTCCGGATCGACGGCGCCGCCGGGAAAAGCGATCTGGCCCGAATGCTTGCGCAAGGTTGCCGTGCGCTGTGTGAGGATGATCTTGGCCCCATCCGGATCATTGACGACCGGTACCAGCACCGCTGCATCGCGCAGTGTCAGACCTTCCAGATGCGCCAGAATGCCGGGATTGAGCAGGTGGTCGCCATGTTCACGCGAGGCAAGCTCGATTGGCGGGCCCCCCTGATGTGCGGCGCGGCGGCGAAATTCATCGGCCGAATAAAAATCCGGGTTCAGCAGCAGGTTACTCATTGCGACAGACGATCCAGTTCTGCGGCCGGCATGATGGGAAAGATGGCGCCGCCCGAGCATAGTGCAAACATTTCGATGCCATCCACGTCAATCACTTGCCCATGCTCGATCAGTTCATAGGTGAGCGCCCGCGTGACGAGGGCTTCCAGCCGCCCGCGCACCAGCACATAGGGCTTGAGCGCCCCCGTCTGAGGCTCGATGGCAAGGCGTAGCGGATGATCCGCATCAATCTCCACGAGATCGCCGACATTGGTACGCAGTGTGATGAGCGGTGCACCGTCACGCTGCGTGAGCGTCATCTCCACGGCCAGGAACGGCGCATCCTCGATGCGAATGCCGAGTTTTTCCACAGGCGTGACGAGGTAGGTCTGGCCGTCCTCATCCTTGCGCAAAACGGTGGAGAAAAGCCGCACCAGTGCCGGCCTGCCGATCGGGGTTCCCAGATAGAACCAGTTGCCATCGGCGCGGATTTCCATGTCGATATCGCCGCAAAATGGCGGATTCCAGCGCTCAACGGGCGGCAAACCGCGATTCTGCTCGCCGGTCTGCTCGGCGGCGCGGCCGATCAATGCGGCAAGACCTGCTGCGTCCGTCGCGGTATTTATCGTCATGCCTGCCATAATTTCCGTCATGGTTGCGGTTTATGCGTCCAGTCTCACGAGATAGTCATTCAGATCGTTCTTGTCAGCCGCCAAGGCGGGAATAAGTTGGACAGAATGGACCACTCGTCTATTGAGAGCGATTCGCCAGACCGGGCATCATGCCGGGTTGAAAGCCTGATGGAGACCGACATGGGTGTGATGACTTCCACCGAAACTCCACTCGATGAAAAAGCCATCATCGCAGCCGCCGAAAGGGCGCTCTCCGATATCGCCGAAATCCGGGCGGAAGTCTCCAAGGTGATCTTCGGCCAGGAACAGGTGGTGGAAAACACTCTGATCGCAGTCCTGTCCGGCGGCCATGCGCTGTTGGTCGGTGTGCCGGGGCTTGCCAAGACCAAGCTCGTCACCACGCTTGGCACGGTGCTGGGCCTGAACGCCAACCGCATTCAGTTCACACCCGACCTGATGCCGTCGGATATTCTCGGCACTGAAGTGATGGACCAGGACGAGAATGGTCGCCGTTCGTTCCGCTTCGTCAAGGGACCTGTCTTTGCGCAATTGCTGATGGCCGACGAAATCAACCGCGCCAGCCCGCGCACGCAGTCGGCGCTTCTGCAATCCATGCAGGAATACCATATCACCATGGCCGGCCAGCGCTATGACCTGCCGGCGCCTTTCCATGTGCTGGCCACGCAGAACCCGCTGGAGCAGGAAGGTACTTACCCGCTACCCGAAGCCCAGCTCGACCGCTTCCTTTTGCAGGTTGACGTGCTCTATCCGGATCTGGCCGCCGAACGGCAGATCCTGCTCGACACCACAGGCCTATCCGAGGCGAAGGCGCGCAGCATTATCGATGCGCCGCGCCTGCAGGAGATCCAGTCTCTCATCCGCCAGATGCCGGTCAGCGATACGGTGGTCGATGCCATTCTGTCGCTGGTGCGCTCGGCGCGTCCCGGCCATGGCAATACGATGACCGACCGGCATGTTGCCTGGGGGCCGGGCCCGCGTGCCGGCCAGGCGCTGATGCTCTGCGCCCGTGCCAGAGCCCTCTATCAGGGCCGGCTTGCCCCATCGCTGGATGATGTGCATGCGCTGGCCGAACCGGTGCTGGAACATCGCATGGCGCTGACCTTTGCGGCGCGTGCCGAAGGGATGTCCGTGCGCGACGTGATTGCGGGCCTGGTCAAGCAGGCGCGCGGCTGACCCGCCGCGTGTTGCTGACCAGGACAGTACAGACCGGAAAAACAGGTAAGGAGCAGGCGTGGCATCCATAGGCCAGATCGTTCCGCAGACCCCCGGCGGCGAAGTTCTTGCCCGCGCCCGTCAGCGAGCCGCCCTTGTGCCGGATTGCATGGTCGAGGCACGCCGCATCGCCAATACCGTGATTGCCGGCTGGCATGGCCGGCGCAAGCGCGGCATAGGCGAGAATTTCTGGCAGTTCCGCCCTTATACCGAAGGCGAGAGCCTGGCGCGCATCGACTGGCGCCGGTCCGCCCGCGATGACAATACCTATGTGCGTGACCGCGAATGGCAGGCAGCCCATACGGTTTGGCTCTGGGCCGACCTGTCGCCCTCGATGATGTATAAATCGACGCTCGGTTCCGTCTCCAAGGAAAGCCGGGCGCTGGTGCTGATGCTGGCACTGGCTGAAATCCTTGCCAGGTCAGGCGAGCGCATCGGTTGCCCTGGCGTCATGGAACCGGTTTCGGCCCGCAATGCTGCCGAACGGCTGGCGGCTGCCATCATGCATGCGCCGCAAACGGAAGGCATGCCTGATACGGCGATGATCCGCGGATCGAGCGATATCGTGCTGATCGGTGATTTTCTCGATGATGCCGACCGGATCATGGAGCGCATTGCGCCGCTGGCCCGGCGCAATCTGCGCGGCCATGTGGTGGAAGTGGCCGATCCGGCCGAAGAGACGTTCCCGTTTACGGGGCGCACGGAGTTTACCGATCCGGAAACCGGGGAAAAATTGATGTCCGGCCGGGCTGAGACCCTGCGCGAGGATTATCAGCGGGCCTATCTGGCGCGCCGGGAGAGCCTCGGCCAATCGCTGCGACGGCTTGGCTGGAGTTTTGCCTTCCACCGCACCGATCATCTGGCATCGGAAGCGCTGGGTGCCGTCTACGGCTATCTCTCCGGCAACCCGTCGGGCATGGCCGGAGCCCGCCCATGAGCGCCTTTGCCTTTGCAAGTCCCGCCATCCTGATTGCGCTGATCGCACTGCCGGCCATCTGGTGGTTGCTGAGGCTGACACCTCCGCGTCCGAAATCGGAAGTGTTTCCGCCGCTGGCCATTCTTGCCACCGTGTTGAAACGCCAGGAAACGCCGGCCAACAGCCCCTGGTGGCTGACATTGCTGCGCATATTGATGGCAGCGGCCCTGATCTTTGCGATTGCCGATCCGGTGATGAACCCGCGCATTGGCTCGCTGTCGTCTGGTGGTCCGCTGGTGCTGGTCGTCGACAATAGCTGGGCGGCGGCCAAGGATTGGCAACGGCGGGTCGAAACCGCCGACATGCTGATCGACGATGCACAACAGGCAGACCTGCCGGTCTCGATCGTCTTTACCGCAGACGCTACCCATGATGCCGTGCCGGGAACGGCAGCGGCGGCGCGCGAAAAGTTGGCGGCTGCCCGGCCGCAGCCCCTGGTGCCGCAGCGGGCGCGCACGGCGCAAGCCCTGACCGAGGCTTTCAACGGTTTGCGCCCCGGTACTGTCGCATTCCTCACCGATGGTGTGGCGGCAGCCGAGGATCAAGAGATGATGGCCGATCTTGCCAGCCTTTCGCCTGCTGATCTGCGCCTTATCGAAGGTGATGGCGACGGAGCCCTGGCATTGACGCAGGCGACCAATAACGCAACTTCGATGAGCGTGACGGCCTCGCGCCTCAATCGCGCAGCAGGGCAGAGCTTTACCGTGAATGCGCTTGACCAGCGGGGACGCACGCTTGCCTCGGCACCGCTTTCCTTTGCCGTCGGCTCAGGCACGGCGAGCGCAGAGATTTCCGCTCCCTTCGAGTTGCGCAATGATTTTGCCCGCCTTTCCATTGAAGGCCATGCGACGGCCGGTGCCGCGCATCTGCTGGATGATGGGTTCAAGCGCCGCCGGGTGGCGCTTCTGTCGGGCGACAGCGGCAATGAAATGCAGCCGCTGCTTTTGCCGCTCTATTATATCAGCCGTGCGCTGCAACCCTATGCCGATATCATCCAGCCGCGCGGCTCCGACCTTTCGACCTCGCTTCCAGACGTTCTTGCCAACAACCCCTCGGCCATCATCATGGCTGATATCGGTCGGCTTCCGGCAGATACCTATGAACCACTGCAGCGCTGGATCGCGCGCGGCGGCATGCTGATCCGCTTTGCCGGGTCGCGGCTTGCCGCGGCACCGACCGATGATCCTTTGGTGCCTGTTATCCTGCGGCGTGGCGAACGGGCGCTGGGCGGGGCCTTGTCCTGGGCCGAGCCACAGCCGCTTGCCGATTTCCCACCATTCGGGCCCTTTGCCGGCATGCCGCACGCTGAAAGCGTTCTCGTCAAGCGCCAGGTACTGGCCGAGCCGACGCCGGATCTGGCGGAACGCACCTGGGCAAGCCTTGCCGATGGAACGCCGCTGGTGACGACGCGAGAAGTGGAGGCCGGCCGTATCGTGCTCTTTCATGTGAGCGCCGAGGCCACCTGGTCTGATCTGCCGCTGTCGGGTGATTTCGTCGAAATGCTGCGGCGTCTGGTGCAGCTTGCCCGTGCCAGTGGCGCGCAGACCACGTCCTTGGCCGGTGCCGCGGCTGTCGCCTTGCCGCCCTACCGGTTGCTGACCGCCGATGGAGTGCTGACGACGGAGACGGGACCTGCCAAGCCGATCACGCCCGCGCCGGGCCAGGTGCCGGTGGCAAGCCCTGATCATCCGCCCGGCCTTTATGGGTCCGAGGATGGTTTTACCGCTGTCAACCTTTTGCCGCCGGGCACCGAACTCAACCCGATCGATACCAATATTGCTGGCCTCTCGGTTACGCGGCAAGGCCTTATCGGGCGCGAGGCCGTATCGCTGCGCCCGGCGCTGTTTACCATCGCCCTTTTGCTGCTGCTGGTCGATAGTCTTGTCGTGCTCTTCATGAATGGTGGCTTCTCGCGCCTGTCGCGAGCAGGGCGCTCGGCTGCTGCCATCCTGTTGCTGGCGCTTTCACCCTTTGCCCTGTCGCTGTCGGATGCGCGTGCGCAGGATGCAAAACCGGGCGATGAACAGGCGCTGGAACGGCTCGATGTAACTCATCTCGCCTATGTGATCACCGGTGAAGCTGATGTCGATCGCATTTCCGAACAGGGGTTGGAAGGCTTGAGCCAGTTTCTTTCCTATCGCACGACGCTGGAGCCCGGCACCCCGGTTGGCCTTGATATTTCCAAGGATGAACTGGCCTTCTATCCGATCATCTATTGGCCGATTTCATCCACCGCCCCCATGCCGACTGCGGCGGCCATTTCGCGCATCGATACCTATATGCGCAGCGGCGGCACGGTTCTGTTTGATACGCGCGATCAGATTTCGACGCTGGACGGGGTCGGTGCCCTGAGCGCCAACAGCCAGCGGCTGCAGGAAATCCTCGCCAATGTCGATATTCCGCCGCTTGAGCCGACGCCGACAGACCATGTGCTGGCGCGCTCCTTCTATCTGCTCACCAGTTTTCCCGGCCGCTATTCCGGCAGCCCGCTCTGGGTGGAAGCGCGTCAGGATGCCCGAAATTCCGAAAGTGAGCTGTCATCCTCCGGCGATGGCGTGACGCCGCTTCTCATTACCGGCAATGATTTTGCCGGCGCCTGGGCGATCGATGGCAATGGGAATTCGGTCCTGCCGACGGTGCCGCCCGACGACATGCAGCGCGAATATGCCTACCGCGCTGGCGTTAACATCATGATGTATATGCTCACCGGCAACTACAAGGCCGACCAGGTGCATGTGCCGGCACTGCTCGAGCGGCTTGGACAATGAGGAGGCGGTGGCCATGACGATCGAATTCGCGCCCTTCCTGCCTCTGTCCGTGCTGCTGGTGCTCGGTGTGTTTGCCGCAGGCCTGGTTACCATGTCTTTCTGGCGCGGCTTGCGTGGCGCGACCTTGCGCGGTCTGGCGCTGGCCGCTCTGCTTCTCGCGCTTGCCAATCCGACGCTGACGCAGGAAGACCGTGAGCAGCTTTCCACCATTGTGCCGGTTATCGTGGACCGCTCACAGAGCCAGGATACCCAACTGCGTCTGGCCCAGACCGATGCCGCTCTCGCACAGTTGCAAGAGCGATTCTCCCGCTTTCCCCGCATCGAGACCCGCGTGGTGGAGGTCCAGGACGACGAGCGGTCCGATACGCCCTCGACGCGGCTGTTCACGGCGCTATCTTCCGCCACGGTCGATGTGCCGCCGAGCCGTATCGGCGGTGCGGTGTTCCTCACCGACGGGCAGATCCACGATCTGCCGGACGTCAACCAGGAGCTTGGCTTCAATGCGCCGCTGCATGGGCTGATTACCGGCCGTGCCGATGAATTCGACCGACGTGTGGAAGTGGTTCGTGCGCCGCGTTTCGGCATTGTCGGCGAAGAACAGTCTATGACGCTGCGCGTCTTCGATGACGGGCGCGCGCGGGGCGGGGCGGCACCTCTAACCGTGCGCATGAATGGCGAGGTGATTGCCACGCTGCAGGCAACGCCCGGCGCGCCCGTTCCCTTCAATTTCACGGTGCCGCGTGGCGGCAATAATGTGATGGAGTTTTCCGTCGCAGAACTGCCAGGCGAAGTGACGACGGCCAATAATCGCGCCGTGCACGTCATTGACGGCATCCGCCAGAACCTGCGCGTGCTGCTGGTGTCGGGCGAACCGCATGCGGGTGAGCGCGCCTGGCGCAACCTGTTGAAATCCGATGCGTCCGTCGATCTCGTTCATTTCACGATTCTGCGCCCGCCGGAAAAGCAGGATGGCACGCCGATCAACGAATTGTCGCTGATTGCCTTTCCGACGCGCGAATTGTTCGTTGATAAGATTGAGGACTTCGACCTCATCATCTTTGACCGCTACCAGCATCGTAGCGTGCTGCCGATCCTTTATTACGACTATATCGCCCAGTATGTGGAAAAGGGTGGGGCGCTGCTGATTGCCGCCGGCCCCGAACATGCCGGCGAGGCTTCGATTGCGGCGACCCCGCTTTCCACCGTGCTGCCGGCGGCACCAACCGGCACTGTGCACACAGCCGGTTTCTTTCCGCGCCTGTCGGAGGCTGGCAAGAAACATCCCGTCACCCGTGGGCTCGATGGGTCTGGCAGCGAACCGCCCACCTGGGGCCGCTGGTTCCGCACCATCGATGTCGATCCGCCGCAGGGCCAGACGGTCATGCAGGGCGATGGCGGCCGACCGTTGCTCGTTCTCAATCGCCAGGGCGAGGGCCGTGTTGCCATGCTTCTCTCCGATCAGGGCTGGCTCTGGGCGCGCGGCTTTGAAGGCGGCGGCCCGCATGTGTCGCTCTATCGCCGCATTGCCCATTGGCTGATGAAGGAACCGGAACTGGAGGAAGAGGCGCTGACGGCGCGCGCGCTTGGCCGCACGTTGGAAGCGACCCGCCAGACCATCGGTGATGATCCGGGACCGGCGACGATCAAATATCCGTCCGGTCGTATCGAAACGGTGCCCTTTACCGCTGCCGGGCCCGGCCTCTATCGGATCGAGCAGCGCATGAACGAGATCGGCCTGTTCGAAGTGTCGAACGGCACATTCTCGACGCTGGTGCATATCGGCACGGTGGACGCGCCGGAATTCAAGGCGATGATCTCGACCACCGAGACGCTTGCCCCCTATGCGCAGAAAACCCGAGGCCTGGTGGCCCGTGTTGAAAATGGCGATGGGGTGACGCTGCCTGATATCCTGCCGGTGCGTGGCGAGGTGCGGGTCAATGATCCCGATCGTATGATCATTCGCATGACCGATGAGACAGTGCTGCGCGGGATCGACACGACACCGCTATTTGCCGGCTTTGCCGGGCTGGCGGCCCTGCTGCTGGCGGTTTCGGCCATGTGGTGGCGCGAGGGGCGGTAAATATCGGCGATACCCATTTGCCGCGCATCCGGCAGGCTGCTAACCATCACCTCCCAGCATGGAGGCGGTTGCCTATGAGCCATAAATTCAGCATCAGCGAATACGTCGCGCCGGAGGACGAAAAGGCGGTCGAGGATCGTCTGGTTGCCTATAATGTCGCAACCTTCGGAAAGAGCGATCGCAAGTCGCTATCCATTCTGCTGCGGGACGAGGCAGGCGATGTCGAGGGCGGGCTGATCGGCCATACGGCGCGCGGCTGGCTCTATGTGCGGCTTCTCTTCATTCCGGAACATCAGCGCGGCCAGGGCCTTGCGCCCAAGCTTCTGGCGCTGGCCGAAGACGAGGCGAAAGCCCGCGGCTGCATCGGCGCCTATCTCGACACGATGAACCCGCAGGCCTTGAACACTTATCTGCGGTGCGGTTATGCGGTAAACGGCAGTCATGGCCCGATGACGGGCGATCTCAGCATCACCTGGCTGTCCAAGCGCTTCGATGGGCCGGAGGTAATACAGTGAGCAATGTGGAAAACGGCTGGTCTCAATCGGCGCCGGCCTGGGTGGAAAGCCAAGGTCGCGACGGCGATTTCAATCGCCAATTTGTGCTTGATCCGGCCATAGACCGGCTGCTTGAGCAGCGATCTTTTCAAAGAGCGCTTGATGTAGGCTGCGGCGAAGGCAGATTTTGCCGACGCCTGAAGCAGCACCAGAAGGTCACCTCTGTTACCGGTATTGACCCCACAGAACCGCTTCTGGCGTCTGCCCGCAGCCGTGATCCGGCTGGTGACTACCGGTTTGCCCAAGCAGAGGCTTTGCCTTTTCCGGATGGCAGTTTCGACCTTGTCGTCAGCTATTTCACCCTGATCGATATTGCCGATATCGAAACGGCGATCAATGAAATGGCCCGCGTCACTACCCCCGGCGGTAGCCTGCTCATCGCCAATCTCAATTCGTTCATTACTGCTTGCGGAAGCGGCGCCTGGGTCAGAGATGGTGCGGGTAAGAAAAAGTTTGTGCAGGTCGATACCTATCTGACGGAACATGCTGAGTGGCAGGAATGGCGCGGCATCCGCATCCTGAACTATCACCGCCCGATGAGCCGCTATATGACGCTGTTGCTTCAGGCCGGCTTGCATCTCGTCCGCTTCGAAGAGCCGCCAGCCATCGGAGGGCCACCGGAGACACGCGATGCCTATAACCGCGTGCCCTATGCGCATTTGATGGAATGGAAAAAGCCGTAGGCGCGAAACCTATTCCGCCGCGGCAGCCAGCGATACGGCCTGCGGCTGCCAGTCCTGCCAGGCAATCACGCCCTTCAGCCGCGCATGCACGCCCTCTGCCAGCGGCACGACGAGCACGCGACCGGCATCCACGGGGCCTGGAAAAGTCAGCGCGCCATAGGAGACTTTCTCGAAACCGAGCGGCATGTAATAGGGCGGATCACCGACCAGAATGACGGCTTCCGAGCCCTTGCGCCGCGCCGCCTCAATGGCGATGCGCACCAGTTCGCGGCCAATGCCGAGGTTCTTGTGCGAGGGGCGCACGGCCAGAGGACCAAGCAGATGGGCATCGACCCCACCGGCTTTCACCGCCGTCATTCGCACCGAGGCGATGGTCTCGCCATCGTCGGCGCAGATATAGGAGAGCGAACGATCATGCGGGCCCTGTTCGCGAATGCGCGCCGCAGCCTTCGCGAAGCGACCCGGACCGAAGGCCTCGGCATTGATGAGTTCGATGATGGCGTCATGCGACGCGTCCTCTGTGAGGTAAACAAGTTCGTGGCTGTGCATGAGAAGCGGAAACCAATATACGGACAGGACAACGGGATCGTGAGCGACACACGAAAGGTGTCGGGCATCTCGTTCAGCGTCGTCGTAGGGTCCTAGCTTCACTCATGTCGGGATATGATCCTTGCTTGACGATCGCCAATAACAGCAAAAATTCCGGTCGTCCATATAAAACACACCGTCACTGTCTGCGACCTCGCCATCGGCTGTCGAGGCTGGCAAAGTGTACTTGTTGGATGATTGCAGGAAGGAAATATCATGGGAATGCTCGTGGACGGCGTCTGGCAGGACGTGTGGTATGACACGAAATCCACCGGCGGGCGCTTCAAGCGGTCCCAGTCGCAGTTTCGCAACTGGGTGACGCGCGACGGCGCCGCTGGCCCAAGCGGCGCGGGTGGCTTTCCGGCAGAGATCGGCCGCTATCATCTCTATGTGTCGCTTGCCTGTCCCTGGGCGCATCGCACACTGATCTTCAGGGCGCTGAAGGGATTGGAGGCGGCGATTTCGTTCTCGGTCGTGCATCCGCTGATGCGCGACAAGGGCTGGCAGTTTCGCCCACAGGACGATGCGGATGCGACGGCGGATGCTCTTTTCGGGTCGCAGGCGCTTTACGAAGTCTATCTGAAGGCCGATCCGCACTATAGCGGCCGCGTTACCGTGCCGGTCCTCTGGGACAAAGAGAACAATACCATCGTTTCCAACGAATCGGCGGATATCATCCGGATGATGAACAGCGCCTTTGATGGGATCACCGGCTCTACCGTTGATTTTTACCCGCAAGCGCTACGGGCAGAGGTGGATGCGGTCAACAGCCTCGTCTATGACAGCGTCAACAATGGCGTCTACAAGGCGGGCTTTGCCACCACGCAAGAGGCTTACGAGGAGGCTGTTACGATCCTCTTCGAGACGCTCGATCAGCTGGACGCACGGCTTGCCGCCGACCGCTATCTCGTCGGCAACCGGCTGACGGAAGCGGATTGGCGCCTGTTCACCACGCTTGTCCGGTTTGATGCGGTCTATGTCGGCCACTTCAAGTGCAATCTGCGCCGTATTGCCGACTACCCGAACCTTTCAGGCTATCTGCGCGATCTTTACCAGCATCCGGGCGTGCGCGAGACGGTCAACCTGCGTCATATCAAGGAGCACTATTATCGCAGCCATGAGACGATCAATCCAACCGGTATTGTGCCGCTCGGGCCGCTTCTGGATTTCGATAGCACGCATGGGCGCGAAACGCTCGGCTGAATGAAGGCCGACACGGTCATGCACCGAACGGTCAAGGCGGGTCTCGGTCCGCCTTGACGTAAATGCATGGTCCGCCCGTCAGACCGACAATCAGTCCGAAAGGGCCCAGGCGTGAAAGACGGATGGATGAGCCTGTCCAGCACGCTTTGTCTGCATCGGATCGTCATTGGCGACCGCCTGTGCGGCAATGGCCTGGCCGGCCAACTGGCGGCGTATCTGCTCGACATAGAAGGAGTGGGGCAAGTCCGTATCACTGCGCGCGCGCAGCTCTGCCGCCATTCGATCAATCAGTTCAGGGCTCTCTATAATCCGAGCCGGGTCGGCGTTCGGGGGTACTGGCACGCTGTTCGATATGACCATGGCGGATCCTCCTCCGGTGCAGTCGACAAAGACTAACACCGGCAGGATGATTCGGATATCGCATTTGTCAATGCACTAATGTGTCAGGGCCAACGCACAACCGGTGGGAGAGACGACAGGATCGATTCGACATTGCCGCCGGTTTTCAGACCGAAGATCGTGCCGCGGTCATAGAGCAGGTTGAACTCCACATAGCGCCCGCGCCGGATGAGCTGCTCATCGCGATCGGCTTCCGTCCAGCTCTTGTTGAAATTGGCCCGGACGATCTTCGGATAGGCAATGTGAAAGGCTTTGCCGACATCCTGCACGAAGGCGAAATTGGCGTCCCAGCCGCCTTTCTCTGCCTGCGGGTGCAGCCAGTCGAAGAAAATGCCGCCAATGCCGCGCGCCTCGTTGCGATGCGGCAGGAAGAAATACTCGTCGCACCATGTCTTGTAGCGATCGTAATCGGCAACCGTCTCATGGCGGCGGCAGGTGATTTCCAGCGCCTTGTGGAAGAGCTGGCTGTCTGGGTCGTCCTGCGTGCGACGGCGCGACAGAACCGGTGTCAGATCGGCACCGCCGCCAAACCATTGGCTGGACGTTACCACCATGCGCGTGTTCATGTGCACGGCCGGCACATTGGGGTTCACTGGATGAGCGATCAGCGAGATACCAGAGGCCCAGAAGCGCGGATCTTCCGATGCGCCGGGCATCTGCTTGCGGAACTCCTCTGAAAATTCGCCGTGCACGGTCGAGGTATGCACGCCGACCTTCTCGAAGACGCGACCTTCCATCATCGACATGCGCCCGCCACCGCCGGCGCCTTCTTCCCGCAGCCAGTCCTTCGGTGTGAAACGGCCAGCCGGCTGGTCGCTCAAGGGGCCTGCAAGCTCGTCTTCCAGCGCCTCGAAGCTTGCACAGATCGTGTCACGCAGGCTTTCGAACCAGGCGCGGGCGCGCACCTTCTTGTCTTCGATATTGTCCGGCAGGCCGACCGGGATCTGCGGTCTTTCCATGGCGTTCATCCTCTGACGTTCGAATCGACGCGCTGCCGAAACGTGCTGGCATTTCGATTAGCGCAGTCGTGACCCGAGACGCAACCGAAGAGGAGCGTGCCCATTGACTGTCACGGTCGGTCGATAGCGGGCAGGGGCAATCCGATTCGACAGGCAAAATAAGCTGTGCCACACTCCTGCCGATCCCGGAGGTAGAGAGCATGGCGAAATACACGTCCCCGCCGCTCGATGGCTTGAAGCGCAGAATTACCCGTCACCGCCAGGAGAAGGCTGGCCGTATGGAAGGCTATTTCGTGCGCGAAACCTATCGCCTGTCCCGCGAGGAAGCCCGCCAGAAGGCGCGGGAATGGTTCGATGCCTTCCCGAAAGCCGCCTATTGGACCGAAGTGGAAAGCTGGCGGCAGCTGGAAGGCGACCAGATCGAGTTCACCATGCGCCGTTTGCCGACATCTGACTGATTGCAGGTGGTTCGTTTCGATATTTTCGCAAATACTAAAATCCGAATATTTCGCTCAACCAAACTGCAAAGTCTCACGGTGTAAACCGTCTTCATGATCGGAAAGAGTGTGGTTCCGAACACTGAAATACGGGGACTTCATGTACAGCTCATCTGTCAATTCCACCGCAGCCTCGGCTCTGTCTCTTCTGGGCGGCACATCGCGGGCAATGACCGAGACGGTGACACGGGTCGCGTCTGGCCGGGACGTGCAGAAGGCTGCCGATAACGCCGCTTACTGGTCCATCGCCACGACGATGAAATCCAGCAATCTGTCGCTGTCGAGTGCGGAAGATGCCCAGGCTTTTTCGGCTGCCATAGCCGATACGGCATCGGTTGGCATGGCCGCAGCCACAGACATCATGTCCGAAATCCAGTCGAAGCTGATCCTGGCGAAAAGCCCCGGCGTCGACAAGGATGTCATCGGTTCCGAGATCGGCCAGTTGAAGGAGCAACTGGGCTCCATCATCGACTCCAGCGCCTTCAACGGCCAGAACTGGCTGAAGACCGATGCCACCCAGGCGCCCAAGGTGAAATCCATGGTGGGTTCGGTCACCAACAATTCCAATGGCGATGTGTCGATCAATGTGATCGATTTCGATACGGCCAAGTCCAATCTGGTTGCGCAAGGCGATGCAGCCGATGGGCTTTTGACCCGCTCCTATGCCGGTATCAGCAAATCGGGCGCTGCCTTTGATTTCTATCTGCTTGACGCCGGTTCAAGCGTGCCGAATGGCGGCGGGGCAAAGGAAATTGCCCTTTCCAGCACAACCACGTCGGAAGAAATCGATGGCATGCTGTCGGCGGTCAACAGTATGATGAAGGGAATGACCAATGCGGGATCGGATCTTGGATCGACCAGTTCGCGCATTGGCTCCAACACGGATTTCCTGAAGGACCTGCAGGCCGTTACCGATATGGGCATTGGAAGGCTGCTGGATACGGATATGGAAGAGCAATCGGCGCGTCTGTCGTCGCTTGCGGCTCAGAAACAATTGCAGACGATTGGTCTCAACATAACCAATGCCACCATGGCGAATTCGCTGAAGCTGTTCGTATAGTCGCGAACACCTCGCTAAAAGTTTGGCTGCGCGACGCGAGACTGCTTCCCTTGTCGGTCGAGCGTCGCGTCAGCCATCCCGAAAATGCCGGCGGACACCCCGCCGGCATTTTCTATTGCAGCCAATTCTATTGGATTTTTCGGCCCTCAGCGCTTGCGCGCGCGGCCAGCTCGATTTGCGGTGGGTTTGCGCAGGATCGGTGTCACCGTCGAGGGCGGCGGTTCAGTCGGTTCTTCCGGTGAAGCCTCCACCTCGTGCTCGACAGTTTCCGGCTCGATCACCTGCGGGGCGCTTGCCTCCATCGGGGGCGGCACGTCTTCGGCCACGGGATCTGCGACCTCGGCAATTGCGGGCTCATCAGCCACCGTCGCAAGGACTTCCGGTTTTGCCATGACAGGTTCGGGAACCGGAGCTGGAACAAGCGTCAGGATCGGCGCAGGTGGCTGGATCGGCGCAGGTGCCGCAGCTGAAACCGGCACCGGGGCCGGTTCGGGTAAGGGGGCGGCAAGTGCCAATTGGGGAGCGACGACGGCGGCAGACTTGGCCAGCACGCGGCGCAGAACCTCGGTCACCGGCAGATGGTTGGGCAATTCGGTATTGGTATGATGCCAGGCTTGCGGTACGACTTCATCGGCTTTGATCGACGCGCGCGAATTGATCTCGCCGAACCAGTCCCATTCGCCCATCACATCGACAACATCCTTGAAGACCGGCGGCATGGCTATGCGCGCACTCAAGGTGATGATCTTGCAGTTCCTGGCGATCGCCTCCAGCCGCTCCTTATGGTTGTCCTTCAGGCTGTAGAGCGCTTCGGAGATGACGAGGTTACCCTTGGAATGACCGAGAATGAGGTTGAAGTTGAGGCGCTTATCGAGAAGCAGGGCTTTCAGCGTCTGCGTATCGAGGCTGGACTCCGACAGCTTTTCGGCGCTGAGCTTGGGGGCTGCGCCAAATTGCGGGCGACCGAACAGTTCGTCCAGCATTTCAAAGCTGTGGCGAACACTGTTTAAGTAACCGAAGAGGAAATAGCCACCCATGGCCTCGGTCATTACATCCGCCAGGCCATAGCCGGAAATCACCACGGCGACCGGCTTGTCGATGGCATCGGCGATATTGCGGGCAAAGGCTGCCGATCCGAGCGCCGAGGAACCGACGCCGGCCACGGCCAGCGTATCGATTGAGGGGCCGCCGGCCATGATGAAATCATCCAGCGTATCGCAGAGCTTCAAGGGTGGACCGCCGGTCGGCGGAACAATGAGTATGGCGCCTTCGGCGGCAAGACAACCGCTGATATAGAAGGCTTCATCAGCCGTTACGGACTTCACGTCGTAGAACAGTGAGTCGAGCGTGGTGTTTCTGCGCCGCAGGCTTTCCAGCGAAAGATTGCGCGCCGGCGAATGCTGGATTCGTTCAGGAAGCGTCAGAGTTCGGGCAAACTGGGTAATGTTATGCGTGAATGCGGTAGGGAACATGTGCTTCTCTCCGAGGCTGGCGAGTGTTCATGGCAGGCATTCGTTACAGCAATCTCTCATAAAGATGACAGGCCGACAATACCACTTCGGAGTGTGGCGTTTGTTTAGCGCCAGACGATTTGCCGCATGGCCTCGCCCGCCAGCATTGCGACGGAAATCGCCACATTGATCGAGCGCTGGCCCTCGACCATGGGAATGAGAAGGCGGGCATCGGCCCTGTCGTGCACGGCATCCGGCACGCCGGCGCTTTCGCGGCCAAACAGCAGCACATCGCCATCGTGAAACTGAAAATCCGTGTAGCGTTCTGCCGCCTTTGTGGAGGCGAGCACGATGCGACGGTTTTCGCCGGCCCGCCAGGCGTCGAACGCCGCGAAATTGACATGGCGCGTCATGGAAACGCTTGCCAGATAATCCATGCCGGCGCGTTTCAGGTTCTTGTCCGACAACACGAAGCCGGCCGGTTCGATGATATCGACCTGCACGCCGAGACAGGCGGCCAGCCGCAATATCGTGCCGGTATTGCCCGGAATATCCGGCTGGTAGAGGGCGATGCGCAGGCGTGTCATGGCTCTTGTGTCCTTGTCGAATGGTGCAAGGCTGCTATGTCATCGACAGGCGGTGTCGCGCAACCGTCACAGGTGATCCTGTCCTAGAGGGTGCTTGCAGATAGTGCCTTCTCAATGGGCGCGGATGCTGCTAGATCCTGTTCATCTTCAACGCCAGCAGACGGAGGCCCCCATGGAAATGACCGTGTTCACGCGCCTCCCGCCGCAGCCCTTGCTGCTCACGGCATAGGGCGCTCGCGGTTCTCGCAGTTTTCTCATCTCTCCATCGTTTCCGGGGCTGAAGCCAGCCTCGACACTTGAATAGCGTCCGTGTTCCGACACTTGCACTGATGCGCGCTTAAGCATTGCGCGGTCGGTCACGGCCTTCCGATTGACGGAGCCTTTAGTCATGTTCGCCTGGTTTGAATCCCGTGTGAATCCCTATCCCGCCGGGGAGCCGACATTGCCGCCCAAGGGGCTGCTCGCTTTCTGCTGGCACTATACCAGGCCTGTCTGGCCCTGGCTGCTTCTGCTCGGCTTCTGCTCCATGGCGATTGCCGTGGCCGAGGTGTTTCTCTACCAGTTTCTCGGCAATATCGTCGATTGGCTGAGCAATGCCGACCGGGCAACCTTTCTCAGCAATGAAGGTCATCGCCTGATCGGCATGGCGGCACTGCTGTTGATCGGCCTGCCGCTGGCCGGCGCTGTCCACACTGTTACCATGCACCAGGTTCTGGCCGGCAATTTCCCGATGATTGCCCGCTGGCAGATGCATCGCTTCCTGCTGCGCCACTCGATGAGCTTCTTTGCCAATGAGTTTGCCGGTCGTGTTTCCACCAAGGTTATGCAGACCTCGCTTGCGGTGCGCGAAGCCACGATCAAGATCATCGACGTTTTCGTCTATGCCCTCAGCTTCTTCGTCTCGATGCTGGCGCTTGTCGCCTCCATCGATTGGCGGATGGGCGTGCCGCTGCTCGCCTGGATCGTCATCTATGGGCTCATCCTGCGCAATTTCATTCCACGATTGCGCAAGAGTTCCAGCGAGCAGGCCGATGCACGCTCGATGATGACGGGCCGCATTGTCGATAGCTACACCAATATCGGCACGGTCAAGCTGTTCTCGCATGCGGGCCGTGAGGAAACCTATGCCAGGGAGGGCATGGATGCGTTTCTCGTGACCGTGCATCGCCAGATGCGGCAGATCTCGCTCCTCAACATCTGTGTCGATATCAACAATGCGCTGGTGCAGTTTTCCGTGGCTGCCCTCGGCATATGGTTCTGGCTGGATGGCACGATGTCGGTCGGTGCGATTGCCGTGGCGATCGGCCTTGCCATGCGCATCAACGGCATGTCGCAATGGATCATGTGGGAGGTGGCGGCCCTGTTTGAAAGCATCGGCACGATCTATGATGGCATGAGCATGATGACCAAGAGCCATGACATTGTTGACCGGCCGTCCGCGAAACCGCTTGCGGCGCCGAAAGGCGAGATCGTCTATGACGATGTGCGCTTCCATTATGGCAAGCAGCAGGGCGTCATCGAGGATTTCAAGCTCACCATCCGGGCTGGCGAGAAGATTGGTCTTGTCGGACGCTCCGGCGCGGGCAAGACAACGCTGATGAACCTGCTTCTGCGCTTTTACGATGTGGAAAAGGGCCGCATCCTGATCGACGGCCAGAATATTGCCGATGTCTCGCAGGACAGTCTGCGGGCGCTGGTGGGCGTCGTCACCCAGGATACTTCGCTTCTGCATCGCTCCATTCGCGACAATATTGCCTATGGTCGGCCCGATGCCACCGATGCGCAGGTGAAGGAGGCGGCACAGCGCGCCAATGCCTGGGATTTCATCGAGGGACTTTCCGACCTTCAGGGGCGTAGGGGGCTTGAAGCGCATGTGGGCGAACGCGGCGTCAAGCTGTCGGGCGGTCAGCGCCAGCGCATCGCGATTGCCCGTGTCTTCCTGAAGGATGCGCCGATCCTCATCCTGGATGAGGCGACATCGGCTCTTGATTCGGAAGTGGAGGCGGCCATTCAGGAAAGCCTGTTCAAGCTGATCGAGGACAAGACGGTGATTGCCATTGCCCATCGCTTGTCAACGTTGACGCAGATGGACCGGCTGATCGTGCTCGATAAAGGCCGCATCGTCGAGCAGGGCTCGCATAGTGAACTCGTGGCGCTGGGCGGGATCTATGCGGACCTGTGGAGCCGCCAGTCCGGCGGATTTCTGAGCGATGACGAGGAAATCGAGGAAGCAAGTGCCGCAGAGTAACCTGCGGCAATTTGCCCTTTATAGGCGACTTTGTGTCAGATTTTAACGTTTCGTTTAAAGTCTTTTACGCGACTGCGGACTAGCATGGACGAGAATACCCAACGGGAAGCTCGTCCATGTCCTCGCCCCAGTCGGAACACCATGCAGAGCCATCTGTCGGCAGACAGGCCGTTGCCGTTCTGACGCGGCTGGGTCTTGAGCTGACGCCTGAGAACTTCTACGTCGTTACCTTGCTGTTGCGTGGAAGTAACGATGATCTGAAGCGGAGTTTTGCCCAGCTCCGCCGTCCGATTTCGCAAGCCGACATGAGCGAACTGGCGCGGCAGTTCGTGCCCTTCCTGACGCTTGCGCCACAAAGCATCAGCGCGGCCGTGGCGCTGTCGCAGGCCCTGCCCACGGTTCAGCACCTGCTGGAGCGCATGCAGACATCGCTTTCGGATTTCGGCGCGCAGCTGACCAAGACGCAATCGGTCATCCTGGCGGTAGGCGAGGCCGCCGCGCCGCCCGTCGCCCATGTATTGACACAACTGTCGCAATCGGCCGAAGCTCAGGCCGAGGTCAATACGCGCGCCCTGCACGCGATTGCCGGATGGCTGGGCGATCTCGACCGAGCCGGCGAGCCGCTTGCGGCCATGCAGTCCCCCCAGAGCCAGATGCAGCAGAAGACCCCGGCGCCGGACGAAAGCCACGCTGGCCATGCCGATATCATTGCGCATCCGCTTGCGCCGGGATTGAGCCATGGGCTGGGCGAACGGACCGAAATGATGAGCCGCCTTCAGGCTCTGCATTCCGGTGAGCAGCATCTGGATGGCTACAGCCTCATGCTGTGCCGGGTGACGGGCCTCGATACCTATCGCACCCCGATCCTGCGCAAGGCACGTGATTTCCTCCTCGATACGCTGGGGCGCCAGACCAGCCGGATGATCGGCAAGCAGGACAGCGCCTGCTGGATGTCCGCCGATGAAATGGGGCTACTGCTGAATTCCGACAACGAGATCCATCTGACGGATGTGAGCCAGCGCCTGCGGCGTCTCGTCGATGGCGCGTTCACGCATGCACGCCGGACGGTCAAGGACCTGACACCGGTTGGCGCCCGTTTCGGCTGCGCGCTGGCGCTGGGGGCCGTGTCTCCGGCTCAGCTATACAGCAGTGCCCGGCTTGCCCTCCAGCGCGCCGAACTGACCGAAAATGACGGCTTGCTGATCAATCGGGTGTCGCCGTCGGCTGCCAATCGCCGGTATCCGGCGATCTATGGGCGTCGGTGAGCCCCGGCCTGTGAGCGGCTGACATTGCCAAGATTTAAGCCGCGCCATACTTGTTGCCGGCGCGAAAGGCCCTATACCGATCAGCATGATCGATACGCTGTTCCGCTTCTTCGAAACCCGCATCCAGCCCTTCGCCCAACGGCGGGAGCTGCGTCCGCCGCGCACCACTGTTGCCTTCATCTGGTTCTATGTGCGCCAGGCAAAGACACCCTTCCTCGCCATGCTGGTGCTGGGCGGCCTGACGGCTGCTATCGAGGCGGCTCTCTTCTGGTTCGTGGGTCGGCTTGTCGATATTCTGGCAACCGTCGATCGTGCGGCAGGCTGGTCGGGGCTTCTCGCCACTCATGGCTATGAGCTTGCCGGAATGCTGGTGCTGATCGGGCTGGTGCGCTTTCTCGTGACCATGACGACGGCACTGGTTGACCAGCAGGTGATTACGCCGGGCTTCTACAATCTCGTGCGTTGGCAGTCCTATCAGCATGTGGCGCGCCAGTCGCTATCCTTCTTTCAGAATGATTTTGCTGGACGCATCGTTACCAAGGTCTGGTCGGGCGGGCAGGCCGCCGGCGATCTCGTGACCTCGCTCATGGAAAGCGTCTGGTTCGTGGCCATCTATTCGGTCTCGATGTTGGCGCTGATCGGCGGGCTGGACTGGCGGTTGGCAATGATCGTTCTCGTCTGGGTCGGCATTTTCTCCTTCCTCGCCCGCTATTTCGTGCCGCGCATCCGCGCCCATTCGAAGGATACGGCAGAGGCCGCCTCCATGCTGAACGGCCGCATGGTGGATTCCTACAGCAATATCCAGACGCTGCGTCTGTTTGGGCGTGATGAGGCAAACGACCGCTATATGCGCGAGGGGTTTGATACTTTCCAGACCTCGACCATGATGTTTACCCGCTTCATTACCGGCGTGCGCGCGTCCATGGCGCTTCTGTCGGGCGTGATGATCACCAGCATGGCGGCGCTGTGCATCCATCTATGGCTGGATAACCGGATCAGCGCCGGTGCTGTGGCCTTTACACTGGCGCTTGTGCTGCGGCTGAATTTCCTGCTTGGCCGGCTGATGACGCAATTCAACGGCATCATGCGCAATTTCGGTACGGTCCAGAATGCTGCGGAGTTGATCTCGCAGCCGATCGGGCTTGAGGACGTGCCGGATGCACCGGATTTGATTGTGCGCCAGCCAGACATCCGCTTTGAGAATGTCAGCTTTCACTACGGGCGCGGCAAGGGCGTCATCGAACATATGGACCTTGCCATTCGGCCGGGCGAAAAAGTCGGCATTGTCGGGCGCTCCGGCGCGGGAAAATCGACGCTCGTCAACCTGCTTCTGCGTTTCTACGATGTGGAAGAGGGGCGCATTCTGATTGACGGGCAGGATATCGCCAAGGTCCGCCAGGAATCGCTGCGCGCGCAGATCGGCATGGTGACGCAGGATACCTCGCTTCTGCATCGCTCCATCCGCGACAATATCCTGTTTGGCAAGCCGGGAGCCGATGAGGCGCAATTGCTGCTCGCGGCACAGAGGGCGGAGGCTGACGGTTTCATCCTGTCGCTGGAAGACCAGCGGCGGCGCAGCGGATTTGATGCGCATGTGGGCGAACGCGGCGTCAAGCTGTCGGGCGGCCAGCGCCAACGCATCGCCATTGCCCGTGTCATGCTGAAAGATGCTCCCATCCTCGTGCTCGACGAGGCAACCTCTGCACTGGATTCAGAGGTGGAGGCGGCCATCCAGTCTAACCTCGACCAGTTGATGCACGGCAAGACTGTGCTGGCTATCGCCCACCGGCTATCGACGATTGCAGCGCTCGATCGGCTGATTGTCATGGACAAAGGCCGTATTGTGGAGGAGGGAACGCATGCCCAGCTTGTCGCCGCAGGCGGTCTCTATTCCGAACTCTGGTCGCGTCAGTCCGGCGGCTTCCTGGCAATCGATGAGCCTGCGTAATATCTGCATCTGGCCTTTGGTTCGGGTTGCAGGCATCTGATGATGCGAATCAGCTTGTGATGCGGATCACAGCCGATCACCATATTTGGCTGCGTTTGCAACTTGACCTGGAGGGCAGCTGAAGGCTCTGCCCAGCATTCGGGCATCTTTGACTGTGCAGCGCAGCAATTTTGCCGCGGATGACCGATGGCGAATCGACCATCTGCGCGTGCAGCGCAGCAAATACCGGCTCTGACTTGATCTGAAACAATGCGTTGCGAAAAAATCTTGCGCTATGCAGGGTTTCGCGGTTCCCGCACCCGCGACAATGTGCCCATATGCTGGTGCGGAGGCTAGACTTATTGTCGGGTGAAGCTTAAAAATTTGAGTGGGGAGTAAGGTCCAATTGTGTCCGAATTGGATTGTGAAGGGGCGAGGGGCAATGAGTATTCATCACATTTATGTGCAGAGGATGGTTTGACCGTGAGCGAGCACGACACGAATAGCGGAAGCGTGGGCGAGCCTACTCGCCGCGATTTCCTTTATCTGACGACAGGCATGGCAGGCGCAGTGGGCGCAGTGTCCGTCGCATGGCCTTTCATCGACCAGATGCGGCCTGACGCATCGACGCTGGCGCTGGCCTCCATCGAGGTGGATGTTTCGAGCGTGGCGCCGGGCATGTCGCTGACCGTCAAATGGCGCGGCAAGCCGGTCTTCATCCGCAACCGCACCGAACAGGAAATTGCCGAAGGCAAGGCCGTGGCGCTGGCCGATCTGAAGGATCCGGTGGCACGCAACGCCAATATCGCGGCCGAAGCGCAGGCGACCGACGTTGACCGGTCGGCCGGCGAAGGCAAGGAAAACTGGATCGTCATGATCGGTTCCTGCACTCATCTGGGCTGTGTGCCGCTTGGCCAGGCCGGGGACTTCGGCGGTTGGTTCTGTCCCTGCCATGGCTCGCACTACGATACGGCGGGCCGTATTCGCAAAGGCCCGGCGCCGCAGAACCTGGCCATTCCGACATTTACATTTGCTTCCGATACAGTGATCCGGATCGGGTGAGGGGACACAGCATGAGCGGGCATTCCAATTACCAGCCATCCACTGGCCTTGAAAAATGGATCGACGCGCGGCTTCCCCTGCCGCGCATGATGTATGACAGTTTCGTGGCCTATCCGGTGCCGCGCAACCTCAACTATGCCTACACATTCGGTGCCATGCTGGCGGTCATGCTGATCGTTCAGATCCTGACCGGCATTGTTCTGGCCATGCATTATGCAGCTGAAACGACGGTGGCCTTCAATTCCGTCGAAAAGATCATGCGCGACGTCAATCATGGCTGGCTGCTGCGCTACATGCATGCCAATGGTGCATCGTTCTTCTTTATCGCCGTCTATCTGCACATTGCCCGTGGCCTCTACTACGGCTCCTACAAGGCGCCGCGCGAAATCCTCTGGATCCTGGGCGTCGTCATCTACCTCCTGATGATGGCCACCGGCTTCATGGGCTATGTTCTGCCTTGGGGCCAGATGTCCTTCTGGGGTGCGACGGTCATCACCGGCTTCTTCTCCGCCTTCCCCCTGGTTGGCGAGTGGATCCAGCAATTCCTGCTCGGTGGCTTTGCCGTCGACCAGCCGACGCTGAACCGTTTCTTCTCGCTGCATTACCTGCTGCCCTTCATGATCGTCGGCGTGGTGATCCTGCATATCTGGGCACTGCATGTGACTGGCCAGACGAACCCGACCGGCGTCGAGGTGAAGACCAAGACCGACACGGTTCCCTTCACGCCCTATGCGACTCTGAAGGATGCACTCGGTGTGTCCGTATTCCTAATGGCCTATGCCTGGTTCGTCTTCTACATGCCGAACTATCTCGGTCACCCGGACAACTACATTCCGGCCGATGCCCTGAAGACCCCGGCGCATATCGTGCCTGAATGGTACTATCTACCCTTCTACGCCATGCTGCGCGCCATCACCTTCAATGTCGGTCCGATCGATTCGAAGCTCGGCGGCGTTCTGGTCATGTTCGGCGCCATCATCGTGCTCTTCTTCCTGCCCTGGCTCGATACGTCCAAGGTTCGCTCGGCCGTGTACCGTCCCTGGTACAAGCTGTTCTACTGGCTGTTTGTCGTGAATGCGATCATCCTGGGGTGGCTGGGTGCCATGCCGGCCGATGGCATTTATGTCATCCTGTCGCAGATCGGCACTCTCTACTACTTCGGCTTCTTCCTCGTCATCATGCCGATTCTCGGCCTGGTCGAGACGCCGCGGCGCATTCCGAACTCCATCACGGAAGCTGTTCTGCAAAAGAACGGCACCGCGACCGCCGACATGCGCGCCTGACGCCAGAGACCGAGAGGACAAAACGATGAAAATGCTTATAAAAGGCCTCCTGTCCCTGGCGCTGATTGCCGGTCTTGCGACCGGCGTGAGCGCCGCCGAGGAGGGGGCGCATGCCGAAGGCGGAACGCCGCATTACCCGATCCACAAGCCGCGTGAGGTGGACTGGAGCTTTGCCGGGCCGTTCGGCAATTATGACAAGGGCCAGTTGCAGCGCGGGCTGAAGATCTACACGGAAGTCTGTGCAGCCTGTCATTCCATGAACCTTGTGTCCTTCCGCACCCTGGAGGCACTTGGTTATTCGGATGCCCAGGTAAAGGCCTTTGCCGCCAATTACGAAGTGCAGGACGGACCGAACGAAGCGGGCGATATGTTTACCCGCAAGGCAGTGCCGTCCGACCACTTCCCGGCACCCTTTGCCAATGCCCAGGCGGCTGCTGCGTCCAACAATGGCGCTGCCCCGCCGGATTTCTCGCTGATCGCCAAGGCGCGTGGTATCACGCGTGGTTTTCCGCAGTTCGTCATCGATATCTTCACACAGTATCAGCAGGGTGGGCCGGATTATATCTACTCCCTGCTGACCGGCTACCAGGAGCCGCCGGTCGGTGTCGAAGTGGCGACGGGCACGCATTACAACCCGTATTTCGCCAATGCTGCGGCGCTTGCCATGGCCCCGCCGCTGTCCGACGGTCAGGTGACCTATGAGGACGGTTCCCCCGAAACACTGGACCAGTATGCCAAGGATATCTCGGCCTTCCTGATGTGGGCTGCAGAGCCGCATCTGGAAGAGCGCAAGCGCACCGGCTTCATGGTCATGGTGTTTTTGGCGATCTTCACCATCCTGATCTATCTCACCAAGAAATCAGTCTATTCCAACAAGGAACATTGAGCCTTGCCGGTATGATGGTTAGAAAGGCGGTCCTGGGGCCGCCTTTCGCATTTCAAGACGAGCGTTCTCTTTCAAACTTATCCATTCATCGGAAGACCTGATGTCCAATATCGCAACGACGCTTGCCGCCTCCATCCGCGCCATTCACGACTACCCGAAGCCGGGGATCATCTTTCGCGACATCACCACGCTTCTGGGCGATGCCGTCGCCTTCCGCAGTGCCGTGGACGAACTGGTCAAGCCTTATGCCGATCTGGCGATCGATCAGGTCGCCGGCATCGAGGCGCGCGGCTTTATCCTTGGCGGTGCCATGGCGCACCAGCTCTCTTCGGGTTTCGTGCCGATCCGCAAGAAGGGCAAGCTGCCGCACACCACGGTGCGCGTGGCCTATAGCCTGGAATATGGCGTCGATGAGATGGAAATGCATGTCGATGCGGTCAAGCCGGGCGACAAGGTGATCCTCTGCGATGACCTGATTGCCACCGGCGGCACGGCCGAAGGCGCAGTGAAGTTGTTGCGCCAGCTGGGCGCCGATGTCGTGTCGGCCTGTTTCGTCATCGACCTGCCGGAGCTTGGCGGGCGCCAGAAGCTTGAGGCGCTCGGCGTCGAGGTGCGCACGCTCGTCTCCTTCGACGGGCACTGATCCCTGATTTCTCTGGGCTTGTGGCTGGGGCGTGCCGTGCGCTAACCTTCTCGCCAACAACAAGCCTTGGGGAGTAATGATGGATCTTCACACGCTGATCGCCTTCGGGGCGACGTTTTTTGTGTTTGCCGCCAGTCCCGGCCCGGACAATATGACCATCCTTGCCCGTACCATTCACAATGGTGCGGCCTCCGGCATAGCCTATGGTCTGGGCACCGTGACCGGCATTCTCATTTTCCTGTTTCTGGCGGCCTTTGGCCTGTCGGCGCTGGCCGGCGAAATGGGCGTGGTGATGACCGTGCTGCGCTATGCGGGCGCTGCCTATCTCATCTGGATGGGCATTCGCATGTGGACATCCCCGGTCGTGGTGCCGCAGGAAGGCCCGATGACGGAGGCCGGCGATCTGCGTCGCGGTTTTCTGGCCGGCGTGGTGCTCAATCTCGGCAATCCGAAAATGCCGCTCTTCTACATCGCGCTTTTGCCCAATGTCGTCGGGCCAAATCTGACGCTGGGGGCTGCGGCAAGCCTTGCACTCGTCATCCTCCTGGTTGAGGCAGTGGTGATAGGCGCGCATGTGGTTCTGGCCGGTCGCGCGCGTCGCATGCTGCGCAATCCGCGCGCGGTCAGACGGCTGAACCGTGGAGCGGGTGCAGCCATGGTCGGCGCCGGCGTGGTGGTGGTCGCAACCCGCTGATCCACCAGCGCTTTCGCCGGCGCTGTCCGGTCAGGTGAATTCCAGCACGCTGCTTTCAAAGCGGATGACCACCTCGCCATTCTGGTTGACGCCTTCGTTGAAGGTGGAATTCAGCCAGGTGCCGGGACGCGAGGCAAGTTCCCGGCTGTCGAGCAGCGTAACGGAATAGCTGATGCGGTCTCCGGCAAACACCGGGCGCATCCATTTGAGGTTCTTGAAGCCGGGCGAGGGGCCAAGCTTCGGCGGCTTGATGCCCTGGCCCTTCAGTCTGGCCGATTCCTCTGCCCAATGGGCCAGGAATGTCTTCATCCAGCCGGCGCAGGTATGCCAGCCCGAGGCGCAGAGGGCGCCGAAGACAAAGGTCTTGGCGGCTTCGGCATCAATGTGGAAGGGCTGCGGATCGAATTTGCTGGCATAACGGATGATGTCGTCTGCGGTGAATTCCAGCGTGCCCGTCTCGATGCGCGTGCCGATCGGCGTGAGTTCGGCCAGTCTCATGGGGTCGCCTCCTGCTGTGGCTCGCGCATGCGAAACATGATCACCTGTTCGGCAATGCAGACCGTTTCGCCTCGCTGGTTATCCAGTTCCGTGCGCATGCGCACCAGGCCAAGGCCCGGCCGGCTGCGCAGGATGCGTGCCTCCGTGACGATGCCGCGACCGTTCAACGTGTCGCCGGCCAGCACGGGTTTCTTCCAGTCCATGAAATCGACGCCCGGTGCGCCCTGGCAGCTGGAATGGCCGATATAGCTGTCGACCACCATGCGCATCTGCAGCGCGGCCGTGTGCCAGCCGGAGGCCGATAGCCCGCCCAGAATGCTGGCTTTGCCGGCTTCCTGGGAAAGGTGCATTGGTTGTGGGTCAAATTCTTTTGCGAATTCAATGATTTCTTCCGCCGAAACTGTTCGGGGACCAAGCGGAAATTCCCGCCCCGGCGTGAAGTCCTCGAAATAGAGCCAATCTGCCTGCATCCGGTGTTTCTTCCTCCTCTGCGATGTGCAGAATGCAGTTTATGCCTTGGAAATTCGGGAGGGTCTATGGGCGGTTGTCGCATTGGCGCAACGCGCTGGAGCCCTTGAGGCCTATCCCGGTGCCGCTGCTGCCCGGTCTTCAGTGCTTGCGTCCTGATATTCTATCAAAAGAGATTTTCATGAACCCTCTTCAATCTTCGATTTCTCCATCATTACCGGAACCTTCGCCGTCTGCCGCTGGCCTGCGTCACCTTCCGCTACCGCTGTTTTCCGTGCCCATGGGGCTGGGTGGACTGGCGATGACCTGGCGGGAGGCCTCCGTCATGCTCGGTGCGCCATCAGCCATCGGTGAAGGGCTGATGCTGGCAACCGGTATTTTCTGGTGCATCATCTTCATCGGGCATGTGCTGCGGGTTGTCCGTCATCCCGAGGCACTGGTGTCTGATCTCAAGCATCCGATCCGAAGCGCCTTTGCCGGCGGGCTGTCGATCGGGTTGATGATCATTGCCGGCGGCCTGGTTCCCTATGCGGCAGGTCCTGCCGCAGCGATCTGGGGGCTGGCTGTCGCTATTCACCTGATGATCGGCGCCTATATCGTGCGCAGCCTCCTTGTCAGCCCGCGCGAGGCGGCAACGCTGACGCCGCCGCTGCTTCTGCCACTGGTCGGCAATGTGCTGGCGCCGGTGATTGGCGCCAAGCTCGGCTTCATGACGCTGTCCTGGATGCTGTTCGGGCTCGGCGCTCTGCTGTGGATCATCGTGCAGCCGCTCATTCTCTACCGGATTTCCACGGGGCCTATCCTGCCGGCCAAGATGTGGCCGGGTCTGGTCATTCTGCTGGCGCCGCCAGCGGTTGGCAGTCTGGCGCTTTCGCTGCTGACTGATGGATTCGGGCCGGGGCCGCTGGCAATCTATGGCTATGGGGTATTGATTGCCGCCGTCATGCTGCTGCTGGTGCCCAAGTTTCGCACCGTGCCCTTTTCCATGTCCTGGTGGGGCTATACCTTTCCCAGCGCCGCCTTTGCCACTGCCAGCATGAAGGCTTCCCATTCGCATCCGTTCCCGCTGATGACGCCGGTGCTCTGGCTGCTGGTCGGCTTCGTCTCCCTCGTTGTCGCCTTCGTCTTCGGGGCGACGGTCAAGGCCTTCCTGTCCGGAAATCTTCTCCTGCCGGAGTGACCGGCTCGGGAAATGACAGGCATGAAAAAGGCGCCATGCTGTCCGCAGGCGCCTTTTTTGATCGTGGATGTGGATCGATCAGGTGTTGAAGCGGAAGTGGATCACGTCGCCATCCTGCACGACATATTCCTTGCCTTCGTCGCGGCCCTTGCCGGCTTCCTTGGCGCCCACTTCGCCCTTGTAGGCAATGTAGTCGTCATAGGCGATGGTGAAGGCGCGGATGAAGCCACGTTCGAAATCCGTATGGATGACGCCGGCCGCCGCCGGGGCCTTGGTGCCGCGAACGATGGTCCAGGCCCGCGTTTCCTTCGGCCCGACGGTGAAATAGGTGATGAGGTGCAGCAACTGGTAGCCGGCGCGGATCAGGCGGTCGAGACCGGCTTCCTCAAGGCCAAGGGCGGAGAGGAATTCCTTGGCTTCTTCTTCCGGCAGCTGGGCGACTTCCGATTCGATGGCTGCCGAAATGATGACGCATTCGGCACCTTGAGACTTCGCCATCTCCGCAACCGCCTTGGTATGGGCATTGCCATCCACCGCATCGGCTTCGGCCACGTTGCAGACATAGAGAACCGGATGCGAGGTCAGAAGGTTGAGACCCTTGAGGATCTCGATTTCGTCGGCGGCCAGCGTCTTCAGAAGAAGACGGGCTGGCTTGCCCTCGTTGAGCAGCGCCACCACTGCTTCCATGATCGGCAGCTGGGCAACCGAATCCTTGTCCTTGGAGGCGGCGCGTTTGCGGGTCTGCTCGACGCGGCGTTCCAGGCTTTCCAGATCGGCGAGCATCAGCTCGGTCTCGATCGTCTCGGCATCGCCGACCGGGTTGATGCGGCCTTCGACATGGGTGATGTCGTCATCCTCGAAGCAGCGCAGCACATGCACCACGGCATCGACTTCGCGGATATTGGCGAGGAACTTGTTGCCAAGCCCTTCGCCCTTCGAAGCGCCGCGCACCAGGCCGGCAATATCGACGAAGGAAATGCGCGTCGGGATGATTTCCTTGGAGCCGGCGACCGTGGCCAGCGTCTGCATGCGCGGATCCGGCACGGCCACTTCGCCGGTGTTCGGTTCAATGGTGCAGAAGGGGTAGTTTGCCGCCTGCGCCGCTGCCGTCTTGGTCAGCGCGTTGAAAAGGGTCGACTTGCCGACATTCGGCAGACCGACGATACCGCATTTGAAGCCCATAAGGGTTCCGCCCGTGCTTGATTTCGTTCTTGGCTTGGCTATGGGGGAAAGCGGCCAAAGGGTCAAGTGCAGGCTTTGTTTACGGGCCGTTTCGCCGCTTCTCTTGCTCAAGCGGCGCGCATCTCCTATCTCTAGTAACAGTATCGCAAAACCGATTGGCTGCACCGCCTCAGGTGACATCAGGAGGCCTGCCCGTCATGGCGAACGGAACCACCGTCAAGCCGAAGACCATCACCACGCCGAAGCTGGAGCGACCAAAGCTCTACAAGGTCATTCTATTCAATGATGATTACACGCCACGAGAATTCGTCACGCTGGTGCTGAAGGTCGTCTTCCGTATCGGCGAGGATGCCGGTCACCGGGTGATGATGACCGCTCATCGGCTGGGATCCTGCGTCGTAATCGTCTGCGCCAAAGATATTGCCGAGACCAAGGTGACGGAAGCCATGGATCTGGCCAAGGAGGCAGGCTTTCCGCTGATGTTCAAGGCCGAACCGGAGGAGTAGGGGGAGAGTGAGCGGGCAACAATGATCCGACTCTCACCCCCCTCTGCCTTGCCAGGCATCTCCCCCTCAAGGGGGGAGATCGGATGGAGCGCTGATGCAGATCCCTCGCTAATCTCAGATGCAAGACGGTGACGCGACGTGCCAACGGCACTTGTTTTGCTGGAATGCGTACGATGGTGCCACCTGCCAATCTCCCCCTTGAGGGGGAGATGCCTGGCAAGGCAGAGGGGGGCGCTTCGCACTGACGCGCCGCGAGGCTCAGCCCTCAATCCTCTTTTTTGCCGAACATCTTGCTCAGCATATCGGCCATCGGTCCGGTCGTCGGCAGGGCTTTTGGCTGATTGAAGTTGCGGGCGGCACGGATATGCGACTGGCCCGCGCCGGTGCCTGCCTTTTGCGGCTTGTCGCCTTTGGCAGGCTTTGCCGGGTCGTCTTCGGTCTTGCCGCCAACGGCAAGCGCCAGCCGGTTCATGAATTGCGAATCCTCGGCCTTCACCAGCATGGCGGCATTATCGGCAATGGCGCCAAGCAGCAGATCCAGCCAGTCGCGGTCCACCTTGGCGAAATCGCCCAGCACATAATTTTCGACGAGTGCCTTATTGCCCGGATGGCCGATGCCGAGCCGCAGACGGCGGTACTCCCTGCCGCAATGGGCATCGAGCGATTTGACGCCATTATGGCCGCCATGGCCGCCACCGGTCTTGATGCGCGCCTTGGCGGGCGCCAGATCCAGCTCGTCATAGATGGCGACGATGTTTGCCGGCTCGAGCTTGTAGAAGCGCATGGCCTCGCCGACGGCCTCGCCCGACAGGTTCATGAAGGTCTGCGGCTTCATCAGCAGAACCTTTTCGCCGGCAAGCTCGCCTTCGGAAATCTCCGCCTTGAACTTCTTCGACCACGGGGCAAAGCCCGGCAGACGCTGGATCGCATCCACGGCCATGAAGCCGATATTGTGGCGGTTGCCGGCATATTTGGCGCCCGGATTTCCGAGGCCGGCGATGATCAGCATGGCGAATGATCCTTCTGGCGTTGGCAAGCCTTCCATCGTGAAATGGAGTGGATGTCAAGCGCCCCAGGCGGCCATAGTTTCTAACGAACGGGGGGAACTCCGAAGCTTTGCTGGATCCTCGCCTGCTCGCCACTCGCGATCAGGGCATCAAGTGCCTTTTGCATACGAGCGATTAGCTGCGTGTCGATATCCTTGTTGCAGGCAATCCCCAGATCCTGGGCGGAAAGCGTCGTCAGGAGGCGCACCGGCACATTGTCGCGCAGCAGCTTCTGGTAGACAGGCAGGGACATCGCCATCAGTTCGATGCGCTGACCCAGAAGCTTGGCTAAAGTAATGTCAAAGCTGGCGCTGAGATCGATCTTGGTGAAGCCAGCATTGCGTAAGAGGGCTTCGCTGTAATCCTCGCGCTGTGTTCCGACCGTAAAGCCCGTGGCCTCTTCAAGCCGCGTGGCCGTGACGCTCGACCCCTGCCGGGCGACAAGCACATTGATGTCGCGCAGCAGCGGGACGACCCATTGGAAGCGCGCTTCCCGTTCCGGCGTTCGCGCTGTCGCAAACACGCAATGGTCGGGACGGGCCTCAGCCAGTGCAAGGGCTCTGGCCCAGGGCATCACCTCAATGGAATAGCCGATATCGGCTCCCACCGCTTTCATGACGGCTTCCACCTGTTTTACGCCGGCACCATCGGCCTTGCCCTCGGCATTCTGGAAGCTGAAGGGCGGATAGGGTTCTGTGGCAAAGCGGATCTCGGCGGATAGGGCAAAGGACGGCGCAAGCACCATGCCGAGAGCAAGAACAAGATGCCACATGCGCCTCTCCATCCCGAAAATCCCCGTGTGCACTATGAACTCATCCGACGCGGTTTTCCAGAACCTTTGTGTTGTGGTCTAATTTAGCAAGAATATCCATGATGCTGAGGGGACGGGAAAAGAGATAACCTTGCGCACAGTCTATGCCGATTTCCTTAAGTAGGTCGTGCTGCTTCACCGTTTCCACGCCTTCGGCGACAACGGTACAGTTCATCTTGTGCGATATGGCGCTGATACCTTCAACCAGCATGCGGTTCTTGCGCTCGACCTCCTCGACATCGGTGCCGATGGAGCGCACGAATGACTGGTCGATCTTGACGATATCGACCGGGAAGCGGCTGAGATAGCTGAGCGAGGAGAAGCCTGTGCCGAAATCGTCGAGTGCGATGCGGCAACCCAGCTTGTGGACCTGCTCGAGAATGGTGCGGATTTCCGGATTGTCGTGCATCAGCACGGCCTCGGTGATTTCCACGACAATGCGTTGCGGCAGGATGTCGTAGCGGCCGGCCATGGCGGCAATGCGTGTGGGCAGGCCAGGCTCGAATTGTAGTGGCGAAAAATTGACCGCCACATAGGTGTGATCCATGCCGGGCAGCCTGGAGACGCGAGCGAGATTGGCCAGCGCATCTTCCAGGATCAGATTGCCGATCTGGCCGATTGAACCCGTTTCTTCCGCAACATCGATAATCGCTGCCGGCGAAACCAGTCCCTTGCGGGGGTGGCGCATGCGCATCAGGGCCTCGAAGCCGAGAATGCGGCCATCGGTCACGGCAACGATCGGTTGGAAATGTGCTTCGAACCAGTTGGCCGCGATGGCAACCTCGATATCGCTTTCGATTTCGGCGCGCTGACGGGCGCTTTCGAGGATCGCTTCGTCATAGATATTGGCGCCGTTCTTGCCATCGCGCTTGCGCACATACATGGCCATGTCGGAGCGCTGGAGCAGTTCGGCGGCACTTGTCGCGTGGCGCGGATAATAGGCAAGCCCGATACTGGCGCTCAGACGCACGCTTGTTCCATCGGCCTTGAAAGGAACTTCGAACAGATCGACGATCTTCTGGCAGATCTCGTTGGCGCGCGTTTCGGCGCCATGTCCCGTGATCAGCAAGGCGAACTCGTCGCCGCCGAGGCGGGCTGCGGCGTCGCTATGGCGGATCAGCGGCCTGATGCGTTCGACGAACTGGCATAGCACGCTGTCGCCGGCGGCGTGCCCGAGCGTGTCGTTGATCGCCTTGAACCGGTCGAGGTCGATGAACAGACAGGCGACATCCGTCGCCGTCTTGTCGGCCAGGGCGATCTTGTCGTCCAGCACGCCTTCAAAGCCCTGGCGGTTGAGAAGGCCGGTCAGGTGGTCGGAAATGGCCTGGCGGCGATTGCGCAGTTCCGACTGCTTGAGTTCCGTCACATCGGTCATGACGCTGAGCGATGCCGGCAGATCGGCGCCGGCCGATTTGAGGACGGTTTCAAGGATCAGTACGTCGATCAGTCGGCCATCGGCGCATTGGAAGCGCACGGTCACGCCGCTGACGCCTGATATCGAACGGGTCTGCTGCTGGCGCTCGGTATAGGCGGCACGATCATCCTCGGCGACGAGTTCGATGAACGGGCGACCGATGACATCCTTGCGCTGATAGCCCGTTGCCCGCAGCCAATATTCGCTGACGGCCCAGATCATGTCGTCATCGTTCAGTGAAAACAGCATTGCCGGCGTGAGATTGTAGATTTCGGTGGTCTGCTGATGCGCGCGCTTCAACTCGCGTTCTTCTCGCTCCAGTTGGATCTGCATCTCGTTGAAGCTTTTTGCCAGACGGCCCATCTCGTCGGTGGAGCGCCAGTCGACATGGTGGCGCGATCCCAGGCGACGGGTAGCTTCGATGGCAGCCGTCAGTCTCAGAAGCGGGCGGATGATCATCGTCCGGTTGCCGAGGATGGCCGCGCCCACGACGGTCAGGATGGCCACGACGAAGATTGATATGAACGCCGTTTCCATATGGCTGAGCGCTGAAAACAGGCCGACGTGATCATAGCGAATGGTGATCGCGCCGACCTCGCGCATGCCTTCGGTCGAGCGGTAGAGGATCGGCTTCGTCATCACTTCCAGCGTCTCGCTGGCGTCGCGCACGCTGCTTTCGGTCAGGTCGAGTTTGCCGAGCGTATCTGTCACGTGGACGAGGCGAATACCCTTCTCGTTGAGAAGGGTGCCGGTAATCTGCTGAATGCTTTCGACATCCAGATCCCAGAGTGGCTTGGCCAGTGCCTGGGCATTGGCATTGATGAGGATTTCGACATGTTCATGCAGGCTTTCGGCCGCCTGCTGCGACGAAAGGGCGAGAAACAACGTAAACAGGGGCGCGACCACGATCAGCAGTGCGGCAGATATGATCGCAATGAAGCGACTTTCGACGGAATGAGTCATTCGACTCCGCTCGGCCCCCTTGAAAGACGATGGCTCTGATTGATACCAAGTCTCGATGATGGAAACCTATTGCATGGGACCGGATGCTTGCATCCTTCGCAACGGGTTCCGATCATCGAGATCGGCATGACGCGGGTATTCCCCTGTTTGATCTATGCTTTCATTCATTCATTAAACATTGCTGAAGCGTCGATGCGATAACTCCGCGATAACTTGCGGTTGAGGCTGTATCTACTGCGCCATCGGGCATCGACGCTTGTTGAAGTTCTCAATATGCTTAACGAAATCAAAGGATGAACGTAAAAAACCCGCCGCGGTTGCCCGGGCGGGTTTCAGGAAAGTCCGATGGATCGGGCTTACTCGGAAGCAGCGTCTTCTTCGGACACGCCAGCCGCCGGTGCAACCAGCGTCGCGATGGTGAAATCGCGGTCGGTGATTGTCGGCTTTGCGCCCTGGGGCAGCTTGACATGCGAGATATGGATGCTGTCGCCGATCTTGAAGCCTGCGAGGTCCACGGTGATGAATTCCGGGATGTCGTTGGCCGGGCAGATCATTTCGACTTCGTGGCGAACGATGTTCAGAACGCCACCGATCTTGATGCCGGACTTCTCTTCGTTGATGAAGTGAACCGGAACGTCAACGGTGACCTGGCTGTCGGCCGAAACGCGCAGGAAATCGACGTGCATGGTGAAATCACGCACCGGATCCAGCTGGTAGTCCTTCGGCAGAACGGAGATCGTCTCGCCGTTGAGCACGATGGAAGCGACGGTGGTCATGAAACCGCCGGCGTGGATGCGCTTCGTCACCTCATTGGTGGACAGAGCGATAGAAATCGGGGCCTGCTTGTCGCCATAGATGACGGCAGGAATCAAACCGTTGCGGCGAAGTTCACGGGAGGACCCCTTACCAACCCGTTCGCGCGCCTCGGCCTTGAGCTCGTAAGATGCGTGGCTCATGGCATATCCTTTCGAGGTTATTTGGAGAACCCGCCGCGAGCATGAGACCGCAGACGGATTGGAAGGACATCATCCGATGCGCTTCATCCGCGTTGCCTCCAAGGGTGTCTACGCGGACGAGGGCCCTATAAACCATGTGGCCCGTGGAGGCAAGCGATGTGGCGGGCGTCTGGATCAGGCGGCGCGGCGCCCCGATTGGTCGGATGTCAGTGTGAAGCGTTCGATCTGATCGCCCAGTTCGTCTGCTTCATGCGACAGCGAGAAGACGGCGGCGGTCGTTTCTTCCACCATGGCGGCATTCTGCTGTGTCACCTGGTCAAGATCGGTGACGGAGGAGGAGATTTCATTCAGGCGTCCCGATTGCTCATGCGAGGTGCGCGCGATGATGCCGATATTGTCGTTGATCGAGCTGATGCTGCTCTCGATCATCGTCAGGCTTTCGCCGGTCTTCAGAACCAGGGCGACACCCTTGTCGACATCAGCCGTCGAGGTGTTGATCAGGGCGGAAATATCGCGGGCGGCGGTGGAGGAGCGCTGGGCAAGTTCGCGCACTTCCTGCGCCACGACCGCAAAGCCCTTGCCGGCTTCACCAGCACGAGCGGCTTCCACGCCGGCATTCAGTGCCAGAAGATTGGTCTGGAAGGAGATCTGGTCGATCACGTCAATGATCTGGCGGATCTTGGCCGATGAATTTTCCAGATTGTTCATGGCGAGTATGGCCTCGGCGACGACGGAGGAGGAGGCCTTGGCGCTGCCGAGGGCGGAGGCCGCCACATCCACGGCCGTATCGCATTGTTTGAGCGTCTCGTTGATGGAGCCTGTCATTTCCGCAAGGGCGGCGGCGGCCTCTTCCAGCGAGACTGCCTGACGTTCCGTGCGGTGAGCCAGGTGCTCGGAGGCCGCTTTCAGATTGCCGGCGCCAGCGCGAATGGTGTCGGCGCTGCCGGCTATGATGAGGAGCGTGCTTTGCAGCTGTTCGACGGACTGATTGAAGTCGATACGCAACTGGTCCAGCGTCGGGCCAAAGGGTTCATCGATCGATAGGTTCAACTCGCCGCGTGCTAAGCGACGCAGGCCGGCTGCCAATGCGCTGACGGCTCGTTGCAGTTCCTGGGCGCTGCGGGCCTTCTCCGCCTCGTTTTGCCTGCGCTCGCTTTCGATTTCGGCGCCGCGTTCGCGGGCTTCTACCTCCATGCGTTCCTTGTCGAGCGCATTGCTGCGGAAGGAATCGAGTGCGCGCGCCATGGTGCCGATCTCGTCGGCCCGGTTGGCGGAGGAAATGTCGATGGATGTGTCGCCCTCATTCAGACGGTTCATCAGCGCGGCCAGATGCGTCAGCGGCCGGGTGAGGCCGGAGGCCACGAGCAGGCCGATGGCGCCCATGCAGACCAGCACGGCGGCGGTGGCCAGAACGGCCCAGACCGCTAGCTCCTTGACGGCTGAAAGAACCTGGCTTTCTCTCTGGCCGATGGCCAATAGATGTGGCTGTCCAAAGACCTGCAGCGGCAGATAGGTGTAGAACATTGGCTCGGACCCGGAGACGGCAAATAGCGAGCCGCTGGTGGTTGCGCCGGCCATGGCGATCAGATCCGTCGAGAGCGGAGCCGTGCGGGCAGAGCCGGCGCGGATGCCGCCATCGCCGGCAATCAGATAGGCCTCGTCAATGCTCTTGCCGATTTCATCGGGAATGACGGAAGCGGCCAGCTTTGCCGGCGCGATGCGCACCAGAATGACGCCCTTCTTCTTTCGCTCTCCCCAGCTGCTGACGACCAGCTGACGGCCGATAAAGGCAGAGGTTTCGCTGTCTTCAGTCTTGAAGGGAATGAAACCGGTCGAATGGACATCATCCATGCCACCATTATTGACCTTGTCGAAGATCGATTTCAGCGATGCATCGCCGCCCTCGTTCAGATTGGTCAGGAATTCGGCGCCTTTCGTGACTGTGTAAATGACGATGCCGTTGCTATCGATGATATAGATGTCACTGACATTGGTGTTTTTCCGCGCGCTGGTGATCGTGCCGTGAATGCCGGCATGCTGCACGCCATAGAGCAACTTCTTGCCGGCGCCGGTGTTTTCCGCCCGCTGCTCCGGCGTTTGGCCGGCGATCTGGAAGACTTCGCGGATACGCGGTGTTTCGGCGCGCAGCAGATTGACGATGACATCTGCCGCATCACCGATCGCTGTGTTCTGGGCCAGTTCGCCAAGGCTCTGGTCAATGCGGGCGGCCTGGCGGCCAATGGCCTTGGCTTGGTTTTCGGCCACCGATTCAAGACGCAGCTTGCTGGCTTCGATCAGGCCTGTTTTGCCGATCTGATAACTGATGGCGCCGACGGAAAGGCAGGAGACCAGTGTTGCCCCCAGCACCAGCGCCGCGAATTTGGCCTTGACGCTGGACAATACCGTGCGACGATTTGTTATCGATAACATTGCCAGTCTCCCCTCTGATGTCAGGAGAGTGCAGCACGGCGGCGTTTAAATGTGCTTAACGGTTGGTCAAATTCCAAGGAGATAGCCCCGGAAATATCATCCGGGGCCATCTTTGAGTTGTGTTGGTCACTCTCTCAGACTCAGTCTCAGTCGAAGAGGCTGGAGACGGATTGTTCGAGCGCGGTGCGATTGATTGCTTCGCCGAGCAGGGCAGCAGTCGAGACGACGCGGATATTGGGCGCCGACTGGACGGCAGTCGTTGCCTGGATACTGTCGGTGATCACCAGTTCGCGCAGCATGGAGGAGCTGACGCGGGCAACGGCGCCGCCTGAGAGAACACCATGCGTGATATAGGCGGTGACGCTGGTGGCACCGTTTTTTAGCAGTGCTTCTGCCGCATTGCAGAGCGTGCCGCCGGAATCGACGATATCATCGACCAGCAGACAGTCCTTGCCGCTCACATCACCGATGACATTCATGACCTCGGATTCACCGGCGCGCTCACGACGCTTGTCGACAATCGCCAACTGGGTGCCGATGCGCTTTGCCAGAGAGCGTGCCCGCACGACACCGCCGACATCCGGTGAAACGACCATGACGTTCTTCAGGTCATAGTGTTCGCGCACGTCGCGGGCCAGAATCGGCACGGCATAGAGATTGTCCGTCGGGATATCGAAGAACCCCTGGATCTGGTCTGCATGCAGGTCGAGCGTCATCACACGGTCGGCGCCGGCCTCTGTGATGAGGTTGGCAACAAGCTTTGCCGAAATCGGCGTGCGCGGTCCGGCCTTGCGGTCCTGACGGGCATAGCCGAAATAGGGCAGCACGGCCGTAATACGACGCGCCGATGACCGACGGAATGCGTCGATCATGATCAGCAGTTCCATCAGGTGGTCGTTGGCCGGAAAGGACGTGGACTGGACGACGAAGACGTCCTCACCGCGCACGTTTTCCTGGATCTCAACGAAGATTTCCTGGTCTGCGAACCTTCTGACGCTGGCTCTCCCGAGAGGGACATTAAGATAGGAACAGATCGCGTCGGCGAGATGCCGGTTCGAATTCCCTGCGAAAACCTTCATTGGGGTCCGCCTGTATTGACGCTGGATGGGGGCCTTTTACCGAGGTCACCCCCGAATGCAAGACCGTTCATAGCCTGACCCCCGTTTTTATGAGGGCAGGGGGAACTTTTGTAGCCTTGCACAGGGTGCAGGTCACCCGGATTGCGTCTGACGCCAGCGCATATATTCCAGAATAGTCTTCTGGCCGATCGTCTGCATTGTCGCCGTCGGCACGGCTGCCCAGGGGTCTCCGCCGGTGATCGGTGCCGTTTCCTGGCCCTGGATACGGTGCAGACGTCCACCGGCGCCATCCAGCACATCCCAGACATAGACCACAGTGACCTTCTCCCCGTCCTCGAAGGCAGACAGATAGCCCTTGAGGATATGCTCGCTGGTTGTATCGGCCGAGGCCTTGATGGTGAGGCCGGCGGCGCGCGCGGAGGCGCCGAGTTGGCGCGACAAGGGTGTGACGGCCTGAACGGGTGCGCCGATGATGGGTAGGAAGCGGATAGTACCGGCGGCCACGGCGGCGGGCTGCTGGCTTGCCGATGTGGGTGTGGTGTTCTGCTGGGGTGGTGGCGGAGAGGCGGCTGCGGGTTGCGGCGCAGGCTCAGAAACTGCTTGCGGCGAGGATGCTTGCTCAGCGCCTGCAAGTGGTGGCAGAGGCGCCGAGGCCACCGGTGAGTTGCTGCCATTCTCTATGGCGCGCGCCTGCGCCTCCAGCGTCGTCTGCGGTCCGGTGGCGGGTGGCGGAAATTGTGAGCTCTGGTTCCTGCCGGAACCGGCCTGCGCATCGGGCAAGGCGGCCATGCGGTTGGCGTCCGCCTGGCTGACCGGAGCGGAGGGGCGGAGCCCGCCTCCGATATCCACTTTCGGCGTCAGCGCATCGGATGTGTTGCAGGCGCACAGGAGAATGGCGAGCATTGGCATTGCAAGCACAGGCCCTGTCCGGCGCATCCGATGTCCTCTCCCCGTGCTCCGCAATAGTTCAGGAGAGTACGGCTCGACTTTCCTCAGTGTCAACTGAAGGATGCCGTCTCCTCAACGCTGAATCAGGTCGAGATCGTGGCGTGAGAGGCTGCGGGGTGAGCCTTGCGTCGTCAGATAGGTCTGGCCCAGCGTCATGGCCGTGCCACTGTCGGAATCCATGATGATCATGTGCACGAACAGCGACATGTCGGGCAGGATCTCCTGCGGATTGCCGGCATGGAACATCTGATGCTCCATCCAGGAGGGCGAGAAGCGGGCGCCTAGCGAATAGCCACAGGCGTTCAGCCGGTGGCGCGTCAGGCCGCGATCATCGATGATGCGCGCATGGGTATCGAAGACATCACCGAAACTGTGGCCGGGACGCAAGACCTCCTCGATGGCAAGGATGGTCTCGCGGCAGGCGGAATAGAGTTCACGGTGGCGCGGCGTCGGCTGGCCGACGATCACGGTGCGCATCATCGCGGCGTGATAATGGGCGCTGGCGCCGGCCCATTCGAGCGTCAGCTGGTCCTGGGCGTCCAGGGTGCGGCGTCCGGCCTTGTACCGACACAAAAGCGCGTCCGTGCCCGAGCCGATGATGAATTCATTGGCCGGATAATCGCCGCCGCCGGCAAAGACAGCGCCCTGCATGGCGGCAAGGATGGCGGCTTCGCTGCCGCCGGCTGATATCAGCGGCAGAGCGGCATCCAGAGCATCATCGGCCAATTCGGCTGCGCGCACCACATGCGCAACCTCGGCGGGGGTCTTCACCAGTCGCAAGCGGCTGACGAGATAGGAGGCGTCGCCGATCTCGCAGAAAGATGCGAGTTGGTTGTCGAGCAGGCGGGCGACGCGACCGGTCATGCCATGGGTGTCATATTCGACACCCATGCGGCAGCCGAGCAGGTCCATGTCGCTGAGCAGGTTCTTCAGGTCGACTGTCGGATCGGCATTCACCCGGTCCACCCAGATCACCACATTGTCGAGGATGGAAGTGTGCCGGGCCTGGCGCAGGTCTGCCGAGCGCGTCAGAAGCGTCATCGACCCATCGGCCTTCACCACCAGGCACTGGAAGAAGCAGTAGCCGAAGGTGTCGTAGCCGGTCAGCCAGTACATGCTCTCCTGGGCAAATAGCAGCATGGCATCGAGTTTTTCTGCCTGCATGGCAGAGGTCAGGCGCTCGAGGCGTTCGGCATAGTCGCTTCTGTCGAAATGCAGGGCCATATTATTCCTCCATGATCGCGATCGCTGAGATCTGACGTCCGTAGTCGGGTTCGCCGGCATGGGTTGTGCGGCGATAGGAAAAGAAGTGTTCGGCATCCGGATAGGTATCGATGCCGAGATTTTCAGCCCGCACGCCAGCCTTTAGCAGGCGGCGCGTGGTGAGTGCCGGCAGGTCGAACATGAAATGCGCTGGCTTCTTCGAGGGCGTGAAGAATTCGGCAAAACTCTCGTCTTCGTCGAGAAAGCGTGTGACGAATTCCGGTCCCACCTCATAGCTCGCTTGCGCAATCGAGGGGCCGAGGCAGGCGGTGATTTCGCGGCGTTCGGCTCCAAGGGCGATCATCGCCTCGATGGTGTTTTCGGCGATACCGCCCAGCGCACCTTTCCAGCCGGCATGGGCTGCACCTATGACGCCGTTTTTTGCATCGGAAAACAGGATGGGGCCGCAATCGGCTGCAAGCACGCCCAGCACGATGCCCGGCGTGCTTGTGACCAGCGCATCGGCTGCCGGTCTTTCGCCGGCATAGGCGCCATCGATTGTGACGACGTCTGCAGAATGGACCTGGTTGACGGTTGCAAGCCGTTCGAGGGGTTGGCCGAAATGGGCGCTCACCCGCCTTCGGTTCTCCAGCACCTGCGTGCGATCATCCTTCGAGCCCAGCCCGACATTCAGCCCTGCATAGATCCCATGGGAGACGCCGCCCTTGCGCGTGAAAAAGCCATGCCTGATGCGGGCCTGGCTGTTTGCGGCCAGCAAGGTGCTTTCGATCGGCGTCGGCAAGAGATCCTGCATTGGCGTTTGTTCTGTCGCTGTGAGGGTCGTGGAAGGGATATGTCCCGGAACGGGTTTCGGGGCGCCCATGGGCGCGACCGCAGGCGCGTGGCTGCTTCGTTTCGGCGCGAATGTGGACCAGGCTTGGCGAGAATGTCAACCGCCGGCTCCTGTGCCAGGGTCTGCTGTCAGTCGCGCACGGGCCGGAAGGGTGACAGCTTGACCGAGGGGCTGGAGACGGCAAGCGCCTTGAAAAGCTCGCCCATCTTGCCTTCCCCTATGCCGGCCAGACGGTTTGCCGCGACCGCTATGGCATGCTGCTCGGGTTCGGCCTTGCCTTGTGCAAGGGCTGCCGCCCGCTGGGCAAGGCCCAGGCCATAGAGAAAATCGCCCTGGTGCATGCATCCGTTGATCTGGAGGCCAGCGCTACGGGCCACGCGCGCCAGATCGGCAAAGTCCACATGGCTGGTCAGGTCTGCTTCGCCCGGATGGGCCAGCGGCGGATCGAACTCATGGCGCAGGACCGCCTGCAAGGTATCGCCGAAGGAGCTTGCCATATGGCCATAGTCGAGAATGAGGGCCGTGCCGCCGCTGCGCTTCAGCCGGTGGCAGAGCGCTTGCATCACGGCTTGGCGGGCCGGGGCGATCTCCAGCACGGTGCCTTCCGGTTCGCCGCCAGAGCCGGACGGCAAAAGCAGCGGATCGAGCGTGGCGATGCCGATGCCGAAACTGAGCCCGTCATCGGCATTGAGACCGACCAGCCGTTCGCGGTATCCCGTCGGCGTCTTGATGAACTGGCGGATCGGGATGGCGTCGAACAGCTCATTGGCAGCCAGCAGCATGAAGCCATCCGGCACATCCTCGAAAGAGGCATGCCAGGCGATTTTTGCGGAAAAGGCTTCCAGCGTGATGCGTTGCACGCCGCGCAGCCGGTCGCTGGTTTCTACCATATGAACATTGAGGCTATCGAAGAGTTCGGGTGACAGCTTGCGCACGACGCGCAGCATATCGAGCATCAGCGTGCCGCGACCAGGGCCGATCTCGACGAGATTGACCGGTGTCGGCATGCCATGCTGCTGCCAGGCATGCACCATGAAGATGCCGAGCATTTCGCCGAAAAGCTGGCTGATTTCCGGGGCTGTGATGAAATCTCCATTCACGCCGAAGGGGTCGCGCGTTTTATAGTAACCGTGATCCGGATCGGCCAGGCACAGCGCGAAATAGTCGGTCACGCTGATGGGACCGTTCATCCGGATGAGTGTCTTGATCTTTTCTGCAAGCGGCGTGGTCAAGGGGAGCCTCGTCGTCGCGTCAGGAGTTCGGGGTGGCGCGGCGGGCGCGAACAATCGCCCAGACGCCGAGGAAAAGCATGGGGAGCGACAGAACCATGCCCATCGTGAGCCAGCCGAAGGCCAGATAGCCAAGCTGCGCATCCGGCTCGCGGAAGAATTCAACAAATATGCGCGACAGTGCGTAGCCGCAGACGAATACGCCGGCCACCGTGCCTGGCTTTCTCAGCGCTTTGACGTGGTGCGTCATCACGCGGAGCACAAGAAACAGCACGATGCCTTCCAGCGCTGCCTCGTAAAGCTGGCTCGGATGGCGGGCAAAGGGGCCGCCGGTGGGGAAGACGAAGGCCCAGGGCACATCGGCAATGCGACCCCAAAGCTCCCCATTGATGAAATTGGCGAGGCGTCCGAAGAACAGGCCGAAGGGGGCAACAGTTGCCACCGTATCAAACAGGCTCCAGACGGGCACATTGTTGCGCCGGGCAAACAGGATCATGGCAATCGTCGTGCCGATCAGCCCGCCATGGAAGGACATGCCGCCATTCCAGATCTCGATCGCCCGGATGGGATTGTCGATGATCGCGGCCATGTCATAGAAGAGGATATAGCCGATGCGCCCGCCCAGCACGACGCCGCCGGCGACCCAGACGAGAAAGTCGTCGAGCGCCTCCACGGTCATGGGTGCGGTGCCGCCCGGCCACAGATCGGCGCGTGTCACCATGCGCTTGGCATAGTACCAGCCGAGCATGATGCCGACGACATAGGCCAGCCCATACCAGTGAACGGCCAGCGGCCCGACGGAAAAGGCCACCGGGTCGATATCCGGGTAGGGCAGGATCGCGAGTAGGCTGGGTATCGAATACAACGTTATATTACCTCGGCCTTTAGTGCCGCATCATCGGCGGAACATGACTTTCCACTTTTGGCGGGTCAAGGTGAATCTCGCCCACCTGGGGTTCATCCTCAGAGAAGTGTCGTTCAACCGCTGGAAGATGCGTGGATTCTTCTTGCAAGGGCGCGGCGCAGACCCTACCTCATCCTCATCACTATGAAGATCGCCGGCCCGGCCGGCGACGCAAAGGGAGATCGATCTGATGTCGACCGGAACCAACCGTATGATGGATGAATTTGCACGTTTGATGACGGATGCCGCAGGGGCAGCGCAGAGCGTGCGCAAGGAAGCCGAGACGGCTTTCCAAGTGCAGGTGGAGCGTCTGCTGAATTCCATGGATGTGGTCAAGCGCGAGGAGTTCGAAGTGGTGCGCGAGATGGCCATCAAGGCGCGCGACGAAAATGACGCGCTGCTCGCCCGCATCGAGGCACTCGAGGTAAAGCTGGCTGCAACAACGCAGGGCTGATACTTTTTTCTGTTCCGGAATGACGCGGCGCGGCTCCTTAAAAGCGGGGACGCGCCTTTTTTAATGGTTGACCAGGCTTTTGCCCCAAGGTTGTGCCTAACTAAATTCAGGCCTGTGGACACTGCCGAAAAAGCCTGACGGCAGAGTCGTTTAATCCGAGTCTCTGATGCCATTTCGAGAGGCGTGATTGAGTCGTCCCCGCAAATTGCGGGTCCGGGGGCTGGTTCTCAGACTCGGCGCCTATACACTGATTTTAAATGATGATTCGAAGCAGCGCTCGTAAGCTCCAGACAGGGTGCAAGCGCTAATCTGGCAGTCGCCAGCGGTCATCGAGAAATGAAGTATCCGGTTAGCTGTTCTGCGTCCGTTGGTAGAAGTGCCTCAAACGTAAGCCGCAATTCATCCCGGTTAAGAAGGTGCCGCATGAGCCTCATTGAGATGCAAATGGAACGTCATTCGAACCCGGTCGATATGATCGAGTTCGTCGCCGCCTCGAACGACTGGACGTTCGAACGCTCAGGCGAGGACGAGATCGCCATGACCGTGGAGGGTCACTGGACCGATTACCATGTCTCCTTCTCCTGGATGGAGGAGTTCGAGGCTCTGCATCTGGCCTGTGCTTTCGATATCAAGGTGCCGGATGCCCGCGTCAACGAGGTCATCCGGCTTCTGTCGCATGTCAATGGTCAGGTTCTGATGGGCCATTTCGACCTCTGGCGTCAGGAGGATGTAGTGATCTTCCGCCAGTCGCTGCTTCTGGCCGGCGGTGCCGAGCCAACCAACCAGCAGGTGGAAGTGCTTCTCTCCAATGCGCTCGAAACCTGCGAAACCTATTACCAGGCCTTCCAGTTCGTCGTCTGGTCCGGCATGGATGCCAAGAGCGCCATGGACGTGGTTCTGTTCGAGACTGTCGGGGAGTGCTGATGTCTGAAGGCATGTCTGGTCCGCTGGTGCTGGTTGGCGCTGGCAATATGGGCGGCGCCATGCTGTCCGGCTGGTTGAAGAGCGGCGTTGCCGGTGCTTCCATCCTGGTTCTGGATCCCGCACCCTCGGATGCGATGAAGGCGAATCTTGCGGAAAATGGTGTGCGTCATGCCGTGGCCGCACCTGCTGATACCAAGGCCTCGATCCTGTTTCTGGCGGTTAAGCCGCAGGTGATGGATGCCGTACTGCCGGATCTGAAGGCTTTGGTCGGCCCGCGGACGGTTGTTGTTTCTGTGGCTGCCGGCAAGACGCTGGCTTTCCTGGCGGGGCATCTCGGCCAGGCCGCCATGGTGCGCGCCATGCCTAATACGCCGGCGATGATCGGTCGCGGCGTCACTGGTGCCTATGCCAATGGCGAGGTCACCGAAGACCAGCGCGCCACGGTGCATGATCTGCTGAAAGTATCCGGCCCTGTCGAATGGGTAGCGAGCGAAGCCGATATCGATGCGGTGACGGCGGTTTCCGGCAGTGGCCCTGCCTATGTCTTCTATCTGGTGGAATGCATGGCGGAAGCCGGTCGCAAGCTTGGTCTTCCGGCTGATCTTGCCATGCGGCTGGCGCGCGAAACGGTGGCGGGCGCTGGCGAACTCCTACATCAATCGAGCGATGCAGCATCGCGCCTTCGCCAGAACGTTACCTCGCCGGGCGGTACGACAGCCGCGGCCCTTGCCGTGCTGATGGCAGAGGGTGGCATGCAGCCGCTGTTTGACGACGCGATTGCTGCGGCGCGCCAGCGGGCGCAGGAACTCGGCAGCTGATTTTTCAAGGAGCACGGGCCATGGCCGAGGAGATCAGCTGGGGTGACTTTGAAAAGGTCGATATCCGCGTCGGTACGATCGTCGAGGTCGAGGATTTTCCGGAAGCGCGCAAGCCGGCCTACAAGCTCAGGATCGATTTCGGCCCTGAGATCGGCATCAAGCGGTCGTCTGCTCAGATTACGGTGCATTACACGCCGGAAACGCTCATCGGTCGGCAGGTGCTCGGTGTCGTCAATTTTCCACCCCGCCAGATCGGGCCTGTTCGCTCGGAAGTCCTCACCCTCGGATTTGCGGATGAGGCTGGTGCCATCGTGCTGGCCGGTGTGGAACGTGCCGTGCCGAACGGCATGAAGATGATGTGATACCTTTTGGTCAGGCCGGAACCCGCACTATGGCGCGCAACCCGCCCTGCGGGCTGTCGGCCAGGGTGACATTTCCGCCATGGGCACGGGCAATGTCGCGGACGATGGCAAGGCCAAGGCCGGTGCCGGAGGCATTGAGGTTGCGCGCTTCGTCCAGCCGGTAGAAGGGCTTGAAGACATCCTCGCGCGAGGCTTCGGGAATGCCGGGGCCGTTGTCGTCGAAGGTCAGAGTCAGCCACCGCGCGCTATGGCGGGCTTCCACATGCAGTTTGTCGGCATAACGTTCGCTATTGGCGGCCAGATTGCCGACCAGCCGCATGAAGGCATTGGGCCGCACGGACAGAAGATCCTCGCCATCGATGCGATAGGTCATTTCCTTGCCATGCAGGTCGAAATCCGAGCGGATCTTTTCCAGAAGATCACTGAGGCGCAGTTCGCCGAAATCCTCTTCCGCTTCGCCGCGGGCAAAGGCGAGATAGCCTTCCAACATGCTTTGCATGTCGTCCACATCGGCGCTCATGCCGTTGAGGTCGGGATTGTCGCCAGACAAAGCCAATTGCAGCTTGAAGCGTGTGAGGATGGTGCGCAGGTCGTGGCTGATGCCGGTCAGCATGGCCGTGCGCTGTTCCATCTGCCGCTCGATGCGCTCACGCATCTGCATGAAGGCAATACCCGCCCGGCGGATTTCGTCGGCACCGCGGGGCGAAAACGGATCGGCGCGATGACCCTTGCCAAAATTCTCTGCCGCGTCCGCCAGTGCCAGGATCGGCCGGATCTGGCCGCGCAGGAACAGCACGGAAATGCCGATCAGCAGAAGCGAGGTGCCGAACATCCAGACCAGGAAGATATGCGTGTTGGAAGCATAGGCCTGATTGCGAATGGCAAAAATGCGTAGAACCCTATCGTCCAGCTGGATGCGGATTTCAATCAGCCGGCTGTCGCCAACCGTATCGATCCAGAAGGGCAGGCGTACCTGTTCGCTGATCTGATCGGCGAGGATATCATCGAGAATGGAGAAGAATGGCTTTGACCGCGGTGGTGGCAGTTCGCCACCCTGCTCGACGGAAATGTTGAGCTGGAACGTGTCACGGGCAATCCGGGTAATCTGCGCATAGTCGTCGGCTGGCGAGGGATAGGTGCGGATGACTTCGATGATGGCGGCAATGTCGCGCGTGACGGCGTTTGACAGGCGCTCGGTCACCAGTCGCCAGTGCCGTTCCATGAAGACGGCCGCCACCACGCTTTGCAGCAGCAGCATTGGAATAATGACGATCAGCACGGAGCGCGTATAGAGGCCTGTCGGCATGCGGCGCTTCAGCCAACGCCCGAAGGGTGTCCATCCAGGCAGACGAATCTTGCCGATATCGCGGCGCATGATGTCGAAGATCGCCATTGTGCCTCTTGCGGCGCTGTCGCCGTCGCTTTGCCTGCCATCCCGGCCGGGCGCCTTGCCCGGTTTTCCCCGTCAATCAATGCTGAGACGGTACCCTATGCCGCGCACGGTTTGAAGATAGATCGGGTTGGCTGGATCGTCTTCAATCTTGCGGCGAAGACGGTTTATCTGCACGTCGATCGTTCTCTCGCCCACTTCGGCATCGTCGCCGATCAATTCGTGGCGGGGAATGGTTTCGCCGGCGCGCAGCGCAAACAGAAGCATGATCTCCTGTTCGCGGTCTGTCAGGCGGATGGTTTCGGCCGCGCGGCGCAATTCTTTGCGGGCAATCAGGAACGTGAAGGGGCCGAACATGACCTGGTCTATCTTAGGCGCATCGGCGCTCGCACTGCGGCGCAGGATATTGTTGATGCGCAGCACCAGTTCGCGCGGATCGAACGGCTTGGGCAGATAGTCGTCGGCGCCGGCCTCCAGCCCTGCAATGCGCGATTCGGCTTCGGCCCGCGCCGTCAGCAGGATAATCGGTATCGCTCGTTTCTCGCGCATGGCCTGGGTCAGTGCAATGCCAGTTTCGCCGGGCATCATCACATCCAGAATGATCAGATCGAAATTCAGGCCTTCGAGCTTGCGGCGTGCCTCGGCGGCATCGCCGGCCACGGTCACACGAAAACCCTGTTCCATCAGGTAGCGATTGAGAAGCGCGCGGATCCTGGTGTCGTCGTCCACCACCAGCAGGTGGGCCGCATCATCAGCAAGGGACGCACTACTGTTACCCATCTTAATCGACCTCTGTTTCTGCTGGTGCCAATCCCTCTTCCCGTCCGCGCAGGGCGCGCAGAAAAGCGAGTACGCCGTCTTTCTGGTCTGGCGTCAGATCCGTCATGGCTTTCGATATACGGCGCGATTGCGGCTCGGAAAGGGCCAGCGCCAGCTCCCGTCCGGCAAGGGTCGGATAGAGCCTGCGCTGGCGGCGGTCCTTGGCACCCGCCATCTGGCGGATATAGCCATTGTCGATCAGCTGTTTGAGAACGCGGGCCAGGCTCTGCTTGGTAATCTGCAGGATGTCGAGCAGGTCTGTCACCATCATGCCGGGCTGTCGGCAGACGAAATAAACGACACGGTGATGCGCGCGGCCCATGCCTATCTTGGCGAGAATGGCATCCGGATCGGATACGAAATCGCGATAGGCGAAAAAGAACAGTTCGATGGTCTCGAAGTCGATCTTTCCTTCATCGACCGCAGGCATCGTTGGCTGGACCTTCTTGAGGGGTTTTCCAGTCGATACCGGTGACACGGTGGCGTTCCTTTCCAGCGACGTCGTCGGTGCCGACCATTGGCGGGCGGCTCCCGCAGCCTACCGTCATGGTCGGCGCGACGCAAATCTTGAAGAACTTGATAAAGCGCGAAGTGCCTCAACAATCAACCTGAATGTGCTGATTTCACCGTCATGTCCCCACGCAAAGTCCGTTTGAGAGAGGCGGCCGGGTGGCACGTGCCTGTATGGTTTGTGCTTCCTGCGCCACAGGGGAGGGCGAAGGAAAAGGTGGCCGGAACCTTTGCTGCGGCCCCTCGTTGCATGCAAAGGACAAGTGGAGACCAAGCATGACCTTGCTCGCTTCCGAGAGCACAATATCGCTGGGCGATGAGGTTCGCGCCGTCAGGCTTGCGCATCCGCTTCGTCCCATCCTTTACCTCGTCTTTGCGCTGAAACTCGCGGTTGCCGGAGCACTTCTGGCCAATGTGGCGCTTGCGCCGCCGCTTGGCGCGGATGGCCGATATTTGCTTGCCGACTGAGCATTTTCGCGGCAGGAACGGATGTGCGGCGCTGAGAGAGGGTTTCGATCCAATCAGATCGAAACCCTCTCTAACGCCATCCGAAACACCGAATGCGAGATCTCATGGGCAAGCTCCAGGCCGGCATCATTCCCGTCACTCCCTTTCAGCAGAACTGCACCTTGCTGTTCGATACCGAGAGCCGCGAGGCCGTGGTTGTCGATCCCGGTGGTGATGTGGATACGATAGTCGCGATTGTTCAGCAGCAGGGTGTGACGGTCAAGGAAATCTGGATCACCCACGGCCATATCGACCACGCCGGCGGCGCCGACGAATTGCGCGAAAAGCTTGGCGTACCGGTCATCGGTCCACATAAGGACGACAAGCCGCTTCTCGACATTCTGGATACCCGGGCTGCCGCACTCGGTTTCGACATTCCGGCACGCAAGCTGACGCCGGATCGCTGGCTGGAAGAGGGTGATGTCGTCTCGCTTGGCGATCACCGTTTCGAGATCTACCACACGCCCGGCCATGCACCGGGGCATGTCATCTATGTGAACCGCGATATGCAGTTTTCCATTCTGGGTGATGTTCTGTTTAATGGCTCGATCGGCCGCACGGACCTGCCGGGCGGCAATCACCAGCAATTGCTCGATTCTATTCGCGACAAGGTGCTGCCGCTCGGAGACCAGATGAGCTTTCTGTGCGGTCATGGGCCAGGTAGTCGGATCGGCGACGAGCGCCGCAGCAATCCCTATCTGAGAGGTCTATAGGTCGCGAGACCTGCCGTATCCGTGCCGATTTGAGGTGCTGTGCAGCCGAGATCTCCGGCTGTGACCGGCTGTCAGCCCACAAAAAAACCCGGCATTCCTGCCGGGCTTCAACTCGAATAGAAAGCCGTAACGGAGATTAGCCGGCCACTTGCAGATTGACTGCCTTGGGGCCTTTGCCGCGACGATCCGGTTCAGTGTCGAAGCTTACTTTCTGGTTTTCCGAAAGGCCGGACAGGCCGGAAGCCTGTACGGCTGAGATGTGTACGAAGATATCAGCGCCACCATTGTCTGGCTTGATAAAACCGAAGCCCTTGTCGGTGTTGAAGAATTTTACAGTGCCAGTCTCGGCCATGCATCAGGTCCTTTTTCCTCTGTCCGTGTTCAGCGGCGGACAGCATTACGATATTGCCCCGAAGGGGGCTGGGCGGCAGGCATTTCGAAATGGAGGAAAGGGGCCCGTATTACCGCGTGGGACATGAGAAAAGATCACTGCAATCTTGCCCCGCATCCCCCGCCCGGAAGTTTTGGCGCTTCCGAAACGCTTCATTATAGCTCTTCCCATGCTCGTAAATTGCCCGAACATGCACAGAGTGCTGTGTTTATCGTAAATTGGCAAGAAAAAGTTTTCTGAAGCTTCTTTGCAACACAAACGCTACGTTTCCGGCCCCCGAGAAGCCGGGGGTTCCTGTTTTCCTTCGTCGGTATACACGCTAAAATAGCGTTATTACAGCGCTGCGCGAATCAATAGTTTCAAGCGTGCTGCCGCCGACGACTGAGCAATTCCGGCAGGATTTCCACGGTCAGCATGGCAATGAAAATGAGACCGCAGCCGACATAACCGATTGAGGGCAGGGTTTCTCCAAGCAGAATCGCGCCGAAAAAGGCGCCGAACAGGGCTTCCGAGGACAGGAAGATCGCTGCCTGCGGTGCTGTTGTATAGCGCTGGCCGATGACCTGCAGGACAAAGGCGAGCCCGGATGAGATGAGCCCGACATAAAGGATCTCGGCGAGTGATGCGGAGATGGCTTGCATCGAAATCGGCTCGGCCAGCATCAGGCCCACCGCCAGGGACAAGACGGCACAGGTTGCAAACTGTGTGACCGACAAAGCGAGAGGCCGGGGAGAACGGCTCATGACATGGCCGGCCAGCACGATCTGCAACCCCCAGAATGCCGCGCAGGCGATGCTCCACAGATCGCCTGTCGAGATGGTTTCAACCGTTGCGCCTCCGAGCAGGAAGATGCCGATGAGCGCCAGAATCGCTACCGGCCAGATGACCCAGTGCGGTGCGCGGCGAAACAGCAGGATGGACAGGATCGGCACGAAGACCACGTAAAGCCCGGTGAGGAAACTCGAATTGGTGACCGTGGTGGTCTGCAGCCCGATCTGCTGGGTGATGGCGCCGCCAAACAAGGCAAGACCGACGAGCAGGAAGGCGCGCAGATCATTTGCGTTCGGTGCGCTTCCCAGACGCTTCTGTTCCATCACGGCAAAGGGCAGAACGGCAATGGCCGCGATGGCAAAGCGCAGGCCGACAAACCAGAAGGGGCCAATGGTGTCCATGGCCGTCGACTGGGCGACAAAACCGCCGCCCCAGATGGCTGCCGCCAGAAGCAGGACGAGATTGGCCTTGATGCGCGACATGGGAGATATCCTGATGGAAGGCATTGGCCTTGCGGGCGGTTCCTATCAGCAGGTGCTGGTGGCTTCAAGCGGCAGAAGGCTAGGCGCCAGAGTCCTGTTGGGGACTTGCTTGGGGACCTGCCTTACGACTGGTTGATATGGTCTCTGGAGCGCTTCTTGCGGCGGTCGCTGGTCGGCGGGCGCAAGCTTAAGCGCCAGAGGCCGGCGGCGGCCACCGAGAATGCCACCATCAATGCGCTGAACAGAATACGCTGATCTGCATTCGGACCGTTTCCGACCAGCAGTTGCGGCGTCAGAACCTGCGAGAAGGTTGGCAGGTCATCGGCATGCGCGGTTCCGATCAGGGCCAGCATCATGACCACGCAGGCCGTCAGGGCGGTCACGGCCACCCAAAGGCTGGTATTCTTGCGACGCAACCGGATCCGGGCGGTGGCCTCTTCATCATCCAGAAACATGGTCAATCCTCTCAAGGCGCGTTCAATGACGCCAGAAGACCGCCGGAAAGCGTCGTCAGAAGGACCGGAATGGGGCTGTTGCCGGCATTTATTAGGGCAGAATCAAGGCGCTAGGCTGTGTTGCTGAAACATCACGCAAAGCGCCCTGCTTTCCGCAGCGCAAGCTTGCCGGAAAGACGGTTCTCTTGCCGTGCGACAAACCGTCAAAATTGCCGGGTTTGGCCTTGAAACCTTCCGTTTCTTTCGACATAGAACCTGACGGCAGAGCCGAGACGGCCTGCCGTTTTCAACAGCTTCAGGATGACATCATCATGGCCTTTATTGCCGATGCACTTTCCCGCGTAAAGCCGTCCGCCACCATCGCCGTTTCGCAAAAAGCCCGCGAACTGAAAGCCAGCGGCCGCGACGTTATCGGGCTTGGTGCCGGCGAGCCGGATTTCGATACGCCGGACAATGTCAAGCAGGCGGCCATCGATGCGATCAATCGCGGCGAGACGAAGTATACGCCGATCTCCGGCATTCCGCAGCTGCGCGAGGCGATTGCCAAGAAGTTCAAGCGCGAGAACAATCTCGATTACACGGCAGCCCAGACTATTGTCGGCACCGGTGGCAAGCAGATCCTGTTCAACGCCTTCATGGCAACGCTGAACCCCGGCGATGAAGTGATCATCCCGGCACCTTACTGGGTATCCTATCCGGAAATGGTAGCTTTGTGCGGTGGAACGCCGGTGATTGTGACGACCACCCAGGAAAACAGCTTCAAGCTGCAGCCGGACCAGCTTGAAAAGGCGATCACCGACAAGACGAAGTGGTTCCTGTTCAACTCGCCATCCAACCCGTCGGGCGCTGCCTATACGCATGACGAGCTGAAGGCGCTGACTGATGTTCTCGTCAAGTATCCGCATGTCTGGGTTTTGACCGATGACATGTACGAGCACCTGACTTTTGGTGATTTCAAGTTCGTAACACCTGTGGAAGTGGAGCCGTCGCTCTATAACCGCACGCTGACGATGAACGGCGTTTCCAAGGCCTATGCCATGACCGGCTGGCGTATCGGCTATGCTGCCGGCCCGCTGGAGCTGATCAAGGCCATGGACATGATCCAGGGCCAGCAGACATCGGGTGCCTCGTCCATCGCTCAGTGGGCGGCTGTCGAAGCGTTGAACGGTCCGCAGGATTTCGTGGCAAAGAACAAGGCTATCTTCGAAGGCCGCCGCGATCTCGTTGTCTCGATGCTGAACCAGGCCAAGGGCATTGTCTGCCCGAACCCGGAAGGTGCCTTCTACGTCTATCCGTCCTGCGCCGGGCTCATCGGCAAGACGGCGCCGTCCGGCAAGGTCATCGAAACGGACGAGGATTTCGTTACCGAACTTCTGGAAACCGAAGGCGTCGCCGTCGTACATGGTTCGGCCTTCGGCCTTGGCCCGAATTTCCGCATTTCCTACGCGACGTCGGAAGACCTGCTGGAAGAGGCTTGCCGCCGCATCCAGCGTTTCTGCAACGCCTGCAAGTAAACCTTTGCATCAATGATATCCGAAAGGGCTCGCCGCAAGGCGGGCCCTTTTGCATGGTGCCCGGCCATCGTTGACGGTTTCACGCTACGCGCGTATGTTTCGATCATGAAAACCGTATCCATTCGCGAAGCTCAGGATCGTTTTGACGAACTTGCCCAGGATGTGGAGCAGGTCGAAACCGTGACCGTGACGCGCGACGGAAGGCCGGTTTTTGATCTTGTACCGCGCGAAGGCGCGGTGCCTAAGAAAGGCGGATTTGATTGGGAGGCGGGGCAAGCTTACCTCCGCTCCATCGGTGTCACCGATCCCTTTCCCTATATCGCCGATGATTTTGATGATCCGTTGCCCGAGGATTTCCTTCTCCAGCCTTTGCCGTGAACGATGGGCGTCTTGCTGGATACACATTTCGTCATCGCTTTCCTGCGACAGACCTTTCCTATGCAATATCCGCAGGTACATCGGATGCTGTCGGGACATGTCGGGCAGGGCTACGCCTCTGTGGCCAGCCTTTGGGAAATCGCGATCAAACACAGGTTGGGTAAGCTGAACATTGACATGCCTCTTCAACGCATGCCGGACAGTCTGCAGGCAAGCGGACTAGCGATCCTGCCGATTACTATTGGACACGTCCTCACAGCTGCGCAACCCGAGCCGCCAACACGTGATCCGTTCGACCGGCTTTTACTGGCGCAGTGCCAGGTCGAGGATCTTTAACTCGTGACGATCGACCGGGCGCTGGTCGGTCACCCGCTGGCGTTCCGGTTCTGAAAGCCTGAGACCGTCAGAACCGGATTGGATTGCCGTGCCTTACGTCTTTGTCAGCCTGACGATGGTGGAAGCCCCACCGCCGCGCTGTTCGGTGACGGCATAGACCGCGCCATCCGGCCCGACCTTCACATCGCGGATACGGGCATTCAGCGGCACGCGCTCCTCATATTTCACGCGGTCGTTTTCCATGTGCAGGATCACGACGCCCTGGCTCACAAGGCCGCCGACCAAAAAGGCGCCTTTCCATTCGGGTATGGCATCGGCATTGTAGAAGGCCATGCCGGAGGGGGCGATGACCGGGTCCCAGTAGTAGACGGGTTGTTCGGTATTGGCCATGCGCGTCACGCCATTGCCGACCGGCTGGCCGCTATATTCGACGCCATAGGTGACTTCCGGCCAGCCATAGTTCTTGCCCGGCTCCGGCAGGTTCAACTCATCGCCACCGCGCGGTCCGTGTTCCACCGTCCACAAGCGTCCGCGGTCATCGATAGCCGCTGATTGCAGATTGCGGTGGCCGAGCGACCAGATTTCCGGCAGGGCATTTTTCTGATTGGCAAATGGATTGTCCGGCAAGGCCTTGCCCGTCTGGCTGATACGGAAAATCTTGCCGAGACCGCTGTTCAAGTCCTGCGCCTGTTCGCGCGGTTCGGCATCCGAGCGTTCTCCGACCGTTACATATAGCTCGCCTTTCGCCCCGAATGCGAGGCGCGAGCCGAAATGCTTGTTGCCGGCATAGCCCGGCATCTGTCGGAAGATGACGGTGACATCCTCGAGCGCGCCGCCGCCTTGGGCATTGGGAACGAGACTGGCCGAGGCGACCGAGGTGCCATTGCCGTCCTCACGCTCTTCGGAGAAGGAGAAGAAGATGCGGTTGCTCGTCGGGTAGTCGGGGGCAAGGGCCACATCGAGCAGGCCGCCCTGGCCACTGGCCAGCACTTTGGGCACGCCTGAGAGTTCCGGGCCTGCCTTTCCGTCTTTCGAAATGATGTGCATGGCGCCGCGCTTGGCGGTCACGAGCATGCGGCCATCCGGCAGGAATTCCATGGCCCAGAGATGCGGCAGATCCTTTGCCACCACCTGCGTTGCAATCTTCGGCATCGCGGCTGGTTGCGGTGCGCGCGTCTGGCCGGCAAAGGCCGGCTGCTGGTTGGGTGCGTTGGGCGCCTTTGTCTCCACAGGTTTGCCGGCACTCTGGGCGCTGGCAGGGCCAGTCGCAAGCAGAGCGGAAAGGGCGGCAGACAGAATGGTGCTGGAAAGGATGTGGGGCAGGCGCTTCATGATCTTCTCCCGGTCGTATGCGAACCTTGACGGTTCGGCTCCCATATCGCGCGTCGCTCCTGCGCGATCTTGTCACCAAGATGTAGGGCATTTTCGCCGAATGCCTTTATGGCGGGCGTTCAAGTTTACTTTATCAGCGGTTGAACACTGTCTTGAAAGTGTGAATCAAGTACCTGCCGATCTGATTCACCGCTTCCGGATAAGTCCATGTTTCTGAAACGCTAAAGTCCGATCATCGTCAGCGTAATGAAGGTGGCAAACAACACGAAATGCGTCATGCCCTCGATGGCATTGGTTTCTCCATCATTGATGTTGATGGCCGCGGCGATCAGGGTGATGGTCACCATCACCGTCTGCACGGGGCTGGCCAGACGGTTTGGCCGCCGGATAGCTGTAGCTGAAGAAGTAGCTGTGCACGCCCACCTGCATGCGCAGTAAGAGAGCATAGAGCGCGATCATGGCGCAGATGGTGAAGGCCGAGTAATAGTGCCAGCGGTTCGCCGGCACGAATTCCGGCACGACCATGGAAATATCCATTCCCGTCAGGATCATCGTGCCGCAGGGCTCGCCCACTTTGTGGGCCAGAACTTCGGCATGGTGGGCGACCCGCGTTGACACCATCACGGTGACGCCGATCAGCAGAATGGCTGCTGCGATCGCAACGACCTTTCCCGCTTCAAGCAGGCTATGCTCGACGAAGAAGGTGCCAAGGCTAACCAGAGCGGCGATGAGAAGAAACTTTTCCTGCCGGACGAGAGATGGCATGCTGGCGCTTGTGCTCCTGTGTGAGGGGCAATCTATGGCGGCATTGCCGGCCTTCACGTTGGCATTGGCCACCGGCTTTCGATTTCAACGGAACCGCAGCGGTTTGAGCACATTGCATGCTCGACTGTTCAAACAACAAGACCGACATCAGGAGGACGCTATGACCAAGGTGATCTACAAAGTGGTGCAGCACGACGGAGGCTGGGCCTATCGGCTGGGCGATGTCTATTCGGAAACGTTTCCAAGCCATTCGGATGCGCTTGCGGCCGCGCGCATCGTGGCCGCCGAGCAGCAGGTGGGCGGCGATGCCGAAGAGATCAGCTGGCAGGACGAAAAAGGCATCTGGCACATCGAATATAGTGATGGCGGCGATCGACCGGAGGCCGAAGTCGAAGATATGGAGCCGGAAACGCGCCAGGCGCGCTGAGGCGCATTACAGTTGGTGATCCGGTCGGCCACGCGTGTATTCGAGCAGCCCCTTGCAGAGAGCGTCGAACACTGTCCGGCAGCGCCGCGACTGCTTGAGGTTTTCGTGCATGGCAACCCAGGTTTCCAGCGGTAGCGAAAATTCTGGCAGCAGGCGCACGAGGCCCTGATCGCGCGCGGCAAGTTTGACTTGGCAGATGCCGATGCCCGCACCGGCGCGGATGGCTGAAAGCTGTGCCAGATTGCTGTCGCAGCGATAAGACCGGGTGATATCGGTTGGAAAATCCGGCGCCACGCGGCGGATGTGGTCAAGGCTTGCGCGGATGAAGGCTGTCTCGCGGTCAAAACCGATCATGCGATGGTGGGCAAGGGCCGCGAGATCCGCCGGATAGCCGTTGCGTTCAAGGTAATCCCTCTGCGCATGCAATCCAAGCTCGATGTCGCCGATGTGGCGTGCCACCAGCGCATCCTGACGGGGTTCAGTCATGCGCACGGCAATATCCGCCTCCCGTCGCAAAAGGTCCTCCACCGTATCGGAAAGCGAAAGCTCGATGATGAGGTGCGGATGTTCTGCCTGAAGCTTGGCAAGGATCGGCGCTAGCACCTCGATGCCGATGATATCGCTGGCGCTGATACGCACGACGCCATCCACCGCGCCGAGTGTGCCGGAGGCTTCCCGCAGGAGTGCTGCGACCGTGGATGACAGCGTTTGCGCATAGGGTTGCAGCGCGAGCGCGGCCTCAGTCGGCATCAAGCCCTGCTGCGAGCGGGTGAACAGCGGATAGCCAAGTGCCGCTTCGAGTTCGTCCACGTGCCGTCCGACCGTCGGCTGGGTGAGACCCAGCTTGCGGGCCGCCGCAGATAGCGAGCCGGTCTGCAGAACGGCAAGCAGCGTGCGGTAGAGGTTCCAGTCCGGGTTATTCATTTTTGAATGGATACTATATTCATTGCGTCAGTTCCGTATAGCGGATCGTCGAGCGATACTCCAGCCATCAGACAAGGAGTTGAACCTCATGACCCTTCAGCAAATGACAGAGAGTGCCGGCAATTCCGGAAACTGCCCACCCATTGCCCTGGTTCTCGGTGCAACGGGCGGTATCGGCGGCAGTGTTGCCCGCCGCCTGATGGCAGACGGTTGGCATGTTCGGGCGCTGCATCGCAATCCCCCGGCGGTTGCAGCACACCAGCCCGCCTTCCAGTGGATCAAGGGCGATGCTATGAACCGCGATGCGGTGGTAGCAGCGGCGATGGGCGCAAGCCTCATCGTCCATGCAGTCAATCCGCCCGGCTACCGCAATTGGGGCACGCTGGTGCTGCCGATGATCGACAACAGCATCATCGCAGCAAAGGCCAGCGGCGCACGCATTTTCTTACCCGGAACGGTCTATAATTATGGGCCGGATGCGCTTCCCAACCTTAGCGAGGAGAGCCCGCAAAACCCGAAAACGCGCAAGGGTACTATTCGGGTGGAGCTTGAGCGCCGCCTGCGGGCGGCGGCAGGCGAGGGCGTGCCGGTCCTGATCGTGCGCGCCGGTGATTTTTTTGGGCCAGATGCCCGCAGCAGCTGGTTTTCGCAGGGCCTGGTCAAACCGGGAAAGCCGGTGATGCGCGTCACGTTGCCGGCGGCACCTGGTATCGGCCATCAATGGGCTTACCTGCCGGATGTTGCCGAAACCGTGGTGCGTTTGCTGGGGCAAGCTCAGCGCTTGCCGATGTTTGCCGTCTTCCAGATGGCAGGTGTCTGGGATGGGGACGGCACGCAGATGACTGCGGCTATCGCGCGGGTGACCGGACGCCGGCAAAAATACAGCCGGTTTCCCTGGTGGCTGGTGCAGTTGCTCAGCCCCGCCGTACCTTTGTTCTTCGAGTTGCAGGAAATGCGCTATCTCTGGCGCCAGCCGGTACGCATGTCCAATAGCAGGCTGCTGCAGTTTCTCGGCGATGAGCCGTCCACGCCGCTGGATAAGGCAGTCCGGGACACGCTGGTCGCGCTTGGATGTCTTGATCCGGAGGATGGTTAGAGTATCGCGGCTCACACGAAAGAACCAGTCAGCTCTCCCGGTCTGGCCTTGAAGACCGTCGCATGTCGCCCGATTGACAAGGCCCGCATTGCTGCGGGCCCCGGTTTAGGCTGGGAAGGGCTTGACGCTTACTCGGCAGCTGCGAGCGCCGGATAATCGGTATAGCCTTCAGCGCCGCCGCCATAGAGTGTCTGCGGGTTGATGTCGTTCCAGGCAGCGCCATCCTTGATGCGGCGTACGAGGTCCGGATTGGCGATGAACGGCTTGCCGAAGGAAACGAGGTCGGCCTTGCCGCTTTCCACGGCTTCCTTGGCTGTCTCTGCCGAATAGCCATTGTTGAGCATCCAGGCGCCCTTGCCGCCGGCATTGACATAGGCCGCCTTGAAGGCTGCGTAGTCGAAGCTTGTGCCTTCATACTGGTAGTCACGCGGGCCGCCGGTTGCCCCTTCGATCACGTGGATGAACGCCAGGTTGCGCGAAGCGAGATGCTCGACAACCATGTTGAACACGGCCTGCGGATCGCTGTCGGTCACATCATTGGCCGGTGTGGTGGGCGAAAGACGAATGCCCGTCTTGCCGGCGCCGATGGCCTTGGCGACTGAGTCCACCACTTCGAGCGTCAGGCGCACGCGGTTCTCGATCGAGCCGCCATAGGCGTCGGTGCGCTGGTTGGCGCCGTCCTTCATGAACTGGTCGAGCAGGTAGCCATTGGCGGCATGGATCTCGACGCCGTCAAAGCCGGCATCCACGGCGGCACGGGCGGCCTTGGCGAAATCTGCGACAATGCCGGGAAGCTCGTCAAGTTCCAGCGCACGCGGCGCAGAGGTTTCGGCAAAGGCGCCAGAACCATCCTCATGGAGAATATAGGTCTTTGATTTTGCGGTAATGGCCGAGGGAGCAACTGGAGCCTGTCCATTCGGCTGCAGCGAGACATGCGAAATGCGGCCGACATGCCAGAGCTGGGCAACGATCTTGCCGCCGCGTGAATGGACAGCATCGGTAACCTTCTTCCAGCCTTCAAGCGCTTCCGGCAGATAAAGGCCTGGTACGTCTGCATAGCCCTGACCCTGGTGGGTGATGGGCGTGCCTTCCGAGACGATAAGGCCGGCTGTAGCGCGCTGTTCATAATAGACGACGTTAAGGTCGTTCGGTACGGCATGCGGCGAGCGGTTGCGGGTCAGCGGTGCCATGATGATGCGGTTGGCAAGGGCAAGGTCGCCAAAGGTGACAGCGTCAAACAGAGTAGGCATGGGATACCTCTTTCATTGGTAGGGATCGGCAGGAGAAGGCCTCAGAGCGTCGCGCTGAGGGTGTCGATGAAGGCGCGGATCGCGTCTTCGTCGCGATGGTAGAAGGTCCATTGTCCGACCTTGGTGGTCTTCACCAGGCCGGATTTTTCCAGCGTGGAGAGATGGGCCGAAACGGTGGATTGCGACAGGCCGCACCTTTTTTCGAACTGGTTGGCACAGATGCCCATATCCAGCGGGTGAGCCTGCGATGAGAAATGCGCCTCTGGTGCACGCATCCATTCCAGGAAATCGACGCGCACCGGGTGCGACAGCGCTTTCAGAATTTCAGTCTTGTCCACGGTGCAAACCTTAAATCGTTTATGATCGATATATGGATCGGGAAATTTCGATTTAAAGGGGCAGATTGCTGCGGAGCAAAAAAAAGGGCCTGCGGATCGCTCCGAGGCCCGTAAAGTGTGAAGGTTATAGAACCTCCAGAGGGGAACAGCCGGCGCGGGCAACGAGGGGATGTTACCAAGTGGCGCCAGCTACCGTTAATATGGATGCCAAGGGACCAGCCGACAAGGGTATTGCCCTTCGGTTTCGGTATATTTTGTCATTTTAGGACAATGGCAGGTTAAAAAAAGAGGGCCACCGGATTGCTCCAGGGCCCTTATAATTGTGAAGGTCAATTAACCTCCAGAGGGGAACAGCTGCTGCGGTGGAACTGGGAGGAAAAGCCACCATGTGCATCAGCTGTGTGCGATATGGTGCTTTCTTGTGCAGTGAACAATCCGTTTTTGTGCAGGCCAGCTATGCGCTGAGCGCAGGGTAGATTTGGCAGTACTTCTACAAGGTCATTCTAAAACCTACCAACCAGTTGGATTATCTAGGTTTTACCTTATCCCATCTGCCTGTTTTGGTACTTTTAGAACGTCCAGTTGCGCGCCTTGGAGACGATGAAATCCCGAAATACCTTCAGCTTTGCCGCGTTTTTCATCTCGTCTGGATAGCAGAAATAGGTGTCGAAGGAGGGAATATCGGCATTGATGGCGAGCTGAATCAGTCCCGGATCACGTCCGACGATATAATCGGGCAGCACGGCGATGCCGATTCCCAGCAGGCAGGCCCGTTTGATCGAGGTCTGGCTGTTGATCTGCAGGTGCGGCAGGCGCGGATTGTCGGAATTGCGCCCCGCATATTCCAGCCAGTTCACATCGAGCAGATAATTGGGTGCCGGCTCGCCGAAGGTGATGATTCGATGCTGGTCGAGATCCTCGATCGTCTGCGGTTCGCCGAACCGGTTGATATAGGAGGGCGCGGCATAGACATGCATGTGCACGGTAAACAGCTTGCGCTGGATGAGATCCGACTGCTGCGGCTGGCGCAGGCGAATGGCGCAATCGGCATGGCGCATGTTGACGTCCAACTCCTCGTTGTCGAGGATCAGCTGGATCGCCATTTCCGGGTAAAGCTGCAGGAATTCTTGCACCTTGTCTGTCAGCCAGCCCTGGCCGAGACCGACGGTGGTGGTGACGCGCAGCTTGCCGCTCGGCTTTTCCGTCGTCTCGGTCAGCTGTACCTTGACGGTTTCCAGCTTCAGCAGCACGTCATGGGCGGTGCGGTAGAGAAGTTCGCCCTGCTCGGTCAGGATCAGGCCGCGCGCGTGGCGGTGGAAGAGCTTGACCCCCACGTCCTGCTCCAGCGCGCTCACCTGTCGGCTGATCGCCGATTGGGACAGGTGCAGCTTGTCGGCCGCATGGGTGAAGGATCCGGCTTCGGCCGCCGCATGAAAGATGCGCAGTTTGTCCCAATCGAGTGGCACGCCCATTTTTACTCCGCCGCCTGCGCCATGGGCTGTATGCCAGCCAGATAGCGTTCTGCTTCAAGGGCCGCCATGCAACCCAAGCCTGCAGCGGTGATTGCCTGTCTGAACGTGTCGTCGGTCACATCGCCGGCGGCAAACACGCCGGGCACGCTGGTCGCCGTGGAATCCGGCGCTGTCCACATATAGCCATTGGACTTCAGTTTGACCTTGTCCTTGAACAGTTCGGTGGCCGGCGCATGGCCGATTGCGACGAACACGCCGTGGATCGGCCGCTCGGTGATGGCGCCGGTCAGCGTGTTGCGCAGTTTGACGCCGGTCACCGAGGGCGGCATGGGCGGCTTGGCGGCATCGCCGGTGATTTCGGCAATTTCGGCATTCCACAGCACTTCGACATTCGGGCGCTGGAACAGCCGTTCCTGCAGGATCTTTTCCGAACGGAAGCTGTCGCGGCGATGCACGACCGTGACACTTTTGGCGATATTGGACAGATAGAGTGCTTCTTCCACGGCCGAATTACCGCCGCCGACCACGATCACATCGCGGTTGCGATAGAAGAAGCCGTCGCAGGTGGCGCAGGCGGAAACGCCAAAGCCCTGAAACTGCTGCTCGCTTTCAATGCCCAGCCACTTGGCCTTGGCGCCGGTTGCAATGATCAGCGTATCGGCGGTCCAGACCTGGCCGGAATCGGTCTTCAGCGTGAAGGGGCGGCCATTCATCTCCACCTCGGTTACCAGATCGCTGACGATCTCGGCGCCCACATGCTGCGCCTGCTTCAGCATCTGTTCCATCAGCCAGGGACCCTGGATGGGATCGGCAAAGCCCGGATAGTTTTCCACGTCGGTGGTGATCATCAACTGGCCACCCTGTTCCATGCCGGCGATCAGAACCGGCTTCAGCATGGCGCGTGCGGCGTAAATGGCGGCGGTATATCCGGCAGGGCCTGAGCCGATGATGAGAACCTGGGCGTGACGGGCAGACATATCGTGATCCTTTCAGATGGCGCAGCAGGATGGTGCGGAACACAGCCAGACGGGCGGTTCCCTGCAGACGGCGCCTTTCCTCAACATTTATGATCGTTCCCCGCCTCAATTCAAGGTCGGCTCTGCAATGGCAGGGCGTGAGAGGGGTTTACGCACAACAATGGTTCGTGACGGCGACATAATCTTGCGCGAAATCCTTGCGTTCGGGGGCGCATTGGCTAAAAGCAAGCCGGAATACGACAGGGGGTTTCCGTGCTCAAAGCCGAACTCGACGCCATCGACATCAAGATCCTGCGGGAATTGCAGCGCGACGGACGCATGACCAATGTGGAATTGGCCGAGCGCGTCGGCATTTCTGCGCCGCCTTGCCTGCGCCGGGTGCGCAAGCTGGAAGAGGCTGGCATTATCGAGGGCTATGCGGCAATCCTCAACGGGCCTAAGCTCGGTTATGATCTGGTCGCCTTCTGTCTTGTCGGCCTGAAGCACCAGTCGGAAGCCAATCTGAAGGCGTTTTCCGCGCTGGCCCAGAGCTGGCCTATTGTACGCGAGGCGTGGATGGTGTCCGGCGACAGCGATTTCCTGCTGCGCTGCACGGCGGAAAACCTGACGAGCTTCCAGGATTTCGTCATTGAGGTGCTGGCCGCCAACGAGCATGTCGATACGGTGCGTACTATGCTGACCATTCGCCAGGTGAAGAAGCTCGGACTCGTCGAAGTCTGACGGCGGCTCGTCTCTAAGCTTTCGGGTGAAAGGCACGCTTTTTTGCCGAGGCAATCAGCTTGTCCTGAAACAGGCGAAACTGTTTGGCCAGCCCATAATACCATTTCCGCTTGTTGGTCTTTCGTGAGCGGCCGGCGCTGGCCAGAATGTCGCTCGCGGCATCCGTCGTGGTGACGGGAGATGGCCAGAAGGAATAGCCGTGGCCGGTGCGGGTCAGCCAGTAGCGGAAGTAATTGTCAACCGGTGCAAAGATCGTCCGGTGCTGTGCGAGGAATTCTGCTGCACCCTTGCGGGACCAGACAATGGCGCTTGTCGTCATCGGGAAGTAATGGGCGGCCACCAGTTCGCATGCATGCGTGCCCACGGTATAGCGGGAAAGAGGTGTTGCGATCTTCAGCTTGTTGTTGCCTATATTGATCAACATCCAGTCCGGGTCGGCGCGTTCCAGATCGGGTAGGGCACTCGCCAGCAATTCCACGGGATTGCAGAGCGGTAGAGCGTCATCTTCCAGAACCAGCGCGTAAGCGGCATCCGAGGCGAGGAACTGTTCGGCCACTTTCAAGTGGCTGCGATAGCAGCCGATCTCGCCACCCACCAGACTGCGGCCCATGTAGCGGCCAGCACGTAGGCCATCATAGTCGGCAAGCGTCTCCAGATCGAGACCACGGCCATCCACGGCTGACACACGCTGGAAGGACAGCCCATAGGTATTGAGGCGATCCTTGATCTCCTGCAGGCGAGATGAGCTGCTATCCAGATTGATGACATAGGTTTCGAGCGACTGCATGATGTCCCTTTCGAGAAGACGGCGGCGAATGTCTTGGCCATGCCCTAAAAAATCGGTTCCTTGCGGTAGCTCCTTCCTCTGTTCCGGGGAAGTCATCTCCTGCAATATTGTGGGCTGATCCTCGACAAAAGCCCGTTGCTTTGCTCTTGCGCCTCTGCGGAAACCGGAACATATAGGCCGCGCTGCCGATAGGCTGTCAGGGTCAGGCGGCAGGACACAAGTTTGGGGGACGGCCAATGCGCGTGCATCAGTATATTTTCGGCAAGGATGGCGGAGCGGAGAAGTTCTTCGTTCATCTGGTCGGGGCGCTTGCCCGCCGTGGCGTGGAGCAGACAGCGGTCATGCGCTGGAACCGTCGCTGGAAGCCGGATGTAGAGCCACATGCCCGCGTCATCGAAAGCAATTTCCGCAATCTGTCGATTGACCGCATCCTTTTGCCGATGAAGGTTCTTTCACTGGCAAAGCAGGAAAAGGCCGATGCCATTATTTCCTGGTCGACGCGCGGCGCGCGCCTGATGCCAGCCTACAAGGGCGGCATCAAGTTGTCACGTCTCGGCGACTATCCCACGCATCTTGGCTACTTCAAGAATTCCGACATCCTGGTGTGCAATACGCCGGGCATTGCCGACCATGTGCGCAACACGCTGGGCTGGACGCGCGGCGTTGAGGTGATTTCCAACTTCACTGATACCACGACCGTGGCGCCCGTTTCCCGCTCCGTTGCCGATACGCCGGAAGGCGTGCCGCTGGTCATGACCATGGGGCGCTTCGTCAAGCGCAAACGCTTCCATTTGCTGATCGAGGCGGTGGCCGCAGTGCCGGATGCCTATCTGTGGATTGCCGGCGAAGGCGAGGAGCGCGAGGCGCTCGAAGCCGTCGTGCGCGAGCACAAGATGGAAGGCCGTGTGCGCTTCCTCGGCTGGCATAAGGATACGAGACCTTTCGTTGCCGCTTGCGACATCTTCGTGATGCCGTCCAGCCATGAGCCGCTCGGCAATGTCATTTTCGAAGCCTGGGCGCAGAAAAAGCCGGTGATTTCCTCCCGCTCGGAAGGCCCGTCCTGGTTCATGCAGCATGGCGAAAACGGATTGCTGGTCGATATTGACGATGTGCCCGGTTATACGCGCGCCATCAACCAGTTGATCGCCGATCCGCAGCTTGCCGCCAGCATTGCCGAAAAGGGGCGCCAGACGCTTGTCGGTCAGTTTTCGGAAGAGGCTGTTGCAAATGCCTATATCGAGCTGTTCAAGCGCAAGCCCTAAGCATTTTTCCAGGTTTTGCCGGATCTGATTGCGGCCTGACGAAGAATCCCTCGTCAGGCCGTTTTGTCACCCAAGGCTTTTGTAAACAGCGCCGATCGCGCTTGCCTCGCGATCGATCGAGAAATTCTCGCGCATATGTGCCAGGGCCGTGCTGCCCTGCGCCTGGCATAGGTCTTCATCGGCAAGATAGCTTGCAATGCCATCGCAGAAGCTGTCCAGCGAGCCGCGCTCGACCATGCGACCGGTCACGCCATCCAGGATGAGTTCGGCAAAGGCGCCGACATCGGATGCGACGACCGGCACGCCGCTTGCCATGGCTTCCAGTGGGGTGAGGCCAAAGCCTTCCCAGCGCTGCGGCGCGACGAACAGATCGAGCGCCCGGTACCAGTCATTGATATTCTTGTGTTCGCCGACAAACAGGATGCGGTCCGACAGGCCGGCCGCTATCACACGGGCTTTCAGATCGTCTTCGAAGGCGACGTGCTTTGGTGTTGCGCGACCGGCAATTACCGCCACCCAATCCGGATTCTTTGGCAAGAGTCGGATCATCGCATCGACGAATAGATCCGTGCCCTTCTGGTGCCGTATGCGCCCGAAGCAGCCGATATGCTTTTTTTGCGGGTCGAGCCCCAAAGAACGCTTTGCCTTGGCCATGTCGGCTGCCGGCGAGAAGCGCTGCAAATCGATGCCATGCAGGATGACCGTGCTGTCGCGCTCCAGATAGGAGGCGGTCTTTTCGCAAACGGCAATCACCGTGTCCATCTTCGAGATCAGCCACTTCGTCCAGCCGCTATGATGACGCTGCGAGGCTGACGTGAAGACGAGCTTGAGCGGGATTCGCAACACATCGCGCAGCACGATGCCCGGCAGCATTTCGATATTGCGGCGTGCGTGCCAGATGCGGTGGCTGTGGCCTGCCGGCCGCTTCCAAAGTTTCCACAGGTCGCGGAAGCGCAGATGCGGCAAATGCGGTGGCAAGCCCGGACCGAGCACCGCGACCTTCTGATGAAGGCTGTTCTGGATCGGCACGAGCTGGATGATGGTGGAGGTAACGCCCGAAAGGCGGACCTTGAAATTCGGCGCGATGACGTGGACCCCGGCGGGGTCCACGTGCGCGATGTCAGGCTTCACCATGCGGCTTGACCGTGCATCAGCCCCAGGTGACCTGCAGGACCGCATAGGCCTTGGAGCCGCCCGGTGCATTCACCTCGATGGAATCGCCGACTTCCTTGCCGATCAGCGCGCGCGCAATCGGCGACGAGATGGAGATTCGGCCTTCCTTTACATCGGCTTCCTGATCGCCAACGATCTGATAGGTCTTTTCCTCATCCGTATCTTCATCGACCAGTTTGACGCGGGCGCCGAACTTGATCTTCGTGCCGGACATTTTCGTCAGATCGATTACCTCGGCGCGTGCCGTCAGATCCTCAAGCTCGGTGACGCGGCCCTCATTGTGGCTCTGTGCTTCTTTGGCCGCGTGGTACTCCGCATTTTCCGAAAGGTCGCCATGGGCGCGTGCCTCGGAAATGGCTTCGATGATGCGGGGACGTTCTTCCTGCTGGCGCCAGCGCAACTCTTCCTGCAGCTTGGCGAAGCCGGACGGCGTCATCGGTACCTTTTCAACCATTTTACCTTATCCTCAGTCTCATGGCCGAACCTGCGGCCACAAAAAGAAACAGGTCCCGGAGCGTGACCCCGGAACCATGCGAAAACTCTAGTGCCGTGAATCATAACAGAATCACGACGTGTATTTCCAGAAAATTCGAGATAGGCGCGCCACTCGTTTTGTAAGAGGCATTGTCGGTGAGCCCCCTATTGGTCGCCTTGCATCGGTGCAGGCGCTCTTTGGCTTCAAGACGTAAAATTCGGATCTGTTGGCAGGTTTGGTGGATGATAGCCACCGGCATCCCGCCTGTGTTGGACCGAGCTATGCAGCAAGGCATTCGTCGGGATCAGTCTATGGTCACAAAGCGGTAGGTAGAGGCGGCCCGGTTGATCGCGGCGTCGCCAGGAGGTTTTCGGTATTCTGCGCGGTATATATTCGGCAAGGGGCCAGATCTTGCGCATCGAATCATGCAGGTCCGTGCGGTCGTTGGGTGGGACATATTTGGCGTCACCCTTGCCTTCCACCAGTTCGTCAATGGAGCGCTGGTCATAGACAAGGCCAAGGCCGCGCGTTTCGGCAATCATCCAGCGCAGCGGGATCTTGATCTGGCCGCTTTCCTTTTCGGGGTAACCGCCGCCGACATCGGCATGCACGCCGGCAAACCACAGTTCGCGCACATCCTGCTTGCGGATGCACGCCTCATCTGCCGGCCGGAAGGGGCCACCCCAGTAGTCGCCATCCAGGGGCCATAGTTCCGGCTGGAACATGGTGCGTCGCTCATCGATGGCGAGGGCATGGCGAACGGTTTCAACCGATGTATTGCGATGGGTGAAAGGGTGTGTCTTCCACTGCGGGCGCCATTTGCCCGGCTCGATGACCGAGGCCACCGTATCGAACAGGCCGAGTAGGCGGATCGGTGGCCGATCGTTCTTCAGCGTCCGCTCGTAAAGCCGCATGCTGCGAAAGGCTGACGGCGCCTCGCCCTCGGCCTCGATATCGGTGCGCGCCTGTTCGTGCTCGGGTATGCCCTTATAGGTGCGGTAGGCGTAGTCCAGGAGATTGAGGTGGACCTTGCTCGTCAGTCCGAAGGCATGGATGAAACCGGCCAGCACCCGCGCGGAATAGGCGCCGCGGCTGAAGCCGAAAAGATAGATGCGGTCGCGATCCGGATGGTTGCCATCGGCGTCAGTCGGGCCTGCATCATAGAGGTCGACCAGCAGCCGATAGGCTTCCTTGACGTTTTCATCGAGCCCCCAGCCGGTGGCCAGCCCCCAGACTTCGCTGGCCTGACGGGCCAGCTTTGACCAGGAGTTGGCAGCGCCGAATGTGCCGACGCCCGGATCGTAATAGACGACCTGCTCTGCGGAACGCTCCAGGCAGCCGAAGAGGCGCAGGATATTGGTACGGTCGGCGGAAATCTCGTTCGAGGTACCATCAAACAGGATGACGATGTTCTTCGACATGCAGGGCACCCCCGTTATACCGCGTCATGCGATCGAGGATATTCTGGTTGCGTTATTCTTGATTTGCAACTTTATTCTGTCGGGCGACAAGAACGGCTTCCAGCCGGTCGAAATTCTGTTCATTGGCAAGCGCTATAAACTTGGTGAACTTGGTGTTTTCTTCGTTCGGCTGCATGCGCATGTGCCAGGTCAAGCGGCTTGCCGTTTCGCTGACCGCATCGAACTGCATGTCCATGTCGAACACATGCAAGGGCTCGTGATGGGTAAAGCGGATACGCTCCGGCACGACGATATCGAGGAAGGTAGAGCGGTTGACGAAGTCTGCGCCGCCGTCGAACGTCATGGTGATGACCCAGGTACCGCCCGGCTGAAATTCAAATGTGTTGATCACGTTCGTAAAGCCATCCGGGCCCCACCAGAGTGCCAGACGGTCCGGATCGGCAAAGGCTGCAAACACATCCTCGCGCGAAAAGGCAAAAACGCGGGAGCTTGTAATTTCAACGGGTTGTTGGGACGTCATGATAGAGCTACTCGATAGAAACTTGACTGAAATGAGGGCTGCAAAGCGGTGCGCTGAGCTATGCTGCGTCCTCAAGCGTTTCGGCTGGAAGGTTGGCGCGCGCGTTGAGCACTTCAAGGCCGACGATGCGACCGTCCCGATCATAGTCGAGCATGATGCCAAGCGCGAGCTCTTCCGTCTCCTCGACCGGCTCCAAGGAGAAGCGGATGTAGGCGGCATCGGCAGCTGCATCGTATTCAAGTTTCGGCTTCATCGCGGTTGACTTGCCTTCCGGTCGAGGAATGCGGTGATGATACGAATTTCCGCATCAGTTTCCAAGCATACAACGCGCATGATGCGATTGTCTCTCTCCACAATCCGGCGAAAGCGCCGCTCCACGGGTGGTCCGGATGGGTCAGTCTCGCTCCAATCCGGATGCCTGACCGTTTTTTCCACCCATTGATGGACGGGCTGCCGCTCTGCCATCACCGTTTCGCAATGCGCGGTGTAGCGGAGCGGCTTTTCCATCGCGCGTCAGGCTCAGAAGTAGCTTTGCAACGGGCGGACTTCCAACTGGCCCTTCTTCAAGGCCTGGATGGCTTCGGCGGCGGCAAGCGCACCTGCCATGGTCGTGTAGTAAGGCACTTTCTGCATCAGGGCGGCGCGGCGCAGCGATTTGGAATCCGAGATCGCCTTGTTGCTATCCGTCGTGTTGATGACCAGCTGGACCTGACGGTTGCGGATGGCATCCTCGATATGCGGACGGCCTTCCAGCACCTTGTTGATCTTGATGGCATTGATGCCGTTTTCAGCCAGGAAGCGCTGCGTGCCGCCGGTTGCCAGAACCTTGAAGCCGATTTCGACGAGAAGCTTGATGGCCGGCAGGACGCGCACCTTGTCTTCATCGCGCACCGAGACGAAGACCGAACCATCACGCGGAAGCTCGACGCTGGCGCCGAGCTGGCTCTTGGCAAAGGCCAGCGCGAAATTGGTGTCGAGACCGATGACTTCGCCGGTCGAGCGCATTTCGGGCCCGAGCAGCGTATCTACGCCTGGGAAGCGGGCAAACGGGAATACCGCTTCCTTCACCGCGATATGCTTCAGATTGCGCGGATCAGGCTTCTTGCCATAGGCGGCGATCGCATCATCCAGCTTTTCGCCGGTCATGATGCGGGCGGCGATCTTGGCAATTGGCGCGCCGATGGTCTTTGCGACGAAAGGAACGGTGCGCGAGGCACGCGGGTTGACTTCAAGCACGTAGATGACGCCGTCCTTGATGGCATATTGCACGTTCATCAGGCCGCCGACATTGAGCGCCTTGGCCATGGCCTTGGTCTGGCGTTCCAGTTCGTCAAGCGTTTCATTCGAAAGCGAGCGCGACGGCAGCGAGCAGGCGCTGTCGCCGGAATGGATGCCGGCCTCTTCAATATGCTCCATGATGCCGGAGACGAAGACATTCTCGCCATCGCACAGGGCGTCGACATCCACCTCGACGGCATTCGTCAGGTAGCTGTCAAACAGCAGCGGGTTCTTGCCGAGCAGCGTGTTGATCTGGCCGGTCTTGTCGTTCGGGTAACGCTGCTTGATATCCTCGGGCACGAGACCCGGAACGGTGTCGAGCAGATAGGTCTGCAGCATGGATTCCGAGTGGATGATCTGCATGGCCCGACCGCCGAGCACATAGGACGGACGCACGACGAGAGGATAGCCGATTTCGGTGGCGACCAGACGGGCCTGTTCGACCGAGTAGGCAATGCCATTGTTCGGCTGGTTGAGGTCAAGCTTCATCAGCAGCTTCTGGAAGCGGTCGCGGTCTTCCGCGAGGTCGATCATGTCGGGTGCGGTGCCGAGGATCGGAATGCCGTTCTTTTCCAGCGCTTCAGCAAGCTTCAGCGGCGTCTGACCGCCGAACTGCACGATGACGCCGACCACTTCGCCCTTTTCCTGCTCGGCGCGCAGGATTTCGATCACGTCTTCGGCCGTCAGCGGCTCGAAATACAGGCGATCCGATGTGTCGTAATCGGTCGATACGGTTTCCGGGTTGCAGTTGATCATGATCGCTTCAAAGCCGGCATCCTTCAGCGCGAAGGCGGCATGGCAGCAGCAATAGTCGAATTCGATGCCCTGGCCGATGCGGTTCGGGCCACCACCGAGGATCACGACCTTCTTGCGGTCGGAGACTTCGGCTTCCGAGCGCAGCGCTCCAACGAAAGGCGTCTCATAGGTCGAGTACATGTAAGCCGTCGGCGAGGCGAATTCGGCAGCACATGTATCGATGCGCTTGAAGACCGGACGCACGTTCAAACCGTTACGCAGTTCGGCGACTTCCTTCGGTCGCTTGCCGGAAATGCTGGCGAGACGCGCATCGGAAAAGCCCATGGCTTTCAGCATGCGCAGGTTTTCGGCATCTTCCGGCAGGCCATGCTCGCGTACGCGCGCTTCCATATCGGTAATCGCCTTGAACTGGGCTATGAACCAGGGATCGATCTTGCAGCCTTCATGCACTTCCGCTTCCGACATGCCCAGCCGCAGGGCCTGGGCCACCATGCGCAGGCGGTCGGGCGTCGGCGTGCCGATTGCGGCACGAATGGCATTCTTGTCATCGCCCTGGCCAAGGCCGGGGATTTCGATCTCGTCAAGGCCGGTGAGGCCGGTCTCGAGCCCGCGCAGCGCCTTCTGCAGGCTTTCGGCAAAGGTACGGCCAATTGCCATGACTTCGCCGACCGACTTCATCGCCGTTGTCAGCGTCGGTTCGGCGCCGGGGAATTTCTCAAAGGCAAAGCGCGGGATCTTGGTGACGACATAATCGATCGACGGTTCGAACGATGCGGGTGTCGCGCCGCCGGTGATGTCGTTGTCCAGCTCGTCCAGCGTATAGCCGACAGCAAGCTTGGCTGCGACCTTGGCAATCGGGAAGCCGGTGGCCTTCGAGGCAAGTGCGGACGAGCGCGAGACGCGCGGGTTCATTTCGATGACGACGAGGCGGCCATCGGCCGGATTGACGGCGAACTGCACGTTCGAACCGCCGGTTTCCACGCCGATTTCCCGCAGGACCGCAATCGAGGCATTGCGCATGATCTGGTATTCTTTGTCGGTCAGCGTCAGTGCCGGTGCAACCGTGATACTGTCGCCCGTGTGCACGCCCATCGGATCGATGTTTTCGATCGAGCAGATGATGATGCAATTGTCCGCCTTGTCGCGGACGACCTCCATTTCATACTCCTTCCAGCCGAGAACCGATTCTTCGATCAGCACTTCGGTGGTGGGGGAGGCGTCGAGGCCGGAATTGATGATGTCGTAGAATTCCGAGCGGTTATAGGCAATGCCGCCGCCGGTGCCGCCCATGGTGAAGGACGGGCGGATGATGGCGGGCAGGCCGACATGGTCGAGCGCCTGGGCAGCAATCGCCATGGCATGGCTCATATAGCGCTGCTTGCGATCGGTTTCGCCGAGGTTCCACTGGTTTTCCAGCTCGTCCAGCGCCTTGTCGAGATCGGCACCCGTCAGCGTGTCGCGCAGTTTGGCGCGCTCGGCCTCATGGCTCTTGCGGTCGGTATCCTTGATGTCGGTCGCATTGGCGAGCATGGATTTCGGCGTTTCAAGGCCGATGCGCGCCATGGCTTCGCGGAAGAGGGCGCGGTCTTCGGCCATGTCGATGGCGGCAGGCTTTGCGCCGATCATTTCCACATTGTAGCGGTCGAGCACGCCCATGCGCTTCAGGGACAGCGCCGTGTTCAGCGCCGTCTGGCCGCCCATGGTGGGAAGAAGCGCATCCGGGCGCTCCTTGGCGATGATCTTGGCGACAACTTCCGGCGTGATCGGCTCGACATAAGTTGCGTCGGCAAGGCCCGGATCGGTCATGATCGTGGCCGGGTTGGAGTTGACCAGGATGACCCGGTAACCCTCTTCCTTCAGAGCCTTGACGGCCTGGGTGCCGGAATAGTCGAATTCGCAGGCCTGGCCGATGACGATCGGCCCTGCGCCAATGATGAGGATGGACTTGATGTCTTGGCGCTTCGGCATATCGTCTTTCCGCTTATTTTTTCCTGCGCGAAAAACCGGCCGGATGAGTGGATCACCGGTCGGGCACAAGATTGGATATTTCAGGCTAGAAGCGGCTTATAGGGAAATGTTGGGGCGGAAGGAACCCCCAATCTCAGCGAAATTTCCGTGACAGCGCGTCGTCCCCAGAAGGAAACTGAATCTTAACTGCGACTGTTTCAGATTTCCCTCCTAAACTGCACTTCCTGCGATTTTTCGGGCTTGGGTGGTGAGGGGCGATGACGCAAGGATTTGTACGCGCCCTGTTGGCAAGGTTACGCGCAGACCTATGGCTCTATGCCGCAATCATTGGCTATACTGCGATATGCTTTGCGCTTTTAGCTGCAACACACCAATAGCAGAAAGCCTCTCATACGCTTTATATTGGCCAATGGGCACGCGCATTCCTGGTGGTGATGCCGCTCGGCGTGGCGATCTTTGATGTCGGCATCATCATCCTGCGCTTTCCGCACCGCAGAAGGCTTGCCTATCGGCACCTATACTCAATCCGCAGACTGGCGGCACTGATCGGCGGTCTCATCCTGTTGTGGGCGATGATGGTATTCCAAGGGTCCTTTACATCGATCAAGAACATCTTTCCGGACCTGCACGGTGGCTTCATCCACGATCATCTGCATGCCGATATCGACAGGTGGCTGCATCTGGGCGTGGACCCTTGGCGCTACCTTTACCAAGTTGCCGCGTGGCCGCCGCTGCTGCATCTGATCGAGTTCAACTATAATGGGCTGTGGTTCGTTGTGTGCTTTGGCGGACTTTTCCTTGTCGCCACCTCCAGCAGGGCGGATGCCATCTGCCAACGCTATGTCATCATGTTCATGCTGAATGTTCATGCTGAACTGGGCCGGGCTGGGAAACCTGCTGGCTGGTTTGTCGCTGTCTGCCGGACCGGCCTATTATGGCCTCGTGACCGGCGATACGCGCGATTTGCAGATCAACTCGCGTTTCTTGCAAGCAGCAGCAGTGCCCATTCTGCCAGCGCCTACCAGGCCTATCTCTGGAAGATTCGCGAACGCGGTTTCGCCGGCTTTGGTGGCGGAATCTCCGCATTTCCGAGTGTTCATGTGGGATTGGCCACGATGAATGCCCTGTTTTTTATGAGTATTCACGCCGTCTAGGCGTTGTTGCCTATGGTTATGTCGTGCTCATTGTCCTCAGCTCCGTCTATCTTGGCTGGCACTCTGCGATTGATGGCTATGTTTCGGTGATTGTCGTTGTGATAGCGCATATCTGCGTGCGAAAGCTTGGCCAGGCGCAAGGGAACCTGCACTCGCTCGGTCGCGTTCAGCAGGCACAGGTAAACAAGCTGATGCAGGGGGAAAGTCATGGAATGGCGGGGAAGACGACAGTCAGATAATGTCGAGGACCAGCGTGGGGCCTCGGGCGGCGGTTCGTTCGGTTCCGGTCGTGGCTTTCGCATTCCGATCGGCGGCGGTGGGCGTGGCGGCGGCATCGGTATCGGCGGACTGATCTTCATCGTGATTGTCTGTTTGATACTTGGCATCAATCCGCTGACGCTTCTGTCGGGCGGCGATATTGGATTCGATGGTGGTCAGACACAGCAGCAGGCTGCGCCACGCTCTGCCGCCAATGACGAGATGACGGCCTTCGTGCGCACGGTACTGGCCGAGACGGAAGATACCTGGAACACCATCTTTCAGCAGAACGGCCAGCAATATCAGGAACCGACCATGGTGCTGTTTTCCGGCGGCGTGCAATCGGCCTGCGGTTCGGCATCCTCTGCCACCGGCCCGTTTTATTGTCCGGGCGATCGCAAGGTCTATCTCGATACCGGTTTCTTCCGCCAGCTTTCCGGCCAGTTCGGCGCATCGGGTGATTTTGCCGAAGCCTATGTGATTGCTCATGAGGTTGGCCACCATGTGCAGAACCTGATCGGCGTCCTGCCGAAGTTCAATCAGGCACGCCGGTCGATGAGCGAAGTGGATGCAAACCGCATGTCGGTGCGCGTCGAGCTTCAGGCGGATTGCTTTGCCGGCGTCTGGGGCAAGTTTACCGATCAGAAGGGTTTGCTTGAGCAGGGCGATCTGGAGGAGGCTCTGAATGCCGCCCGCCAGATTGGCGATGACACGCTGCAAAAGCGCTCCCAGGGCTATGTTGTGCCCGATAGTTTCAATCACGGCACCTCGGCGCAGCGCATACGCTGGTTCCGCAAGGGCTTTTCCAGCGGAAGCATGCAGGCCTGCGATACATTTGCGCCGAGCTATCAGCAATTGTGATATGATTCAAAGCGTTGCCGCAGCCTGTTCTGTGGCATTGCCCTTACCGTATCGGGCGCGGATCTGCGCCTCATAGGGCCGGCTGACGGGAAGCTCTAATCCATCGCGTGTGATGATCGTGAGCTTGCCCTTGTCGCGCTTCAAGGCTGAGACATGCTCGTCGGCCACCCAGTGCGAGCGGTGAATGCGCTGGCCGGGCGTGTCGCCCACTTCGTTCAAGGCATCGGAAAACCGCAGCAGAATAAGGTCCCGGCCGCGCGACGTCAGCACCTGCGTGTAATGGTCCTCGACGGAGAGTTGCAGCAGCCGGCCGCGCTGTTCCGGCTTCAGGCGGTTGAGAAGGGCAGGTCGATCACAGGCAACACGGGCAGTCGGTGCTTCGTCGACAGGCCTTTCTGCGGTAATCTGCGGGGCCTGCCCGGATGGCTGTGACGTCGTCAGATAGGTGACGAAGCAGAGGCTCAGGCCGAGCGGCAGGGCAATAGCGGCCTGGGTCAGCGCTTCATCGATCGAGACGGGAACCTCGAAAAAACCGGCCTCCAGCAGCATGACACCAAAGCCGATTGGCAGGGCGGCCAGCGCTGAGCCGATCAGCATGCGGACAAGCCGTGACGCGATCCACTTCTCAAGCGCCAGATTGGCCAGCGTCGCCATCACGACGGCGACGCAAAAGGCCATACCGTGCAAAAGCGACCAGAAGGACAGCCGTTGCAGCAGCGGCATGCTTTCGCGCGTACCGAATGGCCCTGTCACAGTGAAGAGCAGCACCACCGCGGCAATGGTCAGCCAGAAACGCGGCGCGCGCAGAAATAGCTGCAATTCACGAAGCGTGGATCGCTGATTGCCTGCATTCACGAAGGTCTCTCCGCATCTGACGATATTTGCCTGTCACGGTTTGGACTATGGCCGAAGATGCGGTTGAATTTCAATCGAGGTCTCTTTCCATGACACTTGAACCGCTGCTTCAGGCACCGCTTGCCGTGCAGATCCATGTCGCAACCGTGCTGCCTGCAGCGCTTCTCGGTGCGTTTCTCCTTCTCTGGCGCGGCAAGGGCTCACCGCTTCATCGCATGCTCGGAAAGATGTGGATGCTTTTGATGGTGGCGACGGCCCTTTCCAGCTTCTTCATTCATGAATTGAATGTCTGGCATGGCTTCAGTCCGATCCATATCCTGTCGGTGATAACAATTGTTGGATGCTACAACGCCTATCGGCTGGCGCGGAGCGGCAATATCCGCGCGCATCGCATTGCCGTTACCCGGACCTATGTCAGCGGCATTCTGATTGCCGGCGGTTTTACGCTGTTGCCATATCGGATCATGAACCAGGTGGTATTTTCCGGCAGTTCTGCGGAACTGGCGGCGCTGATCGGCATTCTCATCTGCATACCGGTTTTCTTCTATCGGCTGCCGTCCCGGTCGAAATCCGCGCCGTAATACCAAGTCTCGATGATGCGAACCTATTGCACCGGAGCGAGTTTGACTTCGTCCACGAGAAATCCGGAGTCGGACCTCTCTGTCCCGCGAGGATTTTCGACAAAGTCGGATGAACGTCTCCGGTCCCACGCAATGGGTTCGCATCATCGAGACTTGGTATGAGGCCGGTCATTGAGTGAAACCGGTCAGTCACCCATCAAGAATGCTGAACGGTGCCGCAATTATTCTATTCGATCCGCCATTCTGCTTGCCACTTTATGTGGTGTTCACTAGGACCAATCGACAGGCCGTCTGCCCGAAATCGGGGCAGCGGCTTTTCTGTTTTGGAGTATGTTCTATGGCGACCTCCTCTTCGGCCGCATCCGAGATTCAGAGCGCGGATAATTCCTGGTCCGGCCATGCGCGGGCAACGCTCGTGCTGGGCATTCCTTTCGTCGGCGCGCAACTGGCGCAGATGGCGATCAATACGACCGATGTGGTGATGGTCGGTTGGCTCGGCACGACCGAGCTTGCCTCTGTGGTGCTGGCCAGCCAGGTGTTTTTCATCGTCTTCATTTTCGGCAGCGGCTTTTCCAGCGCTGTCGTGCCGCTGGTGGCGCAGGCCATCGGTCGCGGTGATGCGGTCAGGGCGCGACGTTCCGTGCGCATGGGCATGTGGGTGGTCATCGCTTATGGCGTGCTGACGGCGCCGATCCTCTGGTTTTCGGAAGCCTTGCTTCTATCGCTTGGCCAGGAGGCCGATGTGTCGGCGCTTGCACAAGGTTATCTGCGCATTCTGCAATGGGGCATGTTTCCAGCGCTGCTGCTGATGGTGATGCGCTCCTTCGTTGGTGCGCTGGAACGGGGCAGTGTGCTGCTTTACGTGACGCTGTGCATGTTCTTTCTCAACATGCTGATGGATTACGGTCTCATCTTCGGCAATTTCGGCCTGCCGAAGCTTGGCATGAATGGTGCTGCCATTGCGTCTTTCGGCGCCAATCTTGTCGGTTTTGCGTTGATGGTCGCCTATGTGGAGAGCCGACCGGAAACGCGCGCCTACGAGCTTTTCGTGCGCTTCTGGCGCCCGGACTGGGCGGCTTTCCGGGAAATTCTGGCGCTCGGCCTGCCGATCAGCTTTACCATTCTGGCGGAAGCCGGGTTGTTTACCGCCGCATCGCTATTGATGGGCCTGCTTGGCAAGGAAGAACTGGCCGCCCATGGCATTGCGCTGCAGCTTGCCTCTATTGCCTTCATGATACCGCTGGGGCTGGCCCAAGTGGCAACCGTGCGCGTCGGGTTGGCCTATGGGCGTGCTGATCATCTGGGCGTGCGCCGCGCCGCCGGTGCCGTGCTACTGCTGGCGCTGTGCATCGCAGCCCTTGGTGGCCTGCTGTTTGCCGTGGCACCGGCCCAATTCGGTGGCCTGTTTCTCGATACACGTCAGCCGGATGCGCAGGCGGTGCTGGCTCTTGCCGTTCCGCTAATCATTGCCGCCGGCGCATTCCAGATGTTTGACGGCCTACAGGCTGTGGCTGCTGGACTGCTGCGCGGATTGAAGGACACAACGGTGCCGATGGTGCTGGCGCTGATTGCCTATTGGCCGATCGGCTTTTTCTGCGCCTGGCTTCTTGGTTTCGTCTTCAAGCTGGGCGGTCTCGGCATCTGGATCGGCTTTGTGCTCGGGCTTGCGGCCGCTGCCGTCATGCTGTGCTTGCGCTTCTTTATTCTGGTGCGGCGTCAGCCGCAAAGGCCCTAACGACAACGGCCCGCTGAGAGGCGGGCCGTTGCAAATGTTCTGGATGGGCAATCAGCGCTCGGCAAGCGCCGGCTCACCCTTGTTTTCCCGCACCATGTTGAGGAAGCGGCGGAAAAGGTAATGGCTATCCTGCGGGCCGGGCGAGGCTTCCGGGTGATGCTGGACGGAAAACACCGGCTTGCCCTTGAGGCGCAGGCCGCAATTGGTGCCGTCAAACAGCGAGATATGGGTTTCTTCCACATCCGCCGGCAGCGAGCCCGAGGCCACGGCAAAGCCGTGGTTCATCGAAACGATTTCCACCTTGCCCGTCGTGTGATCCTTGACCGGATGGTTGCCGCCGTGATGGCCCTGGTGCATCTTTTCCGTCGTTGCACCCAGTGCAAGGCCGAGCATCTGGTGGCCGAGGCAGATGCCAAAGGTCGGCGTCTCGGTCTTGATGATGTCGCGGATGACGGGAACGGCATATTCGCCGGTGGCTGCCGGGTCGCCGGGGCCGTTTGACAGGAAGACGCCATCCGGGCTGAGCGCCATGATATCTTGCGCAGACGTGGAAGCCGGCACCACGGTGACCTTGCAATCCAGGCCGGCAAACAGGCGCAGGATATTGCGCTTCACGCCATAATCGACGCAGACGATATGGTACTTGGCGTCATCGGGACCGAGTTCGCCATAGCCTTCATCCCATACCCAGGGTGTTTCACCCCATTGCGAGGACTGGCCGGATGTGGCTTCCTTGGCCAGATCAAGGCCGACAAGGCCGCCCCAGGCGCGTGCTTCGGCCTTCAGCGCCTCGATATCGAAGACGCCGTTCGGATCATGGGCGATGACGGCATTCGGTGCGCCATTTTCGCGGATCCATGCAGTGAGCGCGCGGGTATCCACGCCCGACAGGCCGATGATGCCGCGCGAGGCGAGCCAGTCATTCAGATGGCGGTTCGAGCGGTAATTCGACGGTTCGGTGATGTCGGCCTTGAAGATGACGCCGACCGCGCCGCGGCGGGCCGCCGGCGTCAGGTCTTCGATGTCTTCGTCATTGGTGCCGATATTGCCGATATGCGGGAAGGTGAAGGTGACGATCTGGCCGAGATAGGAGGGGTCCGTGAGGATTTCCTCATATCCGGTCAGGGCCGTGTTGAAGCAGACTTCTGCCGTTACCTTGCCCGTGGCGCCAACGCCGTGGCCCTCGATCACCGTTCCGTCCGCGAGGACGAGGAGTGCCGTGGGCTTGCGGGTTGTCCAGGGTGCTGTCTCAGTCATGTCGGTTCGTCTCCGCCCGTTGCCCGGCCACTTGCAGCGGCTGGGCCTTGGGGCCATCATGGTCGCAGAAAAGGGCGCGCGGAAGGTTTCGCGCAAAGCTCTCGGTTCAAATTCTCGTGCAGGCGCCGGAAACTAACGAAAGAGCCGGGTGCGGTCAATCGCAGCAGCCGGAATGAGATGGATTTATCCCGCTCTCATATCAAGCTTGGCCGCGCTGATTGATCCCATCCGGCCGCTGGTCTATGACGACAGCGCGATTGACAGGGAAAAGCAGTGCGCCCGAGCGGCCACGGCGCTTTTTCGAAGGAGAAGAAGACTATGATGCGCGACAAGCTTTCCAATGCGATGAAGGAAGCCATGAAGGCGAAGGAAACCCGCCGGCTTTCGACGGTTCGCCTGATCCAGACGGCGATCAAGGACCGTGACATCGCCAATCGTGGCGTGGGCAAGGATCCTGTCAGCGACGACGATATCTTGCAGATCCTGCAGAAGATGATCAAGCAGCGCGAAGAATCGGCAAAAATGTATGACGAAGGCGCTCGCGCCGAACTTGCCGAGCAGGAGCGCGAGGAAATCACCATCATCCGTGATTTCATGCCTGAGCAGATGTCCGACGAGCAGGTTCTGGAAGCCTGCAAGGCGGTGATTGCCGAAATCGGTGCGCAGGGCCTGCGCGACATGGGAAAATGCATCAGCGTTCTCAAGGAGCGCTATGCCGGCCAGATGGATTTTGCCAAGGCCTCCGGCCTTGTGAAGGAACTGTTGAAGTAACGCTATCCAGCGCAAACTGACGAGAACGGCTGGCGTGGGACACCGCGTCAGCCGTTTTTGGCTTTCTGCTCGGTGATGAAGTGGCGCAGCACGGCATTGATGCGTGTCTGATAGCCCTTGCCGGTTGCCTGGAAGAAATCGACGATGTCATCGTCCAGACGGATGGATATCGCCTTTTTCTTGCGCGTCACCCAGACGGCTTTCGACCAGTCGACGTCGATGAGATCCTGCCAGTCGGGATCGTCGCGCATGGAGGCAACGATCTCCTCTTCTGTCAGCGCGTCGACGCGTGCCCAGTCGGTTTGGCTCTCTCCGCGCGCTATTTTCTCGCGGATTTCATCCAGCGTATATCTGACGATATGCTCTTCGCTCATTCTCACGTGCCACCCTTGCCGAGATGATACGGCAAATGCCGTTCCTCATTGTGAAAACAACCGCAATCAACTGCTCGGTCCCCATGCAGACGCCAATAACGCGATGCTCATTGTGTCTATAGGAGTGGATATCCAGGCGGCCTCCCGCCAGAGCGACCGATGCCTGGAGAAAATCAATTCCGTGCTTGGCAAGGTTTACCTGCCGCTTTGCCTCATCCCATTCGAAACCGTGGATCTCATCCAGCTGCATCGCGCACCGTATAGCTGATTGTATATACAGTGGCACCCGTGTCAACGGTTCGCCATCAGGCCAATCTGCCTTGAGCGCGATATGCGCGTAACTCTGAGATGGCGGGGGTTTTTGGCCAAATTGTCCGGGCGAGGCAGGACCTTGGGGGAAGTCCTGCCTCTTTGCCTGGACATCTGCATCGTCATCCGGGGGCGGGAGACGATGCTCAAGAGGCCTTTTGGGGGTTAGGCCAACTTGCTGCTTCCCCGACAGAGAGTGGGACACCGGGTGAAGCAGGCACAGAAAACCGCTTTTGCCCGACGTAATCAAATTACAAAAACATAATTTTTTGTGTGGTCTGCCTGCCGCATTCTTGCCGCAAGGCTGACTGTTCCTGTGATGTTTGAAAGCCGCAAGGCTGAATGAGTCGCATGTGAATAACGGGGGTTACCGGAGCCGGCAGTGGCGTTCGGCGGCAGGCAGGCCTATATGATCCCATGTCCATGAGGTGACGATGCGCTTTTCCAATACATTTCTCGATGAGATCCGCGACCGCGTGCCGATTTCGGCCGTGGTTGGCCGTCGGGTGACGTGGGATCGCAAGAAAACCAATGTGTCGCGTGGCGACTACTGGGCCTGCTGCCCCTTTCACGGGGAAAAGAGCCCGAGCTTTCATTGCGAGGATCGTAAAGGCCGCTACCACTGCTTCGGTTGTGGCGTGACCGGTGACCATTTTCGCTTCATGCAGGAACTGGAGGGGTTGAGCTTTCCGGAATCGGTGCAGCAACTTGCGGATATGGCAGGCATTGCCATGCCGCAGCCAGATGCCCAGGCCGAGCGCCGGGAAAAGGAGCGCACGACGCTTCTTGATGTGATGGAACTGGCGACCTGTTTCTTCCAGGACCAGTTGCAGAGTGCCAGCGGCGCTAAGGCGCGCGCCTATCTTCGCGATCGCGGGCTGACGGCTCGCACCATCGAGACGTTTCGGCTTGGCTATGCACCCGAAAGCCGCAATGCGCTGAAGGAATTTCTGGCCTCCAAGGATGTGCCGAAGGACCAGATGGAGGCCTGCGGTCTCGTGGTGCATGAGAATGTGCCGGTGTCCTATGACCGTTTCCGCGACCGCATCATGTTTCCCATTCTGTCGTCGCGCGAAAAGGTGATTGCCTTTGGCGGACGCGCCATGTCGCCGGATGCCATGGCGAAATACCTGAACTCCAACGAGACGGAACTCTTCCACAAGGGCAATGTGCTCTACAATTTCACCCGTGCGAGGCGCGCCTCGCAGGCTGCGACCAAGGGGCCGGTGCCGCAGGAGCCGACCATCATTGCGGTGGAAGGCTATATGGATGTGATTGCGCTGCATCAGGCGGGCGTTGAAAATGCCGTGGCGCCGCTCGGTACGGCGCTGACCGAAAACCAGCTTGAGCTTTTGTGGCGCATGAGCCCTGAGCCGGTGCTCTGCTTCGACGGTGATGGTGCGGGTCTTCGTGCGGCCCATCGTGCCGCCGATCTGGCGCTGCCGCATATAAAGCCGGGCCGTTCCGTGCGCTTTGCGCTGCTTCCCGATGGCAAGGACCCGGATGACATGGTGCGCCAGGAAGGGCGCGCGCCCTTCGACACGGTGATGGCACAGGCGCGCCCGCTCGCCGAAATGATCTGGATGCGCGAGGCTGGCAACGGCACTTTCGATACGCCGGAAAAGCGCGCCGAGTTGGAAGCGCGGCTGAAGCAGATCGTGGCGGTCATCGCCGATGAGAATGTCCGGCGCTATTACCAGCAATCGATGCGTGAGCGGTTGAATGGTTTCTTTGCGCCGCAGAACCAGGGTGGTGATCGGCGCCAGTCCTATGCGGGGCAGGGGCGGGGCAAAGGCGGCAATGCTGGCGGTCGTGGCGGTCCAGGCGGCGGGTTTTCGGCACCTGCCCGTTCCGTGGGTGTATCGGATCGTCTGGCGCGCTCGGGCCTTGTGCGCGGCTATCAGGAATTGCCGGCGCTGCGCGAAGTGGTGCTCGCCATCACCATCGTCAACCATCCGCAACTGTTGCTAGACGAATATGACGAGATCGCCGCCATCGACTTTGAAAACCGCGACCTGCAGCGTTTCTGGTCTGCCATGCTGCCGGCGGCGGCAACGGCTGGTGCCAATCTGTCGCGCGGCTATCTGATCGAGAAGTTGACGGCGCAGGGCTTTGGTCCGCTTGTCGTGGCGCTCGATCAGCAGGTGCGCAATGCCCGGCTGTGGATTGCCACAGAACAGGCCGCCGCCGAGGATGCACGCGAGGGCTATCGTCAGGCCTTGTCACTGCACAAGCGCACGAAGGCGCTGCGCGTTCAGAAGATGGAACTGGAGCGCGAGATCGGTATGGCGACAGAGGCGGGCGACGAGGTGAATATCGAGCCGCTGCTGCGGGCGCTTTCGGAGGTACAACTGGAAATCGTACGGATGGAAAACCAGGAAGCCATTATCGATGGTTTCGGCGTGATGTCCGGCCGTGTCAAGGGCGTGGCGGTGGGGCATGGTGGCTGAAAACAGGGCGCGCAGCGCGTCTCTTTCGAAGGCCAGCGCAGAGCTCTTGTCTTTGCCGGATTCATCCCTAGATAAGCGGCAGTCGCAGTACCGGGAAGATAAACCCGATGCTGATCCGCTTTTTCCACTTTTAACTGCACATTGCCGACGGAAAGGCTTGACGGGGAGGAAATTTGTGGGAATCACCGTCTCAGGCAGAAATAGGCGGGGCGAAGCGTCTCGGTCACGGAAACAGGGATCGTTGGCGTGAGGGCGGCGCGATTTCTCGCGGCGGCAGATTCCCCTTTGGTTAAGCGGGAATTAATGGTCAACCCGATACGTGTCTGAGTGCGATTCGCGGCGCGGCTGATGCAATGACTGCGATAAGCGGTTGGCGGAATGCTGCGAAGGACGTCCAAGGAAAGACAGATACATGGCAACTAAAGTCAAAGAAAACGACGAAGCAGAGAACGAACGCGACGGCGCTACGGACGGTCCGCTTCTCGATCTTTCTGACGACGCCGTCAAGAAAATGATCAAGGTCGCCAAGAAGCGCGGCTATGTGACCATGGACGAGCTGAACGCGGTCCTGCCTTCGGAAGAGGTGACCTCCGAGCAGATCGAAGACACCATGGCCATGCTCTCCGACATGGGGATCAATGTTGTCGAGGATGAGGATGCTGAAGAGCAGACCTCCGAGGACAATGATGCCGAAGAGGAAGGCGAGGCCGAGGGCGGCGAACTGGCACCGGCCAGCAGCACCGCCGTTGCGACCGCGAAGAAAAAAGAGCCGACCGACCGAACCGACGACCCGGTGCGCATGTATCTGCGCGAAATGGGTTCCGTCGAGCTTTTGTCGCGCGAAGGCGAAATCGCGATTGCCAAGCGCATCGAGGCTGGCCGCGAAACCATGATTGCCGGGCTCTGCGAGAGCCCGCTGACCTTCCAGGCCCTGATCATCTGGCGCGACGAGCTGAACGAAGGCACGACGCTGCTGCGCGAGATCATCGATCTCGAAACCACCTATTCCGGCCCTGAGGCGAAGGCTGCACCGCAGTTCCAGAGCCCGGAAAAGATCGAGGCGGACCGCAAGGCTGCTGAAGAGAAGGAAAAGACCCGTCGTCCCCGGTCTTCCGAAGACGATATCACCAATGTTGGCGGTGATATGCCGCCGATGGAGGAAGAGGAAGAGGACGACGACGAGTCGAGCCTGTCTCTGGCGGCCATGGAAGCGGAATTGCGTCCGCAGGTCATGGAAACGCTCGACACGATTGCCGATACCTACAAGAAGCTGCGCAAGCTGCAGGACCAGCAGGTTGAGGCGCGCCTTTCCTGCACCGGCACGCTGTCGACGGGCCAGGAGCGCCGCTACAAGGAGCTCAAGGACCAGCTGATCACAGCCGTCAAGTCGCTGTCGCTCAACCAGAACCGCATCGACAGCCTTGTCGAGCAGCTCTACGACATCAACAAGCGCCTCGTGCAGAACGAAGGCCGCTTGCTGCGTCTGGCCGAAAGCTATGGCGTCAAGCGTGACTCCTTCCTGGAACAGTATCAGGGTGCCGAGCTTGATCCGCACTGGATGAAGTCGATCTCCAACCTGTCTGCCCGCGGCTGGAAGGATTTCGCCCGCGCCGAGAACCATACGATCCGCGATATCCGCCAGGAAATCCAGAATCTGGCAACCGAAACCGGGATTTCGGTCACCGAGTTCCGCCGCATCGTGCATATGGTGCAGAAGGGCGAGCGCGAAGCGCGCATTGCCAAGAAGGAAATGGTCGAGGCAAACCTGCGTCTCGTCATTTCGATCGCCAAGAAATACACCAATCGCGGCCTGCAGTTCCTCGATCTCATTCAGGAAGGCAATATCGGCCTGATGAAGGCGGTCGATAAGTTCGAATATCGTCGCGGTTACAAGTTCTCCACCTATGCGACCTGGTGGATCCGTCAGGCGATCACCCGTTCGATCGCCGACCAGGCCCGCACGATCCGCATTCCGGTGCACATGATCGAGACGATCAACAAGATCGTGCGTACCTCGCGCCAGATGCTGCACGAAATCGGCCGCGAGCCGACGCCGGAAGAACTGGCCGAGAAGCTGGCCATGCCGCTGGAAAAGGTGCGCAAGGTTCTGAAGATCGCCAAGGAGCCGATTTCACTCGAAACCCCCGTGGGCGACGAGGAAGATTCGCATCTGGGCGATTTCATCGAGGACAAGAACGCGCTTCTGCCGATCGATGCCGCCATCCAGGCGAACCTGCGCGAGACGACGACCCGCGTTCTGGCCTCGCTCACGCCGCGCGAGGAACGTGTTCTACGCATGCGCTTCGGCATCGGCATGAACACAGACCATACGCTGGAAGAAGTCGGCCAGCAGTTCTCGGTGACCCGCGAGCGTATTCGCCAGATCGAGGCCAAGGCACTGCGCAAGCTGAAGCACCCGAGCCGGAGCCGCAAGCTGCGGAGCTTCCTGGATAGCTGATGACAGCTGCAAGGTCGTGATTTTGGAAAGGCCGGAGTGGAAACGCTCCGGCCTTTTTTGCGTCGGGGTTCTGGGGCAGGTCTCAACTTCGCCTTGCCGGGCAAAGGGCGGTTGTGCATGGTGGGCGGGACAAGATTTAGGGGTGCTGATGGCGGATCGCGTACCGACGATTGATGAAATTGATAGTGCGGAAACGCTTGAGGCGTATCTCATAGCTCGCCCATCAGCCGAGGCGAGAATAGTCGCGTTTCGTATTGCTCTACGTGTATTCATTTTGAGTATTTCTGACCTGGAGGTTCCTTCACTAAGCCCACGGCAGATAAAATATCGATACATTTCGGCATTCCATGGAATCGTTCTCTGTTTCTTCTCTTTTCGATGCCCTGATGCAGTGCCGCAAGATGCTTTTGTTCTTCTTGCCCAGCGGTTAAAGGATATTGACGGAATTTCTCCACAGGCGAGTATTAGGGCAATTTCACGGTTGGTTGACGCTATAATGAATGATGGTAATCCGCCATTCTTTACAAAAAGGCTGTCAAATATATTTCTTGAATACAAAAAGTCCAACGGAATTGACCATTGGGATGTCATTCGCAAAGACCTTAAGCGTACTCGTGAAATATCAAATTTTTCTATGACTTCCGTTCCTCTATGGAGCGTATCTGACTACAATGTATATTATTCAAGAGTAGATTATGCAAAAAATATATTTGAAAGTATCGGAGGACGTTGGAGCTTCATACTGAAGTGGTGCTTATCGCTGCAGTCGCGCCGCGATGTTTTGGTGACTTCATCTGACGAAGAGCAAATTGCGTACGAAATCGCAACTCAAGACATTTCTAATTTTGGCCGCGATCCCGATGAGATAATGCAGTCAATCGTCGACATCTTGGAAAGGCATTCCGAAATCCTAAAAGCCAATAGTGCATCTGCTTTTGGCCAAGATACGACCAGAATCAATTTTTTTATAAGCTATTCCACGCGGAACGAAGCCGAAGCCCGCGAGATCAACGGCTATCTGGAAGACGCTGGTTACTCCACGATCGCCCAGTTCAAGGATTTTCCGGTCGGTTCGAACTTTGTCATCGAAATGCAGGACGGGTTAGAGCGTGGCGCGCGTGCGATCGCACTGCTGTCACCCGATTACGTGGCATCAGATCACTGCCGTGCCGAATGGGCAGCCGTTTACAATATGGACCCGCTCGGCAAAGGCCGTAAGCTTGTTCCGCTGCTTCTAAAATCCGCTAGCCTCAATAAACTGGCAGGCCAGATTGTCTATAAGTCACTGCTGGGCTTGAACGCGGAAGAGCGCCGTGCCGCCGTGCTGGATGCAATTGGGCACGCATCAAATCCGTTGCCGCTGGACATGCTGAAACGACGGCTTGCCGAAACGGCGAGCCCGGACGTGGCGTTGACGCCGGATGGCAGGCTGGATGCTGTGCCCAATGCCATCTATGATCGTCCGGTCTTTGATGCTGATCTGCCGGATTTGCCCGAGATGTTGCGGACACTGTGCGCGGTGATTGAGGCATCTCTTCCGGACAATAGTCCGAGAACGATTGCACCATCATTGCAGGCCTATCGCAATCACCTAAGCGAGAGAGGCGTTCGCCCAATCCTCGGATTGCTTTGCATGCTGGCTGAGGCATTGAACCGTGACGTCCGATCCGTAGAGTTCCATGTTTGGGGCGATGGTCTGGCGATACACTTCGGCAACTTCTTTTCCTGTCATTCGAAATACATCACGCATTTCCCGAAGTCGCAGGAGCGTGAAGAAGCGCTCGCGACGAATGAGATCGATGAAGATCGCGCCAGCGGCAAGGATTTCATTGAACCGGTGAAGAAGGTCACGGAGGCTCTGGCAGAACTGCATACAATTGGTGGAACAACGCCGGAATTTGAGCGGGTGGTTCAGGATAGTCTGCAAACGGCCCGAGACATTGATTCCCTGCCCAATCCTCCCGGTGGCGGTCAGGGTGCAGATATTACGCCGAAGCGTCGCTTCGTATTTTCGCAAATCGGTTTCTGGGAGCGTATCCTCTCTGCACTTGGTAGCATGACGACGCTGGCTTCTAGTGAGCAGGGCAGAACAGCGATCGCGACCCTAACCGAGGCGATCCGGAAATTCCTTTCGTTCCTGTCATCCAGTTGATCGAAAAACGGCGTCCTGAAATGTAGATGTCGCGACCGCAAGCTGCGCTCGTTCCTGGATAGCTGAGGCGGTCAGGACTTCGAAGACAATCAAAACCCGGCGGAGCAATCCAGCCGGGTTTTTTCATGGCTGTGTGCAGGGATGTCCGAGGGCTTCGCAGGCTTTGGCCAATGTTGTGTCCAGGGTGGCAAGCGTAAGGCTCCGCTGGACTGCGATGGCCAAATGCAGGCTGTCGGCGGCCCGAAGCGCCAGATCCTCACGATCACAAAAGCCTGCAGCAGCATGCTAATGTTGCGCGTCAATTGTCACAATCGAAAGAGACTGAGCCACCAGTCTTTGGAATGCGGTCATCGCCACCTGACGCTGAGAATGGTTGATCTGCCGCGTTCGCAGCTTCAGGGATAGCGCGGAGGAAAACTCCGCAATCGTCCAGCCGCTGATGAATACCGATCCGGGCTTTTCCTGTCCAAGCCATTGGGCGGCAGGGGCGGCCGCGCTCTCATTCGTCAATATGGAAACAAAAACCGACGTATCCACGTAGACCATCAGTAACGGTCTTCATCTCGCATCTTGCGCACACTGTCATCTTGCGTCCGTGGCATGCTGTCGATGACAGATTGCAGCCATGCGCCATCTATCGGCGCGCGGGTTTGATCGGCCGCAGACAGCCTTGCGACCGGCTTGCCGTGCCGCTCAATGTCGATAATTTCACCCTGTTCAGCCTTGCTGATCAATTCGTCCAGGCAAGCCTTGGCCGCCGCAATGCTCACTGTCGTCATTGGCCTATCCATGAGCCGAGATGATGATCACCATCATGAGGCCATATCCCATAGGCAATCAACTCATTTTCTAGTGCCTGAGTAATCTGCGCCGTTTCGGCATGATTGCGATTGCCGAATTCCTGCCGTGCCGTGCCGAGGCGCTGTGGTGCGGCAAGTTCAATCCAGTCGCCAAGTTTCTATCGCCTTCTTCCGCCCCGCCTCTCGATCCGGCTGCCATTTGAGCCTACATGGGCAGGGATGATGCAGGATGAACCCGACAGGATGGCGCGGCCAGAGGCACTGGAAAAGGCGCCGGAAGAGCAGCTTTCGCCGCGCAGGCATGTGCGGCGCGTGGCGGCAGGCATTGCCGTGTCCATTACCCTGCATGGGTTGATCCTCGCGGGCTTCTTTGTCAGCCTTTCGCTTTCTCCCCCTGAGCCACCGCCGGAAGAGGTGGTCTCTGTCGAGCTTGTTCCACCGCCTGAACCTGAGCCGGCGCCGGAACCCGCACCGCCTGCACAGGATGAACAGCCAGCCGAGGCGCCGCCTCCTCCTCCGCCGCCACCGCCGCCGCCAGCCGAGCAGCCCAAGCCTCCCGTTCAGGAAGAGGCAGTGCCACTTGAGATCCTTAAGCCGGTCTTCCGCTTTGGCGAGGAAACGCGCGGCACCGACAAGCCGCAGGATGGCGATGGCGCGCAACTGAGCGAACCGCAGACTGAGCCGGTGCAGCCGGACGAAGCAAATTCTGCTGAGGAACTGGCCGCTCAGCCAGAAGAACCAACAGCTGAACCACTGGTCAGCAAACAACCTAAAAGCGAGCCGCTATCCACCGATAATCCTCTGCCGGGTGTGGCGGAAGCAGGAAGCGCTTTGCCACCAATGTTGGCGACGGAACTTGCCAGTGAGGTGCAGACGATGCGGCAAGAAACTGCTGAAGAGGCCGCCGTGCCGGTTGCCAAGGTCGTGCCGATCAAGCGGCCGGAACCACCGCCGGCCTCAGCCGGCGCGGCACCGCCCACCCTTCGCCCCGCCCGGCGCATCTACTCGCAGGCAGCGACCGGCAGTGCTGAGGCCATGAGTGCCATGGCGGGGCTTCCTGCCGGTATGCGCGCCGGGCTGCTGTGCAGCACGGAACTGCGCGAACAATTGCGGCGCAGTTCTCCCGGCTTTGAGCCTGAAATCCTGCCCTCCTACACGCTGGCTCCAGGCACCGTGACGCTGGATGTCGGCCAGGGTGCCTTCCGCGCTGGTGGCGTCTGGTACAATGTCGGCTTTGCCTGCACGGTGGATGAGGGCGCCACGCAAGTGAAAAGCTTTTCGCTTGCCGTGGGCAGGCCCGTGCCGCGCAGTGACTGGCGGGCGCGCGGCTTTCCGCAGTTTTGACGGATGCGCTGCAAGGCGCGTGACAGGAGGCAGGCATGCCACAGACAGTACTCTCCATTGCCACACGCGGGCAGGGGCTTTACGAATTTACCGATGAGGTGGCAGGTTTCGTGCGAGCTGCCGGTGTGAGTGAGGGGCTTCTCACCGCCTTCGTGCGTCACACCTCCTGTTCGCTGCTGATCCAGGAAAATGCCGATCCTGATGTGCGCCACGACCTGAACGCCTTTTTCCGCCGTCTGGTGCCGCCCAGTGATGATCCGTCGATGCGCTATATGGTGCACACGACCGAAGGGCCGGATGATATGCCCGCCCATGTGAAAGCGGCGCTGACGCCCGTCTCCATCGGCATTCCCGTGATGGATGGCCGGCTGGCGCTCGGCACCTGGCAGGGGATTTATCTGTTTGAACACCGCGACAGCCCGCATCGGCGGCAGGTGGTGCTGCATCTGTCAGCCTGAAGGAGACCGCCATGGCGGGTGTGCCACACTGAACACCGCCTGAACAGGGAGTTCGGAACCTGTTCAGCCCCATGCCGTTAGATGAACCTCCATGGCGCAACTGGTGCCATGACCATGCTGGAGGACATCAGATGAAACAATTTCTCGCCAAGGCAGTTCTTGCCGCCCTGATCACCGTGTCGGGCTTTGCCGCACCGTTTTCGGCCGCATCCGCAGCCGGCTCGGATGTGCAGATCCTGGTGCAATATCCTGGGCAGGATCGTGGCTATGATCGCCCGCGTCATCGCCCGGATGCTCCGGCTCGTCCCGACATCTGCTCGCCGCGCCTGGCGGAAGACAAGGCCGCCCGCATGGGCATTCGCCGGGCACGCGTGGTGGATGTGAACCGCCGCGTGGTGGTGGTGGCAGGCTTTGACCGTGGCGGCCGCGACCGGGCGGTATTTGCCAATCTGCGTGGTTGCCCGCTGATCCGTCGTTAATTCGACCGTCTTCGTTTGCCGATAGTCAGACGCTGGCTTTGGCAATTGCCATTACCGCCATATAGTCTCAAGGCCCGCAGATCATCCATCTGCGGGCCTTCTTGCCTGTCCAGTCCTGTTGCCTTCAAGGCGCCAGCGAGAACTTCATCTCCACCAGAACCATATAGGTGTTTTCGCCGCTGGCGACCGGCACGCTATCGGCCTCCTTGGCCATGGCCATGGAGCGCATCAGCGGCATGGGTTCGGGCCGCAAGCTGCTTTCTACAATGGAGATCACCGGGCCGAGCGAGCCCCCGGCCGCTTGCGCAAGCGTTGCTGCTTTGGCCATGGCGTCCGTCACGGCATTGCGGCGCGCCTCATCCATGGCGCCCTTCGGATCGGCATTGGTGAAGCTGATCTGGCCGCCCTGGTTGATGCCAAGCTTGATCGACTGATCGAGCAGGGCCCCAAGCTTTTTGAGATCGCGCACCCTGACTGTCAGGCTGTTGGACACCTGGTAGCCGGTGATTTTCGGCATTTCGCTGCCATCCTGCGGGCGGATGGGGTCAGGCTGGCTATAGCGGGGGAAGATCGAGAAATCGCTCGTCTGGATGTCGCGTTCGGCAATGCCCTGCCCACGAAGCGCCTCCATCACCACCGTCATTGCCGCATTGTTGTCTGTAAGCGCTGCCTGCGCCGTATCGCCCATGCGCACGACAGAGAGCGAAATCACGGCCATATCGGGCGCCATTGCGGCGCGGCCCTCGCCAGTGACGCTGATTGTGGGTGCCTCTGCCATAGACGTGTTCATAGGCGAAGACGCTGCCGGTGCGGGGGGGTGAGCCATGGCCAGATGCGGGGCGCCAAGGCCTGCGCCGAGCACGCAGGCAAGCGCCAGAAGAGCAGGGGTCTTGGAGATGTGTGAAAGCGCCGGCATGGGATATCCTCCGCAGGAATGACGACCGGTTGCGACCGGCAGCCTTGTGATTAGGTGATCATCACTGCCCTTTGATTGTGAAGCCAATGCGGCGGTGGCTTGTGGCTGCCGCACTTTTGGGCTAGAGCCAGAACCCAAGCGGGCGGCCTGAACCATTGCATGCCGCCGCACCCTGCCTTACGCAGGGTCTGGGCCTGTAGCTCAATGGTTAGAGCCGGCGGCTCATAACCGCTTGGTTGGGGGTTCGAGTCCCTCCGGGCCCACCATTTCTGTCTTCGGATGTTGTTTGTAGCCGGTGTAGCCGGACGCGAATTTTCGGAATTTTGACAGCCAAAAACGGAAAAATGAAAATTCCGGAAGCCCTGTCAAAAAGTGCGTGCACCGCCTATCCAACTCACCCCTTCAAAAACAGTTTCCTGCGCTCATCTTGAGGAGGCTTTGAAGCTGTCTCACAATTGGTTTGAGCCCGGCTCGAAACCATTAAAGTTGGGCTGACCTGCCACTGCGAATTTCCTCCAGAATTGGTTAGAGTCCGGCCCATCAGAGGACGGACGAATGAAGAAGCAGAGATTTACGGAAGAGCAGATCATAGGTGTGCTGCGTGAGCAGGAGGCTGGGGCAAAGGCGGCTGACCTGTGCCGCAAGCACGGAATTTCAGAAGCGACATTTTACAATTGGAAGGCCAAATACGGCGGCATGGAAGTGTCCGAGGCAAAGCGTCTGAAGGCGCTTGAAGAGGAGAATGCGAAGCTGAAGAAACTGCTGGCCGAGCAGATGTTGGATGTTGCCGCGCTTCGCGAGCTTCTTGCAAAAAATGTATGGTCCGCCCCGTCCGTGCAAGGGTTCGCGACATCGTAAATGACGATTCCAGTTGCATAAATGTATCCGGCCTCTCGCGAGTGGGCTGCGGTTGCAGCCAGGCCATGATGAGATCCGCACACGCCGTTCCCAATAAATGGTTCGGGCACGAAGCCCGCTTTTTTGCACAGGACTTACGGCATGTTGATCCACTGTTTCGTCATCACTATTCCCGAGCCTTGCAATCGAGCCAGTAGCGTCAGGCGAACGCAGGGTCCCTGCGTTCGTAGAGCGCTCCAGGCTTGGTCAGAATAACCCAGACAATCCGCGCGATTTTGGCGGCGAGTGCGATAACGGCCTTGTTGGGATGCATCCGGGCTTGGAGGCCATCGAGCCAACTGCCCAATCGATCTCTTGTTCGGTCAAGATGACGAAAGCAGGATCGGGCACCGTGGACCAGCAGTTTACGGACATACCGGTTGCCTCGCTTGCTGATCCCGAGGAGCTTCTGCTTCCCTCCGGTCGAGTATTCCCGCGGCACAAGGCCAAGCCACGCAGCCAGATCGCGGGCCTTTTGGAATTGCCGACCATTCCCAATGGCTGCCAGAAGTGCGGTGGCTCCCAATGCTCCTATGCCGGGTATTGTCATCAGCCGGCGCGCAACATCTTCCCGGGCGGCAATTGCCTCGATCTCCTTCGTGATGTCGCCAATGCGTTGCTCCAGTTGGCGTAGATCGGCAAACAGATCTGCGAGCAACTTACGCATCGCGGACGAAAGGTCGTTTGATTGGTCTTCGAGCACCTGTGGCAGGTCGACCTTGAACAGACCGGCGCCCTGGCGTAGGGCGATCCCGTATTCCAGGCAGAAGGCTCGCATTTGATTGATCAGACGCGTTCGCGTTCCGATCATCTGGTCCCGCACCCGGTGCAGAGCCTGAAGATCAGCCTGCTCCTCGCTCTTTAGCGCGGCAAACCGCATCGTTGGGCGCGTGGCTGCCTCAGCGATCGCTTCCGCATCGATGATGTCGGTCTTGTTCGATTTTACGTAGGGCTTCACAAATTGCGCAGGGATCAGCCGCACCTTATGTCCGAGCGCCTGTATCTTCCTGGCTATCCATTGGGAGCCAGCGCAGGATTCCATCCCTACAATCGCTGGCGCTGCGCGCTCGAAGAATTGCAGCAGCGTGTCGCGTCGAAAACGAACCTTCTGGACTGGCGCTCCGTCGTTTCCGAGACCGACGACGTGGAATATGTTCTTGCCGATATCAATTCCGTAGACCGCGGCGGGACGCGGCACATTGCGTTGTGGCATTGCAACCTCCTTCGGTTTGACAGCCTCATGGTGCAGCAGGAGGACGAGGCGGACCATCCCATTAATGGTAGGGCCCGTCGCCAAGCGTGAAGCCGTCACGCATCTGAAGGCCGTGATGGGTCTTTCGGAACGGCGGGCCTGCCAGATCATTTCCGCCGACCGCAAGACGATACGCTATCAGTCCTGCCGACCGCCGGAGGCCTAATTGCGAATGAAGCTGCGCGACCTCGCCAACCAGCGACGGCGTTTCTGATACCGGCGGCTGTTCATCGTGCTCCGGCGGGAGGGAGAGCCATCCGGCGTCAACCGCATCTACCGGCTCTATCGCGAGGAGGGTCTTTCCGTGCGCAAGCGCAAAGCCAGGCGTCGCGCTGTTGGCACGCGTCAGCCGATCCTCGTTGAAGCAAAGGCCAATGCCCGCTGGTCAATGGATTTCGTCCACGATCAATTTGCGTGCGGCAGGCGTTTCCGCATCCTCAATGTGGTCGACGACGTCACGCGCGAATGCCTGGCGGCGATCCCGGACACATCGATCTCTGGCCGTCGTGTTGCTCGCGAGTTGACGACACTCATCGAACGGCGGGGCAAACCAGGAATGATCGTCTCCGACAATGGGACCGAACTCACCTCGAATGCCATCCTTGCATGGTCGAAGGATCACAAGGTCGAGTGGCACTACATCGCGCCGGGAAGACCAATGCAAAACGGCTATGTCGAGAGTTTCAACGGCCGCATGCGTGACGAGCTCTTGAACGAAAACCTGTTCTTCGGCCTTGATCATGCCCGTAGCGCCATTGCGGAATGGGCCGACGATTACAACAATTTCCGGCCACACTCATCGCTCGAATACCAGACCCCGGCAGCCTATGCCGGGACCATCGCCGCAACCGGCTCCAACGCTACGCAATGTGGAAGCTTCGCGTTTCCGCCGGTTGCTCCCACCGCCCCATTTGGCATATCAAAAACCGCCGAGGCTCTAATCGCCGCCGGATGAAAGTTTAGTGGCAGGTCAAGCCATCGAAAGATGAAATTTTGGAGAACCGACGAACGCTAGCTGAGCGAGCGCGCTGCGGCCAGCTACGGTTGCCCGGAGGCGTTGCGGAACTCCGCAAGGGGATCGGTATGAGTCAAGACGAATTTGCAAAGGTGATCGGTCTGACACGCCGACAAATTGCAGAGATCGAGGCCGGCACAGCAAACCCGACGCTGGAAACAATGAAAAAAATTGGTCGGCTTTTCGGATTCGACGTTGGATTTGTGGCAAAAGAAGCGGGTTGAGGCTGGCGCATAAGCTGCCGAAGCTGCACGAGGGGTGGCTACGATGGCAATGCATTCCATGTTCTGGGCCAAGACGCATCTTGGCAAGCCGTCTCGGGAGATGGCGCCTGCGCGCTACAAACCTGTTGGCCATCATCTGTTGGATGTGGCGGCGGTGACGGACCGGTATCTGGCGGCCAATCCGGGGCGGTTGCAGCGCGAAAGCGTAATGACGGGGCTGGTGCCGCCGGAGCATGCTCGGCTTTGTATCGCACTTGCTGCTCTGCACGATCTTGGCAAGATTTCACCATGGTTTCAGGCGCAGGCACCAGAATTCTGGCCGGCCGGTGCGCTCGGGAAGATGCCGGCATCTGCCCGGCCGATCAGCCACTGGCAGGCCACCGCCGTTTTGCTGGGCGATGGTGCCATACGCCTCATGCTGGAGGCCAGACTGCCGGATCTTTTCGCCGGTGACCAGATGATTGCCGCGGTCGCTGGTCACCACGGTAGGCCGCCGGGAGGGGATTATCTGGGCGGAAACGCCGTCTTTCACCGTGCGGCCATAGGCGATCCCTGCATCACGATTGCGCGTCTGCTTTGCCAGGAGGTTCTGGATCTCTTGCTGCCGGCGGCGATTGCAACGCCGTCTGCGGCTCACATCGAGGCCTTCTCGTTCAGCCTCAACGGTCTGATCACGCTTGCCGACTGGGTCGGTTCCGACAGCGATGCATTTGCCTTCGAAGATCCGCAGATGCCGCTTGCGGACTACTGGCCTCTGGCGCTTGCGCGCGCCGAAGACACGCTGCGCGCAAAGGGGCTGGTGCCGGCGCGGCCCAAAACCTTTGCGGTTCTGTCCTGCCTTTCGCCGCAGGCGGGCAAGGCGCCTCGGCCGATGCAGGTGGCCGCCGCAGACCTGCCGATTGGCAAAGAGCCGCATCTGATCATGATCGAAGACGGAACCGGATCCGGCAAGACAGAGGCCGCGTTGCTTTTGGCCGCACGGATGATGGCTGAAGGGCAGGGCGAGGGGATATATGTGGCGCTGCCCACCATGGCAACGGCCAATGCCATGCATGGGCGGCTGGACGCGGCCATGGTGGGCTTGTTCGAAGACACAGAAGAGCGGCCGGCCTCGCTGGTTTTGGCCCATGGCAAGGCCGGGCTTGCCCTGGCACTCGATAATCTGGCTCATGATGGCGTAGCCGGTCCTGCGGGAGGCGACGGGCGGGAAGACACGGTATCGGAGCGGTTCAACGCCTGGATCGGCGATGGGCGCAAGAAGGCCTTCTTTGCGGATGCCGGTGCCGGCACGATCGACCAGGCCTTTCTTTCCATACTGCCGAAGAAGCACCTGACCCTTCGTCAATATGCTCTTGCCGGCCGTATTCTGATTGTTGACGAGGCCCATGCCTGCGATGCCTATATGGGCGAGGAACTGAAAACGCTGGTCGAGATGCAGGCACGGCTCGGCGGCTCCGTCATCATTCTGTCGGCGACGCTGGGCGAGAGGATGCGGCGCGACCTGATCCTTGCCTTTGCGTGCGGGCGGGGGCTGAAAGACCGCAATGCCGGGCCGCTGAAGCGCCGGGCGCTCTCGCAGGCCTATCCGCTGCTGACACGTTATGGCGGCGAGTGTGAACTGGAGGAAATTCCGGTGGAGGCGCTCAGCGCCCTGTCGCGTCGCGTCGACATCGCAAGGCTGGATGATCGCGCCGCAAGCGTTGCGCTGGCACTTGATGCGGCCGGCAAGGGCGCCTCGGTCGCCATCATTTGCAATGCGGTGGATTCGGCCATTGCCGTCCATGCCGCCCTTGCCCTCGCCGGCCATCCCCCCGACCGCTTGACGCTGTTTCATGCCCGCTTCGTGGTTGGCGATCGGATGGCAATCGAGGAAAGGGTGCTGCGGCTCTTTGGGCCAAAGAGCGAGCCGCCGGCCCGTGCCGGCCAGATCCTGGTGGCAACACAGGTTGTGGAGCAGAGCCTTGATCTGGATTTCGATGTGATGATGTCTGATCTGGCGCCAGTGGATCTCCTCATCCAGCGCGCCGGGCGCCTGTGGCGCCACGCCCGCAAGGAACGGCCCATAAAGGCGCCCGTCCTGCATATTCTCTCGCCGGACTTTTCCGCGGCCGCCGATGCTGGCTGGCTGAAGGAAACGCTGGGGCCGGCGGCCTATACCTATCGATTGCCCGGTGTTCTCTGGCGCACCGCACGCGATCTGCTGGGGCGCGGCTGCCTTAAAACCCCTGCAGACCTGAGGGGGCTGGTCGAGGCGGCCTATCGGACGGATGATGACGACCTGCCGGACGGTTTTGCCAGGGCCCACGGCGAATCCGCCGGCGTGGAGTTTGCCGCAAGGCACCTGGCAAGGCACAACACGATTGATCCGCGAGACGGCTATGCGGGGCTGCGTGATGTGTCGGCCGACGAAGAGATCGGCACGCGGCTTGGCGAAAAAACCGTGACGCTGCGGCTGGGAAAATATGATGGCTCGACGCTCGTGCCGCTCGTATGCCGGCAAGGCGCGTCCGACGCGCTGAACTGGGCGCTCAGCGAGATGTCCGTGCGCACCCGCTGGCTTGCCGGCAAGGGCGCATCCGATCATTCTGCACTGCCCGTTGCCGCCAATGCCGGGGTGGTGGATGCCGTGCGCGCCAGCTGGCCGGAATGGGAGCAAACCATGCCCCTTTACGCGGTTGGTACGGATGGCAACCTGTTGACGCTTGGAGAGCATGGATTGGTCTATCGCGAGGGATCGGGCTTGCTGCGCCCGGAGGCTCTTGAAGCGCCCGGCAGTCGCCTTGCCTGAGGCCCGGCAGGGCGGCGAAATTTCACCCGGTCTCTTGGTGACGTGGGCGAAAAGGAAGACGTGTTTTTTGCCCCCAAAAACCGGTAGACAAATCCATGAGGAAATTGTCCATTCAATTCAGGCGCTTCCAGGAAGAGTGTTCCCCGCACACGCGGGGATGAACCGGCGTCAGATACAGCCAAACCCCTGCACCTTAAGTGTTCCCCGCACACGCGGGGATGAACCGTCTGCTGACAAGGCTACCAAGGCCCTCGGAACGTGTTCCCCGCACACGCGGGGATGAACCGCTTCTCCCACTCGTCACGCAATGAGAGCTGCCGTGTTCCCCGCACACGCGGGGATGAACCGGAAGATGCTGCTTTTTATATGGAATTGTGGAAGTGTTCCCCGCACACGCGGGGATGAACCGAGGACTTCGCAGCCCCATGGCGCATCTTCGGCGTGTTCCCCGCACACGCGGGGATGAACCGAAGCTGCAGGCCTTGTGGATCGCCGGATATAAGTGTTCCCCGCATGCGCGGGGATATCACCCAAAGAAAGTCGCCTATAGGCCTCTGAAACAGACCGCCATCGGTCATCGCTGTTCTGACTGCCACAGATACACGTATTTCCAGTGATGAAAACCAGTCATCTTCTTGACATCCTACAATCTGTGCGGATAGCGTGTCGTAAATTCAATAAAAAATTGAAGTACTCAGATAATACTGAACTTTCCGGGGGGAATGCTCTGATGTCCGTTGGCGCCTGCGCGTTCAACCTTCTTTCTGATAAGTTTTTCCCTGTGGTGACTAGGCTCGGCGCGCGCCGCTGGGTGGCGTTCGAGGGTTTGCGACAAGAAGACGGGGACTACCCGGTTGCCTTCGACTGGCCGCGGGGTGATCTGAATATCGCCGCTTTCGAATTTGCCATCGGCGTGCTGACGCTCGCCTATCAGCCCGAGGACCATGGCGACTGGACGGCGATCTGGCGGGCAACGAGCGATATCGATCTGTCGGAGCGGCTGACCGCACTGTCCTTCGCCTTCAATCTTGCCGGGGATGCGCAAGGGCGCGGGCCGCGCTTCCTGCAGGATCTCGATCCCGTCGAGGGCGATGTGAACGAGATCGAGGCGCTGTTCATCGATACGCCCGGCATCAATGGCCAGAAGAAAAATGCCGATCTGTTGACCCATCGTGGCCGGTTTCCGGCGCTCGGGGTGCAGGCGGCGGCCATTGCGCTTTACGCGCTTCAGCAATTTGCCCCGTCCGGCGGTGCCGGCAACCGCACGTCGCTGCGCGGGGGCGGGCCGATGACCACGCTTCTCTGGCCGGACAGGGCGGATACATCCTCGTCCGCACCGCTGTGGCGCGTGCTTTTGGCAAACCTGCCGCAGGTGGCGTCCGGCGCCGGCTATCTGGGCGATGAAGACTTGCCGCGGGCGCTGCCCTGGCTTGCTTCGACGCTGACCTCGCAGGGCAAGCCGCCACTGGAAATCAGCCAGACCGATCCGCGTGCGCATTCCCTGCAGGCTTTTTTTGGAATGCCGCGCCGGGTTCGTCTGGTGACCGGCGGGGAGGGCGCCTGTTCCCTGACCGGGGAGGTCGGGCCTTTGGTGACCGGCTTCGTCCAAAAACCATGGGGTGTGAATTATGGCGCCTGGCGCCATCCGCTGACGCCTTATCGGCAGGCCAAGGAAACCGAGCTTCCCTACACGGTGAAGCCGAAATCCAGCCGTTTCGGTTATCGGGACTGGGTGGGGGCGGCAATCGGGCGGGCGGAAAAGGTTCATGCTGCGTTTCCCGCCGAGCCGGTCTCGGCGCTTGGCGCGCGGGCTGAAACACTGCGGCGTGACGGTTATGCCGCCTGCCGGCTGATGGCGGCGGGCTGGGCCATGAACAACATGGAGGCCGGCACTTTTCTGCAATCCGTGCAGCCGCTGCATCTGGCCGAGGACGAGACCAAAGCGCATGAACTTGCGCGGCTGGCGATTGCGCTCGCCGATGCCGGCGATGCGGCGGCAAGCCTTCTGCGCTCCAATCTGAAGCTTGCGCTGTTTGGCGATGGGGCCAAGACGTCCACCGACAGCGGTGTGTTCGAGGAGGCGACGGACGCCTTTTTCGAGCGCACGGATGATGCGTTTCACGCCACTCTCGAGGCCATTGTCTTGCAAGATCAGGCCAGTGATCAGGCTGATGATCAGAAAAGCCGCAAGCGCTGGCTGGCGCTGATCCGGCGCACGGCGCTTGATCTGTTTGATCTCCATGCCACGGCGCTTCTGGCGGATGCTGCCGATATCAAGGTGGCCTTGCGCGTCACCGATGCTTATCGGCGCCTGCGCGCCGCACTTGGCGATTTCGGCAAGGTTTCAGCAGCGCTTGGCATCGAGCAGCCGGTTGCGCCGCAAAAGCTTCAAAAATCCCGCAAGGCCACCGAGGAGCAAAGCGCATGACGACGCCATCCGATCGGGATATCGAAGTGCAGGCGATCATGACATGGTGGCGTGCGCTCTATCCCGACGAGACGTCGGGACGGCGGGGCGATGCCGGCGCGCGCGCGGCGCTGCGCCGTGCCGACAGCCCGTTTCAGGTGCTGTTGCTGCCCGCCTTCCATAAATTTCTGGCCTTGCTGCGCGAGAAGGGTGCTTCGCCTGCGCAGATGAGTGATGCGCATCTGAAGCGTCTTGCCGTGGCAGCGGCCGTGATCTGTGAAAGCCGCGGTGACAGCAAGGGCGGCAAATCCTTTGCTGGTGCGCTGGGTGCTGCGGCAGATGGCGAAAGGGCTGCACTCTCGCCCCTGCGCTTTCAGGCGCTGATGGCCGCCATGGACCGAGCGGACGGCGCAGAACAGATGACGGCGCTGCGTCGAGCCTTGGCGCATGTGAAGGACACCCCCTTTAATGTGCGCGGCTTCGTGCGCGATCTGCTGACGTTTTCCAACGACACCCGCATTCGCTGGACCTTCGATTATTACGGCACCACCCGCGAGCAATCGCCGGCCGCCCCCCTTTCAGAGCCCGAGGAGACCCCGGCATGAGCCGCTTTCTGCAATTGCACATCCTCACCGAATATCCGGTCTCCAACCCCAACCGTGATGACCTTGGACGGCCGAAATCGGCGCTGATCGGTGGCGTGCCGCGCCAGCGCATCTCCAGCCAGGCTTTGAAGCGGGCGATCCGCATCCATCCCGCCTTCGAGGCGGCGCTGACTGGCCATACGGGCAAGCGCACGCAGCGCATGGGCGAGGAGATCATTGCCCACCTGGAAGGATTGGGGGCCGACAGCGTGCGTGCAGTTGCCATTGCCAAGGAGATTGTGCCGGTCTTCGGCGCAATCGAGGACAAGAAGGATGTGGACAGGGCGCGCACCAAGCAGCTTGCCTTCGTATCTCCCGATGAGCGGGCGGCGGCGCTTGCGCTTGCGGAAAAGGCGTTTGCCGGCGGCGATCTCGGCAAGGATAAGAAGGACCTCGCAAAGCAGGTGATGCGCGCTGCCGACGGGGCCGTTGATATTGCCATGTTCGGCCGCATGCTGGCCGACAATGCCGATCTGAACCGCGATGCCGCCGTCCAGGTGGCCCATGCGATCACCGTCAACCGCGTGACGATCGAGGACGATTTCTACACCGCCGTTGACGACCTGAAGAAACCTTCGGAAGATGCCGGTGCCGGCTTCGTCGGCGAGGCGGGCTTCGGATCGGGCGTCTATTATCTCTATGTCTGCGTGGATCGGCCGCTTCTCGTGCGCAATCTGGCAGGCGACACGGCACTTGCCGCGCGCGGCCTTGATGCGCTGGTGCATGCCGTCTCGATGGCAGTGCCCGGCGGCAAGATCAATTCCTATGCCAATCACACGCGCGCGAAATTCATTTTGGCGGAAAAGGGCGATGGCCAGCCGCTCAACCTGTTCGGCGCCTTTACGCGGCCGGTGGCGGGACCGGATTTCGTGTCGGACGCGATCCTTGCGCTGCAAAAAGAGCGTCAGGATTTTGCAACGGCCTACGGAAAAACCTGGTCCGAAGATCTGACGCTTCAGGTCGGGCGCAACGATGCCGCAACGCTGGATGAGGTCGCAGCCTTTGCCGCTGCGGGGCTATAGCGCCATGCAGGACTGGCTGGTCATCTGCCTTCGGGCACCGCTTGGCAGTTTTGGCGAAAATGCCGGCAATGCCGAGCGCGACAGCGCCGACCTGCCCACCCGCTCGGCGCTGATCGGGCTGGCGGCCGCAGCACTCGGTATTGAGCGTGAGGATGTGCAAGGGCAGGCGCTTTTGGCGCGGGGACTGGTGACGGCCGCCGGCCTTTATGAGCGAGGCAATCCGCTTGCCGATTTTCACACCTTTCAGACCCTGCATCAGGCGGGCAAGGGGGCGGCAACCCGCGCTGAGGCGCTGGCAAAGACAGCGCATCTGGAAACCTCGATTTCGCGGCGCCATTACCGTGCCGATGGTCTCTGGCAGGGCGCCTATCGCCTGTCGGGGCGGGCAGAGGACGGCTTGGCGCTGGAAACGCTTCGCAAGGCCTTCGAAACCCCGCGTTTCGTGCTTTATCTCGGGCGAAAATCCTGCCCGCTGTCGCATCCGCTGGTGCCGCGCATCGTGCCGGCGCAAACCGTGGTCACGGCCTTCCGGACGCAGTTTGAAGCCGTCTCCCGGACGATCGCCCGGGAGGGGACGCGGCTGCAGGTCGTCAGTGTCGAAGAGGCCGGCGATGGACCGGCCAGCAACCGGCTACGCCGCCACACGCGCCATGACGATCCGCGTGACCGCTCGACGCGCTGGACGTTTGCCGATCGCCCCGAATGGCGCTTTTCGATCGCGCCCGAAAACCCTGGGAAGGCGTGATCATGACAGATGCCGAGTTGTGGTTTACCCGCGTCACCTTGAAGCGGGACGCACCGGATCTGGCGCCGCTGATGGGGCGCCTGTTTCCGGCGGATGGCGACGACGGCGAAAAGCTGAACGCCGCGCATCAGCTGCTGTGGACTTTGATGCCGCAGACCCTGCAGCAGGCCGGCAAACCCGGCAGGCAAGATGGCGGCGACAAGGCTGCATTCCTGTGGCGCGAGGCGGAACGGCCGAACAGCTGGTATCTGCTTGGCCCGATGCCGCGTCTCGATTCGCCGTTTTTCGAGGTCGACGAACCCAAAGCCTACGCACTTGCCGTGCAGGCGGGCGCGCGCCTGTCCTTCGACCTTGTGGTCAATGCCACCGTCAACCGGCTGGTTGATCCGGCCAAGGGCCGCGCCGGGCGCAAGCGTTGCGACGTGGTGATGGATGCGCTGAAGGCCGAGGAACGGTCGGGGGCAACGCCCGGCGACCGCGCGGCACGTCGCCAGGTCACCGCCGCCCGGGCCCTGTCTGCATGGCTTCTTGAGCAAGGCGCCCGCAATGGTTTCAGCCTTGATGGCTTCGACCTCGTGTCCTATCGCACGGTTGAACTCGACCGGCCGCGGACCGATCGTCGCCGGGCGGCATCCGCCAGCAAGGCGCCGCTGATGGGCATCGGTCATTGCCGGGGCCTGCTCACCGTCACGGATCCGGTGGCCTTGGTGGCCAAGGTGGCAACCGGGTTCGGCCGGGCCAAAGCCTTCGGCTGCGGGTTGATGCTGCTGCGTCGGGTGGGGTGAGCCATGGTGGAGCGCCGGCCGGACAAATCCACCCTGCCGGGCGTGGCTCCACCCCGGCCGATCCCGCTCAAGGATCGCGCCTCGATTGTTTTTGTCGAAAAGGGACAGCTCGACGTCATTGACGGTGCGTTTGTGCTGATCGATGCCAATGGGGTGCGCACCGTGATCCCGGTCGGGGGTCTTGCGGCCATCATGCTGGAGCCGGGAACGCGGGCCAGCCATTCGGCCGTTTCGCTTGCTGCCCGAGCCGGAACCCTGCTGGTCTGGACTGGCGAGGCAGGCGTGCGCCTTTATGCCACCGGCCAGCCGGGCGGCGCACGGTCCGACCGGCTGCTCTGGCAATGCCGGCTTGCGCTCGATCCGGAGGCGCGGCTGAAGATCGTGCGGTTCATGTTCCAGATGCGCTTCGGCGAGGCGGCGCCGGAGCGGCGGTCGGTCGATCAACTGCGCGGCATCGAAGGTGTGCGGGTCCGCACCATCTATCAGGGGCTTGCGCGCCAGTTCGATGTGGACTGGAAACGCCGCGACTATGATCCGGGAAATTTCGACATTTCTGATGTGCCCAACCGCTGCCTTTCGGCGGCGACCTCCTGCCTTTACGGGATCACCGAGGCGGCCGTGCTGGCGGCCGGCTATGCGCCGGCCGTCGGCTTCCTGCATGCGGGAAAGCCGCTTTCCTTCGTGTACGATATCGCCGATATATTCAAATTCGAGACTGTCGTGCCGGAAGCCTTCCGCATCGCCGGTCTGCACGCCCGCGGAAAACTCGACAAGCCCGTGGATATGGCAGTGCGTCACGCCTGCCGTGATGCTTTTCGTCGGTCCAACATCCTTTCACGCCTGATCCCGGCCATCGATGATGTGCTGCAGGCCGGCGAGCTTGCGCGCCCCGACACGCCGGAGGATGCTGTCGGCCCAGCCTTTGCCGATCCACCACCATCGGGCGATGAGGGGCTGCGCGGATGATGGCGGTGATCACCAACAACGCCCCGCCACGTCTGCGTGGGCGGCTTGCCGTCTGGCTTCTGGAGGTGCGTGCCGGCGTTTACATCGGCGTCTATTCAGCAAAGACCCGCGCTATGATCCGCGACCAGATCGAAACCCTCATCGAGGACGGCGATGCCGTGATTGCCTGGAGCGCGCCAACGGATGCCGGCTTCGACTTTGAAACATTTGGTCGCAATCGCCGCGAGCCGGTTGATTTCGATGGCCTGAAGCTCGTCGCCTTCAAGCCTCTGCCTTGATCCCTTCCTCCGATCAAAAGTCCTTCATTGCGTTTGGGCTGCATGCGGCATAGGATCGTTTATTGCCTGTTTTTTGCTCTCAAAATTCGGTAGGAATTTGCATTCGGCACTTGTCGAATAAATTCAATGCCTTCCAGGAAGAGTGTTCCCCGCATGCGCGGGGATGAACCGATGTCATTGCGAAACCTGACTATTGAGTTTTCGTGTTCCCCGCATGCGCGGGGATGAACCCCTTGATTGACGACCTCGACGCCAAGACAACGGGTGTTCCCCGCATGCGCGGGGATGAACCGCTATCACAAAGATCAACGCGGCTATCGTCCTCGTGTTCCCCGCATGCGCGGGGATGAACCGCCTATGCTTCGCGGTGACGCTGGTTGGCAGCAGTGTTCCCCGCATGCGCGGGGATGAACCGGCGTAGATGGGCGCACCACAATTTCTGGTGCCGTGTTCCCCGCATGCGCGGGGATGAACCGGCGCATGCCGAAACGCTGACGGTTCCGTCTGCGTGTTCCCCGCATGCGCGGGGATGAACCGTTGCATTCACACTTTCCGATGCGTCTCGCTTGGTGTTCCCCGCATGCGCGGGGATGAACCGCGGTCATCACAAATGCTGGGGTATGGATTTTAGTGTTCCCCGCATGCGCGGGGATGAACCGATACGGTAAGCCAGTCCGTGGGGCGCATCTGGGTGTTCCCCGCATGCGCGGGGATGAACCGTGCTTTCCGTTGAGCAGGCGAGCATTGACCGGGTGTTCCCCGCATGCGCGGGGATGAACCGGCTTTTCAATCGTTCAAGCCGGCTGAAAAGGAGTGTTCCCCGCATGCGCGGGGATGAACCGCCGACATTCCATAGACGGGCAACCTTCCAACAGTGTTCCCCGCATGCGCGGGGATGAACCGCAGATTGCCTGTCCCAGGATGCTTAAGGTGCAGTGTTCCCCGCATGCGCGGGGATGAACCCCGTTGCGAAAATTGGTGCCCATCCGCTATCGCGTGTTCCCCGCATGCGCGGGGATGAACCGCTATCGAAAATATGTCAAATGCCTTAGCCGCTGTGTTCCCCGCATGCGCGGGGATGAACCGCCTTTTCGCCGCTATAGGTACTGTATGGGGTGGTGTTCCCCGCATGCGCGGGGATGAACCGCTGGGTATGAGGCGCTGACCTGGGTGCAGGTAGTGTTCCCCGCATGCGCGGGGATGAACCGTCTTTCTGATCTGCATGAGAAAGGCGTAAAGGGTGTTCCCCGCATGCGCGGGGATGAACCGAACGCTTCGTGCGGCCCAGGAAATCGGTTTCTGTGTTCCCCGCATGCGCGGGGATGAACCGAGGGCCGTCAAGAAGGCAGCGCTGATCGACAAGTGTTCCCCGCATGCGCGGGGATGAACCGGCTTTTTGCGTGATGCCTATCGCTACAACCCAGTGTTCCCCGCATGCGCGGGGATGAACCGGGCGACCTGTTCGCGCAATGCGACCGCGTTAAGTATTTTACGCGTGCGCGGGATTAAATCTTAAGCGTCGCTTGTATGGTTATGGTGATATCAATCCCACAAACACGACAAAGGCGCTGCTGCCAACCTATCGCCGAAGGGAACTGTATCAGTACTATCATAAAGCACCACGCCAAAGGCGAAACGTTTGCCGGCAGCCTCAGCCAAGGCCTTTAAACCGGAAAAATCTCCTGCCTTGACCGTGGCGCTTGCTTTGACTTCGATGCCGACAAGCATTCCGTCGTCGCGTTCCAGAACGATATCCACCTCGTGACCATCTCTATCCCGGAAATGATGCGCCATCACTCTGATGTCAGATGCCGTCATGAGCTTCTGGACTTCGGAAAAAACGAAACTTTCTAAGAGCGCGCCGAAGGTCCCGCGGTCGGCCTTCACCCGATCAAATGTGAGCCCGCGTACGGTTGCCAGCAAGCCTGAATCGACAAAGTGCAGTTTTGGTGTCTTTACCATTCGCTTCAACGCGTTGGTAAACCAAGGTTGTACCGTTGTTATCAAAAAGACCTGTTCTAGCAGCCCCACGTAGCGCTGGCCTGTTTTATGACTTACATTGATGCCAGCGCCGAACTGTGAATAATTGACCAACTGGCCGGAATGCTCGGCCAGCAACCGAACGAATTTCGGTAGTTCAGTCAGTTTTTCTACGTCTGCGATATCACGTAAATCCCTGGTCAGAATAGACGTGAGATAAGATCGAGCCCAATCCTGACGGCGGCGCTCGCTGTCTCTGCTAAGGGCTTCCGGAAAGCCGCCAAGCAAGACGACCTTAATCAGGTCATCGCCGATAATCGCGTTTTGCTGACTTCCCAATTTGCCGTCAAACAACCGTTCAAGGAAGCTGGGGTGCTGTCCGGCAATCTCCGCTCTTGCCAGAGGAAGCATTTGAATGGTTTCCATTCGACCCGCCAAGCTGTCCGCAACTTTTGGAAGGGTCAGTACATTCGCCGATCCGGTGAGCAGGAAGCGGCCCGGCCTATAATCTTCATCAATGGATTTCTTGATCGCTAGCAGTAAGTCCGGTGCGCGTTGCACCTCGTCGATAATTGCTTGGTCAAGGCCTCTGATGAAGCCGACCGGGTCCGTTCTGGCCGCGTCCAGAACCGTTTGATCATCCAGCGTTATATACGTGCGCTCGGGATTCCTCATCTTTTTGACGAGGGTCGTTTTGCCTGCCCGGCGGGGTCCGATAATCAAAACAACGGGCGTATCGGAGAGAGCTTCCTCTGCCCGGCGTTCAACAAATCGTCCAAACATGCCATTCCTCGAATCTTCGCTGATTGGTACTATTGGCCTCGGCTAGTTGGAAGTCAACTATCCGCTAATTGGGAGTTGTTGGTTTGAGCCATGAGCCGGGGAGCGGTCTATCATGTCTCATCTCAATCAGTATTAGTCTTTTCGACAGGAGAGTGTGGCTGTTCAATTCTTAAGGTCTAAAGTCTTGGTCGGGATTGCGCGGCTAAACCATCGGATTCCGATCCAGCTTCCCTCTATATGCCGGATGCCGGTGCGAAACGATCGCGTCAACGAGCGCCGGAGGTTTCGAGCCCGTCAGCACGAGGATCTTGCCCGTCTTCATCTCCAGAATCTGATCGGCCGTCATGAGCTTCTGGCGCTGCTCGGCGGTTGAGGTCTTGCGGCTTTCGCCGAACTTCGCGGACGATTGCTTGGTGCGGGTGAGCACCGTCTGATCGCCGAGCGCGTTCGCTGCCCAATTGGCGGTTTCGAATTCGGCGCGGCCGAGGCCGAAAATGCGGGTGGTGACGCAGGAGCCGAGAATGCTGGCGGTGTTGCCCTTGCCATAGACGCTTTCGATCTGGCCTTTGTCCTGGGTGATGAACAGCGCCTCGATGCCGCAGCCGGCGGCGACGTTGGCGATGTTGATCAGCTTTTCCATGCGACCGAGACGGACAAACTCGTCCAGGACCAGCAACACATTCCTTTTCGGCTTCCTGGCGCCCTCCAGCCGCACGGCCATGCCGAGAATGATGTTTGTCAGCAGCCGGAGAAAGACGGCCTGGGCGTCCACCTTGTCGAGCGGTACGACCATGAAGAGGTCGGCGCGGCCCTCGAACAGGTTTTCGAGCGAGCATGTGGACTTGCCGAGAAAGGCTCGGAGTTCATCCGAGCGTGCCCAATCGAAGGCCTTCTTGATCGTCGTTTTGATCGCGCCGCGCTCGTTTTCCCCGGCTGCGAGAAAAGTCGCAGCGGCCGCCGCCGGGCGGGTGCCGAAGGTCTCCGGCGCTCCGGCCCATTCCGTCAGGGTCTTTTCAAAGCCTGCGGAAAACAACAGGTCCATGACGGTGATGAGGTTGCGATCGGCCTCGGCGCGCCTGGTCATGACGACCTCGATAACGGCGGCGATCATGGATTTCGCCATTTCGGCAAAGTGTGAGCCGTTTCCGCCTTCCGGTCGAACAAGCCCCTCGGCAATGACCTCGATGTCGCGGACCAGGTGCGCTTGCCGAATATAGTCGAGCGGATTGAACTGGTCTTTCGACGGCTCGATGACACCGAAGGGATTGAGAACCACGACCTGGCGGCCGAGCGATCGCCGATAGCGGCGCGTCACGGCGAAGTTTTCACCCTTGATGTCGAGGACGGCGACCGGCCCGTCATGGTCGATGATGGCCGGAATGACGACGGACACGCCTTTCCCGGCGCGCGTGCCTGCGATGGCGACATGATGGCCGGCGCGCCATCCGGTTTTCGGGTTGGGGCGGTAGCGCAGCATTGCCCGGCCGGAAAGACCGAGCGGCAAGCCGCTGTCGTTGTGCCGGAGCTGGCGCAACTCCTGGCGATTCATCCATCGGGCGCGCCATGGGCCTTGTTTCGAAATACGGCTTGACGAAGCGGGGGCGGCAATCGAGATCGCTCGCAGAATGAGGAACAGCGGCACAGGCAGGCCGATGGCGATGCTGGTTTGCACGCCAAGCTTTTGCGCCTCGGTGAAGCGATCCCATGTCGAAACCATGCCTCGGATGCTCTCGATTCCGGAATAGCCGGCATTTCGCCAAGCCTTGAAGCTGTCGAGCAGGACGCCGGCCGCAATGGTCGGATCGGTAAGCGCGAGAGCAGACGCGGCAAGGAGGGCAGCCCCCACGCTCAAGCCCGACGCGCTGCGGATGCGGCCCTGGGTGTCTCCCGCCAAGGTCAGCAGGGCAAACCCGAAAAACATGACCAGGATGGCGGCGCGCGCGTTTTGGTAAATGGGTGGCCAGAACAACGGCGCGGTTTCCATCAGCAGGAAACCGGCCGCCACGACGGCAATGGAAAGGGCATAACGATAGGGCTGAATGATCAAATTCATGAATCGAAACTCCAGAAGGAAATGGGGATCAGTTGCGACCGCGACCGGGCGCGGTCGGTCGGCCTGTCACGTCGGCGGCGCGACCGCCTCCAGCATCGCTTCGGCTTGCTCCAGCAGGGCGAACGCTTCCGCCAGCTCGGTCGAGGTCTTGTCGCTGGAATGATTGCCGGAGGCGAGCCAGGCGTTCATGAAGGTAGCCTGTGACGCGATGAGCGATTTCAGCGATCCTTCCAAAGCCGCTTGCCGATTTTCGATCATGTCGGTCGAGCGTTTCTCCAGCGCCTCGAACTGCGCGGTTCCGCTCTGCAAGGTGTTCATCAACGTCTCGACGTAACCCAGCAATTCGCGCTCCAGCGGCGACAGGCTCTCGGGCATCGGTGGTCTGGTGGTCTCGGTCATCGGTCAATCTCCCTGTACGATCTTCAGGCATGGCGTTTTGGCGGAGCCGACCTGACAGTTGATCAGTTGAAGGCGGTTGACGTCCCAGGTGAGCACCTTGCCGTTGCTGGTCTGGTTGATCTGCAAGCCCATCTGCCAGAGGCTGGCGCTCTGGGCGCGGTCGATCATCAGCCCCGCCCAAAACCAGCTCGCGGTGAAGCTCAAGAGGACGATCAGCAAGGCCACCGCGCCCATGGTCAGGAAGAATGGCTGCACCATCGACTGAAGCCGGTTCACGTCCGCCTCGGTCATCGCCAGCGCCTCGTTCAAGTGCTGGCGGTTCGCGTCCGTGAAGCTGCGGATATCGGTCCCGATTGTAGCTTGCGCGCGCCTCAAGGCTTCGCTCCAGTCGGTCTCGAAGCTCGTCGGGACCGATGGCGTCGAGCCGGCTTCCGGAGCGGCTGGGCTCGCCAGCCGATCTTTCAAGCGCTCGCTCAAGGGTATTCTCTCGGGTCCAGTCTTCACGGAACATGTCTCCTTTCAAACGCCAGCGCTCGTCCGTCTCCGGATCGCGCACGGTGATGTAATTTTTGCCGGCGCGCGGCAGATCGAAACCTGCCGCCGTCAAAGCCTCGGTCATGCTCGGGCGGTCATGGATTTGGCCGGTCTCGATGCGCTGGACGATCCAGTCATGGATCAGCTCGCGGGCATCGCCGCGCCTGACGCTTTCGATGAGGCTGACGGTCTCGCGGGCACGCTCCGGCGCCATCGGATCGTCCCAACCGTGTTCCTTGTTCAGAACATCGCGCAAGGCGTCGTAGTGCTTCTGGTAGCCAGGCGGCGCGATGTTGAGGCTGCGCCCGCTCGCAAGCTCCATGCGTGGCGTCACGAAATGCAGCTCGACGCGGCCCTCATGGGTATGGCGGACCCAAAGCATATCGCGCTGGTCGGCTTCGAGACCGGCAAAGGCAAGGCTCTCGAAGGCGTCCATCACCTGCCGTTGCTGGACAGGGTTCGGCGCGTCTTCCGCCGTGAAGGCGATGACGCCGGCGCGATAGGTCCACTGGTGCGGGCAGGCGTCGATCAGCGCGCGCATGCGGTCTGCATCGCCGCGCAGCACTTCCGGCAACGGCTCGCGGGCAAACAGCATGACCTCGCCGCGCTCATCGCGGATCGCGTTGCGGTTCTGGTCGTAAGCGACGACGTCGCGCTCGATCAGATAGTCAACCGGTCCCGATCCGCCGCCCTGGCCGTTGCGGAAGAACTTGATCAGCACGGCGCGCCATCCTTGGCCGTGAACTGCTCAAGCGTTTCCGATAGCGCCCGCTCGATGGCGACCAGACGGGCGGCAACCGTGATTGCGTCGATAGCGGACACTTGGCCCTGAACCTGGGCCGTGTTCAGCCATCCGCCGCCTTCGAGCGCCACCTCCATGCGCATGACCGCGACCCCGACCCAAACTGAACGAAAGCGGCACGACAAGTCTGTCCGCCGCGCTGAAGAACGTCGTTGCCAGGTACGGACGACGCGGGTTCGCGGCGTGATCCGCCCACATTCGAGCGTTGCACGACCGCAGACACCGCTCGGGGCGAAAAAAGCTTGTCTAGTGGATCAAATCAGGCGATCTTGATGGCAAGCGGCAGGCCACTTGGGGGATGTCGGTTTGGGGTGAAGTTCATGAATGCTCAATTGAGAAGATGTATCGCGACAGCAATTGGCGTCAGCTTCGCAGGAGCACTCGTATTGCTCCTCGGAAACATTTTGGGCGTTGCGATTGCCGGTGGGTTCGGATTGTTGGTCGGAGGTCCTGTGGGTGCGGGTGCTGCGATCGCAAGTGCTATTATTGCGATACTCATTGCAGCGGGTTTATTTTTTTTGCTCGGCTCTGCATTTCTGATTGCCTCCTGCATAATAACTGTAGGGCGACGTCGTCAGGCACGGACTCTATCGGCCGCCGCAGTTCCGACGGATGATACCTGTATTCTGTGTAATGAGGTTTGGATTTGGACAGGCTATTCCGCATTCACGAGCGCTATCGCTTTTTTAACCGCATACATTAGTTGCCACAGCGCATAGTGGTTCCATCCTAGGGCTTGTCGTCAGTTGAGCCAAAAGACGATGCTGACGAGTTGGATTGCGGCGAGGAAGGTGCTTGCGAGTTTGTCGTATCGGGTGGCGATTGCTCTGAAGCCTTTGAGCTTGCAAAACAATCGCTCGACGAGGTTTCGCTCCCGGTAGAGTGCGAAGTCTGCTTTGCGTTGGACGCGCCGGTTGGCTTTGGACGGGATGACAGGCGTGATGCTCCGGTGTTGGAGGGCTTGGATCAGTGCATCAGCATCATAGGCCTTGTCGGCCAGAAATGCTTCCGGCTCGACCTTTTCCAGCAAAGGCTCGGCCTCACCGAGGTCTGATTGCTGTCCTGGCGTAAGCGACATGGCGACAGGATTGCCCAAAGCATCGACAATCATGTGAATTTTGGTCGTCAGGCCTCCCCGGGATCTGCCGATGGCCTGATCGGTACCGTTTTTTTCGCGCCCCGGCGCTATGTTGATGCGCACGCACGATGGTGGAATCGATCATCATGTATTCATTGTCGCGATCTTCGGACAAGACCTTGAAAATCCTTTCGAAAACGCCGCTTTCACACCACCGGCGCAGTCGCTTGTGGGTGGCTTTCCAATCGCCGAACCGTTCGGGAAGATCGCGCCAGGGAATGCCCGCGCGGTAGCGATACAGCACAGCCTCGACAAAAAGCCTGTTATCGGCAGCCGTGCCGCCAACGTGGCCCTCCCGGCCTGGCAGAAAATCCTTGATCCTCTCCCATTGATCGTCTCGCAATCCATATCGACGCATCGGTCAGCTCCAAATCAGGCCGACCTTCGAAGAATCATAAGATGACGACGTTGGGTAGACTCGTTTGACGTTCAACGAAATCAACCAATACACGCATAACGTAAATCCAAAACGAATGCTCGTCTAACTGACGACACGCTCTAAGTTTGGTGGACATATTTGTCCCCCTTCGCCGGACAGATCTGACCGCCTTGCCGGACGATTTTGACCGCCTTTGTCAGGGTAAAGGGTGACAACTTTGTCCGTCTTTTCACGCGCCTCCGATGCGCGTAAAATCGATGCCGCTGAGGGACGATATTCCGTGTTGTGCCCGACGCCATTTCCGCGCTGGACCTCGAACCATCCTTTGACCTCAAGTTCACGGACGGTGCGTTGAATGGTCTTGACGCTCTTGCCGGTCGCGTCGGCAATCGTTTGATAGGACGGCCACGCCTTTTCGGTGTGGCCGTTCAAATGCGTGGTGATGATATAGAGCGCCACGGATCGCGCGTTGTCGCTCAAATCCTTGTCGCAGCTCAATTGCTGAAGCCATTGCAGCTTCACGTCCCGAAATGGCCGCGCCCCGCTCATGCGCGCCTCCCTGGGCGCAACGCGACCGGGAAAGAAGGGGCGGAAACGGCCGGAAAAAGTGGGACGGCGGCTTTACTAAGCCATTGATTTTTATAAAATGGGGTCTTCGTCCCACACGGGGTTAAGCTGCTGATTCTCTTGGAATTCAGCAGGCCCTCCGGGCCCACCAGCATCCTGCTGTTCGCCACTGTAGCCGAACGCCAAGTTCCGGAATTCTGACACCAAGATCCGGAATTTTGAATTTCCGGTCCTGCCCTCAAAAGTGACCAAGCATCTTGGCACGAGTCCGATGTTGCCATGTGCCAAAATCGTGGTAGCTGATCTCCGGCGCCCCATATCTCAGGTGTCGGCCAGCTAGCTCTTGGGAGTGTCCAGCCCGATCGATTCGCTGACCTTTCCTTCTTCGATTTCAGCGTCGGTCCGCCCCAGATTACTTATCTGTTCAGCTACCTCCTTCGCGAAACTCACCTGCATCGCGAGACCGAGATGCAAGAGTAGTTGTGCGTCTCTGCATTCAAGCGCCGTTAGATAGGCCTGCTCGATTAGTTTTCGGATGTGTCTCATTGGTAGCCGTGTCATTGCCGCGCTCCCGCTCACGCAGCCACCCTGATCGCCAAGCGTCGGCCAGCAACCGGAAATTCAGTATAGAGCGGTTCGGTGATCTGCGTCGCATGCCGCATCTTCAGCAAGACAGGGCCGGAAACTTCAAACAGTCCGCAGCATACCGGGAGGCGGCCGTAACCATCGGCACAACCTAGTTCATCCACGTCCACCCCGGCTCTCCGATAGACACGGCGCATAGGTGGCTCGTAGTTGGAGAGCATCATGCTGATGCCATGATAGAGCGCGCATTCGCACAGCGCGACCAGAAGACGGTAAAATGCATCGAGAGGCGTGAGCCCTGGAAAATCGATCGCGATCGCCTCCTCGTCGATACACATGCGCGTCCCTTCCCAGATGCCTGGCGCCACAAGATCGATGTCTGAAGGGAAGGTGTCGCGAAAAACGTCATAAAGTAGTGTGGGACCTGTCGTGGGCATCAGCCGCATGGACCCATACAATCGCTTCTTTTCGTCGTCGCACCACACCAGGTATAACGGTCCGAAGTCGTCGTATCGGTCTCTTTCGCAACCGTCGATGACGGGTACTGACCATCCGAGGCGGTCCGCGAACACCTCCTTGCGCAATCGAAACATGCGGTCCATCAGTTCTGGATATCGGGCATATTGATGAGCTTGCAGCGTTATGAACATGAATTCCCCCTGTAAGATACGGATGCATCTTGCAGAGTTGTCGTCAAAGTTGACATTCCCACCCCTGTGCCGCCCCATTTGAGGGGTCAGACGGGATTGATCAGCCGAAGCTTTATGGCCTTGGCGATGGCTTGAGGGATGTTTGCACAAGCGAGTTTGAAGCGTGCAGACTTCAAGTAACCCCTGGCAGTGTGGTCTGATATTCCAAGGATGACGGAAATGTCTTTGTACTCTTTGCCTAACGCTGCCCAATGAAGGCATTCTCGCTCGCGCCGACCCAGGGGTGGTGCCGGATCATCCGCGCCGTACAGTTCGATTAGCGCCTGCGAGTGCAAAAGATGGGCAATCTCAAGCCAGTGAGCCCGGTGTACCATAACTTTGGGCAACCAGTGCTCTTGCTTGAGGTCAGCGTTCAGCGAGACAAGGGCTCGACGACCTAATCGGTCAACAATGGGGATCGAATAGCCTGAAGCCCCAAGGCCATGGCTCGCCGCATCTTCGAACATTCGCTGCGCCGCCGGACTTGCTCCGAGTTCGTTCCAGAAAAATGGCAGGCTTCTATTCACGCCTTCGATTAAGACTGGGTCGATATTGAAATAGCCTTGCAGTAAATACCTGCTGACCCAAGTTGCAGGATATGTCGTTCTTACAAATGGGGCATCTATCTTCGACGCAATGGTTTGCGCCATGTGATAAGTCACATGCGACAGATCGTAGGCATCTCTGAAGACCGTTATTGAAGCTCCGACATCTGGCGCATGCTGGATAGCCATAAATGCCCTTTCAAATAAAGCCTTTGCCCAGGTCTGTTCTTCCATCACCGTCCCCTACAACCAACTGCAATCCTAAGACGGGGTTTTGTCTTTGCAAGCTTCCCCTCATGAAGGAGAGCTGTTTCGCTCCTGATCTCGATCATTCATCGAATAGTCGGGCTGCCCGTTGGAATAGGTCGCGACAAGAAACGATTCTGATGCGATGCGGAGGAAGCAATCTCGCGTCGAGGGTCAAGACAGTTGCCACTCATTTTGCTCGGCTGAAAATGATGACCTCCTTTACGTCTTTGGCTCCGCCACTGGCCATGGATCGAATAGCTGCAATCAACCTCTTCTATCTCAAACTTTGAGAACGTCTCAAAGACCTCTCGAACGGCATTCAACGACAGTATGAATGCTCCTTGAATACGGCTCAGCACCGCCGCCAGTTCCGCGAAATCGTCCCGGCTGAAGACGGCCTTGCCGTAATCGTCCTCGCAGCCCGAGGAGGGCGGATCGAGATAGAACAGCGTCCCCGGCCGATCGTATCGCTCGATGAAGGCGCGCCAGTCCAGGTTCTCGATAACAACGCCCGCCAACCTCTTGCGCCTTAGTTCCGCCATGGCGCAGCGGCTGGATGTGCGCTAGAGGAACGCGGCTTCCATACTCGCGTCTCCCCTGCCATTCCTGCCTTACTCCCGTGTGCCCATGTCCGTTTTCCGTCTCACCCTGATCCTTCTGTCTCTTGCTACGGTGGCCCAGGCCGAAGGCGTGACAAGGGGCACAGCTGCTCCTTTGCCGGTATCGGTGACCGTGCCGGTTCTGCCGTCCTCCGTCGCGTCCCCGCCGCGGCCGGCGCTGGTGGAGCCGCAGTTGAAGATCCGCGGTTCGGGCGATCCGCATCGGCCACGCATCGCGCTGACCTTTGATGCCTGCATGGGGCAGGCGGACCAGCGAATCCTGTCGGTTCTGGTGGCAGAGCGCATTCCGGCCACGATTTTCGTCACGGCCCGCTGGCTGCGTCGCAATCAGGAAACGCTTGCCGTTTTCATGGCCCATCCGGACCTGTTCGAGGTGGAAAACCACGGGGAAAACCATGTGCCGGCCATTGATGCGCCGGTGCTTGTCTATGGCATTGCCGCAGCCGGCTCGCCGCAGGCGGTGGCGAGCGAAGTGGCAGGCGGAGCCGAAGCAATGCGGGCGGCGGGCCTTCAGGCGCCGCAGTGGTTTCGCGGCTCGACCGCCAAATATGATCTCTCCGCCATTCGCCAGATCCGCGCCATGGGCTACCGGGTTGCCGGCTATTCGGTGAATGGCGATGGCGGCTCACTGCTCGGCGCGGTGGCCACAGAGCGACAGATTTCAGCGGCCAAGGATGGTGATGTGGTTCTGTCGCACATCAACCAGCCAACCCATGCGGCGGGCGAGGGCGTGGCGCGCGCACTTCTGGCGCTGAAGCAGCGCGGCGTGGAATTCGTCCGGCTGTCAGACGTCGAGGATATCGGCGATCACGAGACAACCCGTTGACGGGATGGCCGGTGATAGGGATTGTGTCTTCAGGTTTGACCGATCAGCTGTGCCGCCTTGCTGCGCGCACTCGCGCCTCCCGTGCGGTGTCGAGCCTCGAATAGAACTCGTCGGCGCGGGCCTGGCGCAGGCGGGTCTGCAGACGCTCCACCTCCTGGCGGGCCACCCGGTGCAGCAATCCTGTCAGCTCCTGTTGCGCAACGCCATCGGCGCGCATCATCATGGCAATCAGCGGGTCACCGGTCAGGTCCCGCATCGTCAGTTCCGTGTCCATCACCCGTCCTCCTCTGGGGGAGAGTATGCGGGCCGATTGCGACAAAATTATCTCGTCTTTAGCGTGGTGCGATGTGGCTGAAATGCTGCGTTGCGCTGTCCTTTGTTCTGCTTTGTTCCAGTTTGACCCTTGTCCACAGGACATGCCGCATCACAGGGCAAAGTTGACGGATGGACAAGGGCTTGCAGCACGTACCTCACCTTGATCGGGCTGTGGATAAGCTGTGGAAAGCGTCAGCCTCGCCTTTCCTTGCGTTTGTCTTTTGTTCTGCCTCGTTCCGAAGCTTTGCACGCCCTTGCAGATGGTCCGGATACGTGGCGTCATAATCGTGTTGCGACCATCCGTTAAGCTGCACTTTCTTAACCGCCGATGATTACAATGGAACGGGTAAGCCGTTCGTCCGTTTTTGACCGGCGATGGAGAGGAGGCAAGGGATGTTGAAGCTGATTGATCAGTGGCTCGTGCCAGGCGAGGGGCAGGATGCAACGGGCACCTATGCTGATGGTGTGTTCCACCTAACGCGCGAACAGGCCGAAATGCAAACCCGCCCGGAGCGGCTGCGCATTTCCTATGAACGCGATTACCGCGCAGCCAACAGAATGGCCGATAGCGCCCCGGTCTTTGCCTGAGCCTTCTGTTTCAGGTGCCGGCGACCATGGCCAACTGCTGCTCACACAACGTGAGTTCCTGTTCTTGTTTTCATGCGATTGCGCCCTATAACCACTGTCGTGGACGGTATTGGCGTGGGGAAATAGCATGTTTCGACGGACTGGGCTCTCCGGCCTCGATCTTGATCAACTCTTCAATCTGTCGCCCAACCCGTATGTGATCCTTGATCCCGACCTGATCATGGTCGGCATGAATGATGCTTATCTGGCTGTTACGATGCAGACGCGCGACGCCTTGATCGGGCGCCAGATGTTCGACATGTTTCCGAGCGATCCGCATTCCATGCATGGGCGCCTGTTGCGCAATTCCTTTGCCAAAGTGCTGGAAACCAAGCAGGTCGATCATCTGCCACTGATCCCCTATCCGATCAGCGGGCCGGATGGCGTGCTCACCGAGCGCTTCTGGAGCGCAACGCATACGCCGATCCTGGATAGCAACGGCAAGGTGACGCTCATTCTTCAGCATACGGTGGATGTGACCGAACTGCATCTGCTGCGCCAGGCCACGCCATCGTCCGGCTGGAAGATTCAGACCGATCTGATGAAGCGTGCGGATGCGGTGCAGGGCGAGAACCATGCACTTGGTCAGGAACGCGAATATCTGCGCAGCCTGTTTGAACAGGCGCCGGGTTTCATGGCCATTCTGCAGGGGCCGGATCATGTGTTCCAGATTGCCAATGCCGCCTACAAGGCGCTGGTTGGCCGCAGCGCCATCATTGGCAAGCCAGTGCGCGAAGCGCTGCCGGATATTGCCGGGCAGGGCTTTTATGAATTGCTGGATGAGGTTTATGCCAAAGGCTCAGCCTATAGTGCGCATAGCGCCAAGGTCAGTTTGCAAAGATCCTCGACCGGCGAGCCCGAAGAGTTGTTTGTCGATTTCATCTTCCAGCCACTGCGGGATGCGCAGGGTAATGTCACAGGCATTTTCGTTCAGGGGCATGATGTGACCGAGTTGCGGCGCGCCAAGGAGGCTGCGCGCGAGAGCGAAGACCGTTTCCATACGCTGGCGCAATCCCTACCCAACCATGTCTGGACCTCCAGCGCAGCCGGCGTGCTCGACTGGTGCAACCGTCCTATGCTCGATTACCTGGGCATTGATAGTCTCTTCAATGGGGCGGAGGTGGTCGCCAGCATGATCCATCCGGAGGAATCCGAGCGGATCCGGGCCGAATGGCAGCAGGCGGTGCGCGATGGTGGCACATTTCAGGCTGAGCTTCGCCTGCGCCGCGCCGATGGCGAATATCGGTGGTTCCTCAGCCGGGCTGTTGCAATCCGCAATCCAGCGGGCGCTATCGTGCATTGGGTCGGCACCAATGCCGATATCGAAGACCAGAAAATGACCGAAAACCGGTTGGAGACGCTGGCAACGACGCTGGAAACCCGCGTGGAGGAGCGCACGGCTGAACTTCTGAAAACGCAGGAAGTGCTGCGCCAGAGCCAGAAAATGGAGGCGATCGGCAATCTGGCCGGCGGTATCGCCCATGATTTCAACAATCTCTTGCAAGTGATTACCGGCAATCTGCAATTGCTTAGCCGGGATGTCAGCGGTAACGAGACCGCCGAGCGGCGCCTCAGTAGTGCGCTAGCCGGCGCCACGCGGGGCGCCCGGCTTGCCTCGCAGCTTCTGTCCTTCGGCCGCCGACAGCCGCTGGCACCTAAGGTGATCAACCTTGCCCGCCTGGTGCATGAGATGGACAATCTCATTCGCCGCAGTCTGGGCGAGGCCATCGAGGTCGACACCATTGTCGGCAGTGGCTTGTGGAACACGATCGTCGATCCGTCGAATGTGGAAAATGCGCTGCTCAACCTTGCCATCAATGCGCGCGACGCGATGGATGGTCGCGGTCGGCTGACGATTGAGCTTGGCAATGCCTATCTCGACGATCATTACGCGCAGAATGCCTTTGACGTCGAGGCCGGCCAATATGTCATGCTGGCCGTCAGCGATACGGGCTGCGGCATGCCGCAGGAGGTGTTGGCGCGGGCCTTCGATCCCTTCTTCACCACCAAGCCGGAAGGCAAGGGCACCGGACTCGGGCTTTCGATGGTCTATGGCTTCGTCAAGCAGTCGGGCGGGCATATCAATATCTACAGCGAACCGGGCAGCGGCACGACGCTGCGCATCTATCTGCCACGCTCGATGGAGGCGGAAGATGTGATGGCCGAGGAAAGCGGCGGCATTGTTGTCGGCGGCACCGAAACCATTCTGGTTGTCGAGGATGACGAGGCGGTGCGCGATATCACCGTCAGCATGCTGGCCGATCTGGGCTACAATGTCCTGAAAGCCCGCGATGCGGATGGTGGGCTTGCGATTATCGAAAGCGGCGCATCGATCGATCTGCTGTTTACCGACGTGGTCATGCCCGGCCGATTGAAGAGTAGCGAACTGGCCCGCAAGGCCAAGGAGCGCCGGCCGGATATCGAGGTGTTGTTTACCTCCGGCTATACCGAAAATTCCATCGTGCATGGCGGGAGGCTGGATCCGGGCGTCAATCTTCTCAGCAAGCCCTATGCCCGCGAGACGCTGGCCCGCAAGATCCGTTCGCTGCTTGATCGTGCCCGCGAACGCGTGGAAAGCCTGGATTCTGCCGGAATGGCGAGCGTTCGTGTCGATAGCCCGCCTGCCGCAATCCGCATCCTGTTTTGCGAGGACGAGGCGCTGATCCGCATTTCGACCACCGATTATCTGCAGGATTTCGGTTTTGCGGTGGTGGAGGTCGGCAATGGCCGCGAGGCGTTGGAGGCGTTGAGTGGGGCGGCGATCGATATCCTCGTCACCGATGTCAACCTGCCGGATATGAACGGCCTCGACCTGCTGATGCGGATGCGTCAGACGCAGCCGGACCTGCCGGTCATCTTTGCCACCGGCGATCTGCATGTGCCGGGCTCGGAAGGGCTGGAACGTGCGAGCCTGGTGACCAAGCCCTATGACTATGACCAGTTGGCGAAACGCATTCGCGACATGGTGGGCCAGGGGCGGCGATAGCGCTGCCCCTGGCTATTGGTTTGTTCAACTCAGTTTATAACGCCCCGCCATTTTCCTGAATCACCTTGGTCAGGCTGCCGTCCGCCGGAAACAGCGGTATGAGGCAGGCCTGCAGGGCATGATAGATATCGCCCTTGCCGGGAAACAGCGTGTTGGCGGGCGCCATGTCCTCAGTCAGTTCCTCAAACCAGCCGCCATGGTCGCGATCAAGGAAGCTCTTGCCGATGACCGACCAGATCTTCCGGTAGCTTTCCTCGTGGAAGGCGCTTGGCGCATGGGTATTGAGGAAGTGGGCGGCGCCGGCTGCCTCGCACATTGGCCACCAGAGCTTGGAGGTCTTTTCCGGCACGTCCTGCCAGTCGAGCGTATAGAAGAAACCGCCCTTCTGGCTATCCCAGCCAAGTGTCATGGAGCGTTCGAAAAGGGCGGTCGCGGCGTGCGGCATCCAGGCATGCGTCTTGCCGCCAAGCGTATAGAGTTGCAGCAGCAGGCGCGCCCATTCCAGCCAGTGGCCGGGCGTCGTGCCGGCCGGGCGGAACATTTCATTGGCGTGGTAATAGGTGCGATCGACGACCCATTCCTCGGAAAAATGCTCAGCGACGCGAAAGCCTTCTTCGCGGGCACGACGATTGATGAGCAGGTCGGCGATGCTTTCAGCCTTTGTCAGGTAATGGCTCTCGCCGGTTGCCTCAAAGGCGGCCATCAGGCTTTCGGTCAAATGCATGTTGGAGTTCTGGCCGCGATAGCCGGGCACCGGCTGCCAATCTTCGGAAAACTCTTCCGCAATCGCGCCGTGGCGTGTCTCCCAGAATTTCGTGTCGATCACCTCGGTAATATCGGCCAGCATCCTGTCGGCCAAAGGATGGCCGATGACCTTGGCAGACGAGGCCGCCAGCAGCACGAAGGCATGGCCATAGCCCTGCTTGGAGGCGTCGGCGGCACCGTCATCATTGGCCTGCCAGAAATAACCGCCATTCTGTTGGTCGCGATGCTTTTCCCAGAGATAGCGCATGCCGTGATCGACCACGTCAGCTGCACCCGGACGGCCCATAAGGTCGGCTAAAGCAAAGCAGTGTACCATGCGGGCGCTGGCATGAATGCCGCGCACGGGATTATCCGTCGAAAGCGGTGCACCCTTGACGTCGAGATCGTAAAACCCGCCCTTCGGGTTGATGGCGCGGTACTGGAAGAAGTCCATCAGGCCTTCTGCCTGGGAAAGCAGCCATTGGCGATGATAAGGGCGATCCGCCCAAAGTGGGGCAAGCTGTCCGGCCGCGTTCATGATGACCTCGAAACTAGGAATGGGAACCGAACATGCCTATACCGCCCACGTCGGTAGCTGTCATCGGTCCTCGATCTGCTATCGTGTTATTCTTGCTTGATGTTGACATAAAGATATCTTTATGTGATTAAACCCAACCTGCCATAAGCCCGAGGAGTGCGCCTGTGTTCGATCAACTGTTTGGTCCTGAAGGTGCTGCGCGTAGCGGACACGAGATTTTCGAAGCGCTGGCCAAGGCGGCACGCGAGCGCATCCTTATTCTTGATGGCGCCATGGGCACGCAGATCCAGGGGCTTGGCTTCGATGAGGATCATTTTCGCGGCGACCGTTTCATCGGCTGCGCCTGTCACCAGCAGGGCAATAATGACCTTCTGATCCTCACCCAGCCACAGGCGATCGAGGATATCCATTATCGCTATGCCATGGCCGGCGCCGATATCATCGAAACGAATACCTTCTCCTCGACCCGCATTGCCCAGGCCGATTACGAGATGGAAGGTGCGGTCTATGACCTGAACCGCGAGGGCGCGCAGGTGGTGCGCCGGGCGATCGAGCGTGCCATGCGTGAAGACGGAAAGCGCCGTTTCGTGGCCGGCGCCATCGGCCCGACCAACCGGACAGCCTCCATTTCGCCGGATGTCAACAATCCCGGCTACCGCGCTGTTTCCTTTGATGATCTGCGGCTTGCCTATGCCGAGCAGATCGACGGGTTGATTGATGGCGGTGCCGACATCATCCTGATCGAGACGATTTTCGATACGCTGAATGCCAAGGCAGCGATCTTTGCCTGCGAGGAGCGGTTTGCGCACAAGGGCATCCGTCTGCCGGTGATGATTTCCGGCACGATCACCGATCTATCCGGCCGTACCCTGTCGGGCCAGACACCGACGGCCTTCTGGAATTCCGTAAGCCACGCCAATCCCTTCACCATCGGCTTCAACTGCGCGCTGGGCGCCGATGCCATGCTGCCGCATTTGCAGGAAGTCTCGGCGATTGCCGATACCTTCATCTGCGCCTATCCGAATGCCGGCTTGCCGAACGAATTTGGCCAGTATGACCAGTCGCCGGATGATATGGCGCGTCAGGTCACCGAATTTGCCCGTGAGGGCCTGATAAATGTCATCGGCGGCTGCTGCGGCTCGACGCCGGAGCATATTGCGGCGATTGCCGAGGCGGTTGCGCCGTTCAAGCCGCGCGAAGTGCCGGAGCATCGTTCCTTCATGTCGCTGTCGGGCCTGGAGCCCTTCACGCTGACCAAGGACATTCCCTTCGTCAATGTTGGCGAACGCACCAATGTCACCGGCTCTGCCAAGTTCCGCAAGCTGATTACCGCCGCTGACTATACGGCAGCGCTGGTCGTTGCTCGCGACCAGGTGGAAAACGGCGCGCAGATCATCGACATCAATATGGACGAGGGCCTGATCGATTCGGGCCGGGCCATGGTCGAATTCCTCAACCTGATTGCAGCCGAGCCGGATATCGCCCGCGTTCCGGTGATGATCGATTCGTCCAAGTTCGAGATCATCGAGGCCGGTCTCAAGTGTGTGCAGGGCAAGGCGGTGGTCAATTCCATCTCGCTGAAGGAAGGCGAGGCGAATTTTATCCGTCAGGGTCAGCTGATCCGCCGTTATGGCGCAGCCGTCGTCGTCATGGCCTTTGATGAGCAGGGGCAGGCCGATACCTATCAGCGTAAGGTGGAAATCTGCCGCCGCGCCTACAAGATCCTCACCGAACAGGCCGGCTTTCCGCCGGAAGACATCATCTTCGATCCGAATATCTTTGCCGTGGCAACCGGCATCGATGAGCACAATAATTACGGCGTGGACTTTATCGAGGCGACGCGCACCATTCGCCAGGAAATGCCGCTCGTGCATATTTCCGGCGGCGTCTCGAACCTGTCCTTCTCGTTCCGCGGCAATGAGCCGGTGCGCGAGGCCATGCATGCGGTCTTCCTCTATCACTGCATCCAGGCCGGCATGGACATGGGCATCGTCAATGCCGGCCAGCTGGCGATCTACGAGAACATCGATCCGGAACTGCGCGATGCCTGCGAAGACGTGGTGCTGAACCGCCGCGACGACGGCACGGAGCGCCTGCTGTCGGTTGCCGAGCGCTATCGCGGCACGGCTGGCAAGGAAGCCAAGGCGCAGGACCTGACCTGGCGCGAATGGCCGGTCGCCAAGCGCCTGTCGCATGCGCTGGTGAACGGAATTACCGAATATATCGATGCCGATACGGAAGAGGCGCGGCTTGAAGCCGATCGTCCGCTGCATGTCATCGAAGGTCCGTTGATGGCCGGCATGAATGTCGTCGGCGATCTCTTCGGGTCCGGAAAGATGTTCCTGCCGCAGGTGGTAAAATCCGCCCGCGTGATGAAACAGGCCGTTGCTGTTCTTCTGCCATACATGGAAGAGGAAAAGCGCCTGAACGGCGGTGATCAGCGCAAATCTGCCGGCAAGGTGTTGATGGCGACCGTGAAGGGCGACGTGCACGATATCGGCAAGAACATCGTCGGCGTCGTGCTGGCCTGCAACAATTACGAGATCATCGATCTTGGCGTCATGGTGCCGGCCACGAAGATCCTCGAAACGGCGATTGCCGAAAAGGTCGATATCATCGGACTGTCGGGTCTCATCACGCCGTCTCTGGATGAAATGGTGCATGTTGCCGCCGAAATGGAGAGGCAGGGTTTTGACATTCCGCTGTTGATCGGCGGGGCCACCACCAGCCGCGTGCATACGGCCGTGAAGATCCATCCGAAATACAATGCCGGCCAGGCGATCTATGTCACCGATGCCAGCCGCGCCGTCGGCGTGGTTTCCAATCTTCTGGCCGAAGGTGGCCGCGAGGACTATGTCGGCAATATCCGCGCCGAATATGCCAAGGTCGCGGCGGCCCATGCCCGCTCGGAAGCCGACAAGATCCGCCTGCCGATCGCGCGTGCCCGCGCCAATGCGCAAAAGGTGGATTGGGCCGTCTTTGAACCCAAGGCACCGTCCTTCCTCGGCACGAAAGTGTTTGAGGATTATTCGCTGGAGGACCTCGTTCCCTATATCGACTGGACACCTTTCTTCCAGACCTGGGAGCTGAAGGGCCGTTATCCCGCCATTCTGCAGGACGAGAAGCAGGGCGAGGCGGCGCGGCAGCTTTATGCGGATGCGCAGGCGATGCTGAAAAAGATCGTCGAGGAAAAGTGGTTCCGCCCGCGCGCCGTGATCGGCTTCTGGCCGGCCAATGCGGTGGGTGACGATATTCGCCTGTTCACCGACGAGAGCCGCAGCGACGATCTCGCGACCTTCTTCACGCTGCGTCAGCAATTGTCAAAGCGCGATGGTCGCCCCAATGTGGCGCTCTCCGATTTCGTGGCGCCGGTGGATAGCGGAAAAGCCGACTACGTTGGTGGTTTCGTGGTGACGGCCGGCATCGAGGAAGTGGCGATTGCCGAACGTTTCGAGCGCGCCAATGACGATTATTCGTCCATTCTGGTCAAGGCGCTTGCCGATCGTTTTGCCGAAGCCTTTGCCGAGCGCATGCACGAGCAGGTGCGCCGCGACTACTGGGGATATGCCGCCGACGAAACGCTGACGCCCGAAGACATGATCTCGGAAACCTATGCCGGCATTCGCCCGGCCCCCGGCTATCCGGCCCAGCCCGACCACACGGAAAAGCGCACGCTGTTTGATCTTTTGAAGGCGGAAGAAACGACCGGCGTGGTGCTGACGGAAAGTTATGCCATGTGGCCCGGCTCCTCCGTCTCCGGCCTCTATATCGGCCACCCCGACAGCTATTATTTCGGCGTCGCCAAGGTGGAGCGCGACCAGGTGGAGGATTACTCACGCCGCAAGGGCATGGACGTGGAAGAGATCGAGCGCTGGCTGGGTCCGGTGCTGAACTACGTACCGACAGCTGCCGAGGCTGCGGAAGAGGTGGGCGAAGAAGCCGCCTGAACTGGGTCAGGCGAGTTTCTGCTTGCGAGAGGCGGATCATTCATATAAAGATATCTTTATATCTTGATTATGATGGATCCGCTGCATGCCCCTTTCGCTCGACAAAGTCGTGGACGTCTTGAAGACAGCAGGTGAGCCGACGCGCTTTCGCCTGCTGGTGCTTCTGTCGGCCGGTGACCTGACCGTCAGCGACATGACGGATATTCTCGGTCAGTCCCAGCCGCGTATCTCCCGCCATCTGAAGCTTCTTTCCGAAGAAGGCCTGATCGAGCGCTATCAGGAAGGCGCCTGGGCCTATTTTCGTCTTCAGCAGGAGGGGGAGACGTCAGGTCTTGCCCGCATGCTTCTGGCCTCTGCCGATCCTGCCGATCCGGTGCTTTTGCGTGATGATGAGCGTCTTCAAGAGGTGAAGCGTGTGCGGGCGGAACGGGCGCAGGCCTATTTCAGCCGCAACGCCACCGAATGGGACGAGTTGCGCCGACTTCATGTCAGCGACGAGCAGGTGGAGGCTGCGCTCCTAGGTCTGGTGGGCGACGATATGGTCGATTCGCTGCTTGATCTCGGTACCGGTACCGGCTGGATATTGCAACTGTTCCAGAGCCAATACCGGCGGGCTGTCGGCATCGATGCCAGCCGCGACATGCTGTCGGTGGCGCGTGCCAATCTCGACCGTGACAGCATCCTGAAGGCTTCGGTGCGCCATGGCGACATTTTCAACCTTCCGGTGGAGGCGGGTGATTTCGACCTCGTTACCATTCATCAAGTTCTGCATTTCCTTGAGCAGCCGGAACGGGCGATTGCGGAAGCAGTCCGTGTGCTGCGCCCGGATGGCCGCCTGATCATCGTGGATCTTGCGCCGCATGGTTTTGACTATTTGCGCGAGGAGCATGCACATCTGCGTCTTGGCTTCTCGCACCAGATGATGACCGACTGGCTGGAAAAGGCGGGTCTGAAGGTTGAGGACGTGATCGACCTCAAGCCCGGCGACAAGCGCAATACACCAGCGCTCACCGTCAGCATCTGGCTCGCCCGCGCCGCTGCCCAGCCTGCCAAGGCAAGCCAGCCGGCTCCGCATAAACTTCTCGTATCGGAAAACGCCCTATGACCATCGCACATCCCGCCCGCAACGCTTTCCGCGTCTCCTTCGAATTCTTCCCCCCGAAGTCTCCGGACATGGAACACCAGCTTTGGGAAACCGTGCAGGACCTGGCGGGATTCGAGCCGGATTTCGTGTCTGTCACCTACGGCGCCGGCGGTACGACCAAGGCACCGACATTCAACACCGTCCAGCGCCTGATTGCCGAAAGCGGGCTAGTCACGGCATCGCATCTGACCTGCGTTGATGCGGACCGGGCTGAAACCCATCAGGTGATCGACGAACTGGCCGGGCTTGGTGTGCGCCATATCGTGGCGCTGCGCGGTGACCCGTCGAGCGGCGTCGGCACGGCCTATGTTCCGCATCCGGATGGCTATGCCAATGCTGCGGAACTGGTGGCTGCGCTGAAGGCGATCGGCGGTTTCGAGATTTCCGTGTCTGCCTATCCGGAAAAGCATCCGGAAAGCACGGATGTCAGCGCCGATATCGAAATGCTGAAGCGCAAGGCGGATGCCGGCGCTGACCGGGCGCTGACGCAGTTCTTCTTCGATAACAATGTCTTTGAAGACTATATGGAAAAAGTACTGGCAGCCGGTATCACCATTCCGGTCATTCCCGGCATCATGCCGATCCAGAACCTCACCCAGCTGAAGCGTTTTGCCGGTCGTTGTGGGTCATCCGTGCCGGCATTTCTCGATGAGCGATTTGCCGGTTACGATGACAAGCCGGAGGATCGCGCTAAGGTGGCCGCCGATGTTGCAGCTGAACAGATGGACGATCTGATGCGTCGCGGCACGCACGAATTCCACATCTATTCGATGAACCGTGCGCCGCTGGTTTCCGCTGTTCTGGAAAGATTGGGACGTCGTCCCATCGAGAAGGCTCAGGCCGGGGCGGCGGCCTGAGCCCGGTTTGAAGGGTAGGGCGGGAAAGAACATCCGCCCGAGCCCGCTTATGAGCCCGTCAAGGAATAGGGGCAGTGTGGAAGGCTTGGCCTTCAGCGCCCCTCAGCTCAGACGAAGAGCATTGACGCTACGAAAATAAACGCTGCACCGATGAGCATGACATTGAAGGAATGTGCGTGTCCCATGTCTGTCTCCTTGCGTTAACAGCCCAAATGTAAGGCTATTTCCGCGCGGATGAAAAGCGAATAATATGCTGCGCTGCGGCGTGATATTGCCACAGAACCGGGGTGTTCGATAGATAACTCCATGTTATGAAACGATAAATTCGTTTACAAACATAGTTTCTAATCTGTGAATAAATTTTTTGTCACTGTTAACACGCGTCACATTTCGTGAGGCTTGTGCCGTATCGCGGCACGGCAGTGATGGTTTCGGCCGATGATTCCGCCGGCCGTGCCGGGCATGGGATTTCCCGCCCGGCCCGCTTCATGTCACAGCGCGTTGAGCAGCGCCGGTGTTGGCCAGCCATCGGCGGCCATGCCGAGCCGCTTCTGCTCTGCCTGCACGGCCACCCGCGTGCCGGAACCCAGAATGCCGTCAATCTTGCCGACATCGTGGCCATGCGCCTGGAGTTTTGCCTGCAGCGCCTTCATACCGGTATCGTCCAGACCTTCATCGGGCGTGCCCTTGAGATAGGTGGGGGCGCCTGACAGGCGGGTTGCGAAATAGGCAGCCGACGTCGTGTAGATGAAGGACTTGTTCCATTCGAGGTAGATTGCGAAATTCGGATAAGTGAGGAAGGCCGGCCCCTTGCGGCCCTGTGGCAGTACAAGCGCTGCCGGCAGGTTGCCGAAACTGGTCTTGCCATCGCGCGGCTTTACGCCTGCGGCAAACCACTGCGAGGCCGGCATTTCATTGCCGAGGCCGGATTTTTCCCAAGGCAGTTCAGCGGGCAGTTCGACTTCCTGGATCCACGGCTCGCCGGCCTTGAACCCGAGCGACTTGATGAAGGATGCAGCCGTCAGAATGGCGTCGGCGGAATTTGTCTTGACGTTGATATGCCCATCGCCGTCGCCATCAATGCCATGGGCGACGATATCGCGCGGCAGCATCTGCACCTGGCCGATCTCGCCGGCCCAGGCGCCGGTATTGGTGGTGGGGTCCAGATCGCCATGCTGCACCATTTCGATCAGCGAGATCAGCTGCGGGCGGAACAGTTCCGGCCGGCGGCAATCATGGGCCAGCGTCACCAATGCGTTGCGGGTATTGAAATCACCCTGCACGGCGCCGAAATCGGTTTCCATGGCCCAAAAGGCGGTGATGACGCCGGGTGCCACACCGAATTCCGTTTCGGCACGGCGAAACACATCGGCAAGCTGCGTCATCTTCTGGCGTCCGATATCAAGACGGCCCTGGCTGACGGTGCGCTGCGAGAACTCAAGGAAGGTCTGGCGGAACACGCCCTGTGCCCGGTCGCGTGACAGCACTTTCTGATCGATTGCCGCGCCCGAGAGCGCCTTGTCGGCGGCCTCTGCCGGAATGCCCTTGGCAATGGCCTCTGCCTTCACCCCTGACAGGAAACTGGACAGTTCGCCACCACAGGCGGGCGCGGCTGTCTGGGCGGCTGCTGTGGAGGCCATCAGGCCGGTGAGGGTGAGGGCTAGAACGAAGGCATGGGCTTTGGCAGCGGTCATGGAGCAATCCTTTATCGACAGTGGCCACCTCTTGTCGAAAACTGTGACCTAAGCGGGGCATATTGGCGCAATGGCCCGCTTTACAACAGGTTGGCGGCAAATGCGCAAGTATTGACGATCAGTTGGAAGCGGTTGCGACCCATTGGCGCCAGCTCTTCTCGGTTCCGGCAAAGGCGTTGATATCCGTCTTGCCCTCGATGCCTGGAACGATGCCGGTTGCGGTATATTGCCAGAAGGCCCAGCGGCGGGCGACATAGACCTTTTCCGGGTGAGCCGCGACGGAGCGGACCCAGAAGTGATAATTGCCGAAATGGCCAACCAGATTGTCGCGATGGAAATCGACGGATGTGTAGATGATCGGCCGCTTGCCATAATGGGCTTCGATGCGGTCGAGGAACCGTTGCAGCTCTCGGCGCACGGTCTCGGCATCCGGCCGCGTCTTGCAGGTGGGGGAGGCGCTGTTCCATTCCGCATCCAGCACCGGCGGCAGATGCATCGAGGCCTTCGGCACATTGGCGATGAACCAGTCGGCCTGCTCATCGGCGCTCGAGCAGAAATAATAGAAGTGATAGGGGGCGTGCGGCACGCCGGCTGCTGCGGAATTGCGCCAGTTGGTCACAAAGGTCGGGTCGATCCGGTCTGTGCCCTCGGTTGCCTTGATGAAGGCGAAGGCGACGCCTGATTGTTTGACCTTTTGCCAGTCGATCTGGCCGTTCCACTTGGACACGTCTATGCCGTGAACATCATGATGTCCCGGATGGCGGGCGCCGAAATCCTGCGGATCACTGTCCTGGAATTTAGTCTGGCGCATCGCCGCCGATCCAAGCACGTCGCCTGTCGAGGTGCAGCCGGAAACAAGGAGAAGTCCAAAGAGGAGGGAAATGAGGAATGGCGGCATGAACGATCCGATTGCTGCGGCCAGAATCAGCCCGGCAGCGACCGAAGCATGCGGGCCGCCAAGCCTCTTTTAGCCCGAATCGGTCTGTTGTTCCATCAACGAGAGCGGATCTATGCAGGTTTTACGATGGGAGCGTCATTGCCCCGCCGGACAATCGCATGCCAGGCATAGCCGCGTCCGATGGGCTGGAACAGCATATCGGCCTGAAATTCGGCAAGCCGTTCAGACAGCGCCTGTTCCAGATCGGCGCGCGGCGTGACGTGAAAGCGTGTCAGCCAGGCGGTGAGGCCGGCATGAAACCAGCGTGGCAGATCTTCCTGCTGGCCGAAATCGACGATATGCAGCGAGCCGCCCGGATTGAGGGCCTTAAGGCTTGCGGTGATTGCGCCGCGCCAATCCGGGATCATCGACAGGGCATAGGAAATGAGGATGCGGTCGAAACCCTGCGCGCCGAACTCCGCGGCGGAAAAATCCGTCGCGTCGGCGACCCTCAGGACCGGCGCTGCCGGTAGGCCGATGAACTTGGCGCGGGTACTTGTGAGCATTTCTGCCGAAATATCCAGTCCGTATAGTTTTGCTGTCGGGTAGCGCCTGTGGGCCAGCACGAGGTTGCGGCCTGTGCCGCAGCCGACTTCCAGCAGCGATCCACCTTGCGGCACCTGCAAATCCCGGATCGCCTTGTCACGACCCAGAAGGTAATATTTGCGGGTGAGATCATAGACATGCCGCTGATAGCGATACATGCGGTCCATGCGCGCCGCATGCGCATCGTCGTTCAGCGGCTGTGTCTCACCCAGTTGCGTCATGCGGGCCTCGTATAGATGTGGAAGCCGCCATAGATGGCCGAGCGATCCTGCAGGTTGAGTTCCTGCGAGCGGGCGTCCAGATAGGTCCACTGGTCGCGGATGGCGTCTGACAGGCGCCCTTCGATGATGCTCTTCTCGGCCGCCGTGCGGAAGATGACGCGGGCGCCTGGGGCGGCAGTGCGGGTAATTTCCGCCCAGAGCTCATTCAGCTGCCGGTCATTCATCCAGTCCTGCGCGTCGAGCAGCACATAGCGATCGACGCTTGCTGCCGATTTTGTCGCCAGACAGGCGGTGAAGGTCTCGTGATGGACGCTGACCCGGTCTGCATGCTCGCGGATGGCGCGGTAATGCTCCGGTTTCAGATAGGTGGGCAGGCTGCCTTCGTGCGGCTGCGGATAGCGGCGCATGAAGGCCTGCCAGGCGAAGTAATTGTCGCGCAGCGGAAAGTGGCAGGCGAGCTTTTCCAGGCGCTGGCGTAGCACCGGCGCAATCGAGCCGTCATCGGCAAGGCTTGCCAGCTCGTCATATTGCTGGGGCGGAATGCCAAGCCCGAACAGCGAGCTTTTGGCGCTGGTGATCAGGCGGATGAGCGGCTTGTCGAAGAGCGGCGCGATATGCGCGTCGAAAAACTGGCGCTGTTCGCGCAGCGAGCGGGTTTCAGCCATCTCGCTGAGTTTTACACCATGCAGACGCGCCAGAATATGGCCGATGGCAATGAAGCGACCGAGCAGGCCGGTGCGGTAGATATTGCGCTCGAAGACCGAAATGCGCCGACGTCCGCTCAGCGTGCGCTTTTCCCAATAGGCGCGGGTTGCGCCGTCAAGCGACGGGGCAATGAACGTGTCATAGGCCTTGCCATTGCCGGGCGCATTGTCGGTGGCCAGCAGGCGCACCACGTCGCTATGGGTGGGCAGCGTCTGGAAGGCAGCAAGTTTCAGGCGGTTGAGAGCAATATGGTGCGGATTGAGATCGACCACATCGATGGAGCGCGGCCGGCAGGAGAGATAAGCCAGCATATTGCAGCCGCCGGAACCGATGGTGACAATGCTGTGGCCTTCGCCAAGCTCCATAGCGGCCATATCGACCTCCGGGTCCTCCCAGATCTGCGGATAGACGAGACCGGAGAACAGGAGGCCGAAGAGGCGCTCGGAAAGCCCGCTCTTCGACAGGGCCTTGTGTTGCAAAAGTGCAGTCTTAAGCTTTCCGTTCTTCAGAAAGCTGGCTTCCGGTGCCATCTCCGCCATTGTCGATTCCCGCCTCTTCATAGGTTTCGCAAGGCTCTAGCGGGGGTGTGCTACAATATGATGACGCGGGCAGGTATGGGGCTGCGTGCAAACGTAAAGCGTCACAATTGCCTGTCATAAACCCCTGCCGCAGGGCTGTGAAGCTGATGCCTCACACCCAAGCAGCCTGTAATGCGGGCGGCCATGCGGGTTTAGAAAAGACTATTCGATTGAATGCCTTGGCGCCAGGCGCTGAAGCGTGCGGCGCGCATCACTGCATGACGTGCAGCATGTCCTTGCGCTTGGCGTCGTAATAATAGCCGCGCGCATAGAGATTGATCGCGTTGGACGAATCGTTGTCGGCAACCAGCCAGGCGCCGCGCAGATATTTGATCGCGTATTTGAGATTGGTTTCGGCATCCAGCAGGCCTTCGGCGGGACCGTCATAGCCCATGGATTTGGCCGTGGAATACTTGATCTGCATGAGGCCCCAGAAGCCGCGCTTGTTATAGGCGCGCGGATTGTATTTGCTCTCGCGGTGAACCACGCGATGCACCAGCGCTTCCGGCACGCCATACATGCCTGCATAGCGCTTGATGAGCTTGTTCAGCGTCGGCGTGCTGGCTTCTGCCGTCTCAGGCAGCGGACCACCCGGAGCAGGCGGGAAGAAATCATGCGACAATGCCGAGAGCGACTGTGTGCCGGGTGCGGCATAGGCAACCATTGTCGAGGTGCCTGCCGGGCTGATCTTCGGGCGGGGTGTCGGAATGGCGGCATAGGTTGCGGCCAGATCGTCGGGCAGGCCAGTCGATGTCTTGCTGCCTGCAGCCGGAGGTGCCGAAAGTGCCGTCGGATCGGTCAGCGGCTTAGTCACGCTCTGTGGCGCGGTTGCCATATTGATGGCCTGCATCGCGCCTGTCTGCTGCAGCGAAGTCTGCTGCAAGGCGGTCGGGGTTACGGCAACCGGTTGGGTTTTCTGAAGCAGGGCGGTTTGCGCCTGTCCGGTCTGTGCCGGTATTGTTTGACCCTGTGTCATCTGGATCTGGCCAGTCTGGGTCTGGGTCGTCTGTGATTGGGCGGGCTGAAGGGCGGCCTGTTCAGCGGACAGGGCTGCAATAACAGCTGCATTCTGCGCCTGGATTGCCGAGGCACCGGTCGGTAGGCCCAGGTCGTGGATACGCGCGCCCTTTTGCAGAACGGCTGTGGTCATGCCCGGTGGAACGCTGACAGGTCCGGCCGGCAGTGCAGCGCTGGCCTGTTCGATGGGGGCAGATGCCGAAGGCACTCCAGATTCGGCCGCAACGAGGCGTCCAGTCTTCTGAGAGGCTTCCGATTGTGCGGCTGAAGCGACAGTTGTCGTTGCCGGCGCATCCGTCTTGGATGACGTCTGGACGCTCGAGCAGCCGGAAACCGCCCCGCAAATGGCAACCGCTACAACCGCGTTGCAACCGAAATATCGGGTTATCGCCATCGTCTCACTTTCATGAAGATGAATATCCCCAGCCTCGCCGGTGTCCTACCTCTGAAGAATTCATTAACGCATCAAGGCCGTTACAGCAAGACATGGATCTGTCATGCGGCAATCCTTCGGTAGCCGGCCGTCACGGCCCGACTTGCGATAAATCGCGTCGGAGCCTTGCGCGAGGCTGGATTACGCTGCTGGAACTGGCGGATTTTCCGGGCTGAACGTTCGGCAGCAAGCACTTGTATAAGCGGGGCAATCAGGGCAGCTGCTGCATAGGAAAGGCCTGTAAAGGCCACTGCCTGAACAGGCGGAAGGGGGGCGTCTGTGGCTTGATAAAGCACTGAAAGCAGTGCGACGACCAGGGTCGTGCGTGGGGCTGAGACGACGAGCCGCAGCGCCATGCGCAAAAGGCCGTGCTCGGGAAGGTTGTCGTTGTCGGCGATTCGAAAAGCCAGATGCTGGCGCTGGGCACGCAGGGCAAAGATGACGATATAGACGACCGCCAGCCAGGATAGCGCACCGGTCATGGCCGGCATAACGGCGCGCAGGATCAAGTAGGCGGCACCCGCCAGGATGCCGGCAGCCAGATAGCCAAACCAGAGGCTTGGCAATAGCAGAAGGCTGCGCGCTTTGCCGCACGATAGGGTGTAGTCGCGAAGGAGCTTGCCGGCGGGCGAGGGAAGAAGCAGGACAGCAAAGGACGCGGCTGCGACAATCAGCAAGCTCTCTGGCCCCATATTACCCTCCTGTGCTGGAAGGATGTCTTACCCTTCCAGTTCTCTCAATCTCGCTCGGCCTGTCGATCACGCGGGCCTGTAGGGCTGGCCGATGAAGTCCATGACTTCGCCGAACCAAGGTGTCGACAGATCGAAATGTTTACCCCCCTTGATACGCGGGAATTCAATCGTGCGCAATTTCCCATTCTGGCCTTCATCGTGCCCGGTGACACCGGAGACCTTGTTGAGGGCGCTTTCGACGGCCAGATCGACCATGCTCTGGATAAGGCGCAGGTCGTCGCCATTGGCCGGTGCGGAGCGGGCGTAATAGCCAGATTTTTGCACCATGGAGCGTTCTGCATGAAGAAGGCTGGCGAAATGCTTCTGGAACCAGTGCCCGACATTGACCGTATCGATCTTGACGTGGCCGAAGGCATCGCGCTTGACCGCTTCTCCGGCGGCTTCCCGTTCGGCGACGATGGTATCGAGGCCCGCACCTTCCGAGACGAACAGCGTCACGAAGCCACAGGTATCCATGACGGTGCGCAGGCGCTCTGCTTCTGCGTCCAGATCGAAAGCCATCTCGGGCAGGTAGAGCCCGTCAATGTTCTTCATCTGGGTGTTCATCATCAGGCCTTCGACATATTCATTGTTGCGCGTGTCCTGAATATAGGCGCGCGCGGTGGCAGCCGTCAGCCAGCCGCAATGGCGTCCCATCACTTCATGGATGACCAGCGTGCGCGGCGCCGCGCTCTGCTCGTTGCTCACATGGTCGAAGAAATGCGCGCCAACTTCGGCTGCCGTCCAGGCGCCGAGCGACTGGCGGATCGGCACGACATCATTGTCGACAGTCTTGGGCAGGCCGACGACAGTCAGATCATAGCCATTGGCGCCGAGATAGGCGGCAAGATCGGCCGCGGTGGTATTGGTGTCATCGCCGCCGATGGTGTGGAGGATGCTGACGCCATCAGCTGCCAGCCGGTCAGCCGCGACTTTCAGCGGGTTTTCGCCTTCTTTCACCAGACCGCGCTTCACGCAATCGGCGGTGTTGGTCAGCTTGACACGGCTGTTGCCGATCGGTGATCCGCCGTAGCGGTGCAGAACATGGGCGCGCTCGCGCATGCTGGCGGTGATCTCGATTCGGTCGCCCAGAAGCACACCTTGATAGCCGGAGCGATAGGCGATGAGTTCAAGTTCCGGGGCAATGTCGGTGTAACGTTCGATCAGGCCGCCGACGGCGGATGAAAGGCAGGGCGCAAGCCCGCCTGCTGTCAACAACGCTACTTTCTGCTTGGCCATGAAACCTCCTTCGCGCCTTCGCGCCCTCTACCTGGACAGGCGAATGGATGCGACAGGGCGTCACGGCTGTAAAGTGAATTTCTCAAGAAAATCCGCTATTTCGCGCAGATTTCGGAACCTTTCGCAATTCAATCGGTTCAAAATCCACAGGCTTAAATCGGTGCTGCCGCCCGGGGTTGCCGGTGCCGACTGGTCAGGTCTTGATGCGTGCCTGCCGCGTGCGACAGTTTGGGACCCGGCAGATCCGTCGTCAGGCCGGTCGCGTATCATGGACAAACATTAATCCGCAACTGAACTCCTTGCGCTTGCCAAGGGTTCCAGAATTTGGTCATGTACAGCATGATTTTAGATTTTGCCTGCCTTCAATTGTCGTCATTGTGGGATCGGTTGCTCGGCAGCATCGGTGACACGGTTCATGACGCGCTTGCGCGAATGGTCGAGGCAATCCGAACATTGTTCGAAGGCGATCCGGAAACCCGCCGCCAGGTGTCCTTCTCGGTCGCCATCATTGCGCTGTCTGCCAAGATGGCGAAGGCCGATGGTGCCGTGGTCGAATCGGAAGTGGATGCATTCCGCCAGATTTTTGATTTTCCAGAGGAAGAGGCCCGCAATGTTGCGCGGCTTTACAACCTCGCCCGCCAGGATGTGGCAGGCTACGAGTCCTATGCGGAAAAGTTGGCAAAGCTCTGCGGATCGGGCGATGACAATTGCCCGATGCTGGAAAGCGTCGTGGATGGTCTTTTTCACATCGCCAAGGCCGATGGCATGATGCACGAGAAGGAACTGGCGTTTCTGGCGCGCATCGCTGAAATCTTCCATATTGATGAGGAACGCTTTCGCCGCATTCTGGCGCGCCACGTGCACCTGGAAGGCGGCGATCCCTATTTTGTGCTCGGCGTGTCTCCCACGGATGATTTTACCGAGATCCGCAAGCGTTATCGCCGTCTGGTGGCCGAGCATCACCCGGACAAGCTGATTGCCCGTGGCGTGCCGGAAGCGCTGCATGCGGCGGCCAATGAACGCATGGCTGCGCTGAATGCCGCCTATGCTGCGATTGCCAAGGACCGCAAGGCTGCATGAAACTGGTGCCTGATTTTGTCGGAGCGCGCGTCGAGCCGTCTCCCAATCATGGCGAACGCGTTGATGGCGTTGCGCCAGACATGCTCATTCTCCACTATACGGGCATGCCCGATCACGGCCAGGCGCTGTCCTGGCTGAAGAATGTCGAGAGCCAGGTGTCGAGCCATTATTTCGTCTGGCCCGATGGCCGCGTGGTGCAGATGGTGCCGGAAGCGCGTCGGGCCTGGCACGCTGGTAAGAGTTCCTGGGCCGGCGAAACGGATATCAATTCGCGCTCCATCGGCATCGAGATTGCCAATGCCGGTCATCCCGGTGGATTGCCGGAATTTCCGGACGAGCAGATTGAAGCCGTCATCGCGCTTTGTCGCGATTGCATGGCGCGCTGGTCGATCCCGACAGAGCGGGTGCTTGGGCATTCCGATGTGGCGCCAAAGCGCAAGGTTGATCCGGGCGAGAAGTTCCCCTGGAAGCGCCTGCATGATAATGGTGTCGGGCATTTGGTCGAGCCGGGCGCGATCCGGGGAGGGCGCTATTTCCAGCGTGGCGAGAGCGGTCAGCCGATCGAGGCGCTGCAGGGCATGCTGGCGCTCTACGGCTACGGCGTCGAGATTACCGGCGAATTCTGCGAACGCACGGAAGGTGTCGTCGAGGCATTCCAGCGGCATTTTCGCCCGGCTCTCGTGGATGGCATTGCCGACATGTCGACGATTGAAACGCTGCACCGTCTGCTGGCCGGACTTTCGCACTATCACGGCAGCGACAGCGCCTGAGATCGCGACGATCTGCCTCTGGACGCGGTTTCACCGGACGCGCTAAAGGCCTTATCCATTCAGATTTTCCTGGGAATGGGCGCGGATATGGCGGCGGATTTCAAATATATCATTATCGGTCGTGGCATGATGGGCGCGGCGGCCGCCCGCCATCTGTCGCAATGGACGGATGGCGTGGCGCTGATCGGGCCGGACGAACCTCTCGACACAAAAAACCATCAGGGCGTGTTTGCCAGCCACTATGACGAAGCGCGCATTACCCGCACGATCGATTCGGACCCAACCTGGGCGCTTCTCGCCAACCGGTCGATTGCCCGCTATGACGAGATCGCCCGCGACAGCGGCATTGCGTTTTATCACGGCGTCGGCTGCCTGGTAGTCGGGCCGCAGCGCAGCGCCGGCTATCCTCTTGTTGCGGACGTTTCGCGCGCTGCCGAGACGCTGAACGTCCAGACCCGGTTGCTGGACGATGCGGCTCTGGCGCAGGATTTCCCCTATTTCGGTTTCGAGCCCGGCTGCGAGGGCGTGCATGAGCCGATGAATGCCGGCTATGTCAATCCGCGCGCGCTGGTGAAGGCGCAGTCGCTGCTGGCTGCCCGCCAGGACGCAAGCCTGATTGCCCAGACGGTTATTTCCGTGCGGGAGGAGGGTGGTCTTGCCGTTGTGCGCACGGTGGAGGGCGAATGTTTCACAGCGGAAAAGGCGCTTGTTTCAGCCGGCGGCTTCTCGATTGCCGAGGGTCTGCTACCCGCGACGGTCGAGATGTCTGTCTATGCCCGCACCGTGACCTTCTTTCCGATAGCCGACGAGGAACTGGCGCAATTTGCCGGCATGCCGTCGCTGATCTATAAGCCGCGCGATACGGCAAAGCACATCTACATGCTGCCGCCGGTGCGCTATCCTGACGGTCAGGTCTATCTGAAGATTGGCGGCGATCATGATGATGTGCAGGTGATGCGTGACGCCGAGATGCGGGCCTGGTTCCGCAGCGGCGGACGCGACAGCGTGCGCGATCATCATGTCTCGATCATCGAGAAGCTGGTGCCGAACCTTGATCTCAGCCGCGCCTCGACCGGCGCCTGCGTCGTGTCGAACACGCCCACCGGCTATCCGGCCATTGCCTATACGCAATCGCCGCGCATTGCGGTCCTGACCGGCGGCTGCGGTGCTGCGGCCAAGAGCTCCGACGAGATCGGCCGTCTGGGGGCCGAACTCCTGTTCAAGGGCCAGATCGAGGATGCGTCCTACGCTATTGCTTTCTCGGCCAGCTTTGCCTGAACCTTGTCCTTTGTGTCTTTGCTTTTGCCGGCGCGTGCCTATGGCATTCGCCGGGCAAACCGTCTATGCAGCGCCTGCCAGTTGGCCGGGCAGCCGCGCTTTACCAATGCCGAAAGGCGGTAGGGTGAGGAAAGTCCGGGCTCCACGGAAATACGGTGCCGGATAACGTCCGGCGGGGGCGACCCTAGGGAAAGTGCCACAGAAAGCAAACCGCCTCGCCTGCTCTTCTTCTCCTCGTGAGCGGAAGATGCGCCGGGGTAAGGGTGAAAGGGTGGGGTAAGAGCCCACCGCGGACCTGGTGACAGGGACGGCAAGGTAAACCCCACCGGGAGCAAGACCGAATAGGGATGACGCGGGTGCCTTGCGGCGCTACAGCCTGTTTCCGGGCCAGTCATCCGGGTGGGTTGCGAGAGGCGGCGCGCAAGCGCCGTCCCAGATGAATGGCTGCCACGTTCCGGTGCTTGCGCCGGGGCCATACAGAACCCGGCTTACAGGCCAACTGGCGATTTCCTTTCTGATGCACGGTCAACCTGCGGGCGGTTTCGCCCGCAGGGGCCGCCATGGGCGGATATGGGTGCCATGTTGCGGTGCGAAACTCGTACGTTCCCGCACAGGTTGTTAAGCTGTAGAGGGAGATCACGGTATAATAACGCTAATGTATCTTTGTCTCCAAAGGCTTATCGCAGCATTTGGTGCGGTTGCGTCGCGTTTGACTGGCCTGGATGTGACTTGCGGCGCTAACCCTTTGTTAAACTTAACGGGTTATAAATATTTCATGCTGCTGTCGCTCCGTGCGGCGGCTTCCCATTGACGCCCATATGGTCCCATGTTATCCCAAACTCACACTGCGAGCGGGCAATCAGGTGCCCTTTCATCGGACAGTTTCGGAGCGCTTCCCTCGGGAAGAAGCAGATGGCGTACCCGCCATCTGGGCCTCCCGTTTGTGTCTTTTGGCTCGTGTATTTCGGAGCAGGTTTCTGCTCTCAAATTATCTGAGGCGGGTGTTTGGCGTTATGAGCCGCTTCTTGTCCAATGCGACGAACCGGATCGATGCGAAGGGGCGGGTTTCCGTGCCTGCGCCCTTCCGTGCGGTTTTGGCGCAGCGGAATGTTCAGGAGCTCTATTGCCTCCAGGACTTCGTGTTTCCGGCGGTGAGCGTCGGCGGTCCAGACCTGCTCGAGCGGTACGAGCGGCAGATCGCCTCGGCGGATCCCTTTTCGCCGGAAGCCAATGCAATGTCGTTGCTGGTTCACGGCGGCGGCGTCTATATGCGGCTCGATGCGGAGGGCCGGCTGATGGTCACGGGTTTTATCCGGGACTTCACCGGCATTACGACGGATGTGACATTCGTCGGTCGCTCGGATCATTTTCAGCTTTGGCAGCCGCAGGCGTTTCACGAGGCGCAGGCGGCGGCGAGAGACGGACGTACACGCTTTGCGGTGCGTCCTCAGTAAGACAGGGGAATGGAATGGCGGCGAATCTTGGCGACGGAATTTCCGAGGCCGATGGCGGACCGGTTCGCCACATTCCGGTCATGCTCGGGGAAGTGCTGGCCATGCTGGCGCCCGCTCCCGGCAAGGTGATCCTCGACGGGACCTTTGGTGCGGGTGGATACACCCGCGCCATTCTTGCCGAGGGCGCAAATGTCATTGCTCTCGATCGCGATCCGAACGCCATTGCCGGCGGGCAGGCGTTGTTGACGGAGGCGAGCGGTCGCCTGTCGCTGATTTCCTCGCGTTTCTCCGCTTTGGCCGACCATGCACCTGAAGGCGGGCTGGATGGTGTCGTGCTTGATGTCGGCGTTTCCTCCATGCAGATCGATGAGGCAGAGCGCGGCTTCTCCTTCCAGCGCAACGGGCCGCTCGATATGCGGATGTCGGCCTCCGGTGTCTCGGCGGCCGATGTCGTCAATCGGGCCAAGGCCGGCGACATGGCGCGGATCTTCGGCTTTCTGGGGGAAGAAAAACAGGCAGGCCGTATCGCCCGCGCCATCGAGAAGCGCCGTGCTTCCGAACTTTTTGCAACGACACGCGATCTCGCCAACCTCATCGAGACCGTCAATCCCCGCAAGGCGAAAGACAAGATCCATCCGGCCACACGGGTATTCCAGGCGTTGCGCATCTTCGTCAATGACGAGCTGGGCGAGCTTGCCCGTGCGCTATTTGCCGCCGAACGTGCCTTGAAGCCGGGCGGGCGTCTGGTCGTCGTGAGTTTCCATTCGCTGGAAGACCGCATCGTTAAGCGGTTTCTGTCCGATCGTTCCGGCAAGGCCTCCGGTTCGCGGCATATGCCGATGATCGAGGAAAAGGCCGCCGTGTTCGAGCCGGTCGGCAAGGGCATGATGTCGGCTACGCCGGAAGAAGCTGAGATCAATCCACGTTCGCGCTCGGCCAAGCTGCGTGCTGCCTTCCGCACTGCAGCGCCACCGTCTGCCCCCGATTGTTCTATTTTCGACCTGCCCGACCTCGCCAGCCTTGAAAAGATGGGGGCCTGACGATGTTGAGGAGCTTCGATCTTGTCCTGATCGGTGTCATGACTGCAACCGCCGTCGTGACCTACAGTATCAAGCATGCCGCCGAGCTGAAGCTTGAAGAAGTGCGCCGTCTGGAAACCGAGATTCGGCTGGAGCATGATACGATCGATCTTCTGAAGGCTGACTGGGCGCTTCTGACGCAGCCCAACCGCCTGCATCGTCTGACCAGCGTTTACCACTCGGAGCTGGAACTGGTTCCCACTGAGCCGACCCAGCTTGCTATGCCCAATGAACTGCCCATGCCGAAATCGCAATTGCCTCAGCCGGAAACCACGATCGAGGAGTTGATTGCCGGTGCCGATCCGGAAGTTGCCGCCGCCATCCGCGGCGTTGCCGCTGCCAAGGCTGCGCCATCGGCCAAAGCGTCCTCCACTGCCGCGAGCGTGCCGGTTCCGTTGCCGCGCGGCGGCTCGCGCGTCGACGTCATTTCAACAGGATCGGTGAACCGCTGATGGCCTTCCTTTCCCGTGTCATGGTTTTGAAAAGCAGGGCGCATTTTTCCGCAGGCGCAAGGGGCGTGCGTATTTCGGAAGATGGCGTGAAGATCGAGGGAACCCGCAAGCGCAAGGCCACCCAGGCCCGCACACGCGTCGGCCTGATCATGGCGGGCTTCGTTGCCTTCTACTGCGTGATTGGCGGACGTCTTGTCTATTATGGAACGATGCATCCGGAAGCGACGTCCAGCATCATGCCGGCTGACCGGTTGATGGCCTCGCGTCCCGACATTCTCGACCGTAATGGCGAAGTTCTGGCTACCGACATCCGCACGGTTTCGCTGTTTGCCGAGCCGCACAAGATTGTCGATCCCGATGAGGTGATCGAAAAGCTGCGCATGGTGCTGCCGGATATCGACAGCAAGCAGATCTATACCAAGCTCTCGTCCAAATCGCGCTTCCAGTGGCTGCGCCGCCAACTGACACCCAAGCAGCAGAGCGAGATTCTGGCGCTGGGCATTCCAGGTATCGGCTTTCGTCCGGAAAAGCGTCGCTTCTATCCCGGTGGCGCAACGGCCGCGCATGTGGTGGGCTATGTCAATATCGACAATCGCGGCGTGGCCGGCATGGAGCGCTATATCGACAGTCAGGGCCTTGCGGATCTTGCCGCTGTCGGCATGACCAGCGACCAGCCGCTGGAGCCCGTGCATCTGTCCATCGATATTCGGGTGCAGGCCATTCTGCGCGAAGTGCTGATGTCGAACATCACCAAGTTCAAGGCCAAGGGTGCCGGCGGCGTCGTACTGGATGCCAATACCGGCGAGGTATTGGCGATGGCGTCGGCCCCGGACTTCGATCCCAATGATCCGGCTGGCGGCAACGAAGATGGCTGGCTCAACCGCATGTCGAACGGCACGTTCGAAATGGGTTCTACCTTCAAGTCATTCACACTGGCCATGGCGCTCGATACCGGCAAGGTTAACTTGAACAGCAGTTTCGACGCCCGCTACCCGATCCGCATCGGTGGCTATACGATCAAGGATTTCCATGGTCAGGGCCGAATGTTGTCGATGCCGGAAGTCTTCCAGTATTCCTCCAATATCGGTACCGCCAAGATGGCCGATCTTGTAGGGATTGATGGCCACAAGGAATTCCTGACGCGGCTCGGCCTGTTGTCGAAGATGCGCACCGAATTGCCGGAAGTGGCCCAGCCGAGCCAGCCGCGCGAATGGAAGAAGATCAATTCCATCACAATTTCCTTCGGCCATGGTGTGTCTACCACGCCGCTGCAGACGGCCGTTGCCGGTGCAGCCCTCGTCAATGGTGGACATCTCATCGAGCCGACCTTCCTGCCGCGCACGAAGGATCAGGCGACAGCAGTTGCCGAGCCGGTGATCAAGCCGACGACCAGCAACAATATGCGCTGGCTGTTCGATTGGAACGGTACCAATGGTTCCGGTCGAAATGCTCTGGTCGAGGGCTTCAATGTTGGTGGTAAGACCGGCACCGCTGACAAGGTCATCAATGGTCGCTACAACCATGACCACAACTTCAATGCCTTCCTCGCGGCCTTTCCGATCAGTAATCCGCAGTATGTCGTGCTGACCTTCATTGATGATCCACGCAGCGAAACGGACCGCGCAGTGCTGGCCGGTAACAGTGCCGCACCGATGGTGAAGGAGATTATCCGTCGTTCTGCTGCTATTCTCGGTGTAAAACCGCGCTTCGGCCAGGATGGCTCCGCCATGCTTGTGTCCTATTAGGTCATAATGAATGGACCCGACGATTCGCGGCCAAGGATCAGGCCGCCGTGCGAGAAAGGGTACCGATGCATTTGAAAGAGCTTTCCGGAGGGGCCTTTCCGGAAATTGAACCCGTGATGGCTGGACCAGCCGGCATGCTGCCGATCACCGGGCTTGCGGCGGACAGCCGCAAGATTTCGCCCGGCATGCTGTTCGTGGCGATTGCCGGCACCAAGGCCGATGGTGCCGCGTATGTGGCCGATGCGATTGCGCGCGGCGCTGCAGCCGTGGTCTCGGCCCATCCGCTTGAGGCCTCGGTTCCCGTGCTAACGGTTGCCGAGCCCCGCCGGTTTCTGGCCTTAGCAGCTGCCCGATTCTATAAGGCACAGCCTGAGACGATCGTTGCCGTGACCGGCACGGCCGGCAAAACCTCGGTTGCCTCCTTCACCCGCCAGATCTGGGCGCATGCGGGCTTGGCTGCGGCGCAGATCGGCACCACAGGTGTGATTTCACCCAGCCGCAACGATTATGGCTCGCTGACGACGCCAGATCCGGTGGCACTGCATGCGCTGCTGGCAGAGCTTGCCGGCGAAGGGGTCACCCACGCCGCCATGGAAGCCTCCAGCCACGGCCTCGATCAGAGCCGGCTTGATGGTGTTCAACTGTCGGCTGCCGGTTTCACCAATCTTGGCCGTGACCACATGGACTACCATCCGACGGTCGAGAACTACATGGCCGCCAAGATGCGGCTGTTCGAAACGCTTCTGCCCAAGGGCCGGCCGGCTGTGATCTTTTCAGATGACGCCTGGTCGGGTGAAGCCATCCGGGTCGCTACGCTTGCCGGTCATGACGTGCGCACCGTGGGGCGCGCCGGCGATTTCCTGGCGCTGAAGCGCGTCGAGCATTTCCGCCATCGCCAGATGATCGAGGTGCATGTGGGCCGCGAGATCTTCGAGGTGGATATTCCGCTCGCCGGCGATTTCCAGGTGGCCAATGCGCTGGTGGCAGCCGGCCTTGCGATCTCGACCGGGGTTGCGCCAAAGCTTGCCATGGCGGCGCTTGAAAAACTGATCGGTGCAGCTGGACGGCTGGAACTGGTCGGCCAGACGGGCAAAGGCGCGCTTGCCTATGTCGATTATGCGCATAAGCCCGATGCTCTCGAAAACGTACTCGGTTCCGTGCGCCCCTTTACCACCGGCCGCGTGATCGTCGTGTTCGGATGTGGCGGTGATCGCGACAAGGGCAAGCGGCCGCTGATGGGCGAGATCGCCTGCCGGCTTGCCGATATCGTTGTCGTCACCGATGACAATCCGCGTTCGGAGGAGCCGGCGACCATCCGCGCTGAAATCTTGGCTGCTGCACCCGGTGCGCTTGAAATTGCCGATCGAGCCGCAGCCATCCGCCATGCGGTATCGCTGCTTGGAGCCGGCGATACGCTGATCGTTGCCGGCAAGGGGCATGAGGAGGGACAGACGATCGGGACGACGGTGTTGCCGTTCTCCGATCATGTCGAGGTTCGCAAGGCATTGGAGGAGTTCAAGGGGTGAGTTGGTTGTGGAGCACTGCGGATATGGTGGCCGCCATGGGCGGGCGGCCGGTCGGTTCGCTGCCGGCGGGCATTACCGGCATTTCGATCGACAGCCGGTCGCTTGCGCCGGGCGAGGCCTTCTTCGCCATCAAGGGTGACCGGGTCGATGGCCATGACTTCGCGACCCTTGCGGTGGCCAATGGTGCCGCCCTTCTGGTGGTGAGCGAAGCCAAGCTTCCGGCGCTCGGACGGCTGACCGTGCCGATGATCGTCGTGGAAGATGTGCTGGCAGCACTCGTCAAGCTCGCAAGGGCAGCCCGTGCGAGAAGCCGTGCGCAGATCGTCGCCGTCACCGGTTCCGTCGGCAAGACGACGACGAAGGAAATGCTGCGCGATGTGCTGGCGCCGTCGGGCAAGGTGCATGCGGCTGTCGCCTCGTTCAACAATCACTGGGGCGTACCGCTGACACTGGCGCGCATGCCGGAAGATGCCGTGTTCGGCGTTTTCGAGATCGGCATGAACCATCCGGATGAAATCCGTCCACTGGTGAAGATGGTGCGTCCGCATGTGGCGGTCATCACGACGATCGGCGCTGCACATCTTGGCCACTTCAAGAACCTTGAGGAGATTGCCAGCGCCAAGGCCGAGATCTTTGAGGGTCTGGAGCCGGGTGGGGTGGCGCTGCTCAACCGCGACAACAAGCAATATGCATTTCTCGAACAGCGGGCGTTGGAAGTCGGTGTCCAGAACGTGCTGACCTTCGGGCAGCATGCAAAAGCCGATTTCCGTCTGGCGGATTTCGAGGGCAGGGCCGATGGCTCGACCATATGGGCGGTTCTCGGCGCCGATACGATGGAAGTGCATATCGGCGCACCGGGCCGTCACATTGCTGAAAATGCCATGGCGGCGCTTGCTGTCGTTGCACTCTTTGGTGCCGATATGGAGGCTGCCAAACAGGCGCTTGCCGCTTTGCGGGCCGTCAAGGGGCGCGGCGAGCGTCATCGTCTGGCAATCGGCGAGGGGCAGATGACCCTGATCGACGAAAGCTACAATGCCAATCCGGCGTCCATGCGTGCCGCCATTGCGCTTCTCGCCGTCACCGAGCCCGAAGGGGCCGGCCGGCGCATTGCGGTTTTGGGCGACATGCTGGAAATGGGCGCGTTTTCGGCGAAAGTGCATGAGGAACTGGCGGGTCCGCTTCTGTCTGCCGGCATTGAACATGTCTGGTTGGCCGGCACAGAAATGGCGGCGCTGCGCGATGCCTTGCCCGATACGGTTGCCGTGGAATACCGGCCGACGACGGGTGAACTTCAGGCGCATGTGCTGGCGAATATCCAGCCTGGCGACGTGCTGATGGTCAAATCCTCGCTCGGTATCGGCTTCGGCAAGATCGTCGCTGCACTTATTGACAAGCATCCGGCATTGCCCGACAGGGAGCGCCACCTTTGAACAGTATCGAGAAAGATCCAGCATGCTGATCTGGCTAGTGGAGCTCGCGGGCAGTTTCCAAATCTTCAACCTGTTTCGCTACATCACCTTCCGCACGGGCGCGGCGGGTCTGACGTCTGCGCTGATCGTGTTTCTCTTCGGGCCGACCATGATCGCTTCGCTGCGCATCCGGCAGGGCAAGGGGCAACCCATCCGCGCTGACGGGCCGCAGACCCATTTCAAGAAGGCCGGCACGCCGACCATGGGCGGGTTGATGATTCTTGCCGGTATCGTCGGCGGCTCGCTGCTGTGGGCGGATCTTTCCAATGTCTATGTCGTGGCAACGCTGCTGGTGACGCTGGGCTTTGGCGCCATCGGCTTTTACGACGATTACCTGAAGGTGACGAAGCAGACGGACAAGGGCTTTTCCGGCAAGGCGCGCCTGGCCATCGAATTCCTGATTGCCGGCATCGCGGTCTATTTCATGATGCGGGTCTCGATTGCCAACAGTCCCTCGGGCTCGGTGCTCGGCACCTCGGTTGCCTTTCCCTTCTTCAAGGACCTGCTGCTCAATCTCGGCATCTTCTTTGTTCTGTTCGGTGGTTTCGTCATCGTGGCGGCCGGCAATGCGGTCAATCTGACGGATGGTCTTGACGGTCTTGCCATCGTGCCGGTGATGATTGCCGCCGCATCCTTCGGCATCATCGCCTATCTCGCCGGCAATGCCGTGTTTGCCAATTATCTGCAGATCAATTTCGTGCCCGGCACCGGCGAACTCGCCGTCATTCTGGGTGCTGTGATCGGCGCAGGGCTTGGTTTCCTGTGGTTCAATGCGCCGCCGGCGGCCATCTTCATGGGGGATACCGGCTCGCTGGCGCTGGGCGGTCTCATCGGCTCGGTAGCAGTGGCCACCAAGCACGAGATTGTCATGGCCATCATTGGCGGCTTGTTCGTCATGGAGACGCTGTCGGTTATCATCCAGGTCGGATTTTTCAAGATGACCGGGCGACGCGTCTTCCTGATGGCGCCGATCCATCATCACTTCGAGAAACTGGGCTGGACCGAAAGCCAGGTTGTGATCCGCTTCTGGATCATCGCCGTCGGTCTTGCCATGCTTGGCCTGTCGACCCTGAAGCTGCGGTAAGATCATGATCCCGGTAACGACATTTGCGGGCAGGCCGGTGGCGCTGTTCGGTCTCGGTGGCTCCGGTCTGGCAACGGCCAAGGCGCTGGTGGCCGGCGGTGCAGATGTCACCGCCTGGGACGACAATCCCGACAGCGTGGCCAAGGCGAAGGCCGAGGGCATCTCTACCTGCGACCTGCATGGCATCGATTGGAGCCTCCAGGCAGCCTTTGTGCTGTCGCCGGGCGTGCCGCTCACGCATCCCAAGCCTCACTGGACGGTTGATCTTGCCCGCGCAGCCGGTGTCGAAATCATTGGCGATGTGGAGCTTTTCGTGCGCGAGCGTCGTGCATATGCGCCAGATTGCCCCTTCATCGCGATTACCGGCACCAATGGCAAATCGACGACGACGGCGCTGATTGCGCATATCCTACGCAGCAGCGGCCGCGATACGCAATTGGGCGGCAATATCGGTACGGCCGTGCTGACACTTGATCCGCCCAAGGCCGGGCGGTTCTACGTGGTCGAATGCTCGTCCTACCAGATCGATCTTGCCCCGACGATCAACCCGACCGCCGGCATCCTGCTCAACCTGACGCCCGATCATCTGGATCGCCACGGCACCATGCAGCATTATGCCGATGTGAAGGAGCGTCTGGTGGCCGGCAGTGATACGGCTGTTGTCGGCGTGGACGACACCTATTGCACGCTGATTGCCGACCGCATCGCGCGGGCTGGCGTTTCGGTGAAGCGTATTTCCCGCCGCAACGTGCTCTCCGACGGTTTTTATGCGCAAGGCTCGCAGATCATCGCGGCATCTGGCGGAGCAACCGACATGCTGGCCGATCTTGATGGCATAGACACACTGAAGGGCTCGCACAATGCGCAGAATGCGGCTGCAGCGATTGCTGCCTGTCTTGCCGTCGGCGTATCGCGCGAAGAAATCTGCGCTGGGCTTAAGAGCTTTCCCGGTCTTAAGCATCGCATGCAGCCGGTGGCGCGCATCGGTCGCGCAACCTTCGTCAATGATTCCAAGGCCACCAATGCCGATGCGGCCGCGCCGGCGCTGTCCAGCTATGCGCGGATTTTCTGGATTGCCGGTGGTCTGCCCAAGGCCGGCGGCATCGCAAGCCTCGCGCCACTCTTCCCGCGTATCGTCAAGGCCTATCTGATCGGAGAGGCCGCTCCGGAGTTTGCGGCAACGCTTGGCGAGACGGTTCCTTACGAGATCTCTGGTTCGCTGGACCGTGCGCTTTTGCATGCGGCGGCGGACGCCCTTGCAGATGGGCAGGAGGTCGCCGTGATGCTGTCGCCTGCCTGTGCAAGCTTCGACCAGTTCAGGAATTTCGAAATCAGGGGCGACACCTTCGTTTCCCTGGTGGCAGAACTCGATGGCGTGACCATGCTGATCGAGCCGGAAAAGGGACAATGAGATGGTAAGTCGCGCCGACCGTGGACCGCTCGCAGACTGGTTCTGGACGATTGATCGTTATTTCCTTGTCACCTTCATCGTCCTGATGGGGCTTGGTTTCATGCTGTCCTTTGCCGCCTCGCCGGCGGTTGCCGAACGCATAGGACTCAACAGTTTCCATTTCGTCGAGCGTCACGCGATCTTCCTCATTCCATCGCTGGCGGTGATGATCGGGCTTTCCTTCCTCACGCCGCGCCAGGTGCGCCGCACTGCGGTGATCATCCTGGTTCTGTCGATCGTCATGATGGTGCTGGCGCTGTTCTTCGGCGTCGAGATCAAGGGTTCGCGTCGCTGGTTCTCGATTGCCGGCATTTCCGTGCAGCCTTCCGAATTCCTCAAGCCTGCATTCGTCGTCGTCTGCGCCTGGTTGTTTGCCGAGCATGCGCGCCAGCCGGAAATTCCGGGTAATCTGTTTGCCATCATCCTGTTCGGCATTGTCGGTGCACTGCTGGTGGCGCAGCCTGACCTTGGTCAGACCATTCTGACCAGTGCCGTCTGGGGTTCGATGTTCTTCATGGCTGGCATGCCATGGATCTGGATCATCATGCTGGGTGGGTTGGGGGCAGGCGGTCTCGTCTCCGCCTATTATATCTTTCCGCACGTGGCGGGGCGTATCGACCGCTTCATGACCGGCGAGGGCGACACATTCCAGGTGGATACGGCCCGCGAAGCAATCATCCGCGGCAACTGGTTCGGTCAGGGACCGGGCGAGGGCATCGTCAAGCGCATCCTGCCGGACAGCCATACTGACTTCATCTTCTCGGTGGCGGCCGAAGAATTCGGCATCATCTTCTGCATGGTACTGGTGGCGATCTTTGCCTTCATCGTCATCCGTGGCCTCAGCCATGCCTATCGCGAGCGCAATGACTTCAATCGTTTCGCCGTTGCCGGCCTCGTGCTGCAGATCGGTATCCAGTCTATGATCAATATTGGCGTGAATCTCGAACTGATGCCGGCCAAGGGCATGACGCTGCCGCTCATTTCCTATGGTGGGTCGTCGATGATCGCGATCTGCGTGACGGCGGGCTTCATCCTGGCACTGACGCGTCACCGGCCGGAAAAGCGCGCCCAGGAGCGCAGCCTGTTCCGTGTCACGCATGGTGTGCCGGCGGAGTAGAGACAAAAAATGACCAAAGGCATCATTCTTCTAGCCGCCGGCGGGACCGGCGGCCATTTGTTTCCCGCTGAAGCATTGGGCCACGAATTGCACGCGCGCGGCTATGCCGTGCATCTGGTGACGGATGCGCGGGCGGAACGCTTTGCCGGCAAGTTTCCTGCAGACGAAATTCATGTCGTGCCGTCGGCGACCTTCGGCTCGAAAAACCCGGTCGCGGTTGCGCGCGCGCTCTGGACGCTCTGGAAAGGGCTGCGCATGGCGCGCCGCCTCGTGACCCGGCTTCGGCCGCTCGCCGTTGTCGGCTTCGGCGGCTATCCGACCGTGCCGCCTTTGCTTGCGTCCACCGGCCTTGGCGTTCCGTCCATCGTGCATGAGCAGAATGCCATTATCGGCCGCGCCAACAAGGCGCTGGCGACACGGGTGCAGGCCATTGCCGGTGGCTTTTTGCCGGTTGCCGGACCGCATGCCGCCAAGATCTATGAGACCGGCAATCCGGTGCGCCCGGCCGTGCTGGCGGCTGCCGAGACGCCCTATCCCGTGCCGGGTGAGAGTGGCGCGCTGCGCCTTGTCGTCTTCGGCGGCAGTCAGGGCGCCCGCTTCTTTTCCGAAATGGTTCCACAGGCCATTGCCAGGCTCGACCAGCACCTGCGCAATCGGCTCGTGCTGACGCAGCAGGCCCGTCCGGAGGATGAGACCGCGCTGAAAGCCGAATATGCCCGCCTCGGCGTAAAGGCCGATGTTGCCCCCTTCTTTTCCAACCTGCCGCAGCGCATGGCCGATGCGCATCTGGTCCTGTCGCGCTCGGGCGCCTCGACGGTGCTGGAACTGGCGGTGATCGGCCGGCCGTCCATCCTGGTTCCGCTGCCGCATTCGCTGGATGACGATCAGGGGCACAATGCCCAGGTGCTTGTCGGCGCAGGGGCAGCCCTCATGCGCCGGCAGCCGGCGATCACAGCCGAAAGCCTTTCGGCGGATCTCGCATCCTTGCTCAAGGATCCGGCCCGCCTTACCGAGATGGCCGCATCAGCACGCGGACGCGCGCGCACCGATGCGACTGTGTTGCTCGCCGGTCTGGTAGAGGCTATGGCAAGCGGCAAGACGATTGCACAATTCAAAGGAGTACAGCCATGAAGATGCCGAAGGCCATCGGCCTCGTCCATTTCATCGGCATTGGCGGCATCGGCATGAGCGGGATTGCCGAAGTGCTGCACAATCTCGGTCACAAGGTTCAGGGCTCCGACCAGTCGGATGGTGCCAATGTCCAGCGGTTGCGCGACAAGGGCATTCCGGTATTTGTCGGCCATCAGGCGGAGAATATCGGCGATGCCGAGGTGGTCGTCGTGTCTACCGCCATCAAGAAGAACAATCCCGAGTTGATTGCCGCCCGCGACAAGTCGCTGCCGATCGTGCGCCGCGCCGAAATGCTGGCGGAACTGATGCGCTTCCGCAATGCGATTGCCATCGGCGGAACGCATGGCAAGACCACGACGACATCCATGGTCGCCACACTGCTGGAGGCCGGCGGGCTGGACCCGACTGTCATCAATGGCGGCATCATCAATGCCTATGGCACCAATGCCCGCATGGGTGAGGGGGAGTGGATGGTGGTGGAGGCCGACGAATCAGACGGCACCTTCCTGAAGCTTCCTGCCGATGTTGCGGTCGTCACCAATATCGACCCTGAACATCTGGATCATTACGGCAATTTCGATGCCGTGCGGGCGGCCTTCCGCCAGTTCGTCGAAAACGTGCCATTCTATGGTTTCGGGGTTCTCTGCCTCGATCACCCGGAAGTGCAGTCGCTGGTCGGCAAGATCGAAGACCGCAAGATCATCACCTATGGTGAAAATCCGCAGGCCGATGCGCGGTTCTTCAACGTGCGCATGGAGGGCACCCGCGCCATCTTCGATGTGGAGATCCGCCGTCGCCGCACCGGCCGCGTCTTCAATTTCACCGAGCTTTCGCTGCCCATGCCCGGCCGCCACAATATCTCCAATGCCACGGCTGCCATTGCGGTTGCCAACCGGCTTGGGATCTCGGAAGAGGCGATCCGCAAGGGGCTTGCCTCGTTCGGTGGCGTGAAGCGCCGCTTCACCCTGACCGGCACCTGGAACGGCGTGTCGGTGTTCGATGACTACGGCCACCATCCGGTGGAGATCAGGGCGGTGCTCAAGGCTGCCCGCGAAAGCTGCCAGGGGCGTGTCATAGCGGTCCACCAACCGCATCGCTATTCGCGCCTGTCGAGCCTGTTTGAGGATTTCGTCACCTGCTTCAACGATGCCGACAGTATCGTGCTTGCTCCCGTCTATGCGGCGGGTGAAGATGAGATCGAAGGTGCCAACTCCGAAGCGCTGGTGGCGCGCATTCGTGCCGGCGGACATCGTGATGCGCGCTACATGGCCACACCCTCGACGCTTGCCGGTATCATCGCCGGCATTGCAAAGCCGGGTGATTTCGTGGTTCTTCTTGGGGCTGGCAATATCACGCAGTGGGCGGCATCGCTGCCTGGGGAATTGGAAAGTATTTCGGGACAGTCTTCATGAAGCAGGTGAATGGGGAAAAGCTGCTGGCCTCGCTGGGGTCGGGAGTGAGTGAATTGCGGGGCCGGTTGACGCCGGACGCGCCGATGGATCGCGTCACCTGGTTTCAGGCCGGGGGTCTGGCGGAATTGATGTTCCAACCGCATGATGTGGATGATCTGGTCACGTTCCTGAAACTTCTGCCCGATGAAGTGCCGCTGACAGTCGTGGGCGTGGGCTCCAACCTGCTCGTGCGTGATGGCGGCATTCCGGGTGTCGTGCTGCGTCTGTCCGCCAAGGGCTTTGGCCAGTTGGAACTGGTCGGCGAAAACCGCATCCTGGCTGGCGCCATCTGCCCGGACAAATATATCGCCGCCATGGCGATGGACAACGGCATCGGTGGCTTTGCCTTCTACTATGGCATTCCCGGCTCGATCGGTGGTGCGCTTCGCATGAATGCCGGTGCCAATGGCGGCGAGACTGCAGCGCGTGTGGTGGAAGTCCATGCGGTGGATCGCAAGGGCGAAAAGCATGTCTTCAGTTGCGCAGACATGGGCTACAGCTATCGCCACGCCTCCATACCGTCTGATGTCATCTTCACCCATGCCATTTTCGAAGGCTTTGCGGATGACCGCGCCAAGATCCGCGCCGAGATGGATGCCGTGCGCCATCACCGCGAGACCGTTCAGCCGGTCAAGGAAAAGACCGGGGGCTCGACCTTCAAGAACCCTCCGGGCCATTCCGCCTGGGAACTGATCGACCAGGCTGGCTGCCGCGGCCTGATGAATGGTGGCGCGCAGATGTCGTCGCTGCATTGCAATTTCATGATCAATATCGGCCATGCCACCGGCTATGATCTGGAATATCTCGGGGAAATTGTGCGCCAACGCGTGTTCGAAACCTCCGGCATCAAGCTGGAATGGGAAATCAAGCGTCTCGGCATTTTCATGCCCGGCCGTGAGGTCAAGCCGTTTCAGGGGATAGCGACGGAATAGTTCCGAGCTTAATGGATAAAGGTCCGCTCACTGATGGAGATGGTTTTTGTCTCTTGTACACAATGAGCGGACCAAGCTTTTGGCCAACGCACTCGACCGGTTATCGACGGCCAGTGTCGCAGTTGGTTTTATCGCAACCGCCAGCTCGCTGATGAATGGTGCGGCCTTTCAATTGACGCCCGCACTGATGAATGTCGACGGCTGCTTGGCTTTTTAGGGGCGGTCATATTAAATTTGGCAGCGAGACGTGCTCTTGGAGGGCTGGTGTCGTGAATTCCGCAACATTCTTTTTCCTCTATATGCTGCCATTCGTCATTGCCGGCGCCGGCTGGATCGCCGTGCTGGTGAATGAGCGTGTTAATGATCGTAAATCCCGCCTTCATCCCGGTGAATAATTTCCGCTCATTCCGGAATAAGCCTGCAGGCTCAATAGCTTGGAAGGCTTTTTTGTTGTTCAGATTCTGAGTCAGGCAGGTCAGCTTCCGGTTCAGCTCGCAGGCCTGAATGCCTTGCACAGACAGGCTTTTTCCCCTCCCGGTTAACGAAAGTAAACGATTCATTAACCATGTCAGGGTCTAATGAGGGCGGGTCAAGAATCAGTTTGGCGCAAGCGTGATGGCTTAATCCCAGCTACTTTTCAGGGGGTGTTTAATGAGTGACAAGCATGTGGCAGTTCTGATGGGAGGGTTTTCCTCCGAGCGGCCTGTCAGCCTGTCCTCTGGCAATGCCTGTGCGAGCGCACTTGAATCGGAAGGTTTCCGAGTGACGCGCGTGGATGTCGGGCGTGATGTCGCCTCCGTCCTCTCGGACCTGCGCCCTGACGTTGCCTTCAATGCGTTGCATGGTCCTTATGGCGAAGATGGTGCCATTCAGGGGATTTTGGAGTATCTGCAAATCCCCTATACACATTCCGGTGTGCTTGCCTCGGCGCTTGCCATGGATAAGGCTCGCGCCAAGTCGGTTGCGGCGGCGGCCGGTATTCCTGTTGCGCAGGGCGTGGTTCTGGATCGTCATGAGATCGGCTCTGCCCATCCCATGCAGCCGCCCTATGTGGTCAAGCCTGTCTGTGAAGGGTCGTCCTTCGGGGTTGTCATCGTCAAGGAAGGCCAATCGCATCCGCCGCAGGTTCTCGGTTCCTCCGAGTGGCTGTATGGCGATCGCGTCATGGTCGAGCGCTATATTCCCGGTCGTGAACTCACCTGTGGTGTCATGGATGGTGAGGCGCTGGGTGTTACGGAAATCGTGCCGCTGTCGAACAGCTTCTACGATTATGATGCGAAATATGCCGATGGTGGATCACGTCATGTGATTCCCGCTCAAATTTTACCAAATATTTACCAAAAAGTTCAAACACTGGCGGTTAAGGCGCATCAGGCGATGGGATGTCGCGGTGTGAGTCGCTCAGACTTCCGCTTTGACGACCGTGGGTCTGGAGACGGCGAACTGATCTGGCTCGAAATCAATACGCAGCCCGGCATGACCCCGACTTCCCTGGTGCCTGAAATGGCCGCATATGCCGGTCGTTCCTTTGGGGATCTCGTCCGCTGGATGGTGGAGGACGCTTCGTGTTCGCGCTGATTGGTAAAAGGGTTTCTGCACCACGCGGGCGCGCCGCGCAGCTTTCGGCTTCGGCCGATGAGCGCCTGGTGCTGCCGCGTCCTGTGCGTCGTGTGGTTCGCTTCTGTGTAAGTTTGGCAACCGGCCGTATTCATATTCCGCGCCATACCGGCACGGCATCCGTCTTTGCGCTGTTTGGTGCTGTCGGTTTTTATGGCATGTCTCTGGGCGGTCACACGACGGATGTCGCGCAGGCTACGACGGCGGCCGCTGGCTTTGCGATCGAAAAGGTTCAGGTGTCCGGCAATGTCGAGACGTCTGAAATCGATATTCTCCAGCTTCTCGGCCTGGATGGCACGACGTCGCTCGTCTCGCTCGATGTGGATGCCGCCCGCCGCAAGCTCTCCGAACTGCCCTGGGTTGAATATGCAGAAGTCCGCAAGGTCTATCCCAAGACGATCGAAGTGACGCTCAAGGAGCGTGAGGCTTTCGGGATCTGGCAGCATGGGACCGATCTGGCCCTGATCGAGCGGAATGGCAGCGTGATTGCGCCGCTGCGCGACAACAAGTTTGCGGCCCTGCCGCTTTTCGTTGGACGCGATGCTGAGACGGCAGCGGCCGATTTCGAAGCTGAAATGGCAAAATGGCCGGAAATGCGCGACCGCGTGCGTGCCTATGTGCGGGTTGCCGGTCGCCGCTGGGATCTGCATCTGGCAAGCGGTGTCGTTATCAAGTTGCCGGAAGAGGATGTCGATCAGGCTCTGGAGCGGCTGGCCCGGTTCGAGCAGGAACAGGGTGTGCTGGAGCGCGATATCGCTGCTGTTGATCTGCGTCTCTCCGATCGCACAACGGTGCGCTTGACGCAGGGTGCGGCCGAGCGCCGTGCGCTAGCCGTCGAGGCTCGCACCAAGGCGTTGAAGAAGTCAGGAGGCCAGACATGAGCCTGTTCAGTTCCTCCGGTTTTGGTCTGCCACGCCTGAAGCCCCTGTCATCCAAGCGCTCGCATGTGGTCTCGGTGCTCGATATCGGATCCAGCAAGGTTGTGTGCATGATCGGCCGGCTGACGCCGCGCAAGGAAAGCCAGATCCTGCCCAACCGCACACATAATGTCGAAGTCATTGGCATCGGCCATCAGCGGTCACGCGGCGTGAAGTCTGGCGTTATTTCGGATCTCGATGCGGTCGAAAGCGTGGTGCGGTTGGCCGTCGATGCAGCCGAGCGCATGGCGGGGCTGACCGTCGATAGCCTCATCGTCAATGTCTCGGCCGGGCGTCTCACCAGTGATGTCTATACTGCAACCATCGATCTGGGCGGACAGGAGGTCGAATCGGCTGACCTGCGCAAGGTTTTGATGGCGGCAAGCCAGCAGTCGCTGCGCCAGGACCGTGCGGTTCTGCATTCCCTGCCGACGGGTTTCTCGCTGGATGGCGAGCGCGGCATACGTGATCCGCTGGCCATGTATGGCGACCTTCTGGGCGTCGATATGCATGTGGTGACGGCGGAGCGGGCGGCACTTCGTAACATCGAACTCTGCGTCAACCGTGCGCATCTGTCGGTCGAGGGTATCGTTGCGACCCCTTACGCCAGCGGTCTGGCGGCTCTGGTCGATGACGAAGTCGAACTCGGCTGTGCGGCCATCGACATGGGCGGCGGCACGACGACGATCTCTGTCTTTGCCGAAGGCAAGCTGGTGCATACCGATGCGATCGGCATCGGCGGCCACCACGTGACGACCGATCTGGCGCGTGGTCTTTCGACCCGCATCGAGGATGCCGAACGGATGAAGGTCGTGCATGGCTCTGCGATTGCTTCGGCGGCTGATGAACGTGACCTGATTTCGGTTCCGCCGATTGGCGAGGATGACCGTGACCAGCCGACCCAGGTGCCGCGCGCGCTTGTGGCGCGCATCGTGCGGGCGCGTCTGGAAGAGACGCTGGAACTGATCCGCGACCGCATCCAGAAATCGGGCTTCAGCCCGATTGTCGGCAAGCGCGTGGTTCTGACCGGTGGTGCTGCCCAGTTGACCGGCCTGCCGGAAACGGCGCGCCGAATTCTGGCCCGCAATGTGCGGATCGGTCGCCCTATGGGTGTTTCCGGCCTGCCCACAGCGGCCAAGGGCCCCGCCTTTTCCACCGCGGTCGGTCTGATGATCTATCCGCAGGTGGCGGATATGGAAACACATGCAGGGCAGGGAGGTCTTTTGTCCTCGCTTGGCCACGGAAATAGCCGGATAGCCCGTGTCGGGCAGTGGCTGAAGGAGAGTTTCTGACGCTTTAGCCTCAGGCAAGGCAGTCAGCTTAGATTTGAGAATTGGCTCGCTTGGCGAGGCGGCCAGAGAAAGAAGGAACGGTTACTATGACCATCAATCTGCAAAAGCCGGACATCACCGAGCTGAAGCCGCGGATCACCGTCTTCGGCGTTGGCGGTGGCGGCGGCAATGCCGTCAACAACATGATCACCGCTGGCCTGGAAGGCGTCGATTTCGTCGTCGCAAATACCGATGCGCAGGCGCTGACCATGTCCAAGGCCGAACGGATCATCCAGATGGGTGTTCAGGTGACCGAGGGTCTGGGCGCGGGTTCGCAGCCTGAGGTCGGTCGCGCGGCCGCCGAAGAATGCCTCGACGAGATCATGGATCACCTGTCGAGCACGCATATGTGCTTCGTCACCGCCGGCATGGGCGGCGGTACCGGCACAGGTGCAGCGCCTGTGGTTGCCCAGGCTGCCCGCAGCAAGGGCATCCTCACTGTTGGTGTTGTCACCAAGCCCTTCCACTTCGAAGGCGGTCGCCGCATGCGGCTTGCCGAAATGGGCATTCAGGAGTTGCAGAAGTCGGTCGATACGCTGATCGTCATCCCGAACCAGAACCTGTTCCGCATCGCCAATGACAAGACCACCTTCGCCGACGCTTTTGCGATGGCCGACCAGGTCCTCTATTCCGGCGTTGCCTGCATTACCGACCTGATGGTGAAGGAAGGTCTCATCAACCTCGACTTCGCCGACGTCCGTTCGGTCATGCGCGAAATGGGCCGCGCCATGATGGGCACTGGCGAAGCATCCGGCCAGGGCCGCGCCATGCAGGCCGCCGAAGCCGCGATTGCAAACCCGCTGCTCGATGAAACCTCGATGAAGGGCGCGCAAGGCCTGCTGATCTCCATCACCGGTGGTCGCGACCTGACGCTGTTTGAAGTGGACGAAGCGGCAACCCGCATTCGCGAGGAAGTCGATCCGGACGCCAATATCATTCTCGGCGCCACATTCGATGAGGCACTGGAAGGCGTCATCCGCGTTTCCGTCGTTGCCACGGGCATTGACCGTGCCATGGCTGACAACGAAATGCGGGCCGCTGAAATGCGTGCAGCCCAGCGTCCGATTATCCGTCCTTCCGCGGCCGTTGCTTCGGCTCCGGCCGCAGTTCAGCCTGTGATGATGCAGGCACCCCGTACCGTACCGGTTGATCCGATTGCTGAAACCATCCGTCAGGCGGAAGCTCAGATGGAACGTGAACTGGCCATCCCGGCCCCGCAGGCCATGGCGCCTGCGCCCCAGCCGGTGGCTCCGCAGCCGGTCGCAGCGGCTCCTGAAGAGTTTCGCCCGGCAAGCCGCCTGTTCCAGGCAGCCGCTCCGGTCGAGCCGGTGATGCAGCGTCCGGCCCCGGCCCCGATGCCTCCCATCATGCAGGCACCGGTACAGGTCCAGGCTCCGGTGCAGCATGCTCCGGCTCCGGCCTATGTTGCGCCGCAGCCGCAGCAGCCTGTAATGACTGCGCCTGCGCCGGCACCGCGCATGGCACCGCAGCCGATCGAGATGGCCGCGCCGGTCATCCGTCATGCCGCCGAGCAGGTTCGCATGCCGAAGGTGGAAGACTTTTCGCCGGTGGTGAAGGCCGAGATGGAGCAGCGCGCACAACCGGTGCAGCATGCACCGGAAGAGCGTGGCCCCATGGGTCTCCTGAAGCGCATCACCAACTCGCTTGGTCGTCGCGATGAAGAAGATCCGGTCTCTGCCGACATGACCTCGCAGGCACCCTCTGCCGCGTCGCAGCAGCGTCGTGCGCTGTCGCCCGAGGCCAGTCTCTATGCGCCGCGCCGCGGTAACCTGGACGACCACGGTCGTTCCGTTGCCTCATCCGGTTCGCACCACGAGGACGATCAATTGGAAATCCCGGCATTCCTGCGCCGCCAGTCCACCTGACTGTTACAATTCGGTAACTTTGAAAACCCGGATGCTAAATCCGGGTTTTTCCGTTTTATCAGTTGCTTGTCATGAAGTGTTGTATCGGCGGAAATCGTCACGTTCGTAACAATCCGAAAGAAACAGTGATTTGGATTGGAGCGTGCATCGCCGTATGTACAGGTCAGAAGGAAGGTCTGGAGTCGGGTTCGACGCGGACCGGATGAAAGCCAGATCGGCTGGTTAAGCCGGTCTGGATGATAAAAAAAGGCAAAACGAATGACCATTGGGCTCCTGGGTTTCCAAACAACGATTGCAGCACCGACGACATTGTCGGGTATCGGCGTGCATTCGGGTGCCCCCGTGTCCATCACTTTCCAGCCGGCTGAAGCCGGCACCGGCATCGTGTTTAGCCGCACGCTCCAGGATGGTACGATCGTGGAATACCGCGCCGTTTCGTCGAATGTCGGCAATACCGATCTCTGCACGGTTCTCGGTACTTCGCTGACGCGCTCGGTCGCCACTATCGAACATGTGATGGCAGCCCTTTATGCGATGGGCCTCGACAATGTCGTGGTGGATGTCGATGGCGCCGAAATGCCGATCATGGACGGTTCGTCCTTTCCCTTCATCGAATCCATCGAGCAGACTGGCATCATCAATCTGGGCGAGAAGCGCCGCTATATCCGCGTATTGAAGCCGGTGCGCATCGAAGCCAATGCCTCCTGGGCAGAGTTTCGCCCGTATGATGGCACCCGGTTCGAGGTGGAGATCGATTTCGAATCGCCGCTCATCGGTCGCCAGTCCTGGAAGGGTGATCTGACGGCCAAGGTGTTCCGCGATGAACTGTCGCGTGCCCGCACCTTCGGCTTCATGCGCGATGTGGAGCGCCTGTGGGCCGCCGGTTTCGCGCTGGGTTCCTCGCTTGAAAATTCCGTCGTCATTTCCGACGATGATTCGGTCGTGAACGTCGAAGGCCTGCGTTACAAGGACGAGTTCGTGCGTCACAAGACGCTCGATGCGGTTGGCGATCTGGCATTGGCCGGCGCGCAGTTCATCGGCTGCTATCGCTCCTATCGCGGTGGCCATAAGCTGAACGCCAATGCCCTGAAGGCGCTGCTCAGCGATCGATCGGCCTATGAGGTGGTCGAGGCGCCGATGCGCAGCCAGCGTGTACGGGCACGCGAGTTTGTGGCCGTCAACGTGCCGGAATTCGCCCCTTGGGTCGGTTGAAATTTTAGAGCTCCAGTGCAATTAGGCCGTCTCCCAGAGGCGGCCTTTCTTTTTTGAGCGATGGTGCGGCGATGCCACAAAAATGCGTCAAAGCACCATCATTGCGTTGCTCTCTTGCGTCTTTTATGGCTAGAACGCCAAGCACGGGCGATCAATGAACATCGCGTGGCAATCGGGAACTGTCGAATGACTGACACTAAGTCTGTTGGAGTGAAGAAGACGGCGCGCATCGCAGCCGTGACGCTTCTGTTGATCGGCACCAGCGTTCTGGTGTCCGCCTGCCAGTCAGACCCCGATATCGACATTACCAAGCTCGGCCTTGCCACCGATCCACCGGAAGTTCTCTACAATCAGGGCCTGGCCAATATGAAGGCCGGCAACAATCAGGAAGCCAGCCGCAAGTTCGATGCGATCGAAAAGCAGAACCCCTTTACCGAATGGGGCCGCAAGGCCCTGGTGATGAGCACCTTTGCCAAATATCGCCTTGCCCGCTATGATGAGGCGGTGGCGACGGGCAACCGCTATATGAAGCAGTATCCGCGCTCTGAAGACAGCGCCTATGTGCAGTATCTGATCGGCCTGTCCTATTCCAAGCAGATCGCCGATGTGACGCAGGACCAGAAATCCGCCAACCGGACGATCGAGGCGATGGGCGCTGTGGTGCGCGACTATCCGAACTCGGAATATGTCGAGGACGCGCAGGCCAAGATCCGCTTTGCGCGTGACCAGCTGGCTGGCAAGGAAATGCAGATCGGTCGCTACTATCTCGAGCGCAAGGAATATCTGGCCGCCGTGACGCGCTTCCGCGTCGTCGTTGAAAATTACGGCAATACCAACCAGGTCGAGGAAGCGCTCGCGCGACTGGTCGAATCCTACTATGCCATGGGCGTTGCGGAAGAGGCGCAGACGGCGGCTGCTGTTCTGGGTCACAATTATCCCGACAGTCAGTGGTATGCCGATTCCTACAAACTGCTGAAGGGCGGCGGCCTGGAGCCGCGCGAGAACCGCGGCTCGTGGATTTCTCGCGCCGGAGCCAAGCTGATTGGCGCCTGAGTAAGGGTACACATGCTCATCCAGTTGTCGATCCGCGATATCGTCCTGATCGAGCGGCTGGATCTCGCCTTCGAGAGCGGCCTGTCGGTCCTGACGGGCGAGACCGGTGCGGGCAAGTCCATCCTGCTTGACAGTCTGTCGCTGGCGCTTGGCGGCCGTGGCGATGGCGGTCTTGTGCGCCACGGCCTCGACAGGGGGCAGGTAACGGCGGTGTTCGATGTTGGCGCCCAGCACCCGGCACGGCTGCATTTGCGTGAGAACGGCCTCGATGACGATGGCGACCTGATCTTCCGTCGCGTCCAGTCCGCCGATGGCCGCACCAAGGCCTCCATAAACGATCAGCCTGTCAGTGTGCAGATGATGCGTCAGGTGGGCCAGTATCTGGTCGAAATCCATGGCCAGCATGATGACCGGGCGTTGGTGGATATCAACGCGCATCGGGCGCTGCTTGATGCGTTTTCCGGTCTCACCGACGAGGTGGGCAAGGTCTCCGGCCTCTACAAGATCTGGCGCGATGCCGACCGGGCGCTGAAGACGCACAGAGCGCGCGTCGAGGCCGCCGCCCGCGAGGCCGATTACCTGCGTGCCTCCGTGGAGGAACTGGAGGCTTTGAGCCCGCGCGATGGCGAGGAGGACGAGCTTGCCGACGAGCGGGCGCGCATGCAGAAATCCGAACGCATTGCCGGTGATATCGCCGAGGCCTGCGAGTTTCTGAATGGCAATGCCTCGCCAGTGCCGCTGATTGCCTCGCTGGTGCGCCGGCTGGAGCGCAAGAGCCATGAGGCGCCCGGCCTTTTGGAAGACACTGTGCAACTGCTCGATACGGCGCTCGACAATCTGTCCAATGCGCAGATGGAAGCCGAAGCGGCGCTGAGGCGCACCGAGTTTGATCCGCGCCAGCTGGAGCGGGTGGAGGAACGGTTGTTTTCGCTTCGGGCAGCGGGGCGCAAATATTCGGTGCCTGTCGCCAATCTTCCGGCGCTGGCTGAAAAGATGGTGGCGGATCTGGCGGAACTCGATGCCGGTGAAGAACGTCTCGGCCAGCTGGAAACGGCGGCAGAGGCGGCAGGCATTGCCTTTCACAGTGCCGCCAAGTCTCTGTCAGCCAAGCGCCACAAGGGGGCAACGGCGCTGGCGGATGCCGTGATGGCCGAGCTTCCGGCGCTAAAGCTGGAGCGCGCCCGTTTCATGGTGAATGTCACCGCCGATGCGGACAATGCCACGGCAGAGGGCATTGATACGGTGGAATTTCATGTGCAGACCAATCCCGGCACGCGCCCCGGCCCGATCATGAAAGTTGCCTCGGGCGGCGAGCTGTCGCGCTTCCTTTTGGCGCTGAAAGTGGCGCTCGCCGATCGCGGTTCTGCCCCGACGCTGGTCTTCGACGAGATCGATACGGGCGTTGGCGGAGCCGTGGCCGATGCCATTGGCCAGCGGCTGAAGCGACTGTCTGCGACCGTGCAGGTGCTGTCCGTCACCCATGCGCCGCAGGTGGCTGCGCGGGCGGCGACGCATCTGCTCATCTCCAAGGGTCCGGCCAGCGATGGCTCCGACAAGATCGCCACGCGGGTCGCCACTATGACGCCGGAACACCGGGCCGAAGAGATCGCCCGCATGCTGTCTGGCGCCTCGATTACCGATGAGGCCCGCGCGGCGGCGGCAAGCCTGCTTGCCGGCAGTGGGTGATTCTAAAGTCCCCCTCTGGCTGCCGCCATCTCCCCCACAAGGGGGGAGACTGACTGCTCGATACCTCGCATGAATTCTCTTCGGTCCGGATTGTATTGGATGGTCTTGTCCTGGGGCTGAACGTGGGCGGCTCGGGGTCTCCCCCCTTGTGGGGGAGATGGCGGCAGCCAGAGGGGGTTTGAGCAAGCCTCCACCACACTCTTTTCATCCTGAAAAAAAGCTCTAAAAACCAACTCCTGAAGTGCCAGGAGTCGTGCCGCATGTCCGTCGATCAAACGCCTGTCGAAACCCTGACCGAAGACGAGGCCGTGGCCGAACTGGCGCATCTCGCAGCCGAGATCGCCCGTCACGACATGCTCTATCACCAGGGCGACCGGCCGGAGATTTCCGACGCAGATTATGACGCGCTGAAGCGCCGCAATGACGCGATCGAGGCGCGCTTTCCCGGCCTGCAGCGCAGCGATAGCCCCGCCTTGCGCGTTGGCTCTGCGCCCTTGCCGACGTTCTCGCAAATCACCCATGCCCGACCCATGCTGTCGCTCGACAACACGTTTTCCGACGAAGATGTGGGCGATTTCGTCGGCGCCGTTTACCGCTTCCTCGGGCGCCTGCCGGACAATTCGATTGCCTTTACCGCCGAGCCGAAGATCGACGGTCTCTCCATGTCGATCCGCTACGAAAGCGGCCGCATGGTGAGTGCGGCAACGCGCGGCGATGGCACGACGGGCGAAAACGTTACCGCCAATATCCGCACCATCGCCGAAATTCCGCAGCAGCTGCCACCGGGCGTGCCTGACGTCGTTGAAGTGCGCGGTGAGGTCTATATGGCCAAAAGCGATTTTCTGGCGCTGAATGCCCAGATGGAGGCCGAGGGCCGACCGACCTATGTGAACCCGCGCAATACGGCGGCCGGTTCGCTGCGTCAGCTGGATGCCAAGGTGACGGCCAGCCGCAAGCTGCGCTTCTTTGCCTATGCCTGGGGTGAGATGGCGGATATGCCTGCCGATACCCAATTCGGCATGGTGGAGAGGTTTCGCGACTGGGGCTTTCCCGTCAATCCGCTGATGAAGCGGCTTTCCTCGGTGGAGGAGATCCTCGCGCATTACCACGAGATCGGCTTGCAGCGCCCCGACCTCGATTACGATATCGATGGCGTCGTCTATAAGGTCGATGAGCTTGCGCTTCAGGAGCGGCTCGGCTTTCGCTCGCGCTCGCCGCGCTGGGCCACGGCCCATAAATTCCCTGCAGAGCAGGCCTTTACCACGGTGGAAAATATCGACATTCAGGTCGGCCGCACCGGCGCGCTGACACCCGTGGCACGCCTGACGCCGATCACGGTGGGCGGCGTTGTGGTCACCAATGCCACGCTGCACAATGAGGATTACATCAAGGGCATCGGCAATTCCGGAGAGCGCATCCGCCCGGAAGGTCATGATATCCGCATTGGCGATACGGTGATCGTCCAGCGTGCCGGCGATGTCATTCCCCAGGTTCTGGACGTGGTTCTGGAAAAGCGCAGCGCCGAGAGCCGCGAATATGTGCTGGAGCCGAAATGCCCGGTCTGCGGTAGCCATGCGGTGCGCGAGCGCAACGAAAAGACCGGCAAGCTCGATTCGGTCATGCGCTGCACTGGTGGCTTTACCTGTTCGGCGCAGGCCAAGGAGCATCTGAAGCATTTTGTCTCGCGCAATGCCTATGACATCGAAGGGCTGGGCGCCAAGCAGATCGATTTCTTCTTCGAGGCGGACGATCCGTCGCTGCAGATCCGCACCGCGCCCGATATCTTCACGTTGAAGGCGCGCCAGGAGGCATCGACGCTGACCAAGCTCGAGAATATCGAGGGCTTTGGCAAGGTCAGCGTCAAAAAACTGTATGACGCGATCGACGGCCGCCGCGAGATTGCCCTCAACCGCTTCATCTTCGCACTCGGCATTCGCCATGTGGGCGAAACGACGGCCAAGCTTCTGGCGCGTGCCTATGGCAGCTACGGAGCCTTCGAGGCGGCGATGAAGGACGCGGCGTCGTTGTCCGGCGAGGCCTGGGAGGACCTGAACGCCATCGAAGGCATTGGCGAAATCATGGCCCGCGCCATCGTTGAATTCTTCAAGGAGCCGCGCAATGTCGAGGTGATCGACAGCCTGCTTTCGGAGGTTCGACCGCAGGCAATGGAGCAGGTGGCATCAACCGGCAGCCCGGTGGCCGGCAAGACTGTGGTGTTTACCGGATCGCTTGAGAAATTCACCCGCGACGAGGCAAAGGCGCGCGCCGAAGGACTTGGCGCCAAGGTGGCGGGCTCTGTTTCCAAGAAGACGGACATTCTGGTCGCCGGTCCGGGCGCCGGCTCCAAGCTCGACAAGGCCCGCGAGCTTGGCGTGCAGACCATGGACGAGGACGAGTGGCTGGCGCTGATTGGTGGGTGAGGGCTTTCTGAAGTCCCCCTTGGTTTAACCGGCGCTGTCATCTAAGGCGAGCCATCGCATAGGCATCGACGAACACGCCATCGCGGAAGGCATAGTCGTGCAAAGTCCCTTCCACCGCGAATCCGAATTTACGATAGAGCGCCAGCGCTGGCTTGTTGTCGGTATAGACAGTCAATTCCAGTCGACGCAGGTTGAGCCAATTGTCGGCCAGGTCAATAACGGCTGATATCAGGGCCGATCCGACGCCCCGCCCGGCATGCGCATCATGAACGCCCATGCCCATCGATGCTGCATGCGCGCGCCGGCCACCTTGGCGCATGAGGCCGATTTCGCCGATAATCTCGCCGCTTAACTCCGCCACGAGCGAATGCGTGCTCGCATTGGCTTCGTTGAAGCGGCGGGTAGTTTCCGCAATGCTCTGAAAGGGCATGCGCAAAGTTCCATAGCGGAAGCCCGGCAAGTTGACGAGCGTCGTAATTGCCTCGGCATCAGATTGTCGTGCGGCGCGGATGACAATGTCGGGATAGGGTTGCAACCGTTGTGCTGGTGGTTCGTTTTGCATCATGCTCTCTCGGGTTCTAGTGAAAGCCGAGGCCGAGCTACCTGATGTAACCCTGCCTTTTCCGGCAGGGTTATGTGGATTGATCAGGCCAAGCGCCGACCATCCACACGCCCTGCTGGGCGGATGGTAAGGGTCATCACAAGATGGCTGCGCACACTGATCATAGAGTTAAGGTCTCAGATGGGGTTTGCGACGTCAAGACATCTTTGCCGAATCAGCCCGGCCCCGATAGAAGCCATGCCAGCAGCAGCCGAGGACCCTTGCCCTTGAAGACCATTGCCATCGATTTCGAGACCGCCAATGAGCAGCGCGGCAGTGCCTGTTCGGTTGGGTTGGCCTGGATCGAGGACGGTCGGGTTGTGCGGGTCGAGGAGCGGCTGATCCGCCCGCGTGACATGCGGTTTTCCTCGTTCAACATCGCCGTGCATGGCATTCGCCCCGAACAGGTGGAGGATGCCGGCGAGTTTCCCGAGGTCATGGACGAGTTCATCGACGATTTTGTCGGAGCGACGATGATCGCCCATAATGCGGCGTTTGATTTCAGCGTCTGGCGTGCCTGCCTTGATCTCTACCGGCAGTCCTATCCGGAATTATCCTATCTCTGCAGCGTCAAGATCGCGAGACATGTCTGGCCGCAGTTGTCTTCGCACAAGCTCAATGTTCTTGCCACCCATCTTGGCCTGCGGTTTGTTCATCACAATGCGGCGGAAGATGCGGCTGTCTGCGCGCAAGCCACGCTTGCCATGGCGCACGCTGTCGGGGCGGCGCATCCCCGCGATATTCCGGAGCGCATCGGAATGACGGTCGGGCGGCTTTATGCCGGCGGCTATACGGCCTGCACGCTGCGCAAGCGCTGACCGGTATACCCGGCCGTCTTGTAAAACAGGTGGCGGGCCTTATCTCTTGATCACGTTCTGTTGACTGGAGATCTCCATGCGCGCCTTTGCCTTTTCCGCCCTTGCCGCCTCGCTTCTGGCTGTCAGCCTGCCATCCACTTTACATGCCGAGGTCGTGGGTGAGGTCGGCGTTGACTGGATGGGCAATGATATCATCGTCGATGCACTGAATGATCCCAAGGTGAAGGGCATCACCTGCCATGTCACCTATTTTGATCGCGGCGTGCTGGACCGGTTGAAGAACGGCAACTGGTTCGAGGACCCGTCCAACAATTCCATCGCCTGCCGTCAGACCGGCGATATCGAGATCGGTGATATCGATCTATCGAAGGAGGGCGAGGAAGTCTTCAAACAGGGCATGTCGCTGATCTGGAAGAAGATGGTCGTCAACCGGATCTACGACAAGCCGAACAACACGCTGGTCTATCTCGTTCATACCCGCGAACTGACCGATGGATCTGCCAAGATGGCGATTTCCACCGTGCCGCTGTTCAACCAGAAGGTCACCTGGACCAAGGGCGCGCCGAAATAAGGAGGCAGGGCATTGTCGCCGGCCTGCCAGAAACGCCAAAAGCCCCGGTGGGAAACCGGGGTCAATTGCCAATATCAGCAGCAGTGGTGATGGATCAGGCGGCCTGGGCGAGCTCGTCTGCAATCACGGTGTCGAGGTTCAGGAAGCAGACCATCGTCTTTTCCAGCGCCACGATGCCGCGGCAGAAGGCGCGCTGGGCTTCCGGAATGATTTCCGGCGCAGGCTGCAGGTCTTCGCTCTTGATCGTCATCATGTCGGAGACCTGCTCGACCAGAAGGCCAACCAACTTGCCGGCAATGTCGGTGACGATGATGGCGGCGCGTTCCGACGGCTCGGTCATCTTCATGCCCAGGCGGCAGGCCATGTCGATGACCGGGATCACCGCGCCGCGCAGGTTGATCAGACCCAGCACGTAAGGTGGGGTGTGCGGCATCGGCGTAACCGGTGCCCAGCCGCGGATTTCGCGGATGGCCATGATGTCGATGCAGAATTCCTGTTCGCCGAGATGGAAGGACACGATTTCGAGATAGGCGCCGGTCTTTTTGATTGCGTTGCTCATATTAGAACTCTTCCCATTTTTCATTGGTGGCCGTCGCAAGTGACCTTGCGGCGGAGCTGCTGCTGGTAACGGCGCTCGCAACCCTGTTCATCAGGTTGCGGGCGGGAGAGGGGCGGGCCGCGGGTGCAGACATTGCCATGTCCACGCTGCGGGGTCTGTTGCCGGCCATGTTGAACTGACCCATCAGGCGGGTCAGATTATCAGCATCGCTGGCTAGCGTGTGGCTGGAGGCATTGGTTTCCTCCACCATCGCCGCATTCTGCTGGGTCGTCTGGTCCATCTGGCCAATGGCGGAGTTGATTTCCGACAGGCCGACGAACTGTTCGCGTGCCGAGGTGACGATCGCGCTGACATCATCATTGATCATCAAGACATCATTGCCGATTCGGTGCAGCGCATCGCCGGTGGCCTTGACCAGTTCGACACCGGTCTGGACTTCGGCGCTGGAGCGCGTAACGAGGGCCTTGATATCCTTGGCGGCACCGGCGGCACGGCCGGCCAGTTCACGCACTTCCTGGGCAACCACGGCGAAACCCTTGCCGGCTTCGCCTGCTCGGGCGGCTTCAACGCCGGCGTTCAGCGCCAGAAGATTGGTCTGGAAGGCGATTTCTTCAACCACATTGATGATCTTGCCGATCTCGCCAGTGGCTGCCTCGATGCGGCCCATGGCCGACATGGCATCGGTGACCACCTTGGACGAGCTTTCGGCAAAATCCTTGGCATTGCTGACCATCTGGCTCGCACCCTCGGCGCGGTCTGTGGCGGTGCGCACGGTGCGGGTGATCTGTTCCAGCGCCGCAGACGTTTCCTCAAGCGATGCGGCCTGCTGTTCGGTGCGCTTGGCAAGATCGTCTGCGGCAGAGCGCATCTGCTGGGCATTGGCCTGGATGGAACTGGCATTGCCGGTGATCTCATGCATGATCACCCGCAGTTTCTCCGTCAGACGATTGAAATCGGCGCGCACCGGCTCAAGGTCCTCGCGGAAGGGGCGCTCTATGGAAGAATTGAGATCGCCTTCGGAAAGGCGGGTCAATGCTGCGGCCAGGGCCTTGGTTGCGGTGTTGACGGCGTCTGCATCGGCACGCGCCGTCGCGTCACGCAGGCGGTTTTCCTCTTCGTTGCGGCTCCGTTCTTCGCTGGTCTGTTGTTCCAGCTGCTGCTTTTCTAGTCCAGCCTTGCGGAAGATCTCGGTGGCACGCGCCATGTCGCCGATCTCGTCGCTGGCTTCGGTTCCCTGGACGGGCGTCTGATAGTCGCCTTCGACGATCTGACGCATGCTGTTGCGAATATTCTTGATATTGCGGCGGATCGTACCGGCGTGAATGAACTGCAGGACGGCGACGACCAGCATTGCAACCAGTCCGCAGATGAACTGCATATAGATGGATTCGTTCGACAGAGCCTGTGCATGGGTGATGCTGTCGGTCGCCAGTTTGCCGCCAAGCTCTGACAGTTTGTTCAGTGTGTCGCTGATTTTCTCGCCACCGCCGTCGATGCCGTCATCAATGGCGTCGAATTGTTCGTCGGCTCCGCCGCTTTCGACCAGGGTCTTCAGATCCACCTGGATGAGCTTTGCGACGGTCGCAACCTCGGCCGGATAGCTGGACGCAAGGCCTGGATTGCCCACTGCAGCGGCAAGTGTTGAAACGGTTGGTCCGCCATCGGTCAGTGCCTTTGCGGTTTCGGCAATCATCACGAGCCGTTCGGGCTGGACCTTGCGTTCGTCCTTGTCGACGATCGTATCCATGGCGGCGAGGATCATTTCCAGGTTGGCGCTCTTCAAAGCATTCAACTGATCGACCTGCTCGCGAATGGCGATGGCCTTCATGAGCCCCTGTTCTGCCTCAGTTTGCTGGTACCAACCCACGCCCACGATCGTGCCCATGCCCGCAAAGGCAGCGATGCCCAGCGTCATGAGTCTGTTCCCGATCGACATTGTCTTACCGTTACCGCTCGCCATAATTGTTGCCGGACCCCGTTGAAACCTTTTGGCTTGTCATGCACGCAAAAAGTCGTTCCACCTGGCGCCGGCTGTCGAATGAATAGCCGCATTATGTTGGGTGGAGCCCCTCGACTCGTCAAAACTGTCTCAAACAGGTGTTAAACATTCGCTAATCCTGATATTCTAGGGAAAGCTTGGTTCTTCTTCACTGTCGGCGTAGAAGGTTGCTATGACGTTACCCAGATGGCACTCCGGCGCGGCTATTTCGCTTCTGGCGGCATTTTTTGCGGCCATATTGCTGGTGCTTGCCTTCTATGGCTGGATTGTTCATGGCCCGGCCTTGTTGCTTGCGATGCAGGATAGTCTTGCTGCCTGGTGCATGTGATGGATCACGCGGAGCAAGTGGTTGTCGGGGCGGGACAAATGCGCGCGCCTTGTCATTTCGGCGTGATCGTGAATTGCAGCGCACCGGCCTAGAGCGTATGGGATGATCTATCGCCTTGCAGGAGCTGTTACGCCATCATGAAGACCGTCCGCATCGTTCTTTGGGCCGCCGTTGCCGTCATGGCGGGCGTGCTGGGATGGCTCACCTATGAGGTGACCGGCACGCAAAAGCAGATTGCCGAAGCTCCGTTCGGCGTGCCCTTCCAGCTTGTTGCCCAGACCGGTCAGCCGATCACGGAAAAAGCCTTCCAGGAAAAACCGACCGCGCTGTTCTTCGGCTTTACCCATTGCCCGGAAGTTTGCCCGACAACGCTGTTCGAGCTGAACGGCTGGCTGCATACCGTGGACCCGGATGGCACCAGGCTGAATGCCTATTTTGTGACGGTGGACCCGGAGCGCGATCCGCCGGAACTGCTTGGGCGCTATGTGTCCAATGTCAGTGACCGCATCATCGGCATTTCCGGTGCGCCGGACAAGATCGGCGAAATGGTCAAGGGTTTCCGCGTTTATGCCCGTAAGGTGCCGGTGGACGAAAAGGATCCGAACGGCGATTACACCATGGACCACACGGCATCCGTCTTCCTTCTCGACAAGGGCGGTCGATTTGCCGGCACGATCTCCTATGGCGAAAACCCCGATACGGCCAAGACGAAGCTTCAGAACCTCATCAAGGGCTGATCACCGGGTCGCTTTATGGCGGCTCTGCGCGCTTGCTGGTGCGCTCGGTTTTGTGGCAAAGCATGCGCCAACACAGATAGCCGCAGAAAGAACACAGCCTTGAGCGAGATGCGCCTCTACGTCACCGTTACCGAGCAGGAATCCGAGGACATTCTCGATCTCCTGTCATTCTGCTTCGGCGAAGAGGATTTTGCCATCGGCACCACGGAAGTGGACGAGAAGACAGACCGCTGGGAAGCCTCCGTCTATATGATGTTCTCCGACGAAGACGAGGTGCGCGCTCGCTTTGCCGAAACCATTGCCGAGGCCTATCCGGATCTCGTCATTGAGCGCGAAGTTCTGCCGGACATCGACTGGATCGCCAAGTCCCTGGAAGGTCTGAAGCCGGTACGGGCAGGGCGCTTTCTCGTGCACGGATCGCATGATCGCGACAAGGTACGCAGCGGCGACGTGCCCATCGAGATCGATGCCGGCCAGGCCTTCGGTACCGGACATCATGGCACGACGGCTGGATGCCTGGAAATGATCGAGCGCGTGATGCGCGCCCATCCGCCGCGCAATGCGCTGGACCTGGGCACGGGCAGCGGCGTTTTGGCGATTGCGGTGGCCAAGCTGAAGAAAATCCCGGTTCTTGCCACCGATATCGATCCGGTCGCGGTGAAGGTGGCAGCCGAGAATGTCCGGCTCAACCGTATTTCCGGCGGTATCGCGCTGGAAACGGCGCCTGGCTTCCATTCCTCCGCCTTTCGCCGTCATGGGCCGTTCGACCTCATCATCGCCAATATCCTGGCACGTCCATTGATCAAGATTGCGCCGCAGCTGGCGACGCATTTGAGCCCCGGCGGTGATGTCATCCTGTCCGGCATTCTGGCTTCACAGCGCTGGAAGGTGATTGCGGCCTATAATGGCGCAGGCCTCTCGCATGTGCGCACGCTTTGGCGCAATGGCTGGGTGACCATCCACCTGCGCCATGGTCGCTGATAGCGTTGCTTATCCCGCAGCGCAGCATTGCATTTAAGGTATGGGTTCGGGCGGAACAAAAAAAGGCGACACCCGAAAGTGTCGCCTTTTTTAGGACCATACCGCAAGCGGCAGATCCAGCCCGCGAGCGCCTGGAGGCAAAGCGCTCAAGCGGGACTTCCGCGTGTTCTGAGCGGAACGGCGGCTTGGGAGGAGACCCGCCGTCCCATTTCCATCAGAACACGTAGCGGGTTGCGCCCTTGCGGCGCAGTTCTTCGCGGCTTGTGCCGAGCGCCGTCAGGTGCTCGTCATCGAGATACATCAGGGCGCCGTTGACATAACGGGTGGCCTGACGCTCGCGAGCGGCGACGACGCGATCAAAGGCATTGCGGAAGAAGGAATTTGCCATCGGTGCGGTCCTTTTGTGTGGTGAGCGTTTGTCCACTCACCCGATGAGTTGAATATAGTCGCTCATTTGCTGTTCAGTCAGAGGCTCTGCTACACGGGTGTCATGCATTCATTGCATGGGTGGCTCAACGTGGGTCAGCGTGCTTTCGCAGTTGCACAATCTGATATCATTTCTCTGTCAATCTGGTCCGGCAGCATTTTTCCGGTCACAATGCCGGTCATCGGAATCGTCCTCATCGAAAGCATGCCTATGTTCCAATCCTTCGAGACCACCTCAACCCCGCAGTTTGGCCCGTCACGCGTGGCGCAGCTGCGAGCCCAGTTCGACGCGCTTGGGATTGATGGCTTCCTCGTGCCGCGCGCTGACGAATTCCAGGGGGAGTATGTGCCGGCGTCTGCCGAGCGGCTGTCCTGGCTGACCGGCTTTACCGGTTCGGCCGGCATGGCGCTGGTGACGCAGTCGCAAGCCGTGGTCTTCGTCGATGGACGCTATACGACGCAGCTTGTGCAGCAGGTGGATGCGCAAACCTTCACGCCGGGCGATCTTGTGGGCGAGCCGCCGCATAGTTGGATTGCGGCCCACGGCCCGAGCGGCTTCAAGCTGGGCCTTGATCCCTGGCTGCATAGCGGCGCCGAGGTGAAGCGTCTCGCGGCGGCCGTGTCAGCGCGCGGCGGAAGCCTGGTAATGCTTGATGCCAATCCGCTCGATGCACTGTGGCAGGATCGTCCTGCCGAACCCATGGGGCAGGTGGTCGTGCAGTTGGAGAGCCATGCGGGCAAAGCGGCATCCGACAAAATTGCCGAGATTGCCGAAGGCCTTGCGCAGAAAAAGGCCGCCGCCGTGCTGATCGCCGATCCGTCTTCCATTGCCTGGATCTTCAATATTCGCGGCGCCGATGTGCCGCACACGCCGCATCCGCTGGCACGCGCCATTCTGACGGCCGATGGGCGGGCTGAACTCTTTCTCCACCAGGGCAAGGTCGGCGCGGATGCGGCAGCGCATCTGGCGCCGCTCTGCACGATCCATGCGCCGGAAAGCCTGCTTGCGCGCCTGGCGCACCATGCAGCCGATGGTGCAAGGATCCTTGTCGATGCCGATGCCACGTCGGTTGCGCTCACCAAGGTGATCGAGGATGCCGGCGGTGTTGTTGTCGAGGCGACCGATCCGGCCCGCCTGCCGCGTGCGGTGAAGAATGCCGTCGAACTGCGCGGCTCTGCCGAGGCGCATGTGCAGGATGGCGTTGCCATGGTCACCTTCCTTGCCTGGCTCGATGCGCAGCCGCCGGGCAGCCTGACGGAAATCGCAGCGGTGAAGGTGCTGGAAGCCTGCCGGGCGCGGATCGGCCAGAGCCTGCAGAACCCGCTGAAGGATGTTTCTTTCGATACGATCTCGGGCGCCGGCGAGCATGGCGCCATCATGCATTACCGCGTGACCACCGAGAGCGACCGGCTGCTGCAGCCGGGCGAACTCTTCCTCATCGATTCGGGCGCGCAATATGTGAATGGCACGACGGATATCACCCGCACGGTGGCGATCGGTTCTGTACCGCAAGAGCAGAAGCGGTTCTTTACGCTGGTGCTGAAGGGCATGATTGCCATTTCCACCGCGCGTTTTCCCAAGGGATCACGCGGCTGCGATCTCGATCCGCTGGCGCGCATTGCGCTGTGGAAGGCCGGTGCCGACTTTGCGCATGGTACAGGCCACGGCGTCGGCTCTTATCTTTCTGTGCATGAGGGGCCGCAGCGCATTGCACGGCTTTCGACGCAAGAATTGCTGCCCGGCATGATCCTGTCTAACGAGCCCGGCTATTACCGGCCCGGCGCCTTCGGCATCCGTATCGAAAACCTGATCTATGTGACGCCGCTCGATATGATCGAGGGCGGCGACCTGCCGATGATGGGGTTCGAGACGCTGACCTGGTGCCCGATCGACCGGCGGTTGATCCTGACCGAGCTGCTGACGGTAGAGGAACAGGATTGGATCGACCGCTATCATGCGACAGTGCGTGAAAAGCTGTCGCCGCTGGTCACCGATGCGGATGTTCTGTCCTGGCTTGAGCAGGCAACGCAGCCGCTTTGATTCCTGTCTTGCGACCGCCGCCGGCAAGGCTGCGGTCGCAACACCCTATCAGTCGGCGAATATCTCGGCGCTGGTGATGATGGCGACGCCGCGCGCGCGCATCTCGGCAATGGCGTCCTTGACGCCCTGCGGATCAATGCCGCGGCTGGCATCCTCGATAAAGCAGATCTTGACGTCCGGCAGCATGTCGCGTGCGTCGAGCGCAGAAAACCTGACGCAATAATCGGTGGCCAGGCCGCAGATATCCAGCTCCGTCACCTGCTGGGCGCGCAGATAGCCGGCAAGACCGGTCACGGCTGCCTGGTCATTGTCGCGAAAGGCGGAATAGCTGTCGACAGCCGGGTTCTCGCCCTTCTGCTGGATATAGTCGATGGCTTCGATATTGAGATCCGGATGGAAATCGGCATCGGGCGTGCCCTGCACGCAATGATCGGGCCAGAGAACCTGCTTCTGGCCGGACAATTCCCCCATATCAAAGGGTTTTGCGCCTAAATGCTGGGAGGCAAAGCTGCCATGATCGGCCGGATGCCAATCCTGCGAGGCGACCACCAGATCATAGGAGCCTTCCTCGATCAGCTGGTTGATGACCGGCACCACGGTGTCGCCGTCCGGCACTGGCAGGTTGCCGCCGGGGCAAAAGCCGTTCTGAATATCGATGAGCAGCAGCGCCTTCATGGTGTGTCTCCGGTGTTCGACCTATCGGCTTGTTTTGTGACAGGATGCCAAGCTGCGCCCCTTGCGGCAAGCCGCCTCGTTCGCAGCGCCCAGGAAAAGCCGGCTGGCAGTACAGGTTTCCAATAAAACCCACAGAAATGGCAGCGATTGCCTCGAAGGACCCGGTATTGCGCCCTATCTTGAAAAACATTACTCTAGGAGATTGATCATGGCCTTTGTCCAATCCTCGACCACAGGCAGTGCGTCGAGCATCCCGCCATTGGGAGCGTCCGGCGTGACGGCCCTTGTGGTTCTCGTTCTTGGCACGCTTACGCTGGGCGCGATCTATGGCAGTGCGCAGGGTGCTCTGTTTCTCGTCGGCGGGGCGCTCGGCATTTCGCTCTATCATGCGTCCTTCGGCTTTACTTCCGCCTGGCGTGTCTTCATCGTCGAGGGCAGGGGACGCGGCCTGCGCGTCCAGATGCTGCTTCTGGCGCTTGCCGTCATCCTATTTTTCCCGGCTTTGTCCAGCGGTACGCTGTTTGGCAATGAGGTACGCGGCAATGTTTCGCCGGCCGGCCTCGGCGTCATTGCGGGCGCCTTCATGTTCGGTATCGGTATGCAGCTGGGGGGCGGATGCGCGTCGGGCACGCTGTTTACCGCCGGCGGCGGCAATGCCCGCATGCTGGTCACGCTGTTCTTCTTCATTGTTGGCTCCGTGCTTGGCACCATCCATTTCGACTGGTGGCTGAGCCTGCCGGCGCTGCCGCCGATAGCGCTTTACCAGAGCTTTGGCATGCTGGGCGGCATTGCCGTGTCGCTCGCCATCTTTGCCGCCATTACCGCCATCACCATCGTCATCGAACGGCGCAGGCATGGCAGTCTTGAACAGGAACTCGCTTCGCCACGCACCGGCCTGCAACGCTATCTGCGCGGTCCCTGGCCGCTGGTGGCCGGCGCCGTCGCCCTGGTCATCCTCAATTTCCTGACGCTGGCCATTGCCGGTCGGCCTTGGGGCATCACCTCGGCCTTTGCGCTCTGGGGCGCCAAGGGCGCGCAGGCGATCGGGATAGATCCCATGCAATGGGCCTATTGGCAGATGCCGGGCAATGCCAAGGCGCTGGCCGGCAGTGTGTTTGCCGATGTCACTTCGATCATGGATTTCGGCATCATTGCCGGCGCCATGCTGGCGGCTTCCCTTGCCGGGCGATTCGCACCCTCGCTCGATATCCCGCTGCGCTCCGTGCTGGCAGCCGTTGCCGGTGGTCTGCTGCTCGGCTATGGCGCCCGCATCGCCTATGGCTGCAATATCGGCGCCTATTTCTCCGGTATCGCCTCCGGCAGCCTGCACGGCTATCTGTGGGTCGTTGCGGCTTTTGCCGGAAACGTGATTGGCGTTCGCCTGCGTCCCTGGTTCTTTTTCGAGCGGTCTGCACCGCGTCGCCAGGACGGCTAGCAAGGCCGAAGGACTACTTTTGGGTGTAAAGGCGCGACATTTTGCCGTCAATGTCGCGCCTTTGCCATATTTCCACTAAACTTCCGGCGGCATCGGCATATAATGGGCACCTGAAATAACAGGGGGGCTTGTAAACACATTGGTTACCATAATTTGTCATCCTGACTGCTCATCGACAGGAACCTGCCAATTGCAAAGGCGGCCAGCCTTCTCCTGTCGGCATATGTGTTCCGGCGCGGTTGTGTTCCCGTTGGGTGTACGAGTAGTGGGTAAAGGGTGACGCGTTCATGGCACTGGTCTTTACGGCGGAAACATCCGTCTCGAAAAATGTCCGGCGCCAGCCAAAAGCCAGCGCGTCGCATGGATTTCTGAAGGGCGGCGTTGCGCTCGGTGTCGCACTGGCCGTCGGCGGCTGGATGCTTGGCGCACTTGTCACCATGCAGACCATGGGCAGCGCAAAGCCCCTTGATTATGGCTACCAGATGCGCGCCGCGCTCGATCTGAAACCGATTGCTGTGTCTCCCCGCGCTGAACGATCCTTGAAGATCGCCAAATTCTCGCGCCTTTCCAGCGGCGCCACCGAAAAGTCCGGCCGGCTCGAGGATGCCGATTTTGCGCATCTGAGCACCCGCCGCCCGGCTGATCCGCATGTGAAGGACAGCCTTTCCGCGGCACTGGCGCAGGCGGAAATCGATCGCCAGTTTGCCGCGCTGTCGCAGAAGCGCCCGGCAGAAGATGCCTGGAAGACGACGCTTTCGGCCGCTTTGCATGAAACCGTGCTGATTGCCCCGCCCACCGAAACCGCATGGGATGCAGCACTTGCCGGCAATGCCGAGGGTGGTGAGGTGGAAGTGGCCGATCTGCAGAGCCCGGCGGAACTCGCCGTGGCCGAAGCCATCGGCCCTTCTACGGATGATGACCTGCCGGAAGCCGGTCCCTTGCCGATGCGCCGGCCGCCTGCCAATGCAGTAGCCCTTGCCCTTGCGCCATCTGCCGCCAGGCCTGTTGTGTCAAAGCCCGCTGCACGCGCATCGGCGCCTGTGATTGCCGAAGACGAAGAGGAAGAGGCACCCAAGGCGCTTGCCTTTGCCCGTCCCGAAAACCCGATGAAGAGCATGACGCCTTCGGTTCCGTGGCCTGACCGTGGTACCAAGATCGCTGTCTATGACATCACCAATGGCGTGGTTCACATGCCGAACGGCGAGAAGCTCGAAGCCCATTCGGGCATCGGCGAAATGCGCGACAATCCGAAATACACTCATGTGAAGATGCGCGGCCCAACGCCTCCCGGCACTTACAAACTATCCATGCGCGAGAAACTGTTCCATGGGGTTGCTGCCATTCGTCTGACGCCGACCGACGGCGTGGCGCCGCTCGGCCGCACCGGTCTTCTGGCGCATAGCTATCTCTTGCGGGTGCGCGGCGATTCGCATGGCTGCGTGGCCTTTGCCGAATATGACCGCTTCCTGAAAGCCTTCCAGCGTGGCGATATCACCCATATGATCATCGTCGAACGCCACACGGGCAGTATTCCTGCCATGGCGCTTCGCAAGATCAATCCGCGTGGCGGTGGCTCTTCCGGGTCTCAGTCCACACCGGTGACGGCTGAAAACGAGGGCCGCCGTACACTGGTGGACTATCTGAAGAACGACGGCTAAGGATCATCCTCGGCTATGGGCGCGGTGCTCGACCTTATCTCTGTCTCTTAGCCGTTGTGTGGTTGAGATCTCTCATTGAGCGTTGCAGCAGATGGCGTGCAAGCTTTGCGGTGCGCAGCACCACCCGCGCCACTTCCAGATAGCTGCGATAGGGCAGGACTGAAAAATAGCGCCAGGTGGGTAGTTTGTGGATGGTCGTCTGGATCTGGGTTGGTTCGCGCGTGAACTGCGAGGCGATCAGCGGATGGATGAAGGCGGCGTTCAGGCCATTCATGAATTCCAGATCGAAGGCGATGTCATAGGCAAGTCGGATGGGTAAAAGCCGCTGGATCATCCACTTGGCAGCCTTCCTGTTGACGACATAGGCGCCGGCACCCTTTTCGCGCGTCAGGCACATGGCAAGATTGCGCCCGTTGCCGAGCGGGCGGATCGCGAATTTGTGGCCCGAATTCACGGTCGTCAGACGCAGGATGTCCCAGCAATCAGACTGGTCGATGGCTCGGCCGATACTGTCCATCGCATCCTCTGCAAAGGTGACGTCGTCTTCGAGAATGAGCGCAAAATCGGCGTCCGTATCCAGCAACTGCTTCGCACAGTTGATGTGGCTGAGATAACAGCCGACCTCGGCAGGCAGAAAGCGCCGGCCATGCAGCATGCGATAGGAGATTTCGCTGAATTCCGGGACGGGAAAGGTCAACTTCTGCCCATCGACGCCGGCAATGCGCTGATAGGCTATGCCCAGGGCGTTCAATTTTGCCGCCATCAGTTCCAGACGTCGCTCCGCACGATCGAGATTGATCAGATAGACTTGAAGTTTAGCGCGACGTGCACCCGAGAGATGTATGCCTTGCGGAAGTGACGTATCGTATATTTCGTCACTTGGCCGGGCCTGTTGCAGTGTTTTGATGTGGTCAACTGTGTTGTTCATCGAAGTCGCCATGTAAACATGTTTGCGACGCCGATAAAACTACACATGCTTACAATTCATGAAGCACGATAAGATCTTGGTCCGGACGTCAATGTGCATGGGTTTATTCAATTTCGATGGTTCCGGCAAGATAAGGCGCAGTGGAATTTGGCGGCGAGGGCTGCGCAGCGTCAGGCAGGCGCTCGTGGCTGCGCAAGTCCCTCATGTCTTCTCGACGAAACCGTCGAGCACGCGTTTCTGGCCCGCCTTGTCGAAGTCTATGGTCAGCTTGTTGCCTTCGATGGAGGCGATTTTGCCATTGCCGAATTTGATGTGGAAGACGCGCTCACCCAGCGTGAATTTCGAGGGCGTGTCAGCCACGGATTTCGCCACCAGCTCCCCATCGATGGTGCGGCTCTTCGGCCCGCTTTCGCCATAGCCGATGCGGTCCACCGCATGGCCGGAACGGGTGCCCCAGTTGTCGCGGGTCGCATCGGTCTTGTTGGCCTGGGCACGTTTCCAGCCGGGCGTCGAATAGGAGTTCTGGAAGGGTTCGGTCTTGTCGAAGCGCGACTGGCCATAACCGCCGCGCCCGCCATAGCCGCCATATCCCTGGTCGGAGGCTGCGACATCCACATGGGCCGGCGGCAGCTCTTCGAGGAAGCGCGACGGCATGGTGGATTGCCAGAGCCCATGGATACGCCGGTTGGAGACGAACCAGATATGGCAGCGCCGCTTTGCGCGGGTAATGCCGACATAGGCGAGCCGGCGTTCTTCCTCAAGGCCGGAGCGGCCGCCTTCATCCAGCGCCCGCTGGTGCGGAAACAGGCCTTCCTCCCAGCCGGGCAGGAACACGGTTTCGAATTCCAGGCCCTTGGCGGAATGCAGCGTCATGATCGACACGGCGTCCATATTTTCGTTCTGCTCGGCATCCATGACCAGCGACACATGTTCAAGGAAGCCACGCAGGGACTCGAACGCCTCCATGGAGCGGATGAGTTCCTTCAGGTTTTCCAGCCGGCCCGGCGCTTCCGCCGATTTGTCGTTCTTCCACATGTCCGTATAGCCGGACTCCTCGAGGATCTGTTCGGCAAGCTCGGTATGCGGTGTGGTCTCCAGCAGCTCGCTCCAGCGCCGGAAATTTTGCACCACGTCAAACAGCGCCTTGCGGGCCTTGGGCTTCAACTCGTCGGTCTCGATGATGTCGGAGGAGGCCGCCAGCATCGGTATGTTGCGGGCGCGGGCATAGTCATGCAGCGCACGCACGGTCGTATCGCCAAGGCCGCGCTTTGGCGTATTGACGATCCGCTCGAAGGCGAGATCGTCGGCCGCCTGGCAGGTGAGGCGGAAGTAAGCCATCGCATCGCGTATTTCGAGCCGCTCGTAGAATCGTGGACCACCGACGACGCGGTAGTTAAGGCCGAGCGTCACGAAGCGATCCTCGAACTCGCGCATCTGGAAGGAGGCGCGCACGAGGATCGCCATATCGTTCAGCTTGTGCTCCTTGCGCTGTAGCTGTTCGATTTCCTCGCCCACCGCGCGGGCTTCCTCTTCGGAATCCCAGGCGGCATGCACGATCACCTTTTCGTCATCCGGTTCACGGCGTTCGGTAAACAGCGTCTTGCCCAGGCGTCCTTCATTATGGGCAATGAGGTGGCCTGCGGTTCCCAGAATATGCTCGGTCGAGCGGTAGTTGCGCTCCAGCCGAATGACCTTGGCGCCGACGAAATCTTTTTCAAATCGAAGGATATTGTCGACTTCTGCGCCGCGCCAGCCATAGATCGACTGGTCGTCATCGCCCACACAACAGACATTCTGCGGCACATCCTTCGGCCGCTGGGCCAGAAGCCGCAGCCACATATACTGTGCGGTATTTGTGTCCTGATATTCGTCCACGAGAATATAGCGGAACTTCTGGTGGTAATCGCGCAGGATATCCGGGTGGCGACGGAAGAGGTCTATCGGGTGGAGAAGTAGGTCGCCGAAATCGCAGGCATTGAGGCTTTTTAGCCGTGCCTGATAGGCGGCGTAAAGCTCGCGACCCTTGCCATTGGCAAAGGCACGGGCATCGCCTTCGGGAATGTCCTTCGGCGTTAGCCCCTTGTTCTTCCAGGTGTCGATCATGCCGGCGAACTGGCGGGCGGGCCAGCGCTTGTCGTCCAGACCTTCCGCCTGGATCAGCTGCTTGATCAGCCGTGTCACGTCATCGGTGTCGAGAATGGTGAAATCCGAGCGAAGACCAACCAGTTCGGCGTGGCGGCGCAGAAGCTTGACGCCGATCGAGTGGAAGGTGCCGAGCCAGGGCATGCCTTCGACGGCGCCACCGACGAGCACGCCGATGCGCTCCTTCATCTCGCGGGCTGCCTTGTTGGTAAAGGTCACCGCCAGGATCTGGCTGGGGAAGGCGCGGTTCGTTGCCAGAATATGGGCAATGCGGGTGGTCAGCACACGCGTCTTGCCGGTGCCGGCGCCAGCCAGAACCAGAACAGGGCCATCCATGCTTTCCACGGCGTCGCGCTGTTCCGGGTTGAGGCCGGAGAGATAATCGGGGGCGCGATGCTGGTCGCGGGCGGCCATGGCGCGGGCGGCAATACCAAGCCCGGAAGGCGCAGGTTGGGTCGCAGCCGCAGGTACCTGGCCGGGCTTCATGCGCGGAGCGTGATCCGGTTCTTCATCGAAGAACGGAATGTCGTCGAAACTGTTCGTCATCAGGTCAATCTAATGATTCCGGGAGGACAAGGCCATAGAGCATGTTCTGCTTTTATTCCAGTCATCGGCCCGGATTGCGGCAAAACACCAAAGTCGGCGCTGCATTTGTGCCAAATCTGCGACCTGTCGCTGCCATTCACGCGTCCGTGATTGTGCGTTAGGTTACAATTTTGCAAGGTTGGTGATCCGGCATTGCCTAAGCGACTGTATGTCACGATAATTCACCTCATAGTCGTATTTTCCCATCGGAGTGTCTTGATGCGCATCTGGAAGCAATTGCTCCTCAGTCTGGCCGTGCTGCTGGCCGGTCTCTGTCTGTGGCTGTTCGTCAGCCCGGCGGCCGGCCCAGCGCTGGTCAAGATGGGCGTGCCTCTTGAGGTTGTTTCCCTGGTTCGCGCGCCGGACGCTTCTCAGCCTGGAGTGCCTGGTGGCGGCACAGGCGCTGCTTCCCCCGGCGGACAGCGTTCGGGGCAGGGCGGTGGTCAAGGTGCAGGCGCTGCTGGAGGGCAGGGAGGCGCTCAGCGTGGCACGCTGATTGCCGCAAGAGCCGTGACCATCGGCACCGTCAACGACCGGCTGAATGCCATCGGCAATGGCGAGGCGATCCAGTCCGTCGTCGTGATGCCGCAGGCCAGCGGCACGATCACACATATCCTGGTTGCATCCGGCAATAAGGTGAAAAAGGGCGATGTGCTGGCGCGTCTTGATGATGACGAGCAGTTGATCGAGCGCGACAAGGCGCAGGTCTCGCTGCGCAGCGCCGTTGAAAAATCGAGCTCCTACCGCAATCTCCAGTCTGTGGCCCGCCTTGACGTGCTCGATGCGCAGATTGCCGAGGAATCGGCAAAGCTTGCGGTGAGCACAGCCACCCTCAACCTCAAGCGTCGTGATATCGTTGCGCCGATCGATGGCGTGGCGGGCATTGTCGCGATCAATATCGGTGACAATGTCACCACCCAGACCAGCATTGTCACGCTGGATGACCGTTCCGAAATCCTCGTCGATTTCTATGCGCCGGAACGCTTCGTTGCCGTGCTCAAGCCGGGAATGCCGATGGATGCGACATCCATCAGCCGACCGGGCGAGACCTTTGCCGGCAAGGTGGATTCCATCGATAACCGCGTCGATGCGGCGAGCCGTACGATCCGGGTGAGGGCGCGCATCGACAATGGAAGTGACGTCTTGCGAGCCGGCATGTCGTTCAGCGTCTCCATGCGCTTTCCCGGCGAAGCATTCCCGGCGGTTGATCCGCTGTCGGTGCAATGGGATGCCGATGGCTCCTATGTCTGGCAGGTGGCCGATGGCAAGGCGCGCAAGACCCGCGTCAGCATCATCCAGCGCAATCCCGACAAGGTGCTGGTGAAGGCCGATCTGAAGGCAGATGACATGGTGGTGACGGAAGGTCTGCAGCGCGTGCGCGAAGGCCAGCCGGTGCGCATTCAGGGTGCGGAACAGAAGGTGGCGGAGGCGGCGCGTCCATGAGCGAAGATAAGAAGCGTACGACGGAGAAGGCGAAATCCGATTTCACTGCGATGTTCGTGCGCCGGCCTATCCTGGCTGCCGTCATCAACACGCTTTTGGTGGTGGCCGGTCTTGCGGCCTTTGTCGGCGTTGAAGTCCGCGAACTCCCCGATGTCGATCAGCCGGTCATTACCGTGCGCACCGAATATGAGGGTGCCTCGCCGCAAACCATCGACCAGGAACTGACCCAGGTGATCGAAGGCGCGGTCGCCCGCGTCAGCGGCCTGAAGGCGCTCTCGTCCGAATCGCAGTTCGGCTCCAGCCGGGTGACGATGGAATTCAATGACAGCGTCGATCTTTCGGTTGCGGCAAACGATGTGCGCGATGCTATCGGTCGCGTCGCCAATCAACTGCCGGACGATACCGACGAGCCGCGCATCATCAAGGCGGATTCCGATTCGCAGCCGATCATGCGTCTGGCCGTCACCTCGACCAAGCTGTCGATGGAAGACCTGACGCAACTGGTCGACAATGAGATTACCGATCGTCTGGCCGCTGTCGAAGGCGTGGCGGATGTCGAGCTTTACGGCGACCAGGAGAAGATTTTTCGTGTCGATGTGAACCAGGCGGCGCTCGCCAGCCGCGGGTTGACGGTGGCGGATGTGACCAGCGCGCTTTCCAGTGCAGCGCTTGACGTGCCAGCCGGTTCGCTGACCTCGCGCACGCAGGATATCGTGGTGCGCGCCACCGCAAACCTTTCTACGCCGCAAGCGTTTGAAAGCGTGCTGGTGAAGGACAATATCCGGCTGCGGGATGTGGCAAGCGTGACGCTCGGTCCCGATGACGGCACCACCACGCTGCGCTCGAATGGCGTGCAGGGCGTTGGTCTCGGCATTATCCGCCAGGCGCAATCCAATACGCTGAATATTTCCAGCGGCGTTGCCGCCGCTGTCGATGCCATGCAGGCCACCCTGCCGGAAGGCACACGCATCGTGATTACCAGCGACGATGCCGTGTTCATCCGCGGCGCGCTGCATGAGGTGGAACTTGCGCTCGGCCTTTCGGCACTGATCGTCGTTATCGTGCTCTATCTCTTCCTGCGCGACTGGCGCGCCACGCTTATCCCGGCACTCACCATGCCCGTGGCGCTGATCGGCACGCTGACCGCCATCTATCTCGTCGGCTTCTCCATCAACATCCTGACGCTCTTGGCCATTGTTCTGGCGACCGGGCTTGTGGTGGACGATGCGATCGTCGTTCTGGAAAATATCGTGCGCCGACGCACCGAAGGCATGGGGCCGCGGGCGGCCGCCGTGCTCGGCACCAAGGAAGTGTTCTTTGCGGTTCTGGCAACGACGGCGACGCTTGCCGCCGTGTTCATTCCGCTCTCCTTCCTGCCCGGACAACTCGGCGGATTGTTCCGCGAATTCGGTTTCGTGCTGGCCTTTGCCGTGGCGCTGTCTTCGGTGACGGCACTCACGCTTTGCCCAATGCTTGCTTCGCGCATGCTGACGCGGCCGATGACCGAGCCCAAGGGCCTGCTTGCCGGTTTCGGCAACCTGTTTGCAAGCACTTACGCCCGCTGCCTGCGCTTTTGTCTCAACGCGCCGCTGGTGGTGATTGCCGGCTCGCTTCTGTTCGGTTTTGCCGCCTTCGTCGCCTTCGGGCAGGTGACAAGCGAGTTGACACCGCGCGAGGACCGCTCCGCCGTAATGATGCGGCTCACGGCGCCGCAGGGCGTCAGCCTCGAATATACCGAGGATCAGCTGAAGCGCGTGGAGGAAAACCTGCAGCCGCTTCTCGATAGCGGCGAGATCCGCAACATCTTCTCGGTGTCCGGCAATGGTGGCTCCGTCAACAGCGGTTTCATGGTGATGACACTGGCGCCCTGGGCGGAACGGCAACGGGGCCAGAACGAGATTGTCAATGATATCAATGCTGCCGCCATGCGCGTGCCGGCAGTGCGCGGCTTTGCCATCCAGTCCAACAGTCTGCGCATTCGTGGCGCCGGCAGTGGTCTTCAGGTGGCGCTTGTCGGCAATGAGCACGCCGCGCTCACCCAGGCAGCAATCCAACTGGTTCAGGCCATGGAGAAAAGCGGTTCGTTCGAGACGCCGCGTCTCGACAACGAGCCGACGCAGGCGCAGCTCTCTGTTTCCATCGACCGCGAGCGGGCATCCGATCTCGGGATCGATATCGGCGGCCTGTCAGCCTCCATGCAGGCTCTGCTTGAGGGCCGCTCCGTCGTCGATGTTTTCGTCGAGGGGGAAGCCATTCCCGTCAAGATTACCTCGATGATGCAGCCGATCAACGATCCGACGGATCTCGAAAACATCTTCCTGCGCACCAATGACGGCAAGGTCGTGCCTATGTCGACGATCGCCAGCCTCAAAGAGGGTGCCGTTTCGCCGCGCCTGACCCGCGAGGAGCAGTTGGCCTCGGTCTCGCTGTCTGCGGGCCTGCGCGATGGCGTGTCGCTCGGCCAGGCGCTTCAGGAGGTTCAGGCGCTGGCCGCACCGCTTCTGCCGAATGGGTCGCGCCTGATGCCGCTTGCCGAGGCAAAAACCTTGGGCGAAAACGCCAATGGTATGGCGATCACCTTCGGCTTTGCCATTGCCATCATCTTCCTGGTGCTGGCGGCGCAGTTTGAAAGCGTGCTGTCCTCGATCATCATCATGACGACGGTGCCGCTGGGTCTGGCCTGCGCGGTCTTTGCGCTGGTGCTGACCGGCTCTTCGCTCAATGTCTACAGCCAGATCGGGCTCGTGCTGCTTGTTGGGGTCATGGCGAAGAACGGCATTCTCATTGTCGAATTCGCCAACCAGCTGCGCGATCAGGGAACAGCCGTACGCGAGTCCATCGAAAAGGCCTGCAGCCTTCGCCTGCGCCCGGTGATGATGACCATGATCGCCACCATTCTTGGCGGCGTGCCGCTGGTCTTTGCGCAAGGGGCGGGTGCAGAAGCCCGTATTGCGCTTGGCTGGGTCATCGTCGGCGGGCTCGGGCTTGCCACGCTGGTGACGCTGTTCATCACGCCGGTCGCCTATCTTCTGCTTGCGCGCTTTGCCAAGCCGCATGCCCATGAGGAACAGCGCCTGCATGACGAGCTTGAACTGGTCTCGCACCGCGCCGCCAACGAGGAAAAGAAGCCACCGCTGATGGCGGCGGAATAGGGGGCACAGTCTTGAGCCTCCGGCAGAGCACGGGCCGAACTGACCGCATCGCTGGTGAGACGCGGTCAATTCTCTGCATTATTACGGCCAGGTGTGGGGCCGATTAAATGTCACCTCGGGCATATTCCTTGGCCATTTGCGGGTTGGCCTTGAGGAAGCGCAGTATAGCATCGCTCTTCTGTGCTGCATCGGCAAAGTCAGAGCTTGTTTTGAGCGTGGCGATCTCATCTTGCGTGAAAGTCAGAGACAGCAGAATACGGTAGGTCATGTCGGCGCCTTCGGTCTTGGTTGCCCAGGCCGGCAGTTTGGCTTCCACTGCCTTGTTCTCCCGATCGTTGCGTTCCATGACGACCGCAAGTTTCATCAGCGCGCCGATCGGCAGCGGAATGCCGTTGATGTTGAAATCTGGGACGAAGGCGACCGGATGGATGTTGACCGAAGAACTGTTCATCAGGATCGCGGCGCAGTTGTTGTCCTTCGCTTGTTCCTTCTTCTGCGCCGTCCTCTGGCGATTGAGCTCCACGACCAACTTGCAGTTCGCCCTGTTTGTCTCGTACTTGAGGCGCTGAATTTCAGCTTTCTTCAATGCCTCCGGCGAGTTGGCGTCAACCGTCTGGCATCCGGCGAGGGACAGCAGGCTAAGGGCGAGGGCGATTGTTCTGACGTGCATGGGCTGATCCTGAGACTGGCCCTGTCGCTGTAGCCAAGCTGACGGGCTGTGAGACGACGGGCGCAAAGAGGGGGCTATGGGGGCAGGTGATGCTTTGAACAGCCTTGCGCTGTCATCCGCACAGGATGGCCGGGTCATGATCGGAACCGTCGAAAGCGAAAAGACAACTAACTATCAATTTTGGGCTGAGCAATGCAGCGAATGGCTGTGCTGAGATCGACGTAAACAACGTCTGGTCATGTGCTTCGTTTTGAAGCATGACCTCGGTCGAGATGTTACTTGCCGGATCTGGCACATAGTCGCAATTCTGCATGGTGCACAGCGTTGGCCGCGTAGGCTTTAGCGATCATCGCCGCCGATATGGACAACCTGCGATGTCTCGCATACCAAACATGGCAAAGACGGTCGGTCATCAGCGACCGTATCTGGAGACATGGCAATGGTATTGAGAGACGTGCAGGCTGGTCGACGCAACGAGGAGGGCATTGCAGCTGTTCTCGAGATTTTGCGTGGGGCGCTCGGTGATCGTTTGCAGACGGGGCAGGCCTTTCGCGAGCAGCATGCCCATACCACCACCTATCTGCCGCGCCAGCTTCCAGACGGCGTCGTCTTTGCCGAGACGGTCGAGGATGTGAAGCTGGTGGTAAAAACCTGCGCTGCCCATCACGTGCCCGTCATTGCCTTTGGCACCGGTTCCTCGCTCGAAGGACAGGTGAATGCGCCGTCCGGCGGCATTTCGCTCGACATGACACGCATGGACAAGGTGCTGCGGGTTTCTGCCGAAGATCTGGATGTCACGGTGGAGCCCGGCGTGACGCGTGAGGCGCTCAACACCTATCTGCGTGATACGGGCCTGTTCTTCCCCATCGATCCCGGCGCCAATGCCTCGATCGGTGGCATGACGGCGACCCGCGCCTCGGGCACCAATGCGGTGCGCTATGGCACGATGAAGGACAATGTCCTGTCTCTGACCGTGGTGACGGCCGATGGCGAGGAAATCTCGACGGGCACGCGGGCTCGCAAGTCCTCGGCCGGCTATGATCTGACGCGGCTGTTTGTCGGGTCGGAAGGCACGCTTGGCGTCATCACGTCCATCACGCTGAAGCTGCAGGGTATTCCGGAAAAAATCGGCGGCGGCGTCTGCGCCTTTCAGACCGTGAAGGCCGCCTGCGATGCGGTGATCATGACCATCCAGATGGGCATTCCGGTGGCGCGCATCGAACTGCTCGACGAAACGCAAATGAAGGCCTGCAATGCCTATTCCGGCCTGACTTACGAGGAAAAGCCGACGCTGTTTCTCGAATTCCACGGCACCGAGGAAACGGTGCGGCTGCAATCGGAACAGTTTGCCATGATTGCCGAGGAATGCGGCGGCGAGGGGTTCCAGTGGACCGGCGATGCCCAGCAGCGGGCCAAGCTGTGGAAGGCCCGCCATGATGCCTATTGGGCATCACGGGCGCTGGCGCCGCATCTGAACGGTTTATCGACCGATGTCTGCGTGCCGATTTCGAAGCTTGCCGACTGCGTGGCCGATACGCATGCCGATATTGTTGAAAACGGATTTCTGGCGCCGATCGTCGGCCATGCGGGCGATGGAAACTTTCATGTGCTGATCCTGTTCGATGACAAGGACCCGGACGATATTGCCCGCGCCGAGGCTTTCGTCGAGCGTCTCAACCGGCGGGCGCTGGCAGCCGGCGGCACCTGCACGGGCGAACACGGCATTGGCCAGGGCAAGATGACCTTTCTCGAACAGGAGGCCGGACCGGCACTCAATCTCATGCGCGCGATCAAGCAGGGCATCGATCCGCTGGATATCTTCAATCCCGGCAAGATTCTGCGGTCTGGCAGCTGATAAGCTGACACTGTGATGGCTTGTTACCGGTCGATGTGCAAATAACGGGGTATGTAACCAGGGAGTAGGTGCGCGTGCTCGGACGGATAATGCTGTTGCTAGGCGGCCTTGTGGTCGTGGCACTGTTTACGGCGCTGCTGGCGCCGTTCTTCGTCGACTGGTCGAATTTCCGGCAGGATTTCGAAACGCAGGCAAGCCGCATCCTGGGCAAGAAGGTCACCGTGCATGGCACGGTCGATGCCCGCATCCTGCCATTTCCCTCAGTGTCCATGCGCGACGTGCGCGTCGGTCAGGATGTCGATGGCACGCCGCTGGTGCAGATCGAGCAGTTTTCCATGGGTATGGAGCTTGCGCCTTTCCTGTCCGGCGAAGCCCGCATATTCGACATGCGGCTTGAAAAGCCGAAGGTGCGCATTCGTGTGTTGAAGGATGGCCGGCTCGACTGGATGCGCGGCAGCCGGCCGGATATGCCGGCGCGCAATGTCGTACTGGAAGATGTCTATCTGTCCGGAGCCGAGATCGAATTCATCGACGAGGCGACCGGGCGCACGCGCAGGGTGACGGGGCTGACGGCGCAGATGTCGGCAAGCTCGGTGACTGGTCCTTGGCGGGCCGAGGGCAATGGGACGCTGGATGGCTATGAGGCGAAGTTTTCGCTGGCAAGCGGCGAGCCGGATGCCGCAGCCGGCAAGGTGCCGCTACGCCTGAAGATCTGGCCGGATGTGCAGCCGATCGAGCTGCAGCTGGATGGGGCGCTTGGCCTGCATGAGGGCAAGCCGGAATATCAGGGCGATTTTGCCCTTGCCTTCATGGACCAGCCGATCAATCCCGTTTTGCCGCAGGGCGTGAAGCCGCCGCCACCGCCGCGCGCCAAGGGCAAGTTCGCACTGACCAATGACCGCATCCGCGTGCCCGAATATCGTGTCGAGGTCGGAGCGCTCGACAATCCCTATGTGATTACCGGCGAGGCGACGCTGGATACCGGCGACAAGCCTGAATTTCTGCTGACAGCCGATGGCCAGCAGGTCGATGTAAACCGGCTGACGGCCGAACTGATGACCGGCAAGACGGCCCGCAATCCGCATATCTCGGCGCATCAGCGTCTGACGGCGCTGACAGAAATGGCGGCGCGGATTCCTATTCCGCAGGTGCCGGGCAAGGCGAGCATCCGCCTGCCGGCCGTGGTGGCCGATGGCACGACGATCCGTGATGTGCGGCTTGATCTGCGCCCCGCTAAGCGCGGCTGGACTGTGGAAAATGCCGTGGCCATCCTGCCGGGCCGCACGCAAGTGGAGGCGCAGGGCTCCCTGATGCTGCAGGGCGGTGCGTCCTTCGTCGGGCGCATGCTGCTGGCCTCCAACCAGCCTTCGGGCCTGTCTGACTGGCTGACGGGCAAGGTCGATCCGGCCATTCGCCAGCTGAAATCCGCCGGCTTTTCCGCCAGTGTCAACCTGACGCCCGGCCTGCAACGCTTTGATTCGTTGGAACTGGCCGTGGGACCCGCAACGCTGAAGGGACGCGTCGAGCGCCAGTCGCTTGCCGAACAGACGCCGACCCTGTCCATGGACCTTGCAGGCGACGAGATTGATCTGGATGCGTTGCGCGCGCTTGCCTCGCTGATGACCGGCAGCGATGCCGGCAATGATGTTCTCGATCATCGTCTGGCGGCGCGTCTGAAGGCCGACCGGCTGATGGCCTTCGGTGTGGTGGCCCAGCAGGTGGAAACCATGTTCGAGCTGGGTGATGGGGCGCTGTCGCTGGAACGGCTGACGATCGGCAATCTGGCCGGCGCGCAGCTGACGGCGCGCGGCAAGGCGGAAGGTTCCTTCCTCGATTACCAGGGCAATGGTTCGCTGACCTTCAGCGCCTTTGATCCAGGCCCTTTCTTGACCATGCTGGAGGAGAAACTGCCACGGCACCCTCTGCTGAAGCGTCTGGCAGACAGCGCCGCCTGGTATGCCGATACCAATCTGTCGGCTGAAGTGGCGCTGGGCAATGGAGCGGCGGCCTCGATTCGCGGACACTCGAACGGCACCGAGATCACCGGTGAAATCGTGGCTGCCAATGTGCTGGATCTGACGGCCGAAACGACGCTCGACCTTAAGGCCACGCTGACCAATGCCATGGCCGGCACAATTGCCGGCCAAATGGGCTTCAACGCTCTGCCGTTTGAGGGCGATAGCAATGCAAGCCTTTCAGTCGAGATGCAGCGCAGCGGCGATGCGCCGGCCAAGGGCATGCTGTCCTATCGCACAGATCGCACCACGCTTGACGTGACCGGCGAGGTGGCGCTTGAGGCGCAGACTTTCGGAGAAGGACATTTTGACGCCAGGCTTGCCAGTTCGGATCTGGAACCTACACTGCTGACCATCGGCATCGGCCTGCCGCAATTCGGTATCGGTTTGCCCGCTGAGCTTTCGGCGAAGATTGCCGTCGAGCCCAAGACGATTGCGCTCTCCGATCTGGCGGGAAATATCGGCGGTAACGGCCTCACCGCGTCACTGGTCCTTGATCGAAATTCCTCTCTGCCAACCGCCAAGGGGTCGCTGACGCTGGATCTGGTGGATATGGGCTGGCTTGGCGAGGCGGTCTATGGTCCGCTCACAGAGCCTGAAACCGGCATGGTGGCAAATAAGGATTTTGCCCTGCCGATGTTTGCCGGCAGCGATGTGACGCTCGATCTCAAGGCTCGGACTATGCGCGGTCTCGACCTGCCGGACGTGACGGATTTTGCCGGGCGGCTAACCAGCCGTGGTGGCGCCATGCTGATTGATGATGCGACCGGCGCATGGCTGGGTGGTCGCATGGCCGGGCGCCTGTCGCTGTCCAATACGGAGGGTGTCGGGCTCTTCCAGACGCGCATGAAGGTCGAGAATGCGGATCTTGCGCCGCTTCTCTGGCCGTTCGAGGGCCAGCCAGTGGCACGCGGACGCCTAGGGCTTGATCTGGTGGCCGAGGCGACGGCCAAGACGCCGGCAGGCCTTCTGGCGGCTGCCAGCGGTTCCGGCACGCTGTATCTGTCGTCCCTGTCACTGCCGCGTGTGCATGCCGGCCTGATGCCGGCTCTTCTGGCGCGTGCCGATGCGATCGAGGGCGAGGTGACGGAAGCCAAGGTTCTGCCTATTATCCGATCTCTCATCCATGCCGGCCCGGTCGAGATTGGTGCTGTCGATATGCCTTTCACCATGACAGGCGGCGAGGTGAGGGCGCAGAATATTACGGCCAAGGCGCCGGGGGTGACGCTTTCAGGCCAGCTGCGCCTTGATCTGGTCGAGGATGCGATCGATGCGGCGCTGAGCCTGACCTATGACGCCGGTGACGAAGCTTTGCCGGGCGGTGATCCGGCGCTCACACTTGCCTATTCCGGTCCGCTTGCCGCACCGGTGGAAACCATCAATGTTGCGGCCATGAGCAGCTACCTGTCGCTGCGCGCCTTCGAGAAGGAGCGGCGGCGGGTGGAGACGCTTCAGGCCAGCGTGCTGGAAAAGCAGCGCCTGCGTCGTGAAGTCTCGCTCTATGTGTTCGAGGGCAATGAGCGGAGGATAGCTGCGGAAAAGGCAGCGGTTGAGGCGCGGGCCCGCGAGGTGGAAGAGGCACGCCAGCGGGCGCAGGCGCTGGAGCGCGAACGCCTGCAACAGTTGCAACAGCCGCCGCAGGACAGTCCGCAGCTGACGGTGCCGCCCACTGACGACATGTTCCGTGGCAATGGCGGCCTGCCGGGTGTGAACGGCAATTGACTACATGACTCACGGTTGGCTGGGTTCTGTTCCGGAATCCGGCTGACCTTGCGTCAGGCTTTTCTGCCGCCTCTCGGTAAGAAAGCGTGGTGGAATGCCCCTCACCCTGGCCCTCTCCCCACCAGGCGGGGAGAGGGGAGCGCTTCGCGCGTTTTTTGTTCGGACTCAACACTGTGATGGAGATGCGATGACGTCGCGGTGGTCTCCTTCTCCCCGCCTGGCGGGGAGAAGGTGGCGGCAGCCGGATGGGGGGCTGCCATAGTCATTACGGACGGCCTTCTGCCCTTTGTTTTAGCGTTACCAGGACATGGATGCGCAGCGCAGACGACAGATTGCTCTCTGGCGGGCGGTTGTCGTCGATTTCGGCAATCAGGGCGGCGACACTGATGGCGCGGGCTGCCGCAATGGCGCGCAATTCGTCCCAGAACGCATCCTCCAGCGAAAAGCTGGTGCGGTGGCCGTGCAGTGTGGCGGAATGTTTGCGAATCATTCAGCTGGCCTCACACATTGATTCAAGCCGCTATCATTCTGAATCCGAAAGCCGGCTCATGTCCTTGATGCGGCTTGAACTTTCAGTCGTCTTCTGTGGTTTTGTCCAGCCGACCCTGATCGAGTGCCTTGGCCGCCTTCTCGTTCAGTGCCCGCGTCAGGGCCTTTTCCGGCTTGCTGCGCCCGAAGCTGATGCGGTTCTGCTCGGCGACGCGCTCTTTCTCGGAGCGCGCCTTGGCCTTGCGGGCCAGACGAAGATTGACGATCTCGGCAGCCATCTGACCCTCGGAGGTTTCGGCCTTACTGCTTCTTGCGGAACGAATCGAGCGAGACGACGGAGCCGGGCTTCTTCTCTTCGTCGGATTTCGCCTCGTCGCCATCCGTAGGCTTTGCCACGTTGTCGATCGGATAGGCGGTGATTTCCGCCGAGACTTCCTCTTCCTCAACGAGCGGCACTTCGAATTCCAGTTCGAAATTCACCGACGGATCATAGAAGCCGCGGATGGCATTGAACGGAATCACCAGACGCTCCGGTGTATCGGAAAAGGACAGGCCGATTTCAAACAGCGTGTCGGTGATCTTCAGGTCCCAGAACTGATGCTGGATGACGATGGTCATCTGTTCGGCATATTTGCTCTTCAGGTGCTGGGAAATGCGCACGCCCGGCGCGCCGGTGAGAAAGGTGATGAAGAAGTGGTGGTCACCGGGAAGCCGGCCCGTGGCGGCCACCTCGGTCAGAACCTTACGGATGACGCCGCGCAGAGCGTCCTGCGCCAGAATGTCGTAACGGATGTGGTCCTGCGCCATAGGTGCTTTCTTCCAATCGAATATCGTTCTTAAACCGGCGATGTGCCAAGGTCGTTATAAGACAGGTGCGCGCACTGCGGAAGCCCCCGCCGTGTCGAGTCTCAGTATCATAACGAAAATCCGGTGAAACGAGAAGGTGAAGGCTTCTGTTGCCAGGTGCCTTCGGACCCCGCCTCAAGGGGCTAACCTAGAGGACTTAGTTCGGATTTCCCGCACCGCCATTAGGCAGCGAGAGCATAACCCTTAGCGTTGTTGTCATTTGCAACTACACTTGTGACCCGATAACGGCGGTATCATGCCGAGCAAAAGTTCGATCTTTACGCCCTTGTCGATCCTATTTCGCCCCCATCAAAAGCCGGTCCATCCATGTGGAATGTCCGACCGGTTTTTGGTGGAGGCGCCGGGTACCGCCCCCGGGTCCAATAGGTTTATTACACCGACAGTTTATTGCCATAGCCGGAGCAAGCCCCGGCAAGAGTGATATAGGCGTTTATCCGGTGGATGAAAAGGGGTCGGCCGAGCTTTGTCTTTGATTGCGCGTATCGCAATGTTGACGCGTGAAATCCCAGGAAAAAAAGGCGGCTGAGGCTATCGCGTGCGATGGCTCCGGATTTATAAACAGGCTAACGGAACAGGCAGGACCACGCCATGAAACAATATCTCGATCTTCTGCGCCACGTGATGGACAATGGCACTGACCGCGGTGACCGCACCGGCACCGGCACGCGTTCCGTCTTCGGCTACCAGATGCGCTTCGACCTTGAAGAAGGGTTTCCCGTTCTCACCACGAAGAAGCTGCATCTGCGCTCGATCATCCACGAGCTTTTGTGGTTCCTGAAGGGCGACACGAACACTGCCTATCTGAAGCAGAATGGCGTTTCGATCTGGGACGAATGGGCCGACGAGAAGGGTGAACTGGGTCCTGTCTATGGCTATCAGTGGCGCTCCTGGCCGTCTCCCGATGGCGGGCATGTGGACCAGATCGCCAATCTGATCGAGGGTTTGAAGCGCAACCCGAATTCCCGTCGTCATATTGTTTCGGCCTGGAATCCGGCGCAAGTTGATGACATGGCGCTGCCGCCCTGCCATTGCCTGTTCCAGTTCTACGTCGCAGATGGGAAACTCTCCTGCCAGCTCTACCAGCGGTCTGCCGATATCTTCCTAGGTGTTCCCTTCAATATCGCGTCCTATGCGCTCCTGACGATGATGGTGGCGCAGGTGGTGGGCCTGAAGCCCGGCGATTTCGTTCACACGCTCGGCGATACGCATATCTATTCCAACCATTTCGAGCAGGCCGAGACCCAGATGCAGCGCCAGCCGAAAGCCCTGCCGAAGATGGAGATCAATCCGGATGTGAGCGATATCTTCGGTTTCCGCTTCGAGGACTTCAACCTCGTCGGCTATGAGGCGGATGCGCATATCAAGGCGCCGGTGGCGGTATGAGCGCAGACAAGATCGCCACCGTCCTGATAGCCGCCGTCTCGCAAAACAATGTCATTGGTCGCGATGGCGACATGCCATGGAAGTTGTCGACGGATCTGAAGCGCTTCAAGCAGATGACGCTTGGCAAACCGGTGATCGTCGGTCGCAAGACGCTGGAAAGCTTTGGCGGAAAGCCTCTGCTGGGACGTCCGCATGTAGTGGTCACGCGCAATGCCACCCTTGCCATCGACGGCTGCTCCACGGCTTCCTCAGTGGAAGAGGCGCTGACGCTTGCCCGGCAGATTGCGGCAGAAAGCGGTGCCTTGGAGATCTGTGTGATCGGCGGCGGCGAAATCTATGCCCAGGCGATGGTCGAGGCTGATCATCTCTACCTCACCCATGTGGAAACCGTGGTCGAGGATGGCGATACTTTCTTTCCGCTGATCGATCCGCGGGTTTTTGAACAGGTCTCCGAAACGGCTGTGCCGGCAGGTGAAAAGGACAGTTTTCCCACGCGCTTTGTCGTCTATCGCCGCCGGACTGCGGCAAACTGAAACATTTCGTTACCCTACACCCGGAAGTGAGCCTGCCACGCGTTGAAAGCAGCCCCTGCGATACCTATAACGGGGTCATGACCCGACTGCCGCAGACTAGCGCGGATCTTGCGGGGTGGGAGTGACACGAACAAAGAGGTTTTGATGCCCTGGAGCAATCAGAATGGCGGCGGCCCCTGGGGGGGCGGCGGCGGCGGCAATAACAATCAAGGGCCGTGGGGCCAAGGTCCCAACCGGCCCCGCAATGGCGGGGGCGGTGGTAACGGCGGCAATGGTGGTCCGCCGGACCTGGAGGACATGATCCGCCGCAGCCAGGACCGTTTGCGCAACCTGGTGCCGGGCGGGTTCAACGGTGGCGCACTCGTCATCGTTTTCCTGATCATCGCGGCATTCGCTGCCTTTCAGTCCGTCTATACGGTTCAGCCGGATGAACGCGGCGTCGAGCTGCGCTTCGGCAAGCCGAAGGAAGAAATCGCCGGCCCCGGCCTGCATTTTCACCTCTGGCCGCTGGAAACCGTTGAGATCGTCAAGGTCACCGAACAGCAGCAGAATATCGGCGGGCGTGGCGTGGCCAATTCCACCGAAGGCCTGATGCTGTCTGGCGACCAGAACATCGTCAACGTACAGTTCTCCATCCTGTTCACCGTCACCGATCCGCGCGCCTACCTGTTCAATCTGGAAAGCCCGAACGCGACGCTGCAGCAGGTGGCCGAAAGCGCCATGCGCGAAGTCGTCGGCCGTCGTCCGGCCCAGGACGTCTTCCGTGACAACCGCGAGGAAATCTCCACGCAGGTGCGCGATATCATTCAGGGCACAATGGATACCTATGGCGCCGGCGTGGCCATCAATGCCGTGCCGATCGAGGATGCAGCTCCGCCGCGTGAAGTGGCCGATGCCTTCGAAGAAGTGCAGCGCGCCGAGCAGGACGAAGATCGTTTCGTCGAGGAAGCCAACCAGTATGCCAACCAGAAGCTCGGTCAGGCACGCGGTCAGGCAGCTCAGGTTCGCGAAGAAGCGTCCGCCTACAAGGATCGCGTCGTCAACGAGGCGACCGGTGAAGCCCAGCGTTTCGTGTCCATCTACAATGAATATGTGAACGCGCCGGAAGTGACCCGCGACCGTATCTTCCTGGAAACCATGGAGACCGTTCTCAAGAACTCCAACAAGATCATCGTTGAAGGCCAGCAGGGTGTCGTGCCCTATCTGCCGCTCAATGAAATGATGCGCCAGGCCAACCCGGCCGCCGTCAATGCCAATCGGGGGGGCAATCCGTGAATTCCAATCGTCTCCCAGCCATTATCATTGGCCTCGGCCTGATCCTGTTTCTCGTCTATTCGTCGGTCTTCGTGGTCAACGAACGCGAGCAGGCCATCGTCGTGCGCTTCGGTCAGATCCAGGATGTGAAGTCCGAACCGGGTATCTATTTCAAGCTGCCCTTCGCCTTCATGGATGCCGACCGCGTCCAGTATCTCGAGAACCGTGCCCTGCGATTCGACCTCGACAATATCCGCGTCCAGGTTCGCGGCGGTGCCTTCTATGAAGTTGACGCCTTCGTCGTCTATCGCATCGCCGATCCGCGTCGTTTCCGCGAAGCCGTGTCCGGCGATCGTGATTCGGCCGAATCGCGCCTGCGCACCCGTCTCGATGCCGCCCTTCGCCGGGTCTATGGTCTTCGCAACTTCGATTCCGCTCTTTCCAACGAGCGCGCATCGATGATGCAGGAAGTGCGCGCCGATCTGCAGAGTGCAGCCGAATCGCTCGGTCTCGACGTTCGTGACGTGCGTATCCGTCGTACCGATCTGACGCGCGAAGTCTCTCAGCAGACCTATCAGCGCATGAAGGCAGAACGTCTGGCCGAAGCCGAACTGATCCGCGCCCGTGGTAACGAGCAGGGCCAGCGCCGCCGCGCCATCGCCGACCGCCAGGTTGTCGAACTGGTTTCGGAAGCGCAGCGTGATTCGGAAATCCTGCGAGGCCAGGGCGATGCCGAGCGCAACCGCATCTTCGGCGAGGCTTTCTCGCGCGATCCGGGCTTCTTCGAGTTCTATCGCTCGATGCGCGCCTATGTTGCGGCGCTGTCGGACAAGAGCACGACCATGGTGCTGAGCCCCGACACGCAGTTCTTCCGCTTCTTCAACCAGAGCGAAGGACCGCTGCGGCCGCCAGTCGCTGGTGCCGCACCTGCTGCCCCGGCAGTGCCTGCCGCACCGGCTGCGACCCAGCCCTGATCCAAAACCAATCGAGAGGGGGCGGCCACCAGCCGCCCCTTTTCATTCGGGCTGCCGGATCACCCTTTGCCGACAGGTCGCGCCCCTTATTATCTTCTGGGGGTCTCACGAAAAGGTAATTTCCACCGTCTTCATTCCGCCTTATGCTTGTCATCAGGTGCCGATTTTTAGAAAGCCGAGGATGCCTGATGGTGAACTCCCTTCGACTGTCCTTGCGAAACTCACTCACGACTGCACTGGCGCTGACGCTGGTGGCCGGCACCGCCGTGCCGTCCTTTGCGCAATCAGCGCTGGTCGTTCCGTCAACCATGGCCTCCGGACCGTCTTCGGTGGCGGATCTTGCCGAGGGGCTGCTGGATGCGGTGGTCAATATTTCCACCTCGCAGAGCGTCAAGGGCAGCGGCGCCGGGCCACAACCGGTGGTGCCGGATGGTTCGCCCTTTCAGGAATTTTTCGACGATTTCTTTGATGGCCAGGGCAAGCAGGATGGCAACCGAAAGGTGAATTCGCTGGGCTCCGGCTTTGTCATCGATCCGGCGGGCTATGTGGTGACGAACAATCACGTCATCGAAGGCGCCGACGATATCGAAGTGATCTTTCCCAATGGCAACAAGCTGAAGGCAAAGCTCGTCGGCACCGATACCAAGACCGATCTTTCGGTTCTGAAGGTGGAGCCGAAGGCGCCGCTCAAATCCGTGAAGTTCGGTGATTCAAGGCGCATGCGCATCGGCGACTGGGTGATGGCGATCGGCAATCCCTTCGGGCTCGGTGGCTCCGTCACCGTCGGCATCATTTCGGCGCGCGGCCGCAATATCAATGCCGGCCCTTACGATAATTTCATCCAGACCGATGCGGCGATCAACAAGGGTAATTCCGGCGGCCCGCTGTTCAACATGGCCGGTGATGTGATTGGCATCAATACGGCGATCATTTCGCCAAGCGGCGGTTCGATCGGCATCGGCTTTGCCGTGCCGACGGAACTGGCGCAAAACATTGTGCAGCAGCTGATTGAATTTGGCGAAACCCGCCGCGGCTGGCTTGGTGTGCGCATCCAGCCGGTGACCGACGATATTTCCGCAAGCCTTGGCCTTGATAGCGCGCGCGGCGCGCTTGTCTCGGGCGTCATCAAGGGTGGTCCGGTGGACAATGGTGTGATCAAGGCCGGCGATGTCATCCTCTCCTTCGACGGCAAGCCGGTGAAGGAAATGCGCGACCTGCCGCTCGCCGTTGCCGAAAGCCCGGTCGGCAAGGAAGTCGATGTCGTGGTCTTGCGTGACGGCAAGGAGCAGACGGTAAAGGTTACACTCGGGCGGCTGGAAGACAGTGCCGATGCGGAGACCGGGTCCGACGATCCGGCGCTGGCCGAAGGCGATGACAAGAAGGCCGAGCCTGATCAGGACCAGGCGCAGGCGTCCGAGCCCGCCCAGCTGTTCGGCATGACGATTGCCGTGCTTGACGATGAAAAGCATAAGAGCTTCGGCATTGCCGATAGCGTCGAGGGCGTGGTGATCACCGCTGTCGAGCCGGGATCTGTCTCGGCGGAAAAGGGGTTGAAGCCCGGTGAAGTGATTGTCGAGGTTGGCCAGGATTTCGTCGCAACGCCGGCGGATGTCTCAAGCCGGCTCGATGAGCTGAAAGGCGAGGGGCGTCGCAATGCGCATCTGATGATTGCCGGTTCCAACGGTGAGCTGCGCTTCGTCGCCCTGCCTTTGGAGTGAGGTGAGCGGTCAGGCTGTCGTCCGGTCCGCCCGAACCGCCGCATAGGTCACATGGCGTTTCAGGTGCGGATGGGTATCTGGAACACGCGGGTGGTCGAAATCGAGGTCCGGGCAGCGCCGCATGCCGATGCGCTGCATGACCGCTGTCGAGCGCTGATTATCGGCCACGGCAAAGGAAACGATGGCGGGAAGCCCGTTTTGCTGAAGCCCTTGGGTCAGCAGCGCGCGGGCAGCCTCGGTGATATAGCCATGGCCCCAGAAGCGGGTGGCGAGCCGCCAGCCGATTTCAATGGTTTCGCGCGGGAAAATGCCCGGCATATTGGCGGGCGCCAGACCACAGAAGCCGATCGTTTCACCGCTGTCTTTCACCTCCACGGCGTAAAAGCCTAGACCTTCCTCAAGAATCATCATGTTGACCCGCTCAAACAGCAGGTCCGCCTCGTCATGGCTGCGCCGGAAGGGAAAGAATTCCATCACCTTCGGATCGGCATTGATCTCGCGAAACAGGTTGCGGTCACGCTCCAGCCAGCTGCGCAGGCGCAGCCGGTCCGTTTCCAGAATGAGCCGCGGTTCCCGCAGATCGATCACGGTGTGACGAAATCCGTCTTGCGATAGCCCTGGATATAGAGAAGGGCGGTGAGGTCGGCATGGTCGATGCGAATCTTTGCCTGCGCCGCCACGGAGGGCTTTGCATGCAGGGCAACGCCTGCGCCGGCAATGCCGATCATGCCCAGATCATTGGCTCCATCGCCGACTGCCATGGCGTCTTGCGGGCTGATGCCGAGCAGGGCGGCGATGTCTAGCAGCGCATCCACCTTGGCCTGTTTGCCGAGAATAGGTTCTGCCACGTCGCCGGTCAGCACGCCGTCCTGTTCGAGCAGGATATTGGCGCGGTCCTCGTGAAAGCCCAGCATGGCGGCGATTCGGCTGGTGAACACGGTGAAACCGCCGGAGACGAGTGCTGTGTGGAAGCCCTTGGCCCGCATCGTGGCAATCAGCGTCGGGCCGCCGGAGGTCAGCGTGATACGCTTTTCGATGACTTCGTCCACGACGCCGATCGGCAGGCCCTTCAACAGTGCGACGCGTTCGCGAAGCGCCGGCTCAAAGGCAATCTCGCCATTCATGGCACGCGCGGTGATGGCCGAGACTTTCTCTTTCAAGCCCACCACATCGGCAAGTTCGTCAATGCATTCCTGGCCAATCATGGTGGAATCCATATCGGCGATCAGCAGTTTCTTGCGGCGGGTTTCCACATCCTGCACCACGACATCAATCGGCAGATCGCCAATGGCGGCGCGAAGACCGGCCTCGGAGGCGGCGGCTTCCGCTTCGTTGCGCAGCGCCACATCGCAGGCGATCCCGTCAGCCAGCCAGTAGAGACCGGAGGCATTGACGGCTTGCGCCGCCCTTTCTCCGAGCTTTCCATCGAGAACGGGGTTTGACGGATGGGCGATGAGCGTGGCAACGAGAGCCATGATGACAAACCTTCGGGACAATTGCGAAGCCATCCTGATAACCGGGCCGACGGCGGGCGGCAAGTCGGCGCTGGCGCTTGATCTTGCACGCCGCCATGGCGGCGTGGTGATCAATGCCGACAGTATGCAGGTCTATGACACGCTGCGGGTGCTGACGGCCCGGCCATCCGAGGAGGAGATGGGTGGCGTGCCGCATCATCTTTACGGCCATGTGCCGGCCGGCAGCGCCTATTCCACCGGTGACTGGCTGCGGGATGTCGAGGCGCTGCTTGCGCAACTGCGTGGTGAGGGAAGCCTGCCGGTATTTGTCGGCGGCACCGGCCTCTATTTCAAGGCGCTGACCGGCGGGCTTTCCGATATGCCGGTTATCGCCGATGATATTCGCCAGCGCTTGCGTGCGCGGCTGGTGGCGGAAGGGCCGGAGGTTTTGCACGCGGCCCTGGCTGCGGTTGATCGGCAGATGGCCGAACGCCTCAATGCCAGCGATGGTCAGCGGATTGTGCGGGCGCTGGAAGTGTTTCAGGCGACCGGCCAGTCGATTGCGGTATTTCAGGAAAAGCGCGGTCCGATGCTGATTGATCCGGATCGGGCGGAAAAGATCGTCGTCCTGCCGGAGCGCAAGCGGTTGCATGCAAGGATAGACCAGCGTTTCGGAACTATGCTGGAAACGGGGGCTATCGATGAGGTGCGCGCACTGCTGGCAAAGTCTCCGGCAGCCGATGCACCGGTGATGAAGGCCATCGGTGTGTCGGAAATCGCCGCCATGCTGGCGGGCGACATCAGCCGCGACCGGGTGATCGAGCGCGGCTCGGCGCTGACGCGGCAATATGCAAAACGGCAGATGACCTGGTTCCGCAACCAGATGGACGAGACCTGGCAGCGGTTTGACCCGTTTGCCGCCGCCTCATCCTGAAGTGGGCAGGGTCAGTCCTTGTCGTAAAGGCTGCTGAGCGGCTTGCGCAGGATGCTGTCGCGCAAGGAGCCTTCCCGCCGCAAAAGCTGCGCGCGCGCGGCACCCGTGTCTTCTGGCGAAGCATAGTGGCGCGCAGGCGGCAGATCCGGCTGTGGTTCGCGGCGGATCACCCGCTGATCGGGCATATGCCCATCCAGCCGTGCGCCGGGCAGCATGTCTGGCCGATAGGGTTCAAGCCGGCTTTCTCTGGCGCGTGATGGTATCGCGGATTGGTCGACATCGCGCAGTTCACGCGCCCAGCGGTCAAGTTCAGCAGCGCTCGCCGTGTTGTCATAGGCGCCTGTGTCGCGCTCGTCGGAGATGGTGACGCTTTTCTGGAAGAGCGAAATATCTGGGCTTGAGACAGAGCGCATGCGGGCGATCACGGCGCGCAGATCGACATTATCTGGCGTCACTTCGCTGCCCTTGTCGGACACGCCATGTGCCATGGGCAAAAGATCCTTGTCGACGCGCGAAAACATCATGCGCATCGGAACGGTGATCGCTTCGCCGAAGGCAATCGCCTCGCCATTGCCGATCGAGGACAAAAAGCCGGTGGTTGACATGGAGGAATTGGGAATGGCCGAGCGGATAATGTCCTGGTCGCGATCATTGGCCAGCCGCATGGCAAACACGGTGGAGCACTGCGACAGGATGGTCTGGTCGAGTTCTCCGGGGCGCTGGGTGATGACGCCAAGCGAGACGCCATATTTGCGGCCTTCCTTGGCGATACGGGAAATCGCCTGGCGGGTTGGGAAAAAGCCGAGTTCGCGGTCTGCCGGGACATAGCGATGCGCCTCTTCGCAGACGACCAGCATATGGATGGCGCCTTCGCTCCACAGCGCCAGTTCAAACGACATGCGGCAGAGGATCGAGGCGACGGAATTCACCACTTCGGACGGGATGCCGGCAAGCTGGAAGGTGGAAATCGGCCGGTCGCCGCCGGGAATGCGGAAGATATGGGCAATCGTCTCCATGATCGTGTCGTTGATCGTATTGTTGGAGAACATGAAGTGGTAGCGCGGATCATTGATGGCCGAAATGATGCGGACCTTCAGCGAGCGCAGGGCAGGCTTTTCCGAGCGACCCTCCAACCGGCCGATGCGCTCATCGATCAGCGCCAACAGGTCGGCCATGCGATAGGGTACCGGTGTATCGGCGGTCACCGAGCTTTTCTCGCTTGCCCGGCGCATCAGGCCAGAGTCATGACCGCGAAAGGCACGCTTGGCCTCCGGGATCACGTCGCGCAGGACGTCGAGTTCCTCCGGCACCGGCGGGCGCCCGCGGAACACGACTTCGGCAAATTCCTCCAGCCGCATCAGCCAGAAGGGCAGGTCGAGCGTGTCGGTGTCGATGACCACGGCCTTGTCGGGAAAGGCGGCGGCAAATTCATTGTGCGGATCAAGGATCAGCACCCGCAGTTTCGGGTCGGCCTCTATGGCCTTGTGGAGGAGCAGGGAAACGGCCGTCGATTTTCCGACGCCGGTGGAGCCGACAATGGCGAAATGCTTCGACAGCATGGAAGGGATGTGGATCGTGGCATCGATGCTCTCATCCTGTGTCAGCTTGCCAATGACGCAGGTATCGGCCTTGCCGGGATCGTAAATGCGCATCAGGTCTGCCGCACGGATGCGGTGGGCAATGGCGCCGAGATAGGGATAGCGGGAAATGCCACCGGTGAATTCCTCGCGGCCATCCGGCCCGACGCGCACTTCGCCCAACAGCTCGACTTCGATATGGAATTCGTTGTCGCGGGCTTCCGACCAGTCTGGTGCGCCGGTCGTCATCGAGCAGGTCAGTGCCACGACGCGGTTATCGCCGACGCTGATCGAAATCAGCCGGCCGACCGACCAGAGTTCCGAAAGCTCCGTCGAACCCTTTTCCGATACGGCGGAAATGGTGGCACGCGCTCCGCTGCAGGCGACCACCCGGCCGAGCAGGCGGTTGCGCGGATGCATGCCGTCACGCCTGTCCTGTTCGCCCGCCGTGACCGATTGGTGAAGCTCGTGATTACGCAAAAACAACGCCCCTGTCATCGGGCCTGAGCCAAGGCACTTGGCCGCCTTTTAAAATTGCGGCCATATTGAAGACGACCATAGAGCCTGCGGCTTAACAACTTCTTTCCGAGTGTTTGTCGGCAAGTGCTGTTTTTAGCCCTAAATGATGCTGCCTCAGACACTTGGACCTGCAATTGGAAAAGGCAGGATGTGACGTTTTATTGCGCATTTGCGTTGACGTGACGACATTTTCTGGCTAACAGTCTGCCCATGATCGTATCGAACGCACTTATCGTGGTGGGAAAGCGCATGGGCAGGGTGGTGTAACCACCCGGCGGAAGCTCCCATGCGCTACCAAAGGCTCCTCAAGGGGCCTTTTTTTATGCCTTCAATTCAGGCCCCAAGGCCTCGTTTCAATCAGAAGAAAACGGACCAGGACATGACGGGTACAGACAATCGGATGACAGGAGCGGAAATCGTTCTGAAAGCGCTGAAGGATAACGGCGTCGAGCATATCTTCGGATATCCCGGCGGCGCGGTTCTTCCGATCTATGACGAGATTTTCCAGCAGGACGACATCCAGCACATTCTCGTGCGCCACGAACAGGGCGCTGGCCATGCGGCCGAAGGCTATGCCCGCTCTACCGGCAAGGTCGGCGTCATGCTGGTCACCTCCGGCCCCGGCGCCACGAATGCGGTGACCCCGCTTCAGGATGCGCTGATGGACAGTATTCCGCTTGTCTGCCTGACCGGCCAGGTTCCGACGTCGCTGATCGGTTCGGATGCCTTCCAGGAATGTGATACCGTCGGCATCACGCGCCCGTGCACCAAGCACAACTGGCTGGTCAAGGACGTCAATGAACTGGCGGCGACCATTCACGAGGCTTTCCGAATTGCCCAGACCGGTCGTCCCGGCCCCGTCGTCGTCGATATCCCGAAGGATATCCAGTTTGCCACCGGCACCTATACGCCGCGCACCGATCACGTTCCGCAAAAGAGCTACAAGCCGAAGATCGAGGCCGATCCGAATGCCGTCAAGGCGGCCATCGAGCTGATGGCATCGGCACGCAGGCCGGTTCTCTATACGGGCGGTGGCGTCGTCAATTCCGGTCCGGAAGCCTCCAGGCTGCTGCGCGAACTGGTTGAACTCACCGATTTTCCGATCACCTCGACCTTGATGGGACTGGGTGCCTATCCGGCCTCGGGCAAGAACTGGCTCGGCATGCTGGGCATGCACGGCTCCTACGAAGCCAATATGGCGATGCATGATTGCGACGTCATGGTCTGCATCGGCGCGCGCTTTGATGACCGCATCACCGGTCGTCTCAACGCCTTTTCGCCGAATTCGCGCAAGATCCATATCGATATCGATCCGTCCTCGATCAACAAGAATGTCCGCGTCGATATTCCGATCGTCGGCGATGTCGGTCGCGTTCTGGAGGATATGGTTCGCCTGTGGCGCGCCCAGGCGAAGAAGCCGGAAAAGGCGCAGACGGCAGACTGGCACCAGCAGGTCGATCGCTGGCGCGGCCGCAATTCCTTCGCCTACAAGAATTCCAGTGATGTCATCATGCCGCAATATGCGATCCAGCGGCTCTACGAGGCATCCAAGGGACGCGAGACCATCATCACCACCGAAGTTGGCCAGCACCAGATGTGGGCGGCGCAGTTCTTCGGTTTCGAGGCGCCCAACCGCTGGCTGACCTCCGGTGGCCTTGGCACGATGGGCTATGGTCTGCCGGCTGCCATCGGTGCGCAGGTGGCGCATCCGGAAGCGCTCGTCATCGACATTGCCGGCGATGCGTCGATCCAGATGTGCATCCAGGAAATGTCCTGCGCCATCCAGTATGGCCTGCCGGTGAAGATCTTCATCCTCAATAACCAGTATATGGGCATGGTGCGCCAGTGGCAGCAATTGCTGCATGGCAACCGCCTGTCCAATTCCTATACGGAAGCCATGCCCGATTTCGTCAAGCTGGCGGAAGCCTATGGCGCGGTTGGCATGTATTGCGATGATCCGAAGGAACTGGATGACAAGATCGCCGAGATGATTGCCGTGAATCGCCCGGTCATCTTCGATTGCCGCGTGGCTAATCTCGCCAACTGCTTCCCGATGATCCCGTCGGGCAAGGCGCATAACGAGATGCTGCTGCCGGATGAGGCAACGGACGAGGCGGTTGCCTCGGCAATCGACGCGAAAGGCCGGCAGCTCGTTTGAGAGCTGCCACCGGAACCCTCACAAGGAACGCTAGATCATGAATGCACATCTACAGCCCACCGGTTCGGCCTATTTCATCTCACCGGAAACTTCCAAGCAGGAACGCCACACGCTGTCAGTGCTGGTCACCAACGAGCCCGGCGTGCTTGCCCGCGTCATCGGCCTCTTCTCCGGCCGCGGCTACAATATCGAAAGCCTGACGGTATCGGAGACGGAGCACGAGGCGCATCTATCGCGCATTACCATTGTCACCAATGGCACGCCCGGTGTTCTGGAACAGATCAAGGCGCAGCTTGACCGCATCGTGCCGGTACACCGCGTCGTGGATCTGACGGTACGCGCCAGCCAGCTTGGCCAGGAACGCCCGATCGAGCGCGAAGTGGCGCTGGTCAAGGTTGCCGGTTCCGGCGAGGGCCGTGCGGAGACGCTGCGGCTGGCCGATGCCTTCCAGGCCAAGGTGGTCGATGCGACCGTCGAGCACTTCATCTTCGAGATCACCGGCAAATCCTCCAAGATCGACCAGTTCGTTGCCGTCATGAAGCCGCTTGGCCTCACTGAGATCTGCCGCACCGGCATTGCCGCGATGAACCGCGGCCCGCAGGGCATGTAGGATTGAAGCGATCACCGGGCGGCACGTATCCGCCCGATGATCACCAGTCTATCCAAAGGCTTGGTGGGGTTTTCTACCGGTTTGAATCCGCGTCTTCACAGATTGATTCATAGCATTTCCAGCGGCTGCTTGGTCACTGGAGGCGGAAAGCTCCGGTCGAGTTCGGCCCAATCTTCGTCACTGATATCGAGATCGATTGCATCGCGGTTTTCCTCGACGCGTACAACTTTGCCTGTCTTGGGAATGGCAATCACGCCGTCCCGCTCCAGCACGAAGGCAAGTGCCACCTGGGCCGGCGTTGCCTGACAGGCCTTGGCGATGCGGATGATCTCGGGGTGATGCAGCAATTCTCCCTGTTCGATGGGCGAATAGGCCATCACGGCAATGCCGCGCTCCTGGCACCAGGGCAGGAGATCATATTCAATGCCGCGTCTCGACAGATTATAGAGCACCTGGTTTGCCGCGCAGTTCTTGCCGCCCGGAACCTGCATCAGTTCCTGCATGTCATCGACGTCAAAATTCGACACCCCCCAGGCGCGGATCCGCCCCTCCTTGCGCAGGTCTTCCAGACCGTCAACCGTTTCCGACAGCGGATATTGTCCACGCCAGTGCAGCAGATAGAGATCGAGCCTGTCCGTTTTCAGCCTTTTGAGGCTTCGCTCGCAGGCAGCCCGTACGCCGTCGCGGCTGGCATTCCACGGATAAACCTTGCTGACGAGGAAGACTTCGTCGCGCCTGCCGGCAATTGCCTCACCCACCAACGTCTCGGAGGCACCTTCGCCATACATTTCCGCCGTGTCGATCAGCGTCATGCCGAGGTCAATGGCAGTCTTCAGGGCGTCAATCTCGCTTGATCGGTCCTTCGAAACCTCGCCCATCTTCCAGGTGCCGATGCCAAGGGCTGGCACCTGCAGGCCGGAGGGCAGGGTCACAGTCGGCATGTCATCATGCATGGCGGGCTCCTTGATTGCTGCGGGTCAGAGCCAATGATATAGTCGCAATGTCTGGAGGGCCAAGATCATGGCGCCTGGAAGATCAACATACCGCGCGGCTTCACGCCTTCAGGTGATTCATTTTTCGTAGTGAAAGCGGCACTGAATGATTGCCAGTTGCTGGTCATCACCTTTACCGCCCACACGATAGACAAGACGGTGCTCGCCAAGGATGCGTCGTGACCAGAAACCGGCAAGATCGCCCTTCAGGGGCTCAGGCTTACCCAGGCCATGGAATGGAGCTCTCTTGGTGTCTTTGATGAGCTCGTTGATCTTCTCGACCATTTTCGCGTCATTGTTCTGCCAGAACAGATAGTCTTCCCAGGCATTCGCGGTCCAGAGAAGCTTCATGTCAGGCTGTCGGATCGGCGTCAATCATCTGACCCTTGCCAAGCTGATCGATGCTTTCGCGCAGCCGCTGCGAATTGGCCGGCGTCGACAGCAGATGCAGTGTTTCCTGCATGCTTTCATATTCCCCTTCCGCCAGCACGACGAGCCCTTCCGTGCCCTGTCGGGTCACCAGCAGGGGCGCGCGCGACGACAGGACCTGATCGAAATGTGTCGCGATGTTCTGCCGAAATTCCGTCAACCGGATATGGGCCATCTGCATTCTCCCTGCATGGCTTCAATGTACGTATATGCGTACAGATTTCTGATGAAGTCAATTCCGCTTAAAAAGTCCGTTCTTCTGAACATCTGTCCCCATCCATCAAATCAAATGCGGTCCATATCAAAAGCGACGATTGGTCATGGCCCTGTCGCTTCCCTATGGTGGCGAGACCGGAGACGCCAGAGACCCCATGACATTCGACACGCTGCTTGCCCTCATCCTGTTTGCCTTCACGACCTCGATCACGCCGGGGCCGAACAATATGATGCTGTTTGCATCCGGCGTGAATTTCGGCTTTCGCCGCACCATTCCGCATATGCTGGGCATCGGGGCAGGGTTCTTCACGCTGCTGATCGGGGTCGGGCTGGGGCTCGGTGCCGTGCTACATGCCTATCCGCCGCTGTTTCTCGCCCTGAAGATTGCCGGCGGCCTATATCTGCTGACGATCGCCTGGAAGATCGGCATGTCGCGAACGCTTGGCGAAGGCAAAACGGCCGGCCAACCGATGAGCTTTGCGGGGGCTGCCGCGTTCCAATGGGTCAATCCGAAGGCCTGGGTCATGGCAGTTACCGGCATGGCGGTCTATGCCGATGAGGTTGATTATCTGCACAGCGTCCTCCTGATCGGCTTGGTGTTTGCCGCAGTCAACCTGCCCAGTGTCTCTACCTGGGCAGGCTTCGGTTCGGCTTTGCGCAACTGGCTGTCGGTGCCGGTGCGGCTGAAATGGTTCAATATCACCATGGGCGTCTTGCTGGTGTTCAGCCTCTGGCCGATGATGCGATGACATATCACGAGGAGAGCCCTGTGGCCGGCGATCACCATCACCACGACGATCATCACCATGATCACCATCACGACAACCGCTATACAGACATGCAGGCGCGGGTGCGGGCGCTTGAAACGCTGTTGACCGAGAAAGGTCTCGTCGATCCGGCAGCACTGGATGTGATCGTTGAAACATATGAGACGAAGATCGGCCCGCGAAACGGTGCAGCCGTCGTCGCCAAGGCCTGGACTGACCCGGATTTCGCCGCCTGGCTCATGGCAGATGCAACGGCGGCGATTGCCAGCCTCGGCTTTACCGGCCGGCAAGGCGAGCATATGCGCGCCGTGTTCAATAGCGATGAAACGCACAATCTCGTCGTCTGCACGCTGTGCTCCTGTTACCCTTGGGCGGTGCTCGGCCTGCCGCCGGTCTGGTACAAGGCGCCGGCCTACCGCGCCAAGGCGGTCATCGACCCGCGCGGCGTGCTGGCGGAATTCGGCGTGACATTGCCGGAAGGGAAGAAGATCCGAGTCTGGGATTCAACCGCCGAACTGCGTTATCTCGTCGTGCCGCAACGTCCATCGGGCACTGACGGTTGGAGCGAGGCGCAACTGGCCGCGCTTGTCACGCGCGACAGCATGATCGGCACCGGGCTTGCCCGTGAAGCAGGCGAGGTGGTGGCATGAACGGCCCGCACGATCTTGGCGGCCAGATGGGGTTTGGCCCGGTCGCGCCGGAAAAGGATGAGCCCTATTTTCATGGCGATTGGGAAAAGCGGGCGCTGGGCTTGACGCTTTCCTGCGGTGCCTTCGGCGCCTGGACGATCGACGAAAGCCGGCATGCGCGCGAAAACATTCCGCCGGCCAATTACCTTGCGGCCAGCTATTATGAAATCTGGATCCGCGCCCTGGAGGTTCTGCTGGAACGGCATGGCTTTGTGACGGGTGAGGAGATTGCTTCTGCCAAGAGCCTGACGGCGGGATCGGTGCCGAAGCGTATCTTGAAGGCCGATATGGTGGCAGGCGTGCTTGCCGGTGGCGCGCCATGCGACCGTATGGTTGAGGCAGAACCCCGCTTTGTCATTGGCCAAATGGTGCGCACGAAAAACATCAATCCGGTGGAGCATACGAGATTGCCGCGCTATGCGCGGGCAAAGACCGGCGTGATCGAGGCTGTACAGGGCGGCTTTGTCTATCCCGACGACAATGCGCATGGGCGCGGCGAAAACCCGCAATGGGTTTATACGGTGGTGTTTGACGGCCCGGAGATCTGGGGCGAGGGGAGCGATCCGTCGCTTTCCGTCTCGATCGATGCCTGGGAGAGCTATCTTGAGCCAGTGTGAAACCCCGTCTCCACTGATGAATTCGCCGGGTCTTCCCCAATCGCCGGAAGGGGCGCCGGTATTTGCCGAACCCTGGCAGGCGCAGGCCTTTGCGCTGACCGTGCATCTGCATGCGCAAAACGTGTTTTCCTGGAGCGAATGGGCCGCGCATCTGTCACACGAGGTCCACCGGAGCGAGCGGGCCGATGACGGTTCCGACTATTTCGATGCCTGGGTGGCGGCACTGACGCATCTGCTTGCGGAAAAGGGCGTGGCTGACGAGGCTGCGGTCCTGACGCTTCAACACAGCTGGCAGCGGGCCGCCGAGGCGACGCCGCATGGCAGCCAGATTTCACTGGACAATGATCCGCTGCGATAACGGCTGAAGAAGGCATCGAGTACCTGTTTCAGGTTGCTATTCTGTTCCGAATCCGTGAAGGAAGAGGAATGCAATTTGCACCGCAACAGGACGAGGCCCTCAAGGCCGTTTCGAAGTGGCTGAAAGACGGCCGCACCCAGGTCTTTCGCCTGTTCGGCTATGCTGGCACGGGCAAAACCACGCTTGCCAAGCATTTTGCCGAGAATGTCGATGGCGAAGTGCTGTTTGCCGCCTTTACCGGCAAGGCGGCCCAGGTGCTGCGTTCGCGCGGCGCCACCAATGCCCGCACCATCCATTCGCTGATCTATCGTCCGCGCGGCGAGGAGGCCGTGGAGAACGAAGAAACCGGCAAGACCTCGGTGTCGCCTATGTTTTCCATCAACCGCCAGAGCCCGCTTGCCAAGGCGGCGCTGATCGTCATCGACGAATGCTCGATGGTGGATGAGCAGCTTGGCAAGGACCTGATGAGTTTCGGCACGCCGATCCTCGTGCTCGGTGATCCGGGCCAGTTGCCGCCCGTCTCCGGCGGTGGTTTCTTTACCGAGCAGCAGCCGGATTACCTGCTGACCGATATTCATCGCCAGGCGCGCGACAATCCTATCATTCAGCTTGCCATGCAGATCCGTGAGGGTCGCGAGATCATGAATGGCGATTATGGCACAGCGCAGGTCATCTCGCGCAACGAGGTCAACCAGGAACTGGTTTTGGAGGCCGATCAGGTGCTGGTCGGCACCAATAAGACACGCCGACGCTATAACCAGCGGCTGCGTGAGCTGAAAGGCTTCAATCAGCCCTATCCTCAATCGGGCGACAAGCTTGTCTGTCTGCGCAATGATCCGGCCAAGGGCTTGCTGAACGGCTCGCTCTGGCAGGTGATGAGTTCGTCACGCGAAACCGTCAAACCCGGCATCAACCTGATGATCCGGCCAGAAGACGACGACATGAACCGCGGTGCCTCCAAGATCAAACTCTTGAAGCAGGCTTTCGAGGAGGAAGGGGAAATCCCCTGGACCACCCGCAAACGCTATGACGAGTTCGACTTCGGCTATGCTCTGACTGTCCACAAGGCGCAGGGCTCACAGTGGAACAAGGTCGTGCTGTTCGACGAAAGCTGGGCGTTCCGCGATACGCGCGAACGCTGGCTCTATACAGCTGTCACCCGCGCCGCCGAAACGCTGACCATCGTGCGCTGAGGCATCTCTTCCGCTAATGCGGCAGAATGCCCAGGATGATCGCCTTGGCGGCGGCCTGGAACCGGTTGGAGACGCCGAGCTTGCGGATCAGTTCGCTCTCCATGTCTGCCAGCGCTTCGGTGTCTATTCCCAGCCGTTCGGCGAGTTCGGCACCCTTGAAGCCTTCCGTCATCAGGGCAAGGCAGCGATGCTCCAGTTCGGATACGGGTGGCCGCTGCTGTTCCGAAATGGGAGTAAGGCCGATACAGCCATCAGTCATAGTGCGGATCTGCTGGATCTGCCGGTGGATCGATGAGATGTCGGATGCCAGTTCCCGCCTGCGGTTGTCGAGGGTCCGGCTGAAGAGTGCATCGGCTTCCTGCTGCGAGCGTACGTCCGAGAGTTCCTCCATTAACTCCTGGATTGCCGAGAGCGAGATGCCAACCTCGCGGCATGCGCCGATCACCGCCATTCGGCGGATATTGTTGGCATCATAGACCCGCATCGTGCCAAGGCGTTCAGCCGTGATCAGCCGTTTTTCCTCGTAAAAATGCAAGGTCCGGTGTGTCACGCCGAAGAGGTCGGCCATTTCCGCTATCGGAAGCGGTGCCTGAACGGACGGATCCAGCCGGGCGATGCGAGGCAGGATTGCCGGCGGCGTCGGCTTGCCACGCCAACTGTCGCTACGGTCCATATTGAAGAAATCTGATTGCATGGGTACTCCTCCCCATCAATGCCGTCGGAAACCATCAATGGTGTCCGTTCTGGCCATTCCCTCCCTATGCGCAGTTGTCTGTTGCGCACTTTTGATTAATTATAAAATTAGCAACTATTGATATAAATGGAACTGCGATTCTACCATCACAAGAATTCATAGGTTGGTCAGCAAATTGCGGGCTTTGAGGGGTGGAAAGTCATTGCTCTGTCACAAGTCCATGCACTAGACATCGGTCGATATTCGCGAAGGACGAAGCCGATGCCCGCCAAGCTTTCCGTCAACCTGAATGCCGTCGCCATGTTGCGCAACCGCCGTGACCTGCCATGGCCAAGCGTCATGCATCTGGGCCGCGTGGCGCTTCAGGCCGGTGCCTATGGTCTGACGGTTCATCCGCGGCCTGACCAAAGACACATCCGCTTTTCCGACCTGCCGGATCTGCGTGCGCTCATCGATGACGAATTCCCGAGTGCCGAGTTCAATATCGAAGGCTATCCGAGCGAGGATTTCCTGGCGCTGTGCGAACGTACGCAGCCTGAACAGGTGACGCTGGTGCCCGATGATCCTGCCCAGGCTACGTCCGATCACGGGTTTGACTTCAGGACTCAGAGCGAGATGCTGAGGCCGATCATTGCCCGCCTCAAGCGTGGCGGCATGCGCGTTTCGCTGTTTGCCGATGGCGATGGCGATGAGGAGGCAGTCCAGCTTGCCAAGGCAACTGGTGCCGACCGCATCGAACTCTATACCGGCCCCTATGGCGGCTGTTTCGATGCCCCGGCAAAGGCCAAAGACATGCTGGAGCTTCTGGGGCGCACGGCCGATGCGGCCGAGGCACTCGGGCTCGGCGTCAATGCAGGCCATGACCTGACGGTTGCCAACCTGCCGGCCCTTGTCAAGCGCATCCCGCGTCTTGCCGAAGTCTCGATTGGTCATGGCCTGACGGCCGACGCCCTGGAATATGGTATGGCGGAAACAGTACGCCGCTATCGCCGCGCCTGTGGCGAGACCATCTGAAATCCGCTTCAGAGATCGAGCACCCATGTCTGACCGTTGGCTCGAAAGCTTTCGAGAGTGCGGCTGAGATGGGCGGGGTCAAGCGACAGGTCGCGTGTCAGAACGCTTGCGGCAATGCCTGGACGCGCGCTTCGGCCAGCGTATAGCCGGCGCCCAGATAATCGCGGCCGAGTATGCCAAGCTGGTGCGTATAGAAGCGGTTGAAATCGCGGATCGTGCCGAAAAGATCGGTCATGGCCAAATCCTCAATTGAGGATTAAGTCCGGCATTTTATTTGATGCAGGCAACTAAACCAATGAACCGGCGGCAACAGTGGGCATGCCGCCGCCGGTGTCGAGGCTGATCGAGGCGTCGATCAGCCCAACGCTGCCTTATGCTGTACGAAGAAGTCGGCAACCGACTGGGGCTTGCGGCCCGTCAGCGTCTCAAACGTGTCGGTGACGATGTCGAAATTGCCTTCGCGGATGTTCGCGTCGGCAGACACAACGAGTTCCACGACCAATTCCGGCATGCCTGCACCGCGCACGCCAGCGGCCAGCTGTTCGTCTGTTACCTGTACTACCTGAAGCGGCTTGCCGGCGGCGTCCGAAACGGCCTTGGCGATCTGGTCGGCGTTCAGCGATTCCGCACCGGTCAGGGTCACGATGCTGTTGCCCGTGGGTGTATTGGCCAGTGCTGCCGCAGCGGCGGCTGCGCAGTCTTCGCGCGAAATGTTGGCGATGCGGCCATCACCGGTCGACGTGTACCACTGGCCGATCTGCAGGTTGTGCGGCATGCCCATGAAGTAGTTGTCGATGTACCAGGAATTGCGGATGATGGTGTAGCCGAGGCCGCTGGCTTTGATTGCTTCTTCCGTGCCCAGATGATCGGGAGCAAAGCTGATGAGAGATTTGTCAGGGTTGGGCATGGATGTGTAGAGGATGTGCTTGACGCCGGCCTTGGCGGCGGCGGCCACGGCAGCCTTGTGCTGAACGAGGCGCTTGCCGGGAACGGCGAGTTCATCCGTCGAGATGAGCAGAACGCGGTCGATGCCGGCAAATGCGGCTTCGAGGCTGGCCTGATCGTCAAAATCGGCAGCGCGTGTTTCAACGCCCTTGGCGGCGATGTCGGCAAGCTTTGCGGGGTTGCGGCTGGCGGCGACGATATCGGATGCCGCCACTTTGCCATTGGCAAGAAGATGGGAGACGACGGCGCTGCCGAGCTGGCCAGAGGCACCTGTCACGAGAATCTTGGTCATCTGCGTTTCCTTCCTGATGGGCCGAGAGCGGCCTGAAATACTGCTCTCTTTTTGAGAGTAGCGCTAAAATAGGAATTGACGGCCTGCTGTAAAGAAGGCAGTTTTTGGGTAGATCGTTACTGAAAGGGAACTGCCTTGGATCAGCGTGCTCATACCTTCCTGCGAAGCATTGCGTCCTGCGTCATGAGCGAATGGGATGCAGGCAATTGTCCCATTCGCGATGTGATGAGCCAGATCGCCGGCAAATGGTCGATCCTGCTCTTGCATGCCTTGTCCGAGCGTTCCTACCGTTTCGGTGAGTTGCGCCGGCTGGTGCCGGATATCTCGCAGCGCATGCTGACGCAGACGCTGCGTGATCTTCAGCGCGATGGTTATATCGACCGCACGGTGCATCCGACCAAGCCGCCGAGCGTCGAATATAGCATGACGCCGCTTGGCCAGTCGCTGTTTGCGCCCCTGTCACGCGTGCTGCAATGGGCGGAGGCAAACCACACCCTGGTGAAGGCGGCGCGCGAGAAATTCGACACGTCCGATCTTGCCTGCTGAGTGACGACAGCCGGCTGTCACATGGCCGGCTTTGGCAGTTTCCTGTCGTTGCGGCACTTGGACAGTGCAAGCTGTTTGACGGATAGGATCTGCGTGATCCGCTTTTCCTGCCTGTCGACCACGACGGACATACAGGCGCAGGCATTGCCGTAACTCCCATTCGTCTTGACGAATTCGCCGGCTGAAAAGTCCGGCAACAGGTCCACGCCCTTCGGTTCAACATCCGATCCTTGCGTCAGGATTGTCCAAGATCCGGCGCGGTCGGTCAGCCAGTAATTTCCCGGCGTCGGATTTTCCACCCAGCCGCAGCGGTTTTCCGCCGAAAGCGCTGGTGATGCCATCAGGATCGTGGCAACAAGGCCCATCAGAAATGCGGGTTTCACGGGTGGTTCTCCTCTCCTCCCGGCGCTGCTGCTTCAGCGCCTTGCCATAGAATTACGGTGCGGCATCGATTCGGGCCAGAAGCCTCTTGACGTTGGTGCGCGTCCTGCTTAAACGGGAGGAACCGTACGGTACGGTACGCAAGAGGGGTGAGCCACGTGTCTTCTGAACTGCCCGAAATGCCGGAGTTTTCGCCGCGCCAGAACGCTGTTCTGGAGCAGGCGTTGAAACTTCTGGTGGATGGCGGTGAAAAGGCGCTCACCACGTCGGGGCTTGCCCGCGCTGCCAATTGCTCCAAGGAAAGCCTTTACAAGTGGTTCGGCGATCGCGATGGCCTGCTGGCCGCGATGATCGCCTATCAGGCGAGCAAGGTGCGCACCTTCGAGCGCGGAGCAGGGCGGCTGACAGCCGATCTCCTGCGCGAACATCTGGAAACCTTCGGACGGGACCTGCTGGAGGTTCTGTCGGGCGAAGTATCGCTGGCGCTCAACCGCCTGGCTGTTGGCCAGGCAAGCCGCGAGGGCTCCAAGCTTGGCCGTCTGCTGATCGAACACGGTCGCCGCCAGATCGACCGGCGCGCCAATGGCCTGATGGAGGCGGGACGCCGCGCCGGGCTGTTGCGCTTTCCGGATGCTGATGGCGCCTATCACACACTTTATGGTCTCGTGGTCTCCGATCTGCATGTGCGCATGCTGCTGGGAGAGCCGGGCCTCAAGGACAATGCACGCCAGGCGGCGAAGGCGGTTGACGCTTTCCTGCAGCTTTACGGCGTGGCGCAGGATACCGAGAGCGTGTAAAGCGCGCTCTCGGATGCATGACAACCGCTAGAACAACACACCTTTAGGGAAGGACTAGAACAATGCGCGTCTATTACGATCGGGATGCTGATCTCAACCTCATCAAGTCGAAGAACGTCGTTATTGTCGGCTACGGCTCCCAGGGTCGCGCGCATGCGCTGAACCTGAAGGATTCGGGCGCCACCAATGTCGTGATTGCATTGAAGGCCGGTTCGCCGACGATCAAGAAGGCTGAAGCCGATGGCTTCAAGGTCATGACGGTTGCGCAAGCTGCTGCCTGGGCCGATCTTCTGATGATGGCGACCCCGGACGAGTTGCAGGCCGACATCTACAAGGCCGAAATTGCCGGCAATATCCGTGATGGCGCAGCGATTGCTTTTGCCCACGGCCTCAACGTTCATTTCGGCCTCATCGAGCCGAAGGACACGCTCGACGTCGTGATGATCGCACCGAAGGGTCCCGGCCATACGGTGCGTGGCGAATACCAGAAGGGCGGCGGCGTTCCTTGCCTCGTGGCCGTTGAAAAGAATGCTTCCGGCAATGCGCTGGAACTGGCGCTTTCCTACGCCTGCGGCGTTGGCGGCGGTCGTTCGGGCATCATTGAGACCAACTTCAAGGAAGAGTGCGAAACCGATCTCTTCGGCGAACAGGTCGTTCTGTGCGGCGGTCTCGTCGAACTGATCCGCGCCGGCTTCGAAACGCTGGTTGAAGGCGGCTATGCGCCGGAAATGGCCTATTTCGAATGCCTGCACGAAGTGAAGCTGATCGTCGACCTGATCTATGAAGGCGGCATCGCCAACATGAACTACTCGATCTCCAACACGGCAGAATGGGGCGAATATGTCACCGGCCCGCGCATCATCACGGCAGAAACCAAGGCCGAAATGAAGCGCGTTCTCGCCGACATCCAGACCGGCAAGTTCACCTCGGACTGGATGCAGGAATACCGCGCCGGCGGCGCCCGCTTCAAGGGCATCCGTCGCCTGAACGACAACCACCAGATCGAAGAAGTCGGCACCAAGCTGCGCGCCATGATGCCCTGGATCGGCAAGAACAAGCTGGTCGACAAGGCCGTCAACTAATCACTGCTTGCCGATCCCGGTCATCCCGTATGCTTCGCCTTCGGCTCAGCGGGGATCGGCAAGAACAGACTGCTCGACAAGGCCATCAACTGATTTTTCTGCCTCCAAGAGGCCGCCATTTAAGTCTGAGCATGCTCTCGCAGCCTTGTGATCGACTATATCCCTCAAAGAGGCCGGACAGTCATATGTCCGGCCTCTTTCGTTTGCTGCCTGCCTGAATTTTGTGTCGTTAATGCTCGCCTGCGTTGCACATTCATCATTAGAAATATTGACCATTCCTGATTTTACGAAACTTTCTATTCTGGCACGCGGATTGCTTTCCAGTCTTGTATGCAAGATTTGTCCACCGAATTGCCGCTCTTCCAGTCGATCGATTCCGCCATTGTCGAGGCGATCCTGTCGGCGCGCATCAGGCCGGGTGCGCGGCTGAATGAAAACCAGTTGGCGAGCCTTTACGGCGTGTCGCGCACCCGCGTGCGCGAGGCGATGATGCGTCTTGAGGCGCGCTGCATCGTCAGGGTCAGCCCGCGCCGCGGCTGGTTCGTCGTGGAGCCCTCGGCCGACGAAGCGCGTTATATCTACGGCGCGCGCCGGATGATCGAGGCCGGTCTCTTGCGCTCCATGGGGCCGCTTGATGCGGCGGGACGCGCTGCCCTTCATCAGCATCTGGAACTTGAGCGGGCGGCCATCGCTGCCGGTGACCGCCAGCGCCTGACCTGCCTGATGGGCGATTTCCACATTCGCATCGCGCAGCTGGCCGCCAATCCGGTGCTGATCGAAATCCTGCGCGATCTGACTGCCCGCACCATTCTGATCTCGCTGCTCTACCAGTCCGAGTTTCATGCCGTGCAGTCGCATGAGGGGCACTGCCAGATCGTCGAGGCGCTGGAAGCGGGCGATGCCGAACGTGCCGCAGCGCTGGCCGTCCAGCATCTCGACGAGGTGGAGGATGGGCTCGACCTGACGCGCCAGCCCGATCCGCTCGCCGATCTGCGTGAAACCCTGCAACCCAATCGGGAACCCGGCACCTCGCCGCGTAGCCCTTCCGCCTTCACCTGAGCATTTCAAGCCAAACCAAGGAGAACCGCCCATGTTTACCAGAAGACTGTTCGTTGCCGCTGCCGCGCTTGCCGCCAGCATCGGCTTTGCCGGTGTGTCGCATGCCGATGCCCTGTCCGACATCACCGCACGCGGCACGCTGCGCGTGGCCGTGCCGCAGGATTTCCCGCCCTTTGGCAGCGTCGGCACAGACATGACCTCGCAGGGCTATGACATCGACATGGCAAAGCTGATTGCGAGCAAGCTGGGCGTGAAGGTTGAACTCGTGCCGGTTACCAGCGCCAACCGAATTCCCTACCTGCAGACCAACAAGGTCGATCTGGTCATCTCCAGCCTTGGCAAGAATGCCGAGCGCGAAGCCGTCATCGATTTCACGGCGGCCTATGCGCCTTTCTTCAACGGCGTCTTCGGCCCGGCTGACCTGAAGGTCGAAAAGGCAGAGGATCTGGCCGGCAAGACGGTCGCTGTGACGCGCGGTTCGGTTGAAGATCTGGAACTGACGAAGGTTGCCCCGGCAACCGCCACCGTCAAGCGCTATGAAGACAATAATGGCACGATCTCGGCCTTCCTCTCCGGTCAGGTTGAAGTCGTGGCAACCGGCAATGTCGTGGCTGCTGCCATTCTTGCCAAGAACCCGCCGAAGCGCCCTGAGATGAAGTTCCTCATCAAGAATTCGCCTTGCTATATCGGCCTCAACAAGAACGAGGCAGCGCTTCTGGCCAAGGTTAACGGCATTGTGGCCGATGCCAAGGCCGATGGATCGCTGAACGCCATTGCCAAGAAGTGGCTGGGCGCCGACCTGCCGCAGGGTCTCTGATCCCTTCATCATGTAACCGGCATCATCCCGCCTGCGCGGGGTGATGCAACCTTCCAGATGGGGTAATACCAAGTGTCGATGATAGGAACCTATTGCGTGGGACCGGAGACGTTCATCCGGCAAGGAGCATACCGGAGAGCGATGCTCTTGTATCGGTCGAGGATTGCGACGCTGCCGGTGAACGAAATCCTGCCCATCCGAAGGACCGGGCGCTTTTGCCTCCCGGACGTTGTCGCAAATCCTCGCCGGACCGAGAGGTCCGACTGTGGTTTTCTCCTAGCCGGAAACCAAAATCGCTCCGGCGCAATCGGTTTCTATCATCGACACTTGGTATAGGGGGACGATCCTTGAGCTACCAATTCGATTTTGCCTGGGCGTCGCAATATGCGCCGCAGATCGCCAAGGGCATCATGATCACCGTCGAGCTGACCGTTGTCGGCGGTCTGCTCGGCGTGGCGCTTGGCACGGCCTGCGCCTGGTCGCGTGCACTGGGGCCTTCCTGGCTGAAGCCGGTCGTTGCAACTTACGTTGAACTCATCCGCAACACGCCGTTTCTCATCCAGCTGTTCTTCATCTTCTTCGGGCTGCCATCGCTTGGCGTGCAGATGAACGAGTTGACGGCGGCCAATATCGCCATGGTCATCAATCTGGGCGCCTATAGCTGCGAGATCATCCGGGCCGGCATCCAGGCAACACCAAAGGGGCAATTCGAGGCAGGCGCCAGCCTTGCCATGACGCCCTTTGAGACGTTTCGCCATGTGGTGCTGGTGCCTTCGCTGCAGCGCATCTGGCCGGCGCTTTCCTCGCAGGTTGTCATTGTCATGCTGGGCTCGGCGGTCGTGTCGCAGATTGCGGTGGAGGATCTGACCTTTGCCGCCAACTTCATCCAGTCGCGCACCTTCCGAGCTTTCGAGGCCTATATTGTCTCGACGCTCATCTATCTGGCGCTGGCCATTCTGCTGCGTCAGGCCATGCGCGGCATCGGGACCATCCTCTTTCCGAAAAGGGCTGCGCGATGATCGAATTCACCCTCTGGGATATTCTGCGCAATCTGCTGCTGGCGGCGCGCTGGACGATCGTCCTGTCACTCGTCTCTTTTGTCGGCGGCGGGCTTGTCGGCCTGCTCATTCTCTTCCTGCGCATCAGCCCCAAGACATGGCTCAACTGGCTGGCGCGCGGCTATATTGAACTGTTCCAGGGCACGCCGCTCCTGATGCAATTGTTCATCGCCTTCTTCGGCCTTGGCCTGTTCGGCATTGACGTGCCGGCCTGGCTTGCCGCCGGCGTGGCGCTTATCCTGTGGAGTGCGGCCTTTCTGGCGGAAATCTGGCGCGGCTGCGTCGAGGCGATCGCCAAGGGCCAGTGGGAAGCCTCGGCGAGCCTTGGAATGGGTCGCCTGCAACAGATGCGCTATGTCATCCTGCCGCAGGCGCTGAAGATTGCCCTGCCGCCGACCGTCGGTTTCTCGGTGCAGGTTATCAAGGGCACTTCACTCACCTCCATCATCGGCTTTGTCGAGCTTTCCAAGGCCGGCTCCGTCGTCACCAATGCCACCTTCCTGCCCTTTACGGTCTACGGTCTGGTGGCGCTCCTCTATTTCGCCCTCTGCTGGCCGCTGTCGAAGTCGAGCCAGATCCTAGAAAGGAAGCTCAATGTCGCTCATCGAAATCACTGAAGTCCGCAAGAGCTTTGGCGACAACGAGGTGCTGAAGGGCATCAACCTCGATGTCGAACCGGGCGAGGTCATCGCCATCATCGGCAAAAGCGGCTCGGGCAAGTCAACGCTGCTGCGTTGCATCAACGGGCTGGAAAGCATCACCAGCGGCTCGATCCAGGTTGCCGGAGCGCAATTGCTGGATGACGAGCTACACCTGAAGGCGCTCAGGCTGAAGGTCGGCATGATCTTCCAGCAGTTCAACCTTTTCCCGCACCTGACGGCCGGCGGCAATGTCATGCTGTCGCAGATGGTGGTGAAGAAAGTGGCCAAGGCCGATGCCGAGGTGATGGCGCGCAAGATGCTGGAGCGGGTGGGGCTTGCCCACAAGTTCGACGCCTTTCCGGACGAGTTGTCCGGCGGTCAGCAGCAGCGTGTGGCGATTGCCCGTGCGCTGGCCATGCAGCCGATTGCGCTTCTATGCGATGAAATCACATCGGCGCTCGATCCGGAACTGGTTGCGGAAGTGCTGGCCGTGGTGCGTGAACTGGCACGCGAAGGCATGACGCTGCTGATGGTGACGCATGAGATGAAGTTTGCTCGCGACGTCTGCTCGCGTGTCGTCTTCATGCACCAGGGTCGCGTGCATGAAATTGGCCCGCCCGAGGAGGTGTTTGCCAATCCGAAGACGCCGGAGCTGCGCCAGTTCATCGGCATGGTCGACGAGACTGTCTGACGGTTTCAGGCGGCGGCAGTGCCGGCAACTTCACGGGTGCTGCATGTCCAAGGCCTTCCGATCTGCGCAATCGCGGAAGATTTCTATGCGGTTGCGCCCTTTCTGCTTGGCCAGATAGAGGGCCTGATCGGCTCTGTCGATCAGTTCTCCTTCGCGGGCTTGATCGCGGGGCGCAAGCGTCACGACACCAAGGCTGACGGTAATGCCGGTGTTTGCCTGCGCACCTTTCAGGCGCAGGCTAGCAATCGCCCGCCGCAGGATTTCCGCCATTTCGACAGCGCTGGCCTCGTCCGTCTTCGGTAGCACCATCACGAATTCCTCGCCGCCATAGCGGGCAATCATCCGGTCTTGCGAAAGGGGCAGGGCGCGCAGGGTCTCGCCCACGCTTGCCAGGCAGGCATCGCCCGCCTGATGGCCGAAGCTATCGTTGAAGTGCTTGAAATGGTCGATATCGAATAGAATGAGCGAAAGGGGTGCTGCGTGCTGTTGGTGCTCCTTGTGCCGGGCGGCAAAATGCATGTCGAAGGCCCGCCGGTTCGGCAATCCCGTCAGGCCATCGGTCAGCGCATACTGGCGCAGGGTTTCGTTGGCGTTCAGCAGTTCGGTATTTGACAGTTCTAGCTGTGCCAGTGCCTGTTCCTGACCGATCTCGGCGCGCAATTGCCTCAGTCGCAGGCGAATGAGGTTGCGCATGTGGCCAATCTGGAAAACGAAGAACAGTAGCGTTGCCGGAAGTAGGATCCAGTCACCATTGATGATGCTGGCCACACAGATGCAGGTCAGCAGCAACGCAGTCTGGATGATCAGCGGTCTCGGCGCCATATGAGCGCGCGAATTGGCTGACTGCATGATCACGGCGGCCACCGTCAGGATCAGGTAGCGGCTGTCGATCGGCGCATGCACGAGCAGCAGTGCAAGCGTCAGGCCCCAGCCCAGGCCGGAGGTCAGTGCGCAGGCAGAGAAAATACGTATCCAGCGGCAGATGCTATCACCCGGTGCCCGTCGCCGGTACAGAAGATTGCTGAGGGCACGAATGGCGAGGTGGGCGATAGCGACAATGATCGCTTCGACTGCATACTGGCCGCCCCCGGTCGCCATGGCATAGACGGCACACAGGATGATGGCCGCCCATGCGGTGATATGCGGCCAGATTTCGAACAGTTCGTCGAGTGCCTGCCAGACATGCTTGTCGGAGCCGTATTCTTCCAGGAGATTGGACTGCCAGATTTGATGTAGTGGTATATGCATAGGTCTCTTTGTGCTGACTTTATTTGTGTAAATGTTAAAGTAGAATTTCTGAAGAAAGTACTGCTCTGATAGAAAATGCCTCGACCTCTTTTCCGGTTGACGTCAAATCGGCTAGTTTATCGATCTATGTCCTGCACTGAACGTGTGGAGCGGCCAGCGCGCCTTGCTGCTGCACCTCGGTTAAGCGCGCTTGTGAAAATTATCCGATAGGTCAGTATTGCTGACCTGTCGGATATTGTGTAAAGCGTAGGGCAGAAAAATTGAAATAAGAGGAAACCTCCGTGCTCGATTGGAATCATATTTTTGCGACGCGCTCCACCCGCATGCGCGCCTCTGAAATTCGCGAACTGCTGAAGCTTCTGGAACGACCGGACATCATCTCCTTTGCCGGCGGCATTCCCGATCCGGCGCTGTTTCCGGATGTGGCTTTCAAGGATGCCTATGCGGAGATTTTTTCCGGGCCGCAGGTGAATGCCGCGCTGCAATATTCCGTCAGCGAAGGCTACAAGCCGCTGCGCGAATGGCTGGTTGTCGAAATGCAGAAGATCGGCATCGACTGCACGGTCGATAATGTCTTCATCACGTCGGGCTCGCAGCAGGCGCTCGATTATCTCGGCAAGCTGTTCCTGTCGCCCAAGGATACCGCGCTCGTCACCTGGCCGACCTATCTCGGTGCGCTGCAGGCCTTCAATGCCTATGAGCCGAATTACGACCAGCTGACGCCGAACGGCAATCGCACGCCAGAGGCCTATCGTGAGATGGCGGCCAAGAATGGCGGCGCGGTAAAGTTTGCCTATCTTTCGGCCGATTTCTCCAACCCGACCGGCGAGACGGTGGATCTGCAGGGCCGCCAGAAGATTCTGGAGCTAGCCGACGAGCTGGATATCGCCGTCATCGAGGACGGCGCCTACCAGTCGCTCCGCTACAATGGCGATCCCATCCCGCCGATCCTTGCGCTGGATATTGCCGCCAAGGGCGGTATCGAAAACACACGCACCATCTATTCCGGCAGCTTTTCCAAGACTTTGGCACCGGGACTTCGCGTTGGTTTCGTTGTCGCCAACATGTCGGTCATCCGCAAGTTGGTGCTGATGAAGCAGGCGGCTGACCTCCATTCCTCGACGATCAACCAGATCGCCATTGCAACGGTCGCCGAGCGCATCTTCGATCAACAGGTGGCCAAGATCGGCGCTGCCTATAGCGCCCGCCGCGATGCCATGCTGGCGGCGCTTGAAAAATACATGCCCGCCGGCACCAGTTGGACGAAGCCCGAGGGCGGCATGTTCGTCTGGGTGACGTTGCCATCGGGTCTGGACGGTGCCGAGCTTCTGGCGCGCTCCATCGAGACGGAAAAGGTGGCCTTCGTGCCCGGCCAGGCTTTCTTTGCCGATCGCTCCGGCACCAACACGCTGCGGCTGTCCTTCTCCTGCGCCAACGAGGTGATGATCGAGGAGGGCATCCAGCGCCTCGGCCGCCTGATTGCCAATGCACAGGCAAAGGCTGCCTGAGCGGATCTGACGCCCGCAGTGGCGAGCGTCCTCTCCTGATTCTCATCGCTTTCCCGGCGCCGCTGTGCCATGACAGGCCATGCGGTTGCCGGGCGCGATACTGTGATGGCGCGGTTTCAGGAGTATGAACGGATGCAGGGCCTTACCGATGAAACGCGCCGCGTGATGGGCGATCTGGCGCGCCAATATGGCATCAGCGAGGATGCGGTTCTCGCCATGCTGATGGCCATCAAGCGTGGCCATGGCAGCATGGCGCAGTTCAACATCGGCGAACTGGGCGGCAACGGCCAGTGGATGCAGGGCGGCATGACCATGGTGGGCGACATGTTCAACTATGGCCTGAAGAACACCGTGGATGGGCTGTGCAATACACTATCTCAGGCGCTTGCCACGGGCCGTATCGATCTGCCCGGCGAAACTGGTGCCGGCCGCTCCTGGTGGCCGCAATGGCTTGGGTCTCCCTCCAGCACCGGCGCGCAGAACGATAGCGCCTATGCGGTGTTTCCCGCCCATCGACGTCTGGCGATCAAGGATACCGGCGGTGTTGTACTCTATGATACGGCGGATCATTTCATTTCCGGCGTCGGCCAGCAGCAGGGCTCCAATACGGCGCTGACATTTTCCAGTCAGTATGGTTCCTTTGCCGTGTCCAGTCTGCACCGCGTTGATCAGACGGTGCCGCAATCTGCGCCCCTTGATCCGGATCCGGTTGTGCCGCCGGCCTATGCGGCGCCCGCTGTCGCAGAACAGGCTTTGGCAGCACCCGCCTTTCCTCTACCCTTGGCCGCCGCGCCGCAGCCAGTGTCGGTTCAGCCCGTCTCTCCATCGTCTCCGGCCGCCCCCGTTGCTGTGGGCGCCGATAGCAGCCAGATCATCGGCCTTATCGAAAAGCTTGCATCGCTTCGGGAAGCCGGCATTCTGACCGAAGAGGAATTTGCCGCAAAGAAGACGGAGCTTCTCGCCCGTCTCTGACATGACGGTTTCCTCTATTCCTGCCAATGATCCTCATCTTTGTCACACCTCTGTTAGGCTGGCATGATTTAGCCGGGGGCAATCTCCACAGGAAGGATTGCCCCGATGAAGACGCTTCTGTCCGCCTTTACCGCACTGGTTGCTTTCAGCGCCTTGACGGTCTCTGCCAGCGCTGCCGATCTCGTCATCTATACGAGCCAGCCGAACGAAGATGCCCAGGCCACCGTCGATGGCTTCAAGGCCGCCAATCCGGGTGTGGATGTCGAATGGGTCCGCGATGGCACGACGAAGATCATGGCCAAGCTGATGGCCGAGATCGAGGCCGGCAACCCGGTGGCCGACGTGCTGCTGATTGCCGACACCGTGACGCTGGAGCGCCTGAAGGCTGACAAGCGCCTGATGGCCTACAAGTCGCCGGAAGCGAGCGCCTATGACCCCACGCTCTATGATGCCGACGGCTTCTACTATTCGACCAAGCTCATCACCACCGGCATCATGTATAACACGCAGGCTTCGATGAAGCCGACGAGCTGGAAGGATCTGGCAAAGCCGGAAGCCAAGGGGCTGGTCGCCATGCCGAGCCCGCTGACCTCCGGTGCCGCTCTCATCCATGCGCAGACGCTGACCGGCAATCCTGCGCTTGGCTGGGATTATTACCGGGCGCTGAAGGACAATGGCGCGGCGGCGGCTGGCGGCAATGGTGCCGTGCTGAAATCGGTCGCGACCGGTGAAAAGGCCTATGGCGTCGTGGTCGATTACATGCCGATCCGCGAAAAGGCCAAGGGTGCGCCGATCGAGTTCGTCTTTCCCGCTGAAGGCGTTTCCGCCGTCACCGAGCCGGTTGCCATCATGGCCGGCACCAAGCATGCGGATGCCGCCAAGAAGTTTGTCGATTATGTCCTCTCCGAAAAGGGCCAGGACGGTTTCCTGAAGCTTGGCTATATCCCGGCGCGCAATGGCATGCCTGTTCCAGCCGGCTTTCCGGCGCGCGAAACGATCAAGGTCATGCCGCTCAAGGCATCCGAGGCGCTTGGCAATACGGACAAGGACCTGAAGACCTTTTCCGATATTTTCGGCGGCAATGGCTGATCGATCAACCTGATGCGCATTCACGCCCGTTCCGGAAACAGCCAGCCGCGCTGGCTGTTTCCTTTTGTGCTGACCGTCTTGTTTCTGCTCAGCGTGCTGCCGCTTGGCCGGCTGGCGGTGACCGGCATTCTGTCGCTGCTGCGCGGTGGCGGTGATGGCCTTGTCTCCGATCCCGCCCTCTGGCAGGCGCTGTGGAACACGCTCACCACCTCGTTTCTCGGCATGCTGGTGGCCGTCGTCATCGGTGGTGCTTTTGCGCTGCTTTTGACGCTCTATGATGTGCGGGCAAAGACTGCGCTCGGCTTTCTCTTTATGCTGCCGATGATGATCCCGCCGCAGGTGACGGCGCTCTCCTGGGTCGGGTTGACCGGACCGTCGAGCACGCTGTTGAAGGCAATCGGCATGGCGCCGCCGCTCGGCAGTCCGCAGCCGCTCTATTCGATCGGCGGCATTGCGCTTCTGCTGGGCGTACAAAACGCGCCGCTCGTCTATCTGGCGCTGCGGGCCGGGCTTCTGGCGCTGCCGCGTGACGGTATAGAGGCCGCACGGCTTTCGGGCGCTTCCGCCTTCCAGGTGCTGAAGGATATCATTCTGCCGCTGGCGCTGCCCGGCTTTGCCGCAGGCGCTGCCATGGCCTTCGTTTCCAATGTCGGCAATTTCGGCATTCCGGCCATTCTGGGCATTCCCGCCTCGATCTACACGCTGCCGACGCTGATCTATGCGAAATTTGCGAGTTTCGGGGCCAGCACATTTGCCGATATCTCGCTTCTCTCCGGCCTTATCGCGCTTCTGTCTCTCGCCGGCCTGCTGGTCGAGGAGCGTGTGCTGAAGGGCCGCGACTACCGAATCATCGGGCTTTCGGGCCGCACTGCGCTGTTTGAGCTGAAGGGCTGGCGGGGGACGGTGGAGCTTTGCCTCTGGCTGGTGCTGGTGCTCATTCTCGTTTTGCCCTTTGCCGCACTGGTCGCCAGTTCGCTGGCGCCGGCCTATGGCGTGCCGCTGACACTGAAAAGTGCCAGCCTCTATGCTTACGAAGAAGTGCTGCTGCGCCAGTCGATCACCCGTACCGCCTTCCAGAATTCGATGACGCTGTCGCTGACCACGGCCTTCGGCCTGCTGCTTGTGACCGTGCTGATGGGCTATGTGGTGGCCCGCAGTTCAAGGCGTGTTGCAGCGCTTGTCGGTGCGCTGGCCGATATTCCCTATGCGCTGCCGGGCATCGTGCTGGCTGTTGCCTGCATCCTTCTGTTTGCCGCACCCTTGCCGCTGCTGGGCGTCTCCATCTACGGCACGATCTGGATCCTGCTGTTTGCCTATTTCTCCAGCTTCCTCGCCGTCAGCCTCCGGCCGATCGCCAGTGCCTTTCACCAGCTCGATCCGTCGCTGGAAGAGGCCGCACGGCTGGCCGGTGCCGGTTTTGGCCGGCGCATGTGCGATATCCTGGCGCCGCTGATTGCGCCGGCAGCCGGTGCGGCGGTCATCCTCGTCTTTCTGATTGCCTGCAACGAGCTGACGGTTTCGGCGCTTCTCTGGTCTGCCGGCACGCAGACGCTGGGCGTTGCCATCTACAATCTCGATGACAGCGGCAGTTTCAATCTGGCCTCGGCGCTTTCCGTGCTCGTTGTCCTTCTGGTGATTGCCATGATGGGCCTGCTCGAGCTTCTGGCCAGCCGATTGCCCAAAGGAGTGGTTCCGTGGCGCAGCTGATTCTCAACCATCTCGGCAAGGATTTCGGAACCGGCAAACCAGCCGTGTCCGGGGTCTCGCTGAAGATCCGCGAAGGCGGCTTCCTTGCGCTGCTTGGCCCGTCCGGCTGCGGCAAGACGACGGTGCTGCGCATGATCGCCGGCTTCGAACAGCCGAGCGACGGTGCCATCATGCTTGGCGAATGGCTGCTCGCCGATGTGGACCGTATGGTAGCGCCAGAAAAGCGCAACATGGCCATGGTCTTCCAGTCCTATGCGCTGTGGCCGCATATGACGGTTGCCGAAAATGTCGGCTATCCGCTGAAGGTGCGGGGCGTGGCGCGCCAGCCCCGTGACGCCAAGATCCGCGAGGCATTGGCGGCTGTGCGCTTGGAAAGCTTTGCCGATCGCCGTCCCGCCGATCTTTCCGGCGGCCAGCGCCAGCGCGTGGCGCTCGCCCGCTGCCTGGTCACCGAACCCGATGTCGTGCTGCTTGATGAGCCGCTGGCCAATCTCGACCGGCATCTACGCCAGGAGATGGAAGAGACGTTTCGCGAATTCCACGCCCGTTCCGGCGCCACGATGATCTATGTGACGCATGATCAGGCGGAAGCCATGGCGCTGGCCACCGATGTGGCCGTGATGTCCGAGGGGCGCCTGCTGCAACTGGCGCCACCGCAGGAGATCTATGCGCGCCCGGAAGGCCGGCTGGTGGGTGGGCTGATCGGGCAGGGCGCCATCCTGTCTATGGCATGGCCGGACAGTGTCTCGCGTGAAGCCGACTGGCTGCTGCTGCGCGACAGGCTTGCCGCACGGCCGGCACCCGGCGAACTGCTGGTCGATGTTCTGGTGCGGCCGCAGGATGTGGTCCTCTCCGACGAAGGGCTGGATGCCAGGGTGGACGCAGCCGTGTTTGAGGGCGAGCGCCATGCGCTGCGGCTGACACTGAGCGATGGCCAGATATTGCGCGCCTTCAGCCGAAAGCCGGTGAAAGTTGGTGATCCTGTGCGTGTCGTCATCCGCTCGGGCTGGAAGCTTTAGAGACGGGTCCACGTTAATTCCTGTCTTCCACAAATATGTCCCTTCACCCTTTTCCTCATTTTCGGGGGAGAGGTTGTGCATGCGGGTTGAAGCGCGCCATTGTCTACGGCAGTTTGACGCCCATGTTCGATGAGCACCATCAACATGGAACTGGCAGGAGGTTTCTTTGGGTCTGCGATACGCCATCTACGACGTGTTCACCGATACCCGGCTGGCCGGCAATCCTTTGGCTGTGGTGTTTGATACCGATGGTCTAACCGATGCCGTGATGCAGGCTCTGGCGCGCGAGCTGAACCTGTCTGAAACCGTGTTTGTCCACAGCGCCGAAAATCCCGCCCATGTGGCGCGCCTGCGCATCTTCACGCCGACGCGGGAACTGCCCTTTGCCGGCCACCCGACGGTGGGAGCGGCCATTGCGCTTTGCGAACGCAATCACGGCGCCGAACGTCCGGATTTCGATATCGTCTGCGTGCTGGAGGAAAATGTCGGCCCTGTGCGCTGTGCCGTGAAGCTTTCCGAGGGCGAGGCAAGCTTTGCCGAGTTCGACCTGCCGCGCAATCCGAACCGCATCGAGATGAACCTCGACCGTCAGGGCCTTGCCGATGCACTGGGTCTCAAGCTTGGCGATCTCGGTTTTGAAAACCACGTGCCGGCCATCTGGAGCGCCGGCGTGCCGTTTCTGCTGCTGCCGGTGCATAATCTGGCGGCAGTGCAATCGGTCGAATTCGACCAAACGCTCTGGGAGCGGGCAGCGCCTTTGGTCGAGGGACGGCTTGCCTCGGCCTATGTCTATTGCCGGGGCGGCGTGCATCATGCGGCGCGGTTTCACACGCGCATGTTTTCGCCCGATATGGGCATTGCCGAAGATCCGGCAACGGGAGCGGCAGCGGCGGCCCTGGCCGGCGCCATCCATCATTTCGACGCGCTGCCGGACGGCCATCACCCCTGCCTGATCGAGCAGGGCGTTGAAATGGGGCGGCCATCCTTCATTCACCTGCATATAGACGTGAAGGAGCAGGCGATTGCCCGCGCCCGCATTGGCGGACAGGCGGTGAAACTGGCCGAGGGCGAACTTTTTCTCTGATCCTGATTCCAGCCGCCACCGAATTTTGCAGATAGGTGACGCCTGTCGGGAACCTTTTGGCTTTCCTGCCGTTATAGGGGCCGAATGGGAGCGGGAGGACATGCATACCCGATCGGATACGGAATCTCACGGACAAGGCCGTATGAGACTTGGCACTCCTGTGCCACGCCAGCGATTTACGCTCGAATGCCCTTGCCTTGACCGTTTCAAGGCGCGCTTCCCCATGAGATTGGAAAGAGCCGGGCCATCCCTTCCTGCCGCAGGCTGAAACGCCCGGCAGACCTTTCCTCATCCCCATCAGAGTGTCGCCATGTTGCTGAGGCCCATAGTGACTTCGAATCGGACATGTGCCGATTCAGCATAGAATGACCAGGAGTACCCATGATCAGGAGCGAGAAACGGCCGAGCGACGAGCCGCTGAACTCTGAGGATCTGGCCAAGTGCCAGCAGGTTTTCGAAAGGCTCAGGGCGGAAATCTGCCCGAATGATGACCAGGAAGAGACCAATCGCCTGGCGGCGATCACCATCGAACTCTATCGGCAGGGTGTGCGAGGCGAAGACCAGTTGCGCGACATGGTGGCGGCGGCCCGCGGTCGCTGAACCTGCGTTGCGGAAAGAATCAGGAGGCGCGGCTGCAAGGCTGCGCCTTTTTGATTCGGGTGGCGAACTGCTATCTTCCCTTTACGTAAACGGCACTTTATATCTGTGGCATGGATGCGCCGTCATTCACGCATCGTTCTGCGCTCATTCTGTCCTGGGGAGGATCCATGCCGATACCATCACAATTCAAGAACCTTGTTCTGCCGGCTGTTGCTGCGCCGATGTTTTTGGCATCCGGCCCGGATCTTGTGGTGGAAACCTGCCGCTCGGGTATCGTCGGCACCTTTCCGGCGCTCAACCAGCGCACGACGCAGGGCTTTGTCGACTGGCTGGCCGAGATCCGCCAGCGTTTGAGCCCTTTTCCGAACGCTGCCCCGTTTGGTGTCAATCTGATCGTGCATCGCTCCAATCCGCGCCTGGAAGCCGATCTGCGCGCGGTCGTGGACAACAAGGTGCCGCTCGTCATCACCTCGCTTGGGGCCGTGCCGGACGTGGTGAAAGCCGTACATTCCTATGGCGGACTGGTGTTTCACGACATCATCAGCCGCAGGCATGCGGAAAAAGCGGCGGAAGCCGGTGTCGATGGCATTATCGCCGTCTGTGCGGGCGCCGGCGGCCATGCCGGCACGATCAGCCCGTTTGCGCTCATCCCGGAAGTGCGCTCCTTCTTTTCTGGCACGATCCTTCTCTCCGGCGCCATCAGCACCGGCGCGCAGATCGCAGCGGCACGTCTGATGGGCGCCGATCTTGCCTATCTCGGCACGCGCTTTCTCGTGACCAGGGAATCCATGGTGGGCGAAGACCAGAAGCGTATGACGATGGAGGCGAGGGCCGGCGACATTATCTATACGGATGCCGTATCCGGCGTGAATGCCAATTTCCTGCGCCAGAGCATCGTGGCGGCCGGGCTTGATCCCGCCAACCTCGTCTCGCATGGGCCTATGGATATGGCGAGTGAGGCCAAGGCCTGGAAAAATGTCTGGTCGGCCGGGCAGGGCGTGTCTGCCATCGATGACATTCCGTCTGCGGCAGAACTGTGCGACCGCTTGCAGGCCGAATATCTCGCCGCCATGCATGCAGCGGCAAGCGATCCCTTCATCGGTCGCTGACATGTTTAATCAACGACTTGTGAGCGTGCGGGACAATCCGTGATACCCGCACGTTCTGAACTTAAGTATCTGATCTGTATTCGTAAATTTTCTTCGTGCCATGGCCTGCGCAGAGCATGGACCGCAAATCGGCTGGGCATGTCCCATTTGGCATTGTTGTCGCCACAATCGCTGCCCAATTTGATCCTGCGTCAGCGAACAGACGTGGATCGCGTTCAGACGGGGCCGACAGGCTCAATCCGCCGGAACGCTGCGCGAAAAGGATAAAAGCCATGAAGACAATTCTCATCGCCTGCACCGCAGCTCTCCTGGGTGCCAGCACGCTTGCCTTTGCCGAGGAGCTTCATCACGCCAGTGAAGGCCGCCTCAGCATCAATTCGGTTGGCAGCACGGTGACGCAGCTCACCGAAGCGAATGGCCAGCGTTTCAGCGATACCTACCGGGTGACGCCCGATCATACGCTGACCCTGGTCAGCCGAAACGCGGTCGCCGGACAGTAACCGGTAAATTGAATATCGCGACTGGACGAACCCGCCGCAACCCGGCGGGTTTTTTGTTGCCTGCCATTTGCGGAAAACAGCAGACAGCAAAAAGCCCCCGAGCGAGGCTTGGGGGCCATGCAAACTGTTTTTTTGGCGCGGTGCCGGCTTAAACCGTAGGGTCTAGCCTCCGCGGCCCTTGTGACGACTTAGCGGAACGAACGCGATGCGATCGTGCGGATGTCGTAGCGGGTCAGGCCGATGTCGCTCAGCGTCTGGTTCGACAGGCTGCCAAGTTCGTTCATCGTACGGCGGTAGCTGATCCAGCTCTTTGCGAGGCGAATCGGGTTCATGGGGTTTTCCTCAAGGTTCATCTTTGTGCGCTCCCGACGACCTCCGTCGTTTGCGATGAGCACCTTATACACCTGCATAATAAGGTTCTGCAGTGCAAAAACTCGGCGACTGCTATGCGTTTGTGCAGTATGCTGCCGAAATAAGCGCCTAACGATAAAATTTAGGCGCCGTATTCAGGGGGCAACCTGACGGAAAGCACAAAAAAACGCCCCCCGAGTTGGGAGGCGTTTTGCGACGGGGCTCTGGGAGCCGCGTGATCTGTCTAAATCAGATGCCGAGGGCGTTGCGAGCGACGCGACGGATATCCGAGCGGCCGATGCCGAGGTCATTCAGTTCGCGGTCCGACATGCGGCCAAGTTCGGTAATCGTCTGACGATACTTGCGCCAGTTGGTGAGCGAGCGTGCGATGTTCATGGTCTTCATCCTTTTGGGTGTGGCCGACGACCGTGCGGTTCGTCTCTCAATCGATTGAATGCAGTATATGCTGCACTGCACCGATGAACAGCGCCCGTTAGGTATGTCACCCATGCGATGGGCGCATTGCTCACCTGGGAAGCCGTAACGAATGTTTAATAAATGAGCGGATTGGTCAAACGTGCACCTTTGGCGGTGCGGCGCGCGAATGTTGAGGTCTGGGGGAGTTTGGAAAAGACAACGCCCACCGGGGGAGGAGGTCCGGTGGGCGTCATGGGTCTCGACCGGCGACATTTGGGAGGAGGAGATCCGCCGGTCCATCGGTGATCGCTGGGAGGAGGAGTGCGATCTCCGAATTGAGATGAGAGCATTTCGTGCTCTCCTGATTTGACTATACGCAATCTGCCGGATTTGTGCAGTGCAATATCAGCATGCAAGCCATTCGTCTCGCGCATGGCTTTCCGGCTCTATTCAAACATTCTAACGGCCTTTTATTAGTAAACCGTGAATAATGCGCCGCCGCCGCCGCAGGCATTGTACCGATCTGTTTGAAAGAAGCAGGGCCAATGCCGAGCATTCTGTCATTTTTCCTTTGCGTGGGGAAAAAACGGTTGTTATAGAGACGCGCGCTCCGGAAGGCCTCTGCGAGAGGATTTTCTACGCGGTTTTGGGGCGCGGGTATGGTGAAATTGGTAGACACGCCAGATTTAGGTTCTGGTGCCGCAAGGCGTGGGAGTTCAAGTCTCTCTACCCGCACCAGTTCGCGGAGTCTGTTGGCGAAGGCCGGTAACGGTTGGCGGCCGCATGAGACCCCAGCGCAAACGAGATTGCATCGAGGCAACGACCGGCAACAAGTTCCGGCGTCGTGCTCACAGAAACCACGGCTGTCTGAGCACCGCCGCATGATATGAAGGTATGACAATGCAGGTTATCGAAACGCTCGCTGAAGGGCTGAAGCGCGAAATCAAGGTCGTTATCCCGGCCAAGGATATGGAACAGCGCATGAACGAGCGCCTGGCCGATGCCAAGGACAAGGTGCGCATCAATGGTTTCCGTCCTGGCAAGGTGCCTTTTGCGCATCTGAAGAAGATGTATGGCAAGTCGATCATGGCGGAACTCGTCAACGAGATCGTTCGTGACCGTCCTGCTGCGATCCTGTCGGAGCGCGGCGAGAAGTCGGCAACCCAGCCGGCCATCAAGATGACCGAAGACGAAGCTGAAGCCGAAAAGATCCTCAATGCAGAGATCGATTTCGAATTCTCCGTCGCCTATGAAGTTATCCCGGCCATCGAATTGCTGCCGACGGACGGCATCAAGGTCGTGCGGGAAGTCGTTGACGTACCGGAAGACGAAGTCAACGAGCAGATCCTCAAGATCGCCGAAAGCGCCCGCACGTTTGAAGCCAAGGACGGCGCCGCCGAATCGGGCGATCGCGTCACCATGAACTATCTCGGCAAGGTCGATGGCGTTGCCTTCGATGGCGGCGCTGCAGAAGATGCAGAACTGGTCATCGGTTCCAACCGCTTCATTCCGGGCTTTGAAGACCAGCTGACCGGCCTGAAGGCTGGCGAAGAGAAGGTCATCTCGGTCACCTTCCCGTCGGAATACCCGGCTGCAAACCTGGCCGGCAAGGAAGCCACATTCGACATCACCGTCAAGGAAGTCGCAGCGCCTGCCGTGACAGAGCTGAACGATGCGCTGGCTGAAAAGCTTGGCCTCGAATCGCTCGAGAAGCTGAAGGAAATCGTTCGCGGCCAGATCGAAGGCCAGTATGGCAACGTGACGCGCCAGAAGCTGAAGCGCCAGATCCTCGACCAGCTGGACGCCATGTACAAGTTCGACACGCCGGAAGGCCTGGTCAACGCCGAATTCGACAATATCTGGCGCCAGATCAACACCGACCTGCAGCAGTCGGGCAAGACCTTTGCTGACGAAGACACGACCGAAGAAGAAGCACGCGACGAATATCGCAAGCTTGCCGAACGTCGCGTCCGCCTCGGCCTGGTTCTCTCCGAAATCGGCGAAAAGGCCGGCGTCGAAGTGACCGAAGAAGAAATGCAGCGCGCTCTGTATGCCCAGTTGCAACAGTTCCCCGGCCAGCAGAAGGAAATCCTTGATTTCTTCCGCAACACGCCCGGCGCTTCCGCTTCGCTTCGCGCCCCGATCTTCGAAGAGAAGGTCGTGGACCAGCTGCTGACGCAGATCGACGTGACGGACAAGACCGTGACGAAGGAAGAACTGCTGGCTGACGACGAAGACGGCTCGGAAGACGCTGAAAAGGCTGACAAGAAGAAGTCGGCTGGCAAGAAAAAGGCCGCTGAGGCTGCTGAAGGCGAAGAAGCCGCAGCACCGAAGAAGAAGGCTGCACCGAAGAAGAAGGCCGCCGAAGGCGACGCTGAATAAGCATTCTATCTTCTGCTGCAAGATGACAAAGACCCCTGGCGCGAGAGTGCCGGGGGTCTTTTGCCATGAAGGGCCTAGAAGGAGCGCACGCAGGACATGCGGATGCGTCTCATTATGATGCGCATGCAGGAGATGCGGAGCTATGATTGCCCGCGGTGCAGCTGTCCCGAAATGGGGCAGTGTGCCTGCGGTGGGTCTGGGATGATGGAGAAAGGTGCCCTCGATGAGGGCTTGAAGCTTGTCCTGGTCTGGAAGGCTATTGCCTTCTGGGGCGCCGCCACTTCTGGGCGATCGATAGCAGCTTGTTCCGCGGCCAGCCTGGAATTGAAGGCGGGGCTCACCAACTCTCACGAGAGTAGGGGGTCCGCGAGCCCCTAACCGGCATCATGCCAGCTGCGTTCAGATAGCCTTCGTCTTCGTCAGGGCTCAAGAGTGCGTGTTGTTTCCGGCCGCTAAAGCTGTTTCCGCTCTTAAGAATGCGTAAATGCCTGTATCATTTTGGCGCATTGCGTCCTCGATCGTCCAGCCATAGGTCCAGGCATCCTGCAACTGTGCGCGCGTGTCCTCGTCCAGACCACGCCCGGCGGGACAGTCATAGGGGTTTTCGGTGATGGGCGAGCCGAGAATGCGCGCTTTCGCGCCGCGTTCCTGACATTCCAATAGCGACTCAAAATTCATGTACTGACCCTTTCAGAGCACGCGCTCTTAGGCGCAGGCTTGATGGCTATCAAGTGTCGGCGGGCGATACAGACTCATATTTTTTTAACGATGTTCTTCTGCCAAAGCATTGAACAACCAATTGCTTTCGATTGGCCTTATAAAGGCAGACGCGCAGGCCGGAGCGGCTGCAATCGGGCCGTGAATCGCAGGGTTTGGTAAATGAAATGTTGCTCGGCGTCTGATGCTGGCTGTTACTCGGACATCCATTTCAGGTAGATCGTCGAAAGTGGCGGCAGCGTCAGCACGATCGAGTGGTCCCGGCCATGGGACGTCTGCGGCTCGCTCGCGGCCTCCACATTGCCGAGATTGGAGCCGCCATAGGCCGCGGCATCCGAATTCATGATCACGGTCCAGCGGCCGTGGCGTGGCACCCCGGCACGGTAGCCGGTGCGCGGCAGTGGCGTCATGTTGGAGATGGCAAGAATGAGGCCTTCTCCATCCGCCGACTTGCGCAGAAAGCCAAGGACGGAATTTTCCGCGTCGTCGCCGATCACCCATTCGAAGCCGTCCGGATGGATATCGCCATAGGTGAGGGCAGGCTCGGCCGCATAGAGCCGGTTGAGGTCTCCGACCAGACGTTGCAGGCCGGCATGGCCCGGCTGATCGAGCAGGTGCCAGTGGATCGAACCATCGTGGTTCCACTCGCTCTTCTGGCCGATCTCGTCGCCCATGAAGATGAGCTTCTTGCCGGGATGGGCCCACATGAAGCCGAAATAGGCACGCAGGCTGGCAAGCTTCTGCCAGTCATCGCCGGGCATTTTGCCAACCAGAGAGCCTTTGCCATGCACCACTTCGTCATGCGACAGCGTCAGCATGAAGCGCTCGGTATAGGCATAGACCATGCCGAAGGTCATCATGCCATGGTGGTATTTGCGGTGGATCGGCTCTTCTTCCATGTAGTGCAGCGTGTCGTTCATCCAGCCCATGTTCCATTTGAAATCGAAGCCGAGGCCGCCGTTTTCGACCGTTTCGGTCACGCCCGGCCAGGCGGTCGATTCTTCGGCCACGGTAAAGGCATGGGTGCAGCGCTGGTGGATGATGCTGTTTAAATGCTTGAAGAACTCGACCGATTCGAGGTTTTCGCGCCCACCATCCTTGTTGGGGATCCATTCGCCGGCATTGCGGGAATAATCGCGGTAGAGCATGGAGGCCACCGCATCGACGCGCAGCGCGTCGATATGGAAATGCTCCAGCCATTCCAGCGCAGAGGCAATCAGGAAGCCCTTCACCTCGTTGCGGCCGAGATTGTAGATCAGCGTGTTCCAGTCCTTGTGGAAGCCTTCGCGCGGATCTTCATGCTCGTACAGGGCTGTCCCGTCGAAGCGGGCAAGGCCCCAGACATCGGTTGGGAAATGCGCCGGCACCCAGTCGAGGATCACGCCGATACCGGCTGCGTGGCAGCGGTCGATGAAATGGGCAAAATCCTCCGGCGTGCCGTAGCGGCCGGTGGGTGCAAACAGGCCGAGCGGCTGATAGCCCCAGGAGCCGCCGAAGGGATATTCCATGATCGGCATCAGTTCGATATGGGTAAAGCCAAGCTTTTCGACATAGGGCACCAGGCGCTGGCTGAGTTCGACCCAGCCGAGCGAGCGGTTGTCCTCCTCGGCAATCCGCAGCCAGGAACCTGGATGCACTTCATAGACGGATATCGCCGTCTCGCCGGAGCGGGCATCGGCGCCCTGTTTCATCCACGCGTCATCCGTCCAGCGAAAGGGCAGGCTGGAGGCAACGATGGAGGCGGTGGCCGGTGCTGCTTCACTGGCGCGCGCCACCGGATCGGCCTTCTGGGCCAGCACTGCGCCGCTTGTATCGACAATCTCGAATTTGTAGCGGTCGCCGGGGCCAAGACGGGGCACGAAAAGCTCCCAGACACCCGCCTGCGGGCGAAGACGCATCGGGTGGCGCCTGCCATCCCATGCGTTGAAATCGCCAACCACGGAGACGCGGCGGGCATTGGGTGCCCAGACGGCAAAGCGCACGCCGGAGACGCCTTCCACGTCCATGGCCTGTGCACCCAGTGTGCGGCCAAGATTGTAATGGGTTCCCTGACCGATCAGATGCAGATCGAGATCCCCGAGCAGCAGGCCGAAGGAATAGGGATCTTCTGTCTCTTGCTCGTCGCCCGGCCAGGTGATGCGCAGGCGATACTGCTTGCCGCTGTCAACTGCGGCTGCAAACACGCCGGCCTCATGCACCACATGCATCTTGGCGCTCGCGGCACCGTTGCCGGTTGATAGAATTTCTACGCCTTGTGCACCGGGCAGGAATGCCCGCACCACAGTCACATCGTGAAGCGGGTGCGGCCCGAGGATGGCAAAGGGGTCGCCATGCCGGCCCTCCACCAGATTGGTCAGGGCCGTGGGGTCGATGCCGGCCAGCAGTTCGGATCGTTCCATGTTCATGCTCTCTTCTCCGCAAGCCTGTCGACGATGGCGGCAAAGCCATTGAGCGGAATGGGCAGCCATTTCGGGTGATTGCGCGCCTCTGGCTGATTTCATAGGCAGGCTTTTCCAGCCGGTCGGGATCGTCGGTCACGAAAACGCTGGCGGACCGGGCGCGCTTGCCCTGCGGCGCCGTCATCACCGTGCCAAAGCCAAGATCCCCCGCAGGCTGAAACAGATTGCTCCAGGCATCTGGCCTGCGCAGGAGGAGCGGCTGGACATAATAGATGCGGGGCGCGACGCGGCTTGCGGCACTGGGGGATGGTTTCAGCTGAACAGGGTTCATAGGCTCCTCACGGCAAAACAGCTCGCGGGGCTAACGCCAGCCGGCAGCGTCGGTTCCCGGAAGCCGTCGCGTGGGGGCGACGACTGTTGTCTTTGATGGAAAGGGGGGCTGACGTTGCACCGCGTCAGCAGCGTGATGGGCTCAGGCGCTGATGACGGTGCCGACCCGGCTTGTTTCCTCGGAGGCAGAGGAGAGCACCACGCGATTGCGTCCGATGTTCTTTGCCTCATAGAGAGCGGCGTCAGCCCGCGAAAACAGGGCGTTTCCATCTGCTTCAGGCGCCGACGGCTGCCAGCTGGCGACGCCGATACTGACCGTTGCTATGCCATAGGGTTGGTTGCGCTCGTGCGGAAGGCGAAGGCTTGCAATCTTCTGGCGGATTTTTTCGGCCACCAGCTTTGCGCCTGCAACATCCGTCATTGGCATCAGAACGGCGAATTCTTCACCGCCATAGCGTGCTGCAAGGTCAGCCCGGCGAACCGACTGGGCGATGCCTGCCGCGATTGCCTTCAGGCAGGCGTCGCCGCTCGCATGGCCATAGGTGTCGTTGTAGAGCTTGAAGCGGTCTGCATCGACGATCAACAGCGAGAAACCGGCGGCGTTGAGGTGGGCGTCTGCCACCAGTTCGTCCAACCGCCTATCGAAGGAACGGCGATTGGCAAGACCGGTCAGCGGATCGGTGCTGGCCAATGTATTCAACTCGTCATACCGCTGCTTCTGGGGAGTCACATCTCGGGTGATCGAGACAATGGCCGAGGGACCAAGCTTGCGGGTGTTGAGGCGGCTCAGTGTCGTTTCCAGCCAGGTTTCGCGCCCTTCCGGGTGATCGTAGCGGATCAGCACCCGCTGTAGAGTTGCACCTTCCTGCAGCCGCTCCAGCGATGTCTTGGCAAGCGCTTTTTCTTGCGGGGGTACGAAGTCCAGCACGCTGCGGCCAATCAACGTTTCGGGTGCCAGACCGAGGATCTGACGGGAGGCGGGGGAGGCGTATTCCCGGATGCCGTCCGGTGTCAGCCGCTCGATCAGATCGGCAGACGCTTCGGCCAGAAGCTCGAATTCGGCTTCGCGCCGTTGCAACATGCTGTTGTTGCGGATGTTGGCCAGCGTCTGGTAGCGCCAGCGCAGGATCAGGATCAGGGCCATGAGAATGAGGATGCCGCTGAGGATCCAGCGGATTTTGGATGCATTCACCCATTGCCAGAGCACGGCTGTTTCGCGCGCGCCGACAAGCACGGTAATGCCGGGATGGTGATTGCTGAAGGCGGCGTTGTGGCGTGACAGGCCATCCGTCGGCCATGCCTTCACGACGATCCCTCGGGTTGCATCATCCACCAGTGCGGAGAAGGCGAGGTTTCGCACCGTCCATAGATTAGCCAGTTCCGGGTTGGTTTCCGGCCACCGGACAATCACGGTGCCGTCCTCTCGGGCGATCAGCACCGAGGCATCCTCCGTCACGATCATGTTGTCGATCATGGCGTTGATGTGGGTGATGGGGATATCTGCAGCCACGATGCCATCGAACTGGCCGCTGGCATCCTCCAGCCGCTGGCTGATGGGCACGATCATGCTGTCTGTCAGTCGGCTCAGAACAGGGGTGCCGATATAGGTTTCTTCGGAGGCATCAGACAGGTGATATTTGAAATAGTCACGATCGGTAAAGACCGGATCGGCACCCTTCAGCGTCACCGCATCCACATTGGTGGCAACCAGATTGCCATGCCTGTCGATGTAAATAAGGTTGGTCAGGTGCGGCGTATGTTCTGTCAGATGCGCGATGAACTGGCTGGTGCGCTCTTTAAGATCAGGTGCCGTTCGATTGCGTTCGATTTCCGATTTGAGCGCGACAATGCCCAGTTCCGCCATCTCTATGCCGTCTGTTATGTGCTGGCCGATGGCAATCGTCGATTGGCGCAGAGATTGATCGAGTTGTGAGATATGGGCCTGCCGATTGGCGTTTTCGCTCCAGACGGCAAGGGCCACGACCCCACCAAGTCCGGCGAGAAGCGCGGCAAAAGTGTTTGCGGCACGCTTCATCTTCTGGTCCATCGGCTTACGTCTCGCAACTGTTGATCCGACAATTCTGGCAGTCAATAGTTTAGGAAGTGCTGATGAGGTTGATCGGCCCTCCCGTCCCTCGACCAGAGTAAATCAGCTTTTAACCAAGTCGTGAGACCTGTTCCGTTATGTTCCGATCTGTTCCGGATGCGACCGGTGTCAAATGAGGGTTCACGCATGGCCAATGCGACTGCCACGAAAGGGCGCCGCCGCCGCAGGCGAGCTTCGGCAAAGGCATCGAGCGCCACATGGCCCTGGGTCCTTGCGCTTGTCGGAACAGCCGGGGCGATCCTGGCCTATGAAAATTCGGATCTTCTGCGTCGATGGCTGTCTGGCAGCGGTTCGGTGGCTGCCATCCAGCAACGGCTTGCAACATCCGCCAAGCCGCAAAAGCCGCCCGAACCGGTTGCCGCGCCCGCCCACCCTTTGCAAAAGCCATCAATACCAGCGCTGACGCCACCCTTGCCGCTTGCCAAGGTGGGAGAGGAGGGGCTGATCGGCAAGGGCTATAGTGGCACATTCTATTTCTGCGGCACGTCCGGCCTCGACAATTGCGTGTCGGGCGGAGACCTCTTCTGGTTCAAGAAACAGGCGATCCGCATTGCCGATATCGCGGCGCCCGCCACCGAGGATGCCCGCTGCCCGACCGAGCGCGAAAAGGGCTTTGCCGCCAAGGTGCGGCTGCGCGACCTCTTGAATGCCGGCAGTTTCGAACTGGTGGACTGGCCGAACCAGAACGAGGACGGCCGTGGTCGCAAGCTGCGTGTCGTGATGCGCAATGGCCAGTCGCTGGGTAGCCAGATGGCAGGCGAGGGGCTGGTTCATGCCGCTGGAAAGCCCGCCAGACCCTGGTGCTGAGCCGGTCTCCTGCCTGTGCCGGGCCGGGACCCCGTAAACTTGTTGCTGCGCTGTTTAGGATTTGGGAACCACTTCCAGCGATTGTGCAGAGACAAAGAGTTGATTCGAACGAGTGCGTATCAGGAGACGTCATGCGAGTTGCACATTTTCCGGCCGATAGACGAACAGCAGATATCCGCCGTTGTGCGCAGGCGCTGATCCATGTTCATGGTGAGGAGGCCAATCGCTACTGGCGCAGCGAAATGGCCCAGATCGCCGCAACTCTGAGCGCACAGGGCGCTTCGCCGGAAGAAATAGCCCATCAGGCGGCGCTCTTCATGAATGCTGTGCAGATCGAGCTTCAGCATCTGTTTGCCGCTGAAATCGAAGAGGCGGAAGCCATGGATGCCCGCGCCTGATTTCAGGCGCAATGCGGGCTGCGGTTTTTACCGCCGTCCCACACAAGACGGACAGCAAGGTTGCCGCCCTGAAAAGGGCCGCAGCCTTTTTCATGTCTCATGGGCCGGCATGGCTTGCAAGATTCGCCCGCAATCAGGCCACGGCTCACTTCTCGCCGTCTTGATGTCTTTGAAATTTATATTGTTTTTTACTTTTCCAGCGTGTCCATATCTTCCAAAGGAAGAATGGTGGGTGATGTAGGGCTCGAACCTACGACCCGCTGATTAAGAGTCAGCTGCTCTACCAACTGAGCTAATCACCCATCCGTGCGGCCCTGCTTTTCAGCGGCGCCGCTGGTGTGAAGGGGCGTATAAAGAGGAAGTTCGGGCTTGTCCAGCGCCTCTTCAAAAAAACTTTCGTTTCTTTTCAATAGGGGGCGGCCAGTACCCGTCAAACGCCCGATTTGCCGGGCTTTTGAGCGACAAAGAAAAATGTCTGGCCAAGCCCGCTCTTTACAGGTTCGGTGCGCGCCATCATCTTGCCGCCCATCGTAACGGGAGGATGGACCATGTCGCTGGAAGCAGACCTTGCAATGATCGCCGAACAGGAACGGGTGCTGCAATTTGACCGTTTCGATCTCGATGCCGCTTGGGCGCTTGGGGCAGAACTCCACGCACTGTCTGCTGCACGTGGCCATGTGCTTGCGGTCGATATCGAGATGAACGGCATGCGGGCCTTCTTTGCCGCAACGGTCGGCGCCAAGCCGGATTTCGAATACTGGATCCGCCGCAAGCGCAATATGGTTCTGCGGTTCCTGCGCTCGAGCTATGGCATCGGGCTGGATCTGGCGCGCCAGGAAACCACGCTCGAAGCCAAATGGGGGTTGGCAACGGCCGATTATGCCGCGCATGGGGGGTCCTTTCCCATTCTCGTGCGCGGCGTCGGCTGCATCGGGGCGGTAACCGTATCCGGTCTACCGCAGCGCGACGATCACCGGCTGGTCGTTGAGGCGCTCTCAAGCCTAAAGGGGATCGATCCAGCAAGCCTTGCGCTGGCGTGAGCGGGCATGAAAAAAACCGGGCCGCCTGAGCGACCCAGTTTTTTATCGACAATGTCGATGTGTCTCGACCTATCGCCTGATCATGCGCGCAACCGCAATCAGGATGCAGGCGCCGATGAAGCCGGCAATCAGATAGCCGATCCAGCCACCCATCACGACCCCGAATACGCCGAGGATGGCATTGGCCACGATGGCGCCAACAATGCCCAGCAGAATATTCATCAGAAGGCCCATATTGCTCTTCATGAACTGCTCTGCGAGCCAGCCGGCAATACCACCGATCAGAATGGCTGCGATCCAGCCGATACCTGCGTTTTCCATAACCTTACCCTCTCGTTTTGTACTATGGCCCATCAACGCCGAGGCGCTTGCAAGGTTCCGGTGACAGGCTTTGTCTTGGTTTCACCACGGAGCGATGGTTGAAGATCTGCGGCTGCGAATCGCGCTATCTGTCGCTTTCTTTCGGTCGGGCCTGATTTTATCCGGGCATAACTCTTGTCGTCATGAGGTCTGCGGACTTGTTGAAATCTCTTCTCGAAGGTCGTCCGGCGCGGTTGCGTTCCATTCTGCTGCAGTGCTTTGTGGCCAGCGCCTTGCTGGCGGCACAGTCTGGCCTGTCCATGGCGCAGCCGGCAGCCGGTCTGGCGCAGCAGACACCTGCTATCAAGTCCTCCAGCAACCCGGATTCACGCACGGAATCGCTGATGGCAGTCTTCCAGCAGGGCCGCGCAAGCTATGACAAGCTGAAGGGAAAATTCGACAGCGCCGATGTCGATGATGCTTTCCTGGCCGATCTCAAGGTGCAGGTTGACGACCTGCATGCGCAATTGTCGAAGTCCTCCTCCGAGATCACCGAGCGCCTGGCCCAGATCGAAGGGCGCATCACGGCCCTGGGCGAGCCGCCGGCGGCGGGGCAGCCGCCGGAATCGGCCGTTGTCACGGAGGAACGCAAGGGGTTGCTTGCCGAGCGCGCCGAATTGAACGCCCTGACCGGCGAGGCCTCGGCCGTCACCAAGGCCGTCTCGGACCTGTCGAATGCGATCACCGAAAAGCGCCGGCGCATGTTTGGTGAGGCGTTGCTGCGGCACACGGACATGAGCCCCGGAATTTTCGTGGATGCCGGCGGCGCACTGGTGACGGAATTTGCCACTCTCAAGGATAGGATTGCAAGCTGGCTGAGCTTCGCCTGGAAAGCCAAGCGCCTGTCGCTTCTGGCAGCACTGGCCCTGTCCGGCGCTGCGGCCTTCCTGTTTCTCGCTGGCGGTTACCGGCTGTTCGGGCGCATGATCACCCGCAACCCCGCGCTGGACAACCCTCCATACATCACCCGGCTGTCCTTTGCCTTCTGGTCGCTGATGGTGCAGTCGCTGTCCCTGGCCGCCTTTCTGATGGCGACCTATGTGTTTCTGGCGAGCTTCAACGTGCTGCGCCCGGATATCGCGCCGATTATCTCCTCCTTCTTCGGCCTGGTCTGGGTGGTCTTCTTCATTGCCCGGCTGAGCTATCTCGTTTTTGCGCCCAAGCATCCGAAATGGCGGCTGGTGCGCCTGACCGATCGCGGTGCGCGCCGCCTGTCGGCCTTCGTCGCCCTGATGGCGATCATCAATGGTCTCGATTACCTGCTGGCCACGATTAGCGAGGTTTTGAATTCCCCGCTGGTACTGACCATCGTCAAGAGTCTGACCAGCACGGTGCTGATCGGCTTGATCCTGATTCTGATGTCCTTCATGAAGCCGGTTCTGGGCGAGGATCGAAATCCGGCCGCTGCCGGCAAGCCCTGGCCGCGTGGCCTGCCGCTTCTGTTCAGGGCTGCGGGGCTGGGGCTCATCCTTGCGGTTCTCACCGGCTATATCGGCCTTGCACGCTTTGCGGCCACGCAGATCGTTCTGACAGGCGCCGTGCTTGTGGCCATGTATATCGGCATTCTATCCGGCAAGGCGGTCGGCAAGCAAGGCGCGTTCGGCCATACCGCCGTCGGCCGCTATCTGTCTGCTCGCTACAAGCTGGGCGAAGTGACGCAGGACCAGATCGGTCTTGGGGCCGGCCTTAGCATCTATGCCGTGGCGCTGATGTTTGGCGTGCCGGTGATCTTGCTCACCTGGGGTTTCCAGATCCAGGATATCCAGGCCGGCGCCTATCGTCTGTTCACGCAGATCTCGATTGGAAACATCAATATCTCGCTGGTCGGTATTCTGGTCGGCGTATTGCTGTTCATGCTCTTCTATCTCGGCACCCGTGGAGTGCAGCACTGGATCGACCGCAATGTCATGGCGCGCAGCCAGGTTGATGCGGGCGTGCGCAATTCGGTGAAGACCGGTATCGGCTATCTCGGCATCGGGGTTGCAGCCGTGGTTGGCGTGTCGGCCGCCGGCTTTGATCTGTCGAGCCTTGCCCTGGTGGCAAGTGCGCTCTCCGTCGGCATCGGTTTTGGCCTGCAGAACATTGTTTCCAATTTCGTCTCAGGCCTCATTCTTCTGGTCGAGCGCCCCTTCAAGGTCGGAGACCATATCGTGACGGGGACGACGGAAGGCATCGTCAAGCGCATTTCGGTGCGCGCCACGGAGATCGAGACCTTCCGCAAGCAGTCGATCATCGTGCCCAATTCCGACCTGATCAATGCCTCGGTCGGCAACTGGACGCACCGCAACCGCATGCAGCGCGCCGAGATCCTCGTCGGCGTCAGCTATGATTCCGATCCGCAAAAGGTGATCGCGGTCCTGATGGATATCGCTTCCTCGCAACCGAACGTGTTGCAGAACCCCGAGCCGCATGTGGATTTCATCGCCTTTGGTCCGTCTTCGCTGGATTTTGAGCTGCGCTTCCATATGGCCGATATGGGCGATGGCATTGCCATCCGGGCGGCTGTGCGCACCGCCATCCTCAAGCGCTTCCGGGAAGAGGGGATCGAGATCCCCTATCCGCACCAGGATGTAAAGATCATCGGTACCGTGACCACCCGGCCGGAAATGCCAAAAGCAAAGACGGAAAGAGCCACGTCGCAGACGGACCAGCCGGACCGCGTGCTGCCGGAGGAAGGCGCCAAGGCCTGACGGCTTCCAAACCTTTGTGCTTTTGTCGCTTGTCAAATTCACCCTCGTCGCGGCAAGTTTGTCCCATGTCGTAAACAGGCGTTTGGCCGGCGAACCGGAATTGCATAGTCGGCGCGAAATCTATGCGCGCGGGCGCCGCTCATCGGGCACCCGGTTTGTTCAGAGGGGTTAGCTCAGATGAAAACACATGCACGGGCAGTTGTGATCGGCGGCGGAGTGGTCGGGGTCTCGACGCTCTATCATCTGGCGAAGAAGGGTTGGAACGATGTCGTTCTGATCGAGCGCAAGGAGCTGACATCCGGCTCCACCTGGCATGCCGCAGGCCTGCTGCCGCTCTTCAACCTGTCCTATTCGGTGGGGCAGCTGCACAAATATTCGGTGCGCTTTTACCAGGAATTGCAGGAAGAAACCGGCATGAATGTCGGCTTCTCGAAGGTCTCCAATATTCGCCTGGCCCGTACCAAGGACCGCTGGGACGAGTATATGTACTATGCCGGCATTGCCGAGACGATCGGTGTCACGGTCAATATCCTGACGCCGGAACAGGTGAAGGAGATCTGGCCGCTCTGCGAAACGGACGGCATTCTGGGCGCCATCCAGCATCCCGACGATGGTTATATCCAGCCGGCTGACCTCACTCAGGCGCTGGCCAAGGGCGCACGCGATCTGGGTGCCACGATCTATCGCAACACCACTGTCACGGCGATTTCCCAGCAGGCGGACGGTCTCTGGAAGGTCACGACCGACAAGGGCGAGATCACTGCCGAGCACATCATTTCCTGTACCGGCAATTTTGCCCGCAAGACCGGCGAAATGGTCGGTCTCGATGTGCCGGTCATTCCCGTCGAGCACCAGTATATCGTCACCGAACCGCATCCGGCGATCCAGGAGCGTCGTCGCCAGGGCCTGCCGGAAATGGGGGTTTTGCGCGAATCCGACAGTGCCTGGTATATGCGCGAGGAAGCTGGCGGCCTCATCCTCGGCCCCTATGAAGTGGGCGCGCCAGTCTGTTATGTCGATGGTCCCTCGTCAGAGAGCGAATACGAACTGTTCCAGGAAGACCTCGACCGTTTGATGCCGCATATCGAGACGGCGATTGCCCGCGTGCCGGCCTTTGCCGAAGTGGGCATCAAGAAGGTTTATAACGGCGCGATTGCCTATACACCGGATGGCAATCCGATTGTCGGACCGGCGCCGGGTTTGAAGAATTTCTGGCTGAACGAGGGCCACTCCTTCGGCATTACGGCAGCCGGCGGCGCCGGCTGGCAGCTGGCGGAATGGATCGTCGATGGCGAGCCGACCGTCGATCTGATGGGAGTCGATCCGCGCCGCTTCGGCCCTTACGCAACCGAAGGCTATCTGATTGCCAAGAACGAGGAAGCCTATTCGAACGTCTTTACCATGCACTATCCGGACGAGGAACGTTCAGCTGCCCGTCCGCTGAAAGTGACGCCGGTCTATGACCGTCTGAAGAAACTGGGCGGCGTATTCGGCTCAGTCTACGGCTGGGAACGCGCCAACTGGTTTGCGCCGGAAGGTTATGAAGTACCCGCCGATCAGCTCGGCGTCGGTGCCGATGTCATCACCAGCCATAATCATGCGCCGCCGACCGAAGACGGTCGCATCGTGGAAAAATGGTCGTTCCGCCGCTCGAACTATTTCGAGCATGTCGGCAATGAGGTGAAAAACGTCCATGAGAATGTCGGCGTGCTCGACATGTCGGCCTTTGCCAAGATGGAAGTGTCCGGCCCAGGCGCACGCGCTTTCCTCGAATCGATCTTCGCCAATGTCATCCCGAAGAAGCGCGGTCGCATCGCGCTCTGCCATCTGCCGACACCGGCCGGTGGCGTGAAGGCGGAGTTCACCGTCTATGAATGGGCACCGGACCGTTTCTACATGGTCTCGGCCGGTTTCCTCGAAGCTCATGACCATGATCTGTTGCAGAAGCTTGCCCCGAAGGATGGCTCTGTTACGCTCCAGCCGATCACGCAGAAGTACGGCGTGCTGGTGCTGGCTGGTCCCAAATCGCGTCAGCTGTTGAAGAAGCTCACCCGCACCAGCCTGGAGAATAAGGATTTCCCCTGGCTGACGGGCAAGAAGATCGCCGTCGGCGTTGCGACAGCCCACGCACTGCGCGTCAACTTCATCGGCGAACTGGGTTGGGAACTGCATCACCCGATCGAAATGCAGGCCACTATCTTCGACCAGCTGATGGAAGCCGGTGCCGAATTCGGCATCAAGCCCTTTGGTATCCGCGCCATGGTGTCGATGGCGGTCGAAAAGTCCTACCGCAACATGGGCCGCGAACTCTCCATCGAATACAACGCCTATGAATCTGGCCTCGAGCGCTTCATCAAGCCGGAAAAACCGTTCATCGGTCGTGATGCCATGGTGGCTGCCAAGGAAAAGGGCCTGCGCTACCATTTCGTCACGCTGATTGTCGAAGGCAATACGGATGTCGATGCACGCGGCTCCGAAGCGATCTACAACGAGGCGGGCGCACTGGTGGGGCGTGCCACGGGTGGTGGATATGGCTGGCGCATCGGGAAATCCCTGGCACTTGCCATGGTGGCGCCGGCCTATAGCGTCATTGGCACGAAGCTGAAGATCAAGATTCTCGGTTCGCTATTTGAGGCAACGGTGGTGCCGGAAAGCCCGTTTGACGCCGACAATGCCGCTATCCGCGCCTGAGCTAGGAATTGATTGACCATATTGAGAAGGCGGCCGCCATGGGCCGCCTTTTTTATTGTATTCTGGAACAAGTCTTTCGCAGACTTAATGTTTCAGCAATTGCCGATGTTTATAAAGGGCTATCCGCAAGAGTAGAAGGTTGGCTATGACTTATCTGGGTATTTCCGGGATGCAGTATTCTGGTGAGCAGTTTCCGGATGTCCGGATCATTCTTGCCGAAGATTCGAACGTATTCACATCGATGATTCGTCAGAGGCTGAAGGAAATATTCGATATCGATGTTGAGATCTGCCGCACCTATGAAGATCTGATGATGGCCAATGAGTTGTCCGACGATCCGGTGACGCTGGCGATTTCCAATATCAATCTTCCGGGTGCCGAAAACGGCGAGGCGCTGGAATATCTGGTCGATCTCAATATCCCGACGATCGTGTTTACTGGTACGTTCCAGGAACATACCCGCGAAAAGCTTCTGGCTAAGGACATCGTCGACTATATCCTGAAGGACAATGTGTTTGCCGTGGAAATGCTGGTGGAATCGGTCTGCCGCTTTCTGACCAACCATCGCCACCATGTGCTCATCGTCGATGACAGCCCGACGGCGCGTGCGCTTCTGTCCACCCGTCTGAAGCGCTACAATTTCCGTGTGAGCGTTGCCGAAAATGGTGCAAAGGCCATCGATCTTCTGAAGAAGAATGCCGATATCGGTCTCGTCGTTACCGACTACAACATGCCCGACATCGACGGCTTTGAATTGACGCGCCGCATTCGCTCGGTGCGCGGCTCGCACGAGCTTCGCGTCATCGGCGTCTCCTCTTCCACCGACCGGCTCTTGTCTGCGCGCTTCCTGAAAGCAGGCGGCAATGATTTCATGCTGCGACCCTTCATCGATGAAGAGTTCTATTGCCGCGTTAACCAGAACCTCGATACCCTGGTGCAGATTAGGTCGAACCAGGCGGCGCAGCGCCGCGATGCCGCTGTCAAGACGGCTGTCTCGGCTTAAGTCCGCAAAGGAAAGCGAATGCCCTATGTCCAGCAAGACGTCGCGTTGAAACGCGATCGACATGATGGACCTGTCCTCCTCATCGAGGATTCGCGGACATTCGCATCCATCCTCTCCTATCGTTTCCGTGAGGAACTCGGGCGCAATGTGGTGCATTGCGCCAGCATGCCGGCCTTGGAAAAGACCTTGGCGGAGCGGCGCGAAAACTATCCGATTGCGGTCGTTGATCTTAATCTTCCCGGTTCGCCCTACGGCGAGGTGCTGGATCTGGTGGTGGCGCATGGAATTCCGGTGGTTGTCTTTACCGGCAGCTTCGATCTGTCCGTGCGCGAACGCATACTCGACCGGCGGGTCGTGGATTATGTTGTCAAGGACAATGAGCGCGCCTGCGATACGATTGTCGAATCGGTGCGCCGGGCGCTGGCCAACCGGGATATCCGCGTTCTGGTCGTCGATGACGACGAAGAGACCCGCGGGCGGCTTGTCGCCATGCTTGGCGCGCAATTGCTGGTCGTCGAGCAGGCTGTCTCCGGTGCCGATGCGCTGATCCTTGTCGAGCGCCATCCGGATGTCGAACTGGTGGTGACCAAGCAGAACCTGCCGGATATGGACGGCCTGCAACTGGTCCGCCGCATCCGCCGCAAATATGGGCCGGATCGCCTGCGCATCATCGGAGTGCTGGCAACGGACGACCGCTTCTTGTCCGTCGGCTTCCTGAAGGCGGGTGCCAGCGACGTGGTCTATCAGCCGCTCTTGCCGGAAGAGGTGCAGTGCCGCGTGGCGCACAGCATCGATACGCTGACCCAGATCAAGCAATTGCGGCAGGCAGCCGCGAGCGATTCGCTGACCGGTCTCTACAATCGACGGCACTTTTACCTGAAAGGCCCGGAACTGATCGAGAAGGGTCTCGACACAGGCATGGCCAGCACTGTTGCCATCATCGACATTGACCATTTTCGCCGAGTGAACGAGACCTATGGTCACGATATGGGCGATACGGTGATGATTGGTCTGGCGGCCCGACTTGCGCATCTGCTGCAGGGCGAGGGGCATCTGCTCTGTCGCCTCGGGGGCGAGGAGTTCGGTCTTCTTCTGACCCAGATGGATGGCGCGCGCGCCTCGATCTTCTGCGAGCGGTTGCGCCAGGAAATGGCCAAGATCCACTTCGTGGCGGGCGACAAGGATATTTCCGTTACCGTGTCGATCGGGGTGGCGGAGGTGCAGGCGCGAGAGACCTTTGACAACTATCTGAACGCTGCCGACCAGTTTCTCTATATGGCCAAGCAGGGCGGTCGTGACCGGGTGTTTTCTGACCACTGGATGAGCGTTCTGGGCGAGGCGGCATCAGCCCCCTTGCGCCAGTCGCCGGTTTTTGATGCCAGTGCGACCGGCGACGTTCTTTATCTCACGGCCTGAATATCGGACTATACCACGACGCCAGTGCGTGCGGTGGAGACCGTGAGCTTGCGCTCGGCCCGTTCCTGCTGCGGTGAGCGATTGTAGACCTCGCGATAACACTTGGAGAAGTGCGAGGCGGACACGAAGCCGCAGGCAACCGCCACCTCGACCACCGGCATGGAGGATTGCACCAACAGGTGACGGGCACGGTCAAGCCTGATCTCCAGATAGTAGCGGGCCGGCGACCGTCCCATTTCCTGGCGAAACAGCCGTTCGATCTGCCGGCGTGACAGACCGGCGTCATCGGCGATTTCCACGAGCGACAAAGGCTCGGCCAGATGGCTTTCCATCAGTTCGATGATCTGCAGAACCTTGCCATTCTGAACGCCGAGACGGGCGCGCAAAGGCAGGCGCTGGCGATCATGCGGGCTGCGCACCCGGTCGGTCAACTGCTGTTCGCAGACGCGGTTGACCAGCGCCTCGCCAAAATCCTGACCGATCAGGTTCAGCATCATGTCGAGCGAGGCCGTGCCGCCGGCGCAGGTATAGAGGTTGCTGTCGACTTCGTAGAGATCTGCATAGACTTCCGCCTGCGGAAAGGCTTCGGCAAAGCCCGGCAGGTTCTCCCAGTGAATGGCGCAGCGTTTGCCGTTCAGCAGGCCCGCCTGGGCCAGGATATGGGCGCCCGTACAGAGGCTGCCGACGGCGACGCCGCGATTATAGGTCTCGCGCAGAAAGGCATTCACCGATTTGTTGTTGAATTCCTCCACATAGATGCCCGAACAGATCAGCACCATGCTGGGGCGGTGCTCGCCGCCGAGTGCCCGGCGTTCCTCGGCCAGCGAGGAATTCACCTCAAGCCCGATGCCGCTTGAGGAATAGACTTTCTGGCCATCGACCGAGGTGAGACGCCAGTCATAGGCTGGATAGCCGAGCATGCGATTGGCGATGCGCAGGGTTTCGACCGCTGCCGCAAAGGGCAACATGGTAAAATGGGGCACGAGGAAGAAGACGAGCGTGCGCTTCTTGACCTGGGTCTTGTTCATCGGCGAGGGGCTCCGTGGCGGCTTGCCATTCCTCGCGTGAAACTATGGTCGTTCAATGTCTCATATACGACATCAAGATCGGGATTTGCGTCGTGAACAACAATAGATTGTCAGGTCGGTGGATTCTTTGCGACATGCTGTGCCGCTTTTCTGATCATCTGCACGCAAAGCGCCGCTTCGGCTTAAGCTTTAGTAGAACCAGCAAAAATTCGCCACCCGTGTCTGTTGGGGCAGGACACGGATGACGAGGGGATGTCGCAATTTGGCATTCAGCGCGAACCCCGGCTGTTGGCGTCGTCGGCAGGCCAGCCGAGATCCTTGCGCAGATCAAAAGACAGGGCTTCCATCTGCCATGCCGTGCGGCGGCGGAGATGGGCCATTCGGGCCTGCGCCAGGCGGTTGCCCAGATAGGTGAGCGCGGTCTGCATTCCCTGTAAAGCGGGGCCGAGGGTAAGCTTTCGAGAGGTGGGCCTGTGGTCGATGATCATTGTCATTGCGATGTTCCTTTGCTTGCTTCGGTTTCTGACTGCGCAGATGTGCGCCGCTGTCATTCATCAATCAATCGAATACGCTGAATATCTGTGATGATATTTCGTGATGTTCGTTTGCTGATGGAGAGAACCATGCATGCGGATTGACGATCAATCAAACGCAATGATATGGTCTTTATGTTCAGTTTAATTGAAGGTTGAGAGCATGAACGCGCCCTTTCATCCCGGACCATTCCGCTCCTCGCTGCCGCTGCTCGACAATGACGTGCTACGCACCTTTGTGGCGATTGCCGATACCGGCAATTTTTCTACGGCGGCGGAAGCTGTTCTGCGCACGCCCTCGGCTGTCTCCATGCAGATCAAGAAGCTGGAAGAACAGCTGCGCACGACACTGTTCCTGCGCGATGCGCGCTCGGTGTCTCTCACGCCGCATGGTGAAATGCTGCTCACCTATGCACGGCGGATGATCGCGCTGTCGAATGAGGCGGTGTCGCGTTTCATCATGCCGGAATTGTCGGGTGTGGTGCGGGTGGGGGCTGCCGATGATATTGCCGAGCGCCTTCTACCCAGCATTCTCAAGGATTTCGCCGGCAAGTTTCCGGGCATCATGGTGGATGTGACGGTGGATATGAGTATGAAGCTGCGCCGACGCATGGACGAACAGCGGCTCGATCTGGCGCTTGTCAACTATTCCGCCCGCAGCGATCTTGCTCCCGGCGAGGTCGTCTATCGCGACAAGCTGGTCTGGGCCGGTGCCAAGTGCGGGAGTGCGCATCTGCGCGACCCGTTGCCGATTTCCATCTGGGAGGATGGCTGCATCTGGCGCCAAGTGGCTGTCGATGGTCTGGAACAGATGAAGCGGCCCTATCGCATCGCCTATCTCAGCGCCAATACCATGGCGCAGCGTGCCGCTGTCGTCTCGGATCTGGCGATTGCGCCGTTCCCGCGCTCTTACATCACCGATGACATGGTGCTGCTGGGACAGAAGGAGGGCCTGCCGGAACTGATGACCTTCGATGTCCGGCTATTGTCGGCCTCGCAACTCTCTATTCCCGCCAAGGCGGTGGCCGAAAGCATCCGCGAATCCTATCTGGAGATGCAGCGCGTCGCTGCCTGACCTTGTCGATCAAGCCGCGTAAACGGGTCACTCGCGATTGCGGCGCCGGCGCCGGCCACCCCCGTCGCCTGTGTCACTACCGCCGCCGCGACGCTCCGGCAGGGTCACGGCTGCGGCGAGATTGGGAAAACCATCCACCTTGTTTGGCAGCGCCATGGCATTGACGAACAGTTCCTGGAACCTCGGCTCCAGCGCCGTCTCGATCTTTTCGATTGTGCGCACCGTCTCCTCCACCTCGCGGCGGTGGTTGCGGTTGAGCAGCGCCATCAGCGCGCCGGTGCCGGCGGCATTGCCGACGGCCTTGACTTCTGCGAGGTCGCAATCGGGAATGAGGCCGAGAACCATCGCATATTTCGGATCGATGAAGGAACCGAAGGCGCCGGCAAAGCGGATGGTATCGACACTATCCACACCAAGCTTTTCCATCAGCAGCTTGATGCCGGCATAAAGGGCCGCCTTGGCAAGCTGGATCGCCCGCACGTCGTTCTGGGTGACGGTGATGGTCTGCGCGCCCTGATGCAGCAGGTAGGAAAACGTCCGGCCGGTCTCGAGGATGCGCGGGCTTCTGGCGGCCATCGTGCCATCGACCACGCCATCTTCGGTGATGATGCCGGTTAGATACATTTCCGCCACCACTTCGATGATCGCCGAGCCGCAAATGCCGGTCACGCCGGTTGTCTCAGACGCTTCAGCAAAGCCTTCCTCGTCTGACCAGGGTTCCACGCCGATGACGCGAAAGCGCGGCTCAAGCGTTGCCGGGTCAATGCGCACCCGCTCGATGGCGCCGGGGGCAGCGCGCTGGCCGCCGGAAATTTCGGCGCCTTCAAAGGCCGGGCCGGTGGGCGAGGATGCCGCGACCATCCGGTGTCTATTGCCCAGCACGATTTCCGCATTGGTGCCGACATCGACAAGCAGCATCATCCGGTCCTGACGATGCGGCCCTTCGGCAAGCGTGGCGGCCGCGGCATCGGCCCCGACATGGCCGGCAATACAGGGCAGCATATAGACGCGGGCGCCGGGATTGAGGCTAAGATCGACGTCACGCGCCCAGATGTCGAGAGCGCCGGAGACGGCGAGCGCAAAGGGCGCCTGGCCAAGCTCTGTCGGGTCGATGCCGAGAAACAGGTGATGCATGATGGGATTGGCGACGAAGGTCGCGTTGAGGATCGATTGCCGATCAATGCCGCCCTCAATGCAGGCCTTCTCGATCAGCTCGTTGATCGCCTGGCGCACGGCGCGCGTCATCGCTTCGCGACCGTCCGGGTTCATCATCACATAGGAGACGCGGCTCATCAGGTCTTCGCCGAAGCGGATCTGCGGATTGGCACTGCCGGAAGAGGCAATTACTCGGCCCGACAGTAGCGAAACCAGATGCAGCGCAATGGTCGTCGAGCCGATATCGCAGGCAATGCCATAGGCTTCGTTGTGCAGGCCGGGCCAGAGCGCCACGAGATGCGGGCGATCCGTCTCGACATCGCGGTGGATGGCAGCCGTCACCGCCCAGTTTCCCTTGCGCAGGATGCCCTGCACCTTCGGCAGGAGATGTGAGGCGACCAGGAGATCGCGAAATCCCCAGTCGCGTTCCAGCATCACGTTCAGCCGGTCGAGATCGCCGAGCGGCTTGTGCATGTCCGGCTCGTCCACTTCGACATAGCAGAGCTGGATGGCCGGGTTGCGCTCGATCAGCCGGTCGCTGGTTGCCTTACGGATCACCTGCGCATTGACCACCGTATCGGGTGGCACGTCGACAACGAGATCGCCTTTGATGGTGGCGGAACAGGAAAGCCTGCGACCCGCCGGCAGGGTTCTAACCTCTGCATAGCGCCGCTCCTTGGCCCCAAGCGGCGAGATGTGCTCCTCTGCCGAGGTGATGCCATGCTTGGCGAAGTGGCCCTCCTGCACCTCGATCTGGCAACGGCCGCAGGTGGCGCGTCCGCCGCAGACACTTTCGACATAGACGCCGAGCTGGCGCGCGGCATCCAGCACTGTCGTGCCCACGGGAAAGCGGCCTCTCTTGCCGGAGGGCATGAACAATACAAGGGGATCGGTTTCGGTCATGGCTTACGCTTAACGATCGAGGAACGCGGTTCTTGGGTGGTCTCAGGCCCCACAGCCAGTCACGTCGTGACCGGCGGTGGGACCCAGACGAACGCTTAGATCAATTTCACAAGAGTAACGGCCAATAGGGCCGTGGCTGACGCGATTACAAAGCCGAGGCGAACAAACATGCGACGGCGGTAATCGCTCCCGCTCCAGTCATACTGCATCTTGCGGCCTTTCTGTCGCCGAAACCCAGCTCCTCATGAACGGGCTGGTGACGCAGGCAGATTGGCATTCCGCCTTTTCGTCTATTAGCAGTTGAAGCCGGACCGTAGCTGGAGTCGCGATGCGCGTATATCGTCTCGACATGGCACTCACTCCGTCGCCGCGCCGGCCCCGGCACGGGCAGCCCGTCCGCCACGGCGCCCGCCGCCACCACCGGCAGGAGAGGCGAGGGATGCTGCTCCGCCTTCTGCGGGCTTGTAGTCGCGATAGGTCATGATCCACTGGGCGCAATTGGCATCGGTGCCGTTCAGCACATTGGCGGCGCGCACCGCCTCCATTTCCTGCGGCCGGCAGGGGTTCATGATCGCCGATGTCATGCCGGCACCGATGACCATCGGGATGAAACCGGCATTGATGCCATGGCGGTGCGGCAGGCCGAAGGAGACATTGGAAAGGCCGCAGGTGGTGTTGACCTTCAACTCCTCGCGCAGGCGGCGCAACAGCGCAAAGACCTGCCGGCCTGCATCGCCTAGCGCACCGATCGGCATGACCAGCGGATCGACCACCACGTCATAGGGTTTGATGCCGTAGTCCATGGCGCGCTCGACGATTTTCTTGGCCACCGCAAAGCGCACGTCAGGGTCCATCGAAATCCCGGTCTCGTCATTGGAAATCGCCACCACCGGCACATTGTATTTGGCACAAAGCGGCAGGATGGCCTCGAGCTTTTCCTCCTCGCCGGTCACGGAATTGACCAGCGGCCGCCCCTTGGCGACCTTCAGCGCCGCCTCGATGGCCGCAGTCACGGAACTGTCGATGGAGAGCGGCACATCGACGAGGTTCTGCACGATCTCCAGTGTCTTGATGAGCAGCGCCGGCTCGGTCTCGTTCGGGTTGACGGAGGTGACGCCGGCATTGACATCGAGCATGGTGGCGCCTGCTGCGACCTGCTCCAGCGCGTCCTTGATCACCGTGTCGAAATTGCCCTCGATCATTTCTGCCGCAAGCTTCTTGCGGCCGGTCGGGTTGATCCGCTCGCCGATGACGCAGAAGGGCTGATCGAAGCCGATGACGATTTCACGGGTGGCGGATGCGACGATGGTGCGTGTCATGGCAGGCATTCCCTCCGGTTGATCCGGCAGCATGCGCCGGTATTTTTCATGTGTGCTTCTGGTCCTGTCGCGTCGTTCGTTCAAAAATTCTCAGGCTACTGGCCGGCTGATTCCATTGGGGAACCCGGCGCAGCGGCGGCACGACCGGCCATATCCTGCTGGTGCTCCACGGGCCGGTCCATGATGTCGGTCAAGCGATCGGCGACCTTGCGCACATCCTGTGCCGGTTCGCGCGTCCAGGGTTTGCGGCCCTTAAGCACGCCGCTTTCATGGACGATCTCGGCGACAAACTCCTCCTGCCTATAGGCCATCACGTGAATGCCCGAGACGCCCTTGATTTCCTTGACCTCGTTGATGATGTCGATGCAGAGCTGCTTGCCTTCGCGCTTCTGGTCGGCAGCACCTTCCAGACGGGCAATGATGGCATCGGGAATATGGATGCCCGGCACATTGGCGCGGATCCAGCGGGCGGTTTTGGCGGATGCGAGCGGGCCGACGCCGACAAGGATATGGCAATGCTCGTGCAGGCCAAGCTCGCGCACCTTGTCCATGTAGGTGCGAAACATCGGCACATCGAAACAGTACTGGCTCTGCACGAACTGGGCGCCGGCGACGATCTTCTTTGCAAGCCGGTAGGGGCGGAAATCGTAAGGTGGTGCAAAGGGATTGATGGCGGCGCCGAGAAACACGCGCGGTGGCGTTGAAAGCTTGCGGCCGGAAAGAAAGCGGCTTTCATCGCGCATGGTGCGGATGGTTTCCAGAAGCGACATGCAATCGAGATCAAACACCGGCTTTGCGCCCGGCTGGTCGCCCGCCTGCACGCCATCGCCCGTCAGGCACAGGATATTGGCAACGCCCATGGCTGCCGCTCCCAGCACGTCACCCTGAATGGCGATGCGGTTCCTGTCGCGGCAGGCGATCTGCATGATCGGCGTATAGCCCATGCGCGTCAGAAGGGCGCAGATGCCGACCGAGGACATGTGGCAATTTGCGCCTGAGGCATCCACCGCATTGATGCCGTCCACCCAGCCGTCAAACACCTTGGCGCGGGCATAGACATCTTCAGGGTCTGCGCTGTCGGGTGGATTAAGCTCGGCGGTCACGGCAAATTCGCCGCGTCGCAGCACCCGCTCCAGTCGGCCTTGCGAGGAATGGCCGGGCAGGGGATCGAGCGGTAGATGCACGCCCTGGGGATTTTCGTCAGGATGGCGCGCACCGTCTGTCATCGCATCAGGTCCCTTGGCTTTTTGTGGCGCGATCGGCATCGGCTTCGCTTGCCGCCTGCGCCGTGACCCGCAGCCAGGACGAGGTCTCGCGCAGCGACTGGTTGACGGGCTTCTGCACCGCCATGATCGCATCGCCGGCCATCATGCTGCGTGACCCTTCCCAGGCCTTCATCCAGACGCAGGGCATGTCCGGTTCCACCTCGCAATTGCCATTGGCACGCACGCCGCCGCAGGGCCCGTTGCGCAACTGTTTCGGACAGTTCATCGGGCACGACATGCCTGTCGATGACAGCACGCATTGGCCGCACATGCGACAGTCAAACAGCAGGCCTTTCACATGCTTTTCGACAAAGGTGACCGGCGCCTCGACCCGCTGATAGCCGAGCGCCTTCCACAGCGGATGCAGCAGCAGGAAGGCCTTGGCAAAGCGGGCATAGAACCATTCGAGCAGGCGCGCATGGCGCACTGACCAGAGGCGGATCGAATAGCGTCGCTGGACGCGCCGGTTGGGCGAGACGTCGGCGGGCATATAGTCGCCGGTTGCCGCCTTGGCGCGGGGCGCGGCATTGCCGACCTGCAGTTTGCCATCAGCCATTGTCCCGGCCTCCGGCTTTCACCAGCGCCACAAGCCGGGCCTTGTCATAGGCCGTCTCCAGTTCATCCGCCGCCCGGTCTGCTTCGGCTTCCAGATCATCGGATACGGGGATCGGATCGGCCTTGCGCCATTCGGCGAGGTAATCGTCGGTTTCAGCGGCGCCGGTGCGCATGGCAGCCATGTCGATCGCCTCGGTGAAGCGCAGCGACAGCTCGCGCTTGGCGGTCTGGCGACCCTTTTTGATGATGACCTGCGCTGGAATGTCTCGCCAGAAAACGACGATGCGATCCGCCATGACATGCCTCCCGTTGATGTGCAGAATGCACGTCAAAACCCGGCTTGACTACACCGCGCACGACGCCGGATGCCGCAATTACGAAGTGAGGACGCAGGAAAGCCAGGGCTCACCAGATGCCGCGTCGGACCCCGTGATAGAGATAGGTCCAGATCGTTGGTGGAAAGCGCAGGGCAGACCGACCCATCTGCTTGTAGGGGATGGCCTTGCCGTCTGCCACGTCTTTCAGCACCCGCGCTGTCATCTGCGCACCGGCGGCCGTCAGCAGCAGCGGATAGGTGGAGATCGTGTCGCGCCGGTCGGGTTTGACGCGCACTTCCGCCAGTGTCGCGCCGGTATCGGTGCCCGCATCGACCAGATGCAGCGTTGCCCCGAAATTCTGTTCGTCATCTTCGATGCGCGCCCAATAGCCGCCCATCTGGCCGCGATAGATGGGGTTTATGCCGGCATGGAAATTGACGATCGGGCAGGGAATGGCGGTAAGTGTGGCGCGCGTCAAAAGCCGGCAGGAAATGGTGAAGACCAGATCGGGTTTCAGTCTTTGCAGGGCAGACAGCGTCTCTGCATCATTGAGCGAGGCAACGGATGTGAGCGCCACGGTAGGGTCCTGCATTGCCGAGAGATCATATTCGTCCAGGATCTCCCTTGCTCGGGCGGCAGCCGCCCTCTTGCCAAGCCGCGAGACGATCATCGTGCCCAATTGGCCGAGCGCCACAGGCCAACCGAGCTTGGCGGCACGACGCTTGAGCAATTCGCCCTTCGTCTCGTAAGCCTCCTCGATCACATGCAGATGGGCAAAATGCTGCGACAGCAGGTTGATCATGGCTTGCGGGTTTGCTCCGCCGGCCGTCATCACCACTAGTCTTGCCGGATGCTTTTCGTGCATGGTTTCGCCCACCTTTTCAGTTTGGCGCTATCCTTAGCGATAGGCCGGCCAAGAAAGGGTTAAACTGTTGATAATGCGTCCGGCAGGTCGCCATAGCCGGTGAGGCGGTATTCGTAAGCGAGGCCGAGATAGGCCGCTGCATCGCGCGCCTTGGCCACAAGTGCCTCGTCTTCCTCCTGCGCCAGGTAGACGAGCTTTTTGTAATTGCCGAAATACATGTCCTTCAACTCCGGGTGCCGGTTAAGGCCCAGCGGTTCGATCACGAAGGCCTCGAACTGGCGGGCAAGGAAATCGGTGAGAAAGAAGGACGTCACATCCTCGTCGGCACGGGCCTCGAAGGCGGCATTGCCGGAAAAGAAGGAATAACAGTGCGGTCCTTCAATGCGGCGGATGCCTTCGCGGGCACACAGCCTGTCGATGTCGCCGCCGGTGCCGCAATCGGCATAGGCAAAGAAGATCGTCTTAAAGCCTGTTGCCCGCGCCGCAACGAGGGCTGCCTCAAGCCCCGGAACGATCTTTTGCGGATAAGCATGCCAGATCGCCGGCAGACAATGCAGGTCGATATGGTCGAGCCCGTGCTGCGAACAGACGGCAAGAATCTCGCGGGCAAGCGCGCCGCACGCAATCACGTGAACCTTTTCGCGTTTCGAACGTTCCACAGGCGGAACCAAACATTCCGACACGATTTTTTGACCCATTCCACCGGAGTAAACACTATGACGGCCAAGACATTCACCGTAATTGCGGCTCTTTGCGCAACGATGGTTACGCTCTCTTCCTGCGGCAATACGATCCGTGGCGTTGGCCGCGATACGGCAAATACCGTCAATGCCACGCAGGATGCCGGCCGCAGCGTAGAACGCGCTGCTCGCTAAACATCAGGCATGGCCGGATGGAAGGCCGGTCCCCTCGAAGGGCCGGCCTTTTCCGCCTCAGCCAGCCGCCAGACTGTTATGCTTGCGGCGGATATAGTCCTTGGCGGTTTCCACAGCCACTGCGGCATCGCGACAATAGGCATCCGCGCCGACAGCCCTGCCGAATTCCTCATTCAGCGGCGCACCGCCCACCAGCACGATATAGTCATCGCGCAGGCCTTTTTCCTTCATCGTATCGATGACAACCTTCATATAGGGCATGGTCGTCGTCAAAAGTGCCGACATGCCGAGAATATCCGGCTTTTCCCGCTCCAGCGCATCGAGATAGTTTTCGACCGGATTGTTGATGCCGAGATCGACGACGTCGAAGCCGGCGCCCTCCATCATCATGCCCACCAGGTTCTTGCCGATGTCGTGAATGTCGCCCTTGACGGTGCCGATCACCATCTTGCCGAGCTTTGGCGCGCCGGTGGCAATCAGCAGCGGCCGCAATATGGTCATGCCGGCCTTCATGGCATTGGCCGACAGCAGAACTTCCGGCACAAACAGAATGCCATCGCGGAAATCGATCCCGACAATGCGCATACCTTCGACCAGCGCCTGGGTCAGGATGTCATAGGGCGTCCAGCCGCGCTCGAGAAGGATATGTGTCGCCTCCTCGATCTCCTCCTTCATTCCATCATAGAGATCATCGTGCATCTGCTGCACAAGTTCCTCGTCGGACAGTTCGGCCAGAATGATATCATCGTCGGACATGGTCAGCTCCTTGGGTGGGAGAATCGCGATGAGGCGTGGGCTTGCTCCTCCAGCTTGCCCGATCCCAGTCTAACTGCAAACTGTTTCCGATTTTCAGCACGAATGCGACGAGTGGGTGACCATTCGCGACGCATTTGCAATGGTCCATGTCCGTCTTTCGCAAGGCCGTGGCGCAGACGGGCAGATATTTGCGAAAACTTGGCCTAGCATGGCAAAGTGAGGCATGTGCCAGAGTGGGCATGGGCGAAACGGCACGGGAGCGAGGAAACATCATGGACGAGATCAACCAGCCAGCCGATACCACCGCAGGCAGCCGTCGCGGACGGGGAGAGCGCGGGGCGGCCGCACGCCGCGCTTCGCGTGCCGGTGGCGGGCCGGGCCTGTCGCTTCCCTACATTTCGCGCAGGATCGCCGTCTATGATGTGCTGGACGAGGAAGGCCTGCAGATCATCGAGCACAATGCCGATACGATCCTGGAGGAGATCGGCATCGAGTTCCGTGACGATGCCGAAGCGCTCGAACTCTGGCGCCAGGCGGGCGCCGATGTGAAGGGTGAGCGGGTGCATTTCCCCAAGGGCCTCTGCCGCGCGCTTTTGAAGACGGCGCCGCAGGTGTTTACCCAGCATGCCCGAAACCCGGCGCGCAGCGTGCAGATCGGCGGCAATGCCACCGTGTTTGCGCCCGTTTACGGTCCTCCCTTCGTGCGCGATCTGGATGGCAACCGCCGCTATGCGACGATCGAGGATTTCCGCAATTTCGTGAAGCTTGCCTATATGGCGCCCTCCATGCACCATTCGGGGGGAACGCTGTGTGAGCCGGTCGATGTGCCGGTCAACAAGCGGCATCTCGACATGGTCTATTCCCACATCAAATATTCCGACAAGCCCTTCATGGGGTCGGTGACGGCGCCGGAGCGCGCCGAAGATTCGGTTGCCATGTGCAAGATCCTGTTCGGCGATGATTTCGTCGAGAACAACACGGTCATGCTCAACCTCATCAATGCCAATTCGCCGATGGTCTTCGATGAGACGATGTTGGGTGCCGCCAAGGTCTATGCCCGCCACAACCAGGCCTGCGTGCTGTCGCCCTTCATCCTGTCGGGGGCCATGAGCCCGGTCACGGTCGCCGGAACGCTGACGCAGATCCTCGCCGAAGTGCTGGCTGGAGCCGCCTTCACCCAGCTGATCCGACCGGGTGCGCCGGTTCTGTTCGGCACGTTTGCCGCTTCCATCTCCATGCAGTCTGGCGCACCGACCTTCGGCACGCCAGAACCCTCGCTTGTCTCCTATGGAGCGGCTCAGCTGGCGCGCCGTCTCGGCCTGCCGTTTCGAACCGGCGGCTCTCTCTGCGCCTCCAAGGTGCCGGATGCGCAGGCGGCGCATGAAAGCGCCAATACGCTGAATACGACGCTTCTGGCCGGCACGAATTTCGTACTGCATGCCGCCGGCTGGCTGGAGGGGGGGCTTGTCTCCTCCTATGAGAAATTCATGATCGACCAGGATCAGCTCGGCATGATGCAGAAGATGGCGGCGGGAATCGATCTTTCCGAAGAGGGGCAGGCCATGGATGCCATCCGCGAGGTTGGCCCCGGCGCGCATTATCTCGGCTGCGCCCATACCCAGGCGCATTTCCAGACGGCCTTCTATCGCTCGGCGCTTGCCGACAACAATTCCTTCGAGCAATGGGAAATCGAGGGCGAAAAGCGCATCGAACAGCGCGCCAATGCCCTTTGCCGCTCCTGGCTCGACAGTTACGAAGCGCCGCCGCTTGATCCTGCCATCGACGAGGCTCTTCTGGCCTTCATCGCCCGGCGCAAGGAGAGCATGCCCGACGCTTTCACCTGAAGAGAGCCCGATCCCGCCAGGGAGCAAGGCGGTGCGGCGCGCGTGGCGGACATGATCCAGGCGGAAGTCTGGCGTCCCCACTACCGCTACCAGGGGCCACGGTAAGCCGAGGTCCCGTTCGTAAGACAAGGATCTCCGGTTCAGACCGGAGATCCTCGCTCAACCGATCTTCAGATCACACCGGCGCTTTCGGATAGGCCCGTTCGAAACCGCCCGAGCGCAGATATCCATCACGGAAGGCGGCATAGGCCGGATGCTGGCTGGATTTGGCGGCTTCCATCAGCCGGATCTGCAGACGGGCAGGGGCCGCGTTGCCCAGCCAGTCGCCGCATTTCTGCAGTTTCAGCGAATTGAGAAACGGTGCGGCCGAAGCGCGGTCGAGATAAAGATGCAGCCCGTTCAAAAGCGCATCGTCGCTCACCGGGTTTTCCATCATCAAGCACAGCCATGATTGATGATCGCCTGACAGGCCGTTCAGGGCGTCAGCGACGGTTTCGCGGGTAGCAGTCGTGGAATTGCTGTTCATGCGTGGTTTCTTCTAGCTTCTGCGGCGGCGCCGTTCGCGCCCCGGTTCACTGCCGGGTTCGGCCGCGGATTTGTTGCGCAAGGGGCCGATCCGTTCGACAATTGTCTCAATCGTCGGGCGGGGGCCGGGTGTGTAATCGTCCAGTGCGGCGCGCATGGCCGCCAGATGATCGCAGGACGTGCCGCAGCAGCCGCCGATGATCTTGGCGCCGGCATCGCGCGCAAGCCGCGCATAGTCGGCCATCAGCGGCGGCGTGCCGGAATAGAAAATCTGCGTACCGCGAAATTCCGGAATGCCGCAATTGCCCTTGACGATCACGGTTGCCTGCGGATCTGCCTCCGTCATGTCGAGAAGGCTTGAGAGGATATCGGAGGCGCCGACGCCGCAATTGGCACCGACTGCGAGCGGTCCATCGCCGATGCTGCGGGCCACGTCGGGCAGATCGCGCGGCGCAAGCCCCATCATGGTCTTGCCGGCCGTATCGAAGGAAGCGGTATAGGTATAGGGCATGCCGGTCTTGACGGCCGCCTCTGCTGCTGCGCGGATTTCATCGCCTGCCGACATGGTCTCGATCCAGGCCACATCCGCTCCGCCGGCCTTGAGACCTTCCATCTGCTCGACAAAGGCTGCGACGGCTTCCTCATAGGTCATGGCGCCAAGCGGCACGAGCAGTTCACCGGTCGGGCCAACGGAGCCTGCGACGATGACCTTGCGGGGCGCGCGATCGGCAACGCTGCGGGCAATTTCAGCGGCGCGTTTGTTAAGGGCAAATACCCGATCCTGCGCTTGGTGCAGCTTCAGCCGCTGCCGCGTGCCGCCAAAGGAATTGGTGAGAATGATATCGGCGCCGGCATCGACGAAATCCTGATGCAGCTTGTCGATGCGCTCCGGATGGCTTTCATTCCAGAGTTCCGGGGCTTCGCCGGCTTCCAGGCCCATGGCAAACAGGTTTGTGCCTGTCGCGCCATCGGCCAGCAGAATTCCCTTTTCAGCGATCAGATCGCCAAGCGGATTGGGCATGCGCATGGGTGTCTCCTCCGGGCTGCCGATTCGTCGCCGACCTGCCTGCAGTTGTAATCGGCAAACACTCTTGTGTCAGCCTTGCCGGTTGCATGCGGCCTTACTCGGCCGCCAGCTTCTGTCTCTCTTCATGGGCGGCAGGGGTCACCATGGCTGCAACCAGCGTGGGCAGATCCAGATACCCCAGTGGCTCGCCAGCGCCGGAGACGATTTGCGCCATTGCCGCACCGGCACCCGTCATGCGCTTTGCCGCATCTTCGAGCGTGGTTCCGAAGGCGATCGTCAATCCGCCCGCAGTGATGCCTGTCACCTCTCCCGGTGGCTGCATCACCGTCTGCACCTCGATCACGCGGGCGCGGTTCACCTCGCGCACGAAGGAGGCTATGTAATCGTCGGCGGGCTTTAGCACGATCTCCTGGCCCGATCCCTGCTGGATGACCTGACCATCGCGCAGGATGGCGATCTTGTCGCCGAGCCGCAGCGCCTCGTCGAGATCATGGGTGATGAACACGACCGTTTTCTTCAACTCCGCCTGCAGATCCAGCAGCACGGTCTGCATATCGACGCGGATCAGCGGATCGAGGGCCGAATAGGCCTCGTCCATCAACAGGATATCGGCATCATTGCTCAGCGCCCGCGCAAGCCCGACACGCTGCTGCATGCCGCCGGACAGTTGGTTGGGGTAATGGCTCTCGAAACCCGACAGGCCGACGCGCTCGATCCAGCGGCGCCCGGTCTTCAGGCTCTCGCTGCGCGGCACGCCCTGGATGTCGAGGCCGTAGACGGTGTTTTCCAGAACGGTCCTGTGCGGCAGAAGGGCGAATTTCTGGAAGACCATTGCCGTTCTTTGCCGGCGGAAAGTCCGCAATTCCTCGGTACTCATGCGGCAGATGTCCTGGCCATCATAGACAACCTCGCCTGCCGTCGGCTCGATCAGCCGGTTGATATGGCGGATGAGGGTGGACTTGCCGGAACCGGACAGGCCCATGACTACCGTGATACAGCCGGCCGGCATGGATATGGTGATATCCTTCAGGCCCAGAACATGGCCGTGGCTCTCGTTCAGCTCGGCCTTGGACATGCCGTTCTTCACCGCCTGCACATGGCGTTCTCCATGCGGGCCGAAAATCTTGTAGAGGCCGCGGATCTCGATGCCGTGGCTAGCCATGCACCACCTCCGAATGTTTCTGCAGGCGCTTGCCAAAGGCCTGGCTGGTGCGATCGAAGATGATGGCGATGGCCACCAGCGCAAAGCCGTTGAGGAAGCCGAAGGTGAAGAACTGGTTGTTGATCGCCTGTAGCGTATTCTTGCCCAAGCCGCCGACACCTACCATCGAGGCCACCACCACCATGGCCAGCGACATCATGATCGTCTGGTTGATGCCGGCCATGATCGTGGGAAGAGCGAGCGGGATCTGCACATTCATCAGTTTTTGGCGGGGTGAGGAGCCGAAGGCGTCTGCCGCTTCCAGCACGTCGCGATCCACCAGCCTGATGCCGAGATTGGTCAGCCTGATCATCGGCGGCACAGCATAGATGACCACCGCTATCAGGCCCGGAACCTTGCCTATGCCGAAAATCACCACGACGGGAATGAGGTAGACGAAGCTTGGCATGGTCTGCATCACGTCAAGCACGGGATTGACGATCCCCTGCACTCGGTCGGATCGCGCCATGAGGATGCCGATCGGCAGGCCGATCAGGATGGCGATCAGCGTCGAGACCGTGACGATGGCAAGCGTCACCATCGTATCCTGCCAGAGGCCGACGATGCCGATCAGCAGCATGCCGATGGCGGTACCGAGCGTAATCGCCATGCTGCGGCTGGCCAGATAGACGATGGTGAGGAGAACGGCGAGTACCAGCACCCAGGGCGACGTCACGAACAGCCGCTCGAGGAAGTTCAGGAACCATTGCAAGGGCTCGATCATCGTGTCGATCGCGGTGGAATATTCGCGAACGAGACCCTTGAAGCTGTCATCGATCAGCTTGCGCGCCTGGCGAATATAGGTGTCGCTGATTGCCGGAAAATTGCACAGAACATCCGGCAGGATGGAACAGGTTGCCATCTTTTCCTCCATTGCTCGGGCCGATGACGCGCAGACCAGCCATCTTTGGTCTTCAATCTGCACGCCGGGTATCGACTGCCGGCGCCTAGCGCCGACAGTCTATCCCGACCTTAAGTCAAAGCGCTGCCTTCACCTTTGCCGCGGCGTCCGGGTTTACCCATTTCGTCCAGACATCGGGATTGTTCTTGAGGAAATAGCGCGCTGCATCCTCGTTGGTCCCCTGGTTCTCGTCCTGCCAGGCCAGAATGCCGTTGACCATGGCATTGCCCCATTTGCGCGCCTTCACATAGTCGAGCGCCACGCCTGCCTTTTGGGCAAAGGCCTTCGTTACGACGGTAAAGGCCTGCGAGGTGGGATAGGAATTGATCTTGGGGTCCGGGCAATCCGGTACGGCGGTGCAGGCATCCCAGCTTGCTTTGTCATGCGGCACGTTGAAGGAAAGCTTTGCCATCTCGTATTTGCCGAGAATGGCCGTCGGCGCCCAGTAGTAGCCGATCCAGCCGACCTTCTTTTCAAACGAGTTGGCGATCGAGCCGTCAAGGCCGGCAGCCGAGCCCGTGTCCACGAGATCGAAGCCCTTGCTCTTGGCATCCATTGCCCGGTAGAGATTGGCGGTGGAGACTTGGCAGTTCCAGCCGGACGGACAATTGTGCACGGCGCCCTTCGAGGCGTCTTCCGGTGCCGGGAAAAGATCGGGGCGCTTCAAGGCATCCTGAACGGTCTTGATCTCGGGATGGGCATCGGCGAGGAATTTCGGGATCCACCAGCCTTCGACGGCACCGTCCGCCAGGATTTCTGCCGCGATGATCAGGCGGCCTTCGGCAACCGCCGCATCCAGCGGGGTGCGCACGGCATTGACCCACAATTCGGGGGCAATGTCCGGCTGCGATTTTTCATTCATCGAGGTGAAGGTCGGCATTGTGTCGCCAGTCACCAGCGTGACCTTGCAGCCATAACCTTCCTGCAGGATGATCTTATCGACCTGAGCGGCAACGCCAGCCGACGCCCAGTTCATTTCGGCGATGGAAACCTCGCCGCAGTCTGCCGCCTGGGCAGAGCCTGCCATAGCAAAAAGCCCGGCAGCAATGGCAGTGGAAGCGAGAAGCTTGTTCATCTCTTAAGACCTCCCAGTCTTGTGGGGTTTGATGAGCTACGGCATAAAAAGTGAATTTAACCTGAGATTGTATGAATTGCCGCAGCCATGCAGATGCAGCAGAGTTCCTGCTTGGTCCTGTCGTTGAAACCCGGCCAAAGGCGGCCTTGTCGCGGCAGGCATGTTCCCGGTGTTTTTTTGTGCTCTTGACCTTCAGCCTACGGGTTCCGATGGGAAAATCAACCTTTGGCAGCAGGCCGGTCATCGGCAAAGAGGGCTGCCAGATGGCCGGATTTGCCCGCAAACCGCCCTTCCTGCCCGGAATCTGACCGTTTATGCGGATCGCGACCGGTCGGTACCGTTGATCCGGCAAATGTCACGCCTCAACTTTGACAGATCATGTCCGATTAGCGGCGCGGAGCCTGTTTCAAAAAATGTGCACCGGGCAGAAAAAAATCTGAACTCTTTTTGCTGGAGCTAACGCCTCGGTAAGGAATGACCCGCTATTCAGGATGTGTGGCGAGGCCGCGACGGTTCCGGGTTGGTAGTGCGTACCGGAGCCTGTCTCGCTATCCATGCATGGTCTTGTCTGAAACAGGCGGACCGGGCGGCGTTTTCCCGCCGCACCCTGATCACCCGGTGCCGATCAATCGCAAATCCCTTATTTCAGATCATGCGCAAGTCCTGCGGCAGACTGTCCGTTGACAGGGGGCGTCTGCTGTCGCACGATTGGCGCTCGCAGCCCGGATTTTGATCCGGATGCGGGACGGACCAAATCGGGCGTATCGTCATGATGTGTGCGATCGGGCGAGGGGTTGGCGGGCTGCATGGTGCAGCCGGATCCGCGTGCGGTGGCAACCGAGGTTTCAGGTCAGTCAGTCATGATCGGCCAGGGCGGGCGACCTCCTTCACTACGAATTCGCCGCTCTTTCATGCCTGACAGACCGGATGGCCGGTCCGTCCCTCTTCATCCTCCTTCGCATGGCAGATCGCATGACATCCTCACGGCCCGGCACAGTGACCTTCGTTTTGGGCGGCGCGCGGTCCGGCAAGTCGCGCTTTTCGGAAAACCTCTGCCTGGAAACCGGTCTTGAACGCCACTATGTCGCGACCGGCCAGATATGGGACACTGAAATGGCGGATCGCATCGCCCTGCATCGAACCCAGCGCGGCGAGGGCTGGGTGACGCATGAGGAGCCGGTCGATCTGGTTGGTACACTTGCGGCAATCGATCGTCCCGACCGCGTGGTGCTGGTCGATTGCCTGACGCTCTGGGTCACCAATCTGATGATGGCCGAGCGAGATGTGGCCGATGCGTGCGCTGATCTCGTCGCATCGCTATCTATCTGCAAGGCGCAGGTGATTTTCGTTTCGAACGAAGTCGGGCTCGGCATCGTACCGGACAACAAGATGGCGCGCACCTTCCGTGACCATGCCGGACGGTTGCACCAGAACCTGGCCGCCAGTGCCGACCGTGTCTATTTCATTGCCGCCGGCCTGCCGCTGACGCTGAAGGGCTGAAGCCCGCCCTATATGCCGAGCCACAGACGGATTGGATGGGCCGGATCGGAGACGAGCTTGCCGGCCATGGCCAGGCAGACAATCACCAGCAAGGGCTTGATCAGTTTGGCACCGCCGCGCATGGCAAGCCTTGACCCGATCTGCGCGCCGATCAATTGACCAGCACCCATCAATAGCCCAACCTTCCACAGGATTGCGCCGTTTGCCGCAAAGACGGCGAGCGATCCGAGATTGGAGCCAAGATTGATGAGCTTTGTATGCGCCGTGGCTTTCAAGAGCCCGAAGCCGGCCAGAAGCACGAAGCCCAGCATATAGAATGAGCCGGCACCGGGGCCGAATATGCCATCGTAAAGGGCGACGAAGGGAACGGCGGTGACGGCAAACAGGGCTGGCGAAAACCGCCGCGTGCTGTCTTTGTCCGAGAGATTGGGTTTCAGCGCAAAGAACAGCGCGATGCCGATCAGCAGGAAGGGGATGGCGGCACCCAGAACGCGTCCTGGGATATGCGAGGCAATCAGCGCACCGATCGCGCCGCCAAGCGCTGCAATCAGCGCCATGGGCAATTGCTTTTTCAGGTCCACATGGCCGCGCCGCGCATAGGCCACGGTTGCCGATGCTGCACCGAAGGGGCCTTGCACCTTGTTCGTCGCAATCGATTCGAGCGGCGGAATACCGACCAGCAACATGCAGGGCACGGTGATCAGGCCGCCTCCACCGGCAATCGAATCAACAAAGCCGGCAATCATCGCGGCAAAAAACAGGAACAGCAGAATGTGTGGCGCAAGTTCGGACACGGGATGGAGACCTGGACATAAGGGATGCGAGAGAAATGCCCACGGCTTCTGGCACTCGTCAGGCCTTTGGGCAAGCGCAGGGCAGGCCTGCACGGTCTTGTCCTTGAAAGAAAAGCTGTGGCCTTGCGTCTTTGCAGGCCGGCGCTATGGTGCCGCGCCTCTCCACCACTCAGGACAAGTTCATGCACAAGGTGATTTTCGACACGGATCCGGGCATCGATGATGCGATGGCGCTTCTGTTTCTCCACAAGCATCCGCAGATCGATCTTATGGGCGTGACAACCGTGTTCGGCAATGCGCCCATCGAACTCACCACCCGTAATGCGCTTTACCTCGGCGAGGCCTGGAATATTCCAGCACCCGTTGCCCGCGGTGCCGGCGAAACCTTTGATCCCTCGCGCGGCGGCAGCTACTGGCCGACCACGATCCATGGCGAGAACGGCATTGGCGATGTGGCCGTGCCGGACGTGATCAGCCGCACGGCCGATGCGCGCCCTGCCTACCAGTTCATCATCGATATGGTGCGCGCGCATCCCGGTGAAATAACGCTCATTGCCGTAGGTCGCATGACCAATCTGGCGCTGGTGCTGAAGCATGATCCGGATGTGGCGGCCCTGGTGAAGGATGTCATCATCATGGGCGGCGCCTTTGATATGAACGGCAATGTGTCGCCGGCCGCCGAAGCCAATATCCATGGCGATCCGGAAGCGGCGGATTTCGTCTTCACCGCCCCCTGGCGCGTCACGGTCGTCGGCCTTGATGTGACGATGCAGACGGTGATGACCAGCGGCTTCCTGGCGGACATGGTCGCGGCTGGACCCGACGAGGTGAAGCTGTTGTCGGATATCTCGCAACTCTACATCGAATTCTACAAGCAGCGCGTCGGCGATGGCATGGTCGTGCATGACAGCTGCGCCTGCGTCTATCTGGTGCGGCCCGATCTTTTCGAGACCCGCAGCGGCCCGATCCGCGTCGTTTGCGGTGGCATTGCCGATGGACAGACCATCCAGAAGCCGGATGGTCGCGGCTTCCCGCCCGGCCATTGGGACGGACATCCGAGCCAGTTGATCACCACGGCGGTGAAATCCGACGGCGTGCTCTCGGTGATCCGGGCTGCGCTCGTTGAGGGCAAGGCTGCCTGATTGCCGTCCCATAGGTCTATTAGTTGCTGTTTCGGCAACAGTTCGCCTGCAAAATTCGATCCCGAGCTTCGCAGCCCATTGGCATCGCAGCCCGTTTTCCCTATGTGGGACCCACACTACAAGAATTCAGAGGACATGAGCGTGACCGCTACCTTCGACAAAGTCGCCGACATCATCGCTGAAACCAGCGAAATCGATCGCGCCACCATCACCCCGGAAAGCCACACGATCGACGATCTGGGAATCGACAGCCTCGACTTCCTCGACATCGTTTTTGCGATCGACAAGGAGTTCGGCATCAAGATCCCGCTCGAGCAGTGGACGCAGGAAGTCAACGAAGGCAAGGTTTCCACGGAAGAATATTTCGTGCTGAAGAACCTCTGCTCTAAGATCGACGAGCTGCGCGCAGCCAAGGCCTGATCGTTTCCGATCGGGTTCTTTGCCTTTCAGTCCGGCCGTCCCGGACCCTTGTCCAGGATGACGTGTTGTAACCAAAGTGGAGCTGAAGCTCCACTTTGCGTTTCAGCGGCTAGGTCGGGCAAAGCCGTTGCGCAGCTCTCCTCCATTCCAAGCGCTATGCCTTTTTCAGTTGAGAGTGGGTCTGACCCGGATGCTTCTTGAATATTTCCAGATGATCGATCGCGTCGAGGCGGTGGATCTTGACGCCCGGACGCTCACCGCGCGCTCCGTCGTGCCCTCGAAAAGCCCTGTCTTCGAAGGGCATTTTCCCGGAATGCCATTGGTGCCGGGTGTGCTTCTGATTGAGACGATGGCGCAGGCGAGCGGCTTTCTGGTGCTGGCCGCCAGCAAGTTTGCCGCCATGCCGTTTTTGATGTCGGTGGATGGCGCCAAGATGCGTACCTTCGTCGAGCCCGATGCAGTTCTCGACATCGAGGCGTTTCTGGAGCATGAGGGATCGGGCTATGCGGTGACAAAGGCCAAGATCACCTGTGCGGGCAAGAAGGTATGTGATGCGCAGCTGAAATTGCGCACCATGCCGTTCGATCAGGTGCCGCTGGCCGATATTGTGCGCAAGCGCGCCGAAGAAGTTGGGCTTATGGATGCGCTTGCCGCCCGTTGACACCGGCAGGCAGGTCGGCCGGCATGCAAGAGTGCTGGCGTGCAAGAAGGATTGACCTCACGATGAGCAGTTCAGACAATGATGTCGTGATTACCGGTGTCGGTATCGTCACGTGCCAGGGCGTCGGCAAAGAGCCGCATATCGCGCTTCTGACGGGCGCGGACGTGGGCAAGCCGCCGGTCGAGACCACCCGCTTCCAGCCCTATCCCGTTCACCCCATGCCGGAAATCGACTGGTCACAGCAGATCGCCAAGCGTGGCGACCAGCGCCAGATGGAAAACTGGCAGCGTCTGGGCGTGTTTGCCGCCGGCCTTGCGCTGGACGATGCGGGTCTGAAGGACGATGCCGAAGCCTGCGGCAGCATGGACATGATCGTTGCGGCCGGTGGCGGCGAGCGCGATATCAAGGTTGATTCGTTGATCGTCGATGAAGCACTGAAGCGCAATGACCGCGAACAGCTGCTCAATGAAAAGCTGACGACCGAGCTGCGCCCGACGCTGTTTCTCGCACAGCTTTCCAATCTGATGGCCGGCAATATTTCCATCGTGCACAAGGTCACGGGCTCCTCGCGCACGTTCATGGGCGAGGAAGCGGCCGGCATTTCCGCCGTCGAGACCGCCTATCACCGCATCAAGGCTGGGCAGTCCAGCCATTCGCTGGTTGGCGGCGCCTTTGTCGCGGAACGCGCCGATATCATCCTTTTGGTCGAGGGCATCCGTGCCCATGCCACGGGTGACTGGCATCCTCTCTGGTCGCGCGCCATCGAAAACGGTGGCGGCATGATGATGGGCTCTGTCGGCGCCTTCCTCGTCATGGAGAGCCGCACCCATGCCGAAGCGCGTGGCGCGCATATCTATGCAACGATCGGCGCGATCGAGGGCGATCGCGGCAGCCGCGAGGATCGTGGACTCGAGACGCGGCTTGGCCGCATGTCGAACCTTGCATCCGAAGTTTCGCCTGGCGATCTGGTGGTGTTTTCTGGCTCTAGCGGCGTCGTCGATCTGGCAGCCCGCGAAAGGGCAGCGCTCGAGGTTGAGTTTCCAGGCGCTGCCATCCGCGGTTATGGCGGCGTGACGGGCCATGCGATGGAAGCACAGTTTCCGCTCGGTCTGGCGCTTGCAGCGCTTGCCCTTGACGCCCAGGCGCATGTGCCGGCCTTCGATGCCGAACACGAAAAGCCCATGACCCATGGCGTGACGCATGCGGTCGTGACGACGGTCGGCTATCTGCGCGGCGAAGGTCTCGCCGTCCTGTCGGCAAACGGCTGAGGAGAGCATCATGAACAGTAAAGCTTTCAAAGATCATCTGGGTCGCCCGATCGTCGCCGTCACCGGCATGGGTGTCCTCACCTCGCTGGGCCAGGGGCTTGCCGATAACTGGGCAGCGCTCACATCCGGCATCTCGGGCATCCACAAGATCACCCGCTTTCCGACCGATGGGCTTTCCACTCGCATTTGCGGCACGGTGGATTTCATCTCGGTTCCGCATCCCAATTCCGTCGAGCGTTCCTTTGCCTTTGCGCGCGAAACGACGCGCGAGGCACTGGCGCAGGCCGGTCTTTCCGGCGATTTCGCCGGCCCGCTGTTTCTGGCCGCCCCACCCGTCGAGCCTGAATGGAGCGCCCGATTCGAGCTTGCCGATCGTGCGCCTCCAGCCAAGGTTGAGGGCGATGCCTATGACCGGTTCCTCGCCGCCATGCGCGAACGTCCCGATCCGGTCTTCCTGGAAGCGGCACAGTTCGGTTCCATTTCCGAGCGCCTGTCCGACATGTTCGGCACGCGTGGTCTACCCGTGACGCTGTCGACAGCCTGCGCTTCGGGTGCTACTGCCATTCAGCTCGGCGTCGAGGCGATCCGTCAGGGACGCACAGACCGTGCGCTGACGGTTGCGACCGACGGTTCCGTTTCGGCCGAAGCGCTGATCCGCTTCTCGTTGCTCTCGGCACTGTCCACCCAGAATGACCCGCCGGAAAAAGCCTCCAAGCCCTTCAGCAAGGAACGAGACGGCTTCGTGATTGCCGAAGGTGCGGCAACTCTGGTGCTGGAATCGCTTGAATCGGCTGTTGCGCGTGGCGCAAAAGTGCTCGGCATCCTTAAGGGCTGCGGCGAAAAGGCCGATCACTTCCACCGCACGCGCTCCTCGCCGGATGGTGGCCCGGCGATTGCCACGATCCGCGCTGCACTCGAAGATGCCGGCCTTGATGAAGGCCAGATCGGCTATATCAATGCGCATGGCACCTCGACGCCGGAAAATGACAAGATGGAATATGGCGCCATGCTGTCTGTCTTTGGCGATCGGTTGAAGGACGGCATTCCCTGCTCGTCCAACAAGTCGATGATCGGTCATACGCTAACGGCGGCCGGCGCCGTCGAAGCGGTGTTCTCGATCCAGACCATGCGGACCGGCACGCTGCCGCCGACGATCAACTACGTCAACCCGGACCCGGCCATCGTGCTAGATGTTGTGCCGCATGTGAAGCGCGACCAGCAGGTTTCGGCCGTGCTGTCCAATTCCTTTGGCTTCGGCGGCCAGAATGCCAGTCTTGTCATGACGGTCGAGCCGGCCTAAAAGCCGGCTCCACATCCGTTCTACCACACCACGATCTTTTGACGCCCTCGGGCGGAGGAATAGTCTCATGCGCGCTTTGCAACTCATCGATGATCGCCGGCTCGAAGCGGTCGATGTTCCGGAACCGGATGCGCCGGCACCCGGTGAAGTGACGCTGCGCGTCAAGGCCGTGGCCCTCAACCATATTGATGTCTGGGGCTGGCGCGGCATGGCCTTTGCCAAGCGCAAGATGCCGCTCACCATCGGTGCGGAAGCCTCTGGCGTCGTGGAAGCCATCGGTGCGGGCGTCTCCAATGTTCTGCCCGGCCAATTGGTCTCCGTCTATGGAGCGCGCACCTGCGGCCTCTGCAAGGCCTGCCGCGAGGGCCGTGATAACCTGTGCGAAAATGTCGCCGGTGTGCATGGCTTCCATCTGGACGGCTTTGCCCAGGAAAAGATCAACATTCCCGCCCGCCAGCTCGTACCGGCTCCACCCGGTGTCGATGCGGTGGCGGCGGCGCTTGCGCCGGTCACCTTCGGCACCGTGGAACATATGCTGTTTGACAATGCCAAGCTTGAGCCCGGCGAGACCATTCTCGTGCATGCCGGCGGCTCCGGTATCGGCTCGGCTGCCATCCAGCTGGCCAAGAAGATGGGCTGCACGGTGATCACCACCGTCGGCTCCGACGACAAGATCGAGAAGGCCAAGGCGCTCGGCGCCGATCATGTCATCAATTACCGCACCGACCGTTTCGAAGGCGTGGTGCGCAAGCTGACCAAGAAGAAGGGCGTCGATGTCGTCTTCGAACATGTCGGCAAGGATACGTTTGCCGCCTCGATGTTCTGCCTGAAGCGTGGCGGGCGTCTGGTCACCTGCGGCTCGACCTCGGGTGTTTCTACGGATGTCAACCTGATGATGCTGTTCCAGCAGCAGCTGAAACTGCTCGGTTCCTTTGGCTGTCGCATGGAAAACATGGCCAATGCCATGCAGAAGATGGCGCGTGGCATCGTGCATCCGGTCATCGATACGCAAGTGTCCTTCGGTGAGATCGACAAGGCGCTGGAGCGCATGGAGAGCCGGCAGATCTTCGGCAAGATCATCCTGAAGATGGATTGATCCCTTGAAGATGCTGTTGACGAGGATTGTCCTGAAGGCGCGCCAGTTCCAGCAATGGCTGGTGGCGCAGCTTGCCTTTTCCTTCCTCAATCTTCTGAAGCTGTTTCCCGCAGATCCCGCCATCCGCTTTGCCGATTGGCTAATGCGTCAGATCGGCCCGCGGCTTGGCCGGCACAGGCTGATGCTCGTCAATCTGAAAAACGCCTATCCGGAAAAATCCGAGGCCGAGCGAGAAGCCATTGCCATGGCCAGTTGGGGCCATATGGGCCGGCTTGCGGCGGAATATGTGTTTCTCGACCAGCTGTTCGATTTCGACCCGCAGCGCGAGACGCCGGGCCGTATCGAAGTCTCCGGCATTCCGATCTTTCTCGACCTGCGTGACAATCCGCGTCCCTTCATCGTGTTTACCGCCCATACGGGCAATTTCGAACTGCTGCCGGTGGCCGGCAATGCCTTTGGCCTCAATGTCACAGTGATGTTTCGCCCGCCGAACAATCCCTATATTGCCGAAAAGGTGTTCTCCTTCCGCGCCGCGCGCATGGGCAAGCTTGTGCCCTCGCATGCAGGGTCTTCCATTGCGCTGGCACGGCAGCTGGAGGCAGGGCAGGGCATCGGCGTGCTGGTCGACCAGAAGTTCCGCAAGGGGCTTTCCACGAATTTCTTCGGCAATCCGGTGCAGACCAATCCGCTGCTCGCCAAGCTCGTGCGCCAGTTCGACTGCGAAGTCTATCCGGCGCGCTGCATCCGTCTGCCCGATAACCGTTATCGGCTGGAGATCGAACCGAAGATCGACATTCCGCGCAATGAAAAGGGCGCTGTCGATGTGCAGGCGACGGGCCAGCTTCTGAACGACAAGGTGGAGAGCTGGGTGCGCGAGAACCCCGAGCAATGGCTCTGGTATCACGACCGCTGGCACATTAAGCGCTATCTCTAGCCTTTGCCTGCCTGCTCTGTATATGCATCCTGCTGATTATATTAGCATCATAACTTGCTGACATGAGATAAATTTAATCGGTTTACGAGGCCTTGGCCTTGCCGTCCGTCACGTTGAATGCCAAAACAGCCTCCCAATCGTAGTGGAGATAGTTCCGTGGAACAGGCAGAAATCGGCCTCATCGGTCTTGGCGTCATGGGGTCCAACCTCGCGTTGAACATAGCGGAAAAAGGCAACAAGATTGCCGTTTTCAATCGCAGCCCCGAGGCAACCCGCAAATTCTTCGCCGAAGCCGGCAGCCTGCAAAGCCAGATCATTCCCTGCGAGACGCTGGAAGACTTCGTCGCCGCTATCCGCCCGCCACGCCCGATCATCATCATGATCAAGGCCGGTGAGCCGGTCGATCAGCAGATGGAACTGCTGAAGCCCTATCTGTCGGCTGGCGATATCATGATCGATGCCGGCAATGCCAATTTCCGCGACACGATGCGCCGTTTCGACACGCTGAAGGACAGCCCGCTGACCTTTATCGGCATGGGCGTATCGGGCGGCGAAGAGGGTGCCCGTCACGGTCCCTCCATCATGGTCGGCGGTACGGAAGACAGCTGGAAGCGCGTCGAAAGCGTGCTGACCTCCATCTCCGCCAAGTATCACGATGAGCCCTGCGTTGCCTGGCTCGGCAATGACGGCGCCGGCCATTTCGTCAAGACCATTCACAACGGTATCGAATATGCCGACATGCAGATGATCGCCGAAATCTACGGCATCCTGCGCGACGGAATGAAGCTGTCGGCCTCGGAAATCTCCCAGGTGTTTGGGCGATGGAACAAGGGCCGGCTGAATTCCTACCTGATCGAGATCACCGAAAAGGTTCTCGCTGCCACCGATCCGATCACGGGTCAGCCGATGGTGGATGTAATCGTCGACCGTGCCGGCCAGAAGGGCACCGGCAAATGGTCGGTTATCGAGGCGCAGAATCTGGGCATTGCCGCAACCGGCATTGAGGCGGCTGTTGCCGGTCGCATTCTGTCTTCGCAGAAGGTGGAGCGCGTTGCTGCCGAACAGATCCTTGGTCTGCCGCAGACGGTTGCCATGCCCGGCATTGACGGCATGGCTTTCCTCGATGATCTGGAGAATGCGCTGCTTGCCGCCAAGATCGGCGCCTATGCGCAAGGCTTTGCCGTGATGGCGGCTGCCTCCAAGGAGTATGGCTGGAACCTTCCAATGCCGGTGATTGCCAAGATCTGGCGCGCCGGCTGCATCATCCGTTCGGAATTCCTCGACGAGATCACCTCGGCCTTCACCAAGGACCCGGATATCGCCAACCTGATCGTCACGCCGGCCTTTGCCGCTATGGTCAAGGAAACCGATAGCGCGCTTCGCCGCGTCGTCTCCACCGCCGTGATGTCGGGCCTGCCGGTTCCGGCTTTGTCTTCGGCGCTGGCCTATTTCGACAGCTATCGTCGTGGGCGTGGCACGGCCAACCTCATCCAGGCGCAGCGCGATTTCTTCGGTGCGCATGGTTTCGAGCGTATCGACGGCGTGGACAAGCCGCACGGCCCCTGGGGCAGCGGGCTGAACGCCTGAGAATAAAAGCTTTGCTCGGGCAGGGTGGTTTTTCCTGTTCCCGCACCTAGATCTGCCGTGCGCGAAAAATTGCGCACGGCTTTTTCCGTCTGAGATGAGAGACGGAAACCTGCCACAGACACGGAGGAGAGACGTATGGCCTGGCAGCCTTCTGACGACCGTTATTCCAAGATGACCTATAACCGCTGTGGCCGCACCGGACTGAAGCTTCCGGCGATTTCGCTCGGCTTCTGGCACAATTTCGGAGAAGACACCGAACACCAGCGCAAGCGCGCCATCTGCCGCACGGCGTTTGATCTCGGCATTACCCATTTCGATCTCGCCAACAATTACGGCCCGCCGCCCGGCAGCGCCGAAACCGCTTTCGGCGAAATTCTGAAGAGTGATTTTGCCGGCTACCGCGACGAGATGATCATTTCATCCAAGGCCGGCTACAATATGTGGCCGGGCCCTTACGGCGAATGGGGCAGCCGCAAATATCTGATCGCATCCTGCGATCAGAGCCTGAAGCGCATGGGTCTCGACTATGTCGATATCTTCTATTCGCACCGTTTCGATCCCGATACGCCGCTGGAAGAGACCTGCGGTGCGCTGGACCATATCGTGCGCTCCGGTCGCGCGCTCTATGTCGGCATCTCGTCTTACAATGCCAAGCGCACGCGTGAGGCCGTAGCCATCATGAAGGATCTCGGCACGCCGCTCGTCATCCACCAGCCCAGCTATTCGATCATCAATCGCTGGGTGGAAGAGGACGGCCTTCTCGATACGCTCGACGATGTCGGCATGGGCTCCATCGTGTTTTCGCCGCTGGCCCAGGGCATGCTCACCTCGAAATATCTCGGTGGCATTCCAGATGATAGCCGTGCGGCACAGGGCAAGTCGCTGCGTCCTGCCTTCCTCAACGAGCGCAATGTGGAAAACCTGCGCGGCCTCAACGCCATTGCTGAAAAGCGTGGCCAGACGCTGGCGCAGATGGCGATTGCCTGGGTGCTGCGCGGTGGTCGCGTCACTTCCGCTCTGATCGGCGCAAGCCGCCCCGAACAGGTGGTGGATTGCGTGGCTGCCTTGGACCGCCCGGATTTCACTCCTGCAGAATTGGCGGACATCGAAGTCTTTGCCAAGGATGCCGATATCAATCTCTGGGCTCAATCGGCCGAGCGCGAAGGTCCCTCTCGCTAAGCGCATTTCGATTGCATTGATCATACAGGAGCCCGGCCATGTGTCGGGCTTTTGCCGTTCACGCTGCGGGAAGAGATTATATCGACGTCTGAACTCCTTGTGCCAATCGCCTCATTTCATTGCGAAATGGTAATGGAGCGGTTCATCCTGCATTCACTGTTCAAGCCATAAGTGTTCAAGTGTCATATAAAAACACGAGGACACACCCGATGAAAATATTCGTTTCCATGATGATGGCTGCCACCATTCTTGCTGCGCCGATGGCGCAGGCGCAGGAACATCGCGGTAATGATCAGGACCGCAATCGCAGCGTTGAACGCACGGTGACGATCGAGAAGAAGACGGTCGTCAAGAAGCAGGGCTGGAACAAGGGCCACAAGCTGACGCGCGCTGAACGTGCGCGTCTTGCCGAAGTGCGCGATTACAAGCGCTATCGTCTGCAGGCCCCGCCGCGTGGCTACCAGTGGGTGCGCGTCGACAATCAATTCCTGCTGATCGGCACTGCCAGCGGCATGATTTCCAGCATCGTAACCGGCCGCTGAAGCACGGGAAACAGAGCAACAAGACAAGGCCGTCGGGGACATCGGCGGCCTTGTCTCATCTACCATTGCACTCAGGCGGCGCGCTGGCTCCAACTGACGAAGGGATCAGGCATGTCTCTCCAGCGGTCGGGCTTGAATTCTCCGTCCGGCAGCAGACAGACATCCAGCTGGTTGCGGATCCAGTGTTCATCCATGGGCTGGGCGCCGATGAAGACGATTTCCTGGCGACGGTCGCCCCAGACCGGATCGAGATAGTGCGCAAGGCCGCTGCGGAAACTTTCATCCTGCGGCCACTGTTCGCGCGGCACCGCCGCCCACCAGAGGCCAAGCTTCTGGGTGCGGATCAGGGCGCCGGCCTGCGAAATTTCACCCACATGATAGGGCCTGGTCGCCAGCCAGAAAAATCCCTTGGCGCGGATGACGCCGGGCCAGGACTGGTTGATGAAGTGATGCAGCTTTTCCGGATCGAAGGGGCGCCGCGCCCGGTAGACGAAGGAATGAATGCCATATTCCTCGGTTTCCGGCACATGATCGCCAAAACCGTGCAATTCCTTGAACCACAGTGGATGGGTTTCGGCCTTGCCGAAATCAAAAAGCCCGGTTCCCAGAAGTGAGCGGGCCGGCACATGGCCGAAATCGGCCTCGATGATCTGTGCGTCGGGATTGAGACCGGCAATGATGGCGCGGGCGGCGGCAAGCTCGTCGGCACTGGCGCTGGAGATTTTGTTCAGCACCACGACATCGGCAAACTCGATCTGCTCGACCAGAAGATCGACCAGCGTGCGGTTATCGCCTTCACCGGCTGTTTCGCCACGGTCTGCGAGGAAATCGGAGGATCCGTAATCCTTCAACAGATGGGCGGCATCCACCACGGTCACCATCGTGTCGAGCCGGGCGATATCCGACAGGCTCTGGCCGTTTTCGTCACGAAACTCGAAGGTGGCGGCCACCGGCAAGGGCTCGGCAATGCCGGTGGATTCGATCAGCAGGTAATCGAAGCGTTTCTGTTCGGCCAGTTGGCGCACTTCCTTCAGCAGGTCATCGCGCAGCGTGCAGCAGATGCAGCCATTGGTCATCTCGACCAGTTGCTCTTGCGTGCGCGACAGGTCGGCGCCGCCATCACGCACCAGGGCCGCGTCGATATTGACCTCGCTCATATCGTTGACGATGACCGCAACCCGAAGCCCATCGCGGTTGGCGAGAATATGGTTGAGCAGCGTCGTCTTGCCGGCACCGAGAAAGCCGGACAGAACCGTGACGGGCAATCTTTCATCCATCTCGAACTCCATTTGTTATAACATTACATTGATAGTGCTAAGAAAAGGCGGATATCCGCCTTTTCTGGTCTGTTTCTATGGCCTGCCGGTCAGGCGTCCTTGGCAAGGCAGTCCTTCAGCGAGGTCGCAAGATTGGTCATCAGCTCGAAATAGAGGTTCGGGCCGGCGGTGAGCGTTGCGCCTTCCGGATCAAGCACGCCGGCGCGGGCCTTGGTTCCTTCCGTCACCACCTTGATCAGCTTCGGCGTGAACTGCGGCTCAGCAAAAACGCAGGTTGCGCCAAGCTCGCCGAGCTTCTGGTGGATCTGGCTCAGGCGTTCGGCGCCGGGTGCCGTTTCGGGGCTGACCGTAATGGAGCCGGCAACCTTCACCTCATAGTGATGCTCAAAATACTGATAGGCATCATGGAAGACGACGAAGGGCTTGCTCTTCACCGGCTCCACTGTCTTGGCGATCTCACCATCCATGGCATCGATGCGGGCGATCAGCGCCAGCGTATTCTTGTTGTAGATGGCGATATTGCCGGGATCGGCGGCAATCAGCTTTGCCTCGATTTCTTTCACCATGGCTTTCGCATTGTTCGGGTCGAGCCAGAGATGCGTGTCGAAACCTTCGTGATCATGGTCGTCATGCGCATCGGCATGCACGTCCTTTTCGCCGGGCTTGTGATCATCGCCATGCGCATGGGCGTGGTCATGACCGGTCGCCGGCTTTTCCGCTGCGTGGGCGTGGTCATCATGCCCGTCTTCATCTTCATGCGCCTCGAAAGCGCCGCCTTCGCGGAAGGGCAGCTTTTCAAGGCCCGGCGCCTCTCCCAGGGCAACGATGTTTGCCGATTTGCCCAGCGCATCGAGCGGCTTGTCGAGGAAGGCTTCCATATTGGGTCCGATCCAGAACACCAGATCGGCGTTTTCAATGGCGCGGGCGTTGGAAGGCTTCATGGAATAAGTGTGCGGCGAGGCAGCACCGTCGACGATCAGCTTCGGCTCGCCAAGGCCCTGCATCACGCCAGCCACCAGCGAATGGATCGGCTTGATCGAGACGACCACCTCCGGCGCGGCCATGGCATTTGCCGCGATGAAGAGCGAGGCCGAGGCGAGAAGCGCGGCGGACAGTTTCGTCATCGGGGTTACTCCTTGAAAGTGTATGTTATGTTATTACATTGGTTGTGTTATGCTATAACGCGTGCGATAGCGGAGAGCAACAGCCGCACAGGATTTTTGATGTTGATGCAATCGAAGCCTCGCGAGGAGAAGCTCGTATCGCTGGCCAATGCCGGTATCCGGCGCCAGGGCCGCTGGCTGGTGCGTGGTGTGGATCTGATGCTGCGTCGGGGTGAAATCGTCACGCTGATTGGCCCGAACGGCGCTGGAAAATCCACGACCGCCAAGATGGCAATCGGCGTCCTACGGGCCGATGAGGGCAGCGTCACGCGCGCTGAAAACCTCAAGGTTGGCTATGTGCCGCAAAAGCTGTCGGTCGACTGGACGATGCCGCTGACTGTCGAGCGTCTGATGCATCTGACGGGCAGGCTTGCGCCTGTAGCGCTTGACGAGGCGCTTCAATCCGTCGGCATTGCACATCTCCTCAAGGCTGAAGTCCAGCATCTGTCGGGCGGCGAGTTCCAGCGTGCGCTGCTTGCCCGTGCCATTGCCCGAAATCCCGATCTCCTGGTGCTGGACGAGCCGGTGCAGGGGGTGGATTTTGCCGGCGAAACCGCGCTTTACGAATTGATTGGCCGCATTCGCGATACGAAAGGCTGCGGCATCCTGATGATTTCCCATGATCTGCATATGGTGATGGCCGGTACCGATACGGTGATCTGCCTCAACGGCCATATCTGCTGCCGCGGAACGCCAGCCGTTGTCAGCCAGAGCGAGGATTATCGCCGTCTGTTTGGTGCGGCGGCCCGCGGGCTTGCCTTTTACGATCACCGCCATGACCATACACATCTGCCGGACGGGCGCGTACAGCATGGCGATGGCAGCATTACCGATCACTGCCATCCGGGCGACGGGCATCATGGCCACGATCACGGCCATAGCCATGATCATGCGCATGACGATCACCATAACCATGCACACGATCATGCCGATGCGGCCGGGGAGCATCATCGCCATGTTTGACGATTTCTTCCTGCGCGCGCTTCTAGCCGGCATCGGGCTGGCGCTGACGACCGGGCCTCTCGGTTGCCTGGTCGTGTGGCGGCGCATGGCCTATTTCGGCGATACGATGGCGCATTCCGCACTTCTCGGCGTGGCGCTGTCGCTGTTCTTCGAGATCAATCTTCTGGTCAGCGTGTTTGCCGTGGCCGTCGGCGTGTCGCTGCTTCTGCTTTTGTTGCAGCGTCGTCAGGCGCTGTCAGCGGATTCCCTGCTTGGCATCCTGTCGCACTCGACGCTGGCGATTGGCCTGGTCATGGTCGCCTTCATGTCCTGGGTGCGCATCGATCTCATCGCTTTCCTGTTTGGCGATATCCTCGCCGTCACGCCCCAGGATATCTGGCTGATCTGGTTGGGCGGCGCCTTCGTGCTCGTCTGCCTCGTCTTTCTGTGGCGCCCGCTGATAGCCTCCACCGTCAGCCATGAACTGGCCGAGGCCGAGGGGCTGAAGCCTGAGCGCGCGCGGTTTTTCTTCATGCTGCTGATGGCGCTCGTCATTGCCATTGCCATGAAGATCGTTGGCATCATGCTGATTACCGCGCTGTTGATCATTCCGGCCGCCACGGCACGCCGCTTTTCGGCAAGCCCGGAAGCCATGGCGGTGCTTGCCTCTGTCATCGGGGCGCTTGCCGTGGTTGGTGGCCTGTTCGGCTCGCTTTACGGCGACAGCCCCTCTGGCCCGTCGATCGTGGTCGCTGCCCTCATTCTTTTCCTGGCAAGCTTCCTGCCCAACGCCGGTCGCCACCTTGCCAGCATCCGCACTGCAACGGGAGACCGCCCATGAGCGCGCCGAACCTCACGAAAAACCAGACTTTGGTTCTGGATGTGCTGACCCGTGCCGATCAGCCGATGAGCGCCTATACGATCCTCGATAAGCTGCGGGACAATGGGTTTCGTGCGCCGCTCCAGGTCTACCGCGCCTTGGAAAAGCTGCTCGGCCTTGGCCTTGTGCATCGGCTGGAGAGCCTCAATTCCTTTGTCGCCTGTTCGCACCAGGAACACTCCTGCTGCACCCATCATGGAACAGTGGCCTTTGCCATCTGCGAAAGCTGCGGCCAGGTGAGCGAGTTCCATGATCACGCCATCGATGACCGGCTGAACGAATGGGCGCGGTTGAAGGGCTTCAAGGCGGAAAAGACGACGATTGAGCTACGCGGCCTTTGCAGTGCCTGTGCAGCCTAAGTAAGCACAGAGGCACTATGACGAACGCCGAGCTGGCAACTCAGGCTGCCTGCGCCGTCAGGACTGTTTGATTGCGACCCTGCTGTTTCGCCTGGTAAAGCGCCTTGTCCGCGAGCGCCATAATCTGCGCCGGTGCCGCACCCGGCAGGATGGCGAGCCCGATGCTGACCGTGACCGGCGCCAGACCCTCCGGCCAGCCGGACAGTAGCGCTGTGTGCACGCGGTTGGCCACCTGGTATGCGCCGTCTTCGTCGGCATCCTGCATCAGCACGGCAAACTCTTCGCCGCCCAGCCGGCAGGTCAGATCGCTGTCGTGGCGGACCTGGTGCGCCAGAACATCTGCCACATGCTTCAGGCATTCATCGCCGGCGGGATGCCCATAGGTATCGTTGTAGCGCTTGAAGTGATCGACATCGACGATGAGGAGGGCAAGCCTTTTCCCGGTCTCCACGGCCATCCGGCAGATCCGTTCGAATTCCTGCTCGAACCGCCGGCGATTGGCGATGCCGGTCAGGGCATCGGTGAAGGAAATCGTGCTCAGCGCCACATTCTCGCGTTCCATGGCATCGGTGCGCATCTGCTCACGCATGATGAGCAGATAAAGATGGCGCAGCGTGCCTTCCAGCCGGGAATTTGCCACCAGGGTCATGATCGATGTTGCGACAAGAAAGGCAAGAGCGAGGACGTCGGACTGCTCAAACGTTGCAAGGCGCGGCCACAGGAATGCACCGGTCACCACGCAGATCAATGTGGAGGTGCTGACGGCAACCCTGGTGCGCAGGTTAAAGACGATATTGGTAACGATGATCAGCATGCCGATGCTGAAGGCAAGCTGCGCCGCGGGCGCATCTCGCAGGGTGATGAGAACATTGACGCCCACGCCGATCCAGGCAAGGCCGGCGGCGGCCATCCAGTCACGCAGCCAATAGACCGGCAGGCGGCCTGACAGCCAGATCAGAAGAAAGCAGGGCAGCGTTGCAGCAACCGAGCGCAGGAAGAAGAATAGCCAGAAAAGCTCCGGCCGGAACATATAATCCACGATGAGGCCGAGATTGAAGATGGCAAGGCATATCACGGTGGCGGGGATCGCATGCCGAGATTTGTGCCCGGCTGAATAGATCTGATAGTCGGCCTCCAGCGGCTGACTGAACACGCGCGAGCGACGCCGCGAAGACAGCGCTTGAGCGACCTGCTGGCGAAGTACGTCCCTGTCAGAAGATTGCGTTTGCGAGCAACCGGTCATCGATCCAAACCTTCCGAAGCAGCCGCAGGTGCATGCTTGGCGGCAGATTAGACATTAAATGTAAATTTTTACCTTCCGGCTTACCTAACGTCGGGCTGTTCCTAACCTTACGTCAGGCGATCGGCGCACCAAGCTCTGAGGCAAAGCGCTTCCAGTTGGCGGCGTAATTTGCGGCGGAGGCTTTCAAGCGCTCCACGGCCTGAACATCCAGGGTGCGGATGGCCTTGGCAGGCGAGCCGACGATCAGGGAATTATCGGCAAATTCGCGCCCCTCCGTCACCAGCGCGTTGGCGCCGACAAGGCAATTTTTGCCGATCCTTGCGCCGTTCAGCACTGTGGCGCCCATGCCGATCAAGGAATTGTCGCCGATCGTGCAGCCGTGGATGATTGCGCCATGGCCGATGGTGCAGCCGGTTCCGATTATGGCTGGAAAGCCCCAATCGGTATGGATCACGGTGTTTTCCTGGATATTGGTCATAGCGCCTATGGTGATCCATTCATTATCGCCACGGATGGTGACGCCGAACCAGATGCCGACATCCTCGCCGATCTCCACCTTGCCGATGACATGCGCGCCAGGTGCGACCCAGAAGCTGCCGGGCGCCGGCACTTTGGGTGAAAACTCGCCCAGGGAATAAAGCGGCATCGTGGTTCCTCCTCGAAAGGTCTTTTGCGTTAGATGACGGTAACGTCGAGCATTGCCACGCCGGTGACGCCGCAGGCAATGCGGTCGCCCCGCACGACCGGTCCGACACCCGCCGGCGTGCCGGTCATGATGATATCGCCCGGCGCAAGCGTAAAGAGTTTTGAGAGTTCGGTGACGATCTCCGGCAGTTTCCAGATCATCTGCGCCAGATCGCCGGTCTGCTTGCGCACGCCATTCACGTCGAGAAAGATCTCCCCCTGTTGCGGATGGCCGATTTGGTCGGCCGGCACCAGTGGCGAGATGGGTGCTGATGCCTCAAATGCCTTGGCCGCTTCCCAGGGGCGCCCAGCCTTCTTGATGGCGTCCTGCAGGTCGCGGCGGGTGAAATCCACGCCGACGCCATAGCCCCAGACGCAAGACAGCGCCTCTTCCAGCGGTATATCCTGCCCGCCAGCCTTCAGCGCCATCACCAGTTCCACCTCGAAATGCACATTGGAGGATAGGGACGGATAGGGGAATTGCCCGTTTATGACCAGGTTCTGCGGGTTCTTCTGGAAGAAGAAGGGCGGCTCGCGCGACGGATCATGCCCCATTTCGATGGCGTGGTCGGCATAATTGCGCCCGACGCAATAGACACGGCGCACCGGAAATACGGCTTCCGATCCGGCGACAGGCAAGAACACCGGGGCGGGCGCCGGGATGACGGTCTGGGTTTCGCGCATGGTGTTTTTCTCCCTGTGTGACGGCGTCTTTGAGCGTGAGCGCCAGTCGTAAAACAGGTGAGGGCGTTTGTCTTGGCCTTTCGTTTCATCGATCTGCCAAACGTCAAAGCGCTCGGGCGAGAGGCCATGGATCATGCGCGTCTGACGCGCCCTTTCCGGTTAGCCGTTGGACCGCGCGCGCACCGTGTTGCGCCAGACCGGCGGCGCCTCGTAGACGAGGTTTGCCCGCTGCGATTTCCCCTCCGCGCTCTGTTCCAGCAGTCGGGTAATGGCGCCGGCCATCTCGTCCAGCGGCTGGGCAAAGGTGGTCAGCTGGTAGCTCAGCCAACCGGCCTGCTCGATATTGTCGAAGCCGACGACGCAGAGATCGTCCGGGATGCGAATGCCGAATTCCTGGCGTGCGGTATCCATGAAGCCGCAGGCAATCAGGTCGGTCACGCAGAACACGGCCTCCGGCCGGTCGCGGGCGGCCAGCAGGCGGCGTGCAGCTTCGGCGCCGGTCGCATAATTGGTCGGCCCGGCCCGCAGCAACGTGCAATGATGACCGGCCGCTTCGGCGGCCGCCATGAACATCTGCTCGCGGGCCGTTAGGCTTGCCGAGGCAATTGTCGAGGATACCACGGCCATCGTCCGGCAGCCGGCTCGCGCCAGCATGTGATGGGCATCGGCCATGGCGGTTTCGTGGTCGATCGAGATATGGTCGGCGCCCTCGAACTGGCCGGCCCGGTTGATGAGGATGACGTGCTGGCCGCTGTCAAGGCAGGTCTCCACCAGGCTTGCCGGTGGTGTGCCGGATAGAACGATGGTGGCGGACGCCCTATAATGCAGTGTCTGGCGCAGTGCCTTGTCGGCATTGGCCTCGCCGCCAGCGGTGTTGATGACCATTACCGCGCGCCCGGCCATCTGCAGGCGCTGGGTGATGGCATCGAGAAGGCTTGCCTGATAGGGCGCGTTGAGGTCAGCACCCAGGATGCAGACGGGCCTACTCTTCTCCTGGGATAGGCCGCGCGCCAGATGGTTGACGTGATAGTTCAGCTGGCGGGCGGCGGAGAGGACCTTCTCGCGCGTCTCATCCGAGACGCTTGCCCCTTGCGTGAAGGTGCGTGACACGGCGGATCGGGACACGCCGGCAAGCCGCGCCACCTCGGCTGCACTGGCAAGTGTCTTTGGCGGATGTCTCGTCATTTCAGCACCGCTGCCTTGCCATAACCTGCCGCCGTCAGCAGTTTTGCCATGGCGCCTGCACGCTCTGCGATGTGGACGAGATCGGGTTTCGGTGTTTCGAACCATTCATCCGGATGCAGCCCGCGTTTTTCGCGCACATGGGCAATCGCTGCCTGAAGCGTGGGATAGCGGAACGGCAATTCCAGATGCAGGAACAGCGAGACCAATGCCACCGAGCGGCTTCGTCCACCCCGGCAGTTGACCAGGATATGGCCCTTTTCCCGCAAGGGATAGGAGGGCTTGTCCGGCAGTTCCTGGTCAAGCATGGAGCGCAGCAGGTGATAGCCGGCCAGCATCATCATCTCGGGATTTCCCGGCCCGTCGATCAGCCCGAGCTTGTAATAGCGCACATGGCCGGACCCGTGCGGGACTAGATGCGCACCGACTTCCGTCTTCGGGTGCTTGACCAGATTGATATCGAGATTGACCGCGCAATTTAGCACGGCCTTGATGTTGCGTGCATGCAGGAGGTCCATATCGGCTGCGGCATCGGAACCGCCGACATAAAGATCGACATCCCAGCCGGGGAGATTGCTCTCAATGAGGCTGATTGTGGCGCGGGGATAATGGAAGGTCTTTTCGGCAAGAGACATTGTGCTATCGCTTCATTCTATGCTCGAAAGGGGCATCTGGACCGCCTTTGCCAGAACCTCGGCAAGGGCTGGCGCTGCGGCGATGATCTGGCCACCGTCGGCAATCGCGGCTGCATTGGCCGGATAGAGCCCGGTTCTGCCGCCGGCTTCGCGCACCATCAGCAGGCCGCCCAGGCAATCCCAGGCATTCATGTGGTATTCGACATAGCCATCGGTGCGGCCTTCAGCAACCCAGGCCAACGCCAGAGCGCCCGACGCGCCGCGGCGGATATTGGCGCCGCTCTTCAGGATCGACGAGAACATCTGCATATAGGTGTCATCGGGTGCGCGCGGCGACCAGCCGAGTTCGATCGAGGCGCTTTCCATGGCTGAAGTGAATGCCGTGCGAAGGGCGACGCCGTTCTTCATGGCGCCGCGACCCTTGCGGGCGGTATAGAATTCACCGCTGACCGGATTGAACGTTGCGCCAAGCTCGACGACGCCCTTTTCGACGAAGGCGATGGCGACGCAGAAATGGTCGATGCCACGGGCAAAATTGGCCGTGCCGTCGATCGGATCCACGACCCAGAGCGATGGCGCATCCGTCGTGCCGCCGGTCTCTTCGCCCAGAAGTCCATCCTCCGGAAACTGCTGGGCGAGTTCGTGGCGGATATGGGCCTCGACCAGCCCGTCTGCTTCGGTCAGAAAATCCTGACGGCCCTTCAGGCTGAACTCGCCGGCGCGCCGCTTGCGGTAGCATTCCAGTGCAAGCGCGCCTGCGCCCTTGATGATTTGGTGAAGGGCGGCTTCCCGCCTGTCCAATTGCGTGGTGCTCAATGTCATGTCTTTCTATGGAGGGCACAAGACCGGGGCGGGTCACCGACCGGTCTTGGCTTAGAATCGCGTACTTTTGTGTTTACTTCTTGTAGTTCAGGCTCCAGAGGTCCTGCCAGTCCTGACGGTGCTGCCAGTCCGACGATGCGGTGGCTGCCTCATAGCCCATGATCTGGTCCTTGATCTTGGCAATGCCCGACGGCTCGTCTGCCGGAAGGGAAATCTTGGTATTCGTCGACATTTTGCCGTCCTGCGACTGCGGTGCAATACCTTCGGCGGTCATCATGTAGCGAATGAACAGCTTGGCGGCATTGGGGCTCTTGCTGCCGGCGGCAATCAGGCCGAGCGAGGGATAGCTCCAGCCGGCAAAGGGTGCGAGGCCGGCGCAGATGCCAAGCTTCATGCCATTCTCGTTCTCGCGGTATTTCGCCGTGCTGACGAGGCCGACAAACGTATCCTTGACGTCAGGAGCACCGACGGCATCGGCTGCGGCGCCATCGGAATCAGTCAGCAGCGGACCATTGCCGGCCAGCGCCTTGACGAAGGCTGCCGTGGCACTTTCTTCCTTCGTGACCAGCGGCTTGCCGAAATGGGCCTGGTAGGCATCGGCCACCGCCTTGTCATGATGCGTCTCGAGCTGGTTGAACCAGTCGGTATAGGAAGGCTTGCCGACCGGGTCCTGCATCGAGACCTTGCCCTTCCACTTGGGTTCCGTCAGTTCCCAGATGTTCTTGACCGGGCAGGATTTGTTGAGCGCCGTGTTATAGGTCCAGACATTGGGGGCGAGAAGCGCCGTCAGCGGGTTCTGGTAGGCGGCGGGAATGTCGGCGGCGAGATCGCCCGGCACCCAGCTGATCACATAGTTCTTGGCCAGCAGCTGTTCCTGGGCAGCCGGCGCATCGGAAATGATGGCGACATCCGCCTGTACATTGCCGGCCTTGGCTTCACGGCTGACGATTTCCAGAATGTCGGGTGCCTTGGCCTTGGTGCCGATCGCTTGCACGCCATATTTGGCGGAAAAGGCCTTGGCCTGCTCGACAATCTTGCCGGTCGAATCGTAGACGTGGATGGGCGCTTCCTTCTTGGCCGCAGCAATCAGGGCGTCGAGATCGAAGGGCTCAGCGGCACATGCGGCTGACAGGCTGAAGAGGGAGGCGGCGATCGAAAGAAGGCTTGTCTTTACGCAAAGGGTCATGGTCATCTTCCTGTGTGTGAGAGCCGGCGCCCTTCAATGAAGGGGCCAATGGGGTCTGGTGCAGCGGCATTTCCGCTGCACGTCTTGCATCAGGCGGCGGCGGACATGCCGTAGCCTGGAATGGACATGCGCCGGCCGCTCCCATCGAAAAGATGCAGAGCCTCGTCCGGCAGCAGGCAGCCGATCTGGTCTTTCGGGCGAACGCGCGGCCGCGACTGGGTGGAATGAAACAGGCGGTCCTCGCCATGCGCGAGTTCGATCACCCAGCTGCCGCCGGTGGGCATGATGCTTTCGACGGTAAAGGGCAGCGCCCCATCCGCCGGCGTCTCGCAGAGGCGGATATCTTCCGGGCGAATGCCGCAGACATCGATCGGCACATCCCGCGGCAGCCGTTCGGTGAGTTTCAGGCCCAGCGATGCGGTATCGGTTTCCTGGCCCTTGCGGTCGCGCGATGGGATCATGTTGATGCGCGGATTGCCGATGAATTCGGCGACGAAACGATTGGCCGGGCGGGCATAGATCTCGTCCGGCGTGCCCACCTGCTGCAGATGTCCGCCCTCCATCACGGCTATCGTATCGGCCAGCGTCATCGCTTCCCACTGGTCGTGGCTGACGAAGACGATGGTCGTGCCGAATGTCTCGTGCAGACGGCGCAGTTCTGCCCGCATTTCCAGGCGAAGTGCAGCATCGAGATTGGACAAAGGCTCATCGAGCAGAAGCACGCCGGGATTGACGGCAAGCATGCGGGCCAGCGCCACGCGTTGTTGCTGGCCGCCGGACAGTTGCGACGGGTAGCGATCGGCATAATCGATGATGCGCAGCTTGGTCATCACGTCGCGGCAGCGCGCTTCGCGCTCGGATGCATCCACATGCTGCAGGCGCAGGCCGAAATCGACATTGCGCGCCACCGTCATATGCGGCCAGAGCGCGTAATTCTGGAAGACCAGGCCGACATGGCGCTTTTCCGGCGGCACGAACTGGCCGCGTTCGACGCAATCGACCGGCCTGCCGTCAATGGCGATCGTTCCGCCGCTGGCATGTTCGATACCGGCGATCATGCGCAAAATGGTTGTCTTGCCGCAGCCGGAAGGCCCCAGCAGGCACATGAATTCGCCGTCTGCGACGGTGAGATTGACGCCATCCACCGCAGGCTTTGCGGATTTCCCATAGGCTTTGACAAGGTTGTGCAGCGAAATCTCGGGCATTTCAGCTCTCCAGTCCGCGCGACAGGCCGGCGCCGGAGATCCTTTGGATCAACACGGTTCCAAGCCAGGCGACGAGGGCAATCATGAGGACAACGGCATTGGCAGCCTGGTCGTAATTGTAATCGAGCAGGCGCAGCGAATAGGTGGTGAGGACATCGGTGGCGGGCACGGCCAGGATGACGAAGAGGCTGACACCCTTGATGCCCGAAATGAAGGGAAGCAGGATGGCGGTTGCCAGCGGTGCCGCCTGGATCGGAATGATGATCCGGCGCATGCGGGTGAGGAAGCCGGCGCCGGCGACGCGGGCGGCGTCTTCCGGTTCGCGGCCAAGCTGGGTCATGGCGGCAATGCCGGCGCGGCTGGCAAAGGGCATGTTTTCGGCAATCAGCGCCAGCATCAGGATGAAGGGCGTGCCGTAGAGGGCGGGGATCGGGCCGCGGGCAACGGCAAACAGCGACAGGAAGGCGGCGGCAAAGGCGATGCCCGGCACGAGATAGGGCAGGAAGGTGATCTGGCGCAGGATATTGCCCAGAAGGCTGACGGGGCTGCGCAGCACGCCATAGCCGACCAGAAGCCCGAGGCAGCCCGAAATGACCGAGGCTATGCCGACAATGCGCACCGTGTTCCAGGCGGCGATCCAGAAATCCGGCGCCACGAGAATACCGTTGCGCATGGCAATGGTGTGCAGGTCGCTTCCGATCCAGTAGGCGAGGGTGAAATTGTCGGGCGTGAAGCGGCCCGGCAGGATCATCACCGTCGACAGGAAAAGCGTGAGCAGCGGAAGGACAACACCGATGAGAACGCAGAGAACGGGCAGCGAGGCGGCGAGATGGCGCATGGAGCCCAGCGGCTGGCGCCGCTCCATGGCACCGCGTCCGCCCACCGTCACGAAGCGGCGGGCTTCGCGCATCATGCGAATGTCAATGAGAAGGGTGATGACGCCCATCGTCATGATGGCGACCGCCAGAACGGCGGCAACGCCGTTCTGGCGCGAAGACAGCGCTCGGTACAGGCCAGTCGATAGCGTGTCATAGTTGATCGGCAGGCCGAGAAGATAGGGCACGGCGAATTCGCCGATGCAGTCTGCAAAAATCAACAGGGCGGCGGACAGCAGAGCCGGGCGCACCAGAGGCAGCACGATCGAAAAGGTGATGGTTCGGGTACCGGCGCCCAGAATGCGGGCGCATTCCTCCATCTGCACGTCCAGCCGTCTCAGCGCATTGCCGACGATCAGGAAGACCAGCGGCGTATAGTGCAGCGTCAGGATGAAAACGGTTGGCAGATAGCCATAGGCCAGCCAGTCCGGTGTCGCAAAGCCCATTGCCTGCAGCCAGCCGGGCTGGCCACCGACCGTGCCATTCTTGAAAATCGTCGTCCAGGCGAGCGCAAAGGTCCAGGTCGGCAGCATGAAGGGCACGACGAGCGCCGTTGCAAACCAGCGCCTGCCAAAGACATCCGTGCGGTTGATCAGCCAGGCAAGCGTTACCCCGAGCGTCAGCGCCAATGTCACGGTCGCCACCGCAATCGACAGCGTATGGACAAGCGGCGTCCAGATCAGGATGGACGACATCTTGGAGGCAAACACACGCGCCAGATAATAGGCGGTCAGGCTTCCCTCATCCTGATGCAGGCGAGCGGAATCCCCCGATTGCACCACGAAGGCATCGCCAAGGATCGACAGGACAGGGCCGACGATCAGGTAAAGAAAGAACAGCGTCAGGATGGCGACGATCAGCAGTGCCGGCTCATGCCGAACGACGGCCAGTCGATGGCGCATGCGACGCCAGACATTGGGCGGCGCAAGAAGGTTCGCGCTTGGCACCATGGCCATGTCTTCGTCCTCTCGTTACGATATGACGAGAGGGTTAAGCGGTTTGCATGACAGCCAGATGACGCAATGCACATAGGTGCAGCAAATTTTACGGTGTTGTGCCGCATATTACCTGCGGTTTCCCGGACTTGTTGTAGGTCTTTTGCACCGGCAAATCAGGGTTTCGAAGAATGTTTGCAACTGTGTGCAATCTGAGTGCGCTGACATGGCTGAATGGGGAAGGCTTGTCGAAACGAATAGGCTGGCGGGGTTGCCGCAACGTCAGCCGGTGGCTGCGCTGCCGGATAAATCCAGGCCGGTGATGACCTCCAGCAGGCGCTCGCCGGCCTCGTGCAGCGCGCCACTGTTGTCTATGGTAACTGAGCGATAGTCAGCGGGAACAGAAAAGGCATTGCTGCGGCGCAGCCGTGCTTCAATGTCCTGGCGGCTTTCGCGCCCGCGCGATTGCAGGCGGCTTGCCAGAACGTCCGGCGTGGCGATCACATTGACGACCAGAAGGTTTGGAAAGGCGCTGGCAAACCGGTCGAGCGCCGAGCGCGAGCCATTGGCAATGGCCGTGTGACCGTTTGCCAGCACATGGCCGACACTGGCCGGAATGCCATAGCTCAGGCCATGCGCCTGCCAGTGGATGGCAAATTCCCCTCTTTGCCGCAGCATTTCGAAGTCTGTCATGCTGGCGGGCTGGTGATCCTCGCCACCGGCATCTGACGGGCGGGTAATCACCCGCCGGACGAAATTCACCGTGTCGCGATCCGCCAAGTGGGGGCGAATATAGTTGATCAGGCTATCCTTGCCGGCCCCGCTTGGGCCGACAATCACCACCATGGTGCCGACCATGTCGTGGGGTTTGCGCTCGGCATTTTCCATCATCAGGCAACCCGCCGGCCTTCGCGCCAGACGGAACGCACAACGGGCACGCCTTCAGAGCGCTCAACGCGCACCAGGTCAGCCCTCAGCCCGGTTGCGATGCGGCCGCGATCGTCAAGCCCAACGGTGCGGGCCGGTGTCGATGTTACCATGGCCAGCGCCTGCGGCAGCGACAGGCCATCGATATCTTCGGCCAGAACGAAGGGCGCGTGCAAAAGGCTGAGCGGCACATAATCCGACGACAGCACATCCAGCACACCGCGTTTGGCGAGGTCGCGCGCGGCAATATTGCCGGAATGCGATTTGCCGCGCACCACATTCGGTGCTCCCATCAAAACGCTCATACCGGCTTTGTGAGAGGCGTCGGCGGCATCCAGGCTTGTCGGGAATTCGGCCAGCCGCACGCCATGCGCCACGGCCTCGTCCACATGGTCGAGTGTTGCATCGTCATGGCTTGCAATGGTGATGCCGCGCTCACGGCACAGAGTGGCAAGCGCATCGCGATGGGGGGTGGCATAGAGGGCCGAGGCCTCCTGCCTGCGGGCAACAAAGCGTGCAAAGGCTTCGTCCGAAAGACCGCGCTTGGTTTTGTAGTAGAGCGTATAATGCTCCATCGTCTGGAACTGCCGCTGGCCGGGGGCATGGTCCATCAGCGATACCAGCCGGACATGCGGATCGCTCTCGAAATCGGCAAAATGCTGCATCACGTCTGCGGACGAGACCTCGCAGCGCAGGTGCAGCAGGTGCTGGGCACGCAGGCGGTCCTGCGCCTGCGCCTGCTCGATGGCATCGGCCATCTGGCGCATTTCGCCATGGTCAAAGCCGCCATCCTCGTCGGAGCCCATGCGCAGGCAGTCGAACACGGTGGTAATGCCGGACGTTGCCACCTGCGCGTCATGCGCCTGGATGGCGGAAATCGCATCCCAGCGCACGCCGGGACGCGGCGAGTAATGAGTTTCCAGATGGTCGGTGTGAAGCTCGACGAGACCGGCGATGAGATAATCGCCGGCGAAATCCTCGCCCAGCTGGCTTTGCCCCTCGCTGATATCGGCAATCAGACCATCGACGATCTTGATGCTGCCCTCGATGATGCGGTCTTCAAGGACGATGCGGGCGTTGGATAAAATGGTCTCGGGCATGGTGTTTTCCAGATCAGTATGAAGGCACAAGCCGGTGGCTTGCCGGGATATCAATGGCCGCGCTTGCCGATAAGGCGCGAGCGCAGGGCGTTCGAGATGGCGTCGAAAATGAACACCACGATGAGAAGGAGGAGCACCATATAGGCGACGTTTTCCCAGTTGGTGTGGGTGCGCATCGCCTCCCACAGCTTGAGGCCGATGCCGCCTGCACCCACGGCGCCGATAATGGTGGCCGAGCGGGTATTGCTTTCCCAGAAATAGAGCGCCTGGGAGGCAAATACCGGCAGCACCTGTGGCAGGACGCCAAATCTCTGCACGGCCATGGGCGGCGCGCCGACTGATTTAACCCCCTCGCGCTGCTTGTCATCGATGTTTTCCAGCGCCTCGGCATAAAGTTTGCCGAGCGTACCGGTGTCGGTGAAGAAGATCGCCGAAATGCCGGCCAGCGGTCCGGGCCCGAAGGCGCGGGTGAAGAACAGTGCCCAGATCAACATGTCTACCGAGCGCAGGAAATCGAAGAAGCGCTTTGTCAGCTGGTTGATTGGCCGGTTCTGCGTGATGTTGCGCGCTGCGATGAAGGACAAAGGGAAGGCGACAATCATGGCAAACAGTGTGCCTACAAAGGCCATGACGATGGTCTGGAACAGTTTTGTCCACACATCCAGATGCTGCCAGGACGGGTTATAGAGAATGTTGTCGATGGCGAGCGACAGATTGCTCTGCGCCGGATCAAGCCGCTCGCCCGACCACAAGAGGGAGGCGATCTGCGACCAGGACTTGCCGAAAAAGGGCGAGTCGATATCGAAGAAAAAGCCGGCCCAGCCGAGATAGCGCTTGTGAACGATGACCGCGTCACTGCGCACCTCCGCCCAGCCGGAAAAGCCGAAGGAAAGCACGATCTTTTCACCCGGTGCCCGCTGCGTTGCCCAGGTAGGCAAAGCAGATCCAGCCTTCACACTATCGGCACCCAGCGAAATCGACAATGTTTCGTCGCCGTGGACAACAGTGACGCTGGGCGGTGCGATTTCGATCGACGCCTCAGGGTTCATCTGCACCAGAGCATGTGTCAGCACGTCCTCGGTTACCGTCTGCGTGCTGGCTGCGGTGGCGGCCGTTGCCGATGTTGGATCTGCCGGCGCCATGAAGGAAAAGCTGGAGGCGGGTGCTGCATCCGGCTGCGCTGTCGTTGCCGGCGTGGTGATCGTGCGGGTTACCGTTTCGCGCTTTGCCTGCAACCAGTCGGGATTGGGATTGGGGCCAATCGGGTCGAAGCGCGGGAAATCAACCTTCATCGTGCCATCGTCGCGGATCGCTATGGTCGGGCGTTCCTCATAGGACACCCATTCGGCCAGATAGCTTCCGGCAATGCCCCAGTTTGCGCTCGACATCACCGTGCCGACGGAAAACAGCCAGGAGCAGAAGACAAGATAGAGAATGGCTGATGCGAGGATGATTGGCGCTGTAAATCGGCTCCAGAAGGAGGGTTGCAAGAGATGCGGATGGCGGGCGGCGATGGCGTCGAAGTCGGCGGCTGTCAGGCTCTGCATGGTCAAATCCTCAAACAACAGCCTGGAAGGCCTGGTCACCCACCAGCTTTCGACGCAGCCAGGCGGAAAACTGATCGACGGCGATGATGGTGATGAGCAACAGCAACACGATGGCGAGTGTCTTTGCCTCGTGGCCGCGGCTGATCGAAAGGCGCAACTGTTCGCCGATACCGCCACCGCCGACCGCGCCGATAATGGTGGAGGCGCGGACATTGATCTCCAGCCGCAACAGGAAATAGCTGACGAAATTCGGCATGACCTGCGGCACGATGGCAAACCAGACGCGCTCGATCCAGCTGGCGCCGACCGCCTTCAGGCCTTCGTCGGGGCGCATGTCGGCGTTTTCGATCACCTCGAAGAACAGCTTGCCGAGCGCCCCGATCGTGTGGATCGAAACGGCGATCATTGCCGGGATCGGCCCGAGCGACAGGATGGCCAGAAAGAAGCCGGCCAGTACGACTTCCGGAAAGGCGCGCAGGACCTCCATGAACCGGCGCACAGGCCCGCGCAGCCAGGGGCTCTTCACCATGTTGCGGGCGGCGAGGAAAGACAGGATGGCGCCGAAGAAAAATCCGATAATGGTAGAAGCCAGCGCAATATTCAGCGTCTCGGCCATCTTGTAGAAATATTCAGGGATATAGAGGCTCTCGGTGACGTAGTGGCGCCCCTCGACATATTCATATTTGAGACTGCCATCGTAGTAGGGGGAGGGCAGGTTAAACATTGCCCGCCAGATCTCGGTTGCGTCGCGCGGCACCAGATCCTCGACGAAATCGAACACATGCGGCAGGCGGTCGAAGAATTTTCCGGAATTGCTGTCATTGGCAAACCATAGCGAACCGGAGAGCGCGACAAACAGAATGCCGAGGCTGAGGATCGTATAGAAGCGGCGACTGCGGGCCAGCACCTGCCAGTGTGCCTCGATCTGGGCACCCCGTTCACCGAGCGGGGCATGGGAAAGGCTGGTGCGCATGGGGGCTACCGTCGTGTGAAGGAAAAATGCGAATGTCGCGCCGGAAAAACCGGCCGCCGCAGATCCGGCTGCGGCGGCCGTCGATAGTTCTTGCGAAAGAGGCTGGGATCAGCCGCCGATGGTGGCCTTGCGGGCGTCGATGATCGGCTTGTAGAAGCTCTCGTTGACTTCGGCGAAGCCCTTGAACTCACCACCTTCGATGGCCGCGAAGCACTTCGCGTCGGTCTTCGGCAGCGCCATCATGAATGCGGTCAGCTTCTTCTTCATGTCGGTGGACAGCGACGAGCGCACGACGATCGGGCCATTCGGGATGAGCGGCGACTTCCACAGCTCGACCAGGTCGTCCATGTTGAGGATGCCCTTGTCGGCCATCTTCTTCAGGTTGCCGGAGGTGTAGCCATCCTTGAAATTGCCAACGCCCGAACCGAAGGTCGTGCCGGCATCGAATGTGCCCTTCAAGACTTCGAGAACGAGGTTTTCATGGCCGCCGCCGAAACCGGTCGAGGCGACATATTCCTTCACCGGCTTGCCGCCGAGGGCTGCTGGCAGCGTCACGGAAGGGATCAGGTAGCCGGAGGTGGAGTCCGGATCGGCAAAGCCGAGTTTCTTGCCCTTGATGTCGGTGACCTTGGTCATGCCGGAATCCTTGCGGGCCACCATGATCGAGTAATAGCCCATCGAACCGTCGGTCTGGACGGTGGTCAGGATCGGCTCGACAGCCTTGGGGTTCGACAGATAGGCCTTTGCATAGCCGGAAGCGCCGAGTTCAGCATAGTCCAGCGTGCCGCCGAGCAGGCCCTGGATGACGCCGTCATAATCGGCGGCCGGGAACAGCGATACCTTTTCGAAGCCGAATTCCTTCTTCAGGTGATCGACGAGGCACTGGTTGTTGCGCAGGCGGTCGGCTTCATTTTCGCCGCCGATCAGGCCGATGCGGAATTCCTTGACGTCCTGGGCATGGGAAGCGCCGGCGAGCGACAGAAGTGCTACGGCGGCAAGAAGGGTCTTCTTCAACATGAGGTTATCTCCTGTGAGAGCGGAATGCTTAAAGAGGCTTTCGGGAACGTCTTGCCCTTAACGCGGGCTGGCGATCGGTACGGACCTAGGCGCCGGCTGTGGCGAGCGGCCTATAATCCGGGGATGTCATGGCTGCGGCGCCCGGCGCTGCAACTGGAATATTGATGCTGGTCGAGGTCATGCTCTCGTCAATGCCGGCGCCATCTCTGTCGGAGCCGTAGATTTCCTGCACGGCAGCCGCCGTCAGCTGCGACGGCGGGCCGTCAAACGCCACGCGGCCGCGCGCCATGCCGATGATGCGTTCGCAATAATTGCGCGCCGTATCCAGCGTGTGCAGGTTGGTGATGACGGTAATGCCTTCACGCTCGTTGATATCGCGCAGGGCATCCATGACGATCTTGGCGTTCAGCGGGTCGAGCGAGGCAATCGGTTCATCGGCAAGGATCATCTTCGGCGACTGCATCAGGGCACGGGCAATGGCCACGCGCTGCTGCTGGCCGCCAGACAGCGTGCCGGCCGCTTGCAGTGCCGTCTGCTCGATGCCGAGGCGCTCCAGCGCCGCGATCGCCATCAGGCGCTCCTCGCGGGTGAAGATGTTGAGAAGGCTGAGCGTTGTCGAACGGTGGTTGAGGCGGCCCAGAAGCACATTGGTCAGGACATCCAGGCGCGGCACGAGATTGAACTGCTGGAAGATCATTGCGCATTGCGACTGCCAGTCGCGCAGCGCCTTGCCATGCAGTTTGGCAATGTCGAGGTCGCCGAACAGGATGTTGCCGGAGGTTGGATCGGCCAGTCTGTTGATCATGCGCAGCAGCGTCGATTTGCCTGCGCCGGATCGGCCAATCACGCCGACCATCTGGCCGGAGGGGATCTCGATCGTGACGCTGTCCACGGCCTTGTTGCTGCCAAACTGCCGGGTAAGATTTGTCAGATTGAGGTTCATCGCCGTCCCTTTTGCCATCAGTCATTGACGCCGGGACCTAGCCCTAGAACGTCCATGTAAAGCTTGCATGTCTGTTTTGCGTCAGAAATGTAAAATCCGCATATCCATCTGAATCTCATGGATATTTTGAGATTTTCCGAAGTCGTCAGGCGTATTTTTGAAGAAATTCTATAGCATCAAGGTCGCGGAAATCATGCAATGCAGCGAAAAGTTGCTCATGTGGCCAATCCCACCACTTCAACCCTTGCATGCCGCTTGCTATTTCTTCTGGAAAGCGCTCGCGGATAAGCTTTGCCGGCACGCCGCCGACAATCGTGTAGGGTGCGACATCCTTGGACACGACGGCGCCGGCGCCGATCACCGCGCCATTGCCGACAGTCACGCCGGGCAGCACCGTTGCGCCGTGACCGATCCACACGTCATGGCCGATGGTAACGCGGTTCTCGCGCCGCCAGGCGAAGAAATCATGATCGTTTTCAGCGCCTTCGAAGTAATCTCCAGCGCGATAGGTGAAGTGATGCAGCGTTGGCCGCCATGTTGGATGGTTGGTGGCATTGATGCGCACGGCAGCGGCGATATTGGCGAATTTGCCAATGGTGGCGCACCAGACGGCTCCATCCTGCATGATGTAGGAATAGTCTCCCATCTCCACCTCGTCGAGACGGCAGCGCTCGGCCACTTCCGTATAGCGCCCAAGCGTTGAATTGCCGACGCGCGCATCCGGGTGAATAAGAGGCTCAAGCCCAAGCTTCTTCATCATGCGGCGACCTTTCGCGGTGAAAATGCGCTGACATCGAGGATGCGGTCGGCCACGGCCTGGCGCACTTCCTCGTCATGGAAAATGCCGAGCAGTGCTACGCCTGCCGCCTTTTTCGCCTCGATCATCTCGACCACCACCTTGCGATTGGCGGCATCCAGCGATGCGGTCGGCTCGTCGAGCAGAAGGATGATGTGATTGGTGATGAAACCGCGGGCGATGTTGACGCGCTGCTGTTCGCCACCGGAAAAGGTCGCGGGCGGCAAAGACCAGAGGTCTTTCGGCAGGTTAAGGCGCGACAGCATAACCTCGGCCCGTTCGCGCGCCTCATCCGGCGCTACGCCGCGGGCAAATAGCGGTTCTGCCACCACGTCGAGCGCCGAAACGCGCGGCACGGTGCGTAAAAACTGGCTGACATAGCCAAGGCTCTTGCGGCGAACCTGCAACACGATGCGCGGATCGGCCGAGGCGATATCGACAATCTCGCCGTCGTGATCGATGAGGATCTGCCCACTGTCGACGGCATAATTGCCGTAGAGCATCTTGAGGATCGAGCTTTTGCCGATCCCGGACGGTCCACCAAGCACGACGCATTCGCCCTTGGTGACGCCGAAGGCGACATTCGAGACTACCGGCAGCTTGAGGCCACCGCGCAGGTGCATGGTGAAACTCTTGGAGACGTCGGAGACTGTGAGGGGAGTGGTCATTGCGGTTGCCTCACACTTGCAGGATCGAAGAGACGAGAAGCTGGGTATAGGGCTGGCGTGGATCGTCCAGCACCCGGTCGGTCAGGCCCTGTTCGATGACATGGCCATCCTTCATCACCATCATCCGATGCGACAGGAGACGGGCGACAGCCAGATCATGGGTGACGACGATGGCCGCCAGCCCCAGATCGTTGACAAGACCGCGCACCAGATCCAGCAGGCGGGCCTGCACCGACACATCGAGACCGCCGGTCGGTTCATCCATGAAGACGAGGCGCGGTGAGGTGACCAGATTGCGGGCGATCTGCAGGCGCTGGCGCATCCCGCCGGAAAAGGAGCGTGGCTGGTCGTCGATGCGGTCGCTCGCGATTTCGACGCGGCCCAGCCATTCGGTTGCTGTCTGGCGGATGCGGCCATAGTGCCGGTCACCGACCGCCATCAGCCTCTCGCCGACATTGGCGCCGGCAGAGACCGTCATGCGCAATCCGTCTGCCGGGTTCTGGTGCACGAAACCCCAATCGGTGCGCATCAGGAAGCGGCGCTCGGCCTCGCTCATCGCGTAGAGATTGCTGTAGCTGCCGTCGCGCATCCGGTATTCGACGCTGCCATCCGTCGGCATCAACCGCGTCGACAGGCAGTTGAGCAGTGTCGTCTTGCCCGAGCCCGATTCGCCGACAATCGCCAGCACTTCGCCCGGCCAGAGATCGAAGGAGACGGCCTGGCAGCCGATGCGGCTTCCGTAGAATTTCGAGACATCGCGAACTTTAAACAGTGGCTGGTCGCTCATTCCGCTGCCTCCTTCTGCATGTCGGTCTGGTCGCCGGTATGGCCCTCTGCCCGCCGTGTTTCGCAATGGTCGGTATCGGAACAGACGAACATGCGGCCTCCCTTGTCATCGAGCACGACCTCATCGAGATAGACGTGCTGCGCACCGCAGAGCGCGCAGGGCTTGTCGAAGCTCTGCACTTCGAAGGGGTGATCGTCGAAATCGAGACTGACGACATCGGTGAAGGGGGGCACTGCATAGATGCGCTTTTCGCGACCGGCGCCGAACAGCTGAAGCGCCTCGGACCGGTGCATTTTCGGATTGTCGAATTTCGGCGTCGGGGAGGGATCCATCACATAGCGTCCGGCAACTTTCACCGGATAGGCATAGGTGGTGGCGATACGGCCATGACGGGCGATGTCCTCATAGAGCTTCACATGCATGAGGCCGTAATCCTCCAGCGCATGCATCTGCCTCGTTTCCGTCTCGCGCGGTTCGAGAAAGCGCAGAGGTTCCGGGATCGGTACCTGGTAGACGAGGATCTGGCCCGTGGTGAGTTTCGCCTCCGGTATGCGGTGGCGGGTCTGGATGATGCTTGCCTCGGATGTGCGGGTGGTGACCGCGACATTGGCGACCTTCTGGAAGAAGGCGCGGATGGAAACCGCATTCGTCGTGTCGTCGGCGCCCTGGTCGATCACCTTCAGCACATCATCGGGACCGAGAATGGCGGCGGTCACCTGCACGCCGCCGGTTCCCCAGCCATAGGGCATCGGCATTTCGCGCGAGGCAAACGGCACCTGATAGCCGGGAATGGCGATGGCCTTCAGGATTGCGCGGCGGATCATCCGCTTCGTCTGTTCGTCCAGATAGGCAAAATTATAGCTGGCAAGCTCGGTTGCTGGCGTGCTCATTCGGCGGCCTCCTGATGGTCGCTTTCTGCGGTTCTACCCTCTGCATGCTTGGCGCGCATGCGCCGCACCAGATCAAGTTCGGCCTGGAAATCGACATAGTGGGGAAGTTTCAGGTGTTCGACGAAGCCGGTCGCCTGGACATTGTCGCAATGGGAGATGACGAATTCCTCGTCCTGGGCAGGCGCAACCACATCCTCGCCGAATTCCTCTGTACGCAGGGCGCGATCGACCAGCGACATCGCCATGGCCTTGCGCTCGCTCTGGCCGAAGACGAGCCCATAGCCGCGGGTAAATTGCGGCGGGGCCTTGGCCGATCCCTTGAACTGGTTGACCATCTGGCATTCCGTCACCCGGATTTCTCCCAGCGAGACGGAAAAGCCGAGTTCGGCCACATCGAACTCCACGCTCACCAGTCCCATGCGGATTTCGCCGACAAAGGGATGTGTGCGGCCATAGCCGCGCTGCGTGGAATAGCCGAGAGCCAGCAGAAAACCCTCGTCGCCACGCGCCAGTGCCTGAAGACGCAGATCGCGCGGCATCGGAAATTCCATCGGCTCGCGGGTGATGTCGCCGGGCACATGGTCCTGCGGCATCTGCCCGTCCGGCTCGATCAGTCCTTCGCCATCCAGAATATCGGAGACGCGCATGACCGCCTCGCCGGCATCGTCCCGCGTGGCGGGGGCATCGATGGCGCCATCGTCGAGCAGCGACGGATCGAGAAGGCGATGGGTATAGTCAAAGGTCGGCCCGAGCAGCTGGCCGCCCGGTAGATCCTTGTAGGTGGCAGACACGCGCCGCTCGACGCGCATCGCGCCGGTTTCGATCGGCACGGAGGACCCGAAGCGGGGAAGCGTCGTGCGATAGGCGCGCAGCAGGAAGATCGCCTCTATCATGTCGCCACGCGATTGCTTGACGGCAAGTGCCGCCAGCGACCGGTCGTAAAGCGAGGCTTCGGCCATCACCCGATCCACGGCAAGTCCGAGCTGCGCGATGATCTGCTCTATGGCAAGGCCGGGAAGCGTGCGGTCACCGCGGCGGCGGTCGGCCAGCAGTCGATGGGCATTGGCAATGGCGGTTTCTCCGCCCTTGACGGCTACATACATGCGATTACGCCTCCAGGCCGCTGATTTTGGTGGTGCGCGGCAGGCCGATGATCTGGCGTCCGGCCACAAGCACCACATCGATGCCACGCGGAAACAAAGCCCGGTTGCCGGTCCATTGATGCAGGAAACTGTCCGGCAGGCCCAAAGGTGCAATCTGCGTGACATCCCGGATGCCGGGGCCGGAAAGGGTCAGGGCGCGCCCGCCATCCAGCGCATCGAGTTCGATCACCAGTGTCGTGGAGCGATCAGGATAATCCTGCGTGCCTGCGGCAAACAGGCCGAACGGCGGCAGGGCGGCACCCTTATCCAGAAAGGCAAAGCGGGCGTCGCTCTTCTCGCGCGTTAGGGGCGCGCCGCAATGGAAAGAGAGCCAGGCCGAGACATCGGACTGCGCCATCGCCGGCGAAAGCCAGACGGGCGTATCGTGGTCGCAGAGCGTCAGCATGATGGCGCCGGCGGCGATGCTCAGCGGTGCCGGCGGCACGATGGCGGGCAGAACGCTGCCGGTACTGCCGGGATGGGCCAGGCAATCCATCAGGGCGCGGAATACCGTCTGGCTGTTGAGGACGGCATCAGGGAAGCCGCCGATGAGGCTTTCGGTCTTGCTGTGCATCAGTCCTCTCCGCGAACCATGGTGAAGAAATCGACCTTCGTTGCTGCCGTCTCGCGTGCGAGCGCATCCGTCTCAAGAGCCTGCTTGCGCTCGGCGGGAAGCAGCAGCGTTTGTTCAACGAAGGACCGCTCTGTCTCGGCCTGCCAGAGCGCATCGAAGACGGCGCTCAGTTCTGCTGCACGCCGATCCGTGCCAAGCCGAAATCCATGGCCAACCCGACCGTCTTCCAGATGGATCGCGGCGCGGCTGACGGTCGTTTCGCCGAGGTTGAACGGTGAACCGCCGCCACCGATGCGGCCCTTGACAATGACCAGGCCGGTTTCGGGACCGCGCAGGCGCAGATAGGAGGGTATCTGTTCGAGTGTCACCATCGCTGCTTCCAGCTCGTCACGGCTGCAGCGCGCCAGAAGATCGATTACCCGTTTGCGCGGGTCATGCGTGTTTGAGTCATGTGCAAAAGCGGCGGACATTTGAACCTCTAATGTCTATTAATATAGACAACCATACAATCTAGTGTATATTTACCGTCGGGCCATGACATGACGATGACAGGAGAGACAGAAATGATGCAGCGGCAGAAGGGCGTTGCCCTTTGGCGGCAGATCGCCGACAGGATCCGCGCCAGTATCGCTGCGGGCGATTATGATGCGACAGGCCGGGTGCCGACCGAGATGGTGCTTGCGGAAAGCTTTGGCGTGAACCGCCACACGGTGCGTGCCGCGCTGGCCGCCCTTGCCCAGGAAGGCATTGTGCGCGCCGAGCAGGGCAAGGGCACGTGGATCGAGCGCCGCGACAAGTTCGATTTCCCGATCGGCCTTCGCACGCGCTTCACGCAAGGCATAGGCGACCAGGCGCGGGACCTGAAAGGCGTCCTCCTGTCTGCCGAAGCCGAGACGGCGACGGCCGAAACCGCACGCTGGCTGAAGCTTGACATCGGCGCGCCGGTCCGGCGTCTCGATGCGCTGCGCAAGGCAGACGGGCGGGCCGTGTCGCGCTCGACCATGTGGTTCCCGTCAGCAAGGTTCGAGGGCATAGAGGAGGCCTTTCGCCAGACGGAATCGATTACCAGGGCGCTTTCCGCCTGTGGCGTGCCTGACTATCTGCGCGAGGTGACGGAAGTGTCTGCCGTACATGCCGAGCCGGATGACGTGGCGCAGCTCGCCCTTTCGCCCGGCGCCATCGTGCTGGTGACAAAGGCCCTGAATATCGATCCCGAAGGAGTGCCAATCCAGTTCGCCATCACCCGCTTTCCGGCAGACCGGGTGCAGTTCAGCATCCGCAACGGTTAGGATATCAAGACTGAGGGATGTTCATCCTGCATCCTGTATCCGGCGCTTGCCTAAACAACCATTACCTTACGGGGAAAGCCCGGCGCAGCGCGCAGTGTTGCGAATATGGTTTTCCATTTCGCGGCGTGCAGCATTGGCATCATTTGCGCTCAAGGCCGCGATGATGCGGCGGTGCTCGGCAATCGATTCGCCCATGCGCTTGGGGTCGGTGATCGGAATGGGCTGGCGCTGGGTTTCCGTCACCTGATCCCGAACGGTCTGGTAAAGAGCCTTCAGCATCGAGTTGGAACAGGCCGAGACGATGATGGCGTGAAACTCCAGATCGGCCTCGACATTGGCAAGCAGGTCCTGGCGCTCCCAGCAGTCTGCCATCGTCTGCGTCGCCCTTTCCATTTTCTCCAATTGCAACTGGGTTAGGCGACCGGCTGAGAGCCGCGCGATCTCGCCTTCCAGCAGAATGCGCGTCTGGAACACGTCAAAGACCGAATAGCTGTCGGAATAGCGCCAGGGTGCCATATGGCCCGAATGGCCTTCGTTGCCAGCGGATGGAGCCGAAATATAGGTGCCGCGACCGGCTTCCGTCTTGATCAGACCAAGAGTTTCAAGGGTCAGCAGTGCTTCTCGCAGGGAGGCCCGGCTGATGCCGAATTTCTGTGCGAAGTCCCGTTGCGACGGTATTTTCTCACCCGCTTTCAGCGTGCCTGTCTGGATCATGGTCTGGATCTCGCGGGCCACCGATTGCGGAAGGAGCGTCTTGTTGAGCATCAAATCCTCTTTGGCCTTAACAGTTCGGCATGCCAAATCTATTTTTCGCATAGCACCTTGCCAAGCAGAAAGCGCCGTGCTTTTTGGGCCTGACTGGTCTGACCAGTTAGACCGATACTGATCGAGTGACGTTCAAAAAACAAGGGGAACCTCATGACGCGCGCATCCAGTTTCAAAACAGCAGTGTTAACCGCCTTCCTTGCCGCCATTGGCGCCACAGGCTCGCATGCTGCCGACCTTACGGTGGGGGCCAATATCGGCAATGTGCCCTGGGAGTTCCAGGACGCCAGCGGCAAGACGGTGGGTTTCGAGGTCGATCTCGTCACCGAAATCGCCAAGCGCCTCGGCAAGACGGTCGAGTTCGTCAATACGCCGTTTGCCGGCCTGTTTCCGGCCGTCCAGTCCGGCCGCATCAACATGGCGGTCTCGTCCATCACCATCACCCAGAAACGCCTGGAATCCGTCTCCTTCGCGCAGCCCTATTATGATAGCGACCAGTCGCTCACCGTCACGGCGAAATCCGGTATTGCCGGCCTGAAGGACATGGGCAGCAAACCGGTCGGCGTCGATACGGGTTCCACCGGCGACATGTGGGCGGACGCCCATAAGGGCGAATACAAGCTCGGCGAAATCCGCAAGTTCGAGGGCCTGCAGCCGGCCATGCTCGATCTGGTCGCCGGCCGCATCGATGGCTACATTTCCGATATTCCAGCACTCCTCTATTATGTGAAGGGCAAGCCGGAGCTGAAGGTCGTCGAGCGCATCCCGACGGGCGAGAAATACTCGATCATGTTCAACAAGGGCGATCCGCTGGCCACCGAGGTCAATGGCGTCATCACCACGCTGAAAAAGGAAGGTTTCATCGCCAAGCTGCATGAGACCTGGTTCGGCGCCAAGGCCGAGGACACGACGTCCACGGTTGCCGTCCTCGATATGCCCAAGGCAAAGTGAAGGCTTACACAGCAACCGGTGGGGTGAGAAATCCCGCCGGATTGCGAAAGGAGCCATTGCGGCATGAATCTGATCAATACATTCTTCAACATGCAGGTGCTGATCGACAGCCTGCCGCAGCTGCTGCGCGGGCTGGTCGTCACGCTTCAGATCGGCATTGCCAGCATTATTGCCGGTCTGGCCGGTGGTCTGTTTCTGGCCATCGCGCGGCTCTATGCGCCGTCTATCGTCAGACTGCTGATCCGCTTCTATATCGATATTTTCCGCTCCATTCCGCTCCTGGTCCTGCTGATCCTCGTCTATTACGCGCTGCCCTTTGTCGGCATTCGCCTCTCACCCTTCGTTTCGGCGGTCACGGCGCTTTCGCTCGTCTCTGCGGCCTATACGGCCGAGATTTTCCGGGCCGGCATCGAGGCCATTCCGCAGGGGCAATTCGAGGCCTCCGCTGCACTTGGCCTATCCAACCGGCATACGATGGTGGATGTCATCCTGCCGCAGGCGGTGCGCATCGTCATTCCGCCGCTCACCAACAATTGCATCAATGTGCTGAAGGACACAGCGCTTGCCTCGGTGGTCGCCATGCCCGACCTCTTGAAGCAGGCAACCCAGGCGCAGGCACTTGCCGCCAATCCCACGCCGCTGATTGGTGCTGCACTCATCTATGTGCTCCTGCTCTGGCCCATGGTTGCCATCGTCGCGCGGCTCGAAAAGCATTTCAGCAAGGGCAAGCGCTGATGGACAGGCTCGGTTCCACCCTCATTTCCATCCGTAGCCTGACCAAGGCCTATGGCGATTTCACTGTGCTGCACGGCATCGATCTCGATATTGCCGAGGGCGAGGTTGTCTGCGTCATCGGACCGTCGGGGTCTGGAAAATCGACGCTGATCCGCTGCATCAACCATCTGGAGGCCTTTTCCCGCGACAGCACGATCACGGTGGACGGCATTGCGGTTGGCCCCGGATCGGCGCTTGCGAAAGTGCGGGCCGAGGTCGGTATGGTGTTCCAGTCCTTCAACCTTTTTCCGCACATGACGGTGCTGCGCAATATCATGCTGGCGCCGCTGCGAGTGCGAAAGACGCCCGTGGTCGAGGCTGAACGCAAGGCGCGCGAACTGCTCGCACGCGTCGGCATTGCCGAACAGGCGGAGAAATATCCGGGCCAGCTGTCCGGCGGGCAGCAGCAGCGTGTCGCCATTGCACGCGCGCTTGCCATGCAGCCCAAGGTCTTACTGTTCGATGAGCCGACCTCATCGCTCGACCCTGAAATGGTGGGCGAAGTGCTGGACGTCATGCGCAAGCTTGCCGGCACTGGCGTTACCATGGTGGTCGTTACCCATGAAATGGGCTTTGCCCGACAGGTCGCCGACCGGGTGATCTTCATGGATGGCGGGCGCCTGGTCGAAGAGGGCACGCCGGAAGAGATTTTCGACAATCCGAAAGAAGAGCGAACGCGCGGCTTCCTGCGCGCCGTGCTCAATCATTGATCATAAAAAACACTCGGAGGACCACAAGGATGGCCACCACTTTGCCGCTGGATCTCGATTTCGTGCGCAGCCAGTTTCCGGGCCTTGCTCGCGGCTGGACCTATTTCGACAATGCCGGCGGATCGCAGATCCTCCAGGGTGCGCTTGATCGCATCAACACGTTCCTCATTGAAAAGAACGTACAGATCGGCGGCAGCTACGAGGTTTCGCAGGATGCCGCGCGCGCGCTTCTGGAAGCCCGAACGGCCGCCATGCATCTGGTCAATGCGGCGCGACCGGAGGAAATCGTCTTCGGCAATTCCACGACGCAGCTGTTGCAGAACCTGGCGCGCGCCATGCACAGCCAGCTGTCGCCGGGAGACGAGATCATCATCACCATTGCCGACCATGAATCCAATATCGGTCCTTGGGACCGTTTGCAGGAGCGCGGCATTGTCGTGAACGTCTGGCCGCTCAACACGCAAACATTGACGCTGGACCTTGCCGATCTCGAGCCGCTGATGAGCGATCGCACCCGGCTTGTCTGCGTCACGCATTCCTCCAACATCCTTGGCTCGATCCATCCGATCCGCGAGATTGCCGATTTCGTGCATGCGCGTGGCGCAAAAATCTGCGTCGATGCCGTCGCCTATGCGCCGCATCGCGCCGTCGATGTGCAGGCTTTCGATGCCGATTATTACGTCTTCAGTCTCTACAAGACCTATGGGCCGCACTATGCCCTGATGTATGGCAAATATGATCTGCTGCTGGAGCTCGATACGCTCTATCACTACTTTTACGGCAAGGACAAAGTGCCGGGCAAGCTGGAGCCGGGCAATCCGAACTACGAGCTGGCCTATTCGACCTGCGGCATTGTCGATTACCTGGTGGCGCTTGGCGAAAGGGCGGGCGAAACCGGCACGGTGCGCCAGAAGATCGAGGCCGCCTATGGCGCGATCACCATCCAGGAGAACCTCTTGGCCGAGCGTTTGCTGGCCTATCTACGGTCTCGCAACGATTGCCGGATTATCGGCCAATCGGTGAACCGCAATGGCTCGCGGGTGCCGACCATCGCCTTTCGTTTCGATGGCCGCGAGGCAGGAGACATCTGCAAGGCAATGGATGGCGAAAAGATCGCCATGCGGTTTGGCGACTTCCATTCACGCCGGCTTGCCGAATATCTGGAACTGACAGACCATGGCGGCATGCTGCGGGTCTCGATGGTTCACTACAATACGCTTGAGGAAGTGGACCGTTTCACCCAGGCGCTGGACACAATCCTCTCGACGGATACCGGCCTTTCCAAAGCAAGCTGAGACAGGGGACAACAGGATATGCGCTTCGATACGATCATCAGAAACGGCACGGTTGTCACGGCAAGCGATAGTTTCATCTGTGATGTCGGCATCAGGGACGGTCGCATCGTGGCGCTGGCCGCCGATCTGACAGACGCCGACGAGATCATCGATGCAACCGGGCTTTTCGTTCTGCCGGGCGGTATCGACAGCCATGTGCATCTCGACCAGCCCTCCGGTGACGGCATCGTCATGGCCGATGATTTCGACAGCGGCACGCGCTCGGCCGCTGTCGGCGGCAATAGCACGGTTCTTGCCTTCTGCATGCAGGAGAAAGGCCAGTCGCTGCGCCAGGCGCTAAACGTCTATCACGCCAAGGCCGAGGGCAAATGCCATGTGGATGTGTCGTTCCATCTGGTGATCACCGACCCGACCCCTGACGTGCTGGGCCAGGAATTGCCGGCGCTGGTGGAGGACGGCTATACTTCGCTCAAGGTCTTCATGACCTATGAAGGGCTTCGCCTGCGCGATGACGAGATCCTGGCAACGCTCGATACGGCACGCCGCACCGGCGCGCTGGTCATGGTTCATTGCGAAAACGAGGATGCGATCCGCTACCTGATCGGACGGCATGAGGAAGAGGGCAGGCTTGCGCCCAAATTTCACGCCACGACCCGGCCCATCGCGGCCGAGCGCGAGGCGACCCATCGGGCGCTGTCTCTGGCGGAAATCGTCGATGTGCCGATCGTCATAGTGCATGTCTCCAACCGTGAAGCCATGGAGGAAATCCGTCGGGCGCGCCAGCGAGGCCAGACGGTCGCCGGCGAGACCTGTCCGCAATATCTGATGCTGACGGCAGAGGATCTCGACCAGACCGAGATGGAGGGCGCCAAGTTTGTCTGCTCGCCGCCGCCGCGCGACAAGGCAAGCCAGGAGGCCTGCTGGGAGGGGCTGGAACAGGGCGTGTTCGATCTCTTTTCATCCGATCACTGCCCGTTCCGCTTCGATGACGTTGAGGGCAAGCTGAATGACAAGGGCAAGCGGCATTTTCGCTGGATACCAAACGGCATTCCAGGCGTTGCCACCCGTCTGCCGATCCTGTTTTCCGAAGGGGTGATGAAGGGCCGGATCGATATCAACCGTTTCGTCGCGCTCACCTCGACCAATCATGCCAAGCTCTATGGCCTCTATCCGCGCAAGGGCACGATTGCCATTGGCTCGGATGCCGATATCGCCCTGTGGGATGCGGGCCTTAAGGTGACCCTCACCAACGATATGCTGCAGCATGGCGCCGACTATACGCCCTATGAAGGCCTTGCCGTGACGGGCTGGCCGGTACGGCTTCTGCTGCGTGGAAAAACCATTGTTGAAAACGGTGATCTGCTGCCTGGCGGTGACAGGCAGGGTGGCTATGTCCCGCGGGAGAAATCCTCTCTGGTTCGTTGAGGCGTAGCGGGTTTCACTCTCGCCAGAGAACCCGCACCGCAAGCGTGGCCGCCGAGGTGCGTTTTTCGACGGCGAGCTTGTTGAAGATCTGCTCCATATGCTTGTTCACCGTGCGGGGCGACATTTCCAGAATATCGGCGATCTCCTTGTTGGATTTGCCATGCGCCACCCATAAAAGCACTTCGGCCTCGCGTAGTGTCAGGCCGAAGGCCCGCGCCAGCTGCTCCTCATCGGCGCCGCGATGGCGGTCGATCAGCCGCAGCAGGATCTCGTCATTCTGTCCGTCGGAAAGACGGCGGAACTCGATGTCATGGCCAAGCCTTGCATAGTGAAACACATTCGCATTGCCGCCCTGGTCGGTCACGGCGGTTTCACTCAGCCAGGACAGGATCTCCAGCGGCAGATAGCTGTTGGTATCGGAGCGGATGCCGACTTTCATCAACAGGTCGGCGGCCTGCGGCGTCGACCAGGCAATCAGACCATTGGCATCGCAGGCGACCATCCAGCGGCCGGTCGAATCCAGCGCGAAGCGGGCCGAGCGGGCACGCCGTGCATTGCTCAGATGCACCCGCATGCGGGCAAACAGCTGGTCGAGGCGTATCGGCTTGCTGACGAAATCGACACCGCCGGCGGCCAGCGCTTTGACGACATGTTCGTTCTCATTATAGCCGGTCATGAAGATCACCGGCAGATCCTCGAATCCGCGCGCGGCCTTGAGGATCTTGCAGGTGTCGAAACCGTCGAGCCCCGGCATCATAGCGTCCATCAGCACGATATCGGGGGCCTTGGAATTGGCCATGGAAATGGCATGACGTCCGCTGGTGGATGTCTGCACCTGCAATCCTTCCAGACTGAGTGCATCGGCCAGCATCAGCAGTGCCTCGTTGGAATCGTCCACAATCAGCACGCTGTTACCCTCGAAGCGATCAGACATGGCTTTTGGCACCTTCGATAATGGCGAGAAACTCGCGCAGGCGATAATTGGTGGCGAGATGACGCATATGCTTGCAGAACGGCTCCGTATGCGGTGCCGAAATCTCCAGATCGTTCAGCATCGCCTCGATGGAGCGCACGAAGCCCGTGGCACCCAATGTGCGCAACTGGCGCAGCTTTTGCGGATCCGGCATCTGGCTCGGCAGGAAGACCGGCTGCGGCTGCGCGTCCACATGCACCCCGTCATCGACAATCCAGGTGATTGGGATCAGCGTTGCCAGACGCTCGAAGAGGTCTTCAAAGCCAAAGGGCTTGATCAGATAGGCATCGAAAAGCTGGGCATATTCGGGTTTGGTCCGTTCATTGCCGGCATCGGCTGAGAGGATGAGGATGGGCAGGTCGCGGCCATGGCGCTGGCGGATGCGCTTTGCCACTTCCCAGCCTGACATATGGGGCATGCCGAGATCGAGAATGACGATGTCCGGCCGGTTGAGGGCAAGTGTCGAAAGACAGGCTGAGCCATCATTGACCGTGACCACCGCAAAGCCGAGCGGGGTCAGCACTTCCTCCATCAGGGCGCGCTGCGTGGCATCGTCATCGGCGACCAGAATGGTGCGCCGCCGCCCCTCATAGCCGGCAACAGCAAGGGCCGGTGCCGCCATGTCCTCCGGGCGTTGTGCTTCCGACAGCATCAGGCGAAGGGAAAAATGCGTGCCCTTGCCATAGGTGCTGGAGAGCTTCAATTCACCGCCCATGATCTCGACGAGAAGCCTTGTTATCGTCAGCCCGAGCCCGGTGCCCGGCGGCTGCATCTGGTCGCTCGGTTGTTCGGCGCGCTCGAAGGGCAGGAAAATCCGCTCAAGATCCTGTTTTCTGATGCCGACGCCTGTGTCCTCGATATCGAATCTGGCCACCTGTCCGCGATAGGACAGTGTGAAGCAGACATGGCCGCGCTGGGTAAATTTGATGGCATTCGACAGGAGATTGATGAGCACCTGGCGCAGGCGCTTCTCGTCGGTGAAAACGTAGTCGGGAAGGGCAGAGGTGGCGCGAAATTCGAAACCGATGCCTTTCGCCTGGGCCTGCAGGCTGAACATGTCAACGATCTGGTCGAGAAAGGGTCCAAGCGCGATCTTGTGCCTGAAGATTTCAAACTTGCCGGCCTCGATCTTCGAAATGTCCAGCAGGCCCTCGATCATGTCCGCCAGATGCTCGCCGCTGCGCTTGATGGTGCGGGCGGCATTGTGCACGAAATTCGGCATGCCCTGCTGACGCTCCAGCACCTGGGCATAGCCAAGGATGGCTGTGAGCGGCGTGCGCAATTCATGGCTGAGACCCACCACATATTTGCTCTTGGCAAGATTGGCGGATTCGGCGGCTTCCTTTGCCTTTTGCAGCTGCCGATCCGTTTCTTCATGCGCGGTGATTTCATCGAGCAGTAGGCGTGTATGACGGCGGGCCTCTTCCTCGGCGAAATCCCGGCTTTCCTGGGCAAGGACGAACAGCCAGGTGACAATACCGGCGAGGATGAACAGGATGATGTAGAGTTTCCAAAGCTCGAAACCGATCAGCTGCGAGGTTGCCGGGTGCTCGATCGTGCTCTGGAAATGGATGAGCAGGAAAACGCTGCCCATGAAGGCATTGACGACCGTAAATAGCGCAATATAGCGCATCACGCTGCCATGCAGGGCTTCGGCCAGCCTTGGCGGAAGCCAGCCATCGGCAAGCGAGCGGACCTGCTGGCTGAGGCGCGCATCCGTCTTGCACATGTCATGGCAACGCGCATCGAGCGAGCAGCACAGCGAACATATGGGGCCGGAATAGACCGGGCAATGCGCCATGTCCTCCCGGTCGAAGTTCAGCTCGCAGATCGAGCATCCGCTATGGCCCTTGGCATCGCTGTGCACGCTGCTTGTGCGGGCAATGTAGTAGCGGCCCTCTGTGGCCTTGGCGATGAGAGGCACAAGGATGAAGGGCAGGGCGAGGGCGAGATAGACATAGATCTTGCTCAACAATTCGCCCATCAGCCCGCCATAGGCCGAAAAGGCGGTAATCACCGCCACTGTCATGGAGCCGAAGCCGACAGGGTTGATGTCGTAAAGATGGGCGCGCTTGAACTCGATGATCGGTGGTGACAGACCCAGCGGTTTGGCGATCAGCAGGTCGGCGGCAATCGAGGCGGTCCAGGCGACGGCCACGATCGAATAGAGGCCGAGCACCGTCTCCAGCGCCTTGTAGATGCCGAATTCCATCAGAAGCAGGCCGATCAGCACATTGAAAACCAGCCAGACGACGCGGCCGGGATGGCTGTGGGTGAGGCGTGAGAAGAAATTCGACCAGGCGATCGAGCCGGCATAGGTATTGGTGACATTGATCTTCACCTGGCAGATGACGACGAACACGCCTGTCACCCCAAGCGCAAGCTCCGGCGATGCCAGCATCTGGCTGAACACAGTGAGATACATCTGCGTGGGGTCGGAGGCGTCTTCGAAGGCCACGCCATGGCGAAACGCGTAGAAGGCGAGAAATGATCCGGCCAGGATCTTGAGACCGCCGATCACCACCCAGCCAGGACCGGAGCTCAATAGCGCAAACCACCATTTGACGCGGTTTTCGCGCGTCTTTCGCGGCAGGAAGCGCAGGTAGTCGACCTGTTCGCCGATCTGGGCTGCCAGTGAAAAGACCACCGCCGAGCAGAGACCGAAGAGATGGATGTCGAAGCTATGGTCCACGGGGCCGAGCAGGCCGGTATAGCCCGTCCAGCGCTGCACCGGTTCCAGCCCCTGCGCAGCGATGAAGATGAAGGGTGCCAGCTGCAGGACGATCCAGAAGGGCTGCGTCCAGGCCTGGAAACGGCTGATGAACGTGACGCCATGCGTGACAAGCGGGATGATGGCCAAGGCGCTGATGATGTAGCCGAATGTCAGCGGCAGGCCGGTGATCAACTCCAGCGCCTTGGCGATAATCGCGGCCTCGATGGCAAAGAACAGGAAGGTGAAGCTCGCATAGATCAGCGAGGTGACGGTGGAGCCGAGATAGCCGAAGCCGGCGCCGCGCGTCAGGAGATCTATATCCACCCCGTAACGGGCTGCGTTATAGGCAATCGGCACCCCGATCACCAGCATGATCGCGCAGGCACTGAAGATGGCGAGCGCTGCATTGGTGAAGCCGTAGTTCAGCGTGATGGCGCCGCCGATCGCCTCCAGCGCCAGGAAGGAAATCGCGCCGATGGCCGTATTGGCGATGCGCCCCGGCGAAAAACGGCGCACCTCATGGGCCGTGAAGCGGAGCGCGTAATCCTCCAAAGTCTGGTTGGCGACCCAGCGATTATAGGTCCGCCGAATTCTGGGAATCCGCTCGGCCTGGTTCAAGATATCCCCCTCGTTTCCCCGTCGCGCAAACGGCATTGCTGGCGACCCTCGACGAGGGCGAAGCAAATTCCGTACCAGTCATTTCCAGCATGTTATTTCGGCGACGTTTCGATCCTGCAGGGCAAATGGCCTGATCCTGCAAGTTATTGGTGCCGCTTGGTTTCTTTGCTGATCTTTCGGTCTCTGGGCAAACATTACGGGACAAAGACCCGACTGGATATACGTCAAATGCTCCATTGTTGCGTCGCACAATTAGCGACGAGGTTAGCGTCAGTTGTCCGGGACACCACTGCCAGCCACGCCACCCCTTTCCAACACTGAAGAGGTACCGCCATGTCTGACGAAACACCATCGTCTTCGATGAATATCAGTCGCCGAAGCCTGCTTGCAGGCGCGGCATCGATCCCGCTGCTTGCGGCCTTCAACTCCGTTGCAAGCGCCCAGGGCTTGCCGACCGCCGTCGTCAATACGACGGGGCTTGCGGTGACGGACACCACCGTCAAGGTTGGCATTCTTCACTCCGTGACCGGCACGATGGCGATTTCCGAAACCGGCTCCGTCCAGGCCGAAAAGCTTGCCATCGAACAGATCAATGCCACAGGCGGCATTCTGGGCCGCAAGATCGAGGTCATTCAGGAGGATGGTGGTTCCGACTGGCCGACCTTTGCCGAAAAGGCCAAGAAACTGCTGGTCGAGGACAAGGTCGCCTCGGTCTTCGGCTGCTGGACCTCTGCCTCGCGCAAGGCCGTCCTGCCGGTTTTCGAGCAGTATAACGGCATGCTCTATTACCCGACCTTCTATGAAGGCCTGGAGGAGAGCCCCAACGTTATCTACACCGGCCAGGAAGCCACCCAGCAGATCCTTGCCGGCATTGACTGGGTGGTGAAGGAGAAGGGCGCAAAAAGCTTCTACCTGCTTGGTTCCGATTATATCTGGCCGCGCACCTCCAATAAGATTGCCCGTAAGCACATCGAAAAGAAGGGTCTTGAGGTCGTCGGCGAGGAATATTACCCGCTTGGCCACACCCAGTTCAATTCGGTCATCAACAAGATCAAGCTGAAGAAGCCCGATGTGATCTATGCGATCATCGTCGGCGGCTCGAATGTTGCCTTCTACAAGCAGTTGAAGGCAGCCGGCATCGACATGACCAAGGAAAAGCCGCTGCTCCTGACGATTTCGGTGACGGAAGACGAAATTCTGGGCATTGGCGGGGAAAACATGGTCGGCGCCTATGCCTCCATGAAGTATTTCCAGAGCCTGCCCAATGACAATAACAAGGCCTTCGTCGCGGCGTTCAAGAAGATGTGGGGCGACAATATCGTCATCGGCGATGTTACCCAGGCGGCCTATCTCGGCCCCTGGCTGTGGAAGGCAGCGGTCGAAAAGGCCGGCTCCTTCGATATTGACAAGGTTCGCACCGCATCACCCGGTATCGAGCTGACCACGGCGCCGGAAGGCTATGTGAAGATCCACGAAAACCATCATCTCTGGTCGAAGACCCGCATCGGCCATGCCCGTGCCGATGGCCAGTATGACCTCGTCTACGAGACGAAGGACCTGATGGAGCCGAACCCTTTCCCGGAAGGCTACCAGTAAGCCTCGATCGCTTCCGCAGGGGCCGGTCATGCCGGCCCTTGTCCTGAGCTTTTTCCAAGGGCGTGCGAGGTGACACGATGATCGGCGATTATACCTATAGCGAGTTCTTTTCGATTTTGGCGATGCAGGGATTTGCGGGCCTGATCCTGTTTTCCGTCTTCGTGCTGATGGCGCTGGGTCTTGCCATCATCTTCGGCCAGATGGGTGTCATCAACATGGCCCATGGCGAATTCATGATCCTCGGCGCCTATGTCACCTATCTGTGCTCGACACTGGTGACGACCTATCTGCCGGCCTTCTTTCCTTATTACTTTTTCCTGGCCATGGCGCTTGCCTTTGTCGCCTCGTTTTCACTCGGCGTACTGGTGGAGTGGGTGCTGATCCGCCATCTCTACCGGCGTCCGTTGGATACGCTGCTGGCTACCTGGGGACTTTCGCTCGTCCTGCAGCAATTCTACCGCTCGGTATTTGGGGCGCGCGAAGTGGGCGTCACCCTGCCGGACTGGATGATGGGCTCCGTTTCCGTCAGCGAGACGATCGAAGTGCCGCTCAACGGGCTTTTCGTCATGGCACTGACCATGATCATTGCGCTTGGTGTCTATTTCATCATGTACCGCTCCTCCTGGGGCAAGCGGGTGCGCGCCGTGGTGCAGAACCGGGTTATGGCCGGTGCCGTCGGCATCAATACCAAGATGGTGGACCGGATGACTTTCGGGCTCGGCTGCGGCATCGCGGGCATCGCCGGATCGGCCTTCACCATGATCGGCTCGACCGGTCCAACGGCCGGCCAGCTCTATATCGTCGATACATTCCTTGTGGTCGTGTTCGGCGGTGCCGGAAGCCTGATCGGGACGATTGCATCGGCCTTCACCATCTCGCAGGCGCAGTCGACCATGGAATTCTTCCTCAGCGGCTCGATGGCGAAGGTGCTCACCCTGCTCACCGTCGTCGGCATCCTGATGCTGCGCCCGCAAGGCCTGTTTTCCCTCAATATCCGCCGCTAAGGAGATCTTCCATGCCTGCTGCCGGCTTCCTGTTTTCCAAGAAGGAATGGCTTTACTTTACCATTCTGGCCGCCCTCCTGCTTGTCGTCATGCCGCTCGCCGTCGATGTGTTCCGGCTCAACCTGATCGGCAAATATCTGACCTATGCCTTCGTCGCCATCGGCCTTGTGCTGTTGTGGGGCGGTGGCGGAATTCTCAGCCTTGGCCAAGGCATTTTCTTCGGCCTTGGCGGATATTGCATGGCGATGTTCCTCAAGCTGGAGGCCTCGACGCCAGCGGCCACGAAGATCCAGTCGACACCGGGCATTCCCGATTTCATGGACTGGAACCAGATCACGGCGCTGCCGAGCTGGTGGCAACCCTTCTATTCGCTCACGTTCACGATTGTCGCCATCATTCTGGTGCCCTCGTTCTTCGCCTTCGTCATCGGTGCGGCCATGTTCAAGCGGCGGGTCGGCGGGGTCTATTTCGCCATCATTACCCAGGCGGTGGCCGCCATTCTCACCATTCTCATCATCGGCCAGCAGGGCTATACCGGCGGCGTCAACGGTATTACCGATCTTCGCACGCTGCATGGATGGGATATCCGCACCGATAGTGCCAAACTGATCCTCTATTTCGTCAATGCGCTGCTCCTGATCGGCGTGTTGCTGCTTGCCCAATCGGTGCGCATTTCGAAATTCGGACGCCTGCTGATCGCCATGCGTGACCGGGAGGATCGCGTGCGCTTCTCCGGCTATGACGTGGCCAATTTCAAGATCTTCATCTTCTGCCTGGCGGCGGCCATTTCAGCCATCGGTGGCGCCATGTTCACACTGCAAGTCGGCTTCATGTCGCCCTCCTTCGTCGGAATTGTACCGTCGATCGAGATGGTCATCTTCGCGGCTGTCGGCGGCCGCCTGTCGCTGTTTGGCGCGATCTATGGCGCGCTGCTGGTCAATGCCGCCAAGACGACGTTTTCCGAAAGCTTTCCAGAACTCTGGCTGTTTGCCATGGGCGGGCTGTTCATCGCCGTGGTCATGGCCTTTCCCTTCGGTCTGGCCGGTGTGGTGAAGGACCATGTCGAACCCTTCTTCGCCAAAGCGCTGGCACGGTTTTCAAAACCGAGCCCCGAACCCCAGCCGCAGGCGGCCGAATGATGGAGAGCATCATGCAAGTCAACGAGCAATTGTCCAAGGACTTCATCCTCAGCATCGATTCCCTCACGGTCTCCTTCGACGGGTTCAAGGCAGTCAACGACCTGTCGCTCTATGTCGATGAGAACGAGATCCGGGTGATCATCGGCCCGAATGGTGCGGGTAAGACGACGGTTCTGGACCTGATCTGCGGTCGTACCAAGGCGACATCCGGCTCCATCCGCTTCGATGGGCTGGAACTGACCAAGATGCGCGAACATGAAATCGTGCATGCCGGCGTGGGGCGCAAGTTCCAGAACCCGTCCATCTACGAGGATCTGACGGTGTTCGAGAACCTGGAACTGTCCTTTCCAAAGGGACGCTCGGTGTTTGGTGCACTCACCTTCCGCCGCGACCGGGAGGTGATCGAGCGGGTCGAAGAGGTGGCGGAGATGATCTTCCTGAAGGATCACCTGCATACCGATGCGGCCATCCTCAGCCATGGCCAGAAGCAATGGCTGGAGATTGGCATGCTGCTGATCCAGAAGCCCCGGCTGCTCATGCTCGATGAGCCCGTGGCGGGCATGAGTGTCGCCGAGCGCATCAAGACCGCCGAACTCCTCAACACCATTACCCGCAACCAGTCGGTCATCGTCATCGAGCACGACATGAAATTCGTCGAGGACATCGCCCATCGGGTGACGGTTCTGCACCAGGGCAAGGTTCTGTCCGAAGGCAGCATGGAACGCGTCAAGCACGATCCAAGGGTCGTGGAAGTCTATCTCGGTCATTAGGGGGTTGCCATGCTGTCTGTTGAAAAACTGAGGGTCAGCTACGGCCAGAGCGAAGTCATTCACGGTCTGTCCTTTGACGTGAAGCCCGCCGAGATCGTCGCCATCATGGGCCGGAACGGTATGGGCAAGACGACGCTCATGAAATCGCTGATCGGCGTCATTCCCACGACAGAGGGAATGATCCGCATCGGTGATCAGGCCGTCAGCGGGCTGGAAAGCTTCGAGCGGGTCGGCAAGGGCCTGGCCTATGTACCGCAGGGCCGGATGATCTTTTCGACGCTCACCGTGCAGGAAAACATCGAGACGGGTCTGACTGTGACCGGCGAGAAGACAGTCCCCGGCCATATCTATGAGCTTTTTCCGGTGCTTCTGGAGATGAAGGGTCGGCGCGGCGGTAACCTGTCAGGCGGCCAGCAGCAGCAATTGGCCATTGCCCGAGCGCTTGCGTCAAAACCGAAAGTGCTTCTGCTCGACGAGCCCACCGAAGGCATCCAGCCTTCGATCATCAAGGAAATGGCGCGCACGCTGTGCCGTATCCGCGACGAGATGGGCCTGTCCATCGTCGTGTCGGAACAGGTGCTGAGCTTTGCCCTCGACATGGCCGATCGGGTTCTGGTGATCGAAAAGGGCGAGATCGTCCACGATGCGCCGCGCGCCGGCATTGATGAAGCCCGCGTCGCAAGCTTCCTCTCCGTCTGACCCGAGCCTCACCGTTTCAAGCTTTTCAATCCAGGAAGGAGCCAAGACATGCCTGACACATTGATCAAGGTCGATCTCAGCCAATCGCCCTATACGAACGAAAAGATCCACAATCGCTGGCATCCCGATATTCCGATGGCCTGCTGGGTGGAGCCTGGCGATGATTTTCGCATCGAAACCTATGACTGGACCGGCGGCCAGATCAAGAACGATGACGATGCGGCGGACGTGCGCGATGTGGATCTCAGCCAGGTGCATTTCCTCTCCGGCCCGATCGGCGTCAAGGGTGCCCAGCCCGGCGACCTGCTGGTTGTCGACATTCTCGATATCGGCGCCTTCGACAACAGTCTCTGGGGCTTCAACGGCTTCTTTTCCAAAAAGAATGGCGGCGGTTTTCTGACCGAGCATTTCCCCGAAGCGCAGAAATCGATCTGGGATTTCCACGGCATGTTCACCTCATCGCGCCATGTGCCCGGCGTCAAATATGCCGGTCTCATTCATCCCGGCCTGATCGGCTGCCTGCCGGATCACAAGATGCTGGAGATGTGGAACAGCCGCGAAAAGGCGCTGTTCGATACAGATCCCGGCCGTGTGCCGGCTCTCGCCGCACTGCCCGATGGCGGGCCGACTGCGCATATGGGCGCCCTGAAGGGTGAGGCGCGCGATACAGCGGCCGCCAGCGGCGCGCGCACGGTGCCGCCGCGCGAACATGGCGGCAATTGCGATATCAAGGATCTGTCACGCGGCTCCAAGATCTATTTCCCCGTCTATGTCGATGGGGCCGGTCTCTCCATGGGCGATCTGCATTTCAGCCAGGGCGATGGCGAGATCACCTTCTGCGGTGCCATCGAAATGGCCGGCTGGCTGCATATCAAGGTGACGCTGATCAAGGACGGCATGGCGAAATACGGGATCAAGAACCCGATCTTCCGCCCGTCGCCGATCACGCCGAAATATGACGACTACCTGATCTTCGAAGGCATTTCCGTCGATGAAGGCGGAAAGCAGCATTATCTCGACGTGCATATCGCCTACCGCCAGGCCTGCCTCAATGCCATCGAATATATGACGAAGTTCGGCTACACGCGGGCGCAGGCCTATGCCATCCTCGGCACCGCTCCCGTACAGGGCCATATTTCCGGTGTTGTCGATATTCCCAATGCCTGTGCCACGCTCTGGCTGCCGCTCGATATCTTCGAATTCGACATGAAGCCGGGGGCGGATGGACCAAAGAAGTTCCTCGATGGAAAGATCGACGTGCCGCTTGCGCATGACCTTTGAGGAGGCGCGGGGAGGGCGGGTTCTGCCCGTCCTTCCATCGATGCCTAAGCCCTTTGCCAAGGATGAAACGCCATGCCGAATTATGATTTCAACTGCCCTGAATGCGGTGGCTTTACCGAAAACCGGCCGATGTCCCAGTCGGGCGAGCCCTGCGCCTGTCCCGAATGCGGAACGGCCTCGCCGCGCGCCTTCTTCACCACGCCCTTCTTTGCGCTGATGGACAATGCCACGCGCACGGCGATCGGAACCAATGAACGCGCCTCGCATGCACCAAAGACGTCCAAGTCGCTCGGGCATGGCGCGGGTTGCAGTTGCTGCAGCGGCCAGCCAAAGGCATCGAAGACGGTGTTTCGTGCCGATGGGGCCAAGACATTTCCCTCGGCCCGCCCCTGGATGATCAGCCACTGACAGTCATCCATTGCCACCACGCATTTCAACGGTCTGCCTGCGAAATTGCTTGAAAACCACTAGATAGAGCGTCGAAGGCTAGGATCGATCGATATTCAGTGTTTGGGCAAGCGCAGGCTGAAATTGTTGGTGAGATGAGACGCCCGGACCTGTCGCTCCGGGCGTCTCCTTTGGCTGAGGCCTCAGTGGGCCGCAGCCTCTTCCGGTTCCGCATGGTCGTGGGGTTGCTTGATGCGGAACCAGACGATGTAGAGCGCCGGCAGGAACAGGAGGGTAAGCACCGTGCCCACGATGATGCCGCCCATCATGGCATAGGCCATCGGTCCCCAGAAAATTTCGCGCGAGATCGGAATAAGCGCGAGACTGGCTGCTGCAGCCGTCAGCATGATCGGACGCATACGGTGTTCTGCGGCCTCCTTCACGGCGTTCCAGGCATGCTTGCCGTTCTTTCGCAGGCTATCGATTTCCACCACCAGGATGACCGAGTTGCGGATCAGGATGCCGATCAGTGCCAGGACGCCGAGAATGGCGACGAAGCCGAGGGGCGCTCCGCTCGGCAGAAGGGCGCCGACCACACCGATGAGACCAAGCGGCGCGACAACGACGACCATGAACAGGCGCTGGAAGCTCTGCAACTGGAACATCAGGATCGTCGCCATGACCAGCAGCATCATCGGCACGACGGCTGCGATGGGTGCCTGGCTCTTGGCGCTGCTCTCTGCGGTGCCGCCTGCCTTGATCGTATAGCCGGCCGGCAGTTTTGCCGCATAGGCATCGATCGCTGGCTTCAGGGCTGCGTCCACGGTGGCCGGCTGCGTGGAGTCGACGATGGCCGCCTTCAGCGTGATCGTCGGCACGCGATCGCGCCGCCAGACAATCGGCTGTTCCAACTCATAGTGGAAGCTGGCGATCGAGGCGAGCGGCACCGATTTCCCGTTGCTGGTGGGCAGTTGCAGGTTGCGCAGAGTCTCGATCGATTCCCGTTCGTCCTTGTTGGCGCGTCCCACCACGTTGATGAGGTAGATGCTGTCGCGGATCTGGGTAATCGTCGAACTGCCGGTAATGTTGTTCAGCGCTGTCGAAATGTCCGAAGAGGATACGCCCAGCTGGCGCGCCTTGTCTTGCAGGACGTCCACCTTCACGACACGTGCAGGTTCGTTCCAGTCGGCCACGACGCGGCTGAGGCGTGTATCGGCTGCCATGATTGCAGCAACCTCACTGGCATAGGTGCGCACCTTCTGCGGGTCCGGGCCAGACATGCGATACTGGACCGGACGCCCGACCGGTGGCCCGAGTTCCATCTGTTTGATATAGACATCGGTGCCTGGGAAGTCCTTGGCTGCAGCCTCGTTCAGCTGTGCCATCAGGCGATCGCGCGCTTCAATATCCTTGGCCACGATGACCATTTGTCCGAAATTGTTCGTGGACGGCTGGACATCGAAAGCGAGCACGAAGCGCTTGGCACCCTGGCCCACATAGGATGTCCAATGCTTGATATCGGCATTGTTGACGAGATGGTCTGCTTCGAACTTGTCCATGTCTGCCTTGGTCTGGGCAATCGTGTAGTTCTGGCGTGCCGTCCAGTCGACAATCAATTCCGGTCGGTCTGATGCTGGGAAGAACTGTTGCTGAACAAAGCCCATGCCATAGATCGAGCTGCCGAAAAGAATGGCCGTGAACAGGATGGTCACCTTGGGCCAATGCATGCAGAAGCTGAGTATGCTTGAAAATGCACGGGTGAATATGCCCTTGTGCTCGTGATGCTTCTTCATCGTCTTGGGCAGGATCAGCACGCCCAGAAGCGGCGCAAACAAGACAGCGACGATCCAGGAGACCACCAGGGAAATCCCGATGACGACGAAGAGCGAGAAGGTGAATTCGCCGGCGGCGCTGTCATTGAGCCCCACGGGAATGAAGCTGGCGACCGTGACAAAAGTGCCGGTCAGCATTGGAAAGGCCGTGGTGGTCCAGACCGCGGTTGCAGCCTTGGTGATCGGTTGACCTTCCTCAAGCTTGGACACCATCATCTCGATGGCGATCATCGCATCATCCACCAAGAGGCCAAGTGCGATGATCAGCGCACCGAGCGAGATCCGCTGCAGCGAGATGCCGAGATGTTCCATGAACACGAATGTTATGGCGAGCACGAGCGGGATGGAGAGTGTCACGACAAGGCCGGCACGCGCGCCCAGACTGATGAAGCTCACCACGAGAACGATGGCGATTGCTTCGGCAAGCGCTTTCGTGAAGCCGCCGACGGCTTCCTCGACGACCAAGGCCTGGTCTGCCACGTGATGGATGCCGATGCCGACCGGTAGATCGGCGGTGATCTGATCCATCTTGGCCGACAGCGCCTCGCCGAAATGCAGCAGATTGGCGCCCGGCTTCATGCCAATGGCAAGGCCGATGGCGGGTTTGCCATTGACGCGGAACAACGGCTGTTGCGGGTCGGCATAGCCGCGCGTGATGGTTGCCACATCGCTGAGGCGGAAGAAACGGTCATTGACGCGCAGGTTGATGTTGCGCAGGGCATCATCCGTTGCGAACTGTCCCGAGACGCGCAGGTTGATGCTTTCAGGACCCGTGCGCAGGGTGCCGGATGCCACGACGGCATTCTGGTTCTGCAAGGTCTCGAGGATCTGGCTCTGGCTGATGCCGAGCGTGGCCATCTGCCGGGTGGAGAAATCGAGGTAGACGACCTCATCCTGCGCGCCCATCAGGTCGACCTTGCCAACATTCGGCACGGAAAGGATCTGCTGGCGTGCCGCTTCCAGATAGTCCCTCAGCTGGCGCTGGGAAAGCCCGTCTGCGGTAAAGGCATAGATATTGCCATAGACGTCACCGAAGCTGTCGATGAAGAAAGGCCCCTGGACCCCCTGCGGCAGGTTCGGCGCGATGTCATTGATCATGTTGCGGATCTTGGTCCAGGTCGGCTTCACATCAGCCGCCTTGGTATTCTCCAGCAGGTTGATGTAGATCGTCGTCTGGCCGGGCGTATTGATGCTCTTTGTATAGTCGAGGGATTCCAGTTCCTGGAGCTTCTTCTCGATGCGATCCGTCACCTGGCTGGTCATTTCATCGACCGAGGCTCCCGGCCACGAGGCCTGGATCAGCATGGTCTTGATGGTGAAGTCGGGATCTTCCTCTCGGCCCAGGTTGAAATAGGACAGGATGCCAGCAACGCTGGCAATAATCATGAAATACCAGACAAGCGACTTGTGCCTGAGTGCCCAGTCGGAAAGGTTGAATGTCATGTTCATAGGGGCATCTCATCTGGAATTTTGACGGTTTGATTGTCGGTAAGTGTATTCACACCGGCCGTGACGACATGTTCGCCTTTATTGAGACCGCTCAGGATATCGACACCGCCTGCCGCGGATGGCCTGACTGTCACATTCCTGCGCGATACGGTCTTGCTCGCTTTATCGATGACCCAGACGAACTGCTGATCTTGCGCGCCGCCAATGGCGCTTGTCGGAAGCCACAGATAGCCCTCGCTGGGGGCAGCCGGCATGGCGGTCACCGTGCTGCCGAGGCGGAACGTGTCCGGCGGCGAGTCGAGCGCGATCTTTGTGCGGCGCGTGCGGGTGGATGCATCCGATTGGGGCGCTGTTTCACGCACGGTTCCGGTCACCCTGATCACCGGATTGGCCTGAAGCGTCACCTCGAAAGGGGTGCCGATCCTTGACAGCTTGTCGAAGCTGTCGGGAATATCGACTACGGCATCGCGGGCTTCCAATCGGGCAATGGTCATCACCGTCTGGCCCGCCGAGACCACCTGGCCGACTTCGGCCGACACCGTAGAGACGACACCATCGGTATCGGCCTTCAGATCCGCATATCCCAATTGCTCCTTGGCCTTGGTAAGGCTTGCCTGCAATTGTTTGACGGTCGCCTCGGCGGCCTCGCGGGACTGAATGGCCGTTTCCAGTTGTTCCTTCGTGCTTGCGGCAGAGGCGACCAGCGTGATTTGACGCTGCTCGTTGACCTTGGCGAGATCCAGCTTGGCGACGGACGATGCAAGGTCCGCCGAAGCCTGGTTGACGGCAAGCTGTAGCGCTGTCGCGTCGATATTGGCCAGGACATCGTCCTTCTTGACCAGATCGCCGACACTCACGTGGCGCGAGGTGATGCGCCCCAGCACCTGAAAGCCTAGATCGGCCGAAAACTTGGCTTCGACCGTGCCCGTAAAGCCCATGGCAACGGTTTCACGCGGTTCCGCAACCCTGAAGAGGACGGGCCGAATCTGCTGTTCTGTATCGTGTTTATCCTCAGAACATGCGCTGAGGCCCGCTGCGATGAAGACGAGCGGAAGAATGATCGGATATTTCATTGGGTCGCCTCTTCCGAGATCGAAACTTTCTGCTGGTCTCTGAGGAACTGTCCGCCGTCTACGACAACCTGTTCTCCCGGCACGACGCCTGAGCGGAGCACTACCATGGTCGCATCATAGCGTTCGATCTCTATGGGCCGCAGGATCACTGTGGATGTCTTCGGATCGACGACCCAGACGGCGGGCTTGCCCGCCTTGGAGAACATCGACTGCCAGGGCAGCGAAATGCGGTCCGTGCGATCCATGACCACATCGGCGACGATGGCCGAACCGAGTGTCATCTGCGCAGGCGGGTTGTCGATGGCCAGCTTCACACTCACCGTGCCGAGCGAGCGATCGAGCGTGGGGCTGATTTCGCGGATGCGTGCCGCCGCCTTCACATCCTGGCGGGAAAGAAGGGTCACCTCCATTGATAGCGGCGTGCTGGTGCCGGACAGCGCCGATTCCTGCACATTGAACACAGCGTCGCGCGCGCCATCATGGGCGACGGTGAACACCGCGGTGGAGGGCTGGACGACCTGTCCGACCTCAACATTGCGCGCGGTGATCGTGCCATCCGCATCCGTGCGCAATTCCGTCTGCACCAGCGCTTCATTGGCCGTTTCAAGCCTGGCGCGTGCCGCTTCCAGGTCGTTTTGGGCCGACTGATATTCCTGCTGCGCGCTGTCGAGTTCCTGCTGCGAGAGCGCGCCGGTCTGGGTAAGGGCCTTGCGGCGGCTCAGCACCGAACTCGCCATGCGCAGCGTTGCCTCCTGTGCAGCGACCGAAGCCCTGGCCGATTCGATGTCTGCTCGCTGTTCGGCCGGGTCGAGCGTTGCCAGGATCTGTCCGGCCTTGACGTGGTCGCCAACACCGACAGTGCGGGAGACCACCTTGCCGCTGACCTTGAATGACAGGTCGCTTTCGACGCGCGCCTTGATTTCGCCCGTTCCGGATGCGCGCACGAGATCGGCAGCCATTTCGGCGGTCACGACACGGACATGCGTCACATAGGGTGAACGACCATCATTTTCCGCGTCGCAGGACGCGAGCAGAATCAGTGACATCATGGCGAGAAGGTGGGGCGCGCGGTGTAATCTGGGTCTGTCTAGTATTTTATTCAGTCTGATTGCGCTCTTGGACATGGATGTTTCCAGAGTGGGAATTGAAGTGGCGTTATTATTTCATCGGTTGTTGAATATAATCGCGATCCAGGCTATTCCTGTCAAGAGCGAAACGGAGGATATGATGAACGTGGTAGAGACGTTTGGCAGAAGCCGTGGCAGGCCGAAGAAGGGGCAGGAGTTCGATATGGACGCCATGCTCAATGCTGCAATTACCTGTTTTGCCGAAAACGGCTTTGACAAGGCCTCGCTCCGGATGATCGCGGAACGGGCGGGCGTCGATGTGGCGCTGATCTCGTACCGGTATGGGTCGAAGCTGGGCTTGTGGACGGCGGTGGTCGATACGGTTGCTGCGGAGGGGCTGGCACTGATCGAGGCATGGCCGCAGGAACATGCTTTGTTGACTCCGAATGAGAAGGTCCGCCAGCTGTGTCGCGACTTGATCAAGCTCATCGAAAGACGTCCTCTCTTTGCGCATATCCTGACGAATGAATTGATGCTTGGCGGCGAAAACGAGCGGAAGGATCTGATTGCGGAACTCATAGCGCGGCCCGTATCGATGCGGATTTCCGCCTATATCAGGCAGGTGAGAGGGACCGTGGACACGAAGACTGGACTGAATTTGGAACTGTCATTGCTGCTTGCTATGCCGACAATCGGCTTTGCGATCACGACACGCGACTTCCTGTCCAAGCTCAGCGGCGAACCGCTTCCATCGGCGCAGTTTTCGCTTGAGCTTGAAGACCTTCTGATGCGAATGATTGGTTGACGGAGCGTCTTTCGGTTTGGCGAATGATGCGTTCAGCCATACCAGGCTGGACTCGGTGACAAGCGTAGCAGCTAAGCTTAAATGCAGTTATCCAGCGTTAGGTGTCGATTTTATATTATATTTCGTAATGGTAAATGATGAAATAATGAGTATTGGATTGGATCCGGAAGCTTATCTGATTGATAGAATGGGGCGTTGGAGGCCATCTCTCAAGTTTGATCCCGTCCTGGTCTTGGATCTATGGCCGCCCAAAGATGGACCATCGCAATGATCACCCTTCAGCAGGTCGCCTTTCGCGCCGGTTGCTCTCTTGCCACGGTGTCGCGCGTCCTCAACCACACGGGGCCGGTCAGCGATGAAATGGTGAGGAAGGTGCGCCGCGCCGCGGCGGAACTGGGCTACCGGGCGGCCGGCGGTGTTTCGGGCATGGCCCGGCGCCGCCCGGTGATCGGCGTGCTTATTCCCAGCATCACCAATCCGGTCTTTGCCTCGTCGCTCTCCACGATCCAGAACCGCATGCTGGTGGCGGGCCATAGTGTTCTGATCGCCCAATCCGACTACGATCCCGCACGCGAGGCGGATGCCGTCGCATCGCTGCTCAACGAACAGCCGACCGGGTTGATCTTGACCGTTTGCGACGCCGAGACCAGTGCGGCTTTGTCGGCGGCACTTCCGCCCACGGTGCTGCTCAGCAATCTGCCGACTGCCAGGTTTCCGGCTGCCATCACTGTCGATAACCGCGGCGCTGGGCGCGAGATAACAGCCTATCTTCACAGTTTCGGACACCGGCGCATCCTGTTCGTGTCCGGGCATTTCGGAGCGTCGGATCGGGCGAAATTGCGCTATCTGGGCTATTGTGACGCATTGGAAGCGATGGGCACGGCACCATTGGCGCCGTTCGAAATCCCTTTCATCGATGGCTATGACGGCCTTGATCTTTCCGATGTCATGGCTCGCCTGCAGCCGTCCGCTATCATCGCGTCGAATGATCTTCTGGCGCTTGGGGTCATCGCAGCCTTGCGGCGCGAGGGGCTGGCGGTGCCGCAGGACGTGTCGGTGGCGGGATTTGATGGGATTGCCATCGGCCGATTAACCTATCCGGTTCTGACGACAGTGGAAATGCCGGATGTCTCCATGGGGGCGGCGGCGGCCTCATTATTGCTCGACATGGCGGAGAATGCCGCCGCACCCCGGCATTTGCAGGTGGCATACCGGTTGCGGCCCGGTGGCACGGTGCAGGATATTCGCTGAAGGTCACACGCGCCAAATACAACAGCGGCCGCATTCTTTCGAAAGCGGCCGCTTCGTCAGTCAAACGATGTAACTTAGCTGCGTGGCAGCAGACCTTTCACTTCGGCGGCGGCATCGTCCAACGCTTCCTTTGGCGTTGCCGTCTGTTCAACGATGCGCGACAGGTTCTCGACGATCGCCTGGGTCACCTTGACACCGTTGCTGCCGGGGAAAGCGTACCAGGGCTGCATCAGCGGCATCTGCTCGAGACCGGCGCGGAACAGCGGGTTCTCCTTGTAGAAATTGCCGAGATAGTCAGGAGACTTGGCGGCCAGTTCGTTGTTCGGCACATAGCCGGTGCCCGGTACCACGACCGAGGCACCATAGGGGCCGGCGGCGAACTTGGCGAATTTCCAGGCGGCTGCCTGCCTGTCGGCATCCTTGGTCAGAATGACGACTGCATTACCGCCGGTCGGCAGACGGCCGTTGACCGGATCGATCAGCGGGATGTGGGCAGTGCGCAGATCGAACTTGTCGCCGACATTCTTGATGGTATTGCGCAGCGCGCCGGTCGTCTGGAAGGCAAAGCCGACCTTGCCGGCCGTAAAGGCCTGCTCGCCGGCCTGCTTGGTCAGAACGGGAAGGCCACCCTGCTTGACCATGCGGTCGAGCACTTCCACGGCCTTCTGGCCTTCGGGGCCATTGAAGGCAACCTTGGTCTCGTCGTCGCTGAGCATTTTGCCACCAGCGCCGAACAGCAGGCCGGAGAACATCCAGTCATCGCCCTGCCAGCGGAAATCGATGCCTTCATTGCCGTCACCGAGCGCCTTGATTTTGCCGCCGAGCGCAATGACTTCATCCCAGGTTGCGGGTGGTACGTCCGGGTTGCCGCCGGCTTTGCGCACCAGATCGGCGTTGTAGTACATGATCGGGTTTGACGTGGCGAAAGCCAGGCCGACCTGCTTGCCCTTGACCTGGGCGAGTTTCAGGATGTTGTCGGAAAAGCCCTTGGCCGCCATGTCGCCCTCTGCGGCCACCAGCGGCGTCAGGTCAACCGGGATGTCACGCTCGTTGAGCATGCGCAGACGGTTGAGGCCGATGAACGTGACGTCAGGCATTTCGGCCGTGCCGGCCTGGCGCATGATCGTCTGGATGCCTTCCTCGTAGGTCGCCGATGGATTGGCGAACTGGATCTTGATGTCGGGATTTTCCTCCATGAATTTCTTCGAGATCGTGTCCATCACGTCCTTGAAGAAGCCCGGCATGGGGTAGTGGACGGTCAGCGTCGTTTCGGCATGTGCCGGCATCGACAGCACCATCGACATCGCGGCGGCAGCAAGCGCCTTTTTGATATGCTTCATGGCATGGTCTCCTGGAGTTGCGACCGATCAGCCTTTGAGACCGGTCATGGTGATGCCTTCGACAAAGCTTTTCTGCGCGAGCAGAAAGACGAGGACGAGGGGAAGGGTGATGATGAGCGTGGCGGCCATCAGCGCGCCGTAATCGTCGCCGGCTTCAGCGGCGCGGAAGAACAGGAGCCCGAGCGGTGGCGTCGCATAGGCCTGGTTGGTGACGACGATCAGCGGCCAGAACAGATCGTTCCAGTGGGCAACCACCGAGAAAATCGCAAAGGCGGTGACCGCCGGCCAGGCGTTGGGCACAATCACGCGGGCAACGATTCCCAATTCCGACATGCCATCGAGACGGGCGGCATGGATCAGGTCGTCCGGCATGGCGCGAAAGAACTGTAGGAACAGGAAGATGGCAAAGACAGAGATCGAGAACGGCGCCACCAGCGCCAGATAGCTGTTCAGGATCGAGAGCCGGTCGAAGGCGACATAAAGCGGCAGGGCCGTCGCATGGATCGGCACCAGGAGACCGAGCATTACCAGCGCCATCATCACACGCGCGGCGCGGAATTTCATCTTGGCCATGGCATAGGCGCAGGGTACGGCCACCAGGACCTGCAGCACCAGGATCATGCCGCAGACAACGACGCCGTTCCAGAGCAGCATAGGCATAGACACGCGCGTAAATGCCTTGGTGAAATTGGCGAGGTAGTTCCATGTGTGGGGGATCAGCGACAGCGAGGAGGCGAAAATCTCGCTCTGGGTCTTGCCGGCGGTCGAGAGCATGAAAATGTAAGGGGCAAGAACAAGCAGAGCGCCGAGGGAGAGAAGCGCCAGGCGGGCGAGCCGACCGATTGTCATGGTTTGTGTGGTCATGAGTAGTGAACCTGGCGGTCGAGAAAGCGATATTGCAGCACCATCAGCACGACGAGTATGGCGAGAAACACCACCGTCATCGCCGAGGCATAGCCGACCCGCAGGAACACGAATCCTTCCTGATAGATGGTGAACAGCAGCACTTCGGAAGCCTTGTTCGGCCCACCCTCGGTCAGTGTCTTCACCGTCTCGAACACCTTGACCGAGTTGATGACGCTGATGGTGGTGACGAAGAGTGTGGTCGGTCCCAGCATTGGCCAGGTGACCAGGCGGAAACGATCCAACGCGGATTTTGCCCCGTCCACCTCGGCAGCGGCATAAAGATCACGCGGGATGGCGGTGAGGCCGGCGAGGAACAGCACCATGTTGAAGCCGATGGATTGCCAGATGCCGATGACCGACAGGCCGTAGATCACCGTGCTGGAGGCGCCGAGCCAGTTCGGGCCGGGTATGCCAAACTGGGCGAGGAGCGCATTCAGCGGGCCGATGCTCGGGTGAAACAGGTATTGCCAGACGGTGGCCATGGCGACCAGCAGCGAGGCCACGGGCAGGAAATACACGGTGCGGAAAAAGCTGCGGCCACGCGGTTCGGATTCGATCAGCAGCGCCACGCCGAGGCCGAGCGCGATCGAGACGGGCGTGACGATCGCCGTATAGACCGCAGTGTTCCAAAGGGATTTGCGGAAGGTGCGGCTATTGAGCAGCTCTGCATAATTTTCAAAGCCGACGAAGCGGAAACTGGCATAGCCGAGTTCGAAATCTGTAAAGCCGAGAACAATCACCGCCACAGTCGGCAGGATGATGAACACCAGCATCAGAACCAGGGCAGGGGATGCCAGCAGCAGAGCGGTGCGCGCCTCGCGCCGCGCCGCTGTTTCGATCGGGGAATAGCCCGAAATGGCCAGATCAGCCATGGACCATCTCCCGAAGCACAGCCTTGAGCGGGGCTGCGGCAAGACGGCGACCGTCCTCGGCAAACAGCATGACATGCGATGGGTCCATATCCAGGCCGATCGGCTGGCCTGCGGCAAGGCCACGGGCCTCGGCCGGTGATATCTTGGCAAGCACGGTTTCGCCGATCGCTGAAAGTTTGGTAAAGACGATGACCTCGGAGCCTAGGAATTCGAGCCGCTCGATCCGAGTTGCCAACGCGCCTTCGCCCTCGGCGCGCAAGCGCACGAATTCCGGTCGCACGCCGAGCGTGACGCGCGGATCGCCGATCGTGTCTGAAGCGGAAGTCAGACGCAGATTGCCGAAACTGACGGTACCATCGGCATCGCGCTGGCTGGCCAAAAGGTTGATGCGCGGCTGGCCGACGAAACGGGCGACCTCGATATGGTCTGGATCGTCATAGATGGCCTGCGGGGATGCCAGCTGAAGCAGGTTGCCGCCGATCATCACCGCAACACGGTCGGCCATCGACAAGGCCTCCGACTGGTCGTGGGTCACATAGAGGGTCGGCACGCCCGCGCGCCGGTGCAGATCGACGATTTCACCACGCGCATGGACGCGCAGATTGGCGTCGAGGTTGGAGAGCGGCTCGTCCATCAGGAAAACGCTTGGATTGCGCACCATGGCGCGGGCCAGCGCCACACGTTGCCGCTGACCGCCCGACATCTGGCCGGGCTTTCGATCCAGCAGGTGGTCGATTTTCAGCGAGGCGGCCATGGCTTGGACCTGCCTTTGGATATCGGCGCAGATCCGGCGCTGGCCGGGCATGAAGCGGCCGATCAGCGGCAGGCGCTGGCTGCCGGAGAGATTGCGCATTGCCAGCGGGACGGCGATGTTCTGTCCTGCGGTCAGGTGCGGATAAAGCGCGTAGGACTGGAATACCATGGCGATATTGCGGTCGGCTGCCGGCAGATGCGAGACTTCGGCGCCATTGATGCGAATGGCGCCTGCGTCTGCGTGATCGAGGCCGGCGACGATGCGCAAAAGCGTGCTCTTGCCGCAGCCGGACGGTCCGACCATGGCGATGAATTCACCGTCTCCGGCCTCCAGAGACACGCCCTTGAGGATGGCATTGCCGGAAAAGGACTTGGTGATATCACGCAGCGAGAACATGCTCATTCCGCCGCCTCGGGGTTCTGCTTGCGCACCGCCTGCGGATAGACCTCGTGGATGATCCCGTCGATCACGAAGGGGGTCAGCTCTGGCAGCTTCACAATCTCGCTTGCGACGTCCTCGCCAAAGGTGTGGATGACAGCACCGACCAACCGTTCGCCGGGCATTTCCCGCTCCATTGTGTCGATGATGAATGCCGAGGACGGGCCCCAGACCAGCGCTGTCGTGTTGAACTGGCCCTTCCAGGCCCAGTGGAGGTGGCCGCTGGCAAAGAGCGCGACATCATGGGCGGCGATGAGATCGTAAAGGCGCTGGCGTGGTGCGGGCCGGATGCTCCAATAGCCGGTGTCGCCTTCGTTCGGATCATCGACGAACAATGGTTTGTGGGTGAAGATCGCCACGCGCCTGCCGTCGCGCTCGGCCAGAACCTGTTCCAGCCAGGCAAACTGCGCCTCTTCCTCGGCGTCGTCGAAGCCGAGCACCAGGGCGTTCAGACCAATGAACAGCCAGCCATCACTCTGCTTTGCCCAGCGATCGGCGCCGACCAGGCGCCGCCAGCGCTCCAATCTCAAAGCGTCCACCGGCTGGTGAGATCCGGGCAGATGCCCGATGTCGTGATTGCCGGGAACGATCAGCATCGGCGCCTCCACGGCGCCCATCAGCTCCATGCAGAAAGTCAGGTCTTCTTCAAGATCGGCACCGTCCACGCTCAGATCACCGGTGTGAATGACGAGATCCGGCTGCTGCGCGTTGACCCAGGCGGCCAGCGGCTCCCAATTGCCGTTGAAATGGATTTTGCCGGGGCTGAGATGGGTATCGGTGATCTGAATGATCTTCATGGGAGCGGCTCCGGCCTTGTGATGGCGCCCGCGGGGTCACGCGTGCTGTGTCGTGCTCTCAGTAGAGCGCGTACATGTCAGTCGCTTGACGGGGTTTTCAGATGTTTTTCAGCTTTGTCGCATAAGCTTTAGGAATGGTCCGATTGCCGTGACAAACCGGGCAAGGTCTGGTGCTTGAATGCGCGTCCGGCGTATTTCGCAAAGGGCACTGAATGCACATGCGTCATGCTCCGGCTCGTCGCGAAACCCGGATGGATATCGGATTCACCGGCGGTTTCGCTCCTAAAGCTGAACCGCTTTTGACAATCGCACTGGTGCTTCGACACCACAGTCGCTTATTGTGAAACTGTATCGGAAACGCTTTTTCCGAAACAGGCGAATGTAATGATTGCCAGCTTGGTCGACGCTGGGTGCATTTTCACTGCAGAACGTCATGCACGCTTGCCGCGCAAAGCCTCTGCGATTTCGCTGCGCGCAACGCCGATCAACTGCTCCATTGCGTGGCGGGCAACGTCCGGCTGGCGCATCCTGATGGCCTCAAGCACATCTTGATGCTTGATGATGGCCTGTTCATGCGATTGGCTGGCGCGGTTGGTCAATCGGAAGCTGGCCAGCAAGGCGGCGCGTATGGCGGTTCCAAACTGCCGGTAGACCCAGTTTCCACTCGCATTGATAATGGCGGTATGAAAGTCGAGATCGGCGCGGCTCCATTCTTCGGTGTCGCGCGCATTCGCCTCGACCATTTCCTCAAAGGCCTTGGAGATCTGGAACAGTTGACGTGCCGTGGCATTGGCGGCTGCCTGCGCGGCTGCAGCGGGCTCCAGCAATTGGCGTGCTTCGACCAGAGACAGATAGAAATGCTCGTCTGCCCCGAACTTCAACGTTGCATCCAGCACCAGCGGATCGAGATAGTTCCAGTTTTCTCTTGGCAGGATTGTCGTGCCTGCGCGGGTGCGCGAACGGACAATGCCCAGCGCCGACAGATATTGCATGGCTTCCCGCAATGTCGTCCGGCTGACATTAAATTTTTCAGTCAGTTCCGCCTCATTGGGCAGGATCGATCCTTCAGCCATCTCACCTGAGACGATCATGTCCACAAGCTGCTGGAGCAGAGCTTCGCGAACGCTTCGCTTGCCGCTGTCGGCAATGGGAAAGCCGCTGGCCGACACCATCCCCGCCGTTCGTGCCACTGTCATTCATTTATCCTCTATTGGTCAGGTGATCGATCCACAAAAGGTCCGTCCATCGACGCATCTGGCAGTACAACAGCGGGCATTCTAAAATAAATGCTATTTATATCAAGCGGTTTTGATGGCACTCTGGTGGATTTCCAGCTGGGGCTCAGTCATCCAAATAATTGAAACATAGCGTTTAATCGGAAATTTCATACTGATCGTCAAGCGGCATTCCACACACGATAGCGGCCACCCTCCCGCCGTGTGAAAATAAATACTATCTATGTTGACAATGATCATATGAACGATATCTTCAATGCATTCCGCTTGAGGCGCGGGATTGCCACCGGTCCCGGTTGCGCATCTTGAAATTCGATTTCATTGGGAGGAGCACATGAAGCTCATGAAAACTGCCACTTTGACGGCAATGACGCTCTGGGCCGTTGGGCTGGTTGCCGGGCCCGTTTGGGCGCAGGAGAAAGACCTGAAAGTCGGCGCGATCTATATGGATGCGCAAGGCTTCTATGCCGGTGTGCGCAAAGGCATTCAGACCGGGGCTGCGGATGCAGGCCGTAAGCTCAACATCATCGAGACGAATGCGCAGGGCGACGTGAGCAAGGAATCATCCTTCATCGACTCGCTGATTTCCGCCGGTGTCCAGGCCATCATCACATCGCCGGTTTCGGCGGACGGTTCCTATCGGGCCATCCGGCGCGCCCATGAAGCCGGCATTCCCGTCGTCTGCTACAATACCTGCCTTGGCGAAAAGGATATGAAGGAATTTGTCTCGGCCTATGCCGTCGGCGACCCCTTCGATTTCGGCTTCAAGCTGGGCGATGCCGCTGGCGATTATTTCCTTGCCGAAAAGAAGGCTGCGCCCAAGATTGCGGTTCTCAACTGCGAATTCGTCGAAGTCTGCGTCACCCGTCGCAAGGGCTTTGAAAAGGCGCTGATGGCCAAGGTTCCGGGCGCGCAGATCGTGGCCAACCAGGAAGGCGCGACGCTTGACAAGGCCGTCTCCGTTGCCAGCACCATGCTGTCTTCCAATCCGGATCTCGACGCCTTCTTCGGTGAGGCCGGTGGCGCAACTCTTGGCGCGGCGCGTGCCGTGAGGAGCCAGGGTCGCGTTGGCAAGACCGTCGTCTTCGGCGGCGACATGACGACGGAAATCGCACAGGAACTGGTCGATTTCACGGTCATAAAGGCTGTTGTCGATATCTCCGGGCAGGGCCTCGGCAAGCTGGCGCTGGTGCAGGCCATCAAGGCAATCGACGGCAAGGCGCCCGCCGATATCAAGGTGCCCTACGATATCGATCTCTACCGCACGGCGGAATCGGGCAAGGCCTGGCTTGCCGCCCATGCCGACGGTATCCCCTGATCTCCCAGGCGCCATCCTTGCTGGTGGCGCACTTGACCTGTCTGGCCAGATGGATGTCCAGTCCATCTGGCCAGACCACGCCTCGCCTGGTCACAAAGGCGCATCCATTCCTGAACAGGCTTCGTCATGATAGAATCTGCGGCCAGCCAGAGCCCCACCCGGACAATCATCGCCTCGATTGCCGGCTGTACCAAGCGCTATCCTGGCGTTCTGGCGCTTGATAATGCCAGTTTCGACATTGCGGCCGGCGAGGTGCGCGCACTTCTCGGCAAAAACGGCGCAGGAAAATCGACCCTGATCCGCATGCTGACGGGTGCCGACGTTCCAGACGCAGGCACCGTCCATATCGGCGGCGAGCCACTTACCCAGTCGGGGTCCGCGCGAGCGCAGGAATCCTTCGCGCTCGGTGTGCGCGTTGTCTATCAGGAACTCAGCCTCGTGCCCGGCATGTCGCTTGCCGAAAACCTGTTTCTCGGGCGTTGGCCGGGCAAGGCCGGGGTTCTCAACTATGCCGACATGCAAGCACAGGCAGCGGAGGCCATGGCAAGGCTCGGTCTCGACCTGCCGCCTTCAAGGCTTGTGGCCGGTCTCAGCCCCGCCGAACGCCAATTGCTCGAAATCGCCCGCGTGCTGCTTGGCAAGCCGAAACTCGTCATTCTCGATGAGCCCACCAGTTCGTTGGCTGCCGCCGAGGCCGAAAAGGTCATGACCGCCGTCAAGCGGATCGCCAGCGAAGGCATCGCTGTCATCTATGTCAGTCACCGGATGAATGAGATCCGTCAGATCGCACGGTCGGCAACGGTCATGCGCGACGGGCGCATTGTCGATACCATGGATGTCGCCGGAGCAGATACCCGCGACATCGTCCGGCTGATGCTGGGTTCGGAGGCCGGGCAGGTCGCAGCTCTTGAAACAAGGACACGCAAGAACGTCGTTCTGGAAGTCTCCAATCTCGCTCTGCAGCCCAAGCTTTCATCGATCTCCTTTAAACTGCAGGAGGGCGAGGTTCTGGGCATTGCCGGATTGCTGGGCTCGGGGCGCACGGAACTCCTGCAGTCTATCATCGGTGTTCGCAGCTTTGATGCCGGCACAGTCATGGTGGATGGCAAGCCTGCCAGGCGCCCGAATTACCGTCAGATGCTGGATGCCGGTTTCGGCTATACGCCGGAAAGCCGCAAGGAAGAGGGCATTGTTCCGCTTCTGGGAGTCGATGAGAATACGGTATCCACGGATTTCTCTTCTGTCAGCCGCTATGGCGTGCTGTCGGCGCGGCGCATGGCCAATGCGACACGCAAGGTCATTCAGCGTCTGCACGTGAAAACGGCGCAGACCGATACGCCGATCGGCACTTTGTCTGGCGGCAACCAGCAGAAAATTGTCATCGGACGCTGGGTTCATGCCGACAGCCGCATCCTTCTCCTCGACGAGCCGACGCGTGGCGTCGATGTCGAGGCCAAGGCCCAGATCTACGCCATCATCCGCCAGCTTGCCGCCGAAGGGCGCAGCATCATCTTCGTCTCCAGCGAGATCGAAGAGCTGCCGCTCGTCTGCGACCGTGTCGTCGTCCTGCGCGAAGGTACTCTGAAGGAAGAGTTTATATCGCCCGATATCGATCAGGACGCCGTCATGGCCGCCTGCATCGCCGGTCATTGACGGAGAATACGAATGTCCCTCGAAAAGGCAGCTACGACGCCTCCATCCGCACAGCGGCGACGCGGTGGTTTTGCGCAGCACATGAACGAAGTGAGCCTCTTCGTCGCGATTGCCTTGCTCTACATCGTCTTTACGGCGACGGCCGGCGGCTTCATGACCTTCAACAACCAGATCAACATCCTGCGCGACGCCGCAACGATCGGTATTGCAGCCTGGGCGGCAACTCTGATCATCATTTCCGGCGAAATCGACGTGAGCGTCGGCCCGATGGTGGCCTTCATCTCGGTCGCTCTCGCCTATCTGCTGCAATGGGGCGTGCCTACGCCGATTGCCTTCGTTTTGGCGATCGCCATAGGTGCGGCGCTGGCCTCGATTGCCGGCATCCTGCGAGCCTATTTTGATGTTCCCACCTTTGTCGGTACGCTGGGCCTCTGGAGTGCCTTGCGCGGCACGGCACTGTTTGTCACCGATGCCCTGCCGGTGTCGATTGGCCGAAACGATATCGTCGACATGCTGGATCGTCCGATCCTCGGTGTTCCGCCGGCGGCCATCATCATGCTGGTGCTATTTGCCGTCTTCGCCTTTGTCAGCCGCAAGACTGCATTTGGCCGCTCGGTATTTGCCATCGGCGGCAATCCGCATGCGGCATTCCTCAGCGGTATCAATGTCGCGCGCATCCGCGTCGCCCTGTTTGCCATTGCCGGCGCCATGGCGGCCGTTTCCGGCATCCTCCTTCTGTCGCGGCTGGGATCGGGCAATGCAACGGCAGCCAGTGGTCTCGAATTCGATGTCATCGCTGCGGTTGTCGTTGGCGGCACGGCGCTGTCCGGTGGTCGCGGCTCCATGCTGGGTACCCTGCTGGGCGTGCTTGTCATCACGCTGATCGGTAACGGCCTCGTGCTTTTGGGCATCAATCCCTTCTTCCAGCAGGTTGTGCGCGGTCTCATCATCGTCGTCGCGGTGCTCGCCAATATCCAGGCGATCAAGCGCAGCGCCATGCGCAACAAGGGGTGAAGGCCATGTCTGTGGTCGATCTGAACACCGGCTCCATGTCAGCGCGTATCTCTACCAGTGGCGGCATTGTTCTTGGTCTCTGGTGGGAACGCACCGGTCGGCGCGTTCCGCTCCTGCGGGAAGCGCCGGGCGACGATGCGGGACCGTTGCAGGCGGGTTGCTATCCGCTCGTGCCGTTCGGTAACCGGGTGAAGGACAACCAATTTCGTTTTGATGGGCGCGACTATCGCTTCGAGCCGAATACGGACTGGGACAGACATTATCTTCATGGCGATGGCTGGCAGGAAGAATGGCGCATCGAAAGGCAGGATGCGCGTTCCGTAGCACTTGCCTTTGACCACAAGGCCAGTGCCACGACGCCCTACAGTTATTCGGCAGTGCAGTGCTTCACCCTGCAGGAGGATGATGCCCTTACGCTCAGCTTGTCTGTCACCAATAGGGGCGAGGAGGCGCTGCCCTTTGGCCTTGGCTGGCATCCCTATTTCCCGATGACACCGATGACCACGCTGTTTGCACCGGCGCGCAAATACTGGACGGAAGTGGAGGACTGGCTTCCCGGCGAAGCGACAGCAATTCCAGGGGATGTCGATTTCAGCGAGCCGATGGGTTTGCCGCATCGCTGGGTGAATAACGGCTTTGAGGACTGGTGCGGCGAAGCCGAAGTCACCTGGCCCGAGCGTGGCGTCAAGCTTTCCCTCACGGCTGATCCGCTGTTTCGCCATGCTTTCGTCTTCGTGTCCGACACAAGCTTCGACCCGGCTTTCGAGCGGGACTATTTCTGTTTCGAGCCGATGTCGCATCTGGCAAACGGCCATCGGCTACCTGACCTCGGCGACCTGAAAGTGCTGTCGCCGGGCGAGACGCTTGAAGGCGGCATCCGCCTCAAAGCCGTTCCGCTTTTATTGAATAAATACAGCGCCGCCATTGCGCTGCCCGGAGACTGAGACATGGCCGCAGGAACGACTTACGACTATATCATTGTCGGCGGCGGCAGTTCCGCCTGCGTCGTGGCTGCCGAGCTGGTGGCAAGGGGCAGAGCGCGCGTGCTGATCCTGGAGCGTGGTCCGCGCAAGGCCAATCCGATCATGCATTTTCCGGCCGGCTACATGAAGTTTCTGGCCAAGGACACCTATTTGTCCATGCATCAGACCAAGCCGCAGGAGCAGTTGAACGGTCGTGGTCCGATCGTGCCGCAGGGTAAGGTTCTGGGCGGCGGCAGCACCGTCAATGCCATGGTCTACATGCGCGGCCAGGCCGCCGATTATGATCGCTGGAACGAGGCTGTGACCCTGCCGGGATCGGTGAATACAGGGGCCTGGTCCTATCGGGATCTTCTTCGCTATTTCAAGGCGCAGGAAGACAATGATCATCTCGGGGGCGAATTTCACGGCGTTGGTGGCGCGCTGAAGATTTCCGATCTCGGTCACACCAGCCCGATGACCCGCACCTATATCAAGACCCTGCAGTCCATGGGCATTCCCTACAATCCGGATTTCAACGGTGCTGAACAGTTCGGCGTTGGCTTCATGCAGCACACGATAGACTGGGAAACCCGCCGCCGTTGCAGCGCAGTCGATGCCTTTCTGGCGCCTGTGATGAACGATCCGCTACTGACCATCGAGACGGAGGCGGTCGTAACGCGCATCCGGATGGAAAACGGCAAGGCGGTCGGTGTTGACTATCTTCAGAATGGCTCGAAGAGGCAGGCGCTTGCCGGTGCTGAGGTCATTCTTGCAGCCGGCGCCTACCAGACGCCGAAACTGCTGATGCTGTCGGGGATCGGACCAGAAGACGAGCTTGCCCGCCACGGGATCAATACGGAGGTTTTCCTGCCGGGCGTCGGTCGCAATCTGCAGGATCACTATGAATGCCCGGTCGTGGCAACCACGAAAGGCTCCTTCGGCTATTACGGTGCCGATCGCGGTTGGCAGATGATCAAGGCGGGGCTGCAATATCTGCTGTTCAAGACCGGTCCGGTGACAACGACAGGTGTTGAAACCTGCGCCTTCTATGATCCGGACGGCAATCATACCGAGCCGACGATCCAGATGTTCTGTGTTCCGACTGTCTATCTCGACCGCGACGTGATGGGCACGGATCCGGGCGATGGCGTCACCATCAATTCGCTGCTGTTGCGGCCGAAAGCACGCGGCAGCGTCACGCTCGCCTCCGCCGATCCCTTGGCCAATCCGGTGGTCGATACGCAGATCTTCACCCATCCGGACGATCTGCGCCTGACGATCGCCAGCTTCCGGTTTGCCCGCACGGTGCTTGCCGCCTCACCGATGCGCGAGCTGATCGACAAGGAGATCTTCCCCGGCACGGATGTGACCAGTGACGAGGCGATCGCCGATCATTGCCGGCGCACGGTCAAGACCGGGTATCATCCGGTCGGAACCTGCAAAATGGGTCATGACCAGGATGAGGATGCCGTCCTGACGCCGGACCTGAAGGTGCGCGGCGTCGATAGCCTGCGGGTCATCGATGCGTCGATCATGCCCACCATTGTCAGCGGCAATACCAATGCCGCCGTTCTCGGCGCCGCCGCCAAGGCCGCCGACCTCCTTCTCTCATAATGGCCGGACGATGCGCGCATCTGTCCAGACCGTTTCAGTCTGCATCCAGCAATAAGGCATGAACCGATGAAAATTACCAAACTCACCACATACATCGTTCCGCCGCGCTGGCTCTTTCTGAAAGTCGAGACGGATGAGGGCATTGTCGGCTGGGGCGAACCGGTGGTCGAAGGGCGTGCGCTGACAGTACAGGCGGCAGTCCATGAACTGGAAGATTATCTGATCGGCAATGACCCGTTCCTCATCGAGGATCATTGGAACGTCATGTATCGCGGCGGCTTTTACCGCGGCGGTGCCGTGCACATGAGCGCGATTTCCGGCATCGACCAGGCGCTTTGGGATATCAAGGGCAAGGCGCTTGGCCAGTCCATCCACTCGCTGCTGGGCGGCCAGGTGCGCGACAAGATCAAGGTCTATTCCTGGGTCGGGGGCGACCGGCCAGCCGATCTTGCCAACAATGCCCGTGAAGTGGTTGCGCGTGGCTTCAAGGCCATCAAGATGAACGGTTGCGAGGAAATGCAGATCGTCGACAGCTATGACAAGGTGGAGAAGGCGGTTCAGAGCGTCGCAGCGATCCGCGAGGCGGTTGGCCCCTATATCGGCATCGGCGTCGATTTTCATGGTCGTGTCCACAAGCCAATGGCCAAAGTGCTGGCCAAGGAGCTTGATCCCTACAAGCTGTTGTTCATCGAGGAGCCGGTACTCTCGGAAAACAAGGAGGCGCTGCGCGACATCGTCAATCACACATCGATCCCGATCGCGCTTGGCGAGAGACTGTATTCGCGCTGGGACTTCAAGCAGGTTCTGTCCGACGGCTTCGTCGATATCATCCAGCCGGACCTCTCGCATGCCGGCGGCATCACCGAATGCCGAAAGATCGCGTCCATGGCGGAGGCCTATGATGTGGCGCTCGCCCCCCATTGTCCGCTGGGGCCAATTGCGCTTGCCGCCTGCCTGCAGATCGATGCCGTGAGCTACAATGCCTTCATCCAGGAACAGAGCCTCGGCATCCATTATAACAAGAGCAATGACATTCTCGATTACATCGCCAACAAGGATGTCTTTCACTATGCCGACGGCTTCGTGTCCATTCCGCAGGGGCCGGGCCTCGGCATCGAAGTGGACGAAGCCTATGTGATCGAGCGGGCCAAGGAAGGCCATCGCTGGCGTAACCCCATCTGGCGCCATGAAGACGGCAGCCTTGCCGAGTGGTGAAGCAGAGGAATTGAGACGATGACAGACCGGTTGAAGAACAAGCGGATCATGATCACGGGAGCCGCGCAGGGCATTGGCCTGGCAATTGCCAGAGCCTGCGCCGCAGAAGGTGCCAGCCTGTTTCTCATCGATCTGGATGCCGCACTTCTGGCAACGGAAGCGCAGGCATTGCAGAAGGGCGGCGCAAGGCTTGGCTTTGCCGCAGCCAATATTGCCGATGCCGCGCAAATCTCGGCAGCTGTGGAACAGGCGGCGGCGGACATCGGCCAGATCAATGCGCTGATCAACAATGCCGGCATCAATGTTTTCCATGATCCGCTAGAAACCAGCGACGAGGAGTGGCAGCGCTGCTTCGATATCAACCTGAAAGGGGCGTGGAACTGCACCAAGGCGGTTCTTCCCGGTCTCATTTCAGCGGGTGGTGGTGCCATCCTCAACATTGCCTCGACGCATGCCTTCACGATCATCCCGAAGACATTTCCCTATCCGCTGGCAAAGCATGCTCTGCTTGGTATGACGAAATCGCTCGGGCTGGAATATGCCGCCAAGGGCGTGCGGGTGAATGCGCTGGCGCCGGGCTATGTTTCGACGCAGAAAGTCATCGACTACTGGAACAGTTTTCCCGATCCGGCGGCTGCGAAGGCCGAGACCATGAAATTGCATCCGGGCGGGCGTATCGCAACGCCGGAAGAGGTTGCACTGGCGGCCGTGTTCATGATTTCTGATGAGTGTCCGTTCATGAACGCCACTTGTCTCACCATCGATGGCGGCTTGAGCGTCCAGCAGCATGGCTAGTGGTTCTCTTTATGCTCGAAAATGGCAACATGACAAAAGCTGCGGCTTGAGCGCATTTTGCACCCAGGCCATTTGCTAATCAGGACGTTACGACGATGATGGGGCCAATCTTGTATGTTCGAAGGTTAAGCGCGGTGTGCAGGAAATCCAGTGCGCTCAGCGTATCCTTAACGAAGAACGTGCCGCTCACGATCCGTTTCGCGGTCGCTTCGTTTCCGATGATGATACGCCCCTGAAAATGCCGCTGTATTTCCTCGATAACATAGGAGAGGGGCATGTTGTCCACCGTGAGCTGGCCCCGGCGCCAGGCGAGAGCTGTCGCGGCATCCGTTTTTCGGATCGTGCTTGTCCCTGCCTCATTGGAGTGAAGCATTTCTTCGCCTTCCCCGAGTTTTAGTGGGAGAATTCCGTGCGCATTGAACTCTATCCTGACGGAATGTTCCGTGACGGCAACGCGTGTGTCTGTGGCACTTTGACGGACATCAAAGGCCGTGCCGAGGGCGGTAATCCTGGCATCTTCAGTGCTGACGGAGAACGGGCGCTTCTCATCCGGGGTCACCTGGAAGAAGGCTTGGCCGCGCAGAAGCCTAACCGTTCTTCTGTCCTTGGTGAATTCAAGCGCGATCGCAGATGATGCGTTCAATTGGACACGGGAACCATCTTCCAATGTGACTTCAGGCATTTCATTGGTGCCGGACATGACATCCGCACGCATGCGCATGGGGCCATCCTGGGCAATGAAGAGAGATCCAGCCGAAATGATCGCTATGATCGAGGAAATGACCACCTTGCGCCCGCGCGGTGCGGTTTCTATCGGCATATCGCGCAACGCGGCATCGGCACGGATCGCAGTTCTCGCTTCGCCGAGAATGCGCCTCGCAGCCGTGTAGGCCCGACAGTTCTCCGGATCCAGTTCCATCCAGCGGCGGAACTCCGCCCTTTCGGTTTCTGGCTGATCGGGGTCGCGGTTGCGAAAGACCCAGTCGGCTGCATCTCTGTTTCGCTTGCGCTGATCTCGCGTCAGACGTCTACTTTGCACGGAACGCTCCCACTATGCTCTCCCATGTGTAGACGAATGAACTGCGTTGTTTGGGATGCTTACTCCATTTCGAAAAGGCGGTCGAGGCAATGGCTGAGCGCGCGTCTGAGGTGCCGGTCGACCATATTGCGCGAAATTTTTAGCTTCGAGGCAATCTTGTCCGGCGACATATGGTATAGCCGGTGCAGCACGAATACAGTCCGCCGTTTTTCAGGCAGATCGGCAATAGCCTGTTTCAGGATCGCCAGTCGTGCCTCGACAGCCAGCCCATGGTCCGGAGCGCTATCCGTCGCGACCAAGGCTCTTGCATCTTCGTCCGAGCCTGAAAAAAGTCGAGATTCAAATTGCTCGCGTCTGATCCGGTCGATCCGCATGTTGGAAGCGGCGCGGCACAGAAAAGCTTTTATCGACCGTTTGCCGGTGAGCGCATCCGGTTGCAATGCGAGTTTTACGTAAAGATCGTGGACGATTTCCCGCGCAGCCCCGTCCGACCGGCTTCGTCCACCGACCGCCTTGATGATGTCACCGTAGTGCTCGACGATTGCCCTGTTCAGCAGATCGGTTCCGTCACTTTCATTGAGGCTGGCCGTCGATGTCCGCATCGCTTTCCTCGTCCTCCGCAAGCTGCAATCAGCGACAACTTAAGGGACGGAAGCGGAGCGCAAACCGGGAGCTCTCCATGGCTTTCTTCCGAGCCTTGTCATCATCCGGCACCAGAGTGTCGCCCCATCAATGCCGTCGAGGAATTTCTAGTGGCGGGTAAAAAGCGATGCAAGTGCAATGATTTACGGTTTGTGTTGAGAAAAAAATCCTTTGCCGCACAAAAGAGGATAAATTTTCTCATGTTTATGTCTGGATTCATTACATCTTTTGGCCTGAGGGCGAAATTGCAGAGATGCGTGAGGCTGGATTACAATCAACGAAAAACGTAGCGAATGTTGCGAGGCAGCCACAGGCCGCGCTTCCGTTCAGTGCCGTGAGGGGACGGGGATACACATGGGTGTTCCAGAAAGTGGATCCGGCATGACAATGGCGTTGACGCCGAAGACATCGAGAATATTTCTGTCTGTCATCACGGCGCCTGGCACGCCTGCATCAAATATCTTGCCGTCTCGAATGAAAACGATTTCATCGGCGTAACGGGCCGCCTGGTTGAGGTCGTGGAGGACCGCGACCACGGTGCGACCCCGATCATGAACAAGCTGTCGAATCAGATCCAATATCTCGATCTGGTGGGCGAGATCGAGGAACGTCGTTGGTTCATCCAGCAGAAGAATGTCCGTTTCCTGGGCGAGCGCCATCGCGATCCATGCGCGCTGCCGCTGGCCGCCTGACAGTGATTCCACCTGTCGGCCGGAAAGTGATGTCATATTGGTCAGATCGAGAGCATGGGCGCATGCATCCTCATCACGGCTTGACCATCGTTCAAAAAAGTTGCGATGCGGATAACGCCCCTGCCGGACCAATTCGGCGACTGTCAATCCGTCCGGCGCCTGGGCCCCCTGTGTGAGGACGCCGATCTGTTTTGCGCGTTCCCGCGACGGCAGTTTTCGCGTCGGCCTGCCGTCGAGAAATATCTCTCCCTTCATCGGGGCGAGAAGTCCTGCAAGGGCGCGCAGAATGGTGGATTTTCCGCATCCGTTTTGCCCCACGAGAACGGTGAAGCGCCCGGTTGGAATTTTCAGGCTCAGGTCGTCGACAATGACAATGCCGTTGTAACCCAGGGAAAGATCTCGTGTTGCGAGGCGGTAGTGTTCAGACATGTCTACGGCCCTTCAGAAGATAGGCAAAAAAAGGTGCGCCGAGCAGGGCTGTGACGATACCGGCCGGCAGTTGCGCCGGGGCGATGACCGTGCGGCCGACAATATCGGCGATCAACAACAAAAGACTGCCTGTCAGCCCGGCGACGGGAATGAGGGCCCTATGGCTAGGCCCTGCGATCCGGCTTGCGATATGCGGAGCGATCAACCCGACAAAGCCCACCAGTCCCACCGTGGCAACGGTTGCTCCAGATATCAATGTGCAGAGCAGTATCAGAAATGCCCGCATCATATTGACGTTCTGTCCAAGGCCCGCTGCCACATCGTCGCCGAAACGGATGAGGTCCAGTTGCCGGCTACAGAACCAACTCAAGGCTAACGGGGCGGCGAGCCAGATGAGGAGACCGTGGACCTTGCTCCAGTCGGCGCCATAGACGCTGCCCGAAAGCCAGATCATTGCGCGCTGAACGTCCACGACATTGCCAAAAGCGGTCAGAAAGCTGGTTCCGGCACCAGCGAATGCGCTCAAACCGATGCCGACAAGGATGATTCGAATGGAGGAGGTTCCCCGTTTCCAGGACAGAGCATAGACGGCTGCCGCCATTGCGACGGCCCCTGCAAAGCCCGCCCAAGGCAGAACGGCTGGTGAAACTCCAGAAAATGCGATGATCACCACGCTTGCGACAAGTGCTGCGCCGGCATTGATACCCAGAACGCCAGGCTCCGCCAAGGGATTGCGCATGACGGTTTGCGAAATCGTACCCGCAACCGCGAGGCCTGCGCCCGCAAGCAGAGCCAGAATAGCTCTCGACAGCCGGAATTCGATGACGATCATCTGCAGTTCGGGTGACGCCTTGCCGATGACCGCATTGGCAAGGTCACTCCAGGCAATCGACTGATCACCCCACATCATTGCGGCAATGACGGCCATAAGGTTGAAAATGATCAGAACAGGTATCGCTCGTGTCACGACTTGTCTGCTCCCGTGCGATAACGCGCCAACCAGAGGAAAAATGGTGCTCCAATCAGCGCCATCGTGACGCCAACAGGGAAACTCTGGTTGGCGAGGATGATCCGTCCGGCGAGATCGGCGACGACCACCATGAACGCGCCGATGACGGCACTGAAGGGAATGATCCAGCGGTAATCAACGCTGATGGTGAGGCGAATGATGTGCGGCACGACAAGTCCGACGAAGCCGACAGGCCCGACAAGTGCGACGGCGCTGCCGGACAGGAGAATGACGATCACGACTGATAGTCCGCGCCAAAAGGCCGCGTTCTGGCCGAGCGCCGTTGCGACATCGGTCCCGAGGCTGAGTGTCGTCAGATGACGGGCTAGCATCAGTGATCCCGCCAATCCTGCGAGCGTATACGGCGCAACAGCCAAGACCTGTTCCATCGTCCGGCCGCTCAAGGAACCGACGGTCCACAAGCGCACCGCATCGAGCGTTGTCTGGTCGAAGATCAGAATGGCCGTGGTGAGTGATGTAAGAAATGTCGCAACCACCGCGCCGGCCAGTACCATCACCAGCGGGGTCGCGCCGATGCGGCCGACCGACCCGATGAAGAAAACGCAGGTTGCTGCCAGCGCCGCGCCGGCGAATGCATACCAGACCTGCGCATTGCCGACCGATGCACCAAAGAGCGTCAGGCTGGCGACGACTGCGAAAGCTGCACCGGCATTGATGCCCAGAAGACCCGGCGACGCCAGAGGGTTTCTTGTCACCGCCTGCATGATTGCGCCTGAAACGGCGAGCCCGGCTCCCGCGATCATCGCAGCGGCAATACGTGGCAGGCGCAACAGTGTCACGACGAGATGATCGCGGGAGCCGTCAAACTGGAAGATTGCAGAGAGCACCGTCGACGGCGATATGGGATTTTGCCCGGCCATTATGGCGAGGATTGCAGAAACCAGCAGTCCGGCGATTGCGAGAACAAGCAGGGCCGCACGGGAAAACTCTGCCCGGCGGGAATGGAACTGTCCTTCTGTTGCTGGCGGTCTGCGAAACGATGTCACGGTCTGCCCGACAGATATTGCTCGATATCATCGAGAACCCTGTTTGCAGAGCCGATGCCGTTGAAGCCCATCCATGTTTCGCGCGTGACGCGATGGGCGTTTCCAGACGCGACCGCCGGCAGCATTTGCCAGAACGGATTGCTGGTCGTTCGCGCGGCAAGCGCGTCGTCCTGGTTCGCGTCATATCCGGCGGCAACGACGTAGAGGAGGATTTCGCCGTCGAGGAGGGCGAGATCTTCCCATTCGGGCCGCTTGAAGACTGTATTGTCCTGCGTTGTTTCGTAAGCGCTGCGCTTGACGCCAGCATCGCGCAGAACTGCATAGGGCGCATAGGCGGCAGGGCCTTCGAGATAGACATGAAAACCGCTCGGCGTGACCCGCAGAACTGACATGGTGCGGGACAAGGCTTTGCTTCTGATGGAGGAAACGCGTTTTTCGTAGTCCGCCAGCATGCGTGTCGCTTCGTCGCTTTTACCGGTAATCAGTGCCAATGTGCTGAAATGTTGCTTCCAGTCCTTTGCGTCGATCAGTGCCGTCGGCGCGATCTTTGCGAAGTTCGCATAGGATTGTCCGTGCAGCGTTGCATCGCCGATAATGAGGTCGGGTTTGAGGGCCACGATCCGTTCCAGACTCGGCTGACGCGCATCGCCTATATCGGAAACGGATGCCTCCTCGGCCTTTTTCTTCAGATCGCGGTCCTGCACGGTCAGAAGCGGTGCGCCGACCAGTGGCAAGCCCAATTCAAGCGCCATTCCCAGATTGTAAAAGGGATCTAGTGCGACGATCCTGCGTGGTACTTCCGGAACACAGAGGGGGGCCTCATGAATTCCGGACGTGACTGACCGGCCAGGACATTGCGCCGAAGCGCCGGTGGCAAGAAGCCAGATCAGCAAGATGGCAAACGATCGCAGGATCATTCTCTACTCCAGAAATGTAAACCTGCGCGGCATGGAAACCGCGCAGGACAAGGATCAGAATTTGACCTTGAGGTTCAGGCCAACGCTGCGCCGTTCGCCGAGCGTTGCTGCGATATCATTGTCGTTGTAGACAAAATATTTCTCGTCGAGGAGGTTCTGGGCGAAGACGTTTAGTTCCCACCGTTCGGTCTTGTAGCCGGCCTGCATGTTCACGATCCATCGGGCGTCCATATAGTCATGAGGCAGGCTGCCCAGGCGCGCCAGATAGCTTGAGGTGTATTTCGCATCGGCACCGACATAGACCCCATTGTCGAACGTGTAGCGAGCGCCAAGGCCCAGAGACCATTCGGGTGCTTCGGGGAAGGGCAAGCCGGACAGATTGCCGTAGGTCAGGTCGTTGAAGTCCTTGAACTCGGTGTGGACATAGCCGAGGGATGCGAAAGTCTCGAGGTTGTCCGTGACTTTCAACGACGGCTCGAACTCAAAACCCCACGCTTCCGATGAGGCGGCATTGATGATGCGGCGGGTTGTCGAATCCAACGGATCAAGCTGCATCTGGACCTGCTGGTCCGAATACTTTGTGTAGAAGACGTTGGAATTCAGTGTCAGGCGGTCGTCGAGGAATGTTCCTTTGTAGAAAATCTCATAGGTCGAGGCTTTTTCGGGGTCGTAGGAATAGGCGGTGCGATTGAACGAATCATAGCTGGCACCACCCGTCCGGAAGCCTTGGGTATAGGTAACGCCGACAGTCTGGGTGTCCGTCAGTTCCTTCGAAAGGCCAATCTTCGGTACGAAATTGACCTCGTCGAACGATGCACCGTAGTCCGTCAGGACGGTCGTCGTGCCGCCGAGCGGTTGGGTGCGCACGAGGTGCTGAGTTATATCCTGGTCCGTGTAGTCGAGGCGTCCGCCAAGGGTGACCTTCCACGTTGGGACGAATTCGTATGTCGCTTCCCCGAACAGGGCAGCATTGAACGATTTCTGCGTATTATTCTGCACCTGGTTGCGATTGATCGTGGCGGTCAGCGGAATAGTGCGATCGTAGAAGTTCTTCTCGTCTTCATAGGCAAAATAGACACCGGCAACCCAGTCCCATTTGTCGCCCTCATAATTCAGGCGCAACTCCTGGGACGCGATCCACTCCTTGTAATATCCATGGTAGGTGTTGATTTCGCCGGCAGTCCCGTAATTGGGCGAGAAACGGTCCGTGTCAGAGTAGCTGAAGGCTGAAAGTGAGGTCAGCTTCAACTCGTCGGAAAGGTCATATGTTACGTCCAGCCCAACATTGTGCACCTCGGTTGGCCGGTATTCTATATAGGCCGGGATCTGGTAGTCACCGCGCTTGTCATCAAAGCTGAAGCCCATGGAACCTGCCGGGCCGCCGATGTCCCGGATATAGGGATCGTCATGCGAGAAGGAATAGCTTAGCAGCGCCCGTAGTTCCGGCATTTCTGCCGGTTCGAAGAGAACCTTGCCGCGCATCTGGTAGTAGAGGTCGTGTGTAAACTCATTATAGCGGTCGTAGCCGGTGAAAGTCGGATATTTGATGTCGTTCTTGCTTCGCTGGATTTCACCGGCAATACGGACAGCGATTTGGTCATCCACCAGCGGTGTGTTGACCATGAATGCCGTGCCGTAAAGATTTCCAGTTCCAATCGTCGCCGATACCTCGGCTTCCTTCTCGAAGACTGGATCCTTGGTTTTTACGTAGATGGCACCCGCCATGGCAGCGCGGCCTGACAAGGTCGATTGCGGACCGCGATAGACTTCGACCTGCTCGACGTCGAACACGCCCCGTGGGCCGCGTCGCGCACCGCGCACGGTCTGCTGAACGCCATCGACATACAGGGTTGCAAGCGGAGCGCCACCGGGAACAAGTCCTTCAGAGTTGACGCCGCGAATAACAAAGCCTGCATCCACCCAGTCGGCGTCCATGACGTTTGCCATACGTCTGAAGCTGTCGCGAAAACTGCTGAGCTGGCTGTCGTTGATCTGCTTTGCGGTAGCGATACCAACACTTGCGGATGTGCTGGCAAGTGTCGTTGCATTGCGCGCGCCGTAGATGGTGATCCGATCCAGCAAGATTGCGCCATTGGCATCGACTTCTGCGCCATTGCTGGAGGTTTCCGCCATACTCAGCACGATCTGGCTCTGACCGGCGAAACGCGACTGGACACCGGTGCCGGAAAGCACGGCGTCAAGCGCCTGGGAAGGCGTCATAGTGCCGTTGGCGCCGCGAGAGATCTTGCCATTGGCAACCGCGCCGTCAAAGAGGATCTGCAATCCGGTTTGCCCGGCAAGCTGATTGAGTGCTGCGGTCAGCGGCCCTGCTGCAACTGAAACCTGGCGCGGCGAACTGGTGATCTGACTGGCGCCCTGCGCTGCGGCCGGCACGTGCAAGGCCAGAGTAGATACTGATGTCGCAAGCAGCACCGCTATCCATCCGGACAGTCCGGTTCGAGCTGTCCCACTATTAATTCCGTTGCATTCCATTGAAGCCCCCGCTCCGATACGCGATCTGGACAAAAGGCGGCACATAACCACCCCATTCATGGTCAAGACGATCAGAGGCTGTGAGATGGGACTCTCAAGATAAAATAATTTTTGGAGGAAATTAGATTTCTATAAGAGGCGGAAATGGGCGCGCATTTCCTGCAGCAGACAGGCGTCGCGCTCAGCTTTCGACTTCAGCACGCAGGTCGAGCACTTTTCCGCTCCCTTGACGGTATAATACCTGCAGCACCCGCCTCGCGCGCGGAATGTGTAGGTGAAGGGCTCCTTCAATGCGCTGTGATGCAGGGTAAGGTCAAAATAACCCAGTTGGCGGTTATTCAGCGGCGATCCCGATACCTTGACGATCGCCATTGCCGAGGCCATCGCATCGGTGAGACAATCGAACCGTCTTCCCACATCGAGAAAGCGGCCGGCTATCGCATCGCCAACAAGCCGCCATTGCGCATTCTTCGAGAAACCGGTCATCTTTGCCATTGCGTCCACCAGCGGATGGAAATGTTGCTCGACCTGCATACGGAACCTCTCGCGAAGGCCCGCGAGGTCTGTCATCGTCGAAAGTGGCCCTGCATCCCGATCTGCAAATATTTGTGCGGACAGCAGCCTGAAACGGGCCCGCCGTACTGTCATCGGTTCTCCGTCATGCTCGCCATGATGGGTGTAGAACTGCAATGAGACATTCTCCGGCGACAGATCCGGCACGATACCCCTGCCAACCAGCAGGGGCACGGTGGCCATGAAGAAAATATAGCAGTAGTCGCTCATCAGGAATGCAGCGCGACTTTTAAGGTCCACGCTGGGATCGAAGGTTCCTTCATAGTCGAGGAACTCTTGGAGTTCCGTGGGGCTGGAGAACAACTCGGCAGACGTTATCCAGTCAGGAAGCATTGGACCTGTGCTGCAGGGCACTTCAGGCCACATGGACTGCTGGAGCATAGCGGCTTCCGCTAGAATAGCGTCGGCGGCCGAGACGCCGGCAATCTCATGATGTCTCATTATCCGTCGCATTCGTCAGGCTTGCATTACAAATCAGGGTCAGGCGGTTCTAGTGGATAGTTGCGCTGCATCGGTTTGCCACAACTGTTCCAGCTTGCCAATGAAATGTGCGAAGGCCTGCGGCGACAGCATGTGCGGTCCCTCTATCCGGTGCATCGTTATTTGTTGGCCGATACATCTTTCCCAGGCGCTTGCTGCCTTCCAACTGACGAGATGGTCGCCTTCCGCGACGAAGACATGCACCGGAAACCTGACAGGAAGAGGCAAGGGCGAAAATTCATAGGTCTCGCAAATGCGAAAATCGTTGCGCAGAACCGGCTCGAACAGAGCCATGGCCTCCCTGTCGCGCAATAACTCGTCCGGCGTGCCACCTATGTCGACCAATGATTGATGGAAAGCTTCGCTCGTCATACTGTGAATAGGTTCACGCCCTTCAAGAACACGGTCGGGCGCGTTCGAGCCCAGAATGTAGAGTGCTTCCGGCAGTTGCAGGCCCCGGATGGAAAGATGGCGGATCAGTTCATAGGCCAGTACAGCGCCCATGGAATAGCCGAACAGGGCATAGGGAGCGTGAAGCAGGCCACAGATTTCGCTTCCCACGTGGTCGGCAAGGCTCTGTATGTCGCGCGGCAGAGGCTTGGTGAAATGCGCTTCGCGACCTGGCAGGGCAACCGGGGTCACGTCAAAGACGCTCTGGGAACGAACCCATGACCGGAACAGGCTCGGGCCGGCGCCAGCGGGCGGAAGGCAGATCAACCGGGGATGAACTGTCATCGATTTTCCTTGTATCATATTTCAATCGCATTGTGTTCGCCCACCGGTGGGGCGGTTGCTTTCAGCGCGTCGATGAAGGCCGCAAATGCCGCAAGGACCGGACGGTCGAACAGGATTTTTACGGGAAAATTGATTGCAAATTCTCTGCGCACCCGGTTTACGACTCTGGCGGCCAGAAGCGAATGGCCGCCGAGATCGAAGAAATTATCGCTTTTGCGTTGTGCTTCCACTTTCAGGATCTCTGCCCAGATTCGGGCAATTCTTTCTTCCGTTTCCGTCCAGGCGGTGGCCGAGAGGGCGGAGGATAGGGTCTGTTCATGCTGTGTTCGTGCCACCCAAGGCAGCGCAGGTTGATCCACATTCGCTTCGCCTGGGGCCTCACTGGATCCATGCGGAACCATGGAAGTGCCCCCTGCCATCTCGCCGATGGTCGCGCAAAGCTCGTTCAGAAATGTCTCCATCTCCAGCTCAGTCATAGTCCGCCTGTCGTATCGCGCGGAAACCGAGATTTTCGTGGCATTGGCGGTGGCAAACAGGGTGAGGGGATAGTGGGTCCATTCGTCAACTTCGACGCCGGTCAAGGCGAATGTCGCATTGGCCGAAATATCTCGTGGCACGGGATAGTTTTCAAAGACCAGCAGGCAGTCGAAAAGATCGCCTCGCCCTGCCTGTATCTCGCGCAATGGAAGATGGTCATGCTCGGCACAGGCAGACTGGCGCTTCTGCACTGTTTGCAGCCACGGGGAAAGACTGCCGCTTTCAACGTCGATGCAGACCGGCAGCGTGTTGATGAACAGCCCCACCATGTTTTCCACACCCCGTAGCTCTGGGGGGCGCCCGGCTGTCGTCGCGCCGAAAGCCACATGTCTGCCACCGGTCTTTCGGGCGATGACGATGGCCAGTGCTGCCTGCAGCAGGGTGTTGGGCGTAATGCCAATGTCCCTGCACAGCTTTGTCGCCTGTGCGGAAACCATGGGATCGCAGGTGAGTTGATGACGGGCGAAATCGGCCTCGCCACCGGTGGCGTCACGGGCAATCCTGCATGGCCCGTCGATCTTCGCCGTGTAGTCCATCCAGAACGCACGCGTCGCCTCGTGAGGTCGGCTTTTCAGCCAGGCAATATAATCCACATAGGGTCGCGGTGGGGGCAGTGCTGGACGTGATGAACCACAGCGTCTCTGATAGGTCCTGAATGCGTCATCGATGACGCGGCCCGCCGACCAACCGTCGAGAACGATATGGTGATACTGGAGCACAAGCCGGGAATTATCCGCGCCATAATCGATCCATTGCAGGCGGATGAGCGGTGCGGCTTTCAGATCGAAAGCCTGCCGACGATTGATGGACAGAAGTGTTTCGAGGCGTCTTTGCTGCTCTTGCGCCTCGATGCCGGACCAATCCAGTTGCGACCAGGCGAGGCTGGCATCACTGTGGACCACCTGAAAGGGCTCGTCTCGTTCTTCCCAGTGAAACGTGGTGCGCAGCACCGCATGGCGTGACACCATCTCGCTCCAGCAATCATGCATGATTTGCGGATCGACGGTGCCCCTCAGTTGAAGGACGATTTGCGGGACGTAGACACCCTCGTCTGGCGTGGCGATGGAGTGAAACAGCAGTCCTTCCTGCATCGGTGACAGTGGATAGATGTTTTCGATAGCCGAGCGTCGGCGGCTTTCAAGAGGGCGATTGTCCATTGTGTCACAAGCTCTTTAGCAGATTGTCGAGTTCGTCCTGACCGAGATTCATCAGCGGGAAATCCGAAGGGCTGAAACCTGTGCCTGAACCCTTCAGGCAATGCTGGATCAGCGTTTGAAGATTTTCCCGTAAATGGCCGGTCAGCGTCGTGATAGTGTGTTCGAAATGCAGTTGCGCGCCATAGATCCACTGCAATTGCAATTCGCCTCGCACGACCATGGCATTGATCTCGAGGATCGCATCACGCGGATTGCCCGGGCCGTACATCGGACCGGATGTGATGCCGGACGGTGCAAACAGACCATCGGCCCCAAACATCGCATCTATCTGGCCGAGATAGTTGAAGCGGACTTGCGGTTTGCCGTAGTCCAAATGCTCACCCTTGTTGCGAAGGTATTTCAGAACGCCGAAACCCACACCATTGTTTGGAGTTCGCCGCAAAGTATCTTTGACGTCGAGCAGCAGGCGGTCCGGTGTCGCCTCTTCGGGCGTGTCAAGCAACACGGGATAAAGGGCGGTGTGCCATCCCACGGTTTCGGAAACATCAATATCCTCGAACAGATGCGGTCTGCCGTGGCTTTCCATTTCTATGCGCAGACGTGGCTCACTGCTCCATTGCCGCAGCGTCAGATAGAGGGCTGCGACGAGAACCTCGTACGAGGCGATGCTGAAGCACTCCGGCACATCTCGGAGCAGTTGCCGCGTTGTCTCGGCATCAATCGTCTGCCGATATGTCACTGCATCGGACTGACGATTGCCTCCCTTCTCATTGTCGAGAGGCAGCGCCCTTACATCTTCCTCGCAGATGCTGCGCCAATAGTCTTCCTCTGCGTCGAAGAGCTCCGACCGTGACAGCCGGCTATTCCACTTGTCTGACGCGACTGCGCCGGAACGAACACTGCTGTTCTCCAGATAATGCCGCTGGATGTCGGCAACGATCACTCGCCAAGACACACCATCGACAATGAGATGATGGGCCGCGAGGATCAGGCGCCCGGAGCCATCCGGCAATGTCGCAAGGATTGCACCGAAGAGAGGCCCGGCACCGAGATCGAAGCCAGCATGAAGCTCTTTGGCAAATTCCGTGACGTCATTCTCATCTGCGGCGGCCAGTCGCTGCATGGGCGGCATTGCCGAAATGGGGAGGAATTCCTGATGCCATTGCCCATTTTCGCGCAAAAATCTGGCGCGAAGCGACTGATGCTCGTCGAGAAGCCTGGAAATCGCTTTTTCGAGCCGGTCGGGATCAAGAGAGCGGGTGGGCTTCAAGATCAATCCCTGGTTCCAATGGGCAAGGTCGGGCAGGTCCTGATCCAGCAGCCAGTGCTGTATCGCCGAGAGCGTGGATTCATCATCGACATGACCGGTTGCGGCTGTCAAAGCGCCGCCTGCCTGCGTCGCTTCTGCAAGAGATGCGAGCGTGGGATGCAGGAATACATCGCGTGGGGTCATCTTCAACCCCTTCTGACGGGCCTGTGAAACCAGCTGTATGGCAAGGATTGAATCGCCGCCGAGCGAGAAGAAATTGTCGTTTCGCCGGATGTCTCCGCAGCCGAGCAAGGCTTGCCATAGCTGCGCCAGTGCTTTTTCCTGATCATTGATTGGACGTGCGGTTTCACGGGAGCGTTCGCCATGGGCTGAGGGATCGGGCAGAGCGGATCTGTCCAGCTTGCCGTTCGGCAAGCGTGGAAGCGCTTCGAGCTTGGTTGCAAGGACGGGAATGAAATGCTCGGGCAAGCGTTGTCTGAGTGTTGTAACAAGTTTGGCGATCTCAACTGTGTGGTCGCCGGCAATCCACATTGCCAGGCGCGGATGACTTGAGGCGTCGCGCCAGAGCCCGACAACGGCCTCGTGCACCCCTTCCTGCTGCAATAATACGGCCTCGATTTCACCCGGTTCGATACGGAAGCCGTTCAGCTTGAGCTGCCGGTCACCGCGACCCATGTAGTCGAGGCCGCCATCATCGCGCCTGCGCACGATATCGCCGGTCTGATACATGACGCGATGCTCGCTGCAGTCGGCAAAGGGATTGGGCAGAAAGCGCTCGGCGGTCTGACCCGGCCGGTTCCAGTATCCACGCGCCAATCCGCTGCCTGACAGGAAAAGTTCGCCGGGCACCCCAACTGGCACCTCGTTCATCTCGCCGTCGAGCACATAGGTGCGGGTATTGGCAATCGGTACACCGATGCCGAACCACTCTCCCGATTTAGGCACCGGTGCCACCGTCGAATAGGTTGTGTCCTCCGAGGGGCCGTACAGATTATAGAGGTTTTCGACCCTGTCGTTGGCGTAAATCCGCGCCACAAGTTCGCGCGGAAGCGGCTCCCCCGCCAGGCAAACCGTTTTCACGCTCTGTGGCAGGGGGCCGAGTTTGAGCAGTTCGGACATCGGTGTCGGAACGGTGTTCACCAGCGTCACGTCGTTCACAAATGGTGCGTTCGGTAAGGCGAAGAGATCGTCCACCAAGAAGATTCGCCCGCCCGCTGCAAGCGTCGCAAATATTTCGAAGATCGAAAGATCAAAGCAGATCGACGTGGAGGCGAGTACGCCGGACAGCTGATCGCCGGTGAAGCTGTGCAGGCACCATTGCACGAAAGCAACCGCGTTGCGATGTTCGATGGCCACGCCCTTCGGTCTGCCGGTAGAACCGGACGTGTAGATGATATAGGCAAGATCGGATCCGGATGCCACCTGCGCTGGAACGACCCCGTTTGCCAGATTGTCCACCATGCCCGGCGTCATGCATCGGAAATTCTGTCCGACAGTTGAAATGTCATCCTCTGTCGTGACCAGAATGAGCGCCAGATCAGCGTCTGCGGCGATGAATTCTATCCGGTCGGCGGGGTAACGCGGGTCCAGCGGCACATAGGCGGCGCCGGTGCGAAGAACCGCCAGTATGGCAACCACCAGCCCCACGCGTCTTTCAAGGCGGATGCCGACCCGTTTTCCCCGACCTATTCCGGCTGCGGCCAACCCGCTTGCGAGCCTGTCGGCCTTTCGGTCAAGCTCGGCATAGGACAGGCTCCCATCCTGATCGGTAACGGCTGTCGCCTGCGGATTGGCTTCGGCACTCGCTTTCACGAAGTCGTGCAGGCAGCGCCGCCGCGGCCGAAATGCCGTATCCGTCTCGTTCCAGTGTCGCAGCCTTTTCTGTTGGCTGCCGGATAGCAGTGACAGCCTGTCGAGTGGCACGTTGGGGCGTTCGACAATGTTTTCAATCAGGGCGACCAACGCATCGCCTAGAGATTCTATGGTTGCGCGGCGGAAAAGATCGCTACGATATTCGAGGCGGCACGAAAGTTCCTCTGCCGTTTCATGGATGAACAATGTCAGGTCCACGCGCGACGACGTGTCAGGAAGCAGCAGTCGTTCCCAATCCATGTCCGCCAGCGAGATAGGTCTGCGCCGGGTTTCGACGGTCGAAACGAGCATGGCCTGGAACAGCGGGTTATGGCTCCATGTCCGGGGAAGCGAAAGTGTATCGACCACCTTCTCAAATGGCGCGGCCTGGTTGGCGAAAGCCCCCAAGGTCGTGTCACGGGTTACCTTCAGTGCTTCGTTGAAGGTCTCACCGCCCTGTGTCTGCAACCGGATCGCCAGCGTATTGACGAACATGCCGATGAGGTTTTCCAGATCGGGGTGGAAGCGTTCGGATACCGGTGTTCCGATGACGATATCGCGCATGCCGCTTACACGTTGGAGCAGCGTCGAGAACGCTGCCAGCATTCCCATGAAAAGGGTCGCGCCTTGCTGGTCGCAGAGTTTGCGCAATCTTGCGAGTAAAACCGCGTTAAGTGAGAAGCGGATACTGTCACCGGCGAAGCCCTGTATGGCGGGCCGCACAAAGTCCGTGGGCAGTTCCAGCAGCGGTGGCGCGCCCGCAAGCGTCCTGCACCAGTAATCGACCTGGTCCTTCGTATCCTGCTCCTGCTGCCAGACCGCAAAATCCGCATATTGCAGCGGCAGCACCGTGTGTGACGGTTCGGTTTTCTTGGAGAGAGACGCATAAAACTCAGCGACCTCGTTCAGCAGAATCTCCGCTGAAAGGGCGTCGCCGATAATGTGGTGCAATATGAAAAGCAGAACATGGTCCTGCGGACCGGTGCGGAAGGCGTGAATGCGGAAGAGGGGCGCAACGGCAAGGTCGAATGGTCGGCGCGCGCAATCGAGCAGGGCAGCCTCGAGATCCGCATCGCCGATCTCTTCCGGCACGATTGGGAATATCATCTCAGGGTCGGTCTCGATGAAGGGCCTGCCATCGATCGAGACGAACCGGCTGCGCAGGATATCCTGTCGTTGCGCTGTCAGCTTCAGCGCATGCGACAGGATTTCGAGATCGAGCGGTCCCCTGATCTTCAAGGCAAACGGGATATTGTAAAGCGGGCTGTCCGGTTCAAGCTGCGCAAGCGCCCATTGTCTGTTCTGTGCATGCGACAGCGGCGCTCGTCCGGCATGGTCCCGCCTTGCCAGTCCGGACGCATCCGCTTGCGGCCTGCGTCCGGTCATTGGCAAAAGGGCATCGATGGCACTGGCAAATTCCGCAAGTCTCGGTTTCTCAAAAATGCTGCGCAGAGGCAGTTCAACGGCGAATGATCTCCGCAAACGCGCGAGCATCCGGGTCGCCAGCAGGGAATGGCCGCCAACCGTGAAAAAATTGTCATCGCGCCCGACCTTTTCGGCGCGGAGCAGTTCACGCCAAATGGCGGCGACTATTTGCTCGGTGCCTTCGCGCGGAGCAGCGTAGGCGGCTGACGAGACTATCTGTGTCGGCCGTTCAAGTCGCTTGCGATCGATCTTGCCATTGGCGTTTAAGGGAAAGTTGTCCATCCATACATAGGCGGCGGGAAGCATGTAGGAGGGGAGTTGTAAAGCGAGCGCTGCGCGGATTGCGTCCTCGTCCGCCGGACCTGTCCCACTGCGGCAATAGGCGACGAGGGTGCCCGACCCTTCCTCATCCTGCCAAAGGGCAACAACGGCCTGCTCGATTGATGGCTGCGCGGCGAGGATCGCCTCGATCTCGCTGAGTTCGATACGGAAACCGCGAAGCTTGACCTGAAAGTCGGCGCGGCCGACATAAAGAAGATGTCCGGCAGCGGTCCGCCGCATGAGGTCGCCGGTGCGATAGAGCCGAGATGTTTCAGGCCGACCGTTCGAACCGGCGGCTGGCCCTTCGACGAATGCGCGCGCCGTCAGATCTTCGCGGTTGAAATAGCCGGGGCTCAGACCTTCGCCGCCGATATACAGATCTCCGACAACGCCTGCCGGTACTGGCATCAGCGCGTCATCGAGCAAATGGAGCTGCGTGTTGGCGATCGGCTCGCCGATCGGCAGGGCAGAAAGCTCCAGATGTTCGGGGTCTATGCGTGTGCAGGTGGACCAGATGGTTGTCTCGGTCGGGCCGTAGAGGTTCCACAATTCGCCTCCGGCTGCCAGCAGGCGGCGGGCAAGGCCCGGCTCGAGCGCTTCGCCGCCGCAAAGCATCTTGAAAGCAGCCGGCGCCTTCCAGTCTGCATCGGCCATCAGTCTCCATGTGGCGGGTGTCGCCTGCATCATTGTCGCGCCGTGTTTCCGGATAAGCTCCGAAAGTGCCATGTCGTCATAGACGTCATCGGCTTCGGCGATAATCAGCAGGCCGCCGACCAGCAGCGGCATCAGCAACTCGAGGGTGGCGATATCAAAGGCTGGTGTCGTGACGGCGAGGAATCGATCGTCAGCGGACATGCCCGGTCGTCTCGCCATGCTTGTGAGCAGATTGACCAGGCTTTTCTGCCTGATGGGCACGCCTTTTGGCCTTCCCGTCGAACCGGAGGTGTAGATGATATAGGCCAGATCGTCCGGTGACGTCTTACGGTGCGGATTGCTGAAGGAGCCGGTTGCAAGCAGCAAGGGTTCAATCGCGGCGTAATCGCATGGATATGCCGAGTTCGCAGCCTCATCGTCAGCCTCGCTGACGAGAATGATGTCGGGCCTGCAATCTTCGAGAATGAGCGCGCGCCGCTCCGCCGGGTGTCCCGGATCTAGGGGCACATAATGCCCCCCCAGTTTCAGCACCGCGAGAATGGCGATGACAAGGTTTTCGGAACGCGGCAGGCAAATGGCGATACGGGGATGAGATGCCCCGTGGCCGATGCGGTCACGCAATCCGGATGCCACGCGGTTGGCGGCGTCGTTCAGGTCGCCATGGGAATACTGCCGGGTGCCGCAGCGCACGGCCGCAAACGAGCTGCGCGCCTGTGCGGTCTCTTCCAGCAGCGATGCGACATCTCTCAATGGAAAGGCGGCGCTTGTCTGGTTCGCAGCCGCCATGGCGGCATGCTCTGTCTCGTTCAGCAGGTCGATTTCGGCGATGCGGCCACCGGGATTCGATAGGAGCCCGCGGAGCAGTCTCAGGAAATAATCGGAAAAACGCCTAACCGTTTCAGGCAGGAAGAGTTCCGTATTGAACTCAAAGACGCCACTGAAACCTTCGATTCCCCGTCCATCGTGCATGTCGAGGCTGAGATCGAAACGCGAAGCGCCTGAATCGAGCGCGATCGGCGTGACCTTGATATCACCGAGGTCGAAAGCTGCACCAGGCGCGTTGTGAAGGACGAAAGTCGACTGAAACAGGGCGTTATGGCCCATGTCGCGCTCGACATTCAGCGCATCCACCACCTGCTCAAAGGGAACATCCTGGTTGGAAAGGGCTTCCAGCGCCGTATCGCGAACTCTTGCGAGCAGCGCATCGAAGCTGTCATTCGCCTGCAGGCGGGTCCGCATGACGAGATTGTTGACGAACAGTCCTATGAGATTGCGGGTCTCTGCTCTGTTCCGGTTCGAGGCCGTCGTGCCGATGCAGATGTCGTCCGACCTCGAAAGACGGGCGAGCAGAATTTGATAGGACGCTAGCAGCACCATGAATGTCGTCAGTTGCCGGCTTTTCGCCAAATCCTTGATGGCAGCGGACAGCTCTGGCCCAAGGTGGAATGTGTGCCGGGCGCCGCGAAACGCCTGCGTGACCGGCCGGGCGAAATCGAACGGAAGTTGAAGCAGCAGCGGTGCGTCACGAAGCTGTTCACGCCAGTAATCGACCTGGCCTGACAGCGCCGCAGTGCCGTTGCGCTGCCATTCGGCATAGTCTCGATACTGGATAGCGAGTGCCGGCAACTGGCCTACAGATGGAGATTCGGAAGCGCTGTAGAGTCTGTAGACCTCGTCGATGAGGATCTGCAACGAGGCGTAGTCGGAAATGATGTGATGTATCACCATGACAAGGATATGCTCGTCAGGTGCAATGGAGAACAGGCCGACGCGAAACAGCGGACCTTGTGAAAGCTCGAACGGCTCCCGCGCGAAGCGGCTTACGGCGGCATCGCGCGGGAGCTCGTCGCCGGCCAGTTCGTGAAAACTGAAGTCCGAGGTTGATCGAGAGGCGATGACCTGGAAGGGCTCTCCGTCCACAACCTCGAAAACCGTCCGCAGGCTTTCATGGCGCTGGACGACGATATCGAAGCAGGTCTTCAGCCTGTCGCGGTCGAGTGGACCGTTGAGCCTGATGGCCAGGGGTATCGAATATGCACCTGCTCCTGGCTGCATCTGCTCGACAAACCAGATGCGTTCCTGAGCGTGGCTCAGTCGAAATTTCGTCCTTTCGGATGTCTGCTGTGCGGCCATCAGGCGTTGCAGAAGCTGGCGCTTTTCATCCGGGCTCAGTCGGGAAATATCCATACTGTTCACGTCTACTGGTCCTTTTGGCTGGAGAGCAGTCGCTCCAGCATTTTATCGACGTCAATCTCGGAAAGGTCGTCTACGGATGTCTCGGTCACGATCGGGGAAATACCGATTTCCACTGCGTCCGTAAGGTGTGGTGACAGTGAGCTGAGCAAGTCGGATTGTGCTTTGACGGTGGTCGCACCAAAGAGCTGAGCGAGCGTCAGGTGAACTGAGAACTCCTGCCTAATGCGCGACAGAAGCTGCATGATCGTCAGGGAATCTCCGCCTGCTTCGAAGAAGTTGTCCTCCACGCCGGCGTCGTCACTGGAGAGGAGTTCGTGCCAGATCGCCAGCAGTGCGGTCTCGTTCTCGGTTGTCGGGGCAACGGTGTCGCGTGCCCTTGTGCCCGGCGCGGGGAGGGCTTTGCGATCAACCTTGCCATTGGCGCTGAGAGGCAGCCGCTCCATAATGACGAATTCGCGGGGGACCATATAGGCGGGAAGTTTTCCGGCAAGAAATGCGCGCAGCCTCTCGGAAAGGTTTTCACCCCCCCTTTGAATGGATGCCTGCCATTGCCTGCTGCATGCGGGATCGATGGGGCCGCCGGCCAGCACGTAAAGGGGCTCTTCGTCTTCTTCCGTTGCCATTGCCGATGCCAGGGCGGCGAGATCGACACCGCCGGCCGCACATAGGCCGATATCGAGGCGTGGCGCATGCAGCATCATGGCCTGCGCCATGTGGCCGGCTTCCAGCAGGCAGAAGTCTCTGGCCCTTTCCTTATAGCTGCGCGCCATGGCTGCCATGTGGCCGGTGAAAACCACGAGGAAAGCGCATGGCCCGACGATATCGTCGCTTTTGCCGGCGATTGTCTTGATCTGTTCCTGTGAAACGGCGGCAAGAAATTCCAACCGGTGTTCGGCCGGATGATGACGATACAAGCCAGCGGACAATCCCTCGATCCGGCCGTCACGGACCAGGATGTGGGTCTGAACGGGGTAGAGTCCGCCGGCAGACGGGTAGAGTGCCTTCTTCAGCGGTGTTCCGGCGACATCGAAGGCCCGTATGCTTGCCAGCAGATGGCCGATTTTCTGAAGCTCCGCCGGAGCGTTCAGAAACCGGCGATGACTTTGCCGGGCAATCGCTTCGTGAAACAGGCCGTCCGGCGTGGACAAATCGACGGTCCTTCCCGCATCGCGCAATCCGCCATCGCCTGACCGGCTAGCCTTTGCTTCCAGTTTGCCGATCAGGCTGCCTTTGGTATCCGGAACGATATAGGCGACAAGGGCAGGTGGCTGGCCCGTCGTCGTCACAACGGCTTCGGCGACATTTTCATTTTGCAGCAGCGCAGTCTCGATTTCTCCGAGCTCTATCCTGAAGCCGTTGACCTTGACCTGGAAATCTTCGCGCCCCAGAAACTCCAGTAATCCCTCGGGCCGTAGCCGCCCAAGATCGCCGGTGTCGTAAAGCAGAAGTGCTCCTTTTTCGGCTTCTACTTCGTCCGCGAAACTGTCGGGGATGAAACGTTCGGCAGTCAGCTGCGGTCGTCCCCAGTAACCGCGCGCAACACCGATGCCGCCAATAAACAGCCGACCCGTAACCCATGGCGGGCAGGGGCGCCCCTGATCATCGAGGACATACCACCGCTGGTTCGCCAATGGCTGGCCATAGGGGATGCTCGTCCAGTCCCGGAGGGTTTCTCCAATAGGGTGGAAAATCGACCAGATGGAAGCTTCGGTGGCCCCGCCAAGGCTGATGAGATCGGCATTCGGCAACTGGGCTTTCAAGGCGGGAGGCAGGCTGACGGGGATCCAATCACCGCTCATCATGATCAGGCGCAGGGGCGGTTTTTCCCGCAGCGTCGGCAGCTCGGCCAGCAGCAACTGAACAAGGGCCGGCACCGAATTCCAGACCGTCACTCGATGGTGCAGCAGAAGCTTCATCCAGCGGGCATTGTCCGATATTTCCTCGCGCACGGGAATGACGATGGCACCGCCAACCGCAAGCGGACCGAATAGATCGTAGACCGAAAGGTCGAAGCTCAGAGACGAGAGCGCGAAAACCCGGTCTTCATCCGAAATGCCAAAGCGGCGATTGATATCGAGGATCGTATTCAGCGCGCCTCGATGATCGATCATCACGCCTTTCGGTTTGCCGGTCGAACCCGAGGTGAAGATGATATAGGCGAGATCCGTGGGCTTGGTTGCAACCGGCGAAGGCCTCGCTCCGCCATTCTCGGGAACCGCAAGCACCGTCACCCGCTGCGGCCAGTTACCCCCTTCGGCGACGACGAGATCGGCCGCTGTGTCTTCCACAAGTTCGAAACGCCGCTCCTCGGGCAAATCTGGGTCAACCGGTACATAGGCCGCACCGCTTGCCAGAATGCCGAGGCAGGCGATCACCTGGCCTGCACCCTTCGACAGAGAAACGGCAACCCGATCGTTCGGGCCAGCACCGGCCTTCTGCAGATTGGCCGCCAGCGCCAGCGCGCGTTCGGCCACCTGTCCGTAAGTCAGTTCGATACCGCCAGCGCAGACGGCGATCTTGTCAGGGCTTTGCGTGGCTCTGTGGAAAAACGCTTCATGCAGGAGCGGCGTGTCGTCAGGAAGCGCGATCTTCGCCCGGTCATTGAGCGTTTCGAACGCCTGGCCATCAACGATATCCGCCTCGGTCTGCCATGCAGCGTCGTCGCCGGCCAGCGCTTGCAGCAATGTCTCATAGGCGGCAAACATCATGTCCAGCATGGAGGGCGGGAACAGTTCCTCGACCGCATCCCAGTTATAGACCAGATCACCCTGATCTTCTGAAACCTGATGGTCGAGATAGACCTGTGGTGTCTGGCTGACGCTGTCCACCAGGCGTGTATCGAGACGCGGTGCCTTGTCGTCTCTCGATGTCTGGCCCAGAACGCTGGTGAAAACCACGGGCATAAGGGCGCCGCCGGAGCGCCCGTTCTGTTTGGCCAGTTCGCGAAGCACGGAAACGCCGCTGAAAAGCCTGTGTTCAAGATCTTCCATCAGGCGAAGTTGAACCTGACGAGCACGCGTAGTGAAGTCGGCGCGGGCCGAAAAATCGAGTCCGAGCAGGAGTGACGCCGTGAAATCGCCGACGATCTTTTCCACGTCCTGATGAACTGGTTCGCGATTGAAGACGGTCAGATTGAGGGTGAAATCCTGTCGCCTGCTCCAGCGTGCCAGAACCTCTGCAAAGATCGTCATGATCGCGGCGGTTGGGGTCAGTCCGGCACTCTGGGCCAGTTCCTTGAAGCGTGACCAGTCTTTCGCGATAAGGCGGCCCCGGCGGCGTGTGAAGCGCGGATGCTCGATTTGCGATGGATTGCATGCCAGCGGCAGATCCGGGGAGGCTGGCAAACTGGCTATGCGGGCAGACCAGTGCTGCCGTGCCCGCTCATAGGATGCACTGTTGTGCGCGGATTTTTCGAAGAGAACATAATCGCGGAATGTCAGTCCGATTTCGGGAAGCGCACGTTTCTGCATGAGCGCTGCGAGCTCGGTGCCCATCAGTTTCAGCGACCAAGCGTCACCGATGAGAACATCGAAACTGACGAACAACCTCGTCGTCTTCTCATCGAGCCGGGCGGCTTCGATGTGAAACAGCGGCCAGCGATCCGCCTTGAAAACATTGTGCGACAGCCTGTTTCTGATGTCCATCAGGCAGGTGGCGCGATCGGCTGCATCACGCAGATCCATCACCGGCAGTCCATAGTGGGGAACATGCCCGAGCACACGCTGCCGTCCGTCGGGATCGACGATGGCGCGCAGCATGTCGTGGCGCGCGACAAGACTGTTTATGGCGCTTTCGAGCGCATGGGTATCGAGATTGTCGATATCGAATTCCCGATAGCCGTGGGACCCGACGCTGCCGAGTTCAAAGCCCTGGTTGCGGCCGATCCAGTAGGCATGCTGGATATCCGTAAGCGGAAACGGCTCATGGCGGTCTGCGGCATTATGGATGACCGCATGGCCATCCGCACTGGGGCCTTCCTGCGTTTCACTCTTAAGCCGGTTTGCCAGCTCGGCGATTGTCGGTGTCTCGAAGATAGCCTTCAGCGGTAATGAAACCCCGAACTCGGCCTTTATGCGGGCAATGATCCGGATGGCGAGGAGCGAATGTCCACCCATTTCGAAGAAGCTGCGCTCGACATCGATCATGTTTGTCTGGAGGACGTCCTGCCATATGGCGGCCAGCCGTTGCTCGACAGGATTTCGCGGTGCGGTTCCACTGCCGTCCGGCGTCTTGATTTCAAGCGCGCGCAGGGCGCTCCGGTCGATCTTGCCGTTCGGCAGATGCGGCATGGCCGACAGAATGGTCCAGAGGGCTGGTACGAGATGGGAGGGAAGCTGCTTTGCAAGTGCGGCGCGGATCTCGTCCACTGTCAGTTTTCGGCCTGCATCAAGCGAAATATAGGCGGCCAGCTGGCGGTCCGGGCTTGCATCCTCGCCGATGACTGCGACGACCGCCTCGTTGACCCCATCAATATCTTCCAACTGGTGCTCGATCTCGCCGGTCTCGATCCGCAGGCCCCTGATCTTGACCTGATTGTCGAGACGGCCATGGAATTCCAGCGTGCCATCCGCGCGCCGCCTGACCCGGTCGCCGGTACGGTAGAGATAGGCGGATGACCGGCCGGAGAAAGCATCCGGAGCGAAACGCTCCGCCGTCTGGCCCGGACGCCGCAGATATCCGCGCGTGACGCCGGCTCCACCGAGATAAAGTTCACCCGCAAGGCCGTCAGGCCGGAGACGTCCGGCCCGGTCGAGGACGTAAGCTTCCGTGCCCGGCAGGGGAGTGCCTATGGGAACCGTTTTTTCCCCACCGGCGGCGCAAACCGTCGCTCCCGTTGAATAGGTTGTATCCTCCGAAGGCCCATAAAGATTGTGTATACGCGCCTGCGGTGCCTTTTTCGCCAGCTCTTCGAGCAGGACCGGCGGCAGGGGCTCCCCGGCAAGGTTGATGGCCAGAACGGATTTCGGAAGCGTGTCGTGGCGCAGATATTCGCGCAGCAAACTCGGAACGGTGTTGATCAGGCTGACGCTGGCAACATCCTGCAAACGCGGCAGATCGAAGAGCGTATTGGCCAGAACCACCTGACCACCGCAGGATAGGGTGCCGAAAATCTCGAATATGGAGAGATCGAAGCAAACCGAGGTCGATGCCAATACGCCTGAAAGCTCGTCACCGGTAAAGTTGCTACCTGTCCACTGCATGCGGGCGGCTGCATTGCCATGCGTGATTGCCACACCCTTCGGTCGCCCCGTCGAGCCGGATGTATAGATGATATAGGCAGGATCGGCGGAATCGACGGTATGGGTGGCAGAAAAGACCGTATTGGGAAGTTTGCCGACCTCGATAAGCGCCAGATCCTCGGTGGCGTCAAATGCCAGCCGGGCGCTGTCCGTGAGGACGACCCGGATGGCCGCATCCTGAGCAATGAAGGCCAATCTCTCGGACGGGTAGTCCGGATCGAGCGGAACATAGGCAGCGCCTGCTTTCAAGACGCCGAACAGGGCTGCGATGAGATCTGGCGTGCGCTGCATGCAGACGCCGACGATGGCGCCGCGGCCATACCCGCCAGCAACGAGCGCGGCGGCAATTGCGTCACTTCGCTGGTCGAGCGCGCGGTAGGTGAGTTTGCCATGTTCGCTTGCAACTGCCACTCTTTCCGGTGTGCGTGCCGCCTGCGCCGTCAGCATCGCGTGCAGGCCAAGCCCGTTGGGTGTCAGCGACTGACCGGCGGATCGACGGATCTGCTCCTGCTGTTCGTCATCGCCAAGAAGAGTAAATTCCGACAACCTGCGGGCGGGATTTTCGGCGATCGTCCGCAATACATGTTCGAAACGCTGCCAGATCGTGGCGACCGTCTCTTCATCGAAAAGATCTGTTGCATATTCGATCTTGCCACCGATATCCGGGTCATTGTCCTCAAGGTTGAAGCGAATTTCGTTTTTCGCAGCACCATCGGGCAGGCGCACGGTTTCGATGGTAAGACCGTCGAGTTCGGGCAACCGTGCCAGATTGTGCTGGAGATCGAATTTCGCCTGAAACAGCGGTGTCATCTCGGAAAGGGAGCGTTTCGGGTTGAGCGCCTCGACGATCCGCTCGAATGGCACGTCCTGGTTCGCCAAGCCGGTGCGGACTGTTTCGCTGACGCGTTGCAGCAGGCCCGAAAAATCCGGATTGCCCGCAAGATCGGTACGCAGCACCAGCGTATTGACCAGTGGGCCGATCATCGCCTGGGTTTCCGGCCTGTCGCGGTTTGCAACTTCACTGCCGACCACGATGTCGTCGCTGTCGCAATAGAGATGCAGCACCAGTTTGAAGGCGGAGAGAAGCAGGACGTATAGGCTGACATTATGTGCCCGTGCCAGCGCCCTCAGCTTGCCTGAAAGTGCCGGATCGACGGAAACGGCAAATTGCGCGCCGAGGAAGCTTGCGATGGCCGGCCGCGGCCGGTCGAATGGAAGGTCCAGCACCGGAAGGTCCGTGCCGAGCGCCTTCGTCCAGTATGCAAGCTGGTTTTCGAGCACCGGGCCGCGCAGCATCTTTCCCTGCCAGATAGCCCAGTCGGCATATTGAACGCGAATGTCTGGCAGATGGTGCGACTGGCCCGTCGCCTTCTTGTAGAATCCTGCCAGATCGCGGGCGAGTACGGTCATGGACCACCGGTCGCCTGCGATATGATGCAGTCCGACCGCCAGCAGATGATCGTTGGCGGAAAGGCGAACCAGCACCGCGCGCAATTGCGTCTGGCTCAGGTCATAAGGTGCGGACAGTCGCTGCAGGATATGTTCACGGGCTGTGGCTTGCGCATCTGTGTCCTGCCCGAGGTCGAGGAATTCGATCTGCGTGTCGCCGGAGAGTAGAATTTCCTGTTCCGGAGAGCCGTCTGCACCGGGAATGAAGCGCGTTCGCAGTGGCTCATGCCGTTTCACGACATTTGCCAGCGCCTCTTCCAGCGCCGGCCTGACGAGCTCCCCGCGAAAGCGCAGGATGCTGCGCATGTTGTAAGCCGTGTTGTCCGGTTCAAGCTGCTGCATGAACCACAGACGCTGCTGCGCAAAGGACAGGGGCCTCTCACCATCGCCTTCCTCACGTCCCGGAATGACGGAGTCGAGAGCCGACTGATATCCCCGCTCGGCAAGACGCTGCTCTATGAGGCGACGGCGCTCGGGCGAAAGGTTCGCGAGTTTGGTATAGAATTCGTTCATCGTGTTTCTCCTCCAAGCGCGCTCTGGACCTCACTGTCGGAAAGGCCTTCGATTTCCATCAACAGCGCCGCCATCTCGTCCAGGTCGCCTTCATCCGGCATATGGGCTGTAATCATGCTCGCCACGCGGGCGACCGTCGGGTTCTCGAAGAGGAGTTCACGCATTTCGATTTTGACTGGGAATGTTTCCCTCAGTTTGGCGACAACGCGGATGGCCAGAAGCGAGTGGCCGCCCAGCTCATAAAACCCGTCATCGACGCCGATCCCGCTGACGCCGATCAGCTCTTCGAAAATGCCTGCGACCGTGGTTTCGATGGGGCTGCGTGGGGCAATGAAGGGTGTGGACATGGCCGGCCTTGCACGATCCGAAACTGGCGCCTTCGGTGATTGTGCTTTCCTTCCGGTGCGGGGGGCGACGGTGATGTCGCTGCGCGAAAGCATCGTTGTGCCGATAGTGCCGTTCTCGATGATCTTTCTCGTCAGGTCCCAGGCATCCTGCGAGGCGACCGCATAGGCGTTGGTGTCGAGCGAGGAGCGCTTGCCGGCGGCCAGGACATCAACGAGCGGATAGCCAATGGCGAACCAGGGCATTCTTGCACTGCGCGACTGGTCAGCAACAAGCAGCTCGACCGCTTGGTATCCCGATGTGTAGGCGGCGAGCCCGACGCCGCCGATGACGGTTGCAAGCGATGACTGGATGCAGCAGAAGCCTGCCCGCCTTTGCTCCATCGCCTTTATGAGCGCTCGCAACGGTGCGATGCGAACCGTTTCGTTGTAGTTCAGATGCGTATCGTCCATCATTGAAAGCGGCGCTGCCGCCTGCCGGTTCGCCTGCGGCATGCTCAGAAAAATGCCGTCGATCCGACCGTTTACCGCTACTACTTCGTCAAGTGCATTGCCGATGGCTGCCGGATCATTGCAGTCGATCCGGCGCGTATCGATAGGTGCATCCGAAGGAGAGGCAGTCACCGCCTCCTGGACGGATTGCAGCACGGACAGGCGTGTGCCGGAGATTCTCGCCAGATGATCCAGCCAGACGGTGCCCACACCTTCGGCAATATTGCCGATCACGACATAGACACCGTTTTTCTTCAGCCGTGCTGACGCCTTTGGTTCAGGCAGGTAGAGGGGCGCAAATCCATGCGCCCACCGGTGCGGCCCTCTTATGGCGACCACCGGGCTGGTTCCGTCGAATTCCGCCACGAGGCGATCCGCGATCGTCTGATCCGTCATGTCCTGCGCGAGCATGATATCGATGTGCCTGCATGTCAGGTCTTCATATTCCTGACTGGCAACCTTCAGAATCCCCGGCAGCCGGGACTGCAGGTCGTCGAGGCTTTCCAGACCGGTGACATCCGCTGCGCCATTGGTCACCAGTGTCAGATTGCTTTTATGCCCCTGTACGGTCAGCGCCCGCACGAGATCGAGCAAGGCCGAAACCTCGTCCCGCGGGCCGGGCTTCAGAGGCCATAGATAAAGGATATCTTGTGGCAGGGCTCCACGCTCGCCCAATGTGTCGAGCAACTGGGCAAAATCCGCTGCGGAATGTCCGGCAAGGCTGAAGCAACGGAAATCGCACTCATCGAACCGCTCGCCTGAAACGGCGCGATAGACCTGAGCACCGGCGCCTTCCAGCCGTGCGGCGAGCGCTTTGCCGATGTGTCCTTCATCAAGGATCAGAACACGGCGATTTCTGCAATCCACCGGGGTCGCCGGCGGCAGGCGCTGCCATGTCGGACGATAGATTCTGGCGCGGTCGCCGGGGGTGGAGATGGGCGCCTGGTTTTCTGCCGTCTGGGCGGAAATCCAGTAGCGCTGCCCCTGAAACGGATAGGTGGCGAGCGGCACGCGGCTGCCTTCGGGCGATGCGGCCTGCCAGTCGAGATGCCCACCGGTCTGCCAGTATTGTCCCACTGCGGCAAGGACCTGGCCGGTCTCGTTTTCCGGTCTGGCACGGCCAAGGCAGGTTATGATCCTGCCTTCCGTGATGGTGTGTTCGCGGATGAGGCCTGAGAGTGCCGATCCCGGTCCTACCTCGATGAACACGGCATTGTCTATGCCGAAAAGCGTTCGCATCCCCTCGTCGAAACGCACGGTCTGTTCCAGATGTGCGGCCCAGTAATTCGGATCCGTCGCCTGCGCGGCGCTCAACCAGGTGCCCGTCACATTGGAGATCATCGCAATGGATGGCGGGGAAAGCCTCGCATTTCGCAACTCGTCCAGATAGCGCGCTGCGGCCTGCGCCATCATGGGCGAATGAAACGCATGTTTGGTCTTCAGCCGCCGGGTCACGGAGCGGGCCTGTTTGAGCTCCGCTTCGAGCCTTGCTATGGCGTCCATGCTGCCTGAAACGACACTGAGGCCCGGCGCATTGCTGGCCGCCAGGGCAATGTCTGCGCCAAGCCAGCGGTCGATCGGTGCATCGGGATGAACGACCGCAAGCATTGCGCCGGGTGCGGCCTGTTGCATCAACCGGCCGCGCGCCACCACAAGCGAAAGTGCCGTCTCGAGATCGAAGACGCCCGCCAGGCAGGCTGCCACATATTCGCCGATGCTGTGGCCATGGAGTGCCTGCGGTACCACACCCTGCGCCATCCATGCATTTGCAAGGGCATATTCCACGGCAAACAGTGCCGGCTGGGCAAATTCCGTATTTTGGATATCTTCATGTCCGGCGAAGAGATCAGCGCGGAAATCACGATGCATGATCTTGGAAAGACGATCCGCGCAGGCATCGAAAGGTGCGCGGAAATGTTCCAGCCGCGCGTAGAGATCCTTGCCCATTCCGGCATATTGGCTCCCCTGTCCGGGAAACAGGAAAACCGGTGAGTGCGTGCTGCCGGCACGGGATGGTTTTTCCCCGGCAAGGCGGTGCAGTGCCGTAGCGGCCGACGCCACATCATCGGCAACCAGCGACTGACGGTGGCTGAAGGCTTTCCGACCATGACTTAGCGTGAAGGCAACGTCCTTGATCGCAAGTTTCGGGTCCGCCTCAAATGCTTTCGCCTGTGCCGAGAGCAGTGCCGAGAGCGCTGCTTCATTGCGTGCCGAAAAGACCAGAAGCTGGGGGGATGCCGATTGCGTCTTGACGCGCGCGCCCGCGTTCGTTGGCGCCTCTTCCAGCACCACATGCGCATTCGTTCCGCCGATGCCCAGTGAACTGATGCCGGCTCTCCGGGGGCTTTCCACAGCAGCCCAGTCCCGCAATGCCGTATTTACCTTAAAGGGGCTCGTCGGGAAATCGATCTTCGCGTTTGCCTGTTTGAAGTGAAGGCTTGCGGGAATCCTACCGTGCTTGAGGCAAAGTACGGTCTTGATGAAACCTGCAATGCCTGCGGCCGTATCAAGGTGGCCGATATTGGTTTTCACCGAGCCGATGGCGCAATATCCGCTGCGTGGCGTCGTCTTGCGAAAGGCCTGCGTCAACGCTGCGATCTCGATGGGGTCTCCCAGCGATGTTCCCGTGCCATGCGCCTCGATATACCCGATGGAATCGGCCGAAATTCCCGCAGCGGCATGGGCCTCACTTATGACCATGGCCTGGCTGTCCACTTGCGGCGCGGTAAAGCTGGCCTTTAGTGCGCCGTCATTGTTGATGGCCGAACCGATAATGACGGCATCGATCGTGTCGCCGTCTGCAAGCGCATCGTCAAGACGCTTGAGGACGACGACGCCAACGCCGCTTCCGGGAACGGTTCCGGCAGCATCCGCATCGAACGCCCGGCAATGACCGTCCGGAGACAGTATTCCGCCTTCGCGTGCAATATATCCATGCGAACGAGAAACCGTTACGCCGCCCGCCAGCGCAATATCGCATTCGCCCGCAATCAGGCTCTGCGCTGCGACATGAACGGAAACCAGCGATGAGGAGCAGGCCGTCTGCACCGTCATGGCCGGGCCGCGCAGATTGAGTTTATACGCCGTGCGCGTCGCCAGAAAATCCTTGTCGTTGGCGACGAATAGTTCAAAGGGGCTGATCGATTGACGCACCGCTGCATTGGCGTGCAGGTTCAGAAGATAGGTGTTGAAGCCGCTCGAGGCATAGACGCCGATGGAACCGTCGAAGCTGTCTCCATGATATCCGGCGCGCTCCAGCGCCGCCCAGGCGCATTCGAGAAACAGGCGCTGTTGCGGATCGAGAATTTCTGCCTCGCTGGGGCTGTAGCCGAAAAATTCGGCGTCGAACGTGTCGGCTCCCTCCAGCGGTGCCGAAGCCCGCACGAAATCGGGGTCCGCAAGCTGCTCGACCGGGACACCCAGCGCGATGAGTTCCTCGTCGGTCCATTGTTTGACTGACTCCCTGCCATGAACCAGATTATCCCAGAAGCTCTCGATATCCGGGGCTCCTGGAAAGCGGCCTGCCATACCGATGACGGCGACCCGAAAGGCGTTCCGATCCTGGTTTGAAGCGCTGGTATAGTCGGACATATGCAGTTCTCGCTGGATTAGAAATTGAACACGCACGTTACTTGTGGAACGGGCAGCCTTTTTTGGGAGGATCGATCATGCTGAGGCGACCGCGTTCAAAGCGCTGCAGGGTATCGATCGCCTTGCGGTCGCCGTATCGCAGGCTTCCGGCGTCAGAGCCGACGAAACGTGAGCAGACGCCGACATGCCCTTCCGCCAGATATTTGTAGGCTGCAACGAATTGGGCATGGGCGTCATGGAGTTCGACCGGGAGCGTGGCGAACACGTCCTTCATTTCACGCCAGACCTGAATGAGCACGGCATGATCGAACGACATCAGCCCGCTGAAATCATCGGATTCCACAGAAGGCGGCGTCATGGATACGCGGATGGTATTTTCATAATCCGCCTTGCTGAAGCTTGCGGCGAGGTCCATGGAGCTGGCAGATGTGCGCAGAAGCACCGCTGCTGCCCGCAATTCCCTATCCGCTTCGGCATGGTTGCGCTCATGCACCTGCATGTTGAAACGTCGCAGGCACAGAACCAGCCCCTGCACGTTCATGAAAAACGCCCAGTGGAATTCGCGCCAGATTCGAGATGGCGACGGATGAGCAATTGTCATCGTGCACACTCCACCCCGAAGCACCTTGCAAGAAGCCTCGCATGAACCTCGAAACCTTCAAACTGGGCTTTCGCGGCCTTTTCCGACAGGTGGGGTGCACGGCAGAAAAGATCGGTAACGGAGAGCGCGACCTGCAGGAAGCTGCGCAGCAGAACATAGGCGGGCTGGGCTGTGGCAATGCGGTTCACGCGGAAATACCGGTCATAGTCATTGGCGTGAAACGACGTCAGCGGAAGGCCGCTGGTATCCACGAAGCCAGGATCGGATATCGGCTTTTCCATGCTGCCCAGAAGGGTGGCGATGCGCGCGCGGCATTCGGGATAATGCAGCGTGAACGCCTCAAGGGCCTCGCAGATAATGTGCTGCAGGTGGGCCATGTCGGGTTCTTCCGGTGATATCACTGGTGCAAGCGCCTCCGGCAGGAGCAGATCGAGAACGGCATCCTGCGCAAGCCAGTCCCTGTCCGGTCCGGTGTCCTCGCGGGGCACCGGGCTTGGCCATGGTTGGTCGTCCATGGGGTCACGTCCTATTCTTGCACGCTGGTTGTGCTTGCTGCTTGGCCATCCATCAGTCGCCGCAAACTCAAGGGGCGCATGTCGGTCCACACAACCTCGATGTGATCGAGGCACGCCTGCTTCGATCCGGAAAAGCCGCTTGGTCGCCACCCTGCCGGGACCGCCTTGTAAACCGGCCATATCGAGTATCGTTCCTCGTCGCTGATCACGACGTTGTAGTTCAGGTCTTCAGCCGGTGTCTGGGCACTCATGGTGGTCGCTCCGATCAATGTTTGTCGATAAGACGGTGGTCCGCCAGAGCCGTCAGGCTTTGCAGAACAGCGTCGTGAACAAAGGCGATGTCGTCATCGCTGTGGGCGGTAGAGAGAAAACCGCCGCGATCTCCGGCTCGAAGGTGAACGCCGGAGGTCAAAAGAAGAAAGGAAAGCATTGTGACAGCCTGCGGCGAGATGCGGCTGCGGACAGCGGATATGGCGAAGAACGAACCGAAGCTCATGAACGACACGGGCAACCCCGCATCCATAAGCGCGCCGTTCAGCCGTTCGACGAATGCCAGGGTCCTGGCGTTGAGGCCGTCTTGCAGGGCCGGTCCGTCTTCCAGCAATCGTGTCGCGACCGCCTTGGCGGCTGCGAGCGCCAGCGGATGGCGGCAATAGGTTCCGGCAAAAAATGTCGAGGCCACTTTCGGGAAGGAACTATCGCCGTAAGCCCAGGCTCCGCCATCGACGAGGTCCATGAACCGGCCTTTGCCGGCGATGAGCGACAGCGGCAATCCCCCGCCGGCGATTTTGCCATAGGTGGCAATGTCAGCATCTATGCCGAAATAGGCCTGTGCGCCGCCGGGTGCAACGCGGAAGCCGGTAATCATCTCGTCGAATATCAGCGCGCTGCCGGTCTTTTCGGTCACGCTACGCAACTCATGGAGAAATTCGCGAGGCTGCAGTTCCGGGTTCCGGCTCTGAACCGGTTCGACGAGCACGCCCGCAAGGCTTGTGCCGTGACGCTTGATATAATCGATCGAGCGGGGATTGCCGTATTCCAGCAGCACAATATCGCGGGCAGAGGAGGGGGCCACGCCTGAAAAACCGGGAACCGCTTTTGTCAGCACCATGCGTTTCAGGAGCGGCTTCAGGGCCACAAGCCATGCCGGATGAGACCGGAGCAAGGCGCCTCTGCGGATATATTCCAGTTTGGTGGCCTTGTGCAGGGCAGGGTCGGAATGGCCATGATACGAGCCTGTAAACAGGACGATCTTGTCGCGCCCCGTCGCGGCACGGGCTATCCGCATGGCCGTCTGCACGGCTTCGGTTCCGGTGTTGCTGAATGTGACGCGGTCTTTGCCGGTGATCCGGCAAAACAGTTCGGCGGTCTCGCCGGCCAGATCGGATTGCGGTCCGAGCGCAAAGCCCTTGGCCAGCTGCGCTTCGATTGCCGTGCGGATGAAGGATGGATTGTGGCCGAAGAGATTAGTGCCGAGGCCCATAAGAATATCGACATACCGGTTGTTGTCGACGTCCTGCAGATAGGCGCCTTCGGCATGGCTGGCCACGATGGGATACAGGGCCTCTTTGGTCTGCATCGTGAAGGGAAGGCCGATCGAGCTTTTGTCCGAAAGGAAACCCCGGTTGAAAGCGGCAGCGCGCTTCGAACCCGGCGTCCGGAGATTGAAGCCTGTAACGATGGCTGTGATAGGGTCGGTCGCCCTTCCGGAATTATTGTGAATATTCATTCGACGGCCTCCTGTGTGAGGTCCTTGCCCGCGCGGTCGCCAGCAATCTTTGTGCAGAGGAAGTAGACCGCTCTCTCATCGGTTACTGGGCCGCCATCGGTGCTTCGCATTTTCACCGAAAAGCCCGATGCCCGGAGAAGCTCCGTCACGGTGTCCAGATTGTGCCCCCAGACAGGGTTGGTCACGCAGTGGCGCTGCCAGTTCTGTCCGGGAATGCCGAAGCGGGCAATGAGAGCAAGCCGCCGGCGATTGGAAAGCAGCCGGGCCGCCTGCCTATATGCCGCCTCCGCCACGGAGAAGCGCGCCGCCTTTGACCTCGTGTGGATTTCAACCGTGAAGGATCCCTCATTCGACCGTGAATTATATCGAGGCGTGATCAGCCAGGCATAATCGTCGGTGAGTTCGCCCTCGGCCGGCAGGTCGCGCCAGTAGCGTGCCATCTGGCCGGGATGATTGATGTCGAAAGCGAAAATTCCGTCATCCTTCAGGCAGCGGCGGACGCTGGAAAAGACCTTCCGCAGATCTTCGGTATTCTGGATGTGGTTCAGCGATGCGCTGGTGCAGACCACGCCGTTAAACGGCTGTTCAAAGGTGAAATTCCTTGCGTCGCCAAGAACGAATTCAAGATCGGGCGCGTTGCTACGGGCATGGTTTATCATGTCCTGCGAACCATCCAGCCCGGTGACGGTGTATCCGCGCGCAGCCATTAGCTTTGCAAGATGACCCGTTCCACAGCAAAGATCGAGAACCGAAGCGCCGTCGGGCATTTGTGAAAGAACCGCCCGCGCCAGCGGGCCGATCTTCTGCTCGCTATAGCGCGGGCCAAGCGTGTGGTTATAGAGCCAGGCCCAATGGTCGTAATTGCTGGCTTCGCTTGATATTACTGTGCTCATCGTTCACCCTGCTTTCGCGCGTCATCGGACGTCGCGTTCAGAAAGTTGGCCTTGGCAAATGCGCGCAGATATGTTCGCAAGAGTTCGAATGTCAGGGCCGGTTCGTGGAATGGCGCGTCCGACAGTGCCGCCTGTGTGAGGTGGCAATCGAAGTTGCGTGTCTGTTTTTCGTCGCTCTTGCCGGCGGTGGAAGGGGAGCGCAGCAGTCCCAGCAACGGATAGAGCGGGTGGTCGGCCGTTCCGCGTGCCACATCGTCCAGCATGTCCTGCCATTCCCGCTGCGAAACGCGTTTCAGCTTGATCCCCTCCAGTTCGCAGGCCTCGAAGAGGCGAGCGCTTGAAACGGGGGCCGAATGAATGAGATGGAAGACCTGTCCTGCGGAAGCCGGTTTGCCGGAGAGATGGACAATTGCCCGAGCCACATGGTCGACCGGCAGCATATCGAGCAGCCTGTCGCCTTCCGGCGCTTTCCCCGTGTAAAGATAGGCCTGCACCAGGCGGCACAATATGTCCGAGCCGTTGAAGGCGCCGGTGAGGCTGTCGCCTGATATGGCTCCCGGCCGGTAGATCGTTACCGGCAATCCCCGCTTGGCGGCTTCGTTCACCAGATGCTCCGCAACCCATTTGCTCCGGTTGTAGCCGCCGGCGGGTGGCGCAAACCCGTCCACGCTCTCCAACTCGCAGACAGGCCGGACATCACCGTCAGAACCGCGGCGCGGCGTCAGCGCACTGAGTGTGGAGATGTAGTGAATGTGCCGGCTCGCTCCGGCGCAGGCGAGTTTCAGAATTTCGCGGGTTCCAAGCACATTGGTCTGGCGCAGTCGCTCATATCGATGCAGGTGGTGCACTTCCGCGCCATTATGGACAATGCAATCGGCGTTCTGGACAAGAGCGTTGTAGTCTGGGTCTGCCAGTCCGAGGTTTGGTTCGGAAAGTTCGCCCGCCAATATCGCCACGCGTTCTGTTAGCTCGGCTTGTGGCAGGTCATACTGCTGGAAGGCCCGCCGTAGGCGGCTCATTCCATCGTCGCCGCGCACCAGGCAGGTGACTTTTCTTGCCGGGTCGCGAAGCAGCTCTTGGAGCAGATAGGTGCCGAGAAAGCCCGTGGCGCCCGTCAGGAAGACGTGGGTTGCGCCGCCTGTGGCTCTTGCCGTCGCGCTCGGGCGGATTGCGTCATCCAGTTTTATATCGCGCTTCAGCAGATGGTTTTCATCGCCGCTGCCGCTGTCGCCGGCGTCTCTCGTCCGCAGGCGGTTTGCCAGCGCTTCCACCGTGGAGGCGTTGAAAAGATCGAGAACGCCGATATCGATTCCGAACTTTTCCTTTGCGACGGCGCAGAAACGTGTGGCCAGCAGTGAGTGGCCGCCAAGCGTGAAGAAATCATCGGTTGCGGCAACCTGATCAATGTTCAGAACATGCCCGAATGCGCTGGCTATCCGGGTTTCCATTTCGCCTTCAGGTGCCCGGCCGTCGGGGTTTGTTTCGACCTGCGGCGCTGGAAGCTTTGCTGGATCGATCTTGCCGTTCACGGTGAGCGGCAGTGCCTCGAGCCAGTCGAACGTGTCGGGCACAAGGAATTTCGGCAGGCGGTTCGCTAGCCATGCGCGGATCTCTGATGGCGCGGGCCTGACTGCCGCGTGCTGATCGTGTTGAGGAACCGCGTAGGCGGCAAGCCTTTTGCCGCCGCGCCCGTCGTCACGTACCGCCACCGTCGCCGAAACGATGGCCGGATGGGCCAGCAGGCCTGCCTCTATTTCCCCTGGCTCGATCCGGTAGCCACGGATCTTGACCTGGCTGTCCAGCCGTCCTGATACGTGAATCCGGCCATCGGGAAGCAATGTGGCGCGATCGCCGGTGCGGTAGAGCACGCCTGCGCGCCCGTTTGTGGCAAATGGATCGGGAACGAAACGTTCGGCGGTCAGTGCCGCCCGGTCGTGATAACCGCGGGCAATGCCGCAGCCGCCAATGTGAAGTTCTCCCGGCACGCCGAAGGGCAATAGTTCGAGATTGTCGTCCAGCACATAGAGCTGCTTGTTTGCCGCAGGCCGGAGCACAGGCAGGCCGGCGCGCCCACCTCCCATATCGACCATGCTGGCATTGACCGTGGTTTCGGTGGGGCCGTAGGCGTTGATGAAACGACGGTTCTTTCCCCATCTTTCTATGAGTTCGGGCATGGGAACCTCTCCTCCGACCAGAACGGTGCGCAGGGACGGCAGGTCATCGACCGGCAGGGCGAGCAGGGCCGATGGCGTCATGGTCAGGTGCGTCACATGTCGCGCGCGCAGGATGTCGGCCAGTGCGGCGCCCGGAAGGGTCGCGTATCCGGGCAGAAGCAGAAGTCTGGCACCGGCGCCGAGGCTCATGACGAGTTCGGGAATGGATGCATCAAAACTGAAGCTGAAGAATTGCAGCACACAATCGTCGGGCGTGACATCGCAGGTGCGGATTTTGTCCCTGGTCAGGTTGATCAGTCCACTATGATCGACAAGGACGCCCTTTGCCTTGCCTGTCGAGCCTGACGTGTAGATCACATAAGCCAGCTGTGACGCGCGAGTGACCGTTGCAAGGTTGTCGGCGCGTTCGTCGTCGGGGAAGCTTGCATCCAGATTGAGCCGGGCGGCTGTCTCTGGAAGATCGATCGAGCTGTGGCTGATCACGAGCCGGGCACCTGCGTCCGACAGCATGGTGCCGATGCGCTCTGCGGGGTAGTCCGGATCGAGCGGCAGATAGGCGCCGCCCGCTTTCCAGACCGCCAGCCAGGCAACGATCATGTCGAAACTGCGCGGCAGTGAGATACCGACAACGGTTTCTGCGGTAACGCCTTTGCGGCGGAGGAGGCGAGCGAGCCTGTTTGCGCGGGCATTGAGCTGGCCATATGTCAGAACCTCATCGGCTTCTGTGCCGGGCATCAGTAGTGCCACAGCCTCCGGCGCACGCGCCGCATGCGCTTCGAACAGTTCATGAAAATATTGCGGGCCAGCATTTTCCTGCGCCGTGCTGTTGAAGTCGCAAATCCGCTGCTGCTGTTCTTCCTGCGTCAGAAGGGTCAGGGTAGCGACCGGCAGCGAAGGGTCGGCAATGATCGATTTCAGCAATTGGTGGAAGTGACGGGCGAACCGATCGATCGTGTCGGCGCGAAACAGCGCGCTCTTGTATTCGACCGTGCCGGCAAGCCCGCCTTCCGTCTCCCGCAGGTCCAGCGACAGGTCGAGCCGTGAAATCTTGTCCTGGCGGGCCAGTCGGCGCATTTTGAGACCGGGGAGTTGGATGCCCTCGCGCGGCGCCGCGTCAAGCTGGAATTTTATCTGAAACAACGGGTGACTATCGGGATCGCGTTCTGCGCCGACCATCTCGACAATGCGCTCGAACGGCATGTCCTGATGGCTGATCACCTGCTGCAGGGTGGCATGTGTTTGCCGCAGGGCCTTTTCAAAATTGCCGAAGGGATCGATCAGTGATCTGACGGGAAGAGGATTGACGAACAGCCCGACCAGATCCTCCGTTTCCACATGGGGGCGGCTGGCGACGGGCGTTCCGATCACCAGATCGGTCTGTGCGGTATAGCGGTGGATCAACAGGTTGAAGGCGGCAAAGAGTGCCGTGAACAGCGTCGTGCCATGCGCGCCGGCAATCTTGTGCAGCGCATCGACTGTTTCTCTTTCGATCGAGAATTCATGCAGTTCACCCGCATGGCCGTGGCCCGCGCTGCGCGCCATGTCCGTCAACAGCTGCGCTGTCTGCAAAGGCTGAGAAAGGTGCTGCTTCCAGAATGCTTCAAGCGCTTTTGCCGTTTCCGTAGTCAGTCGCTCGCGCTGCCATGCGGCAAAGTCGCCATACTGTATCGGCAACGCTGCGTCCGTTGCCGGGCTGCCGGACACTTCCGCACTGTAAAACATGCCGAGATCTCTCAGCAGTATTTCCGTAGACCAGCCGTCGGCGCCTATGTGATGCAGCGTAAAAACAAGGACATGGCGGTCGTTGTCGCATTTGACGACGAGCAGGCGAATGGGCGGCTCGGCGGCAAGATCGAAGGGCCTGCTTGTTTCCGCATGAATGACATCTTCCATAGCCGTATCGGCGGGTGAAACCTCCAGTACGGCAAAAGGCGCGTTACAATGTGCGGATATGATCTGTCTCGGAACACCCTTGTCGTTGTATATGCGGGCGCGAAGAACAGCGTGGCGGTTCATGACGCCAGTGAGTGCTGCCCTCAACGCATCAAGGTCGAGAGCGCCTCGGACTTCGAGCGCAATGCAGATATGGTGCAATGGCGCGCCCGGATAGATCTGGTCAATCAGCCATAGTCTTTCCTGGGCAAATGACAGCGGCGGGCAGATCTCGTGGCGGGCAGGGATTTCATTCCGGTCGGGTGCGTCGGAATCCGCGTGCGCCATGGTGAGAAACGCCAGAATGTCGTTTTTTCTGGTCCGGATTTCGCTCATCACCGCATCGGTCAGGCGCATATCGGGGTCTGAGCATTTCAGGCTCCCGGCCTCGATCCAGACACGGATATTGTTCTGATGAAGCCGGGTTATGAAGGTTTCGACAGGCTCGATGTAATTCATAGGCCGCCCCTTGCCAGTGTCAGCTTCACGCGATCCGGAGAGCGAGCGGCTTGCCTTTCCTGGCCGTCCGTGCGCAGCAGATTTCTCATGGATGAAACAACTAATAATTGCATTTTCAGCTGCCTGAAGCCGGTCGTCAATTTCAATTTCTTATTCTTGACTAAGGGAATCAAGAATTATATGCAAGAGGTAATTGTTGTCATCGAGACGCAGCGGGCAGCGAGGCCTGCTGCTGGCGAGTGAGTGTTGGTAGTCAGGATGGGTGCCATTCTATGATTGCACATCGCGAGTGTTGATGGCTCGACGCCAGGAGTTTTTTCTGATGCAGATCATACCTATGTTCGCTCGAAGGCCATCTGGAGGACGGGATTTTATAACTATAATACATAGGCTTGAGGATATGGCCGCCGCCCGGCCGACGGATGAGGCTTTCCGTTTTTATCCAGATGACCCAGGGGCAATTGGTGAATGCCGAAGTGATGGCTGGTCATGGGGTGAGTTGAATTCTCGCGTTAAGATTGTTTCTGCTGAGGTTTCCAGGACGGGTCTCTTCGGGCAGGGCGGCCGGGTCCTTATCGTGTATCCTCCTGGTCTCGCCTTCATCGCGGCCTTTCTCGGATGTCTGCATGCCGGTGCTGTTCCGGTTCCTGTCCCGGCGCCGCGGAGAAATGAAGGAATACACCGATGGTTGCATATTGCTAAAGACGCCGGCATCTCGGGAATTGTTTGCGCTGCTGAATTGAAAGAGCTTCTTGAGCCGCTGCAAAGGGCTGTCGGCCACGGATTTTGCCTTGCGCCGTCAGGCGCCGATCCCACCGTGCCGCTGCACGATCTAACGCCTTCAACAGGCGTACCTGCCGTTCTCGACGGAAGCCGGATTGCATTTCTGCAATATACATCCGGTTCGACCAGCGATCCGAAAGGCGTCATGGTCACCCATGCCAACCTGATGGCCAACCTGCGGCAGATCAGCCTTGCATTTCACTATGGCCCCGAGGATCGGTCTGCGACGTGGTTGCCTCACTATCACGATATGGGGCTGATCGACGGCATCCTGTCGCCGATCTTCAACGGATTTCCGGTGTCGATCATGGCGCCTGCCAGCTTTCTCAGGCGGCCACTGCGGTTCCTTGAGCTTGCGACGCAAAACAGGGCGACCATCATCGGCGGGCCGAATTTCGCCTATGAGCATTGCGCCGATCGCTACAGTGCAGAAGGCGCCGCGCAGCTTGATCTCTCCACGATACGGATCGCCTATAATGGTGCTGAGCCCGTGCGCCCGCAAACGCTGAGGCGCTTCAGTGCCCTGTTTGCAGGCCATGGCTTCCGGCATGAAGCCTTCTACTGCTGCTATGGCCAGGCGGAAGCCACGCTTTTCCTAACCGGAAATGCTCCGTCCGATCCGCCATATTTGCGGTGTTTCGAGCGTGAAACGCTGGCGAAACAGGGACGTGCGCTGCCTCTTGCCGCTGCTGCGGCCGAGCATGATGCAATCGAACTGGCGGCCTGCGGTCGTCCTGGAGCCGATATCGAGATTACTGTCATGCAGCCCGAGGAGGGCCGGTTGCTGGACGATGGGCAGGTCGGCGAATTGTGGGTCCGCGGCCCGAATGTCACTCCCGGTTACTGGGCGAGAGCGAAAGCAAGTGCGGAAAGCTTCGACCAGAACATAGCAGGTGAGGGTGGCTGGCGCCGGACGGGCGATCTCGGCTTTCGCCATGAGGGGCAATATTTCATTACGGGCCGCCTTAAGGATCTCATTATCATTCGCGGGCAGAACCATCACCCGGAGGATATTGAGCAGACGGCCTTCTCTTCTCATGCTGCACTCGCACAGGGGCGGGCTGGCGCTTTCGCGCTTGATGTGGATGGAGAGGAGCAGGTCGGTCTCGTCTGTGAACTCACGCGTGACGGCTTGCGCAATCTGGACGCCGAAGCCGTGCTGCAAGCCATTCGCGGCTCCATTTCCCGTGTTCACAAGCTCAAGCTTGCCCTCATCGTCCTCATCCGCCCAGGCAGCCTGCCGCGCACGCCAAGCGGCAAGGTGCGGCGTTTTGCCTGCCGCCAGGATCTGCTGAACGGCAATCTCAAGGTTGTCGAGCGGTGGGAGGCTGCACCGCAGGCGAGTTTCACGCCGGTTGCCGAGCCAGATGCGGTGGCAGACTGGGCGCAACAACTGGCTCAGGTGGACCGCTCCCGTTATCCGATCCTGCTTCGGCAATGGATCAGGGAGGAAGTCGCATGGCTCTCGCGTCTTCCCGCCGGAACCCTGCCTGCTGCAAATGCCGGTTTTTTTGATCTGGGACTGGATTCTGTGGCGCTTGTCGGCCTTGCCGGAACGCTGGAGCGTCAACTGGGTGCAAGAACGCATCCGACGCTGTTTTTCGAGCATGCGACGATTGATGCTCTGGTGGAGCATGTGTGCAGCGATCTCCTCCACGGCGACGTGACGGCGCAAGTGCAGGAAAAGCCGGCGCAGAATTGCCCGCCGGACGAACCACTGGACGAAAGCGACCTGTCGTCCGAACTGGCTGCCCTTTCGTCACTTCTGCAGGCCGGAACAGGCCGCCACTAATCTCACGCTTTTCATGCAATCGATGATCGGAGCCATCGCCGATGAACGTAAACCAACAGGCTGGGGTCGGCAGTCAGCCCGATCAGGCGGCATTGTTCGCTATATTGCGGGATGCTCGCCAGCGTCTGGAGACTTTCCAGAAACGTCAGGATGAGCGCGTCGCGATTATCGGGCTCGCAGGTCGTTTCCCCGGTGCCGATGACATTGACGGTTTGTGGCGGTTGCTTGCCGATGGCGGCTCGGGATTGACGGCGGTAACGGATGCCGATCTCGAAAGTGCCGGTGTCGACCCGCAATTGTCGGGACAGCCTGACTATGTCAGGGTCTGGGGCGGCTTCAGCGATCCGACCGCTTTTGATGCCGGTTTTTTCGGATATGCTCCAAGAGAAGCACAATTGCTCGACCCTCAGCAGCGGGTGTTTCTGGAGTGCGCCTGGAATGCGCTCGAACATGCCGGTTATGGGAGCGGAAAGAGCCGGGGCCGCACGGGTGTCTATGCCGGCGGTTCGCTGAATTATCATTTCACCCATATCCATTCCGACCCGTCCCTGCGCGACAGCGTGGCGCCGCTGCAGGCGGGGCTCGGCAATGTTTCCGGCATGATCGCATCGCGTGTTGCTTACCATCTTGATCTTGATGGTCCGAGTGTGGGCGTTCAGGCAACCTGCGCCACCGGCCTGGTGTCGGTGCATCTTGCCGCTCAGGCATTGCTTTCGGGTGAGTGCGAGATGGCGGTGGCCGGCGCGGTCTCGGTCGGCCAGCCCAAACCTGCCGGTTATCTTTATGAGGCGGGTGGCATAGGTGCTCCCGATGGCCAATGCCGGCCATTCGATGCGTGCGCGAACGGCACCATATTTACCAATGGCGTTGGTGTGGTGATCCTGAAGCGTCTTGGCGATGCGAAGGCGGCCGGCGATACGATCTATGCCGTCATTGCCGGGTCGGCGATCGGAAATGACGGCAGATCCAAGGTCGGATTGACGGCTCCGAGCGTCAAAGGTCAGGCTTCGGTTCTCAAAAAAGCGCTGGCCAATGCGGGCATCGCTCCTTCTGCGGTGGATTATGTTGAAGCACACGCAACCGCAACCGCGATCGGCGATCCGATTGAACTGACTGCTCTGAACCGTATTTACGGGCCGTCGCTTCGTGCGGAAGGCCGGACTTGCCTTATCGGCTCGCTCAAGGGAAATGTCGGGCATATGGATGCCGCAGCCGGTATTGGCGGGCTCATCAAGACTGTCCTTGCCTTGCGGCATGAATGCCTGCCCGCAAGTGGCAACTTTACGACGCCCAGCAGCGCCTGCGATTTTGAAAGCGGTCCCTTTCGGGTGGTGGCAGGCAAGTCCGACTGGAGAGCCGATGCCGGCAGGCCGCGCCGTGCCGCCATCAGCGCTTTCGGCATGGGGGGCAGCAATGCCCATGTGATCATAGAGGAAGCACCTGAGCGACAGGAACCGGCAGAGGGTGATGCACGGGCAGTTCTGCTGCCGCTCTCGGCGCGTTCGACCGCATCGCTCGCGGCAATGCAATCATCCCTTTCGGATGCGCTCGCGAAAATTGGAGACAATGAAGGTGTATCGCTTGCCGATGTGGCCTATACGCTGCAGACGGGTCGCGAGACCTTCAGTCATCGTTCCATCATGGTTGCGGCGTCGCTATCCGACGCTTCCGAGAGACTGAAAGCCGCCTCCGGACCCGGTTTCGCCACAGGCCAGATCCCGCCGCATGATCCAAGTCTGGTCTTCATGTTCCCAGGCCAAGGCAGCCAGCATGTCGGAATGGCCCGCTCGCTCTATGAGCGGGAAGAACACTTTCGGGTTGCGCTGGATGAATGCCTGTCATTGATACCGGACGATCTTGGACTGCGGGCTTTGCTTCTTGCAGCGGCGGATGCCTCTGATGCGGGACTGGACCGCACCGACCGTGCCCAGCCTGCGCTCTTTGCTGTTGAATATGCGCTGGCCAGAATGTGGATGCAAAAGGGTTTGCAGCCGCGGGCCATGATTGGCCACAGCGTTGGCGAATATGTCGCCGCCTGCCTCGCTGGTGTTTTCTCCCTGAAGGATGCCATGTTCCTCGTGCTGGCGCGGGGGCGGTTGATGCAGGCTTGCACGCCTGGCGGAATGTTGTCTGTCATGCTGCCTGAGGCCGATCTCCGTGCCAGGCTGGACGAGCGGCTGGAAATCGCCGCGGTGAACGGGCCGGGCAATTGCGTTGTCGCTGGCGATACTCAGCTTCTGCAGAGTTTTGCCGAACGCCTGGAGAAAGACGGTGTTGGGTGCCGGCCACTCAGAACATCCCATGCGTTTCACAGCGCGGCTATGGAGCCCATTCTTGAGGAGTTTACAGGCCTGATCGAGGGCATCGATCTCTCTGCGCCGGCAATCGATGTGATGTCCAATCTATCGGGCAAATGGCTGCGGGCGGACGAGGCTCGAGATCCCGCCTATTGGGCCGAACATCTTCGCAGGGCGGTCAATTTCAGCGAGGGTATCAAACATATTCTCGAGCTTCCGTCGCCCGTTCTGCTGGAGGTCGGGCCAGGCTCCACGCTTTCAAGGCTAGCGCGTCAGCAAGCGAATGAAGATTGCCGCATCGTGACGTCATTGCCGGATCTTGCCGCAACGTCTGACGCGGCCGACCACGCGCTGCTGGCGTTCGGACAGCTCTGGTTGGCGGGCATAGATATCCAGTGGGAGGCGCTTTACGACGGATCGCCGCGTCGCCGTGTCGGTTTGCCCGGCTATCACTTTGAGCGGCAATCATGCTGGATCGCGCCGCCCACACATCGGCAGGATGTGGCTGTTCCTGCGAGTCACAGGCCGATGGCCGAATGGTTCCATCAGGCCATGTGGAAGACACGACCGCTCAAGATCGGGGCTGCGTCCAGCGCGCGAGGCCGCTGGCTCGTTTTCGGTGCGCAGGCTCTTTTCGACATTCCAGACGGCATCGATGCGGTTCTTGTGCGTGAGGGAGCGGCATTCAGTGCTTTGGAGAAAGCTTATACAATTGATCCGGCGAGCGCCGAGCATCTCCGTGCTGTGTTCGATGATCTCGCCAAAAGGAATTGGACGCCGGATCAGATCATCAGTGGTTTTGGCTTGGCGGATGCGGACCTGCCGGACGCTGCCTGGAAGTTTGCGCTTGCTCTTGCGCGAACGCTTGCCGGTGGCAGCCAACGCCCGGACGTGACATTCATCGGCAGGTCCATGCACGGGATTTTTGCCGCCGATGGTGTCGAACCGGCCAAGGCCAGGATCAACGGGCTCACGCGCATGCTGGGGCAAGAACTGCCCGGATTGTCATGCCGCAGCATTGATCTTCAGGGACTGCCGAACGCAGATGACGCAAAATCCCTGCGGCACGTCATATGCTCCCCCTTTGTCGAAGGCGAACACATTTATGCGCTTCGCGACGGCATTTTGTTTGCGCTCTCCCATGAGCGGGTCGAACTCAGCGGTGCGGCAGACGGTGCTGTTGCAAAGCCCGGCGAAACCTATCTGGTCCTAGGCGAACTTCTGGGAGGGCTGGCGCTCGTCTATGCCCGCGCCCTTCTCAAGTCGGGGGCGAAAGTCATTTTGGCAGGTCGCGCGGGAATTCCGCTTGTGCCGGACTGGGAGCGCTGGCTTGCATCCCACAGCCCCCGCCATCCGGTCAGCCTTTTCATCCAGACGCTCCGGTCGCTCGGGACACCTGGAAAGGACTTCCTTCTCTTTTCCGGTGATATCAGCGATGCGCAATGGCTTCGGTCCTCGCTGGAGGAAGCGGAGACAAGTCTCGGCGCGGTGAAGGGTGTTTTCCACGCAGCCGCGATGGGTGACCAGTATTTCGGACTGCTAAGCAGTGAAAACTTCGACACCAAAAGCCTTCAAGCCGTAAAATCCGGCACCATTGACGCTCTTGATCGCGTTCTGGGGCAGCGCAGCGGCATTTTCGTGCTCGTCCAGTCGTCGCTCTCATCGATCGTTGGCGGCACGGGGCTTGGTCATTACGCCGCTGAAAACGCCTATCTGGATGCCTTCGTCTCCGCGAAACGACCGGGATCCGGCCCGGTCTGGAAATCCGTCAACTGGGATGCCTGCGCGTCGGTCCATGCGACGGAGGCTGGCCAGACGGCCCACAGGGAAATAACCCCGGAAGAGGTCTGGCAGGTCACGGCGCTGGTCCTTTCTGAGGCTTCTCCGGCGTCAATCGTGGTGACGCCCTATGATCTCGAAAACCGTCCGGCAGCGGATGTTCAGGGGACCGATGGCGCCACGGACAACAGCCATAAATCCGCCCGAAGCGGTGTATCGGCCGCCTATGCCGCGCCGCAGGGACCGCTTGAGGAAGAGGTCGTGGCCATCATGGCGGAGCTTCTGGGGATAAATGGCATCGGCGTCGCCGATAATTTCTTCGAACTCGGGGGGCATTCGCTGCTCGCCATCCAGGTCGTCGCCAGGCTTCGAAAGCGCTTCGACGTTGAAATTCCAATGCGAGCCCTGCTTTTCGATGCACCGACGGCCGCCGGCCTTGCCAGGGTCATTCAGGAGGGTCTCGACGCCCGCAGCCAAGAGGCGGATATCCTTGCCTTGATGCTTGATGAGGTCGAGGCCGGTCGGTGAAGACGCCGATAACGCTCATACACAATCGGGATCATTCTGATGAAATTCAGCCTTTTTTACTTTGACGGTGACGGATCGCGTCCGGGTCAGGAAAACTATCGTCTGTTGATGGACAGCGCTCAGTTTGCGGATGCAAATGACCTCGAAGCCCTATGGGTGCCGGAACGGCATTTTCACGCATTTGGTGGTCTTTACCCCAATCCCTCGATCGTGAGTGCCGCGCTGGCGATGGTCACGCGCAAGGTGCAATTGAGAGCCGGTAGCGTCGTTGCCGCCCTGCATCATCCCGCGCGCGTGGCGGAGGAATGGGCGGTCGTTGACAATCTCTCCGGCGGCAGGGCAGGCATCGCGATTGCGGCCGGCTGGACGAAAGATGAATTCGTCTTTTCGAAGGAGCCGCACGGGAACCGCCGCAGCACCATGTGGCGCTCCTATGAACAGATCACCCGGCTTCTGGCCGGCGAGGCGGTCGCATTCGAGGATGCGGACGGCAACATCGTTGAGGCAAGAACCCTGCCGCGGCCCGTGCAGTCGTGCATCCCCTTCTGGGTTGCATGCCAGTCTACGGAAACGTTCATCGAGGCAGGCCGCCGCGGTCTCAATGTTCTGACGGCCCTGCTCGGTGAGACGACACAATCGCTTGCGCCGAAGATCGAGGCCTACCGCAAATCGCGGGAAAAGCATGGGCACGATCCGGCGGCGGGAACCGTCAGTATGATGGTTCACACGTTTCTGGGCGACGATGCCGGAAAAGTAAAATCAAATGTTACCAAACCTTTCGGAGACTATCTTCGCACACATTATCATCTGCTCGAAGGTCTGGGGCGGAGCATGGGCGTTGACATAACGCTTGATAATTTCAGCGATGACGACCTCGACAGCCTGATCGAATTCGGCATTGAGGGCTTCATGAAAGGCAGGTCTCTGATCGGCACGCCAGAAAGCTGCCAGTCGACGGTCGAAACATTGGCGGAGATGGGGGTCGATGAAATCGCCTGCCTGATCGATTTCGTCCAGGATTATGACCTCGTCATGGGCAGCCTGCCATTTCTGCTGAAACTCGTGGAAGCGAACCGTCCGCCGATGCGCATTGCCATAGCGGTCTGAAGGATTTGCGATGATGTCGAATGCCGAGACAATTGCCCTATTGCGTACCCGCATCGCAAATCTTGACCCCGAGCAGCGGGCACGGCTGCGTTCGCAGCTGGAAGCGCGCGGCATGTCCTGGCACGAAATTGCGCAGGATGATGGCGATGTCGGCAGTGTTGCCGGGCGGTTGCCGTTGACGCCAGCGCAGATGCATTTCTGGCTCCAGCAGAAGATCTTCCCGGAAAGTTCGGCCTATGTCATTCCGTTCCGGTGGCATATTGAAGGCCCGTTGAACCACGACGCCGTCATCCGCACGCTTCAAATTCTTGTCGCGCGGCATGAACCGCTGCGAACGGCATTTCCGCTTGAAGAGGCAAGGCCCTGGCAGCAGGTTCACGGCAATATGGCGCCCGAACTCGTCATTTCCGATTGCCGGAACATGTCTGCTTTCGATTGCGACGATGCGATAGGCCGGATCGCCCGCACACCTTTCGATCTCTCCAAAGCGCCGCTGATGCGTACCCATCTTCTGCAGCTTGGAGAAAACGAGCATATTCTCGTATTCGTCTTGCATCACACGGTCGCCGACGGATGGTCCCGCGGCATTCTGATGCGCGAATTTTCGTTGTGTTACGCTGCTGTGGCGAACGGTCGGGAACCGGTCCTTGATCCCTTGCCGCGATCCTATAGCGACTTTGTCCGCGCCAGGCAAAAATGGTCCGGCACGAAGGATTATGAGCGGCAAAAGCAATACTGGGTCAACCGGCTGCAAAGCCTTGAGCCGCAGGAGTTTCCGGCAGACTATCCCCGCCATGAAACGGCGGACATGGCCAGCGAGACGCTGGTCAAGGAGATTTCGCAGGATCTGATGGCGGACGTGTCGGGTCTGGCCGCCAAACTCGGCACGACGACCTTTGTGGTGTTTGCCGCCGTTTTCCAGCTTTTGCACCACCGCTATACCGGTCGCAGGGACCTTGCAGTGTGCGTGCCCGTTGCCGGTCGCACCGATCCCGATATGGCAGGGCTGATTGGCCTGTTCACCAATACGATCGTGTTGCGCAACGATCTCAGCCCCGCCCTGTCCTTTCGGGACTGGACGAGACGTGTACAGGACGACTTCGCCAATGCCCTGGAACATCAGGACTACCCCTTTGCGGAACTGATGGATGTGCTGGGCAGCAATCGCGAAGGGGTGGAGAATTCGCCCTTCCAGATCTCCTTTCAGGTCCAGACCCAGGGCTACAGGCAGCAGAATGCGCAGGGCTTCGATCTGGGCAATTCCAGCCTGCGGGTAGTGCAGGAAGCCGTACCTGTTGCGGAAGCAAAGCTCGACATGAGCTGGATGATCATGGAACGCGCATCGGGTGCGCTTGTCACCGTCGAGTACCGGTCTGGTCGGTTCGAGGCGGTGCGAATGGAGCGGCTGCTGGAGCATTTTGAAAACCTGCTGCGGTCGGTCCTTGCTTCCCCTGATGCGCTTCTGCCCACCTTTGATTACATCTCCGCCGGAGAGCGCGAAGGACTGCTGTCGTCGGGCGCGCTCGTGGCACGGCCTCTGCCGGTCAATTGTGTGCATGACCTTATAAGCAGCGCGGCACGTCTTCATCCCGAGAAGATTGCTATTGAGTGCGCGGATAGGAGCTGGACTTACAGTCAAATCGAAGAGGCATCGGATAATCTCGCAAGGGCGCTTTTGACGCTCGACCGGCCGGTTAAGCCGGGAATGCGAGTGGCCGTTTCATTGCCGGGGCAGGCGAGCGGCATCCTATCTTTCCTTGCGATCATAAAGGCCGGTGCGGTTTATGTTCCGATCGATCCGCGTCACCCCGCAGACAGGATCGGTTACGTGCTGGAGGATGCCGCAGCGGCTCTGGTTCTGACGAATGATGCGGGACTTTTTCCCGGTATTGCCTGCATTGATCCTGTTCATTTCCTTGAGAACCAGCCTGATGCCGAGCTTCCGGCAATGCCGGATAATAGTGACATCTATATCCTTTATACGAGCGGCAGCACCGGGCGGCCCAAGGGAGTGCCGATTACACATCGGGGCCTGCTCAATCAATTCCAGTCAATGGCGCGCCACCCCGGTATAGGGGCTGGAGACCGAATGCTTTCGGTGACGACGCCGGCATTCGACATCTCCGTTCTGGAGATGCTCTGGCCACTCAGCGTCGGCGCCACAGGCGTCATGCGCGAACCGGATCTCTTGCTTCAGCCCGATAAGCTGGGAAGGACGCTAGGCGAGTATGATATTTCGCATTTTCAGGCGACCCCTGCTACGTGGCGAATGCTGCTGGACAGTGGCTGGGAGGGAAAAAATTCTCTCACTGGGCTCTGCGGTGGCGAGGCCCTCGATGCGCAACTCGCCGGCCGGCTTATTCAAAAGATCGGTTCCCTCTGGAATGTCTATGGCCCGACCGAAACAACGATCTGGGCGGGTGCATTGCTGGTGGATGAAGTGCATTCCAGAAGCGGCAAAGTGCCGATTGGCGGCCGTCTGGATAACACTTCGTTCCTCGTCCTCGACGCCTATATGGATCCTGTTCCCGACGGCGTGCCGGGAGAGCTGCACATTGGTGGCATAAGCCTGAGCCGAGGCTACTGGAACCGGCCGGCGCTTGCGGCCGAAAAATTCGTTCCCGATCCCTATGACCGCACAGTCACGCCGGGCTCCCGGCTTTACAAGACGGGTGACCTCGTCGTACGCCGGCCGGACGGCACTCTGGAATTCGTCGGACGAACCGACTTCCAGATCAAGCTGCGCGGTTATCGCATCGAGGTTGGAGAAATCGAAAGTCTGCTTCAGGAAGAAGATGGTGTCGACCAGGTCCTCGTTCTGCTCGATGCGAACAAGGAGCAGCTTCTGGCCTACGTTCTGCTTGAAGATCGATCCGGCAAGATCGACAAGGGTGCCATGGGCATAAGGCTCAGCAGGGCGCTCTCGGCACGCTTGCCGCGTTATATGGTGCCTTCGCATTTCATCCTTTTGGAAGAGTTTCCGATGAATGCGAATGGCAAAGTGGATCGCAAGCGTTTGCCGCTGCCGGATCGCTCCGAGAGGGCGGCTTCTGAAATCAGCTCTCCGGGAAACCGGGTCGAGCAGGCATTGCACGACATCTGGAAAAAGATGCTGAAGCGCGAGGATATTGGCGTCAGCGACAATTTTTTCGAGCTGGGAGGCGATTCCCTTCTGATCGTCGCCATGCCTGCCAGGGTGCGCGATGCTCTTGGCGTCGAGCTGGACGTCACGGATTTCTTCCGTTTCCCGACATTGCAAACGCTGGCTGGCCACATCATGGATCTACAGCAGGGCAAAGCCGCGCCATCGGAGAGTGCGCGTGGGCGAAGCGATACCAGAGTGCAGGGGCGTGAACGGCAATTGCAGCGGCGCATCAGGTCAGGCAATTTCGCCTGACCTGTCCATGAACATGATCAGGACAACAACCATGGAACAGGGCGCCGCAACCGCCGGCACAGAAGATATCAACACGCACGGAAAGCCCACCCTATTCCAACTGAGTTTTCCGCTCCTGCTTCATTCGCTGCTGAGCTTCTTCGTCAATCTGGCTGATACGGCAATCATAAGCGCCTATTCGGCTGAAGCGGCCGCCGCCGTCGCGGTTGCCAAACAGGTTCTGGTGATCGCGTTTGAATTGTCTGGGCTGATCGGTATTGGTGCAGTCATCGTCATTTCCCGGCATCTCGGTCGGGGAGAGGTGCAGGCGGCGCGGCAGGTGGTGGCGGTGGCGCTCTTGACAAACACGCTTGTCGGCGTGGCGCTTGGTCTGTCACTGATCGTTGCGGGTCCCTTCGTGCTTGAACTGCTGGCGGGATCGACTTCTCTGAATGATGAAGCAGGCCTCTACCTGAACATTGTCGCGGTTGGCATGGTGTTCAATGGTTTCATTGCTGCCGGTCTGGCCTGTCTGCGTGCATTCGGCCACAGCCGGTTGATCCTGGCCTTCGGGGTCGGAGTGTCGGCCTTTTATCTGCTTGCCGAATGGGTTCTCGTTCTGGGAGCCGGTCCTCTGCCAGGCATGGGCGTGACTGGGGCGGCAATCGGCACCTTGAGCGTTCGCCTGCTGACGGCGTCCGTTCTGACGCCGGTTCTTGTGCGTAAACTCGGCTTGCGCTTTTCGCTTGCCGATACGATTGCGCGTCTGGCCACGGCCCGTCGGATGATCGCAATCGCTCTGCCAAGCGTGACCGATTACATTGCTTACAGCTTTTACCAGATCATCCTGCTGGGACTGGTTGCCGGATTCGGCGTCGAGGCCGTGCTGGGGCGCACCTATACGATGCTCGCCATGTCGTTTCTGATCGTTGTCGTTATGGCCATCAGTCAGGGAAACGAGGTTCTGATCGGCTACCGGTTCGGGGAAGGGAAGCTTCAAGCGGCGACCAGTCAGGCTCTTCGGTCAGCGAGCCTGGCAGCGATCGTGACAACCGGGCTCGCCACACTGATCTGGCTCGCATCGGTTCCTTATGCCCGGTTGTTTACCGATAATCCGGCGATTGTTGGATTGTGCGGCAGCCTGCTGTTCCTGACGATCTTCATTCAGCCCGGACTGTCATTCAATACGATCCTGTTTCAATCGCTGCGGGCCGTGGGAGATGTTCGTTGGCCGGTCGTCGTCAGCCTGACTGTGACATGGGGCCTCGGCCTTCCCATGGCGTGGTTCTTCTGCAGTTTTTTGAATCTTGGAGTGACGGGCGTATGGTGGTCGCTGATTATCGAGGAAACCTTAAAGGGATGCCTGTTCCTCCATCGCTGGCTCTCCCGCGAGGCAAGGGAATAAAGGCAGGATAATCCATCCCGGATGCCGGAGGCCTGCTCTATAGCTCTGCAACAATTGAATGGAGCTATGCAAAACCCTGGTGTAAGTGTCGGACTGGCGACCCCAACACTCGTCATGAGGACTTTCATAAACGATGCATCTGAAACGGCAGACTGAAATCGCCTTTGGCATATTGGCCGTATGCGCGAGACAGGGGACTGAAATCGTATCGGTTCAAAAGGTCTCGCAGGAAATTGGCTCTACGAAAGATCACACCTATCAGGTTGTCGCTTTGCTGACGCGCAATCGTCTGCTGGTGAGCGAACGAGGCCCTGGAGGCGGCCTGAAACTGGCAAGGAAACCGGAAACGGTGAAGCTGACCGAGGTGCTGCGGCTGATGCAGCCCGAATTGCTTGGGGAAGGTGAAGGCAATCTCTCATTGCATCAGTCGGAGGCCGAAGCATTTCTTGGTCGCATCGTCTCAACAACATCGTCTTTCTTTGCCCGCCTTCTTGATCGCTTCACGATTGCCGACTTGATTGCGCCAGAGAGCAATGTCCATGTCAGTTGTCTGGATTGCGGCCTGCTGGCATCCCGCCATCAGGCTGCGATGTCCATGACAGATGACGATCAGCCGATACCATCGATCGCCAGACAGCCTGCCTATCGAAACCCTCTCTAGGACCGGCGCATTCCTTCAAGCAATGGCTGGATCTGCGCCGCTCTCGTCTTCCGCATCGGCATTTTGCCTATTGAGCAGGGGTTCTAAAGAGAAGTCGAAGGCGCGACGTTTCGTTCGATCTCTGCCTCTGAAGGCTTACGTGGCGCCAGTCCTTGGCTATGACACTTTGAAGTGCTGAGCTTTGTCGGGGTGACATCCGTAATCTTGCAGGTGTCTGCAAGTTCAATGAAATATTCGGATGTTGCTTCCGCGAGCATGTGGAAAATGCCTGACGTTCCGGAAGGATTGGCATTGCGTGTGCGCGGCCCTCTGACGATAGCTGGCTGCGTTGCCCGCAGGATCGCTCCGACGGAAAGACTTTCCGGGTCCACATTGAGAACAATTCCGCCGGTCCGCCCGCGCCTGCTCTGTAGCAGACCGTTTCTCACGAGAAGGGCGATCACTCTGGCAGCATGTTCTTTCGTGATCCCCAGCCGATGCGCCAGTTTTCTGGTCGTATGAGCTTCTTCTGCTTCATGGACAAAGCTCGTAAGGATGCCGATGGCGATCTCTGATTCCCTTGTCAGATACATCAGATGGGTCTCCTCAAACCGAGAAAGGAAGCATTCGAATTGCCTCTTTTTGGTTTAGACGAGCAGGCTCGGTTCTTTGGGACTTTGCCGTGAAAAAATATTGTGATGGACACCGGGTTCGGGAATCTGGTGTTGAAGGTTCACTATCGCTGCCACAGAAACCGCGACGATTGTTGTCGTGAGAGGTGAGAAGAATGACGGCCGGCACTGTCTGCTGTGAAATGGCAGCTCAAGAGCTTTTTTTCCAAGAGAGATTTTGCCATGAGTTTGATGGTGTGAGCGAAACTTGAAAATGTTCAACAAATGCGAGGCCGGAGCCGATATTGTTGTCGCAATTCCTGTCTTGGACATTCTTGCCGTCTACGATCCGGCAGCGTTTCTCAATGAAGCGGAGCAGGCCCAGGCGCAACGCTTCCATCAGTTGGAGGATAGTCTCCGCTTCCAGGCGGCGCATGTGCTCAAGCGCATACTGATCGGTGCAGTTGTCGGAAAGGCAACCGCAGACCTGCATTTTGCGCGCGCAGCAGGCGGCAAGCCTTTCCTGTTAAACGCCGGCCCGTTGGATTTCAATCTGTCGCATGGGGGGGACTGGGTTGCCGTCGCGCTTTCGTGGACCGGCCGTATAGGTGTTGATGTCGAATCTGAGAGAGAGGACGATTTCTGGCAGGAAATCTCCTCGGCGATCATGGCGCCGATGGACGTGAAGAACATCGGATTCTTGAAAAGGTGGACGGCAAAGGAGGCCGCAATCAAGGCCAATGGGGCGGGTCTAGCCATTCCACTTACCGAGGTTGTCATCGATACGACAGATTCAGAGACCTTTGTTGCGGCCCTTCCGACCGAGCGTTTGTCGGGAACCTGGCGCCAGCTCGATGCGGCACATGTTCTGGCTACGGTAACCGACGGAAATATGGTAGAGATTTGTGTCTGTAACAGCGTCAGCATCTTAAAGCGCATTTTGGATCTGTCTTGATTTTTTTATCATGAACTACGCACTCAAAAGCCCGAACGCTACGATCATCTCCAAGTCGCTGCCGCGCTGGGCGCCTATCAAAAGTCGCCGTCCTGTGACAAACAGCGCCCGTGCACCAATGCCGGCTGCCGATATTCATAAAGAGAAGAGAGCATTGTAGCTCTCCAATCTGCCGGTGCCAAGTGTTTCTGCATTCCTGGTCAGTTGGAATACGAAGCCCGCAGCCAGGGCAACGGCTCACGCGGGGCCATGAGAGGCGTTGATTTCGCCGCGATCTCAGCTGCGGATTTCGGGGCTAAACATGATGCTTGAACCTGAGCGTCATGCGGCAGGTTGATCGCTCCTGGCGGATAACGTTCAACTATTCTGCCGCCGCAGCCGTTCTGATGGTGGCGGTGATCGTCTGCCTGATCCTGATGCGCTCCCGCTTCGGTCTGGCGCTCAGGACCGTGCGCGACGGCGAGCATGCGGTAGAGGCCGTGGGGGTAAATGTTGCCTGCGTGCGTTACACTACGTTGGCGATTGCAACCTTGATTACAGGCTGCGCTGGCGCCGCCCATTACATTTCAAGCATGTATATCTCCCCGGCCTGCGCCTTCTCCGTGAACTGGACGGCCATGGTGATCTTCATCGTCATTATCGGCGGCCTTGGCACAATCGAAGGCCCGATCACCGGCGCGTTCGTCTACGTCCTGCTGCGCGAATAGCTGTCGGATATGGGGCCTGTCAGGACATTCGCCGCGATGAAAGGGCGAAAATGGCTCATGACAGCTTCGCGAGTACCCGGCAGACCGATGGTCAGTGAACGAGGATGATCCGTCGGAGAGAGTGTCGGTCATGTGTTAATTATCTTATCATGTTGAGTGACTATTGACATATCATACCAGTTATTCGAAATTGCGCCAGCGTCGGGGACAGGAGCCTTGGCCGACAGTCTGCTGCCTTGAGGAGGGATAACCGATGACTGCAATTGCCTTGTTCGGGGCTGGGGGCAAAATGGGCTACCGGCTTGCCAAGAACCTCAAAGGGTCACGGTTTGACGTGCGCCATGTCGAGGTTGGCGAGGCGGGCAAAGCGCGTCTGAAAGCCGAACTTGAACTTGACTGCGTATCCGCCGACATGGCGCTTGCAGGTGCCGATGTGGTCATTCTGGCGGTGCCGGATACGGCCATTGGCAAGGTGGCAGCCTCGATTGCCGACCGACTAATGCCGGGCATGATGGTGATGGCGCTGGATGCCGCTGCTCCGTTTGCCGGCCATTTTCCTGAGCGACCGGATCTGACCTATTTCGTCACGCATCCCTGCCATCCGCCGATCTTCAATGATGAGACGGAAATGCAGGCCAAGAAGGATCATTTCGGCGGTCTGTTTGCCAAGCAGCACATTGTGTCTGCCCTGATGCAGGGGCCGGAGGAGGCCTATGCGCTGGGTGAGGAGATTGCCAAGGTGATCTGGTCACCGGTCATGCGTTCGCACCGGGTTACCGTGGAACAGATGGCCCTGCTGGAGCCGGGCCTTTCCGAAACGGTCTGCGCCTCGCTTCTGGTGGTGATGCGCCAGGCGATGGATGAATGCGTGGCCCGCGGCGTGCCAAAGGAGGCGGCGCGCGATTTTCTTCTGGGTCATATGAATGTTCTGGGTGCCGTGATTTTCGAGGAAACGCCCGGCGTGTTTTCCGATGCCTGCAACAAGGCGATCGAATTCGGCATTCCGGCCCTGATGCGCGACGACTGGAAGACGGTTTTCGAACCGCAGGAAATTGCCGACAGCATTCGCCGCATCACCTGATCTCGATTTCGGCCGGGGGTCATGCCTTTCCGGCCGGTGCATGACCTCGCGGGGAGCGGGGTAACGTTTCATTGGGAGGATAACATGAAACTCACACGCAGGCTCACTTTGGTTGCTTTCGGCGCAGCCCTTGCGGCAACGACCGCAATGCCGGCCTTTGCCGCCAATCTCATTGCCATCATCACGCCATCACACGACAACCCCTTCTTCAAGGCGGAAGCTGTCGGCGCCGAAAAGAAGGCCAAGGAACTGGGCTATGAGACCCTGGTTCTGGTGCATGATGATGACGGCAACAAGCAGTCGCAGCTGATCGATACCGCGATCGGTCGCGGTGCGAAGGCCATCATCCTCGACAATGCAGGCTCGGAAGTGTCGATCGCCGCTGTGCAGAAGGCCAAGGATGCCGGCGTTCCCTCATTCCTCATCGACCGCGAGATCAATGCGACCGGCGTTGCCGTGTCGCAGATCGTCTCCAACAATTACCAGGGTGCCCAGCTCGGCGCTGAAGAATTCGTCAAGCTGATGGGCGAGAAAGGCAATTACGTCGAGCTTCTTGGCCGCGAAGCCGATCTCAACGCGGGCATTCGCTCCAAGGGTTATCATGACGTCATCGATGACTATCCGCAGATGAAAATGGTCTCCCAGCAATCGGCCAACTGGAGCCAAACGGAAGGCTATTCCAAGATGGAGACCATCCTTCAGGCAAATCCGAATATTCAGGGTGTGATTGCCGGCAATGATACGATGGCCATGGGCGCGATTGCCGCACTTCAGGCTGCAGGCCGCAAGGATGTCATCGTGGTGGGCTTTGATGGATCGAACGACGTGCGCGATTCCATCCTCTCCGGTGGCATCAAGGCAACCGTAATGCAGCCCGCCTATGCGCAGGCGCAGTTGGCCGTCGAACAGGCACATGCATTCATCACCACCGGCAAGAAGCCGGCCGATGAGAAGCGGCTGATGGATTGTATTCTGATCAATGCCGCCAATGCCAAGAAGCTTGAGACCTTCGCGCTCAGCCAGTGAGCCTTCATAGAACAGGCGCGGGGCCGTTAGCGGTCCCGGGCTTTCTGGTCATGGAGCGAGGATAATTCATGTTGCAGATGCGTGCTGCCGCCGTCTTCTTTGCGCTTTGCGCGGCGATGACCGGCTGCAAATTCGTCAAGACGGCTGACCAGCAGGCGCAGGCCGCCGCCCAAGCCTTTGATCCCGACCGGCTGGTCTCCGGCTCCTGGGAGAGCAAGGTGCTGCCATACCTCAAGGAGCGCGCCGGCTCGTTTGAGGAGGTCACGGCGCTGATTGCCTCCAATCCGGATGCTGCCGCCCAGAAATTCGGCCACAAGGAAAGGGGCGGTACTGCTCCCTGGACCTATGCGGCGACGGTGAAGGGCAGGATCGTTACGGCGGAGACGCAATCGCGAGCCGCTTATGTCGAGGTAGACATCAATGGCGACGGCAAGCCGGACCTGCGCGTGGCAATCGGTCCGGCTATTCGCGGAACCGCCTTGCGCGACAGTCTCGGCTTCGTCAATTTCAATGAATTCAAGAACCAGATCGACTGGGCGCAATATGGCAAATCCTTCAACACCTATGTGAACGCAAACGTGCTGGAAAGGCTGCCGCGCGATGGCCTGGTCGGCAAGCGACTTGACGCGCTCGGTGCCTTCCCGCAGCCGTCTTCCGGCGAACTGCCGCAATTCGTGCCGGTCACGATCACGGTTGGGGGCTGATAATGGGCCAAACCGAAAACGACGATATCATTCTGGAACTGCGCGATGTGACGAAGGCCTATTCGGGCATTGTCGCCCTGAAAAAAGCCGATCTGAAGCTGAGGCGCGGCGCGGTCAATGTGCTTGTCGGTGAAAACGGCGCCGGAAAATCCACTATGATGCGCATCATTGCCGGCGTCGAGCGCCCGACGCTGGGCGAAATCTGGATGGATGGTCAGCGTATCCAGCTTGCCTCACCAACTGATGCAGTGCGCCATGGTATCGGTATCGTGTTTCAGGAGCTGAACCTGTTCGGCAACCTGACTGTTGCCGAAAACATTTTTGCCACCCGCGAGCTGACACGCGGCCTGTTCGGCATTGATCATAAAGCGCAGGTGACGAAAGCCAATGAGTTTCTCGATCGGCTGGAAGCGGGCATTGCCGCCGATACGTTGGTGGAAGACCTGCCGATCGGCCAGCAGCAGCTGGTGGAAATCGCCCGCGCCGTCTCGCTCGATACCCGCATCCTGATCCTTGACGAACCGACTTCGGCGCTGAGTGCTGCCGAAGTGGACGTGCTGTTTCGCGTCATTGCGGAATTGAAGGCGCAAGGGGTTGCCATCGTCTACATCTCGCACCGTCTGGAAGAGCTGATGCGCATCGGTGATTACATTACCGTGCTGAAGGACGGACAGATCACCGGCAATGCCAAGGTCAGGGACGTTGATACCGCCTGGATCGTGCGTTCGATGATTGGCTCGGATGCCAAGGATTTTGCAAAGGATGTCAGCCATACGCTGGGTGATGAGGTCATCCGCCTTGAGGATATCAGCCTGGCACGGGCAAGCGGCGGGCTTGCCGTGGATCATGTGTCGCTGTCGGTGCGCAAGGGAGAAATCCTCGGGATCTACGGCCTGATGGGCGCCGGGCGCAGCGAGCTGTTTGAATGCATCATCGGCCGCCACAGCCATTCGAAGGGCCGGATCTATATCGATAGCAAGGAACTTCTGGCCCGCGACCCGACCGGGCGCATCGCCCATGGCATTGCACTGATCCCCGAGGACCGGCAGCGGGAAGGCCTGGTGCAATGCCTGTCGATTGCCGAAAACCTGTCGCTGGCAAGCCTTGGCCAGTTCGTGCGTTTCGGCTTCCATATCGACCGGGCACTGGAAGGCGAGGCCATTGCCAATGCCATCCGCAGCCTGTCGATCAAGGCACGCAACCCGGCTTTCGAGGTGACCTCGATGTCGGGCGGAAACCAGCAGAAAGTGGTGATCGGCAAGGCACTGATGACCGGGCCGAAAGTGCTGCTGATGGACGAGCCGAGTCGGGGTATCGACGTTGGCGCCAAGGCCGATGTTTTCCGCACCATGCGCAAGCTTGCCGGCGAGGGGCTGGCGATCCTGTTTTCGACCTCGGATCTCGATGAGGTTATGGCCCTGTCCGACCGCATCGCGGTGATGAGCAGCGGGCGTCTCGTCTGCGTCATGGATCGTGCGGATGCCAGCGAAGACATTATCGTGAAAGCCTCGAGTGAGGGACACAAGACCAAAAGGATGCATGCGAGATGACGACGGCGACCCCCATGGCAACGGCTTTGCCGTCCAGCAGCGGCTCGCTGCTGCTGACCGTGATGAAACTGCGAACCTTTATCGCGCTGATCGCGGTGATCATCTTCTTCTCGATCTTTGCGCCGAACTTCCTGTCCACGGCCAACATGATCCTGATGTCGAAACACGCGACGCAAAACGCGTTTCTGGCCATCGGCATGACCTTTGTCATCGTCACCGGCGGCATCGATCTTTCCGTTGGGTCGATCGTTGGATTGTGCGGCATGATTGCCGGCGGGCTCATCCTCAACGGTATCGACCTGCCGATGGGCTACACCGTATATTTCAACATTCTGGAAGTGGCCATTATGGTCACCGTGGTCGGCATTGCCATCGGTGCCCTGAATGGGCTGCTGATCACGCGCCTCAATGTGGCTCCCTTCATCGCAACGCTTGGCATGCTTTACGTGGCGCGCGGTGCCGCCCTTTTGTTTTCCGATGGCCAGACCCTGCCGAACCTTGCCGGCAAACCGGAGCTTGGCAATACCGGCTATGCCATTTTCGGGTCCGGTACCTTACTTGGCATTCCCGTTTCGATCTGGATGCTGGTGGTCGTGGCGCTGGGCGCTGCCTATTTCGCCCGCTTCGTGCCGCTGGGGCGGCATATCTTTGCCGTGGGCGGCAATGAGCGGGCATCGCGCATGTCGGGTATCCGCGTCGATCGGGTGAAGATGTTCGTCTACATGTTCTCGGGCTTTTGTGCCGCACTGGTCGGGCTCGTCATTTCGTCCGAACTGATGGCTGCCCATCCGGCAACCGGCACCAACCTGGAGCTGAACGCCATTGCTGCAGCGGTTCTGGGCGGTACGTCCATGTCCGGCGGGCGCGGCACAATCGGCGGAACCATCGTCGGCGCCTTTGTTATCGGTATTCTGTCGGATGGGCTGGTGATGATGGGCGTGTCTTCCTTCTGGCAAATGGTCATCAAGGGGCTTGTCATCATCATCGCCGTGGTGGTTGACCAGGCGCAGCGCAAGCTGCAGGCCCGCGTGACATTGATGCAGATGGCAAAACAGGGATAAGCGGTATGGCAGAGCTTCTTGGAGCCCTGATCGGGTGCGGATTTTTCGCCGTCAACCAGATGCATTGCTGGGCGCATGTGCAGGGCGCCGATATTGTCGCCATCTGTGATCGCGATCCGCAACGCCTGGCGATCGTGGGCGACCAGTTCGGCATTGCGCGCCGCTACACGGATGCAGCCGCGATGTTTGCCGATGGCGGCTTTGATTTCGTCGATATTGCAACGACCGTGCAGAGCCACCGCGCGCTGGTGGAGATGGCGGCGGCCCACAAGGTTCCGGCCATTTGCCAGAAACCCTTTGCGCCAAGCCTTGTCGATGCCAAGGCCATGGTGGCCGTGACAAAGGCGGCCGGCATTGCCCTGATGATCCACGAGAACTTCCGCTGGCAGACGCCGATCCAGGCGGTGCGCAAGGTGCTGGACGGCGGCGCTATCGGCACGCCGTTCTGGGGGCGGTTTTCCTTCCGCTCCGGCTTCGATGTGTTTGCCGCCCAACCCTATCTTGGCGAAGCACCACGCTTCATCATCGAGGATCTCGGCATCCATACATTGGATATTGCCCGCTATATCCTCGGCGATGTGCAATCTTTGACGGCGCGGACAAGGCGGATCAACCCGAAGATCAAGGGCGAGGATGTGGCAACCATTCTTCTCGATCATGATAGCGGCGCGACCTCCATCGTCGATGTGAGCTATGCCACGCACCTGCAGACGGAGCCCTTTCCTGAAACGCTGATCGAGCTGGATGGCAGTGAGGGAACTCTGCGCCTGACGCAAGGCTACGGCCTGACGGTTACGAATGGCAATGGCACGGTCACGACCGATGTATCGCCGGCACTTTTGCCCTTCGCCTCACGGCCTTGGCACAATATCCAGGAAAGCGTGCTCCTCATCCAGCAGCACTGGGTGGATGCACTGAAGGCAGGAACCGAGACGTCGACATCCGGTGCCGATAACCTGAAGACATTCGCGCTGGTGGAAGCGGCCTATCAAAGTGCGGCATCCGGCCAGGTGGTGGAGATCGGGACGTTGCTCGCATGAGCCATGACCCTGCAACAGATCGCGCCTTCAGGCTTTTCGGGACAAGGGTTGCGGAACCACAGGTCCAGGTGCTTGGCGCCGGGCGGATGAGCGTGCAATTGGTCGGCGGTGGGCTTCGGAAGATTGCCTATGACGGCATAGAGGTGTTGCGCGCCATCGCCTTTGTGGTGCGCGACCGCGACTGGGGCACCTACAGTCCGGCGATCACGGATCTGACGATTGAAGAGGGTGCGCAGATAACCTGCGTCTCCTACCGCGCGCTCTGCCACGGCCCAGAATCCACCCTGCTGTCGATCAGCGTTTCGATTGCGCTTGCGGCACATGGCGGCCTTACCTTTCGCGCCGAGGCCGAGACGCCGACCGGCTTTGAAACCAATCGCTGCGGCTTTTGCGTGTTGCATCCGATCCTCGGTCTCGCGGGTTCGCCGGTCATCGTCGAGCACGTCGATGGCCGGCTGCAAAATGCCGATCTGCCATTCCTGATCGAGCCATGGCAGCCGTTTCAGGACATTCGCGCGCTCACCCATCAGGTGATGCCAGGCGTTGACGCGCAATGCCGGATGGAGGGCGACACGTTCGAGATGGAGGACCAGAGAAACTGGTCGGATGCCTCCTACAAGACCTATGTGAGACCACTGGCTTTGCCGTGGCCCTATGAGATTGCCGTGGGGCAGACCGTCTTGCAGGCCGTTACCTTGACGGTCACCGACACGCGAGGAGAGGTGCCGCCGGCTGAGAGCCATGCGGACCAGCCCATTCACCTCACTTGGGGCGAGGATCTGGGACGCTTGCCGGAAATTGGGCTTGTGGTAACGCCAGAAGAGGCGAAGTCAGCGTGCGCGGCATTAGCGGCCTACGGCGCTTTTGGCGCGACAGGCCTGCTTTTGCATTTCGACCCGGAAGCGGGCCATGGCTTCTCGGATATACAGGCGTTTGCAACGCTTGCCGCGTCATTTTCCAGCACCACCAGCCTGGAGATTGCGCTCCCCTGCCAACGTCCGCTTGCCGAGGAACTCGGCGAAATCGCCCGTTTTGTGGCCGATGCCGGTCTGCGGCTCGATGCGGTCATGGTGTCGCCTTCTGTTGATCGGCAATCGACGCCGCCCGGCAGTCGCTGGCCGGATTGCCCGGCGCTCGAGGCTGTTTATGCGGCGGCAAGAGCCGCCTTTCCGGACGTTCAACTGGGCGGCGGTATGCTGAGCTATTTCACGGAAATCAACCGCAAGCGCGTTCCCGCCGAGCCACTCGATTTCATCAGCCATGCCACCAACCCTATCGTGCACGCCGCCGATGACACAAGCGTCATGCAGACGCTGGAGGCGCTGCCGTTCATCGGAGCGTCGGTGAGGGCCATCTATGGGCAAAAGCCCTATCGTATGGGGCCGTCTACCATTGCCATGCGCCAGAACCCCTATGGCAGCCGCACGATGGACAATCCAAACGGCGAGAGAATTGCCATGGCCAGCCGCGATCCGCGCCACAATGGCCTGTTCGGCGCAGCCTTCGCCGTGGGGTCTGCGGCCGCTTTTGTTGGCGCAGGGCTGGAGCAGTTGACGCTTGCTGCGCTGACCGGCCCCTTCGGTCTCTTTGCCGGACCGCAAGAACCGGTGCCGGAGGGAACCATCCGGCCGATCGGGCGCAGTATCGAACTGCTCGCCTCTATGGCCGGCTGGAAGGCGCGCGCGGTCAGGGCCGGCTCATCGCGCGATCTTCTGGCCTTTGGTGGGCGGTGCGATGATGGCCGCTGCGCTCTCATGCTGGTCAACGTCACGGGATCTACGCTGAAGGTCGATTGCCAAGATCTTGGCATCACCGACATGGCAAGCATGGTGATGCTGGATGAGGCCAGCATGGTTGCGGCTGCATCCCATGGCCTTGAGGAGCGCAATGTTCCGGCCTCGCAGCTTTCGCTGATGCCCTATGCCGTGGTGAAGATCGTCTGGGAGGCGGCGTAAACTGCGGCTATTTGCGGTTCTTCAGGGCATAGAGTGCGCGCGAGCGTTCCAGATGCTTGATCATCGCCTGTTCGGCAACATCGGCATCGCGCGATTCAATCGCCCGGATGATTTCCTCGTGCTCGGTGAGGGTGAAGTTCTCGCGGCCCGTCCAGATCAGCATTTCCGAATGATAGGCCTTTAGCCAGCCGAGCATGGCGCCGCTGACGGCAACAAAGATCGGATTGCCGGAGATCCTGGCAATGCATTGGTGGAATTCCATATCGGCTTCGATGAAGGCATCGGCATCGCCGAGATTCTGCACCTGGCGCTGAAGTAGCGCTTCCAGTTCGGCGATATGGTCCGGGGTTGCCTTCACGGCGGCTTCGCGGATCATGCCGCGTTCAAAGAAGATCCGCGCGCTCTTCAGGTGTTCCAGCGTATCGGCAGAACCCGAAAGCATCAGCTTTGCCGGAAGATCGACCTGGCGGATGATGGATTCGGCAGTGATGCGCAGCACCTTGGCGCGTTCTCCTTGGGAGATTTCCACCAGGCCCTTGCTGGCCAGCGCCTGCATGGCCTCGCGGATCGCCGGACGACCGACGCCATAGCGTTCCATCAACTCACGCTCGGACGGCATTTCATCGCCGGCGCGCAACTCGCCACTTTCGATCAGAAATTTGAGCCGGGCAAAAACCTCGTCAGCAATTTTCCTGCGCAGGATGGGTTCGGAAACGATGCTCATGGGTCACCTGATGTCAACGCTTCTGAATAGCAGTTGAAGCCATTGGCGCAACGACTTTTTCGTGCTGTGGCTTGCAATCACATAAATACTCATTATACCAGCTAATGAGCTTTCACAAGGTCAGCCCAGGAACACGGAGGGAGAAGACGTGATCCGTTTGACATATCGGATTGAAACGCCGGGCTCCGTTGAAGCCATGGGCGCCAAGATCGCCAGCGATCAGTCCACAGGGACATTTGTTGCTCTGCCGGGAGAGACCGAGGCGCTGAAGGCGCGTGTCGCTGCCCGTGTCACGGCTGTGCGTCCACTGCCGCCTGCATCTTCGGCCTCGTTTCCCGACGAGGCTGGCACCGCAACGCAGTTCAATCGCGCTGATGTCGATATCGAGTTTCCGCTGGATGCCGTCGGTGTCGATCTTTCCGCGCTGATGACGATAGCCATAGGCGGCGTGTTTTCGATCAAGGGTATGACCGGCATTCGCATTGTCGACATGCAACTGCCGCCGGAATTTGCTGTAGCCCATCTCGGCCCACAGTTCGGCGTTTCCGGCAGTCTTGCGCTGACGGGTGTGACGGGCCGGCCGATTATCGGTACCATCGTCAAGCCGGCGCTCGGGCTTCGGCCACATGAGACGGCGGAGATGGTCGCTGAACTGCTCGATGCTGGCGTCGACTTCATCAAGGACGACGAGAAACTGATGAGCCCCGCCTATTCTCCGCTGAAGGAGCGGGTGGCTGCCATCATGCCGCGTATTCTCGATCACGAGCAGAAGACCGGCAAGAAGGTGATGTATGCCTTCGGCATCAGCCATGCCGATCCGGATGAGATGATGCGCAATCACGATCTGGTTCTGGCTGCCGGTGGCAACTGCGCCGTCGTCAATATCCAGTCCATCGGCTTTGGCGGCATGTCCTTTCTGCGCAAGCGTTCCGGTCTTGTGCTGCATGCGCACCGCAATGGCTGGGATATCCTGACGCGCCACCAGGGGCTCGGCTTCGAGTTCTCGGTCTGGCAGCAGTTCTGGCGCCTGCTCGGCGTCGATCAGTTCCAGATCAACGGTATTGGCGTCAAATACTGGGAGCCGGACGAGAGTTTTGCGCGGTCCTATCAGGCGGTGACCAAGCCGATGTTTTCGCCGGATGATGTCGTGCTGCCGGTGATTGGCTCCGGCCAATGGGGAGGGCAGGCGCCGGATACGATTGCCGTGACCGGCGGCTCGACGGACCTCCTCTATCTTTGCGGCGGCGGCATTGTCAGCCATCCGGGCGGTCCGGGCGCAGGGGTGCGGGCGGTTCGTCAGGCCTGGGAAGCGGCGGTCGCCGGCATTCCACTTGCGGTTTACGCCAAGGACTATGTGGAACTTGCCCAATCGATCGACAAGTTCTCTGACGGCAAGGCGGCATAATCGATGACGCGTCCGCTGATTTCCTATTATGGCGATGATTTCACCGGTTCGACCGATGTGATGGAGGCGCTTGCCTCACACGGGATCGAGACAGTTCTTTTTCTGCAAGAGCCGGATGAGGCGTTGATGCAGCGCTTTGCCGGCGCGCGTGCCTATGGTCTGGCCGGCACCAGCCGCAGCCAGTCACCGAACTGGATGGAGACGCATCTGCGCACAGGCTTCCAGTGGCTGAAGACGCTGAATGCCGAGCTTTGCCACTATAAGGTCTGCTCCACCTTCGATTCCTCCGTTGAGATGGGCAATATCGGCCGGGCCATCGAGATAGGCAGGGCGGTATTTGGCGCAAAGACCGTGCCGCTCATTGTCGGTGCGCCGCAGATCCGCCGCTACACGGCGTTTGGCGAATTATTCGCCGCCTATCAGGGCCGCAACTACCGCATTGACCGGCATCCGGTCATGTCCCGCCATCCGGTGACGCCGATGAAGGAGGCCAATATCCTTCGCCATCTGGCGCATCAGACTTCTCTTTCTGCAGCGCATCTGGACAATGTCGCGCTGATGGCGGGCGAGGAGCCGGAAAAGGCATACATGCTGCTGATCGATGTCCTCGATACAGCAACGCAAAAGGCGGCTGGATCCTTGCTGTGGAAGCAGTTGCGCCAGACGGGCAGTACTTTCGTCTGCGGTTCCTCCGGTGTGGAATATGCGCTGATCCCGGCCTGGCTTGCTGCGGGTCTGATCGGCGAGAAACCTGTCTTTGAGGCACCCGGTCCCGTTGATCGCCTGGCGGTGGTGTCCGGCAGTGTGTCGCCCACCACGGAGCGGCAGATCCGCCATGCGCTTTCGGATGGCTTTGATGGCGTGGCGCTTGATCCCGTGGCGCTCTCCGGTGACGAAAGCGAGGCGCGGATCGCCGATGCCGTTAGCGCCGGCCTTTCATCCCTAGAAGCCGGCCGAAGCGTAGTGCTCTATACGGCCCTTGGACCAGAGGCAGACCGAGGGGCGGCGCTTGATCAATCCGGCACTGCCCGCCATCGGCTGGGCCGGGCACTTGGTCGCATCCAGGTGGAACTCGTGTCGCGTGCCGGTCTTTCTCGCGCGGTGGTGGCCGGTGGCGACACGTCCAGCCATGCTCTGGGTGAAATGGGCATTGCCGCACTCACTCTGAAATTGCCTTTGCCGCAGACGCCCGGCTCGCCGCTCTGCGTGGCGCATGGCGGCCCCGTTGATGGGCTTCAGATCGCGCTGAAGGGCGGGCAGGTGGGCAATGACGATTACTTCTCGATGATCCGGGCGGGAGGATTTTCCGCAACTGATCAAAAGCACATGATTGAACGATCGGGAACAGCCGCATGATCACGCCGCATATGTGGATCGGCACCAGCTGGAAGATGAATAAGACGCTGGCAGAGGCGCAAGCGTTTGCGGCCGGCCTGAAGGCTGCCGATGCCGGACGTGATCCCCACATCCAGCGCTTCGTCATTCCGCCCTTCACGACCGTGCGCGAAGTGAAGGCGATGCTTGCGGACACATCCGTGAAGGTCGGTGCGCAGAATATGCATTGGGCCGATGACGGCGCCTGGACGGGTGAGATCTCGGCCCCGATGCTGAAAGATTGCCATCTCGACATTGTCGAGCTTGGCCATTCGGAACGCCGGGCGCATTTCGGCGAGACGGATGAAACCATTGGGTTGAAGGTCGAGGCTGCGGTGCGACACGGGCTCATCCCGCTGATCTGTATTGGCGAGACATTGGCTGAGCGGGAAGCAGGATGTACTGCCAAGGTTCTCGAAACGCAGGTTCGCGGCGCGCTGGGCAAGCTTGCCGGCGCAGAGAAACAGGCTGAAATCCTGCTGGCCTATGAGCCTGTCTGGGCCATCGGCGTCAACGGCATTCCGGCAAGCTCGGATTATGCCGATGCCCGGCAGGCCGAAATCATTGCAGTGGCGCAAGATGTCCTCGGGCGCCCTGTGCCCTGCCTCTACGGGGGCTCGGTCAATGCGCAAAACTGCCAAGAGTTAATTGCCTGCCCGCATGTCGACGGGCTTTTCATCGGGCGCTCTGCCTGGAATGTCGAAGGCTATCTCGACATTCTGGCCAGATGCGCCGCCAGTTTCTGAGCAGGAGCAGATCATGAAGATTGCAGTGGCCGGTGACAGCGCCGGAGAAGGTTTGGCGAAGATCCTTGCAGAGCATCTGCAGGCAAAGCATGACGTGTCGGATATCTCGCGCACGCCAGTCGGTGCCGATGCTTTCTATGCCGATATTTCGGACCGAGTGGCCAATGAGGTGCTGGCGGGCACATATGACCGTGCCATCCTTGTCTGTGGCACTGGTATCGGCGTGTGCATTTCCGCCAACAAGGTACCGGGTATCCGTGCCGCGCTGACGCATGATACCTATTCGGCGGAACGGGCGGCGCTTTCCAACAATGCGCAGATCATCACCATGGGTGCACGCGTCATCGGTCCGGAACTGGCCAAGACCATTGCCGATGCTTTCCTGGCGCAGGTGTTTGATCAAAACGGCCGCTCCGCATCGAATGTGCAGGCGATCAACGATGTGGATGCAAAATACCATCTTCGCTGAGACGAAGTTGGCCTGGATTGCGCCGAAGGCTCCGCCTGAAAACTCCATGTTGATAGACCTCATGGGAACTCGACCGCGCCCACACGGTTCGCCGATCGCGTGGGTTGACTGGCGCTGATTGGATGGCAGCTATACCCAGAGAGGCGGTGTGTCCGAGGCGTTGCCGGGTTTCGGCTTTGGTTTCGGCTTTGGCTTGTTCTCGGGCAATCCAAGATGATGAGCTTCGTGTCCTGTCGGCTTGTGGGCGCCGTCGATCTGCCGGCAGCCCACGAAGCAACGGACGGCGCAGCGGATCGCGGGCGTGCCGGAGCCGATTTCTCCTGACGGTTCTGGGGTTTCTTCCTCGTCATCATCAGTCTGGCCGGCGAGTCGTTGCTCAAATCCCCACAGCGTCTGAATGACCTCACTGATGTCGTCATCCGGCTCCCAGCTGATTATGCTCTGGCCCTTGGCCTCGTCTGTCACTTCGATCATGATTGAGTCGGCACCGCCGGCGTCGAAGAAGAACTTGTTGCGAAATCCAATCGCCAGCACAGATTGCAGTTCGGCATCAATGATAAGCTTGCGAATTGCAGAAAGAACCGAACCCTCTTCAAGGATGTCCGCGATTCTTTGGGGTCTGGTGAATACGGATCTGCTTGAATACTCGGCACTTGCCAGTCCGAAATCCGTGACTGCCAGCATGTTTGGCAGGAAATCGGAGGCTTCATCCCGCTGTGTTCGTGCTGTGACAAGCGCCCTGCTACCTGCTGCGCGCGTATCGTATTCCAACATCATTGACCCTGCGTCCATCCGGAGATGTCGATGCAGAAGACGCAAGCAGACAACGTCCTGAAGCCCCGCGAGAATTACCAGGCCGCCAATTTCCCGCATGACGGCGATAGTCTCCTCCAGATCTGTCCAAAGCGCTCTGTCGGCTTCGATTGGTCCGGCAAGCTGATTATAGTTTTCCGGTAGTACTGGCCTGATCTCCATGCGTTGACTCCCTTTCTGGTGTCACACTGAGTTCGTGCAGCTACAGTCTGTTGATACCCGCTGTTCTGCTCTCATCGGGCAGTAGAATTTTAACAATAGCTCATATTCTCCTTTGTACCACTGCTACTTTGAAGTCGGGCTGTTTTGGCTTTGTCGCACCGCATGAGGGGATGCATGCACAGACTGACTGGTATCCAACAATTGACCAACGTCATGCTTGGTGAGCCCGGCGAAAAGATGAGAACGGCCTCCCGGCGAACCCCTGTGGTTCTGGTCCGATCAGTTCGGTAGCAGGCTTCAGATGGCCGACAACCTCTCGGGTGAAGATCAGATTGTCGAACGGCTGACAGGAGCGACGAACCGCATGGCCTTTCATCTACGCGGTGATGTCCTCGTCGGTGTCTGGGCGCTGGGCTGCGTGTGCGATTTTGCTCTGGCAAGGCGGTGGCTTGGGCAGGAGGCGCGGATTTCAGCTTTGCACCTTTCTGATACGTGCGTGCCGTTGAAGGCGTCGCTTGTGTCCTGACGGCGTTCTTCTGTCCGGCAGGTTGAACCCGACCCACCAGCGGGAGAGCCCTTTTATCTACTTGCAATGATTGCTGTCTCAACCGTTTGCCCGCAAAATTTGATTGTTTCGCGCATCGAAATCCGCGCCTTCTCAAAATCTGTAATACATCTTTGACATAATTTCGAATTTGTGTTTTTATCTATCTGACATGTTGGCGATCTAGGCCAAGATTGGTGAACAGGAATACCGATGATCATTACTGAAGTTTCCGTGCGTAAATTTCGCACGACCACGCGCCGGCATTCGGATAGCGCAGGGCATGCCCATCCCGGCCCACCGCATCAGGTGGAACAGGCGCTGTTGACGATCCGCACCGAAGACGGTCACGAAGGTCATTCCTTTACCGCTCCCGAAATCGTCCGTCCGCATGTTATCGACAAGTTCGTGAAAAAGGTTCTGATCGGTCAGGATTATCGCGATCGTGAACGTCTGTGGCAGGATCTGGCCCACTGGCAGCGCGGTTCTGCGGCACAGCTGACGGATCGCACGTTGGCCGTCGTGGATTGCGCGCTCTGGGATCTCGCGGGCCGTACGCTCAATACACCTGTTTACAAGTTGATCGGTGCCTATCGCGACAAGGTTCTGGCCTATGGTTCGGTCATGTGTGGCGACGAGCTGGAAGGCGGTCTTGCCACCCCCGAGGATTATGGCCGATTTGCCGAAACGCTGGTGAAGCGCGGTTACAAGGGCATCAAGCTACACACCTGGATGCCGCCGGTCAGCTGGGCACCAGATGTGAAAATGGATCTCAAGGCCTGTGCGGCGGTGCGCGAGGCGGTCGGCCCTGGCATTCGACTGATGATCGATGCGTTTCACTGGTATTCGCGCACGGATGCGCTGGAACTGGGTCGCGGTCTGGAAAAGCTCGGCTTTGACTGGATTGAGGAGCCAATGGATGAGCAGTCCATGTCATCCTACAAGTGGTTGGCCGACAATCTCGATATCCCGGTCGTCGGGCCGGAAAGTGCCGCTGGCAAGCACTGGCATCGCGCGGAATGGGTGAAGGCTGGAGCCTGTGACATCCTGCGCACCGGCGTCAATGATGTGGGCGGCATCACGCCGGCGCTGAAGACGATGCGCATGGCCGAGTGCTTCGGTATGGAATGCGAGGTGCACGGCAATACCGCGATGAACCTGCATGTCGTGGCGGCTTCCAAGAACTGCCGCTGGTATGAGCGCGGCCTGCTGCACCCCTTCCTCGAATATGACGACGGCCACGACTATTTGAAATCGCTGTCCGATCCGATGGATGAGGAGGGCTATGTGCATGTGCCGGATCGGCCGGGTCTGGGCGAGGATATCGATTTCGACTTCATCGAGAACAACCGGATCCTGTGAGCGGATATGAAGACCATCCTTGCCTTTGGCGACAGCCTGACCTGGGGAGCGGATCCTGAAACGGGCCTTCGGCATCCGACAGAATTTCGCTGGCCGGATGTTCTGGAACGGGAGCTTGGCGGTGAGGTCCGCGTCATCAGTGAAGGCCTTGGTGGACGCACCACCTGTTATGATGAACATACCGGCCCGAGCTGCCGCAACGGGGCAAAGGCGCTTCAGGTGGCGCTCGCAAGTCATATGCCGCTCGATCTCGTGATCATCATGCTCGGTACCAATGATCTGAAGCCGGTTTTTGGCGGGCAGGCGGAGCCGGCTGTCTCGGGCATGCGGCGTCTGGCGCAGATCGTCGAGACTTTTCCCTACAAACCCAGGACGGCAATCCCGAGACTGTTGATCGTGGCACCGCCCCCTTGCGTGGCCGGCCCGAACGGCAGTCCGGCCGCGGGTCGCAGGATTGCGGAATCTCAGCGTCTCGCCCCGCTTTATCGGGCGCTTGCCGAAGAACTGGGCCACGCGTTCTTCGACGCAGGCAGTGTTGCCAATGCGTCGCCCATCGATGGCGTTCACTTGAGCGGCGAAGCCACCCGCTCTATCGGGCAGGCGCTTGCAGCACCCGTTCGCAGCATTTTTGTCTGATTTGGTGCTCCTCGAGGAGAGGGGGCCCGGATCATTGCGTTGACAGGCCGCCATGATGAATGGGGCCGAAAGGGAGGAAGCATGAAGAAACTTCTTATATCTGCAGCCTTTGCCGCGCTCCTTGCGGGCATCTCACCACAGGCCGTGTTTGCAGAAACACCGAAAGACCAGTTGGTGGTGGCCACCACCATGAGCAATATCCTGACGCTCGATCCGGCTGCCATCACCGGCCGCGAAACGGTGCAGGTGTTGAACAATGTCTACGATACGCTGGTCATGCTCTCACCGCAGGATCGCAATCTCCAGCCGAGGCTTGCGGAAAAATGGGAGATTGCCGAGGACCGCAAGTCCATCCGCTTCCATCTGCGCAAGGATGCCAAGTTTGCCTCGGGCAATCCGGTCACGGCGCAGGATGTCGCCTGGAGCCTGAAGCGCCTGCTGGTGCGCAATCTGGCGCAATCCTCTTTTCTGAAGACGCGCGGTTTCAAGCTGGAATCCGCCGATACGCATTTCGTCGCTGAAGATGAGCATACCTTCGTCCTCAATCTTCCAGGTGCGGATGACCCCAAACTCTTGATGATGATCCTGGCGCAGAATGGCCCAGGCTCGATCATCGACAGCAAGACCGCGTTGAAGAACGAAAAGGACGGCGATCTGGGTGGAGCGTGGCTGACCAACAATTCTGCGGGATCCGGTCCTTTCACGCTCACGCAGTGGAAATCCAACGATTTCATTATTCTCACCCGAAACGACGAATACTGGGGCAAAAAGCCCGCCATGCGCCGCGTGCTGATGCGGCATTTGCCGGAATCGCAGTCCCAGCGTCTGATGATCGAGAAGGGTGATATCGACGTCGCCTATTCGCTGCAGGCGCCGGACCTGAAGGCGCTGGAGACGAACAAGCAGATCTCCATCGAGTCCGTGCCGGGTTCCGGTTTCTACTATCTGGCCGTCTCGATGAAGGACGAGCGTTTCGCCAACAAGAAGGTGCGCGAGGCGCTGCGTTATCTTATCGATTACAAGGGGGTGGATGAGGCGGTAATGCCTTTCTATGGAAAGTTGCACCAGCGTTCGCTCAGCAGCGGCGTCATGGGGTCGCTGCCGGACCAGGCCTATACGCTGGATGTCGCAAAGGCCAAGGTGCTGCTGGCCGAGGCAGGTTTTCCCAACGGCTTTGAGACGACGCTGCGTGTCCTGTCCGAAGACCCCTTCCTGAAAGCCGCGACCGCCATCCAGAACACACTTGCCCAGGCTGGCATCAAGGCCAATCTGATCAGCGGTTCGGGCGACCAGATCTATGGCGCGATGCGCGAGCGCAAGTTCGAGCTTCTGGTGGGGCGTGGCGGTGGCGGCCAGCAGCCGCATCCGGACAACAATCTGCGCTCCATGGCTTACAATCCGAACAATTCGGATGAGGCAAAGCTGACCAACTACCAGAGCTGGCGCACCAGTTTCTACGACGAGAAACTGAACAAGAAGATCGAGACCGCGCTTGTGGAGCGTGATCCCGCCACACAGACCAAGCTCTATGAAGAGGTTCAGACCTATATGGACGAGCTTGTCATGCCCATTCAGCCTTTCTCGGAAGTGGTCGATACCGCAGCATTCCGGAGCGACGTCGGAGGCATGATCGTTAGCCCATGGCTCTCGCGTTTCGAGGGTGTGACAAAGACCAGATAGGCCGCCGGTTACCTCCTCCCTGGCGGTTTTCGAGAGGGACGCGTGGCGACATGCGTCCCTTTTACTGTTGATACGCAGCCTGGTCTGTCGCGATTGCATTGCGGCGAGTGTCGGAGATATTAGTCTGTCTGCCGACGCAACAGGCAGGATCTGCAATGCCGAACATTCCGATGATCGATTATGATAGCGCATCGCAGGCCATTCGTGCGGCTCATGACGAGGAGCTGCGTCTGCGTGGTCGCATGACGAACATGAAGCGGACGCTTCTCCATTCGCCGCAGGCCCATCGTATCTATGCGGAATGGTTCACGCTTCGGGCGGAATTGCTGCCGCATGTCGATGATCGTGCTATCCATGTGTTCTGCCGCGCCATCTCTGAGGAAGCTGGTTCCAGGATTGCCGTAACCTTCTTCCGCCGTGCCATCACGCTCTCCGGCGCTGATCCGGATGCGTTGGACCTGCGCGACGTGGACAGCCTCATGGATCGGTTCGGCCGGGCGATCGTGCGCGATTCCCGCGCCATCCCGCCCGAGATCTGGGCTGATCTCAAGGCCCGTTACGATGCCAAGATTCTGGTCGATCTCGTTGCTTTGGGAGGTATCATGCTGGCGACAGCCGTCTTTAACAACGTTGTCGCGGTTCCCTTCGATCAGGAACTCGAACCCTTTGCAGCCAATGGTGCTTGAACCGCCGGCAGGCCGGCAAGCGGTTCAGCGAATACCCTCATAGTCCAGCGAGGCGCCGATCAGCTCGCGGGCATAAGGATGCGTGGCGCCGTTCACGGCAATCGCCTCATGCGGCAGGATTTCGGTCACCTCACCCCGCAGCATGACCGCAAAGCGGTCACACATGTGATCGACCACAGCCAGATCATGCGTCACCATGATATAGGTGAAGCCGCGCTCATCGCGCAGGCGCTGTAGCAGGTTTAGAATTTCCGCCTGCACCGAGACGTCGAGCGCGGAGGTGGGCTCGTCGAGAAGCAGCAGGGAGGGCTCCAGGATCAGGGCGCGGGCGATGGCCACGCGCTGACGCTGGCCGCCGGACAGCTGGTGCGGAAATCGATCGAGGAACTCGACGGGCAGGCCGACATCGGTGATGGCCCGCTGCATTCGCTCCTCGCGATCACCCAGTCCGTGAATGACCAGCGGTTCATGCAGGACCGTGCGGACGGACTGGCGTGGATGCAGCGATCCGTACGGGTCCTGAAACACCATCTGCAGCATGCGGCAGCGTTCGATCAGGGCCAAATCGCGGACCGAGCGCCCGTCGATCAGTACCTCGCCCTTCCAGAAGTCCGTCAGCAGGGAGATGCAGCGCAGCACTGTTGACTTGCCCGATCCCGATTCTCCAACTAACCCAAAGCACTCGCCGGCTTTGACTTTGAAAGATACGCCCGGCAAGACCTTTACGGCGGCGGGACCGCTGCCGAAGGCGATGTACAGATCACGGATCTCGACAGATACGGACATCAGGCTTGCTCCTTCAGCCATTCGGGTTTGCGGTCGAGCACGGCGAGCGGCTGGCGTGGGCCGCCAATGCGCGGCTGTGCGGCCAGAAGACCCTGGGTGTAGGGGTGTTGGGCCTGGTCGAGCTCGCTGGCCTTCAGAGTTTCGACCACGTTGCCGGCATACATGATCAGCACCCGATCACAGAAATTGCGCACCAGGTTGAGGTCGTGGCTGATCATGATCAGGCCGATACCGCGGTCGCGCACGAGACTGTCGAGAATGGTCAGAACCTGCAGGCGCACCGTGACATCGAGGGCGGATGTGGGCTCATCGGCAATCACCAGATCGGGATCCGCCAACAGCATCATGGCGATCATCACGCGCTGGCCCATGCCACCGGAAATCTCGTGCGGATACTGCTTGAAGACCCGCTCGGCATCGCGGATTTTCACCGCCTCCAGCATCGCGATCGTCTTGTCATGTGCCTCGCGGCGACTGCACTTGAAGTGCCGTAGATAGGTTTCCGCTACCTGGTCACCGACGCGGCGGATGGGATTGAGCGAGAATTTTGGATCTTGCAGGATCATCGACATGCGACGGCCGCGAACCTTCAGCATCTCTCTTTCCTTCAGGGCCAAGAGGTCGAGATCCTCGAAACGCAACCTGTCGGCAGTGATGCTTGCTCCCGGCAGCAGCCGGAGCAGTGCCCGCCCGACAGTCGATTTCCCAGAGCCGGATTCCCCAACGATGCCCAGCCGTTCACGCCCGAGCGTGAAGGAGACGCCGCGTACTGCTTCCGTTGGTGATCCAGCGTAGCGGATGCGCAGGTTCTGGACATCGAGTATGGTCTTGTCCATCGACTTACCTCCGGTTCATCTGCTTGGGATCAAGGGCGTCACGCAGGCCATCGCCCAGAAGATTGAAGGCCAGGCTGACGGACAGGATTGAGATGCCCGGAAAGGTGACCAGCCACCAGCTGTCCAGCATGTAGCGCCTGCCGGTTGCGATCATGGCGCCCCATTCCGGCATCGGGGGCTGGGCGCCGAGACCCAGAAAGCCCAGGCCTGCAGCTGTGAGGATGACGGTTGCCATGTTGAGGGTCAGGCGGATCAACACTGAAGGCAGGCACATCGGCATGATCGACTTGATGATGATCCGGCTTGTCGAAGCACCCTGCAGGCGCGCCGCTGCAATATAATCGGCATTGCGGAAGGTCATGGCTTCCGCGCGGGCCAGACGCGCAATCGGCGGCCATGAGGTGAGCGCGATCGCTATGATCGCGTTGTTGAGGCTTGGGCCAAGCGCTGCCACGAAGGCAAGCGACAGGATGAGGCTCGGAAAGGACAGGAAGATGTCGGTGATGCGCATCATTACCGTATCGAACTTTCCGCCCAGATAGCCGGCGGAGGTGCCGATGATGAGCCCGATCGGTCCAACGATGATGGAGACCAGGAAGATGATCGTCAGCGTGATGCGAGCGCCATAGACAAGCCGGCTGAAGATATCGCGGCCGAGTTCATCCGTGCCGAACAGATGGTCTGCGCCCGGTGGCTGCAACACATTGCCGAGCGCCTGAACGTAAGGATCGTGCGTTGCAATGAACGGCGCAAGGATGGCAGTCAGGATGAGAAGGGCAAGCACGGCCAGTCCGAATGTGGATGTCGGGCTTCGCAATAGGAAGGCGACGATGTTCTTGAGCGCGATCAGGAAGCCCGGCAGGCTGCGGCGTTGCGGAACGGTGGTCATCAGCGTGTCCTGGGATCAAAGATGCGATAGAGGATATCGGACAGGAGGTTGAGCCCGATAAAGATGACGCCGACGATGAGCACGCAGGTCATCACGGCATTCATGTCGCCGATGATCAGGTTGCTCGTCAGATATTGTCCGAAGCCCGGCCAGGCAAACACGGTTTCAATGAGAACGGCGCCTTCCAGAAGCGAGCCATAGGCCAGCGCGATGATGGTCACCAGCTGGACGCGGATATTGCCGAAGGCATGCAGCCAGATGGTCTGGCGCTGCGACAGGCCCTTGACGCGTGCAGTGGTCACATATTCCTGGCCCAGTTGGTCGAGCATGAAGCTGCGCGTCATGCGCGTAATGTAGGCCGAGGACGAATAGCCGAGCAGGGCTGCCGGCAGGATCAGGTGGTTGAGGGCGGACCAGAACACGTCCGTCTCGCCGGCCAGCAGGCTGTCGATCAGCAGAAAGCCGGTTCGATCGTCGACGAGACCGATATAGAACTGGTCCATGCGCCCACTGCCGCCGACAAGCCCCAGATGCGCATAGAAAATGATGAGCGCAATCATGCCGGTCCAGAAGATCGGCATGGAATGGCCAAACAGACTGAAGACCCGTACGATGTGATCCGGCCAGCGATCCTTGTTGACTGCCGCCAGCACACCCATGGACACGCCGAGCACGGCACCAATGATGATGGCGAAGGTGGCCAGTTCGATGGTGGCCGGCATGACCTGTAGAATATCCTCGATCACCGGCTGGCCGGTACGGATGGATGTGCCGAAATCACCCGTCATCACATCGCCGAGATAGTAGATGAACTGTTCGTAAAGCGGTCGGTCGAGACCAAGCGAGGTATAGACCTGTTCGTAGGTCTCGCGGGTGGCATCTTCACCGACAATGGCTCGCACCGGATCGGCCGGCATCAGCCGACCGATGAAGAAGGTGAGCATCAACAGACCGAGAAGTGTGACGGCGATACTGCCAAGCTGGCCGGCGACACCGGCAAGACGCAGGCGACTGAATAACATAGATCCTCCCAACATCGACCGCTCGCAGGCGGAGACAGGCTCCTTTCCTGTCTGACAACTATCGGTAACCTGTCACAGGCTTGGGGCGCTGTCAAGCCTGGCTACAGGCCTTTGGCCACGTCGGCTGTTCGCATAGGCTCTCAGGTCATTGCGGAGGACGGCGTTGCAGGCGGCGCCAGGAAGTCATCGCGCCGGGGGGTGAAATTGTCGATTAACTCGCCGTTTTCCAGGCAGCGGCAGCCATGCTCGACCCCGCCAGGGATGACAAGGCTATCGCCGGCCTTCAAGTGATGGGTCTCTTCACCTCGATAAAACTCAAACTGGCCACTTGCAACATAGGTTGATTGCACATGCGGGTGGCTGTGCAGCTTGCCTTCGGCGCCGGCTTCGAACCTGAACGACACCACCATCAGGGCAGGGCTGTCTGCAAGGACGCGGCGCGTTACGCCGGCATCAGGATAGGCGGTGGGATAATTGGGCAGTGACATGGAAACTCCTCAGCAAGGTGATTTCCTATCGTACATGCCTGAAAAGCTATCTGACAAGCTTCCGTTTACGCCTGCTGCGGCTTTCGCTGCGATCGCAGAAGCGCCTTGTAGCGCTCGAGGCCGCCGCGCAGATGCGCCTTCATATGGGTGCGTGCAGCTTCGGCATCGCCCTCGATAATGGCATCGACGATGAGGCCGTGCTCCTCCTGGAGATGGAGATTGTAATCCTTTGGTCGCGACCCCGGTGCTTCCCCCTGAAGGTCGCCGCGCGGAATGATGCCGGTGCGGATCAGCTGCAGGAACTCTGGAAAGCGCCGGTTTTGCGTGGCCTCCGCGATGGCGAGATGCAGGTTGAAATCCGCGTCGCGCGTCGGTGCGCCCTCCTCGAGGCATTGCCGGACGATGCGGTGCGCTTCCAATATCTCCTCGATCTGCGTGGCAGAGCGCCGAAGTGCTGCCAGGGCCGCAGATTCCACCTCAAACACAGTGCGCAATTCCAATAGTTCGATGACGGAGGAAATACGTTGTGTCGCCAGATCGTTGAACGGTCGTTCTGGCTCACGGCGAATTTCCAGAGCAAAGACGCCGGCACCTTTTTTTGCCTCGACCAGGCCATCGGCACGCAGGATGGCGATGGCCTCCCGCACGACCGTGCGGCTGACGGAGTATTCACGGGTCAATGCGCTTTCGCTTGGCAGGCGATCACCAGGACGAAACACACCCGATACGAGATCCTGGCGCAACGCTGTGCTGATCTTGGAGGCCAGAGACCGCCCCTGTTGGACCTTTGCTTGGGCCTCGCTCGCCATTCATTCCCCGCAATGTTGCTACCTGTCTGCCAAGTTTACCGACTTCCTTGGGGCCTGCAAGAGGTTGTTCGGCATGTTGCGGTATTGTGGATCAGCAATCATCGACGGCAAGCCAGTCCCACGCGTCAATCGCTGAACAATGATCTCCCATTGGGCAGGGCGGAGGCGAATTGTTCAGCTGAATTGCGTTCCAAGTTTTGGAAATAAATCGATCAATTGCGACACGGCGCAGGTCAGCCCATCGAACAGAGGCAGATCTGCCTCTGGTGCAAGAGATGGTGAGAGACCGGAAAACGGCGCCCCGCCCAGGAGAACGGCATCGGCGCACCACAGCAGTCTGGCCTGGGTCACCTTTTCCAGAATCTGGCCTCGAAAGCGGTGTGGATCCGCGGCGATATCGAGAATGCCACCGTCCAGAAATTCGACATGGGCAAGCTGTGGGCGCCGGCTCATGGCTTCGACCTTCTGAAGAATGGATTCCGCCATGGCTGGCCCTATCGTTATGATGGCAAAGCGCCGACCAGTGTTGCTGGCCGCCAGAATGCCGGCTTCTCCAAGACCCGCGACAGGCATTTTGCCGGCGCCTCTCGCCCGTTCGAGGCCGGGATCACCGAAGGCGGCGATGACCACGCCATCGCAATCCTGATGGGCATCGATCATGGACAGGACAGCCAGTTCCGCCGTCTGCAAATGTGCCTGGCATTCGAGAGCAGGGGCGCCGAAGGGTGCCGTCGCGCCTATGATTGTGGCACGGTCGCCGGCAACTACGCCCGCGACGCTCATCATTCGCTCCGTGATGGACTGCGTGGTGTTCGGATTGGCAATGAGCAACCGGGGTATCATAGCACTGGTTCGCTGTGCACATCGCGCCAGTGGCGGGCTATATCGGCGCGCCGCGCGACCCAGACATTGTCTTTCGCCGCGATGTGATCGAGAATTTTCGCCAGCGCGCCCATCCGGCCGGGTCGGCCGATCATCCGCAAATGCAATCCCACCGACAGCATCTTTCCGCCTTCACCGTGCAGCCAGTCGGCAGCATTGTTCACATAGTCGGCGAAGTCGTTTCCGGAAAACCGCTGCGTATGGAAATAGTGCATGTCGTTGGTGTCGAAGGCATAGGGCAGCACGATATGACGTTTTCCATCGACCGTCAGGTCATAGGGAATATCGTCATTATAGGCGTCGCTGTCATAGAGGAAGCCACCTTCTTCGACCAGCAGGCGGCGGGTGTTGGGTGATGATGCCGAGCGTGTGTGCCAGCCGACTGGACGTTGTCCCGTCGCCGTGCGGATGGCTTCGACGGTTTTGGCAATGACCTCCCGCTCGGTTGCCTCATCCATGCCCGCATGGCTTTCCCAACGCCAGCCATGGGCCGAGAGTTCGTGCCCGCGCTTGACGGCATCGCGTGCCAGTGTTGGTAGCCGTTCAACGGCCTTTCCGCAGGCGCTGACGGTGATGGGAAAATCATAACGGTCGAACAGATCCATGATCCGCCACCAGGCGGCGCGCGTGCCGTATTCGAAATGGCTGTCGATACACGGATCGGGGCCATCCCGCCGGTCTGTCACCTCGTAGACGGCCTCGTTGCGGTCATCGCCGTCGCGTATGGAATATTCTGCGCCTTCCTCGAAATTGAGGACGAAGGAGACGGCAAGCCTGGCACCTGAAGGCCATTTCGGATTGGCGGGGTGGCCCGCATAGCCGAGAAAGTCGCGGGAGGCGGGTTTGTTGGTAGGATACATGGTCATGAGGTCACTCTGCCGTTCCGGCCATTCTCGAGAGCCCGACGGCCCGGTCGGCGATCAGAAGTAGCGCCACGGTTCCGGCAAGGATGATGGTGGAGAGGGCGGCAATGGTGGGGTCAGGCGCCTCCTCGATATATTGCAGCATCTTGATGGGCAGAGTTTTGGTGCGCACATCGGTCAGGAAAATCGATACCGGATAGTTGTCGAAAGAGGCCAGGAAGCTGAACAGGCTGGCGATCAGGAAGGACGGCGCCAGTGCCGGTATCATCACGCGCACTATGCTTTGCGGCCAGGTGCAGCCGAGCGTCAGGCCCGCCTCGATCAGTGTGAAATCGAAGCGGGACAGCCCGGCGATCATGGTGCGCGCCACATAGGGAAGGGTAATGACCAGATGGGCCAGCAGAAGCCCCGACCAGCTGGCCGTAAAGCCGACGCTGCGGTAATATTGCAGAAGGCCGATGCCGAGCACCAGACCCGGCATCATGAGCGGCGAGACGAGCGCGGCCGCGAGGATTTCTGATCCCGGCAATTTGCCGCGCGTGATGGCGATTGCCGCAAGCGTTCCGACGACCAGCGATATCAGCGTCGAAAGTACGGCAATCTCAACCGAGAGCCATAGCGCCGGCCAAAAGCCGTCCAGCGTCCCGATCCGACTATACCACCGCAGCGAAGCGCCGCCGGTGGGTAGATCGAACACTGGGGTTGGCGAGAAGCTGGCGGCGGCGATCACCACCAGAGGAGCAAGCAGGAACAGGCAGGCGAAGACCGCCGCGGCCCATGAGACGATGATTGCAAGCTGTTTCATGACAGGCCTCCGCTGGAGCGACCGAAGCGGCTGGAGAGAATGACCACGGCAATGGCGATGGAGAGCAGCACCACGCCGGCGGCTGCGCCGAAGGCAGGCTGTTGGGTGAGCAGGTAGGCCTTGGCGATGGTGGCTGCGAGCGTAGGATAGCGTTCGCCGATCAGCAGCGTTGGAACGACATAGGCCGAGACGGACAGCGAGAAGACCAGCGCCACGCCGGCAATGATGCCGGGCATGGTGACCGGCAAGGTGACTTTCAGGAAAGCGACCGCCGGGTTGGCCCCAAGCATGGCCGCTGCCTCGCCCAGGCGCGGATCGAGCTGTGCGACGACGGCAAAGATCGGCAGGATCATGAATGGCAGGAACACATTGGCGCTGCCGACAATCAGCGCGGTTTGCGTAAAGATCATTCGGACTGGTTCGTCGATAATGCCGAGAAGCATCAGCGTTGAGTTGATGATGCCGTCCGAGCGCAGGAGGATGGTCCAGGCGAAGGCCTTGACGATGACGCTGGCCGCCAGCGGCAAGAACAGGCAGCCAAGCATCAGGCTGCGCCAGCCGCCTCTGGCCCGTGCGATGGCAAAGCTTGCAGGATAGCCAATGAGAAAGGTCAGCGCGGTGGTCACCAGGGCCAGTTTCAACGAGTTCCAGATAACGGACAGATAATGCGGAGTAGTCAGCAGACGCTGGTAGGCAGCCAGCGAAAACCCCTCCGGCCCGGTGAAACTGACGCCGAGCAGCAGGCCAAGCGGCAGGATGAACATGATGAGCAGGATCATGGCTGCGGGGAGCGACAGCAGGAAGGCCGTCCGCCGTTCCGGATCCGATAGTTTGGGCGGGGCAGGCATGGCTTCGGTCATGCGTGCTCCTCCCCTGAAAATGACAGAGTTTCCGAGAGCGGCCAACTGAAGATCACCGTCTCGCCGCGCTCGGGCAAGGTGCAGCGACCGGGCATCTCTGCGGTCAAGCGCGTGCCTGCCGCATCGATTTCCACCAAGCTGCGTGAGCCCTGGAACGTAGCGCCGACGACAGTGCCCGTCAGCGTGTTGTCGCCGGCGGTGAGCGTCACGTGCTCAGGCCGCGTCGCGACAATGACACTGGAGCCGCGCAGGAATCGGCGTGGAACACGCAATGGGCCGGCGGAGGTTTCCACGACCGAGCCGTCCGCGTCCGATGATACGACTTTCCCCTTAAGGCTCAGCGACTGGCCGACGAAGGAGAGGGCGAATGCGGTGGCCGGCTGGTCGTAGAGCGTGCGCGGATCGGCGAGCTGGTCTATGCGCCCCTTGTACATCACCGCCACGCGGTCTGACATGGTCAGCGCTTCTTCCTGGTCATGCGTCACGAAAATCGCGGTCGCACCGATCTGCGTCAGTAGATGGCGAAGCTCGCTTTGCATCGCCTCGCGAAGCTTGCGGTCGAGTGCCGACAGGGCTTCGTCGAAAAGGATGACGCTCGGTTCGACGGCAATGGCGCGCGCTAGCGCCACCCGCTGCTGCTGGCCGCCCGAAAGCGCCCGGATGGGGCGATCCGCATAGCGCTCCAGATGCACCAGCGACAGCGCCCGATGTACCGCCGAAGCAATATCGGCTTTCGGCAGGCCGCGAAGTTTCAGGCCAAAGCCGACATTGCCCGCCACGTCGAGATGTGGAAACAGGGCATAGCTCTGGAATACGACGCCGACATTGCGTTTATAGGGCGGGGCGCGCGTGATATCGCGTCCCGCCAGTTCGACCCTTCCCGTGTCCGGATGCGTCAGGCCCGCAACGACGCGCAACAGTGTGGTCTTGCCACAACCCGAAGGTCCAAGCAGCGTTACGAGTTCTCCCTTTGCCATGCCGAGATGGATATCCTCCAGGACCGTCGTTGCGCCGAAGCGCTTGGACACGTTGGAGATCGAAAGGTGCAGTCCAGCATCCGGTGCGGTCATCAGAGCAGTTCCGTCGTCCAGCGTTCAGCCCACTTGCCGCGTTCCTTGGCAACGAATGCCCAGTCCGGTGCAAACAGCGATGCCGGGTCAGGATAACCGGCGGGGATTGCGGCATCGGTATTGGTCGGCGCGACCACGGCCTTGGCGGCCAGGACCGCCTGGATTTCGGTGCCGAGGAATGCATCGATGACCGCGTCGGCAAGTTCGGGCGCTGGTCCGCCTTTTACCTTGGCTATGCCCGAGGGCATGGCGAAGCCGCCTTCGGCGGGAATCCGCAAATCGACCGGTGCGCCTTCGGCCTTACGGGTAAGCGTGTAGGCGGAGAACTGACCGCCAATCATCTGCGCTTCGCCCTGTTCCAGCAGGTTCATGGCCTGTGGCGCGTTGGTATAGACGTTGAGGAGATTGGGAACGAGGCTTTTCAGCTTCTTGAAGCCTGCGTCGATCTCGTATTGCGCTTCTGCAAAGGGTTTCCCGGTTTCCAGATGCGCGGCAATCAGAAGGTTCCAGAAACCTTCGGTATTCTGGATCGAGGGGATGATGATCTTGCCGGCACGGGCCTTGTCCCACATATCGGCCCAGGCCTTTGGCGCGCCTGATTTGGTGTTGTAGGCGATGCCAGCCCAGGGGCGCTGGTAGTTTGCCCACATGCCGTCGCGGTGAACCGCACCGGCGACCAATTTGCCAAGGTTGGGCACGCCGCTCGTGGAGATCGGCATGAGCAGACCGCCATCCGCCGCTTTGATCATGATCGGATCGTCCATCACGACCACGGAGAATTTCGGCGCGGCGCTATCGGCCTGCATCTTCTGCAGGTTGGTTGCCGAATTTGAGCCCTCGTAAAGGACCGTCACGCCAAGCTTTTGCTTGAGCAGCGGAAAGACGGATTCCGTGAAATATTTGGCAGCGCCTGCCGGGCCGCCGATAACGATTTCCTTGGTCTGGGCGCGCAGGATGGATGGTGCACTGAGCGAGGCGACGACAAGCGCGCCACCGGCTTTCAGAAGGCTGCGACGATGAATGCTGGTCTTGTACATGGTCGATATCTCCGGTGACGTGAGGAACTGACTACAAGTCCATGCATTGCAAGTGGCGTGCCAAATGTGCACATTTATATTAATCCCGTAAAATCAAAAGGTTGGAAATTGCGGTTTGAATCTCACGCTTTTAATGTGCACATTATTATCGCGTGACTGTGCACATTTAATTTGCAATATATGTTTTCATGAGCGACGGAATGATGCCGAGGCCTGGCAAAGGCGATCCTGAAACCGATGAAGCGGTCTATAAAGCCGTTCTGACCGCAATCCTCGAGGGCCGTATCGAGGCGGGGACCAAGCTGGCCGAAACGCCGCTTGCAGAGGTGTTTGGCGTTTCGCGCGAGCGCATCCGCAAGGTCTTGCATCGGTTGGTCGCCGAACGGCGGCTGGAGGCAATCCCCAATCGCGGCGTTCGCGTTCCCGAGCCGTCGCTTGAGGATGTGCGCGCTGTCTATCAGGCTCATCGGGTGCTGGAAGCCGGCATTCTCCACGCGCTTGCCGGAAGGCTCGACGCAGACCTTCTGCAGCGTCTGGAAACGCATATCGGCTGGGAGCAGAGGGCCGCGATGGAGCGTGATCGCGCCAGTTCCGTTCGGTTGTCTGGAGAGTTTCATCTGCTCCTTGCCGATGCGCTCGGCAATGCGGAGATCTCCGCCTTTCTGCGCAATCTCCTGACGCGCTCCTCCATCATGGTGTCTGTCTACGAGTCTGCCGCGGATTCCATTTGCGGCGTGCACGAGCATGCCGCCATTGTCGAGGCGCTGGCTTCAAACAATGTCGACAAAGCTATTTCGCTCTCCGCCGAGCACTTTCGCCATATCGAGAGCCGGTTGAGGCTGAAAAAGCCGGAGGTCGAGAAACCGGATCTGGCCTCGCTGTTCACGCCACTTCGAGTGCCTGAACCGTAACTGGTTGCGGTCGCGGTGTGGCGGGGCAGAAACGGTTGTGGGGCGGGATTGCGCCGTAAGGGCTGTTTGGTGTCACAGGCCGTCTTTCAATGATCTGGAAGATGGGGTTGGAGGACGCGTGGTTTCGGTTCCCCTCATGGCGGAAATCTTTTGAGGTGGGCTTAACACCCCCTCTGCTAGGAGAGACCGTACCAGGCGCCGCGGCCAGCACCGTGAGGACGAGGTGCCCTTTATACACGAGCGCCTTGAGATGATCCTTGATGGTATGGCGGCTTGCGTCGGTGATCCGTGCAGCCCCCGCGACCGAGATCCGCCCATGCCGGTACGCCCTTTGCCCTCACATTGCCGAATGCGCAGTCTATCTGATAGAGAGCGGGCGTGAATGCGATGGATGGCAAAGCGGAGACGATTGTGCTGCAGGAACCGATGAGTGAGGCGAAGATGCGCCATTTCAAAGCTCCCGTCTTCGCCGTTGCGCCGATGATCGACTGGACGGATCGGTGTATTTTTTGTATTATATAACAATGCGATATACTAGTTTTAATGTGCCAAGTACCAACCGCATTTTGATTGAACCTAGAATTTTGAAAATTCGAGTGTCGGCATGATGGCGTTTCCGTTTCAACAATGAGCAGCATCGTGTCGGCGTTACGCTGACTGTTCGCCCAAACCCTCGATCGCCCGAGGTGAACGGGCGACGCTCAGTCGATCTGATGACGTCAGTTAGGTGAGGGACGGACCTTGTATGCTTGGCTGACGCTCCGGGACAGATCTACAGGTCGTTTGCTGGGGCCGATGCAACCAAATCGGCGTGCTCTGGGCAGAGATATGCTCGACTGCGAGATGGATAGCGCAGCCACGATCAGCCTTTGCCGTAAGGCCAGGCCCGTTCCAGCAGGCCGGGCAGGATCTCGTCTGAAAAACGCTGCGGGTCAGCCCTATCGAAGAGATATTTCGCCTTGCCGTCGAGGATGAGGTTCGCCATGCCATGGATCGACGACCAGACGGAAAACAGATCGGCCGCGCGCATTCAGGCCTTGCCTATGCGCTTCTCTGCGCCGCCTATATGCCGCTGCATCTATGGGACTTCTTTCGTCCCGACCCGGTCTTTGCGCCGCCATTTGCAGCGCTGACCCGTGTCTTCGTCCAGATCCTGTTCATCGCGGCAGGCTGGACACTGTGGACGAGGCAATAGTTTACCACACAATCACGATGAAAGTTCTTGATCTGCTCATGAGTCGGCCCACTTAGTCTTGCCGGCTGCGGCGGCAGGACCTAACAGCGTGGCACTGCGGCGTATCATTCGGGGGCCGTCGTCCGGAAACGATCCAAGCTGGCCTCGGTTCTCGCTTAGGTATAAGTCGTTCGCCTCCTACCTTGCATGCTGACATGATGCGCCTGTAGAAAGCATCCATGCATGCGAGGGCTAGGTGAATGGCGGGGCGTACAAAGTCGGACGTAAAGACCAGTAAGGATGAGATCCTGCGCGTAGCCGTGGAGGAGTTCGCCAAGCGGGGATTTGCGGCGGTCCGTGTTGATGAAATCGCCCGGCGCGCCGACATCAACAAGCAACTGATCTATTACTATTTCGGCAGTAAGGTCGGTCTCTACGATGCTGTGCTGGAAAGCATGGTCGATCGCTCGACGCCGGCATGGGAAACTCTTGCCGAGTCTGACTTCAAGGGCCTGCTGACGGCCTACTTCTCCGGCAAAGGTCATCGCACCGGCGCAAAATGGCGCCGGCTGCTCATCTGGGAGGGAATCGAATATGGCGCGCATCCGCATCAGACGATCCGCCTCGAACAGCTGCGGGCGAATGCCTATGACGTCCAGACAAAGATTGTTGCACGCGAGATCGAAAAAGGCTGCCTGCCGCAGGGGGTCGATCCGAAAATCCTGTCGCTGATGATGACGATTGCCAGCATCGGGCCGGAACTTCTGCCGCAAGTGACGAAATTGATCACCGGCAAGGAGGCCAATGATCCCGGTCTGCGCGAAGAAATGTATGCGACTTTCGTTGCCATGCTGGACACAATGGCGAAGGCAAAGCCCGTGGCCGTGCCGGAAACCGCACAAGACTAAGTGTGGGGCGCGATCGCTCTCATTTCGCGATCTGCCGAAACCTATCGACGCTTGATTTCGACGCGCCAGTCCTGATGGTCCATCAGGGCATTGAGGGCGAAATCCCGTGCCGCCTCGACGTGCTTGACCACGGCTGCTGCCGCGCGGTCGGCATTTCTGTCTTCCAGGGCCTCCAGCAGCGCGTAATACTCGGCCTTTGATGCCGCCCGTCGTGCAGGCGAGGTGGAGGCAAGGTTGCGCAGCACGAAGATGCGCGCATACAAGGGTTCGATCACGCTTTTGATGGCGCTGTTGCCGCAACGGGTGAAAAAGATCTCATCGAAGGCCGTCATCACCGGCGAGCGGCTGTCGCGCCCAATGGCCTCGAAGGCCCGGCGGAGATCCCGCATGTCGTCATCCAGTGCGCGTTCGCAAAACAGGCGCGCGGTATAGGATTCGACGACAGCGCGTACCTCATAAATGTGGCGCGCCTCGCTCATGCTCGGCAGGGAAATCTGCACGCCCCTGACGGAGGGTTCGACCAGCCGTTGAGCCTCCAGCACCCGCAAGGCCTCGCGCACGGATGTCCGGCTGGATTTGGTCAGCTCGATCAGTTCGACTTCCGTGATACGGCGGCCAGGCAGCAGCGTGCCGTCAAGAATCGCTGCCCGCAACTGGTCGGCAACCTTATCGCGCAGCAGCTTTCGCGAGTCTGTATCGGTGTGGTCTTCTGCACTCACGGATGCGGGTTCCCGTCGATTTTACAAGGCCATTGACGGCAGTCAGTCGCAGGACCAGATGGCCACCGAAGCGCCGGCCTTTTCGTAAGGCCGATCCCAGTAGAACGGGTTCCCTTCAACTGCAAGTGGCGAGACCAGCTGTTCGGTAGCGCCTCTGGGGCTTGCATATACCTTTGCCTCCCATGGACCGTCCAGTGGTAACTTGATGACCGGTTGCGGGCTGACGAAGCCCTGTTCGTACAGCAGCCGCGCGGTTCTGGCCAAGGACAGCCGGGCCGTGGAGCCGCGCCCCGTCGTGAGCCGCCGGGTCAGGCCGCGGATTGCGGCAGCGGCCAACTGGTAGGCCGTGCCGAAATCCAGGACCTCGACGGGAAGGTGGCGGGGCCGGCTGGCATCCACTTCAAGCCCGAGTGCCACCAGCGGCAGGCGGTTTTCAAGATCTGCCTGGGCCCATTCGCTGGTCGCGTTGCAGATGCCGGTGCTGTATTGCACGAGAGAGTCAAAGCCGCGCCGCTCTTTCCACGGGCCAGTCCAGCCATAGGCATTGAGGCGGACCTGAACGAGATCCGGCTGTGCCTCGTCGAGGCGCTCGCTGGTAATGCCGAGCTTTTCCAGCGATCCGGGGCGATAGCCATGAAACAAAACATCTGCCCTGGAGACGAGGTCGAGAAATCTTTGCATGCCCTCGGGGCTTCTCATGTCGAGGAAGGCCCAGCGCTTGCCAAGTCCAAGATCGTTTCCGGCGCCGAACATGCCCTGGCTTTCGTCTGAACCGGGCGCATCGAGCCGAAGCACTTCCGCACCGCAGGAGGCGAGAAACCGTGTGGCGACGGGGCCGCTCACCACACGCGTCATGTCGAGCACGCGCAGGCCTGCAAGCGGTCGCCCCGGTGTGGGCTTCCAGGCGCTGCGAAAGCCTGCCGTGCCGGCATTGATGTCGATCTGCGCGATCGGTTCGGCCTGCAGCGCCTGGCCTTGCGGATGCGCGCGCCAATCGTTCAACGTGCGGCTTGCGGCAACGGCTGCTCCGGCATCGATCAGCCGTTGCTCGATGTCGTCTGCATCATATTTGCAGATCTCAGCGGCAAAGGCCTCCGGCGTTTCTGCAACGCCCAAGGCTTCTGCCGCGCGGCGCCGAAGCGTGGGCATCGATCCCTGAACCCGCAGCCAGCGCCCGTCTCCGGTGGCAAATTCAGTCATCCACGGGCCGGTGCCATGTGTTGTCTGCTTCGTTCCGATGAGGCGAGAAGGGCCGGGCGGCAGGTGAAACCAGCCGCTGGCAAGTGTGCGGTCAACGGTCACGCTCGGGGTCTTTTGCCCGGCCGTACCCATCAGTTCGGCAACCGCCAATCCTGCCGCCGCAAAGGATGCAGCAGCCAGATCCGTCGCGGCAAAGGGTGAGGGGAGTGCCCGATCACCGGTAAATTGCACCTCTTGTGCCAGAGAAGCAGCGCCGCCAAGGCCCTGCCAGATCTCGGCGAGAAAGGCATGCGCATGTGTGGCCCGCGCGATGTCCTGTTTTATGTTCATGATCAAGCCTCCCAGCCCTTTAACTCAATTCCGAACCAGACTTCGCAGAAGGGGATCGAACTGCGGCGCCTTATCCGATGCTTGCCTCGTTCCCTCCATGAGGCTTTCTCCCACGGCCTCATCTGCCGATTCCATGTCGAGCAACCGATCTACGATCCGCGCAATCATCGCATCGGAGCCGGCTTCTTCGACGGGCATATCCCGGGTCAAGGCCGGAGCCTTAGCCGGAGAAGCAGGTGTATACCCATGCAGGCGCATGGGAAAACCCTTCAGCCAACTTTCGCCCTTCAGGATCACTCGGCGTTTCTCAAGATCGACATCCTCTGCCCGGTCTGCCGCCGTTCGCACCGGCACGGCCGGAACCCCGGCATCCAGAAGCAGATCGATGGCCTGTTCGACCGTCAAAGCCTGAGACCACCGAGCGATGATCGCATCAATGGCTGATTGACTGTCGAACCAAGCGTCAGAGGACGGTAGATTGGCAAGGTCGGTGATCACGTCGGCGAGCGCTTGCCTGTGCGCGGGCGTGCTGCAGGCAATCGCAATCCATGTGCCTTCCACTTTGCAGGGATAGGTATCATGTGGAACCTTGCCGCGCAGGCGGTTGCCATCGCGAACGGGTTCCTTGGCGTCAAAGGCCACCTCGGCAAGGCTTGGCGCCAGCGTCCAGGCTACGACTTCTCTCTGGGATACGTCGATATGCACGCCGGCACGACCGGTGACGAGACCATGGGCGATGAGTGCCGCCCCGGCAAGCGAGATCACCTGATCGGGGTAGTTCACGGCAAGCGTTGTCCAAAGCGGTGGCCCTTGCCGGTATCCGGTCATCGCCGCAAGGCCGGATATCAGGTCCAGCGTCGAGCCATAGGAACTGTAGCCGGCTTCCGGTCCGCTTTGTCCCTGGCTTGAAAGCGACAGGTAGATCAGATTGGGGTTGAGCTTGCTCAGACTTTCCGGGTCCACGCCGAGCCTTTGCGTCACTCCGATCCGATAGTTCTCGACGACGATATGGGCACGGGCACACAATTCCTGGACGATCTTGCGGCCATGTGGCGTCTTCATGTCAACGTTGAGACCGATCTTGCCGGCATTGTTGGACGCAAAGACCGGCGATTCCGGCGGGGCTTTGCCTTCGCCATTATTGCCCCATTGGCGGAAGGGATCAGGGCGGCTAACGGATTCCACCTTGATGACGGTTGCGCCGTAGTCTGCCAGAAGCCGTGAGGTCGCAGCACCGGCGGTGATAATGCCGAAATCAACGACGACCAGCCCGGATAGCGGACCCTTCCCGAGTGTGGACGCAGGTTTCCAGCTTTTCGTGCTGGTGGCAGGCGTCTCCCGGAAGGGCAGGCGGACAACGGGTTCGCTTTGGCGTCGCTCCTCTGGGTTCAGCACAAAACCGCGATCGATGAATTGCGCATCACTCAGCAATGTGGCGAGGTCCGCTGCATAGCCGAAAGGCAGCCCCAGCGCCTGCGACTGGTGATAGATGTCCTGGGCACTGCGGGTGCTGACCCATTCGGCAAGGACCGTCCAGACTTCATCCGCGCGTCGGTTGCGCTCTGCTGCACTGTTCAAGGCGGGATCGGCCAGCCGTTCATCGCCAAGCAGCTGAACAATCGCCTGCCACTGGTCGAGCTGATAGATCACGCCCACCCAGCCATCCGTGGCAGGCAGAATGCGCCAGGCACCCATGGATGAGCCGCTGCGCGTCGGTGCCGTGCCGGATGTCTGGAAGGCGACATCGCTCTTCCAGTCCATATAGGCAACCACGTCGGCGCTTGAGACCTCGACGATATCACCGCTGCCGTTCACCTCCCGCTTCAGGATTGCCAGCATGGCGCCGTAAAGGCCGATCCAGGCTGAGGCATTTTCCGCCTGGTTGCCGCCAAGCTTCAAGGGCGGCGCACCCGGTTCGCCGATCATGCTCATCAGGCCGCCATAGGCTTCGGCCAGCATGCTGTCGGCGGGAAGGTCGGCAAAACGCCCCTCAAGGCCGAAGGCGGTGAGCGATACGATGACGAGAGACGGGTAGAGGCTTGCAAGGCGGGCCGGTTCAAGGCCGAGCGCGCTTGCCTCTGTCGGCGTCAGGTCGAGGAGCAGAATATCGGCTGAGGCGCATTCCGCGATGATCCTGCTGGCGAGAGTGGCGTCTATGGCAAGATCATGCGTGGCCTTGCCTGCATGAAAGGCGACATAGGTGAAAGGACCCTCCTGAAATGCCGGGCATTGTCTGGGGCCAAATTGCACCACGTGATGGCCGAGTGCAGCGAGCAGACGCCCGCAAACGGCCGGCGCAATCGTGGAGGAAACCTCCACGACGCGCAATGTGTTGGAGCGGCCTGTCATGACGGCGTTCCGGGACTGGCGCTGCCTTCCCTGATCCTTGCCAGTTCCTTGCTGCGGGCCATCAGCGGGGGAACTGTCGCTTCTCCCAGCGCAATGGCTGCGGACCATTCCGAGACTTCGGATGGAACCTTCCACAGCATACGTTTGCAGGCACGCAGGCATTCGATATCGACCTTGGCCAGACGACGCGCCAAGGCCATGGCTTCCTCTTCAAGCGCTGCTGCGGGAACAGAGCGGTTTATGAGGCCCCAATCGGCGGCCTTCTGGCCGTCGATCCGTTCGCCGGTGAGCAGCAGCCAGGCGGCCCGCTTGTTGCTCACCCGCAGCTGCGTCGAGGGGCCGGCCATTGCGGCATACATATTAAAGCCGATCTCCGGCATGCCGAAGGTGGCTTCGTCTGCGGCAATCGCCAGATCGGCGACATTGACGAGGGTGAGGCCGCCGCCCAGTGCAAAGCCATTGACGGCGGCGATGATGATGGCCGGGTGGCCACGCAGTTCTTCCTGCACTTCGGCCCAGTTGGAGCGGCGGTCCAGTTCGGCGTCGCCAGAGCTGACCTGGCCTTCCTTGATATCGACGCCGGCGCAAAAGGCCGAGCCTGTGCCGGTGATGAGGATCACCTTGGCGGTCTCGCGGCATTCGTCCAGCGCCTTGATGATGCCGACGCGCGAGGCGCGGTTCATGGCATTGCGCTGGTTGGGGCGGTTGAAGGTGATCTTTGTCAGACCATCATCGAAATGTTCGACGAGGATCGGGGTTTCGCTGGTTGCGTCCATCACTTCACCACCTTGAACTTGGGGATTGCGCGCTCGTCGCTCAACTGTTCGAAAACCACTTCAAGATTCATGTCGCAGTGCAGGTTTTCAGGCGGATCGACGATGGTGGACATCATGAATGGACCTTCCTCGAGCTGAACGAAGGCAACGAGATAGGGACCTTCATCGGCAAAGGCCGGGAAGTATTTCTGGTGCATGACGATCCACGACCACAGCTTGGCGCGGCCGCTGACTTTGCGCCATTCAAGGCCAGGCTCCAGCGAGACCCGATCCACGGGATAATCGGGGAATTGCGGAATGCCGGATGTGCCATATTGCAGGCGCAACTCGCCGGCGAGCGTTCCTTCCCAAAAGCCGCGATTGCCGTCGGTGATTTCGGGCATCATCTGGATAAGCTTTGCGGTGTCCATGGCATCACTCCCCGATCAGGATGTGCGACGACACGATCGGTGATGCGCACATGTATTGGACGATGTTGCAATTGGGGATCTGGCGCGCGCCGGCCTCGCCACGTATCTGGCGAACGGCTTCGACATGGTGTCCCCAGCCCTGCATATAGCTTTCGGCGGTGTGGCCACCGGCCGTGTTGATCGGCATTTCGCCTGTGAGACCGATCCGGTCGAGGCTTGCCCAGCGCCAGGCTTCGCCTCTCGGGGCATAGTCGAAACCTTCAAGGCTGAAGAGGACGGTGGGCGTGAAATTGTCGTAAATCTGCGCGCAGTCCATGTCTTTCGGTTGAAGACCGCTTTCGCCGTAAACGCGTCCGCCGACATCCTGGCAGATGTCGTAAAACAGGTTGGTATCGGAATAGAAGTTGCTGATCGTTGTTGCCGCGGCCTTGGCGGCGACGCGAACCGGGCGCTTGGCAAGGTCCTTGGCGCGGTCCATCGAGGCCAGAATAACGGCCACGCCGCCGTCATTGATGATGCAATAGTCAAACAGGCGAAGCGGCTCGGCAATATAGCGCGATGCCATATACTGATCTTCCGTCAACGCTTCGCGCATCACAGCCACGGGGTTGAGAAGCGCATTGTTGCGATTGTTGATCGCAATATTGGCAAGCGCATTGTCCGGCGCATTGTAGAGATGCTGATAGCGCCGATACATGTGCGCCAGAGAAGCGCCCGGCGACGTCATCCCGTATATGCCGTCATACTGCATCGTGGGCGTGCCGACATAGCCGCCATATTTCATCTGCACCGAGCGACCGTTATTGCCGTAGACGCAGGCCACCACATCGGCCTGTCCTGTCTCGATCAATGTCGTGGCCATTTGAAAGGATACGCCGCTCATGCGGCCGGAGCCTTCCAGGCCGTTGACATAGCGCAGCGACTTGAAGCCCATGGCATCGGCCGATGCCGCATATTCGATGCGCGACGTGATCAGACCGTCGACTTCGTTCTTGTGTAGACCCGCATCATCCAGCGCGGCCTTCAGCGCTTCTATGCCGAGAGCGGTTTCGTTCCGCCGGGCATCCTTTTGGGCGTAAAGCGCGCCGAAATCGGTTTGCCCGACCCCGACGACCGCCACCTGTCTCTTTGAACTCATGTAAGCCTCCTCGCCGATTTGCAGAGGAATCCGCAGATCCCTGCCGCGTTTTGGTCGCGACGTTCCTGATTGACGTGCATCGAGCCTGCGCGAGGACCCTGTGGTCTCGTCGCCAAAAGCCCGTCAGTCTGTTGTCGCGCCATCCTCCCCGGAAACGTCAGATGAAGTTTCCGTATGACGAAAATATCGCTACAGCCATACGAATATCCTGTCAAGCGTCGGCGATTGGGAGAAGTTTTTACACGAGAAATCGGTGTGTTTGTGGGTTCAGAATTGCGCCATCTACCTAATATAGCAATAAATATCAGTTATTTATGGATCTAAACCTCTTTGTGCTCGGGTTGGGGCCAGGATGTGCGTGCCCGTATATCGAGAGTGACTCTAAAAAGATTTTGAAGCGGTTGACGGCAATCGGATACTGCGTTACGAATTTATCGTCATACAAAAATGACGTGCCAATTGACGGTTCGGATATAGCGAGGGGAGGCGCTGTGTCGGAGGAGCGAGCCGATGAACCTCCTTACCTACGAACAGGCATTGGGCAGCGAGGATGGCTGTCGGGAGGAATATCTGATGTATGAAGGTCTCCGGAACACGTGGGCGGGTCAGCCTTTGGTCCGCAAGAATATGCTCATCGACGGCAAATGGGTGGCGGCCTCCGACCAGGCGACGCTTAGCTGCCTTGATCCTTATTCGGAGCAGGAATGGGCTGAAGTTCCGGTTGCAACCGTATCGGATGTCGATCATGCGGTATCTTCTGCCAGACGCGCTTTTGACAGCGGCATCTGGTCGAATGCGCCGCCGGCGGCCCGTTTTGCGGCGCTGCGCAGGCTTGGGCAGTTGATCGAGGATAATGTCGAGGCGCTGGCGCTGGCCCAGGTTCGCGAAAACGGCAAGCTGATGACGGAAATGGTGCCGAGCACCCGTGCGGTGGCCAGCGATTCGCATTTCTTCGGCGCGCTGGGTGAAATGACGCATGGTTACACCGTCGAGCCGAGCATTCCGAATTTCACGGCCTATACCCGCCGCGAGCCGATCGGTGTTGTGGCAGCTATCACGCCGTGGAACAACCCGCTGGTCCTGCTGGGCTGGAAGCTGTTCCCCGCGCTTGCGGCTGGCAATACCATCGTCATCAAACCATCGGAGGTAACCCCGGTCTCGACGCTGATGCTGGGCGAGTTGATCGAGAAGGCGGGCATCCCTGCCGGTGTCGTCAATATCATAACCGGCGCGGGCGCAACGGGGCAGGCACTTGTGCAGCACCCGGATGTCGACAAGATCGCCTTCACCGGCTCGACCCAGACCGGCGTGGCGATTGCCAAGATTGCCGCCGAGCGCCAGGCGCGCGTGTCGCTGGAACTGGGCGGCAAGTCGCCGAACATCGTCTTCAACGATGCCAACCTGTCGTCTGCCATCAATGGTGTCATCGGCGGCATCTTTGCGGCAGCCGGCCAGGCCTGCAATGCCGGTTCGCGGGTGCTTGTGCAGCGCGGTGTCTACAATGAATTCCTTGAGCGCTTGTCGCAAAGGGCAAATGCCTTTCGCATGGGAGATCCGCTGGCCGCCGATACCGAGATCGGCCCGCTGTCCTCGCGCGCCCAGATGGCGAAGGTCACCAGCTATTTCGACATTGCCAGGGGCGAGAACCTCAACCTTGCGGCAGGCGGTGTACGGTTGGACCGTCCGGGTCTGTTCGTTTCGCCGACAGTCTATGCCGATCCGCCGAAAGCTTCCCGTCTCGTGCGAGAGGAAATCTTCGGCCCCGTCGCGATGGTCATGCCGTTCGATGACGAGCAGGAAGCGGTAACGCTGGCGAATGATACGATTTTTGGTCTGGCCTCCGGCGTCTGGACTCAGAACCTGTCGCTTGCCCATCGGATGATCAAGAAGATCCGCGCCGGAACGGTCTGGGTCAATACCTATCGCATGGGTGGGCATGTCATTCCGTTCGGCGGCTTCAAGGCAAGCGGGGTCGGACGCGAAATGGGTCTGCACGCGCTTGATCAGTATACCGAATCCAAGAGCGTCTGGATCAACACCGACGCGCAGTCGTGAGTTGTCTCACCCCAAAGGTCATCGAACCGATGGCCAGCATCCGGCGCGCTGGTGCGCCGGACAAGGCATTGACGCAAGCCTGTTTTATGTTCTGGAGAGTGACATGTTGGACAAGATATCGGTAGTCGACGATCAGAATGGCATTCTTCCGATGTGGATCGGCGGACGCAAGGTCTTGGCGGCGTCCGGCAAGACGGTCGATATCGTCAACCCGGCAAGCGGCGAACCGATCGCCCAGTCGTCGGTCGCGGGCCATGCCGAGGTGGACATGGCGGTTGCTACAGCGTCGGCCACATTCGAAAGCCGCATCTGGCGTTCGAAGACTGCAGATGAGAAGGCGCGCATCCTCTGGCGGATCGCCGATCTGGTCGAGCTGCATGGCGCTGAACTTCTGGAGATGGAGATCTCCAATCTGGGTTCGGCACGGTATTTCTGCCAGTATTTGGTGACAAAGGCTGCTGAGAGTTTCCGCTATTATGCCGGCTGGACGTCGAAGATCACGGGTCAGGCCGGCGATGTTTCTTCGTCCGGTGTGCGAATGTTTGCGCATACGCGAAAGCAGCCGATCGGGGTTGTCGGGCTGATTACCCCATGGAACTTCCCATTGATGGCGGCGGCCTGGAAGATTGCGCCGGCCCTTGCAGCAGGTTGCAGCATCGTTCTGAAACCCGCACTGGAAACGCCGCTTTCCACCCTGCGGCTTGCCGAATTGATCGAAGAGGCGGGCGTGCCGGCCGGCGTTGTGAATATCGTCACTGGCGATGCCGAGGCTGGCGCTGCCATTGCGGCCCATCCGCTGATCCGCAAAATCTCGTTTACCGGTTCGGGTGTGACGGCCAAGAAAGTGGTCGAAGCCTCTGCCGGCAATCTGAAGAGGCTGACGCTCGAGCTTGGCGGCAAGTCGCCGCTGGTGATTTTCCCGGATGCCGATCTGGAAAAGGCAGCGCAGGCGGCAGCCTCAGTGATGTTCGTCAATAGCGGCCAAGCCTGCGTTGCCGGTACGCGCCTCTACATCCACAGCAGCATTTACGATGAGGTTGTCGAGCGCATCAAGGCGGTCATTCAGCATATCAAGATCGGTGATGCGAAGGATGCTGACACGATGATGGGGCCGCTCGTCTCGCAGCGGCATCTCAATCGCGTATTGGAGCTTGTCGAATCCGGTCGTGCGCAAGGCGCGACAATCGCCTTCGGCGGCGAGCCTGTGAACCGGCCAGGTTATTTCTTACCGCCGACCCTGATTACCGGCGCGACCAGGGATATGCGTGTGATGCAGGAGGAGATATTCGGTCCCGTCGTCTGTGCCCAGCCCTTCGATGATCTGGATGCGCTGATGCCGGAACTGAACGCTTCGGAATATGGTCTTGCCTCCTACATCTGGTCACAAAACACCGCGACGGTGGAGCGTTTCGTCGAGCAGATCGAGGCCGGCAATGTCTATGTCAACAATGGCGGCTACATGGATTACGGCGTGCCTTTCGGCGGCTTCAAGCAATCCGGCTATGGTTACGAGCATGGTGCTGTGGGGCTGGAAGCTTACCTGGAAACAAAGGCGGTGTTCAGCTGCTGAATATGTGGGCGGTGGTATGAATATCGCGCCGTGTCATGATGGTCGTGCCCACCAACGCGTGGATATACTTGCGAAGGTAAGGCCTTCGTAATGCGCTATATCGTGTTCCTGGAGGCTTGAAAAAGGCGGTACGATTCTCCTTAAGCCACGGGAAAATATGTGAAAAAAATCTGAAATGAAACTTGCGAAGTGGCTTTTCAGCTTCAATTTTCAACAGACTGGTTGGTTGACGAGCGATACTATCTGATCTACCAATATTAACAATTGCTATCCGGGGCACTGCTAGAGGAGCGGCATTTCCCGGTTTTGCAACAGGTTCTGGGAGGGACTGGCATGCATACTCTGGCACATTCCGTTGTGGTGGTTACGGGGGCAGCGACCGGCATAGGGCGTGCTCTGGCACTGGAGGCAGCAAGACGCGGCGCGGCGATCGTGGCAGCGGATATTTCCGACGCAAGCGACACGGTCCAAACGATCAGGCAATCGGGCGGGCAGGCAATCGCTGTCGAGGTCGATGTCGCAAGCTTCGACAGCATGGCGGAACTGGCCCGGCAGGCAGTCGATGCTTACGGTCGTGTCAATGTCATCGTCAACAATGCGGCGGTGGGCGAGGGGTCTGCCCCGCTGGATATTGCTGATCCGCTTGCCGTGAAGCGGATTTTCGACATCGGTATCCTGGGTGTCTTCAATGGCATCCGCGCATTTGCCGATGTGATCAAGGCCGAAGCGGCTCAAGGGCATTTTGCCGCGATCTTGAATGTCGGTTCGGAGCATTCCCTGGGTGTTCCTCCGCATGTGATGCCGATCAGCCCCTATACGGCCTCCAAGTATGCGGTTCTCGGTCTGACGGATGTGGCGCGGCGTGACTTTCAATCCTATGACGTCGGCGTTTCGCTTCTGGCGCCGGGTTGGGTGCGAACGGAAAGAATCCAGGCGGCAATTGCGTCGTCGCCCGAATTTGCAGCCGCGATCGATCCCTTTGCGCAAGAGACCGTTCTTGTGGCGCGCCTGGCCTGGGACGGCCTTCTGGCTGGCAAGGACACGATCGTGACCAATCCGGTCAGCCGGGCTTTTGCCCTGGAGCGGGCCCGAAAAATGGTTGCGGAGTTCGAGCAGCCGCTGGCATCCGAATTGCAGGATCTGGCGCATCACGGCGCGGGCGGTGATCCGGGCAAGTGTCCGTTTGCCCATCTGGCCGCCGCACGATAGGGCGCGCAGGCGACCTGATATCTTATGACAAGCAGTGAAAGCATGACAGGCAATCCCGACCAAAGAGCATAAGGGTTTGACGTGTGAATGCAGCTTCCTCTGTCCTGCAGGACATCTCCCCCACAAGGCGGGAGATCAGCAGGACGGCGCCTCTCGGGATCAGTTGGTCGACATGATTGAGTGGATTTCGAGGTTTGTGAGGGGCGTGGCCGTTTGAGCGGCCTGGTCTTTCCCTTGAGGGGGAGGTGTCGGGCAGGACAGGGGAGCAGACTAAGCAGGATACCGGTCGTCTCAAAGGATAGCGGCCTGCAGGTGTAACGAGTTGAATTGCATGACGGGAGGGTCATTTGGCGAAAGTGGTATTTGTACATCCGGACGGTCGTCGGGAAGAGCATGAGGGCAGTGATGGGCAATCGGTGATGCGCGTCGCAACGAGCAATCTCGTTTCTGGCATCATCGGGGAATGCGGCGGCGATTTGTCCTGCGCGACCTGTCATGTCTTTGTCGATGCAGCCTGGGCCCAGTCGGTGCCAACCAAGACAGCTGCCGAAGATGACATGCTGGCTGTTACCGCCGAAGAGCCGACCGAATTCAGCCGCCTTTGCTGCCAGATCTATTGTGGTCGTGAAACGGATGGCATCGTCATCCATATTCCAAGGATACAACGGTGATGCAACAGGACAATGTCGTCATCGTTGGCGCCGGGCAGGCAGGCGCCGAACTTGCGGCCTCGCTTCGCTCCCTGGGCTATCTCGGCCAGATCACGCTTCTGGGGCGGGAGGCGCAATATCCCTATTCGCGTCCTCCGTTGTCGAAGGCCTATCTGCTGGGGCACTGCGGTACCGCAGACCTCCTGATCCGCGATGCGAGCATGTATGCGCAGCAGGGTGTAACGGTTCGTCTGAGTGTTGAAGTCGATTGTATCGACAGAGACGCAAAGACGGTATCCTTGAAAGACGGCGAGACGATTGCGTATAGCGACCTTGTCCTGGCCACCGGCGGTTCACCACGGCGTCTGCCGAATCCGGAACTGGCAAACGCATTGAACGTCTTTTACATCCGCACGCTTGAGGATGTGGACAGGCTGAGGCAGCGCTTTCATTCCGGCATTCGCCTCGCCATTGTCGGCGGTGGCTATATCGGCCTGGAGATCGCCTCGGTCGCAAGGCGTGCGGGCCTTGAGGTGACGCTGATCGAGGCTACCAACCGCGTTCTGGCGCGCGTCACCTGCCCACCGGTGTCTGACTTCTTCCAGCGCATTCATGCCGAAGAAGGCGTGCAGATCAAGCTGCAGAGCACAGTGTCCGAGTATGTGACCGATGCTGGTGGTGATGTCAGTGCTTTGGTGCTGGGCGATGGGGAGCGGCTTGATGTGGACATTCTCGTCGTGGGCATCGGCCTCATCCCGAACACGTCTCTTGCCGAGCAGGCCGGCCTTGGCGTGGACAATGGTATCCTGGTTGATGACTATCTGCGCACACCCGATCCGCATATCTACGCCATCGGCGATGTGGCACGCTTTCCCGATACGTTGAGCGGAACCCTGCGGCGCATCGAATCCGTTCCCAATGCCGCCGAGCAGGCCCGAACGCTCGCAGCAACGCTGCTGGGAACGCCGACCCGTTTCATGTGCATTCCCTGGTTCTGGTCCGATCAGTATGACGTGAAGATGCAGGTGGTTGGTCTTTCGGCCCCGGATGACGAAGTCGTGGTGCGCGGAGATGTGAGCGAAGGCCGCAAACTCACGGTCTATTACCTGCGCAAGGGTGTCTTGAGCGCCGCCGATGTGGTGGGAAGCCCTGCAGATTTTGCCGTGGCCAAGAAATTGATCGCCAATGGTGCTGTGGTCGATCCGGTTCTTCTTGCCGATCCGAATTCCAATCCGCGCAGCTTTCTGAAAGCCGGATAAGCCGATCCTGCTGAGGATCTCGAATACGTTTTGGGAATGTAGGGGACATCGCGACCGAGGAGGGTCCGTTTCCTGCATTATGAAGCAACCAACCGGTTGATTGAATGTCGCGTTGCGGCGCATTTTGGAGGAGTAATGCTATGGGAATACATGAAAAGATGGATGTCGAGTTTCCGGACCTGACTGATCCGCGCAGCTTTGTCGAGGCGGTGCCGCACGAGGCCTTTGCCCGGATGCGGGCGCTGCCCGGTCTGTACTGGCAGCCGACCAATCTGGGCACGGCCAATGGCGGTTTCTGGGCCGTGACGCGCTTTGCCGATATTCTCGCCGTGGAAAAGGATACCGACGCCTTCACGTCGACCCGTGGCGGCTCCTATCCGGGGATGAACCAGTCACCCGAGGTTGCCGGCATGAGCGCTGACAACCTGATGATGACCGACCCGCCGCGCCACAGCCACTTGCGCCGCGCAGCGGCCAAGGGATTTGGCCCCCGCGTGGTTGCCAATTTCGAGCCATGGGTGCGTGACATCGTCAATGATGTGCTCGACCGTCTCGAGACCCTTGATGAGTTCGACTACGTGGAAGAAGTCGCGCGCACCGTTCCGGCAAGGGTCGTTGCGCGTGTTCTCGGCACGCCGCGCGAAGATGAAGATCAACTGGTCAAATGGGCGCTGATGACGTTCGAGGCCTTGCAGGAGACCGTCAACCTGCCCGAAGGCACGCACATGATCAGAGGTCTTCACAAGGTCATGATGGAGGTGATGCCCTATGCGGAAAAGATCCAGAAGATCAAGCGGGAACATCCGGCAGACGACATGTTCACCGAACTTGGCGCCTGCGTCGATCGTGGCGAACTAACGCAAAGCGAGTTTTTCAACTGGATGTTCCTGATGATGGTGGCCGGATTCGAGACGACCCACACCGCAATCGGGCAATCGATGCGCATGTATCTCGAAAATCCGACTGTTGCGGAACGCACGGAACGCGCCATCCGAGAAGGCATTGCCTCGCGCGCCGTGGATGAATTCGTCCGGATGATCAGCCCGCCTATGGAAATGGCCCGCACCGCTACGCGTGACATGGACTTTGCCGGTGAAAAGATCCGCAAGGACGATGTGATGGTTCTCTACTTCACATCGGCCAATCGGGATGCTGCCGTCTTCAAGAATCCCGATGAGTTCGATCCCTGGCGCACCGAGACGGATACGCTGGCCTTCGGCAGCGGCGTGCATCGCTGTATTGGCGCCTATCTCGCCAATCTCGAGCTTCGCGTTCTCTGGGAGGAAATCCACAAGCGCAAGATCAAGCTTGAACTGAATGGCACGCCCAAGCGCGGCTGGTCGGTCTTCATCAACCAGATCACTGCTTTGCCCGTGCGCCGGGTCGCATCGTAATCACCGATTACCGGTCAATCTGACAGGGCAGACAAGGTTCAGCTTGTGGCTGGCGGCGGGGTCGCTGCCAGCCGGCGTTTCTGCGCGGCTATGTGAGGCAGGAATGCCAGGGACTGAGTATCAGGCGAATGTATTCCCGCGAAATTGAGGGTGCGGGGAAGGGATGGGAACGAGATCCGGAAGTCCATCTGGAGGAGAGATGGGCTGCATTCATGCATCCGTTCCTGGGTTGAAGCATAATTTGGAGGAGGAACGCATGAACGATGTGAATCACAATGGATTTTTTGGCGCAAGACAAGGCTTGGTAAAATACCGGCTGCGCCGGATAGATGCGTGGACCGGAACCCTTGCTGCAGCCCTGATTGCCGGGGGCTTGGTTACGCCAGCCTTTGCGCAGGAAAAGACTGCTGAGCCCAAAGCCCCGCCAGCCAAGGGCACCACAACTGCCTCGGTTCCGTCGGCTCCAGCCAAGCCCAAAGCGAAGGCCGCGCCCGCAATCCAAGCGGGCGGTGATGCTGAGAAGCCGGCCGCGCCCTTGTCGCCGGGGCGGCTGGATGCGACATATGGATATAAGGGCTGGACCACGTATTTTCCCTCCTATGCCGATACCCTGTCGCAGGATGCCGGCGGATATCGCTCTACGCTTGCCGACTACGGCTTTGGCTTCCTGATGCTGTCGGGCCAGATCTTCCAGGCCAATATGCTGGATACGCCGCGTCAGGTGCCTGCATCCTTTCCGGCCTGCACACCCGCCAATCATCTCGGCGGCATCTGTGCCGGCAATCAGGCCTATTTCGGCCAGAGCCCTTCCTATTACAGCATCTACAATCCCTTTCTCACCTATGATCTGGGTCAGGTCGGGCTTGATGGAGGCCAGCTGGCTGTCAGCGCCATGCTGACCCGGACCGATGACGAGGCTTTCAGCCCCGACACATTCCGCCTGGATACGCTGTCTTACTATCAACCCATGCTCGACAATAAGCTCGAGCTGAAAGTTGGCTGGCTGTCGGTATCCAACGAGTTGATCGGGGTAAACATCGGGGGCAACTACGGCAGTCCCTTCGGTTCCAGCGCCACGATTCCCGTCGAGCTCGGCATGTCATTCTCGCCGGCGGCGGCACCTGCCGCACGTTTGAAATGGAATATCGACAATGCTTTCTACAACCAGTTCGTTGTCCAGCGCAGCCTGCCCGTCAATGGTCCAACCGGCAATCCGATCTATGACGAGGTCAATAGCGGGCGCAGCGGCGGGCTGAATTTCGGTTCCGACGTCGATGGTACCCGTGTCTTGTTTGCCAATGAATTCGGCTACAAGACGCCGGCCATGCCGGGCAGCCCCTCGACCTGGATCAGGGCGGGCGCCATATACAATACGTCGGATTTCCGTGACTTTTCGCAGCTGGCGACGAATGGCACCAAATCCGGTTCTCACGGCTTCTACTTCCTGGCCGATCGGCAACTCTGGCAGCAGGATCCGTCTTCGCCAATGACGGCCTATCGGGGCATTTATGGCGGCGTCAGCGCCATGTACACGCCGCCGGAAACGGCCGCCTTCTATCAGAACTATGAAGCGCGTCTCTACTGGATCGGTCCCTTCGATTCCAGGCCGACAGACATGGTCTCGGTCATCTACAGCCGCAATGAAGTCAGCCCGGACCTGTCCAATTTCGTCAATGGCTTCAAGTCTTTCACCAATATCGGCGCAAATCGGAATACCAACACCATCTCGGCCGCCTATACCGCTCATGTCCGACCCGGTGCATTCGCTTCGATCGGCGTTTCCTATACCGACAATCCGAGCATCAGCTATTTCGACGGTCAGGGTTCGTCCTTCAATATTGTCGCAAGCCTCTTCACGGCGTTCTAAGCCTTGCCACAAGCTGTGCCTCCGCAGGACGTTTGGCTTGCGGAGGTATTCAATCGCCTATCGTCGCGCGACGGTAGAGAAATCGGAAAGCAATGGAGCGACCATGCGTTACACTCTCTTGGGACGGTCAGGCTTGCGCGTATCGGAGCTTTGCCTTGGCACCATGAACTTCGGGAATACGGACTGGGGCATTGCGCAAGAGCCAAGCCGGGCGATCATGGAAGCCTACGCCAAGGCGGGCGGTAATTTCCTCGATACCGCCCACATCTACGCCGATGGTGAAAGTGAACGGATTGTTGGTGAATTCATTGCCGCCGATCGCGATCATTTTGTGCTGGCGACGAAATATGCGCTCAGCAACGGACGGGACATACTGCGATCCGGCAATAGCCGTCGCACGATGATACGCTGTGTCGAGGAGAGCCTGAAACGGCTTGGTACAGACTATATAGATCTATTCTATGTCCATGCCTGGGATTTCACCACTCCGCTCGATGAGATGATGCGCGGCTTTGAAGATCTGGTTTCGTCGGGCAAGGTTGCCTATGTCGCGGCGTCGGACATGCCCGCCTGGGAGATCAGCCGCGCCAATATGATGGCTGATCTGCGCGGATGGGCACCATTCATTGGCATCCAGGTGGAATACAGCCTTGCCAAGCGCACGCCAGAGCGCGATCTTTTACCGATGGCAGCCGAGCTCGATCTGGGTGTTCTCGCCTGGGCGCCGCTTGCTGGCGGTGCGCTTGTTTCCGGCAGCGGCCCGCGTGACCGTATGCGCGCCATTCGGACCGATGCAAAAACCATTGAAATTGCTGGTCTTGTTGCCACTGTTGCCGCCGAGAAGGGAGTTTCCGCTGGCCAGATTGCGTTGGCTGCCCTGCGTCAGCTTGGCCGTCATCCGAAGGTCATTCCCATCATCGGCGCGAGTAGCGTCGAACAGATGCGGGACAATCTGGCCTGTATTGATATCCGCCTCGACGAGGCGCAAATGGAGAGGCTCGAAGCGGCAAGCCGGGTGGATCTCGGATTTCCGCATGAATTCATTGCGTCCGAATACGCGCGTCGGCTGCTGACCTCGGGCAATGACGACCGACTTGAGAACCACCGCGCGCAATGAGTGGGATCCTATCCCATGGGGTGGTGTAGCTTCGATGCCCGCCGTGCCTTGCGGACAGAGCCTGGAATGGGTCGGCTTGCCGCTGGCAGGCGGATCAGTGGATCATCGCTCATTATGGCGATGGTTTCCGGTGTCATGGAGCGGGACCTCTGGACGGCCCCTTTGATGGCATGGGGGACCTTCTTCCGCCGTTCGATGAAATGCCCGATCAGCCGGTCGAGTTCATCCAACGTGGGTCTTCGATCGCGTTGCGCTGACCGGGTTATGATACCCATTCGGCGGGCAACCTTGACAGCGTCCTTCATCTTCTGCTCGTTGAACCGATAGCCCCACATCGGCCGCGCGATTGCGAAGATTGCCCCGAGATGGCTGGCGTAGTTTCCGACGGTCTGTGGCTTTGCCGTGAGTAACTGCAGGAATTCAACGATGTCTTTCGCTTTAATCGATGAGCAGGGCATGTTGGCGATGTCGTAGTTCTTGATCGCCGTTAGGACCTGCGCTTTGGTTCGAGCAACCCCTTTGACGGTTTCCTCGGTGTAGCGATCAATGATTTTGCCCAGCGTCGTCGGATCGGGATTTTTTGATGTGATGATTGCCCCTGGTTTCGAAAGTTCCCGCTCGCGCTTTGAAATCCAGGCTGCCGCCGCCGGACGTCTGTCAAAGGTCTCGGTCTCGTGATAGACTTCACCATCCCGCACAACCCGCATTCGTGCCATGTAGCCCGTACTGCCGTCCTTGCGCTTGCGTGCGGTGATAGTGCCCATAACCGTGCCTCAGTTGGTACTTTGTACCAAATTCAGTGCTATAATCGGCGCAAGAAACACTGAACGAGCGTAAACGAGAAGATGAATAAGGTTCTGTAAGTGTCTGTAAGAAAACAAAATACCTATTTCAAAGCTCCCGTCTTCGCCGTTGCGCCGATGATCGACTGGACGGATCGGCACTGCCGCTATTTCCACCGGCAGCTGTCGGGCCGGGCGCTGTTGTTTACCGAAATGGTGGTGGCTGATGCGATCATTCATGGGCCGCGCGACCGGCTGCTTGGCCATCATGCGGCCGAGCATCCCGTCGCCTTGCAGCTCGGCGGATCCGACCCGAGAAAGCTCACAGAGGCCGTCAGGATCGCTGCGGATTTCGCCTATGACGAGATTAACCTGAATGTCGGCTGCCCCTCGGACCGGGTGCAATCCGGCACGTTCGGTGCCTGTCTCATGCGCACACCGGAACTGGTGGCGGACTGCGTTTCGGCGATGAAGCGGGCAACCGATCTGCCTGTCACCGTCAAATGCCGCATCGGCGTCGATGACCAGCAGCCGGATGCGGTTCTGCCGGACTTTCTGGCCCGCATGGTCGGCGCCGGTGCAGACGCGATCTGGATCCATGCGCGAAAGGCCTGGCTGCAAGGGCTTTCCCCGAAGGAAAACCGCGATATTCCGCCGCTGGATTATGATCTCGTCACCCGGATGAAGCGCGAAAATCCGCAGGTTTTCATCGGCATCAATGGCGGCATTACCGATCTTAACCAGGCGCTCGCGCATCTCGCCCAGGTCGACGGGGTGATGCTCGGCCGCGCCGCCTATCAGAATGCCGGCCTGCTGACGGAGGTGGATTCGGCGATCTATGGCAAAAGACCCCTCCCTGATCCCTCCCCACAAGGGGGAGGGACATCCCCTTTCGACTGGCTGGCGCTCTGCGAGAGGATGATGGCCTATGCCGAGAGCGTCGTGGCCTCCGGCGGGCGGCTCAATCATGTCACGCGCCATATGGTTGGCCTGTTCCAGGGTTTTGCCGGCGCGCGCCGCTATCGCCAGATCCTGTCCTCGAAGGCCACCACGCCCGGCGTCGGGCCGGAGCTGATCGCGGAAGCTTTTGCCGCCGTGGATATCGCAGGCGGCGCAAAAGCCGCATCGGGCAGTTCTGGCAATGGCTATGGCAAGGGCTCTGGTTTTGACCAGAGCGAGGGGCGGGGGATTGGCGCGGGCGACGGTACCCGGCTGGCCGGCTGAGTTTCCGGCAGACGCGCCGGCTGAATGTCCTCCCGGCTGGCCTGCTCACAGGCTGCGGGCGTCAGTGGCGCTTTGGCAGGCTGTGGCGCACTGTGTTGCCGTCCCGCCGGCATTGAGCCTATCGGTTGAGGTCACGGCCAATACCGCCATATCGCCAATCCGTTCGGCCAGCTGCCTGGCAGCGGTCAATCGCACGCCCGCCAGAGAATCCGCACCGCAAGCGTGCTGTGTCGCCCTGCATCAGCACCTCACTTGCGTTGCTTGTGCCTGCATACGGTGCTCAGGACATGATCAGGCCACCGTCGATATTGATTGTCTGGCCGGTGATATAGGCGGCGTCGGCGGAGGCGAGAAATGCCACGAGCGCGCCGACCTCGGCTGGCGTTCCGGCGCGCCCCATCGGGATGCCCTCTACCCATTCGGCCATCAGTTCACCAGGCCCATATTGCCCGAGCATTTTGCCCCAGACGCGGTCGTTATAGTCCCACATTTCGGTGTGGATGATGCCGGGGCAGATGGCGTTGACGGTGATGCCCTCTCGCGCCAGTTCCTTGGCAAGGCTTTGGGTCAGGCCGACGACGCCGAATTTGGACGCGGCATAATGCGGCGTATAGATGAAGCCCTGCCGCGCCTGGCCGGACGCGGTGTTGATCAGGCGGCCTTTCATGCCGCTGGCGCGAAAGCGGCGGATGGCCTCCTGGCAGCAGAGAAACACACCCTTGGTGTTGACGTCGAGATTGAGATCCCATTCCCGCTCGGTCAGGTTTTCCACCTTGGCGATGGTGATGACACCGGCGTTCTGAACCGAGATGGACAGGGGACCAAGTCTTGCTTCGGCCTCTCCAAAGGCGTCCTGCACAGCTTTTCCATCGGTCACGTCGAGAACAAGGCCGATCACCTCCGTGCCGGTCATGTCCGCAAGCTTCGATGCCGTGTCGGGCGTGTCCTTGTCGATGGCAGCGATGGCGACTTTCGCGCCTTCTTCTGCAAAGCGCTTGGCAATGCCTGCGCCGATCCCCTTATTGCCACCCGTGACGAACACTGTCTGGCCTGCAAAACGTCTCATGGTTTCCAACCTCCCATTGCGCAGCCAAGCAGCGGTCGGTCTCGGGCGAGATCAGGCCGTCAGTCTGGCTGCTGTGAATTTGTCCGTGACGAGCACGTCGATGACGCCCAGTCTCAGGGCACCGGCGATCGCCTGCGTCTTTGATTCCCCGCCGGCCAGCGCCATGACGCGACTGGCGCTTTTCAGGTCTTCCAGCGAAATGCCGATGACCCGCTCGTTGAGGGGGGTCTCCACCGGCTTGCCGTCCTTGTCGTAGAAGCGATAGGAGATTTCACCCACCGCACCGGCATCCTGCAGCATGGCCATTTCCTGGCGCGAAAAGACATTGCCGGACCGGGCAAGCAGTTCGGATGGCTCCACTGCGCCGATGCCGATAATGGCAAGGCTCAGGCGGCCAAAGAGATCCATCGTGCCGCGCACGACCGGATCGGCCAGCATCACAAGCTTTGCCTCACGCGATGATGTAATGCCCTGCACCAGCAGAAGCCGCGGCTCTCCGCCGGTCAGTTTTGCAAGACGCGCGGTCAGTTGCGTGGCATGGGTCTGGACGGCGGCCTCACCCATGCCGCCAAGGATCTGCACAATATATTTGGCCTTGCCGCTCTTCAGCGGATGGATGTTGTCGACCATGCGCAGAATGGTCTGGCTCCAGCTGGACACGCCGATGATTTCGTCTTGTTGAAGCGTCACTTCGAGGAAATGCGCCGCCGCCTCTCCGATGCGCGCCATAATGGCGCCATCGCGATCTTCCGAGCAGTCGATGACGATCGCCTCTGTCAGGCCATATCGTTCACGCAGTGCCGTCTCCAGATCGGCAAATGTACCGGGCGGCGGAATGACGGTGGTGCGCACAATGCCTTCCACCTCGGCCCGCTTCAGCATGCGCGACACGGTTGCCTGCGACATGTGCATGGTAAGCGCAATCTCTGCCTGGCGCTTGCCTTCGACATGATACATCTGCGCAACGCGGGCAATCAGTCGAAGCTCGTTGAGACGTCCCATGATCCCTCCAGGGTGTGAATTTTTATTCACCCATAGTTGAAGTCGCGGGAGCGGTCGAGCGGAAGATTGCATCCTGCCACACCTGAAGCCGGGCGTTTGCATCGGATGGTTGCGGGGAAAGCGCTGTCCTTGCGCGCGGCAGGGCTGCGATGGCGGCGAGATCCGGCCATACGCCGAGCGTGAGACCCGCCAGATAGGCGGCACCCAGTGCCGATGCTTCCGGGGCATCGCACTGGAAGATGGCGTGACCCAGCGTGTCGGCCACGCATTGCATGAGAAATGTATTCTGGCTTGGCCCGCCATCGGCATAGAGGTGGCCAAGCGGCGCAGGCGACTGGGCGGCCATGGCCTGGAAGACATCGTAAACCTGGAAGGCCATGGAATCAGTCACCGCCCGCGCCATCTGGGCGCGCGATGTGTTGAAGGTGATGCCGGAAAACAGCGCTCGCGCATCGGCATGCCAATAGGGGGCGCCAAGCCCGACAAAGGCCGGCACGAAGCCGGGGCCTTCCGGTGCAGCGGTCGCGGCCAGATCAACGAGTGCCTGCACATCGGCAAGCCCGAGGATTTCCACCATCCATGGCAGGGCCGCCGCCGACACAAGAATATTGCCTTCGAATGCATAGGTCGGCCGCCCGCCAATCGACCAGGCGATGGTGGTGGTGATGCCAAGGCTTGGCGCAATGAAGTTTGGCAGCGTGGTCATAATCGACGATCCGGTGCCGAAGGTCACCTTGCCGTCGCCGGGATTGAAAGCGCCGTGGCCAAACAGCGCGGCATGGCTATCGCCGATCGCGGAGGCAATCGGAATGCCATCGGCAAGGCCTGGCACATTGCGCGTTTCGCCGAACCGGGCCGCGCTGTCGCGCACCTGCGGCAGAGCGGAGCGTGGCACTTCAAACAGGCGGCAGAGATCGTCGCTCCAGTCGCGGCGATTGAGATCATAGAGCTGGCTGCGGGCTGCATTCGATGCATCGCAGGCATGCACTGCGCCATCCGTCAGGCAATGGATCAACCAGGAATCAATCGTGCCCAGCCGAATGGGCCGGTCGGCGGGTGCGCGATCGATCAGCCATTTCATCTTCGGGGCGGGAAACATCGGGTCGATTGGCAGGCCAGTCAGGGCCTGAACCTTTGTAGAATGGCCGGCCGCATTCAGTGCGGCGCAGGCCGGTGCCGAGCGCCGGCATTGCCAGCTGATCACCGGGCCAAGCGGCTTGCCGGTCTCGGCATCCCAGATGGTGACGGATTCGCGCTGGTTCGAGATGGCAATCCCGACAATTTCGACGGCAGGAGCCTTGCCGAGACATGCGGCAATCGCCTCCAGGACAGAGGCCCAGATCCGCTCAGGGCTCTGCTCGACCCAGCCCGGCTGCGGGTGGGAAATCCCGACGGCAGAGGCGCCCCGCGACAGGATTTCGCCGCGTGTCGAAACAAGTACCGCCTTCGAATTGGTGGTGCCCTGGTCAATGGCAAGGATCGCCGTGGTCATGCTGGCTCCGCAAAGGAAAGGAAGCGGCCGCAAAAGCTGCCGGCCGCTTCAGAGGGACGATGGGGCAGTCTGGCGATCAGGCGCGGCCGGTTTTGCGCGCGATCAAGGCCTGGGCTGCTGTGGCAATGGCATCAGGCGACATGCCGAATTCGTCAAGCAGGAATTCTGCCGATCCGGTGGGTGCAAAAATGCCCGGCACGCCGAGGATCTTCATCGGAACGGGCGCTTCGGCAACGACGACTTCGGCAATGGCTGAACCAAGGCCCCCAAAGGTGGAATGTTCTTCCGCCGTCAGAATGGCGCCGGTATCGGAGGCTGCCGCAATCACGGCCTCCACGTCAATCGGGCGCACGGTTGCCATGTTCAGCACGCGCGCTTCAATGCCCTGTGCAGCCAGAATGGCGGCGGCCTTCATCATGCGATGCGTCAAGGTGCCGTTGGCAATCAGCGTGATGGCATCGCCGTCCCGCAGTAGATTGGCTTTGCCGGGCACGAATATGTGGCCGGGTGGCAGGAGATCCGGCACGCCGACGCGCGACAGGCGCAGGAAGACGGGTCCCTCATACTGCGCCGCCCATTCCACGGCAGCCGCTGTCTCGATCGAATCGCAGGGCGCGATCACCGGCAGGTTCGGCAGCACCCGCATCCAGGCGAAATCCTCGATCGAATGGTGTGTGGGTCCAAGTTCGCCATAGGCCATGCCCGACGAAATGCCGACAAGTTTCACATTGGCATTCGAATAGGCAATATCGGCCTTGACCTGCTCCAGGGAGCGCCCGGTGAGAAAGCAGGAGGCGCCGCAGACGAAGGGCAGGAGGCCGCCATTGGCAAGGCCTGCGCCAACGCCGACCATGTTCTGCTCGGCAATGCCGACATTGACCAGGCGTTCCGGCCATTTGGCCTTGAAGCCACCGAGCTTCGAGGAGCCGACGGAATCATTGCACACGGCGACGATCTTGGAATTGTCCGCCGCCATCCGCTCCAGAACGGAGACAAAGGCATCGCGGCAATCGTGAAGTTTGGCAGGTGTCGTCACGGCGTTCATCAAAGCACCTCGGAAAGCTCGGCTAGGGCAATCTTATATTGTTCTGCATTGGGCACTTTGTGGTGCCAGTCGACCGTGTCCTGCATGAAGGAAATCCCATGCCCCTTGTTGGTATGGGCCACGATGCAATGCGGGCGGGTCGTGCGGTGTTGCAGGGCTGGAATGATCTCACTCATCGCATTGCCGTCGATCTCGGTCACGTCCCACCCGAATGCCTGAAGCTTCGAGGCGAAGGGGGCCAGATCATTGGTATCCTTCAGGGCGGCACCCTGCTGGAAGCGATTGTGGTCGATGATCAGTGTCAGGTTGTCGAGGCCGAACTGCGCTGCTGAGGAAATCGCTTCCCAGTTCGAACCTTCCTGCATCTCGCCGTCGCCGGTCAGGACATAGGTATGATAGCCCGCACCGGTCAGCTTTGCAGCCTTTGCGATGCCGACCGCGACCGGCAATCCGTGGCCGAGCGGTCCGGTATTGGTTTCGACGCCGGGCACTTTATTGCAGTTCGGGTGGCCATTCAGCCGCGAATGCGGCTTGAGGAAGGTCGAGATCTCGTCCTCCGGCAGGAAGCCGCGCTTGGCAAGCGTCACATAGAGCGCCAGCGCCACATGTCCTTTCGACAGGATGAAACGATCCCGGTCGGGATGCTTGGGCTGTTCCGGCCAGATGCGCAGGACCTGGAAATAAAGCGCTGTCAAGATATCGATGGCCGACATTTCTCCACCGATATGGCCGGCACCGGCGTCATAGACCGCTTGAAGATCGCGAAGACGTATCTGTCTGGCGATGCGCTCGAGATCATTCGGCTGCATGGAATCCTCACTTTGAATAAATATGCGTTAGGTAATATAATTGCATTTGTTGGCAGGGTGTCAAGCGTATGCCGCAGAAATTATTGTTCATCTGTTGCTTATGCGGTGGTTGACAGGTCCAAGTTCGATCGGATACGAATTTACACACAAGCATGAATAATTATGCTGTGCCATTCAACTAATGGCTCTGCATGTGCATTTGGGAGGGCTGGATGCTCGCATCCGTAAAAGATGACAACCGAAACGCCGGTGCCGGCGTGTTTTCCGTGTTGAGAGGCGCCACGGGGCCGCTGATCGGGCTTATCCTGCTCTGCATCTTTCTCTCTTTTGCGACAGACAAGTTCATGTCTGCGCGCAACCTCCTCAATATCCTCGACCAGATCACCGTGCTCGGGATCATGGCCGTCGGCATGACGCTGGTGATCCTGATCGGCGGGATCGATCTTGCGGTCGGTTCGGTCATGGCGCTGACAATGATGGTGATGGGCTATCTTTCCAGCCAGATCGGTCTTCCGCTTGGAGCGGGAATACTCCTGGCGCTGGCGGTTGCGGCGGTCACGGGGGCTATATCCGGTGTGCTGATCACGGCGCTCGGTGTGCCGGCCTTTATCGCGACGCTGGCCATGATGTCGGTGGCGCGCGGGCTTGCCAATATGATCACCGATGGCCAGCAGATCGTCGGCTTTCCGTCCTGGTTCAGCCTGCTTGCCTATACCCGCTTTGGCGGATTCCTGACGCTGACCGTGGCCATCATGCTGGTCGTCTTCGTGCTGGGCTGGCTCTATCTGCGCTATACGCCCGGCGGCCGGTCCCTCTATGCGATTGGCGGCAATCAGGAAGTCGCCCGTCTCGCCGGCATCAATGTCAGCTTCTATACGATCGGCGTCTATGTGGTCTCGGGCCTGCTGGCCGGACTTGCCGGTGTCGTTCTGGCGATGCGGCTGGATTCGGTGCAGCCAACCGCCGGCGTTTCCTACGAGCTTGATACGATTGCAGCGGTCGTGATCGGCGGCACCAGCCTTAGCGGCGGCAAGGGCGGCATTATCGGCACCATTATCGGCGTGCTGATCATCGGCGTGCTGCGCAACGGTCTCAATCTTCTGGGTGTTTCGCCCTTCCTGCAGGCGGTTGTCATCGGTGTGGTGATTGCCCTTGCGGTGGCCGCCGAAGCCGTCAAGCAAAAATGAAATTTGGCGTTGCGCCAAACCCTGGTGGCGGCGCTGCCAGTTCAACGCCGGGCGATCATGCCAGGCAAAACTTCGGCCCTGCGATGGTAGCAGGTGCCCGAATTCAACGGAGGAGATCTACCATGACATTCAAGACAGTTCTTTTGGCAGCCGTCGCGCTCGCCACCACCGCCCTGAACCCGCTCGGCGCTTCGGCTGCCGAAGTGAAGAAGATCGGCCTTGCCGTTTCCAACCTTCAGGCCGACTATTTCAACCAGATCAAGATCGGCGTTGAAGCCTATGCCAAGGAGAAGGGCATCAAGGTCATCACCGTGGACGCCAAGAATGACGGCGCCACGCAGGTCAGCCAGGTCCAGGATCTTCTGACGCAGGGCATCGACGCCTTCATCTACATTCCTGCCGGTGCCGCCGCTGCCGCCGTTCCGACCCGTCTTGCCAAGCAGGCCGGCATTCCGGTCGTCAACGTCGATCGCAATGCGGCTGACGCGCCGGGCGATACTTTCATCGCCACCGACAATGCCACGTCGGCCTATGAAGTGTGCAAGCACATCATCGGTCTTGCCGGCGGCAAGGGCAATATGCTGATGATCCACGGCCAGAAGGGCACGACGCCGGAAGTCGAGCGCACCAAGGGCTGCATGAAGGCCGTTGGCGAGAATGCGGGCGTCAAGGTTGTCGCCGAGCAGTGGAGCGAGCAGTGGTCGCAGGCTGAAGGCCTCAATATCGGTCAGAACCTTCTTCAGGCCCATCCCGACGTTACGCTGATCTTCTCGCAGTCGGATGGCCTGGCTCTGGGCGCTGCCCAGGCAGTCAAGGTCTCCGGCCTGTCGCAGCGCGTCTATATCGGCGGCTTTGACGGCGATACGACGGCTCTGCCGATCCTTGCACAGCGTGGCTTCGATGCGACAGCTACCCAGCAGGTGCGCGGTATCGGCCGTCTGGCCGTTGACAGCGCGATCAAGCTGGCCGCCGGCGAAAAGCTTCCCGCCGAGCAGCTGCTTCCCGGCTTCCTGACGACGCCGGACAATGCGGCCAAGTTCGTCGCCGAGCATCCCTGATCTGAACGGAAGGCAGTGCCATGACCGCCCAGGACCTTACTCCCATTCTCTCCCTGCGCCAGATCCGTAAAGTCTATGGATCATTGCAGGTGCTGCATGGCATCGATCTCGATGTGAGGCCAGGCGAAGTCGTGGCGTTGCTGGGTGAAAATGGCGCCGGAAAATCGACCCTGTCGAAAATCATTTCCGGCGCCGTCCAGCCCTCCGGCGGTGACATGACATGGTTCGGGGCGCCTTACGCCCCGGCCAGCCCCCGTGCAGCCATGGATGCCGGCTTGGGCATGATCCATCAGGAGCTAAAGCTTCTGCCGCAGCTGTCGATTGCCGAAAACGTGTTCATGGGGCGCTACCTGATGAAGGGCGGCCGCATTGACCGGCGCGGCATGGAAGAGAGGGCGCATGCCGGTCTGCAGCGCCTCGGGCTCGATATCTCGCCACGCCGTGTGGTTGAAGGTCTTTCGACGGCCAAGCAGCAGCTGATCGAAATTGCCAAGGCGATGACGCTCAATGCACGGCTTCTGATCCTTGACGAACCGACGGCGGCGCTGGGCGGCGAAGAAACACAATTGCTGTTCCGGCAGATCGAACGGCTGAAGGCCGATGGTGTCGGTATCATCTATATTTCCCATCGCCTGGATGAAATCCGCCAGGTCGCCGATCGCGTCGTCGTCATGCGCGACGGTGCCAAGGTGCAGGAATTCGACAGCGGCAATGTGCCGGTGCGCACCATCGTGGAAGCCATGGTCGGCCGGTCGCTGGAGCGTATGTTCCCAGCCATTCCCGTGCCGCAGACGGATGTGATGATCGAGGTGCGGGACCTCTCATCGCCGGCGCGCACGTTCAACAATATCAATTTTTCGGTCAAGCGCGGCGAAGTCTTCGGGATTGCCGGCCTTGTCGGGGCAGGGCGCACCGAACTGGTGCGGGCCATTGCCGGCGCCGATCCGATTTCGAGCGGCGAGGTTATTCTTGACGGTGTGACGATCACGCCGCGCTCGCCGCGCGATGCGATCCGGAACGGCATTGTGCTTGTGCCCGAAGACCGAAAGCTGCAGGGACTTGTCCTTGATCATTCCATCCAGGAAAATATCGGCTATGCGAACTTGGATAGGGTGGCGCGCCGCGGTGTGGTCACATCGCGCCAGATGAGCCAATTTGCCGATGCATATATTGGAACCTTCGGGGTCAAGGGCCGGGGCAGCCAGAATGCCGGCGAACTGTCCGGTGGCAATCAGCAAAAGGTCGTCCTGGCAAAATGGCTGGCGCGCAAGCCAAAGGTGGTCGTGCTGGATGAGCCGACACGCGGTATCGATGTCGGCGCGCGCTCATCGATCTATGACACGATCATGGATCTGGCCCGCGAAGGTGTCGCGGTTATCGTCGTCAGCTCTGATCTGGAGGAAGTGCTTGGCGTTTCCAACCGGATCATGGTCATGGCGCAGGGAAAGCAGGCCGGCATTCTGGACCGGAGGGACGCAAACGACGTCTCGGTCATGGAACTGGCAACGATTTGAAGAGGAATGGACATCATGTCGGACATCACACTGAACGCCCCGAAGCTGTTTGATCTTGGTGGCAATGTCGCGCTGGTGACGGGCGCCGGCAGCGGCATCGGCCAGCGGATCGCCATCGGATTGGCCCAATGCGGCGCCGATGTCGCGCTGCTTGATCGGCGCACGGATGCGGGTCTTTCCGATACCGCGCGGATGATTGAACAGGCTGGCCGTCGCAGCATCCAGATTGCCGCTGACGTCACGCAGTCGGCTGCACTGACCGAGGCAGTCGAACGCTGCCAGATGGAACTGGGGCCGCTGACGCTTGCCGTCAATGCGGCCGGCATTGCCAATGCCAATCCGGCAGAGGAAATGGAGGAAAGCCAGTTCCAGACGATGATGGACATCAACCTGAAAGGCGTCTTCCTGTCCTGCCAGGCTGAAGCGCGTGCCATGCTGAAGAACGGGCGCGGATCGATCGTCAATATTGCCTCCATGTCCGGCGTCATCGTCAATCGCGGCCTCAACCAGTGCCATTACAATGCGTCCAAGGCCGGCGTGATCCACATGTCGAAATCCATGGCCATGGAATGGGTCGGGCGCGGCATCCGCGTCAACACGATCAGCCCCGGCTATACGGCAACGCCGATGAACACGCGGGCGGAAATGGTGCACCAGACGAAGCTTTTCGAGGAACAGACCCCGATGCAGCGCATGGCCTCGGTGAATGAAATGGTGGGACCTGCCGTGTTTCTTCTCTCGGATGCCGCAAGCTTTGTCACCGGTGTCGATCTTCTCGTCGATGGTGGATTCTGCTGCTGGTGAGCCGGATAAACATTTCCGGATCGGTGACAGTCTGACTTTAGCGCTTGAAATTATGCTGCAAGTGCTCTTATCTCTACAATGTTCTCAGGGCGGGGTGTAACTCCCCACCGGCGGTATCCGGCTTTGCCGGGAGCCCGCGAGCGCTTCCATTTCGGTGGAAGGCAGCAGATCCGGTGCGATGCCGGAGCCGACGGTTATAGTCCGGATGGAAGAGGACATCGTCTGCGACGCCACCCGCAAGGGGAAGGCGTAGGCTTTGTTCGCCCAAGGGATGGATGGCGACCGTAAGGTCGTGGTTTGGCCGCTGACGCGGTGACCCTTGAAAGGCACAGGAATGACACTTTCGACGATTGAAGAAGCAATCCACGCATTGGCTGACGGCGGCATGATTGTCGTCGTGGATGATGAGGATCGCGAAAACGAAGGCGATATCATTATCGCGTCCGATGCCGTGACCCCCGAATCCATTGCGTTCATGATGAAGCATGCCCGTGGACTTGTCTGCGTGGCCATGCAAGGCGAGCGGCTGGATGCGCTCGACATACCGCTGATGGTTCCCAAGAATACGGAATATCTGAAGACGGCCTTCACCGTCTCAATCGATTACATAAAGGGGACGACAACGGGAATTTCCGCCGCCGACCGGGCGGCGACCGTGCGGGCGCTGATGGACGAGACAGCCGGCTCCGAGGATTTCGCCCGGCCCGGCCACATCTTCCCATTGCGCGCGCATCCAAACGGCGTGCTGGGACGGCCTGGACATACGGAGGCCGCTGTCGATCTGGCGCGTCTGGCGGGCAAGCGGCCCTCCGGCGTTATCTGCGAAGTGGCCAATGACGATGGTACGATGGCGCGATTGCCGGACCTCATGACATTTTGCCAGTTTCACGGCTTGCCGCTGATCAGCATCAAGGACCTCATTGCCTATCGCAAGACGCAAGGTACGCCGGTATCTGCGGTTGCTGCCTGAATACTGCGCGTCTGGCTGGGAGACAGGTCAGGTGGACGGAGGCGGTGCAAAAGCCGCATCGGGAAGCTCAGGCAATGGCCATGGCCATTGCTCTGGCCATAGCAGGGGCTCTGGCTCCGATCAGAGCAAGGGGCAGGGGATTGGCGCGGGCGCCGGCGCCCGGCTGCCCGGCTGACTGTTCTCCCAGCTGGCCTGCTCACAGGCTGCAGACGCCGGATCAGCGCTGTGGAACACACCGGCGGTGACAAGCCAGCGCTTCAACGGCCGCCAGTCTCGCTTTGGCAGGCTGTGGTGCAGCGTGGCGATGGCGGTCGCCAGACGATCCGGCAGGACTGGGTGGGCAGGCCGGCATCCCTCATCGCCGCCGCCAGAAGGCGGATCTTCTGGTCATCCTCCATACTGTCTTGCATCTGTCCGGTCTCCCGCCTCTGGTGTCCTGCTGTGTCTGCTTTTGCCTCAACCTTTGGCCGCTCATGCGCGGACACGGCTTTGCCGTCACGCGACCCATGGCGGCCCGTGCTGTGTTCCTGATGTCGTCGTCGCATGGCCGCTGCCATGCGCTTTTCTCGGTCGGGGCGCTGAAAGCTGCCTCGTAAGGGTTTGTTAGGGTGACACCTTTCTGCGCCCCGTTCGGCATTTTTATCCGCCGGTTCGGCCTCTCTGCCTGAAAGGATCGGCTGTTGCCTTTTTCCATCGCCGTTCCCGGTGTTTCCATGGGTGGAAAACCCGAGCGGACAACGGGCGATGAGGCCCCGAACCGTCCTTCCCCTTGCGTGCCCCACGAAGCCGCCCGCGATCTTCGATCGCGGCAAGCTGGCTTCGATTCAAATATTGGAGCATGTAGCTTTCGTTCGGCTGCGCCGAACGGGACATGCTCACACACCCGACGCGCCGCTGGGCGGTTTGACAAGGATTGGCGCTTTCGTCCGACGCGCCTCTCCTTCCTCCCGTGTCGTCGGGGGGAGACCGTTTTGACGGACTCGGATGATGGGGTTTTGCGTCTTGCCCCCATGACCCGGACCGGCCCCGCATCGCCGGCACGCCTGCCGGTGTATCCGCTGCGGGACAGGGAGAGTGTAGGCATGGCGTGTGGCGGCGGGGATGAGATTTTTTGTCGGGCGAGGAAAAAGGACCCACACTGGCTGCCACGTTCGTCCCTGCAATCGATTCACAGGATCGATTGCTTCGCTTCGCGAACCGCTCCTCACCCCACCTCAAGGGGGAGACCGTAGGCGGCACCCGCCCAGGCTCCGATCGGCGTAAGCGGGTCGGCTGGGTTAAAGCCCTCCCCCTTGTGGGGAGGGTTGGGAGGGGTTTTGGGTTCTTAACGACGACCGTTGTCGGCGTGCGGGTGGCGCACCCCCCTCTGTCCTGCCGGACATCTCCCCCTCAAGGGGGGAGATCGGCCAGTAGACCGCGCTCAGTCCGAAAGACGCTGCAGCGTTGAACGAAAGGTCTATTGTAAGAGGAAGCATCGGCCACACGGTGATCTCCCCCCTGGAGGGGGAGATGCCCGGCAGGGCAGAGGGGGGCGTTCTTGCGCAAAGACCAACTGCACCGCCGTGTTTGCGGGACCGTGCGTAGATCCTCGGCTCAAGGCCGAAGAATGACGGCGTGCTGGGTGGCGGTTGCTGGCATACGATAGGTTGGTGGGGTGGAGGCCGTGCGTCCTGCCGATCTCCCCACGTGGGGGAGGGAGTGCCCCTCATCCGGCTACCGCCACCGTCTCCCCGTCTTGACGGGGAGAAGTGAGTCGTGGCTCTGCTCTACACTCCAAATAGGACGCCTATTCCAGCAGCTTGCGCAGGCGCCAGGGATATTGCGAGTTCGGCTCGGCGATGTCGTCCACCTTCCAGCCGCCTTGTTCACGCACCAGCGAATAGAGGAGCGTAACCTTTTTACCATTGCGGAAGGTGATGGTCACCTGGGCCTTGTCGCCCTGTATGGCGGGCGTGCCGATCTTGAGGTTTGTCGCCGCACCATCTTGTCCATTGATCACCGGATCAAATTCCAGCGGGCCCACTTCGCCCTGCAATGCCTCGTTGTAGGTCCGGAAGAGGGCGATCAGGTCCTTCGAGAAGAAGGGTGTGTAGAAGGTCGGTGCAGATTCTGGCGTCTTTTCGATGTCATAGGCGTAGAGTGCCTTGATCAGCACCTCGGGGGTCTTGAAGGTCTGCGCCCAGGCACCGGCTGCTGAGAGGGCCAGCAGGAGGACACCGAAGAAAAGGGATGCTGCGCGCATGATGTGTAAACTCCTGGTTGCGTATGTTTGATTGGTACATGAACGGAGGGCGGGAGACCAGGGACATTTCTGGGTGCAATTGCAAGGGCAATGGAG
>NZ_STFZ01000011.1:0-27985 GCF_005222845.1 Rhizobium sp. FY34 | reverse complement strand
CCCCCCCCCGACCCTCCCCACAAGGGAGAGGGAGCGCCGCTCATCTGCCGCCACCGACCAGCATACCGCCCCTCATGTGCCGCCGCCGACCGGGGCAGAGCCGGGTGTCTCAAGCCCGTCCTTCGGACCCAGGCAGGCGGGGAGAAGAGACGCATGGCGGGCGTCTCGCCATCGTCAGCTGTCGTTACTTCTTCTTGTCCTGATCGTGATGCCATTTGATGGCGTAGAACATGCCGGTGCCCAAGACGATGATCTTGAGCGGAAAAAAGACGATCGGGAACCAATCCCACATTTCGGATACTTTCAGGCTATGACGTCACACTGTCGATTGTGACGGACGAATAGCGCACAGCGGCGGCGGACACTATCCGCCATGTTGACGCAGATGCGAGCATGGGGGTCCCGTGACGCGGCCTGATGGGCTTCACCTGCCGCAGGCCAGCGGTTCGCCTCTCCCCATGGGGGTCCGAAGGACGGACAGAGACACGCGGCTCTGCCCAGGTCGCCGAGCGCAGCGGAGGCGGGGTGAGGGGGCGTAGTTACCGCCCCGGTCGTCCGGTCTTGCCCTTGGTGCGTTTCTGCCGCTTCAGGTCGCCGGCATCCTCGTAGGATCCCGCGCCGGATTTGGCGCGCACGATCGGGCGGGGGTCCGAGGCGGAGCGCGGGGCACCCCCCTCTGTCCTGCCGGACATCTCCCCCTCAAGGGGGGAGATCGACTCGCGGTTGCCTGTCTGCCTCGGCTTTTGCGGCAGAGTGCCGGTGACCGGCTTTTCCGTGCGGCCGACGGTCATTTCATCCAGCGTGTTTTTGCGGAACAGTGGTTTGGTGGCGTCCGTGCCCGGTCCCATGTCGTCGAGCGTGGGTTTGGCGAAGTAGGAGGCTTGCTCCTCATCGGATGAAGGGGAATTCCCCTCCCCAACCCTCCCCACAGGGGGGAGGGAGCTCGTCGCGATTGAGGTGGCCTCCCGGTCTCCCTCGCCCCGCTTGCGGGGTGAGGGGCTCTTGCCTCCCTCGATGGCACGCGCTTCCTGCCGGGCCATGGGATCATCCATGGAGGCGAGTTCGACGGCCTTGAGGCGCTTGATCTCGTCGCGGAGGCGAGCGGCCTTTTCGAAATCGAGATCGGCGGCGGCATCGCGCATGTCCTTTTCCAGCGCGTTGAGGTGGCTTTGCAGATTGTTGCCGACCAGATGGCCGCCATCGGCAAAGCCCTTGGCCCCGCCCTTGACATTGGCGCCGGAAATATCGGCACGCACATGGTCGCGCTCGTAGACCGAATCGAGGATATCGGAAATGCGGGCCTTTACCGATTCCGGCGTGATGCCATGCGCGGTATTATAGGCCACCTGCTTTTCGCGCCGGCGCGCGGTCTCATCCATGGCGCGCTGCATGGAGCCGGTGACCTTGTCGGCATAGAGGATGACCTTGCCATCGACATTGCGCGCGGCGCGGCCGATCGTCTGGACGAGCGAGGTTTCCGAGCGCAGAAAACCTTCCTTGTCGGCATCGAGAATGGCGACGAAGCCGCATTCGGGAATGTCGAGGCCCTCGCGCAACAGGTTGATGCCGACCAGCACGTCAAAGGCGCCGAGCCGCAGGTCGCGGATGATCTCGATGCGCTCCAGCGTGTCGATATCGGAATGCATGTAGCGGATGCGCACGCCCTGCTCATGCAGATATTCGGTGAGATCCTCGGCCATGCGCTTGGTGAGCACCGTAACAAGCGTGCGATAGCCCTTCAGCGCCGTTTCACGGATTTCACCCAGAACGTCATCGACCTGCGAACGGGCCGGGCGGACTTCCACCGGCGGATCGATCAGGCCTGTCGGGCGGATGACCTGTTCGGCAAACACGCCGCCGGACTGTTCCATTTCCCAGGCGCCGGGCGTGGCGGAGACGGCGACGGTGGGCGGGCGCATGGCATCCCATTCCTCAAAGCGCAGCGGCCGATTGTCCATGCAGGAGGGCAGGCGGAAACCGTATTCGGCAAGCGTTGCCTTACGGCGAAAGTCGCCGCGATACATGCCGCCGATCTGGGAGACGGAGACATGGCTCTCATCGATGAAGAGAAGGGCGTTATCCGGGATATATTCAAACAGCGTCGGTGGCGGCTCGCCCGGCGAACGACCGGTCAAGTAGCGCGAATAGTTCTCGATGCCGGCGCAGGAGCCGGTGGCCTCCATCATCTCGATATCGTAGCGGGTGCGCTGTTCCAGTCGCTGGGCTTCGAGCAGGCGACCGCCCTTTTCCAGCTCGGCAAGCCGCAGCTTCAGCTCTTCCTTGATGGATTTGATCGCGCCGTTCAGCGTCGGGCGCGGCGTGACATAGTGCGAATTGGCATAGATCTTCACCGATTTCAGGTCGCCGGTCTTATGGCCGGTCAGCGGATCGAATTCGGTAATGCTGTCGATCTCGTCGCCGAATAGCGAGATGCGCCAGGCGGCATCTTCCAGATGGGCGGGGAAGATTTCGATCGTATCGCCGCGCACGCGGAACGACCCGCGCTGAAAGTCCATCTCGCGGCGCTTGTATTGCTGGGCGACCAGATCGGCGAGCAGCTGGCGCTGGTCGATGCGGTCTCCCAGCTCCATCTGGAAGGTCATGGCCGTATAGGTTTCCACCGAGCCGATACCATAGATGCAGGAGACCGAGGCGATGATGATGCAATCATCGCGCTCAAGGATGGCGCGGGTGGCGGCATGGCGCATGCGGTCGATCTGCTCGTTGATCGAGCTTTCCTTTTCGATGAACGTATCCGAGCGCGGCACATAGGCTTCCGGCTGGTAATAATCGTAGTAGGAGACGAAATATTCCACCGCATTGTCGGGGAAGAAGTTCTTGAACTCCGAATAGAGCTGGGCCGCCAGCGTCTTGTTCGGCGCCAGAATGACGGCCGGGCGCTGCGTCGCCTCGATGACCTTCGCCATGGTGAAGGTCTTGCCCGAGCCGGTGACGCCGAGCAGAACCTGCGAACGCTCGCCGGAATTGATGCCCTCGACGAGATCGCGGATGGCGGTCGGCTGGTCGCCGGCGGGCTCGTAGTCCGACGCCATGCGGATGGGAATGCCACCTTCGGATTTGGCCGGCCGGGCCGGGCGGTGTGGCGTCCACATCTTGCCGTCCTTGAACAGCGGATTGCCGCTCTCGATCAGCTTGGAAAGCGCATCGACCGTGGCCGTAACTGCGCCGGGGGCCAGGCTTTCGGCATCTTCCAGCGACATATCCATGCCGGCCACCGGGTTGAGGCCGGCGGCAGCCCGCGTCTTCGGATCGGAGGAGGCGCCGATCGACACGCCGCGCGAGGTCTTTTGCTGGGTGGTGTTTTTGGCTGTGCTGGGCTTTGTCGGCGCAGCCTGGGCGGCCTCGCGGATGGCTTCCTCGCGGGCGGCGATCTCGATCTTCTTGCGGTGCTTGCCGGCCTTGGAGGCGATCTCGCGCTGGGTTTCGATGCCGGAGGTTTCCGCCTCGGCTTCCAGCTGCCTGACCCAATCGCTGACAGAGCCCGACAGCGGCGCGCCCTCGAAGGACGACTGCGGCGCTTCTTCGAAACCGGAGGTCGGAGCGGATTTTTTCGGTGCTTTTGACATGCCGCGAATATGGCGAGAGTCCGCAGGAATTGGAAGAGTGCCGGTGAAACAAATCGGAAACGCGGCCTGTGCCGTGGGCTGCTGACGCGGACGTGACCATTTGGCCATTTTCATTGGGCCGGCATGTATTATGTAGGCAAATCACCCACGGAGTATCTCCCACCATGCTTTCTCTCGAAAAGCGGCAGTCGCTGAAGACCAGCATGCCGCGCATCATGCTTTCGCCCCGCCATACGGACCAGTGCCGCGTGCTGCCCAACCGCACCGAGCTTCTGCACCATTTGCCGCAGGGCGGCGTGGTGGCCGAGATCGGTGTTGCCTTCGGTGATTACAGCCGCGAAATCATGCAGCATAACCGCCCCTCGGCGCTGCATCTTGTCGATCCGTGGAACCTTGATCGTTACAGTGAGGGCATGGAGAGCATCAAGGCGATGTTTGCCGAGGAGATCGGACAAGGCAAGGTACAGCTGCATGTGGGCGGATCGACCGACATGCTGCCGACATTCGAGGATGACACATTCGACTGGGTCTATATCGACACTGACCATTCCTATGCCAATACCTGGAACGAGCTTCTGCTCTGCGACGCCAAGGTCAAGCGCGACGGGCGCATCTGCGGCCATGATTTCTGCACCGGCAATGTGGTGAAGCCGGTCGTCTATGGCGTGGTTCAGGCGGTCAACCAGTTCTGCGTCGAACGCGATTGGCAGTTCGAATTCCTGACGCTGGAGCCCGACGCGCATTTTTCCTTCTGCCTGAAGCGGCTGTGATCACGCGACGGCGCGGCGACTGACGCTGCGCCGTCCATGCTCGGCGATCCAGCCGACCAGCCGCGACACCGGCATGGGGCGGGCAAAGAGGTAACCCTGGCCGAGCGTGCAGCCGAGTTGCAGCAGGGCTGCGGCATCCTCCGGCGTCTCGACGCCTTCTGCCAGCATGTCCATGGTCAGCGCCTCGCCAAGCCCGACCAGTGCCGTGATGATGGCCTGGTTGCGGGCGCTGGCCGCGACATTGGCTGTCAGGCCGCGATCGATCTTCAGCCGGTCGACTTTGAGGTCGATGAGCCGTGTCAGCGAGGAATGGCCGGCGCCGAAATCGTCGACGGCCAGTGCAAAGCCGGACTGTTCCAGCCGCTTCAGCTGTTCGCCGGCAATGACCGTGTCGAGCAGCGCTTCCTCGGTGATCTCGATTTCCAGCAGTTCGGGGCGGATCTGATGGCGTTCGACCAGCCGGTCCAGCAACTCGGCTACGGAATAGAGCGCGAATTCGCGCGGCGACACATTGACGGCGACGGTTGCCTCGGGAAGCCCGAGCCCCGGCAGGCGTTGCAGCAGCAGGCAGCCGGCCTCGGCAATCGTGCCGGTCAGCCGGTCGGAGAGGTGGACCGCATGGGCGGCCTGGACGATTTCCGGCGGCGCGATGAAGCCGAGTGTCGGGTGGTGCCAGCGCACCAGTGCCTCAAAGCCGATGATGCTTTCGTCGGCCAGCAGAACCTGCGGCTGGAACCAGGCTTCCAGCTCGCCGCTTTCTATGGCCGCGAGCAGATCGCGTTCGATCTGGCGCTGACGCTCGGCGGCTTCGCGCAGCTTGGGATCGAACTTGCGCCAGCGACCGCGACCGAGATCCTTTGAACGGTAAAGTGCCATATCTGCGGAGACGAAGAGTTCTTCGGCAGTGGACGCATGATCGGGATAGAGTGCCACGCCGACCGATGTGCCGATGCTGCAGGTCTGCCCGTCCAGCGCAAAAGGGAGGCGACATTGGCGCAGCACGATTTCCGCCGTGCGCGAGGCCTCGGCTGAGGCGTCCTTGCCCTCAAGGATCACGGCGAATTCGTCGCCGCCCAGACGGGCTATGAGCGTACCCTCCGATGGCAGGCTGTTGCGGATGCGCCGGCCGAATTCGGACAGCAGCGCGTCGCCGATCTTGTGGCCCATCGTATCGTTGACATGCTTGAATCGGTCGAGATCAATGACGAGAAGCGCCAGACGCCCGTTCGATGCCGCAGCCTCCTCTATGCCCTGCTGCAAAGCCACATTGAAGGCTGCACGATTGGCAAGTCCTGTGAGTGGGTCGCAGCTGGCCAGAAGTTCCAACCGCGCATTGGCTTGCATGATATCGGCATTGGCAGCGCCCAGCGAGCTGGCCATCTTGGTGGCATGCAGCTTGCGGGTGGCACTGTCGATGAACATGGTCTCGCCGATCAAGGCGCTGCGATAGAGAATGAGCGCCAGGGCCAGGATATTGCAAGACAGAATGAAGCCGACCACGCCGCCATGCATCATCAGGGACGTGGTGATCGACAGATAGGCGGGCAGGGAAAAGACGATGGCGAGCCAGCGATAGCCGATGGAAAGCATGAGGGAGCCGGCCGAGGCGCCCAGCATGAGGACATAAAGCCCGCCTTCGAGGCCGAAGGTGTTGAAGGCATCGACGCAAAAGGGCAGGGCGCCCCAGGCTATACCGCTGAGACCGGTTGTGACCGTGAGCAGGCGCAGGGACAGTTCGGGGTTGCGTCGGGGCAGATCACTTCGTTGCGCACAGTGTCCGACGACAAGACGCAGGACCAGCAGACCGAGGGTGCACACGAGCCAGAGAAAGGCCGGCTGTGTTGGAGCATGTTCGGCGGCAACCAGCGCAAAGGCCGAAAATGTCAAGGCAGCATTGCCCAGCACTGATGCGGGTAGTCGCGTGACCATGGTTGCGGCCTGGATCCGGCGGATCTCCAGCTGCATCAATTTGTCGTCGTCAACGGCTATGACCGCCTCCTCAAATTCCGAGCCCCCCGGCTGGCAGGGCAGGCAAAGTTCGTTCTCTGATCGCAGATGTAAGTCATTGTCATATAAGAATGACTTAAATCTTTCGGAAAACTTCGATCCGATCTCTGGGCCGAAAGCGGCATCTTCCTGTGAGGACATCGTCAAGCTGTCTGAAAATCGCCGCATTCTCTCACCTCTTCCGACACAATGGGCGCGCATGATGGCCCCCCAAGCTGGAGGTAACATGATGGTTTTCTCGTTCTCCACGATTGCGGCGCGCCGCTATGGCTATGGGCTGAAGCCGGGTGAAGAGCCGGCAGCCGATGTCGAGGCATTGATGGCGCAGGTGCAGCGCGGCGCCAAGGCAAAGCCTCGCTTTCCTGTCGAGGGCGTGGCCGGCCGACGCGAAACGCTGGGGCGGCTTGTTTCCGTGCGGGCGGTGGAGGCGAAGGCCGCCAAGGACGGCCGGCCAAATCCGGACCTGCGCCGCGAGACGCAGCGCGATGCCGACCGGCTGCTGACCCACGATGCCATGGCGCGCATCAACCAGGCAGTCAGTTCCGAAAACGGCTTTTACGAACGGCTCGCCAGTTTTTGGCTCGACCATTTTTCGGTGAGCGCCCGCAAGAGCTATGAAATGCGCATGATGGTGCCGCTCTACGAGACTGAAGCGCTGCGGCCCAGGCTGGCCGGATCGTTTTCCGACCTGTTGCAAGCCGCCATCCTGCATCCCGCCATGCTGATCTATCTCGATCAGAACCGCTCACTGGGGCCGCAATCGCCTGCGGCGGCAAAAAACGGAGGCGGTCTCAATGAAAACCTCGGCCGTGAACTGCTGGAACTGCACACGATGGGCGTCGGCTCCGGCTATAGCCAGGCCGATGTGCAGGCAGCGGCACTGATCCTCACCGGCCTTGCCGTCGATGACCGTTCCTTCGAGGTGGCCTATCGGCCGCAGCGCGCCGAACCGGGGACACAGGAATTGCTCGGAAAGATCTATGGCCAGGGCGGACGCAGCGCCGGCGATCAGTTGGACATGCTGTCCGATCTCGCCGCCCGGCCGGAAACGGCGCGGCATATCTGCACCAAGCTGGTGCGCCATTTCGTTTCCGACACGCCGCCGCCGGAGATGATCGATACCATGCTGGCCGCCTGGGCGGAAAGCAGCGGCAACCTGCCGGCCGTATACAGGGCCATGCTGGAGCATCCGCGCGCCTTTGCCGAAGAGGAGGGCAAGGTCATTCCGCCGTTTGACTATGTGGTCTGCGGCTTTCGGGCTTTTGGGCTTACGGGCGCCGAGATGGATGCGCTGCTGAAGGGCGACGAGGATACCAAGGAGGAGATGGCCAAGCCCCTCCCTGTCAAGGCGCAGGGCGGGCGGCCCGGCGCAAATGGCCGGGCTTTGACGCTGGAGGCGCTGCGGCGCATGGGCCAGCCGGTCTGGCAGCCGCCAAGCCCGGCGGGTTTTCCCGATGCCGCTGATGCCTGGCTATCTGCCAGCCAGCTGACGGAGCGCATTGGCTGGGCAAGGCTTGCCGCACGCACGCTGGGGCCGGAGCTTCAGCCTATCGAGTTTCTGGACAGGGCGCTGGGCGGTGCCGAGAGCGACAATACACGGCTTGTGGTGTCGCAGGCGCCGAGCAAGATCCATGGTTTGACCATGGTTCTGGTCTCGCCCGAATTCAACAGGAGATGAGCATGGCCAAATCCGAAACGTCCGACAGCCTGTTTCTATCTCGCCGCGGATTTCTGGCCTCGGCCTGTTGTGCCGCAGCACTGCCGGTGCTGACGCCGGTGAGCTTTGCCGCCATGCCGGGCGACAACCGTTTCGTCACCATTATCCTGCGCGGCGCCATGGATGGGCTCGACCTGGTGCAGCCCTATGGCGATCCACAGCTGGGCATCCTTCGCCCGACGCTTGCTTTGTCGCTCAAGGACGGGCTGATCGATCTGGATGGCTATTTCGGGCTGAACCCGGCGGCGGCATCGCTCATGCCGCTGTGGCAGGCAGGCGAGCTTTCCTTCGTACATGCGACCTCGACGCCGTACCGCGACCAGCGCAGCCATTTCGACGGTCAGGATATATTGGAAACCGGCAGCATGGACGGCAAGGCATTGCGCAGCGGCTGGCTGAACCGGGCGCTGGCGCTCATTCCGCGTTCCGCATCGCGCCGGGCGATCGACATCAACACGTCGATGGAACTCATTCTGGCGGGACCCAGCGAGGCGGATGTCTGGTCGACACAAAGCAATTTCGCGCTGGCGCCGGACGAGTTGCGCTTTCTTGAGCGGCTCTATGCCGGCGATGCGGGGTTCGAGCGGGCATTGTCGGAAGCGGTCAGGACGGATCTGGCCGCCGACGGCATTTACAATGGCGGCAAGCGGGGTGCTGCGATTGCCGATATGGCAAGGCTGGCCGGTGGACTGTTGCGGCAGGACTACCGGGTGGCGAGCTTTTCACTGAATGGCTGGGACACGCATGTGAACCAGAAGACGCAGTTCGGCCAGATGGCGGGCGACCTTTCCACGGCGATTGCCGGGCTGAAAGAGGCGCTGGGACCGGAGGCCTGGAGCAGGACCGTGGTGCTGGCCATGACCGAATTTGGCCGGACCGCCCGGCAGAACGGCACCGGCGGAACCGACCACGGCACCGGCGGCGTGGCCATTCTGGCCGGCGGCGCGGTTGCCGGCGGCAGGGTTCTGGGGCGCTGGCCGGGGCTTGCCGAGGACCAGCTGTTTGAAAATCGCGACCTGATGCCGACCAGCGACCTGCGCGAACTGGCCGCCGCCATGCTTTACCAGCAGTTCGACATCACGCCTGGCAATTTGACGGGAAAAGTGTTTCCCGGCGTGAGCTTTGACAAGACGTCGATCTATCTCAAGGCGTGACAGTCTCCCGGACTTGCCGCTGGCGGGCTGCAAATGGCGATGTCTGCGCTTCCGGTGCTCACGTACTTATAAGTACGCTCCGGGTCTCGACATCATCATTTTCGCCACACCAACAGCAATTCCTGAACAGACTGTGAGACCGGCGATTTCTGCTGTTTTTACTCCTGCGGCACCGGCTTGGCATTGCCGTGCTCATCCAGCGCCACCATGATGAACGTGCCTTCGGTGACCTTTTCCTTGCGCCCGATGCGTGAGCGGTTGACCCAGGCTTCCACCTGCAGCGTCAGCGATGTGCGGCCGATGCGGGCGATATTGGTGTAGATGCTCAAGGTATCACCGATCTTGACCGGGCGCTGGAAGGCCATTTCCTTGACGGCGGCGGTGACGACACGACAGCGGGCACGCTCGCCGGCGCGGATGCCGGCTGCAAGGTCCATCTGCGCCATGACCCAGCCGCCGAAAATATCGCCGGCCGGATTGGCATCGCCGGGCATGGCCAGCGTTCGCAGGGTCAGCTCTCCATCGGGAGCGGAGGGCGTATCGGTATCGGTTCCTGTTGCCTCGGTCATGATTATCTCCTGCGGGATATCGAATTCGTTCTACTCTATTGTGCAATGCGCAATAGCGCGGACTGTATGAGCCAGTAGCGTGACTGACAATCCCCGTTGCGGCGAGCGAGGCAAAGATCGACGACCAGTCGGAATTTACAACTCCGTAATAACAATCCTCTAATTTGAAGGTTCTATTTGCCATGGGGGATGAGCATGAAGAACTTTCGCCTATCGACCAGGCTCTATCTAATGGTAGCGCTTGCAGTCGTTCTTCTGGCCGGTGCGATGACGCTCAGTCTGTCGCAAGGCTATGCATCGCTGGAAAAAGAACGCAAGGCGGCGCTGGCTGCCATGAATGCCAATGCCATCAGCCTGTTGAAGAGTTTTCAGGCGCAGGAGGCTTCCGGTGCCATGACCCGCGAGCAGGCCCAGGCGGAAGCCAAGCGGCTGATCGGCGTGATGCGCTATGACAATGGCAGCGGCTACTTCTGGATCAACGACATGCAGCCGAAAATGGTGATGCATCCGATCAAGCCGGAGATGAACGGCACGGATGTCAGCCAGTCGAAGGATCCGAACGGCAAGTTCCTGTTCATGGACATGGTCAAGACGGTGAAAGCTTCTGGCCAGGGCTTTGTCGATTATGACTGGCCCAAGCCTGGCGCCGACAAGCCTGTCGAGAAATATTCACATGTGGCCGGCTTCGAGCCCTGGGGCTGGCTGGTTGGCACCGGCGTTTATGTCGATGACCTGAAGGCGCTGTTCTGGCAGAAGGCCCTGCATTTCGCGTTTGTCTCCGGCATTGCCATGGCGATCCTGGCCGCTGTTGCCTATCTGATCGTGCGCAGCGTGACCGGCCCGGTCACCTCCATCCGCTCTGCCTTGCAGCGCATGGCGGCCGGCGAAGCGAATGTCGACATTGCCGGAGCCGACCGCGGCGACGAGCTGGGCGATATAGCAAAATCGCTGCTGGTACTGCGCGATGCGGTGAATGACCGTGTCATGCTGCAGAACCGGGATGCCGACCAGCAGCGCGCACTGGCTTCCGATCGCGAGCGGGCGGCCCGCCAAGCGCAGGCGGCGGCCGAGCGGCAGGAGCAGGCCATGGAGGTTCTGGGTCAGGCGCTGGAAGCGCTGGCCCGCGGCAATCTGTCCATCGTGCTGGCCGATCTGGGATCCGATTACGCCAAGCTTCGCGGCGATTTCAACGCCGCCGTCACCTCGCTGCGCGGCACGATCGAGGCCATCGCCGAGACCGGCAATGTGGTCTATGACAGTGCCAACGACATTTCCGGCGCCACCAACAACCTGTCGCGCCGCACGGAGCAGCAGGCCGCAGCGCTGGAGGAAACAGCTGCGGCGCTGGAGGAAATCACCGCAACCGTCAAGACCGCCTCCGAGCGTGCCGTCGAAGCCCGCGCCATGGTGGCCGATACGAAGGCAAGCGCCGGACGGTCCGGCCAGATCGTCTCCCAGGCGATCGATGCCATGGGCCGCATCGAACAGTCGTCGCAGAAGATCAGCCAGATTATCTCGGTGATCGACGAGATCGCCTTCCAGACCAACCTTCTGGCGCTGAATGCTGGCGTGGAAGCCGCGCGTGCCGGCGAGGCGGGCCGTGGCTTTGCGGTGGTTGCCCAGGAGGTGCGCGAGCTTGCCCAGCGGTCCGCCAATGCGGCCAAGGAAATCAAGGCGCTGATCAATGCCTCGGCGCAGGAAGTCGATGCCGGTGTCTCGCTGGTGCGTACCACCGGCGATGCCCTGGTGGAGATTTCGCATCTGGTCGAGAAGGTCAATGCGCAGGTGGAGGGTATTGCCACCGCCTCGCGCGAGCAATCGACTGGGCTGCAGGAAATCAATGCCTCGGTCAATTCGATGGACCAGATGACCCAGCAGAATGCCGCCATGGTGGAGGAATCCACTGCCGCCAGCCAGACGCTGGCCGAACAGAGCCGTCACCTACAATCGCTTCTGTCGGGCTTCGAGCTTGGCCGTGGCACAGGCCAGACCCTAACCCGCGCCGCCTGACGGGCATTGCCCGTTACCTGTGCGCGACCAGAGGCCCGCCGCTTCGCCACGGCGGGCCTTTTCTGTTCGCTGTTGCGGTGTCTGGCATGCGAGCCGCCGGCACAAGGTCATGAAATGGCCTTGTTTGCGAAAGCCTCTGTTTACCCTGTCTGCTTACAATCCGTCACTGTGGCATTCCTGCACGCCCCTTGAGAGCAGACTTGTATGGCGTATGTGTTTATCTCCCGGCGGGCCATTGCCCTGCTGATGATCTCGACCATGCTGGTGGGCTGCACGGCCGATGGGCTTGTGCCGCCCGGCTCGATCGACAGTGGCACGCGGGTGGGCGCCATCCGGCCGCAGGCGCCGGTTCCGGCCCAGAGTGCGCAGGGCTATGGCGCCGTTCCGCAACCCATGGTGCAGGCACAAAATCTTCAATCGTTTGAGCGTGGACCAGCGCCGCAGGCCGGGTTGCAGCAGGCCATGCCGCCTTCAGGGTCCGGCAGCGCCCGCCTGCCGATGATCGACAGCGATGCGGCCATGGGGGTTCAGGAGGCCCGCGTGATGGGCGCGCCGCCATCGAACCTTGGCACGCTCACCTATGATCGCAATGGCGTCAATATGGATGCCGATCTCGGCGTCGGGGTGGGACAGGCGGCCGAGGATGCGCGTGTTGTCGGGCTTGCCGAAGAGCAGGACGGCGATATTGCCGAGGGCAATGCGAGCCATCCGGTCGTCGATGGGATCGGTACCGACAATCCGGTGGCGCGATCCGCACCCGTGGCGCGATCCGGCCAGCGGGCGCCTTCAGCCTCTGCCATCGGTGATCAGGATCTCGTCATCGTGCCACCGAAGCGCGGGCCGCAATCGGCGCGCAGCGACATGTCTGCACAGCCCCGCTGGGACGATCAGCAGCCGGTGACGCTGCCGAGCCGGCCAAAGCCCGAGCCGCAGCAGGTGGCCATGCTGATGCCGAACAATCCCGATGCGTTGCGCCAGAGCCCGCGCCAGGATGGGCCGATGCCGGCCTCCGAGCTTGCCTGCCGGCGCGAGCTGCAGCGCATGGGCGTTGAATTTACCGACAGGCCGCGCATCGAGGATGGCCCGAGCTGCGGCATCGATTATCCGGTATCGCTGAGCGGCCTATCCGGCAATATCAATGTTCGCCCGGCCGTGACGCTCAACTGCCAGACGACGCTGGCCTTTGCCAAATGGGTGAAGAACGAACTGGCGCCTTCGGCACGGCTGCGCTACCTCACCGGCATCGGTTCGATCCAGCCGATGGGCGGCTATTCCTGCCGGCGGATGAACAATAGCCGCCAGCGCTACAACCCTATGTCGGAGCATGCGCGCGGCAATGCCATCGATATCGGCAAGTTCACGCTGAAGAACGGCCATGAGATCGATGTGCGCCAGAAGGGCTTTTTCTCCTTCCGCGAGGCGGGCCTCTTGAAGGCGGTGCGCAGCGACAGCTGCAAATATTTCAACACGGTTCTTGGCCCCGGCAGCAATAAGGAACACTGGAACCACTTCCATTTCGACCTGCGCAGCCGTGGCTCTGGCGCCCGGTATTGCGACTGATCTAATCGACAGGGCGCAGCGAGGGCAGTCCCTCAGGACCGGCAAGGAAGTCGAGGAAGCTGCGCACCTTGGCCGGCAGATAGCTGCGGTCGGGATAGACGGCATAAAGTGTCGTTGCCGGCTGCAGCTCGTCCTGCAGCACGGCCTCCAGCCGCCCCTCAGCCAGATCGCTTGCGATCAGGAGATTGGGCAGGAAGGCCAGGCCAGCACCTTCGCATGCTGCCTGGTAGAGCAATGTCTCGTTGCTGGTCTGAATGACGGCGGAAAACTGAATGTCGACCTGACGCCCGTCCTGTTCATAGCGAACCCGGCCATTCGGCGCGACGGGCGTATAGGCGAGGAAGGGCTTGCCGATCAGGTCTGCCACCGAGCCCGGCCGTCCCATCCTGTCGAGCCAGGCCGGCGCTGCGACCAGGCAGAACGACACATCGATCAGGCGGCGGGCTATCAGTCCGTCATCCAGATAGATGGAGGCCCGCAAGGCGAGATCGAATCCCTCTTCGACCAGGTTCATCTGTTTGCCGCTCAAATCGAGTTCCAGGGTGACCTCGGGATAGAGCGTGCGATAGCGCGTCAGGACACGGGCAAAGGGCCGGTTGGCGAGCCAGACCGGCAGGCTGACCTTCAGCGTTCCTTTTGGTGAAATGCGGTTATGCGCCAGTTCGGCCTCTGCATCCGACAGCCCCTCCAGCAAGGGCCGCACGCGCGACAGATAGGTGACGCCGGCTTCCGTCAGGCTGACGCTGCGGCTGGTTCTGTTGAGAAGCCGTGCACCGACCCGGGCCTCGAGGTGCTGGACGTGTTTGCTGGTCATGGCTGCAGACAGGCCAATCCGTTCCGCCACGGCGGAAAAGCTGCGTGCCTCTGCCACTGCTGCAAACACCTTGAGGCTCATCAATGTGTCCATCGTGTTGCGATCCTGTCCCTGACGTCTGGTCGGTCATCTGTTGAACTGCCGGCGAACCGGTAGCGGTCGCTTCCTTGCCCAAGATTGTGGCGCCGATAGGGGCAACACTTGGCGCTGCGCCCTGCAAAGCTACAGGCCCCCGAGAGACTCACGCACGCGACCATGGGCTGTGCCTCCGATAGCTGGGTCTGGCCAGGCACTTCCCTTCCAGCAACGCGACGGCCATTATTAACTCAGGAGATATCATGTATCAATATTTCCTATAATGATTGCCTACTAGGAAATCATTACCATCCTGCCATCGTCGTCGCCGGTCCAGTGGACCGTTTCAACAAGGAGAGGCAGGATGAGCATGACAATCGAAACACCCGCTGCCACGGGCAGCAAGGCTTGGAATATCTCGCTATGGGTCGCGCAGGTCGTGCTGGCCGCGTTCTACCTGATGGCCGCCTACATGCATGGCCTGATGTCCGTCGAAGCCCTTGCCCAGATGGGTGCCGTGTGGGTTCAGGAGTATCCGATCGCACTCGCGCGCTTCATCGGCATCATGGAATTCCTCGGGGTTCTCGGCCTCATCCTGCCGGGTGTGACCCGCATCCGCCCGGAACTGACCGTATGGGCCGCTGCCGGTCTCCTGGCCATCCAGGTTCTGGCGGTGCCGTTTCATGCGGTGCGCGGCGAGTTTGCCGCTCTGCCGTTCAACCTGATCTACGTGGTTCTGGCCGTCTTCGTCCTGTGGGGCCGCCTGCGTAAAGCGCCGCTGACGGGACGCCCCTGAGCCGAACGGCAGGCCCGGCAACTGCCCGGGCCTGCCATCTGGCAGAGCAAAGCGGCAGAGGAGCGCACGCATGCAGATTGATGCAGTCAGGCCGGCGGATGGCCGACAGGAACACTCCGCAGATGGCCGATCCGTACAGGAAGCGCCCGCACAGGATCGCCTGCGTTGGGGCATGGTGGAATTCCAGGTCCGCGATATCATCCGCAGCACCGCCTTCTGGTGCGATGTCCTGGGCTTCGTCGACCGCGGTCGCAACGCAGGCGGAAAGGCGCTGGGAACGACAGAGGAGACACTGGTGATCCTGCATGAGGGCGCAGGCGGCCCGGTGGATCGCCGCGCTGCCGGACTTTACCATGTGGCATTCGGCGTACCGGACCAGATCGAGTTTTCACGGCTTCTGGCGCGTTTTTCCCATCAGCGGCAGATGTTCTCGCCGATCGACCACACCATGTCGAAAGCCATCTATCTCAACGATCCGGACGGTATCGGTATCGAATTCGCACTGGAAACGCCGGAGCGTTTTGGCCGGTTTTCCGAGATGACGCATGACTTCAGTGTCTACGACAGCGATGGTTGTCGCCGTAGCGGGCGTGACCTGCTGGACGTGCGCGCAGAACTGAAGCGACTGGCGGAGGGTACGAACCTGTCACGTCCCATCGCTTCGGGCACATGTGTCGCGCATCTGCATTTCCAGGTGCCGAGGATTGAGGAAGCGCTGGATTATTTCCAGGCTGTGGGGTTCGCACGCAACCTCTTCCTCCCGCATTTCGGCTTTGCCGATATGAGCGCCGGTTCCGCCTATACCCACAGGCTTGCCTTCAACCTGTGGGCCGGCCGCGATATCCTGCCGCCCGATTCCGACAGCGCCAGACTGATCCGTTACTCGCTTTTCGCAGAGGGCGTGACCGACGACTGTCTGCGGTCCGACCCCTTCGACATCGACATGCTGTTGCGGCCTCTCGTCAAGGATTGAGCCGCTCGAGACCTGGCAGACCGCGAGACTGTTTGCACCACGGCGGACAAGACCATCCGCCGTGGTTTTCGATGGCTGGCGCAGACCGGTATGGGGCCGGTTTTCGTCAGGGCGCCATCGTCTTCTGGCCGGCCTTGTCGGTCCATTCCGGCGGCGCGCCGACCATTCCTGCCACCATGCCGGGAATGCCGGGTTCGCGCCCGAAGGTGTCGCAGGCGGCGTATTTCGGTTTTCCGCCGAAATGGGAGTTGATGCGCTGGCCAGACGGCAGCGCGATATCGAGAGCCGTCGGCATTTTCCCCTTGATCATCAGTTGCGAGAAGTCGCTGCCGAAGGCGGAGGCGAGTTGATAGGCATCGCCGACCTCTGAGACACGTGGCTTGCTGGTGATGGAATTGGCGCCCTTTGCCCAGAGAATTGCCGCGCGTTGGGTGCCGGTAGCGTCCACTGCCTCGCCCTCGACGGCAAGGCCACCCAGACCGACCGGCAGACGCGGAACACTCACCGGCAGGACGACGCTGCTGCCGAGCGATACCGCCGTGGCCACGCCCGCGGCCGCCTTGCCGGTCGGAACGACATCGCTGATGACGTTGCGGATCGTCAGATCCGCCGGCTGGTCGGACGCCACGATCTGGTATCGATCGCTCAGGGCGATGCAGAGCGCACGATCGAGCGCATGGGTGACGAGTGCGCGGTCTTGCGGCTGCGCGATCCGGCCGCTGGCCCGGTCCGAAAAACGGGTGGGGATGATGCGCACGGTCTTCACCGTCGCCATGACCGCGGGATCGGCGAAGGAACGCGACTTGCCGAGGCTGCCCTTCTGCTGGCCGAGATTGTCGTAGGACGAGAGGGAGCCGCTTTGCACCAGATCCAGCGAGGCGCAGCCGCTTGCGAGGATCGCCAGCGCAAGCGAGACCAGACTGAGTGTGGGGTGGCGACGTCTGCCGGTGGCCTGGCCATGGTGTGATCGTTTTGGATAGGCCAGAGTGTGTCGGCGGGAGAAATGGGTCAAAGGATCGGCTCCGGCACGGGTTGAGCTTGGATGTCGACGGATGCCACCTCGGATGTGGCCCTCCGCAGCCTGACGCGCATTGCGCTCTTGCATGTTCGCTCCTGCGCGTCAGGTCGCTGTTGCAGCACATGCTGTGGGCGCCAATGCCTGCACAGCTTGCCCGCATGCAGGTTAGACTTACAGGTGCTTGCAGACCCCGTCATGGCGGGCTTCGGAAGGGATGGCTTTCGGCTGCGTTGATGATGACTGCTGTCGGTTCCCCTGACAGGCCCGGCGTTCCGAGCCTTTTTGCCGGGATATCGCTGCCGTCAGTGCGGTCACCGTCGCATTTTTGACACAGACGGTCTGATCCCTGCAGTCTCTCTGTCATCGCGGCCGGTTTGCAGATCCGGCGCCGCCTTCTGCCCGAAAGGAAAGTGTTTCATGAGCCTTCTCACCATTGGTGTCCTGTTTGGCGGCCAGTCGGCCGAACATGATGTGTCGCTGATGTCGGCCGCCAATGTGATGAAGGCGATGGACCGCGCCCGCTATACGGTCGTGCCGATCTTCATCGCCCGTGACGGATGCTGGTTCCTGCGCGAGGACAATGCCGAAGCCGTGTCGCCGCAGGCGGGCAAAGGGGTGGCCGTAGCGCTGGTGCCGGGCGGCAAGGGCCGGCTGGTGGCGGTGGAGGAGGGCGGCCTTCATGCCGTTCTGCCAAAACTCGATTTTCTGTTGCCCGTTCTGCATGGCCGCTATGGCGAGGATGGCACGGTGCAGGGCTATGCGGAAATGGCGGGCCTGCCCTATGCCGGCTGTGGCATTCTGGGTTCGGCAGCCGCTATGGACAAGGATGTGGCCAAGCGCCTTTTGCGCGAGGCCGGATTGCCGGTGGCCCGCGCGCTGAAGCTGGATAGCGCAGACGAAATGGATGCCGAGGCGCTGGAGCAGCAGTTCGGCTATCCCTTCTTCGTCAAGCCCGCCCGCCAGGGCTCGTCCTTCGGTGTCTCGCGCGTCGATGGTGCCCAGGCCGTGCGCCCGGCGCTGACAAAGGCCTTTGAATTCGACGGCAAGGTACTGGTCGAGGAGTTCCTGGCCGGTCGCGAGATCGAATGCGCGGTGCTGGAGCACGCCGACGGGCGCCTCACCATCTCGCCGCCCGGTGAAATCGTCACCGCCAAGGCGCATGATTTTTATAATTACGAGGCCAAATATTTCGATCCGGATGGCGCCAAGATCATCATTCCGGCAGAGGTGGGCGCCGACGTTGTGGAAGAAGCCAAGGCCATGGCCGCCAGGGCCTTCCGGGCGCTGTGTTGCCAAGGCATTGCCCGCGTCGATTTCTTCCTGCTTGAGGATGGCCGGCTTTATGTCAACGAGGTCAATACGATGCCGGGCTGCACCAACCGCTCCATGTATCCCTTAGCGCTGGCCGAATGCGGGATCAGCTATTCCGGCTGGATCGACGTGGCCGTGGATTATGGCCTGAAGCGCGGGTGAGGACCAGTCTCCCCAGCGGGCCAGCGGGAATGATCTGATGCACGTCATGCAATTGCACTACCTTGCTGGACAGAGTTCGCATTTTGCGCGTTTTGCACGGCGCGCAAATCTGGCCTGACGACACTTGGTATGAGTTGACGCCATCTGGCTTGATCGCCCACTCAGTCCACCCTCGCAATCTTTCCGACATGCCTATATAGGGGGGCTCTATCCTGCCGCATCCTTGAGCATTCCGGGAAATCATGTCCTCCATCGTATCCATCCAGAACCTGACGAAAACCTATGCCAACGGGTTTCAGGCGCTGAAAGGCGTCGATCTTGAAATCCGTGCCGGCGAGATCCTGGCGCTTCTCGGGCCAAACGGCGCCGGCAAGACCACGCTGATTTCGATTGTCTGCGGGCTTTCCATGCCGACAGCCGGCAGGGTTCTGGTGGATGGCCATGATGTGGTCACGGAATTTCGCCAGACGCGCAGGCTGATCGGCCTTGTGCCGCAGGAACTGACGACCGACCAGTTCGAGACCGTGTGGAACACGGTGACGTTTTCGCGCGGGCTGCATGGGCAAAAGACCAACAAGCCGCTGATCGAGCAGATCCTCAAGGATCTTTCGCTGTGGGACAAGCGCGACAACAAGCTGCGTGAGCTTTCCGGCGGCATGAAGCGGCGCGTGCTGATTGCCAAGGCCTTGGCGCATGAGCCACGCATTCTGTTTCTCGACGAGCCGACGGCGGGGGTAGATGTCGAGCTTCGTCGCGGCATGTGGGCGGCGATCAACCGGCTGCGCGAGACGGGCGTGACCGTCATCCTTACCACGCATTATATCGAGGAGGCCGAGGAAATGGCCGACCGGATCGGCGTCATTTGCGGCGGAGAACTGCTGCTGGTCGAGGAGAAGCAGGCGCTGATGCAGAAGCTGGGCCGCAAGGCGCTGCATCTGGAACTGAAGGCGCCGCTGGATGTGCTGCCGCCGACGCTTGCCGCCCTCGGCGTGACGCTTTCGGACAATCGGCGCGGGCTGGTGCATGAATATGGCAATGGCGATGGGGTGGCAGGTGCCGGCGAGGGGCGGATCGGCCAGGTTCTGGCGGCTGTCGAGGCGGCGGGACTTTCGATTTCCGATGTCTCGACGCGCCAGAGTTCGCTGGAAGATATTTTCGTATCGCTGGTGGGAGCAAAGCCATGAACATCGAAGCGATCAAATCGATCTATTATTTCGAAATGGCGCGCATGGGGCGCACGCTGCTGCAAAGCGTCATTTCGCCGGTCATCACCACATCTTTGTATTTCATCGTGTTCGGCACGGCGATCGGCTCGCGCATCAATGAAGTGGGCGGCGTGTCCTATGGTGCCTTCATCACGCCGGGCCTGATCATGCTGACGCTTCTGTCGCAATGCATCAGCAATGGCTCGATTGGCATCTATTTTCCAAAGTTCACCGGCACGATCTACGAACTTCTCTCGGCGCCGGTCTCTATGACGGAAGTGGTGATCGGCTATGTCGGGGCAGCGGCCACCAAGGGGCTGCTGATCGGCCTGATCATTCTGGCCACCGCATCCTTCTTCGTCGATCTCACCATCGCCCATCCGTTTCTCATGCTGATGTTCATGGTGCTGACGGCGGTGACCTTTTCGATGTTCGGCTTCATCATCGGCATCTGGGCGGATAATTTCGAGCAGTTGAACCTGGTGCCGATGCTGGTCGTGCCGCCGCTCACCTTTCTTGGCGGCAGTTTCTATTCGATCGACATGCTGCCGCCCTTCTGGGCCGCAGTCAGCCACCTTAATCCGGTGCTCTATCTGGTCTCCGGTTTTCGCTGGAGCTTTTACGAGGTTTCTGACGTCAATCCGCTGATCAGCCTGGTGATGATTGCCGTGTGCCTTGCTGTGTGTCTTGGCGTGCTGTCCTGGATCTTTCGCACCGGCTACCGGCTGCGCAAGTGATCAATCGCGCAGCCTGAGTTCGTCGGTCTGCATCTGCAGCGAGCCAAGCGTGGAGAGGAAGCTCATGCCGAGCAGGCTTTCCTCCAGCCGCCCGCGCTCGGCCACCATGGCGCGGATATCCTGGCGGCTGATCGGGCCGATGGCCATGGACTCGAGGCGCACGGGGGCGGCAAAGGCGCGGCCATTGGCCGTCATCACCGGTACGGAATAGGTGAGCGTGTCGGGCTTCAACCCCAGCCGTTCGGCATCGTCATAGGCGAGCACGACGGCGCTGGCACCCGTATCGACCAGCATGGCCACATTCTGTCCATCGATTGTGACCTGCGCCTGGAAATGGCCGCCGCGCCCGCGATAGATAATCACTTCCTCGCCGCCTTCGCTGGTGGTCATCACCATCGGGCTTCCGGGAATGAGGCCCGCCGTCAGGCGCGCGGTAAAGCTTTGCAGATCATTGCGGTAGAGATAGCCAGCGACCAGCACGAGAGCGATGATTAGCCAGACGGCGATATTGCGCAGGATCTCGCCCGCCGGCCCGCGGCGCCCGGCGAGCACGCCCGCCGACAGAAGCAGGATGATGGCCGACATCTGGACGATATGGCCGAAATCATCATTCGCCAGACCAAAGGTCTGGCCCGCATCATGATTGAAGATCAACAGAGCAAGGCCGCCGCCCAGCACGATGAGGAGCAGGGTGAGCATGTTCATTAGCCCTGCCTTTCGCGCGCCAGACGCTGGCGTTTCGTTTCGCGGCGCGGCTTGCGCTCCAGGCTCTCCATGCGCGCGGCAAGCGTGGTCATAATGCTGGCGCGTTCGCCATCGCTATAGGCGGTCCAGCCGGCGATTTCGTCGCGCGTGCGACCGCAGCCGAAACAGAGGCCGGTCTTGTCATCCAGGGTGCAGACGAGTGTGCAGGGACTGAGCATGGGCATTTATATCATATGCTCAGATCAAGACCGCAAGGGCGATCAGCAGTACCGTTTCCGTGATCTGCTGGCTGGCGCCAATCGTATCGCCCGTATGTCCGGCAATCGTGGTTCTGACGAAACGTGTGAAGGCGAAAAGCGCAAGCGCGCAGGCGGCAAGCGACAGAAGCAGGCTTGCCGGGGCAATGCCTTGAGCGAGGAGCGGCAGGCTTGCGGCAAGGCCGATGGCAAGTGCTGCGTTGCGCGCCGAAAGCAGCGGCTGGCCGACGGCAACGGCGGTGCCATTGTCGCGCGCCGGCGGCAGTGCCTGCCAGTGCCAGACCATCAGGGCGCGTGAGAGGGCAGCGGACGCGAGGAAGGTAAGGGCCGCAAGACTGGAGCCACCAAGCGACAGGAGCGCGGCAAGGGCAAAGGCACGAAGGCCGAAGGAGAGGATGAGCGCGATGACACCATAGGAGCCGATGCGGCTATCCTTCATGATGGAGAGCGCCTGCGGCTTGTCTCGACCGCCAAACAGGCCGTCGGCGCTATCGGCCAGGCCATCTTCGTGCAGGCCTCCGGTCAAGAATGCCATCAGGCCAAGCGCGAGGAGAGAGGCGAGAAGTGCGGTTTCGGGCCGGCCGATGGCGAGCAGCAGCAGGGCAGGCGGCACGGCGATGAGCAGGCCGGCAGCCGGAAAGGCGCGGCAGGCGCGCGAGACCGAACCATCATGGCCGATGAAAAAGCGGGCGGGGACGGGCAGGCGCGACAAAAAGGCGAGCGAGCGGGCGAAGTCTGTGAAAAATTCCATGGCGTTTGGCAGTTGTTCCTCCGTGCATGCCTGATAAAGAAGGCACCAAATCAGATTCCGCCGCGCTTCACAAACGGGCGGCACGACCAGACCTATAGAGAAAGAATGATCCGATGAGCATGAGCGGCCTGCCTTTCGACGATTTCCGCGTGCTGCTGCGCGACCTTCCCGGCCCCGACAGCCGTGCGCTGGTCAATGCCCGCGAACGCGATGCGCAGCTGACCAAGCCGGCCGGTTCGCTCGGCCGGCTGGAAGAGATCGCCTATTGGCTGGCGGCCTGGACCGGGCGGGCGCCTGCGGTGAACCGGCCGCTGGTGGCGATCTTTGCCGGCAATCACGGTGTGGCCCGCCATGGCATTACCCCCTATCCGCCGAGCGTGACGCAGCAGATGGTGGAGAATTTCGCCGCAGGTGGTGCGGCCATCAACCAGATCTGCGCCGCTTATGACCTTGGCCTGAAGATCTTCGATCTGGCGCTCGACTATCCGACCGGCGACATCACCTGCGAGGCGGCTTTGTCCGAGCGCGACTGTGCCGCCACCATGGCCTTTGGCATGGAAGCGATTGCCGGCGGGACGGATCTGCTGTGCATTGGCGAAATGGGCATTGGCAATACGACGATTGCAGCCGCCATCAATCTGGCGCTTTATGGCGGCGAAGCGGAAGACTGGGTTGGTCCCGGCACCGGCTCGCAGGGCGAGGTTCTGGCCCGCAAGGTGGCAGCCGTGAAGGCGGCAATTGCCTTCCACAAGGACCATCTGTCCGACCCGCTGGAAGTGCTGCGCCGGCTTGGCGGGCGCGAAGTGGCGGCCATGGCCGGTGCAATCCTCGCCTGCCGCGTGGAAAAGATCCCCGTGCTGATCGATGGCTATGTGGCAACGGCGGCAGCGGCAATCCTGAAGGCCGCCAATCCCGCAGCGCTTGACCATTGCCTGATCGGCCATGTCTCGGCCGAGCCTGGCCATCTGAAGGCGATCGAAAAGCTGGGCAAGACGCCGCTCCTGGCGCTTGGCATGCGGCTGGGTGAGGGCACCGGTGCGGCGCTCGCCGCCGGTATCGTCAAGGCGGCGGCGGCCTGCCATTCCGGCATGGCGACCTTTGCCCAGGCCGGCGTGACGACGGCTGGCACGCCCGCACCGCACACGCATTGAGCTCAGTTTCCGGGAAAACCTTCCGGATCCTGATGTGCATGCCGAAAACCGATGATGACAATCTCATCGTCGGTGACTTCGTAAAAGATGAGATACGGATAGGGATTGGCAAGGATCACGCGCAAGGCATTGATCTGCGTTGCGCGTCCCATTTGCGGAAAATCCGGTAGCATCGCGATCAATCCTTGCAGGCGCGATGCAAGCTTGTCTGCTCCGGCAGGCGAGTGGTGTCTGACGTAATCGAGCATCGAGCCCAGTTCACTCAATGCAATCGGCGTATAGCGCAGGTTCAGAGACCGTGGCGGCGCCATAGGGCCCGCACCTCGTCTTCGCTGGCGAATTCGCGCTTCTTCGCCTGTTCCAGCGACGGTCTCAACCCTTCGATTTCATCCTGTGACAGAACATGCAGGGTTTCATCGTCCTGCGCCATTTCCAGCACAAGCCGCGCGATTTCGTCCTGCTTTTCCGGTGGCAGCAGGCGGGCGGTCTCGATCGCAATGTCGAAGAGTGTTGTCATGGCGCAATTATGCGCCGATTTTAGGAAGCGGGAAAGAGGCCGGGCAGGTGTTTTGATTGAGCCATAGCAGAGGCTCGGTCTAATGCGCTTAGCCGAAGCTCTTGCGGCGCGGCTCGACAGCCGGGGTATCGGTCACTGGCGGAAGCGATTGCAGCACGCGGGTGGCGGGCAGGATGGCGATGACTTCGGTGCCTTCGCGCAGCTTGGATTTGAGGATGAACTGTCCATCATGCTTGGCAAGGATGGCCTGGACGATGGGCAGGCCAAGACCTGTGCCCTGCTCGGCGCTCTTGATGGCGATGGAGCCCTGGCCGAAGGCGGACAGCACGACGGGAATTTCCTCCTCGGCAATGCCCGGACCATTGTCCTTGATCGCCACATATTGACCGCCGCCGGCCGTCCAGCCGACCTTGACGGTGACCTCGCCACCCTGGCTGGTGAATTTGACGGCGTTGGACAAGAGGTTCAGCAGCACCTGGCGGATGGATTTCTCATCCGCCCAGACCTGCGGTAGATCCGGCTCGAACTGCTGATGGATGCTGATGCTCTTGGCGCGGGCGCGCAATTGCACCATGCCGATGCAATCCTCGGCCACTTCCAGGAGGGACAGGCTTTCCTCGCTCAGCTCATAGCGACCGGCCTCAATGCGCGACAGATCGAGGATTTCGTTGATGAGGTTAAGCAGGTGCTGGCCGGAGCGGTGAATATCGCCGGCATATTCGCGGTAGGTGGGATTGGCGAGCGGGCCTAAAACCTCGGAACTCATGACTTCGGAAAAGCCGAGGATGGCATTCAGCGGCGTGCGCAATTCATGCGACATGGAGGCAAGGAAGCGCGATTTGGCGAGATTGGCTTCTTCCGCGCGCCGCCGCGCCTCATCGGAGACCGATTTTGCGACTTCCAGTTCGGCAATCAGGTCATCCTTTTCCGACTGATAGGACATCAGCGTGAGATTGGTGCGATGCAGCCGGTCGCTGATATAATAGAAAAGAACCAGAGCCGTGGCGCTCATGCCGGTCAGTGCCACATCCATCAGTTGATGCGACAAGAGAGCCGCAATGCCAAGCACCGCGACCGTCGGCGCAAAGGTGATCAGCAGCGCCTGGCGCAGCATGATGCTGCCGATCGCCGAGATGGAAATGGCCACCAGCAGAACGGCACCCTGATAGACGTAGAAGCCATCATTGCCGCAGGCAGGGCAATCGACCAGCGCAAACAGCGCCCAGCAGCCGCCCATCAGCGCCTGGCCGGCCAGCAGCAGATGGCGCCAGCGCTGGGTCCGGGCACCGGACAGATCGACGCGTGATGCCCGCCGTGCCAGAAGCAGGTTGATCGAATGGACAGCTAGTGACAGCAGCGCCCAGGGAAACAGTTTGGCATCGCCACTGATATAGATGCCGATGGCGGCCACGACGACGATGAAGGTCGGCAGGATGAGCGCGCCTTGCAGCATGGCGGCGATGTGCAGGGCCAGCATGTCGCGATCGAAGGCGTGGCTGCCTTTGCTGCTCGACTGCAGCCGTTCACGCGTCGCACGCACCGTCTTCGAAACCGCCTTGTTACGGTGGCTTCGCGAACGATCGACGATGTTTTTGTCGGGGGAGGTGCTGACGCCGCTACTCATGACCCTGGCTGCTGATCGTTAAGGTTTTCAGCCTAGTGGGAAAATCTTAAGAAGATCCTGCCAGGCAAGGATCTGTTTGCTATCTTTTTCAAGAGTCTGTTGGGATTTGGGGCCACTCAGTGTCGAAAGCCTATCGCCACCACCGGCGCATGCGCCTGTCGAAGGATCTCGGCCTCACCCTGTGCTTCCTGTTTCTGCTGGCGCTGGTCGCTGCCCGTCTTGGTGGTGACGGCGAGGAAACTGTTTTTGTCGGCCCTTTCCGGGTGGTGGATGGCGATACGCTGGCGGTGGGAAGCCAGCGTCTGCGGCTGATCGGTATCGATGCGCCGGAGCTTGCGCAGGCGTGCCGGCACAAGGACGGACAGGAATGGGCCTGCGGCGAGGCCGCAAGGGCTTCTTTGGCGCGGCTAATCGCCGGCGGTGCGCTGGAATGTCGCGGCTTCTCCACAGACCGATACCACCGTCTTCTCGTCGGCTGTTTCAGCAATGGCCAGAATATCGGTGCCCTGATGGTGCGCGAGGGCCTGGCGCTCGCCACCGGTGCCATAACCTTCCGGCGTGAGCAGGCCAGTGCGCAAGCGGCGCGGGCCGGCATATGGGTTGGCGAATTCGAGCATCCGCGGGAATGGCGCAGCCGCATGGGCCTCATGAACGCAGAGGAAGACAAGGAGGGGCTTTGGCACAGCATGAGGAATTTTCTATCGCTGAACTGGCTATGACAGGCGCAGGGGCGTGCGCTGTGGATCACCAGCGGATCGACCTGTTGACTGAGGCGATCAGCGGCTGTCGCATCTGTCGAGATGCGCCGGCACAAGGCATGGCCAAGCGATTGCCGCATGAGCCACGGCCGGTTGTGGTTCTGTCATCGCGGGCGCGGGTGCTGATTGCCGGACAGGCGCCGGGGCTGCGCGTGCATGAAAGCGGCCTGCCTTTCAATGATGCCTCGGGCGACCGGCTGCGCGACTGGCTCTCGGTCAGCCGCGAGGAATTCTATGACCGCGACCGGTTCGCCATCGTTCCGATGGGCTTCTGCTTTCCCGGCTATGACGACAAGGGCAGCGATCTGCCGCCGCGCATGGAATGCGCGCCCAAGTGGCGGCGCGCGGTGATCGACGCCATGCCGCAGGTGGAACTGGTGCTGGCCATCGGTGCCTATGCGCAAGCCTGGCATATGCCGGGACTTGTACAGAAAACGATGACGGCAACGGTTGAAAACTGGCGCGCCGGTTTCGGTGTCAATCACGGACCAAAAGTCCTGCCGCTGCCCCATCCCAGCTGGCGCAATAGCGGCTGGTTGAAACGCAATCCCTGGTTCGCGGCCGAGGTGCTGCCGGTGCTGCGCCAGCATGTGGACAGGCTGGTGCGTTGAAACGATTTTCGGTTACATGCTCTGAATTTCGCGATATGAAGAAAAATAATCTCTGAAGGAGCCCCGATGGACCGCCTCGACCGCAAGATCCTGCGTATTCTCCAGGAAGACTCGACGCTGGCCGTCGCTGACCTCGCCAAGAAAGTGGGGCTTTCCACGACGCCCTGTTGGCGCCGCATCCAGAAGATGGAAGAGGATGGCGTGATCCGGCGCCGCGTGGCGCTGCTCGATCCCGGCAAGGTGAATACCAAGGTCACGGTTTTCGTGTCCATCCGCACGGCCAGCCATTCGGTGGAATGGCTGAAGCGGTTTTCCGAAGTGGTGGTGGATTTCCCCGAAGTGGTGGAATTCTATCGTATGAGCGGCGACGTGGACTATCTGCTGCGTGTCGTCGTGCCGGATATCGGCGCCTATGACGCCTTCTACAAGCGGCTGATCGCCCGGATCGAAATCCGCGATGTGTCTTCGGCCTTTGCCATGGAACAGATCAAATACACGACGGAACTGCCGCTGGATTACATGATGCTGGACAATCACAAAGCCGGCGAGGAGTGATCGTTCTGCGTTATCAATTGAAAAGAAAGGCCGGTCACGCGGGTGCGTGACCGGCCCAGACTGCTGACAAACCCGTCGATTTTTTCGGCGGGTTTTTCTCATTTCTGGGATGCCGCTCAGGTGGTGTTCGTGGAGGTTGGTTAAGTGATCCAAAGCAGGCCTGAGAGCCTCAAGCACATGCTGGCTTGGGGGCTTTGGTTATTGCAATGGCGATCTTCTTGATGTTCTGCGCGGCGGCGGCCAGCAGGCATTGCCACCTGACCTTGATGAGGCCGCGCAAGCGGGCATAGCGGTGCCCGTGAAGCTGTTTGGCGTCAGCAAAGGAGCGCTCGACCGTCTCCTTTCGTCGCTTGTAGATCGCCTTTCCCCAGGCTGTCTTGCGATTGGCGTCGGTTCGCTCGCGGGCATCTTGCCAGACATGGCGGGTGATGGTGCGCTCCGCCTTGGCGTTTGCTGTGCAGGAGGCCAGAAGCGGGCAGTCGCGGCAGATGGACGGGTCGGAGCGGTAGTGCTTGTAGCCGTTGCGGTCGGTGGTGGCGTAGGTGAGCAACTGGCCTTGAGGGCAACGATAACCGTCGGTCTCTGGCTCAA
>NZ_STFZ01000010.1 GCF_005222845.1 Rhizobium sp. FY34 | reverse complement strand
GAAACGATACCCGTCACGTCCGTCGTGCGGAAGTAGAACTGCGGACGGTAGTTGGTGAAGAACGGCGTATGACGGCCGCCTTCTTCCTTCGTCAGGATATAGGCTTCAGCCATGAACTTCTTGTGCGGCTTGACAGAGCCAGGCTTGCACAGGATCTGGCCGCGCTCGACGCCATCACGCTGAACGCCACGAACCAGTGCGCCGATGTTGTCGCCAGCCTGGCCCTGATCGAGCAGCTTGCGGAACATTTCAACGCCGGTCACGGTCGTCTTGGAGGTGGCGCGGATGCCAACGATTTCGACTTCTTCGCCAACCTTGACGATGCCACGCTCAACGCGACCCGTCACAACCGTACCACGGCCGGAGATCGAGAACACGTCTTCGATCGGCAGCAGGAAGGGCTGGTCGATCGGACGCTCAGGCGTCGGGATGTAGGAGTCGACAGCGGCCATCAGTTCGCGGATGGCGTCTTCGCCGATCTTCTTGTCCGAATCTTCCAGTGCAGCAAGAGCCGAACCCTTGATGATCGGAATATCGTCGCCGGGGAAGTCGTAGGACGACAGAAGTTCGCGAACTTCCAGCTCGACGAGCTCGAGAAGCTCGGCGTCGTCAACCTGGTC
>NZ_STFZ01000009.1 GCF_005222845.1 Rhizobium sp. FY34 | reverse complement strand
CAATGGCTCTGGGAAGAGTTTCGTGTCTCGGTGAGCGAACAGACGCTGAGCCGCGAGGTCCGTGCCCTGGGTTACCGCAAACTGGCGGCCCGACCGAAACATCATGAACAAGACCCTCGAGCCATTGATGAGTTTAAAAAAACTTCGCCGCCGCAGTGGCAGAGATCGCAAGCGGAGCGGCACGCGGAAAACGAATAGAAATCTGGTACCAGGACGAGGCCCGGATCGGTCAAAAGAACAAGATCACCCGCCGCTGGGCAAAGCGCGGCTCAAGACCGTGCGCCCCGCACGACCAGCGAACGCGATCCGCCTACATCTTCGGTGCAATCTGCCCCAAGCTCGGCAAGGCGGCGGCTCTCGTCATGCCTTGGTGCGACACCTATGCCATGACGCAGCATCTGGCGGAGATATCCCAACATGTTGCCGATGATGCGCATGCCATCCTCATCATGGATCAGGCAGGCTGGCATATGTCCAACGCACTCGTTGTACCCGCCAACATAACGATCCTGCCGCTGCCGCCGAAATCGCCGGAGCTCAATCCGGTCGAAAATCTCTGGCACTTCATGCGCGAGAACTGGCTGTCGAACCGCGTCTTCAAATCTTACGACGATATCGTCGCCCATTGCTGCGACGCCTGGCGCAAACTCGAAAGCCAGCCATGGCGGATCATGTCTATCGGACGCAGAGAATGGGCCAATGGGTTCTGATCAATGAGGACGCGTAT